>NZ_CP196184.1:4857925-9715851 GCF_051553595.1 Streptomyces sp. HUAS TT11
CCTTCTGCCCGATTTTGGGCGGAAGCTCTGCATTGCACGCTTTGGGGGGGCTGGTGCCTCCTGATCGCCCTGTGACTGATCGTCACAGTGGCGTGACTGTCCGCTATGGCATGGTCCATCGGCTTCCGTCGCTGATGAACACCTGGGAGGGCAATTCCATCGGTTTGGCCGACGCGGCTGGACAGATGGTGTAGTTGTAGTGCCGAGGACAAGCCGTTCGTCCTATAACCGACTCGACTCGCGTCCGCCATTTCGGGCAACGCGGGTCAAGGTGCAGAATTTAGAGGAAAGAACCGAGAAGGTTCGGTTCTCCCGAGGAGGCCGCTCATGACCGCTCGCACCCCTGATGCCGAGCCGCTGCTGACCCCGGCTGAGGTCGCCACCATGTTCCGTGTCGACCCCAAGACGGTCACGCGGTGGGCCAAGGCCGGCAAGCTCACATCCATCCGCACGCTCGGCGGGCACCGCCGCTACCGCGAGGCCGAGGTCCGCGCCCTGCTCGCGGGCATCCCGCAGCAGCGCAGCGAGGCCTGACGCCGCATATAGCCGGACATACGGGCAGGTTCCCCCATCTGCCGCCGTGTCCGACCGACAGCTCCAAGCGACGCGGGTTCTGCCCCAACAGGACCCTGTCCCAAGGTCATAGAGGCACGACAAGGGTGCGTCGTCGATCGCGCTGGACTCCGCCGAGTCCAGCGCGATCTTTTTTGTGCCCGGACCGTGGGCTGCGGGCCCGCCTGTGAGTGACCTTGTCGGACTCTGGGGAGGGGTGTCGGATCTGCCGTGCAGGACCCCTGGGAGTGGTGCAATTGCACATATTAAATTGACCCTGTGTAGGAGAGGGGTAAATTCCTCATCTCCCAAAACTCATACGGTGACTCCCGTCACATGCCAGAGTCCTTGTCGCGGACATGGTGTCTTTGCTAGAGGAACACGGCTGCGTGGGACGGGTGTTGGGCGGACCGCACGTCCAGAAGTGCCCATGCGGAGGGGGTCCCAACCGCCGGATCGGGGTTGCGGTGCGGGCCGCGCATCCGTCGCGCCCGCCCGTTCGCTCACGCCCTGGAGGGGCTGTCGTCCTCCGCTGCCGTCTCCGGGCCCTCCTCGACCTGCTGGGTCGGCTCCATGGCCAGGCGCAGCAGGTGGTGGCAGACCGGGCAGTGGTGCGTCAGATGGCGATACCCGGAGGCGGCCGACAGATGGGCGCGGAGCAGCGCACGGGTCTCGTGCCGAGCGGACGCCGCCATACGCCACCTCCCCCGAGGGCCCGAATCGTCGGGGTCCCTGCTGTCTGGGGTACCGGTGGAAAGTGACGCCGTCAAGAGGCACCGGAACGCAGGGGGGGGGGTGGGCCCGCCCCTTCCGACGCGGGCCGCGGACGCGTGCGGAGAAGACCGGAGGGCTGCCGGACGCCGGCGCTCCTGACGGGGGCTCACACGGTCGCGACGGGGGTCTTGGGGCCGCTCGGCGAGGCCCTGCGCGGTGGGTGCGGCGGTACCCGGTCCTCGGCCCGGCGAGGGCGTCGCCACCGGGCCGAGGGGCTTCGGTCGGGCAGGGTGGTGCGGCGGGGGCTCGGGGCCCTCGGCGGCTGCCGCGGACCGGGCCGGGCGACGGTGGCGCGGCACTGCGCCGCGGAGGGGGGCCGTACGGCACGGGGACACGAAGAAGCCCCGCATCCGAGGGATACGGGGCTCTTGCCGATGCGGTCCTGACGGGATTTGAACCCGCGGCCTCCACCTTGACAGGGTGGCGAGCACTCCAAACTGCTCCACAGGACCAGGTTTCGCAGCATTCGCTCAGCTGGACCGGATCTCCGGCGCCGTGTGCGGTGCGCTGCGAGAAGAGACTGTACAGGAGGGTGAGCCCTTGGTCGAACTCACCCAGCGTGAAAGGGCCGTCACGGTGCCGCGGCGTCGATCGCCTTCACGATCCGCTTGTCCGAGACCGGATACGCCGTGCCCAACGCGTGCGCGAAGTAGCTCACGCGCAGCTCCTCGAGCATCCAGCGGATGTCGCGTACCGAGGACGGGATCGGGCGGCCCTGCGGCAGCTGCTCGAGCAGCCATGCGTACTCGTCCCGCATCTCGTGGACCTTGGCCATGCGTGTCGTGTCCCGCTGGACGTTGGTCGGCATCTGCTGCAACCGGCGGTCCGCGGCGACCAGGTAGCGCATCAGGTCCGGCAGCCGTCGTATGCCCACCTCCGTGACGAAGCCGGGCTTCACGAGGGCGTCCAGCTGGGTCCTGACGTCCGTCAGGTTCGGCAGCAGCGCGGGGCTGCGTACCGTCTTCAGCCGGCGCTCACAGGCCTGCCAGGCGGCGAGCACCTGCTGCACCTGCCCGACGGTACGGACCGTGGTGTCGACGATCTCCGCGCGCACCTTGTCGAACAGCTTCCGGTACGACTCCTCGTCCCACGCCGGCCCGCCGAAGTCCCCGATCAGCTTGTCCGCCGCCGCTGTCGCGCAGTCGTCGAACAGCGCCTGGACGGAGCCGTGCGGGTTCGCCGACAGGCCGAGCTTCTGCGCGTTCGTCAGCTGCTCGGACGCGAACTTCGCCGGGCTCACGGGGATGTTCCGCACGATCAGGCGGCGGGTGCCCTTCCACATGGCCTCGGCCTGTTCCTCCTCGGTGTCGAAGAGGCGTACCGAGACCGTGTCGCCGTCGTCGACCAGCGCCGGGTACGCCTTCACCGGCTGACCGGCACGGCGGGTCTCGAAGACCGGGGTGAGCGCGCCGATCGTCCAGTCCGTCAGGCCGGAACGCTCCAGGGACTCCCCGCCCTGCCGCTCGGCGGTGGCCGCCGCGGCCTGGGAGAGGGCCTTGCGCGCCTTCGGCTTCAGCCGGAGCTTCAGCGCCTCGAGATCCTTGTCCTCGGCCAGCTTGCGGCGCCGCTCGTCGACGATCCGGAAGGTGATCTTGAGATGGTCGGGAACCCTGGCCCAGTCGAAGTCGTCGGCCTCGAAGGGCACCCCGACCATGCGCTTCAGCTCGCGCGCCATCGTCACGGTCAGCGGTTCCTGCAACGGCACCGCCCGGTCGAGGAACGCCGTCGCGTAATTCGGTGCGGGCACGTAGTTGCGGCGGATCGGCTTGGGCAGGGACCGGATCAGCTCCGTGACCACGTCCCCCCGCAGCCCCGGGATCTGCCAGTCGAACCCCTCGTCGGTCACCTGGTTGAGGACCTGGAGCGGGATGTGCACCGTCACACCGTCGGCGTCCGCGCCCGGCTCGAACTGGTAGGTGACCTTGAACTTCAGCGGGCCCTGGCGCCAGGAGTCGGGGTAGTCGTCCTTGGTGACCGCGCCCGCCCTCTCGTTGATGAGCATCTCGCGCTCGAAGTCGAGGAAGTCGGGCTGCTCGTGGCGCTTGTGCTTCCACCAGGAGTCGAAGTGGGCTCCCGAGACCACGTGTTCGGGCACCCGCTGGTCGTAGAAGTCGAACAGCGTCTCGTCGTCGACCAGGATGTCCCTGCGGCGGGCGCGGTGCTCCAGCTCCTCGACCTCGGTGAGCAGCTTGCGGTTGTCCGCGAAGAACTTGTGGTGGGTGCGCCAGTCGCCCTCGACCAGGGCGTTGCGGATGAACAGCTCGCGGCTGGCCTCCGGGTCGATCCGGCCGTAGTTCACCTTCCGCTGGGCGACGATCGGGACGCCGTACAGCGTGACCGTCTCGTAGGCCATCACCGCGGCCTGGTCCTTCTCCCAGTGCGGTTCGCCGTACGTCCGCTTCAGAAGGTGCTCGGCGAGCGGCTCGACCCACTCCGGCTCGATCTTGGCGTTGACGCGCGCCCAGAGCCGGGAGGTCTCCACGAGCTCGGCGGACATCACGAAGCGCGGCGGCTTCTTGAACAGGGACGAGCCCGGGAAGATCGCGAACTTGGCGTTGCGGGCGCCGATGTACTCGTTGCGTCCGCCGTCCCTGCGGGCGCCGGGGCCGGCGTCCTTGGACTCCTTCACGTCCTTCAGCCCGATGTGCGAGAGGAGGCCGGCGAGCAGCGAGACGTGGATGCGGTCGGCCGGGGCGTCCTGCTCGTCGAGATGGATGTCCATCTGCTTGGCGACCGTGCGCAGCTGTGTGTAGATGTCCTGCCATTCGCGGATGCGCAGGAAGTTCAGGTACTCCTGTTTGCACATCCGGCGGAACGACGACGAGCCCCGCTCCTTCTGCTGCTCACGGATGTACCGCCAGAGGTTGAGGTAGGCGAGGAAGTCGCTCGTCTCGTCCCGGAAACGGGCGTGCTGCTGGTCGGCCTGGGTCTGCTTGTCGGCGGGCCGCTCCCGCGGGTCCTGGATGGACAGGGCGGCGGCGATCACCATGACCTCGCGCACACAGCCGTTCTTGTCCGCCTCCAGGACCATGCGCGCCAGGCGCGGGTCGACGGGCAGCTGGGCGAGCTTGCGGCCGGTGTCGGTCAGGCGCTTGCGCGGGTCCTTCTGGGCGGGGTCCAGTGCGCTCAGTTCCTGCAGCAGCTGGACGCCGTCGCGGATGTTGCGGTGGTCCGGCGGATCGATGAAGGGGAACTTCTCGATGTCACCGAGCCCGGCGGCGGTCATCTGGAGGATGACGGAGGCGAGGTTCGTACGCAGGATCTCGGCGTCGGTGAACTCGGGCCGGGTCTGGAAGTCCTCTTCGCTGTACAGACGGATGCAGATGCCGTCCGACGTACGGCCGCAGCGGCCCTTGCGCTGGTTGGCGCTCGCCTGCGAGATCGGCTCGATGGGCAGGCGCTGGACCTTGGTCCGGTGGCTGTAGCGCGAGATGCGCGCGAAGCCGGGATCGATGACGTACTTGATGCCGGGGACGGTCAGGGACGTCTCGGCGACGTTGGTGGCCAGGACGATCCTGCGGCCCGTGTGCGGCTGGAAGACGCGGTGCTGCTCGGCGTGCGAGAGCCGGGCGTACAGGGGCAGGACCTCGGTGAACCGGTACTGCTTCCTGGCCAGCGCGTCCGCGGTGTCACGGATCTCGCGTTCACCGGAGAGGAAGACCAGGATGTCGCCCTGTCCTTCGCCCATCAGCTCCTCGACGGCGTCCGTGATCGCCGTGATCTGGTCGCGGTCCGCGTCCTCGGAGTCCTCCTCCAGGAGCGGCCGGTAGCGCACCTCGACGGGATACGTGCGTCCGCTGACCTCGATGATCGGGGCGTCGCCGAAGTGCCGTGAGAACCGTTCGGGGTCGATCGTGGCGGAGGTGATGACGACCTTGAGGTCCGGTCGCCTCGGCAGGAGCTGGGCGAGGTAGCCGAGCAGGAAGTCGATGTTGAGGGACCGCTCGTGGGCCTCGTCGATGATGATCGTGTCGTAGCCGCGCAGCTCGCGGTCCGTCTGGATCTCGGCGAGCAGGATGCCGTCCGTCATCAGCTTGACGAAGGTGCCGTCCGGGTTCACCTGGTCGGTGAACCGCACCTTCCAGCCGACGCCCTCGCCGAGCGGGGTGCGGAGCTCGTCGGCGACACGCTCCGCGACGGTCCGGGCGGCGATACGGCGCGGCTGGGTGTGGCCGATCATGCCCCGTACCCCACGGCCGAGTTCGAGGCAGATCTTGGGGATCTGGGTGGTCTTGCCGGAGCCGGTCTCGCCGGCCACGATCACGACCTGGTGCTCGCGTATGGCGTCGGCGATCGCGTCCCTCCTCTGGCTGACCGGCAGCTCTTCGGGATACGTGACGGCGGGGACGCGGGCGCTGCGCTCGGCGATCCTGGTCTCGGCCTTGGCGACCTCCGCCTCGATCTCGGCGAGTACGGCGGCGCGGGCCTCGGGCTTGCGGATCTTGCGCGCGCCTTCGAGCCTGCGGCCGAGCCGGTGGGCGTCGCGCAGGGACAGCTCGGTCAGGCGGGGGGCGAGAGCGCCGAGGGCGGGGGCAGGATGCGTAGACATACGCGGTCCAGGATCTCACCTCGGAGAAATTCGTGGCTAACGATTTGTCTCCGGCGGGTTGGCGTGACGCCACGTGCGGACCACGCGGGCGCATACGAGGCGTGCCGCCGCTCGGCGATCGCTGCCCGGTGAACGCTGCTCAGTGATCGCTCGGCTGCGGGGGCACCGAAGCGGCGGGCTTGGCGGGGGCGACCCGCTCCCGGGCCATCGACTTCGCCGTGTTGGAGACGGCCTTGATGCCCAGGTACGCGGTGGTCATGCTGCTCACCGAGGTGAAGGCCGCGGTGAGCACGCCCACCATCACGGACCGGTCACCGTCCAGGCGCCACACTCCGAAGATCGCGACACCGGCGATCGCGAGATTGCTGATGATCACCGCGAGGAGTCCGTAGCGGGCCCGGTCCCGCTCCAGCTCGACGTCCCCCATGGCCTTCGCCCCGCCCATGCCCATGATCGCCCCACCCGCACGATTGACCTCGACCCGCCAGAACCTAGCGTTCGAGCGGGGACATGCCAAGCCGGGCCGGCCCCGCGGACGTCCTTGTGTGGCGGGCCTTCCGCAGGGCGGCCGGTCCGCCGCCCGTACTCCCGTGCGCACCGGGGGGTTCGGGCACGACGTGCGCGCCGCGCCCGGCGACCCTCCCGCCGGTTCTCCTGCAGGTGCTGTTCGAGGATCCGCTCCGGGTCGAGAGCCGTAGCGGCCGGTGAACTCCGCGACCATGTGCGCCGCCTCCGCGACGGCGTGCGCGTCAGCCCGACGCGGGGGCGTCAGCCGATGCGGGGCGTCAGCGCAGTACGGACTCGCCCGAGCGGACGGCGCTCAGGGCCCGTTCGACCGTCTCCCGGTTCTCACCGACCGGGGCCACATAGTCGAGGACGCCGCGCGCGGCGTCCTCCCCGAGCGTGCGGGTCATCACCCATGTGGCGAGGTACTGGGACGCCAGGCAGCCGCCCGCCGTGGCGATGTTCCCCTCGGAGTGGAACGGAGTGTCCAGCACGGTGACACCGCGGGCCTCGACGAAGGGCCGCGTCTTCACGTCCGTGCACGCGGGCATGTCCTCCAGCAGGCCCAGCCGGGCGAGCACCAGCGCGCCGGAGCACTGGGCACCGATCAGCTGGCGCGAGGGGTCGAGCGGGAGCCGGGCGATCAGCCGGTCGTCCGCGACCACCTCGCGGGCCTTCACACCGCTGCCGATCAGCACGACCTCGGCCTCGGTCACGAACTCCATCGGACGCTGGCCGGTCACCTCGACGCCGTTCATCGATGTGACCACCGGCGTCGGCGTCGTGATGAAGGCCTCCAGGCCGTCCTCGCGGCACCGGTTGATCAAGGCGGAAGCGATGAAGCTGTCGAGTTCGTTGAACCCGTCGAAGGTGACCACGGCGACCTGCATCACAACTCCTTCAAGTACGGCGTCGAAGGGGCATTGTCCCCTGGCACGCCGTTCCGCGACGAGAGCCGATCCGGGGCCGGTGGCATGCGCACACCCAGGTCGCGTGCGGGTTCGGCGTCCGAGTGCCGTGCCGGTCGGAGCCCCCGCGCCCTGCCCGGCCCATCGTCCGTACGCCGAGGAACCGAAGAACTCACCCGGGCTGCGGGGCAGTTGCGGCCGGCCGCCCGGAACGCCCGCGCCTCACGGCCCACCGGTGATGCTGACGGCTCCCATCGGGCGCGCGCCGTGAAACATGGGATGTTAGCCTGGCCAAAACATGGGATGTTAGGAGGTGTGGGATGCCCATCCAGCCTACGGAGCGGGCGAGCCTGGTGGCGCAGGTCATCGGGCAGTTGCAGAACCTGATCGAATCGGGCGAGTGGCCCGTGGGGACGAGGATCCCCGCCGAGCCGGTCCTGACCGAGACGCTGGGAGTGGGCCGCAACACCGTGCGGGAGGCGGTGCGCGCGCTCGTGCACACCGGCATGCTCCAGACGCGGCAGGGTGACGGGACCTACGTCCGGGCCTCCGACTCCCTCGGTGCGGCACTTCGACGACGGCTGCACCGGGCAGGCCTGATGGAGACTCAGGAGGTCAGGTCCGCCCTCGAGCGCGACGCGGCACGGCTCGCCGCCCGGCGGCGCACCGACGCGGATCTCCAGGTGCTGCGGTCGGCGCTGGCGGACCGGACGACGGCGTGGGAGGCGGCGGACGTCGAGGCGTTCGTGCAGGCGGACCTGGCCTTCCACCGCGCGGTGGTCGCCGCCGCGTACAACGGCATGCTCTCCGACATCTACAGCCATCTCACCGACGGCCTGTACGCCCTCATCTCCTCCATGACCGACTCCTCGCTCCCGGACCGCGACCGCACGCACTTCGCCTCGCACGCCGACCTCCTCGCCGCGATCGAGGCCTCCGACCCCCATGCGGCGGGCCGCGCGGTGGCCCGGTACATCGACGACGGCACGAGCGCGCTGCGCCTCCTGCAGGACGCGGACCCGCTCCCCTCGGCGGCACCCCCGTCGGCAGCGGCTCCGCCGCCCCGGACCGGCACCCTGACGGGAGACGAGTAGGTGAGTCCGGCCTTCCGCCCCGACCGCGCTCCTGCCTCCGACCATGTCGATGCCGGCACCCGGCCGGCGGAGACCCCGGCCGGGCGGGGGAGAGCGGGACTGCGGACGGGGGTCCTGCTGGGCGCGGGCGTCATCGTCCTCGCGCTGAACCTGCGCCCCGCGATCGTCGCCGCCTCGCCGATCCTGGACACCATCCGGCAGGACACCGGTATGACCGCCACCGCGGCCGGCCTCCTGACGACACTTCCGCTGCTGTGCTTCGGGCTCATTGCGCCGCTCGCGCCCAGGCTGGGCCGCCGATGGGGGATGGAGCCGGCGCTGCTGCTGACGATGGCGGCTGTCTGCTGCGGCAGCGCACTGCGCTTGGCACCGTCGACGGTGGCGCTGATGGCCGGCACGGTCGTGGTCGGTGCGGGGGTGGCCGTGGCCAATGTGCTGCTGCCCGGGGTCATCAAGCGGGACTTCCCCGACCGGACCGGCCTGATGACCGGCCTGTACTCGATGTCCCTCTACGCCGGGGCGGCCCTGGCCGCCGGCCTGACCGTGCCGATCGGCACGGCGCTGGGCCTGCACTGGCGACCCGAGCTGGCCATGTGGGGACTGCCGGCACTGGTGGCGCTGGTGCTGTGGGCCCCGCAGTCCCGTCGGCGCTCGCGCCCTTCCGCCGCACAGACCGCGGCCGCGCAGCATCCCGTGCGCGGGATGTGGAGCCACCCGATCGCATGGCTGGTCACCGGCTACATGGGCATGCAGTCGCTGTCGTACTACGCGGCGGCCGCCTATCTGCCCAGCATGCTCACCAAGGCCGGCATGAGCGAGGGAACCGCCGGCTGGATGCTGTCCTTCAGCAGCCTCGTCGGTGTCGCCGGCGCCTTCGCCTCCCCTGTTCTCGCCCGGCACGTCCGCCCCGGACTGCCGGTCGTCACCGGCGCGGTGGTCACGGCCGCCGGATTCGCCGGCCTGGCCGCGGCCCCCACGAGCCTCCCCTATCTGTGGATGCTCCTTCTCGGCCTCGGCCAGGGCGCCGCGATCTCGCTGGCCATGCTCTTCGTCGTGCTGCGCTCCCCCGACGCGCGGCACACCGCACAGCTGTCGAGCATGGCGCAGTTCGTGGGCTATCTGCTGGCAGCGGCGGGCCCCCTGGCGCTGGGCGCGGTCCACCAGTCGACCGGCGGCTGGACCGTCCCCCTGATCATCCTGATGGTGCTGCTCGTCCCCCAGGCGGCACTCGGCCTGGGCGCATCCGTCAACCGGCACGCCGCACCACGCCGGTCGACGGACGAGGGGCGCGGGGCCTGAACGGCTGATCACGGTGACCGCACTGCGTCGGGAGCGGGGCGCGCGAGGCGGGCCGACGTCACCGTACGGACGACGGTCCGGCCCCCACCCGAACGGCCCGACGCGCGCAGCCCACTGAGCCCGTGGCTGGGCAGGCGCGGGCATCGTCGGCCCCACGGCACGCCGCAACGAGAGACCCGCCCGGCGCCGGGCCGGCGGTCGGCCGCCCTGTCGCACGGCGGCGCTCCCGGAACCACACTGGTCAAAGGGGCGCCTCACCCGGGGCGCGTGCTCACGGCGGAAGGACCGAGCCATGCCCACGGACACATCTCCCGGCCCGCTACGGGTCCTGGTCTTCGGCGGGGCACTGCGTGCCGATTCGGCCAACGCCCGCCTCGCCGCCCTCGTCGCCCGGCTCATCTCCGACACCGGTGCCGCGGTCGACCTCGCCTCCATGCGCGACTTCGACATGCCCTTGTACGACGGCGACATGGAGGCCGCGGAGGGCCTGCCGCCGGGCGCCCACGTCCTGCGGGACCGACTCGAGCAGAGCGACGCCTTCGTCATCGCCTCGCCGGAGTACAACGCCTCCGTTCCGGGGGTGCTGAAGAACGCGATCGACTGGGTCTCCCGTGTCCGGCCGCAGCCGTTCAAGACCAAGCACGCGATGCTCGTCTCCGCCTCGCCGTCCCTGGTCGGCGGCAACCGCGGACTGTGGGCCCTGAGGGTGCCCCTGGAACACCTGGGCACCCGGGTCTACCCGGACATGTTCAGCGTGGCCGACAGCTACCGGGCATTCGCCGAGGACGGAAGGCTGGCCGACCCGGGGTTGCAGCAGCGTCTCACCGAGACCGTGGCGGGTTTCCTCAGCCTCGTCGAGGCGGACGTGCGCTACGTCTGCCTGGAACGCCGGTGGTACGAGTTCCTGGGGGACCGTACCGATGCGGCCATCACCCAACGGGCCGAGGTGTGATGCCCGGGTGACACATACGGGTCTCGGGCCGACGGGCGGTCCGGGTCCTGCCGCGCCCGTTCTCCGGCGGTGCGGCGATTCGGGGAATGCCGGCCGCGGGTTTCTTCTTCGCCGTCCTGATATGCCCGGTCATGACACCTTCGAGAACTGCTTCAGCCGCTCGAGGACCGCTGCCGCATTGCCAACGGACAGGAGAAGACGAGAAGACCGCCACTTCCTGTGAAGTGGCGGTCTTCCTCGCGTCATTCCCGCATCAGGCGGGGTCCGTCAGAAGACGGGGCTCAGCTCGCGGCCATCTCACGGCAGAGGCAGTCCGCGATGCTGTCGTTGATGCTGCTGGCGTCGTCCTCCGGGGCGACGGCGGCCGCGGAGTCGTCTTCGATGGCGGCCGGGGTGGTGGCCGCGGTGTCGGTCGGCGTGATGTCGGCACCGTTGGCACAGGTGTTGCCGGCCGCCGGGTTCAGCAGCCCGATCACGTTCACGGTGTTGCCGCACACGTTCACCGGGATGTCGATGGGCACCTGGATGACGTTGCCGCTCAGGATGCCAGGGGAGCCGGTGGCGGTGCCCTGGGCACCGGAGTCAGCCATGGCCGGAGCAGCCGCCCCGAGAGCAACGACCATACCTGCGGCCACAGCCGCCATTTTCCTGAGCTTCATGCGTTCCTCTTCCTGCAATCATGTCGACGTGCCGCAAGACTGAGCGCTTCTGAGCACTCTTGATCCCGAGCAACAGCATGGAAACGACAACAGCACCAATAAGGCCACTACACACGGGGCAGTTTTCGATATATGCACTCGGATGGCTCATTCGGAGAGGATTCGCCGGGGCACCGGCGGGGCATCACGGGCGGCGGAGTCCCGGCGACCGGGTCGACCATTCGGAGCGCCGGTCTCTTCAATTCGACCCCGGGTCGGCTCGGCCGAAAGGAACGGGACACATGCGAGAACCGCTGTTCCGGTGAGCCGCGGTCCGCCGTCGACCCGGGCGGAGCCGAGCAGACGCGACCCCGGCGTCGAGGTCGTCCCCGAGAGCCCGTGCGCAGGGCACTGATGAACCCACCCCACGCCGCCGGCCGGGGCGAAGCGTCTTCGGCGGCGGACCCGCACACGCCCGCTGTGCGTCCGGACGCCCTGCCCCACCACCCGATCGTCCTGCGCCTTTGCGGAGTCATGGCCCGGTCTTGATCGGATGCCGAAGTCCCGTCCGTACGCTCTCCTGCATCCCCCCACGCGCACCGGCACGGCGCGCACGCGTGCCTTCGGAACATCGCAAGGACAACCATGAACAACCGGCGCAGACAGCAACTGCTTCAGTCCGTCGCCCCCCTGCTCACCGAGGGAGAGCAGGTGGAAATCACTTCCCTCGCCAAGGTCGGCTCCGTCTCCGCCAAGCGTCGGGTGCTGACCACCGCGCTGGTCGGCGCCCTCACCGCGGGGACGGTGATCGCCACCGTCCAGCCGCGTCCGATGTACTGGGCGCTGACGGACCGGCGGCTGATGTTCTTCGACGCCTCCACCATGTCGGGCCGCCCCGGCAAGCTGCTGATGTCCCTGCCGCGCCGGCTGATGTCCGCGGCACCCGCGAAAAAGGCGTTGCTGGGTCTGGGGCTGCAGACCGTGCTCAGTGTTCAAGGCCAGGAACAGAGCCTGAAACTCACCTTCCCTCCCGCCTACAAGGCCGCGGGCAGGGACCTCGCCTCCCGTATCGCCGTCGACGCCTGAGAAGCGGCGCGCGCGTAGTCGCCGGCCGGCGCATTCCGTCGAGGTGGCCGTTGACGGCCGGGTGTTGGGCGTTCCGCATGCCGCGGACGCCCGCGGCCGACGGCGGTTGGGCATGAAACCCCGGCTGTCAGGAGAAGGCGCCACCGGTTGACCGTGCGGTCACGATCAGGATCCGGTCCCGTCGACGCGGCCTACCCGGGCGCCGGTTCCGTGTCACGGAGGGGAACCGGCGAAACGCCGCGGCACGTTCATCGAGGCCGGCGAAGTCGAAGCGCGGGCGCGGAAGGGCGACGGTGCGTCGTACGCGCCGCCGCCCTTCCCTTGTCCGGCCCGGGTCAGTTGGTGAAGTAGAAGTACGACCAGGCGCCGTACGTCGTGGTGTTCACGTTGTCACCCGACGAGGGGTCGATGTACGCGGCGCGCACCCGGGCGCGTACACCCGACGTCCCCGGGTTGCCCAGGTTGACGATGCACTTGCCGCTCGTGCCGAGCGAGAAGTACTCCGAGTCCGTCGTGTACCACTTGCCCTTGGAATAGACCTGGAGGTCCAGGCGCTCCTTGCGGCCCTTGTAGTACGTCATCGTGGTGGTCAGGACGGCGTCGGTCTTCTTGTGGAAGTAGGCGTAGCGGGTCGAGCCGATCTTGCCCGTCCGGTAGTACTTGGACAGCGAACTCGCGATCTTCACATGCGCGTACGCGCTGGACTTGACGGTCCGCGCGCCGTACCGGGAGTCGCCCTTGAAGACGGCGGTCACGGCGGTGTCGCGCGACATGGTCACGGTCGCCGACAGATTGCCGTGCGAGTCGACCTTGCCGGTCTTCAGCATCTTCTTGGGTTTGTCCGCGCCGTACGGGTCGGCCCAGATCTCCACCGTGCGGTTGCTGTAGGTGGTGCCGAGGTGGGCGGTGAAGACCACCTTCTTGCCGTAGCCGTACACCTTGCCGTTGTTGGTCAGCGTCAGAGCGGGCGTGGCGCGGGAGACGGCGACGGTGTCCGAGGCCGATGCCGGGGTGTGCGCGGCGTCCCCGGCATAGGTCACCGTGTACCGCACCGTACCGCCGGCCGGGGGCGCGTCGGTGAAGGAGAACGCGCCGTTCGCGCCCAGCGCCCTGGTGCCGAGGGACTTGCCCGACGGGGACAGCATGTCGGTGCGCACGACGTTCAGCAGCGTCCCGGCGGGCGGCGTCAGACCGGCGGCGAGCGTGCCCTTGACGGTGAGCGTCTTGGCGCGCGTGGCCGTGGCCGGGGCGTTCGCGGTCAGCTTCGTCACGTACTTGCGCGGTTCGGCGACGGTGTGGAACTGCATGTAGCCGGACGACCCGGTCAGCACGAACAGCTTCGTGCCGTCCGCCGACCAGGCCGTCGAGTGCCCGCTCCACGGCATCCACGCGTCCGACAGGTTGCGGATGCTGGCCGGGTCGGTGGCGCCGCCGGGGAAGACGTAGGTGTCGCCGGTGTTCTCGGTGTCGAGCGCGGTCGCCGCGACCGTGCCGTCCGGGGCGACACTGACGGTCTCCGGCTCGTCCTTGACCGGGTACTCGCGCACCTCCTGGAGGTCGGAGAGCCGGTATTCGGTGACCGCCCGGTTCCCCGGCCCGGCGACGACGATCGACTGCCCGTCCGGGGTGAGCGCGCCGTCCCGGTAGAAGCCGCCCTCGTTCGCGGTGACGCGGATCACCGGGGTGCCGGACGACACGTCGTAGACGACGATCGGCCCGGAGCTGATGCCGCCGTCCAGGGCGACCAGGGTGTCCGGGTTCGCCGGGTCGGCGTACAGCATCGGCGTGCTCGCGAAGTCGTGGTCACCCGCGAGATCGAGGGTCACGGTCGCCGGGTCGGCGGTCAGGTCGACCTCGCCGAGCCCGGACTCCCACTGGTCGCCGTAGCCGAACCAGATCCGGCCCTCGGTGAGGGCGATCCGGCGCGGCGCCGTCCCGTTGCCGGTCGGGTACTCGGCGGTCTGCGTGAGCGTCGCGGTGTCGAAGGCGACGATCTTGTCCGCGCGGGTGACCGCGGCATACAACGTGCTGCCGTCCGGGCTCAGTTGGAGGTCGGACACTCCGGACAGGCCGGTGAGGGTCGTGACCACCTTGCCGGTGTGGTCGGCGACGGAGATCACACTGTCGCCGCTGATGTAGAGGTGCTGGTGGGCGCCGTCGACGATGGTGTCGATCACGTCGTCGACGGCGATCGGCACGCTGGTGTCGGCGGCCGCCGGGACGGTCGCGAGCACCACGGAGCCGAAGAGGGCCGCCGTCGCGACGGCAGCTGAAACTGTGCGGATGCGCACGGTGATGTGAACCCCCCAAAGCGTGTGGCCGCTGTGTGCAGCCTGTACCGGCCGTGTGGCCGGTGAGCGAAGGGTAGGGCAGGGCTCAGACACTCCGCGCGGCGCCCTGCGTTCTGCCCGGGCGGGTTCGCCAGGAAGCGGGTGAACACGCCGGCGCCGTCGAGGAATTGGGCCGTGAGGGAATCCGACGGCGTGGACGTCGTGGGGCGGCCCGCACGGGCCGTGGCGACGCGGGGCACGATCGGCCGCAGGGCCGGCGGGGGCGCGGCGGTCGGGGTACGGGTCGGTGTACGCCGACAGCTCACGAGGCGGTGAGGCAGCCACCCTTGCAGCACCCCGGTGCGCGGCCTTTACCGCGCGGACGACCACACCGTCGGATCAGGTGACGTCCCTCTGGTCGGTAGCCCCGGCCGGATCTCGTCGAGGGGAGTCGCCCTACCGGTGATCGTGGCGGTCGCAGTGCTTGTCGTGCCGGTGACGCTCGACCCTGGTGGGTTCGGTGGCGGTGTGGGTGGTGGTGTCGCCGCCTCCTCTGACGGTGGCGGTGTTGGTGACCCGTGCACGGGCGTTGCAGGAGACGTCGACCTTCAGGGTGACGGGCGGGTAGCGGTGCCCGGCAGGCAGGACGTCGCTGCGGGTGCAGGTGAGGGTGGCCAGGATGCAGTGCCATCCCCTGCCGGTGATCCTGTCGGCCCGAAGACCTTCGGGGAGGATGTCGTGGACGGTGACCGGGGTGCCGTTGGTCGGGCCGGCCGCGGTGGCGTTGCCCACAGTGATGGTGTACACGCCGTCCTCGCCCCGCGTGAAGGTGTTCGCGTGGTCCGTGGCGATGGTCAGGGAGGGCAGGTCGGGCGGGGTGACCGTAAAGGTGAGGCCGGTACTGCCGGTGCTGTCCCTGACGCCGGGGGCAGTGGTGCCGGTGACACCGGGTTCGGTGCGGCCGGGGGTGGTGAAGACGCTGTTCACCGGCACCGTCCCGTCGTCGCCCTGGGCGACGTGGGCGCGCTGAATCGTGGCGGTCCAGGCCGTGGCCAGGACGATCGCCAGGACGGCCGGCCTGGCCACCATGACCGTCCCCGTCCTGCGGGCCCGCACCCTCGGCCACGATCGGGACATGCCGCCCGAACCTCCCGTGCCGCGGCTTGCTCCAGCCCGGCCTCTCCCACGCCTGAACACCGACATCTCCGCTTCCCAAACCGTCGATAACAAGCCGTAGATACTCATCGTGACATGAAGATCACGTTACGCTTCCGCGAGTGGGCTCCCGAATACGACACGACGGTGGTCACGGCGAGCACTCGGGACGCGACAGACACAGCCGGTGGGCGAGTGGTGCGCCGAGGCCGGAGCGCCGGCGAGGACGGTGCCGGCGCGGAAGCAGCGGCGACGCGCTCGGTGACGACCGTCATGCGTAGCCCAGAACAGGTCAGCCGGCTGCGGGGGCGGGGCTCGGGCGGAGTGGTCACCGGCGGCGCCGGAGGAACGTGGAGGGCAGCAGGCACAGAGCGGTGAGGACGAGGGCGGAGAGTCCGGCGACCACAGGGGTGGAGAAGTGCCTTTGCCGGGCAGCCGACGCGGCGACCGCTCCGGCGCCACCGGGGGTCGCCGGGAAGGTGACGGTGGCGCCCGTGGTGTGCTCGACCAGGCCGCTTTTGAGCGTGAGCTTCACGGCCCACGGGCCGTCCGGCAGCCGTGCGTCCAGCGGGACGACCGTCTCCGCACGGTCACCCGGAGCCAGTGTGGTGCCCGTCTTGGCGGGGAACGGCCCGGCGCGCAGTCCGACCGGCCCGTCGGAGAGGGAGAGTGCCCCGCTGATGTCCAGGGCACGGCCTCCCGTGTTGTGGATCCGGGCGCGCACCTCCCCCCGCCCGTCGCGGGCTCGGGCCGGATAGAGCCGCTCGATCTTGAAGTCCGAGGGTGGCTCACCACCGGGACCGACGTCGATGTACATGCGGACGCCCACCCGGCCCAGCATCGTCATAGTGTGCGAGCGGTCCGAGGGGGTGCCCGTCTGCGCCCAGATGACGCCGTATCGCTCCCCGGCGGCGGCGTCCCTGGGCACCCGGATGGTGGTGCGTACCCGCGCCGTTTCGGAGGCCGCCAGTTCAAGGTCCGTCGTATCGAGTGACGTCCAGCCGGTCAGCTCGTTGGGGGTACGCTCCCGCGCGAAGGTGAACTCACCGTTCGCGATGGTGGCCGCCGCGGCGTAGACGTTGACGTGCATCGGTGCGGACGACTCGTTGGTGACCTCCACCCGCCGCTCGATGGTCGAGCCGGGCGCGACATGGTCGACGATGTAGGCATGCGCCCGGGGATCCGCACGGCGGCTCTTCGGAGCGTCGAGCAGCTTGATACCGATGACCCTGGCCGCGGTCGGGCCCTGGGGGGAGGGCGCCCCGGGCGTTCCGTGCCCCGCCGCCGGCCTCACCCCGGCCGCCTGTACGAAGGCCAGCATCAGCAGCAGAACCCAGTACCGGCGCGCACCCTTCATTCCGTCAGGCAACGGACTGGGTCAGCGTTCCGGTGTAGGTCCCGCCGACGGCGCTGGGGGGCACGGCAACGGTGACGGTCGGGTTCCAGGTCGCGGTGTTGTCTCCGACACCGGCGCTCCCGGTGACTACCGTCTGCGCGGTGTTGCTCAGCGTCACGGGCGTTCCGGTGGCGGTGATGGTACCGGTCGTCGTAATCGACCCGGGATCGTAGCCGGCGTCGGTGGCGGGGATCGTCGGCGCACCGTCGTTCACGAAGTCCGTCTCCGCCGCGGTAACCGTCCAGGAGGCCGAGATGAGGGCGCGATCGTCGGTGACAGTCGCGGGACCGATCGGCGCGCTGATCGTGGTGCCGGGCGCTCCTGCACCGAGATTGGCGCTGACCGGTACCGACAGTGTCAATGCGCCGGACGTGACGGTGTACGTGACTGTGGTGCTGGGGTCGGCCGCCGCGGCGGCGAGGCCCGGCTGGACAATGACGAGAGCAGCGGCCGCGGCCGCGACAGACAGGCTTCGTGCGCGCACGATAACTCCCGAAGTAGCCGCCCGCCAGCGGACATCCTGGCTGACAGCGGACATGCTGGATGACGTGACGCAGACAATCGGGCGCGGCCTGTTCACACAAGCCGCCGCGCGCCGCACTCCACCACACGAATGACCACATTTCATCCGGAGCGAACAGCGGCTCCGGATGGAGCCGCACCCACTGCAGTCAGGGCCGACGGCCAGGGACGGCGTGGGGCAGGTGTAGGTAGGCACGGGGCACGGCTGTTCCGTGCATGCACATGGTCAGGCGGAGGGATCGCATACTGGCGTCATGCTCTCGCCACGGCGGTTCCGGGATGCCCAGCACACGAAGCCCCATGGGATGCGCAGGTAAAGAAGATGACGCTCGTCGCGCAGCTGCCTGAAGAGGGAAACTCTTAGGTGACGCCATATCAACTCGGCCAAGAAATGGGTCAGTTGGACCTGTACGTCATTTTGGCACTCGTAGCCATCTGGCTTGCGACGGGCCGATGGCGGTACCACCCGAGCCCTGAAGGGAGGAGCGCCGAGGAGGTCGAAGCCGAGTCGCGGCGACGTTCGCGATTGGTC
Organism: Streptomyces sp. HUAS TT11; assembly: GCF_051553595.1. Classification (NCBI taxonomy): domain Bacteria; kingdom Bacillati; phylum Actinomycetota; class Actinomycetes; order Kitasatosporales; family Streptomycetaceae; genus Streptomyces; species Streptomyces sp. HUAS TT11. The sequence goes on from NZ_CP196184.1 coordinate 4,876,157, forward strand.
AACCGTTCGATTCTTGCTGCCGCCGCGTTGTGGATCCTCACGGACGTCACCATCACCATATGGGCCTCGTGAAAGCCGGCCGCTCCGCACCCGTCAGGTCAAAAAACGGCCGAAGTGTCCTCGAGCCGGAATGAGGCGTTCCCGCGTGCTTTAGGCGGACGGGGCCACAGCATCTGATCCATAGGCGGGTGCAGCACTATCACGAACCGCACGATTGCTGGGATCTGTTGGCCCATCCGCCGTTTGCGGGCATGCCACCATGCGCAGTTGTACACCTCTGTTGATGTCAGCTACTCACGCAGCGGGCCCTTCGTCCGCCACCCCAGTGCGAGAGCAGCAGTCACACGCCGCAGCAAGGGCAACTGCGGCAGCTCTCACTAGGGCATGGTCAGCACAATGCGGCCCCGGGCCGTGCCCGAGATCAGCAAACGAGTGGCTTCCTCGGCCTGCTCGAACGGGAGGACCGGACCGAGGAAGGGAGTGAGCGCCCCTTCCTCGGCCAGCCGGCCGATGCGGCGCAGCTTGGCGTTGTCCCGGCCGGGGAGCGCGGCTCGTAGTCGAAGGGATTGCGCGCCGAGCCGGTGTCCGGGTCGCCGTTCCAGTAGCGGAGCGTCGCCATACTTCCACCGTCCCGGACGGCAGGGACAGCAGCGGCGTTGAGCCCCGCAATGTCGGCAAGGCCGTCCGCTCCGCCCGGCAACAAGGCCCGCAGGCGTCCACGGGCGTCTGGCGCGCAGCCTCCACGCCTGGTCAGCACGCATGCACAACTGATCTTCACGTCCCGCATCGGTACTCCGCTGGAGCCGGACAATCTCCGCCGGAGCTGGGACCCGCTCCGCAAGCGACTCGGCCTGGAGATCCGATTCCATGATCTTCAGCACTCGGCAGTCTCGCTGCTACTGGATCTCGGGGTACCGCCGCAGATTGTCCGGCAGATCGTCGGCCACAGCGACATCGGCGTGACTATGAAGGTCTACGCCCACGCGTCGCTGGATGAGCAGCGGAAGGCGCTCCGCAAGCTCGGAGATCAGTTGGGCTGAGGTCTATGGACGCCTGTTGCGAGACGCCACCACTGCGTGCCGTCTCGGTCAGGGTCAGACGCCATCTTCAGGGTCAGTCTCGGTACCCTGCGCCCGACGTATCCGGCCCTGTTCGTCTGCCTCGTCGGCTGCGTTGCAGTGACGAATCGGGTTCCACCAAAGGGCGTGGTTGTAGCCGTCGCAGTGATTGAAGTCCATGGCCGTTCCTCGAAGTCTGCGCCACTCGCCCACGATCATGGAGCGTTGCCAAGCATCGGGGTTCTCCAGCCCCAGCAGCGCGGTCAGCGTCCCTGCTGAGTCGGAGATCAGGATGAGGAGGGCCCGGAGCGCAAACGAGATTTCGCCGCTCGAGCCCACCTCGTCGTGCACCCGGCCGAGGTGGACCATGAGGAAGGCTTCCAGCTCATGAACGTCATCTGGCGTGAGATTTTCGGCGAAAGTGAGTCTGCACTCGTGCGGCAGGTTCGACACACGGGTGATTCCCTCCCCGGCAGTGGCTCCTGAGATCCGTTGGCGTACCGGTTGGCGTAGGCGAAACGAAAACACCCCCATCGATGACTACCGATGGGGGTGTTTGCCCTGACAGGGCGGCGGTGGCTGGGGCCGGGGTCGAACCGGCGACCTTCCGCTTTTCAGGCGGACGCTCGTACCAACTGAGCTACCCAGCCGTAAGGTTTCACGTGAAACGAAACCTCAGCGGTCCTGACGGGATTTGAACCCGCGGCCTCCACCTTGACAGGGTGGCGAGCACTCCAAACTGCTCCACAGGACCAAGCGTGCGTACGACAGTGTCGCACACAGTAGTGCGTGCCCCCAACGGGATTCGAACCCGTGCTACCGCCTTGAAAGGGCGGCGTCCTAGGCCGCTAGACGATGAGGGCTATCGGCCCGCCTGCGCGCTTCTCAGCGCGTCGGGGACGTGAGAAGCATATGGGATGCGGGGAGCGTTCGCCAAAACAGTTCAGGGGGCGCTCGGCGCAGGGGGCGCGCCGGGGCGGGACGGGCTCGAGCCGGGCCTGCCGGGTGGCGTGGAGGTCGGAGGTGACGTGCCGGGGGTTGGGCCGGTGTGCGGCTGGTTCTCGTCGGCCAGATGGCGGGACACCTCGGCCGTGGTCTGGCCCAGGCCGCCGAGTTTGATCTCGTCCCAGGCCTGCAGACGGCGGGTGTCCCGGTCCAGATAGAGAACCGAGGCCTCGATGGGTGCCGGGTACTTGTGCTCGACCGCACGCAGCCCGCTGCCGCCCGTCGAGCCCTCGATGCGCAGCCGGGTGCCGTACTTCATGATCTCCGTTCCCTCGTGGTGCAGATGCCCGGCGAGCACCAGGGGCACCGCGCCGTCCGTCCCGCGCGCGGCTGTGGGCTCGTGGGCGATGGCGATGTCGACGGGGGTGCCGGCGGCCTTCTGGTCGGTCAGGGCCGCGGCCAGGCGGGCGCCCGCGAGCTCCTCGGCCCGTTCGCCGCCCGGCTCGACCGAGCGGTCGGGGGTGAACTGGGGGTCGCCGATCCCGGCGAAGCGCAGGCCCGCGACGGACACCGCCTTGCCGTCGTCCAGCACGTGGACGTTCTTCATGCCCTCCAGATAGCGCTGGGTGACGCGGGAGTCGTGGTTGCCGCGGACCCATACGTACGGCGCGCCCAGGTCGGCGATCGGATCGAGGAAGCCGTTCTCCGCGGCCGTGCCGTGGTCCATGGTGTCGCCCGAGTCGACGATCACGTTGATCTTGTACTGCTCCACCAGGGAGGCGATGATCTTCCAGCTCGCCGGGTTGAGGTGGATGTCGGAGACGTGCAGGACCCGGATGGTCGTCGGATCGGGGTCGTAGGCCGGGAGTGTGGACGTGACGTCGTAGAGCTTGGTCACATTCGTCACCAGACGCGCCAACTCCTCCTGGTAGACATTGAATTCCGTGACGATGCTGCGCGCGTTGCCGACCACGGACGGGGCGGAGGACAGCAGTCCGGAGAACCTCGGCTCCAGGACCGACTTGGGGTTCCACGTGGCCCAGGCCGTCGCCCCGGAGGCGGCGAGGAGGGTCAGCGCCAGACCGCCGGCGGCGAGGGCGCGGCGCGGACGGCGGTAGACGGCCAGCCCGAGCGCGGTGGCGCCGGCGACCACGGCCACGCCGGAGCGCACGGCGAGGTCGAGCGTGCCGTGTTCGACGTCGTGGGCGATCTCCTCCTGGAGCCCGGAGATCCGCTCCGGGTGGTCGACCAGGGCCTGGGCACGGTCGGGGTCGAGCTGGTCGACGTTCACGTCGAGGCGGACGGGTGCCTTGTGGCTGTCCAGCTCCAGGGCACCGAGCGGCGAGACGTTGATCTTCGTACCGCCGGCGAGCGAGGGGCGCAGCGTCATGGTGGTGTTCATGGGCCCCACCGGGACGCGTACGTTGCCCACGATCAGCAGGCCGAGCCAGGCGCCCAGAAGGACGACGGCGACCATGCCGAGCGCGCGGAGCCAGGGATGGGGCTGTGGGACCAGTTCGGCGGACGGATGGGGTCGGAGCGAGCGGTAGTACCGGGCGAGCGTGCCTGACGCCCTTCGTATTCCAAGCTGAGCTGCGGCGGGGACGCGGGCCATTGGTCCCGTATGCCCAGGTTCCCCGGCCGATATGCGAAACGGTTCACGGCTCTCCCCCGACAGCGTTCGTACCGGACAATGGCCCTGTGCTGGAAATGACGCGCGAGGAGTTCGAGGAACTGGTCGCCGAGGCGCTCGACCGGATCCCGCCGGAGCTGACGCGGCTGATGGACAACGTGGCGGTGTTCGTCGAGGACGAGCCGTCCGCCGACGACCCCGAGCTGCTCGGGCTGTACGAGGGGACTCCGCTGACGGACCGCGGGGAGTGGTACGCGGGGGTGCTCCCGGACCGGATCACCATCTACCGGGGGCCCACCCTGCGGATCTGTGAGACGCGTGCGGACGTGGTGGCGGAGACCGAGGTCACGGTGGTCCACGAGATCGCCCATCACTTCGGGATCGACGACGCCCGGCTGCACGCGCTCGGGTACGGGTGACGGCGGCGGACGCCGCGTGTGTGCGGGCGCCGGCCCCGTCCGACCGGGGACGCGTCTCGCCGGACGCGTGACGTTCTCCCCCGGGTGCGTGTCCTCCTGCGGGTGCGGGGAGTTGGGCAGGGGGACTCCTCGCACCTTCCCCGCGCTCTCGGCCGCTCCCCAGGTTCTCGGTTCCACCGGATCTGGGGATCCTCACGGGCAGGGGAGACCCCTATCGGAGGTGGCTGCCCGTGCGCGCCTGTTACGTACCCGTCCGTCTGGCCGCAGCTGTCATGGCCGTGACCGCGCTCGCCGGCTGCATGAGTGTGGGGGACGACGCGGGCAGTCCGTCGCCGTCGCACTCGGCGGGACGCCACGGCGGGGGCGCGCCCGGTGGTGGGTCGGCGGTCGGTCAGGGGGCGGGCGGCGGCCGCGGCGGGGCCGCGGTCAAGGGCGGTTCGACCGACCCGGACAAGTCGTCCGGCACCTCCGCGTCGCCTTCCTCCTCCGAGTCAAAGCACGGCGGCAAGGGCAAGGACGGCAAGCCGACCGCCGGGCACACCGAGGGCCAGGGGGGTGACGGCGGGGTGCCTCCCGCTCCGACGGACGGGAATCCGACCCCGACGCAGACCACGGCGGATCCGACACCGCCGAGCGAGCCGGACCCCACATCGTCCACGCCGACGACCGCCGAGCCCTCGTCCTCGGCACATGAGCAGACCACCCAGCTGATGCAGCGGGAGCCGGCGCCCCGCGCGGGCGTTCCGGCGATGTAGCCGTCCGGCCCCGCCCGACGAGGCCCACGGCAGGGCGAAGCGATCGTGTGGTGAGGGTCACCCGGGGCACGCGGGGCTCGGTTTGCACTCGACGGGGCTGGGTGCGTATGGTGGTAGATCGTTTGATCCCATTTGCCCGGCGCCACAAAGACGCGCCGCGTGTGGCGCGTACTCTCCCTTGCCGTGGCCGGACCGCATTGAGGCGGTCGAATGCGACTTCACGGATGTTTGGGCGCGTGCCGAGAACTCCGGAAGGTTCGCATTTCGCATGTCTGCTGTCAGTACTGAGCACGTCGTCCTGTCCGAGGACACCGAGGGCGGGGAAGCCGCTCCCGAGGTGACTTTCGCCGATCTCGGGCTCCCCGAGGGCATCGTCCGCAAGCTCGCCCAGAACGGCGTCACCGTCCCCTTCCCGATCCAGGCCGCGACCATCCCGGACGCCCTGGTCGGCAAGGACATCCTCGGCCGCGGCCGTACGGGTTCCGGCAAGACGCTCTCCTTCGGTCTGCCGACCGTCGCCACCCTGGCCGGCGGCCGCACCGAGAGGAAGAAGCCGCGGGCCGTGATCCTCACGCCGACCCGTGAGCTGGCCATGCAGGTCGCGGATGCTTTGCAGCCGTACGGCGACGTGCTCGGCCTGAAGATGAAGGTCGTCTGCGGCGGCACGTCCATGGCGAACCAGATCTACGCGCTCGAGCGCGGTGTGGACATCCTGGTCGCCACGCCCGGCCGTCTGCGCGACATCATCAACCGCGGCGCCTGCTCCCTCGAGGACGTGCAGATCGCGGTCCTCGACGAGGCCGACCAGATGTCCGACCTGGGCTTCCTGCCCGAGGTCACCGAGCTGCTCGACCAGGTGCCGGCCGGCGGCCAGCGCATGCTCTTCTCCGCGACCATGGAGAACGAGATCCAGACCCTCGTCGACCGGTACCTGAACGAGCCGGTGAGCCACGAGGTCGACGCCGCCCAGGGCGCCGTGACGACCATGTCGCACCACATCCTCATCGTGAAGCCCAAGGACAAGGCCCCGGTCACCGCGGCCATCGCCTCCCGCAAGGGGCGGACCATCGTCTTCGTCCGCACCCAGCTCGGCGCCGACCGGGTCGCCGAGCAGATGCGCGACGCCGGTGCGAAGGCGGACGCGCTGCACGGCGGCATGACGCAGGGCGCACGCACCCGGACGCTGGCCGACTTCAAGGACGGCTACGTGAACGTGCTCGTCGCCACGGACGTCGCGGCCCGCGGCATCCACGTCGACGGGATCGACCTCGTCCTGAACGTGGACCCGGCCGGCGACCACAAGGACTACCTGCACCGCGCGGGGCGCACGGCCCGCGCCGGTCGTACCGGCACGGTGGTCTCCCTCGCCCTGCCGCACCAGCGGCGCCAGATCTTCCGGCTGATGGAGGACGCAGGCGTCGACGCCTCGCGCCACATCATCCAGGGCGGGGCCGCGTTCGACCCCGAGGTCGCCGAGATCACCGGCGCCCGTTCCATGACCGAGGTCCAGGCCGAGTCCGCCGGCAACGCCGCACAGCAGGCCGAGCGTGAGGTCGCCCACCTCACCAAGCAGCTGGAGCACGCCACCCGGCGCGCGACCGAACTGCGCGAGGAGGCGGACCGGTTGGTCGCCCGTGCCGCGCGCGAGCGGGGCGAGGACCCGGAGTCGGCGGTCCAGGCGGCCACCGGCGCGTCCACGGCGGCCGACGCGGCGCCGGAGGCGGAGATCTCCGTGCCCGAGCAGCCGACCGCCCAGGATGTCGAGCGCGAGGAGCGCCCGGCCGGTTCGTCCTACGAGCGCCGTGAACAGCGCGACGAGCGGGGCGGGTTCCAGCGCGACCGCGAGTTCGACCGGGGCCGTGACCGCCGGGACGACCGCGGAGGGTTCAACCGCGACCGGGACCGTGGTTTCGACCGCCGGGACGGCGAACGTGGCGGGCGTTCGTTCGAGCGTCGTGACGACCGTGGCGGTTTCCGCCGGGACAACGACCGTGACCGTGACCGTCGCCCCTTCGACCGCGACCGCCGGGACAACGACCGCCGGGACGGCGAGCGTGGCGGGCGTTCGTTCGAGCGTCGTGACGACCGCGGTGGCTTCCGCCGGGACAACGACCGTGACCGTCGCCCCTTCGACCGCGACCGCCGGGACGACCGCGGAGGCTTCAACCGCGACCGGGACCGTGGTTTCGACCGCCGGGACAACGACCGCCGGGACGGCGAGCGCGGTGAGCGTGGCGGGCGTTCGTTCGAGCGTCGTGACGACCGTGGCGGTTTCCGCCGCGACAACGACCGGCGTCCGTTCGAGCGCCGTGAGGACCGCGGTGGGCACCGTGGCAGCGACCGGCCCTTCAACCGCGACCGCCAGGGTGACCGCCCCGGCTTCCGCGCCGGCGGTCACGAGCGCCCGTTCGGCCGCCGTGACGACCACCGCGGCTCGGGCGGGTTCGGCCGCCGCGAGGACAAGCCCCGCTGGAAGCGCAACGGCTGACGCCGGGCGCGCCCCCCGCGCGCAGTGAACGCCGTGGCCTCCACCGATTCCGGTGGGGGCCACGGCGTTTGCGGTGCGGAAGTCGCCGCACGAGACGCCGTCATCGCGTTCCCGCTTGCTGTGAACTTCCTATACGATCGGCGGGCTTTGAGGGGGATGCGGCGGCTGGGGGCCGGGGGAATCCGATGCGTGCACCGCACGCACACGCGTCCCCTCTCATGTTTTCGGGGAGGGAATTCCTTGTCGCGTCATGCCTTCATACGCCTGCGGCTGATCGCCGCGTCCGCCGTCCTCGCCGCCGGGCTCGGACCTCTGCTGCCATCGCCCGCGATCGCGGACGGGCCGCACGAGACGGTGGTCCCGGCGACGTTGCGCAGCACCTACACATCCGCCCGGCTCTTCCAGGGGTCGACCTACACGGGTCACGACGGCGCCGGGACCCAGGGCGTCTTCCACTCGCTGGAGGGATACACCGGGCAGGTCTGGACGCGATATGCGGACGGGAGGACCGTGCCCGTGGTCAAGCCCGCCGGAGCCACCTCAGCCCTGGCGACCGGCGGCGACGTGATCGCGTACGAGTACGGCGGGGGACGGGTCGACCTGTGGAACGCGGTGGACGGGACCACCCGCAGCGTGCAGACGCCCGCCGGGCTCCAACTGCTCACCGGGTACAGCGACCTGGCGGTCGGCTGGCGCAGTGTGCAGGCCCCCGACGGGACCACCGTGCGGGAGATGCACCTCCTGATCCCGGACGCCGAAGGGACCACACGTGACGTGCCCGTCGGTGGACTGCCCGAGGGGGTGAACCTCGGGGCGCCCGTGGGCGGGGACGCCACGGGTCTGCTGTTCAACGCCTCCCAGGACGGGCGTTACCTGTCGATCATGGTCGACCGGCGGACGGGGCAGGTGCAGAGCCTGACCCCGCTGCGCTCCAAGGTCTATCTCAAGGCGCAGGTCACCGCCGATCACGTGGTGCTGTTCAACCCCAACGAGGCCACCGTCCAGGTGCTTTCCCGTTCCGACCTGTCGGCCGCCCCGGTCGGGGTCACGCTGGACGGCACAGGGAGCGTGAACCCCGCCGACGGGCTCGCCGTGGTCGGTGACTGGCTGGTCCACCGGCCGAGCGCCGGCACGGCCGTGACCGCGGTGCCCATCGCCGGCGGTGCCGCGGTGACCGTGCTGACCTCGTCGGACTCCCCCGTCTCGGCCGTCTCCGACGGCACGGCCGTGGCCGTCGGGCGTACCACCGCCGACGACTGGGGCATCCAGCGCATCCGTGCGGGCGCGGCCGGCCGGCCCGTCGTCAGCCAGGTCAAGGCGCTGCCGAAACCGCCGTACAGGATCGAGGGCCTTGCCCTGGAGCAGGGGCGGCTGATCGTCGCGGAAGAGCGCGATCAGGGATACCGCCAGGCCTACGGCCGGACCGTCGCGGCCACCGGAACGCCCGAGTTCGGTGAGCGTTCCCTGTACAGCGACGATCTGTTCGGCTGCCCGTCGGCGGAAGGCGCCTGCCGGCTGTTCGCCACGCCGGACAACCGCGCGGTATGGCTGACGAGGGACACGGGGAGCATCGACCGCCTCCGGGCCGACGGGCCCGGCCAGGGCGGCTGGCGGGAGTTGAGCCTGCCTGCGGGCGGGCAGATCACCGACGCCTCGGGCCGGTACGTGATCCACACGACCGCGAGCCAGCAGCGGGTCGTCCAGCTCGACGACGAGGTCGCGAGCGTCGTCCGCGCACCCGGCGCCGCCGCTCTCTCGGGCGACGTGCTGTGGACGGCGGGGACCACTCCCGGCACGGTCACGGCCTACGACCTGACGACGAAGAAGACCATCGAGACCCTCACGACCGACGCCGGGTGCACACCCACCGAGCTCCAGGCGTTCGGCCGCTGGATCTACTGGACCTGCGACGGCAAGGCCGGGGTCTACGACCGCGACACGCACAGGTCCGTGCCCGTTCCGGCGGACGAGGCGAAACTCGGCGACGGTTTTGTCGTCACGCACGACCGGCGGGCCGGGAAGCTGACGCTCACGACGGTCACCGACGGAACGCCCGTGAGCCGGGTCATCGGCGATCTGCCGGACACCGGGGTCTCGCAGCGGGACGTGCGCTGGACGGTCGACGAGTCCGGCCCGAACGCCGCCTACGTCGACGCACAGGAGCGTGTGCATCTCGTACCGTCCGGAGTGCCGCAGCAGCCGCTGAGTCCGATGGACCCGGCGACGTCCGGCGACAGTGTCTTCGCGGACCAGAGCGACACCGGTCCCGACCTGACCAGGATCGTGCTGTCGAAGCCTGCGGCGAACTGGCGTCTGACGGTGCGCAGCAAGGCGACCGGCAAGGTCGTCGACACCCGCGACGGCGGGGAGGCGCGCGGTGAGCTGGCGGTGAAGTGGCACGGGGCGACCGGCACGGGCCGTCTCCCCAACGGGCTCTACGACTGGACGCTCTCGGTCGCGCCGGCGGACGGCGTGGGCCGGCCGCTGGAGACGAAGGGCACGGTCCGGCTGCTGCACGGCGGCGCGGTGCGCCATGACTTCACGGGCAGCGCTTCGCAGGACCCGGACGGTGTCGGCGATCTGATCACCCTCGGCTCCTCGGGCGGTCTGACGATCCACCACGGGACCGGGACCGGGAAGTTCTCCGCGCAGACGACGGCCTCGGGCTGGGCCACGTCGATCAAGGCGGTGCCGTTCGGCGACCTGAGCGGGGACCGGTGCAACGACGTGCTCGTGAAGCTGAGCAGCGGTGCCGTGCGTCTGTACAAGCCGGGTTGTGGCGCGGCGCTCAAGCCGACGACGCCGTACACGACGCTTGTGACCAGTGGCTGGAACGTGTACGACGTGTTGACGTCGCCGGGGGACGTCAGTGGTGACGGGCGGCCTGATCTGCTGGCTCGTCATGCGTCGACGGGTGCGGTGTATCTGTACAAGGGGACGAGTGCGGGGAAGTTGTCGGCGCGGGTGAAGCTGTACGACAACTGGAAGACGTACAAGAAGGTGGTGGGTGTGGGTGACCTGAACGGTGACGGGGTCGGGGATCTGGTCGCCCAGGACAGGTCGAATGTCTTCTACCGTTACTACGGGACGGGGAAGGGCACCTTTGCGACGCGGGTGCGGTTGTCCACGAACTGGGGTAGTTCGTACAACGTGGTGATCGGTGCGGGTGACATCACGGGGGACGGCAAGGTGGACATCGTTGCGCGGGACACCGCGGGCAGTCTGTTCCGGCAGACCGGTTACGGCAACGGGTCCTTCGCGCCGCGGGTGAAGATCGGCACCGGCTGGCAGAAGTACAAGGGGATCTTCTAGCGGTTCCCGAGGTGGCCACCCGTACGACAATTTTTGGCCATGACAACCACCGTGTGGCGCATGTCACGTCCCCGGCGAGGGAATCGCTGGGGGCATGACATCTCCCTCACCCTTCGGCGCCCGCGGTCCCTCGGGACCCGCGGGCGCCGCCGTGTCCGACGAGGAACGGCTCGCCCAACTCGGCTACACCCAGGTCCTCGCCCGCCGGATGTCGGCGTTCTCCAACTACGCGGTGTCCTTCACGATCATCTCGGTTCTCTCGGGCTGCCTGACGCTCTATCTGTTCGGTATGAACACGGGCGGCCCGGCCGTGATGACCTGGGGCTGGGTCGTCGTCGGCCTGATGACCCTGTTCGTCGGCCTGTCCATGGCCGAGATCTGCTCGGCGTATCCGACCTCGGCAGGCCTGTACTTCTGGGCCCACCGCCTCGCGCCCCCGCGGACCGCCGCGGCCTGGGCCTGGTTCACGGGCTGGTTCAACGTGCTGGGCCAGGTGGCGGTGACGGCGGGGATCGACTTCGGTGCCGCGTCCTTCCTGGGCGCATACCTCAACCTCCAGTTCGACTTCGAGGTGACACCGGGCCGCACGGTGCTGCTGTTCGCGGCGATCCTGGTACTGCACGGGCTGCTCAACACCTTCGGCGTCCGGATCGTCGCCTTCCTCAACGGCGTCAGTGTCTGGTGGCACGTGGTGGGGGTCGGGGTGATCGTCGGAGCGCTGGCCTTCGTGCCGGACCACCACCAGTCGGCGACCTTCGTCTTCTCGAAGTTCGTGAACAACACGGGTTGGGGCAGCGGGGTCTACGTGGTGCTGCTGGGGCTGCTGATGGCCCAGTACACCTTCACCGGCTACGACGCGTCCGCCCATATGACGGAGGAGACGCACGACGCGTCGACGGCCGGTCCGAAGGGGATCGTCCGGTCGATATGGACGTCGTGGGTGGCCGGGTTCGTGCTGCTGCTCGGCTTCACCTTCGCCATCCAGTCGTACGACAAGGAGCTCGCGTCCCCGACGGGCGCACCGCCCGCCCAGATCCTGCTGGACGCCCTCGGCGCGACCGCGGGCAAGCTGCTGCTCCTCGTGGTGATCGGCGCCCAGCTGTTCTGCGGGATGGCGTCGGTGACGGCCAACAGCCGGATGATCTACGCCTTTTCACGCGACGGCGCCCTGCCCTTCTCGCATGTCTGGCACACGGTCAATCCGCGTACGCGCACACCCGTGGCGGCCGTCTGGCTCGCCGCGCTCGGCGCTCTGGCCCTCGGTCTGCCGTACTTGATCAACTACACGGCCTACGCGGCCGTCACCTCGATCGCCGTCATCGGGCTGTACGTCGCCTATGTGATCCCGACCCTGCTGCGGGTGCGCAAGGGCGAGGCGTTCGAACGCGGGCCCTGGCACCTGGGCCGCTGGTCGCACATCGTCGGGGTGGTGTCGGTCGTGTGGGTCGGGGTCATCACGATCCTCTTCATGCTGCCGCAGGTCTCCCCGGTCACCTGGGAGACCTTCAACTACGCACCGGTGGCGGTCCTCGCGGTGCTCGGCTTCGCGGCGACCTGGTGGCTGGCGTCGGCGCGGCACTGGTTCCTGAACCCCGAACACGAGCGCACGCGCGCGCGGGAGGCGGCGCGGGCCGGGGCACCGACGGTGGTGGATCCGTAGGACCGGGCGGGGCGGTGGGGCCATCCGCAGGATCTCGGCCGCCGGTGTGGCCGGGTCACCGATACCCGATCGGAGTCCCGGCCTCCTCCGGCTATGCTCGGGGAGGCAACATCGCCTGGGCCCTTAGCTCAATTGGCAGAGCAGTGGACTTTTAATCCATTGGTTGTGGGTTCGAGTCCCACAGGGCCTACCGGCACCCCTCGGGGTCGGAACCCTCGTCGACCTGCGTCGACGGGGGTTCCCCCGTCTTCGGGGCGAGCCCGGCAGGGAGACCCGTGGGCGAAGCGGCCGCCGGGTCCTCACGCCGGTCCGCTGCCGGCCGCCGGGCGCGGTACGCGGGCCGAAGCGCGGGCATGGTCGCTCACCGGTCACGACGGGCAACAGAACGTGCTGAGCCTCGAGTCGGCCCACCGCGGCCCGTGCGCTTCGCTGTCGGCAGATCGGCCGCCGTGCGGAGCGCGGTCCGCGAGGATGGCCGCATGGGAAGAGACATCGCGGTGCGTCGGCTCGACCTCGGGTACTTCGTCCGGCCCGCCTCGGAGACGGGCAGCGGGCAGCCACGGGTGGAGCCGGTACTCGCCTATCTGGTGCGACACGAGCGGGGTCTGCTCCTCTTCGACACCGGTATCGGCGCCGCGGACTCGGAGACCGAGGCGCACTACCGGCCCCGGCGCCGTGCGCTGCAGGAGGCTCTGTCCGCGGCGGGGACGGTCCTCGACGACATCTCCGTCGTGGTGAACTGCCATCTGCACTTCGACCACTGCGGCGGCAATCCCCTGCTGGGCGGCAGGCCCGTCCTCGTCCAGGACGTGGAGCTGGCCACCGCACGTCGGGGCAACCACACCTTCGACGAGCTGGTCGACTTCCCCGGCGTCGTCTACGAGGAGCTCGCCGGGGAGACCGAGATCTGGCCGGGGGTCCGGGTCGTCCCCACGCCCGGGCACACCCAGGGACACCAGTCCCTGGTCCTGCGGAAGGACGACGGCACCGTGGTCCTCGCCGGCCAGGCCCATGACTTCGCATCCGGGTTCGCGTCGGACCAGCTGGCCCGCCACGCCGCGCTCCAGGGCGTGGAGCAGCCGCTTCCGCCCTACCCGTCCTGGCTGGACCGGCTCGCCGATCTCGACCCCCGGCGTGTGCTCTTCGCACACGACTGCTCGGTCTGGGAACCGTCGGACGGCAGCCTCTGACACGGCTCGGAGGCGGCACCACGAGGGGTGTCCGGCACGGATGTCCGACACGGGCGCGGGCCGGGGCGGCCCGCGGCGCCTGACACACGGTCAGGCCGCCCCGGCCGTCGTGGGACCGGCGTCGGTGCGCCGCGTCAGCCGGCCGTCAGCTCCGTGAGGGGCAGGGTGTGCTGGGTGTGCACCACCTTCGCGCGGAGGTAGCGGACGTTGTGCGCCGTGGTGAAGACGCCCGTGGGGACGTGGTGGGTGACCGCGAGACCCAGGGCGCGGAGCTGCGCGGCCTTGTCGGGGTTGTTGGACAGCAGGTCCAGGCCGCTGATGCCGAGGGCGCGGAGCATCTGCGCGGCCGCCGTGTAGTCGCGGGCGTCCTCCGGCAGACCGAGCGCGGCGTTCGCTTCGTAGGTGTCCAGACCCTGGTCCTGCAGGGCGTAGGCGTCCAGCTTGTTGTAGAGGCCGATGCCGCGGCCCTCCTGGCGGAGATAGAGCAGAACGCCACCCTGGTCGGCGATGCGTTCCACCGCCTCGCGCAGTTGCGGACCGCAGTCGCAACGGGCCGAGCCGAAGACGTCGCCGGTCAGGCATTCGGAGTGCAGGCGCACCAGCGGGGGCCGGTCGGCGGACATCTCGCCGAGGAGCACGGCGAGGTGCTCCTGGCCGTCGGCGAGGCCGTGGAAGGTGACGACGTCGGCGGTGACCGTGTAGCCGTCGCCGAAGCGCAGCGGGACCGTCACGCGGGTGCGGACCGTGGCGGTGGGCAGGCGGGTCGGGTCGCCGCCGTCGCCGGATGTGGTGGCGTCGCGTGGGTCGGTCATGTCTGTCGTCCTCCTCCAGGCCGGCTGCGGGTGCGGAGTGCCCCGCTGCTTCAGATTTGAAGCACAACCTCGGTCGCCGACTCTAGCCCGTGTTTTAAAGTTCAAGCAACCTTTTTCGGGCTCCGAGGACTCCGGGGACTTACGCCGAGGACGAACGCCGCCGCCAGGGCAGGCCGCCGCACGCGGACTGCTCCTCGCCCGCCTGGAGCGCCGCCGTGATCCGGTCGCAGATCGCCTCCAGCTGGCTCACCTGCTCGGGCGTGAGATGGTCGAAGACGGCTGCGCGGACCGTTTCGACATGGCCCGGCGCGGCGCGCTCCAGCAGCGCCGCCCCCGCGTCCGTCAGGACCGCCATGCTGCCGCGCCGGTCCGTCGGGCACCCCTCCCTGCGGACGGCGCCATCCTTCTCCAGGCGGGTGACGACATACGTCAGCCGACTGCGGGTGATCTTCGTGGCCTCGGCCAGATCCGTCATCCGCATCCGGCGGTCGGGTGCGTCGGAGAGGTGGGCAAGTACGGAGTAGTACAGGTGCGGCATGCCGGCCTCCTGCTGGAGCTGCCGGTCGATCGTGTCCTCCAGGAGCCAGGACGCGGCGATGTAGGAGCGCCAGGCGCGCTCTTGCTCCGGGGTGAGCCAGCGGGTCGTCATACTGGCAGTGTAGTTATTGTTTAAAACTTGAACCAAGCGTCGGCAGCGCGACCTTCCTGCCTGGTTGCCGACCGAAGTCCCACTGGAGCGCACCCCATGGCCCACCCTTACGTCCTCCTGTCCGCCGCCGTCTCCCTCGACGGCTTCCTGGACGACACCGGGCCCTCGCGGCTGCTGCTGTCCGGGCCGGAGGACTTCGACCGGGTCGACGAGGTACGGGCGGGCAGCGACGCGATACTCGTCGGCGCCGGCACGCTGCGCATCGACAACCCGCGGCTGCTGGTCAACTCGCCCGAGCGGCGCGCGGCCCGGGTCGCCGCCGGGCTGCCGGAATACCCGCTCAAGGTGACGGTCAGCGCGTCCGGCGACCTCGACCCGGACGCCCAGTTCTGGCACACGGGCGGGGAGAAGGCCGTCTACACGACGGACAAGGGCGCCGAGCGGCTGCGCGGGCTGCTGCCGGAGAGCGTGGACGTGGTCGCGCTGGGTCCCGACGTGGAGTGGCGGGCGGTGCTCGACCACCTCGGGGACGTCAAGGGCGTACGGCGGCTGATGGTCGAGGGCGGCGGGCGTGTGCACACCCAGCTGCTGCGGCAGGGGCTCGCGGACGAGCTTCAGCTCGCGGTCGCGCCGTTGTTCGTGGGGCAGGCGGACGCGCCGCGGATGTTCGGGCCCGGCGACTACCCGCCGGGGCGGATGCGGCTGCTGGAGGCGCGGACGGTCGGGGACGTGGTGCTGCTGCGGTACGTGCCCACCGCGCCCGGGACCGGGACGCTCGCCTCGGCCGCGGACCGGCGGTGGCTGGAGACGGCCTGCGAGCTCGCGGCGCAGTGCCCGCCGTCCCGCACGGCCTTCAGCGTGGGAGCGGTGGTCGTCGCGGCCGACGGCACGGAGCTGGCGCGCGGGCACTCCCGCGAGGACGGCGATCCCGTGGTCCACGCGGAGGAGGCGGCCCTGGCCAAGCTGGACCCGGAGGATCCGCGACTGCCCGGCGCCACGGTGTACAGCAGTCTGGAACCCTGCGCGCGCCGCTCGTCCCGGCCCGCACCGTGTGCCCGGCTGATCCTGGACGCCGGGATACGGCGGGTGGTGACGGCATGGCGTGAACCGGACACGTTCGTGCGGTCCGCCGACGGGAACGCGCTGCTGACGGCCGCAGGCGCGGAGGTGGTGCTCCTGCCGGAGTACGAGGAGCGGGCGAAGGCTCCGAACGCCCACCTGCTGTCCCCGCCGGCCCGCCCCTGAGGCGTCGCGCAACCCCCCCGACGGCTGCAAAGAGCCGGCAGGGGTCGTGGCTGCAGAACCTGTGTCTTTCGTGTCCCGCGCATGGCGTACACTTGAATCACCGACGCGGGGTGGAGCAGCTCGGTAGCTCGCTGGGCTCATAACCCAGAGGTCGCAGGTTCAAATCCTGTCCCCGCTACTGATGGCCGAAGGCCGGAGTCCATGAGGACTCCGGCCCTCGGTGTTTCCCCGGTTCCCTTTCCTCCGCCCCCGCTCCGTGTCCGCCCGCCCGGGCGTATCCCGCCGTTCCGTACTCCGGCCGGCCCACAGCGGTCGCCTCGCACCGTCCTTCCGGGAAGCCTGGACGGGTGGTTCAGCAAGCAGGTGCGCGGTGGCTGCAGGAGTCGTACGACGACGAGGACCGCCTCGACGCCTTACTGACCGGAGAACCCGTCTACGCCCCCGGTGCCGGGGACGTCCGGCGGCCGCGCCGGGCCGAGCGTGAGACCCGCCGCCTTGTACGCGCGCGGGCGATCCTGTCTGCCCTGCCCGTGCTGCTCGTCGTGGTCGGCACCTGTTACGACTGCCTCACCCCGTCCGACGTCACGGCCGGCCCCCTCTTCACCGCGGCGCCCCTCGTCGCCGCGCCCCTGTACTCGCTGCGCGGCACGGTGCTCACCGGCCTGGCGGCGATCGTCGCCGTCCTCGCCGTCCACCTCGGGCTCGGCCTGCTCGGCGGGGCCGGTGCGATCACCGAGTCGGTCACCATCGTCACCGTCGCGGTGCTCGCCGTCCTCATCAACGTGCTCGTCCGCCGCAAGAACGAGCGGCTCGCCTCCGCACGCGGGATCGCCGAGGCCGCCCAGCGCGCCGTGCTGCCCGAGCCCGCCGCGCGCATCGGCGGGCTCGACATCGCCGCCCGGTACGAGGCGGCCCAGGCCGGCGCCTTCATCGGCGGCGACCTGTACGCCGTGCAGGACACCCCGCACGGCGTACGGCTGGTCGTGGGCGACGTGCGGGGTAAGGGGATGGGCGCGGTGGCCGTGGTCGCGGTGGTGATCGGCGCCTTCCGGGAGGCCGCGGAACAGGAGTCGACGCCGGAGGCCGTCGCCCAACGGCTGGAGCGGGCGCTGTCGCGTGAGGGGACCCGGCGCGACGGCCCCGACGTGGTCGAGGGGTTCACCACCGCGGTCCTCGCGGAGCTCCCGCACGGCGGCGACCTGGTCCGCATCCTCAACCGCGGTCACCCCGCGCCCCTGATGCTGCTCCCGGACGGCAGCCTGCGCGTGCTGGAGGCCCGCGAGAGCGCGATGCCCCTCGGCCTGGGCGCCCTCGAGGCCCGGCCCGACCGCGCGGAGGAGTGGGACTTCCCGCCCGGGGCCATGCTGCTGCTGTACACGGACGGGGTCTCCGAGGCGCGTGATCGGCACGGGGAGTTCTACGACCTCGCCGCCGGACTCACCGGCCGGGTCTTCCCCGGCCCCGGCGCACTGCTGGCCGCGCTCACCGAGGCGGTCGCCCGCCACACCGGCGGCCGGGCGACGGACGACATGGCCCTGCTGGCGGTGCGCAGACCCGAGCGTCCATGACCGCGGTCACCAAGGGTGAGTGACCGACCCCCCTCCGCATAACAACTGACTTACGGTCAATACATCTGAGGTTTATGAGGCGCGGTCAACTCGCCCCTTTTTCCCCGATCATGCCGGGAAAGTCCAGGCCAGAAGCGTTAATGATCTGTCCGAACGGCTTGGAATCAAGGCCCCGGGTCTATTAACGTTCGATAACGCAGCGCGGTCGTCCCAGCCGTCACAAGAGGCGGCTCCGTGCGCGTGTGCCGAATCCCGCAAGGGAGCCGGGGAACCACCACCTTGGGGTGAATCGGGCGGAGACCACCGTGGAAGCACGGTCGGTATACGCGCGTAGGAGACCTTCCTCTCCGAACCCGTCAGCTAACCCGGTAGGCGAGACGGAAGGAAAGGAGTGCGCCCACGTGGCGTCCAACCGGCCTGCCCAGAGCACCTCGTTCGCTCCGAACGACACTCAGACGTTCGGCTTCGCGCCTGGCAACGACGAGGGCCCCTGGGAGGAGTGGAACCCCACCGAGGAGTCCCTCCGTCCCGTCCGCGGCCGGCACCGCGTCGCCAAGCAGCGCGGGGGCGGACTCGCGCGCAGCTCCACGGTGTTGGGCGTCGGCGTGATGGCCGCCGTCGGTGCGGGCGGCATGGCCACCGCGCAGAGCGGCAAGCCTCCGGTGTCCATATCCATGCCCGACCTCTCCTCGGTCACCCACTCGGCCAAGGAGTTCATCGGCGCGGAGACGAGCAGTGCCCCCAAGGGCTCGGCCACCGCGCTCAGCAGCGCCGGCCTGACCACCGAGGAAGCCGCCGCCGGCTCCTCGGACGCGGGAGAGGCGCTGCGCGCCCGGATCATGCAGCAGGCCGAGTCCCAGCAGGACCGGATCGCCGCCGCGGCCGCGCAGGCCGCGGAGGACGCCGCCGCGAAGAAGGCCGCCGCAGCCGCCGCCAAGGCGCAGGACGACGCCAAGGCCAAGGCCGCCGCCGCGAAGAAGAAGGCCGAGGAGGAGGCCAAGAAGAAGGCCGAGGCCGAGCGGCTCGCCGAACTCGCCAAGCAGTACGCGCTGCCGACCTCCTCCTACACCCTCACCTCCCGCTTCGGTGACGCCGGTGCCATGTGGTCCTCCGGCTACCACACCGGACTCGACTTCGCCGCGCCCACGGGCACGCTCATCAAGGCGATCCACAGCGCCACCGTCACGGAGGCCGGCTGGGCCGGCTCGTACGGCTACCGCACGATCCTCACCCTCGACGACGGCACGGAACTCTGGTTCTGCCACCAGTCGTCCATCAGCGTGACCGTGGGGCAGAAGGTGGCCACCGGCGACGTCATCGGCCGTGTGGGTGCCACCGGCAACGTGACCGGGCCGCACCTGCACCTGGAGGTGCACCCGGGCGGCGGCGACGCGATCGACCCGATGGCGTGGCTGCAGAGCAAGGGCCTCACCCCCTGACCGCAGACCTCTCCCGGCCCCGGTAGCCCTGACGGCATCCCCCCGACGTCAGGGCTGCCGGCCGTGGCGCACAGAGGGCGGAATGGGTGGATCCGATTGTTTGCAAGATCTTTGCGGCGATTACGGAAGGCGCCGGTCCGGTCGGCGCGTTCTCATGGACCATGACTTCCCTTCGCACACTCGGCTCCTCCGATCTCGAGGTCTTCCCGCTCTCCCTCGGCGGCAACGTCTTCGGCTGGACCGCCGACGAGGCGCAGTCCTTCGCCGTACTCGACGCCTACGCGGCCGCGGGCGGCAACTTCGTCGACACAGCGGACTCCTACACGGCCTTCGCCCCGGGCAACAAGGGCGGTGAGTCCGAGACCATCATCGGCAAGTGGGTCAAGGCGCGCAGCAACCGCGCGGATGTCGTCATCGCGACCAAGGTCAGCCAGCACCCGGAGTACCAGGGCCTGAGCGCCGCGAACATCAAGGCCGCCGCGGACGCGTCCCTGCGCCGTCTCGACACCGACTACATCGACCTCTACTACACGCACTTCGACCGGCCGGAGGTGCCGGTCGAGGAGATCATCGGTGCGCTCGACGAACTGGTGAAGGCGGGCAAGGTCCGGTCCATCGGGGCGTCCAACATCTCCGCCGAGCGTCTCCAGGAGTCCCTCGACGTCTCCGACCGCGAGAACCTGGCGCGGTACGTGGCGCTGCAGCCGCACTACAACCTGGTCTCGCGCGACACGTACGAGGGCGCGTTGCAGGACGTCGCCTCCCGCGCGGGTCTCGCGGCCGTTCCCTACTTCTCGCTGGCGGCCGGTTTCCTCACGGGCAAGTACCGTCCGGGGACCACGGTGGACTCGGCGCGGGCCGGGCGGGCCGGCGAGTACGTGAAGTCGGAGCGGGGGGTACGCGTCCTGGCGGCCCTGGACGAGATCGCTCAGGCGCGGGGAGCGGAGATCGCCACGGTGGCCCTCGCATGGCTGGCGGACCGGCCGACGGTGGCGGCCCCGATCGCCTCCGCACGCACCCTGGAGCAGCTGCCGGCCCTGCTGGGGGTGGCGGATCTGTCGCTGACGGACGAGGAGTCGGCGAAGCTGACGGCCGCGTCGGCGTAAGGGCACGGACCGCCGCGCCCCGCTGCCCCGCCGAGCGGTCACCCCTGCTCGGTCCGGCGGCACCGGCACCTCGCGGCGACCGCTAGGAGCGGTACGGGTTGTACGTGGGAGGCGGCGCCGCCGGGACGTAGGGCGGTGACCAGTACGCCGGCGCGGCCCCGTACATCGGCAGGACCGGTGGCGCCGTCACCGGTGTCATGGACCGCGCGGCGTCCGCCAGGGCCGGCCGCGCCACCGCGCGGCGGGCCCACAGCGCGCAGAGCAGTTCCCGCTCCCGCGGGACGAACTCGGCGCCTGCCCGGCCGAGGCGCCCCCGGCGGCGCAGGAACGCCAGCGATGTCGCATAGGCCTCGTACTCCGCGACGGAGCGCGCCCCCGCCCGGCCGAAGTGGTGCCCCGCGTACTCCCGGGCCAGTCGCCGCGCCCTCATCGAGCCGAGCACGAGCGGCTCCACGGGCCCCAGCCAGCCGGCGATCGCGTAGGCCGGCAGTTCCTCGCGCACGGTGCGCAGCTCCCGCTGCCGGGTCCAGACGACCAGCCAGGTCAGCAGGGCGAACGCGGGTGCCATGAACGACGCGTAGACCGCGAAGAACCCGTAGTCGCCGAATGTCGACGACCCGTTCCACATGGCGTGCATGCCCATCGCGAGCAGCAGCCCGCCCAGGGGGACCAGCACACGGCGTACGCGCCGGCGTTCCGCCGAGAGCGCCGCGACACCGAAGCCGATGCCGGTGAGCACGGTGAACAGCGGGTGCGCGAAGGGGGACATGACCACGCGCACGAAGAAGGTCGCGGCCGTCACGGAGGTGAGCCCGTGCCCGCCGCTCAACCGGTCCGTGCCGAAGGCCGTGCCGAGATAGAGGATGTTCTCGGTGAAGGCGAAGCCGGTCCCGGTGATCCCCGCAATGACCACGCCGTCGACGATTCCCGTGAAGTCGCGTCTGCGGAAGAGGAAGACCAGCAGTACGGCCGCGGCCTTCGCGGACTCCTCCACGACGGGTGCTATGACGGTCGCGCCGAGCGTGTCGGCGCTGTGCGGATCGGCGATCGCGGTCGCTATCCATCGGGTCGCGAAACTGTTCGCGACGATCGCGATCAGTGCGGCCGCGCACGCGCCCCAGGCGAACGCGAAGATCAGATTTCGCCAGGGTCCCGGCTCGACCCGGTCCAGCCAGCGGAAGGCGGCGACGAGCAGCGGCACTGGCAGCACGGCGAGGCCGAGGCCGACCAGGAAGCCCTCGGTGCCGGTCTGTTGGCGTACGAGGGCGAGGATGACGAGCCCCGAGAGCGTGAGCAGGGTGGTCAGCCCGCAGTAGCGCACCCACCGCTTCTGCCACCAGTGCGCGTGCCCGGCACGGCCCCGACCGGCGTCGCCGCCGGGTGGCATCGGATGCGGGGGGAAGGTGGCCACGGCATCGACCCTAACGAGGAGGGGAACCGCTCGCGACGGCGCGCGACAGGCGCTCAGTCGTCGGCGGAGGGCTGGTCTCGGTGCTCTGCGCGGCGGAACAGCAGATCGTTCACGACATGACCTTTGTCCAGTCCCTGGCCTTCGAAACGGGTCAGCGGCCTGAAGTCGGGACGTGGCGCGTAACCGCCGTCGGGCTGCGTGTTCTCGAAGTCCGGGTGCGCGGTCAGTTCCTCGAGCATCTGCCGGGCGTACGGCTCCCAGTCCGTCGCGCAGTGCACCAGCGCGCCCGGCCTCAGGCGGGCGGCGGCGAGCGTGAGGAACTCGGGCTGGATGAGCCGGCGCTTGTGGTGGCGCTTCTTGGGCCAGGGGTCGGGGAAATAGACCCGCAGTCCGTTCAGGGAGTCCGGCCGGAGCATCTCGCGGAGCAGGATGATCGCGTCGCCGTTCCCGACCCGGACGTTGGTCAGTCCGCTCCGGTCGGCGAGATTGAGCAGGTTGCCCTGCCCGGGCGTGTGCACGTCGACCGCGAGGACGTTGGTGCCGGGGTCTTCGGCCGCCATCCGCGCGGTGGCCTCGCCCATGCCGAACCCGATCTCGAGGACGACCGGACGGGTGTTCCCGAACAGCTCGGCCAGGTCGACGATCCGCTGTCCGTCGATGTCCAGCCCCCAATCGGGCCACAGCCGCTGCAGGGCGTCGGCCTGCCCGGCCGTCACCCGGCTGCGACGCGGCTGGAAGCTCCGGATCCGGCGCTCGAAGTGCGAGCCGGCGGGATCGGCCATCGGCCCGTCGGGGAACCGGGGCTCCCCCTTGGCGCGGGTGTGGCGCACGGACACCCCGGGGGCATGGCTGCCGCCCGGGCCGCCGACGGCGACCGGGTGGTCTTCGGGAGCGAAGTCGAGGGAGTCAGACACAGTGGGACCAATTTTAGGGCCTGCACGGCCGCGGTCGGCCGCCGTGCCGAGGTGACGCGGGCCCTTCAGCCCCGTCCCAGTACCGCCAGCGCCCTGCGCGCCACCTCCCTGCCGATCGGCAGGGAAGCCGTGGCGGCGGGTGACGGCGCGTTCAGCACATGGACCGCGCGTGGGCCCTCGCGGATCAGGAAGTCGTCCACCAGCGTCCCGTCCCGCAGCACGGCCTGCGCCCGCACCCCGGGCAGGATCCGCACCAGGTCGTCCTCGTCGATCTCCGGCAGCAGCCGGCGCACCGCGCGGGTGAACGCGCGCTTCGACACCGACCGCAGCAGCTCGCCGGTTCCGTACCGCCAGTGCTGCCGCGCCATCCGCCACGCACCCGGCCACGCCACCGTCGCACCCAGCTCACGCGGCCGGACGATCCCCCAGCCGTACCCCTCGCGTGCCAGCGCGGGCACCGCGTTCGGCCCGACGTGGACCTCCGCGTCGACCCCCCGCGTCAGATGGACCCCGAGGAACGGGAACGCCGGGTCCGGCACCGGATACACCAGCCCTCGCACCAGCTCGGGCCGAGCCAGCGCGTAGTACTCGCCACGGAAGGGCACGATCCGCATCCCCGGGTCGTCGCCGGTCAGCCGGGCCACCTCGTCACAGTGCAGTCCGGCGCAGTTCACCAGCACGCGGGCGCGCAGGATCGTGCCGTCGCCGGTGCGCACGGCGGCGCCCAGGGACGGCCGCCGATCGATCCGGACCACTTCCGCGCCGTAGCGGATCTGCGCACCGGAGGCCTCACCCAGCCGCCGGGCGACCGACACGAAGTCGCAGATCCCGGTCGTGCCCACATGGATGGCCGCCAGTCCCTGCACCTGCGGCTCGTACTCCGCGATCTGGGCCGGGCCGAGCTCGCGCACGGGAATGCCGTTCTCCCTGCCGCGCTGGACGAGCGCGTGCAGGCGCGGGAGCTCCTCCCGCTCCGTCGCGACGATCAGCTTGCCCGTGACGGCGTGGGCGATGCCGTACTCCGAGCAGAACTCGACCATCTCCGCGGCACCCCGCACCGCGTACCGGGCCTTGAGGGAGCCGGGGCGGTAGTAGATCCCGCTGTGGATGACCCCGCTGTTGCGCCCCGTCTGGTGGCGGGCCGGGCCCGGCTCCTTCTCGAGGACCGTCACCCGGGTGCCGGGGGAGGCACGTGTGATCGCGTACGCCGTCGACAGGCCGACGATCCCGCCCCCGATCACCAGCACGTCGCAGTCGTAGGCGCTCTCCCGCACCTGCTTCACCTCCCGGCTTCGATAGTGCACTGCGCCACCGACAATGCCTTCAAACCGGGCCGCGCCCCGTGACGGCGCGGTGCTGTGCCGAAATGCGGTTTTCTGTGCGGGCTGGAGCGCCACGGACCGTCCGCGGCTCCGCTGCGCGACGGCCGGGCGGGTGCTCGGCGGACCCGCCCGGCGGAGCGCCTACGCGGGAGCCATCAGCAGCGGCCGTGCCCGCTCCCGCAGCTCCACCACACGCGGCTCGTCGCCGTACGGCTCCAGGCGGTGCAGCAGATCCCGCACGTATTCGGTGGTGCGCGCCGACGATATGCGTCCGGCGACCTCGACGGCCCGCACGCCCTGCTCGCACGCCGCGTCCAGGTTGCCGGACTCCAGCTCGGCGACCGCCGACACGACCAGGCGCAGCCCGTGGGAACGGACGAACTCCTCCGTCGGCCGCGACAGCGCCTGCTCGGTGAAGCGGCGGACCTGGCGGGGTGCCTTGAGGTCGCGGTAGCACTCGGCGGCATCGGCCGCGAAGCGGTCGTAGGAGTAGAAGCCGAGCCAGGACGGGTCGTTGTCGCCGTCGCGGGCCCGCTCCAGCCAGCCCTCGGCGGCCTTCAGGGCCGCGCCGGCCGCCTGGGCGTCACCCGCGCGTGCGTGTGCGCGTGCCTCGACGAGGCGGAAGAAGCTCATGGTGCGGGCCGTGGCCAGGCCGCGGTTGCGCTCCAGGGCGGCCTGGGCGAGGTCGACACCCTCGTCCCCGAAGCCGCGGTACGTCGCCTGGAGCGACATGGAGGCGAGGACATAGCCACCGAGAGGCACGTCGGCGGCCGCACGCGCCAGGCGCAGGGCCTGGATGTAGTAGCGCTGGGCGGCCTCCTGCTGTCCCGTGTCGAAGGCCATCCAGCCGGCCAGGCGCGTCAGTTCGGCACTGGCTCCGAACAACGCCCTGCCCACTTCGTCCGAGTACGAACCGAGCAGCAGCGGCGCCGCCTCCACGCGCAGGCATTCGGGCACCATCGACGAACGCCAGTCGCCACCGCCGTACTTGGAGTCCCAGCGCCGGGCGTCCTCCGCGGCCTCACGGAGCTTCTGGACATCGCTGTGGCCGACCTTCAGCGGCGCTCCCGCCCCGTCGCCGGGGCTCGGATCACGTGCCACCGAGCTGTCGGCCGGTGTGATCAGCCAGCGGGAAGCAGGGGTCGCATAGGCGCTCACCGCGAACGACCCCGCCAGCGACTGCCAGATGCCGCCGCCGGTCCGGCGCCCGGCGAGGTCGAGGCGGTAGAGCTCGGTCGCCGACCTCACCGCCTGTCCTACGTCCCGGGGGAAGGCGAGGCCCACTTCCGGTGCGGGATCCGCGTCCGCCAGACCGATCTCGTGGAGCGGTACGGGGCGGCCGAGCTTCTGGCCGATGGCCGCTGCGATGAGGTGGGGAGCGGCGCCCTGCGGCACCATCCCCTTCGACACCCAGCGCGCCACCGACGTCTTGTCGTAGCGAAGAGTCAACCCGCGTTGGGCGCCAAGGTCGTTGACGCGCCGGGCGAGTCCTGCGTTGCTGATTCCCGCGAGGGCGAGAACGGCGCCGAGTTTTTCGTTCGGCCCGCGTTGCTCCCTGGACATGCGTCACCCCTCGACACAGACGGCTGCCGCAGCGGTGGCATAACCGCGCGGCATTCGTAAACCCAGCGTAGTTCGCCGCATCCCAAGCGTTAAGGGGCTTAAATCCGGATGGCGGGATTGTGGTCCGTACCTCGGCACGGACGGTTGCGGCGTGCTACCGGCGTGTGGCCGTGCGCCCGTCCGTGCGCTCTTCTCCGGCCACCGGGGGAGCGGTTCCATGGGCCTTGCGTGGGTCGGCCCGCTGTACTGGATCCAGTGGGCTGGGGGACACCGCCGCCTTCATCCCCGCGGGTGGCGGACCGGTCCGGGAGGTGAACTCCACCTCCCGGACTGTGCGTTGCGCGAGAGCCTGTACGGAGCGTGCCCAACCGTGCCCGCCCACCCTCGATTTGGCCGAAATCCGACGGTGGTTCTCAGCGGTGATCAAGGCTCCTACCACCACTCTTCAGGGCGCGAAGGGCGTTTTCGGGGAGCATTTCGGGGGCGCATTCACGTCGCTGTTCGTTGAGGACTTCCGCCCGGCGGCCGTTTGCCGAACGGGAGTCCACCGGCTCGTGCCGGTTCGTGCACGGGCGCATTCCACGGCGCGCAAGCAGTGGCACACACCCTCCCACGGGCACTCTTCGTGGCAGCATGGGAGCCGTTCGTACGGTGCACTGGTTGTCCCCAGCCTGTGGAGGCGTCGATGCGGTGGTTGGTGGGGTGGAGCAGCACCGCCGCTGGAGCCGCAGCGCCCGGATCGGCCGGGGCCACCGGATACGACGGCGAGACCGTGCACCCGGTGGGCTCCCAACTCCTGTGGGGCGACCCGGATCCCCTGTGGGCCGTCGGCGACTGGCGCCCCGACGAGGTGCGCGTGGTGAAGGCCGACGCCCAGAACCGGATCGCGGTCCTGGGCATGTGCGGAGCGTCCGACGAGGAACTGCGCGTCGGTCTGTTCGCCGCCCGGGGAGGGGCACTTCGCCATCTGACCGCCTGGCCCGGCAGCTATACCGCCGTCGTCCAGGTCGGACGCAGGATCACGGTGTGCGGCGATCTCGCGGGCGCGCGGCCGGTGTTCCACACCCCCTGGGCGGGCGGCACGGCCTACGCGACCGCCGCTCTCCCCCTCGCCGACCTCATCGAGGCCAATCTGGACTTCGGGCACCTGGCGGCCCTCCTCGCCGCACCCGACGTACCGGCCGCGGTGCACGACTCGACCCCGTACGACGGCGTTCGGCGCATCCCACCGGGCCACGCGCTCATCCTGCGGGCGGGATCACGCGAGATCGCCGGATACGAGCCGGTCGCCTCGCTCGCGGTCGCGGCACCCCCGGCGGACCCGGGAGCGGCGGTGGACGCGGTGCGCGACGCCCTCGTCGACGCCGTGCGGGCGCGTCTGGCGGCCCCCCGGCACATCCCGGGCACCGACATCGACCCCGGGCCCGTTCCCGGGATGGGGCCGGCCGAACGCCGCGCCGCGCGCGGGATGCCCGTGCCCGGCATCGGCTCCGACCTCTCCGGCGGGCCGGCCTCCGGCACGCTGGCGCTGCTCGCCGCGGGTCTGCCCGGGATGCCCGGGACGGTGCTCGGGCACGGCACCGGAGCAGGTGAGCGTCTGCTGGCCGTCACGTTCAACGACCTGGCGGTCAGGGGGCGCGAGGCGGAGCTGGAGCGGGCGGGCACGCTGGCGGCGAACCCCCGTCTGCACCATGTGGTGGTGGCCGGCGGCGAAGAGGTGCTGCCGTATGCCGACCTGGAGGGCCCGCTGACCGACGAACCGGGCCCGTCCCTGGTGACGGCGGCCCGGCATCGCGCACGACTGGCCGCGGGCAGCGCCGACCACTTCACGGGCTACGGCGCGCGCCAGGTCCTCGACGCGCACCCGGCCCGTCTCGCGGACCTGCTGATGGACCGCAAGCGGCGCCATCTGGTGCGCCCGGTGGCCGCGCTCGCGAAGGCGGACGGCTCGGTGATGGTCCCCGCGCGGGTGTACAGCGCGGCGCGCAGGCTGGCCCGTACGCCCTACCGCGCCGGGGTCGACGCGCTCTCCGACCGGCTGATGCAGCGGCGGTTCGAGGAGCCCGGAGGCGCCGTGGGCGCGTCGCTCGCCGCGCTCACCTGGGCCAGACCGGGGCCCGCGGCGCGCTGGCTCACCGGTGAGGCACTCGCTGAAGTATCGGTTCGCCTCCAAGGAGCCGCCGGACGGACGGGAGGGGGTCCGGGACAGCGGCCGGGCGACTTCCGCGCCCGGGCGGCGCTGGCGAGACACGCGGCGGATCTGCGGGTGCTCGAACAGGCCGCCGAGATCCGCTCCCAGCGGCTGCACGCGCCGTTCCTGGACAACCAGGTCGTCCGCGCGTGCCGGGTCCTTCCCGAGGCGCTCCGTGTGCAGCCGGGGGCACGGGCGGCGATCCTGCGCACGGTGCTGGAGGGCGCGGGGGTGGGCGGCCTGCCCCCCGGCTGGGGCGCACCCACGCACGCGTCCTCCGCCGTGGCCGCCCGCACCGGTCTGCGGGTGGCGGCGGACTCCCTGACGGGCCTGTTCGACACACCGCTCCTCGCCGAGGCGGGCCTGGTCGAGGCCCGGGTGGTCCGCGAGGCGGTGCGGGACGCGGCGGACGGCGCCGCGATCCCGCTGGACGGGATCGCGGACCTGGTCGCCCTGGAACTGTGGCTGCGGCGTCTGCTGTCCCGACGGGGCACCTGCTGGACGGGCACCCCGGCCCGGGCGCGCGCCGTGCCGGCGGGCATCGCGCCCCAGGGCCGCGCCCTCGGTGCGGGCGCGTAGGCCCCGCCCGGCGCACCGGGGCTCCGCCACGCCGAACCACGTGGCCGTACCGCTCCTCCCCGGCCAGAATGGCCCGATGCGGTACAGGATCCTGGGCGTCGCCCAAGCAGAGGACGACCGGGGAACCTCACTCCCCCTCGGCGGCCCCCGCGTGCGCGCCCTGCTCACCGCGCTCGCCCTGCGCGCCGGCCGTACCGCCACACTCTCCGACCTGATCGACGAGGTGTGGGCCGACGATCCGCCGCTGGACGCCCCGGCCGCGCTCCAGGCGCTGGTCGGACGGCTCCGCCGGGTCGTCGGACGCGAGGCCGTCACCTCCGAGCCGGGCGGCTACCGCCTCGTGGCCGCCCGCGACACCGTCGACCTCTTCCTCTTCGAGGACCTTGTGCAGCGCGGCACCGCGGCCCTCGCCGAGGGCGACGCCCTGACGGCCGCCGGTGATCTGCGCGAGGCCCTGGCCCTGTGGCGCGGTCCCGCCCTCACCGACCTCCCGGACCGCGGTGCCGCCGCGCGCCCCGAGGCCCTGCGCCTCGCGGCGAACCGGACCCGCATCGAGGCCGATCTGCGCCTGGGCCGCGCCGGCGACGTCGTACCCGAGCTGACGGAACTGACCTCGGCCCGTCCCTATGACGAGCCGTTGCACGCCCTCCTCATCCGCGCCCTGCGTGCCACGGGGCGTGCAGCCGACGCGCTCGCCGCGTACGAGGACGTGCGTCGTGCGCTGGCGGACGGGCTGGGGGCCGACCCGGGTGCGGAACTGCGGTCGCTGCACGCCGAGCTGCTGTCCCCCGAGCCCTCAGCGCCCGTACCGTCGCCGCCCGTACGCCCCGCCCTCGCCCCGGCGGCCTCCCGCGCCGCCCGCACGGGCAACCTCCGCCCGCGCCTGAACTCCTTCGTGGGCCGGGAGCCCGAACTCGACGCCATCCGCTCCGACGTGCGCAGGTCGCGCCTGGTCACCCTCACCGGTCCGGGAGGCTCGGGCAAGACCCGGCTCGCCGAGGAGGCCGCCGCCGGGCTGCCGCAGGCATGGCTGGCCGAACTGGCCCCGCTGGACCGGCCCGAAGCGGTGCCGGCCGCGGTGGTGAGCGCGCTCGGCCTGCGCGAGACCGCGCTGATCACCAACGAGATGGCGGTTCCCCACGACGATCCGGTCGCCCTCCTGATCGAGTACTGCGCACCTCGCAGCGAACTCCTCGTCCTCGACAACTGCGAACATGTGATCGGTGCCGCGGCGGAGCTCGCCGAGACCCTTCTGACCCACTGCCCCGGGCTCACGATCCTCGCCACCAGCCGCGAGCCCCTCGGCGTGCCCGGCGAGTCGGTCCGCCCGGTCGAACCCCTGCCGCCCGACCCCGCGCACCGGCTCTTCATGGAACGCGCGGCCGCCGTGCGCCCCGATGTGCCCGCGGCCCGCGACCCGGAGGCCGTCGACGAGATCTGCCGCCGCCTGGACGGTCTGCCCCTCGCCATCGAACTGGCCGCGGCCCGGCTCCGGTTGCTGACCCCACGGCAGATCGCCGACCGCCTCGACGACCGATTCCGGCTTCTCACCTCCGGCAGCCGTACCGTGCTGCCCCGCCAGCAGACCCTGCGGGCGGTCGTCGACTGGTCCTGGGATCTGCTCGACGAGCGTGAGCGCACGGTGCTGCGCGAGGTCTCCGTCTTCGCCGGCGGCTGGGACCTGGCCGCCGCGGAGGCCGTGTGCACCGGGCCCGCCGCCGACCTCGTCGGGGCGCTCGTGGACAAGTCCCTGATCGTCGCGGTCCCGTACGACGCGGACGGCGGCGGTATGCGCTACCGCATGCTGGAGACGATCCACGAGTACGCCGCCGAGCGTGCCGCCGAGGTCCCCGAACTGCGTGCGGCGGCGGAGCGCCGGCACCGCCGATGGGTGCGGGCGCTCGTCGAGGAGGCCGAGCCGAAGCTGCGCTCCGCCGATCAACTCCCGTGGATCCAGAAGCTGGAGACCGAGCTCGACAACATCAGGACCGGGCTGTACCGGGCGATCGTCGCGGGTGCCGAGGAGGAGGCGGGGGCCGTCGCCCTCGCGACGGGCTGGTTCTGGTGGCTGCGCAACTTCCGTGGTGAGGGCGCCGAGTGGGTGGACCGCCTGCTGCGCCTCGGAGCGGTCCTTGACGCCCGCGCCGGGCACGACCCGGGCGCTCCGGCGCCGACGGCGGGCCCGCACCGGGCCGAGACCGGCGACGCGGAGTCCTGCACCGCCTCCGCGGGACGACCCGCCGTCGACGCCTTCGAGGAACTCGAGCGGGTCGACCCCGTCGACACGTTCCTCGCCCACCAGGACGCCGAGCGCGGGCACCCTCTCCATGCGCAGCGGATGAAGCTGCGGATCCTGCACATGTTCCTGCTCGCCGAGTCGCGGCCGGCGGATTCGATGCGCAACGAGCGATCGCAGCGATACGTCGCCCTGGTGCACGAGCACTACGCACGGGGAGGCCGGGACGCGGCCCGGCTGCCCGGCATCATCTGGCCGATGACCGCCTACTACCTGGGCGAACCGCACGACGTCCGGCTCGCCATGGACGCGGCCCTCGCCAACTGCCGCAGCCACGGCGACGACTGGGAGGTCGGCGTCACCCTCATGCTCCGCACGCACGTCCTCGTCGACTCGCAGGGCGGTCTGCACGACGTGGACGGCGACCTCGCCGAACTCCGCCTGATCAGCCGCCGTGTGGGCGACCGCTGGATGCGTGCGCAGGTGTGCAGCGCGGCGGGCGAGGCGGCGATGGGGCGGGGCGCCTTCCCCGAGGCGCAGGGCGAGTACGAGGAGGCGCTGCGGCTCGCCCACGAGGTGGGGGCATACGCGGAGACCCCGTTCCTCATCGCACGGCTCGGCGAGATCACGTACCGCGAGGGGAAACGGGAGGACGCGCGGGCGGCGCTGGACGAGGCGAGCGATGCCGCCGATCGGTACGGAGTGCAGGACGCCCGCGCGTACGTGTCGCTGCTGCGCGCCCACATGGCGCTGGACGACGGGGAGACCGCCGCGGCGCGGGCGTGGTGGGAACGGGCACAGGTGGAGACGTCGAGCGGCACCCCGCCCCCGCAGTTCGTCGCCGCGCTGAACGGCGTCGACGCGCTTGTCACCATCGCCGAGTCCGGACCGGAGTCCGGCCTGCCCAAGCTGTCCGAGGCACTGCGCCAGGCCGTGTCGAGCCAGTGCGCGGAGGCGGTGACGGCGGGACTCGTGGACACCGCGGCGAACGTGCTGGGTCGCCTGGGCGCGCATGCCGACGCGGTGCGGCTGCTCGCCGCCGCGGACAGCTGGCGCGGTCCGTCCGTGCGCCCCGCACCGGAGTCCACGGAGGTCGCGCGGACACGGGACGCGGCCCTGGGCGCCCTCGGCCCGGCACGCTTCGACGCCGAGCAGGCCAAGGGCTCCGCGTTCACGACGGAGGACGTACTGGCGGACCTGGCGGAGGCGGCCGCGCGTCATCCTGTCCGTTGAGCCCGGCCCCATCGTCCACGTGCGGGTGAACCGGGTCCTGGGAGCCCGGGACGACCCGTGCCGGTGACCCCGTTCGTGGAGCACCGTCCGGGCCGCTCGTAGGACAGCTCACCGGAACGGGTGATACGCGGTCGGTGTCCCGGGCGCGGACCGCACAGGATCCGCGCCCGGAGAGAGCCGACGAGCAGGGGCCCGGGCGGAGCGCCGACCGGCTCAGGCCGGGCGGGAGCGCAGCCCCTCCAGCAGGATGTCGAGCAACCGGCCCGAGGCCGCCGCCTGCTGGGCGGGGTCCGGCAGCGACGGCGCCGCCGTGGCGATCACCAGCAGCACGTCGGAGACCGTGACGTCGGGCCGCAGTTCACCCGCGCCACGAGCCCGCTCGACGAGCCGACCGACGACCTCGAGCAGCGTCGCCGCACCTGCGTCGTCCTGCTCCACGGCGGTCCGCTGGTCGACGAGCCGGAGCTCGGTGGCCGACGGGTAGCGCTGCTGCGGCACCCGCGCCTCGTCCACCGGCAGGGGGTCCGGTCCCTGGGGACCGTCCTCGGCCACTCCCACCCGCAGCACGTGCGGCGGCAGCAGCCGACCCGCGCCCGACGCCACCGACGTCCGCAGGAAGCGCGAGAGCGCCGACCACGGCTCGTCCTCCTGGCCGAGCGCCGCCCTGGCCTGATCGGTCAGCCGGGAGGTCTCCTCCTCGGCTATCCGCCGTACGAGGACGTCCTTGCTCGGGAAGCGCCGGTACACCGTGCCGACGCCGACCCTGGCACGGCGCGCCACGTCCTCCATCGGCGCGCCGTAGCCCAGCTCGCCGAAGACCTCGCGCGCCGCCCGCAGTACATGTTCCAGGTTGCGCTGTGCGTCCACGCGCAGCGGTGTCGACCGCGCACCGTCCCCGCGTCCGTTCCCCGTGGCCGCGCTCATCGCGCCCGCCGGTCCGACGGCGGACGTGGACGGCCAATGAGAGTCCTGAATGTGCATAAGCGATCCCCCGGTAATGACGTCTCCCCCCGGAGACTTCCCGCCATTGGAAGCCGGTGTGCACGGAACCAGCGCCGTGTGCGACCAGGTCCGCCCGTCGCGGGCCGGTCGAGCGCAACCCCTTACACCCCGTCGACACACGAACATAGTTGAGCAGGAGTCAATTCAGAAGGGGCAGGTTCCGCACAGAGCGCCCCCCGATCGGAGTACGGGGCGGTTACGTCCTGATTGATCCCTCGAACGTCACCCCGTACACACCGGCTGACCTGCGGTCCTTTCCCGCGGCCCGGGAATTCGGCCAACTCTGCATCGTGCCGTCGTCCGGTCACACAATTTGCCGGGGCTGTGGACAAACTCCGGAGTCCGATGCGTCATGGGATGGTGACGGCTGCAACCCATCGGGGGACGCCCCCCGACCCCCCGAAGTGTGTGCGCATCCTCATCGTCGGCGGTGGCTACGTCGGCCTGTACACGGCCCTGCGTCTGCAACGCAGACTCAAGGCGGAACTCGCGCGCCGCGAGGCCGAGATCGTGGTGGTCTCGCCCGATCCGTACATGACGTACCAGCCCTTCCTGCCGGAGGCGGCCGCCGGCGCCATCTCGCCGCGCCATGTGGTCGTCCCGCTGCGGCGCGTCCTGGACGGCTGCCGGGTGGTCGTCGGCGAGGTCACCTCCATCGACCACGCCAAGCGCACCGCCACCCTCGACACGCTCGCCACCGAGGAGACCGGGCAGACGGAGCAGCTGTCGTACGACGAACTCGTCCTCGCCCCGGGCTCCATCGCGCGCACGCTGCCGATTCCCGGCCTGGCCGAGCACGGCATCGGCTTCAAGACGGTCGAGGAGGCCATCGGGCTGCGCAACCACGTCATCGAGCAGATGGACATCGCCTCCTCCACCCGCGATCCCGAGATCCGCGACGCGGCCCTCACCTTCGTCTTCGTGGGGGGCGGATTCGCCGGCGTGGAAGCGCTCGGCGAACTCGAGGACATGGCCCGTTACGCCGCGCGCTACTACCACAACGTCAAGCCCGAGGACATGAAGTGGATCCTCGTGGAGGCCTCCGACCGCATCCTTCCGGAGGTCGGCGAGGAGATGGGCCGCTACACGGTCAGTGAACTGCGCCGGCGCAACATCGACGTACGCCTGAAGACCCGGCTCGAGTCGTGCGCCGACAGGGTCGCCGTCCTCTCCGACGGCGCGCGCTTCCCCGCGCGCACGGTCGTGTGGACCGCCGGAGTGAAACCGCACCCGGTGCTCGCCGCGACGGACCTTCCGCTGAACGGCCGCGGTCGCCTGAAGTGCACCCCGGAGCTGACCGTGGACGGCGTCCGGCACGCCTGGGCCGCGGGCGACGCGGCGGCCGTCCCGGACGTCACCGCCGCCGAACCGGGCCGGGAGACAGCGCCCAACGCCCAGCACGCGGTGCGTCAGGCACGGGTGCTCGGCGACAACATCGTGCGCTCGCTGCGCGACCAGGCGCTGGAGACGTACGCGCACAAATACGTGGGCTCGGTCGCCTCCCTGGGGCTGCACAAAGGCGTCGCACACGTCTACGGGCGCAAGCTGAAGGGGTACCCTGCGTGGTTCATGCATCGCGTGTACCACCTCAGCAGGGTGCCCACCTTCAACCGCAAGGCGCGTGTGCTGGCCGAATGGACCCTGGCCGGGCTCTTCAAGAGGGAGATCGTCTCTCTCGGTTCACTCGAACACCCCCGCGCGGAGTTCGAACTTGCGGCCGGTGGAAAGCCTCCTGGGTACCCGAAGGGGTCGTCCTGACCGGATCCAGGAACCCCGCCGAAAGGGCCGACGTCTGACGGATGTCGGCCCGGTCGGGGAGACTGGTCCACGACCGTGGGCGGGCCGACCCTCGCCCGGGCGCATCCACCAGGCTTCCCCCAACTGGGCCGTACCCCCGGGGCAGGCCTCCGGACCGGACCCCGACCGGAACCGGAGCCGGCCGGAGACGACAACGACGAGGCAAGGAATCGGTGAACTTCACGCGCTGGAGCGCCCGGCTCCCCGGAACGCAGCGCCGCGCCGCAGCGCGGACCGAGCACACGCTCTCCCCGGATCGGCTGGGTGACGGCTCCGTGCCCGTGGCCCGCGCCGAGCGGCTCACCGACGACCCATCGAGCGTGCCCGCCGTCGACGAGCTGCCGGCCCGCGAGGTCCTCGACCGCATCCCCGCCCTCGTCGCCCTCGTGCACGGCCCCGAGCACCGCATCGCCTATGTGAACGACGCCTATGTGGCGGCCTTCGGCGTGCGCCCCGTCGGTGAACCGGCGCGCGAGGCGCTGCCCGAGCTGGACGAACTCGGCCTGCTCCCGCTGCTGGACCAGGTGCTGCGCAGCTCCAAGCCGCGCACGGTCAAGTCCCGCAGGGCGCCGAGCGGCCGTTCGTACACGTTCACGTGCACTCCGGTGGACGTGCCCGGCGACAGGGCGAGGGGCGTGCTCGTCTTCGCCGCCGACGTCACCGACCATGCCGAGGCCGCCGAACGGCTGCGGGCCAGCGAGCGCGAGCAGCGCCGGACCGCGGTGACCCTCCAGCGCTCCCTGCTGCCGCAGGAACTGGAGGAGCCCGACGACCTGCGCATCGCCGCCACCTACCAGCCGGGCGGCACGGAGGCGGCGGTCGGAGGCGACTGGTACGACGTGATCACGCTCGGCGGCGGCCGCACCGCGCTGGTGATCGGCGATGTGATGGGCAGGGGCGTCCGTGCGGCCGCGGTGATGGGCCAACTGCGCACGGCCGTACGGGCGTACGCCCGTCTCGACCTGCCCCCGCACGAGGTGCTCCAGCTGCTCGACGGTCTGGCCCAGGAGATCGACCCCAACCAGATCGCGACGTGTGTGTACGCCATCCACGACCCGAACGAGGGACGTCTGGTCTATGCGTCGGCGGGTCACCTGCCGATCCTCGTCCGCGACGAGAGCGGAGTGGTGCTGCGCGCCGACGAACCCACCGGCCCGCCGCTCGGCACCGGCGGCTGGATGCACGCGTCCGGCTCGGTACCGCTGGGACCGGGCGCCACGGCCGTCCTGTACACGGACGGCCTGGTCGAGCGCCGGGACGCGGACCTCGACGAGGGCATCGCGGCGCTCGAGAGCGCACTCGCGGGGGCCACGGGCACGCCGCAGGTGATCTGTGACCGCCTGCTGCGCTCGGCCGGCGTCACCGCGGGTCACGACGACGACGTGGCGCTCCTGGTCCTTCAGCACCCGGCGAGACCGGGGCCGGACGGCGATCTGTTCCGCAACGCCGCACTGGACCTGCTCGGGGGCGTCGAGGCGGCCCCGCGCGCGCGTGCGTTCGCCTCGGGTGTGCTGACGAGCTGGCGGTTCCCGACGGATCTGCACGACCTCGGCGTACTGGCCGCGAGCGAACTCGTCGCGAACTCCCTTCAGCACGGGATCCCGCCGATGAGGTTGCGCCTCCGGCGCACGGACCGCCGGCTGATCATCGAAGTGACGGACGGCGACGACCATCTGCCCCGCCGCCGTCGTGCGGAGCCGGCGGACGAGGCGGGACGGGGCATCGCGATCGTGGCGACGATCGCCTCGAACTGGGGCTCGCGCCGGACACCGGGCGGCGGCAAGGCGGTGTGGTGCGAGTTCGCGCTGCCCCGGGGAGCCGGCTGACCGCCGAGCGGGGCCGTCCAGGGGTGCGGGCCACTGTGTGGTCGGGCCCTCGCACCCCGGCCGGCTTCAGCGGCCCGTCGTCAGGCGCAGGACGGGCTGACCTCCAGACCGTCCGTGCGATCCGGTGCCCCCTGGGCCACCACCCGGCTCCTCGACGGCTGGTTCTGCGCAGGGGTGAGGCTGCGCCCGAGCCGGATCGCCAGGAACGTGATGCCCAGCGAGAACAGCAGGAACGTCATGACGTACGGCGCCGGCAGCGACGCGGCCAGTGGACCTCCCACCGCCGGGCCCACCGCCAGCGCAAGCTGCTTGACCAGGGCGAACGCCGAGTTGTACTGGCCTGCCAGGCCCGACGGCGCGAGATCCGCGACCAGCGGGGCGAGCGTCGGCGACAGCATGGCCTCGCCCAGCCCGAAGAGCGCGTACGTCGAGACGAAGGCGCCGGTCGCCATGGCCTGGCTGCCGTGTCCGAGACCCGCGTAGCCCGCGATGGCCCAGGCGACGGCCCAGATGAGTCCGACGGCCGCGATCACCCGTGACCGCCGCCGCCGCTCGACGAACTTGAGCACGGCGAACTGCGCCACGACGATCATCATCGTGTTGGCCGCCAGCGCCGTACCCAGCGCGGACGTGGAGACTCCCGCCGCCTCGACGCCGTACGCACTCAGTCCGGACTCGAACTGGCCGTAGCAGGCGAAGAACAGCACGAAGCCGAGTACACACAGCTGCACCATGGCGCGGTTGCCCAGCAACTGCTTCCAGCTCGACCGGCCGCCCCGCGGTGCGCCGGTCTCCGCCTGCGGCAGATGCGGGATCCGGACCGTGGCCATGATCACCACGAGCAGCAGGAAGATCGCGGCCTCGACGGCGAACAGCAGGGTGAAGGAGGCGGCGCTCGAGGTGTCGACGAGGTGCCCCCCGATCAGACCACCGACACCGAGCCCCAGGTTCTGCAGGAAGAACTGCATGGCGAAGGCACGCGACCGCGTCTGCGCGGTCGAGGAGTCCACGATCATCGTGGCCAGCGCGGGCTGCATCACGGCCTGCCCCGCCCCGAGCAGCGCCGCCGAGACCAGTACGCGCACGGCGGTGCCGGCCAGGCCCAGGCTCAGGGCACCGACCGCGGCGACGACCAGGGCGGTGAGCAGCACCGGAAGGGGGCCGCGCCGGACGATGGCCCGCCCGGCGAAGGGCAGCACGACAAGGGCGGCCACGGCGAACACGGCGAGCACGAGACCCGCCGTCGCGGCACCGAGGTCCCGCACCTGGGCCACGTACACGTACAGATACGGGACGGTGAAGCCGAGGCCGAACGCGCTGAGTGCGTTGCCTACGTGGATCCGGCGCATCGCTGCGCCCATCGCCATGGTCACGTTCACCTGCCTTGAGAAGGAGGGTCCGCCCGAGTGCACGACCAGCAGGTCTCACCTCTGAAACAGTTAACCCTGAAGACTTAGAAGCTAAAGTTGACAGATTCAACATTACACTGTGAAGGACTTCAATGCCAAGCGAGTGCGTGCCATACTGCGGCCATGGGCGACACCCCCGGCGGCAGTGAGCCGACCCTCGACGAACAGATCGCCGCCTACCAGCGCGAATTCCAGGGTCTGGACCCGCAGGTGGAGAAGATCGTCTCCGCGCTGTCCCGGCTCAACCGCCGTATGAACGTCGCCTACGGCCGGCAGACGGCGGAACTCGGCATCAGCAACGCCGAGTGGGAGGTGCTGAAGGCGCTGGTCCTGTCCGGCGCCCCGTATCGCATGGGCCCGAGCGACCTCGCCAAGCGGCTCGGCCTGACGCCGGCCGCCATGACCCACCGCATCGACCGCATGGTGAGCGAGGGCCTCGTCACCCGTGAGCGCGACGAGGCCAACCGCGTCCGGGTGATCGTGGAGCTGACCTCCGAGGGGCGCGAGAAGTGGCTGGAGGCGATGCGCCTGGCCTCCCGCTTCGAGGAGGACCTCCTCCAGGACCTCTCCCCCGAGGAGCGCTCGGTCCTCGGTGAGGTGCTGACCCGGCTGTTGCGCCGCGTGGAGGACGCCCAGCCGGACGCCGGGGGACGTCTCAGCGACCTTGATTG
This sequence comes from Streptomyces sp. HUAS TT11, assembly GCF_051553595.1. Taxonomy (NCBI): domain Bacteria; kingdom Bacillati; phylum Actinomycetota; class Actinomycetes; order Kitasatosporales; family Streptomycetaceae; genus Streptomyces; species Streptomyces sp. HUAS TT11. The sequence continues at coordinate 4,914,590 of NZ_CP196184.1, forward strand.
ACGCAAGCGGAGGTTTGGCGCTCCGTGGCCCTGGGCAGGCTTGACAGTCCAACCCCAGATCCGTAAAGTTCTCCGAGTTGCCACGAGGCCGTAACGGTTTTCTGGCAGCGACTCCCGCCGCGACAGCGGCAGCCAAACCACTCAGCACGATCTCCCGATGGGATTGATTTCGGCGTGCCCGAATTCGATTTCTTCGGCGTGTGCCGGCGCAGAACCGCTCGAGATCCACTCGATTGGGAATCGCCGGAGAGATCCGCTAAGGTTTGGGAAGTCCGAAGGGCCCAACAGCCGCAAGGACAAACCCGGTTGACTGGGAGTCAGGTCCGAAGGGAACTGAGGGATCTGATAGAGTCGACAACGCCGGAAGGCCGAAAGGCCGGAAAGCACCGAGGAAATCGGATCGCGAAATGGTCTGATAGAGTCGGAAACACGAAGGGAAGCGCCCGGAGGAAAGCCCGAGAGGGTGAGTACGAAGGAAGCGTCCGTTCCTTGAGAACTCAACAGCGTGCCAAAAGTCAACGCCAGATATGTTGATACCCCGTCTCCAGCATGTGCTGGGGCGAGGTTCCTTTGAAATAACACAGCGAGGACGCTGTGGACCGGGGGGATTATTCCTCCTCCTGGTCCCGCTCTCGTGGTGTTCGACCGGATATCCGGTAAACATTCACGGAGAGTTTGATCCTGGCTCAGGACGAACGCTGGCGGCGTGCTTAACACATGCAAGTCGAACGATGAAGCCCTTCGGGGTGGATTAGTGGCGAACGGGTGAGTAACACGTGGGCAATCTGCCCTGCACTCTGGGACAAGCCCTGGAAACGGGGTCTAATACCGGATACGAGCCTCCCGGGCATCTGGGAGGTTGGAAAGCTCCGGCGGTGCAGGATGAGCCCGCGGCCTATCAGCTTGTTGGTGAGGTAACGGCTCACCAAGGCGACGACGGGTAGCCGGCCTGAGAGGGCGACCGGCCACACTGGGACTGAGACACGGCCCAGACTCCTACGGGAGGCAGCAGTGGGGAATATTGCACAATGGGCGCAAGCCTGATGCAGCGACGCCGCGTGAGGGATGACGGCCTTCGGGTTGTAAACCTCTTTCAGCAGGGAAGAAGCGAGAGTGACGGTACCTGCAGAAGAAGCGCCGGCTAACTACGTGCCAGCAGCCGCGGTAATACGTAGGGCGCAAGCGTTGTCCGGAATTATTGGGCGTAAAGAGCTCGTAGGCGGCTTGTCGCGTCGATTGTGAAAGCCCGGGGCTTAACTCCGGGTCTGCAGTCGATACGGGCAGGCTAGAGTGTGGTAGGGGAGATCGGAATTCCTGGTGTAGCGGTGAAATGCGCAGATATCAGGAGGAACACCGGTGGCGAAGGCGGATCTCTGGGCCATTACTGACGCTGAGGAGCGAAAGCGTGGGGAGCGAACAGGATTAGATACCCTGGTAGTCCACGCCGTAAACGGTGGGCACTAGGTGTTGGCGACATTCCACGTCGTCGGTGCCGCAGCTAACGCATTAAGTGCCCCGCCTGGGGAGTACGGCCGCAAGGCTAAAACTCAAAGGAATTGACGGGGGCCCGCACAAGCGGCGGAGCATGTGGCTTAATTCGACGCAACGCGAAGAACCTTACCAAGGCTTGACATACACCGGAAACATCCAGAGATGGGTGCCCCCTTGTGGTCGGTGTACAGGTGGTGCATGGCTGTCGTCAGCTCGTGTCGTGAGATGTTGGGTTAAGTCCCGCAACGAGCGCAACCCTTGTCCCGTGTTGCCAGCAGGCCCTTGTGGTGCTGGGGACTCACGGGAGACCGCCGGGGTCAACTCGGAGGAAGGTGGGGACGACGTCAAGTCATCATGCCCCTTATGTCTTGGGCTGCACACGTGCTACAATGGCCGGTACAATGAGCTGCGATACCGTGAGGTGGAGCGAATCTCAAAAAGCCGGTCTCAGTTCGGATTGGGGTCTGCAACTCGACCCCATGAAGTCGGAGTCGCTAGTAATCGCAGATCAGCATTGCTGCGGTGAATACGTTCCCGGGCCTTGTACACACCGCCCGTCACGTCACGAAAGTCGGTAACACCCGAAGCCGGTGGCCCAACCCCTCGGGGAGGGAGCTGTCGAAGGTGGGACTGGCGATTGGGACGAAGTCGTAACAAGGTAGCCGTACCGGAAGGTGCGGCTGGATCACCTCCTTTCTAAGGAGCACTTCTCACCGACTTCGGTTGGTCAGAGGCCAGTACATCGGCGAACGTTCGATGCTGGTTGCTCATGGGTGGAACGTTGACTATTCGGCACACTTGGTCTGCTTCTCTTCCTAGTACTGCTTCGGCGTGGAACGGGTGATGAAGGGGCGGGTGTGTCGGGCACGCTGTTGGGTGTCTGAGGGTGCGAGCGTTGCTCGTCCTTCGGCGCCGACCCCAGTGAACTCGGATTTTGGTCCGGGGTGATGGGTGGTTGGTCGTTGTTTGAGAACTGCACAGTGGACGCGAGCATCTGTGGCCAAGTTTTTAAGGGCGCACGGTGGATGCCTTGGCACCAGGAACCGATGAAGGACGTGGGAGGCCGCGATAGTCCCCGGGGAGTCGTCAACCAGGCTTTGATCCGGGGGTTTCCGAATGGGGAAACCCGGCAGTCGTCATGGGCTGTCACCCGCTGCTGAACTCATAGGCAGTGTGGAGGGAACGAGGGGAAGTGAAACATCTCAGTACCCTCAGGAAGAGAAAACAACCGTGATTCCGGGAGTAGTGGCGAGCGAAACCGGATGAGGCCAAACCGTATACGTGTGAGACCCGGCAGGGGTTGCGTATGCGGGGTTGTGGGTTCTTTCTTCTGCGGTCTGCCGGCCGTGGGACGAGTCAGAAACCGTTGATGTAGACGAAGGACATGCGAAAGGTCCGGCGTAGAGGGTAAGACCCCCGTAGTCGAAACGTCAGCGGCTCGTTTGGAAGATACCCAAGTAGCACGGGGCCCGAGAAATCCCGTGTGAATCTGGCGGGACCACCCGCTAAGCCTAAATATTCCCTGGTGACCGATAGCGGATAGTACCGTGAGGGAATGGTGAAAAGTACCCCGGGAGGGGAGTGAAATAGTACCTGAAACCGTGTGCCTACAAGCCGTGGGAGCACTTTGGTGTGACTGCGTGCCTTTTGAAGAATGAGCCTGCGAGTTTGCGGTGTGTTGCGAGGTTAACCCGTGTGGGGTAGCCGTAGCGAAAGCGAGTCCGAATAGGGCGTTGGAGTAGCACGCTCAAGACCCGAAGCGGAGTGATCTAGCCATGGGCAGGTTGAAGCGGAGGTAAGACTTCGTGGAGGACCGAACCCACCAGGGTTGAAAACCTGGGGGATGACCTGTGGTTAGGGGTGAAAGGCCAATCAAACTCCGTGATAGCTGGTTCTCCCCGAAATGCATTTAGGTGCAGCGTCGTGTGTTTCTTGCCGGAGGTAGAGCACTGGATAGGCGATGGGCCCTACCGGGTTACTGACCTTAGCCAAACTCCGAATGCCGGTAAGTGAGAGCGCGGCAGTGAGACTGTGGGGGATAAGCTCCATGGTCGAGAGGGAAACAGCCCAGAGCATCGACTAAGGCCCCTAAGCGTACGCTAAGTGGGAAAGGATGTGGAGTCGCACAGACAACCAGGAGGTTGGCTTAGAAGCAGCCACCCTTGAAAGAGTGCGTAATAGCTCACTGGTCTAGTGATTCCGCGCCGACAATGTAGCGGGGCTCAAGCGTACCGCCGAAGTCGTGTCATTGCAGCATATAGCCCTAACGGGTGTTGTGATGGGTAGGGGAGCGTCGTCTGCCGGGTGAAGCAGCACCGGAAGGTAGTTGTGGACGGTTGACGAGTGAGAATGCAGGCATGAGTAGCGATTCACACGTGGGAAACGTGTGCGCCGATTGACTAAGGGTTCCTGGGTCAAGCTGATCTGCCCAGGGTAAGTCGGGACCTAAGGCGAGGCCGACAGGCGTAGTCGATGGATAACCGGTTGATATTCCGGTACCCGCTGTGAAGCGTCAAACATCGAGCCCATTAATGCTAAGGCCGTGAAGCCGCCCCGGAGCCTTCGGGCAAAGGGGAGTGGTGGAGCCGCCGGCCCAAGGTGGTAGTAGGTGAGTGATGGGGTGACGCAGGAAGGTAGTCCATCCCGGGCGGTGGTTGTCCCGGGGTAAGGGTGTAGGCCGTGCGATAGGTAAATCCGTCGTATGTGTGGCTGAGACCTGATGCCGAGCCGATTGTGGTGAAGTGGATGATCCTATGCTGTCGAGAAAAGCCTCTAGCGAGTTTCATGGCGGCCCGTACCCTAAACCGACTCAGGTGGTCTGGTAGAGAATACCGAGGCGTTCGGGTGAACTATGGTTAAGGAACTCGGCAAAATGCCCCCGTAACTTCGGGAGAAGGGGGGCCACGCTTGGTGAGAGCACTTGCTGCTCGAGCTGGGGGTGGCCGCAGAGACCAGCGAGAAGCGACTGTTTACTAAAAACACAGGTCCGTGCGAAGCCGTAAGGCGATGTATACGGACTGACGCCTGCCCGGTGCTGGAACGTTAAGGGGACCGGTTAGCTCACTTTCGGGTGGGCGAAGCTGAGAACTTAAGCGCCAGTAAACGGCGGTGGTAACTATAACCATCCTAAGGTAGCGAAATTCCTTGTCGGGTAAGTTCCGACCTGCACGAATGGCGTAACGACTTCTCGACTGTCTCAACCATAGGCCCGGTGAAATTGCACTACGAGTAAAGATGCTCGTTTCGCGCAGCAGGACGGAAAGACCCCGGGACCTTTACTACAGTTTGATATTGGTGTTCGGTTCGGCTTGTGTAGGATAGCTGGGAGACTTTGAAGCTTGGACGCCAGTTCAGGTGGAGTCGTCGTTGAAATACCAGTCTGGTCGTGCTGGATGTCTAACCCGGGTCCGTGATCCGGATCGGGGACAGTGTCTGATGGGTAGTTTAACTGGGGCGGTTGCCTCCTAAAGGGTAACGGAGGCGCCCAAAGGTTCCCTCAGCCTGGTTGGCAATCAGGTGTTGAGTGTAAGTGCACAAGGGAGCTTGACTGTGAGACCGACGGGTCGAGCAGGGACGAAAGTCGGGACTAGTGATCCGGCGGTGGCTTGTGGAAGCGCCGTCGCTCAACGGATAAAAGGTACCCCGGGGATAACAGGCTGATCTTCCCCAAGAGTCCATATCGACGGGATGGTTTGGCACCTCGATGTCGGCTCGTCGCATCCTGGGGCTGGAGTCGGTCCCAAGGGTTGGGCTGTTCGCCCATTAAAGCGGTACGCGAGCTGGGTTTAGAACGTCGTGAGACAGTTCGGTCCCTATCCGCTGTGCGCGTAGGAGTCTTGAGAAGGGCTGTCCCTAGTACGAGAGGACCGGGACGGACGAACCTCTGGTGTGCCAGTTGTTCTGCCAAGGGCATGGCTGGTTGGCTACGTTCGGGAGGGATAACCGCTGAAAGCATCTAAGCGGGAAGCCTGCTTCGAGATGAGGACTCCCACCCACTTGATGGGGTAAGGCTCCCAGTAGACGACTGGGTTGATAGGCCGGATCTGGAAGCACGGTAACGTGTGGAGGTGACCGGTACTAATAGGCCGAGGGCTTGTCCATAGAGGCTCGCGTCCACTGTGTTGGTTCTGAAACCACGAACAGCCCCGCCCGGATTTTTTCGGGTGGTGTGGCGTTCTGTTTCATAGTGTTTCGGTGGTCATAGCGTGAGGGAAACGCCCGGTTACATTCCGAACCCGGAAGCTAAGCCTTTCAGCGCCGATGGTACTGCAGGGGGGACCCTGTGGGAGAGTAGGACACCGCCGAACAAATATTGAGAAAGAGCTCCAACTCCGGGTGGATACCCGTGAGTTGGGGCTCTTTCGCGTTTCCGGCTCCGCTCACCGGCGTGCACGGATCATGTTCGGCCGGGGCCCCGCGGAAAATTGGGGCGCACCTGCCGCGCGCGGCCGTTACCGTGGCCGCATGTCTCACGTCATCCGATCCATACACCCCGAGGACTGGCCCGCCGCGAAGAAGCTGCGGCTCGCCGCGCTCCAGGACCCGGTCGCCCATCTCGCGTTCCTGGAGACCTACGAGGACGCTATCGCCAAGCCCGACTCCTTCTGGCAGGAGCGGACGGCGGGAGCCTCGGAAGGGGAGACCGGGGCCCAGCAGATCATCGCCGAGGCGCCGGACGGGACATGGGCGGGCACCCTGACCGTTCTGCTCGAGGAAGCCGGTACGACGGACTGGGCCGGATTCGACGTGGAGCGGAGACAAGGGCACGTCGTCGCCGTGTTCGTCCGGCCCGAGCACCGCGGGACCGGGCTGACCAAGGCGCTGTTCGACGCCGGTCTGGAGTGGGCGTGGGGCCGCGGTGCCGAGCGCGTGCGGCTCATCGTCCACGAGGACAACGTGCGCGCGCAGGCCTTCTACCGCAAGGCGGGGTTCGTGCCGAGCGGGGTCACCGTGCCGCTGTCCGGGGACGATGAGGACTCGGAGCTGGAGATGGTGATCGAGCGGTACTAGCGGCTCTGCACCGGCAGGTCGTACTGGGGCCAGCGTGCGCGGGCCTGCTCGCGCGAGCGGAGCAGGGCCAGAGTCGGCAGGCCACGGACCTCTCCGGTGGAGAGCAGCTCGGGAAGCTGCGGGAGCGGGGCCACGGCCGCCACGTCGTCCAGGACGAGGGCGAGTGGTGGGTCGAGGCGACCGGAGGATGACCGTTCGGCCATGCGCCGGCCGCGCTCGACCACGCTGGAGGAGAGGGCCGTCAGCAGAGGCATGGCGCCGGGGTGCTGCCTGGGGTCCTCGATGGATTCACCCACCACATAAAGCGTGCCCCCTTCGTTGACGAAGGAATCCAAGGCAAGGGTGTCACTTCGGTTGGATGTGCATGCCTCGCGGATATTGACCGTGAAGAGGCAGGACAGTGCACGTGCCGTCAGCTCCTGTGCCACGTCCTTGCGTTCGGGATGCGAGGTGAGCGCTGCCTCCAGCTCCCCGGCGGCGCCGGACGCAGCCTTGGGGTTCGTCCGCAGTACTCGTACCGCCTCCTGGACCTGGGTGCCCTGGGCCCAGCGGTGGATGTGCCGGATGGTGCGGCCCTCGACGGCCGCCGCGTGGAGGTAGCTCCGCAGGAGCGTTTCCGCGACATCCGCGACCGCCTGGTCGATACGGGCCGTGGGCCGGACCGGGGCGAGCAGCGCGACGGCTCGGGCCGCCGCGGTCGCCTTGTCCTCGCAGCCGGCGGACGGTGACCAGTGGAGCCGGGCCGGGGTGTCGCACAGGTGCGAGGGGTCGTAGAGGAGGACCGGGCCGAGTTTCGCCCGGGCATCCTTCGTGTCGGACCACAGTGCGGGACTCGAGGTGACGACCAGGACGGCTCCCTCGGCGTCGCGTACGACCTGGGCGGCGACGGGATGACGGATGTCGGGTGCGCCCAGAACGACGGACGGGGGCGTCAACGAGGTGGACGGGGAAGCCCCGGGGCCGCTCTGTTCGTTCACCGCGCCGACGGGCTCCGCAGTGGCGACGGCCACCTGTTCGACGACGGTCCGGGCGGGGACCTGGGCCGGAGCCGTGGACTCGGGGTCATGGTGCTCCCCCGCACCGGGACGGGGGGCGGGAACCGGTGCCGGATCGGAGACCAGGGACGTGCCGGTGTCCCGGGCCGGGACGTCCACGGCAGGGTTCGGTGGGCCCGCAAGCGGGGCCGGTGACAGGGCTTCCGTGGGCGCGGCCCCACGGCGCGCCCGTACCGCCTTCCAGCGTGCCACCGTGCCGATCACGAAGACGGTGAGCACGAACAGCACCATCAGTTCGCCTATGAACAGGCCCCAGAACAGTCCGTAGCCGGAGAGCTGGTCCGCGGGGGTGTCGGGCCAGGCGGCCGCGATGTCGTGCGGCTCGGCGATCAGATGGCGCATCGCCACCGGAGTGCTGCTGAGCCCGACGCCATGAGGCCATGCGCCCTGCGCGAACCAGCCCGAGAGGCCGGTGGCCGTCCACACCATCAGCGTCACACCGAGCAGAAAGGCCAGTACACCCACCAACAGAGCGTCGGAGATGTCGCCCTGGCCGCCCCGCTGCTCCTTGCCTGGTCTCATCGGGACCCCATGTCTATGCCACCGTGGACTCGGACGAGCCGTCCATGTCGCTCAGCCGCTGCTCCATGAATGTTGCCGCGCGCTCTTCCGCCTCCAACTCAGCCGCGCGCAGGGCGTCGTCCTTCTGCCGGTCGCTGGACGACTCCGTCATGGCGCGGTCGGTGAACACCAGCGGCCGCTCCGACTCCGTGACCAGGTGCTTGACGACCTGGACGTTGCCGTTGACGTCCCAGACCGCGATGCCCGGTGTCAGCGTCGGGATGATCTCCACAGCCCATCGAGGCAGGCCGAGGACGCGGCCCGTCGCCCGTGCCTCGTCCGCCTTCTGGGCATAAATCGTCCTGGTGGACGCCATCTTCAGGATCGCGGCGGCCTCCTTCGCGGCCGCCCCGTCCACCACGTCACTGAGGTGGTGGACGACCGCCACGAAGGACAGACCGAGCCGTCGGCCGAATTTCAGCAGCCGCTGGAACAGCTGGGCCACGAACGGGCTGTTGATGATGTGCCAGGCCTCCTCGACCAGGAAGATGCGCTTCTTCCGGTCGGGGCGGATCCAGGTGTGCTCCAGCCATACGCCCACGATCGCCATCAGGATCGGCATGGCGATCGAGTTGCGGTCGATGTGGGAGAGGTCGAACACGATCAGCGGCGCGTCCAGGTCGATGCCGACCGTCGTGGGCCCGTCGAACATGCCCCGCAGGTCACCGTCGACGAGGCGGTCGAGGACCAGTGCCACGTCCAGGCCCCAGGCCCGGACGTCGTCGAGGGCGACGTTCATCGCCTCGGCCGACTCGGGTTCGGGGTGGCGCAGCTGCTCGACGATGTCCATCAGCACCGGCTGGCGCTCGACGATGGTCTCGTTGACGTAGGCGTGGGCGACCTTCAGGGCGAAGCCGGAGCGCTCGTCCAGGCCGTGTCCCATCGCGACCTCGATGATCGTACGGAGCAGGGCGAGCTGTCCCGTCGTCGTGATCGAGGGGTCCAGCGGATTGAGCCGGATGCCGTGGTCGAGCGCCGCCGTCGGGTCGAGCCGGATCGGCGTTATACCCAGTTCCTCCGCGATCAGGTTCCACTCGCCGACGCCGTCCTCGCCCTGCGCGTCGAGGACCACGACCTGCCGGTCCCGGAATCGCAGCTGGCGCAGGACATATGTCTTCTCCAGAGCCGACTTGCCGTTGCCGGACTCGCCGAGGACGAGCCAGTGCGGCGCCGGGAGCTGCTGACCGTAGAGCTGGAAGGGGTCGTAGATGTATCCCTTCCCGGAGTACACCTCGCGGCCGATGATCACGCCGGAGTCGCCGAGGCCGGGCGCGGCCGTCGGGAGGTAGACGGCCTGGGCCTGGCCCGTGGAGGTGCGGACGGGCAGCCGGGTGGTCTCGACCTTGCCGAAGAGGAAGGACGTGAAGGCGTCGGTCAGGACGGACAGCGGATCCCGCATCAGGTCCTTACCTCCGAATGCCGGTGGCGAAGGGGAGCGTGTTGACGAAGGCGCGGTGGTGCTCGCGGTCGCACCATTCCAGCTTCAGATAGGACTTGCCGGCCGAGGCCCGGATGGTCCGCTTGTCCCGGGCCAGGGACTCCGGGGAACGGGCGGAGACGGTGATGTAGCCGACCAGGTTGACGCCGGCGGCGCCGCTCGCGAGGTCCTCGCCCCGCTGGTCGAGACGGGAGTGGGAGGCGATGTCGCGGGGGTCGACGGTGCGGTTCATCTTGGCGGCGCGGCTGGCCTCCGCCTCGTCGTTCGTCTTCTCGGTCAGCATGCGCTCGATGGCGACCTCGGTGGGTTCGAGGTCCATGGTGACGGCGACCGTGCGGATGACGTCCGGGGTGTGGACCAGGAGGGGCGCCAGGAAGTTCACGCCGACCGGCGTCATCGGCCACTCCTTGACCCATGCGGTGGCGTGGCACCAGGGCGCACGTGTCGACGACTCGCGGGTCTTGGCCTGGAGGTAGGTGGGCTCCATGGCGTCGAGTTCGGCGGGCCAGGCGTTGCGCCTCGTCATCGCCTGGATGTGGTCGATGGGGTGGTCGGGGTCGTACATGGAGTGGATGAGGGAGGCGAGCCGTCCCTGCCCCAGGGGCTGCCGTACGCGGATGTCGGCTTCCTGGAGCCGCGAGCAGATGTCGGTGAGCTCACGCGCCATGACGACCGCGAGGCCCGCGTCCCGGTCGACCTTCCTGCCGCCCTGAGGGCGTGCGGCCCGCGCCATGGTGTGGGCCTCGGCGGCCAGTTCACGGGTGTAGTGCATGCAGGCCACGAGGTAGGCGCGGTGCTGCTCGCTGCTGGTCGACACCATGGACTGGAGCTGGTCGTACGACTGCCGCAGCCAGGCCGGGGCGCGTTCGTCGCCGCGCTGGGCGACGTCCTTCGCGTGTGCGTCCGGGTCCGCGGGCAGGGTGCGGGCGAGCATCTGGAGGCGGGTGACGAATCCGTCGCCGTTCGCCACGTGCTTGAGGAGCGTGCCGAAGCGGTCGACGAGGGCTTCCTGGTCCTCGCTGTCGCGCAGGCCCACGCCGGGACCCTCGATCTCGATGGCGGCGGTCACCATCCGCCGGTCGGCGTGCAGCAGTACGGCGATCTCGTCGGGCCCGAACGGGGCGGCGAGCCAGCTGATACGCCCGATGCCCGGGGGCGGTCCGATCTCGATCTCGCGTCCGTCGAGGCCGGTGCCGGCCTCCATCACGCTGCTTCGGTACGTCGTTCCCTGCCGCAGCGTCCTCTTGTACGTGCGGTTGATCTCGAACCACTTGTAGAACGTGCGGTGCTTGTAGGGGACGTACACGGCGGCCAGGGCGAGCAGCGGAAAACCCATCAGGAGCACGATACGCAGCGCGAGGAGGGGGACGAGCAGGCCGCACATCATGCCGAGGAACGCGCCCGCGATGATCAGCACGATCTCGCCGGACTCGCGGTTGCGGCCGATGATCGCGTTCGGCCGGGCGCGGCCGATCAGATATGTCCGGCGGGGCGTGACCGGATGCGACAGGTGGGACTCGGTCGTCAACGCCCTTCACCTCCCGTGCGGTTGGTACTGCTGTTGCGGGTCCTGCCGGCGTGCGGAGTGTCGGCCGGGCTGGTACGCGGTGGGGGCGTGGCGGGGACGGATCCGCCGCCGGGGGCGCGGGTGCTGTGCGCGGCAACACCGCCGGACACCGGGTTGGCGGGGCGCGGCGGTTGGTTGCCGCCCCCGCCGCCGTTGCTGTCGGCGCGGGTGCTGTGGGTCTTGATGCCCTGGGCGACGAGGGTCGCCGGGGAGCTGATGACGGCGGCGGCCTTGCGTTCGGCGCCCTGCATGATGCGGTTGCTGCGGGAGGCGGCGATCTCGTCGCCGAAGCCGGGCACGAACCGGTAGATCATGGCGCTCGCGAAGATGGCGAGCAGGATGATGGCGAGCCCGGAGACCACGGCGGCGAGGGAGTCGGGTCCGTTGTCCGTGGCCAGCGCGCCGGCGAGCCCGAGCACTATGACGATGACCGGCTTGACCAGGATCACCGCGATCATGATGCCGGCCCAGCGGCGGACGTGGCCCCAGAGGTTCTTGTCGACGAGACCGGAGTAGACGACGACGCCGAGGAGGGCGCCGACGTAGAGCAGGACGGCCCGCAGGAACAGCTCCAGATAGAGAACGCCGGCCGCGAGGATCGACACCAGCGACACCAGGATCAGCATGATGGGGCCGCCGCCGATGTTCGAACCCTTGCTGAGCGCGCCGGAGAACGCGCCGAAGAACGTGGTGGTCTGGTCGCCGGTGGCCTTGGCGAGGACGTCACTGACGCTGTCGGTCGCGGAGACCACCGTGTAGAGGACAAGCGGGGTGAAGGCCGAGGCCAGCACGGTGAGCCAGAGGAAGCCGACCGCTTCGGAGAGGGCGGTGGTGAGCGGGACGCCCCGCACGGCCCTCTTGGCGACGGCCAGCAGCCACAGCAGGAGGGTGAGGATGGTCGACGCGGCGAAGACGATCTCGTACTGGTGCAGGAACTGCTGGTTGGTGAAGTCGACGCTGGCGGTCTCCTTCACCGCCTCGCTGAGCTTGTCCACGGTCCAGGAGGCGGCGTTGGCGCAGCCCTTGGCGAGGGAGGAGAGGGGGTCGAGGGGATCGGTCAGAGTGTCGGGACCGGGTCCTCCGGAGGTGTCGCCGTTTTCGCAGTACTGCTTGGCGGGGCCGACGATGAGATCACAGTTGCTGTCCGTCGGGGAAGGGGATGGTGCTGCGGCAGCCCGGGTGGCCACCCATACGGCGACGGCCTGCACAGTCGTCAGCACAGCAGCGACCTTGAGAGTGCGGCTACCGGGCATAGGTGAAGCCTCCGAACTCCTCGACAGCCTGCGAGATCTCCTCAGACGTTGAGACCTTGTTGTCGCCGTTGACGGGCGCCGGGCCTTCCTTCTGGGAAAAGCTGGCGACCTTCCAATCACCGCTGGACCAGCGCATTGCGAACGTCATGGTGAAGTAGTCGCTGGAGACCGGGTTCGTCGACTCCTCGCCCGTCGTGCCGAACACACCGGTGCACCAGACCTCGACAGTCGCGGTGGTGTCCGAATACTTGGTGGTCTTGGTACCGATGGGCATCGTCCGCGAGACGTACGTGTGGCCCGCAGTCGGGTTGCCGCTCTCGTCCAAGCCGATGTTGTTCAGGAAGTCCTTGTTGTACGTCTTGTTGAACTTGTCCGCGAGCGTCGGTACCTGGTTCGGAACGAACACCTGCTGCAGGATCTCGCCGCGCTGCGCGGGCTTCAAGATGTCGGCCGAAACCAACACCACCGCATAGTTCGCCGCAGCCGACGCCGCCCCCTGTTGGTCGTGGGCGAAGCCCGAGGGGATGCCGGCCGACTTCGACTTGACCGGGTGTGTGCCGGAGGCCGCCGTCGCGGACGTGTTCGGCTTGTTGTCGCCGCTGTCCGAAGAGGAGTCCCCTCCCCCGCGGTTCGCGAAGGCGATCGCCGCGATCAGGAGGACCACCACGCCGACGACCGTCACCAGGCTGCGGGACGACGACCGGCCCCGCCGGGCACCCCCGTAGACGTCACCGCCCCGCTCGGGCAGTCGTGTGCGGGTCTGTCCCACCCCGCCGTACTGTTCGTCGCCCCCGCCGGAGGCACCGTCATCGAGATTCACGCCGCGCACGCCCCCTCGACCTCGTAGCCGATTCGCATTTCGTGTCGGAACTCGTAGAAGTACGACGGTAGCCGTGCTGGCTTCCGCGCGGGCGCGGTGTGGTGACTCGACATCTGGGGAACGCAACCTCAGCCGGTGGGCGCGACGGACGGGTGGGTCGGAGGGCGGGAACCCGGCGCACCCGGGCGGGGACTGATGGCGCGTCAGGGTCGTGGTGGTCCGGGGCGGGGTCTAGACGGCCATGCCGTACACGATCGTGAAAAGCGTGCCGAGCGAGCCGATGATGAAAACCCCGGTCAGGCCCGCGATGATGAGGCCCTTTCCCTGCTCGGCGCTGAACGTGTCGCGCAGGGCCGTCGCGCCGATGCGCTGTTTCGCCGCGCCCCAGATCGCGATCGCCAGGCAGAGGAGGATGGCGATGGCCATCACGACCTCGACCATCACGCGAGCCTCGTTGCCCAGACTGCCGAAAGGACCCCAGTCTGGGGCGATACCGCCGATGATCGTGTTGATGTCGCCTTTTGCGGCCGCGAGATACATGTAAGTCACCGCCCCTAGTGGGTAGTTCCGTACCCCCTGCCACCGTCGCAGAGGTCAGGGTCATTGTCGCTGACGATGGCGCTCTCGTATGTCGACTTGGCGTCATCGATTGGCGGGTTTCGTACGTGCCCCTTGCCATCGGCCCGCGCGGGACCCTCTCGGGGGCGTGGGACGGTTCACCGAGGGGCATCTGGTCACTCTGTGTATCATGCCTGGTCACGCCGGGCAATGAGGGTCGGGCGGAACCTCCGGTGCGGCCCCCTCGGTGACCTCCTCCGTGCAGCGCGGACCCGGATCGGCCCTCGACGGGGCCCGGACGTGCGGACCGTTCCGTTGGGGTGTCACCCGTACGAGCGGAAGGTTATCGCTGGACGGCGGAACGGGCCGCGGCCGGGTGCCGCGGCCCGTTTCCCCCGGTGCGCCGGCGGACAGGGTCCCCACGACCCCCGCCGTCGGCCTCCCCGGCGGCCGGAGGTCAGCCCGTGGGGGCCGTGACGGCCGCCGGGTGCTCGGTCTCAACCGCCTTACGGAAAAGGCGGGAGGGTGCGATGTCCGTCGGGAGGCCCTTCGTGGGTCGGTCGTTGGCGGCTGCGCGGGCCGAGGCGCCGTCGCGGAAGCGGTACTTGGCGAGGGAGGCCGGTGCGCTCGCGCAGTCGTGTGCGCCGGCTCGGGTGCCGCGTTCGTTCGTCCGGGCGGAGCGGGGCGGGCGCAACGTACGGCCTCCTGAGCATGCGGTGACAGGGGCGGTGACGGGGTGTGCCGAACGACGGTGCGGTGGTCCCGGCGACGGCTCGGCGGCCCGTGGACGACGATGACTTGTTGCGTCCGCGGCAACAAGGGGCTTCGGGAATTCTGACGTCCCCCTTACCGAACGAGGGCGGCGCCCTTACGTGTCGATGGCCGCTCGATGGCGGTCCGCTGGGCACGGCTTGACCGGACTCCGGGGAGATGTGACGGGTTTCCCCGGAGGGCCCGCGCGTGTCCGTCCGGCGAGCGCCGGGCCGGCCCGCTTCAGTTGTTCAGTTCTCGCTTATATAAGCAGCGGCTGATACCTTGCCCTCATGCACGCATTCGATGTGCTCGGAGACCCTGTGCGCCGCAGGATCCTCGAACTGCTGGCCGACGGGGAGATGACGTCCGGGTCGGTCTGCGAGGTCATCACGGCGGAGTTCGGGATATCGCAGCCCGGTGTCTCGCAGCATCTGAAGGTGCTGCGAGAGAACGGGTTCGCGACGGTGCGCCCCGAGGGGACGCGGCGCCTGTACGCGGTGAACTCCGAGCCGCTGCGGGACGTCGACGAGTGGATCGGGCGTTTCCGGCGCTTCTGGGCCCCTCGGCTGGACGCGCTGGAGACGGAGTTGGCACGGGGGAAGCGGGAGCGCCGCCTCGGGCGCCGGACGGGAGAGAGTGAGGGCTGACGGCATGGACGTCACGCACGAGATCAATGCGGTACGGCGGCAGGTGGGCCGGCGGGAGTTCAAGGCGGGCGAGGCGCGGGTGGTGACGGTCTCGCGGACGTACGACTCCTCGCTCGACGACCTCTGGGACGCCTGTACGAACCCCGAGCGCATTCCGCGCTGGTTCCTGCCGGTCTCGGGAGACCTCCGCGTCGGCGGGCGCTTTCAGCTCGAGGGCAACGCGGGCGGCACCATCGAGCGCTGCGATCCGCCGAAGAGTTTCTTCGCGACGTGGGAGTACGGCGGTGAGGTGAGCTGGATCGAGCTGCGCCTGACGCCGGTCGAGGACGGCGGGACCCGGTTCGAACTCGAGCACATCGCGCATGTGGACGACGAGCGCTGGGCCGAGTTCGGCCCGGGGGCCGTGGGCGTGGGCTGGGACACGGGTCTGCTGGGCCTTTCGCGGCACCTGGCGACCGGGGCCTCGATGGACCCCGCGGAGGGTATGGCCTGGCTGATGTCCGACGAGGGCCGCCGCTTCGTGACACTGAGCAGCGAGGCCTGGCGGGAGGCGAACGTGGCGGCCGGTGAACCGGATGAGTCGGCACGCGCCGCGGCGGAACGGACGACGGCGGCCTACACGGGGGGCTAGACGCCGCGTCCGAGGGGCTCGCCGGGCCGGTGGACGCCAGGTCGGCCGTGCGTGCGGGGGCGCTTAGGGGAGGAGTCGTGAGACGCAGCGTGCGTCCGAAAGGGGGATGCCGCACCGGCGGCGTGCCCGTGCCGACCTGCGGCGACGAAGCCTCACAGAGGAAATTCAGATTGCCCGGGGAGTGTTTCTCACCTTCCTGCGCCACAGTGGGGGGTGATGAACCGCATCCCACGCCCCTCAGGCAACCGGCGGCACGCGTTCTTCGGTGCCCTCGTGATGCTGGCCGTCACGACCTCCTCCGTGTCCGCCGCCGACGGCGGCCCCGGACCGCTGGGCGTCACCACCGTGGCGAAGGCCACCGCGGCGGGCGCGCGGATCGGTGCGCTCTTCGGGGCGGGCGACGCGCAGGCGGGCGGCCACTTCTGCACGGCCTCCGTGGTCCACAGCCCGCAGCGCGACCTGATCGTGACCGCCGCGCACTGTCTGGGCGGCGGCGAGGTGTGGTTCGCACCCGGGTACCGGGAGGGCAAGGCGCCCTACGGGGTGTGGAAGGTGACCAGGACGTTCGTCGACGACGCCTGGAGCGGTGACGAGGACGAGGACAGCGACGTCGGTTTCGCCAGGCTGGAGTCCATCGGCGGTGTCGACGTCGAGGACGTCGTCGGAGCCGACAAGTTCGTCACCGGACACGGGACCGGGGCGACCGCGGTGACCGTCACGGGGTACCCCGACTCCGCGGAGACACCGATCACCTGCACCAACAAGCCGACCGCGGTCGGCAGTACACAACAGCGCATCGCCTGCCCGGGATTCACCGCCGGCACCAGCGGCAGCCCCTGGGTGAACACCCACGGCGAGGTCGTGGGTGTCCTCGGCGGCCATGAACAGGGCGGCTCCACGCCGGACGTCTCCTACAGCGTCGTGCTGGGGGACGAGGCGCAGGACCTGTACCGGACGGCGTCGGCTCCCCGATAGCGACGGGTCCCGGACGCGGACCGGGCATGCGCGGACGGACCGCCGAACGCATGCGGCCGTCGTGCTTGCCCAGGTGGCCGATCTCGTACCCCCGTGTGGCCGGACCAGGACTTTTCGGGGTCCGGCTCCCCCGGGCGCCCCTACACTGACCCTCGGCGGACTCCCGTGCGACGAGGGGCGGTTGACGGTGCGTAAGGCGTGGATCTGGACGACGGTCGCCGTCGGTGCCGCGCTGAGCTTCGTGATGGTCCTCGTCGTCGGCGTCTACATGGTCGCCGGCAACCTCGCGAACGGCATCGGGGGAGGGTCCGTCGGGCTCGCCAAGAACGCCGTGCCGGCCGCGTACGCGACGCTCGTACAGAAGTGGGGCAATCTGTGCCGCGCGATCAACCCCGCGCTGCTCGCCGCCCAGCTCTACCAGGAGAGCGGCTTCAACCCGAACGCCAGGAGCCCCGCGAAGGCGGAGGGGATAGCGCAGTTCATCCCCGGCACCTGGGCCACGCACGGCATCGACGGCAACGGCGACGGAGTGGCGAACGTGTGGGACCCGCGCGACGCGATCCCCTCGGCCGCCTCGTACGACTGCAAGCTCGCCTCCTATGTGAAGGACGCGCCCGGGAACCCGACGGAGAACATGCTGGCGGCGTACAACGCGGGAGCGTACGCGGTCATCAGGTACGGGGGTGTGCCGCCGTACCGGGAGACCCGGAACTACGTGAAGACCATCACCACCCTGGCGAAGAGCTTCGCCGCGCCCGTCCAGCGGCTCCAGCCGTCCAGGCAGGCGGCCGGCGCCATCTACTACGCGCAGAAGAAGCTCGGCACGCCCTACCTGTGGGGCGGCAACGGCACCCCCGAACAGGGCGGGCGCTTCGACTGCTCGGGACTGACCAAGGCCGCGTACGCGAGCGTGAACATCACGCTGCCGCGCGTCGCCAACGACCAGTACAACGCCGGGCCGCACCCGAAGCGGGACGAACTGCTCCCGGGCGACCTGGTGTTCTTCTCGCACGACCCCACCGATTCCCGTGCCATCCATCATGTCGGGATCTACGTCGGCGGCGGCTACATGATCGACGCGCCGAGGACCGGTGCCGTGATCCGCTTCGACCCGATCGACACCTCGGAGTACTTCGGGGCGACGCGTGTCACCGAAGATGGCGCGAAAGCACTGCCCACGACGGTGTGAATCGGGGTGCGAACGACACGTCGAAAGATGCGCACTGGCTGGAACTATGTCCTGCGGGTGCCCGCTGAGCTGCGAAGACGAGTCTCTCTTCGATAACGTCTACGTGATCATTCGGTGGAATGCGGAACGTCGGGAAGACGACTGTGCGTTCCTTCTGACGTAGAGCGCCGACGTAGACGGACGGCTTGACGTGGAGCGGATCTACGACCACGGGGGTGGTGGAGCGGCGCGCACGTGCGCGTCCGCGGAACGCGACAGAGGACGAAGGGGCCGCGCACCATGGCTGGACTCGCCGAATCCGGGTCGAACCCCGACGTCGATCTGCTCTACGACATCAACGGCCTGGCGAAGGACGTGCCGCACTGGCTCGGCCGGGGCCTCGGGTTCGTCGGCGAGTACGGCGTTCTTCTCGCCATGGTCCTGCTGGTCGTGGGGTGCTGGTGGACCGTGCGCCGCCGCGGTGGCGAGGGTGTCGCGTCCTCGCTCGCCGCGCTCGTCTGGGCGCCGCTGGCCGCGGGCATCGCCGTACTGGTGAACGTGCCGATCCGGGGCTTCGTGCAGCGCCCGCGCCCGTTCGTCGACCATCAGGGGATCGACGTCCTCGTCTCCGGCAGGAGCGGCTTCTCCTTCGTCAGCGACCACGCCACGCTCACGATGGCGGTGGCCGCCGGGCTGTTCGTCGCCCACCGGAAGTTCGGCCTCGCCGGCCTCGGACTCGCTCTGCTCGAAGGGTTCAGCCAGGTCTACATGGGCGCGCACTACCCGACGGACGTCGTCGGCGGCTTCGCCCTCGGCACCGCGGTCGCCCTGCTGCTCTCCCCTCTCGCCACGGCCCTGCTCACCCCGGTCATGAAGGCGATCGAGCACTCGCCGCGTGCCGGCCGGCTGATCCGCGGCCGTGACGCGCGGTCCGCGGACCCCCTGATCGCCGACACCAGGACGGACTGCGCGACAGAGGAGCGGGGCCTGGCGGCCTGACGGAGGGGCGGCCCCCCGGCCGCCCCGGCCCCCGCCCGTCCTCGTCCGGCGAGCGCCCGTCACGGCGTCCGGTGCGGGCGCCCGCCTTCGTCAGAGCGCCTGCGGGAAGGTGAAGAACCCGTTCGGGTCGTACTGGTGCTTGAGCTGCGCCAGCCGAGGGGCCGCGTCGCCGTAGTACGCCTTCCGCCAGTCGGTCAGGGTGGCGTCCGTGTAGTTCTGGTAGGCAGCGCCGGAGGCGTAGCCGCGCATCGACGTGTGCGCGGACGTCAGCCACGACTGGGCCGTCGTGCCCGAGGTGCCCGGGCGCCAGCTCGCGATGTACTGCGCCAGCATGCGCGAACGGCGGTGCACGAACGCCGTCGCCGTCGGTGAGACCCGGTTGACCGCGCCGCCGAGGGCGGTGAACGCGACACTGCCCGCGCCGCCCCGCGCCTGCGCGACCTGGGCGAGGATCGTCTGGATGCCGGCGGTCGGGATGGAACGGTCGAAGAAGTCGGAGCGGGCCGCGTACGTCTCGCGGCCGAGGGCACCCTGCCCCGAGCGCCCCGGCGTCGAGCCCGGCAGATGGCACTGGGCGTCGGTGGGGAAGGACGAGCAGCCCGCGTAGGACTCCATCGCACTTTCGTAGGAATGCCGGTTGAGCGAGACACTGCGGGCCGGAGCGCCCACCCGTTCGGCCAGCCGGTCGACCGCGTTCTGGAGTTCGCCGTACGTGCCGAGCGAGAACGCGGCGACGGAGACGGTCGGCGTGCCGCCGTTCTCGAGGTGGCAGGAGGACCAGATCTCGTCCGGCTGGTCGGGGCCCCACTCCTGCCAGGCCCCGAGCACCGCGGCGGCCCGCGACCACGGCCAGGTCATGTAGGCCGACACCGCCTGGGGCGCCGGGTGGGTCCTGAAGCGCAGCTCGGTGACGACGCCGAAGTTGCCGTTGCCCGCGCCGCGCAGGGCCCAGAAGAGGTCCGTGTTCTCGGTGGCGCTCGCGACGACCTGCTTGCCGTCCGCCGTGATCAGGGTCGCCCGGGTGAGGCTGTCGCAGGTCAGTCCGTACGCCCGGGAGACCACGCCGTGGCCGCCGCCGAGCGTGAGGCCCGAGACGCCGACGGTGGGGCAGGAGCCCGCGGGAATCGTCACGCCCTTCGCGGTCAGCGCGCGGTAGACGTCGATCAGCTTGGAGCCGGCACCGACGACCGCCTCGCCGGCGCTCGCCCGTATCGTGTTCAGCTTGCCCACGTCGATGATCAGACGGTCGTCCCCGGAGGACCAACCGGCGTAGGAGTGGCCCCCATTGCGTATGGCGACCTTGACGCCCTGGGCGCGTGCGTACGCCAGCACGGTGCGGATGTCGTCGGCGTGCGCGACGTACGCCACCGCCGCGGGCTTCAGGGAGTCGAAACGCGTGTTGTAGAGCTGCTGGGCCGTGGCCCAGGCGCGGTCACCGGGGCGGACCAGGGCGCCGTCCAGGTCCTTGGAAAGGGCGTTCAGGTCGGCCGCGGCACGCGGGCTGCTCGTGGCCGTGGCCGTGGTCGTCGCCGCGGCCGGTGTCGCGGTCGTCGTGGTCGCACGCACGGACGTGCCGGTGGCGGACGGTGTGCCGCTGCTGCCGCCACCGCTGCAGGCGGTGGTGACCGCCGCCGCGACCGTGGCGGTGGCACCGCCGATGAACGTACGCCGTTGCATGTGCGCCTCCCATGGGTTCCGAGCAATGAGATGGGCCCATGTGGCGGAAAAGTTCGCGCGGAAATGCCACAGAATCGTCACGACGTCCCTGGCAGGCGCGGCCGAAATGCCCGGAACGGTCCCAGCTTGTCCGTCCCCTGGGTGAGTTGTGCGGCCGGGGGCCACCGAAGCGGCCCCGGATCTAGGCGCTCGCGTGCTTCTCGGCGTCCGTTCTGGCCAGGCTGCGGGCTCTGCGTGCGGGACCTCGCCAGCCACAACTGCACCGGGCCACACAGAAACGGCCCTGTTCGACGGTCGAGGTGCGGTGCTCCAGCGGAATGGTGGGGGTGTCCTGTCGCTCCACGTCCACAAGGTTACCCGGGGCAAGTGTCCGGCCATGCGGTGCGCGTGACGGGTCCCCCGACCCGTCGTTAAGCGGAACGACAGGAGGGCACCGGGACGGACCGGCTGGGGGTAGGCAGGTGATGGTGGTGCGGCGGCACGGTCGGGTCGGTGCGGCGATCGTCGTGGCAGTGGGACTGCTGGTCTGCGGCGCCCCGCTCACCGGATGTTCCGGCGGCGGGTTCGCCGTCGATGACGCGCGCTCCGGCTCGAGCGCCGTCGAGACGCTCCGGCAGGCGGCCTCGACCCTGGTGCGCGCGGGCAGCTCCAGGGCCCGTACCTCGATGGAGATGGCCACCGGCGGGACCCGGGTCACCATCCGCGGCGAGGGCGTCTACGACTACCGCGAGCGGCTCGGCCGCCTCAGGGTGACCCTGCCGCAGGACCCGGCGGGCGCCGAGGAGCACCGCCCCATCACGGAACTGCTGGCTCCGGGCGCCCTGTTCATGAAGAACCGCGGTGCGGGCGTGCCCGCCGACAAGTGGGTGCGGGTCGACACGACCGCGCTCAGCGACGGCAACCTCGTCACGGGCGGCGCCACCGACCCCTACGCGGCGGCGGAGTTGCTGCGGGGGGTGCGACAGGCGACCTACGTGGGGCGCACCGAGGTCGCGGGGACGCCGGTGCGGCACTATCGCGGGGTCGCCGACATCGGGCTCGCGGCGCGGAGCGCGACCGGCGACAACAAGGCGTCGTTGCAGGCCGCAGCGAAAGGGTTCGCCACTGCCGAGGTGCCGTTCGACGCCTATCTCGACGATCAGGGCCGCATCCGGAAGATCCGCCACCGGTTCAGTTTCGTCAACGGCCGGCAGAAGACCGCCGTCGCCGTGGCCTCCACGACCCTGCTGTTCGCGTTCGGGGCCCCCGCCGACGTACGGCTGCCGGACACCAAGGACATCTACGCCGGGAAGATCGCCGCGCAGTGACCGGGTGCCTGCCGATGACGCGCGTGCCGACGACGGCTCGCACTCCGGGGGCGGCCGGTCCCGTTCGCCCCGAACCGGGCGGGTAGCGACCGGCGCCGGTCCGGAAACTGGCGCGGCTGAGGGGCCGGAAATGGTCCGTCCGTGCCATGCGCGGTGCGTAGCCGCTCCCTACCCTAGGAAGCTGGTGACGGCAGAAAGAGGTGATGCGCGTGGCTCCGGTCGGCGGTACGGCAGTTCAGGACCACGTGGCCCTCGCCGAGATCGAACTGTGCGGTGACCTGATCATCGCGGCCTCGGCCGCACACGAGGACCGGCTCAGTCTGGAGAGCATCGACGAGGTGCTGAAGGTCGCCGAGGAGAGGGACATCCGCGACGAGTGAGCGCGCCGCGCGGGGCAGCGGCCGATCCGCCGGCCCCGGTCTCGCGGAATGTCGGGAACATCACGTCCGCAGGAGACGGCCGATCGCCTTCGTCGCCTCCTCCACCTTCGCGTCGATCTCCGTCCCGCCCTTGAGTGCGGCGTCCGCCACACAGTGACGCAGGTGCTCCTCCAGGAGCTGGAGGGCGAAGGACTGGAGCGCCTTCGTGGAAGCGGAGACCTGCGTGAGTATGTCGATGCAGTACACGTCCTCGTCGACCATCCGCTGCAGGCCCCGGATCTGGCCCTCGATGCGGCGCAGCCGCTTGAGGTGCTCGTCCTTCTGCTTGTGATAGCCGTGGATGCCCCGGTCGTGGTCGGTCACCACGGTCCCGGTGCCCTCGGAGGGCGCTGCCGCGCCGGTCTCGGTCGTCATCGCGTCCTCCTGTCGACTGCCGTTCCGGGGAGCGGGATCCGGACAGACGACCGTCGGTCCGGACTCCGCGCATCCCGGTACGGACATATACCCCTGGTGGGTATATGGTAACGAACTTTGCTGGGTATAGGGCCCTTGGCCGGCCACCTGGTCGCACCCGCACCGCCCCCGTGCGGACCACTGTGTTCGATGGGCGACACTGGAGGACGGCCCCTTAGCCGTGGCCGGATGATGCGCTTAGCATCAGCCTGACCGAAACCGAAGGATCCTGAGGACCCCACGTGCGCTTTCGTCTGACCCCCAGGGAGACGAGCTTCTACGACATGTTCGCCGCATCCGCGGACAACATCGTCACGGGCTCGAAACTCCTGATGGAACTGCTCGGGGCGGACGCTTCCGCCCGGGCCGAGATCGCAGAGCGTATGCGGGCCGCGGAACACGCTGGTGACGACGCCACGCACGCGATCTTCCACCAGTTGAACTCCTCGTTCATCACACCGTTCGACCGCGAGGACATCTACTCCCTCGCTTCTTCCCTCGACGACATCATGGACTTCATGGAGGAGGCCGTCGACCTGGTCGTCCTCTACAACGTCGAGGAACTGCCGAAGGGCGTCGAGCAGCAGATCGAGGTGCTGGCCAGGGCGGCGGAGCTCACGGCGGAGGCCATGCCGAACCTGCGGACGCTGGAGAACCTCACCGAGTACTGGATCGAGGTGAACCGCCTGGAGAACCAAGCGGACCAGATCCACCGCAAGCTGCTCGCCCATCTCTTCAACGGCAAGTACGACGCGATCGAGGTCCTCAAGCTCAAGCAGATCGTGGACGTGCTGGAGGAGGCGGCGGACGCCTTCGAGCACGTGGCCAATACCGTGGAGACCATCGCGGTCAAGGAGTCCTGAGGCGTCCATGGACACCTTTGCTCTGATCCTGACCGTCCTGGTCGCGCTCTTCTTCGCGTATACCAACGGCTTCCACGACTCGGCGAACGCCATCGCGACATCGGTGTCGACCCGGGCGCTGACACCGCGGGCGGCACTGGCCATGGCCGCGGTGATGAACCTCGCCGGTGCGTTCCTCGGCAGCGGGGTGGCGAAGACGGTCAGCGAGGGCCTGATCCAGACGCCGCAGGGCGGCAAGGGGATGGGGATCCTCTTCGCGGCGCTGACCGGTGCCATCGTCTGGAACCTGATCACCTGGTACTTCGGTCTGCCGTCGTCCTCGTCGCACGCGTTGTTCGGCGGGCTGGTGGGCGCGGCACTCGCCGGCGGTACGACCGTCTACTGGTCCGGGGTCCTGGACAAGGTCATCACCCCTATGTTCCTGTCGCCGGTGGTGGGCCTGATCGCCG
Source organism: Streptomyces sp. HUAS TT11 (assembly GCF_051553595.1). NCBI lineage: Bacteria > Bacillati > Actinomycetota > Actinomycetes > Kitasatosporales > Streptomycetaceae > Streptomyces > Streptomyces sp. HUAS TT11. Next base: position 4,938,645 of record NZ_CP196184.1, read on the forward strand.
GCTATCTGGTGATGTCCCTGATCATGTGGATCTTCCGCCGGAGCAACCCGCACAAGGCGAAGCGGGGATTCCGCATAGCGCAGACGGTGTCGGCGGCCGGCATGGCCCTCGGCCACGGTCTGCAGGACGCGCAGAAGACGATGGGTGTCGTGGTGATGGCGCTGGTCATCGCCGATGTCGAGGACTACGGGGACCCGATCCCGGTGTGGGTCAAGCTCGTCTCCGCCGCGATGCTGTCCCTCGGCACGTACGCGGGTGGCTGGCGCATCATGCGCACGCTCGGCCGCAAGATCATCGAGCTCGACCCGCCGCAGGGCTTCGCGGCGGAGACCACCGGCGCCTCGATCATGTTCGCGACGGCGTACCTCTTCAAGGCCCCGATCTCCACGACGCACGTCATCACGTCGGCGATCATGGGTGTGGGCGCGACGAAGCGGGTGAACGCGGTGCGATGGGGCGTCGCGAAGAACATCGTCCTGGGCTGGTTCATCACGATGCCCGCGGCCGCGCTCGTGGCGGCGGCAGGCTTCTGGCTGATCAACCTGGCTTTCCTGTAATCGTCACGACGTCCCGACACCCGCGGGGCCGTTCTGCCGACCGCACTTCCGCCGCGGTTGCCACCCAGTGTCGTGTGGCCCGCATCCTCCTTGGCGCCGTCCGCTTCAAGGGACGCCTCCTGCCCCGGCCCCTCGGTGCCGCCTTCTGCGCACCCGTGCCGGTGGGCTCCTCGTCTCCGCTCCGGTGCCGTCCTTGTCGGCCTGCGCCGCAAGGCCGTCCGTCTCGTCCGTTCCGACTCCGGAGCGCAGCGAGCGGTCTCCTGCTCCCGCCGTCTCCGGGTCTGATCGCGTCCTCGTGACCCCGGTGTGACGTGCGGCCGCAGTCTTCGGCGGCCTGAGCCGGTGCTGCGGCTTTCCCGTGCCGGGGCCCTTGTCGGCCTGCGCCGCAAGGCCGTCCGTCTCGTCCGTTCCGACTCCGGAGCGCGCCGGCGGTCTCTCGTTTCCTGCTTCGCTGCGACTGGTCCCGTCCCCGTGGCCCACGGCATGACGTGCGGCGGGTCGCCCTTCGGAGGTGTCGGCCCGACGACTTCGTTCCCGTACCGGGGCCGCCGCGCCGGCCGGTGCCGCAAGGCCGTGCCCCCGAGTCCCACGGCCGTCGTCCGAGTCCACGCGCCCTGTGGCCGGGGTCCGGTTCGAGATGCGGGTGCCGATCGGGGGGCAAGACTGGAGCTATGACTAGCAAGGCACTCCTCGAAGGCGGGCCGGAGGATCTGGCAGGCCAGATCGTGCCGGTCGTGCCTCCGGGACAAGAGCTGAAGATTCCGCACCGCGGCGGATACGAGCACTACAAGGTCACGTCGCGCCACGAGGACACCAAGGAGGGGCAGGTGAACGTCTACCGCTGGTGGGAACGGACCGAGCTCGCCGAGTGAACAACGCGAACGGGCCCGCCCCCGGGAGCCGGGGGCGGGCCCTCTTCGGCCTCGCGGTGGCACCGCCATGCAGCACCGCGAGGGGTTTCCACGGACCGCCGGATCAGCCGAAGCGGCCCGAGATGTAGTCCTCCGTCGCCTGGACGGACGGGTTGGAGAAGATCCGCTCGGTGTCGTCGATCTCGATCAGCCGGCCGGGCTGGCCGACGGCCGACAGGTTGAAGAACGCCGTGCGGTCCGAGACACGCGCCGCCTGCTGCATGTTGTGCGTCACGATGACGATCGTGAAGCGCTCCTTCAGCTCACCGATCAGGTCCTCGATGGCGAGGGTGGAGATCGGGTCGAGGGCGGAGCAGGGCTCGTCCATCAGCAGGACGTTCGGCTCGACCGCGATCGCGCGGGCGATGCACAGACGCTGCTGCTGACCACCGGACAGGCCGGAGCCCGGCTTGTTCAGGCGGTCCTTCACCTCGTTCCAGAGGTTCGCGCCCTTGAGGGACTTCTCGACGATGTCGTTCAGTTCCGACTTCCGGTAGTTGCCGTTCAGGCGCAGACCGGCGGCCACGTTGTCGAAGATCGACATCGTGGGGAAGGGGTTCGGGCGCTGGAAGACCATGCCGACCTCACGGCGGACGGAGACCGGGTCGATGCCGGTGCCGTAGAGGTTCTCGTCGTCCAGGAGGACCTTGCCCTCGACACGCCCGCCGGGCGTGACCTCGTGCATGCGGTTGAGCGTCCGCAGGAACGTCGACTTGCCGCAGCCGGAGGGACCGATGAACGCCGTCACCGATCGCGGCTCGACCGTCATCGAGATGTCCTCGATCGCCTTGTGGGAGCCGTAGTAGGCGGTGAGTCCGCTTACGTCGATTCGCTTGGCCATGACTACTTCACTTCCAGTATCAGTCGCTGATGGCCGCGTCAGCGACCGGTCTTCGGGGCCTTCCAGCGGGCGATGCCGCGGGCAACCAGGTTGAGGATCATCACGAAGGCGATCAGGGTGAGCGACGCCGCCCAGGCACGGTCGTACGCCGCGTTGGCGCCCGCGCTGTTCGCGTACTGCTGGTAGATGTACAGCGGCAGCGACTGCTGTGCACCCTCGAACGGGTTCGCGTTGATGAAGCGGTTACCGAACACCAGGAGCAGCACCGGCGCGGTCTCACCGGCGATACGGGCGATCGCCAGCATGACGCCGGTGGTGATGCCGCCGATGGAGGTCGGCAGGACCACCTTCAGGATCGTGCGCCACTTCGGCACGCCCAGCGCCAGGGAGGCCTCGCGCAGCTCGTTCGGGACGAGCTTGAGCATCTCCTCCGTGGAGCGGACCACGACCGGCATCATCAGGATGGCCAGGGCCAGCGAACCGGCGAAGCCGAAGGGCTGCATCTTGAAGATGAGCATCAGGCTGAGGATGAACAGACCCGCGACGATCGACGGGATACCGGTCATCACGTCGACGAAGAAGGTGATGGCCTGCGCGAGACGGCCGCGCCCGTACTCCACGAGGTAGATCGCGGTGAGCACACCGATCGGCGCACCGATCACAGTGGCGAGGCCGACCTGCTCGAGGCTGCCGAGGATGGCGTGGTAGATGCCACCGCCCGGCTGGGAGTCCGCGACGATGCCCATCGAGTGGGTCAGGAAGTAGATGTCGAGGACCTTCACACCGCGCGCGACGGTCGTCCAGACGAGGGAGACCAGCGGGATGACGGCGAGCAGGAAGGCGACCCACACGAGCGAGGTCGCGATGCGGTCCTTGGCCTGGCGACGGCCCTCGACCCGGGCGGCGACGACGTACGTGCCGATGAGGAAGAGGATCGCGGCGATGACGCCCCACTGGATGTGGCTGCTCAGGCCGGCGGCGGCACCGATGCCGCATGCGACGGCGATCGAGCCGAGGGCGACGGCCCACGGTGTCCACTTGGGGAGGGTGGCGCCGCGCAGCGTGCTGGGGCGCTTGTCGGCGACGGCTGCGTGGCTCATGCGTTGGCCCCCGAGTACTCCTTGCGGCGAGCGATGATCATGCGAGCCGCGCCGTTGACCAGCAGGGTGATGACGAACAGGACGAGACCGGAGGCGATCAGCGCGTCACGGCCGTCCTCGGTCGCCTCGCTGAACTTGCTGGCGATGTTCTGGGCGAAGGTGCCGCCGCCCGGGTTGAGCAGGCTGGCGTGGATCAGGAAGTCCGGGGAGAGCACGGTGGCCACGGCCATCGTCTCGCCGAGCGCGCGGCCGAGGCCGAGCATCGAGGCGGAGATGACACCGGAGCGTCCGAAGGGCAGGACGGCCATCCGGATGACCTCCCAGCGCGTGGCGCCGAGGGCCAGGGCCGCTTCCTCGTGCATCCGCGGGACCTGGCGGAAGACCTCGCGGCTCACGTTGGTGATGATCGGAAGGATCATGATCGCGAGCAGGATGCCGACGGTGAGCATCGAGCGGGGGGCGCCGCCCTCCCACGAGAAGATGCCCGTCCAGCCGAAGTAGTCGTTCAGCCAGCTGAAGACGCCGCCCAGGTTCGGTACGAGGACCAGGGCGCCCCACAGGCCGTAGACGATGGACGGCACGGCGGCGAGCAGGTCGATCACGTACGCGATGGGCCCGGACATCCGGCGCGGGGCGTAGTGCGTGAGGAAGAGCGCGATGGCCACCGCGATCGGAACCGCGATGATCATGGCGATGACCGAGGAGACCACCGTGCCGAAGGCCAGCACGGCGATACCGAAGACCGGCGGGTTGAGGCTGGTGTTCCACTCGAAGGTGGTCAGGAAGTTCCCGTGGTCCTTGCCGATGGCGAGGGACGCACGGTAGGTGAGGAAGACCGCGATCGCGGCCATGATCACCAGCAGCAGGATGCCCGACCCACGGGAGAGACCGAGGAAGATCCGGTCTCCGGGCCGGGTGGCGCCACGGGCCGCGCGCTTCAGCTCGCCCGTGGTCGGCTGGGGGGCAGGGGGAGGCGCTTCAGTGTTCTGTGTGGATATGTCCATCGGGATCTCCGGTCTGCGGAGCCTCACGTGCTGTGCGACTCCTGGCGGCGGTGCACCGGACGGTGCGGTCCGGTCCCGTGGTGGGACCGGACCGCACACTCAGGTCAGCTCAGGCCCTCGATGGTGGTGCGGACCTTGGCGATGATCGCGTCGGGGATCGGCGCGTAGCTGGCGTCGGCGAGGATCTTCTGGCCGTCCTCGCTGGCGACGTAGCGCAGGAACGCCTTCGTGGCGGGCAGGGTGTCGGCCTTGTTGCCCTTGTCGCAGGCGATCTCGTAGGTGACCAGGACCATCGGGTACGCACCGTCGGCCTTGGTGTTGTAGTTCAGCTGCAGGGCCAGGTCCTGGCCGGTGCCGACGACCTTGGCGTCGGCGATCGCCTTGGTGGCGTTCTCGACGTTGGCCGCGACCGGGGCGGAGGCGCCCGTGTCGATCTGGACCGAGCTCATGTCCTTGGCGTAGGACAGCTCGAAGTAGCCGATGGCGCCGGCGGTCTGCTTGACCTGCTGGGCGACACCCGCGGACTGCGGAGCGGACTGGCCACCGGGAGCCTCCCAGGCCTTGCCACCCTCGTACTTGCCCCAGACCGACGGAGCCGCGGCCTTGAGGTACTTGGTGAAGTTGTCCGTGGTACCGGACTCGTCCGAGCGGTGGAACGCCTGGATCTTGGTGGAGGGAAGCTTGGCGTCCGGGTTCAGCTTCTTGATCTCCGGAGCGTTCCAGGTCTTGATCTGGTTGTTGAAGATCTCGGCGATGGTCTTCGCGTCCAGGACCAGGTTGTCGACGCCCGGCAGGTTGTAACCGAGGGCGATCGGGCCGCCGACCATCGGGAGGTCGATGCCCTGACCGCCGGAGCAGACCTTCTTGGAGGCCGTGACCTCTTCGGGCTTGAGGGCCGAGTCGGAGCCGGCGAAGGCGAGCTGGCCCTGGTTGAACGACGTCACACCGGCGCCGGAACCGCTGGCCTTGTAGTTGATCTGCACGCCACAGGCCTGGCTGAACTGAGCGACCCACGCGTCGATCGCGTTCTTCTGCGCGGACGAGCCGTCGGCGAGGAGCTGACCCTTGGCGTCGTCACACTTGATCGAGCTGGCGTTGGCCGTGGACGACGACGAGGCGCTGTTGCCGCCACTCTTGTCGCTCGTGTCGTCGGAGCCGCACGCCGTGAGGGCCAGGGCGCCGGAGACGGCGAGAGCACCGAGGGTGAGGGCCCGCCGGTTCATGCGCTGAAGCTTCACTTTCGGGAGTTCCTTCCTGAAGCCGCCGTCCTGTCCGGCGGCGTGCGAAGTGTTGGTGATACGAGCGCGTATTCGAGGCCGCGCTCGCCATCAGGTAAGGCCGAAATTAGGCAGAACAGGTGAAGCCGCTTATGGCCGTAAGTGAACGGAGGGTGAACCCCTGCAGTCGGTGCGGTTAGGTCACGGAACGCTTACATCGAGGACACGGCGCGGTCCCGGGGGGTGACCCCGGTCTTCGTCACTCTACGCAACCGACGCGGAGCGTTCATGTCCGAGAAGTCCCGTCGTTCCGGCATCCTCGCCGGTTACGGAGCGTATCTCCGCTCCCTCCGCGAGAGGCCTCCGTGGAGCCCGCGGGGGAACGGCGCCCGAGCTTTCTCCAAGACCCAAGTTAGCGGCCGCGGGTGCGGTGGGCGCGGTGTCCGCCGAGGGTACCGGCGATGAATTCCATGTGCGCGACCGAACGTATGTATGGGGAACGTGTGTACGGGAGCGAAGGGTGCTGCCAGGACCCGAGGCGGCGCTTCGACGGCGGCGAACCCGCCTACGTGGGATTCAGCGCGTTCAGCAACGCGTCCACCAGATCGCGGTCACGCGGCTGGGTCAGCCGGTGTCTGGCGGCCGTCGGCGGAAGCCAGAGGATGCGGTCGACCTCGTTGTTCGGGATGAAGCGGCCGCGCGCCCCCTCCGCCGCCCAGTACCGGACCTCCTTGGGGCGGCCGTTCGCCTCGTAGCAGGCCGTGGGCAGGGGTGATCCGGGCACGGCGAGATAGCCGGTCTCCTCCTCGACCTCCCGCAGCGCACCCGCGAGGGGGTCCTCACCACGCTTGAGCTTGCCCTTCGGGTGCGACCAGTCGTCGTACTTCGGCCGGTGGACCAGACAGATCTCCAGCTCGCCGTCGACGGGCGAGCGGCGCCACAGGACGCAGCCCGCCGCGCGGATGGTGTCGTCGGTCATCGGGTGCTTCGGCTCCTCTCCGTGCCTGCGGCGTACCCGTCGGCGCGCCGTGCCGTCGTACGGGTGCCTCGTCGTCAAGGCGCCTTGCGCACCGGCGCCTAAGAAGTCACCACCGTCTGCTTCTGCCATGCCTGCTGGAAGGCGAAGCGCGCCGCCTCCACCTCGTGCCGCTGGTCGGCATGGAGCACGCCGAGCGCGTACGCCGTCGCCGGGGCGATGCGGGGAGTGCGCGCTGCGGCGGCCGCGGCGGCCGCGGCTTCCGCGGCGTCACGGTGACGGTTGAGCGCATCGCCGGCCGCGAGCAGACGGACGTCCACGGCCGATTCCGCCCCGTGCAGCACCTCGCAGGCGTAGCGGTGCAGGCGCAGCAGCAGCCGGACCTGGTGCCAGGGGCCGTCCTGCGGGTGCGGGGACGGGTCCGGCGACAAGCCGTGGACCAGCGCCTCCGCGTTGTACGGGTGGCCGGCGGTGACCAGCGGCAGAGCCGCCACCGCGTCGCACAGCCGTTCCTCGGCCGCCGCCGCGAGCGGGCGCAGGTCGGCGTCGGCCGCGGCGGGCGTGAGCGGGACCTCGCTGGCGAGGACGGCGACGCTGTCCGCCACCGCGTGGAACCGGCTCGAACCGAGGGCCTGGAGGGCCGCGGAGTGCGCACGCGTGCGGGCCAGGGTCAGCTGGCGCTCCAGCAGGGCGCCCGCCTTCGCCGCGCCGACGGTCAGATTGCCCCGCTCCGGGATCGCGGTCTGGGGGCGCGGGCCGGCACCGGCGGCCTCCCCGGCGCTCGAGGACTGGGCGGGGAACACCGACGAGCCCGACAGCCGGTGCAGGGCGAGGAGCAGCCGCTCGAGCCGGGCCGCATACGCGTGTTCGCGGGCCAGCGTGCCGGAGAGCCAGGCGAGCTCGGGTCGCATCGCCTCGGACCAGTCGGCGTCGAGGAGCGGCCGGAACGTGTGCAGGGTGCCGCTGATGCGGCGGGCCGAGCGGCGCAGGGCCAGCGCCGCGTCGGCGGCGTCCTCCGTGCCGCCGTCGCCGGCTCTGGGATCCTCTCCCGCTCTCGACTTCGCCCGCACGGGAGAACCGCCCTGAGCGGAGGGACCGCCGGCAGCGCCGTTCTCCCGGTGCTGCCGCAACGAGCGCAGGAACTCCGTGGCCTGGGCCCGCAGGTAGCCCGCGAGGGCGTCCCCGGACGTCGGCCCGGCCGTGGGGTCGGTCGGGGGATCAAGGTGTTGCTGTGCCACGCCGGCGCCTCCGGGCGTCTATGAGCATCTCCTGGATGTTCCGCAGGGGCTGGCCGTCCGCGTCGGTGGCGTGACGGATCCACTCGCCGTCCGGGCCCAGATGCCAGGAGGACGTGGTGTCGGACATACCGGTCTCCATGAGCCGGTTGAGCGCCGCCCGGTGGGCCGGGTCGGTCACCCTGACGAGTGCCTCGATGCGGCGGTCGAGGTTGCGGTGCATCATGTCTGCGCTGCCGATCCACACCTCGGGCTCGCCTCCGTTGCCGAAGACGAAGATCCGGGAGTGCTCGAGGAAGCGGCCGAGGATGGACCGGACACGTATGTTCTCGGACAGGCCGGTGACGCCCGGGCGCAGCGCGCAGATGCCGCGCACCCATACGTCGACCGGGACTCCGGCCTGCGACGCGCGGTAGAGCGCGTCGACGATCGCTTCGTCCACCATCGAGTTGACCTTGATGCGGACGCACGCGGGCCGGCCGGCCCGATGGTGCTGGATCTCCTTGTTGATCCGTGAGATCAGGCCGTCGCGCAGGGACTTGGGGGCGACCAGCAGCCGGCGGTAGGTCTCCCGGCGCGAGTAGCCCGACAGCCTGTTGAAGAGGTCGGACAGGTCGGCGCCGACCTGCGGGTCCGCGGTCAGCAGCCCCAGGTCCTCGTACAGCCGTGCGGTCTTCGGGTGGTAGTTGCCCGTGCCGACGTGGCTGTAGCGGCGGAGCGTTTCGCCTTCCTGCCGCACGACGAGCGACAGCTTGCAGTGCGTCTTCAGGCCGACGAGTCCGTACACCACATGGCAGCCCGCCTCCTCCAGCTTGCGGGCCCACTTGATGTTGGCCTGCTCGTCGAAGCGGGCCTTGATCTCGACCAGCACCAGGACCTGCTTGCCGGACTCGGCCGCGTCTATCAGCGCGTCGACGATCGGCGACGTCTCCGAGGTCCGGTAGAGCGTCTGCTTGATCGCGAGGACGTCCGGGTCGGAGGCCGCCTGCTCCAGGAAGGCCTGGACCGAGGTGGAGAAGCTGTCGTACGGATGGTGCAGCAGGACGTCGCGCTCCCGCAGCGCCGCGAAGATGTCGGGGGCCGACGCCGACTCGACCTCGGCGAGGTCGCGGTGGGTGCCCGCGACGTACTTCGGGTACTTCAGCTCGGGCCGGTCGAGGTTGGCGATGCCGAAGAGGCCGGTCAGGTCCAGCGGGCCGGGCAGCGGGTACACCTCGGCCTCGGAGATCTTCAGCTCGCGGACGAGCAGGTCGAGTACGTACCGGTCGATGGACTCCTCGACCTCGAGGCGCACCGGCGGCCCGAAGCGGCGCCGCATGAGCTCCTTCTCCAGGGCCTGGAGCAGGTTCTCGGCGTCGTCCTCCTCGACCTCGAGGTCCTCGTTGCGGGTGATCCGGAAGGTGTGGTGCTCCAGCACCTCCATACCGGGGAACAGCTCCTCCAGATGCGCCGCGATGACGTCCTCGATGGGGACGTACCGCTGCGGGGAGGCCTCCAGGAAGCGGGAGAGCAGCGGCGGGACCTTGACCCGCGCGAAGTGGCGGTGGCCCGAGACCGGGTTGCGTACGACGACCGCGAGGTTGAGGGAGAGGCCCGAGATGTACGGGAAGGGGTGCGCGGGGTCGACGGCCAGCGGGGTGAGGACCGGGAAGATCTGGTGCCGGAAGAGCGTGAAGAGACGCGCCTGCTCCTTCTCGGCCAGCTCGTTCCAGCGCACCAGGTGGATGCCCTCGTCCGCCAGCGCCGGGGCGACGTCCTCGTGGAAACACGCAGCGTGCCGGGCCATGAGCTCACGGGAGCGGGCCCAGATCATCTCCAGCACCTCGCGGGGCTGGAGTCCGGACGCCGACCGGCTGGCGACGCCCGTGGCGATGCGGCGCTTCAGACCGGCCACCCGGACCATGAAGAACTCGTCCAGGTTGCTGGCGAAGATGGCCAGGAACTTCGCCCGCTCCAGAAGAGGGGTGTTCGGGTCCTCGGCCAATTCGAGCACACGTTCGTTGAACTGAAGCCAGCTGCGCTCCCGGTCGAGGAAGCGGCCCTGGGGCAGAGCCCCCTCGGCCACGTCGTACGACGAGAGGTCGGCGTCGATGTCCGGCTCCAGCTCGGAGACCGTCGCGGCCACGGTGTGCGGGCGGTGCGCGGCGATGGACCCCACGGAGGGTTGCTGGTGCTGCTGGCTCGCGCGGTCCGAAGACTCTCCGTCACTCGGGGCGGTGGGGGACGTGTGGGCCGCTGCCTGGGCGTTCTGCTGGCTCATGGACCCATTCTTCCGCGCGGACCGGGCGGCGGGCGCGTCGGAAAGCCGGGTCGGCGGCGCGGTGAAGGCATGGCCGTGCCCCGCACCGGCCCCGTTCTCCGAGGGGGGTGTGTGTTCTGGCCCGGCGGCGTTCATTGGCCGAGCGTCGCAAGCCCGTCTGAATCAATGGTTACGGCGACATGACGTGCGGGATAGCGGGGAGGGGCTCGCGGACGTCTACAGACGGCCCTGTGGCGTACGGGGGCGCCGGAAGCCCGGCGTGCGCCGTCCCTGTCCGGGGGCGTGCGGGGCGGCCGGCCGCGGGCCGCAGAAAGTCGGCCGCCCTTCCCCGAGGCCGTTGCCGGGCTGCGCCGGCCCGCGTCTCACGTCTCGGTGCGGTACATCAGATCCGTCTCGTAGGTCGTGAAGCCCAGCCGCTCGTAGACGGTCAGCGCGGCCTTGTTGTCCGCGTCGACGTAGAGCATGGCGGTGGGCAGGCCCTGCGCGGCGAGGTGCCGCAGGCCGATGGTGGTGAGCGCACGGCCGAGGCCGCCGCCCTGGGCGCCGGGGCGGACGCCGAGGACGTAGACCTCGCCGAGTCCCTCCTCGGCGTGGACCTTCGTCCAGTGGAAGCCGATGAGCTCGGGCCCCTGCTCGCCCGTGCGCTCCGCGAGGAAGAAGCCCTGCGGGTCGAACCACGGTTCGGCCTTGCGGTCGTCGAGGTCGCGTTGGGTGAGGGAGCCCTGCTCGGGGTGGTGGGCGAAGGCCTCCGCGTTGACGGCGAGCCAGGCGGCGTCGTCCTGCCCCGGCACGAAGGCGCGCACGGTGACGCCGTCGGGCAGCTTCGGCTCGGGCAGGTCGAGGTCGCTCAACGGGCGGCGCAGCTGGCGCAGTTCGCGGAAGAGGGAGAGGCCGAGGACCTGGGCGAGGTGCCGGGCGGCGGAGTGACCGCCGTGCGCCCACACCCGCAGCCGCTTGCCGGACGTGGCGAGGAGCGCGGAGCCCAGCGCCCGGCCGTGCCCGTGACCGCGGTACGAGGGGTGCACGACCAGCTCGGCGGCCGGCGCCTCCACCGGGTCCGTGTCCTCCAGTTGCGCATAGCCGATGAGCGTGTCGCCCACCGACAGCAGCAGATGCGACACCCCTTCCCGTTCACCGCCGCGCAGTTGCAGACGCCCCTGCTCGGACACGGCCTGCTGGCCGTCGACCCGGGCGGCTTCGGCGAGCAGCGCGAGCACGGCCTCGCTCTGTTCGGGCGAGAGTTCCGTGATGGTCTCGAGGGAGCGGGGCAGTGCCGGGTGGCCGGTGTCGTCGCTGGTCATGGGTACGAGGGTAAGGGGCGGACCGAGGAAAAGGGAGGCAAAGGCAATGCGCTTGTAACCCCGAACCCCCTGTTGCGCTACGCGCGTTGATCCTAGGCTGCCCGATGGCCGCCTTGGCACGCTCTTTACACAACGCGCGCACAGGCAGCCGGCCGCCCGTACGGGGCCGGCTGTGCGCACGCGGCCGCTGCGCGCACTACACAGAGGGGGGCACATGCCGCCGATCCACCGGCACAGACGTCTTCACGGCATCCTGGGGGCGGCCGCGAGCCTGGCCACCGTCGCGGCTCTGGTGGCGGCGCTGCCGGCCGGCGCCCGCGGCACCTCGTCCGGTCACGGGCACCCCGGCCGCTACCAGGACGTCCAGCTGCTGTCCTTCAACGACCTGCACGGCAATCTGGAGCCGCCGGCCGGATCCTCGGGACGGGTGACCGAGCAGGAGGAGGACGGCACCACCAAGAGCATCGACGCGGGCGGTGTCGAGTACCTCGCCACGCATCTGCGCCAGGCCCGCGGGGGCAACCGCTACTCGATCACGGCCGCCGCCGGTGACATGGTGGGCGCCTCGCCGCTGATCTCCGGACTGTTCCACGACGAGCCGACCATCGACGCGCTCAACAAGCTGGACCTGGATGTCACCAGCGTGGGCAATCACGAGTTCGACGAGGGCGCCGAGGAACTGGCCCGGCTCCAGAACGGCGGCTGCCACCCGACGGACGGCTGCTACGACGCGCGCAAGAAGTTCCGCGGGGCGGACTTCCCCTACCTCGCCGCGAACGTGACGGACGAGAAGACCGGCAAGCCGATCCTCGCGCCGTACTGGGTGTGGAAGAAGAACGGCATCAAGATCGGCTTCATCGGCGTGACGCTCGAGGGCACTCCGGACATCGTCTCCGCGGAGGGTGTCAAGGGCCTGAAGTTCGGCGACGAGGTGGAGACGATCAACAAGTACGCCAAGGTGCTCCAGCGCCAGGGCGTCCAGTCGATCGTCGCCCTGGTCCACGAGGGCGGGGCGCCCGCGTCCGGCGCCTACAACTACGACTGCGACAGCCCGGGTGCCGGCGACGGCATCTCCGGTCCGATCGTCGACATCGCCAAGCACGTCACCCCGGCCGTGGACGCCCTGGTCACCGGGCACACCCACCAGGCGTACGTGTGCACGATCGACGACCCGGCGGGCCGCCCGCGCATGGTCACGTCGGCCTCCTCGTTCGGCCGGCTGTACACGGACACCACGCTGACGTACGACCGACGGACCGGGGACATCGCCCGGACGGCCGTGACCTCCGCCAACCACGTGGTGACCCGGGACGTCGCCAAGGCCCCCGACATGACGGACCTCATCACGAAGTGGAAGACGCTCGCCGCGCCCATCTCCTCCCGTCCCATCGGCTACATCGCGGGTGAGATCGGCAACGGCGGTACGGAGTCCCCGATGGGCGACCTGATCGCGGACGCGCAGCTGGCGTACGCCAAGTCCCTGGACCCCGAGGCCGACCTCGCCCTGATGAACCCCGGCGGCATCCGCGCGTCGCTCACCTACGCCTCGAGCGGCGGCGAGGGCGACGGTGTCGTGACGTACGGCGAGGCCTACACGGTCCAGCCGTTCTCCAACACCGTGAACCTGGTCGACCTGACCGGCGCTCAGGTGATCACCGCGCTGCAGCAGCAGGTCAGCGGCGCCAACGAGACCGCGCCGAAGATCCTTCAGGTGTCGAACGGCCTGACCTACACCCTCGACCTGACGAAGTCGGGCGCCGCGCGTGTGGTCGTGGACTCCGTCAGGCTGGGCGGCACGGCGATCGACCCGGCGGCCACGTACCGCGTCGCGATGAACTCCTTCCTCGCGGGCGGCGGTGACGGCTTCGCGGAGCTCGGCAAGGGCGCGAACGTGCTCGTCGGCGGGGACGACCTGGCCGCCTTCGAGGGTTACCTGACGGCCAACTCCTCGGCCTCGGCGCCGTATCCGGTGCCGGCGGCCCACCGGATCACGATCGTGCAGTGACCGGGACGCAGTGATCGAAGGCCCGCCACCGTCGCTCGACGGGGGCGGGCCTTCACGGTCCGGGCGGCCGCCTGCGCATCATGCGAGTTCGTGCCTGCCGGTCTCCGGCTGCGGAATCGCCGTGCCCGGCAGCCGTACCGTCGCCACCGTGCCACCGCCCTCCGCCGGCGTCAGGGACACCTCACCGCCCACCTGCTGGACCGTACGGGCCACGATCGACAGCCCGAGGCCCGAGCCGGGCAGGGCGCGGGCGCTCGGGGAACGCCAGAAGCGGTCGAACACGTGCGGGAGTTCCTCCGCCGCGATGCCGGGTCCGTGGTCGCGGACCGTCAGCACACCGTCCGCCAGCACGACCTCGATCGTGCCGCCCTCGGGGCTGAACTTCACCGCGTTGTCGAGGACGTTCACCATGGCCCGCTCCAGCGTGGACGGTTCCGCCCGTACGTACCACGGCTGGAGGCTCGCCACGATGGTCAGCTCCGGGCCGCGCAGCCGCGCCCGTTCCAGCGCGGTTTCGACGATGTCCTGCCACTCCACGGTCTGCGTCCTGCCCGTGTGCTGGCCCTGCTCCGGCCGCGACAGTTCCTGCAGATCGCCGATGAGCGAGGCCAGCTCGGTCATCTGCGCCTTCACCGAGGCGAGCAGCGCCTTGCGGTCCTCCGGCGGGATCGGGCGGCCCGTCTCCTCGCTGCGGGTGAGGAGTTCGATGTTGGTGCGCAGCGACGTGAGCGGCGTCCGCAGTTCATGGCCGGCGTCCGCGATCAGCTGCTGCTGCAGTTCGCGGGAGTTGGCCAGGGCCGAGGTCATCGAGTTGAAGGAGCGGGACAGCCGGGCGATCTCGTCCTCACTGTGCGTGTCCACCGGGATGCGGATGGTCAGGTCCTCGGTGCGGGCGACGTGCTCGACGGCCTCGGTCAGCTTGTCGACGGGGCGCAGGCCCGCGCGCGCCACGGCCAGACCGACCGCGCCGGCGCCCACCACTCCCACGCCGGAGACGAGGAGCAGCAGCAGGGCCAGGTCGTTGAGGGTGTTCTGGGTGCTCTTGAGCGGCACGGCAATGAGGAGAGCGGTGTCCGGGAACAGCCGGGGCTGGCTGCCGATGCCACCCGCGCTGACCACCAGGGGCAGGGTCAGCACCCGTACGTCGGTCCCTTCGGTGTCCGTGCCGTTGCGCAGGATGCCCTTGTTGCTGCTGGCGTTCTCGATCACGTCCTTGTCGGCGTCGGTGACCTTGACCATGCCGGCGGAGTGGGAGGAGAGGCAGGGTGTCCCGTCGGCCTTGACCAGCTGGACGTAGAGGTTGTCGCGGACCCGGAAGTCGTCGCCGTCCGTGTCCGGGCTCTGCGGGCAGGAGGCCAGTGTGCCCAGCACATCGGCGTACCCCTGCGGTTTGGCCGCCGACTTCTGCAGGTCGTTGTCCACCTGCTCGTACAGCTTGCCCTGCACGACGAACCAGCAGCTCACCGATACCGCCGCCACCCCGAACGCCACGGCCGCCGCCACCAGCAGGGCCAGTCGGGAACGGAGCGGAAGGGACCGGAACCGCTTGATCACTCGGCGCCGCCCTGCCGCAGGACGTAGCCCACACCGCGGACGGTGTGCACGAGTCGCGGTTCACCGCCCGCCTCCGTCTTGCGGCGCAGGTACATCACGTAGACGTCGAGGGAGTTCGACGACGGCTCGAAGTCGAAGCCCCACACCGCTTTCAGGATCTGCTCCCGGGTCAGCACCTGGCGCGGATGGGCCATGAACATCTCCAGGAGCGTGAACTCGGTCCGGGTCAGTTCCACCGGCCGCCCGCCCCGTGTGACCTCACGTGTCGCGAGGTCCATCCGGAGGTCTGCGAACGTCAGCGCCTCGTCCTCCTGAGCGCCGACCGCCACGGCGGCGTAGGAGCTGCGCCGCAGCAGGGCGCGGATGCGGGCGAACAGCTCGTCCAGCTCGAACGGCTTGACCAGGTAGTCGTCGGCCCCTGCGTCGAGGCCGGTGACGCGGTCGCCGACCGTGTCGCGGGCCGTGAGCATCAGGATGGGTGTGGTGGTGCCCGCGCCGCGCATCCTGCGAGCGGCGGTGAGGCCGTCCATGCGCGGCATCTGGATGTCCAGGACGACCAGGTCGGGCTGGTACGCGGTCGCCTTGTCCAGCGCGTCCGCGCCGTCCACGGCGACCTCGGTCTCGTAGCCCTCGAAGGCGAGGCTGCGCTGGAGTGCTTCGCGCACCGCCGGCTCGTCGTCGACGATCAGGATGCGCTGGGGTTCACGGTCGCCTTCGGCGGGACTCATGGGGGTGGAGTGTCCTCAAGGTGCGGTGGGCGGGGCTGGACGCATTCAGCCTCGCACGTTTCCCGGCTGGGACGGAAAGGGCGGCTCGGGCTTTTTCGCCGGGTATCGCCGAGCCGTACGGCACACGGCTCAGCCGAGCACCGCGGTCAGCCGGTTCAGCGGCACCTTGCGGCGGTGCGGGCGTGCGGCGCTGGTGCGCAGGCCCATGAGCTGCGGGACCGCCACTTCCGGAAGGCGGAACTCGCGTGCCGGCGCCTCGTGGGGCTTCGGCACCCGCTTGATCGACGGTGCGTGGAGTTCGTGCGCCACGGCGAGGGCGAGGGAGATGCCGGCGGGGGCGATGGGGGCGGTGGCCTCGTGCAGAACCTTCTTGATCATGTCGTGCTCCTTACCGATCGCGGCGGCGGGAGGTCCGCTCAGCTCTGAGAGCCCGAGCGCAGCTTCGCCAGGTCGGACTTGACGGTGTTGATCGGGATGGCGAAGCCCAGGCCGACACTGCCGGCGCTCGACGAGGTCGAGTCCGAAGCGTCCGAGTACATCGCCGAGTTGATGCCGATGATGTTGCCGTTCATGTCGATCAGGGCGCCGCCGGAGTTGCCCGGGTTCAGGGACGCGTCCGTCTGGATCGCCTTGTACGTGGTGGTGGACGAGCCCGTGTCGCCGTTGAAGTGCCGGCCGCCGAACTCGAAGGGCCACTGGTCGTTGCCCTGGCCCTGTTCTTGCCCTTGGTTGTCGTCGGTCGAGACGGTCACGTCGCGGTCGAGGGCGGAGACGATGCCGCTGGTGACCGTGCCGGTCAGGCCCTCGGGGGAGCCGATCGCCACGACCTGGTCGCCGACCCGGATGCCGTCGGAGTTGCCCAGTGCGGCGGTCTTCAGACCGGAGGCGCCCTCCAGCGCGATCAGTGCCAGGTCCTTCTTGCTGTCGGTGCCGACGACCCGCGCCGTGTACGACGTGCCGGTGCTCGTCGTCACCTTGATCGAGGAGGCGCCCGAGATCACGTGGTTGTTGGTGATGATCTCGCCGTTGCCGGTGATGACCACGCCGGAACCGGTCGATTCGCCGGCGTTCGAGGCGGCGTTGATCTCCACGATGCTCGGGCTGACCGCGGTGGCCACACCGGACACCGTGCCCCGCTTGCTGGAGGGCACCACGGCGGTGCTGGTGGAGCTGGAGGAGGCCGTGTTCTTGCCGGTCAGCTCCTGGATCCCGTAGGCCGTGCCGCCGCCTATGGCCGCGGCGACGATCGCCACGGCGGCGAGGAGGGCGAGCGGCCCCTTGGAGTGCTTCTTCGGCGTCCCGGGCTCGGCGGGGACCGCCGCCGGGGGAGTCGTGCCACCGCCGTCGCCCGTGCCGCCGTGCCCCGCCGCGGCCGTGCCGGCCGGGTACGCGGGCTGCTGTCCCGGCCAGACCGTGGTCCCCGGCTCGACGGCCGTCGGCTGGGCCGGACGGTACGCCGGCGGGGGCGGCCACTCGGGGTTCACGGGGGAAGAGGCGTGCTGCCCGGGGTGTGCGAACTGGTGCCCGTCACCCTCGGGGTGCTCGTACTCGCCGCTGCGGCGGAAGCTCTCGGTCATGTAATAGAGGTTGTCCCGGGATCATGAGAGCCAGCTGAGTCGTCCCTGAGAAGCCCGACAGAACCTCGTATGCCCGATATAAAGGCGCCTCGGAGCGCCTTCCGGGGCGGAAAGCGCGAGCCAATGGCCCGGCTCCGGCCCCGTCGATCAAGGAAACACGGGATGTCCGGCGGATGAGCGTGCATGGAGCATCAGACGAACATCTGTCTGAGATCTGTGCGGGACGTGTGCGCAGGGGCCGCCGGGGCCTACGATCACGGCGACCGGAGGGGGGCTCCGCGGTTTCGCCCGACTGTGCTGCGCTGTTTTGTGCGCGCCGCGTCGGGCCGGTGTGTCGTACGCCCTTCTCGGGCCCTTCCTACGACGTCACCCCAGGAGTCCTGAGTGATACGTGCCCCGCGCGGCCGTTGGAGACGCACTGCGACGACGCTCTCGGCGGCCGCCCTCGCGCTGGCCCTGAGCGGCGCAGGCGCCCTGGCGGCCCAGCCGGCCGCCGCCGCGGGCGGACTGCCGAAACCCGGAGTCCTCCAGCAGCGGACCGCCGCCCCGAAGCCCACCGCTTCCACCGAGGAACTGCGTAACCGACTGCTCAACGCCGCCAGGAAGCAGGCGGCCGAGAACAAGGAACAGAAGCGAGAGGCGGCCACCGAGGCGCCCGCCGCCACCGGGTCGGGCAAGGTGTCCCCGTTCATCATCGGCGGCACCCAGACGACGATCGCCTCCGCGCCCTGGATGGTGCAGCTCGGCTACTACGACCCCACCACCGACAAGGGCTACTTCTGCGGCGGCACCCTGGTCGCCCCGAACAAGGTCCTCACCGCAGCGCACTGTGTCGCGGGTCTGAACTGGGCGAAGAACGGCACGGTGCTGGCCGGTGTCACCACGCTCGACGACTACAGCCACGGAACCGTCGCCGGTGTCCTGCGGCAGTGGAGCCACCCGCAGTACAACCCTGACACCATCCAGAACGACATCGCGGTCCTCACCCTCGACCGCCCGCTGGAGCAGCCCTGGCTGCGGCTCGCGGCCTCGAACGACAGCACCCTGTACCGCGCGGGCACCAATGCCACCGTGTACGGCTGGGGTCTGACCTCCGGCGGCGGTTCGGAGCTGTCCGCCCCCCTGCGCAAGGCCACTCTTCCGCTGGTCGCCGACTCCACCTGCAACACCGCCATGCGGTCGGTCCTCGGCGCGGACTACTTCCGCGAGGGCTCGATGATCTGCGCGGGCACTCCGGCGACGGGCTCCGACGAGGGCACCAAGAGCACCTGCAACGGCGACTCCGGTGGCCCGCTGGTGGTCAGCGGCAAGATCGTCGGCATTGTGTCGTGGGGTGTGGAGGGCTGCACGGCCAAGGGCGCCTACCCGGTCTTCACCAAGGTCTCCACCTACACCGTGGCGGCCCAGCCGCGCATCGACGACGCCGACCTGACGTACGACGGCCGCGCCGACCTGCTGCTGCGTACCCCCTCGGGGGGCCTGTTCCAGCAGAACAGCAAGGGCACCACGCTGGGGCGGTCCAGCTACCAGAGCGCCGGCTGGCAGGACATCAGCTGGGCGCTGCAGGCCGATCTGGACCGGGACTACTTCCAGGACCTGATCATCCGGGACAAGTACGACGGCAAGCTGTACCGCAGCTACTTCAACCACTCCAAGCAGCACTTCGACTCGATGCAGATCAGCTCGGTGTGGGGCGGCTACAAGTCCTACGCCATACCGGGCGACATGACGGGTGACGCCCGACCCGACCTGGTGGCGGTCGACGCGGACGGCTCCGTGTACCTGTACCCGGGCAAGGGCAACGGGCAGTTCTACGGCAAGGTCAAGGTCGTCAACAAGGCCTGGAAGGGCGTGAAGATCTTCGGCCACGGCGACCTGTCCGGTGACGGCAAGGCGGACCTGCTCGTCCGCTCCGGCGACGGCACCCTGTGGCTCTACCGGGGCACCCAGCAGGAGCACACCCCGTGGTCCACGCGGATCAAGGCGCGTACGGGCTGGAAATTCACCTCGTACGTGGCCAACGGCGATGTGACGGGCGACGGCATCGCCGATGTCATGGCCCGGGACTCCGGCGGCACGCTCTGGCTCTACCGCGGCACGAACAAGGCCACCACCGGCCTCTTCAGCGCCCGGGTCAAGCTGGGCACCGGTTACAACAAGTACAACCTGCTGTTCTGATCAACTGAGCGCACAGCTCGTGCGACGGCCCGCCGGTTCCCCGGCGGGCCGTTTGCGTGCGAGGCGTTCGGTGGCAGGGGCGCGGCACGGCCGCGCGGTCCGCGCAGGACGCGCCACGCGGCGCTTGCGGGTCGACGGCCGGGGCCGGACTCCGGCCCGGTCAGTCCGTGCAGCCGCAGGAGCGCCGTACGACCAGCCTGGACGGAAACAGCTTCAGCCGCTCCCGGCGTGATCCCGCGACCCGCAGGCCGTCGTCCAGCACCAGGTCGACGGCCGCCCGGGCCATCCCCGAGCGGTCCGAGGCCACGGTCGTCAGCGGCGGATCGGTCAGCGCCGCTTCCTTGACGTCGTCGAAGCCCGCCACCGCGAGCTCCCCCGGCACGTCGATGCGCAGCTCCCGTGCCGCGCGCAGCACGCCGATCGCCTGGTCGTCGGTGGAGCAGAAGATGGCCGGCGGACGGTCGGGGCCGGCCAGCAGTTCCAGTCCCACCTTGTAGGCGTCGTAGCGGTTGTACGGCGCCTCGAAGAGCCGGCCCTCCGTGGGGATCCCGGCCTCCTGCATCGCCCGACGCCAGCCCTCGACGTGGTCGGAGACCGGGTCGCCGACGGCCGGGGTCTCCGCTGTGCCGCCCACGCAGGCGACGTACTCGTAGCCGTGCTCCAGGAGATGACGGACGGCGAGCTGGGCCCCGCCGAGGTCGTCCGTGACGACCGCGACGTCGTCGATCGCCTCGGGCCGCTCGTGCAGCAGCACCACCCGGGCGTCCCACGCGTCGATCTCGGCGGCGGCGTGGTCGTTGAGCGCATGGCTGACCAGGATCAGACCCGAGACGCGCATACCGAGGAAGGCCCGCAGATAGTGGACCTCGCGCTCGGCCACATAGTCGGTGTTGCCGACCAGGACCATCTTTCCGCGTTCGGCGGCGGCCTGCTCGACCGCGTGCGTCATCTCCCCGAAGAAGGGCTGACGCGCGTCGGGGACGATCATGCCTATGAGGTCCGTGCGCCGGGAGGCCATGGCCTGGGCGACCCGGTCGGGCCGGTACCCCAGTTCCTTGATGGCGGCGAGCACGCGCTCGCGCGTGGCCGGGGCGACCGGCCGGGGTCCGTTGTTGATGACATAGCTGACGACGGCGGTGGAAGTACCCGCCAGCCGTGCCACATCGTCCCGAGTCACCTTGGCCACGCGCGGAGTCTACGCGGATGGACCCGCCCTGGGCAGGGCATACGCCTTTCTATGCCTCAGCCGTGACCTCGGTCGAGGACAGGGAGGCCATCTCGCCCGCATCCTCCGGCTTTGACCGGGCGGCCTTCGCACTCGTCCCCGCATCGGGCTCGGTCTCGCCCTGGCGGGAGACGCCGCCGGAGGCGCGGTCCGCCTTCTCCGGGGTGACGAAGCGGTAGCCGACGTTGCGGACGGTGCCGATCAGCGATTCGTGCTCGGGTCCGAGCTTGGCGCGCAGCCGTCGTACGTGCACGTCGACCGTGCGCGTACCGCCGAAGTAGTCGTAGCCCCAGACCTCCTGGAGCAGCTGGGCGCGGGTGAAGACGCGGCCCGGGTGCTGGGCGAGGTACTTCAGGAGCTCGAACTCCTTGAAGGTGAGGTCGAGGACGCGGCCCTTGAGCTTGGCGCTGTAGGTCGCCTCGTCCACGGACAGGTCGCCGTTGCGGATCTCCATCGGGGAGTCGTCGTTGACGATCTGCTGGCGGCCCATGGCCAGGCGGAGGCGCGCCTCCACCTCGGCGGGTCCCGCGGAGTCCAGCAGGACGTCGTCGATGCCCCAGTCGGCGGTCACCGCCGCGAGGCCGCCCTCGGTGACGACGAGGACGAGGGGGCAGCCGGGCCCGGTGGACCGCAGCAGCTGGCACAGGCTGCGCACCTGCGGAAGGTCGCGCCGGCCGTCGATCAGGATGACGTCGGCACCCGGGGTGTCGACGAGAGCGGGGCCTTCCGCCGGAGCCACTCGCACGTTGTGCAGGAGCAGGCCGAGAGCGGGAAGCACCTCCGTCGACGGCTGAAGGGCATTGGTCAGGAGCAGCAGAGAACTCATCGCACCCCACCCGCCCCGGTCGTCATACGTTCGTGCACGGTTCGCTCGCCCATAGCGTCTGGTTCCTCCTCGGTCCCTGCGAGTGGGGGTACCTCCCACGCCCTGCGGGCGGTGGGGGAGCCTTCGGCACAGCTTCGTACGGTGCGGATCCCGGGCCCGGGACCCGCCTTCGCCTTCGGCGGCCCGTACACCTGCGGTTTCCCGCTTCGTATACAACGCTTCCGAAAGCACAAAAGGACCCGGGGGCTACGCTGCCCGAGTCCTCTCCCCAGCAGAATAGCCCACATGAGCATTGGTCCGGCAGGTCATACGGCACGATCCACGCTTCGTCCGAACTCTGAGACGGCACGACGGGGCCCGCTGCGGACACTGCTGCACACGGTCGACGGGGTGCGGATCGACGCCGCATACGATCCCGGCGCGCCCGCGACCGACATCGGGCGTGCACCCTCCGGCCATCTCGAGGATCTTGCGATCGTCGTCGCCCACGGTTTCACCGGTGACCTGGAACGGCCGCACGTACGCCGGGTGGCGGGCGTCCTCGCCCGTCACGGCGCGGTGGTCACGTTC
Source organism: Streptomyces sp. HUAS TT11 (assembly GCF_051553595.1). Taxonomy (NCBI): domain Bacteria; kingdom Bacillati; phylum Actinomycetota; class Actinomycetes; order Kitasatosporales; family Streptomycetaceae; genus Streptomyces; species Streptomyces sp. HUAS TT11. The sequence goes on from NZ_CP196184.1 coordinate 4,960,710, forward strand.
TCCTTCCGCGGCCACGGTGCGTCGGGGGGACGCTCGACGGTCGGCGACCGCGAGGTGTACGACCTGGCGGCCGCGGTGGAGTGGGCGCGCACCCTCGGGCACACACGGGTGGTGACCGTCGGCTTCTCCATGGGCGGGTCCGTGGTGCTGCGGCACGCGGCGCAGCACCACGGCGACGCCGGTCCGGACGCCGTGGTGGCGGTCAGCGCCCCCGCCCGCTGGTACTACCGGGGCACGGCCCCCATGCGCCGGCTGCACTGGCTGGTGACCCGGCCGGAGGGGCGTCTGCTGGGCCGCTACGGTCTGCGCACCCGTATCCACCACCGCGACTGGGACCCGGTCCCCACCTCGCCGGTGGAATCCGTCCCCCTGATCGCGCCGACCCCGCTGCTGATCGTGCACGGCGACCAGGACGGCTATTTCCCCGTCGACCACCCCCGGATGCTGGCCGACGCGTCACCGGGCCACGCCGAACTGTGGCTGGAGCCCGGCATGGGCCACGCCGAGCACGCCAGCGACGACGAACTCGTGGCGCGGATCGGGGCGTGGGCGGTCTCCCACGCGGGCTAGCCTGACGGTGTTCACCACGACCGAGTTGAGGAAGCAGATGGCACAGGGCACAGTGCGCTACTGGGCCGCCGCCAAGGCCGCGGCCGGTACCGCCGAGGAGCCGTACGACGCCACCACGCTCGCGGAGGCGCTCGACGCGGCCCGCGGCCGGCACCCGGGCGAACTCGTCCGCGTCCTGCGGCGATGCTCCTTCCTTGTCGACGGTGACCCCGTCGGGACCCGTGAGCACGAGACGGTACGGCTGGCCGAGGGCGGCACGGTCGAGGTGCTCCCACCGTTCGCAGGAGGATGAGCACACCGATGAGCAACCAGCCGTACGAGGGCTACGACCCGGGCTTCGACCCCCACCGGCAGCACGCCTCTCCGCAGCAGCCGCGGCAGCAGGAGTGGTACGACCCGAGCGCCGGGTATCCGCAGCAGCCCTCGGCCTACCCGCAGCACTGGGACGGACAGGCGTACGGCCCCGCGCAGCCGCTACCGCCGGAGTCCCAGGCGTACCCCCACGGTTACGCCGCGCACGGCGTGGGCGGCCGCGCCCGTCCCTCCGGTCCTGGCGGGACGGCGGCCCGCGGCGGTGGCGGCACCCAGACCACGACACCGCCCGCGGCACCCCCCGTCGACATCTCCCGACTCCCCGCCAACCAGCGGGCCCGGCTCGAAGGGCGTTCGCCGATCATCGAGCCGGGGCTCCAGCCGGCCGCGCTCACCGCGCTGCTCGGGGCGCTGCTCGCCGGTGGCGCGGCCCTCGGCCCGTACGCCCTGGTGGTGCCGTTGGTGATCCTCCAGGGCGTGACGGCCGCGGGATGGTTCCGGCTCAACGGCATGTGGCCCGCCCGGCAGGGCATCGCGCTGGCGTTCCTGGGGGCCGTCGCCGCGGACGTCGCGGTGCTCGTGGCCGGCCGTGAGCACGCGCCCGCCGCGATCCTCGGCGCCCTCGGTGTGTGGGTCCTGCTCTCCCTCGTCCTGCAGCTGCGGTCGCACGCCGACCCGGACACCCGGATGCACGGTCTGATGGCGACCGTCGCCTCGGCCTCGCTGTCGATCATCGCGGCGGGGCATCTCGCGGCCGAGGCGGACGCCGTCACCGTCGGTGCCGTCGCCGTCGCCGTGGCGGTCCTGGCGCGGGCACTGCCGCTGCCGACCGCGGCCTCGGTCGTCGTGGCCCTGCTGGCGGCGACCGGTGCGGGCATCGCGACGGGGAACGCCACCGGCGTCGGCACGTCCGGCGCCTTCCTCGGCCTGGGCGCGGGCGTCTGCGCGCTGATCGGCCACCGGGTCGCCTCCTACGACTACCCCTCCCGCTTCGTCCACTTCACGGCGGGCGTCGCCCTGCCGCTGACCGCGGCGGCGCCGGTGATCTATCTGCTGGGGCGTGCCATCGGCTAGCCAGTGTCACAGGTGATCGACAATTCGGAGGACCTCCGTCCGCACGGGGTTACAGTCGCGCTCGACGGTCACCCGGGCCGTCATCGATCGCCTAGGCGGGGGAAACACCGAGCATGCGCGCACTGCGGAGACTGCTGATCGTCGTCCTGGTCCTGGGCGTCCTCTTCGTCGTCGTGGACCGTGTCGCGGTCCACTTCGCGGAGAGCGAGGCGGCCGACAAGCTGAGGACCTCCGAGGGGCTGACCGACACCCCGGACGTGTCCATCAAGGGCTTCCCCTTCCTCACCCAGGTGGCCGGCGGGGAGCTGGACGACATCGAGGTCGGTATCAAGAACTACGAGGCTCCCGGCGGCGACGGCGGCGAGAAGATCCGTATAGACGACCTGAACGCCGACATGAAGGGCGTGAAGTTCACCGGCGACTACAGCTCCGCGACCGCGGCCACCGCCACCGGAACGGCGCTCATCTCCTACGACGAACTGCTCAGGACCGCCAAGGCCGAACCCACCCAGGTGGCGCCGGGTGTCACCGCCCGGGTCGTCGGCCTCTCGGACGGCGGCAACGGCAAGATCAAGGTCGCGGTCGAGGCGACGGTCCTCGGCAAGACGCTGCCGGACCCGGTCACCGTGCTCAGCTCGGTGACGGTGCAGGGCAAGACCGTGAAGGTGCACGCCGACACACTGCCGAAGTTCGGGGGCGTCCGGCCGGCCGAGGGCCGGGTGCGGGCCGTCACCGACTTCCAGCAGGCCGTCGACCAGCTGCCCGGCGGCATCCGGATCGACTCGGTGCAGGCGGCCGAGAAGGGCGTGGAGGTCACGGTGAAGGGTTCGGACGTCAGGCTGGCCGGGTAGGACGGAGTCCTCGGCACCGGGCGTCCGAAAGGCGAGACGTCTGGTCCGTACCGCAGATGCGACCGGGCGCCCGGAGACCCGGGGCCCCGCGTCGGCAGGCTCGGCGGCCCGTTCTTCTCAAAATGCGGACGGTCGTATCTCACCATTCGACACCCCGGTGACATGTCCGGCGATCCGTCCCTACGATCGACCCCATGCAGCGACAGGCGGATCTCACGAAGCGGCGGGCAGTAGACCTGTGCCGCGTCGCCGCCATGCTCTGTCGCACTTCCTGAGCGGGAGACCCGACTCCCGCATCGCCGGCCCTGGTCCTGACGCAGGGCCACCCGTGCGCCGTGTACGCCGGCCTGAAGCCGCACACCCGCACCCCACCCCGACTCGCAGACCCCGCCGCAACTGCCCCGGAGGAGATAGAGCATGAGCCGCAGCGACGTCCTGGTCGACGCCGACTGGCTGCAGGAGCGCCTGGACGACTCGACGATCGCCATCGTCGAGGTCGACGAGGACACCTCCGCCTACGACAAGAACCACATCAAGAACGCCATCCGGATCGACTGGACCAAGGACCTCCAGGACCCGGTCCGCCGTGACTTCATCGACCAGGCCGGCTTCGAGGAGCTCCTGTCGGGGAAGGGCATCGCCAACGACCACACGGTGGTCCTGTACGGCGGCAACAACAACTGGTTCGCCTCCTACGCCTACTGGTACTTCAAGCTGTACGGCCACGAGAACGTCAAGCTGCTCGACGGCGGCCGCAAGAAGTGGGAGCTGGACGCGCGCGAGCTGGTCGACGGCACCGAGGTTCCCGAGCGGGCGGCCACCGAGTACCGGGCCAAGGCGCAGAACACGGCCATCCGCGCGTTCCGCGACGACGTGGTCGACGCGATCGGCGTGCAGAACCTGGTCGACGTCCGTTCGCCCGACGAGTTCTCCGGCAAGCTCCTGGCCCCCGCGCATCTGCCGCAGGAGCAGTCGCAGCGTCCCGGTCACGTGCCGAGCGCCCGCAACATCCCCTGGTCGAAGAACGCCAACGACGACGGCACCTTCAAGTCGGACGACGAGCTGAAGGCGCTCTACGCCGAGGAGGACGTCGACCTGGCCAAGGACACCATCGCGTACTGCCGTATCGGTGAGCGCTCCGCGCTGACCTGGTTCGTCCTGCACGAGCTGCTCGAGGTCCCGAACGTCAAGAACTACGACGGTTCCTGGACCGAGTACGGCTCCCTCGTCGGCGTCCCGATCGAGCTCGGCGCCGCCAAGTAACCCCGGATCCCCGGACCTACCCCGAAGGAAGAGCCATGTGTGGAGCGAAGGCCGGCGGTCCCGACGCCTCGACGATCAAGCCCGGTGAGACCACGATCCAGGGTCAGGTGACCCGCGACGGCGAGCCCGTGGTGGGTTACGTGCGCCTGCTCGACGCGACCGGTGAGTTCACCGCCGAGGTCCCGACCTCGGCGACCGGACAGTTCCGCTTCTACGCGGCCGAGGGGACCTGGACCGTCCGGGCCCTGGTGCCGGGCGCCACCGCGGACCGCACGGTCGTCGCGCAGACGGGCGGCCTCGCGGAGGTCGCGATCGCCGTCTGACGATCACTCCACGACGGTCCGAGGGCCCGTACGTGCACGGCTGAAGGGCCGCATCCCGGGGCAGGACACCTGCCGGCAGGGGTGGGGCCCTTCGGCGTGTCCGGGCATAGCCTGGAGGTATGTACGCGCGGCGGCGGCACGTCTACTTCGCCATGATGGGGACCTGCATCGGTCTGTTCGTCCTGGCCTGGGGGGTCGTGCGGCTCTGGTCGATCCCCGCGGCCGTCGGGATGTGCCTGCTCGCCATGGTGATCCCGCCGCTGGCGGCCATGGTGGCGAACCGGCGGGGTCCCGAGGACCGCTGGTGGGACGACCCGTCCGGGGACCCCAAGTCCGACGAGTGGTGGGACGAGCTGGACGGGAAGAAGCGGCACTAGGTCCGCGTCCTCGCCGGGCACGCCTCAGTACACGAGTGCCTGGGTCTCGTCCGCCAGCGCCTCCTGGACGAACACCTGTGCGCCGGCGATCCGGATGCCGGCGATGACGTCCTGCTGCGTGATGTCCCGGCGGGCCGCGCACTGGGTGCACAGGGTGATCCGTCCGGCCGCCATGATCGCCTCGATCAGATCGGGCAGCGGCGCCGCGTGCGGCAGCTCGAACTCCGCGGCCCGGCCCGGCAGCGCGAACCACGAGGACTCACCGGTCAGCCAGAGCGAGACGTCGACTCCACTGGCAACGGCCACGGAAGCGACGGTGAACGCCTGAGAACAGCGCTCGGGGGCATCCGCACCGGCCGTCACCTTGATCACGAGCTTCTTCGACATGCTCGAATCGTAGTCCGAATCGTGATCAACTCCCGCGCAACTCCGTGCAGTAGCCATGTGTCTCCTGTGTGCGCGGATACGGAATCCGTGCTTCTCGTTCCGTGGGGGGACGTCTTGGAACTACCTGATGTGCCCGATGTGTCTGAAGAGCTCGAAGGCCCTGAAGCCCCTGAACCCCCTGGCTCACCCGAGCCGCCCGCACCCCGCGTGCGGCGCCGTGGACGTACGGTCCTGCTGCTGGCCACGGCCGCGGTGCTCGGGCTGGTCGCCGGCACCTGCACCGGCTACCTGATCCAGGCCGACCGTGAGCCCACCGCGCTGCCGCCGCTGTCGCAGCCGGTGGTCGCTCAGGCCAAGGGGCCGGCACCGGAGCCCCTGGCCGCCGCCCAGGACCGCGAGGTGAAGACCGACGGCGACCTGCGCAAGCTGCTGATCGAACGGCCGAAGGGGGCGCGGGAGCCCGACTACGTGCCCGGCAACGACGGCTGGTTGAACATGGCTGAGTACGCGGAGCAACTCAAGGACGCCGACAGGGAATTCGTCTCGCTCGCGACGGCCGAGTACCGCCGTGCGGCCGAGTCCGTCTGGACCGAACACGACACGGAGTCCGTCGATGTACGGCTCGTGCAGTACCACCAGGAGGAAAACCTGTCCGCGGCCGACCGGGCCGGCAACTGGGACGTCGACGGCACCCGGAGCTGGCCCATTCCGGGCACCGGCGACGGCATGGTCTACATCACCGCCAAGCCCGAGACGCAGGCGGGTTACCTGCCTGTCTACAAGGCGCAGGCGGCTGCCTGGCGAGGTGACATCGCCATGGAGATCTGGATCTTCGATACCAAGCCGATCTCCAAGTCGAAGATCATGGACCTGGCCGAGCGGCAGATGGAGCGGCTGTGACCGAGCAACCGAGAGACGAAGCGGCCGTGAGCGTGCAGCCCGGTGACGAAGCCACCGGGAGCGGCCGGCCGGCTGCCGGCGCCGAGCAGACGGCCCCCGGGACCGGGCAGCAGCCCGAGCCGAATGGCTCCACCGCCCCGCCGGAAGCCCCCGTGAAGAAGCGCGTGCGTCGCGGCCGTATCGCCGCCGTCGCCGCCTCCGTCGTGCTCGCCGGGGCCGTCGTCGGCCTCGTGACCACCACGGCCGTGATCGTCCAGGGCGCCGACCGTGACCCGGGCGCGCCCACCTGGAAGTTCCCTCCGGCCCCGAAGGACGAGGCGAAGCAGCCGAAGGCGGCCTCGCCGCTCGCCGCCATGCTCGTCCCGTACGGCACGGGCGACTGGGGCCGTGGGCCGGACATCGCCGAGTTCGGTTCCGACGCCGCCCTCAGCGGCAACGAGGCCGCGGCCCTGCGCAAGGAGGCGATCCGCGATCTGCCGCGCACCCAGCGGCGCCGGCTGGAGCAGCAGATCGACAAGCAGCACACCAAGGGCATGGCGATGCGCAGCTACATGAACACCTCTGCGGACGGGAGCGACAGCTTCACCGTGAGCGTCGAGCTCGTCCAGATCGAGGACAAGGCCGCGGTGCGGAACATTTCTCAATTCCAGAACGGGTTCCTGGAAGCGCTCCGGATCTTCCGCAAGGGACCGAAGATCAAGGGCTACAAGAACGCGGAGTGCTTCCTCCCGCCCGCGGAGAAGAAGGAGAAGCTCGACATGATGCTCTGCTCCGCCTACCGGGGCGACGTCCTGGTCACCGCCACCGCCTACGGGGTCAAGCCACTGCACACCGACACGGTCGCCGAGCTGCTGCGCGAGCAGCTCGACCGCGTCGCCGGGACGGGGGAGGCGGTATGACCGAGCAGAGAGCACCGGTCGGGTCGGTCGAGCGGGACGAGCGGACTGTGTCGCCGCCGCCGTCACCCGTGACGTCGTCCGAGCCCGCCGAAGCCCAGACGCTCCCAGGGGGGCTCCAGGAGCTTGCGGCACCGCAGGTGAAGAAGGACCGCCGGGTCCTGCGCGCCGTCCTGCGCTGGACCGCCGCCGTCGTGGTCTTCGGCGTCGTGGGCGCGTCCGCCGCGTACGGCGTCTCACGTATGGAGCGCACGGACGTACCGGGGCTGGCGACGGAGTCCGACGGGCGCTGGGACTACCCGACGATCACCAGGCCGCCGCTGCCGGTCGGCCGCCCGGCCCCGTTCGCCGGGGTCAACAAGGCCGGTGCCCACTACGCGGACCTGCGCCGACTGCTCCTGCCCGCCCCCAGAGGCGCCAAGGCCGACGCGGCGCTGCGGGGGAAGGACGGCTGGCTGGAGACGAAGACCTTCCTGGCGGAGTACGCCGTCAAGAAGGACCAGACGAAGATCCGGCAACTGCTGACCGACTACGGCCTGCGGCACACCGCCGCCCGCGGCTGGACCACGCCGGACGGCACCCACACGCGGATCTACCTGCTCCAGTTCAACACCGCCGTGGTCTCGGAGGAACTGGTCGCCACGGAGCTGACCACCTACGGCTCCCCGGTGTACCCGCTGCGCGGCACCACCGTGGCCGAAAGGGACGACGATTTCCCGGGCGACGCGGCGCTCGAGAATGCCACGAGCTTCACCTACACGGAGAGCAAGCCGTACGGCGCCGAGCAGGTCCGGCACGCGTACATCACGGCCGGGGACACCATCGGGCTCGTCGTCCAGTCCCGCAAGGGCACCGCGGACGCCATCCCGTTCCAGCAGACCGTGACGCTGGAGTGCCAGCTGCTCGACTGACGGCCGGGACGGAGTACCTCGAAGGGAGGGCCGGACCCCGGCCGCGTAAGCTGGGGTCCGGCCCTTACGTACGTACCTCCGCTCCCGAAGGCTCGAGCGGGGAGATCGCATCGCTCACCAAGGAGCACCCGTGGAGATCTTCTTCGAAACCCTGCTGGTCCTGGTCTGCGTCGGCGTGCTCGCCTTCGCCGGACTGACCGTGAAGAAGCTGTACCAGGGCCAGCGCTGAGCCCCGCACCCACCACGTACGCGACCGCCACGACTCCCGCGAGAAGCTGCTCATGATCGAGATCCCGTCCGACCTCCACAAGGACCTCGTGCCCCTGGTGTTCCTGCTCGGCGACTGGGCCGGCGCGGGCGTGCACGACTTCCCCGGTTCCGAGAAGTGCAACTTCGGCCAGGAGGTGTCCTTCACCCACGACGGGCGGGACTTCCTGGAGTACCGCTCGCACAGCTGGGTGCTGGACAGCGAGGGGAACAAGGTCAGGCCGCTGGAGACCGAGGCCGGGTTCTGGCGGATCGACGCCGACCGCAAGGTCGAGGTCACCATGGTCCGCAACGACGGGGTCGTCGAGGTCTGGTACGGCGAGCTGGCCCAGAAGAAGCCGCAGATCGAGCTGGCCACGGACGCCGTCGCCCGGACGGCCGCATCGGGTCCCTACAGCGGCGGCAAGCGGCTGTACGGGTACGTCAACAGCGACCTGATGTGGGTGGGTGAGAAGCAGACCCCCGAGGTGCCGCTGCGTCCCTACATGTCGGCGCACCTGAAGAAGGTCGTCACGCCGGAGGACGTGGAGCGCTGGGCGAAGGCTCTCCCGGACGACCTTCCGGACGACGGGATCGCATTCTTCAAGTAGTTCTAGACTTTCCGGTGTGGTGAGCACCGATTGGAAGAGCGATCTGCGGCAGCGCGGCTACCGGCTGACCCCGCAGCGGCAACTTGTGCTCGAAGCCGTGGACACCCTGGAGCACGCGACCCCGGACGACATCCTCTGCGAGGTGCGGAAGACGGCGTCGGGGGTCAACATCTCCACCGTCTACCGGACCCTGGAGCTTCTCGAGGAGCTCGGACTGGTCAGTCACGCCCACCTCGGGCACGGCGCGCCGACCTACCACCTCGCGGACCGGCACCACCACATCCATCTGGTGTGCCGTGACTGCACGAACGTCATCGAGGCCGATCTCGACGTGGCCGCCGAGTTCACCGCCAAGCTCCGCGACACGTTCGGCTTCGAGACGGACATGAAGCATTTCGCGATCTTCGGCCGCTGCCAGGACTGCTCGCTCAAGGGTTCAACTACCCCGTCGTAGGGTGGACACATGAAGAGTCCCCTGCTGGCCCTGCCCGGCGCCGTTCCCGCCGAAGGCGTGGACGAAGGCGTCGCCGCCCACTACGGCGACCTGTTCCGCGAGCAGCGTGCCCTTGCCGACGGCTCCGGGTTCGTGGACCTCTCGCACCGCGGCGTCGTCACCGTCAGCGGTGAGGACCGCCTGAGCTGGCTGCATCTGCTGCTCACCCAGCACGTCAGCGACCTGCCTCCGCACCAGGCCACCGAGGCGCTCGTCCTCTCCGCGCACGGCCACATCGAGCACGCGCTGTATCTGGTGGACGACGGCGAGACGGTCTGGGCCCATGTCGAGCCGGGCACCCAGGACGCGCTCGTCGCGTATCTGGAATCGATGAAGTTCTTCTACCGCGTCGAAGTCGCCGACCGGACGGAGGACGTCGCGGTGGTGCATCTGCCGGCCGGTTCGATCGCCGAGCCGCCCGAGGGCGTCGTGGTCCGCGAGACGCCGTACGGCCGTGACCTCTTCCTGCCGCGCGCGGACCTCGAGGCCTACGCGCACAAGAGCGGCCCCGCGGCAGGACTGCTGGCCTACGAGGCGCTGCGGGTCGAGCACCACCGCCCCCGCGTCGGCTTCGAGACCGACCACCGCACCATCCCGCACGAGCTGGGCTGGATCGGCACGGCCGTGCACCTTCAGAAGGGCTGCTACCGCGGCCAGGAGACGGTCGCCCGGGTGGAGAACCTGGGCAAGCCGCCGCGCCGGCTGGTCTTCCTCCACCTGGACGGCAGCGAGGTGCACCTGCCGCCGCACGGCACCGAACTGCGTCTGGCGGACGAAGGGCCCGACGGCCGCAAGATCGGCGTGGTGACGACCTCGGTGCGCCACCACGAGCTGGGTCCGGTGGCCCTCGCCCTGGTCAAGCGGAACGTGCCGCTCGACGCCCGTCTGGTCGCCGACACGACGGCGGCGGCCCAGGAAGTGATCGTGGCGCCGTAGGGCTCAGATCTCCAGCAGCACGGTGAACGGGCCGTCGTTCGTCAGCGATACGCGCATCTGCGCACCGAACCGGCCCGTCGCCACCGTCGCACCCAGCGAGCGGAGCCGGGCGACCACCTCGTCGACGAGGGGCTCGGCGACATCGCCCGGGGCCGCCGCGTTCCAGGTGGGGCGGCGGCCCTTGCGGGCGTCGCCGTAGAGCGTGAACTGGCTGATCACCAGCAGGGGCGCGTCGACGTCGGAGCACGACCTCTCGTCGTGCAGCATGCGGATCGACCAGAGCTTGCGGGCCAGTTGGGCCGCCTTCTCCTTGGTGTCCTCGTGGGTGACCCCGACGAGCACACACAGCCCCTCGCCGCTGATCTCGCCGACCGTCTCGCCGTCCACGACGACGCTCGCGCCGTCCACCCTCTGCACCACCGCACGCATGAGGACCATCATGCCGTGCCTCCCGGCGGCCCCGGGAAGGGGCCGACAGCGCCCGTTCGACCGGCCGTCCGGGGCATTGCGCGCCTCTGTTTGTCCTCTCTTACGAGAGCATTCTTATCGGCCCGTAACCCTCCATCCGGGGCAGATCAGGGGCACTCGGTCACATTGGGACCACTCCGGGTGGCACGATGCCTGTGTTGCGGCGCATCCGTGGGGGGTGCCGCGCCGGTCGAGGGGACGGTTGAGGACATGAGCACAGTGGGTACCGGGCGACGACCCGGGGTTGCGGCGCCCGCCCGATCGGGGAGCGCCGGGGAGTGCCGGGCTCCCGTGCAGCGCACGGACAGCCCGATGCCCGCGGACGGGGCCGGGCAGGACCTGTCCACGCTGCGGCTGACCGAACTGCGCGGACTGCGCCGTGACGCCCAGCGGGACGAAGCCGATCTCAGCTATGTACGACGGCTGCTCCAGGGCCGTATCGACATCCTCCGGGCGGAACTGGCCCGGCGCGGCGGACGGATGCCCGAGGAGGTCGTGACGCGGCTGCCGGAGATCCTCAGGGACGCACCCGCCCGCCACCGCTCCTCCGCCCGTCATGTGACGGTCGGCACACCGCAGAGCGAGGAGTTCCGGCGGCTGGCGGCGGAGATGCTCGCCGAGGTCGAGCTGTCGGACCTCCAGGCGCGTACGGACGACGAGTTGGGGGCGGGCATGAAGCGCCTCGTGCGGTACGAGCGGCAGGTCTCGCGGCGGCGGCAGCGGTTGCAGCGCACGGCGGACGATTGCAGCGCCGAGATCGCCCGCAGGTACCGTGAGGGAGAAGCACAAGTAGACGACCTGCTCATGTGACGCGGAGGGCCCCGGCGAACCCGGGGCCCCTGGGTGTGCGCGGCGGCCCCGGTACCCCGGTGGCATCCGGGCGAAGGGCGGGTCCCCGTCGCGAAGGCAAGCACCCATGTCGACTTCCGCCCAGACCGTCCTGCCCGCCGGATCCGACCACTGCGCCATTCCCCCGATACTCGCCGAGGTGGTGCGGTCCGGGTTCGTCGAGGGCCGGCACCGGGGGAACCTGGTCCTGCTCGGCGCGGACGGTTCGGTGGAGTTCGCGCTCGGAGACGTCTCGGCGCCGGTCTTCCCCCGCTCGTCCAACAAGCCCATGCAGGCGGCCGGTGTGCTGCGGGCGGGCCTGGACCTGGCCGGGGAGCGACTGGCGATCGCCGCAGCGAGCCACTCGGGCGAGGCGTTCCATCTGGATCTGGTGCGCACCATGCTGACCGAGCACGGCCTGAGCGCGGAGGACCTCCAGTGCCCGCCGGACCTGCCGCTGGACCCGGCCGAGGCGGAGGCCTACCTGGGGTCCGGTGCCGTGCGCGAGCGGGTGACGATGAACTGCTCGGGCAAGCACACGGCGATGCTGGCGGTGTGCGCGCTGCGGGGCTGGCCGCTCGACTCCTACCTCGACCCCGGCCACCCGCTGCAGCGGCTGATCCACTCGGTGGTGGAGGAGACGGCCGGTGAGCCGGTCGCGGCGGTCGGAACGGACGGCTGCGGCGCCCCGCTCATGGCGATCAGCCTCACCGGCCTGGCCCGTGCCTTCCGGTCCTTCGTGCTCGCCCAGCCGGGCACGGCGGAACGGCGCGTGGCCGACGCGATGCGGGCGCATCCGGAGTACGTGGCGGGCACCCGCCGTCCCGACACCTGGCTCATGCGGGAGATCCCCGGCGCCCTGTCGAAGATGGGCGCGGAGGCGGTCCAGGCGGTGGCACTCCCGGACGGCCGGGCCCTGGCGTTCAAGGTGGACGACGGCGCGACCCGGTCGCTCGGGCCGATACTGTCCCGCGCCCTGACCCTGATGGGTGTGGAGGCCCCGGTGGTGGACCGCATCGGCCGGGCGCCGCTGCTGGGCGGGGACCGCGAAGTGGGCGAGATACGCGCGGTGTTCTAGGGCGTTTCCTCTTCCTGCCGCCGACCGCCACGTCTCGGCGTTCGGTCCGGCAGCAACGGCTCGATCCGCGCCCACCCCGCGTCGGTCAGCGACACACGTCCCCCAAGGATCGGATGATCCCCCGGAGACGGCCCTGTGCCGCAGCTCGTCAGGCCGGCTCGAAGCCGCTCCGGAAGACGCCGTACTCCCCGCGAGTCTCCCAGCACGTGTAGTGGCGGCCGGGAAGATCGGGCAGGTCGATCCCCAGTTGCGCCGCCAGGCCGGCGGCACCGGTCCTGCGCGTCCGAGAGGGGTCATCGACAGCTTGATAGACGGCCAAGGCGCCGCGCAGTCCGATCACCACGTACTCCACACGCCTCCCCGCGCCGAGCACCGACTCCTCGTGGCGCTGCTCGTGCCGGGCATCCCCGACCTGCCCGCAGAGCCCGCATCGCAGGTCGTCCGGTGAGGTGTCCACGGCAGGCATCGTACGGTTCCCCCGAACACGGGCGGCCACCCGCCGGCCCCGCTTCGGAGCCTCCGGGCATCGGCTCGCCCGGCGGCCCTCCGGCCGGGGTCGGGCAGGGGGGCCGGGGAGGAGCGTCCCGGGGGGCGGCCTCGTGGCGGCGGGGCCGCGAAAATCCGCGCGACACCCGATTCGCCGTACCCCTAGCGTGGGGCCATGAGCCGCCGCGCCGAAGACATCGAGGTACGCCCGATCACCGAACCCGAGATCCGGGACTGGAGCCGTGCGCTGAGCACGGGCTTCCTGCGTTCCCCGGCCCTCTCGGACCACGACGTCGCCGACCTCGGCACGTACGTCGTTCCGTCCCGTACGCTCGCCGCCTTCGACCGCGGCCAGGCCCGCATCGTGGGTACCTTCCGCTCCTTCGCCCAGGAGCTCACCGCCGTCGGCGGGGCGGCCGTCCCCGCCGACGCCATCACCAACGTCACCGTCACGGCCACCCACCGCCGCCGCGGCATCCTCAGCCGCATGATGGCACTGGACCTCGCGGCGGCGAAGGAACGCGGCGACGTCGCCGCCACACTGATCGCCGCCGAGTACCCCATCTACGGCCGCTTCGGCTTCGGCCCCGCCACCCACACCGCCGAGTGGACTGTCGACCTCCCCCGCACCGGTCTCGACCGTCACCGCTCCATCCCGGACGACGGCGGCCGCATCGACCTGGTCGACGGCTCCGAGGTGCGCAAGCTCGGCCCGGAGCTCCACGAGCGCCTCCGGCTCGCCCAGCCGGGGGCGATCAACCGCAACGAGCGCTGGTGGCAGGTCACCACGGGCGCGGTCCGCCTGGACGCCCGGCCGTGGACCGAGCCCTTCCACGCCGTCTACCGGTCCCCGTCCGGGGAGGTCGAGGGACTGGCCGCCTACGCCTGCGACGACAACTGGGGCGACGACAAGCGGCCCGCGAACACCGTGAGCGTCAAGAACCTGATCACCACCAGCCCGGCGGCCGAGCGCGCCCTGTGGCACTACCTCTGCTCGATCGACTGGGTCACCACGGTGAAGTCGGGCCGCCGGGCCCCCGACGATCTGCTGCCGCACCTCCTGCCCGACCCGCGTGCGGCCCGTCTCACCACGTACGCGGACTGGCTGTGGGTGCGGATCCTGGACGTCGTACGGGCTCTGGAGGCGCGTACCTACGGCGGTAGCGGCGCGCTCGTCCTCGAGGTCGTGGACGAGGCAGGCTTGACCGGCGGCCGCTACCGGCTGGAGGCCGGCCCGGACGGCGCGGAGTGCAAGCCGACCGACCTGGAACCCCAGCTGACCCTTCCCGTGGCGGAACTGGCGACCCTGTGGCTGGGGGACGAGTCCGCCGTGCGTCTGGCGGCGCTCGGGCGGGTGCGGGAACAGCAAGAGGGCGCCGCCCTTGTCGCCGACGCCCTGCTGCGTACGTCCAGGCGACCGTGGTGCCCGGACATCTTCTGAGCCCTCGCGGGCTTGGCCGGTCTCTGCGGTGGCACTCCTTCCGTGCGGGCGGTGGCGCTTCGTGCTGTTCATCCGTAGCGATTCAGTTGTGGTGGTGCGCCTGGTGCGGACCGGCCGAGCTCCCGGCTCCCCTCCGGAAGGGAGTTCGGTCAGTCCTTGTGCTGGCCAAGAGCGCTCAAGCTCTCTCAACTTCCCGAAGTTGGCGACCAACTTCACCTTACTTATCTCCGATTGGAGACGTCTCATAACCACCTTTCTCTGAACTGCCGGAAGATGGCGTGAAGTTGTAGTGTTTGGTCGTGGAGCCGGAACATGCCTCCGTCAACGGACGGAAGAGGTCACAGCGGCCACAGAGGTCGCATCATGATGTGGCCGACGAGCTGCGCAGCCGGATCAGGTCCGGAGTGCTGCGGCCCGGCCAGCGCATGCCCACGCAGGCCGAGTTGGCCGACGAGTTCGGCGTGGAGCGGGCGGCGGTGCGTCAGGCGCTGCGCACCCTGCAGACGGAGCGTCTGCTCGTCAACGTGTCGAAGGGAAGCCCGGCGACCGTCGCACCGCACACCGGCGGTGCCGTGGCCGGCCCGGAGGTGCCGCCCCAGCCCACGATGGTGGCGCTCGCCCCCCGGATCTCGGCGGCCTTCGCCGCTCCGCACGTGGAGATAGACGCCCTGTGCCTGACATCGGTATCGCTCACGCTCGCGATGAGCGAGCCGTTGCGCGAGATTCACGCGGGGCGAATAAAACCGGCCAAGGTCGATGTGCGCCTGCTGCTGCCGAGCGGCCGGATCGAGCTCGCGTTCCCCAAACCGGTGGAGGACACGGACGACGGCCGGTTGCGCCGGCGCTGGCTGGCGCAGCGGAACGCCCAGGGCCAGGTCCTCAGACACAACCTGCTGGCGCTGCGCAGCACGCACGGCATCGACGTGCATGTCACCTTCCGGGCGCTGCCGTTCACTCCGCCGGTGAAGCTGTACCTGCTCAACGGGGCGGAGGCGCTTTTCGCGTACTACACGGTGACCCGCCGGGGCGCGGAGATCGACCACGAGTATCTGGAGATGTACGACGCCGAGGGCACGCGGTCCATGCTGTTCCCCTTCGCGCAGGGGGCGGGCCTGCGGGACACGACGTTCGTGGAGCAGTCGCATCTGTGGTTCAACGCCCTTTGGGAGACCATCAGCTCGGAACTGGAGCTCGGCGGCTAGCCGATGTCCTCCAGCGGTTCGGACGGTCTCCCGAAGGGCTGGTCAGAGGGCCGGCTGGGCGACCATCAGGGCGAGGACGACCGCCCCGACGGAGCTGCAGGTGGGGCTCTTGGCCTTGATGCCGACGGTCAGCAACAGCAGGCCGATGATGCCCATCGTCCCGTACTTCCACTGGACGAACTGGTCGAAGCCGACGACGAAGAGAGCGGAGAGAAGGGCTATGGCGGGCATGGTGGCACCTCTTTCCGTGCGGGTGGAAACCGGCGATCCGGAGGGTTGGGCAAGGGCGGGCGAACCGTCCGCAGGGGCGACGGCCTACGGCTGGTGCGCGAGAGGAGGCAATCCCTCCGCCAACTCTTTTGAGTTGGCAACCAACTCCCTTATAGTTATCCCCAGTTGGTCTATGCTTATAAACAACTATCAGACAACTCCACATAGATGGACGTAGGTTGTAGCGTTTGGTCGTGACCCAGGAGAACGTCGCAGTGAACGGCAGCAGAAGGCTCTCGCCCCAGGAGATCGCCGAGACGATGCGGGACCGCATCCGTGCCGGCGAGCTGAAGGCGGGCGACCGCCTGCCCACACAGGCCGAGCTGGCCGAGGAGTTCGGTGTGGAGCGGGGCACGGTCCGCCAGGCCCTGCGCCTTCTCCAGGAGGCCGGGCTGCTGAGCAACGTCAGCAAGGGGAGCCCGCCCAGGATCGCGCAGCCCCAGCAGGTCAGGGACGAGCCGCAGCCGACGATGGTCGGGCTGACCCCGAGGCTCGTGGAGGCGTTCGGGACACCGCACGTCCGCATCGACGCGGCCTGCCTCACCGCGGAGACGCTGATGCTGGCGCTCGGTGGGCCGTTGCGGCAGATCCACGAGGGCCGCATCCGCCCGGAGTCGATCGACGCCCGCATCCTGCTGCCGTCCCGGGACATCAATCTGGCCTTCCCGATCTCGGTCCAGAGCCCCGGTGACACCGACCCGGTCCACAAGCGCTGGCTGGACCAGCGCAATGCCCAGGGCCACGTCCTGCGCCACAATCTCCAGTCCCTGCGCTCGTCGCACGGCATCGACGTCCGTGTGACGTTCCGCGCCCTGCCGTTCACCCCGCCGGTGAAGCTCTATCTGCTGAACGGGTCGGAGGCCCTGATCGCCTACTACATGGTCACGAGGCGGGAGGAGGAGGTCTACAGCCAGACACTCGAGATGTACGACACCCTGGGCGCCGAGTCCCTGCTCTTCTCCTTCGAACGCCGGACGGGGCAACGGGACGCGGCTTTCGTCGATCAGTCGCAGAAGTGGTTCGACGCCCTCTGGGAAACCATCACCTCGGACCTGACACTCTCCTAGTGACTTCTGATACGACGCAGACTGATCTGGTGGCAGAAGAGACTGAGAATCTGCGGAAGTTGATCGCCAGGGCGCGTTTTATACTCTTTGACTTCGATGGGCCGATCTGTCGGCTCTTTGCGGGGCACACGGCGGAGGACGTCGCGCGCCGACTGGTCGATTGGCTCGAAAGCCGAGGGCTGCGCGGCCTGCTGACCGAGGAGGAACGGGTCCATCCGGACCCCCACTACGTCCTCGAGGCGATCCATCGACGACATCCGCAGAGCGATCTGGTGACCGAACTGGAGGAGCGGCTCACCCAGCAGGAGCTGAAGGCGGTGGCGTCCGCGATGCCGACACCGTACGCCGACCCGCTGATCCGCACCTGGAGCGCCCTCGGCGGTCAGCTTGCCGTGGCGACCAACAACTCCGCCCGGGTGGCGACCGCGTACCTCACGACACGCGACCTGGACTCCTGCTTCGCCCCCTATGTCTTCGGCCGCACACACGACCTCGACCTGCTGAAGCCGCATCCGCACTGCCTCAACCAGGCCCTCAACGCGATGGGCGCGGATCGCACCGCCTCCCTGATGATCGGGGACGCCCCCTCGGACTTCTACGCCGCTCAGAACGCCGGCGTCGCGTTCATCGGCTTCGCCCGCAACGAGGACAAGGAGAAACGTTTGAGGAGCGCGGGGGTCGAGGTCGTCGTGGAGTCACTCGAACCGGTGCTGCGGATGCTGCGCGGTCAGGCCTGAGACATCAGGATGGCGAACATGACCGCGGCTCCCACCGCGAGGCGGGTGTGGTGCGCGCGTACGCCCGCGAAGATCAGCGCGATGAGGATCGCCCCCAGCAGGCCGATCTTCGACTGGGCCAGCATCGACAGGACGAACTCCGCTGCGGCTACAAGCCCTTCTGACTGGATCACTTTCCCCACCCCATCCTTCCGCTTCCAGTCAACTACCCAACTTACAGACCAATTGGACTGGTTATCTTGATTGGCATGTGCCCTGCTTGCTTGATCCTGTAACCAGTAGGGCAGTTGGACTGTTTGGTTGGCCGGAAACGGTTTGCTGATCGGGTGAAGGCGGTACGGTCGGCGTGTGGATGCAGAGCGCGTGGGTGAAGGCGGCGGCACGGAGTTCGACCGCGTCGCGGGAGTCCTGCGTGCCCGGATAGCCGACGAGACCTATCCGTTGAATGGCACACTTCCCCCGCAGCGGGCTCTGGCCGACGAGTTCGGCGTCTCTCGTGACACCGTGCAGCGGGCGATCAGGGAGCTCACCAGCGAAGGCTGGATCCAGTCCAAGCGCGGCAGCGGATCGCGAGTGATCAAGACCCAGCGCATCGAGTCCTCGACGCCCCGGGGCGTGAAACCGGGCGCCCCCGTGACCGTGGGGTCATTCATCGAGCAGGCGTTCAATTTGCCGGAGGTCGACCTCGACGTCTACACGCTGACCTCGGAGTCGCTCAACATGCATCTCAAGATGTTGTACGACAAATGGGTCCGCGATCGGAGAGTCGAGTCGCATCCCACGCCCCCGCGGGTGAAGCTGCGCCTTCTGCTGCCGGCGGAGGATCTGGAGCTTCCGTATCCGAAGGCCCGGAACGCGAAGGACGACTCCGCGGTGGCGGAGCGGCACCTGGGAATCGCCCGGGAGCACACGTCCTCGCTGCGGCGCGTACTGGGCAACCTCCAGGCGGCGAAGCTCGTCGAGTCCTTCGACCTCGAGGTCCACCATGTCAGGCTGCCTCCGGCGTTCAAGGTGTACCTGTTCAACGAGACCGAAGCCCTGTTCGGCCCCTATGTGGTCGACGAGCGGCCCATCGTGTTGGACAGCGGCAAGGAGATCGAGGCGCTCGATGTGATCGGACTCGGTGCCACGCTCACGCACCATGTCAGGGACGACGATCCGAACTCGTCGGGCTCGACGTTCGTCGACAGTATGCAGTTGTGGTTCGACTCGCTGTGGGATCTGCTCTCGGTCTGACTTCTGCATCGGGTGACCGACTCGTCACCGTGGGGGCGCGCCGCCTTGCATCATCCCGACCCGTTACGTCGTTGAGACCAGTCCGGAGGGTGCGCCGTTCCGCTTGCCGCTACTGTTGCCGCAACTTCAGCAACAGGAGAGGCCCGTGGGCACACCTCCCGTTCCCCGACGTGCCTTACGGGAACGATGGGCCGCCGATGACGTCTACGACGAGTTCGTGGGCCAGGCGAAGCTGGGCGGGGTGATGACCGGGGGTCATCACAACCGTAACTATGTGTTGCCCCTCACCGAGGCCATGGCTCGTCGCGTGCGACGCGAGCCGGGCACGAATGTGACCGTACGTATCCGCAGACCCGAAGCGCTGCCTGTCGTCATCAGGACCTGGCGGGACGAAGCGGAGATCCTCGATGCCATCGAGGGGGAGCTGCCGCATGTCCCCACCTGCCTCGTCCGTGGCCGGGAGGCTTCCATCCACAGTTTTGTGGAAGGTGTCCCGCTGTCCACCGTCTGTCCCAACGGCAAGCCGGTCGACGGGTTGCTGATCGACGCACTGGCAGGACTGCTCGCCCAGATGTCGCAGGTACGCAGGGAGGCGCTGCCGCGACTGCCCGAAGGGTGGCCGCGCAACGACAAGGACAGCCAGGGCTTTCTGAGGAAGCTGGCGCTGTTGGCTGACCGGCAGATCCGCCAGCCCAATTGGACTGCCTTCGGCGGACTGTTCGCGGCACTCGGTATCCCCGAGGACGCGCTGATCCGGCTGGCCGAGCGAGTGCCGCTCATGGTCCGGAGGCCGTTCAGCCTGCTCCACGCGGATCTGCACCGGGACAATGTGATCGTCACCTACCGCGGTGAGCCGCCCCTGATCTGTGTGGACTGGGAGCTCGCGACCTACGGCGACCCCCTGCACGACCTCGCCACCCATCTGGTCCGGATGCAGTACCCGGCGTTCCAGTGGGGCGAGGTGATCGACGCGTGGGCGCACGCCATGCAGGCCATCAGACCGATGGCGGCCAACGGTCTGGCCAGGGATCTGCGTCACTACGTCGCATTCGAGCGTGCCCAGTCCATTTACCCCGATGTGATCCGCGCGGCGACGTCGCTGGAGGACTCGTTCGACCAGAAGCGCCTGGACACGGCGACCGCGAGCGTGAGCCGTGCTCTCCAGGCTGCGGCCGAACCGCTTCGGCTGGCTCACGTGCCGGACGTCGCCGAGATCGAGCGGGTTCTCGTTCGGTGGCGGACGTCTCGGGGCGAGCAGGCGAGGGGTGTCCGCCGGACGGTCACCGCACTGCGCTGGAAGCCGGACGAGCGGCTTCCCGAGCACCCTGATTTTCCGCGTTCGGCTGTTCGCGACGCCTTGCTGGCCGAGGGATCCGCGCCGGCCAACCGGGTGTTCAAAGGCACCGGCCATCTCAACTCGGTGGTGCGTGTGGCGGAGGTCGAGTTTCCCGTCGTGGTGCGCCGAAAGCTGGCATCCGCCTGCCGCCGCGAGCGGGGTTACCTGAGCGAACACGCGGTCCTCGCGGCCATCGAGCGGTCCGGTGTCGCGGTGATGGCGCCGAGGGTGCTGGCCCTCGGCGAGAGTCACGCCAACGACCCCTTCGCCATCCACACGTACGTCGGCCCCCCCGAGGGCGACCGGCCACCGAACCACCCGGTCAACGGTCTGCTGCCACACGAGGCGGACGGACTGGTCGACCAGCTGTGCGCCCTGACGCGGGTCGACTATGCCCCCCTTGATCCGACGTCCTGGGAGGTGGCCGACGGGGTCGGCTTCTACCGATGGCTGAGTGAGCAACTGGTCATGCTGGTGGGTGGCCTGCCCAAGGAGTCCCAGCAATTGGCCAGAGTCCTGGGCCTGCCTGATGCGCAACGCCTGCGGGAGATCCTTTCCCGGCACCGGGTGACCCCCCGCTCTCCGACCCTGCTGCACGGCGATCTGAACCCGTGGAATCTGGTGCGTCGGTCGGGCGGACTCACCCTCATCGACTGGGAGATGGCCATGGTGGGCGACCCGCTGTACGACCTGGTCCGCCATATGCATCTCACGCCCACACGCCCCGAGATCCGCGGGAGGATGTTCGCCCGTTGGTCGGGCTCTCTGCCGGAGGAATGCACAAAGGGCTGGCAGGAGGACTGGCGCGTCTATCGGTGGATGGAGGTCGTCCGCTCGGCCTACGTGGATCTCGACCGTCTCGTGACGGGCGACAGTCTGGATGCCCCCAATGTGCGCCGGGCCGTGGACACGTACGCGATGACCTTGGCCGAGGCCACGGCCGCACTCGGATTGCGCGTCAAGTCGATTGCGAATCCCCATCTTGTCCGTGCACTGCCACACAAGGACCATGGAGCCCAACGGGTAGGCGGGCTCTCGGCGGACAACTGAACACCGCTGGGCGTCTCGGTGCGGGGAGGGGCTGCGGATGTCCGTCGGTGGGAGGAGACCGGCCGAGGGCGATGTGATCGAGCGCCTGAAGAGGTTACGGGCCCGCTACGAGCCGGCGGTCACACGGATCCTGCTGCTGGGGTTCTTCATCACGGGGTTGATCGCACAGTTCGTGAAGCCGGTGGGGGACGCCCTGCAGGGCAAGGTGTTCCTTGGCGGCGCCCTGCTCAGCCTGGTCGGTTACGTGCTGTACGACTCTGTGAAGGACTTGACCGTGTCCCTGCGGATGCCACCGCGCCGGCAGGTCAATTCGCGGGAGCTGGGCGGCTTCGTCGGCGAGGCGTTCAGCGCACGCACCGTGGAGATCAGCTTTCTCGGCTACACCGGCGAAACCCTCTACAACGAGCTCTATCACCGCCTCGAAGGGCTCCTCGACGATCCCGGCCCGACCAGACACGTCACCATTCGTTTCCTGATCCCGGACTTCGGGCAGTCGATGACGGTGCCTTCGATGGTGGGACCGGGCGGGGTGCCACTGGACGACCCCGACTTCCGCAGGCGGCTCGAGCTGCGGTGCCAGGAGTACGACCGCACCCTGTCCATCATCGCCGAGAGGCTCACCGCCGTCGGCCGGGTGGCGGCTGAGTGCGAGTACCGCGTCTATCCCGGCATACCGAGGGACAAGATCTGCATCTTCAACAGGGAGTTGGTGCTGCACGGCCTCTACGACGTGGCCGCCCGGACGATGCTGCGCAGCACGGATCCCGAGTTCTACGACCCGAAGGGCTATCGCACGGACCTCAACGTCTGGTCGCAGGAGAGCGGTGACGAGGCCAGGACCGTGATCACCACATGGAACAAGCACTTCGACGACTTGTGGACCCTCGCCGCGAACCCGAGCTGGAGACAGGGAACGACGGCGTGAGGGGTGTCCCCTTGCGCAGTGGCCGACCGCACCGGCGCGGTCATGGGCGCTGACGGCAGGAGGGGCAGCCTAGACTCGCGCGCCATGGAAAAGATCTTCAGGCTCGGTGAGATCAGTTGCCCGTCGGGGACGCTGGTCGTCGTGGACGGCGGCAGTCTGGGGTTGTGGAGCGGTGAGCGGTCGCCGTCGGAGATCGATCCTGCTCTGCTCGGTGTTGAGGATCCGGCGATGGCTGCCGAATACCTCAACTCGGTCGACTTCGCTGCGGTCGGCTCGGACGCCTCGGCAGCGGTTCGCAGCTTCGACCGGCAGCCAGGTGCAATGCTCCATGACATTCCGGCCTCTCAGGCAGGCGAGTTCGAGAGGACATTCGAAGAGCACTGCCGAGCCGCCGGCCTGGACGCTCGTTTGGAGGCGTTGCCGGGCGGCGAACCGCATGCCCAACGTGTACGCCGCACTGTCGCTGAAGGCGGCGGTGGTTTCCTGATGTTCGGGGTGCCTGTTGTCGCAGTGGGCGGGGTGCCTCGCGATCGCCGTCTGCCGGCGCTGGCTTCCCGGGCTGACTTCGGTGACGGTGTCGGGCTGCGCTGGTCAGAGATATCCGTTCGGATGAGCGATGCCCCGGCGGAGTCGACCGTGCTGTTGGGTGATGTCGGCGTCGACTGGGCCAGGGTGCTCTTCGGCGACGGTGATGCCCTGAACGCCTGGCAGCACGACGAGCCTGTGGACGGCTTGGCTGATGTCGCGTTCTGGGGTGCTGACGCTGAGGAAGCCGCCGCGACGTTCTCGGCACCGGAACTGGGCGAACCCGGCGAGGACGGTGTGCGCGGGTGGACCGGGCTGGCCGTGGCGGAGGCGATGGAGAAGGCCCTTGCTGTGCAGAGCTGGAAGGAGGAGACCGGGCGCCGCATGATGGTGGACTTCCGGCCTCATTCCCATCACTGGCAGGTCATGCGACAGGTTCGCGCCTCTGAAGTCGAGGCCGGAACTGTGGATGTCGGTGACGCCCGACTGCTTTGCGCGATGACGAGTTGGGGGGACGGATATTTTCCCGTGTCGGCCGACCTGGATGCGTCGGGGGCGGTGGTCGCGGTGCGGGTGAGCTTCTCCGACGGGACCGCGTAGCCGTTCTGCCACCGCGGAAGCCACCTGCATGGGGGTGCGTCAGGCAGTGCGGCGCCGACCAGGCGGGACGACCGTAGGCGGCCGGGCACAGCGGTGGTCAGAAGGAACGAGACAGATCAGCGAGAGGCATCAGCCCGCACGGGGCGACACCCCGCCGGACGCGACACGGCGCACTTTTGCAAGCGGCCTGCTTGCAATTGTTAGCAAGGGTGCGGCAAGGTAGACGTATGGCATCGCTCAACGTCGGCAATCTCGGTGAGTACCTGCGCGAGCAGCGGCGCAATGCGCAGCTGTCGCTCAGGCAGCTCGCCGACGCCGCCGGGGTGTCCAATCCGTATCTGAGCCAGATCGAGCGCGGGCTGCGCAAGCCGAGCGCGGAGGTGCTGCAGCAGGTCGCCAAGGCACTGCGGATCTCCGCCGAGACGCTGTACGTGCGGGCCGGCATCCTCGACGCCGAGCGGGACCGGGACGAGGTGGAGACTCGTGCGGTCATCCTCGCCGATCCCACGCTCACCGAGCGGCAGAAGCAGGTGCTGCTGCAGATCTACGAGTCCTTCCGCAAGGAGAACGGGTTCGAGATCGCCCGCCCGGACACGGACGACGCCCAGGACACCGCAGCCCCCGGCCCCCGTACGGCCGACGACGGCGATGCCGGTCCGCGGAAGAGCGCGGGGTGACCTCGGGACCGTGACGACCAGCGAAACGCACGGGACGACTGGAAAGCGCCCCGCGGGCCACCCAAAACCCTCAGACGAAAAGCGATCCGGGAGGACCGTTCCCATGGCCATCAGCAACGACCTGCGCAAGACCCTCAGCGACCCGACCCCGCTCTACTTCGCCGCCGGTACCGCCGATCTGGCCCTGCAGCAGGCCAGGAAGGTGCCCGGCCTGGTGGAGCAGCTGCGCTCCGAGGCCCCGGCCCGCATCGAGGCCGTGCGCAACACCGACCCCAAGGCCGTCCAGGAGCGGGCCGCGGCCCGCGCCAAGGTGGCCGGAGCCCGCGTCAAGGAGACGCAGGAGACCCTCCAGGGCAAGTTCAACGAGTTCATCAACGGTCTGGACTCCGACATCAAGAAGTTCGGCACCAACCTCGACGCCGACCTGAAGAAGCTCGGTGAGACCGCCCAGGACCTCGCTCTGCGGAGTGTCGGCGTCGCCGCCGAGTACGCGGTCAAGGCCCGCGAGACCTACGAGAAGGTCGCCGAGCACGGCGAGCTGGCCGTGAAGACCTGGCGCGGCGAGGCCGCCGAGGAGATCGAGGAGCTGGCCGTCGCCGTCGAGGGCAAGCCGGAGCCCGTCGTCGTCAAGGACGAGCCGAAGCCCGTCGCGGCCGTGGCCGAGCCCGCCGCCCCGGCGAAGAAGCCGGTGGCGAAGAAGGCCCCGGCCGCCAAGAAGGCCCCGGCGAAGAAGACCACGCCGCCGGCGAAGTAAGTGGACGGATCATGTGACATCGGACGGACCGGGCACTTGCGGAGTGCCCGGTCCGTTCTCACGGATACACGGCTGCCGGACACGGGTACGGTGGCCGTACATAGGACTCGACCCGGGTGGTGGGCATAGTGCTGTTGACGGCATTCGGCGGCTTTCTCTCGCTGCTGTACCTCGCCATGCTGGTGCTCGCCGTGGTGGCACTGGTGATGGCCGCGCTGTACCGGAACGACGCGTACCGGGCGGCCGACAAGCAGAACAAGGGCTTCTGGCTGATCATCCTGGGTGTCGCGGTTGCGGTGAACCTGCTGGTACCGATGCTCTTCCTGCAGCTCGCGGGCCTGGTCGCGAGCATCGTCTTCTTCGTGGACGTCCGGCCCGCCCTCAAGCAGATCTCCGGAGGCGGCTGGGGCCGGCGTCGGCGTGGAAGCAGCAGCGACGGTCCCTACGGTCCGTACAACGGCGGGCGGTAGACGAGGACCACGGTTCTATCGATATGACGGCGGCGGCGGGCCATGGCCCGCCGCCGCCGTCATATCGCTTGTCGCCGTGCGTCACGGTCCGCGGTCGAGCAGGACGACCGCGACGTCGTCCGCCAGCTCACCGCCGTTGAGGTCGCGGACCTCGTTGACCGTGGTGCGCAGCAGTTCCTCGCCGGTCAGGCCGTCGGCCAGCCGGCGTTGCACCAGCTCCAGCATGCCCTCCTGGCCGAGCCGCTCCCGGCCCTCGCCGATTCGCCCCTCGATCAGCCCGTCCGTGTAGAGCATCAGGCTCCAGACGGGCCCCAGCTCGACCTGCAGGCGCGGCCAGCGGGCGTGCCGCAGCAGACCGAGTGCCGGGCCGTTGTTGTCGTACGGCAGCAGCTCGGCGGGCCGGTCCGGGCGGGCGATCAGCGGGGACGGGTGGCCGGCCAGACACAGTCCGGCGCGGCGGCCGTCCGGCGCGATGTCCACCGTGCACAGCGTCGCGAAGATCTCCTCGTTGCCGCGCTCGTGCTCCAGCACCTGCTGGAGGGTCGACAGCAGCTCGTCACCGCACAGGCCCGCGAGCGTCAGGGCACGCCAGGCTATGCGCAGCTCCACGCCGAGGGCCGCCTCGTCGGGGCCGTGTCCGCAGACGTCGCCGATCATCGCGTGCACCGTGCCGTCGGGCGTGCGGACGGTGTCGTAGAAGTCTCCGCCGAGCAGCGCGCGGGAGCGGCCGGGGCGGTAGCGGGCCGCGAAACGCAGCGAGGAGCCGTCGAGCAGCGGATTGGGCAGCAGACCCCGCTCGAGCCGGGCGTTCTCCTGGGCCCGCAGCTTGGACTCCGTCAGCCGGCGCTCGGCCGTCTCGGAGCGCTTGCGTTCGACCGCGTACCGTATCGCCCGGCTCAGCAGGCGTCCGTCCAGCTCGTCGCGGAACAGGTAGTCCTGGGCGCCGACGCGCACGGCCTCGGCGCCGCGCTCGGCGTCGCAGGACGCGGTGAGGGCGAGGACGGCGTGCCGGGGAGCGATCTGCAGCACGTGCCGCAGCGCGGCCAGCTCGTCGTCCTCGGCCGCGGCCCGGCCGGGGGCGGGCAGCGCGAGGTCCAGCAGGATGCAGTGGACGTCGTCCGTGAGCAGCCGCCCGGCCTCGGTGAGGTTGCGGGCGGTGCGCAGCCGAATGGGACGGCCCGCCGTGTCGAGCATTTCGGGCACGATCGGCGAACCGACCGGGTCGTCCTCGATCACCAGCAGGGTGAGCGTCTCGGTCGCGGTGGTGCCGCGGGCGGCCGGCTCCTGTGCGGCCTCGGTCACGGGCAGGGACTCGGCTTGAGCCTGACCACTCTCCGCGGCCGGGATCGCCCTCTGCCGCGGTACGGGTACGGGCATCGTCTTGGGTTCCTTCCCTCCCCCCGAGGGCACGGCGGGGCGAGGGACCTCGACCCACCGACGGGGACCATAGCGGTAGCCGAGGGGACAACGGAATGCCCGGCGGGGCGGGGTGGGGCAAGCGGCCGCCGTCATATGCCGCATCACGTACCGCAGTTGGACACGGCGGGCCCCACCGGGGATGACGAATGTCACGTGTGGTTGAGGTTTTGGGCGGGGGCCGTCGTGTGTCATGTCACGTGGGGCACATCACGCGTCCGGGCGAACGACCCCCAGGATGGGCATCGAGCCCGCGCCCGCGATGGTCACCGTCCGGCCCGGGCGCGGGGCGTGGATGATCGCCCCGTGGCCGATGTACATCGCGACATGGGTGGCGTCATGGAAGTAGATGATCAGGTCGCCGGGGCGCATGTCCTTGACGTCGACGTGCCGGAGCTGCTTCCACTGCTCCTGGGAGGTGCGGGGGATCGGCGTGCCGGCCGCGATCCAGGCCTGGGAGGTCAGGCCCGAGCAGTCGTACGACGTGGGGCCCTCTGCGCCCCATACGTACGGTTTGCCGATCTGGCGCGTGGCGAACCGTACGGCCTTCCTGCCCTCTTGGGAGGCCTTGGCCTTGATCTCCTTCAGTATTCCGGAGTCGAGCCAGGCGGTCTGGGCCTTGTGTGCGGCCTCCTCCTCGAGCTTGCGCAGCCGCTCCCGTTCCTTCTCCTGCAGCTGTGACTGGAGCTTCTCCGCCGCGGCGATCTGCTTCTCGATCTTCTTCTTGGCCTCGGCCCTGACCTTGCGGTTGGCGTCGAGTTCCTTCCAGCGGTCGGAGGCGTCGCGTGCGTACTGCTCCAAGTCGTGCTGTGTGCGCGTCAAGTCGGCGAGCAGGCCCTGGGTCGCGCGCTCGCCCTGGCGGACGGTGCCCGCGTCGTCGAGGAACCCCTGCGGATCGCTGCTCAGCCAGAGGCGCACCTCGGGCGGCAGACCCCCGCCGCGGTACTGGGCGCGGGCCGCGGCGCCGGCGCGGTCCTTCAACTCGGCGAGCTTGTCCTGCCCCTTGACGATCTCCCGGGCCAGCTGGACGATCTGCGCCGACTGGTCCTTGCTCTTCTCCTCGGCCGCGTTGTAGGCGTCGGTGGCGACCGCGGCGTCGTGGTACAGCGCGTCCAGCTTCTCGCGGACGGCTTCGAGATCCCCGACGGACGCCGTCACCGACCGGTCGGACGGCGTGGGCGTCGGGCGGCCAGGGCTGGCGTACGCCTCTGCGGGCACGCCCAGCACGGTGACTGCGCAGACCAGAACGATGGCCGACGTGGTGAGGGTCCGCTTCCCGGATCCCATAACTTCGCCCCCAAAGCTGATTAACTGTCAGTAACTCCCAGACGCCTGGGGGATCGTGTCACGGCAGCGTGCAAAGTGACAGAGGCAGGACTTAGGGGCGCAAAAAACTCCCTCTCCTGCCGCACCTCGTACGACGATCTCCCTCCCCCACAGGCCGTCTTCGTACGACGATCTCCCGCGAATGTGACGAAGGACTCAGGAAGATCGTTCCCCGCAGATCGGACGGGTTCAGTCGCGGGGTGCCAACGCCCCCCAGGTCACAGTGACTTCCCCCTGGCGCCAGCGCGCCGGGCCGTCGGTGACCGGCCAGTCCGCCGTCAGCCGGCGGACGGTGCGTATCCAGCGCTGGCGCGCGCCGTACGAGGCGTAGGGCGCGGCGGCGGCCCAGGCGCGGTCGAAGTCGCGCAGGAAGGCGTGTACCGGTTCACCGGGGACATTGCGGTGGATGAGCGCCTTCGGCAGGCGTTCGGCCAGGTCGGAGGGGCGGTCCAGCGAGCCGAGCCGGGTCGCGAACGTGACCGTGCGCGGGCCCTCGGGACCGAGTGCGACCCACACATGGCGGCGTCCGATCTCGTCGCACGTCCCTTCGACGAGCAGCCCGCCGCGGAAGCCGGCCCCGGGGTCGGCGGGGGCGAGCCGGGCGCGCAGCCGCTCCCACACGGCGGCGACCTCGCGCTCCTCGTACTGCCGCAGGACGTTCGCGGCACGGATGAGGGCCGGGCGGCCCTGGACGGGTACCTCGAAGCCGCCGTGCCGGAAGACCAGGCCCTCCCGGGCGTACGGCTGCGCGGCCGCGACCCGGACGGGCTCGATCTCCACGCCCACCACCCGGGTCCGCGGTGCGGCGGCGCGCAGTCGGTGCAGCAGCTCGACCGCGGTCCACGGCGCGGCGCCGTACCCGAGGTCGACGGCCACGGGGTCCGCCGCGCGGCGCAGCTCCGCGCCGTGGACCGCGGTGATCCAGCGGTCCATCCGGCGCAGCCGGTTCGGATTGGTGGTCCCGCGCGTCACCGTACCCACGGGGCGGGACGCGGCGCGGGTTGACATGCGTACGAGGGTAAGCGGCCGGGAGGCGGAGCCGGCCGGCCTGTGGACAACTCTCCCAGTGGCCTGTGGACAACCTCTGGAGTGGGCGAGTGCGCCGCGTCGGACGGCGACCTCGACGGGGTCGGCGGCGGGGGCGATCGTGGCCCGTGGGGCCGACGCGTGATCCCGCCACGCCGACCGGCCTCGAACGGTTGAGCGACAGTAGGTAATGATTGGGCAAAGCCATCCGTGCTGGAAATGGAGCGTCGTCCTCCGGCGTTCGCACCTTGGAGGGGGTCCTGCGCCCTCCGCGAAGGCATGCCCGGAACAAGGAGGAAACGCCACGTGAGCCAGTACATCAGCAGGCTCGGGCGTCGCTCCCCGACGGCTTCCCCGCGGCTGCGGCTGCCGCATCGCCGGCCACGCCGTGTGGCCATGCTCTCCGTGCACACCTCGCCCCTCCACCAGCCCGGCACGGGCGACGCCGGCGGCATGAACGTCTACATCGTGGAGCTGGCGCAGCGTCTGGCGGAGATCAACATCGAGGTCGAGGTCTTCACCCGGGCCACCACGGCCGCCCTCCCCCCGGTCGTCGAGCTCGCCCCGGGCGTCCTCGTCCGGCACATCGACGCCGGACCCTACGAGGGGCTCGCCAAGGAGGAGCTCCCCGCCCAGCTCTGCGCCTTCACGCACGGCGTGATGCAGGCCTGGGCGGGCCACCGCCCCGGCTACTACGACCTCGTGCACTCCCACTACTGGCTCTCCGGCCATGTCGGCTGGCTCGCCGCCCAGCGCTGGGGCGCCCCCCTGGTGCACGCCATGCACACCATGGCCAAGGTCAAGAACGCCTCGCTCGCCGAGGGCGACACCCCGGAGCCCGCGGCCCGGGTCATCGGCGAGACCCAGATCGTCTCCGCCGCCGACCGGCTCATCGCCAACACCGCCGAAGAGGCCGCCGAACTCGTACGGCACTACGCGGCCGACGCCGGCAAGGTGGCCGTCGTCCATCCGGGGGTGAACCTGGACCGGTTCTGCCCGGCGGACGGGCGGGCCGCCGCCCGGGCCCGGCTCGGTCTGCCGCAGGATGCGCTGATCCCCTTGTTCGCGGGTCGCATTCAGCCCCTCAAGGCGCCCGACGTGCTGCTGCGCGCCGTCGCCGTCCTGCTCGACGAGTGCCCCGAGTTGCGCTCCCGCATCGTGGTGCCGGTCGTGGGCGGTCCGAGCGGCAGCGGCCTCGCGAAGCCGGAGGGGCTGCAGAAGCTCGCCGCGCGGCTGGGCATTGCCGATGTCGTGCACTTCCGGCCGCCCGTCGAGCAGGCCCGGCTCGCCGACTGGTTCCGTGCCGCGTCCGTTCTGGTCATGCCGTCGTACAGCGAGTCGTTCGGGCTTGTGGCCATCGAGGCGCAGGCGGCCGGTACGCCCGTGATCGCCGCCTCGGTCGGCGGGCTGCCCGTCGCCGTCCAGGACGGACGGACCGGATTCCTCGTACCGGGACACGACCCCGCCGCCTACGCGCATGTGCTGCGCGAGTTCGCCGCCAACCCCCATCTGTGCGCCAGCATGGGCGAGGCCGCGGCCCGGCACGCCAAGTCGTTCGGCTGGGACACGGCGGCCGCGACGACGGCCGGCGTCTACACGGAGGCGATGCAGGCGCACCGGCGCCGGGCGTGAGCACCGTGGCCGACCCCGTCACGTACGCTGCCCGCATGTCCGACGAACACAAGGCGGCACAGGTCATCGAAGGGGCGCTCGAGGACGCCGAACTGGAGTGGGAGAGCCCGCAGGCGGGCTCGTACGTCGTGAAGCTCCCGGGGACGCGCAAGCTGTCGACGACCGTGTCGCTGATCGTCGGCAGGCACTCCCTCTCTCTCAACGCCTTCGTGATCCGGCACCCCGACGAGAACGAGCCCGCCGTGCATCGCTGGCTGCTCGAGCGCAACCTCAAGCTGTACGGGGTGGGTTACGCCGTCGACCCGCTCGGCGACATCTACCTGACCGGCCGGCTCCCGCTGGGCGCGGTCACCGCGGACGAGGTGGACCGGCTGCTCGGGTCGGTGCTCGAGGCGGCGGACGGCAGTTTCAACACCCTGCTGGAGCTCGGTTTCGCGTCCGCGATCCGCAAGGAGTACGCCTGGCGGGTGTCGCGCGGCGAGTCGACCCGCAATCTGGCGGCGTTCAGTCACTTGACCGAACGGTCCGAAAGCTGACGCTCCGGTCCGTACCGATCAACCCCTGCAGGACCCTTTCCCCGCCCGGGGACGCCGTGGCATGCTCACCGCCAACGCAGACATGAACAGCGTTCACATCCATGGAAATTCACGTCGTGGAGCCCTCGAGTCCTCGACATCCTTGGAAGGCGGTTCGGACATGGGCATGGGGCACGCGGACATCACCAGACGGAGCCTGCTCGGCAGCGCCATCGCCGTGGCGGCCGTCGCCGTGACCGGAACGCCGGCGACGGCCGCCGCCTCCACGCGCGACAAGGGCCCGGTGCCCCTCCTGTGGCGCGAGTTCGTCCGCAGCCCCTTCACCCATCCGCAGATCCCGTACGTCGGCCGGGCCGGCTACGGCCGCGGCGCCAGAAGCTTCCCGCGCCGTCATGTGGTGGCCGATGTGACCGCGTACGGAGCCGTGCCGGACGGCACCACCGACTGCGCCCCCGCGATCAACCGTGCCGTCGCCGACGCCGGGAGGGCCGGCGGCGGCACGGTGCTCATCCCGCCGGGCACGTACCGCATCGACGACCTCATCCGCATCGGATACGACAACGTCGTCCTCAAGGGTGCGGGCAGCGGCCGTACGACCCTGTACGCGACGAAGAACCTCACCGAGCTGATCGGTGCCTACGGCTCGCGATACGGCGGCGACAAGTCCTCCTGGTCCTGGGCGGGCGGCCTCATCTGGCTGGCGCCGAAGTCACGTTGGGACTCGCTGGTCGCGGCGATCCGGGACCGGGCGTGGCCGTTCGAGGGCTGGACGGGCAACAAGCGCGACGAATGGGAGACGCTGACCACGGTGTCCCCGGCCGAGCAGGGCTCCTGGACGGTGACGGTCGCCGACGCCCGGCGGCTGAGGCCGGGGCAACTTGTCCTGCTGCGCCTCGCGGACGACGCCGGGCACACCCTCCTGGAGCACATGTCCGGAGGCGGCCCGGGCCCCGAGGCGTACTACTGGGACGACAAGACGAAGCTGACCTCGTACGTTCCCTACGAGTGGCCGGTGCGCATCGCGCGCGTGGCGGGCCGGAAGGTCACGTTCGAGCGACCCCTTCCGCTGGACGTGCGCCCGGAGTGGGACCCGCGTCTGACGACACACGTGCCTGCGCTGACCGGCGCCGGGGTGGAGGGACTGACCCTCCGGGCGGTCGAGACGCCGCAGTCCCCGCACCTGCTGGACAAGGGCTACAACGGGGTCGCGTTCCAGTGCACGTACGACTGCTGGGCGGACGACGTCGTGGTGCGCGACGTCGACAACGGCTTCGGCCTGGTCGCCGCCTCCTCCTGCACGCTGCGTCGCACCCGGGTGGCCGGCCGGGGCTCGCACCACCCGTACTTCTGCCGGGAGGGCTCGCACGACAACCTGATCGAGGACTTCACCGTCGAGGAGCGCACGGTCCCCGCCCCGCCGAACACCCAACTCCACGGCATCAATGTGGAGGGACTGTCCTCCTACAACGTCTGGTCGCGCGGCGAGATGCGGATGGGCACCTTCGACTCGCACCGCGGGCTGCCCTTCGCGAACGTCCGGACGGACATCACGGTGAACAACAACGGCCGCCACGGCGGGGACGCGTCCGCAGGTCCCCTCTTCGGCGCCCGCTTCACCCATTGGAACGTCCGTGTGACGAACGGACGCGCGGGACTGATGAGGATCGACGGCCTGGCGCCGTACTCGGCCACCGTGGGACTGAACGAGGTCACGGAGTTCGACCAGATCGACGTCCCCGACTTCACGGGTGATCTGCACACCCGCCTGGAGCTGTACGGCACGACGGACACCGTGCGTCCGCGCAACCTCTACGAGGCGCAGCGGGAGTTGTAGCCCGTCACCCCGCCCGAGCCGGGCAGAAGCGGTCGATCAGGAGGGCCGGCCGGCGGTCGTGCTGTTTCACGGGGCAGCCGGCCGCTGTGCATCAGGGTGAGCAGTCCGTGCGGGCCCGCCCAGAGGGTCTCGGTGACGACGCCGGGATCCTCTTCTGCGGCGAGCGGTGCCACGGCCGGGCGCGGTTCGGCGAAGGCGGCGCGCCGTGGGGCGGGCGCCTCGGCCGTCGCGAACGGCACGTCCACGGCGTGCGTGAACATCACCTCGCACAGTGCCGGACGCCGCCCGCGGAAGTCGGCGTACGCGCCCGGCCGACCGCCGTGAGCGCCGCGCGCGGTGAGGACGCCGAGGTGCGCGCCGTGCGCAGAGTTCGCATGCCATGTCCTCGAAGTCCCGGACGGCGACGGCGGCCATGTCCTTGAAGCCCTGGACACGACGGCGGCCATGTCCTTGAAGCCCTGGACACGACGGCGGCCGTGATCGCGTCCTTGCCCCTGAAGTGGCTGTAGGGGACGGGCCGGCTGTATTCGATCTCGGCGGCGAGGCGGCGCGTGGTCACCGCGTCCCAGCTCTCGGCCTCCGCGCGTTCCCGTGCGGCCGTGACGCATGAGCCGCTCTCGTTCCGAATTCTAGCGCTGCTAGACCTTCTGTCGACGCTATGTTAGCGTCGCTTCAACATCTAGCGATGCTAGCGAGGGGATCGACATGCTCACACCGACCGCCTACGGCCTTGCCTTTGTGCTCGACCTGTTCGTCCTCGTGATCGGGGCGCGCTTCCTGCTGCAGCCCCGAGCCGCGGCCACCGGCTACGGCGTGCCGGCCAAGCCGGGCGGCGACGCCGCGTATCTGGAGATCAAGGGTCTGCGCGACGCCTCCACCGGCATACTGGGGCTCGCTCTGCTCGCCTTCGCCGGCGCGCACGCCGAGGGGTGGTTCATGGTGGCCGCCGCCCTGGTCCCGCTCGGCGACACGCTCATCGTCCTGCGCCACGGCGGCACCCGGGCCGCCGCCTTCGGCATCCACTTCGCCACGGCGGCGGCGGTGCTCGTCTCCGCCGCGCTGCTCTTCCTCGCCTGATCCGCCGACGCGCCTACCGAGGAGTTCTGAAATGTCGCTGATCGTGCCGCACTTCGACTCGTCCGTGATCGTCCGCTCCGCCGACGCGGAAGTCGTCGGCCGGGCCCCCACGACCGTACGGCTGCTGGCCGACAGCAGCGCTACCGGCGGGGCCCTGTCCACACAGCGCGTCACCCTCGCCGGGGGCGCGGACGGGGCGCGGCCGCACTTCCACACCCGCTCGGCCGAGATGTTCTACATCCTCGACGGCACGGCCCAGTTGCTCTCCGGCGACCGGGTCGTCACGGCGGAGCAGGGCGATCTGGTCGTCGTGCCTCCGGGGGCGGCGCACGCCTTCGCCGCCGCGCCCGGGCAGGACGCCGACATCCTGATCGTGATCACTCCGGGCGTGGAGCGCTTCGAGTACTTCCGCCATCTGGAGCGCGTCGGCCTCGGGAAGGTGCCGCCGGAGACGCTCCTCGAAGTACAGGAGCTCTACGACAACCACTTCCTGGCGAGCGAGGCCTGGGAGGGGCGCCGGAACTGAGCGCGCGCCGGGCCGGGGTCGCCCGCTCAGGCCGTACTGGCCTCCGCCTCGGGCGCCCCCACCCGGGCCCCCGTCGTCGTCACCTCCGCGGGCAGGCGGCGCATCAGCGCCGCGTACCCGGCCGCGGCGCCCGTGCCGACCACCGCGCACAGCCCCCACAGCCACTCCGCGCCGAACCGGTCGATGACGACACCGGACATCAGCGGGGCGACCAGGGCCGCCACCGCCCAGGACAGGGTGTACATGCCCTGGTAGCGGCCGCGCCCGTGCACGGGGGAGAGGCGGACCACGAGGCCGGTCTGGGTGGGGGCGTTGACGATCTCCGCCAGGGTCCACACGCAGACCGTCAGCATGAAGACCCCGACCGAGCCGGCGAAGGCGGTGAGCCCGAAGCCGTACCCCGCCAGCATGGAGGAGACGACCAGCAACCGGCGCGGGTCGCGGTGCTCGATGAAACGGGTGACCGGGATCTGCAGCGCCACGATCAGCGCGCCGTTGACGGCGATGGCCATGCCGTAGTCCGCGGGTGTGAAACCTGCCCGGCCCATCGCCACCGGCAGGCCCACCGCCCCCTGCTGGAAGACGACCGCCACGAGGAAGGACAGCCCGACCACGCTCATGAAGCGCCCGTCGCGCAGGACGGCCGCCAGCCCGACGTCCTTCCCGGCCGCCTCCTTGGCGGTGACCACGGGCCGTGACTCGGGGAGCTTGGCGAACACCACGATCGCGCAGATCACCGTCATCCCCGCCTCGATCAGGAACCCGGCGAGGTAGCTGAACTCGGCGATGAACCCGGCGGTCATCGAGGAGACGGCGAAGCCCAGGTTGATCGCCCAGTAGTTGAGGGAGAAGGCGCGGACCCGGTCCTCGGGCCGGACGATGTCCGCCATCATCGCCTGCACCGCGGGACGGGAGGCGTTGCTCGCCATACCGACCAGGAAGGCCACGGCGGCGATCGCGACCGGGTCGTGCATGAAACCGAGCAGGGCGACGGAGACGGCCGTGGACAGCTGGGCGACGAGGAGGGTCGGCCGCCGGCCGAGCCGGTCCGTCATCACGCCCGAGCCGACGGAGGAGATCACCCCTCCGAGTCCGTGCAGCGAGGCGACGAGTCCGGCGTAGGAGGCGGAGTAGCCGCGGTCCAGGGTGAGGTAGAGCGCCATGAACGTGGCGACGAAGGCGCCCAGCCGGTTGACGAGCGTGCTGATCCACAGCCACCAGAACGCGCGGGGAAGGCCGGAGACCGTCTCGCGGGCGGCACGTCTGACGGCGGCGAGCGGCATGAGAGGTCCCCCACGGATGTAAGCGGTACGAGCGGTGAGCACAACTTACGAGCGTGCGGGCCGGAGGGGCTACTCAATTAACAGATGCCGTCAACTGACGGACGCCCGAGAGGACGGCCGTCCGCCTGGCGAGCGGGTGCGCAACCGGTCGGAGGCTTCGATTACGCTCGGGGCCATGGCCGACGCACCGTACAAGCTGATCCTCCTCCGCCACGGCGAGAGCGAGTGGAACGCGAAGAACCTGTTCACCGGCTGGGTGGACGTCAACCTGAACGAGAAGGGCGAGAAGGAGGCGGTCCGCGGCGGTGAGCTGCTGAAGGACGCCGGCCTGCTGCCCGACGTGGTCCACACCTCCGTCCAGAAGCGCGCGATCCGCACCGCGCAGCTCGCGCTGGAGGCGGCCGACCGCCACTGGATCCCGGTCCACCGCAGCTGGCGTCTGAACGAGCGCCACTACGGTGCCCTGCAGGGCAAGGACAAGGCGCAGACGCTGGAGGAGTTCGGCGAGGAGCAGTTCATGCTGTGGCGCCGCTCCTACGACGTGCCGCCGCCGCCGCTCGAGGACGGGGCCGAGTTCTCCCAGTCGGACGACGCGCGTTACGCGTCGATCCCGCCGGAGCTGCGGCCGAAGACGGAGTGCCTGAAGGACGTCGTCTTCCGCATGCTCCCCTACTGGTACGACGGCATCGTCCCCGACCTGCTGACCGGCCGCACGGTCCTGGTCGCCGCCCACGGCAACAGCCTGCGCGCCCTGGTCAAGCACCTGGACGGCATCTCGGACGCCGACATCGCGGGCCTGAACATCCCGACGGGCATCCCGCTCTACTACGAGCTCGACGCCGACTTCAAGCCGGTCAACCCCGGCGGCACGTACCTCGACCCGGAGGCGGCCGCGGCGGCGATCGAGGCGGTCAAGAACCAGGGCAAGAAGAAGTAGAGAACGTGAAAGTGCCTCCGACCTGCTCCTATGCGGCAGGTCGGAGGCATTTTCGCGGCCTGGGCCTGCTGTGGGCCCTTGAGGAGATCTCCACAGGTCGAGGGGATTGACGGACAAGACCTCCCCTCGACCCGACAACGCGACCTGCCCCGCTGCTCAACTGCCGTGCCGCCCAGTACTCGCTGCCGCCCGAGATGTCGCTCCCCCCACGGAGACGGCGCACGCGATGCGCGAGCCGGCCGCCTGACCGTGTGACGCACACCACGGGAACCTGCCCCACTGCTCGGACAAAGCTTGACGTGGACTACTCATTGCACA
Source organism: Streptomyces sp. HUAS TT11 (assembly GCF_051553595.1). Lineage (NCBI taxonomy): Bacteria > Bacillati > Actinomycetota > Actinomycetes > Kitasatosporales > Streptomycetaceae > Streptomyces > Streptomyces sp. HUAS TT11. Next base: position 4,997,921 of record NZ_CP196184.1, read on the forward strand.
CCCGGATACGGGCAGGCGACCCCGAGGCGTTCCGCGAGCTCTTCCGTGACCATGCCCGACTGGTCCACCGGCACGCGGTGCGCGTGACCGGGGACTGGACCGTCGCCGAGGACATCGTCTCGCTGACCTTCTTGGAGGCGTGGCGGCTGCGCGCCAAGCTGCGGGACGAGGGCGACAGCCCGCGGCCCTGGCTGATGGGCATCGCCGTGAACGTACTGCGCAACACCACCCGCGCTTCGCGCCGTCATCGGCGGGCCCTGGAGCGTCTGCCGGCCAAGGAAACGGTGCCGGACTTCGCCGACGAACTCGTCGGCCGCATGGCCGATGGCGACCAGTTGGCTGCCGCCTGGCGGGTGCTGGAGAAGCTGAACCGAAGCGATCGCGAGGTCTTCACGCTCTGTGTGTGGTCCGGGCTCAGCTACGAGGAGGCGGCGGCCGTGCTCGGAGTCCCGGTCGGGACCGTGCGCTCGCGGCTGTCCCGCGCCCGCAGACGGCTGAGCGAGCTGGCAGACGAGGAGCTGAGGAAACGCAGGGAACCGGAACCGCGCAACGGACAAGTACAGGGCGGCCGCACTACTGCGGCCCGGTCACACGAGTCGTACGAGGAGAGGTCCGAATGATCCGCAAGAAGTCCCGGCGTGAAGAGCCGCTGGATCACGCGGAGCTGGCCCGTTTGCTGCCGGCGCCGGGAGACCCGCACCTGTCGCTCGACCGTCACCTGCTTCTCGAGGAACACCTGATGAACGAGATCCAGTCCTCTGCGCCCGCCCCTGCGCCGCCCCGGCGCGCGGCACGCCGTGTCCTGCTGATCGGTGTCCCGGTCACCGCCGCCGCCCTGGCCGGTGCATTCGCCGTCACCATGCTGACCGGTTCCGGGGACAGCGGAACGACCGCGGCCACCCCGCCCCCGGTCGAAGCGCCGGTCGTCCGCATCGAGCCCGGAAGCACCGCCCAGCTCGCCTCCACCGTCGAGCACATCGCCGCCGCCGCGTCGGCCCGCAAGACGCCCGAACCCGACCCGGGCCAGTACATCTACGTCAAGAGCAAGGTCTCCTACCTCGCCGTCTCGCACACCGACGCGTACAAGTCCAAGACCTTCGTCCAGCCCCTGCATATCCGTGAAGTCTGGAATTCCCCCGACGGCAAGCAGGGCTGGGTGGACGAGCCCGGCTACCGGCCCAAGGGCGGCATCACCCTCGACAGCGACGTCACGAGCAACTTGAACGCCCCCTCCTACGACTACCTCAGGACGCTGCCCACCGACCCGGACACCCTGCTGAAGAAGATCTACAAGGAGACCGAGGGCCAGGGGAACTCCCCGGACCAGGAGGCATTCACCACTGTCGGCGACCTGCTCGGGGAGCAGCTCGCACCGGCGAAGCTGAACGCGGCGCTGTACCGGGCCGCGGCCAAGATCCCTGGGGTTGTGGTGGTGGAACACGTCAAGGACGCCGTGGGACGCGAGGGCATCGCCCTGGCCCACGTCGACCGGCAGAGCGGCGATCGCACCGAGTGGATCTTCGACCCCAAGACGTACACCTATCTCGGCAGCCGCGCTGTCCAGGTCGAGCAGGCCGACGACATCAAGCCCGGCACAGTCCTCGAATACACCGCCGTGCTGGAACGGGCCGTCGTCGACGCCCAGAAGCAACGCCCCGGCGCGCAAGGCACCGATGCGTGAGAAGTAGGTTTGTGATCACGTCCCCGACCTCCACTTGTAGTGCGAACCGGGGGCGTTTTCCCGGCCCGGGCCCAGTGCGGTCCCTCAGCGGTCCGAGTCTTGCGGCCGGAGCGCTGGCCCGAGAGCCTTCCGGGCCCGGTCTCGGCTGCTCGGCATGAGGTGCGCGTAGACCCGAAAGGGGCCCCCGCCAGGCGGCTCGTTTGATGCGTGCATCCTGGGCCGCATGACGAATGCCGACGGCCCGTACGTGAAGGTGCACTTCCGGCTTGAGATAGAGGACGACTGGCCTCCGGCGTCGGTGGAGAGCCTGTGGGCCGTCGACCAGGGGGACGGCACCGCACGGCTCGACAACATCCCCTGGTTCGTCCGAGGTATCGCCTGCGGGGACGTCGTGGCCATGGAGCCCGACGAGGACGGCGTGCGATGGGCCGGCGAGGTGGTTCGGAGTTCAGAGAACTGCACCATCCGCCTCATCGTGTTCCGTGACGGCGGCTCGGGACCGGCACGGCAGAGCGTGATCAACGCGTTTCAGCAACTTGGCGTCGACGGCGAGGGCATAGAGCGGTTCGGCATGGTGGCCCTGGACGTTCCGCCCACCGCTGATCTCGCCAAGGTGCAAAGGCTGCTCAACCATGGCGCAGCCGAGGAGTGGTGGGACATGGAAGAGGGGTGCATCACGGCGCGGTGGCGGGCCGCTTCCGCCGGCTGACGCCGATCATGTGGGCCAGGGCTGGGCCGTCCGAGGCCGATCGACAGCGGCCGACAACGACCGATGACGACCTCTGCGCCACGGCGGACCAGCGTCCCGACCTGCAAAGTCCCAGCGTCTCGGGATCCCCGGCAAGTTGGGGTGCTTCTTGCCATACGACGGGAGTCGGCGTGCCCAGTACGGTGCCGAGCATGACCACTTCTCCTGATCACGTCGGCAGCAGAGAAGACCTGACCGCCTTCGTGCGTTCCCTGCATCGCAGCCTCGCCGAGGACGGCAGCTCGTGGGAGAGCGCGGACCTCGCGAGCTTCCTTGAGGCCTTGGCGGCATGGATCGACGACGCGAACGGCTGGTACAGCAATGCCGGCCGGGAGTTGCCCGCCAACGGTGACTGGGGCTTTTTCGCACGGGCCTTGGGAGCTGCGGCCGTCTACGAGTAATCGGGGGTCGTGTCGAATGCGTGTCGAAGTTGACGCATGAGAAATGGGCGAGGAACCCCCGGCTCCTTGCGTCAGCAACAGAAGGTGCGGCCTGCGGCCGCGCAAACCTTGGCAGCTCGCTGCGCTCGCGCGCGAAGGCGTTCGGGAGCCCCGCTCGCCGCGTGGTTCCGGGCCGACTCGGGCCTGGCGTGCCGGACGGGTCGGCACAGTCCCTGCGACTCTCCCGGCTGCACGCGCCGCGGGAGCGCCCCGCGGCGCGTGGCTGCGGGGCGCCTTGTGGGGTCAGTCGATCTGCTCCCCGTCGTGGGTACCGCCCTTGCAGAGGTTGTCCCCCAGATCGGGCGTTCCGCCGCCCTGCCTGCACTCAGAAGGGGTGACATAGGATGGGGCACCCCGTGCGGTGGCGGCGGCCGCGGTGGCGGCGCCTGTGAGGCCGAGTCCGGCGAGGGCTGCCGTGGCGACGACGGCGGCGAGGATGCGTCGAATGCGCATGTGGTTCCCCTTTCACGGATTGCCTCGGTTGGGGCACTAGTCAGCTTGATTTTCACCCATGTGGGTGGCACGTCATGGTGCGCCATTCGGGTGACAGTCCCGTCGGGTGCGGGGTCGGTGACGCGACCCGTCGGACAGGCCCTGGAACGGGGCGGCATCCGCAACCCGCCCCCTGCCAAGAGCTGCGTTGACCTGCGGAAACGTGCCCTTGGCGGCTTCCCCGGGCACGCCGTCGAGAATCACTGCGGGAACCCGCGTTGCCAGAGTCTTGCAGTGCCGGAGGCTCAGCTCCGTCAGCCGGCGCACGACCGGAGCGACGTCCGGCACGCCGACGCCCGGATCAGTGAGCATGGGCGGGCGTTCGGCGGCTTGACCTGGGTGGTGGGCGGGGTGATTCTGTTGCTCGCTGTGGGAGGGAACGATTCTCTGCGGGGGGCGTATGGCCTGGCGGCGTTCGATCGGGTCCGGACTCTGGGCGCCCATCGCGTTTGTGGTGGGGTGGACGGTGCTTGTCGTGGGCGAGTTCACCGGCCGATCGCTCTGGCCGGCGCTCGTGGCGCTCTTCTTCCTGGTGCCGAGTCGCGTCGTGGTGTGGAGCCAGGACCGGAAACGCCGGCTCCGACTGCACATGCCTCGTCGCCGTCCGTGGCGCGGACGTTCGCCGGCGTCCCTGCCGTCGTCGCCCCCGGCGCGCGGTCGACGGGGCGCGCGCCGGGAGGACAGGTGACGGCGCCGCTCACGACCGGGATCGTCTGCTGTCGCCGACGTCGTACGTGAACTCGGCCTTCTGGGATGACGCCGAGGTGAGCGGTGTCTGAACATGCCCTCGGCCTGCCGTTTCCCGGGCGGTGGGAGGGCCTTTCACGGGACGGGTGCCCTTAGCATGGCGGCGCTCGTGCCGAACGGGGCGCGATGGGGATGATCCTGTGCCGGGGGCGCCATGGAAGAGGGCCGGAGATCGAGTGCGGACATGGAGGGTGACTCGTCCTGGGTGGCGATCGTCCACAATGAGCCCGTCACCCTCATGACATACGTGGTCCATGTGTTCCGGGTCTATTTCGGCTGGTCCGAGGCCGAGGCCCGCGACTCGATGATGGACGTGCACCGCAAGGGCGAGGTCGTGGTCGCCGTCGGCAGCCGCGAGGAGATGGAACGGCACGTCCAGGCGCTGCACGGCTACGGCCTGTTGGCCACCCTCCAGCGCTCCCCGTGAGCGGTGAGCGCTCGGTTCGTCCCCCGGCGCCGGTTCGTGCCGCAGCCGGGACCGATGCGGGCCCCGCTCCACGGTGTTGCGGTCACTGCCTTCCGGCGCGGTTCAGGGCCTCCTCGGCCTGACGCGCCAGACTGTCGACGAGGTCGGCCGCGGGCGGCAGGTCGGTGATCAGGTCGACGGCCTCGCCCGCCCAGACCGGTAGCGGCGGCACCTCGCCTCGGGCCACGTCCTCCTGATAGGCCCGCTGCGCTTCGGTGTTCGCGGCGAGTTCCGCCTCCCGGCCCCGCCATCGGTCGAGGTAGGGATGGCCCAGGGTGCGGGCGGTGTACCGGGAGGGCCACGGGGAGCTGCGGGCGATGTCGAGCACGCGGCTGCGTTCGGTGTCCTGCCCGCGTCCCGCGACGAGCGCGGCGCTGATGGCCGGGTGCACCAGGGCCTCGGCCGTGGCCTGGAAGCGGGTGCCGATGACGGCGCCCGCGGCCCCCAGGGCGAGGGCGGCCGCCAGGCCCCTGCCGTCGGCGATGCCGCCGGCCGCGAGCACCGGTACCGGTGCCGCGAGGTCCACCACCGTCGGCACGAAGGGAAGGGTGGACCGCCCGTGCCGGGCCCCGTGTCCTCCGCTCTCGGTGCCCTGCGCCACGATGACGTCGGCGCCCAGGTCCACCGCCTGCCTGGCCTCTTCCAGGTCGGTGACCTGGATGGCGAGAACCGCACCCGCCCGGCGGATGCGTTCGGTGAAGGCGCTCGGGTCCCCGAAGGAGAGCATCACGGCACGGGGCCGGTGCTCCAGCGCGCGCTCGACCGCGCGGACATCGAGCGCCCAGGTCAGAAAGCCGATGCCCCACGGCCGGTCGGTGCCCTGTGCGACGAGGGGCAGTTCACGGGCCAGCCACTTCGGATCGCCGCCCCCGGCGCCCAGCAGTCCGAGCCCGCCGCCGCGCGAGACGGCCGCGGCCAGCGCACCGCCGGCGGAACCGCCCATCGGCGCCAGCGCGATCGGATGCCGTACACCGAACAACTTCGTGAACGCCGTCGACAACGCCATGGCCCGCATCATCGCACTCCTCGGAGCGCGGCACACGGTGTACGGCGTGCGGAAGGAGGGGTGAACGACCATGCCCCCTGCCGGCGCAGAATGCGCCGGCAGGGGGCATGGTGGCGTGGTCGTGGCACCGACTACCGCAGATCACGTCCTACTTGAGGTAGACGAGTCCGTCGGTCGTGACGGTGGGACGGCCGCTGGTGCCGACCAGGACGATCTTCACGGTGTGCTTGGCGCTGGTGGACCAGGACTTGGTCCAGATCGCCTGCCGGTACAGCGTGCTGGACGACTTCAGGTCGACGGTGCTGACCTTCGTGCCGTCGACGTAGACGTAGACCTGGCCGGAGGTGGAGGCGCGGGAGACCACCCATGCCGCCGAGCGACCCGTGAACGTCCAGGTGAGGCTCGCGCCCTTCGAGGCACTCGAGTACGACTTGCCGCCGAGGTAGCTGCTGGAGGAGCGGGTGCTCCAGCTGCCGGACTTCGTGGCGGAACTCTCCTGCAGGATCACGGGGGTGAAAGCGGGGGAGGACGTGCGGTAGTTGCCCGCGTAGTCGTAGGCGCGCATCGACCAGGTGGTGGCGGCGCCGGACTTGGCGGTGCTGCTGGCGCTGGTGGTGGTCGCGCCGTAGGTGGCCGCGGTCGGGGACAGCAGCTTCACGTAGCGCAGGGCCTTGTCGTCCGCCGCCTTCCAGCCGAGGGTGACCGGGACGGCGGTGGTGTTGACGGTGCCGGAGCGCAGGGAGAGCCGCGGGGTGGTGGAGAAGGTCGGCGCGGTCGTCTCCGCCACGACGCTCAGCCCGGCGCTGGTGGAGGTCTTGCCGGACTGGTGCACGGCCCGTACGGCGACGGTGTGGCTGCCGAGGGCCACGGTCGCGGCGGCGGAGGTGGCGGTGCCCGAGGTGGTGGCCACGGTCTTGCCGTCGACCAGCAGCTGGAAGTTCTTGATGAGCGACGACGGCGTGGTGGCCGTCCAGTGCACGGTGATGGCGCCCTTGGTGTAGTACGTCGAGCCGGAGAGGCCCGCGCCGTCGACCGTCGTGGCCTTCAGACCCTGCACCGGTCCGGCCGCCCACGTCCGGATGGTGGGCAGCTGGGCGTAGAGGGAGCCGCCGGGGCACTGGGTGTTGTAGCCGTCGCGGTGGCCGGAGATCCGCTGGAAGGTGTACTTGGTCCCCGTGGTGAAGCTGGTGCCGAAGTAGTTCTTCTGGGCGGCACCCGCGGTGAGCTGGGTGGTTCCGGCGGGGTCGGCACCGTACTGGCCGAGCTTCCAGGCGGCGACGCGGGCGATCGAGGCCAGCGCGGCGTTGGAGGCGCTGGTCGTGGTGTAGTCACCGAGCACCGCGATGCCTGTGGACTCCCGGTTCCAGCCGTAGGTGTGGGCGCCGAGCACCGGCAGGTCGACCCCGCCCTTGCGGCCCTCGAAGACGGTGCCGCACTTGTCGACGAGGAAGTTGTAGCCGATGTCCTTCCAGCCCTCGACCTGCACGTGGTACGCGTAGATGCCCCGCACGATCGACGCGGACTGGGTGCAGGAGTAGTCGTTGGCCCCGTCGGTGTGGTGGACGAACACGGCCTTGACGTCCGGGTTGTACTCCGGCGCCTCGGGACTGATCGACTCGTCGGCGCCCCAGCCGGCGCGCGCGACGATGGGCGGCTCGGGCACGGTGGACGGCCGCGCGACCGGCACGGTGGCCGACGGGCTCGCCGAGGGGGAGGCGGGCACGGAGTTGCTGGGGGTGACCGCGGGCGTGGAGTCGGCCGGAGCGGGAGGCGTGGTGGTCTGGGCGTCCGTCGGCGCGACGGTGGTGCCGTCACCCGGTGTGGCGGAGTCCGTGGGCATCGTGGAGTCCGTGGGCGCGGTGGAGTCCGAGGGTGTGGCGCCGGGACTCGTCTCGGCGACGAACGCGGCCGGCTCGGCGGCGGCGGACTTCGTCTCCGCGGCGGTCACCACACCCGGGTCCACCATGTTGACCTCGAGCCCCTTGGGCAGCGAGCCGGTGGTGCCGTTCTTGTGGACGACCTGCACCTGGACGCCGTCGGAGGAGCCGACCCACAGCGGTTCGGAGGCGCCGCGCACATGGGGGCCGGGCTTCTCCAGCGGGTCGATGTTCAGTTCGAGGTCCTGCCAGGAGCTCCACTCGCCGCTGTCGAGGCTGTGGGTGCGCACCTGCACCGTGCCGTCGAGCCGCTTGGCGGCACCCGTCCACGAGACGCCGACCATCGAGAACTGCTGGGTGTCCGTGCGGGGCAGTTCCCGCCTGCCGGCCTCGCTGCCCTTCAGCGCGAGGTCGTAGACCTTCACCGGCCGCTTGGCCCGGCCCGTCGCTCCGTGGTCCCCCGAGGGGCTGGCGACCGCGTAGGTCACGATGCCCCCGCCGCCCAGGACGACCGCGCCCAGCGTCAGCCACGCGCGCCGTTTGAGGCTCAGCGGTCTGTATGCATGCGAACGACGACCACTCACGACGTATCCCACCCCTAGAAGGCCGGTGAAGGCCACAGACGAAAGTCACATGAGGCACGCCCGGCACAGGGGTGACTCGCTCTCTCAGCGCGTACCGGCCCGTGAACGTCACGGGGTAGGAGGCCGGAGTGACGGAGATCACTACGGTGGGAGGTGTGGCCGGAGTCCCGGAAGGCCATGGCGTTCGGCCCGCGCCTGCCGGCCGACACGGCGTCAGGCGCCGGTCGTCATGGCGTCATCGTCTGTCCGAGGCGGGCGCCGGCGGGTGTGCCGAGGGAGGCTCTGCGGAGCGCGACGGTCTGGGCGAGGCCGAAGCCCGTGCTGCGGACCGGTGTGTACAGGACGATGCCGTCGCCCGCGTCCTCGCCGTCCGCTCCGAGGACGAGGCCCGCATGTCCGGAGCCGGACAGGTCCGCGAGCGACACGGAGGAGCCGAAGCGGTCGCCGGTCTCGGTCGAGTCGAGGACTCCGGGGGTGTCCTGGTTGAGGGTGAAGGAACCGCTCGTCGTCAGACCGGAGGCGGAGCCCTGGAACAGGGTGGCCTGGCCGGCGTCGAGACGTTCCACGCCGTCGCGGGTGAGGTCTTCGCCCGGGGTGCCGACGAGCGCGTCCGCACGGCCGTCGGCGTTGTAGTCGCCGACCGCGACGGAGGCGCCGAAGGCGTCACCGGGCCGGTCGGCGCCGACCACGCCGACGGCGTCCTGGTGGACGACCTTGCGGCCGGCGGGCCTGAAGCCCGTCGCCGCCCCGGGGACCACCGTGATCTGACCGCCCGCCCTGCCGCCGGACTCGGCGGCACAGGGCTGACCGACCACGAGGTCGTCGTGGCCGTCGCCGTCGAAGTCGCCCGCGGCGATCGACCGGGCACCCCGCACCGGGACGGCTCCCGCCCGGGTCGGTCCGGACGCCGAGCCCGCGAACCACACCACGCGCCCGATGCCGTCGGCGCCACGGTGGACGAGGGCGACGTCCGCGAAGCCGTCCCCGTCGAAGTCGCCTGTCGCGGCGCGGAGTCGCGCGTCCGGGCCGGTGGCGCCGCCGAGCCTGCCGGACGTGGTGGCGCCGCCGGTCAGGCGGACGTTCCAGGTGCCGCCCCGGCCCGCGCCCGCCGCGAACACGTCCGCCCTGCCGTCGCCGTCGAAGTCACCGACGGCGACCGCGGAACCGAGCCGCGCCCCGGTGGCCGGGACGCCGGAGGTCGTGTAGGAGAACCCGGAACGCAGACCTGGGCCGTACAGGACGGTGACGGACCCGCGGTCGGCGTGGCCGCTCGTGTCGTCCTCGCCGGGGGCGCCGATCACGAGGTCGGCACGGCCGTCCCCGTTCACGTCGCCCCACGCCGTCGCGGCACCGAAACCGTCACCCGGTTCGGCCGACCCGGGCACCCCCGGGCTGTCCTGGGTGAGTGTCACCTTCGAGGCGACGGCGGGCCCGTCGGGGCCGCCGGGGACGACGGTCACGCTCCCGGCGGCGCCCGACGCCTTCGGGGTGCCGAAGACCAGGGCGGTGATGCCGGCGCGGTTGCGGCCGGCGGCCGAGGTGTGCTGGGCACCCGTCGTGTCCCGGGCGGGCAGCGCTCCGCCGAAGCGGTCCGCACCCCGGTGCGGTGACGGCGTGTGCCCCCTTCGCCCGTTCGTCGCATGCACGGGGTGCCCCGCAGGTTCCCGCCCGTGCACCTGTGGCTGCGCGGGCGGAAGGCCGACGGCGCAGACGACGATGCCCGCTCCGCTCAGCAGGACGGCTCCGGCCGTGAGCCACGCCGGCCGTCTCCGGCTCCATGGCATGTGCGCACCGGTCGTACGGAGACTCACATGTCCCACCCCCCCCGATTTCCGACTGCCCCACCCGCCCCCGGGCGGTACTCACCAAGCGAACGGGCCCGGCCGGACGTCACAGGGCGAGCCGCCCGACCGGGTCGTTCCGACAGGAGAACGCGCGGGCGGCCCCCGAGGAGACGGCCCGTGGCGCAGTGGTGGAGGCAGGCACGACGCGGCAGGGCGCACGGCTGTGGCACCCGGCGCGGGAGTGACGCCTCGGCGCCCCCGTGCGCTGTAGGAGTGGACCGTCGGTCCCGGCAGCGTTCGTCACGCCCGTGCGGGTGTGCTCACGCGCCGGTCGGGCGGAGGCGACCCCTTCGTTCGCCTGCCCCGGCGGGCCCGTCGCCGGGGCAGGCGTGTCGTCGGCCCGTCGGCACCGGGGACGTGGGCCCCTTGCGGCTCACGACGTGATGGACCGTGAGAAGCGGCGTCACAGTGGACGAGTGTTGTCGATGTGGGGTGGGGGCACGGGTGCTGCTGGAGGACCGCTATCAGCTGGAGGAACCGCTGGGGCGCGGCGCGATGGGCGAGGTGTGGCGTGCCGCCGACCACGTTCTCAACCGCACCGTCGCGGTGAAGGTGCTGCACGGCGACGACGCCGCCGCGCTCGAGCGGTTCCGGATGGAGGCGCAGACCGCGGGCCGGCTCAGTCACCCCAACGTGGTGGGGGTGTACGACTTCGGCTCCCATGACGGTCGGCCCTACCTGGTGATGGAACTCGTCGACGGCTGGAACCTCTCCCAGGAGCATTCCGTGTACGGCGTGCTGGCCCCGCGTGAGGCGGCCAGCATCGCGGCCCAGATGGCCGCCGGACTGGCCGCCGCCCACCGGCACGGGGTGATCCACCGGGACGTCAAGCCCGCGAACGTCATGCTCACGATCGACCGGAACGTGAAACTCACCGATTTCGGGATCGCCCGCTTCGCCGACGCGGCCGCCGGCGCACTGACCGCCACCGGAAAGATCGTCGGCAGCGCCGCCTACCTCGCCCCCGAACGCGCCATGGGGCACTCCGCCCTGCCCGCCTCCGACGTCTACTCGCTCGGCTGCGTTCTGTACGAACTGCTCACCGGTCATCCCCCCTTCCGCGGCACCAATTCGCTGGCCGTGGTGCAGCAGCACGTCGAGGCCCGGCCGGCACCGCCCACCCATCTGCGGCCGGACATACCGCCGGCGCTGGCCGACTACGTGATGTGCATGCTCTCCAAGGACGCGGACGGCCGCCCCACCGCCGACCAGGCGGCCGCCTGGCTCGAGGCCTGGCACCAGTCGCCGGATCCGGCGGCACCGGAACAGGACCGTCCGGAGGATGTCCCCCGCACGGCAGCCCTGCCGGTCGCCGCGGAAGCGGAGGCGGCGGAGACGTCCCCACGCGTCCAGCGGCGGGGCCGGCGCAAGCCGCCGTCAAAAGCCGTACTGGGTGCCGTCGGTGTGGCCCTCTTCGCGGGGGCCGTCGCCCTCGGCGCCACCTGGAACGGCGATTCCGGCCGCGACACCCCCACTGCGCCGGCCTCCTCGGTGCCGGGGACGGGACCCTCCGCGTCCGCCGACCGGACCTCTGCGACGGGGCCCTCCGCCGGTGCTCCCCCCGACACCGCCGCACCACAGGACGATCAGGGCGACGACGGCCACGGCGGCGACGGCCACGGGGGCGGGCACGGCCGGAAGGGCAAGGGCAAGGGGTCCGACGACTGAACTGCCGGCCGTATGGACACGTCGTACGGAGGATGTGGCCGGACGAGGGACCCGACGGCACAGTTGTGCCGATCTTGCGACAGTGGCCGCGCACCCGTGACACCTGGTGCGCCCGGTGCGCTGGAGGTAGTGACCCCGGGCGGGGTCCGGTCGCCTGCTCTCCGGGGGGAGGTACGCGGGCGGCATCGCGACAGGGGCGGGCCGGTTCACCTTCCGTGACCGGCCCGCCCCTGCTCACGTCGTCGTGCCCCGGCCCACCGGGACGAGCAGGGCACCGGCGCGGGACCGCACCTCTTCCCGCTCCCGCTCGCGGACCTTGCCGTGGTCCGGGGGCGGCGCGGTGCGGGTCACCAGATGGACAGCGGGACGGGGTGGACCTCGTCGGGTGCGTGCCCGGCGCGTTCGTGGACGCGGCGGACCGCTTCGGCGGAGGGGGCCTCCGAGAGGCAGTACAGCGTGCCGGTCCCGGGGTCCGCCCAGGCCCGTTCGAAGTGCACGCCCTCCTCCTTCTCCACGGCGAGATCGGCCCGGTGGATCTGCTTCAGCCGGTCGTCGGTGATGTCCTTCATCCCGTGGTGGACGTCCATGAACTGAGTCATCGCCGCGTACCTCCTTCCGGACGGGCTCGCCTGCTCCGCTTCCCATGCTGCGCCCGTCGGGCGGCACCTGCCACGGACACGAGGGGCCCCGGCGCAGTGCCGGGGCCCCTCTGGTCCTGCTCGATGTCCGGTCGTCCCCGTGGGATCGTCCTTGTCGTCCGGCGTCAGCCGCACTGGCACGGAGCGCCCGACTGGCATCCGCACCCGCAGCCGGAGCCGCAGCCGCACGCGCCCACCAGCGGGAGGCTCGTGATCTCGACGGGTTGTTGGGTCTCGCGCTCCTGCGTGGGGTCCTGCGTGCTGGGGGTCTCGGCCATGGGTCCCTCCTCGAGACTGGTGCCTGTGCTCATTTCATGCCCCCGTCGACAGGCGCATCAACGGCGCACAGAGGCTTGTGCACAGCCGGCCGGGCCCCTTCGAGCCCCCCGAGAGGAGGGTGCCGGTCCGAGCGTCCGCCGTCGAGCGCGGACCGCGGGCCTCTCCCCGTCGGACGTCTCTCAGGCGCCCTCGACGCCCGTCACCGGCTGGATGTCGGGCTGGAGTTCGTCCGCGTGCTCGCCCGTCACCAGGTAGACCACGCGCTTCGCCACCGCAACCGCGTGGTCGGCGTAGCGCTCGTAGTAGCGGCCCAGCAGGGTGACGTCCACGGCCGTCTCTATGCCGTGCTGCCAGCGGTCGTCGATCAGGTGCTGGAAGAGCGTGCGGTGCAGGAGGTCCATCTCGTCGTCGTCCTGCTCCAGTTGCATCGCCAGGTCGACGTCCTTGGTGACGATCACCTCGGCGGCCTTGGCCATCAGGCGCTGGGCGAGCTGGCCCATCTCCAGGATGGTCGCGTGCAGGTCCAGCGGGACGGCACGTTCCGGGAAGCGGAGCCGGGCCAGCTTCGCGACATGCTGCGCCAGATCGCCCGAGCGCTCGAGGTCGGCGCTCATCCGCAGCGACGTGACGACGATGCGAAGGTCCGTCGCCACCGGCTGCTGGCGGGCGAGGAGGGCGATCGCGCGCGCCTCCAGGTCGTGCTGGAGCTCGTCGACCTTCTTGTCGCCCTCGATGACGGTCTCCGCCAGCTTCAGGTCACCGTCGAGGATCGCCGTCGTGGCGCGTCCGATCGCCGACCCCACGAGCCGGGCCATCTCGACCAGACCTTCACCGATCGAGTCAAGTTCCTCGTGGTACGCGTCCCGCATCAGGGTGTCCCTCTCTTACGTCTTTTCGGGGGGCCGGGGGCCCGGGCCCGTCGTCACCATGGTGAACACGGCCGTCACGGCGCCCTTTGCACCCCACGCTCCCACGTTCTGGTCCGTACGCGACTGTTTCAGTCATCTCAAATGAACCGATACTGGCTCCAAGGTGAACTCTGGGCGACGAGTGTCCGAGGTCGCACTCGGATGGCTGTGGTCCGGCGTCCCGACGTGCCTAACCTGGGTGCATGGACGTGAACGCGGCGGTCGCCGCAGCGGCAGCGATCGCCGGGGTGCTCACCGGCGTGATCGCCATGCTGGCGTTCCGCTGGAGCGAGCGCGACCAGAAGCGCCCTACCCGCACTTCCCTGCACACCGACCCCGTGCTTCCGCCGGGCGTCGACACCGTGCTGTCCGTGCTGCGCTCGTCGGCGGTTGTGCTGGACGAGGCCGACGCCGTGGTGAAGGCCAGCTCGGCAGCGTACGCCCTGGGACTCGTCAGGGGCGGCAAACTCGCCGTCGAGCCGATGCTCCAGATGGCACGTGACACCAGGCGGGACGGGGAGATACGCCAGGTCGAGCTGGACCTGCCGCGCCGCGGCACCGGACGGGGCGAGGCCCTGGCCGTGTCGGCACGCGTGGCGCCCCTCGGCTCGCGGCTGGTGCTGCTGCTCGTCGAGGATCTCACCGAGGCCCGCCGGATAGAGGCGGTGCGCCGCGACTTCGTGGCCAACGTCAGTCATGAACTGAAGACACCGGTCGGCGCCCTGTCGCTGCTCTCCGAGGCCGTGATGGACGCCTCCGACGACCCCGAGGCCGTGGAGCGCTTCGCGGGCCGTATGCAGATCGAGGCCACGAGGCTGACCAACCTCGTGCAGGAGCTCATCGACCTCTCGCGGGTGCAGAACGACGACCCCCTCGAGGACGCCGAGCCCGTGCGCGTGGACGAACTGGTCGCCGAGGCCATCGACCGCTGCCGCCACCAGGCCGGCACCAAGCAGATCACCATGGCCGCCGGTGGCACCGCCGATCTGCATGTGTGGGGCAACCGCGGCCAGCTGGCCGCCGCTCTCGGCAATCTCGTCGAGAACGCCGTGAACTACTCGCCCGCCCGCACCCGCGTCGGCATCGCCGCGCGCAGGATGTCGGCCTCGGGCGGGGATCTGATCGAGGTGTCGGTGACCGACCAGGGCATCGGCATCTCCGACAAGGACAAGGAGCGCATCTTCGAGCGCTTCTACCGCGTCGACCCGGCTCGCTCCCGTGCCACGGGCGGTACGGGGCTGGGTCTCGCGATCGTCAAGCACGTGGCCGCCTCGCACGGCGGGGAGGTCACCGTGTGGAGCTCCGAGGGTCAGGGCTCCACTTTCACCCTGCGGCTGCCGGAGGCGGGTGCGGCCCGTGACCGTGCGACCGATCACCCGTCCGGCCTCGACGACGAGGACGGCCGGCCCGACGGGACGACCACCGTCACATCCCCGTACGAACCGCTTCCCGCCCCGGAGGTCCTTCCGTGACCCGAGTACTCGTCGTCGAGGACGAGGAGTCCTTCAGCGACGCCCTGTCCTACATGCTCCGCAAGGAGGGCTTCGAGGTCGCCATCGCGACCACCGGGCCCGACGGTCTCGACGAGTTCGAGCGCAACGGCGCCGATCTCGTCCTGCTCGACCTGATGCTGCCCGGCCTGCCGGGCACGGAGGTCTGCCGCCAGCTGCGCGGCCGTTCCAATGTCCCGGTCATCATGGTGACCGCCAAGGACAGCGAGATCGACAAGGTCGTCGGCCTGGAGATAGGGGCCGACGACTACGTCACCAAGCCGTTCTCCTCGCGTGAGCTGGTCGCCCGCATCCGGGCCGTCCTGCGTCGCCGCGGGGAGCCCGAGGAGGTCACCCCGGCCGCGCTGGAGGCCGGTCCGGTCCGTATGGACGTCGACCGCCACGTGGTCACGGTCTCCGGCTCCAAGGTCGACCTGCCGCTGAAGGAGTTCGACCTCCTGGAGATGCTGCTGCGCAACGCGGGCCGCGTCCTGACCCGTATGCAGCTCATCGACCGTGTCTGGGGCGCCGACTACGTGGGCGACACCAAGACCCTCGATGTTCACGTCAAGCGCCTGCGCGCGAAGATCGAGCCGGACCCGGGCGCCCCGCGCTACCTGGTCACGGTCCGCGGCCTCGGCTACAAGTTCGAGCCGTGAGCCGGCCGGCGCGCGTCGGCCGGAAACGGCCCCTGAGCGGGGCCTGAACAGCCCTCACGCGCCCGCACGGAACGACCAAGGGCGGCACCCCCAGGAGGGGGTACCGCCCTTCGTGCGTTCCGGGTCCGCGGTCCTCGCTCGCCTCCGCCGCCGTGATGCGCCGCCACGCGGGCACCACGGCGATGGGGCGGTCACCGGATGCCGGCGTCCCGGCCCGGTGTCACTGCCCGGACGAGCTCGACTCCGTCGTCGTGCCGCCTCCCGGCTCCTCGCCCGCGGGCGTACCGGGCGCGCCCGAGGCGGGCGTACCCGTGGCCGACCCGGACGGGGTGGTGTGCCCGGCCGGCGAGCCGGTGGGGGACGGCGTCGAGGGGATGTTGCTCGGTCCCCACTTGGTGAAGTAGCTCTCGGCGGGGACGACGAACGCCCGCAGGTTGACGTCGCCGGTCTTGCTGAACGAGAAGGTGATCTTCTGCGCGTTGCCGTTCTGCACGGCGGCGTCCATGTTGTTCAGCGTGGCCGTGGCGTTGTCCTTGCCGCCGAGCACCAGGGAGCCGCCCGCCGGGACGGTCACGCTGCCGCCGCCCTTGGCCGGCGAGATCTCGGCGGTGCCGTCGCCCTCCACGCTGATCGAGTCCAGCGTCTGGGACGTGGTGCCGGTGTTGAAGATGGTCGCCGAGACCACGGCCGGGCCACTGGCCTTCGGGTCGGGCTGGGTGATGACCATCGCGTTCTGGACCTTGATGTCGCCGACGCTGGTCGCCGCGTTGTCGGGCTTGACCTCGAGCGTCTGGGCGTTGTTGCCGGCGCCGCACGCGGCGAGCGAGGTGATCGAGAACGCGATGGCGGCGGCGGCGAGGGCGCCGCGTCGAATGCTGCTGCTCACGGCGGCGGCAACTCCTTGAACGTGGGCGGTGCAGGGCGACTCCCTGATAAAGCCGCCCTAAGTGTCTGTCAGCGGCCTTAGGTTACCGAGCCGTTCCACGGCCGCCGCACCCGACCCGCCCCAAGGCATGCGGGGCCTCCTGGTGGTACCTGGCGAAGTCGCTTCCGTCACACTGATCCCAGACATCTCCTCAGCCACTTTGACCTCACGTCGTCCAGTATTCACATAAGCGTCTCCAGCCCCGTGGTGGTTTTCCGCAGGGAAATGCACGGAGGGGCCGAAAATCGATCAACCGATCAACAGCGGGATCACCGTGCGCCGTGATCAATTCCGGATTCGCCCCGCAGCGGCCATGAGGCGCCGAACGGAGTAGCGGAAGTCGATCGCTTGAGGGAGGACATAAAGGGGCGTTCCGGACCTAGTCAGGTGCCTTCGATGTGTGTAACGTGCGCGTTTCTCTTCACCCGCAGAGCGGCTCCGACCTGCGAATACCGTCTTCCGTCGCCCCCTCGAAGCACGTTCCTGTTGCGGTTGTCAAGCCCCGAGATATGCCCTGACCTGCGAAAACGCCATTCAGAAGACGCCGTTTCCGTGTTACCCTGGATAGCCACGGAAGGGGTACCTGTCACATGACGTTCAAGGTTGGCGACACCGTGGTCTATCCCCATCACGGGGCCGCGCTGATCGAGGCCATCGAAACTCGCCAGATCAAAGGCGTGGACAAGACCTACTTGGTGCTGAAGGTCGCCCAGGGCGACCTGACGGTGCGTGTGCCAGCGGACAATGCGGAGTTCGTCGGCGTGCGTGATGTGGTCGGTCAGGACGGGCTGGACCGGGTCTTCGAGGTGCTGCGTGCGCCGTACGCCGAGGAGCCCACGAACTGGTCGCGTCGATACAAGGCAAACCTGGAGAAGCTCGCCTCCGGCGATGTCATCAAGGTCGCGGAGGTCGTCCGTGATCTGTGGCGTCGTGAGCGCGAGCGCGGACTGTCCGCCGGTGAGAAGCGGATGCTCGCCAAGGCCCGGCAGATCCTGGTGAGCGAACTCGCCCTCGCGGAGAACACGAACGAGGACAAGGCCGAGGCTCTGCTCGACGAGGTCCTCGCGTCCTGACGCCCATCCCGCCCCACTCGCTCCCGCGGCCGGGAGCGTGACGGACGGATCAGCGCGCAGCACGTCTGCACATGCCGCGGTGCCCGATGACGCAGTAGCTGTCGCCGGGCGCTGCGGCATGCTCGTACCCGGACGCCTCGACGTCAAGCTCTGCCGAACTGGTGAAGCCCTGCCCTCGTTCCGTACCCCGGCGGGACACCCCCCGGACACGGGAACCCCCCGATACTTTGGCGTGCCGGGCCCGGGCAGTCGGCTCGACCGGGGTCACGGAAGGGTCCGGTCAAGGCCTCGCGCCCGGCACGCTGTGGCCATACCCATCCCGGCCGAGCACACAAACCTGACAGGAACCGATGTCTGACGATTCGCGCCCTTCGCTCACCGGAACCCTGCCGGAAACCCCGGACTCCGCCCGGGCAGGGACCCCCATCGCGGCAGTGATCCCGGCGGCGGGCCGAGGTGTGCGCCTCGGTCCGGGCGCCCCCAAGGCGCTGCGCGCGCTGAACGGCACGCCCATGCTCGTCCACGCCGTGCGCGCGATGGCCGCGTCCCGTGCCGTCTCCCTCGTGATCGTCGTGGCGCCGCCGGACGGCGCCGCGGAGGTCAAGTCGCTGCTCGACGCGCACGCGCTGCCCGAGCGGACCGATTTCCTGGTCGTACCGGGCGGCGAGACGCGTCAGGAGTCCGTGAAGCTGGGCCTCGACGCGCTGCCGCCGGAGTACGAGATCGTCCTGGTGCACGACGCGGCCCGCCCGCTGGTCCCGGTGGAGACGGTGGACGCGGTGATCGAGGCGGTGCGCGAGGGCGCGCCGGCCGTGGTGCCCGCCCTGCCGCTCGCGGACACGGTCAAGGAGGTGGAGCCGGCGGCCGGGCCCGACCAGCCGGAGCCTGTCGTCGCCACGCCCGACCGTGCGCGGCTGCGCGCCGTGCAGACCCCGCAGGGCTTCGACCGCGGGACGCTGATCCGCGCCCACGAGACCGTGACGGACGACGTCACGGACGACGCGAGCATGGTGGAGCAGCTCGGGCTGCGGGTCGTGGTGGTCCCCGGTCACGCGGAGGCGTTCAAGGTCACCCGCCCCCTGGACCTCGTCCTGGCCGAGGCGGTCCTGGCGCGCAGGAGGCTGACCGATGGCTTCTGAGGCGCCGCTGCTGCCCCGGGTGGGCATCGGGACCGACATCCACGCCTTCGAAGAGGGGCGGGAGCTGTGGTGCGCGGGTCTGAAGTGGGAGGGCGAGGGGCCGGGGCTCGCCGGCCACTCGGACGCGGACGTGGTCGCGCATGCCGCGTGCAACGCGCTGTTCTCCGCGGCCGCCCTCGGCGACCTGGGGCAGCACTTCGGCACCGGACGGCCCGAGTGGTCCGGTGCGTCCGGGGTCACGCTGCTGACGGAGGCCGCGCGGATCGTGCGCGAGGCGGGCTTCACCATCGGCAACATCGCCGTCCAGGTGGTCGGCCCCCGCCCGAAGATCGGCAAGCGCCGCGACGAGGCCCAGAAGATCCTCTCGGACGCGGCGGGCGCGCCGGTCTCGGTGTCCGGCGCGACGACGGACGGTCTCGGCTTCCCCGGACGCGACGAGGGACTGATGGCGATCGCCACCGCGCTCGTGGTGCGGGCGGACTGAGGGCGCACGGACGCAACCGGAGCGTCACCGGGGACCGAGGGTCCGAAGGCGCTCCGGGACGGCCGGCCAGGCTCCCGACACCACGGCGGCACGGATGCCGAGAGGCGACCGGACCGCGGCCCCGGGCGGCCGTCGCGGCCCGGGACGCCGGTCGCCCCGGAGGGTGGGCGGGGGGGAAACCTGCGGGCGAACCGTTTGTCACGAATGCATGGCCCTTGACCGCAAGGGGCGTGAGGCACTCCTTCCGGCCCACTACCCTGGACTCGTGACCATTCGCCTGTACGACACCAGCGCCCGGCAGATCCGTGACTTCACCCCGCTCAAGCCGGGTTGTGTCTCGATCTACCTGTGTGGCGCCACCGTGCAGGCACCGCCGCACATCGGGCACATCCGCTCCGGGCTCAACTTCGACATCCTGCGCCGCTGGTTCGCGTACCGCGGCCTGGACGTGACGTTCATCCGCAATGTCACGGACATCGACGACAAGATCATCCGGAAGGCCCACGAGCAGAACCGCTCATGGTGGGCGATCGGGTACGAGAACGAGCGCGCGTTCAACGATGCCTATCGTGCGCTCGGTTGCCTTCCGCCGACCTACGAGCCCCGCGCCACCGGGCATGTGCCCGAGATGGTCGAGATGATGCGCGGGCTCATCGAGCGCGGACACGCCTACGAGGCCGACGGCAACGTCTACTTCGACGTGCGCTCCCTGCCGGGTTATCTGTCGCTGTCGAAGCAGGACCTCGACGATCTGCGCCAGCCCGCCGACGAGGGCGAGACCGGCAAGCGCGACCCGCGTGACTTCGCCATGTGGAAGGCGGTGAAGCCGGGCGAGCCCAGCTGGGAGACGCCTTGGGGACGCGGCCGTCCGGGCTGGCACCTGGAGTGCTCGGCGATGGCCCACAAATACCTGGGGTCCGCCTTCGACATCCACGGCGGCGGCATCGACCTGATCTTCCCGCACCACGAGAACGAGATCGCCCAGGCCAAGGGCTTCGGTGACGCGTTCGCCCAGTACTGGCTGCACAACGCCTGGGTCACCATCGCGGGCGAGAAGATGGCCAAGTCCCTCGGCAACTCGGTGCTGGTCTCCGAGATGGTCAAGCAGTGGCGGCCCATCGTCCTGCGCTACTACCTCGGCACCCCGCACTACCGCTCGATGATCGAGTACAGCGAGGAGTCCCTACGCGAGGCGGAGTCGGCGTTCGCCCGCATCGAGGGCTTCATGCAGCGTGTCGTCGAGAAGGCCGGCGGGGTCGTCGAGCCCGCCGACGAGGTGCCCCCGGCCTTCGCCGAGGCGATGGACGACGACCTGGGCGTGCCGCAGGCGCTCGCCGTCGTGCACACAACCGTCCGGCAGGGCAACAGCGCGCTGGCAGCCGACGACAAGGACGCCGCCGTCGCCCGGCTCGCCGAGGTGCGGGCCATGCTCGGTGTCCTGGGCCTGGACCCCCTCGACGCCGGGTGGGCCGGGGAGGGCGACCGCGGCGAGGATCTGCACGGTGCCGTCGACACCCTGGTGCGCATGGTCCTCGACCAGCGCGAGGCGGCCCGCGCCCGCAAGGACTGGGCGACCGCCGACGGAATCCGCGACCAGCTCAACCAGTCGGGGCTCGTCATCGAGGACAGTCCCCAGGGTCCGCGGTGGTCGCTCGGCCCGCGCTGAGCCGGCACCGGATCCGATGATCGATTGTGCCGCCCGGCCCTCCGGGCGGCACACTGCATAGACATACGTACGACGCTTCAACAGACGGGTAGGTCATGGCCGCGAACAACCGCCGCATGTCCGGCAAGAAGGGCGCGCAGGTCGGCAGCGGCGGCAAGCGGCGCCGCGGCCTGGAGGGCAAGGGCCCGACACCGCCGGCCGAGATGCGCAAGGGGCACGCCAAGCAGCGTGCCGCCCAGGCGAAGTCGCGCCGCGGGCAGGGGCGTCCGCAGCAGCGTCGTACGGGTGGCAAGTCCTCGTCCGAACTGGTCGTCGGGCGCAACCCGGTCACCGAGGCGCTGCGCGAGGGCGTGCCCGCCTCCACGCTCTACGTCCAGCAGTTCATCGACAACGACGAGCGTGTGCGCGAGGCGCTGCAGCTCGCTTCCGAGCGCGGCGGGATCAACCTCATGGAGGCCCCGCGCCCCGAGCTCGACCGGATGACCAACGGACTCAACCACCAGGGGCTCGTCCTTCAGGTCCCGCCCTACGAGTACGCCCACCCCGAGGACCTCGCCGAGGCCGCCTACGACGAGGGCGAGGACCCGCTGATCGTCGCCCTGGACGGGGTCACCGACCCGCGCAACCTGGGCGCCGTCGTCCGGTCCGTCTCCGCCTTCGGCGGGCACGGGGTCGTGGTGCCCGAGCGGCGCGCGGCCGGAATGACGGCCGGCGCGTGGAAGACCTCCGCGGGCACGGCGGCCCGTACGCCCGTCGCGCGCGCCACCAATCTGACGCGTGCCCTGGAGGCGTACCAGAAGGCTGGCATCATGGTCGTCGGGCTGGCCGCCGACGGGGACGTCGAACTCGGCGAGCTGGACGCCCTGGGCGGGCCGGTCGTGATCGTCGTCGGCAGCGAGGGCAAGGGGCTGTCGCGACTGGTCGGCGAGACGTGCGACGTCCGGGTGCGGATCCCGATGCCGGGCGGTGCCGAGTCGCTCAACGCCGGTGTCGCGGCGGGCATCGTGCTGTACGAGGCGGCCCGCCGACGGGCCTGACACCCGGGGCCGAGGGCGCGAACAGCCGTTCGCTCCCTCGCTCGTACGGGGTCATTCGGTCGTACAGGGCGAGCTTGACGGGGTCCGGACAGATCCGCGCGGTCGGAGCAGTGTCCTAATCACACCTCACTCGGTTAGATGAGTGTGGAGACCAGAACGCCCCGCACACCCACGGGGGACCGATCGTCGGGATTCGACGACACCCCCGTGCTGAGCATGGTGAAGGTGCCGAGCGATCCGGCGCAGGTCATCGTCAATCACGCAAGCTTCCGCGTGCGGTTGGGCGCGTCCACGCGGCGCGGCCCGTCCCCACGGCTCATCCGGTACTCGGGCATCGCCCGGAGCGGCCTGCACCTGCCCGCCGCCGGTTCGGCGGGCGGAACCGCAGAGGCCGACGGCCGCCGCAGGCCCGTCGTCTGGAGCGGCAGGTCCGCACCCGACGACACCGGCGCCCACCGGCTGCTGCAGGCCGTACGGAGCTCGAGCGTGCGCCACGGCGACGACCCGACCGTCGACGCGCACGCGACCCGGGTCATCCCGCGCATCGGAGTCGAGGGCCTGCCGGGTGCCGGCGGCTACGGCGACGACCGGACCCTCCCGTCCCCGGTCATCGGTGCCCCCCGCGGTCACGGTCGCGGCGAGACCCGGCTGCTGCCGCAGATGCGGAGCGCCGGCAGCGCGTACGACGACCCGGCCTACACGGCACCCGGCTACGACGACCCCGGGTACGACGCCCCTGCCTACGGCGGACCCGATCAGCCCCGATCCGCTGACGACGACGCCCGGTTCGCGGACGGCGTGGAGACCAGGGGCCGGGGGCCGCGGGCGCGGCGGCACGGCGGGGATCATGTGCGGCACGCCTATTACCCCGGCCGTCGTATGAACCTCGGCGTGGTGCTGCTGCCCCTGCGCGTCTTCCTCGGTTCCATCTCGGTCTACTCGGGCATGGGCAAGCTCTGCGACCCCGTCTACTTCGACGGTGGCAGGCGCGGCTCCATGACCACATGGCTCAACTCGCTGCACCCCTGGGAAGCGGCCGAGCCGCTGCGGCAGTTCGCACTCCACCACCCCGTCGGCACGGGGCTTGTCATCGCCTTCCTCCAGGTGATCGTCGGCGTGCTCACGGTCCTCGGCCTGTGGCAGCGGGTCGCTGCCTCGGCGGGGGCGCTGCTCGCGGCCGCCCTGATCGTCACGGTGAGCTGGCACACCACCCCGTCGTACGACACGCCCGACATCATCTATCTCGCCGCCTGGTCACCGCTGATCATCGCCGGGGCGCCCGTGTACTCCGTGGATGCCCGGCTCGCCGGCGGCGCGTGGCGCAGGCTCGGGCCGCGGGCGGACATCTGGGAGCTGCGGCAGTACGTACTGCGGCGCGGGGCGCTCGTGACGGCGCTCGTGGCCGGGGTGACGCTGCTGGTCGGATCGCTCCTCGGCGGGGCGGTGCGGGACGCGGGCCGCGTGGTCGTGCCAGGACCCGGCGACGCGCCGCGCAACGAACTGCCCGGTTCGCCGCTGCCCGAGACGCCGGGCGAGCAGCAGCACAAGGCCAGCCCCTCGGCCTCGCAGCCCCCGGCGTCCTCGCAGGGCACGACGTCGTCGCCGTCAGGGCCGGCCCGGACCCCGGACGCGCCCGGTGCGACCGGCACGGTCTCGGGCGGTCGGCCGAGCCGGACCCAGGGCAGCGGTGGCCAGGTCCCGCCGCGCCACTCGGCGCCGGCACAGCAGGCCCCGAGCACGAGCGCGGGCCCGTCGTCCTCGGGCGGCGGCGGCACGGGCGGCCCCTCGGGCGGAGCGAGCGGCGGCGGAAGCAGTGGTGGAGGCCACGGCGGGGGGAGCGGCTCGGGAGGCTCCGACCACCTGGTGGGCGGCCTGCTGGGGTAGTTGGGCCGGTTCCTTCAAAAGGGGCCCCCGCACACTCGGTGTGCGGGGGCTCCTTTCGGGTGAGGACGTGCGGTGCGGGCGACGCGTCCGGCGGAGCGTCAACGCACCAGCGCGGCCAGCTCCTTCGCCGCCTCGGTGAGGTCCTTCGCGGTGTCGATGGCCCGCCAGTACGCGCCCTGAGGGATCGGGAAGCCGGCCAGACGGCGCTCCCTGGCCAGGCGGGGGAAGGTGGTGCGCTCGTGGTCGCCGCGCTCGGGGAGCATCTCGGCGAACCCGGCGGAGAAGACGTAGACACCCGCGTTGATCTCGAACGTGGACGGCGGGGCCTCGATGAAGTCGGTGACGTGGCCGAAGCCGTCCGTCTTGACCGCGCCCCACGGGATGCGCGGGCGTGCCAGGGCGAGGGTGGCGACCGCATCGCGCTCGGTGTGGAAGTCCGCCATGTCGCGCAGCGAGAACCGGGTCCAGATGTCGCCGTTCGTCGCGTACCAGGGCCGGTCGGGGTGCGGGAGGTGCCCGGCGGCGTACCGCAGGCCGCCACCGCGGCCGAGCGGCTCCGATTCGACGACCGTCGTGACGCGCAGGGGCAGGTCCGCCGTGTCCAGCCACTTCTGCAGGACGTCGGCGAGATGGCCGCAGGAGACGACGACGTCGGTGACGCCTTCCTCGGCGAGCCAGGTGAGCTGGTGCCCGATGATCGGGGTCCCGGTGCCCGGGATCTCCACCATCGGCTTCGGCCGGTCGTCGGTGTACGGGCGCAGCCGGGAGCCCTGGCCACCGGCCAGGATGACGGCTTGGACGGGGCGCGCGGCGGCGTTCGGATCGGTCATGACCGAACTGTACGTCGCGCGTCCCGTCCTCAACCGGGGCCGTCGACGGCCCTCAGCCGTGCTGCGCGGCCACTCCCGAGGCGAAGGAGGTGTCGCATACCGGGCGGGCGTAGGACTGGGCGCGTGAGGGGCCGTACACGCGGACGGCGGCGCGCCCCAGCGCGCGGGCGATGGCCACGCAGTGCTTCGCGAGCGAGGGGCGGCCGTTGACGGCCTGCTGGAGGTGGGTGAGCGCAGTGCCCGGGTCCTTCTCCTGAAGCTCCAGCAGCAGCCTGTCGCGCAGCATGTCCTGCGGCGCACGGGAGGAGGCGCGTGTCGAGACGTCTCCGGAGGAGGCGGCGAGCACCGAGTTTGAAGGGGCTCCCGACCAGTTGACGCGGGCGACCGCGAGGGTCCCGGACAGCACCAGGACGACGGGCAGTACGAGGGCGAGGGTGCGCCCGATGCGGCGGGCGGGGCCACGGCCGCGCCGTGTCCGTGGAGTAGTGGTGTGCTTCACGCGAGTGAGGGTAGCGCGGGGTAGTGATTTGGCGACAATTAGTCACCGGTTCGGGGGATGAGGAAGCGACGATTTTTGGGTAGGGGGTTGACGCACTCAGGTGAAATGCCTCTTATGTTGGGGTATTTATCGACAACGAAGAGGGCCCCGCAGTGGTCTGCGGGGCCCTCTTCGTCAGTGCCGGGAGGCGTGACCCGCCGTGGGGCGGATCGGTGCGGTGCGTGCGGTGGGCGGAGCTCAGTCGGAGAGGCGCTCGCCGGTCGAGGTCGAGAACACGTGGATCTCGCCCGGACGCGGCACGACGTGCAACTGCGCGCCCTTCTCGGGAACCTGGCGGCCGCCGACGCGCACGACGAGGTCCTTGGTCTCGCCACCGACCTCGGCGGCGCCGTAGACGTAGCCGTCGGCGCCGAGCTCCTCGACGACGTTCACGGAGACGGCGAGGCCCGCCGGGGCGTCCTCGGTGTGCTTGGACAGGGACGCGGCGGCGTCGCCGTTGTGCTCCACCACGTCGAAGTGCTCGGGGCGGACGCCCACGGTCACCGTGCGGTCACCCCTGTCGGAGGCGGCCTTCAGCGCCTCGCGGTTGACCGGCACCACGCTGTTGCCGAACTTCACGCCGCCGTCGGTGATCGGGACCTCGACCAGGTTCATGGCGGGGGAGCCGATGAAGCCGGCGACGAAGAGGTTGGCCGGGCGGTCGTACATGTTCCGCGGCGAGTCCACCTGCTGGAGGAGACCGTCCTTGAGCACGGCCACGCGGTCGCCCATCGTCATGGCCTCGACCTGGTCGTGGGTGACGTAGACGGTGGTGATGCCGAGGCGGCGCTGCAGCGACGCGATCTGCGTACGGGTGGAGACACGGAGCTTGGCGTCGAGGTTGGACAGCGGCTCGTCCATGAGGAACACCTGCGGCTCGCGCACGATGGCGCGGCCCATGGCGACACGCTGGCGCTGACCACCGGAGAGCGCCTTCGGCTTGCGGTCCAGGTACTCGGTGAGGTCGAGGATCTTCGCGGCCTCCTCGACCTTCTTGCGGATCTCCGCCTTGTTCACACCGGCGATCTTGAGCGCGAAGCCCATGTTGTCGGCGACGGACATGTGCGGGTACAGCGCGTAGTTCTGGAACACCATGGCGATGTCCCGGTCCTTGGGCGGCAGATGCGTGACGTCGCGGTCACCGATGTGGATGGTCCCGGAGTTCACGTCCTCGAGCCCCGCCAGCATGCGGAGCGAGGTGGACTTGCCGCAGCCGGACGGGCCGACCAGGACGAGGAACTCCCCGTCCTCGATCTGGATGTCGAGCGAGTCGACGGCGGGCTTCTCGGAACCCGGGTAGATCCGGGTCGCCTTGTCGAACGAGACAGTGGCCATGGTGAATGGGCCCCCTTCACCGGCAGGAACGTGCCGGACGATCCGTTGTAAAGGTGGTTGCCACTACGGGGTTCCGTCGTGGTGGTGTAGTCCACACGGGTGAACTGGTTCAGGACCGTACCTGGCGTTCACCGCTATGTCAGTACCTGGGGGACTGTGAACTTCGCGGAAATTTTCGACGGGCCCGGTCCGGGACCTGGGTACACTGCTCGGGCACACCCGTGCGCGCCTCCTTAGCTCAGCTGGTCAGAGCGCCGCTCTTGTAAAGCGAAGGTCGTCGGTTCGAATCCGACAGGGGGCTCCTCTGCCCAGCAGTACCAACGCCCCGGACCATGAGCGGTCCGGGGCGTTCGACGTCCTCGGGTGCCGTCGGGCGGGGCGGTCACCCATGGTCGAGGCGGCGCCCGCACAGGCGGTCCATGGGGCTGACGACCTGGCGCTGTGTGTCCGATGTCACGTGGGTGCGGGCATCCGTCGTGACCCAGGCCCGCAACGAGCGCGGTCCACCCCCGACCGGCGGAGCACCGGGATCTCGCCGCGCGGCGGGCCCGTGGACGGGCGTGGCATTCCGAGAAGCACCTGGCGTCGGGGCATCGTGATGACCGCTGATCGACTCACCGGCGGACGCCACCGCTCAGGGCACAACCGCGACACCGGCGGAGGCCGCCCCCGTACCGGCGAGCCTGATGCTGAGCTGGGCACCGAGTTCCCGGAATCCCAAGGCGGCCGCAACCCGCCGAGACGCGAGTGGCCGGGCTCGCCATTGCGGCAGCAGTCGGGCCGCGAACGCATGCGTGACGGCTGCCGATGCCGCCACCCGGGCGAAACCTCGTCCCCGCCAGGCGGGATCGGTCAGCACGCTGAGATGCGCGACCCTCCCCGGCCAGGATCGGTATCCGGCAGCGGCGACCACCCTGCCGCCCGCACGCAGCACGAAGGCCGGCGAGGTGATCTCCCCGAGAGCGGCCTCTCCCGCGTCCTCGCCCGCGGCCTCCTCAAGGCTTCGAAGTGCAGGGTGGTCACCAGGAAGTTGCTGCGCAGCCAGGGGTCCCGGCGAGGCCGGGAGGAATGCGTCCGGGGACGCGTAGGACAACGTCGCCGGACCGAGCACCTCGGCCACGGGCAGGACCCTACGGACCGCGTCGGCATCGGCAACCGCCGCCATGGGCAGCGCCGCCAGTCCATCCCGAACCAAGGCCGCCGATCGCTCGGTGGGAGTGGTGACGACGGCGGCACCGCCCAGGGACACCACGCCCACCCAGCCGGCGGGGCACAGACTCGACGTGGGCGAGGCGACAACGCTGACCCCGCCCCCCGACGCGAAGGACACGGGCGCGGCCGCCAGGCCCTCCCACAACCCGCGGGCCCTGGCCGGCAAGGGGTCTATCGGCATGGTCGGATCCTGCCGGCTCTGCGTGAGGCATCCCGGAGGTCCGGTCGACCCGGCCCGGTTGAGAGCCTGCTACACCCTGACATCGGCAAACCTTCCCGCTTCCGTCTTATCCCGCGGGCATCGGCGCTCTGCCGGGCGTGCAGGCAGGTGAACGGATCTGTACGCAGCCGAGCCGGACAGCCCGCGCGGACGAGCACGACGTCGATGAGGTGCGTGGAGGCCCCGACCACGGCCTCAGCCTTCGGCAGGCGCGCCGCACCTTCGAAGCGATCGGCGCAGGCAACGAGTACCGCACCCGGTTCGTGCGCGCACCGCGGCCCGAGGAGCACCCGGACAGCGGCACGCCGCACGGAACGGGCACGCTCTCCTCGAGGCCGTGATGTCCAGAGGTCCCTGCGTGCCATGGCGGTGACCGGCATGTCGCCCCCTTCCCTCACTTGATCATTCGGAAGTCGGGGTGGTCGAGCCAGGCGGTCAGGAACGCCCGGTCACCGACGTGGCTGTATCCGCAGCCGCCTGCCTCCGTGGTGTACGGCATTTCCCGGATGCGGCCGGGGAGTGACGACACCAGGGCGCGGGACTCGGCCAGGCGGTCCGCTTCCTCCTGGCCGGAGGGGTCGTGAAGGAAGGAGCGGTACTCGAGCAGTCCGCCGAAGTCGATCAGTGCGTCGTAGCGTTCGGCCAGGTACCGGGTGAGGTGGCCGAGGAGCCGGTGGTCGTCCGGCCCCGAGCAGTAGGAGAGCACGGCCAGTTCGGCGGCGGGGGCACGCTCGAGTCCGGGGAAGCCGAATTCCTGATAGTCCTCCAGGGATTCCGGTCCGAGGTGGAAGGGCTGGGGGGAGGACCACTCGAGCTCTTGAAGGCCGATCGCCGACGGCCGGTGGACCTCGAACTCGAGTGAGTCGTCACTCTGGATCCGCACCTCGCAGAAACCCTCCAGCCAGGGCACGGCGTCCAGCGCGCTACGCCGTACCGGCAGCCACAGCCCGGCCGCAGGTCCGCCCATCCCGGCCTCCCGGAGGTGATCGTGTCGCCCAGCGTGGCGGTGGCGGGGCACGGGCGCCAGCGGTTTGTTCACGCAGGGTGGGGGGACATGCCAGGTCGCTTTCCCTCGAGGGTCCGGCTCGCGGTCCGGCGACACGAGAGGCGACCCTCTCGGCTGTCAGGGGGTGTACAGCGACTGCAGCCGGGTCACCCGGCCGTTGCCGTCGAAAGTGAGGTCGAAGCCCAGTCCTTCGAGGAACGCCGGGGACTGGCGCTTCATCCGTCGGACGAACTCGGCCTGGGAGTAGGGGTAGGGGACCGAGTTGTCCCCCAGCGGGACGGACAGCAGTATCCGGCTGTCCGCGGCCATGGACACGGTGCTGTAGGGCCCCCGGCCCGGAATGATCAGCCAGGCCTCGATGTCGCCGGTGGCGGGCTGCTTCCTGGCCGATCGGACCGACAGGTAGGTCCGGCCGCCGCTGATCCAGGCATCGGTGATCTGCATGAACTGCTTGGTGTCCGCCCAGCGCCCCGGAACTCCCGGTGTCGCATTCGGGTCCGGTGCCGTTGTCGGGGCTGCCGCGGAGGCCGAGGCGGACACCGAAGCCGAAGCCGAAGCCGAAGCCGATGCCGTCGCCGAGCTCGGCGAAGTGGCCGGTGTCGTCGCCGAGGCCGGCGGGGTGGCCGGTGTCGTCACCGGGGCGGGAGCCGAGGTGTCCGCCCGGCCTTCGGCGCCGCCCTCCGAACAGGCGCTGAGGACAAGGGCGGCGAGGGCGAGGGCGGTGGCTCCGGCGACGCTTCGGCGGCGTGAGGTGAGCATGGTCGGCGTCCCATCGGGTCGGGTGCGGTCGAGATACACGGGCACTACGCGGTGCCGCACCCTGCGGGTTACACCGGGAATGTCATGAAGGCGTAACAGCTCATCGGGGGATCACCCGGCCTCCCGCAGCGACTCCACACGCCCTTCGTTGTCGTAGTCGATCCAGAACGTCCATCGCGGGCCGTCCGCCAGCCGGCCCACCAGTTGACCGAGCTGCATGTCCGTGGGGTGCCCGCCGGAGAGCCGTCGTGTCTCGACGAGAGTCGCACCCGACAGCGTCAGTGTGTGCACGACGCCGGTGGCGGCGGCGGTGCCCCGGATCGCGCCGCGGAGCTGCCGGACCGTGACGCGTACGGTGTCGCCGTCGGCCACTGCGCCGTAGACATAACCCAGTTCGCTGGCGTACTCCTCGCCCGGGCCGGGCGACGGGCGGACGAAGGGAGGCGGAGCCGGCACCGGCGTGGCCGTGGGCGGCTGCGGCCCGTGGGCGGATCCGGCCAGCGCCAGTCCACCCGCCACCAGCGCGGCGGCCAGTGACGCGACGACGGTCACCACAGTCGTCCGCCTGCGGCGCAGCCGCTGCTCGCCACGGGCTCGCACCCGGTGCGCGGCAAGCGGCACTGTGTGGCTCTTTCCCGACTCGGCGAGTTCGGCGAGGCGCCGTCCCAGCTCGGTGTCGTCAGCCATGCTCCCCCTCCGGCAGTCGCCCCGCCCGGGGATCCAGCTCCGTATCGGACAGCAGGCGGGCCAGAGTTGCCCGTCCGCGGCTCAGGTGCACCTTGACCGTACCGACCGGAGAGCCGGTCTCGGCGGCAACCTGCTCCACCGACATATCGCACAGGTGGTGCAGGACCACGGCACGCCGCTGTGCCTCGGGAAGTCGCCGCAGCGCCTCGACCAGCACCACGTGGTGCGGCTCGGGTGGTGGTGCGACGGGAGGCGGGCCCTGCCGGCGGGCCAGAGCGAGGGCGGTGCGGACCCGCCTCCACCGGCTGACCGCCAGTCGCCACGCCACGGTGCGCACCCACGCCTCGGGTGCGCCGTGCAGATCCAGCTGCGCCCGGCGCTCCCAGGCCCGGGCGAAAGCCTCGTGCACCACGTCCTGCGACTCCGCGAGGTCGCCCGTCATCGCGTAGAGCTGGCCTATGAGACGGCCGACACTTGCGGTGTAGAAGGCGTCGAACTCACGCTCATCCATGCCCCGTTCCGGCGGATACTCGGGCTGCCGCATGCCTCTTCCCGTTTCGGACCCCGGTGGATCCCAGGCACCCAGGCACCCAGGTGCTCGACGGTGCGCACCTTATCGTGCCGTCCGGAACCGGCGCCCTCGCACCGATGCGATGCCGGCGCGGTACCCACCCGGAGCGTGAAGGCCACCTGATCAGGTGACGGCCCGGTCCGTCCGGAGCACCGTCGTCAAGACCGCCCGCAACGTCGCCTCCGGGTCCGCCGTGGTCCGCTCCGCACGCCACGCCACGAACCCGTCCGGCCGCACCAGGACCGCGCCCCCGGGCGTGGT
This sequence comes from Streptomyces sp. HUAS TT11, assembly GCF_051553595.1. Taxonomy (NCBI): domain Bacteria; kingdom Bacillati; phylum Actinomycetota; class Actinomycetes; order Kitasatosporales; family Streptomycetaceae; genus Streptomyces; species Streptomyces sp. HUAS TT11. Next base: position 5,029,075 of record NZ_CP196184.1, read on the forward strand.
GCCGTGGACCCGCGCCCAGTCGGCCCGCTCCTCGTCGTCCTCGTCGCAGATCAGGTCCGCGTCCTCGGGATGCGTGCCGATCCGGTGGGCGACGAGCCGCACGGGGCCGCGGTCCGCGACACGGCGGGCGGCTTCGTGCCACCCCGCCCCGCCCCGTGCGTCGCTGAGCAGCACCATCGAGCGCTCGTACAGGTCGAGCGTGGACAGCCGTGTGCCGGAGCGGCGCATCCACATATGGGGTGCGCGGCTTCCCGGTTCACCGGTCAGCCGTGCCGTGGCGGGCACAACCGTTCGGGCCGGATCGGTGCCCACGACCCCGCCGTCGGGGTAGCGGTGGCCCAGGACGAGGTCGAGGAGGCCGCTCGGCCTCTCGCCCGCCCCCACGCTGCGGGCCGGTGCGAAGCCCGGGTGGCCGTGTTCCACGGACCGGGCCGACGCGCGGGCGCCGGTGGCCAGCGCGACGGGCCGGCGCTCGGTGTCGTAGGTCTCCAGCAGTCCGGGCCCCGCCCAGCCGCCGAGGACGGCGGCCAGCTTCCAGGCCAGGTTGTGGGCGTCCTGGATGCCGGTGTTGGAGCCGAACGCCCCGGTGGGGGACATCTCGTGGGCGGAGTCCCCGGCGAGGAACACCCGGCCGGCGGCGAACCGCTCCGCGACGCGTTCGGCGGCGTGCCAGGGTGCCTTGCCGGTGATCTCCACATCGAGGCCGGGGACCCCGGTGGCCCGGCGGATGTGCCGCGCGCACCGTTCGTCGGTGAACTCCTCGGGCCTTTCGCCCCGCTCCGGGTGCCAGGGGACGTGGAAGACCCAGTTCTCCTTGTTGTCGACGGGCAGCAGGGCCCCGTCGGCGTCGGGCCCGATGAGGTAGCAGCAGAGGAAGCGCCGGTCGCCGACCGCGTCCGCGAGCAGCCGGGAGCGAAAGGTGACGCTCACGTTGGCGAAGAGGTCACCGGGCCCGGTCTGCGCGATGCCGAGGCGCCGCCGGACCGGGCTGCGCGGACCGTCGGCCGCGACGAGATAGTCCGCGCGGACGGTGTACCGCCGTCCGGTGGTCCCGTCGAGCACGACCGCGCTCACTCCTTCGGGGTCCTGTGCGAAGGACTCGAGTTCATGGGAGTACCTGAGGTCGCCGCCGAGTTCGCGGGCGCCGTCCAGCAGGGCGGGCTCCAGGTCGTTCTGGCTGCACAGGCACCAGGCGGCGGGGCTCAGCCGGGCGAGTCCGCCGTCCGGGTCGATGTGTCTGAACAGCCATGCGCCGACGTCGCCGACGAGTGACGGGGCCCGGAGGATGCCGTGGTTGTCCGCCAGCACCGACGCCGCCGTCCTGACGTCCGGTTCGATGCCGGCCACCCGGAACAGTTCCATCGTTCGTGCGTTGTTGCCTCGTCCACGCGGGTGGGCGGAGGTTCCCGGGTGGCGCTCGACGAGGGTGTGCCGTACTCCGTGACGGCCCAGGAACAGGGATGCGGACAGGCCCACCAGGGAGCCCCCGACGATCAGGACCGGAACCCGGTGGTCGGCTTCTTCACGCATCGATGCCTCCCGGAGCAGAGGAGCGGGTGCGGGGGCGCCCCGCAGTTTCCATGCCCTTCGGGGAGCGGGTCCGTGTGCCCAGTCACCCACGTGGTTCATCCGAGTCGCGCACTCTCTGCGACCGGCACACGATCGAGGAACGCTGACGTCGCGTCACCCGCGGCTCGACGTTGACCTCTGCCCCGAGAAGGAGAAGTGCTCAGGATGACCACAACGTCTGAACGTGTCTCAGAACCGCTGACGCGACAGGTGTCGAGACGGGTCTCCCAGTCCGTCTTCGACGGCTCTCCACTCCGTGTCGTGCTGCTCGTGAACGTCTACGACGGAGCCCAGCAGCAGTTCCTTGAAGCGTACGAACAGCTGTGCAGTCAGGTCGCGTCCGTCCCCGGACACGTCAGCGACCAGCTCTGCCAGTCGATCGAGAACCCGTCCCAGTGGCTCATCACCAGCGAGTGGGAGAGCGCTCCGCCCTTCCTCGACTGGGTGAACAGCGAGGAGCACGTGCAGATGGTGCGGCCGCTGCACAGCTGTGTCCGGGACACCCGCTCGCTGCGTTTCCACATCGTGCGCGAGACCGGGCGCCAGGCGCCGTCCGCCTCCGCCACGCGCCGGCTCCAGGCGGCACCCCGGATCGGCGACGGCAAGATCCGCCATGCGCTCACCTTCACCGTCAGGCCGGGCAGCGAGCGGGAGGTCGCCAAGATCCTCCAGGGCTATGCCTCCCCCGAGGCGCGGGTCGACGACACCACCCGGCTGTGCCGTACCTCGCTGTTCATGCACGGCAACCGGGTCGTGCGGGCCATCGAGGTGGAGGGCGACCTGCTCGCGGCGCTGCGCCATGTCGCCCGGCAGCCCGAGGTGCGTGCCGTCGAGGAGGCGATCAACCCGTACCTGGAGGAGGAGCGCGACCTCAACGACGCCGAGGCCGCCAGGGTGTTCTTCACCCGTGCGGCGGTCCCCGCCGTACATCATGTGACGGGTGGTCAGGACTGTCCGGAGGCGGAGCGGTACGCCCTCCACTACCCGGCCAAGGACGGCCGCGGGATGGAGCTGGCCCGGCTGCTGGCCCGGCAGGACGAGGCGGCGGCGGAGGACCCGCGCAGCCCGATCTGCGGCAGCACGATCTTCCATCGCGACGACATCGTGGTGCGCCTGATCGATGTGAAGGACAGCCTCGAGTCCGAGCCCGCGCTGTCCCTCGGCCTGACGGACACCGCACAGGTGTCCCAGCTGACGACCCTTCTCGACGGCGCCGCCGCCGGCACCGGGGGCGGCGATCTCGCGCGCTTCCTCACGCTCGCCCGTATGGACCTCATCACCGACCGCCGGTCGTCGCCCGAAGCCTGACGGCACCCGCCGGGTACGGCGCTCACGCCCAGGTCGGCGCAGCACACCAACGGAGGAAACCGACGTGATCAAAACCCGTCCCAAGATCGTGGATCTCAGCGAGACCGAGCACAACCGCAGACGCGGCGGCGATCTGCGCGCCATGCTCACCCCGGCCACGGTCGGCTCCACCAGCGGCTTCATGGGCGTGGCCATCGTGCAGCCCGGCGACCGCATCGGCGAGCACTACCACCCGTACTCCGAGGAGTTCGTCTACGTCATCTGCGGGAAGCTGGAGGTGGACCTGGACGGCGAGCCTCACCCGCTGCGGCCCGAGCAGGGACTCATGATCCCCGCCTTCATGCGGCACCGCTTCCGCAACGTCGGCGACGAAGAGGCCCGTCTCGTCTTCCATCTCGGTCCCCTGGCCCCGCGGCCGCAGCTCGGCCACGTGGACACGGAGGAGTCCGACTCCGTCGCGGTGGCGGCGGGCGCGGAAGGTGCCGGGGCGGCCGGTGCCGGGCAGGCCGACCGAGGTCAGGTCCGGTCATGACCCGGCGCGTGGCGGTCACCGGCATAGGCGTCGTGGCACCGGGCGGCATCGGCGTACCGGCGTTCTGGGATCTGCTCGCCAACGGCCGTACCGCGACGCGGGGCATCACCTTCTTCGACCCGACCGGTCTCCGTTCCCGGATCGCCGCCGAGTGCGACTTCGACCCGGCGGCCCACGGGCTGGACGCAGAGCAGATCGAACGTTCCGACCGGTACATCCAGTTCGCCCTCGTCGCCGGCGAGGAAGCCGTACGGGACGCCGGCCTCGACCTCGCCCGGGAGAACCCCTGGCGGGTCGGGGTCTCCCTGGGGACCGCGGTCGGCGGCACCACCCGGCTGGAGCACGACTACGTCCTGGTCAGCCATGGCGGGCAGCGCTGGGACGTGGACCACCGTGAGGCGCAGCCCCAGCTGCACCGGGCGTTCTCTCCGAGCACGCTCGCCTCGGCGGTGGCCGAACGCTTCGGCGCCCATGGACCCGTGCAGACCGTCTCCACGGGTTGCACCTCCGGGCTCGACGCCGTCGGATACGCCTTCCACACCGTCGAGGAGGGCCGGGCCGACGTCTGCATCGCCGGTGCGTCGGACTCGCCGATCTCGCCGATCACCATGGCCTGCTTCGACGCGATCAAGGCGACGTCGCCGAACAACGACGATCCCGCACACGCCTCCCGTCCCTTCGACAACAACCGTGACGGGTTCGTCATGGGCGAGGGCGGCGCGGTGCTCGTCCTGGAGGAGCTGGAACACGCGCGCGCCCGCGGAGCGCATGTGTACTGCGAGATCAGCGGCTACGCGACCTTCGGCAACGCCTACCACATGACCGGTCTGACCAGCGAGGGCCTCGAGATGGCCCGGGCGATCGAGGACGCCCTCGGCCACTCCCGTCTCGACGGCTCGGCGATCGACTACGTCAACGCGCACGGCTCGGGCACACGGCAGAACGACCGGCACGAGACCGCCGCGGTGAAAAGGGCGCTGGGCCACCACGCCTACGACACACCCATGAGCTCCATCAAGTCCATGGTGGGTCACTCCCTCGGGGCGATCGGCGCGATCGAGGTCGTGGCCTGCGTACTGGCCCTGAAGAACCAGGCCGTACCGCCGACCGCGAACTACGAGACGCCGGACCCCGAGTGCGACCTGGACTACGTGCCTCGGGTCGCCCGCGAGCGGAAGCTGAACAGCGTGCTCTCCGTGGGGAGCGGGTTCGGCGGCTTCCAGTCCGCGGTCGTCCTGACCCGGCCGAGGGAGAGGACAGGATGAGGGCATTGAACCGAAGGCGCGCCGCCGTCACCGGAATTGGCGTCGTCGCGCCCAACGGAACGAACACCGACACCTTCTGGAAGTCCACCCGGGAGGGAATGAGCGTTCTGGACCGGATCACCCGCGAAGGCTGCGATCATCTGCCGCTGCGGGTGGCCGGCGAGGTCCGTGCCTTCGAGCCGTCGGCGGCGGTCGAGGAGCGCTTCCTCGTCCAGACCGACCGGTTCACCCACTTCGGGATGGCCGCGGCCGACCTGGCGCTGGAGGAGGCCCGGATCGGCCGGGACACCGTCGCGGACGCGCCGTTCTCCCTGGGAGTGGTCACCGCCGCCGGGTCCGGCGGCGGTGAGTTCGGCCAGCGCGAGCTGCAGCAGCTGTGGGGCAAGGGAAGCCGCTTCGTCGGTCCCTACCAGTCCATCGCCTGGTTCTACGCGGCCAGCACCGGCCAGATCTCCATCCGGCGGGGGCTCAAGGGCCCCTGCTCGGTCGTCGCCGCCGACGAGGCCGGAGGCCTGGACGCCCTCGCGCACGCCGCGCGGGCCGTGGAGCGGGGCACCGATGTGATGGTCGCCGGTTCGACCGAGGCACCGCTGGCGCCCTACTCGATGGTCTGCCAGCTCGGCTACGAGGAACTCAGCACGTCCGACGACCCGGCGCGGGCCTACCGCCCGTTCACCACCGGGGCCTGCGGGTTCGTACCCGCGGAGGGCGGCGCCATGTTCGTCGTGGAGGACGCGGCGTCGGCCCGTGAGCGGGGCGTGCAGGTGCGGGCCACCGTCGCCGGACACGCGTCGACCTTCACCGGGGCCTCCCGCTGGGAGCTCTCCCGGGAGGGACTCGTCCAGGCGATCCGCGGTGCCCTGGACGAGGCCGGCTGTGCGCCCGAGGAGATCGACGTGGTCTTCGCGGACGCCCTCGGTGTGCCGGCGGCGGACCGCGCCGAGGCGCTGGCCATCGCCGACGTCCTCGGTGCGCACGGCAGACGCGTGCCCGTCACGGCGCCCAAGACGGGCACGGGCCGTGGTTATTGCGCGGCGCCCGTACTGGACGCCGCGGCGGCGGTGCTCGCGATGGAGCACGGCCTGATCCCGCCCACGCCCAACGTTTTCGACATCTGCCATGACCTCGACCTGGTGACCACCCGTGCCCGTGCCGCGGAGCTGCGCACGGCGCTGATCCTCAGCCGGGGACTCATGGGGTCGAACTCGGCGCTCGTGCTGCGGCACGGCGCCGCCGAGTGAGTCGGCTCTCGGCACCGGCCACGGTGCCCCGTAGGCGAACGACAGAAAGAGGCGACGTCTCGCAGTGAGGCCGCCCTGAAGCAAAGGAGAGGAACCGAATGAGCCGAATCACCCTGGAAGAACTGTCCGAACTGATGAAGAAGGCGGCCGGAGTCACCGTCGCCCCGCAGGAACTCCAGCAGCGCTACGACTCCGGCTTCGACAGTCTCGGCATCGACTCCCTCGGCCTGCTCGGCATCGTGGGCGAACTGGAGAACCGGCACGGCACGCAGATGCCTCCGGACGCGGAGCGCTGCAAGACCCCCCGGCAGTTCCTCGATCTCGTCAACAGCACCCTTATGGCAGGAGCCTGACATGGCCGGACACACGGAGAACGCCATCACCATCGCCGCACCGGTGGACCTGGTGTGGGACATGACCAACGACCTGGAGAACTGGCCGCAGCTGTTCAGCGAGTACGCGTCCTGCGAGGTGCTCTCCCGCGAGGGGAACCGGACGACCTTCCGGCTGACCATGCACCCCGACGAGCAGGGCACGGTGTGGAGCTGGGTCTCCGAGCGGGAGACGGACCGCGACGCGCTCAGCGTCAAGGCCCGTCGCGTCGAGCCCGGGCCCTTCGCCTACATGAACATCCGTTGGAGTTACGAGGAGACCTCCGAGGGCACCCGGATGACGTGGACCCAGGACTTCGAGATGAAGCCGGAGGCGCCGGTCGACGACGCCTGGATGACCGACAACATCAATCGCAACTCCAAGGTCCAGATGGCCCTGATCCGGGACCGGATCGAGCAGGCCGCCCGCAGCCACCGGCCCGCGCCGGCCCTGGCCGACTGAGCCGGACGGAGGACAGGCTGATGCATCAGGCCCTCATCGTCGCCCGCATGGCCCCGGGGTCGGCCCCGGATATCGCCAAGGTGTTCGAGGACTCCGACCGGGGAGAACTGCCCCACCTCGTCGGGGTCACCCGGCGCAGCCTCTTCCAATTCGGTGATGTGTACATGCACCTCGTCGAGTCCGAGCGGGAGCCCGGTCCGGCCATCGCCAAGGTGGCCGAGCACCCCGCCTTCCGGGACATCAGCGAGCAGCTTTCGGCGTATGTGAGTGCGTACGACCCCGCGACCTGGCGCTCTCCGAAGGACGCGATGGCGCAGCGCTTCTACCTCTGGGAGCGGGACGCCGCGAGGTGAAGCGTCCGCACAGCCGTCGGTCGCCGGGTCCGCGTCAGCCGCGGACCCGGCGACCGATGGTGTGCGGCCCGGGTGATCCGGCCGCAGCGCTCACGCGGGGACGGTGCAGTCGAAGGCGTGCAGATAGGCGTTGACCGGGCGGATCGAGTCGACGACCAGGCCGGCGCCGGTCAGCCGCTCGACCATGCTCCCGGTGGTGTGCTTGGCCCCGCCGACGTTGAGGAGCAGCAGCAGGTCCATCGCGGTGCTGAACCGCATCGAGGGGGTGTCGTCGACGAGGTTCTCGATGACCACGACCCTCGCCTTGGGGCCGCCCGCCTCGATGACGTTGCGCAGTGTCCGGGCGGTGCTGCCGTCGTCCCACTCCAGGATGTTCTTGATGATGTAGACGTCGGCCCCGACCGGGACGGTCTCGCGGCAGTCCCCGGGCACGATGGTGACCCGGTCCGCGAGTGAGCCTCCCGGGCGCAGCCGCGGGTCGGCCTTCTCCACCACGCGGGGCAGGTCGAGAAGGGTTCCCCGCATCGACGGGTACTTCTCCAGCAGGCTCGCCACCACATGTCCCTGGCCGCCGCCGATGTCGGCGACGGAGGAGCTCCCCGACAGGTCGAGGAGTTGTGCGACGTCCCGTGCGGACTGGGTGCTCGAGGTCGTCATGGCCCGGTTGAAGACGTCGGCCGACTCCGGGGCGTCCTCGTTGAGATAGACGAAGAACTCCTTGCCGTACAGCTCCTGGACGACGTTCCGGCCGGAGCGTACCGCCTCGTCCAGCCGCGGCCACGCCTCCCACGTCCAGGGCTCGGTGCACCACAGCGAGATGTTGCGCAGGCTGTTCGGGTCGTCCTCGCGCAGCAGCCGGGACATCTCGGTGTGCGTGAAGGTCCCGTCCTCCTGCTCGGCGAAGACGCCGTAGCAGGACAGGGCACGCAGCAGCCGGCGCAGTGTCCGGGCCTCGGTCCCGACGGTGGCCGCGAGGTCTTCCACGCGGGTCGGTCCGTCGCCCAGCGCGTCGGCGACGCGCAGCCGGGCGGCGGCGCGCAGGGCGGCGGCGCACGCCGCTCCGAAGACGAGTTCCCTCAGCCGCATGGACGGTGGTGGTGCCGGGGCTTCGGCCGTCGCGGCGGCCTGCATTGCGGTCGTCATGTGCTGCCTTTCCTCTCTGGGTCCGCGGTCGGTCAGCACAGCCCCGCGGGCTTGGAGGCCCGGCAGGAGTTGCCCTGGAAGGTGTTGCCCGTGCCGGTGTCGGCGTTGACGAGGTCCGCCGGGCCGTTGCGCATCAGCGTGTTGGCGGTGATCTGATTGTTCTCGTTGGGGGAGCCGACCATGCTCTTGAAGAGCACGATGCCGCCCGCGAACGGGGAGGAGCCGGCGTTGTCCGTGATCACGTTCCGCGTGACGACGGTCTTCTCGACGCCGGTCAGGACGATGCCGGCACCCTGGATGACGGGCAGCCGGTCGGCCTTGGGGCAGACCTTGTTGTTGCCGTGGATGAAGTTGTCGCTGACGGTCAGCGCCCCACCGCGCGGCTTGTTCTCGTCACCGACGAGGAACACCGCCGCGCAGTTCGCGGTGAAGTCGTTGCCCGTGACGCTGAGGTCCCTGAGCCGTCTGACGGTGACCCCGACCCGGTTGCCCTGCAGCCGGTTCCGTGCGATCACCGCGCCCTTGGTGTCCAGGGCCGCCGCCTCCTCGCTGGAGGTGTTGGCGAGGAAGATGCCCGCGTTGCCGCTGTCGCGGACGGAGTTGTCCAGGAGCACGCCACGGGTGGACTGCTCCTGTGCGATGCCCCACTGGCCGTTCTTCTCGGCCGTCACCTGCCGGACGATCAGTCCGTCGGTCCACGACGACCACACCCCGTTCTTGGGGAAGCCGGTCACGGTCAGCGATTCGACGGCGGCGTTCTCGACCGGGTGACCGTCCTTGCCCTCCACGCAGATGCCGCTGCCGGCCTTTGCGCAGGCGTTCGAGGACGAGCCGGTGGCCGGCGTGATCACCGTGCTCCGGCCCGTGCCGCGCAGGGTCAGCGGCTTGGTGATCCGGACGCTCTCACGGTAGGTGCCCGCGGAGACGAGGACGGTGTCTCCGGAACCGGCGGCATCCACCGCCTTCTGGATCGAGTCCCCCTGATGCACCAGGTGGGTCGAGGGACCCGCGGCGGTCGCGGCCGCGCAGCTGAGTGCCGAGCCGAGCAGCGCCGTGGTGCATACGAGGTAGGCGATATGGCGTTTCGTCATATTCTGTACGCTATGACCGGATGCGCCTCCGCAAGCCGGATCGGCCATTCGGTGGCGTGTCTGGTGGGGCGTCGGGCCGGTCGCCGCTTCCGGCGTCCGTGGTCGACGCCCCCGTGGGCCACCACGAACGGCCTACGGCGGTCGCGGCCGTGCGGGTGCCCCGTTCCTCCGGGTGGCCGCACCGCCCCGGAGCCCGCCTCGCGGTCACCCGCGCAGTGTGCGGCCGATCTCCAGCTCGTCCCGTGACAGGCGGTGGCCGCCGCCGGCCTCCCAGAGGGCGTACTGCAGGACGCGGCCCAGGGTCCAGGCGCGTGCGCGCTCCCGGTCCAGGCCCAGGACCTCGGTCATGGCGTCGAAGCGCCAGCGGGTCTCGTCCGGCTCGAAGCGGTTGCGCAGGGCCGGGAAGAGCTCGAACCCCGGGTCGCCCGACAGCGGTTTGGGGTCGATCGCGAGCCAGGGCTCCCGGTCGGCGGCCAGGACGTTGTCGTAGTGCAGGTCCCAGTGCAGGAGACGGTCACCCGGCTCGGCGGCCACCTCGCGTACGGCGGCGACGCAGTCCGCCATCAGCCGGCGGTCGCTCGGGTCGGGGATCGTCGGCAGGATCCGCGGTGCCGCCTCCAGCATGGTCCGGGCGCTGTCACCCAGCTGCCGCATCCCCTCCGGTGCCGGTACGGACGTCAGCCGGGCCAGCAGCCGGGCGAGGACCAGAACGGCCGCGCGGGAGTCGGGCATGTGCGTCAGCGCGCGGGCCGCATCGAGGCGTTCCAGCAGGAGGCTGCCCGTGGCGGGGTCCTGCTCCAGCAGCCGTACGGCCCCCTCGCCGTCCCAGACGCGCAGGGCGACCGGTTCACCCGCGCTCTCCTCGTCAAGGAACTGGAGCTTGAGCACGGCCGGCGTGCCGTCCGCCCGCACCACCGGCAGGACCAGGGCGCACATGCCGTACATCGAGGGCCCGTCGATCCGCAGCCGCCAGCGCCGCAGGAACTCCGCCGTCCGCCGCGGCAGGCCGGCGACGAACGCCCGCCCCGCGGCCCCGTTGAACCTCTCCTGTGCGGCGGCCAGCTCGCCAGGCACGTCTATCACGACCCCGACCATACTTGCGTATGTGAGCGGGGTCATACGGGCAAGGCGACGGCTCGGGGCGGCGGCGGCGTACGTCCGCAGCGCCCCGGGCACCTATCTGTGGCTGCTCGTCCTGTTCGTCACCACCGTCGCCCTGCACCACATGCCGCCGCAGTTCGAGCAGGACTTCCTGCGGCAGCGGTCCACCAACCTCAACGAGCTGTCGTCCAACCCCGTGCGGGTGTTCATCACGAGCGCCATGTGGCTGGACGGTGGCCGCTGGCTGCCGTACGCCGTGCTCTACACGGTCCTTCACGCACCGGCGGAGCGCTGGCTGGGCACCGCGCGCTGGCTGGCCGTGTGCGTCGCCGCGCATGTGCTGGCCACGCTGGCCGGTGAGGGTGCCCTGCTGCAGGCGATAAGGGACGGGGCCGCCCCGAGGTCGGCGGCCGGCACGTTGGACATCGGCGTGAGTTACGCGCTGGCCGGGGTGGTGGCCGTACTCGTGTACCGGATCGCGGCGCCCTGGCGCTACGCGTATCTGGCGGTGGTCCTGTGCGTGTACACGGTCCCTCTCATGGCCGCGCCCACCTTCACCGATTTCGGGCATTTCATGGCGCTGATGGTCGGGTTCGCGTGCTATCCGCTGACCCTCGGCCGCGGAAAACCATGGAATCCGAAGGAGACACCGGCCGCCCTCAGAAGCTAACGTCCGGCCCATGAGCAGCGCAGTCAGCGGCGCCGTCAACGGCGGTGTCTCGTTCTGGTACGCCGACGACGGCCTCCCCCCGCAGCGCGAACCCCTGTCCGGGGACCGGTCCGCCGATGTCGTGATCGTCGGCGGCGGCTACACCGGACTGTGGACCGCGTACTACCTGAAGAAGGCGGCGCCCTTCCTGCGCATCACCGTGCTGGAGCAGAAGTTCTGCGGGTACGGCGCCTCCGGACGCAACGGGGGCTGGCTCTACAACGGTGTGGCGGGCCGCGACCGGTACGCGAAGCTGCACGGCCATGAGGCCGCCGTCCGGCTGCAGAAGGCGATGAACGACACCGTCGCCGAGGTGGTACGGGTCACCCGGGAGGAGGGCATCGAGGCGGACGTGCACGTCGGCGGCGTCCTGGAGGTGGCGTACACGCCCGCGCAACTGGCCCGGCTCAAGGCGTTCCACGAGCACGAGCTGTCGTTCGGCGAGCAGGACCGCGAGCTGTACGGCGCCGGTGAGACCGCAGAGCGGATCCGGGTCGCGGACGCGGTCGGCTCCACCTGGACCCCGCACGGGGCGCGGCTGCACCCGGTCAAGCTGGTCAAGGGGCTCGCGGCGGCCGTCGAGGCGCTCGGGGTGACGATCCACGAGCGGACGCCGGTGACGGAGATCCGCCCGAAGCACGCGGTGACGCCCTACGGTACGGTGCGGGCGCCCTACGTCCTGCGCTGCACCGAGGGCTTCACGGCGTCGCTGAAGGGCCAGCGGCGCACCTGGCTGCCCATGAACTCGTCCATGATCGCGACCGAGCCGCTGACCGACGAGCAGTGGGCCCGGATCGGCTGGGAGGGACGGGAGACGCTCGGCGACATGGCGCACGCCTACATGTACGCGCAGCGCACCGCCGACGGACGGATCGCGCTCGGCGGCCGCGGGATCCCCTACCGATTCGGTTCCCGCACGGACAACGACGGCCGTACGCAGCCCGCCACCATCGAGGCGCTGTACGACATCCTGGTGCGCTTCTTCCCGTCGCTCACCGGGGTGAAGGTGGCCCATGCCTGGTCGGGCGTGCTGGGGGTGCCCCGCGACTGGTGCGCCACGGTCACCCTGGACCGGTCGACGGGCCTCGGCTGGGCGGGCGGATACGTCGGCTCGGGCGTGGCCACCACGAACCTCGCCGCCCGCACACTCCGCGATCTGGTGCGGCAGGACTCGGGTCAGGCCGGGTCGACGGACCTGACCGCGCTGCCGTGGGTGAACCACCGGGTGCGCAAGTGGGAGCCGGAGCCGCTGCGCTGGCTCGGTGTGCACGGCATGTACGCCACATACCGCACGGCGGACCGTCGCGAACTGACCACGCACTCCGCCGGGTCCTCACGGCTCGCGCGGCTGGCGGACCGCGTCGCGGGGCGCCACTGAGGCCGCCGCCGTTCGTACCGGCCGGACGTGATCGACCGCTCTGACCAGCGGCGGAGAACGACGGCAGGAGGTGTCGGGCCCGCGGCGCCTGTGTGACACTGCGGTGGTGATACGTACCGCGACAGCCGCCGACGTGCCCGTCATCCACACGCTCGTCCGAGAACTGGCCGAGTACGAGAAGGAGCCCGACCAGGCGCGGGCGACACAGGACCAGCTCCACGAGGCGCTGTTCGGCGAGCGCCCCGCGGCGTTCGCGCACATCGCCGAGACGGAGGACGGCGAGGCCGTCGGCTTCGCACTGTGGTTCCTGAACTTCTCCACCTGGCGCGGTGTGCACGGCATCTACCTGGAGGACCTCTATGTCCGTCCCGGGGCCCGCGGCACCGGGCACGGCAAGGCGCTGCTGACGGAGCTGGCCCGGATCTGCGTGGACCGGGGCTACGAGCGGCTGGAGTGGTCGGTCCTCAACTGGAACCGGCCGTCCATCGACTTCTACGAGGCCCTCGGCGCCCGCCCGCAGGACGAGTGGACGGTCTACCGGCTGACGGACGAGGCCCTCACCAAGCTGGGGCGGCGGGCGTAGCCGGACAGAGGTCCGGGGACGCCCCCCGGATCTCCGCCGTGGCTTCGGACGTCCCCCGCGCCGGTATCCCGCGCCGCCCGGGCGTCGCACCTCAGTCCTCCGGGGCCACCCGCACACCGATCTCGGCCGCCAGCACGGCGGCCAGGTCCAGGAGTTGGGTGTGGCTGATCACCGCACCGGACAGACGGCCCACCCCGCGGGCGATGTCCAACTGGGCCGCGCGGCGCAGATCCACGTCCACCAGCGTCGCCGCCGTGAGGTCGGCACCCTTCAGCACGCAGTCCACGAACTCGACCCGCTCAAGTCGCGCACCCCCGAAGTCCGGCTCGACCAGGACGCAGCCCTGGAAGACGACGTCCTTGAGCCGCGCCGTGCGCAGGTTCGGATAGTCGATCTTGCCGCCGCGCACCAGCACCCGCTCCAGGACCGCGCCGTGCAGCTGCACACCGCCGAGCCGGGCGTCCACCAGCTCGACATCGCGCAGGCTCGCCTCGGCCAGATCGGTGCCCACGCCCCGTATGCCGGTGAGGACGGAGTCCAGTACGCGCGCGTGGTGCAGCCGTGTCTCGTCCAGGGCACAGCCCGTCAGCGCGCAGTCCATGAAGCGGGCGCCCGCGCCGTCCTGCCCGGCGAAGTCCGCTTCCTGGAACTCCAGCCCGTCGTAGTCCCCGTCCGGCTCCAACTCGCCGATCGAGGCGGCCACCAGCTCGGGCAGCCGCACCTCGGGGCGCCGCGCCGCCTTCACCACCCGATTGCTCCGCGTCATGCCCCCCATGGTGCATGTCGCCGGTGACAATCGCCCTGACCTGCGCCTTCTCCGGCGATGTCACATTCGGGGTGCCTTCCGGCGTCGTACAGGCGACGCGACTCGCGACGTGGCTCTGCGCACCGTGCTCTCGAGCCAGGGCCTGCGCCAGGAGGGAGAACCACACCCATGCACCGCATCACCGTCGTCGGCGGCGGATTCGCCGGGCTCATCGCCGCGATCACCGCAGCCGAGGCCGGGGCCAAGGTCACCGTGTACGAGGCGCACCACACCCTCGGCGGTCGCGCGCGGACCGACGAGGGCCCCTACCGGACCAACGAAGGGCCGCACGCCCTCTACAGCGGCGGCCCGCACTGGACCTGGCTCGGGCAGCGGGACCTCATCGGCCCGCTCGCTCCTCTCCCGCCCCTGGAAGCGGCCCGTCTGCGCCTCCACCACAAGGGCGCTCTGCGCCGCACCCCGCCCTTCGCGATGCTCAAGCTGTTGCGCCGGACCTCCGTACAGGCGCCCGTGGACGTCGACTTCCTGACGTGGGCGAGCGAGGAGGCAGGTGAGGAGGCCGCGCGTGCCGCAGCCCACTACTCAGGGATCGCCGTCTTCCACCACGATCCCGGATCGCTGTCCGCCGCCTTCGTCCAGGAGCGTCTGCGCCGGACCACCCGGCTCCCGACCGAGGCGCACCAGCCGAAGGGCGGCTGGGCGAGCGTCATCGACCGGATGGCGGCCCGCGCCTGGAACCTCGGCGTGCGCATGGAGACCCTGTCCCGCGTCGACACCGTGCCCACGGGCACCCCCGTGATCGTCGCCACCTCCCTGGACGCGGCCCGCCGCCTCCTCGGGGACGACTCCCTGGTCTGGGACGGCGGCCGGACCGTTCTGGTCGACCTGGCTCTGCGCACCCGCAGGGGCGACGCCTGGGCCGTGTCCGACCTGGACGCACCCGGCTGGATCGAGCGCTTCACCGCGAAGGACCGCTCGCTGGCGCCCGCGGGGCAGCAGCTGATCCAGGGCCAGATCCCGATCGCGCCCGACGAGTCCCGGGCCGACGGCGTGGCACGTGCCGAGCGACTGCTCGACCTCGCCTACGAGGGCTGGCGCGAGCGGGTCCTGTGGCGGCGGGAGGCGGTGGCCCGGGGGCGTACGGGCGCCGTGGACCTGCCGGGCACCAGCTGGCGCGACCGGCCCGCCGTCGACCGCGGCGGCGGTGTCTACCTCGCGGGCGACCAGGTCGCGGCACCCGGTGTGCTCTCGGAGGTCTCCTTCAACAGCGCCCTCGCCGCCGTGTCCCTGGCCGTCGGCCGACGCGGCCTTGACCTCAAGCGCGCTTGAGGCCGAAGGGTGGGTCCTCCGACAGCGACGACGAGGAGCCCGCCCATGCACGCCATCCGTCTGCACACCTTCGGCCCGGCGGAGAACCTGTCCTACGAGCGGGTCGAGGACCCCGAGGCCGGTCCGGGGCAGGTCCGTATCGCGGTGGCCGCGGCCGGTGTGCACCTGCTGGACACGGCGCTGAGAGAGGGCGCGACGGGTCCGGCGCCCGGCCCGACCCCCCTTCCCACCGTCCCGGGCCGCGAGGTCGCCGGCACCGTCGAGTCGCTCGGCGAGGGGGTCGACGCCCGCTGGCTCGGCCGACGGGTGGTCGCCCACCTCGGGTTCACGCCGGGCGGCTACGCCGAACTCGTGGTCACGGACGCCGAGCGCCTGCACGAGACCCCACGGAACCTCGACCATGCCCAGGCGGTGGCCATGATCGGCACGGGGCGTACGGCGATGGGGATCGTGCAGTTCGCCGACCTCGGACCCGGTGCCGTGGTCCTCGTCCCGGCGGCCGCGGGCGGCATCGGCACCCTCCTCGTGCAGCACGCCCGGCACGCGGGTGCCACCGTGATCGGGCTCGCCGGAGGGGCGGAGAAGGTGGCGCGGGTGCGCGAGAACGGTGCCCACCTCGCGGTCGACTACACGGACCCCGCGTGGGCGGCGCGCCTGGACGGTCACCGGGGCGCGGTCACGGTCGTCCTCGACGGCGTGGGCGGCACCGTCGCGCGCACGGCGGTGGACCTGCTCGCTCCGGGCGGCAGGCACATCGTCTTCGGCTGGTCCGCCGAGGGCATCGGGGGCGGCGCGCCGTACCTCGTCGAGGGCGTCTCCGAGCAGGTGCTCGGTCCGGTCATGCTGCGGAAGGCGGGCGGCCCCGACCCGCTGCGCACCCTGGAACAGCGCGCTCTCGCGGAGGCCGCGGCCGGGCGCCTGGTGCCGGCGGTCCAGCGGTTCCCGCTCGCGGCGGCGGCCGCGGCCCATCGGGCCCTGGAGACACGGGCGACGGTCGGGAAGGTCGTGCTGGAGCCGTGACGCCGAGGCGCGCTCCGGCGGGCGCGGTCCTCGATCGCCCGCCTGTGGACAGCGGCCTTCCTCGACGGTGCTTGACCCTCCCTTATGGGTAAGTCCACACTTACCGTTCGTGGGTACTTACCAAGCCGGCGATGCACTGGGTGCCCTGGGGGACCCCACCCGGCGCGCCATCGTCGAGCGCCTGGCCGACGGGCCGCGCGCGGTCGGTGAACTCGCCGACGAGCTCCCGGTCAGCCGGCCTGCGGTGTCGCAGCACCTGAAGGTGCTGAAGAGCGCCGGACTCGTGAGCGAGCGTGCGGAAGGCACGCGCCGCATCTACCGGCTCGACCCGGCGGGCGTGGCCGCGCTGCGCGATCAACTGGAGACGTTCTGGAACCGGGCGCTGGCCGGCTACCAGGACGTCGTCGAAGAACGGGAAGAGGGAAGCTCATGACCCAGGAAGCCGGCACGGTGGTCCGTCGGCGGATCGTCGTCGAGGCGCCGCTCGAGCGGGCGTTCAGCGCGTTCACGGAGCGCTTCGGCGATTTCAAGCCGCCGGAGCACAACCTGCTCGCGGTGGAGATCGCCGAGACCGTGTTCGAGCCGAAGGCCGGCGGTCACATCTACGACCGCGGCGTGGACGGCAGCGAGTGCCGCTGGGCGCGTGTGCTCGCCTACGAGCCGCCGGACCGGGTGGTGTTCAGCTGGGACATCGACCCGCAGTGGCAGATCGAGACCGAGCCGGAGAACACCAGCGAGGTCGAGGTCCGGTTCGTCGCCGAGACCCCGCAGCGCACCAGGGTGGAGCTGGAGCACCGCAACATCGACCGGCACGGCCCCGGCTGGCGGGCCGTCGCCGACGGTGTCGGCGACGACGCCGGCTGGCCGCTGTATCTGGCCCGCTTCGCCGCCCTGTTCGCGTCCGGCGGCTGAGGGCCGTCCGGCACCACGGGCACGGGGTGGGTCGGTTCCCCGGCGCCGGGCCGCGGGTGTGGCTCCGCCGGGGGCGTGCGACAGGGGAGGCGGTGGCCGCGCCGGAGAGCGCGGTCACCGCCGCTTCTGGGCCACCCTGGGGAAACGGGCCTGGAGAGTCCAGATCGCCGGGTTCTCGCCGAGGTCCTCGTGCAGGTCGGTGAGGTCGGCGATCAGGTCCTGCAGGAAGTCCCGGGACTCGCGGCGCAGTTCGGCGTGGGAGAAGGACAGCGGTGGCTCCGACGGCGGCAGCCACTCCGCCTCGATGTCCACCCAGCCGAAGCGTCGTTCGAAGAGCAAGCGGTCGGTGGACTCGGTGAAGTCCAGTTCCGCGTGCAGGGGCCGGGCGGAACGGCTGCCGAGGGGGTCGCGGTCGAGTCGCTCGACGATGTCGCACAGCGCCCACGCGAAGTCGAGCACCGGCACCCATCCCCAGGCTGTGGACAGCTCGCGGTCCGCCTCGGTGTCGGCGAGGTAGACGTCTCCGCAGAACAGATCGTGTCGCAGCGCGTGGACGTCCGCGCGGCGGTAGTCGGTCTGCGGCGGGTCGGGGAAGCGGTTGGAGAGGGCGTATCCGATGTCGAGCACGGGGGCGATGGTGTCACGCCGCTGCCGGCTCCACCTTCGCGGCCTGCCCTCATAGGATCGTGGTTGTGTCCAGACATGTACGCATTGTCCCAGCCGCCCTCCTGGCACTCGTCCTCGGTGCGTGCGGCGGCGCCGTGCACGGGACCCCCGGTGGATCCGGCCTGCGCGACCCCTACTTCCCGGGGATGGGCAACGGCGGCTACGACGTCGGGCACTACGGCCTGACCCTCGCCTACGACCCGGCCGACCGCCGTCTCACCGGCACGGCGGTCGTCACGGCACGCGCGACCAAGGACCTCTCCGCGTTCGACCTGGACCTGAAGGGGCTGGAGGTGGCCGCCGTCGCCGTCGACGGGCGCGCCGCCCGCTGGAGCCGGTCCGGCCAGGAGCTGACCGTGCGGCCTTCCGGTGGGCTCGACAGGGGTGAGACGTTCAGCACGACGGTGCGCTACTCGGGCACGCCGGGGACGATCACCGATCCGGACGGCTCGAAGGAGGGCTGGCTGAGGACCGCGGACGGGGCACTGGCGCTCGGCGAACCGACGGGCTCGATGACCTGGTTCCCCGGTGACCACCATCCGTCCGACAAGGCGACCTACGACATCAGGATCACGGTTCCCCAGGGCCTCGAGGCAGTCTCCAACGGCGAGTTGCGGAGCCGGACGACGAAGGGCGGCCGTACCACCTACGCCTGGCACACGGTGCAGCCCATGGCGAGTTATCTCGCCGTGCTCGCGATCGGCCGGTACGAGATCACCCGCTCGACGCTGAAGAACGGCCTGCCCGTGTATGTCGCCGTGGACCCGGCCGAGGCGCGGACGAGCCGGGAGGTGCTGGCGAAGCTCCCGGAGATCATGGAGTGGGCGGAACGCGTCTTCGGCCCCTACCCCTTCTCCTCCGTCGGCGCGGTGGTCGACCGGCCGCACGACGCCGGCTACGCACTGGAGACCCAGACGCGCCCCGTCTTCCCCGGGGCCCCCGACACCGAGATCCTCGTCCATGAACTCGCCCACCAGTGGTACGGCGACTCCGTGACACCGAAGAGCTGGCGGGACATGTGGCTCAACGAGGGCTTCGCCACGTACGCGGAGTGGCTGTGGCAGGAGGGCCACGGCGGCAGCACGGCCCAGCAGACCTTCGACGCGCTCTACCGGGGCGACTACTACGACGACCCGGCGGACGACGCGGCGATCTGGGCGTTCCCGCCCGCCAGGCCGTCCGGCGCCGCACAGATCTCCGAGAGCCCCGTCTACGAACGCGGCGCCATGGTCCTGCACAAGATCCGGCAGACCGTCGGCGACGACGCCTTCTACGGCATCGTCCGGGGCTGGGCGGCCACCCACCGCCACGGGAACGCGGACACCACCGACTTCACCGACTACGTCGAGAAGACGGCACCGGGCAACGACTTCCGCGCGCTCTGGCGGGACTGGCTCTACGGGCAGGGGAAGCCGGAACGTCCCTGAAGCCGCGGGAACCGCTGGTGCAGCGCCTTGCGCAGCACGGTGCAGGGGCGGCCCCGGCCGCGGTCGGGGCGGTGGTCGATCGTCTCGTAGCCGAGGGCGGTCCAGAAGGCCAGGGCCTTGGGGTTGTTCTCCAGCACCGCCAGACGCACGGCGGCGCGGCCCGCGGAGCGGAACCGGTCCTCCACCAGGGAGACGAGCCGCCTGCCGTGCCCCTGCCGCTGGAGTCCCGCGTCCACCATCAGCAGGCCGATCCAGGGGTCCGGGTCGGTCGGGTCGGGATGGTGCGCGAGGGTGATCACGATGCCCGCCAGCCGTCCCGCGCTGCGCGCGAGCAGCACCTCGGCGTCCGGGTTCGCCAGTTCGTCGGCCAGCTCCGCCGCCACCTGTTCGGGGCGGATGCCGTCCGGGTCCGGGAAGTCGCCGCTCAGTGCGTGGAACTCGCGGTTGGAGACGTAGAGCGCGGTGAGTTCGACGAGCAGCGGACCGGGGATGTCGTGGTCGGGGGTGAGGGGCAGGGACTCGAGGATCACGGTGCTCAACGTATCGCGGCGGGACCCCGGGGCAGGAGGTGTGCCGAGCGCCGGTCAGCGGGCATGGGCGAGCCCCCGGCCGCGGCGCACCGCGGCCGGGGGCTTCACGCCGAAGCGCCCCGGGGTCAGACGTTGACGCCGAAGTCCTGGGCGATACCGACCAGACCCGAGGCGTAGCCCTGGCCGACCGCGCGGAACTTCCACTCGGCGCCGTTGCGGTACAGCTCGCCGAAGACCATGGCCGTCTCGGTGGCCGCGTCCTCCGACAGGTCGTAGCGGGCGATCTCCTGACCGCCGGCCTGGTTGACGATGCGGATGTACGCGTTGCGCACCTGGCCGAAGTTCTGCGAGCGGGACTCCGCGTCGTAGATGGAGACCGGGAAGACGATCTTGTCGATGTCGGCCGGGAGGGCCGCCAGGTTGACGTTGATCGCCTCGTCGTCGCCCGCGCCCTCACCCGTGCGGTTGTCACCGGTGTGGACGATCGAGCTGTCCGGGGTCTGCTTGTTGTTGAAGAAGACGAAGTGCTGGTCGGAGTAGACCTTGCCCTGGGTGTTGACCGCGATCGCGGAGGCGTCGAGGTCGAAGTCCGTGCCCGTGGTGGTGCGGACATCCCAGCCGAGGCCCACGGTGACGGCAGTCAGGCCCGGAGCCTCCTTGGTGAGCGAGACGTTGCCGCCCTTGGACAGGCTTACAGCCATTGTTGGGAGTCCCTTCCCTCGGTCGCGTACGCGGTGCGGTGTATGTGCGCTTCGTACGGCACGAAGCTACAGCTACCCGTCTCAACGCCAAGGGGGGTCCCGATGGTTCCGGATCGCTTTACTTTCTTTACCCGGAGTCTTCCGCGGCGGCCGCACGGGTGATATTCGCGTGACGTGGACCGGACAGTCGCGCGACCATGGACTCATGTCCGGTCCCCATGTCATCCGCGGCTCCGTCTCGCTTCCCGAGGCCGAGCTCCTGTGGCGTTTCTCGAGGTCCTCGGGGCCGGGCGGGCAGCACGTCAACACCAGCGACACCCAGGTGGAGTTGCGCTTCGACCTCGAGCGGACCGAGGCCCTGCCCCCGGTGTGGAAGCAGCGGGCCCTGGAGCGGCTGGCGGGACGGCTCGTCGACGGAGTCGTCACCGTACGCGCGTCCGAGCATCGTTCGCAGTGGCGCAATCGCGAGGCCGCCGCGGTACGTCTGGCCTCCCTGCTCGCCGAGGCGACGGCTCCGCCGCCGAAGCCCCGGAAAGCGACCCGCATCCCCCGCGGCATCAACGAACGCCGGCTGCGGGAGAAGAAGCAGCGCTCGGACACCAAGCGGGGCCGGTCCGGGCGGGACTGGCACTAGCCGCGTCGCGGGGCGCGGTCGCTCTCCGTCGTCGCCTCCCGAACGCGACGGGAAATGCCGAGAACGCCGGAGCGGAACGGTTCTTCGGGACCGGTGGGGCTCCGCCGCCCCGTGGGCGTGAACATCGGGTGTCCGGATGGAAAAATCTTGGACAAGTCGGGTGTTCGGGGGGTGAGATGCAGCCACGGAATTCGGTGGCGCGACCGCCGGTGCGGCGACGGCCGGCGGCGTCCGTCCGGTGCCCCGGCCGCTCCGTCGCGCCGGGCGCGAGCGTCGTACCGAGTGACCTGCGCGGCTCCCTCGCTCCCGGCCGGGCGGAGGGTGCGGGGTCACTCGTGGGCGGGCCTTGCGGAAGTCGTCGTGGCAATAGCGCAAAAACAGCCGCGCGTTCTTGCCGCGGACGGGGCTGACCAATTTTCAAAAACGGCTCTTCGGGAGGCGGGCGGAATTCCTGAATGCGTGGGAAAGGCCCGTCCGCTCCGGGAGAAAGGCGTACGCCTCGATTCCGGCGTGACGCCCGTCGAAAGGACGGCGGCCGGCCCGGTTCCCCGGCGCCGCGCCCCGTACCCGCACCCTTCAGTCCAGGTGCCGGTAGCGCCCCCGGAAGTACATCAGCGGCCCGCCCTCCGCGCTCGGCACCTGTGCGCTCAGCACCCGCCCGATGACCAGCGTGTGGTCGCCCGCGGGAACGCGCCGCTCCGTGCTGCACTCCAGGGTCGCCAGGGCGCCGCCGACCAGGAGCGCTCCGGAGGCCTCCCCGCGCGCGTACGGGATGTCCTCGAACAGGAGCCGGTCGCTGATGCGCCCCTTCATCGCGAAGCGGCCCGCGATGTGCCGTTGGCTCTCCGCGAGCACGGAGACGCCCCACAGCGGCTGCTCGGCGAGCAGGTCGTCCATGCGTGAGCCCTCACGCAGGCTGACCAGGACCATCGGCGGGTCCAGGGACACCGACATGAAGGCCGTCGCGGTCATGCCCACGTCCTCGCCCCGGGTGATGTCGCGGCGCGCGGGGGATCCCCCCGGGCCGACGGTCCCCGGGGAACCGGTGGCGGAGGGGCTCTCGGCGTCCAGCGGGGGCTCGTGCGAGGTCACCAGGACCACCCCGGCGGCCAGCCGGGACAGGGCGGCACGGAACTCGTCGTTGCTCACCCCTTCAGGATGCCCGGACGCGGACGGGGCGGCGGGCACGGGCGGGGAAGGGGGGGTCTTCAGCACGCCCGGAACGCTAGCCGGAGCCGCCGGACGCGCACATCGGCCCCGGGCCCGAAGCGCGACCTAGGACCATCGGCGGACGCCGTGGGCGGATGCGGGCCGGCCCGCAGGGGGCGGGGACGTCTCCGGGCGCCGGCGCGGATGATCGGCCCGTACACTCAACGTGGCTCTGCCGTCATGGAGTTGGCACGTATGATCACAGCTTCTGCACGAGGCGTTAATTGCGGGCCGTAAACGCACAGGAAAAACGCGGAATCCCCACTCAATTGTTCATGTTCTGCTGTGACTTGAGTCACAGGGGCCGTATTTTGTTGACCCTGTGTACCTAGTGGGCAGCGCGCTGTGATTCAGTGGCGGGGGCGCTGCACGACGCTACGCATGGAGTACGCCGAGTAGCGCACCGAGGAAAACCGGGAGAACCGTAGTACGCCGACGCGTCCCTGGAGTTGCTGCGAGACCTCGAGGGGAGGGCGAGTGGACACCGAGTCGGAGCCGTATGTCCGTCTTGCGTCCCTGCGGCAGCTGCATCAGGTCATGGCGGACATGAACACCGCGCGGAGCCTGGCGGACACGCTGCAGACCGTCGCCGACGGCATCGTGGGCGGCCTCGGCTACGAGCTGGCGGCCGTCAACCTCGTGCGACAGGACGGTGACCTCGTCGTCGCCGCGTTCGCCGGCAACTCCGCGGCCGAGTCGCTGATCACCGGGCGGGTCGGCTCCCGTGCCTCCTGGGACCGCCGGCTGAACATGGGCGAGACCTGGGGCGATCTGCGGTTCATACCCCACACCGAGGGCTGGGTGCTCGACGAGGACGACGTGCCGCAGTGGCACACCGACGGTCCCGAGCCCCGCTTCGAGGACGAGTGGCACCCCGCCGACCGCCTCCTGGCACCCATGTACACACCGAGCGTCCAGGGCAGCTGCGGTGAACTGATCGGGGTCATCTCGGTCGACCGGCCGCGCAACGGGCGGCGGCCCGGTGCCTGGGGCCGCGAGGCGCTCCAGATGTACGCCTTCCAGGCGGCCATCGCCATCAGCAACGCCCGCCTCAGGGCGAACATGCAGCGGGCCCTCGTCCGTCTCGAGCGGGAGCAGCAGGCCCTGCGGGCCAGCGAGGAGTCCTTCCGCCAGGCCTTCGAGTACGCCCCGTCCGGCATGGCCATCGCCGAGATGGGCGGCGACCAGCACGGGCGGATCCTGCGCACCAACGACGCGCTGTGCCGGCTGCTGGGCAGGCCCGCCTCCGCCATGCGCCGCTACTCGTTCTCCGATCTCGTCCATCCCGAGGACATCGGCACGCTCCTGCGGACCTCCGCCGAGGGCGGGCGGGCGGAACTGCGGCTCGGGCGCCGCGACGGCACGTACGTCTGGGTGTCGCTGCGCAACTCCGTCGTCGCCGACGCCGCGGACGGGCCCCGCTTCCTCCTCACCCATGTCGAGGACATAGAGGAGCGCAAGCGCCGCGAGCTGCAGCTCGCCCACCGGGCCTCGCACGACTCGCTCACCGGACTGCCCAACTCCGCCGAGCTGCGCTCCCGGCTGTCCGCCCGCCTCTGCCAGCGCCCGCAGTCCCTTCCGCCGGGCGCGGCCGACGCCCTGGACGCGGCCTACGGCGATCACGCGGCCGGCCACCCGGCGGCCTTCGACGGGGCCGGGCCCACGTTCGACGTCCACTCCCGGGGGCCGTACGACGCCTTCGACCACCATGTGCACACCGTCGCCCCCGAGGTCGACACCGACGACGGCACCAAGGGGCTCGCGGTACTCTTCTGCGACCTCGACGGCTTCAAGTCGATCAACGACCGCTTCGGCCACAACGCGGGCGACGCGGTCCTCATCGAGGTGGCCCGGCGGCTCAGCCGCGGAGTGCGCGACGGGGACACGGTGGCCCGGCTCGGCGGCGACGAGTTCGTCGTCCTCGCCAACGGGCTGGGCAAGGCCGACGCCCAGGACCTCGCGGTGCGCCTGCGCAACGAGATCATCCAGCCCATCCGGGTCGACGGCCGCGCCATGCGGGTCGGCGCCAGCTTCGGCATCGGCTGGGCGCACTGCGGTATGACGGCGGACGAAGTGTTGAAATCCGCTGACGAACGGATGTACGTAGAGAAACGTTCTCGTCCCAAACAACACAGGCGAGCTGGATAAACGCAGGTCATTGCCTGGGTGATGGGGAGAACAGCAGTTTGGGGCCCGGGGAACGGGTAGGCTCGCCATTCAGCCACGTATGCATCTGGACCCGCACCTGTTGAGGAGACCTAGGGATGACGCCCGGCAACAACGGCGCGAGCACGCCCGAGGACGAGGACCCGTTCGGCTATCTCTATGCCGACGGCCAGGCCAACGGCGCACAGCCTCCCACCGGCGGCGGTTACGGCTACCCGGGCACCGTCAACAGAGTGCGCCCGGTCGGCGAGCGCCAGTACGGCCAGCCGCAGGCCCCGACGGCCGCCTACGGCCAGGTGCCCCAGCAGCAGGCGTACGGGCAGCCGAACGCGCACTACGCCGCGCCCGAGACCGTGCCCGGCGGTGCCGCCACCACTCGCCAGACGTCGGTCGGCACGGGCGGCGGTGGCCGTGGCCGGGGACCCAACACCAAGGGCCTCCTGATCGGCGCGATCGCGGTGGTCGCCGCGGTCGTGATCGGCATCGGCATCGCCATGATCGGCGGCGACTCGGACGACGGCAAGGGCGGCACCGAGGCGGGCTCCAGCCCGTCGACGGCCCAGAGCGCGGACCCGAGCCAGTCCTCGACCCAGCAGGCCACGGACGACAGCCCGCTGCCGACCGTCGACGCCAAGGCGCTGCGCCTGGAGGGCGGCACCAGCACCGCGTCCGACGTGAAGGGCGCCAAGGCGGACGGCGGTGTCTACGTCCAGGGCTTCAACACCGTCGGTGCCGCCGTGACCTGGAGCGTGGACGTTCCGTCGACCGGCAAGTACACGCTGCACACCGGCTACGGCGTCCCCGGCGCCGACGCCACGGCCACCCTCGCCGTCAACGGCACGGCCCAGACCACCCCCATGTCCCTGAAGAACTGGGCGAACGCGCCACAGGGCGACTGGGAGAAGGGCTGGACGAAGACGTTCAACTACGTCCAGCTCAACAAGGGCACCAACACCATCAGGATCTCCTGCGAGCAGGGGAACCAGTGCAACGCCAACTTCGACCAGCTCTGGCTGACCAAGGGCTGGGCGAACAAGTAGCCGCGCGGGGCCGGTGAAGCCCCGCGCCGAGCACGTCTCACGCCGCGGCGTTGTGCGGGGTGACGATCACCCGCTCCAGCAGCTCCTCATAGGTCCGGCGGTCGAACTCGCCCGCGACCGGGGCCAGTACGGTCGCCGCGGACACGGCCACGGCCCGCGCGAGGCGGGCCGGCCACGGCAGCAGGTCCACCAGGCCGGACAGCAGGCCCGCGACCGCCGAGTCGCCCGCTCCCGTCGGATTGCCCCGGACCCGGCTCGGTGGGACGGCGCGCCAGCGGCCCTCCGCGTTCACCGCGAGCAGGCCCTCCGCGCCCAGCGAGGCGACCACGGTGTGCGCGCCGCGTCGTCGAGCGTCCCTGGTGGCCTGCAACGGTTCGTGGGAGCCGGTGAGTTCGGCAAGCTCGTCGGCGTTCGGCTTGACCACGTCCGGGCGGGCGGCGACACCCCGGCGCAGCGGCTCGCCGCTCGTGTCGAGCAGCACGGGAACGCCCGCAGCCCGTGCGGTGCGCACCAGTTGGGCGTACGCGCCCACCGGCACCCCCGGCGGCAGGCTGCCGCACAGCGCCACCGCCGCGGCCGAGGACACCAGGTCCCCGTACGACTCCAGGAAGGCGGACCACTCGGCGGGGGCTATCACCGGGCCCGGTTCGTTCAGTTGGGTGGTGTCGCCGGTGGTCTGGTCCACGACCGCGATCGTGCGCCTGGTCGCCCCCGCCACGGGGACGAGCGCGTCCACCACCCCCGAGGTGTCGGCGAGTTGGTCCCGGAGCGAGCGGCCCGTCGTGCCGCCGGCGAATCCCGTGGCGGTCACCCGGTGGCCGAGCGTCGCGAGCACGCGGGCCACGTTCAGCCCCTTGCCGCCGGGGCGTTCGATCACCTCGGTCACCCGGTGCGAGGCGTGCGGTCGCAACGCCCGTACCCGATAGGTGATGTCGAGAGCGGTGTTCAGCGTGACCGTGAGGATCACCTGGGGGACCTCCCTCGAAGTCAGGCGGCGTGATCCGTGGAAACGGGATTCCAGAATGCGCTTGCCGGCGGCGTGTGCGGAGGCTCGATCATGCCAAAAGAGTCGGCGGTCGGCCCAGTCCCCCGAGCCGACCGCCGTATGCCAACATGCGGATGAATCACCCCAGTTGGGGATCGACCACCCACTCGCCGCGGCGCATCACACCCTTGAGCTCGAACTCGGCGTCCAGCAGTACCAGGTCGGCGTACTTGCCCGGCTCCAGCGAGCCCACCCGGTCGTCGATGCCCAGCAGCTTCGCCGGGTTGGCCGAGATGGCCGCCACCACGTCCTGCACCGGCAGCCGGTCGACGGTGACGGCCCGCCGGAACGCGCGATCCAGGGTGAGCGTCGAGCCCGCGATCGAACCGCCCTCCACCAGCCGCGCCACACCCTCACTCACCTCGACCTCCAGCGGGCCGAGCAGATAGCGCCCGTCGCCGCTGCCGGCCGCGTCCATCGCGTCCGTGATGAAGGCGACCCGCCCGGCGCCCGCATGGTGGAACGCCAGCTGGACGGTGGCCGGGTGCAGATGTGTGCCGTCGTCGATCAGCTCGACCGTGATCCGCTCGTCCTCCAGGAGCGCAGCGATGGGGCCGGGGGTGCGGTGGCCGAGCGGCGGCATGGCGTTGAAGAGGTGGGTGGCGACGGTGGCGCCGGCGTCGATGGCCGCCACCGTCTGCTCGTAGGTGGCGTCCGTGTGCCCGATCGCCGCGATCACGCCGTGTTCGGCGAGCAGTCGCACGGAGTCGAGGCCGCCGGGCAGCTCGGTGGCGAGCGTGACCATTTTCGCGTGGCCGCGGGCGGCGTCGACGAGCTTGCGGACCTCGGCCGGATCCGGGTCGCGCAGCAGTTCCTCGGAGTGCGCTCCCTTGCGGCAGGGGGAGATGAACGGCCCCTCGAAGTGGATGCCGGCGATGTCCCCCTGCTCGGCGAGTTCGGACAGCAGCCCGGCCTGCCCGACGAGGAAGTTCATGTCGTCGGTGACGGTCGAGGCGACGACGGTGGTGGTGCCGTGCAGCCGGTGGGTGCGCACGGCCGTCAGGGCCTCGTCCGCCGTGCCCGAGAAGGACGCGCCGCCACCGCCGTGGTTGTGGATGTCGACGAAGCCGGGGACCAGCCAGTGCCCCCGCACGTCGACGCTCTGCGCGTGCGCGGCGCCCTGCGCGGCGATCCGCGTGCCCTCCACGGCGACGCGGCCGTTGTCCACGATCCCGGTGGGCAGCACCACCCGGGCACCGGCGAGAACCTTGCTAGTGGCCATCAGGTGGTTACCTCCGAAGGGTCGGTGGATTCGAGGAGATCCCAGGCGAGGAGTCCCGCGCCCAGGCATCCGGCGGTGTCCCCCAGCGCGGCGGGGACGATCGACGGCAGCTTCTGGAAGGTGAGCCGCCGCCGGACGGCGTCCCGCAGCGGTGTGAACAAGGTTTCCCCCGCCTCGGCGAGCCCGCCACCGATGATCAGGGTGCGCGGGTCCAGCAGGGTGAGCGCGGTGACCAGACCGTCCGCGAGCGCGTCCACGGCCTCCTGCCACACTCGAACGGCGTTCGGCTCCCCGGATGCGACGGCCTTCGCGCAGTCCGCGGCGTCCGCATCCGGCTGCCCGGAGGCCGCGGCCCAGGCCTCGCTCACGGCCGCCGCGGACGCGTACCGCTCCAGGCAGCCGCGCTGGCCGCACGGGCACGGGGCCCCACCGGGCCGTACGACGACATGGCCGATCTCTCCGGCGAAGCCGTGGGCCCCGGCCTCGACGCGGCCGCCGATGCCGATGGCGCCCGCTATGCCCGTGCCGAGCGGCACGAACAGGAAGCGGTCCGCTCCCTTGCCCGCGCCGACACGACCCTCCGCGAGACCGCCGGTGCGCACATCGTGGCCGAGGGCGACGGGCGCGCCGTCGAGCCGGCGGCTGAGCAGATCGCGCAGGGGTACGTCGCGCCAGCCGAGGTTCGCCGAGTAGGCGGCGACACCGCGCTCGGCGTCGACGATCCCGGGCACGGCGACGCCGGCCGCGGCGGCGGGCACACCGAAGTGCCGCTCACCGTGGGCGCTCAGCCCGGCGGCGAAGTCGAGGATCGACTCCACCACGGCCTCCGGCCCGCGCTCGCGCCCGGTCGCGCGGCGTGCCTGGTGGAGCAGCTCACCCCCGGCCCCTACCAGGGCGGCCTTCATCCCGGTGCCGCCCACGTCGAGCGCGATGACATGTCTCACGGAGACAGTGTGGCTCCTGGACCCGCAAGAGGTCTAGTCCACTTACATGGTGTAGACCTTATGTCGATATTCCACATGGCGAGACAGCAAGGTTGGTCAAGAGCAGTGCAGCGGGGCAGGACGTGCAGGCCGGCATGGCGAAAGGGACTGATCGCGGGGGTGTCCGCGATGGGTGTGACAGGGGCGCTGGCCGGCTGCGGAGGGCCGGCCGGCTCGGATGATGTGACGTTGCGGCTGGTGGCCGCGGACTACGGGCAGTCGTCGGCGGACAGCTCCAAGAAGTACTGGGACGGTCTGGTCCGGGGCTTCGAGGCGCGGCACCCGGGGACCAGGGTCGACGTGAGCGTCTACTCGTGGAACGACGTGGACCGCAAGGTCAAGGACATGGTCGCTTCGGGCCACGCACCCGACATGGCGCAGATCGGGGCGTACGCGGACTACGCGGCGGCGGGAAAGCTGTACCAGGCCGAGGATGTGCTCTCGATCCCGGTCCAGGCGGACTTCGCCTCGGAGCTGAGCGACGCGGGAAAGGTGAACCGGGTCCAGTACGGCATGCCGTTCGCGGCGTCCACCCGGCTCCTCTTCTACAACAAGACGCTGTTCGCGCAGGCCGGCATCACCGCGCCGACGACCTGGCGCGAACTGGCGGCGGACGCGCGGGCGCTGAAGGCCAAGGGGGTGAAGTTCCCCTACGCGCTCCCGCTGGGGCCGGAGGAGGCCCAGGCGGAGACCATGCAGTGGCTGCTCAGCGGCGGTGACGGATACCTGGACGGTTTCGGCTCCTACAACCTCGACTCCACGCAGAACGTGGCGACCTTCACCTGGCTGAAGGACGAACTGGTCGACAAGGGGCTGACAGGGCCCGTGGAGCCGGGGAAGCTGAACCGTGCCGACGCCTTCGCCGCCTTCACCCGCGGTGAGGTCGGCATGCTGAACGGCCACCCCTCCCTGATGAAGGCAGCGGCGGCCAAGGGCGTGAAGTTCGGCATGGTGCCGATGCCCGGCGTCGGTGGCCGGGCGAAGTCCACGATGGGCGTGGCCGACTGGATGACGGCGTTCAAGCAGAACGGCCACCAGGACCGGATCCGCGACTTCCTCGACTACGTTTACAGCGAGAAGAACGTCCTGGCGTTCTCGCGCGAGTACGACCTGCTGCCGGTGACCAACTCCGCGCAGGAGACGATGTCGGCGTCGCACCGGGACGCGGACCTGGCGCCCTTCCTCGAGGAGCTGCCGAGCTCCGAGCTGTACCCCGTGGGCAAGACGTCCTGGGCCGCCGTCAGCGCCGACATCAAGAAGCAGGTGGGCAAGGCCGTCGGTCCGGGAGGCAGCCCGGCGGTGACCCTGGGCGCGCTGCAGCGGGAGGCCGTGACGGCGGACGGGTCCGCCGGCTGACGGGGCGGTGTCGGCCCTTCCGGCTACGGTTCCCCCATGGACGACCTCACTGCCCGGGACAAGGCCATCCTCGCGCTGGAGGGGCGCAGTTTCACCGGGCCGGGGGCCAAGGAGCGCGTCATCCGTGAGCAGCTCGGCCTGGCCCCCGTCCGGTACTACCAGCTGCTCAACGCCCTCCTCGACGACCCGAGAGCCCTCGCGCACGCCCCCGTCACCGTCAACCGGCTGCGCCGCATCCGCGCGTCCCGCCGCGCCGAGCGCTGAGCGGGACGCGCGGGGCGGCGCGCCAGGAGTGAGGCCGGGCCCGCGTGGATAGGGTCGTCCCATGGGCAGCCACACGGACTCCTTGCCGACGCCCGCCACACCGGCCGGGCGGGACGGACTCGACGCGATCCTCACCCGGCCCGGGCGGGCCGTCCTCGCCTTCGACTTCGACGGGACGCTCGCGCCGATCGTCCCCGACCCCGACCAGGCCCGTGCTCACCCGGACGCGGTGCCCGCCCTCGCGGCCCTCGCCCCGAAGGTGGCCGCCGTCGCGGTCGTCACCGGGCGCCCCGCCGACGTGGCCGTCCGCTACGGCGGCTTCGCCGAGGTGCCCGGACTCGAACACCTCGTGGTCCTCGGCCACTACGGCGCCGAACGCTGGGACGCCCGCACCGGCACCGTCGACGCTCCCGCCCCCCACCCCGGTGTCGCCGCCGCCCGTGCCGAACTCCCCGCGCTCCTCGAGGCGATCGGACCCCGTGAGGGGACGTGGATCGAGGAGAAGGGGCGGGCCGTCGCCGTGCACACCCGTCGTGCCGGGGATCCGCAGGCCGCATTCGAGGCCCTCCGCGATCCACTGACCGGTCTCGCCGCCCGCCACGGACTGATCGTCGAACCCGGCCGGTTCGTCCTGGAACTGCGCCCACCGGGCATGGACAAGGGAGTGGCCCTGCTGGAGTACGCCCGTGAGATCGGCGCCGGGGCGGTCATGTACGCGGGCGACGACCTCGGCGATCTCTCCGCCTTCGCCGCGGTCGACAAGCTCCGCTCCGACGGCGTCCCCGGTCTGCTGGTCTGCAGCGGCAGCGACGAGGTCACGGAACTGGCGCAGCGAGCGGACCTGGTGGTCGACGGGCCGCCGGGGATCGTACGGCTCGTGCGGTCACTGGCAGACGGGATCGCGTGAACGAGCCCGGCCGGTGGCGGCCCCGTCACGTCTCCAGGGCGGCCAGCTGATCGAGGAACCACCGTGCCGGCGGAAGTGCCGTGGCCTGCGCGGCGAGCCGCTTCGTCCGCTCGGCGCGCTCGCCCGTCCCCATCGACAGCGCCTCGTGCAGCGCGGTCGCCATGCCCCCGATGTCGTACGGGTTCACGGCCACCGCGTCCTCGGACAGCTCCTCGAACGCCCCGGCCTCCCGGGACAGCACCAGCGCGCAGCCCTCGTCGGAGACCACCGGGACCTCCTTGGCGACCAGGTTCATGCCGTCCCTGATGGGGTTCACCAGTGCCACGTCCGCCAGCCGGTAGGCGGCCAGCGAGCGTGCGAAGTCGTCCTTCACATGCAGCTCGACGGGGGTCCAGTCCGGCGTCCCGTAGCGTGAGTTGATCTCCGTCGCCACTCGCTGGACCTCGGCCGTGTAGTCGCGGTAGACGGCCAGGTCCTGGCGGGAGGGGTAGGCGAAGGCGATGTGGACGACCCGTTCGCGCCACTCCGGACGCGATTCCAGCAGCTCCTGGTAGGCCAGCAGTCCCCGCACGATGTTCTTGGACAGCTCGGTGCGGTCCACCCGCACGATCGTCCTGCGCGGGCTGCCGTCGGGGGCCGAGCCGATCTGCTTCCGCAGTGCCGCCATCCGCTCGTCCACGTCCGGCCGGTGGGCCCGCTGCCGCAGGAAGTCGGCGTCCGCGCCCAGGCCGTGGACGCCGATGCGGGTGCCGGAGGGAATGCCGGGACCGAGGACCGCGTGACAGCAGTCCGTGAACGCGTCCGCCCAGCGCTGCGTGAGGAACGCCGCCCGGTCCGCGCCGAGGATCCCACCGAGCACCTGCGCCGCGATGTCGTCGGGCAGCAGACGGAAGTACTCCGGCGGCGCCCACGGCGTGTGCGAGAAGTGGCCGATCCGCAGATCGGGCCGCAGACCGCGGAGCATCCGGGGGGCCAGGGTGAGGTGGTAGTCCTGGATCAGCACCGCCGCTCCCTCACCCGCCTCCTGCGCCAGTGCCTCGGCGAACGCGCGGTTGTACGCCTCGTATGCCGCCCACTGGCGCCGGAACTCCGTTCCGAAGGCCGGCTCGAGCGGCGTCTGGTAGAGCATGTGGTGCACGAACCACAGCACCGAGTTGGCGATGCCGTTGTACGCGTCCGCGTGCACCTGCGGGTCGATGTCCAGCATCCGGACACGCCGGTCGCCGGTGTCGGCCGTGTCGAGCGCGCCGCCCGTCCGCCGCACGGCCTCGCGGTCACCGGCGCCCAGGGCGGAGCAGACCCAGACCGCGTCCGTGTCCGGGCCGATGGCCGAGAGCCCGGAGACCAGCCCGCCCCCGCCGCGCTTGGCGGTGAGCCCGCCGGACTCGTCCAGCGCGTACGAGACCGGGCCGCGGTTGGAGGCGACGAGTACGGATGCCGCATGCGTGGAAGCCATGCCTCGAAACCTAGCCCGAGCTCAAAACGCTCAAACGTTCCCGTCGGCCGTATGCGGAGCCGTATACAAGGGGTTCTGCCGCGGTCGCGAACCGTCGCCGGCGGAGCGGGTTCCTCAGGCCGCCTTGTGTTCCACGTACTCCTCGATCTCCGCCATGGGCGGCCGCTCCTCCGTGTCCACCCGATACGTGCGCGGCTCGAAACCGCCGTCGCCCCGCTCGAACTGGATGAGGGCCGGACGGATCAGATGGCCGCGGGCCAGGCGCAGCTGTGCGGTGCGGTAGATCGAGGCGGCCATACGGCCCAGCGCCTGCCCGTCCTGGTGGCGGTGCTTGCGCACGCCCACGTCGACCTGGGCCAGGGCGTCGAGCCCCACCAGGTGCAGGGCGTCCACCAGGATGCCGAGCTCCACCCCGTACCCGACCGGGAACGGCAGCCGTTCCAGCAGCGAGCGCCGGGCCGCGTACTCGCCGCCGAGCGGCTGCACGAAGCCGGCCAGTTGCGGCCAGTGCATGTTGAGCAGCGGGCGGGCCATCAGTTCGGTGACACGCCCGCCCTGTCCCGCCGCGCCGCCGAGCGGACGGTCGTACATCGCCTTCACCAGGTCCACGCCCGGGTCGGTGAGCAGCGGGCCCACGATCCCGGAGACGAAGTCGGACGAGAACTCCCTGAGGTCCGCGTCGACGAAGCAGACGATGTCCCCGCGGGTGACGAGCAGGGAGCGCCACAGGACCTCGCCCTTGCCGGGCACGGCCGGGATGCGCGGCAGGATCGTGTCGCGGTGCACCACCTTCGCTCCGGCCGCAGCGGCGACCTCGGAGGTGCGGTCGGTGGAGCCCGAGTCGACGACGACGATCTCGTCGACGAGCGGAACCCGCAGCACGAGGTCGCGGCGGATGGCGGTGACGATGTCGCCGACCGTCTCCTCCTCGTTGAGCGCGGGCAGCACGACACTGACCGTCGAGCCCGAGGCGCGCTTCGCGGCCAGGATCTGGTGGAGCGGGCGCTCGGTGACGGACCAGGAGCGGGTGCTCAGCCAGCGCTCGACTTCTTCCAGCACAGTCTGCTGCTCCTCACGTTCGGACGGCGGTGGTGGCAGTAGAGATCTTCGAGCGGTGTGTTCCCGTCGGTGCGGGTGGGTGTCCATCTCGCGCTTCGGACGACTCTCTCAACTGTCCTGGCCTTCGGTTACAGTCTTGAACAACGCCGGTGACCAACGCATGTCGGGGGTCGCGGTGGCTCATAACAGGTAAAACAACCGCATACAGCTCATCCAGAGGGGCAGAGGGACACGGCCCGATGAAGCCCCGGCAACCCTCCAGCCGGTCTCGTAGATCAGTGTTGATCACTGCGCGAGGCTCCCGGCTCGGGAAGGTGCCAATTCCGTCTTACGGCGAGATGCGTCGTGAGGAAGATGAGGAGAAAGGGCCTCGCCTGACATGGCTGTGCAGACAGTTGCAAGCAGCACCGACTCTGTGAACCTCGGACCCGCAGCGGCGCTGTCCTGCCGCGAGTGCGGTCACCGGGTGCCGCTCGGCCCGGTCTTCGCCTGCGAGGAGTGCTTCGGCCCGCTGGAGATCGCGTACGACTTCTCGGGTTACGACACCGAGGAATTGCGCAAGCGGATCGAGGCGGGTCCCGCGAACATCTGGCGCTATGCGCCGCTGCTGCCGGTCCCGGCGGACGTCGCCGACAAGCCGAACCTCAACCCCGGCTGGACCAAGCTCGTCCAGGCCGACAACCTGGCGCGCGAGTTGGGCGTCACCGGCGGGTTGTACGTGAAGGACGACTCCGGCAACCCCACGCACTCCTTCAAGGACCGTGTGGTCGCCCAGGCGCTGGAGGCGGCGCGAGCCTTCGGCTTCACCACGCTCTCCTGCTCCTCGACCGGCAATCTCGCGGGCGCGGTGGGCGCCGCGGCGGCCCGTGCGGGCTTTCGCTCCTGTGTCTTCATCCCGCACGACCTGGAGCAGGGCAAGATCGTCATGGCCGCGATCTACGGCGGCGACCTCGTCGGCATCGAGGGCAACTACGACGACGTGAACCGCTTCTGCTCCGAACTGATCGGCGACCCGGCGGGCGAGGGCTGGGGCTTCGTCAACGTCAACCTCCGTCCCTACTACGCGGAGGGTTCCAAGACGCTGGCGTACGAGATCGCCGAGCAGCTGGGCTGGCGGCTGCCCGACCAGATCGTGGTCCCGATCGCCTCCGGCTCGCAGCTGACGAAGATCGACAAGGGTCTGCAGGAGCTCGTCAAGCTCGGGCTCGTCGAGGACAGGCCGTACAAGATCTTCGGTGCGCAGGCCGAGGGGTGCTCGCCGGTGTCGGTGGCGTTCAAGGCGGGCACCGACGTGGTACGGCCGCAGAAGCCGGACACCATCGCCAAGTCGCTCGCGATCGGCAATCCGGCGGACGGCCCGTACGTCCTGGACATCGCCCGCCGCACGGGCGGCGCCGTGGAGGACGTGACCGACGCGGAGATCGTCGACGCCATCAAGCTGCTGGCCCGCACCGAGGGCATCTTCGCCGAGACGGCGGGCGGCGTGACCGTCGGCGTCACGCGCAAGCTCATCGAGAACGGCGTCCTCGACCCGGCGAAGACGACGGTCGTCCTCAACACCGGGGACGGCCTCAAGACGTTGGACGCCGTGGCCGGAACCGGGCTCACCGCCACGATCCGCCCGAACCTCGACTCCTTCCGCGAGGCCGGGCTCGCGTAAGCGCCCGTCCCCGCCAGCCGCACCCCGACCGGAGGTCACACCCCATGAGCGTCAACGTCCGCATCCCCACCATCCTGCGCACCTACACCGCCGGCCGGGCCGAGGTGACCGCCGAGGGCCGGACCCTCGCGGAGGTCATCGCCGACCTGGAGAAGAACCACGTCGGCATCGCCGCCCGGGTCCTGGACGACCAGGGCAAGCTGCGCCGTTTCGTCAACGTGTACGTCAACGACGACGACGTCCGCTTCGAGCAGGGTCTCGAGACGGCGACGCCGGACGGCGCCGGCGTCTCCATCATCCCGGCCGTCGCGGGTGGCTGACGGTGGTTCAGCCGACCGATCGTTACCCTCGGTAATGCGCGTCACCGAGAGTTCATCGAATTGCCCTCTCCGTGAGACAAGCGGAGGGGGCAATTCTGCATGGTTGAGCGAGGTACAGTTGGGGAACGCGTTCCCGCTCTCTCCGCCGGGCGCCTCCGGTCGCTGCCGCGCACCCGATAAGAAGTAGCCAAAGTGCGCAGGGCTTTTGCGCCATTCATTCCTTTTGTAGGGCCCGACTTGCCCTGAATTCGGACGAATTCTTCGTACATTCCCGACCGGTCATGCCCTGAATTCTCGTCCGATTGACCTGTTGCAGACGGCAGTTGGACAGATACATTCAGCCGCGGTCGACGCGTTCCGGCGCACGCCCCCAACCGTTGGGGGGTGAGGTCTGACCCGGATCCGCGAAGTGTGGATCTGTGCAAGGGCCAGTAATAGGGGAGTTAGGCATGGCTCAGGGCACCGTCAAGTGGTTCAACGCGGAGAAGGGGTACGGCTTCATCGCGGTCGACGGTGGTGCGGATGTTTTCGTCCACTACAGCGCGATTCAGATGGACGGCTACCGCACCCTCGAAGAGGGCCAGCGGGTCGAGTTCGAGATCTCGCAGGGTCAGAAGGGGCCGCAGGCGGACATGGTCCGACTGGCCGGCTGAAGCACGCGCCGACGACTGAACTGATCGACGTGTCGAGGGGCTCGCATCCCGTTGGGGTGCGAGCCCCTCGGTCTGTCCGGCGGCGTGCCGGGGCGCAGGGACCTGCTTCACAGGGCCGCGCCTTGCACTCGGACGGGGCGAGTGCTAATCATTGGCGTTAGCACTCTGAAGGTGAGAGTGACAAAAAAAGAAGGACCGGGTCGGTGAGGCCGCGGACCGGGTGGGGCAGGGAACCTCCGGCCGAGGCCGTCCGTCGCGGGCGCGGGCGCGGTCCGAAGTAATCACCCCCAGTCCTGGGAGGACCACTTCACATGGCCAAGATCATCGCGTTCGACGAGGAGGCGCGGCGAGGCCTCGAGCGCGGCATGAACCAGCTCGCGGACGCCGTCAAGGTGACCCTCGGCCCGAAGGGCCGCAACGTCGTCCTCGAGAAGAAGTGGGGTGCCCCCACGATCACCAACGACGGTGTCTCCATCGCCAAGGAGATCGAGCTCGAGGACCCGTACGAGAAGATCGGCGCCGAGCTGGTCAAGGAAGTCGCCAAGAAGACGGACGACGTCGCCGGTGACGGTACGACCACGGCGACCGTGCTCGCTCAGGCGCTGGTCCGCGAGGGCCTGCGCAACGTGGCCGCCGGTGCCAACCCCATGGCCCTGAAGCGCGGTATCGAGAAGGCCGTCGAGGCCGTCTCCGCCGCCCTGCTGGAGCAGGCGAAGGACGTCGAGACCAAGGAGCAGATCGCCTCCACGGCCTCCATCTCCGCCGCCGACACCCAGATCGGCGAGCTGATCGCCGAGGCCATGGACAAGGTCGGCAAGGAAGGCGTCATCACCGTCGAGGAGTCGCAGACCTTCGGTCTCGAGCTCGAGCTCACCGAGGGCATGCGCTTCGACAAGGGCTACATCTCGGCGTACTTCGCCACCGACATGGAGCGTATGGAGGCCGCACTCGACGACCCGTACATCCTGATCGCCAACCAGAAGATCTCCTCGGTCAAGGACCTGCTCCCGCTGCTGGAGAAGGTCATGCAGTCGGGCAAGCCGCTGCTGATCATCGCCGAGGACGTCGAGGGCGAGGCTCTGTCGACCCTGGTCGTCAACAAGATCCGCGGCACCTTCAAGTCCGTCGCCGTCAAGGCCCCGGGCTTCGGTGACCGCCGCAAGGCCATGCTCGGCGACATCGCCATCCTCACGGGTGGCGAGGTCATCTCCGAGGAGGTCGGCCTCAAGCTGGAGAACGCGACCCTGGACCTCCTGGGCCGCGCCCGCAAGGTCGTCATCACCAAGGACGAGACCACGATCGTCGACGGCGCCGGCTCCCCGGAGCAGGTGCAGGGCCGCGTGAACCAGATCCGCGCGGAGATCGAGAACAGCGACTCCGACTACGACCGCGAGAAGCTGCAGGAGCGCCTGGCGAAGCTGGCCGGCGGCGTGGCCGTCATCAAGGCCGGTGCCGCCACCGAGGTCGAGCTCAAGGAGCGCAAGCACCGCATCGAGGACGCCGTCCGCAACGCCAAGGCGGCCGTCGAGGAGGGCATCGTCGCCGGTGGTGGCGTGGCCCTGCTCCAGGCCTCCCAGGTCTTCGAGAAGCTGGAGCTGAACGGCGACGAGGCCACCGGTGCCGCCGCCGTCAAGCTGGCCCTCGAGGCCCCGCTGAAGCAGATCGCCGTCAACGCCGGCCTCGAGGGCGGCGTCGTGGTGGAGAAGGTGCGCAACCTGACCCCGGGTCACGGCCTGAACGCCGCGACCGGCGAGTACGTCGACCTGGTCAAGGAAGGCATCATCGACCCGGCGAAGGTGACCCGTTCCGCTCTGCAGAACGCCGCCTCCATCGCCGCGCTGTTCCTCACCACCGAGGCCGTCATCGCCGACAAGCCGGAGAAGGCCGCCGCGCCTGCCGGTGGCGGCATGCCGGGCGGTGACATGGACTTCTGAGCCTGATCCCAGGCTCGGACCCGGTCCGATCACACCGAGGGCGGTACTCCCTGGAGACAGGGGGTGCCGCCCTCGGGCGTGTCCAGGGTCACCCTAAGGCCGACCGACCGTTGGGTATGCTGCTCGATGCGTGTGCACATACCGCACGGTTTCCCGTCGACCCCCGGCCGAGGAGCTCCCCCACGTGACCGTCACCGCCTCCGCATCCCGCGCGGCCCGCATCCTGTCCCGTCCCGTCACGCTGAACGGCCTGACCGTTCCCAACCGGATCGTCATGGCGCCCATGACCCGCCAGTTCTCGCCGGGAGGCGTCCCCGGTGAGGACGTGGTCTCGTACTACGCGCGCCGCGCGGCCGCCGGGGTCGGGCTGATCGTCACCGAGGGCACCTACGTCGGCCACGAGTCGGCCGGTCAGAGCAGCCGCGTCCCGCGGTTCCACGGCGAGGAGCAGCTGGCGGGCTGGGCCGGGGTGGTCGAGGCGGTGCATGCGGCGGGCGGCACGATCATGCCCCAGCTGTGGCACATCGGCATGGTGCGGCGGCAGGGCCAGCCGCCGTTCGCGGACGCCCCCGCCGTCGGTCCCTCCGGGCTGCGCCTCGACGGAACCGAGGGCACCGGCAAGGCGATGACACGGCAGGACCTGGACGACGTCGTCGGCGCCTTCGCCGCCGCGGCCGCCGCTGCCGAGCGGATCGGCTTCGACGGTGTCGAACTGCACGGTGCCCACGGCTATCTGCTCGACCAGTTCCTGTGGGCCGGCACCAACCGCCGCGCCGACGCGTACGGCGGAGACCCGGTGGCCCGTACGAAGTTCGCCGCCGAGATCGTCACGGCCGTGCGTGAGGCGGTCTCCCCCCACTTCCCGATCGTCTTCCGCTACTCGCAGTGGAAGCAGGAGGCCTACGACGCCCGGCTCGCACAGACGCCGCAGGAGCTGGAGTCGATCCTGACCCCGCTGGCCGCGGCGGGTGCGGACGTCTTCCACGCCTCCACCCGCCGGTACTGGCTGCCGGAGTTCGAGGGCTCCGACCTCAACCTCGCCGGGTGGACCAAGAAGCTGACGGGCAAGCAGGTCATCACCGTCGGCTCGGTCGGCCTCGACGGCGACTTCCTCAGGGGCTTCCAGGGCGAGGGCGCTCCGGTCAAGGGGATCGACAACCTCCTGGACCGCCTCGAGCGCGACGAGTTCGATCTGGTGGCCGTCGGCCGGGCACTGCTCCAGGACCCCGAGTGGGCGGCCAAGGTCCTGACCGACCGTTTCGACGAGGTGCAGCCCTACGACGCGGTGGCGCTGAAGACGCTGAGCTGAGAGGACACCCGACGGCACCGGGGCGGCGCTCGCCGAGGGGAGCGCCGTCCGCCGTCTTCCCGACACCTCCGGACTCCTGGGCGGTCGTCCGCAATTTAACTTGCTTAAGTCAATCAAACGGGACTAAGGTTGCCTGAGTCAAGCACACCTGCACTCCCACGGAGGCTCCTGCCATGCCCGACGCACCCGCCCGGCCCGCCGGGGACGGAACAACCGTGGCGCCGAGATCGAACGCCCTGGTCGCGGTGCTCGCCTTCGGTGGCATCGTGGTCTCGCTGATGCAGACCCTGGTGATCCCGATCGTCCCGGAGCTGCCGAAACTCCTGCAGGCCTCGCCGGCGGACGCCGCCTGGGCCGTCACCGCCACCCTCCTCGCCGCCGCCGTGGCCACCCCGGTGATGGGCCGGCTCGGCGACATGTACGGCAAGCGCCGCATGCTGCTGGTCGGCCTGTCCATGCTGGTGATCGGCTCGGTCGCGGTCGGCCTCAGCGACGCCCTGGCGCCGGTGATCGTGGGACGCGCCCTGCAGGGCACGGCCGCCGGCGTGATCCCGCTCGGCATCAGCATCATGCGCGACGAGCTGCCCGCCGAGCGGCTGGGCTCGGCGACCGCGATGATGAGCGCCTCGCTCGGTGTCGGCGGCGCCCTCGGCCTGCCCGCCGCCGCGGTCATCGCCGAGAACTTCGACTGGCACATGCTGTTCTGGACCTCGGCCGCGCTCGGCGCCGTCGCCGCCGTCCTCGTCCTGGTGTTCGTGCCGGAGTCGGAGGTGCGCACGGGCGGACGGTTCGACGTGCTCGGCGCCCTCGGCATGGCGGCCGGTCTGGTGAGCCTCCTGCTGGCGATCTCCAAGGGCGCCGACTGGGGCTGGGGCAGCGGCACCACCCTCGGTCTGTTCGTGGCCGCCGTCGTGATCCTGCTGGTGTGGGGTGTCTTCGAACTGCGCGTGCGGGAGCCGCTGGTGGACCTGCGCACCACCGCCCGTCGTCAGGTGCTGGTCACCAACCTCGCCTCGGTGGCGCTCGGCTTCGGCATGTTCGCGATGTCCCTCGTCCTGCCGCAGCTGCTGCAGCTGCCCGCCGCCACCGGTTACGGCCTGGGCAAGTCACTGCTGACGGCCGGCCTGGTCATGGCCCCGTCCGGTCTGGTCATGATGGCGACGGCACCGGTCTCCGCCGCCGTCTCGCGCGCCAAGGGCCCGAAGGTGACGTTGATGATCGGTGCGCTGATCGTGGCCGCCGGCTACGGCATCAACATCGTGCTGATGGACCAGGTCTGGCACTTCGTGCTCGTCTCCTGCGTCATCGGCTGCGGCATCGGCTTCACGTACGGCGCGATGCCCGCGCTCATCATGGGCGCCGTCCCCGCGTCCGAGACCGGGGCCGCCAACAGCCTCAACACCCTGATGCGGTCCATCGGCACATCGACGGCGAGCGCGGTGGCCGGCGTCATCCTGGCCAACATGACCACGACCCTCGGTCCCGCCACCCTGCCCTCGGAGAACGGCTTCAAGACCGTCCTGGCCATCGGCGCGGGCGCCGCGCTCCTCGCCTTCGTGGTGGCGTCCTTCATCCCGCGCCGCACCCCGCCCGCCGAGCAGGGCTCGCCCGCCGAGGGGGCGGGCGAGCACGAGCCCGCAGGCAAGGTCTCCGGGGCCACGGCGTAGGCCCGGCTCGTGTGGTGCGCGGCGCGCGCGGTCCCGCTTCGACGGGATCGCCCGCCGCGCACTGCGTACGGCTGGGGGCAGCCGCCCCGGGGTCAGCCCGCCGCCTTCTCCAGCGCCGCGCGCAGGTATCCTCCGCTCTCCGCGAGCAGCCGTGCCGCGGACGGTCCGTCCACGCCCCCGAGGATCGTCAGGATGGCGTTCTTCACCTCGCCGTCCGTGGCCGCCAGGGCGCGTTCGATCTCCTCGTCGCCCGCTCCCGTCGCCAGCGCCACGATGCGGTGGGAACGGGCGCGGAGCTTGTCGTTGGAGGCGCGGACGTCGACCATCAGGTTCCCGTAGGTCTTGCCCAGACGGATCATCGTGACCGTGGAGATCATGTTGAGGACCAGCTTCTGCGCCGTGCCGGCCTTCAGGCGCGTGGAGCCGGTCAGCAGCTCGGGGCCGACCACGATCTCGATGCCGTGGTCGGCGGCGGCCGCGAGGGGGCTGTCCGCGTTGCACGAC
Organism: Streptomyces sp. HUAS TT11; assembly: GCF_051553595.1. Lineage (NCBI taxonomy): Bacteria > Bacillati > Actinomycetota > Actinomycetes > Kitasatosporales > Streptomycetaceae > Streptomyces > Streptomyces sp. HUAS TT11. The sequence goes on from NZ_CP196184.1 coordinate 5,070,921, forward strand.
AGGCCGACGGTGAGCGCGCCGCACGCTCGGGCATGCTCCACCGCGCCGACGGCGTACGGCGTGCGGCCCGAGGCCGAGATGCCGACCACCGAGTCGCGGTCCGTCAGCACCAGCGCGTCGAGGTCCCGCGCCGCCAGTTCCCTGGAGTCCTCCGCGCCCTCGACCGACGTCACCATCGCGCCGGGGCCGCCCGCGATCAGGCCCGTCACCTGCGACGGGTCCGTGTTGAAGGTCGGCGGGCACTCGGACGCGTCGAGGATGCCCAGCCGGCCGGCCGTGCCCGCGCCCGCGTAGACGAGCCGGCCGCCCCTGGCCATCCGCTCGGCGATGCCGTCGATCGCGGCGGCGATCTGCGGCAGCCGTGCGGCGACGGCGCCCGGCACGGTCGCGTCCTCACCGTTCATGATCTTCGTGATCTCCAGCGTCGGCAGCTGGTCGATCTCGGCCAGCTCGGACCGGAACGCCTCGGTGGTCAGCGTCTCCAGCTCTGCTCGAAGACCATGGGGGTGGCGCGAGGTGGTCATGGGTGACGGCTCTTTCCGGTGCGGCGCAGCTCTGGAAGGAAGACGGGCGGCGCTATCGCTTTGTTCCGCCCCGTGGGCTGTGCCGGTGCGCCAGGGCCTCGTACGAGGCGGACAGAGCGGGTGCCGCGGTCTCGTAGGTGCGCTGCGCGATGCCGACGAACAGGCAGTCCACGACGAGGAGCTGGCTCGTGCGGGAGGACATCGCAGCCGGCCGCAGTTCGCTCTCGCGCGCCGTGGAGGTCGTGAGGATGTGGTCGGCGTACTGCGTCACGGGTCCGTCGGGGCGGCCGGTGACCGCGACGGTCGTCGCGCCGTGCTCGAAGGCCACCCGCAGCGGTTCGATGACGTCGCCGGTGGAGCCGGAGTGCGTGATCGCGATGGCCACGTCCTTGGCGCGCAACTGCACGGCGTTGGTGACGGCGAGGTGGGGGTCGCTGTGCGCATGGGCTATGAGCCCTATCCGCAGCAGCTTCTGGACCAGGTCCTGGGCGACGAGGCCGGACGCCCCGATGCCGTACACGTCGATGCGCCGTGCGGTGGCGAGCGCGGCGACGGCCGCGCCGAGCTGCACTGTGTCGAGCCCGGCCGCCGTGTCGGCGAGGGTCTGCTGCTCGTCGTAGGCGAGCTTGGCGACGACGTCCGCGATGGGGTCGTCGACCGCGATGTCGGCGGTGACGGCGGGGGCGCGGCCGGACTGCTGCTGGGCGGCGAGGCCCGCGAGGGCGAGCCGCAGATCGCGGTAGCCGGGATAGCCGAGGAGGCGGGCCGTGCGCACCACGGTGGCCTCGCTGGTGCCGGTAAGCTCGGCGAGCCCGGTGACCGTGAGCGCCGCGCATCCGGCCGGGTCACCGGCGACGGCCTCCGCGACGCGCTGCATGGACCGGGTCATGGAGGGTGCGAGGGTCCGCACCTTGGCCGCGAGCGCGGCGGGGGCGGGCGGAGCGGCCAGGCGCGTCGACCCCGCGAAAATTTCCTTCACATCCTGGGTCACACCCTGAAAGATATTTTCCATTCGGAGGCCAGGTCAAGAGTGCGCACAATAGGGGCATGGATCCCATCAGTCCCCTGGAGCAGACGCTGCACGCCGCACGCGCCCTCGTACTGGCCGACCTGGTCGCGGGTGAGGTCGCCGAGGCGGACGTCGTCTCGCTGGTCGAGGACTCCGTCACCCAGCGGCGCTGGTGGGTCGAGCAGTGGCCCGACGGCGCGGCCTACGTGGCGGGACTGGTGGCGCAGGACGTCCAGGACGCCCTGCTGGAGCGGTACGGACGCTGGCCGCTGTGCCCCGTCTGCGGCTCCGGTGACCCGCACGCCCTGGACGTCGAGCCGGAGCTCGGGCCGGACCCGCACTGGGTGTGCCACAAGGCCGGCGTGAAGGTCGCCGCGGTGGGGGCGCTCGGGTGGGCCACGGGCGGGAAGCCGTCCTCGTGACGATCTACATCGACCCGCCGTCCTGGCCCGGCCACGGCCGTATGTGGTCGCATCTGATCAGCGACGTCTCGTACGACGAACTGCACGCCTTCGCCGAGAAGCTGGACGTGCCGCGCCGCGCCTTCGAGCGCGACCACTACGACCTGCCCTCCCACCGGTACGCCGACGCGGTCCTGGCCGGAGCGGTGGAGGTCCGCAGCCGTGAGGTGGTGCGGCTGCTGCACGCCTGCGGACTGCGCCGACGCAAGCAGCGGCCCCTCGGGGTCAGCGCCTCAGCGCGTAGGCGTACATCCCCTGATCCTCACCCACCCGGGTGAATCCGGACCGTGTGACGACGCCCTGCGAGGGGATGTTCGTCCTGTCGACGGTCGCGACGAGTTCCCTCGCGCCGTCCCCGGCCAGCGTCCGGGCGGCGAGTGCGCGCAGCGCCTCGGTCGCATAGCCGTTGCCCCGGGCACCCTCCACCAGGTCGTAGCCGACCTCCACGCGTCCGTCCGCGTCGGGGGCACCGTGGAAGCCCATGCCCCCGACCGCCCTGCCGTCCTCGGACCGCACCAGGACGAAGACGCCCCACTCCGGCCGCAGCACGCCCGCCTCGTAGGCCTTCACGAGCATCCCGGCGGCTTCGCGGGTGCCCTCGTAGGGGCCGCCGTCGATCCACTCGTAGCCGCCTGCGCCGCCCGTGCGCAGATCGATGGCGGCCGCCGGGGTGACCCCCTGGAGAGTGAGCCGTTCGGTGGGGATCACCGGGTTGTTGCTCCAGTGCCACCGGGTCACCGGGGCACGCCCCGGCAGATCGCCGCGGCCCGTGGCCCACAGCAGGGTGCGCCACGGGCCGGGGCCGGGTCGCACATGGGGGAAGATCCGGGTCAGGACGTCCTCGCACAACTCGGCAGGGGGCTCGTACGCGAGGCCGAGGCCCTGCGCCATGTCGTGCGTGTGCAGCAGGACCTCGGCGACGCCCATCGCCGCGAACCCCTCGCGGTCCGCGCTGCGGAAGGGGTACGGGTGGAAGGCGCGCACCTCGCGGGGCGTGGTGGCGACGGCGGCGGCGAGCAGCGCCCCCGCCGTCTCGATCACGTGCAGGGCCCCCTCGTTGTCGGCGCCGTCCTCGAGAGTGATCTCGAAGGGCACGTACGCGTCCTGCGCGCGTCCCGTCAGCTGCCCCGCGTAGGCGATGAGATCGCCCGCCACATGCTCGGCCGTGCGGCGGCAGCTCCACTCCAGGCGCCCCGCCCCGACCTCGCTCCAGTCCTGGTCCACGCCTGCCCGCAAGGCCCCCACGGCACCCGCGACGGCTTCCCTCACCCGTTCCCCGCCCATGCTCCGCATGCGGGCGAGGATAGGCCGGTGGGTGCATCCCGCCCCACCGGATTTCGCGGCGGCTCGAGGGCCGGTCCCCGGCCGGTGGCGCGACGGCGCGGCCCGGACGTGCGACGGACCCGGATCAGGCGTCGAGGAGTTCCAGTTCGGCCCCGATGTTCCAGCGGGCCGTCGCCTCCCACTCCCGCTGCCCGTAGGGCGTACGGAACAACCGGGGCAGCTCCAGGAGCCCGCGCAGCACGGCCGCCCGGCCCTCGCGGAACGCCTCGTCGGGGACGAAGCCGTACTCCTGACGGACCGCGGCCGTGTACGCGGCGTACGTGTGCGGGGCGGCCGCCAGGATCGCCAGGTCGGCGTCGCACAGCACGGCGCCGTTGGCGTCGCCGGGCTCCGTGGCGTGGCCGACGGTCAGGCGCACCAGACGGGCGACCTCGGCCGTCGTGCGCTGCGGCACCCCCGCCTCGGGCAGGGCCCGCTCGGCCAGGCGCGCGGAGCGCTCCTCGTTCGTCGAGCGGTCGGGCAGGTAGACCGCGTCGTGGAACCAGGCCGCGAGCCGCACCGCGTCCGGATCGTCCGCGTACTCCTCGAGGACGTCGACGTGGTCGAGGACCGCCGTCAGATGCTCGGCCGTGTGGTAGCGACGCTGGGGCTCCGACCAGCGGCGCAGCAGGTCGTCGGCGTACAGGCGGGGATCGGGGTGGCCACTGCCCTCCCGGGCCGCGAGCAGGGTGCGCTGCCAGCGGGAGCGCAACGCGTCGAGGTCGGTCATGCGCGCATTCTCCCGTGCCGGAGGGCCGGCCCCTAGCGTGGCTCCCATGACGACTGCAGACCTGCACGACGACGTACGGGACCCCGAACTGCCCGGGCGGCTGCTGGCCGTCGAGCGCGACACCCTGATCCCGCTGCTGCGGGGCCGGCCCGACACCGACTTCGCGCTGCCGGCCGCCGCATGTCCGGGCTGGTCGGTGCGGCATGTGCTCGCACACTGCTCGGCGGCTCTGATGCGCGTGGTGGAGAACCGCTTCGAGAAGGACGTGTTCAGTCCCGAGGCGAACGAGCGGGACATCGCCGAACGGGCCGGGTGGACGAACGCCCGGGTCGTGGACGAGCTGGAGCGCGGGATGACCGAGGCGGGGGCGGTGATCGCCGAGTCGGGCGGCCCGCTCGACATGATCGCGCTCGGTGAGTGGGTGCACGCCGGGGACGTCCGGGACGCGTTCGGGGAGCCGGGAGCGTACGGCGGCGACGGACTGCCCGACGCGCTGACCCTGCTGGCCCGTGTCTGCCGCGAGCGCAAGCACGTCCCGCTGCACGCGGACCTGGACGACGTCGACGAACCGCTGCGCCTGGGCGACAGGAACGGCGAGCGGCCGCCGGCCCGGTTCCTCGGCGGCTCCGCCACGCTGGTGCGGCTCTACGCGGGCCGCCCGCCGACGGGCGCGCCGTACGAGCTGGTGGGGGTGGCGGAGAAGGAGTTGAACCTCTTCCGCTGAGCCGTCCCCGGAGTGATCTTCTCGCGCGCGGGCGCCCCGCCGTCGTACCCTTTGGATTGGACTAGACCTGTAGTCGCTCCAGGGGAACACCAAGGAAAGGGGTCCTATGAGCACGCGTGCAGTCCTGGAGGTGATCGCCCTCGGGGTCGAGGACGCGCTCGCCGCCCAGGCCGGAGGCGCGGACCGCCTCGAGTTGGTCACCGACATCGCCGCCGACGGTCTCACCCCGGCGGTGGAGACCTTCGCCGGGATCCGCGCCGCCGTCGGCATCTCCCTGCGCGTGATGCTCCGCCTGCGCGACGGGTTCGCGGCCGGTGACGTCGAGGCGCTCGTCCGTACCGCGGGCGAGCTGCGCGCGGCCGGGGCCGACGAGTTCGTGTTCGGTTTCCTCGGCGAGGACGGCGGGCCGGACCTCGGCGCCGTGGAGCGGCTGGTCACGGAGCTGGACGGCTGCCGCTGGACGTTCCACCGCGCGATCGACCGTGCCACTGACCGCGACGCCCTGCGCAAGCAGCTCGCCGAGCTTCCGGGCCTGGACACCTACCTCACGGCGGGCTCGCCCGACGGGGTGGACGACGGACTGCCCACCCTGATCGCCGAGGCCGCACGGCACGGGGAGCCCGGCTACACACAGCGGCTCCTCGTCGGCGGCGGCCTGCGCCTCGAGCATGTGCCGCGGCTGCGCGCGGTCGGCGTCGACGCCTTCCACATCGGCGGGGCGGCCCGCCCGCACGGCTGGACCGCGCCGGTCTCGCCGGAGGCCGTACGAGTGTGGCGCACAGCCGTCGACGCCTAGCCGGCGCGGCGGCCGGGCTGGGTGCCGGCGCGGACCGTCCTTTCCCGGGCGGCCGGCGGGCGGGTGTGGACGCCTGGTCGGCGCCGCCGGGGTTGGCAGCTCCTTGGCGTGGACGTTCTTTGCCGGTCGGTTGCCGTTCGGGCGTGGTCGTGGCCGTTCGGCCGGGGGCGGTGGCGCTTCGGCGCGGGCCGTTCATCGTCGGTCGGTCGGCGGGCGGGTGTGGCGCGCGGTCGTGGGCGTTCGGCCGGGGGCGGTGGCGCTTCGGCGGGAGCCGTTCTTCGTCGGTCGGTCGGTGTGCGGGTGTGGCGCCCGGTTGTGGACGCCTGGTTGGCGTCGCCGGGGGTGATGGCGCCTTGGCGTGGACGGTTCTTTGCCGGTCGGTCGGCGGACGGGTGTGGCGCGCGGTCGTGGACGTCCGGCCGGGGGCGGTGGCGCTTCGGCGCGGGCCGTTCTTCTGGCCGGTGTCGTCGGGATGGGTGCCGGCTCGGCGTGGACGGTTCTTTGTCTGGCGGCCGGCGGCCGGGTGTGGACGCCTGGCCGGTGTCGTGGCGCTTCGGCGCGGGCCGTTCTTCGCGTGCGCCAGGCGTTCGGGTAGGGCGTACGGCCGACGACGTCCGGCCGGGGGTGGTGGCGTTTCGGCGCGTGGGCCGTGCTTCGTCGGGCGGCTGCCGTGGGCCGGTGGGCTCTCGACGGCCGCCCGGCGAACCCGGGCGTGCCGGGGGCCGCGCCGCGGCGGCCCCGGTCGTCTCAGCCCAACTGGGGCGGCAGCGGGGCCGCGTGGGTGACGATCAGGCCCGAGACCGCACGTGTGAGCGCGACATACAGGCGGCGCAGACCCGTCCGTTCGTCCGGTTCGCCGTCGACGACCGCCTGCGGCTCGTCGAGGACCACGTAGTCGTACTCGAGACCCTTGGCGAGTGACGCCGGGACCAGGGTCAGCCGGGTCTCGTGGGTCGTCTCCTCGCCGGGGCCCAGATGGCCGATGCCCGCCGCGGTGAGCGCCTCGGCGAGCACCGGGATCCGGGCGTCCGCCGCGATCAGACCGGTCGAGCCCTCGTTGCGCAGCAACTCCGCGCAGGCGGCGACCACTTCCTCGGACGCGCTGATCGCACGCACCTGGAAGAAGCCCGGGTTCTCCCGCACCGACGCCACCGGGGTCAGGCCCGGCGCGATGTGCGGCAGCAGCCGGGAGGCGTACGTGATCACGTCCGTCGGCACGCGGAACCCGGCCGTCAGCTCCTCGACCATCGCGTCCGACTTGCCGAGGTGCGCGAGCGCCTCCTGCCAACTCCGCGTCGCCCAGGGGGTCGTGCCCTGCGCCAGGTCGCCGAGCACGGTCGCCGAACCGGTCGTGCAGCGCCGGCCGACCGCCCGGTACTGCATCGGGGACAGGTCCTGGGCCTCGTCCAGGACCACGTGCCCGAGCGAATGGGTGCGCTGGACCAGGTCGGTGACCTCGTCGATGAGAACCGCGTCCGCGGGCGACCACTTGGCGGACTTCACGGACCGCGCGGGCTTCGCCCAGAGGATCTCCTTCTGCTCCTCCTGGTCGAGGATCCCCTCCGCATGCGCGGCGAGGAAGTCCGCGTCGGCGAGCAGACGCAGCACCAGCTTCGCCGGGTCGACCGGCGGCCAGACCGCCTTGACCGCCGCCTTCACGGCGCTGTTGCGGGCGACGGCGTCCTGCACACGGTCGTCCGGGGCCTCCCCGGACCGCTCCATCTGGACGAGCACGGCGTGCGCGATCCGCTGCGGCAGGGCCTCGCGGGCGGCGCCGTAGCGGATGTCCCGCTGGAGCAACTCGCGGACGATCTCCTCGAGTTCGTACGCCGGCACCCGCCAGCGCCGGGAGCCGCGCACCACCATGACGGGCTCGGTGGGCATCGTCACGTGCGAGCGCACCGCCCGCCGGAGCACCTCCGCCATACGCGCGTCGCCCTTGATCACGGCGGCGGCCGCGGTGTCCGTGCCGCGCACCTCGACGTGCGCGACGAGGTCGTCGACGGTCGCCTGCTTCACCGCGAGCTCACCGAGCGCCGGCAGCACCTGCTCGATGTAGTGCAGGAAGGACGCGTTCGGCCCGATGACCAGGGTGCCGGTGCGGGCGAGCCGCTCGCGGTGCGCATAGAGGAGGAACGCGACCCGGTGCAGGCCGACGGCCGTCTTCCCGGTGCCGGGACCCCCCTGCACGCAGACGGTCCCCGACAGCCCGGACCGCACGATCTCGTCCTGCTCGGGCTGGATGGTGGCCACGATGTCGCGCATCGGACCGACACGCGGGCGCTCGATCTCCTGCTGGAGCAGTTTGCTGGTGGCGGCGGCCTCGGCGGGGTCGGAGAGGTGCTCGTCCTCGTACGCGGTGAGATCCCCGCCGGTGTACCCGAAGCGCCGCCGCAGGGCCACGTCCATCGGGTCCTTCTTCGAGGCCCGGTAGAACGGCTGGGAGACGGGGGCGCGCCAGTCGATGACCATCGGGTCGCCGTCGGCGTCGTGCACATGCCGCCGTCCGATGTAGAAGCGCTCGCCGTCCGCACCCTCGGCCCGGTCGGCGCCGGGCGCGTGGAGGTAGTCGAGGCGGCCGAAGAACAGCGGGGTGTGGCTGAGGTCGGCGAGGGCCTTGATGCGCTCGTCGATCTGACGGGCGAGGACCTCGGCGTTGACCCAGTTCGCGGTGACGTCGCTGATGTCGAGGTTCTCCACGTCCTCGCGCATCGTGCGCAGCGCGGCCCGGGACCGCGTGAGGTGGGAGCGCTCGCGGGTGAGCGGGTCGGGCGCGGACCGGTCGGAGAGAGGATCGGGGGCGGACGGTGCTGACGGGCTGGACACGGAAAGGTGCCTCCGGGGCGGTGGGCTCCCCTGTTCGCGCGGTGCCGGGAAGACAGGGGAGGCGGGCCGATCGGGGCGCGTGCGCGCGCCGGGCGGCTCCTCGCGATGACTGGTGGCGGTCGTGCCGACCGGTTTCCGTCCGGACGGCGGCTCTCCGTGAAGGGAGGCGGGCAAGAGAGGGGATTCTAGGTGACGGGTGGATGTGGTGGCCAACTGATTTTCCGGCGTCTCGGGGGTGGCGACCCCCGTGCCCTAAGGGACGGCGTCCCTCCGGAGTACGACACGGGAGCGACCGGAGGGGTACGGGGAGGCGCGGAAGGTTACGCCCTTGGTCCGACGCCGTTCGGGGCATGCGGTTCCACCATGGAGACATGAGCGCAGCAAGCTTCACACCCGCCCGGCACGGCCCTCCGCCCGGCGCGACCGCCCTCGACGGGGACCACCGTCGCCATCGCCTCGGTAACGCCCTGCGTGCCGTCAAGGTGTTCGTGGGCGCCACGATCGACGTGGTCCTCCTCGGTGAGTACGGCGAGGAGTCCGGGGTCCGCAGCCGCCGCTGACGGGCGTCCCGCCGGGCGCCCGCATCCCCACAGCCGGGCGGCGGCACCGCCCGGGTGCGCGGGCCCGGTCGGCCCCGCGACGGACCGCGACCGCGCGGACCCCTTCCGCGCCTGCCCCCGCCGGTGACTCAGCTCTCGGCCAGCAGCTCGTCGGCGTCCATGATCCGGTAGGCGTACCCCTGCTCCGCCAGAAAGCGCTGGCGGTGGGCGGCGAAGTCCTGGTCGATGGTGTCGCGCGCGACGACCGAGTAGAAGTGGGCCTGATGGCCGTCGGCCTTGGGGCGCAGTACCCGTCCCAGCCGCTGGGCCTCCTCCTGCCGGGACCCGAACGTGCCCGACACCTGGATGGCGACGGTCGCCTCCGGCAGGTCGATGGAGAAGTTGGCCACCTTGGAGACGACGAGCACGCTGATCTCGCCCTCGCGGAAGGCGCCGAAGAGCTTCTCGCGCTGGGCGTTGGTGGTCTCGCCCTTGATGACGGGCGCGCCCAGGTGCTCACCCAGCTCGTCCAGCTGGTCGATGTACTGCCCGATGACGAGGATCTGCTGCCCGGCGAAGCGCCGCACCAGGGCCTCGGTCACCCTCCGCTTGGTGTCGGTGGTCGCGCAGAACCGGTACTTCTCCTCCGTCTCGGCGGTGGCGTAGGCGAGCCGCTCCGCGTCGGTGAGGTTGACCCGCACCTCCACGCAGTCGGCGGGCGCGATGTACCCCTGGGCCTCGATCTCCTTCCACGGCGCGTCGAAACGCTTGGGGCCGATGAGGGAGAACACATCCGATTCGCGGCCGTCCTCGCGTACCAGCGTCGCCGTCAGCCCGAGCCGCCGCCGTGCCTGAAGGTCCGCCGTGAACTTGAAGACGGGCGCGGGCAGCAGATGCACCTCGTCGTAGACGATGAGGCCCCAGTCGCGGGAGTCGAACAGCTCCAGGTGCGGATAGACGCCCTTCCGCTTGGTGGTGAGTACCTGGTAGGTGGCGATGGTGACCGGGCGGATCTCCTTGCGCGTGCCGGAGTACTCGCCGATCTCGTCCTCGGTGAGCGTGGTCCGCTTCACCAGCTCGTGCTTCCACTGCCGGGCGGAGACGGTGTTGGTGACCAGGATCAGGGTGGTGGACTTGGCCTGGGCCATCGAACCGGCGCCGACGAGCGTCTTGCCGGCGCCGCAGGGCAGCACCACGACACCGCTGCCGCCGTGCCAGAAGTTCTCCACGGCCTGCTTCTGGTAGGGCCGCAGCGCCCAGCCGTCCTCGCGCAGTTCGATCGGGTGCGCCTCGCCGTCCACGTAGCCCGCGAGATCCTCGGCCGGCCAGCCCAGCTTGAGCAGCACCTGCTTGATCTGCCCGCGCTCGGAGGGATGGACGGCGACCGTGTCCGGGTCGATCCGCGCACCGACCAGCGGGGCGATCCGCTTGGACCGGAGCACCTCCTCGAGCACCGGCCGGTCGGTGCTGGTCAGGACCAGGCCGTGCGCGGGGTGCTTGCTGAGGGTCAGCCGCCCGTAGCGGTCCATGGTCTCGGCGATGTCGACGAGCAGCGCGTGCGGCACCGGATACCGGCTGTACTGCACCAGGGCGTCGACGACCTGCTCGGCGTCGTGACCGGCGGCCCGCGCGTTCCACAGTCCGAGCGGGGTCACCCGGTAGGTGTGGATGTGCTCGGGAGCGCGCTCCAGCTCGGCGAACGGAGCGATGGCGCGACGGCAGTCGTCGGCCTGCTCGTGATCGACTTCAAGAAGCAGGGTCTTGTCGGACTGAACGATGAGCGGACCATTCACGCGCGGCACCCTTTCCATGTGGCCTGATCGTGCGGCCAAACGTCCAGTGTGCCTCATACGGGGGTGATCACAGCTGGTCGTCCGCCAGCTCGGCCACCCCGGTGACCCTGTGCAACGGATAGGTGCGTACTTCGTCGGCCGTGTGGTCGTACGCCGTGACGAAGCCGCCCTCCACGCGGATGGGAGCGATGACCCGCTGGCTGGCAGTGCCCTCGGCGTTGACGTAGCCGATCCACAGGGACTCGCCGGTGAGGACGGCGGCCTGCATGGTGGCGAGGGTCTCGGCCGAGGTCGTGCGGGGCAGATCGCCGCCCGTGGCGGGGGCTCCCGTCGACTTGCGCGGCGCCGTGGAGGCCAGGTCGCCCGCGCGTACGGCGCGGAGGGCCGCGGTCAGCAGCGTGGCGTCGGGGGCCGGGGGGCCGTCCGGGACCGGCTCGGGCGGGGTGCGGTGCGGGGTGCGGTGGGCATGGGCCCGAGTGATCAGGACGTCGCCCTCCGCGGACTCGGCCGCCGGGGCGAAGCCCATCGCGCGCAGGCCCTCCAGAAGCACCGCCGGATCGGACTGGGCGGCCAGGACCGTCGGGGCCAGCCGGCGCAGGCGCAGGCCGGCCGAGCGCCTGTCGGCGAGGATCTCGCTCAGCAGGGCGTCGTCGTCGCAGCGCAGGTACGCGGAGGCGGCGCCGACCCGAAGGTGCCCGTGCCGGCGGGCCACGTCGTCGATCAGGTAGGCGAGCGGCTGCGGGACGGGGGTGCGTGCGTGGGCGGCGAGAAAGGCGTGCAGATCGGAAGCCGTACGGCCCGCGTCGAGCGCGCGGCGCACGGAGGCCGGTGTGAAGCGGTAGACCGTCGCGCCGCCCTTGGACTCGACGTCCGCGAGCACGTCCAGCATGTCGGCGAGGGGCCGCTGGAGCGGGCCGGGCGCCACCGCCGTCAGGTCCGCCTGGAGCAGGACGTGGTCCAGGGGTTCGGGGAGCAGGGGCGCGAGCAGACGAGCGGCGCGGGCGGCGGCCGCCGTCCGTTCGGCGGCCGTGAGGGGCTCGTGCGGGGCGGGGCGGTGGTGGTGCCGGTGGACGGGCAGCTTGTCGCCCGGACCGGTCGGCTCGGAGGGCGGGGTGCGGTCCGGGCGCTCGCCGAGCAGGGCGCGGCCGTGCGCGGACAGGGCGCCGCGGCCCGTGACGCCCAGCTGTTCCGCCTCGGACAGCGTCCACTGGGCGAGCCGGGTGCGCAGGTCGTCGGCCGCGGGCCGGTCGCCCCGCAACGGGCGCTCCCAGCGGAGCCGGGCCAGTACGGATTCCTGCGTGGCGGAGACGCCCTCGGGGAGAGTGGCCAGCAGCGTCAGGACGCGGTGGCGGACCTCGGGCGCGGCCGAGCGGTCCAGGCCGGGGCCGAGCGCGGAGAGCGCACGGTCCTTCGCGTCCCGGCCGCCGACGAGCCCCGCGGTGCGGGTCGCGGTCAGCCAGGCGGTGGTCAGCCGGGTCCAGCGTCCGGCGGGGGGCAGCTCCGTCCACTCGTCGTACGCGGGGGTCGCCGCGTAGCGCTCGTCCGCCTCGCCGTCGGACGCCAACAGGCCCGCCGCGTAGCAGAGTTCGACCCAGAAGGCGGCCACGGGCTCGGACACGTCGAGTGCCACGGCGGTCCGCTTCAGGTCCCGTACGCTCAGGCCGCCCGCGCGCAGCACCGACGGGCCGCCCTCGTCCCAGTCCTTCAGGAGTTCCTCGACGGTCGCGAGCGCGGTGTAGGCCTGACCGGCCGCGGTCGCGTCCACCATCTGCGCGGAGTGGGTGGCGGCCGCCTCCACGACGGGGGGCAGTGGCTCCGTGTGGTGGTGCGCGCGACCGGACCGCAGATGCAGGGCCGCTTCACGGGGCAGGACGACCGTGCCCGGGGAGGGAGGTCTGCCCTGGTCGAGTCCGGCCGAGAGCTTGGGGGAGGGCAGCAGCAGGCCGCGGTCCAGGAGCCAGCGCAGGCGCGGCGCGGGGTTGGGGGTGACCTGCCCGTAGGGCGGACCCCACACCAGCCGGGAGAGCACCTCGAGGGACTCGGCCGGAGCCTTCTCGAGGAGCGCGGCCATCCGGGTGCGGTCGCCGAAGAGCTCGGAGAGGGCGGTCATGGCGGACACGGCGTCGTGCGTGGTGGGCAGTCCGGCCGCGGCCAGGATCTCCTGGATCCGCCCCGGGGACATGCCGCCCGCGGCCTCCGCGACCGTGGGGCCGAGGCCCGTGGGCGAGGGGTGCTGCGGGGACGGGGCGAGCAGTTCCCGGGCCGTACGGACGAGCCGCAGCCGGTCGTCGGCGCCCCAGACGAGGGCCTGGTCGCGCAGCGTGGTGAGGGAGCGGGGCAGGGCCTCGGCGACCAGGGGATCGGCCTGCGGCCCGTCGTCACCGGCCATCAGGCCGAGGAGTTCGTCGTAGGTGGCAGGGTCCCCGGCGACGGCCAGGGCCTCCGCGGTCTGCAGGGCGAACCGGTCGAGGCGCTCGAGCGCGCGGACGACGCTCGCCCGGGTGGCGGCGCGGGTGGCGAGCTGGGTGAGGTCGGTGGGGACCGGGGTGATGAGGTCCGGGCGGGCGCGGAGGAGGGCGGACAGGGAGACGTCGTCCCGCGCGCGCAGGGACTCGGCCAGTGAGCGCGGTGCGGCGGCGCCGCTGCCCGCGCCCGGCGATTCCTTGCGTGAGCGCTCCTCGGGGGTCATCCGGTCCACGGTAGCGGGTGTTGTCGCGGTGGTGCGGAGGTGCACACCGTTCAGCCCGGTCGGGGTGCGACCGGGACGTCGCGGGGATCCCTCCGCCCGGGCGAAGCCGGGCGCGAGGAGCTCCAGGGCGGGGCCGGCCGGACCGATACAAGGTCCGGGGGCGGATCCCCCGGGGACGGTTCGCGGGGGATACGGTACGTCTCAAAGCGGCCCACCGCGGAGGGGATTCGTGGGGATCGAGAGCGACCAGCTGGTCTTCGACTACCTGAGCCGGGTCGGAGACCTGGCCCAGCAGCGTCAGCTGCCGTCGGTCGCACGTATGCGGCTCGTCTCCGAGCTGCGCAACGAGATCGACCGCCGGCGGGCGAAGTCCCCGGTGGACAGCCCGGCCGCGGTCCGCCGCATCCTCGACCGCCTCGGTACGCCCGACGAGGTGGTCGCCGCCGCGTCGGAGGGCGCCGCGGACGCCGGCTCCGCGAGCCGTCCGGCCGCCGTCCCCGTGCAGCGGGCGCGCGACGTCGAAGAGCGCCCCAAGGGCCTGCGGCGCGTGGTGCCCCGCCCCCGCCCCGCCGAGCCCCGTCCCGAGGACTCCTCCGGCAGTGCCGCGTCCCCTCCCCACCTGGCCGGCGCGCACGAACTCGGCGACAGCGCCACCCGGCCCGACTGGTGGCGGGTGGAGGGCGGGGCCGGTGCCGGGTTCGGACTCGGTGACAGCGTCCCCGGGTTCGTCGGCGGCGTGGAGATCCCCGAGCTGCTGAAACCGCCGCCGGGCACCCCACCGAAGCCGGAGGTGCCGAAGGACCCCGAGCCCGCGGTGGAGGCGGCTCCCGCCGCCGAGGAGCGGGCCGCCGCACCGCCCCGCCGGCTGTTCCGGCTCACCGGGCGGCGCAATCCTCTGCTGCTCCTGGCCGCCGTGCTCCTGATCGCGGGCGCCGTGCTCGGCAACTGGATCGCCCTCGGCCTCGGCTGGCTCATCGCCTGGGCGTCCCGCAGGCTGAGCCCCGCCGAGTCCAAGTGGGCGGTCATGGGTCTGCCCGGCCTGGCGGCGGTCGCCGGAATCGTCTGGCTGTGGGGCCGCACGAGCGGCCGCTGGGGCGCACCCGTCGCCGCGGGCCATATGACCGACGCGGTCGCCCAGACCTGGCCCTGGGTGGTCCGGGGTGCGGCCCTCGCCTCCGCCCTGTACCTGTTCTGGCGGGCACAGCGGGCCAGGTGAGCGACCCGGCGGTACCGCGCGGCGCGGGTGGCCCCTTGTCTCCCGGCCGACGCCACCTGGGACAATCGCCCATATGACCTCTCGCGCCCTGACCGTCGGCTTCGACCTCGACATGACGCTGATCGACTCCCGGCCCGGTATCCGCGCCTGCTACCAGGAGCTCTCCGCGCGCACCGGGACGTACATCGACGCCGATCTCGCCATCACCCGGCTCGGTCCGCCGCTGGAGGACGAACTGGTCAACTGGTTCCCCGCGGAGCGGATCGCCGCCACCGCCGACCTCTACCGCGGGATGTACCCCGGTGTCGCGATCGCCGCGACGCCCGCCATGGCCGGGGCCCGTTCGGCGATCGAGGCCGTGCGGGCGGCAGGCGGGCGCGCGATCGTGGTGACCGCCAAGTACGAGCCCAACGCCAAGCTGCACCTGGAGCACCTGGGCATCGAGCCCGACGCGGTCATCGGCGACCTGTGGGCGGAGCGCAAGGCCCAGGCGCTGATCGAACACGGCGCCGCCGTCTACGTCGGCGACCACATCGGGGACGTCCGCGGTGCCCGCGGCGCCGACGCGTTCTCCGTCGCCGTGGCGACCGGCCCCTGCACCGCCGACGAACTGCGGGCCGCGGGCGCCGATGTGGTCCTCACCGATCTCACCGAGTTCCCCGCCTGGCTGAGCTCCTACTCCGGTGCGGGCGAGAGCCTGCCGAGGTAGGTCCTAGGACCGGATCCCGCGCGCCCGCCTGCGGCCCTCCGCGATCGACCGGAGCACTCCCGCCCCGGCCACCAGGAAGCCCACGGCCATCAGCATGCTCATGCCGAACATGTACGTCGGGAAAGGTTTCGTCCCGAGCAGCAGCGGGGCCACGGTGACCAGTGTGGCCACAGCGCCGACGAAGAAGACGATGGCACCGGCACGGATCAGCCGGTCCCCGGCAGCGGTGGAATTCGCTTGGGTTTTGTCACGCACCGGACCAGGGTAGTTCCCAGCGCGAGGAACAACTCGGCGACGTCTTGTCACCGGCCCCCGGACCATTAGCCTTGGTTCCGGCGGGTCCAGGCGGCCCGCTGCAGTGCTATCCAGAGCAGTTTCCCGAAACACTTTGCAGACGCAGTTTCCGACGAGTACGAGGACGAGGACAGACGTGCCTACCGGCAAGGTCAAGTGGTTCAACAGCGAGAAGGGCTTCGGCTTTCTCTCCCGCGACGACGGCGGCGACGTCTTCGTCCATTCCTCGGTACTTCCCGCCGGAGTCGATTCCCTGAAGCCGGGACAGCGCGTGGAGTTCGGTGTCGTCGCGGGTCAGCGCGGCGACCAGGCGCTGTCGGTCAGCCTCCTGGAGCCGGCTCCGTCGGTCGCCGCCGCGCAGCGCAAGAAGCCGGACGAACTGGCCTCCATCGTCCAGGATCTGACCACCCTTCTGGAGAACATCACACCGATGCTCGAGAAGGGCCGCTACCCCGAGAAGGCCTCCGGCAAGAAGATCGCGGGTCTGCTGCGCGCGGTCGCCGACCAACTGGACGTCTGACCCCGGTCAGGGGAAGACGAGCGCGTCCGGGCCGAGGGGCGGTACGAGCCCCTCGGCCGCCGCACGCGTGAGCAGTCCGCGGACCGCCGCGTAACCGTCCTCGCCCAGGTCGGCCGTGAACTCGTTGACGTACAGGCCGATGTGCTGGTCCGCCACCGCGGGGTCCATCTCCTGCGCGTGCTCCATGACATACGCGCGCGACGCCTCGGGGTCGTCCCAGGCCGTGCGCACGGACGTACGGGCGGAGTCGGCGAGCAGCTTCAGCGTGGCCGCGCCCAGCGAGCGCTTGGCGATGATCGCGCCCAGCGGGATGGGCAGCCCGGTGGTGTCCTCCCAGTGCTCGCCCATGTCGGCGAGCTTGTGCAGCCCGTAGTTCTGGAACGTGAACCGCGCCTCGTGGATGACGAGTCCCGCGTCGACCTTGCCGTCCCGCACCGCCGGCATGATCTCGTGGAACGGCATGACCACGATCTCCCCGACCCCACCGGGCACGGTGTCCGCGGCCCAGAGCCGGAAGAGCAGATACGCCGTCGACTTCTCGCTCGGCACGGCGACCGTCCGCCCGGTGAGGTCGGTTCCCGGCTCCCGGGTCAGCACCAGCGGGCCGCAGCCGCGCCCCAGCGCGCCTCCGCACGGCAGCAGGGCGTACTCGTCGAGGACGTACGGCAGGACGGCGTACGACACTTTCAGGACGTCGAACTCGCCGCGCTCGGCCATGCCGTTGGTGATGTCGATGTCGGCGAAGGTGACGTCGAGGCCGGGGGCACCCGGTACCCGGCCGTGCGCCCAGGCGTCGAAGACGAAGGTGTCGTTCGGGCAGGGCGAGTAGGCGATCCGGAGGGGCTCATGGGTTGCGGTCATGCTGATTCCAACTCTCCAGTACGGGCGCGATCTTCCCGAAACCCTCGGTGAGGGCCGAGAGGGCGTCGCCGATGCGCCAGGCGGCGCGGTCGCGCGGGCCGACGGGATTGGAGACGGCGCGGATCTCCACGACGGGCGTGCCGTGCGCGGCGGCCGCCTCGGCGACGCCGAACCCCTCCATGGCCTCGGCGAGCGCATGCGGGTGACGGGCGCGCAGCTCCGTGGCGCGTGCGGCGCTTCCCGTCACGGTCGAGACCGTGAGCACGCCACCCGTGAGCGCACCGGTGGCGGCGGCGAGGTCTCGTACGAGTGATTCCGGTGGCCGGTGACCGGAGGTGCCGAAGCCGAGTTCGGTGACGGGCAGGAATCCGTTCGGGGTCTCGGCCCCGAGATCGGCGGCGACGATGTCGTCGGCGACGACGAGCGAGCCGACGGGCGCGTGTGGCGCGAAACCCCCTGCGACACCCGCGCAGACCACGAGGCCGTAGGGAGCGCCCCGCAGGGCGGCGGCGGTGAGCGCGCAGGCGGTGGAGGAGGCGGCGAGTGCGGGACCCACGCCGGCCGCGACGAGGTCCAGGGCGCCGGTGCGGTACAGGGTCACCCCGGGCAGCGGGACCTCCACGGCCGGTCCGGCGAACGCACCGGCCACCGCGTCCCGTTCGGCCGGGACCGCGGTGGCGATCAGGACATGTGCGCGGGACGTGATCAGGAAGCCTTCTCGAGCTTGAAGGACCACAGACCCGTCACCTTGCTCTCGCCCTCCTTGATGGAGACGAGGGTGGAGTTGCCGCTCGCGCCGTACTGCGCGTTGAAGAACACGCTGCCCGGGATCGTGCGGTAGGTCTTCTTGCTGGACTCGGTCAGCGGCTGACCGTTCATCAGGATCGTCCAGCCCTGGTCCGCGATGCTCGGGTCGACACCGAAGCGGACCGTGTCGTCGGGGTCGACCTTGATCGACTTGATGTCCTTGGACTTCTGGTCGAGGCACGGCGCCGCCTGCGCGGAGGTGATCGCCTTGCCGTCGTTGTAGCAGTCGGTCTCGGTGCTCACCGAGTCCGTACCGACCGTGACGGTGGCCAGCGGCGACGGCTTGCTGCAGGCGGACAGCAGGAGGAGTCCGGCGGAGACGGCGCCGAGGGCGGCTACGGCGCGGCGGGAACGCAGTGCGGTCATGGCCGAAGGCTATCGGGCACGTCCGGCACACTCCCCACGTGGGGTGTGCGACGTGCCGCGCACTCGTGCGATCAGGTGCCGCACGCCCCGCCGGTCAGGCCACCCGCGGTTTCGCGGCGCCGCCGCGGCGGGCCGAGGCGAGCAGGCCCCGGACGGTCGCCAGCCAGCCCAGGGCGACGATCGCGGCGCCCACCACGAGCCCGAGCACCCCGTTCAGCGGCAGCGCGATACCGACCGCCCCGCCCAGCACCCACGCGACCTGCAGCAGGGTCTCGGAGCGCGCGAACGCGGAGGTGCGGACCAGTTCCGGCACGTCCCGCTGGATCAGCGCGTCCAGCGACAGCTTGGCCAGTGCCTGGGCGAACCCGGCGACCGCCGCGAGGGACGCGACCAGGAACGCGCCGAAGAAGATCGCCGCGGTGATCGCCGCGCCCAGCGCCATCGCGACGACCGTCACGATGATCACTTCGGGAGCGCGGGATTTCAGCCAGGCGCCGACGGCCGTGCCCAGTGCGTTCCCCGCGCCCGCCGCGACGCCGACGATGCCCAGGGACACCGCCGCGCTCTCACCCGCGAGCGGGTGTTCGCGCAGCAGGAAGGCCAGGAAGAAGATCAGGAACCCGGACAGGCAGCGCAGGGCGGCATTGGCCCCCAGGGCGTGGGTGACGGCGGGGCCGACCGTGCGCAGCCCGGGGCGGCGCCCGGTGCTGCTGCGGCGCGGGCCGCGCAGGTGCTCGGCGTCGGCGGCGAGCAGCGCGACGTCCTCGCCCTTGGCGGAGTCGACCTTCGGCGGCAGCGAGAACGACAGGAACGTGCCCGCGATGAAGATCACGAAGGCGCCGTACAGCGGCCAGCCCGGGCCCACGGTCTGCAGCCCGGCGCCGATCGGCGCCGCCACGCCGGTGGCGAGGAGGCCGCCGAGGGTGACCCGGGAGTTGGCCTTCACCAGGGAGAAGCGGGGCGGCAGCAGCCGTGGCACCACCGCACTGCGGACGACGCCGTAGGCCTTGGACGCGACGAGCACACCGAGCGCGGCCGGATACAGCTCGAGTCCGCCGGCCGCGACCGCGCCCGAGATGATCAGCGCGAGCAGGGCGCGGGCGAGCATCGCGGCCGCCATCGCGGCCCGGCGCCCGTGCGGGAGACGGTCCAGGAGCGGGCCGATCACCGGGGCCAGGACCGTGAACGGGGCCATGGTGATGGCGAGGTAGAGCGCGACGCGTCCCCGGGCCTCGTCGGTCGGCACGGAGAAGAAGACGGTGGAGGCCAGGGCGACGGTGATCATCACATCGCCCGCGCCGTTCACGGCATGCAGTTCGATCAGCTTGCCGAGCCCGGACTCGCCCGCACCGTGCGCGTGGGTGGCCTTGCGGATGCCGCGGGCGGCGCCGGTCACCGGCAGGTGGAGGGCACGGCCGACCGCGCGGACGGACCCGCCGAACCGGCCCGAACCGCCACTTCGACCACGTCCCTTGACCCCGTTGACCCCGGCGGTTCCCTGGGACGACCTCGCGGCTGCCACCCCGTCATAGTGCCCCGAGAACGGCGGGGGTAGTGCGGTTACCGCGCGTACGTGACCGAGTGGCGTCCTGCGGGGGTGCGGGCGGCGGGGTGGGGGACCGGGCGGCGCGGCGCGCGCGGGCCGGACGGTCCGGGACACGGAACGGGCCCACCGTGTTCGAGGGCCGGAAGCCGTCGCTGCGGGGCCTTCGGCCGGTGTGCGGAGTACCGCGCTCCGGGAATGCCCGGCGACTCGGTGTGGGCGCAGCGGCCGGGAGAAGGTAGCGTGCGTAGCGCGCCGTGGCGATCGTTCTCGGCCGCGCGCCTCTCATCCATCCCGCAGAATGGGTGGTGTAGGTGTGCCCGAGCGCGATCGGGCGCGGACGTCGACGCGGCCCGCTGGTCCGCTCCGTCCGCACCCGCAGCCGAGGAAGGGCGCACCCGTGAGACGGCGTAGGAGAGAAGCGATACCCGTGAGCGCAGCGACAACGCGAAGCCGCACCCCCGACCGCCTGTGCGCCGAGGCGGTCGACCTCGCCCGCGCCGCCGCCGAGGAGACGGCCGCGCCCGGCGTGGTCGGCGAACATGTCGGGACGGTGTCCGAGGGCGACCGTGTTGTCACGCACTTCTTCGAGTGCAAGGAGCTCGGGTACCGGGGCTGGCGCTGGGCGGTGACGGTGGCCCGGGCCTCGCGCGCCAAGGTGGTCACTCTCGACGAGACCGTCCTGCTGCCCGGCCCCGACGCGCTGCTGGCCCCGGAGTGGGTGCCGTGGAGCGAGCGACTGCGCCCCGGTGACCTCGGCCCCGGCGATCTGCTGCCGACGGACGCCGAGGACCTGCGCCTGGAGCCCGGGTTCTGCGGCGAGGAGGAGCCGCCGCCGAACGCCGCGGTGTCCGGGGAGATGGCGGAGCTGGTCGAGGCGGAGGACGCGGAGGTCACCGGCGGAGTCCCGGCGAACCTGCCGATCGCGCCGATGCGTGGATCGATCGCGGCCGTGGCCGAGGAACTGGGCATGGGCCGGGCCCGGGTGCTGTCCCGCTACGGACTGCACACGGCGGCCGACCGCTGGGAGGACGCCTTCGGACCGAAGACCCCCATGGCCCAGGCGGCGCCGGCGACCTGTGTCAGCTGCGCCTTCCTGATGCCGGTGGGCGGCTCGCTCGGGCAGGCATTCGGCGTGTGCGCCAACGAGTTCTCCCCGGCGGACGGCCGCATGGTCTCCCTGTCCTACGGCTGCGGAGCGCACTCGGAGGCGGCGGTCATGCCCAAGACGCCGCGGCCCGCCCCTCCGGTGGTCGACGAGACGAGGGTGGAGCCGTTCCCGCTGCGGCCGTCGCCCGACTCGGGCTCGGTGCCTGCGGTGTCGGACGAGTCCGCCGCGGAGCTGGGTCACTCCTGACGCGATGCCCCGGGAGGGTCCGGGGCGGCGGTCACCTCGGCCGACGGCGTATTCCGCGGTCCGCGGGGCCCACGGCGCACGGTACCTTCGTCCCGCACGCGCTGAGAGGGAGAGTGAACCGTGAGCAAGTTCGTGCAGCCGGCGGCCGAGGGCGCGGACCCCTTTGGGACGGCGCGCCTGCGGCGCGGTGTGCTGGACGCCTGGGCCACCAGCTCCGCCCGGTTCCGCGAGGACGCCAACGCCGAGGAGGACCTGGTATTCGGCGGCTACCGCGATCGTCTGGTCGTCGAGCTCGCGCAGAACGCCGCCGACGCGGCGGCGCGGGCCGGTGTCCCGGGCCGGTTCCGTCTCACCCTCCGCGACGGGGTGCTCGTCGCGGCCAACACCGGCGCCCCCCTGGACGCCGCCGGTGCCGAGTCGCTGTCCACCCTGCGGGCCTCCGCCAAGCGCGACGGCGACGAGTCCACCGTCGGCCGCTTCGGCGTCGGCTTCGCAGCCGTCCTCGCCGTCAGCGACGAGCCCGCGGTCGTCGGCCGGCACGGCGGTGTCCGCTGGTCCCTGGCCGAGGCCCGGGCACTGGCCGAGGAGGCCGCCGGGCAGAGCCGGCGCCTCGGTGACGAGATCCGCCGCCGCGACGGCCATGTGCCGCTGCTCAGGCTGCCGTTCGCCGCCGAGGGCACGGCCCCCGACCCGTACGACACCGTCGTCATCCTGCCGCTGCGCGACACGGCCGCCGCCGACCTCGCCGAACGCCTCCTCCAGGGCGTCGACGACGCACTCCTCCTCGCCCTGCCCGGACTCGAGGAGGTCGTCGTCGAGATCGCCGGTGCCGGCCCGCGCACCCTGCGCCGGCGTATCGACGGCGCCGACACGATCGTGGAGGACTCCCTCGGGGGCGCCACCCGCTGGCGCACCGTCTCCCGGCACGGCACCCTCACCGCGGACCTCCTCGCCGACCGCCCGGTCGAGGAGCGGCTGCGCCCCCACTGGTCGGTCACCTGGGCCGTCCCGGTGAACGCCGACGGCACCCCGGCCAAGCCCCGCACCGCGCCGGTCGTGCACGCCCCCACCCCCAGCGACGAGGCGCTCGGCGTGCCCGCCCTGCTCATCGCCTCGTTCCCGCTGGACACCACCCGGCGCCATGCCGCCGCGGGTCCGCTGGCCGCGTACCTGGTGGAGCGCGCGGCCGACGCCTACGCCGAGCTCCTCGCCGCCTGGCGCCCGGTGACGCCCGGTGTCATCGACCTGATCCCCGGTCCGCTCGGCAAGGGGGAGCTGGACGGCGCGCTGCGCCAGGCCGTCCTCGAGCAGCTGCCGCGCACCGCGTTCCTGCCGCCCGCCAACGACGCGGGCGACGACTCCGAACTGCCCGAGGCGCTGCGTCCGCGGGACGCCGAGATCGTGGAGGGTGCCGGTGCGGCCACGGTCCGGGTACTCGCCGAGGTCCTGCCCAGTCTGCTGCCGGCGGGTCTGGAACGCCGGGTCGAACTGCGCACGCTGGGCGTGGCCCGGGTGCCGCTGACGGAGGCCGTCGACCGGCTCGCGGGGCTCGAGAGGGAGCCCGACTGGTGGTGGCGGTTGTACGACAGCCTGGCCGGGGTCGACCCGGACCGGCTCTCCGGACTGCCCGTGCCGCTGGCCGACGGACGTACCACCGTCGGGCCCCGGCAGATCCTGCTGCCCGGCGGGGACGGGCCGCCTGTGGCCCCCGACGTGCTCGCCCGGCTGGGCCTGAAGGTCGCCCACCCGGACGCGGCCCACCCCCTTCTGGAGAAGCTGGGCTCCCTTCCGGCGACCCCGCGCGCCGTGCTCACCACCCCGCAGGTCAGGGCCGCCGTCGCCGCCTCCCTCGACGACGAGGGCCCGGGCTGGGACCAGGAGGGCCTGGAGCCCGAGGAACTGGCCGACAGCGTGCTCGCCCTGGTCCGCGAAGCCGGGCTCGAACCCGGTGAGGAACCCTGGCTCGGCGCTCTGGCACTGCCCGACGAGGACGGCGAACTCGCTCCCGCCGGTGAACTCGTGCTGCCCGGAAGCCAGTTCGCGGACGTCATGCGTGAGGGCGAACTCGCCTTCGTGGAAGCCGAGATGGCCGAACAGTGGGGCGAACAGCCGCTGGCCGCCTGCGGGGTGCTCGCGAACTTCACCCTGGTCCGGGCCACCGACGTGGTGCTCGACCCGGACGAACTGGAACCCCGCGACTCGGAGTTCGCCGAGCCCGATGACGTCGGGCTGCTCGACGCCGTCGACGTCTGGTGCGAGGACGTCCTCGACCGGCTGCCGGACACACCGGTGCCCCCGGTGGCGACCGAGGTCGTCGCCGTGCGCGATCTCGACCTCGTCGACGACGACCGCTGGCCGCAGGCCCTGGCCCTGCTCTCGCAGCCCCCGCTGCGGGACGCGCTCACCCAGCCCGTGCGGATCCTGCTGCCGGACGGCACCCACGAGATCGTGCGGTCGTACACCGCCTGGTGGCTGCGCGGTCACCCGGTGCTCGGCGGGCGGCGCCCCGCCGGTCTGCGCGCCACGGGCGGCGACCCGTTGCTGCGCGGCCTGTACGACGAGGCCGACGCGACCGGCTTCGAGGACGAGCAGGTGCTGCGCGCCCTCGGCGTACGGACCTCCGTGGCCGCCCTGCTCGACGAACCCGGCGGTGCCGCCGAACTGCTCGACCGGCTCGCCGACCCCGATCGGCACGTCTCGGCAGCCCAACTGCACGCTCTGTACGGCGCCTTGGCCGGACTTGACCCGGAGCAGGTGACCCTGCCGGACGAGCTGCGCGCGGTCGTCGACGGCCGGGTGACCGTCGTGGACGCCGCCGAGGCGGTGGTGGTCGACTCGCCGGATCTGCTGCCGTTCACCCAGGGCGTCCCGCTGCTGCCGGTGCGGCCGGGGCGGGCCGCCGATCTCGCCGAGCTGTTCCAGGTACGGCGGCTGAGCGAGTCGGTGACGGGTGAGGTCACCTCGGAGGGCGTCGAGCACGACGTGCCCGAGCCCGTACGGGTGCTGCTCGGGTCCGCGACCCCCGCCTCGTACGTCGAGCACGAGGAACTCGTCGTCGGCGGGGTGGAGATCGACTGGCGGCTGGCCGCGGACGGTGCGCTGCACGCCGCCACCCTGGAGGGCGTGGCCGCGGGACTCGCCTGGGCGGCGGGGCAGTGGCCGCGCCGCTTCGAGGTCGCCGCCCTGCTGGAGGACCCCTCCCGTACCGAGGAGCTGGCGCGGGACCGCTGGTTCGACTGAGCCGCCCGGGCCGCCCGCCCCGGCGCCGCCGGTCCGTGACCGGGGCAGCGCGGCGGGCGGCCCGGTGGGCGGGCGAGCGCTGCGGTAAAGGAGAGAAAAAGGATTCCGGCCTCGCACAACCATGCGTTTCGCCCGTTGATCTGTTCCGGCGAGTCAACAGACTCCCCAGTCACTTGGGCCCCAGGGGCGGCGCAGCGCACCCCCCGGGGCCCCTTTCTCCTCGTGGAGAACGCAATGCGTATTCGTGCCACTGTGGCCGCCCTCACCGGCGCCCTGGCCCTCTCCGCCCTCGCCGTGCCGGCCGCCCACGCCGCCGGTACCGCGGGCCCTGCCGTCACCTTCTCGAACGTCAAGGTGAACAAGGGCAAGAACATCGCTGTCAGCGCCACCGGCAAGGTCTCCGTCGCCGCCACCTACACCGTGACGCACTCCGCGAGCCTCGACCCGAGCACCTTCGCGTCCGGCCCGGTCATCTACCGCGGCACCAAGATCACCGCGCCCAGCGCCCTCCTGGGCGGTGACAACCCGGGCACGTGCACCGCCGCGTCCTCGACCGTCCTCAACTGCAAGGCCACCATCGACATCCGCCCCGCCGACGGCGACCTGCTCAACTCCGACGCCGGTACCTGGACGGTCGGCGCCGTCGCGGTCGACAAGGACTACCACGCGACGTGGCAGGGCGACTTCGGGCACCTCAAGGTGCTGCGCGGCGGCAAGCTCACCGTGGACGCCTCGCCGGAGCCGGTGGCGAAGGGCAAGACCATCACGGTGACGGGCAAGCTGACCCGCGCCGACTGGCAGACCGGCAAGTACACGGGCTACGCGGGCCAGTCCGTCCAGCTCCAGTTCCGCAAGAAGAGCTCCACCACCTACACGACGGTGAAGACCATCAGGACGTCCTCGACGGGCAGCCTGAAGACCACGGTCAAGGCGTCGGCCGACGGGTACTTCCGCTACACCTTCGCGGGCTCCGCGACCGTCGCGGGCGTCAGCGCCGCCGGTGACTTCGTCGACGTGAAGTGATCTGACACGAGCGCCTGCCGGTCCCCGCGCCCCATCAGGGCGCGGGGACCGTGGCTCCGGCGACGACGGACGCGGTGGCCGCCCGCCACCGCGTCACGCCGGAAAGCGGCGGTCGACCCACTTCCACAGGAACTCCAGGACGACCGCCGCCACCGCGGCGATGCCGACCGCGAGCCAGGGGATCGCGATCCCGACCAGCCGCAGCGCGAAGAAGTGCTGCAGCGACGGCACGAAGAGGACGAACAGGAACGCCAGGCCCATCGCGGCCACCAGGAGCACTCGCCACCAGGTGTAGGGGCGCGCGACGATCGCCAGGACCCACATGGAGATCAGGAACAGGGTGAGGGTCGCCGCGCTGGTCTCCGCGTCCAGCGCGCCAGGGCCCGCGTAGTGGTGGCGGGCGACCAGGTAGGTGGCGAAGGTCGCGATCGCGGCCACGGCCCCGCCCGGGATCGAGTACCGCATCACCCGTCGTACGAAATGGGGCCTGGCCCGCTCCTTGTTGGGGGCCAGCGCCAGGAAGAAGGCCGGGATGCCGATCGTCAGGGTGGACAGCAGCGTCAGATGCCGGGGCAGGAACGGGTATTCCACCTGCCAGCACACCACCAGCACGGCGAGCAGTACCGAGTACACGGTCTTCACCAGGAACAGCGTGGCGACCCGGGTGATGTTCCCGATCACCCGCCGGCCTTCGCCGACCACCGAGGGCAGCGTCGCGAAGCTGTTGTCGAGCAGCACGATCTGGGCGACGGCCCGTGTCGCCTCCGAGCCCGAACCCATCGAGACGCCGATGTCCGCGTCCTTGAGCGCGAGTACGTCGTTCACCCCGTCGCCGGTCATCGCCACCGTGTGCCCGCGCGACTGCAGCGCCCCCACCATGTCCCGCTTCTGCTGCGGGGTGACCCGGCCGAACACGGTGCCCTTGTCCAGCGACTTCGCCATCTCGTCCTGGTTCGTGGGCAGCCGCCGCGCGTCCACGGTCTCGCCCGCGATACCGAGCTTTCCGGCCACCGCACCCACGGACACCGCGTTGTCGCCGGAGATCACCTTGGCGTGGACGTTCTGGTCGGCGAAGTAGCGCAGGGTGTCGGCGGCGTCGGAGCGCAGCCGCTGCTCGAGGACGACCAGGGCGGTGGGCCGGACACCGGACGTGACCCGCGGGTCGTCCAGGTCCCGCGAGGCGCGGGCCAGCAGCAGCACCCGCAGCCCCTGTTCGTTGAGGCGCTCGGTTTCGGCCAGGGCCGGGTCGTCGGGGTCCAGCAGGACGTCCGGGGCGCCCAGGAGCCACGTGCTGGAGTCTCCGTCGCCCTCGCTGAAGGAGGCGCCGCTGTACTTGCGGGCGGAGGAGAAGGGGAGCGCCTCGATGCAGCGCCAGTCCTCGCTGTCCGGGTAGGCGTCGATGATCGCCTGGAGGGAGGCGTTGGGGCGCGGGTCCGATTCGCCGAGCGCGCCCAGCACCTTGCGTACGTAGGTCTCGTCGGCGCCCTGGAGCGGCCGCAGTTCGGTGACGTCCATGCCGCCCTCGGTGAGGGTGCCCGTCTTGTCCAGGCAGACGGTGTCGACGCGGGCGAGCCCTTCGATGGCGGGCAGTTCCTGGACGAGGACCTGCTTGCGCCCGAGCCGGATCACCCCGATGGCGAAGGCGACGGAGGTCAGCAGCACGAGCCCTTCGGGGACCATGGGCACGATGCCGCCGACCGTGCGGGCTATGGAGTCCTTGAAGCCGTGCTGCTTGACCACCAGCTGGCTGATGACCAGGCCGATCGCGGTGGGGACCATCATCCACGTCACGTACTTGAGGATCGTGGAGATTCCGCTGCGCAGTTCGGAGTGGACCAGGGTGAAGCGGGAGGCCTCCTCGGCGAGCTGGGCGGCGTACGCCTCGCGCCCCACCTTGGTGGTCTTGAAGGCGCCGGCCCCCGCGACGACGAAGCTGCCGGACATGACGGGATCGCCGGACCGTTTGACGACCGGATCCGCCTCACCGGTCAGCAGCGACTCGTCGATCTCGAGACCGTCGGCCTCGAGGCAGGAGCCGTCGACCACGATCCTGTCGCCGGGGCCCACCTCGATGACGTCGTCCAGCACGATCTCGGAGGTGGCGACCTCGGCGGCCACTCCGTCCCGGCGCACCGTCGGCCTCGCCTCGCCGATCACGGCGAGCGAGTCCAGGGTCTTCTTGGCGCGCCACTCCTGGATGATGCCGATGCCCGTGTTGGCGATGATCACGTACCCGAAGAGGCTGTCCTGGAAGGGCGCCACGAACAGCATGACCAGCCAGAGCACACCGATGATCGCGTTGAAGCGGGTGAAGACGTTCGCGCGGACGATCTCGCCCAGGGTGCGACTGCTGCGGACGGGGACGTCGTTGACGTCCCCACGGGCGACCCGCTCGGCCACCTGGGTGGCGGACAGCCCCCGCGTCCGCCCCGGCACCGGGACGGGGTGCACGGGATCGAGCTCGGCGCCCGCGTCGATGTGCGTCATGCATTCGACGGTACGTGTGGATCTGCGCGTTCACCCGCCGAGCAGTCCAAAGATCCGACCAGGGGAGGACGGCTCTCGTGCGGCGGGTGTAGGGGGATCTCGGGGCTATTGCCGGGCCGCGGCCCGTTTGATGGCCGCGTCGCGCCTGCGGACGTACCAGATCCCGATGCAGCCGAGGCCCGCGCCGGCCAGGCAGGTCCACAACCACCAGGTGTGCCCGTGGTCGTCGAACCAGCCGTAGAAGGGGAGCTGGGCCAGGAAGAGGACGAACCAGAGGATCGTGCCGCCGGTGATGGTGGCGACCACGGGGCCCTCCAGGGGCTCCGGCGCCTCGTGTCTGGGGGTCCACTTCGCCATGCCCACAGCTTACGAGGAGCCCGGCCGGGGACGGCGGACACCCCGGGAACTGCGGAGGGCCCTTGCACGCCAAGGGTCTACGCGCGGAGATAGCGATCTACGCCTCATATGTTCATACTGAAACGGTTCGAGTCTGGCTGCTTCTGTTCGTATGAACCACCAAAGGAAGCGTTGAGGAAGATCCTTGGTGATCAGGCGACAGCCCGACTCGATCGCTTTTGTCACCGGTTCGCCCGCAGCATTGAGGTCCCGCATGCCCACCTCGGCTCCCGCCAAGGTCCCCGCCCCGCAGCAGCCGGGCACCACGCCCCCGTCCGGCGCCATCGACCGCTACTTCAAGGTCTCCGAGCGGGGCAGCACGCTCCCGCGTGAGATCCGCGGCGGTTTCGCCACGTTCTTCGCGATGGCCTACATCATCGTGCTGAACCCGATCATCCTCGGCAGCGCCAAGGACATGTACGGGCACCACCTCGACCACGGCCAGCTGGTCACCGCGACCGCCGTCACGGCCGCCTTCACCACGCTGCTCATGGGGGTCATCGGCAATGTGCCGATCGCGCTCGCCGCAGGCCTCGGTGTGAACACGGTCGTCGCGCTCCAGCTCGCCCCGCGCATGTCGTGGCCGGACGCGATGGGCATGGTCGTCCTCGCCGGAGTCGTGGTGATGCTGCTGGTGGCCACCGGTCTGCGCGAGCGTGTGATGAACGCGGTGCCGCTCGGTCTGCGCAAGGGCATCGCGATCGGTATCGGCCTGTTCATCATGCTGATCGGTCTTGTCGACTCCGGCTTCGTCACCCGCATCCCGGACGTCGCCCAGACCACGGTCCCGCTCCAGCTCGGCGGCGACGGCCATCTGAACGGCTGGCCCGTCCTGGTCTTCATCGTCGGCACGCTGCTCACCTTCGCGCTGATCGTCCGCAAGGTGCCGGGCGCGATCCTGATCTCGATCGTGGCGATGACGGTCCTCGCGCTCGTCCTCAACGCGGTCACGAAGATCTCGACCTGGGGCCTGACCGTCCCGGAGTGGCCCGGCAACCCGGTCGCCACCCCCGACTTCGGCCTGATCGGCAAGGTCAGCCTGTTCGGCGGCTTCGGCAAGGTCGGCGTGCTGACCGGAATCCTGTTCGTCTTCACGGTCCTGCTGTCGTGCTTCTTCGACGCGATGGGCACGATCATGGGCATCGGCGACGAGGCCAAGCTGACCGACGCCGAGGGCAACATGCCCGGCATCAACAAGGTCCTCTTCGTGGACGGCATCGCGGTCGCGGCGGGCGGTGCCAGCTCCTCCTCGGCCACCACCTGCTTCGTGGAGTCCACGGCGGGTGTCGGCGAGGGCGCGCGCACGGGCTTGGCGAACGTGGTCACGGGCGCGCTGTTCGCCGTGGCCCTCTTCCTCACACCGGTCGCCACGATGGTCCCGTCCCAGGCGGCCACCCCGGCGCTGGTCGCGGTCGGCTTCCTGATCCTGTCCAACTCCGTCAAGGAGATCGACTGGGCCGACCACACGATCGCCGTCCCGGCCTTCGTGACGATGCTGATGATGCCGTTCACCTACTCGATCACCAACGGCATCGGCATGGGCTTCATCACCTTCGTGGTGCTGCGCCTGGCCGCGGGCCGCGGTCGTGAGGTCCCGGTCCCGATGTACGTGGTGGCGGCGGTCTTCGGCTTCTACTACCTGATGCCGGCGCTGGGTCTGACCTGAGCCGCCGGGGCGAGGCCCGGCGGCGCCGGGGCCTCCGCCGGGTCAGGTGACCCCGTAGAAGCGTTCCGTCTCCTCGACGGCGGCGTGGAAGCGCTCGTCGAAGTCATCCCGAATGAGCGTCCGGACGACATAGTCCTGGACGCTCATTCCTCTTTTTGCGGCATGGTGCCGGAGCCGGTCGAGCAGCTCCCGGTCCACCCGCACGCTGAGCACGTCGGTCCCCATGGCCATGAGGGTTGCCGGACCGGGGCGCGCGATGTGTCACGTTCCGCTGCTGTATCACTCATATGGGTGATGGGTACCGCTCAGGGGTTTCACCGGAGGGTCCGAGGGCGTGGAGAGGGTGACGGCCGGTGTCGCCCGTACGGACGCACGCTCGAGTGGTCTTTAGAGAAGGTAATGAGTTACGCTAAAGAGCATGGCTGACCTGACCCATGGCGACGACGCAGCCGCCGTGAACGCTCTCCGCTCCGCCGTGATGCGGCTGTCGCGCCGACTCAAGCACCAGCGGGTCGACGAGTCGCTGAGCCCGACCGAGATGTCGGTGCTCGGCACCCTCGCCCGCTGTGGTTCCGCCACGCCCGGCGAGCTCGCTCGCAAGGAGCATGTCCAGCCGCCCTCGATGACCCGCATCGTGGCGCTGCTGGAGAGCAAGGGTCTGGTTCAGCTGGAGCCGCACCCCGAGGACCGGCGCCAGAAGGTGGTCACGCAGACCGAACGGGCCGAGGCGATGC
Organism: Streptomyces sp. HUAS TT11; assembly: GCF_051553595.1. Lineage (NCBI taxonomy): Bacteria > Bacillati > Actinomycetota > Actinomycetes > Kitasatosporales > Streptomycetaceae > Streptomyces > Streptomyces sp. HUAS TT11. The sequence goes on from NZ_CP196184.1 coordinate 5,101,554, forward strand.
TCGAGGAGAGCCGCCGGAAGCGAAACGCGTTCCTTGCGGGACTGGTCGAGGGTCTGGACGAGGACGAGTGGGCGAAACTTCGCGCCGCCGCCCCCGTCCTGGAGAAGCTCGCGCATCTGTGACACGCGGCCCCCACCCGCGGCCGTACGACAACCCCATCGCAAGGAGGCGAACCCTTTTGAGTTCGGGAACCGGAGCAGCTTCCGCCCCCGCACCAGCCGCCCACGACTCCCCGCCCGCCCACGACCCCACCGGTGCTCCCCGCAGCCCCGGACCCTCGCAGCCCCCCACGTCCACCACGAACGCCCCCGGGCGGGCCGAGCCCGCCAGGTCCTCGATGTTCAGCTCGCTGCGCGTGCGCAACTACCGGCTGTTCTTCCTCGGCCAGGTGGTGTCCAACACCGGCACCTGGATGCAGCGCATCGCCCAGGACTGGCTGGTGCTGAGCCTCACCGGTTCCTCCACCGCCGTCGGTGTCACCACGGCGCTGCAGTTCCTGCCGATGCTGCTCTTCGGCCTGTACGGCGGCGTTCTCGTCGACCGCCTGCCCAAGCGCCGGACCCTGCTGGTCACGCAGTCGGCCATGGGTGCCACGGGACTTGTCCTCGCCTTCCTGACCCTCACCGGTCACGTCCAGGTCTGGCACGTCTATCTCGCGGCCTTCGCCGTGGGACTCGCCACGGTCCTCGACAACCCGGCCCGGCAGTCCTTCGTCTCCGAGATGGTCGCCCCCGGGCAGCTGCAGAACGCGGTCAGCCTGAACTCGGCGAACTTCCAGTCCGCCCGGCTGGTCGGCCCCGCCGTCGCGGGTGTCCTGATCACCGGAGTCGGCACGGGCTGGGCCTTCCTGCTCAACGGCGTGTCCTTCCTCGCCCCCATCAGCGGGCTGCTGCTGATGCGCGCCCGGGAGCTGCACGTGGTGGAGCGCGCCCCGCGCGGCAAGGGCCAGCTCCGTGAGGGACTGCGCTATGTCGCCGGGCGCCCCGAGCTGATCTGGCCGATCGTCCTCGTCGGGTTCATCGGCACCTTCGGCTTCAACTTCCCGGTCTGGCTGTCGGCCTACGCCGACCATGTCTTCCATGCCGGCGCCGGTGCCTACAGCCTCTTCAACACGCTGATGGCACTCGGTTCGCTCACCGGCGCACTGCTCGCCGCCCGCCGCGGTACGGCCCCGCTGCGCCTGCTGATCGCGGCCGCGGCCGCCTTCGGTGTGCTGGAGATCGTGGCCGCCGCAGCCCCGTCCCTGTGGCTGTTCGCGCTGCTCATGGTCCCGATAGGGATCTGCGGCCTGACGGTGAACGTCACGGCGAACACCACCGTCCAGATGGGCACGGACCCCGCGATGCGCGGCCGCGTCATGGCCCTGTTCATGATGGTCTTCATGGGCGGTACGCCGCTGGGTGCCCCCGTGGTCGGCTGGATCACGGACACCTATGGTGCCCGGGCCGGTTTCGCCCTGGGCGGTCTGATCTCGGCCGCGGCGGCCGTGACCATCGGCCTGATCCTGGCGCGGGTCGGCGGCCTGCGGCTGGCCGTGGGCTGGCACCGCGGGTATCCGCGGCTGCGCTTCGTGCCGCGGGCCCAGCGGGAGCAGCCGGCGACCGCACCGGTGTGACCGGCGAGGGGCGCCCCGGCGGCGCCCCTCGCGGTGTCACACGCGCTGTGCCAGCACCTGCCCCGGCCACTGGTCCTCGCCGACGGTGAAGGTCTCCGTCCGGGTGAAGCCGTTGCGCTCGTAGTAGCCGACCAGCTTGCCGTCGTCCCCCGCGTAGCAGTCGACCCGCAGCAGACCGACGCCCGCACGCCGGGCCTCCTCGGCCGCGTGGGCGAGAAGGGCGCTGCCGACACCACGGCCCGAGAAGCGGTGGTCGGCGGCCAGCAGGTGGACATAGCGTTCGGGTTCGTCCGCGGGTGCCAGGTAGGCGCCGGGCCCGTCGGTGAGGGTGAGCGTGCCCGCCGGGACGCCGTCGATCTCCGCGATCCAGGGTTCGCCGCCCGTCACATAGGTGCGCACGGTCTCCTCGCCTCTCGGCAGCTCGGACCAGGGCCGGGTGCCCCACTGCCGGGTGCGTCCCTGTGCGACGAGCCATGCGACCGCGCCGTCGAGCAGACCGAGGATCACGGGGATGTCGGCGGTGGTGCCTTTGCGTATCAGCATCCCCCCATGATGACGGTGGCCGAGTGATCCGTTCCCTGGAAGGGTGAGGTCATGAGACTCTTCGCCGCGGTGCTGCCGCCTGACGAAGCGATCCGTGAACTCGCCTCCACCGTCCATGCGTTGGAGAGCCTGCCGGGGGCGGACGGGATGCGCTGGACGGCACGGCCCGGCTGGCACTTCACGCTCGCCTTCTACGGCGAGGTGGACGAGGAGTCCGCACCGGACCTGTCCGAGCGGCTGGCGCGAGCGGCCCGGCGCACCGAGCCGTTCCGGCTGTCCCTGCACAGAGGCGGCCGGTTCGGCGGCCGGGCGTTGTGGGTGGGAGCGTCCGGGGACGTCGCCGCCATGGGACGGCTCGCCGACCGGGCCGAGTCCGCGGGCCGGAAGGCGGGCGTGGAGACGGGGGAGCACCGCCCCTACCGCCCGCATCTGACGCTGGCGCGCAACAGCCGGGGGGCTGCGGACTTCCGGCCGTACGTCGCGGCGCTCGAGGTGTTCGAGGGACGGCAGTGGACGGTCGCGGAGCTGAACCTCGTCCGCAGCAGGCTGCCGAGGTCCGGGGTGCCGGGGGAGCAGCCGCGCTACGAGACGGTGGACCGATGGGGGCTCGGAGCGGACGGGTGACGGGGCCCGGTTAGTCTCGATACGTGGACCCGAAGACCCGTAACCGGATCATGGCCGGTGTGCTCGTGATGATGTTCGTGGTGGTGGCGATGGCCGCGGCGATCGGAAAGTAGCCTGCCGCGGCGCCCTCCCCACGACGACCCCTCCCCTGTGACGCACGACGTCCCGGTCTCCCGGAAGGACTCTTCCGGGAGACCGGGACGGCCTCAGGACCGGGACCGGCCGGGGCCGTGCCGGCCTACCAGGCGAAGGCCTCCGGCGAGGGGCCGGGACCCGGGAAGATCTCGTCGAGACCGTCCAGGACCTCCTGCGAGAGCTCCAGCTCGACGGCCCGCAGTGCCGACTCCAGTTGCTCGGCGGTGCGCGGGCCGACGATGGGGCCGGTGACTCCGGGACGGGTCAGCAACCAGGCCAGGGCGGCCTCACCGGGTTCGATCCCGTGCTTGTCGAGCAGGTCCTCGTAGGCCTGGATCTGCGCCCGGGCACCGGCGTCGGCGAGCGCCTCGGCCGAGCGGCCGGTGGCACGGCGGCCGCCCACGACCTCCTTCTTGACGACGCCGCCCAGCAGACCGCCCTGGAGCGGCGACCACGGGATGACACCGAGGCCGTAGTCCTGCGCGGCGGGGATGACCTCCATCTCGGCGCGACGCTCGGCGAGGTTGTAGAGGCACTGCTCGCTGACCAGGCCGATGGTGCCGTTCCGCCGGGCCGCGATCTCGTTGGCCTGGGCGATCTTGTAACCGGGGAAGTTGCTGGACCCGACGTAGAGGATCTTTCCCTGTTGCACCAGGACGTCGACGGCCTGCCAGATCTCCTCGAAGGAGGTCCGGCGGTCGATGTGGTGGAACTGGTACAGGTCGATGTAGTCGGTCTGCAGCCGCTTGAGGCTGGCGTCGACCGCCCGCCGGATGTTGAGGGCGGAGAGCTTGTCGTGGTTGGGCCAGGCGTCGCCGGCCGCCATGTTGCCGTACACCTTGGTGGCGAGGACGACCTTGTCGCGCCGGTCACCGCCCTTGGCGAACCAGTTGCCGACGATCTTCTCGGTACGGCCCTTGTTCTCGGGCCCGCCGTAGACGTTCGCGGTGTCGAAGAAGTTGACACCCGCGTCCAGCGCCGCGTCCATGATCGCGTGACTGTCCGCTTCGTCGGTCTGCGGGCCGAAGTTCATGGTCCCGAGGACGAGCCGGCTGACCTTGAGTCCTGTGCGTCCGAGCTGCGTGTACTTCATGACTGTCCAGCCAACGGCGTGGAGTGCGCTCTAGGCAAGAGGGAAGATCGCCGCTCGGGCCGGCCGCGGAGGAGCACGTCCGTTCCCGGGGTGAGGCCGCCGGGGTCCGGTTGCCCGGCCACGCGGTGACCGGCGCGTGCAGGGAGACGGTCAGACCCTTCCGGCGTCGTACTCCTCGCACAGTCCCCACCCCTGGCACATCGCGTCCGCGAACGCGGCCGCGATCTTGTGCTCGCCGCCGGCGTTCGGGTGCGTGCCGTCGTAGGTGTCGTGGTGGATGTCGTACGACGGCGGCACCGAGGTCAGCAGGAGCGGCGAGCGGGGCTCGTCCAGGTCCGCCACCGCCTTCGCCAGGAGTTCGTTGAAGAGGGCCACCTCGGTCCCGAACGCGGCGTCCTCCTGCGCCCGGATGTTGGGGATCACGGGGAGCAGGACCATGTGGATGCGCGGATCGGCGCTCCGTGCCCGGGCCACGAACTCCTCCACGTTCTTCGCGGTCTGCTCCGCGTTCGTGTAGAAACCCAGGTCGATCAGGCCGAGCGAGACCAGCAGGACGTCCGCCCGCGACGCGCTTACGGCGTCGGCGATCAGCGGCGCCATGTGGATCCAGCCCTCGCCCCAGCCCGCCAGGTGGGCGCGTGGGAAGCCGGGCTCGGCGTACTCGTACGACGTCGGCGCGTCCGCGACCTTGTCGTACAGCGTCTCGCGCGGTCCGACCAGCGTGAACGGGCCGTCGTACGTCGCGCACAGATGGCGCCACAACCGGTGACGCCAGGTGTGTTCGCCCGCGCTGCCGATCGTCATGGAGTCGCCTACGGGCATGAGCCTGAGCATCCGCTCATCATGGACGATCGCCGCGAGACGCAGGGCGGACGTATGGGGCGGCACCGTGTGAGGATCGACACGCCCGGCCGCGGGCCGCCGTCCGGATCAACCGGGCCCGTGGACCACAGGCTCGGATGGCAGGCTTGGGCCATGCGTCGATCGCTCGTGTTCCTCTCCGGGGCCCTACTCATCGGTGCGCTCGCCGCGCCCGCGTCCGCCGCCGACGACGGCGGTGGGGGCTTCACCATCAAGGACCCCCGGATCACCGAGTCCAGCGGGCTCGCCGCCTCCCGTCTGCACCCCGGGATCTACTGGACCCACAACGACAGCGACGACGGACCGTATCTCTACGCCGTCGACGGCCGCACCGGGAAGACCGTCGCCACCGTCACCCTGCGCGGGATCGGCACGCCCCGTGACGTCGAGGCCATCTCCATCGGGCCGGGGAACCAGATCTACGTCGGTGACATCGGCGACAACCTCGGCGGTTCCTGGCCGTACGTCTGGATCTACAAGCTGCCCGAGCCCAAGGTCCTCCAGGACCAGACGATCCGTGCCACCCAGTACGTGGTGAAGTACTCGAACGGGGCACGGGACGCGGAGTCGCTCGTGGTGCACCCCAAGACCGGGCGGGTGTACATCATCGACAAGAAGGAGGACGGCGGGCACCTCTACGCGGGCCCGGCGCAGCTGTCCCCCACCGGGACGAACGTCTTCCGGCCCGTCGCCACCGTCGATCTGTGGGCCACCGACGCCGCCTTCTCGCCCGACGGCGGCCAGCTCGCCGTACGCGGCTACTTCGGTGGCATCGCGTACGAGTGGAACGGCGGGCGGATCAAGCGGCAGGGCCGGCTCGACGTGCCCCTGCAGCCGCAGGGCGAGTCCGTCACGTACACCACCGACGGGTCGAAGCTTCTCTACGGCAGCGAGGGGACCGACAGCCAGGTGAAGGCCGGGAGCGTGCCCTACAGCGGGAGTGGCGACGCCAAGTCGCCGTCCGGGAAGGGGAGTCAGCCCGCCGGGACCGACGGCGGGTCGACCCCGAAGGCCGACTACAGGATCGGCGCACTGGTCCTCGTCGTCGCCCTCGCCCTCGTCTTCGGCATCAAGAGACTGCTGCGCCGCGATCCGCGCCGGTGACGGGACGCCGGTACGGGCGAGGGGCGCCCGGTGTGGACCGGGCGCCCCTCGGCGACGTGGACGGCGGGAAGGTCAGAGCTTCTCGATCACGTAGTCGACGCACTTCGTCAGGGCCTCGACGTCCGCCGGGTCGATCGCCGGGAACATCGCGATGCGCAGCTGGTTGCGGCCGAGCTTGCGGTACGGCTCGGTGTCGACGATGCCGTTGGCGCGCAGGACCTTGGCGACGGCCGCCGCGTCGACCTCGTCCGAGAAGTCGATCGTGCCGATGACCTGGGAGCGCTTGGCCGGGTCGGCGACGAACGGCGTCGCGAACTTCACGTCCTCGGCCCAGCCGTACAGCGTCCGGGCCGAGGTGGCCGTGCGGCGGACGGCGAAGTCCAGTCCGCCCTGTCCGACCAGCCAGTTCAGCTGCTCGTTGAGCAGGAACAGGGTGGCGAGGGCCGGGGTGTTGTACGTCTGGTTCTTGCGGGAGTTGTCGATCGCCGTCGGGAGGCTGAAGAACTCCGGGACATGGCGACCGGAGGCGTGGACGCGCTCGGCGCGCTCCAGCGCGGCGGGCGAGAACACGCCGATCCACAGGCCGCCGTCGGAGGCGAAGGACTTCTGCGGCGCGAAGTAGTAGACGTCCGTCTCGGAGATGTCGACCGGGAGACCGCCGGCACCGGAGGTGGCGTCCACGAGCACCAGGGAGCCGGAGTCCGCCCCCGCGACGCGCTCGATCGGCATCGCGACGCCCGTGGACGTCTCGTTGTGGGTGAAGGCGTAGACGTCGACGCCCGCCTCGGCCTCCGGCTGCGGGTGCGTGCCCGGCTCGGAGGAGATGATCGTGGGCTCGGCGAGCCAGGGGGCGAGCTTCGCGGCCTTCGCGAACTTGGAGGAGAACTCGCCGAAGCTGAGGTGCTGCGACTTGTTCTCGATCAGACCGTGCGTCGCGATGTCCCAGAACGCGGTGGAGCCGCCGTTGCCGAGGACGACCTCGTAGCCGTCGGGGAGTTGGAACAGCTCGCGGATGCCCTCGCGCACGCTGCCGACCAGGTTCTTGACCGGGGCCTGGCGGTGGGACGTGCCGAGCAGGGAGCTGCCCGTGGCGGCGAGGGCGTCCAGCGCCTCCACCCGCACCTTGGAGGGACCCGCGCCGAATCGGCCGTCAGCGGGCTTGAGGTCAGCAGGAATCTGGATGTCAGCCACGAGCCGGAGGGTATCCCGTCGGCGAAACCGGGCGGAAACGTGTCCGTTCGATGAGACGACGCCCGCCGGCCCGTGACCTGTAGGGAAATACGAGGATCCAGGTCCGGGATCCGTGACGTCCCTCCGCCCTACGGGGTCAGCCGCACCGGCAGCTCGAAGAGGTCGTTCTGGGTCACCACCGGCTTGTGGCGCAGTTCGCTCACCGGGACCGCCAGGTCCAGGGCGGGGAAACGTCCGTAGAGGGCCGGCAGCGCCACCGCGGCCTCCAGCCGGGACAGGGCCGCCCCGGGGCACGCATGCGGACCGTGGCCGAAGGAGATGTGCCGGTTCTTTGTTTCCCGGGTGATGTCGAAGACGCCCGCGGACGGTCCGTGCGCCTTCTCGTCCCGGCCGATCGCGCCGTAGGACACGATCAGCGCGTCGCCCGCCGGGAGGATCCGGTCGCCGACGGGGACGTCCTCGGTGGCGAACCGGATCAGGACGTGAGAGGTCGGGGTGGAGTGGCGCAGGGTCTCCTCGACCACCGCGGACCACTCGGCCGCACCGCTCAGCACCAGGGCGCGCTGCTCGGGGTGGGCCGACAGGTTGACCACCGCGTTGACGATCAGCGAGATCGTCGTCTCGTGGCCCGCGGCCACCATCAACTGGAGTGTGGAGACGATCTCCTGGTCGGTGAGGCGGTCGCCGTTCTCGGCGGCTCCGATGAGGGCGGAGGTCAGGTCGTCGCCCGGGACGGCACGCTTGGCCGCGACGGTGCCGGCCATGATCCCCGCGAGTTCGGTGAGGGTCGCGACGACCTCCTCGGGCGGCGTCTGCGTCGAGAAGAACTTCTCGAACAGCTCCTTGAGGCGCGGCAGCCGGGACTCCTCGATTCGGCGACGACGTACATCGGCAGCGGATAGGCGAACTCCGCCTTGAGGTCGACGACCGTGCCGCCGTCCGTGGGCAGCCGGTCGAGCAGACCCTCCGTCAGTTTCGTGATGCGCTCCCGCATCTCCTCCACCCGGCGTGGGGTCAGCGCCTGGGCGACCAGTGCGCGCAGCCGCCGGTGGTCGGCTCCGTCGACGGTGAGCATGGACCGGCCCGGATCGGCGAGGCCGATCAGCGGCCAGTCGGGTGCGATCTCACCGCGCCGCCAGGCGCCCCACACGGTGATGTCCTTGACCAGCCGCGGGTCCGTCAGCAGCTGCCTGGCCTCGGCGTGGTGCGCGACCGCCCACACGGGAACGCCGCCGGGCAGCACCACGGCGGCGAGCGGTCCCGCCTCCCGCAACCGGGCGCTCTCGGCGTCCAGATCGCGGACGAAGGGGTCCAGGGCTATGGGGGGTCTTTCGGTAGTGGTCATGCGGAGGGGCTTCCAGACAAGGGGGTGGGCGCAAACCTCCTCGGCGATGCCGACCGGCCCCGCGGCCAAGGGACCGGTCGGCGGGCCGTCCGGATGCATCCTGGGAGCATGACGGATCTCCAGGAGCCGCGGCCGGGGGCGGGCCACGGCGACACCGGTGGGTTGTACGCCGAGCTGCGCGCGGCGGTGCGGGGCGCGGTCGAGTTCGGCACGACCGCGAGGGCGCTGCACACCATGGACGCGTCCAACTACCGGCGGGAGCCGATCGGCGTGGTGGCGCCCCGCGACGCGGACGACGTGGCCGCGGTGCTGAGCGTGTGCCGGGAGCACGGCGTGCCGGTCGTCGCCCGCGGTGGCGGCACGTCGATCGCCGGGCAGGCGACGGGTACCGGCGTGGTGCTCGACTTCACCCGGCACATGAACGGGATCGTGTCCCTCGACCCCGAGGCGCGCACGGCGGTGGTGCAGCCGGGCCTGGTCCTGGACCGTCTCCAGGAGGCCGCCGCCCCGCACGGTCTGCGCTTCGGCCCGGATCCCTCCACGCACTCACGCTGCACGCTGGGCGGGATGATCGGCAACAACGCGTGCGGCTCCCACTCCGTGGCCTGGGGCACCACGGCCGACAGCGTGCGCGAGCTGTCGGTGCTCACCGCCCGGGGCGAGCCGCTGACCCCGGGCCGTGGCTGGCGGGGCGCACCCGACGGGCTGCGCCCCCTGGTGGAGGGCGGGTTGGCGCTGCTGCGCACGGGGTATCCGGTCCTGCCGCGCCGCATCTCCGGGTACGCGCTGGACGCGCTGCTCCCGGAGCGGGGCGCGGACGTGGCCCGCTCCTTCTGCGGTTCCGAGGGCACCCTGGGCGTGCTGACCGAGGCGGTCGTCGACCTCGTCCGGACCCCGCCCGCCCGTGTGCTCGCCGTGCTGGCGTACCCCGACGAGAGCGCGGCCGCCGAGGCGGCCGCCGGACTTCTGCCCTACCACCCGCTGACGGTGGAGGGCATGGCCGCCGATCTCGTGCCGCCGTCGGCCGGGCTGCCGCGGGGTGGCGCCTGGCTGTTCGTGGAGGTGGGCGGAGAGAGCGGGGCGCAGGCACGCGCGGCCGCGGAGGCGATCGTCCGGGCCGCGGACGTCACGGACGCGGTGGTGGTCGCGGATCCGGCCGGGCAGCGCGCGCTGTGGCGGCTGCGCGAGGACGCCAGCGGCACGGCGACGCGGACACCGGACGGTGCGGGAGAGGCCTGGCCGGGCTGGGAGGACTGTGCGGTGCCGCCGGCCCGGCTCGGCGACTACCTCCGGGACTTCCGGCGCCTGCTGGCCGACCACGGTCTGCGCGGCACTCCCTACGGCCACTTCGGGGACGGCTGCATCCACGTCCGCATCGACTTCGACCTCATGTCGGCGCGTGGCGTCGCCCGCTTCCGCCGCTTCTCCGAGGAGATCGCCGAACTGGTCGTCTCCCACGGCGGCTCGCTCTCCGGTGAGCACGGCGACGGCCAGGCGCGGGCGGAGCTGCTGCCGAAGATGTACGGACCGGACCTGGTCGCGCTGTTCGAGCGGGCCAAGGACATCTGGGACCCGGACGACCTGCTCAACCCGGGGATGCTGGTGCGCCCGGCCCGCCTCGACGAGAACCTGCGATTCGCGGTGCTCCCCCGCGAGCCGGTGGACGTCGTCTTCGGATACCCGGCGGACGGCGGCGACTTCTCGGCGGCGGTCCGCCGGTGCGTGGGCGTCGCCAAGTGCCGTACGACGGCGGTGGCCGGCGCGGGCGTGATGTGCCCCTCCTTCCGGGCGACCGGCGCGGAGGAGCACTCCACCCGCGGGCGGGCCCGGCTGCTGCACGAGATGCTGGCGGGCGAGGTGGTCACCGACGGCTGGCGTTCGACGGAGGTGCGGGACGCCCTGGACCTGTGCCTGTCCTGCAAGGGCTGCCGCACGGACTGCCCGGTCGGCGTCGACATGGCCACGTACAAGGCGGAGTTCCTGCACCACCACTACGCGGGGCGGCGCAGACCGGTCGCGCACTACGCGATGGGATGGCTGCCGGTGTGGCTCGGCGCGGTCGCCCGTACGAGGACCGCGCCGGTGGTCAACGCCCTCGCGTCCGCCGGGCTGCCCGCGGCGCTGGGCAGGCGACTGGGCGGGATCGCCCCCGAGCGGGGGATCCCGCGGCTCGCGCGGGAGACGTTCACCCGATGGTGGCGGCGGGAGTCCGGCGGGCCGGCGCGGAAGAGGACCGGGACGGACGGCGCTTCGCGTGTCGTGCTGTGGCCGGACACCTTCACGGAGCATCTGTCGCCGTCCGTGGGCAAGGCGGCCGTACGGGTGCTGGAGGCGGCGGGTCTGGACGTGGTCCTGCCGCCCGCGGTGCGCAACGGGCAGGGGTGGCCGGGCGGTGCCGGACCGAGGGCACGCCGCGGCCGGGTCTGCTGCGGTCTGACCTATGTCTCCACCGGCCAGCTGGACCGCGCCCGCACCGTCCTGCGCCGGACCCTCGACCTGATGGACCCCGTGCTCGCGGCCGGTCTGCCCGTGGTCGTCCTCGAGCCGAGCTGCGCGGCGGCGCTCCGCACCGACCTGCCGGATCTGCTGCACGACGATCCGCGGGCGGCCCGCCTCGCCTCCGCGGTGGTCACGTTCGCGGAGGCGCTGGAGCGCCTGGCCCCGGACTGGACTCCCCCCGGGGTGAACCGCCCGGTGGTCGGCCAGACCCACTGCCATCAGCACGCCGTCCTCGGCGAGGCGGCCGATCGCAGGCTGCGCGAGGCCGCGGGCCTGACCGGGGAGCTGAGCGGCGGTTGCTGCGGGCTGGCGGGCGACTTCGGATTCACCGAGGGCCACTTCGAGGTGTCGAAGGCGTGCGCGGAGGAGCAGTTGCTCCCGGCGGTGGCGGCGGCACCCGACGGCGCCGTGGTCCTGGCGGACGGCTTCTCCTGCCGCACCCAGCTGGAACAGCTCGCGGGCCGCACGGCGCGGCATCTGGCCGAGGTACTCGCGGAGGCGCTGGAACGAGCCCGGGGCGAGGGCACGAAGGAGTGACGACCAACGCGGTGAACTCCCGCCGATGGCGTGGCGGCACGGAAGGTCCTCGGAAGGATGGAGGTGCGGGGCCGAGCGGCCCTCGACCCGGCCGGTGAGCCGCGACACCCCGGCGCCCGGAGCCGGTCCCGGTCCGGCGCCCGTGACGGCGTCGGCCGTCACCCATCAGCACCCCAGGAGCACCCGCATGACCCTCCGTATCCGCCCCGTCTCGCGGGAAGAACACCTGGCCTTCATCGCCTCGTGTCCCTCCGCCAGCCATCTGCAACTGCCCTCCTGGGGCGATGTGAAGTCGGACTGGCAGGCGGAGAGCCTCGGCTGGTTCGAGGAGGACGGCGACGGGCGGCCGGTCGGTGCGGGCCTGGTCCTGCTGCGCCCGCTGCCGAAGCTCAAGCGGTACCTGGCCTATCTGCCCGAGGGCCCGGTCATCGACTGGTACGCGCCGGACCTCGACCGGTGGCTGCGGCCGCTGGTCGCCCATCTGAAGAGCCGCGGCGCCTTCTCGGTGAAGATGGGCCCGCCCGTGGTCGCGCGCCGCTGGAGCGCGGACGCCGTCAAGGCGGCGATCGCGGACCCGGGAGCACACCGGCTGCGCGACGTGCCGGCGACCGAGCACGAACCGCGCGCGGCCGAGGTCGCGGAGCGGCTGCGCCGCCTGGGCTGGCGGCAGACGGAGCCGGGCGGCTCGGAGGGCTTCGCAGCCGGCCAGCCCCGCTACGTCTTCCAGGTGCCGCTCGAGGGGCGGACGCTGGAGGACGTCCAGCGCGGTCTCAACCAGCAGTGGCGCCGCAATGTGAAGAAGGCCGAGAAGGCCGGCGTGAAGGTGGTCCGCGGTGGCTACGACGACCTGCCGGCCTTCTACGCCCTGTACACCGAGACCGCCCGGCGCGACCGTTTCCTCCCGCGCCCGCTGCCGTACTTCCAGCGGATGTGGACCGCGCTGACGGCCGAGGACCCGGACCGTATGCGGCTGTATCTCGCCCACCACGACGGCGAGGTCCTGGCCGCCGCGACGATGCTGAGGGTCGGTACGCACGTCTGGTACTCGTACGGCGCCTCCACCGGCCGCAGGCGCGAGGTCCAGCCGAACAACGCGATCCAGTGGCGCATGCTCACCGACGCCCACGAGGGGGGTGCCGCCGTCTACGACCTGCGGGGGATCACCGACACCCTGGAGGACTCCAACCACCTCCTGGGCCTGCTCCGCTTCAAGGTCGGCACGGGCGGGCAGGCGGTGGAGTATCTCGGCGAGTGGGACCTGCCGCTCAACCGCCTGCTGCACAAGGCGCTGGACCTGTACGTCTCCCGCCGGTGACGCTCATGCCTCCGGCTCGGCCACCGGGCCGCCCCGTCCGATCTGGGTCCGTACCGCGCCCATGCTCGCGGCGATGACCAGTGCGATGGCCGCCGCCTGACTCGCGTTCAGGGACTGGTCGAGCACCAGGAAACCGGCGGTCGCCGCGACCGCCGGCTCCAGGCTCATCAGGATGGCGAAGGTGGAGGCGGGCAGCCGGCGCAGGGCGAGCAGTTCCAGGGTGTAGGGCAGGACCGAGGAGAGGACCGCAACGGCCGCGCCCAGGCCGATCGTGGTCGGTACGAGCAGTTTCGCGCCCGACTCGGCGATCCCCAGCGGCACGAACACCACGGCCGCGACCGCCATCGCGAGTGCGAGCCCGTCGGCCTGCGGGAAGCGGCGTCCCGTGCGGGCGCTGAAGACGATGTACGCGGCCCACATCGCGCCCGCCGAGAGCGCGAAGCCGACGCCCGCCATGTCGAGGTCGCCGAAGCCCCCGCCGCCGAGCAGGAAGACGCCGGCGAGCGCGAGGCCCGCCCAGACCAGGTTCACCGCACGCCGGGAGGCGAGGACCGAGAGGGCCAGTGGGCCGAGGACCTCGAGGGTGACCGCGGGGCCCAGGGGGATGCGGTCCACGGCCTGGTAGAAGAGACCGTTCATCGCGGCCATGGTGACGCCGAAGACGACGACCGTGCCCCAGTCGGCGCGTGCGTGTCCGCGCAGCCGGGGCCGGCAGACCAGGAGCAGGACGACGGCCGCCACCACGAGTCGCAGGGCGACGACACCGAGCGCGCCGGCCCGCGGCATGAGGCTCACCGCGAGCGCCCCGCCGAACTGCACGGAGACACCTCCGGCGAGCACCAGACCCACGGGCCCGAGGGATCCCCGGCGGCGCGGTCCGCCGGACACCGGGTGCGCGGATGCCGGTCCGGTGACGACCGGGGCCGGGGTGGAGGGGGCGCTGGGCGTGTTCACGGGGCCTTCCAGTGCAGTTGACTCAGGGTTCGTTCAGCATCATGTACCTGCTGGTCCAGGGTAATGGACCACGTCAGGTGTGTGAACCCATGACGCGCCTGTACCGGACGGCCGGGCGTGGGTCAGCCGCCGTTCCGGGGAGTCCCGTCGTGGAACAGGGGTTCCTCGCCGCGGAGTTGGCCGCGCGGAGCGGCGCTGGGGCCGCCCGGCTCGAACGGGCCGGACGAGGGAGGGTGAGCAGTTCCACAGCGGCCGGTCGCCCGTGTGTACCCGCGGGGCACACCGCCGAGGGCGGCGTCCGCGTGGTCCGGCGGGAAGCCCGGGGGCGCCGCGTCCGTGGTCGGAGCCGCCCGGGTGAAGTGCGGCAGCCGCAGTTCCCCCGTGTCCGTCGGCGCGTTGTGCTGCGACCGGTGCAGCCGGGAGTACGCCCCGCCCCGGGCCAGCAGCTCGTCGTGCCGGCCGGTCTCGACGACGCGGCCCCGGTCGACGACGAGGACACGGTCGGCGTCCGGCGCCAGATTCAGATCATGGGTGATCATGATCGTCGTGCGTCCGGCCGTCAGCCGCCGCAGCGGTGCGAGGATCCGGCGCGCGGCCATCGCGTCCAGGCCCGTCGTCGGCTCGTCCAGGACCAGGACGGGCGCGTCGCGCAGGACGGCCCGGGCGATGCCGAGGCGCTGGAGCTGGCCCCCGGACAGACGGGCGGTGTGCGGATCGACCTCGGTGCCGTATCCCTCGGGGAGCCGCACGATGAACTCGTGCGCGTCGGCCGCCCGCGCCGCCTCGACGATCGCCCGGTCGCTCGCGCCCGGCCGGCCGCAGGCGATGTTCGCGCGGACCGTGTCGTGCAGGACGAGGGTCTCCTGCGGCAGGAGCGTGACGTATTCGCGCAGCCGGGCCAGCGGGAGGTCGCGGATCGGGGTGGAGTCGAGCAGGACCGAGCCGGAGTCGGGGTCGTAGAAGCGCAGCAGCATCTTGGCGACGGTGGACTTGCCCGCCCCGCTCGGTCCGGTGATGATCACCAGCTCCCCGGGGCGGACCGAGAAGGACAGCCCCTCGAGAACCGCCCGGTCCGCGCCGGGGTAGCGGAAGGTGATGTCGCGGACCTCCAGAGCACCGTCGGGCCGGCCGACCGCCGCCTCGCGGGAACGGGCCGGGTCGCCCACCGCGGGACGCGCGTCCAGGACCTCGATCAGCCGTTCCGCACCGGCCGTCGCCGCGGTGACGGTGAGCCCGAGCTGGGCGAGGCCGCGCACCGGCGGGTAGAGGTAGCCGAGGAAGGCGGCGAAGGCGAGGAGCCCGCCGAGCGTCATACGCCCGCTGGAGATCTCCCAGGTGCCCATGCCGATCACCGCGAGCACACACACCGTCTCGATGACCTGCACGAGCTGTTCGTACGCCTCGTTGAGGCGGGTGGAGCGGACGGAGGCGCGGAACCAGGCGGTCGCCTCCGCGGCCAGCCGCCTGCGCTCGGCGTCCCGGCGGTCGTACGCCTGGGTCAGCACGATGGTGCCGAGCGACTCCTCGACCACGGACGTGATCGCGCCGTCGGCGACCCGGCCGGCGCGTGAGACGTCCCTGACGGAGCCCGAGAAGCGGCGGGCCGCCAGCCAGAACAGCGGGGCGAGGACGAAGGCGGCCGCGGCCAGGTCCCACCGCAGCCAGAACGCGGCGACCGCGTAGAAGAGCGTGCTGAAGGCCGCCGAGGCGGCGCCGACGAGACCGGAGACGAGCATGGTCTCGATCGCCTCGACGTCACCCGTCAGCCGGGACAGCAGGTCGCCCTGCCGGTGCCGTTGGAAGAAGTGCGGCGGCAACTGCTGCACGTGGTCGAAGACATGCGCGCGCAGCCGCATCACGAAGCGCTCGGTCACCCACGCGGCGAGCGAGTTGCCCGCGTAGGTCACGACCGCGCCCGCGGCGGCGACGCCCAGCCATGTCAGGGCCGGGTCCCAGAAGGCGCTCAGCGAACCCTTCTGCAGGGCCCGGTCGGTGAGTTCACCGAACAGCAGGACGGCCCCGGTCTCGGCGAGCGCGGCCAGCACCGTGCACACCCACACGGTCACCAGCGCGGACCGCAGGCCCTCGGTCAGCGGCCAGAAGCGCCGGAAGGCGGTACGGGCGGGGATGGTGGGGATGCCGTCGTGCTGGTCGTCGTCCGCGTGTGCGCAGTGGTCCGTACCGGTCATGTCCACAAGGCTGTGTCAGCGGGATGTGGCGCCCGTCGGAAAACGGTCTGAAAATGCTGTGAAGTGCCGATCGAATCCGCCTCCTGTGATTGCGGGAGAGGGCCTGCGGTGCACCGCAGGCCCTCTCTCTCATTTCCTGATCAGTTGTGCCTGCCGGGCAGCGGCTTCGGTGCGTGCTTCTTCTTCGGCTTCGGCGACGGCGGGTGCGGAAGCTGCTTGGACTTGGGCTTGGAGGGCAGCGGGGCAAGCTTCTTGAAGCTCATTTCGACTCCTTGAGGGTTTTCCGTGCGGTGGTTCGAGAATTCTCTGCGGGCGGGTGAGTGAATTCCGGTTCGCTGTCCCGGGATTGTCTTCACCGCCCGATGTGGAAGAAACTACACGGCCCTGTTGGGGGAAATGGCGGAAAAAGGAGTGCGTGAGCTGTGAGTACCTGGGAGATCGCCGGCGTTCGGCGGGATCCGCTGGGTGTGCCCTGTGGCCGGGGGTGCCGGGCTGTGGGATCCCTGTGGCCCTGGATCCATGCAAGCGTGCTTGCTTGTTTCTTCGCCCGCTGCCATGCTCCCCACGCACATCGTCGTGCCCCGAGGGGAGCGCATCGTGTCCGACGCATCGTCCGTGATCGACGATCTGGGCCGGGAGAGTGAGGAACTCGACCGGCTCGTGGACGGGTTGGAGGAGTCCCGCTGGGCGCTCCCCACGCCCGCCCCGGGCTGGACCCTCGCCCACCAGATCGCGCACCTCGCCTGGACGGACCGGGCCGCACTGCTGGCCGTCACCGACCCCGAGGGGTTCGGCGCGGAGGTGGAGAAGGCGCTCGTATCCCCCGACACCTGGGTCGACGAGGCCGCGCGTGAGGGCGCGTCGTTGCCGCCCGCCCGGCTGCTGTCCGAGTGGCGCGAGGGCCGGGCCGCCCTCGACCGGGCACTGCGCACGGCGCCCTCCGGCACCCGCTTCCCCTGGTACGGGCCGCCCATGTCGGCCGCGTCCATGGCCACCGGCCGGCTGATGGAGACCTGGGCGCACGGACAGGACGTCGCCGACACGCTCGGCGTGGTGCGCGCTCCGACCGACCGGCTGCGCCATGTGGTCCGCATCGGGGTGCGGGCGCGCGACTTCGCCTTCGGGGTACGGGGGTTGAGCGCACCGACCCAGGAGTTCCGGGTGGAGCTGGTCGCGCCGTCGGGGAGCGACGTGTGGACGTACGGGCCGCAGGACGCCGTCCAGCGGGTGACCGGCCCCGCACTCGACTTCTGCCTGCTGGTGACCCGGCGCGCCCACCGGGCCGACCTCGCGGTCCGGGCCGAAGGGCCGGACGCCGACCGGTGGCTGGACATCGCGCAGGCGTTCGCGGGCCCGCCGGGTGCGGGACGGGAACCCAAGAGGTCGGGCCGGTGACCACCCGACCGCTGCGCATAGGCAACGCCTCCGGCTTCTACGGCGACCGCTTCGACGCGCTGCGCGAGATGCTCACCGGCGGCCCCCTCGACGTGGTCACCGGCGACTACCTCGCCGAGCTGACGATGCTGATCCTGGGCCGCGACCGCCTGAAGAACCCCGCGGGAGGCTATGCACGCACGTTCCTCGGCCAGTTGGAGGAGTGCCTGGGCCTCGCCCAGGAGCGGAACGTGCGGATCGTCACCAACGCCGGCGGCCTCAACCCGGCAGGACTGGCCGAGGCGGTGCGGGAGTCGGCCGACCGCCTGGGGATCCCGGTACGGGTGGCCCATGTCGAGGGCGACAACCTCACCCGCTCCTTCTCCCGGGACCCCGGCACGGGTCGGCCGGCGGCGCCCCCCGCGAGCCTCCTGGCCGCCCATGCCTACCTCGGCGGCCACGGCATCGCCGCGTGCCTGCGCGAGGGCGCCGACATCGTGGTCACCGGTCGTGTCACGGACGCCGCGCTCGTCGCCGGGCCCGCCCTCGCCCACTTCGACTGGGGGCCGGCGGAGTACGACCGGCTGGCGGGCGCGGTGGTCGCCGGACACGTCCTGGAGTGCGGGGCGCAGGCCACCGGGGGCAACTACGCCTTCTTCACCGCCCATTCGCCCGAATCACTGCGCCGGCCCGGCTTCCCGCTGGCCGAACTCCACGAGGACGGCAGCAGCGTGATCACCAAGCACGAGGGGACCGGTGGTGTCGTGGACGTCGGCACGGTCACGGCGCAGTTGCTGTACGAGACGGCCGGCGCCCGGTACGCGGGCCCCGATGTCACCGCACGCCTCGACTCGGTCCGCCTCACCCAGGAAGGGCCCGACCGGGTGCGGATCGAGGGCGTGCGGGGGGAGGCGCCGCCCCCGGCCCTGAAGGTCGGCCTGAACCGGATCGGCGGCTTCCGCAACGAGGTCGCCTTCGTGCTGACCGGGCTCGACATCGAGGCCAAGGCCGCGTTGGTGAGAGCGCAGATGGAGGCGGCTCTGGACGCGGCCGGGCGCCGCCCGGCACACGTGCGCTGGGACCTCGCCCGCACCGATCGCCCCGACGCCCCGACCGAGGAGACGGCGAGCGCCCTGCTCCGGCTGGTCGTGCGCGACCCGGCCGAGGAGACGGTGGGCCGGGCGCTCAGCGGCGCGGCGATCGAGCTGGCCCTCGCCAGTTACCCCGGCTTCCATGTGGTCGCCCCGCCGGGGAAGGGCTCCCCCTACGGAGTCTTCGAGTCGGCCCACGTACCCCGGGACACCGTGGACCATGCGGCGGTGCTCCACGACGGACGGCGGATCGCCGTGGCCCCGGCCGGCGACACCCGCGTCCTGGAAGAGGTGCCCGAGCCGCGCCTGCCGGAGCCGCCGGTCCCGGGACCGACCCGGCGCGCCCCCCTCGGCCTCGTCGCCGGGGCCCGCAGCGGGGACAAGGGCGGTGACGCCAATGTCGGGGTGTGGGTGCGCACCGAGGACGCCTGGCGGTGGCTCGCCCACACCCTGACCGTCGACCTCTTCCGTGAACTCCTGCCCGAGACGGCCGGTCTGAACGTCGTCCGTCATGTCCTGCCGAACCTGCGCGCCCTCAACTTCGTCGTCGAGGGGATCCTCGGCGAGGGCGTCGCCGCGCAGGCCCGATTCGACCCGCAGGCCAAGGGCCTCGGTGAATGGCTGCGCGCCCGCCACCTCGATCTGCCGGAGGCCCTCCTGTGACCGCCGCCCACCCGTCCGAGATCCCGGAGGCCCGCCCGTGACGGTCCTTTCCACCGCCGTGGACGTCGACGACCCCGACCATCGGGCCCATCGCGACGCCATGCTCGCCAAACTCGCCGAACTCGACGCCGAGCACGCCAAGGCGCTGGCGGGCGGCGGCGAGAAGTACGTCGAGCGGCACCGCGGGCGCGGCAAGCTGCTGGCCCGTGAGCGCATCGAGCTGCTGCTCGACCCGGACACCCCGTTCCTGGAGCTGTCCCCGCTCGCCGCCTGGGGCAGCGACTACACGGTCGGAGCCTCGCTGGTGACCGGCATCGGTGTCGTCGAGGGCGTCGAGTGCCTGATCACCGCCAACGACCCGACCGTGCGTGGCGGCGCCAGCAATCCGTGGAGCCTGAAGAAGGCGCTGCGCGCCAACGACATCGCGCTCGCCAACCGGCTGCCGTGCATCAGCCTCGTCGAGTCGGGCGGCGCCGACCTGCCGTCCCAGAAGGAGATCTTCATCCCCGGCGGGGCCATCTTCCGCGACCTCACGCGGCTGTCCGCGGCCGGAATACCCACGGTCGCGGTCGTCTTCGGGAACTCGACGGCCGGCGGCGCCTACATCCCGGGCATGTCCGACCACGTGATCATGGTCAAGGAGCGCGCCAAGGTCTTCCTCGGCGGCCCTCCGCTGGTGAAGATGGCCACCGGCGAGGAGAGCGACGACGAGTCCCTCGGCGGCGCCGAGATGCACGCACGGGTCTCGGGTCTCGCCGACTACTTCGCGGTCGACGAGCAGGACGCCCTGCGCCAGGCCCGCCGGGTCGTCGCCCGCCTCAACCACCGCAAGGCGTACCCCGATCCGGGTACGGCGATCCCGCCCGAGTACGACGCGGAGGAGCTCCTCGGCATCGTGCCCGGCGACCTGAAGGTGCCCTTCGACCCGCGCGAGGTGATCGCCCGGATCGTCGACGCCTCGGACTTCGACGAGTTCAAGCCGCTGTACGGCAGGAGCCTGTGCACCGGGTGGGCGAGCCTGCACGGCTATCCGATCGGGGTGCTGGCGAACGCCCAGGGGGTGCTCTTCAGCGAGGAGTCCCAGAAGGCGGCCCAGTTCATCCAGCTCGCCAACCAGCGGGACATCCCGCTGCTGTTCCTGCACAACACCACCGGCTACATGGTCGGCAAGGAGTACGAGCAGGGCGGGATCATCAAGCACGGCGCGATGATGATCAACGCGGTGTCCAACAGCCGGGTGCCGCATCTGTCCGTGCTCATGGGCGCCTCCTACGGGGCGGGGCACTACGGCATGTGCGGAAGGGCGTACGACCCGCGCTTCCTGTTCGCCTGGCCCAGCGCCAAGTCCGCCGTCATGGGGCCGCAGCAGCTCGCCGGCGTGCTCTCGATCGTCGCCCGGCAGTCCGCGGCGGCGAAGGGACGGCCCTACGACGAGGACGCCGACGCCGCCCTGCGCGCGATGGTGGAGCAGCAGATCGAGTCCGAGTCCCTGCCGATGTTCCTGTCCGGGCGACTGTACGACGACGGGGTCATCGATCCCCGCGACACCCGCACCGTCCTCGGCCTGTGCCTGTCCGCGATCCACACGGCGCCCTACGAGGGCGCGCGTGGCGGATTCGGCGTCTTCCGGATGTGAGGCCCGTGATTACTTCCGTTCTGGTGGCGAACCGCGGTGAAATCGCCTGCCGCATCGTCCGAACCTGTCGTGAGCTGGGTATCCGCACCGTCGCCGTGCACTCGGACGCCGATGCGGACGCGCTCCACACCCGGGTGGCCGACGCGGCGGTCCGGCTTCCCGGTGCGGCACCCGCCGAGACGTATCTGCGCGCCGACCTGATCGTGAAGGCCGCCCTCGCGGCGGGCGCCGACGCCGTCCACCCCGGGTACGGATTCCTCTCCGAGAACGCCGACTTCGCGCGCGCGGTGCTCGACGCGGGCCTGGTGTGGATCGGCGCCCCGCCGGAGGCGATCGAGGCGATGGCCTCGAAGACCCGGGCGAAGAAACTGATGGGCCTGGAACCACTGGCCGCGCCCACCGCCGAGGACCTGCCCGTCCTGGTCAAGGCGGCGGCCGGCGGCGGCGGGCGCGGCATGCGGGTCGTACGGGACCTTAACGCCCTGGACGCCGCGCTGACGGCGGCGCGCGCCGAGGCACTGGGCGCCTTCGGGGACGACGAGGTCTTCGTCGAGCCGTATGTCGAGGGGGGACGCCATGTCGAGGTGCAGGTCCTCGCCGACACGCACGGAACGGTGTGGGCGCTCGGCACCCGCGACTGCTCCCTCCAGCGACGACACCAGAAGGTGATCGAGGAGGCCCCGGCGCCGGGTCTGACGCCGGAACTCGCCGACCACTTGTGCGCGACGGCCGTACGGGCCGCCCGCGCGGTCGACTACGTGGGGGCGGGGACGGTGGAGTTCCTGGTCGAGGGCGACCGGGCGCACTTCCTCGAGATGAACACCCGGCTCCAGGTGGAACACCCGGTCACCGAGGCCGTGTTCGGGATCGACCTCGTGGCGCTGCAGATCCGGGTGGCCGAGGGAGCGGCCCTGGACGCAGAACCGCCGCAGGCACACGGACACGCGATCGAGGCCCGTCTCTACGCGGAGGACCCGGCACATCAGTGGGCCCCGCAGACCGGCACGCTGCACCGCCTCGCGGTCCCGGACGTGCGGCTGGACACCGGGTACGCGGACGGAGACACCATCGGCGTCCACTACGACCCGATGCTCGCCAAGGCCGTCGCGCACGCCCCCACGCGGGCGGAGGCGATCCGCAAGCTGGCAAGCGCCCTGGAGCGTGCGGACGTCCACGGCCCGGTGACCAACAGGGACCTGCTCGTCCGCTCCCTGCGGCACGGGGAGTTCACCACGGCCCGGATGGACACGGGCTTCTACGAACGGCACCTGCCCGAACTGACCGGGCCCGCGCCCGACCCGTACGCCGCCCTGGCCGCCGCGCTGGCGGACGCGCAGGGCCGCTCGCGGTTCGGCGGCTGGCGCAATCTGCCGTCGCAGCCGCAGACCAAGCGGTATCTGGTGGCGGGCGAGGAGCACGAGGTCCACTACCGGCACACACGGGAGGGCCTGTCGGCGGACGGGGTGCGCGTGGTGCACGCCGACTCCGGTCTCGTCGTCCTCGAAGTGGACGGGGTGCACCGGAGGTTCCGGGTGTCCCGGTACGGCGATCAGGTGTACGTCGGCCCGACCGCCCTCACTGCCCTGCCCCGCTTCCGGGCACCCACCACCGACCACGCCCCCGGGTCCCTGCTCGCGCCGATGCCGGGGACGGTCGTGCGGGTGGCCGAGGGCGTGAGCGTCGGAGCCGCCGTCGAGGCCGGCCAGCCGCTGCTCTGGCTGGAGGCGATGAAGATGGAGCACAGGATCACGGCGCCGGTCACCGGCACGCTGAGCGCTCTCCACGCCAGTCCCGGCCGGCAGGTCGAGGTCGGGACATTGCTGGCCGTGGTGGAGTCCGCCCCGTGAGGGGGCCGGGGAACCGCGCGAGCAACCACGTCAACTCCGCACTCGGGAGACCAGCATGAGTCCCGTCATCGAGACCGACGAACAGCGAGCCCTGCGCTCGGCCGTGGCCGCCCTCGGCAAGCGCTACGGCCGCGACTACCTCTCCACCGTCATCGCCGAGAACCGCCACCCCACCGAACTCTGGTCCGAGGCGGCCGAACTGGGCTATCTCGGCGTCAACCTCCCGGAGGCCTACGGCGGCGGGGGCGAAGGCATAGCCGAACTCGCCATCGTGCTTGAGGAGCTGGGCGCAGCGGGCTGCCCCCTGCTCATGCTCGTCGTCTCGCCGGCGATCTGCGGCACCGTCATCTCCCGCTTCGGCACGGAGGCGCAGAAGCGCCGCTGGCTGCCGGGCCTGGCGGACGGCACCCGCACCATGGCCTTCGGCATCACGGAACCCGACGCCGGCTCCAACTCGCACCGCATCACCACCACCGCACGCCGTGACGGCGCCGACTGGGTCCTCACCGGCCGCAAGGTGTTCATCTCCGGCGTCGACATCGCCGACGAGACCCTGATCGTCGGCCGCACCCAGGACGCCCGGACCGGACGGCTCAAGCCCTGTCTGTTCGTCGTCCCGCGGGACACGCCGGGCTTCGGGCGGCGCCGGATCGACATGGAACTCTCCGGCGCCGAGAAGCAGTTCGAGCTGACCCTGGACGACGTGCGGCTGCCCGCCGACGCGCTCGTCGGCGACGAGGACGCGGGACTGCTCCAGCTGTTCGCCGGGCTCAACCCCGAGCGTGTGATGACCGCCGCCTTCGCGATCGGCATGGGCCGCTACGCGCTTTCCCGTGCCGTCGAGTACGCCCGGGACCGCACCGTCTGGAAGCAGCCCATCGGCGCCCACCAGGCGATCGCGCATCCCCTCGCCCAGGCGCACATCGACCTGGAACTCGCCCGTCTGATGATGCAGAAGGCGGCATTCCTGTACGACTGCGGTGACGACGTCGGCGCGGGCGAGGCCGCGAACATGGCCAAGTACGCGGCGGGGGAGGCCTGTGTGAAGGCCGTCGACCAGGCCGTGCACACCCTCGGCGGCAACGGGCTGACGCGGGAGTTCGGACTGGCCTCGCTCATCACGGCGGCGCGCGTGTCTCGTATCGCACCGGTGAGCCGGGAGATGATTCTCAACTACGTCTCCCACCAGACCCTGGGGCTGCCGAAGTCCTACTAGCCCCGCAGCCGTACCGCAGTCGTACAGAGTCGTACGAGGAGGAACCGTGTTCCGAAGCCAGTATGCGGACGTGCCGGCCGTCGAGGTGCCCATCCACGACGCGGTGCTCGGCCGGGCCGCCGAGTTCGGTGAACTGCCCGCCCTGATCGATGGGGTGGACGGCACGATGCTCACCTACGAGCAACTCGACCGGTTCCACCGGCGGTTGGCCGCCGCTCTCGCCGAGGCAGGTGTGCGCAAGGGCGATGTCCTCGCCCTGCACAGCCCCAACACCATCGCCTTCCCGACCGCCTTCTACGCCGCCACGCGCGCGGGGGCCTCGGTCACGACCGTGCACCCTCTCGCCACTGTCGAGGAACTCGCCAAGCAGCTGCGTGACTCGGGCGCCCGCTGGCTCATCACCGTGTCGCCCCTCCTGGACACGGCACGCACGGCCGCCGACAAGGCGGGCGGAGTGCAGGAGATCTTCGTCTGCGACAGCGCGCCCGGGCACCGCTCCCTGATCGACATGCTGGCGACCGCCGCACCCGAACCCGAGGTCGACGTGGACCCGGTGGAGGACGTCGCCGTCCTCCCGTACTCGTCCGGGACCACGGGCATGCCCAAGGGCGTGATGCTCACGCACCGTCAGATAGCCACCAATCTCGCCCAGATCCGCCCGCTCATCGGGACGGGGCCGGGCGAGCGCATCCTCGCCGTGCTGCCCTTCTTCCACATCTACGGCATGACGGCCCTGATGAACGCACCCCTGCGGCAGGGGGCCACCGTCGTGGTGCTGCCGCGCTTCGATCTGGACACCTTCCTGGCGTCCATCCAGAACCACCGCATCACCGGTCTGTACGTGGCGCCGCCGATCGTGCTGGCCCTCGCCAAGCACCCGACCGTCGCGCACTACGACCTGTCGTCCCTGAAATACATCATCAGCGCCGCGGCTCCCCTGGACGCGAGCCTCGCGGTGGCCTGCGCCGAGCGGCTCGGCCTGCCGCCCATCGGCCAGGGCTACGGCATGACGGAGCTGTCCCCGTGCACCCATGTCGTACCCCTGGACGCCCGCGACGCTCCCCCCGGCACGGTCGGCAAGCTCGTCGCCGGCACCGAGATGCGCATCCTCTCCCTCGACGATCCCGGCAAGGACCTCGGCGTCGGCGAGACCGGCGAGATCGCCGTCCGCGGTCCCCAGGTGATGAAGGGCTACCTGGGACAGCCCGGAGCGACCGACGCGATGATCGACCGGAACGGCTGGCTGCACACCGGGGACATCGGCCATGTGGACGGCGACGGCTGGCTCTTCGTCGTGGACCGGGTCAAGGAACTCATCAAGTACAAGGGATTCCAGGTGGCGCCCGCCGAACTGGAGGCGCTCCTGCTGACCCACCCGAAGATCGGGGACGCCGCCGTCATCGGTGTCTACGACGACGACAACAACGAGGTCCCGCACGCTTTCGTGGTACGGCAGCCGGGCGCGGAGGAGCTCTCCGCGGGCGAGGTCATGATGTACGTCGCCGAACGTGTCGCCCCCTACAAACGGGTCCGGCGGGTCACCTTCGTAGACGGAGTACCGCGGGCCGCGTCCGGGAAGATCCTCCGCCGGCAGCTCAGGGAGCGCTCGTGAGCGAACTCGTCCACACCGCGGACGACCGCGGTGTCACCACCGTCACCCTCGACTCGCCCGGCAACCGCAACGCCCTGTCGGGCGCGCTCGTCGGCGCCCTGGCGGCGGCGCTCACCCGCTGCGGCAAGGACGACGACATACGGGCCGTCGTCCTCACCCACACCGGGAACACCTTCTGCGCGGGCGCCGATCTGCGCGACCCACCGCACCCGGACGCCCTGGTCGGACTGCTGCGCCAGATCGTCGAACTGCGCAAACCCGTGGTCGCCCGGGTGAGGGGGCACGTTCGGGCGGGCGGCCTCGGGCTGCTGGGCGCCTGCGACATCGCGGCCGCCTCCGCACAGGCCACCTTCGCCTTCACCGAGGTGCGCATCGGAGTCGCCCCGGCCGTCATCTCCCTGCCCCTGCTGCCGCGCACGGACCCCCGCGCCCTCGCCCGCTACTACCTCACCGGCGAACGCTTCGATGCCGCCGAGGCCGTGCGCACCGGGCTGCTCACCGCGGCGGGCGACGACGTCGATGCGGTGCTCGCGCCGATGCTCGACGGGCTGCGCAGGGCTTCGCCCCAGGGGCTGGCCGAGACAAAACGACTGCTCACGGCTAGTGTGCGGGAGACCTTCGACCGGGACGCGGCCGAACTGACCGCGCTCTCGGCCCGGCTGTTCTCCTCGCCGCAGGCCCGCGAGGGGATGACGGCCTTCCTCGAGCGACGGGACCCCGCATGGGTGGTGTGAACGCGGTCGAACGCGTTCCCAAACAGGACCGCAGCCGGGCCACCCGGCAGCGGCTCCTGGAGGCCGCCGTGGCCTGTCTCGCCGAACACGGCTGGGCGGGCTCCACGGTCCTGGTCGTCGCCGAACGCGCCGGCGTCTCCCGGGGCGCTGCACAACACCACTTCCCCACCCGTGAGGACCTGTTCACGGCCGCCGTCGAGTACGTCGCCGAGGAGCGCTCCACGGCGATACGGGACCTGTTCCCGCAGGGGGCGGCCGACCGCCGTGCGGTGGTCGCCGCCCTCGTCGACCTGTACACCGGGCCGCTGTTCCGTGCCGCTCTGCATCTGTGGGTCGCCGCCTGTGACGAGGACCAGCTGCGGCCGCGCGTGACGGAGCTGGAGGCCCGGGTCGGCCGCGAGACCCACCGCATCGCCGTGGACCTGCTCGGCGCCGACGAATCACGTCCCGGCGTCCGTGAAACCGTCCAGGGGCTGCTCGACATGGCCCGCGGCCTCGGTCTGGCCAACCTGCTCACCGACGACGGGGCCCGCCGGGACCGGGTGGTGGCCCAGTGGGCCGTGCTGCTGGAGGAGGCGCTGGGCTGAGAGCGGCCCACCCTCCGCGGCCGTTGTGCGCGGCCCGTCCGTTCCGCGCACCCCGCAGTACCCTTGCCCACATGCCTCCGATGCTCGTCCGACGCCGCCACGTGGACTACGTGCGCGTCACGAGCATGGGCTGTCGGCCTTCCGCCTGACCCAGCCCCCTCTTCCTCCCCCGGTGGCACCCAGGGCTCCGCCCCATCCCCCGCGGACGCTCCAGCCCCCGTAGACCCTGCGGACGCACCCCATGACGAACCCGTCGTACGACCAGCTCCCGATCATCGATCTCTCCGCCGCCGACCGCGGCCCCCAGGCGCGGGCGCTGCTGCACGCCCAGCTGCACAGCGCCGCCCATGACGTCGGCTTCTTCCAGCTCGTCGGGCACGGTGTCACCCGGGCCGAGACCGATGCCCTGCTCGACGCCGTGCACGCCTTCTTCGCGCTCCCGGCGGCCGACCGCCTCGCCCTCGACAACGTGAACTCGCCGCACTTCCGCGGCTACACCCGCATCGGTGACGAACGCACCGGCGGCACCCGCGACTGGCGCGACCAGCTCGACATAGGCGCCGAACGACCCGCCCGCGCACCCGGCCCGGGCGAGCCCGCCTACTGGTGGCTGCAGGGCCCCAACCAGTGGCCGGGCGCCCTGCCCGAACTGCGGACCGCCGTGCTCGCCTGGATCGACCGGCTCGGCGCGGTCGCCCGGCGGCTGCTGCACGAGCTCCTCACCGCGATCGGCGCGCCCGCCGGCTTCTACGACCCGGTCTTCGGCGACCGTGCGCACCCGCACCTCAAGCTCGTGCGCTATCCCGGGAGCGCCGGCGACGGCGCCGACCAGGGGGTCGGCGCCCACAAGGACTACGGATTCCTGACCCTGCTGCTCCAGGACCGGATCGGCGGACTCCAGGTGCAGCGCGCGGACGGACTCTTCCACGACGTTCCGCCACTGGAGGGAGCGTTCGTGGTCAACCTCGGTGAGCTGCTGGAGGTGGCGACCGACGGCTATCTGATCGCGACCAACCACCGGGTCGTCAGCCCGCCCGGCGCCGCCGAGCGGTTCTCCGTGCCGTTCTTCTTCAACCCTCGTCTGGACGCCCGCGTGGAGCCGCTGCCCTTCCCGCACGCCGCCACCGCGCCCGGCGTCACCGACGACCCGGCCAACCCGCTGTTCGCGGAGTACGGCTTCAACGAGCTGAAGGGCAAGGTGCGGGCGCACCCGGCGGCAGCGGCCCGGCATCACGCGGATCTGCTGAGCCCCGTGTGACGCGCCACGGCTCCGCGCCCCTTCCGGGGACGCGGAGCCGTGGCGCGTGCGGGTCGGCGAACGGGGTGCCCCCGCCCGGGGCGCTAGCGTGCGATGTCCGCGTAGCCCTCGATCTCCTGGGGGCCGCGCGGGCCGGGACCGACATAGCGCGCGGACGGCCGTACCAGCCGGCCCGTGCGCTTCTGCTCCAGGATGTGCGCCGACCAGCCCGCCGTACGGGCACAGGTGAACATCGACGTGAACATGTGCGCCGGGACCTCGGCGAAGTCCAGCATGATCGCCGCCCAGAACTCCACGTTCGTGGCGAGGACACGGTCGGGACGGCGGTTGTGCAACTCCTCCAGGGCCGCCTTCTCCAGCGCCTCCGCGATCTCGAAGCGCGGAGCCCCGAGCTCACGGGCCGTACGACGCAGCACACGGGCACGCGGGTCCTCGGCGCGGTACACCCGGTGTCCGAAGCCCATCAGCCGCTCGCCCTGGTCGAGGGCGCGCTTCACATAGGCCTCGGCGTCACCGGTGCGCTCGATCTCCTCGATCATGCCGAGCACCCGCGAGGGCGCACCGCCGTGCAGCGGACCGGACATGGCGCCCACCGCGCCGGACAGCGCGGCGGCGACGTCGGCGCCCGTGGACGCGATGACCCGGGCCGTGAAGGTGGAGGCGTTCATGCCGTGCTCGGCGGCGGACGTCCAGTAGGCGTCGACGGCCGCCACATGCTTCGGGTCCGGCTCGCCCCGCCAGCGGATCATGAACCGCTCCACGACGGAGTGCGCCTTGTCGATCTCGCTCTGCGGCACCATCGGCAGCCCCTGACCGCGCGCCGACTGGGCGACGTACGACAGGGCCATGACGGCGGCGCGGGCCAGGTCCTTGCGGGCCTGCTCGGCGTCGATGTCCAGGAGCGGCTTCAGACCCCACACCGGAGCGAGCATGGCGAGCGCCGACTGCACGTCCACACGGATGTCACCGGAGTGCACGGGGATGGGGAAGGGCTCGGCGGGCGGCAGGCCGGGATTGAAGGCGCCGTCGACCAGCAGCCCCCAGACGTTGCCGAAGGAGACGTGGCCCACCAGTTCCTCGATGTCGACGCCCCGGTACCGCAGGGCACCGCCCTCCTTGTCCGGTTCGGCGATCTCCGTCTCGAACGCGACGACTCCCTCGAGCCCGGGTACGAAGTCGGACATCAGGCGGCTCCTCGTGATGTGTGCGGCGGATGTGGTCTGTGGGGTTCCCGTCGGCCGCGTCCACGAGCCGCTGGGACTGAGGTGGTGGACGTCGGCTGTCAGGGGGAGGTGCGCCGTTCCGGTTCCGCGGTCGCTGACCAAGGACTCGCGGTCCGAAACGGTCAATCCGGTGATGCCCCGATCGGTCGGCGGTCACCCAACCCGAACGGCATCTGCACGATATCCCCGAGTGCCACCTTTGGGGAGAGGTGGCGGCACTCAGTGCCACGCAGTGATGAACCGCACCCCTTCGAAGTGCCAAGGGCATGGGGCAAGATGACCGGGTGACCGACCGCTACCCGGACGAACCCGCATCAGCCGAACCGCCCGCCGCCTCCGCCGCGGAGCCGGAGCTCGAACCCATCGTCGAACGTGCGGCGGCCCAGGGCCCCGCCGAGGACCTGGCGCACGACCCCGCCGAGATGCGGGCGCACTACCGTGCCGAAGGGCTCGACGCGTCGTCGCTCGCCGCCGCGCCGATGGAGCAGTTCGCCCGCTGGTTCAAGCAGGCGGCACAGGCCGCGGTGGCCGGGATGATCTACGAGCCGAACGCGATGGTGGTCGCCACGGCGGACGCGGACGGCCTGCTCAGTTCCCGCACGGTGCTGATGAAGGGCTATGACGCGCGGGGCTTCGTCTTCTACACCAACTACGAGTCCCGCAAGGCCCGGGACCTGGCGGTCAACCCGCACATCTCGCTGCTCTTCCCATGGCATCCGATGGCCCGCCAGGTGATCGTCACCGGCACCGCCCACCGCACCGGCCGCGAGGAGACGACCGCCTACTTCCGCACCCGCCCGCACGGCTCCCGGCTCGGTGCCTGGGCCAGCGCGCAGTCCTCGGTGATCGCCTCGCGTACGGAGCTCGACACCGCGTACGAGCGTCTGAGCGCCCGCTATCCCGAGGGCTCCGAGGTTCCCGTTCCGCCGAACTGGGGCGGTTTTCGCGTCACGCCCCGGACGGTCGAGTTCTGGCAGGGCCGGGAGAACCGCCTCCACGACCGCCTCCGCTATGTCGCCCAACCGGACGGCACCTGGCGGGTGGAGCGGCTGAGTCCGTGAGGTCACCGGGCCGCCGCCGGGCGGCACGTCAGGGGAGCGGCCGCCCGTGAACGCAGACGACCCGCGAGCTCGGGTCCCCCTGCCTGACGGCGGGGGAGCCGGCCGGACGTACCGGCGAGCTCGCGGGTCGGGTGACTGCGTTGGATTAGGCCGGCTGCGCGCTTATCGCACGCGCGGGTCCGGCGCCGAACCGAGTACGACGGCGGGCCACTAGCCCGCAGTCACCTCTTCCGTCCGGTATTCATACATCTGCCGAACCACCTCCTTTCCGAAGTACCAGCCACCCTAAGAACCCATCGCGCCTGGATCAACCGTTTTTTTCCGAAGTCGGCCGACGACCTTCAGATGCGCGCCGTTTCCGCTGCTCAGGGGGTGAGCACGCCCTCCAGGAACGGTTCGACCGCTGCGCGCCATGCCTCCGGCTGGTCGTAGTGGACGAGGTGTCCGGCTTCCGCGACCTCCGCATAGCGGCCGTGCGGCAGGACGCGCACCATCTCCTGTGACTCGGCACGGCCGAGCTCGCCGTCGAGGCCACGGACGACCAGGGCCGGGCACTGCACCTGCGCCAGCTCCTCCCAGTGCGCGTCGTACACCCAGGTCTGGCGGGACTTCAGCATCTGCTCCGGTTCGAAGACGGGCCGCCAGCCGTCCTCGGACTCGGCCATCACCTCGGCGTAGAACTCGCCGCGGGCCGGATTCGGGCGCTCCACCCAGGGGTCGTCCTCGCCGAACCACTTCCGTACGTCGGCGAGTGTGGCGAAGGGCAGCGGCCAGGACTTGAACCAGCTCTCCCACTCGCGCTGCGAGGCGGCGCCGAGCGCGGAGGCACGCATATCGCAGATGATCAGGCCGCGCACCAGGTCGGGGCGTTTGGCGGCGAGCTGCCAGGCGGTCAGGGCGCCCATGGCGTGGCCGATGAGGACGGCCGGGGCGAGGCCGAGCTGTTCCAGGGCGGCTTCGGCGTCGTCGATGTAGGCCTCGCGGGTGTACGCCCCTTCGGGCGGTTTGTCGCTCTGGCCGTGACCGCGCTGGTCGAGCGCGACGGCGCGGTGCCGCTCGGAGAGCCAGCGGGCTGTGGGCGCCCAATGCGAGGCGCGTCCCATCAGCCCGTGGAGTAACAGCACGCCCGGTGCCCGCTCGTTCTCCCCAGTCTTGGGCGGGTCGGCGAACTCCCAGGCCGCGAGGCGTAGGCCGCCCGCTCCGGTCACGTCGATGCGCCGCACCATGCTCGTGGCACCCCCCTGCTCCGTCCGGACCGCCTGCTTCCGCCGGCCGGTCCGCGCGCTCGTCGTACTGCCGCTGTTGTCCTGCTGCTTCTGCTGGTGACGGTCACCGCCGTCGCCGGCTGCCGGTGCCGGCCGTGTGTGGTGCCGTCGCTCGCCGAGTCACGGGATGCGCCGGTCGTCGTGGCGCACGATCGGGTGGGGCCATGGCCGCCACGCTATCGAATGACTATTCGAAAATGGTGCTTCTGGAGGCAACACCCCTCCTTCGAGTGACCTTCCTCGAGGGTTGGCCGTCGATTCCGCGGGGAGATCTTCAGCGGGAGGCGGACCGCTCGGGGAAAAACGGTCCGAGGGGGACGACCCTGAGAGCTCGGGGCTCCGGGTCGGAACAGGGGAGGACAGGCCCCGGCGCCACAAGGTGCCGGGGCTCTTCCCTTGTCTGCGGCACATCCATCCGCCCCCTCCCTGACCAGGTGATATCACTGTCATCCCGTGGCCACGAGCTCTCCGGTCATATGCCTCATGCGACAGCCTTGCATGCGCACGGCCCGAACGCTGCGATTCCGCGCACTGGATCTTGGATTCGGCAGGATCGCGAAGTCATCACAACGGCCCCTGGAGTCACCCGCATTGCGCGGCTGCGGTGAAGGCCCGGGCGCGTCGAGACCGCACGACCCGAAAGACCGGCCGGACGCCTCCGGGACTCCGCCTAGCGCTTGGCCACGAACACGTGGGACGCGACCTCCGACTCCAGCTCGGCCGCCTCGCCGCCGCTGCCGACCAGCACCCCGCCCGCGGACTCCGTCACGCTGACCACCGAGCCGGGCTGCACGCCGGCCCGCCGCAGCGTGTACATCAGCTGGGCGTCGGTCTGGATGGGCTCGCCGATACGCCGGACGACGACGGTCTTGCCGTCGGTGCCCGGGTCCAGCTCGGCCAGCGACACCATGCTCGCGTCCAGGAACGGGTCCGCCCCGTCCTTCTCGCCCAGCTCCTCAAGGCCCGGGATCGGGTTGCCGTACGGCGACTCGGTGGGGTGGCGCAGCAGCTCGACGACGCGGCGCTCGACCGCCTCGCTCATCACGTGCTCCCAGCGGCACGCCTCGGCGTGCACCTGCTCCCACTCCAGGCCGATCACGTCGACCAGCAGGCACTCGGCGAGCCGGTGCTTGCGCATCACACGGGTGGCCAGGCGGCGGCCCTCGTCCGTGAGCTCCAGGTGGCGGTCGGCCGCGACCGACACCAGCCCGTCGCGTTCCATGCGCGCCACGGTCTGGCTGACCGTCGGGCCGCTCTGGTCGAGCCGCTCGGCGATGCGGGCGCGCATGGGGACCACGCCTTCCTCCTCCAGCTCGAGGATGGTGCGGAGATACATCTCCGTGGTGTCGATCAGTCCGGACATACGTGCCCCTCGATGAAATCTGCCGGAGGCTCGACGGCTCACCGGCGCGTGCGCTGGCCCTGGACTCAATTCTGACGCATCGCGCTGACAACCGTGGAGAGCCGGCGAAACCCGGGCCGCCGAGCGGCCCGCCGGGCCGCGTCCGTATTGACATCCCTCTGGTCCGGACCGCAACGTGATCCGCGACACGGGCCGCCCCGGGGCGCCGGTGCGTCGTCGTTGCGCCGTGCGGTCGCCGGCCGGTCGGGAACGGGACACCGAGACTTCGAAGGGGCGTCGCCGATGAGCGAGCAGCCGAGCGGCGGGGAGCCGCAGGGCGGGAACGAACTGGCCGGGCGGTTCTTCGACGCGGCGATCGGCATGCTGCGACGGGTGCGGGACGAGGACGCGGAGGAGATCGCCGCGGCGGGCACCCTGGTCGCGGACGTGGTCGCGGCGGGCGGCCGGCTGTTCGCGTTCGGTGCCGGGCACTCCTCGCTGGCCGCCCAGGACCTGGTCTACCGGGCGGGCGGCCTCGCCCTGATGAACCTGCTCGCGGTGCCGGGGGTCGTCGGCGTCGACGTCATGCCGGCGACGCTGGGCTCCGCGCTGGAACGGGTGGACGGTCTGGCCGGCGCGGTCCTCGACTCCAGCCCGCTCCGGTCCGGCGACCTCCTGGTGATCATCTCCCTGTCCGGCCGCAACGCCCTCCCGGTGGAGATGGCGACGAACGCCCGTGCACGGGGGGTCAAGGTCATCGGGGTCACCTCGGTGGCGTACGCCTCGGAGACCAGCTCGCGGCACGTCTCCGGCACCTACCTCAAGGACCACTGCGACATCGTCCTCGACTCGAGGATCGCGGTGGGCGACGCGACGCTCACCCTCGACGCCATCCCGGCCCCCTTCGCCCCCGCCTCGACGGTCGTGACCACGGCCCTGCTCCAGGCGGTGATGGCGACGGCAGCCGGCGTCCTCGCGGACCGCGGCGTCGAACCGCCCCTGCTGCGGTCCGGGAACGTCGACGGGGGCCACGACTGGAACGCCCGGGTCATGCGGGAGTACGGCGACCGCATCTTCTACCGGCAGGGCTAGGGTCTGCCGCTTGGATCTTGCCGGCGTCGGCCGAAAGGCGCGGTCACTCCCGGCTGACTCGATCCGAGCGACAGACCCCGGG
This sequence comes from Streptomyces sp. HUAS TT11, assembly GCF_051553595.1. NCBI lineage: Bacteria > Bacillati > Actinomycetota > Actinomycetes > Kitasatosporales > Streptomycetaceae > Streptomyces > Streptomyces sp. HUAS TT11. Next base: position 5,135,642 of record NZ_CP196184.1, read on the forward strand.
GCCGGCGGGTCGCGCCTACGCCTCCTCGGCGGCGCCCGACGCGTCGGCCAGGTCGAGCGCGGCGGCGATCCGCACCGCGACGTCCTCCCCGTACACCGCGTCGGGCCGTTCGAACCGGCTGCGCCCCGCGCCCCGCAGGAACGTCACCACGCCCAGTGTGCGGCCCCGGCTGCGCAGCACCGTGCACAGTGCGTGCACCGCGTCCGGCGGCCACTGCCGGGCCTGCGCCCACGCACGTGCCTCCTCGGGGCCGACGTCGCCCGCGCCCGCCCGTACGGAACCGGAGCGCGCCACGCACTGCAGGGCCGGATGCCCCTCCGCATACCGCGCGGGGAGCCCGGCCTGCCCGGAGAGCGTGCTCGGACCGGGTGCTCCGGAGGGTGTCTCGGCGGCCCGCACCAGCCGGACACGCCCTTCTCCGTCCGCCGCCGAGCCGTCCGCCACCCGGTCGATCAGCGCGTGGTCGGCGAATCCGGCGAGCGCGAAGTCCAGATGGAGGGTGGCCGCCTCGGCGGGATCCTCGCACTCGGCCGCCGCCCGGGCGGCGCGGTGCAGCTGGTTGGCGCGGAAGCGCAGCAGGGCCGCCTCCTGCTCGGCCTGCTTGGCCTCGGTGATGTCCTGGAACAGCCATCCCACGCCCAGTGGAACCGGCTCCTCCGCGAGCGGTGAGGACAACCGCAGGAACCCGCTGCGCCAGCACCGCCGCTTCTCGCCCTCGCCGGTCCGCACGCTCACCCACATCTCGGCGGGAGCGGGCGGTGCCCCCTCGGCCAGCACGTGGGTCAGCGCGCTCTCCAGCTCCTCCACGCCCTGCGGGAGCAGGTCCCCGAGCGGCCGTCCGAGCACGGCGCTCCGGCCGATGCCGAGTGCCCGGGCCGCGTACGCGTTGACCACGGCGGGCCGCAGATCCGCGTCCACCAGGACCACGCCCCAGCTCGCGTCCTCGAACAGGGCCTCGCTCAGTGCGATGGAGCGCTCCAGGTCGATCTGCGCATGGACCTCGCTGAAGGCGCAGTAGACCCCGGCGGGCTTTCCGTCGGGCCCGCGCACCGCCGCGGACTGCGTCCGCACGAGCACCCGCCCGCCCTCCTTGGTGAGGAGCGCGAACTCGTGCACCTGCCGGCCGGGCGATTCCATGGCGGACATCAGCCGCCCCTGGACCTCCTCGGCGTCGGCGGTCCGCACGGCCCATCCGGCGAACCCCTGCCGTCCCACCGCTTCCGCCGCGGTCCACCCGAGGATCCGCTCGGCCTCCCGGTTCCAGTGGGTCACGACCCCGTCGGCGTCGAAGGCGCACAGGGCCGCGTCCATGCCGTCCAGAAGTGCGGCGAGAAGATCCGAACCATCGCGCTCGGGCTCACCGGGCCCCAGCTCGTCCGTGGTCCCACTACGCCGGGAAGCACTCACCTGAACCCCCTGCAGGCTGCTGCGTCCGCACGTACGCCGCGCTCGTCCACTCACTGGACATCATTCAACTCGAACGTGACGCAGCCCACATCGGCTTCCGGAAAGATTCGACGAAATCGTTGCTCCCCGGATTTCCGTCTCTCCCGGCACACCTGCCCCGGGCGAGCGGGTTCAACCCTTGCTGACCGCCGTCAGGATCTCCGGCAGCCGCCCTGCCGTGCGCGGTGCGGCGAGGCGCAGGCCGAGCAGGGTGATCAGCGCCCCGTAGAGGACACCCCCAGGGAGCAGCAGCCAGGTCCACCCGTCGCCGTCCGAGGAGACGTTCAGCCAGATCGCGGCGGCGATCACGGGTGCGGTCAGCAGGGCGGCGGCGATCATGCCGCCGAAGACGGAGATCCAGGCGAGGCCCGCCTGCCCGGGGACCACGTTCTTGTAGCCCTCCTGCGGGATGGAGTAGGGGAAGCGGGCCGAGGACCAGGCGCCGGTGGCGAGCATCGCGCCGAGGAGCGCGAAGGACAGCCCGAGCACCTCGGGCAGCTTCGGCCAGGCGCCGAGCAGCGCGGTCGTCACGACGGTGACGAGCGTGGCGTACGGGAGCGTGATCAGCAGCAGCGCCAGCGCCCGGCCGCGCAGTTCGGCGTAGGCGTCCCGGCGGGAGGAGATCGTCATGGCGACCATCCAGAACGCGGACGTGTCCTGACCGAACTGGTTGTACATCTGGATGCCGAGCATCCCCGCCGCGAAGCAGGCGAAATAGATCGACCCGGTGCCCTGCAGGGCGTTGAAGACCGGGACGATCAGCCCGATCGCGAGCGAGGTCACCCACGCCGCCTTGGTCTTCGGGTCACGCCAGATGTAGCGGAGGCTGCGCTCCATCACCGTGCCGGTACGGCCCGCGGGCAGCAGCCGGGACAGGCCCGTCGAGGTGCGCTCCCGGGTGCTCGGAGCGGCGGCCTGGAGCGTCGACTCGTCCGGTGAGGTCATCAGCGTCGTCAGGCTGCGCGACCACAGGGCGAGCAGCCCCGCGAGCGCCGCCGCGCTCAGGGCGAGTTGGGCGACCGCGAGGCCGTAGGCACCGCGGCTCACGGAGTCCACGGCGCCGATCGAGGAGGCGGGAGGCACCCACCGCAGGACGTTCTCCACCGGGTCCAGCGGGGACAGCCCGGCCGAACCCAGCCGCTGGGCACCGAAGTTGACGAGCTGCGCGCCGACCGCGATGACGAGCCCGCTCAGGACGGCCAGGTCGCGGCCCTTGCGGCTGGTCAGCAGCCGGATGTTGGCGGCGGCGACGGCACGGGCGAGCGCCACGCAGACCAGCAGCGCCAGGACGACCGCGAGCACGCCGACGCCGTACGCGGCCGCCCCGTGGGCCACGGAGACCACCGCACCGGTGAACAGACAGAGCGTGAAGAGGGGGCCGATGCCGACCAGGGAGGCCGCGAGCAGCGCCCGTACGAGGGGCTGCGGGCGCAGCGGCAGCATCACCAGGCGGGTGGGGTCCAGCGTCTCGTCGCCGCTGGGGAAGAACAGCGGCATCACCGCCCAGCCGAGCGCCAGCACCTCGACGAGCAGGACCGCGACGGTGGCGGCGTGCGCGTTGCCGCGCAGGGCGATCAGACCGAGCAGTTGCAGCGCGGCGATCAACAGCACGACGACGACGGAGGTGACGTAGGCGGCCCGGCGCCCGGCGGACTGGCGCAGGCCGTTGCGCAGCAGGGACAGTTTGAGCCGTACGACGACCGGGGTGAGACCCACGGCGCTCATCGGGTGCCACCGCCGAGCCAGTCCAGGTCGGTCGCGGCGGCGCGGCCGTGCGCGCCGACCAGCTCGAGGAACGCCTGCTGGAGCGTGGGGGCGCTGCCGCGCACCTCGGCGAGGGGGCCGTGCGCGCGGATGCGCCCCGCCGCCATGACCGCCACCCAGTCGCACAGCGACTCCACCAACTCCATGACGTGGGAGGAGAAGACGACGGTGGCGCCGGATCCGGTGTAGCGCTCCAGGACTCCGCGGATGGTCTGCGCGGAGACCGGGTCGACGCCCTCGAACGGTTCGTCGAGGAAGAGGACCTCGGGGTTGTGGAGCAGCGCCGCGGCGAGTCCGATCTTCTTGCGCATGCCGGTCGAGTAGTCGACGACGAGCTTGTGCTGGGCCCCTGCCAGGTCGAGGACGTCGAGGAGCTGGGTGGCCCGCTTGTCGACCTCGGCGCCGGGCAGCCCGCGCAACCGCCCGGTGTAGGCGAGGAGTTCGCGTCCGGAGAGCCGTTCGAAGAGCCGCAGCCCCTCGGGCAGGACACCGATGCGGGCCTTCACCTCGACCGGGTCGCGCCAGACGTCGTGCCCGACCACCTCGACGGTGCCCTGGTCGGGCCTCAGCAGCCCGGTGACCATGGACAGGGTGGTGGTCTTCCCGGCCCCGTTCGGGCCGACCAGCCCGATGAACCGCCCGGCGGGCAGCTCCAGATCGATGCCGGCGACGGCGATCTGCTCCCCGAACCGCTTCCAGAGCCCCCGCACCCGTACGGCGGACGTGCCTGTCGCTGCTCCCTCGGTCATAGGAGCACCCTAAGGGGCGAGGGCAAGAGGGCAGAGGGGAGTGAGGCCACCGGAGCGAAAGGCGTGCACCGGGGGTCCGGTTCCACGGGCGGGCCGGGCGAGTTCGACGGTGGCGCTCGGCTATCGGTCCCGCCCGCAGGCGTACGCCAACGGCGAGATCAGCTCCTCCGCGTCCGGCAGCCAGCGGTTGGCGTCCGTCGGCCGGCAGACCCACTGCACGGCGCCGCGGGCGGCGTACCGCGTGGGCGGCGCGGCGACGTACGACCCCTCGCCGAGGGCGGACAGGTCCAGCAGGTCCAGTGACCAGCCCCGGTTCCGCACCAGGTCCGGAACCTTCGCCGCCGCGCCGGGAAGCACGAAGAACCACATGCGGCGGTCCGGTGTCAGGGCCACGGGCCCGAGCGTCAGTTCCATCCGCTCCATGCGTGCGAGTGCGAGGAATCCGGCGGTCTCCGGGACGTCGATCGCGTCGAAGGTGCGCCCGGTGGGCAGCAGGATCGACGCCTTCGGCTGTGCGGCCCACAGGCGGCGCACGACGGTCGCGCTGCCGGTCGCCTGCGTCGCCCAGTCCTGGCGCACCGGATGGGCGCCGGGCATGCGACATGCGGCCCGACCGCAGGAGCAGCGAGGCATCCCGTCGACGGCCTCCAGCCAGGTGCCCGGGAACACGTCCCAATGGCGCTCCTGGACGTAACGTACGGCGGCTTCCAGCAGCGAACCGCCTCGCTGCTGCGGGATGGGGGCAGCTTCAGGGCCTGCGATCGTCTCTTCCACGTTGAACACAACTCTGGTCGTGACCGGGGGTTACGCCTCCCGGTCCGGCGCCGTCAGCCGCTCGGGACGCGCCTTTTGGGAATGTCCTATTAATTCCGCATGCGCCGGGAGGAGCACCGTCTTCGGGAGCGGGGCGCACGGATGCACGGGCGGGGGCGCGCAAGAGGAACGGCAGCGAGGTCCGGGTAACCACGTGAGGGGACGGCTTCGGCCTTTACCCCGGCAATCCGCGCATGTCTCGCATCAGAGGCATGTCTGCTGGGCATCGATCTTCAAGGCCGGATCCTTTCGGTGCCCGGGAAAGGAGTTCCCGTCGAGCCCGGCCGTCGAAGAGTCGTCGACTCGGTGCACGGGCAGGCATCCGAGCCGTGAAGCAGGGGGTACCCATGGCCGCCAGGCCTCTCGTCGCGCGGCAGCCGAACGAACGGCTGCAGGCGCTCATCCAGGAAGCGGGCTGCTCGAACGCGGGGCTCGCCCGCCGGGTCAACATGTGCGGCGCGGAACACGGTCTTGATCTTCGCTACGACAAGACCTCGGTGGCGCGCTGGTTGCGCGGGCAGCAGCCGAGGGGCCGGGCGCCGGCGATCATCGCCGAGGCGCTCGGCCGCAAGCTGGGCCGCACGGTCACGATCGACGAGATCGGCATGGCCAACGGCAAGAACCTCGCCTCCGGCGTGGGCCTGCAGTTCTCGCCGACGGTGCTGGGCGCCATCGAGCAGGTCTGCGAGCTGTGGCGCAGCGACGTCGGGCGGCGCGACTTCCTCTCCGGCTCCTCGGTCGCCGCCTCGGCTCTCGTCGAACCGAGCCGCGACTGGCTGATCTCCGGACCGGACGCGCAGGTCGCGCGCTCGGCCGGACCGCGGGTGGGGTCCTCGGACGTGGCCGCGGTGCGTGCGATGACCCAGGCGCTGGTCGATCTGGACCACCAGTACGGCAGCGGTCATGTGCGTCCAGTCGTCGTGCACTACCTCAACAGCGTCGTCTCGGGGCTGCTGGCCGGCTCGTACCGGGACGCCGTGGGGCGCGAACTCTTCGCGGCCGTCGCGCGGTTGACGGAACTCGCCGGGTACATGGCCGTCGACACCGGGCAGCCGGGACTCGCCCAGCGCTACTACATCCAGGCGCTGCGGCTCGCCCAGGCGGCGGGCGACCGAGGCTACGGCGGCTATGTGCTCGCCGCCTCCATGAGCCATCTCGCGGCGCAGCTCGGGAATCCGCGCGAGATCGCGCAGTTGGCCCGCGCGGCCCAGGAGGGGGCGCGCGGGCGGGCGACACCGCGCGCGGAGGCGATGTTCCTCGCCGCCGAGGCACGCGGACACGCGCTGCTGGGCGATGCGCGGGCCGCCCAGCTCGCGTCGGGCCGCGCGGTCACGGCGCTGGAGGCGGCGGACACGGCGACCGGGGACGACCCGGCGTGGATCGCCCACTTCGACCAGGCGTATCTGGCGGACGAGCTGGCGCACTGCCACCGGGACCTCGGACAGGCCGAGGCGGCGGTGCGGTGCGCGGAGGAGTCCTTGGCCGGGCACCCCGAGTCCCGGGCGCGGCGCCGGGCCATCGGCTATGTGCTGCTCGCGTCTGCCCAGGTCCAGCAGCGCGAGGTGGAACAGGCCTGCCACACGGGCCTGAAGGCCGTGGAGATCCTCGGCGGCCTGCGGTCCAACCGCGGCGCCGAGTACCTGGAGGACCTGCAGCAGCGGCTGGAGCCGTTCCGGGACGAGGCGGTGGTGCGGGAGTTCGGGGCGCGGATGGATCTGGCGACGGCCGCATAGCCGTCGCGCTCCGTTCGGGGCGTTCGCACGCCCTGCGGAGTGCCTTACGGGGCGGCCGCACGGGTGTGAAAGTCCGGCGAACGAAAGGTGGCCGACGGGCGAAGGTGTGGAAGAGGACTTAAACAGCGCCCGGCGTGGCGGTTGTGTTACCGCTGTCACACGGGCGCGAGGTCGGGCCCAGTGCTGCGTGGCATGCGGCTCGGGGGACCCGGTAGCGTGAGCCGACGATTCCGAAAGTCCCCCATTCGTAGGAGTCCCGGTGACGCAGAGTGGACAGGGCGAGGAGCCCTCGGCGCGGCCCGCGCGCGAAGGCATCGTGCTGCCCTCCGACGGCGGCGAACCCCTGCTGCCGGGCCAGGCGGGCGGAATGAACGGCTCCGCCGTTCCCGCAGCCGGTCGCCATGCGGCGGCTGCGGGCGGCCCGGAGAGCCATGGCGCCCCGGCGGGCGGTCAGGCGTGGGGCAGCCCGTGGGGACCGGAGCAGTCTCCCCAGGCGCCCTCGGCCGGCCAGGGCTGGGGCGGCGACGCGGGGCAGCAGTGGGGCCCGGCCGAGCGGTCCGGGGCGGCGCCCGCACCGGAGTGGGGTGCGCACGGCGCGCAGTCGTCCTGGGAGACCCCGGATCCGCAGCAGGGCTGGGGCGGTGCTCCGGCGTCCCCGCAGCCGCACGCCGGGTCGGGGCAGCCGCTGCCGCCCGAGGGCGCGCAGTTGCCGTCGTACGGCCCGGACGGACACCTGCCGCACGGTGCCTACGATCACCGGCAGGGCGCACAGCCCCTGCCGCCCGCGGACGAAGGCGCCACCCAGTACATCCCGCCCGTGGCCCTCGGACCGGACGAGGGCGCGACCCAGTACATCCCGCCCGTCGCGGCCGGTGCCGACGACGGGGCGACCCAGTACATCCCGCCGGTGACCGCGGGAGCGCTGCCGCCCGAGGTGTCCGGCGACGCCGCGACGCGCTTCCTCGGCCGCACCCACGGCTCCGCGCCGCTGCCGCAGACCGGCTCCGACGCCCAGGCCACGCAGTACCTTCCGCCCGTCCCCGGACAGCCGGGCCCCGCGCCCTACGGAATGCCGGAGCCCCAGGACGACCGGCGGACGCCGGCGGAGTTCGACAATCTGTTCCGGCACGCCGCGGGCGGCGCCGAGCCCACCCAGCATCTGCCGAGGTTCGACGCGGCGGACACACCCGGCGCCCCGATGGGCCGGGCGGCCGGACGACGCGACGACGGCGGCGGCCGCGGCCGCTCGCGGATGCCGCTCATAGCGGCCGTCGGCGTGGGCATCGTCGTCCTCGGTATCGGCGCGGGCGCCCTGCTCGGCGGAGGCGGGGGCACCGACGACCAGGGCGGCAACAGCAAGAACGTCTCTGCGACCGGCCCGGCCGCGGACTCCTCGCCCGCGGGTTCCGACGACGCCGCCAAGCAGCAGGCGGCCGCCCTCGACAAGCTCCTCGCCGACAGCGGCAACAGCCGGGGCGCGGTGATCAAGGCGGTCGCGGAGGTCAAGGTCTGCCAGAACCTCGGGCAGGCGGCCACCGATCTGCGCAACGCCGCCCAGCAGCGAAACGGCCTGGTCACGCAGCTGTCCAAGCTCGAGGTCGACAAGCTGCCGCAGCACGGCGAGCTGACCAACTCGCTCACCGCGGCGTGGAAGGCGTCCGCGTCCGCCGACACCCACTACGCCGCCTGGGCGGACCAGGTCGCGGGCAACAAGAAGGCGTGCAGGAAGGGCCATGCCCGCTCCACCGGCCAGACCGAGGCGGGCAACCGCGACAGCGGTACGGCCAGCGCCCAGAAGGCGAAGGCCGCGCGGCTGTGGAACACCATCGCCCAGAAATACGGCCTGACTCAGCGCCAGCCGACGCAGCTGTGAGAGCGGCGGTGTGCGCCGCCGGTCCCCGACCGTGCGGCGCACACCGCGCGCGGGTGTTCGATGCCCCCGCCCGCCGGGCCTACTCGTCGGCGGTGCTCTCCAGCGTCTTCGAGACGTCGACGAAGCCCTTGCGGGCCGCCACCAGCTGACCCTGGTCCACGACCTGGAAGGTCACGCTCGAGTTGATCAGCCGGGGGAAGTCGACGACGGCGGTCAGGTCCTGGAACCGCCAGCGCAGGCTCGGGGTGAGGCCGCCCGTGTCGACCTTCAGGCCGTTGTCGAGGGCCGAGCGGATCGTGTTCGCGGTCACCCGGCCGCCGCCGAGCGACTCGACGACCTTCTGCAGAACCGTGTAGGCGATCCACGTGGTCTGCACGCCGGCGTCCGCCGGGTCGATCCGGTTGTCGCCGAAGGCCTCCTCGCGGATCACCTTCTTCATCGGGTCCCAGCGCTTGTCCGTGGACTCCGGGTACCAGCCGGTGACGTACGCACCTTCGTAGGGACCCGAGCCGCCCCCGGACTGGTTGATGACCGACTGGTCGACGCTGCCGAGCACGGAGGCGGTGCGCACCGCGGGGTACTCGCTGCTCAGACGGCGGAAGGAGTCCATGAACGTGCTGGTGCGGTCGTCGAGCGAAGGCACCACGCACCCCTTCTTCGCCGTGTCCGCGGTCGCCTTCTCCAGCGCCGACTCGGCCTGGGAGTCGAACGCGGTGGCGTCCTCGGCGGCGCGCACATCGTCGACCCGGGCGTGGCCCGCCGCCTTCAGCCCGGAGTCGAGCAGCAGGGGCAGCTGGTCGCCCGCCACGGTGTCGGGCCGCACCATCGCGACGGGACCGCAGCTCTTGCCCAGTTCCTCGCCGAGGCCGGCCAGCAGGGCGGGCTGGCCGCCGTTGACGGGGTAGGAGAGCACGCTCTTGAACTCGTCGTCGGTCAGGCCGTAGCCGCCTATGTACGGGATGCCCGCCGACTCCAGCGGCGAGAGGAAGGAGGAGCCGAACTGGCTGTAGGAGCCGACGACCGCGACGACCTTCTTCTTGACGGCGAGCCGGGCGCACTTGGCGGCACCCACGTAGTCGTTGTGGTCGTTGCAGGTGAGCACCTTCAGCTTGTGCCCGTCGAGGCCGCCGTGCGCGTTGGCCCAGCGGGCGTACGCACTCGCCATGGCCGGCATGCCCGGCTTGTTGGTCGCCGACGTGTTCTGGGGCGCCCAGGTCATGACGGTGACGGTGTCGTCCCCGGAACCCCCCGGGATACCGGGGACGACACCGCAGGCCGCGGCCAGCGACGCACAGGCCACCAGAGCTCCCGCGGCGATCAGGGCCGTCTTGACGCGGGGAGTCGCTGTTCTGCGGACGGCACCCGGAGCACTCGGGCTGGTGGGGGAGGAGCTGGTACGTCGCCTGCCGGTCATGGACACGCACGATTCCCCCACATCACTAACCCTCGTGCGATCAGTGGTCAACTGGAAGTGACGTAGAGGTGAATTGCGGGGGGCGATGATCCGGATTTCACAGGGAACGTACTATCGATGACCGTGCAAGGTTCGGAGAGCTCTTCCCGTCGTGCCCGTCGCTCATCCACCATGGGCGTCATGCCACTGAACGACATGCCGTGGTGGCGCTGGCGCAGCAATGTGCGCTCCGCGCTGCACATGCTTTCGGACCAGGTGTTCCAACGGGACGTCTGGCTCGCCGGAGTCGACGGGTACGGGGACGTCACCGACGCCGTGTACCGCCTCGTCGAGGACACCTGGCTGGACAACTGGTCCGCCGAGAAATACGTCGGCACGATCTTCCGCGACTCGCAGGAGGCGGCGCTCGTCGACACCGCGGTGCTGCGGGTGCTGCGGATCATGCATCAGGTCGGGCCCGATGCGGAGGTGGGGGCGTACCTCAACCACCACGGGTGGCCCGAGGCGGTGCGGGCGGCGCGCGACGCCCATGTGCGGCTCGCGATGAGCGACGGCGAGGACCCCGACGTCCCCCCGCGGACGCTCGAGGTGCTGCGGATCGTCACCCGTAGCGCGTAGCCCGGGGGAACGCGGCGTCCGGGCACCGGGACGGAGACCCGTCCCGGCCCGCCGTCGTGAGACCCTGGCCTGCATGAGTGAGCAGTCCACCCGAGCCGCGGTCCCCGCCCACCAGTACGTCCTCACCCTCTCCTGCCCGGACAAGCAGGGGATCGTGCACGCCGTGTCGAGCTATCTCTTCATGACCGGCTGCAACATCGAGGACAGCCAGCAGTTCGGCGACCACGACACGGGACTGTTCTTCATGCGGGTGCACTTCTCGGCCGAGGCCCCCGTGACCGTGGACAAACTGCGTGCGAGCTTCGCGGCGATCGGCGACTCCTTCCGGATGGACTGGCAGATCAACCGGGCCGACGAGAAGATGCGCGTCGTCCTGATGGTCAGCAGATTCGGGCACTGCCTGAACGACCTCCTCTTCCGCGCCCGGACCGGCGCGCTGCCCGTCGAGATCGCGGCCGTGGTGTCCAACCACACCGACTTCGCCGAGCTGGTCGGGTCGTACGAAATCCCGTTCCATCACATCCCGGTGACCAAGGACACCAAGGCGGAGGCCGAGGCCCGGGTGCTGGAGCTGGTGCACGAGCTGGACGTCGAGCTGGTGGTCCTGGCCCGGTACATGCAGGTGCTCTCGGACGATCTGTGCAAGCAGCTCAGCGGGCGGATCATCAACATCCACCACTCGTTCCTGCCGAGCTTCAAGGGCGCGAAGCCGTACCACCAGGCGCATGCGCGCGGGGTGAAGCTGATCGGCGCCACCGCTCACTACGTCACGGCCGACCTCGACGAGGGCCCGATCATCGAGCAGGAGGTCGAACGGGTGGGCCATGGCGTGACCCCCGACCAGCTGGTCGCGATCGGCCGGGACGTCGAGTGCCAGGCGCTGGCCCGCGCGGTCAAGTGGCACGCCGAGCGCCGCATCCTGCTGAACGGGCGGCGGACGGTGGTCTTCGCCTGAGACCCGGGCCTACATCCGGCTCAGCGACGCCGCCGCGAACAGCACGTCCCTGATCGCCTCGCGGTCCCCGACCTGCCCAGCGGCCGCCTCCTGGGGCGGCACATGGCCCGCGGCCAGGCGGCAGAACTCCACCCCGTCGAGTGCGACGTGGGCCACCTCGTGCTCGGCGGAGGCGACCGCGCCGGGCGAGTCCAGGGCGATCAGCCACTCGCCGCCGCCCGATCCCTCGATCTCCAGACGCAGGGTGCGTCCGGGTTCGCCCGCGGGCACGAGGTGCCGGGTGCGGCCGGGGGCGGCGAGACCGGCCTGCCGCCGTGTTGCCAGCATCGCGGGGAGCAGGCGTGCGCCCAGGTCGATCATGCTGTTCAGATGGCGGGGCGCCGGTGGCTCGTACGGGTAGTCGATGGCGTTCGCGATGTCCTCCGCGTGCACCCAGCACTCGAAGGCCCGGTCCAGCATCGCGTCCTGCAGCGACAGTCCGAACCCGCCGTACGAGACCGTCGGCGTCCCGGTGTCCCCGCCGGTGAAGGACAGCGTCCGCACCAGGTTGTGGCTCTGCTCCCGCCACGGTCCGCGGACCGAACGGGTGGGCGGGAAGTGCGAGGCGCGCCAGTACGCCTCCGTACGGCCCTCGGGCGTGCCCTCGTCGACGGTCGCATCCCCGAGCGGGTCGTCGAGCCCCAGGGCGACCGCCACCAGCCCGTCGACGGAGAGCAGGTGCGCGATCACCCCGGCGACGGTGGTGCGGCGGCTGGTGGGTCCCGTCCCGTCGAACCAGCGCAGCCGCACCGGGGCGTGCCACTCGGAGTCGCCGATGTCCTGCAGCAGGGCGTCGAGGCGCGCGGCCTCGGCGTCGAAGGGGGCCACCCAGTCCGGCACCGGGATGCGCGGCGGGCGCCGGTCGAGGCAGCTCTGCAGGACACGGGTGCGCAGGGCCGGGTCGAGGTCGAGACTCTCGGGACGCTGCAGCAGCCCGACGGCCTGGCGCAGCCGTCGCGCCTCGTCCGCGCACGGGCCGCAGTCCCCGAGGTGCGCCTCGACGGCCGCCGTCTCCTCGGACGAGCAGGCGGCCAGCGCCCATGCCCCGAGCAGCGACTTCAGCACCCGGTGCTCGAGCACGGGCGGCGGGGGAGAGGCCGGCGGCGCGGTCAGGGGAGACGGGTCGGGCAAGGGCATCCCGGAGTCCTCGACGGAACCGCGCGGCGTGGGGATCCGAGGTGCCCGCCCGGCGCCACCCGGTCCGTCGGCTCCGGTGACCGGTCCCCCGGGCCCGGGGGCGGCGCCGTCCCCACCGGTGCCGGGGTCGGCCGGCCGTCCGTCACCGGGGCCTTCGGACCGCCCCGTGGCGCCGTTCCCGGCCGTGTCCGAGTCGCCGTGTCCGTCCATGCCGCCGTTCCGGTCGGTGCCGCCGCTCGCCGGCGGGCCCGGCTCCGCCGGTCCCTGCGCGTCATTGCCGGGCTCCCTCCGGGCGGCGCCGTCCGGGGCCCGCCGGTGCCCGGCCGCCGTACCGCGGTCGGAGGCCGGTGTGCCGTGGCCCTCGTGGGCGCCGTGCCTTGTGTGCTTCCCGTGCCCTTCGAAGCCCTCCTCCTCGGTCACCAGGCCTCCCCCGCTTCGGGAGGGATGCCCGAGGGGGCCGCCTCATGGGCCGTGGACAGCAGCTGGAGGCCGAGGCGCAGGCGGCGGCGGGCCTCCTCCTCCTCGATGTCGAGGTCGACCGCGGTCTGGCGGTAGTCCCGGCGCTGGAAGTAGGCCCGTTCGAGCGCCGCGCGCAGCGGTACCGGCATCGATGTCACGATGAAGTCCGCGCGCGCCGCGATGGAGGCCTGGCGCACCCGGCGCTCCAGGTCCTCCGGGGTGCCCTGCCCGCCCTGGGCCAGCGCGGCGGTCCCGGTGGCGTGCAGCCGCTGCACGGCGAGCCGGTGGGTCAGCATGGCGATCCAGGACCGCAAGGGGCCCTGCTTGGGGTCGTACGTCTCCGGGTGCTCCCAGACGTGGACGAACACCTCTCGCGTGATGCCGTCGGCCGCGTTCTCGTCCCCGAGCACGCGATGGGCGAGGCCGTGTACGAGCGAGGCGAACCGGTCGTAGCACTCACCGAGCGCTGCCGCTTCGCCCCGGGCGAGCCGCTGTTGCATCCTGCGGTCCCACCGGGGCGGTGCGTCCTTCTTCGCCATCCTGCCCCCTCGCCCCTGGTCGTGCCCGGTGCCCTGTTCCGATCCAGCCTCTGTGTTGCGCCACCTCGAATGTAGTCGGCACGTAGGACGACGCACGCCCCTTTGCGGCAATGTGCGCCCCTTGGCGAGCCGCAGGTGATAAGGGCTCCCGGGCGGGATAGGTGGTTCGAACGGCGTATACCCCGATGAGGGCCGGTCAGACGTGAGCGAATGCGATCGTTACCGATTGATTTGGCTCATCTACCACGCGCTTTCGATCGAAAGTTCGGTGTTTTATGGAGAGTCATCGGGGCAGCCGCGCCTGAAGGAAGCGTAGGAACTGCTTCCGTTTTCGATCGGGCTGCGGGCAGGCGGGAGGCATGGCGGTGACAGTCGAGGTGGCCTTCGGGGAGTACGGCGAGTGGGCCGTGCTCCAAGTGGCGGGCGAACTGGACCTGGTGACGTCACCGGTGCTGCGGCAGCGGGTGCACGACGCGGTGGCGGACGGTCGCCACCATGTCGTGCTGGACCTCTCCGACGTGGTCTTCTGCGACTCCAGCGGCGTCGGCGTGCTGATCGCCACCCGCCGGCTGATCCGCTCGTGCCAGGGCCGGCTCAGACTGATACTGCCCGGGCGCAGCGGCAAGGAGGGGTCCCACGTCGACCGGGTTCTCGCGGCCCTCGGTGTGCGTCGCCTCTTCGACGTGTACCCGGACGTCACCGCGGCCGTCGACGACGAGGCCGGCCCCCTGTCCGCGTAGTCGCGAGGACCCCCCGCCGGTCGACGGCGTGCCATGTGGTCCTGCCGACAGGTGCGGCAGGGCATGATCCATGGAAGGTCGCGGGACGGCCACGCTGTTGTCGCGGAATTCCTGCGGTCTTGGTACAAGCGTCGTTTTCCGTCTCCCCCGAAGCCCGCGACGACGTACGCTCCGTGCGAGACGCACCCCCGACATGTCACGTGAGGCGGCCCGAGAACACATGGTCAGCACCGAGTACGAGCGAAGGATCGCCGCCCGGTTCGCCACCTTCGACCAGGACGGCAACGGCTACATCGACCGCGCGGACTTCAACGCTGCGGCCAAGGCGGTCCTCAACGAGTTCGGCACCGCGGCCCGCTCCGAGCAGGGGCAGGCCCTGTACGCCGGGGGTGAGGCCTTCTGGCAGGGCATGGCCGGGATAGCGGACCGTGACGGTGACCAGCGCATCACGCGCGAGGAGTTCGTGGGGGGCGCGGTCAAGCGGCTGCGCGACAATCCCGACCGGTTCGCCGAGATCGCCCGTCCGTTCCTGCACGCGGCACTCGCCGTGGCGGACTACGACCGTGACGGTGCGGCCACGGTGGACGAGGCCGTGCGCGTCCTGAAGGCGCTCGGTGTCCACGAGGACATCGGCCGGACGGTCGCGGCGGCGCTGGACGCGGACGGCGACGGCAAGGTGGGCGAGGCCGAGGTCGTGGCCGCGTTCGCGCGCTACTTCACCGTTCCCGAGTAGCGTTCGCGCAGTTTGTACTTGAGCACCTTCCGCAGTGTGTCGTTGCGCGGGAGGGCGTCCACCAGCTCCAGCTGCTCCGGCAGCTTGTGCACGGACAGCCCTTCCGCGCGCAGGTACGAGACGATCGCCGGGAGGGTCAATCCCTCGGCGTCCGCGGCTGTTTCGACCACCGCGCAGACCCGTTCGCCGCGCTCCTCGTCGGGCAGCCCGATCACCGCGACGTCCTGGACCGCGGGATGCCGGTGCAGCAGGTCCTCGATCTCCTTGGCGGAGATGTTCTCGCCCTTGCGGATGATGACGTCCTTGAGGCGTCCGGTGAGGACCAGATGACCGCTGCCGGTGAGGCGGCCGAGGTCGCCCGTGACCAGGAATCCGTCCTCGTCGAAGGCCCGCGCCGTCTGGGCCGGGTCCAGATACCCCCGGCAGACGGCCTCTCCCCGCAGCCGCACCTCCCCGCCCACGATCCGTATCTCCATCCCCTCGGGCGGCCGTCCCTCCGTCGTCGCCAGGTTCTCCGCGGAGTCGTCCGGCGATCCCATCGTGATCATCGGCACCTCGGTCATGCCGTACCCGTGGGTGAGCTGCACCCCCATCTCCCGGACGACGGCGTGGTAGACCTCCGGGGGCTTCGGCGCCCCGCCCCCCGCCAGCAGCCGCAAGGACGGGATCACCTTGACCCCCGGCTGCCGGCGCTGCTCGGCGAGGAACATCGAGTAGAAGGCCGTCGATCCGCCGGCCACCGTCACCCCGTGCCTGCGGTAGTCCTCCAGGGCGTCCGGCAGGGCGAAATGCTCGATCATCACCGCGGGTAACCCGTACAACAGCAGCATCACCGTGTAGTCGGGGCCGGCGATATGGGCGTAGGGGAAGGCCATCGAGCCGACGTCGTCCCCGGACAGGTGCAGTGCGTGCGCGAGGCAGGAGCCGCCCGCGATCAGTGAACGGTCGGTGTGCAGCACGCCCTTGGGGTCGGAGGTCGTCCCCGAGGTCCAGTAGATCCACCGCGCCGAGGTGCCGTCGGCCGGCGGATCGGGCAGGGTGGACGGATCGCCGTCGGGCAGGTCGTCGCCCGAGTACGCCTCGAAGACCCCCTTCGCGCCGAGGCGGCGCGCCATCGCCGTGTGATCGAAGCCCCGCCAGGTGCCGGGGACCGCGAAGAACTCCGCCTTCGACTCCCGGAGCGCGAAACCGACCTCCCGGTCGCGGTAGAAGGGGATGACCGGGGTCTGCACCGCGCCCAGCCGGGCCAGCGCGAAGGTCAGCAGGGCGGTCTCGATCCGGGTGGGCAGTTGCCAGGCGACCACCGTCCCCGGACGTACGCCCATGCCGTACAGCCCCGCGGCCACCCGCTCGGCCCTTTCGCGCAGTTCGCCGAAGCTCAGGGAGCGGTCGCCCTGGAGGAGCGCGGGCCGCGCGGGGGTGAGATCGGCGCGCCGGGCGGCCAGTTCCCAGAGGGTCCGGGATCTGCTCAGCGCATGTGCGGTGTCGTTCACGGCGACCCCCTTGAGCTGACGCACAGTCAGATAGTGGGCAGAGCGTAGGCCTGGCCGCCTTGTCGGTCCAGGGGTGCGGGGCTAACCTGCCGAACAGACCGATCTGACGATTCGTCAGGTCATTGAGTCGGGCGGAGGGGCCCATGACCGAACTGCCTCGCATCATCAGTGTCGACGACCATGTGATCGAGCCCGCGCACCTCTTCGAGACCTGGCTGCCGACGAAGTACCGGGATCGCGGCCCCAAGCCGCTGACCGCCGGAATCGGGGAACTCGCCTACGTCGGCGGCAAGTACCGGATCACGATGGACCCGCAGGGGCCGCCGACCGACTGGTGGGTCTACGAGGACCTGAAGTTCCCGTACAAGCGCAACATCGCCGCCGTCGGCTTCGACCGCGACGAGATGACCCTGGAGGGCATCACCCGGAAGGAGATGCGGCGCGGCTGCTGGGACCCGGTGGAGCGGCTGAAGGACATGGACCTCAACCACGTCGAGGCCAGCCTCTGCTTTCCGACCTTCCCCCGCTTCTGCGGTCAGACCTTCGCCGAGGCGCACGACAAGGAGGTCGCCCTGGCCTGCGTGCGCGCGTACAACGACTGGATGGTCGAGGAGTGGTGCGGCGACAGCGGCGGCCGGCTGATCCCGCTGTGCCTCATCCCCCTGTGGGACGTCGACCTCGCGGTCGCCGAGATCAGGCGCAACGCCGCACGCGGGGTGAAGGCGGTCACCTTCTCCGAGATCCCCACCCATCTCGGCCTGCCGTCCATCCACTCGGGCCACTGGGACCTCTTCTTCGCCGTGTGCGAGGAGACCGGCACGGTCGTGAACATGCACATCGGGTCGTCCTCCCAGATGCCCGCCGCCTCCCCGGACGCCCCGCCCGCCGTACAGGCCTCGCTCTCGTTCAACAACGCGATGGCCTCGATGATGGACTTCCTGTTCAGCGGTGTGCTGGTGCGGTACCCGCGGCTCAAGCTCGCCTACTCCGAGGGGCAGATGGGCTGGATCCCCTACGCCCTGGAGCGCGCCGACGACGTCTGGCAGGAGCACCGTGCGTGGGGCGGCGTCCGCGACCTGATCCCCGAGCCGCCGTCGACGTACTACTACCGGCAGATCTTCTGCTGCTTCTTCCGCGACAAGCACGGCGTCGCCTCCCTCGACGTGGTCGGCCGTGACAACGCCACCTTCGAGACGGACTATCCGCACGTCGACTCGACCTTCCCGCACACCAAGGAGGTCGCGCTCGACCATGTGAAGGGGCTCGACGACGAGACCGTCCACAAGCTGATGCGCGGCAATGCGATCCGGATGCTCGCACTCGACCTGGACCGCTAGTGGATCTCGCCGACTCGCCCGAGGAGGAGGAGTTCCGGGCGCGGCTGCGCCGATGGCTGGCCGAGGTGCTGCCCACGCTCCCTCCGAGGCCGTCCCCCGCCGACTGGCCGGCGAGGCGCGCCTTCGACCTCGGCTGGCAGCGCATGCTGTACGACGCCGGGTACGCGGGTCTGCACTGGCCCGTGGACGCGGGCGGACGCGGGGCCGCCCCCGCCCAGCACCTGATCTTCCTGGAGGAGACCGAGAAGGCGGGCGCACCGTATGTGGGGGCCAACTTCGTGGGGCTGCTGCACGCCGGACCGACGATCGCAGCCGAGGGCACGCCCGGGCAGCGGGCGCGTTGGCTGCCGCCCGTGCTGCGCGGCGAGGAGATCTGGTGCCAGGGGTTCAGCGAGCCGGAAGCGGGTTCCGACCTGGCGTCGCTGCGCACGCGCGCGTGGCGGGACGGTGGGGCTTACGTGGTGAGCGGGTCGAAGATCTGGACCTCGCACGCGGAAGTCGCCGACTGGTGCGAACTGCTGGTCCGCACGGACCCGCGGGCGCCGGGCCACAAAGGCATCACCTGGCTGGCGATGCCGATGGACGCGCCGGGCGTCACCGTACGGCCGCTGCGGACGCTCGCCGGGTCGACCGAGTTCGCCGAGGTGTTCCTGGACGAGGTGCGGGTCCCGGTCGGCAACCGGATCGGTGCCGAGAACGACGGCTGGCGCGTGACCATGGTGACGCTGTCCTTCGAACGGGGTACGGCGTTCGCGGGCGATGTGGTGGCCTGCCGACGTGTCCTCGGCGAACTGGCCCGCGAGGCACATGGGAACGGCCGGTGGGACGACACGCCGCTGCGGCGGAGGCTCGGCCGGCTGAACGCGGAGTTCCGCGCACTGTGGCGGCTCACGCAGTGGAACGTGAGCGAGGCGCGGGGATCGGGCGGGGTGCCGGGCCTTGCGGGTTCGGTCTTCAAGCTCAGGTATTCGCACGCACGTCAGGAGCTCTACGACACCGCCGCCGAGGTGCTGGGCGCGGACTCCCTCGACGCCGGCCGCCCCTGGACCCTCGACCGGCTGTCGTCGCTCTCGTACACGATCGCGGCCGGCACCTCGCAGATCCAGCAGAACATCGTGGCCGAACGCATCCTCGGTCTGCCGAAGGGACGGTGACACACGCCATGTACTTCCAGCCGACCGACGATCAGCGGGCGCTGAAGGAGGGGACGCGTGCACTGCTCGCGGGCCGCTTCGGCCGGGACGCGCTGCGGGCCGCCGTCGACCGGCCCGGTGTGCTCGACCGCACGCTGTGGCGGGATCTGGGCGAGGCGGGCCTCTTCGCGCTGCGGCTGCCGGAGGCGGAGGGCGGGGTCGGCCTCGGGCTGCCGGAGGCGGTGCTGGTCTTCGAGGAGGCGGGGCGGGCTCTGCTGCCCGGTCCGTTGGTGGCCACGCATCTCGCGGCGGGACGCATGGCGGGCGCGGCGACCGGCGGGACGGTGGTGACGGCCGCCTTCGGCGGGTGCGTGGAGTGGCTGGCGGAGGCGGACGTCGTGGACGGTGAGGTGACCGGTGCCGTGCCGGTCGCCTCGGTGGACCCGCTGACCCCGTTGCACCGGCTGCCGCGGCCGGTGGGGCCCGCTGCCGGCGCCACGCCGGATCCGGTCGCCGTCCTGCTCACCGCCGCCGAACAACTCGGCGGCGCGGCCCGGGCCTGCGAGCTGGCGGCGGAACACGCGCGGACCCGGGAGCAGTTCGGGCAGCCGATCGGGGCCTTCCAAGCGGTCAAGCACCTGTGCGCACAGAGTCTGGTGCGCGTGGAGACGGCCCGCGCGGCGGTGTACGCGGCCGCCGTCACCGCCGACGCCGTCGACATCGCCGCTGCCAGAGTGCTCGCCGACGACGCCGCCGTCCGCGGTGCCCGCGACTGCCTCCAGGTGCACGGCGGCATGGGGTTCACCTGGGAGTCCGATGTCCACCTGCTGCTGAAGCGGGCCTGGGTGCGAACCCAGCGCTCAGGTCTGGACACGGAGAGTGATGAGCTCTTGGCCGTCGATCTGCTGTCCGGTGCCATGTGAGCGGCTGTGGGCAGGCATTCCGCCGAACCGGGTCTAGAAGATGTCGCGGATTGTGGCAATCCGGTGTCACTGAGCGTTGATACCGGGTTGTGTCCTACGCGTGACTTGTCACGGACTGGAGTCGGCGCGGTGCTCGGGTACCTTGTGTGGGATGCGAGCGGTTCCGAGTCCGAGCGAGCCCGGTGCGGCCTCTGTGGCGGCGCCGGATCCGGCGCTGCGTGCCGCCCGCGGGGCAGGGCGACCCGTCGTGCCTGCCTGTTCGACTCACCGTGGCGAGCGTCGCACAGTATGGCGCACGCGTACTCCTTCGCGCTGGAATATGCCCGAAGCGCTTGTTGGGGTGACTGTACGTCAACCATGCTGTCGTGCAAGGGAATCACGGTCCGTGATCCTGGTTCCTGCCATGCAGACGATGACCACGATCGTGGCCCTTGCGAGGCGCGAGGCGATGTGTCCGCCGGTTCGGATGGTGTGAGCGGTGCAGGTGCTTCAAGTGCAGCTGGAGATCCGGCCCGACCCCGCGGAAGTGGGGCGGGCTCGCCGGTGGACCCGCTCCCGGCTCGTGGGGTCGGGCATAGCGGCGGACGAGCCACTGGCCGAGACGCTGGTTCTGCTCGTCTCCGAACTCGTCACCAACGCCGTGGTGCACACCGGTTGCCCCGCCGTGCTGCGCCTGCTGCTGACGGGGGTGCGGGACGACTCCTGCGGTGCCGCGGCCGGCACGGTCCGTCTCGAGGTGACCGACGCCAGCGCCCGGCCGCCGGCTCCGCGGCATGCGACGGGCGACGAGACGGGCGGCCGCGGCCTGGAGCTCGTCGACGGCCTCGCGGACCGCTGGGGCTGGGATCCGGAGGGCGTGGGCAAGCGCATCTGGTGCGAGGTGGACCGCCGTGCGGCCGGGGTCGCGGGCAGGGCGGCGACGTACGAAGTGGGCAGGGTGCCCCAGGAGTTCGCCTACGGCGTGGTGTAGCCGAGAGGGCCCCGGAGGTGCGACGGGTGCGCACGCCTGTGCGTGCGGCCGCACGGGCTTCGGAGGGCCGGAGCGGGCCGACGTCGGGTGCGCCGGACCGTGCATCCGCACGCGCCGTCATAAATGGGGCATAGATGATGAATCGGCTGGCTGCTGTTGACGTCGCGTATTCGTTTGATCACGCTTATGGTCAGCGATTCGCCGTGAGGGGACGTCGAGGGCTCCGGTGACGGGGGTCCTCGACGAGCGCGGGTCGTGATTCGGCGTCGGCTCCTCACGGGGAGGACGGTCCGCGGGACCGTCCGGGGGCAGGGCGGGTACGCCGAGCCGGATGGCGGTGCGCGGTGCCGTGCTCGGGCGGGGTGAGGACGCCTCCGGCTCGGGTGTGGCCGGCCGGCGCGCCGCCACCCGGCCCTTCGCCATCCGGCCCTCCTTCGCGCGGACCCTGTCCCTAGAGGATCGCCACCGGCGCCACGGGAGTTCCCGTCGCGCCGACGAACGGTTCCGGCATCGCCGACAGCAGGAAGGTGTAGCGGCCCTCTTGTCCACAGGCTGTGGACAACTCTTCGAGATTCCAGTTCTGGCCCTGCAGCATGCCCATCTCCACCAGGTCCAGGGCGTGGACGGGCAGCCAGAGGTCCTCGATCTCGGGAGGAAAGATCTCGAAGGTGAGGGTGTCGTTCGCGACCGCCGCCACGTCGCGCGCGTGGAACCACTCCGGGGTCCGCACCGACAGCCCCGGCGACGGATACCCGTACCCGTGTGTGTCGCCCGCCAGATACGTCTGGATCTGCCCGGTCCGCACAAGCGCGATGTCGCCGGCCCGTACACGTGTACCGGCGAGTTCCTCGGCGGCGTCGAGGTCCTCCGGGGTCACGGCGTGCGCGCCGTCGAGCCGGTTCCGGCCGAGTGCTCGGGGCACGTCGAGCAGTACCCCGCGGGAGACGATGTGCCGCGGCTTGTCGATCCCGCCGAACGCGGCGCCGCCGTGCGGTGTGATCGTGCCGGCCGGTCGGCCGTTGTAGAGCTTTCCCGAGTGCGAGACGTGGGTGAGCGCGTCCCAGTGGGTGGCCGCCTGGAGCCCCATGGTCACCGCGTCGTCGCTGCACGCCACACCGCCGGGCCCGAAGATCTCCTGGTTGATCTGCACCATCACGTGCAGCGGATTGACCCGTCCGGGGATGAGGCCGGTCTGCACCCCGTCCTGCCGGAGGGGCAGGGCGAGTGGCACGCGCAGCCCGCTGCGCACGCAGGACGCGGCCCGCCGCACCACCTCGTCGGTGATGAGGTTCAGGGTCCCGATCTCGTCGTCGCCGCCCCAGCGCCCCCAGTTGTTCACGCGCTCGGCCATCTCGTGGAACTCGGCCGGCAGTGACATGAGTCCTCCCCGGGGCTTGTCTCCGAGTATCCGACGGGTCATAGAATCTAACGGGTCGTCAGAAACTGCGGGAAGGGGCCGGGCATGGGGAACTTCTTGGCAGGCAAGGTCGTCGCCGTGACGGGCGCGGGCCGCGGGATCGGACGGGCGGTGGCGCTGGCCGCGGCGGCGGAGGGCGCACGGGTGGTCGTCAACGACCACGGGGTGTCGGTGGAGGGCGCCTCCCCCACGAGCGAGGTGTCCGAGGCCGTCGTGCAGGAGATCGGTGCGGCGGGCGGCCAGGCCGTCGCGGTCGCCGACGACATCTCCACGATGGCGGGCGGTCAACGGGTGGTGGACGAGGCGCTCTCCTCGTACGGACACCTGGACGGGGTGGTGTGCGTGGCGGGCATCCTGCGCGAGCGGATGCTCTTCAACATGACCGAGGAGGAGTGGGACCCGGTCCTCGCGACCCACCTCAAAGGCACGTTCACGGTGTTCCGTGCGGCGTCGGCGGTGATGCGCGCACGGCGCTCCGGCACCCTGATCGGCTTCACGAGCGGCAACCACCAGGGTTCGGTCGCGCAGGCCAACTACAGCGCGGCGAAGGGCGGCATCATCTCGCTCGTCCGCAGTGCCGCGCTCGGACTGCACAAGTACGGGGTGACGGCGAACGCGGTGGCGCCGGTGGCACGCACACGGATGTCGGCGAACGTCCCCATGGAGCTGGCCGAGATCGGCGAGCCGGAGGACGTGGCGGCGCTCGTGGTGTACCTGCTGTCGGACCGCGCCCGGCAGGAACGCATCACCGGCCAGGTGTACACCGTCGCCGGCCCGAAGCTGGCGGTCTGGGCCCAGCCGAGGGAACTGAGGGCCGCGTACGCGGAGGGCTCCTGGACCCCGGAGCGGATCGCGCGGCACCTGCCGGGAACCGTCGGGACGGACCCGATGCCGCTGCTCCGGCAGCTGGAGGCGATGGAGGCGGCGGCACGGGACGGGGCGCGTCCCGACGCACAGGGCTGAGCCGTGGCCGCGGCGAGCCGACCGGGAGATGTCAGGACACCGATGTGAGGCGGCGACTGTGGAGTTCGGCCCCAACCCCGAGGACCAGGCCTTCCGCGGCGAGGCGAGGGCCTGGCTGCGCGACCATCCGCCCGCAGGGACCCGGCGCGACTGGGAGCGCACCCTCGGCGAGGCCGGCTGGATCGGACTCGGCTGGCCCGAGGGCGGTCACGGCAACCGCCGTGCCACGCTCACCCAGCAGGTCGCCTGGGCCGAGGAGTACGCCGCCTCGGGCGCGCCACCGCGCTCCGGGCACATCGGCGAGAACCTGCTCGCCCCCACCCTGATCGCCCATGGCAGCCCGGAGCAGAAGTCCCGCTTCCTGCCCCCCATAGCGCGTGGTGAGGAACTCTGGTGCCAGGGCTACAGCGAACCGGGCGCCGGCTCCGACCTCGCGGGGGTCCGCACCTCCGCCGTACGCGACACACCGGACACGTACCGGATCACGGGCCAGAAGATCTGGACCTCCCTGGCCCACGAGGCGGACTGGTGTTTCGTGCTGGTCCGCACCGACCCGGACTCGCACCGCCACCACGGCCTGACGTTCCTCCTCCTGCCGATGGACCAGCCGGGACGCGTCGAGGTCCGTCCCATCCGCCAGCTCACCGGGACCAGCGAGTTCAACGAGGTGTTCTTCGACGGTGCGAGCGCACGCGCCGAACACGTGGTGGGCGGCGAGGGCGACGGCTGGCGGGTCGCGATGAGCCTGCTGGGCTTCGAACGGGGTGTCTCCACCCTGGCCCAGCAGATCGGTTTCGCGCGGGAACTGGGCGACGTCGTACGGGCGGCGGTGGCGACGGGCGCCGCGAGCGACCCGGTCGTGCGCGACCGCCTCGTGGCGCAGTGGGCGGAACTGCGGGCCATGCGCTGGAACGCCCTGCGCACGCTGGGCGCCGCGGCGGACCCGGGTGCCCCGAGCGTCGCCAAGCTCCTGTGGGGCCGCTGGCACCAGCGGCTGGGTGAGCTGGCGATGCAGGTGCGGGGTGCCGCGGGGGCGGTGGGCCCCACCGACTGGTCGCCGGAGGCACCGTACGAACTGGAGCCGTTCCAGCACCTGTTCCTCTTCAGCCGGGCCGACACCGTCTACGGCGGCTCGGACCAGATCCAGCGCACGATCATCGCCGAGCGTGTGCTCGGCCTGCCGAAGGAACCCAGGGGATCGAAGGGCTGAGGAGTTGCGATGCCAGGCGCGATACGAGGTGTGCTCTTCGACGGCACACGGCCGCAGGTCGTCAGCGACCTGGAGGTGAGGGAGCCGGGACCCGGCGAGGTGCAGGTGGCGGTCTCGGCGGCGGGACTGTGCCACAGCGATCTGTCCGTGGTGGACGGGACCATTCCGTTTCCCTGCCCCGTGGTGCTCGGCCATGAGGGCGCGGGCGTCGTCGAGGCGGTCGGCGAGGGCGTCACCCATGTCCGACCCGGCGACCATGTGTCGTTGTCGACCCTGGCGAACTGCGGGGCGTGCGCCGAGTGCGACCGTGGCCGGCCGACGATGTGCCGGCAGGCGATCGGACGACCGGGGCAGCCGTTCACGCGGGCGGGTCGGCCGGTCTACCAGTTCGCGTCCAACTCCGCCTTCGCCGAACGCACGGTGGTCAAGGCGGTGCAGGCCGTCCGCATCCCGAAGGACATCCCGCTGCCGTCGGCGGCGCTGATCGGATGCGGCGTGCTGACCGGGGTGGGCGCCGTGCTGAACCGGGCCCGGGTGGGCCAGGGCGAGACCGTTCTGGTCATCGGGGCCGGCGGGATCGGCCTCAACGTCCTCCAGGGAGCCCGGATCGCGGGCGCGTCGAGGATCGTGGCGGTGGACGCCAACCCGGACAAGGAGCCGACGGCCCGCCGGTTCGGCGCCACCGAGTTCCTCGGCTCCGTCGACGAGGTGAGGGACGTGCTTCCCACCGGCGCCGACCACGCCTTCGAATGCGTGGGCCGGGTCGAGTTGATCCGGGCGGCGATCGACTCCCTGGACCGCCACGGCCAGGCGATCCTCCTGGGGGTGCCCCCGGCGACGGCCGAAGCCACGTTCCTGGTGTCGTCGATGTACCTGGACAAGTCCATCCTCGGCTGCCGCTACGGCTCCTCCCGCCCCCAGCGGGACATCGCCCTCTACGCCCGGCTCTACCGTGAAGGACGCCTGCTCCTGGACGAGTTGGTGACGGCCACGTACCCGGTGGAGGACTACGGGAAGGCGGCGGCGGACGCGCACGCCGGGAGGGTCGCGAGGGCCGTGCTGACCTTCTGAGCGGCTCCCGGCGGCCGTCGCGGGGGCTTGTCCACAGGCGCGGGGAAATCCCGTGGCCGCTGTCGGTGCCGTCCCCTACCTTCGAACCCCATGACGTACCGAGACGTGGCCTCCCGAGGGGTCCTGACCTGGGCCGTGGTGGCCGTCGGCGCCCGTGTGCCGGTCGCCATGGCCCCGCTCGCCCTGGTCTTCCTCGCCCGTGAGCGGCCCGGCGGTTACACCCTGGGCGCCACCCTGGCCGCCGCGTACGTCATCGGTGAGATCGTCGGTGCCCCGCTCCTCGGGATGCGCATGCCCCCGGACCGTGCCCGCTCCCATCTGGCCGTGGGCCTCGCGGTGGGGGCGGGCGGTTTCGCGGGCCTCGGCGCGTTCCCGGACGCGCCCGTGGCGGTCCTCGCGGTGCTGGCGTTCCTCGCGGGCGGCGCCCCGGCAGCGGCCCCCGGCGGCCTGCGCTCGCTGCTCACGGCCCTCGTCCCCGGGCGCGCCGTCGCGCAGGCCCTGTCCGCCGAGTCGATGCTGATGTCCGGCATCTGGGCGGTGTCCCCGGCCGCGGTCACCGGTCTCGCTCTCGCAGCGGCGCCCCGGGTGCCGCTGCTCCTGGCGGCGGCCCTGATGGCCGCCTCGGTCGCCGGACTGTGGCTGCTGCCGTCCGGCTGGGACGCGGACACCGAGGAGCGGGGCGGCATGTCGATGTCCCGACTGATCACCCGGGCCTGGCCGGTGTACGTGACGGGCGCGGCCAGTCTGTCCCTGCTCCCCCTCGCCGAACTGGTCCTTCCCGCCCTGCTCGAACAGCGCGGTGTGTCCGTCGGCTGGGCGGGCCCGCTGCTGACGGGGCTCGCGCTGGGCTCGGCGGTGGGCGCGTTCGTGTACGGGCTGCGCTCCTGGCCGGGCGGGACGCGCGCCCGGAGCGTGGTGCTGATGTGCGGCCTCTCGATGTGCCTGACGCTGGCCGCGCTGGCGCCGAACACCGCCTGGACAGCCGTGGCACTCGTCCTGGGCGGTGCGCTCCAGGCGGGCGCGCAGGTCACGCGGAATCTCGCCCTGCGCGAGATCCTCCCGCCCGGCGCGCTGGCCGCGGGCTACTCGGTGATGTACGCGGCCGTGGGCGCCGGCTACGCGGCCACGGGCTCCCTCGCCGGCGCCCTGCTCCACTTCGTCGCGCCCTCGACCGCGATCGTGGCGGGCGTCGCCCTGACCCTCGCGCTCACGGCGCTGGGCGCCTGGGGCGAGGGCCGGCGGCGCCCCTCCGCATCCCTCGCCGGCTCATCCCTCGCCGAGGGCGAGGGGGGTGCGGCGTCCACCGCCGGTGCGGGCGGTGGGACGGTCGTCCGGGTCCGCGACACCCGTGCGGAACGTCCGCCGATACGCCGTGGGGGTGACCCCGAGCGCCGCCTGTAGGTGCTGGCGCATCGACTGGGCCGTGCCGAACCCGGCGTCCCGCGCCACCAGATCGACCGGCAGATCGGTCGACTCCAGCAGTTGCCGGGCGCGTTCGACGCGCTGCCGGGTGAGCCACTGGCCGGGGCTGACGCCGACCTCCTCGCGGAAGCGGCGCGTGAAGGTGCGCACCGACATGGACTCCTGCTCCGCCATGTCGCGCAGCTGGATGGGCTCGTGGAGGCGGTCGAGCGCCCAGGCGCGGGCGGCGGTCGTGGTGGCCAGCTGCGGTTCCGGCAGCGGGCGGTGGATGTACTGCGCCTGGCCGCCGTCGCGATGGGGCGGTACGACCGTGCGGCGGGCCACCTCGTTGGCGACGGCGGTGCCGTGGTCACGGCGCACCATGTGCAGGCACAGGTCGATGCCGGCCGCGACACCGGCCGAGGTCAGGACGTCGCCGTCGTCGATGAACAGCACGTCGGCGTC
Organism: Streptomyces sp. HUAS TT11; assembly: GCF_051553595.1. Classification (NCBI taxonomy): domain Bacteria; kingdom Bacillati; phylum Actinomycetota; class Actinomycetes; order Kitasatosporales; family Streptomycetaceae; genus Streptomyces; species Streptomyces sp. HUAS TT11. Next base: position 5,163,037 of record NZ_CP196184.1, read on the forward strand.
GACCTTGATCCGCGGGAAGAGCCGCTGGAGGTGCTCGGCTTCGGCCCAGTGCGTGGTGGCGGGGCGGCCGTCGAGCCGACCGGCGGCCGCGAGGACGTAGACGCCGGTGCAGATGGAGGCGAGCCGGGTGCCCGGCCGGATGTACGCGAGCGCCGCGGCCAGCTCCTCGGTGAGCACGCCCTTCTCGAAGACGGGACCGAGTTCGTAGGACGCCGGGATGACGACGGTGTCCGCGGTGGCCAGCGCCTGCGGGCCGTTGCCGACGTGGATGGCGAAGTCGGCGTCGGTCTCGACCGGACCCGGTGGCCGGACGGAGCAGGTGACGACCTCGTACAGATGCCGCCCCTCGGCGTCCTTGGGGCGTCCGAAGATCCGGTGCGGGATGCCCAGTTCGAAGGGCAGCAGCCCGTCGAGGGCGAGGACGACGACGCGGTGCGGCCGGAACACTGGCTCACGGGTCATGGCTCGATCGTAGCGAATACTGTCCCTCGGGCCACTCGATCGGCTCGATCCGCTGCCGGATCCTGTATGTCGTGACCCAGACAACCGAAGCCGCAGTCACCGAGGACGCCCGGACCGACAAGAAGCCGTCCCGCGTCCACCGGGCATGGTTCGTCGCGGCGGTCACCTTCGTGACGATCATCGGCGCCGCCGCCTTCCGTTCGCTGCCCGGACTGCTGATCGATCCGTTGCACCAGGAGTTCGGCTGGTCGCGAGGGACCATCGGCGCCGCGGTCTCCGTCAATCTGGCGCTGTACGGGCTGACCGCGCCGTTCGCCGCGGCCCTCATGGACCGCTTCGGCATCCGCCGGATCGTGGCCGTGGCCCTCGCGGTCATCGCGCTCGGCTCGGGCACGACCGTGTGGATGTCGGCGGCCTGGCAGCTCATGCTCTGCTGGGGCCTGCTGGTCGGCCTGGGCACGGGCTCCATGGCGCTGGCCTTCGCGGCGACGGTCACCAACCGATGGTTCACCGAGCGGCGCGGTCTGGTGAGCGGGATCCTCACCGCCGCCTCCGCCTCCGGACAGCTGATCTTCCTTCCCGTGCTGTCCTGGATGGTGGAGAGCCGCGGCTGGCGTCCCGCCGCGGTGACGGTCTCCCTCGCCGCCCTCGCGGTCATCCCCTTCGTCTGGCTGCTGCTGCGCGACCACCCCGCCGACGTGGGCCTGAAGCCCTACGGCGCGAAGGAGTTCGTGCCGCGTCCCGAACCGGCGCGCGGGGCCGCCCGCCGCGCCGTCACGGTGCTCCTCTCGGCGGTGCGCACGGGTCCGTTCTGGCTGCTGGCCGGCACCTTCGCGATCTGCGGGGCCTCCACGAACGGCCTGATCCAGACCCACTTCGTCCCGGCGGCGCACGACCACGGCATGCCCATCACGGCGGCGGCCTCCCTCCTCGCGGTCATCGGCGTCTTCGACGTACTGGGCACGGTCGCCTCGGGCTGGTTCACGGACCGCTACGAACCGCGTCGTCTGCTCGCGGTGTACTACGCCCTGCGCGGCATCTCGCTGCTCTTCCTGCCGATGCTCCTGGCCCCTACGGTCCGCCCGCCGATGATCTTCTTCATCGTCTTCTACGGCCTGGACTGGGTCGCCACGGTCCCGCCCACCCTCGCGCTGTGCCGGGAGCAGTACGGCGAGGACAGCGCCATCGTCTTCGGCTGGGTCCTCGCCTCGCACCAGGTCGGCGCGGCCCTGGTCGCCTTCCTCGGCGGCGTCGCACGGGATGCGTTCGGGTCCTACGACGTGGTCTGGTACGCCTCGGGCGCGCTGTGTGCGGCGGCGGCCCTGATGGCGCTGGTGATCCGGCGGCGCCCGGCGGTGATGCCCGCGCTCGCGTGAACGGAGCGGCGGAGTGCACCTGTCCGCTAGCCGAAGCGGCCCCGGTGGAACAGCAGCGGCCGTTCCCCGCCGCCCTCCGTTCCGAGAGCCCGTACCCGGCCCACCACGATCAGATGGTCGCCGCCGGTGTGCACGGCGTGGATCGCGCAGTCGATCCACGCCGTCGCGCCCGTCAGGCGGGGGGCGCCGGAGAACGGTGCCGGTTCGTGGTCGACGCCGGCGAACTTGTCCCCGCCGCTGACCGCGAATCCGCGGCACAACGCGCCCTGGTGGCTCGCGAGTACGTTCACGCAGAAGGCCCCGGCACGGGCGATCCGCGGCCAGGTGGTGGAGGCCCGGCCCACCATGAACACCACCAGCGGCGGGTCGAGCGAGAGCGAGGAGAAGGACTGGCAGGCGAAGCCCGCGGGCGCCGTCCCGCCGTCCGCCGCGGGCGCGGTGATCACCGTGACGCCGGTGGCGAAGTTCCCGAGGACGCGCCGGAACTCGCCCGGGTCGACCGGCGCCCTCTCGTCCTCTCCGACGCACCGCAACTCGGGCCTGGGCAGGGCTTCGACGGGTCCCACGGCCGTGCGCGTCCCGACCGACCTGAGGTAACGGACGGCGGTGGCCGCCATCCCTGCGTGTCCCATCACGCCACCCATTAGAACTGACGGAGCGTCAGATGGAAAGGGCCGCGGGGAGCCGCGGATCCCGAGCGGCAGACCGCTGCCCGCCGGGGTCCGTCGGCCGTTCCACCGTCATCGGCCCTCGAACGCGGCGCCGCGCCGCTCCACGAAGCTCGCGACCCCTTCCCGCGCATCCGACGTCGTCATATTGATCTCCTGGGCGGCGGCCTCGGCGGCGAAGGCGGTGGCGCGGTCCGTCTCCAGTGAGGCGTTGACCAGCTGCTTGGTGAGCGCGAGGGCGCGGGTGGGACCGGCGGCCAGGCGTTCGGCCCATGCCCGGGCGGTCTTCTCCAGGGCGTCGGCCGGTACGACGCGGTTGACGAGCCCGAGTCGCTCCGCCTCCGATGCCGTCAGGGCGTCGCCGAAGAACATGAGCTCCTTCGCACGCTGCGGCCCGACGAGCCGCGGCAGCAGATACGCTCCTCCGCCGTCCGGGACCAGGCCGCGGCGCACGAACACCTCGATGAACCGGGCTGATTCGGCGGCCAGGACAAGATCGCACGCGAGGGCGAGATGCGCACCGAGACCCGCGGCGGTGCCGTTCACGGCGGCGATCACCGGCTTCTCGCAGTCGAGCACCGCGGCGATCAGGCGCTGGGCGCCCCCGCGGACGGTGCGGGCCACGTCACCGGGGATCCGCTCACCTTCCGCCGCTCTGCCGCGCAGGTCCGCGCCCGCGCAGAAGCCGCGGCCCGTGCCGGTGAGGACCACGGCGCGCACGTCCGGGTCGGCGGAGGCGTCGAGAAACCCCCGGATCAGGTCCTCGCGCAGGTCGGGGGTGATGGCGTTGAGGGCGTCGGGACGATTGAGGGTGAGCCGGCGGACGTGCGCGTCCGTGCCGCGCAGCACCCATGACTCGACGGGCTCTTCCGGGGAGGGCGTCATGACGTTCCGTTTCGTGAGTCGGCCGATCCGCGGCTCAGCGGCACACCGCCAGGGCGTCCAGCGCCACGGCTCCCTGCCCTCTGGGCAGCACCATCAGGGGATTGATGTCGAGCTCCGCGAGCCCGTCACCGAGTTCGAGGGCCATGCGCTGTACACGGAGCACGACCTCGACGAGCGCGTCGAGGTCCGCCGGGGGGCGCCCGCGGACCCCGTCCAGCAGGGCGCGCCCGCGCAGTTCCCCGAGCATGTCGCGCGCCTGCTCCTCACCGAAGGGCGGCACCCGCACGGCCGTGTCCCGCAGCACCTCCACGAGCACACCGCCGAGGCCGGCCGTGACCGTCGGCCCGAAGAGCCGGTCGCGCCCGACGCCGACGACCATCTCGACACCGCGCTCCACCATCTGGCACACGAGGACGCCGTCGAGTTCGACCCCTTCGTAGCGTGCGATGTCGGTGAGTTCCCGGTAGGCGTCCCTGACCTGGCTTGCGGAGGTCAGCCCGATCTTCACCAGACCGAGTTCGGTCTTGTGGGCGATCCGTGCGCCCGACGCCTTCATCACCACCGGATAGCCGACGAGGCCCGCCGCGCGCACGGCCGCCGCGGCGCTGGTCACCAGTTGCTCGCGCGGCACACGGATGCCGTAGGCCCGCAGCAGCTGCTTCGCCGCGTGCTCGCTCAGCTGCTGCCCCGGCCGCATCAGCGCCTGCGCCTTGCGGAAGGAGGGCGAGGGAGTGCGGGGCGCCGCGTCGAAGGGGGAGCGGTAGTCGCGGACGAAGCGATGGTGGTCGAGATGCGCGCGTACGGCCGTCAGGCAGTTCGCGACGGTACGGAAGGTGGCCACGCGTGAGGACCCGAGCAGGGTCTCGCGGTAGGCGGGCTCGGTGCCGACCGGCGACCCCCAGACCACGCACACCAGCTTGTCCGTGTGCTCCGCCGCGTCCACGAGATCCTGCACCAGCCTGTCGCTCAGCGGGGGGAAGGGCCCGGTGACGGGGCAGACGAGCACGCCGACCTGGGGATCGTCCAGGATCGCGTCGATGATCTTCCGTCCACGCCAGTCGCCCACGGGATGACCGCCGTTGTCGACGGGATTGGCGACGCTCAGGTACTCGGGGATCCACTGGTGCAGCTCCGCCTGCTTGGCCGCGGACAGGATCGGCAGCTCCAGTCCCGCCTCGGCCGCCAGATCCGCGACGTGCGCGCCCGTTCCGCCGGAGATCGAACAGATGACCACGCCGTCGGCGCGCGGTGCGCGTGCCCGGGCCAGGAGGGCCGCGGTGTCCTGGAGTTCGTCGAGACCGGCGACGCGTATGACCCCGTACTGCCGCATCGCCGCGTCGACCACGTCGTCGGCGCCGGTCAGTTTGCCGGTGTGCGAGGCGGCCGTGCGGGCGCCCGCCCCGGTGCGGCCGACCTTGACCGCGACCACCGGTACTCCGCGCCGGGCGGCCCGGTCGGCGGCGAGGAGGAAGGAGCGGCCGTCCTTCAGCCCTTCGATGTAGCAGGCGATGGCGCCGACCTCGGGCTGCTCGGCGAAGTAGGAGAGGAAGTCGGCGGTCTCCAGATCGGCCTCGTTGCCGGTGGGGGCCCAGTGGGAGAGCCGCACCCCCAGCTCCTGCAGGGCGAAGACGGGCCGCCCCTGGTGCCCGGACTGGGTGATGAGCGCGATGGCAGGGCCGTCGAGGTCCTCCCGGAACCGCTCGAAGGCGTTGAGGTTGGTGTTGGGGCCGAGCAGCCGAGTCCCGGACCGCTCCGCCGCGGCCGCGAGCCGCGCCTGGGCGTCCGCGCCCTCGCCGCCGGTCTCGGCGAACCCGGAGGCGAAGGCCACCGCGAACTTCACTTTGGCGGCGCCCAGTTCCTCGAAGAGCGGCAGGGGGTCGGAGACGAGCAGGACGGCCAGATCGACCTGCTCGGGCAGGTCCGAGAGGGAGGGGGAGCAGGGCACCCCGAAGACGGAGCCGCGGGTGGGGTGCACCGGATGCACCCGGGCGCCGACCCGCCCGGCCCAGTCGAGCAACTGCCGGGTGATGCCGGTGTTGGGCCGCCCCTCGGCGTCCGACGCGCCGACGACAGCGACCGACCCGGGCCGGAAGAACCGGTCCAGATCGGGGACCTCGGCGTACAGCGGACGCCCGCTGACGTCGAAGTCCGCGCCCTCCGCGGGCCTGCCGTGCACCACGGGCGGGGGCTGCGCGTCGCAGGCGATGGCCCGGGCGCGGTGGGAGTCGGTGGTGAGGGTGCCGTGGGTTGATCCAAGCATCGGTCCGCCCGCTCCTGTGTGATACAGCTCGGTAACTGACGCAGTGTCAGATTACTGAACTGACGCACTGTCAGGAAGAGACGGGACGGCACCCGGTGAGGAGCGGCCGTGCCGCCCGGGTGCCCGTCCTGCGGGCGGTGCCTCCTCCGCCCGGCCCCGGCCGGCCTCAGAGCGCCGCGCGGTCGCGCGCCGTGCGGCGTGCCACGGCCTTGGCGATCCTGCGGGCGTCGATGGCCAGTTCGCGGAACATGCCGCTGATCGGATTGGTGAAGCCGGTGAAGTACAGGCCGGGGGCGGTGCGCGGGCAACGGGCACCGTGGACGACCGGCCTGCCGTGGGTGTCCAGAACACCCAGATGACCCACGAGGCCCTCCAGGGCGCGTACATAGCCGGTCGCGGCGATCACGACGTCCGGCTCGATCCGGGTGCCGTCGGCCAGGGCGACCTTGCCGTCCTCGAATCCCTCGACCGCTGCCACGATCTCCACCCGGCCGTCGCGCACCGCGTCGATGAGTCCGACGTCCTGCACGGGGATCGCGCCCTGCTTCACGCGGGAGTAGAGACCGGTGTCGGGCCGGGGCAGGCCGTGCACCGACAGGTCCGGCACGCTGATCCTGGCCATCGGGCCGGCCAGCCGGTCGACGAGCCGCACCGGAAGCCGCCGTACGAGGATCCCGGTGAACTGGGCCGCCCATCCGGCCGTGGAGCGGCGCACCACATGGGGGGAGGTGCGCACCGACAGCCGCACGCGCGAGGCCCCGCCCTCCGCCAGGTCGACGGCTATCTCGGCACCCGTGTTGCCGACGCCGACCACGAGGACGTCCCGGCCCGCGTGCGGCGCCGGGTTGCGGTACTCGCCGGCGTGCAGGAACTCGCCGCCGTAGGTGTCCCGGCCGGGCCAGTCCGGCATGCGCGGGGTGTGGTTGTAGCCGGTGGCGACGACCACGGCGCTGCCCGTCAGTTCACGGCCGCCGGTGGCGTGCAGCAGCCAGCCGGCACCGCCCGCCGCGGGCTCGATACGCGAGACCTCGACGCCGGTGACGATCTCCAGCTGGTGGTGTTCGGCGTACTTCTCGAGATAGCGCACCACGTTGTCGCGGGCCACCCATCGCCCGAAGGACCGCGGCATCGCCAGTCCGGGCAGGGCCGACAGGCGCCGCGTGGTGTGCAGGTGCAGTCGGTCGTAGTGACGCCGCCAGGACGCCCCGACGCGGTCGGACTTCTCCAGGACGACGGCCCGAACGCCCTGGGCGCGCAGCGCGTACGCCGCGGCGAGCCCTCCCGGCCCGCCGCCGATGACGTACACCGGTCGGTCCTCGTGCGAGGGCACCGCAGGGCGCGACGAAGTGGTGGTCGAGTCGGCCATGAGCGGAGCGTATCCGCGCATGTCGTTGATGGGTCTCGGTCAAGACCGGAATCGGTTGCGAATCGATCACGCCTGTAGGAGGAGTGGGCGGGGCCGGTGTCGTAGTCGGACCGGTTGTGGTGGACGGGTGCGCGTTCGTGTCGCTCGTCCGTGGAGGGCGGAAGTGACGATGCGGTGCGGGCTCTTGCGCGGAGCAGGCCTGTGCGCTGAACTGACGTACCGTCAGATATGGGCTCGGTGGGAGACGGGGCGCCGCATGGACACGATCTGGCTCACCGGAGCGGAATGGCTCGCCGTGCTCCGCATCGGTCTCGGCCTGTGGTGGCTCGAGAGCTGGCGGCACAAGGACAAGAAGGCGTGGTTCCAGCGGGGCACCGGGATCGCGTGGGCCGCGGACGTCGCCTCCGGGCACCGGTGGACGGCGGTGCGCAGGGGGTTCGACGTCGTGGTCGCGCCCCGGCCGCGGACGATGGCGTACGTGGTCGTCCACGGCGAACTGGCCATCGGGCTCGGCCTGGTCACGGGTTTTCTCACCCCGGTGGCCCTGGTCGGGGGACTGCTCCTCGACGTCCTCTACTTCGTCCTCATGATCCATGACTGGGCCGAGCAGGGACAGAACTCGATGATGGCGCTGATCTCGGTGGTCGCCCTGTTCGGGATGTCGTGGCAGACCTGGGCGGTCGACGCTGCGCTGGGGCTGTTCCGATGAGCGGGGCGCCGCAGGGCTCGCCCCGTCACGACGAGCCCGAAGCCGATGCCTTCACACAGACGTACTGGGACGCTGCGGCGCGGGGGCGGCTGCTGATCCGCCGATGTGCCGCGTGCGGGCGCGCGCACCACTACCCGCGGGAGTTCTGCCCGCACTGCTGGAGCGATGACGTGGTCTGGGAGGCGGCGAGCGGCCGGGCCACGCTCTACACCTGGTCCGTCGTCCACCGTAACGACCTGCCCCCCTTCCGGGACCGCACGCCGTATGTGGCCGCGGTGGTCGACCTCGCGGAGGGTCCGCGGATGATGACGGAGGTGGTGGAGTGCGAGGAGGCCGAACTGCGCGTGGGGATGGGACTCAGGGCGACCTTCCGGGCCGCGGGGGCCGCCGCCGTACCGGTCTTCCTGCCGTGGCGCCGGGGCTGAGGGGCTACCCCGTCGCGGAAGCCGGAAATCGGGCGGTGAGGAAGCGCCGTACGGGCTTCAATGGCCCGATGGCCGACTTCGAGAAGAACTCCGCGGTGCTTTCGACCCCCTTCCCCGAACTGCACGGCCACGGGCTGCTGCTGTCCTCGTGGGATCCCGGATCCGAGGAGCATGTCGAGGCGCATCTGCGGGGGCTGACCGACCCCGACTTCCGCCGGTGGAACACCCCCCTGAAGACCGTGGTGGACCGGCAGAGCGCCCATGACTCGCTCAGGTCGAAGGCGCAGCACGCGGCCGACGGGACGAGCGCCCCGTTCCGGATCACCGACGCGGCACGCGGTACGACGCTCGGGCACATCGGCGTCAACGACATCGACCGGGTCATGCGCACCGCCCGCGTCGGCTACTGGGTGCTGCCCGAGGCCCGCGGCCGGGGCGTGGCCACCCGCGCGCTGGCCCTCGCCGCCCACTGGGCGCTTGCCGGCCTGGGTCTCCATCGCCTGGAGCTGGGCCATGCCCTGGGCCACGAGGCGTCCTGCCGCACAGCCGAGCGGTGCGGCTTCCGGTACGAGGGCACGTTGCGCGGAGCGATGTTCGAAGCGGGACGGCAGGACGCTTTCCGGGACGAGCACCTGCACGGGCGAATCGCCGGGGACCCGGAGCCGACGGTCCGGTAGCCGCCACGGTTCGCGGGGAGCCGGGGCGGCTCCCCGCTCAGGGCCACAGCAGTTCCCTCGTCCACCCCCGTTCGGTGCGGCGGTAGACCAGCCGTACATGCCGGCGCCGTTCGTCCCCCTGGAAGAACTCCACCTCCTCCGGACGGACGCGGTAGAGCGTCCAGGACGGCACCGGGGCATCGGGCTGCCGTTGCGCCCGCTCCCACGCCTCCTGCGAGGCGCGCGCCAACTCCTGGGCCGATCCGAGCACGTCGCTCTGGCGGCCGGTGAGCGCCGCGGCCAGCGCGCCGGTCGAGCGGGCGTGCAGATCCGCCTGGCCCTCCTCGGCGGGTGCGGCCGAGACCGGACCGCGCACCCGGACCTGACGGCCCTGCACGGGCCAGTAGAAGCCCAGCGCGGCATACGGCCTCGCCGCCAGTTGCCGGCCCTTGCGGCTGCCCGCGTGCGTGGCGAACGCCCACCCCTGTGCGTCCGCGCCGTGCAGCATCACGATGCGGACGTCCGGGGTGCCGTCCGGGTCCGCCGTCGCCAGCGACATCGTGTGCGGTTCGCTCTGTCCTGCGGCCACCGCCCGGGCGAACCACCGAGTGAACAGGGCCAGTGGCTCGTCCGGGGCCGTGGCGGGGTCGAAGGCGGGCAGCTCGGTGGTCTCCGGGTCCCACACCTTCAGGGTCCTGAGCAGCTCGTGAAGATCCGTTCCCATGCCTCGAGTATCACTGCCGCACCCGACGGCGCGGGACAGGGCGGCCCGTCGTCGATGCGGCGGCGGCCGGGCCCGCGGTGCACTCGCGGCGGCGCCTTCGCCCGCGGCTCACCGCCCGAGCACCAGCGTCCCCGACGAGCAGAACCAGCCCCCCGTCCCGGAGGCGACCCCCAGCCGGGGCAATGCGCCGCCGGGCCGCCGCACTTGACGGTCCCCGGCCTCACCGCGCAGTTGCCGCACCGCCTCCACCAGCAGGAACAGCCCCCGCATCCCGGGGTGCTGGGCCGAAAGCCCGCCCCCGTCGGTGTTCACCGGCAGCTCCCCGCCCCGCACCAGCAGCCGTCCCTTCTCCACGAACGCCCCTCCCTCGCCCTTTCCGCAGAAGCCGAGGTCCTCCAGCGTCAGCAGCGTCATGTAGGTGAAGGCGTCGTAGATCTCCGCGAAGTCGACCTCCTGCGGGCGCACCCCCGCGCGCTCGAAGGCGAGTCTGCCGCTCACGGCCGCGGGGGACACGGTGAAGTCGGGCCACTCGGACATGGCCGTGTGCGAGACGTGCTCGCCGGCGCCGAGCACCCACACCGGTGCGGTGCGGCAGTCCGGCACCAGGTCCTCGGCCACCAGCAGCACCGCCGCGCCACCGTCGGAGCGTATGCAGCAGTGGAGCTTGGTGAAGGGGTCCGCGATCATCGGGCCGGACAGCACCTCGTCGACCGTGACGGGGGCACGGAACATCGCCTCCGGGTTCGCCGAGGCGTTGGCCCGCGCCTGCACCGCCACCTCGGCCAGCTGCTCGATCGTCGTGCCGTACCGGTGCATGTGGCGGCGGGCCGCCATGGCGTACTTGGCGATGAGCGTGTGGCCGTAGGGCACCTCGAACTGGAGGGGGCCGCGGGCGCCGAAGGACAGTGTGCCGGTGCGGCGGCCCGCCCTGATGTCGGCACGGGCCGTCGAACCGTAGACCAGGAGCACGGCCCGTGCGCGGCCGGCCGCGATCGCGTCCACGGCGTGCGCCGCCATGACCTCCCAGGTGGAGCCGCCGACGGAGGTGGAGTCCACCCAGGTGGGCCTGAGCCCCAGGTATTCGGCGACCTCCACCGGCGCCAGTGTGCCGAGCCCCGCCGAGGCGAAGCCGTCCACCAGCGCGCGGTCGAGGCCCGCGTCGGCCAGGGCGCGACGGGCCGCCTGGGCGTGGAGGGCGTAGGCCGTCGCCTCGTCGACCCGGCCGCAGTCGGACAGCGAAACGCCTGCGATCGCGGCTCTCCGGGCGGTCATGGGAGTCATGGATCTGACGGTACATCAGATTGTTGGCCGCCGGGCCTGTGCATGCGCACCCCTCCGCCCTAACATGACGCGTCGTCAGATGAGGGAGGAATCCGCCCATGGACGCCCGCTTCACCGCCGAACAGGACGAGATCCGCCGCACCGTGCGGGAGGTGCTCGCGGCGCGCTGCGGGCCCGAGGACGTCCGGGCGGCCGTCCGGACCGACGCAGGGTACGACCCCGCTCTCTGGGCGACGCTCGCGAAGCAGCTCGGTCTGCCCGGTCTGGCACTTCCCGAGCACTACGGCGGCGTCGGCTGCACCGTCACCGAACTGGCCCTTGTGGGCGAGGAGGTCGGCCGCAGCCTGGCCCCCTCCCCACTGCTGTCGACGGCCGTCCTCGCCGCCCCGCTGCTGCTCGCCCTCGGCACGGAGGACCAGCGCGCCGAACTGCTGCCCCGCATCGCCTCGGGAGAGCTGACCGCCGCCCTCGCCGTGCCGGGCGCGGCCCTCGCCACCGCCCTCGCTCTGGCCGGCGGGAACCGGGGGGACTGGGCCGGCGGTGGGCGCGCGGGCGGCGTACAGGCCCGGCGGGCCGACGGGGTCTGGCGGTTGTACGGCGAGACCGGCCAGGTGCTCGACGGGCACAGCGCCGGGCTGCTGGTGGTGGCCGCCCACGCCGGGGGCTTCGCGCGGTCGCGGACCCTGCTGTTCCTCGTACGCGATGCCGGACTGCGGACACGGCAGACGGCTCTGGACGTGACCCGTCCCTGCGCCCGGGTCCGACTGTGCGACGTCGAGGCGGAGTTGCTCGGCGAGGACGGGGCCGATGTGCCGGGCGCGCTCGCCGCGGCCGGGAACCGCGCCGCCGCCGTCCTCGCCTGCGAGGCCGTGGGCGCCGCCGACCGGGCGCTGGAACGGACCGTCGAGTACGTCGGGCAGCGGCAGCAGTTCGGGCGGGCGATCGGGTCCTTCCAGGCCGTGAAGCACCGCCTGGCCGATGTGTACGTGAGGGTGCAGGCGGCTCGTTCGGCGGCCTACTACGCGGCCTGGGCGGCCCGGCAGGGGGAGCCGGTGGGCGGGCTCGCCCTGGCAGAGGCGCTGGAGGCGCTGCGGACCGCCGCGGCCGAGGGGATCCAGCTGCACGGCGGCATCGGATTCACCTGGGAGCACGAGGCGCATCTCTTCTTCAAGCGCGCGGCCGGCGACGAGCTGCTGTTCGGTCCCGTGCACCGGCTGCGGGCGCACGCCGCCGACACCGCCGGGCTCTTCGCGGGGTGCGAGGTGGCCGTATGACGTCCGCGGGCGCACGGATCGTGCAGAAGGTTTCCTCCCTGGGCGCTTTCGCGAAGGTCGCGCCCCACGTCGTGCCCGCGATGGACCGTGCGGTGCATCGGCTGACCGGGGGAAGGGCCCTGCTCAGTTCCCTGATGCTGCCGGGTGTGGTCCTCACCTCCTGCGGAGCGAGGAGCGGGCTGCCGCGCCGGACGCCCCTGGCGTGCATGCCGGAGCGCAGCGGCTGCTGGATCGTCGTCGGATCGAACTTCGGGCGGAGCGGTCACCCCGCCTGGACCGCCAACCTCCTCGTCCACCCCGAGGCCGAGGTCAGCTGGAAGGGGGAGGGCGTCCCGGTCACCGCCCGCCTGCTGGAAGGGCGTGAGCGGGCGGAGGCATGGGAGGCGGTCGTGGCCTTCTGGCCTCCGTACGCGACGTACCAGGGGCGGGTGGAGCAGGAAATCCGGTTGTTCCGGCTCGTACGGCGGTGATCAGGCCGTCGACGCGGCACCGCTCGCCCGGCCGGCCGGCCGGTGGGGCGCCCTCGCGTCGGTCGGATCGTCGCCAGACGCTCCACCAGCGGGAACGCGCCGATCCCCGGCGTCGCGGCGCCGCTGTCCGGGTGACCGCTCGGGTGGCGGATGGGTGAGTGCGCAGCACGGTCCGGGACAGGGTGCCGACGGTCGGGCGACCGGTGGCGCAGCACGCCATGTCCGCCGGGCCGAGCCCCCTCCGCACCGCCACCGGCAGGTGCGCACCCCGTCCGACCAGGTGCGCCGTGTCCCGGAGGAGGCAGCGGACCGGCGGCGTGCCGGGGGCGGTGTCCGGCGCCGTGCCCGGACCGGGCGCGGCGCAGCACCTGCCGGCCCGGCCGGACCGGATATCCGGCTGCGGCCACCGTGAGCGCCGTCGGCAAACCGGGTGACCCCGCCACCGGAACCGCGGGCCGCGCCGCCGGGGGGACAGGGGGACATGCGGGTGCCGGGCGGCCGTGGACCCGGTCGCACCGGGGCTGAACTTCGACGCGCCGGTCTTCGTCTCGATGCTCCAGGAGGACCGGGACACCGTCGCCGGGTTCGAGCGGGCGCTCGGCGAGGTGGAGCACGTCCTGGAGGCGCAGCGGCTGTTCGGCGACCCGGACCGGACGTCCGCACCGGTGATGAAACACGGGGTCAAGGACCGTCCGCTGGCCGCCACCCGCACATGAGCAGCGGGCGGTGGTCCACCGGAGTGGACCACCGCCCGCATGACAGAACGTGGGCTGGAACAGCCGACCAGGGCAGGGAAAACCTTACGGCGACGCAGCGTGACGGACGCCTACTTCGTCGGCTTCTTCCCCGTGACACCCAGATGCACCAGCAGTGCGAGGTTCGGTTTGAGTTCGGCCTGTTTGACGCCCCAGGACTGGAAGCCCTTCTGATGCGAGGCCACGGACGCGAGCATCGCCACGAGCGAGCCGGCCACGGCCGCCGGGTTCACGTCCTTGTCGACTCTGCCTTTGGACTGGAGTTCGGTGATGGAGTCCGCCAGGGAGTTGTTCACCGAGTTGAGGATCTTCATGCGGATCTTGTAGAAGCGCTTGTCGCCCTCGGCCGCCCCGAGGTCGACGACCCGCAGGATCGCGTCGTGTTTGCGCCAGAACTCGAGGAATCCGTCGACGAGTTCCTGCGCGGTCTGCCAGCCCGTCTTGCCGACCCACGAGCGCCCTTCGAGCAGCGCGGTCAACCCCGCACCCTCCGCGGCCATTTGCTCGGCGATCTCCAGGACGGCGCCTTCGACGTCCGGGAAGTACTGGTAGAAGGTCGCCGGCGACGTCCCGGCCTTCCGGGCGACATCAATGACTTTGACGTCCCGGTACGGCGACGAGCTGAGCATCTCGCTGAGGCAGTCGAGCAGCTTCTGCCGGGTCGCCTGCCCACGCCGACCCGCCACGCGGCCGTCGACGGTACGCACTTGTCCTGTCATGCCGTCAGCTTACCGAGGGGTGATCGGAGCGCGATTCGGCCGACTGCAAATGGGGAGTAGGGGGGTGCATGACGGCTCCCCGGGCGCGTGAGAAGGGAGTACGCAAGCGCGCGCCCGACGGGAAGCGCCCTTAAGTTGGCGGCATGGCCGAAAATCCGCCCTCGACCCCGCCGCATGGGAACGGTGCGAGCCCCAAAGAGGGGGCTTTTGCCCGTGAGGACCCGGACGGGCCCGCCTTCCCGGAGGGGGTCCCCTGCTGGATCGACGCGCACGTGCCCGACGTCGAGGCGGGCAAGCGGTTCTACGGCGGACTCTTCGGATGGGACTTCGAGGACGTCCGGGGCTCGGTGTGGGCCCGTTCGGGCGGCGATACCGTGGCCGCGCTGGTGCCCAAGCGGGACGGGCGGATGCCCACCGTCTGGACGGTGTACTTCGCGACGCCGGACGCCACGGCGCTCTCCGGGCGCATCCGGGCGGCAGGGGGCGCGATCGTCGTTCCGCCCACGCCGGTGGACTCGCTGGGCATCATGGGGCTGGCCGCCGACCCCGAGGGCGCCGTCTTCGGACTGTGGCAGGCCGGTACGCACCCGGGCTTCGGCAGACGGCACGAACCCGGCTCCTTCACCTGGGCCGAGCTCTACACGCGGGACACGGCGGCCGCGAACACCTTCTACACGGGCCTGTTCCACGACGCCCTGTTCGGCCCGGACACCGTGCCCGACTTCGGGCGCGCGCCCCTGCTGGACGTCTTCCCGGCCGAGATGCCGCCCCACTTCCTCGTCCATTTCGGTGTCGCGGACGGCGCGGCCGCGCTCGGCGTGCTGAGCCGGCTCGGCGGTCGCGTACAGGTACCACCGTTCGAGACCTCGTACGGATGGGTGGCGGTGGTCGCGGACGATCAGGGGGCGTCCTTCGCGCTGCTCCAGCGGTAGCCGGGGCCCATTCCCCGTCAGGGGCCGCCCCTCGGGGCACGGCAGGGGCGTGCGGGGCGGCACTTCGCGGGCGCCTCAGGCGTTTCATGATGCGGGCGCCTGCTTCCCGAAGGGCGGTCCGGCATGGTTTTGTCCTGAGACACCCCGATCCGCCCCCGGGTTCGCAACCAGTGGCCCGGACAGGGAGAATCGGGCTGCGTGCCGCCACGGCGGTGCGGTGGTGAGACGCTGCACGGGGTCGCGTGCACAAGGCGGATGACGCGACCCGTACGGGGAGGTGGCAGGCAAGTGGTGGATCAGCTGACACAGCACGATCCGCGCCGGATCGGGCCGTTCGAGGTGCTGGGACGGCTGGGTGCCGGCGGCATGGGGCTGGTCTATCTCGCGCGCTCGGCGTCCGGCAGGCGCGTGGCGATCAAGACGGTGCGCACCGAGCTGGCCGAGGACCAGCTCTTCCGTGTGCGCTTCACACGTGAGGTCGAGGCCGCGCGCGCGGTCTCCGGCTTCTACACGGCGGCCGTGGTCGACGCCGACCCGCGTGCGGCCGTGCCGTGGCTCGCCACCGCGTACGTGCCCGCACCCTCCCTCGAGGAGATAGTGACCGACTGCGGGCCGCTGCCGGCCCAGGCCGTGCGCTGGCTGGCAGCCGGCGTCGCGGAGGCGCTGCAGTCCATCCACGGGGCGGGCCTGGTGCACCGCGACCTGAAGCCGTCGAACGTGCTCGTCGTCGAGGACGGTCCACGGGTGATCGACTTCGGTATCGCCTCCGGAGTGTCGAACACGCGTCTGACGATGACGAACGTCGCCGTCGGCACACCGGCGTACATGTCCCCCGAGCAGGCGAAGGACTCGCGCAGCGTGACGGGGGCGAGCGACGTCTTCTCGCTCGGCTCGATGCTCGTCTTCGCGGCCACCGGACATCCCCCCTTCCACGGAGCCAACCCCGTCGAGACCGTCTTCATGCTGCTGCGGGAGGGCCCGGACCTCGCGGGGCTGCCGGACGAACTGCGTCCGCTGATCGAGTCCTGCATGCAGATGGACCCCACCGGCCGCCCGAACCCGGCCGACCTCCAGGCGCAGCTCGCGCCGCACCTCTTCGGCTCGGGGTCCGACGACAGCGGTACGGCGTCCGCGTGGCTGCCAGAGAAGGCCGTCGGCCTGATCGAGTCGCGCCGGGGCGGGCGTCCGGCGGCGAAGCCGTCCTCTTCGGGCAACCGCAGTGGCGGGGGCGCCCGGCCGGCGGTGCCGCCTGTGCCCCCGCACGCCCCGGTGCCCGTCCCGGTCGGGGCGCCCGACGCCGGGCCGGTGCGGCTCGCGGGCGCCGCCGTGCCCATCGGGCCCGGGCCGCGGGTCGTCGACGCGCGGGCCGCCGCGGTCAAGGCGCCGCCCCCGGAGGCGGGCCTGGTCGCTTCCTGGTCCCGCCCGGGTCCCGGGGTCAACGGCCTGGTCGGCGCCGCCGCGGTCGCTCCCGCGGTCGCGCCGCCGGACAGCGCCTCCGGATGGCGGCCGTGGCGCTTCCGGATGTCGAACGACGTCTGGGGCACCCCTTCGGTCGCCGACGACCTCGTCTACGTCACGTCCTTCGAGGTGCACGCGCTGGACGTGGCGACGGGCAGACGGCGCTTCAAGACCCGGGACGTGGCCTGGTCGATGGCGGTCGCGGACGGCCGCGTGCACGCCTCCGACGGCCCGACGCTCTTCGCCCTGGACGCCCGTGCGGGCTCGGACCTGTGGCGGCTGTCCATGGACGGCTGGGTGTACTCCCTCAGGGCCGACCGCGGCACGGTCGTCACCGGCACCCGCGGCGGCGGCGTCCAGGCGTGGGAGGCGTCCAGCGGGCAGAAGCTGTGGGAGATCGCCGGCGCCCAGACGGACTTCGAGTCGCCCGAGGCCGGACCGGTGGTCCACGACGGCACGGTGTACGTGTGGAAGGACGCCCGGCTGCGGGCCCTGGAGGCCCGTACCGGCGAGGAGCGCTGGTCCTATCCGATCGGGGACGCGGCCTCGTGCGGCGGTGTCCCCGTGCGCCTGACGCAGGCCACGGACGGCCATGTGTACGTCTCGGCCGGCACCCGGGTCCTCGCCGTCGAGGTGTCGAGCGGAATGGTGCGCTGGCACTTCGAGGCACCGGCCGTGTTCCTGTGCCCGCCGACCTTCGTGCCGGGCCCGGCGGTGACGGGCGGCGGCATCTATCTCGCGGACTACCTCGGCACGGTGTACGCCCTCGACGCGACGGACGGCCGCGACCGCTGGCGCATCGCCACCGAGTCGCGGGCCGCGATCGAGCCGGTCCTGGTGGCCGCGGGGCATGTCCATGTGGGCAGCGGCAAGGGCCTCTACACGCTGGACGCGGTCACGGGCACCCCGAAGTGGCGCTTCCAGGCGGGCGGCGACATCGTGGGCTCTCCGGCGGTGGCCGAGGGCCGTATCCACTTCGGCTCCACGGACCACCTGCTCTACACGCTGAAGGCCGACGACGGCCGGCTGCGCTGGAAGCTGGCCACCGGGGGCGAGATCACCGGGGCGCCGGTCGTCAAGGACGGTGTGGTGTACGCGTGCAGCAAGGACCGCTGCGTATACGCCCTGGACGCGGAGAAGGGGACGGGGACGGCCCGGACCACCTGAGCCGGCGGGAGCCGGACGGCCGTCGTACCAGGCCTGACGGAAGGGGCGCCGGACGGCGGCCGTCGTGTCGCCGACGCTACGCCGGGTACGCGGGTCGTGCCAGACGGTGGCGATCGGGGTGGGTGTCCCGGTAACACGTTGGCATGAGCATGCGAGGGGTGTGGTCTCGAGTTCAGCCGCAGCCGGCACGGGGGTGACAGCGGAGGAGGCGGTGCAGCAGCTCCCGCCAGGACCACGGCGGTCACTCGTCGTCCACCTCGACCGCGACGGTCGCGGTCAGGAACCCGAACGGGCGCACGGGCAGATTCCGGGTCAAGGTCTTCCAGGACTGCCGGGACACCGAGGTCGTCCGTGGATCCGGGGACGTGAGGGTGCCCGCCGGGGGCAGGGCGACCGTCGAGGTCGCCCTCGGGCCCGGCCTCGTCGGCGCGGTCGGCCGCTGCCGGGCCGATCCGGTGGTCACGGCCCACTGGCCGAGGGCTACCGCAGCCGGAACCCCGTTGTCCGCCTCCGGGCGAACAGCTCCGCCTGCCGCTCGGCGGGCAGGTTGCCGAGTGCGATGAGCCCCGGTGCCTGCGCGAACGGCGGGGCGAGCGCCGCCTCCTTCGCCGCCCACAGGGCCCGTACGGTGCCCTGCACCGCCTCCTGCGGGTAGGAGGCGATGACGGTGGCGCAGCGCAGGGCGGCGTCCAAGGCGCCGCCGGGATCGGTCAGTTCGGACACCAGCCCGGTCTCGTACGCCCGCCGCGCGGAGATCCGTTCCGCAGTGCCCATGAGGGCCATCCGCGCCGCCTCCCCGTACGGCATCCGGTGCGCCGTGTACGCGGACTCGTACGCGCTGACCATCCCGTAGGCGGTGTGCGGGTCGAAGAAGACGGCGGTGGTGTCGGCGACGACGAACTCGCTCTCACCGAGCAGATAGAACGCCCCGCCGCAGGCGATGCCCCGCACGGCGGCGATCACGGGCTTCCACAGGTCGTTCGCCTTCGGGCCGACCCTGAGCAGCGGATCGTCCACCATGTAGGGCGAGTTCGGCTGGGGCGTGTGTGTGTCCCGGTCGAGACCCGTGCAGAAGGCCCGCTCTCCCGCGCCGGTGAGGACGACGGCCCGCACGGAGTCGTCGTATCGCAACTCCCGCCAACAGGACGTCAGTTCGGCTGCGGTCGGCAGGTCGATGGCGTTGAGCCTGGCCGGCCGGTCGAGGGTGAGGACGGCGACCCCGGTCTCCTTGTCGGCGGCGATCCGCAGCCCTGCGCTCACGACCGCTCCAGAACCCAGCGCGGCATCCCGTCCCCGTCGAAGACGGCCTGGACCCTGGCGCCGATACGGATCCGGTCGCCGGGCACGGAGTTCACCGGAGCGTCCGGGCCGCTGACGAGGTTCCCGACGAGCCGGATGTGCGGCGCCTCGGCCAGCTCCACCACGACCACGTTGTACGGCGCCCGTGCCGCGTACGCCGGAAGCAGCGGCGGATGCGCGATGACGTACGACCAGATCCGCCCCTTCCCGCTCGTCGGCCGCCACTCGCTCGCGAACGACCCGCAGTGCGGGCAGCAGGGGCGCGGCGGGAAGCGGGGCTCGCCGCAGTCCGCGCAGGCCTGGACGCGCAGCTCGCCGTGTGCGGCGAACTCCCAGAAGGGCGCGCCGTCCTCGTCGTGGACCGGGGAGAGGAAGTCGTCGGCCATGCTGCGGCTCCTTGGCGGAGGGTGGGCGGGCACCGGTCAGTTCCTCAGCAGCAGGGCGGAGGTGGGCACACCCTCGCCCGCGGTGACCAGGCAGGTGGCGGCGCCCGGTACCTGAGCCGTGCTGGTCCCCCGCAGTTGCTTCACGCCCTCGTTGATCAGGTTGAACCCATGGACGTACGCCTCGGACAGTCCGCCCCCTGCGGTGTTGACGGGCAGCCGCCCGCCGATCTCGAGCGCGCCCCCCTCGGTGAATGCCCCGCCCTCCCCCCTGCCGCAGAAGCCGTATCCCTCCAGGGAGAGCAGTACGAGGGGGGTGAACGCGTCGTAGATCTGCGCGACGTCGACGTCGTCCGGAGTGAGGTCGGCGTGCTTCCACAGGTGCCGGGCGGCCGTCCAGGCCGGGCCGGTGAGCGGGTCGTCGTTCCAGTAGTTGACCATCCCGTGGTGCTGCGCGGGCAGTCCCTGGGCGGCGGCGTGGACGTACACCGGCCGGTGCCGGCAGTCGCGGGCGCGCTCGGCGGAGACGACGACACAGGCCAGCGCCCCGTCCGTCTCGAGGCAGTTGTCGAACAGGCACAGCGGTTCACTGATCCACCGGGAGCTCATGTACATCTCCCGGGTCAGCGGGCGTTCGTACATGATCGCGGCGGGGTTCTGGTTGGCCCGGTTGCGGCAGGCGAGGGCCACGTTGAAGAGGTGGTCCCGGGTGGCCCCGTACGCGTGCATGTAGCGGCGGGCGAGCATCCCGATCTCGTCGACCGGCCTCAGCAGTCCGAAGGGCCGGGTCCACTGGGCGGGGGTGGGCAGTTGGACGGCCGTGTTCCGCCACGGCCGGGGGCCGCTGCCGCGCTTGCGCGACCTCCACGCGACGCCGACGGTCGCCTGCCCGGTCGCGACGGCGGCCGCGAGATGGGCGACGGTGGCACAGGAACCGCCGCCCCCGAAGCCGACCTTGCCGAAGAAGGTAAGGTCCCCGAACCCGACCGCCTTGGCCACCTCGACCTCGTCGGTCTCCTCCATGGTGTACGAGGCGAGCGCGTCCACCTCGCCGGGCGCGATGCCCGCGTCGTCGAGAGCGGCGAGGATCGCCCGGCACGCCAAGGTCTTCTCGGGTTCCCCGAGTCGGCGGGCGAAGTCGGTCTGCCCGATGCCGACGACGGCGGTCGCGTCCTTGAGCCCGGCCATGGGCACACCTCCGCGTGGAGTCCGGTCCGGCGGCTGACAGGCCGTCAGGTTACAGCTAATCTGACGGTCAGTCAGCTACGCGTTCCGAGTTCATGTTCCGGGAGGTCGCTGTGCGCGGTGACATGGAGTGGGGCAGCATTCCGGGCCTGGTGCGCAGCGCGGCCCGTCGCCACGGGGACGTGGAGGCGGTCGTCGAGGGCCGCGCCCGGATCTCGTACGCCGAACTGGGCGCCCGGGTGGATCGCGCCGCCGCGGCCTGCATCGCGAACGGAGTCGGCGTCGGCGACCGGGTGGCGATCTGGGCGCCGAACACCCTGGACTGGATCGTCTCGGCGCTGGGCGCGGTGACGGCCGGGGCGGTGCTCGTTCCGCTCAACACGCGGTTCAAGGGCACGGAGGCGGCGTACGTGCTGGAAAGGAGCCGGGCCAGGCTGCTGTTCGTCACGGGCACGTTCCTGGGGACGTCGTACGTGGCGTCGCTGCGCCGTGCGGCGGGGGACGGACCGGGGAAGGGACCTCTGCCGGGCCTCCCGCACCTGGAAGAGGTGGTCGTGCTGGCGGACGACGCCCCGGCAGACTTCCGCACCTGGAAGGAGTTCCTGGCCGGCGGCGAGGGGACGGGGGAGAGGGAGGTACGGGCGCGGACGGCGGCCCTGACCGGGGCGTCCCCCTCGGACATCGTCTTCACCTCGGGCACCACGGGCCGCCCGAAAGGGGTGGTGATCACCCATGCCCAGTCGTTGCGGGCGTACCGGATCTGGACGGATCTCGCGGGCCTGCGGCGGGGCGACCGCTATCTGATCGTGAACCCCTTCTTCCACACCTTCGGCTACAAGGCCGGGGTGCTCGCCTGCCTGATGCGAGGGGCGACGATGGTGCCGCAGCCGGTGTTCGACGTGGACACCGTGCTGGCGAACATCGCGGCCGAGCGCATCTCGGTCCTCCCGGGCCCGCCCACCCTCCACCAGTCCCTGCTCGACCACCCCTCCCGTGCCGCCCACGACCTCTCGGCCCTGCGCCTGGTGGTGACCGGGGCGGCCGTCGTGCCGCTGCGGCTGGTGGAGCGCCTGCACGCCGAGCTCGGCGTGGAGACGGTCCTGACGGCGTACGGACTGTCGGAGGCGAGCGGTTTCGTGACGATGTGCCGCAGGGGGGACGAGCCGTCCGTGATCGCGACGACGTCGGGCCGCGCCCTGCCCGGTACGGAGGTACGGGTCGCCGACGCGAGCGGCCGGCCGGTGGCCCCCGGCGTCCCCGGTGAAGTGCTGGTCCGCGGCTTCAACGTCATGCAGGGCTACTTCGAGGACGCGCGTGCCACGGCCGAGGTGCTGACCCCCGACGGCTGGCTGCTCACGGGCGACGTGGGCGTGCTGGACGCGTTCGGCAACCTCCGCATCACGGACCGGCTCAAGGACATGTTCATCGTCGGCGGCTTCAACGCCTACCCGGCCGAGATAGAGCAACTGCTCGGCCTGCACCCGGACGTGACGGACGTGGCGGTGATCGGCGTACCGGACGCCCGCCTCGGGGAGGTCGGCAAGGCGTATGTGGTCCGGCGCCCGGGGGCGGTGCTCACCCGCGACGACCTGATCGCGTGGTCCCGCCGGGAGATGGCGAACTACAAGGTGCCGAGGGCGGTGGAGTTCGTGACGGAACTGCCGCGCAACGCGAGCGGCAAGGTGGTGAAGGGCGAGTTGCGGGGACGGGCCGGCCGCCAGGTCTGAGCGCGGCGGCTCGGGGCCGGCCGGTCCCGGTTCAGGGCGCGCCGTCCGGCCCGCCGGTCACCGGGGCCGCAGCGTGGTGGGAGCCCACGTCGGCACCGACGGGCCGCGGCCCCTGAGCGACGGGCTCCATCCGTGCGGGGCCGGGCGCCGGGGAGCCACCGGGGCGACGGCGGGCGACCGGGGCATCGGCCATGATCACGGCCAGCACGCACCAGAACAGGATGTCGATCCGGTCCAGGTTGGCCGGATGGTCCAGCATGCTCATCAGGAAGAACCCGGTCAGCGAGGCGAGCCCGACGGTGCCGACGACCGACTTCGTACGGGCGGCGCGCGCCGCGGTGGCCACGGCGATCAGCGCGACCAGGGCGACCGCCAGCAGACCGAGCGGCCCCGTCTCCACCAGCCAGTTGAGCCAGAGATTGTGGGCGTGGACGAAGACCCGGTCACCGGGCTCCGTGGCGGATATGACGGCACCCGACCGCCCGAGGCCGACACCCAGCGGACGGTGGGCGCCGATCTCGAGAGCCGCCGCCCAGGCCTGGCCCCGTACGCCCAGGGAGTTCCCCGCCCGGGACACCGCCCAGATGACCCCGGACGCCAGGAGCAGGGACAGCACGCCCAGGACGGCGAACAGCCGCCGCCGCGCCCGCTCGGCGAGCCGGGGCGCCGGCCGGCAGGCCCCGCCGAGCACCAGGAGCCCGGCGGCACCGGCGACGTATCCGGCACGGGAGAACGTGGTCAGCAGCGCCCCGTATCCGACGAGTACCAGGACGACGATCGCGGTGCGTGCCGTGCGGTCGTCGACGGAGACGGCGGCGAGCAGGACGAACGGCAGCAGGAGCACCAGGAAGGCCGCCAGCAGGTTCGGGTTGGAGAAGGTGCCGGTGGCCCGGACGAGCACACCGCTCCCGCCCGCGTCGCAGGCGACGTCGGTGAGCAGGCCGGTGCGGCAGAAGCCGGTCGGGATCCCGTTGGTCACCTGGGAGAAGGCGGTGGTGCTCGCCGCCGAGAGCCCGGCCAACGCGAGCACTGCGATCGCCCGCCACGACGCGGGCTGTGTGCGGCGCAGTGCGACGACCAGGTAGTAGCAGACGACGACGGTCAGCAGTCCGCGCAGCGGCGCGGTGGGGTGTCCGCCGACGTACGTGGTCGCCGCCGCGGTGAGGAGCAGCAGCACGACGGGCAGGTCGAGCCGGGTCCGGAAGTCCCGGAGCCGGGCCCGCCGCCGGCCCGGCACCGGCACGGCCAGGGCGATCAGCCCGACCACCAGGGCGAGCCGCGTCGGCGTCAGGATCCCGACGAGCGGTTCGTCGGGGAAGAAGTCGGTGGCGGCGTCCATCAGCACGACGGCCACCACGGCGAGCGGGAGGAACTCGGCGATCGCCGTCGGCAGCCCAGCCCCTGCCGACACGCTCCGGTCGGATGCCATGGCAACTGAGCGTGGCCCCCGGGTGCGACGGGCGGATGTCCGAGGGGCGAACGGGGCGGAGAGGGCTTGCGGCCGAGGCTGCGCCGCTCTCCGCGCACTGCCCTGGGTCGCCGACGGAGGGCAGCGCCGCCTGGTCCGGCTCACGGGAGTCGACTACACTTAGTCCATCAGTTAGTCCACACACTGGTTCGCTGACCGAATCGTGAGGTCGCCGTGGAACCCGTCCGCCAGTACAACGTGCACGAGGCCAAGACCCACTTCTCCCGCATCCTGGAACAGGTCGCCACAGGGCAGGAAGTCGTGATCAGCAAGGCCGGTGAGCCGGTGGCCAAGGTGGTCCCGCTCCGCCCGAAGGTGAGGCGGACCGGGCGCGGGTCCCTCCGGGGGCGCATCCACATCCACGACGACTTCGACGAGCTGCCGGACGACATCGCGGACGCCTTCGGGATGCGCTGATGCGGCTGCTGCTCGATACCCACGTGGTGCTGTGGTGGCTGGACGACTCCCCGGAGCTGACCGGCGAAGTCAAGGACCTGCTCGACACCGAGCCGGGCGTGTACGTGAGCGCGGTGACCCCGTGGGAGATCGCGATCAAGCAGTCGCTGGGGAAGCTCGAGGGCCCGCAGGACCTGGCTGAGCGGGTCCGTGACAGCCAGTTCGCCGGCTTGCCGATCACGGCGGGGCACGGCGTGAGGGCGGGCCGGCTGCCGGCGCACCACCGTGATCCGTTCGATCGGATACTGATCGCCCAGGCGCAGATCGAGGGCATGACCCTGGTGACCCGGGACAAGTGGATCCCGGAGTACGACGTGCGGGTCATGGCTGTGTGATCGGCGGAGCGAGTGGTGGCCCGATGGCGGTGGGCCGGGAGACCTGGTGGCCCTGCTGAAGGAGAGGCGCGGTCCGCTCCCGGAGGCCGAGGCGGGGCGGCGCGAACCGGACGCTTGTCGCGGGCAGGTTCAGCACGCCGCCCGGGCATGGACTTCTGGACGGCGAGGTTCGCCAGTGGCAGGGGGCAGTCGTTCGATCGCGCGCATGGCCGGAGCCGGGAAGGGGCACCGACTCTGCTCTTGACACACCACGGCCGCGGCGGCTCCCCCTCCGCGCCGCCGCGGCCGATCCCCGTGTGGAGGTAGGTCTGGTCAGGCCTTCTCGTCCGTTGCGTGGACGTTGTCCGGCGTGGCCGTGCCGGTGCCCTCGCCCTTCAGGTCGAGCGGCTCGCTCGTGGCGTGGACGTTCTTCACCGTGACCGGTTCCTCGGTCGCGTGGACGTTGTCCGTGGACGCCTCGTCGACCGGCTCGCCGGTGGCGTGGACGTTGCCCGCTGTGTTCTGGTCGCTCATCTCGCTGACTCCCCTGTGTTGTGCGCTGGTTGGGCAGGATCCGCCCGGCAACTCCCCCGAGGGTTGCCGGACGGATCTGCTGGGCCGGTACACCTTAGAGGGGCCGGCCGGCCGCCGCTCCGTCTGCCCCCCGATGCGACGGTTCGACACAGCCAAGAGTGCTGTGCGGCGATAAACGAACGATGAACGTCTGCTCCCGGACGGCGATCCGCTTGGACTCAGGCGGCCGATGCGACCTTGAGCAGCCCTCTGACCTCGTCCGCTTCCGGTGCGCCCAGCGCCTCCAGGAGTTCGAGGGCCTCGCGCCAGCACACCCGGGCGCGGTCCAACTGGCCGATCCC
This sequence comes from Streptomyces sp. HUAS TT11, assembly GCF_051553595.1. Classification (NCBI taxonomy): domain Bacteria; kingdom Bacillati; phylum Actinomycetota; class Actinomycetes; order Kitasatosporales; family Streptomycetaceae; genus Streptomyces; species Streptomyces sp. HUAS TT11. The sequence goes on from NZ_CP196184.1 coordinate 5,188,331, forward strand.
GTTGAGGGAGCGCCCCAGCACCGTCAGGACATTGGCGTGCCGCCATTCGCCGCCGATGCCGCGCAGCAGCGTCAGGGCCATCTCGGCGTTCGCCGCCGCCTGGGCGGGGCGCCGGGCCGCGAGATCGAGCTCCGCGAGGCGGAACAGGGTCATGCCCTCCCACAGCCGCTGCCGGCTGTCCCGGAAGACCCACAGCGCCTGGTGCAGGCATTCCGTCGCCTCGGCGAACTTCCCGCTCTGCGTGAGCGCGAGGCCCAGGGCGTACCGCCCGTTGGCGCCCTTCAGGGCGTGCCCCATGTCGTCGTACATCGCCGTGCCCTGCCGTGCCAGTTCCACGGCGGTCTCCGTGCGTCCGGTGGCGAGGTGGACGCGTGAGAGGTTGCACAGGGCACTCGCCTCGCCCGGCCGGTCCCCGAGCACGCGGAAGTTCTCGATGGCACCCGTGAGGTGCACCTCGCCGGCGTCGTTCCGGTTCTGGTACAGGGCGATCACGCCGCTGATGTTGGACGACCAGCAGGCCGTGAGCGGGTCGTCGGCGGACCGGGCCAGCTCGTTCGCCGACTGGGCCTCCTCGACGGCCACATCGAACCGGCTGCCGTTGTGCTGGTGCACAAAGGCCAGCGCCGTCAGCGCCCGTGCCTCGGTCCGGGGGTCTCCCGCCTCCCGGGCGACGTCCCGCAGGAGCGCGGCCACGGCCTCGTACTCCTTGGAGTTGGCCCCGGACTCGGCCAGGTCGACCGCTGCCCACAGGACGTCGACGGCACGGCGCATCATCCCCGTGCGCATGGCCTGGCGTACGCACGCCAGCAGGCAGACCGCCTCCGAATACAGCCAGTCCTGGGCGGGGTGCCGGTCCGAGAAGGTCAGCCCCGGGTACGCGGCGTGCTCCAGGTGGTCCACCAGCCGGTCCCCCGGCCGCTCGATCAGGTAGACCCCCGAGACCGTCGCCAGATAGAAGTCCAGCAACCGCGACAGCGCCGCATCCCGCTCGCTCGGCGGATGTTCGTCCCGCTCGGCGCAGGCACGCGCGTAGAGGCGGACCAGGTCGTGGTAGCGGTAGCGGCCCGGGGCCGCCGACTCCAGCAGGGAGGTGTCGACGAGCGACTCCAGCAGGTCCTCGGTGTCGTCCACCGGCAGGTCCAGCACCGCCGCGGCCGCCGCGAGGGAGATGTCAGGGCCGTCCGCCAGGCCCAGCAGGCGGAACGCGCGGGCCTGGGCCGGCTCCAGCTGGCCGTAGCCCAGTTCGAAGGTCGCCTTCACCGCCAGGTCGCCGGCCTGGAGTTCGTCCAGGCGGCGCCGCTCGTCCGCCAGCTTCGCCGCGAGGACCGAGACCGTCCAGGTGCGCCGGGCCGCGAGGCGGGACGCCGCGATGCGAATGGCGAGGGGCAGGAAGCCGCACGCCGCCACCACGTCGAGCGCCGCCTTGCGCTCCGCGGCCACCCGTTCCTCGCCCACGATCTTCGTGAACAGGGACAGCGCCTCGTCCGGGGACATCACGTCCAGGTCCACGAGATGCGCGCCGGCCAGGTCCACCATGCGTACCCGGGAGGTGACCAGGGCGGCGCAGCCCTCCGTGCCCGGCAGCAGCGGGCGTACCTGGGCGGCGTCCTTCGCGTTGTCCAGCAGGACCAGGACCCGTCGGCCGTCCAGAACCGAGCGGTACAGCGCCGCCCGTTCCTCCAGCGAGTCGGGTATCGCGGTCTCCGCCGTGCCGAGGGCGCGCAGGAACGCGCCCAGGACCGTCTCCGGTTCGGCCGCCCGGGAGCCTGCGCCCTGCAGGTCGACGTACAACTGCCCGTCCGGGAAGGCCGAACGCGCCTGGTGTGCCACGTGCACCGCCAGCGTCGTCTTGCCCACGCCGCCGATGCCCGCCAGCGCCGAGACGGCCATCACCCTGCCCTCGGCCGACGCCAGGACCTCGCCCAGCTCGGCGACGAACGATGCCCGGCCCGTGAAGTCGGGGACCGTGGCGGGCAGTTGCGCGGGACGGACGGGAGCGGAGGAGACTTCCTGCGCCGGGGCGGACGGTTCCGCGAGGCTCGGATCCGCCTGGAGGATCCGCTGCTGGAGGTCCTTCAGGCCGGGGCGCGGGTCGACTCCCAGCTCGTCGGCCAGCAGACGTCGTGTGTCGGCGTACACCGCCAGCGCCTCCGCCTGGCGGCCCGAGCGGTACAGCGCCACCATCAGCAGCTCGCGCAGCCGTTCGCGCAGCGGGTGCACGGCCGTCAGGGCGGTGAGTTCGGAGACAGCTTCCGCGTGGCAGCCCTGCTCGAGGTCCATGTACAGGCGGGACTCGAGGAGCTGGAGACGCCACTCCTCCAGTCGGGTGCGCTGGGTGTCCGCGTACGGTCCGGGCACTCTCGCCAGCGACTCCCCGTCCCACAGCGCCAGCGCCTCGTTCAGCACCTGCCGTGCATGGCACAGGTCCCCGGTGTTCTTCGCCTTCTCCGCCTCCGCGGCCAGCTCCTGGGCGGCCGCGACGTCCAGGGAGCGGGCCTCGCTCAGCCGCAGCGCGTACCCGCCCGACTCGCTGACCAGCACTCCGGGGGAAAGGACCTTGCGCAGCCGTGAGGCGTAGGTCCGCACGGCGGCCAGCGCGCGCGGCGGCGGCTCCTCGCCCCACAGCGCGTCGATCAGTTCGGACGCGGTCGCCGTACGGCCCTCGCGCAGCAGCAGCGCGGCCAGCAGGGCGCGCTGCTGCGGCGAGCCCGTCGCCAGCAGCTCCTCTCCGCGCCACGCGCGCACCGGCCCGAGCACGCCGAAGCGCAGCGTCGCCGATTCCTCGGGACCCCGCTGCTGCGGCACTCGCGGTACACCCTCCATCGCTGCCCCCAGGCCCCCTGCCGAACCGTCCACAACCAGGAGGCCAGTTTGCCTTGTTCATGGCGGATACGTCAGCCATGGGAGACAGCGATCACAGCCCGGTGGGTGGGGCATCACAGTGCCCACACAAGTTCTCTCCACGCATCGCCGGGCCGGAGTGGTTCCACACAGAGCTGACGGTTCGTCAGATCAGCGCTACCGTGACCGCATGGAGACCTCACAGTCCAACGGAACCGGCACCTTCCCGAAGATCATCTCCGTCGACGACCACACGGTGGAGCCCCCGGGCGTCTGGCGGGACCGGCTCCCGCGGAAGTACCGCGACGCGGGACCGCGCATCGTCCGGGCGCCCCTGAAGGAGATGTCCTTCCTGGGCGGCAGGTTCGCCCCCGTCATGGGCGCACCGGGCGACGACGGACCGGTCGGCGACTGGTGGGTCTACGAGGATCTGCACCGCCCCCTCACCCGCCTGGACACGGCCGTCGGATACAGCAGGGACGAGATCAAGCTCGAGGTCATCACGTACGAGCAGATGCGGCCCGGCTCGTACGACGTTTCCCGGCGCCTCGCCGACATGGACGTGAACCACGTCCAGTCCGCGCTCTGCTTCCCGACCTTCCCGCGCTTTTGCGGGCAGACCTTCACCGAGGGCAAGGACCGCGAGCTGGGGCTGCTCGGGGTGCGCGCCTACAACGACTGGATGGTGGAGGAGTGGTGCGGACCCGAGGCGCAGGGCCGTCTGATACCCCTCACCCTGGTCCCGTTGTGGGACGCCGGACTCGCCGCGGCCGAAGTGCGCCGCAACGCCGAGCGCGGCGTGCGGGCCGTCGCCTTCTCGGAGATCCCGCCGCGTCTCGGGCTGCCGTCCGTCCACAGCGACGAATGGGATCCCTTCCTCGCCGCCTGCGACGAGACCGGCACCGTCATCGCGATGCATATCGGCTCCAGCAGCAGCATGCCGTCCACCTCCGCCGACGCCCCGCCCGCCGTCGGCTCCACCATCACCTTCGCCAACTGCTGCTTCTCCATGGTCGACTGGCTGCTGAGCGGCAAGTTCGAGCGTTTTCCGCACCTCAAGGTGATGTACGCGGAAGGGCAGATCGGGTGGATCCCGTACATCCTCGAGCGCGCCGACGTCGTGTGGGAGGAGAACCGCGCCTGGGGAGGGGTCGCCGACAAGGTGCACCGGCCGCCCTCCGAACTCTTCGCGGAGCACGTCCACGGCTGCTTCTTCGACGACGCCTTCGGGCTGCGCAACCTCGACGCCATCGGTGTCGGGAACGTGCTCTACGAGACCGACTACCCGCACTCCGACTCCACATGGCCGAAGTCGCGGGAGGTGGGCGAGGCCCAGATGGGCCATCTCGCCCCGGACGTCGTGGAGCGTGTCGTCCGGGGCAACGCCATCGAGTTGCTCGGGCTGACCTGGGACGGCCTGTGGCCGGGGCAGGCCCCCGCGGCGACGGGGACGTGAGGAGCGTCCGCGCCGGGTCCGGGGCGCGCAGATGAACGATCGCGCACCGCGCTGAACATTCGCCGACGGTGGCCGCACCGGGGCCGACCGGTCCTCAGTACGGGGGCACCCGCACCTTCCCGCTCCCCCCGCCGGAGGACCGCCGTGCCCCGTCCCGACCGACGGCAACGACCGCGGCGCGTGCTACGGACTCGCCGATCTCACCACCGCCGACAGCCTCCGGGGCGGCGCCACAACACCGAGACCTACGGCCGGGTGGGGCGCCTTCCGTGGTGACAACGGCCAGGACAACGCGGCGCACGCCCCCTGGGCCTGGGACGACTCCCGCAACGGCAGCGACCTCCGGGCCGGCGTGATCGCGACGGATCCCGCGTACCTCGTCTCCTGCTGCTTGGGGAACACGGGCGACCTGAGCCCGACCTGCCTGAGCAACCCGTACCGCTCCTGAGCGCGACCGCCCGGAACGCCGGCGGGCGGTACCCCTTGTCTGACGGACCGTCAGTCACCACTATGGACTGGCTCGGTCAACTGACGGTCCGTCAGCGAGGTGGGATGACGTATGCAGGTGCGGCCGGACGGGCGACTGGTCTACGGGATGCAGCTCCCGATCCAGTCCCAGAGCACGCTCTACGCCGAGGCCTGGGAGGAGGGTGCGGGTCCCGAGGACCTCGTCGCCGTCGCCCGGGCGGCGGAGGACGCCGGGTTCGACTACGTGGCGAGCTGCGACCACGTCGCCGTCCCGCGCCGCCTCGCCCCCGCGATGAGCACGGTCTGGTACGACCCCGTCGCCACCCTCGCCCATCTCGCGGCCGTCACCGAGCGCGTGCGCCTGCTGAGCCATGTGGCGATCGTCGGGCTGCGGCATCCGCTCGTGAGCGCCAAGCAGTACGCGACCCTCGACCACCTCTCGGGCGGACGGCTGGTGCTCGGTGTGGGGGCCGGCCATGTGCCGGAGGAGTTCGAGGCGCTGGGCGTGGACTTCGGCCGGCGGGGTGCGCTGCTCGACGAGGCGATCGACGCGCTGAGGGCGGCGCTGGGTCCGCAGGAGTACCCGGAGCACCACGGGAAGGCGTACGACTTCGCGGATCTCGGGCAGCGGCCCCGGCCGGTCCGGGCGAGTGTTCCGCTGTGGGTCGGCGGTTCCTCGCCCGCCGCCGTGCGCCGGGCCGCGCTCAAGGGTGACGGCTGGCTCCCCCAGGGTGATCCCCGGGACCGGCTGCCCGCGCAGATCGACCGTCTGCTCCGGCTCCGGGCGGAGGCGGGCCTCGAGGGGCCCTTCACCGTGGGAGCCATCACCGAGCCGCTGTACGTGGGTGGGCCGGGGTGGGACGTGGGCCGGCGCACGCTCGCCGGGCCGCCCGGGGTCCTCGCCGAGTCGCTGCGCGCGTACGGCGCCATGGGTGTGCACCAGATCCAGGTGCGGTTCCGCAGCCGCAGCCGCGCGGAGCTGACCGACCAGATGGCGGCGTTCGGGGCCGAGGTGGCCCCCCACCTTCACTGAGGAGACCCCATGGGCAAGCTGGACGGACGCGTCGTCATCGTCACCGGTGCGGCGCGCGGACAGGGTGAGCAGGAGGCGCGGCTGTTCACCGAGGAGGGGGCGCGGGTCGTCCTCGCGGACGTGCTCGACGACCGGGGGGAGGAGCTCGCCAAGGAGCTGGGGCAGTCGTACGTCCATCTCGACGTGGCGCGCGAGGCGGACTGGGCCGCCGCCGTGGCCGCCGCGAGGGACGCCCACGGGCGCATCGACGGGCTGGTCAACAACGCCGGGATCCTGCGCTTCAACGCCCTGGTCGACACGCCCCTGGACGAGTTCATGAACGTCGTCCAGGTCAACCAGGTCGGCTGTTTCCTCGGCATCCGGGCCGTGGCGCCGGAGATCGCGGCCGCCGGAGGCGGCACCGTCGTCAACACCGCCTCGTACACCGCGGTGACCGGTATGGCGGCCGTGGGCACCTATGCGGCGACCAAGCACGCCGTCCTCGGTCTCACCCGGGTCGCCGCGATCGAGCTGGCGCCACGGCGGATCCGGGTCAACGCGATGTGCCCGGGTGCGATCGACACCCCGATGTCCAATCCCGCCCTGCTCGATCCCGGGACGGACGCACAGGAGATGACCAGGGCGCTCGACGAGCTCTATCGCAGGCTCGTGCCGCTCGGCCGGATCGGCAGGCCGGAGGAGGTCGCGCGGCTCGCCCTCTTCCTGACCTGCGACGACTCCTCCTACATCACGGGACAGCCGTTCGTGATCGACGGCGGATGGCTGGCCGGCGTCTCGGTTGTCTGACGAGTCGTCAGCTATTGACGGTCTCTGCGGGCGGTGCCACAGTCGGCGGCAAGCGAGATCTGACGAAGTGTCAGATCTAGACTCGGGGACGGTGAACCTCCTTGGAATTCGGGCTCTTTGTACAGGGATACGTGGGCAAGCGGGCCGAGACCGATCCGCTCGCGGAGCACAAGGCGCTGATGGAGGAGACCGAGTACGTCATCCAGGCGGACAAGTCCGGCTTCAAGTACGCCTGGGCGTCGGAACACCACTTCCTGGAGGAGTACTCCCACCTCTCCGCCAACGACGTCTTCCTCGGCTACCTCGCCCACGCGACCGAGCGGATCCACCTGGGCTCCGGGATCTTCAACCCGCTGGCCCAGGTCAACCACCCGGTGAAGGTCGCCGAGAAGGTGGCCATGCTCGACCACCTCACGGGCAACCGGTTCGAGTTCGGCAGCGGACGCGGCGCGGGCTCCCACGAGATCCTCGGCTTCCTCCCCGGGATCACCGACATGAACCACACCAAGGAGATCTGGGAGGAGACCATCGCCGAGTTCCCCAGGATGTGGCTCCAGGACGAGTACCCCGGCTTCCGGGGCAAGCACTGGCAGCTCCCCCCGCGCAAGGTTCTCCCCAAGCCGTACGGGAAGTCGCACCCCGCGATGTGGTACGCGGCCGGATCACCGCCCTCGTACGCCATGGCCGCCAGGAAGGGCCTCGGAGTGCTCGGCTTCAGCATCCAGAAGGTCTCCGACATGGAGTGGGTGCTCGAGCAGTACAAGACGGCGATCGTCGACGCCGAGCCCGTCGGGGACTTCGTCAACGACAACGTGATGGTGACGACCACCGCCATCTGCGCGCCCACCCACGAGGAGGCGATCCGGGTCGCCATGAACGGCGGACTGCACTACCTGCCGTCCCTCGTCTTCCGCTACCACGACACCTTCCCACGCCCCGAGGGCTTCCCCGTCTGGCCCGAGACGCTTCCCCGGTACACCGAGGAATTCCTCGAACTCCTCATCGAGGAGGAGCTGCTCGTCTGCGGCGATCCCGACGAGGTGCTCACCCAGTGCAAGAGGTGGGAGCAGGCGGGCGCCGACCAGCTCAGCTTCGGGCTGCCCGTCGGGGTTCCGAAGGAGGAGACGCTCCAGACCGTACGGCTGATCGGCGAGCACGTGATTCCGAAGATCGACACGGACCCGGTGCACCGCACGACCCGGTTCCGTCAGGCCGCCTGAGGGGGTGCCCGCATGCTCGACCACGTCATCAGGGGCGCGACCGTCGTCGACGGCACGGGAGCGCCCGGGTTCATCGCGGACGTGGGGATACGGGACGGCCGCATCGCCGCCGTCGGCACGGTGACCGGGCAGTCGCGCACGTCCGAGGACGCGACCGGCCTCGTTCTCGCCCCCGGCTTCGTCGACCCGCACACCCACTACGACGCCCAGCTGTTCTGGGACCCGTACGCGACTCCATCGCTGAACCACGGCGTCACCACGGTCGCCGCCGGCAACTGCGGCTTCACCCTCGCCCCGCTGAATCCCGCGCGCCCGGGGGACGCCGACTACACCCGCCGGATGATGTCCAAGGTCGAGGGCATGTCCCTGGTCGCCCTGGAGGACGGGGCGCCCTGGAACTGGCACACCTTCGGGGAGTACCTGGACGCCCTCGAAGGGCGGATCGCCGTCAACGCGGGCTTCATGGTGGGGCACTGCGCACTGCGGCGGTACGTGATGGGACCGGACGCGGTCGGCGGACAGCCGACCGGGGAGCAGCTGACCGCCATGCTCCGGCTCTTCCACGAGGCCATGGACGCGGGTGCCTGGGGTCTGTCCACCACGCAGTCCTCCACGCACTCCGACGGCGACGGCAGGCCGGTCGCCTCCCGGCACGCCGGGCCGGCGGAGCTGCTGGCCCTCGCCAAGGCGGTGGGCGAGCACGAGGGCACACAGATCGAGGCCATCGTCGCGGGCTGCCTCGACCAGTTCAGCGACGCCGAGATCGACCTGCTCGTGGAGATGAGCGCGACCGCCGGACGGCCCCTGAACTGGAACGTCCTCACGATCGACGCGTCCGTCCCGGAACGCGTGCCGCGTCAGCTGACGGCGAGCGAGCGGGCCCGGAAGGCGGGCGGCCGGGTGGTGGCCCTCACCATGCCGATCCTCACCCCGATGAACATGTCCCTCGGCACGTTCTGCGCGCTCAACCTGATCCCCGGGTGGGGACCGGTCCTCGGTCTGCCCGTGCCCGAGCGGATCGAGAGGCTGCGCGACCCGGACGTCCGCGACGAGATGCTGCGCCGCGCCGAATCCAAGGAGGCGGGCGTCTTCCGGCGGCTCGCGAGCTTCGGACGGTACGTGATCGGGGACACCTACAGCCCCGGCAACGAGGGCCTGACCGGGCGGGTGGTGAACGACATCGCCGCCGAACGGGGCCAGGACCCCTTCGAGTGTCTCGTCGAGATCTGCGCGAGCGACGGTCTGCGGACCGTTCTGTGGCCCATGCCCACGGACAACGACCCCGACTCCTGGGCGCTGCGGGCCGAGACCTGGCGGCACGAGGACGTCCTGCTCGGGGGCTCGGACGCGGGCGCCCATCTGGACCGTATGTGCGGCGCCCCGTACACGACCCGGTTCCTCGGGGACTGTCTGCGCGGCCGGAAGCTGGTGCCGCTGGAGCAGGCCGTGAAGATGCTGACGGACGACCCCGCGCGGCTGTTCGGGCTGCGGGAGCGCGGCCGGGTGCGGGAGGGCTTCCACGCGGACCTGGTCCTCCTCGACCCGGAGCGCGTCGACGCCGGGCAGGCCACCCTGGTGCACGACCTGCCGGGAGAGAGCCCACGGCTCGACTCCGAGGCGATCGGGGTGCGGGCGGTCTGGGTCAACGGCGTGGTGGCGATCCGGGACGACGAGGTGACCGGGGCCGTGCCGGGCAGGGTGCTGCGCTCCGGGCGGGACACCGGGACGGTGGGCACGACGTGACGCAGCGGCAGCGGCTGTTCGTCGGCGGTGTCTGGGCGGAGCCCGACGACGGCCACTACGAGGTCGTCGACCCGGCCACCGAGAACACCGTCGGATGGGCGCCGGAGGCGTCCCGTGAGCAGGTGCGCGCGGCGGCCGCGGCGGCTCGAGAGGCCTTCGGGCCGTGGTCGCGGAAGCCCCCGGAGGAGCGGGCGGCCGTCCTCGCCCGCGCGGCCGACGTGATGCAGCGCAACCTCGTGCCCTATGCCGACCTGGCCCGGGCGGAGAGCGGCGCCACGACCGGTACGGCGCGCGGGATGCAGGTCGGGGTGGCGGTGGCCCGGTTCCGCCGGTACGCGCGGGTGGAACCGGTGGAGCGGCCGCTGCCTCCGCAGATCAACGAGGCGGGGCCGTTCGGCGGGGCCGCCGTCCTGGGCGCGCTCGCGGTGCGCCAGCCGGTCGGCGTGGTCACCTGCATCACCTCGTACAACAACCCCTGGGCCAACCCGGCGGGCAAGGTCGCGCCCGCCCTGGCCATGGGCAACACGGTCGTGGTGAAGCCGGCGCCGCAGGACCCGCTGTCGGTGTACCGCATGGCCGAGGCCCTCCAGGAGGCGGGCGCGCCACCCGGCGTGGTGAACGTGGTCGGCGGCACGCGCCCGGAAGTCGGCGAGGCGGCCGTGGACTGCCCGGACGTCGACATGGTGAGCTTCACCGGCTCCACGGCCGTCGGGCAGCGTATCGCCGAGGTCTGCGGCCGTTCCATGAAACGGCAGTTGATGGAGCTGGGCGGCAAGGGCGCGGCACTCGTCTTCGACGACGCGGACCTGGACGCGGCGGTGGCGGGGATCGGGACGACGTTCTCCTTCTACAGCGGCCAGATCTGTACGGCGCCCACCCGGGTGATCGCCCAGCGGGGCGTGTACGACCGCCTGGTGTCCCGGCTTTCCGGGTACGCCCGCCACCTGAGAGTCGGGGATCCGCGCGAGCCGGCCACGGTGGTGGGTCCGGTGATCTCGGCCGCGCACCGGGATCGGGTGGAGTCGTACGTCGAACTGGGGCGCAAGGAGGGTGCGCGGCTGGTCGCCGGGGGCGAACGGCCGCCCTGCGAGCGCGGTTTCTACGTCGCTCCGACGCTTCTCGCGGACTGCACCCCCGAGATGCGGGTCGTCCGCGAGGAGATCTTCGGGCCCGTGGTCGTGGTCGTCCCCTTCGACGACGAGGAGGAGGGGGTGACGCTGGCCAACGACAGCGACTACGGCCTGATCGACTACGTCTGGTCCGGGGATACGGCCCGCGCCTTCCGCGTCGCCCGGCGTCTGCGGGCGGGCGGAGTCGGCGTGAACACCGTCGGCCGCAACATGGAGGCGCCGTTCGGCGGTTTCAAGAAGAGCGGCGTCGGCCGTGACGTCGGCTCCTACGCCCTGCACGCCTACAGCGAGGTGCAGGCGATCGTCTGGCAGGGCTGAGTGCCCCTCAATCGTCCAGGTCCACCCGCACGGTGAGCAGCCCGGTCCCGAACGCCCGCACCGCCGCGCTGTTCAGACGGGGCAGCGCCTTCAGCCGGACCAGGGGGTCGTCGTCGGTGAGCACATGGGCGGTGCCCGGGTGCCAGCGTCCGCCGATGCGCACACGGACCCGGGGATCGGCGCGGAGGTTGCGGATGTACTGGGACCGCTCGCCGTGCTCGGAGACCAGCCAGAAGGAGTCGCCGATGCGGCGCCCGCCCAGGGGGGTCCGGCGCGGCAGGCCGGAGACTCGCCCCGTGGTCTCCAGGAGCGTCTGGAGCGGCATGCGGCGCTGCACCGGATTGACGACGTGCCGCTGGAGTGCCGTGATCGCACGGTATTTGAGGTCGGTGAAGCCCGGCATGGTCCCGTGTCCCCCTGACGACGTGAAGGGCGAGCCGCTCCACGCAGTCTCGCAGACCCCTTCCGGGGGCGCGCGGTAACCGGCCACGCGCCCCGGTGGGTCTACGCCCGGCCCAGGAAGATCGGGTTCGTGAACGCGGCCAGGACACCCGGCAGCGGGCCCACCGCCGCCTCGTGCCGCAGCTCCGCCCGCACGTACGCCGCGTACTGCGGTGTCGTGTGCCACTCGACGGTGCCCGAGCCGGTCACCGGCAGCGGGTCGCTGGTGAACAGCACGCCCTGGTCGGTGACGAAACGGACCGAGCAGCGGGGCACACCCCGCGCCTCCAGGCGGACCGTGACCGGGGTGTCGCGGTCCACCCGCAGCCGTTCACCGATGCCCGCGTGTTCGCCGCGGCCGCCCACCGCGGTGAACGTCAGCGAGACGTTCTTCGACTCGGCGACGTAGGAGCGGCCCGCGCGGATGCCCTCCTGGACGGCCTCCCGGGTGAGATCGTCGGCGAGGACGACCGTCTGCGGGGCGCCGATCGCGTCGGGATCGCGGTGGGCGTCGCTGTTGCCCATCGCCGGCAACCACCTGCCGTGTCCCTCCCGGACCGCCGCCACCAGGGTGTTGTCCCACTCCGCCAGCGTCACCTCGTCGTCCGGTGTGAAGGGGCCGTTCCACACCTCCAGCGCGTCCGCCTCGCCGAAGCCGAACTTCCAGCCGCAGCCGATGCAGGTGGCGTGCGGATGGGCCGGGACGACCAGGCCGCCCGCCCGGCGGATGTCCCGGGCGAACCGCGCCCAGCGGTTGTCGCCCGCCCGGTAGCGCCAGTCGACGAACGTGCCCGGGTCGGTACCCAGCGCCAGCACATGGCCGTTCCGCGTGGTGACCTCCTCGCCGAGCATGATGAGCAGGTCGTCGCCCGCCTGGTCGGCCCAGTGCGCGTGGGAGGAGTGGGTGTTGTGGTCCGAGGTGTTGATGAAGTCGAGGCCGGCGGCCCGGGCCAGCGCGGCGATCTCCTCGGGTGTGCGGCGGCCGTCCGAGTACCAGGAGTGCATGTGGCAGTCGCCCCGGTACCAGGCGCGGCCGCGGCCCTTGGCCCGGTTCGGCGGGTACACGGGCGCCGGGGTCCGGCCCTGCGCACCGTAGGTGAGCGTGATCGTCACCTCGTACGTCAGGCCCTGCGGTGCCACCGTGTACGGGCCGAGCGCGATGTGCCAGGTGCCGGCGCGGACCGGGCCCGGGATGTACCCCGGGGTGGCGTCGTCCGCGCGGACGAAGAACTCCGTGCGCGCGCCGCCGGACCAGCCGCGGAAGCCCTTGCCGCCGAGTTCCGTGCCGCGCTCGTCGAAGACGCCGATGTCCAGGGCGTTGCCCTGGGTGCCGGCCGGGACGGACGGCCTGTCGTAGGTGTAGGAGACCTTGATCTCGCGGACGCCTTCGGGGACGTCGACCGGGAGGTAGACGAAGTCGGGGGAGCCGGTGGGCAGCGTGCCGCGCACCGTCTTCGTCTCCTGGTTGTCGGCCGCCTCCGCGGCGGGCCCGTTGGAGAAGCTCACGGTTCCCAACGTAAGCGCGGTGGCCGCACCCGTCACGAACAGTGCGCGTCTTCCGATGCCGTGGTCGTCCTCGCACATGCTGCTGCTCCCGGGGTGTCGGATGACGGTGTGGTGCAGAGATGGTGCGTCCCACTCTGGTGTTCACCCGTGAACTCCATTCCACGGGCAGCCGATCTGCAGCCGCGCGTCGGCGTAACGGGGGGTTGCCGGGGCATTCCGGTAACGGTCGGCACCGTCCCACCCGGACGCGAGCGCTCTGTATGACCTGATCACCGCAAACGTATGCTCGGAGGATGACGACTTCCGCGACCTCCGGAACCGGACCCACCGAGAACTCCATGCGTCGCGCCCTGAAACGTGCTCGTGACGGGGTCGCTCTGGACGCCGCCGAGGCGACGGTGCTGCTCCAGGCCCGTGGCGGCGATCTGGAGGACCTGGCCGCCTCGGCCGCCCGGGTGCGGGACGCAGGCCTGCGGGCCGCGGGCCGACCGGGTGTCATCACCTACTCCAAAAGTGTCTTCATCCCGCTGACCCGTCTGTGCCGGGACAAGTGCCACTACTGCACCTTCGTCACGGTGCCGGGGAAGCTGCGCCGGGCCGGGCACGGGATGTTCATGTCCCCGGACGAGGTCCTGGACATCGCCCGCAAGGGGGCGGCGCTGGGCTGCAAGGAGGCGCTGATCACCCTCGGGGACAAGCCCGAGGACCGCTGGCCCGAAGCGCGCGAGTGGCTGGACGCGCACGGCTACGACGACACCATCGCCTACGTGCGGGCCGTCTCCGTCCGGATCCTGGAGGAGACGGGTCTGCTGCCCCATCTCAACCCCGGGGTGATGTCGTGGACGGACTTCCAGCGGCTGAAGCCGGTCGCCCCGTCGATGGGGATGATGCTGGAGACCACGGCGACCCGGCTGTGGTCGGAGCCGGGCGGACCGCACCACGGCTCCCCGGACAAGGAACCGGCCGTGCGGCTGCGGGTGCTGGAGGACGCGGGCCGTTCGTCGGTGCCCTTCACCTCGGGGATCCTGATCGGGATCGGGGAGACGTACGAGGAGCGCGCGGAGTCGCTGTTCGCGCTGCGCAAGGTGGCCCGCAGCCATCACGGCATCCAGGAACTGATCATCCAGAACTTCCGTGCCAAGCCGGACACGGCGATGCGGGGCATGCCGGACGCGGAACTGGACCAACTGGTGGCCACGGTGGCCGTCGCCCGGCACATCATGGGTCCGGCGGCCTGCCTCCAGGCGCCGCCGAACCTGGTGGACGGTGAGTACGAGCGGCTCATCGGCGCCGGCATCGACGACTGGGGCGGGGTCTCGCCGCTGACCATCGACCATGTGAACCCGGAGCGGCCCTGGCCGCAGATCGAGCGGCTGGCCGAGCGCTCCCGGGCGGCGGGCTTCGAGCTGCGCGAACGCCTCTGCGTCTACCCGGAGTTCGTCCGGCGCGGCGAGCCCTGGCTGGACCCGAGGCTGCTGCCCCACGTCCGGGCGCTGGCGGACCCGGAGTCGGGGCTCGCCCGCGCGGACGCGGTCGTCGAGGGGCGTCCGTGGCAGGAGCCGGAAGAGGTGTTCCGGGCGTCGGGGCGTACGGACCTGCATCGCAGTATCGACACCCTGGGGCGCACCGGCGACCGCCGTGAGGACTTCGACGAGGTGTACGGCGACTGGGAGGCGCTGCGGGAGGCGGCCGTGCCCGGCATGGCGCCTCAGCGCATCGACACCGACGTACGGGCCGCGCTGCGCCGGGCGGCGGACGATCCGACGAAGCTGAGCGACGAGGAGGCGCTGGCCCTGCTGCACGCGGACGGTCCCGCGCTCGACGCGCTCTGCCGGGTGGCGGACGACGTCCGCAAGTCGGTGGTCGGCGACGACGTCACGTACATCGTCACCCGCAACATCAACTTCACCAATGTCTGCTACACCGGCTGCCGCTTCTGCGCGTTCGCCCAGCGCCGCACGGACGCCGACGCCTACACCCTCTCCCTCACCCAGGTCGCCGACCGTGCCCAGCAGGCGTGGGACGTGGGCGCGGTCGAGGTGTGCATGCAGGGCGGCATCCATCCCGACCTGCCCGGCACCGCCTACTTCGACATCGCGAAGGCGGTGAAGTCCCGGGTCCCCGGGATGCATGTGCACGCCTTCTCGCCCATGGAGGTGGTGAACGGCGCGACACGCACCGGCATGTCGATCCGCGAATGGCTGACGGCGGCGAAGGAGGCGGGACTCGACACGATCCCCGGCACCGCGGCCGAGATCCTGGACGACGAGGTGCGCTGGGTCCTGACCAAGGGCAAGCTGCCGACGGCCACCTGGATCGAGGTCGTGACGACGGCGCACGAACTCGGCATCCGCTCGTCGTCGACGATGATGTACGGCCATGTGGACCAGCCCCGCCACTGGCTGGGGCATCTGCGCACCCTCGCCGCTGTCCAGCAACGGACCGGGGGGTTCACGGAGTTCGTCACCCTTCCGTTCATCCACACCAACGCGCCCGTCTACCTGGCGGGCATCGCCCGCCCCGGTCCCACGATGCGCGACAACCGCGCCGTCACCGCCATGGCGCGCCTGCTGTTGCATCCGTACATCCCCAACATCCAGACCAGCTGGGTGAAACTCGGCGCCGAGGGCGCGGCGGAGATGCTCCGGTCCGGCGCCAACGACCTGGGCGGCACGCTGATGGAGGAGACCATCTCCCGGATGGCGGGCTCGTCGTACGGGTCGTACAAGTCCGTCAGGGAACTCGTCGCGGTGGCGGAGGCGGCGGGCCGCCCGGCGAAACCGCGCACGACGCTGTACGGCGAGGTCTCGCAGGAACGGCAGCGGGCGGCGGAGGCGTCGGACGGACATCTGCCGGAACTGCTGCCGGTGTTGGACTGACAGGACGAAGGCGTTCGGCTCCTTTCGCCGTGGCCGGCGGCGGGAGGGCCGAAACCCTGTGATGTTGCCCCGACGACGGCCACGGCGCTGGAGGGCCGTCCACCGGCGGTCCCTCGGCGAGCCCCAGCCCCAGCCCCAGCCCCACGGCCTCTGCGGGTGACACGGCCGGTTCCTCCGGCACCGACGGCGGCTCCGGTTCCACCGGCTCGGCGGGTGGCTCCGGCGACGAGGCGACCGGTTCGGGCGGCGGGCTCGCGTTCACCGGTGCCGGTGGCGCGCTGCTCATCGGCGGTGCCGCGCTCCTGGCCCTCGCGCTGGGAGTGGGAGTCGTCCTGGTGGTGCGCCGCAGGGCCGCCGTCTGACGCACGGACGACGGTGTGTGCCGCCCGTGGCCCGGGGCCACGGGCGGCACACACCGTCGTCGACCCCCGCGTCTTCGCCGCGTTCTCGGCCGGGCCGACCGAATGTACGAAAGCTGGCCACTGGTGTGGCGCGCCTGACTCCCGGGTGTCCTGAATCGACCGTTCCCGTTCGATTACAGTGCTGGACTGTCGACGTGCGGACGGTGCCCCGAGGAGGCCTGGGTGGGTGCGACAGCCGGTGCCCCCTGGGGCCGGACCGAGCAGCAGGACTTCCGCAGCCGCGTACGCGGAACCCTGCTCGGCGTGGCCGTGGGCGATGCCTTGGGCGCCCCCCTCGACGGGCTCTCCCTGGAGGAGATCCGTACGGCCTACGGCCACGAGGGGCTGAGCGACCTCGCGGTCGAGTACGGCCGGCGCGGCGCCATCACCCATCTCACCCAGCTCAGCCTGTTCACCGTCGACGGGCTCATCCGCGCCCAGGTCCGCCGTGACACCGGCGCCTGGCACCCGCCGACCGATCTCCACCGCGCGTATCTGCGCTGGGCGGCCACCCAGCGGGACTGGGGCCCCGACGAGCGCCGCGAGGACGACGGCTGGCTGGCCCGCGAGGAGTGGCTGTACGACCGCCGTTCCCCGGTCCGGGCCTGTCTGACCGGCTTCGGCGACGAGACCATGGGCACGCTGGACGCGCCCAAGAACCCCGGCGAGCAGGGGCCCGAGGCGGCCGCCCGTTCGGCGGCCTTCGGACTGCTCGTCGGCTGGGATCCGCAGCTCGTGCTTCAACTCGCGGTCGAGTGCGCCGCACAGACGCACGGGCATCCCACCGCCTGTCTCGCCGCGGGTGCCTACGCCGTGATCGTGCACACCCTGGCGCGTGGCGAGAACCCGGACGCGGCCGTGCAGCGGGCCCTCGCCCTGCTCGCCCCGCGGCCGGGGCAGCAACCCGTCGCCGACGCGTTGCAGCACGCGCTGGGCGCGGTGCGCCAGGGCATGCCCACCCCGGCGCGTGTCGAGGAACTCGCCGGGGGCGGTGGGGCGGACGGGACGCTGGCCGTCGCCGTGTACTGCGCGCTGGTGGGGGAGGACGTGCGGCACGGGCTGTGTCTCGCGGTGAACCACGGCGGCCCGTCGGGGGCCGCGGGTGCGCTGACCGGCGGACTGCTCGGGGCACTGTACGGCGAGACGGCCCTCCCGCCGGCCTGGCTGGCCGAGCTGGAGGGCCGTCCCACGATGCTGGTGCTGGCGGACGACTTCGCCATGGAGATGACGCAGGGTGCCGCCCTGCACGGCCCTACCGGGTCGTCGCAGGGGTGGCTCGTGCGGTACCCCCGGGCGTAGGGCCTGTCGTCCCTCAGGTGCCGGACGGCGTGGTGGTGCCCGAGCCGGGCTGTACGGCGTCCGCCGCCGGTACCGCGGCCGCCGTCCCGTCGTCGTCCGTGTTCAGCTGCTCGATGATCGCGTCCCGCTCCGGGGTGTCCTCCGGACGCACCAGGCCGATCACGATGTACAGCACCAGCGAGATCACCATCGGCAGCGACACCTGGTACTCCAGCTTCACGTCCGTGCGCTGGGAGAAGTCCAGGTTGTAGTTGACGAAGAAGAACGCCAGCAGGCCGGCCGCCCAGCTGATGAGCGCGGCCGCGGGGCCGGACTTACGGAACGGCCGCAGCAGGCCCAGGATGAACGGGATCGCGATCGGGCCCATCAGGCCGGCCACCCACTTGATGACCACCGTGATGATGTCCTTGAAGGTGGGGGAGTTGACCTGGGTCGCCACCGCCATGGACAGGCCGAGGAAGGCGACGGTCGTGACCCGGCCCGCGATCAGGCCCGTCCGGGAGGTCCACGTCCGCGCCGCCTTCGAGAACACCGGCACCACGTCCCGGGTGAACACGGCGGCGATCGCGTTGGCGTCGGAGGAGCACATGGCCATCGTGTGCGAGAAGAAGCCCACGACCACCAGGCCCAGCAGGCCGTGCGGCAGCAACTGCTCGCTCATCAGACCGTAGGCGTCCGAACCGTCCGGCTTCTGCGCCGTCACCAGGAGCGGCGCCAGCCACATCGGGATGAAGAGGACGACCGGCCACACGAACCACAGGCCCGCCGACAGCAGCGCCGACCGCGTCGCCTCCTTCGCGCTGCCCGTCGCCATGTAGCGCTGGGCCTGGTTCCACATGCCGCCGTTGTACTCGAAGAGCTTGATGAAGAGATAGGAGATGAAGAAGACCGTCAGATAGGGGCCGGCGAAGCCGTCCCCGTGACCGTGGAGCTTCGGCGAGTCCAGGGCCTTCGACAGACCGCCCTGGTCGGAGATCTTGTTCAGCGCGATGACCAGCATGGCCAGACCGGCCAGCAGCTGGATGACGAACTGGCCCAGCTCGGTCAGCGCGTCCGCCCACAGGCCGCCGATCGTGCAGTACACGGCGGTGATGCCGCCGGTGATGATGATGCCCTGGGTGAGCGTGACCCCGGTGAAGACGCTGAGCAGGGTCGCGATCGCGGCCCACTTGGCACCGACGTCCACGATCTTCAGCAGGATGCCGGACCAGGCAAGCGCCTGCTGGGTGGGCACGTTGTAGCGGTCCTTGAGGTACTCCAGCGGCGAGGCCACGTGCAGCCGTGAGCGCAGCCGGTTCAGACGCGGCGCGAACAGCTTCGCGCCGATCAGTACGCCGATGGCGATGGGAAGCGCCCAGGTGACGTAGGACGTGATGCCGTAGGTGTAGGCGATGCCGGCGTACCCCGTGAACATCACGGCGCTGTAGCCCGACATGTGGTGGGAGATGCCGGACAGCCACCACGGCATCTTGCCGCCGGCGGTGAAGAAGTCGCTGACGTTGTCGACGCGCTTGTGGGACCAGAAGCCGATCGCGGTCATCACACCGAAGTACGCGATCAGGACGGTCCAGTCGAGACCGTTCATGTGCCCCCTCCAGGGGTCCGCCTTGTGAACCTGCAGATACCGGACGGCACTTCGCCAGTAGGCACACACGGGCGGCGCCCCCGTGCGGGAGCGGGGGACTTCGGGGATTGAACCGCTGGTCAGGTGGTCGGTCAAGACCTTTCCCGGTCACGGATATGAACCCAGATCAGAAAGCAGAACGATTTTACCTTCTCTTGACCTGTATGGCGGTTGTCGTGCTCGTGACGAGGAACACACCATGAGCGGGCACTTCGCCAGTGGGAAACATCCGATGGATCGGGAACGGGCTTACGGGATGCGGGTCCCGGGCGGCCCGGAGGGGAGCAGCCGTTGCACGGAAGATCCACCCGCCCGGTCGTCCTTGGAGTCGCTCCGGGGACCGGCCGGACTACCGCATGAGTTCTCCCGCGTTCACGAGCAGGGACTGGCCCGTGATCGCCCGCGCCCGGTCCGAGGCGAGGAACACCGCGGCGTCCGCCACATCGCCGTCCGTGGCCAGTTCGGGCAGTGCCATCCGCTCCGTCAGGCGGTGCTTCACGTCCGCCTCCGGTACGCCCTCGGTGTGCGCGGTGAACTGCACGTAGGCCTGGACGGGTGGGCCCCACATCCACCCGGGCAGCACCGCGTTGACCCGGATCCGGTACGGGCCGAGCTCCCGGGCCAGTGAGTACATCGCGCTGGTCAGCGCGCCCTTCGAGGCCGCGTAGGCCGCCTGCCGCACCTGGGACGGCGCGGCCACCGACGACTGCGTGCCGATGAACACGACGGAGCCGCCGCACCTCTTGAGGGCCGGCAGGCAGGCCCGTGTCATCCGCAGGGTGCCGAGCAGATTCACGTCGAGGACCGAGCGCCAAGTGGTGAAATCCGCGTCCTGAAGGCCGCCGAAGTGGCTGTCCCGGGCCGCGACGTGCACCACTGCGTCGATCGCTCCGAACCGGTCCACCGCCAGTGCCGCGAGGGCCTCGCACTGCCCCTCGTCGGTGACGTCCGTCGCGCGGAACGCCGTGTGGGCGCCGTCCGGGTCGAGTTCGGCGGCCGACTTGGCGAGGTTCGCCTCCGTGCGCGCCCCGAGCACGGCGTTGCCGCCGTCGCGCACCACGGCGGCGGCGACCTGGTGTCCGAGTCCGGCGCCGACCCCCGACACGACGACGGTCTTGCCCTGGAGCAGTGACATCGAACCGCCCGCCCTTCCTCTCGGCGCGCCGCGCCCCTGGCGCCTTACCTGACGGACCGTCAGAGTATGGGCGGGCGCCGGAGGAAGGAAGGGGAGCGGCATGGGCGAGGGCACGCGCAGCGAGGTGTACGGGGAACTGGCGGCCGTGGGCCCCTACGGAGTCCACCCGGGCCACGCCCTGATCACCATGGTGGAGCCGCATCCGGGTCACGAGTACGCGTACAACCGCTGGTACGAGGACGACCACTACTACGCGGGCGCCATGGCGATGCCGTGGATGTTCGCGGGCCGCCGCTGGGTCGCCACCCGGGATCTCCAACTCCTGCGCGCCCCCGAGAAGTCGGCCGTCGCGCAGCCGGTGACGGCGGGGTGCTACCTCTCCACGTACTGGGTCACGGACGGCCGCTACGACGACCACATGCGCTGGACGGTGGCCGTGAACAGGCGGCTCAACCGCGATGCTCGCGTGTACCGGGACCGCACCCATGTCTTCACGGCCTTCCAGGACCACGAGGCGACGGTCTACCGGGACGGTGCGGCGGGCCCCCGGGACTTCCACGCGCTGGACCACCCGTACGCGGGCCTGGTCCTGGAGGTCGTCGACGCGGAAGGGCCCGAGGAGCGGGCCGCGCTGCTGGAGTGGCTGTGCACCCGCCATCTGCCCGGGCGTCTCGCCGGCACCCCCTCGGCCATGGTCACCGTCTTCCGTCCGACCCCGCTGCCGGGCGACCGCATGACCTATGTGAAGCAGGTGGAGGGAGTGGACACCCGGCTGACTTTGCTGTGGTTCCTGGAGGAGGACCCGAGGGAGTGCTGGGACGGGCACTTCGCGGGACTCGACCGGGTGGTGGCCGAAGGGGGTCTTGGGAAGGTCGAGTTGGTGGCGCCGTTCGTCCCCACGGTGCCGGGTACGGACCGGTACGTGCACCGGCTCCGCTGAACCGTGTGGCGCGGGCACCGCCCCGGGCGCCGCGGAGCCGACCGAGCCCCCTGAGAAGGAGTGGGCCCCCTGAGAAGGAGTGGGCCCCCTCGGCCGGGACGGCGGGCCAGTCGAGAGGGCTTTCGGAGAGCTTTGTGCAGTTGTACTGCTTATTGCTACTTGATCCCCTCCACGAAGGCGTTCCAGGCGTCGGCGGGGAAGGCCAGGACGGGGCCGTCCGGGACCTTGGAGTCGCGTACGGCGAGTGCCGCCTCGGTGGGCGACTTGACCTCGACGCACGCGCCGTTGCCCGCCGAGTACGACGACTTGGTCCACGTTGCCGTGGCCCCCTGAAGTACTGCCATGTTCACTCCGGTAGCGAGTTGCTGAGTTGCTGTCGTCGCCTTGCGGGAACCTGGATGGTGCCCGCGATGCGATTCGCGCCAACTTGTTTGTCTGATGGCGTGATCGAAGCTACTCGTCGACATCCCTGCTCGGAGGAGTCGTTCACTCGACCGGATGGCATATTCCAGTGGACCCTTACGCGTGAAGGTTGCGCTGGTGTAAGATCCGCCGCTCCTTGGCGCAAGGGCTCAGCGTGCGTACTCCTTCGCGGTATCCGTGATGAACTGACGCGACTGGTCGACGTTCAGGGCCTGCGCCCGCAGATGCTCGTACATCACGGCGTACTTCTGGACGTCGTGCGCCTTCTCCAGGTACAGGTCGCTGGTGACGCCCTCCAGGTACACCACGCTGGAGTCGGCCGCGTCCGCGAACTCGAGGATCGCGTACTGGCCGTTGAGCCCGGGATGCGCCCCCACGCCGAAGGGCAGCACCTGCACGGTGACGTGCGGGAGCTGTGACATCTCCGCGAGGTGCTCCAACTGCTCGCGCATCACCAGGTTGTTCCCCACGACGCGGCGCAGAGCCGCTTCGTCCAGGACGACCCACAGGCGCAGGGGGTTGTTCTCGGCGGCGATACGTTCCTGGCGGCGCATGCGCACCTGGACGCGCTTGTCGATGTCCGCCGCCGACGTCTCCGGCAACGCCCCCTGGATCAGCGCCTCGGCGTAGGAGCGCGTCTGCAGCAGACCGGTGATGATCTGGGGTTCGTACACCCGCAGCGACTCCGCGTCGGTCTCGAGTCCGATGTAGACGCTGTAGGGGATGTCCCCGAAGGCGTGCCACCAGCCCTGCTGGCGCGAGTCCCGCGCCATCTCCATCAGGGACTCGACGACGCGCTGGTCCTCGACCTCGTAGACCCCGCACAGGTCGCGGACGTCGCGCTGGCTGATGCTGCGGCGGCCGTTCTCCAGACGGCTGATCTTCGACTGCGAGACCAGCAGGCGCTCCGCGACCTCTTCCGCCGTCATGCCCTTGACTTCACGGAGCCGGCGCAGCTCCTGGCCCAGCCGGCGCCGCCGGACGGTGGGATTGACATTCGACGCCACGGGACGTGCACCTCCGGCTGCGTGCCTCTGCTGCTTTGCGTATCTGCCGTTGAGCAGATTGCCACCAAGGTGCTTTCTACCGCTGGGAAACAGCGGATATGCGGAGCCCGCGCAGCACTTGGACGGCCGTCGGCCGGATGCCGCGGCGACGGCGTTGCCGGACGCCGCCCGCCCCGTGCCGGCCCGCGGGGCGTCGCGCGGCGGAATCCTACGGCGCCCCGCATGCGGCCGCGCGGGGCGGTGGGACCGTGTCGTCGTCCGGACGTACGGTCTCATCGCCCCGCGCGGACCAGCGGCTCCCGAACCGGATCTCGGGCACGGATCGCGCCTGCCGGGTCGTGCGGTGCCGGCTGTACCGGTCCCGCCGGTACAGCCGTCGGTGGTGCCCTGGTCCCGGCGTGCCGTGGGACTGCGGCTCAGTGGGCCACGACGCGCGCCATGGAACCGTGGCGCGGCTGCATCGGAACACCGCGGGCGGGTTCCGGTGCGGGCCTTGGTCCGGCGCCCGGGGCCGGGCTCCGGCGCGGCTGTGCGACCGCGCCGTTCTGGACGTCCATCACGGCGTGCGCCACGAGACCGCCCATGGGGTCGTGCCTGATCAGGTCCCGCAGCCGGGAGCGGGACGAGCGTCCCTCGTTGCCCGGATACAGGTGCTTGCCCAGGCCGACCGCGTGGGCCAGTGCGGCGAGCGCCGCGGTCCGCGGGTCCGGCGGCACACCGGTGCGGATCGCGGAATCCAGCCGCGACCTGATCTCCCGGCTGATGGCGGTGTCCGTCGCCTGGTACCGGGTCGTCGGCAGCACCCCGCACATCTGGCCCGGCACGGCGTGGACCATGCCGCACCGCTCCAGATGCGAGAGATAGGTCTGGCGCAGCCCTAGACGCGGCCCGCCGATCCAATGGACGGCCCGTACCGGAGCGCCGCGCCTGCGCAGCAACTCCAACGCGCTGTCCAGAGTTGGATCTCCAGTCGGCCGTGGTGCCACCACGGCGATACGATCCCCGTCTGGGGCTATCCGTCCGGCCAGCGCCAGCTCCACTAGCTGTGCTCCGGCCAGACCCAGGTCGAGCGACTGCGGCTGCGCAGTGGTACCCGTGGTCGGGTCCAATGCCAGCAGCAGAAGCTCCTCCGGAATTGTTCTGCGGCTCCTGCCCATCCATGCCTCCCCGCGTGGATGAATGACAGGGTGACCCCTCTCACATTGGTCTGTCGAGGGTGCGTGACCGGAATGTAGTGGAACCAGTAGGTATGTCGTTCTCGTCTAGCGCATGGGTCAATCCCTCACACAGGACACTGGTACATGGTTCGGACAGCCGTGCTCGGGCGGCGGTTCACGGTTCGGCAAGGCGCGCGAGTGGGTGCGTGGCGCAACGAGGAGGCATCGGTGGCGGGCGAGTCCCCCGACAGGTCGAAGCAGCACGAGTCGTCGCAGGAACCGACGTCGGGGAGCGGGGCGACGGTTCCGGGGCCGGCGGGGGCCGGAGGCGACCCCCGGCTCGCGCGGTCCGGTGACACGTCGCGGGTCGACCAGGCGACGGCGGTTTTCTCCACGCGGGGGCTGCGCGGCTCCGCCGGAACGGCCCTGGAAGAGGCCGCTACGGCGCCCGCGGCCGCCGAGGAGGACGTGGAGGCCCCCGATTCCGGGGACGAGGCCGGGAACGGCTCCTCCGGCCGCGGGACCGTCCTTCGTGGGGACGGCGGGGCGAGCGACACGCGGCGGCGTGCTTCCCTGGCCTCCTGGGTGCGGACGGCTGACGACCACGGGACCGGGACCGGGGACGCGGCGGACGAGGCCGGTCCCGAAGCCGGGACGGAGACGTCCGAGGACCGTTCGGGCGATGCGGAGGAGCGGGCCGCGAAGAAGCCGGCGGCGGCCGGGGCGGTGAAGGACGGGCCGTCCGCCGACGTCGTGGAGACGCCCGCGGAACCCGAGGAGCCCGGGAAGCCGGAAGCCGACGGCGCCGCCGAGGCGGAGCCGGAGGACGCGTCGGAGGACGAGCGCGAGGACGCGTCCGCGGCTGACGCGGCGCCCGAGGCCGACGCCGGGACCGAGGAAGCCCCCGAGACCGAGGCCGGGACCGAGGGCGACGATGACGCCGACGGGGACGCCTCCGAACCGGCCGGGACCGAGGACGCCTTCGAACCGGACGATGACGCCGACGAGGACGCCGTGGACCAGCCCACCGCCGTCTTCAAGACCACGCGCCGGCCCGCGGTGGACCAGCCGACGACGATGCTCAAGCTGGGTGACGTGAAGCCGTCGGGCAAGGCCGCGGGCAGGTCCGCGGACGGGCCGTCGGGGGAGCCCGAGGACGAGCCCGCGGACAAGGCGCCCGAGAAGTCCGGGGAGTCCTCCGGTGCGCAGGAGAAGTCCGCGGGGGAGTCGGGCGGTGCGGGGGCCGGGAAGCCCGCGGTGGACCAGCCGACGACGATGCTCAAGCTGGGTGACGTGAAGCCGTCGGGCAGGGCGGCGGGCAGGTCCGCGGACGGGCCGTCGGGGGAGCCCGAGGACGAGCCCGCGGACAAGGCGCCCGAGAAGTCCGGGGAGTCCTCCGGTGCGCAGGAGAAGTCCGCGGGGGAGTCGGGTGGTGCGGGGGCCGGGAAGCCCGCGGTGGACCAGCCGACGACGATGCTCAAGCTGAGTGACGCGAAGCCGTCGGGCAGGGCGGCGGGCAGGTCCGCGGACAAGCCTGCCGCCAAGGCCCCGGCGCCGTCCGACGCCGAACGCACCAGCAGGTTCGTCCCGCTCAGGTCGCCGGACGACGTCGCGTCCCCCATGAGCCCGGCGGAGGCGACCACCGCCCTGCCCCAGGTCGGACCCGAGCGCACCGCGCAGCAGCCGCTTCCGCCGAAGCCGCCGCTGGACCTGCTCGCCGAGCTGACGAACACTCCGCCGCCGCCGGAGACCCCGGTGCGCACGGTCCTGCGGCGGATCAAGATCTGGACGCCGCTCGTCGTGCTGCTGGTGATCATCTTTGCGGTCGTGCAGGCGGTCCGCCCGCTGCCCGCGGCCTCTCTCGCGCTGACCGCCGACGACACCTACACCTTCGGCGGCGGCACGCTCGACCTGCCCTGGCCGGGCCAGGGCCAGTCGGCGATCGCGGTCGACGGCGTCGGCACGATCGGCACGGAGGGCACGCAGAGCCCGAAGCCGATCGCGAGCGTCGCGAAGATCATGACGGCGTACGTCACCCTCCAGGAGCACCCGCTCAAGGGGAACGACGGCGGCCCCACGATCACCGCCGACCAGCAGGCCGAGGACGAGTCGAAGAACGAGGACGAGTCGACGGCCGCCATGAAGAAGGGCCAGAAGTTCAGCGAGCGGCAGATGCTGCAGATGCTGATGATCCCCTCCGGGAACAACGCGGCACGGCTGCTGGCCCGTTGGGACTCCGACAACAAGACCTTCGTCGGGAAGATGAACGCCGCCGCCGAGAAGCTCGGCATGACGAAGACGACGTACACCGACCCGAGCGGCCTGGAGAAGACGACCGTCAGCACCGCCGTCGACCAGCTGAAGCTGGCCCGGGCGGTCATGCAGAACGAGGTGTTCCGCTCCGTCGTCGGCATGGCCAAGGCGGACATCCCCGGCCTCGACCAGCCGATCTACAACAACAACGACCTGCTGGTGAAGCAGGTCGGTGTGATCGGCCTGAAGACCGGTTCGTCGACCCCGGCCGGTGGAAACCTCGTGTGGGCGGCGACCAAGGTCGTCGACGGGGAGACGCAGACGATCTACGGAGCCGTCCTCAACCAGGACGCCCACACGGGCCGGGTCTGGGACAGCCTCCAGTTGGCGCTCGACAACAGCCAGAAGCTGATCGACAAGGTCCAGCAGAGCCTGGCCACCGCGACGGTGGTCAAGAAGGGCGAGGCCGTCGGCTATGTGGACGACCAGCTCGGCGGGCGGACCCCGGTGGTCGCCACGAAGAACATGAAGGCCATCGGCTGGCCGGGGCTGAAGACCGGCATCTCCATCGCGGGCAACGGCAAGCCGGTCCCGCACGAGGCGAAGGCCGGCACGGTCGTCGGCGAGCTGAAGGTCGGCGACGGATCCAACCGCGCGGTGACGATCCCGGTCGCCCTGCAGAAGGACCTCGCGGAACCGGGCTACGGCGCGAAGTTCACCCGAATGGGCTGAGCCGCCGTACCGGCCGCCGGAACGACGCCGCGCACCCCGCCGAGGGAGCCCCCACCCGGGATCCTCTCGGCGGGGTGCGTGCTAGCGTCGCGAGATCGGGGCAGACCGTGAGCCGCACGACCTGACCCGGCACGGACACCGGAGAGAACCCCGACGGAACGGTGACGTAACTCTTGCGGACGCCCGGACGCGGGGGGAGAACGGAACCGGGGCGGACGAGAACGGAAAACGGGACACGGGGAGTACCTTCAGGTGGCCACAGCGGAGCCGAAGCACGCCGACGACGCCGATCCGGGTCGTCATGCGGGTGGGTCAGCGAGCCCGCGAATACCGCTGAGCGCGTCCACCGCCGGCGGGACGCCGCCCCGGGCCGTCCCACCGCCTCCGGGCGGTGCCCGGCCCCCGGCCGCGGAGTCGGCGCCCGAAGCCGCGGGCGCGGGCCCCGAGTCGGCGTCGGGCCTGCGCCCCCTGCTCACCCGGGTGAGGTCGTCGCGCGCGGCGGACCTGGCCCGCCGGCACGCGGTCCTCACGATCACCGCCCTCGCGGGAGTGCTCCACCTCGCCTGGTTCTTCACGTTCGCGAACAGCGGCGGCGACCTCGCCGCACAGGACGCCTGGGCGGAGTTCGTGGGCCGCCACCCCGACTCGGCGTACAACCTCGCCTGGTACGGGGGCATGCACCCGGTGTCGTACAGCGTGGTGTCGCCGTATCTGATGTCGGTCCTCGGCGTGCGGACGACGATGATGGTCGCGGGGACGATCTCGGCGGGGCTGCTGACCCTGATCCTCATCCGCAGCCGTGCGGTCCGGGAGCCGTGGGGCCCGGCCCTGGCCGGGGTGTTCGCCCTGCTGTGCAACGCCATCTCGGGACGGGTGACCTTCGGCCTGGGCACGATGTTCGCGCTGGGCGCCACGGCGTGCGTCTTCTGCTGGCCGCACCGCTGGCGTCACAAGCGCTGGGCGAAGGCGCTGTGCGCGGCGCCGCTGGCCGCGCTGGCCACGGCCTCCTCACCGGTGGCGGGCCTGTTCGTCGGTCTGGTGGCGGTGGCGCTGTTCCTGCAGAGACGCCGCCCGGGGGCATGGGCCCTCGGCCTGGCGCCGACCGTTGTGGTGGCCCTCTCCGCCTGGCTGTTCCCCTTCTCCGGCACGCAGCCGATGACGTGGGCCTCGGCGCTCCTGCCGTTCGTGTACGCGGTCCTGGTCGCCCTCCTGGTCCCGAGGGAGTGGAGGACGGTTCGGATCACGGCGGCGGTGTACGCGCTGTCCGTGCTCCTCGTCTGGCTGATCAGCTCCCAGATCGGCTCGAACATCACCCGGCTGGCGATGCTGTTCGCGGGTGTGGCGCTGGTGGCGGCCCTGCCGTTCGCCGTTCCGCGCAGCCGGAAGTGGTACGCCCTCGTGATCGCGTCCGCCGGCTTCGTCGTCTGGATCGGGGCCAAGACGGTCGACGACATCGTCCACACGACCCCGGCGGCGTCCTGGGCACGCGAGCTCGCGCCACTGGTGAACCAGCTCCAGGTGGCGGGCGCCGAGCGGGGCCGGGTGGAGGTGGTCCCCGCGCGCTCGCACCGCGAGGCGTCGGCGCTCGCCCCGTACGTGAACCTGGCGCGCGGCTGGAACCGGCAGGCCGACATGGAGCGCAACCCGCTCTTCTACGACGACACGCTCAACTCCGCCAACTACCACGCATGGCTCCAGCGCTGGGCGGTGCACTACGTCGTGCTGCCGAAGGGGGAGCCCGACGGGGACGGCGGCGAACGCGAACGGGAGCTCGTCCAGCGGGGCATGCCGTATCTGAAACAGGTCTGGGGCGACGCCAACTGGCAGCTGTTCGCGGTGACCGACCCCACTCCGCTGGCGGACCCGCCGGCGGTCGTCGACCGCGCGGAGCAGGGTGAGCTGACGATCGAGGTGAAGACGGCGGGCCGGGTGCTCATCCGCATTCCGTACTCGCCCTGGCTGGGCCTGGTCGACGCGGACGGCAAGAGCGTCAAGCCGCCGCAGGAGACGGAGGAGTCCAAGCACCGGGCTCCGGGCATGCCGAAGACGTACGACAACGTCCACGGCTGTCTGATGGAGACCGCCGAGGACGCGGCGGGCGACAAGTGGACGGAACTCGTCGCCCCCGGCTCCGGCGTCTACCGCCTGGCCGCGCCGTACCAGCTGCCGCGGGGCACCCCGTGTCCGGAGGAGCTGCGGTAGCGGCCGTCCGTCGCGACCGCGGGCCCTCGTGCCGCCGCGACGGCCTACCGCGCGGCGGCGCCCCTGACCGGGAACGCGACGTCACACACCGGGTCCTGCGGCCCCGCCGCGTCCCAGTCCGCGAAATACACCTCGCGGCAGGGCCCTGCGTACTCCAGTCCCTGCTCCGCGACCCAGGCCTCGACCGCCTCGAACGCCGCGAGGATCTGCGGGTGCGCGACCTGCGCCTTGGTGATGCGGGTGCTTGCGAGCCGCCGGGCGGGCTCGACCCGCACCGCGGTCTCCCATGTCCGGCCCCGCTCCTCCGCCCACGCACGGGCCGCCGCCTCGTCGGCCACCGGTACGCACGCCTCGGCGGGTCCGTCGCTCTCCTGGGAGACCTCCGCGTGGTAGACGACGAACGGTGCACCGGCCACCCCGCCGCACGCCCGTGCTGCCTCCTCCAGCCGCCCCAACGAGGCGCCGATCCAGGCCGGCAGCTCGTCCGCCAGCGTGTGCCGCTTCTCGGTGATCACCACCTGCGCCGGCACGTCCACCGTCTCGACCACGAACTTCCCGTACATCTCGGAGCTCCTCCCCGACAGTCGTCCACGGAGGAAATCGGCGAGGGTGCGCTGTCCGGCGATCCGCTCCTCGACACCGGCCCAGTAGCCGGCGAGCAGCTCGGACGCCCGGCCGCCGTCCGACTCGCGCGCCGCCACCACATCGGCGACCTGCGCGAGGGGCATGTCGAGCCGGCGCAGCAGCGCCACCGTCCGGGCGCGTTCGACCTGGTCGGCCCGGTAGTAGCGGTAGCCGCTGGCCTCGTCGACGTACGTGGGCGTCAGCAGTCCCAGCCGGTCGTAGAGCCGCAGCGCCTTCGCCGACAGCCGTGACCGCGCGGCGAAGGCGCCGATCGTGAGCAGTTCGTCCTTCACCCTGTCATCCTCCGTCACCGGACGCCTGCCGCCCGGTGACGAGGACGCTCCACCCTGTCCCTGGGGCAGGGTCAACCGCGCGGGGAACGCGGTCAGACGATCGCCTTCTCCACCGCCGCCACGACCTCGACGGACTCCGGCTCCGTCTTCGGCGCGAAGCGGGCCGCGATCCGGCCGTCCTTGCCGATCAGGAACTTCTCGAAGTTCCAGCGGATGTCGCCGGTGTGGCCCTCGGCGTCCGCGTGGCCGACCAGGCGCTCGTACAGCGCGTGCCGCCCGTCGCCGTTCACCTCGACCTTCTCGGTCATCGGGAAGGTCACGCCGTACGTCGCCGAGCAGAACTCCGCGATCTCCTCGGCGCTTCCGGGCTCCTGCCCGAGGAACTGGTTGCACGGCACCCCGAGCACGGTGAAGCCCATCGGCGCGAACCGCTCCTGCAGCCGCTCCAGGCCCGCGTACTGCGGGGTCAGCCCGCACTTGGAGGCCACGTTCACCACGAGGACGGCCTTGCCCGCGTACTGGGAGAGGTTCGCGGAGCCGCCCTGGAGGGCATCGATCTCCACGTCGAGGACGGAGCCGCCGGAACCGCTGAAGTTGTCTGTAGTCATGAAGCGGATGCTAACTCCGCGTCGTGACGAGCCCGTCAGCCCCGCTGTGCTGTGACGAGCACCTCACCCGCGGCCGTACGGGAGTAGAGCACCGACCGGCCGGCCCGTCGCCGATCCACCAGACGTGCGTCGAGCAGCACCTTGAGGTGGCGCCCGACCGTGCCGAGCCCCTGTCCGGTCACGGCGACCAGCTGGCTGGTGCTCATCGGCGAGTCGAGCAGGACGAGGACCCCGGCCCTGGCGGGCCCGAGCAGGGTGCCGAGGCTCTCCGGCACCTCCGTACGCGCTCCCTGCGCCAGCACGCCCGCACACGGGTAGACGACGGCATAGCGGTCGGTCCCCTCCCAGGACACCCAGCCGGTCTGCGGGGTGACGGGTACGAAGAGCAGCTCGGCACCGGAGATCTCGCGCGGCGGGTACTCGTGCAGATTGACCTGGAGCCGGTTGCCGCCGAGCCAGCGCGTCCGTCCGGGCCGCAGGGTGTCCACCGCGGCCGCCCAGCCGCCCCGGCCGAACTGCGCGGTGCGGGCGACCACGTCGGCCTCCAGGATGCGCCGCCGCCGGTCCCAGTAGGGGCGTACGGTCCGCGTCCACACATGGGTCAGGAGTTCCGCGGCGCGTTCCGGCAGGTCGTCGCGGTCCAGCCGGGCGGGGAGCGGGCCGCGCAGGGAGATGGTGAGATGGGCGCGGGCCGCGGCGGGGGAGGCCGCGCGCACCCGGGCGACGCCCTCCTCGAAGCTCTCCTGCTGCCTCGGGGTGGGGGTGAGGAAGTCCGCGATCCATTCCCGGCCCAGGCCGCTGTGCACCAGCAGCGC
The DNA here is from genome assembly GCF_051553595.1 of Streptomyces sp. HUAS TT11. Classification (NCBI taxonomy): domain Bacteria; kingdom Bacillati; phylum Actinomycetota; class Actinomycetes; order Kitasatosporales; family Streptomycetaceae; genus Streptomyces; species Streptomyces sp. HUAS TT11. Next base: position 5,219,665 of record NZ_CP196184.1, read on the forward strand.
CGTGACGGGGTCGTCGGCCAGCAGCCGCCGGTAGGCGGGCAGATGGGCGTCCAGCCAGGCTCTCTCGCCGGGGTGGGAGGCCGCGCCTGCGTGCAGCAGCTTCAGGCTCGCGAAGGTCTCGGCGAGCGGCGACACCACGAACCGGCTGCCGGCGAGGGTGTCGGCGTTGAGGTACCAGAGGCTCATGGGGCCCGTGCCCTCCCGATGTTTCGCGTGTACGCGAAACATTAACGACCGTGCACGGGCGCTGCCCAGACTCCGCGCATGCGCAGCTACTCCGACCTCTTCCGCGCCCGGGAGTTCACCCCGCTCTTCCTGTCCACCTCACTTCTGACGGCCGCCTCGACCGTCGGCGGTCTGGCCCTCGGCACCCTGGTGTACCGCGCCACCGCTTCTCCCCTGCTGTCGGCCGTGAGCATGTTCGGCCCACAGCTGGCCCAGGTCGTGGGCGCGACGACCCTGCTGTCGGCGGCGGACCGGCTGCCCCCGCGGGCCACCCTGGCCGGCATCGCGTGTGTGTTCGCGGTGGGTACGGCGGCGATGGCGGCGCCCGGTCTGCCCGTCGGCGCGGTGTTCGCGCTGGTCCTGCTTCTCGGCCTGGTCCAGTCGCTCGGCGGCGGGGTCCGCTGGGGGCTGCTGAACGAGATCCTGTCCAAGGACGGCTATCTGCTGGGCCGTTCGCTCTTCAACATGATGAGCGGGCTCATGCAGATCGCCGGATATGCGACCGGCGGCGTCCTGGTGGCCGTCCTGTCCCCCCGCACGACCCTGCTGACCGCGGCGGCGCTGTACCTGGCGGCGGCCGCGGGAATCCGCCTGGGCCTGAGCCGCCGCGTCCCGCGGACCGCCGGCCGTCCCTCGGTCGCCCGGACCTGGCGCACCAACGCACTGCTGTGGTCGTCGCCGCCGCGCCGGAGGATCTATCTGCTGCTGTGGATCCCCAACGGCCTGGTCGTCGGCTGCGAGTCGCTGTACGTCGCCTACGCACCCGAGCGCGCCGGTGTGCTGTTCGCGTGCGCGGCGTTCGGGATGTTCGTGGGGGACGTGACCATGGGCCGTCTCCTGCCGCCCGCCGTGCGGCGCCGCCTCGGCGTTCCGTTGCTGCTGCTTCTGGCGACGCCCTACCTGCTGTTCGTGCTCCACCCCGCGCTGCCGGTCGCGGCGGTCTGTGTGACGGTGGCCTCCGCCGGCTTCGGCGCGAGCCTCGTCCAGCAGGAGCGGCTGATGGAGCTGACGCCGGACGCGCTCGCCGGGCACGCCCTCGGTCTGCACTCGGCGGGCATGCTCACGATGCAGGGCGTCAGCGCGGCGCTGGCCGGAGCGGTGGCCCAACTCGGTTCGCCGGGACCCGCGATGACCGTGATGGCGGCGGCGTCGGTCCTGGTGACGCTGGCGGTCTCGTCCCGGGGCCGGCAGTCGCGCGACGGCCTTCTCGTGCCCGCCGCCGCGGGTGCGAAGAGCGGGCAGTGAGGCCGCACTGCGGGATGCCGGGCTCGCTCCCGCTCCCCGGCGAGGGGCTCCGGTCCCGGACCACGAAGGTCCGGGACCGGGCCGTCCGTGGTGTCACGCCTCGTTGCCGTGCGCCTCGTCCGCGGGCGACGGGAAGACCGCGGTCGACAGCCGCGGGTCCGCGGGCGGCTGCACCTGCGGGGCCTGCGGAGTCTTGGCGGTGTCTGCCCGGGGCGCCGGCGCCTCCTCGGACCCGAACGCGCGCGCCGCCCGGTCGAAGTACCGCAGCAGCTCCACCGGGAAGGGCATCACCAGCGTCGAGTTCTTCTCCGCGGCGACCTCCACGACCGTCTGCAGGAGCCGGAGCTGCATGGCCTCCGGAGTGTCCGACATGATGCGCGAGGCGTTGGCCAGCTGCTGGGCCGCCTGGAACTCGCCGTCGGCGGTGATGACCCGGGCCCGCCGCTCGCGCTCGGCCTCGGCCTGCCGCGACATGGAGCGCTTCAGGGACTCGGGCAGCTGGACGTCCTTGATCTCGACGCGGTCGATGTGGATGCCCCACCCGGCGGCCGGGCTGTCGATCATCAGAGCGAGGCCTTCGTGCAGCCGCTCACGGTCGGACAGCAGATCGTCGAGGTCGCTCTTGCCGATGATGGACCGGAGCGAGGACTGGGCGACCTGGCCGACCGCGAAGACGTAGTCCTGGACCTCGATCGCGGCCTTCACGGGTTCGATCACCCGGAAGTAGACGACCGCGTCGACCTTGACCGAGACGTTGTCCTTGGTGATGCCCTCCTGAGTGGGTACCGGCATGGTCACCACCTGCACGTTCACCTTGCGCATCCGGTCGGCGAACGGGATCAGGAACGTGATGCCCGGCTGCCTGTGGTGCGACTGTGCCTTCCCCCAGCGGAACACGACCCCGCGCTCGACCTGGTTGACCACCCGCATTCCGCTGCGCAGCACGAGCAGAACCAGCACGACCACCAGGACGACCGCCACGACGGTGCCTTCCATGGCACTTCACTTCCCTTACAGGGTTTCGAAGAGTGACACCCAAGTGGACATCGCGGACCGGAGGGCCGGATGCGGCCGAAGCGTCACGAGTTCGTCAAGAAACGGGGCCCGGCGCGCCACCCACCTGGAGCCTCCGTGCCCCCGCGTCATTCGGAATTTCATCAACACCGCGGTGTCCCCGAGCAGGGTGACGGCATGACATCGCGCAACCCGCAGTACCGAAGGGGGTCCCCATGACCGAAGTGGAGCCGGTGGCCGACGAGTTGGCCACAGGTGCGGCGGCCGGCCTCACGGACAGGGGCCATGGAGCGGTCTGCGGCCTCTGCACCGCGCTGAAGGAGGCGGTCCGCCGACGGCTGGGCGGAAGCCATGAAAACGGCTGCGGGGTACGGGTGCTGGACGCGTACAAGACGGATCCCGATGTGTGGCGGACCCGGCTCGTCCAGGTCCTGACGGCGTCCGGCGCGAAGGTGGACGAGGAGATCCTCGCGGCTGCCCGCGCGGTGCCGCGCGCGGAGCGTCGCAGCGGCCCCGTCGACGTGGTCGCCCGTGACGCCGGGGGAGCGCTGATCGAGGTCGGCACACAACGCAGCGGCGCCGGCTGACGACAGGAGCCGGGAGCGGCCGTCCGCCACGACCCGGCGGCGCCCGGGGACACATGCCCCCGGCTGTATCGCCCGGGGGCACCTCTCCCCGATCCACGCGGTGGCCTCGGCCTCCGGCGGGACGGCGCGGCATGCCGCCGACCGACTTGTCGACTCCCCCGAATGTCGACGAGTCGGCCGGCCGCAACCAGACGATCGCAGCGGGGGGTTGGTCGATCAAGGCCGAAGTAGTACACAATCCATGAGCCGGGCTCATCGATGCGAGGAGCAAGGTAGTGGATCTGACGGAGATCGAGACCTTCCTGGCACTGGCGCAGGAGCTGCACTTCGGCCGCACCGCGGAACGCATGGGACTGTCCCAGTCCCGCGTCAGCCAGCTGATCCGGTCCCTGGAACGGCACATCGGCGCACCGCTGTTCACCCGCACCAGCCGCCGGGTCGAGCTGACCCCGCTGGGCGAGCACACCCGGCGGACACTCGGCGCGGCGTACACGGACCTCCGCAGGAGCTACGACGAGGCCTGTGCCATCGCGCAGGGCATGGTCGGCACCCTGCGGGTGGGCTTCCTCGGCTGCCTCAACGGGCCGCCCCTGACGGACACGGTCGTCGTCTTCGGCCGCCGCCACCCGGCCTGCGACGTCGTGGTGACCGAGGTGGCCTGGCGTGACCCCTACTCACCGCTGCGCAATGGCGAGGTCGACGTGCTGCTGACCCTGCTTCCGACGGACGAGCCGGACCTCCAGGTGGGACCCGTCCTGGTGTCCCACGGGCGTGTGCTGGCCGTCGGCCTCGACCATCCGCTGGGGGAGCGGGAGTCCGTCGACATCGAGGACCTCGCGGGCTGGGTCCTGCTCGACGGCCCCGCCGAACTGCCGGAGGCCCTGCGGCACGGCTTCTGCCCGCCGTTCACCCCGACCGGCAGGCCCCTGCGCCGCGGGAGGGGCGGCAGCACCTACCAGGAGGCGCTGCACCACGTCGCCACCGGAGAGACGGTGTGGACGACCCATGAGGGACTGTTCCGCGCATACCGGCACCCCGGCGTCGTACACCGCCCGCTCAGTGGTCTGCCCCGGGCCAACGGCGCCCTCGTCTGGCGCGCGGACACCGAGAACGCGAAGGTCCGCGCGTTCACGTCCCTGGCAGCCCGGACGGTCTGCGACCGGGTGCCCTCCCCGGCACGACGGCCCGCATGACACGGCGGGCGCCCCGGTGGCCACGAGGGCGCACCCCGCGCCCCGGTCCGCTGCGGCCGTCGCGATCACGGGTCTCGTGGGTTTGACGGCGCCGAAGGGATGGGGTGTGGTGGAGGTATCCCGTCCGAGGGACATGCCGTCCGGGGCCGCGGCCGGCGTTCCCGGCGTGGGGTGACCTGGTCGCACCCACCGGTCCGCGGACGGCACGCCACAGATGATGGGAACGCCCGTGGATCCCGCTACCACCACCCGGAGCGTCGTGGCCGGGCGGGTCCAGGCCGCCGACGGGTCGGCCTCGAGCGCCTGGGTCCGCCTGCTCGACCCGGCGGGCGAGTTCGTCGGCGAGGTGGCCACCTCACCGTCCGGCGAGTTCCGCTTCGACGTGCTCCCGGGGCACTGGGTGCTGCGGGCGCTCTCCCCGCTCGGAGTCACCGAGACACCGGTCGAGGCGGAGCCGGGCCGGACCGTCGAGACCGAGTTGCGTCTGTGCGAACTGCTCCCCGAACACCTGGAGATCATCCAGATCTCCACACTCAGCCTCGGCAACCGGAGCTACCTCGTCACGGACGGTACGGTCGCGGTCGCCGTCGACCCGCAGCGCGACGTGGAGCGGATCGTCGACATGCTGGACTCCCGCGGCCTGCGGCTCGGCATGGTCGTGGAGACCCATCTGCACAACGACTACGTGACCGGCGGCCTCGAACTGAGCCGCCGCTTCCGGGCCGGGTACGCGGTGCCCATCGGGCCGAGGCTGGGCTTCGACGCCGTCCGCGTCACCGACGGGGACCTGCTGGACGCCGGTGAGCTGCGGATCCGGGTGATCGCCACGCCCGGGCACACCGACCACCACGTCGCCTACGCGTTCGCGTCCGCCGACGGGGTGCCCCGGCTCGTGTGCACGGGAGGCTCCCTGCTGTACGGCACCACCGGACGCACCGACCTCATGGGCGGTGAGCGGACCGGGCCGCTGGTCCACCAGCAGTACCGCTCGGTGCGCCGCCTGGCCGAGCTGCTGCCGGACGACACGGTGGTGCTCCCGACCCACGGCTTCGGCAGCTTCTGCGCCGCGACCACGACGGGCGCGGTGCAGCGGTCCACCATCGGCCGGGAACGGCAGGTGAACCCCGTCTTCGACCAGGCCGAAGACGCCTTCGCCACGGCGACGCTGGCCGCCCTGGAGCCCTATCCCGCGTACTACCACCGCATGGCGGCGATCAACGCCGCCGGGCCGGTGCCGCCGGCCTCGCTCGCCCCGCCCCGGCCGGCGGAACCCGCCGAACTGGCCGACCGGATCGCGGCGGGCGAGTGGGTGGTGGACGTGCGCGCACGGGCCGACTTCGCCTCGGCCCACCTGCCGGGCACCGTCAACTTCGACGCCTCCGGGTCGCTCGCCACCTATATCGGCTGGCTGGTGCCGTTCGACTCGCCCCTCTCCCTGCTGGCCACCGACCGCAACCAACTGGAGGCCGTCCGGATCGAACTGCTGCGGATCGGCTTCGACCGCATCGCGGCCGCCGCCGTCGGAAGCCCCCTCGAATGGGCGGGGGCCCAATGGCTCGCCTCGTATCCGCGTGCCGACTTCGCGACCCTCGCCCGTGTCCGGACGGCACGACCCGTGGAGGTACTGGACGTCCGGGGCGGCCGTGAGTGGCGCTCCGGCCACCTCCCCGGCGCCCGCCACGTCCCGCTGCCCCAACTGCCCCACGCGCTCGCGTCCCTGCCGGACGCGGAGTACTGGGTGCACTGCCACAGCGGCTTCCGAGCCGCCGTCGCCGCCTCGCTGCTCGCCGCCGCAGGCCACCGGGTGGTACTCGTCGACGACAGCGCGGAGCACGCGGTGCCCGAGGCCCCGGAGCGGTAGCGGATCGAGCCCGGGCAGGCCGGCGGTCCCCACTCCGCCCGCGGAAGCCCGGTTCAGCCGGCCTCGGGCAGCAGGTGCGGTGCGTACCCTCCCACCGCTTCCAGCAGCTCCTTCTTCGACGGGTTCACCATCGGCCGCCCGGCCACGGTCACCGTGGGCACCGTCTCGTTCCCGTCCGCGACCGACCGGACGAACGCCGCGGCCACGGGGCCGCGCCGGAGCGGTACCGCATCATCACGCGGCAACCGGGCTCGGCGGGTGTGGCGATGCTCGGGTCGGAGGCCGGCTCGTCGGCGGGGGCGCCGGAGTCCGGCCGGTGCGTGCCTCGCCCGGACCTCAGGCGGCGGGCTCGTGGGCACTCCGGTTCCGGGAGGTGGCCTCGATGAGGCCGAGCAGCCGGTGCCGCTCCAAGGCGTGGTCGAAGCCCGGGACGGTACGGGTGCCGTCGCGGAGGTCGGCGGCGAACGCGGCGTAGACCTGCGCCACGTTGTGCGCCGGTCCCGTCAGCCCGCGGGGAACCGCGGCGAAGTAGCGGTCGGGGATCTCGATGGGCGCGACCGTCTCGTCGGATCCGCGACCGCCCTCCAGGCGCAGGTCCGCCACCTGCAGGTTGCCGTTGACGCCCGGGGCGGTCAGGACCAGATCGCCCTCGGTGCCGTTGATCTCCCAGCGCAGGTTGTCACCGCGGGAGTGGGCGCCGCGGTAGTAGACGGAGGCGGCGGCCCCTCCCCGCAGGGTGCCGGTCACGGACACCTGGTCGGGTGCGGTCACCGGGACGGTGATCCCCTCGTCGGTGATCCGGACCTCCGTACGTCCCCTGACGAGGTGGGCGAATACCTCGTCGAAGTCTCCGAGCGCGAAGTTCAGCGCCTCCAGAGCGTGCATGGCGGGGACCGTGAGGGTCGTCGTGCCGCTCGCCCGGTCGAAGATGTAGGCGTGGGCGCGGTCGGTCTCGCCGACCCAGGCGAGCCCCGAGCCGACCAGGGTGGTGCCGAGCACCTTGCCGACGTAGCCGTCCGCGACCAGGTCGCGGACATGGCGCACGGCGGGGGCGAACCGCGCCTGCAGACCGATCACCGTGCGGGCCCGTGCGGCCCGGGCGCGCTCCGCCAGGTCGGCGGCCTGCTCGAGGTCGACGCCGAGCGGCCACTCGCTGTAGACGGCCTTGCCCGCCGCCAGCGCCTCGGAGACCAGCATGTGGTGGTGGGCCACCTTCACCGACACGACCACCAGGTCCACCTCCGGGTGGGCGATCAGGTCGCGGTGGTTGTCGAAGCCCGACGGGACGCCGAACTCCTGGGCGGCCGCGTCCGCGGACGCGCGCCGGGTGGTGCTGATCGCCCGCAGGTCGTAGTCGGGCAGGGCCCTGAGGGCCGGTATGTGTCCCAGTGCGGCCCAGCCGCCGCGGCCGGCTCCGATGATGCCGACGCCGATCGTTGCCATGTGGTTCTCCTCGTGCGCTGTGGCAGTCCGCCTCTGGCCTCCGGTCCCCGCCCTGTGGCTTCTACAGTGGTAGGACGCGTGTGATGCGCTCCGGCACCGCCGACTGCTCTCGGTCGAGCCTCGTGCCGGCGGCGGATCCGGACAAGAGAGCACTTCGAAGTGCCCAGGTATCCCGGAGGGAACCGTGGCCGCGGCAACTGCAGAAGAACTCCGTACGGAAGCGGGACCCGACTCCCCGGGCTGCCGCGAGGAGGCCCGTCCGCTGATCCGCAGCGTGCTGGAGCGGATCGGCGACAAGTGGAGCGTGGTCGTCGTCTGCCAGTTGGGCGAGTCGACCTACCGGTTCAACGAGCTGCGGCGGCTGACCAGGCCCATCACACAGCGGATGCTGAGCGTGACGCTGCGCGGTCTCGAGCGGGACGGCCTGGTCAGTCGCACCGTGCACCCGACGGTTCCGCCCCAGGTCGACTACGCGCTGACCGAACGCGGCCGCTCGCTGCTCGGCGTCGTCCGTGACCTGGCCGGCTGGGCCGACGCCCATGCGCAGGAGATCGACGAGTCCCGGGCCGAGTACGACGGCCGGGAGGAGTGACCTCCCGGCCCTCGAACCCGGTGGACGGCGCGGGTCCGGTGCGGGCCTGCGCTGCCGAACAGGCCCCGGCGGCTCAGGAGTTCGCGCCGCCCGTGCTCGGTGCCGGTCCTATCGGTAGTCCTCCGGGTGGCCCTGCATCCAGTCGTTGATCCTGTCCCGGGTGACGATGAGCTGCTCCTGGTGCTTCTTGAGGTTCTCGAAGGAGCGGTCGCCGCCGAGTTCGGACCGCAGTGTCGCGATCCAGGCCAGGGGCTCCTTGAAGTGCGCGGGTCCCTGGGGGTCCGCCTTCATCGACGCGTCGAGGCTGTTGAGCTCGTCGAGCACCCGGCCGAGGAAGTACTCGCAGTTCCCCTGGGTCGTGCACCCGTCGTTGTAGGTGGCCTGGAGCCGGGCGAACACGTCGCGGACCTTCTCGACCCCCGGTGCCGGCTCCGTCGCGTCGGCGGCGGCCGGCTCGCCCGCGGCCGGCTCCTCGGCGGCGGGTGCCGACGCCGTCGTGCGGACGTCGTGGGAGGGCGACGTCCCGCCGCCGGATGCCGCGTCCGGGCTGCCGGAGCAGGCGAGCAACAGGGACGCCAGGGCCACGACGAGCGTGGCGGCGCCGAGGGTGTGCCGTGCGCGTGTGTCGATCATGCCGCTTAGGACTCCTCGGAGGGCGCGCCGGTTGCGGCGCCCGGCGCCGGACGCGCATCGGCGCCGATCCGCCCGGGGCCGGACCGCGCTACTTCCCGTCGGAGGAGGCGGCGTCCCGCAGCCGGGCCAGCACCACCGGATCGATCTTGCCGGAGACCAGGCGGTTCTCGAGGTTCTCCACCCCGGCCCACATGTCCAGCGAGGCGTAACCGCGCGCGGTGACCAGGCTCTGGACCTCCTCCTTCACCTCACCCGACAGGTCGAGCAGGGTGCCCGGGTCGGGCGTTCCGAACAGCAGCTCATGGACGTCCCGCAGGCGCCGCAGCTCCCCGACCGGGTCGGGGTGGTCGTCCACCCGGAGGTCGCAGGCGACATCGCTGCCACCGCCGTATCCGGCGCCCGGTGACACCACGTACAGGGCCGCGCTCTGGCGGCCCCGGCGGTCACCGCCCGCGGCGTCGCCCGCCGCCAGCACCGCGAGGAGCCGCCGGTCGAGCGCCTCCTGCGGCGACGACAGCCAGGCCGACTCCATGGCCTCGACCACCTCGGGGCCGGTGAGGATGTTGCCCTGGATCGCGTAGCCGTCTCCCGCCGTCCCGCCGGCCCAGTCCAGGCACTCCTCCCCGGTGTACGTCGCTCCTGGCCCCTCGGGTCCGACGATCCCCACCTGACGGTGGGCGCGTTCCCGGTCGGCGGCGACAAGGCCCGCCACCACGTCCGCGGGCTGCACGCCCGTACGCAGCAGGGCCAGTCCCTGGGGGAGATAGCGGAGGTTGGCCGCCGCCTGGGTGGCCATGGCCCCCGCCCCGGCCTCCGCGGCCGGAACCACGGCGCCGACCGCCAGGAACTTGCTCGCCACTGCGATGCCGAGGGCCCGGCCGGACCGGGCCACGATCGAGAACGTCATGGAGGAGGACCCTAGAGGGGCCGGGACACCGGCACCAGAAGCCGGGACGGACACGCACGCCGGCGGTGTGCGCGAGGGATGTGGCCGCCGTCGCCCTGGGGAGGGGGGTCGGCCGAGCGGCCCGAGTCGTGCGCGCCGTTGCGCCGGGGTGGCCGGTGGACGAAGCGGCGGGGTGCGGGCCGGGCGCGTTCAGGAGGTGCGGCGCAGCGGGGTGGCGTAGCGCTCGCCCCACTCCCGAAGGCCGCGGAGGACGGGCTCGAGGTCCTTGCCCGCGGTGGTGAGCAGGTACTCGTCGCGGGGCGGGCGCTCCGAGTACCGGCGGCGCTCTATGAGCCCGGCCTCCTCGAGCTTGCGCAGACGCAGCGTGAGGGTCTCGCGGGGTGCGCCGGTGTTGGTCCGGATGTCCTTGAACCGGTGCACGCCGAAACCCAGTTCGCGGAGCACGAGCAGGGTCCAGCGCTCGCCCACGACGTCGAGCGCGTCGGCGATGGAGCAGACCCGGGGCGCGCCCGGCTTTGTTGGTTCGCTGTCCCGACTCACCCTGCTACGGTAGCGCGGCGGTGAGTCCGAAAATCGAATCCACAGGGGTCCGTGCCGGGCGCGGACGAGGGACAGGGTGCGTATGACAACGCTGGACAGGTTTGCCGCGCTGGCCGCGAAGGAAAGCGGTCTGGTCGTCGTCTCGACGCTGCGGGCGGACGGTGCGATCCATGCGTCGGTGGTGAACGCGGGGCTGCTGCCGCACCCGCTCACCGGCGAGCAGGTGCTCGGGTTCGTCACCTACGGCAAGGTCAAACTGGCCAATCTGCGGGAGCGCCCCCGGACGACCGTGTCGGTCCGCTCCGGCTGGGACTGGGTCACCGTCGAGGGCACGGTCGCTCTTGTGGGGCCGGACGACCAGGTCTCCGGCGTCGACGGCGAGCGGCTGCGGCTGCTGCTGCGCGAGGTGTTCACGGCGGCCGGCGGCAGCCACGAGGACTGGGACGAGTACGACCGGGTCATGGCGGAGCAGCGGCGCACGGTCGTCCTGGTCACCCCGACCCGGATCTACGGCCGCTGACCGCCCGCGGTCCGCGCGCAGCCGGCCGGGCTCGCCCTGCGCCCTCCCGCCGGAGGTCCGAGCGCGAAGGGCGGCTGCCCGTGGGGCCGCGTCGGCCCCGCGGGGCCGGGGGATCGTCGGTCGTGCCGTCCCGGCGGTGCGGCCGACGCCGTTCCGGCCGGCGCCTCAGCTCGCGAAGATCGAACGGGCGGTGCTTCCCCGGTCGCCGTCGACACCGATGACCTGGCCGGTGACATAGCTGCCCGCCGGGGACGCGAGGAAGTGGATCAGGTTCGCGACCTCCTCCGCCTCGCCGATCCGGCCCAGCGGAACCGAGGTCACATACGTCCTGACGATGTCCTCGTTGCCGGTGATCGGCGCCGACATGTCCGAGCGGGTGACGGCGGGCCGCACCGCGTTCACCCGGACCGCGTGAGGCCCCCACTCGGCGGCCAGGGCCCGGGTGGCGTCCTCGATCGCGCCCTTGGAAGCGGCATGGACCATGGTCTGCGGTGTGCCGCGCTCGGCCGGCGCCGAGGAGACGTCGACGATCGCCCCGCCGCCCCGCTCGGCCATCACCCGTGCGAACCGCCCGGCCGGCGACAGCGGGGCCCGGACGTTCACCGTGTGCACACGGTCGGGAAGAGGTGTGCCGACGGGCGCGGACGACGGTGCGGTCGTGCCCCGGAACGCGGGCGCGGCGGCTTCGGTGCCACCGTTCATCGGCGGCATCGGCCGCCCGCCGGGCCGGAGCCTCAGTTGCTCGGCACATCTCCCTGGACGCGGGCCGCACGTCGGTCGGCCGCCGAAGGCCGCGTTGTCCCGGCGTGATCGGCGTGCGCCGCGCCCGTGCTCATTCCGCCGGGACGATACGGCCGTCCCGCAGCTCCAGGACGCGGTCGGCGACGGCCAGGAGCTGGGGGTCGTGGGTGGCCACGAGGGCGGTGACGGACTGGCTGTGGACGACCGCGCGCAGCAGTTCCATGACGGAGCGGCCGGTCTCCGCGTCGAGCTGCCCGGTCGGTTCGTCGGCGAGGAGGAGGGAGGGGCGGTTGGCGAGGGCGCGGGCGATGGCGACACGCTGCTGCTGGCCGCCGGACAACTCGCCGGGGCGCTGGGCGGCGTGGTCCTCGAGGCCGACCAGGCTGAGCAGCAGGGCGACGCGGTCCTCGCGTTCGCGGCGCTCGGTCTTGCGCAGGCGCAGCGGGACGCCGACGTTCTCCGCCGCGGTGAGGACGGGCAGCAGGCCGAAGGACTGGAAGACGAAGCCGATGTGGTCGCGGCGCAGGTCGAGCAGTTCCTTCTCGCCGAGGCCCACCAGTTCGGTCCCGGCGACGAGGACACTGCCGGAGTCCGGGCGGTCGAGCCCGCCGACCACGTTGAGCAGGGTGGTCTTGCCGGAACCGGAGCGGCCCTTGAGCGCGACGAGCTCTCCGCGCGGCACACCGAACGACACCTCGCGCAGGGCATGCACCGCGGTCTCCCCGCGGCCGTAGGTCCGCGTGACCTGGCGGACCGTCACCATGTCGCCGCCCGCTGGTGCCGGTTCGCCCCCCGCCGGGCCGTCGGCCTTGTCCAGCACCCGTTCGCTCATGGCGGTCAGCATAATCGCGCCCGTGGATCACCTGACAGACCCCTGGTGTCCAGGTACGTTGTGGCCCGTGTTCTCATGACCACAGGGACAAGGGGAGAACGGAACAGGCTTCGCCGGGGGCGGGGCCGGCTGCGTACCTCTGTGCAGGTGCGCGGGACGGTGGCGGGGTGAGTCTTGACGGGGTTCGTGTTGCTGCGCGTACGCGCGCACTGGCTGCTGCTGGGTGCTGCGCTGCTCTGCGTGGTGCTCACCACGTGCGTGATCGCCTCGCTCGCGGCGTTCAGCGGAGCGGTCGGGGATGTCGGACTGCGGCGTGCCCTGCAGGACCAGGGGGCGGCGCGCACCCTGGTCGAGGCCGACGCGGATGTCACCCCCGCCGACCGCGCCGAGCTGGACGCGGCCGTGCGCAGGACCGTTCCTGCCGCCTTCGACGGCATGCCGGTACGGGTGGCCGCGAGCATCCAGTCCGCTTCCTACGGTCTGCCGCGCGCCGTCGGCACCTCCCGTGACGCCGACCCCGATCTGACGCTGCTGGCCACCCTCGACCCCGCGCAGGTGACGATGACCGGCGGGGCCCGGCCCGGCCCGCCCGGGGCCGGGGGCCCGGTGCCCGTTGCCCTGCCCGAGCAGGCCGCCCATGAGCTGGGTCTGCACGCCGGGGACCGCGTCACGCTCAGCGACCGACGCGGCGGCCGGCCCCTGCACGTGCTGGTGACGGGCCTGTACCGGCCGGTCGACCGCACCGCCCTGTACTGGCGGCTCGACCCGCTGGGCGGCCGGGGTGTGCGGACGCTGTCGTTCACCACCTACGGCCCGATGCTCGCGGACCCCCGCGCCTTCACCTCCGGGAGCGTTCCGCCGGACCGCATGTACTGGCAGGCCCGCGCCGACTTCTCCACCATGAGCACGGCGCGCTTGGACCGTCTGCGGCACAGCGTGCAGCAGACGCTGCACGACCTGGACCGGGCGACCGGCGGATCCGTGAGAGCCCGCAGCGAGTTGCCGGATCTGCTGACGGACCTGCGCCGCACGCTCCTGGTGAGCCGGTCCACGGTGCTGATCAGCACGCTGCAGGTGGTGCTCCTGGCGGCCTTCGCGCTGCTCCTGGTGGCCGGACTGCTCGCCGGGGAACGGGCCGGCGAGACCGCGCAGCTGCGGGCCCGCGGCGCCTCCCGTCCACGGGTGGCGGGGCTCGCGGCAATAGAGGCCCTGCTGCTCGCGCTGCCCGCGGTCGTGGTGGCCCCCCTGCTCGCGGGACCGCTGCTGCGGTTGCTGGCCGGCCACGGCCCGCTGGCCCGTGCGCAGGTGCGGCTCGACGCCTCACCGGCCGGAACGTGGTCCGTGGCCGCGGTCACCGCGCTGGTCTGCGCGCTCGCCGTCGTGGGCCCGGCGCTGCGCCGCTCCGGCACGTACGTCGACGAGCGGAACACCGGCAGGCGCCGGGACGCGGTGCCCGGGATCGTGAAGGCCGGGGCCGACGTGGCGCTCGTCGTCGTCGCGGTACTGGCCTACTGGCAGCTGTCCCGCCGTGCTTCGGGCTCGGGGGTCCTGACGGTCGACACGGGTGGCGCCCTCGGTGTCGATCCGGTGCTGGTGGCCGCCCCGGCGCTCTGCCTCTGCGCGGGCGCGGTACTGGCCCTGCGGTTGCTGCCGTTCGCGGCCCGGCTCGGTGAGCGGCGGGCCGCCGGCACCCGCGGACTGACGGCCGCGCTCACCGGCTGGCAGCTCTCACGCCGGCCCGGGCGGGGAGCGGGCCCCGTGCTGCTGGTCGTGCTCTCCGTGGCGATGGGGGTGTTCGCGACCGGCGAGTACTCCAGTTGGGCGCGTTCCCAGCGCGACCAGGCCGACTTCGCGGTCGGCGCGGACCTCAGGGTCGTCGGTTCGTCCACCCCGCCCTTCGCCCAGGGCGGGGTCTACGACGGCATCCCCGGCATCGCGGCCGCCGCACCCGCCGTCCGCGCCGAGGTCTCGCTGCCCCGCGACCGCAACGCCACCGTGCTGGCCATGGACACCGAGGCCGCGGCCTCCGTGCTCGACTGGCGCGACGACCTGACGGACCGCTCACCGAGCCGGCTGCTCGGGCCCCTCCACTCCGGTGCGCAGGCGCAGGGCAGGACCGCGGGCTTCGTGCTGCCGGAGAACACCGGCCGGCTGAGGATCACCGCGCGCCTGGAGGTGCTCGGTCCGGCGGCCGGGTCGTCCCGGAGCAGCGTCGCCCCCGATTTCGTCGCCTTCGTCACGGACCGGTACGGCGTCCCGTACGCCTTCCCCCTGGGCACACTGCCCGCCGACGGCCGTCCGCACGTGCTGACGGCGGACCTCGCCGCCGAGTCGGGCCGGGCCGAGGGCGCGGCACCCGCCGGGCCGCTCCGGCTGACCGGCATCAACGCCGGCTACCGTCTGCCGCAACGCGGCGAGGAGCACCGGCTGACGGTCACCGGGCTCAGCGCCGTCCTGGCCGACGGGCGCGCACACGCCGTCCCGGTGCCCGCCGGTGCAACCTGGGGTGCCCGGGTGCTGACCTCCGCCTCGGGCGACTCCGACGGCGCCGCCCGGCAGCCCCGGGCCACGGCGGCGCCCTCCACCGCCGCGGCCCCGCTGTCCATCAGATACGGCACCGGGCAGGCGTCGCCGCAGGACCCCGTCGAACTCTCGAAAGGAGAGCTCGACCTGCGGGCCGACACGGCGGACGTCCCCCTGCCGGCCGCCCTCGCCACCGATGCCTTCCTGCGCGCCACCGGGACGCATGTGGGTCAGACGGCCGACATCAGCCTGGGCAACGCGACGTTGAGGGTCCGTGTCACCGCGGTCGTCAGGGCCCTGCCCACCGTCGTGCCGCCCGCCACCGACGACGGCGGTGCCCTGCTGCTCGACCTGCGCGCCGTGAACCGGGCCCTGGCGGACCACGGCGGGGTGGCACTGCAGCCCGGCGAGTGGTGGCTGGCCGCGGACCACGGCGCCGCTCCCCGTGCCGCGACGGCGCTGCGAAGCCGTGCCGATGCGGCCTCCGTGCTGGTCCGGGACGAGGAGCGGGACCGGCTCAAGGCCGACCCACTCGGTGCGGGCCCGCAGGCCGGACTCCCGGCGGCGGTGGTCGCCGCGGCCGTGCTGGCCGCGGTGGGCTGCGCGGTCGCGGCGGTCGGCGCGTACCGCGAACGTGCGGACGAACACGCGGTGCTGAGGGCTCTGGGCGCCTCCCGGCGCTCGCTGGCCCGTGGGGCCGCCGCCGAGCAGGGGCTCCTGCTGGCCGTCGCGGTCGCCGTCGGTGCGGGCCTCGGCGTACTGCTCACGCGGCTCGTCGTGCCGTTGATCGTCCTCACGGCGCAGGCGGAGCGCCCGCTTCCGGCCCTCCGCGTCGAACTGCCCGCGGGCCCCGTGGTGCAGATGCTGATCGCGGTGACGGCGGTACCGCTGCTCGTGGTCGTACTGACGGCGCTGCGATCCGGCGAACCGGCCCAGGCCCTGCGCCGCCAGGGAGGTGAATGACATGACCGCTCTCCCGAGCCCCCTGCCCACCTCCGCCGAGGACGGCACCGCCCCCTCGGCCGACACGCCCTGGATACGCACCCGTCTGCGCGCGGCACCCGGCGCCGCGCTGGCCCTGTCGCTGCTGGTTCTGGTCACGGCGTTCCTCGCGGCGGCGCTGCCCCGCGCGATCGACGTCCAGGAGGACACGGCTCTGCGCGACACGGTGGCGCGGGCGAGTGTCGCCGATCGCAGCGTCACGGCGACGCTGGACGTGTCGTGGCTGTCCTTCCCCTACAACGCCGAGTCCCTCGTGACCCCCCGTTCCCTCGCCTCGACGGAATCGGTCTTCCAGAGCTTCGTCCGCCCGCCCCTCGCTCTGGACCGGCGGCAGACCGTCTACGGCGTTCGGACCGCTCAGGCCGCGCCCGCCATGGACGCGTACCTGCCCCGGCCGACCGCGCACACCCCTCCGGAGGCCACCGTCGTCGCCCAGCCGGACCTCGACCGCTTCACCCACGTCGTGGACGGACGACTGCCCCGGCCCGGCTCGGGCACCGGCACCGTCGAGGCGGCCGTCACCGAGCGCACGGCGCACATCATGCATCTGCGCACGGGTTCCGTGGTCCATCTGGCCGGGGGCGGCGAAGCCGGGCTGGCGATGCGGATCACCGGTGTCGTCCGGCCGCTCCACGGCGAGGCCGCCTACTGGAACGAAGAGCCGGACCTGAAGGCGCCGACGCTGTCCACGGTCCCCGGACAGGACCCCTCGGACCCCAAGTACTACTGGCACTTCACCGCCCTGATCGACGACAGGGCGGCGGGCGCCCTGCTCGGCCTGCGCGACGGTGTCACCGCGTACTGGCGCCACCCCGCCGACACCGGCGCACTGACCGCGCGCTCCGCCTCGGGCCTGGTGGACAGCATCGCCGCGCTCACCAGCGGCCCGCAGGCCGCACAGCTCCAGCAGCGGACCGGGCTGCGCGGACTCACCGTCGAGGAGGAGGGGCTGGCCACGCTCGTCGATCCGTTCGGAAGGGAACGGGCCGCCACCGCGCCGCTGGTCATGGTCGCGGCGGTCGGCGTCGGCACGGTCGCCGTCATCGTGCTGCTCATGGCCGGCGAACTGGCCGCCGCACGACGGCGCACCGAGCTGGTGCTGCTGCGCGCCCGGGGAGCGGGTCTGCGCGGCCTGGCGGTGCGTCTGCTCGGTGAGAGCGCCCTGACGGCGGTGCCGTCCGCGGCCGTCGGACTGGTGCTCGCCCTGCTGCTGGTCCCCACGCAGCGCTTCGCCGCCGCCGTGGCCGCGGCGGGTGCGGTCGCGGCCGTCGCGTCGCTGGCGCCGCCCGTACGCGCCCTGCTCTCCGTCCGCACGGTGCGCCCGGGCGAGCCGGAGGACCTCGTGCGCGCCCGCCCCTCGCGGCGCCGCACCGTGGCCGAGCTGACCGTCGTCCTCGTCGTGACCGGCGCCGTGCTGGCGCTGCGCCGCCGCGGTACGGCGGACGGCGGCCTCGACCTGCTCACCGCGGCCGCCCCCGTCCTCGTGGCGGTGGTCGCGGCCGTGGTGCTGCTCCGGCTGTATCCGCTGCCGCTCCGGCTGCTCGCCCGGCCCGCGGCCCGCCTGCGGGGTGCGGTCCTCCCCCTGGGCGTGGCGCGCGCAGGCCGTGCCCCCGCCACGGCCACGCTGCCGCTGCTCGCCGTCCTGGTGGCGCTCACCGTCACCTCGTTCGGCGGTGCGGTCCTGTCCGGCGTGAGCGCCGGGCGGGACCGGGCGGCCCTCGCGGCCGTCGGCGCGGACGCCGGCATCGAGGCGCCGGCCGCCCTGCCGGCCGGACTCGCGGACCGCGTCCGCCACCTCGACGGCGTGCGCGACGTGGCGCCGGTCCGTATCGAATCCGGTCTTCGCACGGAGCCCGGCGGGATCGTCTACGACCTGTTCATGGTGGACCCCGCAACCTATGCACGGCTCGCCGCGGCGACGGGCGTGGACGACGGCTTCCCCGCGGGGGCGCTCGACGGCGGCCGTGCGGGCGCGTTCGCCGCTGTCGTGTCCCCGCGACTGGCGGGCGAGTTCGGGAGCAGCCCGACCGTCGTGCGGGCGTCCGCGGGCTCCTTCGACGTGCGGACCGTGGCGACGAGGAAGGCGGCCGCGGGGGCGACGGCCGGCCGGAACTTCGTCATCGTGTCGTCGAAGGCCCTGGCGAAGGCCCGTCCCGACTGGCTGGACGCGGGCTCCCTGAACCCCACGGCGCTCTACATGACCGGTGACCACATCGACGGCGATTCCCTGCGCGCCACCGCTCACCAGGCGTCGGCCCGGCTGACCGTGCTGGTGCGTTCGGAGGAGCGGGCGGCGCTGAAGAGCACCGCTCTGCAGTCCGGTACCCAGCACGTCTACTTGGCGGTGGTCGCGGCAGGCGGCGGCTACTGCGCCCTGGCTCTGCTGCTCTCCCTGCTGCAGGGCTCACCACAGCGCCGCATCACGCTCGCCCGGCTGCGCACCATGGGCATGCAGGGCCGCCAGCGGCAGTGGCTCGCCGTGCTCGACATGCTGCCGCAGGTCCTGCTGGGCGCGCTCGGCGGCATGCTCACCGGGCTCGCCGTGGTCCCGCTGCTCCGGCCCGGGGTGGACCTGACGGCGCTGGCCTTCACCAGCAGGCCGCAGACGGCCGCCGTACCGACGGTGGTGCTGGACACCGACCCGCTCGCGCTCGTCCTGCCCTCGGCGGGGCTGCTGGCCGTGGCGTGCGCCGTACTGGTGGCCCAGGCATGGCTGACCGGACGGCGCGGCGAAGGCACGAACCTGAGGATGGGTGACCAGGCATGACGGAACAGACCTCCGCGGCGCCGGACGCGCTCACGCTCGCCGATCTGGAGCGGCGCGTCGAGCAGCAGCGTCAGCGACCCGCCCACGGCCACGACGCGCTGATCGTGTGCGACCGCCTCGTGCGCATCTTCGCCGGCCAGGGTGGGGAGGTGCAGGCCCTGCAGGGCCTGGACCTGCTGGTGGCGAAGGGCGAACTCATGGCCCTGGTGGGCGCTTCGGGCAGCGGCAAGTCCACGCTCCTGAACATCCTGGCGGGCCTGGACGTCCCCACCGCGGGCGGCGCCTCGGTCGCGGGCTTCGACCTGCTGGCCATGGACAGCCGGTCCCGGCTGCGCTACCGGCGCGAAGTGGTGGGCTTCGTCTGGCAGCAGACGGCGCGCAACCTGCTGCCCTACCTCACGGCGGCGCAGAACGTGGCCCTGCCCATGCGCCTCAGCGGCATCGTCAAGGGCAAGCGGCAGCGCGCCGCTCGCACCGCCGAACTCCTGGAGATGACCGGCGTCGCCCACTGCCGCGACCGGCGTCCGCACCAGATGTCGGGCGGCGAGCAGCAGCGCACCGCCATCGCCGTGGCGCTGGCCAACCACCCGGCCCTGGTGCTGGCCGACGAGCCCACGGGCCAGCTCGACTCCGCCACCGCCGAGCAGGTCTTCGCCACCTTCCACACCGTCAACGAGGAACTGGGCACCACGGTCGTCCTGGTCACCCACGACACCGCCGTCGCCTCCGCGGTCCACCGCACCGTCGCCATCCGCGACGGACGCACCGCCTCGGAGGTCCTGCGCCGCACCACCACCGACGACCAGGGGCGCACCCTGACCACGGCCCGCGAGTACGCCACCGTGGACCGCGCCGGACGTCTCCAGCTCCCGGGCGACTTCACCCAGGCCCTGGAGATCCGCGACCGCGTCCTGCTGGAACTGGAGCCCGATCACATCACGGTACGGCCCGACCAGGCGCAGTAGCGGGCCCGGCGGGCGTCGTGGAGCGGCCGCTCGGCGGGCCGACCGCAGGGGGTTGCCGGACGCGGCCACGGTCGGACTTCGCCGAGGGACGTGAGACAACTCGCCGACGCCGGCCGGTCACCACCTCTTCCACGGGCCGAGCGCCGGCGCGGCTAAACTCCGGCCGACATCGAGCCCGGCCGGAGCGGCCACGGGGTTCTCCAGGGGGTCACATGGTCTGGTCACGGCTTCGTCGCAGGCGGGCGGCGCCCGGACTCCCGCTGCCCGGCGTATGCGGACATCGGCGGCACACCCTGCGCACGGGGCGTCTCCTGCTCTACAGCCTGGAGACATGGCTGGACCTCGCCGCTGCCCTGGCCGCCGCCTCGGACCCCGAGGCCCAGCGATGGCTCGGGTGGGACGAGCACATCATGACCGACCCGAAGCTCCGCGAGGTCTATGTGCACCTGCGCCCCGGCGACATCGACTCCCGCAGTTCGTACCCGGCCGTCCGACGCCTGCTGAGCCATCCCGTCGAACCGCGTCCCGACAAGGCGGTGGCGCTGATCGGCGTGCGCGTGGACGACGGCAGATACGCCGGGTTCACCGAGCTGGACCCCGACACCGGGCAGATCGGCGGATGGCTGGCACCTCACGCGCGTGGCCAGGGGCTCGGGGTGGAGCTGTTCGGGGCGGCCGCGTCCCTCGGCCACACCCATCTGGGGCTTCGGACGGTGCGGGCGGGCCACGAGCCGGCCAACACCGCGAGCGCGCGTGCGCTGGCGGGCGCAGGCTTCGTCGCGGACGACGGGCCACCGCGCCACACCCTGCCGAACGGCCGCGAGATCGACGCCTGCTGGCTCCGGCACACGGCGCCGGGGCCGACCTCCCGCTGCCGCGCCGCCGGACGGCAGGACCGAACGAAGTCCTGAACCGGTCGGCCGGGGAGGGGCATCAGGAAGTCGCGGAACACCGGGGAAGCGGGCGGGCCCCGACGGGCATCACCCCTTCATCCGCTCCGCCGCGCTGCGTTCGACGCAGAACTCGTTGCCCTCCGGGTCGTACAGGGTCACCCATCCGGTTCCGTCGGGCCGACGGTGGTCCCCCTGAAGCGTGGCACCGAGCGAGAGCAGTCGCTCGACCTCCTCGTCCCGGCTGCGGTCCTGGGGCTGGAGATCCAGATGCACCCGGTTCTTCACGGTCCTGCGGTCGTCGACCCGTACGAACAGCAAGGTGGCCGCCGCAGCCGTGACCGAGGCTTCCGGATCACCCGGAAAGTCGTCGTCGGCGAGCGAGCCGTCCAGGGCCTGGGCCCAGAAGCCCGCAAGGGCATAGGGATCGGTGCAGTCGACGGTGATGTGGCGGATCGAGGAAGTCATGCGCGCAACCCGATCACGAATGCCTCATGCGGTCCACAGCCAGCCGCCCCCGATGCCGACCGCCGCACCGCTCTTTAGGCCTTTCGGCTTGAGCACCGCGGGAGTTGAGGCGTGCGGAGGTGCACCGCGCCTCGGGTCCCTTCGCTGTGAACACGGGGGACGGTTGTCGAGGTCGGCCCGCCCGGCTGCTCCGGCGTTCAGGCACGTCATCCGGATCGAGGCCCAACGCGCACCGTGGCCGGCAACGCCGGTCGGTCACGAGGTGCTCGGTGAGCCGGTCATGGTGCCACTGTGCCGGTGTGTTGCCATCAGAAGCCGATGCTCCGACCGTGGGCCGCACGGTCTGCTTCGCCGGCCGTCGGCGTAGCCTCATCGGCGTGTGTGACGACTGGTTCGAAGAGGACGAGCTGAACGGGGACCTGAGGGCTTTCGTGGACGCCGTGAGGCAGTCAGCCCGCTCGTGGCCCGCATGCCCGCCTCGTGCCACCGCCGTGCTCGTCTTCGAGCCGGACGAAGACGCCGAGGAGGACGTACGTCCCACCACCCAGGAGTCCCCGTGGGAGCCCCCGGCCGAGCACAGGGCCTATCACACGGCGTTGGACGCGGCGCCGGAAGAAGTGATCGTCACGCTCATCGCGGAGTTGATCGACCATCGTGCGGGGGAGCGGGGCCTGATCTTCATGACGCTGGGGGCTACTGTCATCGGTGACCGGCTCTTCTGCAGCGAACGGCACAGTCAGAACTACCAGACTCCGGAACCGACCCGGGACGTGGCACCGCTTTCCGCCACCGGATCTCCGGAACATCTCGGCCGGGTCGCCGCCGCCTGGTTCGAGGAGATCATGAGCCGCCCCGTCATCTCCCCGCTGTCGTTGAACGGATACCGGTTCGTCCCTGCGGGGACTGCGCTTCCCCCGGGACATCGCTGGGTGCGCAACGGACCCCGGTGACGGCGGTGTCAACCGGCGTAAGCGGCCCGCCAATGCGCGGTGACGCACCCCTCCTCCTTGTCGTCCCGGCCGCCGACTTCGCCGCTGAACGGCCATGGGGTGCTGTGCCGGCATCGGCCGATCCCTGGAAGGCCACGCGCTGTTCACCGGCACGGCCGACGAGTGCAAAACATCCGTAAAAGAAGGGGCAACCCTGTCCCCGCCTCGTGGGTCACACAGGAGCCACCCGTTCACAGGTTTTTCAAAGGTCCGAAAGGGGCCCCACTCTCTGTGATGACTCGTACCCGGCTGACCGCGCTGGCCGCGACGGCCACCGTCGCCGCCGTCAGCGGCCTGATCAGCGCCGCCCCCGCCTCCGCGGCCGTCAGCTGCACCTCCCCCGTCTGGAAGGTGCAGTACTTCGCCAACTCCACCTTCAGCGGCACGCCGAAGTCGACCGCCTGCGACTCCGTCATCGCCGAGAACTACGGTTACGGCGACCCGCCCGGCGTCACGCTGCCCAAAGACAACTTCTCCGTCCGCTGGTCCCTCACCCGGGACTTCGGCTCCGGCGGACCCTTCCGGCTCTCCGCCGCCACGCAGGACGGCATGCGCGTCTACGTCGACGGCGTGCGGAAGATCGACCTGTGGAAGAACGTCTCCACCACCGCCCGCAAGACCGTCGACCTGACCGTCCCGGCCGGCAAGCACACCCTCCGCGTGGACTACGTCGCCTGGACCGGCACCGCCAACGCCGGGTTCACGTACGCCCCGCGCACCGAGGCCGCCGTCGACACGGTCAAGCCGCTTGCGCCGACCGGCCTCACCGCCGCGTACAACCGGGACACGAGCAAGACCACCCTGCGCTGGGCCGCGAACAAGGAGATGGACCTCGCCGGTTACCGCGTGTACCGCCGGCTGAGCACCACCCAGTGGGCGAAGGTCAGTGGTTCGTCGCTGCTCACCTCGCCCTCCTTCGTGGACGCGGCGCCCGCCACGGGCCAGACCTTCCTGTACGAGGTCCGTGCCGTCGACAAGGCGGGTCGCGAGTCCGCCGGCAGCCTTGACGCCACCGCTGTGACCGTGGACCGCACGGGGCCGGCGGCGCCGACCGGTCTCACGGTCGCCGTCGGCGATGCGTGGTGGGCCACCCTGGCCTGGCAGGGGGCCGCCGACGCCGCGAAGTACGAGGTGTACGCCGCCTCCGCGGCCACCGGCCCGTTCACGCTGCTGGGCACGACGACCACGACGTCGTACCGCACCGGCGCACCCGCGAACACCGTCCAGTACTACCGGGTCCGCGCCCTCGATGCGCTCGGCAACCCGTCGGCGTACGCCGCCGTCACCAGCGACGGCGTCGACCGGATGCCGCCGAAGTCCCCGACCTCCCTCGGCTCCGTCGTCGGCGTCGGCTACACCGACGTGTACTGGAAGCAGCCCGACAGCTTCTACGAGGACTTCGACAACGGCGGGACCTACCGCGTCTACCGCTCGCCCGGCAAGACCCTCGACCCGGCCGCGCTCACCCGCGTGACCTGCGCCGAGGGGAGCGACACGACCAGCGCCGGCGGCAAATGCCACGACCTGGACATGCCCGCGGGCACATACGTGACGTACGCGGTCGCGGCGGTGGACCCGGGCGGCAACGAGTCGGCGCTGTCCGCCCCGCTCGTCGTCCGTACCGGCGACCGCGTCGCGCCCGGTCCGGTGGGGGGCGTGAAGGCCACCCCCCGTGCCGACGGCGTGCTGGTGAGCTGGGCGCCCTCGACCGAGGACGACATCGAACGCTACGTGGTCCGGAACGGCACCAGGCAGGCCGACGGCACCGTCAAGTGGCTCGGCACCGCCTCCTGCGCCGAGGGCACGAGCGACCCGCTCGCGGTCATCTGCGGCGACCTGCCGGACGGCGAGACGTATCTGTACGCGGTCGTGGCCAGGGACCGCTGGGGCAATGAGCTGTCCCCGAGCGACCCGAAGGTCACGGTCGTCGAGGCCACCGAGCTGGACCTCCGGCCGTCCGTGACGGTCGTCCGGGACTGGAACCTCGGCAGCCTGGCCAACGGCACCGTGATCGGCGGACCCGACCTGGACGGGCCTTCCGTCAGCTGGCGATGCGACAGGACGGCCGTGTGCGACACCGTCGCGGGCTACCGGGTCAGTCGGTGGAACGCGGCCACGAAGGCGTACGAGCCGCTGCACGCCGGGCTGCTGCCCGCGGAGACCCGTGGCTACACGGACACCACGGCCGCACGGGGGGCCACGTACTTCTACACGCTCGAGGCGGTGCGTGCCGACGGCAGCGTCGCGGGCACCTACGTGTGGAGCTGCGTCTTCCAGGACCGCGTCTAGCCGGTACGAGGTCGGCGGAACGGTGTCGTCCGGAGCGGGGTCGAGTTCCACCGGACCGGGAAGTCGTACGGGCCGCCTGCCGTGGGGCGTCCGGGTCGTCCGCGACCACAGGTGTTGATCGCCGGACCGATGGCGTCGACCGCCTCATGGGCCCCGGACCGTGATCGGTCCGGGGCTCTGCGCCGGGTCCCGGGCGCAGTAGCCTCGGGCCATGCCCGAGACCTCGGTGGCGGACTTCTACGACGAGCTGGCCGACGACTACCACCTGATCTACGCGGACTGGGACGCGAGCATTCGTCGTCAAGGAGAGGTCCTGGACGGCCTGATGGGCCAGGCCCATGCGGAGGTGCTCGATTGCTCCTGTGGCATCGGCACGCAGGCGATCGGCCTGGCGTTGCGCGGGCACCGTGTCACCGGGACGGACCTCAGCGCCCGCGCCGCCGCCCGCGCTGCCCGTGAAGCCGCCCGGCGGAAGGTGCCACTGCGTACGGCAGCCGCCGACATGCGACGCCTGCCGTTTCCCGACGCCCGGTTCGACACCGTCGTCTGTGCCGACAACTCGCTGCCCCATCTGCTGACGGAACAGGACGTGCACGCCGCGCTGGCGGAGATGCGCCGCGTGCTGCGCCCCGCAGGCCGGCTGCTGCTCAGCACGCGCCCCTATGACGACCTGCTGCGCAATCGCCCCGAGTCGACGCCCCCGCAGGTCCACCGGCCCGCGGACGGCGGAGAACGGACCGTCACCTTTCAGCTCTGGCACTGGCACGAGGACGGCGAGCACTACGACTTGGAGCACGTCCAACTGCTCCCGGCCGACGGGGAATGGCGCGTCAAGGTCCGCCGGACCGTCTACTGGGCACTGGCCCGGGATCGACTGGCGGGCTTCGTGACCGACGCGGGGTTTGTGGACCCCGAGTGGCGGATGCCGCAGGAGACGGGCTTCTTCCAGCCGCTGCTGGTGGCACACGCCGGCGAGTAGGTGACCCCGCCGCCCTGCGGAGCGTTCACCACGACGCCGGGGATTCGCCCCGGTCGTTCGTCGCCGTCGCCGAGGCCGAGGCGCCTTGCCTGCACGGTGCCACACCCTGAGGAAACCACCCTGCGGGCCCGCGGCGTCCGGCCGCACCTCCGCTCGGGCATCTCATGGCCGCTGAGCACAGGGTGGTCGTACGGGCTCGTCCGCGGGATCCACGCCGACGGGACACTCGGGCGGATCTACGGTGCACCCTGTCGGCGTCGGTGTCGGTGCGGACGACGAGGATGTGCTTTCGCCGGCCGAGCGCGAGGACGGTCTCCTTGTGCACTTGACTCTCACCTGAGGGCATATGGCTGCCATGCTCTGATTCTGTGATCCGAAATCTGCGCCGACGGCTCCGCGGGAGGGCTCGGAAGGCAGGCGACGAGGCGACAGCCAGGCTTGCCAGTGACCTGGACGCCTTGGGGCTTCCTGCGGCCACGCCGAGAATGAGGGTCGCACTGCGGACACAACGTGCCACCGAGAACATTGTGGTGGTCTACGTGGTGCTTGTCGGCATTCCGTTTCTGGACTGGACCACCACCTTGATCCAGGAGACATGGAACGGGGTCGTGCCCGCCACCTACTTCGCGGCGGCTGCCATGGTCACAGACATGTGGCCCGCTGCGCAGCACAGCCAGTTCAAGGATGCGCTCGGGCTGATTGCCGGATCGGTTCTCTTCGCCATGATCATTGCCGCCCTGGCGACCGTGTTCTATCTGGGGCCGGTCATCTGGACGCTGGCGACCATACTCGGGCGCCCCTGGTCGTTTCTCCGTGAGACCGTGTTGTTCCGCCGCTGCGAGCCAGTAGCCGTGTGCGCCAGAGCGATATCGGCTTGTGTGGCGGTGAAGAGCGCCGGTTGGCGGCGCCGCCCCCGTGCGCTGCGCAGGATGGCACGTGCTCTGCGGCGCGTGGAACCCGAGATTCTGGCCCTGCACCGGACCGCCGGTCACCTCACCGTGACGTCGCACCGGCGGCGCCGGCTCAAAAGACACGCCGGCCTTGTGGTGGCGGCCTTGCGAGAAGCCGAGGCTCGTGTGGACCGCGACGGTGACGTGGCGCTGGCCCAACTCGCCGCAATGGTGCAGGCCGTGGCCGAACGCATCGCGGCCGGCCGCATAGGCGCGCTCCTCGACGAAGAAGACCTGGACGAGAGCCTCCGACCGGTGCGCGACTGGGAGCCGTTCAAGTTGCTGGTGGCTGCGCTGCTGATCGCCGGCGCAGCAGTCGGCGTCACCTTCGTTCATCTGCCTGCGGGCGCCGACACCTACGTGATCGGTGCCTGCGGGATTTTCGTACTCACACTGCTCTACGGGCGCCGGGTGCAGCAGTTCCTTGATCTGCTCAGCATGCTCCGGGGCGGGTGATGGGGATGTCTCCCCTCATTTTTCCCCTCGGTTTCGGGGTCGAGCCGTCGGCCCGGTGAGGGCGGCCGGGGCGTGGCCGGGCCTGAACGACCAGCCCGGTACACCGAATCTCCAGGCACCAGGTCGGTGAAGCCTCGACGGGACGGTCAGGCGCCGTCGTGCTGCGGCTGTCCGGGAGTCATCCCTCGATCCCGGCGTTCCCCGCCCGGTCGGGCACGGCAGGGGTACGGGACAC
Organism: Streptomyces sp. HUAS TT11; assembly: GCF_051553595.1. Taxonomy (NCBI): domain Bacteria; kingdom Bacillati; phylum Actinomycetota; class Actinomycetes; order Kitasatosporales; family Streptomycetaceae; genus Streptomyces; species Streptomyces sp. HUAS TT11. The sequence continues at coordinate 5,246,511 of NZ_CP196184.1, forward strand.
AGGTCGTACGCGTCACTTCCTGCGGAGGGACGCGAGCGTCGCCGCCATGCTCGCGAGCAGCACGAAGACCAGGAGCGAGGCGAAGAACAGGGCCTCGATCCAACCAGCGTTCGCACCGGTGAGCGTGCCGTTCACGGACGCGCACGCCACCTCCGGCGGAAAGCTCTGCCGACGCAGGTCGCCGCAGGTGTTCGGCAGGTCGTCGTTCACCACGTACGCGTTCACCCAGCACAGCGCCCAGCTGACGAGGAAAACGCCGAGCGAGGCCAAGGAGACGCCCCACAACGCGGTCGGGCGAACTGCCTCGGAGCCCGTCGGAGATGCCCTCATGCCCGGGAGGGTACCGGCCCAACTCCTTGGCGCTGTGACCAGGTCATTGTCCGACGACGTTGATGTCAGCTGCTGATGTCGACCTGCACAGGGACGTGGCCGTTCCCGAATGGGGGCAGGCCGCTCGCCTGGCGCGCGCATGTGAAATCTGTGGACTGCGGGTGCCCGGCAGCCGTGGAACGGTTCGGTGTCCGCTTGCGTCGTCCCTTTCCGGGGATGGTGGCGTTCCCCCGGGGAGAGGGGAGACCGGGTGCATACGGGCGGCTTCGCCAAGTGGACAAGGCGGTTCGAGGACGAGCGCGAGCGCAGGCGTGCCCAGGGGGATCCGGACTGGGGGCAGAGCGCGACGCTGCATCCGGCGGTCTGGGCCAGCATCCAGCGCTTCCAGGTCGGCGAAGACGGTGACGGTGCCAACCTCGTCAGCAAGGCGGACCACGCGGGCGACGCCGACTACGTGCAGGCGGTCCGGCTCTTCATCGCCGAGGAACAGAACCACGCTCGTCTGCTTGCTCGTCTGCTGGCCGCGGGGAACATGCCGACGTTGCCTGGGCACTGGAGCGACGCGGTCTTCGTACGGTTGCGGCGTCTTATGGGCCTGCGCATGGAACTGCTGGTGCTGATGATCGCGGAAGTCGTGGCGCTGCGCTATTACCGGGCGCTGCGCGATGGCACCGAAGACGCGCTCACTTCGGAAGTGGCAGGGCGGATCTTGTCCGACGAGCAGCGCCACGTCCCGTTCCACTGCGAGCGGCTGCACGCCTCCCTGGCGGAGTTGCCCCGCGCAATGCGCCGCCCGGTGATGGTCCTGTGGCGGCTTCTTCTGCTTGTGGTCTCTCTCGTCGTCACCGCCGACCACGGTCCGGCACTGCGCCGGCTCGACATCGGGCGCCTGCGATTCGTGGGCGATGTGATGACGTCGTCCCGTGCGGTGGTCTCCGCAGTGCTGGTGCCTGGACGACCACAGGCTGACAACGGACAGTTCGCCGCTTCCTACGACCCCTTCAGGAGCGAGGCCGGGCGACCTCGGACGTGACCCACGGGTTCCCTGCCTTGAGTGCGGTCCGGCGGTACGCACCCCTGCGCGCCCCGAATCTCCTTGAGTCCCCGCCCGTTCTGGCACGGATGTGGCTCGACCGCCCTTCGTTCCGAAGCAACTTGGCCGGCGCGTCCTTGGACGCAGCTTGATGGCAGGGCGAGTTGCCGGGTCCTGTCAGGTCATTGTCCAACTCGCGAAGATGTACAGCGCTGCCTCGATCTGCGCCTTTGTGCGCTCGTCCGGTTCTCCAGCGAACCTGACGAAGACCACATATGACTCCGGGTCGGCCGCGACCAGCAACGTCAGGGGCACCCGCCCCAACAGCGGGTACTCATACCAGTTGTCCCGCTCGACGTCTGTCGCTGGCAGGGCAGTTTCGATGGCCTGCCAGTCCGAGTCGTCGAACTCGTATCCCGCAAACTCTGCGACCGATTCACAGAGCGGCCGCAGATTGGTCTCGAAGGTCCAGTGGCCGTCGAAGACGCTCTCGGGATCCGGAGCGGTCATGGGTCACCTTCCGTGCTCGTCCGCCAGGCCCGCCGATGATCGATCCCACGCTCGCACTGCACCCGAACCCCCGGCTGACTACCAGGTCAAGGCCGCACTGCAAGATCAATCATCGGATACGGCCCAGCGGCGGAGCAGCTGCTTGCCGTCGTGGTTTCGGACGTGCGGGCCGTTACCGTACAGGCGCGCACCGTGTTCTGCGCCTTGTCCGCCACTTGCCGCGAAGGACTCATCACACGTAACGTCGCCAAACTTGTCGAGCCTCCGCGGACCGACAACCGTGAGTTGAAGCCATGGACCCTTGACGAGACGCTCGACTTCTTGGCCGTTTCACGCACGGACCCGCTGGCATCTTCTGATCCGTAGCTCTACATAGATCAGTCATCGAAGGTCATAGAGACTGCTGCTGGTACGTCCACGAGGGCCTGCATGGGGCGTTAACGATTGCTGGGGTTGCTGTGCTGCGCTGCTGTACACGAGACAACCTCACTGTGCTGGGTCTTCCCAGGGGTCGTAGCGCTTCACGCATGGGTTCGCCGGCACGGAGGGGCACCGGCCGATGAACTTGGCGAAGCAGCGGTCCTCGTACGCAGAGCTGTGCTGTCGGGATCACACGTCGAACGGCTCGAAATCGACGACTGCGGTCGAGTCCTCTCCGTACCGCACACTGATGTCTATCGCCATCGCTCCACCGTCGGCGGGAGGGTTCAACTCGATGTGAGCGCAGGCGTCCGCCGGTGCCCCGAGGCAGTCTTCCAACGTGAGATGGGTGCCGGGATAGGCATCGTTCAGCCACGCGTCCAGATCGGTCCGCGTGATCGTGAAGTGGGCCGTATACGTAGTGTCCAGCCAACTGAGGGCGGTGCACTTCGCGTCGTGAGCCCCCTTGGGCAGCCCGTCCTGGTCCGCGTACTGCATGGCCTCCTCGCACGGAACGGGTTCTACCTGGGACATCGGGTCGCCGAAGAAGGGCGACGTGATGAACGTCCAGGCAACCCATCCCAGGAAAGCCACTGGGAACGCCAGAACGGCGATGAGCACCCGCTTGTGCCTCATGATTACCTTCGCTGTCCTTCGCGCGCATAGGTCGTGACGCCGCAAGAAGCGACGCAGGAACTTGCCCTGCGGTTCCTGGCCGTGCGGCGGGCCCGGCTGTTGTGCGCAGCCGGGCCCGCGTCAGGATCAGGACTTGACGAGAGTGATGTCGGTGCTCGGGAAGCCGGTGTTGACGTTCACCGGGTAGTCAGGGTCGTCCGCCCTGCCGACGCCCCGGAGTACGGCGGCGCCGGGCTTGAAGGAGGCGGTGGGGTCGATGTTGCTGGGGAAGGAGACGGTCCACGGGACCGGGGCCCCAGGCTCGCAGACGACGACCAGGTCCTCATACGAGCCGGACGCGGTTTCACGCTTCTGCGTCTGGTAGGCGCTGGCGGTGAGGGTGATGCGGGCTGGCTTGTTGCAGGTCACCGCGCCGCCGACGGTGATCTCGCCGGTGTGGGTGTCGACCGTGCCCGTGGTGTTCAGGCTCATGCCGATGGCGAGCTCCGCCGGCGGCTCGGCCATACGGGCGTGGAGCTCGCCGCGCACGGGTAGCGTGGAGCCGCTGCAGTACCGCTCGAAGGTCGCGTCGACCTCGCTGATGTAGCCGTAGGGGCCGTAGGCGATGTGGGAGATGGTGAAGGAGCCGGTGCCGGTGTCGCAGTTCCGGTCGGTCGAACTGAGCTCCAGCTTGGGGTCCTCCGGCTGGGCGTTGGGCCAGCTGGAGGCGTTGGTGTATGTGGTGCCGGAAGTCAGCTTCTGGCCGTAAGGGGCTTCCATGTGCAAGTACCAGCGCTCGCCCTCGGGCGTGACGACCGTGGTACCCACGGCGGACTCGGAGACCGGCCCCGAGATGTCGAACATCTCGGTCGTCTCGGGGGTGTAGCTGTACGACCGGCCGCCGGAGATGTACTCGCCGGCCTCCCCGCTGAAGCTGAGCGATCCCGTCACCGCCTCGTGGGCCTCCGCCGTGCCCGTCAGCGGTGCCGCCGTCACCGCCAGGGCCACGGCCGCCGTGAGGACGGCCGCCGTACGGGCCGGGCTGCGGCCCAGCACGCTGCTTCTCATCAAGCTTCTCCTTCATAAGGAGCGGTCCCGGTCCTGATGGACCGGGCTGTATCGCGCACACGGCTACCGAATGTCAGGTACCGATCAATCGGACTGAGGGGGGCGGCGAATGGTCTCCTCGGCAGCACGGGTCGGAAGCTAACACCCGCCACTGACAACTCCGGAGCCCACTTCCGCTGCGCGGCGAGCCCGTAGCCCGTCGTGGCGACTGTCTTGGGAGTCGCCCGTGTCCGGTCCGGTGTGCTGACGTTGCCGTCGGAGTCTGCCGTCAGTACCTCTCGTCCCGGGCTGACACACGCGAGCTCGGCCAGACGTCAACGCCTCCCGCACCAGGGCCCAGTGGCAACGCCGCTGCCCAGGAGCCCAGTTGGCGCAGCAAGCGCTCAGCTCGCCGGAGACCGTCCGATCCAAGGAAGGGCAGGACAGGCACCGCGGGCGGAGCGGACACCGTCCTGCAACTGTGGTCCGGCGCCGGCACGCCGAATCAGAAAATGGAAGATGGCTTGAAGACCCTGAGAAGAGGTGACTTCGTTGGTCCGTTCGCGGTCCGGCCGTGACGGCGGGTCTGCGGCCGAAGTCGGCGTACCGGGGTGGTGCGCGGCGACCGTACTCCACAGCGCAGCGGTGGGTTCGAGCCCATCGGATTCGTTCCCCGGCGCCCATCGCGGACCCGTCGGCCGCGGCCGCGCCATGGCTCCGGCGCCCATGGACTTCGGCACTTCGACGGCACAAGCCAGTGCCTATGGTCAGCACTGGCCGGTCCGCCGTCTGAGCCGGGACCGGCCTCCGCCCCCGTAGACGATGGAGACCGCTGTGGAATTCCCCGACGTGATGAGGAACCGGAGGATGGTCCGCAGGTACCGCAAGGACCCGGTGCCGGACGAGGTGATCGAACGCATCCTCCGGGTGATCCGGCATTCACCCACTGCCGGATTCAGTCAGGGACAGCGACTGCTGGTCATAACCGACGAAGAGACCAGAGATCGCGTCGCGGAGATCACCAAATCCCGCGACGGCGCGAAGGAACTGGACGAGTGGATCTCTCACGCTCCCGTGCACGTGGCGCTCTGCGTGGACGAGAGCGCATATCGTAAGCGTTACGACGCCCCGGACAAGGTGCTGCAGGACGGCCGAAAGATCCCCTGGCCGGTTCCGTTCTGGTGGTTCGACGCAGGAGCGCTGCTCATGGCCTTGCAGCTCGCCGCCATCAACGAGGGACTGGTCAGCGGCTTCTTCCATCCCGGTCTTCCGGAGAAGGTGGAGGAGCTCGCCCAGGTGATCGAGGTTCCCGACGGCGCCGAACTCGCCGGTATCCTCACCATCGGTTACGCGGCGGACAGCCCGCACGTCCCGGACCCGCGCCTCGCCACGATGCGCGTTCCCCTCGGCAACCTCGTGCGGTGGCAACGGCCGCCGAGCCCGTGAGGGCAGCGACGCTTGCCCGTCCACCCGTTTCCGACGGGCACAGCCGTCTCCTGGCGATCCGGCTGCCGGAGCCATTGCACGGGAGCAGGCGTGGAGTAGGCCTTCGTTTGCGGCCCGGCATCGTCATGACGACGATCCCGCCCTCCGGTCCTGCTGTCCTTGTTGTGCGCCGGGGGCCGTGTGCCGACCTTGATCGCATCGGTGACCCGATCGGGGCGGTACCGCGAGGAAGGCGAGCCTGCGGAGCAGGTGAGCGCGCAGGTCCATCGGCTGGGCGCTGCGCCCCAGTGTGATGGCCGGCCACCGCGGGTGAGGACCCCACAGAGCCCGCCCAAGCCGGCGTGCAGGGGCCCGGTGCGGGGGTGCTTGTGGAGTCCCGTCGACGGCATCGAGGCCGACCGCAGCACATGGTCAACGGCCGTGACCGTGAGATCGCCGATCGGCTCGGCTCGATGATCCGCGAAGCCCGGGGTGATGTGGACTCTTTGAGGACTTCGTGGCACGGGAGTGGCACGACCGTGATCACAGCGAAGGGCCAGTTCGAGAGGATCAAGCCGCCCGTGGATCGACCACGTTCCCGATGGCCCGGAGACCGGGGCGACTGATGCGCCCGGCGGGGCCGGTGCGCAGGAAGCCCTGCTCGTCCCTCTCGCAGCAAAGCCCTTCCAGGACACCACCGTTCGGGATCCTCCTCGAGAGGAGAAACACCCCTGCTGCCTGAAGAGTCCGCCCGTCGGCGAGTTCCAGCCCGCGAAGTGCTCCGTCGTCGGCGAGCAGTCCGGGCACCGGCCCCTCCATCACTTCGACTCCGCGGGCCCCGACAGCTCCGTCGCCGCTGGGAGCGACATGTCAACGAGCAACACCCCAGCCATCGGGCAGGAGCGTTGCTCGAGACGGTCTGTTTCAGGATGCCTTTTGGTCGGCGGGCTTCTCGATCTCGGTGGTCACCCGTGCCCCTCGGAAGAGCACCGGGAGCCACAGGAGACATGCCAGCAGGGGGACCGCGGCGTAGGTGGCCATGCCCACACTGGAGCCCCACCCGTCCATGAGCGTGCCGAGGACGAGATAGCCGGTGCCGATGAGCGCCGACTCCACGAATGCGATCATCGACAGCAGGCTCGCCCGGTGGCGCGACGGCACCGCCTCGTTGAACACGTTGTCCACGATCACGGCGGTGATCTCGGGAATTCCGACCAGGACCAGGAACGCGGCGATGGTGACCTGGACAAGGCCGAGGCCGCTCAGGCCCAGCGCCACGGCGAGGGTCAGGAGAGACACCGGGACGATGACCCGATACCCGATGCGCCGGTCCGCGCGGTCCGACAGCAATGGAGTGAGCCCGCCGGCGAAGAATCCCGCCGAGATGACCGCGCTGACCAATGCGGTGCCCGCGCCCTGATCGGAGAGGGTCTTCTGCGTAAAAATGATGTATGGCGTCAAAGTCGCATGCATCAAGCCGGACACCACGACAAGCGTCACGAGCGCCGGCGTGGCGACCCGAAGCATCGCCCGCCATGCTGTGGCGTCGCCGTGCGCCTCCTCGGCTCCGTCCTGCTCGTCCACCGCGTCCGCGCCGCGGATCTCGGGCACCCGTGACATCAGCACCACCACGGCCACGACGAGGCACGCCGCCGAACCGACGTAGACGATTCCCCAGGAAATCCGCTGCAGTTGGCCGCCGAGGACGATGGCGGCTCCCGAGGTGACCGTCCCGAGCATGGTGAACCGGGACTTGATCTTGACGTAGCCGGCCGTTGCACCACGACGCACGAGCAGGTCGTACAGCAGGGCGGTGTCCGAGCCGGATACACATGCCATGCCCACGCCCTGCCCGATGAACAGCGTCAGGAACACCCAGTAGTTGGAGAACGCCACCTGACCGAGCAGACATCCAGCTATCAGCACCTGGCCGATCACGATGCTGGCACGCCTGCCGATTCGGTCGGCGATGACTCCCGTCGGCAACTCCGCAAGTCCGCTGACCAGGTAGAGCAGTGTCTGAAGCAGGGCCACTTGCCCGGCGGAGAAGCCTCGCTGCTGAAGGAAGAGGACGAATACGCCGCGCTGGAACAGCGTGTTGGCGAGCACGGCGTATACGTAGAACGGACGCGTGACGCTTTGTGCTGCATCGTCGACTGCAGCCGACTCGCCAAGGGCCTCCGTGGTACCGGTCATGCTGCGGGCTCCCCCTGGTGACTCCGTTGATCATTAGTGTTGGGCCCCCGCCGCCGACCGGAACCTCCAGGCCATACTTCGCGCAGGATATTGGGCCGACCCTCCGGGAACCGTTGCCGCTCCGGCCGGAGTCGGTGCGATCGCTGGCGACCGGCTGTGGTCGCGGTGGTTGCTGTACTTCGCCGCTGTACAGCCGGAGTCCGGTGGGGACTGCTCAGGACGCCGATCGCGCGCCACGCTCGTACGGCCACCCCGCGAGCCGCCTCTTGCTCCCACCGGTTCCGCTGACGCCTCGGGCACCCCCGGGGCACCTGTTGTCGGGACGGCTCGACTCTACGAGGCTTTGTGACTGATGAGCCTCATCTTTTATCAGATCGATCGTGGGGTGTCGGCAACGTCGGCGAGCCACCCTGCGCACTTGGCCGATCATCCGTTGCCGTTCGGTATCGGTCGGCACTGCCCGCATCTGTTGGTCTCAGCCGCTGATGTCAGCCGACGGGCTCTGCCTTGACCGATCTGCTGCCATGTCTTCCGGATCACGCCGAACCGGGCACGTCAGGGGTTGAGCAGGATGAGCGTGACGGTGGGCAGGAGCGTGCCTACCGCGCTGAGCAGCCAGTAGGTCTGAGTAGCGAGCGAGGTTCGGTGGACAAGGGCACTGTTGGCGGTCCACCACAGCATCGTGTACAGGCCGACGATGGGCACGACGATCACCAACCACAGGGCCATACCGTCGTTCTCCGTCGGTTCCGGGTTGTGCCAGCTCGCTGCCAGGAACCACAGCAGCCAGATCGGCACGATCCCCGGTATGCCGAGGAGCAGGTTCACCCCCAGGGCCGTCGGCCACCGGCTGACCATGTGCGCCCCTCCCCGTGATCGCCCATGGGGACTGTACAGCGAGGGTTTGCGGCTCGATCATCACCGGCCGTACCAGCCGCGCTACGGCCTCGCAGCCTCGCCCACCACCTTCACCGGCTCCCGTCCCGTCCGCCCCTGGGCCGCGTCTGCTCCGCTCTGCGGCATCACGCGGTCATGGAGATGGCCGCGGGAACCCCGGTGGTCGGCATGGGGTTTCGCGGAACGACGCGACGTCACGAATGCCGGGCGGCTATGACCCGAACTTCGTCCATTGCCCTTCGGAGACCACCTCGATGGAGTCGCCGACGACCTTGATGGCCGTCTGTTCGTCGATGGCGTAGGCCGGGACGCCGATGTCGGCGGCCCACCGCTCTGCGTCAGCCAGGGTGTTCTGCGGGAAAGCGTCCAGGTGTGGGAAGATCGAGAAGTCGACGAGTCCCAGAGTGCGGTCGTCCGGCGCGGACGGCCACTCGACGAAGTACGCCCCGATCCGGGGCGTCATCACCATGCTTCCGGCGCTCACTCCCACCCAGACCGTGTCGGGCAGCGAAGGCAGCAGATCGGCCAGCCCGGACTCCCGCATCCAGTGGCACAGGTACGTCGCGTCGCCGCCGTCGACCAGGAGCACGTCGGCCTCCCGGATCCAGGGGACCCATCGGTCCGCGCCGATGGTGGGCAGTGCGGTGAGCTCGAGCACACCGAGCGATGCCCAACCCAGGCCGGTCAGGTGCTGCCACGTGGGCTCGGCGGCTACGAGGCCCCGCACCGATGTCGGACCGCACATCGGGTGACCCCACTGTGCTGTCGGGATGCAGAGGGCGTGGCACTCGGCGATCGGCTTGCCGAGAAGCTGCACGAGCGCCGAGTGGATGCTCGGGTTCGTGACGCCGCCTGACGTAAGCAAGAGCTTCAAGGTGCCTCCAAGTTCGCGCGCGGACGGTGGATGCATCTGAAGACCCGGGACCGTGCTGAAACTCATCGCATCCCGGTCCGTTTCCAGGGCGGGCAGGACTCGCGCCTCTCCTCGGCTCAAAGCGGCTCGAATCCCTCGGCGTCGCTGACGTTCGCCGCTTCATCGTCTACCTGGAGCAGCAGACGACCGCAGCAACCACCAAGGAGGCGCAGGGAGTTCTGCGGTCGGCCTTGTCCTCCGCCTGCCGCGAAGGGCTGATCACACGTGACGTCGCCAAGCTCGTCGAGCCTCCGCGGACCGACAACGGCGAGCTGAAGCCCTGGGCCCTGGACGAGACGCTCGACTTCCTCGCCGCCTCCCGCAAGGACCCGATCGACGCGGCCTTCGTCCTCGCCATTGCGATGGGCCTGAGCCGAGGAGAGATCGTCGGTCTCCGCCGGTCGGATCTCGACCTCGAAAATCGCGTCCTCTACGTCCGCCAGCAGACCCAACGCCGCCGTGGCGCCCTGTGTGACGATCCGAAAAGCCGCAGTCTCGCCCCTTTGAGCCATTCACTTCTCAATAGACCGCATCCCGCTATTTACCTGCAACCTTACGAGAGATTTCTCGAGCTCGACAATTGTCTCTTCAGTGAGCAATGAGCGATTTTCTTCGAGAGTCAATCTGACACTCTCCCTGATTTGCTGAGGTGTGAGATTCGGTCCCTCGTTCAACTTCAATGATTCGCTATCGCCCTCGATCCGGGCGTTGCGCAGGATCCTCACCTGCTCATCGCTGAATAGCCTGGCCATGATGGCTGCGGAAAGCCGCGCCGCTGCCTCTTCGCTACTCATGCCGGCTCGATGTTCTTCAAGGTCCACCATCGCTTCTTGCGGAGCGTCTGAAGGTGCAGATTCAACCCACGTGGCCGAGGCGGCAGGCGCAGTCGGGTTGTCATCCTCGCGAGATCGAGCAAGTTTACTGCGGACAGACTTCACGAGCGGGAGGCCATGGCCGCTCCACCACCTCTTGATGCGTGGCGCAGCCCACTCTACGGCCTTGATAAGAGTCACCAGGGCCTCGAGTACCTCCTCGGGGTCCAGCCGCTCTTGAGCTCGAGAGTTCGAATCGCAGTTGCAGTTGAATTCGTGAGCAAAGAACGGAGGGGGATCCGATGGCAGATCTTCCTCATTCTCATCGTCAGGAACAAACTTCGCATGGCTGACTAGGCGCCCATCGTCGTACAAGTTGTGGTGCAGGCCGCCATCCTTTGCCTGACCGGGAGTCAGGTCATCAGGATATTCATAGGTGCCTCTAATTTTGGCCATTCGCCACTCCCCCTAAAGCGTGGACGGCAGGTGCCCCCGGCCACATCTGACCTTTGGACTCCTCCAGGGAATGTACGCATTGCCATCAAGCGAAAGCGGAGACCGCCGTCAGAGCCACGCTCCCACTGTACTTGCGACTGCTGACATCTCCACGTGGCTTGCGTTCATAAACCCCACGACTGCGACAGCTACCGTCACCCGTCCAACCAGCTGTCCAATGGGAGGGCTTGCGCGACAGGCTCACGTCGCGCAGCGGGTCGCTCAAGGCCCACACGCAGGAGTCGAGGAGGTCCGAAGATTTGTCCTCCGTCGTCGCGGCCCCGACGTACGTCGTCATCTGCTTCTCCAGCACCGAAGGTGCGGGGCGTGCCGGCGTGGGAGATGCGGGCGTTCTCGTAGAGCATCGCGATCGGGGCCGCGCGGGCTCGCTTGCTGCGGATGGCGTGGACGATGCGGCAGGGGAAGGTGGGGTCCACCTCGGCGAGTCGGCGTGGTGCTCGTGGCACAGGACGGCGGCGCGCGCATGGCCGCTGGGTGGTGATGATTCATCGGGATCTCGTAGACGATCTCGCAGTGCGCGGCGGCCACCACGGCGTCCGCCATCGAAACGTGTACCGGTCATTTACACGCGTCGCAGCAGATGCCGGGCTCCGCGTGGTCCGCCTGCACGATGCCAGGCACGGGTGCGCCACGCTGCTGACGGCGGCCGGCGTCACGCCGCGGGTCATCATGGAAATCCTGGGGCACAGCCAGATCAGCATCACCATGGACGTGTACACGCACGTCGTGCATGACACCGAGCGGGAAGCGATCAGCCACATGGACCGGCTGCTCAAGCGCCGTCTGCCCGTCGCCTGAGAAGCGACTGCCGTCAAATAGTGCCGTCAAAGGCCCCGGACCATGATCGGTCCGGGGCCTTTTGGCTGGTGCCCCCGGCAGGATTCGAACCTGCGACACCCGCTTTAGGAGAGCGGTGCTCTATCCCCTGAGCTACGAAGGCTGAGGTGCGGCCTGGGTGGAATTCTGTCCGCCGCTCGGTGTACGGGTCGCGGTCAGGTTTTCCGGTCAAGCCCTGAACGCCTGGGGAAAGGTTGCTGCGGTGAGGCGCGCGTGGAACCGCGTGACACGCCGCAGCGCCCTGCCGGGGCGCTCGATCCACAGCGTACCGGATCAGGGCTCGGGCGGGCGCTGGTGTCGGGGAGCCGAGTCGGGGTGGTCGGGCCGTACAGGGCGGCTGACCGGCTTCTCCACGAGGCCTTCGGGTGGCCGCCCGCGTGGTGTGCGGGGACGAAGCCGACGGTCGGGACGCGGCGGCCTTCGACGACGCGGGGGAGTGTTCGGACTCCGGGGGTGCCGGCCCGGCCGGCCCGGCACGGGCAGGTGGCCACGGCTCCGTACGAGTGCAGGGCTTGCCCGGCGAGGCACACCCGCATCCGCACCCGCGCCGACCCGGAACTGCACGCAACACGACGACCCGCGGTCAGCCCGTCGTGGAGCTCGTGCCCTGTGTCGGCGCGTCCTCGGTCCTGAGCTTGTCTCCCGTGTTGGAGATGAAGATGACCAGCAGTTTCGCCGGCTTGGTAGCGCTGGTGTTCTCCGTGAGTACATGGTGGGCGCCCGGCGGTTCGACCCAGTACTGGCCCTGGTGGTACTCGTGCGCCTGCTCCCCGGCAAGCCGGCTGCGTACCGTGCCCTCGAGCACATAGGCGTAGACGAAGGCCGCGCCGTGCCGATGCGGGAGGGCGTGTGAACCGGGCGGGAAGTCCACGATCGCCGAGGTGAACGTCTTGCCGTTCACGTTCGTCAGCGGTTGTTCGAGTATCGGCGTCAGCGTCTCGGTCGGGCGCGGAGAGGCCACGGCGGCGGCCGGCGCCGCCTGCGCCGTGGCCGGGGCACGGTCTGCCGCGGTGGAGCACGCGATGGCCGTGGCCGCTATGCCGGCAGCCAGAACGCCGCCGGTGATCCGCATTCCGATCATGATTGCTCTCCTTCTTCGGTCCTCTTCTTCAGTCCTCGGTGATGCGGATGATCGTCTTGCCGGGGGCGGGCCGGTCGGGGGCGAATGCGGCCGGTGCCGCGGCGAGCGGCCGCGCGTGCGATGTCGCACCGTCGGACTCGCTCCCGCGAACGGCCGTGTTGTGCAGGGTGGTCGGCAAGGAACCGGTACCGGCGACTTCGGCATCCGTGAGCACGGTGTCGACCGCCGCGTGTGCACCGAGCGCTCTCGGCGTTCATGGGATCACGACACCGGGAAGCCCGCAGCTTCACCGGCACGCACCCGTCCGGCACTTGCGGAACGTGTGGCTGTTCGGAGGACGGGCCGACGGCGCTCCGGAGCCGTCGTCACCTCGGCGATGCGACTCGCCCGCGGACCGTCTCGGGTCGTCGTCCCGGAGAACGCGAACGGGTGATGCCCGGTGCTCGTCGCCCGCCGAGCGCACGGCGGTGCGGCCCGGCACTCGTCGCCCGACCGGGCGTCATGCGCGCGTGTCATGCGCCGGACGGCAACTCGTCCCGGTCGAGCAGCAACTGACAGTCGGCCCGGGCGCGACCGCGGGGACGGCGAGGTGCGGTGATCGCGGCGCGGCCGGACGGATCGCCGGCGCACCGTCGTCAGATGCTCGGTACCTTCCTGAACCGCCCCGCCACATGGAGGTCCGCCTCGATCCGTGCCGCCGTCGCGCGCAGTTCCGGCAGCAGCTCGGCCACGCACTCCTCGATCGTGCGGCGACTGCTGTGCATGGCGATGTTCACCGCGGCGACCACTCTGCCCCCGCGGTCCCGCACCGGTACCGCGATCGACCGCAGGCCTTCCTCCAACTCCTCGTCGACCAGGGCGTATCCCTCGCGCCGGACGCGGTCGAGCGCGGCCCTCAGTGCGTCCGGGTCCGTGACCGTGCGCGATGTCAGGGAGGCGACCTCGGGCAGCTTCCGTTCCGTCTGGTCCGCCAGCATCACCCGGCCCAGCGACGTCGGATACGCGGGCAGCCGGGTCCCGACCGTGAAGTTGACACTCATGATGCGACTGGGGGCGACCCGGGCCGTGTACTGGATCTCGTCGCCCGTCAGCACCGCCAACGAGGTCGACTCGAGCACCTGCTCGGACAGGGCGGTCAGATGGGGAGCCGCGATGTCCGGCAGCGTGACCCGGGACAGGGACGGGTAGCCGAGGCCGAGGACGCGCGGGGTGAGCCGGAAGACGCGGTCGCGCGCGGTGACGTATCCGAGGTGCTCCAGTGTGATCAGCGCCCGCCGTGCCGTCGCCCGCGGCAGCCCTGTCGCCTCGGCCACCTCGGTGAGTGTCAGTTCGGCGCGCCCTTCGCCGAAGGACGTGATCACCGTCAGTCCGCGGGCCAGTGACTCCACGAACTCCCGTCCGAGCTCCTGCTTGGACGCCCCGGTCCAGGTCGCGAGTCCGGACGGCGCGTCGGGGGCGGCGGGCGGCGCCTCGTGCAGCTCCCGTTCCATCGCCGCCACCGCCGAGCGCAGCCGGGGCAGCAGGGTCCCGTGCAGATCGTCCGCGGAGTGGCGGCTCGTATGGCTGACCACGCTGACCACACACGCGATCCGGCCGTCCGCCTCCCTCACGGGCATGGCGAGCGCCACCAGTCCCGGCTCGATGAGCTGGTCGTCCAGCGCCCAGCCCTGGTCGCGGGCCTGCCGGGTGCGCTCCTCGAAGTCGTCGCCGAGGGTGCTGCCACCGGACCCGGCGAGCGGGCGGCTGCGGAGCGGCACCGCCGGGAAGCCGCGGTCCTCGGGGTCCGCGGCCCGCCGTTCGTGCCAGCGCTTCCAGTCCGCCTCGTCCCACTCCGTGGCGAACAGCGGTCCGGGGGCGGTCCGCTCCGCGGGCAGCAGATCACCGATGCGGAAGCTCAGGGACATCGCGCGGCGGCGGGTCGCCTGGTGGATGAAGCGGATGCCGTCGCGGTCGGCGACGGCGAGGGACACCGATTCGTCGAGCCCGTCGGCGAGCGCGTCCGCGTGCGGATCCAGCAGCTTCGGCAGGCGCAGCGCCGCCAGGTAGGCGTTGCCCAGTTCCATCAGCCGTGGCGCGACGACGGCGTCCCGGCCGTCGAGTCGTACATAGCCCATGCGGGCGAGCGTCGCCGTGATCCGGTCGACCGTGGACCGGGCGAGCCCACTGGCCCGCTCCAGAGCGCTGAGGCTGCAGCTGCCGTCCGTGTCGGTGAGCCGCCGCAGCACGGTGAGCCCTCGCATCAGGGGCGTGACGGCTTCGGCAGGGGCGGCCGAGTCCTGGGCGGGCATGGCGTTCGGGCGCATGAGGTCACGGTAATGCCGGTCAGGCCGCCTCCGCCGGGTAAGCCCGTGCCGTGCGCCGCACCGGGCCCGCGGATGTCCGGGGATTTCTCACCGGCGTGTCACGCGGACGTGGAAGTTCCCGGAACCGTCACGGTCCAGGACGGTGACCACGATCCCCGTCTTCGGGTCCGTGAAGCTCTGACCGGGGAGGAAGGTGGCGTCGGACATCTCGGCCTGGACGTTGGGGCTGCGCGTGCAGCCGCCGCTGTCGCGCTGGGAGTCGTAGACGGTGATGGGTCCGTTGCCGGTGTCGACGTTCGCGTCGACGCGGTAGACGAGGATGCCGGGCCGGCACATCGTCGCGTCGTTGCCGGCGCGGGTGCGCAGTTCGAGGGCGTATCCGGCTCTGGAGCTGATCGGTATGAAGACCAGTTTGCGGCCGCCCGCGAGGCCCAGCGGGGTCAGCGTGTACTCGGTGGTGCCGCGGGTGCTGACACAGCTGACCTGGGAGTCCGCGAGCCAGCCCAGCTTCCACTTGTGCCAGGCCAGCAGGTCGTTGTCGGCGCCCCAGTCCTCGCTCATGATGTCCCAGTGGCCGACGGCCGCCCCGCCCTCCTGGGTGTAGAGGTCGGGCAGGCCGAAGGTGTGGCTGTTCTCGTGCGGCAGGACCCGGTAGCCGGTCTTGGCGTAGGAGCCGGAGCCGTCGTCCTGGCGGCTGTAGATGAAGGACGCGTTGGACAGCGGCACGCCGTCGGCGATCGGGGCGTCGGTGTTGCCCGCGAAGGTCACCGACAGGACGGTGTCCAGGGCCGAGGGGCCCGCGTTCGGCGTCACCAGTACGTTCAGCAGGTCGTAGCGGCGGAAGTCCACCTCGGGGTCGGCGGTGGTCACGATGTCCTGCACCAGCCGGCGGTAGCCGGGGTCGAAGGGGGCGCCGCGTTCCAGGCCGTACGCCGTGAACGGCTTGGGCATCCGCAGCCAGTGCCGTATCGGGGCTTCGGGGCGGTAGTCGAGCCGGCCGTAGGAACTGGTCGTGAACCACTTCTGGGTCTGCGGGAAGAACTCCGCGAACCGGTCCATCGCGCTGCCCTGTCCGGGAGCGTCGGAGAAGTCGACCATCAGGTTCAGGGCGTGGACGGTGCCGGTGGAGCGGACGTACCCGGCGGGGGTCGGGATGCCCTCCGGCATCTGGACGCCGTTGTTGCCGTGGATCATGCACGCGCGCAGTGCGCCGCGGGCCGGTGCGACGGGTCCCGGTGTCGTGGAGCCGGCGATGAGATGTCCGGTGCCGGCGGCGGTGGAGAGCGCGAGTATCAGGACGGCGACCGAGGCCAGCGAGGCGACGCGGCGGGACCGTATCCGGCGGCGGGACAGCTGCATGCGGTGACCCCTCGCTGCACTGGCAGCCGCCGGTCACCGGCTGCACCCATGCGCTCACCCTGTGTCGAAGGGAGGTCGGGCGCGCGCTGGAGCAGCCCGAACGAGGGTTCAGGGGTGCGGAAAGGGTGACGGCACGACGGCTGTGGGAGGGGCGCGCGAGGGTGCCGGCGGCCCGGCCCGGCGCGGACGGGCCGGGACGGCGCCCGGGCCCGGGTTCGACCGACCGGGTGAGGTATGTGTCCCACGTCACAGAAGATCCGGGCAGGGGCGGGAAATAACCGGGGACCGATTCCCCGTTTAGACCTGTGTCCGAGCGAAACGGGGACCTGGTCCCCGGAACGCGTTTCCACTCCACCCGAGGAGTACGCCGTGCAGATCGCGCCCCCAGTGCCGCGCCGAGCGACCCGGCCGCGTGCCGATGCTCTGCGCAACCGGGAGCGGATCGTCACCGCGGCCCGGGAGATGTTCGTCGAGTTCGGCCCCGAAGTGCCGTTCGACGAGATCGCCCGCAGGGCCGGTGTCGGCAATGCCACGGTGTACCGCAACTTCCCCGACCGCGACGCACTCGCCCGCGAGGTCGTCTGCTGGGTCATGGATCGAACGGCCGAGGACGCCGAACGGGCCCTCGCCGAGAGCGGCGATGCCTTCGAGGCGCTGTCGCGGTTCGTACACGCTGCCGCCGACGAACGGATCAGCGCGCTGTGTCCGATGGCGGCCAGCGCGTTCGACAAGCACCACCCCGACCTGGAAGCGGCGCGTGAACGGGTCGAGCGACTGATCGTCGAGCTCATGGACCGCGCCCGCGCGGCCGGTCAGCTCCGCCCCGACATCGGCGTCGGGGATCTGATGATCGCCGTCGCACAGCTGAGCAGGCCTCCGGCTGGCACCGGCTGTGTGAGCCTCGACCGCTTCGTCCACCGCCATCTGCAGCTGTTCCTGGACGGTCTGCGGGCTCCGGCCCGCTCCGAACTGCCGGGTACGGCCGCGACCATGGAGGATCTGCGCCAGTCCTGAGCGATGAGTTCAACGGGCGCCGCCCGTCCGCACGACACCAGACAGCTGTGACCGGACGCCGGACAGCTGTGACATGACAGGCGTCCGAGCCGTCACCGTCGACGGGCAACGCCTTCCCGCCTTCCTTTCCGCCTGCCCTCTTTCCGCACGATCCCTTTTCGCTCCCGAGTCCTGACTTTTCCGTCACGAAGTCCCGAAGTGGATACCTCCATGTCTGAAACAGCCCGAAACATCCCGGGCGCCACCGCCCCCGACCCCAGTCGCTGGCGGGCCCTCGTCTTCATCGCACTCGCCCAGCTGATGGTCGTCCTCGACGCCACCATCGTGAACATCGCCCTTCCGTCCGCCCAGCAGGACCTGGGGATATCCGACGGCAACCGCCAGTGGGTGGTCACCGCCTACGCCCTGGCCTTCGGTGGTCTGCTGCTCTTCGGTGGCCGGGTCGCCGACCTGTGGGGCCGTAAGCGCGCCTTCGTCATCGGCCTCGGCGGCTTCGCCCTCGCCTCGGCGCTCGGCGGTGCCGCGCAGAGCGGCGCGATGATGTTCGGCTCCCGTGCCCTCCAGGGCATCTTCGGCGCACTCCTCGCCCCTGCCGCGCTGTCCTTGCTCGCGGTCATGTTCACGGATGCCAAGGAGCGCGCCAAGGCCTTCGGTATCTACGGTGCGATCGCCGGTGGCGGTGGCGCCGTCGGCCTGATCCTCGGTGGCTTCCTCACCGAGTACCTGGACTGGCGCTGGACGTTCTTCGTCAACATCCCCTTCGCCATCGTCGCGGCGGCGGGCGCCTACTTGGTCATCCGGGAGCCGGAGGGCGGCCGCAACCGCTCGCCGCTCGACATCCCGGGCGTCATCCTCTCGACCCTCGGTCTGGTCTCGCTCGTCTACGGCTTCACGCGCGCCGAGTCGGACGGCTGGGGCGACTCCATGACCGTCGGCCTGTTCGTCGCGTCCGTGGTGCTGCTCGTGGCCTTCGTGATCACCGAGGCCAAGGTCAAGGCCCCGCTGCTGCCGCTGCGTGTCATCACCGACCGCAACCGCGGGGGCGTCTACCTCTCCCTCGGTCTCGCGATCATCGCGATGTTCGGCACGTTCCTCTTCCTGACCTACTACCTCCAGGTCGTGAAGGGCTTCTCGCCGGTCAAGACCGGCTTCGCCTTCCTGCCCATGATCGCGGGCATGATCACGGGCTCGACCCAGATCGGCGCCCGGCTGATGACCCGGGTGCCGGCGCGGGTGCTGATGGGCCCCGGCTTCCTGGTCGCGGCCGCCGGCATGTTCCTGCTGGCCCAGATCGAGCTCGGTTCGTCCTACGCGGCCCTGATCCTGCCGGCCATGCTGCTGCTCGGCCTCGGTATGGGTACGGCCTTCATGCCGGCCATGGCCCTGGCCACGCACGGTGTGCAGCCGCGGGACGCCGGTGTCGCCTCCGCGATGGTCAACACCTCGCAGCAGGTGGGCGGCGCGATCGGCACGGCGCTGCTGAACACGATCGCTGCCTCGGCGACCACGTCCTACATCAAGGACCACATCGCGACGGCCACCTCGAAGTCGCAGTCGCAGCTGGTCCAGCTCCAGGGGCAGGTGCACGGCTACGCGAGCGCGATCTGGTTCGCCGTCGGCATCCTCGTGGTGGCCTCGGCCCTCGCCCTGACCCTCGTCAACGCCGGCCGCCCCGGCGCGGCGTCGGTCTCCGGCCAGGACGCGGGCGCGGGCGCCGAGGACGAGCTGCACGTTCCGGTGGTCGCCCACTGACCGTGGCCGGTGGTCGTCCGTCCATCGGCAGGTCACGGGAGTGAGCCCGAGGGGCTTCGCCCCGGAGGCGAGCCGGACACCACGGACGAGGGCCGGGACGCCTCGTCCGAGTACTCCGGGTGTGCCCCGGACCCCCGCGGGGGTCCGGGGCACACCCGTGTCCGCGCCGGTCCGTCCGGTGGCTCAGCGCAGCCAGGGCAGGTCGGCCCCGGCCTCCGCGGGCTGCAGTCCCTCGGCGATGATCGACATGATCTCGCCGAGGGACTTCTGCTGTTCGGGCGTGAGCCGGTCGAAGAGGGCCTGGCGCACGGCGGCCACATGCCCCGGCGCGGTGTCCGACAGCACCGCATACCCCTGGTCGGTGAGGACCGCGAGCTGCCCGCGCTTGTCGGAAGGGCAGTCCTCGCGCCGCACCCAGCCGTTCTTCTCGAGGCGGGCGACGGCGTGGGAGAGGCGGGAGCGCGTGATCTTCGCCCGCATGGCCAGCTCCGTCATCCGCAGCCGCCGCTGCGGCGCCTCGGCGAGCTGGACGAGCAGTCCGTAGTACACGTGCGGCATGCCCGCGTCGCGCTGGAGCTGGCGGTCGAGGTGGTCCTCGAGAAGGGTGACGGCGTGCATGTACGCACGCCAGATGCGCTGCTCCTCGTCGGTGAGCCAGCGTGTGTCATCAGCGGGTGCCGTCGTCATGGGACCACTCTACGAGGCCCCTTCTTGAATGTTAAACAAGCGTGGAGTAGGGTCCTCGATATAACTTGAGACTTCAAGCAAGTCGCGAAGGGAGTGGCCGCCATGTCCGCCGTCACCGAGGAGCGCACCGTGCCCGAGCGCATGCCCGCCCTCTATCTGAGCCATGGCGCACCCCCGCTCGCCGACGACCCGGTCTGGCCCGGTCAGCTCGCCGCCTGGTCCGCGGACCTGCCGCGCCCCACGGCGATCCTCGTGGTGTCCGCCCACTGGGAGGAGGCGCCGCTGGCGCTCGGCGCGGTGGAGACGGTCCCGCTGGTCTACGACTTCTGGGGCTTCCCCGAGCACTACTACCGGGTGCGGTACGGGGCTCCGGGCGCCCCCGAACTCGCCGAAGCGGTGCGCAAGTTGCTGCGCGCCCCCGGCATCCCCGTACAGGACGTGCCCGACCGCGGCCTCGACCACGGCGCGTACGTGCCGCTGGTCGAGATGTATCCCGGGGCCGACATCCCGGTCCTGCAGGTCTCCATGCCGACCCTCGATCCGCTGAGGCTCATGGAGATCGGCCGCAAACTGGCCCCGTTGCGCGACGAGGGCGTCCTGATCCTCGGTTCGGGCTTCTTCACCCACAACCTGGCGGCCCTGCGGCAGCCGGGCGGGGGAGTGCCGGGCTGGTCGGCGGAGTTCGACGACTGGGGGCACCGCGCGCTGGAGGCCGGTGACGTCGACTCGCTCGTCGACTTCGTCCGCAAGTCCCCGGCGGGCCGCCTCGCCCACCCCCGCACGGAGCACTTCGCCCCGCTCTTCGTGACCCTGGGTGCGGCGGACGCGGCCGGTGAACTGGATGCGCAGAAGTCGGTGATCGACGGGTTCTGGATGGGTCTGGCGAAGCGGTCGGTGCAGTTCGGCTGACCGCCGCCGGGAGCCGGGGCGGCCAGCGCAACTCCGCGGACGCGACGGCGGGCGGCGGTATGTCGCCCGGCCCTCCGCGTCGAAAGCGGCGGCCGCCGGGCCCCGCCGTCAGAGTTCCTTCTCGTACCAGGCCACGTCCCAGTAGCGCCCGAACTTGTACCCCACCTCGCGGTATGTGCCGATGTGCCGGAAGCCCAGGCGCTCGTGGAGCCGCACGGACGCCTCGTTGGGCTGGGCGATGCCCGCGTACGCCCGGTGCAGGTCCTGCCCGGCGAGGGACTCGAAGAGGGCCGTGTAGAGACGTGTGCCGACGCCGCGTCCCGTGGCCTGCGGGGCGAGGTAGACCGTGACCTCCACCGAGGTCGCGTACGCCGGCTTCGGCCGGAAGGCGCTGGATGTGGCGTACCCGAGAATCGTCCCGGATTCGGGATCCGTGGCAACCATCAGGCGGTACGGCCCGTCTTCAGGGTGGGAGAGCAGCCAGGGACGTCGCTCCTCCGGGGTGAAGACCGCGGTGTCGAAGGTGATGGGCGTCTTGCGCACATAGTGGTTGTAGAGGTCGGTGAGGGCCGCGAGGTCGCTCTCGACTCCCGGCCTGACCTGCACCTCTCTGAACTCGGACAGCATCCGGCCTCCCTGGTGGCGGGACAGGGTACTGCATGATCAGAAAAATTGAGGTGCCCGCTGGGAATTCTGTCCTGATTCCAGTCGTTGTTTCCATCGGATGCAGGGCACCCGGGAGGGTGACCGAAGCGTCACAGGACCATCCGCCAGCCCACCATCGCAAGGGAGCACGCATGGCAACCCGTGCCGTCGCCCGTCGCAAGTCCGCCGAGAGCGAGACCGTCGACGCGGCTAACAGTGTTCGCGCCCATGGCGGCGAGATCGCCGATCGCGACCTGGTCGGCATGTACCTCGACGAGATCGCGCGCACGCCGCTGCTCGATGCCGCGAGGGAGGTCGAGCTGTCCCAGGTCATCGAGGCGGGTGTGTTCGCGCGCCAGATCCTCGACGGGGAGGAGAAGGCGAAGGCCGAGGCCACCCGTGAGGAGCTCGAGGCCCTGGTCGCCGACGGCGAGCGGGCCAAGGACATCTTCATCCGCTCGAACCTCCGGCTCGTCGTCGCCGTGGCGCGGCGCTACCCGCGCAGCGGTCTCCCGCTGCTCGACCTGATCCAGGAAGGCAACGCGGGCCTGGTGCGCGCGGTCGAGAAGTTCGACTACCGCAAGGGCTTCAAGTTCTCGACCTACGCGACCTGGTGGATCCGTCAGGCGATCACCCGGTCCATCGCCGACCAGTCCCGGACCATCCGGCTGCCCGTGCACCTGGTCGAGGAACTGGGCCGGATCCGCCGTGTCCAGCGGGAGTTCAACCGTGAGCACGGGCGGGACCCCGAGCCGGCCGAGATCGCGGCGGAGTTGGACTCCTCGGCGGACCGCGTCAGCGACGTCCTCGACTGGGCCCGTGACCCGGTCTCCCTGAACATGTCGGTGGACGACGAGGGCGAGACCCAGTTCGGCGACCTGCTGGAGGACACGTCCGCGGTGTCCCCGGAGCAGTCGGTGCTCACACTGCTGCGCAGCGAGGAACTGGACGACCTGATCGGACGGCTCGACGAGCGGACGGCCTCCATCATCAAGATGCGGTACGGCATCGAGGACGGCCGGGAGCGCACGCTCACGGAGGTCGGCAAGGAGCACGGACTGACGCGCGAGCGCATCCGGCAGATCGAGAAGCACGCGCTGCTGGAGCTGAAGAAGCTCGCACGGCAGACGGGCTTCGACGCGGCGGCCTGACGGCTTCCGCCCGGGCGGCGACGCGGCCCGGGCGGCCCGCCGCGCCGCACGGACTTGGCGCGTTCCGTCGCTTCAACCCGCCGGGTCCGGGGCACAAGACCTCCAGGTCCCGCACGGCACGGGCCGTGACGAGCGGCCCCACGAGCCGAGTCCCGACGCACCTCCCCCCGGTGCCGGGGCTCTCCCGAGCCGGGCTTCGGCGCCACTCCCCCCTGGCGCCGGGGCCCGGCTCTTTTGCCACCCCCCGCCGCGGGCGGCACAGAGCAACGGGCCGCCCCGGACCTGAACCCCGGGGCGGCCCGGAACGGCAGATTGTGCCACAGCGGCATAACCTGCCGTCGTGACCGGCACCAAGCGTATGACCGGGGCATCCTCCGGCCGTACGGCGCAAGAACCCGAGGCCATGTCGCTCACCGAGCGACGCAAGGCGGCGACCCGGATGGAGATCGCCCGAGCCGCGGCAGCGCCCTTCATGGCCGACGGCCTGCGCGCCACCCGTGCGGAGGACATCGCGCGCGCCGCCGGGGTCGCACCGCGCACCTTCTACCGGTACTTCGCGACCAAGGAGGAGGCGCTCGCCCCACTGTTCTCGACGGGTGCGCACCAGTGGTCGCAGGCCGTCCGCGACGCCCCCGCGTATCTCTCCGTCGCCGAGGCCCTGCACCACGCGGTGGTCCACACCCTGACCCCCGGCGCCGGAGTCTCCGCGAGGTCCCTCGAGTGGGTGCGCGCCCTGCTGCGCCTCACCGGCACCGACCCCGCGCTCACCAAGGTGTGGGCCGAGATCTGCCAGGCGGGCGAGCGGGAACTCGCCGAGGTGCTGGCGGCGCGGACACAGGGAGGTGACGAGGCGTCGGCGGGCATCACCCCCGCTCTGCGCTTCGCCGCCGCCCTCGCCAGTGCCTCCGTGCGTGTGGCGGTGGAGAGTTGGGCCGCGGGCAACGAATCGGCCGCCGGCCCGAACGGTCCGGCCTGCCTCGCCGTCCGTAACCTGAAGGCCCTGCGGGACTTCGTGTGGGAGATCGGCTGACCGCTGCCCGCTCAGGGCCGCCGTGCCTGCGCCGCACGGCCGAGAAGCTCGCCCAGATCCCTTGTCCGCGTGACCAGTTGCTCCGGGCGATGCACCGTGAACTCGCAGCCGACCATGGCGAGCCGCACCGCGAGCCACTCCACGGAGTCGCTCGCGGCACCGCGCAGCCGGCACCCGCCCTCGCCGAGCGGCTCGGGCGCCTGGAACCAGTGCGGCAGGCGGGCGGCGACCACCTCCGCCGGAGCGGCGAAGGTCGCCTCGAACTCGTATGTCTCCTGTCGCCGGTACACCGACCGCCGCAGATACTCCGCCGCGCTCCCCGCCGGCAGTTCCCGCGGCGCGAACCGGGCACCCGTCGCCGACGGCTCGGCGACCCGGTCGACCCGGAACGTACGCCAGTCGTCCCGCTCGAGGTCGTAGGCGACGAGGTACCAGCGGCGTCCCGTCGAGACCAGCCGGTACGGCTCGGTCAGACGCCGTGACCGGGTTCCGTCCCCGGAGCGGTAGCCGAACCGCAGCCGCTCGTGGCCCGCGATCGTCGAGGCGATCACGGTCAACGTCTCGGGTGCGATGCTCGCCCCGTCACCACTGGTCAGATGAGTGGTGGCGGCCTGGAGAGTGGCGACACGATGGCGCAGCCGGGCGGGCAGCACCTGCTCCAGCTTGGCCAGGGCCCGCACGGACGCCTCGTCGACGCCCTCGACCGCATGTCCGGCGCCGGCCCGCAGCCCGACCGCGATCGCCACGGCCTCCTCGTCGTCGAGCACGAGCGGCGGCATGGCCTTCCCCGCGACCAGCCGGTATCCGCCGTCGGCGCCCTTGGTGGCCTGGACCGGGTAGCCGAGCTCCCGCAGCCGGTCGATGTCCCGGCGGACCGTGCGCCGGGAGACCCCGAGCCGCTCGGCGAGCTCGCCGCCGGGCCATTCGCGCGGGGTCTGGAGCAGGGAGAGCAGCTGCAGGAGCCGGGCGGGAGTGTCGGTCGTCATGAATCCGAGGATGCCGTAGAACTAGGACACGATCCGACCTAATGGGGTCCTAGCGTCGGGCCATGACCTCCACCGAGAGCACACTCAGCAGCGCCGCGGCCGGCGGCGGCGCGGGCGACCGACGGCGTTGGTTCGCGCTCGCCATCGTGATGACCGCGGCCTTCATGGACCTGGTCGACGTCACGATCGTCAACATCGCGATTCCGTCGATCCAGCGGGACGCGGGCGCTTCCTTCAGCCAGATCCAGTGGATCACCGCGGGGTACGCGCTCGCCTTCGCCGCCGGTCTCATCACCGGCGGCCGGCTCGGCGACATCCACGGGCGCAAGCGCCTCTTCCTGATCGGCATAGGCGGCTTCACGCTCGCCTCGGCGCTGTGCGGCTTCGCGGCGAATCCGGAGATGCTCGTCGCCTCGCGGATCCTGCAGGGCGCGATGGCCGCGCTGATGGTGCCGCAGGTGCTGTCGATCGTGCACGCCACCTTCCCGGCGCACGAGCGGGGCAAGGTCTTCGGCCTCTTCGGCGCGATCGTCGGCCTCGGGGCCGTCTCCGGGCCGCTCCTCGGCGCGCTGCTGACCGAGTGGAACCTCTTCGGCCTCGAGTGGCGGCCCATCTTCCTGATCAACCTGCCGGTCGGTGTCGGTGCCTTCCTTCTGGGCCGGCGCTTCATCACGGAGTCCCGGGCCCCGCGGGCCCTGCGCCTCGACCTCGTCGGCGTCGCCCTGGTCACGCTGGGTCTGCTGATGCTGCTCTACCCGCTCACACGCGGCCGTGAGCTGGGCTGGCCGCTGTGGGGGTATGCGTCGATGGCGGGAGCGCTCGTCGTCTTCGCGGTGCTCGTGGCCTACGAGAGGCACAAGACCCGGCGGGACGGCTCCCCCCTGGTCGAACTCTCCCTCTTCCGTGTGAAGAGCTTCGCGGCGGGCATCGCGGTGCAGACGGTCTTCGGCGTCAGCCTCGGGATCTTCTTCCTGGTGTGGACGCTGTACATGCAGGTCGGCCTGGGCTGGAGCGCGCTGCGGGCGGGCCTGACGGGTGTGCCGTTCTCGCTCGCGGTCTCCACCGCGGCCGGGATGTCCGTGCAGAAGCTGGTCCCGCGCTTCGGCCGCAAGGTGCTTCAGGCGGGCGCGCTGGTGATGGCGGTGGGTGTGCTCCTCTACATCTGGGAGTCCGACCGGTACGGCCTTGCCATAGCGTCCTGGCAGATGGCCCTGCCGCTCGTGGTGATGGGGGCCGGAATGGGGCTCATCGTCGCCCCGCTGACGGACGCGGTCCTGTCCGACGTGCCGCAGGAGCACTCCGGTTCGGCCTCCGGCCTCATCAACACGGTGCAGCAGATGGGCAACGCACTGGGTCTCGGCCTGGTGTCGGTGGTCTTCTTCGGGCGGATCGCCGACCGCTTGGCCCCGGCGCAGACGGGACCGGCCTTCGTACACGCCTTCCAGTACGCGCTGGGCTGGGTGGCGGCCGTACTGGGTGTGATCTTCCTGCTGATGTTCGCCCTGCCGAAGCGTCCGGCGCAGCACATGGAGGGGGCGGCGGACACGGCGGCGGAGCCGGCCGGGGAGCCGGAGCCGGTGCTCGTCCCCTGAGCGGTGGTCGTCCCCCGAGTAGGTGGTCGACGGCGCCCGGCGGTCGCGTTCTGCGCGAGACCGCCGGGCGCCGCCGCGTGCGGCGGCACAGCCCTCCACAGGGGTCCAGGGCCCGTTTGTGTCCGGGTCCATGCCCGAACCCGTTTACTTTTCAGCAATCCAGACGTAGCCTCCCAGAGAAACCACACGTTCGGGCACGAGGCGGAGGCGAACGGACATGTACGCACCGGAGCGGCAGCAGGAGATTCTCCGGCTCGCCCGTGACGGCGGGCGGGTGGACGTGGTGTCCCTGGCCGAGGAGTTCCAGGTCACGGCCGAAACGATCCGCCGCGATCTGAAGGCCCTGGACCGAGCCGGCCTGGTGCGCCGGGTGCACGGCGGTGCCATACCCGTCGGACGCCTGGACTTCGAACCGGACCTCGCCGAACGGGAGTCCACCGCGGCCGACGAGAAGGACCGGATCGCGAAGGCGGCCCTCGCGGAGCTGCCCGGCGAGGGCACGATGATCCTCGACGCAGGCTCGAGCGTCGCCCGGCTGGCCGGCGCCATCCCCCTGGACGCGACGCTCACGGTGGTCACGCACAGCCTGCCCACGGCGGCCCGCCTCGCGGACCACCCCGGCATCCAGCTCCATCTGGTGGGAGGACGCGTACGGCACCGCACGCGCGCCGCCGTGGACGCCTGGGCGCTGCGCGCGTACGGCGAGATCCGCGCCGACGTCGCGTTCATCGCGGCCAACGGCTTCTCCGCCGATCACGGACTGACCACGCCCGATCTCGCCGAGGCCGCCGTCAAGCGCGCCGCGATCCGCGCCGCACG
Organism: Streptomyces sp. HUAS TT11; assembly: GCF_051553595.1. Lineage (NCBI taxonomy): Bacteria > Bacillati > Actinomycetota > Actinomycetes > Kitasatosporales > Streptomycetaceae > Streptomyces > Streptomyces sp. HUAS TT11. Next base: position 5,273,390 of record NZ_CP196184.1, read on the forward strand.
CCGCGTGGTGCTGCTGGCCGACTCCTCCAAGCACGGTCAGGAGCACTTCGCCCGGTTCGGCGAGCTCGGCGACGTGGACCTGCTCATCACCGACAGCGGGCTGAGCCCCGAGGACGCCGCCGCGATCGAGAGCGGCGGCACGGAAGTAGTGCGCGCATGATCCTCACCGTCACCCCGAACCCGTCCCTCGACCGCACCTACGAGGTCCCGTCCCTCGGCCGCGGTGAGGTCATCCGCGCCACCGGCGAGCGGATGGACCCGGGAGGCAAGGGCGTGAACGTCTCGCGGGCGGTCGCGGCCGCCGGGCGGCGCACGGTCGCCGTCCTGCCCCTGGGCGGAGCGCCGGGTGCGCTCGTCGCCGACCTGCTGCACGCACAGGGCATCGAGGTCGCGCCCGTCCCGATCGCCGGGGCCACCCGCTCCAACATCTCGGTCGCCGAGCCCGACGGCACTCTCACCAAGATCAACGCACCCGGTCCCGAGCTCTCCGCCGTCGAGGCCGAACTCCTGCTGGAGACGGTCCGCGAGCAGTACCGCGCGGCCGAGACCGGCTGGGTCACCTGCTGCGGCAGCCTCCCGCGCGGCCTGGCCCCCTCCTGGTACGCGGACCTGGTGGCCCGCGCCCACGCGGCCGGGGCCCGGATCGCGCTGGACACCTCGGGGCCCGCCCTGCGGGCGGCGTTGCGGGAGCGCCCCGATGTGGTGAAGCCGAACGCGGAGGAACTCGCCGAGGCCGTCGGACGGCCGCTGGCCACGGTGGGCGACGCGGTGAAGGCCGCCGAGGAACTGCGCCAGCTGGGCGCGGGCGCCGTGCTGGCAAGCCTCGGTGCGGACGGCCAACTGCTCGTCTCGGCCGACGGGGTGTGGTTCGGCAGCGCGCGCGTCGACGTCGTACGCAGCAACGTCGGCGCAGGCGACGCCTCCCTGGCCGGTTTCCTGATCGCCGGCGGCAGCGGCCCGCAGGCGCTGGCCTCCGCCGTCGCCCACGGTGCCGCGGCGGTCCAGCTGCCCGGCAGTGTGATGCCGACCCCGGCCGATCTGGACCCCTTCGCCGTGACGGTCACGCCGGAGGTACCCGTGGACCGCGTTCTCACGGAGCCCGTGTCATGAGCGGCTGTCCCGCACCCCCCGAACCGCGGCGGGAGCCGACCACTCCCACCGCCACCCGGAGGCGGGTATCCCCCGGCCACCCGGCCGTCCCGCCCTCCGCCGTACCACCCCACCGCATTCCCGTCCCCACCACCGCCCATGAGACCTCCCGGGCGATACGCGTGCGAAGGAGCCCGCGATGAGCGAGATGATCACCGCGGACCTGGTCGATCTCGACCTGTCCGCCGAAACCAAGGAGGCGGCGGCACGCGCCCTCGCCGAGCGGATGGTGACCGAGGGCCGGGTGACCGACCTGGACGGCTTCCTCGCCGACGTCGCGGCACGCGAGGCGCAGATGCCGACCGGGCTCGACGGCGGCATCGGCATCCCGCACTGCCGCAGCGAGCACGTCACCGAGCCGACACTCGCCTTCGGGCGCAGCGCGCGGGGCATCGACTTCGGCGCCCCGGACGGTCCGGCCGACCTGATCTTCCTGATCGCCGCTCCGGCGGGCGCGGACGACGCCCACCTGACGATCCTGTCCTCCCTCGCCCGCCGGCTCATGAACGCCGAGTTCACGTCCGCGCTGCGGGCCGTGGACGACGCGGCGGCCGCGGCGGCACTCATCCGCGGGGACGAGGCGCCTGCTGCCGAGGCCGCGTCGTCCGAGGAGACGGCCGCCTCCGACGCCGCGGCGGACGGCACGGCCCCTGTCACGGATGCGCGCGCCGAAGGCGGGACCGTCCCGAAGTCGGGCGCCGTCGAACGGCCGTTCCGGATCGTCGCCGTCACCTCCTGCCCCACCGGCATCGCGCACACCTACATGGCCGCCGAGTCGCTGGAGAACGCGGGCCGTGGAGCGGGCGTCGAAGTCGTCGTCGAGACTCAGGGGTCGGCCGGATTCACCCGGCTCGACCCGGCCGTGATCGCGGCGGCGGACGGCGTGATCTTCGCCCATGACGTCCCCGTACGGGACAAGGAGCGCTTCGCCGGGAAGCCGACCGTCGACGTCGGGGTGAAGGCGGGCATCAACCGCCCCGCCGAGCTCATCGCCGAGGTGCGCGGCAAGGCCGCGCGCGGCGAGGTGACCGCTGCCGCCGCTGCGGGTACGCCGGTCGAGCGTTCCGGTGACGCAGGCGAGGGCTACGGCACCAGGCTGCGCAAGTGGTTGATGTCCGGCGTGAGTTACATGGTGCCGTTCGTCGCCGCGGGCGGTCTGCTCATCGCCGTCGGCTTCGCGATCGGCGGCTACAAGATCAACAAGGCGCCGTCGGTCATGGACCACTTCGTGTGGACCCAGGCGGACAGCTGGGGCGCGCTGCTGTTCCAGATCGGCGGGGTGGCCTTCAACTTCCTCATCCCGGTCCTGGCCGGCTACATCGCCTACGGCATGGCGGACCGGCCGGGCCTTGTGCCCGGCTTCGTGGGCGGCTCGATCGCGCTCACCATCAACGCGGGCTTCCTCGGCGGTCTGGTGGCCGGTCTGCTCGCGGGCGGTGTGGTGATGGCGATCCAGCGGGTCGAGATCCCCCCTGCGCTGCGCGGCATCATGCCGGTGGTGGTGATCCCGCTGATCTCCTCGGCGGTCGTCGGGTTCCTGATGTTCGTGGTCGTCGGCAAACCCATCGCCTCCGCGCAGAAGGGCATGACCGACTGGCTGAACGGCCTCTCCGGCGCCAACGCGATCCTGCTCGGCACGCTGCTGGGCCTGATGATGTGCTTCGACCTGGGCGGACCGGTCAACAAGGTCGCGTACACCTTCGCGACGGCCGGGATCGCGGTCTCCGACCCGAGCGACTCGGCGATGAGGATCATGGCCGCGGTAATGGCCGCCGGTATGGTCCCGCCGCTGGCGATGGCACTGGCGACGACCGTGCGCGGCAGGCTCTTCACACAGACCGAGCGGGAGAACGGCAAGGCCGCCTGGGTGCTCGGCGCCTCCTTCATCTCCGAGGGCGCCATCCCGTTCGCCGCGGCCGACCCGCTGCGCGTGATCCCCTCGTCGATGATCGGCGGTGCGGTCACCGGCGCCCTGTCGATGTCCTTCGGCGCCACCCTGCGCGCTCCGCACGGCGGCATCTTCGTGGTCCCGCTGATCGGCAACCCGTTCCTCTACCTGGTCGCGATCGCCGCCGGTGTGTGCGTGACCACGGCCCTGGTGGTCGTCCTGAAGGGAATGCGCAGGCAGAGCCCCGAGGGCGCCGCGAAGGACGCCCCGGGAGCGGCGGCAGCGGCCCGCGAAGCGGCGCAGCAGCCGGTCGCCGCCTGACCGCTCGGCCATCGTCACGCGGGTCGGCCGCAACCCCTCCGACGGGGTTGCGGCCGACCCGCGTTGGGCGGGTTGTGGACGCGGCGTCGCCCCGCGCGGCGAGGGACCCGTTGCGGGGTGTCCGTTGCGACCGCTCTGAGCGCTTCGGGGCACTCGTCGCATCTGCGATATGCGTCACGGTCCAGGGCCAAAAGCCCGGATCGTGGTGTCTACTTGGGGCATGCCTGCCGACACGTCGATCTTCCAGCTGCTGGGTGTGCCCCTGCTCGCCCTGGCGAGCGCAGTCTGGATCGTCTGTGCGGGCCGCATTCTGCGCCGCCGCCGCTACGAGGAGGCCGCCCGGCGTTACCGCAACAGGCTCGGCGCTCTTCCCCGTCAGCCGAAGCAGGGCCCGGCCGTGGAATCCGTCGAACTCAGCCCGGCCGAACGTGACGCCTTCGCGGGCCTTGTGCGGCAGTTCGACGAGGGCCGCTCCTAGGCCGTCCGCCCCGGCGGCCGTGCCCGGGTCGGTCGAGCGTCGCCCCGGGTCAGCCGAGCGTCGCCGCGCGGCGCTCCATCGCCTCCCGTGCCGCCTCCTCGGACGGATACACCTCGCACATGTGCCGGCCGTCCGGCGTCGCCGTGTGCTCGACCTCCCACAGGGACACCTCGCGGCCGTCCCGCAGCAGGAACGCGTGCTCGTAGAGCGCGTAGGACAGACCTGCCTGAGCGGTCCTGGAGGGACGGCCGAAGGCCTGTGTGATCTCGTGGGCGAGGGCGGAGCCCAGCAGTAACCTCGCGAGATCGCTGTCCGGAGGGTCCGGGTTCTCCGCCCGGCGCAGCAGCCGGCGCACGTGGTCGGCCGAGTCGTCCGGAGCGTACGCATGACGGGGCTCGAGGACGGGCGAGGGCTGTACGAGCACGGGCAGCTCGAAGTCGGGGGCGTCCGGCGGCAGCGGCAGCCTGGACGTGGCGGCGCGCAGCTCCTCTTCGTCCACGTACACCTCGTGCTCCAGGTGACCGTCCGGCCCGGTGTTGTGCACGAGCTCCCACAGCGTGACCGCCGAACCGTCCGCGAGCAGCCATGTATGCCGGTAGGTCTCCCGGTGCAGCCCCGCACTGTGGTGCGCGGAGTGCAGGGAACTGTCGTACGCCAGCGCGCAGTCGAGCCGCACTATCGTCTCGTCCGGCAGCTCGAAGGAGTTCAGGGCGCGGCCGAGGAGTCGCGCGAGGTGCTCCTCCGGAGCCTCGGGCGACTCGGCTGGCTCGTACGCCGCCGTCTCGTACGGAACGCTCAAGGTTTCTCCCGGCGTCGCTGCATGTCACCTTGTGGGTGCATACCGTAGCCCCTCGGTCGGACATCATGTCCGGGAACCGAGAAAACGTACGGTGGGAAAACGGACGGGCCGCGCGGTGTGTTCCCGCGCGACCCGATCGATCGTCATGCCGTCCTGGTCAGGCGGCACTTCCCGCGGTCCAGGTGCTCCACGGGACGTTCCAGCCGTTGAGTCCGTTGTCCGGCGCGACCGTCCTGTCGGGGGAGTTCCTGACGATCACGACGTCCCCGATCAGCGAGTTGTCGTAGAACCACTTGGCGGTCGAGTCCCCCCGCGCGCCCCGTACGTCCTGCATTCCGACGCAGCCGTGGCTCGTGCCCTCACGGCCGAAGGGCGGGTTGCCCTTGTTGTACCAGTAGTTGCCGTGGATGAAGGTGCCCGAGGCGGTCAGCCGCATCGCGTGCGGCACGTCCGGTATGTCGTACTCGCCGCCCAGACCGACCGTCCTGCTGTTCATACGGGTCTGCACGAACTTCTCGGAGATCACCATCTGCCCGTTGTACGTGGTGTGCTGCGGGCTGCCCGACGAGATCGGAACCGTCCTGAGCGTCCTGCCGTCCCGTACGACCGTCATGGTCTGGGTGCGGACGTCGACCGTGGAGACCTGCGAGCGGCCGATGGTGAAGGAAACGGTCTTCTTCTGCACGCCGTGGACGCCGTTCGCACCCTCGACCCCGTCGAGGTCGATCTTCATCGTGACCTTGGACCCGGCCTTCCAGTACTCCTCGGGCCTGAAGTCCAGCCGCTGCGCCCCGAACCAGTGCCCGACGACCTGCTGCCCGCTGCTGGAGGTCACCGTGATGTGGGACTGCACGGTCTTCTTGTTGCTGATCGCCTTGTCGAAGGTGAAGGACACCGGCATCCCGACGCCGACCGTCGTCCCGTTGTCGGGCGTGTACGTCCCGATGAAGCTGTGGGCCGATGTGACCGTGGTGAATATCGAGTTGGCGGCCGCCACGCGGTTGTCCGCGTCCTTGGCCGTGGCCGAGATCTCGTACTTCGTCCCGCGCTCCAGCTGCTGCTTCGGCTTCCAGGACGTCCCGTCCGCGGACACCTCGCCGGGCACGGCCGTGCCGCCCCCGGCCACCGTCATCTTCACCTCCGTCAGCTTTCCGTCGCTGACCTTCACTCCGGTCGTGTTGATCGACGCGCCGGTCGAACCGTCCTTCGCGGAGATGACGATCTCGGCGGCCGAGGTCTTGGCGGAGTCCTGAGCACCGGCCCCGTTCTTGTTGTTGTCGGCCTTGGCGTCGCCGCCGCAGGCGGTGAGGGTCAGGGCGCCGACCATCAGGGCGGCGCAGGCCGCCAGTACGCGCCGCGCTCGCATGTCCGGCGTTGTCACGGGCTTCTCCAGATGTGTCATGGTGTGGGGGTTCCGCTCGAGTACGTGGACAAAGAGCGAATGCCACGACCACGGGTTCCCGCTCGTCGCCGTCTACGCCATCACGTGACAGAACCGGGACAATCGCCTGCCCCGGCGGCTACCGGGCGCCGTACAACTCCGTGTACGAGGGCCAGGTTCCGCCCGGTCCGTCCACCGACTCGGCGGCGCGCACCGCCCGTACGATCGCGCGCGTCACGAGCTCCGCGCCCGCCGCCAGCACCTCGTTCAGCGCGAGAGGGCTCGTGGAGTCGAGCGGACGCGTCCCGGTCGCCAACCCGAACACCGTGTCCCCGTCGGTGAGCAGATGGGCCGGACGCACGGCGCGCGCGATGCCGTCGTGCGCCACACCCGCAAGCTTCTGCGCCTGGGCCTTGCTGAGTTCGGCGTCGGTCGCCACGACGGCGACGGTGGTGTTCAGCGGGGGCTGCCGTCTGTGCGCGGCGAGCCCGGCCAGCCGCCGTCGCGCCGCGTCGTGCACGTCCGGTGCGGGATGTTCGGCCCCGCCCTCGAACAACTCCCCGTAGAGGACACCTGTTTCGGGGTCGAGCGCCGAACCGACCGCGTTGCACACGACCAGGGCGCCCACCGTGACCCCCGAGTCGAGCACGGTGCTCGCGGTGCCGACGCCGCCCTTGACGGGCCCGATCGTCGCTCCCGTGCCCGCCCCCACACAGCCCTGCGGCACCTGCGCGCCCGGCTCGCTCGCGGCGGCCGCCTCCACGGCGGCCCTGCCGACGGCCGCGTCCGGCCGGGCTGTGAAGTCGCCGCCGCGTCCCAGGTCGAAGACGCAGGCGGCGGGCACGACCGGCACCACATGCGTCGGTCCGGGCCCGACCCGCACACCGCGCCCGCGCTCCTCCAGCCAGGCCATCACGCCCGACGCGGAGTCGAGTCCGTAGGCGCTGCCGCCGGTCAGCACGACCGCTTCGACCTTCTGGACCAGGTTGCGGGGATCGAGCGCATCGGTCTCCTTCGTGCCCGGTCCGCCGCCCCGCACGTCCACCGCCGCGACCGCCCCGCCCTCCGGGGCGAGGACGACCGTGGTGCCGGTGAGCCAGCCGTCGCCGATCCGTGTGGCGTGCCCCACACGCAGACCCATGACATCCGTCAGCGCGTCAACTGTCATGGCCCCATGATCCTTCGGCATCCGCCGGTCGCCATCACCCGGGTGGGAATCCACCCGACTTGTGTCGCCCCGCGGCCCTCCACGTGCGCCCGGAGCCCGGGATCCTGCGGAGTCCGCCCGGGACACCGTGGACGTACGCTGGTGGCATGAGCACCACCCCAGCACGTGATCGGCAGGACCCGAAGCCCGACCCCAAGGACGCCCTGGTCTTCGACGACCCGCTGACCCGGCAGTCCTCGGACGACACGGACCAGGGGTGGGGCGAGCGCCCCCGCCCGAGCGGGGACAGCGCCGCCGATCTTGCGCGCTTCCTCGACGAGAAGCCGCCCCACCACCTGTGAGCGGCGTGCGCGCGATGCGGCACCGCCATCCGTGAGCGATGCCGCTCCGCCGCCCGTGGACAGGACCTAGCCGCGGCCCGGTCCCCGCTGCGCGACCAGCGTGTCGCGTATCTCCTTGAGTACCTCCAGCTCCGTCACGCCGACGACCTCCTGCGTGCCTTCCTTGGCTCTGCGGCGGGCCTCCTGGCGGGCCAGGAACCTGGCCATGGGCAGGACCATCAGGAAGTAGACGACGGCGGCCGTGATCAGGAAGTTGAGCGTGGCGCCGAGGACCGAGCCCCACAGGATGCGCACGCCCGTCGCGGTGTCACCGGTGCCCGTGCAGGGTTGCCGGAGGCAGGAGCTGTAGCTGTCCAGGCTCTTGGTGCCGAGCGCACCCACGACCGGGTTGATGACTCCCTTCACCACGGAGTTGACGATGTTGGTGAAAGCGGCGCCGATGACCACCGCAACCGCCAGATCGACGACGTTTCCCCGCATCAGGAAAGCCTTGAAGCCCTGCATGAGCCCCGGCTCCTTCTTCTCGCTCACCAGTGAGCCCCTCCTCGACTGCACAAACAGCGGAACGAACAGCTCCGCAACCTACGGCAGGGTGTCCCGTGCCTGTCCAGTCCATGCCGGGTGAATCGGAATCCGCGCTCGGGGGACAGGGGCCTGCGGCCGGCTCAGCACAGCGTCACCGCCAGCCGTGCGGCGGCGCCGGCACCGGCCAGCCGGGCGGCCGTGGTGCGCGGTACGGACAGCACGACCAGCGCGCCGCTGTCGGTGGGATCTGCCTCCGGCACTCGCGTGACAAGTGCCCCGGCCGCCACGACCCTCGCGCCGCCGTCACCGTCGGCGGCGATCACGTCGACCTTGGCGCCGGGCCGCAGCAACCGCACCGTGGCCCCGTCCGCGATCCGCACCGGCGCCGTCACCATCCCGACCGCGCCTCGCTCCGGCGAGGGCCCGGGCGCCGCGCGCGGATGCGCGACGGCGTCCGGATGTCCCCGCGCGTCCCCGGGGCCGCCCGGTCCTGCCGCCACGAGGGAGGCCGCCGTGACCGCCAGGCCCATGGCCACGGCCCTCCTGCGGTGCCGGACGAGGCGCCGCAGACCGTGGCATCCGCCGCGCACACGCACAGGGGCGAAGTGCGGCACAGCGCACCGGGGAGGTGTGTCCGCACGGCCCGCGAGATCCGCCTCGGGTGGGAGCGCCGGGGCATCGGCGCCCCGCTGGACCATGGAGACGTCAGCAGGGGACGGGTGACCGGGGGCGGGTCCGAGGGCCGTGCGGACAAGGCCTTCCCCGTGGGGCGGTGCCATGAGGGCTGCCCCGCGATGCGCGGGTGCGGATCCGTCCGGCGGCATGTGCACCTCGGAGCCGTCCGTGCCGACGCGCGGCACGGACGGGGCGAGGTACGAGGGATGTGGGGAGGGGGAGAACCGGGCCATGCTGACCACCACCTGCGTCGCGAGATCGGGACGCGACCAACGATGAGGCCTCGCGGCGAAATCCGCCGACGCCCGTGGACCACCGGCCGGTTGTGGACAACTCGCTCACCCGACCGTGAAGTTCCGGGCCGTCGCCGCCCCCTGCTCCGCCCCTGCCCCCGCGCCCGCCCGGCTCAGCCCTCGTCCGCAGTCGCCGACGCGGACGAGGGCTGAGCCGGGCGAGCGCAGGCACGGTCGATGCGGCCGCCGGCACGGTCACGGCAGCTCGAACCCCGGATCCATCCCGCCCAGCGCCGTCCTGCACAGGCAGTCCCGCTTCTCGTCGGCCGGCAGCGCGGCCACCGCGTCGAACAGCACGCCCCGCAGCCGGTCCACATTTCCCGCGAAGACCCTCAGCACCTCGTCGTGCGAGACGCCCTCGCCGGTCTCCGCGCCCGCGTCCAGATCCGTGACAAGGGTCAACGACGTGTAGCAGAGCTCCAGTTCACGGGCGAGTGCCGCCTCGGGATGACCGGTCATGCCCACCACGGACCAGCCCTGTGCCCGGTGCCACAGCGACTCCGCGCGGGTGGAGAAACGCGGGCCCTCGACCACCACCAGCGTGCCGCCGTCCACCGGCTCCCAGTCCCGCCCGCGTGCGGCACGCAGCGCGGCGGCACGGCCGACGGGGCAGTACGGGTCGGCGAGGGACACGTGCACCACGTTCGGCACGGTGCCGTCGGGCAGGGGGAGTCCGTCGAAGTACGTCTGCGTCCGGGCCTTCGTGCGGTCCACCAGCTGGTCCGGGACGAGCAGGGTCCCGGGCCCGAGCTCGGGCCGCAGTCCGCCCACCGCGCAGGGGCCGAGGACCTGCCGCACACCGACGGAGCGCAGGGCCCAGAGATTGGCGCGGTAGTTGATGCGGTGGGGCGGCAGATGGTGGCCGCGGCCGTGTCGGGGGAGGAAGGCGACCCGCCGGCCGGCGATCTCACCGAGGAAGAGGGAGTCGCTGGGTGCCCCGTAAGGGGTGTCGACGCGGATCTCGGTCACGTCGTCGAGGAAGGAGTAGAAGCCCGAGCCGCCGATGACACCTATCTCTGCGTTCTCCATGGCGAGCACAGTAGCTGGCCGGGAGGACACCAAGGACCCCGCCGTCGCGTGACGGCGGGGGAGCGGTCGGCCGACCCTATGCGGCGGAGCTCGAGGAGGTGCTGCCCGAGGACGAGCCGGAGTCCGACGAGGAGGAACCGGACGAGGAGGAACCGGACGACGAGGAACCGGACGACGAGGAACCGGACGACGAGGAACCGGACGACGAAGTGGAGCTCGACGAGGCGGAGCTCGACGGCTTCGACGCCGGGCTGCTGCTCGAGGAGGAGCCGCGGCTGTCGTTGCGGTAGAAGCCGGAGCCCTTGAAGACGATGCCGACCGCGGAGAACACCTTCTTCAGGCGGCCACCGCAGTTGGGGCACTCGGTCAGGGCGTCGTCGGTGAACTTCTGCACCGCCTCGAGGCCCTCGCCGCACTCGGTGCACTGGTACTGGTAGGTCGGCACTTGTCTTCCTCCTGGCACTCTCACTTAATGAGTGCTAACGACGATCTATACTGACGCATTCCTCGGGTTCAGTCCACCGAGAGCGGCACGCGGTGACCGACGCCACGTGCCACCGTGCGGCCGCCCGGGCGTGTCGTCAGCCGGGACCGCAGGGACACCAGGGTCGCCAGTGCCAGCACCGTCCCGGCCATCGGGACCAGGAAACCGGCACCGTTCCACAGCCTGTCCTCGAATTGTCCGGCAACGGTGACCGCGGCCGCCTGGCCGAGCGCCACCGCGCCGGTGAGCCAGGTGAACGCCTCGGTGCGGGCACCCGCCGGGACCAGCCCCTCGACCAGCGTGTAGCCGGTGATCAGGGACGGCGCGATGCACATGCCCACCAGGAGGCCGAGACCGGCGAGGACGAGTACCGAGTGCGCGGTCCACAGGCCCGAGGCGGCCAGCGCGAGGGCCGTGTAGCCGATCACCAGGCGGCGCTGCGGCGCGGCCTTCCAGGCGACGGCGCCGCACACGACGCCGGAGACCATGTTGCCCGCCGCGAAGATCCCGTACAGGACTCCGTTCAGGCCGGGCTCGCCGATCGACTGGCTGAACGCGGCGAGCGAGACCTGCATGCCGCCGAAGACGGAGCCGATGCCCAGGAAGGTCGCGATCAGTACCCGTACACCGGGGACGCGCAGCGCGGAGACATGCTCCACGCGCGCGTGCTTCTTCGCGGCGACGGACGGCTGGGTGCTCCTCTGTGCGGCGAACAGCAGGCCGCCGACCAGGGTCAGGGTGGCCTCGGCGAGCAGGCCCGCGGCCGGGGCGACCGCCGTGCACAGGGCGGTCGCCAGCAGCGGGCCGACCACGAAGGTCAGCTCGTCGGTGACGGACTCGAAGGCCGCGGCCGTCGTCATCAGGGGTGAGTCCTGGAGCTTCACGCCCCAGCGGGCCCGCACCATGGGGCCGATCTGCGGCACCGAGGCGCCGGTCGGGACGGCGGCCGCGAACAGGATCCACAACGGCGCGTGGGCCAGCGCCAGCGCGGTGAGGGACACGCCCGCCGCGGCGTGCACCAGGACGCCGGGAAGCAGCACGGCCCGCTGGCCGTGCCGGTCGGCGAGACGGCCGCTGTAGGGCGCGAACAGGGCCATGGAGACGCCGGTGGCCGCCGCGACGGCGCCCGCGGCTCCGTACGAGCCGGTCGTGTGCTGGACGAGCAGCACGATGGAGAGGGTGAGCATCGCGAACGGCTGACGCGCCGCGAAGCCGGGGAGCAGGAACGTCCAGGCGCCACGGGTGCGCAGCAGCTGTCCGTAGCCCGGACGGGACGACTTCGGGGTGACCGTGGATGCCACGGCCCGTGCCTTTCTGCCGCCTGGTAGCGCGGGGCGCCGAGAGCTGTCCTCATGCGCGGACTGCGGTAGATACCGGCGCCCGCTGCGGGGGCGTCCCGGCCGCCATACGGTCGCGCCAGCTCTGCGTCAGGCAGAGTTGGTTCGATCAGGTGCGCCTCGAGTGTACAGAGACGCCCGGCCGGGACCCCTGTGAAGCAGGGCACCGTGCAGCGCTCGACCTGGGATTGCCGGAGGTGTGCAGCGTCCGGACCGGGGGCTCACCGGCTGCGCCCGGGTCTCCCGTTCCCGGTCATGCCGAGCCATCCGGCGAGCTTGCCGCCCTGGCCGACCGCCCGCAGCCGCTTCTCCGCCGCGTCGCGGACCTGATCGGTGGTGACCACGAGGAGTTCGTCCCCGCGCCGCAGCTCCGTGGTCGGCAGCGGCACGAACGACTTTCCCTCCCGGACCACGAGGGTGACCGCGGCGCCGGCCGGCAGACGCAGCTCGCTGACCTCGACGCCGTGCATCCGCGAGCCCTCGGGGATCGCGACGGACAGCAGATGCCCGCGCAGCCGCTCCAGGGGCGCCGACTCGATGCCGAGATCGGAGGCCTCGGGGCCGCCGGCCAGGCGCAGCGTGCGGGCCAGCCAGGGCAGTGTCGGACCCTGGACCAGGGTGTACGCGACCACCAGGACGAAGACGATGTTGAAGATGTGGCGACTGGCGTCGACGCCGTTCACCATGGGGATCGTCGCCAGGATGATGGGCACCGCGCCGCGCAGACCGGCCCATGACATCAGCGTCTGCTCCTGCCACGGCAGCCGGAAGGGCAGCAGGCTCACCACCACGCTCAGCGGCCGCGCCACCATGGTCAGCACCAGGCCGATGACCAGGGCGGGCAGCACGTCGGCGCCCAGTTCGTGCGGGGTCACCAGCAGACCCAGCAGGACGAACATGCCGATCTGCGCGATCCAGCCGAGCCCCTCGGCGAAGCCGCGCGTCGCGGGCCAGTGCGGCAGCTTGGCGTTGCCGAGCATCATCGACGCGAGGTACACGGCGAGGAAGCCGCTGCCGTGCGCCAGCGCGCCGGCCGCGTAGGCCGCGACCGCGATGGCCATGACGGCGATCGGGTACAGGCCGGAGGCGGGCAGGGCCACATGCCGCAGGCCCCAGGAGCCCAGCCAGCCCACCGCGAGGCCGATCGCGGCTCCGACGGCCAGCTCCGCGACGATCGTCAGCAGCAGTGCGTACCAGTGCTCCACCGGGCCGGCCGCGGAGAAGGCGACGACGAGGATCACCACCGGGGCGTCGTTGAAGCCGGACTCGGCTTCCAGGGCGCCGGTCACGCGTGCGGGCAGCGGGACCCTGCGCAGCACCGAGAAGACCGCCGCCGCGTCGGTCGACGACACCACCGCTCCGATGATGAGCGACTGCCGCCACTCGAGTCCGGTCAGCAAATGCGCGCCGACCGCCGTGACGCCGACGCTCACCGCGACACCGATCAGTGCCATGGAGGTGGCGGCGGGCAGCGCCGGCCGGATCTCCTTCCACTTCGTACCGAGACCGCCCTCCGCCAGGATCACGACCAGCGCCGCGTATCCGATGACCTGGGTGAGTTCGGCGTTGTCGAAGTGGATGTCGCCGACGCCGTCCTGGCCCATGGCGATGCCGATGCCCAGGTAGATGAGCAGGCTGGGAAGCCCGCTGCGCGACGAGATCCGAACCGCTGCCACCGCGATGAGCAGAACGAGCGAGCAGACGAGCAGGAGCTGGTTGAGGTGGTGGACAGTCAGCGGCCGGTCCCTTCTCGCAGTGCGGGAGCCGCGATGCGAACGCCCCGATCCGAGCAGCTGAAGCCGGTGCGGGCTTCAGCACAACTACTTCGTTACCTTACCTAACTCTTGACGCTTTCTTGACATTCCTGCGATCTGATCGAACTTCAGTCCGGGCCGGATCCGGACTCCGCGTCAAGGCATGCCGGGCCCTGCGCCTATGGTTGCTCCAGCGCTCAGTAGAAAGCACAGCCCGCCCTGCCGCTCGTGTTAGGACAGCAAGGACAGCGATGCCCGCCAACACCAACGCCTCTTCCGGCCAGAAGCCCGGCAAGTCCGGCAGGAGGAAGGGGCGCAGAGCCCGTCTGCTTCTGATCGTCCTGGTTCTGGCCCTTGTGGGAGGTTTCGGTTACGGAGGGTACTGGTCCGTCAGCACCGTGCGAGCTTCCTTCCCGCAGACCAGTGGGTCGATCACGCTCGAGGGCCTGTCGGGCCCCGTCGACGTCAAGCGCGACGGTTACGGGATCCCGCAGATCTACGCCTCGTCCGACGAGGACCTCTTCATGGCGCAGGGCTACGTCCAGGCGCAGGACCGGTTCTACGAGATGGACGTGCGCCGGCACCTGACCTCCGGGCGCCTGTCCGAGATGTTCGGCAAGAGCCAGGTCAAGAACGACGAGTTCCTGCGGACCCTCGGCTGGGACCGGGTCGCCGAGCAGGAGTACGACACCAAGCTGTCCCCCTCGACGAAGAAGTACCTCGACGCCTACGCCAAGGGCGTCAACGCCTATCTGAAGGGCAAGAGCGGCAAGGACATCTCCTTGGAGTACGCCGCCCTGGGCCTCGTCAACGACTACAAGCCCCAGCAGTGGACCCCGGTCGACTCGGTGTCCTGGCTCAAGGCGATGGCCTGGGACCTGCGCGGCAACATGCAGGACGAGATCGACCGCTCCCTGATGACCAGCCGCCTCGGTCCGAAGCAGATCGACGACCTCTACCCGGACTACCCGTACAAACGCAACAAGCCGATCGTCCGGACCGGCCAGTACAACGAGATCACCAAGACGTTCGAGCAGAGCGGCTCCACGGGCACCCAGTCGACGACCGGCACCTCCACGGCGAACGCGTCGTCCTCGGCCCTCCAGGGCCAGCTCGCGGGCCTCTACAACGTCCTGGACAACGTTCCGACGGCCGTCGGAGTGAACGGCAACGGCATCGGCTCCAACTCCTGGGTCGTGGACGGCAAGCACACCATCACCGGCAAGCCGCTGCTGGCCAACGACCCGCACCTGTCGGCCTCACTGCCGTCCGTCTGGTACCAGATGGGCCTGCACTGCACCACGCTCTCCGGCAAGTGCCAGTACGACGTCACCGGCTACACCTTCGCGGGCATGCCCGGCGTGATAATCGGCCACAACAAGGACATCGCCTGGGGCATGACCAACTCCGGGGTGGACGTCACCGACCTCTACCTGGAGAAGCTGTCGGGCAACGGCTACCTCTACGACGACAAGGTGCGCCCGTTCACCACCCGCACCGAGACGATCAAGGTCGCCGGCGGCGATTCCAAGAAGATCGTCGTGCGGGAGACGAACAACGGGCCGTTGCTGTCGGACCGTGACGACGAGCTGGTCAAGGTCGGCAAGAAGGCGACGGTCGAGACCGCGGCGCCCGACCGCGGCGACGGCTACGGCATCGCCCTGCGCTGGACCGCCCTGGAACCCGGCACCTCCATGGACGCCGTCTTCGCGATCGACAAGGCGTCGGACTGGGACGAGTTCCGCGCGGCGTCCCGATCCTTCGACGTGCCGTCGCAGAACCTGGTCTACGCGGACACCTCGGGCAACATCGGCTACCAGCTGCCGGGCAAGATCCCGGTCCGCGGCGAGGGGGACGGCCGGCTTCCCGCACCGGGCTGGGACTCCAAGTACAGCTGGACCGGCAAGTACATCCCGCAGAACGCGCTGCCCTACGAATACAACCCGTCGCGTGGCTACATCGTCACCGCCAACCAGGCCGTGATCGACCCGAGCAAGTACCCCTACAAGCTCACCACGGACTGGGGCTACGGCACGCGCAGTCAGCGGATCGCCGACCTGATCGAGTCGAAGATCAAGGGCGGCGGCAAGATGTCGACCGACGACATGCGCCAGATCCAGCTCGACAACAGCAGTGAGATCGCCAGGCTGCTGGTGCCCAAGCTCCTCAAGATCGACGTCTCCGACAAGAACGTCCGCGAGGCGCAGAAGCTGCTGGAGGGCTGGGACTACACGCAGGACGCCGACTCGGCGGCCGCCGCGTACTTCAACGCCGTCTGGCGCAACATCCTCAAGCTCGCCTTCGGTAACAAGCTGCCCAAGGAGCTCCGCGTCAAGGGCCAGTGCCTGTGGGTCGAGCCGGCCGACAGCACCGGGCCCGCGGACGAGGACCAGAAGGTGCGCGAGTGCGGCGAGCGGGACGCGGACCAGGCGCAGCCGGACGGCGGCGACCGGTGGTTCCAGGTGGTGAACAACATCATCAACGACCAGACGAACGACTGGTGGCACCTGCCCAAGACCCGCACCCAGCAGGCCACCACGACGCGCGACGCCCTGTTCAAGCGCGCACTGACGGACGCGCGCTGGGAGCTGACCGCCAAGCTCGGCAAGGACATCGACACCTGGAGCTGGGGCCGGCTGCACCGCCTGTTCCTGAAGAACCAGACCCTCGGCACCAGCGGTCCCGGCGTGCTGCAGTACATGCTCAACCGGGGCCCGTGGAAGCTCGACGGCGGCGAGGCGACGGTGAACGCCAGCGGCTGGAACGCGGCGGGCGGCTACGGCGTCGTGTGGGTTCCGTCGATGCGGATGGTGGTCAACCTTGCCGACCTCGACAAGTCCAAGTGGATCAACCTGACCGGCGCCTCCGGGCACGCCTACAGCGCCCACTACACCGATCAGACGGACAAGTGGGCCCAGGGCGAGCTGCTGTCGTGGAGCTTCTCCAAGACGGCGGTGGACAA
Source organism: Streptomyces sp. HUAS TT11 (assembly GCF_051553595.1). Classification (NCBI taxonomy): domain Bacteria; kingdom Bacillati; phylum Actinomycetota; class Actinomycetes; order Kitasatosporales; family Streptomycetaceae; genus Streptomyces; species Streptomyces sp. HUAS TT11. The sequence goes on from NZ_CP196184.1 coordinate 5,289,974, forward strand.
GAGCACCACCGACACCCTCGTGCTCAAGCCCTGATGGACGACCTGATGCGGAACCGGCCCTCCACGCGCGCGTGGAGGGCCGGTTCCGCATCAGGCGGGTTGCCGGCGGCCGGGCGGGGACTCCCGGAAGCGGCGTACGCCCGAGGGGGTCACCACCGCGTGCACCGGCCGGTCGTGCGGCTCCTCGGGGACACGCTCCACGACCTCCGTGTCGTACAGGAGCACCACCAGGGCCGGGCCCGTGCCCGCACGCTCCAGACGGGCCAGTACGCGGTCGTACGAGCCCCCGCCGCGGCCGAGCCGCATACCGCGCGCGTCGACCGCCACACCGGGCAGCAGCACGGCGTCCGCGCGCTCCACGGCCTCCGGGCCCAGACGCTCTCCGGCCGGCTCCAGGAGGGCCATCCGTCCGCCGTGCCGGACGCGTACGAGGGAGCCGGGGCCGGCGTACACGCCCCAGTCGAGGTCGTTGTCCGGCAGGAGGACCGGCAGCAGCACCCGCACGTCCCGCGCGCGCAGCGCGTCCAGCAGCGGTGCCGTTCCGGGTTCGCCGCCGACGGAGACGTACGCGGCCACCGTGCGCGCGCGGGCCAGCTCGGGCAGCTCCAGCGCCCGCCCGGCCAGTGCGGCCGCCGCCTCACGTACGTCACCGGACGTCAACCTGCTTCTCATCTCGAGGAGCCTTCGCCGCAACATTCGCTTGCCAGGCTCGGCCTGGTCTCCCAAGGGAACCACCGGTCAGTGCCCTGCCTTCCTCAATGCGCTCATATGAGAGCGAATTAACCGGAGGCACAGATTCAGTACATAGCCACCGGATATCGTTGTGGGCATGACTGAGTCGCACCCCAGGATCACCAAGGCTGTCATTCCCGCAGCAGGCCTTGGCACGCGGTTCCTGCCGGCCACCAAAGCCACCCCCAAAGAGATGCTGCCGGTCGTCGACAAGCCCGCGATCCAGTACGTGGTCGAAGAGGCCGTGTCCGCGGGGCTCGACGACGTTCTGATGATCACCGGCCGCAACAAGCGGCCCCTCGAGGACCACTTCGACCGCAACTACGAGCTCGAGTCCGCCCTCCAGAAAAAGGGCGACGCCGCACGGCTCGCGAAGGTCCAGGAGTCCAGCGACCTCGCCACGATGCACTACGTGCGCCAGGGCGACCCCAAGGGCCTCGGGCACGCCGTGCTGTGCGCCGCCCCGCACGTCGGCCAGGAGCCGTTCGCCGTCCTGCTCGGTGACGACCTGATCGACCCCCGCGACCCCCTGCTCGCGCGCATGGTCGAGGTCCAGGAGCGCAACGGAGGCAGCGTCGTCGCCCTGATGGAGGTCGCGCCCGAGCAGATCCACCTCTACGGCAGCGCCGCCGTCGAACCCACCGAGGACGGGGACGTCGTCAGGGTGACCGGCCTGGTCGAGAAGCCGGACCCCAAGGACGCCCCGTCGAACTACGCGGTCATCGGCCGCTACGTCCTCGACCCGCAGATCTTCGAGATACTCCGCAAGACCGAGCCGGGCCGTGGCGGCGAGATCCAGCTCACCGACGCCCTCCAGCAGCTCGCGCAGGACGAGAAGGTCGGCGGCCCCGTGCACGGCGTCGTCTTCAAGGGCCGCCGTTATGACACCGGCGACCGTGGCGACTATCTGCGTGCCATTGTCAGACTCGCGTGCGAACGTGAAGATCTGGGTCCGGACTTCCGGACCTGGCTTCGCAGTTACGTGACCGAGGAGATGCAGGGAATTTGAGCGCCGCCGCGACCCGCACCACCGGCCAGGACCCCCTCTGGTCGGTGGACGACCACCTGGAGGACATCCTCACCGGCATCCGGCCACTCGAGCCCATCGAGCTGCAGTTGCTCGACGCCCAGGGGTGCGTGCTGGTCGAGGACGTCACGGTCCCGGTCTCGCTTCCGCCGTTCGACAACAGCTCGATGGACGGATACGCGGTACGGGTCGCGGACGTCGCGGGCGCGAGCGAGGAGTTCCCGGCCGTCCTCACGGTGGTCGGGGACGTCGCAGCGGGCTCGGCCGGCACGATGCGGGTGGGTCCGGGCGAGGCCGCGCGCATCATGACCGGCGCTCCGCTGCCGCCCGGCGCGGAGGCCGTCGTCCCCGTCGAGTGGACCGACGGGGGTCTCGGCGGGGGTCCCGTCTCGGGGATGGAGGCCCGCAGCCTGTTCCCCGAGGGCGCCTCCGGACAGGTGCGGGTGCACCGTCCGGCCGAGGCGCGTGCGCATGTGCGGGACAAGGGCAGCGACGTGAAGGCCGGCGATCTCGCCCTGGAGGCGGGCACCGTACTCGGTCCGCCGCAGATCGGGCTGCTCGCCGCCATCGGCCGGGGCACGGTGCGGGTGCGCCCGCGCCCGCGCGTGGTCGTCATGTCCACCGGAAGCGAACTGGTCCAGCCCGACGAGGAGTTGGCGGCCGGCCAGATCTACGACTCCAACAGCTTCGCCCTCACCGCCGCCGCGCGGGACGCCGGAGCCATCGCCTACCGGGTCGGTGCCGTCGCCGACGACGCCGACACCCTCCGGTCCACCGTCGAGGACCAGCTCGTCCGCGCCGACCTGATGGTCACCACCGGCGGGGTGAGCGTCGGAGCGTACGACGTCGTCAAGGAGGCGCTCTCCTCCGTCGGGGACGAGGACGAGCCGGGCGGCGGCATCGAGTTCCGCAAGCTCGCCATGCAGCCCGGCAAGCCCCAGGGCTTCGGATCCATCGGCCCCGACCACACACCGCTGCTCGCCCTGCCGGGCAACCCGGTGTCGTCGTACGTCTCCTTCGAGCTGTTCGTGCGTCCCGCGATCCGCACCCTCATGGGGCTGCGGGAGGTGCACCGGCCCCGGGTCAAGGCCGTCCTCACCGCGGACAAGGCACTGACCTCGCCCGAGGGACGCAGGCAGTTCCTCCGCGGGACGTACGCGGACGGGCAGGTGACCCCGGTCGGCGGCGCCGGCTCGCATCTGATCGCGGCCCTCGCGCACGCGGACGCCCTGATCGTCGTGCCCGAGGACCACACGTCCGTCGAGCCGGGTGCCGAGGTCGAGGTCGTCCTCCTCGACTGACGCCCGCCCGCCCGCGGGGAGGCGCTCCAGGCCGGTCGGGTTGTCCTGTCCGGGGTCCCTTCCTGGTCGGAGGCCCCGTTCACCGGACCTTGCTCCGATGATCGCGTCCCCGTGGCGGTACCGTGTCGCGCACAGCAGCCCCGCGCGCCGTACCGCGCCGGGCGGGACCGGGAGCGCCGCAGCAGATGAGTACGCACGACCGACTGACCCACATCGACGACGCGGGCGCGGCCCGAATGGTCGACGTCTCCGGGAAGGACGTGACCGAGCGCACCGCGCGCGCCAGCGGTCGCGTGCTCGTCTCGCCGCGTGTGGTGGAACTGCTGCGCGGCGAGGGAGTCCCCAAGGGCGACGCACTCGCCACCGCGCGGATCGCGGGGATCATGGGCGCGAAGCGCACGCCCGACCTCATTCCCCTGTGCCATCCGCTGGCGATCTCGGGTGTGAAGCTGGACCTGTCCGTCGCGGACGACGCCGTCGAGATCACGGCGACCGTGAAGACCACCGACCGCACGGGTGTCGAGATGGAGGCGCTCACCGCGGTCGGTGTCGCGGCGCTGACCGTGATCGACATGGTCAAGGCGGTCGACAAGGCGGCGGTGATCACGGACGTGCGGGTCGAGGAGAAGACGGGCGGCGCGTCGGGCGACTGGAGCCGGGCATGACGGCACCGGGAGGCCCGCCGGCCGGCGGCGCCCTGTCGGCGGCGTACGCGGCCCTGGTCGTCACCGCGTCCAACCGGGCGGCCGCGGGCGTGTACGAGGACAAGGGCGGTCCCCTCGTCGTGCAGGGGCTCATCCGGTTCGGCTTCACGGTCGACGGGCCCCTGGTCGTCCCGGACGGGGAGCCGGTGGAGAACGCGCTGCGGACCGGTGCCCGGGCCGGCTACGACGTGATCGTGACGACCGGGGGCACCGGCGTCTCGCCCACCGACCGCACACCCGAGGCGACCCGGGCCGTGATCGACTTCGAGGTGCCGGGCATTCCCGAGGCCATCAGGGCGTTCGGAAGAGAGAAGGTGCCGACGGCGGCCCTCTCCCGGGGGCTCGCGGGAGTCGCCGGACGGACGCTGATCGTCAACCTGCCGGGTTCCACCGGCGGGGTGAAGGACGGACTGGCCGTTCTGGAGACCCTGTTGGTGCACGCCGTCGACCAGATCCGCGGCGGCGACCACCCGAGGCCCGAGCCGGCCGGGCCACCGGTCGGCGAGGACGGGTCCGGACCGAGTGGGGGTGCGAGCTGAACAGCCCATCCTGGCCAGTCGAGCTGGCGGACGGTGATGTCGTCCTCCGGCCGATAAAGCTGCGCGACCAGCGGGTCTGGCGCGAGGTGAACCGCCGCAACCGGGACTGGCTGCGGCCCTGGGAGGCGACCATCCCGCCGCCCACGCCCAGCGGTCCCATCACCCACCGGCCGACCTACCGCCAGATGGTCCGGCATCTACGCGGCGAGGCCAAGGCGGGCCGGATGCTGCCCTTCGTCATCGAGTACCAGGGCCGGCTCGTCGGGCAGTTGACGGTCGCCGGCATCACCTGGGGCTCGATGTGCTCGGGGCATGTCGGCTACTGGGTGGACCAGGCGGTCGCGGGCCGCGGGGTGATGCCGACGGCCGTGGCCCTCGTCGTCGACCACTGCTTCAGGACCGTCGGACTGCACCGCATCGAAGTCTGCATTCGCCCCGAGAACGGGCCGAGCCGCCGGGTGGTGGAGAAACTCGGATTCCGCGCGGAGGGCCTCCGCCCGCGTTATCTGCACATCGACGGGGCCTGGCGGGACCATCTGGTCTTCGCGCTCACCGCGGAGGAGGTGCCCGAGGGGTTGCTGGCGCGCTGGCACCGGGCACGCTCGCAGCAGGCACGCGTGCAGAGTCCGAGCGCCGATCCGAGCAAGCCGGCGCACCCCGGCAAATAAAAAGTACGTTCGAAATTGATCGGGCTGCGATCGACTGGGCCCAATGAATTAGCGGGCTCGTCGGCCCGTTGATCGCATCGGTCCCAAAAAAAAGTTCGAAATATCAGCCAGATCGTGCGACACACCGGCGCAATTGGCAGATGGCCTCACGCAAACCCCTCTACCGTGTGAGGCGTGAGCAGCAGCGGCCTCATCTACGCAGTCATTGTCGGGGCCTGGGCCGCCTACTTGGTGCCTATGTGGCTCCGTAGGCAGGACGAGCTGAACGAGTCTCGTCCGACGGAACGCTTCAGCACCGCCATCCGGCTGCTGTCCGGACGGGCGGGAATGGAGCGCCGATACGCCAAGGACCTGCGGGCGCGCTCCACCGAAGAGGGGGAGCGCAATCCCGCCCCGGACGGCGTCACCGATTCGGTGGACGTCCGGGCCTTCGCCATGCCCCCCACCGGGCAGCAGGCACGGGCCCGGGTGGAGCCGCAGGGGGCGGTCCGGCGGGAGCAGGGTGCCAAGGGTGCCTCCGCATCCGGCGCCCCGTCCCCGGCCACCGCGGCCGAGCGGGCGGCCAAGGGTTCCTCCGCCCCCGACCCGAAGGGCGCCCGGCCCCCTGCGGGCCATGCCGTGCCGCGGGCGCGGACGGCGTCCTCGGCGGAGGCCATGGCGCGGGCCCGCCGTATGAAGGCGCTCGCGCGCCGGCGGCGTACGACCGTCCTGCTCTTCCTGGCGTTCACGTTCGGCGCGATCGTCGCCGCGGTCGGGGGCCTCGCCTTCCTGTGGGCACCGGGTGCGCCCGCCGTGCTGCTCAGCGTGTACATCGCGTATCTGCGGGCGCAGGAGCGCAAGCGGTTCACCTACACGATGGACCGCCGCCGGGCCGAGGCCGCGGCGCAACGGCTCCGGGAACGGCAGCCCAGACGGCGGCCGCCCACGGACTCCGGCGGGGGCGAGTCCGAGGACGCGTCCGAGCCGGAGAGCGACGCGGGGCTGTCGGCGCTCGCTGCCGACCGCCGGGCCCTCGTCGAGCAGACCGATCACGCGGAGTGGGTGGACCAGCAGCGCGAGCGGCAGCGCCGGCCGGGCCACGGCGACAGCTGGGAGCCGGTGCCGGTGCCGCTGCCGACGTATGTGACCGCCCCGGTCGCTCCGCGTGCGACGCCGGACGTGGACCTCGCGGCGCCCGACGCATGGAGTTCCGCCCGGTCGAGTGCGGCGGAGGCGGCGCCCGTGCCCGCGGCGTCCGGTGCCGCCGCCGAGGTGGACTCCGCGGAGGCGGAGGCCGAGGCGGACGACCGGGCCGACTCCGTGGACGGCGGCCGCAGCGACGCCCGCCGGGCGGCTTCCGCCCGGCGGTCCCGGGAGCGGGGGCGCACCCCGCTGTTCGACCAGTACGAGGACGGCGAACGGCCCCGGGCCGCCAACGAGTAGTGGCGGTTCGGCGGCGGCCTTGCCGCGTCCCCGGCGCTGGCCAGGGGCGAAACGGATTTCCGGGCAGGCCGATGAGGATGCTAGAGTTTCACTCGTTGCAAGGGCCTGTGGCGCAGTCCGGTAGCGCACCTCGTTCGCATCGAGGGGGCCAGGGGTTCAAATCCCCTCAGGTCCACCGCAACAACTCCCTGAGGCTCAGGGCAGTTGAGAGATCCCGTCCGATCGGAAGATCGGGCGGGATCTTTGTTGTGCCCCGAGACCGGCGAACGCGGCCCACAGGGCGCGCAGTTCACGGCAGTGCCGGCCGTACGGGGACCGGGTGGCCCGGCCCCCGCGCCGCGCTACAGAGGCTTCGCGAAGCACATGCTGAGCTCGTGGAAGCGGTAGTAGCCGAACTTGGCGCACGGCTCGTAACCGCTGGAGGAGTACAGGGCCACGGCCTCGGGCTGCTTGCTGCCCGTCTCCAGGACCATGCGGGTGCGGCCGGCCGAGCGGGCGTCCTCCTCCAGCGCGGCCAGGATGCGCCGGGCCAGCCCGCGGCCGCGCATCTCCTCCATGACGTACATGCGCTTGAGCTCGGCGTCCCCGTCCAGGTAGCCCTCGTCGCTCTTGTCCTGCGTGCGCCAGCCGCCGGTGGCGACGGGGCGGTCCTGTTCGTCGTACGCGATCAGGTAGAGCCCGGCCGGGGGCAGGAACATCACCGGGTCCAGGTGCGTGGCGTCGCCCCCGTCGCCGTAGCGCACGTGGTACTCGGCCTGGACCTGGTCGTTGAGCTTGACGGCGTCGGGGTGGTCGAACGGAACACGGCGAATATTCATGCTGTTCATCGTACTTCTATGCATAGGTGGACATACCGGCCCCACCAGTGTGCCGGTAGGGTTCCCGGGTGCTGACTGTGACCTCCGTGAATGTGAACGGGATCCGTGCCGCCGCGAAGAAGGGCTTCGTGGAGTGGCTGGCCGGGACCTCGGCCGATGTGCTGTGCCTGCAGGAGGTGCGTGCCGAGCCCGGGCAGATGCCGGAGGGCGTCCGGGAGCCCGAGGGGTGGCATGTCGTCCACGCGCCTGCCGCCGCCAAGGGGCGGGCGGGGGTCTCGCTCTACACACGGCGCGAGCCGGACCGGGTGCGGGTCGGCTTCGGGTCGGCCGAGTTCGACGGCAGCGGCCGGTACGTCGAGGCCGATCTGCCGGGTGTCACGGTCGCCTCCCTCTACCTGCCCTCCGGTGAGGTGGGAACCCCGCGGCAGGACGAGAAGGACCGCTTCATGACCGAGTTCCTCGGTCATCTCAAGGACCTGCGGCAGCGGGCCGCCGCCGACGGCCGTGAGGTCGTGGTCTGCGGTGACTGGAACATCGCCCACCGCCAGGCCGATCTGAGGAACTGGCGCGGAAACCAGAAGAACTCCGGCTTCCTGCCGGAGGAACGGGAGTGGCTGGGCCGGGTCTTCGACCCCGAGGACGGCGGTTATGTCGACGTGGTGCGGGCGCTGCACCCGGACGTCGAGGGGCCGTACACGTGGTGGTCCTACCGGGGGCGGGCCTTCGACAACGACACGGGGTGGCGGATCGACCTGGCCGTGGCGACCCCGGGGCTCGCGGGCAGGGCCGTCAAGGCGGTCGTGGAGCGCGCGGCGACCCACGGCGAACGGTGGTCCGACCACGCGCCCGTGACGGTCACCTTCGAGCGGTAGCGGCGACGGCCGCGCGGGGCCGCCCGCGGCGGGGCTACCGCTTGCGCAACCGCCGGTCCAGGGCGAGGGAGAGTTCCGCCTCCGCGACGCTCTTCGCCAGTGGGCGAAGGCGGTTGGCGTCCTGCGGGGAGCGGTTGTGGGAGGTCATCAGATCGGCGAAGACCTCGGCCAGGGCCTCCGCGTGCTCCCGCACGCGCCGGCCGGCGGTCAGTACGTCCGCGAGCGGGATGCCCTCGCGGACCAGGGCCGCCGAGACCTCCAGCAGCCGGCGGCTGATGTGCACGATCTCGCCGCCGTCCGTGCCGAGGTAGCCGAGTTCGAGGGCCGCGGCGAGGTTCTCCGGAGTGGCCTCGGAGCCGAAGACGTCGGCCAGCGCCTCCGGGGTGAGGCGGACCGGGGTCTCCTCGGTGGGTGCGCCGAGACCGAGCAGATCGCCCACGCCGCGTCCGTGGTCGAAGGCCTCGGCCAGCTCCGCGATGCCGTTCAGGGTGTGGCCGCGTTCCAGGAGGGCGGAGATCGTGCGCAGTCTGGCCAGATGCGTGTCGTCGTACCAGGCTATGCGGCCTTCGCGGCGCGGTGGCTGGATCAGCTTGCGCTCGCGGTAGAAGCGCAGCGTACGCACCGTGATGCCGGCCTCCTTGGCCAGCTCCTCCATGCGGTACTCGCGCCGCTCCCCGTCGTGTGCCACTCCCGAACCCTACGTCGTACCCGGGGTAACTTTCCTTGTCCCGCCCCCTACCCATCGGTACGCCACTGGCCTAACCTCCCATTGCGCCAGCGTTCACTGGCGGAGTCGCGTAGGCATGGAGGGGCGTCGGGATGGCCGAGCACGAGCATGTGCCTCATGTACGAGTAGCGGTGATCGGGTCCGGATTCGGCGGTCTCGGCGCCGCCGTGCGGCTGCGCCGCGAGGGAATCACCGACTTCGTCGTCCTGGAGCGGGCCGGCGGCGTCGGCGGCACCTGGCGCGACAACCGCTACCCCGGGTGTGCCTGCGATGTGCCCTCCCATCTGTACTCCTTCTCCTTCGCGCCCCATCCCGACTGGCCGCGCACCTTTTCGGGGCAGGAGCACATCCGGGCGTATCTGGAGCATGTGACGGACGTCTTCCGGCTGCGTCCCCACATCCGCTTCGACTCCGAGGTCGAGCTGATGAGGTGGGACGCGGAGCGGCTGCACTGGGCGATCGGGACGAGCAGCGGCGACCTGACCGCCGACGTGGTCGTCTCCGCCACCGGGCCGCTGTCCGATCCCAGGATCCCGGACATCCCCGGCCTCGACTCCTTTCCCGGCACGGTGTTCCACTCCGCGCGCTGGGACCACGAGTACGACCTGCGCGACAAGCGCGTCGCCATGATCGGCACCGGTGCGTCCGCCATCCAGATCGTGCCGTCGATCCAGCCCGAGGTCGCGAAACTCACCCTCTTCCAGCGCACCCCGCCCTGGGTGATGCCCCGGGTCGACCGCGCCATCAGCGGCTTCGAGCGAGGGCTGCACCGGGCGCTGCCCTTCACCACGCAGTTGCGGCGCGGTCTGTTGTGGGGCATCCGGGAGATGCAGGTCCAGGCGTTCACCAAGCACCCCGACGAACTCGGCTTCGTCGAGCGGCTGGCGAAGCGCAACATGGCCCGCGCGATCAAGGACCCGGCGCTGCGGGCGAAGCTCACCCCCGACTACCGCATCGGCTGCAAGCGGATCCTGCTGTCCAGCAGCTACTACCCCGCCCTGACACGCCCCAATGTGGACGTCGTCGCCAGCGGCCTGGCCGAGGTCCGCGGATCGACCCTCGTGGCCGCGGACGGGACCGAGACCGAGGCCGACGCCATCATCTTCGGAACGGGTTTCCACGTCACCGACATGCCGATCGCCGAGCGGGTCGTCGGGGCGGACGGCCGGACCCTGGCGGAGACGTGGAAGAACGGGATGGCGGCCCTTCGGGGGGCCACCGCGGCCGGCTTCCCCAACTGGATGACGATCATCGGGCCCAATACGGGCCTCGGTAACTCCTCGATGATCCTGATGATCGAGTCCCAGCTGAACTACCTGGCCGACTATGTGCGGCAGTTGGACGTCCTCGGCGGCCGGGTGGCGCTCGACGCCCGCCCGCAGGCCGTCGAGAACTGGAACGACAGGGTGCAGGAGCGCATGAAGCGCACCGTGTGGAACACCGGCGGCTGCACCAGCTGGTACCTCGACGCCCGCGGTCGCAACACCACCATCTGGCCCGGTACGACCTCGGAGTTCCGGGGTGCGACACGGCGGGTGGATCTCGCCGAGTACGAGGTGCTCCGCGCCGCCGGGGCGGCGGAGCCGGGCCGGGGCTCGGACGACACGAAGCTGGAGGTGGGCGCATGAGCCGGCCGACACACGTGGTGAGCGGGCCGTACGCGCCGCCGGCCGCCACCAGGGAGCTGACCGTCCGCTCCGCCGACGGCGCCCGGCTGCACGTGGAGGTGCACGGACCCGAGGGCGCGCCCCCGGTCGTCCTCTCCCACGGCTGGACCTGCTCGACGGCCTTCTGGGCGGCGCAGATACGGGATCTCGCCGCCGACCACCGGGTGATCGCCTACGACCAGCGCGGGCACGGACGTAGCCCCGCGGGCACCGTGTGCAGCACGCAGGCGCTGGCGGACGATCTGGAGGCGGTGCTCGCCGGCACGCTGGCACCGGGGGAGCAGGCCGTGATCGTGGGGCACTCCATGGGCGGGATGACCGTGCTGGCGGCGGCCGCACGCCCCCGGTTCCGGGAGCACGCGGCGGCCGTCCTGCTGTGCAGCACGGGAAGTTCGCGCCTGGTCGCCGAGGCGCGGGTGCTGCCGCTGCCCGCCGGACGCGTCCGCACCTGGCTCACGACCCGCGTCCTCGGATCCCGTGCGCCGCTCGGTCCGGTCACACCGCTGGCGAAGCGCATCCTCAAGTACGCCACCATGGGCGCCGGTTCGGCGCCGGACATGGTCGAGGCGTGCGCCCGGGTGGTGCACGCCTGCCCCCGGGCGGTCCGCCACGACTGGTCGCGCGTGCTCGCGGAGCTGGATCTGGAGGCCGGGAAAAGGGAGTTGACGGTGCCGACGGAGGTGGTGGTGGGCACGGCCGACCGGCTCACACCGCCGGTGCACGCCCGGGCGCTGGTCGCCGCGCTGCCGCACTGCGTGGGCAGTACGGAGCTGCCCGGGCTCGGCCATATGACACCGGTGGAGGCGCCGGAGCTGGTGACCGGGCGGATCCGGGAACTGGTCGCGGCGTATGCGGCGGACGTGACGATCGAGGAGGGCGCATGACCAGGGTGAGTCTGGAGGGGCAGGTCGCGGTCGTCACCGGCGCCGCGCGGGGTGTGGGCGAGCTGCTGGCCCGCAAGCTGTCGGCGCGCGGCGCGACCGTGGCGCTCGTCGGTCTGGAACCGGACGCGCTCAAGCAGGTCTCGGAGCAGCTGTACGGGGACAACGGCCACTGGCACGCGGACGTCACCGACCATCGGGCGATGACCCGGGTCGCGCACGAGGTGAAGGAGCGGTTCGGGAAGGTCGACATCGTCGTCGCCAACGCCGGTGTGGCCAACGGCGGGCCGTTCGCCGACTCCGACCCGGAGTCGTGGCGCCGGGTCGTCGAGGTCAATCTGATCGGCTCCGCGGTCACCGCCCGCGCCTTCCTGCCGGTGCTGCTGGAGAGCCGCGGCTATCTGCTGCAGATCGCCTCGCTCGCGGCGATCACGCCCGCGCCGATGATGACCGCGTACTGCGCGTCCAAGTCGGGTGTGGAGGCGTACGCGCACAGTCTGCGCGCCGAGGTCGCGCACAAGGGCGTCCGGGTCGGGGTCGGGTATCTGTCGTGGACCGACACGGACATGGTGCGGGGCGCCGACCGGGACGAGGTGATGCGGGAGCTGCGGCAGCGGCTGCCGTGGCCCTCGAACAAGACCTATCCGCTGGGGCCGGCGGTGGACCGGATCGTGGCCGGGATCGAACGGCGGTCGAGCCATGTGTACGGGCAGGGGTGGCTGCGCGGAATGCAGGCCGTGCGCGGCTGGCTGCCGGGGATCATCGCGACGGTGGGGCAGCGGGACGTGCGCCGGTTCGAGCCGCGGCTCAAGACCGTCGGCACGGGGCTGGTGGGGGCCGGTGGCGAGGCCGATGAGCAGCAGCGCAATACGCTGCGTAACTGATCGAAATGCGTAGAGTGTCCGGGCGTGTCACTCTGGTCGAGGCCCAATCCCCTCACCCACAACGGGAGTGAACACCCATGGGCATGAAGGACCAGTTCCAGGAGAAGTCCGGGCAGGCGAAGCAGCAGGCCAAGCGCAAGATGGAGCAGGGCAAGCAGCAGGCCCAGCAGGGCAAGCAGCAGGCCCAGGAGCGCGGCCAGCAGGCCCAGGAGCGCGGCCAGCAGGCCCAGCACCGCGGCCAGCAGGCCCAGCACGATGCGCGGCGGCAGCAGGACGAGGCGGAGGACCGCCTCAACCAGGACTACGACGCCTAGGCGTCGTGCCCGGCTTCGGCCGTCGAGCGGGGTGCCCCGTCTTCCCGGGGCACCCCGTTCTCGTGCGCCGCGGGCGCACGAGGGGCAGCGGGCGTAGGCCTGCTGCCCCTCAACCGGTCCTTCGCGGAGGCAGTTTCGGGCGGGTCCTGTCGGGGACGCCGGTGTAGTCCGGCGGTGCGGCGGGAGGTGCGGCGTGCAGAAGGTCAAGGGCCATCCGTACCGCGTCGGCCAACTGCTTGTAGCGGCCCTCGGCCCAGTCCAGCGGGGTGCGCAGGATCTCCAGGTCCGGTTCCACACCGCGGTTCTCGATCGACCAGCCGTACTCCTCGAACCAGGCCGCGTTCATCGGGACCGTGATCACCGTGCCGTCGCCCAGCCGGTGCCGGCCCGTCATCCCGACCACGCCGCCCCAGGTGCGCGAGCCGATCACCGGCCCGAGTTTCAGCAGTTTGATCGCCGCGGTGATCATGTCGCCGTCGGAGGACGTCGCCTCGTCGGTCAGCGCAACGATGGGCCCCCGCGGTGCGCTGGACGCGTACGACACCGGCTGGGCGTTGCGTGTCAGGTCCCAGCCCAGGATCGTGCGCGTCAGCTTCTCCACGACCAACTCGCTGATGTGACCGCCCGCGTTGCCCCGCACGTCCACGATGAGCGCCGGCCGGGAGACCTCCATCCGCAGATCCCGGTTGAACTGCGCCCAGCCCGAGCCGCCCATGTCCGGGATGTGCAGATACCCGCAGCGGCCTTCGCTCAACTCCCGCACGACCTTGCGCCGCTTGGCCACCCAGTCCTGGTAGCGCAGGGGCCGCTCGTCGACGAGAGGGACCACGGCCACACGGCGGGGGCCGGTGTCCGCCTCCGCGGGGACGAACGTCAACTCCACCGTTGTGCCGCCTGCCGCCGCCAGCAGCGGGGCCGGTCCCGTCAACGGGTCGACCGGCCGCCCGTCCACATGGGTCAGTAGCGCGCCGTCCCGGATCCCCGTGCCCGCGAGCGGTGAGCGCGCCTTGGAGTCCGACGAGTCGCCAGGCAGGATCCGCCCGACCACCCAGCCCTCCTCACGGCGTACGAAGTTGGCACCCAGCAGGCCCTGGTAGCGCTGGTAGTGCGCAGGGCCCTCGTTGCGCCGGGCCGGCGACACATACGCGTGCGAGGTGCCCAGCTCGCCCAGCACCTCACGCAGCAGGTCCGCGAACTCGTCCGGTGAGGCCACCCGTTCGACCAGCGGACGGTACTGCTCCAGGATCGCGTCCCAGTCGATCCCGCACATGTCGGGCTCCCAGAAGTAGGCCCGGATGAGCCGTCCCGCCTCCGCGTACGCCTGCCGCCACTCCGCCCCCGGGTCCACCTCGTGCATGATCCGGCGCACATCGATCCACACCGTCGAGTCGGCGTCGCCGGACTCGGTGGACGGGACCGCTCGCAGATCGCCCTCGTCCAGCACCACCAGTCGTGTGCCGTCCCCGCTGACGGCGAACCAGTCCAGATGGCCGACCAGTTCGGACTTCTTGGCCTTGCTGATGGTGAAGTGCTCCAGTGTCGGGCGGCCGGAGGTGTCGTCCGGGTTCACGAACGTCTCGCCGAGCGCGCCGGAGATCGGCCACCGCATCCACACCAGGCCGCCGCCCGCGACGGGACGCAGCTCGGAGTACTTCGAGGCGGTGACCGGGAACGGTGTCACCCGGTTCTCGAGCCCTTCGGTCTCGACGGTGACCACGCCGTCGCCCTCTTCCTCCTCCAGCGGGTCGAGGCCTCCGGCGGCGGGCCGTCCCTCCGGGTTCACCGCGAAGGGAGAGGGGGTCGCCGACGACAGGGGCACCAGATACGGGCGGCAGCCGAGCGGGAAGGACAGGTCGCCGGTGTGCACGTCGTACACCGGGTCGAACCCGCGCCAGGACAGGAAGGCCAGATAGCGCCCGTCCCGGGTGAACACCGGGTTCTCGTCCTCGAACCGGCCGTTGGTGACGTCGACGATCAGCCGGTCCTTGATGCGGGCCATCTTGATCTGGCGCAGCGACCGGCCGATCCCGGGATGCGACCAGGTGAGCCAGTGTCCGTCCGGCGAGAACGCAAGGTCCCGCACCGGCCCGTTGACCGAGCGGATCAGCTCGGTGACTGTGCCGGCCGATGCGTCGGCCTCCGTGGCCTCCCCGGTCTCCTCCCCGACGGCGATCAGCAGCAGCCGCCCGTCGTTGGAGGCGATCGCGAGCCGCTCTCCCTGCGGGTCCGCCACCATCTCCAGTACGCAGCCCAGTTCGCCGGAGGCCATGCGGTGCGGCGCACGGTCGCCCGAGGCGCGGGGCAGATAGGCGAGCTCGACGGCGTCCTCGCCGTCGGCGTCCGTGATGTAGGCGACCTGCCCGCCCACGCCCAGCATCTCCGGCAGCCGGACCCGCACGCCGGGCGTGTCGGTGATGGTCCGGGCGGGGCCGTCCCGGTGCGTGAGCCAGTACAGGCTGCCGCGCACGACGACGGCGGAGGCCCGGCCCGTCTCGTCGACCGAGATCCCGTCGATGTGCTGCCCGGCCGGCACCTGATAGGGGCGGCGCCCCGCGCGCGGGCCGCCCAGGCGGATGTCGAGGCGGCGCGGGATCGAGTCGGGGGAGAGGTCGTCGACGATCCAGATGTCGCCCGCGCACTGGTACACCACGCGCCGCCCGTCGCTGGCGGCGCTGCGGGCGTAGAAGGCGTCGTGGTCGGTGTGACGGCGCAGGTCGCTGCCGTCGTACGCGCACGAGTAGAGGTTTCCGATGCCCTCGTGGTCGGAGAGGAACGCGATGCGCCCGTCCACGAACATCGGTGACTCGAGATGGCCCTCGAGATCCGCGAGCAGCCGCCGGCCGTGCAGCCACAGCCGGCCCATGGCGCCGCCGCGGTAGCGCTTCCAGGAGGCCGGTTCGTGCGGCGGGGTGCCTGTCAGCAGCAGGGTCCTGTGCTCGCCGTCGACGTCGGCCACGGCGATGTCGGAGACGGGACCCCAGGGAAGCTTGCCGCCGGGGTCGCCGTCGGTGGGGACCTTGTAGGCCCAGGTGAAGTAGGAGAAGGGCTCACCGTGCGAGGCGACGGCGAGGATGTCGCCCTCCGGGGTCCAGCCGCACACCTGTGTGTCGGAGTTGCCCCAGTACGTAAGCCTTCGCGCGGGCCCGCCGTCCACGGGGGTCAGATGGATCTCCGGGACGAGGCTGCGCCAGCTCGTGTAGGCGATGAGGCGGCCGTCGGGTGAGAAGCGGGGATGGCCGACCTTCGTACGGTCGACCGTGAGCCGCCAGGCGCGGCCCGAGCCGTCCACCCGGGCCACCCACAGATCGTCCTCGGCGGCGAAGCACAGGCGGTCGCCGTGCAGGTGCGGGAAGCGGAGGTAGCCGGGTGCGTTCTCGAACACGTCGCTCGCGTCGCTCACCTACCCATGCTTTTCCTGCGGACCGGCGGCGGCAACTCGTACGCCGGGCGGCGGCCGGACCGGGCGGACGGTTGAGTGCGGGAGCCGTGATTCATGACACGTACGAAACGGTTTCGTTTCGTTGACAGCGGGGGTATTGTCGTGAACGTACGAAACGGTGTCGTTCGGAGTCTGCAGCTCCGGCGCGGAGCAGGAAGGTGAGTCGGGTGGCTGAGGTCGCAGCGGCACGTCGCACGCGGATCACCCCCGAGCGCGAGGCCGAACTGTACGGGGCCGTGCTCGACCTGCTCCGGGAGGTCGGCTACGACACCCTGACGATGGACGCCGTGGCCGCCCGTACGCGCTCCAGCAAGGCGACGCTCTACCGCCAGTGGGGCGGCAAGGCCGACCTGGTGGTGAAGGCCATCCGGCACGGGAAGCCGGGCCCCATCGACGCGATCGACACCGGCTCGCTCCGGGGTGACCTGCACGCCCTGGTGACGCGCGAGGACGACTGCGTCATGGAGCAGAACTCCGCGCTGATGAGGGGTGTCGCCATGGCGATGCACCACAACGCGGACCTGCGCCAGGCGTTCCGCGAGCAGCTGATCGAACCGGAGATGGCGGAGTTCCAGCGTGTGCTGCAACGCTCCATCGAGCGGGGCGAGATCCGTCCGGACTGCCCGGCACTGGAATTCCTGGTGCACATGCTGATCGGCGGCTTCGCCACCCGGGCCCTGATCGACGACCAGCCGCCGACCCAGGCCTTCCTCACGTCGTACATCGACGCCGTGGTGCTCCCCGCACTCGGCGTGCCCACCCCCTGACCAGCCCCATCACCTGACCCCCACCTGACGTCACCGCTCACGTCGTCGGGCTGATCCCTCCTGCCCTGAACACCCCACGACCTGACCGGGAGTACGCCCTCGTGGCCACATTCCTCTACAAAATCGGCCGGCTCGCCTTCCGGCGCCGGCACTTCGTCGCCCTGATCTGGGTGGCGCTGCTGACCCTCGCGGGCGTCGGCGCCGCCAGCGCCCCCGCAGCGGGCTCCTCTTCCTTCTCGATCCCGGGGACGGAGGCACAGAAGGCCTTCGACCTGCTGGAACAGCGATTCCCCGGCATGAGCGCCGACGGCGCGACCGCCCGGGTCGTCTTCAAGGCGCCGGGCGGGGAGAAGGTGACCGCCAAGTCCAACAAGGCGGTCGTCGAGAAGACCGTCAGGGAGCTGCGCGACGGCTCCGAGGTCACCTCCGTCGCCGACCCGTTCACCGGGCACGCCGTCAGCAAGGACGGCACGATCGCCTACGCACAGGTGAAGTACAAGGTCTCCGGCATGGAGCTCGAGGACGCCTCGAAGGACGCCCTGAAGCGGGCCGCGCAGAGCGCGCGGGACGACGGGCTGAGCGTCGAGATCGGCGGTGACGCCCTGTCCGCGGTACCGGAGACGGGCGCCACGGAGGTCATCGGGATCGCGATCGCCGCGGTCGTCCTCGTCGTCACCTTCGGCTCGCTGGTCGCGGCCGGCCTGCCCCTGCTCACCGCCCTGATCGGTGTGGGCATCGGCGTCAGCACGATCACGGCCCTGGCGAACGCGCTGGACCTCGGCTCGACCACCTCCACACTGGCGATGATGATCGGCCTCGCGGTCGGCATCGACTACGCGCTGTTCATCGTCTCGCGCTACCGCGCCGAACTGGCCGAGGGCCGAGAGCGCGAGGAGGCGGCGGGCCGGGCGGTCGGCACGGCCGGTTCCGCGGTGGTCTTCGCAGGTCTGACCGTCGTGATCGCCCTCGTGGGTCTCGCGGTCGTGAACATCCCGATGCTGACGAAGATGGGCGTGGCCGCGGCGGGCACCGTCGCCATCGCGGTCCTGATCGCGCTGACGCTGATCCCCGCGCTGCTGGGCTACGCGGGCCGCAAGGTCAAGCCGGCGGGCGAGAAGAGCCGGCTGCTGGGCGGCGGCCGGGCCGCCGCCGCCAAGGACAGGCCGAACATGGGCACGCGCTGGGCGCGCTTCGTCGTGCGCCGCCCGGTCGCCGTCCTGCTGCTGGGCGTGATCGGACTCGGCGCTGCGGCGCTCCCGGCGTCCCAGCTGGAGCTGGGCCTGCCGGACGACGGTTCGCAGCCGACGGCCACGACACAGCGCCGGGCCTACGACCTCCTCTCGGAGGGCTTCGGCCCCGGGTTCAACGGTCCGCTGATGGTCGTGGTCGACGCGAAGTCGAGCGAGCACCCGAAGGCGGCGGTCACGACCGTGACCGACGACATCAAGGGCATGCGGGATGTCGTGACGGTGACGCCCCCGACCTACAACGCGGCCGGCGACACGGCGATGATCACGGTCGTCCCCGGCTCCAAGCCGTCCTCGGCGACCACCGAGGACCTGGTGCACGGCATTCGCGGGGCGGGCGCCGGCATCACGGCGGACACGGGTGCGAAGCTGCTGGTCACGGGCTCGACGGCGATGAACATCGACGTCTCGCAGAAGCTGAACGACGCGCTGATCCCGTATCTGGCGCTGGTGGTGGGTCTCGCCTTCCTCCTGCTGATCGTGGTCTTCCGCTCGATCCTGGTCCCGCTGAAGGCGGCGCTCGGCTTCCTGCTCTCGGTGACGGCGGCGCTCGGCGCGGTGGTCGCGGTGTTCCAGTGGGGCTGGCTGTCCGGGCTGATGGGTGTCGAGGAGACCGGACCCGTCATGTCGATGATGCCGATCTTCATGGTGGGTGTGGTCTTCGGCCTGGCGATGGACTACGAGGTCTTCCTGGTGACCCGGATGCGCGAGGCCTACGTCCACGGGGAGAACCCCGGTCAGGCGATCGTGACCGGCTTCCGGCACGGTGCGCGGGTCGTCACCGCCGCCGCGGTCATCATGATCGCCGTCTTCTCCGGCTTCATCGGCTCCAGCGAGTCGATGATCAAGATGATCGGCTTCGGCCTCGCCATCGCGGTCTTCTTCGACGCCTTCGTGGTGCGGATGGCGCTCGTCCCGGCGGTGCTTGCCCTGCTCGGCAGGAAGGCCTGGTGGCTTCCGAAGTGGCTCGGCCGCGTCCTGCCGAACGTGGACGTCGAGGGCGAGGGACTGCGCACGCGGCGGGACGAGGGCCGCAGGGACCCGGATCAGGACCGGGAGCTCGTGGGGGTCTGAGCCCCGCCCCACGGACGCGGACCGCCGCGCCACCACGAAGGGTGGCGCGGCGGTCCGCTGCTCCGAAAGGGTGGACTGTCCGCTCCCGGCGGGACCGAGGCCGCCGGGCGTCCCGCCCCCGCGCGCGGGTGACCGGCGGGAATCCGTTCGTGGCCCGGGTGAGCGGCGACTAGCCTGCCCTGCATGACCACCACCGACGCAGCGAACTCCGGAGCCCATCCCCGTTTCGCCGAGGCCCTCGAAGAGCTGGGACTGGGTGAGCTCCAGGGGCGGATCCGGCGGTTCCCCGACGCGACCCGTACCGCCGCCGAGGCAGCCGCCGCCATCGGATGCGAACTCAGCCAGATCTGCAAGTCGCTGATCTTCGTGGCATGGGAGTCCCCCCTGTCCGACGGGAGCCGGGAGTTCGGGGGTGGGGCGCCGGTGCTCGTCCTCATGGACGGGGCGTCCCGGGTGGACGTGGAGCGGGTCCGGCGGGAACTGGGGGCCGCCGAGGTGACCCGGGCCAAGGCCGACGTGGTGCGGGAGACCACCGGGTACGCGATCGGCGGCGTGCCCCCCTTCGGGCACCGCACGGCGACACGTGTGCTCGCCGATCGCTCGCTGCTGAACCACGACACGGTGTGGGCCGCGGCGGGCACCCCGCACACCGTGTTCCCGATGGACCCCAGGACGCTGATCGGGCACGCGGGCGGCACGCTGGTCGACGTGCGCGAGCAGCCGGCGTGACGGATCGCGGACCCCGGGACGCTCCTCGGTCCCCTCGCCGATGAGCACCTCGGAGGCATTCCCCGGCACCACGGGCCGGCCCGATCGGCGCGGTGTGGCGCAGATCACGGGAAGCCGGTGCGCGGTGCCGGACAGCTCAGGGAAGTGAGCACTCAACTGCGAACCCGGATACGGGCCGGGGATTCGAGCGCGTTCGCGGAGCTTTTCGACAGCTGTGCCCGCGCGGTCTACAACCACGCCTTCCGGCTGACCGCCGACTGGTCGACGGCCGAGGACGTGATGGCCGCGACGTTCATGGAGGCGTGGCGGCTGCGCGACAGGGTCGATCCCGAGGGCGGCTCCCTGCGGCCCTGGTTGCTGGGTATCGCCACCAACACCGCGCGCAACCAGTACCGGAGCAACCGGCGGTACCGGGCGGCCGCGAACGCCGCCGCCGCGGCCGAGCTGTCGGTTCCCGACCACGCCGAAGAGGTGGCCGAACGCATCGACGACCGGCGCCGCCTCGCCAAGGCCCTGGGCGCCCTCGCCTCACTGCGCCGGACGGAGCGTGAGGTGGTGGCGCTGTGCCTCGGGGAGGGCCTGGAGTACGAGGCCGCGGCCGAGGCGCTCGGGATCCCGGTGGGCACGGTCGCCTCCCGGCTGTCCCGGGCGCGCAAGAAGCTGCGCGCGCTCACCAAGGACGAGGCGGCCGCCCCGGCCGTGGGGACGACGCCGAAAAACGTGCGCGGAAATCGGGAAGTCGGCCGCCCGGGCCGACAGACAAGAGGCGATCACGCACACGTGGTCCGGCCCGTGCAGGGAGGAAACCGATGAACACGAACACTTCCCGGCAGAACCCGGCCGAGTGGGACGAGGACGCGCAGTTGCTCTCCCACACGGCGCGCGACCTGCCGATGGGCCGTCACCAGTTCCACAAGGAGCGTCTGATGGACCGGATTCAGCAGGAACAGCGCACACGGACGGCAGCGGTCCCGGAGAAGACAGGGCGTTTCCGGCTGCCGCGCCCGGCGATCGTGCTGCCGGCCGTGGCCGTGGCCGCGGCCCTGACCGGGGCGGTCATCGCCGTGGTGGCGATGCCCGCGGGCAATGGGGCGGGCAGCGGCGGCGTCGCCACCGGACCCGCCCTGACCACGACGATCGGTGCCGCCACCACCAAGGGCGTGCCGCAGCTGCTCGACCGGATCTCGCTGGCGGCGGCCGAGACCTCCCACCCGGCCGTCAAGCCCGGCCAGTACATCTACATCGAGTCCAGGACGGCCGACACCTTCACCAAGTCGGTCGGCGACAAGACCACCCTGGCCAGCCACGAGCTGCACCGCCGCCAGATCTGGAACTCTCCCGACGGCACCAAGGGCTGGCTGATCGACCCCGCCGTCAACGACAGCCCCGAGGGGGAGACCCTGAGCCTCCCCGACGAGCAGGGCAACCCTCGCAAGGCCGGTTTGAACGGGCCTTCGTACGACTACCTGGCCAAGCTGACCACCGACCCCGACGCACTGCTCGCCAAGATCTACAAGGAGGAGAAGGGCCACGGCAACTCCCCCGACCAGCAGGCGTTCACCACCATCGGTGATCTGCTCGGGGAGAGCTATCCGCCCGCCGAGCTGTACTCGGCGCTGTTCAAGGCCGCGGCGAAGATCCCCGGTGTCGTCGTCGTGCAGGACGCGGTGGACGCGGTGGGCCGGCACGGGGTGGCGGTGGCCCGGCTGGACGAGACCAGCGGTGAGCGGGAGGAATGGATCTTCGACAGGAAGTCCCATGTCTTCCTGGGCGAGCGCAGTGTCCAGGTGAAAGAGACCAGAGGCGAGGACTCCGTGATCAAGCCCGGAACGGTCACCTACACCAGCGCCATCATGAACCGGGCGATCGTCGACGGCATCAAGCAGACCCCGTCGCAGGCGGGCTGACGAACCCACCGGACGAGCCCGCGGAGGACCACCCCGCACGGCCCACGACGGCCGGACCCGGCCTTTCGGGTCCGGCCGTCGTGGCGTGACGGGAGTGCCGAGCGGCGACGGGCGGCTCCCGCGGGTGGTGGATCCCGTCCGAGCATGCCGCCGAGTGGCGGCGCAGGGCACGGCGGCCGACGATGCCCAGAGGGAAGAACAGCCCGGTGAAGGACCCGCGCGGGCCGGAGGACGGCGTCCGTGTCCGGGCAGCCGGCTTCGGTTGGTCCGCCCCGCGTCGGGGAAGGCGCGCGCCTGAGCGAGCATGGGAAGCGCACGACTCATCGTACGGATCAGGAAGTTGGCGTCATGACAGACAAGCTCACCGTGAGCGTCCTGGGCACCGGGATCATGGGCGCGGCGATGGCCCGCAACATCGCCCGGGCGGGGCACGCCGTCCGCGCCTGGAACCGCACCCGCGCCAAGGCCGAACCGCTGGCCGCCGACGGCGCATACATCGCCGACACGCCTGCCGAGGCCGTGCAGGGCGCGGACGTCGTCCTGACCATGCTGTACGACGGCGGAACCGTCGTGCAGGTCATGGAGGAGGCCATGCGCGGGCTGCGCCCCGGCATCGTCTGGGTGCAGTCGAGCACGGCGGGGATCGAGGACGCCGGCGGCATGGCCGACTTCGCCGAGGAGCACGGACTGGTCTTCTACGAGGCCCCGGTGCTCGGCACGCGCCAGCCGGCCGAGGCGGGGCAGCTGACCGTCCTCGCCGCGGGTCCCGTCGAGGGCCGGGACGCGGTGGCGCCGGTCTTCGACGCCGTCGGCGCCCGCACGCTGTGGACCGGTGACGACGGTGCGGCGGGCAGCGCCACCCGGCTGAAGCTGGTGGCCAACAGCTGGGTGCTCGCGGCCACCGCCGCGGCCGGCGAGGTACTGGCCCTCGCCGAGACACTGGGCGTCGACCCGCAGGACTTCTTCGGCCTCATCGGCGGCGGCCCGCTCGACATGGGATATCTGCGCGCCAAGATCGATCTCATTCGTGAGGGCGGGCTGACCCCGGCCAGCTTCGCGGTGGCGACCGCGGAGAAGGACGCCCGCCTGATCGTGGGGGCCGGTGAGCGCAACGGAGTCCGTCTCGACGTCGCCGCGGCGGCCGCCGAGCGGTTCCGCCGGGCCGCGGCCCAGGGCCATGGGGACGAGGACATGGCCGCCGCCTACTTCGCCAGCTTCGAGGACGAGCCCCGTTCCTGACGACCCGAGGAGTCCACATGTCCAAGCCTCCGCTGCCCGCCGCGGCCGTCGAGATGCTGCGCCGCCCCAACCCGGCGGTCATCGTCACCCTGCGTGCGGACGGTCAGCCCGTGTCCACTCCCACCTGGTACCTGTGGGAGGACGGCCGGGTGCTCGTCAACATGGACGGGGGACGCGTGCGCCTCACGCATCTGCGCCGTGATCCGCGTGTGAGCCTCACCGTCCTCGACAAGGGGGACTGGTACACGCATGTCACCGTCGTCGGCCGGGTCACGGAGATGGAGGACGACAAGGACCTGGCAGACATCGACCGGATCGCCGAGCAGTACATCGGCAGGTCCTACCCGGACCGGGAGCGCGGTCGGGTCAGCGCGTGGATCACTGTCGACCGGTGGCACGGCTGGGGGGAGATGAAGGACAGCGATCAGCCGGGCTGAGGCGCGGCCGCACCGTGCGTCACCGCACAAGGAGGAGCACCCTGGAATCAGCGGTTCCGGAGGTGATCGTCATGATGCACACCGCAGTCGGATGGCATGTGGAACTCGAATTCGAGGAGGACCAGGAGCGTACGCGGGCGGCGGCGCTCGTACGGCTTCCCGACGGGAACGAGGTCCGGTCCCACGGGTACGCCAGCCGCCACCACACCGACTCCAATCAGCCACGTGTGGGGGAGGAGATCGCAGGGGCGCGTGCGCTCAACGATCTCGCGATGCAGCTGCTCACGAAGGCGCACGGGGAGATCGACGACGCGTCGGGGAGGACGTCGCACCCGCTGACGCACTGAACACGTCCCGGTGAAGCCGGTACCCGGCGAGGCCCGTGCACAACACCGTGTGCGGGCCTCGTGGCCGTCCGGGCCGCGCGCGGTCACCCGAGGGAGGCGCGCACCGCCCGTACCAGGGCCTGCGCCCGTGGGTCCGCCGTCACGCTCTGACGGAAGCCGTTGGTGACATAGCCGAAGGCGATTCCGGACTCGGGGTCGGCGAAGCCGAGAGCGCCACCGCGGCCCGGGTGGCCGAAGGAACCGGGGGCGAGGAGCGGCGAGGCGCCGCCGTGGAGCATGTAACCGAGGCCGAACCGGGTACTGACCACCAGCACGCGGTCGGGGCCCGCCGACGCCTCGGCGCGGGCGTGCTCCAGCGTCCGCGGTGCGAACAGGCGGACGCCGTCCACCTCGCCGGCCAGGGCGGCGTAGAAGCGGGCGAGGCTGTCGGCCGTCGCGATGCCGTTGGACGCGGGCAGAACGGCCGCGCGGTAGGCGGGATCGTTCTCGTCGGGCAACGGGGTGATCGCCGCGAAGGCACGGCGGGTGAGGCTGTCGGGGTCGGCGTAGGCGTCCGCGACGGCGCGCTTGGGGCGGGTGCGCAGCGCCCCGGCCTGGGCCGGCATCTCGAGGGGGCCGACCCGGCCCACGCGGTGCGCCTCGGCCCCGGGCAGCCCGACCCACAGGTCCAGGCCGAGCGGTCCGGCGATCTCGGCCGCGATCCATGTGCCGATGTCCCGGCCCGTCACCCGGCGGACCAGTTCGCCGGTCAGCCAGCTGTACGTCTGGGCGTGGTAGCCGTGATCCGCGCCGGGCTCCCAGACCGGCGGCTGGGCGGCCAGGGCCGCGGCGGCGAGATCGGGATCGGCTGCCTCGGCGGGGGTGAGCGGAGTGTCCAGCGCCGGCACTCCGGCCCGGTGCGCCAGCACGTGCCGCACCAGGGTGTGCTCCTTGCCCTGCGCCTTGAACTCGGGCCAGTACTGGCCGACGGGGGCGTCCAGGTCCAGCTCTCCGCGTTCGGCCAGCATCAGCAGCACGGCCGCGGCGACGCCCTTGGTGGCCGAGCGGACGATCTGGGCCGTGCTCCGCTCCCAGGGACGTGCGCCGTCGATGTCCCGCGTCCCGGCCCACAGGTCGACGACCTTGCGACCGTGGCGGTACACGGCGACCGCCGCCCCGCGTTCCCCCATCGTCTCGAAGTTCCCGAGGAACGCTTCCCTGACCGGCTCGAAGCCCTCGGCCACAGCGCCGTTCACGTCCACGCCCGTGTTCCCTTTCGTCCGCCTGCGACAGTGACTCCAACACCGTCGCAGGCGCCTTTGATTCCTCGGCCCGGCACGGACGCGACGTCGACGTGCCCGTTCGTGGCGCCGCAGGGGGACCGCTCGGGACATGCCCACGAGCCCGCCGTGACGGCGGTCAGCGGGCGCGGTCCGCCGCCGACGGCACGGATCGGGGATCGAAGCCGTAGGGCAGTTCCAGCCGGTGCGCGCGCATGAGCGTGTCGTCGGCGAGCAGTTCGCCGGTCCTTCCGTCCGCGGTGATGACGCCCTCGCTGAGGATCAGTGAGCGCGGGCACAGCTCCAGCGCGTAGGGCAGGTCGTGGGTGACCATGAGGACCGTGACGTCCAGGGATCGCAGGATGTCGGCGAGTTCGCGCCGCGAGGCGGGATCGAGGTTCGACGACGGCTCGTCCAGGACCAGGATCTCCGGTTCCATGGCCAGCACGGTCGCCACCGCGACCCGGCGGCGCTGGCCGAAGGACAGGTGGTGCGGCGGCCGGTCCTTGAAGTCCGCCATGCCGACCTGTTCCAGGGCGCGGTCGACGCGGGCCTCCAGCTCGGCGCCCTTGAGCCCGGCCGTCGCGGGCCCGAAGGCCACGTCCTCGCGGACCGTCGGCATGAAGAGCTGGTCGTCCGGGTCCTGGAAGACGATGCCGACCCGGCGCCGGATCTCGGCCATGTGCTTCTTTCCGACGGGCAGCCCGGCGACCTTCACCGTGCCCGTGCCACCGGTCAGGATGCCGTTGAGGTGCAGCACGAGCGTGGTCTTCCCGGCGCCGTTCGGCCCGAGCAGTGCCACCCGCTCGCCGCGCGCGACGGTGAAGTCGACGCCGAACAGGGCCTGGTGTCCGTCCGGATACGCGAAGGCCAGTCGGGCCACTTCCAGCGAAGGTGTCACAGGGTCCATCCCAACAGGCAGACGACGAGGGCGGCGAGGGGCAGGGCGAGGGCGTACGACCACTGCGCGCGGGTCGCGGACACCTCGTCGATGACCGGCATGGAGCCGGCGTACCCGCGGCTGACCATGGCCAGGTGGACGCGCTCGCCCCGCTCGTAGGAGCGGATGAAGAGCGCGCCCGCGGACTTGGCGAGGACGCCCCAGTGCCGGACGCCGCGCGCCTCGAAGCCGCGCGACTCCCGTGCGATGCGCATCCGCCGCATCTCGTCGGTGATGACATCGCCGTAGCGGATCATGAAGGAGGCGATCTGCACGAGGAGCGGCGGGAGTTTGAGCCGCTGCAGCCCGAGCAGCAGCTGGCGCAGCTCGGTGGTGGCCGCGAGCAGCACCGACGCGGCGACACCGAGGGTGCCCTTGGCGAGCACGTTCCAGGCGCCCCACAGCCCGCTGACGCTGAGCGAGAGCCCGGCGACGTGGACACGCTCGCCCTCCGCGACGAACGGCATCAGCACGGCGAAGGCGACGAACGGGACCTCGATCAGCAGGCGCCTGACGAGGAACCCGGCCGGTACACGGGCCCGGTACGCCACCGCACCGAGCAGAACGGCGTACACCGCGAACGCCCACATCGCCTCGCGGGGCGTCGACACCACGACGACCACGAAGGCGAAGGCGGCGGCGAGTTTGGTGTGCGGCGGCAGGGCGTGCACGGGGGAGTGCCCGTGCCGGTAGAGCCGGTGCGCGGCCCCGCGCTCGCCTCCCCTCGCTCGGGAGGGAACGGTTTGCGTACTCATCTCAGGCGGCCGGGGAGGTGCTCGACGCGCGGCGCCTGCGGACGGCCCAGAAGACCGTGCTGCCCGCCGCGACGGTGACTCCGACGCCGATCACACCGGCGAGACCGCCGGAGAGGCGGGCGTCGTCCACGTCCTTGACGCCGTAGTCGGCGAGCGGGGAGCCGGCGGAGGCGTGCTGCCGCGCCGTGCCGTCGATCCCGTGGTCCGCGGCGACCTTCTCCAGGCCGTCGGGGCTGGCGGAGGCGTAGAAGCTGACGAAGCCCGCGAGGACGAGGGAGGCGACGAGTCCGGTGATCCACAGCCTGCGGTGGGACCGGGCGGCGGCCGGCACGGGTGCGGGCCCGGTGGCCGGCGCGTCGACCAGTTCGCCGCCGACGCGCAGTTTGAGGCGCTGCCGAAGACCCCGGGCGCCGTACACGAGATCCGGGCGTACGGCGATGACGGCGCCGACGGTGAGCGCGGTGATGGCGGCCTCGCCGAGGCCTATGAGCACATGGACGCCGATCATCGCGGTGGCGACCTTGCCGATGGAGACATCGGTGGTGCCGCCGACGGCGTAGATCAGGGTGAAGGCGACGGCCGCCGCCGGGACGGAGAGCAGCGCGGCGGCGAAGGAGGCGACGGTGACGGAGCGGCGCGTCCTCGGGAGGATCTTGACCAGTGCACGGAAGACGGCGTAGGCGACGACGGTCGTCACGATCGCCATGTCGGTGATGTTGACGCCCAAGGCGGTCAGGCCGCCGTCGGCGAAGAGGATCCCCTGCATGAGGAGGACGACCGACACACACAGGATCCCGGTGAAAGGCCCGACCAGGATGGCGGCCAGCGCCCCGCCGAGCAGATGCCCGCTGGTACCGGCGGCGACCGGGAAGTTCAGCATCTGCACGGCGAAGATGAAGGCGGCCACCAGGCCGGCGAGCGGTGCGGTGCGTTCGTCGAGTTCGCGCCGGGCACCCTTGAGGCTGACGGCCAGGGCGCCCGCGGCGAGGACGCCGGTCGCGGCGGAGGTGGGGGCGTTGATGAATCCGTCGGGTACATGCACCGTTGGAGGATAGCGGCTTATTGCGAAGTCATTGCAAGAGCTTGGTATCCGTGACTACCTCTTGTGGGCACCGGAAGCCGCCTTTGTCCCTATATGAGACATTGGAGAAGTAGTGGATTCACCTTCTGTGTGGGTGACGCAGCGTGAGGAGCGGTCCCATGACAGTTGTGGAACAGTACGCACGAGCCCATGTCGTCACGGATTCCCCGGAAGCTCCGGACGCCGTTCCCATCGTTCTTCGCTACGACCCCGACATCGATCCACGATCCGTCCGCATCGGTCTGCCCGGACCGCACGAGTGGGCCTTCTCGCGGGATCTTCTGGAGAAGGGGCTGCGCGCCCCGGCCGAGAAGGGCGATGTCCGTATCTGGCCCTGCGGCCGGGTCCAGGCGGTCATGGAGTTCCACTCGCAGCGGGGGGTCGAGGTGGTGCAACTGGAGTCGAAGGCGCTGCTGCGCTTCCTGCGCCGTACGTACACGGCGGGGGCCGCTGTGGGGCAGCACTTCAACTAGCCGCAACGCATC
This sequence comes from Streptomyces sp. HUAS TT11, assembly GCF_051553595.1. Taxonomy (NCBI): domain Bacteria; kingdom Bacillati; phylum Actinomycetota; class Actinomycetes; order Kitasatosporales; family Streptomycetaceae; genus Streptomyces; species Streptomyces sp. HUAS TT11. Next base: position 5,318,236 of record NZ_CP196184.1, read on the forward strand.
CGAGGGTCCCGGTGCCGCTGATCCGCGCGAGGGCCATCTCGCCGCGGGCCCGTGGGGTCGGGCCCGCGGTGCCCGGACACCGGTCGCCGCTCAGCTTCCCGCGCGCAGCAGGGCCGCCACGATCGGTCCCGCCGAGTCGCCGCCGTGGCCACCCTGCTGCACCACACCCGCGGCGGCCAGGTCGCCCTTCCAGGCCGTGAACCAGCCGTTCGGCTGCTCCTGGCCGTCCACCTCGGCCGAGCCGGTCTTCGCGCCGTAGTCAGGACCCAGGCCCGCCATCGCCTTGGCGGCGGTGCCGGCCGCGGCCGTGTACTGGAGGACCTCCTTCAGCTGGGCCTGCGTCGACGCCGACATGGTGCGGGTCGCCTTGGCCAGCGTGCGGCCGTCCACCGACGGGGAGACCAGGTACGGCTGGTGGAACACGCCCGTCTTGGCCGTCGCGACCACCGAGGCCATGTTCAGCGGATTCATGCGGACGCTGCCCTGGCCGATCAGGGAGGCCGCCATCTGGGCCGCGCTCTGTACCGGGACCGCGCCGTCGAAGGACGGGACGCCGATCGCCCAGTTGTTCATGCTCAGCCCGTAGATCTGCTGGGCGATCTTTGTGAGGTCGTCGTTCTCCAGCTTCTCCGCCTGGCTGATGAAGGCCGTGTTGCAGGAGGCCGCGAAGCTGGCCTTGAACGTGCCGTTCTTGATCTCGAACTTGTCGTCGTTCTGGAACTTCCAGCCGCCGTACGTCACGTACTTGGGGCACGGGTGCGGCTTGTCCGCGTGCGCCAGCCCCTTCTCGAACAGCAGCGTCGAGGTCACGATCTTCATCGTCGAGCCCGGGGCCAGGGAGCCCTGGAAGGCGGCGTTGAAGCCGTGGCTCGAGTTCGCCACGGCCAGGATCTCGCCCGTCGACGGGCGCATGACGACCGCGGAGGCCTTGTCCTTCTGCGACACCTGCTGCTCGGCCTTCGCCTGGAGCGTCGGGCTCAGCGTCGTCTTCACCGTGCCCGGTGTGCCCTCGCTCAGCGCCACCAGCGTCTTGTCGGGCGTCTTCTGGCTGCCCTTGGCCGCCGCCTTGCGCACGATGCGCAGCTCGATGCCCGCCTTGCCGCCCGCCTTCTTGCCGTACTTCTCCCGCAGACCGTCCAGCACGGTCCCGAGCGAGGGGTACTTGGCCGTCGTCAGCTCGCCGCCGTCCCGGTCCAGGGCCTTGATCGGGGGCGTGCCGGCCTCTCCCGTCACCAGGCGGTCACCCTCGGCCATGTCCGGGTGCATCACCGAAGGCTGCCAACGGACAAGCGGCAGACCGTCCTTGGCCCGGCGCACGACCGTCAGCTTCGAGTCGTACGCCAGCGGCTTGCTCTTGCCCTGGTACGACACCGTCGCCTTGACGGAGAACGGCACCGAGGCACCGGACGGCGTACCGCGGGTCAGCGTCACCCCGGTGATGTGCGCGTCCTTGCCGTAACCCGTCAGGGCCTGCGTCGCGGCCGCCGAGTCGTCCGTGGCGGCCGCGGCCTTCGCCACCTGGCCCTGCTGCCAGGCCGTGAGGAACGCCGCCGCCGTCGTGCGGACCTCGGAGGCGGACGGCGGCCCGGTCTTCGCGGGCTTGAGCACGCCCGTGAACGCCTTGCCGTCGTCGGCCGCCGCGCCGCCGCCGAGCAGGCTGTAGGCGCCGACCGCTCCGGCCACACCGACGACGGCGATCAGTCCTCCGACCACCAGCGGGCGGCTCTTCCTGCGCTCGGCGGCGCGCCTTCTCTTGCCCACAGCTTCCGATCCTCCGCAGTCCCCAGGTCCCCCGGTGCCCCCATGTTCCTCAACGAGAACACCACACTAGAGTCCCGGTCCGGCGCGGGTGACCTCAGCCGCCGGTTCGTAGCACAGCTGCGACGATAGGACCGGCGGCGTCGCCGCCGTGCCCGCCCTCCTGGGTCATGGCCGCCGCGGCGACATCGCCCCGGTAGCCGGTGAACCAGCTGTTGGACTTGGTCTGTCCGTCGACCTCCGCTGAGCCGGTCTTGGCCCCGATGTCCCCGCCGAGCCCCGCCATGACGTGCGCGGCCGTGCCCTGGGTCGCCGTCAGCCGCATCATCGCCCTCAGCTGGGCGACGGTACCGCCGGACAGGCCCCTGGCCCGGGCCAGTTGGCGGCCGTCGAGCTTCGGCGAGACCAGGTACGGCTGCCGGAACGCACCGGTGGTGGCGGTCGCCGTGACCGACGCCATGTTCAGCGGGCTCATCTGGACCTGGCCCTGGCCGATCAGGTTGGCCGCGGTGTCCGGGCCGCCGGAGGCGGGCACCGACCCGTCGAAGGAGACGATGCCGGTCTTCCAGTTGTCCTGCCCGAGCCCGAAACGGTCCTCGGCCTCCCGGGTGAGCGAGTCGACCTTCACCTCGTCCGCGTACTTCACGAACGCCGTGTTGCACGAGCGCATGAAGCTGTTGGCCAGCGTGGCCTGCTCGTTGGGGACGAGACCCTTGAGGTTGTGGAAGGTCTGGCTCTGCCAGACGGCCGATTCGGGGCACGGCGCCGGACCGTTCATGCTGGTGATGCCGTTGTCGATGAGCGTCGCCGCGCTGATGACCTTCATCGTGGAGCCCGGCGCGAGCCGTCCCTCGAAGGCCGCGTTGAAACCGTCCTGCCGGTGGTTGGCGACCGCGAGCACCTCGCCCGTGCTCGGCTTGACCGCCACCACCGACGACTCCGCGTACTGCCGGACGGCCCGTTCGGCCGCCGCCTGCGCGGGGGCGCTGATCGTGGTGCGGAGCTTGCCCGGGGTGCCCTTGGCGAGCGTGAGCAGGGTCTTGCTCGGCGCGCTCGCATCGGCGCGCTCGACGGACAGCTCCACGCCGGGCCTGCCGCCGGCCTTGTCGCCGTACTTCTCGCGCAGCGCGTCCAGGATCGGGCCGAGCGAGGGGTACTTGTCCGCGGTCAGGACCTGGTTGTTCCGGTCCACCGCCTCGATGGGCGGGACCTTGGCCTCACCGGTGACGAGCGTGTCGCCCTTCTCCAGGGCGGGATGGACCACGGACGACTGCCAGTCGACCAGTGCGCGCCCGGTGGTCACACCGCGCACGACCGTCAGTTCGCTGTCGTAGGCGAGCGGCTCGGACTTCCCGTCGTAGGACACCGTCGCCTTCACCGAGTACCGCACCGAGTCACCGCTCGGCGCACGCGGCGTGATGTGCACCTTGGTGATGTGCGCGCTGGTGCCGTAGGCGGTCAGCAACTGCTCGGCGGCCCCGGCGTTGTTCGTGTACGAGCCGGCGGCGGCCGCATCGCCCTTCTGCCAGGCGGCGAGGAACTTGGCACTCGCCTCCTTGACCTCGCTCGCGGACGGCGGTCCGGTCTTCACGGGCGCCGGTCCGCCGACGCTGCTGCCGGCGGCCGTGCCCCCGTTGAGTGCCGTCAGGAAGTTGTACGCCCCGTACCCGGCTCCCCCCACCATGACCATGAACACCCCGCCGACTATGCCGGCCTTGACCCCCTTGCGCATGGCGCGTCATCCCCTCCCCGTAGATCTCGCACTGTAGGCGGCCCTCGGGGAGGTTGTGACGGGCGTGTTTGATTATTGGCCGAAGAGTGATCAGATGTATGACCCAAACCCCCACATCGGACCACATACTTGAACGGTGACGGCTGTGCCCGGGATGAGCACGGCCTCAGCGGCCGGCGGAGCCCGCAGGGCCTCCGCACCTACCACGACGTGCCCGACCCGTTCCACGACTGTCCGGCGCCGACCTGGTTGAGCAGCTTGTCCAGAGTGATCGGCAGGTCACGGACGCGGACACCGGTGGCGTGGTGGACGGCGTTGGCGATCGCCGCGGCGGTGCCGACGACGCAGATCTCGCCGATGCCCTTGGCCCCCATCGGGTTGGTGTACGGGTCCTCCGCCTCCACCCAGTACGCCTCGAGCGATCCGACATCGGCGTTGGAGGCGATGTGGTACATGGCGAGATCCTGGTTGACCACGTGCCCGAATCTCGGATCGACCACGCTCTGCTCGAACAACGCCATCGACAGGCCCATGGTCATGCCCCCGAGCAGTTGCGAGCGGGCCGTCCCGGGGTTGATCACCCGGCCCACGTCGAACACCCCGAGCAGGCGCGGGACCCGCACCTCGCCGGTGTCGGCGTGCACCCGGACCTCGGCGAACTGGGCGCCGAAGCTGTACATCGCGTAGCGGGCGGCGTACGGGTTGGCGGGCATGTCCGCGGTGACCTCGAGCCCTTCCGGCGGGACGAACCCGCCGTGCTCGGACTCCACGAGTGCGCGCAGCCGCTCGGCCGCCTCGACGACGGACGTGCCCCAGCTGTTGACACCCGACGACATGCCCGCCGGTGAGGCATGGGGCAACGCCGAGTCCCCGATCCGCACGTGCACGTCCTCGACGGTGACGCCCAGCGCGTCCGCGGCGATCTGGGTGAGGGCCGTCCAGGTGCCGGTGCCGATGTCGGCGGCCGCGATCAACACCGTGTAGTGCCCGTCGGGGCCGACGCGGATGGTGGCGGCGTTGCCCGGGAAGCGGGGCGAGGGGTAGCTCGAGGCCGCCACCCCGGTGCCGACGAGCCAGCCCTGGCGGTCGCGCCGCGACCGGGAGGTCGGGTTGCGCCGCTGCCACCCGAACCGGCGGGCGCCGTCGCGCAGGCACGCCACCAGATGGCGGCTGGAGAACGGCAGACCGGTCTCGGGAGCGACGGCGGGCTCGTTGCGGATCCGGAACTCCACGGGGTCCAGGCCGCAGGCGTCGGCCATCTCGTCCATGGCCGACTCGAGCGCGAACATGCCCTGTGCCTCTCCCGGCGCCCGCATGATCGTCGGCACCGGCAGGTCCAGGGGGGCGAGCCGGTGGGTGGTGCGCCGGTTGGGCGCGGCGTACATGTACCGGGAGCACACCGCGACGTGTTCGGCGTATCCCTTGACCCTGGCGGTCTGCACGACCACGTCGTGGGCGATCGCGGTGAGACGCCCGCTCGCGTCGGCGCCGAGCCGGACGCGCTGGACGGTGGCGGGGCGACAGCCGACCAGGGAGAACATCTGCCGGCGGGTGAGCGTGAACTTGACCGGCCGGTGCACGAGCCGAGCGGCCATCGCCGCCAGGACCGCGTACGAGTGGCAGTAGACCTTCGACCCGAAGGCGCCCCCGACGTGCGGGGAGACCACCCGGAGCTCGGACGGGCCGAGACCGAGCACGGAGGCCATGAGATCCCGGCTCATCGACGCGCCCTGCGTCGAGCAGTGGACCGTGAGTTCGCCGCCGGTCCAGACGGCCACGGCGGTGTGCGGCTCCATCGGGTTGTGGTGGTTCATCGGCGTGCTGTAGGTCGCGTCCAGCCTGACCTCCGCCGCGGCCAGAGCCGCGTCGACATCGCCCGTGGCGCTGTCGGCCGGCGACCCGTCCTGGAGTTCCCCGCCACCGGTGCAGAAGGCGGCCGCGTCCAGTGGCTTGTAGAGGTCGTCGCTGTCCGGATCCAGTTCGACGTGGTGGGGCCGCTCCGCGTAGTCCACGCGGACCAGTTGCGCGGCGTGGCGGGCGGTCTCGGCGGTCTCGGCGATCACGCCGCCGATGAGCTGTCCGCGGTAGGCGATCTCGTCGGTCTGCAGGACCGCGAGTTCGGCGTCGTCGGCCGAGGCCAGCCGCGGGGCGTCGAGGTGGGTGAGCACGGCCAGCACGCCCGGCTCGGCACGCGCGGCCTCGGCGTCGACGGCGGTGACACGGCCGGTGGCGATCGCGGCCTGCAGCGGGTACAGGTAGGCGGGCCGGTCGACCGGCTGCTCGAAGGCGTAGATGGCGGTCCCCCGGACCTTGTCCGGCCCGTCCAGGCGGTCGAGCGGTGTGCCGACGGCGCGGGGGACGACAGTCATGGTGGCTCGTTCACCAGGGCGAGGAGGGTGGAGACGACGGTGTTGCGCACGAGCGGCACCTTGAACGCATTGCCGTCCAGCGGCCGGGCCGCGGCCAGCTCGGCCTCGGCGGCGGCCCGGAAGCGCTCGGCGGTCGGGGGCGCGCCCCGCAGCGCCTGTTCGGCCTTCGTGGCCCGCCACGGTTTGTGCGCGACGCCGCCCAGCGCGATGCGCACGTCGCGCACGGTCCCGTCGGCGACTCTCAGCACGGCGGCCACCGACACCAGCGCGAACGCGTACGAGGCGCGGTCGCGGACCTTGCGGTAGCCGGATCTGACGCTCTCCGCGAGCGGCGGCAGGTCCACGGCCGTGATCAGCTCGCCGTGCCGCAGGACGGTGTCGCGCGCGGGCTCGTCGCCGGGCAGCCGGTGCAGTTCGGTCAGCGGCAGGGCCCGTTCCCCGTCCGGCCCGCGGGTGCGCACGACCGCGTCGAGCGCGGCCAACGCGACGGCCATGTCCGAAGGGTGGGTCGCGACACAGGCCTGCGACCAGCCGAGGATCGCGAGGTCGCGGTGGTGGCCCTCGAGCGCCGAGCAACCCGACCCGGGCTCCCGCTTGTTGCACGGGGTGGTGAGGTCCTGGAAGTACGGGCAACGCGTGCGCTGCAGCAGGTTCCCGCCGGTGGTGGCGAGGTTGCGCACCTGCCCCGAGGCGCCGGACAACACCGCCTGGGAGAGCACCGGGTAGCGCCGGCGGATCCTGCGGTCGGCGGCCAGCTCGCTGTTGGACACGGTGGCTCCGATCCGCAGGGTCCCGTCCGGAAGTTCCTCGATCCGGTCGCAGGTCAGCCGCCGCACGTCGACGAGCAACTCCGGGGTGGCCACGCCCAGTCTCATCAGGTCGACGAGGTTCGTGCCGCCGGCGAGGAACGCCCCGTGCGGAGCCCGGGCGAGCATCCGGACCGCCCCCGGCACGTCCTCCGCGCGCTGGTAGCGGAACGGCTTCATCGCCCGGCCGCCTCGGCGATGGCCGGGCGGATGTTGGCGTAGGCGCCGCAGCGGCAGAGGTTGCCGCTCATCCGCTCGGCGATCTCGGCCTCGTCGAGGACGACCTCGTCGGCGTCGGGGTCGGCGCTCACCGCGCTCGGCCAGCCCGCTTCCGCCTCCGCCAGCATCCCGACCGCCGAGACGATCTGGCCCGGCGTGCAGTAGCCGCACTGGAACGCGTCGTGGTCGATGAACGAGCGCTGCACGGGGTGCAGACGGTCACCGCGGGCCAGGCCCGCGGCCGTGACGATCTCGGTGTCCTCGTGCGCCACCGCCAGCGCCAGGCAACCGAGCGCGCGGCGGCCGTCGAGCAGAACCGTGCAGGCGCCGCACTGCCCGTGGTCGCATCCCTTCTTGGGGCTGGTGATCCCGAGACGCTCGCGCAGGGCGTCCAGCAGGCTGGTGCGGGTGTCGACGACGAGCCGGTACCGCTGCCCGTCCACCCGCAACGTGATCTCCATGTCCACGGGGTGCACCCCCATGCCGCATATCAGAACTGGTGCGGATATCACATGATCCGGTCCTTCCCGAGGGGGAGGCCGGTAAACCGGCGACGGACCGGCGACGCGCCGCCCCGGCGCTTCGCACGGTGATCCGACTCGGCGATATCGCGATCTGCAGAGCATGAAACGGATCGGATCGTCTCCTGACGGTCCAGTCCGAGGAGCACGGCGGACCAGCCGCTGACAGCGGCGACCAGTGACGCGAAGGGTCCGTGACCTGCGATGACCGCAGGCCACGGACCCTTCGCCGTGCTTGCGCCGCCGTCACCGCTGGCGGCATCGCACAGGTCCACGACAATCGGACGTGGTGGTGCGGGGCCGGCGGGGCCGGCTTCCGGCGGTGGGTCCGTCCCGCCACGAGTGGCTGCGGAGGTGGCGGCGTCATGAAGCAGACCGTGAAGACTCCCGAAGCGTTCCTCGGCGTCGGTTACACACACGACCGGGCCGGGCTGCCGCTCGAGGCGGTGCGGATTCCCGTCGCGGAGCCGGCGGCGGGCCAGGTGCTGATCCGCGTCGCCGCGTCGTCGCTCAACCCGCTGGAGTACAAGCTGGCCGAGCTCAACTTCATGGGACGGACGCCCCCTGTCGGCCTCGGGCTCGACCTCGCCGGCGTGGTGGTCGCCGTGGGTCACGGTGTCGGTGATGTGACCGTCGGCGACGCGGTGGCCGCCCTGGCCGATCTGGACGGTGACGGCGGCTGGGTCGCATCCGGCCAAGGCGAGGGCGGTTATGCCCTCGCCCACCGATTCCTCATCGCCCGCAAGCCGTCGTCCTTGAGCTTCCGCGACGCGGCGGCGCTTCCGATGTGCTTTCTGTCCGCGTTCGCGGGTCTTCACGGAGCGGTGCGGACCGGCGACACCGTTTATGTCCCGGGCGGCGGGGGCGGCGTCGGGCATCTGGCCGTGCAGATGGCAGCGCGCGCCCTGGGCGCCGGACTGGTCGTCAGCAGCGGCAGTACACCGCAATCCATCGCACTGGCCCGGCAGTCCGGCGCCCACCACGTCTTCGACTACAAGCACGACGACATCGCCGCCGACATCGCCCGGCTGACCGACGGCCGGGGCGTCGACCTCGTCTTCGACGCCACCTACAGCGAGCAGGGCTTCGTCGAGAGCGCCAAGGCCGTCCGGCGGGGCGGCAGCTGGATCGTGCTCGGCGTCGGCCCCGGCAGGACGACGCGCCTGGCCGAAACACACAGCCCTGTGGACGCCATCCTGGCCGAGCGCGGCGCCGAGCGCGTCGACGTCAATCTGCTGCGCTACTTCTCCGAGCCCGCCACGCTCGACAGCCAGGCGCGCGCCCTTCTCCGGCAAGGGATGGATCTCGCGATGGAGTGGGCGGAGCAGGGGCTTGTGGTTCCGCACATCGGCCGGACCATCGACAGCGCCGTGGACGCCATCAACGCGGGGCTCCAGTCGCTGAAGTCGGGCCATGGCGTGGTGGGCAAGGTGGCGGTGATCGTCGACCGTGACCTGGCCCTGGGCACCTCTCCCGGGGCGCCCTAGCCGGGCCGCCCGGGGGCGGCGGGAGCGGTCGGCGGCGCCCGCGCTCATGTCTTCGCCCCGTTCGGCACCGCCGGCCGCCCGCTCCCGCCCAAGAGAGGGGCATGGGGCGAGTCTGTGAGGTCATGGCCCCAACGCCGTGCCTCGGCGGGCAGGTTCACAGGTTGCCCGACGCGCCGGAAGCTTACGGGGCCGCGATCACTCGCCTCAGATCACTCGTCTCAGGGCGACTCCAGGCCAAAGCCGCTGCACCGACCGCGATGGCGGGCACGGCCTGCATGACGGCGCACGTGTGGAACGCGGTAGTGGGTCAGGCCGGGCCGTCGGCATCCTGCAGGGAGGACTCGAACGCCTCGGGGCCCTGCTCCGCCGCCGCCGGGTCCATCCACATGACCTGCCAGCCGTGGCCGTCGAGGTCGTAGAAGCTGCGCGAGTACATGAAGCCGTAGTCCTCGGCGCCATCCGCCTCGGTGCCGCCCGCCGCGAGCGCAGCGGCGCTGACCGTGTCGACCTCCTCGCGGGACGACACGCTGAAGCAGTACAGCGCCAGCGTGTGCGTGGTGGGATCGGCCATCGGCAGTTTCGCGAACTCCGCGAACTTCTCACGGCTGAGCAGCATGACGAAAGCGTGCTCGCCGACCAGCATGCAGGCGGAGGTCTCGTCGGTGAACATCGGGTTGAAGCCGAACCCGAGCTTGGCGAAGAACGCCTTGCTGCGCTCGAGGTCCGCTACGGGGATGTTCACGAACAGCATGCGGCCGGGGTGTGCGGGACGGGTCATGGTGGGTCTCCAGTCGGTGGCTCGATGGCGTACGTCCCGGTAGACCGGGCCGGCCGGCGGAACTCATCGGCGGATCCCGACCACGTCGGTCGCAGCGGCGATCGATGTCCCGGCCGCAGCTCGGAAGCCCTGCCCGTCACTTCGTCGGCTGCTGATCCCCGCTGCCCGCGCGGTGCCGCATCGCTGCATCGGCCATGACAGCCTCATTCTCGAACGATCAGCACGACCTGCTCCTCCGCGGGACTTGACCCTGCCCCACGGGCAGGGTTCGACGATGCTTCGCATGAACAACAACGCGCTGCACTCCGTCGAAGCCGACATCCGCGAGCAGGTTGCCGCCTACTGCGAGTCCAACAACGTCCCCGGGTACGTCGCAGGCGTCCACCACGCCGGCGAGCAGATCGTCGTCGCCCATGGAACCGGCAACGTCGCCACCGGCGCACCGATGTGCGACAACACCGGATTCCTCTTCGGTTCCGTCACCAAGGTCCTGACCACCACGCTGGTCATGCGGCAGGTCGACCGTGGACTGTTGGACCTCGACACGCCAGTGGTGAAGTACCTTCCGGAATTCGCCCTGACCGCACCGGGCGCGGCGAACAAGATCCTGGTCCGGCACCTGATCTCGCACACCAACGGCATCGATGCCGACCTGTTCTTCCCCGACGCCAAGGGCCGCGACGCACTGAAGATCTACGTCGACGGCCTCGCGAGCAACTGCGGCGCCCTGTTCGAGCCCGGCGAGCAGCTCAGCTACTCCAACGGCGGCATGATCGTCGCAGGCCGCCTGCTGGAAGCGGTGACCGGCATGCCCTTCCCCGACCTGCTCAAGCGCGACATCTACGCGCCCGTCGGCATGAAGGACTCCTGCACCTCGGCCGAGGAGGCCATTCTGCGCAGCACGGCCGTCGGCCACTTCCTCGACCCGGAGACCATGGCGGCCGAGCCCACCGGGATGTTCATGCTGCCCGACACCTGGGGGCCCGCCGGCGGGACGCCGATCGGCACCGTCGCCGACCTGCTCGCTTTCGGGCGCACCCATCTGGCGGGCGGTGTCTCCCCGTCCGGCACTCGCGTCCTGTCTGCCGGGGCGACCGCACTGATGCAGCAGGCGTCGTACGACATGGCGACCCCGAACGTCCCCCCGATGGGCCTGGGCTGGGTGCGCTACCCGTTCGGTGACACAACCGTCCTGGCCATGTCGGGCGCGTCGCCCGGCGGAGTGTCCATCCTGTGCGTCGTGCCCGAAATCGACCTGGTCTTCACTGCCTTCGGCAACACCTCGGCAGCGATCATGCTCCACGACCACATCCTGCAGCGGCTCCTGAGCGAGCACTTCGGCGTCCGGATCCCCACTCTGGTCACCGGAGGGGAGCAGGACGTCGACCTCACCCCGTACGTGGGCACCTACCGCTCCAACCAACTCCGTATCGACGTCAGCATCGTCGACGGCCGGCTCGAGGAGCGGACGACCTACGAACCGGCGGACGAATCGCAGGGACGGGTCTTCAGCCAGTTCGCCGGCGGCATGACCTCCGCTCCGCCGCAGCGCTATGTGCCGATCCGGCCGGGCCTTTTCGCGCCCGCCGGGTACCCGCTGGAAACGTTCGACGGATACCTGCGACTCCTGCTCGTCTCCTACCACGATGTCCGCGACGGCCAAGCGCGCTTCCGTAACGGCGGCGGCCGCCTGACCCGACGGGTTTGACCGTTCCGGCCGACCGGCCCGGGTGGCAGGATGGCCGGCATGCTGAGGATCGGCCAGCTCGCGGACTACGCCGGAGTGACCATCAAGGCCATACGCCACTATCACCAACGCGGCCTGCTCGCTGAGCCCGACCGTGACCACTCCGGCTACCGTCGCTACACCGCGCAAGACGCGATCGACCTCGTCAAGATCAGGACCTTGGCCAATGCGGGCGTGCCACTGGCCCGCATCAAGGACCTTCTCAACGCCGACCCGGACACGCTCACCGCGGCCATCACCGAGATCGATCACGACCTGGAAGACCGCATGGTGCAGCTGCGGCGAACCCGCGACCAACTCGCCCAGCTGCGCGGCGGCGACCGGCTGTTCGTCTCCCCGGAGGTCGCCGACCACCTCGACGTCCTGCGCGAACTCGGCGTCAGCGAGCGCCAGAGGGAGCTGGAACGCGACGGCTGGATCCTCATGCAAACGGCCTCACCTGAGGACGCCTCCCGATGGATCGCCGAAAAGCGCGAACTCATGAACGATCCCGAGTTCCGCGCCCTCTACCTCGACCATGACGCCGCCTACGACTGGTCGCCCGACGATCCCCGCCTCCCCGCCCTCGCGGCCCGTACCAGGAACTGGTTCATCAACCACCACAGCCGGTCCGAGACCCGCCCCGTCCACAGCCCGGCCATCGCCCGGTTGGCCGCGCGATCCCAGCCCGGAGCCTCATCCCCGGCGTGGGACCGCCTCGCCCGACTGACCGGCGAGGGAGACGAGCGTGAAAACCAACGGTAGGTCGCGGAACGAGCACGATCCGCCCCGTCCTGCCAAGGAACCGCTCCTTCAGGCGGTACGGGCCGGCAAGCGTGGCCGTGGGCCGTCTCCGGGTCGTCCGAGGGTGGCCGGCGGCGACCGCTAGCGACCGACAACGACCACGAGGGCGCGACCGACCGTCGCGCCCTCGTGAGATGTCCGCCCGGCTAGACCCAGGTGTCCAGCCACATCCGCGACCGCCACTGGTCGATCGGGATCGCCGTGCCCGTGTACAGGGGCCAGAAGTAGATGAAGTTCCAGGCGATCAGCAGGACCAGGATGCCCGCGCCCGCCGCTCCGACCAGTCGGCGGCGTTCGTCCGAGCCCGGTGGTCCGATGATGGCGCCGATCATCATCGCCACCGCCAGGCACAGGAACGGGACGAAGACGACCGCGTAGAAGTAGAAGATCGTGCGCTCCTGGTACATGAACCAGGGCAGGTAGCCCGCGGCGATTCCGCAGGCGATCGCGCCGGCCCGCCAGTCGCGGCGGAACGCCCATCGCCACAGGATGTACAGGATCGCGAAGCAGGCCGCCCACCACAGCAGCGGGGTGCCGATCGCCAGGACCTCCCGGGCGCACTTGTCGCCGGCGTCCGCGGGGCAGCCGGCCTCGCCCGGGGAGGGGGACTCGTAGAAGTAGGAGACCGGCCGGCCCACCACGAGCCAGCTCCACGGGTTCGACTGGTACGTGTGCGGGGACGACAGGCCGACGTGGAACAGGTAGACCTCGTGCTCGTAGTGCCACAGGCTGCGCAGCCAGTCGGGCAGGAAGGCCCACGTGCCGCCCTTGCCGTCGTTGGCCGCCCAGTCGCGGAAGTAACCTCCGGAGCCGTCGGCGGGGGAGAGGATCCAGCCGATCCAGGAGACGAGGTAGACGCAGATCGCGACGGGGACCGTGGCGAGGAAGGTAAGCCCCAGGTCGTGCTTCAGGACCGCCGTGGCGGTCTGCCGGGCCCCGGCGACCTTGCGGGCGGAGTAGTCCCACAGGACCGCCATCACACAGAACGCCGCCAGGAAGTACAGGCCGTTCCACTTGGTGCCGATGGCGAGACCGAGCATCACCCCCGCCGTCCAGCGCCACGGGCGCGGGCCGAAGCGGACCGTCTCCGCCGTGTGCGGGTCCGGGCGCACCCGGCCGTCCGCGTCCGCCGGAAGGGCCGCCGCCAGTTTCTCGCGCACCCTGTCCCGGTCGATGAGGAGGCAGCCGAAGGCCGCGAGCACGAAGAACTCCAGGACGCCGTCCAGCAGCGAGGTGCGGCTCATCACGAACTGCAGACCGTCCACGGCCATCAGCGCACCGGCCAGACAGCCCAGGAAGGTCGAGCGGAACAGCCGGCGGCCGATGCGGCACAGCATCAGCACGGCCAGCGTGCCGAGCAGCGCCGTCATGAACCGCCAGCCGAACGGATTGAACCCGAAGAGCAGCTCGCCGAGCCCGATCACATACTTGCCGACCGGCGGATGCACCACGTAGGCGGCGTCCGTCGGGATCGGCACATGCCCGTGGTTCTCGAGGATCAGATCGTTGGCGTCCTTGGCCCAGTTCGCCTCGTATCCGTTGTGGATGAGCGCCCAGGCGTCCTTGGCGTAGTAGGTCTCGTCGAATATCACCGCCCTGGGGCTGCCCAGGTTCCAGAACCGCATGAGGCCCGCCACGAGCGTCACGAGCAGCGGGCCGCCCCAGCCCGACCAGCGGGTGAGGCGGTCGGCGACCTCCTTGCGCAGGCCGAGCGCCCCCCAGACGCGGGGGCTGGGCTCGCTGTAGGGCGGCACCAGCCGGTCACGGACGTCGCCTGTGGGGCGCGCCGTGTATCCGAAACGGCGGAGCCGCTGCTGCCACGCCGGCCGATGCTCTTCGGTGGCCTGGCCCTGCCGGGTGTCCGTGGAGGACGCGGTACTGGTCACCGCGCCATCGTAGGGAACGCGTCTGTGTGAGTCCCGCGCTTGGCCCCTCCGATCGGGTACGGCCCGAGCCTGGGAGGATGGAAGCGTGACAGCTACGCCCGGAACTCTGGTCCTCGCAGGCACCCCCATCGGGGACGTCGAGGACGCTCCGCCGCGGCTCGCGAAGGAGCTTGCGACCGCCGACGTGATCGCCGCCGAGGACACCCGTCGGCTGCGCCGGCTCACACAGGCGCTGGGCGTGCAGCCTGCCGGGCGTGTCGTGTCCTACTTCGAGGGCAACGAGTCGGCCCGGACGCCCGAGCTGGTCGAGGCGCTGGAGGGCGGGGCGCGGGTGCTGCTGGTGACCGACGCGGGGATGCCCTCCGTGTCCGACCCCGGCTACCGGCTGGTCGCCGCCGCCGTCGAGAAGGACGTCCGCGTCACCGCCGTGCCCGGTCCGTCCGCCGTGCTCACCGCGCTCGCGCTGTCCGGGCTGCCCGTGGACCGCTTCTGCTTCGAGGGGTTCCTGCCGCGCAAGGCGGGCGAACGGCTGTCACGGCTGCGTGAGGTCGCCGAGGAGCGGCGCACCCTCGTCTACTTCGAGGCCCCGCACCGGCTCCAGGCCACCCTCGCCGCCATGGCCGAGGCCTTCGGCTCCGGGCGCCGGGCCGCCGTCTGCCGCGAGCTGACCAAGACGTACGAGGAGGTCCGAAGGGGCCCGCTCGGCGAACTGGCGGAGTGGGCCGCCGAGGGCGTACGGGGCGAGATCACCGTGGTCGTGGAGGGCGCGGGCGAGAAGGCCACCGAGGCGCTCGACGCGACCGAGCTGGTGCGCCGGGTGCGGGTGCGCGAAGAGGCGGGCGAACGGCGCAAAGAGGCGATCGCGGCGGTCGCCGCCGAGGCGGGCCTGCCGAAGCGGGAGGTCTTCGACGCGGTGGTGGCGGCCAAGAACGCCGACCGGTCCGAGTGAGTCACACCCCCTCCGAGCAGGGAGCATCTCCCGTGAGCGGACGCCCCATGGGCGGGCAAAGAGCTGTCGCCGAAGGCAAAGCCATAACGGTGCGTTCGGGTCGATTTGGCAAGCGGATTCCAAATCGCCTCCAACACTCGGCAGGCCTTGATGCGTTCGCGCTGGTGAAGTCGTCCACTGGGTGAAGGGACGTCCCCGTCCCTCGCCCACAGTGGGACCCCGCGGGATTCAGGGGGAACCCCGCCTCACCGGGGCGCTTGTCCAGCGGACAAGAGGAGCTGGCATGAGTGAGAGCGCAGGACGCACCGGCCGGATAGATGCGGCCGGCATCGGGCAGGCCGACCGAGGCATGGCCACCGCCGTCGTACAGGAGTCCTACTCCTTCGCCTGCATGCGGTGCGGGCACGGCTGGGAGCAGTCGTACGACATCGAGCACCACCTCGACGGAGACGGCAACGAGTTCGTGATGTATGTGGCGGGCGGCCGCGTCGTCCCGTCGCCGCTGAGCCGTCCCAGCTGCCTGAACTGCGACAGCCATGTGGTGCGCATCATGCGCCCCGGCCAGGTGTCCTCCGTCCAGAACTCCATGCACCGGCACCACCGCCCGGCAGGGCGGCCCGCCGGGGAGGAGACCCTGGACGAGCCGGCGGCGCGGGCGCAGGAGACCGGGCAGCACCACCACTGGCACCTCTCGGACCTGCTCCACGTGTTTCACCATCGCAAGGCGGGGTGAACGGTTCCTCCCGGGCGAGGGGCGGTACGGCCCCTTTCGTAGGATCGGAGCATGCCTTCCCAAGCGTCCGACAAGAACGGGCCGCCCCCGCTCCCGGAACCCCTGCGCGTGCCCGTCGCCGACTCGCACACCCACCTCGACATGCAGTCCGGGACGGTGGAGGAGGGGCTCGCCAGGGCGGCGTCGGTCGGCGTGACCACGGTCGTGCAGGTGGGCTGCGACGTGAAGGGCTCGCGCTGGGCCGCCGAGACGGCCGCGGAGCACGCGTCCGTGCACGCGGCCGTGGCGCTGCACCCGAACGAGGCGCCCCGCATCGTCGGCGGCGACCCCGACGGCTGGTCCCGGCAGGGCGCCCGCGAGCCGGGCGGTGACGCGGCTCTGGACGAGGCGCTCGCCGAGATCGACGGCCTTGCGGCTCTTGCTCACGTCAAGGGCGTCGGGGAGACCGGGCTCGACTACTTCCGCACCGGGCCCGAGGGCAGGATCGCCCAGGAGCGCTCCTTCCGCGCGCACATCGAGATCGCCAAACGGCACTGCAAGACGCTGGTCATCCACGACCGCGACGCCCACGCCGACGTGCTGCGCATTCTGGAGGAGGAGGGTGCGCCCGAGCGGACGGTTTTCCACTGCTACTCGGGTGACGCGGCGATGGCGGAGACCTGCGCCCGTGCCGGGTACTTCATGTCGTTCGCGGGAAACATGACTTTCAAGAACGCGCAACCGCTGCGGGACGCTCTCGCCGTGGCCCCCCTCGACCTCGTCCTGGTCGAGACCGACGCCCCGTTCCTCACGCCCGCGCCCTATCGGGGCAGGCCCAACGCCCCTTATCTCGTTCCGATCACGGTCCGCGCGATGGCCGCCGTGAAGGGGCTCGAGGAGGACGTGCTGGCGGAGGCGATCGCAAGGAACACGGCGCGCGCCTTCGATTACTGAACGTGATGTCACCCGGTTGCCGACGAGCGGCCTGAGTGCCGGAACGTCCGGATTTCCTGGTGTTTCGGGGTGAAGGCGTGTCGCCACACCGAGTAACGGCGTTGCTTTGGAGAGTGACGGCCAGGCGCTAGGTTCTGGTCTCCCGTTTCGGACCTCTCTGGAGCGTGTCGTCGTGAGCAATCGGCAGTACTCGCCATGCGGGACGTACGACCCGGCCCCGGCGTACGAGGATCACGAGCCCTACGGCCCGGCGTACCCGGACACCTACCGGCCTGCCTACGAGGCGCGGGCCCGCACCGTGCACGCCGGGGACATAGCGGGACCGATGCCGCGCCAGCAGCCGGAGGCGACGGCCCGTCCGCCGGGCCGTGCCCAGGCCCGGCACGCGGCCCGCCGCGGAAAGGGCCGCTCCCGCCCCGATTCCGTCCGCCGCCTCATTCCCCAGGCACTGGTCGTCGCCTTCCTCGCCGGCGGCACCACCGCGTTCGTCGCCAACGACAAGGCGATCGAACTCACCGTGGACGGTCGGCCGCGCGCGTTGCACACCTTCGCCGCCGACGTGGGTGAACTGCTCACCGAGGAGGGGGTCGCCGTGGGCGCGCACGACGTGGTCTCGCCCGCGCCCGGGACCTCGCTGGCCAGCGGGGACGACGTCGTGGTGCGTTACGGGCGCCCGCTGTTCCTCACCGTCGACGGCCATCGGCGCCAGGTGTGGACGACGGCGCGCACCGTCGACAGCGCGCTCCAGCAGTTCGGAGTGCGCGCGGAGGGCGCGTATCTGTCCACTGCGCGCTCCCGGAAGATCGGCCGCCAGGGACTCGCGCTGGACGTCCGCACCGAGCGCTCGGTGACGGTGATGGCGGACGGCCGGCCGCGCACGATCCGGACGAACGCGGCGACCGTCCGCGAGGCGGTCGAACAGGCCGGGGTCACCCTGCGCGGACAGGACACGACCTCCGTACGGCCGGACAGCTTTCCGCGCGACGGCCAGACGGTGACCGTGCTGAGGGTGAAGGGCTCGAAGGAGATCCGCGAGGAGCAGATCCCGTTCGACGTGCGACGCACCCGGGACCCGCACCTGTTCAAGGGCACCGAGGTCGTGGCCCGCGCCGGGCGGCCGGGCACGCGTCGTGTGACGTACGTCCTGCGCACGGTCAACGGTGTCCGGCAGAAGCCGAGGCGGATCGAGTCCGAGGTGGTGCAGGAGCCCAGGACCCAGCTGATCCGGGTGGGCACCAGACGGCACCCGGACTCGGTGAGCGGTGCCGAGGGCCTGAACTGGCACGGGCTCGCGACCTGTGAGTCCGGCGGCAGGGCGCGTGCGGTGGACCCGTCCGGCACCTATGGAGGCCTCTACCAGTTCGACCGGCACACCTGGCGCAGCCTGGGCGGCTCCGGCCGGCCGCAGGACGCTCCGTCCTCGGAGCAGACGTACCGGGCCAAGAAGTTGTACGTGCGCCAGGGCTCCAGTCCCTGGCCGCACTGCGGGCCGCGCCTCTACCGCTGAGCGCGCGACCGCCGCCGTTCCCCCGGGGACGGCACCGTCCGCGGGCTTCCCCCGGGCCCACAAGGCACCGGGGGAGGCCCGGGCCGCGCGCACCCGTGCGTGCGCGGCGCCGTCGCACCGCCCCGTACCCTTGCTCCGTGAGCAGCTCCGCCCCCGACGCCCTCCTGGGCCCCGCCGACGTCCGTGAACTCGCGGCCGCCCTCGGTGTGCGCCCCACCAAACAGCGCGGCCAGAACTTCGTCATCGACGCCAACACGGTGCGGCGCATCGTGCGCACCGCCGACGTCCGTCCCGAGGACGTCGTCGTGGAGGTGGGGCCGGGACTCGGCTCCCTGACGCTGGCGCTGCTGGAGGTGGCCGAGCGCGTCACGGCCGTCGAGATCGACGACGTCCTCGCGGGGGCGCTGCCCGCGACCATCGGCGCGCGGATGCCCGAGCGCGCGGAGCGGTTCGCACTGGTGCACTCCGACGCCCTGCATGTGACCGGGCTGCCGGGCCCCGCCCCCACCGCCCTCGTCGCGAACCTGCCGTACAACGTCGCGGTGCCCGTCCTGCTGCACATGCTCGACACCTTCCCGAGCATCGAGCGGACGCTGGTGATGGTGCAGTCCGAGGTCGCCGACCGGCTGGCCGCCCCACCCGGTTCGAAGGTGTACGGGGTGCCGTCCGTGAAGGCCAACTGGTACGCGGACGTCAAGCGTGCCGGGGCCATCGGGCGCAATGTCTTCTGGCCCGTGCCCAACGTCGACAGCGGGCTCGTCTCCCTGGTCCGGCGGGCCGAGCCGGTCAAGACCACCGCGTCGAAGGCGGCGGTGTTCGCCGTCGTGGACGCCGCCTTCGCTCAGCGGCGCAAGACGCTGCGGGCCGCGCTCGCCGGATGGGCGGGGTCGGCCGCCGAGGCCGAGGCCGCGCTCGTCGCCGCCGGGGTCTCGCCGCAGGCGCGCGGGGAGTCGCTGACGGTCGAGGAGTTCGCCCGCATCGCCGAGAACCGCAACACCGGGAACCGCAGCACCGAGAACGAGGAGCAGGCCCAGCAGTGAGCGTGACCGTACGTGTCCCCGCCAAGGTCAATGTGCAGCTCGCGGTGGGCGGTGCCCGTCCCGACGGCTTCCACGACCTGGCGAACGTCTTCCTGGCCGTCGGCCTGTACGACGAGATCACGGTGACCCCGGCCGACGCCCTGCGCGTCACCTGCTCGGGCCCCGACGCGGCACAGGTGCCGCTCGACGTCACGAACCTGGCGGCCCGGGCGGCGCTGGCACTCGCCGGCCGCCACGGGCTCGAGCCGGCCGTGCACATCCACATCACCAAGGACATTCCCGTCGCCGGCGGCATGGCGGGCGGCAGTGCGGACGGGGCCGGTGCGCTCGTGGCCTGCGACGCGCTGTGGGGCACACGGACGTCGCGCTCGGAACTGCTCGAGATCTGCGCGGAGTTGGGCAGTGATGTGCCGTTCAGCCTGGTGGGCGGGGCGGCGCTGGGCACCGGACGGGGCGAGAAGCTCACGGTGCTGGAGGTCGGCGGGACCTTCCACTGGGTGTTCGCCATGGCCGGCCGGGGGCTGTCGACGCCCGCGGTGTTCCGCGAGTTCGACCGGCTCGGCGAAGGAGTGCGGGTCCCCGAGCCCGTCGCCTCGCGGGATCTGCTGGAGGCGCTGGCCAAGGGGGACACCGGGGCGCTCGCGGCGGCGGTCTCCAACGACCTTCAGCCGGCCGCGCTGTCCCTGTTCCCCGAGCTGGCGCAGACCCTGGCCGCCGGGCGTGCGGCGGGGGCGCTCACGGCGCTGGTGTCGGGATCGGGACCCACGACGGCGTTCCTCGCCCGGGACGCGTCCGGGGCGGAGCGGATCGCTGCGGCGCTGCGGGCGTCCGGGACGTGCAAGTCGGCACGGGTGGCTCCGTCGCCGGCGCCGGGAGCGACCGTGGTCCGCCCCGGCGCGCCGGACACGACCGGCGCTCGAGACTGAAACCGCGCGTACTCAACGCCGCCTGCTCAAGGCGTACTTGAGCAAGCCCGGGTGTCAGTGCACAGGCAAGTCCTGCCGACCGGCATGCATTTGGGCAGGGGTCGTCCGCAAGGCGGCACTTGGACAAAGCCCCTTGGCGAGGTGCGCTTGAGCAACCCACGGAAATCCAGACCGAGTTTGAGCAAGTCACGCTGTCCCGGGCGCACTTGAGCAAGCCCCGGCATTCGACCCGCGCTTGGCCGGGGCCGCCCGCAGACTTCTCCCGGCAAGGGCCCCGGCGCAACGTACTTGAGCAAGTCCTTGCACCCGGACCACCCTTCGGCAAGGCCCCGCCCGCGGGGGTGCCCTTGAGCAGGGCCCTCCGCCCGGGCGTGCTCGGCCAAGGTGCCGTACTCAGAGCGCACTTGAGTGGAAGTGCGCTGACGTGTCCCCTCGCGGCCGCGCGACCGTACCGCCATGAGACCCAGCGATCTCGCCGCCGCCACACCGGCCTCCCGCGACCGCTTCATCGATCTGTTGCGGGTCGCCACACTCGCCACCGTCGTCCTCGGGCACTGGCTGATGGCGGCCGTGTCCGTGGCAGCGGACGGACGCGTCCAGGTCGGCAACCTGCTCGCCCTCCAGCCCCGGCTCCAACCGCTCACCTGGGTCTTCCAGGTGATGCCGGTGTTCTTCTTCGTCGGGGGCTTCTCGCACGCCCTCTCCTGGCGGTCGACCCGCCGCCGGACCGCCAGGGCCTACGCGGTGTTCCTGCGCGTCCGGCTCCAGCGGCTGTTGCGCCCGACCGTCGTGTTCATCGGGGTGTGGGGCGCGGTGGCCGCCGCCCTCCAGATGTCCGGGCTCGGCGGCGGCCTGCTCGACGTCACGCTGCGCCTGGTCGCGCAGCCCCTGTGGTTCGTGGGGATCTATCTCGCGATGGTCGCCTTCACGCCGCCGCTGCTCAGGCTCCACGAGAGATACGGGTGGGGTGCGTTCGGCGGGCTCGTCGTCGCGGCCGGGCTGGTCGACCTGCTCCGCTTCGGACTCGGCGTCCCCTACGCCGAGTTCCTCGACTTCGCGTTCGTCTGGCTCGCCGTCCACCAACTCGGCTTCCTGCGCGCGGACGGGCGGCTCGGCCGGCCGCACGTCCTCGCCGGGGCCGGCCTCGCGGGCGCGGCGCTGCTGGTGGCCCTCGGACCCTATCCGGTGTCGATGGTGGGCATGCCGGGCGAGAAGGTCTCCAACATGGCACCGCCCACGCCGGCCCTGCTGTGCCACGGGCTGTGGCTGGTCGGGGCCGTGGAACTGCTGCGCGCGCCCGCCGCGCGGTGGCTGGACCGGCCGCGTGCGTGGCGCACGGTCGTCGCGGCGAACGGCGTCTCGATGACCGCCTTTCTGTGGCATCTGACGGCGATGCTCGGCGTCTACGGCGCGCTGCTCGCCCTCGGTGTCCGACTGCCGGAACCCGGCTCGAGTGCGTGGTGGATACAGGTAACATGGCGGCTCGTAGCCGCCGTGACACTCACCGGTGCCCTGGTGGCCGTCTTCCGTGTCTTCGAAAAACCCTCGGGCGCACGGGAGCCGAGTGCGCCGCGCGCCTGGGCGGGACCCGCCGCCGCGCTCGGCGTCACCCTCTGCCTGTTCGGGGTCCTGGGCCTGTCGGCGGTCGGCTTCGGAGGGCTTCTGCAAGGCCGTACGGCGCTGCTGATGGCCGTGCACGTCACCGCTCCCGCGGCGGTCGTGATGACGCTCTCCGGGTGGTTGCTGGTGGAGCGGGCGGGCCGGAGCCGGGGTGCGGCCGTCCGACCCGTTCCGGAGGTCGTCGACGGCGGTCCGGCCGATGCGGATGCCGGGCGTCGATCACGGATCGCATCACTACGAAGAGTGACGTCCCACTCGCGTCCCGCCACCACGTCCGCAGGCCCTAGGCTTGAAGGCTGATCGATCCCCGCGTCAGGAGAGAAATGGCCGTCAACCTGGTCAATGTCGAGAACGTCAGCAAGGTGTACGGCACCCGCGCCCTGCTCGACGGCGTCTCACTCGGCGTGTCCGAAGGGGACCGGATCGGGATCGTCGGCCGCAACGGCGACGGCAAGACCACCCTGATCCGGATGCTCGCCAAGCTGGAGGAGGCCGACTCCGGTCGAGTCACCCACTCCGGCGGGCTGCACCTCGGCGTGCTCACCCAGCACGACTCCCTCGACCCGGCCGCCACCGTCCGGCACGAGGTCATCCGGGACATGGACGACCACGAGTGGGCGGGCAACGCCAAGATCCGCGACGTGCTCACCGGGCTGTTCGGCGGGCTCGACCTGCCCGGCTTCCCGCAGGGACTCGACACCGTCATCGGCCCCCTGTCCGGTGGCGAGCGGCGCCGTATCGCGCTGGCCAAGCTGCTCATCGCCGAGCAGGACCTGATCGTGCTCGACGAGCCCACCAACCACCTCGACGTCGAGGGCATCGCCTGGCTCGCCGCCCATCTGCGCGAGCGCCGCTCCGCGCTCGTCTGCGTCACCCACGACCGCTGGTTCCTCGACCAGGTGTGCACCCGGATGTGGGACGTGCAGCGGGGCACGGTCCACGAGTACGAGGGCGGCTACTCCGACTACGTCTTCGCCCGCGCCGAGCGCGAGCGGATCGCCGCCTCCGAGGAGACCAAGCGGCAGAACCTGATCAGGAAGGAGCTGGCGTGGCTGCGGCGCGGTGCGCCCGCCCGCACCTCCAAGCCGCGTTTCCGCGTGGAGGCGGCCAACGAACTGATCAGCGACGTGCCGCCGCCCCGGGACAGCAGCGAGCTGATGAGGTTCGCCGGCTCCCGGCTCGGCAAGACGGTCTTCGACCTCGAGGACGTGACCGTCCAGGCCGGCCCCAAGGTGCTGCTCAAGCACGTCACCTGGCAGCTCGGTCCCGGCGACCGGATCGGCCTCGTCGGGGTGAACGGCGCGGGCAAGACCTCCCTGCTGCGTGACATGGCCGAGGCCGCGCGCAGCGCAGGGGAGCGGCAGCCCGCCGGAGGCCGGATCGCGGTCGGCAAGACGGTCAGACTCGCCTATCTGTCGCAGGAGGTCGCGGAACTCGACCCGGCCTGGCGGGTGCTCGAGGCCGTGCAGCGCGTGCGCGAGCGCGTCGATCTCGGCAAGGGACGCGAGATGACGGCCGGGCAGCTGTGCGAGACCTTCGGCTTCACCAAGGAGAAGCAGTGGACCCCCGTCGGTGACCTGTCCGGTGGTGAGCGGCGGCGGCTCCAGCTGCTCCGGCTCCTGATGGACGAGCCCAACGTCCTCTTCCTCGACGAGCCCACCAACGACCTCGACATCGAGACCCTCACCCAGCTCGAGGACGTCCTCGACGGCTGGCCCGGATCGATGATCGTGATCTCGCACGACCGGTTCTTCGTCGAGCGGACCACGGACAAGGTGTACGCCCTCCTCGGCGACGCCACGTTGCGGATGCTGCCCCGCGGTATCGACGAGTACCTGGAGCGGCGCCACCGCATGGAGGAGGCCGCGGCGGCCGCCGCGACCCCGGCGCCCGCCGCCGAGAAGCCGGCCGTCTCCGCCGCCGACGCCCGCGCCGCGAAAAAGGAACTCCAGCGCATCGAGCGACAGTTGGACAAGCTCTCCGGGCGGGAGGCGGAACTCCACCGGCAGATCGCCGAGAACGCCACGGACTTCGAGAAGGTGGCCGGCCTGGACGCCGAGCTGCGCGAACTCGTCGGCGAGCGCGAGGAGCTGGAGCTGCGCTGGCTGGAACTGGCGGACGAGGCCTAGGAGCCGGCGCTCGGGTCGGCCTGATCCGAACGACGGGCCCCAGCGTTCGACGGCACCCCCGCCCCGGGCGTGAAGGCCGCGTGAAGGCCATAACGGGGTCATCACAGGCCGGTCCTCCCTTGGGAACAGGGGCAGGATCGGCCCGGTGCTCATGGGCGGGCCAGTGATACAAAGGGCCGTCTGAGAACAGTCTGAGTACCACCGGCGTGGGCGATCTTGCGCACCCGCGGGCGTGGGGACACATCAGTTAAGAGGGGGAACGCACTGATGACTCAGCCTCCCGACCAGCCGTCGCAGGGCGGCTTCGGAGCACCGCAGAATCCACCGCCGCAGGGGGGCTTCGGCGCTCCGCAGGACCCGCGGCAGGCGGCGCCTCCGCTGCCCGCCCAGCCCCCGGCCCCGCCGCAACCCGGGTACGGCCCCCCGCAACAGCCGGGCCCCTACGCCCAGCCCCAGCAGCCCGGCCCGTACAACTCCCGGCCCGGCTACGGCCATCCGCAGCAGCCGGGGCCCTACGCCCCGCCGCAGCCGGGGTACGGGTACCCGCAAGCGCCGCCCCAGTTCCCGGGCGCCCCGACCCCGCCTCCCGGCGGCGGTTCCAAGAACCCCTTCAAGGGCAGGCCCGCGCTGGCCGTCGGCGCCGCGGTCGCCGTACTGCTCGTCATAGGCGGCACCGTGTACGCGGTCAGCGGTGACGGCGGCGGGGACAAGAAGCCCACCGCAGAGAAGAGCGGGCCGGCCACGCCGTCCGCGGCGGCCTCCACACCGGTGGACCAGGGCGACGGCAGCGGCGACGGCGGCGAGGACCCCGAGAACCTCAACGAGGGCCGCAAGGCGGGTGAGTCGAAGGTCCTCTGGTACAAGGAGGCGCCCGACGCGCCCGGTTCCGGCGCCGACGCCCCCGGTATGTGGGTCACCGGCAAGGCGGTGGTGAAGGCCGCGTACAAGCAGATCTTCGCGTACAAGGTCGGTGACGGCACCCCGGCCTGGCAGCCGGTCTCGTTCCCGCAGAAGATCTGCGCGGTCACTCCGCACAAGACGGCCGACGACAAGGTCGTCGTGGCCTACATGAGCGGCGTCAGCGAGAACGCCAAGTGCAACCTGCTCCAGCAGATCGACCTCGCCACGGGCGCGTTGGGCTGGAAGGCGCAGGTCGCCGACGGCGCCCTGTTCGACAGCACCCTCGGCCTCGACCTCAGCGTCACCGGCAAGACCCTGGTGGTCGGCCGCTCGCAGTCGGGCACGGCCTACGACGTCGGCACCGGCAAGAAGCTGTGGGACAAACGGGAGTACACCGGAGCCTGCTTCCCGACCGCGTTCGCCGGCGGCGCCAGGCTGATCTCGGTGGCCTCCTGCGCCGCGGGCAACTCCAAGGCGCACGACGAGGTGCAGGAACTCGACCCGGCGACCGGCAAGGCCAAGTGGACCAGGCCGATCCCGAAGGGCTGGAAGGTCGCGCGCGCCTTCTCCGTCGATCCCGTCGTCCTGTACCTGACCAACGACGACAAGAAGGCCGTGGCCATCTCCACGCTGAAGAACGACGGCACCCCCCGCTCGGACGTCGAGTCGAAGGACTCCTTCGCGCCCGAGTGCGGCTGGGCCGTCCTGAGCCGCGACCTCCAGGGCTGCACCGGCGCGGTGGCCGACGCGACCACCCTGTACCTGCCGACCGAGTCGAAGAGCGGCCCCAACGAGGTCGTCGCGTTCAACCTCGACACCGGCAAGGAGAAGTGGCGGGTGAAGTCCCCCGCGGACAAGACGATGCTCCCGCTGAGGACGGACGGCACCCGGCTGATCGCCTACGTCGAGCCGTCGTACTCCGCCGGCGGCCAGGTGGTCTCCATCCCGACGACCGGCGGCAGTCACAGCGTCAGCAGGCTGCTGCAGAACCCGTCGGGTGCCGCGCAGATCGAGAGCGGCTTCTACTCCAAGGCGGTCGACTACGTGGACGGGCGCTTCTACATCTCCACGACCCGGCTGAGCGGCAGCAACCAGTCGAAGGAGAAGCTGATGCTCGCCTACGGCAAGTGATCCGGCTGCCGCCTCCTCCGTCCCTGCCCACCACTCTTCCGTCCCTCGAGGTACCCCTTCATGAGCCAGCCGCCTCCGCCCCCGAACCAGCCGCCACCGGGCGGTTTCGGCGCCCCGCAGGACCCGCCGCCGGGCGGTTTCGGCACCCCGCCCCCGCCTCAGACCCCTCCGCCGCCGGCGCAGGGCCCCGGGTACGGCTACCCGCAGGCGCCGAACCCGCCGCAGCAGCCCGGCTACGGCTACCCGAACCAGCAGCCCTACGGCTCCGCGCCGACCGTTCCACTCGGGGCGCAGGCCCCGCAGGGCGGCGGCCGCTCGGGGCTGTCCGCCCAGGTCTGGATCATCGTCGCGGCGGTCGCCGCCATCGCACTGATCATCGGCGGCGGTGTCTGGTACGCGCACGACCGGAGCGGTGACAAGGGCGGAAACTCCGCGTCCGACGGCGGCAAGGACGACAAGGGCCCCACCGGCGACTCCGGTTCCGGCGGCGCCGAGGAGAAGGCCCCGGCCGACACCGCAGCCAAGGTGCTGTTCCAGCTGCCGATGCCGGTGGTGAAGAACGACTCCAGCGTCCAGGTCGCGGGCTCCTGGGCCACCGACAAGGCGTATGTGAAGAGCGGGGTGGCCGAGATCGACGGCTACGACCCCGACAAGGGCACCAAGTTGTGGACCATCAAGCTCCCCGGCCCGGTGTGCGCGGTGAGCCGCTACACCAGCGAGGACGACCGCACGGCGATCCTCTACCAGTCGGGGATGCCGACGAAGGACAAGCCGTCCTACGGCTGCACCGAGGTCGCCGCCATCGACCTGAGCGCGGGCAGGAAGCTGTGGACCGGTTCCGCCAAGGCCGGTGACGACAAGATCTCCTTCGGCAACATCACGCAGAGCGGGAACACGGTCGCCCTGGGCAGTACCTCGGGCGGAGCGGCCTTCGACCTGGCCACCGGCCGCACGCTGTGGAGCCCGAAGCCGGGCGACACCTGCTACGACGCGGGTTACGGCGGCGGTCCGGCCCTGGTCGCCGTCCGCAAGTGCGGTCAGTACGGCGCCCGGCAGCTGCACATCCAGACCATCGACCCGAAGTCCGGGCAGGTGAAGTCCGACTACAGGATGGCGACCGGCATCGAGTACGCCAGCGTGGTGTCGACGGACCCGCTCGTGGTCGCCGCGGACGTCGGCGACTCCGCGGCCGGCAGCGGTATCTCGGACCTGTTCTCCATCGACAACAAGACCGGCGCGCTGCGCACCAAGATCTCCCTGCCGGCCAAGACGTACGCGGCCAGGTGCGACGGGATCACACAGACCGAGGCATGCACCCAGATCACCGTCGGCAACGACAGGGTCTATGTGCCGACCAAGGAGCACGAGGGCAGTGCGGGCGGCTACGGCGAGACCAACGAGATCGTGGCCTTCGACCTCGGTACCGGGAAGCTGAACGGTCAGCGCGCGGACGCGGGCGACGGCTACACCCTCTCCCCGCTGCGCATGGACGGCGGCAACATCATCGCCTACAAGCGCCCGCCCTACGACAAGGGCGGCCAGATCGTCAGCATCGACGGCGGCTCGTTCAAGCCGACCGAGCTCCTGGAGAACCCCTCGTCCGAGTCGGTCCGCAACGCGGAGAGCCGTTTCTCCCCGGACTACGCGGAGATCCGTTACCGAAGCGGCCACCTCTACCTGGCCCAGGTCTTCGCCGACAAGCTGTCGGGCTCGGGTGACGGCCGCTACCTGGCCGTCGCGTTCGGCACCGGCTGACGGCCCGGCCGGTGGTCGCGATCACCGGCCCGGACATCTGATCGAGTCTCGGTCGTACGGTCCCGTCCCACTTCAAGGGCGGGGCCGTACGCGTATTCTCGTCCCTTCCGAATGGTTGGGATTTCCGCAATCCGGGGCACTTCTCACCGGTAGGGGCGCGCGACGTCGAACAAGCGTGTAGCTTCCGGGGGCATGAAGAGCGGGGGTGCGCGGGGGCTTTCGCCCGTACGGGCCGGTGGGCATCCGTAGTGGGCATCCATGGGGGACTGGGGGGTTGCTCGATGGGAGTGCGGCTCATGGTGGTCGACGACCACCGACTGCTCGCCGAGGCGCTCGCCTCGGCACTGAAGCTGCGGGGACACCGGGTGCTCGCCGCGGCCGCGCCGGCCGCGGGCGCGGCGGAACTGGTGATCACCAGGGCACCCGAGGTGTGCCTGCTGGGGACGGCGACACCGGCCGAGCCGGGGGTCTTCGACCCGGTGGTGCGGATCAAACGGGAGCGCCCTCAGGTGGCGGTGCTGGTCCTCGGACCGGTGCCCAGCCCGCGCGGGATCGCTGCCGCGTTCGCCGCGGGTGCCTCGGGATATGTGCGGCACGACGAGCGCATCGAGGGGGTAGAGCGGGCGATCATGAAGGCGCGGGCCGGTGAGGCGGCGGTCGCGCCGCAGTTGCTGCAGGGCGCCTTCAGTGAGCTGCTCAATCCGGCGGCGCAGCCCGACGACGAGGGGCAGCGCCTGCTGCAGATGCTGACCCCGCGCGAGGTGGAGGTCCTGGTACGGGTCGCCGACGGCGAGGACACACGGCTGATCGCGGCCGGCATGGGCATCGCCCCGTCCACGGCCCGCACCCATGTCCAGCGGGTGCTGATGAAACTCGGCGTGCGCTCCCGTCTGGAGGCGGCGGCCCTCGCGGCCCGCACGGGTCTGCTGGACCGTGCGGGACCGCTCGACAACGCGAGTCCGCCCAGGGCGGACCGTGCGCCGCAGTAGCCGCGGTTCCGTGGCCGCGCGCGCCGTCCGCGACCGGCCGGGCGGCACCCCGCGCTCCTGCCGGGGCGCGGGGCGCGGGGCGCGGGGTGCGGGGTGCGGCTCAGGCCGCGGACGGCCCGCCCGCCGTGGGGCACGTCATGGCGCAGGCTTCTCGTCCTCGGCCGCCTCCGGAAGCGGCGGAACCGTCGGACGCACTTTCAGCCAGACGAGGAAGAACAGGCCGAGGAGCAGCATGCCCAGGCCGGTCCAGAGGTTGATGTTGACGCCCTGGGCCTTGCGGATGTCCGCGTCGGAGGCGGTGAAGCCCGCGATCAGGACGATGATCCCGTAGACCACGAACAGGCCGCCGATGATGCGGCGCAGGTCGAAGATCCGGGCCGCGGTCGTGGACTTGCCCTCGAGGTCGGTGACGGCGCGGTGGACGTCGCGCTCGGAGTACTCGGACATGGTTTCTCAATCCTCCCGCGGTCAGAGCGAGAACGGGATGTAGCAGGCGGCCGCGAGGACGACCGCGCCCCAGCCCAGCAGGGCGGGCTTGCGGTACCAGGCGTCGTCGCCCGCGGCGGGCCCCTCGGCCATGCCGGGGGAGCGGGTGCCGTAGACCAGGCCCTGGAGGCTCTCCGCGGGCTTCGGTTCGGTGAACAGCGAGACCGCCACCATGACGACGGCACCGGCCACGAAACCGGCGATCGCGGAGACGAAGTTGGCGCCCTGGTCGGTGGGGATGCCGATGATGCCCTGCTTGTAGATGACGAAGTAGTTCACCATCGCGGTGACCGTGCCGGCGAGCAGGCCCCACAGTCCTGACTTCGCGGACGCGCGCTTCCAGAACATGCCGACGATGAAGACCACGAACATCGGCACGTTGAAGAAGGAGAACAGCGTCTGCAGGTAGCTCATGATGTTCGAGAACGACGAGGCGAGGAACGCCGTGCCTACCGATGCGAGCACGCCGATGGCGGTGATGAGCCGTCCGAACCTGACGTAGTAGGCGTCCTCGCGGTTCTTGACCACGTACTTCGCCCAGATGTCGTTGGTGAACACCGTGTTGAAGGACGACACGTTGGCCGCCATGCCGGCCATGAAGGCCGCCAGCAGGCCGGTCACCGCGATGCCGAGGACGCCGTTGGGCAGCAGTTCCTGCATCAGGTACGGGATCGCGTCGTTGTACTGCAGATCCGAGCCGGGGGTGCCGATCTTCGGCACCAGGACGGCGGCGACCAGGCCCGGGATCATCACCAGGAAGACGATGAAGATCTTCGGGAACGCGGCGATGAGCGGGGTGCGCTGGGCGGCGGAGAGGTTCTTCGCGGACAGTGCGCGCTGCACCTCGGCGAAGTTGGTCGTCCAGTAGCCGAAGGACAGCACGAATCCGAGGCCGAGGACGATCGTCAGCCAGTTGGCGCCGAGCGGGTTGGCATGGCCGATTCCGGTGCCTCCCCAGGCGGTGACGAAGTCATGCCCGTGGGTCGCGCTGAGCTTGTCGGTCAGGCCGTCCCAGCCGCCGACCTTCTTCAGGCCCAGCAGGGTGATCGGGATGAGGGCCGCCAGGATCACGAAGAACTGGAGCACCTCGTTGTAGATCGCGGAGGACAGACCGCCGAGGGTGATGTAGGCGAGCACGAAGAACCCGGCGACCACGATCGCCACCCACTGCGGCCAGCCCAGGAGGGCCTCCACGACGATCGCCAGTGCATACAGGTTCACGCCTGCGATCAAAATGGCGGCGAAGGCGAACAGGATCGAACTCAGAAGGTGTGCCCCTTTGTCGAAGCGGAGCAGCAGGAACTCGGGGACCGAGCGGACCTTGGAGCCGTAGTAGAAGGGCATCATCACCAGGCCGAGGAAGACCATGGCCGGGATGGCGCCGATCCAGTACCAGTGGACGGTGTAGGCGCCGTACTGGGCGCTGTTGGCGGCCATGCCGAGGATCTCGGTGGCGGCCAGGTTGGCCGAGATGAACGCCAGACCCGTGATCCAGGCGGGCAGTGAGCGCCCGGACAGGAAGAAGTCGAGGCTGGTCTTCACCGAGCGCCGGGCGGCGAGCCCGATGCCGAGGACGACGGCGAAGTAGATCCCGAGGATCGTGTAGTCGAGCCCGTTTGTGGGGAGTCGGAGCCCGGCGGAGAGATATGTGGGGGTTTGCATACGTACTCGCTTCGTTGCGTGAACCAATCAGAGCAGAACATGCGCCGTCGTGTTCGATATCTGAACACTTCCGATGATGGGCTTTGTTGGATTGTGATGTTGACGCTGGTGGTTGCTTGTGGTTTGTTGTGTTGAGTTATGTTTGAAGAGTGGTACGGGTGCGGATGACGGGCCCGTTCGGGTGCGGACGGCGAGTCCGGCAGTGCAGCAGAAAGGCAAGGTGTCGTGAAGAAGACCTCGACCCGTCTGGCCGACGGTCGTGAGCTCATCTACTACGACCTGCGCGACGACACCGTGCGGGACGCCGTGGACCGCCGGCCGCTGGAGCGGACCGTCACGACCTCCGAGATCCGCCGCGACGTGCTGCTCGGCGACTCGGTCGCCGTCGCCTCGCACCGGCAGGGCCGCACCTACCTCCCACCCGCCGACGAGTGCCCGCTGTGCCCCTCCCGGGGCGAGCGGCTCAGCGAGATCCCGGACTCCTCGTACGACGTGGTGGTCTTCGAGAACCGCTTCCCCTCGCTCGCCGGCGACTCCGGCCGCTGCGAGGTCGTCTGCTTCACCTCCGACCACAACGCCTCCTTCGCCGACCTGACCGAGGAGCAGGCGCGCCTGGTCCTGGACGCCTGGACCGACCGCACCGCCGAACTGTCCCATCTGCCCGCCGTGGAGCAGGTGTTCTGCTTCGAGAACCGGGGCCGGGAGATCGGTGTGACCCTCGGCCACCCCCACGGTCAGATCTACGCCTACCCCTTCACCACGCCCCGCACCGCCCTGATGCTGCGTTCTCTGGCCGCGCACAAGGAGGCGACCGGAGGCGAGAACCTCTTCGACGCCGTCCTCGAACGCGAACTCGCCGACGGGCGGGTCGTCCTCGGGAGCGAGCACTGGGTGGCCTTCGTGCCCTACGCCGCGCACTGGCCTTACGAGGTCCACCTCTACCCCCGCCGCCGCGTCCCCGATCTGCTGGCGCTCGAGGAGGCGGCGCGCACAGAATTCCCCAAGGTCTATCTGGAACTGTTGAGGCGCTTCGACCGGATCTTCGACGACAGCGAGGGGGGAGCGCAGGAGTCGCCGACGCCGTACATCGCCGCCTGGCACCAGGCGCCGTTCGGCACACTGGAGGAGTTCGACGGCGTGACACGGGACGACTTCGCCCTCCACCTCGAGCTTTTCACCATTCGCCGCACTTCGGGCAAGCTGAAGTTCCTCGCGGGTTCCGAGTCCGGCATGAACGTGTTCATCAACGACGTGCCGCCGGAAGCCGCGGCCCAGCGACTGCGAGAGGTAGCGAGTTCATGAGCGGGAAGTACCTGGTCACCGGTGGCGCGGGCTATGTGGGCAGTGTGGTCGCGCAGCATCTGCTGGAGGCGGGGCACGAGGTCGTCGTTCTCGACAACCTCTCCACGGGCTTCCGCGAGGGCGTGCCGGCCGGTGCTTCCTTCGTCGAGGGCGACATCCGCGATGCCGCCAAGTGGCTGGACCCCTCCTTCGGCGCGGTCCTGCACTTCGCCGCGTTCTCGCAGGTCGGCGAGTCGGTCGTGAAGCCCGAGAAGTACTGGGACAACAACGTGGGCGGCACCATGGCGCTGCTCGGCGCCATGCGCGAGGCGGGTGTGCGCAAGCTCGTCTTCTCCTCCACCGCGGCGACCTACGGCGAGCCGGTCAGCACCCCGATCACGGAGACCGACCCGACCGCGCCGACCTCCCCCTACGGCGCCTCCAAGCTCGCGGTCGACCACATGATCACCGGTGAGGCGGCGGCGCACGGTCTGGGCGCCGTGTCCCTGCGCTACTTCAACGTGGCGGGCGCGTACGGCTCCTGCGGCGAGCGGCACGACCCGGAGTCCCACCTCATCCCGCTCGTGCTCCAGGTCGCGCAGGGCCGGCGCGAGGCGATCTCGGTCTTCGGCGACGACTACCCGACGCCGGACGGCACCTGCGTCCGCGACTACATCCACGTCGCGGACCTGGCCGAGGCCCACCTGCTGGCACTGGACGCCGCCACCGCCGGCGAGCACCTGATCTGCAACCTCGGCAACGGCAACGGCTTCTCCGTGCGCGAGGTCGTCGAGACGGTGCGCCAGGTCACCGGACATCCGGTCCCGGAGGTCGTGGCCCCGCGCCGGGGCGGCGACCCGGCGGTCCTGGTCGCCTCCGCGGCCACGGCCCGCGAGCGGCTCGGCTGGAACCCGTCCCGCGCGGATCTCGCGGGCATCGTCGCGGACGCGTGGGAGTTCGCACAGAACATCACAAGGGAGCAGTAGGTGGGCGTACGCGAGGGCTTCGAGGAGCTGTACGGGACGGCTCCCGAGGGCGTCTGGGCGGCACCGGGCCGGGTCAACCTGATCGGCGAGTACACGGACTTCAACGAGGGGTTCGTGATGCCGTTCGCACTGCCGCACACGGCGGTCGCGGCGGTCTCGCGGCGCACCGACGGGGTGCTGCGCCTGCACTCGGCGGACATCGAGGGCCCGGTCGTCGAACTGCGTGTGGACGAGCTCCGGCCGCGGACCGACACCGGCTGGGCCGCCTACCCGGCCGGGGTCGTCTGGGCGCTGCTCGAGGCGGGGCACGGGATCACGGGCGCGGATCTGCATCTGTCCTCGACCGTGCCGACGGGTGCCGGTCTGTCCTCGTCGGCGGCGCTCGAAGTGGTCACCGCCCTCGCCCTGAACGACCTGTACGACCTCGGCCTGAGCCGTCCCGAGCTGGCGAGGCTCGCCCAGCGCGCCGAGAACGACTTCGTGGGCGTGCCGTGCGGTGTCATGGACCAGATGGCGTCGGCCTGCAGCACCGAGGGGCATGCCCTCCACCTCGACTGCCGTGATCTGTCACTCCGCCAGATCCCCTTCGACCTGGCATCACAGGACCTCGCCCTGCTGGTCGTCGACACGCGCGTCAAGCACGCGCTGGGCGACGGGGCGTACGCCGAGCGGCGCGAGGGGTGCGAGGAGGGCGCTCGGCAGCTCGGGGTCTCGCATCTGCGCGACATCGCGTACGAGGACCTTCAGCCCGCGCTCGGGCGCCTGTCCGACGAGCGGCTGCGCCGCTATGTGCGCCATGTCGTCTCGGACGACCACCGTGTCGACCGGGTCGTCGCCCTGCTGGACGCGGGCGACGTCCGGGCGATCGGGCCCGTGCTGACCGAGGGCCATGTCTCCCTGCGGGACGACCTGCGCATCTCCTGCCCGGAGCTGGACCTGGTGGTCGACACGGCGAACGCCTCCGGCGCGCTCGGCGCCCGGATGACCGGCGGCGGCTTCGGCGGCTCGGCGATCGTCCTGGTGGAGGCCTCGGACGCGGACACCGTCGCCAAGGCGATCGAGGAGGCGTTCGGCGCCGCCGGTTTCACGGCGCCCCGGGTGTTCCCGGCGGTTCCTGCGGCGGGAGCGCACCGGGTCGGCCGAAGCGCTTCGTGAGGGTGAACTCCGTGATCCCCGGCGGATAGTCGGGGATCACGCACACCACGTCGTAGCCCTGCTTCCGGTAGAACTCCGGGGCCTGGAAGTCCCAGGTCTCCAGGCGCGCGGCCGTGCAGTCGCGCTCCTCTTCCGCAACGCGCTCCGCCTCGGCCAGCAGCCGTCCGCCGAGGCCGGCGCCGCGATGGCGGTCGTCCACCCAGAGGTAGGCGACATACAGCCACGTCGCCCAGGTGTGCCCGACCATGCCGCCGGCCAGTTCGCCCGTCGTGTCCAACGCCCATATGTGGAGCGGGACTTCGCGTTCGGTCGGGGTTCCGCGCAGTGCGCGCAGTATCGGGGAGGCCGCCGTGTTCGTCTCGCGCAGCCGAGTGATGAGCAGTTCCCGCCGCGTCTTGTCGACTTCCGTCTCGATACGAAACATGCGGCACACCATAAACGCGTCGGCCAACCAGTTCTGCAAATTTCCTTCCGCTCCCGGTCCCTGGCCCTACCCTGTGAACAGCGCCGGTGGGGGCCGGTGCTGATCAGGGGGCGAAACAGTCGGGTACGACGCCCGGGGTGGGGGTGGCAGTTCCAGCACGGCGGCGGCCGTGCGACTGCGTCGCCTCCGTCCCAGGTGAATGACCGGGGAGCATTCCGGGCGCCGTACCTGCGCCGGTCGTCCCCCGAGCTGTGGGGGTTTCAGTGATCCGCATCCGAGTCCTGGTCGTCGACGACCACCGCATCTTCGCCGAGTCGCTCGCCGCCGCCCTGGCGGCCGAGCCCGACGTCGACGTGTCCGCGGCGGGCAGTGGCCCGGCCGCACTGCGCTGCCTCGACCGGGCGGCCGCCGAGGGCCGCAGATTCGACGTGATGCTCGTCGACGCCGACCTCGGCGGGACCGTCCCGGGCTCGCGCCCGGCGGTCCCCGTCCAGGTGGGCGACGAGGACGGACTCGTCGACGGCATATCCCTGGTCGCCGGGGTCCGTTCCGGCCAGCCCCATGTGCGGACCGTCGTCCTCGCCGAGAAGGACGACCCGCGCCGTGCCGCGCTCGCCCTGCAGGCCGGGGCGTCCGGCTGGGTCGCCAAGGACTGCTCGCTGTCCCGGCTGCTGACGGTCATCCGGGGCGTGCTGCGGGACGAGACGCATCTGCCGCCCGCCCTGCTCACCGGTGTGCTGCGCGAGCTGACCGCGGCCCGCAAGCACCGCACCGAGAGCGAGCGACTGGTGGAGTCCCTGACTCCGCGGGAGCGTGAGGTGCTGCGCTGCATGGTCGCCGGGCTCGGCCGCAAGGCCGTCGCCGAGCGGCTGTTCCTCTCCCCGCACACCGTCCGCACACACATGCAGAACGTCCTCGGCAAACTGGGCGTCCACTCCACCCTCGCGGCCGTGGCCCTCGCCCGGCGCGCCGGTGTCGGGCCGGTCGACCTAGCCGGGGATGTTGTCGAACGGGGCGGTCAACTGGCGTAGCAGGGCCGCCAGTTCACTGCGCTGGGCGGTGCTCAGCTCGACCAGGATCGCACGCTCCTGGTCGAGCAGCCCGGCGAGCGCCTGGTCGGCCCGGTCCCGCCCCTCGTCCGTCAGGCGCACCAGCACACCCCTGCGGTCGCTCGGGTCGGGAAGCCGCTCGACCAGGCCCTTCTTCGTCAGGCGGTCGATGCGGTTGGTCATGGTGCCGGAGGTGACCAGGGTCTGGGTCAGCAGCTGGCCGGGCGAGAGCTGGTAGGGGCCGCCGGCCCGCCTGAGCGCGGTGAGGACGTCGAACTCCCAGGGCTCGAGACTGTGTTCCGCGAACGCCAGCCGGCGTGCGCGGTCCAGGTGCCGGGCCAGCCTGCTGACCCGGCTGAGCACTTCGAGCGGTTCCACGTCGAGGTCCGGGCGCTCCCGGCGCCACGCAGCGACCAGCCGATCGACCTCGTCCTCCATGTCGATCAGTGTAGTGGTTGTGTCGACATGAAGTCTCTTGACGTGGAGTCTCTTGACGTCGAGATAATTTGGGTACAAGGATGCTGTCCGTACGGAGGCGACGTCATACGGGGGCGTCGCCTCCGTACGAGGGCACCCGAGCAGGGGTGCTCCGCCGCGCCCCGTCCGCCCACCGTGAGGAGGCCCTGTCATGCCCGCCACCCCCGTCTGGGATCCCGGCCAGTACCTGCGCCACGCCGGCCACCGCGCCCGCCCCTTCGCCGATCTGCTCGCCCGCGTCCCCGATCTGCCCGGCGGCCCGCCGCGCATCGCGGACCTGGGCTGCGGTCCCGGCAACGTCACCGCCCTGCTCGCCGACCGCTGGCCCACCGCGCGCATCACCGGCTACGACAACTCGCCGGAGATGCTCGACAAGGCCCACACCGAGCACGAGGGCCCCACCCCGGGCGGCGGCCGTCTCGACTTCGCCCCGGCCGACGCCCGCACCTGGACGCCCGCGGAGCCGTACGACCTGATCGTCAGCAACGCCACCCTGCAATGGGTGCCCGGGCACACCGCACGCTTCCCCGACTGGATCTCGGGCCTCGCTCCCGGCGGCACCTTCGCCTTCCAGGTCCCCGGCAACTTCGACTCGCCCAGCCACCGGCTGATGCGGGAGCTGGCCCACTCGCCCCGCTGGAAGGACCGTCTGGCCGGCACACTGCGCCACGACGACGCCGTGCTCACCCCGGGGGCCTATCTGGAGCGCCTGGCCGATCTCGGCTGCGCGGTGGACGTCTGGGAGACGACGTACCTGCATCTGCTCCAGGGCGAGGACCCGGTCCTGGACTGGGTGAAGGGCACCGGACTGCGGCCGGTCCTGACCGAGCTCGGGGACGGCGCGCAGGAGTTCCTCGCCGACTACCGCACGGTCCTCAGGGAGGCGTACCCGGCGACCGTGCACGGCACGGTGTTCCCGTTCCGCCGCATCTTCGCCGTCGCCACGAAGGAGGCGTGAGGGATGCTCGCCGCCGTCGACCATGTCCAGCTCGCCGCCCCGCCGGGCTCCGAGGACCCGCTGCGGGCGTTCTACACGGATGTCCTCGGCATGACCGAGGTCCCCAAACCGCCGGCGCTTGCCGCCCGCGGGGGCTGCTGGTTCCGGGCGGGCGCGGTGCAGCTGCACCTGGGGATCGAGAGCGGCTTCCGGCCCGCGAGGAAGGCCCACCCGGGTCTGCGGGTCACGGACATCGAGGCGTACGCGGCCCGGCTGCGGGCGCGGGGCGCCGAGGTCACCTGGGACGGCGGCCTGCCCGGTCACCGCCGCTTCTACTCGCAGGACCCGGTGGGCAACCGGCTGGAGTTCCTCGAGCCGGTCACGACCGGCGAGGATCACCACAACGGGTGACCGGGTGGGCCCGCCTCAGTTCTTGCGATGACCTATCAGCCGCGGCTTCGGCTCCAGCCCGTCCAGGCCGTGCCACGCCAGGTTCACCAGGTGGGCGGCGACCTCGGCCTTCTTCGGCCGGCGCACGTCCAGCCACCACTGCCCGGTCAGGGCGACCATGCCGACCAGCGCCTGGGCGTAGAGCGGGGCCAGCTTGGGGTCGAATCCGCGGCTCTTGAACTCGCGGCCGAGGATGTCCTCCACCTGGGTGGCGATGTCCGAGATGAGGGAGGCGAAGGAACCCGTCGACTGCGGGATGGGCGAGTCGCGGACCAGGATGCGGAAACCGTCCGTGTACTCCTCGATGTAGTCGAGGAGCGCGAAGGCCGCCTGCTCGCACAGCTCACGGGGATGCCCCGCGGTCAGCGAACCGGTCACCATGTCCAGCAGCCGCCGCATCTCGCGGTCCACCACCACCGCGTACAGCCCCTCCTTGCCGCCGAAATGCTCGTAGACCACCGGCTTGGAGACCCCGGCCTTCGCCGCGATCTCCTCCACCGAGGTGCCCTCGAAACCCTTGGCGGCGAAGAGCGTGCGACCGATCTCCAGCAACTGCTGGCGGCGCTCCGCACCGGTCATCCGGGTGCGGCGGGGGCGCCGCGGCTTTTCATTGCTGGGGGTGCTGGAGGAGTCGGTCGCCACGCATCAATCATGCCGCGTCGGCGGTCGCCTTCCCTCGCCGGGAGCCGTTCCCGTCCGTGCTGCGGCGGGAATCGATACGCGAGCGTGACGGCCAGCGCACGTCGGACGCCCAGCCGAGCAGCTCGAACCAGCGGATGATCCGCGCCGAGGAGTCCAGCTGGCCGCGCTCCACGCCGTGCCGGGCGGACGTCGGGTCGGCGTGGTGCAGGTTGTGCCACGACTCGCCGCAGGACAGGACCGCCAGCCACCACACGTTGCCCGAGCGGTCACGGGACTTGAACGGGCGCTTGCCCACCGCGTGGCAGATCGAGTTGATCGACCAGGTCACATGGTGCAGCAGCGCCACCCGGACGAGTGAGCCCCAGAAGAACGCCGTGAAAGCGCCCCACCAGGACATCGTGACCAGCCCGCCGATCAGCGGCGGCAGCGCCAGGGACACCACGGTCCACAGCACGAACTGCCGGGAGACGGCCCGCAGGGCCGGGTCCTTGATCAGGTCCGGCGCGTACTTGTCCTGAGGCGTCTGCTCCTCGTCGAACAGCCAGCCGATGTGCGCCCACCACAGGCCCTTCATCAGGGCCGGAAGCGTCTCGCCGAACCGCCACGGGGAGTGCGGGTCGCCCTCGGCGTCCGAGAACTTGTGGTGCTTGCGGTGGTCCGCCACCCAGCGCACCAGAGGGCCCTCCACGGCCATCGAACCCGCGATCGCCAGCGCGATCTTCAGAGGCCGCTTGGCCTTGAACGAACCGTGCGTGAAATGACGGTGGAAACCGATCGTGATGCCGTGGCAGCCCAGGTAGTAGAAGAAGACCATGAGGCCGAGATCGAGCCAGCTCACTCCCCAGCCCCAGGCCAGCGGCACCGCCGCGACGAGCGCCAGGAACGGGACGGTGATGAACACCAGCAGGGCGATCTGCTCGATCGAGCGCTTCTGCTCGCCACCCAGGGTCGCGGAGAGCAGCGGAGTGTCGTCGTTCGCCTGTGTGGCGTCTGCCATCACATCGGAGCGTGCGGTCATGGGGCGTCCCCTGTGGGGTCGAGGGTTGCGGCAGGTGCCCGGATTACGGCCCCAAGGTGCTCCCGTGATCTGACGGGAGACCCTACGGCTCCGTAACCTACGGCATCGTAAGTATGGCAGTGCGTCGCCCGGCGGCAAGAGCCCGTGAGCCTGCGCGTCCGCGCGGACACCTATCCTTGATTCGGTCGGACAGCGCGGTCCGCATTGTTACCTTCCCGGATGTCCGTTCCGTATGCGGCACCCACCGCGCGGCACCCGTCCGGGTTCCCTCCCAGACGACCTCCACCCGTCGCCCACCACCGCCCTTCCAGGGAGTCGCTGACGCGACGCACCTCCTGAATACTGCAAGGAGCCGCACCTGTGAGCAGTGCCGACGACCAGACCACGACGACCAGCAGCGAGCTGCGCGCCGACATCCGCCGACTGGGTGATCTGCTCGGCGAGACCCTCGTCCGGCAGGAGGGCCCCGAACTCCTGGAGTTGGTCGAGCGGGTACGCCGGCTCACCCGAGAGGACGGAGAGGCCGCCGCGGAACTCCTGCGCGGCACCGAGCTGGAGACCGCGGCCAAGCTGGTACGCGCCTTCTCCACCTACTTCCACCTCGCGAACGTCACCGAGCAGGTCCACCGCGGCCGCGAACTGCGCGCCAAGCGCGCCGCCGAGGGCGGACTCCTCGCCCGTACGGCCGACCGCCTCAAGGACGCCGACCCGGAGCACCTGCGTGAGACCGTCACGCACCTGAACGTCCGCCCGGTGTTCACGGCCCACCCCACGGAGGCCGCACGCCGTTCCGTCCTCAACAAGCTCCGGCGTATCGCCGCGCTCCTGGAGACCCCCGTCCTCGAGACCGACCGGCGCCGCCACGACATCCGCCTGGCCGAGAACATCGACCTCGTCTGGCAGACCGACGAGCTGCGCGTCGTACGCCCCGAGCCCAGCGACGAGGCCCGCAACGCCATCTACTACCTGGACGAACTGCACGCCGGCGCCGTCGGCGACGTCCTGGAGGACCTCACCGCGGAACTGGAGCGCGTCGGTGTCAAGCTCCCCGACGGCACCCGCCCCCTGACCTTCGGCACCTGGATCGGCGGCGACCGCGACGGCAACCCCAACGTGACCCCCGAGGTCACCTGGGAGGTGCTGATCCTGCAGCACGAGCACGGCATCAACGACGTGCTGGAGATGGTCGACGAACTGCGCGGCCTGCTGTCCCAGTCGATCCGCTACACCGGCGCCACCGAGGACCTGCTGGAGTCCCTCCGCGCCGACCTCGAGCTGCTGCCCGAGATCAGCCCCCGCTACAAGCGCCTGAACGCCGAGGAGCCCTACCGCCTCAAGGCCACCTGCATCCGCCAGAAGCTCGTCAACACCAAGCGGCGCCTCGCCAGAGGCACCCAGCACGAGCCCGGACGCGACTACCTCGGCACCGGCGAACTCCTGCACGACCTGCGGCTCGTCCAGGCCTCGCTGCGCGCCCACCGGGGCGGCCTGTTCGCCGACGGCCGGCTCGCCCGCACCATCCGCACCATCGCCGCCTTCGGCCTCCAGCTCGCCACCATGGACGTCCGCGAGCACGCCGACGCCCACCACCACGCCCTCGGCCAGCTCTTCGACCGGCTCGGCGAGGAGTCCTGGCGCTACGACGACATGCCGCGCGAGTACCGGCACCGGCTCCTCGCCAAGGAACTGCGCTCCCGCAGGCCCCTCGCGCCCACACCGGCCCCGCTCGACGCCGCCGGCGCCAAGACCCTCGGCACGTTCGAGACGATCAAGCGGGCCCTGAAGGTCTTCGGACCCGAGGTCATCGAGTCCTACATCATCTCCATGTGCCAGGGCGCCGACGACGTGTTCGCCGCCGCGGTCCTCGCCCGCGAGGCCGGACTGATCGACCTCCACGCCGGCTGGGCCAGGATCGGCATCGTCCCGCTGCTGGAGACCACCGACGAGCTCAAGGCCGCCGACACC
Source organism: Streptomyces sp. HUAS TT11 (assembly GCF_051553595.1). Classification (NCBI taxonomy): domain Bacteria; kingdom Bacillati; phylum Actinomycetota; class Actinomycetes; order Kitasatosporales; family Streptomycetaceae; genus Streptomyces; species Streptomyces sp. HUAS TT11. Next base: position 5,359,466 of record NZ_CP196184.1, read on the forward strand.
CTCCTCGAGAACATGCTCTCCGACCCGTCCTACCGGCGGCTCGTGGCGCTGCGCGGAGACGTGCAGGAGGTCATGCTCGGCTACAGCGACTCCTCCAAGTTCGGCGGCATCACCACCTCCCAGTGGGAGATCCACCGCGCCCAGCGCCGGCTGCGCGACGTCGCCCACCGCTACGGCGTACGCCTGCGGCTCTTCCACGGCCGCGGCGGCACCGTCGGCCGCGGCGGCGGCCCCAGCCACGACGCGATCCTCGCCCAGCCCTGGGGCACCCTGGAAGGCGAGATCAAGGTGACCGAGCAGGGCGAGGTCATCTCCGACAAGTACCTGATCCCCTCCCTGGCCCGGGAGAACCTGGAACTGACGGTCGCCGCCACCCTCCAGGCCTCCGCCCTGCACACCGCGCCCCGCCAGTCCGTCGAGGCCCTCGCACGCTGGGACGCGGCCATGGACGTCGTCTCCGACGCCGCCCACGCCGCCTACCGCAGGCTCGTCGAGGACCCCGACCTGCCGGCGTACTTCTTCGCCTCCACGCCGGTGGACCAGCTCGCCGACCTCCACCTCGGGTCCCGTCCCTCACGGCGCCCCGACTCCGGTGCCGGACTCGACGGACTGCGCGCCATCCCCTGGGTCTTCGGCTGGACCCAGTCCCGGCAGATCGTGCCCGGCTGGTTCGGCGTCGGCTCCGGCCTGAAGGCACTGCGCGAAGCCGGCCTCGACAGCGTGCTCGACGAGATGCACGAACAGTGGCACTTCTTCCGCAACTTCATCTCCAACGTCGAGATGACCCTCGCCAAGACGGACCTGCGGATCGCCCGCCACTACGTCGACACCCTCGTCCCCGACGAGCTCAAGCACGTGTTCGGCACGATCGAGGCCGAACACGAACTGACGGTCCGTGAGGTACTGCGGGTGACCGGCGAGCAGGAACTCCTCGACGCCAACCAGGTCCTGAAGCAGACCTTCGGCATCCGGGACGCCTACCTCGACCCGATCTCCTACCTCCAGGTCGCCCTGCTCAAGCGCCAGCGCGACGCGGCGGCCGAGGGAGCCGAGGCCGACCCGCTGCTGGCCCGGGCCCTGCTGCTGACCGTCAACGGCGTCGCCGCAGGCCTGCGCAACACCGGCTGAGCCCGCCCCGCGCACCACGGTGCCCCCGTACCCGCCCGGCAGGCGGGCACGGGGGCACCGTCACACCCGGCGGACGGCCGGCACCCCGGACATCACCCGGACGCCCTCACAGCAGGGCGAAGGCCACCGTGAGCAAGGCGACCCCGGAACCCGCCAGCACCCACGCCGCACGCACCGCACGCAGCCCGCCCGCCACCACGACCGAGGCCAGCAGCAACGCCCCGCCCAGCGGCACCCAGGCATACAGAACACCCGCCGGACCGGAGCGTACGACGGAATCCGAACCCGGCTTCACGATCACCGCGTACGTCTCCCCGCGCTTCACCGCGACCGACTTGCCGATGACCACGCTCCCGCGCGCCCTCGCCCCGGGCGAGACGGGCGTGAAGGGACCACTGCACGTGTCGGCGCCGCACCGCGTCACCTCGATCGCGCCGCGCTCACGACCCTTGGTCAGCATCACGTACTGCGCGGTGCCCCAGGAACCCCAGGCGCCGGCGACCACGATCAGGACGGCGACCGCACCCATGGCCGCGAGCCGCCCGAACCGCAGCACCGCGACCGCACCCTGAGAGGACGAGACGGCAGAAGGCATGCCGGCGATCCTTGGCCATGGCCTTGCGCCCGGTCAACTCCGGTCCGTGGCCGAAAGCGACAAGTCCCCAGTTGTACGCACGAAACGCCGCCGTGCACCCGACACACACACCATCTCGGCCGCACTCAGGAGTTGTACGTGCCCTGCGCCCGCTCCAGTCCCTCGATCACCAGACACTCCACCGCGTCCGCCGCACGGTCCACGAAGTAGTCCAGCTCCTTGCGCTCCGCCGGCGAGAAGTCCTTCAGCACAAAATCCGCGACCTGCATCCGCCCCGGAGGACGACCGATCCCGAACCGCACCCGGTGATAGTCCGCACCCATCGCCTTCGTGATCGACTTCAGCCCGTTGTGGCCGTTGTCCCCACCCCCCAGCTTCAACCGCAGGGTGCCGTGGTCGATGTCCAACTCGTCGTGCACCGCCACGACGTTCGCCACCGGAACCTTGTAGAAATCCCGCAGAGCGTTCACCGGGCCGCCCGACAGGTTCATGTACGACATGGGCTTCGCCAGGATCACCCGGCGGTTCGCCGGACCCGGCGGACCGATCCGCCCCTCCACGACCTGCGCCTGCGCCTTGCCCGCCCGCTTGAACTTCCCGCCGATCCGCTCGGCCAGCAGATCGGCCACCATGAACCCCACATTGTGCCGGTTCATCGCGTACTCGGATCCGGGATTGCCGAGGCCCACAACGAGCCAAGGGCCGTTTACCGGGGTGGTCACGTCCATGTCTCCTCGATACGCGCCAGCCGCTGCCCCACACGGGAACAGCGGCTGACAGAACGACGACGGGAATCAGGCCTCGACGGCGGCCTCTTCGCCCGCGGCCTCCTCGCCCGCGGCCTCCTCCGCCTGCGCGGCCAGGACCTGCAGCACCACGGCGTCCTCGTCCACGGCCAGGGTCACACCCGACGGCAGAACGATGTCCTTGGCGTGGACCGACGCACCGGCCTCCAGACCCTCCACCGAAACGGTCACCGCCTGGGGAATGTGAGTGGCCTCGGCCTCCACCGGCAGCGCCGCCAGCACGTGCTCCAGCAGGTTGCCACCCGGGGCCAGCTCACCCTCGGCCTGGACCGGAACCTCGACCGTGACCTTCTCGCCACGCTTGACCAGCAGCAGGTCCACGTGCTCGAGGAAACCCTTCATCGGGTCACGCTGCACGGCCTTCGGAATCGCCAGCTCATTGCTCTTGCCGTCGATGTCCAGCGAGATCAGAACGTTCGGCGTACGCAGCGCCAGCAGCAGCTCGTGGCCCGGCAGGGTCAGGTGCAGCGGCTCGGAACCGTGGCCGTACAGCACACCGGGAACCTTGCTGTCACGACGGATACGACGCGCGGCACCCTTGCCGAACTCGCTGCGCGTCTCGGCGGCGATCTTCACCTCGGACATGATCACTCCTCGTAGAAGCAGTAATGGACGGTCACCCGGCCACGAACGGCCTGCTACGAAGAGCGCGTCGATAACGGACCGCCGTACTCATGAGTACGGCCTCCCTCGCCGAGCAACTGCAGCAGTCTACTCGGAGCGGGAGGCCACACCCAAAACGATCTCTACCGGACCGGCCGGACCACCATCACTGCTCGTCGAACAGGCTCGTCACCGAACCGTCCTCGAACACCTCACGCACCGCGCTCGCGATCGTCGGCGCGATCGACAGCACCGTGATCTTGTCCAGATCCAGCTCACCCGGCGTCGGCAGCGTGTCCGTGAACACGAACTCACTCACCTTCGAGTTCTTCAGCCGGTCGGCCGCCGGACCCGACAGCACACCGTGCGTCGCCGTCACGATGACATCCTCCGCACCGTGCGCGAACAGCGCGTCCGCAGCCCCACAGATCGTGCCACCCGTGTCGATCATGTCGTCGACCAGAACGCAGATACGGCCCTTCACATCACCGACGACCTCGTGCACCGTCACCTGATTCGCGACGTCCTTGTCACGCCGCTTGTGCACGATCGCCAAAGGCGCACCCAGACGGTCGCACCATCGGTCCGCCACCCGCACACGACCCGCGTCCGGGGACACCACCGTCAGCTTGTCCCGGTCCACCTTCGCGCCCACATAGTCCGCCAGCAGCGGCAGCGCGAAGAGATGGTCCACCGGACCGTCGAAGAAGCCCTGGATCTGGTCCGTGTGCAGGTCCACCGTCAGGATGCGGTCCGCACCCGCCGTCTTCATCAGATCCGCGACCAGGCGCGCCGAAATCGGTTCACGTCCACGGTGCTTCTTGTCCTGCCGCGCGTAACCGTAGAAGGGCACGATCACCGTAATGGAGCGCGCCGACGCCCGCTTCAGGGCGTCGATCATGATCAACTGCTCCATGACCCATTTGTTGATCGGAGCCGTGTGGCTCTGGATCAGGAAGCAGTCGGCACCACGCGCCGACTCCTCGTAACGGACATAGATCTCGCCATTGGCGAAGTCGAAGGCCTTCGTCGGGACGACCCCGACATCCAGCTGGCGGGCGACCTCCTCGGCAAGCTCGGGGTGGGCGCGGCCGGAGAAGAACATCAACTTCTTCTTGCCGGTCGTCTTGATCCCGGTCACAGCACTGTCTCCTCAGAGGTGTTCTCAGCTCGATGCCGGCAGACGCCGCGGCTGGCTGCGACGGCCGTCTCAGCTGGTGGGTGCGGGTGTGCACTTATCACGGTACGCCGTGTCAGACGCACCTGTTTCCGGTCAGGCTTCGCCTTCCACGTCCCGGACAGCCGCCTCGGCCGCCTTCGCAGCCGCGCTCCCCGGACGCTTACGGGCCACCCAGCCCTCGATATTCCGCTGCTGACCACGGGCCACGGCCAGCGAACCGGCCGGCACATCCTTCGTGATCACGGAACCCGCGGCCGTGTAGGCGCCGTCCCCGACCGTGACGGGAGCCACAAACATGTTGTCCGAACCGGTGCGGCAGTGCGACCCCACCGTGGTGTGGTGCTTGTCCTGCCCGTCGTAGTTCACGAAGACGCTCGCCGCGCCGATGTTCGTGTACTCGCCGATCGTCGCGTCCCCCACGTACGACAGATGCGGCACCTTCGTGCCCTCACCGATGGCGGCGTTCTTCGTCTCCACGTACGTACCGATCTTCGACTTCAGACCCAGCCGCGTACCCGGACGGAGATAGGCGTACGGGCCGACGGAGGCCTGCGGCCCCACGACCGCACCGTCGGACACGGTGTTGTCCACCCGCGCCCCCGCACCCACCGAGGTGTCCTTCAGCCGCGAGTTCGGGCCCACCTCGGCCCCCTGCCCGATGTGGGTCGAACCGAGCAGCTGCGTCCCCGGCAGCACGACCGCGTCCTGCTCGAACGTCACCGTCACATCGACCCAGGTGGTCGCCGGATCGACGACCGTCACCCCCGCGAGCATCGCGTCGGTCAGCAGCCGGTCGTTCAGGATGCGGCGGGCCTGCGCCAACTGCACCCGGTTGTTGATGCCCGCGATCTCCCGGTGATCGCCGGCCACGGACGCGCCCACACGGTGCCCGGCCTCCCGCAGGATCCCGAGGACGTCGGTGAGGTACTCCTCGCCCTGGCTGTTGTCCGTGCGGACCTTCCCGAGCGCATCGGCGAGCAGGGGCCCGTCGAAGGCGAACACACCGGAGTTGATCTCCCTGATCGCCCGCTCGGACTCGCTCGCGTCCTTGTGCTCCACGATCGCGGTGACGGCACCGGTGCCGCTGTCGCGCACGATACGGCCGTAGCCGGTGGCGTCGGGCACCTCCGCGGTCAGCACCGTGACCGCGTTGCCGTCCTGCTGATGCGTGCCGGCGAGCCGCTGGAGCGTCTCGCCCGTCAGCAGCGGAGTGTCGCCGCACACCACGACGACGGTGCCCTCGACGGACCCGCCCAGCTCCTCCAGAGCCATCCGGACGGCGTGCCCCGTCCCGTTCTGCTCGGCCTGGACCGCGGTCCTTGCCTCCGGGTCGACCCCGGTGAGGTGCGCGGAGACCTGCTCACGGGCGTGGCCCACGACGACGACGAGGTGCTCGGGCTTCAACTCGCGCGCGGCGGCGAGTACATGCCCGACGAGGGAGCGGCCACAGATCTCGTGCAGAACCTTGGGTGTGGCCGACTTCATACGGGTGCCCTCACCCGCTGCGAGAACGACGACGGCGGCCGGGCGGTTGGCGCTCACGGAGATGCCCTTCGGCTTCATGGTGGGGTGGACAACCGCAGGATACCGGGGTGTTTCCGGTGCGACATGAGAGCGGGCCCTGACGGTGCTGTCAGGGCCCGGGCGCCAGCAGCTCCCCCATCAGGATTCGAACCTGAACTTAAGGGACCAAAACCCTCAGTGCTGCCTGGTTACACCATGGGGGAAGGAACCTGGCTGAATCGGACATTCGGTCAGACCGCCTGGTTGGCACCCAACACTATGCCGTACCAGGACCCCTCGATGCGACGGTACAAGTCGGCTCCCTTCAGGACTTTGATCACCAGGCAGCCTCGGTAGGTGTCGCCGACGTTCTTGCGCACCGTCTTGGGGTTGTGCTTCTTGAGCGTCGTCTTGTTGAACGCGGACCTGTCCGCCCCCACGAGGTCGGCCCAGTACTGCTCGGCGCCCGCCACGTCGGCGTTCTCGTGGATCATCACGGTGTAGCGCAGTCGCCCGCGCGCGACTCCGACGAGGTCCAGCCAGGCGAGAAAGACCTCGATCATGCCCGGATCGCTGTTGACGAAGGTGACGGTCTCCCGTCGGTCGTAGGGCTTGTCCTTGCCGCCCTCGGCCCAGTAGAGGCCCACTCCCACCAGGAAGAGCTCACGGGGCGACAGATCGCCGATCGCCTGCTCGGCCGCCTTCTTCGCCCGTCGGCGTTCCTCGTCGCGGATACGGAGCTTCTCCTCCCAGCCCCGGTTGGAGATCGCGGAGGCTTCCTCCCGGCTGCGCCTGCGCTCCGGCCTCGGAAGGTTCCGCACCCACAACGAGACCGAACTCCTCGAGCACCCCAGTTCCGCCTCGATGCGGTCGTACGTCCAGCCCTGGAGCCGCAGCTCCCGCGCCCTCTCCCGCAGGTCGTCCCTGGCCTGCGGGCGCTTCGTCCACTCCGGGGGCGGTTCTCCCTTCACCAGCCGGTTGAGGATGTCGTTGTTGAAGACCTTCAACTCGTCTCGGATCTGCCGAAGGCTGAGCCCCGAACGTCGTAGTGCGACCGCCCGTTCCCTCAGGCCTTCGAAGTCCGCGTATTTGCCCTGTGCGTCTGCCATGGGCATACCGTCCGGGCGGAATGGGGTCGTCCGTGGTCGAACGTTGTGTGATTCAGCAGTTCGAGGGATTCCGGTGGGTTTCGCTTCTGTTCGATTACGGAGGGTGGTGTGACGCAGCCGTGGAAACTCGCCGGAAAACCCCCGCCCTGCGCCCGTAGGCTGGAGGCATGACCACGACGGGGGAAGTCCACCAGGGGGCCGTGACCGGCCCGTGGTGGTGGACGCGGTGGCGTAGTGCGGTGCTCGACATGTCTCTCGCGGCGGTGTCCGCCGTGGAGTGCTCGATGGAGGGCATCCAGTTCTCGAAGGATGCCGGGCTGCCCGGTCCGGTCGGGATGGCGTTCGGGCTGTTCGCCGGGGTCACGTTGCTGCTGCGACGGAAGTGGCCCGTGGCCGTGGTGCTCGTGTCGATCGCGATCACTCCGGCGCAGATGGGTTTCCTGCTGGGTCTGGTGGGGCTGTACACGCTGGCGGCCTCGGAGTTGCCCCGGCGGATCATCGGTGCGCTGGCGGGGATGTCGTTCGTCGGGATGTTCATCGTCACGTATGTGCGGGCGCATCAGGGGATGGTGCGCGGGGACCTGTCGATCGCGGGCGGGTTCATCCCGTTTCTTTCGGTCACCACCGCGCTGGGGATGACGGCTCCTCCCGTGCTGCTCGGGTTGTATGTCGGGGCCCGGCGGCGGCTGATGGAGAGCCTGCGGGAGCGGGCGGACTCGTTGGAGCGGGAGTTGATGCTGCTCGCGGAGCGGGCGGAGGAGCGGGCCGAGTGGGCGCGGAACGAGGAGCGGACGCGGATCGCGCGGGAGATGCATGACGTGGTCGCGCATCGGGTGAGTCTGATGGTGGTGCATGCGGCGGCGCTGCAGGCGGTGGCGCGGAAGGATCCGGAGAAGGCGGTGAAGAACGCCGCTCTGGTCGGGGACATGGGCCGGCAGGCGCTGACGGAGTTGCGCGAGATGCTGGGTGTGCTGCGTACGGGGGAGGGGCTGGCGGGCCGGTCGGTGCGGGACGATGTGCCGCTTGCGGCGGTCGGGGCGGCTGCGGCCGCCGCGGCGTCGCGGGCGGTCGGGGATGTGGCCGAGGGGCCGTGTCTGGCCGAGTTGGACGAGTTGATCGGGCAGTCGGCGGCGGCCGGGATGGTGGTGCACCTGTCGGTGGAGGGGCAGGTGCGTGCGTATGCGCGTGAGGTGGAGCAGACCGCGTATCGGGTGGTGCAGGAGGCGCTGACCAACGTGCACAAGCATGCGGCGGGGGCGAAGACGCATGTGCGGCTGGCGCACCGTTCGGCGGAGATCGCGATGCAGGTGGAGAACGAGCCGCCGTCGGAGCCGGGTTCGGCGCAGGTGGCGCGGTTGCCGAGTGGGGGCAACGGCCTGGTCGGGATGAAGGAGCGGGTCAGCGCGTTGGGCGGGGTTTTTGTGTCGGGGCCGACGGATGCCGGTGGGTTCCGGGTGTCGGCGGTCATTCCGGCCCAGGTGGCGTGAGGCGGTTCCGGGTGCGGGCCGGCTTGCTTGTGCCGTGGCCGGTGTGGGTGGTGCCGGTCGTCAGCCGGGGGTGAGTCGTACGGGTTCGATTCCGGTGAGCAGGGTGGTGAGGCCGTGGTCGATGTCGGGGCCGAGGTACCAGTCGCCGGTGTGGTCGAGGGCGTAGACGCGGCCTTCGGTGTCGATGGCGAGGACGGCGCGGCTGTCGGTCTCCTCGCCGAGGGGGCAGACCTCGGTGTCGAGGGCGCGGCCGAGGTCGCCGAGGGTGCGGGCCATGTGGAGGCCGTGCAGGGGGTCGAGGTGGAGGGCGGCGGGGGCGAGCCCGCGGCCGGGTCCTTGTGCGGTGATGTGCAGTGCGCCGAATTCCGCCCATGCTTCGACGGCCGCGGGGAAGACCGCGTGCTGGTGGCCTGCGGGGGAGGTGTGGCCGCGGAGGGTGTCGGCCCAGACTTCCGCCTGCTTTATGTCCCAGCGGCCCGGTTGCCAGCCGGCGGCGCGCAGTGCGGCGTCGACGGGTACGGAGAAGCGTGTGGTGGAGGTGCGGTCGGCGTGCATCTGCCCTTCGTTCGTCGAGTGCCGTGGCGCGGCGCGGGCGCCGTCGTGCGGTGGGGTGTGGGGGTGGTGGTGCGCCGTGGGGTCAGTCCTGCGCCGTGGGGTCGACGATGCGTACGCCGAAGTGGTCGCTGAGTGCGGTGCAGGCGCGGCAGGGTGCGGCGAAGCCGCCGTGCAGGGGGTCGCCGTCCTCGCGGATGCGGCGGGCGGTGAGCTTGGCCTGTTTGAGGGCTTTGCGGGCTTCGCCGTTGGTCATGGGTTTGCGTGCGGCGCGTTTGGTGCGGGCCGCGTCGGCGGTGGCGATGTGCCGGGAGATGAGGATCGTTTCGGCGCATCTTCCGGTGTAGCGGTCGCGCTGGCCGCTGGTGAGGGTGTCGAGGAAGTCCTGGACGAGGGGGTGCAGGACGGGGGGCTGGTCGCCGCGGGCGGCGGTGCCGGTGAGGGTGGCGCCGCGGGCGGAGAGGGCGGCGGCGACGGTGGGGAGTATGCCGTCGCGGCGGTGGCGGAGGGTGGGGGCGGGGGCGGCGTCGCTGGTGCTCCAGCCGACGCGTGGGTCTCCCGACGTGCCTGTTTGTGTTGCGTTCATGATCGTCTTCCCCTCCCTTGCATCCCCCCTGGGAGGAAACAGACTGCCAAACGCCCTGGCCGGTGCGGAAGCTGGGGCGCTGCGACACGCCAGGGCTTCGGCGTACGGTCACGGTGGGGTGACGGCTGGTCACGGTGGCGGTGTGTCGGGCACGGTGTGTGAGCGGTGGCCCGGTGACCGGTGCCGTCGTACCGCATAGGCTGGTGACATCCGCGATCCACACTGCCGTAGAGGCCAGACAGAACGCCGCAGGGGGCAAACGTCATGACGACAGGTCGGCTCGGGCTGGGGGTACCTCGGGCTGGGGGACGTGCCGCGCCGCCGAACGCGGCTTATGCCGGACAGGTCGTGCACTTTCCGGACCCGGTGAGGGCTGCTCGGCATCCCAGGGGCGTGCAGGTCGACGAGTTCGGGTATCCCGACTTCTCGCCCTATGCCCGTGCGGCCGCGGAGATCGCTGAGCCGCCCGAGGGGTTCGGTGTGGACGAGTTGCGGCTGACGGACTACGTGTCGGCGAATGCGGTGTCTGCGGCGTCCGGTAACGAGTTGTGGGACACGATTCCGGCGGTGGCGACGCCGCACGGGTGGACGTGGCACCACGTTCGGGGCACGCGGCGGCTGGAGTTGGTTCCGGTCGAGGTGAAGGCGCTGTTGCGGCATCACGGCGGGGTGGCGACGACGCGCGTCGATCACGGCAAGCGGGGGACGCGTCCGTTGCAGGAGACGCGGCCGGCGCACTTCGGGCTGCCGAAGTCGTCGGTGGCGGTGACGGAGCAGCAGGTGCTGGGGGTCGAGGAGGAGCTGGGGTACCGGCTTCCGGGCGCGTACCGGTCGTTTCTGAAGGCGGCGGGTGGTTCGGCGCCGGTGGGTGTGGCGCTCGACGCGGAGTTGGGGCTGCTGGTGGACCAGCCGTTCTTCACGGTGCGGGACGAGGCGGCCGTCAACGACCTTGTGTATATGAACAAGTGTCTGCGCGACCATCTGACGAAGGACTATCTGGGTGTCGGGTTCGTGCAGGGCGGTCTGCTGGCCGTGAAGGTGAAGGGTGACGGGATCGGTTCGGTCTGGTTCTGCGCCTATGACGACGTGCGTGACGTGGATGCGTCGTGGACGGCGGCCGAGCGTGTGCGGCGGCTGCTGTTGCCGTGCGGTGACGACTTCGACGGGTTTCTGTCGCGGCTCGCGGGCGGTCCGCCGGAGTTGGAGACCGTGGCGAACCTGATGGTGGACGGTGGGTTCGCGCGCGCGGTGCCTGTGTCGTCGGTGGGGGAGTGAGTCGAAGCGATGGTGACGTTCGCTCAGGCGCAGGAGCGCGCGGAAGAGTGGATCAACGGTGATGTGCCGGCGTACCAGCATCGTGAGGTGCGGGTGCGGGAGTTCGAGCTCGGGTTCGTGGTGTGGGCGGAGGACCGGGCCGAGGGGCCGCGGTCGGACGGTGGCGCGCAGCGACTCGTGATAGCTCGTGACAGCGGTGAGGCGACGCTGTGGCCGGGCCTCGCGGTGGGTGAGGTGATCCGCCGGTACGAGGAGGAGTACGGGGTGGTGGACGCGGCGGCGCGGCAGGCGCCGGCGCCGCCGGCCCGGGTGGATCTGAACCAGACGTCGTTCCTGCTGAGCCCGCCCGAGTGGCTTCAGGAGGCGGCGGACAGGATGGGTGTTCCGGACCGTCGCCGGGACGGCGGTTCGTCGTCCGGGGTGTCGGACGGCGCGGGTTCGCGTCCGGCCGCGGCGGCCGGGTCCCCGGGTGGTGCGGCTGCCGCGGCCCCTTCGGGTTCGCCGTGGCCTGCGGCCGGGGGCGGGCGGGGGGAGCCGCAGGACGCGAGGCCGGGTGTGCCGGCGGGGGCGACGCCGTGGACGGGGACGGACACCAACGCCGATGCGGGTGAGGATCGTTCGGTTCCGCTGCCGGCGACGGTGTTCGCGCCGCCGTTGGCGGACGCGGACGAGGGCGGTACGCCGCCGCCCGCGTCCGTCCCGGATGCGGAGACCACGCTGATGGCGGGTGGCAGCCGGCTGCCGCGTACGGCGGTCGCTCCGGTGGTGGAGGAGCCGGGGGCGGGTGCCGCGCCCGCGCCCTCGTACGGTTATCCGCAGGGTCCGGGCGGCGCGCCGGGTGTGCCGCAGGGTCCGGGTGGTGCCGGTGCTGCGGCGTACGGGTATCCGCAGGGTTCCGGTGGTGCGCCGGGTGCTCCTCGGCAGGATGTGCCGCAGGCTTCCGGAGCGCCCGGCGGTGCGCAGTCCGCGGCGGCTTCGGCCGCGTCGGGCCCGCGGCTCGCGCCGAACGCCGACGACATCGCCGATGCCGCGACCAGCAAGGCGGCTCCGCCTCGGGGGGCGCGGTCCGGGGGTGCGCTCCGTCCGCCGGGTGATCCCGGCACGCCGGGGGTGCGGCCGGGTGGCGCACCGCCGCCTCCGCCGCCGGGTCCCGGGGCGGGCGGTTATGTGCCGACCCAGTTGGTGTCGCAGCTCGGGCCCGACGGGCCGGGGAGCGCAGTGGGCCCGGGTGTTGGGCAGCCGCCGGGCGCCCCTGGTGCGCCGGGTGTGCCGCCGCGTGCGCCGGGCGCCGTCACTCCTGCGGCGCCTCCGGCTCCCGCGGGGCCGCCGGTTCCTCCGGGACCGCCCGGGGGTGCTCCGCAGCCTCCGGCCGCGCCTGACACGCCGGGTGGTACGCCTCCTGGCGGTGTGCACCACGCGGCCACGATGTTCGCCGGTCCGTCAGGTCCGTCCGGTCCGGGTGTGCCGCAGCCGCCGGCCGCCCCCGGCGTCCCGGGGATGCCTCCCGGCGTTCCGGGTGCGCCCGCCGCTCCGGGTGTCGTCCACCACGCCGAGACCGTACTGTCCGGGCCGCCGTCCGCTGGGCCCGGCGCGCCTCCGCCGCCGGGTGCTCCGGGGATGCCGCCCGGGGCCGCGCAGCCGGTGCCCGGTCAGCAGCCGGCGTACGGGTATCCGCCCTCCGGCCTGCCGACGGTGGGTCCCGGCTACCAGGCCGTGCTGCGCTACCGCGCGCAGGACGGTTCCGAGCAGCAGCTGATCCGGCGTTCGGCGCCGGGCACTCCGCATCCGGAGTGGCAGATCTTCCACGAGCTGCGGGCGATGAACGTCCCGCCGGACCAGGTGCTGGAGCTGCACACGGAGCTGGAGTCGTGTGAGCTGCCGGGGGCCTACTGTGCGCGGATGATCCGGGAGAACTGGCCGCAGGCGCGGATCACCAGTATCGCCCCGTACGGCACCGATCATGCCTCGCGTCAGCAGGGCATGCAGCAACTGCTCGCGCACCAGGGTGAGTTGCACCAGGTGGCGGACGGTCCGGCGCGTCCGGGCCCGGTGCGTGCGCCGCTGCCCGCGGTGCAGCCCGTGCCGCCGATCCCGCCGGAGGGCGTCGCGCAGGAGCTGGCGGGCGCCTTCGGGCCGGGGGTCTTCCGGTTCGATCACGCCGCGGTCTCCCGGCAGGGTGTGCCGCCGATCGTGTCGCACACCCTGGTGGTGGCCGGACTGCCGCTGGACATGGGCCCGTTCTTCTGGGCGCAGGCCCAGCCGGGCCGTCCGGTGCCGACGCTGGCCGAACTGGCGCAGGAGCGTGGCGTGCAGCCCGCTGCGGACGCGGCCTCGTATCTAGTCATGGGCAGCGACTTCGGCAAGGCGATCTGTGTGCAGTACGGCACGGCGAACATCGTCGCGGTGCCGGTGGAGGGTGGTGTCCCCGTTCCGCCGCAGTTCGTGAACACGGGTCTGCCCGAGTTCGTGCGCTGTCTTGCGCTGCTCGGGCGGATGTGGCGGCTGAGGTTCGGGCTCAACCAGGAGCAGGCGGGCCGCTGGACGGTGGACTTCCAGGCCCAACTCGCCTCCCTGGACCCGGCGGCGCTCGGTTCGCCGGAGAGCTGGTGGTCGGTGCTGCTGGAGCAGATGTGGGACGGGTTGTTGTGATCCGTTTCTGAGGTTTCGTCAAGGGCTGGGCCCGGTCGTACATACGACCGGGCCCAGCCCCTTTTTCAGGTGATCTTCACCGCTGTCCGTTGCTTACATGTGGAGTGTCGCGTTATGAACACTTCTGTCTGATCCATCAAGATGTGCGCACAATCATCGGCTCCTGCGGGTCGGGCGGAGAGGGGTTCCATGAGCAGCGCAGCGGGGTCGCCGCACGGCTTCGTGTCCGTGCGGCGGGGTTACCGTCCCGATCAGGTCGACGCGTACACCGCGGCCCTCTCGCAGGACCGTGACGCCGCCTGGGAGCGGGCCGCCCGGCTCACCGTGCTGGCCAAGGAGATGGAGGGGGATCTGGAGCGGCTGCGCGAGACGGTGTCGCAACTGGACCCGCAGACGTACGAGGCCCTCGGCGACCGGGCCCGGCGGTTGTTCGACATGGCGCTGGAGGAGGCCGCCGCCCTGCGGGACGAGGCGCGGCGGGAGTCGCAGGACCTTCTCGCCGGGGCGGAGGAAGCGGCCGGACGGATGCGGCAGGCCGCGGAGGACCACGCCGGCGAGGTGCGTGCCGACGCCGAGGAGCGGGTCCGCACCCGGATGCTCGCGGCCCGGGCCGAGGCCGACGATATGCGGATCCAGGCACGGCGCGAGGTGAAGGAGGGGCGCGGGGAGGCGCTGGCCGCGCTGCGCGAGGTGCGGCAGCGCACCGAGACGCTGCTCGTCGAGCAGGAGCGGGAGCATTCCGAACGCCAGGAGGGCGAGGAGCGCGCGGCGGCCGCGCGGGCCGCCGCGCTGGACGCGGCGGAGGCCGAGCGGGTGGCCCAGGCGGAGGCCGTCCTGTCGCAGGCGAAGCAGGCGTTCACCGAGGCCGAGGAGTCGGCCCGGCAGATCCAGCGGGACGCCAGGGCGCGTGCCGCCGAGATCATCGCCGACGCCCGCCTGCGGGAGGAGCGCATCGCCCGGGAGACGGAACGGGTACTGCGGGAGCACGGCGAGCAATGGGACTGTGTGCAGGCCCAGATGGACCATGTGCGCAACAGCCTCGCCATGCTGACGGGCCGGGCCGTCGCGGAGTAGCCCCGGCCGGGGGCGCGCCGCGTTCTCAGCCGCTCCTTCGCACCGCCCCCGCCAGGATCCACCCCTCCACCGCCTCGTACTGTCGGCGCTGCTCCGCGGCCTGGCGGCGGCCGGAGGCGATCGTGCCCAGCCAGCCGTAGGCGAAGCCCAGCGGGATGGAGACGAGACCGGTGGTGGTGAACGGATACCAGTTGAAGTCGGCGTTCGGGAAGGCCGAGGTGGGGGAGCCCGAGACCAGGTTCGTTCCGGTCATCAGGACCACCACCGTCACCGTGCCGCCGATCAGCGTCCACAGCAGGCCGGTTCGGGTGTAGCGGCGCCAGAAGAGGGTGTACACGAGTGCCGGTGCGATCGCGGACGCACCGATGCAGAACGAGAGCGTCACCAGCGGCTGAAGGCTCAGGTGCTGGACGAGGGTGGCGAGCAGGATCGCCAGGGCGCCCACCGCCAGCGCGGACAGGCGTGCCGCCGTCATCTCGCGACGCGGCGTCAGGTCCCGTACATGGGAGGCGAACACGTCGTGGGCGAGGGAGTTGGCGCAGGCGAGGATCATTCCGGCCACGGACGCCAGCAGGGTCAGGAAGATCGCCGTCGTCACCGCGGTGAACAGCAGCGTCGCGGCGGCGGACAGGTCCGGCCCGAACGCCGCCCGGGAGCCCAGCAGATAGGCCGTGCGGCCCTGCGGGTCGGCGGCCGCGACGGCCTCCCGCCCGATCAGGGCCGTCGCGCCGAACCCGACGACCGTGATGACGGGCACGAACAGGGTCACCGACGGCACCGCCCAGGACAGCGAGCGGCGCACCTGCCGGGCGCTGTTGGCCGTGTACATGCGCATGGTGATGTGCGGCAGGCAGGCGCCGCCGAGCACCACCGTCAGCTCGGAGCTGATCATGTCGAGGCGGGGGGCGGGACCGCCCGCGAACTGCAGTCCCGAGTGCAGGAAGGCGGAACCTACCCCGCTGTTCCGTGCGGCCGCCGTGAGCAACGCGCCCGGGTCCCAGTCGAAGCGGTGCAGGATCAGCGCGGCGACGGTCGCGCCGGAGCCGAGCAGCATCACGATCTTGAGGATCTGGATGAGGGCGGTGCCCTTCATACCGCCGATCGCCGCGTAACCGATCATCAGCGCGCCGAGGCCGATGATGCACCCCGTCTTCACGGAGTCGCCGGAGAAGCCGAGGATGAAGGCCAGCAGGTCCCCGGCTCCGGCGAGTTGGACGAGCATCATCGGCAGCAGCGCGGCGAGGGTCACGATGCACGCGGTCATGCGGACCGCCCGCCCCGGCATCCGCCGCGCCAGGGCGTCGCCCATGGTGAAACGGCCCGCGTTGCGCAGGGGTTCGGCCAGCAGGAACATCAGCAGCATCAGCGACAGGACCGTGCTCAGGGCGAGGACGACACCGTCGTACCCGGTGAGCGCGATGATCCCGCTGGTGCTGAGCACGGTGGCGGCGGAGATGTAGTCCCCGGCGATGGCGAGGCCGTTGCTCATCGGGGAGAGGGAGCTGTAGCCGGTGTAGAACTCGTCGAGGTCGTCCCGGTCCGGGCCGGTCATCACGCACAGCAGGAGCGTGACGGTGGCGACGGTGGTGAACGCCACGAGCGACATGGTCTGCGCCGAACTGCTGAATCCGGTGAGCCCGCCGGCTGCGGTCGCGGTCATCGTGCGGCCTCCCGCTTGGCGTCCAGTGCGGCCTGCCGGCGGATGCGGTCGGCGATCGGGTCGACGGTGCGGCGGGCGGTGTACTCGTAGACGGCGATCGCGACACAGGTGACGGGGACCTGGAGCAGGCCCAGCAGCAGGCCCGCGGTGAGACCGCCGGAGACCTCGCCCGTCATGAAGGACGGCGCGAACGCGGACAGCACCAGGAAGAACGTGAAGTAGCCCAGCGCGGTGAGGGCGGCCACGCGCCGCTGCCGGCGGTAGGCGGTACGCAGCACGCGCAGGTCGCTGTGGCGCCCGAGCGGCTGGTGGCGCGGCAGTCGCCTGCGGACCGGTTCGGCGGGCGGCGGCTGCCAGGGGTAGGTCGGGTGCGACGGTGGCGCGTGATGCGGCGGTGTGTACTCGGGGAGCGAGTGCGGTGGCAGAAAGGCGTCGGACATCCCGATTCTCCTTGCCGGCTCGGGTCCGTGGCGGCGGACCGCAGGGAGCGGGGGGTGGCGACGCACGTTACTCGCGCGTAGGGAGCTGTGCGGGGTTTTCGACAAACTGAGCGGTCGGTATGCGCTTACCTTCACCGACCTGTGTTGTTACCTGCGTTTACTTCAACATTCAACGTCTCTCGGACCGGCCTCCGCACGGCCGCGCGGCACCGGACCCGCGCGGCACCGCGCCGCGCACCCGCGGGGCCGCGGCATCACGGCGGTCAGTCGCTGAGGACCGGGAAGCGGCGCGGGGCCAGAACGAGCAGGGCCACGAAGGCGAGCGCGGCCGCACAGGATGCGCCCAGGTAGACCGAGTGGACCGCGGACGCGATCGCCCGGCGTGTCGCCTCCGGCACGGAGCCCTTGGCCAGGGCCCGTGTCACCGCGTCCAGGTCGCCGACGCCGCCCAGCCGCGACGCCAGTACGCCGTTGGCGATCGCGCCGAACACGGACGCCCCCAGGGTCTGGCCCGTCTGACGGCAGAACAGGACCGACGCCGTCGTCGTGCCGCGCTCCGACCAGCCGACCGTCGACTGCACGCCCACGATCAGCGGGAGCTGGAAGAGGCCCAGCGCGCCGCCGAGCAGCAGCATCAGCAGGGTCGGCTGCCAGGGGGAGCCGGGGTAGGGCAGGAAGGGGAAGGCCAGCAGGATCAGCGCCGCGAGCCCGATGCCCAGCAGCGCCGTGTCCCGGAAGCCGATGCGGCGGTACACGTGCTGACTGAGCGCCGCCGACACCGGCCAGCTGAGCGTCCACACCGAGAGCACGAATCCGGCCGCGACCGGGGCGAGGCCGAGTACCGCCTGGGCGTACGTCGGCAGGAAGACCGACGGGGCCACCATCAGCAGCCCCAGCGCGCCGAGCGCCACGTTGACCGCGGCGATCGTGCGGCGCCGCCACACCCAGCCGGGGATGATCGGCTCCGCCGCCCGGCGCTCGACCGCCACCACGACCGCGATCAGCGCGAGCCCGGCGGCGAACAGCGCCAGCGAGGGTGCCGACAGCCAGGGCCAGGCCACCCCGCCCTGCACCAGCGCCGTCAGCAGGACGCCACCGCAGGCGAACACCGCGAGAGCCCCCGCCCAGTCGATGCGGGGCCGGGGGCCGGGTTCCCGGTGCGGCTCGTGCAGATGGCGGACGATCAGCCACAGTGCGAGCGCCCCGATCGGCAGATTGACGAGGAAGATCCACCGCCAGTCGGCGTACGCGGCGAACACTCCGCCGAGCGCCGGGCCCGCGACCGCGGACACCGCCCAGACCGTGGACAGCTTGGACTGGATCTTCGGACGCTCCTTGAGCGGGTACAGGTCGGCGGCGAGCGTCTGCACCGTGCCCTGGAGGGCGCCGCCCCCCAGGCCCTGCACGATACGGAACGCGATCAGCGCCCCCATGTTCCATGCGACCGCGCACAGCAGCGAGCCCACCAGGAAGAGGACCGCGCCCGCGACCAGCACCGGCTTGCGGCCCATGGTGTCCGAGAGCTTGCCGTAGACGGGCAGCGTCACCGTCACGGCCAGCAGATAGCCCGAGAACAGCCAGGAGAAGACGGAGAAGCCGCCGAGGTCGCCGACGATCTGCGGTACGGCGGTCGACACGATCGTCGAGTCGAGCGCGGCGAGCGCCATCGCGAGCATCAGAGCGGCGACGACGGCACCGCGTCTCGCGGATCCGGTGTGCCGTGCGGCCTCACGTGTCGCGGGTCTTGTACTGCCCACCGGACGCCCTCCCTTTCATATGTCTGCCGCACGCAAGTTTCTCACCGACCCGGACCCCGCGGTAAGGCCGGCTCCGGGGGCGCGTGAGGGCCCCGCGCGCCCCCCGGCGCCGCGGATTCTTGACCCTCACGCGACGGAAGGGTGGAGCCTGATGCCGCAGGTGGGTGGAGTCCACCCTGAGAAGGACTCCACCCTCCGGTGGACTGCCCCTAGGGGTAGCTCCGTACCAGGGCTCGGGGAGGGTTCGTCCCGACGGAGGACGAGCCGCGCCCCGTCCGTTCTTAACCTGGCTTTACGCCGCTGGGGAGCGGCCGGGACGCACGGGGGGCGTGCCCGCCGTACCGGAGGGGGTGGGGTTTTCCCCAGCGGAAGACGGGGCCGGGCACCAGCGCGCCGGCGCCCCTCCCGGAACCAGACTGTTCGACGCGGCAGGGCACCGCCCGCCGCGACACGGGACCGCACGTCCCGTCCACCGACCGCAAGAGGAGACTTTGCCATGACATCGGCCGTGACCATTCCCAGGCACGGGGGTACTGGAGGGCGTACGGCCGTAGCCGCGCGAGCGCGGCAGGTCGTCAAAGCGTACGGCTCCGGGGAGACCCGGGTCGTCGCCCTCGACCATGTCGACGTGGACATCGCGCGTGGCCAGTTCACCGCGATCATGGGCCCCTCGGGCTCGGGCAAGTCCACCCTGATGCACTGCCTGGCCGGGCTCGACACCGTGACGAGCGGCCAGATCTTCCTGGACGAGACCGAGATCACCCGGCTGAAGGACAAGAAGCTCACCCAGCTGCGCCGGGACCGCATCGGATTCATCTTCCAGGCGTTCAACCTGCTTCCCACGCTGAACGCGATCGAGAACATCACGCTGCCCATGGACATCGCCGGCCGCAAGCCGGACCGCGCGTGGCTGAACCGCGTCGTGGAGACCGTCGGTCTGGCCGACCGCCTCAAGCACCGCCCCACCCAGCTCTCCGGAGGCCAGCAGCAGCGAGTCGCCGTGGCCCGCGCCCTGGCGGCCCGCCCCGAGATCATCTTCGGTGACGAGCCGACCGGAAACCTGGACTCTCGGGCCGGCGCCGAGGTGCTGAGCTTCCTGCGCCGCTCGGTCGACGAGCTCGGCCAGACCATCGTGATGGTCACGCACGACCCGGTCGCCGCCTCGTACGCCGACCGCGTGCTCTACCTGGCGGACGGCCGGATCGTCGACGAGATGCTCAAGCCGACCGCGGACACCGTCCTCGACCGCATGAAGGACTTCGACGCCCGGGGGCGTACGTCATGACCGTCCTGAAGACCTCGATGCGCAATTTCTTCGCGCACAAGGGACGCATGGCCCTGTCGGCCGTCGCCGTCCTGCTGTCGGTGGCCTTCGTGTGCGGCACGCTCGTCTTCACCGACACGATGAACACGACCTTCGACAAGCTCTTCGCGGTGACGTCGTCGGATGTGACGGTCAGCGCGAAGGGCGCCTCCGACACCGGTGAGACCACGTCCGGGAACGGAAAGCCGCCCGTCATGCCGGCCTCCGTGCTCGGCGAGGTGCGCGGGGCGCAGGGCGTGAAGTCGGCCGAGGGCACGGTCTTCTCCACCTCGGTGACCGTCGTCGACGCCGACAAGAACAACCTGTCGCCCAAGAGCGGCGCCCCGACCATCGTCGGCAGCTGGAACGGCAACGACGCCCGCACCATGAAGATCACCTCCGGTGCGGCGCCCGAGGGCACCGACCAGATCATGGTCGACGCCGACACCGCCGACAAGCACCACCTGAAGCTCGGGGACGACATCGGCGTGATCAGCGCCGTCGGCACGCACTCCGCGAAGATCTCCGGAATCGCCACCTTCACCGTCACCAACCCCGGTGCCGCGATCTTCTACCTGGACACCAGGACCGCCCAGGAGGCGCTCGTCGGGAAGACCGGCGTCTACACGAACGTCAACGTCACCGCGGACAGCGGCGTCAGCGACGCGCAGCTGAAGAAGAACGTGGCGGCCGGGATCGGCGGCGCCTACAAGGTGCAGACCGCGAAGGAGACCGCGGACGCCAACCAGAAGGACGTCGAGAGCTTCCTGAGCGTGATGAAGTACGCGATGCTCGGCTTCGCCGGGATCGCCTTCCTGGTCGGCATCTTCCTGATCATCAACACCTTCTCCATGCTGGTCGCCCAGCGCACCCGGGAGATCGGTCTGATGCGGGCGATCGGCTCCTCGCGCCGCCAGGTCAACCGCTCGGTGCTCACCGAGGCTCTGCTGCTCGGGGTGACGGGATCCGTGCTCGGTGTCGGTGCGGGAGTCGGCATCGCGGTCGGCCTGATGAAGCTCATGGGCTCGATGGGCATGCATCTGTCCACCAGTGATCTGACGGTCGCCTGGACGACCCCCGTGGCCGGTGTCGTGCTGGGTGTGGTGGTCACGATCCTGTCCGCCTACCTGCCCGCCCGGCGTGCCGGCAAGATCTCCCCGATGGCCGCGCTCCGCGACGCGGGTGCCCCGGCCGACGCGAGGGCGGGACGGATCCGGGCCCTGATCGGCCTGCTCCTCACCGGCGCCGGCGGCTACTGCCTGTACCTGGCGGCGGCGGCCGACAAGGCCACGGACGGCTCGCTCTGGCTCGGCCTCGGCGTGGTCCTGTCGCTGATCGGCTTCGTCGCCGTCGGACCCCTGCTCGCGGGCGGCGTGGTCCGGGCGCTCGGAGCGGTCGTCCTGCGGATCTTCGGCCCGGTCGGGCGGATGGCCGAACGCAACGCCCTGCGCAACCCGCGCCGCACCGGGGCGACAGGCGCCGCCCTGATGATCGGCCTGGCCCTGGTGGCCTGCCTCTCGGTCGTCGGCTCCTCCATGGTGGCCTCCGCGACCGACCAGCTCGACAAGAGCGTCGGCACGGACTTCATCGTCCAGAGCGACAGCGGGCAGCTGATCACCCCGCAGGCGGTCAAGGCAGTGAAGTCCACCCCGGATCTCGAACGGGTCACCGAGTACAAGGTCCTCGACGCCGCACTGACCACGCCCGACGGACGCACCTCCAAGAACGAGACGATCAACGCCGCCGACCCGACCTACGCGCAGGACCTGCGCACCGAGACGGTCGCGGGAGATCTCGCGGACGCCTACCGTCCGGACTCGATGTCCGTCTTCGAAGGCTTCGCCAAGAAGCACGGCATCAAGGTCGGGTCCACCGTGAAGGTCGACTTCAAGGACGGCAGGACGGCCGATCTGACGGTTCGCGCGATCACCAGCGACGACGTCGTGATCGACAAGGGCGCGATGTACGCGTCGATCACCACGGCAGCGAAGTACGTGCCCGCCGACAGCATGCCGCTGGACGTCCTGGTGTTCGCCACGGCCAAGGACGGCCAGGAGACGGCCGCCTACAAGTCGCTGAAGTCGGCACTGCACGACTATCCGCAGTACACGGTCCGGGACCAGACCGACTACAAGCAGGCACTGAAGGACCAGATCGGCCAGCTGCTGAACATGATCTACGGCCTGCTGGCACTGGCGATCATCGTCGCGGTCCTGGGAGTCGTGAACACCCTGGCCCTGTCCGTGGTGGAGCGCACCCGGGAGATCGGCCTGATGCGGGCGATCGGGCTCTCGCGCCGCCAGCTGCGCAGGATGATCCGTCTCGAGTCGGTCGTGATCGCCCTCTTCGGCGCCCTGCTGGGCCTCGGCCTCGGCATGGGCTGGGGCGCGACCGCCCAGAAGCTGCTGGCCCTCGAGGGACTGCAGGTCCTGGAGATCCCGTGGGGCACGATCATCGCGGTCTTCATCGGCTCCGCGTTCGTGGGCCTGCTCGCGGCCCTGATCCCGGCGTTCCGCGCCGGCCGGATGAACGTGCTGAACGCGATCGCCACAGAGTAGCCATCGGGCGGGGAGAACGGGGGTACGGGGGAAGCCCGGTGCCGGGGAGCGAGCGCTCCCCGGCACCGGGCTTCGCGCATCGGGCGGCCCGGCCCCCGCCGCAGCGGATCCCCCGGGAGCGGGCGCGCCCCGTGCCGGGCGTGCGACGGCGGGCGTTGTCCACAGGCCCGGCGTACACCCGCGCAGCGTCGTACGCTGGACAACCCCGGCCCCTGGAACCTCGCGGCCGGGTGTTCGTGTTGCCCACCCGGGACGGGATGCCCCTTTCATGAGCCTGCACGGTCTGCTCGACGCCGTCGTCAAGGACACCGCCCTCGCCGAAGCGATCCAGGCGGCCGCAGACGGCAACCGCATGCATGTCGACCTGGTCGGCCCGCCGGCGGCACGCCCCTTCGCGATCGCCGCCCTGGCCCGCGAGACCGACCGGCCCGTGCTGGCGGTGACCGCGACCGGCCGGGAGGCCGAGGACCTGGCGGCGGCCCTGCGCTCCCTGCTGCCCCCCGACGGCGTGGTGGAGTACCCCTCGTGGGAGACCCTCCCGCACGAGCGGCTCAGCCCCCGCAGCGACACCGTCGGCCGCCGGCTCGCCGTCCTCAGGCGGCTCGCCCACCCGAGGCCGGACGACCCCGAGACCGGACCGGTCTCCGTTGTCGTCGCCCCCGTGCGTTCCGTGCTCCAGCCCCAGGTCAAGGGGCTGGGCGACCTGGAGCCTGTCGCCCTGCGCACCGGGCAGCGGGCCGACCTGGAGGAGATCGTGGGCGCGCTGGCCGCGGCCGCGTACTCCCGGGTCGAGCTGGTGGAGAAGCGCGGCGAGTTCGCCGTGCGCGGCGGCATCCTGGACGTCTTCCCGCCCACCGAGGAACACCCCCTGCGCATCGAGTTCTGGGGCGACGACGTCGAGGAGATCCGCTACTTCAAGGTCGCCGACCAGCGCTCCCTGGAGGTCGCCGAGCACGGCCTGTGGGCGCCCCCGTGCCGTGAGCTGCTGCTGACCGACGACGTGCGGCGGCGGGCCGCCGCCCTCGCCGAGGCGCATCCCGAGCTGGGCGAGCTGCTCGGCAAGATCGCCGAGGGCATCGCGGTCGAGGGCATGGAGTCGCTCGCCCCCGTGCTCGTCGACGACATGGAACTCCTCCTGGACGTGCTGCCGGCGCGCGCCATGGCCGTCGTCTGCGACCCCGAGCGGGTGCGGACCCGGGCCGCGGACCTGGTGGCCACCAGCCAGGAGTTCCTGCAGGCGTCCTGGGCGGCCACCGCGGGCGGCGGCGAAGCGCCGATCGACGTCGGCGCGGCCTCCCTGTGGTCCATCGCGGACGTCCGGGAGCGCGGCCGCGAGCTGGGCATGCTGTGGTGGTCGGTGTCACCGTTCGCGGCCGACGACGAACTGGACTCCCTGGACGGGGACACCCTCAAGCTCGGCATGCACGCGACCGAGACCTACCGCGGCGACACCGCGAAGGCGCTCGCCGACACCAAGGGCTGGATCGCCGACGGCTGGCGCACCGTGTTCGTGACCGAGGGCCACGGCCCCGCCTCGCGCACGGTCGAGGTGCTGGGCAGCGAGGGCATCGCGGCCCGTCTGGACGCCGACCTCGGGGAGATGTCGCCGTCGGTCGTGCACGTGGCGTGCGGCTCGATCGACTACGGCTTCGTGGACCCCGCGCTCGGGCTCGCCGTGCTCACCGAGACCGACCTCTCCGGGCAGAAGGCGGCCGGCCGGGACGGCACCCGCATGCCGGCCCGGCGCCGCAAGACCATCGACCCGCTGACCCTGGAGCCGGGCGACTACATCGTCCACGAACAGCACGGCGTGGGCCGCTACATCGAGATGGTGCAGCGCACCGTGCAGGGCGCGACCCGCGAGTACCTGGTGGTCGAGTACGCGCCGGCCAAACGCGGCCAGCCCGGCGACCGGCTCTACATCCCCACCGACCAGCTGGAGCAGATCACCAAGTACGTCGGCGGCGAGGCCCCGACGCTGCACCGCCTGGGCGGCGCCGACTGGACCAAGACCAAGGCCCGCGCGAAGAAGGCGGTCAAGGAGATCGCCGCGGACCTGATCAAGCTGTACAGCGCGCGGATGGCGGCGCCCGGCCATGCCTTCGGCGGGGACACGCCCTGGCAGCGGGAGCTGGAGGACGCGTTCCCGTACGTGGAGACCCCCGACCAGCTGACCACGATCGCCGAGGTCAAGGACGACATGGAGAAGTCGGTCCCGATGGACCGGCTGATCTGCGGCGACGTGGGCTACGGCAAGACGGAGATCGCGGTCAGGGCCGCCTTCAAGGCCGTGCAGGACGGCAAGCAGGTCGCCGTCCTCGTGCCCACGACCCTGCTGGTGCAGCAGCACTTCGGCACGTTCAGCGAGCGGTACTCGCAGTTCCCCGTGAACGTGCGGGCGCTGTCCCGCTTCCAGACGGAGACGCAGGCGAAGGCGGTCCTGGAGGGTCTCAGGGACGGCTCGGTCGACCTTGTCATCGGCACGCACCGGCTGTTCTCCTCGGAGACCAAGTTCAAGGACCTGGGCCTGGTCATCGTCGACGAGGAGCAGCGCTTCGGCGTCGAGCACAAGGAGCAGCTGAAGAAGCTCCGCGCGAACGTCGACGTGCTCACCATGTCGGCGACCCCCATCCCGCGCACGTTGGAGATGGCGGTGACGGGCATCCGCGAGATGTCCACCATCACGACCCCGCCGGAGGAGCGGCACCCGGTGCTGACCTTCGTGGGCCCGTACGAGGAGAAGCAGATCGGCGCCGCCGTCCGCCGCGAACTGCTGCGCGAGGGACAGGTCTTCTACATCCACAACCGGGTGGAGTCCATCGACCGTGCCGCGGCGCGCCTGCGCGAGATCGTCCCCGAGGCGCGGATCGCCACGGCCCACGGCCAGATGTCGGAGCAGACGCTGGAACAGGTGGTCGTCGACTTCTGGGAGAAGAAGTACGACGTCCTGGTCTCCACGACGATCGTCGAGTCCGGTATCGACATCTCGAACGCGAACACCCTGATCGTCGAGCGCGGCGACAACTTCGGCCTCTCCCAGCTGCACCAGCTCCGCGGCCGCGTGGGCCGGGGCCGCGAGCGCGGCTATGCCTACTTCCTGTACCCGCCGGAGAAGCCCCTCACGGAGACCGCCCACGAACGCCTCGCGACGATCGCCCAGCACACGGAGATGGGCGCGGGCATGTACGTCGCGATGAAGGACCTGGAGATCCGCGGCGCGGGCAATCTCCTCGGCGGCGAGCAGTCGGGCCACATCGCGGGCGTCGGCTTCGACCTGTACGTGCGGATGGTCGGTGAGGCCGTCGCCGACTACCGTGCGTCCCTGGACGGCGGGGTGGAGGAGGAGCCGCCGCTCGAGGTGAAGATCGAGCTCCCGGTCGACGCACACGTCCCGCACGACTACGCGCCCGGCGAGCGGCTGCGCCTGCAGGCCTATCGCGCGATCGCCTCCGTGAACACGGAGGAGGACATCAAGTCCGTCCGCGAGGAACTCGTCGACCGCTACGGCAAGCTGCCCGAGCCCGTCGAGAACCTCCTTCTGGTGGCGGGCCTGCGCATGTTCGCCCGTGCCTGCGGCGTCGGCGAGATCGTGCTGCAGGGCAACAACATCCGCTTCGCCCCGGTGGAGTTGAGGGAGTCCCAGGAGCTGCGGGTCAAGCGGCTCTACCCCGGCACGGTCATCAAGCCGACGGCCCACCAGGTCCTGGTGCCGCGCCCGAAGACCGCGAAGGTGGGCGGAAAGCCCCTGGTCGGCCGGGAGCTGCTGGGCTGGGTCGGGGAGTTCCTGACCTCGATCCTCGGGTCCTAGACGCCCGTACGGTTCGGGCCGCGGGCCCCGGCGGACTGCCGGGGCCCGCGGGCCTTCCGTCCGCCGGCGTGCTGTCCGCCGGTGTCCTGCTCAGCCGGAGCGGAACAGCATCCCGGCCAGCGTGCGGAAGACCTCCTCGGGGTCCCGGTCGCCGATCGGGGCGTCGAGGCTGTGGCCGAGGAGGAGCGTCGCGAAGCCGTGGGCCAGGGACCAGGCGGCGACACCGGCGAGGCGGGCGTCATCGGCGCGGCCCGCCGACTCCGAGTCCGCGACGGCCGTGCGCAGGCGCTCGCCCGCCAGAGCGCGGGCCGCCGTCAGCTCCACGTCGTTCCCGCGCAGCAGTTCCGGCGTGAACATCACCTGGAAATGGGCCGGGTGCTCCGTCGCGAACCGCACATAGCGCACGCCGGCGTCGCGCAGGCCGTCGGCGTCGCCGAGCGCCGCGGCGAGCAGGGCGTAACCCTCGGCCGCGATCGCTGTGAGCAGGCCGGTGCGGTCCTTGAAGTGATGGGCCGGAGCCGCGTGCGAGACGCCCGCGCGGCGGGCCAGATCGCGCAGGCTGAGGGCGGACGGGCCGTCGATGCCGATGACCTCGAGGGCCGCGGACAGGATCGCCCGGCGCAGGTCGCCGTGGTGGTAGCGGCGGGAGGACGGCCCTGCCGCCTCCTGGGCCGGCGCGGTCTCTTCGGCCTGCCCGGCCCCTGCGGCCCGCACGGCTCTTGTGGTCCCGGCGGGGCCGTCGGCCGGTGCGGTCGTGGCGTCACCCGCGGTCCGGCTGCTCTTCGCTGTCCTGGCGGCGGTCATGTCCAGCAGCGTACGCGGAATCTAGGCGTTGACAAGTTCGGTCGGGTCCGGCAATCTGGTCAGTGTCAAGTTCGGTGGTGGCCGAGACGGGGGGTGGACCATGTCCGGGGATGTCGAGAGCCTGACGGGCGCCGGGGTCGCGGAGGAGAGCGAGGGGATCGAGCCGGGCCGGGTGCGGCAGTTGTGGCACTTGCTGGAGCCCCTGCACGCGCTGCTCTACTACGCGCCCGAGGCCTTCGAGGAAGCGGCCGCGCTCGGGTACGACACCCGGGAGCGCTGGCCGAGCTACTTCCCTTACCGTGCCGCGCCGTTGGGCGCCGTCGGCAGTGAGCGTGCGGCCTCCGCCTTCTACAGCTTCAGTCCGCGCACGGTCGCCGAGCACATCGCTCCCGCATGGCGCGTCGCGCGTCCCGACGCCGTGCTGAAGGCACGGGAGCGGGCGGTCGACCGGGTCTACCGGTCGATACTGGGCGACCGTGTCGACAGTCCCGAGCTCGCCAGGGCCGCCGTGCTCGCCCGTCGTGCGGCCGAGGCCGCGAACACCGCCGGCCGCCCCCTGGCCGCCGCCAACGCCGAACTGCCCTGGCCCGAAGCGCCGCACCAGCAGCTGTGGCACGCGGCCACGATCCTGCGCGAGCACCGCGGCGACGGCCACCTCGCGGCCCTCCTCGTCGCGGGCCTGGACCCGGTCGAGTCCCTGGTCTCCTTCGCCGCGACAGGCGCGGCCCCGGTGGAGCGCTTCGGGAGCCGGGGCTGGACATCCCAGGAATGGGCGGCGGCCCGGGACCGGCTCGCTGCCCGCGGCCTGGTGAACCTGGACGGCACGGCGACGGAGGCCGGCCGTGAGCTGCGGCGCCGCGTCGAGCGGCACACCGACGAGCTCGCCGCGCAGCCCTGGCTGGCGTCGGGCCCGGGCGTGACGGCCGAACTGGCAGACCTGCTGGGTGAGTTCTGGGTGGCCGCGCTGAGCTCGGGTCTGCTCCCCTCCGAGACGACGCTCGGCATCGGGAAGGTGTGAGGGGGCGCTCCGGCGGCGACGGGGGCGAACGGTTCGGCGTGGCCGTCCCGGCCGGTGCCGTACGCGCCCGGCGTGCACCCGGTCAACCGCCGGGCGGTGGTGTGGGCATGACGCCCCGGCCGCTACGGTGAGATCAGGGAAACCGTGCCCACGGGGGCGGTTCGGACGAGTGCTACGGGCAAGGGGAGGGCGGGGCGCCATGCGTTCCGAGAGGCATATGAGGCACATCGGCGGAACCCGGCGCGTCCTCGTGGCGTCCGCGGCCCTGCTCGGCACCGGGCTGCTGCTCACGGGCTGCGACAGCGCCGACTTCCCCATCGACGGCTCCGCCTCGGGCGCCGGTGTCCCGGCACAGAGCGGTCGCGCGGTGAGCCCGTTGGACAACCCCGACGGCACGAAGCCGGGACTGGCGGCGATCACCTCGGCGGCGGACAAGGCGACGGCGCGCACGCTGATCGAGAAGGTGGGCACGAAGGGGCGCGGCCCCAAGACGGGCTATGAGCGGGACAAGTTCGGATACGCCTGGATGGACTCCGCCCCCGGCGGCATTCCCTTCGCGCACAACGGGTGCGACTCGAGGAACGATCTCCTGAAGCGGGACGGGGAGCAGGTCCGCTTCCGGTCGGGCTCGGACTGCGTCGTCACCTCCCTGACGCTGCACGACCCGTACACCGGCAAGACGATCGAGTGGACCAAGTCCCGTGCCACCACGATCCAGATAGACCACGTGATGCCGCTCTCCTACGACTGGCAGATGGGCGCCGCGCACTGGACGAAGGGCAAGCGCGAGGACATCGCCAACGACCCGCTCAACCTGATCCCGGTGGACGGCCCCACCAACGGCTCCAAGAGCGACTCGGGCCCGGCCGCCTGGCTGCCGCCGAGCAAGGGGATCCGCTGCTCGTACGCGGTGCGCTTCGCCCAGGTGTCGCAGAAGTACGACCTTCCCGTCACGACCGCCGACAAGCAGGCGATGCTGGCGCAGTGCGGCGGCTGACCGCGCCCACCTGCGGGAGCCCCGCGTGACGGGTGCCCGATCCCTGCCGTCCTGCCGCCGGGCCCGACGTCCACGCCGTGGGACGGTGTGCCTTCGCCGAGGTGCGTCATGGGGGGCACGGCACCGGTCGTGACGGGTGCCATGGGTCGGTGCGGGCGGGGCCGCCCCCTCCGATCGGCCCCGACCGCACCGCCCGGTTCATGTCAGCCGCCCAGCTTGTCCAGGTCGAGGACCTTGCCCTTGGGTGCGGCGGCCGGGACCGGCTTCTCGTAGTCGGTGAAGACGATGGTGCCCGGGTCCTTCTTGGAGGTGCTGGTGACCTTCAGGAGGTAGGGCTTGCCCTCGGCGGCGACGTACAGCGTGTAGCGGTCGCTGCCTTCCTTCTCCTCCAGGACGATCGCCGAAGTGCCGTCGACCGTGGTCGTCCGGCCGCGGGTCGCGTCCGAGTTCACGTTCCGGGCGTCGGCCAGCACCGTGTTGAGGTCGCAGAAGCCCGCGATGTCCTTGGCGTCCTGGCCCTTGGCCGACATCTTGGTCCACTTGCCGGCCATCATGGCCACCACCGCGTCGGTGTCGGCCTTGGACTCGCCCTTGCCCTGGGCGCGCAGGAACGCCTCGTCGTACTTCATGTAGACGGTGTGGCCGCTCTTGACCAGGTCGGCCTTGCCCTGTCCGCTCATGCTCATCGTGCCGGCGCACTCGCCCTTCTTGTTCAGGGCCATGTCGATCCGGATGGTGCCGTCGCTCTCGTCGTCGGGGACGTCGCCCTTGATGCGCAGCGACGTCGCATCGGTGGTGGCCTTCATGGCCCGGTCGGCGATCTCGCCCCCGGTCATCCCGGCGAACGGGCCCTTGGGCTTGTCGTCGGCCGTGTTCTGGCCGGGCAGGCAGCCGGTGAGTCCCGCGGTGGCCGCGGCGGCGAGGCAGAGAGCGGCAAGTGCGGTGCGACGCATGGGAGTTCCTCGAGGTGAGATGGCGTGAAATGAAGTGAGTGGAGCCGCAGGAGCGCGGCTGCGCGATGGCATGCCCGCCCCGGTGGGGCGGCGAGTCAGTGCGACGTCGTCCCGCTCCGGCGGTCCGTCGCCTCGAAGCAGGCGTCGTGCGCGCCGGCGGTGACGACGGTCGCTCCGGTGACGACGTCGTTCGCCTTGACGGACCCGGGGGAGCGCGGGGCGTTCCCGGAGCGGTGCCGGGGGCACCGGCCGCAGGACCGCACGGGGCGGTCGGGCGATGGCCCGGAGCGCAGTCCCGCGGGTACGGACGGCCCCCCGCCGTCCCCGCCCGCTCGGGTATCCGCGTTCGCCGACCCGGTGCCGGTGCAGACGACGCAGGTCATGGCCCTCAACACGATGCCGGCCCTGATGCCCACGGCAGTTCCCCTCCCCCGTACCGACGTGACCGCTGCCTTTCCGAGGCGGTCGTTCGTCCGATGAGTCAATAAGACCAGAGCCTGTGAACCGAGTCAACACGAACTCATCGTTGAGTTGAGTACACGCGCGTGAAAGGGTGGATCTTGCGTGTATCGGTATGCTCGACGCCATGTGACGGGCGCACCGCACGCGACGACCACCGCGGGCAACGGCGCCGCACGGGCAGTCGGACCGCACAGGGCAGAGGGGAGCCGGGCGGGTGCAGGACAACGGGACAGAGGTGACCGCCGCCGGGATCGCCCGGCTCGCGGGGGTCGGCCGCGCCGCCGTCAGCAACTGGCGCCGCCGCCATACGGACTTCCCCAAGCCGATCGGCGGCACCGAGACGAGTCCCTCCTTCGCCCTTGCCGACATCGAGGAATGGCTGCGCCGCCAGGGCAAGTTGGCCGAGGTGCCCCTGCGGGAGCGCGTGTGGCAGCAGGCCGCCGGCCACCCGGAGGGGCCTGTCACGGCCCTGGTGCACGCGGGCTGCGCCCTGGTGCTCGTCCACGACCGGCCGACGGTCTGGAAGGAGGCGAGCGCCGGTTCGGACGCCCGGCTCGCGGAACTGCTGCCCACGGCCCTGGAGCAGGTGCTCACACCGCGCACGGGCGTGCCGGCCCCGACACCTGCCGAGCTTCTGCCCTCCGCCCCACTGCTGCGCGCCGCCGCCCAGCTCGCCGTCGAGCTGGGCGCCCCACAGGCGTACGAGTTCCTGCTCGGCCGGCACCTCGACGCCAACCCACGCCAGTACACACTCACCCCGGGCGACCTGGCCGCCCTGATGGCGGAGCTCGCCGGTCCCGCCCGGACGGTCCTCGACCCGGCCTGCGGCACGGGCGCCCTGCTGCGCGCCGTCGCCCCCGCACCCGCCCAGGAACTGCACGGCCAGGACAGCGACCCGCATCTCGCCGCGCTCAGCGCGCTGCGCCTCACGCTGCACACCAAGGCGGCCGTGCGCACCGCTGCGGGCGACAGCCTCCGGGCCGACGCCTTCGACAGCCTGCGGGCCGACGCCGTGCTGTGCCACCCGCCGTTCAACGAGCGCAACTGGGGCCACGACGAACTCGCCTACGACCCCCGTTGGGAGTACGGCTTCCCGGCCCGTATGGAGTCCGAACTCGCCTGGGTGCAGCATGCGCTGGCCCGTCTGAAGGACGGCGGCACCGCGGTCCTGCTGATGCCGCCCGCCGCCGCCTCCCGGCGCTCCGGCCGCCGCATCCGCGCCGACCTGCTGCGCCGCGGTGCCCTGCGGGCCGTGCTCGCCCTGCCCGCCGGTGCGGCCCCACCGCACAACATCCCGCTGCATCTGTGGGTGCTGCGCCGCCCTGCATCGGCCGCCGTACAGCCCGAGTTGCTGCTCGCGGACGCCGGGGCGCTCACGGCCGAGGGGCGGGGCGGACCTGACTGGCAGGCGGTGCGCTCGATGATGCTCGACGCCTGGCGCCCGTTCGCCCGCAGCGGCAGCGCACCTCCCGTGCCGGGCCTGAGCCGGTCCGTTCCCGTCATCGAACTCCTCGACGACGACGTCGACCTGGCCCCCGCCCGCCACCTGCCGCCTCCCGCGGCGGGCGGCGGCGCCGAGGAACTCGGTGCCCTGCGCGCACGCCTGGACGAGACCCTCCGCCTCACCGCCGACCTCGCCCCGCCCGCCGCCGACACCACCGAACAGGGCCGCTGGCCGCTCACCACCGTCGGCGAACTGGCCCGTGCGGGCGCGCTGGTGATGCGGACCGGCGGACACGGCCCCCATGCGCGTGTGCTCACCGATCACGACGTCATCGCCGGTGTCGCGCCCTCCGGCACGCTGCCCGACTCCGGGGAGGAGCCGGTCCTCGTCGAGGAGGGCGACGTGGTCGTCCCGGTCCTGGGCGGCGGCGCCGTCGCGCGGGTGATCGACGAAGTGACGGCGGGAGCGGCCCTCGGGCGCAACCTCACGCTTCTGCGCCCCGACCCGGCCGCCGTCGATCCCTGGTTCCTCGCCGGTTTCCTGCGCGGTACCGCCAACAACCGCCAGGCCAGCAGCTACGCCTCCACCGCGACCCGGCTCGATGTGCGCCGGCTCCAACTGCCGAGGCTCCCGCTCGACAAGCAGCGCCGCTACGGCGCGCGCTTCCGGGCGCTCGCCGCGTTCGAGGACACACTGCGCCTCGCGGGCCGCCTCGGCGACCAACTCGTGCGCGGGCTGTACGACGGGCTGACGGACGGCAGGGTCGCGCCGGACTGACGGGTGCCCACCCGGGACGCCGCGCCCGCGTCCCGTGCCCCGCCCGACGCGTCGACCGGATCACAAGGACAACGGTTCGGCCCAACCCGTGACCGTGTGTCCGAGCCGGGCTATACGCTCGGACCTCGACACTCGTACGCTCGTCCCCACCCGGTCCCAGGAGCAGTCATGTACGGCCACGGCGCGGCGCCGCCCACCCGCACGTCGGGCACCGTCATCACCCTGCGGGTGCTGTTCGTCATCGCGGGCTTCCTCAGCTGCGGGCTGCTCTCCTGCCTGCCGCTGTTCCGGGTGGCGGTGCTGCGCGGCAGGCGGACGGACTGGTTGCTGGCCTGGATCAGTCTTCCGGTGGCCATCGGCTGCCTCGCCGTCGTCGGCTCCGTCCCCGAGAGCGACCACCGGGGCGACGTCGCGCTGGCGCTGGTCCTCATCCTCGGCGCGTTCAGCGGGGCCTACTTCCTGGTGTTCGACATACGCCACCACCGTGCCAGGCCTCCCCTCGGCCCCGCACCGCAGCAGACGGGCGCCTACCTGCCGCCCCAGCCGCCGCCGCAGGGCTACGGCTATCCACCGGCCCCCCAGCCGTACCCTGCGGTGCAGCACCCGCAGCCTCCGCCGCAGTACACGCCGCCGGCCCCGCCACCGCAGCGTCCCGCACCCGCCCGCATCGACCAGGTACGCGCCGAACTGGACGAGCTGAGCGACTACCTTCGCAAGCACGAGGACGGTAGGTGAGCGTGGCGACCGGACGCATCGTCGCCGGCCGCTACGAACTGTCGACGCTCATCGGCCAAGGCGGCATGGGCCAGGTCTGGACGGCGTACGACCAGCGGCTGGACCGCCGGGTGGCCGTCAAGCTGCTGCGTCCCGACAAGGTGGCCGGCCACGAGGCCGACGAACTGCGCAGGCGTTTCGCGCGGGAGTGCCGGGTGACCGCACAGGTCGACCACCCCGGGCTGGTCACCGTGCACGACGCCGGCAGCGAGGGCGAGGAGCTGTACCTCGTCATGCAGTACGTCGACGGGGCCGACCTCGCCGACCACCTCGCGGAGCACGATCCCTACCCCTGGCAGTGGGTGGTGGCGGTCGCCGCCCAACTGTGCGCCGTGCTGTCCGCGGTGCACGCCGTGCCGATCATCCACCGGGACCTCAAGCCGCGGAACGTGATGGTCAAGCAGGACGGTACGGTCACCGTCCTGGACCTCGGCGTGGCCTCGGTCATGGACACCGACACCACCCGCCTCACCCATACCGGTTCCCCCATCGGCTCGCCGGCCTACATGGCGCCCGAGCAGGCGATGGGCGGGGCCGTCGGCCCGTACACCGACCTGTACGCCCTCGGTGTGCTCATGCACGAACTCCTCAGCGGGGACGTGCCGTTCACCGGCGCCACCGCGCTCGGGGTGCTGCACCGCCACCTCTACGAGCCCCCGGTTCCGGTGCGCAGGCTGCGGCCCGAGGTGCCGGAGCCGCTCGAAGCGCTCGTCCTGCGTCTGCTCGCCAAGGACCCGCAGCACCGCCCCGCCTCGGCCCAGGAGACGTACGAGCATCTGCTTCCGCTGCTCCCGGCGCGCGGCATACCCACGGGCGCCCCGCTCGACCCCACCCGGCCCTTCCTGCGCCCGTACGCCCCGTGGCCCGACCGGGCGCGCACCCCGGCGCCCCGGCCGCAGCCGACGCCCGCGGTCGAGAAGCCCGATGTCGCCGGTGCCGTCGACGAGGTCAAGCGGCTGCTCGGCGAAGGCCGTATCACCCAGGCCGTCGACATACTGGGCGCGATCCTCCCGGCGGCGGCCTCCCAGCACGGCGAGCACTCTCCGGTCGTGCGCACGCTGCGCAAGCAGTACGCGGCGACCCTCATGGACGACGGCCAGTACCGGCGGGCACTGCCCGAACTCCGCCGCCTCGCGGACGAACGCGCTGCCGAGGTGGGCCAGGCGGACCCGCAGGCCCTGCGCTTCCGCTTCGACGCCGCGCAGTGCCTCGAGCAACTGGGCGAGCCGGCGGCGGCGCTCGCCGAGTACCGTGCACTGCTGCCGTACTACGAGAACCAGTACGTGGCGGGCGATCCGGAACTCGCCCATGAGGTCCGCCGCCGCATCGGCCATCTGCTGCTCGCACTGGGCGACCGGGCGGCCGCCCACGACACGCTCGCACGGCTCCTGCACGAGGTCGAACGCCTGCGCGGCCCAGGGCATCCGCTGGCCGTGGACGTCCGCCGGACACTTCAGTGGCTGGGGCAGGTGCGCGGCTGAGTGACGCCCGAGGCCCTTGCTTTTGCCGGGCTTTGGAGAAAACTTGTGGGGCTCGGGGGATTACGTTTTCCGATCACGGAAGCACCGTCCACTAGGTTGCCTCCGTTTGTGCCATACACGATCGATCATGGGTGGGGACCTTCATGTCGAATCACCGGTTGTCCAGGAAGCGCAGATACATCGCCTGGGGGGTGACGGGCGCCGCCGTGGTCGCGGGGGCCGGGATCGCCGCGCAGACCTCGATGGCGGCCACGACCTGGCCTGCCCAAAGGACGTACACGGGCCGCGCGTTCGACACCTGCACCGCGCCCTCGCTGTCCGCGATGAAGGCATGGAAGGGCGGCCTCTACGGTGCGGCCGCCGTGTACGTCGGCGGCAAGAACCGCGGCTGCAGCCAGCCCAACCTCACGTCGTCCTGGGTGAAGTCCGTCAGTTCGCTCGGCTGGAAGCTCATCCCGATCTACGTGGGCGCCCAGCCGTCCTGCCAGACCGGTTCCAACCCCGAGAAGCTGACCGCCTCCACGGCCGCCTCCCTCGGCACGAAGGACGGCGCGGACGCGGTGGCCAAGGCCTCGGCGCTCGGGATGAAGGCCGGCAGCGCGATCTACCTCGACATGGAGCCGTACGACATCACCAACAAGTCGTGCAACGACGCGGTGCTCACCTACGTCCGCTCCTTCACCAAGGCGCTGCGCGCCAAGACCTACCGCGCCGGCTTCTACGGGTTCAGCAGCTCCAGCGCCAAGGCCATCGCGACCGCGACGAACAAGACCGACCTTCCGGGCAACCTCTGGTACGCCCTGTGGGACAAGCAGAACACCACCACCACGGACTGGCCGTGGGGCAAGACCCAGTACACCGGCCACAGCCGCGGTCATCAGTACATGGTCAACAGCAAGGAGACCAGGGGCGGTTACACGCTCACCGTGGACCGGGACGCGTGGGACGCGCCGGTCGCCATCACCGGCTGAGCCCGGGGCGAACGCGGCGGTGCCCGAAGTCCCGGCGAATCGTTGGTTCGAATGGGTTGGCCAGAGCCTGGTCACTGCCTACCATCGATCTTCGCAAGACCTTGTGCATCGCCGCACAATCTCCTCGGGAGGCCACCTTGCACCGCCGTCGCACCGCGATCGCCCTCAGCGCCGCCCTGGCCGCGGCTCCCCTCCTCACCGCGTGCGGCGGGTCCCCCCACGCGGGTGCCGCAGCCGTTGTCGGAGGGCAGCGGATCACGGTCGCACAGCTGGAGAGCCGGGTGAACGAGGTGCGTACGGCCCAGCGCGCCGCCGCCACGGACGACGCCCAGTACCAGCAGACCCTCGCCCAGACCAGCAGCCTCACCCGGGACACGCTCCACACGATGGTCCTCGACCGGGTCCTGAACCGCGCCGCCAAGGAGGCCGGCGTCGGCGTCACCCGCAGTGACGTCGAGCAGATGCGGCAGGGCCTGGAGCAGCAGGCGGGCGGCAGCAAGGCGCTGCAGGCGGCGTGGCTGCAGCAGTACGGGGTCGCGCCCCGGCGCCTCGACGACAGCCTGCGCACGGAGGTCCAGGCCCAGAAGCTGGCCGGGGCGCTCGGTGTCGACATGAACACGACCGACGGCAAGGCCGCGTTCTGGACCGCGATGGCGCAGGCGTCCAAGGAGCTCGGCATCAAGCTCAATCCGCGCTACGGCACCTGGGACGTGCAGAAGAGCAGCCGCGTGGACGCGAGGACGCCGTGGGTCAAGGAGGTCACCGTGGCGGCCGGGCAGCCCGCGTAGCACGGGCGGTGCCGGGCCTGTGGACGGCGTACGGGCCGTCAGTGGCGTGCGTTACGTTCGAAGGGTGAACACCACCAGCTCCCGCGCCCAGGGTCCGCACGGGACCGAAGCCTCCGAGTCGGCCGTCGGCCGTATCGTCCTGCTCACCACCAGCCACCGGGTCGCACCGGGTCTGCTGTCCTGGCCCGCCTGGCAGGCGCTGCGCGACGCCGACCGGGTCAGCTGCGCGGACGGCGCACACCCCCAGCTGCCCTATCTGCGTGAGGCGGGCATTGCGGTCGACGAGGCCGCCCCGTCCGCGCAGGAGCTGGTCGAGGCGTGCGCCGGCGGCCGTACGGTCGTGGTCGTCGCGACCGGCGAGGGGGAGCCGCACCTCACCGACGGCCTGGCCCGGCTGGCGGGCTCGGGGCGGGTGCGGATGCCGGAGCTGGAGCTGCTGCCCGCGTCGTACGACCTGCCGGGCGCCCGCCTGCTCGACCTCGTCCAGGTCATGGACCGCATCCGCGCCGAGTGCCCCTGGTCCTCCCGGCAGACCCATCGGGGTCTGGCCAAGTACGGCATCGAGGAGGCGTACGAGCTGGTCGAGGCGATCGAGGCGGGCGACCGGGACGAACTGCGCGAGGAACTGGGTGACGTCCTGCTCCAGGTCGTCTTCCACTCCCGCATCGCACAGGAGGACCCGGACGCCCCGTTCTCCATCGAC
This sequence comes from Streptomyces sp. HUAS TT11, assembly GCF_051553595.1. Taxonomy (NCBI): domain Bacteria; kingdom Bacillati; phylum Actinomycetota; class Actinomycetes; order Kitasatosporales; family Streptomycetaceae; genus Streptomyces; species Streptomyces sp. HUAS TT11. The sequence goes on from NZ_CP196184.1 coordinate 5,396,711, forward strand.
GACGTGGCGGGCGGCATCGTCGCCAAGCTGATCCACCGCCACCCCCATGTGTTCGGCGACGAGACCGCCACGACACCGGAGGAAGTCAAGGAGCACTGGCTGCGCACCAAGGCCCTGGAGAAGCAGCGCACTTCGGTGACCGAGGGCGTCCCCCTCGGCCAGCCGGGCCTGGCGCTCGCGGCCAAGCTGTCGTCCCGCGCCCGCACGGCCGGTCTCGACGTCCCGCTGCCGCAGGGGGAGGGCATCGGCTACGAACTGCTGGCGATGGCCGCGCGCGCCGAGGCCGAGGGTGTGGACCCCGAGGCGGCGCTGCGGGCGGCCGCCCGTGCGTACCGGGACGCGATCCGGGAGGCGGAGAGCGGTGGCTGAGGTGCGGCCCGGTCCGGGCGGCCGGATACCGTCGACGGGTGACCGACCAGCCCAGCCCCCCGCGCACGAACCCCGCTCCTGAGCTCTTCACCTGGGAGTTCGCCGCCGACCCCTATCCCGCCTACGCCTGGCTCCGCGAGCACGCCCCCGTGCACCGGACCAGGCTGCCCAGTGGGGTCGAGGCCTGGCTGGTCACCCGTTACGCCGACGCCAAGCAGGCCCTGGCCGACCAGCGGCTCAGCAAGAACCCGGCACATCACGACGAACCGGCGCACGCCAAGGGCAAGACCGGCATCCCCGGCGAGCGCAAGGCCGAGCTGATGACGCATCTGCTCAACATCGATCCGCCGGACCACACGCGGCTGCGCCGGCTCGTCTCCAAGGCCTTCACACCCCGGCGCGTCGCCGAGTTCGCGCCGAGAGTGCAGGAGCTGACCGACCGGCTCATCGACGGGTTCGCGGACCGCGGCTCCGCCGACCTCATCCACGAGTTCGCCTTCCCGCTCCCCATCTACGCCATCTGCGACATGCTCGGCGTCCCCCGCGAGGACCAGGACGACTTCCGGGACTGGGCGGGGATGATGATCCGGCACGGCGGGGGACCGAGGGGCGGAGTCGCCCGGTCCGTCAAGAAGATGCGCGGCTACCTCGCCGACCTCATCCACCGCAAGCGGGAAGTCCTGCCCGAGGCGCCCGGACCCGGCGAGGACCTCATCTCCGGACTCATCCGCGCCTCGGACCACGGCGAGCACCTCACCGAGAACGAGGCCGCCGCCATGGCCTTCATCCTGCTCTTCGCCGGCTTCGAGACCACGGTCAACCTCATCGGCAACGGCACCTACGCCCTCCTCGGCCACCCGGGGCAGCGTGCCCGGCTCCAGGCCTCCCTCGCCCGCGGCGAACGGTCCCTGCTCGAGACCGGCGTCGAGGAACTCCTGCGCTACGACGGCCCGGTGGAGCTCGCCACGTGGCGCTTCGCGACACAGCCGGTCACCATCGGCGGGCAGGACATCGCCCCCGGTGACCCGGTGCTCGTCGTGCTCGCGGCGGCCGACCGGGATCCGGAGCGGTTCGCCGATCCCGACGTGCTCGACCTCGCCCGTCGTGACAATCAGCACGTCGGGTACGGACACGGCATCCACTACTGCCTCGGCGCCCCGCTCGCCCGCGTCGAGGGGCAGACGGCGCTCGCCACCCTCCTCACCCGCCTACCGGATCTGCGACTTGCGGTGGATTCCACCGATCTGCGCTGGCGCGGCGGGCTCATTATGCGCGGATTGCGCACGCTTCCCGTGGAGTTCACACCGGTTCCGAAAAAAGATCACTTCCGTACCGCCGACTTCACCGGATGACACGGCGAACGCGCGGCCGGTCACAAGAGGGTGACGGTTCCTCATCACTGTGATCTTCACGTGATCTGCGCTGCATTAACTTGTGACAAGCGGTCGAGTGCCTATACGTTCACGCAGCAACGGGGCGGCTCGCCACAGCCGCCGCGGGGTTCACTGCTGTCGTGTGAAAGGCAACCGCATGCTCTCCGGGAACGGTCGTCACCGTCGCCCCCGCCAGGCTCCGGCCCTCCTCGTCGCAGCAGGGGTGACCGGCTCGGCAATCGCGATCCCGCTTCTCGGCGCCGGCGGCGCGAGCGCGGCCGACGGCACCACCTGGGACCGGGTCGCACAGTGCGAGAGCGGCGGCTCCTGGAGCGCCGACACCGGGAACGGCCGCTACGGCGGGCTCCAGTTGACGCAGCAGGACTGGGAGAGGCACGGCGGTCTCCACTACGCCTCGAGCCCCGACCAGGCGAGCCGTTCGCAGCAGATTGCCGTCGCCGAGAGGATCCTGGCCGACCGGGGCGCCTCCGTCTGGTCCGCCTGCGCGCTGGTCGCGGGTCTGGACGAGGACTCCGGCTCCGCGGACGTCGACACGGGTGTGGCGGGCGACTCGGCGGACGGAAGCTCCTCCGACTTCGGGCTCGACTCCGGCTTGACCGACTCATCCGGAACGTCCGCTTCGGGGAAGTCGTCCTCCTCTTCGCCTTCGTCGGAGTCGTCCGACTCCTCCTCTTCGTCCCCGTCTTCCGGTACGTCTCACGGCGCCGGCGACCGTGGAGGCGCTGCCGCTTCCCGGGGTGGCGACGACTCGTCCGCCGCCGCGACGAAGGGTGACGAGTCGGACAAGTCGGGCCGCAGTGACGCCTCTTCGAGCGACGATGCGGGTGAGGCGTCCAGCTCCGGCCGCCATCGCGGCGGCAGTGCCGACGAGGGCGACTCCGACGCCCGCACGGGCGACCCGGCGGGCCGGCACGCCTCGCGGGACTCCGGGACCGCGCGCGACGGTGCCGACGGCTCGTACACCGTCCGCCCCGGGGACAACCTGTCGGACATCGCCGACTCCCTTGACCTCACCGGCGGGTGGCGGGCGCTCTACAAGGCCAACGAGCAGACGGTCGGTGCCGATCCGGACCTCATCCTCCCCGGTCAGAGCCTTGCGCTCGATGTGGACCCGACCGCCGGGAAGCACTGAACTGCCCATCGATCGACGGTACTTCACATCCCACTTCGGGCTGAATGTCCGATTTGGTGAGAGTGAGAGATGGGTCTCAAAGGCCCTGATCGTCTTTGAAATTCCGCGGATCGACTGCTTACGGTCATGACCGCTCGCCACAGCGGGCCCCCATGGTCGCCACGCCGAATCCTGCCGGCGGCCGTGCGGAACAGTCGTCGCGTCAAGCGCCGTAGGCAGGAGCGGGGGACCCAAGGTAAGTGCCGCGCCCGGACATCGACCGGGGCGGCTTGGGGTGGAGCCGTGCGCCCAGTTGCGCACGGCCGGGCAACTCAACCGGCCCGAACCCGACAGCTCACCTCGCAGGCGTCGGTGAGGGGATCGAACCATGCTGTGTTCCGGCAAGGGCAAGCACCGCCGTACGTCCAGGGCCGTCCGCGCCATCTCGCTCGCCGGTGTTGCCGGTGCCGCCGTCGCGGCCCCGCTGCTCGCGGCCGGCAACGCCTCCGCGGCCACCGCCTCCGAGTGGGACGCCGTCGCCCGGTGCGAGTCCGGCGGCAACTGGTCCATCAACACCGGCAACGGGTTCTACGGCGGTCTGCAGTTCACGAACTCGACCTGGGCCGCGTACGGCGGCACCGCCTACGCCTCGCGTGCCGACCTGGCGAGCAAGTCGCAGCAGATCGCGATAGCCGAGAAGGTCCTCGCGGGTCAGGGCAAGGGTGCCTGGCCGGTCTGCGGCAAGGGCCTGTCCGGCACTCCGTACAACGGCGCGGCCGCCGCCACGTCCTCCGGTGGCGCGAAGAGCGGCGCCGCCCGCACGGCCCCGCAGCCGGCCTCCCGCTCGACCGAGCGTCCGGCCGCGAAGAAGACCGTCACCACCCCGGCCGGCCGGAAGGTCGAGAAGGGCGACGGCGAGTACAAGGTCGTCAAGGGCGACACCCTCAGCTCGATCGCCGCGAAGAACGGCGTCCAGGGCGGCTGGCAGAAGCTCTTCCAGCTCAACAAGGACATCGTCGAGGACGCCGACCTCATCTACCCGGGTCAGCTGCTGCACCTGAAGTGACGGCGGCCCGGCGGCCGGCCCACGGCGTCCTCCCGCACATGACCTCCGTCGCGACGGTCAAATGCGGACAGCCCCCGTCCCCACGGGCTCCCCGCTCCGGTGCGTGTACCCCCCGTACGCACCGGAGCGGGGCTTTTTGCCTGCCCGCCCCGTGCTTTTCACCGCGACTTTCCCCGCCCCTTTGTTCCGCACTGAAACAATGTGTACCGTCACTGTGTCCATGGGACGGTCGGTCGGCCGACCGCCGGTCCGGGACGGATAGGCTCTAGTCGCAAGTGCCCCGCACTCTCAGCGTCACATCCAAGAAGGAGATGCTCGTGCCGTCCATCGACGTCGTCGTAGCCCGGGAAATCCTGGACTCCCGAGGCAACCCCACGGTCGAGGTCGAGGTCGGCCTCGACGACGGCAGCACGGGTCGTGCCGCCGTTCCGTCCGGCGCTTCCACCGGCGCCTTCGAGGCCATCGAGCTCCGCGACGGTGATCCCAACCGTTACCAGGGCAAGGGCGTCGAGAAGGCCGTCCTCGCCGTCATCGAGCAGATCGGTCCGGAGCTCGTCGGTTACGACGCCACCGAGCAGCGCCTGATCGACCAGGCGATGTTCGACCTGGACGCCACCGACAACAAGGGCTCGCTCGGCGCCAACGCCATCCTCGGCGTCTCCCTCGCCGTCGCCCACGCCGCCTCCGAGGCGAGCGACCTTCCGCTCTTCCGCTACCTGGGCGGCCCCAACGCGCACCTGCTGCCGGTGCCGATGATGAACATCCTGAACGGCGGCTCGCACGCCGACTCCAACGTGGACATCCAGGAGTTCATGATCGCGCCGATCGGTGCGGAGTCCTTCTCCGAGGCCCTGCGCTGGGGCACCGAGGTCTACCACACCCTCAAGAAGGTGCTGAAGAGCAAGGGCCTGTCCACCGGCCTCGGCGACGAGGGCGGCTTCGCCCCGAACCTCGGTTCCAACCGCGAGGCCCTCGACCTCATCCTCGAGGCCGTCAAGCAGGCCGGGTACGTCCCCGGTGAGCAGATCGCCCTCGCCCTCGACGTCGCCGCCTCCGAGTTCTACAAGGACGGCAAGTACCTCTTCGAGGGCAAGGAGCGCTCCGCCGCCGAGATGACGGAGTACTACGAGGAGCTCGTGGCGGCCTACCCGCTCGTCTCCATCGAGGACCCGCTGTTCGAGGACGACTGGGCCGGCTGGAAGGTCATCACCGACCGGATCGGTGACAAGGTCCAGCTCGTGGGCGACGACCTGTTCGTCACCAACCCCGAGCGCCTGGCCCGCGGTATCGAGGAGGGCACCGCCAACGCGCTGCTGGTGAAGGTCAACCAGATCGGCTCGCTGACCGAGACCCTGGACGCGGTCGAGCTGGCCCAGCGCAACGGCTTCAAGTGCATGATGTCCCACCGCTCCGGCGAGACCGAGGACGTCACCATCGCCGACCTGGCCGTCGCCACCAACTGCGGCCAGATCAAGACCGGCGCCCCGGCCCGCTCCGAGCGCGTCGCCAAGTACAACCAGCTGCTGCGCATCGAGGAGATCCTCGACGACGCCGCGGTGTACGCGGGCCGCAGCGCGTTCCCGCGCTTCAAGGGCTGAGCGGGCAGGGCCACGCCTTAGCCCGTCGTCCGTACGTCCCCGTACTCGGTCCCGTACCGTGTGCGGGGACGTACGTACGTGTGGAAGGGGAGGCGGAGACATGGCCGTGAAGGACCGTGACCGGTTCTCCACCGCGACCAGGCTGCGGCTGCTCGGAGAGCAGACCGCGGCCAGGGTCTACCGCTCCCAGACCAGACGGCAGGCCCGCCGCTCCCGGCTCACCGGCCGTGCCGCGCTGCTCGCGCTCGTCCTGTGCTCGCTGATCGTGGCACTCGCGTACCCGATAAGGCAGTACGTCTCCCAGCGGGCCGAGATCGCCGATCTGGAGCGGCAGCAGGCGCAGGCCCGCGAGCGCGTCGAGCAGCTGCGCGATCTGAAGGCGCGCTGGCAGGACGACGCGTACGCGGAGCAGCAGATCCGGCTGCGGCTGCACTACGTGCTGCCGGGGGAGACCGGATACATCGTGATCGACCCGGACGCGGCCAGGCAGTCGCGTGCGGACGGCACGAGTGCCGCGCGCCCCTGGTACGACAACATCTGGGACGGGGTCGACAGGTCCGACAAGTCCGGCCGGTGAACCGGCCCGCCGCCCCGACGGGGCGGCCGTGCACGGCGCCCCCCGTCGCGCACCGAAGAGGCGCTGTGAGCCGCACGCCCCGACGACCGGCCGCATCACCGATCCGACGGATCAGCGCACCGACGAGAAAGACAGCCTGAAAGACAGCCATGGAAACTCCCGCCCGCCGCCCGTCCGCCGCCTCCGAGGGGCAGCGCAGCGCGCTGACGCTGTTCGATCTGCCGCCCACCCCGCGCACCGAGCCCACGGACGCGGACGTCGCGGCCATCGAGCAGCAGCTCGGGCGCCCCCCACGCGGGCTGCGCGCGATCGCGCACCGCTGCCCGTGCGGGCAGCCGGACGTCGTGGAGACGGCGCCCCGGCTCCCGGACGGCACGCCGTTCCCCACCACGTACTACCTGACCTGCCCGCGTGCCGCGTCCGCGATCGGCACGCTGGAGGCGGGCGGCGTCATGAAGGAGATGACGGAGCGTCTGGCGACCGACCCCGAACTGGCCGCCGCCTACCGCGCCGCGCATGAGGACTACATCGCCCGCCGCGACGCCATCGAGGTGCTGGAGGGCTTCCCGAGCGCGGGCGGCATGCCGGACCGGGTGAAGTGCCTGCATGTGCTCGTCGCGCACTCCCTGGTCGCCGGCCCCGGGGTCAACCCGCTGGGCGACGAGGCGATCGCGATGCTGCCGGAGTGGTGGCGCAAGGGGTCGTGCGTGACGCCCGCGCAGCCGCCGTACGGTGAGGAGGCGCAGGCGGACCCGTCCGGCACCGGCCGGTCCGCCGCCCGGCGCACCGATTCCGAGGAGGAGGGCTCATGACGCGCGTCGCCGCCGTCGACTGCGGTACGAACTCCATCCGGCTCCTGGTCGCCGACGCCGACCCGGCCACCGGCGAACTCGTCGAACTGGACCGGCGGATGACCATCGTCCGGCTCGGCCAGGGCGTGGACCGGACCGGGCGGCTCGCCCCCGAGGCCCTCGAGCGCACGTTCGCCGCCTGCAGGGAGTACGCCGGGATCATCAAGGAGCACGGCGCCGAGCGGATCCGGTTCGTCGCCACGTCCGCCTCCCGTGACGCCGAGAACCGGGACGTCTTCGTCCGCGGGGTGCTGGACATCCTCGGCGTCGAGCCCGAGGTCATCTCCGGCGAGCAGGAGGCGGAGTTCTCCTTCACGGGCGCGACCAAGGAGCTGGTGGGCCGCGCGGACCTGGCGAAGCCCTTCCTGGTCGTGGACATCGGCGGCGGTTCCACGGAGTTCGTGGTGGGCGAGGAGCATGTGCGGTCGGCGCGGTCCGTCGACATCGGCTGCGTCCGTATGACCGAGCGTCATCTCGTGCACGAGGGGGTCGTCTCCGATCCGCCGTCCCCGGAGCGGATCGCGGCGATACGGCACGACATCGAGGCGGCACTGGACCTGGTGGAGAAGACGGTTCCGCTGCACGAGGCGCACACCCTCGTCGGGCTCGCCGGCTCGGTCACCACCGTGTCCGCGATCGACCAGGACCTCCCGGAGTACGACTCCGAGAGGATCCACCACTCCCGGATCTCCCGGGACCGCGTCCGTGAGATCACCGAACGGCTGCTGGGGTCCACGCACGCCGAGCGTGCGGCGATCCCCTCCATGCATCCGGGCCGGGTCGATGTGATCGGTGCGGGCGCCCTCGTCCTGCTGGCGATCATGGAGCGGATCGGGGCCGCCGAGGTCGTGGTCAGCGAGCACGACATCCTCGACGGCATCGCCTGGTCCGTCGCATAGACACGTCCCATCACCCGGGCCGTGGACGGATTCTGACGGAGGCTCAGCGGGCTCCGGCGGGAGGATTTCCTACCCGCTGGTAGCCTCTCCTGAGCGGGTCGGTCAACGCATGAGCGTGGCCGGCGGGGTCTTGGGACCCCCTCGCCGGAGGGTGCGCGGAAAACTTCGTGAAGTTCTTCACAAGGAAATCGCACCGGCCGGGCGGCGGCGGGGGTCCAGTCGGCCGTCCGAAGGGTGTGGGGCGCCGTCGGGGGTGCTCCGGCGAGCGTTCCGGGAGGGCTCGCCGGCGACGGCGAGGAGTTGTCGATCGGTGCCCCAAAAGCCTTGCGCGGCAGCTCACACGGCCTTGACTGCGGTTCACCCGCCAAGGGGATGATGCGGTGGCGGAACGGCCTCCGTTACGCAAGCGGCGCAGTGTAGCAGACACCCCACCCAAGCTTGTGAAGGGGCGCACGAGCGACCCCCCTGGGGCAGGTGGATACTCGATGCCATGAGCACCACGGAGCGTCCCAGGATCCTCGTAGTAGGCGGTGGGTACGTAGGCCTGTACGCAGCTCGTCGCATTCTCAAGAAGATGCGCTACGGCGAGGCGACCGTCACGGTCGTCGACCCGCGCTCGTACATGACCTACCAGCCCTTCCTCCCCGAAGCCGCCGCCGGCAGCATCTCCCCCCGGCACGTCGTCGTCCCGCTGCGACGCGTACTGCCGAAGGCGGAGGTCCTCACCGGCCGGGTCACCACCATCGACCAGGACCGCAAGGTCGCCACGATCGCGCCGCTGGTCGGCGAGGCGTACGAGCTGCCTTTCGACTACCTCGTCATCGCGCTCGGCGCGGTCTCCCGCACCTTCCCGATCCCCGGCCTCGCCGAGCAGGGCATCGGTATGAAGGGCATCGAGGAGTCCATCGGCCTGCGCAACCACGTCCTCGAGCAGCTCGACAAGGCCGACTCCACGACCGACGAGGAGATCCGCCGCAGGGCGCTCACCTTCGTCTTCATCGGCGGTGGCTTCGCCGGTGCGGAGACCATCGGTGAGGTCGAGGACATGGCCCGGGACGCGGCCAAGTACTACAGGAACGTGTCCCGCGAGGACATGCGCTTCATCCTCGTCGACGCCGCCGACAAGATCCTCCCCGAGGTCGGCCCCAAGCTCGGCCAGTACGGCAAGGAGCACCTCGAGGGCCGCGGTGTCGAGATCTACCTGTCCACCTCGATGGAGTCCTGCGTCGACGGCCATGTGGTGCTGAAGAACGGCCTCGAGGTCGACTCCAACACCATCGTGTGGACGGCAGGCGTCAAGCCGAACCCGGCGCTCTCCCGCTTCGGTCTGCCGCTCGGTCCGCGCGGCCACGTCGACACCGCCGCAACGCTCCAGGTGCAGGGCACGGACTACATCTGGGCCGCCGGCGACAACGCGCAGGTGCCCGACCTCGTCGGCCGCAAGGCGGGCAACGAGAACGCTTGGTGCCCCCCGAACGCCCAGCACGCGCTGCGTCAGGCCAAGGCGCTCGGCGACAACGTGGTCTCCGGTATGCGGGGCTTCCCGCAGAAGGAGTACAGCCACGCGAACAAGGGCGCGGTGGCGGGCCTCGGCCTGCACAAGGGCGTCGCGATGATCGTCATGGGCAAGATGAAGATCAAGCTCAAGGGCCGTCTCGCCTGGTACATGCACCGCGGTTACCACGGTATGGCGATGCCGACCTGGAACCGGAAGATCCGGATCTTCGCCGACTGGACGCTGGGCATGTTCCTCAAGCGCGAGGTCGTCTCGCTCGGCGCGATCGAGTCGCCGCGCGAGGAGTTCTACGAGGCCGCCAAGCCGGCGCCCGTCGCCGCCGCGGCCAAGACCGAGGAGAAGGCCAAGGCCTCCTGACCTCGAGTCCCCCTGGCAACACCCGAAAGGGGCCGCCCGCCATCCGTGGTGCGGGCGGCCCCTTTCGGCGTGCACGCAGGCATTTTGCCCAGCTGTAACGCCAACGGGGGACTGCGGGGCGGCCCTCCAGGTGTTTACGTGGTGTAGAGCATTCCGGGATCGCTCTCCCCGAGCTCTCGACCGTGTTGAGCAAGGGGAACGCCCCTATGGGAGGTGTGCACCATGGCCGACGCCGCGCCGCGGCTGACGAGCCTCGTCGAACAACTGCTGGGAACCCCGCTCCCTGTGCGCATCCGCGCCTGGGACGGTTCGGAGTCCGGGCCGCCGGGCGCTCCCGCCCTCGTCGTGCGCAATCGCCGTGCCCTGCGCCGTCTGCTGTGGAAGCCGGGCGAGTTGGGCCTCGTCCGGGCCTGGGTGGCCGGGGATCTGGGGATCGACGGTGATCTGTACACCGCCCTCGATCTCCTCGCGGGCCTCATCTGGGAGCGCGGCGAGGACGCCCGCTCCCTCACCCAGGCCGTCCGCGACCCGGAGGTCCGCGCCGCTGTCCGCGGCCTCGCCAAGCTGGCCGGGCCCTTCCCGCCGCCTCCGCCGCCCCCCGAGGAGGTCCGCAGAGTCCGCCACCTCCACACCCGGCGCAGCGACCGTCGCGCCATCAGCCACCACTACGACGTCGGAAACGACTTCTACGAGATCGTCCTCGGCCCGTCGATGGTGTACTCCTGCGCCTACTGGGCGGATCCCGGCTCCACCCTCGAGGACGCCCAGCGCGACAAGCTGGAACTGGTCTGCCGCAAGCTGGACCTGAAGCCCGGTCAGCGGCTCCTCGACGTCGGCTGCGGCTGGGGCTCCATGGCCGTGCACGCTGCTCGCGAGCACGGCGTGAGCGTCGTCGGCATCACCCTCTCCCAGGAGCAGGCCGCGTTCGCCCGCAAGCGGGTCGCGGAGGAGGGCCTGACCGAGCGGGTGGAGATCCGGGTGCAGGACTACCGCGACGTCACCGACGGCCCGTACGACGCGATCTCCTCCATCGGCATGGCCGAGCACGTGGGCGCCGAGCGCTATCTGGGGTACGCCCGGGATCTGCACGCCCTGCTCAAGCCGGGCGGGCGGCTGCTCAACCACCAGATCGCCCGGCGGCCGCAGAAGGACGAGTCCGCCTACTCCGTCGACGCGTTCATCGACGCCTATGTCTTCCCCGACGGTGAGCTCGCGCCCATCGGCACCACGGTGACTCAGTTGGAGCGCGCCGGGTTCGAGGTCCGCGACGTGGAGAGCCTGCGCGAGCACTACGCCCTCACCCTGCGCCGCTGGGTCGCGAACCTCGAGGCCGAGTGGGTGCGGGCGCAGCGCCTCACCAGCCCCGGGCGGGCCCGCGTCTGGCGCCTCTACATGGCCGCGTCCGCGCTGTCCTTCGAACACAACCGCATCGGCGTCAACCAGGTGCTGGCGGTGCGGTCACCCGAGTCGGGTGTGTCGGGTATGCCCCTGCGCGCCCGTACCTGGGGCGGCTGACCTTCCCGCGTACGGCGAAAGGGCCCCGTTCCGTCAGCGGAACGGGGCCCTTTCGGCCGTTCGTCACTCCGACTTGATCGCCGTGAGCATGTTCAGACGGGCCGCGCGGCGGGCCGGCCACAGGGAGGCCAGCACACCCACCGCCGCCGCCAGGAGGAGGAAGACGGCCATGCGGCCCCAGGGCAGGATCAGCTCGTAGGTCGCCAGCTTCGTGCCGAGCAGTTCACCGGCGGCCCAGCCGAAGAACACCCCGAGGCCGACACCGAGCACACCGCCGAAGAGCGAGATCACGAGGGACTCCAGCCGGACCATCCGCTTGATGCCCCTGCGGTCCAGTCCGATCGCGCGGAGCATGCCGATCTCCTGCGAGCGCTCGAAGACCGACATGGCCAGGGTGTTGATGACGCCGAGCACGGCGACGATCACGGCCATGGCCAGCAGGCCGTAGAGCATGTTCAGCATCAGCGTGAACATCTGCCCGATCCTGTTGGAGATGTCCTTCTTGTCCATGATCCTGATGGCCGGGTTGTCGCCGAGCGCCTTGACCAGCGTGTCCTTGGCCGAGGCGGTGGCCCCGCCCGATGTCTTGACCAGGACCTGCATGTCGGACGGCTCGGTCTGGTGCGGCGCGAGCGTCGCGGTGTCCAGCATGATGCCGCGCATCATCTCGGTGCTCTGATAGACACCGGCGACCGTCAACTGCTGCTTCTTGCCGTCCTCGTACGACACCGTGAACCGGGAACCGGCCGTCCAGTGGTGGGACGTGGCGGTGTCGTGGTCGACGACGACCCGGGTGCCGCCGACCTCGAAGGTGCCGGCGTCGACCGTCAGCGCGGTCAGCTTGCCGATGGTGGCGCCGTCGACGCCGGTCAGGAACTCGGTCTCGCCGTCGATGCGCGAGGGCGCGTTGCGCAGCGGACTGGTCGCGATGACGCCGTCGGCCGACTTCAGCGTCTTCTCCACGTCGGGCGAGAGGTCGTTGCCGTTCGCCATCGTCACCGCGTAGTCCGCCTTGAGAGCGGAGGACGCCATCTTGTCGATCGCGGTCTGCAGGCTTCCCGCCATCACCGTCAGAGCGGTGATCAGGGTCAGGCCGATCATCAGGGCCGAGGCGGTGGCGGCGGTGCGCCGCGGGTTGCGCACCGAGTTCTGCCGGGCCAGCTTCCCGGCGACCCCGAAGACACGCAGCAGGGGGGCCGCGGCCGCGATCAGCGGGCGGGACAGCAGCGGGGTGAGGACGAAGACGCCGATGACGAGGATCGCCGCGCCGAGCCCCATCGGGCCCTGGGCGTCCGAGGCGTTCAGCGTGGTGCTGTAGAGGATGACGGCGACACCGGCCGAGGCCAGCAGGGCGCCGATCGTGTTCCGCAGGAGCAGGGACTTGGCGGTGGCCTTCGCGTGCAGGCTGCCCATGGCGGCGACCGGCGGGATCTTCGCGGCGCGCCGGCCGGGCAGCCAGGCGGCGAGCATCGTGATCAGGATGCCCACGGCGAGGGCCGTGGCGATCGTGCCCGGGCTGACGACGAGCGGACCGTCCGGGATCGTGCCGCCGAGCCGGCTCACCAGGGTGCGCAGTCCGGCGCCGATGCCGATGCCGGCCACCAGACCGGTGACGGCCGCGACCGCGCCGACCACGAACGCCTCGATGAGCACCGACCGGGTGACCTGGCGGCGGGACGCGCCGACCGCGCGCAGCAGGGCCAGTTCCTTGGTGCGCTGTGCGACCAGCATGGTGAAGGTGTTGGCGATGATGAAGGTGCCGACGAACAGCGCGATGCCGGCGAAGACCAGCAGGCCCGTGCGCATGTCGCTCGTCGCCGCGGCGATCTGCTGCGCCTGGTCGTCGGCGAGCTGCTTGCCGGTGGTGGTGGAGGCGACGTCCTTCGGCAGGATCTCGTCGAGGGCGTTGCGCAGTGCGATCTGGCTCGTTCCGGAGGCGGCCTTCACATCGATCTCGTCGTACGAGCCGTCCTTGTGGAACAGACGCTGGGCGGTGGCCGTGTCGAAGAGGGCGAGGCTGCCGCCCGCGGCCACGTTGCCGTCGTCGGTGGTGAAGACGCCGGCGACCTTCGGGGTCAGCACGGGGCCGTCGATGGAGAGCCGCACCGTGTCGCCGACCTTGTACCCGGCGCGCTTCGCGGTCTCGGAGTCGATGAGGACCTCGCCCTGCCCCTGCGGCGCGTGCCCGTCGACGATCGGATACCGGGGGTCCTCGGTCCCCCAGTAGTTCCCGCCCTGGGACTGGAAGTCACCGCCGATGAGCTTGCCGTCCTTGTCGGCGATGGCGGTGAAGCCGCTGACGACCCCGATGGCCGTGCCGGCGCCCGGTGCCTCGGCGGCCTTGGCCAGGAGCGCCGGTGTCAGCCGGGGTTGCTTGGCGATCGCGTCGCCGTGGGACGCCCGGCCCTCCGGCCGGATCGCCACGTCGACCTGGTCGAAGCCCTTGGCGGAACTCTTCTGGTAGGCCTCCGAGATGGTGTTGGTGAACACCAGGGTGCCCGACACGAAGGCCACGCCGAGCATCACGGCGAGCACGGTCATGAGCAGCCTGGCCTTGTGCGCGAGCACGTTGCGCAGGGCGGTACGGAACATTTCTCTCTGTCCAGGGCTGGGGGGCGGTGGATGGGTGGCCCCGAGGGGCGGGCGGGGGCGGGCCCCGACGGGTCGTGCGCCCGGCGTCAGCTCGTGCGGCCCTTGGCGTCGAACTGCTTCATGCGGTCCAGCACCGCCTCCGAGCTCGGCTCGTGCAGTTCGTCCACGATCCGCCCGTCCGCCAGGAAGATCACCCGGTCCGCGTACGCCGCCGCCACCGGGTCGTGGGTGACCATCACCACCGTCTGCCCCAACTCCCGTACGGAGTTGCGCAGGAAGCCCAGAACCTCCGCGCCCGAGCGTGAGTCCAGGTTTCCGGTGGGCTCGTCACCGAAGATGATCTCCGGCCTGGACGCGAGGGCACGCGCCACCGCGACGCGCTGCTGCTGACCGCCCGACAGCTGCGAGGGCCGGTGGCTCAGCCGCCCCGACAGCCCGATCATCTGGATCACGGTGTCCAGCCAGGCCTTGTCGGGCTTGCGGCCCGCGATGTCCATGGGCAGCGTGATGTTCTCCAGGGCGGTCAGTGTGGGCAGCAGGTTGAACGCCTGGAAGATGAAGCCGATCCGGTCCCGGCGCAACTTGGTGAGCTGCTTGTCCTTGAGGGAGCCGAGTTCGACGTCGCCGATGCGGACGGAACCGGAGGAGAAGGAGTCGAGCCCGGCGACACAGTGCATCAGCGTCGACTTGCCCGAGCCCGAGGGCCCCATGATCGCCGTGAACTGCGCCTGCTGGAAGTCGACGGTGACCCGGTCGAGGGCGACCACCTGGGTCTCGCCCTGTCCGTAGACCTTCGACAGATCCGTGGCGCGGGCGGCCACGGTGGTGGTCCGGTCGACGAGGGGAGTGCTGGTCACGGGAGGGTGCTCCTGTCGGGACGGCGACGGTGATGAAGACGTGTTCCATCGTCGCGGCCGATCGGCGGCGTGTAGTCACCCGCTGTTCCGGTTCCCGGGGCAGTCTCGAGTCGGACCGGCCCGCGTCCCGTCATACCTGGGTATGACGGACTCCCCCGAGAAGGCGCCCGGGGGAAAGCGGTGCTCATGGTGTGCGGGGCCCGTTCCGCGACCATCCATCGGGACGGTGAAATTCCGTCATTCCCCATGCGTCGGCCCCGGCGGCCCGCGAGGCTACTGGCAAGTGCGGATGGCCCGTACCGAGTGCTGATGCACCCTCAGACATCAATAAAATAAGACAACATCGCATCGCCCGCCCGCTGTTCGGGGGATGCACCCCCGATAGGCTCGGAACGCTCGATGCGGCGCTCATGGCCTGCCCGGATGGTGGAATGCAGACACGGCGAGCTTAAACCTCGCTGCCCCTCGCGGGCGTACCGGTTCGAGTCCGGTTCCGGGCACCACCGCGTACACGCGTGCTGACCTGGAGTGACGGCCCGTCGGCGGTTCATTGTGCCGGTTCCGGGGGGACGTCCGGCCCCCGCCCTTCAGGGAAGCGCTCCGTTGTACGGGAGAGCCCGCGTCGTGCAGTGCGCATCCCGCCTGCCGCCGAGCGGCCGTGTCCGCGTGGCCGGGCGGGGTCATGGGTCCACGGTCGCGGCCCGGTGATCCGGCGTGTCGCCCGAACGCAGCCACGCGACGACCGCCTCGGTGACGTCCGAGGTCCGCACCCGGCCGTCGGCTTCGAGGAAGAACGGCGGCCGACCGCCCGGGTGGATATCGAGCGGGACACGATCCATGCCCGACCGGTCGCCCGTACACATGGTCGTCGTCGCCCGGGTGTGCTGCCTCCAGGCGTTCGACCAACAACGCGGGCACGGCACGACGCACCCTGCTGAACACCTCGTCGACCGGCCCGCCGGTCGGATCACCCGGCCCCCACGACCGACCGCGCCCGGGAAGTCCCCCCATGGCTCCGCGTACGACAACTCCCGGTGCCACGACGGGCGGACGCCGTGCATGTCCCGCCGTACGCCGCGACGCCGGCTGCTCGCCTCGGCCACGCTTCAGGGGTGTGCCCGCCGTGTCCCGCGGGGGCATGTCCCTGGTCGGGTCATCCGGTCACGATGCCGTGCAGGAGCAGGTCGATGAGCCGGGTGGCCAGGTCGCGTTGCTGCTCGCCGGCGGCCATGAGGCTGATCCCGCCGAGGGCCATCAGTACGTCCTGTGCGTCGACACCGGGCCGGGTGACCGAGGTGCCGGTTCCGGGGTCGAGGAGGTGGGCGACGGCGTCGGCGAGCAGGGCTCGGGTGTGCAGCTTCTCGTTGTCGTCGGTCAGCACCACGGCCAGTGCGTCGGCCATGCCCTGCTTGGCGGTCATGAAGTCGATGAAGCGTTCCATCCAGGTCCGCAGCGCGTCCCGGGGCGGCAGCGTGGCCGTCAGATGCGGCGCCGCCTCGCACAGGCGTTGCACTTCCTGCCGGTAGACGGCCTCGATGAGCAGTTCCTTGGAGGGGAAGCGGCGGTAGAGGGTTCCGACGCCGACGCCGGCCGTGCGGGCGATGTCCTTGACCGAGGCGCCCGCTCCGTCACGGGCGAAGGCGGCGGCCGCTGCTTCCAGCAGTTTGTCCTCGTTGCGCTGTGCGTCGGCGCGCAAGGGCCTGCGGTGCCGTGCCGTGTCCCCCTCGTGGTCGGTCACTGCCGATGTCCTTCCTGCCGCCACCCTGCAACCGGAACCCGTTCCGGATATGAGGGTACGACGGCACCCACCGTGCCGCCAGGCGCCGTACGGCCCCACCCGTGACCGTCACCGCCGGGTGCCGCTCAGCCGAGCGGCGGAAGCCGGAGGTGGTCCGGCCGGTGCGAAGGGCTGCTTCGATCCGCGAGGAGCCTCATGCGCTCCTCGGAGGGGGAGCCGGGTTCGGCGGTGTAGATGCCGAGGGTCTGTTCGGGGTCGTCGGTGGCGGTGAACGCCTCGTAGCCGAGGACGAGGTCGCCGACGAGGGCGTGGTGGTAGCGCTTGGTGCCGTGACTGCGCTGGAGGACGTCGTGGTCGGCCCACCAGCGGCGGAAGTCCGGATCGCGGAGGGAGAGTTCCTCGACGAGTTCGTCCAGGGCGGGGTCGTCGGGGTGGCGCCCGGCGTACAGGCGCAGAGAGGCGACCGTTCCGCGGGCGCCTTCCTCCCAGTCCGTGTGCAGCGCGCGCACCCGTTCGTCGAGGAAGAGGAGCCAGGCCATGTTGCGGTGGCGCGGGGGCAGCACGTCGAAGTCGGTGTAGAGGGCCCGGGCGAGGCGGTTGCCGGCCAGCACGTCCAGGCGCAGCCCCAGCACCAGGACCGGCACGTCGGTGAGTGTGTCGAGCAGCAGCCGCAGGCCCGGGCGGACCCGCTGCGGCGTCGGCGGGCGGGACCGGGCAGGGGCGGGCCGTGCGATACGGAACAGATGGGCGCGCTCCACGTCGCTGAGCCGCAGGGCGCGGGCCAGGGCCTCGAGGACCGCTTCCGAGACGCCCGCCTGGTGCCCGCGCTCGAGACGGATGTAGTAGTCCATGCTGACGCCGGCGAGCTGGGCGACCTCCTCGCGCCGCAGACCGGGCACCCGCCGTGTGCCGGGATGCGGCGGCAGCCCGGCCTCCTCGGGAGTGATCTTCGCGCGACGTGAGCGCAGGAACTCGCGCAGCGCCACATTCGGCTCACGACCCATGCGACCAGGGTAGATGCGGCGGCCCCGATGCGGATCGGCGAGGGGGGCACTGCTGGACCCCCTGTTCGATCAGGCCTCTCACCTCGCTCGACCACCGTGCTTGGCTCGACGGCGGACACAACCACGAACACCAGGAGGTGATCTGCGATGAAGCGCAGGATTCTCGGCGGTACCGGCATGTCGGTGAGCGAGTACGCGCTCGGGGCGATGATGTTCGGGGCGATGGGCAACACCGATCACGACGAGAGCATCCGCATGATCCATACGGCCCTCGACGCGGGTGTCAACCTGATCGACACCGCGGACGTCTACTCCGCCGGGGAGTCGGAGGTGATCGTGGGCAAGGCCCTGAAGGGCCGCCGCGACGAGGTCGTGCTGGCCACCAAGTTCGGGCTCCCGATGGGGGAGGACGCCAACCGGCGGGGCGGTTCGGCCCGCTGGATCCGCCGCGCGGTCGAGGACAGCCTGCGGCGTCTGGACACCGATCACATCGACCTGTACCAGATGCATCGGCCGGACCCGGGCACCGATGTCGACGAGACCCTCGGCGCACTGTCGGACCTGATCCGCGCCGGGAAGGTCCGTGCCGTGGGCGGTTCCTTCTTCGCCCCCGAGGAGACCGTGGAGGCCCAGTGGACGGCCGAGCGCCGCGGCCACCACCGCCTGCGTACCGAGCAGTCGCCGTACTCCGTCCTCACCCGGGGTGTGGAGAGCCGTGTGCTGCCCACCGCCCAGCGGTACGGCATGGGGGTGCTGACCTTCGGCCCGCTGAACTCCGGCTGGCTCTCCGGCCGCACCGACCCCACCGCGGGACACCGCAACGCGGGGCTCGGCGCGAAGATGTTCGATCTGTCCCGGCCCGGCGTCCGGGCCAAGGCCGAGGCCGTGCAGAAGCTCGGTGCCCTGGCGGCCGAGGCCGGTCTGCCGCTCGCCCACCTCGCCGTCGCCTTCGTGCGCGCCCACCCGGCCGTCACGGCTGTGCTGATCGGCCCGCGCCGCCCCGAGCAACTCGACGATCTCCTCGCCGGCGCCGATGTGGAACTCGACGGCGACGTCCTCGACCGTATCGACGCCATCGTGCCGCCCGGCGTCGACGTCAACCCGGACGACTTCTACATCGACCCCACCCCGCCCATCACCGACAAGCGCCTGCGCCGCCGCTGACGCACCGCAACGGACCTGGAGGCGAAGCCGGAGGGGCGCCTCCGCGCCGATGTGCCGTCGGCCGGCCTCGGCCGCTTCCGGGCGCGGACCGGCCGTCAGCCGGGTCTCTCCGCCACGGCGGAGAGACCCGGCTGACGGCGGTTCGGCTGCTGCCGCGAGGCGGCCTGCCGGGGCCGGGCCGATGGTGCGTCCCGTGCGCCCCGTGCGTTGCGCACGGTGTCCGGGGCACCACGGGCCGACTCCTGACCGGCTCACTCATGGGTTCGGACGCCGCCGGCGCCGCAAGCGCGGCCGGTTCCCACGGGCCTGCTAGTCGCAGTACTTGGCGATCGCCGCCGCCGCGCCCGCGTTGAAGCCCTTCTCGTAGTTGGGGTCCACGGCGATGACGCCCTGCGGCGCCTGTGCCTTGCAGGTGGCCTTGGCGAGCTTGAAGCCGTCCTGGTAACCCTTGGCGTACTGGTCCCGGGTCTGCTTCTCCTCGGCCTGCTTGACCGTGCCGCAGGCGAGCCTGGGGCCGCCCTCCTCCTGCATCGTCACAGGGCCGCCGGCGCTGCCGACCTCGATGCTGCCGGCGAGGTTTCCGTCAGCCCCGGCGACCATCCCGATGCTGGTGCCCGCCTGCCGGATCCGTACCTTCGCCCCCGGCGTGAGTCCTTGACCGATGATGTTGAACGAAGGGGAGTTGGCGCTCTGTGTCACATGGCACGTGGCCGTGGGGGCTGCCGCATGGGCGGAACCGGCCACGAAGGGCACCGAGCCGAGTGCCAGCGAGGAGAGTGCGAGGGGTGCCAACGCCGCGAGACGAAAACGTCCGTTCACTGTTCTGCCTTCCCTTCGGGGCATACGGAACCACATGCGGGATGTGAGGTTCGAACACACGGGGACGGGCGCGAATGGATGCTGCGGCCCACGCCCGAGGGGCGCGGTCTCACCGCCCGGAGCCGTGGGGCCGGGAGAACAACTCCCGTACGGCTTCCTGCACGTGGACTCCGAATCCGATGACGGCCGGGCCCCGGCAGGGGCGGCCTTTCGGTGCCCGTCCATGCTCTCGCAACCCCACTGCGCTGTCGACCCGGGTGGACACGGTGGGTAACGAGCCGCTCGTCAGGGGCCTTTGCGGGGCCGAGTCCACCGGACGACCGCCGGCCGCCCCGGGGTGGCCGGCGCGCTCGGCGTCCGCCGGTTCTGTGGGCGACACCGTTGACAGCGGGTCCTCGCGGCCGGACACTCGGTTCATTGATGTGAAATTAATTTCACTAGACGAACGAGCGTGAGCGCAAAGGGGCGTCGGGATGCGCACGACGGTCGGCATCATCGGAGCGGGGCCCGCGGGGCTGCTGCTGGCGCGGCTTCTGCACCGTGCGGGCGTCGAATCGGTCGTGCTGGAGAGCCGGGACCGGGACTACGTCGAGCAGCGGCAGCGCGCCGGGATCCTGGAGCAGGGCACCGTCGACGTGCTGCGGGCCGCCGGCGCCGGTGACCGCATGGACCGCGAAGGGCTGCCCCACGACGGGATCGAACTGCGTTTCGCGCGCCGCCGCCACCGTGTCGACTTCCCCGCCCTCACCGGCGGCAGGTCCGTGATGGTCTACGCGCAGACCGAGGTCTGCAAGGACCTCATCGCGCTCCAGTTGGAGGAGGGCGGTCCGCTGCTGTTCGGGGCGGAGGCGCTCGCCGTCGAGGACGCGGACACGGAGCGGCCCCGGATCCGCTTCTGCCGCGAGGGCCGCGAGGACGTCCTGGAGTGCGAGTACGTCGTCGGATGCGACGGCTTTTGGGGCGTGTCCCGCACGGCGGTGCCGTCCGGGCTCTCCCGTGTCTTCGAGCGCACGTATCCCTTCAGCTGGCTGGGCATCCTGGCCGATGTCGCGCCGTCGCACGACGAACTCGTGTACGCCCGCCACGAGCGCGGCTTCGCCCTGCTGAGCATGCGTTCCCCGTCCGTCTCCCGCCTCTACCTCCAGGTGCCGGCCGGCACGGACGCCGGGGAGTGGTCCGACGACCAGATCTGGGAGGAGCTGGAGCGGCGCTTCGAGACCGCCGACGACTGGGCGCTCGCCCGGGGGCCGATCACCTCCAAGTCGGTGACTCCGATGCGCAGTTACGTCCACGAGCCCATGCGCCACGGACGGCTGTTCCTGGCCGGGGACGCCGCACACATCGTGCCGCCCACCGGCGCCAAGGGGCTCAACCTGGCCGTCGGCGACGTCGTCACCTTCGCGCGCGCCCTGGCGCACCAGCGGGAGACGGGATCGTGGGAGCGGCTCGACGCGTACTCCGAGACATGCCTGCGGCGGGTGTGGCAGGCCGAGCGGTTCTCCTACGAGATGACCTCGATGCTGCACCGTGCCCCGGACGCCACGCCGTTCGACGAGCGGATACAGCTGGCCCGCCTGGCACGGCTCACCGCCTCGCGCGCCGCCGAGACGGATCTCGCGCACGGTTACACAGGGTTCCCGCTCGAGTGATCGTCCGCGTCGTCGTCGGCGCCCCGCGATCACCCGGACGGCCGATGGCGCCTCGCCCGGCCGGCCGGGTCCCCTGCCCGCGGGATCAGGGGCCGGTCTCGACTCTGTCCCAGGTTGGTCATGGGTCGAGGGGGGTCCTCCCGGGGAATCAAGGACCCGCGTAGCGTGTTGGGCGACAGGACGAGGGAAAGATCCTCCCCAAGCATTAGGGTCAATCCTTTGCCTACCTATTACTCTTGAGCCAAGGCCACGCAGGGTGGCCATGGAGGAGTGAAATGAGGAGCAGCAACCCGGTCTTCTCGCGACGGGGGTTCAGCCGCGACAACGGCTACGCGGGCTTCAACACCGCGCCGCAGGCCGGGGGAGCCGCCGTCGGCACGCAGGGGAACCCGTACGCGCAAGGCAATCCGTACGCGCAGAACCCCTACGCCCAGCAGACGCAGTACGGGGCCCCGCCGCAGGCCCCGGCCACCACCGGCCGGATGACGATGGACGACGTCGTCATGCGCTCGGCCATGACGCTCGGCACGGTCGCCGTGGGCGCGGTCCTCGCCTGGGCCCTGCTGCCGGTCTCGTCGACCAGCTACGGCCTGGCGATCGGCTCCGCTCTCATCGCGTTCGTCCTGGCGATGGTGCAGTCCTTCAAGCGCACCGCCTCGCCCGCGCTGATCCTCGGGTACGCCGCCTTCGAGGGCGTCTTCCTGGGCGTCATCAGCGAGATGTACAACGCGCAGTGGAACGGCGCGCCCTTCCAGGCGGTGCTCGGCACGATGGCCGTCTCCGGCGCGACCCTGCTCGTGTACAAGGCCGGCTGGATCCGGGTCACCGCCCGGTACGCCCGGATCGGTCTTGCCATCGCCGTGGCCTTCGTGCTGGTCATGGCGGTCAACCTCCTGCTGGTCGCCTTCGGGGTCGCCCCGGACGGCGGTCTGCGCAGCATGGGCCCGCTGGGCGCGATCGTCGGCATCATCGCGATCCTGCTCGGCGCGTTCTTCCTCACCCTCGACTTCAAGCAGATCGAGGACGGCATCGCCTACGGCGCGCCGCGCGAGGAGGCCTGGCTGGCCGCGTTCGGCCTGACCATGACCCTCGTGTGGATCTACGTGGAGATGCTGCGGCTGGTCGCCATCTTCAGCAGCAACGACTGACCGCGCCCGCGCCCTTTCGGGGCGCGGGACGCCCGAGGCCACGAAGGGCCCGTGCACCCCTCCCGGGGTGCACGGGCCCTTCGTCGTGGTGATGCCCGATCGCGGGCGGAACCGGTGGTGCGCGCTCAGAGCAGTTTGCGTGCGGCCCTTCTCAGGTCGTACTCATGGATGATCGCCTTGGCGTGGCCGTACGCGAGATTGTGCTCGTGCCGGAGCCAGGTGACCTTCTCCTCGAAGCCGAGAGCGGGGCCTTCGTCGACGGTGCGAAGCCAGTCGGACACTTCACGACCGGTGCAGTGGGGGATGCGGGCGAGCAGATTGCGATGGGTCTCCTCGGAGAAGACTTGGGACATCGGCGCCTCCGGACGCACTCGATGAAGCCGGTCCTTCAGGTCACCGTGCCTGAGCGTTCGCCTGTTGGCAACAGTCCTGCCCCAACGCGTACTCTCGCGGCGTGCTCGATACGACGCCTTTGACCCAGGCAGTGGATCACTTCGCCGACCGCTTGCGGGCCGCTCCGCAGAGCCGGCTGCAACGCGGCGCGGCGGCCGAGGCACTGGCTCTGGCCAGGGAGTTGGCGCGCCGTGCGCAACTCCTCGAGGAGCCTTCGGCGGAGCCCCGGGAGATGCCCGACGCGGGTATGTTCGCGGCGGCCGACCAGATCACGGTGGCGGGACACGACCTGGCGGTCGTCCTGGAGGACGCGGCGCAACTCGCCGAGGCCGTGGCGCTCGTGGCGGAGGCGCAGAAACGCGCCGGGGTGTGACGTCCGGCGCCCGGACTCGATACGACGGCCGCTACAGCGACGCTATGACCCGGTCCGCCAGGATGTAGACGGTCTCCTCGCCGCATGCGAACGTCAGTGCGTACGCGCCCGAGACGCCCGAGCCGCCCAGCAGGAACGGGGCGTGGCCGTCGTCGAGAGCGTCGGCGAGCCGCTCGGCGGTCTCGCGGTGGCCCGGTGTCATGCACAGCGTCGTGCCGTCCGCGAAGACGTAGACGTCGAGGGTGCCCAGCGGGCCCGGGCGGACGTCGGTCAGCTCGGTCCGCGCGGCGGCCAGTTCCTCGAGGCACGCGACCGTGCGCTCGTGGTCGTTCACGACCGGGGACGGGGCCGGTACGAAGTCCGGGTGCGAGGGGTGGCGGCGGCGGGCGGCGGCCAGCTCCGGGGACTCCCCGCCGAGGACTCCGTCCGCGGCGGTGCCGCCGGCGAACTCGCTGTCGTCGAAGGCGGGCTCGACCACCGGTTCCAGGCTGTCGTGCTCCAGGCCTGCGAAGTCCGACTGGCGGGGCAGGAAGAGGTCGTTGTCGGACAGCCCGAACAGGGAGGGCGCGTCGGCGATGTCGCGGGCCTCCTGGGCGGCCCAGAAGGCGCGCGCCTCGGCCAGCTCGCGCTCCCGCTCATCGGCCAGTGCCTCGGCCACGGCGGCACGTATCTCCTCCGTGTCGGCGGTGGAGCGGGCGGCGGGCACGACGCCGCGCGGCTGCGCGGCGCGGCTCTCGACGAGTTCGGTCTGCAGGGCCGCGAACTGCCGGCGCAGCGCCCGCACGCTGCACAGGACGGCGACGCCCACGCCCGCGGCTGCGGACGTGGTGAGCAGCAGAGCTATCGGCATGGCGCTCACTGACGTACTCCCGGTTCAAAGTCGACCCTCGACTTCCTACATCAGCTTGAAGGGTGGACTATCCAGTTGTCAGTGCGTAACGTCACGAAACGGACAGGAACCTGAGGGTGGGGTTTCTTCATGAAACGGCCGTGACCTGCGTAGACCCCCTTCGGAGGGAGATAGGTCACATCCTGGGGGAGATTGGATCACAAAACGGCCCGAAGCCCTGAGGGAAGAGGCTCCGGGCCGTCGTACGGGGTGCTGCGGTCAGCTGAGGCGCTCGATGACCATGGCCATGCCCTGGCCGCCGCCGACGCACATCGTCTCCAGGCCGAACTGCTTGTCGTGCCACTGGAGGGAATTGATCAGCGTGCCGGTGATGCGGGCGCCGGTCATGCCGAAGGGGTGGCCGACGGCGATGGCGCCGCCGTTGACGTTCAGCTTGTCCAGCGGAATGCCGAGGTCGCGGTAGGAGGGGATCACCTGCGCGGCGAAGGCCTCGTTGATCTCGACGAGGTCGATGTCGTCGATGGTGAGGCCGGCGCGCTTGAGGGCCTGGTTGCTCGCCTCGACCGGGCCGTAGCCCATGATCTCGGGGGACAGGCCGGAGACGCCGGTGGAGACGATCCGGGCGAGCGGCGTCAGCCCCAGCTCGCGGGCCTTGGTGTCACTCATGATGATCACGGCCGCGGCCCCGTCGTTGAGGGGGCAGCAGTTCCCGGCCGTGACACGGCCGTCGGGGCGGAAGACCGGCTTCAGCCCGGCCACGCCCTCCAGGGTGACGCCGGCGCGCGGACCGTCGTCCTTGCCGACGACCGTGCCGTCCGGGAGGGTCACCGGGGTGATCTCGCGCTCCCAGAAGCCCTTGGCGATGGCCTGCTCGGCGAGGTTCTGGGAGCGGACGCCGAACTCGTCCATCTCCCCGCGGGTGACGCCCTTCAGCCGGGCGAGGTTCTCGGCGGTCTGGCCCATCGCGATGTACGGGTCGGGGACGAGGCCGTCCTCGCGCGGGTCGTGCCAGTCGGCGCCTTCGGACGCGGCGACGGTGGCGGTGCGGGCCTCGGCGTCGGCGAAGAGGGGGTTGTGGGTGTCCGGGAGGCCGTCGGAGGTGCCCTTGACGCTGCGGCTGACCATCTCGACGCCGGCGGAGATGAACACATCGCCCTCGCCGGCCTTGATGGCGTGCAGGGCCATGCGGGAGGTCTGCAGCGAGGAGGAGCAGTACCGGGTGACGGTGCACCCCGGGAGGTGGTCCATGCCCATCTGCACGGCGACGATGCGGCCCAGGTTGTGGCCCTGCTCGCCGCCGGGGAGGCCGCAGCCGAGCATCAGATCGTCGATGTCCCCGGGATCCAGGCCGGGGACCTTGGCCAGGGCGGCCTGGATGATGGTGGCGGTGAGGTCGTCCGGACGCAGGTCCTTCAGGGAGCCCTTGAAGGCGCGGCCGATGGGCGAGCGGGCGGTCGACACGATGACGGCTTCGGGCATCACGGCTCCATTGCACGAGGGAGGCAGGGCTGTGGGGGAAGTTACCCGTACGTACGGACGAGGTCACGGGAAGAGGGATGTGACTCGGACCGCACTTTTCTAAGCGCTTGCTTTCTCTTCCGGAACGGCGGCGGCAGGAGGGATCCGGCCGCCGGCCGGCCCGCGAGCTCCGGCCGCGTTGCCACGGCGGGGCCGCACACGGCGGCATGCCCCCTCCGGGGGGAGGGGGCGAGATCCCGGACCCGGTGCGGGAGCGCGCGGGTCAGGGGGTCGTCTCCGCGGCCGTGGCAGGGGCCGCGTCCGGGGTGGGCAGGCGCCGGCGCCGACGTCGTTTGAGCAGGGCCCAGGGCCCCCGGGGGCCGGTCGGCATCGCGGCCGTGACCTCCGTGCCCGCCTCCGACGCGGCCTCGGCCGCGGCGCGGGCCACCGGCAGGAAGCCCTCGCGGCGGGAGGCGTCCGGGCGCTCCTCCTCCGCGGGCCACAGGCCGAGAGTCGCGCAGACGGTCGGCAGGACCGCCATCGCCGCCGTGGCGTAGCCCTCCGCCGAGGGGTGGTAGTTGTCCGGTCCGAAGAGCTCGCGCGGGTTCTCCGCGAACTCGGGTCCGAGCAGGTCGCCCAGCGACACCGTACGGCCCCCCTGCTCGACGACCCCGATCGTCTGGGCCGCGGCCAGCTGACGGGAGGCCCTGCGGGCGAGCCAGCGCAGGGGCTGCTGGACCGGCTCGATCGTGCCGAGGTCGGGGCAGGTGCCCACCACCACCTCCGCGCCCGCCGTGCGCAGCCGGCGTACGGCCGACGCCAGATGGCGCACCGAGCGCGTCGCAGGCATGCGATGGGTGACGTCGTTCGCGCCGATCATGATCACGCAGACGTCGGGCACCCGGTCGGGGTCCTCGAGCGCCAGTCCCACCTGGCGGTCCAGGTCGTCGGACTGCGCTCCCGGGAGCGCCACGACGCTCAGTTCCACCGGGCGCTCCGCCACCGCCGCCAGACCCGAGGCCAGCAGCGCTCCCGGCGTCTGCCGGGTGCGGTGCACCCCCTGTCCCGCCGCCGTGGAGTCGCCGAGCATCATCAGCCGCAGCGCCGATCCCTCGTACCCCCGGCCGTACAGTCCGTTCGCGCTCGGCGGGAACGGACTGTGGCCGTTGCCCACATGGCGCTTGGCCATCTGCACCTCGGCGACCAGCAACCCGACGGCGGCCGCACCGACCAGACCGATACCACCGCCGCCGTACGCTGCGCCCGCCGCGATGCGCCGGGCCACCCTCGCCCTCGACATGCTCGACATGCGTCGCCGCCACCTCCTAGTAGCCGTACAAACTGTGCTTGCCCCGTACGCCCTGTCGTCCAATCTCAACCGGACGTGAACGCCCGGGACGGCCCGCGCTTGCCGACCGTCCGGGCCCCGGAGCGCTTACTCTGGCGGCACCATCACGACCACTTCTTTTGCAGCAACCGGAGACAACGGTGCAATTCCACGACTCGATGATCAGCCTGGTCGGCAACACCCCGCTGGTGAGGCTCAACCGCGTGACCGCCGGCATCACGGCGACCGTGCTGGCGAAGGTCGAGTACTTCAACCCCGGCGGTTCGGTGAAGGACCGCATCGCCCTGCGGATGATCGAGGCGGCCGAGCAGAGCGGTGAGCTCAAGCCCGGCGGCACGATCGTCGAGCCCACCAGCGGGAACACCGGCGTGGGCCTAGCGATCGTGGCCCAGCAGAAGGGCTACAAGTGCATCTTCGTCTGCCCCGACAAGGTCTCCACGGACAAGATCAACGTGCTGCGTGCGTACGGCGCCGAAGTGGTGGTGTGCCCGACGGCGGTGGCCCCGGAGCACCCCGACTCCTACTACAACGTCTCCGACCGGCTGGTCCGTGAGACGCCGGGCGCCTGGAAGCCGGACCAGTACTCCAACCCGAACAACCCCCTTTCGCACTACCACTCGACCGGCCCCGAGCTGTGGGAGCAGACGGAGGGGAGGATCACCCACTTCGTCGCGGGTGTCGGCACGGGCGGGACGATCTCCGGTACCGGTCGCTACCTGAAGGAGATCAGCGGCGGCAAGGTCAAGGTCATCGGCGCCGACCCCGAGGGATCGGTGTACTCCGGCGGATCCGGGCGGCCGTACCTCGTCGAGGGCGTCGGGGAGGACTTCTGGCCCACCGCGTACGACGCGGAGGTCCCCGACGAGATCGTCGCCGTGTCCGACAAGGACTCCTTCCAGATGACCCGGCGGCTGGCGAAGGAGGAGGGGCTGCTCGTCGGCGGATCCTGCGGCATGGCGGTCGTGGGCGCGCTGCGGGTCGCCGAGCGGCTCGGCCCCGACGACGTGGTCGTCGTCCTCCTCCCCGACAGCGGGCGCGGCTACCTCAGCAAGATCTTCAACGACGAGTGGATGGCCGACTACGGCTTCCTGGAGGACACCGGCCCGAACGCCCGGGTGGGCGACGTGCTCAGCGACAAGGCGGGCGGCTCCATCCCGTCCCTCGTCCACATGCACCCCGACGAGACGGTCGGCCAGGCCATCGAGGTGCTGCGCGAGTACGGCGTCTCGCAGATGCCGATCGTCAAGCCGGGCGCGGGGCACCCGGACGTGATGGCCGCCGAGGTCGTGGGGTCCGTCGTCGAGCGTGAGCTGCTGGACGCCCTGTTCACCAAGCGCGCCTCGCTCGACGACCCGCTGGAGAAGCACATGTGTGCTCCGCTGCCCCAGGTCGGTTCCGGCGAGCCGGTCGGGGACCTGATGTCGGTGCTCGGCGCCGCCGACGCGGCGATCGTCCTCGTCGAGGGCAAGCCGACCGGTGTGGTCAGCCGGCAGGACCTGCTGTCGTTCCTGGCCAAGGGCGGAAGGCACTAGCCCACACCCGGTGAACCGGCCGTGTCACCGGGGAACGCGCGGTGACGCGGGAAGGCACGGGCTTCTCGGAAGTGGTACGAGCGTGTCACGTCCGCGCAGCACCCGCTTAACACGCGTCCGGCACATTGGTGGGTGTCGGCAGGGCGGGAGCGGCTCCCCGCCCCGGCCGACGGCCGAAACGGCGCCAGGGACCTCCGGAGCGGCTCCCGGACCTCCATGGACGCCACGGACGCGCAAGCCCGGCCCTGACCCGGCCCGCGTCCCTCGCGGGGACCGCCGTCGTCCCGCCCCCCGGCAACGGGGGTGCGGCGGTCCCCGCGCATGTCTTTCGCGGCCGGCTCCCCGCCATGACGGCGGAGGGCCGGCCGCCGTCGTTCGGCCCGTCGGTGGCCGGGACCGACCTTCGCCGCGGTGGTCGGGGGACCGGCGGCAGCGCGCGGCCGGCCTTCGGGTCGCCGTGGGACGCCGCCCGGTCCGCGGCGGGTCGCGGACCGGAGGGTCAGTCCTCCCAGCCGTCCTGCGAGGAGGGGCGGCGTCGGGTGAAGAGGCCGGGGTTGGTGCGGACGGCCTGGACCGCGTTGACGCCGACGATGCCCACCCAGGTGATCAGCAGGCCGGGCAGGTGTGCGACGCCGCCGCCGATCGCCGAGAGCGGGATCGCGAGCACCAGCGAGACGATGCCGAAGCCGAAGCGCTCCCCCCAGGAGTCCGTCGCCCGAGGGGAGCGCGCGCCGCGGGCCACCACCATCTGCTGCTCGGCGAGCTGCCGGCGCACCCGGCGGTCGATCGCGCCGTCGATGCGCTGGTCGACCTTCTCCAGGAAGGAGTCGACCAGCGCCGACTCGTACTCCTCGCCCAGCTCCCTGCGGGCCTGCAGCGTGGCGTTGAGTTCCTTCTTCAGGTCGGCGTCCTGTGCGTCCATACCGGTCATACAGAGCACGTTAAGGATCCGGGAACCCCGCCGCACTGGGGATACCCCCCCTCTTGCCCCGGGGGCGTGCTCGAGGGGCGCTCCGGGTCCCGGCCGTTCGGCTACTTCGCCAGTCCGTGCTGCTTCGCGTAGGCGTCGGCCACGTCCTCCGGGTCCTTCTTGTCCTTGTCCACCCGGCCGTTGAGCTCGGTGAGATCGGCGGTGGTCAGGACGTTGCCGAGCCGGGCGAGGGCCTTGCGGACCGTGTCGTCGGCCTTGCGGTCGGCGATGAGGGGGACGATGTGCTGGCTCGGGATCAGATGCTCGGGGTCCGCGAGAACCACCCAGTCCTCGGTCTCGATGTCGGTGTCCGTGGTGAAGAGGTTCGCCACGTCCACATCGCCCTTCTTCAGAGCGCCCTTGACCAGCGGGCCGTCGGAGTCGAGCGACTTGAACTCCTTGAACTCGGCGCCGTACACGTCCTTCAGGCCGACCGCGCCGACCCGGCGTTTCTTCACCTCGGGGGCCGCCCCGATGACCAGCCTGCCGTTCTGCTTCTTCAGGTCGGCGAGAGAGGCCAGCCCGTACTTCCGCGCGGTCTCCCGGGTGACGACGAAGGCGTCCGAGTCCTCGGCCGTGCCGTACGGCAGGACCTGCAGACCGGTCGGCAGGGCCAGGGTGAGGGCGTTCTGCATGGCGCCCTCCTCGGTGGGCGTGGCCTTCGGGTCGAGGTAGTTGAGGAGGGCGCCCTGGTACTCGGGCAGCAGGTCGATGTCGCCGCCCTTGAGCGCGGGGATGACGATCTCCCGGGTGCCGAGGTTGGGGCGGACGGTGACCTTCACCCCGGCCGCCTTCAGGACGGCCGCGTAGAGATAGCCGAGCACCTGGTTCTCGGTGAAGTTGGCGGTGCCGATGGTGACTCCGCCCTTGCTGGAGCCTTTGCCGCCCGCGGCGTCGCCCTGGCCGTCGAGTGAGGTGATGCCGCTCGCACACGCGGAGAGCGCCGGGACGGAGGCGGCGGCGAACAGGCCGCCGAGGAGAGCACGACGATTCATTCTTCGATCCCTAGGCAGTGCGGTGGCGGAAGAGGAAGCGCTGGAGGCCGGACAGGGCCAGGTCCAGGACGACGGCGACCACGGCGACCAGCACCGCGCCGCCGAGCACCTGGACGAGGTCACGCTGGGCGAGGCCGTCGAAGACGTAGCGGCCCAGGCCGCCGAAGGAGACGTAGGCGGCGATGGTGGCCGTCGCGACCACCTGGATCAGTGCCAGGCGCAGGCCCGTCAGGATCAGGGGGAGGGCGAGCGGCACCTCCACCTGGAGGAGCACCTGGTGCCCGCGCATGCCCTGCCCGCGTGCCGCGTCCTTCACGTCCGGGTCGACGGCCGTCATGCCCGCGTAGGTGTTGGTGACGATCGCGGGGACCGCGAGGGCGACCAGGGCGACATACACCGGCAGCATGGACAGGCCGCCGGCCAGGAAGACCAGGACCACCAGGCCCACGGTCGGCAGGGCGCGGCCGAAGGACGCGAGGTTGATCGCGAGGAACGCGCCCTTGCCGGTGTGGCCGATCAGCAGGCCCAGCGGGAGGCCGATGGCGGCCGCGATGAGCGTGGCCAGCAGGGAGTACTGGAGGTGCTCGGCGAGGCGGTGGGCGATGCCGTCCGGGCCGGACCACTGGGACCCGCTGACCAGCCATGTGCCGAGGTTCTTGAACAGTTCGTACATCTCAGGCTCGCCGCCTCTTCCACGGGGTGAGGACGTACTGGAGGGCGACCAGCAGGGCGTCCGCGACCACGGCGAGCAGGAGGGTGAGGACCACTCCGACGATCACCGGGGTCGGGAAGTCGCGCTGGAAGCCGTCGGTGAAGAGCTGACCGAGGCCGCCGTCGCCGATGTAGGTCGCGACCGAGACCAGCGAGATCGACATGACGGTCGCGATCCGGACGCCCGCCATGATCACGGGCAGGGCGAGGGGGAGCTCCACGGTCAGGAGGGTCCGCAGCGGGCGTGTGCCCATCGCCTTCGCCGCCTCCTTCACCCGCACCGGGACCGAGTCGAGGCCCTCGACCGTGTTCCGGAGCAGGACCACGAGGCTGTAGACCGTCAGGCCGATCACGGTCGTGGTGCGCGTGAGGCCGCTCAGCGGCAGCAGGAGAACGAAGATCGCGATCGACGGGATGGTGAACAGGACGTTCGAGGCGCCGAGGAGGAAGCCGCGCAGGGGGCGGACACGGTGGGCGATCACCGCGAGGGGGAGCGAGATCAGCAGTCCGAGGAGGACGGCGGTGAGGGCGGCCTCGAGGTGGGAGAAGGTCAGGGAGGTGAGGTCGTCGGTGTGGTCCGCTATCCAGGACCAGTCGATGGTCATGCCGCCACGCCCAGTTCCGCGTGGGCGCGGTTCGCGTGCTCGAGGATGTCGTCGCGGGAGGACACGCCGGTGAGCTCGCCGGCCGCGTCGACCCGCGCGATCAGCCCCGTGGGGGAGGCGACGGACTCGTTCAGCGCCGACAGCAGGGAGTCGGCGTCCCCGAGCGGTCGTACCGGGCGTTCGGCGTCGTCCGCGGAACGCCAGTGCAGGGGCCTGCGCGCCTCGTCCAGGACGAGGGTCCAGGTGCCGGAGGCGGGGGCCGGGCCCTGCGGGACCGCCGCCAAAGTCCTCAGGGAGAGCAGTTTCAGCCCTCGCTCGGCGCCGAGGAACCCGGCCACGAAGTCGTCGGCGGGGCGCGCCAGAAGCTCTTCGGGCGCGGCGCACTGCACCAGATGCCCGCCGGTGCGGAAGACCGCGATGCGGTCGCCGAGGCGGACGGCCTCGTCGATGTCGTGGGTGACGAAGACGATGGTCTTGTTCAGCTCCTTCTGCAGACGCAGCAGTTCGTCCTGGAGCTGGGTGCGCACCACCGGGTCGACGGCGCCGAACGGCTCGTCCATCAGCAGGACGGGCGGATCGGCGGCGAGCGCGCGGGCGACTCCGACGCGCTGCTGCTGGCCGCCGGAGAGCTGGTGCGGATACCGCTTGCCGGCGTCGGCGGTGAGGCCGACGGTCTCCAGCAGCTCGGCCGCCCGGGAGCGCGCCTTCCTGCGGTTCCAGCCGAGCAGCAGGGGCACCGTGGCGATGTTGTCGAGCACCGTGCGGTGCGGGAAGAGGCCGCCCTGCTGGATGACGTAGCCGATGGAGCGGCGCAGCTCGGCGGCGTCCTGCCGGGTGACGTCCCGGCCGCCCACACGGATGGTGCCGGAGGTGGGCTCGACCATGCGGTTGACCATCCGCAGGGTGGTCGTCTTGCCGCAGCCGGAGGATCCGACCAGGACGGTCACACCGCCCTCCGGCATCTCCAGGGAGAGGTCGTGGACCGCCGTCGTGCCGTTGGGGAAGCGCTTGTGGACCGCATCGAACTGGATCATGAGATGTCCCTTGCCCGGCTGTATAACGTCATGCAGAGTTCTTGGTGTGTGAATAGGTTGTCAACGCTTCGGCGCCAATCCGAGGTAACAGATGACCGCAGAGCAAGATGGGATGTCCGGGTTGAGGGGAGTTTGAGGTTTGATGTCGTCTCGGATCGTGGACAAGCCGAGTCCCGGGTATTCCGACCTCGTGATCCTCGACGGCGTCGGACTCGGCGTGGAGGACGTGGTGCGCCTCGCCGAGGGCGCCGCACGGCCGGTCCCCGGCACGGAGGCCATGAAGCGGGTGGAGGAGTCCTGGGACGCCGCCCGGCAGATCGCGGCGACCGGGCGCGTGTACGGCCGCTCCACCGGCGTGGGCGCGAACCGCACCGAGGACGTGCCGACGGAGGCCGCCGCCGGGCACGGGCTGCGCCTGCTGCGCAGCCATGCCGGGGCGATCGGCGAGGAGCTGCCCGCGCGTCAGGTCCGCGCGATGCTGGCGGTCCGGGCCAATCAGCTGCTCGCGGGCGGCGCGGGCCTGCGCCCCAGCGTGGTCACGGCGCTGTGCGAGGCGCTGGAGAGCGAGGCGTACCCGGTCGTCAACGAGTTCGGGTCGGTGGGGACCGGCGACATCGCGGCCCTGGCGCAGGCGGGACTCGCGCTCGCCGGCGAGCACCCCTGGAAGGGCGCGGGGGCACCGCAGCCCCAGCCCCTCGACAACAACGACGCGCTCGCCTTCATCAGCAGCAACGCCCTCACCCTCGGCCAGGCCGCCCTGGCGCTGCACGAGTTGCGGGACCTGGTCGGTGCCACCCAGGTGGTCGCCGCGCTCTCGCTGCTCGCGGTGGACGGCTCGCACGAGGCGTACGCGGCCCCCGTGCACGCCGCCCGGCCGCATCGCGGATCCGTCGAGGTCGCCCGCCGGATGCGGCGGCTGATCGGCGCGGCCGACCGCCCGACACCACCGCTCGGCCGCATCCAGGACCCGTACGGCTTCCGCTGCCTGCCGCAGATCCACGGTCCTGCACACGATGCGGCGGACGCGCTGGAGGAGGTTCTCGCGATCGAGATCAACGCGGCCGCCGAGAACCCGCTGATCTCGCCCGAGGACATGGCCGCCTACCACCACGGCGGCTTCTACCAGGCCCAGCTCGCCCTCGCCCTGGACCACTTCCGGCTGGCCGTGACGCAGGTGGCGCGGCTGTCCACCTCCCGCCTGTCGACACTGAACGAACCCGCCTACACCCGGCTGCGCCCCTTCCTCGCCGACAACGAGCCCGCCTCCTCCGGCGTGATGATCCTGGAGTACGCCGCGGGAGCCGCCCTCGGCGATCTGCGCGCGTTCTCCGCACCCGCGTCCCTCGGACACGCTGTACTCTCCCGAGGCGTCGAGGAGCAGGCCAGTTTCGCCTCACTCGCCGCGCGTCAAACGCTGCGCGCGTGCTCTGCGTACCGTCTGGTGGTCGGCTGTGAACTGGTTGCCGCCGTACGGGCGTTGCACCTGCGCGGTCTCAAGCCCGAGCCGGAGCTTCCGGTGGGCCGGGCGCTGGAGCTCGCCGAGTCGGTGCTGGACGGCGACCTGGCCGACCGGCCGCTCACGGACGACGTGACGGCGGCGGCCCGACTGCTCGACCGGTTCACCGACATCTGGAGGGGGAGCACGTCATGAGCGTGACCGACAGCCCTGCCGCGCGCCTGCAGGCGCTCTTCGAGGGGCACCGGCTCACACCGACCCAGCGACGCATCGCCCACAGCATGGTGCGGCGTGCCGCGGACGTGCCGTTCCTGTCGAGCGTGGAGCTGGCCGAACTCGCCGGAGTCAGCCAGCCGTCCGTCACCCGTTTCGCGGTGGCCCTGGGATTCGACGGCTATCCGGCGCTGCGCAAGCACCTGCGCGAGGTCGCCCCCGCGGAGCCGGCACCGGACGCGGGGGCCTACAACGAGTACCAGCAGGCCGTCGAGGCGGAGATCGAGAACCTCAGGCACCTGGCGGAGATACTGGCCGACCCGCGGCCCGTGGAGAGGGCCGGACGGATCCTGGCGGCCTCGCGCCCGCTGCCGGTGCTCGGCCTGCGGGCCGCCGCCTCCCAGGCGTTCGGCTTCGCGTACTTCGCGGCGAAGGTCCACCCGGACGTCCGGCTGCTGCGCGAGGGCGGCACCATGCTCGACGACCGCATCGACGCGGCCGTACGGGCGGGCGCGAGCGCGCTGCTGTGCTTCGCGCTGCCGCGCCACCCGCGCGAGGTCGTCGACGCACTCGCGTACGCCAAGGGGGCGGGACTGACCGTCGTCACGGTCGCCGACTCGGCGTTCGCGCCGGTGGCGAAGGTCTCGGACCTGCTGCTGCCGGCCGCCGTCGGTACGGGGCTCGCCTTCGACACGGCCTGTGCGCCGATGCTGCTCGGCAGAGTCCTGCTCGAGGCGATGTGCGACGACCTGCCCGACGCCCAGGCGCGGCTGGAGGAGTTCGACGCGCAGGCGGCGGCCCGGGGGCTGTTCGTGGAGTAGCCGGGCCGGACGGCCGGCGGTTCACGCCGGTGGCTGCCGGTTTTTTCAGACTCGTCTCACTTTTGCTCGCTAGCCTGCGCGAACCGGGACACGGCACCGGAACGGACGGGAGGCAGGGCGTGGCGCGCGGAGGACAGGGATTGGCCAGGGTGGCGGTCGTCGCACGGGCCGGAGCCGCACCGCTGTGGTGGCTGGGGGTGTTCGCGGCCGGTATCGGGGTGCTGGTACCGGGACTTACGGGACGCCGGATCGGAGTGACGGCCGGGGCCGCACTGTTCGTCGTCGCGACCGCGGTCGTCGCACTCACGCGCCGAGGACGCTACGCCGCGCTTTCCCGCGCCGCCGCCCGCGCCGGCAAGTACGACGTGCTGCAGGACCGCTCGGTCACCACCCGGACCTGGCGGCGCGGGCACCGCTGGTGGCTGCTCGTCGCCGTCGCCGTCGCGCTCGGCAGCTCCTTCGCGGTGCCCGCCGCGGGCGGCATGCTGCTCGCCGGCACCGGCGCCGGCCTGCGGCTGAAGGCGGCCTGGCTGGGCCGCCGCGAACGCGCCGACGACGTGCTGCTGTGGGTGCGTGTCGACTGGCTCGGCCGCCGTGGCGGAGCGCCCGCGGGCAAGCCCGTCAAGGGCTACCGCAGCACCGGCATCGCGGCCGGCGACGCGGCCCCGGGCGGGGCGCGCCGCCGGACCGCCGAGCTCGTGTAGCACGCGGGGAGCGGGCGGGCCGAGGCTCAGACCTCCAGGTCCTCCTCGATCTTCTTCAACTGGTGGCGGGCCATCGCCATGTTGGCCCGCTTGGCGTCGAGGACCAGGTAGAGGAACAGGCCGTTGCCGCCCCGGCCGGTCAGCAGCCGGATCAGGTGGTACTGATCGCTCAGGGTGATCAGGATGTCCTCGATCTGCCCTTTGAGCCCGAGGTGCTCCATGGTGCGCAGCTTGGCCCGTACGACATCGGTGTTGCCGGCGGCGGCGACGGTGAGGTCGAAGCCCTTGCTGCCGCCCATCGTGCCCAGCGCCATGCCGCTGGTGTAGTCGACGAGGGCGGCCCCGGTCGCGCCTTCGATGGAGGCGAGGGCTTCCTTCAGCGTGGTTTCGGTGTTGGCCATGAGGTGAGGTGTCCTTTCAACTTTCCGTGGTAGAACGCGCGTCCGCGGCCGATCGAGGGCTCGCGGGGGTGCGCGCGGTGCGGGTCCGCGTGGGTGCGGACCTGGTGGTGGTCCTGGCGGGGGGCCTGGCGGGGCGGGACTGCGCCGACCCGGCCCGCAGGGCGGCCTCGTCGACCAGTTCGCCGATGCGTGTGCTCGCGCGCCGGCCCTCCAGATGCAGCCGGCCGACGTTGACCCGGTCCTGGGCCAGCAGCGTGAGCACGGCACTGCGGCCCGCCGCGTACGTGGCCACATAGCCGTGGATGCCGCGGACGAGCAGCTCGCGGAAGTCGCCCTGGCCCGTCGCGTCGGCGAGGCGCATGGCGACGCCCAGCGCGGCGGCGGTCAGCGCGGCGACACCCTCGGGTTCGACGCCGGGCGCGTCCTGGGCGAGGACCAGCCCGTCGACGCTGGCGGCGAGGGCGCCCGTCAGCTGAGGGATGCGGGATCTGAGCCGGCGGAGTTCGTCGAGGACCTCGGGCTCCGCGTCCATCAGGGGTCTCCTCTCGGCGGGGGTGTCCCGTTCGATCCGGTCAAAGGGCCTCCAGCGCATCCCTCAGCCTCTTCAGCAACGTGATGTGGGGGTCGGCGAAGGGCGCCGGCTGCGCGGTGGGCACAAGGGTTTCGGCGCGGGGCGCGGGCACGGCGGGCCGGGCCGCGACGACACCCGCGGCGGCCAGCCGTCGTACGTCGACCAGCGTGTGGAAGGCCGGACGGCCCAGCTGGCGTGAGATGTCGGTGGCCGTCCGCACTCCGTCGATCCGGTCGAGCACCGCTCCCTGGCGGGGTGTGACGGCCGGGCCCGCAGGGCGGGCGGCGCGGACGAGCGGAGCCTGGTCCGTCTCCGGATCGGGCCATATGCGGTGCAGCAGCTCCCGGCGGCGCAGCGTCTCGCGTTCCACCGCGGCCACGGGGACCGGGCGCACGGGGCCGAGCCAATGGCCCTCGCCGTACCGGAAGCGGGCGGGCGCGCTGCTCGGGCCGAGGACGAAGTACGCCGCGTCGTACAGTGCGCCCAGATGGCACAGTTCCAGTGCCCCCTGGCCGATCCGGCCGCTGTCGACCAGGAACCGGCCGACCAGCCGGTGCGCCCCCGCCTCGGCGACCGCCTCCCGCCAGCCCTCCTCGTCCAGCGCGCCGCGCGCGACGAGCAGGACGTCGAGTCCGGGCGTCGCATGGCTCTCGGCGTACACCACCTGACCCTCGAGCAGATGGAGCATGCCGCCTTCGCGCATCAGCACACCCGTGGCCCGTTCGGCCGCGAGCCGGCCGAGCATGGGGGAGACGCCGGCACTGGGGATCTCGGTCTGCCGGCGGACGGGCAGCGGGGGCGGCATGGGCATCCTGACCGTCGTCATCCCAGCACCAGCCGTCCGGCCATCTCGCCGAGCCGGATGCGGGCCAGGGCGAGGTTGCCCTCCGCGCGGGCCAGCCAGAGGTGCAGGAAGACGCTGCTGTCGAAGGTGGTCGGGACGAACCGCAGCAGGTGGTAGCTGTCCCGGTTGGCGATGATCAGGTCCTCGACCGGGCACGCCTCGCCGGACCAGCCGGCGTCGTCCTCCGGGGCGAACGCGCGGTGTTCGGCGGCGAGCCGGGCCAGTTCCGCCGCCTCTGCCGCGGTGCTCTCGTGGTCACCGCCGGGCGAGTCCCCGACCGTGCCCAGGGCGAGCCCGCTGGTCCAGTCGACCACCGCGGCACCCCGGGCACCGGGCAGTCGCATGGCTTCCAGTAGGCACTCGTCGATTCCGGGCACCGTGGCTCCCCTCCCGCCTCGGGTTCGGCTGAGTGACGAAGAGGCTACGCAACGTGTGCGCGAGGGGTGAGGGATCTGGCATTTTCCGGTGGAACATGCGGCCGCGCCGCTAGGGTGGGTCGGCTGTGCACACGTACGGGGGTGTCGGGGCTGGTGGGGCGTGCGTCCACCGGGGTGTGCCCGTGCGGCCGGTGGGGAGCGCTCGAGCCGGGGCGTACGCCTCCTCAGAGCGCCGTGAGCGCACCCGTATGCGCTCCACCCGACTCCACCACGACCTCCTCGAGGGTCTGCGGCTCCCGTACGACCGCGAACCGGATGCCACCGCCCGCGCCCGGCGCGTAGCCGTACACCCCGGGCCGGGTGAGGGAGTTGTACGCGTAGTGGTGGGCGAAGTAGTAGGCCCCGGTGTCCGGTGCCGCCGCGTGGTCGCCCTGTTCCAGCAGCGGCAACGCCTGCCCCGTGGCCAGCAGGTCGCCCGCGAAGCATGCCGGTCCGGCCACGTCCTGGACCACCGCGGGTCCCTCCTTGGGGTGCCCCTTCGCGTCGTACGCCAAGATCCGCAGCGGCCACGACGCCGGTGCGTACACCGTGCGGGTGGCCACCTGGACACCGGCGTGCGTGACCGCGACCGCCCGGCCGCCCGCGCGCTTGGCGTACTCCACCCGCGCCACCACGGTTCCGTGCTTGGCCAGCAGCGACCGTCCGAACTCGGTGACCAGCCCGTACCGCCCGTCGAACAGCCCGGGCACCGCCTCCGCCAGCAGCCGTGCGTACTGGGCGTAGGTCGGCGTCGTCACCTCGGAGGAGAAATTGACCGGAAGTCCGCCGCCGATGTCGATCGTGTCGATCTGGCGCCGCCCGATCCGCCGGTTGATCTCCTCGGCGAGCGCGTAGGTCTCGGCGACGCCCCGCGCCATCAGCGAGAGCGGGATGCCCTGTGAGCCGGAGTGCGCGTGCAGCCGGGTCAGCCAGGGCCGTTCGGTGTACGCGCGCACGAGCCATTCGCGCGCTCCCTCGTCCCGCAGCGCCACCCCGAACTTCGAGGTGGCGGTCGCCGTGGACAGCGCTTCGATCGCACCGGCCCCGAGCTGCGGATTCACCCGGATCCCGAGAGGGGAGGACGTCTGCGCCGTGCGGACCAGGCCGTCGATCCGCGCCAGCTCCTGCGGGTTGTCCGCGTTCACGGCGATGCCCAGCTCCAGCGCCTCCCGCAGCTCCGCGGGGGTCTTGGCGGGTGCGTCCAGCACGATGTGCTCGGGTGCGACGCCGGCCGCCCTGGCCAGGGCCAGCTCCCCGGCGCTCGCCACTTCCGCGCCGATACCGGCGGCTCGCAACAGGGACAGCACCGGTACCAGCGGGGTCGCCTTCACGGCGAAGGCGTGCAGCACCGAAGTCCCCGGCGCGGCCACCGCGTCGAAGGCCGCCCGCAGCGCCGCCGCCGAGTCGCGGATGCCGGTGACGTCCAGGAGGCCGACGATGGGAGCGTCCGGCCCGAGCAGCCCCTGCTCGACCGCGGCGCGCACGGCCTCGTCCCGGCGTGCCACCCGCCCGGCGTCCTCGGGGTGCTCTTCTCCGCCGGTGTGTCCCGTCCCGAAGCTCTTCATGTCCACCACCGTGTCCCCCGTCCCCGTGCCACTCTTCGTGGTCGTATCTCCAGCCAAACATCCCTGCCGCGGCCACGCTGGCGCAAGAATGTATTGACTAGCTCTATTCAGGTGGCCAGGATGTGAATAACCACTGCAACAGTCCGCGCGCGCCCCCGGCCGCGTGCGGCCGTACCCCAGGAGGCAGACCATGTCAGGACCCCGCCCCGTCCGAGCGCCGCGCGGCACGGAACTGAGCGCCCTGGGATGGCAGCAGGAGGCCGCCCTGCGGATGCTGCAGAACAACCTCGACCCCGAGGTCGCCGAACACCCCGACAAGCTCGTCGTCTACGGCGGCACCGGCAAGGCCGCGCGCGACTGGCGGTCCTTCGACGCGATGGTCCGCACGCTGAAGGGGCTCAAGCAGGACGAGACGATGCTCGTCCAGTCCGGCCGTCCCGTCGGCGTCATGCAGACCCACGAGTGGGCGCCGCGCGTGCTCCTCGCCAACTCCAACCTCGTCGGCGACTGG
The DNA here is from genome assembly GCF_051553595.1 of Streptomyces sp. HUAS TT11. Lineage (NCBI taxonomy): Bacteria > Bacillati > Actinomycetota > Actinomycetes > Kitasatosporales > Streptomycetaceae > Streptomyces > Streptomyces sp. HUAS TT11. The sequence goes on from NZ_CP196184.1 coordinate 5,436,706, forward strand.
GCCAACTGGGAGGAGTTCCGCCGGCTGGAGGCCCTCGGCCTGACCATGTACGGGCAGATGACCGCCGGTTCGTGGATCTACATCGGCACCCAGGGCATCCTCCAGGGCACCTACGAGACGTTCGCCGCCGTGGCCGCGAAGAAGTTCGGCGGCACGCTCGCGGGCACCATCACCCTGACGGCCGGACTCGGCGGCATGGGCGGCGCCCAGCCGCTCGCCGTCACGATGAACGACGGCGTCGCGATCTGCATCGACTGCGACCCGCGGGCGATCGAGCGCCGTATCGAGCACCGGTACCTGGATGTGAAGGCCGACTCCCTGGAGCACGCTCTTCAGCTGGCCGTCGAGGCGCGTGACGCCCGGCGCCCGCTGTCCATCGGCCTGCTCGGCAACGCCGCCGACCTCCTGCCGCAGCTGCTCGCCATGAGCGCGCCCATCGACATCGTCACCGACCAGACCTCGGCCCACGACCCGCTGGCGTACCTGCCGACCGGCGTCGCCTTCGAGGACATGGCCGACGCCGCCGCCAAGGACCCGGCCGGCTTCACCACGCGCGCCCGCGAGTCGATGGCCAGGCACGTCGAGGCGATGGTCGGCTTCATGGACGCGGGTGCCGAGGTCTTCGACTACGGCAACTCGATCCGCGGTGAGGCGCAACTGGCCGGGTACGACCGTGCGTTCGCCTTCCCCGGCTTCGTCCCCGCCTACATCCGGCCGCTGTTCTGCGAGGGCAAGGGCCCCTTCCGGTGGGCGGCGCTGTCCGGCGACCCGGCCGACATCGCGAAGACCGACCGGGCGATCCTCGAGCTGTTCCCGGAGAACGAGTCCCTCGCCCGCTGGATCAAGATGGCCGGTGAGCGCGTCCACTTCCAGGGCCTGCCCGCCCGCATCTGCTGGCTCGGCTACGGCGAGCGGGACAAGGCCGGCGAGCGGTTCAACGACATGGTGGCGAGCGGTGAGCTGAGCGCGCCCGTCGTCATCGGCCGCGACCACCTCGACTGCGGTTCCGTCGCCTCCCCGTACCGCGAGACCGAGGCGATGCTGGACGGCTCGGACGCGATCGCGGACTGGCCGCTGCTCAACGCCATGGTGAACGTGGCGTCCGGTGCGTCGTGGGTGTCCATCCACCACGGCGGCGGAGTCGGCATGGGCCGCTCCATCCACGCCGGGCAGGTCACCGTGGCCGACGGCACCAAGCTGAGCGGCGAGAAGATCCGCCGGGTCCTCACCAACGACCCGGGCATGGGTGTCATCCGGCACGTGGACGCCGGATACGACATCGCGGAGTCCGTGGCCGGGGAGCGGGGCGTGCGGGTGCCGATGCGCGAAGGTGACGACGCGTGACCTTCCACAGCATGTGGGCGGAGCTGCTGCCGATCGGCCGCAGCTCCGCCTCCGGCGGTTACCGCCGCTTCGCCTGGACGGCCGCCGACAGCGAGGGCCGGGCCTGGTTCGAGGAGCAGGCCCGGGGCCGCGGGCTCGCCCTCGAGGTGGACCGGAACGGCAACCAGTGGGCCTGGCTGGGGGACCCCGCGGCGGGTGACGCCGTCGTCACGGGGTCGCACCTCGACTCCGTCCCCGACGGCGGCGCCTTCGACGGCCCGCTCGGGGTCGTGTCGTCCTTCGCGGCGTTCGACGAGCTGCGCGCGCGGGGCGTGGAGTTCCGCAGACCGGTCGCCGTCGTCAACTTCGGGGACGAGGAGGGCGCGCGGTTCGGGCTCGCCTGTGTCGGGTCGCGGCTGGCCGCCGGACAGCTGAGCCGCGAGCAGGCGCACCGGCTCACCGACGGCGACGGCGTCACGCTGGCACAGGCCATGGAGGCCGCCGGGCACGACCCCGACGCGATCGGGCCCGACCCGGAGCGCCTCGGGCGTATCGGCGCGTTCGTCGAACTGCACATCGAGCAGGGCCGGGCGCTCGACCTCAGCGGGGACCCGGTGGGCGTGGCCAGCGCCATCTGGCCGCACGGGCGCTGGCGGTTCGACTTCCGGGGCGAGGCCAACCACGCCGGGACCACGCGCCTGGTCGACCGGCGCGACCCCATGCTGCCGTACGCCGAGACCGTGCTCGCCGCCCGCCGCGAGGCCGCACTCGCCGGCGCCGTCGCCACCTTCGGCAAGATCGCCGTCGAACCCAACGGCGTCAACGCCATCCCCTCGCTCGTCCGCGGCTGGCTCGACTCCCGCGCCGCCGACCAGGAGAGCCTCGACACCGTGCTGAGCGGGATCGAGAAGGCGGCCCGCGAGCACGCGGAAGCGCACGGCGTGGACCTCGACGTCGTCCGTGAGTCCTTCACCCCCGTCGTGGAGTTCGACCACGTCCTGCGTGACGAACTCGCCCGCATCCTGGGCCGGGAGCAGGAGCGCGGGCTCACCGTGCCCGTGCTGGGCACCGGTGCCGGGCACGACGCCGGGATCCTGTCCGGGAGCGTCCCGACCGCCATGCTGTTCGTGCGCAACCCCACGGGTGTCTCGCACTCCCCGGCCGAGGACGCCGCCGAGGAGGACTGCGTCGCCGGGGTGACCGCACTCGCCGACGTACTGGAAGGGCTGGTGTGCAGGTGACACGGACGTACTGGCTGGAGCACGCCTGGCTCGACCCGGCCGTGGAGACGGGCGTCGCCCTCGATGTGTCCGACGGTCGCGTCACCGCAGTCCGTACCGGCGTCGGCGCTCCGCCACCGGGCGCCGAGATCCTGCGCGGACTCACCGTCCCGGGGCTCGCCGACGCGCACTCGCACGCCTTCCACCGCGCCCTGCGCGGAGTGGTCCAGGTGGGCTCCGGCACCTTCTGGACCTGGCGGGAGGTCATGTACTCGGTCGCCGACCGGCTGACCCCCGAGACGTACCACGCACTCGCACGCGCCGTGTACGCGGAGATGGCGCTCGCCGGTGTCACCGCGGTCGGCGAGTTCCACTACGTGCACCACGCCCCGGGCGGCACCCCCTACGCCGACCCCAACGCCATGGGCGAGGCCCTCATCGACGCCGCCGCCGAGGCCGGCATCCGCATCACCCTGCTCGACACCGCCTACCTCTCCTCCGGATTCGGGCAGCCGCCGAACCACCACCAGCTCCGCTTCTCCGACGGCACCGCGGAGCGCTGGGCCGAACGCTCCTCGGATCTGAAAGAGCGGGAGCACGCACGGATCGGGGCCGCCGTCCACTCCGTACGGGCGGTGCCCGCGGGGCAGTTGGCGACGGTGGCACGCTGGGCCGAGGAGCGGCGGGCCCCGCTGCATGTGCACCTGTCCGAGCAGACGGCGGAGAACGACGCCTGCCACCGGGCCCACGGCTGCACCCCCACGCGCCTGCTCGCCGACCACGGAGTCCTGGGCCCGCGCACCACCGGTGTGCACAACACCCATCTCACGGACGAGGACATCCGGTTGATCGGGGCGGCCTCCACGGGCACCTGCATGTGCCCGACGACGGAGCGGGACCTCGCCGACGGCATCGGCCCGGCCATGGCCCTGCAGGCGGCCGGCTCCCCCCTCTCGCTCGGCTCCGACAGCCACGCCGTCATCGACCTCCTCGAGGAGGCGCGCGCGATGGAGCTCGACGAGCGGCTGCGCACCCGCACCCGGGGTCACTGGACCGCGGCGAGCCTGCTGCGGGCGGCCTCCGCCGACGGACACGCGGCGCTCGGCTGGCAGGACGCGGGTGTCCTGGAGCCCGGGGCGCTCGCCGACTTCACGACGATCGCGCTCGATTCGGTCAGGACCGCGGGACCGCCGCCGGGGCTGGGCGCCGAGACGGCGGTGTTCGCCGCGACCGCGGCGGACGTGCGCCATACGGTCGTAGGCGGACGGCATGTCGTGCGCGACGGGGCGCACACACGTCTGCCGGATGTACCACGGGCGCTGGCGGACGCCGTCCAGGCGCTGCGCTCCTGACACCCGAAACCGGCCCGGTCACCCACGAGGAACCCATGAGCAGCACGGTCATCACCAACATCGCCAGCCTGGTCACCAACGACCCCTCCCGCGAGGGCGCGGACTCCCCCCTCGGGCTGATCCAGGACGCGGCCGTCGTCATCGACGGCGACCGCATCGCCTGGACCGGTGAGTCGAGCAACGCACCCGCCGCCGACCACCGGGTCGACGTCGGCGGCCGGGCGGTGATCCCGGGCTTCGTCGACTCCCACTCGCACCTGGTCTTCGCGGGCGACCGCACGCAGGAGTTCAACGCCCGCATGTCGGGCCGCAGCTACTCGGCGGGCGGCATCCGCACCACCGTGGCCGCGACGCGGGCGGCGACGGACGAGGAGCTGGAGGCCAATCTCGTCCGCTACCTCTCCGAGGCGCTCCGTCAGGGCACCACCACCTTCGAGACCAAGTCCGGCTACGGACTGACGGTCGAGGACGAGGCGCGTGCCCTGCGCATCGCGTCCGCGCACACGGACGAGGTCACCTATCTCGGTGCCCACATCGTCTCCCCGGACTACGCCGACGACCCTGCCGGATACGTGGCCCTGGTCACCGGTGAGATGCTCGAGGCGTGCGCGCCGCACGCCCGGTGGATCGACGTCTTCTGCGAGAAGGGCGCCTTCGACGGGGACCAGGCCCGCGCGGTCCTGACCGCGGGGAAGCGCAAGGGACTGCATCCCCGTGTCCACGCCAACCAGTTGTCGTACGGCCCGGGCGTCCAGCTCGCCGTGGAACTCGACGCCGCCAGCGCCGACCACTGCACGCATCTGACGGACGCCGACGTGGACGCGCTCGCCCAGGGCCGCACGGTCGCCACGCTCCTGCCCGGCGCCGAGTTCTCGACCCGCGCCGAGTGGCCGAACGCCCGCCGCCTCCTCGACGCGGGCGCAACGGTGGCCCTGTCGACGGACTGCAACCCGGGCTCGTCCTTCACGTCGTCGGTGCCGTTCTGCATCGCTCTGGCGGTCCGGGACATGGGCATGACCCCGGACGAGGCGGTCTGGTCGGCCACCGCGGGCGGTGCCCGGGCCCTGCGCCGCACGGACGTCGGCCGGCTGGCCCCGGGCGCGTACGCGGACCTCGCGGTGCTCGACGCCCCGAGCCATGTCCATCTGGCCTACCGCCCGGGCGTGCCCCTCGTCGGCGAAGTGTGGCGGCGCGGCAGCCGCGTGGTCTGACCGGGCGCGCGGGCCGGCGGCCTCAGCCGGTCAGGAGGCCCCGGCCCGCCACCGCTGATCCGCGCCGCCGGTCAGCGGACGCAGCGACAGACCGCCGTCCTCGGCCGCGGTGAGCGCGGTCCCGACGGCGATCTCCGGGCGGACGACTCCGTCGTCGTCGACGGTGAAGCGGAGGTTCTGGCCGTTGCGGCCGTAGACGGAGTCGCAGTGCCAGATGCCCACGCCGTTGTCCACGGAGCCGCGGCTGTCCAGGCAGAAGTCGGGATCCGCCGACGACTGCAGCACACTGCGTCCGGAGTCGAAGCGCCACCGCTGGCTCGGTGCGGACGTGCAGGAGACGACGGCCACGTCCGTGCCGTTGCCGAAGTCGCCGGCGACCTCCAGGCACCGGCCCGAGGCGACGTTCACGACCTGTGCGAAGGAGCCGTCGGGCGCGTGCGCCGTGGGACCGGGCTTCGGCGTCGGCTTCGGTGGCCTGGAACTCCTCGTCGGCGACGGGTGCTTGGAGGTGGCCGAGGGCGAGGGTGACGGCGTCGGCGAGGCCGGGGGGTGCACCGACACCGTCGCGGTGACGGTCACCGCGGGTGGCTCGGGCCGGGTGCCGACGGAGGCGCCCGCCGTGTGCCGGCCCGGCGAGTCCTCCGGGGACAGCAGGAAGACCAGCAGCGGTGCCAGGGCCAGGCCGAGGGCCGCCGAGGCCAGGGCGAGCCGGCGTCCCGGCGGCCAGGTCGCCCTGGCCGCCCGCGGGTGGGTGAGCGGCTCGCTCATACCGTGCTCGGCGTAGGCGGTGCCGCCCCATGGCAGCAGTCCCTCGGCCAGCGCGGTGCGCGGGGCGTCCCGCAGCGCGGTGAGTTCCTCGTAGGCGGCCGTGCAGTGCGCGCACCGGACCATATGGGCGTGCAGGTCGCCGCTGAACCGGGGGTTGTCGGGCCGTACCGACTCCTCGATCAGGCGCCGGAAGTCCCCGCAACGCGGATCGTCCGAGGCGGCGAGACGGGATCTCAGGCAGGCCTGGCCCATGGCGTGGAGCGCCTGTTCGGTGCCGTACCGCACGTCCTCGGGTCCGAGCCCGAGGAATCCCGCCGTCCTGTCCGCGGGCTCCCGCTCCACGACGCAGTACCAGATCAGGCCCTGGGTGCGGGATGCCAGGGACTGGAACGCGGGGAGCACGGGAGGGACGGGACCGCCGGGGCCGGCCGTGTTCATCACCAGGAGCAGACCGGGGTCGAGGCCGGCGGCCCGCTCGTCCGTGGCCCACGACAGGGCCAACCGGACGGTCAGCAGCAGGAGTCGGTGCCGCCAGGGGACGCCCGGGTCGATACCGCGCGCCGTCTCGCGGGCCGCGAGGGTGAAGGCCTGCCCGGCCAGTTGCCGCGCGGCCGGTTCGCTCGTGGTGCACAGCCGCGCGTAGGCGAGGACCGAGCGCCGGTGGCGGGAGCGCAGTTCCTGCAGCGCCCGGTACGAGGTGGCGGTGTCGGCGCGCAGCAACCCGGTGAGCCGTGCGTCGGACGGGCCGACGGCCACGGCGCCCGCGGTGTCCGCATCGGACGTCCCGGCCCCGGCCCTGTTGTCCGTCCCGTCGGCCCGAGTCATCCGCCCGCCTCCTCGCACCCCGGCGACGCCGCTCGCCGCGCTCCTGACCTACCGACCAGTTTGGGGGTGACCATAGTGGTGGACCGAGGCTTGCGGGGAAAGAGGTTTCCCCGGGTAACAGGGGGCCTGCCGGCGGGTTGCGGCGGGGACGTCCGGGCGCGGACAGCAGTCCGTCCGGTGCCCTTGCGGGCACCGGACGGAAGCAGTCACGTGGAGGCCGTCACTCCTCGACGGTGAGCCCCTTGCGCAGACGCACCAGTGTCCGGGACAGCAACCGCGACACGTGCATCTGGGAGATGCCCAGTTCGTCGCCGATCTCCGACTGGGTCATGTTGGCGTAGAAGCGCAGCGAGAGGATCTTCCGGTCGCGCGACGGCAGTTCGGCGATCAGCGGCTTCAACGACTCGACGTACTCGATGCCTTCGAGTCCGTGGTCCTCGTAGCCGATGCGGTCCGCGAGCGTGCCCTCGGAGTCGTTCTCCTCGGGCTGCGCGTCGAGCGAGCTCGCCGTGTAGGCGTTCGACGCCGCCATGCCCTCGACGACCTCGTCGCTGGTGATGCCGAGGCGTTCCGCCAGCTCGGCGACCGTCGGGGCGCGGTCCAGCTTCTGGGCGAGGTCGTCGCCGGCCTTCGCGAGGTCGAGGCGGAGCTCCTGCAGCCGGCGCGGCACCCGCACGGACCACGACGTGTCGCGGAAGAAGCGCTTGATCTCGCCGATGATCGTCGGCATCGCGAAGGTGGGGAACTCCACGCCGCGGCTGAGCTCGAAGCGGTCGATGGCCTTGATCAGGCCGATCGTGCCGACCTGGATGATGTCCTCCATCGGCTCGCTGCGCGAGCGGAAGCGCGACGCGGCGAATTTCACCAGGGCGAGGTTCAGCTCGACGAGCGTGTTGCGCACGTACGCGTACTCGTGCGTGCCTTCCTCGAGCGACTCCAGCCGCTGGAAGAGCGTCTTGGACAGGGCTCGCGCGTCCATCGCTCCCACCTCGTCGTACGGGGGGATCTCCGGAAGGCCCTCGAGGCCTTCGGACTCGGTGAGACCGTTCTGCCGGGCGAGGTCGTCGGTGTGGTCGTGCGGTTGTGCCAGGGGGAGTGCCGACGTCGCCCTCTGGGCCTGCGATGCGTCGAGCCGGGGTGACATGATGTCCTCCATCGTTCTCGGCATATGGCTGCCGATGCCAATACGTGCACTACGGTGTGCGGCGCCTCCGAAGCCGGCCGTGTCGAATGGCTGTACCTCTAGCCCTACCCGCTTTTGTCACCCCACCGCAAGTGCATTCTGTTGGTAAATGTCCGAATTAGTGGGGTTGTTCGGGTGTCAAGGGGCGTGAGGAAGGCGTAATGTTCGAGGGCGTCCATCAACAGCCACGACGGTCGGGAGAGAGACGGCATGGACCGCGGGACGGTCGGCAGCGCACAGTCGGGCCGGCTTCTGGTCGAGGTGCGGCAGGAGGGCACGAGCGCTGTCGTGACCCCGGCGGGTGAGTTGGATCACCACACCGCCGACCTGTTGCGTGAACCACTCGAGGACTGCCTGGGCAAGGGGTTCTCGCGCCTGGTCGTGGACTGCTCACGGCTGGAGTTCTGTGACTCCACCGGGCTGAACGTGCTGCTCGGCGCTCGGCTGAAGGCCGAGGCCGCGGGCGGAGGGGTTCATCTGGTGGGGATGCAGCCCGTGGTGGCGCGGGTCTTCGCGATCACCGGGGCGGATGCCGTCTTCACCGTTCACGACACGCTGGACACGGCCTTGGCCGACTGATGCGGCCGGGGGGTCATCGGATGTCACTGTGTGACCAGCGCGTTACGCGCGTCACAGGTTCCGGGCTGAATCCATGGGTGTTCCGGCCGCACGGTCGGGCAGGAGACATGCTGAATATGTCGGCAGCCGGGACGAAAGCCGCAGGAAGCGTCCCTCTACGCGAACGGCACAAGAAGCAACTGACGGTCATGCCGTCCGTCCACGTACTGAGTCTTGAATCGTGAACCGGCGAATCGGTGAGGTGAAGCGCTGATGAGCACCACCCGGCCCTACTCGCCGGGCGACCGCGGCCCCGAGCCCAGCGGCGCTTCCGGAACGCCCGTGGAGGGTCCGTCCGGCGGGGGTGCGTCCTCGGCCCCGCGCGAGCAGGGCACCTCGCCGCCCGGTCGGCGGGTGCGCAGGCTGAGCCTCGCGGGCGAGAGCGGTGTCGTCCCGCTCGCGCGCGACTTCACCCGCCAGGCGCTGTACGCGTGGGGCTGGCTGCCGGCCGCCGGCGCCGACCAGCGGGCCGCCGCCGAGGACGTGCTGCTCGTCGTCTCCGAGCTCGTCACCAACGCGTGTCTGCACGCCGAGGGGCCGGAGGAGCTGTGGATCGCGTGCGACAACAAGGTGCTGCGGATCGAGGTCTCCGACCGGGGAGCCGGGCAGCCCGCACCCCGCACCCCGCACCGCGCCGGACGCCCCGGCGGCCACGGGATGTTCATCGTGCAGCGTCTCTGCCTCGACTGGGGGGTCGCGCGCACGCCGGGGGTCGCCGGCAAGCGGGTGTGGGCGGAACTCGGCGCTCCTGCCTAGCGTCCGTCCGTACCCGTCTTCCGCTCACCCTCGGTGACCACGTCTCGAACCCTTCCTCGTACGACGCCGCACACATCACTTCCCGCGCGCCGGATCGCCACAGATCCGGTGTGCGCCGTGTCTTCCCTCCGTAAGGGCCCGGGCGTACCTTGACGGCCGATCTGATGTGCCGTCAGGAACGAGGGGACCGTGTCGTACCACAAACGAAGCGCTGCGCTCGCGTCCGTCGCCGCCCTGGCCGGCTCGGCGGTGCTGATGGCCGCTCCGGCGGCCCGGGCCGAGGTCGTCGACGTCAACTACCAGTGCAAGACGCCGATCGGCGACAAGAGCGCGGTGTCGCCCATCGACATCAAGGGCGCCAGGAGCGGCAGCACCTACAAGATCACCATGTCCTGGCAGAAGGGCGTCTCCTCCAGCCCGGTCGAGCTGGGCAAGGGCGCGATGAACCCGAGCGCCACCATCAAGCTGGGCGGCGCCGAGAGCGGGACGCTGACGGTGACGGGACCGGCCAACCAGGCGGCGATCCCCGCCAACACCCCCATCAAGATCAATGACTTGACAGGTACGTACACGCCGAGGAAGACCGGCAAGGTCACCTTCACCGCGGGCGTGCTGACCATCAAAGCGCTCGGTACGACGACCACGTGCACACCCGCCGGCAACCCGGGCCCCTCGCTCACCCTCGACGTCACCGCCGCGGGCGGCGGCTCGGCCGGCGCCGCCCGGAGCGGTACCGGCACGGACGGGCAGCTGCCGCAGACCGGTCCCGAGGACTCCGCGATCGCCCTGGGCACCCTCGGCGGCACGGTCCTGCTGACGGGAGCGGCCGGAGTGCTCTGGCTGTCGCGCCGCAACCAGACGGTACGCCGCTGAGGCGTATCCGGGATCCGTACGAGCCGCCGGACCGTCACCCGACCACACCGCCCCGCACCGAGGCGCCACACGCCTCCTTTCCGCCGGGAGCCGCCCATGCCGTCCGTCCGCCTCGCGCTCTGCCTCTCCGTCGCCGCCTTGGGCCTGCTGGGCGCCGCACCCGCCGCGCCGGCCGAGGACGGCTGGTCCGTCGCGCCCGCGACGGACGGCGTGGGCGGGCGGCCGTACCTCTACGCGGAGGGCGAGCCCGGCACGGTTCTGCAGGACGCGGTGTCGGTGGTAAATCCGGGCAGCGGATCGCTGACCGTCCGGTTGAGCGGCGCCGACGACACCGCGGACGGCGGCTCCTCCGCCCGTTCGCGACCGGCGGGCAGCGGCGCGGATCGGATTCGCCCGCACGACGGGCGGGCGGAGGGCCGCGGCGCACACGGTCTCCGTCACGGTGCCCGGCCGCACCCGCGCCGTTGTTCCGTTCAGTGTGACGGTCCCCTCGGGAGCCGCACTCGGCGACCACCCCGCCGTGATCGTGGCGCGCGCGGGCACCCGTTCGTCGGCCGTGCGCGTCCGGGTCCGGGTCACGGGGCCCGCGTTGTCCGCGCTGACGGTGGAGCACGTGCGGGTGCGTGCCGGACGGGTCACCTACGAGCTGGTCAACCGCGGCACCACGGTGCTGGCCCCGCGGCTCGCGGTGCGCGCCGACGGAGTGCTGGGACGGGTCCTGGACCGTGCCCCGCGCACCCTGCCCCTGGAACTGCCGCCGGGCCGCAGGGTCCGGCTCACCGAGCCGTGGCCGCACCAGCCGGCGCTCGACGCGGTGGACGTGACCCTCACCGTCACCGCGGCGGGCGGGGCACACGGTTCGGCGTCGGCGCCGGCACGGTTCGTGCCCTGGGGGACGGTCGCCGCGTCCACCGCCGGGCTGCTCGCAGCGGTGGGCGCCGGTGCGGTCGTACGGAGACACCGGCACCGCCCGCCGGACCGGGACGCGGACGAACAGGCCTACCCGGAGGTCGAGTTGACGGGAGCGGGAACGTGAAGGGGCGCATCTCGGTGCTGGTGGCGGTCCTCGTGCTCGCCCTTGCCTCCGTGGCGATACCGGCCCGGGGCGCGAGCGGGCCGTCCGTCACGCTGTCCGCGTCCCAGGCGGGGACGGGCGGTTCGATCACCGTGACCGGCAGCGGATGGCGCCCGGGGACCCTGCTCATGATCCTGATCTGCGGTCGGTCAGTGCCGTCCAGGGGCGTGATCGGCGGCACCAACTCCTGCGCCAACGCCGACGGACGGGCCGTCACGACCGATCCGCACGGGTCCTTCCGCAGGAAGCTCCCGGTGTCCGAGCCGCCCGTGCCGTGCCCCTGCGTGGTGCATGTGGCGACCGTCACCGGGGCCGCGGCGGACGCCGACGCGATCCTCCAGGTCGCCGGGCACGCCGTGCGGCCACTGCCCGCCGAGTCCGCCGCCGGGCGGCTGTCGGTGCTGACGGACACCCGCCTCGAGGGGTCCTCCGGGCTGTTGACGTGGTTCGGGGCGCCGCCGTCCCGCACCTTGGTGTTCACCGTCGGCAACGTCGGCTCCTCGCCGGTCGAGAATCCCGTCTTCCGGGTCGGTACCGCGCACGGCGTCTTCGCCCCGCAGTGGGACGAGCAGCAGTGGCACGGAACCGTCGCGCCCGGCAGGAAGGCGCGGATCGAGCTCCCGGTGGAGCTCTCCGCCGGTGCCCACGGCGACTACACGGTCTCGCTCGGGTACGGCGGCAGGACGCTGGCCGAACAGCCGTGGGGCGTCGGCCGGCCCTGGGGCGTGACCGTCTTCTGGATCCTGCTCTGCCTGGTCGTACCGGCCGCCGTGTTCCGGCTCGGCATGGCCGTCGTGGACCGGGTGCGGCCGGGTGTCCCGCCCGGGCGGGCGCTGCACCGCCGGAGCCTGCGACTGATCGGACCCGCCCTGCGCGTACCGAGGCAGGGGGCCCCGTCGTCCTCCGCCGCGCCTTCCTTCGCTTCGACCCTGCCGTGGTTCACCTCGGACGCCGATCCGGGGACCGCGGTGCACGGTCGGCTCTCCGCACCGCACGAGAACGGTCCGACGACCCCGAGGAAGGGAAACACGTGAGCACGCAACGGAGAGTCCTCGCGGCAGGGGGCAGAAGCAGCAGGGCAGGAGTCGCCGGGGCGGCGCTGATGCTGGGCGGGGCGGGCGTGCTGCTCGCCGTGGCCGCCGCACCGGCACAGGCCGCCGAGGTGTCGTACAGGACGGAGTGCATCCCGCCGCCGATCTCGGGACTGCCCCCGGTCGAGGGCACCACGAAGGTGGAGATCACGGCGCCCGCGGAGGCGAAGGTCGGCGACGAGGTGACCGTCACCTGGAAGTTCGTGCAGGCCGCGTCCAAGAACCCCGATGTGCTCGATCTGGACAAGGACACGGTCAAGCCGACGGGGACCCTGAAGGCCGCAGGCGCGCAGACCGCGGACATCACGATGGAAGGGCCGCGGTCGAACCCCGCGATCCCCAAGAACAGCGAGATGAAGCTGTCGGACATGACGGGCGGGCTGAAACTGACCGCGGCCGGCGAGGTGACGCTGACGCCGGACGCGTACAACATCAACGTCAACAAGCCCATCTCGACGGACACCAAGTGCTCCCCGAAGGAGACGGTGCAACCGGCCGCGACCATCAAGGTGTCCGACGGCGGCGGTTCGGGCGGTACGACGGGCGGGCTGCCGACCGTCGTGCCCACCCTGCCGACGGGCGTGCCGACCGGTCTGCCCACCGGTCTGCCGACCGGTCCGCCCACCGGTTCGTCCTCCCCCTCGCCGACCGGGAGCGAGACGGGCGGGGACGGCGGCGGATCAGGTGGAGCGGGCGGCGGCAGCGGCGGGCAGACGGACTTCACGGGCAAGGAGGTCCAGGTCCCGTACGCCTGCAAGACGCCCATCGGCGACAAGAACGCCACGTCACCCGTGCAGATCAACGCCAGGAAGGACGGCGGGAGTTTCGATCTCACGGTCCGGTTCAAGAAGTCGGTGATGGACAGCCCGGCGGACATCCCGAAGGACTCGGTGAAGCCGTCGATGGAGGTCGTGGTGGGCGGCGTGGACAAGGGCACCGTCCATGTCGAGGGCCCCACGAACGCGAGCGACATCAAGTCGGGAGACCCGATCGAGATCCCCGATCTGACCGGCACCTACAAGCCCGGTGCGAGCGGGCGGTCGACGCTGTCGCCGGGCGTACTGACCATCAAGGCCCTCGGCACCACGACGACGTGCACGCCGACGAAGAGCGAGGTGTCGCTGACCCTCGACACCTCGCAGCAACCGGGCGGGACGTCCGGCGGCTCGTCCACCTCGGGAGGCACCTCCGGTGGGACCTCGGGCGGCCTGGCCCAGACGGGCGCGGACGACCGCGGCGCCCTGAAGGCCCTCGGGCTGGTGGCCGGGACGGCGATCCTGCTGGGCGGAGCGGTCTTCACGTTCCTGCCCCGGCGAGCCCGCTGACCCCGCGAACGGCAAAGGGCCGCCGCACCCGCACGGGTGCGGCGGCCCTTTGCCGGCCCGGGAACGACGTCAGCGCACGTCGCCCATGAGCTCCTTGACCTTCTTGCGGTACATCAGCACCGCGACACCGGCGAGCACGGCGACCGCCGCTTCCAGGGTCACGATGCCCGTCGTGTTCAGGTCGACGCCCGCGATGGAGAGCAGCCCGGTCGTGGCGTCACCGGCGGTGACGGCCAGGAACCACACACCCATCATCTGGGAGGCGTACTTCGCCGGGGCCATCTTCGTGGTGACCGAGAGACCGACCGGGGAGAGCGTCAGCTCACCGACGGTCTGCACGAAGTAGATCGCGACCAGCCACAGCGCAGCGGCCTTGTGACCGCCGTCGGCGATCCCGAGCGGGGCGAGGAACAGGAAGAAGGACGCGCCGACCAGGACCAGACCGGAGGCGAACTTCACCGCCGTGCCGGGCTCCTTGCCGCGGCGGTTGAGCGCCAGCCACAGCCACGCGAAGACCGGGGCCAGCGCCATGATCATGACCGGGTTGACCGACTGGTACCAGGAGACCGGGAAGTCCCAGCCGAAGACCGTGTTCTTGGCCGACGAGTCGGCGAAGATCGACAGCGTGGAGCCGCCCTGGTCGTAGATCATCCAGAACACGGCCGCGGCCACGAAGAACCAGATGTACGCGGTCATCCGGGACTGCTCGGTGCGGTCGAGTTCCTTGTCCCGCTTGATCCGGGCGATCACCAGGACCGGGATCACCAGGCCGGCGACGGTGATCGGGACCAGCAGCCAGTTCAGGGTGTAGACACCGGAGAAGCCGACGATCGCGTAGAAGACGATCGCGACGGCCGCCCACAGCGCCGACTTGCGCAGCGTCGAGACCTTCTCCTCGGCGGTCAGCGGGGTCGGGACGTCGTTGGAACGCTCGCTCAGGTGGCGGCCGCCGAGCAGGAACTGGCCGAGCCCGAGCGCCATGCCGAGCGCGGCGAGCGCGAAGCCCAGGTGCCAGTTGACGTTCTCGCCGATGGTGCCGATGACCAGCGGTGCGGCGAAGGCGCCCAGGTTGATGCCGACGTAGAAGATCGTGAAGCCGCCGTCGCGGCGCGCGTCGTCCGGGCCGTTGTAGAGGTGCCCGACCATCGTCGAGATATTGGCCTTGAGCAGACCCGAGCCGATGGCGACGAGCCCGAGACCGGCGTAGAAGGTGCCGGCGGACGGCAGGGCCAGGGTGAGGTGGCCCAGCATGATGATGAAGCCGGCCAGGGCGACCGTCTTCCGCGGGCCGAGGAGACGGTCCGCGAACCAGCCGCCCGGCAGGGCGAGCAGGTATACGAGCGACACGTACACCGAGTAGATCGCGGTCGCGCCGGCCGCGCTCAGGTGCAGGCCGCCGGGGGCGACCAGATACAGCGGGAGAAGGGCCCTCATGCCGTAGTAGGAGAAGCGCTCCCACATCTCGGTCATGAAGAGTGTGGCCAGTCCGCGGGGGTGGCCGAAGAAGGTCTTCTCGGAACCGGGATTGCCCGGTCGGACCGAGTCCTTCGTCAGGCTGGACGCCATGGTCGTTCCTTGCTGGTCGGGGCATGCGCGTGGGGGTTCCCCGGATCGGGCGGGGCCGAAGCCCGGGGGTCGCATGCCCGGTTGGCGGCCGGCACCGGCGGGATCGGCCGTCCGCCCCACGCCCACGGGGTGTCCGCTCACGGAGCGGTGGACGGCGACCACCGGGATCCACGCCTCTACGCGCGTCAACGCGCCGAAGGCCCGGCCCTAGGTCATTCCTTTCGAAGCTGGTGAGAACCAGCTCGCACGCAAAAGAGACCTTCAGCGTCAAGTGCCCGCCAAAGGTCCCAGGTGGTGCTACAGGCGTTCCGGTCACCATACGTCATGGGAGCGGCGCGCACGGAAGGACCGAGACCGGGATCACAGGTGATACCGGAACTGCGGGCGCCCATTCGAAGGTCTCCGCGCGAAATGACACCTGTGCCGAACGGGCCCGACTGCGCTCCGTGACCGGCGCCGACGGCGGTGTCCGCCTGCATACGAAGGTAAGAAATACCCCCGGCCGGTCACACCTTGGATCACACCTTTGCTCTTGTCCCTGGCGGACTACCATCACCCCCATGACCCGTGTACTGCTCGCCGAGGACGACGCGTCCATCTCGGAGCCCCTGGCCCGTGCCCTGCGCCGGGAGGGGTACGAGGTCGAGGTGCGTGAGGACGGACCCACCGCGCTCGACGCCGGAATGCAGGGCGGCGTCGACCTGGTCGTGCTGGACCTCGGCCTGCCCGGCATGGACGGCCTGGAGGTGGCCCGCCGGCTGCGGGCCGAGGGCCACACCGTCCCCATCCTGATCCTGACCGCGCGCGCCGACGAGGTGGACACCGTCGTCGGTCTCGACGCGGGTGCCGACGACTACGTCACCAAGCCCTTCCGGCTCGCAGAGCTGCTCGCCCGTGTCCGGGCGCTGCTGCGGCGCGGTTCCACCGAGCCCGCGCAGCCGCCCGCCACGCACGGGGTGCGCATCGACGTCGAGTCGCACCGGGCGTGGATGGGTGACGAGGAGCTCCAGCTCACCGCCAAGGAGTTCGATCTGCTGCGGGTCCTCGTCCGGGACGCGGGCCGGGTCGTCACGCGCGACCAGCTGATGCGCGAGGTCTGGGACACCACGTGGTGGTCGTCCACGAAGACGCTGGACATGCACATCTCCTGGCTGCGCAAGAAGCTGGGGGACGACGCCGCCAACCCACGCTACATCGCGACGGTACGGGGAGTGGGCTTCCGCTTCGAGAAGAGCTAGGCGCCGCCGGGGGCCCGGCCGGGACGGGCGGCCGTGTGCGCGTCGACCACCACGCGTCATGGCCGTGCGGGCGGGCGCGGGCCGCACGCCCGTGGGCGGTCGCGCAGGCTCCTCGCCCCTCGCGAGGGCGCTGCCCCGGCCCGCGGTGCCGGTCGTGTCCGGGGCACACTGGTCGTCGTAGAGCCATTGCCCGGAGGGCCCCGTGCGTCGTCGTCTCATCCAGTCCACCCTCGCCGTCGTCCTCGTGGTGATCGCCGTCTTCGGCATCTCCCTCGTCATCGTCGAGACCCGGACGATCAGCAACAGCGCGCAGGAACGTGTCGACTCCGAGGCGCTGCGGCTCGCCAGCATCGTGGACAGCCGGCTCCTCGGCGACGAGAAGGTCACCGCCAGGGTCTTCAAGGCCCAGGTCACCGGCGATCGGTACGCGGTCATCGGCATTCCCGGCCAGGCTCCCATCGAGGTGGGCACCAAGCCCGTGGGGGACGTCATCCACTCCACGGCCAAGGGCGAGGAGGGTGAGACGGTCCGCGTGGAGGAGCCCCGCTCCACGGTCACCCGGGAAGTGGGCCGCACGCTGCTGATCATCGCCCTGGTCGCACTGCTCGCGATCATCGCCGCGGTCCTGCTCGCCGTACGCCAGGCCAACCGTCTCGCCTCCCCGCTCACCGACCTCGCCGAGACGGCGGAGCGCCTCGGCTCCGGCGATCCGCGGCCGCGCCACAAGCGGTACGGCGTCCCGGAGCTGGACCGGGTGGCCGACGTCCTCGACGCCTCCGCCGAGCGGATCGCGCGCATGCTCACGGCCGAGCGCCGACTGGCCGCCGACGCCTCCCACCAGCTGCGCACGCCCCTCACCGCGCTCTCCATGCGGTTGGAGGAGATCACCCTCACCGACGAGCCGGACACGGTGAAGGAGGAGGCGACCATCGCACTGACGCAGGTGGAACGGCTCACGGACGTCGTGGAGCGGCTGCTGACCAACGCCCGCGACCCGCGCACCGGCTCCGCGGTCTCCTTCGACCTCGACGAGGTCATCCAGCAGCAGCTCGCCGAGTGGCGCCCCGCCTACCGCAGCGCGGGACGGGCCATCGTCAGCTCCGGCAAGCGGCATCTGCGGGCCGTGGGCACGCCGGGCGCGGTCGCCCAGGTGCTGGCCGCCCTGATCGAGAACTCCCTCATGCACGGCGGCGGTACCGTCGCCCTGCGCACCCGTGTCACGGGCAACCAGGCCGTCGTGGAGGTGACCGACGAAGGACCGGGCGTTCCGGCGGAGCTGGGCTCCCGCATCTTCGAGCGCACGATCAGCGGCCGCAACTCCACGGGCATCGGGCTGGCGGTCGCCCGCGACCTCGCCGAGGCGGACGGCGGCCGCCTGGAGATGCTCCAGGCCCAGCCGCCGGTCTTCGGCCTGTTCCTGTCCCGCACGCCTCTGAGGACGGCTTCCCAGGGGGACGAGCCGGACGAGCCCGGGACCATGGTCAGATGAATGTCCGGGGCGGGCAGGACACGGGACGGGCCGACCGGTGGCGGAGGCCGCCCGCGGCACCGGGCCGGACGAGGAGCCGGGTCAGCGGTTGACGCGCTGCCCCTGGCGGCGCTGCCGCTCCGCCGCCTCGAGGATGGACTCCGCACCGGCCACTGCTTCACCGGCCACGGCCTCACCGGCCGGCAGCGCCCGGAAGACCCAGGAGCGGTAGGACCAGAACCGGAACAGCGTGCCGAGGCCGATCCCGAGGAACTTGAAGATGTTGCTCTGCAGCGGGGTGTCCCAGCCGAACCCGTACGTCGCGATGTACAGGACGCCGTTCTCGATCACCAGGCCCGCGGCGCTGAACAGCAGGAACAGCGATATCTCGCGGGTGCTGCCGCTCTTGTCCCGGTCCCGGTAGGTGAAGTAGCGGAACCCGATGTAGTTGAAGACGATCGCCACGACGGTGGCGATGACGCTGGCACGGACCACCTGGAGCCCGGTGACATGCCGCACCAGGTTGAAGACCAGCAGATTGACCAGCAGCCCCGCACCGCCGACCGCGCCGAACTTGGCGATCTCACGTATGAGCTGGTCGAACTGCCGGCGCAGCGCACCGGGGGGCTTGCTCTTCAGGCCTGTGGAACCACTGCCCATGGTGTTGCCAGCCCCCGTCGGGTCGGTCCTGTCGTCGATTCGGTCCGTCGCGTACGCCGGCCCGGCAGGACGCGCCGAGCGGTTCCGTCAACTCCGCCATGCTAACCAGCGCAGGTGGCCCCCGCCTGTGGACCGGTTCATGAGGACGG
Organism: Streptomyces sp. HUAS TT11; assembly: GCF_051553595.1. Taxonomy (NCBI): domain Bacteria; kingdom Bacillati; phylum Actinomycetota; class Actinomycetes; order Kitasatosporales; family Streptomycetaceae; genus Streptomyces; species Streptomyces sp. HUAS TT11. The sequence continues at coordinate 5,455,407 of NZ_CP196184.1, forward strand.
AAAGAATGCGGTCGGGAAGCGGGCCGCCGGGACGCTGTCCGGTCGGGGGCAGCCGTCCCGCGGGGACGGAATCCGGCCAGGTCCGCGTGGCCGATACCCTGGGCGCGTGACGTTTCCGGTAGTCGGCATGGTCGGCGGTGGCCAGCTCGCTCGTATGACACACGAGGCGGGCATCCCGCTCGGCATCAGATTCAAGCTCCTCAGTGACACCCCTCAGGACTCCGCGGCGCAGGTCGTCCACGATGTCGTCGTCGGCGACTATCGCGACCTGGAGACGCTGCGTGCCTTCGCGCAGGGCTGTGACGTGATCACCTTCGATCACGAGCATGTGCCCACCGAGCACCTGCGGGCCCTGGAGGCGGACGGCATTCCCGTCCGCCCCGGCCCGGACGCGCTCGTGCACGCCCAGGACAAGGGCGTGATGCGGGCGAGGCTCGACTCGATCGGGGTGCCGTGCCCGCGCCACCGCATCGTGAGCGATCCGCAGGACGTCGCCGCCTTCGCGGCGGAGGGCGACGGCTTCCCCGTCGTCCTGAAGACCGTCCGCGGCGGCTACGACGGCAAGGGCGTATGGGTCGTGACGTCGACCGAGGAGGCCGCGGAGCCGTTCCGCGCGGGCGTCCCGGTCCTCGCCGAGGAGAAGGTCGACTTCGTGCGGGAGCTGGCCGCCAATGTCGTGCGGTCCCCGCACGGACAGGCGGTGGCGTACCCGGTCGTGGAGTCCCAGCAGGTCAACGGGGTCTGCGACACCGTGATCGCGCCCGCCCCCGATCTGGACGAGGCGCTGGCGCTGAGGGCCGAGGAGATGGCCCTGACGATCGCCAAGGAACTCGGCGTCGTGGGTCACCTGGCCGTCGAGCTGTTCGAGACCCGCGACGGCCGCCTCCTCGTCAACGAGCTGGCGATGCGCCCCCACAACTCCGGCCACTGGACCCAGGACGGCGCGATCACCTCGCAGTTCGCCAACCACGTACGGGCCGTCCTCGACCTTCCGCTCGGTGACCCGCGCCCGCGGGCCAAGTGGACCGTCATGGTCAACGTGCTGGGCGGCGACTACCCCGACATGTACTCCGCGTATCTGCACTGCATGGCCCGGGACCCCCAGCTCAAGATCCACATGTATGGCAAGGACGTGAAGCCCGGCCGCAAGGTCGGACACGTCAACACCTACGGCGACGACCTGGACGACGTGCTGGAGCGCGCACGTCACGCTGCCGGCTACCTGAGAGGCACCATCACCGAATGAGCCCTGTTGTTGGCATCGTCATGGGGTCGGACTCCGACTGGCCCGTCATGGAAGCCGCCGCCAAGGCCCTCGACGAGTTCGAGGTCGCGTACGAGGTCGACGTCGTCTCCGCGCACCGCATGCCCCGCGAAATGATCTCCTACGGCGAGCACGCGGCGGACCGCGGTCTGAAGGTGATCATCGCGGGTGCCGGAGGTGCCGCGCACCTGCCCGGGATGCTCGCGTCCGTCACCCCGCTGCCCGTCATCGGCGTCCCGGTCCCGCTGAAATACCTGGACGGCATGGACTCGCTGCTGTCGATCGTGCAGATGCCCGCCGGTGTTCCGGTGGCGACGGTCTCGGTGGGCGGTGCCCGCAACGCCGGACTGCTCGCGGCCCGCATTCTCGCCGCGCACGACGAGGACCTGCTCGGGAAGATGCGGGACTTCCAGCAGGACCTCAACGACCAGGCCACGGAGAAGGGCAAGCGTCTGCGCTCCAAGGTCGAGGGTGCGACGGCGGGCTTCGGCTTCGGCTCCGGGAAGTGACGCCGATGACCTCGCCCTCCCTGGAGGCGGCCCGGAACCTGCTGCGCGAGTTCCCGGTGGTCGACGGGCACAACGACCTGCCGTGGGCGCTGCGCGAGCAGGTCGGTTACGACCTGGACGCCCGCGACATCGCCCACCATCAGAACGAGCACCTGCACACCGACCTGCCGCGGCTGCGCGAGGGCGGGGTCGGCGCGCAGTTCTGGTCGGTGTACGTGCGCAGCGATCTGCCCGACCCGGTGCCCGCGACGCTGGAACAGATCGACTGCGTACGGCAGCTGACGGAGCGTTATCCGGCGGACCTGCGACGGACGCTGACCGCCGCCGACATGGAGGCGGCGCGCGCGGAGGGTCGCATAGCGTCGCTGATGGGCGCGGAGGGCGGCCATTCGATCGCGAACTCGCTCGGCACCCTGCGCGGACTGTACGAACTCGGCGTGCGGTACATGACCCTCACCCACAACGACAACGTCGCATGGGCGGACTCGGCGACCGACCGGCCGGCGGCCGGGGGCCTCACCACCTTCGGCCGCGAGGTCGTGCGCGAGATGAACCGCCTCGGGATGCTGGTCGACCTCTCCCACGTGGCGGCGACGACGATGCGGGACGCGCTGGACACCACGGACGCCCCGGTGATCTTCTCGCACTCCTCCGCCCGCGCGGTCTGCGACCACCCGCGCAACATCCCCGACGACGTCCTCGAGCGCCTGCCCGCCAACGGGGGCGTGGCGATGGTGACGTTCGTCCCCAAGTTCGTGCTGCGTGCTGCGGTCGACTGGACGGCCGCAGCGGACGAGAACATGCGCACGCACGGCTTCCACCATCTCGACACGACCCCGCAGGCGATGAAGGTGCACCGCGCCTTCGAGGAGCGCAACCCGCGCCCGGTCGCGACGGTCGGGACGGTCGCCGACCATCTGGACCACATGCGTGAGGCGGCGGGCGTCGACCACCTGGGTATCGGCGGCGACTACGACGGCACGGCGTTCACTCCGGACGGCCTCAACGATGTCTCGGGCTATCCGAACCTGATCGCCGAACTGTTCGACCGCGGCTGGTCGAAGTCCGATCTGGCCAAGCTGACCTGGCAGAACGCGGTGCGGGTGCTGGGTGCGGCCGAGGATGTGGCCCGGGGCCTCCAGAGCAGGCGGGGCCCGTCGAACGCGACGCTGGAAGAGCTGGACCGCTGACAGCGAGGGGGCGTGGGTCCGGCCCACGCCCCTGCTCCACGGACGGGATCCGCCGCGCACCACGGAAAGGGGCACCCCGCAGGGTGCCCCGGAAACCTCCGTGCGCAGCCGTGACCGGCCGCGCTGTCACGGCAGGTTGCGCGCCATCACGATGCGCTGGACCTGGTTCGTGCCTTCATAAATCTGGGTGATCTTGGCATCGCGCATCATCCGCTCGACCGGGTAGTCGCGCGTGTAGCCGTAACCGCCCAGCAACTGGACCGCGTCCGTGGTGACCTCCATGGCCACGTCCGAGGCGAAGCACTTCGCGGCGGCGCCCTGGAAGGTCAGGTCGCTGTCGCCGCGTTCCGACTTGGCGGCGGCCGCGTAGGTGAGCTGGCGGGCCGCCTCGATCTTCATCGCCATGTCGGCGAGCATGAACTGGATGCCCTGGAAGTCGGCGATCGCCTTGCCGAACTGCTTGCGCTCCTTGACGTAGCCCTTGGCGTAGTCGAAGGCGCCCTGGGCGACACCGAGCGCCTGGGCGGCGATGGTGATGCGGGTGTGGTCCAGGGTCTTCATCGCCGTCGCGAAACCGGTGCCCTCCTCGCCGATCATGCGGTCGGCCGGGATGCGGACGTTGTCGAAGTAGACCTCGCGGGTGGGGGAGCCCTTGATGCCGAGCTTCTTCTCCGGGGCGCCGAAGGACACACCCGGATCCGACTTCTCGACCACGAAGGCCGATATGCCCTTGGAGCGCTTCTCCGGGTCGGTCACGGCCATGACCGTGTAATACTCGGAAACGCCCGCATTGGTGATCCAGCGCTTCACACCGTTGAGGATCCAGTGGTCGCCGTCACGGACGGCCTTCGTCCTCATACCGGCCGCGTCGGATCCGGCCTCGGGCTCGGAAAGGCAATACGAGAACATCGCGTCGCCCTTGGCCAGCGGCCCCAGGTACTTCTTCTTCAGCTCCTCGGAGCCGGAGAGGATCACCGGCAGGGAGCCGAGCTTGTTCACGGCCGGGATCAGCGAGGACGACACGCAGGCGCGCGCCACTTCCTCGATCACGATGACCGTGGCGAGCGCGTCCGCGCCGGCGCCGCCGTACTCCTCGGGCACGTGCACCGCGTGCAGGTCGTTCGCCACAAGGGCATCCAGCGCCTCCTGCGGGAAGCGCGCCTCCTCGTCCACCGCGGCGGCGTACGGCGCGATCTTCGCCTCGGCCAGTGAGCGGATGGCGTCGCGGAGCATGGAGTGCTCCTCGGACGGGCGGTACAGGTCGAATTCAGCCGATCCGGCCAAGGTCTCTCACGCTCCAAGGAAGCTGCGGTGCCGACGCTAATTACCGTTAAGTAACCCAAATTTTAGGGGTACGCCCACACGAGTGATACGTGAGCTTGGCGACAGCGGGAAACCTGCCCGCCGAGAGGCCCGGCTATGCTCGGGCACCGATTCACCGCCGTCCCCCTGGAGCACCCCATGAGCCTCAAGATCACTGTCATAGGGACCGGCTATCTCGGCGCCACGCACGCCGCCGCCATGGCCGAGCTCGGGTTCGAGGTGCTCGGTCTCGACGTTGTGCCGGAGAAGATCGAGATGCTCCAGCGGGGCGAGGTCCCCATGTACGAGCCCGGTCTCGAGGAATTGCTGCGCAAGCACGTCGCGGGCATCGAGGGCTCCACGGGGCGGCTGAGATTCACCATGGACTGGGCCGAGGCGGCCGCGTTCGGCGACATCCACTTCGTCTGTGTGAACACCCCGCAGAAGCACGGCGAGTACGCCTGCGACATGTCTTTCGTCGACGCCGCGATCGCCTCGCTCGCCCCGCATCTGAGGGCCCCCTCCCTCGTCGTCGGCAAGTCGACCGTGCCCGTGGGCTCCGCGGACCGACTGGCCGCCTACCTCGCCGAGCACGCGCCCGCGGGAGCGGACGCCGAGCTGGCCTGGAACCCGGAGTTCCTGCGCGAGGGCTTCGCCGTCGAGGACACGCTGCACCCCGACCGGATCGTCGTCGGCGTGCGCAGCGACCGGGCCGAGAAGCTGCTGCGCGAGGTGTACACGACGCCGGTCGCCGAAGGGACGCCCTTCGTCGTCACCGACTTCCCGACGGCGGAGCTGGTGAAGACCTCCGCCAACTCCTTCCTCGCCACCAAGATCTCCTTCATCAACGCGATGGCGGAGGTCTGCGAGGCCGCGGGCGGCGATGTCGCCAGGCTGGCCGAGGCCATCGGCTACGACGACCGGATCGGAAGGAAGTTCCTGCGGGCGGGGATCGGCTTCGGCGGCGGCTGTCTGCCGAAGGACATCCGCGCCTTCATGGCACGCGCCGGCGAACTGGGCGCCGACCAGGCGCTGACCTTCCTGCGCGAGATCGACTCCATCAACATGCGCCGCCGGGGTCAGATGGTGGAGATGGCACGCGAGGCACTGGGCGGCGTCTCTTTCCTCGGCAAGCGGGTCGCGGTGCTGGGCGCGACGTTCAAGCCCGACTCCGACGACGTCCGTGACTCGCCGGCGCTGAACGTCGCCGGGCAGATACATCTCCAGGGAGGTCAGGTCACGGTCTACGACCCCAAGGGCATGGACAACGCCCGGCGCCTGTTCCCGACGCTCGGATACGCGGTCTCCGCGCTCCAGGCGGTCCGCGGTGCCGATGTCGTGCTCCACCTCACCGAATGGCGGGAGTTCCGCGAGCTGGACCCGGCCGAGCTGGGCCGGGAGGCCGCCTCCCGCATCGTTCTCGACGGCCGCAACGCCCTCGACCCGGAGCTGTGGCGCCGGGCGGGGTGGACGTACCGGGCGATGGGCCGCCCCACGGCGTAGCGGAACCGGTGACGCCGGTCCGGCCGAGGCTCAGTCGGCCGGACCGGCGTCCGGTTGCATTCTGCCCCACGGCCCCCAGCGGCGACCGGCGAGTCCCCGACCCCGTGGGCCGTTCGTCTACTTCGAGCGGTACCGGCGCATCTTCGCGCGGGCCCCGCACACCGCCATGGAGCACCAGCGGCCCTTCCCGGCCGGGCTGCGGTCGTAGTAGGCCCAGTGGCACCGGAGCAGTTCGCAGGCCTTGAGACGCAGCCAGGTGCCCGCCGTGAGCGACTCCGCGACGGCCGCGGCCACCCTGGAGAGCAGGGGCCCCTCCTCGACGGGGGTGAGGAGCGCCGAACCGTCCCGTGCGTCGACGGCGACGTACAGGGGCGCCCGGGCGAGCAGTTCGCCCAGGGGCGTCACCTCGCGGTGCGGGGGATGGCCCGCGTGCGCCAGGCAGACCGCGCGCAGGGACTCGCGCAGCTCGCGTACGTCCGCCAGCTCCTGCTCGCCGACGCCGAGCTCGGCGCGTCCCTCGGGCGTGTCCAGGCGATCGCTGCCCGACTCCAGGTCCACGGTGTTGACCAGAGCCTCCACCAGGGCGAGACCGCCGGGGGCGGGGGGTCTGTCACTCATGTCTGCGACCTCATGCGCGCGACGCTACCTTTCGTGATTCCCCTTGCGACGTTACCTCCAGTGCGGCAGCATGCGGTAACGGTTACCTGTTGAGCCCTTCTGCCGGTAACCACTGGTCTGCGTGGATCACGCAGACGGGAACCGCAGACTCCGAGGAGGAAGTGATGGCTCTCGCCAAGCTGGGCGTCGTCGTCCTGGACTGTCCCGACCCCCGCGCGCTCGCAGGCTTCTACGCCGAGGTGCTGGGCGGCACGGTGGAGGGCGACGACGACTGGATCGACCTCAAGGCACCGGACGGGCAGGCGCTGGCGTTCCAGGCCGCGGCCGGGCACGTGCCGCCGGCGTGGCCGGCCCCCGACGACTCGCAGCAGTTCCACCTGGATCTCGTCGTCGACGACCTCGACACGGCCGAGAAGGGGGTCCTCGCGCTCGGCGCCAAGGCGCTGGACACGTCGGACCGCTCGCGCACATGGCGCGTTTACGCGGACCCGGCGGGGCACCCGTTCTGTCTCTGCGCCTGCTGAACCGGGCGCCGGCTGATCGAGGAGGTCCCACCATGGCACTGCCCGCCGCCCGTATGAGGTCCGTCGTGCTGGACTGCCCGGACCCACGTGCGCTCGCCGAGTTCTACGCCGAGGTGCTGGGCGGCACGGTGGAGGGCGACGGCGACTGGGTCGACCTGCTCGTCCCCGCGGGACCCCGGCTCTCCTTCCAGCGGGCGCCGGGGTACAAGCCGCCGGAGTGGCCGAGGGCCGACGCCGACTCGCAGCAGGTGCACCTCGACCTCGACGCCGGTGACACCACCGAGGCGATCGAGGCGGCCCAGGAGCGGGTCCTCGCGCTCGGCGCCCGCCCGCTGGACGTGAACGACCTGAACGGCAAACGGGACTTCCGCGTGTACGCGGATCCGGCCGGGCATCCGTTCTGCCTCTGCCGGATCGAGCACCACTAGACCGGACGCCCCGGCGGGTCAGCCGTCCAGTTCGGTGATCTTCGCCATGGACGATCCCCGGCTCTGCTGTGCGGCGCGAGCCGTGAAGTCGGCGGTGCGCAGGACGCGCTGGATGTTGCCCCAGGTCAGCAGCGAGAGGTCGGCCTCGCTCCAGCCGCGGACCAGGAGTTCGGCGATCAGCCGCGGATAGCAGGAGGCGTCCGCGAGATCCGAGGTGTGTGCGGCCCCGGAGTCGTAGGCCCCCGACAGGCCGACGCACTCCGGGCCCGCGAGTTCCCGTACGTGGTCGAGATGGTCGGCGACGTCCCGCACGGACGGCCCCGTCTGCTCCGGTACGACCGGAACCAGGCACAGCCCCTGAGCCCGGCCCAGCTCGACGAGCACGTCGTCGGGGAGGTTGACCGGATGCGGGCGCAGTGCGCGGGCCCCGGAGCGGGTGAAGACGGCCGGCGCCCTGGACAGTCCCATGGTGCGGTGGACCGTGGCCGCAGAGGCGCCCGAGAGGTCGGGGAGGACGCCGAGACGGTCCATCTCCCGCACCACCTCCTCGCCGAACCGGGTGAGCCCGTCGTCACCCGCCCAGGACACGCCGGAGAGCGTGAGGAGCCTGAGCCCCAGGGCCCGCAGGATGCGCAGGACGCCGAGCGAGTCGCCGAGCGCGCAGGCATCCGCGGGACCGATCACGACGGAGATGCGACCGCGGTTGCGCAGGTCGGTGATCTGCGCGGCGTCGTCGGCCGGCCGCAGACCTTCATGGTGGGCCCGCACCGCGGTCAGCACCAGGTCGAGCTGGTCGAGGGTGGCCCGCGCGGCCCGGTCGCCCGTCGGTTCCCCCGGCAGGTGCAGCGACCAGAACAGCGCGCCTACGTACCCCTCCCGCAGTCGCGGTACGTCCGCGTTCCCGGTCCCCTCGCCGAACTCCACGTCGTACCGGGGCAGATGCCGCAGTGCCCAGGGCACCCCGGTGTAGCCGAGCGCCACGGGGTGCCCCGCGAGGAAGGTGCGGGCGCGGTCGAGGGCGTCGGTACCCGAATCGAGCGCGGTGTCCTCGGACCGCGACGGCGGTGCGGGCGCAGGGGCGAGGCCGCCCACGGCCTCGGCGATGGTGTCCAGTTCATCCTGAAGATCGGCCATGACGGGCTCCGTGGGTCGTGATCATGGTTCGGTTCACAGTCGCACGGCGGCGCGTCGGATTCCTGGTGGGTGAACCGTTCGGGGGTACGCGAAGGGCCCCGCCGTACTACTCGGCGAGGCCCTGTCCGCGTACCGGTGCCCGGGGCTCAGTTCCCCGACACCGTCACCGGCTGGTCGTTCTTCAGCTCGTTGACCAGGGTCTTCACCTTGGCCTTGTCCCACAGCAGGTTGCCGCCGGTCGAGCCGGAGATCGGCATGTTCATGGACTTGCCGTCACCGCCGCTGACACCCTTCATCGCCCAGAACATGGACGCCAGGTTCCACAGGCTCATGTCCTTGTCGACGGACAGGGAGTCCAGGCCCGCGCCCATCGTCGGGTAGAACTTGAAGGGGTTCAGGACCGTCGACGGGGTGGCCACCTGGTGGGCCAGGGCGGAGAGGAACTTCTGCTGGTTCTTCGTGCGCTGAAGGTCGCTCGTGGCGAAGGCGTGCCGGGTGCGGACGAAGGCCAGGGCCTGCTCGCCGTTGAGGGTCTGCTTGCCCGCCTGGAAGTCGGCGCCCGAGTACTTGTCCTTGAAGCCCTTGTCGATGTCGATGTCGACGCCGCCGACCGCGTCCACGATGTTCGCGAAGCCGGCGAAACCGATCTCCACGTAGTGGTCGATGTGCAGCCCGGTGTTGTACTCGACCGTGCGGACCAGCAGCGTCGGCCCGTCCTCCGCGTACGCCGCGTTGAGCTTCACGTGCCGGCCGGTGCCCTTGAACGTCTTGCCGGAGTCCGAGCCCACGTAGGTCGGGATCTCCACGTCCGAGTCGCGGGGCAGGGATATCAGCGTGTCGCCGTTGTCCCCGACGTGCAGGATCATCATCGAGTCCGTCCGCTTGCCCTCGGCGGACCCGGTGTGCAGCTTCTTCTTGTCCTCGGCGGACATTCCCGCGCGGCTGTCGGAGCCGACGATCAGGTAGTTGGTGCCCTGGCCCGCCGCCGGCCGGTCGATGACCTTGGAGAGGTCGACGTCACGGTGGAGCTTGGAGTCGGCCCAGAAGTAGGTGGCCACCGAGGTCACGACCACGACGGTGAGCAGCGTGATCGCGATCCACTTGATGCGGCGGCCCCAGCTGGGACGCGGCCGGTAGTGCTGGAAGTCGGGGTCCTGGACGTCGTCGTTGGGTATGTAGCCGCCGCGTCTCCCGCCGCCGCCGTACACCTGGCCCGTGTTGTAGCCGCTGTCGTACCCCTGGTCGTCCTGGTAACCGCCCGGGTAGGTCGGCTGCTGCGGCACCCGGCCGTACGGCGGCGCGCCCTGGGGGTCACGCGGCGCGCCGGGCTGGCGCCGGACCTGCCGCATCACGCGCGCACTCTCCGGCTGTGCGCCGGCGCTGCCGCGTCCGTACCTGTTGCGGCGACTGTCGTCGGACCATGCCTCGGGCCAATCGTTCATGCGCCCCAGTGTGCAGGGTCGGGGTATGGGCCCGACAAGGGTCGGAGAAGAACGGGGTCAGGGCTGTTGCCAAGCTGACACAAAGTCTCCCCGGGTGCACTCCCGCATAAGGTGGACGCCATGACAGACCAGGCCCCGGCCACGGAATCAGAAATTCCGGGCCAAACGACGGGGGACGTCCCCGGGAAGCCCACCTCCGCGTCCCGGACCACCCTCAGCCACATCATGACCCACAGCGACACCAACCTTCTGGGCACGGTGCACGGCGGCGTGATCATGAAACTCGTCGACGACGCGGCAGGCGCCGTGGCCGGCCGGCACTCCGGCGGTCCCGCCGTCACCGCGTCCATGGACGAGATGGCGTTCCTGGAGCCGGTCAGGGTCGGCGACCTCGTGCATGTGAAGGCCCAGGTCAACTGGACCGGGCGCACCTCGATGGAGGTGGGCGTACGGGTGCTCGCCGAGCGCTGGAACGAGTCGACGCCGCCCACCCAGGTCGGTTCCGCCTACCTTGTCTTCACGGCCGTCGACGCCGACGGCAAGCCCAGGACGGTGCCGCCGGTCCTGCCCGAGACGGAGCGGGACAATCGCCGCTACCAGGAGGCCCAGATCCGCCGTACCCACCGTCTGGCCCGCCGCCGCGCGATCAAGGAGCTGCGGGAGAAGCGGGCCGCGGAGGGCCACCAGGACTGAGGAGGCATGTCGGGGTCGGGCCCGAGGGCCCCGGAGGTGTCTCACGGGCACACCACCTGGTCCCCGGTCACCACCTGCTCCGGTTTCTGCGGCTCCGCCGCCTTCACCCGCTGCACCTGCTTGAAGTCCGCGCCCGCGACCACCTTCAGCGTCGGGCCCTGGCCGGGTGCGGGGCGCAGCTCACTGCCGGGCAGGGCCGCCGCCAGGGATTTCGCCGAGCGGTCCCAGCGCGGGTCGTAGACGATCACGGTGCGCCGCACCGTCCGGTCCGTCGCGTTCGCAGGCCGGCGCGTCGTGTGGAACCCGCTGGCGAGGAGCCCGTCGTCCACACGCCGGCCGAGCCCTTCCGCGGGTGTCCCGTTCTCGACCTGCACCTGGATCTGCTCCGGGGGCACGTCGACGTTCACCGCGGCAGGTCCCTTCTTCTTCGGCCGGGGCGGGGCGAGCGCCCTGTCGTCGCGCAGCGACCGGAACAGGGCCCGCGCCTTGGCGTCGTCCCACTTCACCGTCGAGCCGAGCTCCTTGTCCTGGAAGGTCATGTCCCCGATCGGCACGGTCGTGAACTCCGACGAGCTCGGTGAGAAGTTCCGCATCGCCCGGCCGAGCCCGATCAGCTGGTCCGCCCCGAAGCCCTGGTCGGCCCGCACCGAGCCGAGCACGGCCCGCGTCACGTCCCGGAGCTTCAGCGGGTTCAGCAGCACCCCCGAGGAGGCCGCCCGGTCGATCAGCGCCGCGAGGAACCTCTGCTGCCGTTGCATCCGGCCCAGGTCGGACGCTCCGTCGACGTGCCGCGACCGTACGTACTGCAGTGCCTGCCCGCCGTCCAGCACATGCGTGCCCGCGGACAGGTTCAGCCCGGTGAAGCGGTCCTTCAGCGGCTGCGCGGTACACACCCGCACACCTCCGAGCACGTCCACCGTCTTCATGAAGGTGATGAAGTCGACCTCCATGTAGTGGTCGATCTTCAGGTGCGTCATGTTCTCGACCGTCTGCACGGTCAGGCCCGGGCCGCCCTCCGCGTACGCCGCGTTCAGCCGGATCGGATGGTCCGGGTGCCGCGCACCGGTCGCCGGGTCGGTGCGCGCCGCGATGCGCGTGTAGGTGTCGCGCGGCAGGCTGACCACGGTCGCGCGGTCCCGGTCCGCCGAGATGTGCACGATCATGATCGTGTCGGTGCAGTGGCAGGGGTTTCCGCCCAGGCGGTACGCCCTGCGCTCCTTCTCCGTGACCTTGTCCCGGCCGTCGGTGCCGACCAGGAGGATGTTCATGCCGTGGCCCGCGGCGGGGCGGTCCTTCATGTCCCTGAAGGGGTCGATGCGGGAGATGCCGCCGTCGAGGAAGGTGAGCGCCGCATGCCCGATGCCCCCCGCCGCCAGTACCCCCACGGACAGCGTGGTGACCACCCGCGCTGCCCAGCCGGACTTCCTGCGCCGCACCGGCGGCCGCCGGGCGGGGGACCGGCGGGCCGGCTGACGGCGCGCGGGCGAGCGGGTCGGCGTGGACACGGGGGAGACCTCCGCGGAGCTGGGCGTGGGATCCCTGAGCACCGTAGGCCGATACGATCTGCGGCTCTCGGGCGGCGCGCATCGGTGTCCCCCGTTCGCGGTAACGTGAGGTTCCTATGAACGCCAAGCCCCACGTGCCGCTCCCCGCCGTGTCCGTGATCATGCCCGTCCTCAACGAGGAGCGGCATCTGCGCGGAGCCGTCCATGCGATCCTCGCCCAGGAGTACGGCGGCGAGATGGAGATCGTGATCGCCCTCGGTCCCTCCACGGACCACACGGACGAGATCGCGGCCGAACTGGTCCGCGAGGATCCGCGTGTACACACGGTCCCCAATCCGACCGGCCGTACGCCCGCCGCGCTCAACGCGGCGATCAAGGCCTCCCGCCACCCGATCGTGGTCCGCGTCGACGGGCACGGCATGCTCTCGCCGAACTACATCGCGACCGCCGTGCGGCTGCTCGAGGAGACCGGCGCGCAGAACGTCGGCGGCATCATGCACGCCGAGGGCGAGAACGACTGGGAGCACGCGGTCGCCGCGGCCATGACCTCGAAGATAGGCGTCGGGAACGCGGCCTTCCACACGGGCGGCGACGCCGGCCCGGCGGAGACCGTCTACCTGGGTGTCTTCCGGCGCGCGGCGCTCGAGCAGCAGGGCGGCTACAACGAGGAGTTCATCCGCGCCCAGGACTGGGAGCTCAACTTCCGCATCCGCGAGGCGGGCGGCCTCATCTGGTTCTCCCCGGAGCTGAAGGTGTCGTACCGCCCGAGGCCCTCGGTGCGGGCACTGGCCAAGCAGTACAAGGACTACGGGCGCTGGCGGCACGTCGTCGCCCGGTACCACGAGGGCTCCATCAATCTGCGGTACCTCGCCCCGCCGACCGCGGTGTGCGCGATCGCCGCGGGCGTCGTCGTGGGCGCCGCAGTGACCCCGTGGGCCTTCCTGATCCCCGGCGGCTATCTCGCGGCGATCGCCCTCGGCTCCCTCCCGGCGGGCAGGGGCCTGCCGCCGCGGTCGCGGCTGCAGATCCCCGTCGCCCTCGCCACCATGCACATGTCCTGGGGCTGGGGCTTCTTGACCAGCCCGAAGATGCTGGCGAAGAGGGTCATCGCGTCACGGCGGCCGGCGGTCGTCGCCGACTGAGCACGCACGGCGTGCCGCCGCCGGGGCCCTCTCCGGGTGGAGGGGGCCCCGATTCCTGCGGTCACCAGCTGTAGGCCGGGTCGACCTTCATGCACTGCTTGGTCGCGCCATTGAGTATGTTCGCCGACGTGGGGGTCTTGTTGTCCTCCTTCGGCGCCGTGTACGTGGTGCCCGACCGCCAGTCGGAACCCACGACGAGGGTGACACCGGAGACATCCGTCGACTGCTCGACCGAACCCGCCGGGATACCGAGGGCCTTGGCGACCCGCTGGGCATCGCCCTTGAGGTCCGCGCTCGGGTAGCGGACCAGCGTCCTCTCCTCGGAGAGCACCGTGGAGGAGTCGGCCTTGGCCTCCGTGAATCCCTCTCCGCCGAGGATCTGGGCCACCGCCCCGGCCCGCCCGCCCACCGGCGCCAGCGTGGACGTCCGGGTGCCGTTCTGCACCTGGACGGCGATCTTGTCGTCGCTGTCCGTCGGAGCCGTCGTGGCCTCGGTGGTCTTCTTCTTCGTGCCCTTGCCGTCCAGCGGGATGTCCTCGCGCACCAGGCGGAACAGCTTCTCCGCGTCGCCCGGCTTGGGCACCACACGGGCTCCGGCGTAGTCGTACGGCATCGTCGTCAGGGTGATGCGGTTCGAGGGCACCTTCTTCAACTCGGTGCTCAGGTCGTAGAGCTTCGTGACCGAGCCGAGGCCCTTGTCGACGGTGAGCGATGCGGTGGCCGTCTCCGCGAGCTTGCGGAGCTTGTTCGGGTTGCTCAGGGTGGCGTTCTCACGCAGCTGGCGGACCATCGCGCCCATGTACTGGTGCTGGGCCTTGGTCCTGGCGATGTCGCTGCCGTCCTCGAACCCGTAGCGCGTGCGCAGCCACTGCAGGGCCTGTGTGCCCTTCACATAGGTGGTGCCCGCCTTCAGTTTCAGGCCGGAGCCGTGGCCGGAAGAGGTGTGCGAGTAGATGTTCTTGTCCACGCACACCGGGACGCCGCCTATCGCGTCCGCCATCGAGACCACACCCGCGAAGTCGACCATGATGAAGTGGTCGATGTGGATGTCGGTGAGCTTCTCCCAGGTGGCCACCGAGCAGCCGGGGCCACCGCGGCCCAGTGAGTCGTTCGTCATCGCCAGGGACGTCGTCGCCTGGTAGACCTCGCCCGACTCGGGGTCGGTGCACTTGGGGAGTTGCAGCAGGGTGTCACGGGGCATGCTGACCACGGACATGTTGGTACGGTCCGCCGACACGTGCAGCAGCATCTGGACGTCCGCGCGAGGGGCGCCCCCGAAGGTGTCCTTGGCGCCGCCGAGTTCCTGGTTCTCCTTGGAGTCGCGTGCGTCCGACCCGAGGAGAAGGATGTTCAGCGGCATCTGACCCGCCGCGTTCGGCTTCGGCGCGGTCGCACGGTCCTTGGCGTCGCCGATGTTGAGGTCGTCCTTCTTGATGTTGTTGTTCAGATGCTGGTAATAGACGTATCCCGCGCCGGCGGTCCCGAGTATGACCACCGCCAGGACGGTCGCCGACCAGCGCAGGACCCGGCGTCTGCGACGCGGGCGCCCCTTCTGCCCGGTGCCGCTCCCGCCGCTGTTCCCGTCGTGGCCGCCCCGCTTCGGCGGTGGACCGTCGGAGCCCTCCTGGGCGCCGTCGTCCTGCCGGTCGTAGAGGCTTTCGTCCCAGCCCAGTTCACCGGCCTGCCGCACATGTGGGCGCCCCCCTTTTCCACGCACACCACTCTGCACCAAGTCCTGCCTCCCCACCCTGTGCCCGACACCGGGTCCGTCCCGCGATCCGGGAGGACGCCCCGTCGCGCCTCCCGTGCTTCGCCGTTCGGCGGACCGCACGTGCGTCCCACCGGATATGTCTCGCGTTCAGTAACTAGACGCTTGACGCGCCCGACAGGATGCATCCCGTCGGGCGCGAGTACGTTCAGTAAGACGCGTAACCGGCTGCTGTGGTCACTTGGCGCACTGAACCTTGTCCGCCGTGGACTTGTCGACGTCCGGCGCCTTCGTCGGCGCCGTCAGGGGCACCCCGGCCCCCTTGAAGTCCTTGCCGAGGGTCAGCACGATCGCGGGCAGGCCCTGAGAGTTCTTCTCGCTCTGGCCCGGCTTCATCGCCGACGCCGGAAGCCCCATGAGGTCCGCCAGCTTGCGTGCCTGATCCGCCTGGTCGGGGGCGTACTCAAGGGTCGTCTTGCTCACCGGCGTGTCCGCGTTGCCGAGCTGGCTGGACTTGGGAACGCCCTTGTTGTTCTGCAGCCAGGTGACGGCTTCCTGTGCACTGCCCCCCGGCGCGCCGCCGTTGTAGATGTCGACGCGGATGTCGGACGCGGCCGAGCGCGAGCCCTTGAGGAGCTTGTCCGCCGCGGTCTTCTTCTGCTGCTGCTTCTGCTTGACCTCGGTGAAGGAGACGTCGCCTCTGATCGCCTCGAAGACCTGGGGGGCCGTGTTCGGATTGACGATGACCGTCTTCTTGACCACGCCGTCCGCCGGATTGTCGAGGACCGGCACCGTCGTGAAGGTCAGGTTCTTGGGGTTGAGCTTGCCCAGTTCCAGACCCAGGTCCTTGAGCTTGCCGATGCTGTTGATCTTGGAGTCGACGGTCAGCGCCTTGGTCGCGGCCTCCGCCACGTCCAGCATCTTGGTGGGGTTGGTGAGTGTGGAGTTGGACTTCAGCTTGCGCATCAGCGCGCTGAGGAACTGCTGCTGGAGCCCGATGCGGCTCAGGTCGCCGCCGAAGCCCACGGAATGCCGGGTGCGCACGAAGGCGAGGGCCTGCTCACCCTCGATGTTGTGCGTGCCCTTCGTCAGCTTGAGATGCGAGTCCGGGTCGTTTATGTCCTTGCCCAGACAGACCTCGACACCGCCGACCGCCGACGTCAGTGTCTTGACCGCGTTGAAGTCCGCGACCATGAAGTCGTCCGGGGTGATGCCGGTCAGCTCGGTGACCGTGCGCATGGTGCAGCTCGGTGTGCGGCCGTCCTGGCCGAGGCTCGTGTTGAAGCGGACATCCGGCGTCGCGGGGATGATCTTGGTGGAGCCGTCGGCCTGCTGCGTCGGGCAGTCCGGCACGTCCACGATCAGGTCGCGCGGGATGCTCAGCGCGGTCGCGTTCGAGCGGTCCTTGGAGACGTGGAGCAGGATGTTGGTGTCGGCGTGCCCGACGCTGCCCGTGTCGCCGTACCCCGTGTTGCCCTTGCCGGTGCGCTTGTCGGTGCCGATCAGCAGGATGTTGATGGCCTTGTCCTTCTGGAAGCCACCGGTGCCCGCGCCGTCGTCCGAGACCGACGTGATGTTGTCGTTGAGGTGCTTGATGTAGAGATATCCCGCCGCGGAGACCGCCACGAGGATGAACGCCATGCTGCCGCCGGTCCACAGCAGCACCTTCTTGGCCTTGCCCTTCTTGGGCTTCGTACGGCCGCGCCGCCGGCCCGGCGGCGGCTCCTCGGGTGCCCCCCGCCGGCGGCGCTGCCCGGGCAGGGCGTCGGGAGCGGGTCCGTCCGGTGCCGGCCTTCGTGGGCCGGGTGCCGTTCGCGTGCCTCCCTGAGGTCCCTGCGACGGGTTCGCCCGCCGCGGTCTCGGCACGGACGACTGCGGTGCGGAAGGGCTCAGTCGCAGTTCGTATTCGCCGGTGCTCGGGTTGAGTACCCATTGGTCTGCGGGGTCGATGTTCTCTGCCCGCCCACGGCCTTGCGCGTCCACGGTTGTCCGAATCCTCCGTCGGGGCCACGCGGCGCCTTCCCCCTCGAGGCGCTCGGGTCTCTTCAGTCAGTGCGCGAACCCAGATGGATCTCACGGGCATGGCACCGGGTCGCTCACACTATCCGCCCAGTTCAACGTCAAGCGACGGCGGTGACAAATTCCACTCCCATACAACCGGGCAATCTGCCCTAATTCCCAGTGAGTTCTTAGCTCACACGTCCCTCGCCTTGGTGTGCGCTTTACCCGCAGGCGTCCTGGGTGGCCGTGTTTCCCCGAAAAGTGGGCGGGGGTGTGGGAGGCCGATCGGGAAGGCCCGAGCCGGCGGCTGTCTTTCCATCGGACTTTCCGTCGCCGTACGAGTGCTCACCGTCACGGCCGTCGGCCGCCTTGCCGTTCGTGCCTGACGGCGAATCGGCGGTGACTTCCTTCGTGACCGCGACGGGCTGGTCCGCACGCAGCCGCGCGAAAAGTTCGTGCGCCTCGGGTTCGACGAGTTGGTCGCGATCGGTGTCGTACGGGTATGCGGTGCGCGGTGCCGTCAGGAACTGCACATCGTCCGTGGGAAGGTTCCGCAGCCCGTGGACGAGTTCGTAGAGCCTGCGCAGGTTCGCGAGGCCGGGGTCCGTGGTGAGGGACGACGTGGCCGCGTCCAGCATGGGATACAGCTTCACGGGATTCAGCAGGACGTCGTTGCTGCGCACCTTGCTGACCAGTGCGCCGAGGAAGCGCTGCTGGCGTTCCATCCGTTCCGTGTCGCTGCCGTCGCCGAGGCTCTTGCGGGCGCGGACATAGCCGAGCGCCTGCTCGCCGTCGAGCGTCACCCGGCCCGCGGGCAGCTTCAGGTCCGCGGCCCGGTCGTCGATCGGCTGCTTCAGGCACACCTCGACGCCGTCGACCGCGTCGACCATCTTCTTGAAGCCCTCGAAGTCGACGACCATGTGGTGATCGATCCGGATGTTCGTCAGCCTCTCGACGGTACGGATCGTGCACGCCGAACCGCCGTTCGCGAAGGCGTGGTTCAACATCGTGAAGGCCGCCTCGCTCTGGCTGCCGTCCCGCCGTCGGCAACTCGGCACGTCCACCATCAGGTCGCGGGGGAGGGAGACGGCGGTGGCGCTGCGCCGGTCGGCCGCGAGATGCAGAAGGATGGTGGTGTCGGACCGCTCGGTCCCCGAGTCCCGCCCGTAGCGGCTGTTGCCGGCACCCGACCGTGAGTCGGAACCGATGACGAGGATGTTCAGCGCGCCGGGCGCGATCACGGTGGGCCGTTCCTTCTCGTGGCGGGCGAGCTCGGAGGCGGCGTCGGTGTCCGCGGTGATGTTCGAGTCCAGCTTCTCGTACGCGAGCCATCCGGCCCCCGCGGCCCCGAACAGCAGCACGGCCAGGCCGAGGGAGCAGCGGCGTATCCGGCGCCGGCGCCGGCGGCGCCTGAGCCCGGTGCCGGTGGGGGTGGCGCCGGCGGGTTCGCGGCGGCCCGGTACGGCCGCCTTGGGTCGCCAGGGAGTGCTTTCGCTGGTCACGGGCGGATGCACCCCCTAGAGGCGTACGAGCGTGCTGGGCTCTTACGACCATGGCCCCGGGCCGGGGGCGGGGGTGGGCGGTGTTAGGCCGAACGGGGGACGGGGCGGTGCCCCGCGAAGGGTGCGCGCAGAGTGGCCGGACCGGGGCGGGACCCTGCCGGGAGTGCGGAAACGGGCGGGTGCCGGGCGCGTGCACCGGGCGGGCGCGAAGGTCTCCACCCGGTGCTCCCGGCGCCGCTCAGCGCAGCGCCGTCGCGCTGACCCGCTCGCTCTCGATCCGCTTCGCCAGAGAGTCCTCGCCGAGCCGCTCCACGTGGCGGCACAGGACCACGGAGGCCCCGACGGCCAAGGGGGCGTACAGGCCCGCGCTCAGTCCTTCCCAGGTGCCGTAGGGCAACCCGGACAGCAGACGTGAGCCGGGCCCCGTCAGGCCGAGATCGGGCGCGTCCCCACGAGCCCGCTCCACGACCTCCGCGGCCGTGTACTCCGCTCCGGCGACGATCAGCGCCGGCTCCTCCGCGGCGACGGGCGCGTAGGGCTGGAAGCGGTCGCCCTGGCTCGGCACCTCGACCGCGTAGTCGAGGAAGCCGTCCGGGGTCTGCGGGAAGCGACCGCCGAGGGGGCGCAGGGCGAGAGCGACACGCTCCCCGGGGCAGGCGCGCGCCGCGTCGAGCGTGTCGGGTCCGCTCACGACCATGTCGGCTGCGCCTGCATCGCCGCCGACATCCGCGACGACGCCCACCGACGCGCACGCGAGCAGCCACACGGCCGTCTGCCAGTGGGCGGGCAGCAGCAGTGCGACGCGGTCACCGGGCTCGGCCGCGAGATCGCCCTGAAGGAGGTTGGCGGTTTTGGCCACCCAATTGGCGAAGGTGGCCACGGAGAGTTCGACGCGTTCACCTGTGGCGTCGTCGTAGAAGGTCACCAGGGGGCGTGCGGGGTCCGCGGCGAGCGCGGATCGCAGCAGGTCGGCAGGGGTGCGGTCGGTGGCGTTCACGCGCGCAAGGGTACGCGGGGCCGGCCGGCGGGGCTCAGCGGCGGGCGGGTGAACGTGCCACCGGTTCGGACGAGCAAATCCGACGGTCCGTCAATTCCGGTATGGACATATATGTCTGACTATGTTCAAGATCAGCAGCATGCGTGGATACTTTGCTTCTTCGATCGGTGTCGCGTGCGCGACCGTTCTGACCCTGTCCGCCCCCCTTCCCGCCGCCGCCGCGGCGGCCGGGCCGGGCGTGCACCGTCCACCGTCCACCCGGCCCGTCACCGGAGCCGCGGTCCCCGGTAGCACCCAGTCGTTCCCCCTCGTCCCCCTCAACCCCGATCGTGCCGCCGGTACGGCGCCCGAGTTGGGGCTGGCCCCCAGGTCCGTGCGGTCCTTCTCACTGGTCGGTGTCGTCTGGGACGACCCGGCCGCCGAGTTGTACGGCCACGTCCAGATCCGTACCCGCGCGAGCGGCGCGGTCCGGTGGTCCGCCTGGCAGGACGTCGAGACGCACAACCACGGCCACGGCCCGGATCCGGCTTCGGACGAGGGCAGTTCGTACCGGATGCGCGGTTCGACCGCGCCGCTGTGGGTCGGCGCCTCGGACGGTGTGGAGGTGCGGGTCCGCGCGGAGGCGGGCCAGGTCGGCGGAACCCGGGTGCCCACCCTCCCCGACGGCCTGCGGGTCGAACTGGTCGACCCCGGAGCGGAGCCGGGGCAGGACGCCGTCGCCCCGTCCTCGCAGACCGACCCGGTGCAGCGGTCGGACGAGGACACGTCCTACGGCGGGAGTGCCGCGGACGCCATCGTCTCCGCCGTCGAGGCCGGACTCGCGTCCCTGAACGCCGCGATGGTCCCCGGGCCGTCCGACGGGACGACGAACGAGGCCGACGTCGAGCAGGCGGGGGAGGTGCGCGGTGGACCCTCGGCGGCCGCGAAGCCGTACGCCGCGCCGCGCCCCCGCATCGTCACGCGCAGCGGCTGGGGTGCCGACGAGAGCCTGCGCGAGTCGGGTTTCGTCTACACCGGCAGTGTGAAGGCGGCCTTCGTGCACCACACGGCCTCGGGCAACAACTACACCTGCGCGCAGGCGCCTTCCGTCATCCGCAGTATCTACCGCTATCACGTGGTGAGCAGCGGCTGGCGGGACATCGGCTACAACTTCCTCGTCGACAAGTGCGGAAACATCTACGAAGGGCGTGCAGGCGGCGTGGACAAGCCCGTGATGGGGGCCCACACCCTCGGTTTCAACACCAACACCACGGGGATCGCCGTCCTCGGCTCGTACACCGGCACCGCGCCGTCGGCCGCCGCCGTCAACTCCATCGCCGCACTCACCGCGTGGAAACTCGGCCTCACCGGCATCGATCCGCGTGGCACGACATACCTGACGTCCGGCGGTGGCAATCTCTACCCAAAGGGAGCGAACGTACGACTGAACGTGATCTCCGGCCATCGTGACGGGTTCGCCACTGAGTGCCCTGGAAAGCTGCTCTACGGCAAACTCGGCTCGATCCGTACCGCAGCGGCCCGTCTGCAGGGCCGCTGAGGTCGGGGGCCGCCGCCCGACGTCGTACCGACCACCCGCACGATGTCGTGCGGTGACCGCCACTCACCGCACGACCCCGGCACCAGCCGTACGAGTTCTTCCGCACGAAGGTGTGCGGAGGCGTCCCCACACCCAGCCGTCGAAGGACACCCCACTGTCATCGAAGGCGCCTCTAACGGTCCTCATAACGCCTTTAGCGGTCCTCATAACACGGTCTGCATACACTGGCCGGCCGATCGATCCGTTCGGCCGGTCCCGGCAGGAAGCAGAGACGACAGGTGACAGAAGCGATTCTCCTGGTCGGCGGCAAAGGCACCCGGCTGCGCCCGCTCACGGTGCACACGCCCAAGCCCATGGTCCCGGCGGCCGGGGTCCCCTTCCTCACACACCAGCTGGCGCGGGCGAGAGCGGCGGGCGTGGAGCACATCGTGCTCGCCACCTCGTATCTGGCCGAGGTCTTCGAGCCCCACTTCGGTGACGGCTCGGCCCTCGGACTCCGGCTCGAGTACGTCACGGAGGAGGAGCCGCTCGGCACGGGCGGGGCCATCCGCAACGTGGCGAGCCGTCTTCACTCGGGGCCGGACGAGCCGGTCCTGATCTTCAACGGCGACATCCTCACGGGCCTGGACATCCGCGCCCTCGTCCACACCCACCGGACGTCGGGCGCGGATGTGTCCCTCCACCTCACGAAAGTGGCGGACCCGAGGGCCTACGGCCTGGTCCCCACGGACGGGACGGGGCGGGTGACGGCGTTCCTGGAGAAGCCGCAGACGCCGGAGGAGATCGTCACCGACCAGATCAACGCCGGGGCGTACGTGTTCCGTCGCTCCGTGATCGACACCATTGCGGTGGGCCGCCCGGTCTCGGTCGAACGGGAGACCTTCCCGGACCTCCTGGCCGCCGGCGCCCATCTGCAGGGCATGGTGGACTCGACGTACTGGCTGGACCTGGGCACCCCGGCGGCCTTCGTCCGCGGTTCGTCGGACCTGGTCCTCGGGCGTGCCCCGTCGCCCGCCGTGCCCGGCCGCTGCGGCGACCGCCTGATCCTGCCGACGGCTTTGGTCGCCACGGACGCGAAGCTGACCGGCGGCACGGTGGTCGGCGAGGGAGCGTTCGTCGGGGAGGGCGCCCGGATCTCCGGCAGCACACTGCTCGCCGGCGCCGTCATCGAACCCGGCGCGGTCATCACGGACTCGCTGATCGGCGCCCGCTCCCGCATCGGTGAGCGCACCGTCCTCTCCGGCGCGGTCATCGGCGACGGCGCGGTCATCGGCGCGGACAACGAACTCCGCGACGGCGTACGGGTCTGGTGCGACGCACGGATCCCCGCGGGCGCGGTGCGCTTCTCGTCGGACCAGTAGGACACGGCCCCGGGCCGGGGCTCGTGCCCCGGCCCCTACAACCGCCCGATGTCCCCGCGCGGCATCCTCGGAGCACGTCGCGGCGGCACGCACCCGCTCAGCAGGATCAGCCGTGCCGCCCGATGCCGCTGTCCCGCATAGGGCTCCAGCAGCGACAGCATCACCTCGTCGTCCGCGTCCCGGTCGCCGGCGAGGGCGTATCCGACGATGCCCGGCAGATGCAGATCCCCGACGGTCACCGAGTCCGCCGCCCCGTGGCTGCGCTGCACGGTCTCCGCGGAGGTCCACGGCCCGATCCCCGACACCACCTCGAGCCGGGCCTGTGCCTGGGCCGGTTCCATCGCCGTCGCCTGCTCCAGGCGCGCGGCGACCCGTACCGCCCGAAGGATCGTCGAAGCCCGCTTGTTGTCGACCCCGGCCCGGTGCCACTCCCACGACGGAATCAGCGACCACGTCCGCGGCGCCGGCATCACATGCATCCGCCCCGGCGCGGGACCCGGCGCCGGTTCGCCGAACTTCCGAACGAGCAGGCGCCACGCCCGGTACGCCTCGTCCGTCGTGACCTTCTGCTCCAGGACCGACGGGATCAGCGACTCCAGGACCAGTCCGGAACGCATCAACCGCAGCCCCGGCCGACGGTGTTGCGCGAGCGCGACCAGCCGGTGCCGCGGTTCGAAGACGCCGGGGTCGTCCGATGCGCCGAGCATCTCGGGCAGTTGCTCCAGCAGCCACTCCGCACCCGGGCCCCACGCCTCCGCCTCGGCGGTTCCGGCCCGTAGCGCGACCCGCAGGGTGCCCGGGCCCACCGGGGTGAGGCTGGCCCGCCAGACGGAACCGTCCGGCGTCGCCCGGAACGTGGGATCGGCGGGGCCGCGCCGCAACGGCCCGAGCACCAGCCCCAGGTCGAGCGGCCCGGGCGGCGTCCAGGACCGTCGGCGGCCGGGGACGGTGCCCTGCCGCGGCACACCCGCGGGCACGACGACATGCCCACCGCGCGCGGTGGTGGGAGTGGAGCGCTGAGCGAATCGTCCGGCCACGGGTGACGTCCTGGTGATGCTGGGCTGTCCTACGAGGGTAGAGGGCGGGGTGCCGCGAGGGGCGGGAGTCCGCGTCATACAGGCCGGGCCGCGGCGCCGCGGCCCAGGGGTGTGCTCACCGCACTTCGATGAACGCCCGGGCGTCCCGCTCCGGCCGGGGCCTCGGCTCCTCGGCGGGGTGCCCCACGGCCACGGCGCCCATCGGCTCCCAGTTCCGCGGCAGGTCCAGCACCTCGCGGACGACGTCCCGGCAGAACATGGTCGACGACACCCAGGCCGAGCCCAGCCGCTCCCCGGCGAGCGCGACGAGCAGGTTCTGCACGCCGGCGCCGGTCGCGACCACGAACATCTCCCGCTCGGCCGCGTCCCGCCTGGCGTCGCCGTAGGTGTGGGAGCCGTCCGTCACCATGCACGGCACCACCAGGAAGGGCGCGTTGCGCAGTACGTCCCCGCGCCGGATCCGCTTGGCGATCGACTCCTCCGTCTTCCCGTCCCGCCGCAGGTCGGCGATCCAGGCGTCACGCATCGCGTCCAGCAGCCGTGTCCTCGACTCCTCGGACTCCAGGAGCACGAACCGCCACGGCGTCGTGTGGTGCGGTGCCGGAGCGGTCACGGCGGCGGCCACCGCGCGGCGCACGGCCCCGGGGTCGACGGGCTCGTCGGTGAAGGCCCGCACCGTCCGCCGCTGGGTCACCGCCTCCCGGACCGCCTCGGAGGTGCCCAGCCGGAACATGTCGTCGCGCGCGACGCGCACCATCGCGCGGGCCCCCTCGCCGTCGTCCCCGGCCACCACATGGGAAAGGCCGCGCACGACGGCGACCGGCAGCCCGGCGGCCTTGCCCTTGACCAGATCGCCGGCGGCGGCCAGTTCGTCCGCGGTGGCGACGACGGTCGCGCCGAGCGGATTGCCGTGCGCGTCCGTGCCGCCGCGCAGGTCGTCGAGGACCCGTACGCCCGCGGCACCGACGGCGACGTCGGTCAGCCCGGTGCGCCACGGCCTCCCGAAGGTGTCCGTCACGATCACGCCGACGTCGACGCCGAGTGTGTCCCGCAGCCCCTGCCGCAGGGTCCGCGCCGAGGCGTCGGGGTCCTCGGGCAGCAACAGCACGGTCCCCGCCGGGGTGTTGGAGGCGTCGACCCCGGCGGCGGCCATCACGAGTCCCTGGCGGTTCTCCACGATCCGCAGCGGCCCGCGCCGGGCCACGACGCGCACCGTCTCGGCGTCGATGGCGGCCTCCCGGTCGTCCGCACGGACGACGCGTCCCTCGGCCTTGGACACGATCTTCGAGGTGACGAGCAGGACGTCCCCGTCGACGAGACCGGGCTCGCAGGCCGCGATCAGCTTGGCGAGGTCGTCCCCGGGACGTACCTCGGGCAGCCCGGGCAGGGCCCAGATCCGGTAGCCGGGTGCTTCGCTCACGCCGTCCGCACCTCCTGCGCGAGGGCCAGCGCCTCGCGGGCCATCCGGGCCGTCGACTCGAGGTCGTTCATCATCAGCGGCACCGCGCGGCAGCGGATGCCCGCGGCCTCCACACGGTCCACGACGCCCGCGTCCACCGTGTCCACGAGCCAGCCGTCCAGCAGCCCCGAGCCGTAGTGCTCGGCGACCGCCGCGGCCGTCGACTCGACACCGACCGCCGCGAGCACCTTGTCGGCCATCCCGCGCACGGGTGCGTCGCCGACGATGGGGGACAGGCCCACCACCGGCACCCCGGCGTCCGCGATCGCCTCGCGGATCCCGGGCACCGCGAGGATCGTGCCGACGGAGACCACGGGGTTGGACGGCGGGAAGAGGACGACGTCCGCCTCCGCGATCGCCTCCAGGACACCCGGGGCGGGCTTCGCCTGCTCGGCGCCGACGGGTACCACCGCCTCGGCCGGCACGGAGGCCCGCAGCCGCACCCAGTACTCCTGGAAGTGGATCGCCTTGCGCTCGCCGTCCAACTCGACGGCGACATGGGTCTCGACACGGTCGTCCGACATGGGGATGAGCCGGACGCCCGGCTTCCAGCGGTCGCACAGCGCTTCGGTGACCGTGCTGAGCGGATAGCCGGCGCCCAGCATCTGGGTCCGCACGATGTGCGTGGCGAAGTCGCGGTCGCCGAGCCCGAACCACTCCGGCCCGACGCCGTAGGCCGCGAGCTCCTCCTTGAGGTGGAAGGTCTCGTCGGCCCGGCCCCAGCCCTGTTCCTCGTTGATGCCGCCGCCGAGGGTGTACATCACCGTGTCGAGGTCCGGGCAGACCTTCAGCCCGAAGAGGTGGATGTCGTCGCCGGTGTTGCCGATGACCGTGATGTCCGCGTCGGGCACCGCCCGCTTCAGACCACGAAGAAACCGGGCACCGCCGATGCCGCCTGCCAGAACCACAATGCGCATGGGAACCAGTCTTGCAGGCGGGCAGGACAGTGTGTGACCCGGTTGTGGAGGCTCGGCACACCCGGCGCGGCGCGGGGTCCCGTTCAGGCGGTGACCGCGTCCGCCGTCCCGCCGCGGTGGGCCGCGCACGCCGAGACCGGGGCCGCTCCGGTGCGCCGGAGCAGGGACGGAGTGAGCATCGGCATCTCGGTCAGCCCCGGGAAGTACACGTGCAGGCTCACGGCCGGCTCCAGCGTGTCGTTCACCACTTCGTGCACATATCCCGGCGCGAACACGCGTTGCGCCCCCGCACTCAACGCGCGGGTGGCGCGCTCCGTGCGCTCGGTGAGTGCGCCGTCCAGGACGGTCAGCACGCCGGACGAGTGCCCGTGGTCGTGCAGCCCGCTGCCCTGCCCGGGCACCCAGGACAGCAGCCAGACCTCGTAGCCCGGGCCGGTCTGCAGCCGGTGGTACCAGCGGGACGTGGCGTCGTACTGCACGAGGGAGGCCCACCGGGAGCGGTCGGCGGCGATGGCGCGGGCGAGACCGGCGAACTCGGCCACGGTGGAGGGGTGCTCGCGCGGCGGCTGGAGCAGATGCGGTACTTCGAGGATGTCGCCGGCGATCTGGAGGTCGCTGTCGCTGTTCATGGGTGCGGTGGTTCCTCGGCGGAAGAGTGCGGGGGGCTGGGTGTCATGTGCCGTCCGCCCGGGTCACGGGCGTGGCGCGGGCCCTGGTACGGGCGCGGGGAACAACAGCCGAGTCGTGTGGACTCAGGGGCGGCCGGAGCGGTGGGGCAGGCTCAACAGCCGGAACAGCAACAGCGAGCACGGGCAGCGCCGAGCAACCCGACGGGGCGGGTCGAGGCGGCAGCCGAGTTCGCGAGCATGCTCACTAGGACATCGGTTCACACCTTCGCTGTCAACTTCGGTCCCGGAATGTGGGAAGTGTTTCACCCCATCCGGTTCATCTGAC
Organism: Streptomyces sp. HUAS TT11; assembly: GCF_051553595.1. Taxonomy (NCBI): domain Bacteria; kingdom Bacillati; phylum Actinomycetota; class Actinomycetes; order Kitasatosporales; family Streptomycetaceae; genus Streptomyces; species Streptomyces sp. HUAS TT11. Next base: position 5,482,134 of record NZ_CP196184.1, read on the forward strand.
AGATGAAAGGTTTGTGCAGGGGGAGTCAGGGACACATGGAGCGCACCGCCGGACGTGTGGACGCCGTTGCGATCTCGTGATCCGACTGTGATCCGTTTCGCTTCGCCGTTCGCGCCGGAACGAGATCGAACTTGTGGGCGTCCTTCCCTGTGGGGGCGGGCGGCTCGCGTGGACCCCCGATGGCTGTCAGGGTTTATGCCGATTTGAACACTTTCCGCAAAGCCTTGGTTCCGCAGAGTGAATAAGGGGCCCAATAGCAGATCTCGGCTTGACTGGCCCGGATCGGCACACTTGTAATTTCACTCGTGTCGTTCAGCCGAAATCGGTAACGGCTACATCACGGGGACGCGAAAGACTGACGAGGGGCGCACATGACCGAGCTGGTGCAGCAACTGCTGGTCGACGACGCGGACGAGGAACTCGGCTGGCAGGAGCGCGCGCTGTGCGCCCAGACCGACCCCGAGTCCTTCTTTCCCGAGAAGGGCGGCTCCACCCGCGAGGCCAAGAAGGTCTGCCTCGCCTGTGAGGTCCGCTCCGAGTGCCTCGAGTACGCGCTCGCCAACGACGAGCGGTTCGGCATCTGGGGCGGTCTGTCCGAGCGGGAGCGCAGGCGCCTGAAGAAGGCCGCGGTCTGACGCCCACGGATCGCGAACCGTCCTCGAGGACGTCCCGGGAAGAGCGCGAACACGGGCCGCTCGCCGGTCCTCCGGCGAGCGATGAAAGGCGCACATCCATACGTAACGAACGGCCCGGCGCCGAGGGGTTGTCCACAGGCGGCGGATGGTGATCTTGTCCAGCGGTTAGTGTGGGCCTCCGTCCGAGACGTCCCGCTGCCCCCTCGGGGCACAGGCGTCCACCGCAGTCCATCGAACCGGGGCCCGTACCTCGATGTCCGTGCACAGCCATACGGCGGCCCAACCCAACGCCGCCATGCCAGAGTTCCCGCGTCACGTGGTCACCGCGGTGCTCGTCGCCCACGACGGCGCCCGCTGGCTGCCCGACGCGCTCACCGGGCTGCTCGGCCAGGAGCGCCCCGTGCAGTACGCCGTGGCTGCCGACACCGGCAGCGCGGACGCCTCAGCACAGCTGCTCACCGAGGCCCTCGGCCCCGATCGCGTCCTGCACCTCGCCCGCCGTACCGGCTTCGGCCAGGCCGTCGAAGAGGCGAACCGCAGCGCGCCGGTGCTGAGCCCCGAAGATCTTCCCTATCTCAAACGCCCCAGCGGCTGGGACCCCGCCACCCGCACCTGGCGGGACGAGGCGTACGAGATGCCGGAGTTGCCGTACGGCGAGCCGGTGCACTGGCTGTGGCTTCTGCACGACGACTGCGCGCCCGAACCCGACGCCCTCGCCGAGATGCTCCGCCTCGTGGAGAACGAACTCGAACTGGGCCGGGACGACGTGGCCGTCGTCGGGCCCAAGCTCCGGGGCTGGTACGACCGCCGGCAGCTTCTCGAGGTCGGCGTGACCATCGCCAACTCCGGTCGCCGCTGGACCGGTCTGGACCGCCGCGAACAGGACCAGGGCCAGCACGACCACATCCGCCCGGTGCTGTCCGTCTCCACGGCCGGCATGCTCGTCCGGCGCGACGTCTTCGAGGAGCTCGGCGGGTTCGACCGGCATCTGCCGCTGATGCGCGACGACGTCGACCTGTGCTGGCGCGCCAACGCGGCGGGACACCGTGTCCTCGTCGCACCCGACGCGGTCGTGCGCCACGCCGAGGCGGCCTCCCGCGAGCGCCGCGCCGTCGACTGCGTCGGCCGCACCGCGGCCTCCCCGCACAAGGTCGACAAGGCGGGCGCCGTCTACACCCTCCTTGTCAACGCACGCACGGCACAGCTGCCCTGGATCCTGCTGCGGCTGGTGCTCGGCACCCTGCTGCGCACGGTGGCCTATCTCGTCGGCAAGGTGCCCGGACAGGCGCTCGACGAGATCCGCGGCCTGCTGGGCACGGCGCTGCGGCCCGAGCGGATCATCGCCGGCCGCCGAAGGCGCGGCCGCCCGCTGGTCGACAAGGACGAGCTGCGGCCCTTGTTCCCGCCGCGCGGAGCGACCGTCCGGGCCACCGTCGAACAGGTCGCGAGCAACCTGGTGGGTCGCTCCGACCCCGAGGTCTCCGCGGCCGGCAGGCACGGCGCGGGCCTGGAGTCCGGACCCGGCGGTGACGACGCCGACTTCCTGGAGGTCGAGCAGTTCGCCCGGCTCAAGCGCATCGGCCGCAAGCCCGGACCTGTGCTCTTCGTCGTCCTCCTGGTCTTCTCCCTCATCGCCTGCCGCGCCCTGCTGGGCGGTGGCGCGCTTGCCGGCGGAGCGATGCTGCCCGCGCCCGCCGACTCCTCCGAGCTGTGGTCGCGGTTTCTCGACGCCTGGCATCCGGTCGGTGCGGGCGGCACCCAGTCCGCGCCGCCCTACCTCGCCCTCGTCGCCCTGCTGTCGAGCATCCTGTTCGGCTCCACCGGACTCGCGGTCACGGTGCTGCTCGTCTGCTCCGTGCCGCTGGCCGGCCTCACGGCGTACTTCGCCTCGCGGCCGCTCGTCGAGTCGCGGCTGCTGCGTGCGTGGGCGTCCGTCGCCTACGCCTTCCTGCCCGCCGCCACCGGCGCGCTGGCGGGCGGCCGCATCGGCACGGCGGTCCTCGCGATCCTGCTGCCGCTCATCGCGCGCGCGGCCGTCGCCGCCGCAGGGCTCGCCCACGCCTCGGGCGCCCGCGGCAGCTGGCGCGCCACCTGGGCCTACGCCCTGCTGCTGACGATCACCACCGCGTTCACCCCCATCGTGTGGCCGATCGCCCTCGTGCTCGGCGTCGCGCTGCTCGCGGTGCGCAGGAGCGACATCGCCGCCTACGGCCTGCGTTTCCTCGTCCTGCTGGGCACCCCGCTGCTGCTCCTCGCCCCCTGGTCGCTGTCGCTGCTGCCCTTCGGCTTCTTCAAGGAAGCGGGTCTCGACTACGGCGGGAGCGCGGCCTCCGCCTCCGACCTGCTCGGTGCGAGTCCGGGCGGTCCCGGCACCGTCAGCGGGCTGATGCTGATCGGCATCGTGCTCGCCGCGCTGGCCGCCCTGATGCGCTCCGAGCGAGCGGCCGGCATCCGGACGGCGTGGGCGGTCGCGCTGGTGGCCCTCGTCTTCGCGGTCCTGTCCAACGGCTCCGCCTGGGCCGGACCCGCGACCCTCGTCTACGGTCTGGCCCTGCTGTCCGCCGCGGTCGTCGGCGCCGACGGCGCCCAGGAGCGCGTGGCCGAGCAGAGCTTCGGCTGGCGTCAGCCCGTCGCCGCGCTCATCGCGTTCGCCTCCGCGGCCGGTCCCCTGCTCATCGCCGCCGGCTGGATGATCCGCGGTGCCGACGGGCCTCTGGAGCGGCGCGACGCCGTGCAGGTGCCCGCATTCGTGGCCGAGGAGGGCGGCACCTCCGACCAGGCCCGGACCCTCGTCCTCGACAGCCCGTCCACCGCACGCGTCGGGTACACACTGGTCCGCGGTTCCGGCGCCCGCCTCGGCGACGGTGAACTCGCCACGCAGGACGGCGAGAACAGAAACCTCGACAAGGTCGTCGCCAATCTCGTCGCGGGTTCCGGCGCCGACCAGGCCGACGAGCTCGGCGGCTTCGCCGTGCGTTACGTCCTCGTCCGCAAGGGCGCTCCGCGCGAGATCAGCCGGGTGCTGGACGCCACGCCCGGCCTGACCCGGCTCAGCCAGCAGGACGGCAGCGCCCTGTGGCGGGTGGACCGGCAGGTCTCCCGGGCGGCGATCGTGAGCGGGTCCGCCGCGCCGGAGGCCGTCCCGGCCGGACCCGTCGACATCCACTCGAAGATCCCGTCCGGTGCCGAGGGCCGCGTGCTGCGGATCGCCGACACCGCGGACGCCGGCTGGACCGCGACCCTGGACGGCAGGCCGCTGACCCGCACCACGGTCGACGGCTGGGCCCAGGGCTTCGAACTGCCCTCCTCCGGCGGCACGTTGGACGTCACGTACGACACACCCATCGGCCACACCGCATGGCTGTGGGCTCAGGGCGCGCTCGCCGTCGTCGTGCTGGTGCTGGCGCTGCCCGGCCGCCGCCGCGATGTCGACGACGACCTCCCCGAGGAGCAGTTCGTGCCCGCCCAGGACACCACCGGCGAGGGCCGCCGTGCCCGCCGGCTGCGCGCCCAGGCCGAGGCGGAGGAACAGGCACAGGACGCCGACGCGCCACCGCCGCCTGAGGAGGAGCAGCCCGCGGAGGTCCCGCAGCAGCCGGTGTACGACGAGTGGGACACGGGCGGCTACGGGAACGGCGAGTACGGCACCTACGGCGGCGAGCAGTACCAGGGCGTTCCGCAGCAGTACGCGCAGGGCACCTACGAGCAGCAGCCGTACCAGGCCGACCCCTATCAGGGTGCCCAGTACGACCCCTACGCCTACGGGAACCCGGCGCAGTACGACCAGACGTACAACCAGGGCTACGCCATGCCGTACGACCCGGCGCACGGCACCGACCAGGAGCGCCCCGACGGGAGCCAGCAGTGAAGCGCACGACCCTGTCCCTGATCGCCGGCACGACCGCGCTCGCCGCGGTCACCGGCTTCGCGGCGCTCACGGCTCCGTCCGCGTCCGGCAACGGCGCCGCGAAGCCGGCTGCCCGGCTGCCCGTGGAGCAGACCCGGCTGCTGTGCCCCGAGCCGAGCACCTCCGACATCGCCGACACCACGTACACGTCCTTCACGCCGGTCGCGCAGGGCACGGACGGCGGCGGCAAGGCCGAACTCGTCGCAGCCGGCGAGCAGTCGGGGGACACCTCGGGCTCCTCCCAGAGCGGCAAGGGCGGCAAGGACGGAAAGAGCGGCAAGAGCAAGAAGAAGTCCGATGCGCCCACCGTGACCCCCAAGGCGCCCGGGACACCGGTCACCGGGGACGGCTCGGGCTCGGACACGCCCGCGCTGATCGGCACGGCCACGGGCCGGTTCGCACCCGGCTGGACGGTCCAGGAGACGACCCAGGTCGCCGCGGGCACCGGTCGTGGGCTGCTGGGCACCAACTGCACCGCCCCGGACACGGAGTTCTGGTTCCCGGGCGCCAGCACCGCCGCCTCCCGCACCGACTACGTGCACCTGACCAACCCGGACGACTCCGCCGCGGTCGTCGACATCGAGCTGTACGGCAAGGACGGCAACCTCAAGTCGGTGGTCGGCGAGGGCATCACCGTCCAGCCGCACTCCACCGAGCCGGTCCTGCTGTCCACGCTCAGCGCGGCCAAGGAGAACGACCTCACGGTCCACGTCAGCGTCCGCAGCGGCCGGGTCGCCGCCGCCGTTCTGGCCCTCGACGACAAGCTGGGCGGCGACTGGCTGCCCGCCTCCACGGACCCGGCGAGCTCGCTCGTGCTGCCCGGCATCCCCAAGGACGCCACGGACGTCCGCCTGATCGCCTTCGCGCCCGGGGACGCCGACGCCGATCTGAAGGTGCGTCTCGCCTCGCCCTCCGGGCAGATCACCCCTGCCGGGAACGAGACGCTGCACGTGAAGGGCGGCATGACCACGGCGGTGGATCTCGGCCCGCTCACGCGCGGCGAGGCGGGTTCCCTGGTGCTGTCCGCCGGCGACACCCCCGTCCCGGTGGTGGCCGCCCTGCGGGTGGTCCGGGGCAAGGGCGACAAGCAGGAGTCGGCCTTCATCCCGGCGACCGCCCCGGTCGGTACGCGTGCGTCGGTCGCGGACAACAGCGCCAAGGGCAGCACCCTCGCGCTGACCGCCGTGGGCGGCTCCGCCACGGTCAAGGTGACCGCCTCGGCGGGCAGCGAGGGCGGCACCGCGGCGACCAAGGAGTTCACGATCAAGGGCGGTACGACCCAGAACGTGGAGGCGCCCGTGCCGAGTGGCCTCAAGGGCACCTATGCGCTCACGGTCGAGCCGGTCTCGGGCGGGCCCGTCCATGCCGCCCGCATCCTCCAGACGACCATGGAGGGCGTGCCGGCGTTCACGGTGCAGACCCTTCCCGACGACCGGGGGACGGTCGCGGTGCCGCAGGCGGACGAGGACCTGTCGGTGCTGCTGAAGAAGTGACGGCGGGGCCTGCGGGCCCCGGCAGCCGGCCCGGCCCCGGTACGGCCCTGGATCAGTCCTCGCCGTAGCGCGGGTCGACCGTCTCCGGGGTCAGCCCGAGCAGCTCCGCCACCTGCTCCACCACGACCTCATGGACCAGGGCGGCGCGCTCGTCGCGGCCCTTCGTCCTGATCTCGACCGGGCGGCGGTAGACGACCACGCGCGCCCGGCGGCCCTCGCGGGCCGGGATCGTGCCCCCGAGCGGGACCGCCTCGTCGTCCCAGGCGCCGGGGGTGCCGTCGAGCCGCGGCACCTCCAGGACGAGGAAGTCGATGTCGGCGAGCTGCGGCCAGTGCCTTTCCAGACGCTCCACGGAGTCCTGCACCAGGTCCGCGAACACCTCGGCGCGGCTCGCCGAGAGGGGAACCTGGGGCGGGGCCACGGGGCCGCGCATGCCTCTGCCGTGACGATCGCGGCGGCGGGGCCCGGGTGCGGCGTCGCGGGGCGTTACAGGGGTGTCCATCACTGTCGAAGCGTAGTCCCAGCGGGGGCGCCGCGCCCTGCCCCACACACCTCGTGGCCCCCCGATGCCGATCTGTCCAACCGGCTCGCCGCGGCCGGGGTCACGAAGGTGTCCCGAGGCGCACCTCGTGTCGCATGATGACCATTCCAGCCAAGCTTGGGCTCGATTCGGTATCTCCCATGGACCGCCGACCTCATGAGAATTGTCGAGGTTTGCACTAAGTGGTGACCGGTTCCCCGGGCGCCCGGCGGCCGCACGCGGCGGGTCCGCGCAGGTCAGACCGTACGAGACGAGAGGGTCTGTGGGCCGCCTCACAGCACGACACGGTGGAGTGACCTGGGGGAGAGTCGTCGCGGCCCGCTCAAGAGTGCGGTACCGTCCAACGTCGTGAGCCCTGTACGTCGCTGTTCGCGCACCGCTTGCGGCCGTCCTGCCGTAGCGACGCTGACGTACGTCTACGCCGACTCGACCGCGGTCCTCGGCCCGCTCGCCACCTACGCCGAACCCCACTGCTACGACCTGTGCGCCGAGCATTCCGAGCGCCTGACCGCACCGCGCGGCTGGGAGGTCGTCCGCCTTCTGGACGGCTCGACCCCGGCCCGCCCCAGCGGCGACGACCTCGAAGCACTCGCCAACGCCGTACGGGAGGCCGCCCGTCCGCAACAGCGCGCGGCCGAGGCGGGCGGCGGCGGTGGCCGTACGGCGGATCCGATGGAGGTCGCGCGGCGCGGCCATCTGCGGGTGCTGCGCTCGCCGGACAACTGACCGGCCCTCGCCCGGCGTTCCGTCTCCGGCGACAGCTCCCCGTGCGCGGTGCCGACCGCGCCGTTCTCCCGTCCCCGCCTCCCCGGGGATTGCGTGTCCCCCGGGTTCCGGTGCCGATGCGCCCCGGTGTCGGGTGAGCCTTGGTGTGAACTCCGTGGGAACTGTTCGCCAGGGAGGCGGACCGCTTCGCCCGGCCCCGGTCCCAGCGGGTAGTTTGGGGCCCATTGTTCAGACCTCAGGAGGGTTGGTCGTGGCTGCTGATCTGTCGCAGATCGTGAAGGCGTATGACGTACGCGGTGTCGTTCCCGACCAGTGGGACGAGTCGCTCGCCGAGCTCTTCGGGGCCGCCTTCGCACAGGTGACCGGTGCGGGAGCCATCGTCGTCGGCCATGACATGCGTCCCTCGTCCCCGGGGCTGTCGCGGGCGTTCGCGCGCGGTGCGGCCGCACGCGGCGTGGACGTGACCGAGATCGGGCTGTGCTCGACGGACCAGCTGTACTACGCGTCGGGGGCGTTCGGGCTGCCGGGCGCGATGTTCACCGCCTCGCACAACCCGGCGAAGTACAACGGCATCAAGATGTGCCGCGCCGGCGCCGCCCCGGTCGGCCAGGACACGGGCCTGACCGAGATCCGCGAACTGGTCGAGCAGTGGCTGGACTCGGGCGCACCGGAGCCCGCGCAGACGCCGGGGGCGATCACACAGCGCGAGACCCTGGACGACTACGCGGCGTACCTGCGCTCCCTCGTCGACCTGACGTCCATCCGCACCCTGAAGGTCGTCGTGGACGCGGGCAACGGCATGGGCGGGCACACCGTGCCCACCGTCTTCGCCGGGCTGCCGATCGACCTGGTCCCCATGTACTTCGAACTGGACGGCACGTTCCCCAACCACGAGGCCAATCCGCTCGACCCGGCCAACATCGTCGACCTGCAGAAGCGGGTACGCGAGGAGGGTGCCGACATCGGCATCGCCTTCGACGGCGACGCCGACCGCTGCTTCGTCGTGGACGGGCAGGGCAACCCGGTCTCCCCGTCCGCGATCACGGCTCTGGTCGCCGCGCGGGAACTCGGCAAGAACGGCGGCAAGGGCACGGTCATCCACAACCTGATCACGTCGTGGTCGGTGCCCGAGGTCGTGCGGGAGCACGGGGGGACGCCGGTCCGCACGCGCGTGGGCCACTCCTTCATCAAGGCGGAGATGGCGCGCACGGGCGCGATCTTCGGCGGCGAGCACTCGGCGCACTACTACTTCAAGGAGTTCTGGAACGCGGACACGGGCATGCTGGCCGCCCTGCACGTGCTCGCGGCGCTGGGCGGCCAGGACCAGCCGCTCTCCCGGCTGGTCGCCGAGTACGACCGTTATGTGGGCTCCGGAGAGATCAACTCCACGGTCGACGACCAGAAGGCCCGCCTCGCGGCGGTCAAGGCGGCCTACCAGGGCGTCGAGGGCCTGGAGTTGGACGAGCTGGACGGACTGACCGTCTCCGCCGCCGACTGGTGGTTCAACGTCCGCCCCTCCAACACCGAACCGCTGCTCCGCCTGAACGCGGAGGCGAAGGACGAGGCGGCCATGGCGAAGATCCGGGACGAGGTACTGGCGATCATCCGCGGCTGACATCCGGGGCCGCCGGCCTCCCCTCCTGCGCGGAAGGGAGGCCGGACCTGCCCAACCACCGCATGCAGGCCCCCGCAGCGGTAGTCTGACCAGGCACAGCGCCTCCGCCCGAAGGGACCTTTCATGCCGCTCGAAGCCGGCCTCCTGGAGATCCTCGCCTGCCCGGCGTGCCACGCCCCCCTCAAGGAGGAGGAGAGCGAGCTGGTCTGCACCTCGCAGGACTGCGGCCTCGCCTACCCGGTGCGGGACGGCATTCCGGTCCTGCTCGTCGACGAGGCCCGCCGCCCCGCGTAACGGCCCGCCGATCGGAGGCTGTCGCCCATGCTGGACGAAACGCTGCTCGACGACCCCGAGGCGCTGGCGCGTGCCGACCGGCGCGCACTGCTGCGCGGCGCCGCCGAGGCCGGTGCGCGCGTGCGTACCGCCGTACGGCACGCCGTCGAGGCGGGGGTCAACGACCTGAAGCCCGACGGCCGTCCCCGCGCCCTCCTCATCGCGGGCCCGGGCACCGCCTCCGTGGGCGTCGCCGAACTGCTCGGCACCCTCGCGGGCGCCGCCTGCCCGGTCACCCGGATCCACCCCACGGGCGTCGCCCCGGCGGCCGGGGCCCTGCGCTGGGACCTCCCCGGCTGGGCGGGCCCCGTGGACCTGCTGCTGATCGCCACGCCCGACGGCACCGAGCCGGGCCTGTCGATCCTCGTCGAGCAGGCCTACCGCCGTGGCTGCACGGTCGTCGCCGTCGCCCCCGACCGCTCGCCGATCACGGACGCGGTGGTCGGTGCCCATGGCCTGTTCGTCCCGATGGCCACCGCCCCGTACGAGCAGGACCAGCCCCTCACCGCGTCCGCGCCGGGTGTGCTCTGGGCCCTGCTCACCCCGCTGCTCGCCCTCCTCGACCGCACCGGGCTGCTGTCCGCTCCGGCCGACGCCCTGGGGAAGGTGGCCGACCGGCTCGACCAGGTCGCCGAGCGCTGCGGTCCGGCCATCGCCACCTACAGCAACCCCGCGAAGAACCTCGCCGCCGAGCTGGCCGAGTCCCTCCCCGTGATCTGGACGGAGGGCGTCTCCGCCGCACCGGCCGGCCAGCGCTTCGCCGCCGCGCTCGCAGAGCTCGCCGGCCGCCCCGCGCTCACCGCACAACTGCCGGAGGCGCTCGGCTCGCACAGCGTCCTGCTGTCCGGCGCACTCGCGGCCGGAGCCGACCCCGACGACTTCTTCCGCGACCGCGTCGAGGAGGCCCAGGCCCTGCACGCCCGCGTGGTGCTCCTGCGTGACCGCCCGATCGGCGGCCTGAGCGCGGCCCCCGCCGCACGCGAACTGGCCCTCAGCCACGACACGGCGATCAGCGAGCTCGAACCCGAGGACGGCAGCGAACTGGAGACCCTCGCCGAGCTGATCGCCATCACCGATTTCGCCGCTGTTTACGTGGCGCTCGCCTCAGGGGCCTGACCTGGGCTCACGCCTGCTGGACCAGCGCCGCCGAACAGTGCACGTACGGAGAAAAGACACCCATGGATCGCCTCGAGAACACCGTCCGCCCCTACGCCTGGGGCTCGACCACCGCCATCCCCCGGCTCCTGGGCGAGGAGCCGACCGGTGAGCCGCAGGCGGAGATGTGGATGGGCGCCCACCCGGGCGCGCCCTCGCGCACCCCGCGCGGCCCCCTGAACGAGGTGATCGACAAGGCGCCGGAGGAGGAGCTGGGCAGCAGAACCGTCGCCCGGTTCGGTCCCCGGCTGCCCTTCCTGCTGAAGATCCTCGCCGCGGGCGCCCCGCTGTCCCTCCAGGTGCATCCCGACCTGGAGCAGGCGAAGGAGGGCTACGCCGATGAGGAGCGCCGCGGCATCCCGGTCGACGCCCCCCACCGCAACTACAAGGACGCCAACCACAAGCCCGAGCTGATCTGCGCGCTCACCGAGTTCGACGGGCTGTGCGGCTTCCGCGCGCCCGACGAGGCCGCCGAGCTGCTCGCGGGCCTCGGCGTGGACTCCCTCAAGCCCTATGTGGACCTGCTGCACGCGCACCCCGAGGAGGACGCCCTGCGGGAGGTCCTCACGGCCGTCCTGAGCGCCGACCCCGAGGCCATGGCCCACACGGTCGGCGAGGCGGCGACCGCCTGCGCCCGCCTCGGCGGTGCCTACGCCCCGTACGCCGACATCGCCCACCACTACCCCGGCGACCCGGGCGTGATCGCGGCCATGCTCCTCAACCATGTGCAGCTCCAGCCCGGCGAGGCCCTGTACCTCGGCGCCGGCGTCCCGCACGCCTACCTCAACGGCCTCGGCGTCGAGATCATGGCCAACTCCGACAACGTCCTGCGCTGCGGACTGACCCCCAAGCACGTCGACGTCCCCGAGCTGCTGCGCATCGTCCGCTTCGAGGCGAGCGACCCGGGCGTGCTGCGCCCGGAGGCGTCCGACGACGGCGAGGAGGTCTACGAGACCCCCATCGACGAGTTCCGCCTCTCCCGGTACGTCCTGGCGGAGGGTGCCGCCCCGCGCGAGCTGACCCGTGCGACCCCTCAGATCCTGCTGTGCACCGCGGGTACCGTTCGCGCCGGGGAACTCCTGCTCGCCGCCGGCCAGTCGGTCTTCGTACCGGCCGGCGAAACGGCCGAGGTGTCCGGCGCCGGCACGGTCTTCCGGGCCACGGTCGTCGCCTGACCCGGGCGGTGGGCCGTCGTCATGCCGGTCCGGCGCAGTGCCGCCCGACCCGGCTGCAACAATGGCCCACCGGCAAAGGACGGGCAAAGCCCAGGGCGGCGTACGCAAGGATGCGAGGGTCCGGGGTGGGACGGCTACGAAGGGACAACGCGAACATATGAGCGCGTCAGGCGGCACCAGGGCGATCGTGGCGGCACTCGGCGCCAACCTCGCGATCGCGGCATCGAAGTTCGTGGCGTTCGCCTTCAGTGGCTCATCGTCGATGCTCGCCGAGGGCGTCCACTCGCTCGCCGACTCCGGAAACCAGTTCCTGCTGCTGATCGGCGGCAAGCGGGCCCAGCGTGAGGCCACCCCGCAGCATCCCTTCGGCTACGGACGCGAGCGCTACATCTACGCCTTCCTCGTCTCGATCGTCCTGTTCACGGTCGGTGGCATGTTCGCCATCTACGAGGGCATCGAGAAGATCAGCCACCCGCACGAGGTCGAGCACTGGTACTGGCCGGTGGGCGTGCTCGTCTTCGCGATCATCGCCGAGGGGTTCTCCTTCCGTACCGCGATAAAGGAATCCAACGAACTGCGCGGCAAGCTGTCCTGGGCGCAGTTCATCCGCCGGGCCAAGGCGCCCGAGCTTCCGGTCGTCCTCCTGGAGGACTTCGGTGCGCTGATCGGTCTGGTCCTCGCCCTCGGCGGTGTCGGTATCTCGCTGCTCACCGGCGACGGCGTCTGGGACGGCATCGGCACCGTCTGTATCGGCGTGCTGCTGGTGCTGATCGCCCTCGTGCTCGCCGCCGAGACCAAGTCGCTGCTCCTGGGTGAGGCCGCGGGCGCAGAGGTGGTCAAGGAGATCGAGGCCGCGATCGTCGACGGCGACACGGTCCCCCGCATCATCCACATGCGCACGCTCCACCTCGGCCCCGAGGAACTGCTGGTGGCCGCCAAGATCGACGTCAAGCACGACGACACGGCGGCGGAGATCGCCTCCGCGATCAACGCCGCCGAGGCCCGCATCCGCGCCGCCGTTCCGATCGCCCGCGTCATCTATCTGGAACCCGACATCTACAGCGAGGCGGAGGCCGCCAAGGGCGCGGATCCCGATGCGACGCCCGGCGGCCCGGGCCAGTCCGCGGGTCACTGAGTCGGCCGCCGTGACGGCACGGGATCCGGACGTCTTTGGAGGCGGACTGGGGAGCCCGGGGCCGCCCGGTGTAGCTTGGGAGCCGAGCCAGACGTCGCTGCTGATGGCGGTCGGGCGGTCCCTCCGGGGACCGGCCGAGGGAGAGAGGGCCTCCGACGGACTGCGCTGCGCGCACGTGGGCATGCCTGTGTCCTCTTCGGGCACCCCTGTGTCCGCCGCCGCGCAGACCAGCCGTACCCACCTCGCCCCAACCCCGAGGAGCAGCTCGTAATGACGACTGTCGACAACCGACAGGACTTCAAGGTCGCCGACCTCTCCCTGGCCGAGTTCGGCCGCAAGGAGATCACCCTCGCCGAGCACGAGATGCCCGGCCTGATGGCGATCCGCAAGGAGTACGCCGAGACGCAGCCGCTGGCCGGCGCCCGCGTCACCGGCTCCCTGCACATGACCGTCCAGACCGCCGTGCTCATCGAGACGCTGGTGGCCCTGGGTGCCCAGGTCCGCTGGGCCTCCTGCAACATCTTCTCCACCCAGGACCACGCGGCCGCCGCCATCGCCGTCGGCCCGAACGGCACCCCCGACAACCCCCAGGGCATCCCCGTCTTCGCCTGGAAGGGCGAGACGCTGGAGGAGTACTGGTGGTGCACCGAGCAGGCGCTGACCTGGCCGGACAGCCCCACCGGCGGCCCGAACATGATCCTCGACGACGGCGGTGACGCCACCCTCCTCGTCCACAAGGGCGTCGAGTACGAGAAGGACGGCAAGGTCCCGGCGATCGACACCGCCGAGTCCGACGAGCACCGCGTCATCCTCCAGCTGCTCCACCGCACCCTGGGCGAGGCCCCCCAGAAGTGGACCCAGCTGGCGTCCGAGATCCGCGGCGTCACCGAGGAGACCACGACCGGCGTCCACCGCCTGTACGAGATGCAGCGCGACGGCGTCCTGCTGTTCCCGGCGATCAACGTCAACGACGCCGTCACCAAGTCGAAGTTCGACAACAAGTACGGCTGCCGCCACTCCCTGATCGACGGCATCAACCGCGCCACCGACGTCCTCATCGGCGGCAAGACCGCCGTCGTCTGCGGCTACGGTGACGTGGGCAAGGGGTGCGCCGAGTCCCTGCGCGGACAGGGCGCCCGTGTGATCGTCACCGAGATCGACCCGATCTGCGCGCTGCAGGCGGCCATGGACGGCTACCAGGTCACGACCCTCGACGAGGTCGTCGACAAGGCCGACATCTTCGTCACCACGACCGGCAACAAGGACATCATCATGGCCGCGGACATGGCCAAGATGAAGCACCAGGCGATCGTCGGCAACATCGGCCACTTCGACAACGAGATCGACATGGCGGGTCTCGCCAAGGTCCCCGGCATCGTCAAGGACGAGGTCAAGCCGCAGGTCCACACCTGGACCTTCCCCGACGGCAAGAAGATCATCGTCCTGTCCGAGGGCCGCCTGCTGAACCTGGGCAACGCCACCGGTCACCCGTCGTTCGTGATGTCCAACTCCTTCGCGGACCAGACGCTGGCCCAGATCGAGCTGTTCACCAAGCCCGACGAGTACCCCACCGGTGTGTACACGCTGCCCAAGCACCTCGACGAGAAGGTCGCCCGGCTCCACCTGGACGCGCTCGGCGTGAAGCTCACCGAGCTCCGCCCCGAGCAGGCGGCGTACATCGGCGTCGACGTCGAAGGCCCCTTCAAGTCGGACCACTACCGCTACTGATCACGGACGCCGCCGGCAGGCGCGCACGCCACCGACCGGCGGTGTGCGCGCACCAGCGACGCGCCACGGGGTGAGCACGTCCGTGCACTGACGCGCCCCACCAGCAGCAGGTACCGAGGCAGGCCCCCGCACCCCCGTGCCGGGGGCCTGCCCCTTTGGTCCGACCAGGCAGACTGGCCGGACCAGCCCGTCACGACCCAGGACGTCCATGCCCCGCGGCCGATATTCGCTTCACGACCCGCACGACCACACCCTCCTCGCCGAGGAACACTTCCACTGCGCGCCCGGCCCGTCCGGATGGCGCTATGTCTCCCAGCTGACGTATCCCTCCGGCGACCACGCCGGCTCCGTCGACCTCGCCCTGGACGAACTCGGCCGTCCCATCCGCCTCGAACTGCACGCCGCGAGCTGGCAGGTACGGGGCGCCGCCCTCGACGGCGTGACCTGGGTCCGCACCGACCCCACCGGCACCCAGGCAACCGAAGGCAACGTCAGCGCCCACGCCTTCACCGGCACGTCTCCGGCCTTCCTCGTCGCCACCGCCCGACTGCTGCGCCTCACCCCCTCGTCCCCCGCGACACGCGTACGCCTCGTCGCCTTCACGGATCCGGTCCTCGCCCCCCGCACCGTGGACCAGTCCTGGGCTCTGGTCGAAAGAGAAACACACGCCACTGACAACGCCCCGCTGATCGTGGACGAATACCAGGTCACGGCCCTGGACACGGGGGAGCGGCACACCGTCCACATCTCCGGCGACGTGGTGCTCGCGGCGCCCGGCATCGAGCTGGAACATCTCGAGTCGCCGCCGTCCGAGTCCATGTGACGGGAAGGGCGCCGCGGCGGTCGGTGAGGGCGGGCGCGGCGGAACCGGGCGCGTCGAGGGCCGGGGCCGGGCACGTCGAGGGCGGGGGCGGGCATACGAACCCCCGAGCCGGGCGACCGGTCCGGGCAACCGCCCGGCGGCCGGCTACGCGGGGGGCGCGAATCCCGTGCCGCGGTGCCCCGACGGATCGGCACGCACCACCGAGGGCTCCCCGTCCCGCGAGGTGTCGGGAGCCGGGGGAACTGGCCCGGGGTGGGCGTACGGCCGGGCCTGTCCCGGTGCCCCGAGCCGGTCGTCACCGGCGGTCGTCCCCGGAGCCGACCAAGGGCACCCCGCGGCCGTGGGCGGCGGCCGATGCTCGCCTCCTGACGAAGGAGCGGGCGCCCACTGCTGAGGCGGCGGGTACCCGCCGTCGACGACGGGGACCGACGGATCTCCGCCGGCTGCCGGGGTCCCGAACGCCCGGCGCGCCTCCCGTACCTGTCGCTCCTGCATGACCGCCGCCAGATACGCCGCCGCGGGAATCCCGTGCGGCGCAGGCGTCCCCGTGTACGCGGTGAGGTCCGAGGCGAGACGTTCCCCCATCGACCAGCCGACCTGCGGATCCAGCTGCTGCATCCGCGTCAGGTACTGCCGGATCGCCAGCCACAGCCCGTCCGGCACCGCCGAGAGGTCCAGCTGGGAGAACCGTCCGGCCAGCCACGGCGGCGGCGGGGGGACGAGGCCCGCGCGTCCCGCAGGAACCCGCTCCCGCACCACCAGCGTGCCCGCGAACACGTCACCGAGGCGTCGGCCCCGCGCGGACACGAGGGAGGCGATGCACGCGATGACCCCGAAGGTCATCAAGATCTCGATCACACCGACCGCGCCCCGGACCAACGCGTGCCGGAACCTGATCGGCCCGCCGTCGTCCCGCACCACCCGCAGCCCGCATGCCAGCTTGCCGAGCGAACGACCGTGGCTGAGCGTCTCCACCGCGATGGGACCGCCCACGAGCAGGAGGACGAAGGTCGCGATCGACAGCGCGGTCTGAGCGGCGTCGTCCAGACCCGATGTGGCCGTGACCAGCCCGATCGTCACGAGGATGTAGACGGTCATCGCCACTGCCAGGTCGAGCAGCACCGCCAGCACCCGGCTCGGCAGCTTCGCAGGGCGCAGTTCCAGCGCCACCGCCTCGCCCGTCACTAGCTCACTCACGCTCGTTGTCCTTCCCCTGGCCTGCCCCGAGGTACGCCAGTCTGCCAAGCTGAGGGCGCATCGCGCCGCAGTACGACAAGCTGACACACAGTACGAGAGGACGAGGAGCAGCCCATCCCATGGACCTCGACGTGTTCGTGTCCACCCACCGCGCCGAGTGGGACCGTCTCGACACCCTGCTCCGACGCCGGCGACGGCTGAACGGAGCCGAGGCGGACGAACTCGTCGTCCTCTACCAGCGCACCGCCACCCATCTCTCCGTGATCCAGTCCAGCGCACCCGACCCGCAGCTCACGGGCCGGCTCAGCCGGCTGGTGGCTCGTGGGCGCAGTGCCGTCACCGGCACACGCCAGGCCTCGTGGCGCGATGTCACCCGGTTCCTCGCCCACGGCTTCCCCGCCGCGGTCTACCGTTCGCGGCACTGGTGGATACCCACGGCACTGATCTCCACGGCGGTGGCGGCGCTCCTCGGCTGGTGGATCGGCACCCACCCCGAGGTCCAGGCGGCGATCGGGGCACCCGCCAACCTGCGCGCCATGACGCGTCCCGGCGGTGAGTACGAGACGTACTACTCCAGCCATCCCGCGGCCTCCTTCGCGGCGCAGGTGTGGACGAACAACGCCCAGGCCACCGCGTTGTGCCTGGTCCTCGGGATCTTCCTGGGGCTTCCGGTCCTGTACATCCTGCTCGAGAACATGCTGAACCTGGGGGTGGGCATCGGCCTGATGTCCTCCGCGGGCCGCCTGGACCACTTCCTGGGCCTCCTCCTTCCCCACGGCCTGCTGGAACTGACGGCGGTCTTCGTGGCCGCCGGAACGGGCCTGCGGCTCGGCTGGACCGTGATCGACCCGGGACCCCGCTCCCGGCGTACCGCGCTCGCCGAGGAAGGCCGGGCGGCCCTGGGCATGGCGATCGGCCTGGCACTGGTCCTGTTCGTGTCGGGAGCCATCGAAGGCTTCGTGACCCCGTCCGGTCTTCCGACCTGGGCCCGCATCGGCATCGGCATCGTCGCCGAGCTGGCCTTCCTCACATACGTCTTCGTCCTCGGCGGCCGGGCGGCACGTGCAGGGGACACCGGCGATCTGGCGGCGGCCGAGCGCAGCGCGACGGTGCCGACGGCGGCGTGAGGCGATCAGCCGGGTGACCGGCGCCGCCGGATGTGCGTCTCCCCGCGTTGGCCTGCTAGTCTCCTCTTCGCCCCACGAGAGCTGTTGACACGGCACGAGTGGGGAGGTAGATTCGAACAGTTGCCTAGAGGTGGCCTGGTCCACCGGCGACAGTGAGCGTCTAGCTGCTTCCGGGGCATCGATCCCGGGAAGCCAATCCCGATGATTCAGAAAAGGTCGCCGGTTAATCGGCTCCGAAAACTCTGATAAAGTCGGGTCCGCCGGAAAGGGAAACGCGAGAGCGTAAACCTGGAAAGCACCGAGGAAATCGGATCGCGAAATGGTCTGATAGAGTCGGAAACACCGAAGGGAAGCGCCCGGAGGAAAGCCCGAGAGGGTGAGTACGAAGGAAGCGTCCGTTCCTTGAGAACTCAACAGCGTGCCAAAAGTCAACGCCAGATATGTTGATACCCCGTCTCCAGCGTCTGCTGGGGCGAGGTTCCTTTGAAATAACACAGCGAGGACGCTGTGGACCGGGGGGATTATTCCTCCTCCTGGTCCCGCTCTCGTGGTGTTCGACCGGATATCCGGTAAACATTCACGGAGAGTTTGATCCTGGCTCAGGACGAACGCTGGCGGCGTGCTTAACACATGCAAGTCGAACGATGAAGCCCTTCGGGGTGGATTAGTGGCGAACGGGTGAGTAACACGTGGGCAATCTGCCCTGCACTCTGGGACAAGCCCTGGAAACGGGGTCTAATACCGGATACGAGCCTCCTGGGCATCTGGGAGGTTGGAAAGCTCCGGCGGTGCAGGATGAGCCCGCGGCCTATCAGCTTGTTGGTGAGGTAACGGCTCACCAAGGCGACGACGGGTAGCCGGCCTGAGAGGGCGACCGGCCACACTGGGACTGAGACACGGCCCAGACTCCTACGGGAGGCAGCAGTGGGGAATATTGCACAATGGGCGCAAGCCTGATGCAGCGACGCCGCGTGAGGGATGACGGCCTTCGGGTTGTAAACCTCTTTCAGCAGGGAAGAAGCGAGAGTGACGGTACCTGCAGAAGAAGCGCCGGCTAACTACGTGCCAGCAGCCGCGGTAATACGTAGGGCGCAAGCGTTGTCCGGAATTATTGGGCGTAAAGAGCTCGTAGGCGGCTTGTCGCGTCGATTGTGAAAGCCCGGGGCTTAACTCCGGGTCTGCAGTCGATACGGGCAGGCTAGAGTGTGGTAGGGGAGATCGGAATTCCTGGTGTAGCGGTGAAATGCGCAGATATCAGGAGGAACACCGGTGGCGAAGGCGGATCTCTGGGCCATTACTGACGCTGAGGAGCGAAAGCGTGGGGAGCGAACAGGATTAGATACCCTGGTAGTCCACGCCGTAAACGGTGGGCACTAGGTGTTGGCGACATTCCACGTCGTCGGTGCCGCAGCTAACGCATTAAGTGCCCCGCCTGGGGAGTACGGCCGCAAGGCTAAAACTCAAAGGAATTGACGGGGGCCCGCACAAGCGGCGGAGCATGTGGCTTAATTCGACGCAACGCGAAGAACCTTACCAAGGCTTGACATACACCGGAAACATCCAGAGATGGGTGCCCCCTTGTGGTCGGTGTACAGGTGGTGCATGGCTGTCGTCAGCTCGTGTCGTGAGATGTTGGGTTAAGTCCCGCAACGAGCGCAACCCTTGTCCCGTGTTGCCAGCAGGCCCTTGTGGTGCTGGGGACTCACGGGAGACCGCCGGGGTCAACTCGGAGGAAGGTGGGGACGACGTCAAGTCATCATGCCCCTTATGTCTTGGGCTGCACACGTGCTACAATGGCCGGTACAATGAGCTGCGATACCGTGAGGTGGAGCGAATCTCAAAAAGCCGGTCTCAGTTCGGATTGGGGTCTGCAACTCGACCCCATGAAGTCGGAGTCGCTAGTAATCGCAGATCAGCATTGCTGCGGTGAATACGTTCCCGGGCCTTGTACACACCGCCCGTCACGTCACGAAAGTCGGTAACACCCGAAGCCGGTGGCCCAACCCCTCGGGGAGGGAGCTGTCGAAGGTGGGACTGGCGATTGGGACGAAGTCGTAACAAGGTAGCCGTACCGGAAGGTGCGGCTGGATCACCTCCTTTCTAAGGAGCACTTCTCACCGACTTCGGTTGGTCAGAGGCCAGTACATCGGCGAACGTTCGATGCTGGTTGCTCATGGGTGGAACGTTGACTATTCGGCACACTTCGGATGGATGAGGGCGTTAGTACTGCTTCGGCGTGGAACGCGGATCTTGTCGGCGAGTGTGTCGGGCACGCTGTTGGGTGTCTGAGGGTGCGGCCGTTTGGTCGTCCTTCGGCGCCGGCCCCAGTGAACTCGGATTTTGGTCCGGGGTGATGGGTGGTTGGTCGTTGTTTGAGAACTGCACAGTGGACGCGAGCATCTGTGGCCAAGTTTTTAAGGGCGCACGGTGGATGCCTTGGCACCAGGAACCGATGAAGGACGTGGGAGGCCGCGATAGTCCCCGGGGAGTCGTCAACCAGGCTTTGATCCGGGGGTTTCCGAATGGGGAAACCCGGCAGTCGTCATGGGCTGTCACCCGCTGCTGAACTCATAGGCAGTGTGGAGGGAACGAGGGGAAGTGAAACATCTCAGTACCCTCAGGAAGAGAAAACAACCGTGATTCCGGGAGTAGTGGCGAGCGAAACCGGATGAGGCCAAACCGTATACGTGTGAGACCCGGCAGGGGTTGCGTGTGCGGGGTTGTGGGTTCTTTCTTCTGCGGTCTGCCGGCCGTGGGACGAGTCAGAAACCGTTGATGTAGACGAAGGACATGCGAAAGGTCCGGCGTAGAGGGTAAGACCCCCGTAGTCGAAACGTCAGCGGCTCGTTTGGAAGATACCCAAGTAGCACGGGGCCCGAGAAATCCCGTGTGAATCTGGCGGGACCACCCGCTAAGCCTAAATATTCCCTGGTGACCGATAGCGGATAGTACCGTGAGGGAATGGTGAAAAGTACCCCGGGAGGGGAGTGAAATAGTACCTGAAACCGTGTGCCTACAAGCCGTGGGAGCACTTTGGTGTGACTGCGTGCCTTTTGAAGAATGAGCCTGCGAGTTTGCGGTGTGTTGCGAGGTTAACCCGTGTGGGGTAGCCGTAGCGAAAGCGAGTCCGAATAGGGCGTTGGAGTAGCACGCTCAAGACCCGAAGCGGAGTGATCTAGCCATGGGCAGGTTGAAGCGGAGGTAAGACTTCGTGGAGGACCGAACCCACCAGGGTTGAAAACCTGGGGGATGACCTGTGGTTAGGGGTGAAAGGCCAATCAAACTCCGTGATAGCTGGTTCTCCCCGAAATGCATTTAGGTGCAGCGTCGTGTGTTTCTTGCCGGAGGTAGAGCACTGGATAGGCGATGGGCCCTACCGGGTTACTGACCTTAGCCAAACTCCGAATGCCGGTAAGTGAGAGCGCGGCAGTGAGACTGTGGGGGATAAGCTCCATGGTCGAGAGGGAAACAGCCCAGAGCATCGACTAAGGCCCCTAAGCGTACGCTAAGTGGGAAAGGATGTGGAGTCGCACAGACAACCAGGAGGTTGGCTTAGAAGCAGCCACCCTTGAAAGAGTGCGTAATAGCTCACTGGTCTAGTGATTCCGCGCCGACAATGTAGCGGGGCTCAAGCGTACCGCCGAAGTCGTGTCATTGCAGCATATAGCCCTAACGGGTGTTGTGATGGGTAGGGGAGCGTCGTCTGCCGGGTGAAGCAGCACCGGAAGGTAGTTGTGGACGGTTGACGAGTGAGAATGCAGGCATGAGTAGCG
The DNA here is from genome assembly GCF_051553595.1 of Streptomyces sp. HUAS TT11. Classification (NCBI taxonomy): domain Bacteria; kingdom Bacillati; phylum Actinomycetota; class Actinomycetes; order Kitasatosporales; family Streptomycetaceae; genus Streptomyces; species Streptomyces sp. HUAS TT11. The sequence continues at coordinate 5,503,497 of NZ_CP196184.1, forward strand.
ATTCACACGTGGGAAACGTGTGCGCCGATTGACTAAGGGTTCCTGGGTCAAGCTGATCTGCCCAGGGTAAGTCGGGACCTAAGGCGAGGCCGACAGGCGTAGTCGATGGATAACCGGTTGATATTCCGGTACCCGCTGTGAAGCGTCAAACATCGAGCCCATTAATGCTAAGGCCGTGAAGCCGCCCCGGAGCCTTCGGGCAAAGGGGAGTGGTGGAGCCGCCGGCCCAAGGTGGTAGTAGGTGAGTGATGGGGTGACGCAGGAAGGTAGTCCATCCCGGGCGGTGGTTGTCCCGGGGTAAGGGTGTAGGACGTCAGGTAGGTAAATCCGCCTGGCAATAGTCTGAGACCTGATGCCGAGCCGATTGTGGTGAAGTGGATGATCCTATGCTGTCGAGAAAAGCCTCTAGCGAGTTTCATGGCGGCCCGTACCCTAAACCGACTCAGGTGGTCTGGTAGAGAATACCGAGGCGTTCGGGTGAACTATGGTTAAGGAACTCGGCAAAATGCCCCCGTAACTTCGGGAGAAGGGGGGCCACGCTTGGTGAGAGCATTTGCTGCTCGAGCTGGGGGTGGCCGCAGAGACCAGCGAGAAGCGACTGTTTACTAAAAACACAGGTCCGTGCGAAGCCGTAAGGCGATGTATACGGACTGACGCCTGCCCGGTGCTGGAACGTTAAGGGGACCGGTTAGCTCACTTTCGGGTGGGCGAAGCTGAGAACTTAAGCGCCAGTAAACGGCGGTGGTAACTATAACCATCCTAAGGTAGCGAAATTCCTTGTCGGGTAAGTTCCGACCTGCACGAATGGCGTAACGACTTCTCGACTGTCTCAACCATAGGCCCGGTGAAATTGCACTACGAGTAAAGATGCTCGTTTCGCGCAGCAGGACGGAAAGACCCCGGGACCTTTACTACAGTTTGATATTGGTGTTCGGTTCGGCTTGTGTAGGATAGCTGGGAGACTTTGAAGCTTGGACGCCAGTTCAGGTGGAGTCGTCGTTGAAATACCAGTCTGGTCGTGCTGGATGTCTAACCCGGGTCCGTGATCCGGATCGGGGACAGTGTCTGATGGGTAGTTTAACTGGGGCGGTTGCCTCCTAAAGGGTAACGGAGGCGCCCAAAGGTTCCCTCAGCCTGGTTGGCAATCAGGTGTTGAGTGTAAGTGCACAAGGGAGCTTGACTGTGAGACCGACGGGTCGAGCAGGGACGAAAGTCGGGACTAGTGATCCGGCGGTGGCTTGTGGAAGCGCCGTCGCTCAACGGATAAAAGGTACCCCGGGGATAACAGGCTGATCTTCCCCAAGAGTCCATATCGACGGGATGGTTTGGCACCTCGATGTCGGCTCGTCGCATCCTGGGGCTGGAGTCGGTCCCAAGGGTTGGGCTGTTCGCCCATTAAAGCGGTACGCGAGCTGGGTTTAGAACGTCGTGAGACAGTTCGGTCCCTATCCGCTGTGCGCGTAGGAGTCTTGAGAAGGGCTGTCCCTAGTACGAGAGGACCGGGACGGACGAACCTCTGGTGTGCCAGTTGTTCTGCCAAGGGCATGGCTGGTTGGCTACGTTCGGGAGGGATAACCGCTGAAAGCATCTAAGCGGGAAGCCTGCTTCGAGATGAGGACTCCCACCCACTTGATGGGGTAAGGCTCCCAGTAGACGACTGGGTTGATAGGCCGGATCTGGAAGCACGGTAACGTGTGGAGGTGACCGGTACTAATAGGCCGAGGGCTTGTCCATAGAGGCTCGCGTCCACTGTGTTGGTTCTGAAACCACGAACAGCCCCGCCCGGATTTTTTCGGGTGGTGTGGCGTTCTGTTTCATAGTGTTTCGGTGGTCATAGCGTGAGGGAAACGCCCGGTTACATTCCGAACCCGGAAGCTAAGCCTTTCAGCGCCGATGGTACTGCAGGGGGGACCCTGTGGGAGAGTAGGACACCGCCGAACAAATTGTGAGGGAAACCCCGTACCGTTGGTACGGGGTTTTCCGCATTTCCGGACCATTTTGGTGCCGGGTTTCAGGGGAGTCAGACTCCCCTTCCGCCCCTGATGCGAAATCAGTTCAGAGCCGACCCGCGGCCTTGAGCGCGAGATAGGCGTCCGCGAGTGCCGGCGCCAGCTCCGCGGGAGTCGCGTCCACGACGGTGACCCCCCGGCGGCGCAGCTGCTCGGCCGTCCGTGTGCGTTCCGCCTGGGCCTGGGCCGCCGCTGCCGCCTCGTACACCGCGTCCGTGTCACCCCGGGCCGTCGCCATGCCGGCGATGTGCGGATCGGCCACCGACGCAAGCAGCACCGTGTGGCGCTGAGTGAGTTGCGACAGCACGGGGAGGAGCCCCTCCTCGACGGGTGCCGCGTCGAGGGTGGTCAGGAGAACGATCAGAGAACGGCGTGGCGCGCTGCGGAGAGCGGTGGCCGCGAGACCCCGTGCATCCGTCTCCACGAGTTCCGGCTCCAGTGTCGCCATGGCGTTGACCAGGGACGGCAGGACTTCGCGCGCGGCGCGGCCCTGCACCAGTGCGCGTACCCGGCGGTCGTAGGCGAGAAGGTCCACGCGGTCGCCGGCACGGGACGCCAGGGCGGCCAGCAGCAGTGCCGCGTCCATGGCGGCGTCCAGGCGCGGGGCGTCACCGACCCGTCCGGCCGAGGTGCGGCCCGTGTCCAGGACCAGCAGGATGTGACGGTCCCGCTCCGGGCGCCAGGTGCGTACCGCGACGGTCGACTGGCGCGCTGTCGCACGCCAGTCGATGGAGCGGGTGTCGTCCCCGGGAACGTAGTCGCGCAGACTGTCGAACTCGGTGCCCTCGCCGCGGGTCAACACACTTGTGCGACCGTCCAGTTCGCGGAGGCGGGCCAGCTTGGAAGGAAGGTGCTTGCGGCTGGTGAACGGCGGCAGGACCCGGACCGTCCAGGGGACCTTGTGGGTGCCCTGGCGGGCGAAGAGGCCGAGCGGACCGTAGGAGCGGATCGTGACGCGGTCCGCCTGCCGGTCGCCGCGGCGGGTGGGCCGCAGACGGGTCGTCAGACGACGGCGCTCCCCCGGAGGGACCGTCAGACTGTGGCGGGACGCGGCCTTCTCGGTCCCCCGTTCCCAACTGCTGGGCGGCCAGGCGTCCCGCACCCTGGCCCGCAGCGGGCGGCCCGAGGGGTTGGTGACGGTCAGCGTCACGTCGACGGATTCGCCCAGACGTACCGATGTGTCGCCGGAGCGGGTCAGACCGAGCCGGCGCACCGGTGCGGCCAGCGCGAAGTCGCAGGCGCACGCCAGTGCGAGCGGGGCGTTGACGGCGAGGATGCCCGTCCAGCCCGGTTCCCAGATGCCTACCGGGAGGGTGCCCAGTGCCGCAAGCAGGGCGGCGCGTCCGGTGAGCGCCATCAGCGGGGCACGGGAACGTGGGTGAGGATCGCGTTGATGATCGAGTCGGCGGTCACGCCCTCCATCTCCGCCTCCGGGCGCAGCTGGATCCGGTGACGGAGCGTCGGGAGGGCCAAGGCCTTCACGTCGTCCGGGGTGACGTAGTCACGGCCCGTCAGCCAGGCCCAGGCGCGTGCGGTGGACAGCAGCGCCGTCGCGCCTCGGGGCGACACCCCGAGGGTGAGGGACGGGGACTCTCGGGTGGCGCGGCAGATGTCCACGACGTAGGCGGCGATTTCCGGGGAGACCGTCGTCTTCGCGACGGCGGCGCGTGCGGCCTCGAGATCGGCCGGGCCCGCCACGGGGCGTACGCCGGCGGCGTGCAGATCACGGGGGTTGAAGCCCGCGGCGTGCCGGGTGACGACGTCGATCTCGTCCTGCCGGGAGGGCAGCGGCACGGTCAGCTTGAGCAGGAAGCGGTCCAGCTGGGCTTCCGGCAGCGGATACGTGCCCTCGTACTCGACGGGGTTCTGCGTCGCCGCCACCAGGAACGGCTCCGGGAGGGGGCGCGCGGTGCCGTCGACCGTGACCTGGCGCTCCTCCATCGCTTCCAGGAGGGACGACTGGGTTTTCGGCGGCGTGCGGTTGATCTCGTCGGCGAGCAGCAGGTTGGTGAAGACCGGCCCGGGCTGGAACGAGAACTCGGCGGTCCTGGCGTCGTAGACGAGGGAGCCCGTGATGTCGCTCGGCATCAGGTCGGGCGTGAACTGGACGCGCTTGGTCTCGATTTCGAGGGCGGACGCGAGGGCACGGACGAGCAGCGTCTTGGCGACTCCGGGCACTCCCTCGAGGAGGACGTGGCCACGGCACAGGAGTGCGACGACGAGACCGGTCACGGCGGGGTCCTGGCCGACCACGGCTTTGGCGATCTCGGCGCGCAGGGCCTCCAGCAAAAAAAAAAAAAAAAAAAAAAAAAAAAAAAAAAAAAAAAAAAAAAAAAAAAAAAAAAAAAAAAAAAAAAAAAAAAAAAAAAAAAAAAAAAAAAAAAAAAAAAAAAAAAAAAAAAAAAAAAAAAAAAAAAAAAAAAAAAAAAAAAAAAAAAAAAAAAAAAAAAAAAAAAAAAAAAAAAAAAAAAAAAAAAAAAAAAAAAAAAAAAAAAAAAAAAAAAAAAAAAAAAAAAAAAAAAAAAAAAAAAAAAAAAAAAAAAAAAAAAAAAAAAAAAAAAAAAAAAAAAAAAAAAAAAAAAAAAAAAAAAAAAAAAAAAAAAAAAAAAAAAAAAAAAAAAAAAAAAAAAAAAAAAAAAAAAAAAAAAAAAAAAAAAAAAAAAAAAAAAAAAAAAAAAAAAAAAAAAAAAAAAAAAAAAAAAAAAAAAAAAAAAAAAAAAAAAAAAAAAAAAAAAAAAAAAAAAAAAAAAAAAAAAAAAAAAAAAAAAAAAAAAAAAAAAAAAAAAAGAGGCGCGGGCCGTGCCCGCGTCCCCTGTGTACCCGGCGTTGTCAGTGGTCGGGTCCATCATGGACGGCGTACCTCACTTTCGAGGGCGTCGAGTTGGTCGGCGAGGGAGATCAGGGCCGCGTCGTCGCCGGGCGGCGGGCCGAAGAGCAGGGAGTGCAAGGACGGTCCGTCGCCGTGGAGGTGAGCGGACAGCGCGGGGAGCAGGACCTCAGGCGTGTGCGCCTGGGAGAGCGGGACGCCCACGAGAGGGGCGAGGCGGGCGCGGGTGGCGGAGCGCAGGGCGGTGGCCGCGCGGTCGCGGGCATTCGCCTTGCGGTAGAGGCGGGCGCGGCCTTCGACGGCTTCGGAGGCGCGGATCGCCACGGGGAGTTTCTCGGGGACCAGCGGGCCGAGTCGGCGTGCCCGCCAGAGAGCGGCCAGGGCCGCGGCGACGAACAACTGCAGCGTGCCCCAGAGCCAGCCCGAGGGCAGCAGGTCGAAGAAGCTCTTGCGCCCGGAATCCGTGGCCGAGGGGTCGGAGAACGAGGGGAGGTACCAGACCACATGCGGGCGGGAACCGAGCAGTTGGAGGGCGAGCGAAGCGTTGCCCTCCTCGTCGAGACGGTTGTTGTAGAGGATGTCCGGCGATCCGAGGACGACGGTGTCGCCGCCCCCCGAGGCGGCCGGGAGGCGCACCAGAGTGGGCAGCCCTTCGCTGGGGTAGCAGGTGTCGGCGCCGACCGCGATCGTTTCGTAGCGGACTCCGCCCGTGTCGGCGGTGCCCGCTCGCCGGGCCGCGGGCAGTGCGCAGTCCGGTTCCAGCGTCGAGGCGAAGGCGACGGCGGGGTCGGGCGAGATCCCGGGGGCGAGCGTGCGGACCGAGGCCGTGGGGGTGACGAGGACCGTTCGGCCGCCGGAGCCCTCCATCGCCTCGTGTACCAGTCGCTGTTGACGGCTCGTCAACTGATCGGGCACGGCGACCAGGAGCGTGGTGTCGGCGCCGGCCGCGTCGCGCGCCTCGGCGAGGGTGGTGACGACGCGGGTGGACACCCCCCGGTCGGCGAGCAGGGCGGCGACGGCCCGGCTGCCGTACGGGTCGGTGGACCGGGGGTCCAGGCGGCCGTGATGGGCGTCGGAGCGGACGACGGCGATCACGACCGCGCCGACCAGGAGCAGCACGACGGCGAGCAGGACACCGCGGGCCCGGGTCCACACCTGACGGGTGGTCGGCGAGGCCGAGGTGGACGCGGGTGGGGCCTCGACGGTCATCCGGCGGCTCCCTGGCGGGCGTCGAGGGCCGTGGCGGCGAGCGCGGGCCGGGTGCGCTCGAGGTCGGCGTCGAGGTCGGCGAGCCGGCCGTACGTTCCTTCGCCGGCGGCCCGTCCGCCGTACGTGACGTCGTCGAAGTCGCGGGCCGCGGCGCGCAGCCGGTCTGCCTGGCCGGGCAGGGTGCGGCCGGCCTCGGAGGCGGCTTCGTCGGCGGTGCGGCCGGGCCGTACGTCGAGCAGGGCGCGTTCCTCCAGGGAGCGAACGATGGCGCGCATGCGTTCCTGGACGGCCTGGCTCCAGTGGCCCTGGGCGGCATGCGCCTCGGCGGCCGCGCGATGTTCGGCGGCACTGCGGGGCCGGTCGTCGAAGAGCGTCGCGGAGGCCGTGGGTGTGCGCTGTGGGGTGCCCAGGCGCCACCACAGGGCCCCGAGGACCGCCAGCACCGCCAGGACGATGACGACCAGGCCCAGCGTTCCACCGGGCGTCGCGGTCGAGGCGGCGGTGAAGAGCCGTTCGACCCAGTCCCAGAAGGCGTTCAGAGCACGCTGCAGCAGCCCCGGGTCGTTCTCGTGGTACATCCGCTTGGCCAGCTCACGCCGGGCCGCCTCCCGCGCCGGATCCCGTGGGATCGTCACCGGTGGCTCGTCGCCCGAGCGCCACAGCACCGGCACGACGTTGAGCACTCCCCCCGTCGGGCTCACCGCATCAGCTCCCGGGGGTGGCGCCGGGGGCCGCGGAGCCGTGCTCCGGGACGCCGGCCGCACGGGCCAGGTCGAGGTCGAGGGCCTCGCGCCGGATGCGCTGGTCGATGTAGAGCAGCACGGTCACGCCCGCGGTGATCGGGAAGGAGAGCGTACGCCCGATCACCGAGCCGATCCCGCTGACGATGAGGAACGTCCAGCCGATGCCCGTGTCGGTGCCGTCGAGGAAGCCGCCGAAGCCGCCGCCGCCGAGCGCGCCGGCGAGGATGGCGAAGGGGACCACGACGAGCGACGACACGATGCTCGCGATGATCTGGGCGAGCACCTGTATGCCGGTGACCCGCCACCAGGAACCGCGCACCAGCTTCGCGGAGCGGCTCATCGACTTGCGGATGCTCTGCTTCTCCAGCATCAGCGCGGGCGAGGCGAGCGAGAAGCGCATGACGAGCCACAGGGCGACCACACCGCCGGCGACTCCGCCGACGACGGCCAGCGTCACGCCCGCGGGCACCGACGCGGTGACCGCGACGATGATGCCCGGCAGTGCGCCCACGGCGATGATGACGACGGCGATGAGCGGCAGCAGCAGTGTCAGGCCCAGCAGCCGCAGCAACTGCGGGCGGGCGTCCCGCCAGGCCTCCGCGGTGGTCACCGCCCTGCCGAGGACGGCTCGGCTGGTGACGGTGGTGAGCAGGGCCGTGGCGATGATCGTCCCGAGCAGGGCGATGATCGAGACGACGGCGGAACTCACCAGCACGCCGCCCAGAGTGCGGCTCACCTCGCTGAAGGAGGCGTTGGGGTCGTTGAGGGTGTCCGTGGTGGCGCTGTCGTTCAGGACGAGCTTCTGCAGCAGGATGACCAGCGTCTCCGTGAGCACGGCGACGGCCAGCGAAATGCCGAGCACCGTGCGCCAGTGGGTGCGCATGGTCGAGACGGCACCGTCGAGGATCTCGCCGACGCCGAGCGGGCGCAGCGGTATCACGCCGGGCTTGGCGGCGGGGGGCGGACCCCAGTTGCCTCCCCAGGCCCCGTGGCCGCCGCCGTAGCCCTGCTGGGGACCGCCCCAGCCGCCGTATCCGCCGCCCTGGCCTCCGTAGCCGCCGGGAGCGGCGGGCGGGTAGCCGCCCCAGCCCGGGCCGGGGGGCGGCGGCGGAGGCGCCTGGCCGGCCCCCTGGGGCTGGCCCTGAGGCTGGGGAGCGGTCCACTGGGCGGGCGGGGGCTGCTCCTTGGACCAGTTCGGGCCGTGCGGCTGATCGCCGCCCTGGTCCGAGGGCTGCCTCGGGGGCTGCGCGCCGGAGGCGTCCGGCTGCTGCCCGTCGGAGGGGGCGGATCCGGGCGAGGCCCAGCCCGGAGTGTCTTCCATCATCGCTCCTTCACGGTGCCCGTCCGCGGGGCGCGGCGGCCGGTAGGCAGCCATCGTGCCACGCTGCGTTCGTCAGGGGACCGGGGGGAGAGCCCGCTGTATACCTTCAATTGTCGGCAGGGTACGGGGCAGACTGACCGCATGGCTGATCAGTACGCGCAATTCGGCGAGGACAAGCAGTCGGCGGGGATACCCGTGATCCGCTGGGACGAGCCGCCCGAGGGGCCCGTGCTGGTGCTTCTCGATCAGAGAAGGCTGCCCACGGACGAGGTCGAACTCGTATGCACGGATGCGCCCGCCCTGGTGGAGGCGATCCGCACGCTCGCGGTCCGCGGTGCACCGCTGCTCGGGATCGCCGGGGCGTACGGGGTCGCGCTGGCCGCGGTACGCGGCTTCGACGTGGACGAGGCCGCCGCCGCGCTGGCGGGCGCGCGGCCCACCGCGGTGAACCTGGCCGTCGGCGTGCGCAGGGCCCGTGAGGCGTACCGGGCGGTGCTCGCCGACGGTGGTGGCCGGGAGGAGGCCGCCGCAGCGGCGCTCACCGCGGCCAGGGCACTGCACCGCGAGGACGCCGAGGCCAGCGCCCGGATGGCGCGGCACGGCATGGCCCTGCTGGACGAGCTGCTGCCGGGCGGCGGGCACCGGGTGCTCACGCACTGCAACTCCGGAGCACTGGTGTCCGGCGGTGAGGGCACGGCGTTCGCGGTGGCGCTCGAGGCGCATCGCGCGGGCCGGCTGCGCAGGCTCTGGGTGGACGAGACGCGTCCTTTGCTGCAAGGCGCTCGCTTGACGGCGTACGAGGCGGCCCGCAACGGGATGGCGTACACCTTGCTCACGGACAACGCGGCGGGCTCGCTGTTCGCGGCCGGGGAGGTGGACGCCGTACTGATCGGGGCGGACCGGATCGCCGCCGACGGTTCGGTGGCGAACAAGGTCGGGAGCTATCCGCTCGCGGTGCTGGCCCGCTATCACCATGTGCCGTTCATCGTGGTGGCGCCCGTGACGACCGTGGATCCGGATACGCCGGACGGGGCGTCCATCGAGGTCGAGCAGCGGGCCGCACACGAGGTGACGGAAGTCGCCGCACCCCGGGCGCCGATGGCGGGAGCCGAAGCGGGAGGCGGGATACCGGTGGCACCGCTGGGGACCCAGGCGTACAACCCGGCCTTCGACGTGACGCCTCCCGAACTGGTGACGGCGATCGTCACCGAAGAGGGTGTCGTGTCGCCCGTGACCTCGGAGGCACTGGCCGCGCTGCGGGACGGTGCACGTCAGACGCTCTGAGTGACAGGGCTCGCGGGTCCGGCCCCCAGTGATCGGCCGTCGGCAGACGGATGGGCTTGAGTCTCCCGTGAGGGGAGACGCCAAGGTGGGGGCATGGACGGCGACACGCTCTACTCGATCGGTGAACTGGCCCGGCGGACCGGCCTGACGGTCAAGACGATCCGGTTCTACTCCGATCGCGGAATCGTGCCGCCCACGGACCGCAGCCCGGCCGGCTACCGCCGCTACAACGTCGACGCCGTCGCGCGCCTGGACCTGGTACGGACCCTGCGGGACCTGGGGCTGGACCTGCCCACGATCCGCAGAATCGTGGAGCGGGAGCTCGCGCTTCCCGAGGTCGCCGCGGCACACGCCGGAGCTCTGGCCGTACAGATCCGCGTGCTGCGCCTGCGGCATGCGCTGCTGACGGCGGTGGCCGAGCGGGGACTGACCGCTGAGGAGACGGATCTCATGCACACACTGGCCCAGCTCTCCGACGACGAGCGTCGGCGTCTGATCGGGGATTTCCTCGATGCCGCCTTCGGTGGTCTCGGCGCAGGCTCCGCGTTCGCGGGAGTCAGGCGCTCGATGACACCCGAGATACCCGACAGTCCCGAGCCGGAGCAGGTGCGGGCGTGGGTGGAGTGGGCCGAACTGGCCATGGACCCGGATTTCCGCGCCGGCATGCGGCGGATGGCCGAGGAGCATGCGGCCGAACAGGCACGGGGCGACACCACTACCCCGCGCCGCGGCCTCGCCGCCGTCGTCCGTGACCGGGTCGGCCCCGCCCTGGCGGCAGGTATCGATCCCGCCTCCCGCCGAGCCGATCCGATCGTCGCGGCACTGGCGGCTCACCAGGCGCATGTCCTCGGCCGCCCCGACGACGCCGAGCTGCGCCGCCTGCTGCTGGCCCGGCTGGAGAGCGTGAGCGACCCGCGCCGGGATCGGCACCTCGAGCTGCTGGCGGTGATCAACGGCTGGCCTGCCCCGGAGAGCCTGGCACCGGCGCTCAGGTGGTCGGTCCAGGCCGTGCGGGTCCGCATGGAGCGGTGAGGGGCCGGGACCGTCGGCGGTGGGGCGGAACGCCGGCGCATACGATCCGCCGGTGGACGGCTCCGTCATCCTGCATGCGGGCGCCCTGCCGTCCGCTCCCGCCCGCGTCCTCCGCCCCTGACGCACGGATGAGGTCGTCGCCCTCGTCGAAGTGTTCCGGGACCCCGTACTGCGCCACCGGACCAGTTCGGTCGTGGAGAACGAGGCCGATACCGACGGTGTGGGCGCGGGGCCAGGAGCGGGGCCGGCCGGTGGGGGACCGGTTCGCTATCGCGGTCCTCGAGGCGCAGTCCGATGCGGCCGACGGGCAGGTGGTGGGCCATGTGGTCCTCAAGGAAGCCGCTGCCTGCCGGCCGTCGGCCGAGGTGGGCTGCTGGACCGCGGCACACGCCCGGGGGCGGGGGGCGCGGCCGCGCGCTCCGGAGGCTGTTTCCGGCCGGGCCTTCGACGCCCTGGGAGCCGACGGGCCGGAGCGTCTGAAGCTGCTGCACCAGGTGGACAACCCGGCCTCGTGCCGCGTGGCGCCCAAGATCGGACACGGACTCGACAGCTTCCTGCCCGCGGCGCCGCCCTTGCTTCCCCGCGAGGGTCATCCGCACATACGGCGCAGTGGTGACGGTGCGCCGTACCGGTGCCGCCCCTGATCAGGAGCAGATACGGCGGCCGTACCTGTCCGCGAAGTCGCACAACCGTGCGTACTGACCGCGGATCAAGCCAGTACTCTCAGCTCATGGCCGACAACACATCGCCGCGACGTCGACCTGCCGTCACCGTGCTCGTCGTCTGGCCGGCGCTGTCGCTGGCAGCGTGGGGCATGGCCCATGTTCTCGGAGGGCCGGAAGGTCTCGCCGACTCCGCCGTGACGGTGGGAGCTCTCATGGCGGCCGTAGCGGTGCTGGAGCGGGCGCGTCAGTGGCGGAAACGCGGTCGCCGGGGCGGGCCCTCGGCACAGCGGTGAGGCCGTCCTTCGCGCCCGGCGGCGGCCGTCCGGACCGCGGGGCGAACAGGGCCGACAACCGGCACTGACATCGGCGTCGGCGAACGAGGGCAGACAGTGATGGCCGCGTACGACTATCGTCACAGGCCAGTGACCTTGTTCACCAGCGCCCCGGTCGCCGTTATGAGAATGGGATGATGTCGTTTATGAAGGGACGAGTCCTTGTCGTCGACGACGACACAGCACTGGCCGAGATGCTCGGCATCGTGCTGCGAGGTGAAGGTTTTGAGCCGTCTTTCGTAGCCGACGGCGACAAGGCGCTGGCCGCCTTCCGCGAGGCCAAGCCCGATTTGGTGCTGCTCGACCTGATGCTGCCCGGGCGGGACGGCATCGAGGTGTGCCGCCTGATCAGGGCCGAGTCGGGTGTGCCGATCGTGATGCTCACGGCCAAGAGCGACACCGTCGACGTGGTGGTGGGGCTCGAGTCGGGAGCGGACGACTACATCGTGAAGCCGTTCAAGCCGAAGGAGCTGGTCGCCCGCATCCGGGCCCGGCTGCGCAGGTCGGAGGAGCCCGCACCCGAGCAGCTCGCCATCGGTGACCTCGTCATCGACGTGGCCGGTCACTCCGTGAAGCGGGACGGGCAGTCGATCGCCCTGACGCCGCTGGAGTTCGACCTCTTGGTGGCCCTGGCCCGCAAGCCGTGGCAGGTGTTCACCCGCGAGGTCCTGCTGGAGCAGGTCTGGGGCTACCGCCATGCTGCGGACACCCGTCTTGTCAATGTTCACGTGCAGAGGCTGCGCTCGAAGGTCGAGAAGGACCCGGAGCGGCCGGAGATCGTGGTGACCGTTCGTGGTGTCGGTTACAAGGCCGGACCCAGCTGACATGTCCCGCGACAGCGCCGCTTCGGCGCCCGGTCGGGCGGGCGCCCTGCCGGGGCGGCCTGTCGGCCGGGGACGGGTCTTCGAGGGTGGGCTGCTCCAGGGCGGAGTCCAGGGCAGCCCGGTCCTCCGGCTCCTGATGCGCTGGGTGCGTCGCCCACTGCTGCCCGTGATGCGGCTGTGGCGACGCAACATCCAGCTCAAGATCGTCGTCACGACGCTGCTCATGTCGCTCGGCGTGGTGTTGCTGCTCGGCTTCGTCGTCATCGGACAGGTCCGCAACGGTCTGCTGGACGCCAAGGTGAAGGCGTCGCAGAGCCAGGCGGCGGGCGGCTTCACGGTCGCCGGGCAGAAGGCCGACAGCGCCGCCAGTGCGAGCGGCGGCGACGACAACTCGGGTGGCGACAACCCCGTCCAGAACGTCAGCGGCTGGATGGGCGACCTCGTCGAGTCGCTCTCCAGCGGCGGCCAGGGCGCCTTCGACGTCGTCACGCTGAGTACGTCCGCCGCGGACCACGACAATCCCGGACTCGGACCGCGCGCCTCGGGCGGGGTGGACCCGAGCCGGAGCGTTCAGGAGGATCTGCGCCGGCGTCTGGACGCCGGTCTCGGCGTGGCCCAGAGCTACACCCGCATCTTCTACACGGACAGCCACCGCGATCCGCAGCCGGGGCTCATCATCGGCAAGCAGATCAACGACCCGAACGGGGATCCGTACCAGCTGTACTACCTCTTCCCGCTCACGCAGGAGGAGAAGTCCCTGAGCCTGGTCAAGGGGACGCTCGCGACGGCCGGGCTCTTCGTGGTCGTGCTTCTCGGGGCCATCGCCTGGCTCGTGGTGCGCCAGGTCGTCACGCCCGTACGGATGGCCGCGGGCATCGCCGAACGCCTCTCCGCCGGCCGGCTGCAGGAACGTATGAAGGTCACCGGCGAGGACGACATCGCCCGCCTGGGTGAGGCCTTCAACAAGATGGCGCAGAACCTGCAGCTGAAGATCCAGCAGTTGGAGGACCTGTCGCGGATGCAGCGGCGGTTCGTGTCCGACGTCTCGCACGAGCTGCGCACACCGCTGACGACCGTGCGGATGGCGGCCGACGTCATCCATGAGGCGCGTGTCGACTTCGACCCGGTGACCGCGCGTTCGGCGGAACTGCTCGCCGACCAGCTGGACCGGTTCGAGTCGCTGCTCGCCGACCTGCTGGAGATCAGCCGCTTCGACGCGGGCGCCGCGGCGCTGGAGGCGGAGGCGATCGATCTGCGGGACGTCGTGCGCCGGGTGGTGAGCGGTGCCGAGCCGCTCGCGGAGCGCAAGGGCACGCAGATCCGCATGGTCGGTGACCAGCAGCCGGTCGTGGCCGAGGCCGACGCCCGGCGCGTCGAGCGTGTGCTGCGCAACCTCGTGGTCAACGCGGTCGAGCACGGCGAGGGCAGGGACGTCGTCGTCAAGCTCGCCACGGCGGGCGGCGCGGTTGCGATCGCGGTCCGGGACTACGGCGTGGGACTCAAGCCCGGCGAGGCCACCCGGGTCTTCAGCCGCTTCTGGCGAGCCGACCCGGCACGGGCCCGGACCACCGGCGGCACCGGCCTGGGACTGTCCATCGCGCTGGAGGACGCACGTCTGCACGGCGGCTGGCTGCAGGCGTGGGGGGAGCCCGGTGGGGGCTCGCAGTTCCGGCTGACCCTGCCGCGCACCGCCGACGAGCCCCTGCGCGGCTCGCCCATACCGCTGGAACCCATGGACTCCCGGCGCAACCGCGGGCTCAGCGACGCCGGCCTGCCCCACGGCGGTTCGGACGGCAAGCTCGCCACGGTGCCGAGGCAGGCCACCGGGGAGTCGACACCGCCGCGTGATCCGATCGCCTCGCGGTCGGCCACGGCGACGCCCACGGCCGACCCGACCGCGCTGCCCGGCAACGGCGCGCGGGTGGTGCCGCGCCCGTCCGGGCCCGTGCGGCCCCACGACGACAGGACACAGGAGCCTCCGCGCGGCGGCGGGCCCGACGAGCGGAAGCAGGGGGAGGCGTTTCGTGGGCGCTGAGGGGGGCGGCCGGCGGCGAGCGCTGCGCATGGGGATGTTCGCCGGTTGCGGTGCCCTGCTGCTGGTGGGGTGTGCGTCCATGCCGGACAGCGGGGGACTGAGCGGGGTCGAGTCCACGCCGCGGCAGGACGCCCAGGTGCGGGTCTTCGCCGTGCCGCCGCGGGAGGACGCCGGGCCCGGGGAGATCGTGCGGGGCTTCCTGGAGGCACTGACCAGCGACGACCCGAAGTACGAGACAGCCCGCGAGTATCTGACCGACAGCGCGCGCCGCGGCTGGAACCCGGACGCGTCCACCACCGTGCTCTCCGACGGACCGAACCTCGAGGGCGTGCACAGCAGGAGCGGGGAGGCGCAGGACGACTACGCGTACACGCTGGGCGGCAGCAGGCTCGCCGTTGTGGACTCGCAGCACGCGTACGCGCCGGAATCGGGTGCGTACAGCGCATCGATGCATCTCACGCTGGAGAAGAAGACCAAGCAGTGGCGCATCGACTCGCTGCCGCAGGGCGTGGTGATGGGCAAGTCCGACTTCCAGCGCAACTACGTGTCGGTCAACAAGTACTTCTACGCCTCGAACGTGCCCGCGGCCGTGACCGGACAGCTGAGCACCGTCGCGGACCCGGTGTACGTGCGCGGCAAGGTGGATCCGGTGACGTCGATGGTCCGCTCGCTGCTGGCCGGGCCGACGCGCTGGCTGAATCCCGTGGCGACGTCGAGCTTCCCCTCGGGCACGACGCTCGGCAAGGGCGTCACCTCGCTGTCGCCGGACGACCAGAACAGGCTGACGGTGCCGCTCAGCGGCAAGGCCGACCGGGTCGGGCCGACGCAGTGCAGCAGGATGGCGGCGCAGCTGCTGTTCACGCTCCGGGACCTGACGCCCACCGGCGTGAGCCAGGTCGAGCTGCAGCGGTCGAACGGCAGGAAGCTGTGCGACCTGAACGAGAACCGCGCCGAGATCATCGCCTCGCACAGCACGGGCGGGGGAGCGGACGAGTACTTCCTCGACGGCAAGCAGCGCCTCGTCAGTCTGTCGAGCACCTCCAAGGACCCCGAGCCGGTACCGGGCGCGCTGGGCGACGGGGGGAAGAAGCTGCGGGCGGCCGCGATCTCGCTGGACGAGGAGAGGGCGGCCGGGGTCTCCGACGACGGGCGGGATCTGTACGTGGGGTCCCTGGTCTCGGGTTCCTCGCTCGGTGACGCGGTACTGACCAGCCAGGGTGCGCTGCCGGGCGACCGGCTGACGACGCCGAGCTGGGACGGCGGGGGCGACCTGTGGGTGGCCGATCGCGACCCGAAGCGGTCCCGGCTGGTGATGCTGCAGCAGGGCGCCGGCGAACCGGTGGTGGTGAGCACGCCGGGCCTCGACGGGCGTATCGACGCGGTGCGGGTGGCCGCGGACGGTGTGCGGATCGCACTGGTCGTGGAACAGGGCGGAAAGACGTCGCTGCAGATCGGGCGTGTCGAGCGGGACGAGGGGAGTGACGGACGGCGATTCGCGTCGATCCTGGAACTCCACTCGGTGACTCCGCAGCTGGAAGAGGTCAAGGCCATGTCGTGGGCCGGGGACAGCCGGCTCGTGGTGGTCGGGCGCGAGTCCGGCGGTGTGCAGCAGCTGCGGTATGTGCAGGTCGACGGCTCCACGCCGACGGTCACCGCGCCGGCCTCGCCCACGGGCGTCCAGCAGATCGCGGCGTCCGAGGACGAGCGGCTGCCGCTCGTGGCCTACTCCGAGGACGGCATCGTGCGTCTGTCGGCCGGGGCCCAGTGGCAGAAGGTGGTCAAGGAGGGAACGGCGCCCATCTACCCGGGGTGAGCGGCCGCGCACATCCCGGGCAGGGGTGTCCGGCCGCGGGCTGCGCGCCCTGTTGTCCACAGGCGGTTGTCCACAGGCCTGGCACACCGCCGCGGGCGTTGGCACAGTGGTGGACATGCGGGCGTGGTGGCAGGACCTCACCGACCTGGTGCTGCCGGCGGACTGCGGCGGCTGCGGCAGGCCGCGCACGGTGCTGTGCCCGGAGTGCCGGACGGCACTCCACGGAAGGGCGCCGCGCCGGGTGCGACCCGCGCCGGAGCCGGCGGGACTGCCGGTGGTGCACGCGGCGGCCGCGTACGAGGGCGCCGTACGCGCCACGCTCCTGGCGCACAAGGAGCGCGGTGCACTGATGCTGGCGCGCCCCCTCGGGACGGCCCTGGCCGGGGCCGTACGGACGGGGTTGGTCACGGGCGGGACCGGGGCCGCGGTGGCGGCAGTCCGCGCGGCGTCCTCCGGGACCGGCAGCGGTCGGGTGCCCGTGCTGCTCGTGCCCGTGCCCTCCGCTCGACGCGCCGTGCGGGCGAGAGGCCATGACCCGGCACGGCGGATCGCGCTCGCGGCGGCGGGGGAACTGCGCAGGAGCGGGACGACGGCCCGGGTCGCGGCGGTGCTGCGTCATCGACGAGCCGTGGCCGACCAGGCAGGACTCGGCGCACGGCAGCGGCTGGCCAATCTCGCGGGAGCCCTGGAGGTGGCCGGCGCGGGCACGGCGCTGCTCACGGGCGGCCGGATCGTCCTCGTCGACGACCTGATGACCACGGGCGCCTCCCTGGGAGAGGCGGCGCGTGCGGTCCGTACGGCGCTCGCGGACGCACGGACGGGGGACACGGAGGTGTATGCGCGTGTGGCCGGGGAAGCAAGGGGGGAACGGAGAGCAATACGGACGGCGGCACGCTCGCACCGGGCGCCGGCGCCGCAGGGAATGGCCGCTGGGAACGGCCTCGAAGACCGGATCTGTGCGGCGGTGGTCGCCGCCTCGCCGGAATCTTTCGAAATGAACCGGAACTGACTGAGAACTTACATTGCCGCAGGTCATGGCTAGGCCAATTCACCTGAATGGAGGTACCCCGCAGTAGAGGGTGACGACATCCGGCCGGGCGAGATATGTTCGGTTGTGAGGGAAAGGCGCAGGCCATCCCTCGCTTATTCCATTGCCGTGCTGCGGGTTTTCTGCAATCACCCGTAGCGGTGAGGTGGAGATCTCGCCCACGGGGAGGAGGAGGTGGACGTCACCGAGTCCGGGGTTCCGGTGGTCACCGGAGCCTGGTGCACAAGGGAGATGCTCCGCCAGGGATGCGGAGCGATCCGGGAACGGAGTTCTGCGTGGACATCGTCGTCAAGGGCCGCAAGACCGAGGTGCCTGAGCGGTTCCGGAAGCACGTGGCCGAGAAGCTGAAGCTGGACAAGATCCAGAAGCTCGATGCCAAGGTGATCAGCCTCGATGTCGAGGTGTCCAAGGAGCCCAACCCCCGGCAGGCCGACCGCTCCGACCGAGTGGAGATCACCCTCCGCTCGCGCGGTCCGGTGATCCGGGCGGAGGCCGCGGCCAACGATCCGTACGTGGCGCTCGATCTCGCCGCGGAGAAGCTCGAGGCCCGGCTGCGCAAGCAGCACGACAAGCGTCACACCCGCCGCGGGGTCCGCAGGCTCACGGCAGCCGAGGTGCCCGACCACGTCCCGGGTGCCGTGACCCTGAACGGCAACGGCGGGCTCGTGTCGGAGGAAGAACCGGACGGGGTGCCGACCAAGAAGATCGGATCGCTCGAGGTGAAGGGCGAAGGCCCCCTCGTCGTCCGCGAGAAGACCCACGTCGCCGCTCCGATGTCGCTCGACCAGGCGCTCTACGAGATGGAGCTGGTCGGGCACGACTTCTACCTGTTCGTCGACTCCGAGACCAAGCAGCCCAGCGTCGTCTACCGACGACATGCCTACGACTACGGCGTCATCCATCTGAGCACGGACCAGATGGTGGCTCAGGCGCAGATGGCCGCCGCAGGTGGAGCACTCGGCGGCTGATCCCGCCGGGGTGAACGTGATGACCGGTGCCTCTGGTGGGCCTGTGCGCCCCCAGGGGCACCGGTGTGCGACCAGTTCGCGCCGTGCTCCGGCACCGGAGTGTCGCCCGGGCATGGAATCATGGCGGCAACGGCCCAACCGGTGGGCCGTTGCCTTGGGTTGGCGATGGCACAGGACCACAGGCCACAGCCTTCAGGGGGAGGAACGATGGCGGACAGCTTCGGACCGATGCGAGACGGGGATGCCCACGACGGCGTCGTCGGCATGGGCCCGGAGGAGGGCTCTGCACGCAAGGAGCCCATCCGTGTCCTCGTCGTGGACGACCACGCCCTCTTCCGTCGCGGCCTGGAGATCGTGCTCGCGGCCGAGGAGGACATCCAGGTCGTCGGCGAGGCAGGGGACGGCGCGGAAGCCGTCGACAAGGCGGCCGACCTGCTTCCCGACATCGTGCTGATGGACGTGCGGATGCCCAAGCGCGGCGGGATCGAGGCGTGCACCTCCATCAAGGAGGTGGCGCCCAGTGCGAAGATCATCATGCTGACGATCAGCGACGAAGAGGCCGACCTCTACGACGCGATCAAGGCCGGCGCGACCGGCTATCTCCTCAAGGAGATCTCCACGGACGAGGTCGCCACCGCAATTCGCGCCGTCGCCGACGGGCAGTCGCAGATCAGCCCGTCCATGGCGTCCAAACTCCTCACCGAGTTCAAGTCGATGATCCAGCGGACCGACGAACGGCGGCTGGTCCCTGCGCCGCGGCTCACCGACCGGGAGCTGGAAGTCCTCAAACTCGTCGCCACGGGGATGAACAACCGGGACATCGCCAAGGAGTTGTTCATCTCCGAGAACACCGTGAAGAACCATGTGCGCAACATCCTGGAGAAGCTGCAACTGCACTCCAGGATGGAGGCCGTGGTCTACGCGATGCGGGAGAAGATCCTCGAGATCCGCTAGCGGGACGGGTCCGTGGCGATCCGCCGCTACCGCGGGTCAGCCCACGGCACGCGCCAGCTCCCGGACCAGCGGCTCGCGCAGAGCCGGGGAGTCCACCCGCTCCACGCGTACGTCCGTGCAGTCCACCCATGTCGCCGCCTCGAGCAGGGCCTGGGCCACACCCGGAACCGCCCTGGGGTCCTCGAGCGTGACCTGCCTGGCGACCAGCGTGCGGCCCTCGCGCGCGGGGTCCACACGGCCGACCAGCCGACCGCCGGCGAGGACCGGCATCGCGAAGTAGCCGTACACCCGCTTCGGTTTGGGCACGTACGCCTCCAGGCGATGGGTGAAGCCGAAGATGCGCTCCGTGCGTGCCCGCTCCCAGACCAGGGAGTCGAAGGGCGACAGCAGCGTCGTCCGGTGTCGGCCGCGTGGCGGGGCGGCCAGCGCCTCCGGGTCCGCCCAGGCCGGCTTGCCCCAGCCCTCGACCGTCACCGGGACCAGACCCGAGTCCGCGATCACCGCGTCCACCTGCTCGCCCTTGAGGCGGTGGTAGTCCGCGATGTCTGCGCGCGTACCGACGCCGAGGGACTGGCCGGCCAGGCGGACGAGACGGCGCAGGCACTCGGCGTCGTCCAACTCGTCGTGCAGCAGCCGCTCGGGGACGGCGCGCTCGGCGAGGTCGTACACCCGCTTCCAGCCGCGCCGCTCGACGCACACCACCTCGCCGTACATCAGCGCGCGCTCCACCGCGACCTTGGTGCCGGACCAGTCCCACCATTCGCTGGTCCTCTTGGCGCCGCCCAAGTCGGTGGCTGTCAGCGGGCCTTCGCTGCGCAACTGCTTGATGACCTGGTCGTAGACACCGTCCGGGAGGCTGTGGTTCCAGTGCGGGCGGGAGCGGTAGGCGCGGCGGCGGAAGGCGAAGTGGGGCCACTCCTCGATCGGGAGGACGCACGCGGCGTGGGACCAGTACTCGAACGCATGGGGCCGGGGTGCGGACGCGCCGTCGGACGCGGGTGTCCAGTACGCCGAGTCCACCGTCTTGCGGCCTATGGCGCCCAGGCGGGCGTACGGGATCAGCTCGTGGGACCGGGCGAGGACGGAGATGGTGTCGAGCTGGACCGCGCCGAGGCGGCGGAGCACGCCGCGGACCCCGGCCCTGCGGTCGGGGGCGCCGAGGAAGCCCTGGGCGCGCAGGAAGATGCGGCGGGCTTCGTCGGCGGTCAGTTCGGTGACGGGACGCGGAAGACTCGGCATGGTCACACGGTAAGGCCCGGCACTGACAAAGCGGCCTGAGCTGGTCTTTTGTCCTGAACAGGCCGACGGGACGACGGCCCGCTAGGGCGTCCGGGAGGGGGCCGGCAGATAGGGGGCCGTCGAGGGCAGTCCCAGGTCCGAGGGCAGCAGTGAGCCCACCCAGCAGTCCCGGCGCACCCCCTTGTTGTTGATCGCGGAGCGCAGGACGCCCTCGACGGTGAAGCCCGCGCGTTCCGCGACCGCCCGGGAGCCGGCGTTGCCCACCTCCGCGCGCCATTCCACGCGGTCCACCGACAGGCGGATGAAGGCCCAGCGCGACGCGCCGAGCGTGGCCTCCGTGATGTAGCCGTTTCCCCGGTGCTCCTTCGCCGTCCAGAAGCCCACCTCGGCGACGCCCAGTGAACGCATCGTGAGGCCGAGCATGCCCACCAGGGTCCCCGCGGGAAGGAACACGCCGAAGGTGAACATCGAGGCGTCGGCCCAGCCGTCGGGCGCCATCTGCCCGACGAACCCTTCCGCGTGCTCACGCAGATACGGCGACGGGATCGTGGTCCAGCGCTGGATGTCCGGATCCTGCGCGGCCGCGTACACCGCGTCCGTGTCCTGCGCACCCACGGTGCGCAACAGGAGACGTTCGGTGGTCAGGGTGACGGGGTCCATCGCCCGATTCTGCTCGGCCCCCCGCCGCGACGCCATGATTTTTCACACCCGGTCGCCGTCGCCCCGGCATCCGCTGCCCGGTCCCGCCACGCCGTTGTGCCCGCGGGCTCGTCACTGCGTGAATGGACGGTTACTTTTCGTGGCACGGACTCGGCACCTTCCGCAACGCCCGTCCGTTGTCCTAGTGGCTGTCACCGGCAGACCTCCCGGCGCGGTGGGGTCCTCGCTTACGATGGCCGTTGCTCAAGCTGTCCTACGTAACCGACCGTCCCAGGCCCGACCGGCAAGGAGACAAACCCCCGTGTCCGTCCTCTCGAAGATCATGCGTGCAGGCGAAGGCAAGATCCTGCGCAAGCTGCACCGCATCGCGGACCAGGTCAACTCCATCGAAGAGGACTTCGTCGACCTCTCCGACGCCGAGCTGCGGGCCCTCACCGATGAGTACAAGCAGCGGTACGCCGACGGCGAAAGCCTCGACGACCTGCTGCCCGAGGCGTTCGCGACCGTCCGTGAAGCGGCCAAGCGCGTCCTCGGCCAGCGTCACTACGACGTGCAGATGATGGGCGGCGCCGCGCTCCACCTCGGCTACGTCGCGGAGATGAAGACCGGTGAGGGCAAGACGCTCGTCGGCACCCTGCCCGCGTACCTGAACGCCCTGTCCGGAGACGGCGTCCACATCGTCACGGTCAACGACTACCTCGCCGAGCGCGACTCCGAGATGATGGGTCGCGTCCACAAGTTCCTCGGTCTGAGCGTCGGCTGCATCCTCGCCAACATGACGCCGGCCCAGCGCCGTGAGCAGTACGGCTACGACATCACCTACGGCACGAACAACGAGTTCGGCTTCGACTACCTGCGCGACAACATGGCCTGGGCCCAGGACGAGCTCGTCCAGCGCGGTCACAACTTCGCGATCGTCGACGAGGTCGACTCCATCCTGGTCGACGAGGCCCGTACGCCGCTGATCATCTCCGGCCCGGCCGACCAGGCCACCAAGTGGTACGGCGACTTCGCCAAGCTGGTCACGCGCCTGAAGAGGGGCGAGGCGGGCAACCCGCTGAAGGGCGCCGAGGAGACCGGCGACTACGACGTCGACGAGAAGAAGCGCACGGTCGCCATCCACGAGTCCGGCGTCAGCAAGGTCGAGGACTGGCTGGGCATCGACAACCTCTACGAGTCGGTGAACACCCCGCTGGTGGGCTACCTCAACAACGCGATCAAGGCCAAGGAGCTCTTCAAGCGCGACAAGGACTACGTCGTCATCGACGGCGAAGTCATGATCGTCGACGAGCACACCGGCCGTATCCTCGCCGGCCGCCGCTACAACGAGGGCATGCACCAGGCGATCGAGGCGAAGGAAGGGGTGGACATCAAGGACGAGAACCAGACGCTCGCCACGAT
This sequence comes from Streptomyces sp. HUAS TT11, assembly GCF_051553595.1. Lineage (NCBI taxonomy): Bacteria > Bacillati > Actinomycetota > Actinomycetes > Kitasatosporales > Streptomycetaceae > Streptomyces > Streptomyces sp. HUAS TT11. Next base: position 5,525,861 of record NZ_CP196184.1, read on the forward strand.
CACCCTCCAGAACTTCTTCCGCCTCTACAACAAGCTCTCCGGCATGACCGGTACGGCGATGACCGAGGCCGCCGAGTTCCACCAGATCTACAAGCTCGGCGTGGTCCCGATCCCGACCAACAAGCCGATGATCCGCAATGACCAGTCGGACCTGATCTACCGCACCGAGGTGGCCAAGTTCGAGGCGGTCGTCGACGACATCGCCGAGAAGCACGAGAAGGGCCAGCCGATCCTCGTCGGCACCACCTCGGTAGAGAAGTCCGAGTACCTCTCGCAGCAGCTCGCCAAGCGCGGTATCCAGCACGAGGTGCTCAACGCGAAGCAGCACGACCGCGAGGCCATCATCGTCGCCCAGGCGGGCCGCAAGGGTGCCGTCACCGTGGCCACCAACATGGCCGGCCGCGGTACGGACATCAAGCTCGGCGGCAACCCCGAGGACCTCGCCGAGGCCGAGCTGCGCCAGCGCGGGCTCGACCCCGAGGAGCACATCGAGGAGTGGGCCTCGGCCCTGCCCACCGCCCTGGAGCGGGCCGAGCTCGCGGTCAAGGCCGAGAAGGACGAGGTCGAGGAGCTCGGCGGGCTGTACGTGCTGGGCACCGAGCGGCACGAGTCGCGCCGTATCGACAACCAGCTGCGCGGTCGCAGCGGACGTCAGGGCGACCCCGGCGAGTCCCGCTTCTACCTCTCCCTGGGCGACGACCTGATGCGCCTGTTCAAGGCCCAGATGGTTGAGCGCGTCATGGCGATGGCCAATGTGCCGGACGACGTGCCGATCGAGAACAAGATGGTCACGCGCGCGATCGCGTCGGCCCAGTCGCAGGTCGAGCAGCAGAACTTCGAGACCCGGAAGAACGTCCTCAAGTACGACGAGGTCCTCAACCGGCAGCGCGAGGTCATCTACGGCGAGCGGCGCCGCGTCCTGGAGGGCGAGGACCTGCAGGAGCAGATCCAGCACTTCATGGACGACACGATCGACGCCTACGTGGCCGCCGAGACCGCCGAGGGCTTCTCCGAGGAGTGGGACCTGGACCGGCTGTGGGGCGCCTTCAAGCAGCTCTACCCGGTGCGGGTCACCGTCGACGAGCTCGAGGAGGCCGCCGGCGACCGGGCCGGGCTGACCGCCGAGTTCGTGGCCGAGTCCATCAAGGACGACATCCACGAACAGTACGAGCAGCGTGAGGCTCAGCTCGGCTCCGAGATCATGCGTGAGCTGGAGCGCCGGGTCGTGCTGTCGGTCCTGGACCGCAAGTGGCGCGAGCACCTCTACGAGATGGACTACCTCCAGGAGGGCATCGGCCTGCGCGCCATGGCGCAGAAGGACCCGCTGGTCGAGTACCAGCGCGAGGGCTTCGACATGTTCACCGCGATGATGGAGGGCATCAAGGAGGAGTCCGTCGGCTACCTGTTCAACCTGGAGGTCCAGGTCGAGCAGCAGGTCGAGGAGGTCCCCGTCGAGGACGCCAAGCCGTCCCTGGAGAAGGAAGAGGCGGTGGCGGCACAGGCCGCCCGCCCGGAGATCCGTGCCAAGGGCCTCGACGCCCCCCAGCGCCGCGAGCGGCTGCACTTTTCCGCGCCGACCGTGGACGGCGAGGGCGGTGTCATCGAGGGCGACTTCGTCGGCGACGACGAGCCGGTGCGCTCGGAGGCGGACGGCCTCACGCGCGCGGAGCGCCGCAAGCAGGCGAAGGGCGGACGGCGCCGCAGGAAGTGACGCTGCCGCCGGCGACACGGCCGTGGTGAGGGGCCGGGCACCCGAGGGTGCCCGGCCCCTCGTGTCGTTGCTGTCAGTCGCCGTCCGCCCGTGGCATCCGCGGCCCGCCCAGTTCCACCGCCGTGCAGCGCCAGCGCTGGTCGGGACCGCACTCCAGGCGGAACGCCATGGCGCGCAGGCTGCCGCCCGCGCCGATGCGGGCGAACGCCTCGATGGCGCCCGGGCGCGGGACGTAGTAGCCGATGTCGCGGACGACCGGGTGGCTGCCGTGGGTGCGCAGCGGGCCGCGTTCGGCGAGCCACGCCAGTTCGTCGTAGGCCCGGCCGGCCGTGTGGCGGAGCATGCTGTGCACCGGCCGCCGGCCGCTCAGCACGGACACCAGACGGTCGGCGAAGAGGTCGGTCGGGCGGGGCTGGGGCACGACCGGGCCGGACGGGTCCGGCGCGGCGGGAGCGGACGCCGTACGGGACGTGCCGCGGCCCGGTGCGGAGCGGCGAGGTGCGGGGCCCGGTCGGCGGGTGTCGTGCCGGACCGGTGGACGGCCGCCCGGGTGCCGCCTGGCCCCGGTCGTCGGCTTGTTCCTGGTCATCACCTTGTTCATCTGGGAATCCCCGTTTCGCGGGACCGGCGGATACCGGTCGGTAACTTCTTGGTGGGGATCTTGTACGAGGTGGAGGACCCCGTCCGCAAGGAGGACGGGAGCGCGCCGGGACCGCCCGCGGGTTCACCTATCAGGATGAGCAGCAGGGCGGGAATCCTTGGAACCGCTGGGGCGCACCGGGTGATCCACGGGCACCCCGGTTGACGTTCGGGAAGGCTGCGGCCGAGACCCGATGGGGGACACCCGCACGTATCCTGGGGTGACCCGCCGGAGGCGCGCGGGCGATCTCCACAGGGTCCTCGCACAAGCCCTCCGGCCGCCCTCTCCGACTACGAAAGCGGCTCGCCATGCGCGTCTACGTCCCCCTGACCCTCCACGGTCTCGCCGAGGCGTACAAGACGGGTGAGCTGGGCGCGGGACAGACGGCGGCCTACGCCGTCACGCCCGCCCTGCGCGAGTGGTACCTCTCCGACGACATCGAGGAACTGGAGTACGCCGCGCTCAACCGGGCAGCGCTGGCCTCGCTGCGGCTGCTCGCGGCCGACCCGGGGGCGCCGCGGCGCCGGGTGGTCGTCGCGGTCGACGTACCCGACGGTGCCGCGGCCGCAGATGCCGACCGCGCGCTGGACCCGGCGGCCCTCGGCGAGGTGCGGGTCGCGGGACCCGTGCCGCTCGGCAAGGCGGCCGCGGTGCACGCCGACGCGGACGACGCGGAGACGGACCTGACCGCGGCGGCCGAGGCGCTGGAGGCGGCGGACGGCGGCGACGACGACGCGCAGTTCGTCGTGGACGGCGCCGAGGACCACGAACTGCTCTGGTACGCGACGCAGGAGATTCCCCAACTGCTCGGCCCGGGCATCTGACCTGGCGTTTTCCCTCCGTGCCCTGTCCGCCCCGGCGCCTGTCGGCACGTGATTGTCACCGGGGCCGGGTACGTTTTCGGGCATGGGGACGTACGTAAGCGCGCACATCGTCTGGGACTGGAACGGCACGCTGTTCCACGACAATGACGCGATCATCGGGGCGACGAACGCGGCCTTCGCGGAACTCGGCCTGGAGCCGATCACGCTGGAGAAGTACCGGACGCTGTACTGCGTGCCGGTGCCGAAGTTCTACGAGCGGCTGATGGGGCGCCTGCCGACGAACGCCGAGTGGGAGGTCATGGACGCCGTCTTCCACCGGTACTACACGCTGCACCGGGTCCGGTGCGGGCTGACCGAGGGCGCCGCGGATCTGCTCGCGGGATGGCGGTCGGCGGGCCGCAGCCAGTCGCTTCTGAGCATGTACGGGCACGACGAGCTCGTCCCGCTGGTCAGAGGCTTCGGCATCGAGACGCACTTCCTGCGGGTGGACGGACGGACCGGGCCCTCCGGGGGCAGCAAGGCCGATCACATGGTCCGGCATCTGACGGCTCTGGACGGCGTGGAGCCGGCGCGCACGGTGATCATCGGGGATGCCGCGGACGACGCGGTCGCGGCCTTGCACGTCGGAGCGCAGGCCGTCCTGTACACCGGGGGCTCGCACAGCCGTGCCAGCCTGGAGGAGGTCGGCGTCCCGGTGGTGGACACACTGGCGGAGGCGGTCGCGGAGGCCGAGCGGCTGGCGGCGTGAGCGGGTGCGGCGTCCGAAGACGCCGCACCGCCCGGAGTCAGGTCACCGGCGCCTTGGCGCGCAGGACCGTCAGGAACTCGCGCATCCAGCTGGAGTGGTCGGGCCAGGCCCTCGAGGACACGAGCGTGCCGTCGACGACCGCCTCGGCGTCCTGGAAGGTGGCGCCCGCCGCCTGCATGTCCAGCTCCAGCGCGGGATAGGCCGTGACGCGCCGTCCGCGCAGGGCGTCGACCGCGGCCGTGAGCAGGGGGCCGTGGCAGATCTGGGCCACCGGCTTGTCGGTGTCGAAGAACGACTTGAGGATCTTGCGGAGCTCGGGGTCGTTGCGCAGGTACTCCGGGGCGCGGCCGCCGGGGATGACGATGGCGGCGTATGCACCGGGGTCGACCTCGGAGAAGGCGAGGTCCGCGGGCCAGGTGTAGCCGGGCTTCTCGGTGTACGTGTCGAACCCGGGTTCGAAGTCGTGGACGACGAAGCGGAGGGTCTTGCGGGTGGGGGCCGCGATATGGACCTCGTACCCCTCCTCGCGCAGGCGCTGGTAGGGATACAGGACTTCCAGTGATTCTGCCGCGTCGCCGGTGACGATCAGGATCTTCTGCGTCATGTTCGCCGTGCTCCCCTCGGTCGTGCGGACGGCTCCGTCGGGTGCTTCTGGCAACGTGCCCGAGGTCGAGGGTGCTTGCCAAGGGGCCTCGTACCACTCGTACAGACGTGCTCGCTGTTCGTACAGCCATGCTCGCACCGACGGGACTGCACGGCAGCGCTCCCTGCGCCCCTGTGCAGAACGTCAAAGTTCGACCCCCTGTTTTGTACACATACGGCTCATGACGTGCCCCCCGTGATGAGCGATAGCCTGGTGGCGTGATCAGCGCGATACATCGCGGGGACGTCGTCGTCCCTGCCCTGCGCCCGGTGAGCACGGACGACATCCGTGACCGGGCGGCGGTCGCTGATCCTGGCAGGCGGGGCCGGTCGGAAAGGGCGCCGCAGGCGCCCGGTACGGCTGCCGGAGCGCCGGGGACGCGAGAGGCGCCCAGTGCGCCGAGACGAGCGTCACAGTCGCCGAGGGCGCCGGAATTGGCCGATAAACCCCCACCTTTCTCTCCGTGCGGCATAGCGTCGAACCAGACCGGACACCCCGCGTCGCGGCGTTACGTCGGAGAAGAGACCGTATTTCCTTCTACGTCACGCAACGGCGCGCGACAGGAGCCAGAGGACAATGCAGACCAAGCTGGACGAAGCCAAGGCCGAGCTGCTCGAGAGGGCCGCCCGGGTAGCTGAGAACAGCCCGGTCGGGGGGCACCTACCGACTGGGACGACGGGCGAGGGCACCCCGGACCGGGACACCGTGCTCGCGTTCCTCCAGCGCTACTACCTGCACACCGCCCCGGAGGACCTCGCCGACCGTGACCCGGTCGATGTCTTCGGAGCCGCGATCTCGCACTACAGACTGGCCGAGACGCGACCGCAGGGCACGGCCAGCGTGCGGGTGCACACCCCGACCGTGGAGGAGAACGGCTGGACCTGCAGCCACTCCGTCGTCGAGGTCGTCACCGACGACATGCCCTTCCTGGTCGACTCCGTCACCAACGAGCTGTCGCGGCAGGGGCGCGGAATCCACGTCGTCATCCACCCCCAGTTCGTCGTTCGCCGCGACCTGACCGGCAAGCTCCTCGAGGTGCTGCCCGACGCGGCCGGTGGCGAGCTGCCGCACGACGCGCACATCGAGTCGTGGATCCACGTCGAGATCGACCGGGAGACCGACCGCGCCGACCTGAAGCAGATCACCGCGGATCTGATGCGTGTCCTGTCCGACGTCCGCGAGGCCGTCGAGGACTGGGAGAAGATGCGCGAGTGCGCGCTGCGCATCGCCGAGGGGCTCCAGAAGGAGGCCGTGCCCACGGACCTGCCGGTGGCGGAGCTGGAGGAGGCCGGCGAGCTGCTGCGCTGGCTGGCCGCCGACCACTTCACCTTCCTCGGCTACCGCGAGTACGAGCTGCGCGAGGACGACGTGCTGGCCGCGGTGCCCGGCACCGGACTCGGCATACTGCGATCGGACCCGAGCCACGCCGGCGACGACCAGCACCCGGTGAGCCCGTCCTTCGAGCGGCTGCCCGCCGACGCCCGTGCCAAGGCCCGCGAGCACAAGCTGCTGGTCCTCACGAAGGCCAACAGCCGCGCCACCGTGCACCGGCCGTCGTACCTCGACTACGTCGGCGTGAAGAAGTTCGACGAGCAGGGCAACGTGGTCGGCGAGCGCCGCTTCCTCGGCCTGTTCTCGTCCGCCGCCTACACCGAGTCCGTGCGCCGTGTGCCGGTCATCCGGCGCAAGGTCGAAGAGGTGCTCCGGGGCGCCGGGTTCTCACCCAACAGCCACGACGGCCGCGACCTGCTCCAGATCCTGGAGACCTACCCGCGCGACGAGCTGTTCCAGACCCCGACCGACGAGCTGCGCTCCATCGCCACCTCCGTCCTCTACCTCCAGGAGCGCCGCCGGCTGCGGCTGTACCTGCGTCAGGACGAGTACGGGCGCTACTACTCGGCCCTTGTCTACCTTCCGCGCGACCGCTACACCACCGGCGTCCGACTGCGGATCATCGACATCCTCAAGGAGGAGCTCGGCGGCACCAGCGTCGACTTCACGGCCTGGAACACCGAATCGATCCTCTCCCGGCTGCACTTCGTGGTCCGCGTCCCGCAGGGCACGGAGCTGCCGGAGCTGTCCGACGCCGACAAGGAGCGCATCGAGGCCCGCCTGGTCGAGGCGGCCCGCTCCTGGAGTGATGCCTTCACCGAGGCGCTGAACGCCGAACTCGGCGAGGAGCGCGCGGCCGAGCTGCAGCGCCGTTACGCGGGCGCCTTCCCCGAGGGGTACAAGGCCGACCACACGCCGCGCGCCGCGGTCGCCGACCTCGTGCATCTGGAGCAGCTGACCACGGAGGAGGGCGGCAGGAAGTTCGCTCTCAGCCTGTACGAGCCGGTGGGCGTCGGTCCGGGCGAGCGCCGTTTCAAGATCTACCGCAAGGGCGAGGCGGTCTCCCTGTCCGCCGTGCTGCCGGTCCTCAACCGGCTCGGCGTGGAGGTCATCGACGAGCGCCCGTACGAGCTGCGCTGCGCGGACCGCACGATCGCGTGGATCTACGATTTCGGCCTCCGGCTGCCCACCTCGCTCACCGACAACGGCGAGATCCTCGGCGACGACGCCCGTGAGCGGTTCCAGGACGCCTTCTCCGCCACCTGGACCGGGCAGGCGGAGAACGACGGCTTCAACGCCCTGGTGCTGAGCGCCGGGCTCACCTGGCGCCAGGCGATGGTGCTGCGCGCGTACGCCAAGTACCTGCGCCAGGCCGGTTCGACCTTCAGCCAGGACTACATGGAGGACACCCTCCGCAACAACGTCCACACCACCCGGCTGCTGATCTCCCTCTTCGAGGCGCGGATGTCGCCGGAGCGGCAGCGCGCCGGGGTGGAGCTGACCGACGCCCTGCTGGAGGAGCTGGACGCCGCTCTGGACCAGGTCGCCTCGCTGGACGAGGACCGCATCCTGCGCTCCTTCCTCACGCTGATCAAGGCGACCCTGCGCACCAACTTCTTCCAGGAGGCCAGGGGCGGCAAGCCGCACGACTACATCTCCATGAAGTTCGACCCGCAGGCCATCCCGGACCTTCCGGCGCCGCGTCCGGCGTACGAGATCTGGGTGTACTCGCCGCGTGTCGAGGGCGTGCACCTGCGCTTCGGCAAGGTCGCGCGCGGTGGTCTGCGCTGGTCCGACCGGCGTGAGGACTTCCGCACCGAGATCCTCGGCCTGGTCAAGGCGCAGATGGTGAAGAACACCGTCATCGTGCCGGTGGGCGCCAAGGGCGGGTTCGTCGCCAAGCAGCTGCCCGACCCGGCCGTGGACCGTGACGCCTGGCTCGCGGAGGGCATCCGCAGCTACCGGACGTTCATCTCGGCGCTGCTCGACATCACCGACAACATGGTGGCCGGCGAGATCGTGCCGCCCGCGGACGTGGTCCGGCACGACTCGGACGACACCTACCTCGTGGTCGCCGCGGACAAGGGCACGGCGACGTTCTCGGACATCGCCAACGAGGTCGCGGAGAAGTACGGCTTCTGGCTGGGCGACGCCTTCGCCTCCGGCGGCTCGGCGGGCTACGACCACAAGAAGATGGGCATCACCGCCCGCGGCGCCTGGGAGTCCGTGAAGCGGCACTTCCGCGAGCTGGGCGTCGACACCCAGACCGAGGACTTCACGGTCGTGGGCATCGGCGACATGTCCGGTGACGTGTTCGGCAACGGCATGCTGCTGTCCGAGCACATCCGCCTGGTCGCCGCCTTCGACCACCGGCACATCTTCATCGACCCGAACCCGGACGCGGAGACCGCGTACGCCGAGCGCCGCCGGCTGTTCGAGCTGCCGCGCTCCTCGTGGGCCGACTACAACACCGAACTGCTGTCGTCCGGCGGCGGGGTGTTCCCGCGCTCGGCCAAGGCGATCCCGATCAACGCGCACATCCGCGAGGTCCTGGGCATCGACGGCCGCGTCGCCAAGATGACCCCGGCCGACCTGATGCGGGCCATCCTGAAGGCGCCGGTCGACCTGCTGTGGAACGGCGGCATCGGCACGTACGTCAAGTCCTCCGCGGAGTCGAACGCGGACGTCGGCGACAAGGCCAACGACGCCATCCGTGTGGACGGACGCGATCTCCAGGTCAAGGTGGTCGGCGAGGGCGGCAACCTGGGTCTGACCCAGCTCGGCCGGATCGAGTTCGCCCAGCAGGGCGGAAAGATCAACACGGACGCCATCGACAACAGCGCGGGCGTGGACACCTCCGACCACGAGGTGAACATCAAGATCCTGCTCAACGCGGTCGTGGCCAACGGCGACCTCACCGTCAAGCAGCGCAACCAGCTGCTCGCCGAGATGACCGACGAGGTCGGCACCCTGGTGCTGCGCAACAACTACGCGCAGAACGTGGCGATCGCCAACGCCCTGTTCCAGTCGAAGGACATGCTGAACGCGCAGCAGCGGTTCATCCGCCATCTGGTGCGCGAGGGTCACCTCGACCGGGCGCTGGAGTTCATGCCGAGCGACCGGCAGATCCGCGAGCGGCTCAACTCCGGCCAGGGCCTGACCGGCCCGGAGACGGCCGTCCTGCTGGCGTACACGAAGATCACGGTCTCCAGGGAGCTGCTGGAGACGCAGCTGCCCGACGACGCCTATCTGCGCAGCCTGTTGCACGCGTACTTCCCGACGGCCCTGCGCGAGCGGTTCCCGCAGCAGATCGACGGCCACGCGCTGAGCCGTGAGATCGTGACGACCCTGTTGGTCAACGACACGGTCAACACGGGCGGTACGAGCTTCCTGCACCGTCTGCGCGAGGAGACCGGCGCCTCGCTCGAGGAGATCGTTCGGGCGCAGACCGCGTCCCGGGCCATCTTCCACTCCGGCGCGCTGTGGGACGCGGTGGAGGACCTCGACAACAAGGTCGACGCCGACGTCCAGACCCGGATCCGGCTGCACTCCCGCCGACTGGTCGAGCGCGGCACACGCTGGCTGCTCAACAACCGGCCGCAGCCGCTGCAACTCGCCGAGACGGTCGAGTTCTTCGCGGAGCGTGTCGAGCAGGTCTGGAGGGAGCTGCCCAAGCTGCTGCGCGGGGCGGACCTGGAGTGGTGGCAGAAGATCTACGACGAGCTGACGAGCGCCGGGGTCCCCGACGAACTCGCCACGCGCGTCGCCGGTTTCTCCTCCGCCTTCCCGGCGCTCGACATCGTCTCGGTGGCCGATCGCACGGGCAAGGACCCGATGGCCGTCGCCGAGGTCTACTACGAACTCGCCGACCGGCTGGGGATCAGCCGCCTCATGGACCGCATCATCGAACTGCCGCGCGCCGACCGGTGGCAGTCCATGGCCCGCGCGTCGATCCGTGAGGACCTGTACGCGGCCCACGCCGGCCTGACCTCCGACGTCCTGGCGGTGGGCAACGGCAGCTCCACGCCGGAACAGCGGTTCAAGGCCTGGGAGGAGAAGAACGCGGCGATCCTCGCGAGGGCGCGCACCACCCTCGACGAGATCTCCGGCTCGGACTCCTTCGATCTCGCGAATCTGTCCGTCGCGATGCGCACGATGCGCACGATGCTGCGGACGCACAGCTAGGCCCGGTACGGCCGGTCCTCCGGTCGACGACGGGGGCGCCCCAACGGTGTTGGGGCGCCCCCGTCCGCGTGTCCGGACGTCCTCCTCCGGCGCGTCCTCCCGGCCCCGCTTTCTTGCCAACACCTTGGGCAATTCCGGCGTTGAATTTACCGTTTCCTGCTAAACGGGACATTTGGGCTAGGGTTTGGCCTGATCGCCGGACGAGTGTGGAGGACCCGTACCCGTGACAGTGAACCTCTCCGAGCAGCGACCCCAGGTCGCTCGCCCGGTCGCCGAGACCGTCGTACCCGCCCCCGTCCCGGCGTTCGCCCGGGTCCGGCGGCTCGCGGTCGAGGTGGCCAAGTTCGGGGTCGTCGGCGGCAGTGGTGTCGCGGTCAACTTCCTCGTTTTCAACTTGCTGCTTCATGCGGTGAGTTGGGCGCCGATGACGGCCACCGTGATGGCGAGCGTCGTCGCGATGGGCACCAACTACCTGGGCTTCCGCTTCTTCGCCTACCGGGACCGGTCCTCGCGCACCCGGCAGCAGATCGCGCTGTTCTTCGTCTTCAGCGGGATCGGCGTGATGATGGAGAGCCTGCTGTTCTACATCGGCTACCACGGGCTGGGCATGAACGGTTCGCTGGGCTCCAACGCCGCCAAGGCGCTGTCGATCGTGCTGGCGTCGGCGTTCCGCTTCCTGGTGTACCGGACGTGGGTCTTCCAGCACGAGGCGAAGCAGGGCGCCGGAGCGCGATGAGCCTTTCGTCCGAGGGGGCGGGCGGGGCCGAGGGGGCAGGAGGAACGACCGGGACGACCGGGTCGGGCACGGGGCGTGAGGGACCGAAGCGCCCCCGGGACGCAGGCGTCCACACCGGTGCGCGGCGCGGACCGACTCGGGCCGCACTGTGGGCGGTTGCCGGCCTGATCGTCGTACTGATGCTGCTCGTGATCGTCCGGCTGCCGTGGGACGGCGACCTCGGCATGCACGCCGCGACCGTGGAACGGCTGCGGCACCGGCTCCTCGACCCGGGCAATCCGCTGGTCGACGAGAACACGCCGAGCCCCTACTACTCGCCGTGGACCGTGTTCCTCGGCGTCGTCGCGCGCTGCACGGGACTGTCCGTCTGGGTCGTGCTGCGCATCGGCGCGCTGATCGGTCTGGCGCTGCTGGTGACGGGCCTGTGGCGATACGTCCGCACACTGAGCGACCGGAGTGCCGCGCCGCCGCTCGCCCTGCTGTGCACGGTGTTCCTGTGGGGCACCCAGGTCTTCAAATGGAGCGGCTTCCTCGGGCTCAACTCGCTGGCGCTGACGGTGGCCTACCCGAGTGTGTTCGCGCTGGGGCTCACCTTCCACTTCTGGGCCGCGCTGGCACGGGCACTGAAGGGGGAACCCGCCGCTCCGGCCGTCTTCCTCGGGCTCGGTGCGCTGTGGGTGGTGATCCTGCTGAGCCATCAGTTCACCGGAGTGGTGGCGACGTTGGGCGCACTGGCGACGGCGGTGGGGGCGCGAGCCGGCCGCCGTGCCCTGCCGCGACTCGGAGCCGGGATCCTGCTGGGGGTCGTGGTCCTGGCGGTGTGGCCGTACTACGACTTCTTCGCCCTGTTCCGCGTGGGGGGCCTCGAGACGATCCACCGGGCGCTGTACCAGGATCTGTTCGCACGCTTCTGCCTCGTGCTGCTCGGGGTGGCGGCGCTGGCGGTCCGGGCGCGGCGGGATCCGCGGGACCCTCTGGCGCTGTTCTTCCTGCTCGGGGTGGCGGTGTTCGCGGCGGGCGGGCTGAGCGGGCACTACTCCTGGGGCCGGGCGCTCCCGGCGGTGCTGATCCCCGCGCAGATCGCGGCGGCCGTGGAGGTGGCCGGGGCGGCATCCGGGACACCGCGGAAGGCGGCGGCCGGTGTGCTGGCCGCCGCGCTGGCCGCCGGGGCGTGGACGCAGGCGCAGACCGTGGGCTATGTGGTGGGGCGCAGCGCGCTGCCCGGGCCGGTCGCGGCGAAGTACCGGGTGCCGTGGGCGGGGTACCACTGGATCACGCCATGGGTGCGGTACGGGGACGTGGTGATGGCGAAGACCTATCCCGCGCGGCAGATTCCCGCGTACGGCGCGTACACCGTGGCTCCGGGGTATCCGGACTTCTTCCTGCCGGACGAGGGGCGGCGGGTGTCGGCCGCGGGGACGTACTTCGGAGGGGGCGTGCCGCGGAACGCGCGTCTTCGTGCACTGCGGTCCTACGGCGCGCGTTGGGTGGTGCAGGGGCCGTCGGACGGCGGACTGCCGGCGGGGGACCGGGCGCTGCGGCGGGTGGCCGCGGGGCCGGGGGGACAGGTGCTGTACGAGGTGGTGCGCTGAGGGGCGGCTCGCGCGGCACCCGCCGCCGGTCCCCTGCGTGCACGAAGTGCAGCAGGTGCGGGCGGCACCCGCCACGTGGGCGCCGCGCCGTCACTCGTCCTGCGGGAAGCGGCAGTGCCACCACCGGGGGCCCCGGACCCGCGGGGCGCTCCGCCTCCGGCCCGGTCGCCGAGGGAGGCGAGGACCGCCTCGGTCCCGGAGACCGGCCGGGCGCCGTGGGCGTCGAGGAGTTCACGACGCCCAGCGCTCGTCGCACCCGGCCTTCCCGCCCTTGGGGCGCCCCCGGCGCACCGTCGCGCCGGGGACCTGGCACGCTGTCGTGCCTCAGGAGGAACGAGGCGCTTCCGCGGCCGCCGGTTCCTTCTTCTGCGGACTGGGCTTCTTCGCGGGCTTGGGCTTGGCGCCGCCCTCCGTGAACGCCTCGTACTCCTGGAGGACCTCCTCGGTCGGCCCGTCCATGCGCAGCACACCGCGCTCCAGCCACAGCACCCGCTCGCAGGTGTCGCGGATGGACGCGTTGCTGTGGCTGACCAGGAACACCGTGCCGGCTTGCTGGCGCAGTTCGCGGATGCGCTTCTCGGACCGCTTGCGGAAGGACGCGTCACCGGTGGCCAGGGCCTCGTCGATGAGGAGGACGTCGTGGTCCTTGGCGGCGGCGATGGAGAACCGCAGCCGGGCGCCCATGCCGGAGGAGTAGGTCCGCATGGGGAGGGTGATGAAATCGCCCTTGTCGTTGATGCCGGAGAAGTCGACGATGTCCTGGTAGCGCTCCTTGATCTCCTCACGGGACATGCCCATGGCGAGGCCGCCGAGGTAGACGTTCTTCTCGCCCGTCAGGTCGCCCATCAGGGCCGCGTTGACGCCGAGAAGGGAGGGCTGGCCATCGGTGTAGATGGCGCCGTTCTCCACCGGGAGCAGCCCGGCCACGGCCTTGAGCAGGGTCGACTTGCCGGACCCGTTCGTGCCGATCAGGCCGATGGCCTCGCCCTTGTAGGCGGTGAAGGAGACGTTCTTGACGGCGTGCACGCGGCGCACGCCTGCGGCCTTCTCTGCCGTCTTGCGGCGCAGCATGCGGTTGAGCGCGGCGGTGGCGGAGCCACGGCCGGCCCCGGTTCCGTTGACGCGGTAGACGATGTCGACGCCGTCGCAGATGACGGTGGGGATGCGCTCGTCGCTGTTCGGGTTAGCCACGGCCGTACGTCTCCTCAGCCTTCCAGAAGTAGATGAAGCCGCCGACACCGGCGAGCAGGGCCCAGCCCGTCGCGATCACCCATACGTGGGGCGGCAGCTGGTTCGCGTGGAAGCTGTCGATGAGGGCGAAGCGCATCAGGTCGATGTAGACGGCGGCCGGGTTGGCCTTGAGTACCGGGGCCACCCAGCTCGGCAGACCGCTCTGCTGATCGGTCAGCTTGTCGATGCTCCACATGACGCCGGAGATGTACATCCAGGTGCGCAGCACGAACGGCATCAGCTGGGCGATGTCCGGGGTCTTGGCGCCCAACCGGGCCATGATCATCGAGATGCCGGCGTTGAAGGTGAACTGCAGGATCAGGGCCGGGATCGCCAGCAGCCAGGAGGCGGCGACCGGCACGCCGAAGAAGAGCAGGATCACGAGCAGGGCGGCCATGGAGAACAGCAGCTGCTGGAGCTGCTGGAGGCAGAACGAGATGGGCAGCGAGGCTCGCGGGAAGTGCAGGGCCCGGACCAGCCCGAGGTTGCCGGAGATCGCACGGGTGCCGGTCAGGATCGAGCTCGATGTGAACGTCCAGATGAACACGCCCGTGACCAGGAACGGGATGTAGTCCGGCACGCCCTTCTTGGTGTGCAGCAGAACACCGAAGATGAAGTAGTACACCGCGGCGTTGAGCAGCGGGGTCATGACCTGCCAGACCTGGCCGAGCTTCGCCTGGGCGTACTGGGAGGTCAGTTTGGCGGTGGCGAACGCCGAGATGAAGTGCCGCCGCGCCCACAGCTGGCGGACGTACTCCGGCAGGGAGGGACGGGCACCGCTGACCGAGAGGCCGTGCCGTGCGGCGAGCTGCGCCGGGGTCTCGGCCGATTCGGTGGCCGTGGGGGGCGGTGTGTCGAGGACCTGGCTCACATCCGCTGCTTTCGCTCGGGGGGTCGGGTGCGCGAACCGGTCCGCAGTCTTCCGTCGGATCGACCCCGGTGACTCCGCTTTCCGGCATTTCTCACGTTTTCTTGCCGGGGTCTTGCTCTGCTCTAGGGTCTTGTACAGCTCTTGGGGGTTCGGACGACTGCTCTTTGCGTCGGGACGGGACCGTATCGTCGCATCGCGAGCCTAAGCCGATCTGACGTCGGAACGCAACCGTATCGTCGTCACGCCCTATGCTGGTCGGCATGACCACGAACGCCGGCACTTCCCAGGTGAAACGGCGCCGCCGGGCCCCAGCGGGCGCGGCCGTCCTCCGCGAGGACGTGACGGAGGCCATTCGCGCAGCCGTCTTCGAGGAACTCGCGGCGGTCGGCTACGCCCGAATGTCCATCGAGGGCATCGCGCGCCGGGCGGGCGTCGGCAAGACGGCGGTGTACCGCAGATGGCGCTCCAAGCTGCACCTGGTCCTCGACCTGGTCTCGGCGGTGGCGGTCCAGGGCCTGCCGGCGCCCGACACCGGGTCCCTGGAGGGGGACCTGAGACTTCTGTACGAGGTGACGTCCCGCGCCCTGCGCCACCCGGTGGCCGGCCAGATCATCCCGGACCTCCAGGCGGAGGCTGCCCGTAATCCGGACATCGCGGAGGCCATGCAGAAGGCGCTGCGCGAGGGCCAGCAGAGCGTCGCGAGCGGTGTCGTCGCCGCGGCCGCCGCTCGCGGTGAGATCAGCGACGGCATCGACGTGGACCTGGCCCTCGACCTGATCTCGGGCCCGCTGTACTGGCGAGCGGTCGTGGTGCGGGGCCCGAAACTGCCCAAGGGGTACCTGGCGGGACTGGCCCGGGCCACCGCGGGGGCGCTCAAGGCGCTGTGAGGGCGTCGGCGTGTCCGGCGGTACCTCGGCCCGGTCGGCCGCCGCGCCGACGGCGGCCCGAAGCGGCGTCCCGTCGCACAACCGGCCGGTGAGATGCGACACGTGACAGCGGTCGCTCCACCACGATTCAGCCGGCCTCGCCTCGCGGGGACGCGAGCCTCCCCGCCGGCCGCGCGAGTTCCGGCGCGCTCAGCACACGGTCGCCGAAGCCCGGCAGCGGTACGTGCAGCGGCTGCGTCCAGCGGACCGGGATCGCGTCCGGGCCGTGGACGGCTCCGGCCAGACCTCCTGTCACCGCCGCGACCGTGTCCGTGTCGCCGCCGAGGTCGACCGCGGCGCGTACGGCGTCCTCGTACGACGTGGTGGTCCGCAGGGCCCAGACGGCCGAGCCCAGGCATGGCCAGACCGCGCCGTTGAACTCCGTCGCCAGGTCCGGATGCCAGTCGGGGGCCAGAACCTGCGCGTAGCGGGCGCGGTGGCGCGGATGGACGGCGCCCAGGGTCTCCGAAAGCGCCTCGAGCGGGTCCTCTCCGGTGAGCGCCACGCGGATGAGCTCGTGGAAGATCGCCGTGCCCTCCCAGGCCGCCCGGTCCCCGTGGGTGAGCGCCGCGATCCGGCGGGCGGCGTCCATCGTGGCTTCCCGGCCGTGCGGCGCGAAGTACACGGCCGAGGTCGACGCACGCATCAGCGCACCGTTGCCCGCCCGCTCGTCCGGAAGTGCAGTGCCGCCGCCAGGTCCCAGGGGTCACCGCCGGTGAGAACGGCCTCGGTCGCCAGGCCGATGTCCTTGGGGCCGGCCGCCGCCCAGCGCCGGAACCGGGCGAACACGTCCGGGAGCTCGAGTCCGCCGTGCTCCAGCAGCGACTCCCCGACGAGCACCGCCATCTGTGTGTCGTCGGTCGCCTCGCCGGGCTCCCAGCCGCCGCCCCCGCACATCCCGGCGCCCTGGTCCGCTGCCGGGAAGCGTGCCGAGAACGCGCCCTCGGGGCCGAACTCGAAGGGCGCGCCGAGTGCGTCGCCGACGGCGGAGCCGACGACCGCGCCGATCGCGCGCAGGGTGCGGGAGCGGGGCGCGGGGCCGGGGGAGTCGGTCATCGGCGAAGCGTACGGGTGACGCGCGTGCGCTCACGCCTCCGGGGCGCAGCCCCGCAGGATGTACGCCACCAGTTCGTCCAGGTCCTCTCCGCGCATCTCTTCCGGCAGGGAGTCGCTGGCGGCGAGCGTGGCATAGCCGTGGAGGGTGGAGAAGACCCCGATGCCCACGCGCTCCAGAGGGCCCTCGCGCACCTCTCCGCGACGCTGACCCTCGACGATCAGGCTCAACATCTGCTCGGTCCACTGCTGGGAGGCCGCGCCCAGTTCCTCGGACGCCTCGGGGGTGTGCTTGATCGAGTACATGAGGTCGAGCAGCTCGGCGTTGGCGACGGCGAAGTCCACATAGGAGCGGGCTCCCGCCGCCAGCCGGTCGGCGAACGACTCGCCTGCCGCCTCCAGGGCCGCCGTCATCGACTGTGTGATCCGGTCGAAGCCGACGAGTGCCAGGGCGTCCAGCAGTGCCTGCTTGTCCTTGAAGTGGCGGCTCGGGGCGGCGTGGCTGACTCCCAGGTCGCGCGCGAGTTCCCGGAGGGACAGCGCGGCGGGTCCCTTCTCCCGGAGCGTCTCCTCCGCACCGGCGAGGAGTGCGGCGCGGAGGTCTCCGTGGTGGTAACGACGGCGGGTCTGCATGAAGGCAGTGTATCCGGAATGTGATCGACGCCTACATTGTGGGCAGCGACACCATTGTTGTCATTGACAGCATTGTTGGCGACGCCTACATTGAAGCCATGGCTCAGACATCACGTAAATGGAACATCTCCGACATCATCGATCAGAGCGGCCGCACCGCCGTGGTCACCGGCGCCAACAGCGGTATCGGACTCGCCGCCGTCGACGCACTGGCCCACGCGGGCGCTCATGTGGTGCTCGCCGTACGGGACGTGCGGCGCGGCGAGGCCGCCGCCGCGACCGTGCGCGGCGCGAAGGGCAGCGTCGAGGTGCGCCGCCTCGACCTCGCCGATCTCTCCTCCGTACGGGAGTTCGCCGCGGGCTGGCAGGGGGACCTCGATCTGCTGGTCAACAACGCCGGCGTCATGAACATCCCCGAGGCCTCCACCAAGGACGGCTTCGAGATGCAGCTCGGCACCAACCACCTCGGGCACTTCGCCCTGACCAACCTGTTGCTGCCGCACATCACCGATCGTGTGGTCACCGTCTCCTCCGGCGCGCACCGACTGCCGGCCGGTATGCACATCCACTTCGACAATCTGAACCTGACCGGTGAATACGCGCCGATGGTGGCGTACGGCCAGTCCAAGCTCGCCAATCTGCTGTTCACACTGGAACTCCAACGCCGCCTGGCCGAGGCGGGTTCACCGCTGCGGGCCCTCGCCGCGCATCCGGGCTGGGCCGCGACCAACCTCCAGGGCCACGACGCCAGCGCGGTGCGCCGGGTCGCCATGCGGATCGGCAACCGCGTGCTCGCCCAGGACAACAAGTCGGGCGCGCTGCCCACCTTGTACGCGGCGACCCGGGATCTGCCGGGCGCGAGCTATGTGGGACCCGACGGTCTCGGGGAGATGCGCGGCGCGCCGACCCTGGTCGGCCGCTCCCACGCGGCCAGTGACCCGGAGTCGGCCCGCCGCCTGTGGACGGTCTCGGAGGAACTGACCGGGGTCGTGTTCCCGCGCCTTCCGCAGCGCACGGAGGCGACGACCTGAGGGCGGCGGCCGTCCGGGCCCTATGCCCGGGCCGCCCCCGGATGTCTGCGTACCCACGCCTCCCACGCGGAGGTGATCATGTCCTCCACGTCGTGCTTGGCCGTCCAGCCCAGTGCGTGGGCGATGCGGTCGGCCGAGGCGACGACCCGGGCCGGGTCGCCGGGGCGGCGGGGGGTGACCGTCGGCGGAGTGCCGTAGCCGGTGATCGCGTTGATCCGGTCGACCATCTCGCGGACCGACACGCCCTCCCCGCGGCCGATGTTGAGGGTGAGGTCGGCGCCGGGCGAGGTCCGCAGGGCGCGGGCCGCGGCGACATGGGCCTCGGCGAGGTCGACCACATGGATGTAGTCCCGCACGCAGGTGCCGTCCGGTGTGGGGTAGTCGTCGCCGAAGATGCGCGGGGGCGCGTTCTCCGTCAGCTTCTCGAAGACCATCGGGATCAGGTTGAAGACACCGACGTCGGCCAGTTCCGGTGCGGCCGCCCCCGCCACGTTGAAGTAGCGCAGGCACGCCGTGGACAGGCCCGTCGCCCGGGCCGTGGCGCGCACCAGCCATTCGCCGACGAGCTTCGTCTCCCCGTAGGGCGACATCGGCAGGCACGGTGTCTCCTCCGTCACCAGGTTGACGTCCGGCATCCCGTACACGGCCGCGGAGGAGGAGAACACGAACGAGGGAACGCCGGCCCCCGTCACCGCTTCCAGCAGGACGCGCAGGCCCTCCACGTTCTCGCGGTAGTAGTGCAGGGGGAGTTCCATCGACTCGCCCACCTGTTTCTTCGCCGCCAGGTGGACGACCCCGGTCACCGCGTGGTCCGTCAGGGCGCGGCGCAGCGACTCGGCGTCCAGTGTGGACGCCACCACCAGCGGAACCTCGGCGGGCACACGTTCGACGAGGCCCGTGGACAGGTCGTCGTAGACCACGGTCCGTTCGCCCGCCTCGGTCATCGCGCGGACGACGTGCGCTCCGATGTAACCGGCGCCGCCGGTGATCAGCCAGGTCATGTGCGGCCGTCCCCTCGTCAGTTGGCCCACCGTGTCGATGCGTTCACGTCCAGTGAAGCAGGCGCCGCAGCCTGCGGCCCAGAACGGACGCCGCTTCGCGCACCCCGCACGCCACCCGCAGGGCCAGGGCCCCCGAGTGCGTCGCGTACGGCTGCACCAGCAGTACGCCGCACCCGGGGTTCGGCAACACGCGCCGGCGCAGCAGACCGGGCCCGGTGAGGGCGCGGGGCGTGGTGGCGCGGCTCGTGCCGTCGTCGAAGCGGAGCGTCAGCGAGAGGTCCCAGGTGCCGGTGCCGAGTGCCGCCAGGTGCACGGGCGTCTCGGCCGTCCAGCCGGCCGAGTCCGCATCGCGCCGCAGGGCGGCAGGATGCGAAGGCCCCACCCGGGTACCGTCCTCCCGGCGGACGAACTCCACGTCCACCCTGCCCGGTCGGGCGTTCTCCACCCGCCCGTACAGCTCGTGCAGGCGCAGTCGCAGCAGGGTGGCCCGCACCCGGGGGCGCAGTTCCGCGTCGACGGCGATCGGCAGGTGCCGCACGGGGCGGTACAGCAGGTGCTCCAACTGGACCTGGGGCAGATCCTCCGACCAGACCGGGGTGCCGTCCCGGGTGCTCGCGTACGGCGGGGTGAGCCGCGCGGGGCGGGCCGCCAGCTCCTTGAGCCGCTGCAGGTCACGCGGTCGCCCGGCGGCGAGCACCACCTGGGCGACGACCCTGCCCGGCACGGAGGCCTGGGCGAGGTCCGCCGCGTCGAAGGCCGACAGATACGCGCGGGTGAGCCTCCACCACTCGTCCCGGTACTCGGCGTCGCGGAGCGGGAGTTCCCGGGCGTACAGACGCAGTCCGCGGTCGAGGAAGGTGGTGCGTGCCGCGCGCGCGAGCCGCTTCTCGCCGGCGCCCAGCAGGATCTCGTGCGCCTGCCGGTTCGCCTCCGTGCGCGCCTTCCAGTTCTCGATGTCGGCGCGGTCCAGGGAGATGGACAGACGCCGGGCCGAGCGCCGGACGTGCCAGATGTAGACCCGGTCCGGGACCAGGGCCACGCTGGGGCCGGCGGCCAGGACACGCGCGCCGAACACGAAGTCCTCGTAGGGGAAGCGGCCTTCGGGGAAGCGGATGCCGTGCTCGCGCAGGAAGTCGGTCCGGTACAGCTTGTTGACGCACAGCGTGTCGTAGGTCAGACGGGGGCGCTTGGCGGGGCGGGAGACCAGCGCCGGACGCTCGTACAGCTCCGGTTGCCAGGGCGTCTCGCGGCCGGAGGGCAGTTCGCGGCGCACACAGAGCCCCGCGGCGAGCGGGGATCCGTGCGCGACGGCCGCCATCAGCAGTGCGTCCACCGCGCCGGGCGGCAGCAGGTCGTCGCTGTCCAGGAACATCAGGTACGGGGCGGTGGCCGCGTCGATCCCGTCGTTGCGCGGGGTGCCGCAGCCGCCGCTGTTGACCGTTCTGCGGACGACCCTCAGGCGCGGGTGCTCGGCCGCAAGGGCGTCCAGCAGTTCGGGGCTGCCGTCGGTCGACGCGTCGTCGACCGCGATCACCTCGCGGACGCAACCGCCCTGGGCGAGGGCGGAACGCACCGCGTCCGTCACATGAGTGGCGTCGTCGTACCCGATGACGACGACGCTGACCTGTGCATCGTGAGGGTGCATCGATTCCACGAGCCGAAACATTAGGGATGCCTGGTAATCATCGGTTAAGAGGCAATTCTCCACCTGTGCGGAAGTATGCAGGAATCCGGTCGGAGTTCCAGGACGACGCGTCCGGTTCCGGCCGTTCCGCGAGGGGGTGTCCGGAACGCCACAGGCGGACGAGGGACACGACGGCGGCGGTCGTCAGCAGCCCGTTGCGCACGAGCATGAGCATGCAGCCCGTCCAGGTGGTGTTGATGACCTCCCCGTAGCACGCGGGGTACTCGACGGCGCTCACGGCGGTGGCCGCCAGCAGGAGCGCGGCCACCGGCCGCTGGGTGGTGTGACGCGACGTCAGGCAGACGGCGGCCAGGCCGACCAGCCAGATCATGTACTGCGGGCTGATCACCCGGCTCGTCACGGTGAAGAGCAGGACGGCGGTGAGAGCCGCGTCATAGGGGGTCGCGGGCGTCCAGCGGCGGTTCCGCAGCCGCCACAGGAGCAGGAGGGCGAAGGCGGCCCCGGTCAGCGCGAGCGAGCCGACGGCGACGAGGTGCACGTGCGGGCCCACGAACTCCACGGCCCCGTACTGGTAGCGGGTGCGACCCGGCCAGCCGGCCCGGCGCGCGAACATCAGGACGGTGCCGCCCAGCGACTCGATCTGCACACCCCGGCCGCCCTGCTGGCGCAGGAAGTCGAACGGGTTGCGGAAGAGGGCCTCGACGACGGCGAGCAGTGTCACCACGGTGAGCAGGGCGGCGGTCCACGCCTGCCGGGTCGTACGGCCCCGCGGCGTGCCGATCAGGGCCAGCGCCGGCCACACCTTCACCAGGGCGCCGAGAGCGGCGAAGACGCCGGCCGCGCGCGGGTGGCGTGACACCGCCAGCAGGGAGATCACCGCGAAGGCGGTGACCTGGACGTCGTACCGGGCGAGCGGGATGTGCAGCAGCAGCGGCAGGCCCGCCGTCCACACGGCGGCGCCGAGCAGCGTACGGCCCGGGCGGGTGCCCGCGCGCGTGAGGGCGAGCACGATCACGGCGTCCGTGACCAGCGTGAGGACCACAAAGGCCTGAAAGTACGTCAGGCCCGGTACGAGCGCGGGCGAGAGCAGCACCGCACCCGCTCCGGGCGGGTACTGCCACAGCTGGTCGCCCGACGGGAACGCGCCGTGCCGCAGGACGCCGTACCAGTGGAAGTACAGCTTCCACACCTCTCTGGCGACCCCGCCCCGGCCGAGCGGGGGGTACTGGTCGTGGGTGAGCAGCCACAGCATCAGGGCGCGGGTGGTGAGCCACCCGGCGCCGAGGAGAAGCAGCCGATGCTTCTTGCCGATCCTCTTCACGAGGGGCGGCGAAAGCGGCGCGGCTACGGTCGTTCGGGACCACGTGGCACTCTTCAAGGCACTCATCAAGCCCGGATAGTAGGCCGTCCGTACGCGGCATGTGCGCAGATACGCCGTCAACTGCCACCAAAGGTTAGTTAATACTACAAAAACCGGTCATGTTGAATGCGGGCATGAGTCGGTTGTCGGAGAGACGTGCGGAGTGCCTGGCCGTCCTCGTGCCCGTCGTCGCCATGTGCGCGATCGGGCTGTGGGGACTGGACCGCGACGGGATGTGGCGCGACGAGGCGGTCACGTTCCAGGTGGCCCGCCGCTCGGTGCCGCAGATCCGGCATCTGCTGGGCAGTGTGGACGCGGTGCACGGCCTGTACTACCTGCTGATGCACCTGGTCCTGGCCGTCCACCCGGGCGAGGTGGCGCTGCGGCTGCCCTCGGTCTGCGGAGCGGCCCTGGCGGCCGGCCTGGTCGCCGCGCTGGGCACCCGGCTGTGTCGGCCGCGCGTGGGGCTGTGGGCGGGCCTGATGTACGCGGCCACGCCGATGGTCGGCCACTACGCGCAGGAGGGCCGCTCGTACGCGCTGGTCGCGGCAGGGGTCGCGGGCGCGACGCTCCTGCTCGTGCGGGCCGTGCGGGGCGGGAGGTGGTGGCCGTACGGGACGGTCCTCGCCGTCACGTGTGTGCTGCACGAGTTCGCCGTGCTGGTGCTGCTGGCGCACGCCTGCACGCTGGCGCTCGCGCGGGTGCCGGGGGCGACGTGGCGGCGCTGGGGATGCGCGGCCGGGGCCGTCGTGGTCGTACTGCTGCCGCTGGTGCTGGTCTCGTGGGGGCAGTCGGCACAGGTGGCGTGGCTGACCGCGCCCGACGGACGAAGCGTCGAGGAACTGTTGGAGCGGTTCGCCGGGTCCTCGCCCGTGCTTCTGGGGCCGTATCTCGTGCTGATGGCGCTGGCCGGCGGGATGGCGAGGTCCAGGCGGGACCTTTCGCCGGCGGGGGTGGCGCTGCCGCTGATGGTGCTCCCGCCGGCGGTGCTGATGGGGATCTCGCAGATCTCCCCGCTCTACGACGACCGGTACGTGCTCTATTCGCTGGCCGGGGCGCCGCTGCTGGCCGCGGCGGGCGCCGAACGGGCGGCCGGTGTCCTGGGCCGGCTGCGCACGGGGCGCCGTCGTCTGCCGGCCGTGCCCCGGCAGGCGACGTACGGACACGGCGCGGCCGTCGGCGCCCCCGTGCTGCCCGCGCCGCGTGGACCCGCGGGCCGCGGTGGGGGCGTCGCCCTCCGGGACGCGCCGCGGATCTCCGCGTCCCGCGCCCATGACGCCGTCCCGCCCTCCGCGTGGGTCCGGTACCGGGGTGGCGCCCTGCTGGGTGTGCTCGCCGTCTGCACCGTGCTGGTCGCGCAGTTGCCCCTGCTCAGGGCCGATCGCCGGGCCGATCACCGGCCGGACGACCTGGCGGGTGTCTCCGCTCTGGTGGGCCGGGTGGTGCGGCCGGGGGACCCCGTGCTGTTCCTGCCGTCGCTGGAGCGGCGGTCGGCGCTGGCCTATCCGGCCGGGTTCAAGGGGGTGCGCGACGTGGCGCTCGACGTGCCCGCCGCCGAGGACGGCTCGCTGTACGGACGGGAGGCCAGCCCCGCCGAGCTGCGGCGCCGGCTCGGCGGCCTCGCCTATGTGTGGGTGGTCAGCGAGCCGTTCGCGCTGAGATCCACCTGGGCTCCCCCGAACCCCACGGAGCGCGCCAAACTCGCGGTGGTGAACCGGGAGTTCATCACCCGTGAGGAGTATGTCCGGCGCGGTATCACCCTTCGACTTTACGTACGCCGCGAGGAGCCCTGGTCCGCCGGCTGGACGCAGCCGGGCGCCTCCTGAAGCGCCGCCTCGTCGAGCGTGCGGGTCAGCCGGTCGAGCCGGGCGTGCAGGTCCATGATCTCCTCCAGCTCGAAGCCGGTCGAGGCGGCGATCCGGGTCGGCACCAGCAGGGCGCGCTGCTTCAGGGCGGTCCCCTCCTCGGTGAGATGAACGTGCACGGACCGCTCGTCCTCGCGGCTGCGCTCGCGTCGCACCAGACCCGTGGCCTCCAGGCGCTTCAGGAGCGGCGACAACGTCCCGGAGTCCAGCCGCAGATGCTCGCCGAGCCTCTTCACCGGCAGTTCGCCGTGCTCCCAGAGCACCAGCATCACGAGGTACTGGGGATACGTCAGCCCGAGGTCCTTGAGGACTACGCGGTAGACGCTGTTGAAGGCGCGGGCCGCGGCGTGGAGCGAGAAGCAGATCTGGCGGTCCAGACGCAGGAACTCCTCGCCGGCGGAGGCCTCGGTACTGGGGGTCGGCGTGGTCGTCATGACCCCAGGATAGCCCTGGCGGATGATTCAGTTGTGCACAACTGAGTTGTGTGCTCTACTTGTGGTCGTGAGGCGGTCCGGACGAAAGGCCCGGTCGCCCCGGACATGACTTCGAGAGGGATGGTTCCCCATGGATGCGCTGTACACCGCCGTCGCCACCGCCACCCACGGCCGTGACGGCCGTGCCGTCACCTCCGACGGCAAGCTCGATCTTCAGCTGGCCCCGCCGGTCGAGATGGGCGGCAACGGCGAGGGCACGAACCCCGAGCAGCTGTTCGCCATCGGCTACGCGGCCTGCTTCGCCAGCGCCCTCGGCGTGGTCGGCCGGCGGGCCAAGGTCGACGTCAGCGACGCAGCCGTGACCGGCGAGGTCACCATCGGCAAGCAGGGCGAGGGCTTCGGTCTCGCGGTCACCCTGCGCGTCGAACTGCCGGAGTCGGTGGACCAGGCGACCGGCCGCAAGCTGGTCGAGCAGGCCCACCAGGTCTGCCCCTACTCCAACGCCACCCGCGGCAACATCCCGGTGGAGCTCGTCGTCGAGTAGTCCCACCCCGAGCGGCTCCGTGCGCCTTCGAGGACGTACGGGTCGGTTCTCGGGCCTGCGCCCGGCGCCGGGACATCCTCCCGGCGCCGGGCGCGTGTCATGTCGAGGCCGGCACGTCGCAGTCGCCCGCCGAGGGGGCCGGGATGGAGACGGCGGTGTCCGGCTCGCCCAGCATCAGGGTCCGCACCACCCGCCGGGCCGCCTGGCCGTCGTCGAACTCGCAGTAGCGCGCCCGGAAACCGGCCCGCAGTGCCGCCGCGTCCGCGTCCTGCCAGCAGCCGGAGGTGAAGAGCCAGGCCAGCTCGCGGTAGGAGCGCGAGACCTGCCCGGGCGCGTTCGCCGTGATGTCGACGTATGTGCCCCTGCTCGCCCGGTACGCCCCCCAGTCGGCGGCGTGCACGACGATCGGCCGGTCCAGGTTGGCGTAGTCGAACATGAGGGCCGAGTAGTCCGTGACCAGGGCGTCCGAGGCGAGCATCACCTCCTCCACATGCGGCTCGTCGGTGGCGTCGACCAGCACGCCCCGCCGGTGCAGCTCCGCCAGCCCCATCCCGCGGGCGGGACCGTCCGCGAGCGAGGGGTGGAGCCGGACCACGAGGGTGTGCCCCTCACCCAGGTCCTCGGCGAACCGCGCGGGGTCGAAGGGCTCCACATGACCACCCCGCACATGGTCGCGGCGGGTGGGCGCGTACAGCACGACCGTGTGGTCCTCGGGAATGCCGTGCCGAAGCCGGAAGGCGGCCCCGTCGTCGGGTTTCGCGTTCACGAGGACGTCGTTGCGCGGGCTGCCGGTGCGGAGCGAGGTGAAGTGGCAGGGATAGACCCGGTCCCACACCAGTTCGGAGTGGCGGTTGGCGACCAGGCTGTAGTCCCAGCGGTCGGCGCGGCGCAGCATCCCCGGCACGTCGAGGCCGTGCCGGGCGCCCGGCTTGCCCCGCAGATCGGTCCCCATGTACTTCAGCGGGGTGCCCTGATGGGTGTGGACGTGCACGCTGCCGGGGCGTTTGACCAGCGAGCCCGGCCAGTTCACGTTGTTGACGAAGTAGGTCGCCCGCGCGGTGACCTGCCGATACGCGGGGGAGCCCGGCAGGACGTACTCGATGTCCGGCGGCAGACGCTCGACCCCCTCCGGGTGCACCACCCACACGCCCCGGATGTGCGGTGCCAGGTCGCGCGCCGCGCGGTGGATCGCGGCCGGGTCACCGAGGACGCCTTGGTGCGAGAACGCCGAGTACACCGCCAGGTTCGGGTCGAGCGGCCGGTGTTCGTGCGCCCAGGACCACCCGCGCCCCACCCGGCCGGCGGCCGCCCGGCGGGCCTGCCCGGCACGCAGACCGAGCGCGCGGCCGGCGGCCGAGGCACGCTGCCGGGCCCGGTAGCGGGTGTAACCGCCTTCCAGGACACGCAGTGCGGCGGGGACCGGCTCCCGCGTACGGTGCCTGCGGAAGAGCTCGGCCGTGCGGGCGAAGAACTCGGCCTTGGCGGACGCGGGCAGCCGGTCCGGTTTGGCGAGGACGTCCAGGCAGTGCTCGCCCATCTTGCGATGCAGGCAGGGCCGCCAGCGGTTCAGTTCCGGGTGGGCGTCGACGTATGCGAAGACCCGCTCGTACTGGTCGTGGATGTCGAAGTGCTTACGGCTCGTGGTGGACAGGATGTTGCCCTGGCGGCGCTGCCGGTAGAGGAGGCAGATCCGGTCGAGGGCGGCGATCCGCCCGGCGCTGAGCAGAGCGGGGAAGGTCCAGGGAGTGTCCTCGTAGTAGCCCGGCGGGAAGCTGAAGCCGTGGTCGGTGACGTAGTCCCGGCGGTAGGTCTTGTTCCACACCACCATCAGCAGGTCGAGGATCTCGGGGCGTTCGGCCGCGGTGAACGTGCCGGCGGCCTCCGTGAGCACCCGGGCCAGCGCGTTGCGCCGGGTGCCGCCCCACCAGTAGGAACGGGCGTAGTCGAAGACCAGGACGTCCGGGTCCCGGGTCTCCTCGAGCCGGTCGGCGATCGCCCGCAGCGCGCCGGGTGTGAGGGTGTCGTCGCTGTCCAGGAACAGCAGGTAGTCACCGGTGGCGTGCGGCATCCCCGCGTTGCGCGCCCGGCCGAGGCCGACGTTCTCCGGCAGGTGCAGCACACGCATGCGGGGGTCGCGTTCGGCGTACTCGTCCAGGATCGCCCCGCAGCCGTCGGGGGAGCGGTCGTCGACGGCGACCACCTCGAAGTCGGCGTACGACTGGCCGAGCACCGAGTCGAGGCACTCGCGCAGGAAGCCCTGCACCTTGAAGACGGGGACGATGATGCTGAAGCGGGGCACGGGAATCAGCTCCTGACGAGGGCGGGGGCCGGGGCCGGGATGCGCTCGGCGAGCGGGATCACGGGCGGGATCGACTCCGGCGGCTCGCCCAGCAGCACCCGGCGCACCACGCGTTCTGCGGCGCGCCCGTCGTCGAACCCGCAGAAGCGCTTGCGGAAGGCGGCGCGCAGGGCGGCGGCGGAGCCGTCCGCGTACGAGCCGTCCCGGAAGACGGCGGCCAGGTCCTCGGGCGCGTGGGCCACCCGGCCCGGCGGTGCCTCCATGAGGTCGAAGTAGACGCCCCTGGTCTCCCGGTACACGTCCCAGTCGTCCGCGTACACGACGATCGGCCGGTCGAGGTTGGCGTAGTCGAACATGATCGACGAGTAGTCGGTGATCAGCGCGTCGGCGGCCAGGCACACGTCCTCGGCGGAGCGGTGCCCCGTGACGTCGATGATCCGGCCGCCGTTCCGCGCCGCGCCCACGTCGTAGAAGTAGTGGGCGCGCAGCAGGACGACGTAGTCGTCGCCGATGGCCTCGCAGAACGCGTCCAGGTCGAGGCGTGCGTCGAATTCGGTGCTGTAGTCGCGGTGCGTGGGCGCGTAGAGGATCGCCGTCCTGCCCTCGGGGACGCCCAGTTCGCGGCGGATGCGGGTGACGTCGCGTGCGGTCGCGGTGTAGTAGACGTCGTTGCGCGGATAGCCGTACTCGAGGGTCTCGTAGGAGCCGGGGAAGGCCCGCTCCCACATCTCGGTGGAGTGCCGGTTGGAGGAGAGGTTGTAGTCCCAGCGGTCCACCCGGGTCAGCAGCTTGGCGAAGCTGCCGGTCGCGGCCGCGACCACGGGATACGTCGACTGGTCGACGCCCATCCTCTTCAGCGGGGTGCCGTGCTGGGTCTGCAGATGCACGCTGCCGGGGCGCTTGACCACGCCGTCCGCGAAGTTGGCGTTGTTGATGCAGAACGCGGCGCGGGCGAGCACGTCCCAGGAGGCCCGGCTGCCGAGCACCGCGTACTCCACGTCCGGGGGAAGGGTCGCCACCGCGTCCGGCTCGACCAGGAACACCGAGCGGATGTGCGGGGCGAGTTCCCGGGCCTTGGCGTGGATCGCGGCCGGATTGCAGGTGTAGCCGCGGCCCCAGTACGCGCAGTACACGGACAGGTCGGCCTCGAGCGGGCGGCGCAGCGCCAGTGCGTACCGGAGCCGGGTGCGCAGCATGCGCGGAACCGGGGCCCTGCGTACCGCCTTCGTTGCGCCGCGGTTGGCGCCGCGCAGCGCCCGGAACGCGCTGTAGGCACCGCAGGCGAGCAGCCGGTGCTGGATCCCGGCGCTGCCCGCGGGCGGCCGGTAACCCGACGGGCGGTGGCGGCGGTAGAGGCGCGAGGCCTGCCGGAAGAAGGCACGGCGCCGAGGTGTCGGCAGGCGTTCCGGATGCGCGGCCGTCCGCAGGACCACGGCGAAGATCTGCTCGTACAGCGGCAGCAGCCGGTCCGTGGGAAGGGCGAGTTCGGCGGCCCGGCTCAGGACCAGATCGGCCTGGTCGAGAAGGTCGAACTGGTGCTCGCCCGGGGTGTGGAGCCGGCTGCCCTGCCGGCGCACCAGATGCCGTACGCAGACCGAGCGCAGCACCGAGACGCGTTCGGCGGCGAGCGTGACCAGGCCGCCCCAGCCGATGTCGGTGAAGTGGCTCGCCGGAAAGGCCAGTCGGTGGCCGGTGACGAACGCGCTGCGGTAGGCGGCGCTCCACGCGGGCACGGACACACCGGTCAGCTCCGGGGCCCGGCCGGGGGCGAAGGCGCCCTCGGGGGCCCGGCCGAGCGGGGGGGTGGACGGCTCGGCGTCCCACCAGTGGACCCGTTCATGGTCGAAGTAGAGGACGTCCACCTCGCCGACCGCAGCCAGGTGCCGGTCGATCGCCGCGAGGGCGCCCGGTGTGAGGACGTCGTCGCCGTCGAGGAACAGCAGATAGGACCCGGTCGCCGCCTCCGCCCCGGTGGTACGGGCCACCCCCAGGCCGCCGGAGGGAGGCGAGGTGAGCGGGACGACCCGCTGGTCCCGCTCGGCGTACGCGGTCGCGACCGTGCCGGCCGTGGAGTCGGGTGCGTCGCAGACCGGGATCACCTCGAGGTCGCCGAAGGACTGGCCGAGGACGGAGTCCAGGGCCTGGGACAGGCGGCCGGCGACGCCGAAGGCGGGGACGATGATGCTAAAGCGGGGCATTCTGCTCTTTCTCTCGGGCCCCGGTCCCCGTCCCGGGGCCGGTGCGTCGTACGCGTGCGGATGGGTCAGCGCCCGGGCCCTCCGGGGAGGACGGTGGCGGGCCTGTGCGGCATGCGGAACTCCGGGGGTCGGGGCGGTTCGGTGGTCAGAGGCGTTCGGTGGCCGGTACGCGGCCGGCGGGCACCGGGACGGTGGTGAGCGGTGCGGTGGGCTGTCCCGCCGTGGCGGGCGGGACCGGGTGCCGGCCGGCCAGGGGGACCACCGACGGCAGCCAGGCGTTCTCCCCGAACACCACCCTGCGCACGATCCGTTCGGCCGCGCGCCCGTCGTCGTGCGGGCAGAAGCGCTCGCGGAACGCCCTGCGCCGCTGCTGCGAGCGTGAGCCGCACCAGTGGCCGGTCGTGAAGATGTCGGCCAGTTCCTCCTCGTCGCGCGCGACCGCGCCCGGCGGGAAGTCGCGCACGTCGAAGTAGGTGCCGCGGGTCGCCTCGTACGCCTCCCAGTCGTCCGCGTACACGACGACCGGCCGGTCGAGGTTGGCGTAGTCGAACATCAGCGACGAGAAGTCCGTGACGAGCGCGTCCGAGGCCAGGCACACCGCCTCGACGCTCGGATGGTCGGAGACGTCGATCACCCGGTCGCCGGTGGCCCGGGAGAGAGGTTCGCCGAACGACGGGTGCGACCGGGTCAGCAGCACAAAACGCGGTCCGAGCCGGTGCAGAAGCCGTTCGGGATCGAGGGCGGGGCGGTGGTCGCGGCGGTAGTCGCGGAACGTCGGCGCGTACAGGATCGCCACCGAGCCCTCGGGGATGCCCAGCGTCTGGCGCAGCCGGGCCACGTCCGCCGAGGTCGCACGGGCGAAGACGTCGTTGCGGGGAAGGCCGTACTCCAGTGTGGTGAACCCGGACGGGAACACACGCTCCCAGACGAGGGTGGAGTGGCGGTTGCCCGAGACGACGTAGTCCCAGGAGTCGGCGGAACGCAGCATCCGGCCGGAGTCGGCGGAGCGGGCGGCGGCCGGACGGTCCTGGAGGTCCAGGCCCATGCGCTTGAGCGGGGTGCCCTGCCGGGTCTGGATCAGGATCTGGCCCGTGCGCTTGACCACACCGGGGCCGAAGTCGTCGTTGTGCACGAGGTACTTGGAGCGGGCCAGCGCCGTCCAGTACGCCGCCGAGTCCGGCCGCAGCCGGCGTGTGGTGAGCGGGACGGTGTGGTGATGCTCGGGTCGCGCGATCCACGCGGTGCGGATGTGCGGGACGAGATTGCGGAACGCGGACTCCAGGGCGCCCGGATTGCAGCCGTACCTGCCGCCCTCGTCCCGGGTGAAGACGGCGCGGTCCGCGCGGAGCGGAAGACGGAGCTGGAGGCGGTAGTGCGCCCGGAGCGCGGCGGCGCTCAGCCGCCGGCCCGCCCCGGCGGCCAGGCGCCGGGTGCGGCGTGCCAGGCCGGACGCCAGCGACAGCGCCCGGTAGGTGCGGTGGCTGCCGAGCCTGATCAGGAGGTGGCGCAGCCTGAGCGGTGCGCCCGGGACGCGGTATCGGCGGTAGTGGGCGCGGGCCAGCCGCAGGAACTCGGTACGGCTGTCCCGGGGCAGCCGGCCGCGCCGGCCGTAGACGGTGGCCAGATGGTCGACCATGCGGCGGAACAGCACCGGGCGCCAGCGGTCGAGTTCGGGACGGGCGTCGAGATGGGCGAAGACCCGGTCGTACTGGTCGAAGACGTCGAAGTGCCTGCGGCTCGTCGAGACGAGAATGCTGCCCTGGCGGCGCTGGCGGTAGTGGATGCAGACCCGGTCGAGCGTGGCGACGGTGTCCGCGGTCAGCAGCACCGGGAACGTCCACGCGGTGTCCTCGTAGTAGCCGGGTGGGAAGACGAAGCCCGCGCGCTCGACGAACTCCCGGCGATAGGCCTTGTTCCAGACCACCATCAGCAACGAGAGCAGGCCGGGGCGGTCGTCGAGGCGGAACGGCGCCGGCCCCTCCTCGGTGAGCAGATCGGCCAGCTGGTTGCGGACCGTGCGCCCGGTCCAGCACGTGCGGGCGTAGTCGAAGACCAGGACGTCCGGCTCGGACGTCGCCTTCAGCCGGTCCGCCAGGTCCCGCAGCGCGTCCGGGGTCAGGGTGTCGTCGCCGTCGAGGAAGAGCACATAGTCGCCGGTCGCGAGCTCGAGACCCGCGTTGCGGGCCGGGCCGAGTCCCACGTTGTGCGGCAGATGCAGCGGCCGGACGCGGGGGTCACGGGCGGCGGCCTCGTCGATGACGGCGCCGCAGGCGTCGGGCGAGCAGTCGTCGACGGCGATCACTTCGATGTCGGTGAACGACTGCTCCAGCACGGATGTGAGGCATTCCTCCAGGTACGCCTGAACCTTGTACGCGGGAACGATGACACTGAACCTGGGCAAGGGGCATCCATGGGATCGGCGCGGGCATACTGCCCGGAAACGGCCGAAGGGCCGCTTCGGTTACGCCGGATGCGGCATCCGGGGGAACGTCGACGGAAACCCCAGGTGAACGGAGGGGGTGGACCCCGGTAGCGGCCCACCCCGGAACTTCCGTACGGTCGGCCCTACTTGACGGCGCCCGCCATGACACCCGACACGAACTGCCGCTGGAAGGCGAAGAAGACGACCAGCGGGATCACCATCGAGATGAACGCGCCCGGTGCCAGGACGTCGATGTTGTTGCCGAACTGGCGTACCTGCGTCTGCAGTGCGACGGTGATCGGCTGCGTACCGGACTTCGTGAACACGAGCGCCACCAGCATGTCGTTCCACACCCACAGGAACTGGAAGATGCCGAGACTCGCGATCGCAGGACCGCCGAGCGGCAGCACCACCCGTGCGAACAGCCGGAGTTCGCCCGCACCGTCGAGCCGGGCCGCCTCGAGCAGCTCCCGGGGGATCTCCGCGAAGAAGTTCCGCAGCAGGAACACCGCGAAGGGCAGGCCGTAGCCCGTGTGGAAGAGGACCACACCGAGGACCGTGCCGAACAGGCCGATCTTCCCGAAGAGTTCGGCGATCGGGATCAGCGCCACCTGCACGGGGACGACCAGCAGGCCGACCACGCCCAGGAACCACCAGTCACGGCCCGGGAACTCCATCCAGGCGAAGGCGTAGCCCGCGAGGGAGCCGATCGCCACGACCAGGAGGGTCGCGGGAACCGTGATCAGGACCGTGTTCAGCAAGGAGTTGGTGATGTCGCCGTTCTCCAGGAGCTTCTGGTAGCTGTCGAAGGTCAGCTGCGAGGGCTCGCTGAGGACCTTCCACCAGCCGGAGGCGCTCATGTCGGCCGGTGTGCGCAGCGAGGCGAGCAGCAGACCCACCGTCGGCACCAGCCAGAACAGCCCGACCACGATGAGGAAGACCCGCACCAGGCCCCCGCCCACGCCCTCCGCGAGGCGCGCACCCAGGGACCGCCCGGCGCGCACGGCCGTGGTGGACGCCGCCTTCGGCAGACTTCCGGCCTGTGTCGTCATCGCCGCACCTCCCGCCTGAGTCTGCGGATGTTGAACAGCATCACCGGGATGACGAGCAGCAGCAGGAACACCGCGATCGCACTCGCGATGCCCGGCTGGTCCTCGGAGAACCCCTTGCGGTAGAGCTCCAGGGCGAGGACGTTCGCGTCGTCCTGGGACGAGCCCGGCGGGATGATGAAGACCAGATCGAAGATCTTCAGAACGTTGATCATCAGCGTCACCGTGACCACGGCGAGCACGGGCGCCAGCAGCGGCACCGTGACCCGGCGGAACACCTGCCACTCGTTCGCACCGTCCACGCGCGCCGCCTCCAGCAGCTCCCGCGGCACGCCCGCGAGGCCCGCGGCGATCAGCACCATCGCGAAGCCGGCCCACATCCACACATAGGCGCCGATGACGGCCGGGGTCACGAGCGCGGGGCCGAGCCAGTCCACGCCGTTGTACGGCTCTCTGAAGTTGCTCGCCGGCAGCCGCAGCCGAGCCCCGTCGGCGGCGGCCGGCAGGGTGAAGGTCCCGTCGGCGGCGGCCTTGGTGGAGGCGACGACCCTGCCGTCCTTCACCGCCTCGATCCGCATGCCCGCGTAGCCCTGCTCGGCCGGGTCCACCGCGCCGAGCTTTCCGACACCCTTGCCGCGCGTGAAGTCCTGCCAGGCCGTGCCGGTGACCTTGCCCGGCTGCGGCTGCGCCCGGGCGGCCGGCCCGGCGCTCTTCGGCATCCGGTCGGGCGCGACGCCGACCAACGGGAGCGCGACCGTCCGCCCCGTGTGCACCGTGGTGGCGGTGACGAAGCCGCCGCGGTCGGGCCGGAGGGGCGACTGACGACCCGGGTGGGCCTTGGGGAACGCGGACGACTCGGCGAACGTGTCGTGGACGCCCACCCACACCGCGTTGGCGACGCCCTTGTCCGGGTCCTGGTCGTACACCAGCCGGAAGATGATTCCCGCCGCCAGCATCGAGATCGCCATCGGCATGAAGACGACCAGCTTGAAGGCCGTTCCCCAGCGCACCCGTTCGGTGAGCACCGCGAAGATCAGTCCCAGCGCGGTCGAGACCGTCGGCGCGAACACCACCCAGATGATGTTGTTCTTCAGGGCGGTGCGGATGCCGTCGTCCGTGAACAGGGCCCGGTAGTTGTCGAATCCGGCGAAGGAGTCGCCGGACTGGCTGAGGAAGCTGCGGATCAGCGAGTACCCGATCGGGTAGACCACGAGCGCGCCCAGCAGTACCAGGGCGGGCAGCAGGAACAGCGCCGCCACGGTCCTGCGGGTGCCGGTCACGCTCTTGCGCCGACGGGGGCCGGAGGACGGCGCCGGTGTCCCGGCGACGTCCTCCGCGGCTGCCGACGACATCGCCGGATCAGCTCCCGCTTCCATATGCCGCCGCCGCGTCCTTCTCCAGCTTCGCCTGGGCGCCCGCGACGTCCTTGGGGTTCTTCAGGAAGTCCTGGAGGTCCTTCCACTCGCCCTTGCCGGGCGTGCCGCCGAAGGCCTGCGGGGCCTGATCGGACATGTCGAAACGGAAGTTGTCGCCGGCCGAGACGAGTGCCTCGGCCATCTTCCGCTGCACGTCGTTGGGGTAGGCGGACAGCGCGACCGACCTGTTCGGCGAGAGGTAGCCGCCGAGCTTCGCCTGGATCGTCGCGGCGTCCGGCGACGCCAGGAAGGTGACCAGTGCCTGGGCCGCCTCGGAGTCCTTGAGGATCACGGCCGCGTCGCCGCCGGAGACCACGGGCGCCTGGCCGCCCACCGCCGGGAAGGGGAACACCTTCGCGTCCGTGCCGATCTTCGCCTTGGTCTCCGCGATGTTGACCTGTGCGAAGTCGCCTTCGAAGACCATGGCGGCCTTCGGCTGGTCGCCGCCGGTGAAGGTCTGGGTGACGGATGCCGGGAACTCCGTCTGCAGCGCGCCGTTCGCGCCGCCCGCGACGAAGTCCTTCTTGCCCCAGATCTGGGCGAGTGTGGTCAGCGCCTCCTTCACGGACGGGTCGGTCCACTTGATCGTGTGCTGGGCGAGCTGGTCGTACTTGTCCGGTCCCGCCTGGGAGAGGTAGACGTTCTCGAACCAGTCGGTGAGGGTCCAGCCGTCGGCGCCGCCGACGGAGAACGGGGTGACCCCGGAGTCGTAGACGGCCTGGGCCGCCGTCATCAGCTCCTCCCAGCGCTTCGGCTCCTCGGCTCCCGCGTTCTCGAAGGCCTTCGCGTTGTACCAGATCAAGGACTTGTTGGCGGCCTTGTAGTACGCGGCGTACTGCTTGCCGCCGACCTTGCCGAGGTCCTGCCAGCCCTGGGAGTAGTTCTTGCCCAGCTCGGCCTGGGCCCCGGGCCCTAGGGGCTTCGCCCACTTCTTGTCGACGGCCTGCTTGATGGCGCCGGGCTGGGGGAGCAGTGCGACGTCCGGCGGCTGCCCGCCGGCGATCTTCGAACCGAGGAAGTTGATGATCGGGTCCTGGGCGGGCACGAAGGTGACCTTGGCGCCCGTGCGCCTCTCGAACTCCGCGAGGACCTGTTTGAAGTTCTTCTGCTCACCACCGGTCCAGACGGCGGCGACCTCCAGGCTCTGGCCGTTCAGCTTGGGGAGCGTGACGGTGGAACCGCTCTCCTTGCCGCCGGCGCTCGGTTTGTCGTCGCTGCTCTTGTCGTTGCCGCCGCCGCAGCCGGTGAGGGCGAGTGCCCCGGCGAGGAGGGCGGCCGCCGTGGTCAGCGCGGCTCTGCGGGTCGAGTGAATGGGTTGTTTCGGTGACGTGCGCATACGAAGAGTGCTGTGCATCACTGCCCCGTTCTTCGTTCCTCGTCGAACGTTCGAGTGCTGTCCCGTGCGCTCCGGTCTACGCGGGGTCCTTCGGGTCGGCAAGAGCGCCTGCACTGTCAACCCCGCGATCGTGACCGCGTCGTGACGTACCGTCAACGAGCGGCCCGGTGCGACTCGGCACACGCCGGGCACGGGCCCCCGGCGTCACAGCAGCGAAGGCACCTCGATCGCCGACACCGAACGTGCGGCCCGCTCCAGCGCGCTCGCCAGCAGCGCCAGGTCCGTGGGGCCGTTGCCCAGTTCGCGGACGGGACGCCGGGCAGGCGGGTCACCCATGCGCTGCCACTCCAGCGGGACGACCGTGGGGCGCAGCGTCGCCGTGCGGGGGATGCGGCCGGTGATCCGCCCACCCTGGAAGGGCGTGACCTTGCCGTCCGCCCGTGTCAGCCGCCCACGTCCGGGCGTCGGTTCGTCCGTACCCGGGGAGACCTCCTCGAGCGCGATGCGCAGCGCGGCCGTCCGGGCCGGCTCCCACTGTGCCGTCCGCCCACCGGGGGCAGCGGCGGCGACGAGATGCACACCGAGCCGATCACCCTCCCGGGCCACCGCCTCCAGGGCGCGTACCACCGATCCCGCCGCCGGGCGTCCCGGCGAGCCGAGCGCCGGTGACAGCAGCGCGTCGAGATCGTCGACCAGCACGACCAGCCGTGCCGGCGGCGGCACCTGCGGCGTCCGCTGCCGGGTCGCCGCGGGCCGCAACCTCAGCGTCGTACTCGGCGGGGTGTCCAGGTCGCCGGAGTCCGAACTCCCCGTCCGCTGCGACCCGATCCGGCCCGACACCCCTTGGCGCGTGTGCCACTCGGCGAAGCCGAGCCGTCCCAGCAGCTCGGCCCGCCGCTTCAGCTCGGCGGTCAGCGACTGCGCGAACTCCCGCATGCGCACCGGGTCGTTGGCCGCAAGATGTGTGGTGACGTGCGGCAGATCCATGCAGGCCCGCAGGCCGTCCCCGCCGGCGTTGCCGTTGGTCCCGCAGTCGCGGCCGTCGACCAGCACGATCCCGAGCCGGTCCGGCCGCTCGGCCGAGGCGAGCGACGCGGCGATCGAGCGCAGCAGTTCCGTACGGCCGCTGCCGGGCGGTCCCTCCAGCAGCAGATGCGGCCCCTCCGCGGCCAGGTCCAGGCACACCGGGCCGCGCGGCCCGGCGCCGAGCACCGCCCAGACACGTCCGCCCGGGGCCTGGACGTCGTCCATCGCATCCGCCCAACGCGCCATCAGCGACGCCGGGGTGGCCCGCGCCAGGCCCAGCTCGTCCAGCAGCCGCACCGCCTGGGGCAGCGGCGCCGAGACGCGCGTGTGCCGGTCCCCGCCGCCGTCGGTGCGCAGCGGGGCGAGTGCCCGCGCGAACCGCTCGGCCCACGCCGGGGACACCGCGTCCACCGCGGCGACCGTGCCGTGGCCCACCGGGGCGCGGAGTCCGAGCGCGGCGTCGGCGCCCTCACCCGGCGCGACCCGCAGCAGTCGCAGTGCCGTGGCCACGTCGCCGCTCAGCAGCGCCACGGCCCCGCACTCGCGGAACGCGGGCGAGACCGCGCACGCCGCCTCGAAGGTCGCCGTCATCGGTGAGGCGGGCGAGGCGGGCGGCGCCTCGGCCAGGCAGACCACATGGATCCCGGCCCGCGCCCCCTGCTGCGCCAGCCGTGCCACGGCCTCGCGCACGGCGGCACCGCCGGGGTCCCCGTCGACGATCACCACGGTGTACGGCCCGGGGAACGCGCCGCCCGCGGGGCCGTCCTCCTGCGCCCAGGCGGGACGACGGGCGGCACCGCGCAGTGCGGGGGCGTCGTGGCGATCGCCCGGATCGGCGGGATGGTGGGGGACGCCCAGGGACTCGCCCGCCGGACCGTTGGGGGCGGTTCCGTGCAGGGGACCGGAGAGCCCGTCCTGGTCCGTGAGGTGGTCCTCCAGGCGGCGCAGCAGCTCGTCCGTGCGTGCTGCCGCCTGTTCCCGGTCGTAGGCCAGCAGGAGTCTGCAGTCCTGCCCATGGGCCGGGCGCAGATGGGGCAGCCAGCCGAGCCAGGACCAGTCGGCGGTGCGCTCCTCCAGCGAGCGGGAGCGGTCCGCGCTGATCAGCACCAGCTCCAACGTGTCGGGGGAGTGCAGGGCGGCGAGCTGCGCGATCACCACGCGGGCCAGCCCGGACAGCCGCTCCCGGGGCCCCGCGAGGCCGAGCGAGCCCACCTCGCGCAGCCCGGCGGTCACGGGGACGGCGGGCAGCAGTCCCGAACCGTCCGGGGCGGCCCGGTCGGCCGTGCCCAGCCGTACGGTGAGCGTCTCCGGATGCCCGGGTCCGCGCTCCCACAACCGCGGTCCGGGGCCGAGGACGGCCAGCAGCAGCGATGCGGGATCGGGCCACTTCTCCGGGGCGGCGGCCGCCAGGAACGCGGGCGCCGGCGCCCTTCCGTCCGCGTCGTACGCCCCTCCTCCGATGCCGCTCTGGTCGCCGCGGCCGCCGGTCAGCCTGCGCGCCCACGCGGTGAAGCCGCGCCTGCGCACCCCCGCGGGCACGTCCGTGCCGCGCGGTGGGGTGCCCTTGCGCGTGCCCTCGGCGGCCGGGTCCCGGCTCTCGATCGAGGGGGCTGCGCCCTGCCCCGGTACGACCGGAGCCGTCGGGGTGCCGTCCGCGTTCCGCGGGTCCTGCGGCTGGAGCGGGGCCGGGAACGCAGGGGAGGACGGCTCCACGGCCCCGTGCTCCTGCACGCCCGGGCCGGCCGCGTCCGCGGCCCCCCAGGCCGTGACGCCGAAGCCGTGATGCGTGTCGCCCGCGAGGCCGCCGGAGGGACCGGTGCGCCGGGCGCGGGCGGGATCACCGCCCGTTCCGGAGAGGTCGGCGGTGCCCGAGCCCGCCGCCGTGGCGTTCCCGCTGTGCGCGGGGGGCACGGACGCCGGCCGCGCTGCCTGCGCCGGGCCCTCGCCGTCCCCCTCGCCGAGGACGCGTACCCGACCCTCTCCGTCCGGTGCCGTCCCCGCGGGGCGCACCCGGCCGGGCAGGGTCAGCCGCAGGGCCGATTCGCCGATACGGAGCAGGGCGCCCGGGGCGAAGCGCACCGGGTGGTCGGTCACCGGGCCGCCGTCGAGCACGGTGCCGTTCGTGGAGTTCAGATCGGCGACCGAGACGCTGCCGTCGTCGGTGACCGTGATCGCGCAGTGCAGCCGGGAGACGTCCGGGTCGTCCAGCGGGACGTCCGCGTCGGCGGAGCGGCCGATGCGGATGGCGCCCCCGTGCAGCAGATGGACGCCGCCCGCGTCCGGGCCCGCGACCACGTGCAACTGGGGCGCGTCAGCGTCGGGCTCGGGGCCCGGCTCCGCGGGGGCGCCGAGCGTCAGTACCGCGCCGTCCAGCAGGGGAGGTTCACCCAGGGTGCAGCGCTGCGCGTCCAGCCGCTCCGCGCCCGCGTACAGCACCGAGGGACCCTCGCCCGAGCCGGCCGCCGCGGCCAGGCCCGACGCGACCGCGGCCAGCGCCGTCCCGGCGGGCGCGGTGACCAGCACATCGCAGCTCGCGGCGCGTGCCCGGGACTCCGGGGGCGGGCCCAGCGGGTCTACGACGGTCAGCCGGATCTGCATCGCCGTCAGCGGTCCCTTCTGCACGGGCGCCCGAGGCCGGAACAGGGAGCCGCGTCGCGGTCCCGACCGCGACCGTCCCCCCCACCGCGCACGAGCACATCGGCCAGTACGGGATGCATCCTCGCACCTGCCACCGACAGTGCGCCCGCCGCCCGCCGTCAAGTGATCTTGATTGGTCGGCTCTGCCCGCAAAAGTGCCTGACCGGTGCACGGCCCTTGTCCGCTTGAGATCGGTCACGTCCGGTCCTGGCAACCATGTGTGCCGGAGCGAGCGTCTTCTCGTCGACGACCGAATGTCGAACATCTGCATGCCTCTCGTACGTACATCCCATGGATCGGGCGGGAAAGGGCATGGGGACGCGTGAAGCCCGTGTACAGGGGGCCGGGGAACGGCGGGGTGTCCGCAGACGTCCATGGCTGTGAAAGGCGGCGGACGCACAGCCGTCGACATCCCGGTGCCAGGATCTGCGGCACTACAGTGGGTCGAACCACCCTTAGAACGGGTGGACGGTCCGGACAAGCAAGCAGCAGGGAGCGCATGACGTGCGGCCGGTAGGCAGCAAGTACCTGCTCGAGGAGCCGCTCGGACGCGGCGCCACGGGCACCGTCTGGCGAGCCCGCCAGCGGGAGACCGCGGGTGCCGAGGCGGCCGTCGCGGGGCAGCCCGGCGAGACCGTGGCGATCAAGGTCCTCAAGGAGGAGCTGGCGAGCGACCCCGACGTCGTGATGCGGTTCCTGCGGGAGCGGTCCGTCCTGCTCCGCCTGACCCACCCGAACATCGTGCGCGTGCGCGACCTGGTGGTCGAGGGCGATCTGCTGGCACTGGTCATGGACCTCGTCGACGGCCCCGACCTGCACCGCTACCTCCGTGACAACGGGCCCTTCAGCCCCGTCGCCGCGTCCCTGCTCACCGCGCAGATCGCCGACGCGCTGGCCGCGAGTCACGCGGACGGCGTAGTGCACCGCGACCTGAAGCCGGCGAACGTCCTGCTGCGGCAGGACAGCGGCCGTATGCACCCGATGCTGACCGACTTCGGGATCGCCCGGCTGGCCGACTCCCCGGGCCTCACCCGCACGCACGAGTTCGTGGGCACGCCCGCGTACGTCGCACCCGAGTCGGCCGAGGGCCACCCGCAGACCTCCGCCGTCGACATCTACGGCGCAGGCATCCTGATGTACGAGCTGGTCACCGGGCGTCCCCCGTTCGGCGGAGGGTCGGCCCTCGAGGTGCTCCACCAGCACCTGAGCGCCGAACCGCGCCGCCCCTCGACGGTGCCCGACCCGCTGTGGACGGTCATTGAGCGCTGCCTGCGCAAGAACCCGGACGAGCGGCCCGGCGCCGAGAACCTGGCGCGGGCGCTGCGGGTCGTCGCCGAAGGGGTCGGCGTGCACGCGAACTCCGCGCAGATCGCCGCCGCGGAGGGGGTGGGCGCGCTGCTCGCCCCGGACCCCGATCCGGCGAGCGTCCCGGGCTCCGCCGACCCCACCCAGGTGCTGCCGCACAACGCCGCCGGGTACGACCCGAACGCGGCGACCAGCGTCCTGCCGAACACACCGGGCGCCGGGGACCCCACCACCGTGCTGCCGAGCACCGGCGCGGCGGACCCCACCGCCGTGATGCCGCCGGTGCCGCAGCACCAGCCGGGCGGTCAGCCCCGGCCGGAGGAGCCGCACCCCTGGCAGACGCAGCTGCGCGCGGCCCGTGACCGCAACGAGCAGACGCAGGTCCAGGCGTACCTCGATCCCGGCCAGGACCCGCTGCGCCGCCGGCCGCAGCGGCAGGTCGCCCGTCCCCAGCAGGGGCAGCGGCAGTCCGGGCCCGGGTACGGGCATCCGCAGCAGCAGGGATACCCGCAGCAGCAGCCCCAGCAGTACCCGCCCCAGCGTCAGCAGTACGCGCCCCAGCAGCAGCCGCAGCGGTACGCCCCCGCGCCGCAGCAGCCCCGGCAGCCAGCCCCGCGTCCGGCACGCGAGCCGCGCGAGCCGCGGCAGCGCAGCGCCAACCCGATGAAGATCCCGGGACTCGGCTGCCTGAAGGGGTGCCTGTTCACGATCGTCATCCTGTTCGTGGCCGGGTGGCTGGTCTGGGAGTTCAGCCCGCTCCAGGACTGGATCGGTACGTCGAAGTCGTACTGGGCGCAGCTGAGCCAGTGGTTCTCCGACGTGACCGGCTGGATCGGGAAACTGGGCGGCGGCACGTCCTGAACGAGGGGTCGGAGAGCCCAAGAACCCTTCGAGCTTGGGGATTTGTCGACACCTGACGGGTGATTTCCGCCTTGGCGGTGAAGGTTGCGGCCCCGGACGCGTAGTTTTGTCGACCGGGTCCGGGGATCCGCGGCATCCGCCGCGGCATCACCGACCCGGAACGGCGCAGCGTCGGCAACCCGCGTCCCAGTAGGAGCAGTCTTGGCACGGAAGATCGGCAGCCGGTACACCGCGAACCAGATCCTGGGACGGGGGAGCGCCGGCACGGTGTGGCTGGGCGAGGGGCCGGAAGGGCCCGTCGCCGTCAAGCTGCTCCGGGAGGACCTCGCGTCCGACCAGGAGCTCGTGGGCCGCTTCGTCCAGGAGCGCACGGCGCTGCTGGGGCTCGACCACCCGAACGTCGTCGCCGTGCGGGACCTGGTGGTCGACGGCAACGACCTGGCGCTGGTCATGGACCTGGTCCGGGGCACCGATCTGCGGACCCGGCTGGACCGCGAGCGCCGCCTGGCGCCCGAGGCCGCGGTGGCGATCGTGGCGGACGTGGCGGACGGGCTGGCGGCGGCGCACGCGGCCGGGGTCGTGCACCGGGACGTGAAGCCGGAGAACGTGCTGCTGGACATGCAGGGGCCGCTCGGCCCGGGCGGCGCCCATCCCGCGCTGCTGACCGACTTCGGTGTCGCCAAGCTGATCGACTCACCGCGCCGCACCCGGGCCACGAAGATCATCGGCACTCCGGACTACCTCGCGCCGGAACTGGTGGAGGGGCTGCCGCCCACGGCGGCGGTGGACATCTACGCGCTGGCGACGGTCCTGTACGAGCTCCTGGCGGGCTTCACGCCCTTCGGCGGCGGGCACCCGGGCGCGGTACTGCGCCGCCATGTCACCGAGACCGTCGTGCCCCTGCCCGGCATCCCGGACGAGCTGTGGCAGCTGATCGTGCAGTGCCTCGCGAAGGCCCCGGCCTCACGGCTGCGCGCGTCGGAGCTCGCGGCCCGGCTGCGGGAGCAGGTGCCGCTGCTGACCGGGATGCCGCCGCTGGACGTGGACGAACCCGATGCGGAGCCGGCCGAGGAGCCGCCGTACGAGGCGGTGGTGCCGGGCGAGCGGGCCACGGCCCGGGAGCGCCGCGGGTCCGTCCCGCTGGTGCCGGGGGCGAAGCCGGACTCCAACCGGGACACCCACACCTCGATGCGGGTGCCGGCGCCGGACGAGCTGGCCGGCGGCGCCCGGGGCACGGCCCGCGCGCCCCGCGCCGCGGGCGCCCCGCGCCCGGGGTCGGCCCGCCACCGGGCGCAGACCCGCAGACGCCGGCTGGTCCTGGGCGCGGTGACGGCGGCCCTGCTGGCGGCGGTCGGGGTGGGGGCATGGCTCGCGACGTCCGACGGCGACGACGGGCAGCCCCCGGCGACACGGAACTCGGCTCCGGCCTCCCCCTGACAGCGGGCGCCTGCTCGACCGCCGGCGCCCCGCCCCCACCGCCTGCGGTCGGTACGGGCGGCGCGGCCCCCCGCACCTGCCCCGGCGCCCGGCCGTTCCGTAACCGGCGGTCACCCGGCGTTCACCGCCTGGCGGAGCCGTTACGCTGGATGCGTGGCAGTCGTCGATGTATCCGAAGAGCTCAAGTCCCTCTCCTCGACCATGGAGTCGATCGAGGCCGTTCTGGACCTCGACAGGATGAGGGCAGACATCGCCGTGCTCGAGGAGCAGGCAGCCGCGCCGTCCCTGTGGGACGACCCGGACGAGGCGCAGAAGATCACCAGCAAGCTCTCCCACCTCCAGTCCGAGGTGAGGAAGGCAGAGTCCCTGCGCGGCCGGATCGACGACCTCGGGGTGCTCTTCGAGCTCGCCGAGGCCGAGGACGACCCGGACACCCGTGCCGAGGCCGAGTCCGAGCTCACCGCGGTGCGGAAGGCTCTGGACGAGATGGAGGTCCGGACGCTTCTCAGCGGCGAGTACGACGCCCGTGAGGCGCTCGTGAACATCCGCGCCGAGGCCGGTGGCGTCGACGCCGCCGACTTCGCCGAGAAGCTCCAGCGCATGTACCTGCGCTGGGCCGAGCAGCACGGCTACAAGACCGAGGTCTACGACACGTCGTACGCGGAAGAGGCGGGGATCAAGTCCACGACCTTCGCCGTCCAGGCGCCGTACGCCTACGGCACCCTCTCCGTCGAGCAGGGCACGCACCGGCTGGTCCGCATCTCCCCCTACGACAACCAGGGGCGGCGTCAGACCTCCTTCGCGGGTGTGGAGATCCTTCCCGTCGTCGAGCAGTCTGACCACGTCGAGATCGACGACTCCGACCTCCGTGTCGATGTGTTCCGGTCCTCCGGTCCCGGCGGCCAGGGCGTCAACACGACCGACTCCGCCGTGCGGATCACTCACCTTCCCACCGGCATCGTCGTCACCTGCCAGAACGAGCGGTCCCAGATCCAGAACAGGGCCAGCGCGATGAACGTGCTGCAGGCCAAGCTCCTCGAGCGGCGCCGGCAGGAGGAGCAGGCCAGGATGGACGCCCTCAAGGGCGACGGCGGCAACTCCTGGGGCAACCAGATGCGTTCGTACGTCCTGCACCCCTACCAGATGGTCAAGGACCTGCGCACCGAGCACGAAGTCGGCAACCCCGAGGCCGTGTTCAACGGCGAGATCGACGGGTTCATCGAGGCCGGGATTCGCTGGCGCAAGCAGCAGGAGAAGTAGACCGGACGACGGACGCCGTCGCCGCGGCCGAAAAGCGGCCTTCTGTCCAAAGGCAACTGCCCCCCGCGCGGGGGCAGTTGCCTTTTCCGTGACCGATGTCCGGGTTTTGCATCACGCTCACAGGGTGGCGTCTCCGTCAAACGATCAGCAAGGGGACATCGCGCACGCAACGACCTTGACGTTGCTGTGAAAAC
The DNA here is from genome assembly GCF_051553595.1 of Streptomyces sp. HUAS TT11. Classification (NCBI taxonomy): domain Bacteria; kingdom Bacillati; phylum Actinomycetota; class Actinomycetes; order Kitasatosporales; family Streptomycetaceae; genus Streptomyces; species Streptomyces sp. HUAS TT11. Next base: position 5,570,304 of record NZ_CP196184.1, read on the forward strand.
TCGGAAGGGTGAAGCGCGGCATGCGCATCACTGGGGCGTTTGAGAACCGGGGGGTTCCAGTACCGCCGTCCCCGACGTCGTGGCCCCCGTGCGCTGCTCCGATGACGATCAGCTACAGGGGGTAACAGGAAGATGACCAAGAAGACGCGGATCCGCGTGGCGCGGATAGCCGCCGGTGCGGTGATAGCCGCGGGCGCCTCGCTGACTGCCGCGGGTGCGGCCTCCGCGCTGGACGCGCATATCGAGGCGGGCCCGATCTCCGTGGATGTGAGCACGGGCGACGGAGAAAGCGACGGCGGCACGAGCGTCGGCACGTCCACAGGCACCAGTGACGGCGGCACGAGCGTCGGTACGTCGACCGGCACCAGCGATGGTGGTACGTCGACCGGCACCAGCGACGGTGGTACGTCGACCGGCACCAGTGACGGTGGTACGTCGACCGGCACCAGTGACGGTGGTACGTCGACCGGCACCAGTGACGGTGGTACGTCGACCGGCACCAGCGATGGTGGTACGTCGACCGGCACCAGCGATGGTGGTACGTCGACCGGCACCAGCGATGGTGGTACGTCGACCGGCACCAGTGACGGTGGTACGTCCACCGGCGCCAGTGACGGCGGTTCCGGGAACTCCGGCGGCAACGGCGACGGCGGTTCCGGGAACTCCGGCGGCAACGGCGACGGCGGTTCCGGGAACTCCGGCGGCAACGGCGACGGCGGTTCCGGGAACTCCGGCGGCAACGGCGACGGTGGCTCCGGCAGCTCCGGCGGCAGCAGCACCGGCGGGGACCAGACCGGCCCCGACGGCAACAACGCCGTACCGCAGGACCAGGGGTCCTCCGCCCTGACCGACACCGGGTCGTCCACCGAGGCCGGCACCGGGTCCAAGGGCAAGGAACTCGCCGACACCGGCGCCGGCGAGACCACGGTCCTGCTGCTCGGCGCGGCCACGATGGTTGTCGGAGGCATCGGTTTCCGTGTGCTGCCGCGCCTCGTGAGCGGCCGTGGCGGGACCGTCGCCTGATCGGCGGGCGCACAAGCCCGTCCGCGGGCGTCAGAAGCGCGTAGGAAGGGCCCGGGGCGTTCTCGCCCCGGGCCCTTCCCGTACGTTCCTGAGTGCGCTCTGCGGCGTCTCGCCGGGCTACGCCGTCTGGTGCGCCAGCAGCGCCACCGCCGCGATCAGTACGGCGACAAGTACGATCAGTGCCGTAGGGTTCAGCCCCGACCAGGGGTTTTCCTGCTGAAGCCGCTGTCGGCTGGCACGGCATACGGGGCAGCGACCCTCACTGACGGGCGCCGCACAGTTCGCGCACACCAATCGGTCGTACGTCATGCGCCTCGCCCTCCTTGTGCCGCTTCCACGTACACAACGTTTCCGGGAACGCAACCGTTCCCACTCCACTGTGCCAGGTTCCGTGAATTTCGGCGCGGGACCCTGGTGGACTGGGCCCGGAAGCGTTCGCCGAGGAGCGGTTCCGCCCCTTTTGCGGCCGTCGGCGGTCCTTGGCCGCTCGCGCGGTCTCCCGCACCCCTTCCGCGGCACTCCTCACGCCGGTGGCGGACAAAAGGTGCGACTCTCGTGCAACCCAGACCGGCGACTGCGCTTGCACACCTGCTTCGCGTATGGTCACGGTCACCTACCCCAACGGCCAGTGGTGCATCCGTGATCCGATTCGACAACGTGTCCAAGGTCTACCCCAAGCAGAACCGCCCCGCCCTCAGGGATGTGTCCCTGGAGGTCGAGAAGGGCGAGTTCGTGTTCCTCGTGGGATCCTCCGGCTCCGGAAAGTCCACTTTCCTGCGGCTCATCCTCCGCGAGGAGCGGTGCAGCACCGGGCAGGTGCATGTGCTGGGCAAGGATCTCGCCCGCCTCTCCAACTGGAAGGTGCCCCAGATGCGCCGCCAGCTGGGGACGGTGTTCCAGGACTTCCGCCTGCTGCCGAACAAGACGGTCGCCGAGAACGTGGCCTTCGCCCAGGAGGTCATCGGCAAGTCGCGCGGTGAGATCCGCAAGTCCGTGCCCCAGGTGCTCGATCTCGTCGGGCTCGGCGGCAAGGAGGAGCGTATGCCCGGTGAGCTCTCGGGTGGTGAGCAGCAGCGTGTGGCGATCGCCAGGGCCTTCGTCAACCGCCCCAAGCTGCTGATCGCCGACGAGCCCACCGGCAACCTCGACCCGCAGACCTCCGTCGGCATCATGAAACTGCTCGACCGGATCAACCGGACGGGCACGACCGTGGTGATGGCGACCCACGACCAGAACATCGTGGACCAGATGCGCAAGCGCGTCATCGAGCTGGAGAAGGGCCGCCTCGTCCGAGACCAGGCGCGCGGCGTCTACGGCTATCAGCACTGAGATCCACGGAAAGGCTTGAGCAGACGCCATGCGCGCCCAGTTCGTTCTGTCGGAGATCGGTGTCGGTCTCCGCCGCAATCTGACGATGACCTTCGCGGTGATCGTCTCGGTCGCCCTCTCCCTCGCCCTCTTCGGTGGCTCACTCCTGATGAGCGACCAGGTGAACCAGATGAAGGGCTACTGGTACGACAAGGTCAACGTCTCCGTCTTCCTCTGCAACAAGAGCGACGCGGAGTCCGATCCCAACTGCTCCAAGGGCGCGGTCACCGAGGAGCAGAAGAAGCAGATCACCGGCGACCTGGACAAGATGACCACCGTCGTCCAGAAGGTCACCTACGAGTCGCAGGACGAGGCCTACAAGCACTACAAGGAGCAGTTCGGCGACTCGCCGCTGGCCAGTTCGCTGACCCCGGACCAGATGCAGGAGTCGTACCGCATCAAGCTGAAGAACCCGGAGCAGTACCAGGTCATCGCGAGTGCCTTCAACGGCCGCGACGGCGTGCAGTCGGTACAGGACCAGAAGGGCATCCTCGACAACCTCTTCGGGTTGCTCAACGGCATGAACTGGGCCGCGCGCGCGGTCATGGCGATGATGCTGGTGGTCGCGCTGATGCTGATCGTCAACACGGTGCGTGTCTCCGCGTTCAGCCGCCGCCGGGAAACCGGCATCATGCGCCTGGTCGGCGCCTCCGGCTTCTACATCCAGGCGCCGTTCATCATGGAGGCCGCGGTCGCCGGGCTCATCGGAGGCACGGTCGCCTGCGGTTTCCTCGTGGTCGCCCGGTACTTCATCATCGACCACGGTCTCGATCTGTCCCACAAGCTGAATCTGATCAACTTCATCGGCTGGGACGCCGTGCTGACCAAGCTGCCGCTGATACTCGCCACGAGCCTGTTGATGCCGGCGCTTGCCGCATTCTTCGCGTTGCGCAAGTACCTGAAGGTGTGACGCACGACAACGGGGCGGTACGGGCAACGGCCGGTACCGCCCCGCGGGTTGTCCTAGACTCACCCGCATGTCAGGCCGTGACCCGTTCTGTCAGCCCCGTCGCATCGGCCGCGGGGCGGCCCTGACGTTGGTCTTCACGAGCGTCCTCGTCGCGGGCGCGGCGACCGGCTCGTTCGACGAGTCCGTCGGCAAGGCCACCTCCGCCGCCGGGTCCGACACCCTGACCGCCGAGGACGACACCGTGACCGAGGCGGCGGCCAAGGCGATGGCGGACGGCAAGTCCCCCATGGAGGCGGCCGAACGCGCCGTGAGCCGCAGCGGCGACCGCTGGAGCGCCGTCTACTCCCAGGGCGAGTACCAGGAGTTCGAAGAAGCCCTCGACGGCCAGTACACCGGCGTCGGACTGTCCGCACGGCGCGAGCGGGACGGCAGGATCGAGGTGACCCGGGTCCAGCCCGGCTCGCCCGCGGCAGGCGCCGGTGTCCGCACGGGCGACCGGCTGCGCAGCGTCGACGGCAAGGGCGTCGACGGCAGGCCCGTGACCGAGGTGGTCGCCCTCCTGCGTGGGGACGCCGACGAGGCACCGGCCGGCACCCGGGTCCGGCTCGGCCTGCAGCGTGGCCCGCACCGCTGGGACCAGGAGCTGCGCAGGGCCCGGCTGTCCACGGACTCGGTGTCCGTGAGCCGGCTCGCCGACCGGGTCGTCGTGATCAGGATCGCCGCCTTCACCAAGGGGTCGGGCGACCTCGTCCGCCGAACCGTCGCCGAGGCGCCCAAGGGCGCCGGGATCGTCCTCGACCTGCGCGGCAACTCCGGCGGCCTGGTCACCGAGGCGGTCACCACCGCTTCGGCCTTCCTCGACGGGGGACTCGTCGCGACGTACGACGTCAACGGCGACCAGCGTGCCCTGCATGCCGACCCCGGCGGCGACACCACCAGACCGCTGGTCGCACTCGTCGACGGCGGCACGATGAGCGCGGCGGAACTGCTCACCGGTGCCCTCCAGGACCGCGGGCGCGCCGTCGTCGTGGGCACCCGCACCTTCGGCAAGGGCTCGGTCCAGATGCCGAGCCGCCTCCCCGACGGCTCCGTCGCGGAACTGACCGTCGGGCACTACCGGACCCCTTCCGGCCGCGGCGTCGACGGCCGCGGCATCACTCCCGACCTCGTGACCGACCGCGAGGTGCTCAAGCGGGCCGAGACGGTGCTCAGCGGTCTGGGCGACCCTTCGTAGCGAGCCCGGCGCTCCCGGTAATGCGCTTCCCTCCAAGGCCCTCCGTAGTGCGAAAATGGTGGGCACTATGGCTAAGGAAAAAGGGCGCAAGCTGATCGCGCAGAACAAGAAGGCGCGGCACGACTACCACATCCTCGACACCTACGAGGCCGGTCTCGTCCTCATGGGCACCGAGGTGAAGTCGCTGCGCCAGGGGCGGGCCTCGCTGGTGGACGGCTTCGTGCAGCTGGACGGTCACGAGGCGTGGCTGCACAACGTGCACGTGCCGGAGTACAGCCAGGGCACCTGGACCAACCACAGTGCCCGCCGCAGGCGCAAGCTGCTGCTGCACCGCGACGAGATCGACAAGCTGGAGTCCAAGTCGCAGGAGACGGGTCACACGATCGTGCCCCTCGCCCTGTACTTCAAGGACGGCCGCGCCAAGGTCGAGATCGCGCTGGCGAAGGGCAAGAAGGAGTACGACAAGCGGCAGACGCTGCGCGAGAAGCAGGACCGCCGCGAGACGGAGCGGACGATCTCGGCGGTCCGGCGCCGGCAGCAGGCCTGAGCCGGGGAATGACCGGGTCCCGTACGCGGTTGAACGTCTAGTCATGGCGGGGTGACCGCCGGGAATACGCTGGCACAGGGGTGCGTCGATCACGTACGATGGCGGCTGCACCGCATAGCCGGTGTGAGGATTGAAAAATCAACATGGGGATGATCGGTTTCGACAGCGGTTGTCGAAGCAGGGGAAGCGTGTCGAGGAAGCGGCCATGATCTCGTAAACCACAGGCCGAAAAAAATAATCGCCAATACCAAGCGCGATTCCTCCCAGCAGGCCTTCGCCCTCGCTGCCTGATAAGGCAGCAGAGCGAGCCTCCTAAACAGGGAGTGTCAGCCCGGGGCTGTTCCCGACCCGGATCCTGGCATCAGCTAGGGGACTAAACCTTGATCCCGGTCACGGGGTGAAGAGGGAAACCAAACAGTGACTGAGCCCGTCGGAGACTTGTCCGCGTGATCTCCGGGGCTGAGAAAAACGAAGCGGACTGCACACGGAGAAGCCCTGATTCCGCACCGTTGGACGCGGGTTCGATTCCCGCCATCTCCACCTACCCCATGTGGGCAAGGCCTCGCTGTTCTCGGACAGCGGGGCCTTTGTCGTCGCAGCCGTCGGTGCGAGCCGGTGGAGCGGGGGAAGCGCACCCCCGCTCCACGCCCGGCTGCGACGACGGGTCGTGCGCGGCCGGGCTCGACCCCCACGGTCCCGGCCGGGTCCGGTACGCGGACCTCGGCGCAGGCGGAACGTCGACAGGCGAAGATCTCCGTGCAGGACCAGGCACACGTCCCGGCTCCCCCTCGCCGCAGTCGTCAGCGGGGCCTTCACCGTCTCGTAGGCGTAGGGCGACGACGTGCCGTCGAAGTGCGCCGTGCCGGCGAGTGCGCCGGTGGGGGAGCCGAGGCGGACCTCCACCGTGCCCGCCGCACCGGCGAGGCGCGCGGCGAACCCGTCCGTGCCCGAGCCCAGGAGCATGTCCGCGAACTTCGGCCACGCCCCTCCGCCGTCGCCCGCACCGCCGTTCCGCGCACCTTCGACTCGTCCACCAGGCTGATCCCCCGGTAGTCGTCGAAGTTCTCCGCCCGGGTCGTCCGGGACAGGTCACGGGGCGGGATCGTCTCCCCCCGCACCTCCAGTGACGTCCGTGCACGGATGTCCGCCGACGACGCGCCCACCAGCACGTCGTACACGGCCGTCTCGACGACCCACTTCGAGCGTGTGACCCCTTTCATCTCAGGGCTCCTTCGAGTAAGGCCGTGCAGGTGAGGGATCTCAGGACGCGTTGCGTGGCGCGGTGCTGGCGCGGTCCGTCAGGCGCGGCGGCAGGAGCGTCGCCTCGGGGACGGCCGCGCCGTCCAGCTTCTTCGTCAGCAGTTCCACGGCCCGTGCGCCCAGCTCGGCGGACGGCAGGGCGACCGAGGTGACCGGGACGCGCAGGGACTCGGCCAGCTCGTCGGGACAGATCGCGATGATCGACAGATCTCCGGGGACACGCAGTCCCAGCTGCTCGAAGGCCTCGATCAGCGGCTCCAGGACCGCCTCGTTGTGGACGACGACCCCGGTCAGCGCGGGCTGTTCGCTCAGCAGCCGTTCGGCGACCCGGCGGGCGGCGCCCGGCGCCGCCTCGCACGGATCGACGCAGGAGGACATCCCGTTGCGGTCGGCGGCGGCCGTGTACCCCTGCACCACCCGCTGGGCGAACGCCGTCTTCCGCACGTAGACCTCGGGCGGTGAGCCGACCAGCGCCACGACCTGGTGGCCGAGCCGGGCGAGTCGCTCCACGCACAGCTCGCCCGCCGCCCTGAAGTCGAGGTCGACGCAGGTGAGACCGTCGGGCTCCTGCGGGAACCCGATCAGCACCGAGGGCCGGTCGAGTGACCGCAGCAACGGCAGCCGCGGGTCGCGCAGCTGGACGTCCATGACGATCAGGGCGTCCACCAGCGCCGTGTCCGCGACCCGGCGGAGCCCCTCCTCACCCTCTTCCTGGGTGAGCAGCAGCACGTCGTGGTCGTGGCCGCGTGCGGTGGTCACCACCGACACCGCGAACTGCATCACCACCGGGACATGGATGCCGGCCCGCAGGGGGACGACCAGCGCGAGGACGTTCGACCTGCTGCTGGCCAGCGCCCGCGCGCCGGCGTGCGGGCGGTAGCCCAGCTCGCGGATGGACGACTCGATGCGCTGCCGGGTCATCTGCGAGATGGGGCGCTTGCCGCTCAGCGCGTACGAGACGGTGCTGGGCGACACACCCGCATGCCGTGCCACATCCGTGATCTTCACCATGGTCAGCCCAGTTCGAGGGAGAGGAACCCGGTGCCCGCGGCCGCCCGTACGGCACGGTCCCCGCAGGCCAGGGCCCAGGGCGCCGTCGGGTCACTGCTGGAGGCCCGCAGTGTGTCCCCCTCCCGGACGACGGTGAAGGTCACGTCCCCGACGGCCACCGTCACCCGAGCCCCGCGCCCGAGGCCGTAGGCATGCAGGGTGACTCCGTCCGCGTAGGGGTAGTCGGGCCGGTCGTCCACCGCTCCCATCGGGATCACCGCCCCCGGCCTCACCAGCAGCGGCAGGCTGGAGAAACCGTGCCGCTCGCGGACCCAGCGCGGCCCGGTGACCGTGCGCCCGTCGAGCAGATGGGTCCACTCGCCTTCGGGCACGTAGTACGAGACGTCGCCCTCGTCGCTGAAGACCGGCGCGACCAGCAGGTCGGAGCCGAGCATGTACTGCCGCTCCAGATGCGCGCACCCGGGGTCGTCCGGGAACTCCAGCATCATCGCCCGCATCATCGGCACGCCGTCGGTGTGTGCGGTGCGCGCGGTCTCGTACAGATACGGCATCAGGCGCAGCTTCAGCCGGGTGAACAGCCGCAGGACGTCGACGGCCTCCTCGTCGAACAGCCATGGCACCCGGTAGGAGGAGGAGCCGTGCAGCCGGCTGTGCGAGGACATCAGCCCGAAGGCGAGCCACCGTTTGAACAGGGCCGCGGTGGGAGTGCCCTCGAAGCCGCCGATGTCATGGCTCCAGAACCCGAAGCCGGACATGCCGAGACTGAGCCCGCCGCGCAGCGACTCGGCCATCGACTCGTACGTGGCCTCGCAGTCGCCGCCCCAGTGGACGGGGAAGTGCTGGCTGCCCGCCGTGGCCGAGCGCGCGAAGACGACGGCCTCGCCCTCGCCGCGGTGCTTGCGCAGCACGTCGAAGACGGTGCGGTTGTACAGGTACGTGTAGTAGTTGTGCATCCGCTCCGGGTCCGAGCCGTCCGCGTACGCCACGTCCACCGGGATGCGCTCGCCGAAGTCGGTCTTGAAGCAGTCCACGCCCTGCGCCAGCAGTGCCTCCAGTTTGGCGGCGTACCAGTCGCGGGCGGCCGGGCTGGTGAAGTCGACGAGCGCCATGCCCGGCTGCCACAGGTCCCACTGCCACACACTGCCGTCCGGGCGGCGCAGCAGATGACCGAGGGCCTTGCCCTCGGCGAAGAGCGGCGAGCGCTGGGCGATGTACGGGTTGATCCAGACGCAGATGTGCAGGCCCTTGTCCTTGAGCCGGGACAGCATGCCTTCGGGGTCCGGGAACACGCGCGGATCCCACCGGAAGTCGCACCAGTTGAACTCGCGCATCCAGAAGCAGTCGAAGTGGAAGACGGACAGGGGCAGTTCGCGCTCCTTCATGCCGTCGATGAAGGAGGTGACGGTGCCTTCGTCGTAGGAGGTGGTGAAGGACGTGGACAGCCACAGACCGAAGGACCAGGCGGGCGGCAGGGCGGGGCGGCCGGTGAGGGCCGTGTACTTGCGCAGGATCTCCTTGGGGGTGGGGCCGTAGACGACGTAGTACGTCAGCTGCTGGCCCTCCACGCTGAACTGGACCCGGGACACCGCCTCCGAGCCGACCTCGAAGGACACCTTGCCCGGATGGTCGACGAAGACCCCGTAGCCCGCGTCCGTCAGATAGAACGGGACGTTCTTGTAGGCCTGTTCGGTCGCCGTGCCGCCGTCGGCGTTCCACATGTCGACGACCTGGCCGTTCTTCCGGAGCGGCCCGAAGCGTTCACCGAGGCCGTACACCGAGGCCCCGACGCCGAGATTCAGCTGCTCGCGCAGGTAGTGGGCGCCCCCGGGGTCCCGCATGATGCCCATGCCCTTGGGGCCGCTGGTGGTCAGGGTGCGTCCATGGGCCAGGAAGTCGATCTGCCAGCGGCCGGTGCGGGCGACCCGTACCGACAGGGCACCCGAGGTGAGGGTGGCGTGGTCCTCGTCGTACTCCGTGTGCGGTGCGAAGCCGTCCTCCCGCCGCACCTCGAAACGGGGGCCCCGGGGCTGCTCGCCCTCGAAGTGGGTGAAGGTGACGCCGATGACGTCCGGCATCGGCGCGTGCGCGCTGATCGTCACGACCGGTCCCTTCAACAGGTCGCCGCGGTGGCGGATGGGCTGCGTCGGCGCGTGGATCTCCAGTGCCCCCGGGGAGGCGGTCACATCGAGGACCTCCACCGGGTGGGCCGCGGTGACGCCTTCGCGCAGCAGCCAGTAGCCGTCGGTGAACTTCAAGCGCGTACCCCCTACTTGACGGCACCCACGGCGATGCCGCGGGTGAGAGTCCGCTGGAAGACGAGGAAGAAGACGAGTGCGGGCAGGACGCCCAGCAGGGCCGCCGCATTGGTCATCGTGGCGTCCATCAGCCGCTGGCCCTGGAGCACGCCGAGCGCCACCGACACCGTCTGGTTGTCGTTGGAGATCAGCATGACCAGCGGGAGCAGGAACTCGTTCCACGTCCAGATGAAGAAGAAGACGAGCAGCACGCCGATGGTGGGGCGGCTGACCGGGACCACGACGCGCCACAGCACCTGCCACTGGTTCGCCCCGTCGATCCGGGCCGCCTCGATGACCTCGCGCGGGAACTGCCCGAGGACGGAGGAGAGCAGATAGGTGCCGAAGGCGGACTGGATCACCGTGAAGACGATGATCACGCTCAGCCGTGTGTCGTACAGGCCGACCTGCTTGCTGAGGTAGTACAGCGGGTAGACCAGCGCCTCCTGCGGCAGCACGTTGGCCAGCACGAAGAAGGCCAGCACCCAGGTGCGGCCCTTGATGCGGCCGATGCCGATCGCGTAGGCGTTGAGGATCGACAGGACCGCGGCGAGAACCGCGACACAGCCGCTGATCAGTACCGAGTTGAGGAGCTTCTGGCTGTAGTCCACGCGCTGCCAGAAGTCCTTGAGACCGTCGACGTAGAAGCCCCCCGGCAGGCTCAGCGGGCCGTGCTGGGAGTACTCCGCGGGCGACTTGAAGGCGTTGACCGCGACGATGAGGAACGGCAGCACCATGAACAGGGCCGCCAGGCAGAGGGCGACGAGCACGGGGTAGCGGCGTAGGGCGGTGGTCATGCGCGGACCCCTTCCTCGGTGTCCTCGGCGCGGGTCTGGAACCTCAGGCCCACCAGGGAGAGCAGCAGGATGATCACGGTCAGCACGGTGGAGATCGCGGCGCCGTAACCGACCTGGGTCTTCTCGAAGAACGTGGTGAAGGAGAAGTACGACGGGACGTCGGTCGCGCCGCCCGGGCCGCCCTTGGTCAGCACATAGACCGCCCCGAAGACCTTGAGCGCGGCGATGGTGCACCAGGTCAGCACCACCGAGATCTCGGGCCTGATCTGCGGCAGCGTGATGTGCCAGAAACGGCGCCACCAGCCCGCGCCGTCCAGTTCGGCCGCCTCGTACAGCTGCGGGTCGACGCGCTGGAGACCCGCCATGAAGACGACCAGCGGGAAGCCGATCTGCACCCACACCATCACCCCCATGACGCTGTAGAGGGCGATGTCCGGGTCACCGAGCCAGTCCTGCTGCCAGGAACCGAGCCCGATCGCCTTCAGCAGTGCGTTCAGGGCGCCGTTCTCGGGTGCGAGGATCCAGCTCCAGACGATGCCTGCGACCGCGATGGGCAGCACCTGCGGGAGGTAGAAGCAGGCGCGGAGCACGGCGGCGATCTTCGTGCCGAAGTGCTTGCCGATGTAGTCGAACAGCGCGGCGGCCAGGACGAGTCCGACCACCGTCGGTACGACGGCCATGGCGACGACCATGAACAGGCTGTGCCGGAAGGACGCCCAGAACTCGCTGTCGTGCGTCAGCTCGCGGTAGTTGGCGAGCCCGGTCCACTTCGGCGAGCCGATGCCGCTCCATTCGGTGAAGCTCACGCCCGTGTTCATCAGGAACGGGACGACGACCACGACAAGAAAGGTGAGTACACCGGGGAGCAGGAAGAGGGCGTACGAGGTGCGCGGGCGGCGCGGGCCGGTGCGCGGTGGTTTCCCGACGGCCCGCGCGCCCCGTTCGACGGTGACCGTCATTGCTGCGGCACGCCCTTGTCGTACGCCTGCCGCACATGGTCGAGGAAGTCGTCCGGCTTCTCGCTGCCCGTGATCAGCTTCTGGGTCTCGGAGACGAGGACGTCGTAGAAGCCGGGAACGGGCCAGTCGGGGTAGAAGGCCAGGCCGTCACGGTCGGACAGGGTGTTGAAGTTCGAGATGAGCGTTTTGGCCTGCGGGTCCGTGATGGCGGACGTGTCGGCGGCGACGGGCACGCCGCCCTTGTTGCCCAGCAGGTTCTGGATCTTCTTCGACATGGTGATGTCGATGAAGTCGTAGGCGAGGTCCTTGTTCTTCGCGCCCTTGGGGACGACCCACAGATTGCCGCCGGAGCCGAGGGTCAGGTTCGAGCCGGGCCACAGCATCGTGCCCCAGTCGAACTTGTTCTCCGCCTTGAAGCGGCCGTACCACCAGCTGCCGCTGAACAGGATGGGGTTCTTGCCCTGGATGAAGGCGACGCCGGCGTCCTCCGCCTTGGCGCCGCTGGAGGTCTTGCCGATGTAGCCCTTCTTCACCCAGTCGGCGAAGGTGGTGGCGCCGTACGTCCAGGCGGCGTCGTGGAAGTCGGCCTTGCCCTTGTAGAGCTCGTAGGAGTCGACCCAGGAGCGGTCGGCCTTGGACAGGGCCAGCTGGTAGAGGTACTGCTGGGCCGGGTACTCGGCGCCGGCGTTGGCGAGCGGGGTGACGCCCTTGGCGACGAACGTGTCCATGGCGGAGGTGAGGTCGTCGAGCGTCTTCGGCTCGGCGATGCCGTACTTCTTGAAGAGGTCCTTGTTGTAGAAGACCATGGTGTATTCGGCGTAATTGGGTACTCCGTACCACTTCCCGGACCCCATGACGCCGTTCGCGTCGTACTGGCTGGTGGTCCTGACGCCCGCGCTGAGCATCTTGTCCCAGCCGTGCTCGGTGACCTCGGGGGTCAGATCGGTGAGGAGCCCCTGCTTGGAGAGCAGGCCCGCCGTCGCGTTGCCCTTGTTGTACTCCATGAGATCGGGCGCGTCGGAGGAGTTGAGGACCATGGGCGCCGTCTTCTGGATCTGTTCGAAGCCCTTCTCCTCGAACTTCACCTTCACGCCCGGGTGTTTCGCCTCGAACTCCTTGATGGCCTCGTTCCAGGCGATGCCCATCGCGCTGTTCGGGGCCTCGTAGTGCCACAGTTTCAGTGTCTTGCCGTCGGAGGATCCGCTGTCCGAGCCGCCGCAGGAGGCCAGGAGCAGGGATCCGGTGAGGACCGCAGCCGCCGTCGCCACCACACGCCTTCGTGCCGTCAACATCCAGTGCCTCCCGGGGAGTCGGATGGGGGTCTGGGGTGCCACGCAACCGTCGTCGAATCGTTTCGATGCGTGACGTCGAAGCGCTTCGACGGGGGAAGGTATGTGGGGGCTCGGGGCACGTCAATGGGCGGCGCACGAATCAGCGCAGATTCGCTGCGCCGCCGAGCGCCGTCGGGGAGTGCCGGCGGGAGTCCACGGCGCGGTGAACACCCGGCCCGCCCGCCGTCGCGGAAGGGATCAGGCGCGTCGGCGCGGGCGCCCACCGCGACGGCGTGCGGTGGGCGCGGGACCCGGGCAGGACATGGGCGGCGGATCCTGCCGGGCCGCGGCCCGGCGCGGTTTCCGCTACGCCCGCCGGGTGGCTGCCGCGCGCCGTTAGCCGCGGGTGGCGGCGGTGTGGCCGGCCGCGATCAGCAGAGCGAGGGCCGCCGCGGCCGTCGGTACGACGAAGCCGGTGGACGGGGACAGATGCTCCGCGGCCCAGCCGCCGATGGCGGAACCACCGGCTACGCCGCCCAGCAGGCCGGTGACCGCGAGGGTCATGCCCTCGTTCAACCGGCCCTCGGGGGTGCGCTGCTGGACCAGGGTCATCGCCGTGACCATGGTGGGGGCGGTGGCCATGCCCGCCAGCAGCAGGGCGGGTGCCAGGGCGGCGAGGGAGCCGGTGGTACGGGCCGCGAGCAGGGGCAGGCTCATCAGTCCCGTCATGGCGGCCAGGCACCAGGGGTAGCGGAGTTCGGCGGGGCCGGCCGGCTTCAGCGCGCCGTACAGCAGGCCCGCGGCGCACGAGCCCGCGGCCTGGAGGGCGAGGACGGCACCCGCGGCCGACCTGTGTCCCTGCGCGTCGGCGAACGCGATGGTGACGACCTCCATCGAACCGAAGACCGCGCCGGTGGCGAGCAGACCGAGCAGGAGCGGGGGCATGCCGGGGGCCCGCAGGGGTGGAGCCGCCCCGGTGCACCGGTTCGGCGGCGGTTCCGTCGCCCGCTGCGCGGTGAAGAGCAGCATGCCCGTCATCAGCAGGATCCCGCCGGCCAGGGTGCCCGCCTCCGGGAACAGCGTTCCGCACAGGAAGGCGGCGAGCACCGGCCCGAGCATGAAACACAGTTCGTCCGCAGCCTGTTCGAAGGAGTTCGCGGTGTGCAGGGCCTCGGGCTCGTTTCTGAAGAGATGGGCCCAGCGGGCGCGGGACATACCGCCGATGTTGGGTGTGGTGGCCGTGGCGGCGTAGGCGGCGAAGAGGGTCCAGTCCGGGGCGTCGTAGTGCACGCAGAGGAGCAGGGACACGCCGCCGAGCAGGGCGAACGCCGTCGCGGGCACGGCTGTCCTGGCCTGCCCGTGGCGGTCGACCAGGCGCGCGACCCAGGGCGCGACGACGGCCGTGGCCAGCAGGCCGGTGGCGGTGACGGCGCCGGCGAGCGCGTACGAGCCCCGTGCCCCGGCGATCATGATCACCGCGCTCACACTGAACATGCCCATGGGGAGCCGGGCCACGAGGTTCCCGATCGTGAAGGCGAGTGTGCCGGGCAGGGCGAAGAGGCGGCGGTACGGGTTCCGGGACGGATCTGCTGCGGAGGCGGCCTGCGACATGGATCAACCGTCGCCCAGGCCCTGACCTGGCGTCCAACACCGAATTCCATGGCGATTGACGCACCTGGGTTGTAGGTTTCCCGGATGCCCGCCACCGGCCTCGACGCCCGCCTCCTGCGCTCCTTTCTCGCCGTGGCGGAGGAACTCCACTTCACCCGGGCGGCGAGCCGCCTCTACCTGGCCCAGCAGGCGCTCAGCCGGGACATTCGCCGGCTGGAGCGGGAACTGGGCGCCGAGTTGTTCGTCCGCACCACCCGCCAGGTGGCGCTGACACCCGACGGTGCGCGCCTGCTGCCGTACGCGCGCCGGGTCCTGGAGGCGCAGGGCGCGCTGCTCGCCGCGTTCGGGCGGGCGGGGGAGCCCGAGCGGCCCCTGCTGGTGGACGTCAACAGCCCTGGCCTGATCGGCGGCCGGGTCCTGGAACGGGCTCGTGAACTCGTCCCGGACATCGACCTGATGGCGCGCTACGAAAGCGGGCTGACCGGGGCCGCCGCGGAGATACTGGCCGGACGGCTCGACGTGTCCTTCGGACGGTTCGCGGGACTGGACCCGGCGGTCCGGGCGCGGCTGGACCAGCAGCCGGTGCGCTACGAGCGGATGGCGATCGTCCTGCCCGCGGACCATCGCCTTGCGGCCCTGGCCGAGGTGCCGCTGTCCGAACTGGCCGGTGAGACCGTGTACGCGGGTGCCGGGAATCCCCGGACACCGGAGTGGACGGACCTCGCGCGGCGCCTCTTCGAGAACCGGGGCATACGGCTGGCGCCCCCTGCGCCGCTCGCCGTGGGCGCCGAGGAATTCCAGCGGATCATGGCGAAGCGGGGAAACCCGATCCTGGCCGTGGTGGACTTCCCGCCCATGCCGCGGATGGTGCTGCGGCCGCTGGTCGGCCCGGTTCCCCTGTCACCCGTGTCACTGGTGTGGCGAAAGGGCGCGGCCCATCCCGGAATCGATGCGCTTCGACGGGCTGCGGTCGAACTGGGTGCGAAGGACCGGTGGTTGCGCCCGGGGGACGGGACCTGGCTGCCTGCCGCGGACGCACACGTGATGGGAGCCGGCTGAGTCCGCGGCCGGGCCCGGGGTCGTCCGGGAGGCGCGATCGCGGCACCGGTCCTGGCGTCGCCGCCGGCAGGGCTCTGCATCCGGGGCGCTTCGACGGCCGGGTGGCGGCCCGCCTCACCGCGTCCCTTCCCACCGCGTGAGAGCAACGTTCCCTTGCGGTCACCCGGGGCCACAGCGCGGAAACGCGTCCTTCCTACCTTCTGGTCTCGTCAGCGCGTACGACGCCAGGGCACCGGAGAACCGTGGAGGCGCCATGTCAGCCCCGAACACAGCTCCCGCACCGCGCGGGGGAGGCCGCTGGATCGACCACTGGGACCCGGAGGACGAGACCTTCTGGAGGGAGACCGGGGAGAGGACCGCCCGGCGCAATCTCGTCCTGTCGGTCCTCTCCGAGCACATCGGCTTCTCGATCTGGACCCTGTGGTCGGTGCTCGTGCTCTTCATGGGACCCGAGTACGGGCTGACCCCCGCCGACAAGTTCCTGCTCACCTCGATGGTCACGCTCGTCGGGGCCGTGGTCCGCGTGCCCTACACCTTCGCGGTGGCCGCCTTCGGCGGGCGGAACTGGACGGTCGTCTCCGCCGGTCTGCTGCTGATTCCGACCATCGCCGCGTTTGTCGTCATGAAGCCGGGCACCTCCTTCTCCACCTTCCTGTGGGTCGGGCTGCTCGCCGGAATCGGCGGCGGCAACTTCGCCTCCTCCATGACCAACATCAACGCCTTCTTTCCGCTGCGGAAGAAGGGATGGGCCCTCGGACTCAACGCCGGCGGGGGCAACATCGGCGTGCCCGTCATCCAGCTCGTCGCGCTCGCGATCATCGGTGCGAGCGGTGGGCCACGGGTGCTGCTCGGGATCTACATCCCGCTCGTGGTCGTGGCCGCCGTGCTCGCCGCGCTGTTCATGGACAACATCGCGTCCGTCAGGAACGACACGGGCGCCGCGCTCGAGGCCGCGAAGGACGTCCACACCTGGATCATGTCCTTCCTGTACATCGGCACCTTCGGGTCCTTCATCGGCTACAGCTTCGCGTTCGGGCAGGTGCTCCAGAACGAGTTCGGACGGACCCCGCTGCAGGCGGCCTACCTCACCTTCATCGGCCCCCTCCTCGGCTCCCTCGTCCGCCCCGTGGGCGGCCGGCTCGCGGACCGGTACGGCGGTGCGAGGATCACCCTGTGGAACTTCATCGCCATGGCCGCCGCCACCGCGGTGCTGGTCGTGGCCGGTGCACGGAAGTCGCTGCCGCTGTTCGTCGCCGTCTTCGTGGTGCTGTTCGTGCTCAGCGGGCTCGGCAACGGATCGACGTACAAGATGATCCCCGGCATCTTCCAGGCCAAGGCCGCCGCCCTGGGGCTCATCGGGGAGGAGGCCGTCTCGTACGGCCGCCGGCTGTCCGGTGCCGCCATGGGGCTGATCGGGGCGGTGGGCGCGCTCGGCGGTGTGGGCATCAACCTCGCCTTCCGGCAGTCCTTCCTCTCCTACGGATCCGGGACGGGCGCGTTCCTGGCGTTCCTCGCCTTCTATGCCGCGGCGTTCGCGGTGACGTGGGCCGTATACCTTCGCCGTCCGGCCGCCGACTCCCGAGCCGACGTTGCCGCCTCGGAGGCGAAGCCGCTGCTCGGCTATGCCGAGGTGTGACGTAACACCGGCGACATGGCGCCGAACCGGGCCCGTCATGCGCCGTTGACAGGCTCGGTCGGCATCCGGGGACCCCGGTACGGCAGGCAGGTACGACGACTCGAGTGCGGGACGACAGCCATGGACGACAACCAGCACCGAACCGAACACGGCCCGCTCGCGGGGTTCACCGTGGGGGTGACGGCCGCGCGGCGCGCCGACGAGCTGGGCGCCCTGCTCCAGCGGCGCGGCGCGGCGGTGCTGCACGCCCCCGCCCTGCGCATCGTGCCGCTCGCCGACGACGGCGAGCTGCTCGCCGCCACCGGGGAACTGATCGACCGGGCGCCGGACGTCGTGGTCGCCACCACCGCGATCGGCTTCCGGGGCTGGGTCGAGGCCGCCGACGGCTGGGGACTGGGGCGGGATCTGCTCGCCCGGCTGCGCGAGGTGGAGCTGCTGGCCAGGGGACCCAAGGTCAAGGGCGCCATCAGGGCCGCCGGACTGACCGAGGAGTGGTCGCCCACCTCGGAGTCGATGGCCGAGGTCCTGGACCGGCTGCTGGACGAAGGCGTCGACGGGCGCCGCATCGCCGTCCAGTTGCACGGCGAGCCGCTGCCCGGCTTCGTGGAGGCGCTGCGGGAGGGGGGCGCCGAGGTCGTCGGGGTGCCCGTGTACCGGTGGATGCCGCCGGAGGACCCGGCACCTCTCGACCGGCTGCTCGACGCCACTGTCGCACGGGGGCTCGACGCCCTCACCTTCACCAGCGCGCCCGCCGCCGCGTCCCTGCTCTCCCGGGCCGGGGAACGCGGGCTGCTGTCCGAGACGCTCGCCGCCCTCCGGCACGACGTGGTGCCCGCCTGCGTCGGACCGGTCACCGCGCTTCCGCTCCAGGCGCGGGGCCTCGACACGATCCAGCCCGAACGCTTCCGGCTGGGCCCGCTCGTCCAGCTGCTGTGCCAGGAACTGCCCGGCCGGGCCCGTGTGTTGCCCGTCGCGGGTCACCGGGTGGAGATCCGTGGGCATGCCGTGGTGGTGGACGGGGCGCTGCGGCCCGTGCCGCCCGCCGGTATGTCCCTGCTGCGCGCCCTGTGCCGGCGGCCGGGCTGGGTGGTCGCCCGGGCCGAACTGCTGCGGGCGCTGCCGGGCGCCGGGCGGGACGAGCACGCCGTGGAGACGGCGATGGCCCGGCTGCGCACGGCCCTGGGGGCGCCCCGGCTGATCCAGACCGTGGTCAAGCGCGGCTACCGGCTCGCGCTCGATCCGGCGGCGGAGTCCAAGTACGCCGACGCGTGAGCCGTCCTGCCGGGTGACGGCCCGGGGGACGCGGGAGCGCGCGTGCGGGGTCCGGCCTGGAGGCGGGGGCGAACGGGGCCTTTCCGGGGCGGGTGCGGACGGGCACTGTAGTGGGTACGAACGGGGGTACGACCTCCGGTACGGCTCTCCCGGCAGCGCCCTCGAGCGGACACGTCCGCCCGGTGGACCTCACCGGCCGCCCACGGCGGCAACCCAAGGCGGTGACAGGCACATGGCAACCGGCGCCACGGCCTCCTACGAGCTGCGGTTCGACTCCGGGCGGACCTGCCTGGACCTGCTGGCGACGACACATCCCGAGGAACGGCTCGACTCGGTGGAGCGGTTGCGGGCGTGGATCGCCGGTGCCGGGCTCGTCCCGGCGGGCACGCCGCTGGCCGAGGTGGACCAGGGGTGGCTGTCGGCCTTCCTTGAACTGCGGTCTCACATCGGGCAGCTGGTGCGGGGGGAGTTGGAGGGCCGGCCGGCCGACGGGGCGCTGGCGCGGGTGAACACGGTGGCGTGGGGAGCGCCGCCGACGCCGTGCGCGGTCCGTGCGGCGGACGGCGGGCTGGTGCGGAGGCTGTGTACGGCGCCGCGCCGCGAGGAACTCCTCGCCGTGGTGGCCCGCGAGACGGTCGAACTGCTGACGGACCCCGCGGCGCGGGCGAGCCTGCGGCAGTGCGAGGGCGACAACTGCCCCATCGTCTACCTGGACACGTCCAGGGGCCGCCGTCGCCGCTGGTGCTCGAGCGAGGTGTGCGGCAACCGGGAGCGCGTGGCCCGCCACCGCCGCCGGGCGGCGCTGGCCCGCGCCTGAACCCCGCCGCGCGCGAAGGCCTCCGGGCCGAGCCCGGCCCGGGCCCGGCGGTCGGGCTCGGCCCCGAGCCGTGCCCTGCCGACGCCCGTACCGCGGAACGGGAACGCGGCGGCAGAGAAAACGGAATGGTGACGGAAAGGGATCGGATCGTCGCCGAAAGTAGACCATTGGTCGCAGAAAAAGAGGCTTTCACGGAACTCGCAGGAAACGGGCGAGTCATGGCAAACGGTGGCCGTGACCGAACCGGAGCGCCAAGGCCTCGACAATTCCTCCATCGAAGTCAAGGGAAATTTTCACAGGATGATCCGGCGTGCCGTGAGAGTGAAGCCCGCGGCCGCTGTGACCTGCGTCTCTCGGGCGCGGCGGCCGTATGTCCCCTTGGGGGAGAAATGAGTGCCCAGCGGTGTGGCCTCCCACACCTCGCCCAGGAAAATTCTGGTCTCACTTTGAACACGGCGGTGCCCGCTTCCGTATCCCGATGCGAGCGACCGACTGGGGGAACCCCCGGACACCGGAGGTAGGCGTGCGCAAGGATTCCGCCGTGGCTGATGAACGAAGGCCAAGGGCCCGACATCGCATGACCTCGTCCGCGGCGTCCTCCTCGCCGGAACCCGACGAGGAGCTGATGCGTGCCCTGTATCGGGAACACGCGGGACCCCTGCTCGCCTATGTGCTGCGCCTGGTCGCCGGCGACCGGCAGCGCGCCGAGGACGTCGTGCAGGAGACACTCATCCGTGCCTGGAAGAACGCCGGTCAGCTCAATCGAGCAACCGGTTCGGTACGCCCCTGGCTGGTGACGGTCGCCCGGCGCATCGTCATCGACGGTCACCGCAGCCGGCAGGCCCGGCCGCAGGAGGTCGACCCGTCGCCGCTGGAGGTCATCCCCGCGGAGGACGAGATCGACAAGGCGTTGTGGCTGATGACACTGTCGGACGCGCTGGACGACCTGACCCCGGCCCACCGGGAGGTCCTGGTCGAAACGTACTTCAAAGGGCGTACGGTCAATGAGGCGGCCGAAACGCTCGGCATCCCCAGCGGAACGGTGCGCTCCCGGGTGTTCTACGCCCTGCGGTCCATGAAGCTGGCACTGGAGGAGCGGGGGGTGACGGCATGAGCAATGTGTACGGGGGGTTCGGCACCGGCGGCCCTGGGGCCGTGCGCGGTCCACAAGGCCCCCAAGGACAGGGCGACATCCACGAGACCGTCGGCGCGTACGCCCTCGGGATCCTGGACGACGCCGAGGCCACGGCCTTCGAGGCCCACCTCGCCACCTGCGACTGGTGTGCCCAGCAACTGGACGACCTCGCGGGCATGGAACCGATGCTCGCCGCCCTCGCGGATCTGCCCGGCAGCCAGGGGTCCCCGGCCATCGGCGAGTCCCTGTCGGCCAAGCCCAGCCCTCGGCTGGTCGAGCGGCTGATCGACGACGTGTCCGAACGGCGGGCCCAGAAGCGCCGTCGCGGTTTCTACCTCGTCGCGGCCGCGGCCGCCCTGATCATCGGCGGTCCGCTCACCGTGATGGCGGTGAACGGCGGCAGCGACCGGGGCGCCACCGACCCGATGGCCATGGGCCCCGCCCAGCAGGCCTTCCAGGTCATGGGCGACAAGCATGCGGGGACCGACCCGAGCACCAAGGTCAACGCGGTGGTCGCGATGGAGCCCAGGGCCTGGGGCACGCACGCGGTGCTCCAGCTGAAGAACGTCACGGGTCCGCTCAAGTGCTCGCTGATCGCCGTCGGCAAGAACGGCGAGCGCGAGACGGTCACCTCGTGGTCCGTCCCGAGGTGGGGCTACGGCATCACGAACGCCAAGACCGAGGAGGCCAAGAAGCCTCTCTACGTCCACGGCGGCGCCGCCTTCACACCGAACGAGATCGACCACTTCGAGGTCATGACCTTCGACGGGAAGAAGCTGGTGGACGTGGACGCGTAGGCGTTCGCACACCTGCCTGAGCAACCCCGCGGCGTACGAACGAGGGACGCCGCGGGCCGACGCGTGTGGGGGTCCGGAGCAGGCCGTAGCCTCTTCGGGCCCCCTTCGCGTACGGTAGACGGCTGCCCAGCACGTCAGAAGGGGGCCCGGTGGCCGCTCAGGTTCAACAGGAAACCGCGCTCGGCCCGGTCGGCAAGTCCGCGCACGACTCGCTCCGCGACCGGGAGATCAGCGTCGAACAGGAACACCTGGACCGGGTGTACCGGCGCTTGGAGGAGAAGATCCACGAGGCGGAGTTCCTGATGCACGACGCAGCCCAGCGCGGGCACGTCGGCACACCGGGAGCCCTGGCCGAGCGGGACGCGCAGGTCTTCCGCGCGGGTGTACACCTGAACAGGCTCAACAACGAGTTCGAGGACTTCCTCTTCGGCCGCATCGACCTGCTGCGCGGCAAGGACGGCAAGAAGGGCCCGGACGGCGCCTACACGGCGGTCGAGCCCGCCGAGGGCGCGGTGCGGCCCGACAACACCGCCGACATCGCCGAGACCCTGCACATCGGCCGTATCGGCGTCCTCGACGAGGAGTACGCGCCGCTGGTCATCGACTGGCGCGCGCCCGCCGCGGCTCCTTTCTACCGCTCCACGCCGGTCGACCCCGGGCGGGTGGTCCGCCGCCGGGTCATCCGCTCCAAGGGGCGCCAGGTGCTGGGCGTCGAGGACGACCTGATGCGGCCCGAGCTGACGGCGACCCTCGACGGCCGCGAACTGCCCGTGATCGGTGACGGCGCCCTGATGGCGGCCCTCGGCCAGGCCCGCACCCACACCATGCGGGACATCGTGGCGTCGATCCAGGCCGAGCAGGACGTGGTGATCCGGGCACCCGCCTCCTCCGTGACCTACGTCGAGGGCGGTCCCGGCACCGGCAAGACGGCCGTCGCCCTGCACCGGGCCGCCTACCTCCTCTACCAGGACCGGCGCAGATACGCGGGCGGCATTCTGATCGTCTCGCCCACGCCCCTGCTGGTCGCGTACACCGAAGGAGTGCTGCCCTCGCTGGGCGAGGAGGGCCAGGTCGCCATCCGCGCGATCGGCTCGCTCGTCGACGGCGTGCAGGCCACGCTGTACGACTCCCCGTCCGTCGCCCGCGCCAAGGGCTCGTACCGCATGCTCAAGGTGCTGCGGAAGGCCGCCCGGGGCGCCCTGGAGACGAACGAGGCGCCCACCCGGCTGCGGGTCGTCGCCTTCGGCCGCCGCCTCGAACTGGAGGCCGAGGAACTGGAGCGCATCCGGCGCACCGCCCTCGGCGGTACCGCCCCGGTGAACCTGCTGCGCCCGCGCGCCCGCAAACTGCTGCTCGACGCCCTGTGGGCGCGCTCCGGCTCGGCCCATCGGCACACCGACCCCGAACTGGCCGCCGAGCTGCGCTCCTCCTTCGACGAGGACGTCGCCTCGGAGGACTCCTTCCTCGACTTCCTGGCCGCCTGGTGGCCGGAGCTGACCCCGCAGGCCGTGCTGGACACGATGGCCGACGAGAGGCGCCTCGGCCGCTGGGGGCGGCGCATCCTCAGCCCCGGCGAGGTGCGCAGGGTCGCGCGCTCCCTGAAGCGGGACGGCCTGTCCGTGCACGACGTCGCGATGCTGGACGAGCTCGAGGCCGTTCTCGGCCGGCCGGCCCGCCCGAAGAAGAAGCGCGAGCTGGACCCGCTGGAGCAGCTGACCGGGCTGGAGGAGCTGATGCCCGTCCGCGAGGAGACCCAGCGCGAGCGCGCCGAGCGGCTCGCGGCGGAGCGGACCGAGTACGCGCACGTGATCGTGGACGAGGCGCAGGACGTCACCCCGATGCAGTGGCGGATGGTCGGGCGGCGCGGTCGGCACGCCACCTGGACGGTGGTCGGCGATCCGGCCCAGTCCTCCTGGTCCGACCCGGACGAGGCGGCCGAGGCCCGTGAGGAGGCCCTGGGCACCCGTCCGCGCCGCCGTTTCACCCTTACGGTGAACTACCGCAACCCGGCGGAGATCGCCGAACTGGCCTCGAAGGTGCTCGCGCTCGCGATGCCGGGCTCCGAGTCCCCCTCGGCCGTGCGGTCCACCGGTGTCGAGCCGCGCTTCGCGGCCGCGCACGGGCCGCTGGGCCGGACGGTCCGCGAGGAGGCCGCCCGGCTGCTCGGCCGTGTCGACGGCACGGTCGGCGTCGTCGTCGCCATGAACCGGCGCGACGAGGCGGTCCGCTGGCTCGAAGGGCTCGGCGACCGGGTGGTGGCGCTCGGCAGCCTGGAGGCCAAGGGGCTGGAGTACGACGCGACCGTCGTCGTCTCGCCCGCGGAGATCGCCGACGAGAGCCCCGCGGGACTGCGGGTGCTGTACGTGGCGCTCACCCGGGCGACGCAACAGCTGACGGTGGTCTCGGGAGAGCGCGACGAACCGGACGCGGCCGGGGTTCCGGACCTGCTGCGGGACTGAACGGGGGAGGCTTCCACGGCCTGGCGGAAAGGAACTTCCGGTGCGGGAATGGCCTTACGGGATCTGTTTGTTAGCCTTGGTGTGACACCGGCTCGATCCAAGCCCCCGGGCCCAACCTTCGTCGCTACGAGCGACCACTTGCCGCGAGGCGAGCATGGCGGGTCGGTGTCATGAACGTCGCAGAGGTCCGCGCCACCGAGTGGCGCGGACCTCTGGCGTCCGTGGTGACCCGGCCCCTCTTCGGCCGCCGCGACCGCCCTCTCGTATGGTCGAAGGTGCTTTCCGAACGTACGCCGGCTGAACACAAGGTTCGCAATCCGGGGTGGCTACCACGTACTCCCCGGTAGGTGCGACGATCGGACGGCACATACGCGACACGGTGAAAGCAGAGGAAGTCGGCCATGGCAACGGCGCCCAGCGTCTCCTACTCGATGACGGTCCGGCTGGAGGTGCCCGCGAGCGGAACCGCGGTGTCCCAGCTCACCACGGCCGTGGAGTCCTCCGGAGGCTCGGTGACCGGCCTCGACGTCACCGCCTCGGGCCACGAGAAGCTCCGTATCGACGTCACCATCGCCGCCACCTCGACCGCGCACGCCGAGGAGATCGTCGGGAAGCTGCGCGGCATCGAGGGCGTGACCCTGGGCAAGGTCTCGGACCGTACCTTCCTCATGCACCTCGGCGGCAAGATCGAGATGGCGTCGAAGCACCCCATCCGCAACCGTGACGACCTCTCCATGATCTACACCCCGGGCGTGGCGCGCGTCTGCATGGCGATCGCGGAGAACCCGGAGGACGCCCGCCGTCTCACCATCAAGCGCAACTCCGTTGCGGTCGTGACGGACGGGTCGGCCGTGCTGGGCCTCGGCAACATCGGCCCGAAGGCCGCGCTGCCCGTGATGGAGGGCAAGGCGGCCCTCTTCAAGCGGTTCGCCGGCATCGACGCCTGGCCGCTCTGCCTCGACACCCAGGACACCGACGCGATCGTCGAGATCGTCAAGGCGATCGCCCCCGGCTTCGCCGGGATCAACCTCGAGGACATCTCGGCACCCCGCTGCTTCGAGATCGAGGCACGGCTGCGCGAGGCCCTCGACATCCCGGTCTTCCACGACGACCAGCACGGCACCGCGATCGTCGTGCTCGCGGCCCTGACCAACGCGCTTCGTGTGGTGGGCAAGGCGATCGAGAGCGTCCGGGTCGTCATGTCGGGCGCCGGCGCGGCCGGTACGGCGATCCTCAAACTGCTGCTCGCCGCGGGGGTGAAGAACGCCGTCGTCGCCGACATCCACGGCGTCGTGCACGCCGGACGCGAAGACCTGGTGGCCGCCGCCGCGGACTCGCCGCTGCGCTGGATCGCCGACAACACCAACCCCGAGGGCCTGACGGGCACGCTCAAGGAGGCCGTGCACGACGCGGACGTCTTCATCGGCGTCTCCGCCCCGAACGTCCTCGACGGCGACGACGTGGCCGCCATGGCCGACGGCGCGATCGTGTTCGCGCTCGCGAATCCCGACCCCGAGGTCGACCCCGCAATCGCTCGTCAGACGGCGGCCGTTGTGGCCACCGGCCGCTCCGACTTCCCGAACCAGATCAACAACGTCCTGGTGTTCCCCGGCGTCTTCCGCGGTCTGCTGGACGCGCAGTCCCGCACCGTCAACACGGACATGATGCTGGCCGCCGCGACCGCTCTCGCGGACGTGGTGACCGAGGACGAGCTGAACCCGAACTACATCATCCCGAGCGTCTTCAACGAGAAGGTGGCGGGCGCGGTGGCGGGCGCGGTGCGGGAAGCAGCGAAGGCGGCGGCGCCGTCGGGCCGGTAGTCCGGCCCTGTCGCACTGTGACCATGGCCACGGTGGCCGCGGATCCGGCGCGTCGCGGAACCCGGGAGCCCTGGCCGCCCTCTATGGTGGCGGCCAGGCTCATGGCCCCAGGGGCCTGCGGTCCGTCGCCGGGAGGGGCGGAGCGTCACCACAGCGAGGCCGTGGCGCTTTCGTGTGACTCCCAAGGGTGTTCTCGTGGCTCCTACGGGTGCCGGATTGGCTTTCCCGCCGCAGGTGGGGGCAGGATGCGTATTCGGGCGCGAGGGTCTGACGACGGACCCGGGTCCGGGGACCCACCGAGGACCCTGGCAGCATCGGCTTCGCCGTGCCCATCATGCGGCTCCGCCGCGTGGCACGCCTCAACGGCAAGAAGAACACGGGAGTAACAACATGAACCGCAGTGAGCTGGTGGCCGCGCTGGCCGACCGCGCCGAGGTGACCCGCAAGGACGCCGACGCCGTGCTGGCCGCGTTCGCCGAGACCGTCGGCGAGGTCGTCGCCAAGGGCGACGAGAAGGTCACCATCCCCGGCTTCCTGACCTTCGAGCGCACCCACCGTGCCGCTCGCACCGCGCGCAACCCGCAGACCGGCGACCCCATCCAGATCCCGGCCGGCTACAGCGTGAAGGTCTCCGCGGGCTCCAAGCTCAAGGAAGCCGCCAAGGGCAAGTGACCTCGCCGGTCGTACGCCACGGGACGGCGTACGAGGCCGTACCGTCACGGAACGGCGCACACAAGGCCGTACCGCCACGGAACGGCGTGACGAGGCCCGCAGACGCTCCTCGTGACGGCGTGCGGGCCCAGTAAGGCCGAAGGGGCGGTCACCCGGTTCGGGTGGCCGCCCCTAGCGCTGTCCTGGTGGCCTCAGCCGAGCGCCTTGCCCGGCAGCTCGACCTTCGCGCCCAGCTCCACGAGCTTGTCCATGAAGTTCTCGTAGCCGCGGTTGATGAGGTCGATGCCGTGGACCCGGGACGTGCCCTGGGCCGCGAGGGCCGCGATCAGGTACGAGAACCCGCCGCGCAGGTCGGGGATGACCAGGTCGGCGCCCTGGAGCTGGGTCGGGCCCGAAACGACCGCGGAGTGGAGGAAGTTGCGCTGCCCGAAGCGGCAGTCGGAGCCGCCGAGGCACTCGCGGTAGAGCTGGATGTGCGCACCCATCTGGTTGAGCGCGGAGGTGAAGCCGAGGCGGGACTCGTAGACCGTCTCGTGGATGATCGACAGGCCCGTGGCCTGGGTCAGGGCGACCACCAGGGGCTGCTGCCAGTCCGTCTGGAAGCCCGGGTGGACGTCCGTCTCCAGCGCGATGGACTTCAGCTGGCCGCCGGGGTGCCAGAAGCGGATGCCCTCGTCGTCGATCTCGAAGGCACCGCCCACCTTCCGGTAGGTGTTCAGGAACGTCATCATCGAGCGCTGCTGCGCCCCGCGGACGTAGATGTTGCCCTCGGTCGCCAGCGCCGCCGACGCCCAGGACGCGGCCTCCAGACGGTCCGGGAGGGCGCGGTGGGCGTAGCCGCCGAGCTTGTCCACACCGGTGATGCGGATCGTGCGGTCGGTGTCCATCGCGATGATCGCGCCCATCTTCTGCAGTACGCAGATGAGGTCCTCGATCTCCGGTTCGACGGCCGCGTTGGACAGTTCGGTGACACCCTCGGCGAGCACGGCCGTCAGCAGGACCTGCTCGGTGGTGCCGACGGACGGGTAGGGCAGCCGGATCTTCGTGCCGCGCAGCCCCTTGGGCGCCTCCAGGTACTGGCCGTCCGCGCGCTTCTCGATGGTGGCGCCGAACTGCCGCAGCACGTCGAAGTGGAAGTCGATGGGACGGCCGCCGATGTCGCAGCCGCCGAGGCCGGGGATGAACGCATGGCCCAGCCGGTGCAGCAGGGGGCCGCAGAAGAGGATCGGGATACGCGACGAGCCTGCGTGGGCATCGATGTCGGCGACGTTCGCGCTCTCGACGTGCGTCGGGTCGAGCACCAGCTCGCCGGGTTCCTCGCCCGGACGGACCGTCACACCGTGCAGTTGCAGCAGTCCGCGCACCACACGCACGTCGCGGATGTCGGGAACGTTGCGCAGGCGGCTCGGCGCGCTGCCCAGCAGGGCGGCGACCATGGCCTTCGGCACGAGGTTCTTTGCGCCGCGGACACGGATTTCGCCCTCCAGGGGGGTTCCGCCGTGGACAAGCAGGACATCGTCGTTGACGGTCATGGATCTCGCGTTCCGTGGAGTTGGGCAGGGGCCGGAGACGTAAGCGTAATGGCCGTCCACCCCCCGCAAGTAAGCCCGAGGACCTCCGGGCTACGTCATAGCTTTGCCACAACACGAACCGTGCGTAACCGGACGCGCCTGGTTACCACCCGTCACGGGCGCCCGCGCGCCGGCCGCACGCGCTCCGGTCTCCCGCCGCCTCCCGGGAACGGGCCCTCACCAGCGGGCCCGTCCGGTCACCGACCGCATTCACCCGCGTACCCGCATTGCCTCTCCACGCGGAGGCAAGATGCGGGATCATGTCTGCCATGACCGAGGTGTCCTCGCTCACAGGACGGCTGCTCGTGGCCACACCCGCCCTGGCGGACCCGAACTTCGACCGCGCTGTGGTACTCCTCCTCGACCACGACGAGGAGGGCTCGCTCGGTGTGGTCCTCAACCGCCCCACCCCGGTGGACGTGGGAGACATCCTGGAGGGCTGGGCGGAACTCGCGGGCGAACCCGGTGTCGTCTTCCAGGGCGGTCCGGTCTCACTGGACTCGGCGCTCGGCGTGGCGGTGATCCCCGGAGGTTCCGGGGAGCGTGCCCCGCTCGGCTGGCGGCGGGTGCACGGGGCGATCGGTCTTGTCGACCTGGAGGCGCCGCCGGAGCTGCTCGCCAAGGCCCTCGGTTCACTGCGCATCTTCGCCGGGTACGCGGGCTGGGGTCCGGGGCAGCTCGAGGACGAGCTCGTGGAAGGCGCGTGGTACGTCGTCGAGTCGGAGCCGGGTGACGTGTCGTCCCCGGAACCGGAGCGGCTGTGGCGGGAGGTGCTGCGGCGACAGCGCAGCGAGCTGGCGATGGTGGCCACCTACCCGGACGACCCTACGCTCAACTGATGTGTGGGAGTCTTCAGTACTCTTGGCCCTATGAGCACTCTTGAGCCCGAGCGCGGCACCGGTACGGGGACCCTCGTAGAGCCGACGCCGCAGGTGTCGCACGGCGACGGTGACCACGAGCGCTTCGCCCACTACGTCCAGAAGGACAAGATCATGGCGAGCGCCCTCGACGGTACGCCCGTCGTCGCGCTGTGCGGCAAGGTGTGGGTACCGGGTCGCGACCCGAAGAAATACCCCGTTTGCCCCATGTGCAAGGAGATCTACGAGTCCATGGGCAGCGGCGACGACGGCAAGGGTGGCGACAAGTAGCGATCGGCCTCCCGCCGGGTATCTGCTGAGCCCCCGGAGTGCACTTCGATGCACTCCGGGGGCTTTTGTGTGTTCTGTCGGGGCGCTGCCGTTGCACGGGATGCGTCCCGCGGTCACAGAGTGGTTCAGACCTCTTGTCGTCATGTTCATGTAGTACCTAGCCTCCGATGTGTTGTGCAGAGCAAAACAGCCATTGCGCATGTTGCAACGCGCTCAGCTCCGGAGGATGCTCCATGAAGCTCTCTGCCCCAGCCACCCGTCTGGCCGCCCTACTGCTCGCGGCCCTCACCGCCACCTCGTGTGCCCCTCAGACCGCCGACGGCTCCGGATCGGGCAAGGACGAGAAGACCGGGACCCTGCGGGTGTGGCTCTTCCAGGAGGTCGACAACAAGCCCAAGGAACGGGTTGTCGACCGGGCGGTCGCCGCCTTCGAGAAGGCCCACGACGGTGCCGAGGTCACCGTCGAGTACATCCCCGTCGAGACCCGCGCCCAGCGCGTCAAGGCCGCCTTCAACGATCCGAAGAGCGCGCCCGACGTCATCGAGTACGGCAACACGGACACCGCCGGCTACGTCAAGGACGGCGGACTCGCCGACGTCACCGAGGACTTCACCGCCTGGAGCGAGTCCAAGGACACCGACCCCACCGCGCGCCAGTCGGTCACCGTCGACGGCCGCGTCTACGGGGCCCCCTACTTCGTCGGCGTCCGGGCCCTCTACTACCGCACCGACGTCTTCAAGGAGCTGGGACTGCAACCCCCGCAGACGATGGCGCAGTTGGCGGAGACCGCGCGCCGCATCCACGCGGCCAGGCCCGGTCTGTACGGCCTCGCCGTGGGCGGCGCCTACACCTACGGTGCCCTGCCCTTCATCTGGGCCCACGGTGGTGAACTCGCCGCCGGCAGCGGTGGTTCGTACAGCGCGGCCGTGGACGGCACCGCCGCCAGGGCGGGCATCTCCGCCTACACCTCGCTCTTCGGCGACGGCAACTGCCCCGCGGCCAAGTGCGCGGAAATGGGCGGCAACGACACGGTCACCGCGTTCGCCGCGGGCAAGGCCGCCATGGCGATCGGCGGCGACTTCAGCCACCAGGCGGTCGAGGCCGGGAAGGTCAAGGGCAAGTACGCCGTCGTACCGCTGCCGGGTCTGAAGGAGGGCGAGATCGCACCGGCGTTCGCGGGTGGCAACAACATCGGCGTCCTGAAGAGCACCGCGCACCGGAGCCTCGCCGTCGACCTCATGGAGCGGCTCGCCTCGAAGCGGACCCAACAGGAACTCTTCGACGCCATGGGCTTCCTGCCGACGTTCACGGACGCGCGGGAGCAGGTCGCGCGCGAGGAGCCGTTCGTCGAGCCGTTCGTGCGGACGCTCGCCGCGGGCACCAGGTTCGTACCCGTGTCCCCGGCATGGGCCCAGATCGACGCCTCGCTCGTCCTGCCGACGATGTTCCAGGAGATCGTCAGCGGCAAGAAGGACGTGAAGGCGGCCTCGGCGGAGGCGGCGAGGAAGATGAACGACGCGTTCGGCTCCGCGGGCTGAGCGGGTGGCCGCTCCGGACACGGTCGTGGACCGGCACCCGCCCGCCACCACGACCGTGACACGCACACAGGGGCGTGCGCGGGCGGGCCGCACCCCGTGGCTCTACCTCGCCCCCGCCCTCGTCGTGCTCGGCGGGCTGCTCGTCTACCCCGTCTACCAGCTCGGGCTGATCTCGGTCCTGGAGTACACCCAGGCCCAGGTCAGCGGCGGCCGGCCGACGAGCTTCCGGGGACTCGGGAACTACACGACCCTCTTCTCGGACGACCAGTTCTGGTCGGTGCTGCTGGCCACGGTCGTGTTCGCGGCGGCGTGCGTCCTGTGCACCCTGGCCGTCGGCTGCGCGCTCGCCGTGCTGCTCACCCGCGTCCGTGCCCTGCCGCGGCTCGCCCTGATGCTGGCCGCTCTCGGAGCATGGGCGACCCCGGCCGTCACGGGCTCCACGGTCTGGCTGTTCCTGTTCGACCCCGACTTCGGCCCGGTGAACCGTCTCCTGGGACTCGGCGACCACTCGTGGACGTACGGCCGCTGCAGCGCGTTCCTCCTCGTGCTGCTCGAAGTCGTCTGGTGCTCCTTCCCGTTCGTGATGGTGACGGTGTACGCGGGTATCCGCGCCGTCCCGGCCGAGGTGCTGGAGGCCGCCGCGCTCGACGGCGCCTCGCAGTGGCGGATCTGGCGGTCGGTGCTCGCGCCGATGCTGCGCCCGATCCTGGCCGTCGTCACCATCCAGTCGGTCATCTGGGACTTCAAGGTCTTCACACAGATCTACGTGATGACCAACGGCGGCGGCATCGCCGGGCAGAACCTGGTGCTGAACGTGTACGCGTACCAAAAGGCGTTCGCGTCCTCGGAGTACAGCCTCGGCTCGGCGATCGGCGTGGTGACGCTGCTGATCCTGCTGGCCGTCACACTCGGCTATCTGCGGCTGCTGCGCAGGCAGGGGGAGGAGCTGTGACCCTCGTGAATCTTGTGCGCGGATCCGTACGCCGTCCCTGGCGGTCGGCGGCGGAGGCATCGGCGCTGCTGATCGCGGCGGTGGTCGCCTTTCCGCTGTACTGGATGGTGCTGAGTGCCGTGAAGCCGGCCGGCGAGATCGAGTCGACCCGCCCGCGTCCGTGGACCGGAGCACCGAGCCTGGATTCCTTCCGCCGCGTCTTCGGGCAGCAGGAATTCGGCCGTTACTTCCTCAACAGCCTTGTCGTCGCGGGCTGTGTCGTCGTCGCCTCGGCACTGATCGCGTTTCTCGCCGCGACGGCGGTGACGCGATTCCGCTTCCGTTTCCGGACGACCTTGTCGATCATGTTTCTGGTCGCCCAGATGGTGCCCGTGGAAGCCCTGACGATCCCTCTGTTCTTCCTGATGCGGGACCTCGGACAGCTCAACACCCTCGGCGCGCTCATCCTGCCCCACATCGCCTTCTCGCTGCCGTTCGCGATCTGGATGCTCCGGGGTTTTGTGAAGGCGGTTCCCGAGGCGCTGGAGGAGGCCGCCTACCTCGACGGGGCGAGCCGGACACGATTCCTGTGGCAGATACTTTTCCCGCTCGTACTGCCCGGCCTGGTGGCGACGAGCGTGTTCTCCTTCATCTCGGCCTGGAACGACTTCCTGTTCGCGAAGTCGTTCATCATCAGCGACACGTCGCAGTCCACACTCCCGATGGCACTTCTGGTGTTCTACAAGCCCGATGAGCCGGACTGGGGAGGTGTGATGGCCGCGTCGACGGTGATGACCGTTCCGGTCCTGGTCTTCTTCGTTCTCGTGCAGCGACGGCTCGTATCGGGGCTGGGCGGATCTCTCAAGGATTGAGGACTGACGTGATGGAACTGATTCCGGCGCCACGCGCCGTCGAGGGCCCCACACGCTGCGGTGTCGAGCTCGACGAGGACACCACCCTGTGGGCCGGACCTGGTACGGGGACCACGGAACGCTGGCTGCGCTCCACACTGGGGCCGGCCCTCGGGCTGCCCCTGGCACCCGGTCCGAAGGACGGCGCCAATTCCCTGCGGCTGTGCCTGGACGACGAACTGGAGCCGGAGGCGTACAAACTCTCCGCCGTCGTCGGCTGGGGGCTCGAGATCCGCGGCGGCGGCCCGGCCGGGGTGTTCTGGGGCGCCCAGACGCTGCGTCAGCTGCTGGGCGCCGACGCCTTTCGGCGCGCCCCCGTACGTCCGGAACTCGGCCATGGAATTGCGCACCAGATCATCGAGGACGCACCCCGTTTCGGCTGGCGCGGTCTCATGCTCGACGTGGCCCGGCACTTCATGCCCAAGGACGGCGTTCTGCGCTACCTGGATCTCATGGCCGCCCACAAACTCAACGTCTTCCACTTCCACCTCACGGACGACCAGGGCTGGCGTCTGGAGATCGAGCGGTACCCGCGGCTCACCGAGATCGGATCGTGGCGGGCGCGCACCAGATACGGTCATCGTGCCTCCCCGCTGTGGGAGGAGAAGCCGCACGGCGGTTTCTACACTCAGGACGACATCCGCGAGATCGTGGCGTACGCGGCCGAGCGGCATATCACCGTCGTTCCCGAGATCGACGTCCCCGGGCACAGCCAGGCCGCCATCGCCGCCTATCCGGAACTCGGCAACGGCGATGTCGTCGACACGGGCTCCCTCTCGGTCTGGGACGACTGGGGCGTCTCGAAGAACGTGCTCGCCCCCACCGACGCCACCCTGCGGTTCTACGAGGGCGTGTTCGAGGAGGTCCTGGAACTGTTCCCCTCCACGTTCGTCCACATCGGCGGCGACGAGTGCGCCAAGGACCAGTGGCGGAAGTCCCCGGCCGCCCAGGCGCGCATCAGGGAACTGGGCCTGGCCGACGAGGACGGACTCCAGTCGTGGTTCGTACGGCACTTCGACACCTGGCTCACGGCGCGCGGCCGCCGGCTCATCGGCTGGGACGAGATCCTGGAGGGCGGCCTCGCGGACGGCGCCGCGGTGTCCTCGTGGCGCGGCTACGCGGGCGGGGTCACGGCGGCGCGGAGCGGCCACGACGTCGTCATGTGCCCGGAGCAGCAGGTGTATCTGGACCACCGTCAGGACGGCGGGGCGGACGAGCCCGTGCCCATCGGGTACGTGCGCACACTGGAGGACGTCTACCGTTTCGAGCCGGTTCCGCCCCGGCTGACCGAGGAACAGGCGCGTCACGTCCTCGGGGCCCAGGCCAATGTGTGGACCGAGGTGATGGAGGACGTGGGGCGCGTCGACTACCAGACGTTTCCCCGGCTCGCCGCCTTCGCCGAGGCGGTCTGGAGCGATCTGCCCGCGCCCGCGGACCGCGACTTCGCCGACTTCGAGCGGCGGATGACCGCCCACTACCCCAGGCTCGACGCCCTGGGCGTCGCCTACCGGCCGCCCGCCGGACCGTCGCCGTGGCAGCGGCGACCCGGTGTGCTCGGACGCCCGATCGAGGGTGCCCCCCCGAACGTGTGAGGAGGCCCGCGACGGGCAGCCGGGGGACCCGGCTCCCTGGAAACGTGACCCGGCATGGGAAAAGCGCACAAGGGTCACCGAAGAGCAGCAATTCGCCCGCATTTGCGAACTGGTTGCAAAACGGACCATCAGCCTGGTGAGAGGGCGAATGCCTCCTAGCGGACCCCTGCGTCAGGGACCCGGGAAGATGTGCCAGAGTTGCCACGTCCGCCCTGTCAGCACGTACCGTACGGCAACACAGGTGGGACCAGGTGGGGCAGCGGGAAGGGGCAGCCGGTTTGACCACGCACGCACCGCAGGCGGCGCAGGCCGTGACGCTGCCCGCCTCTCTCGACGAGGCCGTGGCGGCGCTCGCCGCGATGCCGACCGCCGTCCCCGTGGCGGGCGGCACCGACCTCATGGCCGCGGTCAACTCCGGTCAGTTGCGGCCCGCCGCGCTGGTCGGCCTCGGCCGCATCAGTGAGATCCGCGGCTGGCAGTACCAGGACGGCCACGCACTGCTCGGCGCCGGGCTCACCCACGCACGCATGGGCCGTCCCGACTTCGCGGCCCTCATCCCCGCCCTCGCCGCCGCGGCGCGGGCCGCCGGGCCGCCGCACATCCGCAACGCCGGCACCCTGGGCGGCAACATCGCCTCGGCCGCCCCCACCGGGGACGCGCTCCCGGTGCTGGCCGCCTTGGAGGCCACGCTGATCATCGCGGGCACGAACGGGGCCGGCCGTGAGATCCCGGTCTCGCATCTGCTCGCCGGCATGGAGCTGCTCCGGGCCGGCGAACTCATCGGCTACGTGCGCGTACCGCTGCTGCACGCCCCCCAGGTCTTCCTGAAGGCGACCGGACGCACCGGTCCGGGGCGGGCCGTCGCGTCGGTGGCGCTCGTCCTCGACCCCGCCCGGCGCGGGGTGCGCTGCGCCGTCGGTGCCATCGCGCCGATGCCGCTGCGCCCCCTGGAGGCCGAGCAGTGGGTCGCCCAGCTCATCGACTGGGACAA
Source organism: Streptomyces sp. HUAS TT11 (assembly GCF_051553595.1). NCBI lineage: Bacteria > Bacillati > Actinomycetota > Actinomycetes > Kitasatosporales > Streptomycetaceae > Streptomyces > Streptomyces sp. HUAS TT11. Next base: position 5,604,938 of record NZ_CP196184.1, read on the forward strand.
CAACCGCGCGATCGTCCCGGAGGCGCTCACCGCCTTCGGCGAGTACGTCGCCGCCGCCTGCATCCCGGATCCCGCTGCGGCGGAGGACGGCACCGTGGAGCAGCTGCCGCCCGCCGTACTGCACCTGCGGCGCACCGTCGCCGCGCTGGCCCGACGAGCACTGGGGAGGGCGCTGTCGTGACCGACGACCAGCACCGGGAGGGCGGCCCTCAGGGGCGCGCCCGCGGCTCCTGGGAGCGGCTGCCGCAAGGGGACTACGACGACGGCGCCACGGCCTTCGTGCAACTGCCCGAGGGCGGCATCGACGCCCTGCTCGCCTCCGACAGCCCGCTGGCCGCACCCGGTCACGGCTATGTGCCCCCGCAGTTCACCGCGGCGCCGGGCACGGCCGCGCAGCCGCAGGGCGACGGAGCGTGGGGTGCGCCCGCGGAGGGTGCCCAGTGGCCCGATCCCGGCGCGGCCGGCACGGAGGGTGCCGGCGACCGGTTCACCTACCAGCCCGGTGCGACCGGGCAGTGGAACTTCGAGGACGCCGCCGCGCAGGGGGCTCCGGCCTCGGGGCACGACGTCACCGGGCAGTGGTCGATCCCCGTGGCGAACGGTGATCTTCCGGACGAATCGGGCGAGTTCAGTACCTCCGCCCTCGTCGAGCAGTGGGGCGGCAGTCCGCCGGCGACCCTGCCGGGGGGCGCCGCCGCCCCCTGGGCGTCGAGTGCGGCCGGACAGCCGTGGCCGGACGGAACACCGGAAGGTCCCGCGCAGACGCCCGTCGAGGCCCCTTCAGAGCCGTCCGGCGGCCCGTACGGTGACACCGGGCCCTCCGGTGTCACCGAGGCGCCCGAGGCGGCACAGGAGCCGTCCACGGCCGCCGAGGCGTCCGAGGCCGGACCGGCACCCGAAGCCGGCCCGGAACCGGCGGCCGAAGCCGTCGACGCGGAGGAGCCGGCCCCCGGCCCCGCCGGGGCGCACGACGAGCACCCGCTGGCGTCCTACGTCCTGCGGGTCAACAGCGCAGACCGGCCCGTGACCGACGCATGGATCGGCGAGTCACTGCTGTACGTGCTGCGCGAGCGGCTCGGCCTCGCGGGCGCCAAGGACGGCTGCTCACAGGGTGAGTGCGGCGCCTGCAACGTCCAGGTCGACGGACGGCTCGTCGCCTCCTGTCTGGTGCCCGCCGTGACGGCGGCGGGCAGCGAGGTGCGCACGGTCGAGGGCCTCGCCGCCGACGGACAGCCCTCGGACGTGCAGCGGGCGCTCGCCCGGTGCGGCGCCGTGCAGTGCGGCTTCTGCGTCCCCGGGATGGCGATGACCGTGCACGACCTCCTGGAGGGCAACCCGGCGCCCACCGAGTTGGAGACGCGTCAGGCGCTGTGCGGCAACCTGTGCCGCTGCTCCGCCTACCGAGGCGTCGTGGAGGCCGTCAAGGAGGTCGTCGCCGAGCGCGGGGCCCACGCGCAGGCCGAGTCCGCAACGGACGGCGACGAGCCGCGCATCCCGCACCAGGCCGGTCCCGGCGGAGGCGGTGTGCACCCCTCCGCGTTCGACGGCGCCGACCCCGACCAGCACCCGTACGGCCAGGACGGAGGCCAGGCGTGAGCAACGAAGCCGCCACCGCGACCACCGCGGCGGCCGCACCGGCCCCCGAGCCGCTGCCGCACGGCCTGGGCGCCTCCCTGCCGTCCGCCGACGCCGGGGCGAAGACCGAGGGCACCTTCCCGTACGCGGCCGATCTGTGGGCCGAGGGCCTGCTGTGGGCCGCCGTACTGCGCTCGCCGCATCCGCACGCGCGCATCCTGTCCATCGACACCAGCCACGCGCGCGAGATGCAGGGCGTGCGGGCCGTCGTCACCCACGAGGACGTTCCGGGCGAGGCGGTCCACGGGCGGGGCAGGGCCGACCGGCCCGTGTTCGCCTCCGAGGTCGTGCGCCACCACGGGGAGGCCATCGCGGCGGTCGCCGCCGACCACCCCGACACCGCGCGCATGGCCGCCGCCGCCGTCATCGTCGAGTACGAGGTGCTCGAGCCGGTCACCGATCCCGAACAGGCCTTCGACTCCGAGCCGCTGCACCCCGACGGCAACCTGATCCGCCACATCCCGCTGCGCCACGGCGACCCCGACGCGCTCGGCGAGATCGTCGTCGAGGGCCTGTACCGCATCGGCCGCCAGGACCCCGCCCCGATCGGTGCGGAGGCGGGTCTCGCCGTGCCCCGGCCCGACGGCGGGGTCGAGCTGTACATGGCCTCGACCGACCCGCACACCGACCGCGACCGCGCGGCCGCGGTCTACGGGCTCGAGCCCGAGCGGGTGAAGGTCGTCGTCACCGGTGTGCCCGGCGCCAGCGCGGACCGCGAGGACCAGGGCTTCCAACTGCCGCTCGGACTGCTCGCCCTGAAGACGGGGTGCCCGGTCAAGCTGACCGCGACGCGCGAGGAATCCTTCCTCGGGCACGTCCACCGCCACCCCACCCTTCTGCGCTACCGCCACCACGCGGACGCCGAGGGCCGGCTGGTGAAGGTCGAGGCACAGATCCTGCTGGACGCCGGCGCCTACGCGGACACGTCCTCGGAAGCGCTCGCCGCGGCGGTCTCCTTCGCCTGCGGCCCCTACGTCGTGCCGAACGCCTTCATCGAGGGCTGGGCCGTCCGCACCAACAACCCGCCGTCGGGCCATGTGCGCGGCGAGGGCGCGATGCAGGTGTGCGCCGCCTACGAGGCCCAGATGGACAAGCTGGCCAAGAAGCTCGGCCTCGACCCGGCCGAGCTGCGGCTGCGCAACGTCATGGCCACGGGCGACATCCTGCCCACCGGCCAGACGGTCACCTGCCCGGCACCCGTCGCCGAACTGCTCGAGGCGGTCAGGGACCATCCGCTGCCCGCGCTGCCCAAGGACACCCCCGAGGACGAGTGGCTGCTGCCCGGCGGCCCCGAGGGCGCGGGCGAACCGGGTGCCGTGCGACGCGGTGTCGGCTACAGCATCGGCATGGTGCACATGCTCGGCGCGGAGGGCGCGGACGAGGTCTCCACGGCCACGGTGAAGGTGCAGGACGGGGTGGCGACGGTGCTGTGCGCCGCCGTCGAGACCGGCCAGGGCTTCACCACGCTGGCCCGGCAGATCGTCCAGGAGACGCTCGGTATCGACGAGGTGCACGTGGCGCCGGTCGACACGGACCAGCCGTCGGCCGGCGCGGGCTGCCGGGGCCGCCACACCTGGGTGTCCGGCGGCGCCGTGGAGCGTGCCGCCAAGATGGTCCGTACCCAGCTGCTGCAGCCCCTGGCGCACAAGTTCGGCATGTCGACCGAGCTGCTCCAGATCACCGACGGCAAGATCACCTCGTACGACGGGGTGCTGTCCACCACCGTCACGGAGGCGATGGACGGCAAGGAGCTGTGGGCCACGGCGCAGTGCCGCCCGCATCCGACGGAGCCGCTGAACGAGACCGGCCAGGGCGACGCCTTCGTGGGGCTCGCTTTCTGCGCGATCCGCGCCGTGGTGGACGTGGACATCGAGATCGGCTCGGTGCGGGTCGTGGAACTCGCCCTCGCCCAGGACGTCGGCCGGGTGCTGAACCCGGCCCAGCTCGCCGCGCGCGTGGAGGCGGGCGTCACCCAGGGCGTGGGCATCGCACTCACCGAGAACCTGCGCACGGCCCGCGGCCTGGTCCGCCACCCCGATCTGACGGGCTACTCCCTGCCCACGGCTCTGGACGCGCCCGACATCCGGATCGTCAAGCTCGTCGAGGAACGGGACGTGGTCGCGCCCTTCGGTGCGAAGTCGGTCAGCGCGGCGCCGGTGGTCACCTCCCCGGCGGCCGTCGCGTCCGCGGTGCGGGCGGCGACCGGCCGCCCGGTCAATCGCCTGCCGATCCGACCGCAGGCTGCCGTGGTGACGGGGCAGTGAGCACCGGAGAGGGCGCGGACGACCCGAGCCCCGGGACCCCGTCGGACGGGGAGCAGCGCTACGAGCCCGCGCCCGGGGTCGGGAAGCTCCTGGTCTGGATCCTTCTCTTCGTCCTCGCCGCGATCGTCGTCGTGCTGGGCGGCGTGTACTTCACCTGACGGACCCCGGCCCGTAGCCGGTGCTCGGTGTGGTTCTCGTCACGAGTCCGTGGTCAACGGCGGGGACGCGCCGCAAATCCGGCGGCGTTGTCAGTGCGGCGGCGTATGGTTTTCGGCGTCGGGGGAGAGGCGCTCCACAAAGATCGACCACGGGAGCGCTCAGGGAACGAAGTACGCGGGGGAACAATGGGCTTGAGCGACGTCGGCAGCGTGATCACGCTTGCCGGGGCGGACCTCGATCCGTACATCACGCACGCGGGGACGCGGCGCCTGCTCACGGGGGCGGGACTGCCGTCCGACAGCTCCCTGCTGGGGTTCAGGCCGCTGTACGAGCGGCCCGCGCTGCGACGGGTGACCGAGCTGGTGGACGACGCGGGGAAGCTCGCCGAGGAGCTGCGTGACCAGCTGGTCATAGGGGCGCTGCGCACCGTCGACCGCGACCTTGAGTCCCTCGTGCTGAACGGGGCCACGGGCGAGGTCTCCACGACATACGTCCACCCGCGCCATCCCGGCCTGATGGGCCTCTCACCGCTCGCGCCCTCGCTGGAGGTGCTGCTGCGCTTCGCCGCGGTCACCGACGAACTGGCCACCTCCCGGGGCCGGTTCGCCTCGCACGGGTACGGCGCCAAGGCGGTGGCGCAGGCCTCCGAGCAGCTGGCGTCGGTGTTCGCCGAGGACGCGGGAGCCGGCCTCGCACCGTACTGGCGGATGGCCGCGCTGATCCGTCCGCTGGCCCGGATCGCCCGTCCCGGCACGGGACTTGCGCTCGACCTGCCGTCGCGGCTGCTGGACGAGGAGTTCGGCTCCGCCGCCATCGTGCGCTTCGAGGACGTCGACTTCCCCGGCACGCTCACGCACGAGCCGACCCGCCGCTTCCTGCGTGAGGTGGGCCTGCCGGAGAACGGCTACTGGTACGAGCTCGACACGGACGTGCCGCTGCCCACCCTGGCCGAGTACTACGCGGACGAGGATCGCGGCCCCGCGGACGAACTCCCGCCCGAGGCCGACCGTTTGATACGTCTCGGCTATCTCCTGGAGGACACGAGCCTGGTCCTGGACGGCTCCACGGGAGCGGTCCTGTGCTGGAGCGAGCCCGACGCCACGCTGCGCCCGCTCAACGCGGACATCTCCACCCTGGCCTTCACCGTCTGGCTGGTGCACCGCGAGAAGGCACTGGACGCGGAGCACGATCTGACGGACGCCTACGAGCAGCTGGCCGCGACGATGGCCGAGACCCTCGCCGCGGTCGATCCGATCGCCTGCGACCCGACCCCGAGGACGCCGCAGGACGACGGCCGGCGCTATTGGCCCGAGGCTTTCGAGGACGAGGCGGGCGGGGGCCTGTACGCGTAGGTGTGCTGTCCCGGGACGCGGCGGCGGAGGGCTTCGGTACCGGGGCGGCACGGGTGCCGCGTACGGCACTCCCAGGCGTCCGAGGGCGCATCGGACCGCAGGACCGCCGACCACCGTCGGGCGCGGATGCCGGACAGGTCACCGCAGGCCGGCCGCCCGAAGCACGACTGCGCCGGTGCGGGCCGCCCGCCCCACCGGATGCGTCCCTGTGACGTCCGGGGGAGGCGGCTGGTGTCCGCCCCCGCAGCAGGCGGTGCGGGGGCGGGGACCTCGCTCGGTCAGGTGGTGGTCAGGGCGCACTGGCCGCGGTCGGCCGTCGCCGGGCCGGCGGCGGAGGGCCGGATCTCGAAGTCGAACATCGCGGTGGGGACGTACAGCGAGCAGCAGGCGTTGGGGACGTCGACGATGCCGCTGATGCGTCCCTCGACGGGCGCGGAGCCGAGCAGCAGGTAGGCCTGCTCCCCGCTGTAGCCGAACCTCTTGAAGTACTCGACCGCGTTGAGGCAGGCCCGGCGGTAGGCCAGCGTCGCGTCCAGGTAGTAGTTCGTGTCGGTGTCGTGGTCGACGGAGATTCCGATGAAGGTGAGGAACTCCGTGTATCGCGGCTCGACGTTGCCCGGGATGAACACCGGGTTGGTCGAGATGCCGTACTTCTCCATGCCGCCCTTGATCAGGTCGACGTGGAAGTCGATGAAGCCGCCCATCTCGATGGCGCCGCAGAAGGTGATCTCTCCGTCGCCCTGACTGAAGTGCAGATCGCCTCCCGAGAGCTTGGCGTCCTTGACGTGTACGGGGAAGAACACCCGCGAACCGCGTGTGAAGTTCTTGATGTCCTGGTTGCCGCCGTTCTCACGGGCCGGAACCGTGCGTGCGCCCTCCGCGGCGATGCGCGCGGCGAGGTCCCCGGTGGCCGTGCCGGCGAGCGCGTTGGTGCCCTCCGGCGGCAGCGCGAGGGGCGGGACCCGGTTCGGGTCGGCGTCGATCAGCGCCTGCTCACGTGTGTTCCAGTGGGCGAGCATCTCGGACGACGGTGCCGTTCCGAACAGCCCGGGGTGCGTGATCCCGGTGAAGCGGATACCGGGCAGATGACGGGACGTGGCCTGCTGCCCGTGGAAGTCCCATATCGCCTTGTAGGCGTCCGGGTAGTAGTCGGTCAGGAAGCCGCCGCCGTTGGCCTTGGCGAAGATGCCGGTGTAGCCCCAGTTCTGGCCCGCCGCATCCCCGGTCTGCTGCGGCACGGGGCCGAGGTCGAGGATGTCGACGACGAGCAGGTCGCCGGGTTCGGCGCCCTCCACCCCGATCGGGCCGCTGAGCATGTGAGGGATGGTCAGGTCGATGTCGCGTACATCGTCGGCGGTGTCGTTGTTGCCGATCTGGCAGTCGGTCCAGTCGCGGCACTCCATGCGGAACTCCGCTCCCGGCTTCACCATGGCGACGTTGGGGATGTCCGGGTGCCACCTGTTGTGTCCGGGCACGTCCTGGTCACGCATCGACTTGCTCTGGTCCACAGTGAATACGACTTCGGGCATGACAGCCTCTCATTTCAGATCCGGTCAGGACGGTGTGCCCGTACCTCCGGTCGATCCGGCCGCGGCCGGTTGCCGTGATTTCCTGGTGAGCGGCCACAGCGCCGCGAATACGACGACGCCGAAGGCCCCGAGGGCGATGGCGATCTCCGTGGTGTGCTTCCAGTAGCCGGAAAGCAGCAGCGCCGCGGGAATGACTCCGGTGACCCAGCCCTCGATCGCCGTCACCCAGCCGACATAGTCGGACAGCGCCGTTTTCTTGAGGCCGAGCAGCAGGAAGAACAGGAACCAGAGGAAGGACCAGTAGAGCCAGATGGCTCCGAACGGATAGTCCCTGAACAGGTGGAAATTGGCGAACGAATACCCGAGGGCGACGATCGCGACAAAGAGGGAGTAGTAGCCGACACAGATGTTGTCGATGCCGGCGAGCAGGACGATGCCCACGTAAAGGTAGGTGAATCCGAACAGATAGATCCCGGACGCCGCCAGGATCTTCATCTGGTCGCCGCCGGCCGTGAAGATGAGATAGGTCGGGGTCAGTACCTGCAATGCACCCACGAAGAGGTTGAAGACCGCCGCGGACTTGGGATCGACCCTCCCCAGCAGCAGCAGTCCGTTCATGAACAGCACCGCACCGACAAAGAGCAGTCCCACGTTGCTCACGGGGACGCACCTCCTCGGTCCGCATGGGGCGGAATCGCCCGCAGCCCGCCCTCAAGGTCGCGGCAACCGCGACAACGCGGGGTGCGGGCGCCGGACAGGCGCCCGGCCCGGCGGCAGTTCGGACACGACTTCCGGGGCATCGCGGGACTGCTCCTGCCGGTCGTGCAGGGCGGCGACCGCGTGCGGGGTCGTCGCGAGGCCGGGCGCGGAGAACACACGTCGTGCGGTGCCCGAGCACGCGGGGCAGCCGTGAACGGGGGGCGCAGTCCCGATCGCCGTTTTCACGTCGAAGGGCCCGCAACGGCTGCAAAGATATTCGTAGGTTGCCATCACCACTCCGCATGTAGGCGGACGCCGGTCAACCCGAGGGCGTGGCCGGCATTCGCCTGCGCCCACGTCCCAGTGCCGCTCTCCTTTCAAGTGGACGACTCGCCCATCCGTGCGTCAAGTGGAGGGCGCAAGGGGCGCTTGAGGGCATTGCGGCGGCGTTCGGAACCGGCCGGAAAACAAGATCACCGTTGTCGGCCGGTTCGGTCGCCGTCCGCGGGGAAAGGTCACCGAGGGATTTTCTCCGTGACCGTCGTACCTCGCCCGGGTGCCGAGATCCGGTTCGGCCCACCTCGATGGCGCCGAGCGCCATGGCGGTGACCGATCGTCCCGCGCACCGCGCGGATCACGGGTTCAGGCCTGTTGTGAGTCGACTCACGCCGAATTCGCTGGACGGTTTCGATTCGGACCTTTAGGTTCCGTAAACAGGTCATTTTTTTCTTATGCGGAGGCACCGGCGCCGCGCATGCCGTTGTGCGAGAAAAGGCGAACGCCGGAAGGGCGGATCAGTGAGCAATATGGACGCCGTATGGGTACGTGGCGTGAACGGCATTCAGTTGCATCACGTGACCGACCTTCAGGACGCCGGCAGGTTCCTCGGCAACGCGGCGATGGCCCTGCGGGCCGCGCACGTGAGGACCGGCGGCGAGCGGTACTCCGGTCTGGCCGCCGAGCTGAAGAGCCTGGTGGAGCGAGTGCGGGAACTCGAGGACGAGGCCAGGTCGACCATGCACGACCTGCACGCCACCGACCCCGAGCGCTTCGCCCGCTGCCGGGACGGTCACGAGCCGTGGCCCGGCGAGATCCCGGCGGGGTTCATCCCGCGCCACACCTGCAAGGACGAATGCCTGTACCACGACCGCGGCGTCGTCGAGGCCCTGATGCAGTGCACCTGCGGCCGCCCGCCGTGCCAGGCATGCGAGATCGGCGGCAAGCTCTGAGAACCCGGAGCGCGGGGCGGCACCCTTCCGCGGGTGCCGCCCCTTCGTTTTTTCCAGGTCCGGCAGCAGCGGCCGTGGCGGGGGCCGAAGCCGCGTGACCCGCTGTCGTCGGGCCCGTTGTCAGTGGCCTGCGGCATGATGCAGGGCATGTGACGGCCCGTCCGACCGGGGGTTTTCGAGGCCGTCGGTCACAGGGGGAGGGGTGCCGTGCGCAGGCCGGTCACAGGCGAGGTGCACGTCGCCTACGGTCAGATCTACGTCCAGAGCGATCCGGACAGCGCCAACCCGGGACTCTCCGAGGCGTTCGCAGGCCAGCACGGAGGGCTGTGCGGGGCCGCGGTCCCGGGTGCGCTCTGGCTGAGCACCGGACTGCACACGGGAAACGTCGGCTTCGTCGTGGAGGTCTACGACGAGGAGCCTGCGCTGGACCGCGTCTGGGAGGACGTGGTGGAGGTGTCCTTCCACCCGGTGTCGGAGCGCACCGGTTTGGTGCAGTGGGCCGGCGAGGCCGTGTGGGATCTGGATCTCGCCCGGACCGACTACCGGGTGCGGTACTGCGCCCGGGGGATGGACGAGGGACGGAGGCTCGACACCAGAGTCTCCGGGGAGCCGCAGGCGGACAGCTACCTTCTGCAGTTCTGGCCCGCGCCGCCCCGCCCGAACCGGGTGATCCGCCAGACCTCCGGGATCGCCGCGTACTGGCACCGCTACGCGCGCGAACTCCCGCCACCGCCCGCACCCGAGCAGCGAGCCGAGACCGAACGGCTGGCCCGCCAGGCGGCGGAACGGGCGGCAGAGGAGCGACGACTGCACCACCGGCGATGGGAGTGGGGCGGACGGCTGCCGAGCGAGGGGCTGCACGGCGTCGGCGGCAATGTACGCGGTCTGCTCCGCTTCGACAGCGACCTGGTGCACGCTCTCGACGCCGCGGATCCCGAAGCCCGGCGTGCGGTGGCGCAGCTGGCCGCTCACCGGGCCTGCGAGGCGGCCGGATCGGCCGACGTGCCGTGGGTCGCCCAGGCACTCACCGCGTTGACGCGGAGACGCCCGCTGCCGCCGCCGTTCGACGACTCGGGCCGGATGTGGGAGACCCTGCGCTCCGACCCGCAGGTCCCGAGGCGGTCGGTGCGCGAGGCGGTACCTCCCGAGCGACCGCCGTACTGCCCACCGGCTTCCCCGGCGGCGGCCGGGTGGACGACCCTCCCGGCCGCGGAGTCGGGAGGCGACCGGCCGACGCGGCCTGGCCTCGGCCGGGCACTGGGCACGCTCGTACCGACAGGCTCCGCCGGCCGGAGTGCGCCGCCGAACGCAGGCCTCGGACAAGGCGCCGCCGTGGTGGTGCACGCCTCCGGCAAGCCGCGCGGCCCCCGGCGGATCTCACAGCCGCACTTCGCTCTTCCCGCTGTGCTCGCCGCCGCCGAACCCGCCCCGCTCAGGGCGGCACTGGACGCGGTGTGGCACGCGGTCAACACGTACGGAGAGCATTACCCGGAGCTGCTGGTGGAGATCCGGTCGGCATGCGCCGAGCAGGTGGGGGAGCACGCAGACCTGCCGTCCTGCCGTGGTGCCTTCGGGTACGGGGCGTCGAGCTCCGGCAGCATCGAGCCCGAGTGAGCCCGGCGGTCGCCCATCAGATCGACCCACTGATCTTTGATGCGTTCCCGGGCACACCCGTCACCGGGGACGGCGCGGCCGTCGCGCTCGTACCGGCCGACCGGGACGCGAACCGAGACGGACAACCGGAGGGGCGGCACCCCTTCTGGAGGTGTCGCCCCTTGTTTCACCTGTTCAGGCAGGTAGAGGCCGTGGCGGGGATCGAACCCGCGTAACTCGCTTTGCAGGCGAGTCCCTGAACCACTCGGGCACACGGCCGGAATCAGGTGCGGCACGGCTCACTCGTTCCGACCTGACGCATCGACCGTACGGTCGGGCGGAATACGGGCTCAAGGGAATCGCCGGCGCTGCAACGGGACTGCCACACGCCGTTCACGAACGGCGGGTCGTACGACCAAGGTCTCACTCCGGCACCGCCTCCGGACAGGGGCCAAACCCTGCCGAGCCCCTTACCCTGACCTGCATGGCAGCCCTGGACCCCCGCGACACCGACGTCGCCGACACGGCCCTGTCCGGTTCCCCGGACGGCACCGTCGGCGTGCTGAGCCGTCCGTACCGCGCGCTGAGCATCGGCATCGTCTCCGTCGTGCTGCTCATCGCCTTCGAGGCGACTGCCGTCGGCACGGCGATGCCGGTCGCGGCGCGGGAGCTGGACGGGCTGTCGCTGTACGCGTTCGCCTTCTCGGGCTATTTCACGACGAGCCTTTTCGGCATGGTGTTCGCGGGCCAGTGGTCGGACCGCAGCGGCCCGCTCGGTTCGCTGGCCTGCGGCATCGGCGCCTTCGCCGCCGGGCTGCTGCTGGCGGGCACGGCGGGGTCGATGTGGCAGTTCATCCTGGGCCGGGCCGTCCAGGGCCTCGGCGGCGGACTTGTGATCGTCGCCCTCTACGTCGTCGTGGGCCGCGCCTACCCGGAGCGGCTGCGCCCGGCGATCATGGCCGCGTTCGCGGCGGGCTGGGTCGTCCCGTCCGTGGTGGGCCCGCTGGCCTCGGGCGCGGTGACGGAACAACTCGGCTGGCGCTGGGTCTTCCTCGGCATCCCGGTACTCGTGGTGTTCCCGCTGGCACTCGCACTGCCCAGCATCCGGCGCTCGGCGAACGGTCCCGCCGAGCAGGCCGACGCGGCTCCCTTCGACGTCCGCCGCCTGCGCCTGGCCTTCGGTATCTCGCTGGGCGCGGGACTCCTCCAGTACGCGGCCCAGGATCTGAGCCCGTTGTCCCTCCTGCCCGGTGCCGTGGGCGCCGCCCTGCTGGTCCCGGCGGTGCTCGGACTGCTGCCCCGCGGCACCTATCGCGCGGCCCGCGGGCTGCCGTCCGTGGTGCTGCTGCGCGGAGTCGCGGCCGGCGCCTTCATCACGGCGGAGAGCTTCGTCCCGCTCATGCTCGTCACACAGCGGGGACTGTCCCCGACCCTGGCCGGGTTCTCGCTCGCGGCGGGCGGCGGCACCTGGGCGCTGGGGTCCTACGTCCAGTCGAGACCGCGTCTGGAGCCCTACCGGGAGCGCCTGATGACGCTCGGCATGATCGTGGTCGCCGCCGCGATCGTCACGGCACCCAGTGTGCTGATCCACGCGGTCCCCGTCTGGACCGTCGCCGTCGCCTGGGGGTTCGGCTGCTTCGGCATGGGCCTGGTCATCTCCTCGACCAGCGTCCTGCTGCTGCAACTGTCCGCTCCCGAGGAGGCGGGGGCGAACTCGGCGGCGCTGCAGATCTCCGACGGTCTCTCCAACGTCGTCCTGCTCTCGGCGGTCGGCGCCGCGTTCGCCGCCCTCGGCGGCGGTTCGATCGCCCCCTCCGCGGCGGAGGCGAGCGCCTCCGGTTCCCACCCGGCCGCCTTCGCCGCGGTGTTCCTGCCGATGATGGCGGTGGCGCTGGTGGGCGCCTGGGTGACGACCCGGCTGCGGGCGCGATGACCCCTGCGCGGCCGAAACCCCGTGGTCCCGATGATCTGTGACCCGTGTCGCACCCGGGCCGGAAGCCGCGGCGTCGCCCCGAGTGGCGGGTGGGTCCACCGGTAGGGTGGCCCGGTTGTCATACACAGCCGAGCCCGGCCCGACCGTCGACGACCCCCGCTGGTCCGACACGCCGGACGCGGACCCTTTGAGCGCCGACCGAACCGGAGACCGTGACTACCACCGCCGCCAGCTCCCCCTCCTCCCCCTCGCACCACCTCTCTCCCGCCTTCCCCGGCCGCGCTCCCTGGGGCACCGCCGGCAAGCTGCGCGCCTGGCAGCAGGGAGCGATGGAGAGGTACGTCCAGGAGCAGCCGCGTGACTTCCTCGCCGTCGCCACGCCCGGCGCCGGCAAGACGACCTTCGCGCTGACGCTCGCGTCCTGGCTGCTGCACCACCACGTGGTGCAGCAGGTGACCGTCGTCGCCCCGACCGAACACCTGAAGAAGCAGTGGGCGGAGGCCGCGGCGCGCGTCGGCATCAAGCTCGACCCCGAGTACAGCGCCGGACCCCTCAGCCGGGAGTACCACGGCGTCGCCGTCACCTACGCGGGCGTCGGGGTCCGGCCCATGCTGCACCGCAACCGGGTGGAGCAGCGCAAGACCCTGGTCATCCTCGACGAGATCCACCACGCGGGCGACTCCAAGTCCTGGGGCGAGGCCTGCCTGGAGGCGTTCGAGCCGGCCACCCGCCGGCTCGCCCTGACCGGTACGCCGTTCCGCTCCGACACCAACCCCATTCCGTTCGTGGCGTACGAGGAGGGGAACGACGGGATCCGCCGGTCGGCCGCCGACTACACCTACGGATACGGGTCCGCCCTTGCCGACGGGGTCGTGCGCCCGGTCATCTTCCTCTCCTACAGCGGCAACATGCGCTGGCGTACCAAGGCGGGCGACGAGATCGCCGCCCGGCTGGGCGAGCCCATGACCAAGGACGCCGTCAGCCAGGCCTGGCGCACCGCCCTCGACCCGCGCGGCGAATGGATGTCCAGCGTGCTGCGCGCCGCGGACCAGCGTCTGACCGAGGTCCGCAAGGCCATCCCGGACGCCGGTGCCCTCGTCATCGCCTCCGACCAGGAGGCGGCCCGCGCCTACGCGAAGCTCATCCGCGACATCACCGGGCACCGGGCGACCCTCGTCCTGTCCGACGACGCGGGAGCCTCCGACCGCATCGACGAGTTCAGCCACGGCGACGACCGCTGGATGGTCGCGGTGCGCATGGTGTCCGAGGGCGTCGACGTGCCCCGGCTCGCCGTCGGGGTGTACGCGACCACCATCTCCACCCCGCTCTTCTTCGCCCAGGCCGTCGGCCGTTTTGTGCGGTCCCGGCGTCGAGGCGAGACCGCGTCGGTGTTCCTGCCGACCGTCCCGGACCTGCTCACCTTCGCCAACGAGATGGAGGTCGAGCGCGACCACGTCCTCGACAAGCCGAAGAAGGGCGGCGAGGACGAGGACCCGTACGCCGAGTCCGAGAAGGAGATGGACGAGGCCAACCGGGAGCAGGACGAGGACACCGGTGAGCAGGACATGCTGCCGTTCGAGGCGCTGGAGTCCGACGCCGTCTTCGACCGGGTCATGTACAACGGCGCCGAGTTCGGCATGCAGGCCCATCCCGGCAGCGAGGAGGAACAGGACTACCTCGGCATTCCGGGCCTTCTCGAGCCCGAGCAGGTGCAGTTGCTGCTGCAGAAGCGGCAGGCCCGGCAGATCGCGCACAGCCGCAAGAAGCCGGACACGGAGGCCGACCTGCTGGAACTGCCCGCCGAACGGCGGCCCGTGGTCACCCACAAGGAATTGCTGGAGCTGCGCAAGCAGCTCAACACGATGGTCGGCGCGTATGTGCACCAGAGCGGCAAGCCGCACGGCGTGATCCACACCGAACTGCGCCGGGTGTGCGGCGGCCCGCCGAGTGCCGAGTGCACCGCCGGCCAGCTGCGCCAGCGCATCGCGAAGGTCCAGGAGTGGGCCACGCGCATGAAGTGAGCGCGGATACCGCCCCGATGGGCGGGCGGTATCCGGTCAGCGGTGCGTATCGCCGCAAAACGAGCGAGTGACTCCCCGCCCCTGACCGGATTCTGGACGGAGCCTTCCGCTGAGCGGACCGGCTCGCTAATGTCCCGCTACGCACACGCCCCGTGGCAGCTCCGCCGCGGAGCGCAGCCGTGAAGCGACTGGGCCCGGGATCCGCCGGGCCGCCGGCCGATCGGCGGCCTCTGGAGCGCGGCGTCGACGGGACTCGGCGCCGCATCCGCCGCGACCGGGCCGCCGTCTCACCACTAAGGAGTGGGCGTCGTGACCGCGGAGACCTCCCAGACGCTCGATCGGGGCCTCAGGGTCCTCAAGCTGCTCGCCGACACGGACCACGGGCTGACCGTCACCGAACTGTCCACCAAGCTGGGCGTCAACCGGACCGTGGTGTACCGCTTGTTGGCCACGCTGGAGCAGCACTGCCTGGTCCGCCGTGACCTGGGCGGCCGTGCCCGGGTCGGGCTCGGTGTGCTGGGCCTCGGCCGTCAGGTGCATCCGCTGGTACGGGAGGCCGCGCTGCCCGCGCTGCGTGCGCTCGCCGAGGACATAGGGGCCACCGCGCACCTCACGCTGGTCGACGGGTCCGAGGCCCTGGCCGTCGCCGTGGTCGAACCGACATGGACGGACTACCACGTGGCGTACCGGGCCGGATTCCGCCATGCGCTCGACCGGGGAGCCGCCGGCCGGGCCATACTCGCCGCTCGCCGGCAGCCGGTCACCGACCCCGGATACACGCTCACCCACGGGGAGTTGGAGGCCGGCGCGAGCGGTGCGGCGGCGCCGTTGCTCGGGGTGAGCGGGATAGAGGGCAGCGTCGGGGTCGTGATGCTCTCGGACGCGGTGCCCGACCGGGTGGGGCTGCGGGTGGTGGACGCCGCTCGGGAGGTGGCCGAAGCGCTGCGCTGAGTGCCGGGCGGCCGCCCTCAGCGTCCTTCGCCGGTGTCCGTCGCCGTCCTCAACTGCAGCCACAGCACCAGCCGTTCGTCGGGATCGTCCAGGTCGACCCCGACGTGCCGCCGCACCTGCCGCAGTCGGTAGCGGCAGGTGTTGGGGTGCACCGCGAGCCGCTCCGCCGCGCCCGCCATGTCGCACCCGGCCTCGAACCACGCCAGCAGGGTGCGCGCGTACTCGGTGCCGTGCCCGGCGTCGTAGGCCTGCACCTTCTCCCCGGCCCCCGTGCGCAGATCCCGTTGCCCGTCCATCACTTCGGCCAGCCGCAGCAGGGTGATCCGGGGCCGCACCCCGCTCACCGACGCGACCGGCAGTCCCGGTCCGAGCACCCGCAGCACGACATCCGCGTCCCGGCGTGAGGCGACCGCATCGGCGGCCGAGGGCACGATGTCACCGAGTCCGGCCCGAACCGGTACCCGCAGCGCCTGCCCGGCCCGCCGCACGATGTCCTCGGCCAGCCGCAGATGCCGCTCCTCATGGCCGCGGCCGCGACCTGCGCCGCGTTCCGCCGGAGCGGGCAGCAAGGCGTAGACGACCCCGTCGAGGAGCACACACGCGTGCCGTCCGTAGCGGGACTCGCACTGCAGCCTCACGAGGTCCAGCAGCCGCAGCACGGTCTGTTCGTCGTCGGGCGCGGAGACGGTGGCGTCCGGGACGAACGCGGCCACGCGTACCGGTTCCGGTCCGAGCCGCTGGGCGGCGGCCGGGTCGGCGGTGCCGTCGAGGAGACGGCGCAGCAGATCGCCGTCCTGATGCCGGGCCAGCTCGCGGGCGGCGCGCACCCGCAGCAGGAGCAGCGCCGCCGTGGACGCACCCTGCGCCAGCGCCTTCCCGGCATCGGGTGCGAGCCGGCCGTCGTCGACGACCCAGAGCGAGCCGAGGGTCTCGCCCCCGGCGCGCACCGCGACCGCCAGCCGTGGCAGGGCGCCCGCGAGTGCCGGCAGCCGCACCGGACCCGGCGCGGCGAAGACGGTCCGGTACTGCTCGGTGTTCTGCGGGCTCCCCGGCACCCGGAGCCCGAGGATGCCCTGGCGGCGGTCCTCGTCCGTCACCTGTCCGGGCACCGTCGAGTACGCGAGGATGCGCTGCCGGGGGTCCTCGACGGTGGTGGCCCCGCCGACGGCGGCGGCCACGGCGTCGGCGAGCGCGAACAGCTCGCCTCGTGCGTCCCCCGGGCCCGTGGCCGCCGGGCGCGCCCCGATCGCCGAGGCCAGCAGCAGGTGCACCCGGTGCCAGGCGGCGTCCTCGTCCACGGACAGCAGCGCGATCCCGGCCTCCTCAGCCTCCTCGACGGGCCCGTCCTGACCGCGTACGACGAGCCCGGCCATCCCGGCCTCGGCGGCGGCCCGCACGAGCGGTCCGGCGGAGCGGGCGCGCACGCCCACCGCGAGCAGCAGCGCACCCGGCACGCGGGGGACAGGGGCGTGGGCGTCGTGGAGCAGAGCCTCGGTGACGGGCACGGTGAGTCCGGAGGGCGCGGTGTGCAGCCGCACGGAGGGTTCGCCGACGACGTCCAGCAGATCCCCGAGGGAGTGCGCGTCCACGGGATGCCTCCTCGGTCGTCGGCCGATCCCCTCAGGACCGGTCGTTGGCCGATCCCCTCAGGACCGTACGCAGGTTTTGGCGTCCCGCACAACGCGTGTCCCGGCATGCGCCCCGAGACTCGACCCATGACAGCAGAGACGGACCTGTCCGCGGCCCACTCGGGCGCGGTGCGGCTCGCGGAGGAGACGGCGCGCACCGCGGGCGTCCACCTCCGTACCGTGCACGATGTGACCGGCCTCGCCGCCGTGGCCGACTACTTCTGCGACGTCTGGCGCACTCCCCGCACCAGCCCGCCCCTGCCCGCCGAGGTGCTGCACAGCGTGGTCCACGCGGGCGGGGCCGTGCACGCCGCGTACACCGTCGAGGGGGAGCGGCTCGCCGGGGCCTGCGCCGCCGTCTTCGGCCCGCCCGCCGACGCGGACGCGTACTCCCTGCTGGCGGCGGCCGACCGCGGCGTCGGCCACCCGCTGAAGCAGGCGCAGCGCGCCTGGCTGCTGGAGCGGGGCGCCCGCGTCCTGCGCTGGACCTTCGACCCGCTGGTCGGCCGCAACGCCCGCTTCAACCTGGTCAAACTGGGCGCGACCGGGACGGAGTACCTCGTCGACTTCTACGGTCCGATGGCCGACGGAGTGAACGACGGCGACGAGAGCGACCGGCTGGCCGTCCTGTGGGACCTGCGGACGCCCCGGCGGGCCGGTGGGAGCGCGGACCGCACCGTCGCGCCCGGCCCCGGACCGGCCGGGATGCCCATGGCGCCGGACGGGGCACCGCTCGCCCGGCGCTCCGCCGACGGCGGGCAGCTGTGGTGCCGTGTGCCGGAGGACGTCGTGGCCCTGCGGGCCGCGGACCCCACCCTCGCGCTGCGCTGGCGGCACGCCGTCCGGGAGGTGCTCGCGGAGGCATTCGCCGAGGGGTTCCGGGCGACGGGCATGTCCCGGGACGGCTGGTACACGCTCACCCGAGAGGAGCACTGCCCGGTATGAGACTCGAACGTGCCGAGATCGTCCATGTGGCGATCCCGCTGGTCACCCCGTTCCGCACCTCCTTCGGGACCATGACCGCGAAGGACACCTTCCTGCTCCATGTGGTCACCGACGCCGCAGAGGGGTGGTCCGAGTTCGCCGCCGACCCCGAACCGCGGTACTGCTCGGAGTTCGCGGCCGGCGCCGAGATCGTTCTGCGCGACTTCCTGCTGCCGCGGGCCGCCGCGCTGCCCCGGCTGACGGCGGCCGCACTCGCCCCGGCGCTGGCGCCGGTCAAGGGGCACGAGCTGGCCAAGGCCGCCCTGGAGACGGCCGTCCTCGACGCTGAGCTGCGCGCGTACGGAATGTCGCTCGCGACCTATCTGGGGGCCGTGCGGGACCGGGTGCCGGCCGGGGTGTCGGTCGGCATCAGGGACTCCGTGCCCGAGCTCCTGGACGACGTCGAACGCCATCTGGCCGAGGGCTACGTCCGGATCAAGCTGAAGATCGAACCGGGCTGGGACCTGGAACCCGTCCGGGCCGTGCGCGAGCGGTTCGGCGACGAACTGCCGCTCCAGGTCGACGCGAACACCGCCTACACGCTTGCCGACGCCGAACACCTGCGGAAGCTGGACGCGTTCGGGCTGCTGCTCGTCGAGGAGCCGCTCGAGGAGAACAACCTGCACGCCCACGCCCTGCTCCAGCAGCGTCTCACCACCCCCGTCTGCCTGGACGAGTCCCTGCACAACGCCCGTGACACGGCCTCCGCCATCGCCATGGGCGCCTGCCGGGTCGTCAATGTGAAGCCGGCGCGGGTCGGCGGCTATCTGGAGGCCCGCCGCGTGCACGACGTGGCTCATGCGCACGGGGTGCCGGTGTGGTGCGGCGGCATGCTCGAGACGGGGGTCGGCCGCGCCGCCAACCTGGCCCTGGCGGCCCTGCCCGGCTGCACGCTCCCCGGGGACACCTCGGCGTCCGCACGCTACTTCGCCGAGGACCTGACCGAGCCCTTCGTGCTGCGGGACGGCCATCTCCCGGTGCCCTCAGCCCCCGGGATCGGCGTGGAGCCGCTCCCGGAGGCCCTGCGGCGCTTCACCACCGGGCGGAGCGCCCTGTACGGGGGCTGACCGGCACCCGGCCGGACGCCACCGTCACGTTAGATTGATCCCGTGCTCTCTCGTCTCTCGCGTCCCAAGGCCGTCGCCGTCTGCGCCCTGCCCGCGGCGGCCCTGTTCGCCACGGCCGCGGCCGCGCCGCTGCCGTTCTCCGTGGCGCAGCCGGGGCTGACGGCCAACGTCCTCGGTGCGAACAAGGGCGCTCCGGTGATCACGATCACCGGTACGCCCACCCGCACGACGAAGGGTCAGCTGCGGATGACGACGATCGAGGCGACGGGGCCCGACGCGCACGTCTCGCTCGGCGACGTGGTCGACGGCTGGCTCCGCACGGACCGCGCGGTGCTGCCGCGCGACGCGGTCTACCCGAGCGGTGACACCGTCAAGGAGATCGAGCGGCACAACTCCGAGCAGATGAGGCAGTCCCAGGACGCGGCGACCCGGGCGGCGCTGAAGTACCTGGATGTGAGCGACAAGAACGTCAAGGTCACGCTGAAGCTCGCGGACGTGGGCGGGCCGAGCGCGGGCCTGCTGTTCACGCTCGGGATCATCGACAAGCTGCACGGCGACGGCGCCGGCGGCGACCTCACGGGAGGCCGCACCGTCGCGGGCACGGGCACCATCGACGACGCAGGCAACGTGGGAGCCGTCGGCGGTGTCGCGCTCAAGACGCAGGCCGCCCGCCGTGACGGCGCGACGGTCTTCCTGGTCCCGAAGGCGGAGTGCCCCGACGCCAAGGCGGAGCTGCCGAAGGGGCTGAGGCTGGTGCCGGTGACCACGCTGGACGGCGCGGTCGACGCCCTGGTGGCGCTCGAGCGGGGGAAGGGCTCGGTACCGAGCTGCTAGCCGGCGGCGGTGACGGGCGGGTCCTCGGCGCGCACCGGCCGTGGGGTCCTCAGTCCCGCTCCCCGAAGCGGGGCCGCACCAGGAGTTCCGCCACCGACACCAGCCAGTCGAGCAGCAGCGCGAGAGCCACCGTGAGGATCGAGCCGAGGGCCAGCACGGGCACGCAGCGACGGGTGAGCCCGGTGGTGACCAGTACGCCCAGACCGCCGCCGCCCCCGAGGGCCGCCAGCGTCACCGTGCCGACGTTCAGGACCAGGGCCGTGCGCACGCCCGCGAGGATCAGCGGGACGGCCGAGGGCAGTTCCACCCGGGCCAGCACGCCCAACGGGGACATGCCGACGCCGCGCGCGGCCTTCAGGAGCGCCGGATCGTTCGCCTCGAGTCCCGCGATCGTCGTCGCCAGCACCGGCAGGACGGCGTAGACGGCCACGCCGAGCAGGACCGCCTTCGCGCCGGTGCCGAGCCAGAGCACCGGCAACGCCGGCAGACCGAGCACGGGAACCGCACGGCCCAGGGTCGCGATCGCCGACGCCACGGGTGTGGCCCTCCGCAACGACGCGCGGGTGAGCAGGATGCCGAGCGGGATCGCGACGACCAGCACCAGGACCGTGGCGATCGCGGTCAGTCCGATGTGCTGCCACAACGCTCGCGTGACCCGGCCGTGCGCCATGGCGTCCCGTGCGACGGGGTCCAGATGGACGCGCCGGAAGAGGGCGAGGGTCGTGAGCAGGGCGATCACCAGCGCCAGCGGCAGGCAGGTCAGCTTCTGCCAGGAGATCCAGGGCGTCACCGGAGGATTCGGCCGGACCGGCATCCTGGCCTTCTTCTTCTCCCTCACCTGGGACGTGGTCACATCCGCCTCTCCTCCGGTTGTGCCGGTGCCGTGACCGGTGCCGTCTGCGCCCCCGGGGCGGTCGGCCGCCCGGGGAGCAGGCGGCAGGCGTCCAAGAGCAACGGATGGTGGGGGTCGTCCACGTACTCCCGGAAACTCACGTGCGCTCACCCCGGTCGGCTAGGTCGTCTCCCGGTCCTCGGCCGCCTGCTCCACCAGGGGGATGATGCGCAGCGGAACGGGGTTCTCCATGACGATCGCCGTGGAAGCCCGGACAATGCCATCAAAACCGACAACCCGGTCGATCACACGTTGAAGATCGGCATTCGAGCGAGCGACCAGCCGGCACAGCATGTCCCCGGTGCCCGTGGTGGTGAGCAGCTCCAGGACTTCCGGAACGGTCGACAGATGGGCTCTGACGTCCGCTCCCTGTCCCTGCCGGATCTGCAGCGTCGCGAACGCGGTCACGGGGTAGCCGAGTGCGGCCGGGTCGACCTGAGGACCGAATCCGCGGACCACTCCATTCGACTGAAGCCGGTCCAGGCGCGCCTGCACGGTGCCGCGTGCGACGCCGAGCCGCCGGGACATCTCCAGCACCCCGATGCGTGGCTCCCGCGCCAGCAGCACGATGAGCCGGGCGTCCAGATGATCGATCGCCATGCCGCTCTCCCCGATGGTCATCTTGTACAGAACGCCCGCCAAAAGGGGGCACCTGCTGTGCAGCTTGCCCAGCGGATACGCAAACTATTGCGCAGCTTGCGGGGAGGGGTGAGGCTGCCGCTATGAGCCAGACCACACACCACACCCCCGACACCGCGCGCGAGGCAGACCCCTTCCCGGTCAAGGGAATGGACGCGGTCGTCTTCGCCGTGGGCAACGCCAAGCAGGCCGCGCACTACTACTCCACCGCCTTCGGCATGCGGCTCGTGGCGTACTCCGGACCGGAGAACGGCAGCCGCGAGACCGCTTCCTATGTCCTGGAGAACGGCTCCGCCCGTTTCGTCTTCACCTCCGTCATCAAGCCCGCCACGACCTGGGGCCACTTCCTCGCCCAGCACGTGGCCGAACACGGCGACGGCGTCGTCGACCTCGCCATCGAGGTCCCGGACGCGCGTGCCGCGTACACGTACGCGATCGAGCACGGCGCCCGTTCGGTCGCCGAGCCGTACGAGCTGAAGGACGAGCACGGCGTCGTCGTCCTGGCCGCGATCGCCACGTACGGCGAGACCCGGCACACCCTGGTCGAGCGCACCGGCTACGACGGCCCGTACCTGCCCGGGTACGCCGCCGCCGATCCGATCGTGGAGCCGCCCGAGCACCGCACCTTCCAGGCGATCGACCACTGCGTCGGCAACGTCGAACTCGGCCACATGAACGAGTGGGTCGGGTTCTACAACAAGGTCATGGGCTTCACGAACATGAAGGAGTTCGTGGGCGACGACATCGCGACCGAGTACAGCGCGCTGATGTCCAAGGTCGTGGCCGACGGGACGCTCAAGGTCAAGTTCCCGATCAACGAGCCCGCCCTGGCCAAGAAGAAGTCGCAGATCGACGAGTACCTGGAGTTCTACGGCGGCCCCGGTGTCCAGCACATCGCGCTGAACACGAACGACATCGTGCGCACGGTGCGCACGATGCGGGAGGCCGGCGTCGAGTTCCTCAACACCCCGGACTCGTACTACGACACCCTCGGCGAATGGGTCGGTGACACCCGGGTCCCCGTGGAGACCCTGCGCGAGCTGAGGATCCTCGCCGACCGCGACGAGGACGGCTATCTGCTGCAGATCTTCACCAAGCCGGTCCAGGACCGTCCGACGGTCTTCTTCGAGATCATCGAGCGGCACGGTTCCATGGGCTTCGGCAAGGGCAACTTCAAGGCCCTGTTCGAGGCGATCGAGCGGGAGCAGGAGAAGCGCGGAAACCTCTGAGCCCCTGACGTCCGCCACCGAACGGGACCGATGGGCGCCCGGGGGCGGCGCGGGCGGCCCGCACACGGCCTCCCCTCTCCTTTTCGAGCGGGGAGCCGTGTGCGAGCGGGGTTCACACCATCGCCCCCGGGTGCAACGCTGTGATCATGAGCCGTATCGAAGCCCCGCGCGACGAAGTCACCGGCAACCTCCTCGACCGACTCAGGGCCGGCCTGCCGCCCGAAGCCGTCCTGAGCGACCCCGACGTCACGGCCTCGTACGCGAACGACATGGCGAGCTTCTGCGTGGCGGGCGCCCCGGCCGTGGTCGTGCTGCCGCGCACCGTCGAGCAGGTCCAGCACGTGATGCGGATCGCCACCGAGCTGCGGGTCCCGGTCGTACCGCAGGGCGCCCGCACCGGCCTGTCGGGCGCGGCCAACGCCTCCGACGGCTGCATCGTGCTCTCCCTGACGAAGATGGACCGGATCCTGGAGATCAACCCGGTCGACCGCGTCGCCGTCGTCGAACCCGGCGTCGTCAACGCCACGCTCTCCCGCGCGGTGAACGAGCACGGCCTGTACTACCCGCCGGATCCCTCCAGTTGGGAGATGTGCACGATCGGCGGCAACATCGGCACGGCCTCCGGCGGGCTGTGCTGCGTGAAGTACGGGGTGACGGCCGAGTACGTCCTCGGCCTGGACGTCGTGCTCGCGGACGGCCGCCTCATGTCCACCGGCCGTCGCACGGCCAAGGGCGTCGCCGGCTACGACCTCACCCGGCTCTTCGTCGGCTCCGAGGGCTCGCTCGGCATCGTCGTCCGCGCGGTCCTCGCCCTGAAGCCCATGCCGCCCCGGCAACTGGTGCTGGCGGCCGAGTTCGCGTCCGCGGCCGACGCCTGCGACGCCGTGTGCCGGATCATGGCGGGCGGTCATGTGCCGTCCCTTCTCGAACTGATGGACAGGACGACGCTCAAGGCGGTCAACGACCTCGCCCACATGGGCCTGCCGGAGAGCACCGAGGCCCTGCTCCTCGCCGCCTTCGACACCCCGGACCCGGCCGCCGACCTCGCCGCCGTCGGGGCGCTGTGCGAGGCCGCCGGCGCCACCGAGGTCGTCCCGGCCGATGACGTGGCCGAGTCCGAACTGCTGCTGAAGGCACGGCGGTTGTCGCTCACCGCGCTGGAGGCCGTCAAGGGCACGTCGATGATCGACGACGTGTGCGTGCCCCGCTCCCGGCTCGGCGAACTGCTGGAGGGCGTGGAGCGGATCGCCGAGAAACACCGGCTCACCATCGGGGTCTGCGCCCATGCGGGCGACGGGAACACGCATCCGACGGTCTGCTTCGACGCACAGGACCCGGACGAGTCCCGGCGCGCCCGGGAGTCCTTCGACGAGATCATGGCCCTCGGCCTGGAACTCGGTGGCACGATCACCGGTGAGCACGGCGTCGGCATCCTGAAGAAGGAGTGGCTGGCGCGCGAGATCGGACCGGTGGGCGTGGAGATGCAGCGGGCGGTCAAGCAGGTCTTCGACCCCCTCGGCCTGCTCAATCCGGGCAAGCTCTTCTGAGCCGGACGGCCCGCTCACCCGGCCGGTGGACGGGGCGCGCGGCGCGGAGGTCGGGCTCGCGTTCCGGCAACGGGCGCGGGCCCACGGAAGGACGGCGGCGAACAGCTCCGAAAGGTGCGACGCGCCTTTCGGAGGAATTCTTTCGGGGAGTGTTCCAGGTGTGTGAAGGCCGTGCACGGTATCGCCCGGAAAGGGGTGGATGCAGCCGGACCGGCAGAACACCGTGCCCGGTTCTGATAGATGTGGGTGTCCACACGACCCCCCGAGCAGATACGGGACGACGGACATGAGCGCCCCAACCCCGGCACCCGGTGACGACAGACCCCGCGAGGGCTACTACCCGGATCCGTCCATCCCCGGATACGTCCGGTACTGGAACGGTGCCGCCTGGGTGCCCGGCACCAGCCGGCCCGCGCCCGGTGACGGCGGACCGCTCTCCCCGCCGCCCGGCGCTCGCCCCGCTCCGCCCGCCGTGGAGGAGACCGGGCCGCACTTCTTCGACGAGGACCCGGTCGAGGAGCCCTCCGGGGCGGACCCGGCCGACGCCCGGCACGGCAGCCGCCCGGAGCCCGCCTCGGCCTGGGGTGCCGACCGCTCCCGGCAGTCCGGGTTCGGTGGCGACCAGGACCGCCGGGTCTCGTGGGGCGCGCCGCAGGCAGCCGATCCCCGGGTTCCGCACGCCGGCCGGCCCGACGGCGCGGCGACCCGCACGGACGGCACGGCGACGATCCCGCCCACCGAGGCGACGGGTGGCCCCGGTTCCTCCCCGGCCCCGGACGGCACGGTCGTGTTCCGCCGGCAGCCGCGCGGCGAAGACGCCGGCGCACCGGGCACCACGGGCAACGACGGTCCCGTCGCCTCCGAGGGCACCGCCGCGTTCCGTGCGCTCTCCCCGCGCACGGGGGAGCAGGGGGGAAGCACGGGGGCGGCCGCTTCCGGTTCGGGCCGGCCCCCGCACACCGACGGCGCCCAGGCGGCGGCCCGGCAGGCACGGGGCCAGGACCCGCAGGCGCAGGCCCCCGCTCCGCAGCGGACGGCTCCGCGGTCGGGGCCCCCGGCTCCCGCGCCCGGCACGCCCGCGACGGGATCCCCTGCGCAGCAGCCCGCGGCGGGCATCCCTCAGCAGTCCGCCGGCACACCCCTGACCACGGGCTCCGGCGGCGGCCAGCCTTCCTGGGCCCAGCAGGTGCACCGGCTCGCGAGCCCGGGTCCCGAGGGTGACCGGCCCGTGGCGCCGTGGAAGCCTCCCGTGGAGGACCCGTTCCTGGCGGCCGTACGGGCGCAGGTGGCGGCCCGTCCCGCGGGCCTCGGCAGGCGGCTGGTCGCCCGGCTGCTGGACACGGTGGTGCTGGCGGCGGTCACGGGCGTGGCCGCCGTACCACTGGGCACCGAGGCGATCGACCACATCAACGACAAGATCGACGCGGCCAAGCTCTCCGGGCAGACCGTCACGGTCTGGCTGCTCGACGGCACGACCTCGATGCATCTCGCCGTGGTGCTCGGCGTGCTCCTCGGTTTCGGTGTCCTCTACGAAGTGCTGCCCACCGCCAAGTGGGGCCGCACGCTCGGCAAGAAGCTGTGCGGCATCGAGGTACGGGACATCGAGGCCCATGAGCCGCCGGGTTTTGGTCATGCGTTGCGCCGCTGGCTCGTCTACAGCGTCCCGGGCCTGCTCGTGGTCGGCGTGGTCGGCGTGCTGTGGTGTGTGTTCGACCGGCCGTGGCGCCAGTGCTGGCACGACAAGGCGGCGCACACGTTCGTGGCGGGCTGACCCGGACGGACCTGTAGGGATGCGGAGCCGGAGGGTTCGCGGTCGACTCGGGCCATGAGCACCGAACCGCCGCCCCCCGGCTCCGGGGACTCCCCGGAGGAGGACCCGTTCAGAAAGCGTCAGCCCCCGCCGTCCCAGGGCGGCGGCACCGAACCCCGCTGGGGACCGCCTCCCGGCGGTGAGCCCCCGCCCGGCGGCCGGCCTCCCCCGCCCGGCCAGCCCCCTCCGTACGGTCAGCCTCCGCCCGGCGGCGGAAGCCCTTACGGTGCGCCCCCGCCCGGCGGCGGAAGCGGTGCACCCCCGCCCGGTGGCGGAAGCCCCTACGACCAGCCTCCGCCCCCCGGTTCCCCGTACGGCGGCGGCCCCTACGGCGGAGCGGACCCCCTCGCCGGGATGCCCCCGCTCGCCGACAGCGGCAAGCGGGTGCTCGCGCGGATCATCGACATGATCCTCGTGGGTATCGTCGTCGCGCTGCTGTCCTGGGTGTTCCGCACCGCCGAGTACGACGTGGACGCCAACCGGATCGAGTCCGGCAAATCGCTCGGCCAGTCCGTGATCGCCGCGGTGCTCTACATCGCCTACGACACCGTCATGATCTCCAGGTCGGGGCAGACGCTCGGCAAGAAGCTGCTGAACATGCGGGTGGCGAATCTGCAGGACGGCTCCAGCCCCTCCGTGCGGACCTCGCTGATCCGCGCCGCGGTGCTGTGGCTTCCGTTCGCGTTCTGCTGTGCCTGCGTCTGGACGGCGATCTGCGGCGGCTGGAGCTTCTTCGACAAGCCCTACAAGCAGGGTCTGCACGACAAGGCGGCCAGAACGGTGGAGGTCAGCACGGTGTGATGGCGACGCCGGGGTGCGGCGGCCTACGCGCGAACCGGCGGGCCCGGTAACGGGACCCGCCGGTTTCGGTGTGCGCTGTGCTGTGGTGCCTGTGGCGACCGTGAAGTGCTGCGCTGCGCGCCCGGTTCAGGGGTTCGCCGGCTCGTGTACGGACTTGGCCGCAGCCGTGGATCCCACGGACGCCGTCGGCCGTCCGGCCGGTGCGGGCTGCCGGGCGGCGGGCCGTCGGGCACCGGCCGAAGCGGACTTCGGCACGGGCACCGTCACGGCGACGAGCAGTCCGAGTGCGAGCGCCGCGAGGGCGATCACGGCGATCCCCAGGCCCGAACTCGTCTGTGACAGCAGCAGCATGGCGAGGGTGGAGAAGATCACGGTGCAGGAACCGTAGGCGAGCTGTGCGGCGTTCGGACGAGGCATGGCCATTCCTCGGGGTGGGGGTCTCCCCCCGGTGCCTCTCGCGATGGGGGAGGATGCGGACAACGTGTGGAATCTGTGGCACTTGTCGTGTCGGGGGTGACACCGGTGTCGACCGGGCGATCCGTCGCCGTTCCGACGCTCCGCCCGCCGACTCTATTCGCCTGCATGCCCGAGCGGAACGTCTGGTAAGCGTGACCTTACCCACGGTGCTGATGCACGGGGGGCGCACGGAGTCATAGGGTCCGCCAACTGGGGAGATGCACGCGCCCGTTGACAGGCGACTATGCCGTTCGTATACCGAACGTCGGTTTCTATTAATGCACTTGGCCTGTTCAAGTCAAGGTCTGTCTTTTCTTCTAAACCTCCGGTCAAATGTCGTCACTTGACACACGCGTACACCACGCGCGGACCCCTCTCGATCGGGATTCGTCATCCGCGCGATCGGACGCGTCGGGGAGGACTTCAAGTGACCAGTAGACCCTGGACGTTCAGAGCGGCCGCGATAGGCGCGACCCTCGCGGCGGCCTCGGCCACGTTCGCGACCTTCGCGGTGGCAGAGGCGAACACGCCGGCGGATCCCGCCGCCGTGAACCGGCACGACCCGCAGCCGGTGAAGCAGAAGGAGCACGACTTCGACGGCCCGCTGAGCAAGACCCAGGATGCTCAGCGCCAGGAAGCGCTCGGCCAGGTCATATCCGGCAAGGCCAAGATCAAGAACCGTGACGGTTCGAACGTCGTCCAGCTCAAGGGCAAGAAGGGCGACAGCAAGTACGTCGAACTCGGCCGCGAGAAGACCGACAAGATCTTCACGATCCTGGTCGAGTTCGGCGACCAGGTCGACAGCCGCTACGGCGGCACCCCGGGCCCGCTGCACAACAAGATCGCCAAGCCCGACCGCAAGAAGGACAACAGCACGGACTGGCTGGCGGACTACAACCAGAAGCACTACCAGGACCTGTACTTCGGCACCGGCAAGGACACCGAGTCGCTCAAGAAGTACTACGAGACGCAGTCCTCGGGCCGCTACTCGGTCGACGGTGAGGTGACCGACTGGGTCAAGGTCCCCTACAACGAGGCCCGTTACGGATCCAACAAGGCCGGCGACAGCGCCGCCTGGTACGCGGTCCAGGACGGCGTCAACGCCTGGGTCGCCGAGCGTGAGGCGGCCGGTGACACCGCGGCCGAGATCCGCACGGAACTCGCCCAGTTCGACCAGTGGGACCGCTACGACCACGACGGCGACGGCGACTTCAACGAGCCCGACGGTTACATCGACCACTTCCAGATCGTCCACGCCGGCGAGGACGAGTCCGCGGGCGGCGGCGCACAGGGCGAGGACGCGATCTGGGCCCACCGCTGGTACGCCTTCGGCACCGACGCGGGTGCCACCGGCCCCGACGGCAACAGGCTCGGCGGCACGCAGATCGGCGACACCGGCATCTGGGTCGGCGACTACACCATCCAGCCGGAGAACGGCGGACTCGGCGTCTTCGCCCACGAGTACGGCCACGACCTCGGTCTGCCGGACGAGTACGACACCAACGGCGGCGAGAACTCCACCGGGTTCTGGACGCTGATGTCGTCCGGCTCCTGGCTGGGCACGGGCAAGGACGCCATCGGCAACCTGCCCGGCGACATGAACGCCTGGGACAAGCTCCAGCTGGGCTGGCTCAACTACGACACGGCCAAGGCCGGTGTGAACTCCTGGCACAAGCTGGGCCTGGCGGAGTACAACACCAAGCACAAGCAGGCGCTGGTCGTCTCCCTGCCCGACAAGGCCGTCACCACCGAGGTGGTCACCCCGGCCCAGGGCGCGACCCAGTGGTGGAGCGGCAGCGGCAACGACCTGAAGAACACGCTGACCCGGTCCGTCGACCTCACCGGCAAGTCCTCGGCCACGCTGTCCCTGGACGGCTGGTACGACATCGAGGCCGACTACGACTACCTCTACGCCGAGGTGTCGACCGACGGCGGCGCCAACTGGACCGTCCTCGACGGCACGGTGAACGGTCAGCCGGTCCCGCGTGACGCCAGCGGCAAGCCGGCGCTCACCGGTTCCATCGACGCGTACGCGAAGCTGTCGTACCCGCTCGACGCCTACGCGGGCAAGAAGTTCGACCTGCGCTTCCGCTACCAGACCGACGGCGGTGTGGCCCTCAAGGGCTTCGCGGCCGACGAGATCACGGTGACCGCGGACGGCTCGGCGGTGTTCTCCGACAACGCGGAGAGCGCGGACCCGGCCTGGACGGCGACGGGCTTCTCCCGCATCGGCGCGTCCTTCTCCAAGCTCTACAAGCAGTACTACGTCGCCGAGAACCGGCAGTACGAGTCGTACGACAAGACCCTGAAGGTCGGCCCGTACAACTTCGGCTTCTCGACGACCCGTCCGGACTGGGTTGAGCACATCCCGTACCAGAACGGTCTGTTGATCTGGAAGTGGGACACCTCGCAGCCGGACAACAACACCGCCGACCACCCGGGCACCGGCCTGATCCTGCCGATCGACTCGCACCCGGCGCCGCTGAAGTGGACCGACGGCACGCTGCTGCGCAACCGGTTCCAGGCCTACGACTCGCCGTTCACCCTGGAGTCCACCGACGCGATCACGCTGCACAAGGCGGACGTGCCGGTGCGGATCAAGTCGCAGAAGGGGGTGTCGGTCTTCAACGACCACACCAGCACCTACTACGACGCGTCGAACCCGGCCGCCGGTGTCAAGATCACTGACACCAACACCAAGATCAAGATCGACAAGGCGGCCAAGGACGGCTCCACCATCGAGCTCGAGGTCGGGCCCGCGGTGAAGTAGTCCGCATCTTCGCAGGTCAGAAGCGTATCGGCGGCGACCCCCTGGCGGGCCGCCGCCGATCGTGTTTAGGTGCGTCCTGTGACGCACTTATTGACACCGACCGGAACGGGGATGTGACTGAATGGCCGCAGGAGGTTTCTGCAAGCTGCCGAACGGCAGCGTGGTGGTGGCGCTGAACCTGCCGAGCCCGGGTTCCGGCAGCGGCTTCGTCCGCGTGCTCGTCCTCGCCCAGAACCGCGCCCGGGCGCTGACGCGACTGCGCAACCTGGGCCTGCGTGCCGTCTACCTGCGCGGCAACGCCGCTCCGCCGACCCCCGACGAGATCACCGCGGTCCTGCACCACCCCGACGGGCTGATATGGCGCACGGCGCCCGACAGCGCGGGCCAGGAGCTGTCGCAGGAGCTGTGGCACCCGATCCGGGCGCTGCTGAGGAGGCCGACGGCGCAGGCCTGAGCGGCCCCGGAGGGGACCGCACAGTCGGTGCGGTCCCGGGCCCTAGGAGACGACGGGCTTGCCGGACAGCTCCACCCCGGCATCCCGGAACTCCTCCAGCGCCCGTTCCGTGGTCTCCGCCGACACTCCGGCGGTGAGGTCCAGCAGCACCTGCGTACGGAACCCGCGCCGCGCGGCGTCCAGGGCGGTGGCGCGCACACAGTGGTCCGTGGCGATGCCGACCACGTCCACCTCGTCGATCTCCCGCGCCTGCAGCCAGTCGCCGAGCGGCACCCCGTTCTCGTCGGTCCCCTCGAACCCGCTGTACGCGCCGGAGTACGCCCCCTTGTCGAACACGGCGTCGATCGCCCCGGAGGCGACCGCCGGGGCGAAGTTCGGGTGGAAGCCCACGCCCTCCGTGCCCGCCACGCAGTGCGCGGGCCAGGTGTGGACGTAGTCGGGGTCGTCGGCGAAGTGTCCTCCCGGGGCGATGTGGTGGTCCCGGGTGGCGACGACATGGCGATAGCCGGCGGGCGCCTGCCCGATCAGCTCGGTGATCGCGGCGGCCACATCGGCACCTCCGGCCACCGCGAGGCTGCCGCCTTCACAGAAGTCGTTCTGTACGTCTACGACGATCAAGGCGCGGCGCATGGTCGGTGTCCTTCGGCTTGGCGGCGGTTCGGAGTAGAGGGTGCGAGCCCGGCCGTCCGTACGAACTACCGAGCCTAGAGACTTCGGGGGCCGGGCGGGAGGGGGCGTCAGGGGGTCGGCGGCGTGCGCGGGTGCGCTGCCGTTGCATTCCCGCGGGCCGCGCGTTCATGCGCCCGCGGCAGGGGTCCGGCCGAAGCCGCACCCCGCACGCGCACCACGGCCCGGCCGCATCCGTCCCGCGCGCCGGTCCGGCCGGCCCGGACGCCTCACACGTAGACGGTCGGGATGACGGGTTCCCCGCGGGACAGCTGCGTCGCCGACAGCGGCAGACCGGCGCGCACGGCGGCGTGCCGATCGCGTACGACGTCCAGCGGCTCGCGGGCGAGCACCTGGCCCCCCTTGACGAGCTGGACCAGCAGCTGCCGGTCCGCCAACCCGTCCGGCACCGCTCCGGTGCCGACCATCTCCGCCTCCGCCACGCCGTGCTCGTCGACCCGTCGCGCCGCCCACTTGCGGCCGCCGATGGAGGTCTTTCCGCCGAGCGACTTCTTGGCGACCGGCTCCAGCGGAGCCTGCGGGTCCGCCGACTCGGCGCGGGCGACCAGCTTGTAGACCATCGAGCAGGTCGGATGGCCGGAACCCGTCACCAGCTGGGTGCCGACGCCGTAGGCGTCCACGGGCGCCGCCCGCAGCGAGGCGATGGCGTACTCGTCCAGGTCCGAGGTCACGACGATCTTCGTGTGGGTCGCGCCCAGTTCGTCGAGCTGCTGGCGCACCCGGTGCGCCACCAGCAGCAGGTCGCCGGAGTCGATGCGTACGGCTCCGAGCTCGGGCCCGGCGATCTCGACGGCCAGCCGGACGGCCTCGGTGACGTCGTAGGTGTCCACCAGCAGCGTGGTGCCGCGCCCGAGCGACTCGACCTGGGCCCGGAAGGCGTCCCGCTCGCTGTCGTGCACCAGGGTGAAGGCGTGGGCGGAGGTCCCGACCGTCGGGATGCCGTAGCGGAAGCCGGCGGCCAGGTCCGAGGTGGTGGTGAAGCCGCCGATGTACGCGGCCCGGGAGGCGGCCACGGCGGCCAGCTCGTGGGTGCGCCGGGCGCCCATCTCGATCAGCCCCCGGCCGTCCGCGGCGGAGGACATGCGGGAGGCGGCGGCCGCCACGGCGGAGTCGTGGTTGAGGATGGACAGGATCACGGTCTCCAGGAGCACGCACTCGGCGAAGGAGCCCTCCACCCGCATGATCGGGGAGCCGGGGAAGTACACCTCTCCCTCCGGGTAGCCCCAGATGTCGCCGTCGAAGCGGTATTCGGCGAGCCAGGCCAGGGTCTGCGGGTCGACGACGCGGCGCTCCCGCAGGAAGCCGAGGACGTCCGCGTCGAAGCGGAAGTTCTCGACCGCGTCCAGGACGCGTCCGGTGCCGGCCACGACGCCGTAGCGGCGGCCCTCGGGCAGCCGCCGGGTGAAGACCTCGAAGACGGAGCGCCGATCGGCGCTGCCCCCCCGGAGGGCGGCCTGCAGCATCGTCAGCTCGTAGTGGTCGGTGAAGAGTGCCGTCGAGGGCACGTCCACCGGCAGCCCAAGGTCCGCTGAGTTCATGACGTCGGATCGTACTCCCATCTCGTCAGTCTGACGATTTGTGGGGGTGGCGGCTGTGTCCGTTTGTGCGGGGGCCCGGTCGAGGTGGCAGCATGGGCCGTGTGACGGCTCCTGCACCCCTAGAGATCGAGAAGACCGAGTCGGCGGAGGAACAGTTCGCCGTCCCCGAACCCGATGTCCCCTGGGTGACGATCGTCCACAACGACCCGGTCAACCTGATGAGCTACGTGACGTACGTCTTCCAGACGTACTTCGGCTACTCGAAGGACAAGGCCACCAAGCTCATGCTCGACGTCCACCACAAGGGCCGGGCGGTCGTCTCCAGCGGTACCCGCGAGGAGATGGAACGCGACGTGCAGGCGATGCACGGCTACGGTTTGTGGGCCACCCTCCAGCAGGACCGGAAGTAACGACCTCCCCGATGTCAGGACACTTCGAATCACTCCCCGGCGGCGGTGCCGCCGTCGCGCTCGACGACGTCGAGATCTCCATCATCCGGTCGCTGGCCGTGCAGCTGCTGGAACTCATCGGCCCCGGCCCCGCCGAGAACGCCCCGGACGATCCGCTCGCCGAACTCTTCGCGGAGGGGCCCAGCGAACCGCCCTCCGACCCGGTGCTGCGCCGTCTGTTCCCGGACGCCTACGGCGGCCCCGGCGGCGACCCTGGCTCGCCCGAGGAGGTCGAGGAACAGCGGGCGCACTCGGCCGAGTTCCGCCGCTTCACCGAGAACGACCTGCGGGCGCGCAAGCGCGACAACGCCCTCGCCGTGATCCGCTCGCTGGACGCACTGACCTCGGCGAGCGAGGAGGGCGGCGTCCTGAAGCTGTCGCAGGAGGAGTCCGGGCAGTGGCTCGGCGCCCTGAACGACCTGCGCCTGGCGATCGGCTCGCGGCTGGAGGTCGTCGACGAGGACGACACCGACCATCTCTACCGGCTGCCGGACGAGGATCCGCGCAAGCCCATGGTGATGGCCTATCTGTGGCTCGGCGGCCTTCAGGAGACGCTCGTCACGACCCTTATGCCCTGATTCGCCAGGGTCTGCGCGCACTCGGCGAGAGGCCGGTGTTCGCTCAGTGGGGGCTCAAGTCCGGATAACGATCACGTCACCGCCACGGTCCGGCATGCCCGCATGAGTGCATATTTGTCCGGTTCTTCCAGTGCGGTACGTCACACGGCGTCCAGCCGATCAACGGTGCGGCCGTGATAGACCTTCACGACCGCCCGACGGGACAACACCCACGTCCGGTCGGGTGCGCCACCGAGCCGACAACCGTCGGCCAGGCACTGCTCCATCACATTCCGGGGGGATCGGAACCCGATCCGAAGCCAAAGGGACTGGCTCGGATCGGCATGGAGAAAGGTGCACCACACATGACCTCATCGCAGGTCGGTAAGAACTACGACGGCAGTGAGGCCGTGGGCGGCAACACCCCCGAAGAGGGGTACGAGCGCGGGCTCGGCAGCCGTCAGGTCCAGATGATCGCGATCGGCGGCGCCATCGGCGTCGGCCTCTTCCTCGGTGCCGGGGCGAACATTGCCAAGGCCGGCCCCAGTCTGATCTTCATGTACGCCCTCGCGGGCGTCGTCATCTTCTTCATCATGCGGGCGCTCGGCGAGCTGCTCCTCTACCGCCCGGTCTCCGGCTCCTTCGCGGAGTACTCCCGGGAGTTCCTCGGCCCGTTCTTCGGCTACTTCACCGGCTGGACGTACTGGCTGATGTGGGTGGTGACCGGCATGGCCGAGCTGACGGCCGCCGCGATCTACGTCCACTACTGGTTCCCGTCCATCCCGCAGTGGGTGACGGCGCTGATCTTCCTGGTGGTCCTGTTCGTGGCCAACCTGATCTCGGTGAAGCTGTTCGGCGAGATCGAGTTCTGGTTCTCGATGGTCAAGGTCACCGCGCTGATCGGCATGATCGTCATCGGTCTCGGTGTGCTGACGTTCGGCTTCAGCTCCGCCGGTGACACCGCCTCCGTCTCCAACCTCTGGCAGTTCGACGGCTTCTTCCCCAACGGCATCGGCTCCTCGCTGATGACCCTGCAGGGCGTCATGTTCGCCTACCTCGCCGTCGAGCTGGTCGGTGTGACGGCCGGTGAGTCGGAGAACCCGGAGAAGACCCTGCCCAAGGCGATCAACACCCTGCCCTGGCGCATCGCGCTGTTCTACGTCGGTGCCCTCACCGTCATCCTCTGCGTGGTGAAGTGGACCGAGTTCGGGGCCGGTGTGAGCCCGTTCGTCGAGGCCTTCGCGAAGATCGGCATCCCCGCCGGTGCGGGCATCGTCAACTTCGTGGTGCTCACCGCGGCCCTGTCCTCCTGCAACTCGGGCATGTACTCCACCGGCCGCATGCTGCGCACCCTCGCCGACAACGGCGAGGCCCCGAAGGCGTTCAGCCGGCTGTCGACGTCGAAGACCCCGGCCCTCGGCATCACGACCTCGGTCGCCTGCATGGGCATCGGCGTGGTCCTCAACTACGTCGTCCCGGAGAAGGCCTTCGGCTACGTCACCTCGGTGGCCACCGCGGCCGGCATCTGGACCTGGCTGATGATCCTGATCAGCCACGTCCTGTACCGCCGCGCGGTGGTGGCGGGCCGGCTGCGCGCCTCCTCCTTCCCGGCGCCCGGCGGCGCGGTGTGCAGCTGGATCGCCATCGCGTTCCTGCTCTTCGTCACCGCCCTGATCGCGTACGACGCCGACTCCCGCGTCTGCCTGTACGTGATGGCCGTCTGGGCGGCGGCCCTGGCCGTCGGCTGGGTCGTGCTCAAGGCCCGCAACCCGCAGGTCGCCGAGCGCCGCGAGACGCTGGAGAGGGTCGGCTGAGCCGTACCGCCCACCATGTGGGCCGCCCCGTACCACCCTTCGGTACGGGGCGGCCCTCTGCTTATCCTGACCGTCATGCTGACCATCACCGAGGACCTGTACGACCGGATCGTCGCCCATGCGCGCCGGGACCACCCCGACGAGGCGTGCGGCGTGGTCGCGGGCCCGGTGGGCTCGGGCCGCCCCGAGCGTTTCGTCCCGATGCTGAACGCGGCCCGCTCGCCCACGTTCTACGAGTTCGACTCCGGCGATCTGCTCAAGCTGTACCGGGAGATGGACGACCGCGACGAGGAGCCGGTGGTGATCTACCACTCCCACACGGCGACCGAGGCGTACCCCTCCCGCACGGACATCTCGTACGCCAACGAGCCGGGCGCCCACTACGTCCTGGTCTCGACCGCCGACTCCGACGAGGCCGGCCCCTTCCAGTTCCGCTCGTTCCGGATCGTGGAGGGCGAGGTGACAGAGGAGGAGGTCAGGGTGGTGGAGAGCTACTGATCCCGCAATTCGGGCAGAATTCATCCACCATGCGAGATCACACTCCGGACGCCGAGGGGGGAATCGATACGATGACCCCATGGTTCTCCACGACGTGAGCAAGAAGACGCCGGGCACGCTGCTCGTGGCGCGGCTGCACGTCGATCTGTGCAGGTCGAACAGCGCCATCTGTTGACGCCGCACTGCCGCCGTCCGGCCGGGCCGCGGCGCACCGCCCCGCGTCCTGTCACGACGCTCCGCGCCGCCGTGCGCGCCCGCAAGCTCTCGGCTCCGCTGGAGCAGGGGGCGCCCCCCATTCAGACCTCTCCCGACAGGAGCCCCGAGCCATGGCCATCGAGGTCCGCATCCCCACCATCCTCCGCCAGTACACCGACGGCCAGAAGGCCGTCGAGGGCAACGGGGAGACCCTCGCCGTGCTGTTCGCCGACCTCGAGACCCGTCACACGGGCATCCAGGCCCGCATCGTGGACGGCGGGGAGCTGCGCCGCTTCGTGAACGTCTACCTGAACGACGAGGACGTCCGCTTCCTCGACGGCATCAACACCAAGCTCGCCGACGGCGACAACGTGACCATCCTGCCCGCCGTGGCCGGAGGCTCCGCCGCGGCGAAGCCGCGTCCGGCCCGTACGGTGGCCGGGCGCCGGCCCCGAACGGCCTGATCCCGGATGCGCTACGACTCCCCGCTGGCCGCGGTGGGCAACACCCCTCTGGTGCGCCTGCCGCGGATCTCGCCGTCCCCCGACGTCCGTATCTGGGCCAAGCTGGAGGACCGCAACCCGACCGGCTCGGTCAAGGACCGGCCCGCCCTGCACATGATCGAGCAGGCGGAGAAGGACGGCCGGCTGACCCCGGGCTGCACGATCCTGGAGCCCAC
This sequence comes from Streptomyces sp. HUAS TT11, assembly GCF_051553595.1. Taxonomy (NCBI): domain Bacteria; kingdom Bacillati; phylum Actinomycetota; class Actinomycetes; order Kitasatosporales; family Streptomycetaceae; genus Streptomyces; species Streptomyces sp. HUAS TT11. Next base: position 5,641,831 of record NZ_CP196184.1, read on the forward strand.
CTCGGGCAACACGGGCATCTCCCTGGCCATGGCGGCGAAGCTCAAGGGCTACCGCATGGTGTGCGTCATGCCGGAGAACACCTCGCAGGAGCGCCGTGACCTGCTGGGCATGTGGGGTGCCGAGATCATCTCGAGCCCGGCCGCGGGCGGCTCCAACACCGCCGTGCGCGTCGCCAAGGAGCTGGCGGCCGAGCACCCGGACTGGGTGATGCTCTACCAGTACGGAAATCCGGACAACGCGGGCGCGCACTACGCGACCACCGGTCCGGAGATCCTGGCCGACCTCCCCTCCGTCACGCACTTCGTGGCCGGCCTCGGTACCACCGGCACGCTCATGGGCGTGGGCCGGTATCTGCGCGAGAACAAGCCGGACGTGCGGATCGTCGCGGCCGAACCGCGCTACGACGACCTGGTCTACGGCCTGCGGAACCTCGACGAGGGCTTCGTGCCGGAGCTGTACGACGCCTCGGTCCTGACCACCCGCTTCTCCGTCGGCTCGGCGGACGCGGTGACCCGTACCCGTGAACTGCTCCAGCTGGAGGGCATCTTCGCGGGTGTCTCCACGGGCGCGGCCCTGCACGCGGCCATCGGGGTGGGTGCCAAGGCCGTCAAGGCGGGCGAGAGCGCCGACATCGTCTTCATCGTGGCCGACGGCGGCTGGAAGTACCTGTCGACGGGCGTCTACACGGCGGCGACGACGGAAGAGGCGATCAAGACACTGCACGGACAGCTGTGGGCATAGGGTTTTCCCTACGCAGGTGACCGGGGGCCCCGCCCCCGGAACCCGCCTTCTCATCAACACGCCAATGCCCGCCAATCGGCGCGCTAAGTGCCGCCTATGGAGCGGCAAAGATCTCTCTTCGGGACTGCCCGCCCTCGCCGGACCGGGCTAGGTTCTGCCCGCACCCTGTCATGTCACGCTCACTGGGCTCTCAGGGTGTTCACGGCGCTATAGGTGTCATGCCCATGGCAACGCGTCCTACCGTCGCTACGCGCGTCACAGGCCTGCCACTCAGCTTCAGGAATCCCCACTTCCCGGCTGTGGCTCCGCGTCCGGCCCGACCCAGGCCCGCGCGGCGCCGGCCTCAAACCGAGAGAGGCAGCACCCCATGCGTGAGTCCCGCCCGAGCAAGCGGCGACGGAGCCTGCGAAGACTCCTGACCGCCGCCCTCCCCGCTCTCGCCCTCACCGTCGCCGGTCTCATGGCGGCCCCGGCCGCCGGCGCCCAGAGCGCCTCCGGCACCGCGCAGTCCTCCCACGCCACCCAGAACGCCCGGGCGCTGACGAGCCCCGAGGCGCAGACCGTCCACGCCACCGGCAAGCCCGGCCAGAAGGTGCCGACGCAGCACCTGTGCGGCGCCCCGACCGCCGGCCACGCGTCCTGTTTCGCCCAGCGGCGCACCGACATCGAGCAGCGGCTCGCCTCCGCGACGGCGGCCGCCGCACCCTCCGGCCTGAGCCCCGCCAACCTGCACAGCGCCTACAACCTGCCCTCGACCGGCGGCTCCGGCATGACGGTCGCGGTCGTCGACGCGTACAACGACCCCAACGCCGAATCGGACCTCGCGACCTACCGCTCGACCTACGGGCTGTCCGCGTGCACCAAGGCCAACGGCTGCTTCAAGCAGGTCAGCCAGACCGGTTCGACCACCTCGCTGCCGTCCAACAACACCGGCTGGGCGGGCGAGGAGGCGCTGGACATCGACATGGTCAGCGCCGTCTGCCCGAACTGCAAGATCATCCTCGTCGAGGCCAACTCCGCGAACGACACCGATCTCGGCACGGCCGAGAACGAGGCCGTCGCGCTCGGCGCCAAGTTCGTCTCCAACAGCTGGGGCGGCAGTGAGGCATCGTCCCAGACCAGTGAGGACACCCAGTACTTCAAGCACCCCGGCGTCGCGATCACCGTCTCCTCGGGCGACGAGGCCTACGGCGCCGAGTACCCGGCGGCCTCCCAGTACGTGACCGCCGTGGGCGGCACCGCGCTGTCGACGTCCTCCAACTCCCGCGGCTGGACCGAGTCCGTGTGGAAGACCAGCAGCACCGAGGGCACCGGCTCCGGCTGCTCGGCCTACGACCCCAAGCCGAGCTGGCAGACCGACACCGGCTGCTCCCGGCGTATGGAGGCCGACGTCTCGGCTGTCGCCGACCCGGCCACCGGCGTCGCGGTCTACGACACCTACGGCGGCTCCGGCTGGGCGGTCTACGGCGGCACCAGCGCCTCCGCCCCGATCATCGCCGGCGTCTACGCCCTCGCGGGCACTCCGGGCGCCACGGACTACCCGGCGAAGTACCCCTACTCCCACACCGGGAACCTGTACGACGTCACGACCGGCAACAACGGCAGCTGCTCCACGTCGTACTTCTGCACCGCGCGCGCCGGCTACGACGGCCCGACCGGCTGGGGCACCCCCAACGGCACGGCCGCCTTCTCCGCGGACAGCAGCTCCGGCAACACCGTGACCGTCACCAGCCCCGGCAACCAGTCCACCACGACCGGCGGCTCCGTCAGCCTGCAGATCTCGGCCTCCGACAGCGCGGGTGCGGCGCTCACCTACAGCGCGACCGGACTGCCCACCGGACTGTCGATCAACAGCTCGACCGGCCTGATCTCCGGAACCGCGTCCACCGCGGGCACCTACAGCGCGACCGTCACCGCCAAGGACTCCACCGGCGCCTCGGGCTCGGCGTCCTTCAGCTGGACCGTCGGCACCTCCGGCGGCACCTGCTCTTCGGCGCAGCTGCTGGGCAACCCGGGCTTCGAGTCGGGCAGCACCGGCTGGACCGCGACGAGCGGGGTCATCACCAACGACAGCGGTGAGGCGGCGCACGGCGGTTCGTACAAGGCCTGGCTCGACGGCTACGGGTCCTCGCACACCGACACGCTGTCCCAGTCGGTGACGATCCCGTCCGGGTGCAGGGCCACGCTCACCTTCTACCTGCACATCGACACGGCGGAGACCACCACCGGCAGCCAGTACGACAAGCTGACGGTGACCGCCGGTTCGACCACGCTGGCGACGTACTCGAACCTCAACGCCGCCACCGGGTACGCGCAGAAGTCCTTGGACCTGTCCTCCTTCGCGGGGTCCACGGTCACCCTGAAGTTCAGCGGCGCGGAGGACTCCTCGCTGCAGACCAGCTTCGTCGTCGACGACACCGCACTGACGACCGGCTGAGCACCTCCGGGCACCAAGGGCCCCGGCCGTACCTGCGGCCGGGGCCCGCTCGCGGTCGCGGGCGGATCCTGATGAGCTGGAGGAACGTCACACCAGCACGAGGGCAGGACCGAGGACGAGGCAGAGGAAGGCGGCCGCCCCATGCGCCGTACGACGCTCCACCGGACCACCACCGTCACCGCCGTCGCGGCAGCGGCACTACTCGTCGTGGGCTGCGGGGCCGGCAGCGGCGGCTCGTCCGGCAGCGGTGCGACCCCGCCGTCGGCACCGGCCTCACCATCGGCACCGGCAGCACCGTCGGCACCGGTTCCACCATCGGTCCCCGCCGCACCGTCGCTCCCGCCGTCCGTCCCGCCGACCCCCACCGGGACGAGGTGCGCGCCCGAGGTGCAGCTCACCGCGGCCGACACCGGCCGCACCGTGTGCCTGGCGCAGGGCGGGCGGATCCGCATCGCACTGGACGGCTCCAAGGACCGGCCCTGGGCCGTCGTCACCGCCAAGGGCGACGCGCTCCAGGCCACCAACGCCGGCATCGCCGTCCGACCGGGCGACGCCCTCGCCGCGTTCGAGGCGGTCGCGCCCGGAACGGCGCGGCTCGGCTCGAGCCGCCCGCTGTGCGCCCGGCAACCGGGCCGGAACGCGTGCCTGGGCATCGAGCAGTGGACGGTCACGGTGACCGTGACGGCACCGTGAGGACGAGGCCGGGGGAGAGGACGAAGACCGAAGGAAGGACAGGGCCGTGAGGACACGCCATGAGGACGGTCACCCGGCGAGATACCGCACCTGATCCCACAGCACGGGATCCACCACGCCCACCCGGCGCCGGAAGTCCCACAGCGGCACGTCGCGCAGTTCGTCGGTCTCCAGGAAACTGGGCCGGCCGTGGGCGTCGGCGACCGTGCCCGGCGGCAGCGGAATCACGCCCGCCCGCTCGTCGCGGTACCGGCTGGTGATGCTGGCGACCGTCGCACTGTCCCCGCGCACCGTCAGTACCAGGCAGGGCCGGTCCTTGGCACCGATCCGGTCCTCGTACGGAACGCTCGCCCACCAGATCTCGGCGGGCCGCGGATGCAGCCGGGCGCGTCCCGGCGGACGTGCCGCGGCACGGCGGGGGCGTTGCCCGCGCCCCCATCCGTCCACCAGCGTCGCGACCAGCGCGAGCAGCACCACCGCCGCCAGCGCCAGCCACCAGGACGTGTCCATATCGTTGACGGTACCGGCGTACACGCCCCACCGCCCGCCTTCGGCGCACACCAACGCGCCGCCGCACCGCGGGTCGTGCGCCCCGACGCACTCCCCACGCACCCATGGTCCAGCCGAACCGGTGACACCACAGGTGAGTTCGCCCACAACGGCCCCTGGCGGAGGAGCGACCGGCCCTTTTGCGCCTTACGCTCGACGGACCGCACGACCCCCGTCACCGCCCGTTCCTGCCTTGTGCACTTTCTGCCACGCGGAGGTTCCAGCTTTATGAAGCTCACCGTCGTCGGCTGCTCGGGGTCGTTTCCGTCCGCGGACTCGGCCTGCTCGAGCTACCTCGTCGAGGCCGACGGCTTCCGGCTGCTCCTCGACATGGGCAACGGCGCCCTTGGCGAGCTGCAGCGCCACTGCGGTCTCTACGACCTCGACGCGATCTTCCTCAGTCATCTGCACGCCGACCACTGCATCGACATGCTCGGGTACTTCGTCGCGCGCTACTACCGCCACGACGGCGGCCGCGCGGCACCCATCCCGGTCTACGGTCCGGAGGGCACCGAGCAGCGCCTGACCACCGCCTACGCCGACACCCCCTCGGCCTCCTCGATGAGCGAGGTCTTCGACTTCCACACGGTCAAGCCCGGCTCCTTCGAGGTCGGCCCCTTCACCGTCCACACGGAACGCGTGCGCCACCCCGTGGAGGCGTACGGCATCCGCGTCGAGCACGGCGGCAGGTCGCTCACCTACTCCGGCGACACCGGCGTGAGCGAGGCCCTGGACGAACTCGCCCGTGACACGGACCTCTTCCTGTGCGAGGCCGCGTTCACCTACGGCAAGGAGAACATCCCGGACCTGCACCTCAACGGCCGCGAGGCCGGCGAGGCGGCCGCCCGCGCCGGCGCCCGCCGCCTGGTGCTGACCCACATCCCGCCGTGGACCGACCCGCAGGTCAATCTGGCGGACGCCCGGGCCGTCTACTCCGGCCCCGTGGAACTGGCGACGCCCCGGGCGACGTACGAGGTCTAGGACCGGCGTACGCGCAACGCCCCTCACACGCCCGAAGGCCCCGGAACCTGAGAGGTTCCGGGGCCTTCGTGTCGTTCGGAGGAGTCGCTCACGCCTTCGTGAGGTCCTCGACCTCCTCCTCGGGCTCGCGGCCCGGGGTCGGGAGGTTGAACTTGACGATCGCGAAGCGGAAGACGAAGTAGTAGATCGCCGCGAACACCAGGCCGATCGGGATGATCAGCCATGGCTTGGTCGCCAGGTTCCAGTTCAGCAGGTAGTCGATGGCACCCGCGGAGAAGGTGAAGCCCGCGTGGACGCCGAGCGCCCAGGTGACCGCCATGGACAGGGCGGTGAGGACCGCGTGGATCGCGTACAGCACCGGGGCGATGAACATGAACGAGAACTCGATCGGCTCGGTCACACCGGTCACGAAGGAGGTCAGCGCCAGCGAGATCATCATGCCCAGCACGGCCTTGCGGCGCTCGGGGCGGGCGGCGTGCGCGATGGCGAGCGCGGCGGCCGGCAGGCCGAACATCATGATCGGGAAGAAGCCCGACATGAACTGTCCGGCGGTCGGGTCACCGGCGAAGAACCGGTTGAGGTCACCGTGGACGACCTCGCCGGCCGAGTTCTTGAAGTCACCGATCTGGAACCAGGAGACGGTGTTCACGAACTGGTGCATGCCGACCGGGATCAGCGCACGGTTGATCAGACCGAACAGACCCGCGCCCAGCGCGCCGAGACCGGTGATCCACTCACCGAAGTTCGAGATGCCCTCGCCGATCGGCTTCCAGATCAGACCGAAGAAGACACCGGCGACGGTGCCGACGAAGGCCATGATGATCGGGACCAGGCGACGGCCGTTGAAGAAGCCGAGCCAGTCGACCAGCTTGGTCCGGTGGTAGCGCTGCCACAGCACCGCCGACAGCAGACCCATCAGGATGCCGCCGAGAACGCCGGGGTTGTTGTAGGTGGCGGCTATGTCCGCGCCGGCCTGGACCTTGGCCTCGGTGACCGGGAAGGCCTTCAGCACATTGCTGTAGACAAGGAAGCCGACCAGGGCCGCCAGGGCCGTGGAGCCGTCGGACTTCTTGGCGAAGCCGATCGCCACACCGATGCAGAACAGCATCGGCAGGTTGTCGAAGATCGCCCCACCAGCTGTGGCGAACACTGCCGTGACCTTGTCCGGCAGGTTCAGCTTGTCGTGGACGTCCTGCTGGCCGAGTCGCAGGAGAATACCCGCCGCCGGCAGTACGGCGATCGGGAGCTGGAGACTGCGGCCGACCTTCTGCAGGCCCTGGAACAGACCTGATCCCCGCTTCTTTGCGGGGGCCGCCGAGGTTTCGGTGGCGGTGCTCATAGTTCCTCCATGTGCTGGGGGCTGCCGGGGGACGGGAAGGGCTGAACGAGGTGGGCAGCTCCCGCGTGGTCTACACCACTCACTGGTGTAGACCTGTTGTAGCACGGTGAAGGTGGGATAAGGAACCCGTGAATTCTGTAGTCCCGGACATACCGTAAGTAGTGCCGCACTTGCGGCGAATTCCCGGAAACGATAGCTCGATACGGCTATGAGTCAGAGGTCTGGATGGCGTGATAAGTGCCACTTGACCGTGATGTTCGGACAGGGTCGCTCCGTGCCGCACTGCGTTTGGCGCCCTATCCCGGCGTGGTGTAGACCAGTTCGCGGACGGTCGCACTGTCGGGAACGCCTTCCTCGGGTTCGCACGACCAGACCGCTCGCAAAGTTCGTCCACCTATGGGTTACTGCGACAAAGCGGTTCGGATCAGGGAGAAGAGACATGGCCAGCAAGGCTGAGAAGATCGTCGCCGGTCTCGGCGGCATCGACAACATCGACGAGATCGAGGGCTGCATCACCCGGCTGCGCACCGAGGTCCACGACGCCTCTCTCGTCAACGAGGCCGCCCTGAAGGCCGCCGGCGCCCACGGCGTCGTCAAGATGGGCACCGCCATCCAGGTCGTCATCGGCACCGACGCGGACCCGATCGCCGCGGAGATCGAAGACATGATGTGAGCCCACGCGCCCACACCTCAGGGGCCCCTCCCACCGGGAGGGGCCCCTGACGCATGTACGGATAGGCTCGGCCCATGTCTCGAATCGACGGCCGCACGCCCGAACAGCTCCGCCCCATCAGCATCGAGCGCGGCTGGAGCAAGCACGCCGAGGGCTCCGTCCTCGTCTCCTTCGGCGACACCAAAGTCCTCTGCACCGCATCCGTCACCGAAGGCGTCCCGCGCTGGCGCAAGGGCAGCGGCGAGGGCTGGGTCACCGCCGAGTACGCCATGCTGCCCCGCTCCACCAACACCCGCGGCGACCGCGAATCGGTCAAGGGCAGGATCGGCGGCCGAACCCACGAGATCAGCCGCCTCATCGGCCGCTCCCTGCGCGCCGTCGTCGACTACAAGGCGCTCGGCGAGAACACCGTCGTCCTCGACTGCGACGTCCTCCAGGCGGACGGCGGCACCCGCACCGCCGCGATCACCGGCGCCTACGTCGCACTCGCCGACGCCGTGGCCTGGGCACAGCACAAGAAGCTGGTGCGGACCGGCCGGCAACCGCTGACCGGCACGGTCGCGGCCGTCTCCGTCGGCATCGTGAACGGTGTACCGCTCCTGGACCTCTGCTACGAGGAGGACGTCAGGGCCGACACCGACATGAACGTCGTCTGCACCGGCGACGGCCGCTTCGTGGAAGTACAGGGCACGGCGGAGGCAGCACCCTTCGACCGCACGGAACTGAACACCCTGCTCGACCTGGCCCTCTCCGGCTGCGACCGGCTCGCGACCCTGCAACGCGCCGCCCTCGAGGCAACCGAGTAGCGCCGAACGGCGTTTTCAGGGATAGCCGCACCGCTGACACGAACGGCGCCCGGGGCACCCGGCGCGCCCGGACACAGCCCCGTACGACCACCCACGGGTCGGGCGAGCCGGACCGGCCGGCGCGCCCACGGGCAGGTGCCGCACCGCCGACGGGGAGGGAATCCGTTCCATGGCCGCGCGCCACCGCCGCCGCACCACCACCGCCGCGCTCGCAGCCGTCGCCGTGCTCGCCGCCATGGGCGCCGGCGCGGGCTGCGACGCCGTCGACAAGGCGATCGACTGCGTCCAGACCGCCGACGCGATCGCCGACAGCGTCACCGACCTCCAGCAGGCCGTCGAGAACGCGGCGAACGACCCGACGCAGACCGAGGCGTCCCTCGACTCCATCGAGAGGAACCTCGACAAGATCGGGGACACGACGGACGACGTCGATCTCGACAAGGCGGTCGACCACCTGCGCACGTCCGTCACGAACGTCCGCGAAGCCGTCCGGAACGGCGACAAGACCCCCGACGTCGGCCCCGTGACGGACGCGGCCGGAGAACTGACCAAGGTCTGCACGTCCTAGCACGCCGCGACCGGCACCGGGGGCGCGGGCGGAGGACGCCCGCGCCCCGCGGATACTGATGGACATGACCCGCCTGATCCTCGCCACGCGCAACGCCGGAAAGATCACCGAACTCAGGGCGATCCTCGCCGACGCGGGCCTCCCGCACGACCTGGTCGGCGCGGAGGCCTACCCCGACATCCCCGACGTCAAGGAAACAGGCGTCACCTTCGCCGAGAACGCCCTGCTCAAGGCCAACGCCCTGGCCCAGGCGACGGGCCTGCCCGCGGTGGCCGACGACTCGGGCCTCTGCGTGGACGTACTGCACGGCGCCCCCGGCATCTTCTCGGCCCGCTGGGCAGGCCGGCACGGAGACGACAAGGCGAATCTCGACCTGCTCCTTGCCCAGCTTGGCGACATCGACGAGCCCCACCGCGGCGCGCACTTCGCCTGCGCGGCGGCCCTGGCCCTGCCGGACGGGACGCAGCGCGTGGTGGAGGGCCAGCTGAAGGGCGCCCTCCGCCACACCCCGGCGGGCACGAACGGCTTCGGCTACGACCCGATCCTCCAGCCGGAGGGCGAGACGCGGACCTGCGCGGAACTGAGCCCCGAGGAGAAGAACGCGATCAGCCACCGGGGGAAGGCGTTCCGGGCGCTGGTACCGGTGGTGCGGGAGCTGCTCGGCTGACAACGCGGAGGGCCCACCCGTCTTTCGCCCGGGTGGGCCCTCCGCATGCCGGCGTGCGGTCGGTGGGACTCGAACCCACACGGGATTTCTCCCACGGGCACCTAAAACCCGCGCGTATCGCCTCTTTCGCCACGACCGCCCCAAAGCGGACATATATCCCTGCGCCGCTTCGTGCCGTTCAGTGTACGGGGGAGCCGGTACGCACTGCGGGCCGCCTGTCCTTCCGACGGCACCATGTTGCCGTCAGGGCATGGCAGTTCGGGCACAGATACCTCAGGTTCTCGATGCGGTTGTCCAGCCAGTCGCCGTTGATGTGGTCGATCTGGAGGGTGATCACCCGCCCCAGCCACTCGCCGATGTTGCCGCAGGACGCGCACCGATGGGGAATGCCGGACTCCTGCAGTGCCGCGTGCAGCCGGGCCCGGTTGGTCCGCGGGGAACCGGCGGGGAGGACCACGAGCACGCGTCCCGCCGCGGGTTCGCGACGGCTCGAGTGCACCGCCGCCCGGGGCCGCCGCTTGAAGTGGCTTGTGTCAAGGCCGAGCTGTGCCGCCTTGCGCCGCACGCGCCGGTGGTTCGTGTCGGTCACCTCGAGTTCCAGCGCCCGCATCACGGCGGCGTAGCTCGTGGCTTCCGGCACGGCCGCCCGCAGGGCCTGCTCCGGGATCGCCAGGCGGGCGTTGCGGAAGTGGGAGGTGTCCACCCTGCGCTCCCGGAACATCCGGCTCAGTGCGGCGCGTGACCGGTCGTCGTCAGGCACCCCCAGCGCTCTGGCCGCTTGGCGCACACTCGGGGCCGAGGCGGCCGCGATGCGCAGTTCGTCGTCGGTGAACCGCGGAACCGCGTACGGTCGATCGATGCCCGGGAAGTGGCCGATGTCGATGCCGGCTGCCGCGATGCGGCGCCGCAGGTGCGTGAGCGTGCCGGTGGCGGGCGTGGCACCGAGTTTCAGAGCGACTTCGCGCAGCGTCGAGGACGATGCGACCGCTGCGGCGATCGCATCGTCCGGATACCGGAGCCACGGGCTGCGCTGCCGGAAGTGGCCTGTGTCGATCCCGTGCGCGGCGACGCGTTCTTGCAGGACGCGTCGCCGACCGCCGCTGGGCTTGAGCCCGAGGCGGCGCATGAGGCCGTTCCAGGTGTGGGACTCCGCGACCGCGGTCGCCAGCGCGTCCCGGTCGTACATGTCCGCCGTGCTCATGCCCCTCCGATCTCGGCCGCCTGTTCGGCGCCTCGCACGGAGTAACGAATCGCAGGCCGGGCAGTCACGAGGATCCTCGCCCCGCGCAGCGGGGACTCAGTGCCCCGAAGTCGCCTTCAGCCCCACCACCGCGATCAGCAGCAGGGCCACGAAGAAGATGCGCGCGGCGGTCGCGGGCTCGCCGAGGACGGTCATGCCCAGCACCGCCGCGCCGGCCGCGCCGATGCCCACCCAGACGCCGTACGCCGTACCGATGGGGAGGGACTTCGCGGCGTAGGAGAGCAGAAGCATGCTCGCGACGATTCCCGCGCCGGTGGCGAGGCTCGGCCACAGGCGGGTGAAGCCGTCGGTGTACTTCATCCCGACCGACCAGGCGACTTCGAGCAGACCGGCGACGACGAGCAGGACCCAGGCCATGGCGGGCACCTCCGTGAGACGTGAACGGACAGGTGCGTCGTCTTTGCCTGCGGACCTGGCGGTTCCGTCCCGGTACGGCGCGTCTCGTCGGGGTCGTCCAAGGCTAGCAAAGGAACGGCAAAGGGGCCGGTGGCATCCGCCACCGGCCCCTTTGCCGTTCGTTCTACAGGTACAGGCCCGTGGAGTCCTCGGACCCCTCGAAGCGGTCCGCCGCCACGGCGTGCAGATCGCGTTCGCGCATCAGGACGTACGGGGTGCCCCGCACCTCTACCTCGGCACGGTCCTCCGGGTCGTACAGCACCCGGTCGCCCGGTTCCACGGTCCTGACGTTCTGCCCGACCGCGACGACCTCGGCCCAGGCGAGGCGCCGGCCGACGGCCGCGGTCGCGGGGATCAGGATGCCGCCGCCTGACCTGCGCTCGCCCTCGGCGGCGTCCTGCCGCACGAGCACACGGTCGTGCAGCATCCGGATCGGCAACTTGTCGTGGTGGGTCTTCTCGCTCACACCCCGAACCTACCTGCCTTCGATCTCTTCGTCTGCGTCCGGGTCAGCGCTTGCGCCGTCGGGAGCCGACGGTGAGCAGTCCGACGACGCCGACCACGACCAGGGCCACGGGGACGATGCGCTCCAGGCGGGGTGCGCCCTCCTGCGTGACGAACTGCCCCTTGACCTGGCTGACGGTCCGGTTGACGCCGACGTAGGCCCGTCCGAGCGTGTGGTCGATGTTGGAGACGACCTTGGCCTTGGCGTCTCCGACGATCGTCTTGGGGTGCACCCGGACGCCGATCTCGTCGAGCGTCTCGGCGAGGGTTTCGCGGCGGCGTTTGATGTCCGCCTCGATCTGCGCCGGAGTCCTGGTGTCCGGTGTGCTCGACGTGTCCGTCACCGCGCTTCCTCCGTGGTCGTTTGCGACGTGTTCCGCGCAATTCCTGCTTCTGTGGTCGACAGTCTGTCAGCTTCGGGCCCGACGCACTCCCCGGCACCCCTATGGCGGGTGCGGGGGAGATTAGGCTCGTCGGGTAACCCGCCCCTGCCATGTGAGGTACCGATGAGCGAGCGACTCGAACCGGGCGACACCGCCCCCGCCTTCACCCTGCCGGACGCCGACGGCAACGAGGTCTCCCTGGCCGACCGCAAGGGCCGCAAGGTCATCGTGTACTTCTACCCGGCCGCGCTCACTCCGGGCTGCACCAAGCAGGCGTGCGACTTCACCGACAACCTGGAGCTCCTGGCGGGCGCCGGCTACGACGTCATCGGCATCTCGCCCGACAAGCCGGAGAAGCTGGCCAGGTTCCGCGAGCAGGAGTCCCTGAAGGTGACCCTTCTCGCCGACCCGGACAAAGAGGTCCTTCAGGCGTACGGCGCCTTCGGCGAGAAGACGATGTACGGCAAGAAGGTGGTCGGCGTGATCCGCTCGACGGTGGTCGTCGACGAGGAGGGCAAGGTCGAGCGCGCGCTGTACAACGTGCGGGCGACGGGTCACGTGGCGAAGATCATCAAGGATCTGGGGATCTGAGCGCCCCGGGCCCTAGCCTTCCGCTCTGCCCGTCGTTCCGCCGTCTCCCGTAGGCCCGCCGTTCCCGGTGGGCCCCGCGGCGCCGTTCGTGGTTCCTGTGCCGGGCGGACCCCCGGGGCCGGTGCCGCCGCCGTCGCCGGTCGTGCCGCCGTCGTCGGTGGTGCCTCCGTCCCCGGTCGTGCCGCCGTCGTCGGTGGAGCCGCCCGTGTCGGTCGTGTCGCCGGTGCCGGGTGAGCCGGTGGTGTCGGCGCCGCCGGTGGGCGGGAAGCCGCCGTCGGTCTGCCCCTGGTCCTGGCCCGGGTCGGCCCGGTCGCCCGTGGTGTCGCCGTTGTCCGGGCCTTCGGGGTCCCACGGCTGCTGGGCCGTGGGGTCGAGGGACGGGTCGTGGTACCCCTCCGCGCCGGCCTGGAGGCGCAGATCGAAGCTCTTGACCGGCTTGCCCTCGAGCGCCGTCCTCGTGAACTGCGCCCAGATCTCGGCGGGCGCGCCGCCGCCGTTGACGCGGCCGAGGCCCATCGCGCCGTACAGCGGTTCGTGCCTGCCCGTGTCGGGGTCCTGGCCCATCACGGCGACCACCGTGGCCAGGTCGGGGGTGTAGCCGGCGAACCAGGCGGCCTGGTCCTCCTCGGCGGTGCCGGTCTTGCCGGCGGCGGGCCGGCCCGCGCCCTGGGCGGCCGTCGCGGTGCCGCTGTCCACCACGCTCCGCAGCATGGACGTGGTGGTGTCCGCCGCCTCGCGGCTGACCACCTGCTTCATGGCGCGGTGCGGAAGGTCGACGTCCTCCCGGCCGTCCTTGGAGATCTTCTCGACCAGGGTGTACGTGCCGTGCTTGCCGTGGTTGGCGAGTGTCGCGTACGCCTCTGCCATGTCGAGGACGCTCGCGGTGGCCGTGCCGAGCGCGATCGACGGGTACGGGTTCATGTCGGGGGTGTTCGCGGGCAGGCCGAGGTCGATCGCTGTCTGCCTGACCTTGGACGGGCCGACGTCGACGGCCATCTGTGCGTACACGGCGTTGACGGAGTCGTCGGTGGCCGTGCGGACGGTGATCGGGCCGTAGGAGACGTTGTCCTCGTTCTCGGGCGCGTAGGTGCCGCCGCTCCAGCCCTGCACCGGTCGCCGGTCCGTGCCGTCGTAGACGGTGTAGGGGGTGATCGGGACGCCGTTCTGCGTCCGGGCGCCGTTCTGCACGGCCGAGGTGAACACCAGCGGCTTGAACGTCGAGCCGACCTGGTAGTCGCGGCGGGTCGCGTTGTTGACGTACTGCTCGGTGTAGTCGATGCCGCCGTACATCGCGAGGACCTTGCCCGTGGCCGGGTCGATGGCGACGCCGCCGGCCCGCACCGCGCGGTCGATCTTGCGGTTCTTCTTGTCGAGGTTGCTCATGAGCCGGTCGTCGACGGCCTTGACGAAGGCGTCCTGCTTGGACTTCTGCAGGGTGGTGGTGATGCGGTAGCCGCCGCCCGTCAGGGTGTCCTCGTCGATGATCTTGTTGGTGACGAGGTAGTCCTTGATCGCCTGGACCAGGTAGCCGCGCTGGCCGGACATGGCGGTGGCGGTGACCTGCTGCCGGGGTGTCGGGAAGGTCGCCTTGCGCCGCTGCTCCTCGGTCAGCCAGCGCTTCTTGACCATGCCGTCGAGGACGTAGTTCCAGCGGGCCACGGCGGCCGCCTTGTTCTCGGGGTGGGCGGTCACGTCGTACTGGCTCGGCGCGTTCAGCAGGGCCGCGAGGTAGGCGCCCTGGGCGGCGGTGAGGTCCTTGGCGTCCACGCCGTAGTAGGACTGTGCGGCTGCCTGGATGCCGTAGGCGTTGCGGCCGAAGAAGCTGGTGTTGAGGTAGCCCTCGAGGATGTGGTCCTTGCTCTTCTCCCGGTCCAGTTTGATCGAGATGAAGAACTCCTTCACCTTCCGGGTGACGGTCTGCTCCTGGCCCAGGTAGTAGTTCTTCACGTACTGCTGGGTGATCGTCGAGCCGGACTGCTTGCCCTTGCCGGTGGCCGTGTTCCAGGCGGCGCGGATCATCGCCTTGGGGTCGACGGCGGACTCCGAGTAGAAGTCGCGGTCCTCGGCGGCGAGCGCCGCGTGCTGGGCGTCCTTGGAGATCTGGGCGAGCATCACGCTCTCGCGGTTGACCGAGCCGTCGCGGGCCAGCTCGGTGCCGTCCGCGTACAGGTAGACGTTGCTCTGCTTGGTCGCGGCCGCGTTCGCGGGCGGGATCTTGACCAGGTAGTAGCCGAGCGCGAAGAGGCCGACCAGCAGCAGCAGCCCGGTCACGAGGGTGCCGAGCGCCGTGCGCCAGGTCGGGATCAGCCGGCGCCACCCGGTGCGCCGGGGCCTGCCGGGGGCCGGCCCCGGCGGGCCCGACGGCGGTTCTTGGGGCGCGAGGGCATGGCTGCCCTGCTGCGGCTGCGGCTGCGGCTCGTCGCTCATCGTGGTGCCCGGACTCCCGTTTTGCGTCGTACGTTCACGTACGCCCTCGTACGCCATCTGCGTCCCCTGATGAAGACTGTCGCACCTTGCGTTCCGTTCCCGGTACGACGGACGTGTCGTGCCGGGAAAACGTGTGGTACGCCACTTCATCCGCGCGCTAGGCTCCTGCGCTTCCGTCCGGCACGTGTCGAAGGAGGTTCTCCCGTGGGGACAGGGCGGTTGTACGCCGCCGTCGCCGCCAGTGGTTTCCGGCGGTACGCGACCTATCGGACCGCGACCGCGGCCGGGGTGTTCACCAACTCGGTCTTCGGATTGATCCTGGCGTACACCTACCTCGCCGTGTGGAACGAGCGACCCCACCTAGGGGGGTACGACCAGTCGCAGGCTCTTACGTTCGTCTGGGTGAGCCAGGGCCTGCTGATGACGGTGGCCGTGTTCGGCGGTGGTTTCGAGGAAGAGCTGATCGAACGCATCCGTACGGGCGACGTGGCCGTCGATCTGTACCGGCCCGTCGACCTCCAGGGGTGGTGGCTGGCCTCGGATCTGGGGCGGGCGCTGTTCCATCTGCTCGGGCGGGGTGTGGTCCCGCTGGTCTTCGGCGCGCTCGTCTTCCCGCTCGCGCTGCCCGCGAGCCCGCTGACCTGGGCGGCGTTCCTGGTCGCGGTCGGGCTCGGGGTGGTGGTGAGTTTCGCGATCCGGTTCGTCGTGGCGCTGAGCGCGTTCTGGCTGCTGGACGGGGCGGGCGTCGCCCAGCTCGCCGGGCTGACGGCGGTCTTCTGCTCCGGCATGCTGCTGCCGCTGAACGTCTTCCCCGGCACGCTCGGCGAGGTCGTTCGCCTGCTGCCCTGGTCGGCGCTGCTCCAGGCCCCCGTGGATGTGCTGCTCGGCGCGGCGGACCCGCTGCCCACGTACGCCTTCCAGATCGCCTGGGCCGTGGTGCTGCTCGGCGTCGGGCGGCTGGTGCAGTCCGCGGCGACCCGGCGGGTGGTGGTCCAGGGTGGCTGACACGGCTGCCGCCGGGCAGCGGACGTACGGGCGGGTGTACGAGGGTCTGCGGGCCTACGGTCTGATCACCGCCATGTGGATCCGCTCCACCATGGCCTACCGCGCCTCGTTCGTGATGACCACGCTGGGCAGCTTCGCGGCGACCGGGCTCGACTTCGTCGCGATCATGCTGATGTTCTCGCGGATCGACTCGCTCGGCGGTTATGACCTGCCCGAGGTCGCCTTCCTGTACGGCCTGTCCGCCACCGCGTTCGGCTTCGCCGATCTGGTGCTCGGCTCGATGGACCGGCTGGGGCGGCGGGTGCGTGACGGCACGCTGGACACGCTCCTGGTCCGTCCGGCGCCGGTGCTGGCCCAGGTCGCGGCGGACCGCTTCGGGCTGCGCCGCCTCGGCCGGATCGTCCAGGGCGTGCTGGTCCTCGGATACGCGGTGGTCTCCCTGGACCTGACGTGGACACCGTTGAAGGTGCTGATGGTCCTGCTGGCGCTGCTGAGCGGCGCCGCGATCTTCTGTGCCGTGTTCGTGGCGGGCGCGGCCTTCCAGTTCGTCGCACAGGACGCCTCCGAGGTGCAGAACTCCTTCACGTACGGGGGTCAGACGCTGTTGCAGTACCCGCCCACCGTCTTCGCGAAGGAACTGGTGCGCGGGGTGACCTTCCTGCTGCCGCTCGCCTTCGTCAACTGGCTGCCCGCGCTGTATGTGCTGGGGCGGCCGTATCCGCTCGACCTGCCGGCCTGGCTCGCCTTCGCGCCGCCGCTGGTGGCGGCGGCCTGCTGTGCGCTCGCGATGCTGGCCTGGCGCGCGGGACTGCGTTCGTACCGGAGTACGGGGAGCTGAGGAACCCATGGAGGGTGGTTACGTGGACGGTGGTGTGGTGGGCGGTGACGACCCGGACGGCGACTTCATCCGGCTGGAGCGGGTGGAGAAGGTCTTCGAGGTGCGTACGAGGACCGGTTTCCTGCGCCGTGAGCGGCGCCGGGTGCGGGCCGTCGACTCGATCTCCTTCACCGTGGCGCGCGGCGAGATGGTCGGCTACATCGGACCGAACGGTGCCGGGAAGTCCACCACGATCAAGATGCTGACCGGGATCCTGACGCCGAGCGGCGGCACGCTGCGGGTCGCGGGGATCGACCCCTCCCGTGAGCGGACGAGGCTGGCGCAGCGTATCGGGGTGGTGTTCGGGCAGCGCACGACCCTGTGGTGGGATCTGCCGCTGATCGACTCCTACCGGCTGATGCACCGCATGTACCGCATCCCGGACCGGCGTTACCGCGAGAACCTCGACCGTTGTGTGGAACTCCTCGAGCTGGGGAGCCTGTTGGACGTTCCGGTGCGCCAGCTGTCGCTGGGCCAGCGGATGCGCGGCGACATCGTGGCGGCGCTGCTGCACGACCCGGAGGTGTTGTACCTCGACGAGCCGACCATCGGTCTGGACGTCGTCTCCAAGGCCCGGGTCCGTGACTTCCTGCGGGAACTGAACGCCGAGCGCGGCACGACGGTGCTGCTGACCACCCACGATCTTCAGGACATCGAGCAGCTGTGCTCGCGGGTGATGGTCATCGACCAGGGGCGCCTGATGTACGACGGCCCGCTCGCCGGGCTGCACGAGGTGGGCGACAGCGAGCGCACCCTCGTGGTCGACCTGGAGCGGGAGATGCCGCCGATCGAGGCGCCGCCCGCGCGCGTGGTGCGGGTCGAGGGGCCGCGGCAGTGGCTGGCGTTCCCGGCGTCGCAGTCGGCGGCCCCGCTGGTGGCGCGCATCGCGGCGGACTGTCCGCTGGTGGACCTCTCGGTGCGGGAACCGGACATCGAGGCGGTGATCGCCAGGATGCTGCACCGGCTGGAAGGGGCTGCCGATCCCGCGCCGGAACGGGCGGTGTCGTAGCCCGGTGCGCGGCTTCCTCGTAGGCTGACCGTATGACCGACGCTGTGTCTTCCGGTGGGACGTCTCCCGAACCCCACGCCCCGGACCTCCGTGCCTCCGACGCCGACCGCGAACGGGTCGTCGAGGTCCTGCGGGACGCTGTCGCCGAGGGCCGTCTCGACATGGAGGAGTTCGAGGAGCGGCTGGAGGCGACGTACAAGGCGCGGACCTACGGGGAGTTGGCCCCGATCACCCGTGACCTGCCGGCCGCCGGTGTCGTCGCCCCCGCGGTGTCGCTGGTCAAGGAGCCCGTGGAGAGCGGGGGTTGGGCCGAGCGGATCGTGGGCGGTGAGGGGTCGTCGGCGTCGGCCGTCGCCGTCATGTCCGGGTTCCAGCGCAAGGGGCGCTGGACGGTGCCGAAGCGGTTCAACTGCTTCGCCTTCTGGGGCGGTGGTGAGATCGACCTGCGCGAGGCGTACTTCGCGGACCGCGAGGTGGAGATCAACTGCATCGCGGTCATGGGCGGGATGAACGTCATCGTGCCGCCCGGCGTCGAGGTGGTCGTGCGCGGTGTCGGGATCATGGGCGGCTTCGACCAGCGCGAGGAGGGTGTGCCCGGGGATCCGGGTGCGCCGCGCGTGATCGTGACCGGGTTCGCGTTCTGGGGCGGGGTCGGCGTCGAGCGCAAGGTGACGCGGGCCGAGCGGCAGCGGCTGAGGGACGAGCGGCGCCAGGAGAAGCTGGACCGCAAGGCGACGCGCCGGGAGTTGCCGGAGTCCCACCGCGAGGTGCTGGACCAGCATCGCGAGTTGATGCGCGCACTGCGCGACGAGCACCGCGAACGGCACGAGGAGCGCCGCGACCTGCACCGTGAACGGCACGAGGAGCGCCGTGAACTGCAGCGGGAGCGCAGGGACGCCCGGCGGCAGGGGCGTGGGCGGCGGCGCGACGGCGAGTACTGATCCGCCGTACGGACGTCCGCCGCCCGTCCGGTCTCACAGCCGGGCCGGCGCCGCCCCGTTCAGCGAGGCCAGGTCGAAGACCTCCGCCATCCTGCGGAAGCCCTTGTCGCTGGGGTGGAGATGGTCGCCCGAGTCGTAGTCGGGGCGCAGCCGGCGCGGATCGTACGGGTCGCGCAGCGCCCGGTCGAAGTCGACGACGTCGTCGTACACCGTGCCGGAGCGGATCTGCGCGTTGATGTCCTGCCGCAGCTGTTCCCGGTCGGTCCGGTAGTTGCCGTGGCCCTTGAACGGCATCAGGGTCGCGCCGACCGCCTTCAGGCCGTGGGCGTGCGCCTCGCGGACCAGGGTGCGCAGGCCGGCGACGATCCGGTCCGGGTCGGCGCGGCCGGGGTTGCGCGCGATGTCGTTGACGCCGAGGTCGATGACGACGACCTTGACGTTCGCCCGCTCCAGGACGTCGCGTCCGAAGCGGCTGAGGCCGCTGGGGTTGTCGGCGGGCCGGCCGGGGCCGCTCACCAGCACCTGGTTGCCGCTGATGCCCTGGTTGACGACGCTGTAGCGGGGCACGTCCCCGGATCCGGCGGCCTGGCGCAGCCGCCGGCCGAGCACGTCCGGCCAGCGGCGGTCGGCGCCCACGGTGGAGGTGACACCGTCGGTGATCGAGTCGCCGAAGGCGACCACGGTGCCCACCGCCTCGTTGCTGAGCAGGTCGAGCGCGGTCAGATAGCGCCAGTACGGCGTACGCCCGGTGTAGGCGGCTGCGCTCACGTCCTCCGTGCGGTCGCCGTCGGCGACGTAGGAGATCTGCCGGGCGTGCCGATGGAAGGTGACCGGGCCCGACGGGGTGGGCGAGTAGGTGGTCACGAGGACGTCGGAGTCCTGCGGGACGGCGATCCGGACCGCGTCGCTGACCACCTGCCGGCCCGGGGCTATGACGACCGACGGGGCACCGCCGAAGGTGAGGCGGCGCATGGTGTCCGCGGCGGCGGCAGCTTCGTTCGCGCCGGCCGCGACCGCGATCGAGGCGTGCGTGACGGAGAGCGGCTGCCGGCCGTAGAGATTCGACAGTGTGATGCGGGCCCCCGTACCGCCGACGCCGGTGTGCACCACGTTGCGTACGGACCGTCCGGACATGCCGGCCGGCCCGGTTCCGGGCTCGGCCCCGGAGGGCGAGGCCGACCAGGCGCCTACCCAGACGCCTGCCGACGCGGGTGCGGCGGCGCCCCGAGGGTCCGAGCGGCCGACGGCGAGAGCGCCGGGTTTGCTGCCGTCATCGGCCGCGGCGCCGATGTATATGGCCGCCGACACGGTCAGGATGACCGCGCACAGGGCAGCCAGCAGGGCATAACCGTTGAACTTGGTCATGCTGTGCGTGTACTCCTCGGGCGAGGGAGCCCGAGGCTCCGTTGTTGATCGGCCCCATGCTGAATCATGGGGCGGGAGGAGCCGACGGGACCCGAGGTGCTCGCGCCGTGGGGCACGGGCTTTCCGCGCTCACGACCGGGAACCCTGACAGGACCCTGAGAAACCCCCGAGACTTCTCCGTCCGGACAGACGCCGGGAACTCCCGTTCCGTTCCAGGAGTCGGTCAGGAAGGGACAATGTGTAACGGGGGACACGAACGGGTGGAGTGGATGGAACGCACGAAACCGGACGAAGCGGCGGCCGCGGGGCCGTCCGCCCGCTCGTCGACCGTGACGAACCGGGCGATGACGTCCTTCAGCCCCGCCGACGAGGAGAAGCGGCGCGGTGTACGCCGGATGAAGAGCATGGCGACCGGCCTGCTGCTCCTCGTGGCGCTCGTGTACGCCCTCGCCACCTGGGCGCGGGACGCGGGCGCCGGCCCGTGGGCCGGTTACGTGGCCGCGGCCGCCGAGGCGGGCATGGTCGGTGCGCTAGCCGACTGGTTCGCGGTCACCGCGCTCTTCAGGCATCCGCTCGGTCTGCCCATCCCGCACACGGCGATCATCCCGAACAAGAAGGACCAGCTCGGTATCTCCCTGGGCGAGTTCGTCGGTGAGAACTTCCTCTCCGGGGAGGTCGTACGGCAGCGTCTGCACGCCGTCGGAATCGCCGCCCGGCTGGGTAGCTGGCTCGCCGAACCGGAGCATGCGGACCGGGTGACGGCGGAACTGGCGACGGCTCTGCGCGGGGCGCTCACCGTACTGCGCGACTCGGACGTCCAGGCGGTGGTCGGCGAGGCCATAACCCGCCGCGCCGACGCCCAGGAGATCGCGCCGCCGCTCGGCAAGATGCTGGAGAAGGTCGTCGCCGACGGCGGCCACAGACGCGTCGTGGACCTGGTCTGCGTCCGTGCCCACGACTGGCTCGTCCTGCACGACGACCAGGTCATGGCCGCCGTGCAGGGCGGAGCCCCCGGCTGGACCCCGCGCTTCGTGGACAAGAGGGTCGGCGAGCGCGTCTACAAGGAGCTCCTGCGCTTCGTCACCGAGATGCGCGACTCGCCCACGCATCCGGCGCGCGGTGCCCTCGACCGCTTCCTCGCCGACTTCGCCTCCGACCTCCAGTCCGACACCGACACCCGCGCCCGTGTGGAGCGGCTCAAGGGCGAGGTGCTGGGCCGAGGTGAGGTCCAGGACCTCATCGCCTCCGCCTGGACGGCCGTCCGCTCGATGATCGTGTCCGCGGCCGAGGACGAGCGCAGCGAGCTCAGGCTGCGTGTGCGGGGCTCGCTGCTGTCGCTGGGCGCCCGGATGGCCGGCGAGCCGAGGACCCAGTCCAAGGTCGACAAGTGGGTGGAGGGCGCCGCGGTGCACGTGGTGACCACGTACCGCAAGGAGATCACGTCCCTGATCACGGACACGGTCGCCGGCTGGGACGCCGGGCACACCACCCGCAAGATCGAGGCGCACATCGGGCGCGATCTGCAGTTCATCCGGATCAACGGCACGGTGGTGGGTTCGCTGGCCGGACTGCTCATCTACGCCGTGTCGCGGGTGCTCGGAGCGTAGTCGCCGGCCGAGCGGGCACTCGGGTCGGGTGCGGCGCCGGCCGCAGCCGAGGAGGCAGACATGTCCGTCACCGCGCCCCGACCCGGCACGGTCACCAGCGCGATTCCCGCCCGTCTGGATCGTCTGCCCTGGTCACGCTGGCACTGGACGATCGTGATCGGCCTCGGCACCGTGTGGATCCTCGACGGCCTGGAGGTCACGGTCGTCGGCAACATCGCCGGCCGGCTCTCCGAACCCGGCAGCGGCCTGCCGATCAGCTCCGGCCAGGTCACCGGTGTCGCGGCCGCGCTGTATGTGGCGGGCGCCTGCTCCGGTGCCCTCTTCTGGGGCCGCCTCACCGACCGCTACGGCCGCAAGAACCTCTTCATGATCACCCTGGCGGTCTATCTCGCGGCCACGGCCCTGACCGCGGTCTCCTTCTCGACCTGGTGGTTCTTCCTCTTCCGCTTCCTCACCGGCTTCGGCATCGGCGGCGAGTACGCGGCCATCAACTCCGCGATCGACGAGCTGATCCCGGCGTACTACCGCGGACGCGTCGACCTGGTCATCAACGGCAGCTTCTGGCTGGGGGCCGTCGGCGGTTCCCTGTTGTCGGTTCTCGCGCTGAACACCGACATCCTGCCGAAGGACCTGGGCTGGCGGCTGACGTTCGCCCTGGGCGCCGCCCTCGCCCTGGTGATCCTGCTGGTGCGGCGCCATGTCCCGGAGAGTCCGCGCTGGCTGCTGATCCACGGCAGAGAGCAGGAGGCGGAACGGGTGGTGACCTCGATCGAACAAAAGATCGAGGCCGAGAGGGGTGAGCCGCTGCCCCGCGCCAAGGGCGAGATCACCATCCGGCAGCGCGAGAGCGTCGGATTCGGCGAGATCGCGCGCACGGTCTTCAGCGACTACCGCAAGCGTGCCGTGCTCGGCTTCTCCCTCTTCATCGGCCAGGCCTTCCTCTACAACGCGATCACCTTCGGATTCGGGGCGATCATGACCAAGTTCTTCGACGTCCCCACCGGCGACACGGGCTACTACTTCACCGTCATCGCCGTCGGCAACTTCTTCGGCCCGCTGCTGCTGGGCAAGCTCTTCGACACCGTCGGCCGCCGGGTGATGATCTCGTCGACGTATCTGCTCTCGGGTCTGCTCCTGTTCGGCACCGCCTGGCTGTTCGACCGCGGCTCGCTGAGCGCGGGCACACTGACGGCGTGCTGGTGCGCCGTGCTGTTCTTCGCCTCGGCGGGTGCCTCCAGCGCGTACCTGACGGTGTCCGAGATCTTCCCGATGGAGACGCGGGCCATGTCCATCGCCTTCTTCTACGCCCTCGGCACCGCCGCCGGCGGTATCAGCGGCCCGCTCCTGTTCGCCGACCTCACCGACACCGGCCGGGTCGGCGACACGGTCCTCGCCTTCCAGATCGGCGCGTCCCTGATGTGCGCCGCGGGCGTGGTCGCCGCGCTGCTCGCGGTGCGGGCGGAGCGCCGGTCCCTGGAGGACATCGCGAAGCCGCTGACGGCCACCGCCGCGCAGGCGCAGGCGACCCCCTAGGCGCGCGCCCACGCCCTGCGGCGGGAGCCCGTGGCCCGGCGCGATCTGAGTATCCGTACTCTGCCGACGCATCCGCTCCGCGGGAATCCTCGTCCGCATGACCGAGAAGCTGCTCCGCCCCATGCGAACCCGCCCGTGGTACGCGCGCTGGCTGATACGCCTGCTCGGCGCCGCCTTCGCGGCCGGGGCCCATCTGCTGTTCCTGCCCTGGAACCTGCGCAACCGATCCGCGACCCCACGGGCCGCCGGGGAGACGATCCCCGTCACCGGCGCCGGGGCCCTCCTCCTCGCGCTGGCCCTGCTGCTCCTGGCGGCCTACTTCGGGCACTGGGACCGGCTCGGCTGGCCGCTGCTGCTGGTGGCGGTGCCCCCGGCCGCGCTGATGCACGTCTCCTTGCGCGCCCACCCCGGACCGGACGCCTCGTACTGGCCCCTGGACTGGGGGCTGTTCACGCTGCTGATCGCGGCGGGGGTGTTCGTCGCGGCCGGGGTGGCGAGGGCGTTCCGCGGCGAGTGGGCCCGGGAGGACATGTCGCTGACGAACCCGTTGTGAGCCGCATCGGGCGGCGTTCAGCGGGTGGTGCTCCGGGCGGCCTGTTCGATCACATGCGTGACCGTCGCCGGGTGCGAGACGGGGACCGCGTGGGAGGACCTGATCTCGGTGGTGCGCGCGTGGGCGCGGTGGGCCATGAAGCGCTGCTCGTCGGGGGCGATGGCCTTGTCCTGGGTGGTGATCAGGTCCCAGGAGGGGATGGACTTCCAGGCGGCCTCGGTGGGCTTGTCGGTGAAGACCGAAGCGGCGACGGGGCGCTGGGTGGTGGCCATGAGGTCCGTGGTGGAGGGCGGGAGGTCGGCGGCGAAGGCGTCGTGGAACTTGTCGGCCTTGATGTACAGATCGGTGCCGGTGCCGCCGTCGGCGAGGGGGAAGGGGACCTCGTCGAGGACGGTGGGGAGAGTGGCCCCGGGGAACCTCTCGCCCAGCTCCGCAGGGGTCTCGCCCTTGTCCGGGGCGAAGGCGGCGATGTACACGAGCGCCTTGACGTCGGGGTCGCCGGCGGCGGCCTCGCTGATCACCGAGCCGCCGTAGGAGTGGCCGGCGAGGACGACCGGTCCCCGCACGCTCTTGAGGAAGCTGCGGAGGTAGTCGGAGTCGTTCGCCAGCCCGCGGAGCGGGTTGGCCGGCGCCAGGACCCGGTAGCCGTCGTGCCGCAGGCGCTTGATGACGCCGTTCCAGCTGGAGGAGTCGGCGAAGGCGCCGTGCACCAGTACGACGGTGGGCTTGGGCGGCGCCGGGTGGTGCGCGGGCCTGGCGGCTTCGGCCGGTGTCGTGGCCGCGAAGGTGAGCGCGGCCACCGCCGCGGTGGCGGCCAGTGCGGCGGAGCTCTTGCGGGTGGGGCGGAAGAGGGTCTTCGGACGCATGGCGGATCTCCTTGGGGTACGACGCACTTCGCGCCGGTCGGCGGCTCCGGGCCGCTCTGTTCGAGCGACGCCGAGAAACCTAGCGCACGTTTACATTGTGCACAAGATAAAGGTTTGCGAGATACTGGGGTCCTTGAGGGATGTGACAATGCCTTCCGGGCGACCGTCAGGCGGCCAGGAAACCGACGACCGGGGAGAGCCACCGTGAGCCACGACGACACCAGCGCACCCGCAACGGGCCACCGAAGTGGTCCTCCGCTGCCGCTGGAGGACCACTTCTGCTTCACGCTGTACGCGGCGTCCCGTGCCGTGACCGGCGCCTACCGGCCGCTGCTCGACGAGCTGGGGCTGACCTACCCCCAGTACCTGGTCATGGTCGTGCTCTGGCAGCACGGCACGGCACCCGTCAAGGATCTGGTGGCCGCCCTGCAACTCGACTACGGCACCGTGACGCCGCTGATCAAGCGCCTCGAGGCGAACGGCTGGATCAAGCGGCAGCGGCGGGCGGACGACGAGCGGGTGGTGGAGGTGGCCCTGACTGCGGAGGGTGCCGCTCTGAGCCGGAACATCCGCGCCGTCCCCCTCGCGATCGGGGACGCCATGGGTCTGACCCCCGAGGAGTTCAGGACCGCACAGGACCTGCTGCGCCGGCTGACGGCGAACGTCCTGCACCACACGGCCGGTGCCGAGCGGGCCCCGGCGGCCTCCTAGAGAGCCTGCCGCGGCCGAGGGGCCGGAGTCGTACAGGACGACTCCGGCCCCTCGGCCCCGGCCGGTTGCCGCAGGGGTCCCGGGGCGAGGTGGCCCCGCCCCGGGACCCCTGCGAGGTCTGCCGGATCGCTAGGCGCCGGTGGTGGACCCCGGACGCACGATCATCAACACGGTGACGGCGGCCCAGAGGAGATTGAAGATCCCGGTCACCATGGCGAGCCGTACCGTTGCCCGCGCGTCGAGTACCCCCTCCTCCACGCTCCGGAGGACGGCGCCCTGCCGGGGCAGTACCAGGGCGCCGAGCACCACCGCGGCGACCACGGTCAGTGCGATCGACACGATCAGCCATGTGTCACCCAGCACGCCCATGTTCTTGGCGGTGGCGAAGCCGAACACCGGGACCGCGACACCGACGACGGCGTACATCCGGCAGATGCGGTGCAGCAGCGCGAGGTTGAGCCGGCTTTCGCCCGAGTCGGCCTGCACCTTGCGCGCGAGAGGCGGGAACATGCTCGCGGCGACGGTGACGGGGCCCACGGCGACGATCGCGGCGAGGACGTGAACGGCGAGAAGGAACTTGGTCACGGGCCGAGGCTAGGGCGGCAAGATCACGGCCGACAGTGGCGGAATTGCCAGTACCCAACGGATTCTCGCCAACGGGAACCGATAGGCATGATCGCCTCGCCAAGTGCACTGTGACCTGCGGCGACCGGTGACTGACCGGCGAGCGGACGGCCCTGGCGACTTGGCCGGAATCCGGCGTCCCCTTACGCTCTCGCCATGCACACCGTGGCCGTCCTGGCGCTGGACCAGGTGATCCCCTTCGACCTCGCCGCCCCCATCGAGGTCTTCACCCGCACCCGGCTGCCCGACGGGCGGCCCGCCTACCGGGTGCGGATCTGCGCACCGCAGGAGGAGGTGGACGCAGGCGCCTTCCGGATCCGCGCCCCGTACGGGCTCGAAGCGCTGGCGGAGGCGGACACGATCATCCTGCCGGGCACGGCGGACCCGACGCGCCCCCTGCCCGAGGAAGTACGGCAGGCCCTGCTCGCGGCCGCCGCGCACGGCACCCGTATCGCCTCCGTCTGTGCGGGCGCCTTTGTGCTCGCGGCGACCGGCCTGCTGGACGGCCGCCGGGCGACCACGCACTGGGTGGCCGCGCAACTGCTGGCCGAGCGCCATCCCGAGGTGACGGTCGACCCGGACGTGCTGTACGTCGACGAAGGCCAGTTCCTCACCTCGGCGGGCGCCGCAGCCTCCCTCGACCTGTGTCTGCACATGATCCGCAAGGATCACGGCTCGGCCGTCGCGGCCGACGCCGCCCGGCTGTCGGTCATGCCACTCGAACGGGAGGGCGGCCAGGCCCAGTTCATCGTCCACGCCCTGCCGCCGTCCCCCACCGGTGCAACCCTGGAGCCGCTGCTGGGCTGGCTGGAGGAGAACGCGGACCGGGACCTGACCCTCGACGACATCGCGGCCCGTGCGGGCATGAGCTCCCGCACCCTGAACCGCCGGTTCCGCGAACAGACCGGCACGACACCGCTGCAGTGGCTGCACCGGGCGCGGATCCGCAGGGCCCAGTACCTTCTGGAGACGACGGCGCACCCCGTCGAACGCATCGCGACCCAGACCGGGTTCGGCTCCCCGACGGCGTTCCGCGACCGCTTCAAGCGGGTGGTGGGGACGAGCCCCTACGCGTATCGGCGGGCGTTCCAGGGAGTGCGCGGCCCGGATTCCGGGACCCTCGGGGGAGAGGTGGCCTGAACGGCGCCCCCGGGCCGAGGAGATGAACCGACCGGACGCCTCAGCCGCGCCGGTCGGCCACGGCCCACGAGGCGAGAGCGACGGCCCCGGCCACCCCGAACACCGCGGGCCACGCGCCCACCTTCTTGGCCAGCGGATGCGATCCGGCGAAGGCGGCGACATACGCGGCGGTCAGCGCACCGGCCGCCGCCCCGCCCGCCTGCTGCCGCCACCGCTGTGCGGCGGCGGCACCCGCGACGGCGAGCACGGCCCCGCCGAGCTGCCGCTTCCTGCTCCAGCGGGCGACCCCGTACCCGCCGACAAGCCCACCCGCGGCCACCACCGCCGTCGGAACCTTCGCCATCGCTGTCCGCCTCCCGCTGGTACGTCTCCGGGCCGTCGCGGCGGCCGGCCGGCGGCCGTTCCGGCTGCTGACCGAGGCTAACCCCGTGCCGGGCGAGGCCCTGGAGCCGGGGTCGAACCGGCGCGCCGGGCATCGGACCTCGGCGGCCGTACGGCGTCCCCGTGCGGCGGCGTTTTCCGTGCGGCAGCGTCCCCGTGCGGCGGCGTCCCCGTGCGGTACGCGGACAGCCCTGTACCGGCAGCGGGTGGGTCCGGGGCCCGGGCCCGGGCCCGGGGAGTCGGTGAGGCGCTGAGACGCACGTCACACGCACCGGCCTCTTCGCGCTGTCACATCACCACCGGGCCGCTCCGTCAGTGCTGTGCAACCATCGAAACAGCGAGGAGATCACCATGGAAGCGCGGCTGAACTTCTACACCAACCCCGTCGCCGGCAAGTTCCTCCGGTACATCAACTCGGCTGCCAAGGTCATCACCGATTCGACCCTGCCGGCCGCGACGCAGGAGCTGGTGAAGATCCGGGCCAGCCAGATCAACGGCTGCGGGTTCTGCACCGACATGCACACCAAGGACGCCACGGCCGCCGGGGAGACCGCGCAGCGCCTGCACATGGTCGCGGCCTGGCGGGAGGCGAAGGTCTTCACCGAGGCCGAGCGGGCAGCGCTGGAACTGGTCGAACAGGGCACCCGCATCGCGGACGCGGCGGGCGGCGTCCCGGACGAGGCGTGGGCGGACGCGGCGAAGCACTACGACGAGGACCAGCTCGCGGCGCTGGTCTCCCTCATCGCCCTGATCAACGCCTACAACCGCATGAACGTGATCGTCCGTCAGCCGGCGGGGGACTACCAGCCGGGGCAGTTCGCCTGACGGCGCCCCCACCGACGACACGCATCGGGCCCGGAGGCCGGCCGCCACCCTGCGCGGGGGGCTGTCCACCGGGCCTGCGCCTGCGGGCATCGGCCCGGTGCAGTCCCGGTGATCAGCCGGCCGCGATGGCCGAGTACGCCCACACATCCGCCGGGATCTCGTGCTTCAGCCGCCACGTAATGGCCATCGGCTTACTCCCCTTGTGGCCCTCGTACTCAGCGGGTCCCAGCAGCATCCACGGCTGAGCCCCTCCGATGTCGTTCGTCTTGTAGCGGCGTACGAAGAGGAGGACGTGGCTGCCCGCCATGGCATGGCGCTGGTAACGGGTGCCGGTAGGGCTCGTCTCCGACGTCTGGTTCTGCGACTCCCAATGGAAGAGCGTCTCGTTCAGCGCGTAGTCGTGATACCGGGTCTGCGGCGAGAAGTCCCTCTCATCCTTTTCCAGGGTGATGAGCAGTGCATCGGTCGAGACGGACTCGCACCACTTCACACCCTCGCGGAAGTCACCCGGCATGAAGCCACCGATGAAGGACTGGCCAAGCGCGGGGAGGATCTCTTCGCGGCTGTACGAGGCGTGAACGGTCAGGGGTACTCCGTGCGGGCCGCCAATCCCGAGGAGGGGGATCGGGATGTGCTCGGTATGAGCGAGGTTGTACGCCAGTACCTGTCGGAGCTCGCTGCGCACGGCGTGCTGATCGCGGAGTGCGGCAAAACCGGTGTCGTAGTCCGGGAAGCCCTTGCGGGTAACACCACCCAAGGGCCAGAACTGGAAGAAGAGCATGCGGGCGAACGCCCGCTGCTGCTCGTCGAGAGAACTGTAGGGCGGGACGTCATCCTCCAGCATCCGTGTGTACGCGCTCACACGCAGGGGGTCGTCGACGTGGAGGAAGGCCGGAACGCGCTTCAGGAGTGCTGCCTCCCCCTCCGGTGCCTGGCCCTTCAGCAGCCCAGAGCGCCGGAGCAGGCCGGTCCATGAGTTGCCGTTGCCCCGGTAGAGCTCCTTGAGCTCGCGCCCGCTCTCATAGAGGTAGTTACTCAGCTTCGGCTGGGCGTAGTCGGCCACCTCACGGGCCAGCACGGTGATGTTGACGCCGATCTGATCCTTGATGTTGGCGATGATCGCCCGCTTCGCCTTCTCCTCCAGGATGATCTGGCAGCCTGAGGGAAGTTGCGGGAAGTCGCGCTCTACGTGGTCCAGGAGGCGCTTGCGCGTCAGGTTCGTCAGGGCCCGGAACTGGTTCTCGAAGCGGAACTCCTTGCGATGCTGGCCGATGAAGTCCAGCACGGTCAGAACCGCTTTGTTTTCACTGCGGCGCAGGCCCCGGCCGAGTTGCTGAAGGAACACGGTGGCGCTGGAGGTCGGGCGGAGCAGAAGCAGTGTGTCCACGTCGGGGATGTCGAGACCCTCATTGAAGAGGTCGACGGAAAAGATCACCTGGAGTGCCCCCGACGCGAGGTCGGTGAGAGCCTGCTTGCGTTCCACGGGCGGCGTCTCTCCGGAAAGGGCCACTGCGGTGAGGCCGGCTCTCCGGAAGTACTCCGCCATGAAGTGCGCGTGTGCGACGGAGACGCAGAAACCGAGTGCCCGCATGCTCCTGGGATCGGCGACCTTCTCCTCAACAGCCTTCACGACCAGCCGTGCCCGTGCGTCGTTGCCGGTCAGAACAGTGCTCAGGGCGGTGGGATCGTAGGCGCCACGCTTCCACTCAACAGCACTCAGATCGGTGTTGTCACTGATGCCGAAGTAGTGGAAAGGGCTGAGGAGGTCGTTCTCAAGGGCCTCCCATAGCCGCATTTCGGCAGCGATCCGGCCCTCGAAGAACTCGTCGTGGATGTTCTTGCCGTCCATGCGTTCGGGGGTGGCCGTGAGCCCCAGCAGCTCCAGCGGTTCGAAGTGATCGAGGATCCTCCGATACGTCGGTGATGTGCCGTGGTGGAACTCGTCGATCACGATCACGTCGAAATGATCAGACGCGATCTGGTCCAGGGCGCGTGCGTTCAGCGACTGGACGCTGGCGAAAACGTGTGTCCAGCGCTCCGGGATCTCTCCGCTGTGGAGCTCCTCACCGAAGTTCGCGTCGATCAGGACATCCTGATACGTCCGGAGTGACTGCTCGAGGATCTCCTTGCGATGGGCGACGAATAGAAGTCGCAGGTCACGGCCGTGCTTCTTACGCAACTGCTTGTAGTCGAGCGCGGCCATGACGGTCTTGCCGGTGCCGGTCGCCGCGACGAGGAGGTTCCGGTGCCGGTCGTGAACCTCACGCTCGACTTCCAGTCGCTCCAGCATGTCGCGCTGGTGTGGATAGGGCCGTACCTCAAGGCCAGACAGTGTGATGCCGCGGTTCGATGCAGTCTTGGACGAGGTGCCCGCCGCAATGGCCAGTGCTTCCTGGAGTCGGTCTCCGTCATTCGCCGGGTCGTACGTTTCGAAGGACGCGTCACTCCAGTACGCCTCGAAGGTGGCATCGAACTTGCGCAGAACGTCGGGCGTGGCGATGGACGACAGCCGGACGTTCCACTCCAGGCCGTCCAGCAACGCGGCTTTGGAGAGGTTGGAGCTGCCGACATACGCCGTGTCGTAACCGCTGTTGCGACGGAAGAGCCAGGCCTTCGCGTGCAGCCGTGTCGACCGGGTCTCGTAGTTCACCTTCACCTGGGCGTTGAACTCCCGGACCAGCCTGTCCAGCGCGCGCCGCTCGGTTGCCCCGATGTACGTGGTCGTGATGACGCGTATGGGTACGCCGCGCTCGTGGGCTGCCCTGAGGGACTGCTCTATGATCCGCAGCCCGTGCCACTTCACGAATGCGCAGAGCAGGTCGATTCGGTCGGCGGTAGCCAACTCGGCGCGCAACTCGAATCCGAGGCTGGGATCGTCCGGGGAGTTGGTCAGCAGGGCGGTATCGGAGAGGGGCGTGGCCGGGCGGACAGCGAAGACTCCTGGAGCCTCTTGCTTGGTCAGAGCCAGGAGTTGACGGGGGCCGGTGGCCACCAGATCCACCCACTCCTGTGCCCCATGAAGGGTGCTGATGGAGTCCAGGATGTGATTGGCGGCGTGCACCCGCTCCTCCGGTGGCAGCCCTTCCAGCACGCGCCGAACCGCCCCGGCCACGTGGCGGGCCAGGACATGGGGTACCGATTCGGGGCCGACGGCGTCGCTCAACGGGTGCCAGCCGAGGCCGGCAAGTTCCCTCAGCCTCTGCTCGAATCGCAGCGTGATGAGTTCCTCGTACACACCCGCGAGGGGCTGGGACAGGACCTCGTGCTCGGACACGCTGGCTCCCTTGCTGCGACGGCGGTGCTCATGTGTAACAGAGAGCACTGACACTGCCACCTGGCCGTGCCGCCGAGGCTCAAAGGCCGAGGGTTACGACGAGTTGGGGGAAACGGGCCGTCGGCCCCAGCCCAGTGGCTGCCGTCGGGCTGGGGCTCACCACATGATGCGGCAGGTCATCCCACCCCGTGGCAGTCCTCATAAACCCGCCCCGACACACACCAGCACCCCGTCCCCCGCTCCGGCGGCCAGGCGACCGCTCGGCCGCGGGCCGCCAGTGTCGTCGCGTACTGGGGCAGCAGCGTGATCTCCGCAGGGGACGCGCTCTCCGACGCCGCGAACGCCTCGTACGACGGCACCGTGCCCGTCACGATGCCCAGGTTCGGCGTGCCGGAGGCGGCCAGTTCCCGCAGTGATTCCTCTATCGTCGCCAGGTGCTCCTCGCGGGAGGGATACTCGGTGGCCAGCGTGGGGTACGCCGAGACCAGCTCCAGCAGTTCGGTCTCCGGCCAGTGCAGGATCGCCACCGGGAACGGGCGGGAGAGCGCCTCCCGGTACGCGCCGAGTTCCGCCCGCAGGCGGCTGATCTCCGCCTGGAGCTCCGCGGGGTTGTCCGAGCCGAGGGACCAGATCCGCTTGGGGTCGTGGAGTTCGTCCAGGGAGACCGGCAAGGAGTGGAGGGTGTCCGCCAGTCCGTCCCACTCGTCGTGCGCCGCGCCCAGCATGCGGCGGACCCGGTGGCGGCCGTAGAGAAGCGGGTGCGTGGCGTGCGGGGGTTCCGCGTGATCGGCGAGCAGCAGCGTCAGCCCTTGGGTGAACGTCGCCTCGGCCGCCTCCAGCTCGTCGTGCGACTCCAGGGACTCCGCGATGATCAGCCAGGGCGCCGGATGCCCGGGGGAGGCCGCGCGGAGTCCGTCGATGATCGCCCGTGCCTCCGCCTCGTGGTCGTACTCCCACAGGTTCGACGCTTTCAGGGCCCGTACGAGGTGGGGGTTCTCGAGCGGCTCGGAGGACGAGAGCAGCCGGTCGTACAGCGTGGTCGCCCCGGGGCGGTCTCCGGCCAGTTCCAGATGGGCCGCGGCCTGCAGCAGCAGGTGTTCCGCGTCCTCGGGATACAGTCCGGCAGCCCGCTCCAGGCGTGCTGCTTCGGCGTTGTGGTCGACGTTCTCGGCAGGCGTGTCGGGGCGCATGGGGGACACCGTACTGCCGCCGACCGGGAAAGGAGAGAGATTCCCAGGCCAGGGGCGGCGGAGAGGGCGACCCCCGACTGCTCGCCCGAGCTCAAGGGCGTCGCCTGAGGCCGATGCCCGGGCCGGGGTGGTGGTCCGCCCGCCCGTGACCGTCGGCCGGTTCAGGGGCGGGGCGGTACGGGCCCCGGGTCGTCCGGGGCCCATACCCGCCGGCACGCGACGGCGCTGTGGTGGAGTGCGCCGACCTCTGCACGCTCATGGCTACTTGGAGCCCCAGCCCTTATCGTCCGGCGCCATGCGCATCCCCGTCGTCCACCACGCCGCACGGCGGCGCCGCGCCGTGCGCCGCCGCGTCGCCCGGACCGGTGGCGAACTGCTGGTCACCGTCGGCGTCGTGCTCATGCTGCTCGTCGTGCACCAACTGTGGTGGACCAACCGGGAGGCGCGGCAGGGTGCCGAGCGCAAGGTGCAGGCCCTGGAGCGGGAGTGGGGCGGACCAGGCGGCCCGAGCGGCTCCCCGGCCATCGGCTCCGGGGGGACGTCCGATTCCGAGAGCGGGACGACCGGGACCTCGCCGCGACGGCGGCGGGCGGTCGCCGCTCGTCCTGTGCGATCCCAGGCCTATGCCGTCCTCGCCGTACCCCGGCTGTCCCTGCGCGCCCCCGTCGCCGAAGGCATCAGCAGGACCGGAGTGCTCAACAAGGGGTACGTCGGCCACTACCCGGGCACCGCCCAGCCCGGGCAGGCGGGGAACTTCGCGGTCGCCGGGCACCGCAACACCCACGGAGAGCCCTTCCGGCACCTCGACCGTCTGCGGCCCGGGGACTCGGTCGTCGTGGAGACGAGGTCGACGACGTACACGTACGTCGTCGACCAGGTGCTGTCCCGGACCTCCGCGGCGGACGGAGGCGTCCTCGCGCCGGTGCCGCGCAGCCGCGTCAGTCCCTCCCACGGGTACGACCGGCGCGGGTACTACCTCACCCTGACGACCTGCACCCCGGAGTTCACCTCCCGGT
Source organism: Streptomyces sp. HUAS TT11 (assembly GCF_051553595.1). NCBI lineage: Bacteria > Bacillati > Actinomycetota > Actinomycetes > Kitasatosporales > Streptomycetaceae > Streptomyces > Streptomyces sp. HUAS TT11. The sequence goes on from NZ_CP196184.1 coordinate 5,675,765, forward strand.
ACCGGCTGGTGGTGTGGGGCGTGCTCGCCTCCGCACGCCCCCGTTGACCGCTACGCGCGCTCGCGCAGCACCAGCACACCCAGTGCGCCCACCACGGCCAGACCCGCCGAGACGACCGCGGCGACGTTCGCGCCGTGGGCCGGGGAGCCGCCGCCCGAGGTCACCAGGGCGATGGTGAGGGCAACGCCCGCGCAGGAGCCGATGTAGCGGAACGTCTGCTGGGCGCCCGAGCCCATCGCCGCCCGTTCGGCGGGGACCGACTGCACGGCTACCAGCGGGAGTGCGGCGTTGAGCAGCCCGCTGCCCACGCCGCCGATCACCAGACCCGGGAGCACGCGGGTCCAGGAACCCGAGCCGACCGCTCCGAGCATGGTCAGGACGGCCGCGGCGTGCAGCGCGAAGCCGAGGGCCAGTTGGTGGCGCGACGAGATCCGGCCGGCCAGGCGCTTGGCCTGGAGTGCGACCGCGAAGGACAGTCCGGACCAGAGCAGGAACAGCCACGCCGTGTCGAGCGGGGAGAGGCCGAGCGTCCGCTGGAGCAGGGTGGGCAGGAAGGTGAACAGGCCGAGCACCGCGAGGCCCGTGAACAGACCGCCCACCGCGGAGCCCAGGAAGGGCGGGCGCCGGAGCAGGGAGAGATCGATCATCGGGGTGCGGTTGCGGTGCTCCACCAGGGCGAAGGCCGCCATCAGGACCACGGCCGCCGCGAACAGCAGCGCCACCGGGGTGCGCAGCCAGCCGTCGCGGCCCAGCGTCAGCGCCGCGACCAGGGCGACCAGGGCGAGGCTGAAGACCAGGGCGCCCACCAGGTCGGGGCGGCCGCCGCGCGGGGCGCGGGACTCCGTGAGCGCGCGTGCGGACAGGGCCGCCACGACGAGCGTCACGGCACCGAGGACCAGGTAGGTCGTCCGCCAGCTGGGCAGCGCCCCGGCGACCAGCGGGCCGACCGCGATACCGCCGCTGACGAAGGCACCCCACACACCGGTCGCGTGCAGCCGCCCCTTCGGGGTCGGGAAGGCCTGCACCAGCAGGCCGAGGCTGCTGGCGAGGATCGCCGCGCTCGCCGCACCCTGGGCGATGCGGGCCAGCGTGAAGAGCAGGGTGGACGTCGTGAAGCCGCCGAGCAGGGTGGTGATGCCGAGGGCGATCGTGCCCGCCACGAAGATCCGGCGGCGGCCGTAGTCGTCGGCGAGGCTGCCGGCCACCAGGAGCAGGGCGGCCAGGCCCAGGGGGGTGCCGTTGAGCAGCCAGGCCTGCGCGGAGACCCCGGTGTGCAGATCGGCGGCGATGCCGGGGAGCGAGACCGCCGGCGCGGTGTACGTCATCAGCGCCACCGCGGTGGCCGCGCTGGTCAGGGCGAGGGTGGGGGTCGCCCGGGGAGTCTCGGGGGCCGTGCCGGTGGCGGCGGCGGTCCGTGCGGTGCGTTCCAGCTGTGGCATGGCCTGCCCTTTCCGGGGCTGGTCGGTTCAGGGTTCGACCGACAGGTGTTCAACGGTGTGAGGTTGGACAGTCAGGTTCGTTCACTGAACCTTGCTGGCATGACCGTAGCAGGCGCAGGTTCGTTCATTGAACCAAGTTTCGGAAAAGTCGATTCGGTCAATGAACCAACTGGTCGGGATCTGGCTACAGTGGGACGCATGGCTCTTGGCAAGGACTACGCGACGCAGGAGTGCTCCATCGCCCGTGCGCTGGAGGTCGTCGGCGAGCGATGGACGCTGCTCGTCGTGCGGGACGCGTTCTACGGCGTGCGCCGCTACAACGACTTCCTCGTCCACCTCGGCATTCCGCGTGCCGTGCTGGCCGCCCGCCTCCAGACCCTCACCACCGAGGGGATCCTGGACAAGCACCGCTACCAGGAGTCACCGCCGCGGGACGAGTACGTCCTGACCGCGCGCGGCCTCGCCCTGTGGCCCACCCTGCGGGCGCTCGGCCTGTGGGGCCGCGACTTCCTGGACAAGCCGGGCCTGCGCATCTTCCGGCACGCCGTCTGCGGTACCGAGGAGGAGCTGGGGCCGTACGGCGAATGCCCGGCCTGTGGAACCGTCGTACCGGTCTCGGACGTCGAACTGATGCCGGGACCCGGGCTGGACCGGGACCCGGCCGATCCGGTCAGCCGTGCGCTGCTGAAGCCGAAGAGGCTGCTGCAGCCGCTGGAGACCGAGCCTGTATGACCGAGCCTGTCCAACGGGCACCAGCCGTCGGGACGGCGCGAGCGGTAGGGGAGGGAGAGCGGTCCATGGTCCGGATGTCGGTGAATCCGCGCCCCGCCGTCGTGCTGCTGATCCTGCTCCTGCAGGTCGCCCTCCTCGACACCGGCAGTCTGTCCGCCGCCGTCGCCTTCGCCGCGACCGCCGCGGCCGGTGCCGCTCTCGCCGTCTGCGCGCTGATCGCCGCCCGCAGCGCCCCCGCCGTGCCGCCGACCCGGGTGCGCACGGCCATCCGCGACCGCGAGCACCGTACGGCGTTCCTGCCGCAGCGGGACCCGGACGCCCGGGGCCGTACGCGACCGCGGGCGCCGGGCCGTGCCCTTCCGGCGACCGCCGCGTAGGGCACCACACTCGTCCGTTCCGTACGTCCCCTGTGTGTGACCCCGCGCGGGTCGTCATGCCGACACCTCTTCACACCGGCACGACGAGACCCCCGGAGGGCTCATCCATGTCCACGTTCATGTCCGTGTTCGCCGATCTGGTCGACCGGCTGGCCGTCCTTCTCCAGCCGCTCTTCCACGCCTCCTCGGCGGCCGCGGCGATCGTCCTGTTCACCGCGCTGGTACGACTCCTAGTCCACCCTCTGTCCCGGGCCGCCGCGCGCGGACAGCAGGCACGTGCCAGGCTCCAGCCGAAGATCGCCGAGCTGCGCGCGAAGCACGCCCGCAGCCCCGAGAAGTTCCAGCGGGCCGTGGTCGACCTGCACGCGCGGGAGAACGTCTCCCCGCTGTCCGGTCTGCTGCCCGGCCTGCTCCAGATCCCCGCCTTCTTCCTGCTCTACCACCTGTTCTCGAACACGACGATCGGCGGCGGCAGCAACGACCTGCTCGCCCACAGGCTCTTCGCCGCGCCGCTCGGCGGCCGGTGGGCCGACGCGCTCGGCCACGGCGGCCCCCTCGGTCCGGCCGGGCTCGTCTACCTCGCCCTGTTCGTGCTCGTCGTGGCCGTCGCAGCCCACAACTACCGGCGGACGAAGCGGATGACGGCCGCGATCCCGGTTCCGGCCGGCGATGCCGGGCAGGTTCCCGGACTCGGGGCGGTGACCCGGGTCGCGCCGTTCCTGTCCTTCTTCACTCTCGTCACCGTGGCGGTGGTGCCGCTGGCCGCCGCGCTCTACGTGGTGACGAGCACGACATGGAGTGCGGTCGAGCGGACGCTGCTGTACCGCTGACCGCGTGGCGATGCGGTCCAGTCCGTGAACCGGGTATTGCGGACTGGACGTCGACCTTGGAGGATCGACCAGTCCTCCGATGGCTGGGCCGGCCGCACTCGGCTGTATCCATCGGCCGGGATGCCGCGATCGAGGGAGATTGTGATCATGAAGCTGCTGCGAGTCGGTACGGCGGGGGCCGAGCGCCCCGCGGTGCTCGACGCCGAGGGGACGCTGCGGGACCTGTCCGGTCTCGTCCCGGACATCGACGGACCTCTGCTCGCCGACGACGCGGCGCTCGGCCGGATCCGCGCCGCCGCCGCGTCGGGCGAGCTGCCGGAGCTGGACCCGGACGGGCTGCGCATCGGACCGCCGCTCGCCCGTATCGGCAAGATCGTCTGTATCGGGCTCAACTACCACGACCACGCCCGCGAGACCGGCGCGCAGCCGCCCGCCGAGCCGGTCATCTTCTTCAAGGCCTCGGACACGGTGGTCGGGCCGCATGACACCGTGCTCGTGCCGCGCGGTTCCACCAAGACCGACTGGGAGGTCGAGCTGGCGGTCGTCATCGGTCGTACCGCCCGCTACCTGGAGTCGGAGGAGGAGGCGCTCGCGCATGTCGCCGGGTACGCGGTGGCGCACGACGTCTCCGAGCGCGAGTTCCAGATCGAGCGCGGCGGGACGTGGGACAAGGGGAAGAACTGCGAGACGTTCAACCCGCTCGGACCGTGGCTGGTGACCGCCGACGAGGTGCCCGACCCGCAGGGCCTGTCGCTGAAGCTCTGGGTCAACGGCGACCTGAAGCAGGACGGGACGACGGCCGAGCAGATCTTCCCGGTCGCCGAAGTCGTGCGGTACGTCAGCCGGTTCATGACCCTGTACCCGGGCGACGTCATCAACACCGGTACGCCGGCGGGCGTCGCGCTCGGGCAGCCGGACCCCAAGCCCTATCTGCGCGCCGGGGACGTGGTCGAGCTGGAGATCGAGGGGCTCGGCAGGCAGCGTCAGGAGCTGAAGGACGCGTAGCGACCGCGCCGGGGAACCGCGCGGGTGCGGCAGGCCGGGACCGATGCGGCCGCTCGCGCGGTTCCCCACGCTCCTAACGGAGCCCGGTGAACTTCTCCAGTGCCTCCACCACCAGGGCGTGGTCCTCCACCTGAGGCAGACCCGAGACCACCACGGTCCCGATCACTCCGGCGCCCTCGACCGCGATCGGGAACGCGCCGCCGTGCGCCGCGTACGTGTCGGCGTCCAGACGTGAGGACTCCTCGAACGTCGTGCCCTTCGCCCGGAAGCGGGAGCCGACCAGCAGGGAGGAGCAGCCGTAGCGCTCGACGACGCGGCGCTTGCGGTCGATCCAGGCGTCGTTGTCGGGCGTCGAGCCCGGCAGTGCCGCATGGAAGAGCTGCTGGCCGCCGCGACGGATGTCGATCGCGACCGGTGCCTTGCGGGCCCGTGCCAGCTCCACCAGCAGGGTGCCGAGGACCCAGGCGTCGTCGTGGGTGAAGCGGGCGAGCGTCAGGCGCCGCTCCTGGGCCTCGAGTTCCGCGATCTCCGGTGCCGTGCTCACAGCGTCACCACCACACCGTCGCGGGCCGAACGCCGGGCCGCCTCCAGGACGTCGAGGGCCGCGGCCGCCTCGTGCGCGGTGACCGGGCCCGGGCCGCCCTCACACAGGGCCTTCGCGATCGCCGCGTAGTACGCGGGGTAGTCGCCGGGGAGGGTCGGCACGGGGTCGCCGCCGCCGGTGAGCGGGGACTCGCCGGCACCGATGCGGCCCCACAGCGGCTCGGGCTCCCGGCCCCAGCCGGGTCCGGGGCGCAGGCCCTCGCGCAGCGCCGCCTCCTGCGGGTCGAGTCCGTACTTGACGTATCCGGCGCTTGAGCCGAGCACCCGGAAGCGCGGGCCGAGCTGGGCCGTCGTGGCGGAGACGTACAGATGGGAGCGGACGCCGCCGGTGTGCGTGATCGCGATGAACGTGTCGTCGTCGGTCTCCGCGCCGGGACGGCGGACGTCCGACTCGGCGTACACGGAGGCGGCCGGGCCGAAGAGGACCAGAGCCTGGTCGACGACATGGCTGCCCAGGTCGTAGAGCAGACCTCCGACCTCTGTCGGGTCGCCGGACTCACGCCAACCGCCCTTGAGCTGGGGGCGCCAGCGTTCGAAGCGGGACTCGAAGCGCCAGACGTCGCCGAGCTCGCCCTCCGCCAGCAGCTTGCGGAGTGTCAGGAAGTCGTTGTCCCAACGCCGGTTCTGGAAGACGGAGAGCAGCAGGCCGCGCGCCTCGGCCAGCCCGGCCAGCTCGCGCGCGTCGGCCGCCGTGCCCGCGATCGGCTTGTCGACCACGACCGGCAGACCGGCCTCCAGGGCGGCCGTGGCGATCGGGACGTGCGTCTTGTTCGGGGAGGCGACGACGATCAGGTCCAGCTCGTCCGCCCGGGGCCACAGCTCGTCCGCGGTGGCGGCGGTGCGCACGTCGGGGAACTCCGTACGGGCCTGCTTCTGCCGCTCGGGGTTCGAGGTGACGACCGTGTCGAGGACAAGGCCCTCGGTCGCGGAGATCAGCGGGGCGTGGAAGACGGAGCCAGCGAGGCCGTAGCCGACCAGGCCCACGCGGAGAGGGGTGTCAGTACCAGGGACTGTGCCAGTCATGCCCCCTACTTTCGCAACGCTGTTGCCAAAGTGCAAGCGCGGGGGAGAATGGGCGGGTGAACAGGACGTATGAGGGAGGCGGAGCAGGCAGGCGCGGGGTCGGGACGGCCGCGGCCGGCGGAGCCAACCTGCCGGCGCTGCGCAGCCACAACACGGCCCTCGTGCTGGATCTGCTGCGTACGGCCGGGGAACCGGGGATCAGCCGTCTTGAGCTGGCGGAACGCACTGGGCTCACCCCGCAGGCCGTCAGCAAGATCACGGCCCGGCTGCGCGCGGACGGCCTCGTGACGGAGGCGGGCCGTCGCGCCTCCACCGGCGGCAAGCCGCGCACGGTGCTGCGGCTGGTGCCCGGCGCCGGGCATGCCGTGGGGCTGCATCTGGACCGGGACGAACTGCGCGCCGTGCTGTGCGATCTCACCGGCGCGGTGGTCGGCGCGCGGCGGGCTCCGCTGGACCTCGGCGCCGGCGCCCGGGCCGTGGTGGAGGGGGCCGCCCAGGAGGTGGAGGCCCTGCTGTCCGAGGGTGTGGCGGAGCGGTCCGGCCCGGTACCGGCCGGGACGCCGGAGGACGTCGCGGCCGCGCGGCCCACCGTGCCCGTCCTCGGCGTCGGTGTCGCACTTCCCGGTCCGCTCGACCATGCCCGCGGCGTGCTGCACCGGGTCACCGGATTCCCCGAGTGGGACGGGTTCCCGCTGCGCGACGCACTCGCGCGGCGGCTCGGGGTGCCCGTGGTCGTCGACAAGGACACGAACGCCGCCGCGCTCGGGCTGGCCCTGGGCGGGGCGGCCGGCGGCGCCGACGCGTCGTTCGCCTATCTGCATCTCGGGACCGGGCTCGGCGCCGGACTCGTCGTCGGCGGGGCCGTGCACCGGGGCGCCCGGACCGGAGCCGGGGAGTTCGGTCACCAGGTGGTCCAGCTCGACGGGCCGCCGTGCGGATGCGGCGACCGCGGGTGCATCGAGGCGCTGTGCCTCGCCGCCGTCGCACGGGGAGACATGGCCGAGGCGGCCCGTGTGCTCGGCACGGGTGCGGCGAACCTCGCCGGACTGCTCGACATCGACCTCGTTCTGCTCGGTGGCCGCACGGTCGCCGAGCACCCCGACGCCTTCGAGCGGGGAGTGGGCGCCGTCCTCGGCGCCCGGGCCCGGCGCGAGGGGTCGGCCACGGCCGTCCCGGTGCGGATCGCCCCCGGCGAGGCGCGCGGCGTCGCGGAGGGCGCGGCGCAGCTGCTGCTCGCGCCGCTGTTCGGGCGGGCGGAGGGGTGACTCCCCGCCCCGCGCCGTCCGGCCGGGCGGTCGAGACGGGCGCGGCGGTGCGGCGGCTGCGCTGATCGAGGGGACTTGGGCGGCGGACCCCGGCCGGCAGGGCGTGGCGTGCTCCGGCAGCCGTCGTCCATGGCGGGTTCATGGGTGTCATGCGATTGTCTCGACGACCCCGGCTGGCCCCGGCGGTGCCGTGCGCCCTCGCCGCCACCGTCCTCCTCCCGCAGGCCTCGGCCATCACTCTGACGGCGGATCAGCAGCCCGGCTGCGTCGCCCCCGTCGGTACCTCCTTCCCGCTCACCACCCGTATCCACGGCGGCCCCGGCGTGTACGAGTCCGGTGGCGCCGCCCACACCTGGTTCATCGACCTGAAGAACACGACCGCGCACCGCTGCGGCAGCATCCACCCGGTGCTCGTCCTGGTCGACGCCGCACGGACGATGACGGCCGCTCAGCCGCGGCTGGAGTTCTTCGACGGCGACCGCCCGCACCCGGTCGCCTTCACCCGCACCGACCGGGCCGAGCTGGTCGGCGTCTTCGACGGGGGCCTTCCGGGCTTCACGGTCGACCCGGGACGGACCCTCAGCGTGAAGGTGCGGCTCGCGCTGGCCCCCGGCGCCCGGCCGGACGACGTCGTGGCGAACGCAGCGATCGTGCAGCGGCACGGGAACGACGGGGACTGGGTCGGGGAGTCGAACGACTACCGGTTCCGGATCGAGGCGGCGGGCGGCCCGACCGGGGCGCGCACGGAGGCCGAGCAGAGGACGCGGCCTCCCGCCCGGCGCAGCCCGGCCGGGGACACGCTGGCCGACGCCGGGCCCCAGCAGACGCACGGACTGGGCGGGGTGTCCACCGGGCTGCTGGTCATGGCGGGTGCGGTCCTCGTGGCGGGGCTGCCCGTGCTGCTGTACCGCAGGCGCCGCTGAGCCGGCCGAACGCGGCGCCCCCTCCCGGCGGAGCCGGGTCCGTCTGCGACGATCAACCGGTGGACTACCCGAACGACCAGGACCCAGGTGCCCCCATCCGCTCCGGCATCCCCGAGCACGGCCGCATCCCGAAGTACTACGCGGTCAAGGCGCGGATCGCCGCGCTCGTCGCGGAGTTGGGCGAGGGCGGGCTGCTGCCCACCGAACGCGATCTGTCCGAGCGGTACGACGTCGCGCGCGAGACCGTACGGCAGGCGCTGCGCGATCTGCTCCTCGAGGGGAAGCTGCGGCGGCAGGGGCGGGGAACGGTGGTCGCGGGACCCAAGCTGGAGCAGCCGCTGTCCCTGGCCAGCTACACCGAGGGCGTCCGCCGGCAGGGGCGCACCCCGGGCCGTGGCCTCATCACCCTCGACCGCTTCCCCTGCAACGACACCCTCGCCGCCGACGTCGGCCTCACCCGCGGCGAACCGGTCTGGCACATGGAGCGCGTGCTGCTCGCCGACGACGAGCGCGTCGGTCTGGAGAGCACCTATGTGGCGGTGGCGCGGGTGCCGAGGCTGGACACCGACTTCGACCCCGACTCCTCCTTCTACAGCTACCTCCACGATCAGGGCATCGTCTTCGGCGACGCCGACGAACGCATCGAGACGGTGCTGGCCGCGCCGCGCGAGGCCCTGCTGATCGGGACTCCGCCGGCCCTGCCGATGCTGCTGATCCACCGCGTGTCCCGCGACACGCTGGGGCGGCCGCTGGAGCGGGTCAGGACGCTGTACCGGGGGGACCGGTTCTCCTTCACGGCGCATCTGGGCGGCTGACGGACGCACCGGGCGGGTCCTGGGGACCCGCCACTTTTTATAACGTGACGGTAACGGGTCTAGCCCAAACTTGAAGGGCGGTTCACCCTTCGGATGCCGAACGGATCCTTCCGATTTCCCGAACCCGAGGAGCGTGGCCGTCGTGAGAGTGACAGTCGTCGGAGCCGGCGTGGTGGGTACCCTGCACGCCTGGCAAGCAGTGGAACGCGGCCACGAGGTCGTACAGATCGAGCGGGAGACCGAGGCCCGGGGTGCCTCGCTGCGCAACTTCGGGCAGATCTGGGTGAGTGGCCGCGCCGCCGGCGAGGAGCTGGAAACGGCCCTTCGCGCCCGGGAGCTGTGGGAGGGACTCGGCGCCCGGGTGCCCGCGCTGGGCTTCCGCCCCAACGGCTCGCTGACACTGGTGCGCACCGACCACGAACGTGCCGTCGCCGAGTCCGCGCTGTCCCTTCCGGACGCGGCCGTGCGCGGTTACAAGCTGCTCACCCCGGCCGAGGCGCGCACGCTGAACCCCGCCCTGCGCGGAACGTACGAGGCCGCGCTGTACTGCGAGCGGGACGCGGCGGTCGAACCGCGCACCGCCCAGCTCGCGCTGCGCGCCGAGTTGCTGCGCCACCCGAACTACACCTTCCTGCCGGGCCGCGAGGTCCGCGAGGTCACCGGCCCCGGCACGGTCCGTGACGACCACGGCGAGGTGCACCGGGCGGACGCCGTCGTGCTGTGCACGGGCGCCTGGCTCGGCGGACTGGTGAAGGAGCTGGCGCCCGACCTGCCGGTGCGCCGCGTACGGCTGCAGATGATGCAGACCGACCCCCTCGGTGAACCGCTGCCCACCTCGGTGGCCGACGCCGACAGCTTCCGCTACTACCCCGCCTACCGCGGCGAGGCCCTCGACCACCTCGAGGCCGCGCAGCCCCAGTCCCCGACCGCCGCCGCCCACCGCATGCAGCTGCTGATGGTGCAGCGCGCGGACGGCGGCCTGACGATCGGCGACACCCACGAATACGAGCACCCGTTCGCCTTCGACACGCTCGAAGACCCCTACGAGCATCTGACCGGGGTCGTCGAGGGTTTCCTCGGCCGGCCACTGCCGAGGATCCGCCACCGCTGGGCGGGGGTGTACGCGCAGTGCACCGACCCAGGCCGGGTCGTGCACCGTCAGCAGGTGCGCGAGGGGGTGTGGCTGGTCACCGGGCCCGGCGGGCGCGGCATGACCTGCGCACCCGCGATCGCCGAGACCACCGCGAACGAATTGGGTTGGTGAACCACCTCATGACCGACATACGTCTTGTCGTCCTGGACATGGCCGGCACCACCGTCGCCGACGGCGGACTCGTCGAACAGGCCTTCGCCGCTGCCGCCGCCGAGCTGGGCGTGCAGCCCGGCTCCGCCGACCACGCGGAGAAGGTGGCCTACGTACGGGCCACCATGGGCGAGTCCAAGATCTCCGTCTTCCGCCACCTGTTCGGCGAGGAAGCGCTCGCCCGCCGGGCCAACTCGGCCTTCGAGAAGGCCTACGGCGAACTGGTCGACGGCGGCCACGTCCACGAGATCCCGGGCGCCCGCGCCGCCGTCGAGGAACTGGTGGCCGACGGGCGGGCCGTCGTGCTCACCACCGGATTCGCCCGCGTCACCCAGGACGCGATCCTCGACGCCCTCGGGTGGCGGGGGCTGGTCCCGCTCACCCTGTGCCCGGCCGACGCGGGAGGCCGCGGGCGGCCGTATCCCGACATGGTGCTCGAGGCCTTCCTGCGCACCGGGGCGGCCGAGGACGTGCGGCAGATCGCGGTGGCCGGTGACACCTCGTACGACATGCTCAGCGGTGTCCGGGCCGGGGCGGGCCTGGCGGCCGGGGTACTCACCGGTGCCCACCACCGCGATGCGCTGCGCGCCGCCGGGGCCACCCATGTGCTCGCCTCCGTGACCGGGCTCCCCTCCCTGCTGAGGGGGGACGAGGAGGAATGACCGGCATTCGCTTCGACCGGGTGTCGGTCGCGTACGACGGGACCACCGTGCTCGACGGGCTCGACCTCACCGTCGAACCGGGCGAGGTGATGGCACTGCTCGGCCCGTCCGGATCCGGGAAGACGACCGCGCTGCGGGCCGTCGCCGGGTTCGTGCGCCCGGCTTCGGGGCGGGTGTTCCTCGGCGGCCGGGACGTCACCGGCCTGCCGCCCCACCGGCGCGGCATCGGGATGGTCGTCCAGCAGTACGCGCTCTTTCCGCACATGCGGGTGGCGGACAACGTCGCGTTCGGCCTCAGGGCGCAGAAGGTGCCCCGGAAGGAGATCCCCGCACGGGTCGCCGAGGCGCTGGAGATGACCGGGATGGGGGAGTACGGGCGCCGCTATCCGCGCGAGCTGTCCGGCGGCCAGCAGCAGCGGGTCGCCATCGCCCGGGCGCTCGCCGTACGCCCCGGCGTGCTCCTCCTCGACGAGCCGCTGTCCGCCCTGGACGCCCGGCTGCGCTCCGGCATGCTGGCCGAACTGGCGTGCCTGCACCGGGAGTTGCCGGGCGTGACGATCCTGTACGTCACGCACGACCAGGTCGAGGCGCTGACGCTGGCCGACCGCATCGCGGTGATGGACCGGGCCCGGTTGCAGGACGTCGGCACGCCCCGCGAGCTGTACCGGGCGCCGCGCACCGAGTTCACGGCGTCCTTCGTGGGCAACGCGAACCTGCTGCCGGTGACCGTCGGGTCGACGGGCGTCGCCTTCGACGGGGTCGAGTTGCAGGTGGACACGCAGGGGGCGGCGAAGGGTGCCACGGCGACCCTGTGCGTCAGGCCGCACCTCGTCGGGCTCGGACCCGGCCCCAACCGGCTGGCCGGAGTCGTGGGCGAGATCCAGTGGCGCGGCGCCACCCACCGTCTGTACGTGGACGTGGGCGGTCACCGGGTCATGGCCGACGTGCGCGAACTGAAGCGCCCGCCGGCGCCCGGCGAGGCGGTGGAGATGCACTTCGCCCCCGAGGACGCGGTGCTGCTGGCCGCGGAGGTCAGCCGTGACTAGGCGCCTGACCTGGGCGCTGCCTCCCGCGGTCCTGCTCGCCGCCGCGTTCCTCTATCCGCTGGTCCTCGTCGTCCGCCAGTCCTTCCAGCCCGACACCGGCGGCACCTCCCTCGAGCCCTACGCCGACGTCCTCGGCTCCGTCGCGTTCCGCGAGGCCCTGTGGACCACGGTCTGGCTGGCGCTCGCCGCCACCGCCTGCTGCCTGGTCCTCGGGTTCTTCCTGGCGCTGGTCATCGCCTTCGTCCCGTTCCCCGGCGCGAAGGCCGTCGCACGGTTCGTCGACGTGTTCCTGTCCTTCCCCTCCTTCCTCATCACGCTCGCCCTCCTCTTCCTGTACGGCACCGTGGGCATGGCCAACGGACTGTGGACCGAGGTGACCGGTGCGGCGTCCGGACCCTTCCGGTTCCTCACCACTCCCTGGGGCGTCCTCCTCGCGGAGGTCACCTACTTCACGCCCTTCGTGATGCGCCCCCTGCTGGCCGCCTTCTCGCAGCTCGACACCGCGCAGGTGGAGGTCGCCGCGTCGCTCGGCGCGCGGCCCGGGCGGATCGTGGGGCGGGTGATCCTGCCGGAGGCGCTGCCCGCGCTCGCCGCCGGCGGGGGCCTCGTCCTGGTGCTGTGCCTGAACGAGTTCGGCATCGTGCTGTTCACCGGCGCCAAGGGCGTCACCACCCTGCCGATGCTCGTCTACAGCAAGGCGATCCTGGAGTCCGACTACCCGGGCGCCTGTGTGGTCGCCGTCGTCAACGTCCTCGTCTCCGTGGGCCTGTACTGCCTCTACCGGGTGGTGAGCCGCCGTGCTGGTGCATAGCCGCGCCGGGAAGTGGACCCTGTGGGTTCTCTTCCTTCTCCTCTTCCTTCCCCTGTTCGCCCTGCCCCTGCTCGTCATCCTCGCGGCCTCGTTCGCCGGGCACTGGTCGGGCGTGCTGCCCTCCGGTCTCACCACCGGCCACTACACCGCAGCCACCCGTGGCGAGTCGCTCCAGGCGCTGATCACCAGCCTGGTCACCGCGGTGACCGCGAGTCTGCTCGCGCTCGCCGTGGGCACCTGGGGCGCGCTCGGCGCGCACGCGCTGCCCCGGCCCCTGCGCCGGGTGCTGGACACCCTGTTCGTGCTGCCCGTCGCCGTGCCCTCGGTCGTGGTCGGGCTCGCTGTCCTCGTCGCCTTCTCACAGCCGCCCGTGCTGCTCAACGGCACCCGGTGGATCGTGATCCTCGCCCACACCGTGCTCGTCACGGCCTTCGCCCACCAGTCCGTCTCCGCGGCCGTACTCCGCCTCGACCCCGCCTACGAGCAGGCCGCGGCCTCGCTCGGCGCCCGGCCCGCATACGTGCTGTGGCGGGTGCGGCTGCCACTGCTGCTGCCGTCCCTCACAGCTGCCGCGGGCCTCTGCTTCGCCCTGTCCATGGGCGAGTTGAGCGCCACGATGATGCTCTACCCGCCCGACTGGGTGCCGTTGCCGGTACAGATCTACGCCGCCACCGACCGGGGCTCGCTGTTCACCGGATCGGCCCTCGCGGTCGTCCTCATGGCGGCCACCCTGCTCGTCCTGTTCGCCGTGGCCCGTATCCGCACCCGGGCCTCCTACCGCTGACCGACCCGATCATCCGAATCACCCTGTCCCGCAAGGAGTTCATCTCGCCATGCCCACGAACATCGCCAAGCCGATCGCCGCCGTCCTCGGCAGCCTGGTCCTCGCCGGATCCCTGACCGCCTGCGGAGGCGACTCCTCCGCCGCCGACGCCAAGACCGTCACCGTCTACAGCGCGGACGGCCTCAAGGGCGAGAACGGCGACGGCTGGTACGACCGCGTCTTCAAGGACTTCGAGAAGCAGACCGGAATCAAGGTCGAGTACGTCGAGGGCGGCTCGGGCGAGGTGGTCCAGCGCGCCCTGCGCGAGCGGAGCAACCCCCAGGCCGACGTGATCGTCACGCTGCCCCCCTTCATCCAGCAGGCCGACGGCAAGGGACTCCTGGCGAAGTACGCGCCCCAGGGCTCCGACCAGGTCTCCGGCGCCGACAAGGCGCAGGACGGCACCTGGACCTCCGTCGTCAACAACTACTTCGGGTTCGTCTACAACAAGAAGGAGCTGAAGCAGGCCCCCACCACCTGGGAGGAACTGCTCGACACCCGGTACAGGGAGAAGCTCCAGTACTCCACCCCGGGTGTCGCAGGCGACGGAACCGCCGTGCTGGTCAAGGCGATGCACGACTTCGGCGGCAAGCAGGCGGCGCTCGACTACCTGAAGAAGCTCCAGGCCAACAACGTCGGCCCGTCGGCCTCCACGGGCAAGCTCGCGCCCAAGGTCGACAAGGGCGAACTCCTCGTCGCCAACGGTGACGTCCAGATGAACTTCGCCCAGTCCAAGTCCATGCCGAACCTCGGCATCTGGTTCCCGGCCGCTCAGGGCGGCAAGGCGACCACCTTCGCCCTGCCGTACGCGGCCGGCCTCATCGGCAAGGCCCCGCACAGCGAGAACGGCAAGAAGCTCCTCGACTACATGCTCGGCCGGACGGCGCAGCAGCAGGTCAGCGAGATCGGCGGCGGCTTCAGCGCCCGCACGGACGTCAAGGCCACCGACGCCAACGCCGTCGCCCTCACCAAGCTGATGGACGGCGTCGAGGTCTTCGAGCCGGACTGGTCCGACATCGACAAGAACCTTCAGTCCTACGTCGACGACTGGAAATCCGCTACGAACAGCTGATCGCTAGGCTGGGACTCACGCAGCGAGACGTACGGCAGGAGATCGCAGATGGCAGAGCGCAAGCCCATCGAGTCGTGGCTCACCGACATGGACGGTGTGCTCATCCACGAGGGTGTTCCGATCCCCGGTGCCGACGCGTTCCTCAAAAAGCTGCGTGAGTCCGGCAAGCCCTTCCTGGTCCTGACCAACAACTCGATCTACACCCCGCGCGATCTGCACGCCCGGCTCACCCGAATGGGTCTCGAGGTACCGGTGGCGAACATCTGGACCTCGGCGCTGGCCACCGCCCAGTTCCTGGACGACCAGCGCCCCGGCGGCTCGGCCTACGTGATCGGGGAGGCCGGGCTGACCACGGCGCTGCACGACATCGGCTACGTCCTGACCGACCAGGATCCGGACTACGTCGTGCTCGGCGAGACCCGCACCTACTCCTTCGAGGCCATGACCACGGCGGTCCGGCTGATCAAGAACGGGGCGCGGTTCATCGGCACCAACCCCGACGAGACCGGCCCCTCGCCCGCGGGCCCGCTGCCCGCCACCGGCGCGGTCGCCGCGCTGATCACCAAGGCGAGCGGCAAGAAGCCGTACTTCGCGGGCAAGCCGAACCCGCTCATGATGCGGACCGGGCTGAACACACTCGGGGCGCACTCCGAGACCAGCGCGATGATCGGCGACCGCATGGACACCGACGTGCTGGCCGGTATGGAGGCCGGGATGCAGACCTTCCTGGTGCTCACCGGACTGACCACGCGGGACCAGATCGACAGGTTCCCCTTCCGCCCCTCCCACGTCGTGGACTCCATCGCGGACCTGGTCGACATCGTCTGACCGGCACCGGGGCCGACCCTCCAACGGAGTAGTGGCGGCCCCCGTCCGGATGCGCCCGAGTGCCCGACGAGAGAACCTCCTGGTATCGGGAGGTTCACGATGGGCTCACTACGGCTCACTCTCTGTGCGGTGGCCGCCGTCGCAGCCGTCCTCGCGCCCACGGCGTACGCGGCGGACGAGCAGGGTGTCTCGCTGACCCCTGCGGCCCCCACGCCCGGCACCGACGTCCGGCTGTCCGTGCGGGGCTGTCCCGGTACGTCGGGCACCGCGGTGTCCGACGCCTTCGTCGCGGACACGCGGCTCGTCGGTGAGGACGGCACGCTGACCGGCGACACCCGCATCCGCTCCTCGTCGACCGCGGGCAGTCACGCCGTCACCGTCGACTGCGACGGCCAGGAGATCAAGGGTGTGATCACCGTGGCCGGGCCGTCGGCGTCCCCGCCGCCGGCCGCCTCGGCCTCCCCGAGCGTGAGCGCCCAGGCGCTCCCCACCACCACGGCCACCCCGTCAGCGCCCTCCTCGCCCACCGCGCCGGTCCAGGCGGGCGGCGGTGGCACCTCGAACGCCTCCCCCTCGGACGCCCGGGTCGCGGCACCCGGCACCTGGCATGCGGTCTTCGGCCTCCTTCTTGCGGGCGTCGCATTCGCCGCGGTCGTCGCCCGGGGTGTCCGCCGCAGTCGCGACACGGAGTGAAGCATGTCCAGACACGAACGATCCTGCGGCACCGGACGACTGCTGATGGGTCTCGCCTGGGTGGTCCTGCTGCTCGGGCTGTGGCAGTGGGGGAGTGAGATCACCGGCGTACGTCAGGGGAGCTCCGCGCCCATGACCGGCGACATGGCCGCCGTCGGACGTCCCCCGCAGCCCGAACTGCCGTCCGCCGTCACACCGTTGAGTCAGGCGGTACCACTGCGCGTCGACATCCCCGCTCTGGGGGTGCAGGCGCCGGTCGTGCCGCGTGGCCTGGACGGGCAGGGAGCGGTGGATCCGCCGCCCTACGACCAGCCGGGCGTGGTCGGCTGGTACCGGGCGGGAGTGGCACCGGGGGCCGCCGGGACCGCGTTGTTCGTCGGGCATGTGGACACCGAGAGCAAACCGGCGGTGTTCTACCGGCTGAGCGGTCTGCGGCCGGGCGCGGTGGTGCGCGTGGCCCGTGACGACGGCCGGGTCGCCCGGTTCACCGTGGAGGACGTCAAGGTCCTTGCCCGCGAGGCCTTCGACGCCCGGCAGGCATACGGCCCGAGGGAGCCGGGACGGGCCGAGCTCCGGCTGATCACCTGTGGTGGGAGCTACGACCGGGCGAGCCACACCTACTCGGCGAACGTGGTGGTGTCGGCGTATCTGACGGGCGTGGGCCGGTGACGCGGTCACAGCCCGCCGACAACAGCCGCCCGATCTCGTGGGCGGGACGCGAGGGGTATGTCAGGATTGGGGGGTAAGGCGGAACGCCCAAAGTGGTACACCCAAGGGGGAGTTGGATGTACGGGACGAGGGGTGGGGGGCCGCGGGCCGCCGCGGCGGCGGTGGGGGCCGCGCTGCTGCTGGCCGGGTGTTCCTCCGCCGGGGACGGGGAGGACCGCACAGAGCGTCCGAGCGGGACCGCCACCCAGCAGCCGAAGGCTTCGGACCCGTTCTGGGTCAACCCGGAAGGGAACGCGGCCCGTCAGGTCAGCGCGTACGAGAAGGCGGGCAGGGCGGCCGAGGCGGACCGGATCAGAAGGATCGCCGAGCAGCCGACGGGGGAGTGGATCGGTCCGGAGAACCCGGCGCAGGAGGCGCGGGGGTTCACCGAGGCCGCGGCGAGGGCGGACCGGACGGCACTCCTGGTCCTCTACAACATCCCACACCGCGACTGCGGCCAGTTCTCGCAGGGAGGCGCGGCCGACGGCGACGCGTACCGGGCGTGGATCGACGGCGTGGCCCGCGGGATCGGGGACCGGCGGGCGATGGTGGTCCTGGAGCCGGACGCCGTGCTGCACATGGTGGACGGCTGCACCCCGGCCGAGTTCCACGAGGAGCGGTACGACCTGCTCAAGGGGGCGATCGCCACACTCAAGGCGCTGAAGAACGCCAAGGTGTACCTGGACGCGGGCAACGCGGGCTGGCAGCACGCCGACCAGATCTTCGAGCCCCTGCAGCAGGCGGGTGTCGAGCAGGCGGACGGCTTTGCGGTGAACGTCTCCAACTTCTACTCGACGCAGGACTCGACCGGGTACGGCAAGCAGCTGTCGGCGAAGCTCGGCGGCAAGCGGTTCGTGATCGACACCAGCCGCAACGGCAACGGTCCCTACACGGGCGGGGATCCGCAGGAGCGGTGGTGCAATCCGCCGGGCCGCGCCCTGGGCGAGGCCCCGACGACCGACACGGCGGACCCGCTGGTGGACGCGTACCTGTGGGTGAAGCGTCCGGGCGAGTCGGACGGCACGTGCAAGGGCGGCCCGAAGGCCGGGCAGTGGTGGCCGTCCTACGCGCTCGACCTCACCGACGGCGGCACGTAGCCGCCCCGGCAGGACCGGGGGCGCCCTCCGCCGGACGCAGGGCGCCCCCGAGCACGGGCGGCTACGGCACCTTGACCCACTGCGCGGTCGACGGCGTCCCCTGGTCGTCGTCGGCGAACAGCATGTACCAGCCCGACTGGACGAGGTTGCGGTTCTTCGGGACCGTGACCGTGATCCTGTCCCCGGACGTCGTGAAGTCCAGCGCGATCGAGCGCTGGTCCACGTCCGTGACATGTGTGGACGCGCTGGGCCTGATCAGCCGGACCTTCCTGATCGTCGGGGCGTGCTGCGAGGTGAAGGTCCCCGACGCCCCGCGTGCGATGGTCTGCGGTCCGCCCGACAGGGAGGGCCGGGCGTCGCGGTACAGATACGGCGGCGTGTAGATCTCGATGCGCTGTTCGAAGACGCCGGGCTTGGTGTCGGCCTTGTCGCCGTAGAGCGAGTCCGAGCCGAAGAACATCACGCGGCCGTCGGGCAGCAGGATCGAGCCCGAGTGGTAGTTGCGGCCCACCAGCGGATCGGCCACCCGCTGGAACGTGTTGCCGTCCGGGTGGTAGATCCGCGCCTGGAGGATGTTCGACTCGCCGCGGCCCCGGTAGTCCTGCGAGCCGCCCGACACCAGCACGGTGTCGTCGGGCAGGACCGAGGACTGCGGATAGCGGGTGCCCTTCTCCAGAGCCGGTCCGTCGACGAAGCGGGGGGCGGCCGACTTGAGGTCGATCAGCCGTGTCCTGTTGGTGGACAGCTCGGACTCGCCCACCCCGCCGCCGCCGATGACCATGTACTTCTCGTCCTGGGCCGGCGGCAGCAGTACGGTGCCGGACGTCTCCATCATCCCGGGGTCGCTCAGCCCGGGCAGTTCGGTGAAGCGGTTGGTGTCCACATCCCAGACGCCGGGGTCACGGCCCACGTCGTCCGGGCCGTAGCCCGCGTTCGAACCCGAGTAGAAGAGCTTGCCGTTCTCCATGAGGAAGAGTGCGGGGTAGGTCGGGAACTGGCGGATCCTCGAGGTGTACGTCCACTTGCCGGTCTTCGGGTCGAAGACCTCGTTCTTGCCGGGGACGAGCTGTCCGATGTCGTCGAGCCCGGAGACGCTGAGGACCCTGCCGTCGCTCAGGGTGGTCAGCGTGGGGTACCAGCGGGCCTCCTTCATCGGGTCGACCTTGATGTACTTCTCGGCGACCGGATCGAACTCGTAGGCGTCCCTGATGCCCTGGAAGTCCTTCTTGTCGAGGCCGAGCTTCTGCGCGATGCCGTAGGTGTTGCGCGCGTCGGAGCCGGTCAGGCCCTGGACGCGGTAGTTGTCCTGGGTGCCGGTCTCGTACCGGGAGCCGCTCTTCCGCGCCTCGACGTAGATACGGCCGAGCCCCGGGTCGTTGCGCAGGAAGCGGCCGGTCTTCTTGTCGAAGACCTTCTTCGCCCGCGGCACCAGGACGGGGTCCTTGGAGAGGAAGGTCCTGCCGTTCGCCTTGCCGGTGAACGTGGTGCCCGCGGGCAGCGTGATCGGCTTGTCCGGATTCTCGTTGTGCACGATCATCAGGCCGCCGGCCTTGGTGACGTCCCCCTTCAGCTTCTCGTAGCGCTTGGTGCCGCCCGCGATCAGGATCCTGCCGTCCGCCAGCTGCGTGTGACCGGTGCAGAACAGGTCGTTCGGCGTCGGCACCTTCTTGATCGTGCCCTTCACGGGGTCCCAGAGACGGCTGTCGAACTGCTTCTTGTCGAAGTTGTCCTGGTTGTTGCCCGAGCCGGCGATCAGCAGCACCTTTCCCGTGTGCAGCAGCACGGCGTGGATGGTGTCCTGCCGGTACTCCTCGGGGAACTCGACGATCTGCCAGTGGCCGTTGCGGGCTTTGTACTCGGGCTTGTTGATCGTGTAGTCGTGGTACCGCTCCGACCCGAAGCGGTACAGCCACGGTCCGTTCATTCCGCCCAGTGCGATGACCACCGCCGTGCCGATCGCGAGACGACGGACACGACGGTGACCGGCCGGGTCATTCATTTCTTGTGTCCCCCGAGAGCGATCTGCATGGTCTGGTCAGGGCCCGAGTGGCCGCTCCACGAGGCGCGCGGCGCCGGCGCACGGTCCCCGGCGGGCTGCCCGGGAGTCACCGGGGTGTCCTGCGGCTCCTCGGCGGTCATCCGCTTCCGCTGCTCCTGACGCAGGGTCCAGCGCCACACGAAGACCGGGGACGCCGTGATCAGCAGGGCGATCGAGGCCCAGACGAGCATCGCGGGGTGGGAGTGGCCGAGGGCGAAGCCGGCGGCGATCGAGCCGCCGAAGACCAGGATGAAGAACAGATGGATCCGGAAGGTCCCGAAAAGCGTGTCGGGACTCGTCGAATCGCCCTTGGGGGTCACCACGAACCGGCTCTTGCGGCGCAGCACCGCGTCCAGCAGCGAGCGGGCGTAGACCGGTGCGGACAGCGCGGACATCACCATGCCGGCCACGCCTCCTGAGCCTTCCGGTTCGTGCGGCGAGACGTTGTGCCGGCGGTTCCAGACGTACAGGCCGATCTGCAGCGCCGACGCATTGCCGTACAGCATCAGCCACACGGTCGGGTCGATGTTCACACCGGAGGCGCCCAGGCCCATGAACAGCGCGCAACTCAGCGCCGCGAGGATCCAGTTGAGGGCCGACATCGGATAGAAGACGATCATCATCGTGTAGTTGAAGAGCTTGCCGGGCGGCAGTGAGAAGAAGCCCTTCCAGTACTGCTTGAGGATCGTCTCGTACGTGCCCCGGGACCAGCGCAGCTGCTGGGTGAAGAAGTCCGTCCAGGCGCCGGGGCCCTCACCGATGGCGAGCACGTCGGGGGTGTAGACCGACCTCCACTTCCGCCCGGTGGCCGGGTTCCGGTGGCGGTGGATCTCGAAGCCGGTCGCCATGTCCTCGGTGATCGAGTCGTACAGGCCGCCGATCTGCTTGAGCGCCGAGATCCGTACGGCGTTGGACGTGCCGACGAACATCGGGGAGCCGTAGCGGTTGCCGGCCCGCTGGATCAGGGCGTGGAAGAGGAACTGCTGCGACTCGGCGGCCTTGGTGACGAAGGTGTCGTAGTTGCCGTACACCTGCGGGCCGATGACGAAGCCCACGTCCGGGTCGCGGAAGAAGCCCAGCATCCGCTCCAGGTAGTTGGGCAGCGGAACGTGGTCGGTGTCGACGGAGGCGAAGAAGTCGTAGGCGTCGCCGTGCGCCTGGAGCCAGGCGTTGTAGTTGCCGTGCTTGGTCCGGGCGCGGTGCGGGCCCTTGGGCCGGTTCCACTCGGGGACGCCCTTGCGGGTGAAGTGGTGCACGCCCAGACGCTCACAGACCGCCTTCACCTCGGGATCGTCGCCCTCGTCGAGGAGCCATATGTGCACAAGCCCCCGGTGGCGCAGTCGTACCGCCGCCTCCAGGGTCCTCGTCACCATCGACAGGGGTTCCTTGCCGGGGACGTACGTGGTGAGGAAGGCGACTCTCGTACCGGTCTCCGGCACCACCGGGATCGGGTCGCGGGCGACCAGCGTGGCGTGCGCGTTCGACAGCACGGTCATGCAGCGGAAGAACTCGATCAGGCCGATCGAGACGAGCATCACCACGTCGAGGGCGGGCAGGAAGTCGTAGGCCGGGTACTGGCGCTCGGTCCAGTGCTTGGGCTGGAGCAGCCAGGCCAGCAGGAGCAGTGACAGCAAGGGCGCCGCGCCCAGCATCAGGGCGGCACGGAGACGGTGCGGCTCCTGGGAGAGCAGTGAGCGGTAGCGGACCTTGTACGGCTTGGACGGGTCCGGGTGGGTCAGTGGTCCCGCGAGCCGGCTGTAGTGTTCGTAGTCGTATCTCGGCAGTGTCCTCCGGCCCCGATGGTCGGTGCCGGTGTGCCCCGTCCGGTGTGACGGCAGCCTCGACCGGGTCGTTTCTGACGGGCCGAAGTTCTGCCGGGCGCCCGTCGGCGTCGACGTCATGAGTCATCCCCCCGCACGCACGGCTGCGTGGCTGTGTGGTTGTTTCGCCCGCGTCCGGTCCCCCTCGACCATGACGGGCGTCAGTGACTGGTCGCCGCCACCGCGTCACCTGCACGCTGCGGACACGGGAACGCGACCTCCCGCCTGTGTGAACGCCCCCCTCGGCATCCCCTGGGCCGGGCCACCCTCCCCGAGCGGCACAACCGGCCAATTACCCCCAACTGCCGTACATCGGCAGTCCCTTGGAGCCCAGGGTTCTATGGCTTCCGGCATGATCGCAAGAGCGAAACGCGGTGTTTACCGCTCATACCGACTCAATGGGGCGCTTGTTGGAATCCAGTGGGGCAGTTGAGGTCACCCGTGTACGGATGTTGAGGAAGTGGTGCCTTATGGCCGCCTCCGCTCGCACGGCATCACCGGACCGCACGGCGTCGACGATCTCCCGGTGCTGCCGGCGGGTGACCTTCGGGTCCTGGGGCGCCTCGGCCAGGTCGGTGCGGACGCGGTGGAACGCGTCCCAGAACGCTTCCAGTGCTTCGCTCAGGAGTACGTTTCCCAGCCCTCGGTAGAGCGTGGCGTGAAAGGCGCGGTCGGTCTCCGCGAGGCCGGCTCCCCGTGCGGCCTCCTCCTTCATGCGGTCGACGAGCCCGTCCGGTTCGGCGAGGTCCCGCTCCGGCAGTCGGCCCGCCAGGCGGGAGACCGGCCCCGTCTCCACCGCCTCGCGCAGTTCGAGAAGCTCCGGCAGGCTGTCCTCGCCGCGGTGGTGCCCGGCGACCGTACGGAAGGCGAGGCCCTCGGCCATGGGGGCCAGGGGCATCGGGCCGACATGGGTTCCGAAGCCGTGCCGGATCTCGACGATGCCCATCGCCTGGAGTGCCTTGAGGGCCTCGCGCACGGAGTTCCGGCCGGCGCCGAGCAGTGCCATCGGTTCGGGCTCGGTCGGCAGCACGGCGCCCGGGGGCAGCCGACGCTCGATGATGAGCTTCTTGATCCGCTCCTGCAGGTCGCGCGCCATGGCCAGAGGGTGTCCGGCCGGTCGGCGCGGACCCCCGGGTGCGCGCGGACACAGAAAGGCCCCCCGCTCGCGCGAGAGGCATTCCCGGTCGTGCGCCGCCAGGGACTCGAACCCCGGACCCGCTGATTAAGAGTCAGCTGCTCTAACCAACTGAGCTAGCGGCGCCTGTCGACCGGGAGAACTTTACCCGACACCTGAGGGCGCTCCCGGCCGCGGAGGCCGCATGGCCGCGCCCGTCCGGCGGCGCCTCGTACCCCCGGAGGAACGGCACACGTACATCATTCGGGCCGTCACCACGCGATTCCGGTACACAGTTGGGGAAAGTGACGTACATGCAGAAAACAGGACATATCATTCCGGGTGTGGACAGGGAGTGTGAAGGGCGTCGCATGGAGACTCCGGAGTTCGAGGAATTCGCCCCCAGGGCCGGCTGCGCGTGTGCGGGCTGCGTCCACTGGCGCCGTGCCGTCTCCGCCTCCTCCCGCTCCGGACGTACCGGCCGTCTGACGGCCCGTAAGGCCGTCGCGCTGGCCGCTGTCGCCGGCGCGACCCTCGCCGCGGGCCAGGCGATGCCCGTGGCCGCCGCCGCCCAGGCTCCGCTCCGCCCGAGTGTCCCGAGGGGTGACCAGCCGCCGGACACCCCACAGGGCCGGACGGCTCCACTGCACGGCAGTGCCGGGGCGTCGGCCCCCGCGCTGGCCCCCGCGACGACCCGTGCCCAGATCATCAACCGGGCCAAGGTGTGGGTCGCGGCCAAGGTCCCGTACAGCATGGACGACTACTGGTCGGACGGTTACCGGCAGGACTGCTCGGGATACGTGTCGATGGCCTGGAACCTCGGCAGCAACGAATGGACGGGCAGCCTGGACAAGTTCGGTGTCCGGATCTCCAAGGAGCAGCTGCAGCCCGGCGACATCCTGCTGTTCCACAACGCGGCCAACCCGGAGCGCGGCTCACACGTCGTCATCTTCGGCGGCTGGACGGACTCCACGCACAAGAGGTACACGGCCTACGAGGAGACCCCGCCGAGGGCGCGGAAGCTGGCCACCCCGTACGCGTACTGGACCAATTCCAGCCGTTATGTTCCCTACCGCTACAAGAACCTGAGCGACAGCAAGGCCGGTGTGGAGAGCGCGGACGAGCAGCCGTCGGCGACCGCCGGTGTTCCGGGCCTGCCCGGCTATTCGGGCGGCGCCGCCGCCGGTTCGGGCGCCGTCGCGCTGCCCGGTTCCTCGGCCTGGCCCCTGACGCAGAAGAACGGCGGGGGCGTGGCCGCGGCCGGTTCCGCCCTGGCCGTCGGATCGCGATCCGTCCTCCCGGACGGCACGCCCGACTTTCCGGGCCCGGGCATGTTCCGTCCGGGCGCGGACAACCCGCACATCACCCGGCTGGGTCGCCGGCTGATCGAGAAGGGGTTCGGCAAGCACTACACCGAAGGACCCGGGCCGCGCTGGGGCGAGATGGACCGGCGCAGCGTGGAGGCGTTCCAGCGCGCCCAGGGCTGGCGCGGTGGTGCGGCCGACGGCTTTCCCGGGCCGGAGACCTGGCGGCGCCTGTTCTCCTGACTCTTCTCCCGCATGTTCCCGATTCCTTCCCCCGGTCCGTAACCCGACGCACCGAGCACGACGACTGCCGGCGCGGAGGCATGGAGGCACGCATGACCACGAAGACACCGCAGAACCCGGAGCCCGAGGGGGCGCCGGAGGAGGCCGACACCCCTCCCGCCCGGCTCATCCAGAGCGAGTCGACCACCGACATCCCCGTCCACCTGCTGTTCCGGGAGGACTCCGACATCGGCGAGCCGACCGTCTCCCCCTCGGTGGTGGGGCGGCGGCTCGGCACCGGTGAACAGCCGCGGGTGCGTCCGCCCACTCCGCCGCGCCGTCAGCCCCCCGACGTCGACCCCCAACTCGTCGAGCGGCCCGCCCGGGTGCTGCCCGGTCTGCTGGGCGTGCTGGTGGGGCTCACCGGAGCGGTCGGCAGCGGGGTGATCTCGTGGTGGGCGGGCTTTGTGTCGCCGTCCGCCGTGCGCCTGCTGGAGCTGCCTCCGTCGGCGTCCACGGGCCTGGGGTTGCCGCAGGTGGCGGCGTACATCGGTGCGGGTGTGCTCTTCCTCGTCGGCTTCGGCGGACTCATGCGGGGGCACACCGGGGGTGCCTGGGTGCTCAGTGTGTTCGGGCGCTACCGGGGCACCATCCGTCGCACCGGGCTGATGTGGGTCAACCCGCTGGTGCTGCGCCGGCGGGCCGACGTACGGCTGCGGCACTGGCGCAGCGAGCCGATGGCCGCGGTCGACGCCAACGGGCTCGCGCTGCAAGTGGTGGTGCTGGTGACCTGGCGGGTCAGCGACACCGCGCGGGCCGTGCTCGGCATCGACGACCACGAGATCTATCTGCGGGAGTGCGTCGAGTCCGCGCTGGCGCGGGTACTGCCCCAGGTGCCGGCCGACCTGCCAGGGACGACGGCGGTCGTGAGCCTGCGCAACGTCGAGGCGGTCGGTGACGCGCTCAGCCGGTTGGTGGCCGCGGAAGCGGAGCCGGTCGGCCTCGAGGTCTTCGCGGTGCAGCCGACCCGGATCGAGTACGCCCCCGAGGTCGCGGCGCGGATGCAGCGCCGCCGTATCGCCGCGCTCGACGCCGAGCACCGCGACACGGTGCTCAGCTCGCTCGTGGACTCGGTGGAGGACACGGTGATCCGGCTGACCACACGAGGCCTGGTCGAACTCGACGACTACGAGCGCAAGGCGCTGGTGAAGGACCTGACGGTGGCGTTCTACACGGGCCGCACGGGTGACGGGGCGTGAAAGGGAGTTGAATTGGTATGGACATGTTCAACTCCCGGTAATACCGTGGGGCTTGGTCTAGACCTGAACGCTGCGCGCACGGCTCAAGGAACTCCCCACATCCTCCAGGAGCGGCAGCATGCGCATCCGTACGACCAGGAAGGCGAAGTGGTACGCGGCCGTGCTCGGCCTCGCCACCGCGGGCACGTTCGTGCTCTCCACGGGCGGTGCCAGCGCCCACGGTTACACCGACCAGCCGCTCAGCCGGCAGAAGATGTGCGCCGCGAACGGCGGCATCGTCTCCGGCTGCGGCGACATCCAGTGGGAGCCGCAGAGTGTCGAGGGCCCCAAGGGCTTCCCGGCCGCGGGGCCCGGCGACGGGCAGATCTGTTCGGCCAACCACACCAACTTCGGCGCACTCGACCAGCCCAGGACGCCCTCGGGCACTGCCTGGCCGACGACCAGGGTGACGGGCGGGCAGAGCTACAGCTTCCGCTGGCAGTTCACCGCCTCGCACTCGACGACCGACTTCAAGTACTACGTCACCAAGCAGGGCTGGAACCAGAACCACGCCCTGACCCGGGCCGATCTCAACACCACCCCGTTCCTGACGGTCCCGTACAACGGTCAGCGTCCGCCGTCCACGCTCAGCCATGCCGGCACGCTGCCGACCGGGCTGAGCGGGCACCACGTCATCCTCGGGGTGTGGACGATCGCGGACACCGCCAACGCGTTCTACTCGTGCGCCGACGTCACGTTCTGACCGGTCCCGCCTCCCGGCTCGCTTTCTGAGCCTTCCTTGAGGAGCACCGGCGCCCCGCGCGGGTACGTTCCACGCACGTCGTCGCCATGACCATGACGGCGTGCGTGGAGTCGTACTCAACTCGGGGGAGTCATGGACTACTTGTTCTACGCGGTGCCCGGCCTGATCATGACGGGGGCACTGGTCCAGGCGGTCGCGGTGGTCCGTCGCTCGCTGCGGTTGCGCAGCAACTGGAACAGCGGTCTGACCGCCGAGGCACGCTGCCTGCGGACGTACACGACGACCGGCGGGGGCGGCGAGACCTCCGTGAGCACCACGCTGCACCATGTGTACGAGTTCGCGACCCGTGAGGGCCGCACCGTGCGCTTCGAGGAGGCGGGCGGCCCGCGGACCACGGTCGAGGGCGACATCGTCCCGGTCCACTACACGGCCGCTCACCCCGAACGCGCCACGGCGTACACCCCGAGCCGGGGCAGGGCCCTGGCGGGCGCCGTGGGCGTGCTGGTGTTCCTCTCGGTGATCGTCGCGTTCTGTGTCGGTTTCATGGTGACCTACGCCGAGGCCTTCGCCGCGGACGACCCGTTCACGGGCATGCCGTAGGGCGGCCGCGCTCCCGGCCGGTTCCACGGGTCTCCCTGTCTGACGCTTCGTCAGCTAATCTGCGCGCCCATGGAGTCCACGAGGGGTACCGTCGCGGAACTGGTCGCGCAGGGGTGGAACGACCACCGGACGGGACTGTGGTTCGAGGGGCGGTCGCTCACCCGGCACGAGGTGACCGCGGGGGCCGCGGCCAGGGCGGCGCTGTTCGCCGATCTGCTCGCGCCGGGAGACACGCCGCACCTCGGGGTGCTGCTCCACAACACGCCCGAGTACCCGCTCTGGCTGAGCGCGGCGGCCCTCGCCGGTGCGGCCGTCGCCGGGATCAACCCCACCCGCGCAGGGGCGGAGTCGGCGCGCGACATACTGCACACCGAGTGCCGCGTCCTGGTCACCGAACGGGCCTTCCTCCCCCTGCTGGACGGGCTCGACCTGCCGGGCGTCCGGCTGCTGGTGACCGACACCGACGCCTGCGCGGACCTCCTCGCCGGGTACGCGGGGGCCGCGCCGGACGTCTCGCGGGCCACCCCCGCCGACCGCCTCCTGCTGTACTTCACCTCCGGTTCCACCGGAGCGCCGAAGGCCGCGATCTGCACCCAGGGGCGGCTCGCGGCAGCAGGCCGCTCCCTGGTCCGCCACTTCGGGCTGGGTGCCGACGACGTCCACTACATCTGCATGCCGATGTTCCACGGCAACGCGGTCATCGCGGACTGGGCACCGGCGCTCGTCTCGGGCGCCGCGATCGCGCTCAGGCGCCGCTTCTCGGCCTCGGGGTTCCTGGACGACGTGCGTGCCTGCGGGGCCACGTACTTCACCTACGTCGGACGCGCCGTGAGTTACGTCCTGGCGACGAAGGAGCGGCCCGACGACCGGGACAACCCCCTGCGGCTGGGCTTCGGCACGGAGGCGGGCGCTGTCGACGCCGCCGCCTTCGAGCGGCGCTTCGGGGTGCGGCTCATGGAGGGCTACGGCTCGTCGGAGGGCGGAGCCGCCGTGCAGCGGACGGCGGGGACCCCGGCCGGTGCGATCGGCAGGGCTGCGCCGGGCGACGACCTCGCCGTCGTCGACCCCGTCACCCGCGAGGAGTGCCCGCCCGCGGTCTTCACCGGGAACGGCCGGCTGTTGAACGGCGACGAGGCCATCGGGGAACTGGTCAACCGCGGGCCCCATCACTTCGAGGGGTACTGGCGCAACCCGGCCGCGGACGCCGCACGCCGCCGCGAGGGCTGGTACTGGACAGGTGACCTCTTCTACCGGGACGCCGACGGGTTCCTGTACTTCGCCGGCCGTACCGACGACCGGCTCCGCGTCGACAGCGAGAACCTGGCCGCCGCGACGATCGAGGGCATCCTGTCCCGGTACCGGGGCGTGCGCTCCGTGGCGGTGTACGCGGTGCCGGACCCGGTGGCGGGGGACCAGGTGATGGCGGCGATGGCGCTGGAGCACGCCGGGTCCTTCGATCCGGACGGCTTCGCCGCGTTTCTGGCCGCCCAGCCGGATCTGGGGACGAAGACGGCGCCCCGCTTCGTGCGGGTGGTGGACGTGATGCCGGTCACGGCCACCAACAAGATCCACCGGGTGGGGCTGCGACGGGAGGCATTCCGGTGCGCGGATCCGGTGTGGTGGAGGCCACCGGGGGAGTCCGCCTACCGGCGCCTCACCGATGAGGACGTGGCCGGGTTCGTGGCGGAGTACCGGGCCCGGGAGAGGGAGGAGCTGCTGCCGCCGGCCGTCGTGCGGCCCGCGGCAGGGGATCGGCTCCCGTGACACGAGAAGAGGCCCCTCGCTTTCGCGAGGAGCCTCTCGTCCGTGCGCCGCCAGGGACTCGAACCCCGGACCCGCTGATTAAGAGTCAGCTGCTCTAACCAACTGAGCTAGCGGCGCAGACTCTGTCGCGTTTCACTTTCGTGTCCGGCGACAAAAGAAATACTACCTGGTCCGCAGCGGTGCTCGTGACCACCCTCAGATCGCGAGCGACAGCAGAACCGGGGCCGCCCCCTTGTTCAGGCGGTCCGCCGCCTGCCGCAGCCGGTGTGCGTGCTCCACCGGCAGGGACAGGGCCAGACAGCCGACCGCGCTGCCCGCGGTGATCGGGACGGCGGCGCAGACCGTGCCCACCGCGTACTCCTGCAGATCGAGGACCGGGACCGTCGGCGGATGGGCGTCGAGGCGGGACAGCAGCAGCTTCTCGCTGGTGATCGTCCGCGAGGTGAGCCGGGCCATCTTGTGCCGGGCGAGGTGGTCCCGGCGGCCGTTGACGTCCAGCTGACCGAGCAGGCTCTTGCCGACCGCGCTGGCATGGGCCGAGGAGCGGAAGTCCACCCACTCGTGCACCGCGGGTGTCGCGGGACTCTCGGCGCACTGGGTGACGAGCACCTCGCCGTCGACGTAGCGGCTCATGTAGATCGCGGCGCCCACCGACTCGCGCAGATCGTCGAGCGTGTGCTGGAGCTTCTCGCGCAGTGCCTGCTCGCGGTCGTGGGCGGAGCCGAGACGGCTCAGGACGGCACCGGTGACGTACGCGCCGTCGGCGGTCTGCTCGACGTACCCCTCCCGGTGCAGCATCCGCAGGAGCGAGGTCAGCCGGTGGGTGCCGAGACCGGTCCGGCGGGCGAGCTCGGCGTCGGTGACGCCGGAGGCGCGCCCCGCCACCGTCTCGAGGACACGCAGTGCGTCCTGGGCCGAGTGGTACGGAGCGGTCGGCTCATGAGTCAGCGCCACGGACTCCCCCTGCGCTTTTCGGGCCGTACTCGGGACAGCTTCGCTGCCTCCACGATACGGCTCAAGCCCGCGCCGGGGAGTGGGAGTTGACGAACTCCGTGGCGTGATTCGGCCCCCTCAGCAGGGGCCCATCACGCTGGCATATGCCATGGTCATGAACCGACCGCCCGTGCCGGGCGGTGCCGCGATCGGCTTCCCGACGTCACAGCACCGCGCTGAGGAATTCCCGCGTTCGCGGCTGCTCCGGCTCGCTGAAGATCTTCTCCGGCGCGCCCGCCTCGATGACCTGGCCGGAATCGAACATCAGGACCCGGTCGGAGATGTCCCGGGCGAAGTTCATCTCGTGGGTCACACAGAGCATGGTGATGTCCGTGGTGTGAGCGATGTCGCGGAGGACGTCGAGCACACCGGCGACCAGTTCCGGGTCGAGCGCGGACGTCACCTCGTCGAGCAGCAGCACCTGGGGGCGCATCGCCAGGGCCCGGGCTATCGCCACCCGCTGCTGCTGCCCGCCCGAGAGCTGGCTCGGGTACTTGTCGAGGTGCTCGCCGAGTCCGACCAGGTCGAGCAATTCGCGTGCCCGCTGCTCGGCCTCGTCCTTCGACATGCCGAGGACGGTGACCGGCGCCTCGGTGATGTTCCGCAGCACCTTCATGTTCGGGAACAGATTGAACTGCTGGAAGACCATGCCGATGCTCTTGCGGATCTCGCGGACCTGCTTCTCGCCGGCCGGGAAGAGCTGCTGCCCGGCGACCGTGATCGTGCCCTCGTCGGGCTTCGTCAGGGTCATCAGCATCCGCAGGATCGTGGTCTTGCCGGAGCCCGACGGGCCGATCAGGGTGACGTGCTTGCCCGCGTCGACCGTGAAGTCGAGCCGGTCGAGCACCGTGTGGTCGCCGAAGCGCTTGGTGACCTTGTCCAGCCGGATCAGCTCGCCGGTGGCCCTCTGCGGGTCGGCGTGGGCGTCGGGTTCTTTCATGAGAGGGGTGTCAGCGGACAAGGCGTCGCTCCAGGGCTCGCAGGAGGAGGGAGGCGGGATAGGAGATGAGGACGAAGGCCACACCGATGACCGTGAGCGGCTCGGTGAACTGGAAGTGCTGCTGGGAGAAAAGACGTGCCTCACCGAGCATGTCGAGGACGGTGATCGCCATCAGCATCGGCGTGTCCTTGAGCATCGAGATCACGTAGTTGCCGAGGGCGGGCACGACCCGGCGGATCGCCTGCGGGAGGATCACCGCCGTCCAGGTGCGGCGCATCGGCAGGCTCAGCGCGGTCGCGGCCTCCCACTGGCCGGCGGGCACCGCCTCGATCCCGGCGCGGTAGACCTGCATCGTGTACGTGGAGTAGTGCAGACCGATCGCGACCACACCGGTGGTCAGCGCGGAGAAGGCGAGGCCCCACTCGGGCAGCACGTAGAAGAGGAAGAACAGCTGGACCAGCAGCGGCGTGTCGCGGATGAACTCGGTCACGACCCCCACCGGCCAGCGCACCCACCGGGTCGGCGTGCGCATCAGCAGCGCCCACACGAGACCGAGGACGAAGGCGATCAGCGAACCGAGGACCAGTGCCTGGAGGGTGACGAGCAGGCCGTCCCAGAAGTGCGGCAGGAAATCGCGGACGGCACCCCAGTCCCACTTCACGAGACACCACCTCCGACCGTTGTCGTCTCGGACCGCCGTACGGAGCGGGCAGGCTCGGTCGCCTTGCCGGCCCCGGCCTTGAGCCGGTTCTCGAGCCCGCGCATCAGCCGGGTGAGAAGGAAGGCGATCACGAAGTAGATGAGCAGGATGTACGTGTAGATCTGTGCGCTCTCCTGCAGCGCGAGCCGCACCAGGTTGCCGCTGAAGGCCAGGTCGCCCATGCCCATGACGGAGACCAGGGCGGTGCCTTTGAGCAGTTCGACCAGCAGGTTGGAGAACGGCGGGATCATCTCGGGCACGGCCTGCGGCAACAGGATCTTCCGCATCCGCTGCCACGGCGTGAAGCTCAGCGCTATCCCGCCCTCGCGTTGCGCGGGGTCGACGGAGTTGAGAGCGCCGCGCACGATCTCGGCACCGTAGGCCCCGTACGTCAGACCCAGGGCGAGCGTGCCCGCCCACAGGGGCACCAGCTGCCAGCCGAAGGCGAGGGGCAGCACGAAGAACACCCAGAAGATCATGATCAGGGCCGAGGTACCGCGGAACACCTCGGTGTAGAAGCCGGCGAGGAAGCGGACGATCCAGCGCCGGTGGGTGCGTGCGATGCCCACCGTGAAGGACACGGCCGTCGCGAGCACCGCGCTGAGCACGAGCAGCTGGACCGTGGTCCATATGCCCTTCAGTACGAGTTCCCAGAGTCCGGAGGTCATCCGCGGCACAGCTCCTTCGCGGTCATGTCCGTCATCTCGGCCTTGCCGAAGCCGAACGGACGCAGGACACGGAAGAGCTCGCCGCTCGCCTTCATCTTCCTCAGCTCGGCGTTGAAGGCGTCCCGCAGCCCCGTCTCGGTGGGCCGGAACGCGAAGCCGCCGCCGTCGACGTGCGGCTTGCCCTTCACCAGCGGGGCGAAGGGCCTGGTGGCCTCGGTCTTCCGGGAGTTCTTGACGACCTCACGGACGGTGAGCGCGGTGCCCGCGAACACGTCGACCCGGCCCGCCTCGACGGCGTTCAGCCCGGCGACCTGATCGGGGACGATCAGTATCTCGCTCTCCTTGTAGCCGGCCTCGACGGCGTACTGGATCTCCGCGTATCCGGTCCCGGTGGCGAATTTCGCCTTCTTCGCGACGACGTCCTTGTACGAGTGCAGGCCCTTGGGGTTTCCCTTGCGCACGATGAAGGAGTCGAGCATCTGGTAGTCCGGGTCGGCGAAGATGACCTGCTGGCAGCGCTCGGGGTTGATGTACATCCCGGCCGAGACGACGTCGAACTGCTGTGAGTTCAGCCCGGGGATGAGGGAGCCGAACTCGGTCGGCACGGGCTGGACGCGGTCGACGCCGAGGCGTTTGAAGATGACCTTCGCCAGCTCCGGGGCCTCGCCGGTGAGGTTTCCGTTCGTGTCGATGTAACCGAAGGGGATCTCGCCGGCGATGCCGAGGCGAACGACGCCCTGGGCCTTGAGCCGGCTGAGCAGATCTCCGCCGCGCGTCGTCGACGCCGTGGCCACACGGCTGCAGCCGGCGGCGCCGAGCGCGCCGACGGCGGCGATGCCGGCGAGCAGTGACCGTCTGGTGGTTCCGGGTTTTTCTGCGTCATTCGTCCGTGGTGGAGCCATGGGCGCGCGGCTACCCGGGACCATGCGATGTATTCAGGCCGATTTTCGGCACCGCGCTCCCGGAGCGGTGTGCGCGAGGGCCGCGTCCCCGCTCCGTCGCGGCGCTGAGCGGCCACGACTGCGCTCGGTGGGCGCTCAGTGACCCGGCACGTATCCACGTTTCTTGTCGACCACGTTCACAAGCGGTTTTCCCGCCTCCCAGCGTTCGTACAGTCCGACGAACTGTGCGCCCAGTTCGTCGCGCCAGCCCACCGTGTCGCCGCTCATGTGCGGGGACACGAGCAGCCCCGGCACGTGCCACAGCGGGCTGTCGGGGGCGAGCGGCTCGTCGCGGAAGACATCCAGCGCGGCGCCCGCGATCCATCGTTTTGTCAGTGCCTCGGCGAGCGCGCCCTCGACCACGAGGCCCCCGCGTCCCACGTTGACGAAGCGGGCCGAGGGCTGCATGACGCCGAAGCGGCGTGCGTCGAACATGCCCTGTGTCTGCTCGGTCAGCGGCGCCGCCGCGACGACCCAGTCGGCACGGGCCATCAGACGGTCGAGGTCGGCCGGGCCGTGGACGCCTGTACGCGGGACGCGGCCCACGATCGACGTCGTCACGTCGAGCGCCCTGAGGGTGCGGGCGATCGCCCGCCCGATCGGTCCGGAGCCGACCACGCATGCGCGCGTGCCCGCGACCCGTGTCGTCTCGCGGTGCCGCCAGCGGCGTTCCCGTTGCAGGTCCCATGTGCGGGGCAGGTCCTTGGCCATCGCCAGGACGAGCGCGGCC
The DNA here is from genome assembly GCF_051553595.1 of Streptomyces sp. HUAS TT11. Classification (NCBI taxonomy): domain Bacteria; kingdom Bacillati; phylum Actinomycetota; class Actinomycetes; order Kitasatosporales; family Streptomycetaceae; genus Streptomyces; species Streptomyces sp. HUAS TT11. Next base: position 5,709,655 of record NZ_CP196184.1, read on the forward strand.
ACGTACTCGGCGACGGGGCGCTCGAAGACGCCGCGCGCGTTCGTCACCACCGTGTCGGACGCGGCGAGTTCGGGGCACAGCAGATGGTCCACGCCCGCACTCGCGGCGTGCACCCAGCGCGGCCGCGGGCCGTCACCGGGCCAGGCGTCGCGCACGGCCCGCGAGGTGAAGTCCCAGACCAGCAGCACATCGGCGTACGGCAGCCGCCGGGCGAGGGCCGAGTCGTCCACGTGCTCGATCCGCACCCGGCCGGTCAGCCGGCCGAGCCGGGGCAGCGGCTCGGCGTCCAGGACGAGCAGCGTGGGACGGCCGGGCGGGCGGGCGGTCATACGGGAACCGTGCCTCCGTTCGGCGGAGACGGCCGGGGGCGGCCGGGCGGGCGTCCGACATGCGCGGATGGAACACGGTCGCACCCGGGGCGACGGCCGTCAATCGCTCGGGACGCCGCGGTGGCCGCCGCGTCGGCGTTACTCGGCGCGTGGTTCGGGAAGGCGTCCCAGCACGCCGGGATGGGCGTCGTCTCCGCCAGGCAGGTGACGGGGGCGGGCGGCTCAGCGCCACCTGGGTACCCGGGCGGCGCGTCCCCATCAGGCTCTGTTGGGGGGACGCCTCCCACGCCCCGCGGGCGGTGGGAGGGACAGGCAGCACACCAGGGTCCCGCACTGCCGGAAGAACAGGAAGGTTGGGCATGACCGCACTCGGATTCCTCTACCCGGGCCATTACGCCGAGGACGACTACCCCCGGATCGAACAGCTTCTGGCCAGCGACATCCGGGTGGATCTTGTGCACACCGACGCGGGGGAGGGCGCTCACCGCGTGGACACGCTCCGCCGGATCGGCTCGCCGCAGCTGCTCGCGGCGGGGGTCGAGGAGCTGCGGCTCTCCGGCGTCGAGGCGGTGGTGTGGGCGTCCACCAGCGGGAGTTTCGTGCTCGGCTGGGAAGGCGCCCACGAGCAGGTGCGCACCCTCGCGCGCACGGCCGGTATGCCGGCCTCCGCCACCTCGTTCGCGTTCGTGCACGCGGCCCGGGAGATCAGGGCGCGGCGGGTGGCCGTCGCGGCGCCGTATCCCGCCGATGTGACGGACCTGTTCGCCGCGTTCCTGCGGGCCGCGGACGTGGAGGTGGTGTCCGTCCGCTCCGCCGGGGTGGCCACCGCGGGGGAGGTGGCGGTCTGGAGCGCGAAGGAGGTGAGCGCGCTCGCGCACGAGGCGGACCACCCCGATGCCGAGGCGGTCCTGCTGCCCGACACGGCGCTGCACACGGTCGCGCATCTGGCGGCCCTGGAGAAGGAGCTGGCGAAGCCGGTCCTCACGGCGAACCAGGTCACGGTGTGGGAGGCCCTGCGCCTGGTGGACCGCCGTGTGAACGCCCCCGGTCTCGGGACCCTGTTCACCAGGGAGCCGATCGTCCAGGTGTGAGCGCCCGGTCCGGGCTGACGGGCCGGGAATAACCGGGGACTGCCTCCTGTTGTGCGTCGAAGTCGCGACACACACGCAGGAGGCAGTTCGGTGGACGAGATCCGAGGCACGGCACAGGGCACCGCGCCCGTACCCCTGTCCGTACTTGACCTGGTCACGGTCGGTGCGGGCCGTACCGCCACCGACGCACTCCGGACCAGCGTCGCCCTCTCACGTCTCACGGAGTCCCGCGGCTACCACCGCTTCTGGGTCGCCGAGCACCACTCGATGCCGGGCGTGGCGTCCTCGTCGCCCGCCGTGATCCTCGCCCACCTCGCCGCCCACACCGAGCGCATCCGGCTCGGCTCGGGCGGAGTGATGCTGCCCAATCACGCCCCGCTCGTCATCGCGGAGCAGTTCGGCACGCTCGAGGCCCTGGCCCCCGGCCGTGTCGACCTGGGCCTCGGCCGCGCTCCGGGCACCGACGGCGCCACGGCCGCCGCACTGCGCCGTACCGACCGGCTGAACGAGGGCGCGGACGACTTCCCCGAGCAGCTCGCCGAGTTGACCCGATTCCTCGACGACGACTTCCCGGACGGTCACCCCTACTCCCGTATCCACGCGGTTCCGGGCCCCGTCCAGTCCACCTCACCGGGGGGCGTCCAGTCCCCGCACCGGCCGCCGATCTGGCTGCTGGGCTCCTCCGGTTTCAGCGCCCGCCTGGCCGGCATGCTCGGCCTGCCCTTCGCCTTCGCCCACCACTTCTCGGCGCAGAACACCGTCCCGGCGCTCGACCTGTACCGCGAGTCCTTCCGGCCGTCCGCGGTGCTCGATGCCCCGTACGCCCTCATCGGTGTCGCCGCGCTCGCCACCGACGAGGAGAAGGAGGCCCGCCGCCAGGTGCGGGCCGCCGCCCTGAACATGCTCCGGCTGCGTATGGGCCGTCCGGGTCTCGTTCCCACGCCGGAGGAGGCGGAGGCCCACGAGTTCGGTCCGCTGGAGCAGGAGTTCTTCGAGTCCTGGACGGCGAACGTGATCCACGGCACGGCGGACGAGGTCCGCGCGGGCCTGGACGATCTCCAGAAGCGCACCGGTGCCGACGAGCTGATGCTCACCTCCAACGCCCACGGCGGCGACGTACGCGTGCGCTCCTACGAGCTGATCGCGGACGCCTACGGTCTGCCGACCGCCTGAGGCCGCCCGCCCGCACCGGGGAGGACCGCGCGGACGGGGCCGTCGCGGTCATGATGGGTGGCAGGCCTCCGGGTCCACCAGCTCGGAGATGCGGTCCGGTGGCACCGGCCGGGAGTACAGCCAGCCCTGGCCGGTGTCGCAGCCGATCCGTCGCAGCCGGCTGGCCTGCGCGGAGGTCTCCACGCACTCGGCGGTGACGGTCAGGCCCAGCCGGTGCGCGAGCTGGATCATGGCCTCCACGATCACCTCGTCCGCGGGGTTGGGGTGCACGCCCGTGCCCTCGTACTGGAAACCGCGGACGAACGATCCGTCCAGCTTCAGCACCGACACCGGCAGCCGGCTGAGGTAGGCGAGGTTGGAGTACCCCGTCCCGAAGTCGTCGATGGCGATCCGCACCCCCATGTCGCTGAGCGCCTGGAGCGCCTGGAGGGGGCGGCCGGCCGATCCCATGACCGCGGACTCCGTGAGCTCCAACTGCAGCAGACGGGGTGCGAGTCCCGTCTCGGCGAGGGTTCCCGCCACATCGGCCACCAGGTCGGAGTCCCAGACCTGACGCACCGCCACGTTCACACTGACGAAGATCGGCGGCTCGTCCGGACGCTCCAACTGCCATCGACGCGCCTGACGGCAGGCGGACTTGAGGGCCCAGCGTCCGAGCTGCACGATCGAGCCGTCCTCCTCGGCCAACCCGATGAACCGGTTCGGCGTGAGCGTGCCGAACTGCGGGTGATGCCAGCGCACCAGTGCCTCCACACCGCGCACCCGTCCGTCCTCCATACCGACGAGCGGCTGGTACTCCAGGGCGAACTCACCCCGCTCGATGGCCGGGCGCAGACCGGAGGACAGGGCCTGCCGGGTCATGCGGTGTGCGTTGCGCTCGGGGTCGAAAAGGGTCCAGCGGCCCTTGCCGTCGGCCTTCGCCCAGTACAGCGTCGTATCGGCGGCCTGCATCAGACCGGTCGCCGTCGTCCCGGCCGCGTGCCGCTCCACCACGCCGATGGACGCCGAGACGGACAGGCGCTGCCCGGCCAGGTCGAACGGTGCCTGAAGCGCCTTGAGCACCGACTCGGCCAGCTCGGCGAGTTGGTCGGTGCCCGTCGAGTCCTCGACGAGCAGGGCGAACTCGTCGCCTCCCAGCCTGGCCACCAGGGGAGTGGCCGCCCGCGCGTAGCCCGCCTCGTCCGCGCACGCCGTCAGGCGCTCCGCGACGGCCGCGAGCAGCCGGTCCCCGACGCGATGCCCGAGGGTGTCGTTGATGGCCTTGAAGCCGTCGAGGTCCAGATAGCACAGTCCGACCCGGCCGGTGCCGCTCTCCTCGTACGATTCGGCCTCCAGTGCGGCCGACAGGCGTTCGAAGAACAGGGTGCGGTTGGGCAGCCGTGTCACCGGATCGTGCATCTGCAAGTGACGTAGCTGAGCCTGGAGTTCGCGGCGGGCGCCGATGTCGGCGACCGAGAGCAGTACGGCCTGCTCCGACTCGGGCAGCGGGGTGACGGTCACCTGGACCCAGAGCGAGTGGCCGTCGGGATGTTTGAGCCGGCGCGTGCAGCGCAGCCGCGCCTGGCGGCCGCGCAGCACCTCGCGGTAGGCGTGCCAGGTGCGGGCGTCCGAGGACAGGTCGACCAGATCGGCGGCGGCCTTCCCGGCCAGAGTGCCCGTGCCGGTGGCGAGCAGTGACCCCATCGTCTCGTTGGCGGTGACGACCAGGCCCTCGCGGTCGACGACCGCCATGGCGAACGGGGCCGCGGTGAACGCCGCTCCCAGCGGGTGGGACCGGGAGGCGTGCGGTGCGGGGTCGGTGGCCGGTGGGATCGGATGTCCCCCCGGGAGGGACGACGGTTCGGACGCACCGGACGTGCGGTCGTTACTTCCTGTGACAGCCGGGCCGACGAGGTCTGCCGCGGGCGTCGGCCCTTCGGACGTTCCGCTCACCGATCGCTCCCGCAGTGCACTCGTTCTTCGTACGGATCTCGTGTGTCTCGCCGGGGTCGACGGTCGCGTGGTCGGCGACCGTACGCGTCGTGTTCGTGCAGGAAAGTGTGCCGATCATAGAGGCCGGCCCAGAGGCCTTGCAGCCGCTGTCCGGTACCCCGGAGCGGGCGCACGCTCTGACAGATCGTTTCTGCCCGCAGCGGGCGCCGGTCTATCAGGCCGTCCGCGGTTGTGACGTTGCGTGAGTGGTGGGGGTGTCGGCCCGCATCGGCCGCCCCGTCGGTTTTCCTGCGCCGTCGTGCGCTCCCGCGGCGCACTGCCCCTCCCTCGGTCGACGCGGTTTCCCTCTGCCCTTTTCCCCCGTCTGAGGGGGTCTCACCCTTCTGGTGCAGACAAACAGGACGTAGTAATACAAGTCGGACAAAGCTGGGTGCGGAGCCCCTGAACCGCACCCGGAGGTCGACGTGCCGCGTCCGCTCCCCGCCAAGGGGCCAACCAGGTACGTCCCCAAGGCGCTCGTACGGGGCAGGACGCCCATGCTGCGCAGGACCGCGGCCATGGCGACGTCGATGGCCGCGCTGGTGGCGACCTCGCTCATCGCCGGACCCTCACTGGTCGGACTGCCCACGGCACCCTGTGAACTTCCGCGCAGCGAGGCCCATCACTCGGAGGGCGTCGACACCTGGAACACCGACTACACGCGGCCCGCCCACCCGCTGGACGCCGTCCTGGTCTTCCTGTCCTTCCCGGACGCGACTCCGGTGACCACGCCCAACGAGCTGACCAGCGACTACTTCCCGGCCACCAACCGCTTCTTCGAACGTGCCTCCTACGGCCGCTTCTCGGTGCGCCCGCATCCCCTGAGCCACTGGATCCCCATGCCCCGCCCCTCCGACTGGTACGCCATCGGACGGGACTGGGACCCCGAGCACCGGTCCGCGTATCTGAACGACGCGGTCGCCGTGGCGGACAAGGAGGTCGACTTCTCGAAGTACGACATCGTGTACTTCGTGGCCGACCCGGACGCGCCCGGAGTCGACTCGGACGCCACGAAGGTGGTCAACCTCGACACCCCCATGCGGGCCGACGGCACCGACATCCGCCGGATGGTCACGGTCTTCGAGAAGCATCCGCCGGACCACCTGGTCCTCGCCCATGAGACGGGCCATGTCTTCGACCTGCCCGATCTCTATCACCGCCCCACCGACGGCAAGGGCGACTGGGACACCTACGTCGGCGACTGGGACCTCATGGGCAGCCAGTTCGGCATGGCTCCCGATCTGTTCGCCTGGCACAAGTGGAAGCTGGGGTGGCTGGATCCGCGGCAGGTGGTGTGTGTGCGGGGCGCGGTCACCCGGCTGACGCTGGAACCGCTCGAGTCCAGCCCGGCCGTGCCGCAGGTGCCGGTGCACGCGGACACGGAGCGGGACACCGGGACGTCCGGTGCGGCGGGCAGTCCGGGGGAGCGCTTCCTCGGGCCCGGACTGGAGGCGTTCGGTTCGGGGCGCGGCACCAAACTGGCGGTCGTGCGGACGGGGTCGGACAGTGCGCTCGCCATCGAGGCACGTGGGGCGCTGGGCAACGACACCGGGGTCTGCCTGCAGGGCGTCCTCGTCTACCGCGTCCACGGCGAGACGGAGTCGGGCGGTGGGCCGATCGAGGTACTGGACGCCCATCCGCGGACCGCCGCCTGCTGGGGCAACTCGGTCTATCCGGCCCTCGCGGACGCCCCGATCTCGGTCGGCGAGAGCTTCACGGTGGCGGCCGGCGCGGTGAAGGTGAAGGTGGAGGTGGAGGACCGCACCGCGACCGGGGCGTGGACGGTGAAGGTCACCAAGAAGTGACTCCGGGTGTGCGGTCACCACGGGGCGTCTGCTCGCGGTCGGAGGGCAGGCCCCCGACACCCGTATGAGCCGAACCGCACGACGGGGTGTGGCTGAGGGTCGGCGGGGAGGGGCTCACGCCCGCGGTTCGCTGTGTTCGTCCCGGAGGCAGGGCCTGTGCGGGGGGTGGCTCGGGCCTGCGGTCCACCGTGGCCGGTGCTCGGCGGCCACGGCCCCGGACAGGTGAGGCCTCCGGATGCGCCCCGAAGGCCTCGGGACGGCTGCGGACGCCGGTCCACTGGAACCGACTCGAAAGGGGGTGTGGATGGCGAAGCCCCCACCACGAGCGGCGACACCGCGCAAAAACGACGATGGCGACCCCGTTCGCGCTGTCCGCGAATCTGGATCGCCATCGCCATCGTGCGCCGCCAGGGACTCGAACCCCGGACCCGCTGATTAAGAGTCAGCTGCTCTAACCAACTGAGCTAGCGGCGCCTGCTGACGTCGTAGACCTTAGCATCCTGGTCGGTGGGAGGAAAAATCGATATCCGTACAGCCGCGGAGGTGGCCGTACGGGCCGCCCGGACGGCCGCCCACAGCACGACCTCCGGCCCGGGAAGCCATGGGTGACAGGTGTCGGGCGCGACCAGCCAGCGGGATTCGGGGCGTGTGGCGGCGGTGCCGGCGGGGCGGATCGCGGGCACGGTCACGGCGTCACCGGGGCCATGGCACAGCAGTGGCGGAATGGCCTGGACCCGGCCGCCCCACTCCTCCCAGTCGAGCAGCGCGGGCAGCCGGCGGGCCGTACCGGGCGCCGCGAAGAGCAGCATGCGCCCGCGGTGCTCGGCGACGGGCCCGGAGCCCGGGCCCTCGTCCCAGAGCCGGTCGAGCATGCGCCGCCCGAAGATCGCGGGCGCGTTGATGATGTCGAACGCGGTGCCGCAGGGCAGCACGACCGGGGCGGAGGGACGGTCCGCCCAGTGCGCGAGCATGCTGCGGGGGCAGGCTCCCGCGGAGGCGAGCCAGATGGCTCCCTCCGAGGTGACGCCGGAGACGTCGAACCGGTCGGGGAGGTGTCGGCGGGATTCGTCGGACGGCGCTCGACTGCTCATGACACCCAGGTCTACCCGCAGTGAGCGAACCGTCTCCGAGGGTTGCCGAAAACCGGGACAGGGTGGGGCGGGAAGGGGTATTGTGCCGCCCGGCATATGCCAAAAGATCATTCGGGTCGGCGGCCGGGGCGGTTCCCCGCCGCCGCACCGGTCAGCCCAGGTTCTCGGGCCCGCTCGCCTCGACGCCGCGCATCAGATCGTGGCCGAACTCCACCATCTTCTTGGCGTAGTCCTCGGTCCACTCCGCCTGTTCGGCGATCGCGGCGGGCGTCAGCCGGTCGAAGCGGCGTGGATCGGCGAGCTGGGCAGCGGCTACCGCCTGGAACTCCACCGCCCGGTCCGCGGCCGCGCGGAAGGCCTGGGCCAGTTCCGTGGCGCGCGCCAGCAGGGCCCGCGGGTCGTCGATCGACTCCAGGTCGAAGAAGTGCTCCGGGTCGGAGGCCGCCTCCGCCGGCTCGAAGAGCAGGGGCGCGGGGCGTAGCCGCGGCTCGTTCCGACGCGGCGTGGGCTCCGCCATGTCTTCTCCTCCTCGTAGGGTCCGAGTGGCACCGCCCTTCGGGTGGGCCACCGTCCATTGTCTCGCGTCGACGCAAGAGGGCCTCGACGCGCGAGTCCGCGGGAGCGGGCGCCGACCGGGCCGCACGCCTCGCGCAGTCTCAAGGCCGCCCGCTCTCGTGATGTTCCCGTCGAACGGAATTTTCCGGCCGCCGGGGCGTTTTTGCCGGTCGGGGACCTGCCGGCCCGGCGACTGGTGCCGCCGGGCGCCCGGCCCCGGGGCGGGCGCCCGGTCAGGCCGTCCCGGTGTGCCGTCGGTCACCGGCCGTACGGCCGTCCCGGTGGCCCGCCCGTCAGGGACGCCAGGCCACCCGGTGTTCCGCCAGACGGGTCAGCACCGCGTGGTTCGCCTCCCATCCGTCCGGGAACTTCACGGTCACCCCCAGCTGCACCGGTTCCGTCGACGGATGGTCGTCCAGCAGATCCGAGACCCCGGCCCGGCACACCACGATGCATGCATGGCGGTGGCGGGAGGCCAGCACGCACAGCCGGCCCGTCTCCAGGTGGAACGCCGTCGCGTCCGGACGGCCCGACAGGGGATGCAGCACCACCGTCACGTCGAACTCCCGGCCCTGCAGCCGGTTGGCCGTGTCCACCGTCACGTTCGTCACGCCGAGGTCCGCCAGCGCCGAGCGCACCGCCGCCGCCTGGTCCCGGTGCGCCGTGCCGACGGCGATCCGGTCCGCGGTCAGCGGCGCAGGATCCGCGGCCCGCTCCGAGACCGACGCCCCGCCCCGCTCCAGCAGACGCCGTACGACCAGGGCGACCGCCCGCACCGCCTCGGGATCCGTGCGCGGGGTGTACCGGGCGGGCAGCTCGAGCAGCCCCCAGCCCGACTCGGCCGCCTCGTCGATCACCCGGTCGGGTCCCGAACCGTCGGAGTCCACGCCGAAGGTGAGCCGCCGGTCCCCGTGCCCGGTACCGCTGCGGAACGGTGTGTACGGATAGAACGCGTCCGACACCAGAGGTGCCGCCGACGCCGGAAGCCGCCATGACACCGGCAGCCGGTGCTGCGGGAGCGTGGGGTTGTGGGCGAGGAGCGTGGTCACGGCGGACGCCGAGGGGTCGTACGACAGTCCGGCCCACTGCTCCGCGCCCACGATCGCGAACGGGTCCAGCTGCCCCGGATCGCCGACGAACAGCGCCCGCTCGAACAGGCTCGCCACCGCCAGCAGCGCATCGGAACGCATCTGGTAGGCCTCGTCGACGATCGCGTGCGGCCACGGCTCGACGTCCTTGACATGCGCCCACTTGGCGGCGGTGGAGATGACGACGTCCAGGCCGGCCAGATCGCCCGCCTTCGCCGACTTGCGGACGTGCGGCAGCTCGTCGAGAGCTCTGTCGTAGGGGTCCGGATCACTGCTGTGCAGCCGGCCGACCGGAAGCCCGGGGTCCTTCTCCGCCAGCCGCAGCACCAAGTCGTCCACCTGCGCGTTGGTCTGCGCGATGACCATCAACGGCCGTCCCGCGGCGGCGAGTTCCCGCGCGGCCCGGACCACGAGTGTGGACTTCCCGGCGCCCGGCGGTGAGTCGACGACAACTCCGCGGTGCGCCCCGTGCAGCGTGTCGTGGAGGATCGCCTCGGTGGCCCGGGCGGCCGCGGCCCCCGGATCGAGGGCCCCGCCCGGCTGGGCGAACACGGTCACAGAACGTCCTCCTCGGTCACCGGATCCGGCTGCGGCACGGTGTCGGCCTCACCCGGAGGCCCGCCGTGCGTCCAGGGCGTCTCCTCGGGCTCGGGCAGCTTCGCCCCGCCGCGCTGCTCGTGCTCGAAGAGGGTGAAGCAGACGCGGTCGCCCTTCTCGGGCACGGAGCCCGCCTCCGGCTCCTTGCCGCGCCCCATCTTGTCGACGATCCGAAGGACCACGAGACCGCCGCCCTCGGCGAGTTCCTCGTGCCCGACGAACTCGGCGGCCTGGGGCTTGCCGGCCAGTGACCGGTACACCTTGGTGCGCTCCCCGAGATGGGGCCGGTCCTCGGTCCGTACCGTCAGCAGCGGGCGCGGGCTCGGCCGCTTGCCCTCGCTGTACGTCATCACGACGTCCGTGACCTCGCCCGCGAACGCCTCGCCCGACAACCGCCGCCCGGCCATGACGAGCGGGTCGTCCAGCGCCTCCTGGGCGTCGAGGCGGGCCTGTTCGCGCTCGCGCGCGGCGAGTTTGTTCGCCGCCGTGACCGCGTCGTCCCGGCGCGGCTGCGGTGGTTCGCCCGCGGCCACGCGGTCCCGGTGGCCGGTGAACGACCAGCGGTCACGCGTCCACCGGTCCGCCACATGGCCGCCCTCCTCGAGTTCGTGCAGCAGGTCGAGTCCACGCCACACCGCGTCCCAGGTCGGACGCGTGCACGTCTCGACGAGCGCGCGGATCGAGTGTTCGGCGGCGGTGAGCTCTCCGAAGCGGTCGTCCGCCTCGACGCCGTCCTCGGCGGCGGCGAGCCGGGTCCGCACCTGGTCGTAGCGCTCGATGGCCGGGGCGAGCAGCTTGTTGTCGAAGGCCGGGTCGGTGGCCGGCCCGGCGGGCGGGCACAGCAACTGACCGTTCCCGTCCCGCGCCAGCTCGGCCCGCAGCGCCGCGTCCGCGCCCGATGTGCCCTCCGGCGGGTCGATCCAGGCCAGCAGCGCTCCCAGGTGCTGGTCCTCCAGAGAGGACTGCCCGGTCGCCCAGTGCCGCGGCAGCAGATCCGTGACGGCGAGCAGCAGCGAGGATCCGGGGACCCGGGAGCGCTCCCCGAAGTGGGTGAACCACCGGCCCAGCAGCGGTACGCGGGTGGGTGCCGGGAACGGGGTCTCGGGGTCCTGCTCGGCGGTGCGGCGGAACCGCATGGAGCGGCCCAGGAGCCGGACGAAGTCGATGCCCGCGCGGCTCGGCACGATCAGCTGCGGCGCGTCCGCGCACAGGTCGACCTCGACCTTGACCCGCTTGCCGGTCTCCGGGTCGGTCTCGGAGCGCTCGGCGGCCTCGACCGCCTCGGCGAACCCGTCGATGTACGGCAGGACGACGTCCGCGAGGTCGGCGAGGAACGCGAACCTGAGGTCGCGGTCGCGTGGTTGCGGCACGACGAGCAGCCGCGGCGCGGCCCGGTCGGTGCCGACGAGCGCTCCGAGCGGTGCTCCGGCCTCGCCGGCGGTGGTGAGCGGAACGAGCACGAGGGGCCGCTCGGACAGGTGCCGGTGCCGGACGGTGGCGAGGGCCTGGGCGCGGCCCGACCGGACGGCCTCGAGCCGGGCGAGGGTCGCGATCAGCGACATACGGCGTCCTCCCGGCCGGCGAGTGCCTCCGCCCGCAGTTCCGCCGCCCTGCGCAGCGCCGCCACCGCCGGGTCGTCCGGGTCGCCGGCCGTGCCGTGGGCGGCGGCCAGGACCTCGTCCACCGTGGTCAGCCCGCCCAGCTCGGCCCGCAGCGACCTTCCGAAGGAGGTGACCGCGCCCTCGGCGCGTGCGTGGTCCCGGCAGTGGAAGGCCAGTTCGCACGCGGCGAGGCACTCGGGTGCGTAGGTCGCGGGGACCGACTCCACCGCGCTGGTCAGCTCCTGCCGCGGGAGGTCGGGCGCGAAGCACGTGCCCTGCGGGAGGCCGTCGGCGATCTCCTCGATACGGACGAGGCGGGTCAGCTGGCGCCGGGTGACCGCACGCTGCTTGCGGACGTCGAGCGCGGAGGCGGTCGGCAGGTTGCTGAAGTCCTTCGGGCAGACCAGCAGGACCCGGTGGCGCACCACGGGAGGGGCGGCGTCGCCGTCCGGGGCGCTGCCCTCGGCGTCGGGCCCGTCAGGCTCCGCGCCGAGGCGTGCGGCGACCTCCTCCAGAGCCAGCACGTACACCGCCGACTGGCGGGCGGCCGCCCCCACCTTCGCCGGGTCGGCGGCTCCGTCCAGCATCGGGAAGGACTTGATCTCCACGACGGTCCAGCTGCCGTCCGGGTGCACCACCACGGCGTCCGGTTCGAGGAACGCGAGGGAGCCCGCCACGGGGAGGGCGAGCAGGGGGTGGTCGAGCAGGGTCCAGCCGCCCTCCTGGACGGCCTCGCGCAACGCCAGCGCCGTCCGGGCCGTGCGCCCTTCGGGACCGGCCGCGGTGAGGTCGGGGACACGCGCCCCCGCCGGCGCGTCGGCGCCCGGGTCCAGCTTCTCGTGCACCAGCCGCAGCAACTCCGCGCCGCCGTCGGCCTTGACCCTGGCCTCGAACGCGTTGCCCCGCACGAAGGCGAACTGCGACTGCCCGAACGCCGAGGGCGCTCCCAGCGCTCCCGCCAGCGCCGCCTTGTCCACCCCGGCCCCGTCCAGGAGCGCGCGGCGCCTGCACCCGGGGTTCGCGGCGAGGGCGGCGAGGGCGCGCGCGTCCAGCGGCTTGGGCGGTACGGAGGGGCCGCGCAGGTCAGCGAGCCGCTGCCGCAGCGCCGTCCCCCGCGTCCGCGGAAGAGGCACCCGGCTCGGCTCCCGATCCGGAGCGGGAGATGCGCTGTCGGGGAATTCGCTCACCCGTCGAAGTCTGGCACCCGGCACTGACAATTGGGGAACCTGTGGTGCGTGGTGCGTCCGCCGCGGACACGGACGGCCGCTGCAGCCGGGTGCGCACCACGTCCGCCGCACGCATCACCGACGGGGCCAGCAGGAAGCCGGCGCCCATGACGGCGACACCCGCGACCGCGTCGAGCGAGTAGTGGTTCGCGGTGCCCATCACCACGATCGCGGTCAGCAGCGGATAGGCGACGCCCGCCACCCTCGTCCAGCGCCTGCCGCCGAATCGCCACAGCATCACCCCGCACCACAGCGCCCAGCCGACGTGCAGGCTCGGCATCGCGGCGTACTGGTTCGTCATCCCGCCCAGGCCCCGCGGTGCGCTCGCGTCGCCGCCCCACCAGCCGTAGGAGCTGTACTGGGCCATCGTGTCGACGAAGCCGTGGCCCGGGGAGAGAAGCCGGGGCGGGCAGGTCGGCAGCAGCGTGAAGCCGATCAGACCGATGAACGTGGAGGTCATCAGCCAGGTACGGGCCGCCCGGTAGTGCTCCTGACGGCACCTGAACAGCCACACCAGGATCACCGGGGTCACCACGTAGTGCAGTGACGCGTACCAGAAGTCGGCCGGTATGCCGAGCCACGCCTCTCGGGTGAAAAGACGGTTCAGGGGGTGCTCGGCGTTGATGCGCAGCAGCTTCTCCAGGCGCAGTATCGCCAGGCCGTGGTCGACGGCGGAGGAGACATCGCCCCGGGCGAGCAGCCGGCCGGCGGAGTAGCACATGTACACCAGCAGGATCAGGGGCAGTTCGGTCCACCAGCGCAGCCGGGTCAGCGGGCTTCCCCCGATGCCTGGTGCCTCGGCCTGCGGCATACGATTCGCCCTCCCCGTTCCGCTCTGCTGCGGCTCCCGTTGCCCGGTCTGCCACCTTACGGCGTATGCGCCCCCTCTTGAGGGGCACCCCGGCGGACAAGACGCAGAGATCGCCCACCGGGTTGCCCGGTGACAGGGTGCGCGATGATGGTCTGACGTTCTTGTTGACTTCTGATGGATTCATCCCGAAAGGTCGCTCATGGCACCGCGCATCCTGCTGGCCCGGCACGGACAGACGGAGTGGTCGCTGTCCGGCAAGCACACCGGCAGGACCGACGTACCGCTCCTGGAGGAGGGCAAGCGGGGTGCCGAGCTGCTGGGCCGGCGCCTGCACCGGGCACCGTTCGACGGGCTGGACGGTGTCGAGGTACGCACGAGTCCGCTGGCACGCGCGCGTGAGACGTGCGAGATCGCCGGGTTCGGCGAGCGGGCGAGCATCTGGGACGCGCTGCTGGAGTGGGACTACGGCGCGTACGAGGGCAGGACGCCGGCCGAGATCCAGGCGGTCCGGCCGGGCTGGCTCATCTGGCGCGACGGGGTGCCCGAGGGGGAGACCCTGGCCGAGGTCGGCGCGCGGGCGGACGAGGTCGTCGCCTGGGCCCGCGCGGCGGATCGCGACGTGCTGGTCTTCGCGCACGGGCACATCCTGCGCTCCGTAGGGGCGCGGTGGCTCGGGCTGCCCCTGGAGTTCGCGGCCCGCATCCGTCTCAACCCCACGTCCCTCTCGGTCCTCGGGTGGGCCTACGGGGAGCCGGCGATCGAGTCCTGGAACGACTGCGGTCACCTCACGGCATGACCGCTCACCGCGGGGGCACGGCTCAGGTCGTGCGCGGCAGGCAGGCGTGGCGGTCCAGGAACGCGGACACCCCCGCTGCCCGGCGGTGCGGCAGCAGGACCCGGGCCGTGCCCGCCAGCATCGTCTGGATCCGGGACGACTGGACCTGGTCCAGGAGGTCCAGGACGCGCAGCCCGGCTTCGGCCGCCTCGTCGGGGCGGCCGCCGCGGGCCAGGTCGTCGGCGAGTTCCGCGGTGTAGAGGGCGATGTTCCGGGAGAAGTGCGGGTCCTGGAGATGAGCGGCGCGCCGGGCGTGCCGGGCGGCGCGCGGCCAGTCGCCCACGGCCGACCAGCACTGCGCCTCCAGGCCCTCCAGTTCGGCCTCGCCGTAGAACGTCATCCACTCCGGGTCGGTCTCCGACGGCCCGCGTTCGAACAGGGCCTGCGCCCGGGCCAGCGCCTGCTCGCAGCCCGCCCGGTCGGCGAGCCCCGCCCAGCCGCCCGCCTCGCGCAGCGCGAGCAGCGACATCAGGCGCTGGGACCCCAGTGGGCGCGCGGCGCGCTGGGCCGCCTGCGCCGCCCGTACCGCCTCCCGGGGACGACCGGCGTCACGGGCGAGGAAAGCGGTGTTGCAGAACGCGTGCGCCTCCAGGGCCGGGTCCCCGGACATCCGGGCCGTGGCCAGTGCCTCCGCATAGTGCGAGCGGGCGTCGTCGAACCGCCCGGAGTCGTGGGCCAACCAGCCGACCGAGATGGCCAGTTCACCGGCGCCCACGTACAGCCGGTCGGTGACCGACTGCCGGGTCGTGCCCGCGTCGAGCAGCGCGTACGCGGTGCGCAGCGGAGCCGCCGCACGGCGGTACAGGCCGTCCGCGCCGTGCCGGTCGTCGAGCAGTCTGATCTTGCGTACGGCCTCCTCGAGCGCGCTCGCCTCGGACGAGCCCGCGCGAGGGACGGGGCGTCCGGCGGCCGCTGCCGCACCGCCGAAGGTGAGCCCGAAAGGGCCGAGGGATGCGGTCGCCACCGTGACGGTGCCGCCGGTCATGAATGCGCGACGCAGCACGTCGCTCTCCTCGTGGTTCTGTTCGCCGTACGCGTGTCCGTCGTACGACTCGTGCGTCTCGTAGGTGTCTGGCGTCTCATACGTCTCGAAGGCCTCGTGTGTTTCACCTGAGGCGAACGGACGGCGGATGGTGTGGACGGGGGGCGTTTCATGGGTGGTCCGCGCCCCGCGGCCGCGCACCGCGGAGCGGGGGGCGAACCCCAGGTCCGTGAGAGTGCGTCCGGGGAACATGTGGAGGAACACCCGTTCGTAGGCGTAGTTGGGGCAACGGATCTCGCCGGCCTCCACACGTCCGATGTACCGGGCGTCACAGCTGACCCGCTCGCCGATCTCCCGCGCGGCGCGTCGTACCGCCGCGGCGAACTCGCCCGGTGAGCGCTGCCCGCGCAGCTGCCGGAAGGCGAGGTTCGGCCGTGGTGGTCGGGGGTGCTGGGACGAGGTCATGGTCGGGCTCCTTCGTGCGAACCGTCGAACCATGCCGGATTCGGGAGGACTTGCCCGCGTGGTGCCAGTTGTTCTCTGCGTCCGGCGGTGCACGAACGTACCCGTCCCGCGAGAGCCGTCACGCGAGGTTTGCCTACAAACCGGATATCTCATGCGCGATCTGCCATGAACTGCCATCCTTTGCGGCGGCGTTCTGCCCGTTGCCGTTGACGTTCCGGAGCGTTTAACCCGATGGACCGGGAGCCCCCCGAACTCCCGACCCAACTCACGCGTCGAGGAGGGGTTCCGCCATGGAGGCCGGGATGCAGAGCACGCAGAGCACCGATTTCCGTACGTCGCAGTCGACCGCGCGGCACATGCCGACCCGGGAGTGCAGCGCACCGCCGCAGCAGGCCCCGGACCTCGTGACCGTGCCGGCCCGGCAAGGACTCGAGGCCGTCGACATCCTGCGTCGAGGCGCGGGCGACTGCGTCGGGCCCGTCATTCACGACGACGGCTGCGACACCCTGGGTTTCCTGGTCCCCCCCGGTACCGCGGACGCCTGGGACGTGCCCGGCAGCACGTGCACACAGACTCAGGGGCGCGGCGCCGGCCAGGCCGCTCCGGTCCCTCCGGTCGAGGGCACGGGCTGGCTACTGCCTCCGGGCGACGCCGAACTGGCCACGGACCCCACCGTGCTGCGCGAGGCCCTCGGGGAAGCGGCGCGCACGCTCGAGGCAGCCGACAGCTGTCGGTGAGCGGGTGGTGACGGTCCGCGTCGGCCGAGCGCCCAGCACACCGCCGGTGGGCCGGCCATCGCCTTCCCCTCGATAATGGCTGAATGGGCAGGTCACGGAATGCGCGGCGCGGGCAGGCCGCGGAGGCCGTCGTCGAGACGGTCGAGGGCGGGCTCGCCCAGCTGATACCCGACCGGGAGCGGGTGCGCGCCTGGACCCTCCTCATCGACGGCGCACCCCAGTCGCACGTCGACCTCGACGACCCGTCCTACCTCGCGTTCGAGTATCAGCGCCGCCTCGGTCATGTCATCGACCTGACCGCTCCGCCCGGCCGTCCGGTGCACGCCGTGCACCTCGGCGGCGGCGCCTTCACCCTCGCCCGCTACACCGCCGCCACCCGGCCCCGCTCCACCCAGCAGGTCGTCGAGCGCGACGCGGCGCTCGTCCGACTCGTGCGGCGCGCTCTGCCCCTGGATCCGAACGCCCGTATACGGGTGCGCTCCACGGACGCCCGGGAAGGGCTCGCCAAGGTGCCGGACGGCTGGGCGGACCTGGTCATCGTGGATGTGTTCAGCGGAGCACGCACGCCCGCGCACCTGACGTCGGTCGAGTTCCTCACCGATGTACGCAGGGTGCTGAACGACGGCGGCCGGTACGCGGCCAACCTTGCCGACGGGCCACCGCTCGCCCATCTGCGCGGCCAGATCTCCACCGCCGCGGCCGTCTTCCCCGAACTCGCCCTGATCGCCGACCCCGCGGTACTGCGCGGCAAACGCTTCGGGAACGCGGTGCTCGTGGCCTCCGCCCATCCGCTTCCGGTCGCCGAACTGACCCGCCGTGCCGCCTCGGACCCGCACCCGGCACGCGTCGAGCACGGCAAAGCACTCACCGACTTCACCGGGGGCGCCGCGGCGGTCACGGACGCGGCGGCCGTGGCGTCACCCGCGCCGCCGCCGTCCGTCTTCCGCTGATCCGGGCCCCGGCCCTCAGTAGTTGCCGATCTCCACGTGCGGCGGACCGTCGTGCCACGTGCAGAACACCGACACCCGGTTCACGCCCGAGGCGAACTCCACCCTGATCCAGGACTCGGTCTTCCACACCTGCATCGACCAACCGGGCCCCGGCGTGGCCGACACCAACGACGCCGATGTGCTGCCCAGGTCGAAGACCGCGCGGCCGCCGTCGGTGTCGTAACTCTTCACCCGGCCGTACCCGGAGGGCGACGAGGACGTCGTGGGAGCGGGACTCGGACGCGCGCCGGCTGTCCTCACCGGGGTGGGCGCCCGGCTCGAGGCGGGCCCGCGGCTCGTGCTCGGGGACGACTCGGGGCGTTCCGCCGGCGACGCCGCCGGCTTCGCGCGCTGCGTGGTCGCGTCGCCCGCCGTGATGGGCAGCGCGCGCGGCGGATCGTAGGCGGTCCCGGCCATCACCGTATGGACGCCCCACCACGACAACGTGACCGCCGCGCCCGTGGCGACCGACCACGCCAGCACGTGTACGAATCCCTTGACCATCCCCGCCATACTGCCCCACGCGCCCCACCGGTGTCTCACGGGTCGCACACAGTTCCGGCCGTCCCCGCGGGGCCCGGGCGGCCGGTCCCCTTACCACGGTCGTCGCCCCGCCGGCTTCGCCCGACCGGGGGGATCGTCGTCCCCGTATGGCGTACGGTGCCGCCCATGGCACGTGTGCTCGTGGTCGAGGACGACCAGTTCGTACGCTCGGCGCTCATCAGGCACCTGACGGAGGCCGGGCACACCGTGCGCAGTGTCGGCACCGCACTGGAGGCGCTGCGCGAGGTCGCCCATCTTCCGTTCGACGTCGTGATCCTCGACCTCGGACTGCCCGACCTGGACGGGTCGGAGGCGCTGAAGATGCTGCGCGGCATCACGGACGTGCCGGTCATCATCGCCACCGCCCGCGACGACGAGGCGGAGATCGTCCGCCTGCTCAACGCGGGCGCGGACGACTACTTGACCAAACCCTTCTCGGTCGAGCACCTGTCCGCACGGATCGCGGCGGTCCTGCGCCGTACCCGCGTCGCCGAGGCCGCGCCGCCGTCCGTCATCCGGGTCGGCGGCCTCGCGATCGACCCGCTGCGCCGCCTCGCGGAACTGGACGGTGCGCAACTCGAACTGACCCGACGCGAGTTCGACCTGCTCGCCTTTCTCGCCGGCCGGCCCGGCGTCGTCGTGCCGCGCCGGGAGCTGCTCGCCGAGGTGTGGCAGCAGTCGTACGGGGACGACCAGACCATCGACGTCCATCTCTCCTGGCTGAGGCGGAAGCTGGGTGAGACGGCGGCGAGGCCGCGTTATCTGCACACCCTGCGGGGAGTGGGCGTGAAGCTGGAACCACCGAGGACGGAGCCGTTGTCGTGAGGTGGGCGCTGGTCAAGGTCTGTGTGGCGGTGACCACCATGGTCGTGGTGGCCTTCGCCGTTCCGCTCGGGCTCGTCATCAAGGAGATGGCACGCGACCGCGCCTTCTCGAACGCGGAGCGGGAGGCCGCGGCGATCGCGCCCGCCCTGTCCATCACCACCGACCGGGACGAGTTGGAGAAGGTGGTCGCCTCGGCGGGTCCCGGCGATGCGATGGCCGTGCACATTCCGGCGGGCGAGGGCACGAAGGCCGTCGACATCGGGTCCGGTCGCGCGCCGGCCAAGGACATCGCGACCATGCGCCGGCTGGGCCGGGCGTCCATGGCGGAGGTCCCGGGCGGCTCGGCGCTCCTCCAGCCCACCGCGCTGAGCTCCGGCGACATCGCCGTCGTCGAGGTGTACGTCCCGGAGTCCGAGGTGTCGAACGGCGTCGCCACGGCCTGGGCGGTGCTTGCCGCGGTCGGCGTCGCCCTCGTCGTCGGCTCGGTGGCGGTCGCCGACCGGCTCGGAGTGCGGATGGTGCAGCCCGCCCAGCGCCTGGTCGAGGGCGCTCACGAGCTGGGGGAGGGGCGACTCGCGGCCCGGGTGCCGGAGGAGGGGCCGACCGAACTGCGCCTTGCGGCCGTCGCGTTCAACTCGATGGCCGACCAGGTCGTCCAACTGCTCGCCAACGAGCGTGAGCTGGCGGCCGATCTCTCCCACCGTCTGCGCACTCCGCTGACGGTGCTGCGGCTGAACGCGGCCTCGCTCGGCGACGGCCCGGCCGCCGAGCAGACGCGGGCGGCGGTGGCGCAACTCGAGCGCGAGGTCGACACGATCATCCGTACGGCACGGGAGGCCAAGCCGCAGACCGCGGCGGCGGGTCCGGGCGCCGGGTGCGACGCGGCCGAAGTGGTGCGCGAGCGTATGGAGTTCTGGTCGGCGCTCGCCGAGGACGAGGGCCGCAAGTGGCGGGTGGCGGGGGTCGACCGGCCCGTGCGCACACCCGTGGCCCGGGCGGACCTCGCGGCCGCGCTCGACGCGCTGCTCGGGAACGTCTTCCGGCACACTCCGGAGGGCACGGCGTTCGCCGTCGACGTGCACAACGGCGAGGACGCGGTGATCGTGCTGGTGTCCGACGCGGGGCCCGGCATCCTGGATCCGCAGGCCGCGATGGCCCGGGGCCGTGGCTCGGGCAGCGCCGGATCCACCGGCCTCGGTCTGGACATCGTGCGGCGGCTCGCCGAGTCGACCGGCGGAGATGTGCGGATCGGCTCGTCCGTGCTGGGCGGCACGGAAGTGCGCATCTGGTTCCAGCTCGACGGGCGGGCACCGGTGCGGCGCGGGCACCGAGTGCGCCGCAGACGCGCCTTGGTCTCTGCCTTTAACCGGCCCCGATCCCTTCCTTAAGCGCACCCTAAGATCCCCGGGTGCCGTCCGGATGATCTGATTTGTGCGATTCCGGCTCGCTAGCGTGCTGCCGCATCCCACCCCCCGTGAGCAGCGAAGGCAGGCACGCGATGAGCAGTACGCACCGGCGCAGGGTCAGCGGCAGGAACAAGGCGATCGGCGGGGTCGTCGCCGCCCTTGTCGTGGGCGGCGGAGCGCTTCTGGTCACCGGCACCGCGCATGCCGCCGGAGTCGGTGCCGCCTACACCAGGACCAGCGACTGGTCCACGGGATACACCGCGCAGTACGTCGTCTCGAACGACGGCGACCGGACCAAGGACGACTGGACGCTCCGGTTCGATCTGCCGGCCGGTGCGAAACTCAGCTCGCTGTGGAACGGCACGTCGACGGTCAGCGGGCAGCACGTCACCGTGAAGCCGCCGTCCTGGGACAAGGACGGGCTGGCGGCCGGCGAATCTGCGACCGTCGGCTTCGTCGTGACCGGCTCCGGGAACCCGACGGGCTGCCTGATCGACGGCGCCAGGTGCTCCGCCGACGACGGAGCGACGCCGGAGCCCAGCGGGCGTCCTACCCAGTCGGCGACCCCCACCGCGACGCCGACCGGGACGCCGATCCCCACCGGGACACCGACCCCGACCGGCACGCCGTCACCCACCGCCTCCGGGACCCCCGGCTCCGGGACGAGCACGAGCGCCGGCTTCGCACCGTACGTCGACACCTCCCTCTACCCGGCCTTCGACCTGATCGCCGCCGCCGACGCGACCGGCGTGAAGAACTACAACCTGGCCTTCGTCACCGACGGCGGCGGTTGCACCCCCAAGTGGGGCGGTGTCACCGCCATCGGCAGCGACGCGGTGGCCGCGCAGACAGGCGCCCTGCGCGCCAGGGGCGGCGACGTCCGTGTTTCCTTCGGCGGCGCCTTTGGATCGGAACTGGCCACGGGCTGCTCCTCGGCGGACGCGCTCGCGGCGGCGTACGGGAAGGTCGTGGACGCGTACAAGCTGACCAAGGTCGACTTCGACGTGGAGGGCGGCGCGCTGCCGAACACGGCCGCCAACTCCCGCCGCGCCCAGGCCATCACCAGGCTCCAGCAGCAGCACCCGGGTCTGGACGTCTCGTTCACCCTCCCCGTCATGCCGGAGGGGCTGACCCAGGACGGCGTGAACCTCGTGGCCGACGCCAGGGCCAACGGCGTGAAGATCTCCACCGTGAACATCATGGCGATGGACTACGGAGCCGCGTACAGCGGTGACATGGGCACCTACGCCACCCAGGCCGCCACCGCCACCCAGGCTCAGCTCAAGAGTGTGCTGGGGCTCTCCGACGGCGCGGCCTGGAAGACGGTCGCGGTCACCCCGATGATCGGCGTCAACGACGTGTCGTCGGAGATCTTCAAGGTCGAGGACGCCGCCCAGCTGGCGGACTTCGCCCGGTCCAAGGGCCTCGGCGGGCTGTCGATGTGGTCGGCCACGCGGGACAAGCAGTGCGACGGCGGCGCCAAGCCCACGGCCGACCCGACGTGCAGCTCCGTCGTCCAGGACAGGTTCGCCTTCTCCAAGGCGTTCGCCGCCTTCAAGTAGGGCTCGGCGCACCGGACCGCCGGGGACGCGGCACCTCCCTCCCGCGCCGCGTCCCCGGCGGTCACTCCTGCGGCGGCGGCAGCTTTCCGGTGCGGGCCGCCAGGGAGTACCAGTGCGCGCTCGACTTCGGCTGCCGGGCAAGCGTCGTGTAGTCCACATAGACGACCCCGAACCGCTTGCTGTAGCCGTGCGCCCATTCGAAGTTGTCGAGCAGGGACCACAGGTAGTAGCCACGCACATTGGCGCCGTCCGCGATGGCACGGCGGATCTCCGACAGATGGCTGTGCAGGTACGCGATCCGCTGCGGGTCGTGCACGCGCCCGTCGGGGTCGGGCTTGTCGTCGTAGGCCGCGCCGTTCTCCGTCACGTAGAGCGGCAGGCCGGGCACCTCGCGGTTGTACCGCATGATCAGCTCGTGCAGGCCGGCCGGGTCGATCGCCCAGCCCATCTCCGTGCGCTCGCCGGGGCTCTCATGGAAGGCCACGTCCTCAGCGCCCGGCCAGGGTGTGCCCGCGGCCCTGCCGTGACCGCCCGGCCGCGGACGGCCCGTGGCCGGCTGCGTCGCGGCCGACACGAGGGTCGGGGTGTAGTAGTTGAGGCCCAGCGCGTCCAGCGGCTGGTTGATCGTCGCAAGATCGCCGCCCTGGACGTACGACCAGTCCGTGAGCGACGACGTCGCCGTGAGCAGGGTTTCCGGGTAGGCCCCGTGCAGCATCGGGCCGTGGAAGACGCCGTTGGCCAGATCGTCGATCTTCCGCCCGGCCGCCAGGTCCGCCGGATCCTGTGACACCGTCCGCACCGGGCACGAGTTGAGGCTCACCGCCACGGTGTTGCGGGCCGGCATCACGGACCGGAGCGCGGACGCACCGAGGCCATGGGCCAGGTTCAGATGGTGGGCCGCCCGCAGTGACGCCGCCGCGTCGGTGCGGCCCGGAGCGTGCACCCCGGCGCCGTAGCCCAGGAACGCGCTGCACCAGGGCTCGTTCAGAGTGATCCACTGCTCGACACGGTCGCCCAGCGCCTCACCCACCAGCCGCGCGTACTCGGCGAACCGGAAGGCGGTCTCACGCTGCGGCCAGCCGCCCGCGTTCTCCAGGTCCTGCGGCAGGTCCCAGTGGTAGAGCGTGATGGTCGGCCTGATGCCGTGCGTGAGCAGCTCGTCGACGAGGCGGCGGTAGAAGTCCAGACCCCGCTGGACCACGGGCCCCCGGCCGGTCGGCTGCACCCGCGACCACGAGACCGAGAAGCGGTAGGCCCCCAGGCCGAGTTCGGCCATGAGCGCGACGTCGTCGCGGTAGCGGTGGTAGTGGTCGACGGCTATGTCACCGGTCTCGCCGCCGACCGTCTTGCCCGGGGTGTGGCTGAAGGTGTCCCAGATGGAGGGGGTGCGGCCGATCTCCCGCACCGCGCCCTCGATCTGGTACGCCGACGTGGCGGCCCCCCACAGGAAGGCGCGGGGAAACGTCACCTGCGGCGCGGACACGGTCATCGTGGGGGCTCTCCTGGGTCGGCTGACCCCATTGTGCATGGGAGCGCTCCCATTCGGAAGAGGGTACGCGGTGGAAAGTCCGTGCGGGGCGTGCGCCCGCCGCCGGTACCGCACTGCGGCCGAGTCCCGCCGCCGGGTCCGCCCGGTGTGCGGTGCCGGTCAGGCGGACTTCCGGACCACCAGTTCCGTCGGCAGGACGACCTCCCGGTGGCCCTTGCCCCGCTGGGCGATCTCCTCGAGCAGAAGGCGCGCCATGGTGCGGCCCATCTCCTCGATGGGCTGGCGCACGCTGGTCAGCGGGGGATCGGTGTGCCGGGCCACGATCGAGTCGTCGAAGCCGATGACGGCGACGTCGTCGGGCACCCGCCGCCCCGCCGCACGCAGTTCGAGCACGGCACCCGAGGCCGTCACGTCGGAGGCGGCGAAGACGGCGTCGAGGTGGGGGCGCCGGCGCAGCAGCTCCCGCATGGCGGCCCGTCCGCCCTCCTCCGTGAAGTCGCCGACCGCGATCAACTCCTCGTCGACGGTGATGCCCGCCGTCTGCAGGGCCTCCCGGTAGCCGTCGAGACGGGCCCGGGCGACATCCATGTCCAACGGCCCCGTGATGGTGGCGATGGTCCGCCGGTTCCCCTCCAGCAGGTGCCGGACCGCGGCCCGGGCGCCGCCTCCGTTGTCCGCGCGG
This sequence comes from Streptomyces sp. HUAS TT11, assembly GCF_051553595.1. Classification (NCBI taxonomy): domain Bacteria; kingdom Bacillati; phylum Actinomycetota; class Actinomycetes; order Kitasatosporales; family Streptomycetaceae; genus Streptomyces; species Streptomyces sp. HUAS TT11. The sequence continues at coordinate 5,733,508 of NZ_CP196184.1, forward strand.
ACGTGTCCCAGCGGCTCCGGATGGCCGCGCCGTCCCGCCAGCACGGTCGGAATCGCCAGTTCGTCCAGCAGGTCCGGAAGCGTGTCGTCGCGGTGGACGGCCACCATCAGCACGCCGTCCACCCGCTGCTCGGTCAGGTACGTGGCGAGCCGCGCGCGCTCGCTCTCGTCGCGCACCAGCACCAGCAGCAACTGCATCCCGGCGCCCGAGAGCCCGGAGGACACGCCCCGGATGATCGCCGAGAAGTACGGCTCGGAGAAGAGCCGGGTCTCGGACTCGGGGACGACCAGGGCGACCGAGTCCGTGCGGCGGGTGACCAGGGAACGGGCGGCGCGGTTGGGAACGTAGCCGAGTTCGGCGATCGCCTGCTCCACCGCCGCCCGGGAGTGGGCGCTCACCTTGGGGGAGCCGTTGATCACCCGCGAGACCGTGCCGCGGCCGACGCCGGCGCGAGCGGCCACGGCGTCCAGCGTCGGGCGCCTGTCGCGGGCGGCCTCAGGCGGCTGTGCGGCAGAACTCATTGTTCACCTTCCGGCGTTCTGTAAGGGGTGCTTCATTGTGACCCGGAATTTTCGGCGATCGCTTCCACGGACCGGTCGGCCCTGCTCCTGCATGCCTGCATTCCATCCGTGACCTGCGCCGATTCCCCAACAGTACGGCGGGCACCTCGACACTGAGCGGCCCGCGGCGCGACACGTTCACGTGACGTACGGGACACGCTCGCGCAACAACGCTGTTTTCAAGTCTTGACACATGGCCCGCCAGGAAGGAGTCTTCCGGCATGCCGCGTGGGAGCGGTCCCACGGGTAGCCCCGGGGGCCGTCTCGCGCGGCCCCGAAGCACCGATGGCCTTTCCCTCTACCTCGCATGGCACACCGTTGACCAGCATCTTCGCACTGCACGCCCGTGCTGTGGGCTGGCCGCTGCTCGAACCGAGAGGGGCAGGTCCGGACCGTCGACCGCTGGCGGTCCGAATCCTGAGGTCCGTTCCCCCACTGGAACAAGGAGTAGTGGAATGCGCATAACTGGCACCGGCGGCGGTCGCGGCCGCAGAGCGGCGGTCCTGACCACCTCGGTCCTGGCGGCCTCGGCCCTGCTGCTCACGGGCTGCAGCAGCGACGACGGCGATTCGGACGCCTCCGGCTCCGACGGCAAGATCACCCTCACCGTGGCCGACTTCGGGCAGTTCGGCTACAAGGAAGCCGATCTGTTCGCTCAGTACCACAAGCTCCACCCGAACATCACGGTGAAGGAAGAGACCACCGCCAACGAGCAGGACTACTACCCGAAGCTCCTTCAGCAGCTGAACACGGGCAGCGGTCTGGCGGACGTCACGGGCATCGAGGTCGGCCGCATCAAGGAGGTCGTCGACACCCAGGCCGACAAGTTCAGCGACCTGAGCAAGTCGATCAACGTGAGCGACTGGGTGTCCTGGAAGGAGAAGCAGGCCACCACGAAGGACGGCGCGGTCATCGGTGCGGGCACCGACATCGGCCCGATGTCGCTGTGCTACCGCAAGGACCTCTTCGAGAAGGCCGGTCTGCCGACCGACCGCGAGGCCGTCGCCAAGGCCGTCGCGGGCGGCTGGGAGGACTACCTCAAGCTCGGTGAGCAGTACAAGAAGAAGGCGCCCTCCGGGACCTACTTCATGGACTCCGCGAGCGCCATGTACAACGCGGTCGTCAGCTCGGACGCCAAGCAGTACTACGACGCCGACGGCAAGCCGATCTACAAGGACAGCCCGGCCGTTCAGCAGGGCTGGAACCTGGCCGCCGAGGCCGCCTCGAAGAAGCTGAGCCAGGGCCTGCCGCAGTTCACCGACGCCTGGACGGCGGCGCTGCGCAAGGGCTCCGTGGCCACGGTGGCGTGCCCCGCGTGGATGGCCAACCAGATCTCGAACAACTCCGGTGACGCCTACAAGGGCAAGTGGGACATCTCCCGCGCGCCCGGTTCGACCGCGGCCAACTGGGGTGGCTCGTTCCTGGCCGTCCCCAAGAGCGGCAAGCACGTCAAGGAGGCCACCGACCTGGTGAAGTGGCTGACGGCCGCCGAGCAGCAGGCCGCCGTGTTCAAGGCGGCCGGCATCTTCCCGTCGAACCAGGGCGCCTACGAGCTCCCCGACGTGAAGGACGCCAAGCTCGCCTACTTCAGCGACGCCCCCATCGGGCAGATCTACGCCGAGGAGGCCAAGACCATCCCCGAGGCGGTGCTCGGCCCGAAGGACGGCGTGATCAAGGACACGATCTCCACGCAGATCAACAACATGGAGCAGCGGGGCACCAAGCCCGCCGACGCGTGGAAGGCCGCGACCGACACGATCGACAAGGCGATCGGCTGACGCTCGCCGGTGCGGGCGGCTCCACGGCCGCCCGCACCGGCCCGGCCGCGAAGTCGGTCCGGCGGACCCCACGGCAGGAAGGGTCCGATCCGTGTCCGGCCGAGCGTCCGGCTCCGTACGGGTGGAGAGCGTCGCGGCGCCCGCCGGCGCGGCCCCTGGTGCCGTGCCGGACGCGCCACGTGGTCCCTCTGCCCGCCGGTGCACGTCCGGCAGCGCGATCGGGCCCGGCACCTGAGCCACAGGGCCGGGCATCCGGCGGCCGGGTCCGCACCGCACGGACCTCAAGGCCAGGGCGTGCAGCGGGCCGGTGCCCGAACCGACGTGCTTCAGGCGCGTCGGTACCGGCGCCCGGCCCTGGACGCGTCTGCGGCCCCGTACCCGGCCGAACCCCCAGAGAAGGACTTCCTCCGTGGCAACAACAACCCCCACCCGGGGCGCCTACAGCCCGCCGCCCGGCGGCTCCGGCGCCGCGTCGAACGGAAGCGACCGGCGATCGTGGCGCAGCCGGCTCTGGCGCTTCGACGACGTGGCCTCCCCCTACGCGTACATCGCCCCCTTCTTCCTCATCTTCGGCGCCTTCGGGCTCTATCCGCTCCTCTACACCGGCTGGATCGCCCTGCACCGGGTGGAGATGACGAGCCTCAGCCAGTCCGAGTGGGTCGGCTGGGACAACTTCGCCAAGATCCTCCAGGATTCCGAGTTCTGGACGGCCGTCGCCAACACCTTTGTGATCGGCGTCATCTCGACCGTCCCGCAGCTGCTCGTCGCGCTGGGCCTCGCCCATCTCCTCAACTACAAGCTGCGCGCAAGCACCTTCTGGCGGACGGTGATCCTCACCCCGTACGCCACCTCGGTGGCGACCGCGGCCCTGGTGTTCGCCCTGGTCTTCCGGGCCGACGGCGGCCTGCTCAACTGGGTGCTGCACTTCGTCGGGTTCAGCAACATCGACTGGGGCAACGGGGAGTGGACGTCCAAGATCGCCATCTCCATCATCGTGATCTGGCGCTGGACCGGCTACAACGCGCTGATCTATCTCGCGGCCATGCAGGCCGTGCCGACCGATCTGTACGAGGCGGCCTCGATCGACGGGGCGACGCGCTGGCAGCAGTTCCGCAAGGTGACCATTCCCTCGCTGCGGCCGACGATCCTCTTCACGATCGTCATCTCCACCATCGGTTCCATGCAGCTCTTCGGTGAGCCGCTGCTGCTGCAGGGCGGAACCCTCGGCTCGATCGGTGGCAACGAGCACCAGTACGAGACGCTCAGCATCTACCTCTTCAACTACGGCTGGAAGCTGGGGCACCTGGGTCCGGCCGCGGCCGTGGCCTGGGCGATGCTCGTCCTGCTGCTGCTCATCGCCCTGATCAACTGGATCGTCAGCCGGTTCGTGCGCAAGAGCGCGGCGTGACGGGAGCGAAATCGATGACCACGACCAGTCCCACCAAGACCGCACCGACCCTCCTCCCGGCAGGACAGCCCCGGACCGAGGGCACGGGCCGCAGCCGTTTCAAGCTCGGCGCCGGCCAGCAGCTCAAGGGCGGCCCGCTCACCTACGCGGCCCTCGTCATCGTCGGCCTGGGTTCGCTCTTCCCCCTGTACTGGACGCTGGTGGCCGCCTCGCATGACCAGCAGCGGGTCCTCGACACCCCACCGCCGCTCGTGCCGGGCGGCCGTCTGTGGAGCAACCTCCAGTCGGCCTGGGAACAGGCGCACCTGGGGAAGGCCATCGTCAACAGCATCATCGTGTCCGGCTGCATCACGGCGGCGACGCTGTTCTTCTGCACCCTCGCGGGCTACGCCTTCGCCAAGATGCGCTTCCGCGGGCGCGGTGCCCTGATGACCGCCGTCATCGCCACGCTGACCATTCCGCCGCAGCTCAGCGTCGTTCCGCTCTTCATGATGATGTCGGACATCGGGTGGGGCGGAAAGCTGGAGTCGGTGATCTTCCCGACCCTCGTCGGTGCCTTCGGCGTCTTCTTCATGCGGCAGTACCTCTTGGAGGCCCTGCCGTACGAACTCATCGAGGCGGCCAAGGTGGACGGTGCGAGCAACATCAGGATCGTCTGGAACGTCGTCCTCCCCGTGGCCCGGCCCGCGATGATGGTGCTGGGCATGCTCACGTTCGTGCAGGCGTGGAACGACTTCTTCTGGCCCTTCCTGGCCCTGAACCAGGAGAACCCCACCATCCAGGTGGCCCTCGGCCAGCTCAGTGCCTCCTACACCCCCGACCAGAGCATCGTCATGGCCGGAGCCCTGATCAGCACACTGCCGTTGCTGCTGGTGTTCGTGATCTTCGGCAAGCAGATCGTCGGGGGCATCATGGCGGGCGCCGTGAAGGGCTGACACCGTCCACGCCGGGCCGGCGCCCCGGCAGTAGCCCGCGCCTGCCCCGTCATCCGCCGTCCGGCAGGGCCCGCCCCGCACGCGGGCTCCACCGGACGGGCCCGGCCCGCGCCCGGCCCGCATCCTCCTCCCGCCGGACCACTGTCCGGCCTTTTCCCCCGATACTTTGGGAGCGTTCTCACGATGACCGCCGTACGACCCGAGGCGACCCCCTTGTCGGCTCCGGCCACCTCCTTCCCCCAGGGCTTCATCTGGGGCGCCGCCACCGCCGCCTACCAGGTGGAGGGTGCCGCCTCCGAGGACGGCCGCACCCCGTCCATCTGGGACACCTACAGCCACACCCCCGGAAGGGTCCGCAACGGGGACACCGGGGACATCGCCGCCGACCACTACCACCGCTACCGCGACGACGTGGCGCTGATGAAGGACCTCGGCCTCAAGGCGTACCGTTTCTCCATCTCCTGGTCCCGGGTGCAGCCCACCGGGCGCGGACCCGCCGTCGAGCGTGGCCTGGACTTCTACCGCCGGCTCACCGACGAACTGCTGGAGGCGGGCGTCACCCCCGTCGCCACCCTCTACCACTGGGACCTGCCGCAGGAGTTGGAGGACGCGGGCGGCTGGCCGCACCGCGACACCGCATACCGTTTCGCCGAGTACGCCGACATCATGGCCCGGACCCTCGGTGACCGGATCGGGGTGTGGACGACCCTCAACGAGCCGTGGTGCTCGGCGTTCCTCGGCTACGGCTCCGGTGTGCATGCGCCCGGCCGGACCGACCCGGCGGCCACCCTGCGCGCCGCCCACCACCTCAACCTGGCCCACGGTCAGGCGATCGGGGCGCTGCGCGCGGTTCTGCCCGCGTCCGCGCAGACCTCCATCACCCTCAACCTGCATCAGGTGCGCCCGCTCACCGACAGCGCCGACGACGCCGAGGCCGCCCGTCGTATCGACGCGGTCGGCAACCGGGTCTTCACCGGCCCCATCCTCGACGGGGCGTATCCCGAGGACCTGCTCGAGGACACCGCGCGCATCGTCGACTGGGGCAGCCTGGTGCACGACGGCGACCTGGCGGAGATCTCCCGTCCCATCGACGTGCTCGGCGTCAACTACTACTCGCCGACCGTGGTCTCGCTGGCGGCCGGCGGCGTCGGCGCCACCAAGAACGACGGGCACGGCGCCAGCGACCACTCGCCGTGGACCGGCTCCGACCACGTCGCCTTCCACCTCGCCAACGACAACCTCACGGCGATGAACTGGGCCATCGACCCCAGCGGCCTGCACACCCTGCTGACCGACCTCGCGAAGTCGCACCCGCAACTGCCGCTGATGGTCACGGAGAACGGTGCCGCCTTCGACGACTACATCTCGCCCGAGGGTGTGGTGAACGACCCGCAGCGGATCGCCTACCTCCACGCCCATCTGGACGCGGTGCGCAGGGCCATCGCCGACGGGGCGGACGTCCGCGGCTACTTCCTGTGGTCCCTGCTGGACAACTTCGAGTGGTCCTACGGCTACTCGAAGCGCTTCGGCACGGTCTACGTCGACTACTCGACGCAGCGCCGCATCCCCAAGGCGAGCGCCCACTGGTACGCGGACGTGATCCGGAGGAACGCGCTGCCCGCCGTCGACGAGCAGAACAACGGCTGATCGCCCGGCCGAGGGGCGCCACCACTCAGTGGCGGCGCCCCTCACCAGTGCCCCACGGCCGGGAGTCCCCGCCGGCGGAGGATGATGGGAGCGGGGGCGTCAGGACGGAGACTGTTACATTCCTGGCCGAACGGCCGCGAGCACGATCCTGGCCTGGCGGCTGCGAACGGGAGGCGGAGACCATGGCAGTCAACGCAGGGCGGGGACGGAACGGTCGACGGCCGACGCTGGAGGAGGTCGCCGCACGCGCCGGTGTCGGCCGGGGCACGGTCTCCCGGGTGATCAACGGCTCGCCCCGGGTCAGCGACACGACGCGGGCGGCCGTCGAAGCGGCCGTCGCGGAACTGGGCTACGTCCCCAACACGGCTGCCCGCGCCCTCGCGGCCAACCGTACGGACGCGATCGCCCTCGTCGTCCCTGAGTCGGAGACCCGTTTCTTCGCCGAACCGTACTTCTCGGACATGCTGCGCGGCGTGGGTGCCGAACTGTCGGACACCGAGATGCAGCTGCTGCTGATTTTCGCGGGCAGCGACCGTGAACGCCGAAGACTGGCCCAGTACCTGGCGGCCCACCGGGTCGACGGCGTTCTGCTGGTCTCGGTGCACGCCCACGACCCGCTGCCCGACCTCCTGGCGCAGTTGGACATCCCGGCCGTGATCAGCGGCCCGCGCTCGGAGCACGAGGCGCTGCCCTCGGTGGACTCCGACAACTACGGCGGCGGCCGCTCGGCCGTGGAGCACCTGATCGACCGCGGCCGTGCCCGGATCGCCACCATCATCGGCCGCCTCGACGTCTACGGCGCGCAGCGACGCATCGACGGCTACCGTGACGCCCTGCGGGAGGCGGGGCGGGAGGTGGACGAGGGGCTGATCCTGCCCGGTGACTTCACGGAGGAGGGCGGCCGCCGCGCCATGACGGAACTCCTCGCCCGCCGCCCCGACGTGGACGCGGTGTTCGCGGAGTCGGACGTGATGGCGGCGGGTGCCCGTCAGGTGCTGCGCGAGGCGGGCCGGCGCATCCCGGACGACGTGGCCCTGGTGGGCTACGACGACTCGGCGATAGCCCGCCACATGGATCCGCCCCTGACGAGCGTGCGCCAGCCGATCGAGGAGATGGGCCGCGCGATGATCGACCTGCTGCAGGACGAGATAGCGGCCGCCGGCTCGTCGGCCTCGCGGGGCCCGGCCCCCCGTCAGGTGGTCCTGCCGACGGAGCTGGTGGTGCGCGCGTCCTCCTGAGCAAGGACGCGGCGGTGTACGGGAGTTCGCCGCGGTGCGGCGGGCGGGGCCGCGACGATCGGGCCGTACCGGTCAGGTGATCCGTCGTGCCCGGGCATGCCGGTCGTGCGGTGTGCCGCGGGACGGGACCGAGGACGATCGGCCGGTGGTCGTGCCGCCCCGGGGAGGGAGATCCGGTCCGGGCTGTCGCGCCGGCCGAGTGCGACGCCCTTCCAGGAGATCCGCGTGTGCATTCCGACCGACCCCACGCCGCCGACGCGGTCGACCGGGCCGCGGGGGTTCGGCGCTCGTCGGGCCCGGGGCGCGGCGCACGGAGTGGGGCCGGTGTCCCGAGGACCCAGGCTTCGTGGTGCCGGCGGACCCGGACTGCAACCGCTTCTACGTCATCGGCACCGGGAGGGGAGCGGACAGCGCCGGAAACGCAACCGGTCGGTGACCCGCTCCCACGGGTCACCGACCGACTTCGAAGGGTGAGTGACGGGACTCGAACCCGCGACATCCTGGACCACAACCAGGTGCTCTACCATCTGAGCTACACCCACCATGACCGGTGTTCTTCAAGTGGTTCCCCCACCGGCCGAGAAAAAGTGTACAGGGTCCGAAGGGGTGCTCGCGCCTGCGTTTCTCCGAGGTCCGTCAGGGTCTCGTCAGGGCCACGGGGAAACCCCTACCGGGCGGGCAGCACATGACGGGCCGCGATCGAGCGGGCCGTGTCCGAATCGGGGCCCGGCTGCGGCACGAAGATCGCCTCCCGGTAGTAGCGCAACTCCGCGATGGACTCGCGGATGTCGGCCAGTGCCCGGTGGTTCCCGTTCTTCTCGGGACTGTTGAAGTACGCGCGCGGATACCAGCGGCGCGCCAGCTCCTTGACCGAGCTGACGTCCACGATCCGGTAGTGGAGGTAGCCCTCCAGCGTCGCCATGTCGCGGGTCAGAAAGCCGCGGTCGGTGCCGACGGAGTTGCCGCACAGCGGGGCCTTGCCGGGTTCCTTGACGTGCTCCCTCACATACGCGAGGACCTGCTCCTCGGCGTCGGCGAGCGTCGTGCCGGCCGCCAGTTCCTCGAGCAGTCCCGAGGAGGTGTGCATCTGACGCACCACCTCCGGCATCGTCTCCAGCGCCGCGTCCGGCGGCCGGATCACGATGTCCACCCCCTCGCCGAGTACGTTCAGCTCGGAGTCGGTGACCAGCGCGGCCACCTCGATGAGCGCGTCGTCGGACAGCGAGAGTCCGGTCATCTCGCAGTCGATCCACACCATGCGATCGTTCATGTGTCCCACCTTATGGCCCTGCCGGGCCGTGCGGACCGCTCCTGCATGCGGGAATGCGGCCGGGCGCGGTCCGGCGCGGGTACGGGAGCCGGGCGGTCCTCGCTGCCGGCCCACCCGGTCCGCGGGCCGGTGGGCCGGCCGAGAGCCCGCGGGGCGGCCGGAAAGCCTGCACGGTCCGCCCCGAAGGCAGCCGGGCCGGCGGCGCGGCGGAAGGCGCCCGAGCCGGCCGGCGTGGGACGCGTCACACGACGTACGGTCCCGGGGATCTTTCAGGACGTACGCGGGCCGAGCGGGATCCGGTGGCCTGTACGGCCGTCCCGGCTCCCGCCCGTGCCCGGCGGCACCGCGGCGTCAGTGCGTGCTGCGCTGGCCGGGCAGGCCGCCGCGGCTCGCCGCGTACAGCTCCGGGACGTGCTTGCCGTTGTCCGTGGAGAGCGATGCGGAGGGGCCGAGCGCGCTCGCGGCCGCCGTGCGGCGGGTCTGCATCGGCACCGGGGCTGCCTCCTGCGGGGCCTGCGGTGACGCCGTTCCTCCGATGCCGTCCGTGTCCCCGGGACGGTCGCCCTGCGGGCGGCGCGCCCGGTACGCGGCCCGGTACGCGGCGGGCGACGAGCCGAGCTGGCGCCGGAAGTGCCCGCGCAGCGCGACCGGTGAGCGGAAGCCGCAGCGCCCGGCGACCTCGTCGACCGAGTAGTCCGAGGTCTCCAGGAGCCGCTGTGCCTGGAGCACTCGCTGGGTGATCAGCCACTGCAACGGTGCGCTGCCCGTGAGTGAGCGGAAGCGTCGGTCGAACGTGCGCCGGCTCATGTACGCGCGTGCCGCCAGCGTCTCCACGTCGAACTGTTCGTGGAGGTGTTCCAGGGCCCAGGCGACGACCTCCGCGAGCGGGTCGGCGCCGATCTCCTCGGGTAAAGACCTGTCGAGGTAGCGCTCCTGACCGCCGCTGCGGCGCGGCGGGACCACCAGGCGCCGGGCGAGCGCGCCGGCCGCCTCGTTGCCGTGGTCCGTGCGCACGATGTGGAGGCAGAGGTCGATGCCCGCCGCAGTGCCCGCGGACGTCAGTACGTCCCCGTCGTCCACGAACAGTTCGCGCGGATCGACGTGCACCGACGGATAGCGCTTGGCCAGCGTCGGCGCGTACATCCAATGTGTGGTGGCCGGGCGGCCGTCCAGCAGTCCGGCGGCGGCCAGGACGAAGGCGCCGGTGCACAGCCCGACGATGCGGGCGCCTTCCTCGTGGGCGCGGCGCAGTGCGTCCAGCGCCTCCTCCGGTGGCGGTGAGGTGATCGACCGCCAGGCCGGCACGACGACGGTGCCCGCCCGCGAGATCGCCTCGAGGCCGTACGGCGCGGTGAGTTCCAGGCCCCCTGTGGTCCGCAGCGGGCCTTCCTCGCCACTCGCCACCAGCAGTCGGTAGCGCGGCACTCCGGCGTCCTGGCGGTCAATCCCGAACACCGACAGCGGTATGGAACTCTCGAAGATGGGGCCGCCGCTGAACAGCAGCACCGCGACGATCTCCTTGCGCCGTCGCCCGGACAGTTTCCGAGCCGCGGCATCCGGCGCGGCAGTGGAGTCGTGGCTCATCCTGCTAAGCCCCCCTCGGTGGTCGCGGCTCCTCGGTTGCGTCGTTCCTGCACGTTTCCCCTCGGTCCTGCACGAGTCCCCCGCCGTAGACAGTCATGATCGAATCTACTGTGTCCCGTGGTGCCGGCGTGACCAGTTCACCATCCGGCACATTGTCGACATGGCAACTTGGCGTGAAGCATTCGATCACGAAGCGTTGCACTCGTGGGCCGTGCAGGGAAGTGCGCCTCGCCTCGGTGGCCAATCCGCATAGGGTGCGTGCGCCTTCGGTGACCCTTTCGGTGCAGGTCGAACGGGGGGTGGCGGGGTGTTCGACGCTCCCATGCGCAGGGTCGAGAAGTTGGCTGAAAAGAAGCGGGGGCGTGCGCGGAAACCGGTCAGTCGACCGGAGTGCTTTCCCCAGTGTGACGCCCGCCCCTGTGCGCCCCCGTTCCGGTCCCGCCGTGCGGTGCGCGTGCCTCGGCCCTCAACTGCGCCGCGCCGCGCTCCGACTGCCGCAGCAGCGCGCGACACGCCGAGGTGACGGCCGTCAGGCCCAGCGCCGCGCTGATCGCCGCGGCCGTCGAGATGCCGTACCAGACGAGCACCACGGGGACCAGGACACAGCAGAAGGCCGCCCAGCGGACCACATCGCTCGCCCTGTCCGGCGCGGGGTGCTTCCGGGCGGTGCGGGGTGCGGACACGACGTGCTCCCTAAAGCGGTGGGTCACCGGAATCAACGCGTCCCCGCCCGGCGGGTCACTGCCGGATTCCGCCGGACACGGCTCCGCGCTCCGGCGTACGGCACCGGGCGGCGCCCTGTGCCGAGCCGTTCCGGTTCCTGAGTGAACCCCGGGCAAACCGCCTGTACGGGGCAGCAGCCATTGCGTTACGGGTGCCCCCTCGTGCATGCTCCCTGGAACCCCGCGAAGGGGGTCTCCCGGTTCGAGCGGAGCAGAGAGCCGGGGTGTGCGCGGGATCTGGGCTAAGGAGGCGTGCCGCCGTACCCTTGGGGGTATGGGGTTGGGAAGATGATTCCCGGACACAGCTCCGCTGCTCACTGTCGTCCCACCCACGAGGATCACAACGCCGAGACACCCATGGCCGGTCAAGAATTCTTCGATCCCGCGGACCGCAAGCGCCCCGTCGCCGATCCCACGGCGGCCGAGCCCTTGGCGGCGGAAGAACCGCGCACGTCCTGCGACCCCGCGTTCAAACACGGTGTGGTGGTCGGCTTCGACGGCTCGACGTCCAGCGAGCGCGCCCTCGCGTACGCCATCGGCATGGCCCGCCGCTCCGGTTCGGGCCTGATCATCGTCCACGTGGCCAACCGGCTGCCCACCACCGTGTGGGCCGGCTGTGAACCCCCGGTCTTCGTCGACGTGCCGGACCACCGCACCGAGGTGCTCGGGCTGGAACTCGCCTGTGCGGAGCACCTTGCCGAGGTTCCGTGGATCCTGGTGGAGCGCGGGGGCGACATCTGCCACGAACTCGAGGAAGTGGGGCGGGAGTACGAGGCGGACGCGATCGTCGTCGGCTCCACGCACGGCATAGTCGGCAGGATCTTCGGCTCGGTGGCCGGACGCCTCGCCAAGCGCGCCAAGCGCCCCGTGATCGTCATTCCCTGACACTTCTTCAGCAGGCCCTCCCCGAGGGCACCTTGGGGTGCCCTCGGCAGGCGCTGTCGCAACCCGGGCGTTGTCGTTCCGCAACTCGGCGTCGGCCCAGGTGAGATGACGCGCGGGTAGTGCCCTCCCCTTTGCATGACCGCGTAAATCTACTGGTGCGTAGAGGTGTTTGTGCCTTTGTGAAGGGCATATATCGGTCACCGTACAACCCGTACAAGCAGGACAGAAGGGAGCCCGCCGTGGACAATGACGTCTCTGCGGGAAGCACCACCTCGATCGTAGGCCGGCTGGCGCTGGGTATCACACTGCTGGCCTTCGGTCTCGGAACCACCAAGGTGATCGACGGTGTGACGACGGCCGACGCCGTGTCACTGGCCCACTACGTAGGCGGCGTGGCCCTGTTCCTCGTCGGCCTGCTCGCTTTCCGCGACCGCGACACCGCCACGGGTACGGCCTTCGCGGCGCTCGGCGCGCTGTGGTTCACCTGGGCCGTCGGGGCCGGCAGCCAGGTGTCGGACAACGCGGCCGGACTGTTCCTGCTGCTGTTCGCCCTGGTCGCGCTGAGTCTCGCGCTCGGGGCCGGCGGCGTCCTCGACCAGGCCACCTACGGGCTGCTCTGCGTCTCGATGCTCCTGCTGGCCGTGGCGGGCTTCGCGGGCAGCGACTCCCTGGGCAAGGTCGGCGGCTGGTTCGCGGTCGCCGCGGGTGCGGTCGCCTGGTACGCGGCGACGGCGGTGCTGGCCAAGTGGCCCACGGCCCTTCCGCGACGTGCTGCGGGCCGGGGGGTGACGGCCGCCGGCTGACGCAGCGCCGGGCCGGGAAAGAAGGGTCCCCCCGTCGGCCGAGGTCGGCGATGCGGGGGAGGGCGGTCCCGGCCCCGAAATGAGCGACCCCCTGTGCTGGTGGCACACAGGGGGTCGTTCACATGCCGGCCGGTGAACCGGGCGCCGCTATTCCACCGTCACCGACTTGGCCAGGTTGCGCGGCTTGTCGATGTCCCGGCCGAGCGCCAACGCGGTGTGGTAGGCGAGGAGTTGGAGCGGAATGCCCATCAGGATCGGGTCCAGCTCGTCCTCGTTCTTCGGCACGACGACCGTGTGGTCCGCCTTCTCCTGCTCCCGGTGGGCGACCGCGAGGATCCGGCCGCTGCGGGCCTTGATCTCCTCCATGGCCGCGCGGTTCTTCTCCAGCAGGTCGTCGTCCGGCACGATGGCGACGGTCGGCAGGGCCGGCTCGATCAGCGCCAGCGGGCCGTGCTTGAGCTCGGAGGCCGGGTAGGCCTCGGCGTGGATGTACGAGACCTCCTTCAGCTTCAACGAGGCCTCGCGGGCCACCGGGTAGCCGCGCACACGTCCGATGAAGAGCATCGAGCGGGCCTCGGCGAACTGGTCCGCGAGCTGCTTGATCTCCTCCTCCTGCTTGAGGATCTCGGAGATCTGCTGGGGCAGCCTGCGCAGACCCTCGATGATCCGCTTGCCGTCGCGCACGGACAGGTCGCGTGTGCGGCCGAGGTGCAGGGCGAGCAGCGCGAAGGCGACGGTGGTGTTGGTGAAGCACTTGGTGGACACCACGCACACCTCGGGTCCGGCGTGCACGTACATACCGCCGTCCGCCTCACGCGCGATCGCCGAACCGACCACGTTGACGACGCCCAGCACCCGCGCGCCCTTGCGCTTCAGCTCCTGCACGGCGGCCAGCACGTCATAGGTCTCACCCGACTGGGAGACCGCGACGTACAGCGTGTCGGGGTCCACGACCGCGTTGCGGTAGCGGAACTCCGAGGCCGGCTCGGCGTCCGCCGGGATACGGGCGAGCTCCTCGATCATCTGGGCGCCGATCATGCCCGCGTGGTACGAGGTGCCGCAGCCGAGGATCTTCACCCGGCGCACGGCGCGCGCCTCCCGGGCGTCCAGGTTCAGGCCGCCGAGGTGCACGGTGGAGAACCGGTCGTCGATCCGGCCGCGCAGCACCCGGTCAACGGCGTCGGCCTGCTCGTGGATCTCCTTGTGCATATAGGTGTCGTGGCCGCCCATGTCGTACGACTCGGCCTCCCACTCGACGGTGGTCGGCTCGGCCGTCGTACGGGTGCCCTCGGTGGTGTACGTGCGGAAGTCGTCGGCCTTGAGGGTGGCCATCTCGCCGTCGTCGAGAGTGACTATCTGGCGGGTGTGGGTGACCAGCGCGGCGACGTCGGAGGCGACGAACATCTCCTTCTCACCGATGCCGAGCACGACCGGGGAGCCGTTGCGGGCCACCACGATGCGGTCCGGGAAGTCGGCGTGCATCACGGCGATGCCGTAGGTGCCCTCGACGACCCGCAGCGCCTGGCGGACCTTCTCCTCGAGGGTCTCGGCCTGCGAGCGGGCGATGAGATGGGTGAGGACCTCGGTGTCGGTCTCGGAGAGGAACTCGACGCCGTCCGCCTCCAGCTTCCTCCTCAGGTCGGCGGCGTTGTCGATGATGCCGTTGTGGACGACGGCGACCTTGTTGTCGGCCGACATGTGCGGGTGGGCGTTCACGTCGGAGGGGGCGCCGTGGGTGGCCCAGCGGGTGTGGGCGATACCGGTGGTGCCCTTGAAGCGCGCGGGGACCTTGGCCTCGAGGTCGCGGACCCGGCCCTTGGCCTTGACCATCTTCAGGCCGGCCGTCTTCGGCGACGTCACGACGATGCCCGCCGAGTCGTAGCCGCGGTACTCGAGCCGCTGCAGGCCTTCCAGCAGCAGCGGAGCCACGTCACGCCTACCGATGTATCCGACGATTCCGCACATATATGTCCCTGATCTCCCTTTTGCTCCGTTGTGATGAAGTGCCCCTCGGCGTCTCAGCCGTAGACGATGCGGCGCAGCTGCCGGAGCGTGAGCTCGGGAGGCGCCACCGCGCGGTACTTCAGATCCGCCTCGATCCGTTCGAAGATCGTCGCGTTCACCAGGCCCTGGGCCTGCAACTCGCGATGGCGGCGACGGACGAAGTCCTCGGTCGTCTCGTCGAAGAAGGCGAGCACGTCCTGGACCACACGCAGCGCCTCGCCCCGGTTGAGGGGCGTGGATCGCGTCAGGTGATCAACAAGTTCGTCGTGCACCCGGTAGATCCTGGGGTACGGGAACCGGAATCGCAAGAATCGTGCCCGATTTCGGGCAGGGCGCAGTTGAAACTCTTATGGGACCCTGTTTGACCGCTGTCCATTCTGCGTCTTGCGTCACGTTGTTCATGTGGAGGAAGTTCGGGCCACATGGACATACCTCGTATGGGAGTTCCCGAGAAGCTCGCGGCCAGCATGAGCATGGCGGAGCAGCACGAGTACCTGCGCGCGAGATTCTCACGGCGCACGATGATGAGAGGCGGTGCCGTCACCCTCGGTGCCGTCGCGGGTGGCGCGTTCGTCCCGGGGGCCACCGCCCAGGCGGCGGTCCCGACCCAGCGCACGGCCCCGGCGGCCGAGTCCGTCGACGGCGCTCTTGTCGCCCCCTTCGGACGCCACCTGGCCTTCGGCAACGACCCGCGCACCGAGATCACGGTCTCCTGGCAGGTCCCGGTCGCCGTCAAGAACCCGTTCATCCGGATCGGTGCCCACCCCTGGGACCTCTCCCGCAAGATCTCGGCGGAGGTGCGCACCCTGTACACCCCGGCGGGGGTCGGTGCCAGCGGCGACCACACGCAGTACTACCTGCACGCCAAGCTCACCCACCTGCGTCCCGGCCAGACCTACTACTACGGGGTCGGCCACGCGGGCTTCGACCCGGCCGAGCGCCACCTGCTGGGCACCCTCGGCACCTTCACCACCGCCCCCTCGCACGCCGAGCCGTTCACCTTCACGGCGTTCGGCGACGAGGGCGTCAGCTACCACGCGCTGGCCAACAACAGCCTCCTCCTCGGCCAGAACCCGGCCTTCCACCTGCACGCCGGCGACATCGCCTACGGCGACCCGGCGGGCCAGGGCAGGACGGACGACACCGGCTTCGACTCACGTGTGTGGGACCAGTTCCTGCTCCAGACGGAGTCCGTCGCCAAGCAGGTCCCCTGGATGCCGGCCTACGGCAACCACGACATGGAGGCCTGGTACTCGCCCAACGGCTACGGCGGCGAGGAAGCGCGCTGGACCCTGCCGGACAACGGACCGGACAAGAAGAACCTGCCGGGCGTCTACTCCTTCGTCTACGGCAACACGGCGGTCATCTCGCTGGACGCCAACGACGTCTCGTTCGAGATCCCGGCCAACCTGGGCATCTCCGGCGGCACCCAGACCAAGTGGCTGGAGGCCCAGCTCAAGAAGTACCGGGCGAGCCACGACGTCGACTTCATCGTCGTCTTCTTCCACCACTGCGCCTACTGCACCTCCACGTCGCACGCCTCTGAGGGCGGAGTACGGCAGGAGTGGGTGCCGCTGTTCGAGAAGTACACCGTGGACCTGGTCATCAACGGCCACAACCACCAGTACGAGCGCACCGACGTCATCAAGGCGGGCGCGGTCACCAAGAAGCTGCCGATCGGCGGCACGGCGTACTCCGAGTCCGAGGGCGTCGTGTACGTCACGGCGGGCGCGGCGGGCCGCAGCCTCTACGCCTTCAGCGCCCCCCTGTCGTACGAGGGCCACGAGAACGAGGTCGAGTCGGTGGCCTCCTTCATCAACGCCAAGGACGGCAAGGTCAACGAGAACGTCACCTGGTCGCGCGTGCGCTACCTCGACTACTCGTTCCTGCGCGTCGACGTCACGCCCGCGTCCCGGGGCCGCCACGCCACGCTGACGGTGCGCGGCATCGCCGAGTCCGGTGAGCAGGTCGACCACTTCACCGTGGCGCGCCGGGCCAAGTAGGGCCGCCGCCCCGCCCGCAGGGCGGAACGGGCCGACGGCGGGCGGTCCTCACATCCGCTTGAGGACCGCCTGCTTGGCCGTCGTGAACTCCTCGTCCGTCAGGACGCCCGCCCGGTGCAGGTCGCCGAGCTCCCGCAGACGGCGCAGCAGGGCGTCGTGGGCGTCCTCGACGGCAGGCGGCGGAGCCTGGGCGGGCAGCGTGAGCCCCTCCCTCGCCGGCCGTACGTCGTCCACGGGCGCGGCGGGGTGCGGCAGACGTGCCTGCACGGCCGCCGCGACGAGCGCCATCAGCGAGTCCTTCTTGAAGCCCCACAGTTCCACCGCGTGGGGGTCGTACTTCGGCGGCGCCTTGGTCTCGGCGCCGCGCACGGTGAAGCGCAGGTGGCCGTTCTCCAGGCCGGCCGTCGGCTGCCAGGTCACGGCGGTGATGTCGGTCACGGCGAGGGTGCGGGCGCCGCCGGCCGACTTCGCCTCCTCCGTCTTCCAGTTCCACTCCAGCCGGACGTGCTCGCCGTCGAAACTCGCCGTGCCGTCGCCTGCGGAGACGGACAGCGGGACGGAGGGACCGGGCAGCAGATAGCTCTCGACCGGAGCGGACGGCACCTGGTCCAGCACGATCGCGGTGCGGACCTCGTCCACCAGGTACTCGGCGACGCCGTAGCGGTCGGACTCGACGGTGAGCCGGAAGGGGTCGTCGGACTCCGCGAGCCTGCCCCCGGTCGCCTGCAGCAGCGGGTCGGCGCCGTCGCGCAGGCGCAGCCTCAGCCGCCCCGACTTCCGGCCCTGCTCGAACGATATGCCCGCCAACGCGCCCAGCGGGACGGTGAGTTCACCCAGGGTCCGGCGCAGCAGACTGACGCCCCGGTCCCGGCCCGGCGTCAGCCGTAACGTGTCACCGTCGAAGGCCCACGTGCCGTCCTTCTGGATGATTTCCGCCATGAGGGTGATTGTTCCATCGAGTGTGCGAGAGAGTGGTCTATACCCATCGGGTCCGGGCCGGACGAGCCCGTCAACACTCGTGGAAGGGAGCGCATGTGAGACTGCACCACAGAACGCCCCGCCTCCTCGGTACGCTGCTGCTCATGGCGGCTGCCGGACTCTCCGTCGCAGTCGGCGCGACACCCGCCGCGGCCGACCGCCCCGCGGTTCCTGCGGTCCAGGTGGTCCCGGCACCCGCCTCGGTCGAGGCGGCCGGTTCCCCGTACCGGATCACCCGCGGCACGCAGATCCACGTCGACGACTCACGCGCGGCCCGCCAGGTCGGCGACTATCTGGCCGACGTCCTGCGGCCCTCCACGGGCTACCCCCTGCAGGTCACGACGCACGGCTCCGGCGGCATCCGGCTCCGTCTTGCCGGTGGTCCCTTCGGGGACGAGGGCTACCGCCTGGACAGCGGCGCACGCGGGGTCACGATCACGGCCCGCGAGCCCGCCGGGCTCTTCCACGGCGTGCAGACCCTGCGCCAGCTGCTGCCCGCGGCCGTCGAGAAGAAGACCGCGCAGCCCGGGCCCTGGACGGTCCAGGGCGTCACCGTCAAGGACTCCCCGCGCTACGGCTACCGCGGCGCCATGCTCGACGTCTCCCGTCACTTCTTCACCGTCTCGCAGGTCAAGCGCTACATCGACGAGCTGGCCCTCTACAAGATCAACACCCTGCATCTGCATCTGAGCGACGACCAGGGCTGGCGGATCGCCGTCGACTCCTGGCCGCGCCTCACGACCCACGGCGGTTCGACCGAGGTGGGCGGCGGCAAGGGCGGCTACTACACCAAGGCGCAGTACAAGGAGATCGTCCGTTACGCGGCCTCGCGCTATCTGGAGGTCGTCCCGGAGATCGACATGCCGGGCCACACCAACGCCGCCCTGTCCTCGTACGCCGAGCTGAACTGCGACGGCGTCGCGCCCCCGCTCTACACGGGCACCGAGGTCGGCTTCAGCTCGCTGTGCGTGTCCAAGCAGGTGACGTACGGCTTCGTGGAGGACGTCGTCCGCGAGCTGGCCGCCATCACCCCGGGCCGCTACCTCCACATCGGCGGTGACGAGGCCCATTCCACCAGCCACGACGACTACGTGTCGTTCGTGGACCGGGTGCAGCCGATCGTCGCCAAGTACGGCAAGACGGTGATCGGCTGGCACCAGATCACCGGCGCGCACCCGGTCAAGGGCGCCCTCGCGCAGTACTGGGGGCTCGACGACACCGGCGCCGACGAGAAGGCCCAGGTCGCCGAGGCGGCACGGAACGGCACCCGGCTCATCCTGTCCCCGGCCGACCGGCTCTACCTCGACATGAAGTACACCGAGGACACGCCGCTCGGTCAGGACTGGGCGGGACTGGTGGAGGTCCAGCGGTCCTACGACTGGGACCCGGGAAGCTACCTCCCGGGGGCTCCGGCGTCGGCGATCGCCGGTGTCGAGGCACCGCTGTGGACCGAAACGCTCGTCAAGAGCGCCGACATCGACTACATGGCCTTCCCGCGGCTGCCGGGCGCGGCCGAACTGGGCTGGTCACCGGCCTCCACCCACGACTGGAACGACTACCGGGTGCGGCTCGCGGCGCAGGCGCCCCGCTGGGAGGCACTCGGGATCGGGTACTACAGGTCGCCGCAGGTGCCCTGGCCCACCCGATAGGCAAGGCGATCAGGGCGGGCACCCCGGTGGACCGTACACCGGGGTGCCCGCCCGTCTGTGTGGGCCCGCTAAAGGCCCGCGATCGGGTTCCTCAGGTTCCCGACCAGCTGGAGTGCCGCCGAGGGATCGGCCAGGTCCACCATCTGCCGGTTGTCGCGCAGCTGGAGCCGGTTGAGGCAGGACAGCGCGAACTCCGGGGCGAACATGTCGTACTGCCGGAACCTGTCGGCGAGCCGGGGGTTGGCGTCCTGGTACTCGTGGACCGTCTCGGCGACCGTCCGCCAGAAGTCCTGCTCCTCCAGTACGCCATCGGAGGCGAGATGGGCGGCGACGAAGCGGAGGAAGCAGTCGAAGACGTCCGTGAAGATCGACAGCAGCTTCTGGTCCTCCGGGACGTCGACACGGATCCGCGCCACCTCGGGGGGCAGCACCGCGTCCGGGTCCATGACCGCGATCTCCTCGGCTATGTCCTTGAAGATCGCGCGCTGCACGACGCCGTCCTTCAGGACCAGGATGACGTTCTCGCCGTGCGGCATGAAGACCAGGTCGTAGGCGTAGAAGCTGTGCAGCAGCGGGGTGAGGTACGCCCGCAGATAGCGGCGCAGCCACTCGATCGGCACGAGCCCCGAGCGCTCGATCAGCGCGCCCGCGAAGGACGCGCCCTCGTGGTCGACATGGGCGAGGGACGCCATGGTCGCCAGCGTCTCGCCCGGCCGGAGCGAGGCGACGGGGCTCTCGCGCCACAGGGCCGCGAGCATCTTGCGATAAGGGGAGTAGCGGTCGGTGGCGGCTTCGTACTCCAGGTGGCGGTAGCCGACGGCCGCCCGCTCGCGAATGATCGTGAGACCGGTCGACCTCAGCACCGGATCGCTCGCGACGAGCCGCTCCAGCCAGTCGTTGATCGCCGGGGTCGCCTCCATGTAGGCGGCCGAGAGACCGCGCATGAAGCCCATGTTCAGGACGGACAGGGCCGTCTTCACATAGTGCTTCTCCGGATTGCTCGAGTTGAAGAAGGTCCGTATGGACTGCTGGGCCAGGTACGCGTCGTCGCCCTCGCCGAGGCAGACGAGGTGGCGCCGGGCGACCTCGGCGGCGAAGGTGATCGTGAGCTTGTTCCACCACTGCCACGGGTGGACCGGTATGAGGAGGTACTCGGCCGGGTCGAGGCCCTGGCCGGTGAGCTGCCCGTGGAAGCGTTCGACCGTCGCGGCCCCCAACTCCTGTCGCAGGAAGGTCTCGTACTCGATGCCCACGCCCGCCGTGAACGCCGCCCGTGAGCGGTGTGCGGCCAGCCACACCAGCCGGACGGGGCTCGCGGTCTCGGGTGCGTAGGACAGGTACTCGTGGATGCCGAAGCCGAGCCGTCCGTTGTTGGCGACGAAGCAGGGGTGGCCCTCGGTCATCCCGGTCTCGATGTCCTGGAACCCGCTCGCGGTCAGTTCGGCGGCGCTGAGCTGCGGTTTGCCGAGCTTGTAGCAGGTGCCGGAGAGGGTGGAGGAGATCTCCTCCAGGTAGACCGGGAGCACCTCGTCGCTCAGCCCGAGGGAGCGGCGCAGTTCGACGAAGAAGTCCAGTGCCGCGAGCGGGAGTTCGGCATCCCCCTGATGGCGGGTGATCGAACCGGGGTCCACTTGCCAGTGATCGAGGGTGCCGACGGTCGCGGTGAACCGGTAGCGGGTGCGCCCGTCGTCGCTGCGGACGAGGTAACGGCCGTCGGACTCCGGCTCGGGGGTGATCAGGCGCTCGTGCGCGAACTCGGCGAGCGCCTTGCGTACCAGCAGGCGGTTGGCCTTCTCCCAGCGTTCGGGGGAGAGGTGGGAGACCGCGTCGGCGAGGGTCATGCCGCCACCGCCCTCTCGAACTGCGCACGGGTGCAGAAGCTGAGCAGCGCCGTCTTCTCCGGCTTCAGGATCTCGCGCTCGGGCACGAACCCGACGGCCGCGTTCAGGGCGTGCACGGCCGTGTTGTGGACGTCCGGCTCGACGACGACGCGTGCGGTCGCCGGGTCGTCGAACAGACGCCGCATCACGGCGGTGATGACGGCCCGGGTGAATCCGTGCACCGGGGTCTCGGCCGGCGCGACCAGGAAGTGCATGCCGACGTCGCCGGGCCGGGGCTCGTACAGACCGACCAGCTCCCGGTGGGCCGGGTCGTACCTCTCCATCAGGAAGGCGGGTTCGCCGTCGTGCAGTCCGAGGAGGGCGTCCCGGTGCTCGTCGGCCGCGATCTCCATGTAGGCGCGTTCGACGTCCTCGAGCCTGGCCTCCTGCATCATCCAGAAGGCCGCCTTGGGGTGCGTCACCCAGCCGTGCAGGAGCTCGGCGTCCTCGAGGGGGTCGAGGGGGCGGAATGCGAGGGTGCCGGGGGTGGTCGTGCTCATACTGCGAACTCCTGGAAGGCGATGGACTTCTCGACGGGGTAGTACTCGGTGCCGAGCAGCTCCCGGATGATGTACGCGTTCCGGTACGGGCCCATGCCCAGGTCGGGACTGGTGATGCTGTGCGTGTGCACACCGGCGTTCTGCAGGAAGACGCCGCTGCCCGTGGTGTCGATGGAGTAGTTCCGGGCCACGTCGAAGTTGCCGTGCTCGTCGTAGCGCAGGCGGTCGCGGACCGGGCTCAGGAACTCCGGCTCGGTGTACTTGTAGCCGGTGGCGAGGATCAGACCCTGGGAGCGGAGCTCGAAGTCCTTCTCCTGTTCCTCCTGACGGAAGCCGAGGGTGTACCCGCCGTCGTCGTAGCGGGCGCTGACCAGAGCCGAGTTGGTCAGGAGCCGGGTGGGGACCGGGCCGTCGAGGTTCTTCTGGTACAGCAGGTCGAAGATCTCGTCGATCAGGTCGCCGTCGATGCCCTTGAACAGCCCCTTCTGCTGTTCGGTGAGGCGGTAGCGGGTCCGCTCGGGCAGCGCGTGGAAGTAGTCGATGTACTCGGGGGAGGTCATCTCCAGCGTGAGCTTGGTGTACTCCAGCGGGAAGAAGCGCGGTGAGCGGGTGACCCAGTTCAGCTGGTAGCCGTGGAGGTCGATCTCGGAGAGCAGGTCCTGGTAGATCTCGGCGGCGGACTGCCCGCTGCCCACCAGCGTGATCGACTCCTTGGCCTGGAGCCGGTGCTTGTGGTCCAGATACCGGGAGTTGTGGACGAGGTCGCCGGCGAGGCCGCGGCAGGACTCCGGGATGTGGGGAGGGGTGCCCGTGCCCAGGACCAGACGGCGTGCCCGGTAGGCGTCGCCCGACTGCGTGCGGACGACGTACACCTCGTCCTCGTACGTCACCTCCGTGACCGTGGTGCCGAAGCGGACGTTGCCCAGCTTCGAGGCGGCCCAGCGGCAGTAGTCGTCGTACTCGATGCGCAGGGGATAGAAGTTCTCCCGGATGTAGAACGCGTACAGCCGGCCCTGCTCCTTCAGGTAGTTGAGGAAGGAGTACGGGGAGGTCGGGTCGGCCAGGGTGACCAGGTCCGACATGAAAGGGGTCTGGAGATGGGCGCCGTCCAGGAACATCCCCGAGTGCCATTCGAAGGTGGGCTTCGACTCCAGGAAGACGCCGTCCAGCCGGGTGATCGGCTCGGTGAGACAGGCGAGGCCGAGATTGAAGGGGCCGAGTCCGATCCCCACGAAGTCGTATGTCGTGTCGGTGGCTTCAGGAAGCACGGTCAAGGGACTCTCCCAGGTACTGCTCGGCGTGGCCGGCGATCAGATCGAGGACCGCGGAGATGTCGTCCGCCGTCGTCTCGGGGTTGAGCAGGGTGAACTTCAGGTAGTGGCGGCCGCCGACCTTGGTGCCCGCGACCACGGCGTCGCCGGAGGCGAACAGGGCCTTGCGGGCGTACAGGTTGGCGCGGTCGGTCTCGGCGGGGTCGGTGACGGCCATCGGGATGTAGCGGAAGACCAGGGTCGACAACTCCGGCCGGACCACGACGTCGTAGCGCGGGTCGAGGGCCAGCAGCTTCCAGCCCTCCTGGGCCAGTTCGCAGACCTCGTCGAAGAGCTGTCCGATGCCGTCGGCGCCCATCGTGCGCAGGGTCAGCCACAGCTTGAGTGCGTCGAAGCGGCGGGTGGTCTGGAGGGACTTGTCGACCTGGTTGGGGATGCGCTCCTGGACCGTACGGCGGGGGTTGAGGTACTCCGCGTGATAGGTCGCGTGCCGCAGGGTGGACGCGTCCCGGACCAGCACGGCGGACGAACTCACCGGCTGGAAGAAGGACTTGTGGTAGTCGACGGTGACCGAGTCGGCGCGCTCGATGCCGGCCAGGCGGTCCCGGTTCCTGAGGGAGGCGAGCAGCCCGCAGCCGTAGGCCGCGTCCACGTGCATCCACACACCCGACCGCGCACACAGCTCGGCGATCTCGGGCAGCGGGTCGATGGAGCCGAAGTCGGTGCTGCCCGCGGTCGCGACGACGGCCATCGGGACGAGGCCGTCCCGGGCGCAGCGCTCCAGTTCGCGGGCGAGCGCCACGGTCCGCATGCGCTTGTCGGGGCCGACGGGGACGGAGACCACCGCGTCGGGGCCGAGGCCGAGCAGTTTCGCCGACTTCTGCACGCTGAAGTGGCTGACCTCGGATGTGAAGATCCTCAGCCGTCCGAGGCCGACGGTCTTGGCCTCTTCGCGGGCCAGCAGGAGCGCCTGGAGGTTGGACTGGGTGCCTCCGGAGGTGAACACGCCGTCGGCGGCCGGGCCGAGGCTGAGACGTTCGGTCGTCCAGTCGATGAGCCTGCGCTCGATGAGGGTGCCGCCCGCCGACTGGTCCCAGGTGTCGAGGGAGGAGTTGACGGCGGACAGGACGGCCTCGCCGAGGACGGCCGGGATGACGACCGGGCAGTTGAGATGGGCGAGATAGCGGGGGTGGTGGAAGTAGATCGCGTCGCGGAGGTAGAGCTCCTCCAACTCGTCCAGGGCGGCCGAGGTGTTGTGCAGCGGGCGGTCCAGGTCGATCCTCTCGATGCGGGGGGCGAGGGCGTCGACCGTGACGCCGGTGAACGGACGGTCGGTGGCGGCGAGTTTGGCGGCCACCCGCTCGACTCCTTCGGTCACGGAGCGGCGGTAGTGCTCCGCGGTCAGGTCATTGAGCAGGTGCGAGCGCATGTGGGGCCTCCCGGTGGGGACAGTCCGTGCGGGGTGGGGAAGGGCGATGCCGCCCGATGAAACGTAGGTTAGCCTAACCTAAGTTGCCCTGGCTTCGCCTCCCCTCCCGTGACCGCGGTCACTCCTCCGCGCGCGGTCGTCCCCTTCACCGGTGCCATGCCGCCGGTGGCCTGCGACGGTGATGCGGTGGCGGTCGATCCCGCTGTCGCCGACGAACTGCCGGCGCAACGTCTCGACCCGGCAGGACTCGTCCGTGATCCGGACGTACCGGGCCTGAACCGGGGGGAGTTCGGGCTCGCGAGTGGCGGCGGGGCCGCAGTCGTGGGGACACCGGTCACGTTCTCGGAGCGGTGCGAGGCTTCCTCTTCCACGATCCGGCTGATCCGGGCGCCGGTCGGGCCCACCGGTTCCTGGACGCCGGCGGGGTGCCCGTCCTCGGGCCGGGCCTGGGCGCGGGCGTACTGCGCCGGTGTTCGGGGAGCGCGGCAGGGGTCCGGTCGGCGCGGATCGCCACCGGACCGGCGTCCCCGCGCGGACGGAAACGGATCGCACGTCGTCTCCCCGCCGCCGGGCGGGGGAACGCGACACGGCCCCCGGGAGCGGCGTGTTACGCGGGCCGCCGACCGGTCGGACCGGGCTCCATGTCATGTGGCACGAAGCCGGAGTTGATCTCGTCGCGGGCCGCGTCGCCGTGCGCGAAGGGCATACGAGCCCATCACCGCCCGTACGGCGCGGGGAAGTTCGCCCCGCTCTGCCGCCACCGGCCGCCGAGCGCCGTCGGGGCGGCGGATCCGGGCTGCCGGGATGCGCCAGGGGAGGGGTGCCGGTCCCGTCCGCGCGATCGGGACGCGCGCGGCTCGTCTCCCGTGACGGTGACCCCGGCCGGAGACGGACCGAGCCGCCTCGTCCGTGCCGACTGGAGGGAGAAGGAACGGATCGGGGCGGCTGCGGCCGTCTTCATCGGGGCCCTGAGAGGCGGGCCCCCGGGGATCGGCGAGGAGGTGGGTCAGCCGACCTTCTTCGCCGTCTCGATCGCCTCGGCGAGGTCCTCGAGCAGCGGGGCGCACTTGTCGTACGACAGGATCGGCTCGGGATTGCGGGCGATGACCTGGCCCGCCTTGACCGCGGGAAGCTTCTTCCAGGTCGCCTCGGTGAGGTCGGCGGGCTGGATGGCCGAGGTGCGGTTGTCCATCATGATGACGTCGGCCCGGTACTTGTCGACGTTCTCCCAGCTGAGGTTCTCGAACCAGCCGCCGCTCGCCTTGAGCACGGAGGGGGACGGCTCGACGAAGTTCACGCCGAGCGCCTTGAAGTACTCCAGGTCGATGGAGAGGTTCGAGCCGGAGACATAGAAGATGTCCTGGCTCGCGGAACCCGCCAGCACCTTGATGTCGGGCTTGGACCTGGTCGCCGCGCGCAGCCGGGCGGACGCGTCCTCGAACCGCTTCTTGGCCTGGGTGATCTTCGCGCCGGTAGTGTCCGCGCCGAGCGACTTCGCGAGCTCGAGCATGCGCTGCAGCGACTCCGTCATCTGGCGGTCGTACACGGAGATCCCGACGCTGGGGGCGCCGACGGCGAGGATCTTCTTCTTGGACTCCTCCGGGACGTACCAGAGGGTTCCGGCGTCGTCGAACATCGTGGAGACGAGCAGATCGGGGGCGAGGGCCGCGTACTTCTCGATGTTGAACTGGCCCCACTCGTTGCCGAGGCTGGTGGCCTTGCTGATGTCGAGGTCGCCGGCCTGGACGTCGGCCTTGCCGTCCTTGGTCCTGGTCGGGCCGAAGACACCCTTCACCGCCACGCCGTAGTCGTGCAGCGCGGCGGCGACGCCCACGAAGGCGACGATGCTCGACGGCGCCTTGCCCGCCTTCGCGGTCTGGCCGCGGTCGTCCTTGAACGACCAGGGGCCGGACGCGGCCGAGGCCGTTCCCTCGCCCGAAGCGCTGCCTTTCCCCTTGTCGTCGCCGCAGGCCGTGAGTACGGCACCGAGGCCGAGGGCGCCGCCGGCGGCGAGGACGCCGCGGCGGGAAAGACGGGTGGAACGGGCGTTGGGCATGAGTCAGGCTGCCTTCGAACGGGGCGGAATGACCGCCGGGCGAGTTCGAAGATAGGTTAGCCTAACCTCACTACTTGTCCAGTGGTTGGGGGGGCGAGGCCGTACCGGGCGACCCCCCTCGTGCCGGAGGGGAATTCCCAGGCCTCACCGTTTCGCCGGCAGATCTTGACGACCTCACTCAGCGGGCGGACCACGAGAGTCGGCCGCATCACCGCCGACTCGGGTGACGCGGGCGCCGATCGGGCCGTGTGAACGAGGTTGCTCCCGCGGGCGCAAAGGGGCCCGTGTCCGGGTGGAGGGGCCTGCCCCGGTCGGCAAGGCCGAGGCCGACGAGGTCATTTCGCCGTTCGTCGTCCGGGCCCGCGAACGGATCGCCCGGGAACACGGGCAGAGGCAGGCCGAGGCGGCCCACGGGCCCTCGGTGTCCGTTATGTGTGTGGCAGCCGGACAGCGCCGGCGGACATGGGCACCTGCCGGGTGACCCGACGCCCGGAGGCGGCCGCGCGCACCGCGGCCGCCCGGACGGGGTGCGGACCTCAGCCCGCCAGCCCCAACTCCCTGGCGATCAGCATCCGCTGGACCTCGCTCGTGCCCTCGCCGATCTCCAGGATCTTGGAGTCGCGCCACATGCGGGCCACCGGGTACTCGTTCATGAAGCCGTAGCCGCCGTGGACCTGGGTGGCGTCACGGGCGTTGTCGACGGCGACCGTGGACGAGTAGAGCTTCGCAAGGGCCGCCTCCTTCTTGAAGGGCTCCCCGGAGACGAGGCGGGAGGCCGCGTCGCGCCAGGCCAGACGGGCCGTGTGCGCCTTCATCTCCATATCGGCGATCTTGAACTGGATCGCCTGGTACGCGCCGATGGAGCGGCCGAAGGCATGACGCTCCTTCGCGTACTTCACCGACTCGTCCACACAGCCCTGGGCCAGACCCGTCGCCAGGGCCGAGATGGCGACGCGGCCCTCGTCCAGGATGCGCAGGAACTGGGCGTAGCCCCGGCCCTCCTCGCCGAGCAGGTTCGCGGCGGGCACGCGGACGTCCACGAAGGACAGCTCGCGGGTGTCCGAGGCGTTCCAGCCGACCTTGGAGTACGGTGCCGCCACCGTGAAGCCGGGCGTGCCGGACGGGACGATGATCGACGAGATCTGCGGGCGGCCGTCAGGAGCGCGCCCGGTGACCGCCGTGACGGTCACCAGGCCCGTGATGTCCGTGCCCGAGTTGGTGATGAAGCACTTCGTGCCGTTGATCACCCATTCGTCGGTCTCGGTGTCCAGCCGGGCCGTGGTGCGTGTCGCGCCCGCGTCCGAACCGCCGTCCGGTTCGGTCAGACCGAAGGCGCCCAGGACCTCGCCGGAGCACAGGCGGGGGAGCCACTCCTGCTTCTGGGCCTCCGTGCCGAAGCGGTACACCGGCATGGCGCCCAGCGAGACACCGGCCTCCAGGGTGATGGCCACCGAGGAGTCCACCCGGGCGAGCTCCTCCAGCGCGATGCCGAGCGCCAGGTAGTCGCCGCCCATGCCGCCGTACTCCTCAGGGAAGGGCAGTCCGAACAGGCCCATGCGACCCATCTCGCGGACGATCTCGTACGGGAACTCATGGCGCTCGTAGAAGTCGCCGATCTTGGGCGCCACGACGTCGTGAGCGAACTCCTCGACCGTGCGCCGGAGTTCCTCCAGTTCGGGGGAGAGGTGGTGGTCCATGGGGTTCACTCCTTGTGGGAGAGGGCTCGGACGGTTCGGGACGGGCTGGGCCGGTCCAGATGCGCGGCCATCCACACGCTCGTGGCGGTGAGCCGGCCGAGGTCGACCCCGGTGTCGATACCGAGGCCCTGAAGCATCCACACGAGGTCCTCGGTGGCGAGGTTTCCGGTGGCGGACTTCGCGTACGGGCAGCCGCCGAGGCCGCCCGCGGAGGCGTCGACGGTCGTCACGCCGTGCTGGAGCGCCGCCAGGGTGTTGGCGAGCGCCTGACCGTAGGTGTCGTGGAAGTGCACACCGATCGCGCTGGTCGGCACGCCCTCCTCGTTCAGCTCCGAGAGCAGGTCCTGGACGTGGCCCGGAGTCGCCACCCCGATCGTGTCGCCCAGGCTCAGCTCGTCGCAGCCCATGTCCATGAGCGCCTTGCAGACGCGGACCACCTGGTGGATCGGGACGGCACCCTCCCAGGGATCGCCGAAGCACATGGAGACGTAGCCGCGGACGTGCACCTTCCGGGACTTCGCGTGCTCGACGACCGGCTCGAAGATCCCGAGCGACTCGTCCAGTGTGCGGTTGAGGTTGGCCTTGGCGAAGGATTCGGTGGCGCTCGCGAAGACGGCCACCCTGCGTACTCCCAGCGCGAGCGCGCGGTCCAGGCCGCGCTGGTTCGGCACGAGCACCGGCAGTTCCACGGGCAGGTCGCCGACGAGCGGGAACAACTGCTCCGCGTCCGCGAGCTGGGGTACCCACTCGGGGTGGACGAAGCTGGTGGCCTCGATGGTGGTCAGGCCCGAGTCGGCGAGCCGGCGGATGAACTCCGCCTTCACCTCGGTGGGCACCGTGCGTCCCTCGTTCTGCAGTCCGTCGCGCGCGCCGACCTCGTGGATCCTGACCCTTGGGGGCAGGTCCTCGGACGGCACGACCATGGGCAGTCCCTGAGCGGTCACTTCTCCACCTCTCCGTCCACCGGGCCGTCGTCGTGGGGCGCGATCACGGCCAGCACCTGATCCATGGCGACCGTCGTGCCGGGGGTGACGTCGAGTTCGGCGACGGTCCCGGCGTGCGGGGCGGAGATGACGTGCTCCATCTTCATCGCCTCGACGACCAGCAGGCTCTGCCCCGCCGTCACCTCGTCCCCGACGGCCACCTTCACGACGGTCACCGTGCCCGGCATGGGCGCGGTCAGCGAGTCGGTCCCCGAGCGGGCGGCGCCGGTGAGCGACGCGGCGACCGGGTCGTGGTCGCGCACGTGCCAGGCGTCGCCGTCGCGGCCCAGCCAGTCGGCGGCACGGTGGAACGTGTGGCGTACGCCGTCCAGGACGACGGACACCTGCTCCCCGGTGACCGTGTGGGCACCCCGGGGGGCGTACTCCACCGGCTCGTACACCCGCAGGGGGAAGACCAAAGGCCTGGGCTCACCCCCGAGGCGCCAGCCGCTCGGCACGGAGAACGGATCGGTCCAGCCCTCGCCGTGCGGCCGCAGCGCGTCCAGGCGGACGGCGGCGGCGGCCTCGTAGACCTCCTCCGGGATCCCGGTCGGGACGAGTCCTGCCACCTCGCGCTCCACCAGGCCGGTGTCCAACTCACCCGCCACGACGGCCGGATGGGCCAGCAGGCGGCGCAGGAAGCCGGCGTTGGTCTGCACGCCCAGAGTGACGGTCCGTGCGAGGGCCGCGCGCAGCCTGCGCAGCGCGGTGGCGCGGTCGGGGCCGTACGCGATGACCTTCGAGAGCATCGGGTCGTACAGGCTGCCGACCTCGGTGCCCTCGGTCAGTCCCGAGTCGGTGCGCACCCCGTCGCCCTGGGGCTCGTGCAGCGACAGCACCGTGCCGCCGGAGGGGAGGAAGCCGCGGGCCGGGTCCTCGGCGCAGATGCGGGCCTCGATCGCGTGCCCGGTGAGCGAGACGTCCCGCTGCCCGAAGGACAGCGGCTCGCCCGCCGCCACCCGTACCTGCCATTCGACCAGGTCCAGGCCGGTGACCAGTTCGGTGACCGGGTGCTCGACCTGGAGGCGGGTGTTCATCTCCATGAAGTAGTAGGCGGAGGGGTCGCTGCCCGGCACGATGAACTCCACCGTGCCCGCGCCCTCGTACCCGCACGAGCGGGCCGCCTGGACCGCCGCCTCGCCCATCGCCGTGCGCGTCGCCTCGTCGAGGAGCACGCTCGGCGCCTCCTCGATGATCTTCTGGTGGCGGCGCTGGAGCGAGCACTCACGCTCGCCCAGGTGCACCACGTTCCCGTGGCCGTCCGCGAGGACCTGGATCTCGATGTGGCGGGGCCGGTCGATCCAGCGCTCGACGAGAAGCGTGTCGTCACCGAAGGAGGCGCGGGCCTCACGGCGCGCGGCCGCGATCTCCTCGGTCAGCAGCTCCGGCTCCCGCACCAGCCGCATGCCCTTGCCACCACCGCCGGCCGACGGCTTGAGCAGCACCGGCATGCCGATCTCCCGGGCCGCGGCGTCCAGTTCGGCGTCCGTCAGTCCGCTGCCGCTCGATCCCGGGACGACCGGGACCCCGGCGGCCCGCACCGTCTCCTTGGCGCGGATCTTGTCGCCCATGAGCGAGATGGCCTGCGCAGGAGGTCCGATGAAGACCAGCCCCGCATCCGTGCACGCCTGCGCGAAGGCGGCGTTCTCCGCGAGGAAGCCGTACCCCGGGTGCACCGCCTGGGCACCGCTCCGCGCGGCGGCCTCGAGCAGCCGCTCCACGGACAGATAGCTCTCGGCCGCGGGTGCCGGTCCGATCCATACGGCCGTGTCGGCCTCCCGGACGTGCCGGGCGTCGGCGTCCGCGTCGGAGAAGACGGCCACCGAGCGCACACCGAGGAGGCGCAGCGTCCGGATGACCCGGACCGCGATCTCACCCCGGTTGGCCACAAGCACTGTGTCGAACATGGATCCCCTCACATCCGGAAGACGCCGAAGCCGGGATCGCCCAGCGGGGCGTTGGCACAGGCGGTCAGGGCCAGGCCCAGCACCTGCCGGGTCTCCATCGGGTCGATCACGCCGTCGTCCCACAGTCGGGCCGTCGCGTAGTAGGCGTTCCCCTGCTGTTCGTACTGGGCGCGGATCGGGGCCTTGAAGGACTCCTCTTCCTCCAGCGGCCAGGACTCCCCGCGGGCCTCGAACTGGTCGCGCTTGACGGTCGCGAGGACCGACGCGGCCTGCTCGCCGCCCATCACCGAGATCTTCGCGTTCGGCCACATCCACAGGAAGCGCGGCGAGTACGCCCGGCCGCACATCGAGTAGTTGCCCGCGCCGAACGAGCCGCCCACGACGACCGTGAGCTTCGGTACACGGGTGCAGGCGACCGCCGTGACCATCTTGGCGCCGTGCTTGGCGATGCCGCCCGCCTCGTAGTCGCGGCCGACCATGAAGCCGGAGATGTTCTGCAGGAACACCAGCGGGATGCCGCGCTGGTCGCACAGCTCGATGAAGTGGGCGCCCTTCTGGGCGGACTCGGAGAACAGGATGCCGTTGTTGGCGACGATGCCGACCGGGTGGCCGTGGATGCGGGCGAAGCCGGTGACGAGGGTCTGACCGAACTCCGCCTTGAACTCGGCGAAGCGCGAGCCGTCCACCACACGCGCGATGACCTCGCGCACGTCGTAGGGGGTACGGGAGTCGACCGGCACCGCGCCGTACAGGCCGTACGGGTCCACCTTCGGCTCGGCCGACGGGACGACCTCCCACGGCAGCGGGCCCCGGGCGGGCAGGGTCGAGACGATCGTCCGGACGATCCGCAGCGCGTGGGCGTCGTCCTCCGCGAGGTGGTCCGTCACGCCGGACACGCGCGAGTGGACCTCGCCGCCGCCCAGCTCCTCGGCGGTCACCACCTCACCGGTGGCCGCCTTCACCAGGGGCGGGCCGCCCAGGAAGATGGTGCCCTGGTTGCGCACGATGACGGCCTCGTCGCTCATCGCCGGGACATAGGCCCCGCCCGCCGTGCAGGAGCCGAGGACGGCCGCGATCTGCGGAATGCCGGCGCCGGACATCCGCGCCTGGTTGTAGAAGATCCGCCCGAAGTGCTCGCGGTCGGGGAACACCTCGTCCTGCATGGGCAGGAAGGCGCCTCCGGAGTCGACGAGGTAGACGCACGGCAGGCGGTTCTCGAGCGCCACCTCCTGGGCGCGCAGGTGCTTCTTCACGGTCATCGGGTAGTACGTGCCGCCCTTGACCGTGGCGTCGTTGGCGACGATCACGCACTCGCGGCCGCTGATCCGTCCGATTCCGGCGATCACGCCGGCGGCGGGCGCCTGCCCGTCGTACATCCCGTCGGCGGCGAGGGGCGCCAGCTCCAGGAAGGGCGAGCCGGGATCCAGCAGGGTGTCCACCCGGTCGCGCGGCAGCAGCTTGCCGCGTGCCGTATGGCGCGCGCGTGCCTTGTCGCCGCCGCCCAGCCGGGCCGCGGCCAGCTTCGCGCGCAGTTCCTCACCCAGCTCGCGGTGCGCCTCTTCATTGGCCCGCCAGGCCTCCGACGCGGGATCGGCCGCGCTCGTCAGCTCCGGTGCCTCCAGCATCCTGCGGTCCCCTCACCTTGTTAATGAGCGTTAACGCATTTCCTTCAGGTTAACGACCGCTAACCTCCCTGTCTAGAATCGATTTCATGGCCACCAGAACCGACGCCCCCACCCGTCGCGAGCAGATCCTCAAGGAGGCCGCGCGGCTCTTCGCCGAGCGCGGCTTCCACGGCGTCGGGGTGGACGAGATAGGAGCCGCGGTCGGCATCAGCGGACCCGGTCTGTACCGGCACTTCGCGGGCAAGGACGCGATGCTCGCCGAGCTGCTCGTGGGCATCAGCGGGCAGCTGCTGACCGGGGCCAGACGGCGGGTCGCCGAGGCTGACGGGGAGCCCGCGGGGCGCGACCCCGAAAGGGTCCTCGACTCGCTGATCGAGGGGCACATCGACTTCGCGCTCGACGACCGTCCCCTGATCACCCTGCACGACCGTGAGCTGGACCGCCTCCGGGACACCGACCGCAAGCTGGTGCGCCAGCTGCAGCGGCAGTACGTCGAGCTGTGGGTGGCCGTCGTCCGCGAGGTCTATCCGGACCTGGCCGAGCCGACCGCCCGCTCGGCCGTGCACTCGGTCTTCGGCCTGCTCAACTCGACACCGCACCTGGGGCGGCCTGGTTCGCTCCCGGGCCGCGGGGCGACGTCGGGGCTGCTGCACCGGATGGCGAGGGGGGCGTTCGCCGCGGCCGGGTCGGACTGAGCCGGCTGCTCCGCAAGCGTGACGAGCGTTACGTGCGGACCGCTCTGGACGACCGTCGTGACCGGCCGGTAACGTATCTGCTGAGCAAGCGCTTAGCCATGGGTCGCCGCCGGCGTGACCCGGACGGCGAGCAACCAGGTACGCGAGAGCGGCGCCGGTTCAGGCGCACAGAAGGGCGGTGGCGGCGGTGCGCCGTACGGTGTTCAACGAGGACCACGAGGCATTCCGGGAGACCCTGCGCGCCTTCGTCGAGGCCGAGGTCGTCCCGGTCTACGACGAGTGGTTCGCCGCCGGCCAGGCGCCGCGCGAGTTCTACTACAAGCTCGCCGAGCTCGGCCTGTTCGGCATCAACGTGCCGGAGGAGTTCGGCGGCGCCGGTCTGGAGACGCACAAGTTCGAGGCAATCCAGTACGAGGAGACCGCCCGCGCGGGCGTCACCTTCGGCGGTTCCGGTGTGCACGTGCTGCTCGCCCTGCCCTACATAAAGATGCTCGCCACCGACGAGCAGAAGAAGCGCTACCTCCCGAAGTTCGTCTCCGCCGAGGAGATGTGGGCGATCGCGATGACCGAGCCGGGCACCGGTTCCGACCTCGCGGGCATGAAGACCACCGCCAAGCTCTCCGAGGACGGCACGCACTACGTCCTCAACGGCGCCAAGACCTTCATCACCGGCGGCGTCCACGCCGACCGGGTCATCGTCTGCGCCCGCACCTCCGCGCCCACCGCCGAGGACCGCCGCTACGGCATCTCCCTGTTCGCGGTGGACACCAAGTCCGAGGGCTACTCGGTCGGCCGCAAGCTCGACAAGCTCGGCCTGAAGACCTCGGACACCGCCGAGCTGGCCTTCGTCGACGTCAAGGTCCCGCTCGAGGACCTGCTCGGCGAGGAGAACAAGGGCTTCTACTACCTCGGCGCCAACCTCCCCTCCGAGCGCTGGGGCATCGCCTTCGGTGCGTACGCGCAGGCCAAGGCCGCCGTCCGGTTCGCCAAGCAGTACGTGCAGGACCGCACCGTCTTCGGCAAGCCGGTCGCCCACTTCCAGAACACCAAGTTCGAGCTGGCCGCCTGCCAGTCCGAGGTGGACGCCGCCGAGGCGGTCGCCGACCGCGCCCTCGAGGCCCTCGACGCCGGTGACCTGACCCCGGCCGAGGCGGCCTCCGCCAAGCTCTTCTGCACCGAGGTCGCGCACCGTGTCATCGACCGCTGCCTTCAGCTGCACGGCGGCTACGGCTACATGAACGAGTACCCGATCGCCCGCCTGTACGCCGACAACCGCGTCAACCGGATCTACGGCGGCACCAGCGAGATCATGAAGTCGATCATCGCCAAGGACATGGGTCTGTAAGGCCCCGGAAAAGACTGCCCGATACAACTGACCCCATGAGCCAGGCACTGCAGTCCCTGCTCGATCTGCTCGACCTCGAGCGGATCGAGCAGGACATCTTCCGCGGCCGGTCCCGGTCGGCCGTCGTCCCGCGCGTGTTCGGCGGACAGGTGGCGGCCCAGGCGATGGTCGCCGCCGGGCGGACGGTCCCCGAGGACCGTGCCGCCCACTCCCTGCACGCGTACTTCCTGCGCCCCGGGGATCCGGGCGCGCCCATCGTCTACGAGGTCGACCGGATCCGCGACGGCCGCTCCTTCACCACGCGCCGGGTCGTCGCGGTGCAGCACGGCAAGCCGATCTTCCACCTCTCGGCGTCCTTCCAGAGTCACGAGGACGGCCTCGACCACCAGGCCCCGATGCCGCCCGCCCCGGACCCGGAGTCGCTGCCCACCTCGCACGAGCGGATGCGCGGCTACGGCCACATCCCGTCCGACGTCGTGGAGCGGTTGCTGGAGGCCCGGGAGGCGGTCGATCTGCGCTATGCCGAGGAGCCGCCCTACGGGAGGTTCGGCGAGCCGCGCGATCCGCACTCCCAGGTGTGGTTCCGCACCAACGGCAAGCTCGACGACGATCCGCTGCTGCACGTCGTGCTCGCCACGTACGTCTCCGACATGACGCTCCTCGACTCCGTGCTGCTCGCGCACGGACGAGGCGGCTGGGCGGTCGGCGACGTCGTCGGGGCCTCACTGGACCACGCCATGTGGTTCCACCGGCCGTTCCGCGCCGACGAGTGGCTCCTGTACGACCAGGAGTCCCCGTCGGCGCACGGCGGGCGCGGGCTCGGCCAGGCCCGTATCTACACCGAGGACGGCCGGCTGGCGATCTCGGTGATCCAGGAGGGCGTGGTCCGCGTCCCGCGGTGACGCCGGGGTATGCGGTACACGTACGCGATCGGGGGCTCACCCGTGCGGGGCAGCCCCCGTTCTGCATTGCCGCCGCCCCGGATGCCGGGACGACCCGACTCGGCGAACCCGCCGATCCCGTGGCCGGGATACGGCGTGACCCCCGATCGGTGGTCCTGCCGGGGTCGTGGCGCGCAGGGCGACGGAGGCGGGGCGAGCGGCGGGGCGTGCGTCCCGAGCCGCCGGATCACTCCGCTCAGGCCAGCCCCGCCGCATTCAGCAGGTACGCCGTCATCGGGTCGTAGTGGCGCGGGCTCGTCACATGGTCGTCGAGGGGGATCGTCACCTGGACGGTGCCCTCGGCCTCGGCGAGGAACAGGGCCGGGTCGTTGCAGTCCGCGTACCCGACGGAGTCGATCCCCGACTGACCCGCGCGGCCGGCCCAGCCGTGGTCGGCGACCACCAGGTCCGGCAGAGGGCGGCCCGCACGCTCCAGGCCCTTCAGGATCTCGCGCATGGGCTCACCGGAGTGGGTGTGCCACAGCGTGGCGCCGTGCTCCAGGACTGCCACGTCGGCGAACTGCACGACGTACCCCTCCTCCGTCTGCAACCCCTCCGGGATGACGACGATGTCGCAGCCGGCGGCGCGCAGCGCGGCGGCCGTGGCGCGATGGACGTCGAGCAGTCCGCCGGGGTGACCGGTGGCGAACAGGACCCGCTGCTCCCCGTCGGCGGCCTTGCGCAGGCGTGCCGCGAGGCGCTCCAGGGCGTCGACGGTCAGTTCGGGATCGATGGTGTCCTGGCCGTAGCGGTACTCGGGGTCGTCGTTGACGCCGCAGCGCTCCGCCATGACCGCGAGGACGTCCTGCTCGTCGGTCCAGCGGTCCCCGAGCTCCAGGCCGAGCCAGAAGTTGCGGTCGCCGTTCGAGAGCTTGCGGTAGTGGGAGAGGTTGTTCTCGCGGGGCGTGGCGACGTCTCCCGCGATACGGGTCCGTACGAGGTGGTCGACCAGTTCGGTGCGGCTGGGGATCGCGGGTATCGGCATGGCACCCATTCTGCCGGGCGCACCCGCCGCCGGGGGCCGGTGTCCCGCACCATGGGACATGGCTCACTCGGGGGCGGGTCCCGGCCCGTCAGTCCTGTCCCACCTGCTTCAGCGCGAACCACAGTTCCATGCGCACGTCGGGGTCGTCGAGGTCCGCCCGCAGCAGGGTCGCGCAGCGGGCGATGCGCTGGCGGACCGTGTTGCGGTGGACCGAGAGCGCCACCGCCGTGCGGTCCCAGCTGCCGTGCAGGGAGAGCCAGGCGCGCAGGGTCCCGGTGAGCGCGGGGGCGCCCGAGAGCGGCGCGAGCAGGGTGCGGGCGTGCAGCTCCGCCTGCGCGGGCTGGACCAGGTCGGCCAGGCCCGTGCGCTCTCCGTGGCACAGCAGCGGCGTCCGGGTGGCGCGGGCACGGGCCAGTGCGCGGGCGGCCTGAGTGTCGGCGGCGGGCCAGTCGTGCGGGGCGACCGCGGCGCTGACACCGAGGGTCCAGCCGGGCTGCGGGGCGGGCTCGCGGTCGGCCGGGACGAGGACCCTGACGACTCCGTTCGCGAGATCGACCAGCGCGGACCCGAGAGCGGCGCCGAGTGCGGAGGCGGCCACGGAGCCCTGGGCGTCCCGTCCGCCCTCGCGGGGCTCCGGGACCGAGGGCGGCCGGGTGTCCGCCCGCGCGTGCACGACGAGCCACCGTTCGGCGCCGAGCAGCGGTGCGACCGTCTCCGGTGCGGCCCCCAGCAGCAGCCGTACGAGCGCCGAGGAGCGCGCCGCGTCGTCGCCGCTCTGGTGCTCGCCGGTCAGGAGGGAGAGGAGGACGGCGGCGACCGATGCGATGGTGTTGTCGCCCGGGTCGCGGCGCGGTGACGCGACACCGAGCACAAAGCCCTGTGCGGTACCGAGGGCGTAGGCGGCGAGGTGGGTGCCGGCCACGGTGTCGGCGGCGGAGGACGGCGCCGGCCGCCCCGCCGGTCGGGCCCGGCCCGCTCCGAAGGACACGACCGGCCGGACGACCCGCGCCAGCCCCGCCATGGCCTCCCGCGTCTCGGCGGCCTGCTTCCGGCCCGCCGTCGCGATCTCCGCGCCGTCCGGTCCGTAGAGCACCGACCAGCCGGCCACCCGCTGTGCCAGCTGCCGCAGCACGGAGGGCACCGGGTCCGGGCGTGCCGCCGCCGCGGCCAGACTCTGCTGGGCCTCGGTGACTCGGCGCAGCTCGGCCAGGCGGGCCTGTGCCATCAGCTGCCACACCGCCCGGGCGACACCGGAGAAGGTCGTCCGGGGCGGCACCTCCAGGAGCGGCAGTCCGTGCCGGTCGCAGGCCTCGATCAGCGCCCGCGGCACCGTGTCGTGCACCGGCGCGACGCCGAAACCGAGCGCCGCGCCGCCCGCCGCCACGATCCTGGCGACGTAGTCGTCGAAGTACGCGTCCCACACGGAGCCGGCCCGACCGGGCGCGTCCCGGTCCTGGCCCGCGGCCTCCGGGACGTGCACACCCGCCGTCAACAGCAGCTCACCGCCCAGCAGATACGGATAGGGGTCCGCCATCTCCGAGGTGTGCGCCCAGTGGATCACGGTGTCCGGGCCGCTCGGCCCCGCGATCTGCCGCAGTGCCAGGTCCTCCCGGGCGAGCAGGGCGGCCAGTGGCACCGGTGGGGTCGGCGGCACCGCCGGTGCCGAGGGGGTCGCTGTGTCCGGCATGGTGGACGATTCCTCCATAACGCTCCGCTCGAGTGGATGAAACGTACACTTCAGTGTCGCTTTCCGGCCACCTAGGGTCGGTCCAGACCGGCAGCCGTGGGTACGGGCGGATGTCCCCGCGAGCCGCTGCCGTCCACACCGGTCGAGCCGACAGCCGGCCGCGTCCCCCGAGACCCAACTGCACGACACGCCACCGGAGCGCGCGAAGGAGGGCCCCCTATGGCCGTCGACTACACAGTGATCGTCGTCTATCTGGTCGGCATGCTGGCCATGGGCTGGTGGGGCATGCGCCGCGCCAGGTCCAAGAGCGAGTTCCTGGTCGCTGGTCGCCGCCTCGGGCCCGCCATGTACTCCGGCACGATGGCCGCGATCGTCCTGGGCGGCGCGTCCACCATCGGCGGCGTCGGCCTCGGCTACCAGTACGGGCTCTCCGGCGCCTGGATGGTGTTCACCATCGGCCTCGGCCTGCTCGCCCTGTCGGTCTTCTTCTCCGCGCGCATCGCCCGCCTGAAGGTCTACACCGTCTCGGAGATGCTCGACCTGCGCTACGGCGGCCGGGCCGGGATGATCTCGGGTCTGGTCATGTGGGCCTACACCCTCATGCTCGCGGTCACCTCGACCATCGCCTACGCCACCATCTTCGACGTCCTCTTCGACATGAACCGGACCGTCGCGATCGTGCTCGGCGGCACCATCGTCGTCGCGTACTCGACGCTCGGCGGCATGTGGTCCATCACGCTGACCGACATGGTGCAGTTCGTGGTGAAGACGATCGGCGTCCTGCTCCTGCTGCTGCCCATCGCGGTCGTCAAGGCCGGTGGCTTCGGCGAGATGAAGGCCCAGCTGCCCACCTCGTACTTCGACCCGTTGGGGATCGGCGGCGAGACGATCTTCACCTATGTACTGATCTACACCTTCGGCATGCTGATCGGGCAGGACATCTGGCAGCGCGTCTTCACCGCACGCGGCGACCGCACCGCCAAGTGGGGCGGCACCGTGGCCGGCACCTACTGCCTGGTCTACGCACTCGCCGGCGCCGTCATCGGCACCGCGGCCAAGGTGATGTACCCGAAGCTGGGCAGCCCGGACGACGCGTTCGCGACCATCGTCAAGGACGAACTGCCCATCGGCATCAGGGGACTGGTGCTCGCCGCCGCGCTCGCCGCCGTGATGTCCACCTCGTCCGGTGCGCTCATCGCGTGTGCGACCGTCGCCAACAACGACATCTGGTCGCGGCTGCGCGGGGTCGTGCGGCGCAACGAGGTGGCGCACGACGAGGTCAAGGGCAACCGCGTCTTCATCCTGATCATGGGGGTCGCCGTGATCGGAACGGCCATCGCGCTGAACAACGTGGTCGAGGCGCTGACCGTCGCCTACAACCTGCTCGTCGGCGGACTGCTCGTCCCCATCCTGGGCGGACTGCTGTGGAAGCGGGGCACCGTGCAGGGGGCCCTCGCCTCGGTGGCGGTCGGCGGTCTCGCCGTCATCGGCCTGATGGCGTCCTACGGCATCCTCGCCAACGAGCCGGTCTACTACGGGCTGCTGGCCTCGCTCGCGGTGTACGTCGTGGTGTCGCTCGTGACGAAGCCGACGGACGAGGCCGTACTGGCCACATGGCGCGAGCGGCTCGCGGGCCGTGGCGCACCCGCAGCGGACGAGCCCGCGGCGGTGGGCGTCTAGCCCCTTGCTTCGGCCCGGCAGTCGCACGGCTGCCGGGCCGGGCGGGCCCCCCGGGGTCCGCGACACTGGAGGAAACACGCACGACCTGGAGGGGTCCGACGATGAGCAGCACCGAGAACACCGCAGCAGGCGACAGCCGGCCCCGCGGACCCGTCGACTCGTCCCGCATTCCGCGGTACGCGGGACCCGCGACCTTCGCCCGGCTGCCCCGCCTCGACGAGGTCGGCACCGCCGACGTCGCGGTGGTCGGCGTGCCCTTCGACTCGGGCGTCTCCTACCGGCCCGGCGCCCGCTTCGGCGGCAACGCGATCCGTGAGG
The DNA here is from genome assembly GCF_051553595.1 of Streptomyces sp. HUAS TT11. Classification (NCBI taxonomy): domain Bacteria; kingdom Bacillati; phylum Actinomycetota; class Actinomycetes; order Kitasatosporales; family Streptomycetaceae; genus Streptomyces; species Streptomyces sp. HUAS TT11. The sequence goes on from NZ_CP196184.1 coordinate 5,773,971, forward strand.
CGTCGCGTCTGCTGCGCCCGTACAACCCGGCGCAGGACGCCTCCCCCTTCGCGCTCGCGCAGGTCGCGGACGGCGGCGACATCGCGGTGAACCCGTTCAACATCAACGAGGCGGTGGAGACCGTCGAGGCCGCCGCCGACGAACTGCTCGGCACCGGCGCCCGCCTGATGACGCTCGGCGGCGACCACACCATCGCGCTGCCCCTGCTGCGCTCGGTGGCGAAGCGGCACGGCCCGGTGGCCCTGCTGCACTTCGACGCCCACCTGGACACCTGGGACACCTACTTCGGCGCCGAGTACACGCACGGCACCCCGTTCCGCCGCGCCGTCGAGGAGGGCATCCTCGACACCTCCGCGCTCTCCCACGTCGGCACCCGCGGCCCGCTCTACGGCAAGCAGGACCTCACCGACGACGAGAAGATGGGCTTCGGCATCGTCACGTCCGCCGACATCTACCGCCGCGGCGCGGACGAGGTCGCCGACCAGCTCCGGCAGCGCATCGGCGACCGCCCGCTGTACATCTCGATCGACATCGACTGCCTCGACCCGGCGCACGCCCCCGGCACCGGCACTCCCGAGGCCGGCGGCATGACCTCGCGCGAGCTCCTGGAGATCCTGCGCGGCCTCGCCTCCTGCAACCTGGTCTCGGCCGACGTGGTCGAGGTGGCACCGGCCTACGACCACGCGGAGATCACGTCGGTGGCCGCGTCCCACACCGCGTACGAGCTGACGACTCTCATGACCCGCCGGATCGCGGCGGACCGTGCCGGTGAGGGGACCGAGTCCAAGTGACCCACGACCACGACCTCGTCCTTCGTCCGACGGCTGCGCAGACCGAGGCCGCGCTCGCCCCTCCCCCCGGCCGCAACGGAGGCGACCTGGTCGTGGAGACGCTGGCGGGGCTGGGCGCCACGACGGTCTTCGGCCTGCCCGGCCAGCACGCCCTCGGCATGTTCGACGCGCTCCGGCGCTCCGCCCTGCAGTACGTCGGGCTGCGGGTGGAGAACAACGCGGGCTTCGCGGCGGACGCCTACGGCCGGATCACGGGGGAGGCGGCCCCGCTCATCGTGTCCACCGGCCCGGGCGCGCTGACCTCGCTCGCGGCGCTCCAGGAGGCGGCGGCCGCCTCGGCCCCGGTCCTGGCGATCAGCAGCCAGATCCCGACGGCCGGTCTGGGCGGCGGTCGCCGCGGCTATCTGCACGAACTGCCCGATCAGGCCGCCTCCTTCCGGGGCGTGGTCAAGTCCGTGCACACGGTCCGCACCCCCTCGCAGATCCCGTCGGCGATCGCGGCGGCGTGGAAGTCCGCGCTGACGGCCCCGCACGGGCCGGTGTGGGTGGAGATCCCGCAGGACGTGCTCCTCGCGGAGACGAGCCTGCCGGTCGTGACGGCGATGGACGCGACCCCCGACGAACTGGTGCCGCGCCCGGAGCTCACCGCGGTCGCGGCCGACCTGCTCTCCCGTGCCGAACGTCCGGCGATCATCGCGGGCGGTGGAGTGGTCCGGGCCGACGCCGCCGGCAAGCTCCTCCAACTCGCCGAGAAGCTGACCGCCCCGGTCGTCACCACCTTCGGCGGCAAGGGCGCGTTCCCCTGGGAGCACCCCCTCTCGCTGCGCTCCTGGCTCGAGGACCGTCACACCACGGACTTCCTCGAGGACGCGGACGTGCTGCTGGTGGTCGGCTCCGGTCTTGGTGAACTGTCGTCGAACTACCACACGTTCAGGCCGCGCGGCCGGGTGATCCAGATCGAGGCGGACCTCGGCAAACTGGAGTCCAACCACCCCGCCCTCGGTATCCATGCGGACGCCCGCCTGGCGTTGCAGGCGCTGCTGGAGACGGCGGCCGACCGGCAGGACGAGACGGCACCCGAGCGCGTGCGCACGCTGCTCGCGCAGGTCGCCGACCGGATCGCCGCCCAGGAACTCACCCTGGAGCAGGACGTGCTGGCTTCGGTGCGCCGTGCGCTGCCGTCCGGCTCTCCGTCCTTCTGGGACATGACGATCCTGGCCTACTGGGCGTGGTCGGCCTTCGACCCCCGGGGGACGAACACCATGCACTCGGCGCAGGGCGCGGGCGGCCTCGGCTACGGCTTCCCGGCCGCGCTCGGCGCCGCCGTGGCGGACCCGACGCGGCCGGTGCTCGCGGTCTCGGGCGACGGGGGCGCGCTGTACTCGATCGCCGAACTGGCGACGGCACGGCAGTACGACCTCGACGTCACCTGGCTGATCGTCGACGACGGCGGCTACGGCATCCTGCGCGAGTACATGAACGACGCCTTCGGCCGGACCACGGCGACCGAGCTGACACGCCCGGACTATGTGGCCCTCGCCGAGTCGTTCGGCGTCCCGGCGGTGCGGACGTCCCCCGGAACGCTGGAGACCGACCTGGCGAAGGCCCTGGCGGCGCCGGGCCCGTCGGTCGTCGTGCTTCCGGCGGTGCTGCGGATGTTCGCGGCGACGCATCTGGACTGATCGCCGAACCTTCCGCCGCACCGACCGCGCGCCCGGTCCCGCCGCCCGGGGCCGGGCACGCCGCTCCCCGTCCGGCGGGGGTGTGAATTCCCCGGGACAGGGGTGGTGCCCGTACAACCTTTCACCCGTGTCCGTGCGTCATGAAGTCGGACGTGCCCGGGTACGTCCGACTCCACGCAAGGGGATGGGGACTTCCATGACACACCGGATGTCCCGGCGTGCCCGTGTGCTCTGCGCGAGCCTCGGTGCCGGGATGCTCATACCGCTTGTCGCCGCCACCGCGCCCGCCGCTGCCGCCACGCCGACGGTCAGCTGCACCTCGGGCAAGGCGGGCCTGGCGGCCAAGCTGAAGAAGGACATCACCGCGGCGCTCTCCGGCCGCAAGGGGACCGTGGCGGTCGGCCTCTACGACCGCTCCACCAAGACCACCTGCTCGCTGCGCAGCACCAACGCCTACGACTCGGCCAGCGTCGTCAAGGTGACCGTGCTCGCCACGCTGCTGTGGGACGCCAAGAAGCACAACCGCTATCTGACCAGCCGGGAGGTCAGCCTCACCACGGCGATGATCACCAAGTCGGACAACAACGCCACCAGCGCGCTGTGGAAGCAACTCGGCCTGACCAAGATCAAGGGCTTCCTCTCCGCGGCCGGGATGACCCGGACCAAGCCGGGTGCGAACGGCTACTGGGGCCTGACCCAGATCAACGTGCAGGACGAGCAGAAGCTGCTCAAGCTCATCACCGCCAAGAACTCGGTACTGAGCGACAACTCCCGCGCGTACACCCTGAAGCTGATGGGGAAGGTCGTGTCCTCGCAGCGCTGGGGCACCCCCGCGGGCGCGCCCTCGGGCGTCTCCGTGCACGTCAAGAACGGCTGGCTGCAGCGGGCCACGCACGGCTGGCGCATCCACAGCGTGGGCACGTTCAACGGACGCGGCCACGACTACATGATCACCGTGCTCACCCAGGACAACAGCACCATGAGCTACGGGGTCACCACCATCCAGAACGTGGCCAAGGCCATCCACAAGGATCTGGTACCGACGACCGTCGGCACGAAGGCGTTCGTGCCGACGAGCAGGCCGCAGGAGGCCGTACCCGCGGTCCCCGAGAGCTGACACGGTCCAACTCCCAGTGGTTCACGGGGTGTCCACCTCCGTGGCACTCGTCTCGCCCTACGGTGGCGGGCATGCGTCTGAGAATCCTGCTCGCCACCGTCACCGCCACTGTGGCGGCGGCCGCCTCGCCGGCCGCCGCAGGGCCCTCCCCCCTCGGGGGCACCACGGCCACCCACGCATGCTCCTCCCACGTCGCCGTCGAGAGCTTCTCCGACGCCCTCGACAAGCAGACCTACGAGGGCACGTTCGTCGGCAACTTCTCCGCGCTCGCCGTCGACCGCGACGGGCAGATCGCCGCACTGTCCGACCGCTCGTCGCTCTTCACCCTCCGCCGGGGGAGCCTGCGGCCCACGAGCGTCGTGGGCCTCGCCGACGACAAGGGCGCCGCGCTCGACTCCGAGGGCCTGGTCGTCGACCGCGACGGCACCCGCCTCGTCAGCTCGGAGACCGAGCCGTCGGTGCGCCGCTACTCGCGCGACGGAAAGATCCTGGACAGCCTTCCGGTGCCGTCCGCCCTCAAGGTCGCCCCCGCCGGCCGCGCCACCTCGAACCTGACCTTCGAGGGCCTGACCCTGCTGCCCGGCGGGCACAGGCTGCTGGCCGGCATGGAGGGCTCGCTGAGCGGCGACACCGCCGGCATCGTCCGCTTCCAGACCTGGACGCGGCAGGGGCGGCACTTCTCGCTCGCGGCCCAGTACGGCTACCGCACCGACACCGGCCTCGGCGTCTCCGAGACCACCGCGACCCCGGACGGCCGGCTGCTGGTCCTGGAGCGCGGGTTCACCGCCGGGTACGGCAACACGGTCCGTCTCTATCTGGCCGACCTGCGCCATGCCACCGACACCCGGCGCATCAACACGCTGACCGGTCAGGACGGCGTACGCCTCGCCCGCAAGACCCTCCTCGCCGACCTGGTGGACTGCCCCTCGCTCGGCGCGCAGGCCGAGCAGCCCCAGCCGAACCCGCTCCTCGACAACGTCGAGGGCATGACGATCACGGGCGCCTCGCACGGTCGGCTGAACGTCCTCCTGGTCAGCGACGACAACCAGAACGCGGCGCAGATCACCCGCCTGTACTCCCTGCGGGTCCGCCTGCCGCACCCGGCCGCCCACTGACCCACCCCGGGAATTCGTGAGGACCGGGTGCCGTCCCGCACCCGGTCCACCGGGCCCACGCCGTGCCCGGAGTCCTGCGACGGTCCCCTCCCGGGCGCCCGGACGAGGCCGCGGTGATCGCCCGCAGTCGTCACCGAGACCCGATCGGCCGAGGCCCGGGATTGTTGCGGCGGGATGAAATCCGTGCCGGTCCGCGTTGGTGCATTGCGGAAGATCAGGACCATCTCAGACGGCAGGAAGGGCACGGCGTGGCAGTGCACGAGGGGGAGAAACGCGGCTGGGCCCGGCGGCTCGCGGGATACGCGTGGCGTCACCCGAAGGACGTGGTCCTGGCGCTCGGGTCCTCCCTCGGCGGTATGGCCGTCATGGCGGTCGTCCCGCTGATCACCAAGGTGATCATCGACGATGTGGTGAGTGCCCACAACCGTTCGATGGCGCCCTGGGCAGGGGCCCTGGTCGGCGCCGCCGTCCTCGTCTATCTCCTCACCTACGTCCGCCGCTACTACGGCGGACGGCTCGCCCTCGACGTCCAGCACGATCTGCGGACCGAGATGTACGGGACGATCACCCGGCTGGACGGACGGCGACAGGACGGCCTGTCCACCGGACAGGTCGTCGGACGCGCCACCAGCGACCTTCAGCTGATCCAGGGACTGCTCTTCATGCTCCCGATGACCGTCGGGAACGTCCTGCTCTTCGTGATCTCCCTGGGGATCATGGCGTGGCTGTCGGCGCCGCTGACCCTCGTCGCGGTGGCCGTCGCGCCGGCCCTGTGGTTCATCGCCAAGCGCAGCCGCGTCCGGCTGCATCCGGCCACCTGGTACGCACAGGCCCAGGCCGCCGCCGTGGCGGGCGTGGTCGACGGCGCCGTCAGCGGCGTACGCGTGGTGAAGGGCTTCGGGCAGGAGGAGCAGGAGACCGGAAAGCTCCGGCAGGTGGGGCGCCGGCTCTTCGCGGGCCGGATGCGCACCATCCGGCTCAACGCCGTGTACACCCCGGCGCTCCAGGCGGTGCCGGCCCTCGGCCAGGTCGCCATGCTCGCCCTCGGCGGCTGGCTCGCCGTACGCGGGCACATCACCCTCGGCACGTTCGTGGCCTTCTCGTCCTACCTCGCCCAGCTCGTCGGACCGGTGCGCATGCTGGCCGTCGTCCTGACCGTGGGCCAGCAGGCCCGCGCGGGCGCCGAGCGCGTCCTGGAGCTGATCGACACCGAGCCGTCGCTGGAGGACGGCACCAAGGACCTGCCCGCCGACGCCCCGGCCACCGTCGAGTTCGACGACGTCTCCTTCGCGTACCAGGACGGGCGGCCGGTCCTCGACGGTCTCTCGTTCGAGATCCGTCCCGGCGAGACGCTCGCCGTCGTCGGGTCCTCGGGCTCCGGCAAGTCCACGGTCTCCCTGCTTCTCCCGCGGTTCTACGACGTGACGCACGGGGCCGTCCTCGTCGGCGGCCACGACGTGCGCGAGCTGACGCTCGGGTCGCTGCGTGCCGCGATCGGCCTGGTGCCCGAGGACTCGTTCCTGTTCTCGGACACCGTCCGCAACAACATCGCATACGGCCGTCCCGACGCGAGTGACGAGCAGATCGAGCAGGCCGCTCGCGCCGCTCAGGCCGAGCGCTTCATCGCCGAGCTGCCGCGCGGGTACGCGACCAAGGTGGGCGAGCACGGCCTCACCCTCTCCGGCGGTCAGCGGCAGCGCATCGCCCTCGCCCGCGCGATCCTCGCCGACCCGCGGCTGCTGGTCCTCGACGATGCGACCTCCGCGGTGGACGCCCGTGTGGAGCACGAGATCCACGAGGCGCTCAAGCAGGTCATGGAGGGCCGGACGACACTGCTGATCGCGCACCGCCGCTCCACCCTCAATCTCGCCGACCGCATCGCCGTCCTCGACGGCGGCCGTCTCGCCGACGTCGGCACGCACGAGGAGCTCCAGGAGCGGTCGGCGCTGTACCGCAGGCTGCTGACCGACCCGGACGAGCTCGGCGGTGTCTCCCCGGGCCACGCCCTGCCCGCGGCCCCGCAGGAGGACACGACCCTCGGGGTCCCCCCGCTCGAGCCCATCCGTGAGTGGGGCAGGGAGGAGCTGGACCCCGAGTTCGACACCGAGCGCGGTGTCACCCCGCACCTGTGGAGCGGCGACCGCGAACCGAAGGACCAGGCGCTGGCCGCCTCCCCGGCGACGCCCGAACTCCTCGCCCAGGTCGAGAAGCTGCCGCCGGCCACCGACACTCCCGGCATCGACGAGAAGCGCGCGGTCCGGTCGGAGGACTCCTACGGCCTCACCCGGCTGCTCCGCGGCTTCGGCCTTCCCCTCCTGGTCAGCCTCGCCCTCGTCGCGGTCGACGCGGGCACGGGCCTGCTGCTGCCGATCCTGATCCGGCACGGCATCGACCAGGGCGTCTCCCGGATGGCGCTCGGCGCCGTCTGGACCGCGTCCCTGCTCGCGCTGCTCGCCGTCCTCGTCCAGTGGGCGGCGCAGTCCGGCGAGACCCGGATGACCGGACGGACCGGCGAACGTGTCCTCTACTCGCTCCGGCTGAAGATCTTCGCGCAGCTCCAACGCCTCGGACTCGACTACTACGAGCGGGAGCTGACCGGCCGGATCATGACCCGGATGACGACCGACGTGGACGCGCTGTCTACGTTCCTGCAGACGGGCATGGTCACCGCCTGCGTCTCCGTGGTCACCTTCTTCGGCATCATGGGCGCGCTGCTCGTGATCGACGTGCAGCTCGCGCTTGTCGTCTTCGCCACGCTGCCCCCGCTGATCGTGGCCACCTTCTTCTTCCGCCGGGCGAGCGTGAAGGCGTACGAACTCGCCCGTGAGCGTGTGTCGGCGGTCAACGCCGACCTTCAGGAGTCGGTGTCCGGTCTGCGGATCCTGCAGGCCTTCCGGCGCGAGGGGGACGGCAGGCGGCACTACACGGAGGGCAGCGAGAGCTACCGCAGCGCGCGTATCCGCGGTCAGTGGCTGATCTCCGTGTACTTCCCCTTCGTGCAGCTGCTGTCCTCGGTGGCCGCGGCGGCCGTGCTGATGGTGGGCGCGCACCGGGTGGACGCCGGGACCCTGACGACGGGCGCCCTGGTCGCCTACCTCCTCTACATCGACCTGTTCTTCGCGCCGGTGCAGCAGCTCTCCCAGGTCTTCGACGGCTACCAGCAGGCCACGGTCTCCCTCGGCCGCATCCAGGAGCTGCTCCGGGAGCCGACCACGACGAAGGAGGCCGCCGAGCCCGTCGAGGTGCGGTCGCTGCGCGGCGACATCGCCTTCGACGGCGTCGACTTCGCCTACGGCGACGACGAGGAGGCACTGACCGGGATCGACCTGACCATCCCCGCCGGGCAGACCGTCGCCTTCGTCGGCGAGACGGGGGCCGGCAAGTCGACCCTGGTCAAGCTCGTCGCCCGGTTCTACGACCCCACGCGCGGCCGCGTGCTGGTCGACGGCACCGATGTGCGCTCGCTGGAGCTGTCCTCGTACCGGCACCGGCTCGGTGTCGTCCCGCAGGAGGCGTACCTCTTCGAAGGGACCGTGCGCGACGCCGTCGCCTACGGCAGGCCGGACGCCACCGACGCCGAGGTGGAGGCCGCGGCGCGGGCGGTCGGCGCGCACGAGATGATCGCCACGCTGGAGGGCGGCTATCTGCACGAGGTCGCCGAGCGCGGCCGCAACCTGTCGGCCGGGCAACGGCAGTTGATCGCCCTGGCCCGCGCGGAGCTGGTCGACCCGGACGTCCTGCTGCTCGACGAGGCGACCGGGGCGCTCGATCTGGCCACGGAGGCGCAGGTCAACCGAGCGACGGATCGTCTCGCCGGCCGCCGTACGACGCTCGTGGTCGCCCACCGGCTGACCACGGCCGCCCGCGCCGACCGGGTGGTGGTGATGGACCACGGCCGGGTCGCCGAGGACGGCACCCATGACGAACTGCTGGCGCTCGACGGGCGGTACGCGCAGTTGTGGCGCACCTTCGTCGGAGAGCCGGAGCCGGAGGAGCCGGTCGGCTCCACGGCGTGAGCGGAGGACGGCGGCCGTCCGCGGCCGCCGTCCCGCGCCGTCCATGGCCCCCGCCGGACGCAACCATCCCGACTACGTCATGCGTCCGTACATCAGTACGCTGATCGTCACGGGGAGGACAACGGTGGACAGTGGTGCGATACGCCGACGCCTGGCGTTCGGTCTGGCCGTGCTGACGGCGTCCGGTGTGCTCGCGATGGTGAGCCCGGGCAACGCCGTGGCGGCCGACTCCTGTTCCGGGCGAAAGGTGCGTACGCTGCCGTTCTCCACCGGCTCCGTGCGGGTCTACCGGCACGGCGGCTATGTGTGCGCCGTGACCGTGACGAAGAAGGTGTCCGGCCGCACGCCGATGTCGGTCAGCGTGCAGGCACGCGGCCTGCGCCCCGCGGTCGACACCGGCCGCTACACCCATCACGCGGGCCCCGTGACCGTGTACTCCGGTCACCGGTGCGTATGGCTGCGCGGCTCGGTGGGGACCGGGTCGGTGAGCTCGGGCTGGATCCTGTGCTGACGGACCGCCGGGCGCGGCGGGGATGTTCTCGGCCGACTCACAGGTTTTCCCGACCTCCCCTGGTGTGAGACCAGTTGCTCCGCTAGGTTCCGGCGGACATCCGCGTTCACAGGGGAGGGTGCATGCGCAAGGTGCTCAGATGGCTGCTGGCGCTCGTGGTACTCGTCGGCACGCTGAGTACGGCCGGAGCGGCCACCGCCGCCACCGCCGATACGGACATCAAGGACCGGCTGCTCGCCATACCGGGCATGAGCCTGATCGAGGAGAAGCCGTACACCGGGTACCGCTTCTTCGTCCTCAACTACACCCAGCCGGTGGACCACCGGCACCCGTCCAAGGGCACGTTCCAGCAGCGGATCACCGTGCTGCACAAGGACGTCTCCCGGCCGACCGTCTTCTATACCGGCGGGTACAACGTCTCCACGACCCCGAGCCGCCGTGAGCCGACCCAGATCGTGGACGGCAACCAGGTCTCCATGGAGTACCGCTTCTTCACCCCGTCCCGCCCGCAGCCCGCCGACTGGTCGAAGCTCGACATCTGGCAGGCGGCGAGCGACCAGCACCGCATCTACGAGGCGCTCAAGCCGATCTACGGCCGCCACTGGCTCGCGACGGGCGGCTCCAAGGGCGGTATGACGGCGACGTACTACGAGCGCTTCTACCCGCGTGACATGGACGGCATCGTGGCGTACGTCGCCCCGAACGACGTCGTGAACAACGAGGACTCCGCCTACGACCGCTTCTTCACGAAGGTCGGCACCAAGGAGTGCCGGGACCGGCTGCAGGCGGTGCAGCGCGAGGCGCTGGTGCGCCGTGAGCCGCTGGAGAAGAAGTACAAGCAGTACGCGGCGGACAACGGCTACACGTTCACCACGGTCGGCAGCCTGGACCGGGCCTACGAGGCCGTCGTCCTCGACTACGTCTGGGGCTTCTGGCAGTACAGCCTGCTGTCGGACTGCGACACGATCCCGGCGGACGCGAAGCACGCGACGGACGACGAGATCTGGAACTCCGTCGACACGATCTCCGGCTTCTCCTTCTACACCGACCAGGGCCTGGAGCCGTACACGCCGTACTACTACCAGGCGGGCACGCAGCTCGGAGCGCCGACGATCCACTTCCCGTACATCGAGAAGAAGTACGTGCGCTACGGGTACCAGCCGCCCCGGAACTTCGTGCCCCGCTCCATCCCGATGACGTTCCGGCCGGGCGCGATGCACGACGTGGACACCTGGGTCAGGCACCACGCGCAGCACATGCTCTTCGTCTACGGCCAGAACGACCCGTGGGGCGCGGAACGCTTCCGGGTCGGCGCGGGCGCCCGTGACTCCTACGTCTTCACGGCCCCGGGCATGAACCACGGTGCGAACGTGGCCGGCCTGGCCGCCGACCAGAAGGCGCTGGCCACGGCCCGCATCCTGGACTGGGCGGGCGTCGCGTCGACGACGGTGCAGGAGAACCCGTCGGCGGCGAAGCCGCTGGCGCAGTACGACGCACGGCTGGACCGTCGCGACGTGGAGCGCGAACCGGCGCTCAGGCCGTGACGTGTCGCCGTCGCGGCGGGGACCGAGGGCCGGCCGCCCCGCGTCCCGCGCCGCGACGGCGGCCATGCACGGCGGCGGGGACCGCCGGGTTCGCCCGGCGGTCCCCGCACGCGCTCACATCTGCCGCGCGCACCCGACCGGCCTGCTGCCGCCCAACTGGACGTAGAGAGCCGTCGATCCGGGGCACTGCGCGCGGCGTGCCACCGCCGATGTCACCTTGTACTCGGGGGCGTGGCTCCCCTTGCCGTCGCAGGCCGTCTCGCGGACCTGTCCCTTGCCCGCCCCGTACACGCAGTCGCCCACGACGGTGCGCGGTCCGCCACCGCCCCCGGGGTCGCCCGGGTGGGGCGGCTCCAGGTTCCGCATGCATGCGTAGCCCTGCGGCACCGCCCCGTCCCCGTCCTCGTCCGAGGCGGGCCGGGACTCGCTGATGTGCAGCACGAAGTCCGTGGTGGCCGGGCAGGCCGGACCGTGCGACGGATTGCCGTCGTAGCGTGCGATCACCCGTGCCGCCGCGCGTTCGCTGGTGCACGGGACTTCCGTGGAACTGGTCGTCCCGAAGGAACTGCACTCGTCCACCGCGAGGAACTCGGCGCCGTAGCCGATCGGTCGGGTGGCCGTGGCGCTCCCGCTCGGCCGGTCCTTCGCCGGGTCCGACGCCGTTTGGCAGCCGGTGATCCCGGCCGCCGCCAGCACAGCCGCCAGCAGCGCACCCAGCAGCGCCCGTGTCCCTCGCATCGCGACCCCCCGGTCCAGCGTGACCCGCGGCCACGGCTCACGCCAGACATGTGGGGTGCTTTGCGACAGTTGGGGAGGAGCTGTCCGGTGCGGGGCGTACCCCTAGTACGACAGCCCGAACCCGACGGGGTACAGCACCTGCGCCGGGTCGTCCGCCCGCTGCACCGGCACCGGCAGCTTTCCGCGCGGTCGCACCCGACCGGCGATCACCCGGGCGGCCGCACGCAGTTCGACGTCCGTCCAGGAGTACGACGCCAGGAACGCCTCCACGTCGGGCAGTTGGGCCACGTCGTACGGATTGCGCAGGGCGATCGCGACGACGGGCTTCCCGGTGCCGATCAGCTGGTTCACCAGCGTCCGCTGGGAGCTCGCCGCGGTCACGTTGTACGTGCCCACGACGACCGCGTCCGCGTTCTCCGCTGCGGCCACCGCCTTCTCGATCGTCGCCGGTGAGGGCGCGGTGCCGGTGGACAGCGCGGTCGCCGTGAACCCGAGACCGGTGAGGGCGTCGGCCAGGACGGTGGTGGGCGGTCCGTCGGTGCCGGACGGGGAGGCCGGATCGGCGCCGATCACCAGCACCCGGCGGTGGGTGCGGCGGGAGAGGGGCAACAGGCGGCGGTCGTTGACCAGCAGCGTGGTGGTGCGGTCCGCGATACGGTCCGCCGCACGCAGGTGCGCCGGGATGCCGACGGTCCGGTCGACGCCGGCATCGGAGACGAACGGTCGCTCGAGCAGCCCCAGTCCGGCCTTCAGCCGCAGGATGCGCAGCAGCGACTCGTCGAGCCGGGCCTCGGTCAGCTCACCGCTCCGTACTGCCTGGAGCACCGCGTTCCACGCCACGTCCAGGGACGGCGGGTTGAGCAGCTGGTCGACGCCGGCCTTCAGGGCGAGCACGGGCACGCGGTCGTCCCCGTACTTCTGGCGCACTCCCTCCATCCCCAGCGAGTCGGTGACCACGACCCCGTCGTAGCCCAGCTCCTCGCGCAGGATTCCGGTGAGGATCGGATGCGAGAGGGTCGCCGGGTCACCGGAGTCGTCGAGGGCGGGGACCATGATGTGCGCCGTCATGATCGCGTCGATCCCGGCGCGGATCGCCGCCCTGAAGGGCACCGCGTCGAGTTGCTCCCACAGCTCGCGGCTGTGGGTGATGACGGGGAAGCCGAAGTGGCTGTCGACGGCGGTGTCGCCGTGACCCGGGAAGTGCTTGGCGGTCGCCGCGACCCCCGAGGACTGGTATCCCTTCACCTCGGCCGCGACCAGGCCCGCCACCGCGTCCGGGTCGGCGCCGAAGGACCGTACGCCGATGACCGGGTTGGCCGGATTGACGTTCACGTCGGCGTCGGGCGAGTAGTCCTGGCGGATGCCGAGGGCGTGCAACTCGGCGCCGGAGATGCGGCCGAGGGTGCGGGCGTCGGCGTGGGAGCCGCCCGCTCCGACCGCCATCGCGCCCGGGAACAGCGTGGCGGGCTTGCCCACGCGCGCCACGATGCCGTGCTCCTGGTCCGTGGCGATGAGGACGGGCAGCCCGCGGGGCTGGTCCAGCGACGCCTTCTGGATCCCGTTCGACAAATCCGCGATCTGGTGCGGATCACGGGTGTTGTGCGCCCAGGCGAAGTAGATGATGCCGCCGACGCGGTACTTGGCGATCAGCTCGGCGGCCGTCCGTACGCCGATCTCCTGGAGGTTGGCGTCGATGTCGGCCTGGTCCGGGTCGGTGGCCGAGTGGCCGTAGACCCGCATCACGAAGAGTTGGCCGACCTTCTCTTCGAGCGTCATACGGGAGATGAGGTCCCGGAGCCGGCCGTCTGCGGGCACCGCGGCATGGCTTGTGCCCGGGGTGAGTGCGAGGGCCGTGGTCAGGCCCGCGGTGGCGGCGAGGACCGTCCGTCTGGAGGGGGTGGGGGTGCTTCCTGTACCGGCGCCGTGCACGTGCGCTCCTTCCGGAGGAGATCGCTGAAGGAAACTTCCAAGGAGTCACCAATATCCGGGAAGTTTCTGCCAGTCAAGGGAATGCGCAGTAACGGCGAGGGGCCGTCATCGGCGCTGTTGGAGGGGGGCGCGCCGATGACGGCATGCTGCCGGCCGCGTGCGGCGGAGAGGGTGGTCAGCGATCGCAGCCAGCAGCGAGGCCGACACCGCAGGCGGAGACTCATCCGGCAGCTCGCGGATGGGACGGGCGCGGGGGTGGACGGGTTCCCGGTTCCGGCCATGTCGCGGGAAGTTGAAACCGCTGATCCCAGGACGACGGCCTGGGGTGTCTGTGGCTGTCCGAGGGGCAGGGCGAAGCACTCCGCCACCCGGCGGACGTCCGCTCGGACCGGTGATCCGTTCGACGTGTGCGGGCGGGTGCGCCACACTCCGGCCGTGACGTTCATCTTGAAGGGGCCGGTCCTGGAGGGCTCGCTCGTACGGCTGGAACCACTCGGGCAGCGGCACGCGGCCGACCTGGCGGTGGCGGCGGAGGAGGACCGGGTGTCGTACGCGTACACATGGGTCCCGAGGGCCGAGGAAGTGGGCGACTACATCGCCGCGCAACTCGACCGCGCGGCGACCGGCCGGCTTGCGCCGTACGCCCAGATCTCCCTCGCCACCGGACGGGCGGTCGGCGCCACGTCGTACTGGGAGCCGCGCTGCCGGCTGTCGGACGCCCGACTGGACGCCGTCGAGGTCGGTTTCACCTGGCTCGCCAGGTCCGCCCAGGGCACGGGCGTCAATGCCGAGGCCAAACTGCTGCTGTTCCGCCATGCGTTCGAGGAATGGGATGTCTCCCGCGTCGACCTGAAGACCGACGCCCGCAACAGTCGCTCCCGCGCGGCCATCGAGAGCGTCGGCGCCCGCTTCGAGGGCGTTCCGCGCAACTGGTCCCGCTCCTGGGCGCCGGGGGAGCAGGGCCTGCTCCGTGACTCGGCGATCTACTCGATCACGGCGCAGGAGTGGCCCGAGCGCCGCTCGCTCCTGCAGGCGCGAGTGCACACGGCGGGTCGGGCCGCGGCGGAGACGGCCGGGTAGCCTCGGCGCCCGCGGTTGCGCGGGGCGGCCGTCCCGAAGGTGGTGCCCGGAGCGGGGCCCACAGGGCTCAGGGCACATCCGGTGCGGCCGCGTCCCGCAGTTCGGGGGCGGTCCCGTGCGGGGCACCTGGCTCGGCGCGCTCCCGCAGTTCCGGTGTGCTCGCGCCCACGAACACGACCGCCAGCAGGCACAGCAGGCCGCCACTGACCAGTGCGACCGTGCCGGAGGTCCAGCCGGCGACCAGGCCGCCGCGCAGGTTGCCGAGGTTGGGGCCGCCCTGGCCGACGATCTGCTCGGCCGCGGTGACCCGGCCCAGCAGGGCGTCCGGGGTGCGGGTCTGCACGATCGTGCTGCGCGAGATCACCGCGGTGGTGTCGGCCGCTCCGGCCAGGACGAGCAGCCCGAGTCCGGCCCAGGGGCTGCTTGTCAGCCCGAAGAGGACCAGCGCCCCGCCCCAGGTGCCGGAGCCGCACAGCATCACCAGGCCCGGGCGCCCGAGACGGGTGACCGAGCCGGACAGGGCCGAGGCGGTGACACCACCGACGGCGACGGCCGACAGGAACAGACCGAGCGTGCGCGGACTGCCGCCGAAGCGCTCGGCGTTGACCAGGGGGAACAGGCCCATCGGCATCGCGAGCACGGTGGCGGCCAGGTCGGTGAGCAGCGCCCCACGCACCACCCGGTGCCCGGCCAGGAAGCGCAGCCCGTCCAGAACGCCGTGCACTCCGGTACGCGAGGGCTCGCCGTCGGGCGGCAGCGAGGGGAGTCCGAAGGCGCCGTAGAAGGCGAGGGCGAAACTCAGGGCGTCGAGCAGGTAACAGACCCCGGTCCCCGTCCAGCCGAGCACCAGACCGCCCAGCGCGGGGCCGAGCAGCATCATCGCCTGGGCGGAGATCTGGTTGAGGGCCAGTCCCGCCGCCACCTCCTCCTTGGGCAGCAGCCGCGGCACGAACACCCCGGATGCCGGTCCGCTCACCGAGCCGAAGCAGGAGTGCACGGCCAGCAGGGCCAGCACGACCGCCACCGGGACATGCCCGAGGAAGGCCTGCACCGCGAGCAGCAGGGAGCAGACCCCTTGGCCCACGGTGGCGACGAGGAAGATCCGCCGTCGGTCGCCCCGGTCCGCCAAGGAGCCCGCGAAGAGCCCGACCACCACCATCGGCAGCGCCTGCGCCAGCCCGACGGCACCCGTCCAGACCGTGCTGTGCGTCATGTCCCAGACCTGGTACATGACGGCGACCATGGCCATGAAGCTGCCGAGCACGGACACGGTCCGCCCGAACAGCAGCCGCCGGAAGGCCGGGGAGGTCCGCAGCGGCCGCACGTCGATCAACGTGCGGGTGAGACTCATGAGAGCAGGGCGGGGCGGGCGTGCGCGGTCACTCGCGGAGGCTAGTCGCCGCCCGTCTCACCCGGCCAGCGAATATCGCGTGGCTCACGCCGACTCGCCGAGCAGCCGGGCCAGATGCTCCCGCCCCGGTCCGAGCAGTTCCGGCAGCGGCGCGGCGGCCTCGTACCACCGCTTCTCGTACTCCCAGCACAGCCAGCCGTCCCAGCCGTGGCGGGAGAGGACCTGAACGCACTCGGTGAGCGGGAGCACACCGGAACCGAGCGGCAGCGGGGTCCTGTCGTCGGCGGACGCGATGTCCTTGACCTGGACGTAGCCGAGGTACGGGGACAGAGCCGGATACGTCTCCCGCGGCTGCTCGCCGCCCAGCCAGGTGTGCATCACGTCCCACAGCGCGCCCGCGTGGCGGTGGCCGACCGCACCGAGGACCCGCATGACGTCCGCGCCCGTGGGGTGCGAGTCGTGGGTCTCCAGCAGGATGCGCACGCCGACGTCGGCGGCGTACTCGGCAGCGGTGCCCAGCCGTCGTGCGGCGATGGCGTCGGCCTCCGAAGCGGACTGCTCGCCACCACCGCCGGGGAAGACGCGGACAGTGGGGGCGCCCATGTCGCGGGCCAGGTCCAGGAGCGCCCGGATCTCGGCGAGTACGGGTCCGTCGGCACCGGGCGCGGCGACGCGCGCGTATCCCGCGAGTCCCATGATCTCGATGCCGGCCGCCGTGAACTCCGCGGCGACCGCGGTCCGCTCGGCCGGGCCGATGCCGGGATGCACGGGCTCCTCGGGATGCGCCCGCACCTCCACGCCCTGATAGCCGTGCCCGGCCGCCAGCCGGACCACGTCCGTCACGGGCAGGCCGGGGACGCCGAGGGTGGAGAATGCCGCCTTCATGCCCGGCGACCCTACTCGCCGGCGGTGCCCTTCGTCCTCAGCGGGGCGGCCCGAGCAGGTCGAGCCGCCAGTCCTGGCCGACCAGGTCCCTGCCGAAGGAGCGGTGGGGCTTCTCGCCGACGAGGACGAAGCCGTGACGCCCGTAGATACGGCGGGCGGCGGTGAGGACGTCGTTGGTCCACAGGACCAGTTCGCGGTAGCCGACACCGCGCGCGAAGTCGACACACGCCTGGACCAGCCGGTCGCCGACGCCGAGTCCGCGTGCGTCGGGCTCGACGAGCAGCAGTCGCAGCCGGGCGGTGGCCGGCGCCTCGTCCCGTACGCACATGACGCATCCCACCGGCCGGCCCGCCGCGTTCTCGGCGATCCACACCCGTTCCAGGTGCGGGTCGTGGTCCTCGGCGAAGTCGGCGACGATCCGTGCCACCAGTCCCTCGTAGTCGGCGTTCCAGCCGTACTCGGCGGCGTACACGGCGGCGTTGCGCTGCACGATCCAGCCCAGGTCGCCCGGGGCGGGGTCGCGCAGCACCACGTCCTCGGGGCGCGGTGCGCGGCCGCCTTCGAGGACCGTACGGATCGTGCGCATCGCCTCCGCGAGGCGCGGCCGGTCGGCGGGGGAGACGCCGTCGAGCAGCACGGAGACGGACTCGCGGGCCCGCTCCTCCAGCAGGGCCGCCGTGTCCCGGCCGCGCGGGGTGAGGCTGACGCGACGCCGTCGGGTGTCGGTCTCCGAGGGTGCCCGCTCGACCAGCCCGTCCTGCTCGAACTTGTTCAGGATGCGGCTCAGGTATCCCGCGTCCAGGGAGAGTTCGGCACGCAGGTCGGCCGCGTCCGTACGACGGGCGTGGGCCAGTTCGTACAGCACACGGGTCTCCGTGAGCGTGTACGGGGCGTAGAGGTGGCGGCCGTAGTCGAGCGCGCCGATGACGTTCGTGTAGAAGCGGTTGAACGAGCGGAAGTCCTGGACGGTCATGGTCGGCCCCGGCAGTCCGATGGTTGACTCAGTCAGAGATGTAAGGGAAGAGTACGTCGGCTTCCGGCCGCCGTCCATGGGGCCCGGCGCCGGTACGGGACCGGTTCGTCGTCAGCCTGCCCGCCCGGAGGACCGCGGGGCCGCCGTCGATCCCCGGACCATCAACTCCCCGCCCACCGTGGTGATCCCGCCCGGCGGCGGCTCCTCCCGGCCCATGGCGACCCGGCCCGCGCGGGCACCCGCCTCCGCAAGCGGCAGGCGCACCGTCGTCAGGGCCGGTACCGCGTCGATCGCGAACGGGAGGTCGTCGAAGCCGGCGACCGACACGTCCTCGGGGATGCGCAGACCGGAGTCCCGCAGTGCCGCGCAGGCACCGAGCGCCACCGTGTCGTTCGCCGCCACGACCGCCGTCAACGACGGATCGCGGCGCAGCAGTTCAAGGGTGGCCTCGTACCCGGCCCGGCGGTCGTAACGGCCGTGCACCGTCAGCCGGGGGTCGTCCTCGATGCCGGCGGCGGCCAGAGCCGCCCGGTGTCCCTCCAGCCGGTGCCGCGTGGTCGTGCGCTCCTCCGGGCCCGCGATGTACCCGAGCCGCCGGTGCCCGAGCGCGATCAGGTGCTCGGTGAGCCGCCGGGCGCCGCCGCGGTTGTCGAAGGTCAGGGTGATCGCCTCGGGGACCGGTGGGCGCCCGCACAGGACGATACGGGTCCCCGCCGCCGCGAGCTTGCGCAGTTTCGAGCCCACGGCCGCCACATGCGCGCTGTCCTCCACCGCGCCGCCGGTGAGCACCACGGCCGCCGCCCGCTGCCGCTGCAGCAGGGTCAGATAGGTCAGCTCCCGCTCGGGCGAGCCGCCGGTGTTGCAGACCACGGCGAGCCGTTCGCCGCCCGCGCGTCCCCCGGGACCCCCGATCTCCGACTGGATGGCGCTCGCCATGATCCCGAAGAACGGGTCGGCGATGTCGTTCACCAGGATGCCGACCAGGTCGGACGTGGCCGCCGCGAGGGCGCTGGCCGGACCGTTGAGGACGTAGTCCAGTTCGTCCACCGCGCGCAGCACCCGCTCCTTGGTCGTCGCCGCCACCGGGTAGTTGCCGTTCAGGACACGCGACACGGTGGCGGGCGACACCTGTGCGCGCGCCGCCACGTCCGCCAGGGTCACCGTCATCGTCGTCCTCCGGTCGTGGGTCTCGTGATGCTCGTCGGTGTCGTGAGTTCTCACCGTTGTCGTCGTGGTTCAGGGGGCGCGCACCTCGGGGCGGGCCCCGCGCGCATCCACAGAGATCCGTCTACAGCTCTGCGGACATCCGTGTACAGGCCCGCGGTTCCCCTTGTTCGACGGATCGACCAACGGCACCGTGGCGTATACGACATGTCGCACCGTGGGAGGCCGTGCGGGTTCATACCGTGCCGAGGGCCGCGGTCTTGTCCGGCCCGTCGCACGGCGGTTAGCGTCGTTGTGCCCAGAAAGCGCTTGCTGCCACGCTCGTCCGGGGGCGGGGCGCCGGACGAGTACGGAGGCCATGACGTGACACGCAGGACGGTGCGCATCGCCATGAACGGTGTGACGGGGCGCATGGGACATCGGCAGCACCTCGTCCGCTCCCTCCTCGCCATCCGCGAACAGGGCGGCCTCGAGCTGGACGACGGCACCCTGCTGTGGCCCGAGCCCGTGCTGGTCGGCCGCCGCGAGGACGCGCTGGAGGCGCTCGCCCGGCGGCACGGACTCGACCACTGGTCGACGGACGTGGACGCGGTCCTCGCCGAACCGGACGTCGAGATCTACTTCGACGCGCAGGTCACCTCGGCGCGTGAGGAGTCGATCAGAAGGGCGATCACGGCGGGCAAGCACATCTACACGGAGAAGCCCACCGCGACGGGCCTGGAAGGCGCGCTGGAGCTGGCCCGCCTGGCCCGCGACAGGGGCGTCAGGCACGGGGTCGTCCAGGACAAGATCTTCCTGCCCGGGCTGCTGAAGCTGAAGCGCCTGATCGACGGCGGCTTCTTCGGCCGGATCCTGTCCGTCCGCGGCGAGTTCGGCTACTGGGTCTTCGAGGGCGACTGGCAGTCCGCCCAGCGGCCGTCCTGGAACTACCGGGCCGAGGACGGCGGCGGGATCGCCGTCGACATGTTCCCGCACTGGGACTACGTGCTGCACGAGCTGTTCGGCCGGGTCCGCTCCGTCCAGGCCCTGGTCACCACCCATGTCCCCCGGCGCCGGGACGAGAACGGCAAGCCGTACGACGCCACGGCCGACGACGCGGCCTACGGCGTCTTCGAACTGGAAGGCGGAGTGATCGCCCAGATCAACTCCTCCTGGGCCGTGCGCGTCCACCGCGACGAACTCGTCGAGTTCCAGGTCGACGGCACCGAGGGCTCGGCCGTCGCCGGGCTGCGCAGGTGCCGGGTGCAGCACAGGTCCGCCACCCCCAAGCCGGTCTGGAACCCGGACGTCCCCGCCACGGACGCCTTCCGCGACCAGTGGCAGGAGGTGCCGGACAACGCCGAGTTCGACAACGGCTTCAAGGCCCAGTGGGAGCTGTTCCTCCGGCATGTGTACGCCGACGCGCCCTACCACTGGGACCTGCTGGCCGGCGCCCGCGGCGTCCAGCTCGCCGAACTGGGCCTGAGGTCCTCGGCCGAGGGCCGCCGGATCGACGTTCCGGAGATCGTGCTGTGACCATCCGGCTCCCGGGCGCGGACGGCCGGCTCAGGAGGTACGAGCCGCGCCGCGCACCCCTCGTCGTCTCCACCGGCACCCCTTTCACCTCCCGCACCGTCCACGCCGCCGCGCACGTCGTGGCCGACCCGTACGCGGACGTGTCCCCGGACGCGCCCGCCGCCGTCGACTGGGACGCCACCCTGGCCTTCCGCCGCCATCTGTGGTCGCACGGACTCGGTGTCGCCGAGGCCATGGACACGGCCCAGCGCGGGATGGGACTGGACTGGGCGGGCGCGGCGGAACTGATCCGCCGGTCCGCGGCCGAGGCGAAGGCCGTCGGCGGCCGCATCGCCTGCGGCGCCGGCACCGACCAGTCGGCGGCCGGCACCCTGGCGGAGATCCGTACGGCCTACGAGGAACAACTCGCCGTCGTCGAGGAGGCGGGCGCACAGGCGGTCCTCATGGCGTCCCGTGCGCTGGCCGCCACCGCGGAGGGCTCCGAGGACTATCTCGAGCTCTACGGCCACCTGCTGCGCCAGGTCGCCGACCCGGTGATCCTGCACTGGCTCGGGCCGATGTTCGATCCGGCCCTCGAGGGCTACTGGGGTTCGGCCGACCTCGACGCGGCCACAGAGGTGTTCCTGGAGGTCGTCGCCGCGCACCCGGACAAGGTGGACGGCGTGAAGATCTCGCTGCTCGACGCCCGGCGGGAGATCGATCTGCGGCGCCGCCTCCCGCCCGGTGTGCGCTGCTACACGGGAGACGACTTCCACTACCCCGAGCTGATCGCGGGCGACGGGAAGGGATTCAGCCACGCGCTGCTCGGCGTCTTCGACCCGCTGGGTCCCGTGGCGGCCGAGGCGGTGCGGACACTGGACACGGGCGATGTGACGGGCTTCCACGAACTCCTCGACCCCACGGTGGAGTTGTCCCGCCACCTGTTCCAGCCTCCCACCCGCTTCTACAAGACGGGCGTGGTCTTCCTCGCCTGGCTCGCCGGCCACCAGGAGCACTTCACGATGGTCGGCGGCCTTCAGTCGGCGCGTTCGCTGCCGCACCTGGTGAAGGCGTACGAACTCGCCGACGGCATCGGTCTGTTCCCGGATCCCGAGCGTGCGGAGACACGGATGAGGACACTGCTGGCCCTGTACGGGGTGGACGGATGAGCGGCAGGGCACCGGAGCGCTTCTCCATCAACCAGATGACGGTGAAACAGCTGAGCATCCCCGAACTGGTCTCGGCCTGCGCGGAGTCGGGGGTGCGCAATGCGGGTCTGTGGCGGGACCCCGTGCAGTCGTACGGAGTGGAGGCCGCGGCGAGGCTGTGCCGCGACTCCGGGCTGACGGTGACGACGCTGTGCCGCGGCGGCTTCCTCACCGCGATCGACCCGGCCGAACGGCTCCGTGCCCTGTCCGACAACCGCAGGGCGGTCGACGAGGCGGCGGCCCTGGGCACGGACACACTGGTCCTGGTGTCGGGCGGGCTTCCGGCCGGCTCCCGGGACCTGCGCGGGGCACGGGAACGGATCGCCGACGCACTGGCCGAGTTGGCACCGTACGCCGCCGAGCGGGGGGTGCGGCTGGCCCTCGAGCCCCTCCACCCGATGTACGCCGCCGACCGCTGTGTGGTCTCCACCCTGGCGCAGGCGCTGGACCTCGCCGAGCGTTTCCCGGCAGGGCAGGTGGGGGTCACGGTCGACACGTACCACATCTGGTGGGACGACACGGCTCCCGGGCAGATCGCCCGTGCGGGTGCCGGCGGCCGCATCCACGCCTTCCAGCTCGCCGACTGGACCACCCCGCTGCCGGAGGGAGTCCTCACCGGCCGTGGCCGGCTCGGCGACGGGGCGATCGACATGCGGGAGTGGAAGGGGTACGTGGAGGCGGCGGGCTACACCGGTCCGATCGAGGTCGAACTCTTCAACGACGCGCTGTGGGCCAGGGACGGGCGGGAGGTGCTGGCCGAAACGGTGGCGCGCTTCGTGGAGCACGTGGCCGAGGAACGAGTCTCAGGATGTGCCGCGTCGTCAAACGATCAGCCCTCATCGGACGGAGCGCCGCTTGCCGGGGGAAAGCCGAAGAATCGCGAGTGGCCGCTTCGGGGGCCGCACCTGCCGCCTCCGGTGACGGAGGAGACCGGTGGAACGGCCCATGACCGAACCGGCGGGCAGCCGTCGGGAGCCACCTGATCCGCCGGACAGGCCCTGGCGGCGCCCGAAGGAAAATCAGCCCGGGACCGTGCAACCCTTCCCCGACCCCGGTGGTCGTACTGGGCGTCGGAACTTCTGGAGGGGGATCTGGGGGGATCACGGGGGGTTCCGGCGGGAGGGGAGAACGCGAGGGGGTCCGGTTCGAGAACCGGACCCCCTCGAATCGTTCCGGGCCGAGGCCCCCGGGCCTCGGCTAGAAGAACACTCCGCACCGCAGCAGCACGTTCGCGTACGGCCGGGCCTCGCCCGTGCGGACGACCAGGCGTGCGTCCGCCGTCAGTTCCTTCAACTTCTCGTGGGATATCAGCGTGAGTTCCGGGAAGCGGGCGTCCAGCAGGGAAGATGCCTCGGGGTTCGCGCCCCGCACCTCCTGCGCCGCCGTCGCGCCCTCCACCACCAGTTCGTCCAGCAGACCGTCGAGGACCTCGGCGAAGGACGGCACCCCCGCGCGGAACGCCAGGTCGACCACCCGCGGCCCGGCCGGGACGGGCATGCCCGCGTCGCACACGAGGACCGTGTCCCCGTGCCCCAGCTCGGCCAGGGCGCCGGCGAGATGACGGTTCAGGATTCCGGCCTTCTTCACAGGGACTCGACCTCCTCGGCGGTCGGGAAGGACTCCTGCGCGCCGGGCCGGGTCACCGCGGCCGCGCCGACCCGCGCCGCGTACGCCGCCGCCTCCGGCAGCGACGACCCCGCGCCGAGACGCCACGCCAGCGCCGCAGTGAAGGCGTCGCCCGCGCCCGTCGTGTCCACCGCGTCCACCGTCATGGACTTGATCCTGGTCATGGCCTCGCCGGTCGCGACCAGTGCGCCCTGCGCGCCCAGCGTCACCACGACCGAGCGCGGGCCGAGGGCCAGCAGCGCGGCCGCCCAGTCCTCGGGCGAGCCGTCCAGCTCGCCGCCCGCGATGACCCGGGCCTCGTGCTCGTTGACGATCAGCGGGTCGCACGCCGCGAGCACCTCGGCGGGAAGCGGCCGGGGCGGTGACGGGTTCAGTACGAACCGGGTGCCGGACGGCAGGCTCCGCACCACCTCCACGACCGTCTCCAGCGGGATCTCCAACTGCGCGGAGACCACCCGGGACCCGTGCAGCAGACCGGTCGCGGCCCGCACGTCCTTCGGGGCGAGCCGGGCGTTGGCGCCCGGCGAGACCACGATGCTGTTGTCCCCCGACGGATCCACCGTGATCAGCGCGACACCGGTGGGCGCCCCGCCCACCAGGACCCCCGCCGTGTCGACACCGGCCGCGCGCTGCGACTGGAGCAGCAGCCGGCCGTGCCCGTCGTCGCCGACCCGGGCCAGCAGCGCCGTACGGGCGCCGAGCCGGGCGGCCGCGACCGCCTGGTTCGCGCCCTTTCCGCCCGGGTGGACGACCAGGTCGGAGCCGAGCACCGTCTCCCCGGCCGCGGGCCGCCGCTCGACCCGGATCACCAGGTCGGCGTTGGCCGATCCGACGACCAGGAGGTCGTAGTCGTACATGAACTGTCTCCCAACGGATCCCCGTGGATCCCTGCATCGGTGAGGCCGGTGCCCGGCCGCGGACCGCACTGGAGGCGCGGCCCGCGACCGGGGCGCCGGACGGGCGCGGGGGTCAGCCGGTGAACCCGGCCACGTTCTGCTTCGTGACCACCTTCACCGGAACCTTCACCGTCTCGGCGACCTTCTTGCCCTCGGCGGCCCGCAGCGCGTTGTCGACCGCGATCCGGCCGAGCTGCGTCGGCTGCTGCGCCACCGAGGCGTACAGCGTGCCTGCCTTGACGGCGTTCAGGCCGTCGGGCTCGCCGTCGAAGCCGACGACCTGGACCGACGTTCCCGCCTTGGAGCCGAGTGCCTTGATCGCGCCGAGCGCCATCTCGTCGTTCTCGGCGAAGACGCCCTGGACGTCCGGGTGCGCCTGGAGCAGGTTCGACATCACGTCGAGGCCCTTGGTCCGGTCGAAGTCGGCCGGCTGCTTGGCCAGGACCTGGATGCCGGGGTAGGCCTTGAGGCCCTCGGCGAAGCCGGCCCCGCGTTCACGGCTCGCGGACGTGCCCGCCTGGCCCTGCAGGATGATGATCCTGCCCTTGCCGCCCAGCTTCTCGGCGAGCGCCTGCGCGGCGAGCTTGCCGCCCTCGATGTTGTCGGAGGCGACCAGCGCCGCCGTCTTGGCCTTGTTGACAGCCCGGTCGACGCCCACGACGGGGATGTCGGCCTTGTTCGCGCCCCGCACCGCGGGCCCCGCGGCGTCCGAGTCCACCGGGTTGACGATGATCGAACTCAAGCCCGAGCTGGTGAAGTTCTGCAGCTGGTTGGCCTGCTGCGAGGCGTCGTTCTGGGCGTCCGTGACGGTCAGATCGACACCCAGCTTCTTCGCCTCCGCCTGCGCGCCCGACTTGATCTGCACGAAGAAGGGGTTGTTGAGGGTGGAGAGCGACAGACCGATCTTCTGCGTGCTGGAGGACGAGCCGCCGTGCAGGAAGGAGACCCCGCCCACCACGGCCGCCGCGACCACGGCGGCCAGCACGTATGTCACCGCCTGCTTGCCCTTGCCGCCCGGAGAGGTGCCCGCGGCGACCGGCGTGGCCCCCGCCTTGCGCCGCACCGTGTCCAGCAGGACGGCCAGGGCGATCACGACACCGATCACGACCTGCTGCCAGAAGGCCGACACCGAGAGGAGGTTGAGGCCGTTGCGCAGCACCGCGAGGATCAGCGCGCCGATCAGCGTGCCGGAGGCCTTGCCCGTGCCGCCCGCGAGGGAGGCGCCGCCGATGACGACCGCGGCGATCGCGTCGAGCTCGTAGCCGTTGGCGGCCTGGGGCTGCGCCGACGACAGGCGCGAGGCGAGCACGATGCCCGCGGCCGCGGCGAACAGACCGGACAGCGCGTAGATCGCGAGCTTCTGCTTCTTCACCCGCAGACCGGACAGGCGCGCCGCCTCCTCGTTGCCGCCGATGGCGTACATCGAGCGGCCGATGTAGGTGCGGCCCAGCACGAACGCGGTGATCAGGCCCACGACGACCATGACCAGCACCGGCACGGGCAGCCAGCCGCCGAGGGTGTCACCCAGGTGCGAGATCGAGCTGGGGAACGCGATCGGGGAACCCTGCGAGATCACCAGCGACAGACCGCGGCCCACCGACAGCATGGCGAGCGTCGCGATGAACGGCGGCAGCTTGCCGTACGAGATCAGGATGCCGTTGACGAGACCGCAGGCCAGGCCCGTCGCGATGGCGAGGAGCACGGCTATGACGACCGGGATCCCCGCGGAGGTGGCGCTCCAGGCGAGCACCGTCGCCGACAGCGCGGCGACCGAGCCGACCGACAGGTCGATGCCCGCCGAGACGATCACGAAGGTGACACCGAAGGCGAGGATGGCGGTCACCGCCGCCTGCACGCCGATGTTCAGCAGGTTGTCCGTCGTGAGAAAGTCGCCGGACAGTGCCGACATGGCGATGACCAGGACGATCAGCGCGGTGAGCGCGCCGTTGTCGAGGAGGAGGCGGCGGACCCCCGTGGCGCCACCGGCGCCCGCTGTGCCCTTGAGCGTGTCAGTGGCCACGGGTGGCCTCCTTTTCATTGACAGACGTGGTGGGTGTGGAGACGGCGAGCGCCATGACGGAGTCCTGCGTCGCCTCGTCGGCGGTCAGCTCGCCCGCGATCCGGCCCTGTGCCATCACGAGGACCCGGTCGCTCATGCCGAGCACCTCGGGCAGATCGCTGGAGATCATCAGAACGGCGGCACCGGCGGCCGTGAGTTCGTTGATCAGCTGGTAGATCTCGACCTTGGCGCCGACGTCGATACCGCGCGTCGGCTCGTCGAGGATGAGCACCTTGGTGTTCGCCAGCAGCCACTTGCCGATGACGACCTTCTGCTGGTTGCCGCCGGACAGGGTGCGCACGTGCTGCCCGAGTCCGGCCATCCGCACACCGAGCTGCTCGGCGACCTTCGCGGCGGCGGCCCGCTGTCCCCTGCGGTCGACCAGACCGCCGTGGGTCGCGGCCCGCATGGTCACGAGCCCCAGGTTCTCCTCGACGGACGCGTCGAGGACGAGCCCCTGGCCCTTGCGGTCCTCGGGCACGAGCCCGATGCCGGCGTCCATCGCGGCGTTCACGTCGTGCCGCCGGACCTCGGCGCCCGCGACCTTCACCGCGCCCTTGTCATAGGGGTCGGCACCGAAAACGGCCCGGACGACCTCCGTACGGCCGGCCCCGACGAGCCCGGCGATGCCGACGACCTCACCGGCCCGCACCTCGAAGGACACGTCGTGGAACACCCCGTTGCGGGTGAGTCCCTCGACGGTGAGCAACGCGCCGCCCGATGCGGGCCGTTCGCGCGGGTACTGCTGCTCGATCGACCGCCCCACCATGAGGCGTACGAGCTCGTCCTCGGGCGTGGAGGCGGGCACCTGCCCGACGCTCCTGCCGTCGCGGATCACGGTCACCCGGTCCCCGAGGGCGGCGATCTCCTCGAGATGGTGGGTGATGAAGACGATCCCGACGCCGTCCTCGCGCAGTGCGCGGACGATGGAGAACAGCTTCTCCACCTCTTCCGAGGTGAGCACGGCCGTCGGCTCGTCCATGATGAGCACCCGCGCGTTCAGGCTCAGCGCCTTCGCGATCTCGATCATCTGCAGGCGCGCGATGCCGAGTTCACGGACCCGGGCGCGAGGGGACACCTGCACACCGACGCGTTCCAGGAGCCGGGCGGCGTCGGCCTCCATCCGCTTCCTGTCGATCATCCCGAGCCGGCGCGGCTGCCGGCCGAGGAAGATGTTCTCGGCGACGGTCAGATCGGGAACGAGGTTGAACTCCTGGTAGATGGTGGCGATCCCGAGGCGCTCGGAGTCCTGCGCACTGTTGATGCGCACCTCCTCGCCACCGGCCAGGATCCGCCCGCCATCGGGGCGGTAGGCGCCGGAGAGCATCTTGATGAGGGTGCTCTTGCCCGCGCCGTTCTCACCGAGCAGCACATGCACCTCGCCCCTGCGCAGGTCGAAGTCGACGCCGTCGAGGGCGACCACGCCGGGGAAGGTCTTGCGTATGCCTTCGATGCGCAGCAACTCGTCCGGGTTGCTCACGACTGGCTCCTGTTCGTTGCGGGGGACGGCTCCGTGGAAGCCGGGGCCTCCTGGAGAACCGGGGGCTTGCGCAGAGCCCGGGGCTCTGCGGAAGCGGGCTCGCCGCACGAGCGGCGCGCGACGAGACGGGCGGGAAGGGTGACGGACTCGGGGGGCCGCCCCTCGATGCGGTCGACCAGCGCCCGCACGGCGGCGCGTCCCAGCTCGCCCGTGGGCTGGGCTATGGCGGTGATCGGCGGATCGGTGTGCACGAACCACGGGATGTCGTCGAACGCGGCGAGCGCGATGTCGTCCGGTACCCGCAGGCCGCGCGCACGGACGGCGTCCAGCGCGCCGAGCGCCATCAGGTTGTCGGCCGCGAAGACGGCCTCGGGCGGCTCGGCCAGGTCCAGGAACCGCTCCATGGCCCGGCGCCCGCTCTCGGCCTGGAAGTCGCCCTGGCCTATGCGGTCGTCCGGCAGGGGCAGCCCGTAGTCGGCCAGGGCCGTCCGGAAGGCCTCGACGCGCTCACGTCCCGTCGTCGTCGCCGCCGGACCCGCGATGATCGCGAGCCGGCGGTGTCCGAGACCGTGCAGATGCGCGACGAGATCGTGCACGGCGGTGCGTCCGTCGGACCGCACCACGGGTACGTCCATGCCCGCGATCCATCGGTCCACGAAGACCATGGGCGTCCCGGACCGTGCCGCGTCCAGCATGAGCGGCGACCCGCCGTCGGTCGGCGAGACGAGCAGCCCGTCGATCCGGCGGTCCAGCAGGGTCCGCACATGGTGGTCCTGGAGGTCGGGCCGCTCGTCGGCGTTGCCGATGATCACGCTGTAGCCGAGCGCGCGGGCCTCCTCCTCCACGGAGCGGGCCAGGTGGGTGAAGTAGGGGTTCAGTACGTCGCTGATGACCAGGCCGAGGGTGCGGGTCTGGTCGGTGCGCAGGGACCGGGCGACGGCGTTCGGGCGGTAGCCCAGCGCCTCGACGGCTGCCAGCACGCGGGTACGCGCGTCGGCGCTGACCGACGGGTGGTCGTTCAGGACACGCGACACCGTGGCGACGGAAACGCCCGCCTCGGCGGCGACGTCCTTGATGCTCGCCATCGCCGGGACCACCTCCTTGTGGGTCCTTTGGGTCTGTTTGCGAGTCGTGGAATCGTTTACACGACTGACACGAAGGATTGGAATCGATTACACGAAGGTGAATCAAGAGGTGAGGACTACCGAGACCCGATTGTGACCCGTGTGATCCAGGTCTCATGTCGTCGCCGACCGGCGGACCTTGCCCGGGTGGGGCCGCCGCCTTTCGGGCAGGCGGGACGTGTCGGCGCGGGTGCGCGCACGGTGGCGGGAGGTCTGCTCCCTGTAGCAGGTCTGTGACGTCAGGTGGTTGCGAGTGCGACGGCTGGACGTGAACATGGAGAGTGCAGAATCGTTCAATGAGGTCAACTCGCCACAGGGGGAGGCAAGATGAAGTTCGATATGGGGGCGCAGGCCCTGTCGACGCTGGTGAAGGATTCGCGTGGGTCGAGTGATGATCTGGGGACGTTGATCCGTCAGTTGGTGCAGGCGGCGCAGCCGTTGGAGGGGAAGTTCAACGGTGCGGGTCGGGTGGCGTTCGATCAGTTCAAGTTGCGGGCGGATGGTATCGCCAAGGAGTTGAACGGGTCGTTGGCGGCGATCTTGGGTGGTCAGTCGGGGATGGATTCGGCGTTCTCGTCGGGTGATCAGGAGCAGGGTGACAATGCTCGGGGTCAGATGTCGGCGGCGAATTTTGATGGTGCGCGTTTTCGTTGAGCCGTCGGGTTTTGGTGGTGTGTGTTTCCGTTGAGCCTCGGGGTGGTGCGGGGTTGTCGGGTCGGGGTTGTGTTACGGGGAGTGGTGTGTGATGGCGGGTTCGGGTGCGGATCGTCGGTCGTATGACACGGGTGCGTCGGCGGATGTGCAGGGCAATATCCAGGCGGTGATCGGCCGGTTGGAGGAGGTTATTGCGCAGCGTGATCGTCAGGTGAAGGCGGCGATGGCGGATTTCTCGGCGGATGGTGTGGCGGATGAGTACCACGGCAAGGAGTTGCGGTGGAATCGTGCGTCGCAGGAGGTCAAGAACATCATCGGGTTGTTGAAGTCGACGTTGGAGCAGAACGATTCGACGGCGCAGTCGACGATCGCGAAGGCGAAGTCGGCGGTCGACAACATCGGCTGACGTGAGTGGTGTTCGGCGGGGCCGGCGGGCGTGGACGACAGCCGGCCCCGCCTGCTGATGCAGGCGGGCTTGTTCGCACGGGGGTGCAGTGGTGTCGGGCTGGGATCTGAAGCCGCAGGGTATTCAGGGTGTGTTGAAGTCGACGGGTGAGACGGCGTCGCATCTTGAGGGTCAGGCGAAGGCGTATGGGGAGCATTTGACGTCGGCGGCGTCGAGTGCGGGCACTGTTTCTGCTGAGGGTGGGGGTGGTGGGGGGAAGGCGCAGGGGGGTTTGGTGGCGTTGGCGTTGTCGCAGTATGCGGAGCATGCGACGAAGGATCTGCAGTACATCGCGGCGCGTGCGGGGAAGTCGTTGCAGGGTGCGGTGGATGCGACGACGGCGTATTTGCGGGGGGATGAGGAGATGGCGGCGCGGGCGCAGCAGCGGGCGTTGGCGGAGCCGCGGGTGGATCTGCCGGGGGTGGGTGAGGGGTGATTGATCCTGGGCAGATTCCGCAGTTCACGGGTGATCTGGCGCAGTTGGAGAAGGATTACGGTGATCTGAGGTCTGATGCGTCGCGTGTGCGGTCGACGGGCCGGGATGTGCATGCGGGGTTTCAGGGGTTGTCGGCGTATTACGCGGCTCCGGAGGCGGAGCGGTTGTTCGCGACGACGAAGCCGGTGGCGGAGCGGGCGGAGGGGTTCGCGGGGGATCTGGAGACGGTGTCGTCCGCGTTGTCGTCGTATGCGGTGGAGATTCGGCCTTTGGTGGCGAAGCTGGCGCAGTTGAAGGTGGATGCGACGGCGTTCGTGGATTCGGTGGGGGGTGATGACGACTGGGAGTACGACGGGGACAAGGTCGATCGTCACAATCGGATCCGTGATGATGTGACGGCGGCGGTGGCGGCGTTCTGGGCTGCGGAGCGTACGTGTCACAACAAGATCACTGCGTTGTTCGGTGGGACGCAGATGGTGGCGGGGGACGGTTCGGAGCGTAAGGACCAGTACGGGTTCGATGCCGAGGACATGAAGAACGCGAAGCTTCCCTGGGGTGACCCGGTGGAGGAGAGGCATCACTGGTACGAGGTCGGCCATTGGGTGAAGTCCTTTGTGTGGGACGGGCTGATCGTGGACGGTGTGTGGGGGACGATCAAGGGTCTGGGCACGCTGGTGGGTTTTGGTGGCTGGGAGGCGATGGGTCAGGCGTGGAAGGGTCTGGCGCAGTTGGCGACCGGTCTGGTGATTTCTTCGATGCCGGGTGCGGGGGTGTTGTTCTGGGCGTTGCCGGATGACAAGTTGCCGTCGTGGTTGCGTGATTCGCGTACGGCGATGAAGGAGACGGGCAAGGCGTTGGTGGCGTGGGATGAGTGGGGGAAGAATCCTGCTCGTGCTGCGGGTGCGGTGACGTTCAATGTGTTGACGACGGTGTTCACCGGTGGTGCGGGTGGTGCGGCGTCGGGTGCGGGTAAGGCGGGTGCGGTCGCGAAGGCGTTGTCGCTGGCGGGCAAGGCGGGCCGGGTCATCGATCCGATGACGTACATCGCCAAGGGTGCCGGTGCGGGTCTGTCGAAGATCGGTGACATCAGCAAGGCGCTGAAGGGTGTCGGCGCCATCGAGATCCCCAAACTCCCCGACAACGCGATCACGCTGCCCGAGGGTGCGCTGAAGCTGCCGGACGGCACCGTGCACCTGCCCGAGGGATCGGTGATCCCACCCGGCGCGGTCGAACTCCCCGACGGCACCTTCCAGTTGCCGCACGGTGGGCCGGTACTGCCGGAGGGCAGCATGAAGCTGCCGACCGAGCACGGGGCGCCGGCGCAGTACATGGACCCGCACGGCAACATCCTCGACGAGCACGGCGACGTGCTGCACAGGGCCGACGACGGTCCGGGCGACATCGTGGACCAGCCCGACCTCGGCGACCCGCACGCCGGCTCGGACGTCCCGCACACACCGTCCCCGGTCAAGGAACCGGCCCTGGTCGGCGCCGGCACGCACACCGCGGAACAGGCCGGGCAGCACATCCGCCTGGGCGACAACGCAGGTCATGACCTCGGCGACATGGGCCGCACCGGCGACCACGCCGCCGTCCACGCCGGCAACGACATCCCCACCGTCCACGCCGGCGGCGAGAACATCCCGACCACACACCCCACAGACCACCTCCCCACCGGCCACACACCCGACAACCTGCCGGGCGGCAGCGCCCATGAGCACGGCGCGGGCCCCTCCGCCGCCCACGAACCGCCGTCCGGTCACACGGGTGGCCATACGGACGGCTCGGACGGTGCGGGCCATCACAGTGAGCCCGGTGATCACGGCGGCGCGGGTCATGACACGCACACCACGGGCTCACACGACGGCCCGACCGGTGGGGAGCACAGCGGTCCGGGTGTGCGGGGAGGTGCCGGCAACGGACCGAGTGGGAGCCATGAACCTTTCCGGGACCCGGAGAGGTTCAGCGAGGGTGACCACACGGCCAGTCCCGCCACCGGCCCGATGAGCCCTGCTCAGGAGTCCGGAGTCAAGGCTGCGCTCGACCGGGCGAAGATGCCGGCTCAGGACCAGCAACGCCTGCTCACTCAGTTGCGCAAGGGCGACTACGGTGCCGGGGTGGCCGAGCACATTGCGCGCGGGGACTTCGATGGGATGCCCGGCTACAAGGAGCTGCTGTACCAAACCAAGCAGAAGGGCATGATGCCCGCCGTTCATCAAGCCATGGAGTACGCTGCGGAGCTCAAGTCGCGCGGGGTGGAGAACCTGGCCTTCGAGTACAAGAAACCGCAGCTGGGTCTGGATCTCGACGTCCTGGTCAAGTCGGGTGACGAGATCAAGTACGGGTGCCAGCTCAAAGACGTGCAGCAGGAACACGGCATCGCCTCCGCGGCTCGCAAGATCGCGGAGAAGCAGCTGGTCGGTGAGATCGACGGCCCCAAGGTCGCGATACTGGACGTCCAGGACACGCGGGCAGCTCTCACCGAGTCGACCGTCAAGGACGTCGAGTACTACGCGAGGAGGACGGGCGCGACGTACGAGCTCCGCTTCCGGGACGGTTCGATCACCATCCCGGCCAACGGCCAGATCTACCCCTGAGGAAACCGATGTCCACTTTGATGCGTGCACCCCAGCCGTGTGCCTCGTGGGAATGGGAGTTGGACGGCTTCGCGCCACCGGGACTCGAATCGGCACTGATGACCGCCGCACGGATGACGGTGGTGCTGCGAGAGCACGGGCTGCTGGAGCCCTCCAAACTGGAGTGGAAGTGGCTCCTCCCCGGGCGTGGCAGCATCGGGGCGGGCACGAGCATCGCCCTGAAGGGCAGCCTCAATGAAGCCGAACTCGAACAGAAGATCCGGCTGTTCCGCCCAGTGGGATTCCCCGATGCCGAAGTCGGTGCACTCGTCGTCTCCGGCATGGGCACGTGGCTCGATGCCGAGGGCAGGGAGCATCACGAGGATGGTCTGGTGGAGTTGACCGTCTACCCGGATGAGCGCCACCTCGCCGCGGAGGTTGCGGTTTTCCATGACATCTGGGGCTACTGCGACTTCAAGGGGCTCCCTCACCCGGATCTCCAGAAGCGGAACGCGCCACGACTGACCGCGATGCTGCAGGGACTCGAATCGTTGCTCGGAGCGACAGCCGAGCCGGGTGATCCGACCTACTTCGGACAGGCCGAGGGCTACGGCATCGAGATGCCGGATCTGATCGACGGTCGGGGGCCGGACCTCACGGACATGCTGTGACGGTATTTCCGGGTGGGCGCCGAACGGGTCGCTCTGCGAGTCGATGCCTTCGGCGCGAGCTCCAGCGGAAGGGCTGCTCCATCACCGGTTGCGCCTTCAGGTGACAGATCCCGGCGAGCGAGTACGCCGAGGTCGCCCGGCATGCTGCCGGCGGCATGACCGTCGTCGAGATCACTGACGACTGGCGTGAGCGAACGGGACGAACAGGCCCTCGGCCACATCGGCCCGCCGGAGCCCGACCGGACACCGGTTGGGCGACCGGACGTCCGGAGTCGGGAACGGGGGAGGACGGCACACTCCGAGGCGAAGTGACCGTGCCCAAGGAGAGCGGCGTCAACCCCCGTCGCCGAACGCCCCGTCCGCCCGCCCCGAGTTCACCCGCTTGACCCCGACCAGCACCCGGTACCGCTCCCGCGCCGCGAACTCCGCCGGCTCCCAGACCGCCGGCCGGCCCACCTCCGCACACAGGTGCAGCACCAGCCCCTTCTCCACCCGGACCCCGACGTGCGCGCCGTAGGCGTCGGCGGTGGAGTTGAACAGCATCAGATCGAGCGGCCGGGCGGCAAGGACGCGGACCGTGTCCCGCGTGTCCGTCCACAGGTCGCTCGAGCGCAGAGCGGGTGGGGTCAGACCGAAGTGCCGGAGCACCTCGTAGGCGAACAGCTGGCAGTTCGCGCCGGCCGTCAGGCCCGGGCGAGCGCTCACCGCCGGTGATCCCGGGTAGCGGGACCCCACATGGGGAACGCTCCAGAGGGCGGACGGCAGGCCGCGCAGCAGCGAATCCATACCGCCAGCATGCAGGAGCCCGGGGCCGCGAGGACCGTACCGTCGTCACTGTCGGTCCTCTTCGGTAGCGTCGGCTCATGACCCAGGAGGCGAGTCGGGCGGGGCAGGCAGGTGCCGGGGAGCGGCACCTCGCCGTGCTGGAGGGTGTGCTCGAGCGGATCACATACGCCAACGAGGAGAACGGATACACGGTCGCCCGCGTCGACACCGGCCGCGGCGCCGGTGATCTGCTCACCGTCGTCGGCGCGCTCCTCGGCGCCCAGGTGGGCGAGTCGCTGCGGATGGAGGGGCGCTGGGGCTCCCACCCGCAGTACGGCAAGCAGTTCACCGTCGAGAACTACACGACCGTCCTCCCGGCCACCGTCCAGGGCATCCGCCGCTATCTCGGCTCCGGTCTCGTCAAGGGCATCGGCCCCGTCTTCGCCGACCGGATCACCCAGCACTTCGGGCTCGACACCCTCCAGATCATCGAGGAGGAGCCCAAGCGGCTCATCGAGGTGCCCGGGCTCGGCCCGAAGCGGACCAAGAAGATCGCCGACGCCTGGGAGGAGCAGATGGCGATCAAGGAGGTCATGCTCTTCCTGCAGAGCGTCGAGGTCTCCACGTCCATCGCCGTGCGCATCTACAAGAAGTACGGCGACGCCTCCATCTCCGTCGTCAAGAACCAGCCGTACCGCCTCGCCTCGGACGTCTGGGGCATCGGATTCCTCACCGCCGACCGGATCGCCCGGTCCGTCGGGATCCCGCACGACAGCCCGGAGCGCGTCAAGGCAGGTCTGCAGTACGCCCTGTCCCAGTCGACCGACCAGGGTCACTGCTATCTCCCGGAGGAGCGGCTGATCGCGGACGCGGTCAAGCTCCTCCAGGTCGACACCGGACTGGTCATCGAGTGCCTGGCCGAGCTGGCGGCGCCTTGCGAGGACGACTCCGAACCCGGCGTCGTGCGGGAACGCGTGCCCGGACCGGACGGCGGGGACCCGGTCACCGCCGTCTACCTCGTCCCCTTCCACCGCGCCGAGCTGTCCCTCTCCGCTCAACTGCTGCGCCTGCTGCGCACGGAGGAGGACCGGATGCCCGGCTTCGGGGACGTGGCGTGGGACAAGGCGCTGGGCTGGCTCAAGGGGCGCACCGGAACCGAGTTGGCACCCGAACAGGAGGAGGCCGTAAGGCTGGCGCTGACCAGGAAGGTCGCCGTCCTGACCGGAGGGCCCGGCTGCGGCAAGTCGTTCACGGTGCGCTCCATCGTCGAGCTCGCCCGGGCCAAGCGGGCCAAGGTCGTCCTGGCCGCACCCACCGGGCGCGCGGCCAAGCGCCTGTCCGAGCTGACCGGAGCCGAGGCCTCCACCGTGCACCGGCTGCTGGAGCTGAAGCCCGGCGGCGACGCGGCATACGACCGGGACCGCCCGCTCGACGCCGACCTGGTCGTCGTCGACGAGGCGTCCATGCTCGACCTGCTGCTCGCCAACAAGCTGGTGAAGGCCGTGCCGCCGGGCGCCCACCTGCTCCTCGTCGGTGACGTCGACCAGCTGCCCAGCGTCGGCGCCGGGGAGGTCCTCAGGGATCTGCTCACCGACGGGAGCCCCGTTCCCGCCGTCCGCCTCACCCGCGTCTTCCGCCAGGCCCAGCAGTCGGGCGTCGTCACCAACGCGCACCGCATCAACTCCGGCCTGCATCCGCTCACCGACGGCCTGAAGGACTTCTTCCTCTTCGTCGAGGACGACACCGAGGAGGCCGGCCGTCTCACCGTGGACGTGGCGGCGCGGCGGATCCCGGCCCGGTTCGGTCTCGACCCGCGCCGCGACGTACAGGTGCTCGCGCCGATGCACCGCGGGCCCGCCGGCGCCGGCACGCTGAACGGGCTGCTCCAGCAGGCGGTCACCCCCGCCCGTCCCGATCTGCCCGAGAAGCGGTTCGGCGGCCGGGTCTTCCGTGTCGGCGACAAGGTCACCCAGATTCGCAACAATTACGAGAAGGGGAAGAACGGTGTCTTCAACGGCACCGTCGGCGTGGTCACCTCGCTCGACCCGGTCGATCAGCGCCTGACGGTGCTGACCGACGAGGACGAGGAGGTGCCGTACGAGTTCGACGAGCTGGACGAGCTGGCGCATGCCTACGCGGTGACCATCCACCGTTCGCAGGGCAGCGAGTATCCGGCGGTGGTGATCCCCGTCACCACCGGGGCGTGGATGATGCTCCAGCGCAACCTCCTCTACACGGCGGTCACCCGGGCGAAGAAGCTGGTCGTGCTTGTCGGTTCCCGCAAGGCGATCGGGCAGGCGGTCCGTACGGTCTCGGCGGGCCGGCGCTGTACGGCCCTGGATTTCAGGCTGTCGCCGAGGCCCGTCGAGGGCGGAGCCCCGGCCCGGTTCGCATCCGCACCCGTCATTGAAAAAAATGATCGATCAAACGAGTCGCAAAGGTCACAGAGCACTTCCGGAACCGGTCGACCGGGGGCAGGATGAGCAGGTTGACGGCACTCAGTGCCGCCGATGCGCCCAAAGGTCGACCCCGAGTGCACTCTCCTGCGCCAAATGGGGGATGGTAGAGACAGTCAGGGCACCTCGAAGATGAGGCACTACGTCGGTGAGGGAAGACGTGAGCGACAACTCTGTAGTACTGCGGTACGACGGCGACGAGTACACCTACCCGGTGGTCGACAGCACCGTCGGTGACATGGGCTTCGACATCGGGAAGCTTCGCGCCCAGACCGGTCTGGTCACCCTGGACAGCGGTTACGGCAACACCGCCGCATATAAATCCGCCATCACCTACCTCGACGGCGAGAAGGGCATCCTCCGGTATCGCGGCTACCCGATCGAGCAGCTGGCCGAGCGCTCCACCTTCCTGGAGGTCGCCTACCTGCTGATCAACGGTGAGCTGCCGACCGTCGACGAGCTCTCCGCCTTCAAGAACGAGGTCACGCAGCACACCCTGCTGCACGAGGACGTCAAGAACTTCTACACCGGCTTCCCGCGCGACGCGCACCCGATGGCGATGCTCTCCTCGGTGGTCTCCGCGCTGTCCACCTTCTACCAGGACAGCCACAACCCCTTCGACGAGAAGCAGCGCAACCTCTCCACCATCCGCCTGCTTGCCAAGCTTCCGACGATCGCCGCGTACGCCTACAAGAAGTCGATCGGTCACCCCTTCGTCTACCCGCGCAACGACCTCGGGTACGTCGAGAACTTCCTGCGGATGACCTTCTCCGTCCCGGCGCAGGACTACGAGCTGGACCCGGTCGTCGTCTCCGCGCTGGACAAGCTGCTGATCCTGCACGCGGACCACGAGCAGAACTGCTCGACCTCGACCGTGCGCCTGGTGGGTTCGTCGCAGGCCAACATGTTCGCCTCGATCTCGGCCGGCATCAACGCGCTGTGGGGCCCGCTGCACGGTGGCGCCAACCAGTCCGTCCTGGAGATGCTCGAGGGCATCCGCGACTCCGGCAACGACGTCGACACCTTCATCCGCAAGGTGAAGAACAAGGAGGACGGCGTCCGCCTGATGGGCTTCGGCCACCGGGTCTACAAGAACTTCGACCCGCGCGCCAAGATCATCAAGGCCGCCGCGCACGATGTGCTCTCCGCGCTGGGCAAGTCTGACGAGCTGCTCGACATCGCCCTGAAGCTCGAGGAGCACGCGCTGTCCGACAGCTACTTCGTCGAGCGCAAGCTCTACCCGAACGTGGACTTCTACACCGGTCTGATCTACCGCGCGATGGGCTTCCCGACCGAGATGTTCACGGTCCTGTTCGCCCTCGGTCGACTGCCGGGCTGGATCGCCCAGTGGCACGAGATGATCAAGGAGCCGGGTTCCCGTATCGGCCGCCCGCGCCAGATCTACACCGGCGTGGTGGAGCGCGACTTCGTTCCGGTCGAGGGGCGCTGAGCGGCATTACGTACGTAGGGCGTACGTCGTCGTAGAGCGACGTACGCCGGGTGCGGTGACGGCACCCTCGTCTCAAGCCGTATGAAAAGTCTTGTGAAAAGCGGAAGGCGCCCCACAGTCGGTCCCCCCACGGGCCGACGTGCAGGGCGCCTTCCCATGTCCCGGTGCGGATTCCCCCCACGGGATCCGGCCGGGCGTTTGCGGGACAGCGCCTGAATCGCTGTGAGCAAAACGAGCACAACTCGGCATAGCACTGCGGTGCTGTCTGCCGGGACGCGTACGGGAGGGCCGCTCAAAGCTCCCCGGTGTACGTGTCCCGGCAACGCAGTTTCCTGGGAACGTCCCCCAAGACATCCCCGGATGTCAGTCACGCCCCCCAAGACGCTTCTGACACCGCCAACTTAGACTCACGAACCCTTCCGCTGGTTACGTTCACATCATTGTGATCTGTGTCTCTTGCGTATGTCCTGAAGATACGCAAGAGCCCCGATACGTCGACCGAGGCCCCCAGCGTAAGGATGATGCGCGAGCCTTGTGAAGAGCTTATGTGAGGCTCGCGTCGGACTCTAGAGGGACTCTCACCCTCGCGTCATGAGAATGCCCGCAGCCGAAGGCTGTTGGTGACCACGAAGACCGACGAGAAGGCCATCGCCGCACCCGCGATCATCGGGTTCAGGAGCCCGGCGGCGGCCAGGGGCAGCGCGGCCACGTTGTACCCGAAGGCCCACACCAGATTCCCCTTGATCGTCGAGAGCGTGCGCCGTGCGAGCCGGATCGCGTCCGCGGCCACCCGCAGGTCCCCGCGCACCAGCGTCAGATCGCTCGCCTCGATCGCCGCGTCCGTCCCGGTCCCCATGGCCAGTCCCAGATCCGCGGTGGCCAGTGCGGCCGCGTCGTTGACGCCGTCACCGACCATGGCGACGATCCGTCCCTCGCTCTGGAGCCGCCTGACGGCGGCGACCTTCTCCTCCGGCAGCACCTCGGCGATCACCTCACCCGCGGCGATGCCGACGGCGCCCGCCACGGCCTCGGCGACCGCCCGGTTGTCCCCGGTCAGCAGGACGGGCGTGAGGCCCAGGGCCCGGAGCTCCCGTACGGCCTCGGCGCTGGTCTCCTTGATCGCGTCGGCGACGGTGAGGACGCCGAGTGCCATGCCGTCGCGCGCGACCACGACAGCCGTGCGCCCCTCGGCCTCCGCCTCCGCCTTCGCCCGGGCCAGCACGTCCGGAAGGGCGTCCGGGAAGCGGCCCACGGTGACCTCGTGCCCCTCCACGCGTCCGCGCACGCCGAGCCCCGGGACGTTCTCGAACCGGTCGGGGGCGGGAAGCCCGCCGAGGCGCTCCTGAGCGCCTGCCGCGATCGCCCTGGCGATCGGGTGCTCGGAGGCGTGCTCGAGGGCTCCGGCGAGCCGCAGGGCGTCCTTCTCGTCCTCTTCCTCGGCGGTGTGCACCCCCTGGAGGGCCATCCGGCCCGTGGTGACCGTTCCGGTCTTGTCCAGGACCACCGTGTCGACCCGGCGCGTGGACTCCAGCACCTCCGGGCCCTTGATGAGGATGCCGAGCTGGGCACCGCGGCCCGTGCCGACCATCAGGGCGGTCGGGGTGGCGAGCCCCAGCGCGCAGGGACAGGCGATGATCAGCACCGCCACGGCCGCGGTGAAGGCGGCGACGGTGTCGCCGGTGACGCCGAGCCACACCCCGAACGTGCCCAGGGCGATCAGCAGGACGACGGGCACGAAGATCCCGGAGATGCGGTCGGCCAGGCGCTGCACCTCCGCCTTGCCGTTCTGCGCGTCCTCCACGAGCCGCGCCATCCGCGCGAGCTGGGTGTCCGCGCCGACCCGGGTCGCCTCGACCACCAGCCGGCCCCCCGCGTTGACGGTCGCGCCGGTCACCCGGTCGCCGACGGCCACATCGACCGGCACCGACTCTCCGGTGAGCATGGAGGCGTCGACCGCCGAGGCGCCCTCGACGACCGTCCCGTCCGTGGCGATCTTCTCGCCGGGCCGTACGACGAACCGGTCGCCGACGGCCAGCAGGGCCACCGGAACGCGCACCTCACGGCCGTCCCGCAGGACCGCGACGTCCTTCGCGCCCAGTTCGAGCAGCGCCTTCAGGGCCGCGCCGGCGCGACGCTTGGAGCGGGCCTCCAGATAGCGGCCGAGCAGGATGAACGCGACGACGCCGGCGGCCACTTCGAGATAGAGGGCCGAGGACCCGTCGGTGCGGGAGACGGTGAGGTCGAAGCCGTGGCGCATGCCGGGCATGCCCGCGTCCCCCCAGAACAGCGCCCACAGCGACCAGCCGAACGCCGCGAGCGTGCCGACCGACACCAGGGTGTCCATGGTGGCCGCGCCGTGCCGGGCGTTGGTGTACGCCGCTTTGTGGAAGGGCAGTCCGCCCCATACGACGACGGGCGCGGCCAGCGTCAGTGAGAGCCACTGCCAGTTGTCGAACTGCAGGGCCGGGACCATCGAGAGCAGGACGACGGGCAGGGCGAGCAGTGCCGAGACGGTCAGTCGCTGACGGAGGGCGGCCGATTCGGGGTCTTCCCCGGCGGCCTCGGCGGCCGCGGGCTGTTCCGGCTGGGGCGGCGGGGGTTCCTCGGCCGTGTAGCCCGTCTTCACCACCGTGGCGATCAGGTCGGCGACCTGGATCCCGGCGGGATAGGAGATCTTCGCCTTCTCCGTCGCGAAGTTCACCGTGGCGGTGACGCCGTCGATGCGGTTGAGCTTCTTCTCGACACGGGCTGCGCAGGAGGCGCAGGTCATGCCGCCGATGGCCAGTTCGACCTCGGAGGGTGCGGCCGCGTCTATCGCGGCTGGTGCTGCGGTGCTGGTCATGTCCGGACTCCAGACAACGGACCGGGCCGTGCGGAGCCAGTATCAGCTGGTCGGTACGGCCCGGTGCGGGGAGCAGATGCTGGCTGTTCAGGCCTTGCCGACGAGCTCGAAGCCGGCCTCGTCGACCGCGGCCTGCACGGCCTCGTCGGCGAGGGGCGCGGCGGAGACGACCGTGACCTCGCCGGTGGACGCGACGGCGGTGACGGAGCTGACACCGGCGAGGGCGGAGATCTCGCCGGAGACGGAGCCCTCGCAGTGCCCGCAGCTCATCCCGCTCACCTTGTAGACGGTCGTCACGGAACCCGGAGTTTCGGTCTGTGTGGTCATCTCTCCAACTCCTCGGGGAGGCTCGTGTGGCTTACGAGAACCAGACTATACCCCTAGGGGGTATTCCCCCAAGAGATTGCGGCGTGAGTCCGCGAGCCGCGTTCGGTTCCCCCGCGGTGGGCGTCGGCGGAAACCGCCGGCGAGGACTTCGTGCGACTCGCCGACGGGCCTTCGGGGGCGGTCGCCGGTGGGGTTCGAGGGCGGTCGCCGGGGGCTTCAGCGGAGTGGCCGGTGGGGCATCAGAGGGAGTGGCCGGTGGAGTCGCCGCCCCTGCCGTCCTCGTCGTCGCGCAGGATCGGCTCGAGATACCGGTACATCGCCGTCTTCAGCTCGGTGATGTAGGCCTCACGTGCCGCGCCGTCGTGGGACATGATCAGGTCGAGTCCCGCCTTGAAGAGGGCGAGCAGCATGTTCGCGGTGCGGGAGCGCTCGTCGGGCGGGGTGTTCGGAAGGAAGCCGGCGATCATCACTTCGATGCGGGTGAGGGACGCCTCGTGCAGGGTGTTGTGCTCCTGTGCGATCGGCCCGGGGACGTCGGGGCCGTGCAGCAGGACGCCGAAGGCCGGGTTCTCGACGTTGAACGCGATCAGCGGGTCGAGCGCCGCGTCCAGCAGCTGGTCCAGGGGGAGTCCGAGATTCTCCTCGGTGAGCGCCCGGTCCTGCGACTCCTGCCACTGCTGGAGCAGCTGGTCGCCCAGGCCGATGGCGATCGCTTCCTTGTTCGGGAAGAACTGGTACAGCGTCCCGGGGGAGACGCCGGCCTCGCGGGCGATGGCGTTCGTGCTCGCGGCGGTGTAGCCGGTGCGGCAGAAGACCTCGGCGGCGGCCTGGAGCAGTTGTGCGATACGGCGCTCGCCCCGGGCCTGGCGGCGGCGCGGCCTGGCCTCCTGCTCCTGCCCGGCCGGCTCCGCGCCCGGTCCGGTGGCGGGCCCCTCGGTCCTCTGGCTCCTGGGCACGCGTTGTCCCCACCTCTCGGAACGCGATTGACAAACGCGAGTGGTCGCTCGCATTCTTGAGAAACGCGAGCGCTCACTCGTGTTTGCCAGTCTATGGCAATCGACGACCCATGCTGCCTGCACGGATGTACGGATGCACGGCCTGCGGGGTCACGGTGAAGGGGACACCGCATCATGGCCGAAGTCAACCGCAGGGGCGGCCGGGAGACCGGGGACGGAGGGGGTGCGCCGGA
This sequence comes from Streptomyces sp. HUAS TT11, assembly GCF_051553595.1. Taxonomy (NCBI): domain Bacteria; kingdom Bacillati; phylum Actinomycetota; class Actinomycetes; order Kitasatosporales; family Streptomycetaceae; genus Streptomyces; species Streptomyces sp. HUAS TT11. The sequence goes on from NZ_CP196184.1 coordinate 5,816,565, forward strand.
GCCGGTCAAAAGGGCCGGGCATACGGGTGAGGGAGGGGCGGTGCCCGGTGGCTGGACACGGTTCGTGACGGCGCGGCCCCGGCTGTCGTTGCTCGTCGCGCTGCTCCTCACCGCGCTCGCGGTGGTCGCCGGCAGCGGGGTCGCGGACCGGCTGGGCAGCGGCGGCTGGCAGGATCCGGCCGCACAGTCCACCTACGCGACCGACGCGCTGGAGCGGGAGTTTCCCGCCTCGCAGCCCAATCTGCTGCTTCTGGTGGACTCGGGGCACAGGTCTGCGGACGATCCTGCGGTGGCCGCCGAGGCCCGGCGCCTGACCGCGCGGCTCGCCTCCGAGCGCGGCGTCACAGGGGTCGGCTCGTACTGGCAGTCGGGGGCACCGGCACTGCGCGCCGAGGACGGCCGCGAAGCGCTGATAGCCGCGCACATCACGGGCGACGAGAAGGCCGCGAGTGACACCCTCGACCGCATCGCGCCCCACTACCGAGGCGCGCACGGGCCGGTCACGGTCAAGGTCGGCGGCCCGGTCGCCGTGCGCTCCGAGATGCAGACGATCATCCAGGAGGACCTGACCCGGGCCGAGACGATCGCCCTGCCCGTCACGCTGGTGCTGCTGGTGATGGTGTTCGGCAGCGCGGTCGCGGCCATGCTGCCGCTGGGCATCGGCATCGTCGCCATCCTGGGCACCAACGCGGTACTGCGCGGTCTCACCGAAGTCACCGACGTCTCCGTCTTCGCCCTGAACCTCACCACGGCCCTCGGGCTGGGCCTCGCCATCGACTACGCGCTCTTCATCGTGCGCAGGTTCCGCGAGGAACTGTCCGCCGGAGCCGACCCGTCGGGCGCGGTGGCCACCACCCTGCGCACCGCGGGACGCACCGTCCTGTTCTCCGCGCTGACCGTCGCCGTGTCCCTGGCCGCGATGCTCGTCTTCCCGCAGTACTTCCTGCGCTCGTTCGCCTACGCCGGCATCGCGGTGGTGCTGCTGGCCGCCGCGGCCGCGCTGATCCTGCTCCCCGCGGCCCTGGTGGTGCTGGGCCACCGGGTGAACGCGCTCGACCTGCGGCGGCTGTTCAGGCGCGGGACCCCCCGGCCGACCGCGCAGGGGCGCGGCTGGAGCCGGATGGCGACCCTTGTGATGCGGCGCGCCCCGCTGTTCGCCGTTGCCACCACTGTCGGCCTGGTGGTCCTCGGACTGCCGTTCACGGGCGTGAAGTTCGGCACCGCGGACGACCGCCAGCTGCCCTCGGGCGCCGAGTCCCATGTGGTGCAGCAGCACATACGCGACGGGTTCCCGGGCAGCCCCGGCGGCGGCCTGGAGGTGCTGGCCGAGGGGCGGGCCACCCCCGCCCAGTACGACGCGTACAAGGACCGGATCACGGCCCTGCCCGGGGTGCTGCGGGTGGACGGCCCGTTGGTGAAGGGCGAGAACGCGTACTTCACCGTGCAGCCCAGGGGCGAGGCGGTGGACGCCGGCGCCCAGCGGCTGGTCGGCGAACTGAGGGCGACGTCCGCCCCCTTCGGCACCTCGGTGACGGGCACGGCCGCGATCCTGGTGGACTCCAAGCACGCGATCGCCGAGCGGCTGCCCTGGGCTGCGGGCATCATCGCGGTGGTCACCCTGCTCCTGGTCTTCCTGCTGACCGGCAGCGTGCTGATCCCCGTCCAGGCCGTACTGCTCAACGCGCTGAGCCTGACGGCGATGTTCGGCGCGGTGGTCTGGGTCTTCCAGGACGGGCATCTGTCGGGTCTGCTGGGATTCACCAGCCCAGGGTCGATCGAGACGACCCTTCCGGTGCTGATGTTCTGTGTGGCCTTCGGCCTCTCCATGGACTACGGCGTGTTCCTGCTGTCCCGTATCAAGGAGGAGTACGACCGCACCGGGGACCATCGCGAGGCGGTGCGCTTCGGACTGCAGCGCACCGGCGGGCTGATCACGGCGGCGGCGGTCATCCTGGCGGTGGTGATGGTCGCGATCGGTACCTCCCGGGTGACGAACACCAAGATGCTCGGCCTCGGTATCGCACTGGCCGTGCTGATGGACGCGATGGTCGTACGCAGTCTGCTGGTGCCGGCGGTGATGCGGCTGACCGGCCGCGCCACCTGGTGGGCGCCGGCCCCGCTGCGGCGCTTCCACCGGCGGTTCGGACTGCGCGAGGAGGAGCCGGTGGCGCCCGTCGCGGAGAAGGCGCCGGACCGGGACCGGGACACCGCCGGGGTGCACGGCTAGCGTTCCGCCACAGGAACGATCTCCGGGGCCGGGGATCGGCGGGCACGGGCGGAGGGTGCGGGCTTATGCGCGCGATGGTCTTCGAGCGGTACGGGGAGCCGGCCGAGGTACGCGAGGTGGCGGACCCGGAGCCGTCCGAGCACGGGGTCGTGGTCCGGGTCGAGGCGACGGGGCTGTGCCGCAGCGACTGGCACGGCTGGATGGGGCACGACCCGGACATCGCGCTCCCGCATGTGCCCGGGCACGAACTCGCCGGTGTGGTCGAGGAGGCGGGCGCCCGGGTCGTCGGCTGGCGACCCGGCGACCGGGTGACGGTGCCCTTCGTGTGCGCCTGCGGCAGCTGCCCCTCCTGCGCGGCGGGCGATCAGCAGGTGTGCGAGCGCCAGACCCAGCCGGGGTTCACGCACTGGGGGTCCTTCGCGCAGTACGTGGCGCTGGAGCACGCGGATGTGAATCTGGTGGCGGTACCCGCGGAGATGTCCTTCCATGCGGCGGCCGCGCTGGGATGCCGGTTCGCCACGGCGTTCCGCGCGGTCGTGCAGCAGGGCCGGGTGGCCGCGGGGGAGTGGGTCGCCGTGCACGGCAGCGGGGGTGTCGGACTGTCGGCGGTGATGATCGCGGCGGCTTCGGGGGCGAGAGTCGTGGCGGTGGACGTCTCGCCCCGAGCCCTCGAACTGGCGCGGAAGTTCGGTGCGGCCGAGTGCGTGGACGCGACGCGCACCGAGGACACGGCGCAGGCGGTCCGCGATCTGACGGGCGGTGGCGCGCATCTCTCCCTCGACGCACTCGGCTCCCCGGCGACCTGCGCCGCATCGGTGAACGGGCTGCGCCGCCGCGGCCGGCACGTCCAGGTCGGCCTGCTGCCGTCCTCCTCCGGTACGAGTCCGGTCCCGATGGCCCGGGCGATCGCCCTGGAACTGGAGATCATCGGCAGCCACGGCATGGCGGCCCATGCCTATCCGCCCATGCTGGAACTGGTCCGTTCCGGCGCGCTCCGCCCCGACCTGCTGGTCACATCGACGATCCCGTTGTCCGCGTCCCCGCAGGCCCTGGCGGCGATGGGGACGGCCCCGGGCCAGGGAGTGACGGTCGTCGAACCGTGGAGCTGAGCCGGCCGGGAGGCCGCCGTGGCGGATCGCCGGGGGCCGTCGTCACCCGGGCCCACGGCGGCGCGCCGGCGACCGGGCAACCCGACGACGGCAGTGCGGCCCGCCCCGGACCGGGGCGGGCCGCAACCGCGGGTGGTGCTCAGGAACCGGTGCGGCCCCTGTTGCCGGGCCGGGCGGCCACCCATGCCCGGACCGTGTCGGCATACCAATAGGGTTTTCCGCTTTCCACATGGTCGGGCGGCGGCAGCAGTCCGTGTTTTCGGTACGACCTCACGGTGTCCGGCTGCACCCGGATGTGCGCCGCGATGTCCTTGTACGACCAGAGACTGCGGTCGGTCATCAGTAGCACCTCCCCGCGCGCGCCGCGGCGGCGACCGGGGGAGGTCGTCGGGGGAGCCGGACACGCGCTGGCGATCACAAAGGCTGTGCTCGCTCAACGACGCACCTCGAGGGGCGGACAGTGCCTGTGAAACGGGTGTGACAGAAGCGCCACGTCGACGGGACATGTGTGACACGGGCAGGGCGTTTGTGACAGGGGTGATGAATTCCGCCCCGGCGGGGCTACTTGCGCGCCGTGGGTTTCCTGCCGCCTCTCGCACACGGCGACGGCCCAGGGACCGCACCCGAGTGAAGGGTGCGGCCCCTGGGCCGTCGGCCGAAGAGGGGACGTGCGGGGTGGTGGCACGGGTGCCGGGCGCACGCGGCGCCCGGCACCCGGCGCACTAGCGGTGGGACGTGACCCGGCCGCGTCGGTACAGGATGAGCCCACCGGCCAGCATGGCCACGCTGACCGCTGAGGCCGCGAGCAGACCCTCGCTGCCGGTCTCGGCCAGGGCCGGCGTCGTGTGCGACGACGTGCTGGGCGTGTTGATCACCGGGGTGCCGATCTGCGGTGTGTCCACGGTCTCGGTCGGCGGCGCCTCGCTGCCGCCCGGCTGGGTGCCCGGCGTGTCGCCGTTCTGGTCCGGAGTGGTGGTCGACCCGCCCGGGGTGTTGGTGCCCGTGTTGTCACCGGGCGGCTGCTCCGGGACGGCCGGGTTCTCTTCCTCGGGGGTCTGCACGCCGGTGCCGTTGGCACAGGTGTTGCCGAAGGCGGGGTTCAGCGCCGCGATCACGTCGACGGTGTTGCCGCAGAGGTTGACCGGGATGTTCACGGGGACCTGGACGGTGTTGCCGGACGCGACGCCCGGTGATCCGGCCGCGGTGCTGTCCGCGTTCGAGTCCGCAAACACCGGGCTGCCGCACAGGGACAGAATGCCCGTCGCGGCGGCCGCCGCGACCATTCCCCTGCTCAGGGTCTGTCGCAATCTAGTTGTCTTCCTGCTGGTAGAGGTGGGAGAAGTGGAAAGCCGGCCCTGGCGCCGTGAAGGAGCAGTCCAAGGCCGGCCCTGACACCGCGCCACGGCTGGTGTGTGACGACTCAGCCGTGGCGGCTAGGGCGTCAGCCGTTGGCGCACGCGTTCCCGGCCGACGGGTTCAGCAGGCCAATGACGTTGAGGGTGTTGCCGCACACGTTCACGGGCACGTGCACGGGAACCTGGATGACGTTCCCGGAAAGGACGCCCGGAGAGTTGACCGCGGAACCTTCGGCACCCGAGTCGGCCATGGCCGGGGCGGCCAGTCCCAGGGTCATGATGGCGCCGGCGACAACGGCAGCGCTCTTCTTGTGCTTCACGTAGTTTCCCTTCTGTGCGGTCGTGCCCCTGTGACGGCTGAAGCCGAGCGAGCACAACTTGAACAGCTCGCCGCACGACCTGCACTCTGTGAAACGAGGAATCGGCTCCGGAAGCAACCCCCCAGCCTCAGTTGCCGTTCAATTCACCCGAATGCCGCGATTCGATTCATACGGAAAGCGCACAGGCCCGTCAGCGCGACCCGCACCTGCGGAAACGCCCGATCCACGCCGATTGCCGATGCCGGACGGCACCGTCGCAGCCGGGTTTCGCACATCGAAGGAGCGGCCCGCCGAACCGATCGGCGGGCCGCTCCTTCGACGCGTTCCGGCTTGCCCGAGTCCCCCGGGCGTCAGTCGTCGTACAGTGCCTCGATCTCCCGTGCGAAGGCCGCCGTCACCGCATGGCGCCTGATCTTCAAGGACGGGGTGAGCAGACCGTTGTCCTCGGTGAACTCACCTTCGACCAGAGCGAACCGGCGGATGGACTCGGCCCGGGACACCGCCGCGTTCGCGTGGTCGACGGCCTTCTGGACGTCGGCGAGGATCCGCGGGTCGCGGACGACCTCGGACATCGGGGTGTCCGGGGTCAGCTTGTGCACGGACAGCCAGTGGGCGACCGCTTCGGGGTCGAGGGTGATCAGGGCGGCGACGTAGGCGCGGTTGTCCCCGACCACGATGCACTGCCCGACGGGCGGGCGGCTGCGCAGCCGGTCCTCGAGGACGGCGGGGGAGACGTTCTTGCCGCCCTTGGTGATGAGGATGTCCTTCTTGCGGCCGGTGATGGTGAGGTAGCCGTCCTGGTCGAGGGAGCCGAGATCGCCCGTCGCGAACCAGCCCTCGCCGAGGACCGCGTCCGTGGCCGCCCGGTTGTTCCAGTAGGCGCCGAAGACCACACCGCCCTGGATCAGGACCTCGCCGTCGTCGGCGATACGGACGGCCGTGCCCGGGACCGGGAGGCCGACGGTGCCCGGGCGGGGTCCGAGCGGCGGGACGATGGTGGCCGCGGCCGTCGTCTCGGTGAGCCCGTAACCCTCGTAGACGATGATTCCGGCCGCGTAGAAGAAGAGGTTGAGATCGCGGTCGAGCGGGGATCCGCCGCTGACGGCGTACCGCATACGGCCCCCGAGTTCCCTGCGGATGCGCCGGTAGACCAGCAGGTCGTACAGCGCCCACGCCGCGTACAGGCCGACGCCGGGGCCCTTGCCGCTACCCAGGAACCTGTGCAGGTACGCCTCGCCGAAGCGGACCCCGATCCGGTCGGCGCGGTCGAAGGAGGCGCCTCTGCCGATCTTCTCGGCGGTGGCGCGTCCCGTGTCGTGGATCTTCTCGAAGAGGTACGGGACGCCGACCAGGAACGTGGGGCGGAACCCGCGCAACGCGGGCCGCAGTTCGTCGGGTTTGATGCTCGGGAAGTGGCCGATCTCGATACGGGCCGTCAGACAGGCGATCTGCAGCGAGCGGCCCAGGATATGGGCCAGCGGCAGGAACAGGAGCGTCGAGGCGACCTGGCCCGTGACCTCCTTGAAGACCGGGTGGAGCAGTTCGACCGTGTTGGCGGCCTCCGCATGCAGGTTCGCGTGGGTGAGGAGGCAGCCCTTGGGCCGGCCGGTGGTGCCGGAGGTGTAGCAGATCGTCGCCACCGTCTCGGGGGTGAGCGCCGCGCGGCGCTTGGTCACCTCCTCGTCGGGGACGTCCCGGCCGAGGGCGGCGAGCCGGCCCAGGGCGTCGTCGTCCAGCCGCCACATCTGCGGCGGCTCGGGGTGCCCGGCCGTCGCCGTCGCGACCGTCTCCGCGTTCCCGGCGCTCTCCACGACGGCGAACCGGGTCCCCGAGTCCCGTACGATCCACTCGACCTGCTCGGCGGACGAGGTGGCGTAGACGGGGACGGTCTGCCCGCCGGCGGCCCAGATCGCGAAGTCGAGGACCGTCCACTCGTAGCGGGTGCGGGACATGACCGCGACCCGGCCGCCCGGTTCGAGCCCCGCCGCGAGAAGCCCCTTGGCCGTGGCGGTCACCTCGGCGGTGACCGGCCGCCAGGAGGAGCCCTCCTGGCGGCGCAGCACCACGGCCCCGGGTGCCTCCCGGGCGTTGGTGTAGGGGAGATCGGCGGTGCTGCCCGTGGTGGGGCGCGGTGTCATCGCTGCGGCACGCGCCTCGCGGACGGCGCCGGTCCCGTCCCTGATCAGCTCGACCTCGCCGCGGGACGCCAGGTCGCCGCGCCGCTGTGCCCGTTTCAGATCCCTGCGTACGCCCATGACGGCTCCGGTCGCGGCTCGCGTGCGGACATGCGTACTTACTTGGAAGTCAACTTACCCACGAGTTAAGGAATTTCAATGGTGCGCACACCGGTGATCGGGACGCGGACCGTGCCCAGCGGCGTGGGCCGGGCGGGCGCCGGCCCTGTCGCAGGCGCCCGGCCGAGGTGGTCCGGCAAAGGGGCCGCGGCCCCGGAGGGTGTGGCCGGGAGAGCCCGGACACACGCTCCTTCCGTGGGGCCGGCGCGCCCCTCGGCCTACTCGGAGCCGCCCAGTTCGGACGCCTGCCGGATCGCCTCGGCGAGCCCGTGCACGTCCGCGTCCTGCCTGCGCTCCGCCAGTGCGTCGGCGCGGTCGACGAGTGCGCGAAGGCCCGGCCTGCCCGGCAGCGGGGCCCGGCCCGTGCGGTTCAGCCGCAGGTCGTCCGCGAAGTAAGCGGCCGTCGCGGCGACTTGCAGGCCGTACGAGGAGTGCCACAGGTCGTCGTCGAGGGAACCGGTCTCCAGCTGTCCCGACTCCTCGTGCGGCTCCCGGGTGCCGGGGTCCAGCCAGCGGACGCTCGCGGTGGCGAGATGCCCGCCGGCGCCGGGCCGGGTGCGGACCGCGTAGAGCGCGGTCACCGTGTGCCCGGGGCCCACCTCGCCGCCGTCCACGCGGTCGTCGCGGAAGTCCTCGTCGGCGACACGCCGGTCGTCGTAACCGATGAGGCGGAACTCCCTCACGTTCCGGGGGTCGAAGGCGACCTGGGCCTTCGCGTCACGGGCCGTCAGTTCGACGTTCTGCGGCAGTTGCTCGCTGAAGACCCTGCGGGCGTCGCCGTCGGAGGAGACGTAGGTCGTGTGGCCGTCGCCGCGGTCGGCGAGGCGTTCCATCAGCGCATCGCCGTACTCGCTGCCCACACCGACCCCGAAGAGGGTGATGCCGTGTTCGCGACGGGCGTCCGCGATGCGCTCGAGGATCGTGTCGGCATCGGTGTCGCCGGTGTTCGCCAGCCCGTCGGAGAGCAGGACGACCCGGTTGGTGGCGCTCGGGCGCAGACCCTCGACCGCGGTCGCGTAACCGGTGCGGACACCTGCGCCGAGGTTGGTGGAGGCGTCCGTCTCGAGTTCGTCGATCGCGTCGTGGACCCGGGCCCGATGGCCGCCGAGGCGGGTCATCGGCAGGACCCTCCTGGCCTCGTCGCTGAAGGTGACCAGCGCGATCGAGTCGTCGTCACGCAACCGCTCGGTCAGTACGCCGAGGGAGTCCCGGACCAGATCGAGGCGGCCCGGCTCACCCATGGAACCGGACACGTCGACGACGAACGTCAGGGCGGCGGGCGGACGTTCGCCCTCCGCCGGTGCGGCACGGGTGGCGAGGCCGACCCGGACCAGGGACCAGTCCGCGTCACCGGTGCGGGCACCGTCGACGGTGACCGTGAATCCGTTGCCCCGCGGGCGCTCGTAGTCCTGCGGGAAGCTGTTGACGAACTCCTCGGGCCGGACGGCCGAGGGCTCCGGCAGCCGGCCCTCGGAAAGGACTCGGCGCGCGTAGCCGTACGAGGCGGTGTCCACGTCCAGCGCGAACGTGGACAGGTGGTCCGCGCTCTCCCTGTTGTCGTTCCGCTCCGGGCTGTACCCCGGGGCGGGGAAGACGGCGGTAGAGCCGTCGGACTTGCCCGATCCGTCGGATGCGCCGCCCCCGCAGCCCGTGAGCAACAAGCCGCCCGCGACCGTGGTCGCGATCAGCACCCCCCAGGGCCGTCGTGTCCGGTCCTCCCGCATGGGTCCCCTCCGTCCGTTGACGTCGACGTCTGTGACTGTGACGGCGGAGGGGGCCGAGATGTGCGGTACGGGACGTTGCGGATGAATCTCGAACCGGCCACGGCGGGCCGCCTTCGAGACCGGTGTGAAATCCTCCATTGACCTAGGAAACGACGTCCTTGCGCGCAAAACCGCGGAAGGCCAGGGCGAACAGCACCAGCGCGTACGTTATGGAGACGGCCGTGCCCTGGATCATGCCGGACCACTCCGGACCGGGCTGAACGGCGTCGGCCCAGGCGAACTGCCAGTGCGCGGGCAGGAAGTCGCGCCAGCGGCCGAGCGCGGTGACCGCGTCCAGCACGTTCCCCACGATGGTGAGGCCGACGGCGCCGCCGACCGCGCCCAGTGGTGCGTCCGTCTTCGTCGACAGCCAGAACGCCAGGCCGGCGGTGACCAGTTGGGACACGAAGATGTAGGCCACGACGACCACGAGCCGCTGGGCAGCCGTGCCCGCGGGGAGAGAGCCGCCGGTCGGTATCTCCAGCGGTCCCCAGCCGTAGGCCGCGGTGCCCACCGCGAGTGCGACGACCGGCAGCAGCACCATGGCCGCGAGGCTCATGCCGAGACCGACCGTGAGCTTGGACCACAGCAGCCGGGCCCGCGGGACGGGCGCCGCCAGCAGATAGCGCAGTGAGGACCAGCCGGCCTCGGAGGCGACGGTGTCCCCGCAGAACAGGGCGACTGGAATGACCAGCAGGAACCCGGCGGAGACGAAGAGGTTCACCGCGGCGAAGTTCGCACCGGACGCGGTCGCCGTGTCCATCAGCGTGACCTGGCCGTTGCGGGATCCGGGGTCGCCTCCGATGGCGAAGGCGACGACCAGCACGAACGGGAGCACGGCCAGGATCGCGCCCATGACGAGCGTACGGCGGCGCTTCAACTGCCGGACGAGTTCGACGCGCAGGGGCAGCGTCCGCCGCGCCCGGTATCCGTCGGCCGTCTCCGCCCGCTCGGCGAGCGCACTCATGCGGAACCTCCGATCAGCGTGAGGAAGGCGTCCTCGAGACGCCGGTGGGGACCGAGCGAGGCCACCGGAACCTCGAGCCGGACGAGTTCGACGAGAAGCCGGGCCGCGGCCGCGGATCCGGACCGGGCCGGGTCGGCGGATCCCTCGGGGAGCGCGGTGGCACCCCTGGCGTCCGTGGCGTTCGCCAGGGACGGGAGCGGCTCCCGGCCGAGGCCGGCGCCCGCGATCGGCTCGACGGCCGCGACCGTGATCGCTTCGCCGGTGCCGAGGGACGCCGTCCGCCCGGGAGCCCCCACGGCGGAGGCGACCGGCTCGACGGACCCCGGCGCGGACACCACGTCGCGGGCGGGGCCGGTGACAGGGACGACCGGGTCCGTGGACGCGGCGGCTGCGACGGGCGGTTCCGCCGGCTCCGCGAAGGCTCCCAGGCGCACCAGGAGACCGCCCTCCGTCCGCACCGCCGACGACACCCCGGACAGCGCGGCCACCTTCTCCACCAGCGGATCGGGGATGTCGGCCGCCAGGCCGACGAGCAGGGTGTCGCCCGAGCCCACGATCTCGTGCACCGGGCCCGCCTGGACGAGGCGCCCGCGGTCCATCACCACCAGGTGGGTGCAGGACTGTTCGACCTCCGCCAGGAGATGGCTGGAGACGATCACGGTGCGGCCCGCCGCCGCGTACCGGATCATGACCTCGCGCATCTCACGGATCTGCGGCGGGTCCAGGCCGTTGGTCGGTTCGTCGAGGATCAGCAGGTCCGGAAGGCCCAGCATCGCCTGGGCGATGGCCAGTCGCTGCCGCATGCCCTGGGAGTACGTGCGCACCGCGCGGGCCAGCGCGTCGCCCAGTCCGGCGATCTCCAGCGCCTCGTCCAGATGTGCGTCCCCCGGTGGACGTCCCGTCGCCCGCCAGTACAGCTCCAGGTTGTCGCGGCCGGACAGATGCGGCAGGAAACCGGCGCCCTCGACGAAGGCACCGACCCGTGAGAGCACCGGGGCACCCGGGCGGATGGCATGGCCGAAGACCCGGATCTCGCCACCGTCCGGTTTGATCAGGCCCATCAGCATGCGGAGCGTCGTCGTCTTGCCCGCGCCGTTCGGTCCGAGCAGGCCCAGGACCTGGCCCTTCTCCACGCGGAACGAGAGGTCCCGCACCGCGTACCGGTCCGCGGACCGCGCGTACCGCTTGCTCAGGTCCGTGATCTGCAGCGGCACGTCGGCCAGTGCGGGATCGGGTGCCGGTGCCGTCGTACGGCGCTGTCCGGTCAGCAGCAGGGCCAGGGCGACGACGGCGCCGGCCGCCGGCAGCCACCACACCCAGCCGGGAAGCGGGGCCGCCGCGGTCGTCACACCCGGTGCCGTCGGCACGTGCAGACCGCCCTTCAGGGACACCGAGTAGGTGGCGGGAGCGGCCGGGGAGGCATAGCCGAGGTCCGTCGAGGCGAGGACGAGTCGCAGCCGGTGCCCCTTCTGCACCTCGTGGTCGACGGCGGGCAGCGTCAGCGTGACGTCCTTGCCGGCCTTGGCGCCGGTCACCCGGAAGGGGGCGACGAGCTGCGACGGGAGCACCTGCCTGCCGCCGCCCGGCCCGACGTCGTACACCTTTCCGAAGAGGACGGCGTCGTCGCCGGTGGACGTCACATGGACGGTCACCGTGGGCGATCCGGTGATCCACAGGTCATGGCGCACGGGCCGCGAGTCGAAGTGTGCGTACTGCCCGGGGAAGTCGAGCGAGACCCCGATGCCCAGCGACGACAGCTGGGACAGGCCGCCCGCTCCGCCGAGGCCGGGGAGCGCGGAGATCGCGGGCGGGTTCGCCCCCGCCGGATTCGTGAACCGCTGGGCGCCGCCGCCGAGCGGGACCGTCCGCAGCCCGTTCTCCAGACCGGGGTACGCGTCCCCGCTCGCGCCGCGCAACAGGGCGGCGCCGTCCGTGGAGTCGATGCCACCGGTGCGTGTGACGCGGAAGGCCGGACCGGTGTCGACGCCCTTCCCGTCCTTCAGATAGCGGTCGAACCACGCCGTGACGCGCGCCTGGACGCGGCTTGTCTCCAGGTCCCCGCCGTCGTGCCCGCCGGCGATCCAGTCGACGTCCACGGGCGCGCCGTTCGCCCTGATCGCCCTGGCCGCGGCGTCCGCCTGGCCGAGCGGGAACAGCGAGTCGGTCTGGCCCTGGACGAGAAGCGTGGGCACCTTGATGTCCTTGCCGATCGCGGACGGGGACCGCGCCTCGAGCAGGGCTCGCGCCTGCGCGTCGGGCCGCCCGGACTCCGCGACGCGGTTGTACATCCCGCACAGTTCGGCGGTGAACTTCGCGCAGCCTCCGCCGGAGTTCATGAAGACGCCGGCCCAGAGCTTCTTGAACACGCCGTTCGGGAACAGGGCGTCCGCCAGGTTCCAGTACGTGATGGCGGGGGCGATCGCGTCCACCCGGTGGTCGTGGCCGGCGGCGAGCAGCGAGATCGCCCCGCCGTACGACGCGCCCGCCATGCCCACCCGCGGGTCGCCGGACTTGTCGAGCTCGATGCCGGGCTGCTTCGCCAGCCAGTCGATCAGCCTGGAGACGTCGGCGACCTCGCCCCGGGGGTCGTTCAGCCCGATCTTCCCCGTGGACCGGCCGAAGCCGCGCGCCGACCAGGTCAGTACGGCGTAGCCGTCGCGCGCGAGATCCTCGGCCTGGCCCGCGACGTCCTGCTTGCTGCCGCCGAATCCGTGCGCGAGCAGGACCGCCGGGCGGTGCCCGGCGGTCCCGGAGGTGAAGTACGACGTGTCGATCCGCACCCCGTCGCCCATGTCCATGACTGTGTCGGTACGGCGCACGGCGGGCGCGTCGTCCGATGCGACGGCTGTCCATGTCCCCACGCCGGCCAGCACGAGGAGGACCGCGGCCACGGCGGCCACGGCACCCCGGCGCAGCCCCCGGACCGCGGGCAGTCGAAGATCCATGTGTCAACGGTAAGGGCGGGCACCGACATCCGAAGCAGCCGCCGGTCTGAACCGGGGACCCTCCCACGGACGTAGAGGCCTGATGCCGCATACCGCAGCCGTGGTACGAAGGCCCATGGAGATTCGCCGTGCCACGACCGTCGTCGAAGTGGCCGCCGCCGAGCACCTGTTCGATCATCCGGTCCGACCCGAGTGGGCGGGGCGCTTCCTCGCCGCCGCCGGGCACCATCTCTTCCTCGCCTACGCCGACGGTGAGTCGGCTCCCGTCGGCTTCGTCAGCGGGGTCGAGACGATCCACCCCGACAAGGGCACGGAGATGTTCCTGTACGAGCTTGCGGTGGCGGAGCCCCATCGGCGCAGGGGGATCGGACGCGCGCTCGTCGAGCGCCTCGCCGCGCTCGGCCGGGAGTTGGACTGCTACGGCATGTGGGTGCTGATCGACACCGGGAACGACGTCGCCCTCGCCGCGTACCGCAGTGCGGACGGCGAGGACGACGGGACCTGCTCCGTGGTGACGTGGGACTTCGGCTGAACGCGGGGCGGCCGGCTCAGGCCTGTGCGTCCTCCGGGATCGACACCAGCCAGCGGGTGGCGCGGCGCGGGCGGAGGTAGAGGAGCCAGTACAGGGTGGCCACCGCGGTGATGCCGCCCGTCCACAGCAGGTAGCTCACCTCCTGCAGGCTGAGGATGTAGGTCAGCACGGCGATGAGCAGGATGGGCGTCGCGGGCCACAGCGGCATCCGCCAGGCCGGCGTCCGCGCGTGCGAGCCGCGCCGGGCGAGCAGGGCGGCGATCGCCACCAGCAGGTACATCCCGGTCACGGAGACGCCGGTGACCCCGTAGAGCGTGTCCAGGTTGACGAAGCACAGGAGCGCGCCGGGTACGCCGACGACGAGGGTGGCGACCCAGGGGGAGCCGAATCGGCCGAGCCGGCACAGGGCGTTGTTCACCGGCTCCGGCCAGGCCTTGTCGCGCGCCGAGGCGAACAGCACCCGGGAGTTCTGGATGACCATGACGATGCCGGCGTTGATGATCGCGAGGGCGACGCAGAGGCTGATGAAGGTGCCCACGGCCGAGTTCGACCAGGCGGCGACCATGCCGCTGATGTCGCCGCTCGTCAGCGCCTGGAGGCCGGGGGCGCCCATGGTGATCGCGACGACCGGGACCAGGATGACGACGGTCGATATGGCGAGGGTGGCGAGGACCGTGCGGGCGACGTTGCGGCGCGGGTTCTCGAGTTCCTCGGAGAGGTAGACGGCGGTCGAGAATCCCTGGGTGATGAAGAGGGCGATGGCGAGTCCGGAGACCACCATCGCGGCCGTCACCGTGTCCGTGTGACCGCCGGAGCCGGCCACCTGCATCGAGACGAGGCTGCCGGCGCCCCGCTTGCTGTGCGCGAAGCCGAGGATCGCGACGACACCCGCGGCCACGACCTCCAGGACCAGGAAGATGCCGGTGATCCAGGCGTTGGCCCGCAGGTCCAGCAGGCCCGCCAGGGTGGCGAGCAGCATGACCCCGGCGCCGGTCATCGCCGGGTCGAGGTGGACGAGCGGGGCGAGGTAGTCGGCCGTGCCCATCGCGATCACCGGCGGGACGATCACGACGACCAGCAGGGACAGTACGAAGACCAGCCAGCCCGCCAGGCGTCCGGCGAGCGTCGACACCATCGCGTACTCGCCGCCTGCGCTGGGGATGAGGGTGCCCAGCTCCGAGTAGCAGAACGCCACGGCGATACAGAGGAGCGAGCCGATGGCGATGGTGACGGCGGTGGCGGTGCCCAGCGAGCCGAACAGGTCGGGAACGACCACGAAGAGCGTGGAGGCGGGCGTCACGCACGACAGCGTGAGCAGAGTGCCGCCGACGACGCCGATGGAGCGCTTGAGTGTCCGGGGACTGCTGTCGGGTGCTGGGGCGACGACGGTCTCGACGGTACTGAGCGTGTCGGTCATGCGGCGGTTCCGATCGACTCGTGCGGCGGTGGTTCGGACGGGAGCGCTATCGCCTCCGGAGGCTGGGTCGTTCTGGTGCTGGTCCTCTCCCGGTGGGCTGCATGGAACCCCGACGAAAACCGGCGCGTCAATGGCCGTTAACCTTCGGAATCCGCACTTGTAAAGCGACGTGCGTCACGTTGCTTTCCCAGGGCGATACGCCCTTCTTCTTGATTGACCAAGCCCTCTGGCTCTTGGACCTTGCTTTCCAAGGCAAATGTGCACCGTTGCCTGCGTCACCCGTTTGATGACGTCCACACGGGAACCGCAGCGAAGGCGTCAAAAAAATGTCAGGCCGTCCGGTATCCGGACGGCCTGACGAGGGCTTACGGCAACGCTCAGTGGTTGCGCGGGAACCCGAGGTCCACGCCGGCGGGGGCCTCGGACGGGTCGGGCCAGCGCGAGGTGACGACCTTGCCGCGGGTGTAGAAGTGCGTGCCGTCGTTGCCGTAGATGTGGTGGTCGCCGAAGAGCGAGTCCTTCCAGCCGCCGAAGGAGTGGTAGCCCACCGGGACCGGGATCGGCACGTTCACGCCGACCATGCCCGCCTCGATCTCCAGCTGGAAGCGGCGGGCCGCGCCGCCGTCCCGGGTGAAGATCGCGGTGCCGTTGCCGAACGGCGAGTCGTTGATGAGCCGCACACCGTCCTCGTAGGTGTCGACGCGCAGTACACACAGCACCGGGCCGAAGATCTCGTCCTGGTAGGCCTTGGCCGTGGTCGGCACCTTGTCGAGCAGCGAGATGCCGATCCAGTGGCCGTCCTCGAAGCCGTCGACGGTGTAGCCGGTGCCGTCGAGGACGACTTCCGCACCCTCGGCCGCCGCGCCCGTCACGTACGAGGCCACCTTGTCGCGGTGCACCCTGGTGATGAGCGGGCCCATCTCCGAGGCCGGGTCGCTGCCCGGGCCGATCTTGATCTTCTCGGCGCGCTCGCGGATCTTCTCCACCAGTTCGTCGCCGATGGAGCCGACGGCCACGACGGCGGAGATCGCCATGCAGCGCTCGCCGGCCGAGCCGTACGCCGCCGAGACCGCGGCGTCCGCCGCGGCGTCCAGATCGGCGTCCGGCAGCACCAGCATGTGGTTCTTGGCGCCGCCGAGGGCCTGCACCCGCTTGCCGTTCGTGGAGGCCGTGGTGTGGATGTAGCGGGCGATCGGGGTCGAGCCGACGAAGGACACCGCCTTGACGTCCGGATGCTCCAGGAGCCGGTCCACGGCCACCTTGTCGCCGTGGACGACGTTGAAGACGCCGTCCGGCAGTCCGGCCTCCGCGAACAGTTCGGCCAGGCGGACGGAGGCCGACGGGTCCTTCTCCGACGGCTTCAGCACGAACGTGTTGCCGCACGCGATGGCGATCGGGAACATCCACATCGGGACCATCGCGGGGAAGTTGAACGGGGTGATGCCCGCGACGACGCCCAGCGGCTGCCGGATCGCGGCCACGTCCACGCGGCTCGCGACCTGCGTGGACAGCTCGCCCTTCAGCTGGACGTTGATCCCGCACGCCAGGTCGACGATCTCCAGGCCCCGGGCGACCTCGCCGAGCGCGTCGCTGTGCACCTTGCCGTGCTCGGCGGTGATCAGTTCGGCGATCTCGTCGCGGTGCGCGTCGAGCAGCGCCCGGAAGCTGAAGAGGACGGACGTGCGCTGAGCGAGCGAGGACTGGCCCCAGGTCCGGTAGGCGTCCTTGGCCGCCGCGACGGCCGCGTCCACCTCGTCCACGCTCGCGAAGGCGACCTTCGTGGTGACCGCGCCGGTCGCCGGGTCCGTCACCGGCCCGTACGTGCCCGACGCACCTTCGACGGTCTTCCCGCCGATCCAGTGGTTGACGATCTTCGTCATGCCAAGTACTCCTTCACAGATGGCGGCGTCGGGTCGAGACGTGCCGGTCGTACTCCTCGCGCGCCTTGACCGTCGACGATCGGGTCGCGGTCTCGGCCACGGGTACATCCCACCAGGCCTGCGTCCCGGGCGCGCCCGACACAGTGTCTGCGGTTTGGGTCTCCACGTAGACACATGTGGGAGTGTCCGCCGCACGTGCCTCGGCGAGCGCGCGGCGCAGCTCCCGTACCGTCTTCGCGCGCAGCACGCGCATCCCGAGGCTGGCCGCGTTGGCGGCGAGGTCCACGGGCAGCGGCGCCCCCGTGTACGTCCCGCCCTCGGAGCGGTAGCGGTAGGCGGTGCCGAACCGCTCGCCGCCCACCGACTCCGACAGGCCGCCGATGGACGCGTAGCCGTGGTTCTGCACGATCAGGACCTTGATCGCGATCCCCTCCTGCACGGCGGTGACGATCTCCGTCGGCATCATCAGATACGTGCCGTCACCGACCAGCGCCCACACGGCGCGGTCGGGAGCGGCCATCTTCACGCCGATGGCGGCCGGGATCTCGTAGCCCATGCACGAGTAGCCGTACTCGACGTGGTACTGGTCGCGGGAGCGCGACCGCCACAGTTTGTGCAGATCGCCGGGGAGCGAACCGGCCGCGTTGACGATGACGTCGGACTCGTCCACCAGGGCGTCCAGTGCGCCGATGACCTGCGTCTGCGTCGGCCGTATGTCCGGCTCGTCGGCCTCGAAGCAGGCGTCCACGCGCTGCTCCCAGCGCTCCTTGTCCTCCGTGTACTCGGCGACGTACGCCGGCTCAGCACGGTGGCCGTGCATCTCCAGCGCCTCGGTCAGCTCCTCGAGGCCGCTGCGGGCGTCCGCCACCAGCGGCAGCCCGGAGAGCTTGTGTCCGTCGAACGGGGCGATGTTGAGGTTGAGGAAGCGGACTCCGTCCCGGGCGAACAGGGTGCCGGAGGCGGTGGTGAAGTCGGTGTAGCGGGTGCCGACGCCGATCACCAGATCGGCGGTGCGGGCCAGTTCGTCGGCTGTCGCGGTGCCGGTGTGCCCGATTCCGCCGACGTCCTGCGGGTGGTCCCAGCGCAGCGAGCCCTTTCCGGCCTGGGTGGAGGCGACCGGGATGCCGGTGGTCCCGGCGAACTCCGCGAGGGCGTCCTCGGCCCGGCTGTGGTGGACACCGCCGCCGGCCACCACGAGCGGTCGCCGTGCGGCACGGATCGCCTGTACGGCCTCGGCGAACTCGACGGGGTCGGGGCCCGGACGGCGTACCGTCCAGGTCCGCTCGGCGAAGAGGTCCTCCGGCCAGTCGTGGGCCTCGGCCTGCACGTCCTGCGGCAGCGCGAGGGTGACCGCACCGGTCTCGACGGGGTCGGTGAGCACCCGCATCGCCTGGAGCACGGACGGGATCAGGGCCTCGGGGCGGGTGATCCGGTCGAAGTACCTCGACACCGGGCGCAGACAGTCGTTGACGGACACATCGCCCGCGTGCGGGACCTCCAGCTGCTGCAGCACCGGGTCCGCGGGACGGCTGGCGAACACGTCGCCGGGCAGCAGCAGGACCGGGAGGCGGTTGACGGTGGCGAGGGCGGCGCCCGTGACGAGGTTGGTGGCGCCGGGCCCGATGGAGGTGGTCACGGCGTGCGTGGAGAGCCGGTTGGACTGGCGGGCCCAGCCGACCGCCGCGTGCACCATCGCCTGCTCGTTGCGCCCCTGGTGGTACGGCATCACGTCGCCGTACTCCAGCAGCGCCTGGCCGATTCCGGCGACGTTCCCGTGGCCGAAGATGC
Source organism: Streptomyces sp. HUAS TT11 (assembly GCF_051553595.1). Lineage (NCBI taxonomy): Bacteria > Bacillati > Actinomycetota > Actinomycetes > Kitasatosporales > Streptomycetaceae > Streptomyces > Streptomyces sp. HUAS TT11. Next base: position 5,835,162 of record NZ_CP196184.1, read on the forward strand.
CCCAGGTCGCGCCGATCAGACGGCGGCGCACGCCGTCCCGCTCGCTGTACTGGGCGGCCAGGAAGCGTACGAGCGCCTGAGCGACCGTGAGCCTCGTCGTCGAGGTCATCGGTATCCCTCCGTGTGGTCCGGGTGGAATCGGATCCGCCACTGGCGCTCCTCGCCCGGTCCGGCCATGACGTTCAGGTAGTACATGGAGTGTCCGGGCTGGGCGATGGAGGGGCCGTGCCAGCCGTCGGGGACGAGGACGGCATCGCCGGTGCGGACCTCGGCGAGGACGTCGGAACCGCCCTCACGGGAGGGGAATACGCGCTGGTACCCGAAGCCGTTCGGGCCCTGGATCTCGAAGTAGTAGATCTCCTCCAGTTCGGTCTCCTCGCCGGGCCGCGCCTCGTCGTGCTTGTGCGGCGGATACGAGGACCAGTTGCCGCCGGGCGTGACGACCTCGACGGCGATGAGCCTGTCGCATGCGAAGGCGTCGGCAGAGGCGAAATTGCGCACCAGGCGTGCGCAGTTGCCGCTGCCGCGCTCCTCGACGGGGACCTCCGGCGCGGGGCCGTAGCGGGCGGGGAGTCGGCGCTCGCACTTCGCTCCTGCCAGGGCGAAGCGGCCTCCCGCGCCGGAGGCGATGTGGACCCGGGCGTCGCGGGGCACGTACGCGAAGTCGGAGACCCCCGCGAACACGTCGTCCCTGCCCAGGAGTTGGAACCTTTTGTCCTCAATGTGCACGGTGCAGGCGCCCTCGAGGGGGAGCACGATCCACTCGCTGTCGCCGGTGGTGAACATGTGCGTGCCGCCGGGCCGGAGCTCCACCGTCCGCAGGCTGCTGTGACTCCAGCCGGCCCGCTTGGGGTCGATGTCGAGGGTGTACTGCGCGTTGGCGGTGGTCCCCCTGGGGACGTACAGCTCGTTGCTCATGCGGCCCTCACAGAAGTCCTACGGCGGTGTCCACGGCCGCGGCGACGTCGCCGTCCGCCGGGTAGAGCAGCGAACGGCCGACCACCAGGCCCTTGACGGTGGGCAGCTGAAGAGCGTGACGCCACTTCTCGTACGCGCCCTCCTGGTCCTCGCCGACGTCGCCGCCGAGCAGCACGGCCGGCAGAGTGGAGGTCTCCATCACCCGGGCCATGTCGTCCGGGTCCGCCGTGACGGGGACCTTCAGCCAGGTGTACGCCGACGTGCCGCCCAGGCCGCTGGCGATGGCTATCGACCTGGTCACGGCCTCGGCGCCCAGATCGTTGCGGAGCCGGCCCTCGGGAGTGCGGCGGCTGATGAACGGTTCGACGAACACCGGGAGTCGGCGCTCCGCCATCTCGTCGATGACACGGGCGGTGGACTCCAGCGTGTTGAGCGAACCCGGGTCGTCGTAGTCGATGCGCAGCAGCAGCTTTCCGGCGTCGAAGCCGAGCCGCTCGATGTCCTTGGGGCGGTGTCCGGTGAAGCGGTCGTCCAGTTCGAACGACGCGCCCTGGAGGCCGCCGCGGTTCATCGAGCCCATGACGATCTTGTCGTCGAGGACCCCGAGCAGCAGCAGGTCGTCGAGGATGTCGGCGGTGCCCAGCACGCCGTCGACACCGGGGCGGGAGAGCGCCAGGCACAGCCGTTCGAGCAGGTCGGCTCGGCTCGCCATGGCCATCCTGCGCTCACCCACCCCGAGGGCGCCGCGCGCGGGGTGGTCGGCGGCGACGATCATCAGCCGGCCGGTGTCGTCGACCAGGGGGCGCCTGGCACGGCGGGCGGCGGCCTCGGCCACCGCCTCGGGGCGGTGCGCGCGCAGGCGGACGAGTTCGGCGACGTCGACGCGGGCGGTGGCGGTCCTCACAGCACCGCTCCCGCCGTGACCGCGTTCTCCACCTCGTCGGGCGTGGGCATCGCGGACGAGCACTCCAGCCGGGAGGCGACGATCGCGCCGGCGGCGTTCGCGTACCGCATGATCCGCTCCAGGTCCCAGCCGCCGAGCAGCCCGTGGCAGAGCGACCCGCCGAAGGCGTCGCCCGCGCCGAGGCCGTTGAGCACCGTGACCGGAAGCGGGGGGACCTCCGCCGATTCGCCGCTGCTGCTGACGGCGAGGACGCCCTTGGGTCCCTGCTTGACGACCGCGAGTTCGACCCCGGCGTCCAGCAGGGCACGGGCGGCGGCGTGCGGGTCGCGCTCGCCGGTGGCGACCTCCACCTCGTCGAGGTTGCCGACGGCCACGGTGGCGTGGCGCAGGGCCTCGGCATAGAAGGGGCGCGCGGAGTCCGGGCCGGGGCGGGAGCCGTCGCGCTCCTCCCGCCAGAACATCGGCCGCCAGTCCAGGTCGAAGACCGTCGTACCGGACTTGGCGCGGTGCGCGAGCGCGGCGAGCGTGGCGGTGCGGCTGGGCTCCTCGCTCAGGCCCGTGCCCGTCATCCAGAAGATCCGCGCGGCCCGGATGGCGTCCAGGTCCAGTTCGTGCGCGTCGATCTCCAGATCCGGTGCCTTGGGCTGCCGGTAGAAGTACAGCGGGAAGTCGTCCGGCGGAAAGACCTCGCAGAACGTCACCGGGGTGGGCAGCTCCGGGACCGGCGTGACCCAGCGGTCGTCGACGCCGAAGCCGCGCAGCGCCTCGTGGAGGTAGGTACCGAAGGGGTCGTCGCCCGTACGGGTGATCACCGCCGTACGGCGTCCGAGGCGCGCGGCGGCGACCGCGACGTTCGTCGCCGAACCGCCGAGGAACTTCCCGAAGGAGGTCACCTGCGGCAGTGGCACGCCCGTCTGCAACGGGTAGAGGTCCACACCGATCCGTCCCATGGTGACCAGGTCGTGCCGGTCACCGGGTCCGAGCGGTCCGCCGCCCGACCCGTCTGCGGAGTGCGGCGTGGACTCCCTGAACTCCTCCATCAGTTCCCCTCGCATCGGCTGCCCCCAGGTCTAGCCGCGTCGAGGGAGCCGTGTCAATATTTTGTCCGGACATTCGGACGACAGCTTGACCTGGTTTCGGATCGTCCGAAAGTCCACACCCATGACCGCGCTGTGGTCCCACGGCCCACTGTCGCTCATCCGGGTCGGATCGGCTCCCGGCTCCGGCGCCGACGGCCTCTCGGGCGGCCCGCGTCAGCTGCCCGGACGCTGTCGGCGCCCCGCCGCCGGGCGGTACCGGAAGCCGGTGCTCGGCCCGGGGTGCGGCCCGTTCCGGCGGCGTACGACCTGGCGTGCGCCCCGTGATGCGGTGGCCGATTCCCCGGTGTCCAGATCCTGCTCATGCCGTGGGCCACGGGCACGCTGTTCGGTACGCCCCGATGCGGGTCGACCGTTCGCGCCGTGGACCCGGACGTGGGCGCCGTGCGTACTCGCCGGTGGACGGCAGGGCGCGTCGCGCGGACCGGGTGTCGATGAACACGCCGCCGACTGCCCGCCTTTCGGGCCCGGCGGAACTTTCGGACGGCTCATCGACGTCCTCACGTTCCGGACGAAGACCGGTACGCCGAGTCGGCCCGGGTGGTGCGCGCTCTGCCGGTCCTGACGCAGGAGCGGGGGAGCGCTGCCGGTGCGGCGACGCCTGGACGAGGTCGGCCGCGGCGTACGGGAGTTGGCGAATCGCCCCCTTGCACAGGTCGGGCAACCCCCGCGGGTCGCGGCCGTGTCCTGAGGCCCCGACACGAGCCTCTCGCCTCCGGCCGGCCCCGGCCGGGACCGCGGCGGTCCGCGGCTTCCGCGATCGGGTGCGTCCGTGCGGTGGGGCCGGGTGATGGCCGGTGCGCCCGGCGGGACGTCGCCGCGGGACGCGCGCGTTCGCCGCCGTGCGGCGGGTGCGCCCGAGCCGGACCGGATCGCGGGCGAGGCGACGATTGCTGCCCTCGTCGCGGACCGGACCGCGTACTTCCCCAAGGCGGGCAGGCTTGCTCGAGGCAGGGCCGGCGGTCGCATCCGGGGGTGCGCGGGTGGGCGGGCCGGGCCGCGTGCGGCGGGTCCGCCAGCCTTCGCGGAGCGGCGCGGCCGGTTGTCGTGTGCCGGGTGGTGCCGGAGGCTTCGCGTGGCCGAAAACGTGAAGTTGGCAATTCAGGAGATCACCCCATCGGAGGCGCAACCCGGGCACGTGCCCCGCAGTTGACTCAACGTCGGGCATTCCGCCCGACTGTTGTGACGATCCCCAAGGAGCATCTCTCCATGTCGCGTATCGCGAAGGGCCTGGCCCTGACCTCCGTTGCCGCTGCGGCCGTGGCAGGCACCGCCGGCATCGCCGCCGCCGACAGCGGCGCCAGTGGCGCTGCCGAAAACTCCCCGGGCGTCCTGTCGGGCAACGTCCTGCAGGTGCCGGTCCACGTTCCGGTCAACCTGTGCGGGAACACGGTCGACGTGATCGGTCTGCTGAACCCCGCGTCCGGCAGCACCTGCGTCAACGGCTGACGCCGAGCGAACCCTTCTGCCGGCCGCTCTCCCTCGGGAAGGCGGCCGGTTGGCGTTCCCCTGTTCGAGGCATTGCCCCGAACGGGGGAACCGGGTTTCAAGGTGTTCGAACGGTTCCCACCAGGGGAGACGTGGGTGCCAGGGGGCTTTGGTGACCGCGCAGAGCATTCAATCGGTTGCAGTAGGTGATGTCCCCTTTCACGGTGAGTACAGGAACGACGGCTCACCAGGAAGGGAACTCCCATGCGTGATCTGCCCGCCCGGCGCCTCGCCACCACCTCCCTCTGCGCCACGCTCGTGCTCGGCATGGCCGGGCCGACCGCCGTGGCCTCCGACCACGGCTCATCGCGAGACGTCATCCAGGTGACGGAGTCCCACCCGCCGACCAGCCCCGTACCCGGGGCCGACGCGTTTCTGACGCAGGTCCAGCGGGTGGCGGGCGCCGACGGCACCGTGGCCCCCGTCACCGATCTGCTCAACGCCGTACTCGCGGCGGACAACGGCCGTCTCTCCGCGGACAAGGCGGCCGGGCTGGGCAAGGCAGTCAAGGACGCCATCGCCAAGATGGGCGGCGCCACGTCGACGGCCTCGGCCACGTCGGCTCCCGGCGATGTGCTGGGCGCGCTGCAGAAGTCGGTCGACAGACTGATCTCGGTGTCGACCGCGGGTCAGTCCGGTGATGTGCTGCCGGCCGCCAGGGACGTGCTGGGCTCGCTCGTCAGGGTCGTCCTCGCCGGTCTGATCGTCGGCGGACTCCCGCACCACCCCGGCATGCCGGTGCTGCCCAGCCTCCCGCCCATGCCCACCATGCCTGCGACACCGAGCCTGCGGCCGATGCCGGTGCCCAGCCCGGCCGTCACGGCGCCGTCCACGGCCACGACGTCCGCGTCGCGCCCCATGGGCTGAGCCGACGAGGCACAGGAACCGGACAGCCGTCGGCCCGTCCACACGGACGGGACCGGCGGCCGTCCGGCGTCCGCAGGCGGCCGCGTGGGTCCCGGGAATCTTCCGGATGCGGGGTTTCCGCGGACGAGAGGGCTCGTTAGCCAGGGCACACCCCTTCCCGTGGTGACACGAGTCGCCGACGAAAGGAACACGATGAAGTCCCTCAAGGCCGCCGCCGTCGTTGCCGGTTCCCTGGCGGTCGGCGGTATCGCCGCCCCCGCTTTCGCCGCCGACTCCTCCCACACCACGCCCACCGGCATCAACGGCGCCCTCGAGACCATCACCAGCCAGAAGTCGCTCGATGTGCATCCCTTCGCGCATCAGTCCCACAGCCTCGACACCGAGAACACGAACTCCGCGCTCAGCACCGTGAAGCGCGCGACCACCACGCTCAACCAGCAGAGCGCCCCCGCCCGGTTGCTCGGCGGACTCCCCGTCCGGGGTCGATGAGACGGCACTTGCGGACACCGAGCGGTCCCCGCGGATCCTTCGTTCGTGCGGCCGGCCCTCCCGACCGGGCGAGCACAGGAGCGGCGGGCTCCGGCTCATCCTCGGGTACCCGCGGGAGATCGCGCCGTGCCGCTCGGCGAGCCGGAGCGGGTGGTCGCGCCAACGGGGCCGGGAGTCGAGTCGACGCGCGGCCCGGGCGGGTCAGCCCAGCCGGCGCACGGGCGCCCCGGAGAGATACGCCTGGATGTCCTCGACGGCCTCGCCGTAGTACGTGGCGTAGTTGGTGCGCGACACATATCCCAGGTGCGGGGTGGCGAGCAGACGCGGGGCCGTGCGCATCGGGTGGTCCGGCGGAAGCGGTTCGACGTCGAACACATCGACTCCGGCCCCTGCGATGCGGCCCCGATGCAGTGCGGTGAGCAGGGCGTCCTGGTCGACGATGGCGGCGCGCGAGGTGTTGACCAGGTAGGCGGTGGGCTTCAGCAGCGCGAGTTCGCGGGCGCCGATCAGGCCACGTGAGCGGTCGCCCAGCGCGAGGTGCACCGAGACGAAGTCGCTGCTCGAGAGCAACTCGTCCATGGACGGAGCGAGTTCGACGCCCACTTCGCCCGCGCGTTCCTCGGTGAGGTTGCGGCTCCAGGCGACGACCTCCATGCCGAAGGCCAGCCCGATCTGCGCCACCCGGCTGCCGATCTTCCCGAGCCCGAGCAGTCCGAGCCGCCGGCCGTGCAGATCCGCGCCCACCGTGCTCTGCCAGGGTCCGCCGCCGCGCAGGGTGTTGCTCTCCTCGACGATGCCGCGCGCGAGTCCGAGCAGCAGGGCCCACGTCAGCTCGACGGGCGGTGCGGACGAGCTCGCCGTGCCGCACACGGTCACTCCGTGCGCCTGCGCTGCGGCGTGGTCGATGACCGAGTTCCGCATTCCCGAGGCGACCAGAAGCCGCAGCCGGGGCAGCCGGGCGAAGAGCGAGCCGGGGAACGGCACGCGCTCGCGCAGTGTGACGACGATGTCGAACTCGGCGAGCGCCTCCGCCAGCGCGTCCTCGTCGGCGAAGTGTGCGGCGAAGGACACCACCTCGACCCGGTCCTCCAGCGCCGACCAGTCCGCGACGGAGGTGGCGACCTGCTGGAAGTCGTCGAGCACTGCACAGCGGAACCGCATGTCAGCCCCTTTCCGATCAACCGGGGGAGCCTATCGGACGGCGCCCTGAGGGCCCCACGAGCCCGGTCGCGGACGAGGAGCCGCCCCGGAGACGGCCCGGTCGCGGACGAGGAGCCGTCGCCCGGACGCATCGCCGACGGCCCGTCCGCCTCACAGCCAGCCGTTGCGTTTGAAGCCGCGGTGGATGACGAAGCAGGCGGCCGCGATGACGCAGAGGGCGAGGGGGTAGCCGAGGCGCCAGTGCAGTTCCGGCATGTGGTCGAAGTTCATGCCGTACACGCCGCACACCATGGTGGGGACGGCGATGATCGCGGCCCAGGCGGTGATCTTCCGCATGTCCTCGTTCTGGGTCACCGCCACCTGGGCCAGATGGGCCTGCAGGATCGAGTCGAGCAGCGCGTCGAAGGCGGTGACCTGTTCGGTGACGCGGAAGAGGTGGTCGGCGACATCGCGGAAGTACGCCTGTATCTCCGCGTCGACGGGGCGCATCGGCTCGGTGGCCAGCCGGGACAGCGGGCGGGCGAGGGGGAGCACGGCCCGCTTCAGTTCCAGGAGTTCACGCTTGAGCTGGTAGATGCGGCCGGCGTCGGCGCTCCGCGGTGTGTGCGGGGAGAAGACGTCGGTCTCGACCTGCTCGATGTCGTTCAGAACCGCATCGGTGACGGTCAGGTAGTCGTCGACGACGTGGTCCGCGAGGGCGTGCAGCACCGCGGAGGGACCCTTGGCGAGCTGCTCCGGGTCGGCCTCCAGGTCCTCGCGCAGAGGGCCGAGGGAGCCATGGCGGCCGTGGCGGACGGTGACGACGAAGTCGGGGCCGGTGAAGACCATGATCTCGCCGGTGTCGACGACCTCGCTGGTGGCGGTGAGTTCGGCGTGTTCGACGTAGGTGACGGTCTTGAAGACGGCGAACAGGACGTCGCCGTACTGCTCGACCTTGGGGCGCTGATGGGCGTGGACGGCGTCCTCGACGGCGAGCGGGTGCAGTCCGAACAGTTCGGCGACTCCGGCGAACTCGTCTTCGGTCGGCTCGTGCAGGCCCAGCCACACGAACCCGTGCCGATGCCGGTGGACCTGCCGTACGGCTTCCTCCACGGAGTCGACGCCGGGCCGTCGGACACCGTCGCGGTAGACGACGCAGTTGACGACGGTGGAGCCGAGCGGGGAGCGGGCCGGATGGCTGAGGTCGACGCGTCGGCTGCGTCGCGTCAGCCGGGCGACTTTGCGCAGGTTGCCGACCATCGACATGCGGAGGCTCTCTTTCGCCGGACAGCAGGGTCCGGTCAGTGTGCCAGCAGGCGGTGGGGCGGGGCCGGGGCCGGTTCGCGCCGGAACGCCGGAACCCGGCGGTGCCCGGCCCCCGTACCGCTGAACCGCCCGCCGGCGGCGCCCCGTTCGACGGTGCCCGGCCCGGCGGAGCGGATGTCCGACGATGCCGCGTCCCTCACCGGTCGCGGCACAGCGGTCAGGCACCACCGGCGGCAGCCCGCTCCGTGTCGCGGTGGGCCCCGCACGGCATTCCTCCGGCTTCGGGCGCCGGAGTGGCGGGGTGCGGTTCGCTCGGTCGTGGGCCGTCGGCCGTGCGGTGGTGGTCCGGGCGGACCGGCAGGCGGGTGGTCGCGGCTTTGAGGAGACGGGCGAGCAGATGGGCGCGCCCGGCGACAATGGGTCCGAGGACGGCGAGGACCAGTACGTATCCGGCGATGAACGGGGCGAGGCGGTCGTCCAGGCCCGCGCTGGTGGCCATGGCGGCGAGGATCAGTGCGAACTCTCCCCGTGCGAGGAGAGTGGTGGCGATGTCCGCGGCGGGTCCGGGGCCGTAGCGGCAGAGGCGGGCGACGAGCAGTCCCGCGATCAGGTTCATCACGACGGTCAGCGCCGCCGCGGCGGCCACCGGCCCCGCGACGGACGCCAGGTGCCCGGGATCGATGGCCAGTCCGAACGCGAGGAAGAAGATGGCGGCGAAGGCGTCGCGCAGCGGATGCACGAGTTCACGGATCCGCGGGCCGGAGGGGGTCCCGGCGAGGATCAGACCGGCCATGAAGGCGCCGATCGCGTCGGCGACCCCGAGGACCTCGGAGACGCCCGCGACGAGGACCGTGACGCCGAGGAAGCTGACGACCAGCAACTCGTTGTCGCGCACCGCCATCAGGCGGCCGATCAGTCGGGTGCCGTAGCGGGCGGCGGCGGCCAGCGCCAGGAGGAACCCGAACGCCTTGCCCGCCTGCAGGACCGTGTCGGTGAGGCCCTGGGCACCGCTGATGACCGGTTGGAGGGCGGCGAGATACAGCGCGAGGAAGATGTCCTCCACCACGATGACACCCAGGATCAACCGGGTCTCCGGGCGCGAGATGCGGCCGAGGTCGATGAGGATCTTGGTGACGATCGCGGAGGAGGAGATGCCCAGTACTCCGGCGAGCACCAGCGCTTCCCGTGCCCCCCAGCCCAGGGCGAACCCGAAGCCCAGGCCGGCCCCCACGTTCAGCAGCAGGTAGATCCCACCGGCGATCGGCAGGCGCCTGCCGCCGCTCCTGAGGTCGTCGAGGTGGAACTCAAGACCCAGGTAGAACAGCAGCAGCACCAGACCGAGCGCGGACAGCATCTCGAAGTCGTGTGCGTCCTCGACCAGGACGAGCCCTGGGGTGTGGGGGCCGAGCAGGATGCCGGCCAGCATGAACAGCGGGATGGTCGGCAGCCCGATCCGGCTGCCGAGGCGGGCGAGGACGGCGGCGGCGAGGAAGGCGCCACCCATGGCGAGCAGGGTGTCGGCATGTCCCACGGGTCACCACCTTCCGCGCGGGGGGTCGAAGGTGCAGCGACTGACGGGGCGGACAGGTCCTCCTCGGTCTCGTGGTCTGTCGGATACCGGCCCGCTGATCGCTCCTGGCCGCCCGGTGCGGCGCCGGACGTCAGCGCGGATGGGGACGGCGTGCGGCGGGTCCCTGTGGGGGCGCGAACACATAGGCGGCCACCCCCGCCATGACCAGACCCGCGGCCAGGATCAGGCCCTGCGGCAGTACCAGGCCCACGACGAGCATCGCCACGGCGAGTGCCGGCAGTGCCCAGGCCAGGCCGCGCCGGCGCTCCGGCGGCCGCCGCGGATGTCCGGTCTCCGGGCCGCGGGCACCACGCAGGTCCCTGCGCTCCACCCGTTCGTCGTGAACGTGCGGCAGATCGACGTCACGCCGTGTCATGGTGGCTCCTTCCGAGTACCGGCAGGTCAGGGGGTCCATGCCACCGTCACACGGGGCACGGGAGCGGCACCATCGGGTCCACCACCCATTTCCGCGGGCGTCCCGCACCCATGCCATGTGCGGCCGGATGGGTGTCGGCACCGATGGACACCGGCGCACCGCACCCCGCACGCTGGCCATGACGGCCGAAGGCCCCCTCGGCGGCACCGGGCCGCGCACCGGCGGGAGGCACCGCGGCGGGGCCATGGCGACACGGACGGCGATGGGACGGAGGCGATGTCGGTGCCCTTGTTCTGGCGGATCTTCCTGCTCAACGCGGTCGTGCTCATCTGTGCCACCGCCCTGCTGCTCGGACCGGTCACCGTGTCCAGCCCCGTCCTGCTCACCGAGGCGGCCGTCCTGACCGCAGGACTGGCCGCGATGCTCGTCGCCAACGCCGTCCTGCTGCGCATCGGCCTCGCCCCGCTGCAGCGCCTCACCCGCGCCATGACCGCCATCGACCTGCTGCGCCCGGGAGCCCGCCCGGTGGTCGCCGGTCACGGCGAGGTCGCCGAACTGATCACGACCTTCAACTCGATGCTCGACCGTCTGGAGACCGAACGCGCCACCAGCGCCGCCCGAGCCCTGTCCGCGCAGGAGGCCGAGCGCCACCGCATCGCGCAGGAGCTCCACGACGAGGTGGGCCAGACGCTCACGGCCGTTCTGCTCGAACTCAAACGCGTCGCCGATCATGCCCCTCCCGCCCTGGGAGCCGATCTGCACCAAGTGCAGGAGACCACCCGCGCCGGCCTGGACGAGATCCGCCGCATCGCCCGTCGGCTGCGCCCCGGTGTCCTGGAAGACCTGGGCCTGGTCAGCGCCCTGAAGGCGCTGGCCAACGAGTTCACCCGACCCGGCCTCGCGGTACGCCACCGCATCGACACCGATCTGCCGCGATTGAGCCGGGATGTCGAACTCGTGCTCTACCGCGTCGCACAGGAAAGCCTCACCAACGCCGCCCGCCATGCCGGGGCCCGCGGCGTGGACCTCCTGCTCCGGCGCACCCCGGCCGGTGTGGAGCTGGTCATCCGCGACGACGGCCGGGGCATCGGCGGTGCCCCCGAGGGGGCCGGCATCAGCGGCATGCGGGAACGCGCCCTGCTCGTCGGAGCGACCCTCACCCTCGCCCCGGGCCCCGACGCGGGCACCGAGGTACGCCTGACCGTGCCCGCCCACCGACGGAGCCGCTGACCATGTCCCAGGCGCCCCCGACCCGTATCCTCCTCGCCGACGACCACCACCTGGTCCGCCGGGGGGTCCGGCTCATCCTCGAAGGGGAACCCGACCTCACCGTCGTCGCCGAAGCCGGTGACGGCGCGGAAGCCGTCGAGGCCGCCCGCACCCACCGGCCGGACCTGGCCATCCTCGACGTCGCCATGCCCCGCATGACCGGCCTGCAGGCCGCCCGCGAACTCGCCCGCATCCAGCCGGATCTGCGCATCCTGATCCTGACCATGTACGACAACGAGCAGTACTTCTTCGAGGCCCTGGCCGCGGGGGCCTCCGGCTATGTGCTGAAATCCGTCGCCGACCGCGATCTCGTCGAAGCCTGCCGCGCCACCATGCGCGGCGAGCCCTTCCTCTACCCCGGCGCCGTCAACGCCCTTGTCCGCAACTACCTCGACCGCGCCAGGCAGGGCGAGCCGATCCCGGAGCGGGCGATCACCAACCGCGAGGAGGAGATCCTCAAACTCGTGGCCGAGGGCCATACGTCACAGGAGATCGCCGACATCCTCGTCATCAGCGTCAAGACCGTGGAACGGCACCGGGCCAACCTCCTGGAGAAGCTCGGCATGAAGGACCGGCTGCAACTCACCAGGTACGCCATCCGAGTCGGGCTGATCGAGCCGTAGCCCGGGGCGCCCCGGCGTGCTTCGGTGTGCCGGCGCCCGATCCACCGGTGCCGTCGCGACGGTTTCTGCTGTTCGCCCGCGGCGGTGACGCCGTAGGCTCCAGGCGGCCGGTCTGCCGGGACAGTGGTCGAGGGGGTCCGTGTGGAGGTCCGTGAGCGCGAGGTGTCCTCACCCTGGGAGGGGCTCCTGGTCACACCGGTCGGCGGCGGCGACGCGGCCGTGGTGGTGCTGGCGGGCTCGAGCGGACGGGTCGAGCGGGAAAGGGCCCGGATCCTCGCGCGGCACGGGGTGAGCGCTCTGGCGATCCGATGGTTCGGCGGTCCGGGTCAGCCGGCGGGCATCTGCGAGATCCCACTGGAGACGTTCACCGCCGCCGTGGACGTGCTCAGGTCGGCGGGCGCACGGCGCATCGGCGTCCTGGGTGTCTCCAAGGGAGCCGAGGCCGCTCTGCTCACCGCGGTGCACGACCCGCGTGTGGACGTCGTGATCCCGGTGTCGCCGACCTCGCGGGTCTGGTGCAACGTCGGTCCCGGGCGCGACGGACGAGCGCGCCCCTACCGCTCCTCCTGGACGTGGCGAGGAGAGCCACTGCCCTTCATGCCCCTGGACGACACCTGGACCTCCCCCGAGCCGGACGGCGGACCGGTCGCCGTCCGCGGATGGTACGAACGCAGTGAACGGACCTTCGCCCATCTGCTTGCCGGGACGGCGATCCCGGTGGAGAGGACCGAGGCGGACATGCTGCTGGTGGCCGGGGGTGACGACGCGATGTGGCCCTCTCTGCCCTACGCCGAAGAACTGGCCGCCCGCCGTCGCTCGTCCGGGTCGCCGGTGCGGTTGATCAGCCGGGACGACGCCGGTCACCGCCCGCGATTCCCCGGCGAGGGTCCTGCCCGACCGTCCTCGGACCATCTGTACGGCGGGACCCCTCACTCCGACGCCCGGCTGGGCCGGACCGCCTGGCCGCTGATCGTCGAGGCGCTCCGGGGGTGACTGCCGGACCGGTCTCGACGGGGACATCCGCGCGCTCGGTCCGCCGCAGGTGACGCGGGCTTCGGCCCGGTGGCGGCGGAGGAGGCCGGGCTCGGCACGCGGAGGGACGGGGTGCACGGGGCCCCGGACTGCTGTGCCCGTCGAGGCCTCGGCGCCCGGAGCAGGCGAGGGTCAGGTCTCCGTGCCGCCGTGGCCGGACGAGTCGGGGATCGGGCGGTCCAGGACCGCCACCCCGACGCAGCCGAGGGCGAGGACGATCGCCACGGTGCGTACGGCGTGGGCGATCTGCCAACGGTCGCGTACGCGTGCCCAGTCGGCGGGGGGAGCCGGCGCGTTCCAGCCCAACTCCTCGACGTTGACGGGGCCGTTGACCACGAGGGTGACCAGCAGGGCCAGGAGCAGCAGAACGAGTGCGACGACCGCCGGACGCAGGGCGGTGCTGTGCGCCCGGCGCGCGCAGAGGACGAGCATCACCACGGCGACCAGGGCCGGTACCGTGACGGCGCCGATGTACCAGGTGAGAAAGGCGAACTCGGCCTGGCGCACACGGATGTACGCCGGCCCGTTCAGCTGTCTGAGCGCCAGTTCGAGAAAGAGCACGGTGACGGCGACCCCCGACAGGATCGCGCAGCACAGCAGGCTCGCGTAGCGCGCGGTCTTCACCAGCGCGGCGTTCGTCATCGCGGACTCCCTCGTGAGACGCGAACTCTCCCGATGACCTGACGGCGTGCCGCGTCCCGGTGTGACAGACCTTCCGTGAACCGGCGGTCGTCGAACGGCCCCGGGTCCGTACCGGGCGGGTCTCACCCGGCCGGGGACCGGCCGAAGGGACAGGCCGCCCCTCAGCACGGTGATGGGTGTGCGACCGCGCGCCGCCCGAACAGCTCGTCGGAACCGGCGCGGTCGTGCGCCGCGACAGCGCGCGGTATCGAGTGCGCGGACACGGGCCCTGCGCCGGTTGCCACCGGCCCGACTTCCCCGAGGCGCAGGCACCTTCGTGTCGACTTCGGCGGTCGGGGCCCGCGGCCACAGCGGTCCGCTGTCCGCACCAGGCGGCTCAACCGCCGCACACCCCGGGCCCCGAACGGCCGCCCAGCACGGTCCGGCGATGCTCGGCCGCCTCGACGCCGAGGACCGCGCGGGGGTCACAGCGCGGCAGCCGGCCGCACGGCCCGGACGTCACGCCGGGCCGTGCGGCCTTGTCGTCGGAGGCATGCCGAGCGGGCCTCGGCCCGGCGTCGGCGAGGGTCAGGCGGCGGTCTCGGCCGACGCCGCGGCGGCCGCCCGTGCGCCGAGGACGGTCCGCCCCCGGTCCGACTCCGGGAAGCGGTCGAGCATCCCCCGCAACTCCTCGGCGCCGACATCGGCGCCGAAGGGCTCGGTGCCCGGCTCGAGTCGCACACCTTCGGCCAGCGGGCCGGCGACGACGGGGTCGAAACCGAGGGCGTCGACGAGGTGCGCGACGGTCGCGAGGTCGTCCGGCCCGTCGCCGGCGATCGCGATCGCCTTGCGTCCCGGTGCCCCCGCAGGCCGCGCCTCGTCCTCGAGGTCGTGGTACCCCATGTGGTTGAACGCCTTGACCACACGCGCTCCGGCCAGGTACGCCTGCACGATCTCGCTGGAGGAGGTCAGCGGGTCGGTGAGGTCCTCGCGGATACCGTCGACCTCCCACCAGTAGTTCATCGCGTCGACGACGAGCTTGCCCCGCAGGGCCTCGGCGGGAATGCTCCGGTACTTCCCGAGCGGCAGCGCCAGGACGACCGCGTCCGCCTCGGCCGCGGCCTGTTCGCCGGTGACGGGGACGGCGCCGGGCGTGAGGACTTCGACGGTGAGGGCGATCTTGTCGGGATCACCCGATCCGGCGATGAGCACACGGTGGCCGGCCGCGACGGCGAGCCGGGCCAGCACGGTCCCGACCTTCCCCGCGCCCAGGATGCCGACGGTGCCCACGGCGGTGGTGTCCATGTCTTCTCCGTTCACGGCGTCAGCCTGCCAGTATGTCGCGGACCATCGGGATCACCTTGCTGCCGTACAGCTCGACGGCGCGCAGACGGGCGCTGACGGGCTGCGTCCCCGAGCTGTAGATGAGGTCGAACCGGCCGACGCCGAGTGCCTTGACGGCGCGGGCCATTTTGCGGGCGACCGTCTCGGGGGAGCCGACGTAGAGGGAGCCGTGCTCGATCTCTGCGTCGTACTCCTCCCTGCGGATCGCCGGCCACCCCCGCAGGGCGCCGATGCGGTCGCGGAGGACCCGGTAGTACGGCCAGTGCAGTTCCCTGGCCTCCTCGTCCGTGTCGGCGATGAAGCCGGGTGAGTGCATCCCGACCGGATGGGCGGTCGTGCCGAACTTGTCGGTGGCGCGCCGGTAGAGGTCGATATAGGGGGCGAACCGCTCCGGGTTGCCGCCGATGATGGCGATCATCAGCGGAAAGCCGTAGTGCGCGGTGCGGACGACCGACTGGGGGGAACCACCGACCCCGACCCAGGTGGTCAGGTGCCCGGACTCGGTCTTGGGGAAGACGTCGGCGTTGTCGAGCGCGGCCCGCTTGGTTCCGCTCCAGGTGACGGGCTTCTCCTCGAGCAGCTTGGCGAACAGCTCGATCTTCTCTTCGAACAGCACGTCGTAGTCGCTCAGGTCGTACCCGAAGAGGGGGAACGACTCGGTGAAGGAGCCGCGTCCGAGGATGACCTCGGCCCGGCCGTTGGAGAGCGCGTCCACGGTGGAGAAGCGCTGGAAGACGCGGACCGGGTCGTCGGAGCTCAGCACGGTCACACCGGAAGCCAGCCTGATGCGTTCGGTCCGCGTGGCGATACCGGCGAGCACGGTCTCCGGACTGGAGATCGCGTACTCCGGCCGGTGGTGCTCGCCGAGAGCGATGACGTCGACGCCGGTCTCCTCCGCGAGGACGGCCTCGTCGACGACCTGCCGGATGGCACGTGCGTCGGACACCGGGTTGCCGGTGTCGTCCGTCGGCACATCGCCGAACGTGTCCAGACCGAAGACGAGATCAGACATGGGTGGGCTCCTTCGTGAGCAGTTGCTTCACCCGCGGGGCGACTTCGCGTCCGAGCAGCTCGATGGTGCGGGCTCGGGCTTCGCGGGGCAGGTCCAGGACGTCGTACTTGAGGTCGAAACGGCTCAGACGCAGGTCGCGTGCCATCGTGGCGATCTTGCGGGCGACGGTCTCGGGTGAGCCGACGAAGAGCGCGCCCGACTCGACCTCCTGCAGGTAGCGCTCACGGGTCGGCTTGTAGAAGCCGCGTTCCTCGGCGAGTCGGGCGACCAGCGGCTGCCAGTACTTCCACCAGGTCTCGAGCGCCTCCTCGTCGGTCTCCGCGACCATCCCCAGCGAGTGCTGGGCGACCGGTCGCTTCGGGTGTCCGAGCTGCTCGAGTGTGCGGTGGTAGAGCTCGACGTGGCCGGCGAAGCGCTGCGGGCGCCCGCCGATGATGGCCAGCATGAGCGGCAGGTCGTAGCGGGCCGCGCGGACCACGGAGTTGGGGCTGCCCCCCACACCGATCCAGGTGGGGATGCCGCCGGGCGGCATCCGGGGATGCAGTTGCTGCTCGACGAGCGGCGGCCGGAACCTCCCCGACCAGGTCACCGTCTCCTCGCGCTGGAGACGCATGAACAGGTCGAGCTTCTCCTCGAACAGCTCGTCGTAGTCGGCGAGGTTGTAGCCGAACAGCGGGAACGAGTCCGTGGCCGACGCCCGCCCGAGCACGAGCTGGGCGCGCCCGTTCGAGACGGCGTCCAGCGTGGAGAACTCGTGGTACAACCGCACCGGATCGTTCGTGCTCAGCACGGTCACCGAGGTGCCGAGCCGGATCCGCTCCGTCGCGGTGGCGATCGCGGCGAGCAGGACCGGGGTGGCGCTGTCGTTGTGGCCGCGGCGGTAGTGCTCACCGACGCTGAACACGTCGAGCCCCACGGATTCGGCGAGCTTGGCTTCCTCGACGATCAGGCGAACCGTCTCGGCGTCGCTCAGGGTGCCGTCGACATCGGTCGCGACCTCCCCGAACGAGTTGAGGCCCAGTTCGAAGCCGTGGACTGTCATGGACTCCTCCTGCTGCGCTCCCCGGCCGTGTGCGGCACGGTGCAGTTAATTGATATGTCAATCGTCTCCCGACTTCCTTGACGAGTCAACTAAAGCAGGTGCCGGCGTCCGGGCAGGGCTCCGTGGATCACCGAGGGGGTCGGTCGCCAGGGCCGGCCGTACCGTGCAGGGACTCCAGGGCGGGGCCCGTACCTGCGCGCCTTGACGGTGCCGAGCGTGTCGCCGGCCTTGTCCGGTTGCGCCTGGGCGATCTCCACGGCCGTGGCACGCACCGCGTCCGCTGCGACCACCCGTGCCCCGGCACGTGTCGTCGCGGTCCTCCCCCCGCGCGCCGTACCGTGCGCAGCGACTGCCGCTCGCGGAGTTCTGCCGGCGCGATACGTTTCGGTCGGGTCGGAAGCAAGCGTGGGGAAAGGCGGTCACGTCATGGGGATCGGGGGACGAACGGCCGGACGGGCGTGCTGCGTACTGGCGCTCGTGACGTCGACCGCACTGGTGGCCGGTTGCGGCGACGGCCGGGGCGATCCGCCCGCGCGTCCGGCCGCCGGTCCCGCGATCGGAAGTTGTGCCACATCCACGGGAGGTCTGGTGGCCGATCTCGACGGCGACGGTACGGCCGACCGTGTCTCTTCCCCGTCCCGCACCGGCGCCGGGCTGACGATCACGTTCGGAGCCGACGGCGGGCGGGGCGCGAAGGTGGGGCCACGGGATCTGGTCGGGGAGCGCGGGCAGGGCGCGAAGGACGTGCTCGCCGTCGTGGCCGACTTCGACCGGGACGGCTGGAACGACCTCTTCGTCGTCGCCACCGGCGCGTTCCAGGGTGACGACCCGGTGCGGCCGGATGTCTCCGAGCTGCGGCTCGGGCCCTTCTCGGCACGCGGACGGGGGCAGAGCGACCATCACGTCGACCTGAGCGAGCCACGTGCGATCGCCGTCGCCGACTACAACCACGACCGCTACCCGGACCTCGCGTCCTACGGTCACGAGGGCGACGGCGTTTATGCGACGACGGCCCGGCTCGGCGGCGTGAAGGGCCTCGACCGGGAGTCCGACGACACGAACAGGCCCTATACGAAGGAAGCCGATCAGACCGACCGGGCGACCCCGGACTCCATGCCCGAGGCCGACCCGGCGGCGTTCCATCCGCTCTGCGGTGGTCATATTTAGTTTCAAACGATACTGTATCGACCGAGTGAATGGCTGTAGGGTGGGTTCATGACCGCTGACGTTCCGCCTCGGACCACCGCGCGTGCGACCGACCGCCCGGGGGACACCTCGCCTTTCGCTCTCGGCCTGCTGCTGCGCAGGGCGCACTGGCGCGCGGCGGCGGTGATGGGCGAGGCGCTTCGGCCGCTCGGCATCGAGTTGCGCCATTTCGCCGTGCTCATCGTGCTGGTCGACCGTGGGCCCACCGTGCAGCGGGACCTGGCTGCGGAAACGGGCTCGGACAAGGCGGGGATCATGCGGATCGTCGACGACCTGGAGAGCAAGGGGCTCGCTGTTCGCAAGGCCGTGCCGGGCGACCGGCGGGCGCGGGCGGTGGAGATCACCCCTCGGGGCATCGAGCTTTTCGACGCGGCTCATGTGCTGGCGGCACCGCTGTCCGAGCGTCTGGTTGCCGATCTGGCGCCAGGTGATCCCGAGCAGTTGGTGGATCTGCTGACGCGATTCGTCTATCCCGCTGACCGCACGGCGTAGACGCTCGCCCGACAGGCGCGCGCCGGCCGCGTCGACGGTTCCTGTGGTCTTTCGCGGCCGGACCGCCCTTGTGGGCTGCGGCCGCCTTCGGCTGACGTCGGCGGTCGAGGCCGGCCGGGTGTTGTTGTCGGCGGAGCCCGGGCCGTCCGTACGGCTACCGCGCCCCGCACCGGGTCGGCCGGATCTCGGCCCCCGCACCCGGAGCCGTTTTCGCGATGCGCGGTCCGTCGGACGGTCGTAGGTCCCCGCCGTCCTCGGTGCCGGATCGCCGCCGGGATGCGGGCGCCGTCGTCGCGGAGGGGGCAGGGGCGACGAAGGCGCCGTGTGACCGACTCGGGCGGAGTGTCACGCGGCGCCCATGGCCGGGGAGTTACGCGGCGAGGCGTTCCGCGAGCCGCCCGGCCTTGGTCGTCGCGTCCTCGAAGGCGCGCTTGCGGGAGGCCTCGTAGAGGGGGACCAGTTCCGACATGGCCGGATTGCGGGGGGCCATGGTGAGTTCCGGGACGATGAAGTCGAGGTCCAGGCCGAGTGTGCCCCTGAGGACGGCCTCCAGATAGTTCTGCACGAACTCGAAGCCCTCGCGCGGGGTGCCCGCCGCGTAGGAGCCGCCACGGCTGGCGACGACGACGGCCGGCGTGCCCTGAGCGGAGGGAGCCGCGCCCGCGGTGCGGCCCATCAGGAGCACGCTGTCCAGCCACGCCTTGAGGGTCGACGGGACCGAGTAGTTGTACATGGGCGCGCCGATCAGGACCGCGTCCGCCCGCTCCAGTTCCTCGATGAGCGTCTGGCGTTCGGCGAACGCGGCGGACTGCTCGGGGGTGCGGTCGAACGGGTCGGTGCAACCGGCGGACCAGGCGTCGGCGGTGATGTGCGCGACGGGGCTGGCGGCGAGGTCGCGGTAGATCACCGTGCCTTGCGGGTGGTGCTTCCGCCACGCCTCGCGGAAGGCGGCCGTGACCGCACGGGACGAGGACGCCTCTCCGGGGAACACGGACGAATCGATGTGCAGCAGTGTGGCCATGGCCTTCTCCGATGTGCAGGGCCCAGGCGGGCGGCCGTGGGTCGGCAACTCTTCTTGGTCGAGATAGTCAATCATGAAATCGTATTGAGTGATACCATCGTGAGCGCAACGATGGCTTGTGCGACCGAGCGGCCAGGGAGGTAGGCGATCATGGACGTCTATGAGGCGGTCACCAGCCGACGGGCGGTGCGCGGATTCACGGACCGGCAGGTCCCGGGAGAGACGCTGCGGCGCGTGTTGTCCGCCGCGGCCTGGACGCCGTCCGCATCGAACATCCAGCCGTGGCACGTCTATGTCCTGACCGGTGCGCCACTGGCCGAGCTCAAGAGGCGCGTCGGCGAGCGGTTGGCCACGGGCGAACCCTGGGACGAGCCGGAGTACGAGCAGTACCCGCCCGAGCTGAAGTCCCCCTACCGAGAGCGCCGGTCGGCCTTCGGCGCGCAGCGCTACGGCTCACTCGGTATTCCGCGCGAGGACCTGGAGGCGCGCCAGAGGGCGGCGTCCGCGAACTGGGACTGCTTCGGGGCGCCCGCCGCCCTGTTCTGCTACGTCGACCGCGGCATGGGCAGACCCCAATGGTCCGACGTCGGTATGTATCTGCAGACCGTCATGCTGCTCCTCCGCGCCGAAGGGCTGCACAGTTGCCCGCAGATGGCGTGGGCGAAGTACCGCACTACCGTCGGGAAGGTCCTGTCGCCCCCGGACGAACTGGTCCTCTTCTGCGGTATGTCGATCGGGTTCGAGGACGTCACGGTGAACCACGCCCGTACGGGCCGGGCGCCGCTCGGGGAGACGGTCACGTTCGTCGACTCGGTCGACACGGCACGACGAGTTCGCCCCCCGGCACGGGGAGCGGCGGCCTGCCCGGCCTCGAGGCTTCACGGTCCACGGACCGGAACCACGGATCTCCCGAAGGGCCGCACCGCGCGCAGCACATGGACGCGGCGCGTCGTCGCACGGATCGGCGACGGCTTCGCCGGACAGGTCCGGAGGCTGGCGTCCCGGATCGGGTTGCCGCCCGGTACCGGCTGAGCAGCCGTCCCGATTCCGTGCCGAAACGAGAAGAGGTAAATCATGTGCATGACCCGTGGCCGGACACCGGTCCCCTGGGCACGTTCGGGCTTGCGCAGGGGCGGCTCGACGAGTGGTCGTGGCCGCGACGGGCGTCGAGCCGCGCGGGACGGCAACGGGGCGCGCTCCCTGTCGTCGTGCCGCGCGCCCGGGGATCCCGTGCCGGGCCTGCAGGGCCTCCCCCGACCCGTGGCCGTCGTGGTGGGTGCGGGCGGCGTGCTCGGCGCGGCGCATGTCGGTGCCGGGTACGCGCTGGAACGGCAAAGATTCGTCCCGGACATGATCATCGGAACCTCGGTGGGCGCCCTCGACGGGGCCATCGCGGCGGCTCACCCCGAAAAGGCCGCCCCGTGGCTGGATCACATGTGGACCCGGTTGCGTCGTCGTGCGGTGTATCCGCTCGGCCACCCGTCCTCAAGGGCCGGCATCTGCACGGATCGCGGCCTGCGCCGACTGATCGCCCGGTCCGGGCTGCCGTCGCGGATCGAGGAGCGTGCCGTCCCGTTCACCGCGGTGGCAATGGACCTGGTCACCGGTGCGCCCGCGTTGCCCGACCACGGAGACCTGGAGTCCGTACTGCTCGCCAGTGCGGCCATGCCGGGGATCCTGCCTCTGGTGAAGCGTGGAGGCAGGACGCTCGTCGACGGCGAAGGGATCGCCTCTGTCCCGGTACTGGCGGCCCTGCAGGCCGCGGCGGCCGGCGTGGTGGTGCTGTCGATCGGGCCGGAGAGCCCGCCCCTGTCCCCGGCCGTCCCGCGCCGACGAGCCGGCGCGATCGCCGCCAGGGCCGCACTGCCGCTCATGCACCATCGGATCGAGCGTGATCTGCGCGAGGTGTCCCGGCAGATCCCGACCGTCGTGCTGCCGAGCGGCATCGAGGCATGGCCGGCCCCGTGGGACTTCGGCCGTTCCCAGCGGCTGATCAGCACGGCGTTGCGTACGGCGGAACGCTTCCTCGACGAGTCGCGCATCAATGGGCCGGGCCCGTACCGGCCCGACGATCCTCCGGCGGCCGCTGCGTCGGCCGGACCGGGCGAGGCATCAACTTTCTCCGCACCAGGGGTCGTTCTGTGAGCACCATCGCGTTCCTCAACATCGCCATGCAAGGGCACGTCAACCCGACGCTGCCGCTGGTGGAAGAACTTGTCCGCCGCGGCCACTCCGTCACCTACCACACGTCGCCCGCGTTCCAGGAGGAGATCGCGGCCGTCGGCGCGACGGTGCGCCTCTACCCGGGGGGCGATCAGCCGCTGCCCGATCCGCCGACGCCGGGCACACTGCTGGCGGGGCTCGCCGGCACTGCCGCCCGCTTGCTGCCCGCGGTGCTCACGGACCTGCGCACGGTCCGGCCCAGCCTGATCGTCCACGACAGCGCCTGCTTGTGGGGTGCGATCGCCGCCCGCGAACTCACGGTGCCGGCCGCGGCATCGTTCACCACGTTCGCGTTCAACCGGCGGGTTCCCAGTCCCACCCGCGGCTCCTGGAGCCTGCTGGCCGAGGCGACGGCTCGACCACGTACCCTCCGGAGCTATCTGCGGTCGCTCCGAGCCCTGCGCAGCGGTTTCGACACACGCGGACTGCCCCTGCTGGACGTGGGGAACATCCGCCAGCCGCTCAATCTGGTCTACACCTCCCGGTCGTTCCAGCCCGTCGTCGAGGACTTCGACGAGTCCTACCGGTTCGTCGGCCCGAGCATCGGCGCCCGACCGGTCGACCCGTCTTTCCCCGCCGATCGGCTTCGGGACCCCGTGCTGTACGCGTCGCTGGGCACGGTGTTCAACGCCGACCCGCACCTGCTGCGCTGTTTCGCCACCGCGCTCGCCCCGCTGGGCGGCACTGTCGTCGTCTCGACCGGGAAGACCGATCCCGACGCGCTGGGTCCGTTGCCGGCCAATGTGCTCGTCCGCCGTTCCGTCCCGCAACCGGAGGTGCTGGCCCGTGCGGCGCTGTTCGTCACCCATGGCGGGATGAACAGCGTCAACGAGGCCATGTACGCCGGCGTTCCGATGCTGGTGGTCCCCCAGGGGGCCGACCAGCCGATGGTGGCCCGTCGTGTCGTGGAGCTGGGCGCCGGTCTGTCGATACGTACACAGGACGTCACCCAGGGCTCCGTGCGTGCCCTTGCCGGGCGTCTGCTGCACAGCCCCCGGTTCCGGACGGCGGCGGCCGCCCTGCGGGTCGCCCAGCGGGAAGCCGGTGGATATCGGCGCGCCGCCGACGAACTCGAGCGGTACCTGCACGGCACCGGCTCGCTCGGACAGCAGCCTCCCGTCGTTCCGTCCGAGCGAGGCTGAGCGGTGCCACTCGTCGTCGCCGTTCTGCTGCTGCTCGCCGGGGTGTCGGAGGCCGCCGGGCGCATCCTGCCCCTGGTGGTGCGCCGCCCGGGCAGGTCACGGACCCGGGTGGCCGGATTGCTGTTGGCCTGTGGCCTCGTCGAGGGCGCACTGTTCGCGCTGTGGCCGCTGACCGCGTGGAGCCTGGCCGAACTCGTGCAGTCCTCCCCGGCGACCGGCACCGGGTTGGCATGGACACCGGGCCTGGTCACCCCGCTGGTGTTCTGCGCCGTCCTTGCGTTTCCTCTGCTCGGGCCCGCGCTCCACCTGCTGCTCCTGGTCGGGGTCGGAGCCGGTCTGGTCGGGCCGGTCGCCGCGGCGACCGACCTGGGCCGATGGGGCTCCGCCGGTTGCGTGGCCCTCGCCGGGGCCGGACTCGGAGCCGCTGTGGAGGCCGTGCGGCGCTCGGTCGTGAGGATCAGCGCCACGACGGCATGGGAGGCGATCGTATGAACGATCTTCTCGTCTGGGTGTGTGTGATCGGCCCTGCTCTGCTCGCCGAAGCCCTGCTGGCGCGCCACGAGGTGCTGGCCTACGGCGCGGCCTGGCGGACCCCCGTCACCGAGCTCCCGAAGGGCGTGCCCTACGCCCGGGGCGCGGAGCCCGGCGACCCCCCTGACGCCTACCTGGTCTACCTGGACGGCATCGGCAAACGCCGCGTCCGTGACAGCCGGGACGGGGGCCGGCTGGTGAAGGCTCTGCTCCGCGGAGCGCCGGAGCTGCGGGTGCTCGGTCAGGTGCTGCCGTACTCCCCGCTGGCCGACCCGCTCGCCGACAGGCCGGTGTGGGCGTGGCTGCGCCGCCGCGTCGGGCTGCTGCTCTTCCTCCACAATGTCATGCAGATCTTCGTGGCCGCCGACAGCCGGTACCGTCCGCTGTACAACCGGGCCCTGGGCTCGCAGATCGCCACTCAGCTCCGGCTCGCCGGCTACCGGCCCGACAGCGGCATCCCGGTCGTGCTGCTCAGCTACAGCGGCGGCGCCCAGGTCGCCACCGGCGCGGTGGACGAACTGCGCGCGCAGCTGGGCTCCCCACTCCTACTGATCACGCTGGGCGGTTTCCACAACGGCGCCAACGACATCGGCCGTGCCGAGCACCTGCACCGGCTGACCAGCAAGTGCGACCGGATCGAGCGGGTCGGCACCTGGATCTTCCCTCAGCGCTGGCGGCTGTTGCGCGCAAGCGCATGGAACCGCGCCCGCCGCGCCGGGAAGATCACCGAGCATCGGCTCGAACCGGCCACGCATGTGGGGCCGCGCAGCTACATCAACCCGACGACACGGTTGCCCGACGGCCGCAGCTACCTGGACCGCACGGCCGACACCGTGATCGCACTCATCCGCGCCCACCACGGGACGAGCGTGGAAACCGACGTCCAGTTGCCCTGAGCCGCCCCGGCCGGAGCATGCCGTACGGTCCGGCGCTGCCCGCCCGAGTCGCCGACGAACGTGGACGGCTCGACGAGGCACGGCGGCTCCCCGGTCAGCTCTTCGCCCCGATCGCTCAAGTGCGGACTTCGTATGCAGGGTGGGAAGCGTTTCGGCATACGCCGGACGGCTTCAGGACAAGCACGTCGAGCCGGGCGCTGCCGGTGCGCGGATAACCTCGGCGCATGACCAGCGAGTCCCACATGCCGCCGTCGGCCCCGACCAAGAACGACTTCGCGAAGGTTCTTTCCTTCATCAGCGACAGGCTCGCCCCGTTGCTGGTGACGGACGATCCCCGATACGCCCCGGTCGCCACATCCCTGGACTTCGCCGTCCGCTACCTGCATGGCATGGCTGAACTGGAATTGGACGAAGGCGGACCCGCGTACAAGCCCTTCAGCGCGCTCACGCGGATCGCGGAGCAGTGGAAGGAACATCCGGACTTCGATCCGGGCTGGACGGAGTACTGGCACCGGCAACGGCCCTGACCACGGGCGCACATGGATCGCGCGGCCCGAATTTTCCGCGACAGGCCGGCCGGCGGCATGACGTCGCCGCAGGACCGGCGGGAACCGGCAGCGGGGCCGTGACGGCTCCGCCGCGCGTGCCCACCCCACCCGCGGTGACCCCGGCTTCGGCACTTTCACCCGAACGCGCACGGCTCCGGAGCGAATGCGTGGATCTCCTCTCGTACGCCTCTACGCCTCTACGCCTCTCACTCGTGGAGCCCGGCACAGGACGTCGGCGGCACAGCGTGGGTCGGAGATGTGCCGGACACTCCTGCGAAGCCGGTTTTCGCGAGATCGTTGGGTTCGACTCAGGCGGCCACCGGTCGGCGTGCGGACGTGTGGGGGAGGTCCTGTTCGGCCCAGACGACCTTGCCGTCCGACGTCGATCGTGCTCCCCACCTTCGGGACAGGTTGGTGACCAGGGAGAGGCCGCGGCCGTTCTCGTCCGTGGTGCGTGCGCGACGCTGACGCGGGATGAAGGCGGCGGTGTCGGACACTTCGCAGGTCAGCACCCGGTGGCGGAGGAGTCGGAGTGCGATCGGGCCGGTGCCGTGGCGTACGGCGTTGGTGACGAGTTCGCTGACGATCAGTTTTGTGGCGTCCTCGAGGTCTTCCAGGCCCCATTCCGTGAGCTGGTGTGCTGCCAGGGCGCGGGCGTGGCCGGCGGCGGATCGGTCGCGGGGCAGGGCCCAGGTTGCCACCCGGCCGGGGTTGAGGGAGCGGGTCCGGACGAGGAGGAGGGTGACGTCGTCGCAGGGAGTGCGGTCGGGAAGGGTCCGGGTGGCGATGTCGCAGAGGTCGTCGAGGGTTCGGTCCGGCTGGGCGAGGGCGGTGCCCAGGCGGTGCATTCCCACTTCGATGTCGTGGTCGCGGGTCTCGATCAGGCCGTCGGTGTACAGGGCGAGGACACTGCCCTCGGCCAGCTCCAGCTCCACCGAGTCGAACGGTTCGCCCAGTCCGACACCGAGCGGGGTCCCGGTGGGGAGGTCCGGGTAGGAGACCCGGCCTTGCGGGTCGATGATCGCGGGCGGGGGGTGTCCGGCCGATGCCATGGTGCAGCGGCGGGTGGCGGGGTCGTAGACGGCGTAGAGGCAGGTGGCGCCGGTCACCGCGATGGGCGGGTCCGGGAGATCGCAGTCCTCCTCGCCCAGTCGCTGGACCGTGTCGTCGAGTTGGGCCAGCAGTTCGTCGGGGGGCAGTTCCATGTCGGCGAGGGTGTGGACGGCGGTGCGGAGTCTGCCCATGGTCGCGGCGGCGTGGAGGCCGTGTCCGACCACGTCACCGACGACGAGTGCCACTCGTGCGCCGGACAGCGGGATCACGTCGAACCAGTCGCCGCCGACCCCGTGGTCCACGTCCGCGGGCAGGTACCGCGATGCCACCTCGACCGCTGTACCTCCCGTCAGACGGCGGGGCAGGAGGTTGCGTTGCAGGGTGAGGGCGGCGGCATGTTTGCTTGCGTATTGGCGGGCGTTGTCCAACGAGTGGGCGGCGCGGCGGACGAGTTCTTCGGCCAGGAGCAGATCGACCTTGTGGAACGGCTCGGGATCGGTGGTGCGGGCGAACAGGGCGACGCCCAGCAGGGCGCGGCGTGCGCGGATGGGCACGATCATGATCGAGTGCATGCCGTTCTCGCGGATGTGGTGTGCCAGTTCCGGGATGTTGTCGACCCAGGTGCCCGAAGCGGTGTCGAGGACCGGCTCCAGACGGGACTTCCCCGCTCGCAGGACCGCGGTGAAAGGTGAGGCGGCAGGCACGTCGACCGGCTCGCCGCGCATCCACGGTGATTCCGGGACACCTTGGTGGATCGAGGCCAGGCCCGCCCGCCGGAAAGCGGGCAGAGGACCGCCCGTCGCACTGATGCCGACCGGGGGTCCCTCCCCGAACGAGACCGACTGCTCCAGGTCCACGGCGACGTAGTCGGCGAGCAGGGGCACGGCGAGGTCGGCCAGTTCCTGGCCGGCCTGCATCACGTCCAGGGTGCTGCCCAGACGCGCACTGGCCCGGCCGAGGACGGCGAGGCGCTCGCGGGCCTGCCAGCTGGTGGTGACGTCGGCGCTGATGACGCACACCCCCAGCGATGCGCCGTCCGCGCCCTGGAGGCACTGGAAGGACACCACGAACGGCTTCTCGGCGCCCTGGCTCGTCGGCAGCCACGTCCGGTACTCGTGGATCTTGGTCGTGCCGTTCCGGAGGACCTGCCGCATCACCGCCTCGATCGTTTCGGCATTGGCACCGGGCAGTACGTCGGTGAACCGACGTCCGAGGCGACGGTCACGGGAAAGGCCGTCATGGCTCTCGGCAACATCGTTCACGTAGATGGACCGCAGCTGCCGGTCCCGAATGCCGACGCCGATCGGCGTGCCGGCGAGGAGCGGTCCCCGCACCGATCCGTCCACCGCGTCCCCGGACGGCATACCCACGTCGGTCATGGACGCGAGCCAGCGCGCGGACCCGTCCTGGCCGTGCAACGCCGTGATCCGCACATTGACGTCGAGCACCCGGCCGTCCCGGCGGCGCACCGCCGTCGCTCCCGGCCAGCCGTTCTCGGCGCGGCACCGCTCCACGAACGCCGATGTCGGCGTCGCCTCCTCGAGTGAGGGCAGCACGAGTGCGGCGGACCGGCCGACGATGTCCCGGGCGGAGTGCCCGAGGAGTCGTTCGGCGGTGTGTGTCCATGCGACGACCGTCCCCCGCTCGTCGAGCAGCGCGATGGCCGTGTCGAATATGTCCGACGCGTTCAGCTGCTTGCCGAGTGTCACTGCGTCAAGGCTGGTCGTGGTCATCGAGTGCCGCCCTGGAGGTCTGGGAAAGCCGACGGTACGGGGCTTCAACGTTGTGCCCCTTTTGTGTCGAATGACCGAATAGTGGTTGATTCTGTGACAGTGCCGCGGCAGTGGCCTCGGCCGCCGTCTCAGGAGTGCGCGAGTGCTCGGTCGAGGGCGTGGTCGGCGATCTCCTGCCACCCGTCCTGGACGGCCGTCAGGCGGGAGCGCCCGGGAAACACCCTGACCTCGGTGAGGGTGCCCTCCGCCTTGTAATGCCTGGCGTTGGACATCCGGACCTTCGGCGGCACGACACGGTCGTCCTCGCCGGAGAGGAACGGCAGGGGCGCAATTGCCTTCGTGGCACAAAGGGTGCGGATGCCCGCATCGCCGCGCCCGATTGTTGAGCCGCTCTTGCTCTTGCGACCGGCAGGGCCGCGCGTCCCCCGGTTGTGCCCAGCGACTCCCCGACGTGGGCCGGGGCACGATCGGCGCCGCCGTTTCTTCCGCGAGACCCCGCTGCATCCCGTAGGACCGGCGGTGCAGGGGCACGGCTAGGCTGCGACTCGTGCCTGAGATCAAACCGACGGATGCGGAAGCCGAGAGGGCGAGAGGGCGTGTCCCACTGTGGCTGGACGCCGAGGATCTTCGTTGGCTTGCATCCCGGTGCTGTTGCTCCGAGGACACTCCGGAGGAAGATCGTGAGCAGTGTGGGCGCATCCGCTTCCGGGCGTCGGCCGCGCTCCACAAACACGGCCTGAGCCGCTGACCGCTGTCGACGGACGGTCTTGTACTCCGGCCCACTGAAGGGAAGGCCCCCGGCGGCGCCCCCGAGGGACTCGCACCTGCGGTCAAGTACGTGGAAGGCGCCTGGTGTGATCGTCGGCGCAACCCTTCTGACCTGATGCTCCAGGGATGGCAACGTCCACTGGCTGCGGCCGCTCCTGCCGGGTGTCTGGCTGAGCATCCTTGCTCTGATCCTGTCGAGAACGTGACACCGGCTCCGTCCCAGGGATATCAGTGGCCACCACCGGCCGTACGAGGAAGAAGGAGAAACCAGCATGGCGATTCAGCGGATGGACAACGTCGGCATCGTCGTCGAGGACTTGGACGCCGCCATCGCGTTCTTCGTGGAACTCGGGATGGAGCTGGAGGGCAGGGCGGAGGTCGAGGGCCCCTTCGCCGACCAGTGCACCGGACTCGAGGGTGTCCGCTGTGACATCGCGATGGTCCGGACCCCGGACGGTCACAGCCGGCTCGAGCTGGCGAAGTACCGCAACCCCGCGGTGATCGGCGCCGGGCCGCGCAACCGGCCGCACAACGTTCTGGGCACACACCGCGTCATGTTCGCCGTCGACGACATCGAGGACACCGTTGCCCGCCTGCGCCCGCACGGCGCCGAACTCGTCGGCGAGATCGCCCGGTTCGAGGACAGCTATCTGCTCTGCTACCTCCGCGGCCCGGAGGGCATCATCGTCGGACTGGCCGAGCAACTGCGCTGAGAAGGAGGAATCGATCATGCAGCCGAACGGAAGCCATGGGATGGACCTCGGAGAGAGGTGGCCGACCACCTCTGAACCCCGGCAACGCTACGTGAGGCTGCCTGGTTGAGCGTCGAGACATCCGTCGGAGGCCTCGCGGAGGCAAGCGGCTGCACGCCTTCTTCGCCACGCTGCACTACTGCGGTCCGCGACCAGTGGAAGCCGTAGCCATGCGTGTGCAGGACGTGACACCGCCCGACCCCGAAGCCGACGACCCGTGGTCCGGGCTGTTGATCCATACGGCGACCCCGGAGATACACGTCTTCGGGTTGCCCACGGGGAGGCGCGTGTACGGCAACCGGCACACGCGCCTGACCTAGTGGCTCAACGACGGTTCCCGCCCGCCCAGGCGGCCGAGAGGGCCGAGAACGGTGTCCCGGTACTCCTGGTCACCCCTTCCCGGTGCGCCGACGGGCAGTTTCCCGATCTGAAGAAGCGACTTGAAGCGCCCGCGGATCTCCCCGAGCTGCCCGGCGCCGGCTGATTCCCTCAGACGAAGACTTCGACACGTACTCGACACAGTCACCCGCGAGACCCCGGTGACAGCCGGACAGCCCCGGCGTCTCCCCTTGATCACCTGGAGAGCGCCCGGGGTTTCACCGTGTCGGGCCGCACTCGCCCTGACCAGCAAAAAGGCCCTCCCGGGGGGGGCTCTCAGTGGCGCCCCCGGCAGGACTCGAACCTGCGGCCAAGCGCTTGGAAGGCGCCTGGCGGGACGGATACCACACCCCCGCTGACCCGGGTCTTCTGCTGCACTTGATGTCCCGTCGACTGGTCTTCGACACGCATTCGACCCGGCTCGGTCTACTCGTACACGGTCGCCGCTTGCAGAGCTCGCGCGAAGAACTTCCAGTCACCGCCGGACGGCATCTCCAGGCCGCTGTTGGTGTACCAGCCGTCTGCGTCGCCGATCCAGCCTGCCAGGGCTTCCAGAAAGCTCGGAAGGCCCGCGTTCTCCCACAAGCTTCCGCCCTCGGAGTGACTGCGACGCAACGAACGAAGGCGGCCAGGTCTTCTCTGCTGTCGACGTGACTGGATGACTGATTCCAAGGGTTGGTGGTCGTAGTCGGTCAGGGACCGCGGGACGGGCCGGCCGGTGTGGTGGTTGTGCCATGCAGCGGCGGTCAGGGCGAGGAGTCGCTGGAGGATGCGGACTGCCCGGTCACCGGGTGTGCGGCCGCCGTGCCGTTCCAGGCCGAGCCGGCCTTTGAGGGTGTCGTTGACGGGCGAGGTGGTCTGCGCGGTCCGCCCCGAACCGGCGCAGTAGCCGTGCCGCCCCCTGCTACGAAGCCGCCCCGTCAGTCCGTACGGCGAGGCGGCTTCAGCGTGTTGGACACCGTCCAGATCGTCCGCCCCGGCATCGCTGCCAGCCGGGGTGGGCGGCGGCAGCCCCGTGCCCACCCCGGCTCCGCAGGTGCGTGTAGGACTGCGGCGGCCCCGGATCACTTCGCACCACGCACCCGGGCTCTGTGCCGTCAGAAGACCGTCTCTGCGATCCGACCCGCGAGGGTGAATGCGTGTGTGCCGTAGACGGCGAAGACCGCGATGGCGGCGAGGACGATCAGCCCGAGCGGTACAGCCCAGCCGAGACGGATCTTCATGCGTGCTCCTTGTTCTTGACGGGCCCCGGCTCCGTCGCACTTCCGACAGTCAGTACGGTGTCGCAGCGGTCTCGGACGGCGTCGTTGTGGGTGGCGATGACCACGGCGCAGCCGTCGTCACTCATCGTGCGGAGAATATCCACCACCAGGGTGGTGTTCTCGTGATCGAGGGCGCCGGTAGGTTCGTCGGCCAGGACGAGGGCCGGTTCCTTGACGATGAGGCGAGCGAGCGCAACGCGCTGCTGTTCGCCGCCGCTGAGCCTATGGACCTGCTCCTTCTCACGGCCGTCGAGCCCGACACGTTTGAGGGCGTCGGCGACGGTCGGGGAGCCTCCTCGCTTCCTGCGCGGCTTCATGGCTACTTCGAGGTTGGCGGCGACCGTCGCGTTCTCGATGAGGGCGTAGTTCTGGAAGAGATAGCCGAGGACGTCGCGCCGGTAGCGCCGGGCGGCGCCCGGTCCGAAACCCGTGATGTCCTTGCCCTCGTGCTGGATCGCTCCTGTACTGGGGCTGTCAAGAAGCCCGAGACAATTGAGCAGGGTCGATTTGCCGGAGCCACTCGGACCGACCAGCGCAAGCAACTGACCGTGCTGGACGGTGAAGTCCAGGCCGGACCAGAGGGTTCGGGGGCCGTAGGACTTGCCGAGGTTTTCGATCTTGATCATGCGCTGGCTCCGGGAGAACGGTGCGATGTCATGCTTCTGCCGCCCCTTCCTTGACGATCCGGCGGTGGAAGACCGCCAGTGCCACGACAACCGCCGTGACCTCGACGGCGACGAGCAGGGCGTTGGCGGTGAGATCGAGGCCGGTGATCTCAATGAGGGCAGTGGGCCGCGCCGCTCCCAGGGCGGCCCGCTCAAGGTTCTGCTGGTTCTCCCGCCATATCTGGAACGGCATCCAGACAGCGAGAAGAACGGCCAGGACACCCTCCAAGGCCAGGAGAGAGCGGTGGGTGACGGGGAACCGCCAGCCGCTGATGTGCCGGGCGAAGATGGCCTGTGCGTTCTTCCGGGCATGGACGATGCACGCTCCCACGCCAGTGATGAGCAGGACCGATATCGCTACCGCCAGGTTGAAGAGCTGAAGCCTGAAGTCGGCGACGAGGTCCCGGAGGTTGAGGGCGGCGTTCTGGCCGACCGGGCTCATGCCGGTGACGTAGGTCTCCAGGTGGTACTTCGCGATTCCGGCCGTGACATCGTCCGGGGCCTTGAAGACGAGACTCTGCTGCGAGGCATAGGACATGTACCCACGGTCACTCATGTAGGGAGACCCGTCGGGAAAGACGATGAGAACGGGATCTTGTACGAAGGACTCGTCCGCATCCGGGTTGGTTCTCCGCTGCAGCCGACCTCGGGGGTTGTAGGTGAAGAGACGTTGATCGTCTTCGATGGAGACAGCGGATACCCGCTTGCCGGGGACCTTGCCCGGTTCGTTCGGGTTCAATGTCTCCGGGACCATGGCGGCGAGCCGGTCGGTGTAACGGCTCAGACCCTTGGGCACCAGCAGCCGTATCCGGGTGCGGTCGGCTGTTGTCTCGGGAAGAGGCCGACCGCCCGCGTCGAGGACCGGCTGCGCGGCGAGATAGGACTCGTTGACCAGAAGAAGATCACGGTCGGGGAGTGCCGCCCGGTTGGCGGAATCCCGGAAATGCCGGTGTCCGACGACAAGAACCTGTCCGTCTTTGTCCGCCTGGCGCAGCCACCCCCCTACCTGATCGGTGAGCGCCTTCAAGCCGCTCTCGCTTGCGACACTGCCGTTGAGAGCGAGCGCCGTCGTGTCCCCGATCTCGCGGTACGTTTGGATGCTTGATTCACGGGCCATGATGTTCTGGCCAGCCAGGACGACGTCACCCGTGATGCCCACCGCGAGCAACAGGGCGGGAATCCGTACGAGGTAGGTGCTCACCGAAGCGGTACGGGTGGGCAGTTCACCCTTGAGGGCGCGCAGCAGCTCGGCCCGGAAGGTCAGCTGGAGGACGATCGCGTGGGCCGTCAGGGCGACGAGGCCCAGCGCGGCGGCGAACCCCAAGGCCACGAGAGCGAAGGTCCCGATCCAGGCCAGCCCGTTGTACCAAGCCAGCAGAAGGAGGACCAGGGCGGTCACGACCAGGAGTGCGGCCATCCAGAAGACGGCCAGCTGACGGAAGTCCCGCAGGAGTATCCGCCCGAAACTTCTGCCCTGCAGCCGTTGGACCCCGTACGCCTTGGCGCTGAGCATGACGCCGGCACCTGTCATCGTCACGACGGCCAGGGCGACGATGAAGAAGGAGCGGAGAAGAGCGCTGCCGCTGTAGACCGGAGTCAACTGGTCGATGGAGTAGGGGTGGTACACCGCGGCCTCGAATCCGAGGCTTGCCAGGACCTGGACGAGTTCACCGGCGGCTTGGTCCGGTCCGAAGACGTAGTAGTAGCCGCGGGGATCGCGATTGCCGAGTTCGGCGATGGGGTGCACCTCGGTGCTGTAGTCGCGGTCGAACGCGGGGTAGCCGTCCCGCAGCCAGTCGGAGCGGGGCCCGCCGGCGGTGAGATAGAGGTGTCGACGGCTGTACGGCGCCTTGAGATCGGGGGTCTCACGGGCGATTGTCGCCCGGTGGGTATCGGCGAACTCCGTCAGCACGTGGGTGACCTGCGCACCGCTGGTCGCACCGTTCGAATCCGTCACCCATACGACAGCTGAATGCCCCATGGCCCAACGCCCATCGAGGTCTCGGATGAACAGAAACGCGAGTACTGCGGAGAACACCAGCACAGCGGCGTGAACGAACTTGATACTTCGGTGCAGCATGAACGACCCGGGATCGGGGAGCGCGGCTCCGGAAGGGCAGAGTCAGACAGGTGACGGGCCGTCCGCGCGAGACCTGGCGTCTGCGTCCGCGGGCGACCCGCTCACCCTGTGGTCAGCGGGCGGGCAGGCCCGCCCGCATCAGCAAGAGGTGTTGTAGTAGGCCTTGTTCCCCGACAGCGCCACGTCGGCCTGCGCGAAGGACCAGCTGCCGCTGGCTGCCTCGTCACTGTCGATGTACTTACCGACGGCGGTCGAGCCGTGGCACTTGCTCCCGTGGTAGTAGTCCGACCACACGATCGCCGTTCCGGCTCCGTGGTCCCAGGTGCCGCCCTCCGCAGGGTAGGTGATGGTCGCCAGCGCCGGGGTGGCAGCCGCGATGACCAAGGCGCCAGCTGCCAGGCTAGCCTTCAGACCACTCTTGATCTTCATAGTCAACCCTCAAGTCGTCATGTGAAAGTCAATGGATGACATGGCCATGCAGATGATTCAAGATCGTCGCACCCCCCGGCTAGATCATTTTTTGGTCAACCTTGCGGTTGACGGATCGTCGCGTTCAGGCGAGAGCCAGAAGCCTCGGCGAGTGGCTGGAACGCGCTGGGGCAGCGTCCGCGCGGCGCGGAGTTGGCGCGAAGCAGGCGCTCAGCGCGCCCGGGCGGCGACCGGCCCCGTTTCTGTTTCCCCTGGTCGGGGCGCTATAAAGATGACGAACGGTGACTTTGTAGTCAGCGTCACTCACTGCCTGGCGGGCCGGATGCCCAGCAGACCGAGGCGAACCGCAGGCATCCGTACGGGACCGGCTCACCGGCCGCGCGACTGCTCAGCCTCCGCCGCTACGTGGTCCGCCCACGCTGGGCCGCTCACGGGGTGGACGGCCCCCCGGCTTCGACGAAGACCGGTACCAGGAACACGACACCATCGAGCGGGCGATCGACCGGCTCAGGCGGCCGCGACGGACCATGCTCACTCTCGCGGAGGTCTGCGAGGAACTGGCCGTCTCCCGCTCGACCTTCTACGACTGGCGGGCCGGACGCCGCGCGCCGCGCTGCATCAAGCTCCCGAACGGCCTGCGGCCCACGACCCGAGGAAGCCGTGGCCATGCGTGTGGCTGACGTGACCCTGCCCGAGCCCGACGCTGACGACCAGTGGTGCGAGCTGCTGATCCACACGGCGACCCCGGAGGTCGGCAAGCAGTGCACCGACCCGGGGGAGATCCACGAACCACGCGAGCTGAAAGGTCGTGCGGAGGGTGAAACACGCACGGTGCCGGGGCATCCCGCCCTGACACGCATCCTGCGGCAGCACATCGCGGACGAACAGCTCAGGCCGGGTGATCTGCTCTTTCAAGATGAGAACGGCGGCATCCTCGCCGGTTCCGTCATCCGTCGGGCGTGGCGCAGCGCGCATAGGGCCGTGCTGCCCCGCACATGTTCGACTCGCCCACCGGGCGGTGCGTGTACGACAACCGGAACACGCGCCTCACGAAGTGGCTCAGCGACGGCATCCCGCCCGCCCGGGTGGCTGAGTGGGTCCGGAACAGTGTCGTCGTGCTCCTGTCCACTTGTGCCCGTTGCATCGACGGGCAGCTGCCGGACCTGAAACAGCGGCTCGAAGCCGCGGGCGACCTCCCTGAGGTGCCGGGCGCCGGCTGACCTCCGGCCGGGAACTTCGACACGTATTCGACACGGCCACCCGCAGAAACCCGGTGACAGCCGGACAGCCCCCGAGCCTCCCCTTGATCGCTGGGGGAGCACCCGGGGTTTCACCGTGTCGGGCCGAACCCGCCCTGACCAGCAAAAAGGCCCTCCCGGAGGGAGGGCTCTCAGTGGCGCCCCCGGCAGGACTCGAACCTGCGGCCAAGCGCTTAGAAGGCGCCTGCTCTATCCACTGAGCTACGGGGGCCGGTGTGGTGGCCTGTCGTGGTGCCCGGGTGTGGGCCGTTCCGTGACCTTGCCGGGGACAAGGATAGGGCTCTCCGCTCCTCGTCCCTGGTGCTTCACCTCCGTGGCTCGATGTGGAGGTTCAGTGAAGCGGTCCGATAATCGCAGGCAAGTGCGAATCCTGCATCGCTTTTGACGCCTGGCGCCCCGGGTGTTGTGCACTCGTTATGCCTGCGTCCCAGTCGCGCCTTCCGTCCCTTGTGTCCTGTCGGCGCGCAGGAACGCACATATGCTTCATAAAGCCAACAAAAGCGGGCATTCTTCGCATGTGGTGACCTTGGACGTACGGCCTCAGCTGCTCGACGCACTCTCCGCTCTGCGTGAGCGTGTCGCCGCCGCACGCTTCCCGCTGCCCCTGGTGGGGGCTCCACGCGCGCGTGCGAACCGCGACGAGCTCCTCGCGCAACTCGACGACTATTTGGTGCCCCGGCTGAGAGAGCCTGAAGCGCCGTTGCTGGCCGTCATCGGGGGCTCCACCGGAGCGGGCAAGTCGACCCTCGTGAACTCGCTCGTGGGGCGCAAGGTCAGTGAGGCGGGCGTACTGCGGCCCACGACGCGTACTCCCGTGCTCGTCTGCCATCCCGAAGATCACCACTGGTTCAGCGGTATGCGCGTACTGCCCGATCTCACCCGCGTCTGGGTGCCGCATCAGGAGACCGGTGACGACCTCGAGGGGGTCGCCGGGCGCGAGGAGCGGCTGCTGCGCATCGAGACCGCCGACACGCTCCCGCGCGGGCTCGCCCTTCTGGACGCGCCCGACATCGATTCCCTGGTCGCCGACAACCGGATGCTCGCCGCGGAACTGATCACCGCCGCCGACATCTGGGTCCTGGTCACCACCGCCGCGCGGTACGCCGACGCCGTCCCGTGGCATCTGCTGCGGACCGCCAAGGAACACCGGGCGACGTTCATCACGGTGCTCGACCGGGTGCCGCACCAGGTGGTGTCCGAGGTGTCGCGGCAGTACGGAGCCCTGCTCACCAAGGCCGGACTCGGATCCGTGCCGCGCTTCACCGTGCCCGAGCTGCCCGAGTCCGCCTGCGGTGGCGGTTTGCTGCCCGCCACCGCCGTCGCGCCCCTGCGGGCCTGGCTCACCCTCCAGGTGAGCGATCCCGCCGCCCGGGAGGTGGCTGTGGGGCGTACGGCGCACGGCGTGCTGGACTCGCTGAAGTCGCGGCTGCCCGAACTGGCAGGCGCGACCGCCGCACAGTACGCGGCGGCACTGAGGCTCACCGCTGCCGTCGACACGGCCTACGACGGCGAGTACGCGCGCGTGCGGAGTCGCCTGGACTCGGGAGCCGTGCTCGCCGGCGACGCCCTGAAGAGGTGGCACAGCTATCCGCTGGACTGCACCGCGGGCGAGCTGCTGGACGCCCTCGTCGAGAGCCTGGGCTCCCTGTTGCTGTGCGCCGTCACGGCCGCCGACGAGCGCGTCGACGAGGCCTGGCGGCGGGAACCGGCCGCCGAGGCAGCCGAGCTGACCAATCGGGATCCGGCCCTGGAGAACGCCGAGCACCGCATCGGGATGGCGGTACGACGCTGGCGGCGTGTCCTCGAGGAGTACGCCGAGGAATCGGTCCGCGACATCGACAAGAGCGTCGCTCCGGACACCGAGGTGGTGTCCGCCCTCGTCGCCACCGCACTCCTCGGCGGGCGCCGCGCGGGGGCGGCGGGCGAGGAACTCGCCGAACGGATCGGCGCCCAGGGTGCCTTGCGGTTGCGCGACCGCGGAGCACGACTGCTGTCCGAGTATCTCGACCGTGCGCTGCGCACGGAGCGTGAGCGCCGCCTCGCCCCCCTCGACGCCCTCGGTGTGCACGCCGAGCCCCAGGCCGAACTCATCGCTGCGCTGTCCGTACTGCAGAAGGAGAGGTGACCACGGTGGCTGCCGTCACTGACCGCACGGATCACGTCGAGGGCCCCGAGGGCGAACCATCGAAGACGGGTGCCGTGGCGGCCGAGGAGCGACCAGAGGGCGAGGGGCGCGGTCCGGCGCTCCGCGAGTCGGGTCACGAAGGCGGACACGCGCGCGTGCAGCGTGGATCCGGCCGGGTGCGACGGGACCGGGACGCGGGCGCGGCGCAGGACGAGGCGGACAGGGACACGCGCGACACGTCCCGGGAGGCCCGGTCGGAGACCGGGACTCCGCATGCGGACCACGGGGAGGGTGCCCTCCACGCGCGCGTGGGGGACGGCACCGGGCACGCGCGCGTGGAGGGCGACGATCAGGCGGACCGCGGCGAGACGACGGACGAGTGGGACGACGGGCTGATCGCCAGGCGGCTGCCCGAACCGGCGGTGGCCCAACAGGAGATCACGATCGTCGAGCCCCGTTCGCCCAGCGCGCGACCTCCCGCGCAGCTCGCCTACGACGGGCCCCTGCGATCGCGTCTGGACGCGTTGCGTGAGCTCGTGGGACTGTCGCGCACCCGGCTGGACAGCCACACGCTCGCCGAGGCCGGCCGGGTCCTGGACGAGGCGGCAGCGCGCCGCAGACTCTCCGGGGAACACACGGTGGTCGCCATCGCGGGCGCCACCGGCAGCGGCAAGTCGACGCTCTTCAACGCGCTGGCCGGCGTGGCCCTTTCGGAGACGGGGGTGCGGCGGCCGACCACGGCGGCACCCATGGTGTGCAGTTGGAGCGACGGCGCGGCGCCACTCATCGACAGACTCGGCATCCCCGGGCGGCTGCGTCGGCGCCCCATGCAGGCCCCGGACGGCACGACGCACCTACAAGGGCTCGTCCTGGTCGATCTGCCCGACCACGATTCCGCGGTGGTGCAGCACCGGGAGCAGGTCGACCGCATCCTGGCGCTCGTGGACGCCGTGATCTGGGTCGTCGATCCCGAGAAGTACGCCGATGCCGTCCTCCACGAACGCTATCTGCGGCCGCTGGCCGGGCACGCCGAGGTCATGTTCGTGGTCCTCAACCAGGTGGACCGGCTGCCGGGTGAGGCCGCCGAGCAGGTGCTCGACGATCTGCGGCGGCTGCTCGACGGGGACGGGATCGCCCTCGGCGAGTACGGCGAGCCGGGCGCGACCGTGCTGGCCGTGTCCGCCCTCACCGGAGAGGGCGTGGACGAACTCGAGGAGGTGCTGGGCCAGTTCGTGGGCGAGCGGGGTGCGGCCGCACGACGCATCTCCGCCGACATCGACGCGGCCGCCGTCCGGCTGCGGCCCGTCTATGCGACCGGCGGGCGCGGCGGGCTCAGCGAGGAGGCGCGGGAGGAGTTCACCGGACGGCTCGCGGACGCGGTGGGTGCCACCGCGGCGGGCGAGGCCGCCGAACGTGTGTGGCTGCGCCACGCCAACCGTGCCTGCGGCACTCCCTGGTTGCGCCTGTGGCGGTGGAACCGGGAGCGGCGCGAACCCTCCACCGGGCGGCTCCCGGCGCGGGCGCCCGCGGACGAGGAGGCCACCGCCCGGCAGCGGGTGGAGCAGGCCGTCCGGACGGTGGCGGACCGGGCCGCGCTCGGACTGCCCGCGCCCTGGGCCCTGGCGGTGCGTGAGGCCGCGGTGCGTGGTGCGCAGGGGCTGCCGGAGGCGCTGGACGAACTGGCCGCGGGTTCCGCGGTGCCGCAGGGTCGGCCACCCCGGCCCGGCTGGTGGCCCGCCGCCGTCCTCGCCCAGGCCACGATGACGCTCTTCCAGGTCCTGGGGGTGCTGTGGATGTTGGGGCAGGTCGTCGGATTCATGCCGTCGAACTTCGGTGTGCCGGCGCTGTTCCTGCTGTCCGGTCTTGTCGGGGGCCCGGTCATCGAGTGGACTTGCAGGCTGGCCGCGCGCGGTCCGGCACGACGTTACGGGCTCGAGGCGGAACGTCGGCTGAGAGAGGCGGCGGCCGGTTGCGGGCGGGCCCGGGTGCTGGATCCACTGGCGGCGGAACTGCTCCGGTTCGGGGAGGTGCGGGAGGAGTACGCCAAGGTCACGGGAGCAACGGCGGGAGCGCGTGTGGGGTGAGCTGCGCACGGTCGAGATGAGCTGCGTCGGGTCGGGGTGAGGTGCGTCCGGTCGAGATGAGCTGCGTCGGGTCGGGGTGAGGTGCGTCCGGTCGAGATCTGCTGCGTCGGGTCGGGGTGAGGTACGTCCGGTCGAGATGAGCTGCGTCGGGTCGGGATGAGGTACGTCCGGTCGAGATGAGCTGCGTCCGGTCGGGATGAGGTACGTCCGTGCGAGATGAGCCGCGTCCAGGCGAGGTGAGCTGCGGTCGGTCGACATGAGGTGTGTCCGGTCGGCAAGGCGGACAGGGGGAGCGGAGGTCCTCGTTCGGGTGCCGGAGTTGTCCACAACCGGCCGGTGGCCCACAGTGCTCAGCGGGCTCGGCCCGTCGGGGGCAGTCTGATCTCGCGGCGATCGCGGCGAAGGCGATCGCCGCAGGGGTGGCGACACATGACACGTGATCGCCGCGTCAGACGCAGCCGTACGGGACGGGCCCGTACGCGTTCCTGCCCGGCCCGCAGGCCGGGGTGAGGGAGGGGTTCCGCATGAACGAGACGATGGTGTGCGTGGTCGGCAACGTCGCGACGCAGCCGGTGTACCGGGAGTCGCCGACGGGCCCCACGGCACGCTTCCGGCTGGCCGTGACCGCACGTTACCTGGACCGCGAGAAGAACGCGTGGACGGACGGACACACGAACTTCTTCACGGTCTGGACTCGACGCACTCTGGCCACGAACGTCGCGGCGTCCGTGGCGGTGGGCGATCCGCTGGTGGTTCAGGGGCGCCTGAAGGTGAGGACCGAGCAGCGGGACGGCCAGGGCTGGTTGTCCGCGGATCTTGATGCGGCGGCGATCGGCCATGATCTGTCGCGTGGCACGTCGGCCTTCCGGCGGTCGGCCAGGCCCGACACGCAGACGGGTGCGCCACCCCAGCCGGAGCCCAGCTGGGAGACCGAGCCGGAGACAGCGGCGGCAGGTCGGCCGGAGGAGGCGGAACAGGCCGGGAACGCCGACCGACCGCAGTTGGAACCGGCCGGGGCGACATGACGCCGGGCGTGGGACGACGGCTGTGGTGGGCGCGCCGGGCTGTGGCGGCTACGGGCGGGGGCTTCCGCAGCGGCCGGCCGGATTCGAGCGTGTCGCCCCAACTGCCGTTTATTCACTGCTACATCGGCCCGCGTCCGAACGGTCCACATGTATTCGAACGATCAGCGCAGCTCACATGCTGTGCGTGCGATAACGATTCCGAGTCGGAACGGTTATCTGACGATATGCCTGGGGAGAGGGGTGTGCTGCGCTCCCTAGGATGCCAGGCGTAGCTCTTGTGGCTTCTGATTCTGCTGGTGGGACCGTCCCCCATGTCAACGGGTCCTGCTCGAAGGGGAATTCTGTGTTTTCTTCGTTGTCTGCGTCGTCCGCGTTCAGGCGAGAGGCTGCTCGCCTCGCCGCTGCGACGCTGGTGTCCGGACTCGCCGTGGTGGGTCTGCTGGGCTCCGCGGGCGTGGCGGCCGCCGACGCGACACCGCAGAGCGAGGGCGGGGCGACCGCGACCATGGGCGGCCTCAAGACGTACGGTGCCGCCGTCATCCATGACGGCGGCACCGACGAGCAGGTGTCCGCCGGCCTGTTCGAGATGTCCGTCGACGGTGGCGGCACCCTGCAGACCTACTGCATCGACATCCACAACCCGGCGCAGAAGGATTCCAGGTACCAGGAGACGCCCTGGAGCGGTACGTCCCTGAGCGGCAACAGGAACGCCGGGAAGATCCGCTGGATCCTGAGCAACTCGTACCCTCAGGTGAACGATCTCGCGGCACTGGCGGCCGAGGCCGGCGCCAAGGGCCTCACCGAGCAGGACGCCGCGGCCGGTACGCAGGTGGCGATATGGCGGTACTCGGACGACGCCGATGTGGATGCCGTCGACCCCCAGGCGGAGAAGCTCGCGGACTATCTGCAGAAGCATGCGCGGAACATCCCTGAGCCCGCAGCATCCCTGACTCTTGAACCGGCCGCCGTCTCGGGCCACCCCGGTGAACTGCTCGGCCCGGTCACGGTGCACACCGACGCCGACAGCGTCACGGTGACCCCGCCGGTGGATGCCACGACCTCGGGCGTCAAGATCGTCGACAAGGACGGTACGGAGATCACGTCCGCGTCCGACGGTGAGCGCGTCTACTTCGAGGTGCCGGAGAAGGCGCAGAACGGTTCGGCCGAGGTGACCGTGCAGGCGTCGACCACCGTGCCGGTCGGCCGGGCCTTCGCCTCCGAGACGCGCAGCCAGACGCAGATACTCGCCGGTTCCAGCGAGTCGACCGTCTCGGCGACGGCCACGGCGAACTGGGCCGCCACCGGCGCGATACCCGCACTCTCGGCGGAGAAGAACTGCGCCAAGGGGGGCGTGGACATCACCGCGGTGAACAAGGGGGACCAGGCGTTCACCTTCGAGTTGATGGGCGTCTCCCACACGATCCCGGCGGGCAGGACGCAGATCGTCACGATCCCGCTGCAGGAGGATCAGGCGTACGACTTCACGATCAAGGGGTCGGACGGCTACGAGAAGTGGTTCAAGGGCGTTCTCGACTGCAAGACGGAGAGCAGCACGGGCGGTCTGAGGGCGCAGACCTTCAGTGAGCCCAGCCCGGCGACCGTGGGCGGCACGGCGGCGACGGACACCAACCTGGCCGAGACCGGCGCCTCGAGCATGACCCCGATCATCGCCGGCACGGCCATCGGCCTGGTCCTGGTCGGCGGTGCGACGCTCCTCCTGCTCCGCGACAAGCAGCAGCCCACCCGCGACTGACGGGCACGGAGGCGGGCCCGGTATGGCACCGGGCCCCGGGGGGTCGCCATACACACCCTGTGGACCGCGGCGGACGTCACCGTCGCGGTCAAGTAGAGAAGATCCGGGCGCCGCTCCAGGCCGTTCCAGGTTCCCCCGGATCGCTGATCCGCGGTATGAACGCCCAGCGGGCCCCTTCACATGGGCCTCTGGTTCAAAAGGCATCCGGGCGTCCGGCCTGCAAAGAATGTGTCTCGGGTGCAGCGATCCCTCTGGAAAACGCACAACCCCGCCACCTGCACGAGGCAGGCGGCGGGGGCGCTTTGAGCAAGGACGGCCGGTCAGCACATCTTGTAATCGACCCGGGTGGAGTTGTACGAGCAGGAGTCGATACGGCTGCTGCCCTTGTACAGGGTGGCGGTGTCCTTGTCGTTGTTCCACACGTACCAGCCGCGGCCCTGGTACACATGGCCGCCGCTCTTGGTGCCCTTGCCGGTGTGGACCTTCACGGTCTTCCCCGCGCCGATCTTGTACGACGGGAACGTGTACCAGTGCCCGGACGCGTCCTTGACCCGGTAGCCGCGCAGTTCGATCGCCGAACGGCTGGTGTTCTTCAGCTCGACGTACTCGGCGTTGAGCGAGGCGTTGCCGCCGCGGTCGGAGCCGGGGCTGTCGTAGTAGATCTTGTAGATCTGAATGGAGCTTGCGGCCTGCGCCTGGGACGGCATGAGCAGGACGGTGGCGCACCCTGCGGCCACCAGGGCAGGCAGGACTGTACGGATGCGAGTCATCGGTTCCCCCCAATGATCAAGCCGCGCACACCCTGGCGCGCGGCAGGACCGACAATCTACAACACCGTTTCTTCACAGCTCCACCATCAAGTGATTACATCACCGGCGCGCATTCCCTCTGGTAAGGGCGGCGGTTGGAGCATTGGAATGCCCACAACCCCTCGCAGCGGCTCCGATGCCCTCGCGAGGGCATGAAGCAGGTGTTGTC
The DNA here is from genome assembly GCF_051553595.1 of Streptomyces sp. HUAS TT11. Lineage (NCBI taxonomy): Bacteria > Bacillati > Actinomycetota > Actinomycetes > Kitasatosporales > Streptomycetaceae > Streptomyces > Streptomyces sp. HUAS TT11. Next base: position 5,878,623 of record NZ_CP196184.1, read on the forward strand.
GCAGTCGATCAGCGAACCGCCGGGGAGTCGGTGTGTGCCCTCGCCGGACGGTCGTCGAGACTCCGCGGTGCCGCGGTGCGTTCGTGCCGGCCGCAGGTGTCATAGGTGCGCTGTACGGTCCGGTCATCCGACAGGAGGTCCTATGGCGACCACATGGAGTGTGACGATCGACTGCGCGCGTCCGGGGAGGCTGGCCGAGTTCTGGGCGCTGGCACTGGGCTACGTGGAGAGGCCCGCACCCTCGGGGTTCGGGAGCTGGGAGGAGTGGTTCTCCCATCACGGGATTCCGGAGGAGGAGTGGGACGAAGGCGCGTATCTCACTGATCCGGACGGCCTGGGCCCCCAGCTGTCCTTCCTTCGAGTGCCGGAGTCCAAGGTGGTGAAGAACCGGCTCCACTTGGACGTGCAGGTCGGTGGTGGTCGTGAAACCCCCTGGGAGGTTCGTTGGCCGCGAGTGGTCGACGCAGTGGAGCGGCTCACTGCTGCGGGGGCGACCGTAGTCGGTGAGCAGACATTGCAGGGCAGGCCCGACCACATGGTGATGGCCGACCCGGAAGGAAACGAGTTCTGCCTGGTCTGACCGCGGCAGGCAGACAGGCGTCGGACGAGCGTCTCCGGCGAAACCGGTGTCGGCTGACCGGGGAGCGGAGCCGGCCGCTGAGTACTTCGGCACCGGAGCGCATGCTCGGATCGGTCGGCCGGTGATCCGGACGCAAGCGGGGGGCCGAAGACCGCGAGAAGCGGTCTTCGGCCCCCTGGGAGGGGTCAACAGCCCTTGCTCCGGCGGGCGGCGCGATGCGCGGCCCGCCCCTCACGTCACCGGCCGCCGCCCGCGGGAACGGGCCGACAGCAGCGGGTCAGCGGTGGTGGTGGGACCGGTCCCAGACGTTGCGCGGGGCCAGGAACCAGAGCCAGTGTCCGAAGCGGTCGCGGTTGTGGCTGCGGTAGTAGTACCGGCCGTGGTCCCAGCGGCCGATACGGCGGAAGTCACGGTCATGGCCGTGACCGTCGGCGCGATGCGAGGCGCTGTGCGAGAAGCGGCCGCGGTTGTCGACGCCCCGGCCGTGTCCGTCGGCGAGGGCCGGCATGGCGGCCGCCCCGACGAGCGCGGCCGACGCCACACAGGTGGCCATCAGGCGGATCGTGGTACGAGCAACAGACATGAAGCTTTCCCTTCACATGAGTGCCACACCCACCTTGGTGGGAGTCAGCGTCCTATCCGGGTTCCCGGCGCAGTGCCGAGGACCGCAACTGTGGCGTGCTCTCGCCGTGGGACATCAACGAACCAAGCCGTGTTACAAAACAGTGACATTTCCACAACTATGGGCTGTGATGGCTATTGATGCGGATGAAACACCAGATAGACGAGGGGTATCTACCCCAAACAGGCACCTGACCAGCACAGTTGCCGTCGGCGGTCCGTCCTGCCTTCATGCCGCACCAGTGCTCCGAGTCACTCGAACGGCGCAATAGCTTCTGCAACAAACGGGGTGCCGCCATTCGGGGGGCGGGCATGCCTCACCTACCCCCGCAGAAGCGGAACTCCGGGTGGTGCTGTGCTCAGCGGGCGTGCCGGCCGGGAGCAAGTCGAGTGTGCTGAGCGTGAACACGAGTGGCAGTGCCAGGAGCAAGCTCTGTGCAGACGCTCGCTGTCCTCGCCGGCGAGCGCAGACATCTTCAGCACCTACTCGCCGCAGGGCCGACGCACGCCACCGAGTCACGTCGACGGACGGAACACAACACGGAACACAACGAGGAGGCCCCTGCACCTGTGGGGGGCCTCAGATGTGATCGAGCGGTGTCACTCGCCCTCGCGTGACAGGTCCTCGATCCGGCGGTTCGCGACCTCCTGCCGCCCGTGGATGCGCTTCGCGTAGCTGCTCGGCAGCACCTCCACACTGTCGCCCGCCCCCTCGGGACGCCGGTTGCTCCCGATGCGGAACGTATGCCAGGCCGGTTGCCGGGGAAGCCCGTTGTCAACGGGTGGGCTGCGCTGCGGCCTTGAAGGTCGCCACCCGGTGCCGGCATCGGGCAGGAGAGACGGCCCGAATCCGCGGTAAAGGCAGCGGAATCATCACCCGGCTCGGGTGTGCCATGCCGCTATCGGCACAGTGATCATGGCGGTCTTCCACCGGGGCGCGAGGCCGCAGGTCGGCCGGGGAGCCGCAGTGATCAACGGGACGGGGGGCGCGGAGCGCGGGCACCTGACCCGACGGGCGTCGAGGCTCAGACCCCGGGCCGGCCCTGTTCGGGCGCAGGGAACGGTGACCCGTGGTGTCGGTCGCCGAACTCGGCACTTGGCGGGCCCGCTTGCCAGGGCGGTCGATCTGCCTCGGCGAGCCGGCCCGTCAAGCGAGTGAGACGGTGCTTCCTAGCCGAATTCGCCGTCCCGCACTCCGTCCCGGAATGCCGTCCATTCCTCTGCGGTGAACCGCAGGGACGGCAGGTCCCTGTTGTTCGAGTCGCGGATCGCGACGGCTCCGTCGCCGAGCTCCGCCACCTCGACGCAGTACGGGCTCGTCGTGCTCTTGCTGCTCTTGACCCAGTGCGCTTCCGTCAGGTCACGCGCGTACAGGTCGGACTTCCTCGCTTCCATGAGAGCTCCGTTCGATGTTCGATCGGATATTCCCCCTTCCCACCCTCATCCCGTCCTTCCCACGTCGCAACCGGCATCGCTCCCACCGCCAGGACCGCCGCGCCTCGCTGGTTCCGGTCCTGACCTTCGAAGCCGGGGACACGAGCCGTCATGTGCTGCCGCAGGGGCCGCACGGAGGGGCCGTCGACATCCTGCGGTTCTTCGGCTGCGGGAGGCGCGACGTGGCGAATGTCCGGGTGGCGGTGCGGAGTACGACCACCGCGCGGATCGACGCCGGACCGCACGAGGTGACGACGCGGGCGCTCGACAGCCACCGACTGTCGCGGTGGCTCGCAACTCCAACGAGCCGGCAGTGAGCCTCGAGGCCTACAACTCGCGTTGGGCCTCACCATCGGTTACCTGCGGACGCGCTCGTGCGCATGGCCGACGAGGTCAAGCGTCTCCCGTGGGGCAATTCCCGGGTGAGGCCCTGGAGGAACGATTCGGGAGGGCATGGGCGCCCCTGCGGATGTCAAGCAGCGCCCGAGGCGATGTCGGCTGCGGGGCACGGAGTGGCGATGAGCCGGATGATCTCTCGCCGGACCTCACCACGTCACCTGTTCCAGTATGTGCCCAGCTGACCTTCCATGAACGGACTCGGACTCACGCTCACCTCGCCGGCGAAGGGGTGTTCGAGGACGAGGACGAGGGTGAGGCTCAGGCCTACCAGCAACGCGATCGACCCTACGAAAAGCAGCTGCACCTTGAGGTTCTCCACCCCGTACAGCAAGGTGATCAGCATGACGACCAGTGCTCCCCCGTAGGTGAGGACCTGCAGGAGAGGGGGCAGTTGCTGCGTTGCGGCCAGGATGCGGGTTCTGCGCTGTGCGGTCACATCGTTCAGCCGCTCGACCGACTTGCTGTAGAAGGCCTGTTCGGAAGCGCTTTTGGGATTGTAATTCTGGAGGACCGCGTACAACGCCTCAAGCTTGCCCGATGTCGCGCTGAGGCTGTTTTTCCCGTCGCGCATCAGTGGCCATGCATCCTCAACGATGGCGTGGACGTAGTCCCCGATCGCCCGGTCCAATTTTTTCTGCACATCGTCCGGAAACGAATGCGCGTTGCGGGACATGACGGCGAGATCCGTGGCCTCCGAAGTCACCACTGCTTGAACTTGCTCAAGTTCGGTCCACAAGGTCACGATGACGAAGGCAAGGACGATTCCGTAGATGGCTCCGAACAGTTCAAGTACCGTGCGGGACACATCATTTGTCACGCCATTGATCAACTCAGGAAAAACACGGCGCGTCACCAGGCAGGCGGCGAGCGACAGAACAACAACGCCTCCTACGATGAGGAGCGCGAGGCAGGCCGTGTTCAGGTTGTTGAGTAGCCAAAGTCCCACGCAGACGACTCTACCCAGCTCACGGCCGCGTTCAGGGTCGGCACGACCACCGTCCACCGCGTGGATGGGCGAGTGGCGCCATCTCCGGCTCCAGCAGCACTTCATCCCGCTCAAGTCGCGTCGCCCGCTTTTTGCGGCTTGCGCTTTCATGGCGGCGGGGCGGGCAGCCGGCCAGGAGGGCGAGATGCACATGAGGACCATCAGGGTGACCCTTGAAGGGAGAACGCCCATCCGGCAGCTACAGGAGGTCCCATGATGGACGCAGCGAAGACTGAGCTGTACGCAATAGACCTGACTGATGCGGAATGGGTCACGAGCAGTTACTCCAACAGGTGGGACAAGACGTGCGTGGAGGTCGCAGACCTCGGCGGCGGAGCGGTTGCGGTCCGCGATTCGCAGAACAGGGAACTGCCGCCGCTGCGATTCACAGCAGAGGAGTGGACGGCGTTTCGACTGGGCGTACGTAACGGCGAATTCGGCTAGAGACCTTGCGACGCGTCGGCCCTGGCGTTGTTGCGTGGTGTCCTGGACGACACGCGATGGACGAGGTGTCTGCGCACCGGCCTCGACTCGGCCGCAATACGTCGTGCCCGCGCCGGTGTCATTCCCCGGTATGTGACCGTGTGAGCCCTGTTCCCACCCCGGTCGGCATCCGGCCGCGCAAGCGGAAGGCCGGCGCCTGTGTCCGGTGCCGTGGACTGCGGCTCAAGAGACACCCTGCTCGGAACCTCGCGGCGGAATCGGAACGGGTCCTCACGCCCCGGCAGCTGTGGTCTGCCCGCGTCTTCTGTGCGCTCGGCCGTTCGTCACGTGCCGCGGTGCCCCCGAGCAGTCGTGATCTGCCCCATGCGACGAGTACGCGTGGCCCACAGCCCCCGAGGCCCGTCACTCGCGGCGGTTCGGCGGAGCTGGGAGGCGACCGTCCCGAAGGCCCTGGCGCCGGCTGAGGTCACGCCCATGGCACGTGGGACGGAACTGCCCGCCATGGGTGCCCACGTGGAGGGTGAGGGGATTGATCATGCTCGCCACAACCGACAGGTGAAGATCCGGCTGCCCGGTTGATCGCTCTCGGGCCGTCGCTGCGCCGTGCGAGGTCGCCCGAGGGCACGCGACGGCCACCGACAGTGACGGACAAGCCACCGTCGCCCTCGGCGAAACCCCAGGTCAGCGCCACCGCGCCTCACGGGTTTCCGTCCAGGGGTGGCGGTCAGGCAAGATGGGGTGTATCTGCCCACTGCCAGATTTCAAGCTGCCGGACGGTTTCTCTTGGCTGAGTTCATTTACACCATGCGCAAGGCGCGCAAGGCGCACGGCGACAAGGTGATTCTCGACGACGTCACCCTGAGCTTCCTTCCGGGTGCGAAGATCGGCGTCGTCGGCCCGAACGGCGCCGGTAAGTCGACCGTCCTCAAGATCATGGCCGGTCTTGAGCAGCCGTCGAACGGTGACGCCTTCCTCACACCCGGTTACAGCGTCGGCATCCTGCTCCAGGAGCCGCCGCTGAACGAGGAGAAGACGGTCCTGGAGAACGTCCAGGAGGGCGTCGCCGAGGTCAAGGGCAAGCTCGACCGGTTCAACGAGATCGCCGAGCAGATGGCGGTCGAGTACACCGACGAGCTCATGGACGAGATGGGCAAGCTCCAGGAGCAGCTCGACCACGCCAACGCCTGGGACCTGGACGCTCAGCTTGAGCAGGCCATGGACGCCCTGGGCTGCCCGCCCGGCGACTGGGCCGTGACCAAGCTCTCCGGTGGTGAGCGCCGCCGCGTCGCGCTCTGCAAGCTCCTGCTCGAGCAGCCCGACCTGCTGCTGCTCGACGAGCCCACCAACCACCTCGACGCCGAGTCCGTGAACTGGCTGGAGCAGCACCTGGCCAAGTACGAGGGCACCGTCGTGGCGGTCACCCACGACCGGTACTTCCTGGACAACGTCGCCGGGTGGATCTGCGAGGTCGACCGCGGCCGTCTGCACGGCTACGAGGGCAACTACTCCAAATACCTCGAGACCAAGGCCACGCGTCTCAAGGTCGAGGGCCAGAAGGACGCCAAGCGGCAGAAGCGTCTGAAGGAAGAGCTCGAGTGGGTCCGCTCCAACGCCAAGGGGCGGCAGGCCAAGTCCAAGGCGCGTCTGGCCCGCTACGAGGAGATGGCGGCCGAGGCCGACAAGATGCGGAAGCTGGACTTCGAGGAGATCCAGATCCCGCCGGGCCCGCGTCTGGGCAGCGTCGTGGTCGAGGTCGACAAGCTCAACAAGGCCTTCGGGGAGAAGGTCCTCGTCGACGGCCTCAGCTTCACCCTGCCGCGCAACGGCATCGTCGGTGTCATCGGTCCGAACGGTGCGGGCAAGACCACGCTGTTCAAGATGATCCAGGGCCTCGAGGAGCCCGACGCCGGCTCGATCAAGGTGGGCGAGACCGTCAAGATCTCGTACGTCGACCAGAGCCGCGAGAACATCGACCCGAAGAAGACGCTGTGGGAGGTCGTCTCCGACGGGCTCGACTACATCAACGTCGGTCAGGTCGAGATGCCGTCGCGGGCGTATGTCTCCGCCTTCGGCTTCAAGGGCCCGGACCAGCAGAAGCCGGCCGGTGTGCTCTCCGGCGGTGAGCGCAACCGCCTCAACCTCGCGCTCACCCTGAAGCAGGGCGGCAACCTGCTGCTGCTCGACGAGCCGACCAACGACCTCGACGTCGAGACGCTGTCGTCGCTCGAGAACGCCCTTCTGGAGTTCCCGGGCTGCGCCGTGGTCGTCTCCCACGACCGCTGGTTCCTGGACCGTGTGGCCACGCACATCCTCGCCTACGAGGGCGACTCCAAGTGGTTCTGGTTCGAGGGCAACTTCGAGTCCTACGAGAAGAACAAGATCGAGCGGCTCGGCCCGGACGCGGCCCGTCCGCACCGTGCCACCTACAAGAAGCTGACCCGGGGCTGATCTTGCGGCACATCTACCGCTGCCCGCTGCGCTGGGCGGACATGGACGCATACGGCCACGTCAACAACGTGGTGTTCCTCCGCTACCTGGAGGAAGCGCGTATCGACTTCCTGTTCCGCCCGGACAAGCAGTTCAAGCAGGGGTCCGTGGTGGCGCGCCATGAGATCGACTACAAGCGGCAGCTGGTCCACCGGCATGCGCCGGTGGACATCGAGCTGTGGGTCACGGACATCAAGGCCGCGTCCTTCACGCTCACCTACGAGGTCAAGGACCCGGACCGGATCTACGTCCGGGCCTCGACGGTGATCGTGCCCTTCGACTTCGAGGCGCAACGGCCGCGCAGGATCACGGCCGAGGAACGGGAGTTCCTCACGGAGTACCGGGATGACGAGGGGGAGGCCGTCGCCGCATGACGGTGCTCCATCTCGCCGACGACGGGGAGGCGGCGGACTTCGCCGCCTTCCTGGCCCGTCTGATCCACTACGACCGCGGCGCCGCGGTGCGTCTGCAGACGACCGGGACGGCACTGGCGGTGTTCGGGCGCCCGCCGTCGTTCGAGGTGCTCGCGATCCGTGCGGTCCGGCTCGCCAAGCCGTACGAGAACGGGCTGGAGGCCCGGCTCGATGTGACCGTCTCGGCGGGCGAACTGCTTGAGTCCGTCGACGACGCGGCGGCGACGGCCGGGGTGCCGGCGGCTGTGACCGGGCCCCCGTGGGCGGGGGTCCTTCCGCCGCGCGGCGGCTGGCGTCCTTGTCCGGGACTGCCCGCCGCGGACGCCCTGCGGGCCACCGTGTCCGCGGCAGTCGGCGAATTCCGTTCGCGCACGGAGGAGTTGGCGCCCGAGCAGCGGACCCGTGTCGCACTCGACCGCATAGGCCGGGAGATCTGGTCCCGCACACTGGGCGACACCGAACTTCCGGTGCGGGCGGTGCACGCCGCGCAGTCGCTCGGCTTTCTGCGGCCCGTCCCGCAGGCATCCGACAGCGAGCCGCCGGCATTGTTGTCGTCGGGCACCTGGCTGAGGCTGCGCACACCGTTCGGTTCGGTCGCCGTGCGCCGGGCGGGACTGGGCGCCCTGGACGTCAGCGTCCGCTGACCTCTCCCCCCGGGGAACGGGCTGCCGAGGGGCCGGAATCCGGTGCACCGGCAGCCCGTGGGCCGGACGGCCGCCGGCTCACTCCGGGGTGTTCACCATCGACGCCGCGGCGTACGTCAGGTAGTTCCAGAGCGTGGTCGTGTGCTCTTCGGACAGGCCCAGTTCGTCGACGGCGACGCGCATGTGCCGGAGCCAGGCGTCGTGCGCGGCCTGGTTCACGGCGAAGGGCGCGTGGCGCATCCGCAGACGGGGATGGCCCCGGTTCTGGCTGTACGTCGTCGGGCCGCCCCAGTACTGCATCAGGAACAGGGTGAAGCGCTCCTCGGCCGGGCCCAGGTCCTCCTCCGGATACATGGCCCGCAGCAGCGGGTCCTCGGCGACTCCCTCGTAGAACCGGTGCACCAGGCGGCGGAAGGTCTCCTCACCGCCGACCTGCTCGTAGAAGGTCTGCTCCTGAAGCGTGCCGCGCCGAATCTCTGTCACATGCTCCATGGTCTCAGACGCGGAGACCGAGGACCCGAGGCTTAGGACCCGCCGTTTCGACGGCGACCGGTCCCCTCGGGCGGACGCGTGATCCCGGCGTGGGAGAGGGCGTGCTCGCCCCCGGGCCGTCTTCCGCCGCACAGTGGAGGTATGGCCACGCACTCTCTTGATCGTGAGCTGGAGGCCCTGGCCGCGTCGGCGCGGGCGGAACTCGTGCGCGAGATCGATGCGAGCGGCGTCTGGGACACCGATCCCGGCTGGCGGGAGGTGTTCGAGGCGGTGCCGCGCCATCTCTTCGTGCCGTACTACTACGTGGGCGCCGCGGACGGTTACGAGCGCAGATCGGGCGACGACCCCGACCCCTGGCGCAGGGAGCAGTGGCTGCGCGGCGCCTATGAGGACGCCCCGCTGGCCACCCTCGTACGGGACGACGAACTCGTCTCCTCCAGCAGCCAGCCCTCGCTGATGGCGCAGATGCTGACCGAGCTCGAGGTCGAGGAGGGGAACACCGTCCTGGAGATCGGCGCCGGCAGCGGGTACAACGCGGCGCTCCTCGCACATCGACTCGGTGACGACCCGGTCACCACCGTCGACCTCGATCCGGAGATCACCGAGTCGGCCCGGCAGCATCTGACCGTCGCGGGATACCACCCGGCCGTGGTCCCGGGGGACGGCGCACGCGGTGTGCCGGAGCGGGCACCCTTCGACCGGATCATCGCGACCTGCGCGCCGACCACGGTGCCGCCGGCGTGGCCGGCGCAGTGCCGTCCCGGTGCGCGGATCCTCGCGCCGTTCGCCACCGGCCTCATCTCGCTGCGGGTGGGAAGCGCAGGGCACGCCGAGGGGCGCTTCCTGCGCACGCCCGCCTACTTCGTGCCGTTGCGCGGCGGAACGCGGGTCGAGCCCGAGGCGCAGTACCTGGACGGGCTGCCGTCCCGGGCCCGTGGTCACGAGCTGTTCAGGTTCCTGCTGGCCCTGACGCAGCGCAGCCTGGACCCGTACGAGGCGTACGTCCTGTGGGAGCGGGAGGGGCGGCCCGCACGCGAGCGGTTCGGGATCACCGTCAGCGGAGACCGCTCCTGGGCCTGGCTGGACGACCCGGAGGGGCCGCACCACTGGCCACTGCGGTGACGGCCGCGCCGTGGCCACCGGGAACGACGGCCACGAGCAGTGAAACGGCCGGGCCGGTGACGGCCGTCACGAGCAGCGAAACGGCCGGGCCCCGGTGAGCGGACCCGGCCGTTCGCGCGTACGCGAGCCCATGAAGGCCCCCGCACGCGCGGAGCAATCGTCCGGCTCAGCCGCGGTGGATCGTGATCGTCGTCCACGCGCCCACGTGCACCCGGTCCCCGTCCTGCAGGGGCACGGGGACGAAGGGCTGGATGGGCTCCTCGCCGCCGTTGACCGTGGTGCCGTTCGTGGAGTTCTGGTCGACGACCGCCCACGAGCCGTCCGGCTGCTGGACCAGGAGCGCGTGCTGGTGCGAGACGCCCGGGTCCTCCGGCGGCACCGACAGGTCGATGTCAGGGGTGTCACCGGTGGAGTGGCGGCGGCGCCCGATGGTGATCTGGTTGCCGGTGAGCGTGCGCTGCTGCTCCGGGGAGTAGGCGGGCAGGTTCAGGCCGGCGGCCTCGGGACCGGAGCGCTGCATCATCGCCATGAAGTACTCGCGGTCCGGGCCGATGGTCGCGGTCCAGGTCGCCGGCCGCTGCTCGTAGGGCGACGGAGGAGCCTGGGTGGCACCGGGCTGCGGGAAGCCGTAGTCGCCGCCCTGGCCGCCGGCGCCGGGGGCACCGGGCGCGGGCGAGTTCGACGGCGGAGAGATCACCCAGTCGTCGTCACCGCCGCCGAAGGACGGACCGCCCTGCTGCGGCGGGGCGGAGGGCGGGAAGCCCTGGGCCGAGGACGAGGAGGGCGGGGTCGGCCGCCGGAACACGGACGGGGCTCCGCCCTGGAAGGCCGACGGCGCACCGGGGGCACCGCCCTGCTGTCCGCCGGGGCCGCCGACGGCGGGTCCGGGCGGCGGCGGAACCGGACGTCCGGGATCCGCACCGTAGGGAGGCTGGGGCGAGGTGTCGCCGCCGAAGGCGGGCGGACGGGGGGGCTCGTTCCCGAACACGGACGGACGTGCGGAGGCACCGCCGAAGCCCGTGGGACCGGAGGGCTCGTCGCCGAAGGGCGGCCCGGGCGGAATCGGTTCGGCGGGGCGGTTCACCTGCGACGGCCTGGACCGCTCGTAGTCGAACGAGTCGGGACCCGGCATCGTCTGTCCGCCCTGCTGGAAGCGCAGCGCCGGGTTGGGCGCGGACGGGCGCGGTGCGGCCGGGGTGTAGGAGGTCGCCGTGTTGGTCAGGAAGTTCCAGCGGCACTCCTCGCAGAACGGGGCGCCGCCCTCGCGAGGCGTGCGGCACTGCGGGCAGAGCTCCGGCTCGAGGTTCGGCACCGCGGACTGCGGGCGGCCACCGGGCCGGCCACCGGGCCCCGGAGGAGGCGAACCGGGCGGCGGATAGCCGTAGCCGGCGGTGGGCGGCGGTGGAGGCGGCGGGGGTACGGCACCGGCCATACGGTGACCGCAGACCTCGCACCAGTCGTCGGAACCCGACTGGTGTCCGTTCGGGCAGGTCGGCATGTCGGCGCTTCCCCCTCTCCTTCTCCGGTCGCTACGACCGGCGTGGTTCTCCGGCCCACCGGGGGCCGGGCTCGTTGCTGTCGGAACTCTCAGGTCACTTCTTTACACGAACCGTCTTTGTGGACCGTGTCTCGAGAGTCATCTCGTCGGCTTCCGTGACCTTTGCCTTAAGTCGCACAGTACCTGTCGCGGCGTCGACCACGTCCACCACCTTCGCAAGCAGTTTCGCAGTATCTGCGTTCCCCGAGACGCTCGCGAGCTGAACGGCGCGGCCCAGTTTGGCCGTTGCGCCATCAAAATCGCCCACTTTGCGCAAATCCAGACCCTGCTGGATGACCTGTGCCAGTTCGGCCTGCCCCGTGTAGTGGGCGACCTGCGGGTTGATCGACGTGGACGCCACCATGTCGTCGGTCCACACGGCCCGGACGAGCCCCTGGGCCCCGAGGTTCCGGGCGGTGCCCCCGGCCTGCGGTATCACCAGCGAGACCCGGGCGGCCAGCATCTCCTGGCCGATCCCGGCGGTCGGGACCTGGACGCACACGTGGTAGTCGCGGGACTCGTCGCCCCACGAGCCCGTGGGGTAGTCCCCGGCGCGCGGACCGGCCTCGGTGCGACGGGCGGTCAGTTCCTCGACCGTGGGCGCCACCTGCTTGACGAACTTGATCTCCGTACCGACGGGGGTCCACAGCCGCAGTGAGACATCGGCCACTTCCTTGCCCATGGCCGTCTCCATCATCTGGGTGAAGTCGGCGGCCAGCCCGGCCGGATCGGCGACGATGTCCGCGGTGCCGAGCAGCGCGGAGGCGATCCCGGTGACCTCCTTGACCTCCCAGTCGGTGCCCACTCCACGCGCGTCACAGGTGAAACGGCCGGCGCAGGCGTCCAGCGTGGCCCTCAGATCCTCGGGCGACTCGTGTTCGTTGCGGCCGTCGGTGAGCAGGATGCCGTGGCGTATGGAGACGTCGGCCGACGACAGCAACCGGTCCGCCAGACGCAGCCAGGTGCCGATCGCGGTTCCGCCGCCCGCGCTGACCCTGCGCAGCGCCTGCTTGGCCTGGTCGCGGGTGGTCGCGTCGGCGACGGCGACCCGGCCGCCGCCCGGATAGACCTCCTTGGCGACATGGGTGCCGCCGATGACCGCGAAGTGCACACCGTCGCGCAGGGTGTCGATGGCGGCGGCCGTGGCGTCGCGGGCGTTGCGCATCTTGGTCGGCGGGTAGTCCATCGATCCCGAGCAGTCGACCATGACGGCCACGGCAGCGCTGGGGCCGCGCCCCGGCGAGTAGAGGTGGGGCGCGGCGGACGCGCTTCCGATCGTGCCGCCCCCGGTGGCCGTCACCGTCACGATGGCATTGACCTCGCGGCCGCCGTCCGGCAGATATTCGTTCTGGTAGACGTCCACCGAGAACTGCGGCACGTTCGACTTCGAGAAATTGGCCATGCCCTCTCCGAGCCCCCTCGAGAACCCCAGCGCTGTGGGGTGATGACTGGTTGCGGACCGGTCCCCTCCGGTCCCGTGGCCGGTCCCGCCGGCACCGGGTGTGTCCCCCCGGACACGCCTCAGGCGGATCCTGCCCCCTGGAGCGGGGCCGGGAACGGCAGGACCGCCACTGTTACGTTGTCGTGGCCCCCGCCGTCCAGAGCGTGGCCCACCAGTACCTGGGCGGCGTGCAGCGGACGCCGTTCGGCGTCGGACGGCACCGCCTCGGCCATCTCCTCGACGGCCTCGGCGTAGTTCCACAGGCCGTCCGTGCAGACCACCGCCACACCGGGCCGGTCCGGCTTGAAGGAAGCGGTGTGCGGCTCCAGTTCGTACGCGTCGGCGCCGAGCCAGCCGGTGATCGCGTGGGCGCGCTCGTCGGCGTACGCCTCCGCTTCGCTCATCAGGCCTGCGGCGACCATCTGAGCGGCCCACGAGTCGTCCTCGGTGAGGCGGGCAGGGGGCGCGCTGCGGTCGACGGGGATCCAGTAGACGCGGCTGTCGCCGACCCAGCCCACGACGAGCAGGCTGGTGGTGACGACGGCGCCGACGAACGTGCACGCGGGAGCGTTCTGGTGCGGTGAGTGCTCCTGGGCCGTCTCCGGCTCGGTGGCGAGCGCGTTGACGGCGTGGGACGCGGCGATGATCGCGTCGTGCATGGCCTGCTGGGGATGCGTGCCGCGCGGCAGGGCGGCGAGCAGCGCCTCGTTCGCGGCCGCGGCGGCGGCGATCGACGCCTCGTCGGGCCGGGTCGCCGAGGAGACGCCGTCGCAGACGACCGCGACGACGGCGGGCGAGCCGTCGGGCAGCGCGGTCGAGGAGACGGCGAACGCGTCCTCGTTGCGGTGGTGGCGCAGGCCCCGGTCGCTGACCGCGGCGACCGCGTCCAACTCCTGCTCGACATGGTCGCGTTCGCGTGGCTGTGCATGGCCGCAGTTCTCGCAGTAGCCGTCGCTGTCCACCTGGCCGCTGCGGCAGGCCACGCAGACCTTCGTGCCGGCCGGGGGAGTCGACGGGACCGACGTGCGCGGGTCGACGGGCTGCGGTGCCGCGAGGTGGTAGTCGTCGGCGTCCGACGGGCGGTCGAACCGCACACCCTTGGACACGTCCTTGGCCGGGGCCGTGGTGGGCAGTTGGGAGCCGCCCGAGTCGGTGCCCTGGATGTCGGACGGCAGATGCACCGCGGCGGGCGTGTTCGCGCCGCCCGCCTCCGGAGCGGTCGGCCAGTCGACGGGGGCCGTCTCCGAACGGGGGTGCGGTGCCATGCCGTTCATGGTCAGGGTCGGGGTGTCCGGCGGAGGGGCCGGCACCACCGAGAGGTCGTACCCGCAGGCGCCGCAGAAGCGGTCACCCGACTCGAGGGGCTCCTCGCAACTGGGGCACCTGGAAAGCGCCGTCGACTGGGGCATCTGCGACATCGATCACACCCACGTCCGGGGGCGGTAACGGTTGGCACGTTCCACCAGGTCGATCCTCTCATCGCTGCCCTGCGCGAGCCGGGCCAGCGTGCGGTACGAGCGCTCCAGGCCGAAGCGCAGGCCACGCTCGTCCAGATCACTGCCGAGCAGTGCCCGTCCGCCCTCGGCGGACGGCTCCGGGCCCTGGCTACCGGAGAGTACCCAGTCCAGGGCGCAGCCGAGGACCTCTGTGGACAACTGCTCGCGCCGTACGGCGTCCAGGCCGTACTCCTCGAGCGCCTGGATCTGGCCCGCGGCGGCGACGAGATCGTCCAGGAAGGCCGGGTCGGGCACCCGGCCCGCGCGCTGCCGCAGCCGCGCCCGTACGGCGGCGACCCGGGCGGCGGTGTAGTGGATGGACGCCTCCGGCACGGACTCCAGCGTGCGCACGGCGTCGCCGCGGTCGCCGGCCGCGAACTGGACGCGGGCCAGTCCGAACGCCGAGCTGACATAGCTGGGATCGGTGCTCCACACGAGGCGGTAGTACTCGGCGGCGTTGTCGAGCTGGCCGAGGACCTCGGCGCACAGGGCGAGGGCCAGCTTCGGGGCGGGCTCGCCGGGGAAGGCGTCGTAGATCGCGTCGAAGGCGACCGCGGCGGCCTCGTGGTCGCCGGTGACGAGCGCGGTGACACCGCGGTACCAGACGACCCGCCAGTCGTCGGGGTGGTCGGCCTCCAGCGTTTGCAGGGCGCGCCCCGCACTCGCCGCCTCGCCCATCTCCAGCCGGGCCCGCAGCTCGCGCAGTCGCAGCTCCAGGGAGCTGTTGGGTGCAGCGCGCAGCGCCGCGATCAGCTCGCCCGGTGCGGACGCCATCAGACCCGCCAGGAAACCTGCGTTGGGATCGCCCGGATCGACCAGCGGGACGGGCAGCGCGAGGGCGGCGGCGGAGGTGTCGACCGGCTTGACGAGGGCCGGCGCGGCAACAGCGCCGGTTGCTCCGGCGTCAGAGGCCCCGCCGGAGCGGGGGGCGGGCACCATGGGCCCGGCCGGGGTCGCGGCCGCAAGGGAGCCGGCCGGGGCCGGTGACGCCACGGGCCTGCGCCGTGAGGGCACCACTCGTGCGCCCAGCCGTGACACGTCCTCGTCCAGCTTCGGGAACATCTCACTGTCCGTGACCTTGACCTCGGGCCCGAACAGCGTCGACAGGGCGGGCCGCGGGCGACCGGTCTGGACGGCGACGACCTCCCGGAGCACGCCCGTCAGCTGCTCCGTCATCTCCTGCGCCGAGGCGAACCTGCGGGCCGGGTCCGGGTCGGTGGCCCGGACGAGCAGACGGTAGAAGGACTCGTACCGGCGGAACACGTCGATGGTGTCCGGGTCGGGCAGGGAGTCCGCGAAGACGGTCGTGTAGCCCTGGAAGTCGAAGGTGAGCACCGCCAGGGTGCGCGCGACCGTGTAGAGGTCGCTCGCCACCGACGGACCGACGTCCGCGACCTCGGGCGCCTGGTAGCCCACCGTGCCGTAGATCGCCGACTCGTCGTCGTCCATCCTGCGTACGGCGCCCATGTCGATCAGCTTGAGCTGGTTCTCGGTCTGGATCGCGTTGTCGACCTTGAAGTCGCAGTACAGGAGATTGCGGCTGTGCAGGTGGCCGAGGGCCTCGAGCGCCTCGATGCCGTACGCGCACGCCTGCTCGACGGGGAGCGGATCGCGTCTTCCGTCGGGTGTGCGGCGCTCGTTGGCGATCTCCTTCAGCGACTTGCCGCCGACGTACTCCATGACGATGTAGCCGTCGAGGGAGCCGGTGCGCTGGTCGAGGTGCTCCACGAAGTTGTAGATGCGCACGATGTTGGCGTGCTCGATCTCGGCGAGGAACCGCCGCTCGGAGATCGCCGCGGCCATCGCGTCCTGGTCACCCGTGTCGAGCAGGCCCTTCATGACGACCCATCGGTCGGAGACCGCGCGGTCCACCGCCAGATAGATCCAGCCGAGCCCGCCGTGCGCGAGGCAGCCCACGACCTCGTACTGGCCGTGCACGATGTCCCCGGCATGCAGCTTGGGCACGAACGAGTACGGGTGGCCGCACTTGGTGCAGAAGCCCTCCGTGCGCCCGGCCCGCTCGCCGCGCGAACGTCCCACCGGGGCGCCGCAGTCGGAGCGTGAGCAGAACCGCTTGCGCTCGGGCACCTCGGGGTTCTCGAGGACCATCGCCCGGGGGTCGGGCCGTGGTACGTCCGGCACCTGCACCAGGCCGAGGCCGAGCCGGGCGCGGCCCGAACTCCCGCTCGCCGTGCCGGAGCTGCGCACCGACACCGAGCGGCCGGTGGAACTGCCCGTCAGCCGCCCCGACACCGAGCGCCGGGACTGGGACGACCGTGACGACGTACGGGAACTGGAGCGCGAACTGTCACCGTCGGACCCCTTGCCGCCGGCTGTGATCCCGGTGGCCGGCGAGCCGACCGCGCCGTTCGCCGCGACGACCGGCGCGAGCCCGCACGTGTCGCAGTACAGCTCGCCGCCGCCCACGTCCTCGTACGAACCCTCGCACCCGGGGCGCTGGCACTTCTGCCCAGCCCGACTCATGCTTCCCCCCTACGATCGGCCGGCTCGCCCTGCCGGGGCACACGCGGTCCGAGCAGTTCAGCGGCCGCCCGCTGGTAGCGCAGCACCGCCTCTTCGGCGACCCTGAGGTCGCACGGCGCGCTCCACAGCATGCGGCGTGCCGCGTCGTACCGCTCGACCAGCAGCGGGTCCTCCGCGAGTCCGTGCCGGGCGACCTTCGCCTTGTACGCGTCCAGCCGGCCGCGCAACTCGGCACGGACCGCGAGGGGGGCGGTGACCGCCGTCAGCGACTCGCGGGCGCGCAGCAGTTCCTCCTCGGCGTCCTGTTCCAGCGATTCCAGCAGCGGCGACAGACGGTGCCACTGCGCGTGCCGGCGGTAGTCGGCGGCCGTCGCCAGCTGCTCCTGCAGCGCGGTCGGCGGACCGCTGACCGCGGGCACCTCCGAGGCGGCGATCTTCGCGAGCACCTCACCGCGTGCGTTGCGGGCCTCGGCCAGTGTGCGATCGGCACGGCTGAGCAGGTCGCGCAGCCTGACCAGCCGGGTCTCCGCGTCCTGGCGGACGGCGAGCACGGCGTCGATCTCCCGGCGCACGTCCTCCAGGGCGCGCGCCTCGCGGTCGTACGTCGATGTGTCCGGCCTGCCGCCGCCGGGTGCCGAACTCCCCTGCGACGGGACCCAGTAGGCGAGCGGGTCGGAGATCACCTGTTCGCGCAGGTGCGTCAGCGTGCGGGTGATGCGCTCCAGGTCGTCGCCCGCCGGGTGCTCACCGGGACGCACGCCCACGGAGTGCGAGAGCTGCCGGGTGCGCTGCAACTCGGCGGCCAGGAGATCGATCCGGGCGGGCAGGGCCGACCACACCGCGTCGGCGGCGACGACCATGTCGAGCGAGGAGGCGTACAGGTCGTTCATCCGCTCCACGAGCTGTGCCAGCGTGAACTGCTCGCTGAGCCGCGGGGCGCCCGCCGACGTGTTCGCCGCACCGCCTGCGACCGTGACGCCGGTGCCGCGCAGCAGCTCGGTCAGCTCGACCAGGTCCTCGCGGCTGGACCAGCGCCGCCGGGTGCGGATCTCGCGCGCGCGGCGCAGCGCGCCCGTGTAGGCGTCGAAGTACGTCCACAGCAGGGTGATCGATGCCTCCGCCGACGTCCAGCGCTCCTTGGTGACGCCCGTCAGCTCGGCGCCCTCGAGGAGTCTGCGGCCCGCGTGGTCCTGCAGGGAGAGGAGTGAGGTCTCTATGGCCTCGTGCTCCGCGCCGAGCCGCGCCAGCGCACGGTCCACCTCGTCCCGGTCCAGCACCGGCCCGGTGGGTCCCGTGACGCCCATCGATCACCTCTCGTCCTGTCGTGCCCAGTGCGCGTGTCCGGTGCGCCGGGGTAACTCTCCAGTGGTATCAGGTCGGTTGCTTCGGTCAGGAGGAAGGCGGCCGTGACGACGCCGAGTCCGTGCCCAGCGTCGGGGACAGCCATGTGTCGTACGAGGTCTGCCAGCCGTTCTTGCGGTAGTCCACGAGCACCTGGTTCACCCGGCGTACCAGATCCTCGGCACCCTTGTTCATCGCCACGCCGTAGTACTCGGTCGTGAAGGGCTTCCCCTTGAGTTCCACGGTCGGGTCCTGGGCCGCCTGGCTCGCGGCGAGCGCGCCGTCGGTGACGATCGCGTCGACCTGGCCCAGCTGCAGTTTGACCAGGCAGTCGAGCTGGTTGGGCACGGTGGTGGAGATGTCCGTGGAGGCCGCCAGCCTGTGGTTCTTCTTGTCCTGCGTCAGCGCGGTGTTGGCCGTCGACCCCTCCGCGGTGCAGATCTTCTTGCCGGCCAGCGACGAGTCGTAGCCCGTGATGGCGGAGGCCTTGGGGGCGAGGACCTGCTGTCCGGTCGCGAAGTACGGGTCGGAGAAGGCGACTTCCTTCAGCCGGTCGCAGGTGATCGTCATGGTCCGCACCACCATGTCCACCTGGCCGCTCTTGATCGCCGGGATGCGCTGGTTGGTGGGGATCGCGTGGAAGCGGACGGCGTTCGGGTCGCCGAGGAGCTGCCGCGCGATCTCGTGGGCGAGGTCGATGTCGAAGCCCTCGAGGTCGCCGCCCGCGGTGTTGGGGTCGCGGTAGCCCCAGCGGTAGCTGTTCTGGTCGACGCCCACCGACAGATAGCCGCGCTGCTTGACGGCCGTGACCGCGCGGCCGCTGTCGTCGCCGGACGGCGGCGGGCTCAGCTGCTCGGGGTGCTTGCCGCAGGTGTCGGCCTTGGCCTGGGTGGCCTCGGCGAGCCTTGTGCTCCCGGCGCCGGGCGCGGAGTCCACGGGCGCATGGGCCAGCGGCAGCAGCAGGGCGAAGGCCACGGCGAGGACGCAGACGCTCAGCATGGCCCCCACACCGCCCCAGCCCTTCAGGCTCGCCCTCAGGCGTCGAGCGATCATCGCCGGTCCCCCTCTCACCGGTACTCCGAAAGCCTGCGGCCGATGCCCAGCAGCGCGCCGGACGCGGCCAGCACCGCGAGGACCGCCGCGCCGACCGGCAGTCCGGCGATCGCGTTCCGGCCGTCGCCCGCCCGGTGCTGGAACTCGCTCTCCTCGTGGCCGAGCGCCTTCGCCAGGTTCGCGTCGACGCTGTCGAAGCACTCACCCGTCGGCTGGTCGGCCGCGGAACCGATGATCTTGTTCAGGGCGGCCTGGTAGTTGCCGTCGTCGTCGGCGGCGCGGGCCTGCTTGTGCCGCTGCTGCCAGACCTTCATATTGCCGGTGGCAGCCGTCACGGGCGCCCTGCCCGTCCCGTCGTCGGCGAGTGTCACGGCCTTGGCCAGTCCCGCGGAGAGTGTCTTCATGTCCTGCTGGAACGCGTAGTCGTACGCGTCCTCGACCGTCCCGTCGGGCAGTTGCTTGGTCTCGGCGCCCCGGCTGACGAGGGTCAGGTTCTCGTTGCCGCGGGCGTTCAGGGAGGCGATGCGCGCGTCGTGCAGCACGTTCAGCGAGCGGACGCCGTGGTCGTACGAGGCGTTGAGCCCGGCACGGGCGACGCTGTGGCCGACGACCGTCCACAGCAGGACGATCGCCGAGGCGGCCGTGGCGGCGACCAGCCCGCGGCTCAACAGGCGATTCGTCCGCCGGTAGTTGCGCCGCTGCGCCCAGCCGAGGGCCGCGAGGGCCAGCACTCCGAGGGCGATGGCGAACCACGGGTAGGGGGTCGCGTCGGCGTAGTCCGAGCGCAGCCGCTCGTTCTCCTTGGTGTACAGGTCCTGCGCGGCCGGCAGCATCTGCTTCTGCATCACCTCGTTCGCCGCCCGCAGATAGGCGCCGCCCACCGGGAAGCCCTGCCGGTTGTTGGCGCGGGCCCGCTCGATCAGGCCCTTGTACTCCGGAAGCAGCTTGTTGAGCTTGGTGATGGTGGCCGCGGAGGGCGAGCCCGGTTCGGTGCTGGCGGCCGCCGTGACGAGCCCGGCGGCGGCCGTCCGGATGTCCCGGTCGTACCGCTCGGTGGTCGCTGCGGGCTCCTGGCCGCCGGCCAGGAAGCCGCTGGAGGCGGTGGTGTTGGCGTCCGCGAGCGAGCGGTAGATGTCCGCGGCTCCCGCGCTGAGCGGCTGGCTGCTGTGCAGCACGTCGTCGGCGGCGTTCGAGCGATCGGTCATCTGCCAGGCGGTGACGGCCCCGAACGCGATGACGAGCAGGGCGAGGACGGCACCGATGACGCGCAGCCGGCCGGGCTCGGTGGTGGCCGCCGAGCGCAGCCGGTCGGCGCCCTCGGCGAAGGCCGTGCGGCGAAGCGGCCCCGGCGGGTCCTGTGGCACGGCGGCAGTGCCCCCCGCGAACCCCGCCGTGGCCCGCGCCGGTGCGTTGGGCATCGTGGGCGTCGCGGGTGGCGCGCCGCTCTGCTGCGGGTGTGTCACTCGACCTCCCCCATGGTCATCCGTCGGTCGCCTCCGCCCGGAGCGTGGGAGCGGACACAGGTGTACGGCGGCAAGTATCGCCGCCGGGACGGGTATCCGCACAGGCCTTTATACGATCTTGTTTCCGGATCGCAGCGTTTGTGCAGATGCCCGTTCACGCCGTTGCCGCGCACCACCCCCGCTCATGAATACGCGACGTGCCTGTGTTCGGTTCCCAGGGGTGGCGCCGGGCCTCGAGCCGGGGGTTGCTAGCGCTCGAAGTGGGCCCGCACCCGCGCGTGCGCCCGCCCCGCCGCGCGTTCGTGGTCCAGGCCCAGAAGGGCGGCGCCCAGGACCGGTCGGGCCGTGACCACCTGGGGGACCGCCTTGGGCGCGCGGGCGGTCAGCAGCTCCCGGACGCGGTCGTCGAGTTGGGGGTGGCGGGCGGCGAGGATGCTGCCGCCGAGCAGGACCGGCGCCTCCTCGTCGAGCAGCTCGAGACGGGTCAGCGCGACCGTCGCCATGACGACCACCTCCTCGGCGAGCCGGTCGACGATCGCGCGCGCCACCGGATCCCCCTGCCCGGCGGTGGCGAACAGCACCGGCGTCAGCTCGTGCCGCCGGCCGTGCTCGATGTGCTCCAGATGGAGCGCCTCGATGAGCGCGTACATGGAGTCGAGCCCGAAGTGCGCCGGCAGGGCGCGCGCCAGCTCGGTGGGCCCGCCCCGGCCGTCCTCCGCGCGGGCCGCCCACCACAGGGCCTCGTCCGCCAGGCCCCAGCCACCGCCCCAGTCACCGGAGATGCGGCCGAGTGCCGGGAAGCGGGCGGTGCGGCCGTCGGGACGCATACCGACGCAGTTGATGCCGGCCCCGCACACGACCGCGACCCCCCGGGGCGCGGAGACACCGGCCCGGAGGATGGCGAAGGTGTCGTTGCGCACCTCCACGGTCGTGCCCCACCCGCGTGCCCGCAGGGCGGCCGCCAACTGCTCCTCCTCCACCGGAAGGTCGGCGTTGGCGAGACAGGCCGAGACATGGTCGGCCGCGGTGACCCCGGCCCGGGCGAAGGCCTGCCCGATGACCTCGCCCAGGGCGTCCACGGCCGTCTCGACACCCACGACCGGTGGCCTGAAGCCCCCGCCCCGCGCGGTGCCGAGGACCTCGCCGTCGCCTGCCACGACGGCGACGTCGGTCTTGCTGTTGCCCGCGTCGATGGCGAGGACACTTGCGGTCAGGCCCACGCGAGGTGCTCCCGGTTGTGCGCGATCAGCAGATCGGTGAGGGCGTCGGCGTACGCGTACTGACCGACGAGGGGGTGGGCCAGCAGCGCCCGGAAGACGCGGTCACGGCCGCCGTGCAGGGCCGCCTCCAGGGCCAGCTCCTCGTAGGCCGTCACGTTCGCCATCAGGCCCGCGTACAGCGGGTCCACCTCCGCCACGGGCAGGGGGGCCGGGCCCTGGGGCCCCACGGCCGCCTGCACCTCGATCACCGCGTCGTCCGGCAGGAAGGGCAGCGTGCCCTTGTTGTACGCGTTCACCACCTGGTAGGGCGAACCCCCTCCGCCCAGCAGGGACGCGGCGAGGTCGACCGCGGCCTCCGAGTAGTAGGCGCCCCCGCGCTTGGCCAGCAACGCGGGCTTCTCGTCGAGCGCCGGATCGCCGTACATCTCCAGCAACTGCCGCTCCATGGCCGCGACCTCGGCGGCGCGCGACGGCTTCGTCCTCAGTTCCCGTACGACCTCGTCGTGCGCGTAGTAGTAGCGCAGGTAGTAGGAGGGGACCGCGCCGAGCCGGTCGAGGAGGGCGCGAGGCAGCCCCATGCCCTCGATGATCGAGTCGCCGTGCTCGGCGATGAGCTTGGGCAGTACGTTCTCGCCCTCGGGGCCGCCCAGGCGCACACCGGTCTCCCAGGTGAGGTGGTTGAGGCCCACGTGGTCGAGATGGACGTCGGCGGGTGTGACACCGAGGAGGCGGGCGAAGGACCGCTGGAAGCCGATCGCCACGTTGCACAGCCCGACCGCGCGGTGGCCTGCCTGGAGCAGGGCGCGGGTGACGATGCCGACCGGGTTGGTGAAGTCGACGATCCAGGCCTTCGGGTTGGCGTTGCGGACCCGTTCGGCGATGTCGAGGACCACGGGCACCGTGCGCAGGGCCTTGGCGAGACCGCCCGCGCCGGTCGTCTCCTGGCCGACGCAGCCGCACTCCAGCGGCCAGGTCTCGTCCTGCTCGCGCGCGGCCTGGCCGCCGACCCTCAGCTGGAGCAGCACGGCGTCGGCGCCCTCGACCCCCTGGTCCAGGTCGCTCGTCGTCACGACGCGTCCGGGGTGCCCCTGCTTGGCGAAGATGCGCCGGGCCAGTCCGCCCACCAGCTCGAGGCGTTCGGCGGCCGGGTCGACGAGGACGAGCTCCTCCACGGGCAGGGTGTCCCTCAGCCGTGCGAACCCGTCGACGAGTTCGGGTGTGTAGGTCGAGCCTCCGCCGACCACGGTGAGTTTCATGCGTTGCTAGCCCTTCACTCCGGTGAGCGTGACACCTTCGACGAACGCCTTCTGGGCGAAGAAGAACACGAGGATCACGGGGGCCATGACCAGCACGGTCGCGGCCATGGTGAGGTTCCAGTCGGTGTGGTGCGCGCCCTTGAACGACTCGAGGCCGTAACTGAGCGTCCACGCACCGGGGTTCTCCGAGGCGTAGATCTGCGGGCCGAAGTAGTCGTTCCAGGCGTAGAAGAACTGGAAGAGCGCCACGGCGGCGATGCCCGGCCTGGCCATCGGCAGGACGACCTTGAGCAGCGTGCGCAGATCACTGCAGCCGTCGACCTTCGCCGCGTCCAGGTACTCGTTGGGGATGGTCATCAGGAACTGGCGGAGCAGGAAGATGGAGAACGCGTCGCCGAACGCCATGGGGATGATCAGGGGCCACAGGGTGCCGGACAGGCCCAGCTGCTTCGCCCAGAACAGGTACATCGGGATGATGATCACCTGCGGCGGCAGCATCATCATCGAGATCACCAGCATGAGGGACAGATTGCGCCCCGGGAAGCGGAACTTGGCGAGTGCGTAGGCCACCGGGATCGAGGACACGACGGTCAGGACGGTGCCGAGGCCCGCGTAGATCAGGGTGTTCTTCCACCAGGTGAGGAAGCCGGGTGTGTCGAAGACCTTCGTGTAGTTGCCCCATTCCCAGGTGTGCGGGATCAGATCGCGGCTGAGCGCCTGGGTGTCGCTCATCAGCGAGGTCAGGAACACGAACACGAACGGCAGGGTGAAGAAGAGCGCGGCGGCCACGCCGAGGGAATGGACGCCTATCCACTCGAGGAGGGCCCTGCGGCGTGCGGTGCGTTCGGCCGGCGAGAGGGGCGTCCTCAACTCCACCGGCTTGTCGAGTACTTGGGTCATGGTCAGTCACCTGCCAGATTGAGGCCGCCCCGGCGCCGCATCAGGAACGCGGTGAACGCCATCGACAGGGCGAAGAGCACGAGTGCGACCACACAGGCCGAGCCGTAGTCGAAGCGCTGGAAGCCGAGGTTGTAGACGAGCTGGGGCAGGGTGAGCGTGGACTTCTCCGGATAGCCCGGCTCGAACTGCGTCCCGGCGCCCTGGATGACGCCCGAGGCGACCTTTCCGGCGATCAGCGGCTGCGTGTAGTACTGCATGGTCTGGATCACGCCGGTGACCACGGCGAACATCACGATCGGCGAGATGTTCGGCAGGGTGACGTACCGGAAGCGCTGCCACGCCGACGCCCCGTCCAGCTCGGCCGCCTCGTACTGCTCCTTGGGCACGTCGAGCAGCGCCGCCATGAAGATGACCATCAGGTCGCCGACGCCCCACAGCGCCAGCAGGGTGAGCGCGGGCTTGGACCAGGCGGGGTCGTTGAACCAGCCCGGGGCCGGTATCCCGATCTTGTCGAGGATCGCGTTGACCGGGCCCGTGCCGGGGTTGAGGAGGAAGGCGAAGGCCATCGTCGCGGCGACGGGCGGGGCGAGGTAGGGCAGGTAGAAGAGGGTGCGGAAGACGCCCGTGCCCGTCCTGATCTTGGTGATGAGCATGCCGACGCCGAGCCCGAAGACGACCCGGAGGCTGACCATGACGAGCACCAGCCACAGGGTGTTGCGCAGGGCGGGCCAGAAGTAGGGATAGTCGTTGAAGACGTACGTCCAGTTCTTCGTCCCGCTCCACGAGGGCGGCCTGAAGCCGTCGTAGTGCATGAACGAGAAGTAGACCGTCGAGATCAGCGGGTACGCGAAGAAGACCGCGAAGCCGATCAGCCAGGGCGACATGAAGGCGAGCGTGCGAAGCGCCGCCCGGCGGCGCTTCGACGCGAGGGTGATCGTGCTCATCGCTACTTCGCCTGCGCGATGTCCGTGTCGATCTGCTTGGCCGCGCCGGCGAGGCCCGCGTCGAGGTCCGCGGCCTTGCCGCTCTCGTAGTCGTAGCCGAACTGCTGGATGGTCACGAGGTACTGGCCGCCGTTGATGGAGGCGGGAGTCGTGGTCGAGTTCGGGTTCGCCGCGATGTCCAGGAACGTCTTGAAGCGCGGGTCGTACTTCAGCTTCGGTGACTTCAGCGCCTCCAGCGTGGAGGGCACGTTGTGGATGGCGTTGGAGAAGCCGACGACCGCGTCCGTGTCCGTGGTCATGTACTTCACCAGTTCCCAGGCCGCGTTCTGCTTCTTGCTGGTGGCGGCGATGCCGGCGATGGTGCCGGTGATGTAGCCCTTGCCGTACTGGGCGGCCTGGTCGTCGGGCACGGGCAGCGGGGCCACGCCGATGTCGAACTTCGGCTTGGCGTCCAGGGCCATGCCCAGGCGCCACTCGCCGTCCAGCTGCATGGCGACCTGGCCGGTGTGGAAGGGGTGCTTGGGACCCCACTCGTCGCCGAGCTTGGAGCGGTACTTCTCCAGCTTCTGGAATCCGCCCAGTTCGTCGACCAGCTTCTTCTGGAGCGTGAATCCCGCCTTGAACGCGGGGTCCTTGGCGAGGCTGGACTTGCCGCTCGTGTCGAAGTACGTCGGGGAGAACTGCGCGAAGTAGTGCTCGGTGGTGGTCTCCCAGCCGTGGTAGTCCGGCATGAATCCGAGCTGCTTGTAGCCGCTCCCGTCGGGGATCGTCAGCTTCTTGGCGTCGGCCTCGAACTCGCTCCAGGTCTTGGGCGGGTTCGTGATGCCCGCCTTCTCGAACGCCGTCTTGTTGTAGTAGAGCCCGTACGCGTCACCGAGCAGCGGCACCGTACAGCGGTTGCCGTCGTACTGGGTGTACTCGTTCATCGCCTTCGGGAAGGTGGTGTCCGGGTCCACGCCGGACTTCTTGAAGAACGGGTTGAGGTCGATCAGGGCGTTGGAGGAGCAGAACTTGCCGACGTTGTTCGTGGTGAAGGAGGAGATGACGTCGGGGGCCTTGTCGCCGCCGGTGCGCAGCGCCTGGTTCATCTTGTCGTCGGTCATGTTGGCGACGACATTGACGTGGATGTTCGGATGCGCCTTCTCGAAGCCCGCGATCAGATCCTTCACGGCCTTCGTCTCGGACGGCGCGCTCCAGGCGTGCCAGAAGTTGATGGTGGTCTCCTTGGACGCGTCGTCGTTCGCGCCGGAGGAGGACTGACCGGTGCAGGCGGTGGTGAGGAGTGCGAGGGACGCGGTGAGGGCGAAAGCCGTCTTTCGGATCACTTTGGGCATGACTTCGGGCATGACGGGGTCTCCCTGGGACGGGCTGGGTGTGGTTCGACCGGAGCGGGTGCCGGGGCCGGGGCCCATGGCTCAGCGCGAGGTGTCGAAGACCTCGTCGCGGGTGGTCGCGAGGGCGCTCTCCAACGCGCCTCGCAGTACGGGGTGTTCGCGTACATCGCCGACGACGAGGCGCGGCCGGGACGCGGCCAGCTCCTCCAGTTCGGCCTGGAGCAGGGTGCGCAGCGGCTCGCCTCCGGCGGTGAGCGAGGCACCGCTGAGGACGACGAGTTCGGGGTCGAGCACGGAGACGAGCGCGGCGAGACCGGTGGCCAGCCGGGTCGCGTACGTCTCCAGGAGCCGTCGGTGGGGGCCGGTGGTGCTGTCGGCGCCCAGGGCGACGAGGGTGGCGGCGACCTCGGTGTACGGACCGGAGGGCACGTCCGTGACGCCGAGTTCGCGGGCGAGCCTGGGGATGGCCTGTGAACCCGCCAGTTCCTGGTAGCCGCCGCTGTTGGCCTTGGTCACCTGGCGGACCAGGGGGGCGCCGGGCACCGGCAGGAAACCGACCTCGCCGGCGCCGCCGGTCCAGCCGCGATGCAGCCGGCCGCCGAGGACGAGGGCGGCGCCGAGACCGCCCTCGTTCCACAGCAGGACGAAGTCGGCGTGGCCCTTGGCCGCGCCGAGCCGCTGTTCGGCCAGGGCGACGAGGTTGACGTCGTTCTCGTACTCGACGGGCATCGGGAGGCCGGCCGCGAGTTCGTCGAGCAGCGTGGGGGTGTGCCAGCCGGGCAGGTGGGAGGCGTAGCGCAGCCGGCCGGTGTTGGGGTCGAAGGCGCCCGGGGTGCCGATGACCACCCGGTGCACGTCGGAGACGGCGAGCCCGGCGGCCTTCACGGCGCCCTCGAGCGCGTCGGTGACCTGGCGTACGACGGGCTGGGAGGGGCGGCGGCCCGGGGTGGGCAGCCTGTGCTCGCCCACCGTCTTGCCGGTGATGTCGGCGACGGCGGCGAGGATGCGTTCGGGGGTGACGTCGAGGGCGGCGACATGGGCGGCGGCCGGGTTGACCACGTACAGCTGTGCGCTCGGGCCCGGCCGGCCCTCGCTCGTGCCGGTCATCAGGACGAGACCGGCCGCCTCGAGGCGAGCGAGGAGCTGGGAGGCGGTGGGCTTGGACAGTCCGGTGAGCTTGCCGATGCGGGTGCGGCTGAGCGGACCGTGCTCCAGGAGGAGGTCCAGGGCGGCGCGGTCGTTCATGGCGCGCAACACACGCGGGGTGCCCGGCGTGCCGGCGGATCCTGCCATGTGTGTCGCCACCTGCCTTTCAACGGCCCAGCTTCTCAGCGGGGCCGCCGGGAAGTCCACCGGGTGATCGTTCGGGGGATTTCCCGTGTTCGGGGCGGCCCTTGGAGATCACTGTTAGGAAAGTTTCCTATTGGTGACAGGAAGGTAGGCCCGCCGCTACGAAGGCGTCAATACCGGCCACTGGCGGCAACCAACTCGTTACCTGACCGCCTTGAAGGCGGGCGCCCGGCTCGGCCGGACGGCTGGAGCCGGTGCCCCAGGGGACGGTGGCGCGCACGGTTCGTCCGGCGGACCGCCATGCCTCGACCAGGAGTGTCCCCGGCTGCCGCGCCCTCGCACACGAAGAGGCGGCGCCCGGTGGACACCGGGCGCCGCCTCCTTCTCGTCGGACCGCTACCGCGCCGCGGGCCGCGGCGACGTGATCGGCGAGGCCGCCTCCACCTGCGGCGACGCCGCGTTGGAGTAGGCCGAAGGGGCCGCCACCGTGGCCGCCGGGTCGGGCGCGTCCTCCAGTGCCTCGGCCGTCGGCAGGCCGCCCACGATACGGATGCCCGCCTCGTCGAAGGCCCGCTTGATGCGCCAGCGCAGCTCGCGCTCCACCGACAGGGCCTTGCCGGGCATCGTCTTCGCCGTGAGGCGGACCACCATCGACTCCAGCAGCACGCTGTCCAGGCCGAGCACCTCGATCGGCCCCCACAGGCGCTCGTTCCAGGGCTCGTCCTTGCTCATCTGCTCGGCAACCGCCTCGAGGGTCGCCTTCACCCGGTCCAGGTCCTCGCTGGGGCGCACGGTCACGTCCACTCCGGCGGTCGCCCAGCCCTGCGAGAGGTTGCCGATCCGCTTGACCTCGCCGTTGCGGACGTACCAGATCTCGCCGTTGTCGCCGCGCAGCTTGGTCACCCGCAGGCCCACCTCTATCACCTCGCCGGAGGCCACGCCCGCGTCGATGCTGTCGCCGACGCCGTACTGGTCCTCGAGGATCATGAACACGCCGGACAGGAAGTCCGTCACCAGGTTGCGCGCGCCGAAACCGATCGCCACACCCGCGACACCGGCGGACGCGAGCAGCGGCGCCAGATTGATCTGGAAGGTCGACAGGACCATCAGTGCCGCGGTGCCCAGGATCAGGAACGACGCCACCGAGCGGAGCACCGAGCCGATCGCCTGCGAGCGCTGCCTGCGTCGCTCCGCGTTCACCAGCAGACCGCCGAGCGCCGTGCCGTCCACCGCCTGGACGGTGCGGGTCATACGGTCGATCAGCTTGGTGATCGCCCGCCGCACCATCACTCTCAGTACCGCCGCGACCACCAGGATCAGCAGGACCCTGAGACCGATGGCGAGCCACGTGGACCAGTTCTGCTGGACCCAGCTCGCGGCGTTCGTCGCACTCTCCTGGGCGTCCTGGAGTGTGGGGACCGCCGGAGGCGTCGTCTGCGACGGGGACGGTGAAGGACTGGCAGCGCCGAACGACAGCGCGGTCAGGGACACGGCAGGTACCTCCTGGTGCAGCGGCTGTCTCCGGTGCGAGCGGGCACGGTCGTCAGGGTCGGCGAGGTCACGGAAAGGCCACCGGATGAGCAGCCCCACCACACTAACGGGGCATCGTGTGAGGATCATGCCGAAGGGGCGAGGAGAGACGGTGCTCACCCGGAGAAGTCAGGGGGCGCATCTCGGGGAATGCATCAGGTGTGGTCGAAAACACTCCCAGCCCGTTACCGGGACATGGTGGCGCTTCCACCAGGCATGAGGGGAAACTGGCTGCAGATCGTCCCGGCGCGAGCCACGCGCCGCCGGCGTACAAGGAGGCATCCGTGCCGCACGTCCTGGTCCTCAACGCGTCGTACGAGCCACTCGGCGTCGTACCGCTCCGCCGCGCGCTCGTCCTCGTCCTCGAGAACAAGGCCATCTGCCTCGAGGAGTCCGGCGCCTTTATGCACAGCGCAACCGTTACTGTCCCCGCACCCAGCGTGGTCCGGCTGAAGCGATTCGTACGGGTTCCCTATCGGGGGCCCGTTCCACTTACCCGGCGCGCGCTGTTCGCGCGCGACGGCGGCCGGTGCATGTACTGCGGTGGCGTCGCAACCAGCGTCGACCACGTCATCCCGCGCAGCCGCGGTGGTCAGCACGTCTGGGACAACGTGGTGGCGTCCTGCCGCCGCTGCAACCACGTCAAGGCAGACCGGCACCTGTTCGAGCTGGGCTGGCGCCTGCGCCACAAACCCGCTCCACCCACAGGGCTGGCCTGGCGCATCATCGGCACCGGGCATAGGGACCCGCGCTGGCTGCCATATCTGCAGCCGTACGGCGCGGACGACGCCTTGGCCCGGATCGACGGCATTTCCGCCTGACGATCCGGGCTTTTGCATACCCGGAGAGAGGGCCCGCGTCTCAGACGCGGGCCCCTTCGGGGCGCGCTCCGCGTGCCGTGTACAGGGCGCCGCCCGCGGCGAAGGCGGCCAGGGCGGCCGCCCAGGCGCCCGTCTGCGTGCCCGGCTGCATCGGCCACGCCCACACCGTGACCGCAGGTCCGTGCGCCCCGCCGGAGGCCAGGTACACCGCACTGACATAGCCGAAGGCCGGCAGCCAGCTCAGCCGTGCGCCGAACAGCACGGCCGCGGCCGCCGTGACACCCGTGCTGCCCAGCGTGTTGCGGATCATGGCGGGCGGCCCGAAGACGAGCGTGTCACCGAGTACGGCCGCCGGCAGCAGCGCAGCCGCCACTGCGGTCAGTCCCAGCAACTGCACCAGGCGCCGGGGCCACCACGGGCGGACGGCGGTGCGGTCCAGTTCGTCGGACGCCGTGTACAGGCTCGTACCGATCACGGCGGCGGCCAGGAGCGGGGCCAGTGCCACGACCGGCACCCGCCGGGACGGGTCCAGGTAGGCGTCCATGAGGTGTGCGGCCCACACGGCGAATCCGGTGGTCCCGACGAGCGCCGCGAGGGTGGGCCACAGCGCGCGGGAGCGGGCGTACAACAGGAGACCGGTGGTCGTCACAGGGCCGGTACCCCCCGTGCACCGCAGTCGCCCGCCGCCGCGAAGTACGCCGACAGCCAGATGCGGCGCTCCTCCTCGCCCATCGACGCCAGCCGGGCCCTGGCCCGTTGCCTGGCCGTCAGCTCGGCGCGCTCGGCGGCACCGCCCTCGGCCGCCAGTTCGTCGAAGTAACCCTGGTGAGGGCTGGGGGCCAGATAGTGCTCGACCGCGTCGTCCGCCCTGCGCACGCGCGGGTCCACCGTGCCCTCGCAGTCGCCGCGGTCCTGCAGCTCCGCCACCGCCTCCCACGCGTACTGCTGCGGATCGGCCAACCGTCCCCGGACCACGGACCAGCCGAACGGCGCCAGCATCGGCAACTGCGCCTCTCCGTGGCGCGGCGCGCCCGGACGGTCCTCGAACCGGACCGGAAGGTTCTGCACGCCCGCCAGCCGACCGGTGACGTCCGACAAGGCCTCATGGACCTGGGGCAACAGGCCCTCGTAGCGGGCGTTCACACAGATCTGGGGTGTGGTCGAGGTGTCGCAGACCTGGCGGCTCGCGAGCGGGTCGTCGTGCCACAGACCGTCCCCGGTCCGCACCAGAAGCGCGCCGGCGGCGATCGCCGCGGCGAGCGGCACCAGCGCCGTGTACCGCCGCCGGGCGGCGTACGCCAGTACCACCGCCGACGCCAGACCGCCGGTCCACACAGCCATCACCATGGGCTGCCACCAGACCGGGTCCGCACCGACCGGCGCCGAAAGTGCCGCGTCCAAGTGGCGGGCGGCCCCCGGGGAAGCCGTCGCCGGAACGGCCAGACCGACGTACCCGGCCATCGCCAGCACGGGGGCCGCCGGCCGCCAGGCCACGAGCCGACCCACGACATGACCCACCAGGGCACAGGCGGCCAGCAGTACCGCGTCCCCGGGCAGCAGGCCGAGGTGCGGACGGTCGCCCCGGGCGTACGGCCAGGTGGCGAGCAGGGCCAGGGCCGCCGCAGCCGCGAACCCGGCGGCCGCCCACAGCGCGACCGGCACGGCCGACGCCAGGAACCGTGCGAGTCGCCCGCGTACGGCCGTCTCCCACAGCTCGTCGGTACGGCGCCGGCGTTCCCGCCCGCCCTGCAGGCAGCCCGCGGCCGCCGCAAGGGGGGCGATCACGAGCATCGAGTCGTGCAACTGCGCGCCGGTCTCGGCCCAGCCGCCCTGCCACCGTGCCGAAGTGCCGGTCAGCAGCACGCCGAGCGTCAGCAGCACGGCGGCTCCGGTCCAGGGAGCGAAGCCGCGGACGGCTTCGGCGCGCAGGGGGTGGGGCGGGCGCGTGGACGGCTTCTCGCCGTCGGCCGTGAGAGTCATGGCGAGACCTCCCGGACGGCCGACGGCGACCGGTGCGCCCGCAACGCCGCCGTGTACCCGCGTTCGATCGCGCTGTCACCGCCGCCCTCTCCCGACCCGCCGAGCGCGGCGAGCGACCCCGGGGTGCCGCGGTAGGCGATCCGCCCCGCGTCCACAAGGGTGACCTCGGTGCAGGCGGCGGCCACGTCCTCCACCAGATGGGTGGAGACGATCACCGTGGCGCCGGCGCCCAGCCGGCACAGCAGTGCACGGAACTCCACCCGCTGCTCGGGATCGAGTCCGGCCGTCGGCTCGTCGAACAGCAGGACGTGCGGTTCGTTGACGATGGCCTGGGCGATGCCGACGCGGCGGATCATGCCGCCGGACAGCGTCTTGATCTTCGCGTCGATGCGGTCGGTCAGGCCGACCCGGGCCACGGCCCGTTCCACGGCGGCCGGGGTGCCGGTGGCGGGCATCTCCTTCAGCCAGGCCACGTACGAGACGAACTCGCGCACCGTGAACCCCGGGTAGTAGCCGAACTCCTGGGGCAGATAGCCAAGACGACCGCGCACCCTGCCGCGACGGCGGTGGTCGCCGACATCCTCTCCGAGGATCTCCACCCGGCCGTCGCTCGGTGCGGCCACCGTGGCGAGGACGCGGATCAGGGACGTCTTGCCCGCGGCATTGGGGCCCAGCAGGCCGTGCACGCCCGGGCCGAACGTGAGGTCGACCCCGTCGAGGGCGACGGTCTTGCGGTGCCGCACCCGCAGACCGGTCACTCGTATCGTGCTCGAGGCTTCTCCGGATGGGCGCGGGCGGCGTGCGCCGACGGGCTCGGACAGGGGCTCTCGGGTCGTCAACGCTGCTCCCCGTGGTCGAAAGTGGTCCGCCGGGCGGCCAGCAGGGCGGCGCAGAGTGCCGCCGCGGCCGCCCAGGCGCCCTGTGCCGGGGCCCCGTCGAGGCAGCGGGAGAGTTCCTCGGCGAGGCGGGCCGTCGGGTGGCCACCGGGGGCGGCGAGTGCCCGGGCCGGCACGGCGCAGAGCCAACCGCCCGCGATCAGGGCCGTCGCGGTGCGGCAACCGACGTAGGAGCCGAGGGCCAGCGAGGCCGACGTCAGCGCGAGCCCGGGCAGCAGCCAGGCGGCCGCGCCCGGCGCGCCCGAGCCGGGCAGCAGCAGCCCGGCGAGGGTCAGCAGCGGCAGGCTCACGGCCAGCACGGCGGCCGTGCGCGTGAGCACCAGTCGCAGGCCTCCGGAGGGGGTGGCCGTCACGATCTCGTGCAGCGGGTCGGCGTGCGCCCCGTAGGAGAGGGCGACTCCTGCGACGGGCACCACGGGCGCGACGGCGAGCAGCAGCGGCCGAGTCCCGTCGAAACCGCCCAGGTGGGCCAGCGCGACCGCTCCGAGGGCCACGAGCAGCACGGCCGCCGGCCAGGCTCCGCGGACGGCGGGGCCGGCGGCCCACAGCATGCGGGCCGGACGGGGGCGGGAGGAGGGGAGGAGGACGCGGGACGACCACAGTCGGGCGTTCGACACGCGCCTTGCGGGGACCGGGACGGGCGCCGCCGCCAGTACCGCCGTCCGCACCTGGGCCAGGACCGCGCCCGCCGCCGTCTCCCGTACCGCCCGCGACACACGCGTCGCGCAGCCGCCGCATTCCTCCAGGTGCTTCTCCAGCGACCACGCGTCCGGCTCCGGCAGCGCGTCGTCCGCGTAGCGGATGACCAGGTCGTCGGGTGCGTGCCAGCCGGTCATGCCGGGCCTCCCAGCGGTGTCGGGCTCAAGTGGGCCAGAGCCGAGCGGAGTTCGGCGCGGGCGCGCATGGCGCGGCTCTTGACCGTGCCTTCGGGTATCCCGAGCAGGCGGGCGGTCTCACGGGTGGTCAGTCCGTCGACGACCGTCGCGCGCAACACGTCCCGCAATTCTGGGGAGATCCGGTCGAGGGCGGCGCCCACGTCGCCGAACTCCAGCCCCGCGAGCACCCGTTCCTCCGTGGACGGCGCCGCCACCGACGATTCATGTTCGACCTGTATCGCGTCCATCGGCGACGTCTCGATCCGTGCGGTGCGCTCCTGGGCCCGGCGCGCGTCGACCAGTCGCCGTGCGGCGATCGTCCACAGCCAGCCGCCGACCTCCTCGCCGCGGTGTGCCGCCGCCGACCGCCACACCGTCACAAAGGTGTCCTGCAGGACCTCCCGCACCGCTTCGGAGTCGCCGCAGCGCCGCGCGAGCCGCATGTGCAGCCATCCCGCGTGCCGGTCGTACAGGGCGGCCATCGCCGTCGAATCGCCGTCCGCGACCGCCCGCAGCAGGGCCGCGTCCGTGTCCTTCTCCCGGTGGCCCCTCA
Organism: Streptomyces sp. HUAS TT11; assembly: GCF_051553595.1. Classification (NCBI taxonomy): domain Bacteria; kingdom Bacillati; phylum Actinomycetota; class Actinomycetes; order Kitasatosporales; family Streptomycetaceae; genus Streptomyces; species Streptomyces sp. HUAS TT11. The sequence continues at coordinate 5,912,658 of NZ_CP196184.1, forward strand.
TGGGGCGGAACAGTCTCACACCCCGTCTATCGGTCCGGTGGCCGCCGCCGGTTCGCAGGCCGCCCCCCTCGGTGCCGCCCCGGCGCCGTCGAACGCGCCGCCCTCCTGACTAGAGTGTCGACGGGAGTGGTCGATGTGTCGCGTTTTGCCCCCGGGTGGACGTGCACGGGAACGAAGTGTGACCAGACACACGTTGTTCGTCCTCGTACGTCTGCGAACGCGCCCACTGGGTAGGGCTGCTCTCACCCGCATCTGTCGTACGACGACGAGGAGGCCCCCGTGGCCGCACCGGTACACCCCTTGCTCCCGGCGCAGTCCAAACCCGTCGCGGCGCCGTCCGCCGACGCCGACGCCCTGCTGTGCGTTCTCAGCGCCGAGGGTGCCTGCGCGGAGGCGCCGCTGACCAGTGAGCCGCCGCTGCCCGAGGCCGAACCCCTCACCAGCGAACCGCCCCACACCGATCTCACGCCGCTGACCAGCGAGCCCTCGGCCGCCGGCGCGGACCCCACGGGGTACTAGATGACGTCGGCCGACCCCGCACGCGACGGGACGCCGCTGGCCCGGCTCGCCGCGCTGCACGGCGTCGCCACCTCCTACCGCCCGTCCGCGGACCGTACGGTCGCGGCGTCGGACGCCGCCGTCACCGCCGTGCTGGCCGCGCTCGGCGTGGACGCGGGCACCCCGGACGCCGTGCGGCAGTCCCTGGCCGCCCACGAGACCGAGCTGCGCGACCGCCTGCTGCCGCCGACCGTGGTGTGCTGGGGCGGACGCGCGCCCGCGGCGCTCGCCGCACTACCGGACGGCAGCCGAGTCACGGTCGAGACCGAACAGGGCGAGACACGCGCGTCGGCCGAGCAACTCCCGCCCGGGGTCCACGCCCTGCACGTCACCGCCCCCGACGGACGCACCGCCCGGGCCCATCTGATCGCCGCGCCCGCCCGGCTGCCCGTACCTCCGGCCCGCTCCTACGGACTGCTCGTCCAGCTCTACTCCCTGCTGTCCCAGAGGTCCTGGGGCATGGGGGACCTCGGTGACCTCGCCGAGGTGACGGCCTGGGCCGGACGGGCCCTCGGTGCCGGATTCGTCCAGGTGAACCCGTTGCACGCGGCCGTGCCCGGCGTTCCCACCGACCCCTCTCCGTACCGCCCCTCCTCCCGCCGCTTCCCCGACCCCGTGCATCTGCGTGTCGAGGACGTCCCCGAGTTCCCGTACGTCGAGGACCGGACCCGGCTGCTCACGCTGCTGGAGCGCGCCGCGCGGCTGCGTGAATCCGTCGTCGAGAAGGGCGAGTTGATCGACCGCGACGCGGTGTGGGAACTCAAGCGCGAGGCGCTCGAACTCGTGCACGCGGTGCCGCTCGGACCCGGACGGCGCGCCGCCTACGCCGACTTCCTCGCCCAGGAGGGCGAGGTCCTGGAGGACTACGCGACCTGGTGCGCGTTCGCGGAGGCGTACGGCGCCGACTGGCACTCCTGGTCCCCCGGGCTGCGCGATCCGCGTTCCCCCGAGACCGCGCGGGCCCGCGCCGAGTTGATGGACCGCGTCGACTTCCACAGCCGGCTCGCCTGGCTGACCGACGCCCAACTCGGCACCGCCCAGCGCACCGCGAGGGACGCCGGGATGGCGGTCGGCCTGATCCACGACCTCGCGGTCGGTGTGCACCCCGGCGGCGCCGACGCCTGGGCGCAGCAGGAGCACCTCGCGGCCGGCATGTCGGTGGGCGCTCCGCCGGACGCCTTCAACGCACGCGGTCAGGACTGGGGCCTGCCGCCCTGGCGCCCCGACCGTCTGGCGGCGTCCGGCTACGCCCCCTTCCGCCGGCTGCTGCGCGCCCTGCTGCGGCACGCCGGCGCCCTGCGCATCGACCATGTGATGGGCCTGTTCCGGCTGTGGTGGGTGCCGCAGGGACAGCCGCCCACGGAGGGCACCTACGTCCGGTACGACGCCGAGGCCATGCTCGCCGTCCTGGTGCTGGAGGCGTCGCGGGCCGGGTCGCTCGTCATCGGTGAGGACCTCGGGACGGTGGAGCCCGGGGTGCGCGAGACGCTGCACGAGCGCGGGGTGCTCGGCACATCCGTGCTGTGGTTCGAGCGCGACTGGGAGGGCACCGGGAAGCCGCTGCCGCCCGAGCGCTGGCGTGCGGACTGCCTGGCCACCGCCACCACCCACGACCTGCCCTCGACGGCCGCCAGGCTCACCGGCGAACACGTGGAACTGCGCGACCGGCTCGGTCTGCTGACCCGTCCGCTCGACCATGAGCGGGCCGCCGCGGCCACCGACACCGGTGAGTGGCTCGCCCTGCTGTCCCGGCTGGGACTGCTGAAGGGAGGGAGCGGCGGGGTCTCCGTGGTGTCGGAGGAGAGGGAGATCCAGGCGGTCCATCGCTTTCTGCTGCGCACCCCGGCCCGGTTGATCGGGGTCTGGCTTCCGGACGCGGTGGGCGACCGCCGCCCGCAGAACCTGCCGGGCACATGGGACGAGTACCCGAACTGGCGACTGCCGATAGCGGACGCCGAGGGGCGCCCGGTGACCCTGGAGGATCTGGCGGCCTCACCGCGGCTGCACGCGCTGGTGGGAGTGCTGCGGGGCAGGGGTGGCTGACGGCCGGCGTGAGCCGTAGCGCACCCCCGGGCGCGCGGGCCGTTCCGGCGTTCGCTACTTTTGCACCGTGGACAAGAAGAACGCCCTGCGCGCCGGCGCCCTGGCCGCCGGTACGACGCTGATGATGCTGCTCATGTCGTCCCCCGCGCTCGCGCTGACCCGCGACGACGGTGACGACCCCGGCACGGGCCTGAGCGTGGCGGAGACGCTGGGGCTCTTCGTGGCCGCGCCGATCGTGCTGTTCGCGATCATCGCCGGTCTCGTCATGGTCACCGACAAGACCCGCAAGCAGGCGAAGCAGGGCTGACGCCCCGCCGCGCCGTAGGCCCGAGTGGGGCCCGCGGGGCAGCCGCCTCCTTCCCCTTCCGCGAGGGAGTCCGCGCACCGGTACGGCGCGCGGGCTCCCTCGATGCCTTTCACCCGTATGGACGCAACGGGCGTGGGGTTCCGGCGTGCGCCCCGCCCGTCGTGGCGAACGCCCCCCGTCCGGGCGGCGTTCTCCTCGACCGGAAACCCGGCAGACGCCGATCGGGGCGGCGGCGGTCAGCGGTACGGGCCCGCGCCGGCCGTACCGGCGGGCAATCGGCGCAGGAGGTCGGCGAGGTGCCCGGCCCGCTGGGGGTCCAGGGCGCCGAGCGCCTCGGTCCGGACGGCGGGACGGGCGCCCACCGCCTCGTCGATCAGGCGGAAGCCCCCCGTCCGTGAGCGTCACCTGAAGCCCGCGCCGGTCGTGCGGAGCGGGTGAGCGGCGCACCAGCCCCGCCCGCTCCGGCTTGTCGAAGCGGCCGGTCATCCCGCCCCTGGTGAGCATCAGGGTCGGGATGAGCCGGCGCGGTGAGCGTGTGTACGGCGCACCGCACTTCCCTCCGCCGTCCGCGGTGAGCGGGGCCGCGAGGTCGCCCGTCCGTGCCGCGGTGACGGAGTCGCTCGGCGGCCTGCGGTGTTCGCCGGTGCCGGCTCGGCCGCGCCGCTTGCGGGCGAGGCGTGTGCGGGCTCGGCGGGCCGGTTGCCGGGGCGCGTGACCGCGCTGATTCCAGGCGGCCGGTGCAGGGGCGAACGGAAGCGCGTGCCGGAACCGGCGCCGTAGCGCGCGAAGGGCGCCCGGCCGTGTGCCGGGCGCCCTTCGCGTTCGGGATACGACTAGGCGGCAGCCGCGTCCGCAGCCTGCGCCTTGAGCGCGCGTTCGACGCCGGCGCTCGACTCCATGATCAGGCGCCGCAGTGCCGGGGACGGCTCGGCCGAGGCCAGCCAGGAGTCCGCCTTCGCCGACGTCTCCTCGGAGACCTGGATCGACGGGTAGAGACCGACCACGATCTGCTGGGCCATCTCGTGGGAGCGGGACTCCCAGATGTCCTTGACCACCTCGAAGTACTTGTCCGTGTAGGGGGCGAGCAGTTCACGCTGGTCGGTCTGGACGAAGCCCGTGATCACCGCCTCCTGCACGGCGTTGGGCAGCTTGTCGGACTCGACGACCGACGCCCAGGCCTCCGCCTTGGCCTCCGGCGTGGGGCGCGCGGCCCGCGCGATCGCCGCGTGCCGCTCTCCGGCGGCGGTCTTGTCCCGCTCCAGCTCTCCCACGATCTCGGTCTCGTCGAAGCGGCCCACGGTCGCGAGCCGTTGCACGAACGCCCAGCGCAGCTCGGTGTCGACGACAAGGCCCTCCACGGTCTGCGAGCCGTCGAGCAGCGCCTCCAGCAGATCCAGCTGCTCCGGCGTACGGGCCGTGGCCGCGAAGGCGCGGGCCCACGCCAGCTGGTGGTCGCTGCCCGGCTCCGCCGAACGCAGATGGGCCAGGGTCGCGTCCGTCCAGCGGGTCAGCAGCGCCTCCCGCGCGGACGGGTCCGCGTACAGGTCGACGGCCAGCTTCACCTGGCGGTGCAGCGACTGCACGACGCCGATGTCGGACTCCTTGCCGATGCCGGACAGGACCAGCGACAGGTAGTCGCGGGTCGCCAGCTCCGCGTCCCGCGTCATGTCCCATGCCGATGCCCAGCTCAGGGCGCGCGGCAGCGACGAGTCGAAGTCGCCCAGGTGCTCGGTGACGAAGGCGAGGGACTGCTCGTCCAGACGGACCTTCGCGTACGACAGATCGTCGTCGTTGAGCAGGATGACGTCCGGACGGCGCCGGCCGGTCAGCTCCGGCACGGCGGTCAGCTCGCCGTCGACGTCCAGCTCGATCCGGCCGTCGTCGGCGCGCAGCAGCTTGCCGCTGCCGGCGTCGAGGTCGTACAGGCCGACGGCGATGCGGTGCGGACGCAGGGTGGGCTCGCCCTTGGCGCCCGCCGGGAGGGCCGGGGCCTCCTGGCGGATGGCGAAGGAGGTGATGAGGCCGTTCCCGTCGGTCTCGATCTCCGGGCGGAGGACGTTGATGCCCGCGGTCTCCAGCCACTTCCCCGACCAGGTCTTCAGGTCGCGGCCCGAGGTCTCCTCCAGGGCGCCCAGCAGGTCGGACAGGCGCGTGTTGCCGTAGGCGTGCTGCTTGAAGTACGCCTGTACGCCACGGAAGAACTCGTCCATGCCGACATAGGCGACGAGCTGCTTGAGGACCGAGGCGCCCTTGGCGTACGTGATGCCGTCGAAGTTGACGAGCACGTCGTCCAGGTCGTTGATCTCGGCCATGATCGGGTGCGTCGACGGCAGCTGGTCCTGCCGGTACGCCCACGTCTTCATGGAGTTGGCGAACGTGGTCCAGGAGTGCGGCCAGCGGGACCGGGGGTGGTGCGCCTGGCAGGCGATGGACGTGTAGGTGGCGAACGACTCGTTCAGCCACAGGTCGTTCCACCACTCCATGGTCACGAGGTCGCCGAACCACATGTGGGCCAGCTCGTGCAGGATGGTCTCCGCCCGCACCTCGTACGCGGCGTCCGTCACCTTGGACCGGAAGACGTACTGGTCGCGGATCGTGACCGCACCGGCGTTCTCCATCGCGCCCGCGTTGAACTCCGGCACGAAGAGCTGGTCGTACTTCTTGAACGGGTACGCGTAGTCGAACTTCTCCTGGAACCAGTCGAAGCCCTGGCGGGTCACGTCGAAGATCGCGTCGGAGTCGAGGAACTCGGCGAGCGAGGGCCGGCAGTACACGCCCAGCGGGACACTCCGGCCGTCCTTCTCGTACACGCTGTGCACGGAGTGGTACGGGCCCACGATCAGCGCGGTGATGTAGCTCGAGATCCGCGGCGTCGGCTCGAACACCCAGATGTCGTCCTTGGGTTCGGGCGTGGGCGAGTTCGAAATGACGGTCCAGCCGCTGGGTGCCTTCACCGTGAACTGGAAGGTCGCCTTGAGGTCCGGCTGCTCGAAGGACGCGAAGACGCGGCGGGCGTCCGGCACCTCGAACTGGGTGTAGAGATAGGCCTGGTCGTCCACGGGGTCGACGAAGCGGTGCAGACCCTCACCGGTGTTGGTGTACGCGCAGTCGGCGACCACGCGGAGCACGTTGCGGCCCTCCAGAAGGCCGGGCAGCGCGATCCGGGAGTCCTTGAAGACCTCGGCGGGGTCGAGGGCGTCGCCGTTCAGAGTGACCTCGTGGACGGCCGGTGCCACCAGGTCGATGAAGGACTCCGCGCCGCCGTCGGCCGAGTCGAAGCGCACCGTGGTCACGGACCGGTAGGTGCCGCCCTCCTGCGCGCCGGAGAGGTCGAGATCGATCTCGTACGAGTCAACGGTGAGCAGCTTCGCCCGCTGCTGCGCCTCTTCGCGAGTCAGGTTTGTGCCAGGCACGCGGTCATCTCCTCGTTATGTGTGGGTTGCGCCATCCTTCCATGTCACCCGCGTCTCGGGCGATGACCGGGGCCTGCTCGGCCCCCGGCCCGGCCGGGCCGGGGAACGCGACGTCCGTTTGCCGCCGGTGGACGGGGCGGGCGGACGGGAGCCTGGGGCCATGACGACGTACACGGCACGGCCCATCGACCCGACGACCCTGAAGGAACTGCGCACGGCGGACGACGCGGGCCGCCCCATGAGCCCCTTCGTGGACGAGGAGGGCGGCGCCCCGCTGCGCTGCTGTCTGCGCCGCAGCACGCCGGGCGAGCGGATCGCCCTGGTCTCGTACGCACCCCTGCGGCGCTGGGCGGGGGAGACGGGCGTGGATCCCGGGGCGTACGACGAACAGGGACCGGTGTTCCTCCACGCGGACCCGTGCGCAGGCCCCGACCTCGACGGATATCCGTTCACGGGCGCCCACCGCACGGTCCGCCGCTATGGGCGGGACGGCCGTATCCTCGGCGGCCGCCTGGTCGAGGGCGGCGTCGGGACGGCGATCGAGGAGGCGTTCGCGGATCCGGACGTGGCACTCGTCCATGTGCGGGCGGTGGAGTACGGGTGCTTCCTGTACGAGGTCCGCGGAGGCCGGTGAGCACGGCGAGGGGCGCCCACCGCTTCGGTGGGCGCCCCTCGCCGGCGTCTTCTACTCGCTGAGCTCGGCCGCCACCAGCTCCGCGATCTGCACCGCGTTCAGGGCCGCACCCTTGCGCAGGTTGTCGCTGGAGACGAACAGGGCGAGACCGTTCTCCACGGTCTCGTCCGTGCGGACGCGGCCCACGAACGAGGGGTCCTGTCCGGCCGCCTCGAGCGGGGTCGGGATGTCGGAGAGGACGACGCCGGGGGCGCCGGCCAGCAGCTCCGTCGCGCGCTCCACGGACAGCGGACGGGCGAAGCGGGCGTTGACCTGGAGGGAGTGACCGGAGAAGACCGGGACGCGCACGCAGGTGCCGGAGACCTTCAGGGCGGGGATCTCGAGGATCTTGCGGGACTCGTTGCGGAGCTTCTGCTCCTCGTCCGTCTCGTTCAGCCCGTCGTCCACGAGGTTGCCCGCGAAGGGGACCACGTTGAAGGCGATCGGGCGCTTGTAGACCTGCGGTTCGGGGAAGTCGACCGCCGCGCCGTCGTGCGTCAGCCTGTCGGCGTCCGCGACCACCTTCTGGGCCTGGCTGTGCAGCTCCGCGACGCCCGCGAGGCCCGAGCCGGAAACCGCCTGGTAGGTGGTGGCGACCAGGGCCTCCAGGCCTGCCTCGTCGTGCAGCGGCTTGAGCACCGGCATCGCGGCCATCGTCGTGCAGTTCGGGTTGGCGATGATGCCCTTCGGGCGGTTCACGACCGCGTGCGGGTTCACCTCGGAGACCACCAGGGGCACGTCCGGGTCCCGGCGCCACGCGGAGGAGTTGTCGATCACCACGGCGCCCTGCGAGGCGACCTTCTCGGCCAGCGCCTTCGAGGTCGCGCCACCCGCCGAGAACAGCACGATGTCCAGGCCGGTGTAGTCGGCGCTCGCCGCGTCCTCCACCGTCACCCCGTCGAGAATCGTCCCCGCCGAACGCGCCGAGGCGAACAGGCGCAGCTCCGTGACCGGGAAGTTCCGCTCGGTGAGGATCCTGCGCATGACCGTGCCGACCTGACCGGTGGCTCCGACGATTCCGACCCTCACGGTGACTCCCTCTGCGTGTCTTTACGTGTGTGTTGCTCGGCCGAGGCTTTTCCATCATGCGGCCGACCCCGGGCCGCCTGTCCAATTCTTTGCGCCGTACGCCCGGGGTAGGGGACGCGACAGTCCGCGCGCCGGTTCCGGACGTCCGGTGTCCACCCGCTCTGAGCTGGAGAAATTCGCCCGGCGGACCCCCTCCGCCGCAAGCTCTGCTGTCCCGTGCTACCCGCGGGCCCCGGGCGCACACCCGGTGTGACGTACGCCTCCGAGAAGACTCGCACGAAAGTCCCGAACGTTTCGGGCCGCCGCGGCGTCGTAGAGGAAACGCGCAAGGGGAGGGGTGGCTGTGCTGCGCAGAAACGCCCGCCGCGGGCGGGGGGCGGACCACGCGGTGGACGACCCCCTGGACGCGGCCCAGGAACGGCGGGTGAGGGCGGTGCTCGCACTCGGCGGGGTGCCGCAGGCGGACCTGCCGGACGGGGTGCAGCAGGTCCGCCTGCGGCTGCTGGAGCGGGCCGCGAGCGGGCGCGAGGCGCCGCGCGACGTGTCCGCCTGGGTGGCCGTCGTCGCCTCGAACCTGGCGATGGACTGGCACCGTGCCAAGCGCCGCCAGGAACGCCTGGGCGAACGACTGGCCTCCCTCAGGGAGCCGGAGCACGCTTCGGGCGAGGACTCCCGCCTGCTCCAGCTTGCCGTGGCCCAGGGCCTGGACGAGCTGTCCGACGCCCAACGCCAGGTCCTCGTTCTGCGCTTCTACGCCGATCTGCCCGTCCGGGGGATCGCCGAGGAGCTCGGCATCCCTGAGGGCACGGTCAAGAGCAGGCTCCACTCGGCGGTCCGCGCGCTGCGCGACCGTCTGCACGAGGACGAGGTGGTGTGACGTGGCCGCCGAGTACGACGGCGTCGACGCGCTGATGGCCGCGATCACCGGCGAGCCGCTGCCGGACGCCGCACGGGCCGACGCCGAGTTCATGGCCGGGCACCGGGCGGCGACGGCCGACGTGGCGCTGCTGCGCGAGCAACTGTCGGCCATCGGGGACGTGCTGGCGGCGCCACCGGCCGAGGATCCGTCCCCGGTGAAGGCCCCGAGCCGTCGTCCGCGCGCCCCGCGTCCGGCGGGGCCCGTGCGCCGCGGCCGCGCCCTGCGGGTCGCCCTCGGGACCCTGGCGGCCGCGGTGGCCCTGTCGACCGTCGTCGGGCTGGCCCGGCTCGTCATGGAGAACAGCGGCAGCGACGCCCAGGCGTCCAGGAGCGCCGGCGCGGCGGACGCGAAGGGCAGCGCCGGTGAGGCGGACCGGCGGTCGGGCGACGGGCCCCCGCCGTCCGCTCCGGAACTGACCCTGGCCTGCGACCGGCTCGTCGTCGAGGGGACCGTGGCCCGGGTGGAGCCGAGGGGCGGGCAGGGCACCCGGATCGTGCTGACCGTCACCCGCCGGTACAAGCCCGACCGGGGACCGGCCGAGGTCGACTTCCTTCTCGACGACGGTGCGCTGCCGCGGCCCCGCCCGGGTCAGCAGGTGCTGGTCGAGGTGGCGCGGGGCTCCGACGACGCGAGCCGGTGGGCCGTGGGCGAGGACCGCGTGGCCGCGAACCGGGCGTGGATCGTCAAGGCGCTGCCCGGCTCCCGTCACACCGCGTGCCCTTCGGACGGGTCGACCTGAGCCGGACGGGCGGTGCCGAACGCGCGAGGCCGGACACGGCCGGGGACGGCGAAGGGCGGGCGCCCGTCATGGACGCCCGCCCCCATGTCCGCGATCGCTACGGAACGACCTTCTCGATCTTCACACTGCCCAGGCCCGCGGTGGTCCCGCGCGCGTTGACGAGGCGGACCTGGCCGAAGAACTCCCGGCCCTCGGGAGCCGGCCCGGCCGCCGTGACCGTGCCGGACACCGTCGCGGAGCCACCCGTGCCGAGCTTGACCGGGGCGGACTCGTCGACCGTCACCTGGCCGAGAGCGGGCGAGAAGAACACATCACGGTAGTCGTACGCCGTCGAGCCGGACGGGACCGAGTAGCCCGCGATCTCGACGGTGTACGTACCGGCGGCCGGCGAGGGGATGTGCACCGACTCCTCGGAGTCGCCGTCCGCGGACTGCGCGACCTGCTTGCCGCTCGCGTCGTAGACCGTCAGGTCCAGGTCGGCGGCGGTGTCGGAGACGTTGCCGATGGCGACGTCCAGCGAGGTGGCGCCCGCGGGCACGTCGACCGTGACGGTCTGCTTCACGCCGCCCTTGATGGTCGGCCGGTCCGACTTCGAGGACCCGAGCGGGCCGCCCTTGAGACCGCCGGAGAGGGCCGCGTACTTGTTGGTCACCTTCCAGGAGGCGGAGGCCGGGGTGCCGACCTTGGCCTCGGGCACGGTCACGGTCTCCGGGTCGAAGGCCGCGCCGAGGACGGTGACGTCCAGCTTGTAGGGGTTGTCGAGCAGCGGCGACGTACGGCGCGACTCGACCTCGATCTCCCAGACACCGGCCTGCGGGTCGGCGTACGAGCGGACGTCGGGCTTGCAGCCGTTGCCGTCGAGGTAGTTGTTGTAGCAGTTGGGGGTGGAGGTGTTGTCGACCGGAACGCCGTACGGGTGGATCGCGATGAACCGGGTCTGGCTCTTGTCCTTCAGCCCGCCGATCGCGACCTCGAGCGACGTCGCGCCCTCCGGCACGGTCAGGAAGTACGAACGGGTGCTGTTGCGCTGCACCGAACCCGAGGCCGCGTACGTGTATGTGACCGGGGTCGACACCACGACCGTCGTCAGGATCTGCTCGTCGAGTCCCTCGGTCCTCGGGTCGTCGACCTCCAGGATCGCGCTCTTGATGCCGGCCGACCGCGGCGAGGCCTGGACCTTGACGGTCACCGGCCGGCCGAGCGGCAGGCTCACCTCGTCGGAGCCGAGGATCCTGAAGGTGTCGTCGTAGTTGTTCGCGAAGTGCAGCTCGTGGCGCACCGCCCGGTCCGGGCCGGACGTACGCGTGACGGTGATCTCGTACGTCTTCCGCTCGCCGGCCTTGAGTCCGCCCTCGCGGTCGTACAGGCCGGTGCCGAAGCCCGGGGTCTTCAGGGCGAAGTCGATCGCGGTGTCGACCGGGGCCTTGACCGTGTAGTCGTGGGCCGTGGCGCCGTCCTTGACGGCGTCCCAGGCGTCCTCGATGTCGATGCGGCCCGCGCCCTCCTCGTAGGCCTGCGCACCCTTGATGTGGTGGGCGGTCGAGGTGAGGGCCGTGCGCAGCTTCGCGGGCGTCAGGTCGATGCCCCTCTGCTTTGCGGCCGACAGCAGCAGCGCCGAGGCGCCCGCGGCCTGCGGGGACGCCATCGAGGTGCCCTGGAGCATCGAGTAGCCGGCCGGCAGCGAGTAGCCCGCCTCGGGGACCGGGGCGCCCGGCAGCCAGGTCTGGGTGCTGTTGATCGCGGCGCCGGGCGCGACGAGCGTCGGCGAGAAGCCGCCGTCCTCACGCGGACCGCGCGAGGAGAAGGGCATCAGGGCGTAGTCCTTCTCCACCCGCGAGCCGTAGTCGGCGGCCCAGGTCTCCTTGGAGACGGCCGCGCCGACCGAGATCACCTTGTCCGCGAGGCCGGGGTCGCCGATGGTGTTGGCGCCGGGGCCGTCGTTGCCCGCGGAGATGACCAGCTGGACGCCGTAGGTGTCGATGAGCCGGGTGTACAGCAGGGCGCGCGCGTTGTTGCCGTCGTTCAGCGCCGGGAGGCCGCCGATCGACATGTTGACGATGTCGACACCGTGGTTGACCACGAGGTCCGTCATGCCCTCCATGAGCGCGACGTTGGTGCAGCCACCGGTCCAGGTGCAGGCGCGGGAGGAGACGATCTTCGCGCCCGGGGCCGCGCCGTTCATCTTGCCGCCGAACAGGCCGTTCGCCGCGGTGATGCCCGCGACGTGCGTGCCGTGCTCGGACTGGATGACGCCGATGTTGACGAAGTCGGCCTTCTTGCCGACCCACGTCCCGCCGTAGGGGTCCATCGGCACGTCCTTGCGGATCTGCACGACGAACGGCTGGCGCTCGACGACGTCGGTCTTCGGGTCGTCGGTGCCGAAGTATCCGATCTGGTAGCCGTCCTTGTACGGCTTCATCGGCCGGTCGTCGGTGAAGTCGCCGTTGTTGTTCAGGTCGACGCGGACCGTGCCGGTCGCGGCGTCGTAGAGGACGCCCCAGGAGTCGGTGGTGTCGCCGTCGCGGTTCGCGTCGCCCGCCGCGTCGCCGCCCGTGGTGTACGACTCCTTGAAGGTGCTGATCCCGTACGAGCCCGACGGCGCCGTCCAGGTCTGGCCGTTGTAGGTGAAGGTGGGCCCGGAGACCGCGGTGACCATCGGACGCCAGGTCGCGTCGTTGTCGACGATCGGGTCGGTCGCGGTGACCCAGTCGACGATCTTCCGCTCGCCGGTGGTGGTCTTCTGCAGTGCCGGATGCCCGAGGTCCACGCCCGAGTCGAGGATGCCGATGGTGACGCCCCGGCCGTCCGCCTTCGGGTGGTCCTGGACGAAGTCGACGGCACCGGTCTCGAAGGACGGGTTGTAGGGGTTCTTGGCGGGGGTGTGCCGGTCGGGACCGGCGTAGCCGGCCGCGCCCGTGCCCCTGACCGCCGCCCCCTTGGCCATGTCCGCGCTCGGCGTCGGGTCGTCGAGCGCGATCTCCTGCCGCAGGTCGATGGCATTGACGGAGGACAGCTTCTCGGCGGTGGCGATGGCCGAGTCGGCCCGGCCCGTCGGCACGGTGGCGCGGACGTAGCCGAGCTTGTCGTACGTGCGGCCCACGGAGGCGCCGCTCACCGCGTTCAGCTTCTCGGTGACCTGCTCGGTCTGCCCGGGTGTGGTCGCGATCATCATCGTGACGTTCTTGGCACCGTCGGCCTTCGCCTCGGCGAGAAGGTCCGCGTCGTCCGAGCCGAGCTTGGCGCTCGCGGACTTGGCGGCCGGGTCGGTGGAGGCGGGCGGATGGTCGGCGGAGAAGGCCAGGGGTATCGGCCCGGCCGCCGAGAGCGCGGCCACGAGACCCGTGGCGACGGCTATGCGGGCCACGCGTCTCGCGCCCGATATCGGGGCGCGGTGAGGCTCGGTGGTCATCAGCATCCCTTGTAGGTAAAGGAACGAGAACGGCGCGGCCGGAGCCCGAAGGTGATCGGGCCCTGACCGCGGCCGTCCGGATCTCGGGTCCGGACGATCGCTCTGGTTTACCCAAGGGATGGATGTTTGTGGAGAGTTGACCGAGACGGGATGGAGTCATGGCGTGATTCCGCCATACGCCATCGGGGACTTAGCGGTGCAGGCCATGACATTCCTGTGAGCCGGCTGTCCCTGCTACGCGTGTAGTGCGCGGGTTTTGCGGCTGAGTGTGAGCGCATGGTGACGGACGGCTCCACGCGGCCGCGGCGGGCGGCCGCCGGAGGCCGGACGGCGATGTCCCGGGGCGGGCCGGAGAAGCGGCGGGTGCCGTGACGGCGTGCGGTCCCCGGCCGAATACCCGCCTGCCGATCCCGGTCCTGCGCGTTAACGTCCTCGAGTGCGCAAGAACTTGAGGGTGGCGGCCTACGCCGTCTGTGTCCGTGACGGCCGCCTGCTGCTGGCCCGCATGACCGGAGCCGACGGCACACCCGAGTGGACCCTGCCCGGCGGTGGCATGGAGCACGGCGAGGACCCCTACGACACGGCGCTGCGGGAAGTGGAGGAGGAGACCGGCTACCGCGTCGAACTCGTCGGGCTGCTCGGTGTGGACTCCATCCGCCGCAGCCTCCGGGGCCGCTTCGGCCGCACCGTCGACCACCACGGAGTACGCCTCGTCTACGAGGGCCGCGTCGTCGCGGGCGAGCTGCGCCACGAGGTCGGAGGCTCCACGGACATGGCCGCCTGGCATGACCTCACCGCCGTGCCGGGGCTGCGACGCATCGGGCTCGTCGACGCCGGGCTCGCACTGTGGCGGCAGCGCTCCGCCGCGGGCCGGTCCGCATTCCCCGGGGCATAGCGTCGGATACCCCGGAAAATGAACGCTGAGTGACGGTCTTCCGGCCGGTCGGAGAGGTGTCGCCGACGCGCCGGTCGGTCCAAGATCCACGTACGGCGATCGGCGCTGTGCGTTGCCGCCTCGTTAACGTCCAGGTCATCCCCGGTGCGAACCATCCAGAGTGAGCGGGAAGTTCGCGACTGCGACCGACCCGCGACCACGCCGACGCGTTCGCACTCGGGGAGACGCGCCATGTCGCGCATACGCTCTGTCGCCACAGCGGCTGCTCTGAATCGTCGCAACCTGCTCGCCGCCGCCGGGGCGGTGTCCCTCACGGCGGGCCTCGGACTCGCGCTGCGCCCCGAGGACGGCCGCGCCGCCGGGACCTCGGCTCGCCGAGCCTCCGCCGCTTCGGCCCACCCCGCCGGGGAGGCCCCCGCCGCCGTCTCCCGGCAGGCGGTGTCCGCGGCCCTCGCCCCCTATACGACGGGCACCACGCTCGCCGGTGTCGCCGCGCCCCGCACCGCTTCGGGATACCGCCGCCTCGGTGACGGTCCGGGCTGGAGCCGCGTCGTGCGCGGCGAGCTGGCGGCACCCCGGTCGGGCCGCGCCGAGCGGCGCACCGCGCTCGCCGCGTTCGTGCAGTTCACCGACCTGCACCTGATGGACAGCCAGCACCCGTTGCGCCTGGAGTTCCTGCGTTCCGGCGACCGGCACGCCTGGCGGCCCCATGAGGCGCTGACCGTGCCCGGTGCCGTCTCGCTGGTCGAGCGTGTCAACGCGCTGCGCGGGGCACCCGTCACCGGCACGCCGCTGCACTTCGTGATGACCACAGGCGACAACACGGACAACAACGCGAAGTCCGAACTCGAGTGGTTCATGCAGATCATGAGCGGTGGCCGCATCACCCCCAACTCGGGCGATCCCCGCCGCTACGAGGGTGTGCAGAACAGCGGGCTCGCGCTCTACTGGCAGCCCGAATCGACCGTGCGCGACGCGGACAAGCAGCTCGGATTCCCGCAGATCCAGGGCTTCCTGGACGCCGCGATCCGCGAGGTGCGCAGCCCCGGCCTGAACCTGCCCTGGTACTCCACGGTCGGCAACCACGACGCTCTGCCGCTCGGCTGCTACGGGCACGGCGACCCCTATCTCGCCGAGTACGCCACCGGCGGAAGCAAGCTGATGAGCCTGTCCGCGGACGAGGCGAAGAAGCTCCAGGACACGATCAAGAACGCCACGGACCCCATGGGCCTGCAGTTCCGCGACCTGCTCAAGGCGCACACCCGCGACCTGCGCTCGGTCACCCCGGACGAGAAGCGGGCCCCCTACACTCCCGCCGAGTACCTCAAGACCCACCTCGACCCCCAGTACACGGGTCGCGGCCCGGTGGGGCACGGCTACTCGTCGGCGAACGTGGAAGCCGGTACGCAGTACTACTCCTTCCGCATCGCCGACGACGTCATCGGTATCAGCCTCGACACCACGGACGCGGGCGGTCACTACGAAGGCTCCGTCGGCACCGCCCAGTTGAAGTGGCTGGACAAGACGCTCCAGGACAGCACGGACGCACACGCCGTCGTCTTCAGCCACCACACCAGCCAGTCGATGGACAACACCCACCCCGACCCGGCCCGCCCGTACGAGGGGCGGCACAGCGGTGCGGAGGTCGTCGCCCTGCTGGGCCGGCACCGCAATGTCCTGGCGTGGGTCAACGGCCACATCCACAAGAACGTGATCACGCCGCACTCCGGGTCCGACGGCAACTCCTTCTGGGAGATCTCGACCGCCTCGCACGTCGACCACCCTCAGCTCGCCCGGATCATCGAGCTGGTGGACAACAAGGACGGCACGCTCTCGATCTTCACGACGCTCATCGAGTCCGCGGCCCCGCACCGCACGGACTTCGCGGACCTCAGCCAGACGGGTCTGGCCGCCCTCTACCGTGAGCTGGCCTACAACGCCCCAGGAGCCAACATGACCCTGGCGGGCAACGCGGTGGACCGCAACACGGAGCTGGTGCTGAAGAAGGGCTGAAACCCGCTCAACTCGCGCACCGCGGGCGACCCCGCCGCCCCGGACGCGGTCCCTCCCGCCGACCGACGCTCATCGGCGACGAGGGGGATGACATGTCCGTACGCAGGGGACTGCTGGGTGCCGGGGCGACGGCGGCCGTGACGGCGGTGGCACTCACCACGCCGGCCACCGCCGCTCCCGGAGCGGTGGACCACACCGCGACCCGGCAGGCGATCGACGCGGCCGTCAGGGACGGGGTCCCGGGCGCGACCGCCACGGCCAGGGACGGACACGGCACGTGGAGCGCGGTCTCGGGGGTCGGCGACCTGCGCACGGGGGCGCAGCGCTCGCCGCGGGACCGCTACCGCGTCGGCAGCATCACCAAGACGTTCGTGTCGACGGTGCTCCTCCAACTGGAGGCCGAGGGGCGGCTGTCGCTCGACGACACCGTGGAGAAGTGGCTGCCCGGCCTGGTCCGCGGCCACGGCCACGACGGGCGCCGGATCACGGTCCGGCAGCTCCTGAACCACACGAGCGGCATCTACAACTACACGGCCGACGACACCTTC
The DNA here is from genome assembly GCF_051553595.1 of Streptomyces sp. HUAS TT11. Taxonomy (NCBI): domain Bacteria; kingdom Bacillati; phylum Actinomycetota; class Actinomycetes; order Kitasatosporales; family Streptomycetaceae; genus Streptomyces; species Streptomyces sp. HUAS TT11. The sequence continues at coordinate 5,929,204 of NZ_CP196184.1, forward strand.
GGCCGTACGTACTTCCTCAAGGACGGCCTGCGGCATCGCTACGACACGCTGCGGCCGGAGGCTCTGGTGCGCATCGCGACGTCCCACGAGCCGGACTTCGCGCCGGGCGCCGGCTGGAACTACTCGAACACCAACTACGTGCTGGCCGGGATGGTGATCGAGAGGGTCACGGGCCACTCCTACGCACGGGAGATCCGCGCCCGCGTCGTCGAACCCCTGGGTCTGCACGCCACGTCGCTCCCCGGTACGCGGGCCACGGTTCCGCGACCGAGCAGCCGCGCCTACAGCAAGCCGGCCGAGACGGCGGCCGGCCCGACGTACGACGTCACCACGCTCAACCCCTCGCTGGCCTCCTCGGCGGGCGAGATGATCTCGGACTCCGCCGATCTGATCCGCTTCTACTCGGCACTGCTCAGGGGCGGGCTGCTGCCGCCCCGGCAACTGAAGGAGATGAAGACGACGATCATGGCGGAGGGCATCCCGGACGCGGGCTACGGGCTCGGCCTGATCGAACGGAAACTGAGCTGCGGAGTGCATGTCTGGGGCCACGGCGGAGGCATCCAGGGCTCGTCGTCCTCGGCGGTCACCACGGAGGACGGCCGCCACTCCCTCGCCTTCAACTTCAACGGCGACTGGTCCGGGGGCGGCGACGCGGTGCTCGAGACGGAGTTCTGCGAGGGCTGAGACGCCCCGGGGCCGGCCCTTCCGTGTCGGCACCGGCTCGCCTGCCCACGGCGGCGTCCTGGCGCCCGGCGAGCGGTCCACGGGGCCGGGCGCCGACGGTCCCGATCATGGTCACACCGGGGGTACCGGCGGGACCAGTGCATTCCCCGGCACGGTATTACGGTGTAAATCGATCCGACCCGGACATGAGACGCGCCGTTCATTTGTCTGAAACATCTATGCCGCCTCATATCGGACAACCCGCTGTTCACGGGGATGGTTCGATAGTTGTGCAAGGCGGGTGGTCGTGTGCTGACGAGGCACGGTCTGCGCGTGCTCTCGGTCTACGAGGGCTTCTTCTCCGGTGGCGCCCGGATCCTCCATACCGATGTCGTCCTGGGTCTGCAGGAAGGCGGTCAGCACCACCGTGTGCTGAGTGTCCACGGGGAAGTGCTCCGTGAAGCCACCCGGCAGCGGATGGAGGACGACGCCTCCTACCGGTCGCTGACCGCGGCCGGCGTGGAGGTCGGCACCCTCGGCCGCACGTTCGGTCTGCCCGGCGCCCTCGCGGCCGATCCCACCCGGTTCACCGGTCCGGAGCTGGCGACGACGGCGAGGGCGATGGCGGGCGCCGATGTCATCCTGTCGCTGAAGGAGCAGCCGCTCGGCCTGCTCAACCAGGCGGGTCTGCCGCGGCGGCCGGTGGTGGTCGGGCTGCACCGCTCGGATCCGGAGAACCAGGGCGCGGCGCTCGGTGAACTGAGGGCGGCCATCGCCGACGGAACCGTCGCGGCCTGCGTCTGCTGCGCCGAGTCGACCCGGGCCGCCTACGAGGCCGCCGGTGTGCCGGCCGAACTGCTGCACGTCATCCCCAACGGCGTCGACCTGCTCCGCTTCCGGCCCGACCCGGCCCGCCGGGTCCAGCTGCGGGCGGCGCTCGGCATCCCGGACACGGCGCCGGTCGTCGTGTTCGCGGCCCGGTACGACGCGATGAAGAACGTCCCGCTGTTCCTGCGCGCCGCCCGGGAGTGGTTGCGGCACGAGCCCGACGGCCACGTGCTGATGTGCGGCGCCGGCATGACCGAGGACCAGCCCGGGCTGTGCGCCGACATCGGCACCGCGTTCGGGGACGGTCTGCGGCTCACGGAGCGGCTGCACCGGCTCGGGGTGCGGCGCGACATGGAGAGCCTCTACGCGGCCGCCGACGTGGTGGCGCTGACCTCGGCCTGGGGCGAGGCGGCCCCGCTGTGCCTGATCGAGGGCATGATGTGCGGTGCCGTCCCGGTGTCCACCGATGTGGGCGACAGCGCGGCGATCGTGGCCGGACACGGTTTTGTCACCCCGCCGGACCCCGTCGCGATCGCCCGGGCCTGGAGCGACGCGGTCGCCGCCCGGCCCGGCCTCGAGCCCGTTCTCGCCCGCAGCCGCGAGCGCTTCAGCCGTACACGCATGATCGCGTCGTACGCCGCCCTCCTCGACCGGGTTCATGCGGAGCCGATCACGCCGTCGCTGCCCGAGCCGCCCCTGCCTGAACCGCTCTGAGCGGGACGGCGTCCGTCGTCGGGGGTCCCGGGGCGGTGTGTGGAGGAGGGGCCGCCGATGCCTCGGCGCCCCCTCCTCGCCCCCCTGACCGGCAGGTGACGCCTAACGGGGCAGCACCACGACATAGGCGGCCGGCTCCCGGTCCGCCGACGCCATCAAGGCCGTGCGGACCACGGTCGCCTGCTGCTCCAGCCCCTCGCGCAGCTTCTTCGGCGTGATGTGCACGACCGTGATGCCGAGCCGCTCCAGGTGTTCGCGCTTGCGGGTGTACTCCGACCACACCGTGTCGTTCTCCTGGCGGCTGTCCTGGCGCGGGGTCCGGGCGTCGAGTTCCAGGGCCACCGCGTGCTCGGGCCAGTACGCGTCCAGGCCGCCGAGGTAGGGGCCGCCCGGAAGCCTCAGGTCCACGTTCCACACCGGGTCCGGGAGTCCGTACTCGCGCACCATGCGGTACAGGCGGTCCTCGGCCCTCGCCCGGCCCTCCGCCAGGAGGGAGTCCACGGCGTCCACCACATGCGGGCGGCTCAGCAGTTTCGCCTGGTTCAACTCCCGCACGATCGCGGTCGGTTCGCAGTGGCCGGCGTGCACCGCCTCGGCCAGTAACCGGCGTACCGCGGCCGCGTCCGGCAACTGCGCCACCGCATCGGCCACGGCCCGCGGCACCGGAGCCACGGGCAGGCCGGTCACCAGCCGCGCGGCCGGCAGCTCCGCTGTGCGCACCACCCGGGCGCAGCCGGCGCTGCGCAGTCGGCGCATACGGGGGACCAGGAGGTCGATCTTCTCCAGTGACGTCAGCGGGGGCGTGCAGCCGAAGCCGTACAGCGCCAGGGCGGCCAAGCCGGTGATCATCGCGTCCGCCCGGTGCACCGAGGGGTGTGCGCCGGCGGAGCCGGGCTGGGACGGGACCCCGGTCGCCGGCTCCTCGAGCGACGAGCGCGTCGCGTAGAGGAGCACTGCGTGCAGGCGCTCCTGCGAGGTCGGCGGGCCGGGGTGCAGCAGGTACACGCCCGGCAGGAACTGCTGCCACGGGCCGCCGGGCCGGCAGTGCCCGGTGGTCTCGGCGGCGGTCACACCGTGGGCGCGCAGTTGTGCCGTGGTCAGCACCCGGCGCTGGACCTCCGTCAGGTGACGGAGGGGGCGGGGGGAGAGCGGGGTGTTGTAGGTCATGACCCCGGAGTTCCCGCGCCCGGGCCGTCTCCTAACCGCTGTTACACGGCTGTCGGCAAATGCGGACAAAACGGCGCTAAAGTACGCACGTTCGACTGCCGAAAGAGGCTGGTCCGAGTGGGGGCAGGGACGGGTTACGGGTTCAGATTCTCGTATTTCGTAACTGTCGTCCCTGCGTATCCACCGACCGGGTCCCTTCGGCGGGAGCTCGTCCCCCGAAGGAACCCGTGACCCGGGCGCGTCTAGCGGGTCGCCTGCGCGTCGCACACCTGGCCGCGCAGGGTGCGTGCCAGGTCGTCGCGCGCCTCGAGGACCAGCCTGCGCAGCGCCGGCGGCGCGCTCTCGTGGGCGGTGAGCCACGCGTCGGTGGCGTCCAGCGTCCCGGGGAAGTCCTGGAGCGACGGGAACAGGCCCCTCACCACGTCCATCCCGATCTGAATGGAACGCTCGGCCCAGACACGGTCGATGGCCGCGAAGTACTTCTCGGCGTACGGCGCGAGCAGTTCCCGCTGCGACGGCTGCACGAATCCCGCGATGGTCGCCTCGACCAGCGCGTTCGACAGGGCGTCCGACTCCACGACCTGGGCCCAGGCCTGCGCCTTGACCGCGGCCGAGGGACGCGCCGCCAGACAGCGGACCTGGTGGCGCTTGCCGGAGGCCGTGTCGTCGCGCGCCAGTTCCGCGGCGAGCACCGACTCGTCCGCGGCTCCGTGCGCGGCGAGCGGCTCCAGGAACGCCCAGCGCAGCTCCTGGTCCACGTCCAGGCCGTCGATCTTCTCGGTGCCCTCCAGCAGGCCCCGCAGCTGTTGCAGATCGGCCTCGCCGGACGCCACCGCCGCGAAGAACCGCGCCCACGTCAACTGGTGCTGGCTGCCCGGCTCCGCCTGCCCGAGCTCGCGCTGCGCACCTTCCGCGAGCAGCCGCCCGCCGGTCTCCCGCCACCCGGGCGCGGCGTAGTGGGTCAGCGCCGAGTCCGCCCAGGCGTGCAGCATCTGCAGTACGCCGATGTCGGACTCGCGGCCGGCGAACCGGAGCACCAGGCCGATGAAGTCCCGCGCCGGCAGCAGCGCGTCACGGGTCAGGTTCCACAGCGCGGACCAGCACAGGGCCCGGGCGAGCGGGTCGGTGAGCTCGCCGAGCCGCTCCTTCAGGGTCGCGAGGGACGTGTCGTCGAAGCGGATCTTGCAGTACGTGAGGTCGTCGTCGTTGACCAGGACCAGGTCCGGCGCCTTCGCCCCCGACAGTTCGTCGACCACCGTGCGCGGACCGTGGACGTCCACTTCGGCGCGTGCGTACCGGACGAGCGCGCCCCCCTCGCTGCGGTACAGGCCCACCGCCACCCGGTGCGGCCGCAGGGTGGGATGCGACTCGGCGGCCTCCTGGAGCACGCTCAGTTCCGCGATCCTGCCGTCCGCTGCGAGCAGCACCTGCGGGGTCAGCGAGTTGACCCCCGCGGTCTGCAGCCAGGACCGCGACCACGCCGCCATGTCCCGGCCGCTCGTCTCCTCGAGGACCGACAGCAGGTCGCCGAGGCGTGTGTTGCCGTAGGCGTTCCGCTTGAAGTAGCGCCGTGCGCCCTCCAGGAAGGCGTCCCGGCCCACGTACGCCACCAGCTGCTTCAGCACCGAGGCGCCCTTGGCGTAGGTGATGCCGTCGAAGTTGAGCTTCGCGTCCTCCAGGTCGCGGATGTCGGCGGTGACGGGGTGCGTGGACGGCAGCTGGTCGGCCCGGTACGCCCATGCCTTGCGGTTGTTGGCGAACGTGATCCAGCCGTCGGTGAAGCGGGTCGCCTCCACCAGCGAGAACGAGCCCATGAAGTCGGCGAAGGACTCCTTCAGCCACAGGTCGTCCCACCACGCCATGGTCACCAGGTCGCCGAACCACATGTGCGCCATCTCGTGCAGGATCACATTGGCCCGGCGCTCGTACGACGCCTGAGTGACCTTGCCGCGGAAGATGTACTCCTCGCGGAAGGTGACCAGGCCGGGGTTCTCCATCGCGCCGAGGTTGTACTCGGGCACGAACGCCTGGTCGTACTTCCCGAACGGGTACGGGTAGTCGAAGTGGTCGTGGAAGAAGTCCAGACCCTGTTTGGTGACGAGGAAGACGTCGTCCGCGTCGAAGTGCTTCGCCAGGCCCCTGCGGCACATCGCACCGAGCGGGATCTCCAGCGTCGTACCGTCCTCGAAGGTGCGGGAGTAGGTGTCCGTGACGTAGTGGTACGGACCCGCCGCCACGGCGGTGATGTACGTGGCGATCGGCTTCGTCTCGGCGAACCGCCAGACCCCGTCGTGCGGTTCGCCCGCCCCGTTGCTCCACACCGTCCAGCCCTCGGGGGCGCGCACCTCGAAGCGGAAGGGCGCCTTCAGGTCGGGCTGCTCGAAGTTGGCGAAGACACGGCGCGCGTCGGCGGGCTCGTACTGGGTGTACAGATACACCTCGCCGTCCTCCGGATCGACGAAGCGGTGCATGCCCTCGCCGGTGCGGGAGTAGGCGCACTGGGCGTCGACGACCAGCTCGTTCTCGGCGGCCAGGTCCTCCAGCTGGATGCGGGTGCCGTCGAAGACCTCGCCCGGATCGAGGTCCTTGCCGTTCAGCGAGACCGCGGTGACGCTCGGGGCGATCAGGTCGGCGAAGCTCGCGGCGCCCGGCTCGGCGCACCGGAAGCGGATCGTGGTGACCGACCGGAACGTGCGCGGTCCGGCGTTCGCGTCGCCGGGTGCCTCGCCCACGGCGGAGCGGAGGTCGAGCGACACGTCGTACCCGTCGACGGACAGCAGGGCGGCCCGCTCGCGGGCCTCGTCGCGGGACAGGTTCTCACCGGGCACGGGCGGCACTCCCTCAGGATCGGCTGGGTGGGGCGAACAGGACCGATCCTCCCATGTGCCCCTGACGTCGGGCAGAGGGGCGCACCACCTCGTGAGAAACGCGGGAATGCACGGTGCGACCTCGGATGTTGCACGATGAACAACTGCTTCCTTAGGAGAGTCATGTCCGAGACCGTGACCGCTTCCGGCAAGACCCCCGTCGACTTCTGGTTCGACCCGCTGTGCCCGTGGGCCTGGATGACCTCCCGCTGGGTCCTGGAAGTGGAGAAGGTGCGGGACATCGAGGTCCGCTGGCACATCATGAGCCTCGCCGTCCTCAACGAGGACAAGCTGGACCAGCTGCCCGACGAGTACCGGGACATGCTCGCGACCAAGGCGTGGAAGCCGGTGCGCGTGGTGACCGCGGCCTGGCAGAAGCACGGCGACGACGTCCTCGGCCCGCTGTACACGGCGCTCGGCACGCGTATCCACAACCAGGGCGAGGGTCCGACGCTCGAGGCGATCGCCGGTGCGCTCGCGGACGTGGGCCTGCCCGCAGACCTGATCGACTACGCGGAGCAGGAGGACTTCGAGTTCGACGCCGAGCTGCGCTCCTCGCACAAGGAGGGCATCGAGAAGGTCGGCCAGGAAGTGGGTACGCCGGTGATTGCGGTGCCGGGCTCCGACGGCGAGCAGATCGCCTTCTTCGGACCGGTGGTCACCCCGGCCCCCAAGGGCGAGGACGCCGCGAAGCTGTGGGACGGCACCCTGGCGGTCGCCTCCGTGCCGGGCTTCTACGAGATCAAGCGCACCCGGACCAAGGGCCCGGACTTCAGCAACCTCTGACCTGAACCCGTCCACGGGCTTCCGCCGGTCCTCGGAGGCGGGAGCCCGTCGGCGCCGCGGTCCGCTTCCGGGCCGCGCGCCCACCGCGTGCCCGCCCTTCGGCGGGCAGCGGCAGAAGCGGCTAACGGCGTGTGCGCACCCGCTGCCAGGCGTAGCCCACGGCCGCCAGGACCAGCGTCATCGCGCCGGTCGAGTACAGCTGCACTCGGGTGTCCGGCTGCCGTGCCATGAGAATGAAGATCGCCGTCATTCCGGCCAGCGCCACCCAGGTCAGCGCGGGGAACGCCCACATCCGCACCGCCAGCCTCTCGGGCGCCTCGCGCTCCAGGCGGCGGCGCAGACGCAGCTGCGAGATCGCGACGAAGAACCAGACGACCAGGATGACCGCGCCGATCATGTTCAGCAGCCACGGGAAGACGTCGTTCGGGCGCCAGTAGCTGAGCACCACGCAGGCGAACCCGAACACGCAGGAGACGAGCACGGCGACCCGCGGGACCCCGCCGGAGACACGGGCCAGTGCCCGCGGTCCCTGACCGCGCTGCACCAGCGAGTACGCGATGCGCGAGGCGCCGTAGACGTTGGCGTTCATCGCGCTCAGCAGCGCCACCAGCACCACGACGTTCATCAGCGGGCCCGCGCCGGGGATACCGAGGTGGTCGAGTGCGGCGACGTAGGGGCCCTTCTCGACGACCTCCTTCGAGTCCCACGGGACCAGGGTGACGATGACCGCCATCGAGCCGATGTAGAAGACCGCGATGCGCCACATCGCCGTACGGACCGCGCTCGCCACACCCTTGACCGGATCCTCCGACTCGGCCGCCGCGATGGTGACGGTCTCCAGACCGCCGTACGCGAAGACCGACGCGAGCAGGCCGATGACGAGGCCCTCGCCGCCGTGCGGCAGGAAGGGGGTGAGGTTCGAGGCGCCCGGGGAGTCCGTGCCGGGCAGGACGCCCGCGGTCGCCAGCACGCCGAGCAGCAGGAACAGGCTGATGGCGCCGACCTTGAGCGCCGCGAACCAGAACTCGAACTCGCCGAAGTTCTTCACCGCGGCCAGGTTCGTGCCGCAGAAGACGACCATGAACAGCGCCACCCAGGCCCACTCGGGCGTGCCGGGGAGCCAGCCGGTGACGATCTTCGCGGCGCCGATGCCCTCCAGGCCGACGGCCGTGCACAGCAGCACCCAGAACGACCAGCCGGCGGTGAAGCCCGCCCACGGCCCGATCGCCCGCTCGGCGTGCGCGGAGAAGGAGCCCGACGAGGGGTGGGCGGCCGACATCTCGCCGAGCATCCGCATCACCAGCATCACGAGGAGACCGGAGACCGTGTAGGCGAGGACGATCGAGGGTCCGGTGGCGGCGATCCCGGCACCGGACCCCACGAACAGGCCCGCGCCGATGACACCGCCGAGGGCGATCATCGACAGATGGCGCTGCTTGAGGCCGTGGGAGAGCGGGATATCGGGGGATCCCCCCTGCTCCGGGAGGTCCACCCGCCCGGGCGAGGCCGGGCTGGGGGAAGGGGCTGATGGCTCGGACGTGGTGCGGGGCATGGAGCGGCTCGTTCGGTGCTGTGGGGGGGAAAAACGCCCCACAGTCTGGGCGGGCTCCCAGCTCACAGGGGGAGGCCGCCCATCATCCGGACATGCGCCGCACGGACCGTGAGGGCCGGGTCACGCAGTGGTCGGACGCGGTGCGAGGCGTTCCCCCGGTCGGGCGGGGCCCGTCGGCGGCCTGTCGGCCCGCAGCCGCGGAGGTCGCCGGGGGAGGGAGAGGGGTTGGCGAAACCCTACATGCGCCGCCGGAATCGGCCCCATGCCGCCGACGGCCCCACCTCAGTGACCCGTATCACGCCGCATCAGGTGTAACCCGCAGCTTTTGTCGACAGCCCACCAAGCGCCGGATCCCCGCTTTGTCGAGCGGTGACGGTGATCGGCTCATGGCCCCTGGGATAGCGTCACCGTGTCCCGAACCGCCCTCAGCGCCGGAGTGAGTCCTCATGAGCACCGCCACCGCCATCACACGCCCCGGCGAGGTCCTCGCCGACCTGCTGCCCGCGTCCCGTGTCCGCGACGTCGCCCTCGTGGCCGGCGGCGCCGTGCTCACCGGTCTCGCCGCGCAGATCGCGGTGCCCGTGCCGGGCTCCCCGGTGCCGGTGACGGGCCAGACCTTCGCCGCGCTGCTGGTCGGCACGGCCCTCGGAGCGGGCCGCGGTTTCCTGTCGCTCGCCCTGTACGCGCTCGCCGGTGTCGCCGGTGTTCCGTGGTTCGCCGGTGGCGCCTCGGGTGCCGCCGCCCCGTCCTTCGGTTACATCCTCGGCATGCTGATCGCCTCCACCGTCGTGGGCGCCCTCGCCCGCCGCGGCGCCGACCGCTCGGTGCTGCGCACGGCGGCCGCGATGCTCCTGGGCGAGGCGCTCATCTACGCGGTCGGCGTCCCGTATCTGGCCCTGGCCACCGGCATGTCCGCGAACGCGGCGATCGCGGCCGGGCTCACCCCCTTCCTCATCGGCGACGCCCTGAAGGCGGCCCTGGCGATGGGCCTGCTGCCCGCCGCGTGGAAGCTCCTCAGGAAGTGACGCCGTAGCTGTACGACGTGGAAGGGGCTCGCCGGCTCGGTACCGAACCGGCGAGCCCCTTCCACGTCCCTGCGCGGTGCGGCCCTCCGGCCCGTCCCGGCCCCGAGCCGGGACGGGCGGTCCTGGGGGGCGCGGCCCCGCGCCCGCCCCTCAACCGGCCGGTGCCTCAGCGCTGCGACCGTGGCCGGCGGCGCGTGACCCACAGGCCCGCCGCACCCGCGGCGATCAGCGTCGCACCGGCCGCGCCGAGCGGAAGGACCCGGTCGTCCGCACCGGTCCTGGGCAGCTGATCACCGCCCGGACCCACCGGTGTGTTGTCGGTGCCGAGCAGCAGCGGGGTGGCCGGGGCGTTCGGCGTCGGCTTCGACGCGCCGAACGGGACCGGGCCCTGCTGCCAGTACGTCTTCTTCCCGTCGCTCGTCTGGACCGGCAGGCAGATCCTGCCCGCCTTGCCCGTGTCGAAGGTGGCGTCGACGGCGTAGGTCTTCGAGGAGCCCGCCGCCAGATTGTCGACGGCGCAGCCGAAAGCACTGTTCGAACCCGGCGGCAGATCCTTTTCGGCTATTTCCGAACAGCCCTTGACGTTGGTGACCACGAGGCCGTCGAATCCCGCGACCAAAAGCCGGATCCTGCCGCTTTCCCTGGTTCCCCCGTTCTTCACCACGGCGGTGATCGACGTTTTGTGCGATCCGTTGTCGACCGAGATCTTCTCGGGCAGCAGGGTGGTCAACTCGACCCCCGCCGGTGCCTTGTCGACGGCCTTTCCCCCCTTGCCGCTCATCGCTCCCTGGTCATCCGCCGTGGCGGTGCACGCAAAGATCAGCACCGCCGTAAAAGATGCAGTGACCAGCGATCCCGCGATGGCGATCGAGTACCGAGAACTCATGTTCGTCCCCCTTGGCTGCGCCTGAATTCGCAGTACTCGAAGAGGTACCACAAGATTTCTCCGCACTATGCTGGTACGGCCTGAAGTGTGACCATTGTGTTTCCGCTGAGGCGGGTGTTGAGGGGGTGCAGGGGATTGCCGGGAAATGCGAGCGGCGGTGTTCCTGGTTTATTGGTGACGGGTCGATATCGCCTGGTCGAGAACATAGGTCAGGGGGGAATGGGGCGCGTGTGGCGTGCCGCGGACGAAATACTCGACCGCCAGGTGGCCGTCAAGGAAATACGGATGGACGGACTCGACACGGAGGACGTCAGGACCCGCCGCGAACGCACCCTGCGCGAGGCCAGGGCCACCGCCCGGATCGACCACCCCAACGTCGTACGCATCTACGACGTCGTGGACGAGGGCGACCGGTTGTGGATCGTCATGGAACTCGTGGACGGCCGCTCGCTGGAACGGGTCCTGGTGGAGGAGGGACCGCTCGGCGTCCGCGAGACGGCGCGGATCGGTCTGGAACTGGTGGCGGCGCTGCGGCAGGTGCACGCGGGAGGGGTCCTGCACAGGGACATCAAGCCGGGGAACGTGCTCGTGGAACGCCTGGGGAGGCGCGTGGTCCTCACGGACTTCGGCATCGCCGCGATCCAGGACGCCAAGGCGCTCACCATGGCCGGGATGCTGGTCGGCTCTCCGGACTACCTGGCGCCGGAGCGGATCTCGGGCCGCCCGCAGGGTCCGCCGTCGGACGTGTGGTCCCTCGGCGCGACGCTCTGCGCGGCCCTCGGCGGGCACTCGCCGTTCTCCCGTTCGACGACCCTGGCGACGCTGCACGCCGTTCTGTACGAGGAACCGCGACTGCCCGCCTCCGCAGCGGGGTTGACGGGGATCCTGGCCGCCCTCCTGGAGAAGGAGCCGGCGGTGCGGCCGGGGCTCGAGGAGGTCGCGGAGGAACTGGAGCGGGTCGCCGGGGGCGGCACCGGTGCATGGGCGGGAGGAGGGCCCGGGGCCCGGACCGGCGGCGAGGAGCACGCAGGGGACGGGGAGGGCGCCGGGCCGGCGCCGGGCGGGGCACAGGCACCGGAGCCCGGAGGCGCGCCCACGACCGCGGTCGCACCGGAGGCCGGGGAGCGTGCCACCCCCGCGTACCTCGACCCGGCTCTGATCCGGGCGGCGCGGCGCCCGCGGGGCGGCGAGGAGAACGCCGGAAGTCCGTATGAGGGGGCCCTTCCGGCGGACGGCGTGCCGGAGGAACCCGTCGTCGAGGATTCCGTGCCCGTACCGCGTACACCGGCCGCGCCGGACCGGTCCGCGGACGCCGGCCCCTCGAACGGGCGGTCGGCCACGGTCCGTTCGGATTTCCCCGCGAGGAACACGGCCGAGCCCGGCGGCCCGGATGCGGAGCCGGGCGAAGCGAGCGGCAACGCGTCCACCGGGACCTCCGCCGAAGCGGGCCCCGCGGTCCCGCCCACGGCGCCGACCCGGGCGCTCCCCACCCCGACGGAACCCTCCGGTGTCCCCACGGCCGGAGCCGGTCCCGCCATCCGGAGCCGTCCGCCGGGCGCCCCCGGAGACACCTCGTCGTCGGCGGGCGCCTCGGCCGGGGCGGTCGCGCCGCCGTCCGGCCGGGCAGACCCGCCGTCGGGCTGCTCCGCATCCCCGCACGGCGCGCTCACGCTGCCGCTGAGCACGGCGCCGGCCGGTACCGCGCGATCCGGCGGCCGGACCGCCCCCGGTCCCCCGCCCGACACCGGGCTTCCGGGCCCCGCCCGCCCCTCCGCCCCTCGGCGCAGCCGGCGCCGGGCCGTGGTGGCCGCCGTCGTGGGGGTCGTGGTGGCCGGCGGGGTGGCCGGGGCCGTGATCGCCGCCGAGGCCGGACCGAACGGCCGGACGCACGGCACCTCGGCCGGGTCCGACCACCCGTCCGTCTCCTCGGGCGTCCGGAGCGGCGCGGGCGGCACACCCACCGTCGCGGGCACCTCGCGGCCGACGAGCCTTCCGCCGGGCGCCCGCACGGAAGCGGGTCTGTACGCCTGGGTTCCGCCTCCCGGCTGGCAGCGGGTGGCGGAGAGCGGGGCGGAGGTGCACTACTCGAATCCGGACCGCTCCCAGGAGATCGTGGCCAACGCGACCCCGGCCCGGGGTGATCTTCTGGAGCAGTGGGAGCAGGCGGAGCAGGAGCGCAGGAGGGGCCTCGGCTACCGGCGGATCCGCCTGGACCAGGGCACCTTCCGGGGCGGGCCCGCGGTCGTCTGGGAGTACACCGTCACGGCCAAGGGCCGCCCCTGGCACGTACGGCTGCTGGGCTTCCGTGCCCACGGGACGTCGTACGAGGTCAGCACCTGGTACCACCCGGACGTCGAGGGCCGCGCGACCAAGGTCTACGACGAGGTCAAGGAGGGGTTCACACCGCTCTGAGCCGTGCCGGCCGGACAGCGGCGAGGGCCCCGCGGTGTCACCGCGGGGCCCTCGCCCGTGCTCATGTGCGGGCGGCGGTCAGACGCCGACCTCGGCCCGTTCCGTCTCCGCGTCGCCGACGGCCCCGGCGGTCCGGGAGCCGCCCATCTTCTGCCTGACCACGGCGATGACGAGCACCACGGCGGCGACGAGCAGCGACAGCAGGACCGTCTCACGTCCGTCGTGTTCGGTGTCGGTGAGCATGTAGCCGAGGACGAACACGATCAGAGCGGCCGTGGCCCAGGTCAGATAGGGGTACAGCCACATCTTCACGATCAGCTTCTCCGGCGCCTCGCGCTGGATGATCTTCCGCATCCGCAGCTGCGAGAAGCAGATCACCAGCCAGACGAACAGGGCGACCGCACCGCTGGAGTTGACCAGGAAGAGGAAGACCGAGTCCGGGTACTTGTAGTTGAAGAAGACGGCGAGGAAGCCGAAGAGCACGGAGACGACGATCGCCGTCATCGGCACACCACGACCGGTGGTCCGGGCGAAGGCCCTGGGCGCGTCGCCCCGCGCGCCGAGCGAGAAGGCCATACGGGAGGCCGTGTAGAGCCCGGAGTTCAGGCAGGACAGCACCGAGGTCAGCACGATGAAGTTCATGATCTGACCGGCGTGCGCGATGCCGAGGGAGTCCAGCGCGGCGACGTAGGAGCCCTTCTCCGCGATCGATGCGTCGTCCCACGGCAGCAGGGCGACGACCACGAGGATCGAACCGAGGTAGAAGACGGCGATACGCCAGATGATGCTGTTGGTGGACTTGGTCACCGCCCGCCGCGGGTCCTCGGACTCGCCGGCCGCAAGCGTGGCGATCTCACTGCCCATGAAGGAGAAGACCACCAGGAGCACACCGGTGAGGATGGCGCCCGGTCCGTGCGGCAGGAACCCGCCGTGACCGGTGAGGTTGTCCAGGTTCGCCTTGTCGCTGTGGACGCCGGGCAGCACCCCGAAGACGGCGAGCGCGCCGATGACGATGAAGGCGCCGATCGCGACGACCTTGATCCCGGCGAACCAGAACTCGAACTCACCGTAGGAGCCGACGGAGACCAGGTTGGTGGCGGTCAGCACGATCATGACGATGAGGGCCCAGCCCCACTGGGGCACGGCCGGTATCCAGCCCTCGAGGATCTTGGCGCCCGCGGTCGCCTCCACCGCGAGCACGACTACCCAGAAGAACCAGTACAGCCAGCCGATGGAGAAACCGGCCCAGCGGCCGAGTGCGCGGTCCGCGTGTGCGGAGAAGGAGCCGGACGTGGGGTTCGCGGCGGACATCTCGCCCAGCATGCGCATCACCAGCACCACGAGCGTGCCGACGAGGGCGTAGGAGAGAAGGATGCCGGGACCGGCGGTGGCGATGCCCGCGCTGGAACCGACGAACAGCCCGGCACCGATGACGCCGCCGATGGCGATCATCGTCAGGTGACGGTTCTTGAGTCCGGCCTGGAGGCCGCCGCCGGGTTCTCCGGGGCCGCCGGGGACGTGTCCGGCCTTTGTGGGGGTCGGCTTCGAGGTCATGTAGGGGATTTCCTTTGAGCCGGGTGTGCGGAATGTGGGGGACACACGTAGTACGTCCCGTACGAGCGGAAGTGGTGCTCGTCCGAGCGGTGTACGAGTCGGTCCAGTGAATCCGAGGCGAAGGAATTCAGAAACCTTTGAATCCGGATTGTTACTTGAGGTTTCCTTGAGGTTCTATAGCCTGGCTCACATTTTTTGCGGTCAGTACCCCGCGCAGCCGATCGGCGACAGCCGTGACACACTCGGACCATGCGCGTGTACCTCGGCTCAGACCATGCCGGTTTCGAACTGAAGAACCACCTCGTCGAGTGGCTGAAGGCGGCCGGCCATGAGCCCGTCGACTGCGGGCCCCACATCTACGACGCCCAGGACGACTACCCGCCGTTCTGCCTTCGCGCGGCGGAGCGGACGGTCGCCGACCCCGGCTCCCTCGGCATCGTGATCGGCGGCTCCGGCAACGGCGAGCAGATCGCCGCGAACAAGGTGAAGGGCGCACGGGCGGTCCTCGCGTGGAGCGAGGAGACCGCGACGCTCGGCCGGCAGCACAACAACGCGAACGTCGTCTCCGTCGGTGCGCGCATGCACTCCCAGGAGGACGCGACCAAGTTCGTCGAGACCTTCCTGAACACGCCCTTCACGGGCGAGGAGCGCCATGTGCGGCGCATCGACATGCTGTCGGCGTACGAGGCCGAGGGCGAGCTCCCGCCGATCCCCCCGCACCACCCGCAGGGCTGAGCCCGCCGCCGGGGGCTGCGGCCCCCGGAGCTCCTGCCGGCGGGGCGAGACTCGATCCACGAGCGCCGGATGGGGTACTGCTGCTCCCGCGACCCTGTGACGACCACCGGAGGTAGGGCGACCGTGCCGGAAGGGCACACCATCCATCGGCTGGCCGAGGACTACGCCGCACGGTTCGCCGGCGGTGCCGTCGGCGTCCGCAGCCCGCAGGGCAAGTTCGCCGACGCCGCCGCCCTCCTCGACGGGTCCGGACTGCGGACGGCCGACGCCCACGGCAAGCACCTCTTCCTCGGCTTCCGCGACGGCGACTGGGTGCACATCCACCTGGGCCTGTTCGGGAAAGTGGCGTTCGGGGACGCCCCCGCGCCGCCGCCCGGTGACACGGTCCGCCTCCGCCTCACCAACGCGGCCCACTACGTGGACCTCGTCGGCCCCACCACCTGTGCGCTGATCACCGACGAGGAGAAGGCCGCCGTACATCGCCGACTGGGCCCCGACCCGCTTCGTGACGACGCTGACTCCGCCGCCGCGTACCGCCGGGTCTCCCGCAGCCGTACGTCCATCGCGGCCCTGCTCATGGACCAGAAGGTCATCGCCGGCGTCGGCAACGTCTACCGCGCCGAGGTCCTCTTCCGGCACGGCATCGACCCCTACCGGGCCGGCAAGGACGTCGCCCCCGCGGAGTGGGACGCGATCTGGGCCGACCTCGTCGACCTGATGCGCGAAGGTGTACGGAACAACCGCATCGACACCGTCCGCCCCGAACACACCCCGGAGGCCATGGGCCGCCCGCCGCGCGTCGACGATCACGGCGGCGAGGTGTACGTGTATCGCCGGGCGACGCAGCCCTGCCACATCTGTGGCGACGAGATCCGCACCGCCGATCTCGCCGCCCGCAATCTGTTCTGGTGCCCGGGCTGCCAGAAGCGCCGGGGGAACTAGAATCCGTGCGGCAGCCACGGCGCCACGGACGAACCGAACGCGAGTGACGCCTCCGCCAGCGCGCCCTGCCGCATTTCACGCACCCGCCCGGCCGCAGCCAGCGACGCGAGCGACACACCACCGAGGTACGCCGCTCCCAACTCCCGTACGGACAGCGCAAGATCGGCGGCGTCCGCGGTACGCTCGCAGGTCGCGCCCTTCGCGTCGCCCGTGAGCCGCCAACGCCCCTCGTTCCAGGGACAGAAGGCGTCCTCGACCTCGAACACCACGTCCACCGGGGTCTGGTACGTCCGCGCCTCCAGCGCCGCCGCGACGTCGACGAGCCGTACGTGCAGCGCGTCCCGCAGCCGGGGCCGGCAGCGCCGGATGTCGGACACCAGATGCTGCCAGCCCTCGTCGACCGGGCGGCCGTGCACGGCCAGCGTGGTCATCAGGTCGATGCCGAACAGGAAGCGCCACAGAGCGGCGTCCGTCGCCGGATCCAGCGCGGCGAGCGCCGACACCGTCACCGTGCCGTCGTGTCCGCCGACCCCCCAGCCGCGCTTGGCGCGGAACCTCGCATAACCCGTGATCCGGCCGTCGCGTTCGGCGACCACGCACTGCAGCGCGGAGGCGCCGTTCCGCTCGCTCTCCGGGTCGAGCAGCCCCACCCGCTCCCAGCCCGGCCTCCGCGCCAGCATGCCGGGCCTGCCGGGGACCAGTCGCGCGTACACGTCCTCGCAGGCGCCGAGGACGTCGGCGGGGGCCGCGTACCGCACCCGTACGTCGTCCGTACCGTCCGGAACGGCCAGGTCGACGCGGCTCGTGTCGATCTCCGCGCCGAGCTGGAAGGTGGCCGCGCCGTATCCGAACCGGGAGTAGATCGCCGGCTCCGACGCCGTCAGCACCGCGAGCGGCTCCCCCCAGGACCGGACGTCGTCCAGCTGCCTGCGCATCATCGACGTCAGCACACCGCGCCGGCGGTGCGTGCCCGCGACGCTCACCATCGTCACACCCGCGGCGGGTACCGAGGCGCCGCCGGGGACGGTGAGGCGGAAGCTGAACGCGCCTGCCGTGCCCACACAGGAACCTTCGTCCCATATACCTATGGATCGATCGAATTCGGTGAGTTCTTTCCAGAGTTCCCGCTCTTCGGCTGATTCCTCCATGCCGCCGAAGGCCCGGAGGAGGTTGCCGTACCAGTCGTCCCACTCGGTCTGCCGCAGCACCCGCAGCTCGGTCGTCATGGGTCATACCTACCAGGGCAATGCGGGGCGAGCGAGGGGATTTCCCCCGGTCGTCGAAGCCCGGTACCTGTGAAGTTCAGCGCTCGGACGGGGGACAAGTGGGACCTCCCGTGCCAAGGGGCTGGTCGGATGGATAGGGTCCCGACAATGGCAGCAGGACGAGAGCGGCGCGCGGAAGCCGAGACGTTCGCGGCCCGGTTGAAGATGCAATGGCACCGGGCCCGCACCGGCCTGCGCAGATCCGCCGTGGACTACTTCCGTGGGGACGGCTCCGACTGGGTCGCGCTGGCCGGTCTGCTGCTCACGGTCCCGCTGATAGCCGCGACCACCCTCATCGACCCCGTGTGGTGCTCGCCCGCCGTGCTCGTGCTGCCGATCGTGGCGGGCGGCCTGCTGCTGCGGCCCTCCAGCCTGCTCGGCCTGTACGCCGCCGCGGCCACCGCGCTGATCATCGAGTCCGTCAAGCTCGGCCCGTACACGGAAGGGCCGTCGCGCGTCACCCCCGGCATCGTGCTCGTGGTCGCCGCCTGCGGGTTCTTCGGTCTGCTGATCGCGCAGTTCCGCAGCCGGGTCGGAGTGCCGTGGCGCCGCGGCGGAACCATGCTCTTCGACCTGCGCGAACGCATTCGGGTGCAGAGCAAGCTGCCCAAGCTGCCCACGGGCTGGCATCGGGAGATGTCGCTCAGACCGGCGGGCGGGCAGTCCTTCTCCGGCGACTTCGTGGTGGCGGCGCGGACGAACGGCGGCCGCACCCTGGAGGTCGTCCTGACGGACGTCTCGGGCAAGGGGATGGACGCGGGCTCGCGCGCCCTGCTGCTCTCGGGAGCGTTCGGCGGCCTGCTGGGATCGCTCCCCCCGCACGCCTTCCTTCCCGCCGCCAACGGCTATCTCCTCCGCCAGGACTGGGACGAGGGCTTCGCGACCTCCATCCACCTGGTCCTCGACCTGGAGTCCGGCGACTACGAGCTGTACTCGGCCGGACATCCGCCGGGCCTCCAGCTCAGCGCGGGCACCGGCCGCTGGGAGGAGAAGGCGTCGGAAGGCCCGCTCCTCGGGGTCTACGACGGCGCCCAGTTCGACCCCGTGAAGGGCACGCTGCGCCCCGGAGACGTCCTCATGCTGTTCACCGACGGCCTGGTGGAGACCTCCGACCGGGACATCGTCGAGGGCATGGACCGCCTCACGGGCGAGGCCGACCGCTATGTGGCCGGCGGCTTCCACGGTGCGGCCTGGCACCTCATCGAGGCGGTGGCCAAGGACGTGAACGACGACCGGGCGCTGCTGCTGATCTGCCGGGAAGGCCCCACGGCCCAGGCGATGCGCTGAGGCCGGCGGCCCGCACCCGGTTCGCGGCGTCGCGCCGGGCGCCCGTTCGCGACGGTGATCGTCGCGTCCGCCCCCACGGCGGCCGTCCGCCGCCTCAACTGCCCCTGGCGGGCCGCTTCCACGCGCGGTTCGGGGTGAATGTCCCGGACTCCGCGACGGGTTGGTCACACGTTTGTGGCAGCCTCGTCGCCTTCGATTGCATGGGCAATCGCGGAGTTGATAGAGATGGGTGCACGCAGGCCGCACGCCGGCGGGTCGGGAACGGGGAGGCAAGATGAAGTTCGATATGGGGGCGCAGGCCCTGTCGACGCTGGTGAAGGATTCGCGTGGGTCGAGTGATGATCTGGGGACGTTGATCCGTCAGTTGGTGCAGGCGGCGCAGCCGTTGGAGGGGAAGTTCAACGGTGCGGGTCGGGTGGCGTTCGATCAGTTCAAGTTGCGGGCGGATGGTATCGCCAAGGAGTTGAACGGGTCGTTGGCGGCGATCTTGGGTGGTCAGTCGGGGATGGATTCGGCGTTCTCGTCGGGTGATCAGGAGCAGGGTGACAATGCTCGGGGTCAGATGTCGGCGGCGAATTTTGATGGTGCGCGTTTTCGTTGAGCCGTCGGGTTTTGGTGGTGTGTGTTTCCGTTGAGCCTCGGGGTGGTGCGGGGTTGTCGGGTCGGGGTTGTGTTACGGGGAGTGGTGTGTGATGGCGGGTTCGGGTGCGGATCGTCGGTCGTACGACACGGGTGCGTCGGCGGATGTGCAGGGCAATATCCAGGCGGTGATCGGCCGGTTGGAGGAGGTTATTGCGCAGCGTGATCGTCAGGTGAAGGCGGCGATGGCGGATTTCTCGGCGGATGGTGTGGCGGATGAGTACCACGGCAAGGAGTTGCGGTGGAATCGTGCGTCGCAGGAGGTCAAGAACATCATCGGGTTGTTGAAGTCGACGTTGGAGCAGAACGATTCGACGGCGCAGTCGACGATCGCGAAGGCGAAGTCGGCGGTCGACAACATCGGCTGACACAAGTGGTGTTCGGCGGGGCCGACGGCCGGCCCCGCCGGTCGGCCTGGGCGGCTTTCGGGTCGTCACGTGACGGTGGCTGTTGGTGGGCTGGACGCGGAGGACGACGGGGATGACCGGCTGGGATCTGAAGCCGCAGGGTATTCAGGGTGTGTTGAAGTCGACGGGTGAGACGGCGTCGCATCTTGAGGGTCAGGCGAAGGCGTATGGGGAGCATTTGACGTCGGCGGCGTCGAGTGCGGGCACTGTTTCTGCTGAGGGTGGGGGTGGTGGGGGGAAGGCGCAGGGGGGTTTGGTGGCGTTGGCGTTGTCGCAGTATGCGGAGCATGCGACGAAGGATCTGCAGTACATCGCGGCGCGTGCGGGGAAGTCGTTGCAGGGTGCGGTGGATGCGACGACGGCGTATTTGCGGGGGGATGAGGAGATGGCGGCGCGGGCGCAGCAGCGGGCGTTGGCGGAGCCGCGGGTGGATCTGCCGGGGGTGGGTGAGGGGTGATTGATCCTGGGCAGATTCCGCAGTTCACGGGTGATCTGGCGCAGTTGGAGAAGGATTACGGTGATCTGAGGTCTGATGCGTCGCGTGTGCGGTCGACGGGCCGGGATGTGCATGCGGGGTTTCAGGGGTTGTCGGCGTATTACGCGGCTCCGGAGGCGGAGCGGTTGTTCGCGACGACGAAGCCGGTGGCGGAGCGGGCGGAGGGGTTCGCGGGGGATCTGGAGACGGTGTCGTCCGCGTTGTCGTCGTATGCGGTGGAGATTCGGCCTTTGGTGGCGAAGCTGGCGCAGTTGAAGGTGGATGCGACGGCGTTCGTGGATTCGGTGGGGGGTGATGACGACTGGGAGTACGACGGGGACAAGGTCGATCGTCACAATCGGATCCGTGATGATGTGACGGCGGCGGTGGCGGCGTTCTGGGCTGCGGAGCGTACGTGTCACAACAAGATCACTGCGTTGTTCGGTGGGACGCAGATGGTGGCGGGGGACGGTTCGGAGCGTAAGGACCAGTACGGGTTCGATGCCGAGGACATGAAGAACGCGAAGCTTCCCTGGGGTGACCCGGTGGAGGAGAGACATCACTGGTACGAGGTCGGCCATTGGGTGAAGTCCTTTGTGTGGGACGGGCTGATCGTGGACGGTGTGTGGGGGACGATCAAGGGTCTGGGCACGCTGGTGGGTTTTGGTGGCTGGGAGGCGATGGGTCAGGCGTGGAAGGGTCTGGCGCAGTTGGCGACCGGTCTGGTGATTTCTTCGATGCCGGGTGCGGGGGTGTTGTTCTGGGCGTTGCCGGATGACAAGTTGCCGTCGTGGTTGCGTGATTCGCGTACGGCGATGAAGGAGACGGGCAAGGCGTTGGTGGCGTGGGACGAGTGGGGGAAGAATCCTGCTCGTGCTGCGGGTGCGGTGACGTTCAATGTGTTGACGACGGTGTTCACCGGTGGTGCGGGTGGTGCGGCGTCGGGTGCGGGTAAGGCGGGTGCGGTCGCGAAGGCGTTGTCGCTGGCGGGCAAGGCGGGCCGGGTCATCGATCCGATGACGTACATCGCCAAGGGTGCCGGTGCGGGTCTGTCGAAGATCGGTGACATCAGCAAGGCGCTGAAGGGCGTCGGCGCCATCGAGATCCCCAAACTCCCCGACGGATCGGTGCACCTGCCGGACGGCCGCCTGCTGGACACCGACGGCAACCTCATCGGACACGACGGAACCATCGACACGACCCCGGCACCTCACGAGACGGTGCCGGGCCTCCCGGCCGACTGGACCATCCAGGAACCGGCACTGTCCGGGGTGCGGGCGGGGGACGGTGTCCCCGACGGCATCCACGGCCACGCGCCGAGCGGCACCCTCGACGGACCACCGCCGTCGTACGCCCACGCACCGCCGACGACGCCGCACGGGCACGCGCCGGCGCCGTCGACGTTCGACCACACCTCGACCGTGACGCCGCACGGGCACGCACCGGCGCCGTCGACGTTCGAGCACGCCCCGACCGCGACCCCGCACGACGCCCCTGTGAGCACGCCCCACCCGGGCGCGGGCCACGACCTCCCCCACGGCTCCGGCCACGACACACCGAGCGGCCACGGAGACGACGGCACTCACGGCTCCGGCCCCGACCACCACGACGGCGCGGGGCACGACGGCGCGGGGCACGACCACCACGGCGGGGAGCACGACGGCGCGGGTCACGACGGTGCCGAGCACGCCGATGACCACGCGGATCTGGGGCACGACGGTGTGGACACCGCCGCGCACCACGGCACCGACGCACCGGCAGCCCCTGGCCACCCGGGAACGGACCCGCTGGGCCACAGCGCGGACGGCGAACCGTTCGAGTACAAGCCGTCCATGTCGTACGCGGATTTCAACAAGCTCACGGATGAGCAGAAGCACGCGGTTGCGGCAGCCGAGTTGTCCGATGGAACCCGGCCCTTCGCGGACGCTGATGATGCCATCGCGTACGGTCGCGACCACTGGAACGACTTCGTGGACAACCTGGATCCGACCGCGCAGAAGTCGCTCAAGAATTATACGGGTGAGACATTCCCCTCGTATCACGATATGAATGGCTATCTCAGGGGGTCCCATGGGTACGGGCCTCATCCGGAGGTGCTGCATGACATTGACCAGATGGACAAGGTGATGTCTAGTCGGCCCGTGCCGGACACCATCATGGTTGCGCGAGGCACCGATCTTGGATACCTGAACCTCGGTTCACCGGCAGAAATGCTGGGTCAGACCTTCCCCGACAAGGGTTATACCTCCACATCACTCGGCAATCACCCGGTGAGTACGTTTGAAGGAAAGGAAGCGATCCTGCGTCTACGCGTCCCCAAGGGCACGCCTGCTCTCTGGCTGGAGAAGGTGAGCCACTTCGATGTGACGGAGCGGGAGCTGCTCCTGGCGCGTGGTACCAAGTTCAAGGTCACTCGCGTCTTCATGGACAGCAGGGGACAGTGGCAGGTGTATGGAGAAGTCCTGCCAAGGCCGTAAGACACGAAGGAACGTGCACGTCATGACAAGTGATCGACCCGTCAATCCGCGTCTGAACGAAGACCTGCGGTTCGACGTTGAGCCTGGTGGTCCTCCGCGCTACAACTCCACCACTGACAAGCCAGTTCAGTACCTCAAGGTCGCCGACGCCGATGGCCAAGTGATCGGTTACGTATGGGCGAACGACGAGGACGATGCTGCAGGCTGGGTCACCCGAAAGGCTGGCGGACCCCCCGCGTTCAACGAAGGCGTCCTGTGGGCCACGTGGCTCCACGAAGCGAAGGAGCGCGGCATCCGGCCCACGGCCGTGCTGGCCGAGATGGCCCGGGGTTCCAACGCAGGGGGGATCGGAAACGTCGTTTCCGGGTCTTCGGCCGAGGCCTCAACCTCAGCGGACGTCGCCGCTCTCGCGGACCAAAGCTGAAGGCAGACGCTCCAGCCTGCCCAGCTGCAGGCGCGTGGCGAGGCGAAGGAGCTTTAGAGGACCTTAGGCTCCCTCTCACACCTGCCCCGCGTGCACACCAAGCGTGCGCAACCGCACCCGGGGTGTACTCACCGCTCGTCCATGCCTTATGTTGCAGGGGCAAAGTGAGGGGGAGCTTGCCATGCCGCTCATGCCGCACGAACCGCGGTCATCAGAGGCGTACATGAGCCTGGGCGAGGTCGAGGCCATCGCGTGCGCCGCGCACGCCGCGCAGCAGGACAAGGCGGGGCGGCCGTACGCGGAGCATCTGCGGGCCGTCGCCGAGGGCGTACGGGCCCGAGGGGGCGGTGACGAACTCGTCGCGGCCGCCTGGCTGCACGACTCCGTCGAGGACGGCGTCCTCGACGACGGGTGGCTGGCGGCGGCCGCGTTGCCGCAGGTGACCAAGGACGTGGTGAGGGCGGTGACCAAGCGCCCCGGTGAAGAGCCGGAGGCGTACGCAGGGCGCATCCTCGCCACCCCGGGCGCCCGGCTCGTCAAGGCGGCCGACCTCGCGCACAACGCCGACCCACAGCGGCTCACCGCCCTCGACGCCCCCACCGCCGAGCGGCTCGCCCGCAAGTACAGCGCCATGCGGACGTACCTGGGCCTCGGTCCCGGCGACTGACGGCCCCTCAAGTGACCACACCCCATCCAGGACGGCACGGAACGGCTCAGGACGACTGATGGCACGGGACTACGACAGCCAGTTGCTGGAGTCGGTGGCGGTACGCCGCCGCCGGATGCGTGACGCGCTGCTCTTCGGCGTCCAGCGCGGCCGGCGCACGGTGGACGAGCGGCTCGGCAAGCTCTTCGCGGGCATCGCGATCGCCGCCGTGCTGTGCGCCGGATGCGTCGGCTGGTCCTTCCTCCAGGCCACCCTGGCCAAGCAGAAGGCCGAGCAGAAGAAGCAGGAACAGCAGCAGGAGCAGATGTACAACCCGTCCGGTGCGAGCGGGAGCCCGACGCCCACCGCCGGCGGCACGAGTCACGCCACGGAGAACAGGTGAGGGGGGCGCCCGCAGTGGGCATGACCATGCCAGAGGGCTCGAACGCCGCGGACTCCCCTCATAGAAGCCCCGTTTCGGACAACATCACGATGGTAGGTTCCCGCAAGTGGTGAGCACAGCAGCGACTTCCCGGGCCCAGCTGAGCCGGGTCACCCTGGTCGGTGAGCGGCGGCGAGCCGACATCGTTCTGCCGTCGGACACCCCGATCGGCCAACTGCTCCCGGACATCCTCCAGTTGCTCGACGACCGGGCCGCCGCACGCCCCATGACGCGACAACTCGTCACCTCCGACGGCTCGGTGCTGCCGCACGACGCCACACTGTCCTCGGCCGAGGTCGCCGACGGCGCCGTGCTCCAGCTCGTACGCGCGCACGCCGCACCGCCCGCGCCCGTCGTGCACGATGTGACGGACCAGGTGGCCGACGACCTCGACCTGCGCGCCTGGCGCTGGCGTCCGGCCGCCCGCAGGGTCAGCGCCGGTGTGGCCACGTTCGTCTTCGCGGTGGCCTCGGCCGTTCTGGCCCGCCGTGAGTTCGACCTCCACTCGCTTGCCGCGGGACTCGTGGTCGCCACGCTCGTCCTCCTCGCCGCCGGCGCCGCCGTCGCCAAGGTCGGGGACGGCAACCAGGGCCTGGCCACCGCCCTGCTGCTCGCGTCCGGCGGGCTGGGGCTGCTCACCGCCTGGACCGCCGCCGACGCCTACGACTGGCCCGGGACGGCCCGGCTGGCCGGTGTCGTCGCCGCGCTGGTGCTGACCCTCGTACTGCTCGCGTTCCTCTCCCCGCTCGGCCGCGGAGGGCTCATCGGGGCGGGGGCCACGGCCGTCATCGCCGGCGTCTGGGAGGCCGTCGCCGCCGTGCAGGACCACCCGGCCAAGCTCGGCGCCGTGATGGCCGTGCTCTCGGTCGTGCTGCTCGGGCTGCTGCCCCGGTTCGCACT
The DNA here is from genome assembly GCF_051553595.1 of Streptomyces sp. HUAS TT11. Taxonomy (NCBI): domain Bacteria; kingdom Bacillati; phylum Actinomycetota; class Actinomycetes; order Kitasatosporales; family Streptomycetaceae; genus Streptomyces; species Streptomyces sp. HUAS TT11. The sequence goes on from NZ_CP196184.1 coordinate 5,954,297, forward strand.
CATGGCCTCCGGGCTGACCGGGCTCGACGACCGCCGGTCGGGAGGCGTCTCGGTCAGCCGCCACCAGGTCGGCAACGCGCTCGCCGCCACCCACCGCGGACTCGCCCTCGCGACCATCGCCACCGCCGCGTCGGCCGCCGCCGGAGGCTGGCTGCTGACCACCGCGCCCGAGCCGACCGCATGGACCGTGGCCCTCGCATCGCTGGTCGCCGTGGTGCTGCTGTCCCGGGCCCGGGCCTTCCCACTGGTGGCCGAGGTGGTCGCGCTGTTCGCCGCGGCCGCGCTGCTGGTCCTGCGCCTGGTCGTGCTGTGGATGGACCACGCCACGGGCGCCGGGCCGCTGGCGGTGCTGTGTGCGGCGGCGGTGCTGCCGCTGCTGGTTCTCGCCGTGCAGCCGCCGGAGCACGTTCAGGTACGACTGCGGCGCATCGCCGATCTGATCGAGTCGATCGGTGTGATCGGGCTGTTCCCGCTCGCCGTCGGCGTCTTCGGCATCTACGGACAGCTGCTCAACAAGTTCTGACACATGGTGCGGCCGCTCCGGGGCGGGGCGGACAGGAGAGAAGGGTGACATGCCGAACGGCGAGAACTGGCAGAGCGACGTGCTGCGCGACCTGCGGGGGGCCTCCGGGCAGCCGGAGTCCCAGCCGCATCCGCAGGGCGCACCCGCGCAGGGCCAGGGTCACCCCCAGCAGCCCGCACCCGTGCAGGCGCACGCCGGCCACCAGGGCGCCCCCGCGCAGCCCCAGCCGGTCCCCGCCCAGCGGCCCGCGGAACCCCGGCCGCAGGTCCGCACCCCGGATTCCCGCCCGGTGATGGACAAGCAGCTCGCCGGGGCCGGTCTCAAGCCGCGCCACGGCGAGCCCCTCACCGCCCGCGCCCTGCGTGCCGCGCGCCGCACCGTCTCCTCCTCCGCCGCGAGTGAGGTCGCCGGGGCCACCGCCACCGCCGAGGTGCTCCAGCAGGCAGTGACCACCGGCCGTCAGATCGCCGTCACCTCCATCCGCGGCGGAGCCGGGAAGACGACCGTCGCCGCGCTGCTCGGCACCACGTACGCGCACTACCGCCACGATCCGACGCTCATCGTGGAGGCCGACCCGGCCCTCGGCACGCTGCCGCTGCGGCTCGGCGCCGAGACGCTCCGCTGGACCACCGGCGATGTCGCGAGCATCGTGGAGCCGCAGATGTCACTGTTCGACGTCACCGGCTATCTCGTCCAACTCCCGGACAACGCATGGCTGTTGCCCGGCAGTCAGGGGCAGATCGGGGCGATGCTGGACACCAGGGCGTACGAGCGGGTCATGGTGTCCCTGCGCCGCTACTTCGGCGTCACGGTCGTCGACTGCGAGACCCTGCCCGCGGAGGTCGCCCGCGTCGCGCTGTCCGCCTCCCAGGCCCGCGTGCTCACGGCGCCCGCCACGCTGGAGGGCGTCGCGAGCACGTACGCCGTACTGGAGTGGATGCGCGGTCTGCCCCGGCATGTCATCGAGGGGACCGTCGTCACGCTGACCGAGCTGGTCCCGCACGCCGGGCTCGACGTGGACAAGGCAGCCGGGACGCTGAAGGCCACCGGCGCCCGGGTTCACGTACTGCCCTACGACCGGCATCTGGCGGCCGGCGGCACGATCCGCACCGAACTCCTCGCGCACGACACCCGCCGGGCCGCCACGCGTCTGGCCGCGGAGGTCTTCCAGCTCTCCCAGAAGCGCCGCTGAAACCAGGGGGAGGAACAGGCAGATGAGCACCAGACTGATCCACCGCCCGGCCCGCACCACCCGGCCGTCGGCGGCGCCGGAACCGCGCACCATCGAGGCGCCGCCCAACCTGCCCGAGGGGAAGGCGGGTTCGATCGCGACCTCGCTGCTTCCCGTCGCCGGCGTCATGTCGTCCGTCGTGATGATGACCGTCGTGCGCAACAGCCAGTTCGCGGGGCTCGGGGCGATCATCCTCGTGGTGACCATCGCCGGTTCCATGGCCCTCGTGTTCTCCCAGCGCGGCAAGGCCCAGCGCACCCGCCGCACCCAACGCGAGGCGTACCTCGCGTACTTGGAGGACCTGCGCGAGGAGCTGTCCGGGGAGGAGCGGCAGCGGCGCGAGACCGCCCAGGTGCTCAACCCGCCGCCGGACGCGCTGTACGACATAGTCCGCGACCCGGCCCGGTTGTGGGAGCGGCGGCGCGTGGACGGCGACTTCCTGCGGGTGCGCGTCGGCACCGGGGAGATGCCCGTACGGGATCTGAAGGTCGGTCAGCAGAGTTCGTCCGTGCTCACCCCACCCGACCAGTTCATGCTGAACGAGGCGTCCGCGCTCACGGCCCGGTTCGGCACCGGCACCGAACTCCCGCTCACCGTCCCGCTGGACCGCGTCGGCAACATCAGCGTCATCGGCGCCCGTGAGGACACCCTGCGCGTCGCCCGGGCCCTGTTGGTCCAGGCCGCCGCCACCCACGCCCCCGACGACGTCGCCATGGCCCTCGCCGTGCCCGGTGACCGGCTGGAGGAGTGGGAGTGGGCGAAGTGGCTGCCGCACCTGCTCGACTCCGATCAGTTCGACGGCCCTGTGGCCGCCCGCCGCATCGCCCCCTCGCTGCCTCAACTGGCCCGTCAGATCGGGCCGGAGCTACGCCGCCGCGCCTCCTTCGCCGCCGAACTGCGCCGCGGTCTGTCCGGCAAGGACGCGCTCGTCATGACCTCCCGGCTGCTGGTCGTCACCGACGGGCACGGCGAGGACGCCGTCGACCTGCCCCGCCCCGACGACGCGGTGGGCCTGCGGGACATGGGCGTCACCGTGCTGCACCTGCTCGACCAGCGGATCCAGGAGCCCGGCCAGGTCGGGGTCAGGATCACCGTGGAGGGCGCCCGGATCGACATCGAGGACCTGCGCGAGGCGGAGCCGATCAGTGCGCACGGCACGGTCGACGAGGTCGGCATCCCGTTCGCGGAGGGCCTGTCCCGGATGCTCGCCCCCATGCGGCTGTCCGCCGAGTCCATGGTCGACGCCCCGCTCACCGGGCCGGTCGACTTCGCGGAGCTGCTCGGCATCGAGGACGTGGCCCGGCTGGACCTCGACCGATTGTGGGCACCGCGCGGCGAACGCGCGTTCCTGCGCGTGCCCATCGGCATCAGCGACAGCCGTGAACCGGTCCTGCTCGACCTGAAGGAGTCCTCCGAACTGGGCATGGGCCCGCACGGCCTGTGTGTGGGCGCCACCGGTTCCGGCAAGTCCGAGCTGCTGCGCACCCTCGTGCTCGCACTGGTCGCCACCCACCCGCCGGAGGACCTCTCCCTGGTCCTCGTCGACTACAAGGGCGGCGCCACCTTCGCCCCCTTCGCCGACCTCCCGCACGTGGCCGGTGTGATCACCAACCTGGAGAACCAGGCGGGCCTGGTGGAGCGCGTACACGCCTCGCTCGCGGGTGAGGTCAAGCGCCGCCAGCAGGTCCTCAAGGATGCGGGCAACGTCGCCGACATCGGCCACTACGCCGCACTGCGCGCCGAGAAGCGCCCCGATCTGGAGCCGCTGCCGCACCTGTTCGTGGTGATCGACGAGTTCGGTGAACTCCTCACCGCCAAACCGGACTTCATCGACCTCTTTCTGTCCATCGGCCGGATCGGCCGCTCCATCGGAGTGCATCTGCTGCTGTCCAGCCAGCGCATCGAGGGCGGCAAGCTCAAGGGCCTGGACACCTATCTGTCGTACCGGCTGGGTCTGCGCACCTTCTCCGCCGACGAGTCCCGCACCGTCCTGGACACCACGGACGCCTTCCATCTGCCGCCGCTGCCCGGCTTCGGTTATCTCAAGGTGGACACCAGCCACTACGAGCGGTTCAAGGCGAGCTATGTCTCCGGCGCCTACCGCGGGCCCGTGCAGCGCGAGGAGGAGGACACCGGTCCGCTGGCCCTGGAGTACGAGGCGTACAACACGCTGGGCCGGCAGGAGAGTTCGGGTCCGGAGGAGCCGCAGATGCGGCGCCGCGAGACCGGCCCGACCGAGATGGGCGTCATGGTCCAGCAGATTGAGAACGCGGGCGCCGGCTCCGTACGCCAGATCTGGCTGCCCCCGCTGCCCGACGCCGTGGCACTCGACAAGGTCGCCGGGCCCGTCGAGGTCGGGGCGCGCGGAATGCAGCTCAGCAAGCGGCGCGGCCCGCTCCGGGTGCCGATGGGCATCCTCGACGACCCGACCAAGCAGTGGCAGGGCCAGTGGTACCTGGACCTCACGGTCGCGGGTGGTCACGCGGCGGTCATCGGCGGTCCGCAGTCCGGCAAGACGACGCTCATGCGCACCCTCGCGCTGTCCCTTGCGCTGACCCACACCCCGCAGGAGGTCGGTGTCTACGGCCTCGACCTGGTCGGCGGCGGCCTCCAGGCCCTGGCCGGGCTCCCGCACGTCGGCGGCGTCGCGGGCCGCGCCGACCGCGAGCGCGCCGCGCGCACCATCGACTCCGTGCGCGGCATGCTCGACCAGCGTGAGGAACTGTTCCGCATCCACAGCATCGACTCGCTGGAGCAGTTGCGCGACCTGCGCGCGGCGGGCCGTCTGCCGGAGCTGGCCTCCACCGAGATCGTGCTGCTCATCGACGGCTTCGGCGCCCTGCGGGACGACTTCGAGGAGCTGGACGACGCGGTCGTCGACATCCTCAAGCGGGGCGGCGGTTACGGCATCCACGTGGTCGCCGGCATGCTCCGCTGGAACGACGTGCGCATCGCCACCCAGTCCCAGTTCGGCACCCGCGTCGAGCTGCGCCTGAACGACGCCAGTGAGTCCAGTGTCGACCGCAAGCTGGCCGAGACCCTCGCGCCGGAGGAGAAGGGCCGCGTCCTCACCGACGGAAAGCTCTTCGCCCAGGTCGCGCTGCCGCGCACGGACGGCGCCGCCGACACCGCCGACCTCGGCGCGGTCCTGGAACGCACGGCCCGTTCGATCCGCGCCACCTGGAGCGGTGACGTGGCCCAGCCCGTCCGCGTGCTGCCGCACGTGCTGGAACCGCGGCTGCTTCCGGGCCCCGCGGCCGAGCCGCGGCGGGTGCCGATCGGCCTGGACCAGAACCGTCTCGCGCCCGTCATGCTCGACCTGTTCCAGCATGACCAGCACCTTCTGATCATGGGTGACAGCGAGTGCGGCAAGACCAATCTGCTCAAGGTCGTCGCGAACGGTCTCATCGAGCGCTACAGCGACGATGAGCTGGTCTTCGGCATCATGGACCCGCGGCGCGGGCTGCGCGGTGCGATCCCCGAGGAGTACCGCGGCGGCTACGCGTACAACTCCAAGCTGGCCGGCGCCCTGTCGGCCGGTATCGCCGGCGAGCTGGAGAAGCGGTTGCCCGACGAGAACGCGGACGGGGAGGACCTGGAGCCGGGCAGCTGGGGTTCGGGTCCGCGGATCGTGATCCTCGTCGACGACTACGACGTCCTCACCACGGCGGGCCAGCAGCCGCTCGCCCCCTTCCTGCCCTACATACCCTCCGCGGTGGACATCGGCCTTCACTTCGTCCTCACCCGCCGCGTCGCGGGAGCCTCCCGCGGTCTGTACGAGCCGCTGCTGCAGGGCCTGCGCGAGTCAGGGGCGTCGGCGCTGGTGATGGCGGGCGACCGCAGCGAGGGCCAGCTCTTCCCCGGCGTGTACGCCACTCAGCAGCCGTCGGGCCGTGGGGTGCTGGTGCGGCGGGGGGAGCCGAACCGGCTGATCCAGACCGTGCACGCGGAGGACCGGTGAACCGGACGGGTCCCCTGGGGCGTCCACGATCGCGCACCCGTACGACATCCGAACCGACCCTCGTGAAGGAGCGGCCGACCTCATGACCAAGGACGTCATCGCCCTGACCCGGAAGATGCCCGACCCGCTGAGCGTGATCGCGGGTCTGCTCTCCGGCGGCCCGGACACGCTGGTCGGCGTGGAGGGCGACGGTGCCGTCGTGCAGCTGTGCGACGAGCAGGGGCGCCCGCTGGTCTCCGTGGAGGCGCCACTGCTCGTCCAGGTCAAGGGCGAGGCACAGCGCCTGCTCGGCGCGAGCGAGCCGGAGGTGCCGTACTGGTGGACCGAGGCCCGCGCCACCACCGGGGTCGAGTCGGCCGAGCGGCTGGCGGGCACCTTCGCGGCCCGTCTGGCGTCGCTGGTCGGGGGCACCGCCTGGCCGCCGGAGGCCGCGACGTCGCTCGCCGTGGTGAATACCGACGGGCTGAGCGCGGTACCGACTCCCGCCGCCGCGCAGCCCGCGGTGGACGTGCTCACCGACAAGGTCGCCGTCCTGATCCAGGACCGCCCGGTGGTCGCGATGACGGCCTGGCTCTCGGACGCCCTGCGGGCCGCCGCCGACGCCGAACTGGGCCTGCAGATCGTCACGCCCGCGGGCGCCCGCCTCTCGCCCGCCGTCCGCAACAGCCTTCCGGGATGGCCCTCGCGCTGGGTCGTGCAGGACGAGAAGGACGGATACTACGACGGTCTGTCCGGAGCCGTGCTGGAGTGGAACAACGGCCTGTTCGCGACGGTGGAGTCTCCGGACGCCACTCCGCAGGACCCGCGCACGCCGGTCGCGGACGCGTACAGGAAGGATGTCGAGGACACGGGCGAACGGCAGTTGGCGCTCTCCTTCCGGGCCGTCCACCCCGCCGACGACCGTCTGGTGCTCGGCGGTGCGCTGGAATCCGTATGGCGCGAGATCACCGGCGAGCCCCCGGCCGGCTGGGGCACCGAGGAACCGGCCAACCTCCCCTGGTCGCTGCGGCAGTTGACGGACGTGGCGCACGAGCGGTCACCGGCTCCCACCTGGCTGGTCGTGGTCGGCACCCCGGAACGGCCCGGGCTCGCGACGGTGCGGATCACCCGTACGAAGGCCGGGGTCGAGGAGGACGTCACGCTTGCGTTCGGCTACGGGCCGGCGGAGGAGGTGCCGACGGACGCGGTACGCAGGGCGGCCGAGGTGCTCGCCACCCGGCACGATCTCCAGTCCATGCTGGTCCAGATCCGCAAGGCCCGCCGTGACCTGTCCGTCCCGCCGCGCTTCGAGGGGCCGGGCGTCCCGTTCGCCTTCGTCCTGGGGGCGGAGGAGGTGCGGACGATGCCGGGCGACCGCGCCCGCCGCACGCCCCTCGCCGAGGCCCCGGTCCCGCTCGGACCCCGGACCCGCCCCGCGCTCTACTACCCGCTTCCGGGGGATCCGGGGGACCTGTCCGGCTGGACGGACTTCGAACGTCTGATGCGGCATCTCAAGGGTGCGTGACGACGAGGGCCCCGGCGTCCCGCGCGGGACACCGGGGCCCTGACAGCGTCTCGCTCCACCGGGTGCGCGGGGCCGACGACCGGCCGGCGCTGCCCACGGCGAGCGGGAGGTGCGCTCGGTCCGCGCCTCAGGCCTTGGCCCGCTCGCGTGCGAGCGTCGCCGCGTCCCGCTTGAACGCCCACGCCATCTCGGGCTCCATGACGAAGCGGAAGGCCTTGCGCACCGGCGGCGAGCACAGCGCCGTCACCAGGACACCCGCGGCGAGCGTCACGGACACCTCACCGAGCGGCCGGTGCAACCACGTGTGGTCGTACCAGCCCCGGTAGTCCGCGGCCTTCACGAAGAAGCCGTGCAGCAGATAGCCGTACAGCGTGCCCGCGCCCAGCGTGGTGAACCACATCGTCCGGCGCGGGACCCAGGCGAAGAATCCGGCCGTGAGGAGCAGGGAGCAGCCCAGCAGGGCGAGCACCATCACCGGCCCGCACCACCAGGGCATCCCCAGCTCCTGTGCGCTGTCACGGTGGTAGAACCAGGCCGCGTTCATCCGCGGTACGGCCCACCACGCCACGGCGAGCCCGGCGACCAGCACCGGCACCGACACAAGGCGTACCGTGCGGCCCCGCAGTGCTTCGAAGTGCTCGGGCTTCAGCGACAGACCGATGACGAAGAACGGCAGGAACTGCAGCACGCGCTGGAGGTCGAGGTCGTCGCCGATGTCCGGCGACACGGAGGCGAGCATGGCGATCAGGATCGCCAGCGGGACGGGCCACCGGACCACCTTCCAGATCGGGGTCGTCAACCGCCAGATGAACAGCGCGATGAGGAACCACGTCAGGTACCAGGGGTCGAGCAGGCTGATCGTCAGGTCGGGGTCGCCGCCGATGGCGCGCTTGAAGAGGACGTACCCCGTCTCGAACACGACGTACGGCACGACGACACCGGTCAGCAGACGCTTCAGCCGGTCGGGGCGCATGTCGAAATTGCGGGAGAAGTAGCCGGAGATCAGGATGAAGGCCGGCATGTGGAAGGCGTAGACGAACATGTACGCCGCTTCGAGGGTGCGGTGGCCGCTCTTCAGGGGCTCCCAGGAGTGGCCCATCGCCACCAGCACGATCGCCAGGTACTTGGCGTTGTCGAAGAAGGCGTCACGCTGCTTCGCCGGCGGCTTGCCGGGCTGGGGCGCGGGCGGTCTCGGTGCGACCTGCGCCGCCGACTGCGCCTGGGCGGTCGGCGCACCCGGCTGCGGTGCCGAGGACGGGCCTGTTGCTCTTGTGGAGGACGAGGCAGCGTGGAACATCTGAGGCACCCTAGCGTTGTCCGTGGGATTTCGTAAAACCCTCGATGTAAATCCTTCTTTCGCCTGCGTGTACCCCGGATTCACGAAAGTCGGCGTGGCTGTGGCGTGTTCTTGCACACATCGGCCGCCGTGTCGATTTACCTACCACATGGGGGCGTTGTGTCCGTATTCATCACGACTAAAAGGTGCATAACACTCGAGGGCGACTCTGGCGAAATGTCCGACCCGATGGGGCGGACAACGGTTTCGAATTACCTGCGAACATGATGTGTGCACACTGAAACGATCACTGTCGAATACCTGTCGATCGCCTTTGAAAAACCGTGCGGGAGTGCCGTGTTCGCGCGCACCCGTCCGTGCGGTCCCGGCGGCGGGTGCGTCCGGGGTGGCCGACGATGACTCACGGGCCGCATACGGGGGGCCTGTTGGTGGCACGATGGTTCCAGCGGGGGTGCGCAGGGGTAGGCGCCCCCGGGCCGGGGTAGCGGACGGACCGAGGGTGTGATCAGTTGTGGCCATTTCGCTGTCAGTGGTGCTGCTGTTGGCGATCATCCTGGTGGTGTTGATCCGAGGGGGCTCGATCAAGGCGGGTCCGGCGATCGTGGCCATCCTCTTCGGCTTCTTCCTCGCCTCGACCGGCATGGCTCCGTCCATAAACCGGTTCCTCAACTCCATAGCGGACACCATCAACTCGATCAACTTCTGACCGGGTGAGGGGGGGCGGAGGTGCCCTCTCGGGCCGGTGCCTGCGGGCGGCGCGCCGGTCCGTGCGGGCACGCCGGTCCCGCCGGGCGGCGCCGTGGACGTACGGCAGCGGCGGCAGTCGGCCATCCGGCCGTGCATTCCGTCGAGTTGGGCGGCACTCCGGCGCTCCCGGTCGCGGTCCGCCGGTACGGGCCGCCGACGTTCGGTAGGGGCCTCCGACGTTCTGCCGACTCGGGGCTGCCGCAGCGGGTGGCTCGACGGGTGCGTCGAGTCCAGCCTTCAGGAAGAGCGGAAGAAGCGCGGCGACGAAAAGCCCGGCCTCGGCTGCCACACGGCCGAGAAGTCGTTCGAAAGTCTTGTCGTCGAAGTGGGGCGCCTGATCGGCGGCCGGAATCCGGACAGTGCATGCGGACAACTGGTCATCGCGTGAGGCGACTTGTCCGGTACGAAGGCGCAGGGCGCCGCTCGCCCGGTCGCACACGGGGGAACGACTCGGCCCGAGCGACGACGGGGCCTACGAGGTGGGGACACCCCTGACGGGTTCAGTCGGTGTCGGCTTCCTGCGCCACCCGCTCCAGTCGGTGCCGGTAGTCCTGCCACCATGTCGGATCACCGGCGGGCATGTTGCCGGTGCCCTTCGACCAGCCGACGGAACCGTCGACGAGTTCGCGCACGATGTCGGCGTGACCGGCGTGCCGGTGGGTGTCGGCGATCACCCGCACGACGACGTGGTGCAGTGTCACCTCTTGTCGCTCTGCGGGCCACCATGGGACGTGTCCGATCGCGTCCAGCGGCAGCGATCCGATCGTGTTGTCGGAGTGCTCCCACGCCCTTCGGTACAGCCCCGCGATCTGTTCGCGCGATTCCTCCGCGGTGGCCCACATGTCCGCGTTGGGTTCGGCGTCCTGCGTGTACCACCAGGGCGGAGGCTCCCGGTCGAAGTACGGACGTCCGAAGGTGTCACCGAGGTACCCCAGCTCCACCCCGGCGACGTGTTTGACCAGCCCCAGCAAGTTGGTCCCGGTCGGTGTGAGAGGCCGGCGGACGTCGTACTCGGAAAGCCCGTCCAGCTTCCACAGCAGGGCCTCACGGGCGTCCTGCAGGTAGCGCAGGAGGTCCGCTTTCGGGTTCGGTTCGACCATACGGGCAGTCTTCCAGCCGGCACCGACAGCCGGTCCCCTCGCGACCCCGTCCCCCGGCCGCCGGGACCTCCGGCCGGGGGTGGGCCACAGCACCACTCGCGCGACGCCGAGCCACCGGTCGGCCGGGCCGAGCGCGAGCGTCCGGTCGGCCGGGCTGCGGGTGCGGTCGCGGAACAGGCACACAAGCAAGAGCGGAATCCGACGGACTGACGTGCCCGCAGCGTTCCGCCGATCTTTGTAGGCCTGAGGAGCCACGATGCCCGGAGATGCACCCGAGCTGCCCGCGAAGGATCTGCGCACCCTGATACCGGAGTACGCGGGCCTTGCCCGGGAAACCACCCTCCTCACCCCGGAACCCGGCGACCCCGGCGTGCGGGAGAGCTCGCTGGGGGGCAAGCTGCTGTGGCCCGCGGACGAGCCGTGGCCGTACTGCGCGCAGGAGGACCACTGGACGTACGGGTCCGACCTGCGCAACCACACCGAGATCGTCCCGGGCGCGGTGCCGATGGTGCCGATCCTCCAGCTGTTCGCTCGGGATGTGCCGGGGTTGGAGTTCCCGGAGGGCGAGGATCTGCTGCAGCTGGTGTGGTGCGCGCTGATACATGAGCAGGATCCCGGGTCGGTGATGCCGCAGCTGTACTGGCGCAACGAGGCGGAGGTCGTGGCCGGCGGGCTGCTGTCCGAGATCCCCGAGGTGAGCGAGGGGGAGTACGACGAGGACAACATGCCGGAACCGTCCACGTTGTCCCCGACCACCGCGGAGGACTGTCCACGGTGGCTTGATCTGCCCAAGGACATGTGGGAGACCTGGGAGCCTCGTCTCCGCTCGCCGACGGGTGGCTCCATGCGGCCACCCGACTCCAACATCATCGGGACGAAGGTCGGCGGCCGGCCCGCCTGGACGCAGCCTGCAGACTGGCCGGGCTGCGAGAACGGACACCGCATGGAGCATCTTCTGACCATCACCGGCGACATACAGCTGGGCGACTGCGGCGGCGTCTCCTTCTTCCATTGCCGCCGGTGCCCGGGCCTTCCGTGGGACTGGCGCTTCGACTGCCACCGACAGCCGAGGCCGGTTGAGTCCCAAGGACGGAGTGGCCGGGCGCAGCGGTGGCAGCGACCGGCGGGGCGGCGAACCGATCATGGCGTTGGTACGGCGCGGCAGCCCCGGCCTCAGCCGTGTTCCCTGCCGTGTCCGGGCAAGCGACGCTCCTCGCGAACCGCTACGTGGAACACCCGGTGATCGACCCCGGCGACGATGCAGCGGGCGGCGGCAACACGGGGGAACGCCCTCGCGTGCCGGGTTTCGCGTCGCTGCGCTCGACTGTCTGCTGTTCCCGGTGCCGGTGCGCGCGAACTGATGGCGCGCATGGGCCACCAGCAGTGCCCGGCTGCGTTGATCCATCAGTATGTGCGAGTGCCGAACGGGCCGGCTGACTGCTGATGCCGTGAGCGGTCTTGTCGACAAGGGCGGCACGCGCGCGGCAAGATTCCAGAGCCGAAGGGGCACGCGGGGGACACGGCGAACTGATCACAACCCCCGCAAAAGCCGAGGGCCAGGCGGAGGATTGACCCTCTGACCTGGCCCTGAGCCGAAAGAGCGGGCGACGGGAATCGAACCCGCGTAGCTAGTTTGGAAGACTAGGGCTCTACCATTGAGCTACGCCCGCAACAACAGGCGCCGCAGGTCAGTGACCGCGGCACTGCAGGCATCGTAGCGGGTCGGCCGCCCCCCAGGCCAACGCGTCGGTCCGCTCGCGCGCCCGTGAACAAACGGGCCGACGCATCCGGCCAGGGCATGTACCCTACGTGTCGCACCAGCACGGGGTGTGGCGCAGCTTGGTAGCGCGTCCGCTTTGGGAGCGGAAGGCCGTGGGTTCAAATCCCGCCACCCCGACCATGCGCCGGCGCCGCTCGGCGCAGCATTGCTTGATCCCCTTTTGGGGCGCTGACCGGCTGCGGTTACTATGCAAGCTGCGCGCCCGTGTGTCTGCACTGCCATGTCTCTCAGGCAGGGGCCCGCTCCTTCCGTCGAAGGCCCGCCCGTCCCGGGCGGAGCAGCTCGGCAGAAACCCGCAGAACCCCAAGAAGTCAGCCACAAGGAGACCGAACCGTGAAGAGCGCCGTGGAGACCCTGAACCCGACCCGGGTTCGGCTCACTGTCGAGGTGCCCTTCGAGGAGCTCAAGGACAGCCTCGACGCGGCGTACAAGAAGATCAACCAGCAGGTCACGGTGAAGGGCTTCCGGAAGGGCAAGATCCCGGCCCGGGTCATCGACCAGCGGTTCGGTCGTGGCGCCGTTCTCGAGGAGGCCGTGAACGACGCGCTTCCGAAGTTCTACACCGAGGCGGTCAACGAGGCCGAGCTGAACCCGCTGGGCCAGCCGGAGGTCGACATCAAGGAGCTGAAGGACAACGAGGTGCTGTCCTTCACCGCCGAGGTCGACGTCCGCCCGGCCATCGAGATCCCGGACTACTCCGGCATCGAGGTCGAGGTCGACGCCGTCGAGGTGACGGACGAGGACATCGAGAAGTCGGTCGAGCAGCTGCGTGACCGCTTCGCCTCGACGACCCCGGTCGAGCGCGCCGCCGAGGACGGCGACGTCGTCACGATCGACCTGGAGGCCAAGGTCGACGGAGAGGTCCTCGAGGACGGCGTCGCCCAGGGCGTGTCGTACACCATCGGCTCCGGTGAGCTGCTGGACGGCGTCGACGACGCCGTGAAGGGCCTGTCGGCCGGCGAGGAGGCCACCTTCGCCTCCGAGCTCAAGGGCGGCTCGGCGGCGGGCAAGGAGGCCGAGGTGACGGTCAAGGTCACCCAGGTCGCCGCCCGCGAACTGCCCGAGCTGGACGACGAGTTCGCGCAGCTGGCGTCCGAGTTCGACACGCTGGACGAGCTCAAGGCGGACAGCCGCAAGCGCCTCGAGAACATGAAGCAGTACGACCAGGCCACGCAGGCCCAGGAGCGCGTCCTGGACAAGCTGCTCGAGCTGGTCGAGGTCCCGGTCCCCGAGAAGCTGCTCGAGGACGAGATCAACACCCGTAAGCACAACGTCGAGCACCACCAGCTCGCCCAGATGGGTCTGACCCTCGACAAGTACCTGGAGATGCAGGGCAAGACCGCCGAGGAGTACGAGACCGAGACGCGCGAGGCCGCGGTCAAGGGCATCAAGACCCAGTTCGTCCTCGACGAGCTGGTCAACAAGGAGAAGCTGAACGTCAACCAGGAGGAGCTCACCGAGCACCTCATGCGGCGCGCCGCCTCCTCCGGCATGTCCCCCGACCAGTTCGCCCAGGCGGTCGTCGAGGGCGGCCAGGTCCCGATGCTGGTCGGCGAGGTCGCTCGCGGCAAGGCCCTGGCGGTGGTGGTCGAGTCCGCCACGGTCAAGGACACCAACGGCGAGCTGGTCGACCTCGACGACGAGGACGAGGACGCCGCGGCCGAGGCCGCGGAGGGCTCCGCCGAGGACAAGCCCGAGGCCTGACCTCCGTACGGCCGACAACCGTGACGACGGGTCCCGCGATGCGCGTGCGCGCTCCGGGGCCCGTCGCCGTATGCGTACGGCCGACGACCGTCCCGCGGCCGGCCGCGCGCCGGGGGAGGGCCGGGGCTCCGGGGCGCCGGGAGGCCCGTGCACGGGCCGGGCCACCACCGATCAGCCCGCGTCAACGCGACCTTTCGGAGCACCCGCGGCGACAATGGATCCGGAGCCCGGGACGGAGCCCGGAAGGGCGCTCAGGACGCCGGGTCCCGCACCGCCAACGGCCATGCGCTGACAGCGAACACCCGCAGAACCGGGATGGCACCCGCCTGCCTGCGCGTTAGGGTCCATGAATACGAGGGCAGGGGAGTCCCCGAAGCCGCCCCGGCGAGGGGCGCACGGGTCCCAGGCCCCCGGCAGAACACGTGAGACGGCTCCGCGCCGTCGTAAGACGAGCAGGTGGATACGTGACGAATCTGATGCCTTCCGCCGCCGGCGAGCCTTCCATCGGTGGCGGCCTCGGCGACCAGGTCTACAGCCGGCTGCTCAACGAGCGGATCATCTTCCTCGGCCAGCCGGTGGACGACGACATCGCCAACCGGATCACCGCACAGCTGCTGCTCCTTGCCGCCGACCCGGACAAGGACATCTACCTCTACATCAACAGCCCCGGTGGCTCCATCACCGCCGGCATGGCGATCTACGACACCATGCAGTACATCAAGAACGACGTGGTGACGATCGCCATGGGCATGGCGGCCTCGATGGGGCAGTTCCTGCTCAGCGCGGGCACCCCGGGCAAGCGGTTCGCTCTGCCCAACGCCGAGATCCTGATCCACCAGCCCTCGGCCGGCCTCGCCGGTTCCGCGTCCGACATCAAGATCCACGCCGAGCGGCTGCTGCACACCAAGAAGCGCATGGCGGAGCTCACCTCTTTCCACACCGGCCAGTCGGTCGAGCAGATCACCCGTGACTCGGACCGCGACCGCTGGTTCGACGCCGAGGAGGCGAAGGTCTACGGCCTGATCGACGAGGTCATCACCACCGCTGCCGGCATGCCGGGCGGCGGAGGCACCGGGGCGGGCTCGTAAGGGCTCACCGGGCCGCGCAGGGCCGGCAGCGCACCCGAGAGGTGCCGCCCGGACCGCTGTGCCGCCCGGACCGCCCCTCATGGGCCGCAGCGGGCCCCGCCCAGGCCGCAGCGCCCTCCAGCCCTCCAGCCACCGCCTCAGCCCTTTTTCAGGAGACACCGTGAACGACTTCCCCGGCAGCGGCCTCTACGACCGCGTGCGCGCCGAGTACACCGCCCCCGTGGCCGAGTCCCGCTACGTCATCCCGCGCTTCGTGGAGCGCACCTCGCAGGGCATCCGCGAGTACGACCCGTACGCGAAGCTCTTCGAGGAGCGTGTGATCTTCCTCGGCGTCCAGATCGACGACGCCTCCGCCAACGACGTCATGGCGCAGCTGCTGTGCCTGGAGTCGATGGACCCCGACCGCGACATCTCGGTCTACATCAACAGCCCCGGCGGCTCCTTCACCGCGCTCACGGCCATCTACGACACGATGCAGTTCGTGAAGCCGGACATCCAGACGGTCTGCATGGGCCAGGCCGCCTCGGCTGCCGCGGTCCTGCTGGCGGCGGGCACCCCGGGCAAGCGCATGGCGCTCCCGAACGCCCGTGTGCTGATCCACCAGCCGTACAGTGAGACGGGCCGCGGTCAGGTCTCCGACCTGGAGATCGCCGCCAACGAAATCCTCCGGATGCGTTCGCAGCTGGAGGAAATGCTGGCCAAGCACTCGACCACGCCGATCGAGAAGATTCGTGAGGACATCGAGCGCGACAAGATCCTGACGGCCGAGGACGCCCTGTCGTACGGCCTGATCGACCAGATCATCTCCACCCGGAAGATGAACAACAGTTCTGTCCGCTGACGCGAATCGGCTCGATTCGTCAACGGATCTGTATCGTCTGCCGCCCCTTGGCCCGGTTTGACACGCTGCACGTCAAAGTGAACCGTGCCAAGGGGGGCCCGAACGGGGGGCCCGGCAAGGTACCGTCGGACATAAGGCAGCACCAGGAGCCGCTGGATCCAAGGCGTCTCCCAGGCGAAGGGGAAGCACACCGTGGCACGCATCGGTGACGGCGGCGATCTGCTCAAGTGCTCGTTCTGTGGCAAGAGCCAGAAGCAGGTCAAGAAGCTCATCGCAGGCCCCGGTGTGTACATCTGCGACGAGTGCATCGATCTCTGCAACGAGATCATCGAGGAAGAGCTCGCGGAGACGAGCGAGGTGCGCTGGGAGGAACTCCCCAAACCCCGCGAGATCTACGAGTTCCTCGAGGGGTACGTGGTCGGCCAGGAGTCGGCCAAGAAGGCCCTCTCCGTCGCGGTGTACAACCACTACAAGCGGGTCCAGGCCGGTGAGAACGGCGGCGCCCAAGGCCGTGACGACGCCATCGAGTTGGCGAAGTCGAACATCCTGCTTCTGGGCCCGACGGGCTCGGGCAAGACGCTTCTCGCCCAGACGCTCGCCCGCATGCTGAACGTCCCCTTCGCCATCGCCGACGCGACGGCGCTGACGGAGGCGGGCTATGTGGGCGAGGACGTCGAGAACATCCTGCTGAAGCTGATCCAGGCCGCGGACTACGACGTCAAGAAGGCCGAGACG
Organism: Streptomyces sp. HUAS TT11; assembly: GCF_051553595.1. Classification (NCBI taxonomy): domain Bacteria; kingdom Bacillati; phylum Actinomycetota; class Actinomycetes; order Kitasatosporales; family Streptomycetaceae; genus Streptomyces; species Streptomyces sp. HUAS TT11. The sequence goes on from NZ_CP196184.1 coordinate 5,970,808, forward strand.
GGCATCATCTACATCGACGAGATCGACAAGGTGGCCCGCAAGAGCGAGAACCCCTCCATCACGCGCGACGTGTCGGGCGAGGGCGTCCAGCAGGCGCTGCTGAAGATCCTGGAGGGCACGACGGCGTCGGTGCCCCCCCAGGGCGGCCGCAAGCACCCGCACCAGGAGTTCATCCAGATCGACACGACGAACGTGCTGTTCATCGTGGGCGGTGCGTTCGCGGGTCTGGAGAAGATCATCGAGTCGCGGGCGGGCGCGAAGGGCATCGGCTTCGGTGCGACGATCCGTTCGAAGCGCGAGCTGGAGTCGAAGGACCAGTTCGAGGACGTGATGCCCGAGGACCTGGTGAAGTTCGGCATGATCCCCGAGTTCATCGGCCGCCTCCCGGTGATCACCTCGGTCCACAACCTCGACCGCAAGGCCCTCCTGCAGATCCTGGTGGAGCCGCGCAACGCCCTGGTCAAGCAGTACCAGCGCCTCTTCGAACTCGACGGTGTGGAGCTGGACTTCGAGCGCGAGGCGCTGGAGGCCATCGCGGACCAGGCGATCCTGCGCCAGACGGGCGCCCGGGGTCTGCGCGCCATCATGGAGGAGGTCCTCCAGGCGGTCATGTACGAGGTCCCGTCCCGGAAGGACGTCGCCCGTGTTGTCATCACGGCGGACGTCGTCCTGTCGAACGTGAACCCGACGCTGATCCCCCGGGACGCGCGCGGGCGCGGGTCCGGAGAGCAGAAGTCGGCGTAACCGCCGCCAGCCGAACGAGTGAGGGGCCCCGGTCAATCGACCGGGGCCCCTTCACCTTTGGGATACAAGCCGTCAGGCCTTGACCCGCACATCGTTGCGGAGCTTGGCCGCGAGGTCGGCCGTCTCGTCGATCGATCCCGCGTTCCCGGCGGCCATGGCGGCGAAGCTGAACGCCGTGACGTCGGCGACGGTGCTGTGGTCGCCCCAGATGCAGATGGGCATCTTCACGGACTTCGCGGCGCCGGCGCCCGTCTTCGCGGCGTCGTCGTTCGAGAACTCGGCCACCTGACATTTCATGATGCCGTTGGAGAATCCGGACGGGTGCACCGTCTCCGGGCTGCCGATCAGCCGGCCCTCGTTCGACTTGTCCTTCTCGGACTCCGACTTGATCTTGGCGAACATGGCGTCCACCACGGCCTCGGGGTCGTCGATGGTGCCGTAGACACCGCCGAAGGTGAGGTTCTTGGCGGTCAGCCCGGTGCCGTTCTGGTACCCGGCGCTGACGTCCTTCGCGTTCTTCACGCCCCACTTCTGGAAGTCCGACAGGTCGTCGTCGCTCATCGAGTCCGGCGAGTTGCTGCTGTCGGCCTTCTTGTATGTACCGCCGATGACCGTCGCGGGCGCCGTCAGCTTGTGCGGGCCGTCGTCCGAAACGGAGCCGGAGCCGCCGCCCCCGCCGATCACGAAGTACGCGCCCACCGCGATCGCCGCCACGACCGCGACCGCGCCGATGATCAGGCCGGTCCTCTTCCCGCCGCCGCCCGGTGCCGGCGGCTGCGGGGCGCCGTAGGGCTGCTGTCCGTAGGGCTGCTGGCCATAGGGTGCCGTGGGCTGCTGTCCGTAGGGGTTCGACTGGGGCGGGACGCCCTGGGGGGCCTGCTGCGGGTAGCCGTAGCCGGGGGAGGGCGGAGCCTGCTGGGGGTAGCCGTAGCCGGGCTGGGGTGCCTGCGGCGGCTGGCCGTAGGGACCCGGCTGGCCGTACGGCCCGGGCTGCTGGGGCTGCCCGCCGTACGGGCCCGGCTGGTTGTAGCTCATCTTCTGGGTTCCCCTCCAGAGACTCATGTGTGTCTTCGACATCCTGGCGCAATCGGGGGAACGCCGGGCCACGGGGTGGCTCCACCGTTACGAAAGAATCGCGTTTCGGGACGGGCCGGTGACACCCCTAAACTGACCCCGTGACCGAGAACGCTCATCAGCAGCCCACAGCGCCCGACACCGAACTGCCGACCCAGTACGCGCCGGCCGATGTAGAGGGGGCGCTGTACGAGCGCTGGGTGGAGCGCGGTTACTTCGAGGCCGACGCCAAGAGCGAGAAGCCCCCGTACACCATCGTCATTCCGCCGCCGAACGTCACCGGCAGCCTCCACCTGGGCCACGCCTTCCAGCACACGCTCATGGACGCCCTCACCCGCCGCAAGCGGATGCAGGGCTTCGAGGCGCTGTGGCTGCCCGGCATGGACCACGCCGGCATCGCCACCCAGAACAAGGTCGAGCAGCAGCTTGCCGAGGAGGGCAAGTCCCGCCACGACCTGGGTCGTGAGGAGTTCGTCGAGCGCGTCTGGCAGTGGAAGGAGGAGTACGGCGGCAAGATCCTCGGCCAGATGCGCCGTCTCGGCGACGGAGTCGACTGGAGCCGCGAGCGGTTCACCATGGACGAGGGCCTGTCCAAGGCCGTCCTCACCATCTTCAAGAAGCTCTACGAAGACGAGCTGATCTACCGCGCCGAGCGCATCATCAACTGGTGCCCGCGATGTCTGACGGCCATTTCGGATATCGAGGTCGAATACCAGGAGGACGACGGCGAGCTCGTCTCCATCCGGTACGGGGAGGGGGACGACACCGTCGTCGTCGCCACCACCCGCGCCGAGACGATGCTCGGTGACACGGCCGTCGCCGTGCACCCCGACGACGAGCGGTACCGGCACCTGATCGGCAGGCGCATCAAGCTGCCCCTCACCGACCGCAGCATTCCCGTCGTCGCGGACCCCCACGTCGACCCCGAGTTCGGCACCGGTGCCGTCAAGGTCACCCCGGCGCACGACCCGAACGACTTTGCGATCGGTCAGCGCCACGGTCTGGAGTCGATCACCGTCATGGACGAGCGGGCGATCATCACCGCCCACGGTCCCTTCCAGGGGCTCGACCGCTTCGAGGCGCGCAGCGCCATCGTCGCCGCGCTGCGCTCGCAGGGCCGGATCGTCTCCGAGAAGCGCCCCTACGTCCACTCCGTCGGCCACTGCTCGCGCTGCAAGACCACCATCGAGCCGCGCCTGTCCATGCAGTGGTGGGTCAAGGTCGGCCCCCTCGCCCAGGCCGCGGGTGACGCGGTCCGCGACGGCCGGGTCAAGATCCACCCCGAGGACATGTCGAAGCGCTACTTCGACTGGGTCGACAACATGAACGACTGGTGCATCTCGCGCCAGCTGTGGTGGGGCCACCGGATCCCGATCTGGTACGGCCCGGACGGCGAGGTCGTCTGCGTCGGACCCGACGAGGAGCCGCCGACCGGTGAGGGCTGGCACCAGGACACGGACGTCCTGGACACCTGGTTCTCCTCCGGCCTGTGGCCGTTCTCCACGCTCGGCTGGCCCGAACAGACCGAGGACCTGCGGAAGTTCTATCCGACCGACGTCCTGCTCACGGGCCACGACATCATCTTCTTCTGGGTCGCCCGGATGATGATGTTCGGTCTGTACGCCATGGACGGCGAGGCCCCCTTCAAGACCATCGCCCTGACCGGCCTGGTCCGTGACGAGCGCGGCAAGAAGATGTCGAAGTCGTTCGGCAACGTCGTCGACCCGCTCGACTGGATGGACAAGTACGGCTCCGACGCGCTGCGCTTCACGCTCGCCCGCGGCGCCAACCCGGGCACGGACGTCCCCATCGGCGAGGACTGGGTCCAGGCGTCCAGGAACTTCGCCAACAAGATCTGGAACGCCACGCGCTTCGCGCTCATGAACGGCGCCACGGTCGAGGGTCCGCTGCCGGAGGCGTCGAAGCTGTCCGCGACCGACCGCTGGATCCTCTCCCGTCTGAACGAGACGGTCGCGCAGGTCGACGCGCTCTACGAGGACTTCCAGTTCGCCAAGCTCAGCGAGGCGCTCTACCACTTCGCGTGGGACGAGGTCTTCGACTGGTACGTCGAGCTGTCCAAGACGACGTTCCAGGCCGGCGGCGAGGCCGCCGAGGCGAGCCAGCGGGTTCTGGGCGAGGTCCTGGACGTCACCCTGCGGCTGCTCCACCCGATCGTCCCCTTCGTCACCGAGACGCTGTGGACCACCCTCACGGGCGGTGAGTCCGTCGTCGTCGCGGACTGGCCGCGCGACAGCGGCTTCCGCGACGCGGCGGCCGAGCGGGAGATCGCGACCCTCCAGTCGGTCATCACCGAGGTCCGCCGCTTCCGCGCCGACCAGGGCCTGCAGCCCGGCCAGCGTGTCCCGGCCAGGCTGACCCTGGACGGCACGGCGCTGGCGGCCCACGAGGCGGCCATCCGCCAGCTGCTGCGTCTGCAGCCCGAGGGCGAGGGATTCGCGGCGACGGCGACCCTGCCGGTCGCGGGCGCCACGGTCGCGCTCGACCTGTCCGGCACCATCGACGTGGCCGCCGAGCGCAAGCGTCTGGCGAAGGACCTCGCCGCCGCCGAGAAGGAGAAGGCCCAGGCCACCGCGAAGCTCGGCAACGAGGCGTTCCTGGCGAAGGCGCCGGACAACGTCGTGGAGAAGATCCGCACACGGCTCGCCAAGGCCGACGAGGACATCGCGCGGATCCAGGCCCAGCTGGAGCGCCTGCCCCAGGCGTAGGGGTCCGGCGCGCGGGGCAGCGCGCCGCGCACGGTCCACGCGCGACGCCCGGCCGGGAGATCCCGGCCGGGCGTCGCGCGCACTCGGCTGCCGGGCCCGGCGGTGGTACGGGGATTCACCCGAACGGTCGGGCACCGAGGGCGGGACAGCGCACGAACCGGACCATGAGGCGTGGGGGGCACACCTACGTCTGATGGGAGACGCACCATGCGCAGAAGCGCCCTACGCCTGGGCACCGCCGCCGGACTGACCGCCGCCGCCCTCGCCGTCGTCCCCCCGGCGTCCGCCGCCGACGGCCACCGCACGGAGACCATTCGGCTGACCGCCAGACAGGTTCAGTCCCGGCTGCTCGATCTGGGGGCGAAGGGGCTCAGCCTGGGTGACGAGCTCGTCATCGCCGAAGACCTCTACCGCGGGGGCAAGAAGATCGGCGACCACAGCGTGGTCTGCACCTATATCCGGATCCAGCCGGGTGATCTCCAACTCCAGTGCGTCGGCACCTTCGCTCTGCCCGAGGGCCAGATCACCTCGCAGGCGCTGCTGCACCTCAAGGGGCAGGGAACCCCCGCCCCCGCCGTCGACATCGCCCTGACCGGCGGTTCGGGCGCCTACAGCACCGCCCGGGGGTATGTGCACACCGTCGCGGCCGGGGGGACGGAACGGCAGGTCACCTTCCACATCACCATGGACGGGCCGGCGACAGGCTAGGGCCCGCCTCGACGATCGGGGAACGCCCGCGTGGGGCCTTCCTCGCGTGCCGCCGGCTCCGCCCGGAAAGGCCGCTTCCTGCGCACCGCCGCCCGCGGCCGCGCCTGTCACCCGTGCTCCGTAGACTGGCATCGTGAGTGACGTGCCTGCGCTTGACCCCAATGAGAGCGATCCCTTCGAAGACATCGTCGCGGCCGAGACCGACCGCGATCCTGATCTCGCGGTGATCGAGGCCGGCAGCCGCACCCTGCGCACGCAGGGCGGCACGCCCCAGGCAGACGTCCCCAGCCGCCCCGCCGACCCCGAGGTCGACCGGGCGCTGCGGGCGGTCGAGGCGGAACTGGCCACGCGCTGGGGCGAGACCAAGCTCGAGCCGTCCGTCAGCCGCATCTCGGCACTGATGGACGTGCTCGGTGAGCCGCAGCGGTCGTACCCGTCCATCCACATCACGGGGACCAACGGCAAGACCTCCACCGCGCGCATGATCGAGACCCTCCTCGGCGCCTTCGAACTGCGCACGGGGCGGTACACGAGCCCGCACGTCCAGTCCGTCACCGAGCGCATCAGCCTCGACGGCGCGCCCGTCTCCGCCGAGCGATTCATCGAGACGTACAACGACCTCAAGCCGTACGTCGAGATGGTCGACGGGCAGCAGGAGTACCGGCTCTCCTTCTTCGAGGTGCTCACCGGCATGGCGTACGCGGCCTTCGCGGACGCCCCCGTCGACGTCGCGGTCGTCGAGGTCGGCATGGGCGGCAGCTGGGACGCCACGAACGTGATCGACGGGGACGTCGCCGTCGTCACCCCGATCGACCTGGACCACACCGACCGGCTCGGCGGCACGCCCGGCGAGATCGCCCAGGAGAAGTCCGGCATCATCAAGCAGGGCGCCACCGTCATCATGGCCCAGCAACCGGTCGACGCGGCCCAGGTACTGCTGAAGAAGGCCGTGGAGGTGGACGCCACCGTGGCCCGCGAGGGACTGGAGTTCGGCGTCGTCTCCCGGCAGGTGGCGGTCGGCGGCCAGCTCGTCACCCTGCGCGGACTCGGCGGTGAGTACGAAGAGCTGTACCTGCCGCTGCACGGCGCCTACCAGGCCCACAACGCGGCCGTGGCGCTTGCCGCGGTGGAGGCGTTCTTCGGGGTGGGCTCCGAGCGGCCCCAGCCGCTCGACCACGACACGATCCGCAAGGCGTTCGCGGCGGTGTCCTCCCCGGGCCGTCTCGAGGTCGTGCGGCGCTCGCCGACCGTGGTCCTGGACGCCGCCCACAACCCGGCGGGGGCCCGCGCCACCGCCGAGGCGGTGAGTGAGGCCTTCGACTTCAGCCGGCTGATCGGCGTCGTCGGCGCGAGCGCCGACAAGAACGTCCGGGGTCTCCTGGAGGCCTTCGAACCGATCTTCGCCGAGGTCGTGGTCACTCAGAACTCCAGCCACCGTGCGATGGACGCCGACGAGCTGGCAGCCGTCGCGGTGGAGGTCTTCGGCGAGGAGCGCGTCCAGGTCGAGCCGCGGCTGCCCGACGCGCTGGAGGCCGCGATCACGCTCGCCGAGGAAGAGGGTGAGTACGCCGGCGCGGGCGTCCTCGTCACCGGCTCCGTCGTCACCGTCGGCGAGGCCCGACTGCTCATGGGGAAGGGCTGATCCTGCGTGCGTACGCTCTGTTCCTCGACCCTGATCGGCGAGTTCTTCGTCATCGGCTTCGCCGGACTGGTCGCGATGAAGGACCCGGACCTGTCCACCGGCACGGTCTGGACGGTCTGCGGCGTCGCCATGGCCATCAGCGTCCTGCTCTGCGGTGTGATCACCCGGCCCGGCGGTGTGCAGCTGGGCTGGGCACTGCAGATCGCGCTGATCGCCGCCGGTTTCGTGGTCCCCTCGATGTTCTTCCTGGGTGCCGTCTTCGCGGGGCTGTGGTGGGCGTCGGTCCACTACGGACGGAAGATCGACGAGGCGAAGGCCCGCTTCGCGGCGGCCGAGGGCAACGAGAGCAGTCCGGCCTGACGCGGTCCCGTCCGGACCGTTCCCGGGGCCGCGAACAGCCTCCCGGACGCCCGTTCCGCGGTCCCTCGGCCGGCGTCGTCCGGGGGCGTGAGCGGCTGGTCGCGCAGTCGTCCACGCCCGTACGGGACATGGTCCCGGGCCGGTGACCGCACAGTCTGACGCTGAGTGAAAACCGCCCGGCTCCGCCCTGTAGCCTCATCCTCCCGCACCACTGATTAAGGAGCTCCCTCGTGACCGCGCGCACCCTCGTCCTCCTCAAGCCCGACGCCGTCCGTCGCGGGCTGATCGGCGAGATCATCGGCCGTATCGAGCGCAAGGCGGGCTGGACCATCAGTGCGCTGGAGCTGCGCACGCTGGACCACGACACGCTCGAGCAGCACTACGGCGAGCACAAGGGCAAGCCCTTCTACGAGCCGCTGGTCGAGTTCATGGCCTCCGGCCCGGTCGTCGCGCTCGTCGTCGAGGGGGAGCGGGTCATCGAGGGCCTGCGGGCGCTCGCCGGCCCCACCGACCCGATCGCCGCCGCGCCGGGCTCCATCCGCGGCGACTACGGTGTCATCGTGCGTGAGAACCTGATCCACGCCTCGGACTCCGAGGAGTCCGCCGAGCGCGAGCTGAAGATCTTCTTCCCCGGACGCTTCTGAGCATCCGACCGATGAACTTCTGAACGCCTCTTGTGAACAATTCCTGAGGGTTTGTCACGTCACCCGGATGCCGTAACGGGGGTGGCTGGAAAATCAGGCCCCGTAAAACCCGGCCGTCCCCCGGCATATGCGTGCCGTTCGGGGGAACGGCTACCCCCGAACGTCCGTCTCCACAAGCGAGGCGAGGCGTCATCTGCTGACAATGGCGAAGACCCTCGCGCAATGTTTCGTGCGGGCGAGACTACGATGTAAGCCTTCACGTCACAGCACCCACTTCGCCGCCCCAACAAAAGCCATCAAACGCTCAACTTGGGAAGGCCAGACGAATCCTCATGGGGAACTCAATGTCGTTCATCGGCCGTGACATGGCTGTCGACCTCGGGACCGCCAACACGCTGGTGTACGTCAGGGGTCGCGGGATCGTACTCAACGAACCGTCCGTCGTCGCGATCAACACCAACACCGGTGGCATCCTGGCGGTCGGCGCGGAAGCGAAGAAGATGATCGGCCGGACCCCGGGCAACATCGTCGCGGTGCGTCCTCTGAAGGACGGTGTGATCGCCGACTTCGAGATCACCGAACGGATGCTCCGCTACTTCATCCTGAAGATCCACAAGCGACGGTATCTGGCTCGCCCGCGGGTCGTCGTCTGTGTGCCGTCGGGTATCACGGGAGTCGAGCGCCGTGCCGTCATCGAGGCGTCCTCGCAGGCGGGTGCGCGCCAGGTGCACATCATCGAGGAGCCCATGGCCGCCGCCATCGGCTCCGGCCTGCCGGTCCACGAGGCCACGGGCAACATGGTGGTGGACATCGGCGGCGGCACCACGGAGGTCGCGGTCATCTCGCTCGGCGGCATCGTCACCGCACAGTCCATCCGCGTCGCGGGTGACGAGCTGGACAACGCCATCATCCAGCACATCAAGAAGGAGTACTCGCTCCTCCTCGGTGAGCGGTCGGCGGAGCAGATCAAGATCACGATCGGTTCGGCGTACGACCTCGACTCCGACGAGCACACCGAGATCCGCGGCCGGGACCTGGTCTCCGGACTGCCCAAGACCGTGGTCATCTCGGCGGCCGAGGTCCGCAAGGCCATCGAGGAGCCGGTCAACGCCATCGTGGACGCGGTCAAGACGACCCTCGACAAGTGCCCGCCGGAGCTGTCCGGCGACGTCATGGACCGGGGCATCGTCCTCACCGGCGGTGGCGCCCTGCTGCGCGGTCTCGACGAGCGGCTCCGCCGGGAGACCGGCATGCCGATCCACATCGCCGAGGACCCGCTGGACAGCGTGGCGCTCGGCTCCGGCAAGTGCGTCGAGGAGTTCGAGGCGCTCCAGCAGGTGCTGGACGCCCAGCCCCGCAGATGACGCCACAGCCGATTCCGCCGTACGAGACGAACTCCCTCTCGTGCGGCGGATCGTTGATATAGAGGCTTAAACTCCCCCATACCACCCCTCGGTTCCGCCCGCCGGGTTCACGCCCCCCGGGTACGCGCACCCGGGGGACCCGCCCGACACATTCCGACGAGGAAGGCACGGCCGCCGCACGTGAGGGACACACGAGAGAGCCGGCTGCTCCTGGTGCTGCTGATCGCCATCGCGTTCGCTCTGATCACGGTGGATATCCGCGGCGGCCAGGATTCACCGGTCGAAGGTGCCCGCCAGGCCGCCGCCACGGTCTTCGGCCCGATCGAGAACGGGGTGTCGACCTTCGTCGACCCCATGGGCAACGCGATCGACGCCGTACGCGACTCAGGCAGCCGGCACGACCGCATCGCACAACTGGAGCAGTCGAACGCCGCCTTGAAGGCGAAGCTGGGCAGCGACGACCGCAACCGAAGCCGCCTCAGGCAGCTCGACAACATGCTGCGGGTGGCGGGCGAGGGGCAGTACGGCATAAAGGGCGCCGAGGTCATCGCGATAGGAGCGGCCCAGGGCTTCTCCTGGACCGTCACCATCGACGTGGGCGCCAACGACGGCATCAAGCGCGACATGACCGTTCTCAACGGCGACGGGCTGGTGGGGCGCGTCACCACCGTCGGCCCGAACACCTCGACGGTGCTGCTGGCGAACGACCCCGACTTCACGGTCGGTACCCGTATGGAGGGCAGCGACGAACTCGGTTTCGCCTCCGGGCAGGGCGACCGCCCGCTGCGCGTCCAGTTGCTCAACGGCAAGGCCGACGTGAAGAAGGGCGACCGTCTCATCACCTTCGGGTCGGAGGCCGACAAGCCCTTCGTGCCCGGCGTTCCGGTCGGCGTGGTCTCCCGGGTCGACCCGTCCGGCGGTGACCTGACCCGCACCATCTACGTCACGCCGTTCGCGTCCTTCACCAAGCTCGACGTCGTCGGTGTTGTCATCCAGGCGCCCAAGAAGGACCCGCGCGACGCCGTGCTGCCGCCCAAGCCCCAGCCGACACCCACGCCGACCGTGACCGTCACCGTCACGCCCTCGGCCTCCGGCGCATACCCAGACCAGCAGCAGACGCCATAGGAGCTGAACCAGATGCGCTTCAACCGGATGCTGCTCGCCACCGCCCTGGTGGTCGTCGCCCTGGTGATCCAGGTGAGTGTGCTCGCCCGTCTCCATCTCCCCGGTGCCGTACCGGACCTGGTCCTGCTGACCGTGGTCGCTCTCGCACTGGTCTACGGCAACGTCGGCGGCTGTCTCGTCGGCTTCGGCGCCGGCCTGCTCTCCGACCTCGCCCCGCCCGCCGACCACGCCGCCGGGCGCTACGCCCTCGTGCTGTGCGTCATCGGCTACCTCGCCGGACTCGCCAGGCCCGAGAACGGCCGTCTGAAGTCCGCCACCGGCCCGATGGTCGTGGTGGTCGCCGCCGCGGTCGGCTCTACCCTGCTGTACGCGAGCGTGGGCGCCCTCGTCGGGGACACCGCCGCCCGTCATGTGGGCCTGGGCAGTCTGCTGTTCACGGCGGCCCTGTACGACCTGCTGCTCGCGCCGTTCGTGGTCCCGGGGATCATGGCCCTGGCCCGCCGGGCCGAGAACGACCCGCTCGCCGAGACCAGCTCCACGAAGGCGGCCGACGTCTCCTCCGGGTGGCTCTCCTCCGGCACCGGACTGCGGATCGGCAGCCAGCGCGGCCTCCGGGTCAAGGCGGCCAAGGCGAGAGTGGCCCGTGCGGGCCGTATCAAGGGGGTCAAGCGGCTGTGACGACCCATAAGGCGGCCGACCGCTCACACAGGTTGGTCGTGTAGTCGTATGACACGTATGTGCACCGAGAGGGGGCGGCAGCAGTGAGCAACATCCCCGAGACCGGACGGACCCCACGCGTCCAGATCCGTCTCGTCGTCATCCAGATCCTTGTCCTCTCGCTCCTCGGCACCCTCGGCGGCCGTCTGTGGTATCTGCAGATCCGCAACGGCTCCGAGTACGCCAAGGAGGCGTCCGGCAACCACGTCCAGCAGGTGGTCCAGCCCGCCGTGCGCGGCGAGATCCTGGACGCGCGCGGCGTCCCGATCGCCGACAACGAGACCCGCCTCGTGGTCTCCGCCTCGCGCACCGACCTGCTGAAGATGAAGGACGACGGCAAAGGGGTCCTCACCAAACTGGCGAGCGTTCTCGGCATGAAGCCGCAGGACGTCATGGGCAAGGTCCGCCTGTGCGACTCCAAGACGCCCCAGCCCTGCTGGAACGGCTCGCCCTACCAGCCGATCCCCATCACCGACGAGGCCACCCCCCGCCAGGCCCTGCAGATCCGCGAGCGCTCCGAGGACTTCCCCGGCATCACCGCCGAGCCCGAGGCCGTGCGCCGGTACCCGAGCCCGGGTGAGGCCAACACCGCCCAGGTCCTCGGCTATCTCTCGCCCGTCACCGACGACGAGATCCAGCAGGCCAAGGACACCGACTCGCCGTATCTGCGGTCGGACCAGGTGGGCCGGTCCGGGCTTGAACGCCAGTACGACAAGGCGCTGCGCGGCAAGGCCGGCGTCACCCGCTACGAGGTGGACAACCTCGGCCGGGTCATCGGCAAGGCCAAGAGCGATCCCGCCGACGCCGGTTCCAACCTGGTCACCAGCATCGACGCCCGGGTGCAGCGGGTCGCCGAGTACGAGCTGGACAACGCGATGAAGATCGCCCGCACCCAGTTCGACGACATCACCGGCGAGAACTACAAGGCCGACTCCGGTGCCGTCGTCGTGATGGAGGCCAAGACCGGCCGCATCGTCGCCATGGCGTCCGCCCCGACGTACGACCCGAACGTCTGGGTCGGCGGCATCTCCGCCAAGGACTACCGGCAGCTCACCGGCAAGGGTTCCGACTACCCACTGCTCAACCGTGCCATCCAGGGGCAGTCGGCGCCCGGCTCGACCTTCAAGGTCGTCTCCACGGCCGCCGCGGTCGAGGCCGGCTATCCCTTCGACGGCAATTACCCGTGCACGAGTTCGTATTCGGTCGGCGGCCAGGTCTTCAAGAACTTCGAGGGTGAGAACTTCGGCCCGATCTCGCTCGGCCGCGCTCTCGAGGTCTCCTGCGACACCGTCTTCTACGGCCTCGCCGACAGCGAGTGGAAGAGGGACGGCGGCATCAACCCCAAGAAGGGGCAGCCCAAGGACTACTTCTACAAGGCCGCCCACCAGTTCGGTCTCGGCAAGCCCACCGGAATCGACCTGCCCAACGAGGTCTCCGGCCGCGTCCCCGACCGCGAGTGGAAGCAGAAGTACTGGGAGGCCAACAAGGACAGCTGGTGCAAGACCGGCAAGAAGGACGGCGACTACGTCCAGAAGATCGCGTACGAGAACTGCCTCGAGGGCAACAAGATGCGCGAGGGTGACTCGATCAACTACTCCATCGGCCAGGGCGACACGCTTCTGACACCGATCCAGGAGGCGGTCATCTACTCGGCGATCTCCAACGGCGGCACCATGTGGAACCCGACCATCGGCAAGGCGATCGTCAGCGCCGACGGCAAGCACGTCAGCGAGATCAAGCCCAAGTCGCACGGCAAGCTACCGATCGACCAGAAGACGCGGGACGTCATGGAACAGGCGCTCGCAGGCGTGGTCACCCACGGTACCGCGGCGTGGAAGTTCGGCGGCTGGCCGCAGGACAAGATCGCGCTGCACGCCAAGACCGGTACCGCGGAGGTCTACGGCAAGCAGACGACTTCCTGGCTGGCCACCTACTCCAAGGACTACGCGGTCATCATGACCATCGCCCAGGCCGGTACGGGTTCCGGCGCCTCCGGTGAAGCCGTGCACAACATCTACAACGCCCTGTACGGCGTCCAGAAGGACGGCTCGATCGACAAGAAGAAGGCCCTGCTGTACACCCCGCAGAAGGACCTGCCCAAGATCCAGCCCGACGGATCGATGACGGCCCCGAAGATCGAGAAGTACGACCCGAAGGCGGACCAGGCCGAGGGCGAGGGCCAGCAGGGGATGCCCACCGACAACCCGCCGGCCACCGTCCCCACGCCGACCTCGACCAACCGTGACACCCGTAGGCGCACGGCCCGCCCGAAGAAGAGGCGGAGGATCCTGACGTGACCGGAGCGAACAACTTCTCCGTCTCCGGATACGGTCCCGAGCGGCCCGTCTGGACACGGCTCTTCGCCCGCGACAGCCTGGCCCGCCGCCTGGACTGGCCGATACTGCTGTCGGCCCTGGCCCTGTCCCTGATCGGCACGGCCCTCGTCTACTCGGCGACCCGCAACCGCACCGAGATCAACCAGGGCGACCCGTACTACTTCCTGATCCGGCACCTGATGAACACCGGGATCGGGCTGGCGCTGATGGTCGGCACGATCTGGCTCGGCCACCGCACCCTGCGCACGGCCGTGCCCATCCTGTACGGCATCTCGGTGATGCTGATCCTGCTGGTGCTCACCCCGCTCGGCGCGACCGTCAACGGTGCGCACGCATGGATCGTGTTCGGCGGCGGGTTCTCCCTCCAGCCCTCGGAGTTCGTCAAGATCACGATCATCCTGGGCATGGCCATGCTGCTCGCCGCCCGCGTCGACGCCGGCGACAAGGCCCACCCCGACCACCGGACCGTGGCCCAGGCCCTGGGTCTTGCGGCCGTCCCGATGCTGATCGTCATGCTGATGCCCGACCTGGGGTCGGTCATGGTCATGGTGATCATCGTGCTCGGTGTGCTGCTCGCCTCCGGCGCCTCCAACCGGTGGGTGTTCGGGCTGCTCGGCGCGGGTGCCCTGGGCGCGATCGCCATATGGCAGCTGCACATCCTGGACGAGTACCAGATCAACCGCTTCGCCGCCTTCGCCAACCCCGACCTGGACCCCGCGGGCGTCGGCTACAACACCAACCAGGCACGCATCGCGATCGGTTCCGGCGGACTGACCGGTGCCGGGCTCTTCCACGGCTCACAGACGACGGGACAGTTCGTCCCCGAACAGCAGACCGACTTCGTCTTCACGGTCGCGGGTGAGGAACTGGGCTTCGTCGGCGCGGGACTGATCATCGTGCTGCTCGGTGTCGTCCTGTGGCGGGCCTGCCGGATCGCCCGGGAGACCACCGAGCTCTACGGCACGATCGTGGCCGCCGGCATCATCGCCTGGTTCGCCTTCCAGGCCTTCGAGAACATCGGCATGACCCTCGGCATCATGCCGGTCGCCGGCCTTCCGCTGCCGTTCGTCTCGTACGGCGGCTCGTCGATGTTCGCCGTCTGGCTGGCAGTGGGCCTGCTGCAGTCGATCCGGGTGCAACGGCCACTGTCGGCATAGGGACACGATCGCCGTCGGGCCGGGAACGGTGGGCGCGTTCCGGACGAAGTCCGGTCGGCCCTGCCCTCCCGGCCCGATTGCCATTAGATTCGGTTCATGGCGGACACGAAGCGCGAAATCGAGCGAAAGTACGAGGCCGCGGCCGGGAACGACCTGCCCGACCTCACCGGCGTCGGCGGGGTCTCGGCCGTCGTCGACAAGGGTCTCGCACAACTCGACGCGACCTACTACGACACGGTCGACCAACGGCTCGCAGGCGCCTCCCTGACCCTGCGCCGCCGCACCGGCGGCGACGACGCCGGCTGGCACCTCAAACTGCCCGTCGCCGAGGGCGTACGCGACGAGATCCACGCCCCGCTCTCCGACACCGTCCCCGGATACCTGTCGAGCCTCGTCCGCTCCCGCATCCGCGACGCCGCGCTCGTCCCCCTCGTCCGCCTGCGCTCCGCCCGCGACATCCGCCACCTCGTCGACGCCGAAGGCGCCCTGCTCGCCGAGGTCAGCCTGGACCGGGTCCGCGCCGAACGCCTCAGCGGCGGCGCGGGAGCCACCGAATGGACCGAGATCGAGGTCGAACTCGCGGACGACGGCGACCCCGCCTTCCTCGACAAGGTCGACAAGACACTCCGCAAGGCCGGGGTGAGCCGCTCGTCGTCGCCGTCCAAGCTGGCCAGAGCCCTGGAGGAGACCGGCGCCCCCGTCGGTCGGGCCACCGCCGGCGACGGCAAGCCGCCCGTCACCGCGGGCGACCACGTCCTCGCCTACGTCCGCGTCCAGCGGGACGCGATCGTCGACCTGGACCCCGCGGTGCGCCGGGACGTCTTCGACTCCGTGCACTCCATGCGCGTGGCCACCCGCCGGCTGCGCAGCACGTTCCGCTCGTTCTCCAAGGTCCTGGACCGGCGCGTCACGGACCCGATCGCCGACGACCTGAAATGGCTGGCCGGCGAGCTGGGCATCGACCGCGACCGGGAAGTCCTCACCGAGCACCTGACGACCGCCCTGGCCGAACTGCCGCGGACCCTGGTCTGCGGACCCGTCCAGGGCCGGCTGAAGACCTGGTCGAACGAACGGCGCGGCGGCACCCGGAACCGGCTGATCACCGTCCTGGACGGCGACCGCTACCTGAGGCTGCTGAACGCCCTGGACGCCCTGGTCACCGACCCGCCCCTGCTGAAGGCGGCCGCCAAGAACCCGGCCAAGGTGATCGCCAAGGCCGTACGGAAGGACTTCGGTAAAGTCGCCGACCTGGTCGGACAGGCACTGGACCTGCCGCCCGGCCACGACCGCGACATGGCGATGCACGACGCCCGCAAGAAGACCAAGCGCACCCGGTACGCCGCCGAGGCCGCCGCGCCGGCCCTGGGCAAGCCCGCCGAGTCCCTGGTCAAGTCGATGAAATCCCTGCAGACCGTGCTCGGCGATCACCAGGACAGCGTGATGGCCCGGGAAACGCTCCGGGAGCTGTCGGCCACGGCGTACGCGGCGAAGGAGAACTCCTTCACCTACGGCGTGCTGTACGGGCGGGAGGAGCAGCGTGCGGCGGCCGCAGAGGCCGCGCTGCCCGAGTTGTGGCGGTCGGTGCAGGGACAGGCGCGGATCTAGCCGCGCGCGGGGGAGGCCGGGCCGCCCAGGGCCCCTCGGGCGTCCGAGGAGGGGCCCGGGCCGCGTTAGGCTTGATGGTCACTCCCGTCAGTACCGTCCAGCTCACGAAAGTCGCGAGATGTCTGCCGAATCGGTCTTCCCGCAGCTCGAAGCTCTGCTCCCGCATGTGCAGAAGCCGATCCAGTACGTCGGCGGAGAGCTCAACTCCACCGTAAAACCGTGGGACGCCTGTGACGTCCGTTGGGCCCTCATGTACCCCGACGCCTACGAGGTCGGCCTGCCCAACCAGGGCGTCATGATTCTTTACGAGGTCCTGAACGAGCAGGAGGGCGTCCTCGCCGAGCGCACCTACAGCGTCTGGCCGGACCTGGAGGCCCTGATGCGGGAGCACGACGTCCCGCAGTTCACGGTGGACAGCCACCGCCCGGTGAATGCCTTCGACGTCCTGGGCATGAGCTTCTCCACCGAGCTCGGCTACACGAACATGCTCACGGCCCTGGACCTGGCCGGGATCCCCCTGGAGGCCAAGGACCGCACGGTCGACGACCCCATCGTCCTGGCGGGCGGCCACGCGGCCTTCAACCCCGAGCCGATCGCCGACTTCATCGACTGCGCGGTGATCGGCGACGGCGAGCAGGCGGTCCTGGAGGTCACCGGGATCATCCGCGCCTGGAAGGCGGAGGGCCGCCCGGGCGGCCGCGAGGAACTCCTCTTCCGCCTGGCGAAGACCGGCGGGGTGTACGTGCCGGCGTTCTACGACGTGGAGTACCTCCCGGACGGCCGTATCGCCCGCGTCGTCCCGAACAAGTCGGGCGTCCCGTGGCGTGTCTCCAAGCACACGGTGATGGACCTGGACGAGTGGCCCTACCCGAAGCAGCCGCTCGTCCCGCTGGCGGAGACGGTCCACGAGCGCATGTCGGTCGAGATCTTCCGCGGCTGCACGCGCGGCTGCCGCTTCTGCCAGGCGGGCATGATCACCCGCCCGGTCCGGGAGCGCTCGATCACCGGCATCGGCGAGATGGTCGACAAGGGCCTGAAGGCGACCGGCTTCGAGGAGGTGGGCCTGCTGTCCCTGTCCTCGGCCGACCACAGCGAGATCGGCGACGTCGCGAAGGGCCTCGCCGACCGCTACGAGGAAGACAAGATCGGGCTCTCGCTGCCGTCGACCCGGGTGGACGCCTTCAACATCGACCTGGCGAACGAGCTGACGAGGAACGGCCGCAGGTCCGGTCTGACCTTCGCCCCGGAGGGCGGCTCGGAGCGCATCCGCAAGGTCATCAACAAGATGGTCTCGGAAGAGGACCTGATCCGTACCGTCGCCACCGCCTACGGCAACGGCTGGCGCCAGGTGAAGCTGTACTTCATGTGCGGTCTGCCGACGGAGACGGACGAGGACGTCCTCCAGATCGCCGACATGGCCATGCGCGTGATCCAGAAGGGCCGCGAGGTCTCCGGCTCGAACGACATCCGCTGCACGGTCTCGATCGGCGGCTTCGTCCCCAAGCCGCACACGCCGTTCCAGTGGGCCCCGCAGCTGTCGGCGCAGGAGACCGACGCGCGCCTCGAAAAGCTCCGCGACAAGATCCGCGGCGACAAGAAGTACGGCCGCTCGATCGGCTTCCGCTACCACGACGGCAAGCCCGGCATCGTCGAGGGCCTGCTCTCCCGGGGTGATCGCCGGATCGGCGCCGTCATCCGCGCGGTCTACGACGACGGCGGCCGCTTCGACGGCTGGCGCGAGCACTTCTCGTACGACCGCTGGATGAGTTCCGCGGACAAGGCCCTGGCGGACTTCGGCGTCGACGTCGACTGGTACACCACCCGCGAGCGCGGCGCCGAGGAGGTCCTCCCCTGGGACCACCTCGACTCGGGCCTCGACAAGGACTGGCTCTGGGAGGACTGGCAGGACGCCCTCGACGAGACGGAGGTCGAGGACTGCCGCTGGACACCGTGCTTCGACTGCGGGGTGTGTCCTCAGATGGACACGCACATCCAGATCGGCCCGACGGGCAAGAAGCTGCTGCCTCTGACGGTCAAGAACACGGCGCCGACGCCTGCGGCGAGCGGTCACGTGCACTGAGGTGAGCGAGGCACTGGCGGGGGTGAGCGAGGAGGAGGTGACGGCTGCACTGTCCGCGGTCGGCATATCGGGCCCTCGCCCGCCGATGCCGTCAGTGGCCCTCCGGACGCCGCTGCCGGGCCCTGAGGCTTCGCTGCACATCGTTTCCGAGGTGGAGTGGGTCTGAGAGCCCGGATCGGTTTCTGCGTGACCTGTACGACTCTGTGAGCCTCCTTTCCTGACCGGGAAGGGGGCTCGTTGGGGTTCGTCGCCGAGTGGGTCCTGGGCTCGGCGGGGAGATGTGCCCCAAGTAGCTGAATTACGAGGTCGCACTACGTCATCAAGCCCCCGGCCCGATGGGTGGGGAGGGAGCCTGCCTGGCCCCAGCCCGCAGCATTCGGCAGGCCTCAGCTGAGGCGCCACTTGAAATGACAGAACACCACCGCAACCCGTTGGTCCCGTAGCTTCCTCATGCTTCACCGACCTCAGCGGCATCGCCTCAGTCCCTGGGGATGTGGTCTACGGCTTCGTGGAACAGGGCGAGGAGCTATTGCCTTCGGCACCCGGACGGGCCCCGCCCAGCGGGAGCAATCATCGCGACCGGAAGTAACCGTCATCAGTCCCGCATGGCGGCCTGACCGGGCGAGCAGACCCCAGTGACCGTCGCGCCCAAATGCCCCACCGCCGCACCCCGGGCGAAGAGTTGCCGGGCCGGAAGCGCGAGCACAATCGCTCGCACAAACAGGTCCGGGCCCGCGTCGAGCACGTCTTCGCCCGCATGAAGACCTCAAAGATCCTCCGCGACTGCCGTCTCAAGGACGACGGCGTCCGACACGCCATGCTCGGCATCGCCCGACTGCACAACCTCCCTCTCACGGGATAGCTTCTGCCGCATACGAGACCTGAGAGGTCCCCGGGAGACGGCTCCCCCCTCGCAGTCTCGGAGGAGAATCAGTCGAGGCAGAACTCGTTGCCCTCGATGTCCTGCATCGTGATGCACGACTCGTTGACGCCATCGGCGCGCTGCGTCAGCACGTGTTTCGCGCCGAGCGCCATCAGCCGTGCGCATTCGGCCTCGAGTGTGGCCAGGCGCTCG
The DNA here is from genome assembly GCF_051553595.1 of Streptomyces sp. HUAS TT11. NCBI lineage: Bacteria > Bacillati > Actinomycetota > Actinomycetes > Kitasatosporales > Streptomycetaceae > Streptomyces > Streptomyces sp. HUAS TT11. The sequence goes on from NZ_CP196184.1 coordinate 5,990,165, forward strand.
TCACCCACGAGCCCTGTGCCGACCCGCACATCAAGATGCACCCGGTTCTTGACGACCTTGCCTTCGGGAACTCGCTGGAAGAGCACGCGCGGGCCCGCACCCGAGGGATCAGTGCACGCGAAGTAGATCTCCTCCTCAGGCGGCAGCGAGTGGTGGTACTCCTCCCACGTGGCAAAGCCCTCCGGGACTGTCGGAACGACGTACCCCAGCACCTCGCACCAGAAGGCGGCGAGGCGCGCAGGTTCCGCGCAGTCGAAGGTCACTTGGAACTGCTTGATCATTGACATCGGCGCACGATAACAGGGGCCCTGCTGATCTCCCCGGCCGGGTGGATCCACACGTTGCCGGGAGGACGGCCCCTGCCATCCGCTGCTGTGCCGTGCCGGTACAGGGGTGAACCGAGGTCGGCGCCTCTCCCGAAGGGTGGGACCCAGGATCCGATCTCAGCCGACCACTCTCGTGCCAAAGATCAGTTACGGGACAGCCCTTGGTGCACCTGTCCGAGCTGAGCTCGGTGCCTGTGGCGGCGCCAGAGGATGTCACAGAGGTGGGCGACCAGCTGACGGTCTTCGTCGCGCATGTCGACCCCGAGCGACGCCGACTGTCGTTGTCTCGGCGACATTCCCGAGCGGTTGCGGGGCGGACCGTGCCCTCAGACGGACACGCACATCCAGATCGGCCCGACGGGCAAGAAGCCGCTGCCGTTGACGGTCAAGAACGCGGCGCCGACGCCTGCGAAGCGGCGACGCGCACTGAGGTGGACGATGTGGCCGCCGTTCCGAGGTGGGTCGGCGTTTCGGAAGGGCGCCGGCCGGCCGTGCAACGTGTGTGTTGAACGGCATCCACCCGCACCGGTTCCGTTGCCGTCTCGGTCGGCGACGGGCTGATCCGGGTGTCCGGGTGAGGGCGGCGACGGCTTCGATCGGAGATCGTCAGGGCGGTGACGGGAGCGTGCGTGCTCTACCCGGCGCCCTCGCCGTCATCACGGTCCCCACGTGGAGGCCGCGGCATCCGCCGCTTCTTCTCCGAGGACCCGGGACCGCTCAGGCCTCGGGAGCGGCGGGACGAGGGTCCGGAGCGGCACCGGTCGCGGGCGCGTCCCAGCTGCTGAGGATGCACCGGGACTCGGCTGTGGCGCAGCCCGGCTCCGGGATGGAGACGCACAGCGTCTGGTTCTCGTCGCCGGGCAGCTGCAGCGATTCGTACGAGAAGTGCAGGTCGCCGACGAGTGGGTGCCATCAGTGCTTGGCGCCGTGGGTGCGGCGCAGCACCCGGTGGTCGTTCCACCACGTGCTGAACTCCGGCGAGTTGAGGGTCAGCTCGCCGATCAGGTCGGCCAGTCGGCGGTCCTGCGGGCAGTGGCCGGCCTCCAGGCGCAGCATGGCCACGGTCTCGCACGCGATCCGCTCCCAGTCGCCGGTGCGCTCGCGGGCCTCGGGGCCGAGCAGGTACGAGCGGGCGAGGTTGCGCCGGGGGACGGGCAGCGCGTCGAAGTCGGTGAGGACGGCGCGGGCCAGGCGGTTGGAGGTCAGGACGTCGGTGCCTCGGCCGATGATGTACGCGGGCACGTGGTCAAGGGTCTGCAGCATGAGGTGCAGACCCTGGCGGACTCGCTGCGGGGTGACCGGCGCCCGCCGCCCGCCCGGGCGGGCGAGGAGGTCGGTGAGGTGTTCGCGCTCGGCGGGATCCAGGCGCAGGGCGCGGGCCGGGGCGTTCACCACCTCGGGCGAGGGGTGTGCGGCCCCGCCCTGCTCCAGCCGGGTGTAGTACTCGGTGCTCACGCCTGCGAGGCGGGCGGTCTCCTTGCGGCGCAGGCCGGGGACGCGGCGGGGACGTCCGTCGGGGGCAGCCCCGCCGACTCGGGGCTGAGACGCGCGCGGCGGGTGCGCAGGAAGTCGGCGATCTCGCTGCTGCGGTCCATACACCCAGTCCGGTCTGCCCGTATGCGGTCCGCCCCGCGCTGGGTGGCCCTGCCGGTACCTGCCTGGCCAGGGACATCTCCGGGCCGTCCGCACCCCTCCCACGGTGGTCTGCTGGAAGCCAGGGGCCGCGACGGCGGACGTCCGAGGCCCCGTCCGTACCCACTGATCTTCCGGAAGGTGCCACCCCATGACCACCGAGACCCATGCCAAGTCCTCGACCAAGCCCCTGGACGGCCGGGTGGCCGTCATCACCGGGGCGTCCAGCGGCATCGGCGAGGCGTCGGCCGAGCACCTGGCGTCGCTGGGCGCGACGGTCGCCGTGCTGGCGCGGCGCGCGGAACGGCTGGACGAGCTGGTCACGCGCATCGGCAAGAACGGCGGCAACGCGGTGGCGATCGCCGTCGACGTGACCGACGCCGCCGCGGTGCAGGCCGCGGCCGACCGCGTGGCGGCGGAGCTGGGCGGCGCGGACCTGCTCTTCAACAACGCCGGCGTCATGCTGCCCGCGCCCGTCGAAGAACTGCGCGTCGACCAGTGGCAGCACCAGATCGACCTGAACATCTCCGGGCTGATGAACGTCATCGGCGCCTTCACCCCGCAGCTGGTGCGGGCGGCCGGTGAGCGCGGCGTGGCCGACCTGATCAACACCTCGTCGAGCGCCGCGCAGAACCTCTGTCCGACCTTCGCCGTCTACGCCGGTACCAAGGCGTTCGTCTCGCACCTGTCGAAGCACCTCCGGGTCGAGCTGGGCCCGAAGAGCGTGCGGGTCTCCGCGATCGAGCCCGGGATCGTGGGCACCGAGCTGCAGGACCATGTCACGGATGCCGGTGCCAAGGTGTGGCTGGAGGGGTCGAAGGAGACCGTCGACTGGCTCCGGCCGGACGACATCGCGCAGACAGTCGGCTTCATCGCCTCCCTGCCGCTGCGGGTCAACCTTCCGCAGGTCTTCATCATGCCGACGGCCCAGCCCAGCTGACACCGGCCGCCGGGGGCAAAGGGCCCCGGGCCGGGCCGGCTGCGCGGCACGTGGGACGCCGGAGGATCCCGGCGGGCTGCCGGGGTTCCGCCGTGGTCGGCACCTCCCTCGGCATGGAGCCCGGCACGCCTCGACAACGCCGTCACGGCTGTCCCGAGGTACGGCGCCTGTGGCAAGACCGCCGGACCGTCGGCAAGGACCTGCACGTGACCGCTCGAGGCAGGCGTCGGCGCCGCGTTCTTTGACCGTCGACGGCAGCAGCTTCTTGTCGTCGAAGACACCGGCTCGGAGGTGACCGCCGCCCCCGACGCCACGGGTGACGGCTGCTGCACCGGCCAGGCCGCGGGGGACACCTCGGCGGCCTCGGGCTGCGCCTGCGGCCAGTGATCGCAACGGCCTGTCCCGCAGTCCCCGTTCGCCTCAACCCCATAAGGCCATTTTTGGCAGGATGCTCGGCGACGCCGGGCCGAGCCCATCGGGGCGAGACCGGCGAGCTGCGCTCCGCCGGACGCAGAGGGCGGCAAGGGACGTCCCCTCTGTGAGGTCACCGTGTCGTCAACCGGGCGTAGATCCTGCCTTCGGTGTCGCGGACGGTGATCTGGGAGACGTAGTCGATGGGGTTGCCGCCGGGCTTGACGTGGGTGGTGGCGTACCAGGCGCCCCATCCGGGGTGGCCGGGCAGTTCGATGAGTTTGCCGTGCGTGGTTCCGGCTTGTGTGTGGATCTCGACTGTGGATGGGGTGCCTTTGCCGCCGTAGTACAGGCCGGAGAGGTAGGCGCGGCTGTCGGTGATCTCGGACTGGAGTGAGACCCCTGGGGTGCTCGGGTCGATGTTGCCGTCGACCATGCTGCGGAACTGCGGTTCGGGTGAGGAAGGCGTTGTCCAGTGCTTGCCCTCGGCCGTGAGCCAGAGCTGGAAACCGGGGGCGACCGCCACATGCTCGCCGGGCGAAACAATGCGGGGCTTCGGGGCCGGGGCGGTCGAGGAGGGGGAGGGAGCGGGCGTGGACGCCGCCGGGGGTGTGATGCGCTCGGCGTCGGGGCTCGTGCCGTGCAGCGCGACGAGAGCCAGAGGTACCAGCAACACCCCGCAGCCGGCGGCGAGTACGGCCGCCCCCCGCCTGCGCCGGATCCGCCGCCCGCGGCGCTCCACGGCCGCCAGCGGCAGAGGGGACGGTGTGATGTCGTGGGCCGCCTCGGCCAGCGCCTCACGCAACCGCCCGGTGTCGGCATGCTCCGTGCCTGGTTCTGCTTCGGTTCCGAGGTGATTCATCGGCGGGCTCCGGAGACGGGGTGGGTAGGGTCGGAGGCTGCGAAGGCGGGATGGGAGCGCAGCGCCGCGAGACCACGCCGCGCATGGGTCTTGACCGTCCCGAGCGAGCAGTTGAGCAGTTCGGCGATCTCGGTCTCGGCGAGGTCCTCCCAGTAGCGCAGCACCAGCACCGTCCGCTGTCGGGTGGAGAGCGTGCCGAGCGCCTCCGTGATCGCGGCGCGGCGCTCGACGGACTCGGCGTGGCCGTTGTCCGGCTGGTCCACCCGCTCGGGCAGGAACGGCATCAGCAGATGCGTGACACGTCTCCTGCGGGTGCGGCTGAGGTTGTTGTTGACGAGCGAGCGTCGTACGTAGAAGTCGACGTCGTCGCGCGGGATGCGTCCCCAGCGCGCGTACACCTTGGTCAAGGTGGTCTGCACGAGATCCTCGGCCTCGTGGAAGTCCCCCGTGAGCAGGAGGGCGGTCCGCACCAGACGAGTCCAGGACGCACCGGCGTAGGCGGCGAAGTCGGGGCTCTCCGGGGAGGCTGCGAAGGTCTCGTACTGCGGCACGGACGCGGTTCCTCTGAGTCGGGTACGGGAGAGAGCCGGAGGCGGGGACCCGCACGGGCCCCCGCCTGCGGGTCACCGTGTCGTCAACCGGGCGTAGATCCTGCCTTCGGTGTCGCGGACGGTGATCTGGGAGACGTAGTCGATGGGGTTGCCGCCGGGCTTGACGTGGGTGGTGGCGTACCAGGCGCCCCATCCGGGGTGGCCGGGCAGTTCGATGAGTTTGCCGTGCGCGGTTCCGGCCTGTGTGTGGATCTCGACTGTGGATGGGGTGCTTTTGCCGCCGTAGTACAGGCCGGAGAGGTAGGCGCGGCTGTCGGTGATCTCGGACTGGAGTGAGACCCCTGGGGTGCTCGGGTCGATGTTGCCGTCGACCATGCTGCGGAACTGCGGTTCGGGTGAGGAAGGCGTTGTCCAGTGCTTGCCCTCGGCCGTGAGCCAGAGCTGGAAACCGGGGGCGGCTGTCACACGCTCACCGGACGCGACGACACGGGGCGTCGGGGCGTTCCTCTTCGCCGTCGGCTGCACCGCCGTGGCGGTCCGGGCCTTTTCGGCCGGAGCGGCCGCGATCCGCGCCGCTCCCGCGTTCGTGACCTTGTCGTGCGGTGCCTTCGCCGGTGCGGCGTACGACACCGTGGCCATCCCGACCACAGCGGCCGCGACGGCCGCGCCGGCCACATACCTCAGCGTCCGTTTCATGAACGGGCAACTCCTTGCGGAACACGGACCCACAGGGGATCCAGGCTGGCTGGTGGACGGAGGGCGCCTCTCCACCCGTACAAACTCCCGTGGGTTCTCTCCCGGATGACACCCCCGCGACTTTTCTTCACGCGAGTTGCTGCGGATCCGGCGGTCGGCATTCCGGAAGTCGCATGCGCATCGGCGTACGTGTGGGAACGGCGGCCGGAACGCATGGGGAGACCGCCTCAACGGGCGGCCCGGACACGGAGGCGGGTGGACCGGGCGGCGTGGGGAGGCCCCTCCCTGTCGCCAGCGTCCTGGCAGCTCAAGGGGAGGAAACACGGGCTACTTCGGCCATCTTTGTTCTGCTGCGCAGCGATTCCTCGTTGCCGGACCTGCATGTGTTCGACGGACCGGAGTGGTGCGTCGAGGAGCATGCCGAACACTGCCATGAGCGCTCCCCGCGCCCCGGGGGCTGGCAGACACTGCAGGTGCACGCCTGTCTGCCGGAGAACGACGACGACCGGTGGCTGCACCGGCTGGTCATCGCAACCGGCTCACCCGTCATGATCGCAAGTGTCGTGGACAGCGATGTCTGCTACGTCCGGGGCCTGACTCCATCCGGAGGGGCCTGGCCGGCCTTCCTCGATCCGGTGATGGCTGCCCGCTCCGAGGTGTCGGTGCCGTTGTCGTCCGAGGACGAGGCGACCAGCTCGAATATCGCGATCGCAGCCCTGCCGAGCACTGTCGGACACAGACACTCCCGGCGGACAAGGTCATCGCCGCCCTGGCGGGCTGGGCGGCAGGGGGGATCGCCTGGCGGGACGCCTTCCAGTGGAACTCGATCGGTGACCGATCCAGCGGGAACCAGGCCGGGTTCCGCGCGCACGCGGCGCCGACGTCCGCCGCGAGCCGGTCGCGTCCACCGAGGTGATGAGGCACTCGATCGGGTGATTGTGGCCTTGGCGGCGACCGAACGACGCCGGGTCGCCGCCGCACGGACGGCGGCCGGTGCTTCGGGTCGCGGCCCTTCGATGCCGGCGGCCTCTCTCCGGCCTCGGGCCGGGTGGATGTGCGACGTGACACGTCAGAGCCGGGCCCGGCATCGCCCGGGTGACTCAAGGTGGTCCCGGCCTCGGCGATCCAAGGGCCGGTGCCGGCCGTCCGGTGCCGGGCACCGATGCTCGCCGTGACTCGACCGGAGTCGGCGCGAACCCGTGTGCGGAATGGCGGCGTCGCAGGCGGCGGGGAAACTGGGTGTATGGCCAGCCCCAGTCCCAGAACGGCGCAGGTTTGCCGCTTGCCTCCGCAGCCCCGGAGTGTCTCGGCGGCGCGGCGTTTTGTGAGGCGGGCCCTGGAGCAGAGCTCAGCGGACGTGGTCGACACCGCTCAGTTGCTGGTCAGCGAACTGGTGACCAATGCGGTGGTCCATGCGAACACCGAGGTGGAGGTGCGGGCCTGGGCCACCGGCGGCAGGGCGCACGTCCATGTCAGCGATCACCAGCCTTCCCGCGGCCTGGTGACCCAGCAGTTCAGCACCTATGCGACCACCGGACGCGGGCTCGGGATGGTTGAGCAACTGGCCTCCAACTACGGCGTGCACGTGGGCGAGGACATCAAGACGGTGTGGTTCGAACTGTGGCCCGACACGGCGCCGCCACCGGCACCGGGTTGGGGCACCGCGGTCAGGCCGTCCCTGTCGACCGCCATCGTGACGCTGATCGACATGCCTGGCGCGCTGCATGCGGCGGCTCAGCAGCACCGCGAGGCGCTCCTGCGTGAATCGCTGCTCACCGCGCTCGTCGAGGAGCAGCCGAGGGCGCTGTTGGACGATCTGCGCACCGCGCACGAGTGCAACCGCGTGATCAAGGCGGCCCTGACCGATGCAGCCGAGCAGCAGACCAGCCAGGGCAAAGTGCTCACCCTGGGGGTGTCGATCTCCGCCGACGCCGGGACAGCCCTGCCCACGTTGAGGCGCATGCTCGACTACGCCCAGGAAGCCGCCTGCGAAGGACGGCTGCTCACCCGACCGGCCCTGCCCCAGACCCGTGCGGCCACCGGATGGCTCCTCGACCAGATCAGCGGTCAACTCGCCGGTCGGCCCCCTACCGCCTGGACGTCGACGCCTCTCGAGCCCAGTGCCGTCTCGCCGGAGCCGGCACTGTGGGATCCCGGCCGTCTGCAGGCCTGCCCCACCCCCACGGTCGCCGCCGACGACGCGGACCGGATCATCGCCGTGAACCCGCCGGCGGCCGAGCTGCTCGGCTGGTCGGTGGACGAACTCGTCGGACAGCGCATCACCGTGATCATCCCCGAAGAGCTGCGTGAAGCCCACATCGCGGCGTTCACCTCCCTCCTGCTCACCGGGAAGCCCCGCATTCTCGGCCGTACGGTGACGATGCCGGCACTGCACCGCGACGGCAGGCTGGTCCCCGTCAGCCTGCTGATCCGTACCCAGGAGGCGCGGGACGGCCGTGGCGTGTTCGTCGCCCGCCTCACCCCCGCACAGGAGGCTCCGGCCGGGCACTAGCGAGCGGGTTCCGTCTCCGCCGCCTCGGCCGGCACCACGCTCGGCAACTGGGGATCTGCACCTCCGTGCCCCCGCCTCCGCCGGACGGGCCGCCGTCCACTCCGCCCCGGCCTCGTGATTTGAAGAATCCTTGAAACAACAATCGTTGAGAATTCAAGTTAGGGATGCCTAACCTAACTTCGCTCTGGATGTCCCTACCTCCAAGGACGGTCGGCCATGCCCCCACCCAGCTCGTTTCCGGACGCCCTGCCGCTCGCGGTGGCGCCGCCCTCGACCCCTCTCGGTCCGTTCGAGGACAGCGCCGTCGCCTGGGTGCCGTGGGTGACGTTGATGGGCTTCGTCGGTCTGACCGCACTTGCGCTGGTGGCCGCCGGACCTTCCGCGCGCCGGATCGGACCGGACACGCTCGCCGCGGTGACGGCTCGTCTGTCCCGCGCTGCGGTGGTCCTCGGGCTCCTGGCCGTACCCGCCGTTCTCACCGAACTCGCCCACGGCGCGTCGGAGGACGGCGGCGGCTACGACTACGGTGCGGCGTGGAGCACGTTGTACGACGGCAGCAACGCCGGTCGACTGTCCGGGCTCGAGGTCACCCTCGTGCTCGCCGGTGCCGTGGTGCTCGCCCCGCTCTGCGCACGCCGCGTGGCGGCGGGCCGGGCCCGGAAGTGGCTGTCGGCCGTCGGACTCGGCGCCGGCGCGATCGCTCTGGGGACCACCAAGTTCCCGGACGAGGTACCGGAGGACTGGGGCCGCACCGGCTTCGAGACGCTGATGTGGATGCTGCACCTGCTCGGCGGCGCTGTCTGGCTCGGCGGACTGGCGGGCCTCGCGCTGCTCGCCATGCCGGGCGCGGTCGCCCCCGCCGACCGGGAAGCATTCTGGTCGCCGTCGATACGCCGCTTCTCGGCCGCCGCGATGAGCTGCGTCGCCGCCATCGCCCTTTCCGGGCTCTTCCTGTACTGGGAGCATGTCGACGGCCCCTCCCAGCTGTTCACGACCATGTACGGGCGCGTGCTCGGCGTGAAGATCCTCATCTTCGGCGTCTTGCTGCTCCTGGGTGCCTTCAACCAGTTCTGGCTGCACCCGAGGCTCGACGCCCTGCGTGCCGCGGGCGAGGCGCGCCCGCTGCGCACGATCCTCGTACGGGAGTTCCCCATCGTGGTGACCGTCGAGACGCTCCTCGGGACGGCGTTGCTGTTCGTCGCACCGTTCCTGCACGGCTCGGCGCGCAACCAGGCCTTCCAGGCCGACGTGGCCAGGCACTCCACGGTCCTTCCCGACGAACTGCCCAAGCTCGCACCCAAGGAGGTGAGCGTGTCCACGTGGGTCTGGGGAACGACCGAAACGCTCGTCCTCCTCGCCCTGTTGATCGCGGGCTACTGGTTCTCCGGCAGGCTCGCCCGCCGGCGTGCCACCGCCGCGAATGGCACCGTGACGAGCAACCCGGGCGACCTCGTCCAGGCTTAGTGAACGTGCCGGGGAGCGGGCGGTGATCCGTCCGCGCCCCGGCCGTCACGAGCGGGGGACTCTGCGGGGCGCAGCCTGCCGGCGATGTGGCGATGTGGCGATGCGGCGACGTGTTGGGTGTGTCGGCCGTTCCGACGACGCAGGGGCGGCCCTGGACGGGACCCGGGGGGTGGTTCGCTTCCGCTTCCGTGGTGCGCGGACCGTGGGACTCCGGGCACGCGGACGCGCGGCGTACGCCGAGGGGCGTCCGGTGCGCACGGGTGCTTCGTCGTCACAGCCACGACGCTGCGGTCCCAGTGGTATAAGGGTATGGTCAATTTACATGGCAGATCCCCGGACCAATTCCGCGGCGGCCCCGCCCCCCGCGTTGGGCACCGACCTCCATCTGGACCTGCGCGGGCCCGGGCTCCGGACAGCACTCACGGAGGCCTTGAGGGAGGCCGTGCGCACGGGGCGTCTGGCACCCGGCAGCCGGTTGCCGGCCTCCCGCTCACTCGCCGCGGATCTCGGTGTCTCGCGCAACACCGTGGTCGAGTCGTACGCCGAACTGGTCGCGGAGGGCTGGCTCACCGCCCAGCAGGGCTCCGGCACCCGGGTGGCCACCCGGGCGAAGCCGCACAGAGCCGCGCCCGAGGCCCCCCGAACGCGGCCGGACGCGCACCGTCCCAGGTACGGCCTGGTGACGGGTGCGCCGGACCTCGGGAACTTCCCGCGCTCGCAGTGGCTCGCCGCCGCCCGCCGGGCACTGACCGCCGCACCGAACGACGCCTTGGGCTACGGCGATGCCCGCGGCCGGGTGGAACTGCGCACCGCGCTCGCCGACTACCTGGCGCGGGCCCGCGGTGTGTACGCCGAGCCGGAGCGGATCGTCGTCTGCTCCGGTTTCCACCACGGTCTGGCGTTGATGGCGCAGGCGCTCAGGGCGCGACAGGTGCGGGCGGTGGCCGTCGAGGCCTACGGTCTCGGCCTGTATCGCGATCTGCTGACGCAGGCCGGTCTCGACATCCCGCCTCTCGGCGTCGACGAACACGGCGCGTGCACCGACGACTTGGCTCGACTGCGCGGAGTGGGCGCGGTGCTGACGACCCCGGCGCACCAGTACCCGACGGGCGTCGCGCTCAGCCCGGAGCGGCGCGCGGCGGCCGTCGACTGGGCACGGGCCACGGGCGGCCTGATTCTGGAGGACGACTACGACGGGGAGTTCCGCTACGACCGTCAGCCGGTGGGGGCCCTGCAGGGCCTTGATCCGGAGCGGGTGGTCTACTTCGGTTCGGTGAGCAAGTCCCTGGCCCCCGGTGTACGGCTCGGCTGGATGGTGCCGCCGGAGGAACTCGTCCCGGAGATCGTGGCGGCCAAGGGACACGGCGACTACATGACGAGCGCCCTGGAGCAGTTGACGCTTGCGGAGTTCATCACCTCGGGCGCCTACGACCGACATGTGCGCTCGATGCGGCTGCGTTACCGGCGTCGCCGCGACGAACTGGTCACGGCCCTGCGCCGGAGAGCTCCTGGCATTCGTGTGACCGGCATGGCGGCAGGACTGCAGGCGGTCCTCGAGCTTCCGCCGGGAACCGAGGGCTCGGTGGTCCGGGCGGCGGCCCGAGAAGGTCTGGCGGTCGGCGGGTTGCGGCAGTTCGGCCATGAAGCGGCCGACTCCGGGTGGCGGTTGCCCGAGCGGGACGCCCTGGTGGTCAACTACGCGGCGCCCTCGGACAGCGCGTGGGCGGGTGCACTGGACGCGTTGTGCAGGGTGATGCCCTAGACGGGGCTCCGAGGGGAGCGGTGGGCCCTGGCCACGGGCGGCGTGGCCCTGTGGGGTGCCGAGGAGTCGGGGGCCGTCGGCCTCGATCGTGAGGAGGCCCGGCCGGCGCCGCCGCGATCCGTCAGGCGGTGTGCCGTGCCGTCGGGGTCCCGTCATCCGTTCCCACGGACCTCTCCAGGTGGGCGAGCGCGTCGGCGGCCGTGTCCGCGACGAAGACGAGTTCTGCGAGGGGCGCCGGCAGCAGACCCTCGTCGTCCATGCGCCGGAGCTGGAGGATCAACCCGTCGTAGAAGCCGTCCGTGTTCAGCAGCACCACGGGCTTGTCGTGCAGCCCGTGCTTCTTCAGCTCCAGTACCTCGGTCGCTTCGTCCAGGGTGCCCACGCCGCCGGGCAACACCACCAGGGCGTCGGACAGGGCGAGCAACCGCGCCTTGCGTTCGGCGAGATCCTCGGCGAACGTCATGTCGTCGGCGTCCTTCCTGGCCCACTTCCGAAGGAAGCCGACGGAGACGCCGACGAGCCGTCCTCCCGACGCCTGTACGGCGTCGGCGACGACCTTCATCAGTCCGGTATCGGACCGGCCCGGCCCAAGAAACGCCCGGCGGGTCGGGTTGCCGGGGCGGCTCGGCGCTTCGGGGCGTTGGTGCGATCGGGGGAGCCCCCATGCCCAGGGGGAGGGGGCTCCGGCCGGGATCTGTTCAGTCGCCGCGGGAGTCCGAGCCGTAGGCGGCAGCGATGTCCTTGGACGTCCCCCACCGGCTGTAGGTGGGCGACTGGGGCCAGCCCTCGGGCGAGTCCTGCCACTCCTCCTGCCGCCCGTACGGCAGGAGGTCGATCAGCGCGAAGGTGTGACTGAGCTGCTCGGTGCCGCGGCCGTTGGTGTGCCAGGTCCGGTAGACGGTGTCGCCGTCGCGCAGGAACACGTTGACCGCGAAGCCTCCGTCGGGCGGTGCGCCGACGTCGGCCCCGAAGGAGCTGTCTTCGGTCGAGTACCACGCCATTCGGTTGCCGACCCGCTGCTTGTAGGCGAGTGCCTCGTCGATGGGGCCCTGGGTGACGATGACGAACCGCGCATCGTAGTTCTCCAGGAACTCCAGGCGGGTGAACTGCGCGGTGAATCCCGTGCAGCCCGGGCACTGCCATTCCTTCCCGGCGAACCACATGTGGTTGTAGACGATCAGCTGCCGCTTGCCCTCGAAGAGGTCCGCCAGCCGAACGGGGCCGTCCTCGCCCTCGAGGGTGTAGTCGGGCATCTCGACCATCGGCAGGCGACGGCGCTGGGCGGCGATCGCGTCGAGCTCGCGCGTCGCGGCCTTCTCCCGGGCACGCAGTGCCTCGAGTTGGCGCTCCCACGTTGCGGCATCGACGACGGGTGGTAGTGCGTGGGTGGTCATGGTCCCCTCACAGAGCTCGTGCGCAGCTTTCGCTTGTGCAGAGGCAGACCCCGCTCGGTGCCGGAACTCATCGGCCGCCCGCCGACGAGAACTCTTCGGTACCGCCGGATCCGGGCGTCCGCCGCCTCCGTCACTGTGGACGCCATCCGGCGCAAGCGCGCACAGCGCGGCAGGGGCGAGGAGGCCACCGGGCTCGACGCCTCCGGCACGCAGCGCCACGGCAAGCTCGGTGACGAACCGGTCGCCGGTCACCGACGTCGCCCTCCCGGACCGGACGGCGGAGGATTCCGTGACGGGTCCAGGGCGCCGCTGTCCGCGGAAAGGGGCGCGGTCGGCCGACGTCCGAGCTCGTCTCTCCGAGGGCGCGGGACTCGGACGCGGGGAGCGTTCGACGACGGCGGGGTGCCGGTGAGCCGCTACGGGACACGGCGGCCCCGTGTCGTCGACCGCTGTGCCGACCGTCGCCGTGCCGCCTGCCGGGGCACGGCAGCAGTGCGATGCCGGAGCCCGTCAGCGGATGACGTCGAAGACGTTCTTCTGGAGTCCGTTGGCGTAGACCTCGTGTTCGACCAGCTTCAGCTTCTGGGTGTCCTTGTCCGTGGTGCTGAACAGGCGCTTGCCCGCGCCCAGCAGCAGCGGAAAGACGAGCAGGTGGTAGCGGTCGATCAGGCCCGCGTCCGAGAGGCTCTGGTTCAGGGAGGCGCTCCCGTGGACGATGATCGGGCCTCCCTCGGTCTCCTTCAGGGCCGCGACCTCGTCGAGCGAGCGCAGAATCGTGGTCTCGCCCCAGTTCGCGGCCAGTTGGTCCTCGGTGAGGGTCGTGGAGACGACGTACTTCGGCATCGACCTGTAGTCGCCGAACTCCTCCATGTCCGGCCACACCGGGCTGAACGCCTCGTAACTGACCCGGCCGAGCAGGATCGCGGTGGATTCCTTCTGCTCCTGCCCCTTGATGGCGTACGCCTCGGGCACGAACTCGACGTCCTTGAAGGTCCATCCGGAGTTCCGGTAGCCGGCTTCGCCGCCGGGGGCCTCCACGACGCCGTCGAGCGACATGAAGGCGGTGCTGATGAGAGTACGCATTCGGGGTCCCCTTGATGAGTCGTGTCCGGTCCGCGATTGCTCGGCGCGCACTTCTGCCGCACAGGCCGCCGGGTTCGGGCGCGGTCCGGCGACCGAGCGGTGCCGCCGGCCGTCCGGAGCGGACTCGTCGACGTTCAGCGCACTCCCAGCATCCAGCCGACAAATAAATTTGTCAAGGTGATCGAAGTTGTCGGTTGGGAGGTCGCCGGGCCGGGTCCGGGGCCGCCGGGTCCGGGGCCGCACGGAGGCCGTGGCGTGTCGGTACCGGTGTCGACCGGGAGCAAGGGCGGGCTCGTCGTCTCCGGCGGCGCCCCGAGGGGCGCCGTGTGCGTGCCCCCAGCCCCTTCCCCGACCGGGGAAGGGGCTGGGCGGTATCCCTCGGCAGCTCCTGACCGCCCGGGCCTTTGCTGTGTCGGCGCCCCCGGAAACCGCCTGGGACTCCATGGGCGGCGACCGGTCGGGACGGCTACACGGGCACGACGTAGGGGAAGCCGCCGGTCCTCAGGTGCTCGGCGACGGACGGCTTGAGCCCGGCCGGCACGGCCGTGCCGGCCACGAGGGAGAGCATCGCCTCGGGTGCGTTGTCGGCCAGGGTGCGGCCGTTGCGCACCGCGAAGCCGTAGGTGGCGGGAGTCCCGACGACGTAGGGGAGCACGTCGGGGAACAGCTGCCGGGCCACGGTCCGTCCGTATCCCTCCGGGTCCGCGCTGGTCCCGGTGGCGGCGACGACGGCCGCGACCTGACCGGCGATCTCCTCCCCGGCAGCCGCGAGATCCTCGGAGGGATGCCGGGTGTTGGCCGGGTTGGAGAAGTCGGTGTCGCCCGGCCAGAAGATCGGCCACATCATCGGATGCCCGCCGCGGTTGATCTGCCGCCATCCACCGGCGTCGGTGGCCAGCTTGGTCGCACACCACACACCGGTACGGGCTCCGGGGTGCAACTGCGGGTGCCCGTGGGGTACTTCGAGCACGATCGGCTCCACAGTGGTGCCGGTGAAGCTGTTCCGGGCCTCCTGCGGGCGCCAGCCCGAGAGGTCCACCGCCGTTCCCTTCGCCACCGCCCCGTTGACGACGGCCAGCAGGGACAGGTCGATGTAGAACGAGTCGGAGATGCGTCCGGCCCACAGGCGGGTGCCGTCCGCCGCGGCGGTCCGGCCGGTGCGGCCTTCCAGCACGAGCTCGCCGTCGGCGGAGTCCTCGCGCGCCTCGTCGCCGGTCAGGACGTGCAACTGCAGTGCCTGCGCGCCGTCCGGGTCGGGTTCGCCGAAGGAGACCCGATAGGTCAGGGTCTCGAAGTCGGCGCCGTCGAAATGAACCTTGAATTCGTAGCGAGCCTCCGGGTGGAATCCGGGCCGCGCATACACGCCGGTGATATCGGAGTTGACGTCCATGACGAATACCGTGCTGTGTTCGCCGGGGAACACATACAGGTCGTCGATGAACAACTGACCGTTCTGGGCGGCCTGTGGAGTGTCGAGGTGGTGAGACATGGTCGGTCCTTACTGCTCTCGGTCTCGCATCGGGGGAGGGCGGGGCGAATCCGCATGCCTTCTTCCTGTTCGGCAGGTCGGGAAGGGGTCGCGTGCCGTCGCTCCCGTCGGGTCGGGGCGCTCTCGCGCGGTCCGTCGGCGGTCGAATCGGCCGTGCAGGCCCTGTCGGAGCCGGCTTTCGTCAGGTGGCCGCCCGTAACGGCGGAATTCGTCCTCGAGCGGATCTCCTGCCGTCCACGCGGCGGGAATTCATGACCATCACGCTGCCGAACCTGTCTGGAGATCGCGATGCACAATGTGTCGGCCGTTCTTTCCGGACGTCTCCCATCCTCGCCGGGCAGGCGACGGTCCGGTACCGGCCGATCGGGAATGCCCTCATAATCGGGGGTTATGAGCACCTCGCCTCCCGACCTCGGCAGTCTCCAGTTGCTGACATTGGTGGCCGAGCTGGGCAGCCTGGGCCAGGCCGCCGAGCGCATGGGGATCAGCCAGCCCGCCGCGAGCAAACGCCTGACCCTGCTCGAGCGCCGCCTGGGCCTGACGCTGGTGAACCGCGACACGCGAGGCTCGGTGCTGACCACCGAGGGCAAGGCCGTGTGCCAATGGGCGGGGCGGGTGCTGGCCGAAGTGGATTCGCTGATGGTGGGTGTGGCGGCGCTGCGTGGCGACCGCGCCGTCGACCTGCACCTGGCAGCCAGCATGACGCTGGCCGAACACTTCGTACCCGGATGGCTGGGCACACTGCAGCGGAACTCGCCCGATGTCTACGTCAGCCTCAAGGTGACCAATTCCGAACAGGTCGCCACGCTCGCCGCGAGCGGGCGGATCGGCCTGGGGTTCATCGAGGCGCCGGCCGTGCCGTCCGGGCTCGACTCACGCCAGGTGGGCAGCGACCGGCTGGTCGTCGTGGTCGCGCCGCAGCATGCCTGGGCGCGGCGGCGGGAGCCGGTGGATCCGGTGGAGCTGGCCCGAACCCGTCTGATCGTCCGCGAAGCGGGTTCAGGTACCCGCGAGACGCTCGAGCGTGTGCTCGCCGGCTCGGGCGTCGAGCGGGTCCGGCCGCTGATGGTGCTGGACGCCAACGCCGCGGTGCGCAGGGCCGTGGCCGAAGGCGCCGGTCCTGCGGTGCTCAGTGCGGTCACGGTCCAGGAGGACCTGGCCGAAGGGCGCATCGTGGAGGTCCCGGTGACGGGTGCCGATCTGCGCCGGCGGCTTCGTGCCGTGTGGCCGAAGGACCGCCCGCCCACCGGAGCGGTCGAGGAACTGCTGCGGATCGCCGTACGTACGCCCCGCGAGGAACCGTCCCCCTCGACCGGGCCGGTGGCGGGGCGGGGCGGGGCGACACCACCCCTGTGACGCAGGGTTGATCCGACCCGAGGCCTTCGGGACCACGGCGGTGCCCGGCGCCCCTGCCGCGGTGCGACTCACCGGCCCTGGGCGCGCCGCACCCGCACCCGCTCGGCCTTGCGCACGTCCCGGCAGCGGGCGGGAGATGGCGACGGCGCTGCCGGCTCTTCACACCGCCCGGCGTTTCCTCAGCTCAGCGAGCCATGCCCGTACCTGTTCGTCGTCGTGCAGGTAACCGTCGCTCTCGCCCGCCGGGAGATCGATTCCATGGAGGAGGTCGAGCGCCACCAGGAGAGGTCGTCCCAGACGATTTTGTCCTCCGTCATCCACCCCGCCGCCCAGCGGTCGGCCTCGTCCCGGGACAGCCGGCCCGCGACAAGCCCAACGAAGTGATCTTCGATCTCGTCGAGAGTCGGTCGGCCGACGGCATCCACGCCCCGACCGTACAAGCAGGCCGACCGTTGCTCGATGCGGCAGCACCACGCCCCCAGCCGGCGCGCCGTCAGCCGGAGCTCTTCGGCCGTGCCGGGGGGCTCCACGAGCAGTACCCCGGTCTCCTGGCCCTGGTGGAACACGCGCAGGCGCGGGCCGTCGGCCGTCACGCGCAGTTCCTTCCAGGGGTGGCTCCACAGCAGGTCGGCGTGCTTCCACAGCTGCAAGTTGCGTGTGGTCAACCGCAGTTGGCCGGGGAGATTCTCGTGGGGGGTGGCCGCCTGCCGCCGGTCGAACGGCGGCCGCACGGTGTACGTGCTGAGCACGATCTCATCCCGTGCGACAGCCTGCGCGCGGACACCGTCCTCGTGGCCCGACCGCGCACCCGACCAGGCGGCGAAGCCGCCCGAGACCGCGGCCACCGGCAGTACGAGCCACCAGGTCAGATGCGCGGTGTAGCCCTCGACGAGGATCACCACGGTCCCCAGGGCGGCGGCGGTGACCCCGCCGGAGAGCGCGGCGCGCCGGATGTGCCGGTGGCGTTCGTCTTCCTCGCTCGTCCGCTCGGGTTCCCGCCGTGCCATGTGGAATCCCCCTGATCCCGCCCCGTACGACCCGTGATCCGGGCTTCTCCGGCCCCGCGCCTTCATAAACGTCCACGGCACCGCGGGAGTTCACAGGAACAGGGGACGCCTGCGGCAGCGGGGCGTACGCCACGTCCGACCGGGTGGGGCCCCGTGGCCCCGCCCCGGTCAGCGCCGGTCGAGGAGCGGAGGGACGAGGGGGACCTCGATGGCGCCCTCGATGTCCTGGGTGGTCGTTCCGGCCGGTCCGAGCCCGTCCGGTGCGACCGGGACGGACCGGTCAGGGCCGGGTGCCCCGGGCGGTGTCCCGGAAGGCGGTCGGGGTCTCGCCGACCCGCAGCCGGAAGAACTTGGTGAAGACCGTGGCGTCCGGGAAGCCGAGCCGCTCGCCGACGGCCCTGGCGGGCAGGTCGGTGTGCACCAGCAGCCGTTTGGCCTCCAGCAGGACACGGTCGTCGATGAAGCGTTTGGCGCCGCACCCCGCGGTGGCGCGCGTGGCCCGGGTGAGGGTGCGCACGCTGTAGCGGAGATCCCTGGCGTAGTCCTCCACGCGGTGGCTGCGGGTGTAGCCGTCCTCCACCGCCCGCCGGAACCGGCGGAACACCTCGTTGCCCGTCTCGGCGCCACCTCGGGGGCCGCGCAGCTGCGCGAGGCGCAGGACAAGGGCGGTGAGCAGGTGGCGGAGCACCTCGATGTGGACGTCGGGCGGCAGGTTCGCCGGCCGGCGGTACTCGCCGGCCAGCAGTGTCAGCAGGGTGGACAGTGCCTCGCCTGCCGCGCCCTCGGGGACCAGCGGCCCCTGCGGAGGCCGGTGGGCGATGTCGGCGGTCAGGGCGGCGGGGCCGAGGAAGCCGGGCCGGATCAGGATGACGACGCCCTCGGCGGCGGTGAGGTCGGAGCGGAACTGGTGGACCTGGCCCGGGCGTGCCCATAGCCAGCTGCCTTCGCCCAGCCGGTGCTCGGTGAAGTCCAGCGAGTACTCCAGCACGCCGGACCGTACGGCGATCAGCTCGTGGAAGGCGGCCCGGATGGGGGAGTACGGGTCGACGCCGTGGCCCGCCGCGCGAGCGAGCAGCCCGGGGAAGTCCAGCACCTCCACCCCGGGCGGAGCTCCCACCGACGATGTGTAGGGGACGTCCGTGAGTTCGGGCTGACCGTTTCTGTCCACGCCGGGTCCCAAGGGAGATGCCACAGCCTCCTATTTTACGGTCGGCCCCGATCGTCAAGGGCTGTGCGATGGCCGAAAGATACCGGTTATTCGATAGGCGCGACGAAGGAGCGCCGGCACGGACGAAGCCGGCTCCGCCGAGGTCGAACCGCGTGGCCGGGCGGGACGCCGGGGTGTCGTGGCGACGACCGGGGCGCTGCGCCCGATCGTCGACGCTCCGGGGAGCGGGAGCAGGGTCGGCCCCGGGGCCGTGGTCCCGCTTGCGACCTGGGCCCGAGGGACTTGTAGTGGAGTAAAAGGGCCAGGTGAAGGCGGTCGGGCATGCGTGGGCATGCGCACGCCAATCGCCGCATGGGGGCTTCACGCCGTCCGCAAGACGTGACGAGGGATGGCGATGCGAACGAACATCATCCGCAGCGAGCGCATGGTCGTCAGCTTCGACGTGGTGAACGGCTGGACCGTGCTCGAGGTCGACGGCGAGATAGACGTCCACACCTCGCCCAGGATCCGGGAGGCGGTGATCAAGCTGCTCGACGAGGGACACCGCCACCTCGTCCTGGACCTGTGCTTCGTCCCGTTCCTGGACTCCGTGGGCCTCGGGGCCGTGGTGGCCAGCACGAAGCACGTCCGCGAACACGGGGGTTCGCTGCGTATCACGTGTCCGTCCGGACGGTCGCGCAAGGTCTTCGAGATCAGCGGCCTCCACGACGCCTACGAGTTCTACGACTCACCGGAGGACGCGACGCTCTACGCTCCGTCGGCCGACGGGCTGGTGCACTGGCAGGACGACTGAGTGCGTCACCGGCAGGAGTGACGTGAACGGCGGGGGTCCACCGTCCCCGCCCGATTCCTGCCGGGTTCGTCCGGGGCCGTGGCTCGCTGCGGCACGGGCAGGTGCGCAGCACTCCGGCCCCGTGGCGGCGGGGCGTCCGGCGTCCGGAGACCGGCCCGGTGCGCCGCGTTGCTCCCGTGTGCCGGCAGGGCCCCTGCGCGGGGCCCGCGGCCGTCTGCCGTCTGCGGCACCAAAAGGCGCAAATGGGGTTGTTCGGCCATTCTGTGTGTCGAGAAGGAAGCCCTGCCCGATCTTCTCGTGATCGGCCACGGGCGACCCGGACATCACCACCCCACGTCGCCGACAGGGAAAGGTCCGCATGTGATGAACGCAGACGAGCCGGGGGCCGAGAGGCAGCCACGACGAATCGGGGCCGTGGTCGCAGCGACGAGCGTGGCCCTCGCGGCACTCGGTGCGGCGTCGCTGGTCTCGTGCACGAACAACAACAGCGGCAGTGGGACGGTCAGCCCGCGCCCCACACCACCGAACACCGCGTCGTTCTCGGGCACACCACCCTCCGCTCTGGCGTCGCTTGCCCAGTCCGCAGAGGCGTCCGCCCGCGCGTCGGCCTCGGCCGCGGAATCCTCTCTCTCGGCCCGCGCCTCCGAGTTCGAGGCCTCGGTGTCCGCCGACACCGCACGCAACGCCACGACCGCCGAGAGCGAGCTCAAGCATGTGCAGGGGAGGGGCAACGCAGTCTCCGACGTCAGCATGTCGGGCATGCCCAGGACCCAGACCGGTGGTGTCCTCGCCGTCCTGCTCACCATCACCAACAAGACCGACCAGAAGGCCTCCTACGCCGTCCAGGTCGACTTCGAGGACGCGGAGGGCCGCGTCGTCGAGACCCGCTACGCCGGTGCGCAGAACCTCGCCCCCGGCAAGAAGGAGCAGCCGATCGTCTTCAGCCGCCAGCCCGCCGAGCCCAAGCTGACGCCCCGCCTCGTCAAGGCCCAGCGCTACTGAGCCGGCAGGCGCCGGCCCCAGGGCTTTCCAGGCCTCCGTTCGAGCCCCCTCCCTTGTCGGGCGGGGGCTCGGCGACGTCCGGTGTGTCGCCGCACGGCGCGGCTCCCGCGGGCCGGCGGCCGCGTGCACCCCGGCCGCTGCCGAGCGGACTCTCACCCTGACGGCTTGATGGACGTGCGCCGGTGCCCGGGCCCTTCCAGGCTGGGAGGAGGCAGCTTGCGTACGTGCTGTCCCCGACGGGAAGAACGGCGGCCCGCACGAGCGCGTCGTGAAGGAGCTGACAGCTCATGAGACTTGTCGTTGACCTCAACCGGTGTCAGGGCTACGCGCAGTGCGCCTTCCTCGCCCCCGACGTGTTCACGATGCACGGCGACGAGGCACTGATGTACGACCCGCAGCCCGACGGCGAGCAGCGGGAGAACGTGCGGCGGGCGGCCGAGGCCTGCCCGGTCAAGGCCATCACGGTGGAGTACGGGGACGGTGCACCGGCCGCGGGAACGGCGGGTGCTTCCCGTGTCGGTTGACGGATATCTGGAGGCGTTCCGACGCCAAGGGCGCATCGTCGTCGTCGGCGCCTCGCTGGCCGGCCTTCGGGCCGCCGAGGCGCTGCGCGACGAGGGGTTCACCGGCACACTCACGATGGTCGGCGACGAGCCCCACGAGCCGTACGACCGGCCGCCGCTGTCCAAACAGGTACTGCTGGGCAGAGTGCCCCCCGACCACACGGCCCTGCCCCGGAGACGGCCGGTGGACGCCGAGTGGCGGCTCGGGGTGGCCGCGACCGGACTTGATCTGGCGGCCAAGCGGGTGCAGCTCTCCGACGGTGACTCGGTGGAGTACGACCGGCTGCTGATCACGACCGGGGTGCGGGCCCGGCCGTGGCCGCGTGAGCTGGAGGCCGAACTGGACGGGGTGTTCGTGCTGCGCACCCGGGACGACGCGAGACGGCTGCACCACCGGCTGAAGGCAGGACCCCGCGGGGTGCTGGTGATCGGGGCCGGATTCACCGGCTCCGAGATCGCCTCCGCCTGCCGTGAGCGAGGGCTGTCCGTCACGGTGGCGGAGCGTGGCGCGGCGCCCTTGGTGGGTGCCCTCGGTGGTGTGGTCGGCGAGGTGGCCGCGGAGCTGCACCGGTCCCACGGCGTCGATCTGCGGTGCGGCGTGCAGGTCACCGGGCTGGAGGGGGACGCCGCGGGCCGGGTGCGCACAGCGCACTTCTCCGACGGCAGCGCCGTCGAGGCCGAGGTCGCCGTCGTCGCGCTGGGCGCCACGCGCAACACCGAATGGCTGGCGGACTCGGGGCTCGGTGCCGGTCCGCGGGGGATCGCCTGCGACGCCGGATGCCGCGCCTTCGACGTACGGGGCATCGTCACCGACGACGTCTTCGTCGCCGGTGATGTCGCACGTTCCCCGCATCCGCTCTTCGGATACCAGTTCCTGTCCCTGGAGCACTGGGGCAACGCGGTCGCGCAGGCCGAGATCGCGGCCCACAACATGGTCAGCGCCAGCGCCGACCGCCGTCCCCACCTGTGGATGCCGTCGTTCTGGTCCGCGCAGTTCGGTATCAACATCAAGTCCGTCGGCGTCCCGCCCATGGCCGACCAGATCATCGTCACCCAAGGGTCCCTCGCGGAACACCGCTTCACCGCGGCCTACGGGCACCAGGGCCGCATCATCGCGGCCGTCACCTTCGACCAGGCGAAATGGCTCGACTTCTACGAACGTGAGATCGAGAGAGCCGCACCCTTCCCGCCCGAGTTCCCCACCGTCGACCGGCGGCCCGAGGGGATGCAGCCGGTGCCGGCCGGATTCCCCGATCCGTCCCTGCCCAGCCACGGTCCCACCGTCACCCTCAGCGGCCACTCGCCGACCGACCGGCGTATCACCTTCACCCCGCGACGCGCCTGACCGCACGCGCCTCCGCCCGGCCGAAGCACTCGGAAGGAACCCGCCATGACGTCGGTCGCGCTCCTGCACCGGATCACCGACTTCGCCAACCGCCCCGACCCGTATCCGCTCTACGCGGAACTCCGCAGGACCCCGGTCGTCCGCGACGAGGCCGGTCCCTACCTGGTCAGCACCTACTGGGAGATCAGAAGTCTGCTGCACGACCCGCGCATCAGCTCGGACGCCCGCAACCTGACCGCCGAGGCCGCCAGAGCCACCGGTCAGGACCAGGACCCGGACCTGCCCCCGAACTTCCTCAGGCTCGATCCGCCCGAGCACGACAGGCTGCGCCGGCTCGCCATGGCCCCCTTCGGCCCGCCGCAGACCCCCCGCCGGGTGTACGACATGCACGGAGAGCTCGCCGATGTGGTCGCCGGGCTCATCGACGGCTGCCGCGGCAAGGAGCAGATCGATCTCGTCGACGACATCTCCTATCCCTTCCCCGTCACGGTGATCTGCCGGCTGCTGGGCGTCCCGCGCGAGGACGAGAAGCTCTTCCACGAGTGGGCCGACACGATCGCCGCCGGGCTCGATCCCGTCGTCACGGACGAGGAGCGCGAAGCCAAGCTGCAATCCGTCCGGCGGGCTCGGGGGGAGCTGGCCGGCTATCTCGCCGGCCTCATCGAGGAACGTCGCCGCTCCCCCCGCGACGACATGCTGTCCGCCATGGCCACAGGCCACGGAGCGGACGGGCGGATGTCACCGGTGGAGATCATCACCACCTCCGCACTGCTGCTGATCGCCGGTCATGAGACCACGGTCAACCTCATCACGAACGGCATGCTCACCCTGCTCCGCAACCCGGACGTGCTCCAGCGGCTGAGGGCGGAGCCCGATCTCGCCGTCCCGCTCGTGGAGGAGCTCCTGCGCTTCGAGCCTCCCGTGCAGATGCTGCCGCAGCGCACCACGCTGGCCGACATCGACATCGCCGGAACCATCATCCCCAAGGGCGCGTCGGTCCATCTCATGCTGGCCTCCGGCAGCCGGGACCCCCAGCGCTTCACCGACGCCGGACGGTTCATCCCCGACCGCCCCGACAACCAGCACCTGGGCTTCGGGCACGGCCTGCACGCCTGCTTCGGCGCTCCCCTGGCCCGGCTCGAGGCCCAACTGGCCCTGACCGCACTGGTCCGCCGGCTCGACGCCCCGCACCTGGTCGAGGACCCGCCCCCCTACCGCCGCAACGCCGTTCTGCGAGGTCCCCGCCATCTGCCCATCGCCATCGGCGGAATCAAGGACTGAGGAGGACCCGGGCCGGACCACCCGATCCCCCCCCGCCGTGAGGAGGCGACCGTGGGACACGCCGTGGGCGATGTGCTGGGCCTGGCGGCCGGTGTGGCGGCCAGCCCGCTCCCCATCGTGGCGATCATCCTGCTGCTGGCCACCCCACGGGGGCGTCTCAACGGCAGCCTGTTCGCGTGCGGCTGGGTGCTGGGCCTTGCGCTGCTCGGCGCGATCATGCTGGCGGTGGGCGGCTCGGGTGGCGCGTCCGCGGACAAGCACCCGGCCACCTGGGTGGGGGTGCTGAAACTTGTTCTGGGAGTGCTGCTCGCCCTGTTCGCCGTCCGTCAGTGGCGCCGCCGGCCGACCGACGCGGCGCAGGCGAGGCTGCCGAAGTGGATGTCCGCGCTCGACCGCCTCACCCCGCTCAAGACCCTCGGCCTGGGGCTGTTGCTGTCGGCGGCCAACACCAAGAACGCCCCTCTGACCCTCGCGGCGGGAGCCTCGATCAGCTCCGCCGGGATCCCCGTGCCCCAGCAGATCGGCGCGCTCGTCGTCTTCGTCGTCATCGCGTCGCTCGGCGTCCTCGCACCGCCGGCCGTCTTCCTGGCCATGGGGGAGCGGGCCCAGAACGTTCTCGGTACCTGGCGGGACCGGGCCGTGCGGCACAACGCGGCCGTCATGGCCGCCCTGTTCTTCGTCCTCGGACTCAAACTGCTCGGTGACGGCATCGGCATCCTGGCCTCCTGAACGCGGCCCCGGAAGGCCGGTGGGGGGCCGGAGCCCGTCCGCGCCGGACACCCCCGCGGCCCGGGCCGTGCAGCGCCGGGCCGCGGGGGACGTCGTCCGGTGTGCCGACGGGGACTACTTGCTGACGGCGAAGCGCATCAGGGCGTGCTCGTCGCCCTGCTTGATCTTTCCCGTCGTATTGATCACTTCGAGCTTCCAACTGCCGCCGACACGCACGGCCTTGGCCACGGCGCAGCCGTTGTCCTGGGTGAGCAGACTCGGCCAGATGTCGGCGACCTGCTGGGAACTGCCCCCGGTCGCGTCGTAGACCTTGAAACTGATGTTGCGCGCCTTCTGGAAGGAACTGCCCTTCTTGAAGGCGGCGGCGACGAACACGATCGACGTGATCTGGGACGGAATCCGGGCGAACTCGACCGTCACGGTCTCGTCGTCGCCGTCCCCGCGCCCGGTCTGGTTGTCGCCGCTGTGCACCAAGGAGCCGTTGCCCATCGGGTCGAGGGAGTCGAGCCCCGCCAGACGCACGGGGTCCTGACCCTGCATGGCGACCGCGATGAGGTCGAGGTCCGTACCGGCCTTGCGGCGGAGCACGCCCATCACCCCGCCGCTGGCACCTGCGGTGGGATCCCAGGACACACCGATGGACAGGTGGGTCACTCCGTTCAGATCAGCGGGGCCGTCTTCCTTCGTGAGCGTAATCATGCGTCGATCATCCTCTTTGCGACGGGACTGCTACAGGCAAAGTCTGCCTGGAACTCGCGGATTCCACAGGGCCGGTCGACCCGTTGACGTTCCTGCGTTCGAAGTCGGTTCCCCGCCGGGGAGGTTGTTGTCGTCGAGGGACACCGGCGGCTCGGGGGCGGGCAGGGAGCCGTCGCCCGCATCCGTCCGGGCGGCCGGGGCGTCTACACCGGTATGGACCTGGAGAAGCCACCGCAGCAGCAGTCCGCCGAGGGCTGCCTGACCGTCGCGATCCGTCTGCCCGTGCGGATCGTCGTGTTCGTCCTGGTCGTTCCGGTGCGCATGGTGTGGGACGCGCTGGTCGTCGGCGGGCGGTTCGTGCGCGACACCGCGCTGCGGCCGGTGGGCCACGCCCTCGTGAGGGTGGCATGGGCGGTGCTCGTGTGGCCCTGGGTGATGCTGTGGCGACACGTGCTCGTGCCGCTCGGCCGGGGCACCGCCTGGCTGGGCCGTGTGCTCGCCGTCGCACCCGCCCTGTGGTTCCACCGGTACGTCCTCACGCCGTTCGGCCGTGGTGCCGCCCGGCTCTCGCGCGCGATCGGCGCCGGGGCGGCGTGGGTGTACGGCCGTGTGCTGACGCCGGTGGGGCACGTCCTTGCACGGCTGCTCAAGGGTGCGGGGTACGTCCTCACCGCCGTCGGGGCCGGTGCCTGCATGGCCCTGGTGTGGTTCGTGGGCCACGTGGTCGTCGTACCGGCCGGGTGGCTGCACCGGTACGTGCTGACGCCCCTCGGGCACGGTGTCGCCCGGCTCGCCGACTGTGTCGCGCGGCTCGTGCGTGTGATGCTCCACGCCGTCGGCGTCGCCCTGTTCTGGGTGCTGCGTGTGCTGCTCGTGCTGCCCGCGCTCGCCGTCCGGCGCCGGGTCCTCACCCCGGTCGTCGGCGTTCTCGCGGTCGTGGGGCGGGAGATCGCCGCCGCGATCGGCCACGCCTGGCGCGTCGCCGGACATTTCTCGCTCGCCGTCGGCCGTCTTCTCGGCACCCTCTTCCGTTGGTTCTTCGTGCAGCCCGTGCGCTGGGTGTACAGCACGGTGCTGACGCCGGTCGGGCACGTGCTGCGCGAGACGGTCCTGCGCCCGGCCGCCGAGGCGGCCCGCAGCGCCGGCCGGGCCACGCGGCAGGCGTTGGCCGCGGCGCGCGAGTCCGCCCGGCAGGCCCGCGCCGACCTCCGGCGCATGCTCCTCGGGGACCCGGGACAGCCGCAGGCCGTCACCGGGCGGGAACCCGAGGCCGGTGAGGCACGTACTCTTGGTAGCAGTACGACCGCTCTCACGAAGGACTGAACGACACTGGGCAAGCGACAGCCCGAAGGCCCGCCGCCCGCACCCGCGGTGCAGCGCATCCGACTGCGCTACACCAAGCGCGGCCGCCTCCGGTTCACCAGCCACCGTGACTTCCAGCGCGCCTTCGAGCGTGCGCTGCGCCGTGCCGAGGTGCCGATGGCGTACTCGGCGGGGTTCACGCCGCATCCGAAGGTGTCGTACGCCAATGCCGCACCCACCGGCACGGGCAGTGAGGCGGAGTACCTGGAAATCGCGCTCACCGAGGCGCGCGACCCGGACAAGCTGCGCGAACTCCTCGACGAGTCGCTGCCCGCCGGGCTCGACATCGTCGACGCGGTCGAGGCCCGGACGTCGGGCCTTGCCGACCGGCTGACGGCTTCCGTGTGGGAGCTGCGGCTGGACGGTGTGGACCCGGTGGACGCGCGGCGCGCGGTCGAGGCCTTCAACACGGCCGAGACCGTCGAGGTCCAGCGCATGACCAAGAACGGCGTCCGGACCTTCGATGCCCGTCCCGCCGTCGCGAGCCTTCAGAGCACCGACAAGCACCGTACGCAGCCCGCCACGGGCCTCGGCCCCGACGGAGCGGCTTACGTAGCGCACCATGATGGGCCGACGGGCCAGCCCTGTGCGATACTGCGGCTGGTTGTTCGGCACGTGACGCCTGCCGTACGACCCGACGACGTCCTGTCCGGTCTCCGCGCCGTGGCCGACCTGGCGCCGCCGGTCCCCGCAGCGGTGACCAGGCTGGCGCAGGGGCTGTTCGATGAAGAGACCGGCGCGGTGACCGACCCGCTCGCGCCCGACCGCGAGGCAGCAGCGACCGAGCCGATCTCGGCCGCCGCGACTGCCGCCGCGACGGCGCAGGGCTAGGGAAGGTCCCGCGGAGGGACGAACGTCGTAGCGCCGCCCTTGTACTCGGGAGCCACCTGGGTCGGGCAGCGCACCGACCACAAGACTTTCGCCAGGCCGTGCGCGACAAGGCGTACGGAACCGGTGAGACAGGACACAGAAAGCTCCCGTGCGGCGCCCGCGCCCAGGACGGCGGCACCGCGCATCGCGCGAGCCGCGGACGTCACCGGCATCCATGCCGGGCCAGGTGCGGCGCCCGGGAGCCTGACGGGAGATACCCCCGCATGCTCGAACCGATCGAACCCACCGAGGGTTCCGAGAACAACACACCCAGTGACACCCTGCCCCCGCGCCGGCGCCGTCGTGCCGCGTCGCGTCCGGCGGGACCGCCGGTGATCGCGGCCGACGCGGTAGGCGTCGAGACCGTGACGGCGCAGGCCGTACCTGCGGAGGAGACCGCAGAGGCCGTGGAGGCCCCTGAGGTCGAAGAGATCGAAGAGACCGAAGCGGTGGCCGAGGCACCGGTTGTCGCCGAGCCCGAGGTGGCTGTTCCGGCGCGTACGCGTCGTCGTGCCGCTCGCCGGGCTTCCGCGCCTGCCGGGTCGCCGGAGACCGCGGAGGCGGTCGAGGTGGTCGTGGCGGCCGATGCCGAGGGTGCCGTCGAGGCGCCTGCGGCTGCCGAGGCCGAGCCCGAGGTGGCTGCTCCGGCGCGTACGCGTCGTCGTGCCGCTCGCCGGGCTTCCGCGCCTGCCGGGTCGCCGGAGACCGCGGAGGCGGTCGAGGTGGTCGTGGCCGCCGATGCCGAGGGTGCCGTCGAGGCGCCTGTGGCTGCCGAGGCCGAGCCCGAGGTGGCTGCTCCGGCGCGTACGCGTCGTCGTGCCGCTCGCCGGGCTTCCGCGCCCGCCGGGGCGCCCGAGGCCGCCGAGACCGGCGAAGCCCCCGAGGCCCGAACGTCCGTGGCGACCGCCGAGCCGCAGATCGACGAGAGGGCCGAGGAGACCCCCGCGGCCGAGGAGGCGGCCCCGCGTCGCGCCCGTCGCCGGGCCACACGTCGCGTGTCCGCGCCCGCCGGCGCACCGGAGGCGGTCGAGGCGCCGGTGGCGGCGCCCGAGGGCGCGGAGACGCCCAGGACCGCCGAGGCCGAGCCGGCCGTCACCGAGGCGGCCGCCGCGTCGGAGACGGAGCAGCCCGCCGAGGAGACAGCCCCGCGTCGTGGCCGCCGGCGTGCGGCCCGCAAGGCCGCCACCGGATTCTCCGAGCCCGCGCAGTCCGCCGCCGACGAGGAGCCCGAGGCCGTGCAGCGGCCCGCGCGGCCCACCGTCGCCGTCTTCCAGGCGCCGGTCTTCACCGAGCCGATGTTCCAGACCCCCGAGCGGGCCGCGGCCGCCGCTGCTGCCGAGGCCGCGGAGGTGGAGGAGGACGAGCCCGAGACCGAGGCCGAGACCGAGACCGAAGCCGTGGCACCGCGCCGCCGTCGTCGCCGCCGTGGTGGCGACGAGGAGCCGGTGGCCGCGACGCCCGAGACCACCGACGAGGTGGAGGAGGACGAGGAGGAGCCGGAGGAGTCCGCCGAGGGCGAAGAGCCCGAGGAGGCCGGTTCCCGCCGTCGCCGCCGTCGCGGTGGCCGCCGTCGGCGCCGCGGTGAGGCGGCCGAAGGCGAGTCCGGGCACGGCGACGAGTCCGAGGAACTCGCCTCCGAGCAGGCGGAGCAGGACGCCGAGGACACCGCCGAGCAGCTCGAAGAGGACGCCGAGGACGCGGACGAGGACGAGCACCACGAGGATTCCTCGGGTGGCTCCAGCTCCAGCAGCCGCCGTCGCCGTCGGCGCCGCCGCCGGGCCGGCGACTCCGGCGTCGACGCCGAGCCGTCGTCCGACGACCCGGAGCGCACGGTCGTCAAGGTCCGCGAGCCCCGCAAGAAGGACGAGCGGTCCGGTGACGGCTCCGACGAGGTGCAGTCCATCAAGGGCTCGACCCGCCTCGAGGCCAAGAAGCAGCGCCGCCGCGAGGGGCGCGAGCAGGGCCGCCGTCGTGTCCCGATCATCACCGAGGCCGAGTTCCTGGCCCGGCGCGAGGCCGTCGAGCGCGTGATGGTCGTACGCCAGAGCGGCGAGCGCACGCAGATCGGCGTCCTGGAGGACGGCGTGCTCGTCGAGCACTACGTCAACAAGGAGCAGGCGACCTCGTACGTCGGCAACGTCTATCTGGGCAAGGTGCAGAACGTCCTGCCGTCGATGGAGGCCGCCTTCATCGACATCGGCAAGGGCCGCAACGCCGTGCTGTACGCGGGCGAGGTCAACTTCGAGGCGCTGGGCATGGCGAACGGGCCGCGCCGCATCGAGTCCGCCCTCAAGTCCGGTCAGTCCGTCCTCGTCCAGGTGACGAAGGACCCGATCGGCCACAAGGGCGCCCGTCTGACCAGCCAGGTCTCCCTGCCCGGCCGCTACCTCGTCTACGTGCCCGAGGGCTCGATGACCGGTATCAGCCGCAAGCTGCCCGACACCGAGCGGGCCCGGCTGAAGACCATCCTCAAGAAGATCGTTCCCGAGGACGCGGGTGTCATCGTGCGCACCGCGGCCGAGGGCGCGAGCGAGGAGGAGCTGCGCCGGGACGTCGAGCGGCTGCAGGCGCAGTGGGAGGAGATCCAGAAGAAGTCGAAGAACGGCAACGCCCCGACGCTGCTGTACGGCGAGCCGGACATGACCGTCCGCGTCGTGCGCGACATCTTCAACGAGGACTTCTCGAAGGTCATCGTCAGCGGTGACGAGGGCTGGGAGACCATCCACGGATACGTCTCGCACGTCGCCCCCGACCTGGCGGACCGTCTGCAGAGGTGGACCTCCGAGGTCGACGTCTTCGCCACCTACCGGATCGACGAGCAGCTCGCCAAGGCGCTGGACCGCAAGGTCTGGCTGCCCAGCGGCGGTTCGCTGGTGATCGACCGGACCGAGGCGATGGTCGTCGTCGACGTCAACACCGGGAAGTTCACCGGTCAGGGCGGCAACCTCGAGGAGACCGTCACCAGGAACAACCTCGAGGCGGCCGAGGAGATCGTCCGTCAGCTGCGGTTGCGCGACCTCGGCGGCATCATCGTCATCGACTTCATCGACATGGTGCTCGAGTCCAACCGGGACCTGGTGCTGCGGCGTCTGCTGGAGTGCCTGGGCCGGGACCGCACCAAGCACCAGGTCGCCGAGGTGACCTCGCTGGGCCTCGTCCAGATGACGCGCAAGCGCGTCGGACAGGGGCTGCTGGAGTCGTTCTCCGAGACCTGCGTGCACTGCAACGGCCGTGGCGTGATCGTGCACATGGACCACGCGCCCGCCGCGCCCGGCACCGGCAAGCGCCGCAAGCGCGGCCGGGGCGGCGCGGAGGCCGAGACGCACGAGGCGACGGTCACGACCGAGGAGATCGCGGAGGCCGAGGAGACCGAGGCCGAGGTGGTCGCCGAGGTGGCGGCGCCGGTCGCGATGCCCGAGCCCGAGTTCGCCCCGGACGAGGAGCTGTACAGCAGCGTCGCCGAGGCCGAGGCGGCCGCCTCCCGCGGTCGTACGCGGCGCCGTGCGACCCGTCGTGCGTCGGCTCCCGCGGGTGCTCCCCGCACCGAGGAGCGTGCGCCGAAGTCCCGTACGGACGAGCGTGCGCCGAAGGCACGGCACGAGGCCGAGACGGAGCCCGCGGCGGTCGAGGACCCGGTCGTCGAGGCGCCCCCCGCGCCGGTCGAGGAGGAGGCCGCGCCCAAGGGCCGTGCGCGCCGTCGTGCGACCCGCAAGGTGTCGGCGCCCGCCGGTTCGCCCGCGGAGAGCGTGGTGACGGTCGCCGAGACCGAGCCGCAGGCCGAGGCGCCGGCCGAACCCGCCGCTGAGCAGGCGCCCGAGCCGGCCGAGGCGACCGCCGAGAGCGCCGCTCCGGCCCGCCCGCGCCGACGTGCCGTGCGCAAGTCCACCGCGCCCGCCTCGTCCGAGGAGGCGGCCGTCGTGGTCGTGCCGGCGGCCGAGGCCGCCGGGGAGACGGAGGCCCCGGCCGAGGCCGAGGTGCCGGCGCCGGCCAAGAAGGCGGCGCGTACCACGGCGAAGAAGGCCACGGCGAAGAAGGCCGCCACCAAGAAGGCGACGGCCAAGAAGACCGCCGCCAAGAAGACCGTCGCGAAGAAGACGACGGCCAAGAAGGCGGCGGCGAAGAAGACGGCGGCGGCCGAGCAGCAGGCGCAGCCGGCGGTCTCGGCCACCACGGAGGACTGACCCGGCCCCCGTCCTCGGGGGCGCTGCGAGCGAAGAAGCGCGGAACACCGGTGAATTGACGGTGTTCCGCGCTTCTTTTGCGTGCGGCCGTGCCCTGGCCTTTCGTACAAGGTGATCACTGTGCTTGTCGGCCCCGCCATCGGCGGGTCAATCCGCGGTATCTCTGCCGTAACCCCGGGGAAAAACTCTGTTCCTTTGCTGGTAATGTGACTTCGGCCTTGGCGTCACCTTGCGTTGACGAAGTGAACGCCGGGCCACAGTCGACGTGCCCGCACGCTCCTTGTCGCCCGGCACGCCGGCTGTCGTCTCGCACGGGCCTTCTTTGGGGGGAGGCCCTCCGCGAAATCCGTTCGCCGTCACCCGACACGGGCGAACTGTCAGGGATGCGGACACGCGCGCACAAACGCCGTCCCTCCCCGACGCATGCGCAACGTGGTGCGCCCCTCGAGGACGCCGAAGAGGAGGGGGATGTCGTGTCCGACATTCATGAGCCGATACCTGCCGCCAGACCCGTGATCGGCGACGAGGAGATCGAGGCCGCGGTACGCGTCCTGCGCAGCGGCAGGGTGGTACAGGGCCCCGAGGTGGCCGCCTTCGAGGCGGAGTTCGCGGAGCTGGTGGACATGCGGCACTGCGTCGCGGTCAACTCCGGCACCTCGGCGCTGCACCTGACGCTGCTCGCCCTCGGTCTCGGGCCGGGCGACGAGGTCATCGTGCCGTCGTTCTCGTTCGCCGCATCCGCCAACGCCGTACGGCTCGTCGGCGCCGACGTGGTCTTCGCCGACATCGAGGCCGACAGCTTCTGCCTGGACCCGGCGGCGGTCGAGGCCGCCATCACGCCGCGCACCGCCGCGATCATGCCGGTCCATCTGTACGGCCACCCCGCGGCGATGGACCGGATCATGGCCATCGCCGAACAGCACGGTCTGGCCGTGGTGGAGGACGCCTGCCAGGCGCACGCCGCCGCCTTGCACGGAACGCCGGTCGGGGCCTTCGGCACCGCCGGAACGTTCAGCTTCTACCCGACGAAGAACATGCACAGCCTCGAAGGCGGCATGGTCACCACCGCCGACGCGGAGATCGCCCGCACCCTGCGCCTGCTGCGCAACCAGGGCATGGAGCAGCGCTACGCCAACGAGATCGTCGGCGCCAACATGCGCATGACGGACGTCTCGGCCGCGATCGGCCGGGTCCAGCGCGCCAAGCTCGAGGGCTGGACCGAGCAGCGCATCGCCAACGCCGCCTACCTGAGCGCGCACATCACCGCGTCGAACGTGGTCACGCCGCGGGTCGCCGAGGGCGCCCGGCACGTCTATCACCAGTACACCGTGCGCGTGCGGGGCGACCGCGACGCCGCCATGAAGCGCCTCGCCGACGCCGGTGTCGGCAACGCCGTGTACTACCCCACCCCGATCCACCGGCTGAAGCCGTACTGGGAGCCGGACCAGAAGGCCGGCCGCGTCTGGGACCTGCCCGAGACCGAGCGTGCGGCCGCCGAGGTCGTGTCACTGCCCGTGCACCCCGCCCTGTCCGCGCAGGACCTCGAGCGCATCGTCGCCGCGGTGAACACCCTGGGGGAGGAGCTGTGACCGCCGCCAGAGCTCTGCGGGCCGGACTCGTCGGCCTCGGTTCCATGGGGCGTCATCACGCCCGCGTCCTGGCAGGTCTGGAGGGCGTCGACTTCGTCGGCGTCGTCGACCCGATGGGCGACAAGTTCGGCGCCGCCCAGGGCGCGCCGATCCTCGACACCGTCCAGGAGCTCATCGCCCTGGGCGTCGACTACGCCGTCGTGGCCTGCCCCACGGCCATGCACGAGGAGGTCGGCCTGCAGCTCGCGGAGGCCGGCGTCTGCGCGCTGATCGAGAAGCCGGTCGCCGCCACCGTGGAAGGAGCGCGGCGCCTCGTCGAGGCCTTCGAATCGCGCGGCCTGGTGGCCGGTGTCGGACACATCGAGCGGTTCAACCCCGCGCTGCGCTCGCTGCGGGCCCGCCTGGAGGCCGGTGAACTCGGCGACGTGTACCAGGTCGTCACCCGGCGCCAGGGCCCCTTCCCGCACCGCATCGCGGACGTCGGCGTGGTCAAGGACCTCGCCACCCACGACATCGACCTCACCGGCTGGGTGACGGGTCGCGAGTATGTGTCCATCGCCGCGCACACCGTCTCCAAGAGCGGTCGCGAGCACGAGGACATGGTCTCCGCGGTCGGCCGCCTCGACGACGGCACCATGGTCAACCACCTGGTCAACTGGCTGAGCCCGCTCAAGGAGCGTTTCACCTCGGTCACCGGTGAACGCGGATGCTTCATCGCCGACACCCTGACCGCGGACCTGACGTTCCACTCCAACGCCGCGATGACGACCGAGTGGGAGGCGCTCCAGGCCTTCCGCGGAGTCTCCGAGGGTGACATGATCCGCTACGCCATCCAGAAGCGCGAACCGCTCCTGGTCGAGCACGAGCTCTTCCGCGACGCCGTACTCGGCAGGCCCGCCGACATCTGCACGCTCCGGCAGGGGACGCGGACGGTGGAAGTGGCGGCGGCGGTACTGGAGTCGGCGCTGGACAACCGCAGCATTTCGCTCGAGTCGGAGGACCTGGCTTTCCATGGCCGTTGAGCACCGGCGGTGGTACAACGCCGACTGCTCCGCAATTCTGCGCGTTCTTCCCCTCAGCGCCCGGCGGTCCACGGCCGCGGGAGACCAGGAGCCGGAAAATGAGCACCGCACCTGATGTCAGCGTGATCGTCGCTGTCTACAACACCATGCCCTACCTGACGGAGTGCCTGGACTCCCTCCTCGGGCAGAGCATCGGCCGGGACCGGCTGGAGATCGTCGCCGTCGACGACGGCTCCACCGACGACAGCGGCGCCGAACTCGATCGCTTCGCGGCCGAGTACCCGGACACCGTGAAGGTGCTCCACCAGGCCAACTCCGGTGGCCCCGCGGCCCCCAGCAACCGGGCGCTGGACGTCGCCACGGGCCGCTACGTCTACTTCATCGGCTCCGACGACCACCTCGGCGAGGAGGCGCTGGAGCGCATGGTGGCCTGCGCCGACGAGCACGGCTCGGACGTGGTCGTCGGCAAGATGGTGGGCACCAACGGGCGTTACGTCCACCAGGCGCTCTACAAGGAGAACAACCCGGACATCGGGCTCACCGACTCCGCGCTGCCTTGGACCCTCGCCAACACCAAACTGTTCCGCCGGGAGCTGGTCGAGGCGCACAAACTGCGCTTCCCCGAAGACCTGCCCGTGGGCAGCGACCAGCCGTTCACCATCGAGGCGTGCGTGCGCGCCCGGAAGATCGCGGTGGTGGCCGACTACATCTGCTACTACGCGGTCAAGCGGGGCGACGCCAGCAACATCACCTACCGGGCGGACCACATGGCCCGGCTGCGCTGCACCGCCGAGATCATGGACTTCACGGCCGGGCTGATCGAGGAAGGCCCGCAACGGGACGCCGTCCTGCGCCGGCACTTCACCTGGGAGCTGGCCAAGCTCGTCCAGGACGACTTCCCGGCGCTGGACCGCGCCCTGCAGAAGGACATCTGCGCGGGCATCGGGAAGCTCGCTGACGCCTACTTCACCGCCGGGATCCGCGACGCCATGGACGTCAAGCGCCGAGTGCGCATCGCGCTGGCCCGGGCCGGGGCGGTGGACGAGCTGTGCGAGGCGATCACCTCCGAGAAGGAGGACGGCGCACCTCCGTTCGTCGTCGAGGGCGAACGCGCCTACGCCCGCTACCCCGGGTTCCGCAGCCCGCTGATCGGTGTGTCCGACCGGGTCTACGAACTCGTGGGCGAGGCGGTTCCGGGACGCCTCGCCAAGGGCACGGAACTGCTCGCCTCGGCATGGGAGCAGAAGGGCGACGGGCTGACCTACACGGCCTCCGTCAGGGTGCCCGTCCTCGGTGACGTCGACGGCGCCTCCCTGCGGCTCGTCCAGGGCGCCATGCCCAAGTCGGCGGACAAGCCCGGGGCCAGGAAGCTGCCGGCCGACCACAGCCTGCCGGAGCCCACGGGCCGGTGCACGACCGAACCGGCCGAGGACGGTGGCGCCACCGTGCTGCACGCCCGGCTCCCGCTGGAGAGACGCACCGGCAAACTGGGCGTCCGCGTCTACCTGGACGTCGCCGGTTCGACGTACGAGATCCCCGTGCGCGGCAAGGACAAGCCCATGCCGCTGTCCCGCCGGTGGGGCCGCGAGGAGGACCCCTACCGGGCGGCGGCCCTGGTGAACGACAAGGGACGCGTCGTGATCGCCATCGCTCAGATGTTCCCGCCGAAGCAGTCATTGGCCTCCCGGGTGAAGGCAGCCCTCGCCCGTCGCCTGAAGCCCCGCTCCGTCGGCTCGAAGCCGAACGGTGCCAAGAAGTCGAACGGTTCCAAAAGGAAGTAGCCACCGTCCATGAACATCTGTGTAGTAGCGCTCGGCAAGATCGGGCTTCCGCTGGCGGTGCAGTTCGCCTCCAAGGGCCACCGGGTCATCGGCGCGGACGTCAACGAGAAGGTCGTCGAGCTGGTCAACGCCGGCACCGAGCCGTTCCCCGGTGAGCACGACCTGGACGTCAAGCTCAAGCAGGCGGTCGACGCCGGGCTGCTGAGCGCGACCACGGACACCGCGTCCGCGGTCGCCGAGTCCGAGGCCGTCGTCGTGGTCGTGCCGCTGTTCGTGGACGCCGAGGGCGTGCCGGACTTCGGCTGGATGGACGCGGCCACCAAGGCGATCGCCCAGGGCCTCAAGCCCGGCACGCTCGTCTCCTACGAGACCACGCTGCCGGTCGGCACCACGCGTACCCGCTGGGCGCCGATGCTGGCCGAGGGCTCGGGCCTGACCCCGGGTGAGGACTTCCACGTCGTCTTCTCGCCGGAGCGGGTCCTCACGGGCCGTGTCTTCGCGGACCTGCGCCGCTACCCGAAGCTGGTCGGTGGCATCGACGAGGCGTCGACGGCCCGCGGTGTGACGTTCTACGAGCAGGTCCTCGACTTCGACGAGCGCGCGGACCTGCCGCAGGCGAACGGCGTCTGGGACCTGGGCACCGCCGAGGCCTCCGAGCTCGCCAAGCTCGCCGAGACCACCTATCGGGACGTCAACATCGGCCTGGCCAACCAGTTCGCGCGCTTCGCCGACAGCAACGGCATCGACGTCAAGAAGGTCATCGAGGCCTGCAACTCGCAGCCCTACAGCCACATCCACCAGCCGGGCATCGCCGTCGGCGGCCACTGCATCCCGATCTACCCGCGGATGTACCTGTGGAACGACCCGGCCGCCACCGTCGTGCGCTCCGCCCGCGAGGCGAACGCCGCGATGCCGCAGTACGCGGTGGACCTGCTGGCGGCCGCGTACGGCGAACTGACCGGTGTGAACGTCCTCGTGCTGGGCGCGGCCTACCGCGGCGGCGTGAAGGAGACGGCGTTCTCGGGTGTCTTCCCGACCGTCGAGGCGCTCAAGGCGCGCGGTGCCGTCCCCTTCGTCTCGGACCCGATGTACACGGCCGAGGAGCTGACGGCGCTCGGTCTCACCCCGCACGCCGGCGAGACGGTCACCGCGGCGATCCTCCAGGCCGACCACGCCGAGTACCGCGAGCTGGCCCCGGCCGACCTCCCGGACGTCACGGTCCTGGTCGACGGGCGCCGTACGACCGACCCGGAGGCCTGGAAGGGCGTCCGGCGGGTCGTCATCGGCGGCTGAACCACCACCGCGTCGCAGACGTCCTCGGCCCTGCCTCATGCACATGAGGCAGGGCCGAGGACGTACGGGGGGCTAGCGTGCGCCCATGACGGGCCGGGGGTCGGTCTGCCGGGGCCGGTGGAAGGACGGACCGACGCGTCGCAGCCATCGCTCGGCGGGATGCTCGACACAGTGGTAGGCCAGGGCCGCGACGGTCAGGCTGACCGCCAGCACACCCGCCCAGAACGCGAGCGTCGCGAGGCCGGGGGCGGGCTTGCCCCAGACGAAGACAGCCGTCCGGATCACGATCTCGTGGCTCAGATACCAGGCGAACGACCAGTGCCCCAGCCTGATCATCCATGGCCCGCCCAGCCCTGTGCGGCTGCCGTCCAGGTCGGCGCGCGTGGCCGCGCAGATCAGCGCTGCGAAGACGGGCGCCGAAAGCCATTGGGAGGCGGAATAGGGGCCGTACCAGAGCGCGTCCGGTACCGCGTTCGACCAGGGGATCAGAACCAGGTGCCAGCCGATGACGAGGCCTATGGCCACCGGCAGGGGCAGGCGAGGCCGCCAGCCGCGCTTGAGCGCGAGACCGGCCACCACGCCCAGCACGAACTGCAGGGAGCGGGTCAGCGGCAGATAGTCGAGCGCCCAGCCGCGCGTGACGGGCGGCAGACCGGACAGGGCGGGCCACAGAACGAGGGCGGCGCAGACGACGGAGATCGCCGTCCACAGCCAGACCCTGGCGCGGCGTCCGGCGAGCAGGGCGAGTAGGGCGGGGAAGATCAGATAGAACCAGGCCTCGTCGCTGAGCGACCAGGCCGCCGGGTTGCCGCCGGTGAAGATGACCGGTTTCGGGAACCACGCGTGCACCAGGAGCAGGGTCGCGGCCACGGCCTTGAGCGACACGGGACGGTCCATGACGGCCCAGACCGCGACCGAGGCACCGACGCTGACGGCGAGCAGGGGCCATATCCGGGCGAAGCGTCGCCACAGGAAGACCCGGGTGGGTACGCGCGCGCCGTCGTACGTCCAGGCGAGAACGACGCCTGACAGGACGAAGAAGAACGTCACGCCGCTGCGGCCGTACCAGACCGTCTCGCTGAGCCAGGGCACGGGGCCGACCTGACGCGACAGGTGGTACAGGACGACCAGCAGAGCCGCCCAGAACCGGAGCCCGGTCAGTGAGGGCAGCCGGTCGCGACCGGTCCCCGGTATGGAGGTCATGGGCGATCCTTCAGTGTTCGCAGAACAGGAGGCGGTCGAACTCCCCGCGCACGACCGGCTGGTCCCGGGCCACCGACGGGTGCGTGGCGACCGCCCGAGCGGAGTCGGACTTCACCTCGTGAGCCGCGGTGACCCCGGTGCCCCGAGCGGCGGCAGCGAGGACCCGGACGGCCCGGCCATGGGCCGGACCCGTACGGGCGGTTGCGCACAGCAGGTCGGCCCGGTCCGGGCCGTCGGCCGCACACGAGGTGACCGGCGGGAGGACGAAGCGGGGCAGTCCCGAAGCGACCGCCGCACATCGCCGGGCACGAGCGCCGGCTCCGGTCCGCGGCAGCCGCGGGTGCTGCGAGCCGTGGGCCGGCGTCCCGGTCGGGCGGCGCTCGGCCGACGTCATGCCCGGCGGGCCTCTGCGAGGCGCGGCGGACGCACGGTCTCCGTCAAGTGCCGGGCACCTGGGGCCATCAGCAGGCCGCGGGTGAAACGGGCGGCGTGGGCACGTGCGTCGGCGCGCTGCTCGTCGGTCGCCTCCACCGCCATCCGGGCCGCCCTGACGAACGCGTCGGCGAGGCCCTCCTCGTCGAGACCGCAGGCTCCGGTCCACAGCGGATGCCCCTCCAGCACGGTGGAGGCGTCGTGGTCCACCTCGTGGGCGGAGACCACGGGCAGCCCGGAGGCCATGAACTCGTACACCTTGCCCGAGGTGACGAAGCGGCCGCCGACGAGCATCAGCACCAGCGCGTCCCAGCGGCCGTAGGTCCCCGCGACCTCCGCCTTGGGTACGGGGCCGCCGAAGAGCACACCGTCGGCCTCGGCCTGCCGGATGAGCTTCATATGGTCGTTGGCCTCGCGGCTGGCGCCCGCACCGATGTGCCCGCGGATCTCGAACCGGGAACGGGCGACGAGCGGGTCGCGTTCCCGCGCGGTCCGCCAGCCGTCCAGGACGGTGGCGAGGAAGCTGGGCTTGAAGTTGACCGAGCCCAGGTAGCCGAAGGTCAGACCCTTCTCCGGGTCCGGTATGCCCTGGGCGGCCGGAACGCTGTCCGGGTCGAACCCGTTGCGTACCACATGAACCCGTTCCGCGAGCCGGGGATAGCGCTCCCGGTAGAAGTCGGCGATCGGGTCGTTGACACACCAGACGGCCACGGCCTCCGACAGGACGCGCTCCTCCCAACGACCCGCCTCGGAGTCACGGGTGAAGGCCTCGCCACCTCCGATGACGTCGACCGACCAGCCGTCCCGGAAGTCGATCGCGTACGGAACCTTGTGGGTCTCCCACAGCTTCCACGCGGCGGCCAGATTGACGTACGGAGCACAGCTCGCCACCAGCAGGTCGGCCGGCAACTCGCGATGGATGTCCAGGAGACCCTGCTCCAGCGCACCCCGCCAGCCACCGAACACCAACTCGGGGAAATGCTCCAGGTGACGTTCGCGTTCCTGCTTGGCCCAGCGCACAGGGCTGAGCGCCCGCTGCTCGGTGAACCGGCGGATGTCGGTCTCCAGGTCCTCGCGGGCCAGTGGGAGTTCGACGATCCGTACCCGCGGGTCCACCGGGTCGGAGAGCGTGTGGTCCAGACCGTACTCACGCTCCCAGGACTCCTCCGCGATGGTGAGCACGGTGACGTCCCAGCCGAGTGCGACGAACTGGTTCGCCGTCTCGCGCATGCGGTACGCACAGCTCTTGGCAGCCGGCGGGAAACCGATGGCGAGGTAGATCATGTGCGGGCGGGTTCCGTCGGGCCGGGGGCCCGTCGTCCTGGTGCCGGACGACAGGACCTCTCCGGTGCCCGGTGTCCTGAGCCGCTTGATCACATTTCGCAAGGAGTGCTCCGAGAGACTGGTCGAAACGGTGACGGGAGCGAACGGCCGGATCAGCTCCCGACGATCGCCTGGACGGCGCGTACCGCGGCGTTGCCGTCACCGTACGGCGTACCGCGAGGGCCCTCCGGGGCGGGACGCGTGGCGAGTTCGGCGAAGGCGGGGGTCTCGTGCGGGTCCGGCACGAGCATGTTCCAGCCACCCTCGAGGGTTTCCACCCACTCGGTCTCCGGACGAACGGTGGTGCAGGCGCGGCCCAGCAGGAAGGCCTCCTTCTGCAGGCCGCCGGAGTCGGTGACAACACCGGCGGAGCCGAGGACCGCGCCCACAAGCCCGGCGTAGGGGAGTGGACGGCCGACGTGCACCGCGCCCTGGTCCAGCTTGATGCCGTGCTCCTCGGCGCGGGCCACCAGGCGCGGATGCGCCAGCAGCGCCACGGGGACCGGAAGCGCGCTCAGGGAACCGATGATCGCCGCGAGCCGCTCAGGGTCGTCCGTGTTGTCCGGACGGTGCAGCGTGGCCACGAGGTAGGGGGCGTCGGCGTCGATTCCCTCGGGCAGTGCCGGGCGCGGGTGGTCGCCGGCCAGGACGGCGTCCCGGACCCGCAGGCACACGTCCACCATGACGTCCCCGACGAGCGTGGCGCGCTGGGCCAGGCCCTCGTTCGCGAGGTGGCGCATCGCCTCCTGCGTGGGCGCGAGCAGCAGGTCGGCGGCGTGGTCGGTGAGGACCCGGTTGTGCTCCTCGGGCATCCGTCGGTTGAAGGAGCGCAGACCGGCCTCGAGGTGGGCGACGCGGTAGTGCAGCTTCACGGCCGAGAGAGCACCGGCCACGGTCGAGTTCGTGTCGCCGTACACCAGGACCCAGTCGGGCTTCTCCGCCTCCAGTACCTTGTCCATGGCGGCGAGGACGGCTCCGGTCTGCGCACCGTGGCTGCCGGATCCCACCCCGAGGTGCACGTCGGGGTCGGGGATGCCCAGGCCGGAGAAGAAGACATCGGAAAGGTCGGCGTCGTAGTGCTGGCCGGTGTGCACGATGACGTGCCGGTGCGCCGTGCCGGCGAAGGCAGCCGCTATGGGCGCGAGCTTGACCAGCTGGGGACGGGCCCCCACCACACTGATGACCTTCACGTGCGCTGCTCCTGCCGGGTAAACGTAGACGAATGTGCGAGTGAACCCAGATCATACGGGTGGGGGGTGGAGCCCTCGTCGCCTGCCGGTGGCGAACCCCGGCTCGCTGCCTCTTGGCCGGCGTTTTACTGACGGTATGCTTGGCGCGGCCGGGTTGTGTGGCCGTGCCTTTGCGCCCAAGTGCACTGCACGAGACGCCCGCTTGAACTGAACGTGTCTGCGAGCTCGATTGTCGTGTGGGCTCCTGCGACGTGCCAGAAGCTTTCCCATCACGAAAGGCACACACCTATATGGAGCTCGACAGCGCCGCCGGGCAGAGATCGCCTCGAGGCTCGCGAGGCCGGATTGTGATGCTCGTCGACAACGGCGTCAGGAACGACTCGCGCGTGCAGAAGTCGGCAAGGTCCGCCGCCGAAGCGGGATGGGAGGTCGTCCTCTTCGGGATATCGCCCACTCGCGAGATCCAGACCTGGAACATCGGCGGTGCCGAGGTCCGTCTGGTGCCCAAGCCCGGCCCGCTGTGGCCCCGCAGGCAGGAA
The DNA here is from genome assembly GCF_051553595.1 of Streptomyces sp. HUAS TT11. Classification (NCBI taxonomy): domain Bacteria; kingdom Bacillati; phylum Actinomycetota; class Actinomycetes; order Kitasatosporales; family Streptomycetaceae; genus Streptomyces; species Streptomyces sp. HUAS TT11. The sequence goes on from NZ_CP196184.1 coordinate 6,032,015, forward strand.
CTGCGCGGCCTGCGCTACCGCAGCCCGCTGGCGTACCGGTCGCCCAAGATGGCCTCGTACCGGGAGCAGCACGTGAAGGCGTGGCGCGCGGACCTCCGGTTCCGTGCGGAAGCGCACAAAGCCGGCGGACCCGGCCGTCCCAGTGCCGGCGGTTCGTCGGCCCGGCTGATCGTGCCCAAGGCCGCCGCGAAGGCGATGAGCAAGTGGGTCTCCCTTCGGGCGCGCGCCACGCGACGGGCCAAGAGCCGGCGGGACAACTTCGACGCCCCGTTCGACAAGGCGCTCACCCGCTTCTGGCAGCTGACCATGGGCGAGCGTGCCTGGCGTCGGCTGCTGCCGTACCTGTGGGACTACGAGTTGGCGTTCGGCAAGCACATCGACGCTCTCGAGCCCGACCTGATCCACGCCCACGACTTCCGCATGCTCGGCGTGGGCGCCCGCGCAGCCGTCCGCGCCCGGGCCAAGGGGCGCCCTGTCAAGCTCGTCTGGGATGCGCACGAGTTCGTCCCCGGACTGCATTCCCAGCACGAGCGCTGGCTCCCGGGTCATGTGGCCTGGGAGAAGGAGCACGCGGTCTTCGCCGACGCGGTGATCACCGTCTCGCCTTCGCTCGCAGAGCTGCTGGTGAAGGGCCATCAGCTGGAGGAGACGCCCTACGTCGTCCTGAACGCCCCCGTCATGTCGCCGGACCCGGAGGAGGCGGCGGCCGCCGATCCCACACCGGACCTGCGCGAACTGTGCGGGGTCGGCAAGGACACCCCGCTGCTCGCCTACTGCGGTGGTATCAACCCGGTACGCGGCGTGGAGACCATGATCGAGGGTCTCCAGTTGATGCCCGACGTTCATGTGGCACTGGTCTCCACTCCGCCCGGCAAGCCGTTCGCGGCCACTGCCAAGATCGTGCAGCTGGTCGAGGAGCTGGACCTCGGCGACCGTGTTCACGTTCTCCCCTTCGTGCCGCACTGGCAGGTACCCGAGTTCCTGTCCACGGCCGACGCGGCGGTCAGCCCGCTGCACCACCTGCCCAACCACGAACTGGCCCTGAGCAACAAGTTCTTCGAGTACTCCCAGGCCAAGCTCCCGCTGGTGGTCAGTGACATCCGCACCATGGCCGACATGGTCGAGAAGACGGGGCAGGGCGAAGTCTTCAAGGCACAGGACGTCGAGGACTACGTCCGCGCGGTCAAGGCCGTCCTCGCCGACCCCGAGCGTTACCGGGCGGCCTACGACGATCCGGGGCTGCTGGAGAAGTGGACCTGGGAGGCCCAGGCCGAGGTATTGGACGAGGTGTACAGCCGGCTGCTGCCGGATACCGAGGCCCCGGCCACGTCGAAGGCCCGGCAGCAGTAGGCGCCTGCCCCGGGAGGGCCGGGGCAGGCAGACAGCGCCGTGCGACCGGACGGCTGTGGCCGACCGCGTCGGCCCGGCGGAGGAAGACCCGCGGGTCCCTGCACCCCACCGCCTTCGCCAGGCACGCCGCAGCATGTCCCCGGAACGGAACGCAGAACAGGTGGAGGACTCCCTCGCATGACCCATGTACTCCTCATCGCGGGCGCGGCTCCGACGCCCTCGATGCTGAAAGCCGCTGTCGAACAGATCCGGGCTGCGGGAGCGACGGTCCAGCTGGCCGGTCTTTTCGAGCGGGAGGCGGTGGGCGGTGTGCTCGACGCCGCCGACGTGTGCTCGCTGACCGAAGCGGCCGCGCAGCGCGGCACTGCGTTCGTCAAGCGCATCGCGAAGCTGTCGGCGCCCCGCAGGACCTGGGAGAGCGCCGAGGGCGACCGGTGGGTACGTCGACATGCGCGCAGGGCGCAGGTTCTGGTCGCATTGGACGCGAACGCCGTCTACACCGTGTGGCACCTCGCCGAGCAGAACCGGCGGGCGGACGCGGTCTACGGCGTCGCGCCTGCGCTCCGGGCGATCCAGGCGCGCGGTGAGCGACCCGTGCGATCAGCGGTGCGCGACGTGGTGCGCACCGTCCCGTCCCCGACCGTGACGGTGCGCTCGGCCGGACGCACCGTGCGGCATGGCGCCGGAGCCGTGCTGCGCCGTGCCTCGTCCCCCGCGGTGATGCGTTCGGCGCTCGGTGCCAGGGCCTGGCGGTCCGTGGTCGTCGCGCCGCGTGTGCCGGACGCCGCGCGGGCGAAGCTTGCCCGGCGGGTGAGCCTGAGCATGCAGAAGGGCGGCCGCAGGACGGGTGCCACGATGGTGCTGGACCAGGCTGCCGACAGGATCGCCAACCGCAAGCTCCGCGCGGCCCTGCTGGCCGACGCCGCGGGTGCCGAGCTGGCTCGTGGACACGACGGTCCCGAGGTCCGGGAGAAGGCCGTCGAGGCCGCACTGAAGCTGGCGGACCAGCGATTCGCAAAGAAGGATCCCGCGGGCGCGGCCGATCAGCTTTCCAAGGCGTTCGATCTCGCCTTTCACCGGGTACTCCACTTCGACGGGGTCTCGTCGCCGTTGGCGCAGGACCCGGAGGGGTATCTCGCGGCCTTTCACACCAGTGCCGCATTCAAGGCGCTGTCCACGCCCCGTGGGCGGGCGCTTCCGGCCGCCCCCACACCGAGCGGGCGCCCGTTGCGGCTTCTGGTGGCGTACGCGAACGGCGCCTTCCTGCAAGCGATCCGGGAACGCTACGAGAACCACCCCGGGGTCGAGATCCGTTGTATCGACGTCAACCAGGACGAGACTCTTCGTCCGCTGGCCCGTGACGTCAAGGGGATCCTGACCCAGGCGCTGGGGGGCCGGCCCGACTTCCGCGCCCGGGTCGAGGAAGCCCTGCGGCCCCACCTGGACTGGGCGGACACCGTCTTCGTCGACTGGTGCACCGGTGCCGCGGCTCTCTTCACCTCCGTCGACCCCGGCACCACGCGTATCGTGGTCAGGCTGCACAGCTACGAGGCGTACTCGTTCTGGCCGCACGTGGTCGACTTCACACGTGTGGACGACCTCATCCTGGTCAGCGACCATCTGCGCGAGATGGTGGAGAAGGTCCTTCCCCGGCTGGCCGAGCCCGGCACCGCCGGCACGCATGTCATCGCCAACGCGATGGACCTGGCCCCCTTCCACCGGGACAAGGCCGGCGCCGACGCCCGTTTCGTCCTCGCTCTGGTCGGGATCAACTCGGTGGCCAAGGACGCGCGCTGGGCGTTGCGGGTGCTTCGACTGGTGCGAGAGCGGGACGAGCGCTACCGCTTGGTGATCATCGGTGGGGGGATCAACCGCAAGGCGGGTGCCGCTGCCCGGGCGTACGACGACCTGCTCCAGCGGGAGTTGACGGAGCTCGAGACCGCCGGCGCCGTGATCCGCATGGGCCATACGGACGATGTGCCGGCAGCGCTGACCGACGTCGGCGTGATCCTCAGCAGCTCCGTCCGCGAGAGCTTCCACTGCGGGCTGGTCGAGGGCACGGCCAGCGGGGCACTCCCGGTGGTCCGGGACTGGCCGTTCTTCGCTGCGCTGCAGCACGGGGCGCGGACGCTCTTCCCGGCCGACTGGGTCGTCTCGACACCGGAGGAGGCCGCGCAGCGGATCCTGGCGCTCACGGGCGCGGAGGAGAGCTGGCGTGGGGCGGCCGAGCCCGCGGCCAAGCACGCACTGGCGACGTGGGACTGGTCTGTTGTGGGCCTCGAGTTCGACCGGTTGTTGCTCGGCGAAGAGGTGTAGCCACCCACCGCACCGAACAGCAGGGGGGATTCGCCGGCGCACTGTTCCCGCGCCCGCGAACCCCCTGAGTTCTGCGACGACGGCGCGTCCGTGTACACCTGGCAGGCACCCGCCTTGCGCGTCCCTCCTGCGCAGCGTACGTGCCTGCCGCGCGCAGGATCGTCACGGACGCGGGTGCGTCACAACTCCGGGCGCCACGAACTCCGGCATCCCCGCGGGATCGGCGTGCGGTGCACACGTCGGCGCCATGCCTGTCCACCCCCGGCATGGCGCCGGTCGGATCGTGAAGCGGACGGCGTGCGGCGTGGGCTGCTCCCCTCGGTCCACCGGACAGTGCTCGCCCGGGTGGACGCGGCCGCACGTCGCTCAGGCATCCCGCTCGGCGAGGATGCCTTCCTTCTCGTCGTACAGTTCGCCGGTCTGCGGGCACTCCCACACGCCGGGCTCGCCCTCGTGCTCGGTGAGGCGTACGCCGGCCCTGCCGACCCAGCCGACCTGGCGCGCGGGGACGCCGACGACCAGGGCGAAGTCCGGCACGTCCTTGGTGACGACGGCGCCCGCGGCGACCATCGCCCAGCGGCCGATGCTGAGGGGCGCGACACACACGGAGCGCGCCCCGATGGAGGCGCCGTCGGCGATCTTCACACCGACGGCCTCCCAGTCGCCGCCGCGCTTCTGCTTGCCCTCGGGGTCCACGGAGCGGGGGTTGTGGTCGTTGGTGAGGACCACGGCGGGGCCGATGAAGACACCGTCGCCGAGTTCGGCGGGTTCGTAGACGAGCGCGTAGTTCTGCAGCTTGCAGTTGTCGCCCATGCGCACGCCCGTGCCGACGTAGGCGCCCCGCCCGATCACACAGCCCTCGCCCAGCCGGGCGCCCTCGCGGATCTGCGCGAGGTCCCACACGCTGCTCCCGGCGCCGATCTCGGCACGGTCGTCGACCTGGGCGCTGGGCTGGACCCTGTAGTTCACTGCTCTGCCTCCGGCTGTTTGGGTTCGCCCGGTGAGCATACGGGCGCGGCGGCCGCCCGCAGGTGGCGGGCGCCGTTCGGCGGCCGCTCCCGGCCGAGAAGCCTGTCTCATGTCCCCCTGCCGTCCGGCCGGTTGGAGACGACCGTCGCGTATGTGCAGCACATGTGCATGGGCTGTGAGCTACACGTGGTGCCCCTGTGACATTTGTCACCGGTGGGGGAACGGGGGCGGTATTGCATGTGCACATCAGGTAAAGAAATGATCCGTTGACCTTTGAATTCCCTTTAACCACGGGGTGTTTGTGTCAAGGATGGGGAAAGCGTGGCGGGGCGGTGCCTCCGCCGTCATGGCGGCGGCCTTACTGGCCTGGGGGGTCGGAACCGGGGGAACCCCCGCAGCGGCCGCCGTGGCCTGTCCCTCGGGGACCGAGTCGGACTTCAACGGCGACGGGATCAGGGACACGGCGATCGCCGACCCGGAGGCGAGCGACGACGGTGTCCCGAAGGCGGGTGCGGTGCACGTCGTCTACGGCGGCGGCAAGGGCACCCTCACCCTCTCGCAGTCACTCGACACCATTCCGGGAGTGCCTGAGCCGGGTGACCAGTACGGCTACTCGCTGGCCGTCTACGACGCCGACCTCGACGGCTGCAGCGACCTGGTGGTCGGCTCGCCCTACGAGGACATCGGCACATGGGCCGACTCCGGGTCCGTGCACGTGATCTACGGCTCCCCGAGCGGACTCAACGCAGGCGGCAAGGCCGTCAAGGAGTTCTACCAGGGCACCGACAAGCCGCTGGGCGGCGGAGCGGAGACCGACGACTGGGTCGGCTACTCGGTCGCGGCCGGGAAGACCGCGGGCGGCACGCCGTTCCTGCTGATCGGCAGTCCCGGCGAGTCGATCGGCACCGTCGAGGACGCGGGCGGCTTCTACTACGTGAGCGGCACCGCCCAGACGGTCACCTTCAACCACCAGGACACGGAGACCGGCGGTGCCGTGCCCGGTGTGGTGGAGCAGGACGACCGCTTCGGCTCCACGCTCGCCGCGACCCCGACCCATTTCGCGGTCGGATCGCCCGGCGAGGCGCTCGGCACGACGACCTTCGCGGGCGGCGTCGCCGTCTTCAACCACACGCTCACCTCCGGCTACCCGAAGCCGCTGGCCGGTCTCGGCCAGGACCAGGACGTGATCAGCGGGGCCGAGGAGGTCGGCGACCAGTTCGGCGCCGCGCTCGCCATGGTTCCGTACCGGCCCTCGGGCGCCACCTCCACCACCGAGTCGCTGCTGGCGGTCGGCGTCCCGGGCGAGGACCTGTCGACGACCGTCGACGCGGGCGCCGTCCAGGTGTTCCGGCTCACGGCGAGCGGCACCTTCACCGAGACCACCTGGATCGACCAGAACACCGCGGACGTCGATCAGGAATCGGAGGCCGGGGACTTCTTCGGCAAGCGGCTCGCCGCCGTGAACACCTCCCCGAACACGACCTCCACGGCCACGACGACAAGGCTCGCCATCGGTGTGCCCGGTGAGGAGTCGTCCGAGGAACACGCGGACAAGGGAGGCGTCCAGATCGTGCCGCTCGTCGGCGCGCCCGGTGCATCCGACGCGTGGATCGATCCCGGATACGGCGTTCCGTCCGGACCCGCACCGCGCATGCTGACGGGTCTGTCCCTGGGCGCCACTCCCTCGCTGCTCTATGTGGGCGTGCCCTACGGCCCTGAAGGGGGACGGGCGGTCTACGGGTTCCCGTGGGGTGTGACCGCCGGTGGGGCGCCGACCCAGACGTTCAGACCGGGCGAGGGCGGCCTTCCGGCGACGGGCGTCGCCTTCGGAGCGGCAGTTCGCTGACACGCGTCGACGCCGGACCGTCCCTCGCCGGGACGTATCCGCCCCGGCGGCCGACACGACACAGAGAGCTACAGGGGGGAACGCATGTCCTCATACGGACAACAGGCCGTGGGGGCCAGGGCCTCGTTCCGGGAAAGACCGGCGCCGCACGCGCGGAGTCCCTGGCGGGCGGGCGCAGTGGGGGCGCTGTCGGTGGGGTTGCTGCTGCTGGGGCTGGGCGCGGGAGGCACCCCGGCCGCTGCGGCGGGAGCCTGTGCCGGCGCCCAGTCCGACTTCGACGGCGACGGCGTACGGGACACGGTCATCGCCGACCCGGACGCCACGGTCGCGGGCCAGGAACGGGCCGGCCTGGTCCACATCGTGCTGGGCGGCGGCAAGGGGGTGGTCGAGATATCTCAGGACACGCCGAATGTCGCCGATGCTCCTGAGAGCGGGGACCAGTTCGGCTTCTCCGTCGCCGTGTACGACGCGAACAAGGACGGGTGCAGTGACCTCGCCGTCGGCATCCCGTACGAGGACGTGGGAACCGTCAAGGACGCGGGGTACGTCCAAGTGATCTTCGGCTCGACCACCGCGGTCGGCCAGGAGTTCAACAGCAAGGGCTTCATCCAGGGGGAGACCCAGCCACTGGGCGGCGGTCCCGAGACCGACGACTGGCTGGGCTACGCGGTGGCGGCAGGCACCTCGCCCACCGGTTTCCCGTTCCTGGCCATAGGCGTACCGGGCGAGGACGGCGCCGGTGGCGCGGACATGGGGCTGATCGGTTACGTCTGGGGCACCGACTACCAGGCGGTGTCCGTGAGCCAGGACACCACCGGAGTGTGGGAGGAGGCGGAACCGTACGACCGCTTCGGGGCCTCCATCGCCGCCACGGACCGCTCCTTCGTCGTCGGTGCCCCGGGCGAGAGCATCGGGACGGTCGCCTTCGCCGGAGGTGTCCAGGCATTCAGGCCGTCGATCAACGCGAACGGCATACCCGAGCCCGTCTTCGGCATGGGGCAGGGGCGCACCGCCGGACCTGACACCGCCGCCCAGACCGACGATCGCTACGGTGCCGCCCTCGCGATGGCCCCGTACCGCCCGACGGGCGCTGCCACGATCACGGACGCGATCCTCGCCGTCGGCGTACCCGGGGAGGACCTCGGCACCACCGTCGACGCCGGCGCGGTGCACGTCTTCCACATGAAGGCGGACGGGTCGGTCGTGCTGCTGAACTGGATCGACCAGAACGTCGAAGGCGTCGAGGGGGAAGCCGAGCCCGGTGACTTCTTCGGCCAGCGCCTCGCGGCCGTCAACACCGCCACCAACGTGGTGAGTACCGCGAGCACGATGCGCCTGGCCGTGGGCGTACCCGGGGAGGAGTCGGCGGAGAACGCCCCGGAGGCGGGCGGCGTCCAGATCCTGCCGGCGATCGGGGCGCCCGGCGCCTCGGACGCGTGGATCGAGCCGGGCCATGGCATCCCTTCCGGACCCACGCCCCGAACGTATGCCGGCATCAGCCTCGGCAGCAGCCCGTCACTGCTGTACGTGGGCATGCCCTACGGCCCGGCCGAGGGACACGCGGTCCACGGCTTCCCGTGGAACACGGCCTCGGGCGGCGCACCGGCACAGACATGGAAACCGGGCGAGGCCGGCATCCCCGCGGGCGGCGCCGCATTCGGGGCGACCGTCCGATGACGGCTCGTCAACCGCGGGACCCATCCCGCCGGACGGGACCTTCCGGCGACCGGAACTTCGACACACACATGATTCGACTGGGGAGTGGACGCGTGTCCGCAGACAGACACAGACCGATACGGCGCGGCCCGGTGCTGCGCGGTGCAGTGGCGGCCGCCGTCGCCGGTGCCGTGGTGGCGGGTGCGCTGGCGGTCCTTCCGGGCGGCGCTCCGGCGCGGGACCAGGCACCCGTCGCGGCCGACAAGCCCGTGCAGACCGAGCAGGAGGCCCTGGCCGCCGCCAAGGAGAGCGGCAGGAAGACCGAAGTCGTCGGGCTGCGCACCGAGCGCCGGGAGATCTTCGCCGAGCCCGACGGCACGTTCACCGCCCGCGAGTACACCGAGCCCGTCCGCACGGTCCGGGCCGGCACGTGGGTGGACATCGACGAGACACTGGTGAAGCGGACGGACGGCAGCTGGGCGCCGAAAGCCGCCGCCGTCGACCTGTCGTTCTCGGGCGGACAGGCGGGCAAGCCCTTTGTGACGATGCAGCGGGCGGGCCGGGAGTTCGCCCTGACCTGGCCGTACGGCAAGCTGCCCGCACCCGAGGTCGACGGCGACACCGCCACCTACGTCGACGCCCTGCCGGGCGTCGACCTGACGGTGCGCGCCGAGGCGGACGGCTTCGCTCATCTGCTGGTCGTCAAGACACCCGAGGCGGCGGCCGACCCGAAGCTGGCCCGGCTCGACCTCGGCCTGACCACCGGCGGCCTGAAGGTCACGGAGGATGCCTCCGGGGCGATCGTCGCTGAGGACGCCGCCGTGGGCGGCACCGTCTTCGAGGCGGGCAAGCCCGCCATGTGGGACTCCGCCGCCGTAGAGGAGGCCGCCGCCGGGAAGCAGGGTCCCAAGGCCGTCGCGAAGGCACTGAAGGCCGCCACGGCCGGCGCGGACGCGACCACCACCGCCGGGCCCCGGGCGGAGAAGGCCCCCGGGGCCGCCCTGGAGGGTCCGGGCGGCGGCGGACGCGTTGCGCCGCTGGGCGTCGAGGTGGGTAAGGGCAAGCTGAGCCTCGTCCCCGACCAGAAGCTCCTCAGGAGCGAGGACACCGTCTTCCCCGTCGTCATCGACCCGATCCAGCGCACCACCTCGCGCACCTCCTGGACCGGCGTCATGTCGGGCATGCCGAGCGAGCAGGACTGGAAGTACTCGGGCAGCGCGGGCGTCGGCAAGTGCCCCACGGACTACAGCCCGGTGTCGTGCAACGGCGTCGGCGTGCGCCGCGTGCTGTTCACGATGCCGCTCTCCTTCTACAAGGGGAAGCAGATCCTGGGCGCCACCTTCTCCGCCCGGGTGGAGCACATCTACAGCGCCTCCCCGACGGCCGAGCCCATCCAGCTGTACCGGATCGGCGGCCAGAACTACGCGCTCAGCTCGTCCAGCAACTGGTCCAACACCTCGGACGACTGGGACGACTACCTGCAGACCGTCGACAAGGCGATCTCCCCGACCTCCTGCTCCAGCCAGGCCAACCTGCACTTCGAGAGCGGTGCCACGGGCGAGCTGACCAGCGAGATCAAGACGGCGGCCGCCGGTGGCTGGAACTCGATGACGCTGGGCCTCAGGGCCGCCGACGAGTCCCGTTTCGCGGAGTGGAAGCGGATCTGCGGCAACGCCTACCTGTCGATCAAGTACAACAATCTGCCACGGCAGATCAAGACGTCGGACATGTATACGGACCCGGGCGGCCTGTGCAAGTGGGGCTCGACGCGTGAGTACACCGATGTCCCGCCGAAGCTCCAGGCCATCGCGAGCGACCCGGACCACGGCAACGGCCAGACCGACAAGGTCAAGGTCGAGTTCAAGGTGGAGTGGACCGACCCCACCACCAAGGAGGCCAAGTCCTACAGCTATCTGACACCGGACTGGCTCTCGCCGACGACCAGCACCAAGTTCACGCACACCGTCAAATCGACGATCCCGCAGAACACCGTCATCTACTGGAGCGCGCGCGCCTATGACGGTGACGGCTACGGCCCCTGGAGCTACGACGGCGATCCCGCACAGCGCTGCGAGTTCATCTACGACAAGACGTTCCCGGGCAAGCCGAACGTGCTGTCCAAGCAGTACCCGTCGGACACCGTCTACCACGACGGTGTGGGCACCTACGGCACCTTCACCTTCGCGCCCAACCCGAACGACTCCATCCCGGACACGGACGTCGTCAAGTACCTGTACGCCTTCGACAGCGACGCCTCCCCGGCGACCTCGGTCACCCCGTCCGCTGCGGGCGGCTCCGTCTCCGTGTCCTGGATGCCGACCCGGGCCGGACGGCACTGGGTCGACGTGGTCGCAGTGGACAAGGCCGCGCACCCGAGCAGCAAGGCGCACTACGAGTTCCTGGTGAGCGAGGGCACTCCCGTCGTCGCCCAGTGGAACCTCGCCGACCAGGCCGGTGACGTCGAGGCCCACGACGAGAGCGGCGAATTCTCGGCGACCGCGGGCACGGCCGTCACCTTCGGCGTGGACGGACCCGGCGGCAAGGTCGACAGGGCCGCCCGTTTCGACGGCACCGGTGAGTCGTACCTCGATGCCAGCGAGACCGTCCTCGACACGGCCGGCAGTTTCAGTGTCAGCGCCTGGGTACGGCCCACCGGGCTGGACAAGGACATGACGGTCGTCAGCCAGGACGGCACCGGCGAACCCGGTTTCACCCTCGGCTACGACGCGTCCGCGCAGACGTGGAAGTTCGCCGTCCCGGTCAACGACGTGGACACGCTCGGCGAGTGGAAGGCCGTCTCCACCGGGGTGGCCCCGGTCAAGGACCAGTGGGTGCTGCTGACCGGCGTGTACGACGCGCAGAAGAGCGGCGGTCCTCAGCTCCAGCTCTACGTCAACAAGGATCTGAAGGGCTCCGCCACGCGACGCTCCACCTGGAGGTCGTACGGACCGCTGCAGATCGGCCGTACCACGGCGAAGAGCGGCTACCGCGACCACTTCGTCGGCGACCTCGCCGAGGTCCGTGTCTTCGACCGCGTCCTGCCGGCGGCCCAGGTGGCCGAACTGATGACGATCAAGCCCGAGCGCAAGGGGTACTGGCAGCTCGACGCCGCGACCGGTGCTGCCTCGGCGGAGACCGGCGGGGGCCAGGCACTGACCCTGGCGGGCAACGCCTCCATCTACCGCCCGGCCGACATCTTCGACAACGCCGCTCTGGTCGGCGAGGGCAACCTGGTCCTGGACGGCGACGGGGACTACGCGTCCACCGCCCCCGCCCCGGTCACCGGCAACAGCAGCTTCACCGTGACCGCCCGCGCCCAGCTCACCTCGCTGGACCCGGACAAGTCGCAGACGGTGCTGTCCCTGCCGGGCGCCAACGCCAACCGCGTCCAGGTCCGCTACCAGACCGCCACCCAGCAGTGGGAGCTGGCCGTGGCCAGGACCGACGCGGCCGCGCCCGAAGTCGTCACCTTCACCGACGACCAGGAACTGCCCGACACCGGAGGCTCCGGTCAGCATCTGGCGGTCGTCTACGACGCCTTCGCCAACTCGATCCGGCTGTACGTCGAGGGCCAGCTGGTCGCAGGCGCCTACGGCACGGACGACACCCTGTGGTCCGCCACCGGCGGTCTGCAGGTCGGCCGTTCGCTGCGCGGAGCGAGCGAGTACTTCGCCGGCGCCATCGACGAGATCCGCGTCTACAGCGGTGCAGCCGACCAGATCGCAGTGCAGCAGATGGCCGCGCTGACGGCCGTACCCGACATGTGACGGACCGGCATTTCCGAGGTGTGCCGGGCCGGTGGCGGCCCGGCACACCCCTTCGACCCATGGCTTTCTCCTCCGACCAGGGAGTTGTCCCCATGCTCTTCCGTGGCCGCTCACTGAGCCGTCGCCTGCCCAGACGGACGGTCGTCGCGACGGTACTCGGGCTCTCGCTCGCGCTGTCCGCGTCGTCGGTCCAGGCGGTGGCGTTCGACGACGGCACCCGGGGCCGCACCAGCCGCCCCGGTGTCCAGGACGACGGTGATCCCGCCAGGGGAACCGACGCGAAAGCGAAGTCCCGTCCCACCGACCCGGCGCGCACGGCAGCGGTCAAGGGACTCGACAAGGCGGTGTGGCCCCGGCAGGGCGGCACCGAGGTGAAACTGGGGGCCACCGGGAAGGCGGGCGGCCTCCCGGTCGAGGTGCTCGCACCGAAGACCGGTGCCGCGGCCCGCGCCACCTCCGACTCCGGGTCCAGGGCCACGACCGGGACGGCGAAGGCGCCCGGCAAGGTCCGCGTCGACGTCCTCGACCCGGCGCGTGCCGCGAAGCTCGGCGCCGGCGTACTGCTCGGCGTCCAGCGCGCGGACGGGGAGGAGAAGGCCGCCAAGGTCCGCCTGACCGTGGACTACTCCGACTTCGCCGAGGGCTTCGGCGGCTCCTACGCCTCCCGTCTCCGGCTGGTCCAGCTCCCGGCCTGCGCCGCCGTCGCCGTACCCGGCAGCAAGGTCTGCCCCGGGCAGCCCAAGGCCCTGCCCACGGTCAACGACGTGAAGACGGGCACCGTGTCCGCCGACGTGACCGCCGCCCCCGCGCCCGCCGAGGGCGTCTCCGGCATGGCGGCCACCGCGACCTCCCTCGTGGCCGTGGCCGCGGGCCCGTCGAGCGCGCAGGGCACGTACAAGGCGACCGCACTGTCCCCGTCGGCCAGCTGGAGCGTCGCCACCTCCTCCGGCGGCTTCAACTGGAACTACCCGCTGCGCACGGTGCCGACTCCGGGCGGCCTGATCCCCACGGTGGGGCTCGGCTACTCCTCCCAGTCGGCGGACGGCCGCACCTCGGCCACCAACAACCAGGGTTCCTGGATCGGCGAGGGCTTCTCCTACGACCCCGGTTACATCGAGCGCCGCTACAAGCCGTGCGCCGACGACGGCCACACCGGCTCCGCCGAGCAGTGCTGGGCCTTCGACAACGCCACGATCATGCTCAACGGATCCTCCGGTGAGCTGGTCAAGGACGACACCACCGGCGAGTGGCACATGTCGGCCGACGACGGCACCAAGGTCGAGAAGCTGACCGGTGCCACCAACGGCGACGAGGGCAGTTCGGGCGACAAGGGCGAGCACTGGAAGGTCACCACACCCGAGGGCACGGAGTACTACTTCGGTCTGAACCGGCTGCCGGGCTGGGCCGCCGGCAACGAGGAGACCAACTCCGTCTGGACCGCGCCGGTCTTCGGCGACGACTCCGGTGAGCCGTGCTACAACGCCACCTTCACCAGCGCCTACTGCCAGCAGGCCTGGCGGTGGAGCCTCGACTACGTCAAGGACACCCACGGCAACGTGATGTCCTACTTCTACGAGCGCGAGACCAACTACTACGCGCTCAACGGCAAGACGGACGTCAACGGCACCGCGTACCACCGCGGCGGCTACCTCGAACGCATCGACTACGGCCAGCAGGACGGCAAGGTCTACGCGGCGAAGGCCCCGGCGCGGGTCGTGTTCAACACCGCCGAACGCTGCCTGCCCGACGCGGACTTCGACTGCGCGGAGAGCAAGCGGACCAAGGCGAACGCCGCGCACTGGCCGGACGTCCCGGTCGACCAGGAGTGCAAGTCCGCCACCAAGTGCACCTCGCCCTTCGCGACCTTCTTCACCACCAAGCGGCTGATGTCGGTCGTCACGCAGATGCGCAAGGACACCACGAACTACCAGGACGTGGACGCCTGGGCGTTCACGCACCTGTTCACCGACAACGGCGACGACTCCAAGACGCTGTGGCTGTCGAGGATCGAGAACGAGGGCCGGGTCGGCACGGCGGTCAAACTGCCGACCGTCGATCTCTTCGGCGAGCAGCTCGCCAACCGCGTCGACGCGATCGGCGACAACATCGCGCCGTTCTACCGCTTCCGTCTGTCGATGGTACTCAGCGAGACCGGCGCCCAGCTGGACGTCAACTACGCCCCCACCGACTGCGCCAAGGCCACACTGCCCAAGCCGGGTGAGTCGACCAAGCGCTGCTACCCGGTGAAGTGGGCCCCGCCGGGCTACACCGACCCGATCACGGACTGGTTCCACAAGTACGTGGTGTCGGCGATCATCGAGACCGACCGCACCGGCGGCAGCGACGCGATGGTCACCCGCTACGACTACCAGGGCGACGCGGCCTGGCGTAAGGCCAAGCCGGACGGCATCACCGACGACAAGTACCTGACCTGGGGCGGCTGGCAGGGCTACGGCAAGGTCAGGGTCACCAGCGGCACCGCCGACAAGCAGACCACCCGTGTCGACTACACGTTCCTGCAGGGCATGGACGGCGACAAGGACTCGGCGGGCAACACCCGCTCGGTCGCGGTCAAGGACTCCACGGGCACCTCGTACACCGACGAGGAGGAGTTCACCGGCCAGCAGCTGGAGGTCGCCACCTACGACGGCGACAAGCTGGTCGGCAAGACGATCAACACGCCGTGGAAGCACTACACCGCCACCCAGACCCGCAGCTGGGGCACCACCCGCGCGGCGATCGTGCGCACCCAGACCGGCCGCGGCTTCAGCCTGAAGTCCGACGGCACCTGGAGCGAGACGAAGTCCACGACGACGTACGACACCTCCAACGGCACCGGCCGGGTGCTGAACGTCGACGACCAGGGCGACGTCTCCACCGCCGAGGACGACACCTGCACCCGCACCACGTACGCGGACAACACGGCGAAGAACATCCTGTCGCTCCCCGCGCGCAGCGAGGTCGTCTCGGTCAAGTGCGCCACCACGCCCGACCGCAGGACGCAGATCCTGGCGGACGAGCGCACCTCGTACGACAGCGGCGCGTTCGGCGCGGCGCCCACCAAGGGCGACGCGACCAAGACCGAGCGGCTGACCGCGCACGACGGCACCACCGCGACCTACCAGGTCACGGGCGCCACGACCTACGACACCTACGGCCGCCCGCTGACCCAGAAGGACGCCAAGCAGTACGGGACCTCGGACCAGACGAAGACCGTCTACACCGAGACCAACGGCCTGCTGACGAAGACGACCGTCACCAACGCCCTCGGCCATGTCACCATCACCGACTACGTCCCGGCCTGGGGCATGTCGGCGGGGCAGACGGACCCCAACGGGAAGCGGACCGACCTCGCCTACGACGCGCTGGGCCGGCTGACCTCCGTATGGCTGGCGGACCGGGCCTCGACGCAGACGCCGAGCATCAAGTACTCGTACAACGTCCGCAAGGACAAGGTCACCTCGATCAAGACCGAGAAGATCGAGAACGACGGCTCCTACGGCGCCGAGTACCAGCTCTACGACAGCATGCTGCGCCCCCGCCAGATCCAGACCGAGGGTCCCGGCGGCACCCACATGGCCGCCGACACCTGGTACGACGGCACGGGCAACGTCAGGAAGACCAACGCCACCTACAACGCGACCGGCGCCGCCTCGGACGAGCTGCAGCTCGTGAGCAACGGCCAGGTCGGCCAGCAGAGCCTGTTCGAGTACGACGGCCTGGGCCGCCCCACCGCCCAGGTCTTCGCGGTCAGCGGCGCCGAGCAGTGGCGCACCACGACGGCCTACGACGGCGAGATCACCCGCGTCGACCCGCCCGTCGGCGGCGTGCCCACCACGACGATCACCGACAACCAGGGCAACGTCTCCGAGATCCGCCACCACCGCGGCGCCTCGCCGAACGCGGGCGTGCCCTACGACTCGACGAAGTACACGTACAACACGGCCGGCCTGCTGGAGACGGTCACCGACGCCAAGAACAACGTGTGGCGCTACGAGTACGACCAGCTGGGCCGCAGGACGAAGTCGGTGGATCCGGACGCGGGGACCTCGCGCACGGAGTACGACGAGCTGGACCGGCCGGTCGTCACGTACGACGGACGCGACAAGAAGACCTCGACGGTCTACGACAAGCTCGGCCGCGTCACCACGACCTGGCTGGGTGACGCCAACACCGGCACCAAGCTGACGGAGACGAGGTACGACAAGGCGGGCTGGCTGGGGCAGGCGTACGGAACACTCAGCTACATCTCGCCGACGGAGTACTTCGCCACGGCCGTCCAGTCCATGGACGAGTTCTACCGTCCGTTGAAGACGGGATACCAGGTACCTGCCTCGCAGGGGGCCCTCGCCGGTACCTACGTCTACACCTCCACCTACAACCGGGACGGCACACTCCAGAGTTCGGGACTGCCCGCCCTCGGCGATCTGCCGGCGGAGGCACTGACCTATACCTACGACGCCCTTCAGCGTCCGATGACGATGACGGGCAGCACCCCGTACGTCACCGACACCGTCTACTCCAAGAACAGCCGGCTCCAGCAGCTGGAGCTGTCCACGGGCAGCGGCAAGAAGGTCTGGCAGACCTTCGGCTACGAGACGGGCACCGACCGGCTGACCCGCTCGGTGGTGGACGTCTACGGCGCGACCGCCCCGGCCAAGGAGTCGAACTACTCCTACGACCAGGCCGGCAACGTCCTGTCCATCGCGGACACCGCCAACCCGGCCGCGCCGGACGTGCAGTGCTTCGCCTACGACGGCCGGCAGCGACTCCAGGACGCCTGGACCCCCGCGGCCACCGCGACGGCCGCGGCCGGCTCCGGCACCCGCGGGTCCACCGTGCCGGTGGACGGCTCCGGCCCCACGGCCTGTGACTCCGCGGCCGGTTCGAGCGCGCTCGGCGGTCCGGCCCCGTACTGGAAGTCGTACGAGACGGACGCCATCGGCAACCGCCTCTCGGAGATCAACCACGACACGGGGCTGGACGCGGCGAAGAACATCACCCGCAGCTACGAGTACGGCGGCGCGGGCGCCCTCGGCGACGGACCGCACCAGGTCACCAAGGTCACCGAGAAGACCCCGACCGGGGACCGGCAGTCGACGTACGAGTACGACGACGCGGGCGACACCACCAAGCGCACCCTCGGCGGCAACGCCCAGGTCCTGGCCTGGGACGACTCCGGTGCCTTGACCAAGGTCACCGAGGCGGGTGGTTCGCAGACGAGCTATCTGTACGACGCGACCGGCAACCGGGTACAGCGCAAGGACCCCTCCGGCACCACCGTCTACCTGCCCGGCACCGAACTGAAGCTGTCGGCCGACGGCACCAAGACGGAGGCCACCCGGTACTACGAGTACGCCGGACAGACGGTCGCGGTCCGTACGGCTTCGAAGGTCTCCTTCATCGCCTCGGACCATCACGGCACGGGCGAGCTGGCGATCGACTCCACGACCGGGGCGGTCTCCCAGCGGCGCTACGACCCCTTCGGCGTCGAGCGCGGCGAGAAGACCGGCACCTGGCCGGGGGAGAAGGGCTATGTCGGCGGCACGATCGACGCCTCGACCGGCCTGACCCACCTGGGCGCGCGGGAGTACGACGCGGCCATCGGCAAGTTCATCTCGGTCGACCCGGTCATCGACTACACCCAGCCGCAGCAGATCAACGGCTACGCCTACGCCAACAACTCCCCGGTCACCCACGCCGACCCCAGCGGCATGATCGTCCCGGAGTGCCGGGAGGGCCTGATCGAGTGCCGCGGTGGCATTCCGGTCACCAACACCGATCCGGAGGTCTCGAAGGCGCAGTCGGACGTCAGCAAGGCGTCAGGCGACGTGGCGGCGGCCCAGCAGCAGCAGGCGTCCGCCAAGCAGCGCATCAAGTCGGCGGGCAAGGCACTGGTCAAGATCGCCCGGGACATCCTCGGTGTGGACGCGGCCCTGGACTGCATCTCCACCGGTGACGTCGGCTCCTGCGGCGAGACGCTGCTCAACATCGCCGGCAGCTTCGCGGGCGGCCTGGCGGGCAAGATCCTCGCCAAGTACGGCGCGCCGTGGAAGTGGGCCAAGGGCATCAAGCTCGCCAAGCGGGTGACCGGCCTGGTCGGCGACCTGATCGGCGGCGTCAAGGGCCTGTGGAAGGCCAACAAGGCGGTCGGCAAGGCGAGAGCCGGGCTGACCAAGGCCGCCGAGAAACTGGCTGACGCCAGGAAGAAGGCGGCGGCGGCCGCCAAGAAGGCCAAGAAGTCCGAGCCTGAATGCCACAGCTTCCTGCCCGGCGCGAAGGTGCTGCTAGCGGGTGGCAAGACCAAGCCGATCGAGCGGGTCTCGCTCGGCGACAAGGTCGTCACCACCGATGCGCAGACCGGCAGCACGACGGTCCGCGACGTCGTGGGCACGATCGTCACGGAGGACGACAAGTCGTTCGCCGACCTGACGGTCAAGGGCAAGTCCGGCAAGCCGCAGGCTCTGGTCGCCACGATGACCCACCCGTTCTGGGTCGGGTCGAAGGGCGAGTGGGTCAAGGCGGGCGACCTTAAGCCCGGTATGGAACTGAGGACGCCGTCCGGTGACCAAGTCGAGCTGACGGCAGTCCGGCATTTCGAGAAGCGCCAGCGCACGCATGACCTCACGATCAACGGGATCCACGCGTACTACGTCCTGGCGGGCGCGACTCCGCTGCTCGTCCACAACTGTGACGAGAGTCTGGACTTCGCGCACGGTACGACGGTCGAGCACGCCGACAACATCGAGGCCGGCGGGCTCAGTTCCGACGCCGCGAAGGAGGCGTCGAGCGGCGGCCAAGTGGCACAGCCCGGAAATCTCTTCACCTACGAGCTCACGCGGGGAGGCGGATCCAACATCAACGTCGCCGCGCAGTGGGGGGTGACGAGGAATAGCGGTTCCCGAAGCGGCGCCGCGGTATCCATCTTCCGAATGTGCAAATGCACATATGATCGGCTTGTTCAGGAGGGTCATATCACCACCAGAGTGACAGGCGACGGGATGCCCGAAGAGGTCATCTTCGGGCCAGGCGCCATGGAGCACCTGCGCTTGGTACAGACCATCAAGTTGTAGTCGGACTAACGGGAGCCAGGACGCGATGACGGGTTTGAGCGGCACCGATTACTCCAACATTCGAATCCCCATCGTTTCCTGGCCGCCCGGCCGGCCGCTGCACGGAGAAATGGAGCGTGCCGAGTGGGCGCTTCGAACGCTCGACGTCATTCCCGACAGTGGAATGCGGGCGCTTTCGAACCTCGGCCTCGATGAACTTTCTCGTGAGATGGAATTCGAGCTCGAGGTTTTGGGACCGCGACTGATCGCCATGAAGTGCACCTACCGCAGGACGCTCCCCGAGCCGTTGCGGCTGGGAGCGGCCTCGCTCGCGTGGCGTCGCATTGACGAGGAAGTCGCCCGCCTCTGGACAATCGGCCGGGAGCCGAGGTTTCGGTATCCGGAATTCATGCGGCAGCGGCGGCGCATGGTCGAGCGTCTGGATGCCCCGGCGAGACAGGTGTGGACATGGGTGTGCCTCTACAGGGCCGCACCGGTTCTGGGTGCGCTGCTCGGCTCCGTGGTGCCAGACCCGGGCGCGACCGAGGCGGAAGAGTTCGAGATGTCCCGAACGCTTGCGGCCCTGACCGCGCGGCTCGCGGTCGAACCGTCCGAACACGCCTCTCAGGACCTCGAACTCCGGGACGTCGGCCGCCTGTGGGTGCAGGCCTGGGAAGCGGCGCTCGGGGGGAGCCGGTCAGGATCTGCCGACACCCTGGCGTATGCGACCGAGCGGGTGGCGGACGTCTTCACCGTTCTGGACAACGCCTTCGAGGGGACATCCCTGGAGGGGCTCGCGCACGCGGAGGACATCGCCTGGTTCCTGGACGCTCGGGAACTCGCGGACCGGGGTGACGGCGCCCGTACACAGGTCCTGGACCGGTGCCGAGTCGGCGTCCACCGGAGCGCGGAGTTCTGCGCTCGTCCGGGCGTCCGGGCGGCGTTGCGGGCGGTCAGCGGGACGAGTGGATGACCGTCTCCCCGGCGGCGGCATATCACGGAGCGCAACAGAGTCGGATCCGGTTGTGGCGGACGGGCGGTCGGATCGGCGGCGTCGGGCCGGTTTGACCCGCAGGTGCACGCCCCGTAACCTTGACCGTCGGCGTGTCCACTGACCCGCCACATCCCCGTAAACCTCTTCCTTCCGGGCACGGGCCGTGACCGGAAGAGGCCGTCCGTTCTGTCGGGCGGCTGGACTGCGGGGGTGCCGTTCCCGAGCGAGAGAGTGAGATCCGCGTGTACGCCATCGTGCGCAGCGGTGGTCGCCAGCACAAGGTTGCTGTCGGCGACATCGTTGAGGTTGACAAGATTTCCACTGCCAAGGTTGGCGACGCGGTCGAGCTCTCGACCCTGCTCGTTGTCGACGGCGACGCTGTGACCAGCGACCCGTGGGTGCTGGCCGGCATCAAGGTCCAGGCCGAGGTCGTGGACCACCACAAGGGCCAGAAGATCGACATTCTGCGCTACAAGAACAAGACCGGCTACCGCCGTCGCCAGGGCCACCGCCAGCAGTACACGGCGATCAAGGTCACTGAGATCCCCACGGCTGCGAAGTAAGGGACTGAGGAGAAATGGCACACAAGAAGGGCGCATCGTCCACCCGGAACGGTCGCGACTCCAATGCCCAGCGGCTCGGCGTGAAGCGCTTCGGCGGTCAGGTCGTCAACGCGGGTGAGATCCTGGTCCGCCAGCGCGGCACCCACTTCCACCCGGGCTCCGGCGTCGGCCGTGGCAGCGACGACACGCTGTTCGCGCTGCAGGCCGGTGCGGTGGAGTTCGGTACCCACCGTGGCCGCAAGGTCGTGAACATCGTCTCGGTCGCCTGAATCATCTGATTCACGGCTTTTCGACCGAACTTTTCGCGAGGCGGACCTCACTTCCCGATCGGGAAGGCGGGTCCGCCTTTCGCGTGTTGACCCAAGACATATCCGAATTTTCTGGAGGCACTGCACCATGACCACCTTCGTGGACCGCGTCGAACTCCACGTCGCCGCGGGTAACGGAGGCCACGGCTGCGCCTCCGTGCACCGCGAGAAGTTCAAGCCGCTGGGCGGCCCCGACGGCGGCAACGGCGGTCGCGGCGGCGACGTGATCCTCACCGTCGACCAGTCGGTCACCACACTTCTCGACTACCACCACTCACCGCACCGCAAGGCCACCAACGGCAAGCCCGGCGAGGGCGGCTTCCGCGCCGGCAAGGAGGGCCAGGACCTGGTCCTGCCGGTGCCGGACGGCACGGTCGTGCTCGACAAGGCGGGCAACGTGCTCGCCGACCTGGTCGGGCACGGGACGTCGTACATCGCCGCCCAGGGCGGCCGCGGCGGCCTCGGCAACGCGGCGCTGGCCTCGGCCCGCCGCAAGGCGCCCGGCTTCGCGCTGCTCGGCGAGCCCGGCGACCTGCAGGACGTCGTCCTCGAGCTGAAGACGGTCGCCGACGTGGCCCTCGTCGGCTACCCGAGCGCCGGCAAGTCCTCGCTGATCTCCGTGCTCTCCGCGGCCAAGCCGAAGATCGCCGACTATCCGTTCACCACCCTCGTCCCGAACCTGGGCGTGGTCACCGCGGGCTCGACCGTGTACACCGTCGCCGACGTGCCGGGACTGATCCCGGGCGCCAGCCAGGGCAAGGGCCTCGGCCTCGAGTTCCTGCGGCACGTCGAGCGGTGCAGCGTGCTGGTGCACGTACTGGACACGGCCACCCTGGAGTCCGACCGCGACCCCGTCTCCGACCTCGACGTCATCGAGGAGGAGCTGAAGCAGTACGGCGGCCTCGGCAACCGTCCGCGGATCGTCGTCCTGAACAAGATCGACGTACCGGACGGCAAGGACCTGGCCGATATGGTGCGGCCCGACCTGGAGGCGCGCGGCTACCGCGTCTTCGAGGTGTCGGCGGTCGCCCACCTCGGGCTGAAGGAGCTGTCGTACGCCCTCGGTGACCTGGTCGGGAGGGCGCGGGCCGCCAAGCCGAAGGAGGAGGCGACCCGGATCGTCATCCGGCCGAAGGCCGTCGACGAGGCGGGCTTCACGGTGACGCGCGAGGACGACGGTCTGTTCCGCGTGCGTGGCGAGAAGCCCGAGCGCTGGGTGCGCCAGACCGACTTCAACAACGACGAGGCGGTCGGCTACCTCGCCGACCGGCTCAACCGCCTCGGTGTCGAGGACAAGCTGATGAAGGCGGGCGCGAGGTCCGGCGACGGCGTCGCCATCGGACCCGAGGACAACGCGGTCGTCTTCGACTGGGAGCCCTCGGTGACGGCGGGCGCCGAGATGCTCGGCCGGCGCGGCGAGGACCACCGGCTCGAGGCGCTGCGTCCCGCTGCCCAGCGACGCCGGGAGCACCAGGCCGAACGGGACGAAGCCCAGCAGGACTTCGACGACTTCGAGCCGTTCTGAGCGATCCACCGCGATGTCGTAGCGATGCCGTAGCGACGTTGCAGGGCCCGACGCCCGGGGACGGGACGACCGTCCCCGGGCGTCGGGCCGTGGACGGCCGCGCGCCCGCGCACGGGGCCCATCGGCCTCCGTCGGTCCTCCGCGCATCCGGTCATGCATTTGTCATGCCCGCGCCCCACTCCGTTCAGTGGCCGTGCTGCCACGGTGTGTGATCATCGCCATGTCGAAGAGACTCGCGATGCAAGGGAGTTCGGGGATGGAACGGGCAGTCTCCAGCGATCGACGCCGCTTTCTCACCACGGGTGCCGCGGTGCTCGGAGCCACGGCCGCCGCCCAGCTGGGGCTGCCGCAGGTGGCGCGGGCCATCGAACCGCCCCTGCCCGACCATGTGTTCAGACTCGGCGTGGCCTCCGGCGACCCGCTCCCGGACGGCATCGTGCTGTGGACCCGGCTCGCCCCCGATCCGCTGCACGGCGGCGGCATGCCCGACCGCCCGGTGACCGTGGAGTGGGAGGTCGCCGAGGACGAGCGGTTCCGGCGGACGACGCGGCGCGGTGCCACCCGGGCGCTGCCGGCGCTCGGCCACAGCGTCCACGTCGACGTGCGCGGGCTGCGCCCGGGCCGCGCCTACTGGTACCGCTTCCGGACCCGCGGCCAGATCTCGCCCGTCGGGCGCACCCGTACGGCTCCCGATCCGCGGGGCTCGGGAGGGCGTCTGCGTATCGCGCTGGCCTCCTGCCAGAACTGGCAGCAGGGCTACTTCACCCCGTACGCGGACATGCGCGCCCAGGACCCGGACGTCGTGCTGTTCGTCGGCGACTACATCTACGAGTCCCTGCCCGCCGCCGGCGCCGTGCGCCGGCACGAGGGCAGCGACGAGCCGTACACACTTGTCCAGTACCGCAACCGCTACGCCCAGTACCGCACCGATCCGCAGCTGGCCGCGATGCACGCCGCCGCGCCCTGGGTGGTGACCTTCGACGACCACGAGGTCGACAACGACTACGCGGGACAGGTCCCGCAGGACCCCGCCAAGCAGTCCCACGCCGCGTTCGCGGCCCGGCTGACCGCCGCCTACCAGGCGTACTACGAGCACATGCCGGTACGCGCGAGCGCGATCCCCAAAGGCCCGCACATCCGGATGTACCGGCGGCTGGAGTTCGGGCGGCTGGCCCGGCTGAACGTGCTGGACACCCGGCAGTTCCGCAGCGACCAGGCGACAAGCCGGTCAGGCGCCGAGAGCGCCTCGGCGACCATGCTCGGCGCCCGGCAGAAGCAGTGGCTGCTGGACGGACTGCACCGCTCACCGGCCCGCTGGAACCTGATCGCCTCGCAGATCATGATGGCCGAGACCGACCTCCAGGTGGGTCCGGGCAAGCTCTGGTACTACGACGCCTGGGACGGCTATCAGACCGAACGCAACGCCTTCATGAAGGAGTTCACGAAGGTCCGCAACCCGGTCGTGCTCTCCGGCGACCGCCATCTGACGATGGTGAGCGACCTCAAGCGGGACTTCGCCGACCCGCGCTCGGCCGTGGTCGGCGCCGAGTTCGTCGGCACCTCCGTCTCCAGCGGCGGCGACCAGGACCTGGCGGCCTTCCACCGCGACTGGGACCCGCGCAAGGCCGACAACCCGCACTGGAAGCTGATCGACGCCCATCGCGGCTACCACCTCTTCGACATCCGCTCCGACGGCATCGACGCCCAGGTCAGGGTCGCGGAGACGGTGCTGCGCCCGGAGGCCGCCTCCAGGACCCTCGCCCGGCTGCGGGTCGATGAGGGCAGGCCGGGCGTGCGGTTGGTGTGAGGCGCGGGGGCATGAAGTGCCGCGGCCCGGTGGCTCACGTCCCGGGTATGCGGTTGGTGTGAGGCGCGGGGGCGTGGAGTGGCACGGCCCGGTGGCTCACGTCTCGGGTATGCGGTTGGTGTGAGGCGCGGGTTCGTGGAGTGGCACCGCCCGGTGGCTCACGTCCCGGGTATGCGGTTGGTGTGAGGCGCGGGTTCGTGGCGCGCGGCCGGGGGGCCGCGGCGCGTTCCGCTGTCATGGGCTGCCGGACGAGCTGTATTCCGGCCTCGTGCGCGACGGCGCCGTCCTGCGGGATGAGGAGCACCTGCACACCGGGGCCGGGCGACCACCGGATCCCCACACCACGGTGGCGCCGGAGGAGGCCGCCGCCGTGGGCCGGCGCGCGGATCGGGGCCCTCGGGGTGCGGGTCGTCGGCGCCCTGTCGCTGCCGGCCGAGGCTCCGTCCGGCACGGACGGGCCGCCCGGGCCGCCCGGGCCGCCCGGACCGAGGATCGCGCCCGAAGTGGCGGCGCAGGCCCTGTACGGCGTACCGGTGCCCGCGACCGCCGCGCTCCCGGGCACCGGTACGGTGCGGTCCGTGCACCGGACCCCGTCCCACGAGCCGGCCAGGGCGCTCGGCCACCGAGTGCTACGGCGAATGCGCCGACGGTGAGCGCGTCGCACGCCCGGCCTTCGTGGCTGGAAGGCGGCGCAGGGGATAGTGCAACGAAAACGCGTGAGAAACGTGTGGAGTTACTCACAGCAAATCTGGACAATCCGGGCGGGCACTTCGGAGATCGACGAGGGTGGAAGGTGAATAGCAGGTTGCGCTTACATATGCAGCAGAGGGCGCTCACCTTGCACTTCGCTGACTGAAAGTGGGACCATCCGAAGGTTCCCTGAAGCCCGAGGTAGGTCACTTGTGTCTGAGCGCATAGCCAAGCCCCGCACCACCGCAGTGATCCTGGCTGGTGGCACCGGTCAGCGCGTGGGTCTGTCGATTCCGAAGCAGCTGCTGAAGATCGCCGGCAAGGCGGTGATCGAGCACACGCTGACCACCTTCGAGAAGGCCGACTCCATCGACGACATCATCGTGCTGATGGCGCCGGGCTATGTGCCGGATATCGAGAAGATCGTCGCCAAGGCGGGCTTCACCAAGGTGACGCGGATCATCGAGGGCGGCTCCACACGGAACGAGACCACCGAGCGTGCCATCGCCGCGCTCGGTGAGGGGCTGGCCGAGGGCGAGGACCGCAACGTCCTGTTCCACGACGCCGTCCGCCCCCTGCTGTCGCGGCGTGTGATCGACGACTGCGTCGCGGCCCTGGAGCGCTACCAGGCCGTCGACGTCGCCATCCCGTCGGCGGACACCATCATCGTGACCCGCACGCACGGCGAGGACGGCGAATTCATCACGGAGATCCCGGACCGCTCCCGGCTGCGCCGAGGCCAGACCCCGCAGGCGTTCAAGCTGTCCACGATCCGCCGCGCCTACGAGGTCGCCGCGGGCGACCCCAACTTCCAGGCCACCGACGACTGCACCGTCGTGCTCAGGTATCTGCCGGACGTGCCGATCCACGTCGTCGCGGGCGACGAGTACAACATGAAGGTCACGCAGCCGGTCGACGTGTTCATCGCCGACAAGCTGTTCCAGCTCGCCTCCACCGCCGCGCCGGAGCAGAACGGCGAGGAGGCCTACCGGGAACTCCTCAGCGGCAAGACCGTCGTCGTCTTCGGCGGTTCCTACGGCATCGGCAAGGACATCGCCGCGCTGGCCGAGTCCTACGGCGCCACGGTGTACGCGCTCGGCCGCTCCACCACCGGAACGCACGTGGAGAACCCGGAGGAGGTCGACGACGCGCTGTCCAAGGCCTACGCGGAGACCGGGCGCATCGACTACGTCGTCAACACGGCCGGCGTGCTGCGCATCGGCAAGCTCGCCGAGACCGACAACGCGACCATCGAGGAAGCGCTGAAGGTCAACTACCTGGCCCCGGTGCAGATCGCCCGGTCGTCCTACAAGTACCTCGCCGAGACCCAGGGGCAGTTGCTGCTGTACACCTCCAGCAGCTACACCCGCGGCCGTGCCGAGTACAGCCTGTACTCCTCGACCAAGGCGGCCATGGTGAACCTCACCCAGGCGCTGTCCGACGAATGGGCGGGCGACGGCGTCCGCGTCAACTGCATCAACCCGGAGCGCACCGCCACCCCGATGCGCACCAAGGCCTTCGGCCGGGAGCCCGACGGCTCGTTGCTGTCCTCCGAGGCGGTGGCGCGGACCTCGCTCGACGTCCTCGTCTCCGAACTGACCGGCCATGTCATCGATGTGCGCCAGCAGGATCCGACGGCGGACGCGGGCAGGGCATCCGGTTTCGAGGCGGCTCTGGCCGGCGTCCTGGACCGCCAGGACGGCGTGGCATAATCAAAATTTCCTTGGTTTCCGGAATTCAGGCCTCTGTGATTGCGCGACGAATGCGCGGACGCAGGGGCCTGAATCCATAAAATCCAGATCGTCTACAGGAACTTTCCGATTCCTTTTCGAAGATCTACCGAAGTTTTTCTCCGTACCACCACCGGCACTCCCCCTCCAAGAGCAGGTTCCCCCGTGATTTCCACCGCTATACGCGTTGCCCGGGTGGGCAGTGCGGCCGAGCTGGCCGCGGCGGCCCTCATGATGCTGGGCTTCCCCGTGCTGATGCTGGCCGCACTCCTCCCGAGCGTCGGTGCCTTCGCGGCCGCGGCCGCAGTGACATACCTCGCGGACCACTTTCTGCATCGGCGCGGCAGCTATCTGATCAACCGCCTCGGCAAGGTGCGGGCCGGTCTGTCCATACGGTTCCTGATCAGACAGCTGCTGCTGGTCCTGCTCATGGCCCGGCTCTCGCTCTCCGGCGACGTGGTCTTCTACGCGGCCGTCGGCTGCTTCCTCGCCTTCTACGGCTTCCAGGCCCCGCACGGCGCCCTGGTCACCCTGATCCGCAACCGCCGCAGGATGCCGATCGCCACCCGCAACGTCGACCTCGTCTCGCGGATCCGCATCCCGGACGCCCCGCCGCGTCTGCTGCTCGACCGCGCCGCCGAGAAGATGCTCCACCTCGACCTCGCCGCCGTCGTCGGCCTGCTGGTCACCGCCGCCACCGACCGGGCCGTCTACGGCCTCACGGGCGTGGCCGTCACCCTGGTGCTGGCCTTCCTCTACGTCGCCGCGCTCGCCCCGTACATCCGCGGCCGGAGGATCCCGCCGAAGGCGGACACGGTACTCAAGGCGGTCAGCGGCTGGCTGCGCGAGTACCGCCCGGAGACGGTGCTGTACTTCTCGGGCTCCAAGGACTCGGCCTACCAGGTCAACATGTGGCTGGACACGATGGAGCGGCTTCAGACCCGCCCGCTGATCATCCTCCGCGAGCGCGTCATCCTGGAGAGCCTCCAGCCCACCACGGTCCCCGTCATCTGCGTGCCCGGAGGGGTGCACCTGATGAACCTCGACCTGTCCACGGTGCGCGTCACGCTGTACGCGGCGAACGTCGGCAAGAACATCCACATGCTGCGCGTTCCGACCATGAAGCACGTCTTCATCGGCCACGGCGACAGCGACAAGCTGGCCAGCGTCAACCCGTTCAGCAAGGTCTACGACGAGGTGTGGACGGCCGGCCGTGCGGGCCGTGACCGCTACGCCCTGGCCGATGTCGGCGTCCGCGACGACGACATCGTCGAGGTCGGCCGCCCGCAGCTCGCGCCCATCCAGCCCTGGCGGGGCGTGCCCGAGGGGCGTGTCCCGACCGTCCTGTACGCGCCCACCTGGGAGGGCTGGGACGACAACCCGGGCAACACCTCGCTCCTGCTGGCCGGCGAGAACATCGTGAAGAAGCTGCTCGCCGCCGACCGGCCGGTCCGTGTCCTCTACAAGCCCCACCCCTTCACCGGCACCCGCAGCGCCAAGGCGGGCGCCGCGCACCGGCGGATCACCGCCCTGGTCGAGAAGGCCGCCACCGAGCGCGCCGCCGACCCGCGCTTCACGGCGGACGCCGCGACCCAGACCCGGGCCAAGGCAGAGCTGGTCCGCATCACGGCCCGGCTCGCCGAGCTGAGCGGACCGGCCGACGACAGCCGCGACGAAGCCGAGGCGAC
This sequence comes from Streptomyces sp. HUAS TT11, assembly GCF_051553595.1. Classification (NCBI taxonomy): domain Bacteria; kingdom Bacillati; phylum Actinomycetota; class Actinomycetes; order Kitasatosporales; family Streptomycetaceae; genus Streptomyces; species Streptomyces sp. HUAS TT11. Next base: position 6,060,276 of record NZ_CP196184.1, read on the forward strand.
CCGCGACGGTCTGGTCGACGTGGCCAAGCACGAGGAGATCGCCCGGCTGCGGGCCGAGTGGAACGACGCCTACTGGCGCTCCTTCGGCTCCTGGCAGCACCGCGTCATCTCGGGCTCCGAGCCGCGTCTGTACGACTGCTTCAACGTCTCCGACGCGATGGTCTCCGACATCTCCAGCGTGGTCTCCGACTTCATCGCGAGCGGCAAGCCGTACGCCGTCACCGACTCCGCGGAGCTGGGCGTCGAGGAGTTCAAGCGGCAGAACACGGCGGTACGCGCCGCCGTGATCCTGTCGAACTCCGCGCGCGAACTGGACGAGCTGCTGGAGGCCGTACGGGATCCCGCGGCGGACCCGCTGACCGCCGAACGCCAGGAACTCAGGCGCTATCTGCTGGGTCCCGACGAGCCGACGTCGATCGAGCAGTTCAACGCCGCGGTGAGCGACCTGGCGCAGAAGGCGGAGGCCCGTAGCCACCGCCTGGAGACCGCCGGCCGGGGGACCGTCGCCGAGCGGGCGGGCGCGGTGCCGGGCCAGCGCCCCACACCCGCCGACGAGACGACCGACGTGGTCAAGGGCTGACACGCGCCACGGCCCAAGGGCCCGGGTGCCGAGGAAGTACTCCTCGGCACCCGGGCCCTTTCCTTGCTCTTACCGTGACGACCTACGCTGGTTTCCTGTCTGTTCACCATGTGACGTGTGTCACGAATCTTTGGGGTGGGGGCAACCTTCGCCCGCCGTCGGCCCTCTTATGGGTAAGTGTTGATGACATGCGGGGAAAGTTCCCGTGACAAGGGGGAAGCGTGACCGTTGCGCAGCCTGATGTATCTGTGATCATCGGGGCGTACGAGGCTATGCCGTACCTGGTCGAGTGCCTGGAGTCCGTGCGGGCGCAGACGCTCGACCCGGCCCGGATCGAGGTCATCGCCGTCGACGACGGTTCGACGGACGGGACGGGCGACCACCTCGAGGAGTTCGCCAAGCGTGCCCCCATGACGGTCACCGTCATCCACCAGGAGAACTCCGGGGGCCCCAGCGGCCCGCGCAACGTGGGTCTGGAAAAGGCCCGCGGACGGTATGTGTTCTTCCTCGACGCGGACGACCGGCTCGGGGCCGAGGCGCTGGAGCGCATGGTCGCCATGGCCGACGAGCAGCGGACCGACGTCGTGCTCGGCAAGGTCGTGGGCGTCAACCGCAACGCCCCCAAGTCGATGTGGGGCAAGACGCTGCCGCGGACCGACGTCTTCTCCTCGAAGATCAAGTTCACGCTGAGCGCGCAGAAGCTCTTCCGGCGCGAGCTGCTCACACGGCACGGGATGCGCTTCGACGAGTCGCTGAGGACCGGCGAGGACGCCCTGTTCACGATGGAGGCGTACCTGCGCGCGGACGGCGTCTCCGTGATCGCCGACTACACCTGCTACTACCTGGTCGGCCGGGCCGACGGCAAGCACGTCACCAAGACCGGCAGCTACACCCTGCGCTTCGACTCGGCCCGCGCCCTCATGAAACTCATCGCCGAGCAGGTGCCCGCAGGCCCGCGCCGGGACTCCCTGATGGTCCGCCCCTTCCTGATCACCCTCCTGCCGCAGTTCGGGCCCGTGTTCCTGAACAACGACGAGGAGGTACGCGCCCACAAGCTGGAGCTCGCCAAGCCGCTGATGGACGCGTACTGGCACGAGGGCGTCGCCGAGCGGGTGAAGGTCAACGAGCGGCTGCGGCTGCACCTGGTGGCGCGGGGGCGCGCGGACCTGCTGTCCGACGTGCTGGAGTTCGTCAAGGCGAACAAGGCGCCCACGATCTTCATGGACCCGGCCGGCGGCAAGGCCTACCTCGGCTACCCGCACTTCCGTGACGGCGCCGCGGGCCTCCCGGACGAGTGGTTCGTGCCGACGACCCGTGAGACGCTCACGATCGAGAACTTCAAGTCGCTGACGACGCCGGTCCACTTCAAGCGGCTGCGCAAGGCGGCCCGGCGGATGCTGAAGGTGCGCCGGGCCGCCTGAGACCCGCTGCCGGGGGTCGCCCGAGAAGGGCGCACCCCCGGCAACCGCTGCGGAACGGCCGTGCGGGACCGCTTACTTGCCCCCGGACTGCAGCGCCTTGCGGAGCGGCCGCCCCACCGCCCGGCGCGCCCGGCGGTAGACCGACGGCGGCGGCACCGCCGCGGCGGCCTTGGCGCTCGCGTTCGCCCGCGCCACGTCGCGCCTCAGCTTCGCGTTGTCCTGGCTCAGTTCGACGATGCGGCTCTGCAGCCAGCCGAACCGCGAGGTGAGCGAGGCGACATCGGTGTCGTTCCAGGGGCGCAGGCCGGCCGGGAAGGAGAGCGACCGCATCCGCTCGTCGAAGGCCGCACCGCCGTCGCCGTGCGTGAAGGTGTTCTCCAGGCCGTTGCTGTCCAGGAACGCCGTGAAACGCTCGAAGCGCTCCTGGTGACCGCCGAGCAGCGCGCTGAAGTCGGCCTCCTCGTAGAGCCGGGCCGGGTCGAGATCCTCGGGCAGGTTGTCGATCCTGCGGTGCGGGATGTCGAAGTACCGGCACAGCTCCAGCGTCCGCGAGTCCGCGCAGAGCACGGTCGCGGGCGTGCCCGCCAGCAGGGCGGCGATGTTGCCGTGGATGCGGGAGCCGAAGGAGAAGTCGACGTCGCGCAGGTCGTCGATCCAGGTGACGGGATCGATGTAGACCCGGACCTTGCCCTCGCGGTACATCGGGTGGTCCGGGTGGGTCGGCATCTCGGTGACCCGGCCGTTCGCGTCCGACACGTCCCGCCAGTGCAACTGCCGTGCGTCGCTGAGGTTCTGGCCGACGAAGCGCAACTGCGGATAGCGCGCATGGGTCCGGGTGATGATCCGGTCGAGCCCCTGCTTCTGCACCGCGCTGTGCGAGCCGTTGACGGCGATCCGGGATTCGGGCGTCAGGGCGGGCACCCGCTTGTCCACGGTGAGTTCCTTGCCGTACAGGAACATCGACGGGCAGCCGATGATCTCGACGTCCCTGAACCCCATGTCCTTGAGGTACTTCTCCGTGAACTCGCCCCGGACGCCGATGGACGCGCTGCGGTCGAGCACCGCCGAGACGAACTCGCGGACGGTGGGCTCCATCGGCTTCAGCCGCGCCGGGTCGTAGCTGAGCCCGGTCTGCGCACCTATGCCCAGCACCACCACGGGGATCCGCAGCTTCCCGATGAGTCGCGTCAGACGCTGCAGCCCGGTCTCGAAGGAGGGCCGGAACGCGTTGGCGAGCGGCACGACGAAGGCGTCGTACTCCTCGTTGATCCTCGCCGCCATGGCGGCATCGGCCCGCATTCCGTTCGAGACCACCTCGGTGTGCGGTGTCTCGAGGATCTTGTGGGCGGCGTCGCTGAAGATCAGGTTGCCCGCGTTGGTGGCGATGACGTCACGATGGAGGGCTTCCTCCACGGGGACGACGTCGTAGGGGCTCTTCCCCGACCTCAGAAGCACGCGCCGTGCGCGGTGAACGTTAGGTGACACGGTGTTCAAATTATGTTTGCATCATCTTTAATTTCTATAGGCAACCAGTGCAACCTTTTTGCCGTACGCGAGGCGTAAGGGTGTGATCACACTCTGCTCGTCCGGGTGCTGGAACGGTGCGCGGCACCTCTGCTCGTTCGCGTAGATTGCCGGGCGGGGGACGGACCGACGCGCGAGGGGAAGCACAGCAGGTGGCTGGGGCAAGGCAGGCCGTGGCAGAGGCTCATCGGATCGTCGTGAAGGTGGGGTCCTCCTCGCTGACCACCGCGGCGGGCGGGCTGGACGCCGATCGGGTCGACGCGCTCGTCGACGTGCTCGCCAAGCACCGCAGCGGGGGCGAGAAGGAGATCGTCCTGGTCTCCTCGGGTGCGATCGCCGCCGGTCTCGCCCCGCTCGGTCTGCGCCGCCGCCCCCGGGACCTGGCCCGGCAGCAGGCCGCGGCCAGCGTCGGACAGGGCCTGCTGGTGGCCCGTTACACCGCCTCCTGCGCCCGCTACGGCATCCGTGTCGGCCAGGTGCTGCTCACCTCCGACGACACCAGCCGCCGCGCCCATCACCGCAACGCCGCCCGCACCCTCGACAAGCTCCTGTCGATGGGCGCGCTCCCGGTCGTCAACGAGAACGACACGGTCGCCACGGACGAGATCCGCTTCGGCGACAACGACCGCCTCGCCGCGCTCGTCGCCCACCTGGTCCACGCCGATCTGCTGGTCCTGCTGTCGGACGTGGACGGTGTGTACGACGGGGACCCCGGCAGGCCCGGCACCTCGCGGATAGCGGAGGTGCGGGGGCCCGAGGACCTCGCCCATGTGGAGATCGGCAGCGCGGGCAAGGCCGGCGTCGGCACCGGCGGCATGGTCACCAAGATCGAGGCGGCCCGGATCGCGGCGGCGGCCGGCATCCCCGTGGTGCTCACCTCCGCGGTCCACGCCGCCGACGCCCTCGCGGGCCGGGACACCGGCACCTGCTTCCACCCCACGGGCAAGCGCTCCGCCGACCGGCTGCTGTGGCTGCAGCACGCCTCCACCCCGCAGGGCGCGCTCACGCTGGACGACGGCGCCGTGCGCGCGGTGGTCGAGCGCCGCACGTCGCTGCTGCCCGCCGGCATCGCCTCGGTCGAGGGCGACTTCACCGCGGGCGACCCCGTCGAACTGCGCGACAGCGCGGGCGTGGCGGTGGCGCGCGGGCTCGTCAACTTCGACGCCAAGGAGATCCCCCGGCTGATCGGCCGCTCGACCCGGGAACTGGCGCGCGAACTGGGTCCCGCCTACGAACGCGAGGTCGTGCACCGGGACGACCTCGTCATCCTGCACCCGTGACCGGCCGAAAGGTCCGCTCTTTGCGGGTCCCCGGTGGGGGACGTTCCGTAAAACCGCCCCATGGAGCCCTGGGGCCTGCTCCACTTTGTCTCGGGGACATGTTCTGCACGAGCACTGCGTAAGGAGGCCGTCGTGAGACGAGTGCGCCCTGAGGTGGCGGCGTTCCGCGGTCGCGGCACCTCCGGTGACTCTCGTGACGGCGGTGCGGCCCGCACGCCGGGGGAGGAGCGCGCACTGACCGGCGTCACGGACGTCACGGAACGGGACACGTACGAGGCGCCCGGTGACGTCCCCCGGCTGTGGCATGTCACCCTCAGCGTGTCGGGGGACCGGGCTCCCGTGATGGAGGTGCGCCGCGCCCTCGAGCAGCTCGCCCACGACCACCCCTTCCTGCTGACCAGCCGCTACGCCGGAGATCACGCGGAGATCCGGTACTGGGAGGAGGCCCGCGACCTGCACGACGCCGCCGCGGTCGCGCTGCGGCTGTGGGGCGAGCACCGTCACACCGCCGGCCTTCCGCCCTGGGAGATCGTCGGCCTCGAGGTCGTCGACCGCGAGACCTATCACCAGCGGGTGGCCGAGGGATACGGGCCGCCCCCGGCGACACCGGTCGGAGTTCACCCGTTTTGAGAATGTCTCGGTGAGTGGAACAAGCCGTGGACGGTTCCCTCCGTAGCACTACCCTTCCCCCATGACCACGCTCTCGCCGTACGACTCGATGTCCCCGGTCGCCCAGGCCGCCTATCGCGCCAAGGCGGCCGCCGACGACCTCGCGCCGATGCCGCGGGTCGAGAAGGACGACGCGCTGCTGGCCGTCGCGGACGCGCTGGAGGTCCGTGCGAGCGAGATCATCGAGGCGAACGCCAAGGACATCGCCCGGGCCCGTGAGGCGGGCACCAGCGAGGCGATCATCGACCGGCTCACGCTCACGCCGGAGCGGATCCGGGCCATCGCCTCCGACGTCAGGGACGTCGCCGCCCTCCCTGATCCGGTCGGCGAGGTCGTCCGCGGCTCCACGCTGCCGAACGGCATCGACCTGCGCCAGGTCCGCGTCCCGCTCGGCGTGGTGGGGATCATCTACGAGGCCCGGCCCAATGTGACGGTCGACGCCGCCGCACTGTGCCTGAAGTCCGGGAACGCCGTGCTGCTGCGCGGCTCGTCCTCGGCGCACGAGTCGAACACCGCACTCGTCCGGGTCCTGCGCGACGCCGTGGGCGGCTCCGGGCTGCCCGCCGACGCCGTGCAGCTCGTGCCCGGCGAGAGCCGGGAGTCCGTGCGCGAGCTGATGCGCGCCCGCGGCCTGGTCGACGTGCTCATCCCGCGCGGTGGTGCGGCACTGATCCGCACGGTGGTCGAGGAGTCCACGGTCCCCGTGATCGAGACCGGCACCGGCAACTGCCACGTCTACGTCGACGCGCAGGCCGACGTCGACATGGCGATCGACATCCTGATCAACTCCAAGGCGCACCGCGTGAGCGTGTGCAACGCCGCCGAGACGCTCCTCGTCCACCAGGACATCGCCCCCGAGTTCCTGCCGCGGGCCCTGGACGCCCTCGCCACGGCCGGGGTCACCGTGCACGGCGACGAGCGCGTGATGGCCCACGCCAAGGGCTCGAAGGCCACGGTGGTGGAGGCCACGCCCGAGGACTGGGACACCGAGTACCTCTCCTACGACATCGCCGCCGCGGTCGTGGACTCCCTGGACCGGGCCGTTCAGCACATCCGGCTGTGGAGTTCCGGGCACACCGAGGCGATCGTCACCACCTCGCAGCAGGCGGCCCGTCGCTTCACTCAATTGGTCGATTCGACGACGGTCGCCGTGAACGCCTCGACGCGCTTCACGGACGGCGGCCAGTTCGGCTTCGGTGCGGAGATCGGCATCTCCACCCAGAAGCTGCACGCCAGGGGCCCCATGGGCCTGCCCGAACTGACGAGCACCAAGTACATCGTGACCGGTGACGGGCACATCCGTCGCTGAGCGGCCGCTCAGGCAAGCACGGGCGGTTGTCCCTGGCAAGCGGCTTTGAAGCCGTCTCGCCAGGCGGATGAATTTCCTTACGGTCTGCCCAAATTGACCCCCCAGGTCTACTCTGGAGCCGTGCCGGAGGACGTGGGGGGCACGCCGTCTGGTGACGGCCGAGAGCCCGACGACGACCGCGACCGCGGAGGTATGGACGAAGAGTTCGCCTCCGTGGTCTTCGACGAGGCCTTCGTACGTGCCGCCGTGGTCCACGAGCCGACGGCGGTCGAGAGACTGCTCGCGGCCGCTCAGGCCCGCGCGGATGCCCAGGAGGCCGAGGCGCGCCGGGCGCACGCCCGGGGTGCACGCGGCGACGACGACCGCTATGAGGAGGGGTTCGACCCTGACGACGGCGGAGAGTTCGGTCCCGGCCGCGATCTGGACGGCCTCGACGACCCGGAGATCCTCGAGGGCCGCTACGGCGCACCGGGCGCGTATGTCGGGGGCGCCCGCTGGCACCGTCCGGTCGCCTGGATGCTCGCCCTCGTGATGGGCATAGGGATGGTCGCACTGGCGTTCACGGCCGTGTACCGGGGTGCGTCCTCGAGTCGCCAGGAGCAGGTCCCGCCGCCCGCCACCACCGGTCTGGAACAGGGGCGGGAGACCGGCGCCGGCACGGGGCCCTCGGCCTCGGCGGACTACTCGCCCCCGGCGTTCTCGGCGGTGCCCAGAACGCCCTGAGGACTCCGACGGGCTTGTTCGACATCCGTTCGAAAGCCTGGTGAGAACCTGTCAGAACTTGTCGCGCAGCAGGGCGTTTACCTGAGCTCGCGGAGACCTACTCTGAAGATATGGGCGGGCCTGGAGACCCACCGGAGGGGACACCCGAGGGCGCTCCCGGTGGTGGTGAGGACGAGTACCGATCCGTCGTGTTCGACGAGTCGTTCGTCAGGGCTGCCCGGCTCCAGGAGTACTCCGCGCGCGAGCGCATGGGGGATCACGCCCCCGCCGTGCGCCGGCGCCCCCCACTGCACCGGGGGCTGACGCGGCAGGCGCTCATCCTGGTCCTGCTGATAGCCGTCGCCTTCGGTACCGCGATCTACATGGGTGTGCGCCACCCGTATCCGGCGCCGGAGACACTGCCGGTCGAGCCGCTGCGCATGACGGTGATACCGCTCGCCCCGCAGTCCGCCGTACCCGGCTCCACCGACCCCGGGACGCTGTACACGCACAGCCCCGCCGCCGAGTTCCGCGTCGGCGCCAAGGGCATCACGTTCCCGGCCACCCGGCGCACCGCCCACTTCTCCGACAGCCAGGTCGTCGCCGCGCTGACCACCGCGAAGGACTACCTCGTCGAGTCCGCGCTGGATCCGGCCGTGCTCACCGGCGGGGCCGTGCGCTCGGTCCGCGTACTGCTCGACCCCCAGCAGCTCGACCAGTTCGATCAGAGCTTCAGCCACCCGGCCGCCGACGGACGGCACGCTCCCACCGGCTGGCTGGTCCGCTTCGACCCGTCCCGGGTCCAGCTGGCCGACCGCAGCATTCGTGTCCAGGGCACGCTCCAGGCGACGGAGGCCGACTCCGACACGCTGGAGGTCACCTCCGACCACACCATGGTGTACGCGCTCAAGCCGACCGGCGCGGACGCCAAGGCCGAGGCCTCGCTGTTCACCGTGCGACGCGAGCTGACCTTCCGCTTCGACCGCGAGGACCTGCGCATGAACCAGGCCCAGCTGGTCGCCTCGTACGTCCAGGCAGGCCCGCTCGCCTGCGCCGACGACTCCGCGGACCATCTGCATCCGCTGCTCGCCGGCCAGACGGCCAAGGCGGGCGGCCCGGCGGGCACCGACCCCTACGCCACGGGCAGTGCGACGGCCCTGTGCGGCACCCTGTCGACGAGCGCACAGCCGAAGCTCTAGCGGGGCAGCCTCCGCGGCGAGCCCGGCCCCGGCAGGCCCGGGCGTCCCCCGCGATACGGAAGACGAGGGCGCCTGCCCTCCCTGGACGGGCCCCGGGCCGGTTGAGGGCCCCCGGGGCCCGAAGAGGCGGGACGGCCCCGGAAACCGGGCCGCAGCCCGGTGAGAGGGGCCAGGGGCGTTCCCGACGGCCCGGTACGCGGCCCGGCCCGGCCGGGAGGAACCCACGGTCGGCCGGACCGCCCGCCGAAGGGGCCCCCTTCGGCGGGGCGGTCGGCCGTAGCGGCTGTGGGTGCCGCTGGTCTCGAGCCGTGTCAGGGGGCTTCGCGGCCGTTCCGGGAGTGCCTGCCGGGGAGAGTCGTAGGTGCGGGGTTCCACTTGCGTCGGCGCCCGTGAGGCAGGGGGCGCCGACGGTCTTGAGCCGGGCGATGGGCTGGCCCTGCCCGGCCTGGGAGGCCTTCAGCCGCCCGGACGAGACGGCCCGCCGGGAGAGCGGTTGTTGCGGGGTTCCGCTGCGGGGGGTGTCGCTGGTCCCGAGCCGGACCAGGGGCCGGCCTTGTCTTGCCGGGAAGCTCCACCGCCGTCCGGACCCTTCGGCCCGGCCCTGAGACCGCCCCGCCGGGAAGAGCGCCCCGCCGAGGTGACCGCGCCGCCGGGAAGAGCGCCCTGCCGGGGAGAGCCGGTGGTGCGGGGGTCCTTTGCGGCGAAGGCCGTAGGGCGGGGAGCCGCTGGTCCCAAGTCGGACCAGGGGCCGGCCTTGTCCTGCCGGGAATCGCCACCGCCGTCCGGACCCTTCGGCCCGGTCCTGAGACCGCCCCGCAGCGGAGACCGACTCGTCGAGGAGAGGGCCCCGCGGGGAAGAGCGCCCCGCCGGGGGGCCCGCCCGCCCGGGAAGAGTGCCTGCCGGAAGTGCGGCCCCGCCGAGGAGACCGTCCCGCCGAGGTGACCGCGCCGCCGGGAAGAGCGCTCTGCCGGGGAGAGTCGGTGGTGCGGGGGTCCTTCGCGGCGAAGGCCGTAGGGCTGGGAGCTGCTGGTCCCGAGCCGGACCAGGGACCGACTCTGCCCTGCCGGGAATCGCCACCGCCGCCTGGCCCCTTCGGCCCGGTCCTGCGACCGCCCCGCCGAGGAGACCGACGCGTTGAGGAGAGGGCCTCGCGGGGAAGAGCGCCCGCCCGGGGAAGAGCACCTGCCGGAAGTGCGGCCCCGCCGAGGTGACCGTCCCGTCGAGGTGACCGCCTCGCCCGGGGAGAGCGCCCCGCCCGGGGAGCCCGCCCCGGAAGAGCGCCTGCCGGAAGTGCGGCCCCGCCCAGGAGACCGCCCCGCCGAGGAGACCTTCCCGCCGAGGAGACCTTCCCGCCGGGGAGACCTTCCCGCCGGGGAGACCTTCCCGCCGGGGAGACCTTCCCGCCGGGGAGACCTTCCCGCCGAGGAGACCTTCCCGCCCAGGTGAGGCCCCGCCGGGAAGAGCGCTCCGCCGGGAAGAGCGCTCCGCCGGGGAGACTGTCCCGCCGAGGTGACCGTCCCGCCGGGAAGAGCGCTCCGCCGGGAAGAGCGCCCCCTCGCAGGGGTGCCCGCAGGGCGGTGGGCGCCCTGGTCCCGAGTCGGGCCAGGGGCGCCGGCCCGGGCGGCGGGCCGTGGCGGGCCCGGTGGTCGATCAGGCGCTGCCGTCGGGGTCCTCGTCGTCGTGCCCGGCGTCCCGCTGGGCGTCGCGCGGCTCGCGGCGCGGGTCGTCCTTGGACGCACCGCCGCCGAAGCCCGAGAAGCCGCGCCGCACCCGGCCGCCGAGGTCGCCCGCCCCGCCCGCGATGTCGCCGACCAGCTTCATCAGCGGGTCCTTGGACTCCTTGACCTCGTTGGCGTAGCTGGCCGCCGACTCGCGGAAGGAGTCCGACACCGAGGTGTGCTTGTCCTCGGTGCGTCGCGGATAGTGGCCGTCCATGATCCGTTGGTAGTCGCGGGACGCGGCCCACTTCTTCAGCTCGGCCGCGCGGACCGTGGTGAAGGGATGGCTCCGCGGCAGCACATTGAGGATCTTCAGCACCGAGTCGCGCAGATCGCCCCCGGCCTCGTACTCCTCCGCCTGCTTCAGGAACGCGTCCACGTTCATCTCGTGCAGATGGTTCCCGCCGGCGATCTTCATCAGCCCCCGCATCGAGGACTGCAGATCCTGCCCGACCAGCAGCCCGGCCCGGTCGGCCGACAGCTCCGACTTGCGGAACCACTCCCGCAGCGCGGTCACGATGGCCATGATCGCGAGGTTGCCCAGCGGGATCCAGGCGACACGGAGCGCCAGGTTGGTCAGGAACAGCAGGACGGTCCGGTAGACCGAGTGCCCGGACAGTGCGTGCCCGACCTCGTGGCCGACGACCGCCCGCATCTCCTCCTCGTCGAGAAGTTCCACCAGTCCGGTCGTCACGACGATGATCGGCTCGTCCAGACCGATGCACATCGCGTTCGGCTGCGGGTCCTGGGTGACGTACATCGGGGGGACCTTCTCCAGGTCCAGGATGTAACAGGCGTCCCGCAGCATGTCGTTGAGATGGGCGAACTGCGCGTCCGAGACCCGTACGGAGTCGGACAGGAACAGCAGCCGCAGGCTGCGTTCGGGCAGCAGACCGCTGAGCGCCTTGAAGACCGTGTCGAAGCCGCTGAGCTTGCGCAGGGCTACCAGGGCCGAACGGTCCGCGGGGTGTTCGTACGCGCGCGAGGAGATCCCCTCGAAGCGCCGGCGCCGCCTGCTCGGCACGCGCTCGTGCCCGTTCTGCTGGTGGCTTTCGTCGGACATGTGTTCCCCCATGTGTCTCATGGCCACTGTGCGATGGATCATCGGCCCCCACCGGCGGGTGGACGCGCGATGCCCGATGTGCCCCCGAAGCGGACTCCAGCCTAGGCGGAGATACGGTGGCAGGGCAGCACACCGTAAGGAGCGATCCCATGGAGCACACTTCCGCCGCCTGGCTCACCGAGGCCGCGACCGCCGCCGCCCGGCAGGGCCCGGGGGACCTGCTCCGCGTCGTGCTGATCGTGATGGTCGTCGGCTGCGTCCTGACCGCCTGGTTCCTGCTGCGGGGATACAAGCGCAGGTGACCGGCACGGCCGTGCCGGCCCGCACGGGCGGTACGGACCGAACGGCGGAGTCGGCGTGATCGGTGTGCAGCCGCACGCTTACGATGAGCCCACGTCTTTGTCCCGCCCACACCGGATAGGTTCTGCCGAAGATGAGCTTCCACAGCACCGCTGCACAGTTGGCCACGCTCGCCGAGGGTGAAGGCGAACGCCACGCGAGCATCAGCCCGTTCATGACGGGCGGAGGCGCCCTCGTCATCCTCCTTCTGCTGCTGTGGATCACCACGCGCTTCAACCGGGACCGCTGAGTCCGCAGAAGTGCCTGGTCCCGGCCGTTCCGGGGGGCCTGTGGGCCGGTGTCCGGCGGCCGGGCCGGTAGTGTCTGCAGGCATGGGAGAGCAGCACATGCCCACCGGTCCGGCGAAGGGCCCGGGACCCGGCCCCGGAAGCGGGCCGTCCAACCCGGGCAAACGCCGTCTCGGCGTCATGGGCGGAACGTTTGACCCGATTCACCACGGGCACCTCGTCGCGGCCAGCGAGGTGGCCGCGCAGTTCCATCTCGACGAGGTGGTGTTCGTGCCGACCGGGCAGCCCTGGCAGAAGACCGATCGCAAGGTGGCCCCGGCCGAGGACCGATATCTGATGACGGTCATCGCCACCGCGGAGAACCCCCAGTTCTCGGTCAGCCGTATCGACATCGACCGCGGTGGCCCCACCTACACCACGGACACCCTGCGCGACCTGAAGGCGCTCAACCCCGACACCGATCTGTTCTTCATCACCGGGGCCGACGCGCTGGGCCAGATCCTCACCTGGCGTTATACGGACGAGTTGTTCTCCCTCGCGCACTTCATCGGCGTCACCCGTCCCGGTCACACCCTGACCGACCCGGGTCTTCCGGAGGGCGGTGTCTCGCTGATCGAGGTTCCCGCTCTGGCCATCTCGTCCACAGACTGTCGTGCGAGAGTCGCCATGGGCGAACCCGTCTGGTACCTGGTGCCGGACGGTGTGGTGCGCTACATCGACAAGCGGCAGCTGTACCGCGGCGAGTGAGCCGAGAGGGGCACCGGTGAACGACCGATACGACGGATACGCGGGGGGCGACCAGTACGAACTCGTCGGTTACGACGAGTTCGGTCAGCCTGTGTACCGGCAGGTGCCCGCGCAGCAGACCCCGCAGGGCTACGACCCCTACGGCACGCAGCAGCACCAGCAACCGCAACAGCCCCAGGGCTACGGCTACGACCCGTACGCGACCGGCACGCAGCAGTCCCACGACACCGGCCGGCAGCCGCCCGTCCCCCCGTACGACCCCTACGCCCCCTACGGCAACGCTCCCGCCGGCGGGTACGACCCCTACGGCCGGACGGCAACGAGCGGGCAGCAGCCGCGCGTTGCCGAGCAGACCGCCTACATCCCGCAGCAGACGGGCCCCGCCGGGAACGGTCCGGGGCGCCCGGCCGGCACCCCCGACCGCGGCCCCGTCGACGCCCACGGGCGCACGGAAGCCCCCGCACAGAGGGAACCGCGCGGCGACGACGACTACGCGACCGGTCAGTTCGCCTTCGTCGAGGAGCCCGACGGCGACTCCGAAGACGTCATCGACTGGCTGCAGTTCACCGAGAACCGCACCGAGCGGCGTGAGGAGGCCAGGCGCCGCGCACGCGGCCGGGTCGTCGCCCTCGTCGTGGTCGTCGCCCTGGTGGCCGTCGGCGGCGTCGGCTACCTCTGGTACGCGGGCAAGCTGCCCGGCACCTCCTCCGGCGGTGGCAAGTCCGGTACGGCGACGGCCGTGGGCGCCCAGAACCGCGATGTGATCGCCGTCCATCTGCACAACACCAAGGGCGGCGGCACCTCGACCGCATTGCTCGTCGACAACACCACCACCAAGCAGGGCGCCACCGTCCTGCTGCCCAACTCCCTTGCCCTGACCTCCGACGACGGCACCACGACCACCGTCGCCAAGTCGGTCGCCGACGACGGCTCCTCCGGCACCGGCGACGCCATCGACTCCGTCCTCGGCACCAAGGTCGAGGGCACCTGGCGGCTCGACACCCCGTACCTGAACAACCTCGTCGAGCTCGTGGGCAACATCGAGGTCACCACGAACGCCGACGTCCCCGACCCCGACGCCAAGAAGAAGGGCGCCCCCCTCGTACACAAGGGGGAGGACCAGACCCTCAGCGGCAAGATGGCCGTCGCCTACGCCACCTACCGCGCCTCCGGCGAGTCCCAGGACGCCCAGCTGGAGCGGTTCGGCCAGGTCATGGTGGGCGTGCTGCGCAAGATGTCCTCGGACCCGCAGGCGGCCACCGTCACCGTGCAGACCCTCGCCCAGATCCTCGACCCCTCCCTGACCGACAAGGACCTCGGCAGCTTCCTCGCCAAGCTGGCCGACCACGCCAAGCAGGGGGCGTACAAGACCGAGCTGCTGCCGGTCCAGTCCGACGGCACCATCAGCGAGAAGGCCACCGACACCGTGGTGAAGAGCCTCCTCGGCGGCACCGTGAAGAGCCCGGAGGCGGGCGACGCCGTCCGGGTCGGGATCAAGAACGCCACCGGTGCCAAGACCACCGCGGAGCAGGCCCGGGTCACGCTGGTCAACGGCGGCTACACCTTCATCGACGCCGGCAGCGGCACCGCGCAGAGCACGTCCCAGGTCCTCTACGCCGACGACGGCGACAAGGAGAACGCGGTCGAGGTGGCCAAGACACTGGGTCTGCCCACCAGCTCCGTGCAGAAGGGCAAGATCGCGAACAGCGCCGATGTCTCGGTCGTGCTCGGCCAGGACTACAAGCCGTCGTCGTGACGTGGACCACACCCCGGGGGCGCCGGGGTGTGGTCCGTTAATCACATGGGGTTCCGTCCGCGGTCCGTGAGACCCTTGGGGTATCACTGACCGCCTAAGGAAAGCCTTGTAGTGACCGCAACGGACCGTTCTCTCGAGCTCATCACCGCCGCCGCCCAGGCGGCCGCCGACAAGCTCGCGCACGACATCATCGCCTACGACGTCAGCGACGTGCTGTCGATCACGGACGCCTTCCTGCTGGCGTCCGCGCCCAACGACCGCCAGGTCAAGTCGATCGTCGACGAGATCGAGGAGCGACTGAACAAGGAACTCGGCGCCAAGCCGGTGCGTCGCGAGGGCGACCGTGAGGCCCGCTGGGTGCTGTTGGACTACGTCGACATCGTGGTGCACGTCCAGCACAGCGAGGAGCGGGTCTTCTACGCGCTGGAGCGGCTCTGGAAGGACTGCCCCGAGCTGGAACTGCCCGCCGACGCCAAGGCCACCCGCGGCAAGGCGGCGGAGCACGCCCGGCTGAAGGCCGCCGAGGACGCCGCCGAACTGAATGCCGAGCTGGGTGGGGAACTGCGGTGACGGCCTCCGGTGCCGACACCTCGAGGAGGGCGCGGGGGCGCCGCCTCATCCTGTGGCGGCACGGCCAGACGTCCTGGAACGTGGAACGCCGCTTCCAGGGTTCCACGGACGTCGAGCTGACCGAGACCGGCATCGGCCAGGCCCGCCGCTCGGCCCGCCTGCTCGCCTCCCTGAAACCCGACGCCATCGTCGCCTCCGACCTCAAGCGCGCCGCCTCCACGGCCGCGGAGCTGGCCGCGCTGACGGGTCTGGAGGTCACTCACGACGAGTCCCTGCGCGAGACGTACGCGGGTGTCTGGCAGGGGCTGACCCACGAGGAGATCATCGCCCGGCACGGGGAGGAGTACGCCGCCTGGAAGCGCGGTGAGCCCGTCCGCCGCGGCGGAGGCGAACTGGAGACCGAGGTCGCCGACCGGGCGGCCCCGGTGGTGCTGCGCCACGCCGAGAAGCTCCCCGAGGACGGCACCCTAGTGGTGGTCAGTCACGGTGGCACGATCCGCACCACCATCGGACGACTGCTCGGCCTCGAGGCCCGCCACTGGGAGAGCCTCGGTGGTCTCTCCAACTGCTGCTGGTCCGTCCTCGGCGAGGGCGTGCGCGGGTGGCGTCTCCTGGAGCACAACGCGGGCACGCTTCCCGAACCGGTCCTCGGCGACGACGACTGACACCTCCTCACCGGGTGTCGGGACACGGATTTCACTTTCCGGCAGGTCGCAGGCTAAAGTTCTTCTTGTTCGCCCGCCGAGCGGGAAGAACGCGCGGGGCTATAGCTCAGTTGGTAGAGCGCCTGCATGGCATGCAGGAGGTCAGGAGTTCAATTCTCCTTAGCTCCACGGATCGACACTTGGAAAGTGTCAGAGATCGGTGATCAGAATCCCGTCCCTCAAGGGGCGGGATTTTCTGTGTCCGGGATCATTTCTCCGTACTCGGCCTGACTCGGCGTCATGTCACCGAGGGGCACGGGTGACGGTGCCTCCCCGGGCGCAGGCGAGACTGACCGGCGCGGTCCCGGCTTCCTCCCGGGCGGTGCGGCCCGCCCGCCGAGCGGCGGTGAGGGGCGGCGACCCGCGGCCGTATGCGGCCCTCGTGCGGGCAGGGGCGGGTCCCGTGCCGTTCCGTGCCCCGTGACCGCGCTCGCGCCGCCGTACGACCGGAGAAGGCCGCTCGACGCCGGCGGCCGCCCCCAGCCGTCGCCCGGCTCGGCCACCGCGATCTGCCGTACGTCCTCGGCCGATTCTTCTGCGGTGGGCTTGAGTCACTCGGGCCTCTGGGGCGTATACCTCTTCGGACGCGCTCCCCATGTGCGTGTACGCGCCGGCCCGCAACGGCCACGTCGGGCGCCGTGTCCGGACTGGTACGAAGGCGTCGCTGACCGTATTGGCTCGGCCGTGGCAGAATCAGACGGCCGGAAGGGGGCGCGGCCCGACGGGAGGGAGAGCGATGCCTGCGAGCATCCGCGGGGAGATCCACGATCTCCTCGCAGTGGCGGTGCCACGTCGGAAGGCCACCCTCCTCGACTGCCCTTCCTGTGGCTCGTCCCATGTGGCCCAGGTCCTCGGCGACAACGGTGGCGTTTCCTACGTGTGCACGGCCTGCGGCCACAGCTGGAGCTGATCGATGGGTGCACACAGGCGAAAGTGCGACTGGTGCGGGAGCGGTACGCCGATCGTCCGGGACATGGAACCGGTCAACCCCGACTACCAGTACTGGTGCGAGGAATGCGCACGGGCGCTGATCATAAAAGGCGACCCGATCGAGACCTATCGGGAACTGGAAGGTGAGCCGATCTACGGCCGTCTCCTGGACGACCACTGCACGCTCAAACGCTTCTACTCCTTCGCCACGGCCTGACCCTCGACCGGGCCGCGGACATGGGCGGAAGCCGGTGCCGGGCCTCGATTCCCCGGGCGCGAGCGGGTCCCGGTGCACGACGGAAACGATTTGGTGTTCCACCCGGGGGACCGTGTAATGTTGGCGTCGCCGCCGGGGAAACCGGGCGACACGGTCCACATGCGGCTCGGCCGGGTGGCCACGAGGGGCTATAGCTCAGTTGGTAGAGCGCCTGCATGGCATGCAGGAGGTCAGGAGTTCAATTCTCCTTAGCTCCACAGGACTTCAAGGCGGTCCATCCCATCGGATGGACCGCCTTCGGCGTATCCGGAGCCATCGGAGCGCCGCCTACGACACACGGGCCACCCCCGGACGGGGCGGCCCGTGATCCGTCGGCTCAGCGGCCGAGAGCGCGGCGCCCCCGGCCCTGCGACAGCACCGGCAGATTGTTGCGCGCCGGCGCGCCGGAACGGGTGTCCTCCTCGATCCGCAGCGCGAGCGCGGGACACCGGCGTACGGCCCGCAGTGCCTTCGCCTCCGCGTACCTCGGCACCTGCGCCTGGGCGACCGTCGGGAAGCCGTCGGCGCCCAGTTCGAAGACCTCGGGGAGGATGTCCGCGCACAGGCCGTGGCCGCGGCACAGCGTCCAGTCGACGAAGATCTTCTGACGGCTGGCACCGTCCTCGGGCTCGGCCTGACCGCCGCCCGGGATGCCCGTGGGGGCCCGGCCGCCCTCGAAGAGCGGCAGCACGCCCTCCACGGGCCTGCCGCAGCCGTTGCCGAGGACGTGTGCCGCCAGGTCGTCCGTGAAGGCCTTGATGGTCGATTCCAGGAACATCGCCGAGCCGTCCGGGTGCGAGCACGCACCGCGCTTCTTCACGGCCTTGGCGACCTGCTTCAGGGCCTCGAGGGCGGCGGGGCCACCGCCGTTGAGGATGTCCTCCAGACCGCGGGCCGCGGCGGGCAGACCGAGATAGCAGGGACCGCACTGACCGGCGCTCTCCTCGGCCAGCCACTTGGCCACCTGAAGGGACTCGCCCAGCGGGCAGGTCTCCTGGCTGATGGGCAGGATCGCGCCGGCGCCGAGCGAGCCGCCGACGGCGTCGAGGTTGTTGCGCGAGACGATCGCCTCGTCGACCGTCGCCGCGTCGATCCACTTGCCGTGGTAGCCGCCGGTCAGCACGCCCTGCGGGAGCGGCGGGGCGCCCGCCAGCTGGAGCACGTACCGCAGCGGCACACCGGTGGGGACCTCGATCACCATCGGGCGGCTGACCGCGCCGGACACGGTGAGCATGACGGTGCCGGGCTCGTCGTACAGGCCGGTGTTGCAGTAGCGCTCGGCGCCGATGCGGGCGGCGATCGCCAGCTGGGCGAACGTTTCGGCGTTCGACAGCAGCGTGGGCGCGCCGCCCACGCCGCTCTGCGAGGCGCTCGTCTTGCGGCCCGGGGGGATCGCGGGACCGCCGTCGATGGAGCGGACCAGGGACGCGGCGGCTCCGGTGACCATGCGCACGGGGTTGCGCTGCACGCGCGCGCGTATGGGCGCGCCGCGCCGGTCGCTCAGGCCGCGCTCGGCCAGTGCCTGCTCCATCGACCGCTCCGTGGAGGCCCGGGTCACGCCGATCACGAGCGTCCGCGCGCCGAGGGCCTCGGCGACCAGGAGGGCGCCGTCCAGGATGAGGTGCGGGGCCCGGTTGATCAGCACCGTGTCCTTGCGGCACGCCGGCTCGTCCTCACTGCCGTTGACGACGACCACCGGCCGGATGCCACGGCGGATCGCCGACTCGGCGACCGACCGCAGCTTCTTGTGGAAGGGGAAGCCCGCGCCACCGCGCCCCTTCAGGGAGATCTGCTCGGCCAGCTGCGCGAGCTGTTCGCCGCCCATCGGTTCGAGGGGGCCGTGCACCTTGAGGTGCATGGGGAGGTCGAGTCTCTCGACAAGGTCGAAGCCCGACGTGAGCTGCGGAAGTCCGACCACGCGGACTTCTGGGACGTCGGGCAGGGCCTCGTTCACTAAAAGCCTCCGGAAGGCGCGTTCCAGGGTTCGCCGGCACCCGGGGTGCCGTAGGCGCCGGGGGCCGTCTCAGTCGCGGGACCGCTGTTGTACGTGTTGTTCGCGTTGTACGTGCCGTAGGGGCCGTTCGTCTCACTCGTGTCGTACATCTCACCCCCGCCGTACCCGTCGTATCCGGAACTGCCGTAGGTCGGGATGTTGTATCCGGTGTCCTGAAGCGGGTCGTACGCGGAGGGGGGCGCCTCGCCGACGGGCGGCGGGGAGGGGATGGGCCAGCTGCCGGAGGTGCTGCCCGGACCGTCGACGCGCGGCATCGCCTCCGTCTGCTGCATGGCCACCGGGTTCATGCGCTGCGTCGCGTCGGGAGTCATCGGGCCCTGGGCGCGAGGCGTGGCCGAGACGGCGCGGTAGGCGGCGGCGAAGCCGTTGCCGGACTCGGGGGTCATCGTGCGGGCCGGAGGGGCGTCGTACAGGGACGTGGAGGGCTGGGAGGGGATGAGCCCCTCGGTGGCGGCGCCGCGGTCCGCCGCCCGCGTGCCGAAGCCCGCCATGGTGGCCGCGGCCTCCGCGTTGCGGGCCCGGCTGGCGTCCAGATCGTCGCGCCCGAACCGGTCGCCGGAGCCGACGATCGCGAAGATCCGGTCGGCCACCTTGCGCTTGAACGGGCGCGGCGCGGCACGCAGGGCGAGCGCCGCCATGACCCCGAGCAGGCAGAGCTCGTACGAGATCGTGAAGAACGGCTTGGCGGCGCGGCCCGCGTACAGGCCGTGGATCAGGGCGGCGCACCAGGACGGGTAGGCGAGCATGTGCATCGCCCGCCAGCGCGCCGCGACCGGCGCCGGGGAGGCGAAGTTGCCGCGCAGGGCGCCGGTGACACCGACGAAGATCATGAGCAGGGCGGCCAGGGATCCGAGGCCGATGAGTCCCGCCGAGCCGCTCACGCCGAGGCTGAACGGGATCAGCGCGGCGATCAGAACCGTGTGGTCGAGCGCGAGCTTGACCGTGACGTGCACCAGGAGGAAGGCGATCGAGGCGACCGCCGTCGTCCGGTGGACGGCCTGCGCCACGATCCGCTGCCGGATGTTGAGGAAGATCCGGTCCTGGGCGACGAGACCCCAGATCACCGAGCAGCTCAGGGAGACGAGCGAGAGCACGCCCGCTCCGAAGTTGAGGAAGTCCCGGACTGCGTTTCCGCCCGCGAGCACGACGACGGGTATCAGCAGCAGTACGACAGCCGACACCACGCCGTAGGCCGAGCGGCCGGGCTTGGGGATCGAGCTGTTACTACGTGGAGGGTTCATGGGGGCAACTCCGAACAGTTTCGGGAAGGCGGTCCCGCTGCCGCACTCTAAGGGGCTCCAAACCGAGCAGTACGAGGTTTGAGTTATTGCGTTGTTATCAAAGGGCAACGGGTTGGTAGTGATGTCCGACTAGCTGCTGTTACGCGAAGTAACATTTGAACCTTGTTCAGCTTTTCGAGGCCTTCACCACTTGACCGTCGGTGTCTGAGTACGTTTGCGCCCTCTCTTGGGTTCACCCGGACCGGCTCCTGGTGTGCGGACCGGAAGCCCGTCGCGGCGCCGTCGGGCGCTGCGGTACTCTGACGCCATGCGTGCCGTACGCCTTCTGCTTAGCGAGCCGCGCTGATCAGTCCCGACCACCCGGGCGAATCGGATGGTGGGAATCGGCGCGGCGTCCCCTCCTGTGCGAGGGGCTTTTTCATTTCCGCAGGCAGAGACGATCGATGGAGCTTTGAGGATCATGAGCGAGACGAACCCCGCTGCCGCCGCTGTCTCGGCGGAGGCCGCGCCGCACCGCTACACGGCCGCCATGGCGGCCGAGATCGAGGCACGCTGGCAGGACTTCTGGGACGCCGACGGCACGTACGCGGCGCCGAACCCCACGGGTGACCTGGCCGGCGACCCGGCCCAGGTCGCCCGGCCCAAGAAGTTCATCATGGACATGTTCCCGTATCCCTCCGGTGCGGGTCTGCACGTCGGTCACCCCCTGGGCTACATCGCCACCGATGTCTTCGCCCGGTTCCAGCGCATGACCGGCCACAACGTCCTGCACACCCTGGGCTTCGACGCCTTCGGCCTGCCCGCCGAGCAGTACGCGGTGCAGACCGGCACGCACCCGCGCGTGTCCACCGAGGCCAACATGGAGAACATGAAGGTCCAGCTGCGCCGGCTGGGCCTGGGCCACGACAAGCGCCGGTCGTTCGCCACGATCGACCCGGACTACTACAAGTGGACCCAGTGGATCTTCGTGCAGATCTTCGAGTCCTGGTACGACGAGGAGTCGCGGAAGGCTCGTCCGATCTCCGAGCTGATCGCCCAGTTCGAGTCCGGTGAGCGCGGGATCCCGGGCACCACGCGCGCGTGGAACGAACTGAGCGCCGCCGAGCGGGCCGACGTCCTGGGCGAGTACCGCCTGGCGTACGCCTCCGACGCGCCGGTGAACTGGTGCCCCGGCCTGGGCACCGTCCTGGCGAACGAGGAGGTCACGGCCGACGGCCGCTCCGAGCGCGGGAACTTCCCCGTCTTCAAGGCCAAGCTGCGCCAGTGGAACATGCGTATCACCGCGTACGCGGACCGGCTGCTGGGGGACCTGGAGGAGCTGGACTGGCCCGAGGCCATCAAGCTGCAGCAGCGCAACTGGATCGGCCGCTCCGAGGGCGCCCGCGTCGACTTCCCGATCGACGGCGAGGCCGTCACCATCTTCACCACGCGTCAGGACACGCTGTTCGGCGCCACCTACATGGTGCTGGCCCCCGAGCACCCGCTGGTCGAGAAGTTCACCCCCGGCGCCTGGCCCGAGGGCACCCGCGAGGTGTGGACCGGCGGCCACGCCACGCCCGCCGAGGCCGTCGCCGCCTACCGCGCCCAGGCCGCCTCCAAGTCCGATGTCGAACGGCAGGCCGAGGCCAAGGACAAGACCGGCGTCTTCACGGGCGCGTACGCGATCAACCCCGTCACCGGGGACAGGATCCCGGTGTTCATCGCCGACTACGTACTGATGGGCTACGGCACGGGCGCGATCATGGCCGTCCCGGCCCACGACAGCCGGGACTTCGCCTTCGCGCGCGCCTTCGAGCTGCCGATCCGCTGTGTCGTCGAGCCGACCGACGGCCGCGACACCGACCCCGCCACGTGGGACGACGCCTTCGTCTCGTACGACGCGACGATCGTCAACTCCTCCGGTGAGACCGTCACGCTGGACGGCCTGAACGTCGTCGAGGCCAAGGCGCGCATCACCGAGTGGCTGGCACGCAAGGGCATCGGTGAGGGCACCGTCAACTTCCGCCTGCGGGACTGGCTGTTCAGCCGCCAGCGCTACTGGGGCGAGCCCTTCCCGATCGTCTACGACGAGGACGGCATCGCACACGCGCTGCCCGAGTCGATGCTGCCGCTGGAACTGCCCGAGGTCGAGGACTACTCGCCGCGCACGTTCGACCCGGACGACGCCGACACCCGGCCCGAGACCCCGCTGTCGCGCAACTCCGAGTGGGTCGACGTCACGCTGGACCTGGGCGACGGCCCGAAGAAGTACCGCCGCGAGACCAACACGATGCCCAACTGGGCCGGTTCGTGCTGGTACGAGCTGCGTTACCTGGACCCGCACAACGACCGCAAGCTGGTCGACCCGGAGATCGAGCGCTACTGGATGGGGCCGCGCGAGGGCATGCCGCACGGCGGCGTCGACCTGTACGTCGGCGGTGCCGAGCACGCGGTGCTGCACCTGCTGTACGCGCGCTTCTGGTCGAAGGTCCTGTACGACCTGGGGCACGTCTCGTCGGCCGAGCCGTTCCACAAGCTGTTCAACCAGGGCATGATCCAGGCCTACGTCTACCGCGACAGCCGCGGTATCGCGGTGCCGGCCGCCGAGGTGGAGGAGCGCGACGGTGCGTACCACTACCAGGGCGAGCAGGTCAGCCGGCTGCTGGGCAAGATGGGCAAGTCCCTGAAGAACGCGGTCACGCCGGACGAGATCTGTGCCGAGTACGGGGCGGACACTCTGCGCCTGTACGAGATGGCGATGGGCCCGCTGGACGTGTCGCGCCCGTGGGACACGCGCGCGGTGGTGGGCCAGTTCCGGCTGCTGCAGCGGCTGTGGCGCAACGTGGTCGACGAGACGACCGGCGAGGTCACCGTCGTCGACGCCGCGCCCGACGAGGACACCCTGCGCGCTCTGCACAAGGCGATCGACGGTGTGCGTCAGGACCTGGAGGGCCTGCGGTTCAACACCGCCATCGCCAAGATCACGGAACTGAACAACCATCTGACCAAGACCGGCGCAGCCGTACCGCACTCCGTCGCCGAGTCGCTGGTGCTGCTGATCGCCCCGCTGGCCCCGCACGTCGCCGAGGAGCTGTGGCGCAGGCTGGGCCACACCGACTCGGTCGTCCACCGGGACTTCCCGGTCGCCGACCCGGCCTACGTCGTGGACGAGACCGTGACCTGTGTGGTCCAGATCAAGGGCAAGGTCAGGGCGCGGCTGGAGGTTCCCCCCTCGATCTCCGAGGGGGAACTGGAGAAGGCGGCGCTGGCGGACGAGAAGGTCGTCGCCGCACTGGACGGTGCCGGGATCCGCAAGGTGATCGTGCGCGCGCCCAAGCTGGTCAACATCGTCACGGCCTAGCGGTCCGCACCCGTCGGCCGGCCCGGGCGGCACGGCAAGGTCGGGGTGGTCCCCTACGGGCGGGTTCGGGGTTCCGCCGGAACCCCGAACCCGCCCGTTACGTTTACCGTGGAAGTGGTGCAACAGCCGCCACCGCCGGTCGGAGGAGGAGCGTCGTGGAAGCCGTGTTGACCGTCATCGTCCTCCTTTTCGTGTTGTGCGTCGTACTCGGGGCGTATGCGACGGTGAAGGCGATCGGAGCGGCCAAACGCGGTGTGGACCGCACCATTGCGCAGGCCCGCCGCACGGTCGAGGAGACCACCCTGCGCGCCAGGACCCTCGCCCAGCCGGGCCCGGCGGGCGAGATCGCCGCGCTCCGTCTGACGCTGCGCACCTCGATGCGGGCCACGCAGGACGCGCTGCATGCGGGTGTCGCCGAGGACGAGTCGCTGAAGGAGTCGCTGGGCCTCTTCAACCGCCTCAGCGCGCACGGCTACGAGCTGGACGCCGAGCTCAAGCGCCTGGAGATCGAGCCGGACCGCGGGACGGTCGCCTCCCGGCTGCCCGAACTGCGCGAGCGCACCGAGCGGATCACACACTCGGCGGACTCGCTGCGCTGGGCGGCGCACGACAGGGCACGCCGGTTCGCGGACGACGACCTGGACATCCTCAGCGCGCAGATCGACGTGGAGGCGGGCGCGTTGCGCCACTGGACCACGGAGGAGCCGACCGCCCCCTCCTGGCCGGAGGCGCCGGCGTCTGAGGCCGCCGACGGCCCGACCGGGCCGGAGACCCCCCGCTCCCGTGCGTCCCGGGAGCAGCCGACCCGGCCCGCCATCGGGCCCCGGGGACAGCGCCCGGCATACTCGTGGCAGAAGAAGCCCCGCCCCGAGAGCACCCCCTGATCCCGCCACGGCGAACCCGGGTCGGAGGGGCCGGGCTGCCACACGCACGTTCCGGCAGGTAACCTCCAGCTCATGTCCCGCCATGTCGCGATCGTCACCGATTCAACGGCCTACCTGCCGCCGCGGACGATGGAGCGCCACGGCATCACCGCGGTGCCGCTGACCGTGGTCCTGGGCAACCGGGCGTTCGAGGAGGGCACGGAGATCTCGGCCCGGTCGCTGGCCCAGGCCCTGCAGAAGCGACAGTCCGTCACCACATCGCGGCCGAGCCCCCAACTCTTCGCCGAGACCTACCGCAAGGCCGCCGAGTCGGGCGCGACCGACATCGTGTCGCTGCATCTGTCCTCCGAGTTCTCGGGCACCTACGACGCCGCGGTACTCGCGAGCAGAGAGGCCCCCGTGCCGGTGCGTGTGGTCGACACGGGGATGGTGGCGATGGCCCTCGGCTTCTGCGCGGTGGCCGCGGCGGAGGCCGCGGAGGCCGGCGGCACCGTGGACGAGGCGGTCACGGCGGCGGAGAAGCGGGCGGCCGGCACCTCGACCTACTTCTACGTCGACACGCTCGACTATCTGCGGCGGGGCGGCCGGATCGGGGCCGCGCAGGCGCTGCTGGGTTCGGCGCTCGCCGTGAAGCCGCTGCTCCGGCTGAACGACGGACGCATCGAGTTGCTGGAGAAGGTGCGCACGGCGTCCAGGGCGATCGCCCGGCTCGAGGAGATCGTGTCCGAACGCGCGGGCAACGCGCAGGTCGACATCGCGGTCCACCACCTCGCCGCTCCCGAACGGGCGTCGGCGCTCGCGGACCGTCTGCGGGTACGGGTGCCGGGGCTGGCCGCCCTGCATGTGAGCGAGGTCGGCGCGGTGATCGGGGCGCACACGGGTCCCGGGCTGCTGGGAGCCGTGGTGTCCCCGGTGTCGGGATGACGTCGCCCTCGCCCCGCGGGTGCCGGATGCTCCGGGCCGTGTGCTCCGCAGCCGGGTGGCGGGACATGCGTCCGCATCGACGAAGCGGTGTCCCTTACTCGTGCGGGTGACCGAGTTGTCCACAACCGGGCAGTAGTCCCCGGGAATTGACCAAGATCATCGCGAGGTCGGTGAGGTGCCCGATGCTCGGCGCATGGCACTTCGATCACGTTCACGCACAGCGACGCCCACGAGCGGGCCCGGCCGTGGCCGGGGTTCCGACGGCCGTACGCGCCATCGCCTGCGTCATGCACAGGGGCCCGTCCGAGGGCATCACCGGACCCGGGCCGCCGACGCGCTGCGTCTGCGTGCGGGGGCGCTCTTCACGGAAGGGAACGGAGCGCGGCCGGAGTTGGGGCACGGGCCGCCGCGAGCGGACGGGGGCGCAGAGCAGCCGTGTGCGCGTACGGCGGCGGGCAGCGGGATCGGCCCTCCGTATGGACGGGCCATGGAGCCGCCCGCGGCCGACCGCTCCGCGGGAGCCGTCGGCGCCCCCACGATCCGCAGTGCCGGTGCCCCCGGGAGCGCGGCGGCGGAGGGTGGTTGGCGGGAGCGGGCGGGTCTCGCCGTGCGGGAGCGGATGCCGCTGTGGCTGCAGTCGAGGTGCGGGCTGGAGAAGAGGAGCGTGGCCGCCCTGAGCGTGCTGCTCGTCGCGGCGGTGGCCTTCGCTGCACAGCATTTCTGGACCGGCCGCACGCAGCAGGTGCGGGCACCTCAGGTGGTGCGGGCGGCGGCGTCCTACGGCGAGCCCGGCGGCCCGGACATGAACCGGTTCGCGCAGCCCGGCGTTTCGGACGGGCCTGAGTCCCCGGGCGCGGCCGGGACACCGGCGGGCGTGGCGGTCGTCGTGGACGTCGGCGGCAAGGTGCGCAGGCCGGGGCTGCAGCGGCTGCCGGCCGGATCGCGGGTCGTGGACGCTCTGCGCGCGGCGGGCGGAGTGCGCCCGGGCACCGACACCGACGGACTCAACCGTGCCCGTCTCCTGGTGGACGGCGAGCAGATCGTGGTCGGCGCCCCCGCACCCGTGCCCGGCGTGGGTGGCGGAGCGGGAGCGGCGGGCCCGGTCACCGGGGGATCCGCGGCCCCCGGCGCCCCGGTGTCCCTCAGCACGGCGACCGTCGACCAGCTCGACGCGCTGCCCGGGGTGGGCCCCGTCCTCGCACAGCACATCGTCGACTACCGCACCCGGCACGGGGGATTCCGCTCGGTGGACGAACTCCGCGAGGTCAACGGCATCGGCGAGCGTCGCTTCGCCGATCTGCGGAACCTCGTACGACCATGAGCGTGCCGCGGACCGGCCCCGAGCACACGGCCGCACGGGCCCGTTCCGGCCGCCCGGCCGTGCGGATCCCGGCCCGCGGCCGGCTGGGGGATCCGCACCCCCGGCAGGAGGGCCCGACGGACCTGCGCATGGTGGCGCCCGCGCTCGCCGCCTGGGCCGCGGCCGCCTGGGCCCTGGACGCGCCGACCGCGTGGGTCAGCGGGGTTGTGGTCGCCTGCCTGGTGACGGCGGGTGGGCTGTGGGCGGCGCGGCGACCGGTGGCGCGGGGTGCCGGCCCGGTGCGGGTCCCGTGGAGGGCGGTGTCCGTGGCGGCCGTGCTGCTCTGCGTCGCGTCGGCCGCGGCATCCGCCGGGCTTCAGGGCGCGGACCTGCGAAGGGGACCCGTTCCCGCCCTCGCGCGTCAGTACGCCGAGGTGACCGCGGAGATCGAGGTCTCCTCCGATCCGCGGCTGACCCGGTCCAGGATCAGCGGCGATCACGCGATGCCGCCGGCTGTGCTGATCGACGCCCGGGTCAGCCGTGTGACACAGGCGGACGGGACCACGACCGCGACGCGGGCGCCGGTGCGGGTGATCGTCGACACACACACCCGCGTCGCATCCGCGAAGAGCCCGAGCGACATCGCGAAGGGGCCCGCGCGGTCACCGTGGCTCGCCCTGCTGCCCTCCACGCGAGTACGGGTGACCGCACGCCTGGTGCCCCCGGTGTCCGGTGGCGACCCCGTCGCCGCGGTGCTGCGGGTGCGGGGTGCCGCGCCGCCCGACGTGGTGGGCGGGCCGTCCGGGACACAGCGCTGGGCGGGCGGGTTGCGTGCCGGGCTGCGCGAGGCCACCGAAGGGCTCGGCCCTGACGCACGGGCGCTGCTGCCGGGACTGGTCGTCGGGGACACCTCCCGGGTGACGCCCGAGTTGGACGACGCCTTCAAGAAGACGGACCTCGCGCACCTGCTGGCCGTCAGCGGAGGCAACTTCACCATCCTGCTGGCCCTGTTCATCGGCCCGGTCGGACTGGCACAGCGTGCCGAGCGCCGAGGGCTCGCGGCCCGGCTCGGCATCCCCCTGCGCGGGACGGCACTGCTGTGCGGTGCGCTCGCGCTCGGGTTCGTGGTCGTGTGCCGACCGGATCCGAGCGTGCTGCGCGCCGCGGTCTGCGGAGCGATCGCCCTGCTGGCCCTCGCGACCGGGCGCCGCAGATCCCTGATCCCCGCGCTCGCCACGGCCGTGCTGCTGCTGGTGCTCTACGATCCCTGGCTCGCCCGGGGCTACGGCTTTCTGCTCTCCGTACTGGCCACCGGCGCCCTGCTCACCGTGGCACCGCGCTGGAGCGCGGCGTTGCGAAGGCGCCGCGTCCCGCCGCGGGCAGCCGAGGCACTGGCCGCCGCGGCCGCGGCCCAGGCGCTGTGCGCGCCGGTCGTCGCGATGCTGTCCGCGCGAGTGAGCCTGGTCGCGGTCCCGTGCAATCTGCTCGCCGAGCTCGCCGTCGCTCCTGCCACCGTGCTGGGGTTCGCCGCGCTGGCCACCGCACCGCTCGTGATGCCGCTCGCCGAGGGGCTGGCCCGGTGCGCGGGCTGGCCGGCCCGGTGGATCGCCGGCATCGCACGGACCGGGGCGTCGCTGCCGGGCAGCGGGGTGGACTGGCCGGACAGCTGGGCGGGGGCGCTGCTGCTGGCGATGGTGACGGCGGTGGTCGTGCTCGTCGGCCGGCGGCTGCTGAGGCACCCGTTGCTGATCTGCGCCTGCGCCGTGGGCCTGCTGCTCGTGGTGGTGCAGCCTTCTCCCCTGACCCGAGTGATCACGGGATGGCCGCCGCCGGGCTGGCGGTTCGCGATGTGCGACGTGGGACAAGGGGACGCGACGGTGCTCGCGGCGGGCGGCGGCACGGCGGTGGTCGTGGACGCGGGCCCCGATCCGGTGCTGGTCGACCGGTGTTTGACGGCGCTCGGCATCGTGCGCATCCCCCTCCTGGTGCTCACCCACTTCCACGCCGACCATGTGGCGGGGCTCGCGGGAGTGCTGCGGGGGCGCTCGGTGGGGGCGATCGAGACGACCGGGTTCGAAGAGCCGGTGGAGCAGGCCGTGTTCGTCCGCGCTCAGGCGGCGGCCCGGCACATTCCGCTGACGCGCGCCGTGGCCGGTGAACACCGCCGCACCGGAACGCTCGACTGGCGGGTGCTGTGGCCGCCCGCGGCCCCCGCCCCCTCCCCGGACGGTCCGAACGACGCGAGCGTCGCTCTGTCCGTGCGGTCCGCGGGACTGAGCCTGCTGCTGCTCGGAGACCTCGAACCCGCGGCCCAGCAGGCATTGGCGAGGTCCCCGGCGGGCGCCGGACTGGGGCCCGTGGACGTTCTCAAGGTCGCCCACCACGGCTCGGCGTACCAGGATCCGGAGCTCATACGCAGGGTGGCGCCGCGGATCGCGCTGATCTCGTGCGGGAAGGGCAATCCGTACGGTCATCCGGCTCCCCGTACGGTCGCGGCGCTGCGGGGCGAGGGCGCGCTCGTGCTGCGCACGGACGAGGACGGGGCGATCGCCGTGGTCGGTGCGGGCGAGGGGCTGAGGGTGGCGGGAGACTGAGGTCATGAATTCCGCACAGATCGATGCCTACCTCCGCAGGATCGGGGTGGAGCATCCCGCCTGGCCCACCGTCGACGTGCTGCGCGAACTGCATCAGCGCCATCTTCGGACCGTGCCGTTCGAGAACCTGTCGATCCACCTCGGTGAGGGAGTCGTGCTGGACCAGAAGCAGCTGGTCGACAAGGTGGTGGGCAGGCACAGGGGCGGCATCTGCTACGAACTCAACGGCGCGTTCGGGGCGTTGCTCAAGGCGCTGGGCTTCGACGTCACACTGCTCGCCGCCCGGGTGTACGGGGACGAGAGGCGGCTCGAGGTGCCGTACGGGCATCTGGCGCTTCGTGTGCGGACGGTGGACGGTGGCGACTGGCTGGCGGACGTCGGTTTCGGGGCGCACAGCCACTATCCGCTGGCGATCGGGGAGCGGGGTGAGCAGCGTGATCCGGCCGGTGACTTCCGGGTGATCGAGTCGGGGGCGGACGAGGCGGGCGTGCGGGGCGGTGGCGGGGAGCGGGCCGACGATCTCGACGTGCTGTGGGACGACAAGCCGCAGTACCGGCTGGAGCTGCGGCCGAGGTCGCTCGGGGACTTCACCGTCGGAGCCTGGTGGAGCAGCACGTCGCCCGGCTCGCACTTCCTGCGGTCGCTGGTGTGCTCGAGGGTCACGGAGGACGCGGGACGGATCACGCTCAGCGGCAGCCGTCTGACGGTGACGTCACCGCGAGGGGAGAAGGAGGTGACGGACCTGGCGAGCGACGCGGAGGTGCTCCGGACCTACCGGGAGCGGTTCGGGATCGAGTTGGACCGGGTGCCCACGGTCCGCAGCGCGGCACCCGAACCGCGGTGACCTGCACATGCCGAGGTGGGCGCGGGGCGGGGCGGGGCGGAACGAACGTGGCGGAAGATGGCTTCGTGAGCGATGTGAGACATGTGCTGGTGCTGCCCGACCGCGATGCCGCGGAAGAGGTGGTGGAGGCGCTCGGGGAACGCTTCGGTCTCGCCGAGGAGCCGCGGATCGTCCGTGACGCGCTGGCCGGCGAGGACGACGCGGAGGACGCGCAGTGGCTGGTGGTGCTGCGGGACGAGGAAGGGCGTCTGGAACCGGACGAGCTGGACACGTTCGCGGGGGAGTGGGACGGCTGGCGGGAGGAGCCGTAGGCCCGCCGCGCCGCGCCCCGCGCACGGCTGTGGCCCACGGGCGCCGGGACCGTGTTGTCGGTGCCGCGTGCGATGCTGTCCGTGATGGCCAAGAAGACGAATGACGACGTTCTCGCCCCGGTCACCCTCGCCGTGGGCCAGGAGGACCTCCTGCTGGACCGAGCCGTGCAGGAGGTGGTGGCCGCCGCCCGGGCCGCCGACGCCGACACGGACGTACGGGATCTGTCCTCCGACCAGTTGCAGCCCGGCACGCTCGCGGAGCTGACCAGTCCGTCGCTGTTCGCCGAGCGCAAGGTCGTGGTCGTGCGCAACGCGCAGGACCTGTCGGCCGACACGATCAAGGAGCTGAAGGGGTATTTCGGCTCTCCGGCCGAGGAGATCACGCTGGTGCTGCTGCACGCGGGCGGCGCCAAGGGCAAGGGACTGCTCGACGCCGCGCGCAAGGCGGGGGCGCGGGAGGTGGCGTGCCCCAAGATGACGAAGCCGGCCGACCGGCTGTCGTTCGTGCGGGGGGAGTTCCGGGCGCAGGGGCGCGCCGCGACCCCGGAGGCGTGCCAGTCCCTCGTCGACGCGATCGGCAGCGATCTGCGGGAGCTGGCCTCGGCGGTGTCGCAGCTCACCGCGGACGTCGAGGGGACCATCGACGAGGCGGTGGTCGGGCGGTACTACACGGGGCGGGCCGAGGCGTCCAGCTTCACCGTCGCGGACCGGGCGGTCGAGGGACGGGCGGCGGAGGCGCTGGAGGCCCTCAGATGGTCATTGGCCACCGGGGTCGCGCCGGTCCTGATCACGAGCGCCCTCGCACAGGGGGTGCGGGCCATCGGGAAGCTGTCGTCGGCGCGCGGCGGACGTCCGGCGGACCTCGCCCGGGAGCTGGGCATGCCGCCGTGGAAGATCGACCGGGTGCGGCAGCAGATGCGGGGATGGACGCCGGACGGAGTGGCGGTCGCCCTGCGGGCGGTGGCCGAGGCCGACGAAGGAGTCAAGGGCGGCGGGGACGATCCGGAGTACGCCCTGGAGAAGGCCGTCGTCATCATCGCGCGGGCGGCGCGGTCGAGGGGGCGGGCGTGAGCCGGGAGCCGCGGCGTCGCGCGCAAGCCGGACGGGCGTGAACCGAGAGCCCCGCCGCCGCCCTGGGGAAGGGCGGCGGCGGGGCTCTCGGATCTCAAGCTGGTGGGTTCGTACCCGCGTGGCGAACGCAGGCCGCGTACGAACCCGGAGTGCCAGAGGGGAGCGGATGAGAGAGGGCCCGCTCGGTTCCCTCCGGCGTCAAATCAAGTGTCAGCCCTTGAGGGACGCGACCTTCGAAGCAAGCGCCGACTTCTTGTTGGCGGCCTGGTTCTTGTGGATGACGCCCTTCGAGACGGCCTTGTCGAGCTGACGCGCGGCGGCGCGCTGGTACTCGGTGGCCTTCTCGGCGTCGCCCGCGGCAGCGGCCTCGCGAGCCTTGCGGATCGCGGTCTTGAGCGAGGACTTGACGGCCTTGTTGCGCAGGCGCGCCTTCTCGTTCGTCTTGTTCCGCTTGATCTGGGACTTGATGTTCGCCACGAATGAGCCTTTACAGGTTCAGGCACGTGGGGCTGACCGCCTCACGCGCCGGTGATTTCTTGAAGAGGTACCTCGCGCTGAGAGGGCATGAGGCACAGCCACCCAGGCTACCAGCCGGGCTCAGGGCCGCCCAAACCGGTCGCCCGCACCGCCGAGCCGCCCCCGGATCCGGCCTCCCGTTCCGGTCCGACATGGCCCAAACCGGTCGCAGTGTCCCGCGCATGGGACGATGGAGGCTACGTATCGTTCCGACCCGAGACCGCAGACGCTGCGGACGCCTCAAGAATCAGGACCCTGCGTGCCCGCGACCCCTACCCATGCGCCCGAGCCGAGCCGTACCGACCCGGCCAGGATCCGCAATTTCTGCATCATCGCGCACATCGACCACGGCAAGTCCACGCTCGCCGACCGGATGCTCCAGCTCACCGGCGTCGTCGAGCAGCGGCAGATGCGCGCTCAGTACCTCGACCGCATGGACATCGAGCGCGAGCGCGGCATCACGATCAAGTCCCAGGCGGTGCGTCTGCCGTGGGCCCCGACCCACGACCCGGGCAGTACCCACATCCTCAACATGATCGACACCCCTGGGCACGTCGACTTCACCTACGAGGTCTCGCGGTCGCTCGCCGCCTGCGAGGGCACGATCCTCCTCGTCGACGCCGCCCAGGGCATCGAGGCGCAGACCCTCGCCAACCTCTATCTGGCGATGGAGAACGACCTCACGATCATCCCCGTGCTCAACAAGATCGACCTGCCGGCGGCGCAGCCGGAGAAGTTCTCCGAGGAGCTCGCCAACCTCGTCGGCTGCGAGCCCGACGACGTCCTGAAGGTGTCCGCCAAGACGGGCCTGGGCGTCGAGGCGCTGCTGGACAAGGTCGTCGAGCAGATCCCGGCGCCGGTGGGCGTCGTGGACGCGCCCGCCCGCGCGATGATCTTCGACTCGGTCTACGACTCCTACCGCGGCGTCGTCACCTACGTGCGTGTCGTCGACGGACAGCTCAACAGGCGCGAGCGCATCAGGATGATGTCCACCGGCGCGACCCACGAGCTGCTGGAGATCGGCGTCAGCTCGCCCGAGATGCTCCCCTCCGACGGCCTCGGTGTCGGCGAGGTGGGCTACCTCATCACCGGTGTGAAGGACGTCCGCCAGTCCAAGGTCGGTGACACCATCACCAGCCAGGCCAAGGGCGCCACGGAGGCCCTCGGCGGCTACAAGGACCCGAAGCCGATGGTCTTCTCGGGTCTGTATCCGCTCGACGGCTCCGACTACCCGGACCTGCGCGAGGCGCTCGACAAGCTCCAGCTCAACGATGCCGCGCTCGTCTACGAGCCCGAGACCTCCGCCGCCCTCGGCTTCGGTTTCCGTGTCGGCTTCCTCGGTCTGCTCCACCTCGACGTGGTCCGCGAGCGACTGGAGCGCGAGTTCGGGCTCGATCTGATCGCCACCGCGCCCAACGTGGTCTACCGCGTGATCATGGAGGACGGCGAGGAGCACACGGTCACCAACCCGAGCGAGTTCCCCGAGGGCAAGCTGGCCGAGGTGTACGAGCCGGTCGTACGGGCCACGATTCTCGCGCCCACCGAGTTCATCGGCGCGATCATGGAGCTGTGCCAGACCCGCCGCGGCACCCTGCTCGGCATGGACTACCTGTCCGAGGACCGCGTCGAGATCCGCTACACACTGCCCCTGGCGGAGATCGTCTTCGACTTCTTCGATCAGCTGAAGTCCAAGACCCGGGGCTACGCCTCCCTCGACTACGAGCCCACCGGCGAGCAGGACAGCTCCCTGGTGAAGGTCGACATCCTGCTGCACGGCGACAAGGTGGACGCCTTCTCGGCGATCACCCACAAGGACCAGGCGTACGCATACGGTGTCCGGCTGGTCGCCAAGCTGAAGGAGCTCATCCCGCGGCAGAACTTCGAGGTGCCGGTGCAGGCCGCCGTCGGCTCCCGGGTGATCGCCCGCGAGACCATCCGTGCCATCCGCAAGGACGTCCTCGCCAAGTGCTACGGCGGTGACATCTCCCGTAAGCGGAAGCTGCTGGAGAAGCAGAAGGAGGGCAAGAAGCGGATGAAGATGGTGGGTTCCGTGGAGGTTCCCCAGGAGGCCTTCATCGCGGTGCTGTCCAGCGATGACAGTGCGGGGTCGGCCAAGGGCAAGAAGTAACCGGGGAGCTCCGGAAAATCGGCCGAACAGGGGCCCGTCGTACGAAAGTGCGGCGGGCCCCTGTGCGTGCTCCCCGTCGCTCTCTGTAGGAAGTGACAGGCCACCGCCTCTTACGCACCGGGCGGTCGGGCTCTACTCTGATCTCTGCTCGGTAGTTACTGGTGAGTTAAACAACTGCGCCGGAGTGACAGCAGGCGCAGACCGGCCAGCCGCATCGAGCCAGTCGCAATGAGCCAGCCAGCATGAGTCAGCCGCATCGTCGCGGGCCCGGAGGATGTCGTGAGCGACACACAGACCTTGATCGAGAACCGTCCGCCGTCCGTGGCGGCCCTCTTTCTGGAGCGCGTGGCGGCCACGCCCGACGCCGAGGCCTACCGGTACCCGGTACCGGTCGCCTCCGGCGAGGGCCCGGACGAATGGAAGTCGCTGAGCTGGGCCGAGGCGGCCGGGCAGGTCTTCTCGATCGCGGCCGGACTGATCGAGCTGGGCGTGCAGCCGGAGCAGCGGGTGGCGCTCGCCTCCTCGACGCGGGTCGAGTGGATCCTCGCCGACCTGGGCATCCTCTGCGCCGGAGCGGCCACCACCACGGTCTACCCGCAGACGAACGCCGATGAGTCGGCCTTCATCCTCTCCGACTCCGAGAGCAGGGTGCTCATCGCGGAGAACGCGGAGCAACTGGCGAAGGTGCGGGAGAAGCGTGCGGAGCTGCCCGCGCTCACCCATGTCGTGGTGATCGACCCCGAGGGTGTCGAGACGGGCGGCTGGGTGCTCTCCCTGGCCGAGCTGGAGTCGCGCGGTGCCGCCTACCTCGAGCAGCACCCCGAGCTCATCAAGGAGCGGGTGGGCGCGATCACCAAGGACCAGCTCGCCACCCTGATCTACACCTCCGGCACCACCGGCCGTCCCAAGGGCGTGCGCCTGCCGCACGACAACTGGGCGTACATGGCCAAGGCGATCGCGGCGACCGGGCTGGTCGGCGCCGACGACGTGCAGTACCTGTGGCTGCCGCTCGCGCATGTCTTCGGCAAGGTGCTCACCTCCGGTCAGATCGAGGTCGGCCACGTCACGGCCGTCGACGGCCGCGTGGACAAGATCATCGAGAATCTGCCGGTCGTGCAGCCGACCTACATGGCGGCCGTACCGCGCATCTTCGAGAAGGTCTACAACGGGGTCGCGGCCAAGGCACGGGCGGGCGGCGCCGCGAAGTACAAGATCTTCCTGTGGGCGGCCGGGGTCGCCCGGGAGTACGCCAAGGTCTCCCAGGACACCTTCCGCCGTACCGGTACGCATGCAGTGCCGTTCGGACTCGCCGCCAAGCACAAGGTCGCGGACGCGCTGGTCTTCGCCAAGATCCGGGAGGCGTTCGGCGGCAACCTGCGCGCCTGCGTCTCCGGCTCCGCCGCCCTCGCCCCCGAGATCGGGTACTTCTTCGCCGGCGCCGGCATCCACATCCTGGAGGGCTACGGCCTCACCGAGTCCTCCGCCGCCTCCTTCGTGAACCCGGGTGAGGCGTACCGCACGGGCACCGTCGGCAAGCCGCTGGCCGGCACCGAGGTGCGTATCGCGGACGACGGCGAGATCCTGATGCGCGGCCCCGGCATCATGGAGGGCTACCACGGGCTGCCGGAGAAGACCGCCGAGGTGCTGGAGGCGGACGGCTGGTTCCACACCGGTGACATCGGAGAGCTGTCGCCCGACGGCTATCTGCGGATCACCGACCGCAAGAAGGACCTCATCAAGACGTCCGGCGGCAAGTACATCGCGCCCGCCGAGGTCGAGGGCCAGTTCAAGGCGGTGTGCCCGTACGTCTCCAACATCCTTGTGCACGGCGCCGACCGGAACTACTGCACCGCGCTCATCGCCCTCGACGAGGTGTCCGTCCTGGAGTGGGCGAAGGAGAACGGGCTGGGAGGCAGGTCGTACGCCGAGATCGTGGCCGCGCCGGCCACGGTCGAGATGGTCGACGGGTACGTCAAGCAGCTCAACGAGGGGCTCCAGAAGTGGCAGACCGTCAAGAAGTTCCGTCTGCTGCCGCGGGACCTCGACGTGGAGCACGGCGAGATCACGCCGAGCCTGAAGCTGAAGCGGCCCGTCGTCGAGCGGGAGTACAAGCACCTGATCGACGAGATGTACGCCGGCGCGCGCGAGGCCTAGGACGACGGCCGGGGGCACGGGCCGAACATCCGGTCCCCGGTCACCAGTCGCCGTGACTCCCGGACCAGCGCACGCAGTTCGACGAGGTCCGGGGGACCGTCCCCGGTCAGTGACTGTTCCAGCGCCGCCAGTCGGCCGCCCAGCTCCGCGCAGTGCGTCCGTTCCCGGGTCGGCATCCGCTCCAGCTGCCGGTTCTTGCGGTGCAGGTCCAGGAACACGGACACCTTCGCGCTCAGCACCCACGGGTCGAAGGGCTTGGCGAGGCAGTCGGCGGCCCCGGTCGTACAGCCGCGGAAGGCTTAGCCCGCGTCGGCGTCGGAGCCGGTCAGGAATATGATCGGGACGTCCTTGGTCTGGTCGAGCCGCTTGATGTGCGCCACGGTCTCGAATCCGTCCATGCCGGTCATCCGTATGTCCAGCAGGACGAGGGCGAAGCGCCGCCGCAGCAGCGCCTTCATCGCCTCCTCGCCCGAACGCGCATGCACCAGCGGCTCGTTGAGCGGCCGCAGGACCGCTCGAGCGCCGTCAGGTTGTCCTCAATGTCGTCGACGAGGAGGATGCTCGCGCTGTCCTCGGACGCTTCCTCAGCGGGCATGTGACGGTCCCTCACTCGTCGAACGGGAGGACGGCGGACCGTTCGGGGGCGCTCGCTCCCTCGGCCCCGGCGCTTTGCTCCGGCCCCGTGTCGCAGCCGATCGCGCCCCGGCCGCGGGACTCCGCTCCGTCCGGGTCCAGGAGGGCGCAGACGACGGTCAGCAGCCGGTCGACGTCGACGGGTTTGGGTACGTAGTCGTTGGCGCCGCGCGCGATGGACTTCTCGCGGTCGCCGGGCATCGCCTTCGCGGTCAGCGCGACGATGGGCAGGTCCGCCCAGTGGGGCGTGCGGCGGACGGCGGAGATCGTCTCGTAGCCGTCCATCTCCGGCATCATGATGTCCATCAGGACGAGTTCGACGTCCGGATGGCGCTCCAGCGCCTCGATGCCCTCACGGCCGTTCTCCGCGTACAGCACCGGCATGCCGACACGGCCGAGGACATGCGTGAGCGCGAAGACGTTGCGGATGTCGTCGTCCACGATCAGCACCCGCCGGCCCGGGAGCACCTGCCCCGCCCGGCCGGACTTCCACGCCTCCAGCTTGGTCGGCGCGGGCCAGGCGTCGTCGGTGTCGGGCCCTGCGCAGTGCTCGGCGGACAGCTGCTCGGGCACGGGCGCCTGCTGCTCCTGCGGTGTCGGGCCGGTCGCCGTGTGCCCGGGGCCGACCACGGGCACGTACAGCGTGAACGTCGACCCCTGGCCGGGAGCGCTCTCCGCGATGATCTTCCCGCCCAGCAGGCCGGCGATCTCCCGGCTGATGGACAGGCCCAGTCCCGTGCCGCCGTACTTGCGGTTGGTCGTGCCGTCGGCCTGCTGGAACGCCTCGAAGATCACCGGGAGTTTCTCGGGTGCGATACCGATGCCCGTGTCGGAGACGGCGAACGCGATCGCCGTGTCGGTGTTCTCGCCGGTGTGGCGGTGGTCGGGGTCCTTGACGAGGTCGACCGTGAGCTCGACCTTGCCGGTGGCGGTGAACTTGATCGCGTTGGAGAGCAGATTGCGCAGGATCTGCTGGAGCCGCTGCTCGTCCGAGTGCATCTCCCGCGGCACGTCGGGCCCCACGGTGACCTCGAAGGCGAGTCCCCGGTCGAGGGTGAGCGGGCGGAAGGTGGCGTGGACGTAGTCCAGCAGTTTGATGAGCGGAAGCCGCTTGGGACGTACGTCCATCCGGCCGGCCTCGATCTTCGACAGGTCGAGGATGTCGTTGATCAGTTGCAGCAGGTCCGAGCCCGAGCGGTGGATCGTCGTCGCGAACTGCACGTCCTGGTCGGAGAGATGGCCGTCCGGGTTGTCGGAGAGCAGGCGGGCCAGGATCAGCAGGGAGTTCAGGGGTGTGCGCAGCTCGTGCGACATGTTCGCCAGGAATTCCGACTTGTACTGCGACGACGTCGCCAGCAGCGCCGCCTTCTCCTCCAGTTCGGCGTTCGAGCGCTGAAGCTCCGCCTGCTGCTTCTGCAGTTCGTCGGAGCGCTCCTGGAGCTGCATGGCCAGCCGCTGGGACTCGCCGAGCAGGGACTCGGTGCGGGAGTTGGCGATGATGGTGTTGATCGCGACGCCGATCGTGTTCACGAACTGGTCGAAGAACGCGAGATGGACGTCGGAGAAGCGGGAGAAGGAGGCCAGCTCGATGACGCCGAGCAGCTTGTCCTCGAAGAGGATCGGGATGATCACCACGCTGGTCGGGGCCGCTTCACCGAGCCCGCTGTTGATCTTGATGTAGTCCGGCGGGGCCTCCTCGACGAGGATCCGCTGCTTCTCCCGCGCCGCCTGACGGACCAGACCGTGCACCGGCAGGCCGCCGGTCTCGACCGTCGTCTCCTGCGCGGCACCGTAACCGGCGATGAACGCGAGCCCCTTCGCGGGCACCGTGGTGCGCACCGAGGCGCCGTCCTCGTCGGGGTCGGCCAGGTAGAAGGCGCCGTACTGCGCTTTCACCAGCGGGGTCAGCTCCCGCAGGATCAGGTCGGCGACCTCCATCAGATCGCGGTGGCCCTGCATCAGCGCCGCGAGCCGGGCGAGGTTCGACTCCAGCCAGTCCTTGGCCCGGGTGGTCTCGCGGAGGTTGGCCACCATCAGGTTGATGTCGTCCTTGAGCTCGGCGACCTCGCCGCGCGCCTCCACCGTGATCGACCGGGACATGTCGCCCTGGGCCACCGCGGAGGCCACCTCGGCGATCGCGCGGACCTGGGTCGTCAGGTTGAGGGCCAGTTCGTTGACGTTGGTCGTCAGGCGCTTCCAGGTGCCGTAGACGCCCTCGACGCGTGCCTGGCCGCCGAGCTGGCCCTCGCTGCCGACCTCCCGGGCCACGCGGGTGACCTCGGAGGAGAAGGACGAGAGGGTGTCGACCATCGTGTTGATGGTGGTCTTCAGCTCCAGGATCTCGCCGCGGGCGTCCACGTCGATCTTCTTCGACAGGTCGCCCTGGGCGACGGCGGTGGCGACCTGGGCGATGTTGCGCACCTGGGAGGTCAGGTTGTCCGCCATGTAGTTGACGTTGTCCGTGAGGTCCTTCCAGACTCCGCTGACGCCCCGCACCTGGGCCCGGCCGCCCAGTCTGCCGTCCGTGCCGACCTCGCGGGCCACGCGTGTGACCTCGTCCGCGAAGGCCCGCAGCTGTTCCACCATCGTGTTGACGGTGTCCTTGAGCTCGAGGATCTCGCCGCGGGCGTCGACGGTGATCTTCTTGGAGAGGTCGCCGTTGGCGACGGCGGTCGTCACCTGGGCGATGTTGCGGACCTGCGAAGTGAGGTTGAGCGCCATGAAGTTGACGTTGTCGGTGAGGTCCTTCCAGACCCCGCTCACCCCGCGCACCTGGGCCTGACCGCCGAGGTTGCCCTCGGTGCCGACCTCTCGGGCCACCCGGGTCACCTCGTCGGCGAACGCGGAGAGCTGGTCGACCATCGTGTTGATGGGCGACTTCAGTTCCAGGATCTCGCCCTTCGCCTCGACCGTGATCTTCTTTCCGAGGTCGCCCTGGGCGACCGCCGTGGACACGAGCGCGATGTTGCGCACCTGGGAGGTCAGGTTGTCCGCCATGAAGTTGACGTTGTCGGTGAGGTCCTTCCAGACCCCGGAGACGCCCCGGACCTGGGCCCGACCGCCGAGGTTGCCCTCGGTGCCGACCTCGCGGGCGACCCGGGTCACCTCGTCGGCGAACGCGGAGAGCTGGTCGACCATCGTGTTGATCGTGGACTTCAGCTCCAGGATCTCGCCCTGGGCGTCCACCGTGATCTTCTGGCTGAGGTCGCCGTTGGCGACCGCCGTGGTGACCTGCGCGATGTTGCGGACCTGCGAGGTCAGGTTCGAGGCCATGAAGTTGACGTTGTCGGTGAGGTCCTTCCAGACCCCGCTGACGCCCCGCACCTGGGCGCGTCCGCCCAACTGGCCCTCGGTGCCGACCTCGCGGGCCACCCGGGTCACCTCGTCGGCGAACGCCGAGAGCTGGTCCACCATCGTGTTCACGGTGAGCTTCAGCTCCAGCAGCTCACCCGTCGCCTCGACCGTCACCGTGCGGGTCAGGTCGCCGCGCGCCACCGCCGTCGTCACCAGGGCGATGTCCCGGACCTGGGCCGTCAGGCGGGAGGCCATCGTGTTGACCGCCTCGGTCACGTCCCGCCAACTGCCCGAAAGACCCCGCACCTTGGCCCGGCCGCCGAGCCGCCCCTCGGTGCCGACCTCACGGGCGACCCGTGTCACCTCGCCGGTGAACAGCGACAGCTGGTCGACCATCCTGTTGACCGCGCGGCCGAGACGACGCAGATCACCGCGCAGCTGGCGGCTGCCGTCGTGCAGATCGACCCGCTGCGTCAGATCGCCGCCGGCCACCGCGTCGAGCACCCGCGTCGCGTTGGCCGCCGGCGCCACCAGGGCGTCGAGCACCTGGTTGACGGCGTCGACGCGGGAGGTCCAGGATCCCTGGCCCGGGCTCGCCGAGACCCGCTCGTCGAGCCGGCCGTGCCGCACCAGCTCCCGCTTGACCCGCTGGACCTCCGAGTTGAAGTGCGTGCTCCGGTCGACGATCTGATTGAAGACGGCGCCCAGTTCGGCGACCAGGCCGTGGCCCGCCTCCGGCACCTTGGTGAAGTCGCCGTCCCGGGCAGCCGTCATCGCAGCGAGCAGGGGACGGAGATCCGATGCTCGAATCTGTCCGTCTTCGAACACATCTGTAGCACTGTTCTCACTCATGCCGGCCCACTTCGGTAACTCGGTGCTTATGGGCGCGGCCAGTCTGTCACTCTGTCCGCATCGTCAGAGGCGTATTCGTCCCAACTGCTCGGGGAGCTGTCCATGGGGGCCATTCCCACGCAAAGGGAGACCATCTCCCGAGCCCCTGATGTGCCTGTGCCCGAAGGCGCGGACCTGCGCGCGGTGGTGCGTACGACGCTGCCCGGGGGCCCGCTCGCGGCCGGTGCCGCGCGCCGGTTCGTCCGCGCGGCCCTGGAGGATTGGGCCCGGGCCGCCGAACCGGACACGTTCACCGAGCGGTTGATCGACGACACGCTGGTCGTCGTCAGCGAACTGGTCACCAACGCCGTCGTGCACGCCGGCACGGACGTCGACGTGGCCTGCCGGCTGAAGGAGGCGGAGGACGAACCGGCCGGCCTGGTCGTCGAGGTCTCCGACCACCACCCCTCCCGGGCGGTACGGGACGACGGCTCGGAACGCCCGTACGGCATACCCGAGTACGGGCGCGGCCTGCGCCTCGTGTCCACGCTCTCCACGGCCTGGGGGATCACCTACCGCACCGGCACCAAGACGGTCTGGGCCCTGCTGCCCCTCGACGGCGCCCGCGACGCCGAGGACACCCTCGAGGCGTACGGCTGCGAGAGCGGGCCGAGCGCGGCCGAACTGCTCGGGCCCGACCTCTCCGCCTTCGCCGAGACCGCGCGAGGCGGGCACGACCCGGACTGGCGGGGCCGCGGGGCCCTCTCGTTCCTCGCGGAGGCCTCCGATCTGCTCGCCGGACAGCTCGACGAGGACCTGGTGGCCGCGCTCACCGGGCAGCTGATCGTGCCGCGGCTCGCCGACTGGTGCGCGGTGTGGCTGGAGGACGAGGCGACCGGCTGGCAGGGGCCCGAGACCGCGGTCGCCCCGGGGACCCGGCTGGCCCGCGTGTGGCACGGCAGTGAGAACCGGATCGAGGAGCTGCGCCGGTCGCTGGAGAAGGACCCGCCCCGGGTGCCCGACTCTGTGCGCTCAAGGGCCGTTCCCGTGCCGTGGCCAGGCGAGGCGCTGGGGCCGCGCGGGGCGACGGGGGCCGCGCTGGCGTACCGGCTGATCGCCGGCGGCCGGCCGCTGGGCACGCTCGTCATCGGGCGGGCCGGACTGCTGCGCTTCCCGGACGAGGTCACCGGGCTCGTGGAGGATCTGAGCCGCCGTGTGGCACTGGCCATCGGGGCTGCCCGGCAGTACGCCCGCCAGGCCACGATCAGCCGGGTGCTGCAGCGGGGCCTGCTGCCCGGCGCGGTCGCCGAGATCCCCGGGCTGCGCAGCGCCCTCGTGTACGAGCCCTGCGACAAGGGCGGCCCGAGCGGCGACTTCTACGACATCTTCCCGGCCGGCGACGGGCGCTGGTGCTTCGCGCTCGGCGACGTCCAGGGCAAGGGCCCCGAGGCGGCCGTCGTGATCGGCCTGGCCCGGCCCTGGCTGCGGCTGCTGGCCCGTGAGGGCTACGCCGTCCCCGACGTCCTGGACCGCCTCAACCAGCTCCTCCTGGACGACGCGACGGAGGCCGCGGACGCGGCGGCGCGTGCGCTGGTGGCCGCCGGCGCTCCCGTGCCGGTCGTCGACG
Source organism: Streptomyces sp. HUAS TT11 (assembly GCF_051553595.1). NCBI lineage: Bacteria > Bacillati > Actinomycetota > Actinomycetes > Kitasatosporales > Streptomycetaceae > Streptomyces > Streptomyces sp. HUAS TT11. The sequence continues at coordinate 6,102,998 of NZ_CP196184.1, forward strand.
ACGGCCCGCACGCCCGCTTCCTCTCCCTCCTGTACGGCGAGCTGGTCCCCTTCGAGGGCGGGGTGCGTTGCACACTGGCCTCGGCCGGGCACCCGCTGCCGCTGGCCCTGGGCCCGGACGGCGACGTACGCGCCGTGGCGCGGCCGCAGACGCTGCTCGGGGTCGTGGAGGACGTGGCGTACGCCTGCGAGACCTTCGAGCTGCACCCCGGCGACACCCTGCTGTGCGTCACGGACGGGGTGACGGAGCGGCGCAGCGGCCCCCGGCAGTTCGACGACGCGGACGGGCTTGCGGCGGCGCTCACCGGCTGCGCCGGGCTGAGCGCGCAGCGGATCGCGGAGCGGATCAGGGGACTGGTGCACGACTTCGGAGCGAAGCCCCCGGAGGACGATCTCGCGCTGCTGGTCCTGCAGGCGGAGTGAGCGCGGTGAGGAGTTCCGGCGGTACGGGACAATGGAGGACATGCCTTCCGCACTCCCCGACGGTGAGCCCGTACCCGACGACGGGGCGCTGCCCGCACACGCCCTGGCCGGGGCCGCCGGGCGTCCCCTCGGCTTCTATCTCCACGTGCCGTACTGCGCCACGCGCTGCGGCTACTGCGACTTCAACACCTACACCGCGACGGAGCTGCGCGGCACGGGCGGAGTTCTGGCGTCCCGCGACAACTACGCGGAGACGCTGATCGACGAGGTCCGGCTGGCCCGCAAGGTGCTGGGCGACGACCCGCGCGAGGTGCGCACGGTCTTCGTCGGGGGCGGTACGCCGACGCTGCTCGCCGCGGAGGACCTGGTACGGATGCTGGGCTCGATCCGCGACGAGTTCGGGCTCGCGGACGACGCAGAGGTGACGACGGAGGCCAACCCGGAGTCGGTGGACGAGCGGTATCTCGCCACGCTCCGCGAGGGCGGTTTCAACCGGATCTCCTTCGGCATGCAGAGCGCGCGTCCGCACGTCCTGAAGGTCCTGGACCGCACGCATACGCCCGGCCGCCCCGAGGCGTGTGTGGCCGAGGCGCGGGCGGCGGGCTTCGCGCACGTGAACCTGGACCTGATCTACGGCACGCCGGGCGAGTCGGACGACGACTGGCGGGCGTCGCTGGAGGCGGCACTGGGTGCGGGGCCCGACCACATCTCGGCCTACGCGCTGATCGTCGAGGAGGGCACGCAGCTCGCGCGCCGCATACGCCGGGGCGAGATCCCGATGACGGACGACGACGTCCACGCGGACCGCTACCTGATCGCGGACGAGATGCTCGGATCGGCGGGCTACGACTGGTACGAGGTCTCCAACTGGGCGACGTCGCAGCCCGCCCGCTGCCTGCACAACGAGCTGTACTGGCGCGGCGCCGACTGGTGGGGTGCGGGCCCCGGCGCCCACAGCCACGTGGGCGGGGTGCGCTGGTGGAACGTGAAGCATCCGGGGGCCTATGCGGCGGCCCTCGCGGAGGGGCGCTCCCCGGGCGCCGGACGCGAGGTCCTGACGGGCGAGGACCGGCGGGTCGAACGCATCCTGCTGGAGCTGCGGCTGCGGGAGGGCGTTCCCTTGCCGCTGCTGCGGGATGCGGGGCTCGCGGCCTCGCGCCGCGCGCTGGCGGACGGGCTGCTGGAGGAGGGTCCGTACGGGGAGGGGCGCGCCGTACTGACGTTGCGGGGGCGGCTGCTCGCGGACGGTGTGGTGCGGGACCTGGTGGACTGATCGGACTGATCACCGGGCGGGGCCGGCCACCGCGCGGCGGTTCGGGCCCCGGCCCGGTCGGCGGGGTGGCGGCGTCCTGACGGCGTCGGAGGGCCGGTCGTCGCCCGGCCGGTGCTCACGGTTGTGCCGTGACGAAGTCGATCAGCTCCTCCACCCTGCCCAGCAGCTCCGGCTCCAGATCCTTGTAGGACCGCACCCGCGACAGGATCCGCTGCCAGGCCTCACCCGTGTTCTCCGGCCAGCCCAGGGCCCGGCACACGCCCTTCTTCCAGTCCTCGCCGTGCGGGATGCGCGGCCACTGCCTGATGCCGACCGACGACGGCTTCACGGCCTCCCAGACATCGATGTAGGGATGCCCGACCACCAGCGCGTGCTCGCTCGTCACCGACTCCGCGATGCGCCATTCCTTCGTGCCGGGGACCAGATGGTCCACCAGGACGCCCAGGCGGGCGTCGGGGCCGGGGGAGAACGACGAGACGATCGACGGCAGGTCGTCGACGCCCTCCAGGTACTCGACGACCACACCCTCGATCCGCAGGTCGTCGCCCCACACCCGCTCGACCAGTTCCGCGTCGTGGCGGCCCTCCACATAGATGCGGCCGGCACGGGCGACACGCGCGCGGGCCCCGGGGACCGCCACCGAGCCCGACGCCGTACGCGTGGGGCGTACCGGCACCTTCGACGGGCGCACCAGCGTCACCACCCGGCCCTCCAGCAGGAAGCCGCGCGGCTCCAGGGGGAACACCCGGTGCTTGCCGAAGCGGTCCTCCAGGGTCACCGTGCCCGCCTCGCAGCGGATCACCGCACCGCAGAAGCCGGTGCGCGGCTCCTCGACCACCAGACCGGGGTCCGCCGGGACCTCCGGCACGGGCTTGGGCTTCTTCCACGGCGGAGTCAGGTCCGGCGAATACTGGCGCATTCGGATGACGATAGGAGAACCGCGAACCCGCAAGGCGTACGGGGCGCCACGACACGCCGGGGCGAGCCGCCTTGCCCGCGGCGCGCGGGACCCGGGCCCCGTGGAGGGCCGTCGCGACCCTTCCCGGGCAGACGCGGCGGCCGGCGAGGACGAGCGCTCCGGGCAACCTCACGCCCGTGAGCGCGAGATACGTCACACGCCGTTCCGTGCCCGCGGGCGCCACAGGCCGCGGCGCCCGGGCGTACGGGGTGCGCCCTCGTCCGGGCGCCCGACCCGCCTCGATCGCGTGGGCCCGCCCGCTCTCCCGCGACCGGTCCGGCCGTGCCGTTTCGGACCGGAGGGCGTGGACGCCCGGTCCCCGGACCGGCCGCCCTCCGTCCTCGCCCTTCCCACGACACCGCCGTGCGGCGGTGTCGTGGGTGCCCGCGCGGCGGGGACACCCCGGGACAGGTCGGTACACGTCGGTACGACGGGTCGGAACGCGTGGGTACGACGGCGCTGCCGCCCTTGCCGGGGGCGTACCCGACCGCCGTACACTTGCTCCGGGATGTTGGCACTCGCATGCACAGAGTGCCAGGGAAGCGCCAAGGGGACACTGGAGGTGTGCGCGATGCTCAGTGAACGCCGGCTCGAGGTGCTGCGCGCCATCGTCCAGGACTATGTGGGAACCGAGGAGCCGGTGGGTTCCAAGGCCCTCACCGAACGGCACAAGCTCGGTGTCTCCCCGGCCACCGTCCGCAACGACATGGCCGTGCTGGAGGAGGAGGGCTACATCGCCCAGCCGCACACCAGCGCCGGACGCATCCCCACGGACAAGGGCTACCGCCTCTTCGTCGACAAGCTCGCGGCCGTCAAACCGATGAGCCCGCCCGAGCGCCGCGCGATCCAGAGCTTCCTGGAGAGCGCCGTCGACCTCGACGACGTCGTCACGCGCACGGTGCGGCTGCTCGCGCAACTCACCCGGCAGGTCGCGGTCGTGCAGTACCCCTCGCTGACGCGCTCCACGGTGCGCCATGTCGAGCTGCTGTCGATGGCGCCCGCACGCGTGATGCTCGTGCTGATCACGGACACCGGCCGGGTCGAGCAGCGCATGATCGACTGCCCCGCGCCGTTCGGCGAGGCGTCGCTGGCCGACCTGCGCGCCCGGCTCAACAGCCGGGTCGCCGGCCGCCGCTTCGCGGACGTCCCGCTGCTCGTGCAGGACCTGGTCGAGGCCTTCGAGGAGCCGGAGGACCGCAGTACGGTCGCTACGGTGCTCTCCACTTTGCTGGAGACACTCGTGGAGGAGACCGAGGAGCGGTTGATGATCGGCGGAACCGCCAATCTCACCCGCTTCGGGCATGACTTCCCTCTCACCATCCGCCCCGTCCTCGAGGCGCTCGAGGAGCAGGTCGTGCTCCTCAAGTTGCTGGGCGAGGCGAAGGATCCGGCCATGCGGGTGCGTATCGGTCACGAGAACGCGCACGAGGGACTCAACTCCACGTCCGTCGTCTCCGTGGGCTACGGTTCGGGCGGCGAAGCAGTAGCGAAACTCGGCGTGGTCGGACCGACCCGCATGGATTACCCGGGAACGATGGGAGCGGTACGAGCGGTGGCACGGTACGTCGGACAGATCCTGGCGGAGTCGTAAGTGGCCACGGACTACTACGCCGTACTCGGCGTGCGCCGCGACGCGTCGCAGGAGGAGATCAAGAAGGCGTTCCGCCGGCTCGCCCGCGAGCTGCACCCGGACGTCAACCCCGATCCCAAGACGCAGGAGCGGTTCAAGGAGATCAACGCCGCGTACGAGGTGCTGTCGGACCCGCAGAAGAAGCAGGTCTACGACCTCGGTGGCGACCCGCTGTCCCAGGCGGGCGGCGCCGGTGCGGGCGGCTTCGGCGCGGGCGGTTTCGGGAACTTCTCGGACATCATGGACGCCTTCTTCGGCACGGCGTCGCAGCGCGGACCGCGCTCACGCACCCGCCGGGGCCAGGACGCCATGATCCGGCTCGAGATCGAGCTCGACGAGGCGGCCTTCGGCACGACGAAGGACATCCAGGTCGACACCGCCGTCGTCTGCAACACCTGCAACGGCGAGGGCGCCGCACCCGGCACCTCCGCGCAGACCTGTGACATGTGCCGCGGCCGCGGTGAGGTCTCGCAGGTCACCCGGTCCTTCCTGGGCCAGGTCATGACGTCCCGGCCGTGTCCGCAGTGCCAGGGCTTCGGCACCATCGTCCCGAACCCGTGCCCCGAGTGCGCGGGCGACGGGCGGGTGCGCTCCCGCAGGACGCTCACCGTCAAGATCCCCGCCGGCGTCGACAACGGCACCCGGATCCAGCTTGCGGGCGAGGGCGAGGTCGGCCCCGGCGGCGGTCCCGCCGGTGACCTGTACGTGGAGATCCACGAGCTGCCGCACTCGGTCTTCCAGCGCCGCGGGGACGACCTGCACTGCACGGTCACCATCCCGATGACGGCGGCGGCCCTCGGCACGAAGGTCCCGCTGGAGACGCTCGACGGCCTGGAGGAGGTCGACATCCGTCCCGGCACGCAGTCCGGGCAGTCGATCCCCCTGCACACCCGCGGTGTCACGCATCTGCGCGGCGGCGGGCGCGGCGATCTGATCGTCCACGTCGAGGTGCAGACGCCGTCGAAGCTGGACCCCGAGCAGGAGCGCCTGCTGCGCGAGCTGGCGGTGCTGCGCGGCGAGGAACGGCCGCAGGGGCAGTTCCAGCCGGGTCAGCAGGGGCTGTTCTCACGGCTGAAGGACGCGTTCAACGGGCGCTGACCGACGGGCGGGCGCCCGGCGTTCCGTAGGCCGGATTCCGCTGCCCGCGGACCTTCACCCATCGTCCTGATGCGTTGTTCCTTCCCCTGGCATATGCCAGGGGAAGGCCGGATTCGGACTTGTTCGGGGGACGTGACAACATGCCGTCATGTCCTCCGCGCTGACCGATCTCCTCCGCCTTCCGATCGTGCAGGCCCCCATGGCGGGCGGCGTCTCCGTGCCGCAGCTCGCCGCCGCCGTGACCGACGCCGGCGGCCTGGGATTCCTCGCTGCCGGGTACAAGACGGCCGACGGCATGTACCAGGAGATCAAGCAGCTCCGCGGGCTGACGAACGGACCCTTCGGTGTGAACGTGTTCATGCCGCAACCCGAGTATCCCGGTGCAGGCGGCGGCTCCACCGGAGCGGCCGGCGCCGCGCTGCCTTCCGCCGCGGCCGTGGAGGTCTACGCCAACCAGCTCGCCGGTGAGGCCGCCTGGTACGAGACCGAACTCGGCGACCCCGACAGCGGCCGCGACGACGGCTACGACGTCAAGCTCGCCGTTCTCCTCGACAACCCGGTGCCGGCCGTCTCGTTCCACTTCGGGGTCCCCACTGCGGAGGTCCTGGACTCCCTGCGTCGCGTGGGCACCTTCACCCTTGTCACCGCGACCACCCCGGACGAGGCGCGCGCCGTGCAGGAGGCGGGCGCGGACGCGGTGATCGTGCAGGGCGTCGAGGCCGGCGGACACCAGGGCACCCACCGGGACATCCAGGAGAACGACGGATCCGGCATCGGTCTGCTGGCCCTTGTGTCACAGGTGCGCGAGACCGTGGGCATCCCGATCGTGGCGGCCGGCGGCATCATGCGCGGCGGCCAGATCGCCGCGGTGCTCGCCGCGGGTGCGAGCGCCGCGCAGCTGGGCACGGCCTTCCTCGCGACCCCCGAGTCCGGGGCCCACCCCCTGCACAAGCAGGCGCTGACCGATCCCCTGTTCGTGCGGACGGAGTTGACGCGCGCGTTCAGCGGGCGCCCGGCCCGCGGTCTGGTCAACCGCTTCATGCGGGAACACGGACCCTACGCGCCGGCCGCGTACCCGGAGATCAACCACCTCACCGGTCCGCTGCGCAAGGCGGCCGCCGCGGCGGGTGACGCACAGGGCATGGGGCTGTGGGCCGGGCAGGGGCACCGGCAGGCCCGTGAACTGCCCGCCGGGCAACTGGTGGAGGTGCTGGCGGCCGAACTGGAGGCGGCGGCGACAGCGTTGTCGAGAGGCGGTGCCGGGCGATGACGGCTCCCGTCTTCGTCGTGGACCGACTCGACGGAATCGGCCCGGAGTTCGTGCTCGACGGACCGGAGGGCCGGCACGCGGTGTCGGTGAAACGGCTGCGGCCCGGTGAGGACGTGGTCCTCACCGACGGACACGGCCGGTGGACCGAGGGCGTGGTGAAAACGGCCGAGGGCAAGGACCGGCTGGTGGTCATGGACCTCGAGTCCCTCCACGAGGAGCCCCCGCCGGCGGTGCGCATCACCGTCGTCCAGGCGCTGCCCAAGGGCGACCGGGGCGAGTTGGCCGTGGAGACGATGACCGAGGTCGGGGTGGACGCGATCGTCCCCTGGGCGGCCTCCCGGTGCATCACGCAGTGGAAGGGCGACCGCGGGCTCAAGGCGCTCGGCAAATGGCGGGCCACCGCCCGCGAGGCGGGCAAGCAGTCGCGCCGGGTGCGCTTCCCCGAGGTCGCGGACGCCGCGACCACCAAGCAGGTGGCGGAACTTCTGGCAGAGGCCGATCTCGCCGCGGTCCTGCACGAGAGCGGCGACGAGCCCCTGGCGACGGTGGACCTGCCCGCGGAGGGCCGGATCGTGCTGGTCGTCGGGCCCGAAGGAGGCGTGGCTCCCGAGGAGTTGGCGCTTTTCGCGGACGCGGGTGCGAGGGCGTTCCGGCTGGGGCGTACCGTCCTGCGTACATCGACCGCCGGAACCGCGGCGGCCGCTCTGCTGCTCGGCCGTACGGGCCGCTGGTCCTGACCCACGGGGGCGTTCCATGGAACTCGCACAGATACGACTGCTGGTCTCGGACTTCGCCGAGTGCTACCGGTTCTACGCGGAGGTCCTCGGACTCAAGCCCCAGTCGGGAGCGGTGGACGGACCGTACGAGAAGTTCAGCCCCGCCACCGGTTCGGCGGGCATCGCGCTGCAGGACCGGTCGATGATGGCCGGGGTCCTCGGTGAGCTGTCCGACGAGGCCAGCGGCCACCGTTCGCTCGTGGTGCTGCGGGTGGACGACCTGGACGCGTACTGCGAGCAGATCACGTCCCGGGGCGCGACCCTTCTGCACGGTCCGGCCCCCATGACCGACCGCATGCGTGTCGCCCACCTCAAGGACCCGGAGGGCAACCTGGTGGAGCTCCAGGAGTGGCTCCTGCTGCTCCCCTGACGATCCTTCGGCGCGCGGCGGCACACATCCCGTGGGAGTGAACGGGGGCGTGCACATGGCTGTATGCGCCCTGTCCCCCTGCGCCGTGGAGTGGCAGGCTGCCCTCCATGGGGGTATTGAGACGGATCCGGCGGCGCCCCGGAGGCGGGCGGCTCGTCGCCGTGACCGGGGCCGTGCTGGTCACCGCGGGCGGAGCCGTCGCCTGCCAACCCGGTGATCTGAGTTCCGCGTCGGTGGCCTACACGACCGACCAGACCGCGACCAGGCAACTGGAACGGCAGCATGTGAACGTGCGCTGGCTGAGCTGCGTGGGCGACTACGGCAGCAGATCCTCCACCTCCGGCCGGACGCCCGCGCCGTCCGCGAGCACCGTCGTCACCGTCGACTGCCAGGGCCAGACCGACGACAAGAGGGACATCACCGTCACGGGCAGGGTCACCCGCGCCGTCGACGGCAAGTGCGTCCGCGGGAACCTCACGGCCACCGTGGGCGGCAGGCGCTGGTTCCGCGTGAGCGGCCTCGGCGACTGCAACGCCGCCGGCACCCCGATTCCACCCGTCACGTTCCGCCCGACCGCTCCCGGGCAGCCCGGGCCCACCGTCACCGTCACGAAGACGATCTGGTGCCAGGGCGACCCGACCTGCTGGCCGGTGCGGGGCAAGTGACGTCCCCCCGGGGCGGTTTCATCTGGGGAAAACCCCTGTCAGGGAACGAGATCGCTGCTTAGGGTGATCTGGTGACTCAGTCCGTATCGCCCGCGTACCTCCGGTTCCCGCATCTGCACGGCGAGTTGGTCGCCTTCACCGCCGAGGACGACGTCTGGGTCGCCCCGCTCGACGGCGGCCGCGCCTGGCGGGTCAGCGCCGACAACGTCCCCGTGAACCACCCCCGTATCTCCCCGGACGGCACGGTCGTCGCCTGGACCTCCACCCGCGACGGTGCCCCCGAAGTCCACGTCGCCCCGATCGACGGCGGCCCCTCGAAGCGCCTGACGCACTGGGGAAGCGCGAAGACCCAGGTGCGCGGCTGGACCCCCGAGGGCCGGGTGCTCGCGCTCAGCACGGCCGGTCAGGCGTCGCTGCGCCGCACCTGGGCGCGTGCCGTGCCGCTCGACGGCGGACCGGCCACCACCCTGCCGTACGGGCCCGTCGGCGAGGTCGCGTACGGGCCCGCCACGGTCCTGCTGTCCGCGCCGATGGGACGCGAGGCCGCCTACTGGAAGCGGTACCGGGGCGGTACCGCCGGCAAGTTGTGGATCGACCGTGAGGGCGACGGCGAGTTCGTGCGGCTGCACGAGGACCTCGACGGGAACATCGAGTACCCCCTGTGGGCGGGGACGGGGGACCGGGCGAGGATCGCCTTCCTCTCCGACCACGAGGGCGTCGGGGCGGTGTACTCCTCGCAGGCCGACGGGTCGGATCTGCGCCGCCACACACCCCTCGGGGAAGCGGACGAGAGCGGGGAGGGCTTCTACGCCCGCCACGCCGCCACCGACGGCACCCGGGTGGTGTACGCCTGTGCCGGTCAGCTGTGGCTCCTCGACGACCTGGACGGCGCCGAACCCCGGCGGCTGGACATCCGGCTCGGCGGGCAGCGCGCGGACCTCCAGCCGTACCCGCTGCACGCGGGCCGCTGGTTCGGCACCGCCTCGCCTGACCACGGCGGACGCGGCAGCGCGATCTCCGTGCGCGGCGCCGTGCACTGGATCACCCACCGTTCGGGGCCGGCCCGCGCGCTCGCCGCGGATCACGGCGTACGAGCCCGGCTGCCGCACACCTTCCGCGCCGACGGCGAGGAGTGGGTGGTGTGGGTGACGGACGCGGAGGGCGAGGACGCGCTGGAGTTCGCGCCCGCCACCGGATTTCTCCCGGCGGCCACCCCCCGCCGGCTGGCGGCCGGGCAGTTGGGGCGGGTGCTCGGGCTCGCGGTGGCACCCGACGGCGGCCGCGTCGCGGTCGCCACGGACGACGGACGGGTGCTGCTCGTCGAGCGGGACAGCGGCGAGGTGCGCGAGGTCGACCGCAGTGACGACGGGGAGGCCGACGGGCTGGTCTTCTCACCCGACTCGGCATGGCTTGCCTGGTCGCACCCCGGCCCGCGCCCGCTGCGCCAGCTCAAGCTCGCCAACACGGCCGACCTGTCGGTGACCGAGGCGACCCCGCTGCGCTTCCGGGACTACGCACCGGCGTTCACGCTGGACGGCAAGCACCTGGCGTTCCTCTCGGCGCGCTCCTTCGACCCCGTCTACGACGAGCACGTCTTCGACCTGGCCTTCGTGGGCGGTTCACGGCCGCACCTGATCACCCTGGCCGCGACCACGCCGTCCCCCTTCGGGCCGCAGCGGCACGGCCGCCCCTTCGAGGCGCCCGAGAAGGACGAGACGCCCGACAGCGAGGGCGCCCCCGCCACCCGGATCGACCTGGACGGGCTCGCCGACCGGATCGTGCCCTTCCCGGTCGAGGCGGCGCGCTACTCCGGGCTGCGGGCCGCCAAGGACGGTGTGCTGTGGCTGCGGCACCCCGTGCGCGGAGTGCTGGGTGCCTCCCGCGCCACACCCGACGACCCCGATCCCAAGACCGAGCTCGAGCGCTACGACCTGGTCCAGCAGCGCATCGAGCATCTCGCCGCGGACGCCGACCACTTCGCGGTCAGCGGTGACGGCAAGCGGGTGCTGCTGTGGACCGACGGCAAGCTCAAGGTCGTACCGAGCGACCGCCGCGCCCCGAACGACGACGACAGCGACGCGAACATCACGGTCGACCTGTCGCGGGTGCGGCAGACCGTCGACCCCGCCGCGGAGTGGCGGCAGATGTACGACGAGACGGGCCGTCTCATGCGGGACAACTTCTGGCGGCCGGACCTCGGCGGGATCGACTGGGACGGGGTCCTGGACCGCTACCGGCCGGTGCTCGCACGGGTGGCCACGCACGACGACCTGGTGGACCTGCTGTGGGAGGTGCACGGCGAGCTGGGCACCTCCCACGCGTACGTCACGCCGGCCGGCCACGGGGCCGACGCGGACCGGCGGCAGGGGCTGCTCGGTGCGGACATCTCCCGCCACACCGACGGCCAGTGGCACGTCGACCGGGTGCTGCCCTCGGAGACCTCCGACCCGGACGCACGGGCGCCGCTCGCCGCACCCGGTGTGGCCGTGCGCACCGGGGACGCGATCGTCGCGGTGGGCGGGCGGCCGGTGGACCCGGTGACGGGACCCGGGCCGCTGCTGGTCGGTACGGCGGGCCGGCCGGTGGAGCTGACGATCTCCCCGGCGGGCGGCGGGGATCTGCGGTACGCCGTCGTCGTCCCGACCGCCGACGAGGAGCCGCTCAGGTACCACGCCTGGGTGGCGGACCGGCGGGCGTATGTGCACGAGACCTCGGGCGGGCGGCTCGGGTATCTGCACGTGCCGGACATGGTGGGTTCCGGGTGGGCGCAGCTCCACCGGGACCTGCGGATCGAGGTCGCCCGGGAGGGGCTGGTCGTGGACGTCCGGGAGAACCGGGGCGGGCACACCTCCCAACTGGTCGTCGAGAAGCTGGCGCGCCGGATCGTGGGCTGGGACCTCCCGCGAGGGCTGCGGGCCTACAGCTATCCCGAGGACGCCCCGCGCGGGCCCGTCGTCGCCGTCGCCAACGAGTTCTCCGGGTCGGACGGGGACATCGTGAACGCGGCGGTCAAGGCGCTCGGGATCGGGCCGGTGGTCGGGACACGGACCTGGGGCGGGGTCATCGGGATCGACAGCAGGTACCGGCTTGTGGACGGGACCCTCGTGACGCAGCCGAAGTACGCGTTCTGGCTGGAGGGTTACGGCTGGGGCGTGGAGAACCACGGCGTCGATCCGGACGTCGAGGTGGTGCAGGCGCCGCAGGACCACGTCGCCGGGCGCGATGTGCAACTGGACGAGGCGGTGCGCATAGCGCTGGCCGCGCTCGAGGAGCACCCGGCGAAGACGCCCCCGGAGCTGCCCCGGCTGTGAGCCGGCGCCCCGCACCGGCGGCCCGGTGAGCCACCTCGCGTGGTGCCGACCCCCGCGGGTGCGGCGCCGGTGGGTCGCCGCGCCCCGGGCCGTCCGCTCCCGTGGAGCCCCGGTCGGCCGACCGGCCCGGGGCGGCCCGCGCCCCTCCGCGGCGGAGTGCGGGGACTCCGTCGGCGGCGGCCGGGCGGATACCATGCCGTCGTCGTGATCAGTCGGTGTGAGGAGGCACGCACATGGCGGGAGAACCGCAGGACGACTGCCTGTTCTGCAAGATCGTCGCGGGGCAGATCCCGGCGACGATCGTCCGGGAGACGGAGACCACCGTCGCCTTCCAGGACATCAACCCCCAGGCACCGACCCATGTCCTGGTCATCCCCCGGGTCCACTACCGGGACGTCGCCACCCTCGCCGCCGCCGTACCGGCCGTGGCCGCCGACCTGCTCCGCGAGACCGGCGAGGTCGCCGCGCAGGAGAAGCTCGAGAGCCACCGCGTCGTCTTCAACACCGGCAGCGGCGCCGGGCAGACCGTCTGGCACGCGCACGCCCACGTTCTCGGCGGCCGCGGCCTGCAGTGGCCCCCCGGGTAGGACGCCGTGTCCGTACGCGAACTGGTCGTCCTCGGTACCGCCAGCCAGGTCCCGACCCGGCACCGCAACCACAACGGCTATCTGCTGCGGTGGGACGGGGACGGCATCCTCTTCGACCCCGGCGAGGGCACCCAGCGGCAGATGCTGCACGCCGGGGCCGCCGCCCACGACCTGCGCCGGGTCTGTGTCACGCACTTCCACGGAGACCACTCGCTCGGGCTGGCCGGAGTCATCCAGCGGATCAATCTGGACAAGGTGCCGCACCGGATCACCGTGCACTACCCGAAGTCGGGGCAGCTCTTCTTCGAGCGGCTGCGGTATGCGACGGCCTACCGGGAGACCGTCGGGATCACCGAGGCGCCGGTCGCGGAGGACGGCGTGATCGCGACGACCCCCGCGTACACCCTCGAGGCCCGGCGGCTGTCCCACCCCGTCGATTCCTTCGGCTACCGGCTCGTCGAGCCCGACGGGCGGCGCATGCTGCCCGAGCGGCTCGCCGCGCACGGCATCAAGGGCCCGGACGTGGGCCGCATCCAGCGCGAGGGCTCCCTGGACGGAGTCGCGCTGGAGACCGTGAGCGAGGTGCGGCGCGGGCAGCGCTTCGGGTTCGTCATGGACACCCGGCTGTGCGACGGGGTGTACGCCCTCGCGGAGGGCTGCGACATGCTGGTCATCGAATCGACCTTCCTCGACGCGGACGAGCAACTGGCCGTCGAGTACGGGCATCTGACGGCAGGCCAGGCGGCGCGGGTGGCGCAGGGGGCCGGTGTGCGGCACCTGGTGCTCACCCACTTCAGCCAGCGCTACGCGGAGCCTGAGGAGTTCGAGCGGCAGGCCCGCGACGCCGGGTTCGGGGGCGAGCTGACCGTGGCCCGCGACCTGCTGAGAGTGCCTCTCCCGAAACGGGTGTGACCAGGCCGTACGATGCTTTGATGCCCCTCCCCAAAGCTGAACTGCACCTTCATGTCGAAGGCACCCTCGAGCCCGAGCTGGCCTTCGCGCTGGCCGCGCGCAATGGTGTCGAACTGCCGTACGCGGACACGGAAGAGCTGCGCAAGGCGTACGCCTTCGACGACCTCCAGTCCTTTCTGAACCTGTACTACGAGCTCATGGCCGTGCTGCGGACCGAGCAGGACTTCGAGGACCTGGCCGACGCCTACCTCGAGCGGGCCGCGGCGCAGGGAGTGCGGCACGCCGAGATCTTCTTCGACCCGCAGGCCCATCTCGCCCGGGGTGTCGGTATGGGCACGGTCGTCGAGGGGCTGTGGCGGGCGCTCGGACGCAGCGAGGAGAAGCACGGCGTCTCCACCCGGCTGATCATGTGCTTCCTGCGTGACGAGTCCGCCGATTCGGCGCTGGAGACGCTCGAGGCCGCGAAGCCGTACCTGGACCGGATCATCGGGGTCGGTCTGGACTCAGCCGAGGTCGGCCATCCGCCGGCCACGTTCCGTGCCGTGTACGAGGCCGCCGCCGCCCTCGGACTGCGCCGCGTCGCGCACGCCGGTGAGGAGGGGCCGCCGGAGTACATCACCGAGGCCCTCGATCTGCTCGGCGTCGAGCGCGTCGACCACGGGCTGCGCTGCCTGGAGGACCTGGCCCTCGTCGAGCGGCTGGTGCGCGATCAGGTGCCGCTGACGCTGTGCCCGCTGTCCAACGTCCGGCTGCGCGCCGTGGACACCCTGGCCGACCACCCGCTGGCCGCGATGCTCGACGCCGGACTGCTGTGCACCGTCAACTCCGACGATCCCGCCTACTTCGGCGGGTACGCGGGGGACAACTTCCACGCCGTGCGCGACGCCCTCGGCCTGAGCGAGGAGCACATGCGCCGGCTGGCCCGCAACTCCTTCGCCGCCTCCTTCCTGGAGCACGACGAGGAGCGGCGGGCGCGCTACCTGGCCGAGGTGGACGCGTACGAGTTCGGCGGGCGCTAGAGGGTTCCGGGTCCCGGTGCGGCGGCGGCCTGCCGGGGCCCTGCCGTGTCGTACTCCTCTCGCACCGTCACCGCCGCCGCGTCGAGCGGGAACTCCACGACGGCCTGCTCCGGTGCGCCGGCCGGGGGTACCGCCCCCGAGGGGGTGCCCGTGGTGACGGCCACCACGACGGCCGGGGTGCGACGACGTGCGGCGCCGGACCGCAGCGGCCGGCCACCGGTGTGCAGGGCGACCGCGGTCAGCGGGAGCGTGATGGCCAGCAGGCCGACGGCGAGGATCGTCCCCATCGCCGGGAAGCCCGCCCGAGCGGACAACAGGCTGCCGGCCAGCGGGCCCGCGGCCGTGCCGAGCGAGGAGGCCGAGCCCACGAGGACCGCCCAGCGGCCGCGCCGGTCGAGGGAGGCGGCGAGGCCGATCAGATACGACAGCACGATCGGGTAGAGCGTGTTCCAGGCGATCTCGCCGGTCGCGAAGGTGCCGAAGCCGGTGGCGGAGGCGCTGAGCGCGATACAGCCGGCGATGAGCGCGGTGCCCAGACCGATGGGGAGCGCGCGGCCGAGACGCGGGCCGAGTGCTCCCGCGCCGATCACGCCGAGCAGTCCGGCCCCGAGCGCGATCGCGAAGACCGCGCCGACGGTGACCTCCGTGAGATGCGCCTGGGTGAGGCCGATACGGCCGCTCACGCCCCACAGCGAGTTCTGGGCGAGGGACCAGCACAGAATGCCGGCGGCGAGGACGATGCCGGAGCGGGTGTGGGGCAGTGGGCCGCTCTCCCCGGTCCCGCGGGGAGCGGTGGTGATCCGCGCCGGGGTGGACAGGCGGCCGGTCGCAGGCCACACCAGCAGTGCGGTGAGCGCGAGGGCGGCGAGCGGGAGTCCATGGCCCGGGCCGAGCCGGGGAACCGTCAGGTAGATCACGCCGGCGAGCGCGGAGACGCCGAGCAGGCCGAGTGTGGAGGTGCGGTGCGGGTCGCGCTGGGCGGCGATCCCGGTCGCGGCGACGGTGGTCGCCGTACCGGAGCCGAACCCGCCGGCCACCGCCCCCGCGACGACCACGGGGATGCTGTGGCTGAGCGCCGCCGTGCCGTATCCGGCGGCGGCGAGCAGGAGTCCGGCACGGGCGAGTCGGCGGGGGCCGATCCGGTGGACGTGCGCGGCGAGCAGGAAGCCCGCGCAGGCCGAACCCAGCAGCAGGGCACTGCCGATGGAGCCGGCTTCGGTGGAGGAGAGCGGAAGGCCCGAGTCCAGCCTGCCGACGGTGGTGGGCAGGAGGTACGCGGCCAGATACCCGGATGTGAAAAGGGCGACGAGGGGCCAGGGCGGAGCAGGACGGGAGGACACGGGCGTTCCAGGGCATACGGAAGGAGCGGCGGAAAAACGGGGGATGGGGCGCCGACCGTCGAACGACAGGAACGCGCGGGCAATTTGTATCAAGCACGCGGTTCAAGAAAAAAGCGCGGGGTGTGTGATCTGGGTCACTAAAAGGTTTGGGGCTGGTCGGGCCGGGTACAAGCGCCGTCTTTTGGTTGGCGGGGACCCTGGATCACCCTGGGTCAGCGCCAGCGCGGTGCCCCGGTTCCGCCGCCTGCCGCCCCCTCGATCCGGGTCCGGATCTCCCCCATCACCGCGACGATGTGCTCCTCGTGACCGGGCGTCAGCCGGGCCACCGGCACCGAGCAGCTGATCGCGTCCTGGGCCGGCATGTCGTAGCGGAGGGCGAAACCGAAACCGACGATGCCGGCGACGCCCTCCTCGCGGTCGATCGAGTGCCCGCGCTCACGGGTCACGGCCAGATCCGCCAGCAGCGAGGCGCGGGATGTGTGCGTGTGCGGGGTGAGGGCCGCGTACGGGCCCTTCGGCAGCCATGCGTCGGGCCGCTCCGCCAGCAGTGCCTTGCCGAGTGCGCCCGCGTGCGCGGGCAGCCGCCGGCCCACGCGGCTGATCGTGCGGAGGTATTCGTGCGATTCGCGCGTCGCGAGATAGGCGACGTCGGTGCCGTCGAGGCGCCCCATGTGGATCGTCTCGCCGAGGGCCTCCGACGCCTCGTCGAGGTACGGGCGCACGGCGCGCACCCGTGGGTCGGAGTCCAGATAGCTCGTGCCTGTCAGCAGGGCGTGGATGCCGATGCCGTAGAGCGAGCCGGTGACGTCCGTGCGGACCCAGCCCCGCGAGACAAGGGTCTGCAGCAGGGCGTACATCGAGCTGCGCGGCACCTCGAGCTGGTCCGCGAGCTCCTGCAGGCGTGCCGGACGATCGCCCCGCGCGGCGAGTACCTCGAGCAGCTCGACCGTGCGCGCGGCCGACTTCACCTCGCGGACGCCCCCGGTGTCTGACATGCGCCGATCGTAATCCGGGCGGGGGAGTGCGGGGGCCGGTCCGCATCCCGCCGTTGACGGGGCCCGTCCATGTATCTAATCTGCATTTGTATATATGGATGGCGTCTACATGAGGAGATGAGTGCAGTGGGCGGCGCCAGGGACGCGGACCCGGAGGCGGTGGCACAGAGGCTGCGGAACGGCATGGCACAGGGGGTCCTGTCGTTCCCGCTCACCAGCTTCCACAAGGACGGCTCGCTCGATCCCGACGGATTCCGGACCCATGTCGCGGCGCAGCTCGCCGCCGCGCCCGGCGCCGTCTTCCCGGCCTGCGGTACGGGCGAGTTCTTCTCCCTGGACGAGGAGGAGTACGGACAGGTCGTCGCCGCGGCCGTGGAGGCGGCCGGCGGGCGGGTACCCGTCGTCGCCGGTGTGGGATACGGCTGGGCGCAGGCCGTCCGGTTCGCGCGGATCGCCGAGCAGGCGGGCGCGGACGCACTGCTCGTCCTGCCGCACTACCTCGTGGCCGCACCGCAGGACGGACTCGTCGCGCAGCTGGAGCAGATCGCCGCCCGCACCCCGCTCCCGCTCATCGCCTACCAGCGCGGCCAGGTCGCCTTCGGCACCGAGGCGTTCCGGCGTGTCACCCGCATCCCCGGCGTCATCGGGCTCAAAGACGGCCACAGTGACCTCGACCGGCTGCAGCGCCTCACCCTCGCAGCGCCCGAGCGCTTCCTGTTCTTCAACGGGGCCGCCACCGCCGAACTCCAGGCGCGTGCGTACGCCGCGGTCGGGGTGCCGGCCTACTCCTCCGCCGTCCACGCCTTCGCACCCGAGATCGCGACCGCCTTCTTCGCGGCGCTGCGCGACGGCGACGACGCCCTGGTGAAGACGCTGCTGCGCGAGTTCTACGTTCCGCTCGTCGCCGTCCGCGACCGGGTGCCCGGATACGCCGTGTCGCTGGTCAAGGCGGCGGCCCGGCTGCGGGGCGGCCGGGTGGGGCCCGTGCGCGCCCCGCTCGTCGATCCCTCGCCCTCCGATCTGGCCGATCTGGAGGTCCTGCTCGCCGCCGGACTCGATCTCGTAGGAGCCGCCCTGTGACCGCCGCGACCTCCCGTGACCTCACCATCGCCGAGGTGCGCCTGACACCGATCCTGGTC
Source organism: Streptomyces sp. HUAS TT11 (assembly GCF_051553595.1). Taxonomy (NCBI): domain Bacteria; kingdom Bacillati; phylum Actinomycetota; class Actinomycetes; order Kitasatosporales; family Streptomycetaceae; genus Streptomyces; species Streptomyces sp. HUAS TT11. The sequence goes on from NZ_CP196184.1 coordinate 6,120,763, forward strand.
GCCGACCCGCCGCTGCTGAACACCCAGGGCGTCCACCAGCCCTACACGCCCCGGCTGATCGTGGAGGTGGTGACCGACGACGGGACCACGGGGGTCGGCGAGACCTACGGGGACACCAAGTACCTCGAACCGGCCCGGCCCCTGGCGGACAAGCTGATCGGCCGTCCGGTGTCCCGCCTCAACGGCCTGTTCGCGCTCGCCGACGACGTCGCCGTCGACGGCTCCCGGTCCGGCGGCCGGCTCGACGTCGGCGGGCTGCGCGGTGTCCAGACCGCCGACAAACTCCGCCTGTCCGTCGTGTCCGCCTTCGAGGTCGCCTGCCTCGACGCCCTCGGCAAGGCGCTCGGCCTGCCCGTGCACGCGCTCCTCGGCGGCAAGGTGCGGGACGAGGTCGAGTACAGCGCGTATCTCTTCTACAAGTGGGCCGGCCATCCGGAGGGAGTGTCGAGCGAGCAGGACGAGTGGGGCGCAGCCCTCGATCCGGAGGGAGTGGTCGAGCAGGCCCGGAGGTTCAAGGAGCGGTACGGCTTCACCTCCTTCAAGCTCAAGGGCGGCGTCTTTCCGCCGGCGGAGGAGATCGCGGCGGTCCGGGCGCTGGCCGCGGCCTTTCCCGGGCACCCCCTGCGGCTGGATCCGAACGGTGCCTGGTCGGTGGAGACCGCGCTGGCGGTGGCCCGCGAGCTGGGCGACGTCCTCGAGTACCTGGAGGACCCCGCCCTCGGCACCCCGGCCATGGCCGAGATCGCCGCGCGGAGCCGGGTGCCGCTCGCCACCAACATGTGCGTCACCACGTTCGCCGAGATCCGGGAGGCGTTCACGCGCGGCGCCGTCCAGGTGGTCCTGTCCGACCACCACTACTGGGGCGGGCTGCGCAACACGCGTGAACTCGCGGCGATCTGCCGTGCGTTCGGCGTCGGGGTGTCCATGCACTCCAACACGCACCTCGGCATCTCCCTCGCCGCGATGACCCATGTCGCGGCCACGGTGCCGGACCTCCACCACGCCTGCGACACCCACTACCCCTGGCAGACCGAGGACGTCGTCACCGAGCGTCCCGCCTTCCGGGACGGCGCGGTCGCCGTGTCCGACGCCCCGGGGCTCGGCGTCACCCTGGACCGCGACCGGCTGGCCGCCCTGCACGAGCGCTGGCTCGCGGACGACGGCGCCCTGCGCGACCGCGACGACGGCGCGGCCATGCGCGTCGCGCATCCCGGGTGGCGCGCGCCCGCGGTCCCCCGCTGGTGAGGTCCCGGCGGCGTCGCGCCGACGCCGCCGCCGGGCGAGCCGTTTGGTGCACACTGGCTGGATCCGCACCATGTCAGGGAGCCCACCGTGACCGCGACCGCCGGAGAGGGACCGCACCACCCCCACATCGGGGACGGGCCGCACCACCATCCCCACGTCGATCCGCTCGCGCCTCTGCGGGCGCCGGGCGATCCGTCCTGTGACGTCTACCTCACGGGGACGGTCTTCCTCGACATCATCTTCACCGGGCTCGCGTCCGCCCCGGTGCGCGGCACCGAGTCCTGGGCGCGCGGGATGGGGTCGAGCCCCGGGGGCGTGGCCAACATGGCGGCGGCGCTGGCCCGCCTCGGCCTGAAGACCTCCCTGGCCGCGGCCTTCGGCGACGACCACTACGGCGAGTACTGCTGGGACGAGCTGGAGCAGGGCGAGGGCATCGACCTCTCGATCTCCCGCAGGGTGTCCGGATGGCACTCCCCGGTCACCGTCTCCATGGCCTACGAGGGCGAGCGGACCATGGTGTCGCACGGCCACGAACCACCGCCCGAGGAACCCGCGCCCGCCTGCCCGCCCCGCGCCCGGGCCGCCGTCGCCTCACTGACCCCGGGCAGACGCGCCCCCTGGATCGCCGAGGCGGCCAAACAGGGCACCCGCGTCTTCGCCGACGTCGGCTGGGACGACACCGGTGCCTGGGACCTGGCGGGCCTCGCCGACCTCGAACACTGCGAGGCGTTCCTGCCGAACGCGCAGGAGGCCATGCGGTACACCGGCACCGAATGCCCCCGCGCCGCCGCGCACGCGCTGACCGAACACGTGCCGCTGGCCGTCGTCACCCTCGGCGCGGACGGTGCGTACGCCGTGGACGGCAGCACCGGGGAGACCGCCGCCGTGCCCGCGATCGCGGTCGAGGCACTGGACCCCACGGGGGCGGGCGACGTCTTCGTGGCGGGTTTTGTGACCGGCACACTGGCCGCATGGCCGCTGGCCGACCGCCTGGCCTTCGCCGGTCTGACGGCGGCGCTCTCGGTGCAGGAGTTCGGCGGGTCGCTCTCGGCGCCCGGGTGGGCCGAGATCGCGGCGTGGTGGAGCAGGGTCCAGTCGTACGAGGACCAGGATCCGGCGGCGCTCAGCCGGTACGCGTTCCTGGAGCGGCTGGTGCCGGACGAGTGCGTGGACCCGTGGCCGCGGCGGCGCGCCGTGCCGACGATCGGATTCCGCAGGGCGACATGAGCGCGAGCCGCCCGCGCGACGTACCGGTACCGCTCAGAAGCCCAGACGGCGCAGCTGCTTGGGGTCGCGCTGCCAGTCCTTGGCCACCTTGACATGGAGGTCGAGGAACACCGGGGTGCCGAGCAGCGCCTCGATGTGCTTGCGGGACTTGATGCCGACCTCCTTCAGGCGCTTGCCCTTCGGCCCGATGATGATCCCCTTCTGACTGGGCCGCTCGATGTAGACGTTCGCGTGGATGTCGAGGAGCGGCTTGTCCGCCGGGCGGTCCTCACGCGGGAGCATCTCCTCCACCACCACCGCGATCGAGTGCGGCAGTTCGTCGCGCACACCCTCCAGCGCCGCCTCGCGGATCAGCTCCGCCACCATGACCTGCTCCGGCTCGTCCGTCAGGTCGCCCTCGGGGTAGAGCGCGGGCCCCTCGGGCAGCAGCGGGATCAGCAGGTCCGCCAGCAGGTCCACCTGCTTGTTCGCGGTCGCCGACACCGGCACGATCTCCGCCCAGGCGAATCCCAGCTCCTCGCCCAGCCGGTCGATCGCGATGAGCTGTTCCGCCAGGGTCTTGGAGTCCACGAGATCCGTCTTGGTGACGATCGCGACCTTCGGGGTCTTCTTGATCCCCGCCAGCTCCTTGGCGATGAAGCGGTCACCGGGACCGATCTTCTGGTCGGCCGGCAGACAGAAGCCGATCACGTCCACCTCGGCCCACGTCGTGCGCACCACGTCGTTCAGCCGCTCGCCCAGCAGCGTCCGCGGCTTGTGCAGACCGGGGGTGTCCACCAGGATCAGCTGCGCCTCGGGGCGGTGCACGATGCCCCGCACCGTGTGCCGTGTCGTCTGCGGCCGGTTCGAGGTGATCGCCACCTTCTGCCCGACCAGAGCGTTCGTGAGGGTGGACTTGCCCGCGTTGGGGCGGCCCACGAAACAGGCGAAACCTGCCCGGTGGACGGCCTCGGTCGGCTCGGAAGACTGGGTGCGAACGCTCATGGCGCCCATTCTCCCTGATCCACGGAGCCCCTCCGCACGATCCGGCCCCGCCCCGGAGCCCGCGCCTTCCCGGAAGCGCCGCCGCACCACCCAGCGTCACGGCGGCGTGCCCGTATGCGACCGGGAGAGGTGCGCACACGCAGCTGCCGGGACCTTACGGCGGGGGCCGGCACCGCCTACGATCACGGCGTCCCGGGCCAATGGCGCCCCGGTCGCCCACTTCGCCTCGCAGAAGGTCACCCCCGGCATGAAGCTCATCACCGCCGTCGTCAAACCGTTCCGCCTCGACACGGTCAAGACGGCCCTGCACGAACTGGGCGTACACGGACTGACCGTGAGCGAGGCGAGCGGTTACGGGCGCCAGGGCGGGCATACCGAGGTGTACCGCGGCGCGGAGTACCGGGTCGACCTCGTGCCCAAGGTCCGCATCGAGGTCGTGGTCGAGGACGCGGACGCCGACGGCGTCGTCGACGCGATCGTGAAGGCCGCGCGGACGGGGAAGATCGGGGACGGGAAGGTGTGGGCGGTACCGGTCGACACGGTGGTGCGGGTCCGGACCGGTGAGCGGGGCCCCGACGCGCTCTGACCGCCGGACGAGCCGTCACGGTCCCGAGGCCACCGGGGTGTGCGGGAGGCCGACGGGGACGCGGCCCGGGGGCTGATGCGCCGTCATGAGGGGTCGTGGGCCGCACCGATGGGTGCGGCCCGACGAGCGGGCCGACACAGGCGAGGGCACCGGGCGGCGCCCCGGATCTCAGCCCGCCGTGACCGTGTGCCGCAGTACTCCGTCGGGCGACGCCACCAGCACCGGCGTGCCGGGCCCGCCGAGGTCCCGCACCGCCGCCCGGTCCTCCGCGGACGCGGACTCCGACATGGTCACGACCGCGGCGGCCTCCAGGGACTTGGCCCCCGACGCCACCGCCATGGCCACCGCCGTCTGCAGTGCGCTCAGCTTCAGCGACTGAAGTTCGACGGTCCCGGCGGCATACGTGCGCCCGGTCTCGTCCCGTACGGCGGCACCCTCGGGCACACCGTTGCGCGCCCGTACGGAACGGGCCAAGGTGACGATCTTGCGGTCGTCGGGGTCGAGCGCGGTGCTGTCGGTCATGCCCCGAGCATACGGAGAGGTCTTGCGGTCGCCGGGCGACGGGGTCCGTCGTCCGGTGCCGGTCCTCGTCAGGGGCGGTCGAGGCGGAGGCGGTCGGCGCGCGGAAGTCCGGCGACGACGAGGTCGTACGAGTCCTCGACGAGTTCCCGGACCAGGCGGTCCGGGAGCCCGCCGTCCACGGTGACGGTGTTCCAGTGGCGCTTGTTCATGTGCCAGCCGGCCACGATCAGGCCCTCGTGCTCGGTGCGCAGGCGCACCGCGTCCTCGGGATCGCACTTCAGGTTGACCTTCAGGGGCCGCCCGGCCAGGTTCGTCAGGGCGAAGAGCCTTCCCTGGACCTTGAAGACCGAGGTCTGCGGATCGAAGGGGAAGTCCTCCACCGCGGCGTTGAACGACAGGCAGAACGCGCGCAGCTCCTGTGGGGTCATTCCGCCTCCGGCTCCTCCCGCGGGGGCCCGGCCGGGCCCACCGGCTCCACCAGCACGGTCGCGATCCTGTTCCGGCGTCCGGCCGCGGCCTCGGCGGTCAGCCGCAGTGCGCGTCCGTCGGGGAGCTCCACGAGCGACGAGGCACCGGCGATGGGCACCCGGCCCAGTGCCTTCGCGAGCAGTCCGCCGACCGTCTCCACGTCCTCGTCGTCGTAGGCCTCGAGGCCGTACAGCTCGCCGAGGTCCCCGATGTCGAGGCGGGCGGTGACCCGGTAGCGGTCCTCGCCCAGGTCCGCGACGGGCGGCAGCTCGCGGTCGTACTCGTCGGTGATCTCGCCGACGATCTCCTCGAGGATGTCCTCGATGGTCACGATCCCGGCCGTGCCGCCGTACTCGTCGATGACCACGGCGACGTGGTTGCGGTCCTTCTGCATCTCGCGCAGCAGATCGCCGGCGTTCTTGGTGTCGGGCACGAACGTGGCGGGCCGCATGGCGGTGGACACCAGCTCGGACTCGGCGTCGCGGCTGATGTGCGTCTTGCGGGCCAGGTCCTTCAGATACACGATCCCGACGATGTCGTCCTCGCTCTCGCCGGTGACCGGGATGCGCGAGAAGCCGGATCTGAGGGCCAGGGTCAGGGCCTGGCGAATGGTCTTGTAGCGCTCGATGACCACCAGGTCCGTGCGCGGGACCATCACCTCCCGCACGAGGGTGTCGCCCAGCTCGAAGACGGAGTGCACCATACGGCGCTCCTCGGCCTCGATGAGGGACTCCTTCTCGGCGAGGTCGACCAGCGCGCGCAGTTCCGCCTCGGAGGCGAAGGGGCCGCGGCGGAAGCCCTTGCCGGGGGTGAGCGCGTTGCCGATGAGGATCAGCAGGGAGGGGATCGGGCCCATGATCCGGGCCAGCGGCACCAGGACGTACGCCGCGACCGTCGCCGTGTTCAGCGGGTGCTGGCGGCCGATGGTGCGCGGGGAGACCCCGACGGCGACGTACGAGACGAGGACCATGACCGCGATCGCGATCAGGAGCGCCTCGGCGGTGTTGTCGAACTCCCGGAGGCAGGCGAAGGTCACGAGCGCGGCGGCGGCCATCTCGCAGGCGACGCGGACCAGCAGCGCCACGTTCAGGTAGCGCGTCGGGTCCGCGGCGATCCGGGCGAGCTTCGCGCTGCCCCGCCGGCCGCTGCGTACGGCCTCCTCGGCGCGGAAGCTGGAGACCCGCGCCAGGCCCGCCTCCGCACAGGCGGCGAGCCAGGCGACGACGACCAGAGCGATCGCGCCGATGACGATCTGAGGGCTCATGAGACGGTCGGGGCAGGGGACGGGCCGGTCAGGCCCTTCTCCGCGCGCCAGCCGTCCACGATGGCCGCCTGGAGACCGAACATCTCGGCCTTCTCGTCGGGCTCCTCGTGGTCGTAGCCGAGCAGATGCAGCACCCCGTGGACCGTCAGGAGCTGGAGCTCCTCGTCCATGGAGTGCTGCGTCGGCGCCTCGGCGCCCTGCTTGGCGGCGACCTCGGGGCACAGCACGATGTCGCCGAGCAGCCCCTGCGGCGGCTCGTCGTCGTCCTTGGACGGCGGCCGCAGCTCGTCCATGGGGAAGGACATGACATCCGTCGGTCCGGGCAGCTCCATCCACTGCACGTGCAGCTGCTCCATGGCGTCGGCGTCCACGACGATCACCGAGAGCTCGGAGAGCGGGTGGATGCGCATCCGCGCGAGCGCGTAGCGGGCGATGTCGAGGATCGCCTGCTCGTCGACCTCGGTGCCGGACTCGTTGTTGACGTCGATCGACATGGTGCTGCTGGTCTACTTCCCCTTGTGGGCATGCCCGGCCTTGCCGCGGCCGGGCTTCTGCGTGCCGTTCTCGGTGCCGTTCTGGCTGTCGTACTTCTCGTAGGCGTCGACGATACGGCCGACGAGCTTGTGCCGTACGACATCGTGGGACGACAGCCTGGAGAAGTGCACGTCCTCGACGCCTTCCAGGATCTCCTGGACCTGCCGCAGGCCGCTCTTGGTGCCGTTCGGCAGATCGACCTGGGTCACGTCACCCGTGATCACGATCTTCGAGTCGAAGCCGAGGCGGGTGAGGAACATCTTCATCTGTTCGGGGCTCGTGTTCTGGGCCTCGTCGAGGATGATGAAGGCGTCGTTCAGAGTGCGGCCACGCATGTAGGCGAGCGGGGCGACCTCGATCGTCCCGGCGGCCATGAGCCGCGGGATCGAGTCGGGATCGATCATGTCGTGCAGCGCGTCGTACAGCGGGCGCAGATACGGGTCGATCTTCTCGTACAGCGTGCCGGGCAGGAAGCCGAGCCGCTCGCCCGCCTCGACCGCCGGCCGGGTCAGGATGATGCGGTTGACCTGCTTGGACTGCAGGGCCTGCACGGCCTTGGCCATGGCGAGATAGGTCTTGCCGGTACCCGCGGGACCGATGCCGAAGACGATCGTGTGCTTGTCGATCGCGTCCACGTACCGCTTCTGGTTGAGGGTCTTGGGGCGGATCGTGCGGCCGCGGGAGGACAGGATGTTCTGCGTCAGCACCTCGGCCGGGGTCTCCGGTCCGTCGCCCTCACCGTCGTCGCTCGCCCGGAGCATGGCGATCGAGCGTTCCACTGCGTCCTCCGTCATCGGCTGTCCGGTGCGGAGCACCAGCATCATCTCTGCGAACAGGCGCTGGATCAGGGCGACATCCGCCGAGTCGCCGACCGCGCTGATCTCATTGCCCCGGACATGGATGTCGACCCCCGGGAAGGCCGTCTCGATCACGCGCAGGAGGGAGTCGCCTGAACCCAGCACCATCACCATGGGGTGCTTGGCGGGGACGGTGATCTGTGTGCTCGCCTGCCCCTGCGCAGGGGTACGAGCTGTGGGTGTCTGAGTCATGGGCCGGCCCGCAGGCCTGCGGTTCCTCCTCGTCACGGCCGCGTAGCTGAGGGCGGCCTCGCGATTCCAAGGGTACGACGCGGTACTGACAAGGCCGTAGGGCTTTTCGGGGCCGAAGTTTCCCGAGTGGGATCCGGCCCGGCGCCCCGCCGTGCCGCCCCGGTCCACGGCCGTCCTCGGGGTGTGCGGCGCCGCGGTGCTCCGGCGTCAGTCCACACCCCGGATCCGCCGCACAAGCAGCGCCCCCGCCAGCCCGACCACCGCCGCCACCAGGTAGAGCACCCGGTAGCCGCCCAGATACGTCACGATCGGCGCGGCCAGGGCCGGGGCGGCGACCTGGGGAAGGGCGTTGGCCACGTTGATCACCCCCAGGTCCTTCCCGCGGTCCAGGGCCTTCGGCAGGACATGGGTCATCAGCGCGAAGTCGACCGAGGTGAAGACCCCGAAGCCCACACCGAGGACGGCCGCCGCGACGACGGTGCCGGTCCAGGTCTGCCAGCCGGACAGGGCCGCCGTGGCGAGCGCCATCAGCACGCCGGACCAGATCACGAACGGTTTGCGCCGGCCCACCCGGTCCGACCAGACCCCGCCGACCACGACCGTGGCGAGGAGGGTGGCGCCGTTGACCGCGGTCAGGACGAGAACGCCCTGGTCGGGGTCGTGGTAGCCGATGCGGTCCCGCAGGTAGTACAGCAGGTACAGCAGCACCAGCGCGTTGCTGAGATTGATCAGGAAGCGGGTCAGCCAGGCCCAGCCCAGATCGGGGTGGCGGCGCGGACTCAGCCGGAACCCGGCCAGGAAACCCCGCCAGGACCAGGGCGGCCGGGCCGCTGCGGGCAGTCGCAGGTCCCGGTGGCGCAGGACATAGGGCAGCACGCCCACCACCGTGAACACCGCGCATGCCGCGTAGCCCGCGCGGATGCCCCCGGCGACGGTCGCCAGACCGGTGCCGCCGACGACGCCCAGGATCTGCGCCGCACCCAGCCAGCCGCCCACCGAGCCCCGCTGGGAGGGCGGCACCCGGTCGGGGACCGCCGCCGTCACCGCCGCGAAGGCGGCGTTCAGCGTGAGCTGCACCAGGCACCAGCCGAGCGCCATGGTCCACACCCCGCCCGCCCCGCCCAGCAGCAGGAGTGACAGCGCCCCGCCCGCCGTCCCGGCCACGATCCACGGTGTGCGGCGGCCCCGGCGGGAGGTGGTGCGGTCGGACAGCGCACCGAAGAACGGGTTCGCGACGAGCGACACCACCGCGCCCGCGCCCGTCACCCAGGCCAGCATCGTCTCCTTGGACATGCCGGCGCCCGGGGCGAAGTCCGTCGCCTGGGAGGCGAGCAGGATCTGCAGCGGGCCGTACCAGCCGACCCAGATCGCCCCGTTGGCCAGTGCCAGGGCCGAGGTCCAGCCCCGGCCGACCGGCTCGACGGGCTCGGCAAGAGCGTCCGGGGGCCGGTCGGCGGGCCGCTCGGCCGTTGTCATCTCTGCGCCCGCAGCAGGTCGCGCAGCCACGCGTAGGACGCCTTGGGGGTCCGCTCCAGCGTCTCGAAGTCCGTGTGCACCAGCCCGAAGCGGCGCGTGTACCCCTCGGCCCACTCGAAGTTGTCCAGCAACGACCACACGAAGTAGCCGCGTACGTCGACCCCCGCCTCGACGGCCCGGTGCAGCGCCCGTATGTGGCCGTCCAGATAGGCGATGCGCTCCTGGTCGTCGACGCCCTGGTACGAGCAGCCGTTCTCGGTGATGAGGACGGGCGGGAGCCGGTCGCCGTAGCGCTCGCGGAATCCGGTGAGCAGTTCGGTGAGCGCCTCCGGGACCACCGGCCACCCGAAGTCCGTGACCGGACGGTCCTCGATCTCCCGGACCGTGAAGGGCAGTTCGGCGGGGAGCGAGAGACCGCCGAACTCGATCTCCGCGCCCTGCGGTGCGCCCACCCTCGTCGGCGCGTAGTAGTTGATCCCGTACCAGTCGATCGGTTCCGCGATCACCTTGAGATCGGCCTCGACGTCACCCGGCATCAGTTCGCCGAACCCCTCGGGGTAGCGGCCGATCAGGAGGGGGTCCGAGAACAGGCGGTTGAGCAGGAGGTCGTAGAACTCCGCGGCCTCCCTGTCCTCCGGGCTCTCGGACGCCGCCCAGGTCGGGCCGTGCGAGTTGGCGATCCCGATGTCGCCCGCCCCGGCCGCGCGCAGGGCCCGTACGGCCAGGCCGTGGGCGAGCAGCTGGTGGTGGGCCACCGGCAGTGCGTCGAACATCAGCCGCCTGCCGGGGGCGTGGACCCCGAGCGCATGGCCCAGCAAGGTGTGTTCGGCGGGCTCGTTGAGCGTGATCCACTTGGCGACGCGGTCGCCCAGGCGCTCGGCGACGACGCAGGCGTGGTCGGCGAAGCGGGACGCCGTGTCCCGTTCCAGCCAGTCCAGGGCCACCGGAAGGTCCCAGTGGAACAGGGTGACCACCGGCCGTACGCCCGCCGCGCACAGCGCGTCGACCAGGCGGTCGTAGAAGTCGAGGCCGCCGGGGGAGGCCACCCTCGGCCAGGAGACCGAGAAGCGGTAGGCGTCGACACCGAGGCCGGCCAGCAGCGCCACGTCCTCGTGACTGCGGTGGTAGGAGTCGCAGGCCACCGCCGCGGTCGAGCCGTCCTTCACCCGCCCAGGCTCGGCGGTGAACACGTCCCACACGGAGGGCTCGCGGGTGTCCGCCGCCCCTTCGATCTGGTGCGCCGAGGTCGACACACCCCACAGAAAGCCGGCCGGGAACTGAGGCATCGGGTTCGTCACCATGCGCCGGATCATCCTTACCGTCGGTAACGGAAGTCAACGGCCGGGAACGAACCATCAGTCGGAATCTCGAGGGTGGCAGGGGCCCCCGCCCCGGGCGGGGGAGGGTCAGGCGCCTTCCTTCAGCACCCGTGACACCAGTGCCCGCTGCTCCTCGGTCAGCCGGGGGTCCGCGCAGTACACGGTCCTGCCGTCCACGGTGATCTCGTAACTGAAGCCGTCCGGCACCACGGCGGGCGGCGCGCCCCGGCCCGCGGCGACCGCCCGCTCGGCCAGGGAGTGCCACTCCTGGGCATCGGCCCGTCCCGAGGTCTCCACCTCGGCCCGGCGCTCGATGCCCGCGAACCCGCCCGTGCGCCTCACCCGAATACGCATGGCACCTGTCTAGTACGACAACGGGCGTGAGGGCTACGAGGCGGGCACCCCGACCTGTTCCCAGGCCTTGAGGACGGCCTCCTGCTCCTCGCCGCCCTCGGTGTAGCGGGTCCTCGCGGCCGCCACCGTCAGCCTGGCGAAGTCCGCGAAGGTCGCCTCCGCCGCCAGCTCCCCGCCGGCCAGCACGTCGTACCAGATCTGCCCGGCCCGTTCCCAGGCGTGGCCGCCGAGCGCGGTGGCCACCAGGTAGAAGGCGCGGTTGGGGATACCGGAGTTGATGTGCACCCCGCCGTTGTCGCGGCCGGTGTTCACATAACCGTCCATCGTCGACGGTTGGGGGTCCTTGCCGAGGACGTCGTCGTCGTACGCGGTGCCCGGTTCCTTCATCGAGCGCAGTGCCTTGCCGGTCACGCGCGGCGCGAGCAGCCCCGCGCCGATCAGCCAGTCGGCGTCGGCGGCGGTCTGGCCGAGCGTGTACTGCTTGATCAGCGAGCCGAAGACGTCCGAGACCGACTCGTTGAGCGCGCCCGACTGCCCGAAGTAGGCCAGGTTCGCCGTGTACTGGGTGACTCCGTGGGTGAGTTCGTGGCCGATCACGTCGACCGGGATGGTGAAGTCCAGGAAGATCTCGTCGTCCCCGTCGCCGAACACCATCTGCTCGCCGTTCCAGAAGGCGTTGTCGTAGCCCTCGCCGAAGTGCACCGTCGCGTCGAGCGGAAGGCCCTTGCCGTCGACGGAGTCCCGGCCGTACGCCGTCCGGTACAGCTCGAAGGTGGCGCCGAGCCCCGCGTAGGCACGGTTGACCGAGGCGTCCTGACCGGGTTCGTCGCCCTCGCCGCGGACCTTCCTGCCGGGCAGGTTCTCCTGGTGGCCGGCGTCGTAGACCGTTCGGTACGGCTTGCCCGCGGTGTGCTCGGGAGGGGTGGCCGCGGGGGTGCCGATGACGGTGGTCAGCCGGCGCCGGGTGCGCTCCAGGGCGTCGCGCTCGAGTGTGCGGCGCGCGGGAGCGGCGAGTCCGGAGTCCTCGTGCTGTGCGAGCTTGTCGAGGACGTGGGGCGGCACGATCGTGCAGAAGACGGGCTGGAAGCCCCCGTTGGTGGTCATGACCGGAACCATTGCACTGCGTAATGGGATTGTCACTACCTGCAACCATGATTGGTGAACTGCGGCCGTGGCGGGCCGCGTGTCGCCGGGTGCGGTGTTATGGCGTTCCGTGTGAGGGGGAGGCGGGTGTGATGCGGCACACTTTATGTCCGAATTGTCCCTGCGGTCCCGCATACTGATACGGGCCTTCGCGGTCGGCGTGGCTCGGCTAGCATGCGGAGCATCATGCGTTTCGGGCTGCTCCTCCTTAGCTGCCGCGGCGAGGGCCTGTAGTCGAGGCCGACTCCCTCCCCGCGGAGTTCGGCGTTGCGCCGTCGGCCGTCCTTCCGGACCCCATGAGGAGCCCACGCACCATGGCCAACCGCCAGCAGCCCACGTCCATGCCGATCCACAAGTACCGTCCGTACGACCAGGTCGACATCCCCGACCGCACGTGGCCGGACCAGCGGATCACCCAGGCTCCGCGCTGGCTCTCCACCGACCTGCGCGACGGCAACCAGGCCCTGATCGACCCGATGTCGCCGGCGCGCAAGCGTGCGATGTTCGACCTGCTGGTGAAGATGGGCTACAAGGAGATCGAGGTCGGCTTCCCGGCGTCCGGACAGACCGACTTCGACTTCGTGCGCTCGATCGTCGAGGAAGAGGGCGCGATCCCGGACGATGTGACGATCTCCGTACTGACCCAGGCCCGCGAGGACCTGATCGAGCGGACCGTCGAGTCGCTGAAGGGCGCGAAGCGCGCGAACGTCCACCTGTACAACGCCACGGCCCCGGTCTTCCGCCGGGTCGTCTTCCGCGGCTCCCGCGACGACATCAGGCAGATCGCGGTGGACGGCACCCGGCTGGTGATGGAGTACGCCGAGAAGCTGCTGGGTTCCGACACCGAGTTCGGCTACCAGTACAGCCCCGAGATCTTCACCGACACCGAGCTGGACTTCGCCCTGGAGGTCTGCGAAGGGGTCATGGACGTCTGGCAGCCCGAGCCGGGCCGCGAGATCATCCTGAATCTGCCCGCCACCGTGGAGCGCTCGACCCCGTCCACGCACGCGGACCGTTTCGAGTGGATGCACCGCAACCTCTCCCGCCGCGAGCACGTCTGCCTGTCCGTCCACCCGCACAACGACCGCGGCACCGCGGTCGCGGCGGCCGAACTGGCCCTGATGGCCGGTGCCGACCGCGTCGAGGGCTGCCTGTTCGGACAGGGCGAGCGCACCGGAAACGTCGACCTGGTCACCCTGGGCATGAACCTCTTCTCCCAGGGCGTCGACCCGCAGATCGACTTCTCCCACATCGACGAGATCCGCCGCACGTGGGAGTACTGCAACCAGATGGAGGTCCACCCCCGCCACCCGTACATCGGGGACCTCGTCTACACCTCCTTCTCCGGCTCCCACCAGGACGCCATCAAGAAGGGCTTCGACGCCATGGAGGCCGACTCGGCCGCCCAGGGCAAGACGGTCGACGACATCGAGTGGGCGGTGCCGTACCTGCCGATCGACCCCAAGGACGTCGGCCGTTCCTACGAGGCGGTCATCCGCGTCAACTCCCAGTCCGGCAAGGGCGGCGTCGCCTACGTCCTGAAGAACGACCACAAGCTGGACCTGCCGCGCCGGATGCAGATCGAGTTCTCCAGGATCATCCAGGCGAAGACGGACGCCGAGGGCGGCGAGGTCACGCCGAAGGAGATCTGGTCGGTCTTCCGGGACGAGTACCTGCCGAACCCGGACAACCCCTGGGGCCGTATCCAGGTCAGGACCGGTCAGTCGACGACGGACACGGACGGCGTGGACGCCCTCACGGTCGAGGCCACCGTGGACGGCGAGGACACGGTGCTGACCGGATCCGGCAACGGCCCGATCTCGGCCTTCTTCGACGCCCTGCAGTCCATCGGGATCGACGTGCGCCTGCTGGACTACCAGGAGCACACGATGAGCGAGGGTGCCTCCGCGCAGGCCGCCTCCTACATCGAATGCGCGATCGACGGAAAGGTCCTGTGGGGCATCGGTATCGACGCGAACACGACACGTGCATCGCTGAAGGCGGTCGTCTCGGCCGTCAACCGCGCCGAGCGCTGACCCTCTGACCGGCATGTTCGTGGCCCCGTCCGCCCCGCAGGGCGGGCGGGGCCACGTCATGGACCAGCCATTTCTGCCCAAGATCACGGAGAGGTCTCGTCCGGGGTACTGACTTCGCATCACCAATGTGGCTAACATCACGCCAACGCGGCGATGTTGCCGCGGCGGCACCGCCCACGCCCTCAAGGCAGTGGGGGAGTTACGGAGGTGCGACGTGCTGCCAGGACGGGGACGCAACGGCCGAGGAGCCCGCAGAAGTCGCGTCGCGCCCGTCCTCGGTATTCGCACCGTGTGGACCGCCGCAGGTGACGGCGAGTTCTTCTGCCCCGGCTGCGGGGGCGATCGCAACTACCAACGGCTCACCGGCCGCCGCCGCTTCGCCCTGGTCGGCGTTCCGGTCCTGCCCCGTGGCGAGACGGGCCCGGTCGTGGAGTGCGCGGCCTGCGGCCGGCACTACGGCACGGACGTCCTCGACCACCCCACCACGACCCGCTTCTCGGCGATGCTGCGCGACGCGGTGCACACGGTGGCCCTCGCGGTCCTCGCCGCGGGGGGCACCTGCTCGCGCACCTCCCTGGAGACGGCCGCCACCGCCGTTCGTTCGGCCGGCTTCGACGACTGCACCGGGGACGGGCTCAGCGCCCTGGTCGACGCCCTCGCCGCCGACACCGGCCGGGTCAGCGGCGAACCGGGCGGCGCGAGCCTCGCCATAGAACTCCACGAGGCGCTGGACCCCCTCGCCCCTCACCTCGCGCCCGCGGGCCGCGAGTCGATTCTCCTCCAGGGTGCCCGGATCGCCCTGGCGGACGGGCCGTACACCCCCGCCGAACGCGACGTCCTGGCCACGGTGGGCGCGGCTCTGACGATCTGTTCGGACGATGTGACCCGCCTGCTGGCGGCGGCGCGCACGCCGTCCTAGTCACTCACATCGGTGACATGATCGCGGCGCAGGGATCACGGACGGTGACGGTGGGGAGCATGTGACCGACAACGGTCACCGTCCCGCGAGGGACGCACTCCCTGGGGGACAGACATGACCCTTCCGTTCCGCGCCCTCGTCGCCGCGGCCGTACTGTTCACCCCGCTCTTCGCGACCGCACCCGGCTCCGCGAGCACGGGCTGTGTCTCCTCGGTGCCGTACACCGCAGGGAAGAGCGGATACGACACCTACCGGATCCCCGCGGTCGTGACCACACGGAAGGGGACCGTGCTCGCCTTCGCCGAGGGCCGGCGGAACGGGGCCGGGGACAGCGGCGCCATCGACGTCGTGCTCAGACGCTCCTTGGACGGCGGCTGCACCTGGGGGCCGCTGGGCGTCGTCGCGTCCGGCAGGAGAGACACCCGGGGCAATCCGGCGCCGGTGGTGGATCCGGGTACCGGCCGGGTCGTCCTGGTCACCTCCTACAACAGCGGTGCGGTGACGGAGGCGCAGATCATGCGCGGTGAGGCCGCACGCGCGCAGAGCCGCCGGGTCTTCGTGCAGACGAGCAGTGACGACGGGCGGCACTTCACGGCCCCACGGGAGATCACCTCGCAGGTGAAGAGGCCGGGCTGGCGGTGGTACGCGACAGGCCCGGGCCACGCGATCGCCCTCACCCGGGGACCGTATGCGGGCCGTCTCGTCGTCCCCGCCAACCACTCCACGGCGCCGCCCGCGGGCTCCTCCGACACCGGGCGGGAGGCCAGGTACTACGCCGCGCACGCGCTCTACAGCGACGACGGGGGGCGCAGCTGGCACATCGGTTTCACCGACGGCTCCCACGACGGTCGCGACAACTCCAACGAGAGCAGCGCGGCCCAACTGCCCGACGGCAGGCTCTACTTCAGCGCCCGCGACCAGGGCGGAACACAACGGGGCAACCGCCTCGACAGCTACTCGAGCGACGGCGGCGAGACCCTCGACCGCCCGTACACGATGCAGCACGGTCTGGACGACGTCCCGGCCGTACAGGCGAGCGTCCTTCAGCTCGGCGGCCGGGCGGCGCCGTTGCTCTTCTCCGGGCCCTCCGTCCCCACCGCGCGCCGGGCGATGGCGATCTGGCGCAGCACCGACGGCGGAGCGACCTTCACCAAGGCGCTGACGCTGTCCCGGAAGCCCGCGGCCTACAGCGACCTCGTACAACTGCGCGGTGGCAGGGTCGGGATCCTCTACGAGACGGGTGCGACCGGCATGTACGACACGATCGCGTTCCGCCGGATCCCGGTCGCCGACCTGGACTGACGTCTACAGCAGTCCGGCCCCCGCCAGGAACTTCGCCACCTGCTCGGTCTCCGCCTCCGACAGCGGCACCTGCGGCTCCGCCGTCGCGGGACAGGCGATCACCCCCCGCAGGTGCAGGGCCGCCTTGAACGCGCCCAGGCTCGACGAGCCGCCGCCCATCCGGGCCGGATCCCCGACGCGCACCATGCCGTACAGGCCGCACAGCCGTTCCTGCTCCGCCCGCGCCGCGTCCCAGTCGCCCGCGCGGCACAGGCGGTACAGCCGGACATAGCCCTCCGGGTCCACGTTGGCCAGCCCGGGCACCGCACCGTGTGCGCCGAGCGCCAGGGCCGAGTCCATCACCAGCTCCGAGCCGGTCAGTACGGCGAAGCCCTCGAGCCCGGGGCGGGTGCGGGCTCCCGACACGACCGTGCGGAAGCCGGCCAGGTCACCGCTGGAGTCCTTCAGCCCGGCCAGGGTCCGGTCGGCGGCCAGTTCCAGGACCAGTTCGGGGCTCAGCCGGGAGTGGACGGCGACGGGGATGTCGTAGGCGACGACGGGTGCGGGGGAGCGGTCGGCGATCAGCCGGTAGTGGCGGGCGATCTCCGCGGGGTGGGTGCGGGTGTAGAAGGGCGCCGTCACGACCACGGCGTCCGCGCCCGCCTCCGTCACATCGGCCACATGGTCCAGCACTCGCGGCGTCGTCATGTCGATCGCCCCGGCCAGCACGGGGAGCCGGCCGGCCACATGGGAGACCACCGTCTCCACCACGAGACGGCGCTGACGATCGGTCAGGTACGCGGCCTCCGAGGACGAACCGAGCACGAACAGGGCGTCCACCCCACCGTGCACAAGATGGTCGACGAGCCTCACGAGCGAAGAGACGTCCACCTCGCGTTCCGGTGTCAGGGGCGTGCAGACGGGCGGGACGACACCGGTCAGCGGTGCGGGGAAGGACATCAAGGCTCCCGTGCGGGTTTCTGGTCCGGCAGTAGCCCGGCCGTGGCGGTGGCCGGGAAGGGTACCGCCGCCTGGCGCACCAGATCGCGGGTCGGCACGCCCTCCTCCACAGGATGGTGGCAGCGGAAGCGGTGTCCGGTGGCCGACGCGCCCGAGAAGTCCGGCATCACGGTGGCGCACACGGCGTCCGCCCTCCAGCAGCGGGTACGGAACGGGCAGCCGCTCGGCGGCCGGGTCGCGGAGGGCACCGGGCCGGCCAGCGGGATCGCGTCCAGCGGATCGAGCAGACCGGGGGCGGCGGAGAAGAGGGCACGGGTGTACGGGTGCCGTGCGTGGTCGGTGACCCGGTCGGCCGGGGCCTCCTCGACGATCCGGCCGAGGTACATCGTGACGACCCGGTCGCTCATCCGGCGGACCGTCCGGATGTCGTGCGAGACGAAGACGATGGCCAGGCCCAGGCGTTCCTTGAGGTCGAGCAGGAGGTTCAGGATCTGCGCGCGGACCGAGACGTCCAGCGCGCTGGTCGGTTCGTCCGCGACCACCAGGTCCGGTTCCAGCGCGAGGGCGCGGGCGACGGCGACGCGCTGGCGCTGGCCGCCGGAGAGCCGGCCGGGCAGACCGTCGGCGAGGGCGCGGGGAAGCCCCACGAGGGACATCAACTCCCGTACCCGCTCTTCGCGCTGGGCCGGGGTGCCACGGCCGTGCACGTCCAGCGGGTCCCGCAGGATCCTGCGCACTGTCAGCCGCCGGTTCAGGGCCGTCGACGGGTCCTGGAAGACCATGCCGGTGCCGGCGCCGACGACGGACCGGCGTTCGGCGGGCGGCATCGACCACAGGTCGCGGCCGCGGAAGAGGACCCTGCCCGACGTCGGCCGTTCCACCCCCACCAGCACCTTCGCCAGTGTCGACTTGCCGCAGCCGGACTCGCCGACCACCCCGACCGTCTCACCGGGTGCCACGCAGAGGTCGGCGCCGGTCAGCGCGTACACCGTGTCCCGGGTGAACAGACCACCGCTGCGGGCCCTGTGGACGACATGGGCGCCGGACAGCTCCACGACGGCGTTCATGAGAGGGCCTCGCTGTCCGTGCTCACCGGATCGACCGCAGGATGGTGGCAGGCCGCCCTGTGCGTTGCGGGTCCGAGCAGCTCCGGTGCCGTGGCGCGGCACACCTCGCCGGCCAGCGGGCAGCGGTCCGCGAAGCGGCAGCCCGCCGGGAAGCCCGCGGGCGCGGGGACGACCCCCTTGATCTGCGTCATTCGCTCGGCCGACGACTCCAGCGACAGCACGCTGCCGAGCAGCCCGCGGGTGTAGTGATGGGCGGGCGCCTCCACCAGGTCCGCGGTGACCCCGCTCTCCACGATCTGCCCGCCGTACATGACCACCATCCGGTCCGTGACGTCCGCCACCAGCGCCAGGTCGTGCGAGACGAGGATCAGTGCGAAGCCCAGCTCCTCCCGCAGCCCGAGCAGCAGCTCCATGATCTGCGCCTGCACCGTCACGTCCAGGGCGGTCGTCGGCTCGTCGGCGACGATCAGCTTCGGGTCGCGGGAGAGTGCCATGGCGATCAGCACGCGCTGGCGCTGGCCGCCGGACAGCTCGTGCGGGTAACTGCGCAGGGTGCGCTCGGGATCGAGGCCGACCAGAGCGAGCAGCTGCGCGGGGTTGCGGCGGCCGCCCCGCCGCACGACCTGTTTCAGCTGCGCCCGGACCGTCATCGCCGGATTCAGCGAGGACAGGGCGTCCTGGTAGATCATGGCCATCTCGTGGCCCAGCAGCCGTCGCCGCACGCGCATCGATTCGCCCACCAGCTGCCGCTCGCCGAACCGCACCCGGCCGCGCACCCGCGCCCCCTTCGGTTCCAGGCCCATCACCGCGAGCGCCGTCAGCGACTTGCCGCAGCCCGACTCGCCGACCAGGCCGAGGACTTCGCCGCGGTGCACCTCGAAGCTGATGCCGTCCACGATGTCGACGCCGTGGTGACGGCCGGGGAAGCCGATGGCGAGGTTCTCCACCGCGAGCACCGGCTGCCCGCCGGGCAGCGGGCGGGCCCGGGAACGGAGCCGCAGCGCCGCCTCGGCCAGGCCGGGCAGGGCGACCACCTCTCCGCTGCCCGGTTCCGGCGCCTCCAGGCGGTCCTGGGCCATGTCCACGTCCCGGCCGGACGGGGCCGCCCAGGCGTCCGAGACGCCCTCCGACAGGACGTTCAGCGAGAGGACCGTGATCAGCATCAGCAGGCCCGGGAAGGCCGTCGCCCACCAGCCGCCGGTCAGCACCATGTTCTTGCCGTCGGCGATGACGCTGCCCCACGAGGGGTCCGGGGGCCGCACGCCCGCCCCGATGAAGGACAACGACGCCTCGAACACGATGGCCTCGGCGACCTGGACCGTGCAGAACACGAGGACAGGAGCCGCGCAGTTGACGGCCACGTGCCGGACGACGATGTGGGGCGTGCGGGCGCCGATGACCCGTTCCGCCGTCACATAGTCCTCGCCGTACTGGTCCAGGACGTTCGCGCGGACGACCCTGGCGACCGGCGGGGTGAACAGGAAGGCGATCGCGCAGATCAGGACCGTGATGCCGCCGCCGAAGACGGAGATGAGGACGGCCGCGAGCGCGATGCCGGGGAACGCCATCACGACGTCCAGGCACCGCATCAGCGTCTCGTCGACGGCCTTGCGGGAGGTCGCCGCGACAGCGCCCAGGAGGGCTCCGACGACCAGGGCGAGGGCCGTCGCACCGAGCCCGATGGCGAGTGACCAGCGGGCGCCGTACATCAGCCGGCCGAGGATGTCCCGGCCGAGGCTGTCCTGGCCCATCCAGTGACCGGCCGACGGATGCCCGCTGCCGTCCACGGGCTCCTGCTGGTCGAGCGGATCGTGCGGGGCGATGAGGGGTGCCAGCAGCGCGACCAGCACGACCAGGGCCAGGAAGCAGACCGCCACCCGCGACGGCAGCGGCATCCGGCGCAGTCCGCGCAACCGGACACCCGGACGGGACAGGGTGTCGGCGAGTGCCTTGCGGGTGATCATCGGGCCGCGTCCCTCAGTCGAGGATCGACCAGCAGATACAGGATGTCGATGACGAGGTTGACGACCACGAAGCCGGTCGCCGTGGTCAGCACGACGCCCTGGACGACGGCCGGATCGCCGTTCTTGACGGCGTCGATCATCAGCTTGCCCATCCCCGGCAGGGAGAAGACGGTCTCGATCACGACCGCACCCCCGAGCAGATATCCCACCCGCAGGCCCAGCACGGTCAGCGGGTTGACCAGCGCGTTGCGCAGTACGTTCCGGCCGACGACCACCCACGGGGGAAGCCCGCTGCCGATCGCGGTGCGCACATAGTCCCTGTCCAGTTCCTCCACCACGGCCGTCCGCACGATCCGGGTGAGCTGCGCCGCCACCGGCAGTGAGAGCGCCAGGGCGGGCAGGGCCATGGTCCGCAGCCAGCCGGTGAGGGAGTCCGCGGGGTTGACGTAGCCGCCGGTCGGGAACCAGCCCCGGTCCACGGCCAGGTACTGGATCATCAGCAGCGCCAGCCAGAAGCCGGGGGCGGCCACACCGGTCAGGGACACCACACGGATGACCTGGTCGGGCAGCCGGTCGCGGTGGATCGCGGCGATCACCCCGCCGAGCAGCGCCAGCACCACCGCGATGCCGAGGCCGAGAAGGGTGAGCTGGAGCGTGAGGGGCAGCGCGGTGGTGACCTGTTCGACCACCGGCGCCCGGGTCAGCGCGCTGGTGCCCATGTCGCCGCGGAGCAGATCGCCCACGAAGTGCAGGTAGCGCACGGGCAGCGGGTCGAGCAGCCCGTTCTGCTCCCGGAAGTCGTGCAGTTGCCGCGGGCCCGGGTCGGCGCCCTGGAAGAACGCGGACGCCGGGTCGACGTCGGAGAACCGCATCACCAGGAACACGAACAGTACGATCCCGAGCATCAGCGGCACGAGCAGGAGGACGCGGCGGGCCAGGATCCTGGCGATGGCGACCACGGAATCGACTCCCCCGCCGCTAGGCCCACTTGGCCTGGAGGAGGTTGATGCCCGGGTAGGGCTGCGCCCTTGTCCCGGTGAGCCTCTTCGGGTTCCAGGCCGTCATCAGCTCGTTGTGGACGACCGGGTAGAGCACGGCCTGCTCGGCGACGATGTCGATGTAGTCCTGGATCATCGTCTTCTTCCGGTCCGGGTCCGGCTCCCGCGTCGCCTGGTCCATGTCCTTGAAGAGCTTCTTCGCGACCGGGTCGTCGGCCCAGCGGGTGTACCGCATCCAGAGGTTCTGCGGACCGTAGTTGTAGTGCATGATCAGGTCGGCGTCGAGGCCGAACTGGTTGGGGTTGGAGGCGGCGGCGACGACCTGGTAGTCCTGACCCTGGTCCAGCTTCGTGAAGACGGCCGTCGTCTCCTGCGGCGTCAGCGTCGTCTCCACGCCGATCGCGTCCCAGGACGCCTTGATCGTCGGCAGGCAGTCGACGATCCAGCTCACATTCACCGCGAGGATGTCGATCCTCAGCCCGCTGACCCCGGCTTCCTTCAGCAGCCGCTTCGCCTTGCCGGGGTCGTGGTCGTAGACGGTCCCCGCCCGCCGGTAGCCCGGGTTGGCCTCGTCGAGGAAGGACGACGAGGGCCTGCCATGGCCCTTCAGAGCCACCTCGACCATCTTGCGGGTGTCGACGGCGTAGTGCAGCGCCTGCCGGACGCGGACGTCGTCGAAGGGCTTGTGCCGGGTGTTGAACATCAGGAACAGGTTGTTCATCCCGGCCCCGCCCGCGACCGTCAGCCCGCCGCTCCTCAGCCGCGCGATGTTGGCGTACGGGATGTTGTCCGCGATCTGCGCCCCCGCACCGGTACCGGAGATCCGGGCCACCCGCGACGCGGCGTCGACGATCGTCAGCCAGTTCATCCTCTTGAAGGCGGGTCTGCGGGGCCCGTTGTAGCCGGCGAAGGCCTCGAAGGCCGTGTTCGACCTCGGGTGGTGCACGGTCTGACGGTACGGTCCCGAGCCGATCGCCCTGCCCTTGATCGCGTCGTCCCAGGCGCCGGGCCGGGAGAAGATGTGCCGCGGCATGATCTTTGCCAGCGTCAGCCGTGAAAGCCCCTCCGGGAAGGGGAACTTCAGCACCAGCTCGACGTTCCGGTCGTCGAGCCCGCGCACTTCCCGCAGCCAGCTCGCGAAGAAGCCCTTGGCGAGGGTCTGCGTGTCCGGGTCCAGGATCCGGTCGAAGACGAACACGACGTCGTCGGCCGTGACCGGGTGCCCGTCGTGGAACGTCGCCCCCGCCCGCAGTGTGAACTTCCAGGACGTGCTCCGCAGGTCCTTCGGCACCTGGGTCGCGAGAGCCGCGTAGGGCTCACGCGAGACGGGGTCGGTGTCGAGCAGCCCTTCGTAGACGTGGTGGTTGGCGGCCATGCAGAAGGCCGAGGCGGTCTGGGTCGGATCCCAACTGCCGTCGTTCCCGTAGCCGATGACCGCCGTCAGCGTCCGGTCCTGCTCGCTCCCGCCGCCGGTGTCGTTGGTGGACTCCGGACCCGAGGAGCAGGCGGCCGGCGAGGACAGTGCGGCGGCCGCGCCGAGCGCGCCGGAGTACTTCAGCACCGTCCGGCGGGCCGTCACCGGAACGTCGGGGGTCGCGTCGCGCACGGTTCCTCCAGCAAAGATGGTCTGGGTGAGGACTTCCGAAGGGCTCGAGGGCGAGGGGGAGATACGACGTCCTACGTCACAGGCGGCAGCGTGACCTTAGGAGTGGGCGTGGGGGCGGTCAAGGGAACGCCCACGAATGGAGTAGTCGTCAAGGGCGCGATCGATGACACCGTGAACCGCAGGTTGTTGACGTCGTCGCCCCTCCGGGAGGGGGAACGGCGGGCACGTACCGGCGTACGGTGCGGCACAGGTCCGAGGACTCCGGAAACCGGCGACGTGGCGAACGGCGCGTCAGCATGCGGATCCGGCGGGCGGTTGTGCGGATCGTCCTCGATCGCAAACTCCGGCCCGGCGACCCGCCGCCGACCGGGTCGGAGCCGATGGCCGATCTCGGCGTCGGCCGCCACTCCGTCCGCGAGGCGCTGCAGACCCTCCAGGCGCTCGACATCGTGGAGATGAGGCACGGCTACGGGACGTATGTCGGGCAGGCGTCGCCGACCCCGTTCGTGGACGGTCTCACCTTTCGCACACTTGTCCGGCCGGACGACGAGATGGAGGCGTTGGGCGAGATCCTCCAGGTCCGCGAGGTGCTGGAGGAAGGGCTGATCCGCCGGGTGGCCATGACGCCCGCCGAGCCGGATCCGGACCGTCCGGAGGCGGGCGTGGCCGGGATGGAGGCGGCGGCCCGGGAGGGCCACACGATCCCCGAACTCGACCCGGAATTCCACGCGTTGCTCTACGGCAACCCGGGAACCGCCCTCGTTCCGCGACTGCTGGGCGCCTTCTGGACGGTGTTCCGACGGGTCACCCGCGCCCGCGACCGGTCGGACGCGGCCGCGCCCCGGTTGACGGCCCGACGCCACCGCGACATCGGCACGGCCCTGCGCGCGCGGGACCGCCGAGGGCGCGGAGCGGGCGATGGCGAACCATTTCCGGGGCGTCGAGGCGCGCACGGCGCGGGAACTCGGCGGGCGGCTCGAGCGGTGGCGGGCGGCTCGCCGTGAAACGGGTCCCGCACCGGGAAATGTGGCCGACACTGGGGAGATGAGCGAGCACGACCGAGGCCCGGAGACCGGCGCCGGGGGCTGGGACCCCGGGGCGCCCGGCGTACTGCGGCTGCCGTCCGGCCGGCTCGTACGCGGCCGCGCCCTGCGCCGTCCGTTCCCGGACGGTCCGGAGCCCACCTTCGCCGTCCATCTGCTGGGCAGGCGGCCCCCGCGGGTGGCCTGGGAGGCGGAGTGGCTGCGCTGGCCCGACTTCGGTCTGCCCGTCGACCGCGGCGAGGCGCTGCGGGTGTTGGCGCAGGCGTGGACCCGCGCGGGTGGCGGGCGGGTCGAGATCGCCTGCGGCGGTGGCCGCGGCCGCACCGGCACGGCGCTGGCCTGCCTCGCTGTGCTGGACGGTGTGCCGGCGCGGGAGGCCGTCGCGTTCGTGCGGGCCCACTACGACCGGCATGCGGTGGAGACCCCGTGGCAACGGCGGTACGTACGGCATTTCGCCGTCTGAACGACGGTCCCCGAGCCTCACAGCCCCCGCGCCGTGAGCCTCACAGTCCGAGCGTCATGATGAGCCGGTCCTCGCCGGGGCCGAAGTAGTCGTGGCGCACACCCTCGTCGGACGAGAAGCCCAGGGAGCGGTACAGCATGATGGCGGCGGCGTTGGCCGGTTCCACGGTCAGCCGGACCTCGCGGACGTCCTCGCCCCGCAGCCGGCGCAGCACCTCCAGCATCAGCCGCCGGCCTAGCCCGCGCCCCCGCTGGTCACGCGTGACACCGAGGCTGACGATCCAACTCCGGTACCCGTCCCGTGTGGTGACGTACAGGACGTAGCCGTGCAGGCTCTCGCCGTCCTCCAGCACGAGCAGGCAGTCGCCGTGCAGATCGCACAACTGGCGGAGCACGAAGTAGGGGTAGGGGTCGTCGGGGAAGGCCTCCTGGTCGACGCGTACGAGTTCGGGCAGGTCGTCCTCCGTGACCTCCCGCATCGTCAGGGGCCGCTCGGCGAACGCCCCGTCGCGGTACAGCGACGGGCCGGTGCGGCCACGACGCGAAGGGAAACGTTCCTCTGGTAGCGCAGTCATGCGGCCCCCCTGTGGGAAGGAGTCAGGGACATGCCCCACCCGTAGGGGTGGTACGGACGGGACGCGTGCCGTCTGCCGTTCGGGTGTGTTCGGCGGAGTTGCGACCATCTTGAGCGGGAATGATCCGGGCGTTCAAGGCCTGATCAGGTCTCGAAGTCCATTCGCCCCGATGCGCCCCCGATGCGCCCCGCGGCGTAATTGTTCCCCGGCGCCGGGGCGAGGGGATCCACCGGGTCTCCGGCGTTGGTACCGTGTAGGGATGACCTTCAGATCGCCGGGGGACACGCAGTTGAATGCGGATGTGTCCTGGGCCTCGTTCGACCCGATCGCCTACGTTGATCACAATTACCGCGACTTACAGGCGGAGGACGAGGAGATCATTCATATCGTACGCGATCATTTCGGCGATCATTTCAGAGGGTGTACCTCCGGGCCTGTTTCGGGCATCGATGTGGGGGCCGGCGCGAACCTCTACCCCGCACTGGCCATGCTGCCCTGGTGCGACGAGATCACCCTCCTCGAGCGCTCCTCCGCCAATGTGCGCTATCTCGAGAGCCAGGTCGGTTCCTACGACGCGAACTGGGACCAGTTCTGGCGCGTCCTGTGCAAGAACGAGGCGTACGCCGCCCTCGACATGGACCCGCGGGCCAAGTTCCGCGACGCCGTCCGGGTCGAGCCCGGCAACCTCTTCGACCTCGCGCGGCACGAGGGACGGTGGTCCATGGGGACCATGTTCTTCGTCGCGGAGTCGATGACGACCTCGCACAAGGAGTTCGCCCGGGGCGTCGAGTGCTTCCTGCGCGCCCTCGCACCCGGCGCGCCCTTCGCCGCCGCGTTCATGGAACATTCCAGGGGTTATCACGCGGGCGAGCATTTCTTCCCCGCCTGCGACGTGGGAGAGTTGGAGGTGTACGAGAGCCTCGAGTCTTTTGCGGGCGAGTTCAAGACCATGCGCCTCAAGGCTTCGGCCGCCGTACGCGAAGGCTATTCCGGAATGATCGTCGCCTACGGGCGGCGGAATTCGGACTCCGGGATTCCGACCGATTGAGGAACGGCCGTCACAGCTGAGGACGGCCTTCCTCGAATGATGGCAGTGCGGCCTGTGTGAGGGGCATGGGGATGCAGATCAAGCCACGCCAGCATCTGCTGGACATCTGGCAGGCAGTGGCCCGCAACTCGTTCGACGGCGGCGAGTGGGCATGGGGCAAACGGGGCGGGGAGAGCAGTGTCTCCGATGCGGAGCGCCTGCTCTGCCTGCTCTACCCGGCAACGGAGATCCCGGCCTTCCGCCTCGACGACCCCGACACCACTCAGGACGACGTCCAGAAGGTGCTGAGGAAGGCGGGCGGGCGGCTGGAGGTCCCGGCGAAACTCGTCCTGGCCGCGGCGCAGTTCATGCGGATGCACACCGGCGAGGACAAGAGACCCACGTTCGCCGGTGGCTCCTACTTCGTCTCCGCGGACAAGGACCGGGACCTCACCGAGGAACAGCGTGAACTCGGGGTCGTCGACTCGTACTCGATGTCGATCACCCTGTGTCTGGCCACACTCGGTTTCCTCAAGGTGTACGAGTCCAAGACCCGTCGCAGCGACGTCCTGGAGACGATCCAGGAACTGCGGGCCGCGACCAGCAACCGGCTGACCGCGGCCATGGTGAGCCTGCTGCGCTCGTTCACCGTCAACGCCTTCGACACCGACTCCTCCCAGGGCCGTACGCTCTGCGAACTGCTGGGCCAGGGGCGGTTGTCGCAACGGCACGTACTGCAGAAGTTCCAGCGCCGCTTCCGGCCGCTGCGCGCCGCCATCGTCGAGAGCTTCGTCCTCGGTGTCGACGTCCAGGAGGGCCTCAAGGACGAGAACCAGCTCTTCGAGTGCGGCTGGGGCTGGAGCATCGTCAAGGACGCCCCCGAGGTGGAGACCGACGAGGAGATCGGGCCGCAGCCCGTGGGTGTCGCCAACCAGGTGCCCTACCTGTACTTCACCGTGGTCGCGCTCGACGGTATCCAGGACCTGTTCTCCGACCGCACGCTGACCCTCGGCCTGCTCAACTCCGAGCAGCAGAAGCTGGCCGAGGCGTTACGACTGCGCTGGGAGATCACGCAGCAGTTCTGGTCCGGCATCGCGCGCTTCGACAGCGACCGCTGGCCCCTGGAGGACATCCCCTGGCGCACCACCGGCCAGAAGCTGGAGTCCGAGTACTTCTCGCTCTCCGTCGCCGCCATCCTCGTCCACGACCTGATGCGGCGCCGGGCCACCGACGACGACCTGACCCGCACCGTCAGCGTCATGGAACGCCTCGCCGAACGCGGCCGCGTCACCAGCCGCATGACGCGCGACGATCCCATGGTCCAGTTGCACAACCCCGGTGTCACCCTGCCGCTGCAGGGCAGCGAAGCCGCCGGGCCGCCGATGCAGTGGATCATGACGGATTTCTCGGCACAGCTGCTCAAACGGACCATCCAGCTGTGCACGCTCTCCCGCAACCTCGGCTCGCACGACAGGCTGCTCAGACTCGCCGAGGACATCTTCGGCCATGTGTGGCTGCGCAGGATCCGCGACGGTGAGGGAGCCGGGCTGTGGGACAACGTCCACGCCGCCTACCCCGAATCGCCCGTCTTCGAGGGACCGGTGTCCTGGAGCGTCACCGAGCGTGTCACCGAGGTGATGGTCCAGGTCCACCAGATGTACCACCAGCCTCCGATCCGCAGCCTGGAACTGACCCAACTCGCCCGGGCGCTGCTCAGCGAGTCGGCACACCTGCTCGGCAACGAGCAGATGGAACCCGCACCCGCCTCCGAGGGCAACCGCGGGATGGAACTGAGGGGCATCGAGGTCAAGTTGCGCCGTGCCAGGAATCTCGTCGACGACCAGCCGGGCACCGCGTGCGCGTTGACGCTCGACGTGCTCGGACAGCTCGACGCCCTCGCCCGGGCCCGCGAAGCCGCGGCCCAGGGGGTGTGACAGTTGATCGTCTTCGCGGCCTCCGACAAGGGAGGCACGGGCCGCTCCGTCACCAGCGCCAACCTCGCCTACCATCGGGCGCTGGCCGGTGACGACGTGTGCTACCTCGACTTCGACTTCGGATCGCCCACCGCGGCGGCCGTCTTCGACGTCCCCGACGCGCGCCGGACCGCCGAGGACCGGGGCCTGCACTCGTACCTGATCGGCGAGGTGGGCGAGCCCCTCCGTATCGACGTCTGGTCGGACACCGAGCACCGGGTGCTGCGCAACCGGCCTCCCGGCTCCGGCCGCCTGGTGCTGATGCCCGGTGACCTCAGCGGTGGTGAGTTCGCCACCGGTGAGGAGAACCTGCGCCGCTGCGTCGACCTCCTGCTCCGGCTCAACGGCGAGTTCGACCTGATCGTCGTCGACCTCAGCGCCGGCCGCAGCTACGCCGTCGACATGGTGCTCGAGGCCACCTCGAAGCGCGAGATGCGCGGTGTGGACTTCCGCTGGCTCGTCTTCCACCGCTGGACCCGGCAGCATGTGGCGGCCGCGGCGAGCCTGGTCTTCGGTAAGCGCGGCATCGTCGCCGGCGGTGTGGCCCGCGGGCACGACGAGGATGCGCTGCGCGGCGTCATCCGCTTCGTGCGGGCAGCCGTGCCCGATCCCGAGTCCCCGCTGTGGTCGCAGGTCTCGGCCACCCAGTCGGCGTGGATGCGCGAGTGCGACCGCGACCTCAAGCAGATGTCCTCGGCGCTCGGCATCGGCTACACCCAGGTCCTCGGCTCCGTGCCCCTGGAACCCGTACTGCAGTGGCGCGAACAGCTCATCACCGACGAGGACGTGCTCGACAGCCAGATCGCCACCAGGGAGACCTGGGACGCGCTCAGCGACCTGGCCGGCCGGCTGACCGACGACAAGTACTGGGAGCAGGCGTGACGGAAGCCGTGTTCCAGGAGACCACCGCGCAGCCCCGCACGCAGTCCGTACCGCTCTCCCACCTCTCGCTGGAGCTGGGCCACCTCTACATGGAGGACTTCGAGGCGGGCCCCGAGCGGCTGCGCGAGCACTTCGCCGAGGTACGGATCTGGGTGGACGCGGCCCGCGCCGCCGCCGCACGTCGCACGGGCGGCAGGCGGCCCCGCATCAGCACATGCTTCCTCATCGACGACTACTTCACGCGCTTCTCCACCCCCGCCGAACTCGTCCCCGTGGTGCTGGCGGAGGCGGAGCGAGCCGGCCTCGTCATCGACTACCTCGCGCGCGAGTCCGGCTGCGCGGTGGCCGACAAGATCGAGCTGGCCGAATCCGTGATGCACCGCCTCGTCGAGTCGCCGCCGCCGGGCAGCTACGGCTCCCGCCCGCCGGTGAGCGAGACCGGCTGGCTCCCCAACGGCCAGCGGACCCCGACGTCGCGCAGTGCCATGGGCGAGGTCACCGGCTGGCAGCCGCCGCAGGAGACCGCGGCCCGCAACCACTCGGTGTTCATGGACGTCGAGCTGTGGTCGGAGAAGGAGGGGCAGCGCCTGTGGTCCTGCCCGTTCCTCGCCGCCGTCTGGCAGCTGGCCCGCCTCGGCCTGCTGCGCCACCTCGGCGCACCCGTGCTGGCCCCGCGCCCCTGGAACGGCGGCGACTTCCCCCACGACTGGGACCTGCTGCCGCCGTTGCTCCAGCTCAACGCCTCCGCGGCGCCCTTCAGCGCGTACCGGACCTGCACGCTGATGCCGAACCGCTTCCTGGCCGTGGAGGACGCCGTGCGACTCGTCCTCGACCAGGTCGACGTCGACTCCGGCGCTCTGCGGCAGGTCGCGGAGCGTTCCGCCCGTGAGGGGGCCGCGGTGCCGGCTGCGGTCGCGCAGCGCGCCACATACGTCTTCTACGAAGAGCCGACCGACGCCCTGTCCCACGGGGAGACGTGAGATGGCGGCCACCGGGCGGACGGCGCCCGCGGTCCTGGCCTGCGGCGAGACACGTACCTGTCTGCTTCCGTCCTTCCAGGCGCTGGACGGCCGGGCCGCCGCCCAGTTGCTGAGGTTGCGCGCCGACGAACAGGTCAGCGTCTCCGAGCGGCCGAACCTCTACGCGCTCTCCCCGGAGGTACTCACCGGCGTGGACTGCAGGCTGCCCACCGCCAACGGCGCCAAGGTGCGCGCCGTCGGCACGGTGGCCTCCCGGGCCGCGCTCACCGAGGGCCGTGTCCTGCAGGCCGGCGCCTGGTTCAGCGTCCCGGCCGCCGGCCCGGACACACGCCGGCCCTGGGGCCACTATCTGGTACGTCCCGGACTGGTCGAACCCTTCGGGAAGCTTCCCGTGCAGGCAACCGCGCAAGGCGTGCTGCGCGGGAGCGCCCGCGGCGAACTGGACCTCGGGATGATCGCCGAGGGGCTGCTCGCCCAGTTGCTGCGGCATCCGCTGCTCGATCACAAGGCGCCCTTCAAGTCCCGGCGGACCCATCTGCGCTGGGTCGCGCGGCGCTCCCCGGAGGGTGAAGGGGCGTCGCTGGAGCGCTTCACCCTGGCCGAGGACGGGCTGCGGACCGTGGAGTTGCGGCTGCCGGAGGAGACACCGGTCGCCGCGGCCGTGGGTCTGTGCGAGGACCTTGCGCTGCACGACTGGTTGCTGACGACCCTCGTGCACATGCTGGACAACAGCCGGCTGGGTGCCGTGGACGGCCCCTCGGCCGTCCTGGCGCTGCGTCCGGCCGTGGACCATCTGCTGCATCTGTGGATGCCGCAAGCGCACGTGGAACGGACGCTGGGCCGATTGTGGGACGTGCTGGAACGGGAGCCGGGGTTCACTCGCCAGTGGCAGACCCTGGTCCAGCGCATCCGCGACCAACTGGCCGTCCAGGCCATTCCGCTGCTGCACGAGGCGCTGAGCACGCGCTGAGCGGCGGCACGAACGAGACACCGACGGGGGAGGCCGATATGAGCGGAGCATCGACAGGGGACGCCGGGGCCGTGCCGCAGCGGCAGGAGCAGCGCATATCCAAGCTGCTGCGCAAGACGCTGCTCACGGTCGTGGTGGCGGCCGGCACCTATGTGCTGACCAACGTACTGGACCAGGACAAGAACCAGGTGTGGCAGTTGACCGTGTCCGTCGTCCTCGGTGGCGCGGCACTGATCATCCAGTACCTGGTGGAGTTCGAGCAGCGCCTCGAGGCCATGGAGGCGAGTCAGAAGAAGCGCATCCGGGAGATGCGCGACAGTCTGGCCGGCCATCACGAGCAGATGCGCAGGGCGGTCGACGAAAGCTTCGCCAAGATCAACGACGCGACGGAGCTGTTCAGCCAGGTGGACCGTTCGGTGCTGCGCTCGGACGGCGTGACCCGGCTGGCCCGGAAGTACACACAGGTGGGCGAGCACGGTTCGGAACTGGTCAAGACCTTCGCCCAGGAGGAGATCGGCCGGCTCGCCTCGCTGATGGAGAGCCTCAGCAACGGCAGCGCCGACTGTCCGGGCGAGAACCACGACTGGCTGATCGACCTCACCACCTGCGCCAAGAAGACGGTGTACGCCACCAGCACCTCGGTGGACCGCGACTTCTGGTTCAGCGAGCCCGCGAACCGGTATCTGAAGGCGCAGGAGAGGGCGATCAAGCAACGCGGTGTGGTCGTGCGGCGGCTGTTCCTGGTCAGCAGGCCCGAGGATCGCACTTCGAGCCTCGAGCAATTGTGCGAGCGTCATCGCGAGTTCGGCATCGACGCCCGTATCGCGGTGCGCGCGCTGCTTCCGCCGCCCGCGCAGGTGACCCCGCTCAACGACTTCATCGTCTTCGACGGGGAACTGTCCTACGAGACCGAACCGGACGTCGAGGTCATGCCCGCCAAGACGACGCTGAAGATGACCCGGGAGCACGTCGCGGAGCGCATCAACCGCTTCACCGTCCTCTGGGAGGCCACGGAGCCCGCGGACCCGGAGCCCGAACCGCAGCCGACCGTGACATCCGGCTGACCGGCGCGGCCCGGCACATCGCACGGCACGTCACGTGTCGCGGGCGGTCCTCGGGAGCCGTCCGGTGACGCGCGCCGCGCCGTGCGACGCCGAGGCCGGCGTCGCGGTGCCGTTCTCCTCCTTCTCTCCTCGTCTTCGCTTTCTTTCCAGATCTTTAGGGTGAAGCAGCCCCCATCGGAAGCGAGAAAGGTCCGAGAGGGTGACGGATCACCCGTACATCTCGGATGAGTTGCGCCCCATGCTGCCCGCGGGCAGCATGACACCGTCAGCGCAAAGCTGCTGTTCACAGCACATGTGCACTCACTTGGGGTACCGGTGGAACGGATACCCAGGGGGTGGCCCCGCGAGCATCCGGCTCGATTGCGAGGATGGAGATTCCTCGGAGATCCACTTGTGCGGAACCAGCCACAGGCATACCTGAATCAGCAGCAGCAAATGCGCAAATCCGTCCGTCAGGAGGTGTCTCGTGAGCAGCATCGCCGAGTGGCTCGAAGAGAACGTCACAACCGACAAACGCGCACTCGACTGGTACCGGGAGCCCGAGTGCGAACCCCGTATCATCCGCGCCTACCGCCAGCTGCTGAGCGGCTATGAGATCGACACATCGACGATCCTCAAGACCACGGTCGAGATCCAGGGTGAGCATGCAGGCGTGGTCCGCGTCCACGACATCAACTACTACTCGATCTGTGCGCACCACTTCCTGCCCTTCTACGGGAAGGTGGCGGTCTCGTACGTGCCCGGCGACCGGATCCTCGGGCTGGGCAAGTTCCCGCGGCTGGTACAGGCGTTCAGCCGCAGGTTCCAGATCCAGGAGCACCTCGTGAAGGACATCGCCGAGGAGATCATGAACTCGGGCGGTGCGCGCGCGGTGCGGGTGGTCTCGACCGGACGGCACATGTGCATGTGCAGCCGGGGCCCCTCCGACCAGACGGTGATCACCGACACCTCCTACGTCGCCGGTGACAAGGAGCTGTTCTCCCGGTTCGGCCTGGAGGCCTGACGGTCCGCCGGCTCCGGCGCACCGGGTTTCGCGCGGTGGGCATCTGGAAGGGCCCACCGCGCGAGGCCGTGCCGTCCGGCAGCCGGGCCCCTTGACGGGCGCCCGAGACCGTCAGATCCGGAGTTCCGGGAGTGAGGCATGAAGCTGGACTTCGTTCCACCGCGCGCGCTGAACGACGGCGCCGTACACCACTATTGCCTGCGGTGCCACGCCGAGCCGGTGCAGTGGCGCACCGCCGGGGGGCGACGGCACTGCGCGTGCCGGGCCTGCGGCCATGTCGCCGACCGGGCGCTGGTGCTGGATCCCGCGGTCCGCTGGTGGGCCGATGCCGAGGGCGAGTACTGGCACGAGACGGCGGGCGTGTTCGTCCGGGACGTCCGTGGCCGGGTCCTCCTCTTCGACCGAACGGCCTTCCCTTTCGGCCTGACGATTCCCGCCGGGCATGTCGAGTGCGACGAGCAGCCCGACGACGCGGCGGAGCGCGAACTGCGGGAGGAGACCGGCATCGCCGGTCCGCCGCTCGAACACCTGGCCAGGATCCGGGTACCCGGTGACGGCTGCCGCCGCGGGGCCGACGCCCATCTGTGGCACGTCTACCGGACGGCCACCGAGGTGGACGCGGACCTCGCGGTGGACCTCGGCCCGGAGGGCAGTTCGGCCGTATGGCTGACACCCGCCGAGGCGCTGGAGCGTCCGGTCACCCCTGCGGTACGCCGCCTGCTCGAGGACTGCCGGGACGCACTGGTCTCCTCCTGTGCGGCAGGTTGACCCCCGTGGTGCGACCACACGGCGGCGCGGGCGTCCCGATACGGGCCGGGCGCCGGGAGTGGACCGGACTGGCGGTCCTCGCACTGCCGACCATGCTCATCGGCCTCGACATGACCGTGCTGCACCTGGCCGCCCCCCGCATCAGCGAGCGGCTGCACCCGAGCGGCACGCAACTGCTGTGGATCGTCGACATCTACGGCTTCATGGTCGCCGGTTTCCTCGCCACTATGGGCACGCTCGGTGACCGGATCGGGCGCCGCCGGCTGCTGTTGATCGGTGCCGCCGCGTTCGCCGCGGCCTCCGTGCTCGCGGCCTGTTCGTCCGGTGTGGGGATGCTCATCGCCTCGCGGGCCCTGCTGGGGGTCGCCGGGGCCACCCTGATGCCCTCGACCCTCTCCCTGATCAGCAACATGTTCCGCGACCCGGGACAGCGGCGGGTGGCGGTCGCGGTGTGGATGACCAATTTCAGCATCGGCGGGATGATCGGCCCGTTGGTCGGCGGACTGTTCCTGGAGCACTTCTGGTACGGCTCGGTGTTCCTGATGGGCGTGCCGGTCGGAGTGGTCCTGCTCATCGCCGGTCCGCTGCTGCTGCCCGAGTACCGCGATCCGGCGGCCGGCCGGCTGGATCCGGCCAGCGTCGCCCTGTCCATCGCCACGGTGCTGCCGGTGGTCTACGGCTTCAAGCAGATCGCCCAGCACGGTGTCGGCACGGTGCCGCTGATCGGCCTCGCGCTGGGGCTCGGCCTCGGCGCCATATTCGTGCGCAGACAGTTGAGACTCCCCGATCCCATGCTCGACCTCAGACTTTTCACCCGGCCCGCCTTCGGGGTCTCGCTGGGCGGGCTGACCCTGGGGCTCTTCGCGGTGACCGGGATCCAGTTCCTGCTCCTGCAGTACCTCCAGCTGGTGCTGGGACTGTCCCCGCTGGTGACCGGGCTGTGGACGCTGCCCGCGGTGCTGGCGGGCGTGGTGAGCGCGCTCCTCGCACCCTTCGCGGCGGCACGGACGAGTCCGGGACGGGTCATGGCGGGCGGCTTCCTGCTGGCCGTGCCGGGGCTGGCGCTGCTCACCCGGGCGGACACGACGTCCGGGCCGGGCCTCGTCGTCATCGGCTTCGCCGTCATGTCGTTCGGTGTGCAGGCGGCGCTCGCGCTCACCAACGACGTCATCATCAGCAGCGCTCCGCCCGAACGCGCCGGAAACGCTTCGGGTATCGGGGAGACCGGTGCGAACCTGGGCGAGGCGCTGGGCGTGGCCGTCGCCGGATCCGTCGCCGCCGTCGTGTACCGGGCGAAGCTGAGCGGCGACGCCCTGCCGGACGGTGTCGGGCCGGACGCGGCCGGGGCCGCCCGCGCGACCCTCGGCGGTGCCACCGAGGTCGCCGGCCGGCTGCCCGAACGGCTCGGGGGCGACCTCCTCGCGCTGGCCCGGAGGGCGTTCACGGACGGACTGCATGTGGCGGCGCTGGTGAACATCGGCATCCTGCTGGTGCTCACCGCCGCGCACCTGACCCTGCTGCGGCACGAAAAGGCGCACGGGGGTCCCGGAGCCCCTGCACCGGAACGCCGGGAAGCGGTCCCGCGCAGACGCTGGGCCGACGCCGTGGGCCGCGTCACACGTCGCGGCGGTCCACGGCGACCACCGCGACGACGGCCGCCGCGAGCGCCCACGCACCGAACACGATCCAGCCGCCCGTCACCGTCGTCGGATAGCGGGGAGTCAGCGTGAACGGCTGATGCCCGTACTCGACGTCGACGAGGCGGTACCAGGCGTTGAACGGCAGGGCGTTTTTGACGCAGGCCGTCCAGTGGTAGCGCTCGGTGACGAAGGTGGGCAGGAACAGCAGGACGAAGACGTCGACCACCGTGGTCGTCGCGCTGTGCCGGAGCAGAGCGCCCAGACCCAGGCCGGCCAGGGCGCACACCGGCGCGAGCAGCGCCGACGCCACGACCACGCGCAGCGCGCCCGGATGGCCGATCGACACGCCCTGGCCACGTCCGTCGAGGACGGCCTGCGTCAGGATGAAGGAGGCGCCCGCGGTGAAGGCGCCGTACACCGTCATGACGGCCGTCACGACGACCACCTTCGCGGACATCAGCGCGCGCCGGTCCGGGACGGCTGCGAAGGTCGTGCGGACGAGACCCGTCGAGTACTCCCCGACGATGCAGATGGCGCCGATGCTCGACGCCACGAGGACCAGCATCATGGCGGCGCCCTGGGTGAACGCGTCGCGCAGTGCCCAGGAGAGGAAGTGCGTCTGGACGAGGGGGCCGTAGTGCGGATAGCCGACGTAGTCCGCACGGGCCGCGTTGGTGTTGAAGGCGATGATCCCGAGGGCGCCGGCGCCGAGCGCCCAGTGGATGGAGCGCAGCGAGCGGATCTTGATCCACTCCGCGGCGAGCAGGTCGGTGAAACGGGCGGCGGGCAGGGGGAGCGCGGTCGCTGAGGCGGTCATCGGGGCTCTCCGGCGAGGTATTCGACGCTGTCGGCGGTCAGTTCCATGAAGGCGGCTTCCAGAGAGGCGGCCTCGGTGGCCAACTCCCGCAGCATGAAGTGATGTTCGAAGGCGATCTCGCCGATCCGGTCGGAGCTGAGCCCGGTGACCTTCAGCGTCTCGCCGTCGTACGGCGCCACGGCCGCGCCCTCGGCCGACAGCGCGGCGGCCAGCGCCCCGGCGTCGGGCGTGCGCACGGTCACGGTCGGCCGGGTGCCGCGCGCGGCGAACTCGGTGAGGCTCTCGGCCGCGATCAGTTCGCCGCGCCCGATGACGATCAGTTCGTCCGCGGTGTTCTCCATCTCGGACATGAGGTGACTGGAGACGAAGACGGTACGGCCCTCGCCGGCCAGCCTCCGGAACAGTCCGCGGACCCACAGCACGCCCTCCGGATCGAGTCCGTTGAGCGGCTCGTCGAACAGCAGCACCGGTGGATCGCCGAGCAGCGCGGTGGCGATCCCGAGGCGCTGCTTCATGCCCAGCGAGTAGCCGCCGACCCGGCGCCCGGCCGGGGCGCCGGCCAGTCCCACTTCGGCGAGGACCTCGTCCACCCGGCGTGCCGGGATGCGGTTGCCGCGGGCCAGCGCCTGCAGATGCGCCCGCGCGGTCCGCCCGCCGTGCACATCGCCGGCGTCGAGGAGGGCGCCGACGTGACGGAGTGCGCGCGGATGCCGGCGGACGATGTGCCCGTCGACGGTGGCGGCGCCGGAGGTGGGCTCGACCAGGCCGAGCAGCATCCGCAGGGTGGTGGTCTTGCCGGCGCCGTTGGGTCCGAGGAAGCCGGTGACATGGCCGGGGCGGACGGTGAAGGACAGTTGGCGGACGGCGGTGGTCCCGCCGTAGCGTTTGGTGAGACGGTCGACTTCGATCACGGGACCACCGTCGCGCGGCCGGGCGGCGTGGGGCATCGGGCAGCCGACGACATTCACCGCGGGCCGTTGTCGACCGTGGTTGTACGTCCCCGGTCCGATGACCGCCGCCGCGCCGCGCCTCTACGATCGCGCCATGCCCGTCACTGCGCCGCTTCCCCTGGCCAAGCGAGTGTCGCCGCGGACGTGGATCGTGCTCGTCTGGTGCGCGAGCACGCTCTTCACGCTCCTGACCACCTTCAGGCTGCCCGGTGAGACGGAGCCGGAGGAGTGGGGGACGGCCCAGCTGTACCGCTGGGACGGTCTGCTGTTCCACGTGGTCTCCGCCCTGATGGCGCTGTACGGCGCCGTGTCGCTGCGGAGGCGGCCGCTCGCCGCGCTCGCCCTGCTGATCCTGGCCTCGATCTGCGAGGCGGTCACGATCGGGGTGAGCGAACTGCCGATGACGCAGTACCTCGCGCCGATCCTCGCGCTGTACTTCATCGCGGCGGCGGCGCCGCACCGCACCTCGGTCCTGGCTCTGGTCCTGGGGGTCGGTGCGCTGGTCGCGTACATCGCCACACGGCTGCTGTGCGGATGGGCCGTCGGCATGTCGGCGGAACTGGCCGTGGTCCTGGTGTCGGTGATCAGCTGGCTGCTCGGCGACTCGGCACACCAGGCCCGCGTACACGCCGAGCGGCTGAGCGCACAGGCCTCGGCGCAGGCGGTGACGGCCGAACGGCTGCGTATCGCCCGGGAGATGCACGACACGGTGGCCCACAGCATCGGCATCATCGCCCTCCAGGCAGGGGCGGCGGCCCGGGTGACGGCGACTCAGCCGGAGGCGGCGCGCGAGGCGATGCGGGCGGTGGAGACGACGGGCCGTCAGACGCTGGCGGGGCTGCGGCGGATGCTGGTCGCACTCCGTGCGGCCGACGCGGGGCACGGGGACGGCACGGCCGCGGAGGCACGGCCCGCGGGGCTGGCCGACGTGGACCGGCTGGCCGCCGCGACGACCGCGGCGGGCGTACGGGTCGAGGTGAGGTGGCTCGGTGAGCCCCGCCGGCTTCCGCCCGACATCGACCTGTCGGCGTTCCGGATCGTCCAGGAGTCGGTGACGAACGTCGTACGGCACTCGGGGACGCACGCGTGCCGGGTGACCGTGGACTACGGCGAGGACGACATCTCCCTCGAGGTGACGGACGACGGCCGGGGGCACGGCACGTCGACCGACACGGGCTTCGGGCTGGCGGGCATGCGCGAGCGCGTGGCGCTGCTGCACGGCAGGTTCAGCGCCGAACCCCGTCCGGAGGGCGGCTTCCGGGTCGCGGCCCGGCTGCCCGTGCCGGTGTCCGTCCGATGACCGTCCGGGTGGTTCTCGCCGACGATCAGGAGCTGATCCGTACGGCGCTGCGCATGGTGATGGCGGACATCGAGGACATGGACGTGGTCGGGGAGGCGGCCACCGGCGCGGAGGCCGTGGCCCTGACCGGGGAACTCGCCCCGGATGTGGTCGTCATGGACATCCGTATGCCGGAGATGGACGGCATAGAGGCGACGCGCCGCATCACCGCCGGGTCCACGGACACCCGGATCGTGGTCCTGACGACCTTCGACGACGACGACCACGTGTACGGGGCGCTGCGCGCCGGTGCGTCGGGCTTCCTGGTGAAGGACATGGCGCTGGACGACATCATCGGCGCGGTACGGGTGGTGGCGGCGGGCGACGCACTGATCGCCCCCGGTGTGACGCGCCGGCTGATCCAGCACTTCGCTGCGCGTCCCGGGCCGGCACGCGGACGCCGGGAACTGCGGGGCATCACGGACCGGGAACGGGAGGTCCTCACCCTGGTCGGCACCGGCCTGTCCAACGCGGAGATCGCCGCCGAACTGTGCATCAGCGTGGCGACCGCGAAGACGTATCTGACCCGTCTGCTGACCAAACTGGACGCGCGGGACCGCGTGCAGTTGGTCATCACCGCGTACGAGGCGGGGCTGGTGTCGGTGGCGGGCTGACGTCGTCGGACGCACTCCGCCCATGCCGCCGGGCCGGTGATCCGGTCACTCCCGTGGTACACGCGTTCCCGGTCCGCCCGGGCCCAATACCCCTTTGCGCTTGCGCACTCGCCGGGCGCAGGCACCTGCCGAGTGTATATGCAGAGCGTCATCAGGGTGATGCGAAGAGTAAAAACAGGGTGGGCCGGGCAGCAGGCTGGCTGCAGTACACGTACCACTCGGGGGACGACATTCGGCGTGCTGCGCCGAAGAGGCGGAGGAGCAGTGAGGGAATCGCGGGCGGCGCTCGCAGACGCACGGACCGTGGTGCCGTCGCTCCGGCTCGACCCGGCGGGTCCCGCGCGCGGGATTCCCCGTCCGCCCGCCGAACCGGGCGGCCGCCGCGTCGACTTCGCCGCCCGGCGGGTGGCGGCCATGCGCGCACGGCGGGCCGCGGAGGCGTGATGGAGAGGCCGCCGATCGGTTCGTACGCCGTCGACGTCCGCACCGGGCGGGTGGGCGTGGTGATGGGACACGAGGGTCCGTACGTCCAGCTCAGACCGTACGGCGGGGGCAAGGAATGGGACGTGGAGCCGGAGGCGGTGCGCAGTGCGACCCAGGCGGAGCGGCTGAGGGCCGCGACCGCGTACGCGAACGCCCGCAGTCGGGGCGAGGTCTCTTGAGGCGGCTCGGGCCGCTGCTCCCGCGCAGGGCATGACGTGGCGCCCAGAGGCACGGTCCGGTCAGGCCCGACGCGGTGGAGGAAGCGGCGGGCAGAGCGCCGGTGGCCCGCCCGGTCCACGCGGTGCCGGCTGTGGACGGTGCCGTCGAGCGCGCCGGCCGGCGGTGACCGGGACGCCTCACGGACCGCCCGTCACCCCCGCGCGGCTCGGCGACGACGCGGCGGGCAGAGCGCCGGTGGCCCGCCCGGTGCCGCGCGGTGCCGGCTGTGGACGGT
The DNA here is from genome assembly GCF_051553595.1 of Streptomyces sp. HUAS TT11. Classification (NCBI taxonomy): domain Bacteria; kingdom Bacillati; phylum Actinomycetota; class Actinomycetes; order Kitasatosporales; family Streptomycetaceae; genus Streptomyces; species Streptomyces sp. HUAS TT11. Next base: position 6,160,809 of record NZ_CP196184.1, read on the forward strand.
GCCGTCGAGCGCGCCGGCCGGCGGCGACCGGGACGCCTCACGGACCGCCCGTCACCCGCGCGCGGCTCGGCGACGACGCGGCACGGCGGTGACCGGGCGGCCGGGGGGAGAGCGCCTCGTGGGAGATCGGGCCGCCCGGCGACCCGGCGGGCACCGGCTGCCGGGCACGGGCCCGACGGCTCCCGGGTATCTCGCCGCCGGCCCGGGACGCGGCCCCGTGCGCCGACTTCACCCGCCGGGGCGCCGGCCGCGAAGAGCCGGCCCACCACGATGCCGCGCAGGCCGTCGCCGAGGTGCGTCCGCCCGTCCTGCTCGACCCGGCGGACCGGTCCCGGTCGCGGGAAACCGGCTCCGACGGACGGCATGCACCACCCCGGCCACGCGCGCCGACGCCGTACGCGAGAATGGCCGCATGAGTCTGTTCCGCGACGACGGCATCGTGCTGCGCACCCAGAAGCTGGGTGAGGCGGACCGGATCATCACGCTGCTCACCCGAGGTCACGGGCGCGTGCGCGCCGTGGCACGCGGAGTGCGGCGGACCAAGTCGAAGTTCGGGGCCCGGCTGGAGCCCTTCTCGCATGTGGACGTGCAGTTCTTCGCGCGCGGCAGCGAACTGGTGGGGCGCGGGCTGCCGCTGTGCACGCAGAGCGAGACCATCGCTCCCTACGGGGGCGGGATCGTGACGGACTACGCGCGCTACACGGCCGGGACCGCCATGCTGGAGACCGCCGAGCGGTTCACCGATCACGAGGGCGAGCCGGCGGTGCAGCAGTATCTGCTGCTCGTCGGGGGTCTCAGGACTCTCGCCCGCGGTGAGCACGCGCCGCATCTCGTCCTCGACGCCTTTCTGCTGCGTTCCCTCGCCGTCAACGGCTACGCGCCCAGCTTCAGCGCCTGCGCGAAGTGCGGCATGCCCGGGCCGAACCGGTTCTTCTCGGTGGGCTCGGGCGGGGTCGTCTGCGGCGACTGCCGGGTGCCCGGCAGCGTCGTACCCTCACCGGGGGCCCTCGAACTGCTCGGCGCGCTGCTGACGGGAGACTGGGAGACCGCGGACGTGTGCGAGCCGCGGTACGTCCGGGAGGGCAGCGGACTGGTGTCGGCGTACCTGCACTGGCACCTGGAGCGCGGACTGCGTTCGCTCCGGTACGTGGAACAGTAGAGCGATCTGAGATCGAGGGAGACGAGAAGCACATGGCTGTACGCGGGTTCCTGGGGCGGCAGCGCCGCGAGGTCAAGACGCCGGAGCCGCACCCGTCCGGGGCCCGGCCGCCGAAGATCCCGGGTGAGCTGGTCCCGAATCATGTGGCGATCGTCATGGACGGGAACGGCCGGTGGGCCAAGGAACGGGGCCTGCCGCGCACCGAGGGGCACAAGGTCGGCGCCGAGCGGGTGCTGGACGTGCTGCAGGGCGCGATCGAGATGGGCGTCGGCAACATCTCCCTGTACGCCTTCTCCACCGAGAACTGGAAGCGGTCGCCCGACGAGGTGCGCTTCCTGATGAACTTCAACCGCGACTTCATCCGCAAGACCCGGGACCAGCTCGACGAACTCGGTGTCCGGGTGCGCTGGGTGGGCCGGATGCCCAGGCTGTGGAAGTCCGTGGCCAAGGAGCTCCAGGTCGCCCAGGAGCAGACCAAGGGCAACGATCTGCTGACGCTGTACTTCTGCATGAACTACGGCGGGCGGGCCGAGATCGCGGACGCGGCGCAGGCGATGGCCGAGGCCGTGCGGCAGGGCACGCTCGACCCGGCCAAGATCACGGAGAAGACCCTGGCGAAGCACATGTACTTCCCGGACATGCCCGACGTGGACCTGTTCCTGCGGCCGAGCGGCGAGCAGCGCACCTCCAACTTCCTCCTCTGGCAGAGCGCCTACGCCGAGATGGTCTTCCAGGACGTGCTGTGGCCGGACTTCGACCGGCGTCACCTGTGGCGGGCGTGCCTGGAGTTCGCCTCCCGCGACCGCCGCTTCGGCGGCGCCATCCCGAACGAGGAACTGCTGGCCATGGAGGGCAGGCAGGAGTAGCCCGCCCGCTGCCCGTCAGGGGCGTGCCACGCGGTGGGGACAGCGCCGGTGTCGCGTTCGGGGTGCGGTTCGCCGTGCGACGGGCGCGGCTGTCCCCGGCGCCCCGCGCATCCGCGGGCCGGCTGCCGTGGGTTGGACGGTCCGCGCCCATCTCGACTCGCGCAGGGCGTGGGACGGTTGCGGCAGTGGCGCCGGGGCCGGTCGCCGCCGCGTGCCGCGCGGCCCCGACCGGGCCGGTACCCGTGCGGTGGTGGTGCTCGTCGACCGGGGCACACACGCCCCGCAGGACGTGGAGCGGTCGCGCACCCCGCCGGACGGCGGACCGTCCCGGATCCGAGTCCCGCTCAGCCCTGGGCGGCCGCGGCGCAGTCCGCGCACGTGCCGAAGATCTCCACCGTGTGGGCGACGTTGACGTACCCGTGCTCCGCGGCGATCGCCTCGGCCCACTTCTCCACCGCGGGGCCCTCGACCTCTACGGCCTTGCCGCAGATCCGGCAGACCAGATGGTGGTGGTGCTCGCCCGTCGAGCACCGGCGGTAGACGGACTCCCCGTCGGAGGTGCGCAGGACGTCGACCTCACCGGCGTCGGCGAGGGACTGCAACGTGCGGTAGACCGTCGTCAGGCCCACCGAGTCGCCCTTGTGCTTCAGCATGTCGTGAAGCTCCTGCGCACTGCGGAACTCGTCGACCTCGTCGAGCGCCGCAGCCACGGCGGCACGCTGGCGAGTGGATCGTCCCTGTACGGGCTGGCCGGCGGTCGTCACCGTTGCCTCCTTCGTGATGGCTCGCTCGCCTACGGGGCGCCTTGAGTCGCTGCCGGGACCGCGGCGCCCCTTCGGCTCTCGCACGGCTCACGTCTGCGCCTTGCCGGGCCATTGTGCCAGCCCGGCCCGTGCCCGGTCAGGCTCCGACCTCCTCCGCGGCCCCCCGGGTGGCCGGAATCGCGCACTCCACGGGGTCCCCGGCGGAGTGCGCGGCGGCGGACGCACGGGCGCGGCGGCGGGCCAGGGGAGTGGCCAGCGCCGTCAGGACGACGAACGCGGCGATCGTCAGCAGCACGATCGTCGCGCCGGGCGGAACGTCCTGGTAGTACGACGTGACGGTGCCGCCGAGGGTCACGGTCACGCCGATGGCCACGGCGATCGCGAAGGTGGCCGCGAAGCTGCGGCCCAGCTGCTGCGCCGCGGCCACCGGGACGACCATCAGGGCCGAGACCAGGAGCAGGCCCACCACCCGCATCGCGACCGTCACCGTCACCGCCGCCGTGATCGCCGTCAGCAGGTTCAGCGCGCGCACCGGCAGGCCCGTGACCCGTGCGAACTCCTCGTCCTGGCTGACCGCGAAGAGCTGGCGGCGCAGGCCCAGGGTGACCAGGACGACGAAGGCCGCCAGCAGGCAGATCGCCACGACGTCCGACTGCGAGACCGTCGAGAGCGAGCCGAACAGATACGACGTCAGATTGGCGTTGGAGCCACCCGGCGCGAGGTTGATGAACATCACGCCGCCGGCCATGCCGCCGTAGAAGAGCATGGCGAGCGCGACGTCGCCGCGCGTCCTGCCGTACCAGCGGATCAGCTCCATCAGGATCGAGCCGAGGACGGAGACGGCCGTCGCCATCCACACCGGGGAGGTGGAGAGGAGGAAGCCGAGTCCGACGCCCGTCATCGCCACATGGCCGATGCCGTCGCCCATCAGGGCCTGGCGGCGCTGCACGAGGTAGATGCCGACGGCCGGCGCGGTGATGCCGACCAGCACGGCGGCGAGCAGTGCCCGCTGCATGAAGGCGTAGTCCAGGAAGTCCATCAGCTCAGCAGTCCCGTACGGCTCGGTGCGGCGCCCGCCGCATGCGGGTGCACATGGTCGTGACCGGGCAGGGCGTGCTGGCCGACGGCCTTCGGAGGCGGTCCGTCGTGCAGCACACAGCCGTCGCGCAGGACGACGGCCCGGTCGATCAGCGGTTCGAGGGGGCCCAGCTCGTGCAGCACCAGCAGCACGGTGGCACCCGCGTTCACCTGGTCCCGCAGCGTCCTGGCCAGCACCTCCTGGCTCGTCAGGTCCACGCCCGCCATCGGCTCGTCCATGATCAGCACCTCGGGCTCGGAGGCCAGCGCCCGGGCGATCAGCACCCGCTGGTGCTGGCCCCCGGAGAGCGCGTCGACGGAGTCCTTGGCGCGGTCCGCCAGGCCGACCATGTCCAGGGCCCGTCGTACGGCCTCGTGGTCGGCCTTGCGCAGAACTCCGAAACGGGTCCGGGAGAGCCGGCCGGAGGAGACCACCTCGGTCACCGTGGCGGGCACGCCGCCCGCGGCCGTGGTGCGCTGCGGGACGTACCCGACCCGCCGCCAGTCGCGGAAGCGGCGCAGCGGGGTGCCGAACAGCTCGATCTCGCCGGCGCTCGGCGGCACCTGCCCGATGATGCTGCGCACGACCGTCGACTTGCCCGAGCCGTTCGCCCCGAGCAGCGCGACGACCTCACCGCGGTGCACGGCGAGGTCGATGCCGCGCAGAACGGGGCGCGAGCCGAGGTCGGCGCGGATGCCGCGCAGGGTGATGAGGGGCTCGGTCATACCGTCCTCCATGACGATCACTTGGCGCCCAGGGCCGTCTGCAGCGCCTTGAGGTTCGCCTCCTGGACCGCGAAGTAGTCCTTGCCGCGCGACTTCGGCGTGATGCCCTCGATCGGGTCGAGGACATCGGTCTTGAGGTGCGCGTCCTGGGCGATGGTCCTGGCGGTCTTGTCGCTGACGAGCGTCTCGTAGAAGACCGTCGTGACGCCGTCGGCCTTCGCCATCGTCTCGAGGTCCCGGACGCGGGCGGCGCTGGGCTCGGACTCGGGGTCCAGACCGTTGATGGCCTCCTCGGTGAGGCCGTAGCGCTCGGCGAGGTAGCCGAAGGCGGCGTGTGTGGTGACGAAGACCTTGCCCGCGGTGTTCCGCAGCCCGGACGCGAACCGCGCGTCGAGGTCGTCGAGCTTCTTGACCAGGGCGTCCGTGTTCGCCCTGTAGGTGTCCGCGTGCTTCGGGTCCGCCTTCTCGAAGGCCGTGCCGACACCCTTGGCGACCGCGGCGTAGCGCACCGGGTCGAGCCAGATGTGAGGGTCCTTGCCGCCCGGTTCCTCCCCTTCGTGGGAGTCGTGGGCGGCCGCGTGCCCGCCGACCTCGTTGCCGTGCTCCTCGAGGGTGGTCAGGGAGGCGGCGTCGATCTTGGTCCCGATCTCGGACTGGGCCACCGCCTCGTCGACGGAGGGCTGGAGGTTCTTGAGGTAGAGCACCGCGTCGGACTCCTGGAGCTGCGCGGTCTGCTTGGCGCTGATCTCCAGGTCGTGCGGCTCCTGACCGGGCTGGGTCAGACTGGTCACGTGGACGTACTTCCCGCCGATCTGCTCGGCGAGGAAGGCCATGGGATAGAACGAGGCGACGACGTCGAACTTTCCGGTGCCCCCGGCCGCGGTGCTCGAGGAGCAGGCGGAGGTCGCTGCGAGGGTCAGTGCGGCGACCCCGGTCAGGGCGGTCACGGGTATCAGGCGTCGGCGTACGTTCATGACAGTCATTTTCATCAAATATGGAAACCGTTGTCAATAAGTTCTCGGGGCTTGGACCGGGCCGACCCGGGGACCGGCTTCAGGGCCCGTACCGATTTGATTGGAGGGGAGCCCCCGCCGGTAACCTGAAGCATTCGCTCTGAAGCAATGCTCTGAAGCAGTCGCTTCGTCGCCCGTCGTCGTAATGAAGAGAGCACCGTGGCCGCCGACAAGATCGACACCATCGTCAGCCTGAGCAAGCGCCGTGGCTTCGTATTCCCCTGCAGCGAGATCTACGGCGGCCAGCGCGCCGCCTGGGACTACGGACCGCTGGGTGTCGAGCTCAAGGAGAACATCAAGCGCCAGTGGTGGCGCTACATGGTGACGTCGCGCGAGGACGTCGTCGGTATCGACTCGTCGGTGATCCTGGCGACCGAGGTCTGGGTGGCCTCCGGACACGTCGCCACCTTCACCGACCCGCTCACCGAGTGCACCTCCTGTCACAAGCGTTTCCGCGCCGACCACCTGGAAGAGGCGTACGAGGCCAAGCACGGCCGCCAGCCGGAGAACGGCCTCGCGGACATCAACTGCCCGAACTGCGGCAACAAGGGCATGTTCACCGAGCCCAAGCAGTTCTCGGGTCTGCTCTCCACCCACCTCGGTCCGACGCAGGACAGCGGCTCGATCGCGTACCTGCGCCCCGAGACCGCCCAGGGCATCTTCACCAACTTCGCCCAGGTCCAGCAGACCTCGCGCCGCAAGCCGCCGTTCGGTATCGCGCAGATGGGCAAGTCGTTCCGCAACGAGATCACGCCGGGCAACTTCATCTTCCGCACCCGCGAGTTCGAGCAGATGGAGATGGAGTTCTTCGTCAAGCCGGGCGAGGACGAGAAGTGGCAGGAGTACTGGATGCAGGAGCGCTGGAACTGGTACACGGGCCTCGGTCTGCGCGAGGAGAACATGCGCTGGTACGAGCACCCGAAGGAGAAGCTCTCCCACTACTCCAAGCGCACGGCCGACATCGAGTACCGCTTCCAGTTCGGCGGCTCCGAGTGGGGCGAGCTCGAGGGTGTCGCCAACCGCACCGACTACGACCTGGGCGCCCACTCCAAGGCCTCCGGTCAGGACCTGTCCTACTTCGACCAGGAGGCGAGCGAGCGCTGGACGCCGTTCGTCATCGAGCCCGCGGCCGGTGTCGGCCGCGCGATGCTGGCGTTCCTGCTCGACGCCTACGTCGAGGACGAGGCGCCGAACGCCAAGGGCAAGATGGAGAAGCGCACGGTGCTGCGCCTGGACCACCGCCTGGCGCCCGTGAAGGTCGCGGTGCTCCCGCTGTCCCGCAACCCGGAGCTGTCCCCGAAGGCCAAGGGCCTGGCGCAGGCGCTGCGCGGGCACTGGAACATCGAATTCGACGACGCGGGCGCCATCGGCCGCCGGTACCGCCGTCAGGACGAGATCGGCACGCCGTACTGCGTGACGGTCGACTTCGACACGCTCGAGGACAACGCGGTGACCGTGCGCGAGCGTGACTCGATGAAGCAGGAGCGCGTGTCCCTCGACCAGATCGAGGGCTACCTCGCGGGCCGCCTCGTCGGCTGCTAGTCGCCACCCGAACGCCGGGCGGGCCGGATCGATCCGGCCCGCCCGGCGTTTTCGGCAGGGTCCCGGCAGGGGGCCCGCTCCGGGACCGCGGTGCGTCCGTCGGGGGTTCCCCGCCGACCCGACGTGCGCGGCCCGGCCGTCAGCGGCCCTGCAGGGACTTCACGTTGTCACCGAAGGTCCAGTTCTTGGCGCCGTCCCAGTTGATCGACCAGGTCATCAGGCCCTTGAGCGAGGTGCCGTAGTGGCGCCAGGCCTGGGAGACCAGCGCCGGTGACATATAGCCGCCGCCCGCCCCCGACTGGGCGGCCAGGCCCGGTACCTGCTTGTCGTACGGGACCTTCACCGTGGTGCCCTGTACGACCAGTCCCTTGTTCAGGCAGTCCGTCTGCGCGGTGAAGCCCGCCACGGTGCCCGCCGCGTACGAGTCGCCGGAGCAGCCGTACATGCTGCCGTTGTAGTACTGCATGTTCAGCCACCACAGCCGGCCGTTGTCCGCGTACTTCTTGACGATCGGCAGATAGGCACCCCAGATCGAGCCGTAGGTGATGCTGCCGCCGGTGACGTAGGCCGTCTCCGGGGCCATCGTCAGACCGAAGTTCGACGGCATCTGCGCCAGCACTCCGTCGATGATGCGGATCAGGTTGGCCTGGGACGTGGAGAGCCGGCCGATGTCGCCGCTGCCGACCAGGCCCGTCTCGATGTCGATGTCGATGCCGTCGAAGTTGTACTTCTTCAGGATCGGCACGATCGTCGAGACGAACCGGTCGGCGACCGCCGTGGAGCTGAGGTCGATGCCCGCCGCCGCGCCGCCGATCGACAGCAGGATCGTCCGTCCCGCGGCCTTCGCCGCGCACATCTCCGCCGGGGTGGCCACCTTCACCCCCGCGTCCATGCCGTCCTCCCACAGCGCGGTGCCGTCGGAGCGGATGACCGGGAACGCCGCGTTGATCACGTTGTAACCGTGGGTGGCGATACGCGAGTCGGTGATCGGGGTCCAGCCGAAGGGTGGGTGGACGCCGTTGGCCGCGCCGTCCCAGTTCTCCCAGTAGCCCTGGAGGACCTTGCCGGGCGGGCGCGACTTCACGGCGCAGGTGTCGGCCGCGGATGCGGCGGGGGCGGTGGCGATCGACAGTGGTGCGAGAACGGCCGCGGTGAGCGCGGCGGCGAGCAGGCGCAGCCTGTGGCGGATCATGCGAGGCCTCCCGGTGGGGGTGCGGTGAGGTGTCGTAGGCATGACAGTGCTCGTGGTCCAGACCTCTCGTCAATAGGTCTGGACCAGATCGGCCGCAGACGTATCGCTTCGTGTAACAGGTGACAGATGACAGATATTGAAATCTGTCATCTGTCATGCGAGGCTGGAGTCAGACGTCCTGAAACGGATACCCCTGAAACGGATACCAAGGAGTTCCTCATGCACACCCGCACCCTCGGCACCACCGGTCCCCGGGTCTCCGCCCTCGGCCTCGGCACCATGGGCATGTCCGCGATGTACGGCGAGGCCGACCGGGCCGAGTCCGTCGCCACCGTCCATGCCGCCCTCGAAGCGGGCGTGACCCTGCTCGACACCGGTGACTTCTACGCCATGGGCCACAACGAGATGCTGGTCGGCGAGGCGCTGCGCACCGCGCCCGCGGCACGCCGCGAACAGGCGCTGGTCAGCGTGAAGTTCGGTGCCCTGCGGGATCCCGGCGGCAGCTGGCTCGGCTACGACGGCCGTCCCGCCGCCGTGAAGAACTTCGCCTCGTACTCGCTCCAGCGCCTCGGCGTCGACCACATCGACATCTACCGGATCGCGCGCCTCGACCCCGCCGTGCCGATCGAGGAGACGGTCGGTGCGATCGCCGAGCTGGTGGAGAAGGGGTACGTCCGGCACATCGGGCTCAGCGAGGTCGGCGCCGACACCGTCCGCCGGGCCGCGGCCACCGCCCCGATCTCCGATCTCCAGATCGAGTACTCGCTCATCTCACGCGGCATCGAGGAGCACATCCTGCCCACCACACGCGAACTGGGGATCGGTGTCACGGCCTACGGTGTGCTGTCCCGTGGCCTGATCTCCGGCCACTACACCCGGGACCGGCAGCTGGCCTCCAACGACTTCCGCTCCTTCTCGCCCCGGTTCCAGGGCGAGAACCTCGACCACAACCTCGGTCTGGTGGAGGCCCTGCGGAAGATCGCCGGCCAGAAGGGCGTGAGCGTCGCACAGCTCGCGATCGCCTGGGTCCTCTCGCGCGGCGAGGACATCGTCCCGCTGGTCGGCGCCCGCACCCGCGAGCGCCTGTCGGAGGCGCTCGGCGCGACCGCCGTGACCCTGGAGGAGGCCGATCTGGCGGCGATCGAGGCGGCCGTGCCGTCGGACGCGGCGGCCGGTGACCGCTACCCCGCGGCCCAGATGACCCACCTCGACAGCGAGCGCTGACACCGGCCCCGGGTACCGTCTCGACCATGGCACCGACCACCGAGACCCTGACCGCCGAGCGCATCCTCGAAGCGACCGAGGAGGTGCTGCGCCGCCACGGCCCCGCCAAGGCCACCGTGGTCGACGTGGCCCGTGCGCTCGGTGTCAGCCACGGCAGTGTGTACCGCCACTTCCGTACCAAGGCGGCACTGCGGGAGGCGGTCACCAAGAGGTGGCTGGACCGTACGGCGCTCAGGCTCTCCGCGATCGTCGGTCAGGACCGCCCGCCGGAGACGCTGCTGCGGGAGTGGCTGGAGGCCCTGTTCGACGCCAAGCGCCGCAAGGCCGGTGACGACCCCGAGCTGTTCGCCACGTTCAGCGTGCTCACCGACGAGAACAGCGGCGTGGTCGATCAGCACATCGCGGACCTCACCGCCCAGCTCACCGAGATCGTCCGCAACGGCGTCGCGCGCGGCGCGTTCACGGCGAGCGACCCCGCTCTCGCGGCCCGTGCCGTCTTCCAGGCGACGGGCCGTTTCCACGATCCCGCCTATGCGAGCCGATGGCTGCAGCCCTCTGTGCGGACCGAGTTCGATGCGGTGGTCGACCTCCTGCTGAGGGGGCTGCGGGCGGCCGACCACCCCGCTGGCTAGGCCACGCAGAACTCATTGCCCTCGGGGTCCCGCATGACCGTCCAGCGGCCCGCCGGGCCCTTGTCGACCTCCTCGACCCGGGCCGCGCCCAGGGACTCCAGGCGCACGACCGTCGCGTCCCGGCCGTCCGGGCCGGAGTGCACGTCGATGTGCAGACGGTTCTTCGCCGTCTTGGACTCGGGGACGTCCTGGAACAGGACGCGCCGGCCGTGGCCGATGCCCGTCTCCGCGTCGTACGGGTCCAGGGGGTGCCGAATCGCCGCGAAGCCCCGGAAGACGCGGATGCCGTTGTGCTCGGCGACCGCCTCCTCCGGCAGCCGGCCGGCTGCCAGCAGACGGGAGATCAGAGCGCTGTTGTCCTCCACCTCGTAGCCCAGCGCCATCGCCCAGAAGTCCGCGAGGGCGGTGGCGTTGCGCGTGTCGACGACCAGTTTCCAGTCCAGAGCTGCCATGCGACCAGTTCTATCGTCGCCGGCTTGCACCGGGGGCCCGGAGCCGGAAACCGTCTCCCGCGGGCGACCGGGTGTCCCCCGGGCACTGGCTACTCGTCCGCGGGATCCACGGTCGCCTGGTGCGCCTCGGCGAGGTGTTCCTCCGCCTTGAGCCACGGAAGGAACTGCGCGCTCTTGCGCCAGCCGCACGTGTCGCACCTGATCGTGCGCTGCGCCCCGGTCCGCTGGACCCGCACGACGTGTTCCCGCCCGTGCTGGTCCCAGCGGCTGACCTTGCTCGTGTTGATCTGCAGCATGACGCCTCCAGGAAGTACCTGTCCGCTTGCGCAGCAAGGAGTGTGCAGCAACTGGAAGATCAATGGGGGTTCTTGAACGACGACTTGACGCGGCGCGTCAGCCGATCGTCCGCGGCAGGCGCAGACTCAGGGCGATCGTCAGGGCGATCCCGGCCAACTGGACCAGGAGCGTGATCACCAGCGCGTCCCGCATCCCCAGGCCCGGCACCAGGGCCAGGAACAGGGAACCGAGCGTCGCGACGCCCAGCGCCAGCGCCGACTGCTGGGTGGTGATCATGACGCCGCCGCCGACGCCCGCCCGGGCCGGCGGCACCTCCGACAGGACGAGCCGCAGGACGACCGGGAGCTGGAGCGCCTGGCCCGCACCGGCCACCGCCGCGCCCGGCAGCAGCTCCAGCACGCCCAGATGCGGCCAGGCGCGCCAGGCCGCGAGCACCATCAGGGTCACGCCGACCGCCTGGACCGCACCGCCGGCGCTGACCACCCGGGTGCCGAAGCGGGCCACCAGCCGCGGTCCGCACAGCGACACCACGAAGAACGCCACCGCCATCGGCGTCAGTGCCAGACCCGCCGAGACCGGACCGAGCCCGGCGCCCTGCTGGAGCGCCACCGCGATCACGAACATGAATCCGCTGAAGCCGATCGAGAACGGCACGATCATCACCAGTCCGCGGCGCAGCGACATCAGCGCGAACAGACTGGGCGGCACCAGCGGCGTACGGCCGTGCCGGTCCGCGCGGCGCTCCACCGCGTAGAACGCCCAGGCCGCGAACGGGAAGACGGCGAGCGCGAGCCAGGTCCACAGCGGCCAGCCGGCCGCGCGGCCCTCGGTGAGCGGAGCGAGGAGGGTGACCAGCGCCACGGCGAGCAGCACGGTGCCGGGGCCGTCCACCGGCTCGGGGTGCTGGGAGCGGGTCTCCGGCACGGTCCGTGCGGCGAGGAACAGGCCGACGACGACGACCGGGACGTTGACGAGGAAGACCGAGCGCCAGCCGGTGCCCGCGATGTCCGCGGCCACGAGCACACCACCGAGGATCTGCCCGGCCACCATGGAGAGTCCGGCCGTGGCTCCGTACAGGCCCATCGCCTTGGCGCGGCGCGGGCCGCTGGTCGCCGACTGGATCGTGGCGAGCACCTGGGGGAGCATCGCCGCGGCCGCCGCGCCCTGCGCGACACGTGCCGCGACCAGCGTCCACGCGTCGGGCGCGAGTCCGCACGCCAGCGAGGTCACGCCGAAGGCCGCCATACCGCCCAGGAAGAACTCGCGGCGCCCGAAGAGGTCGCCCAGCCGTCCGCCGAGGACGAGCAGGACGGCGTACGAGAGCCCGTACCCGGCGACGACGAGTTCGAGGACGGCCTCGCTCGCGTGCAGGTCCCTGCCCATCGTCGGGAGGGCGACGTTGACGATGAAGAAGTCGATGAGCGGCAGTGCCGCCGCCAGCAGCACCGTGAAGAGTCCGAGCCCGCTCAGCCCCGGTGCCGTCACCGGCGAGCGGGCGGTACGGGAGGTCAGGGTCGAAGACAGTGATTCGGTCACGCCGTCGAGCCTCCGTCGACCCTCAGCGTGGTACCAGAGTGTCCTTATCCTGGTACAAGCACTACCTGGCAACAGGGTCGGGGGCACGGCAGGCTGAGGACATGGCGACCATGGTGCAGGAGACGGCGACAAGCCGGAAGACCGGGGACCGCAGGCTTCACGAGACACCGGCGTCCGAGGTGCGGCGGCACGAACTGGCCGCCTTCCTGCGGCACCGGCGCGAGCACATCACCCCCGAACAGCTCGGGCTGCCCCGCGGCAGGCGCCGCCGTACCCCCGGGCTGCGGCGGGAGGAGGTCGCGCACCTCTCCGCGGTCGGTGTCACCTGGTACACCTGGCTGGAGCAGGCCCGGGACATCCAGGTCTCCGTCCAGGTCCTCGACGCCCTCGCCCGCACCCTCCTGCTCGACGCCAGCGAGCGGGCCCATCTGTTCAATCTGGCCGGGGCCGTCGACCCCGCCCCCGGCTCGCACTGCTCGTCCGTCACGGACGCCCAGCGCATTGTGCTCGACCAGTTGGAGCCGCTGCCGGCCTGCATCACCAACAGCCGGTACGACATCCTCGCCTACAACCGCACATACGGGCTGCTGATGTGCGATCTGGACGCCGTCCCTCCGATGGACCGCAACTGCATGGTGCTCTGCTACACCAACCCGGACTGGCAGGCGGCGACCGTCGATCTCGAGGGCGCCATGCGCCTGATGGCCGCCAAGTTCCGCGCCAATATGGCCGAACACCTGGGCGAGCCCGCATGGAAGATCCTGCTCAAGCGGCTGATGACCGAGTCCGCCGAGTTCCGCGAGGCCTGGGAGCGGCACGAGGTGGTGCGATCCCTGACCAAGCGCAAGCAGTTCCTCAACGCCCATGTGGGCCATCTGAACCTGGACCACACGGACCTGTGGCTCGGCCCGCACAACGGGGCGCGCATGGTGACGTACGCGCCGGCCGACGAGGAGTCGCGCAGGAGGCTCGAGCAGCTCCGGACCATTGCCCTCGGGCGGGGGCGCGCGGCGGCCTGACGTCCTACGCGCCGACCCCCGCCGCGTCCCGAATCTCCGAGGCCTGGAGCCGGTCCGCCGTGCGCTCCGCCGTCCCGCGGGCCCAGCGACCCGTCGTCAGGGCGCCCAGCAGCAGGACCGCGAGCCCGCAGGCCGTGAGGATCCACCAGCCGGGGCGTGCGGCGGAGACGAAGACCTCCCGGTAGGGGCCCGTGTGCACGCCCGAGGCCAGGACCGAGCCGACCACCGCGACGCCGAGGGTGCCGCCGATCTGGCGGCTGGTGGAGGCGACGGCGGCGGCCACACCCGCCTGGGTGCGGGGCATGCCGGACACGGCCGTGTTGGTGATGGGCGCGTTCACGAAGCCGAAGCCCAGGCCGAAGAGGACGTAGCCGATCACCAGCGTGACGTCGGACGTCTCCGCCTCGAAGGCGGCGAACAGCAGGCCGCTCGCCGTCATCGCGATCCCGGCCGTCACGAGGGAGAAGCGCGGGCCGCGGCTGCCGACCAGACGTCCCGAGAGCGGGGCGCACACGAAGCACATGACGGCCATCGGCAGCATCCACAGGCCCGCGTGCAGCGCGTCCAGACCGCGTACGTTCTGCAGGTACAGCGTGGACAGGAACAGGAAGCCGCTGAGTGCCGCGAAGGCGCTGACCGCGACGACCGTCGCCCCGCTGAACGGCGCCGATCGGAAGAAGCGCAGGTCGATCAGGGGTTCGTCCCGCCGCGGCTCGTACCACAGCAGGGCGAGCAGTGCGATCAGCGCGACCGCGGCGAAGGCCAGCACGCCTGCGGCCGACGAGCTGGGCGCCTCGATGATGGCGTAGGTCAGGGAGCCCAGCAGGGCGATCACCAGGAGCTGGCCCACCGGGTCCGGGCGGCGGGCCTTCGGTGCGCGGGACTCGGGCACGAACAGAACGGTCAGCAGCAGCGCGGCCAGCCCCACCGGCAGGTTGATCCAGAAGATCGAGCGCCAGCCGACCGAGTCGACCAGCAGCCCGCCGACGATCGGGCCGGCGGCCATGGATATGCCGACCACACCGCCCCAGACGCCGATCGCGCGAGCGCGCTCGCGGGGGTCGGTGAAGGTGTTCGTGATGATCGACATCGCGACCGGGTTGAGCATCGAGCCGCCGACGGCCTGCACCATGCGGAAGACGATCAGCGAGTCCAGGTTCGGGGCGAGGGAACAGAGCAGCGAGCCGATCGTGAAGATCACGAGGCCCGCCTGGAAGACCCTGCGGCGGCCGATGCGGTCGGCCGTCGAGCCCGAGAGCATCAGCAGCGAGGCGAGGACCAGGGTGTAGGCGTCGATCGTCCACTGCAGGCCGGACACGCTTGCGTGCAGTTCCTTCTGCATGGAGGGGAGTGCGACGTTCAGGACGGTGTTGTCGAGGCTCACGATCAGCAGGCTCATGCAGCAGATCGCGAGCACCAGAAGACGTCGTCGGTGGCTGAGCTCGGGCATGGGACCCATCGTACGCCGATGTCGATAGTGCGGTTAACTAATGACCTCTACACGATCACAGGTGCCGAGTACCCGCCGATGTACGTGACAATGGGGGAATGTCCACGCCCACGACGAACCCGACCACGACGGACCCGGCCCTGCGGATCGGCCCGCACGACGCGCGGGTCCCCGTCGTGCTCGCCCCCATGGCCGGGATCACGAACGCGCCGTTCCGCACGCTGTGCCGGGAGTTCAGCGGCGGCAAGGGCCTGTTCGTGAGTGAGATGATCACGACCCGGGCGCTGGTGGAGCGCAACGAGAAGACCATGCAGCTGATCAGGTTCGACGCGACCGAGCGGCCGCGCTCCATCCAGCTGTACGGCGTGGACCCGGCGACCGTCGGCAAGGCCGTCCGCATGATCGCGGAAGAGGACCTGGCCGACCACATCGACCTCAATTTCGGCTGCCCGGTGCCGAAGGTGACCCGCAAGGGCGGCGGTTCCGCGCTGCCCTACAAGCGCAACCTGCTGCGGGCGATCCTGCGTGAGGCCGTGAGCGGCGCGGGTGACCTGCCGGTCACGATGAAGATGCGCAAGGGCATCGACGACGACCACATCACCTACCTGGACGCCGGGCGGATCGCCGTCGAGGAGGGCGTGACGGCCGTCGCGCTGCACGGTCGCACGGCCGCCCAGCACTACGGCGGCACTGCGGACTGGGACGCCATCGCGCGGCTGAAGGAGCACGTGCCGGAGATCCCGGTGCTCGGGAACGGCGACATCTGGTCGGCCGAGGACGCGCTGCGGATGGTGCGTGAGACGGGCTGCGACGGAGTCGTGGTGGGCCGCGGGTGCCTCGGGCGGCCCTGGCTGTTCGCGGATCTGGTGGCCGCCTTCGAGGGGCGGACCGATGACATCGCGCGGCCGGTGCTCCGCGAGGTCGCGGACGTCATGGTCCGGCACGCCACCCTGCTCGGCGAGTGGATCGGCGACGAGTCGCGCGGGGTCATCGACTTCCGCAAGCACGTGGCCTGGTACCTGAAGGGTTTCGCGGTCGGCTCGGAGATGCGCAAGCGGCTCGCGATCACCTCCTCGCTCGCGGAACTGCGGGCCGGCCTGGACGAGCTCGACCTCGACCAGGCCTGGCCGGTGGGCGCCGACGGACCCCGCGGCCGCACGTCCGGCAACAACCGCGTGGTGCTGCCGGACGGCTGGCTGAAGGACCCGTACGACTGCGCGGGGGTCGGCGAGGACGCGGAGCTGGACACCTCCGGGGGCTGAGCCCCGGCGGGGTCAGCGCCCCGACGGATGCGGGGTCGAGCCGTACGCCGTCAGGAAGCGGTCGCGGAACGAACTCATCTTCCACACCGGGGCGTTGTGGGCGGGCCGCAGGCCGTCCGTCCAGCCCCAGTCGGCGATCTTGTCGAGCACCTTCGGGTCCTTCGCGACGATCGCGCAGGGCACGTCCCGGCTGGCGTGGTTCCCGCTCACCCGGGAGATCGGCTGGTGGTCGCCGAGGAAGACGAGCACGGTGTTGTCGTTGCCGTAGCGCTCGAGCCACTGGGTCAGGGCGGTCACCGAGTACTGGACCGACTTGCCGTACCCCTCCTTCGACCGGGTGGAGTCGGCGATGACGTCCGCCGGCTTGGTGCCCGCCTTCTCGATGGCGTCGAAGATCGAGCCGTTGCCCAGCTGGTCCCAGTCGACCATCTTGGGGATCGGCGCCCAGGGCTGGTGGCTCGACGTCAGGATGACGAACGAGGCCAGCGGCTTGTCCCGCTTCTTGCTGTGCTCCAGCTTCTGGAACTGCTCCAGCGTGAACTGGTCCGGCATGGTCGACCAGCTGAACTTCGGGCCCTGGTAGCCGAGCTGGAAGGCGTTGCGGACCTTGTCGAGGCCGTACCACTTCGCCTCCGGCCAGCCCTTCTGCACGCCGGGCATGATGCCGACCGTGTCCCAGGCGCCGGTCTTCTTGAACGCCTCGGTGAGGGTGAGATGGTCGCTCGAGGTGACCGTGCGATAGCGCTGCTGGTTGTCGACCCACAGGCCCGACATGAACGTGGAGTGCCCGAGCCAGCTGCTGCCGCCGTAGGTCGCCGACGTCAGCCAGCCGCTCTTGGCGTGGAAGCCTGCCTGCGCCAGGGCCTGAGTGCTCGCGTCGAGCGTCCTGTCGACGCCGGGGGCCATGATCGGGTCCTCGACGGCACTGCGCCCGTAGCTCTCGATGAACGTGAAGATCATGTCCTTGCCGCGCAGATCGGGCACGAGCTGGGAGGCAGGGGTGTTGCCGAACTTGTCGGCCTGCGCGGTCCTCGTGAACTCCCGCTCGTCGCGGAGCGTGGTGCGAACGTTCTCGGCACGTGCCTGGAGCAGCGTGACGGTGCGGTCCGAGGCCAGTTGCGTGCCGCCGACCTGGAGGCCGAGGGCCGTGGAGGTCATCCACACCAGGCTGAGGACGAGCACGGTACGGGTGGTGGCGGCACGGTGCCGGGCCATCACATTGCTGACCCGGACGACGGACAGCGCCGAGACGGCCGGTATGAACAGGACCAGCGCGATGACCGCTGCCAGGGCCCCCAGGGCTCCCGTGCCGCCCAGGGTGTCCTTGAGGTAGGCGTAGGCGTCGGCGAAGAGCGACCAGTCGAGGATGATGTTGAAGCCTCGTCCGAGGTACTGGTAGAAGCCGATGTCGAGCAGGTTGAGCAGGGTCAGCACACCGAGCACGATCCCGCCGAGCCAGGCCAGGACCAGCCGCGGCCGCCGCGGCAGCGCGGTCAGCACGACGGCGCCGATCAGCGCCTCCACCGGAACGCTCAGGAACAACGCGGGCCGGACGTAGGGCTTGTTGGGCAGGAGGAGCGAGGCGACGACGAGCGCACCGGCGAGCACGGTGACCGTGATGCCGATGGCGCGGGCGGCCACGGGGTGGTCGGCACGCCAGTTGCGCAGACGGCGCGGCCGGGGACGGGCGGCGGGCGGCGGGTCGGCGTCGGCGCCGCCGTCCGCCGCGGCGTCGGAGTCTCCTTCGGCGGCGGCCCCGCCGTCCACTGTGCCGGCTGCGGGTGCGTCGGTGTCCGCGGTGGTGGCATCGGAGTCGGCTTCGGCGGAGGGTGCGTCGGGGTCTGCGGTGGTGGCAGTCGACTCGGTGTCGGCGGGGGTGTCGGTGCCGTCGGCTTCGGCCCGGCCGTCGCCGGCTTCCGTCCCGGCCTTCGCCGCCCCGCCGGTCGCGGATTCGCCGCTGCTCTCCGATTCGGGTGCCTGCGCGGTGGTGGCCTCGGCGTCCGGCTCGGGCACCTGCGCGGTGGTGGCGTCGGCGTCCGGCTCGGGTGCCTGCGCGGTGGTGGCCTCCTCCTGTTCGGACACGGCGTCGGACCCGGGTTCCGGTGAGGGCTCCCGGGCGGGTGCGGGTACGGACGCGGTGGACCCGGTGGCCGGTTCGGACCCGGCGTCCGGGCCCTGGAGCTGCTCCTCCGCCGTCTCCGACCGTTCCGCCTCCCCCGGCAGTGCCTCGTCCGTGGCTGCCCCAGCCTTGTCCGTCTTCTGTGGTGAGCGCGTGTTGAGAGGCAACCCGAGGGTCCTTCCGTGCGAAGCCCGTGGTGGAGGGGCGGGCCACGCTGGGGAGGCCGGACCCGCCGTCATCCCGTACGGGCGCTCGCACGGATGTGTTCAAACAGGGCGCCCCAGCGCCCGGCAAACACTCGGCAAATCCCAGGTCAACACGGTTCGGTGCCGGGTCAGGCGCCCCCGACCGCGGTGAGCAGGGCCAGCGGCGTCGCCGCCGAGCGGGATTCGCGGACGCACGCGTGGGGGTACGGCACCGGCTCCGGATGGGTGTCGCGGCCGTACCCGGCGAGCACCTCCGGGAGCCGGTGCCCCGTCGCCATGGCCGCGTCGACCAGCCCGTGCGCGACCGTGCGGGCCTCGTCGTGCAGCCCGTAGCGGGCGAGCCCCAGCGCGATCAGCGCGTTGTCGTGCGGCCAGACCGAGCCGCGGTGGTACGACATCGGGTGGTACGCGGCCTGACCGGCGGCCAGGGTGCGCACACCCCAGCCCGAGAAGAAGTCGGGTTCCAGCAGGCGCCGGCCCACCAGCTCCCCGTACTCCTTGTCCAGCAGACCCGACCACAGCAGATGGCCCGCGTCCGACGCGAGGGCGTCGACCTGACGGCCGTCACCGTCCAGGGCCAGCGCCGGGAAGGCGCGCGCGTCCATCCAGAAGTCCCGCTGGAACCGGTCGCGCAGATCTCCGGCCGTCTGCTCGAGAAGCGCCGCGTACACCTCGTCGTCCCACACCGTGCGCGCCAGATGCGCGGTGCGGCGCAGCGCGTCGTACGCGTACCCCTGGGCGCCCGCCGCCATCACCGGGCCGCCCGGACGGCTGCCGTCGGCCCAGCAGATGGCGCCGGGGGAGTCCTTCCAGTTCTGGTTGGCGAGGCCGCCCCGATCGGCGCGGTAGAGGAGATAGCCACGCGAGGTGAGCCCGCCGTGGTCCAGCATCCAGCCGATCGCCGCGCGGGCATGGGGCTCCAGGCGGCGGGCGGCCGTCACATCACCGGTCTGCTCGACGTACGCGCCGAGCAGCACGAGGAACAGCGGGGTGGCGTCGACGGAACCGTAGTACCGCCCGTAGGGGACCTGCCCGAAGTGCGCCAGCTCCCCGTGCCGCACCTCGTGCACGATCTTCCCCGGCTGGGCCACCGACCGTGTGTCCACCGCGGTCGCCTGGGTCGCGGCGAGTGCGAACAGCGTGGCCGCGGCCGACCTGGGACGGTAGGGCAGGGCGAAGAGCGAGGTGAGGAGTGCGTCGCGACCGAGGAGCGTGAGGAACCAGGGCGCCCCGGCGGCGGGCACGTGCAGTTCCTCCCCGTCCGGGCCCGTCGCCGGAACCTGGAGCGCGGCGAGGTCGGACAGTCCCCGCGCACAGGCAGCCGCCAGCTCGGGCCGGCCGGTGGCGAAGGCCACGTCCTCCATGAACTCGCCCTCCAGTGCGAGCAACTGGCCGCCTGCGACGGCCGGGGACGCCGGGATCGAGGGTGCCGCTGCCGCGCCGTGCGGCCGTGCCGCGACCCGTAACGCGAGGTGTGTCGAGCCGTGCGGCTCCAGGTCCAGCGTCCAGCAGAGGCGGCGCGCGCCCGTGCCGGTCTCCTCCACGGCGTCCGGCGGAGGGTCCGCCGTCACGGTCGTACGGGACCACCACTCGCCGCGCCGGTAGCCGAACTCCACGCCGTCCTCGAGGACCTGACGGGAGCGAACGGCACCCGACTTGGCGTACGTACGGTGGTCGGACCGCAGTTCGAACTGGTCGGTGAAGTCGGCGTCCGCGGTGACCGCGACGCGCACCGTGGTCGGCACCGGGCGGTTGCTGGTGACGCGGAGCGACTCCACGAATGCCGCTTCGACGACGGCCTGTTCACGGAAGAGGGTGTGCGCGGGCGGCTCGTCTCGGCCGCCGCGCGGCACCAGGACACAGCGGGCGGTGTCCCCGCCGGCGACCGGTGCGAGCGTCTCCGGCACGGCTCCGTCGACGGTGAGCTGCCACCGGCTCAGATGCCGTGCGTCGCGTACGAACAACCCCGCCGGGGAACCGACGCCCCGCACCCCGCTGATGTCCCCGCTGTCGCCCACGGCGGCGAACGTCCCGCCGCGCACGAGCAGATGATGCCGGTCCGTCATCCCCGGTCCCCTTCCTCGTCACTCCTGTCGAACGTGTCGATGCCCATGGAGGGCACGGACAGCAGCCCGGCCCGCGACCGGTCTCCTTCGCAGGGACACCCTCGCCGAGCGACTCCGGGACCCCGCTTCCGGCCCGGGATCGCCGAGGCGAGCCCGGCACCGCCCGGGTGGCGGCGGTGCGGCGGCCATCCGGGCCAGGAGGCCGACCCCGGTGGAGCCGGGACGGAAGGCCGCGTGTCCGGGACGGCCGGGGCACGGACCGGTGCACCGCCCGGGCGGCCGGCGCGTGCACCGGTGGCCGCGCGACGCCCGGGGTCTGTACGGTGCGCGGGGCGCCCGCAGCGCGCCCGTCGGCCGGGGCGCGACGGAAGCCGGGGCCCGGGAACCAGCAGTCCAGCGGCGTGGAGAGGTCGGGAGCGATGGACACGATCCGCCCGTCCCGGCGCCCGGACGCCGAGCGGTGTCTCCGGCTCATTCCGCGGCGGCGACGGCCGACGCGGCCCGCGCACGATGAACGCCGAGTCCCAGGAGCGCCGGTGCGGATACGGCCCGCGCGACGGCAGGGTGGACGTCCCGGTGTGCAAGGACCTGTGCAAGGACCCGACGGGCCCGGGCGGACGGTATGCACCGGACCCGGGGCCGATGTCCTCCCGCGGACCGGGCGCCGTCGGCGGCCCGGCGGCGCCCACGGCACCCGTGCGGTGGGCGGTGAGTCGGGTTGTGCGGTCCACTCAGGTCTCCCCGAACGACGTCCGGCCGAGCGGTTCGGCCCCAGCTACCGTAGAGTTACGTCTATTTGACGCGCAAAACCCAGCATGTAATGCAAGGTTGACGAACGCAAGGGGGTGCGCATGAGCGCGAGGGCCGGGAAGGCGGGCGGTCAGGCCAGTGCGGGAGATCTGCTCGAGCTGGTGCGCAGCGGCCGCGCGACGACACGGGGTGCCCTGCAGCAGGCCACGGGGCTGTCCCGGGCCACGGTCGGTCAGCGCCTCGACCGGCTCTTCCGCGCCGGCTGGCTGCGCGAGGGTGCGGGTGGACCGGTCGGCTCCCCGCTCGGCGGCCGCCCCTCGATCACCCTGGAGTTCGACGACGCCCACGCGGTGGTGCTGGCCGCCGACCTCGACACACGACACGGCCGCGCGGCGGTGCTCTCCCTGGCCGGCGAGATCCTGGCGGAGCACTCCGCGCCCCTGGTCGTCGAGGACGGCCCGGACGCCGTCCTCGGGGAGCTGGGCCGCTGGTTCGCCGAACTGCTCCCGAAGGCGGGGCGCGGGGCGCAGGAGGTCTGCGGGATCGGGCTCGCCGTTCCCGGACCGGTGGAGCGTGACACAGGCCGGGTCGTCCAGCCGCCGATCATGCCGGGCTGGGACGGCTTCGACATCCGGGGGCGGCTGGGCCGGGCCTTCGCCGAGCATGCGCGCTCCGGCGCCGACGTGCCCGTCCTGGTCGACAACGACGCCAATCTGATGGCCTACGGCGAACAGCGCACGGGACATCCGGACTGCTCGGCCTTCGTGCTGGTCAAGGTCTCCACCGGTATCGGCGCGGGTGTGATCGTCGACGGGCGCATCTACCGCGGCATCGACGGCGGCGCCGGGGACATCGGGCACATCCGCGTCCCCGCGGGCGCGGAGGCGTTGTGCCGCTGCGGCTCCTACGGCTGCCTGGCCGCCGTGGCGAGCGGCGGAGCCGTGGCGCGACGGCTCGCGGAGGCGGGCGTTCCGGCCGCCTCCGGATCGGACGTACGGGACCTGCTGACCGCCGGGCACCCGGAGGCCGCCGCGCTCGCCCGGGAGGCCGGGCGGCAGGTCGGGGACGTTCTGGCGACCGTGGTGACGCTGCTGAATCCGGGAGTACTGATGATCGCCGGGGATTTGGCCGGAACCCCCTTCCTCACGGGCCTGCGGGAACTGCTGTACCAGCGGGCGCTGCCGCGCTCCACCGCGCATCTGGACGTGGTGACCTCGCCGCTCGGGGAGCGGGCGGGCCTGGTGGGGGCGGGTGCCCTGGTCGTCGAGCATCTCTACGCCCCGGACCGGGTGGAGGAGCGGCTGCTCGCGCTCGGTGTGTGAGGGGCGTCCGCAGCCTGCGACGGGAAAGCCGTGTTTCCGCCCGGATCCCCGTCCACATGGTGAAACCGGACCGCTCCGTATAGCGTGATTCTCGCCACCCTTGATAGGGGCTCCGCTCAGATGAGCGGATCATGTCCGGCTGCACTTCTCCAAGGAGTGGCACTGAGTGCCACCCGCCGATCGTTCATCGATCGAAATCAGACGTGTGGCGAGCTGCTCATCTGAGCAGAAAATCCGGACTGCTGGACGGTGATGCGTTCAAGAAGTGAAAACCTCACCCGATGGGCGGTTGCCAAGCTTTGACTTTCGATCCGGTGGCGGACGAGTGGTTACAGCGGCATGACGCACAAGTGGACGTACCCAGACGCCTTTGATCTGGGTATGTTCCTCGCCGTCAGGGCAGCCACCGCGTCCTCGAGGAGTCGAGACCGTGTCGGAAAACAAAGATCCCCACGTAGCTGAAAACGGCGCCGAGGGCGTGAAGTTCGTTTACGACTTCACCGAAGGCAACAAGGACCTCAAGGACCTCCTCGGTGGCAAGGGTGCCAACCTCGCCGAGATGACCAACCTGGGTCTGCCCGTCCCTCCGGGTTTCACCATCACCACGGAGGCCTGCAAGGTCTACCTGGACAGCGGTGAGGAGCCCGCGGCACTGCGTGACGAGGTGAGTGCGCACCTCGCGGCGCTCGAGAAGCGGATGGGGAAGAAGCTCGGCCAGGCCGACGACCCCTTGCTGGTTTCGGTGCGTTCCGGTGCGAAGTTCTCGATGCCCGGCATGATGGACACGGTCCTGAACATCGGTCTCTCCGACAAGTCGGTGCAGGGTCTGGCGAAGCAGGCCGGTGACGAGCGCTTCGCCTGGGACTCCTACCGCCGCCTCATCCAGATGTTCGGCAAGACCGTGCTCGGTGTCGAGGGCGACCTCTTCGAGGACGCGCTCGAGGCGGCCAAGCACTCCAAGAAGGTCTCGGTCGACACGGAGCTGGAGGCCGCGGACCTCAAGAAGCTGGTCACCAAGTTCAAGAAGATCGTCAAGACCGAGGCCGGGCGCGACTTCCCGCAGGACCCGCGCGAGCAGATGGACCTGGCCATCAAGGCGGTCTTCGACTCGTGGAACGGCGACCGGGCGAAGCTCTACCGGCGCCAGGAGCGCATCCCGCACGATCTGGGCACGGCCGTCAACGTCTGCTCGATGGTCTTCGGCAACCTGGGCCCCGACTCGGGCACCGGCGTGGCCTTCACCCGCGACCCCGCCTCCGGCCACCAGGGCGTGTACGGCGACTACCTGCAGAACGCGCAGGGCGAGGACGTCGTCGCGGGCATCCGCAACACCGTGGTGCTCGCCGATCTGGAGCAGATCGACAAGAAGTCGTACGACCAGCTGATGCAGATCATGGAGACGCTGGAGAACCACTACAAGGACCTGTGCGACATCGAGTTCACCATCGAGCGCGGCCGGCTGTGGATGCTGCAGACCCGCGTCGGCAAGCGCACCGCGGGCGCGGCCTTCCGCATCGCGACGCAGCTCGTGGACCAGGGCCTGATCGACGAGGCGGAGGCGCTGCAGCGGGTGACCGGTGCCCAGCTGGCGCAGCTGATGTTCCCGCGCTTCGACGAGCACGCGAAGGTCGAGCAGGTCGGCCGGGGCATCGCGGCCTCGCCGGGCGCGGCGGTCGGCAAGGCGGTCTTCGACTCGTACACCGCGGTGAAGTGGTCCCGCTCGGGCGAGAAGGTCATCCTGGTGCGCCGCGAGACCAACCCCGACGACCTGGACGGCATGATCGCGGCCGAGGGCATCCTGACCTCGCGCGGCGGCAAGACCTCCCACGCGGCCGTCGTGGCGCGCGGCATGGGCAAGACCTGTGTGTGCGGCGCCGAGGAGCTGGAGGTCGACACCAAGCGCCGGCGGATGACCGTGCCCGGCGGGCACGTCGTCGAGGAGGGCGACCTCATCTCGATCGACGGATCGAGCGGCAAGGTGTACCTCGGTGAGGTCCCGGTGGTCCCCTCACCGGTCGTGGAGTACTTCGAGGGCCGGATGCACGCGGGTGCCGACGACGCCGACGAGCTGGTCGAGGCCGTGCACCGGATCATGGCGTTCGCCGACCGCAAGCGGCGCCTGCGCGTACGCGCGAACGCGGACAACGCCGAGGACGCGCTGCGCGCGCGGCGCTTCGGGGCGCAGGGCATCGGCCTGTGCCGCACGGAGCACATGTTCCTCGGTGACCGGCGCGAGCTGGTCGAGCGCCTGATCCTGGCGGACACCGAGGCCGAGCGCGAGGAGTCCCTCAAGGAGCTGCTTCCGCTGCAGAAGCAGGACTTCGTGGAGCTCTTCGAGGCGATGGACGGCCTCCCGGTGACGGTCCGGCTCCTGGACCCGCCGCTGCACGAGTTCCTGCCCGACATCACCGAGCTGTCGGTGCGCGTGGCGCTTGCGGAGTCCCGTCAGGAGCCGCACGAGAACGAACTGCGCCTGCTCCAGGCCGTGCACCGCCTGCACGAGCAGAACCCGATGCTGGGCCTGCGCGGCGTGCGCCTCGGCCTCGTCATCCCGGGACTGTTCACCATGCAGGTGCGGGCCATCGCGGAGGCGGCCGCCGAACGCAAGGCCGCCAAGGGCGACCCGCGCGCGGAGGTCATGATCCCGCTCGTCGGCACCGTCCAGGAGCTGGAGATCGTGCGCGAGGAGGCCGACCGGGTCATCGCCGAGGTCGAGGCGGCCTCCGGCGCGACGCTGAAGCTGGCCATCGGCACGATGATCGAGCTGCCGCGCGCCGCGCTGACCGCCGCTCAGATCGCCGAGGCCGCCGAGTTCTTCTCCTTCGGCACGAACGACCTCACCCAGACGGTGTGGGGTTTCAGCCGGGACGACGTGGAGGCGAGCTTCTTCACGGCATACCTGGAGAAGGGCATCTTCGGCGTCAGCCCGTTCGAGACGATCGACAGGGACGGCGTCGGTTCCCTGGTGGAGGCCGCCGCCACGGCCGGCCGCGCCACCCGCCCCGACCTCAAGCTCGGGGTCTGCGGCGAGCACGGCGGCGACCCCGAGTCGGTCCACTTCTTCCACGAGGTCGGCCTCGACTACGTCTCCTGCTCCCCGTTCCGGATCCCGGTGGCCCGCCTGGAGGCGGGCCGGGCGGCATCGTTGGCGGAGGGCAGCGACCACCGCTGACGCCGGCGCGAGACCTCCGGGGCCGTCGTCGGTCACCCCGACCCTCACCGAACCGACACGAGGGCGGTACCGGACACCGAGAGGGGGCGGCACCCCTGTGCGGGGGGTGCCGCCCTCTCGCCGTGCCCGGTCCGTGCGCGGTGGGCCGCGGGCGTCAGAGCGAGCCGCCGCTGTCCACCACGAGGTCGGTGCCGACGACGGAGGCGGCGTCGGCGGAGGCGAGATACAGCACGGCGGCGGCCACCTCCTGTGTCGCCGAGATCCGGCCCAGTGGGAGCGTGGCCCTCGCGCGCTCGGTGCGCCCGGCCTCCGTCTCGCCCGATCGCAGTGACATCGGGGTGTCGGTGGCGCCCGGGCTGACCACGTTGATACGGACCCCGTCGCGGATGTGGTCCAGGGCGGCGCCGCGGCTGAGCGCGGTCACGGCGGCTTTGGAGGCGGAGTAGGCGGCGGCCCCGGGGGTGGTGGTGTGCGGTCCGAAGGTGGAGGAGACATTGACGATGGCGCCACCCGACGGCTGGGTCCGCATCCGGCGGATCTGGGCCCGCAGAGCCAGGAACATGCCGCTGACGTTGGTGTCGAGCTGGTGGTGCCAGTCGGCCTCCGGAAGGTCGGCCAGGGGCTGTCCGCCCCGGAAGACGCCGGCGTTGTTGACCGCCACGTCGAGCGAGCCGTAGTGGTCAACCGCCGTCCGGACCAGTGCCTCGGCGTCGCCGGGGCGTGCGACGTCGGCGGTCGCCGCGAGCGCCGTCCCGTGCCGATCCTCGATGAGCCGGACGGTCTCCTCCAGCGGTCCGCGCCGTCGTCCGGCGACGACGACCCGCGCGCCCTCCGCGGCCAGCGCCTGCGCGATCGCCCGGCCGAT
This sequence comes from Streptomyces sp. HUAS TT11, assembly GCF_051553595.1. Taxonomy (NCBI): domain Bacteria; kingdom Bacillati; phylum Actinomycetota; class Actinomycetes; order Kitasatosporales; family Streptomycetaceae; genus Streptomyces; species Streptomyces sp. HUAS TT11. The sequence continues at coordinate 6,187,520 of NZ_CP196184.1, forward strand.
GCCGGAGCCGGCGCCGGTGACGAGGGCGGTGCGGCCGGAGAAGCGAGTGCTCATGGTCTCTCCTTTTTTGGACCGATCGATTCAGTATGGCGGCATGCAGGGGGCCAGGACCGCGCGAGTGCAGTCAGTCGAGCACGGACAGCGCCTGCTCCGCCGCGTCCCGCACGCGCGCGGGGTCCGACGAAGCCTTCCCGGCGACCCGCAGCCCCTGCATCACCACCAGCAGCATGCGGGCGAGGGCGCGCGGATCGCGGTCGCCGGACAGTTCCCCCTGTGCCTGTGCGCGGGCCAGCGCCGAGTGCAGCAGGGTCTCGGTGCAGTCCCACCGCTGCTCGACGCGGCGGGCCGCCTCCGGGTCGTGAGGTGCCAGTTCGGCGGCCGTGTTCGTGACAAGACAGCCGCTGAACCGCTCCTCGGCGGCCGCCTCCGCGGCGAACCGGCGCAGGACGGCCCGCACGGCGGGCAGCGCGGGCCCCGGCTGGGACAGCTCCCGCAGCAGGACGGCGTCGCGGTTCTCGCCGTAGCGGTCGAACGCCTTGAGGTAGAGCTCGTGCTTGCTGCCGAACGTCGCGTACAGGCTGGCGCGCCCGATCCCCAGGTGCTCGACCAGGTCGGACATGGACGTCGCCTCGTAGCCGCGCCGCCAGAACAGCTCCAGGGCGGCCTGCAGCGCGGCGTCGGGGTCGAACTCCTTGGTCCTCGCCATATGCGGGAGCCTAGGATTTTCCGGAACGATCAGTCAAGCAAAGGGTCGAGCGCGGTACGCACCTCATAGGTCGCCACCCGTACCGCCTCGTCGTCCAGGCACCGGCCGGAGAGCAGGTCGAAGCGCTGCTTCAGCAAGGGGGAGGCGACGAACGGCCGGCCGTCGTGGGTGCCCGTCAGACCGCGGGAGAGCACCGCCGCGCCGCCGAAGGGGTCCCGGTTGTCGATGCCGTACAGCCGGCCGGAGCGGTCGCGGAAGAGCGCCACCTGGCGGCCGTCCGGCAGCAGCGCCGCCACGCCCCTGCCCGCGGTCAGCAGGCTCAGGTCGCAGACCGTGAACCAGCCGTCCCCGTCGAGGCGGAGCTGGACCTTCGGACCGGTCGTCCCCGATGCCAGGGTCATCGTGCGGCACTTCCTTCCAGGACGTCCTCGGCGGGACGGGTGCCGATGGCGAGCAGCGGCAGGTCGGGCTTGATCTGGTCGCGCTCGGGCACGAACCCGACGACGGGGTCCGGGGTGTCCGGCGCGTTCACGAACGACACGAAACGGGCCAGCTTCTCGGGGTCGGCGACGGTCTCGGCCCACTCGTCGCGGTAGTTCGCCACATGGGCCGCCATCAGGGACTCGAGCTCCGCACAGATGCCGAGGGAGTCGTGGACCACCACGTCCCGTACGTGGGCCAGGCCCCCCGGGATCCGCTCCAGCCACACCGAGGTGCGCTCCAGCCGGTCGGCGGTGCGGATGTAGAACATCAGGAAGCGGTCGATCGTGCGGACGAGCTCGGTGTCGGAGAGGTCCTGGGCGAGCAGATCCGCATGGCGCGGGGCGGCACCACCGTTCCCGCCCACGTAGAGGTTCCAGCCGTTCGCCGTGGCGATCACCCCGAAGTCCTTGGACCGGGCCTCCGCGCACTCGCGGGCGCAGCCGGAGACCGCCGACTTCAGCTTGTGCGGGGACCTGAGTCCCCGGTAGCGCAGCTCCAGGTCGATCGCCATGCGCACGGAGTCCTGGACGCCGTAGCGGCACCAGGTCCGGCCCACGCAGGACTTCACGGTGCGCAGCGCCTTGCCGTAGGCATGGCCGGACTCGAAGCCGGCGTCGACCAGCCGTGTCCAGATCAGCGGCAGTTGCTCCACCCGCGCGCCGAACATGTCGATGCGCTGGCCTCCGGTGATCTTCGTGTAGAGGCCGAAGTCACGGGCGATCTCACCGATCACGATCAGCTTCTCCGGGGTGATCTCACCGCCGGCGATACGGGGCACGACCGAGTAGGAGCCGTTCTTCTGCAGGTTGGCGAGGAAGTGGTCGTTGGTGTCCTGAAGTGCCGCCTGCTCGCCGTCCAGCACATGTCCGTCGGCGCCGAGTGCCGGGGCCAGGGAGGCGATGATCGAGGCGACCGTGGGCTTGCAGATCTCACATCCGTCCCCGCCCCGCGCGTGTTGGTGCCCGAACCGGTCGAGCAGCCGGCGGTAGGAGGAGATCCGCAGGCTGAGGACGATCTCGTACAGCTCCTCACGTGTCTGCGGGAAGCAGCCGCACAGGCCCTTGTCGGCCTCGACACCGCTCGCCGCCAGCTCGTCCGAGAGCAGGCCGCCGAGCACCTTGACGCAACTGCCGCAGCCCGTGCCCGCCTTGGTGCACTTCTGCACCTCCGGCACGGTGGTGCACCGGTGCCCGGTGATCGCGTCGCGGATCGTGCCCTTGGTGACGTTGTGGCAGGAGCAGACGACCGCCTCGTCCGGCAGCGCGGACGGGCCGAGCGGGGCGGGGGCCCCGGCTCCGGCGGGCAGCACCAGCGACTCCGGTGGGACGGGCGGCACCGAACCGGTGAGCGCGCGCAGCGTCCCGTAGGCCTCCGCCTCACCGACCAGGATGCCGCCGAGCAGTTCCCCGTCCCGGCCGACGACCAGCTTCTTGTACGTGCCCGAACGCGAGTCCGCGTAGGTGACGTCGAGTGAGCCTTCGGTGGTGCCGTGCGCGTCCCCGAAGGACGCGACGTCGACGCCGAGCAGCTTGAGCTTGGTGGACAGGTCGGCCCCGGTGAACGCGGCCTCGTCGGCGGCGATCGTGGCCGCGGCCGTCTCCGCCATCTCGTAGCCCGGCGCGACCAGCCCGTACACCCGGCCGTCGGAGGCGAGCGCGCACTCGCCGATCGCGAACACCCGGGGGTCCGCGACCGTGCGGCACTGCTCGTCCACGGCGATGCCGCCGCGCTCGCCCACCGTCAGCCCGCAGTCGCGGGCGAGCCGGTCGCGCGGGCGGACACCGGCCGAGAACACCACCATGTCGGTGGCCAGCTCGGAGCCGTCGGACAACTTCATGGCCGTCACCGCGCCGTCCGCACCGGCGACGATCTCCTGGGTGCCCGTGCCGGTGTGCACGGTCAGGCCCATGTCCTCGATGGTGCGCAGAAGGGCGGCCCCACCGCCCTCGTCGACCTGCACGGGCATCAGCCGCGGCGCGAACTCCACGATGTGCGCGGAAAGGCCCAGCCCCTTGAGCGCGCCCGCCGCCTCCAGGCCGAGCAGCCCACCGCCGACCACGGCGCCCGTGCGGGCCCGCGTCCTCGCGTACTCCTCGATGGCCAGCAGGTCCTCGATGGTGCGGTAGACGAAGCAGCCCTCCGCGTTCTTGCCGGGGACCGGCGGGACGAAGGGGTAGGAGCCGGTGGCGAGGACGAGCGTGTCGTACCCGACGGTGAGCCCGGAGCGCGCGGTGACCGTGCGGGTGTCCCGGTCGATCCTTCCGGCGGGGTCGCCGATGTGGAGTTCGATCCCGTGCCTGTTGATGAACTCCGGGTCGGCCATGGACAGTTCCTCGGGCGTGGTGCCCGAGAAGTACGAGGTGAGCCGGACCCGGTCGTAGGCGGGACGCGGCTCCTCGCACAGCACGACCACGCGGTGTGTGGCGGTCAGGCCGCGCTCGGCCAGCGCTTCCAGGAAGCGCTGGCCGACCATGCCGTGGCCGACGAGCACGATCGTGGGGCGGCCCCCGCCGCATGCGGTCGTGGACATCAGGAGCCTCCATCGGTGGTGAGCAGATGCAGCAGCGGGGCGCCGCCCATGGGAAGCGGCTCGGCGCCCTCCCAGGCGCGGGCGAGGGCGCCGACGGTGCCGAGGTCGCCGACGAGCACCCCGCCGACCAGGCGGTCCTCACGGACGACGACCTTGCGGTAGGTGCCGCGGGTGGCGTCGGCGAGCCGTACGACGTCGTCGCCGGGGCGGGGGTCCGGCTCGCCGAAGGCGGCGAGGTCGAGGACGTCCCGTCCGGCGAGGGTGAGCCGGGTGAGGGAACGGGTGCCGGTGTAGCGGCGGGCCGGGTCTCCCGCGCCGCCCGCCCCGCCCGCGAGCAGCTCGGCGAGGACGGCGGCCTGTTCGAGTGCCGGGGCGGCGAGCCCGTACACGATGCCGGCGTGCTGGGCGCAGTCCCCGATCGCCCGGATGTGCGGGTCCGAGGTGCGCAGTTCGTCGTCGACGAGGACGCCGCTGCCCACGGCCAGGCCCGCCTGCCGAGCCAGGCCCACCCGCGGAAGGACACCGCAGGCCAGTACCACGAGGTCGGTGTCGAGGGCGTAGCCGTCGGCCATCTCCACGGAACGGACCGCGCCGGCCCGGGTGCGCACACCGCGGGCCCGCGTCTCGGTGTGCACCTCGACACCCAGGCCGGTGAGATGGCGGTGCACCAGCGCCGAGGCGGCCGGGTCGAGCTGGCGTTCCATCAGCCGTTCCGCCTGCTGGGCGAGGACCACCTGGGTGCCGCGGGCGGCGAGGGCGCGGGCGGCGGAGACACCCAGCAGCCCGCCGCCGACGACAACGGCCCGCACGCCCTCGCGTACCGCCCCGGTGAGCCGGAGGCAGTCGTCCATGGTGCGGAACGCGTGCACGCCCTCGGGCAGTTCGGTCCGGCCGGGGGCGAGCAGGCCGCGCAGGGGAGGAAGCACCGGGTTGGATCCGGTGGCCAGGACGAGCGTGCCGTATGCGATCACCGAGCCGTCGGAGCAGTGGAGCTCACGGGCGGCCCGGTCGATCCGGGTGACCCGGGTGCGCACCAGGCGCTCCGGCGCCGGCAGGGAGATCACCTCGGGTGGGTAGCGGCCGGCCAGGACGTCGGCCAGCAGCACGCGGTTGTACGGGGGGTGCTCCTCGTCGCCGACGAGCAGGGCGGGCGTGCCGAGTTCGCCGAGGCGCCGGGCGAGACGGACGCCCGCGAGCCCGGCTCCGATCACCACCACACGCGTATTCGAGGTCATGCATCGCAGCGTGCGGTGCCGACGTTACCCGCCCGCATCATGGCTGTTTCCCGTGCGGAACGCTGCCCTCAGCCGAGGCGGAGCGGGAGTGTGAGGGCCGGGTGGCCGAGCGTGAAGCGGGCGAAGACCACCACGTTCCCCCGGTAGCCCGTCCTGCGGGAGTAGCCGCCGCCGCATGTGATCACCCGGAGCTCGGGGCGGGCGGCGGGACCGTAGACCTTGGCGTCGGGGAAGTCCTTCTGCTGGAAGACCTGGACCGCGTACACGGTGAAGACGGCGGTCGAGCCGTCGCGCCGGTGCACATCGATCGTGCTGCCCTTCGTCAGCGCGCCGAGGTCGTAGAAGACGGCGGGGCCCGCCGTGTTGTCGACGTGGCCGGCGACGACCGCGGTGCCCGCTTCGCCGGGCGTGGCGCCGTTCTCGTACCAGCCGGCGAGGTTCTTGTCGGCGGCGGGTGGGGCCTGGAGCGCCCCGGTGCCGGTCAGGCCCAGGCCGGTGAGGGGGGCGTCGACGTGCAGGGAGGGGATGCGGATGCGGTCCGGCGGCGAAGGCGGCAGGGCGGGTGGGCCGAACCGCTCCTGGTCCGTGCCGAGGGCGGCCTGAGCGGCCGTCGGCTGCGGGGGCGACGCGGGCTCGGTGGCGCCGTGCAGCAGCCATATGCCGGCCAGGAGGGCGACCGTCGTGACCGACGCTATCGCGGCGTCACCGGCGGTGCGGGACGTGCCGACCTTGCGCACATGAGCCTCCTTGCGGGATGGGGGTCTCCCGGGCCCCCTCCGGGCCGCGAGGGGCATCGGACCCGGAGGGGGAGCGGGGTTGGCGGTACCGGCCGACGGACCGCGGAGGGTGTCCGTCAGATCCCGTCGCCCTTCACCCGGCGATGCAGGAGCCAGGTACCGCCCGCGGCCGCGACGGCAAGAGCCGCCACGCCGGCCGCGGTCTTCACGGGATCGGGGCCGAGTGCGCCGCCGACCCCCGTCTTCACGCTTCCCTGCGGAAGCGCCGGGTCCTTGACCGCGGTAAGGGAGACCACCAGGTCCCCGGTCACGGTCGTGTGCTGCTTGCCGGAGCACGTCGCGACGATCTCGTACGTCCCCGGCTGGGCGCCCGCGGGCACCCGGAACCGCGCCGTCGCCTTCTCCTCGTGCGTGCCGGGCACGAGCGTGAACGTTCCGGCGCCGACCGCCGAGGCGTCGCCGGCCGCCGAGCCGTCCGGGCCGCAGGCCGTCGTGTCGACGGTGACCTGTTCCCCGGGCACGGCGATCGTGGGAGAGACCGCCAGCTCGTCGTTGTTCACGCCGTACGCGGGTGCGGCGGCGAGCGCCGCGGCGGCGACGGCGAGCGCGGGACCGGTGACCAGGCGGGCCGTTCGTCGCATCGTGGTGCTCCTCGGAGCGAGAGCACGGCCCGCGACATCCCGAGTGTGCCGCTGCGTAGGTCGTGCCCCTGCCCTTTCGAGGAAAGCGGCAGTCGACCGCTCCCGCTTTCTGACGGAGCGTCAGAAATACGGTGAACGGGTGCCCGTCCCGGCGTCCCGGGGGTCGTTCCTGGTGACGTTTCGGCAGGTCACCGATGTATTTCCGACGGGTCGTCAGAGAACACCCGAAGGGCGCAGGGGTGGCTGCGAAACGGGTGACGCGGGTGGATGGCCCGTGGGGCGGCGTCCGGTCGGCGGTGCCACTTGACCTCAAGAAAGGTCGAGGTACAAGGGTGGAGGCCATGAACACCACCACGCATCCCCCCGTCGTCCCACCCGTCCGCGTCGCCGTCGTTGTCGGCAGCAACCGGCAGGGCCGCTTCGGGCCCGTCGTCGCCGACTGGCTGCTCGGCCGGGTCGGGGAACGGGACGACCTCGTACCCGACGTCGTGGACGTGGCCGAGGCCGCCCTGCCGACGACGCTGTCCCCGACCCCGGAGGCGAAGGACGCGCTCGCCGGGGTCACCCCGAAGCTGGCCGGCGCCGACGCGTACGTCGTCCTGACCCCCGAGTACAACCACTCCTTCCCGGCCGGGCTGAAGAACCTGATCGACTGGCACTACACCGAGTGGCGCGCCAAGCCCGTCGCCCTCGTCTCGTACGGCGGCGTCTCCGGAGGCCTGCGCGCGGTGGAACACCTCCGTCAGGTCTTCGCCGAGCTCCATGCGGTCACCGTGCGGGACACGGTGTCCTTCCACGGTGCGGGCGCCGCGTTCGACGCGCAGGGGCAGCCGCGCGACACGTCCGGGCCCGCCGCGGCGGCCAAGGTGATGCTCGACCAGCTGGTCTGGTGGGCACGGGCGTTGCGGGAGGCGAAGGAGAGGAGCCCGTACGCCGGCTAGCGCCGTGCGCCGCGTTGCCGTAGGTGTCCTGCGGCGTACGGGAGCCGTCAGCCGAGAAGCGCCTCGGCCACCGTCCGATGGGCCACGGCCGCGAGCACCGGATTGGTCGTCCGGTAGTAGTGCTCCGCCATGAGGCCGAAGCACAGCGCCCAGCCGCGCCCCCGCTGCCAGGTGGCCTCGTCGACCTCGGCCGCCTCACGGAACAGGTCGCGGGTGCCGGCCGTGAAGACCGCCCACGCCGCCAGCGTGTCGGCCGCCGGGTCGCCCACTCCCAGGCCACCGAAATCGATCACCGCGGTGAGCCGGCCGGCCGAGGTCAGCAGGTTGCCGGGCAGCAGGTCGCCGTGCAGCCAGACGGGACCGCGGTCCCAGTGCGGCAGCCGGACGACCTCCGCCCACAGCGCGGTCGCCGCGGCCGGGTCCACCCTGCCGCAGGTGCCCAGGTCGCGGATCGCCGCGCGGACGTACGCGTCGTTCGCCTCGACCGGGCCGCCGCGCCAGGAGGCCGGGCCACCGGTCGCGTCGACCCTCCGCAGCGCCGCCACGAAGCGGCCCAACCGAACTGCGGCATCGGCGAGTTCGGTGATCGGGGCGTCGTAGGCGTTCTCGCCGTCCAGCCAGCGCAGCACCGACCACGGCCCGCCGTACCCCGGGGCCGGCTCCCCCCTGCCGAGCGGCACCGGAACCGTCAGCGGCAGGTGCGGGGCGAGCCGGGGGAGCCAGCGTTGTTCCTCGGTCACCTGCCGGGCCCCGTCGGGGCGGCGGGGCAGCCGTACGACCATGTCGTCGCCCAGCCGGAACATGGCGTTGTCCGTCCCGGCGGACGGGACCTCGGCGACGGGCAGCCGCGCCCACTGCGGGAACTGGTCGGCGACCAGACGGCGCACCAGGGCGTCGTCGACGTCGAGTTCGTCGGCGTGCAACTTCGTGGTGGGCATGGGACTCCGCGGGGCCGTGGACCGGTCGGGTCCCGGAGCGTAGGCGCTCCGGGACCCGACCGGCCACGGGTTTTCCCGCCGGAACCGGAGCCCGGGCCGGTCAGCCCACGCCCACCGCGCTCCACGCCGCCGCCACGGCGTTGTACTCGGCGCTGCCTGCGCCGTAGAGGTCCTTCGCCGCGCTCAGCGTCGCCGTGCGGGCGCCCGCGTAGTCGGTCGAGGACGTCATGTAGACCGTCAGGGCCCGGTACCAGATCTTGCCGAGCTTGTCGTGGCCGATGCCGGTGACCGTCGAGCCGTTGCAGGTGGGGGAGTTGTAGGACACCCCGTTGAGTGTCTTCGCGCCGCTGCCCTCCGCGAGCAGATACGCGAAGTGGTTGGCGACGCCCGAGGAGTAGTGGACGTCGAGGTTCCCGACCGACGAGCTCCAGCAGTCCGCGGAGTTCCCGTCCTTGGAGGGCTTGTCCATGAACCGCAGCGCCGGTTGGCCGAAGCCCGAGCGGACGATCTTCTCGCCGATGAGGTAGTCACCGAGGTCGGAGGAGTTGTTCGCGTACCACTCCACCAGCGTCCCGAAGATGTCCGACGTCGCCTCGTTCAGGCCGCCCGACTCGCCGGAGTACGTCAGCGCCGCCGTCTTCGACGTCACACCGTGCGACATCTCGTGGCCCGCCACGTCCAGCGCCACCAGCGGGCCGAACGTGCTCCCGTCGCCGTCGCCGTACGTCATGCAGAAGCAGGTGTCGTCCCAGAACGCGTTGTTGTAGTTGGTGCCGTAGTGCACGCGGTTGTACGAGCCCTTGCCGTCGCCCGCGATGCCGTTGCGGCCGTGGACGTTCTTGTAGTAGTCCCAGGTCTCGTCGGTGCCGTACTGCGCGTCCACCGCCGCGGACGAGCGGTCCGTCGCCGTCCCCGTGCCCCAGTGGTTGTCCGCGTCGGTGAACAGGGTTGCGGGTGCCCGGCTGAGGCAGATCCCGAGGAAGCACAGGTCCGTCTTGTTCGCCGCATCACCGGTGTAGGTGTTGCCGCGCGTCGGGTCCTTGAGCTGGTAGGTGGAGCCGGACTGCGTGGTCTCCAGGCCGACCGTGCCGCTGTAGAGGGACTTCCCGTCACCGGTCGCCGTCTCGATGCTGTCCCACGCGTCGATCTGCTTCCCGGTGCGGGCGTCGGTGAGGACGGTGCGGGCGACCGGGTTGCCGAGCGAGTCCTGGCCGACGACATCGGTGCGCCAGGCGAGCTTCGGCGCACCGTGCAGGGCGTCGACGACGAGCTGCGGCTTGGCGGTCACGCGCTTGAGCAACTCGCCGGCGTTCACGGCGCGCAGCGCGGCGGTGGCCAGGTCGGCCGCCTCGGGTGCCTTGACCGTGGGGGTGGTCGTCGGCACGGTGATGGCGCGCCCGGTGGCCCGGTCCGCACTGCGGTAGGCGCCGCCGGGGGCGAGGTGGACCACGAAGTCCCCGCCGAGGACGGGGAGCTGACGGTACGTCCGGTCGTAGCGCACGTGCTGGCTGCCGTCCGCGTCCACGACGACGTCCCGTACGGTGGTGCCCTGTGCCGAGGTGAGGCCGAGGCGCGCCGCCTGATGCACCAGTGCCGTCGCGGCGTTGGCGATCGCGGTGGCCCGGCCGGGTCTGTCGGCGGCGCCGGCGGGAGCGGGGGCGAGGGCGGCGGCCAGCAGGGCCGCGGTGGTCGCGGCCGTGCCGGCCGCGGCGAGGCGGGAACCTCGGATGTGCCGTATCCGACTCATCGGTCTCCTCGGGAAGGCGCGTGGGGGCGCATGTGGGGGTCGGGGGCGGCGGCCCCGGACGTCTCCCCGGTTTAAGGGTTCATGACATGTCATGTCCATAGCGCGTTCGAGGAGATGTGTGAGGGGGGTGAAAATCGTTTCTGCAGGGACTCGGCACGGGTGCGAAGAGGAGACCGATCATGGTGGCGGCCCAGGGGAGCGGGCAGGTGGGACTGCCGTTCTTCGTGTACGGGACACTGCGCCCCGGTGAGCGCAACCACGACGTGTTCCTGCGCGGGCGCACCCGCTCCGAGGAGCCGGGCCTGCTGCCCGGGGCCCTCCTGTACGACGGTCCCGGATACCCCTACGCCGTGGAGCAGCACGGCGGCACGGTCACCGGTGAGATCGTCACCGCGCTCCCCGAGGCGTACGGCGAACTGCTCGACGCCCTCGACCGGTTGGAGGAGTACGTCCCGGGCGATCCCCGCAGTCTCTACGAGCGGGTGGACCGGGACGTGACGGCGTCCGACGGCAGGGCGGTCCGGGCGTGGGTGTACCTCGCCGCGCCCGCCGTCGCGGCACGGCTGCGCGCGCACGGCCGACCGATCGAGGGCGGGGACTGGCTGGCCCGGCCCTGAGACGGCGGCCGAGGGGGCCCGGAGAGGAGGAGCCGTCGGAAGGCGCCCGTCCCGGTCCCCGACGGATTCACCTCGGCGGCACGGTCTCCCCAGGCGGACGCGGCCGCCCCGGGCGGCCCGGTCGCTCGTGCGGGCGACCGGGCCGTGATTTCCCTCCCACCGCGGAGCCGCGCGTCCTAGGGTCCCGGCCATGACCGACAGGGACATCTCCCGGCGGCGGGTGCTCGTGCTGGGCGGCGCCGCCGGCGCCGTGTCGGTGCTCGGGGCCGGCGCCTGTTCCTCCCCGGGCCGCGGCTCCCGCGCCCCCGGGTCCCGCAAGGCGCCGAGCCCCGGCTCCGCCGGTGAGTTGTGCGTGCTGACACCGGGCACCGCGGCGGGGCCGTACCACCTCCGGGGCGCGCCCTTCCGCAAGGACATCGCCGACGGCAGGCCGGGAGTGCCGCTCACGGTACGGCTGACCGTGCGTGACGAGCCCCACGCCTGCGCCCTCCTCGCGGGCGCGGCCGTCGAGATCTGGCACTGCGACGCCCGGGGCCACTACGCCGGCTCACCCGGCGGCACGCGAGGAGACGCGTATCCGAGGGGCTTGCAGCAGACCGGCGCCGACGGCGTGGCCGAGTTCGTGACCGTCTTCCCCGGCTGGTACGCCTCGCGCGCCCCCCACATCGACGTCAGGGTGCACACCGGCGGCCGCAGGACCGCAGGCACCTACGAGGGCGGCAGGATCAACTGGACCGGGCAGCTCTTCTTCGACGACCGCCATGCCCACGAGGTGTACGCGAGGTCCCCGTACACCCGGCACAAGGGGACGCCCGGCCGGCTCGCCCGGGACCCGGTGTACCGCGGGGGCGGTGCGAGGGACGGGCTGATGACCGTCACCGGGGATGTGGACCGAGGGCTGCTCGCGACCCTGACCGTCGGGATCGACACCACACGGAGCAGCGGGGCAACCGACGGCGACCGCCCACGACCGCCCGCCGTCCCGACCCCGGCCGGGACGCCCGGCGCCCCCTCGGCGACCGCACCTGCCGGGGGAGCGGCATCGAGCACGCCGCCGCCGGACAGCGCCGCCAGCGCCTCACACACGCCCAGCCCCTGAACCACCCTCAGGGGCGTGTCGCACACGTTCCAGCCGCACCGCGCACACCTTGAACTCCGGCATGCGGGAGGTGGGGTCGAGGGCCGGGTTCGTCAGGGTGTTGGCACGGCCCTCGCCCGGCCAGTGGAACGGCATGAACACGGTGTCGGGCCGGATGGCGGGGCTGATCCGTGCGGGCGCGACCGCCCGGCCCCGCCGCGACACCACGGCCACCGGCTCGCCGTCCGCCGCGCCGAGCCGCTCGGCCAGCCGCGGGTGCATCTCCACGTACGGGCCGGGCGCGGCGGCGTTCAGCTCGTCGACGCGCCGCGTCTGCGCCCCGGACTGGTACTGGGCGACGACCCGTCCCGTGGTCAGCAGCACCGGGTAGGCCTCGTCGGGTTCCTCCGCGGAGGCCCGGTACGACACGCCGGCGAACCGCGCCCGCCCGTCCCCGGTGGCGAACCGGTCGAGGAACAGACGGGGCGTGCCGGGGTGGACGGCGGACGGTGACTCCGCCTGCGCCGGATCGTCCGTGAGCACACCCGGCGGCACACCCGCCCCCGCACCGGGCGGCGCCGGACACGGCCAGAACACGCCGTTCTCCTCGGCCAGTCTCCGGTAGGTGATGCCCGAGTAGTCCGCCGGGCCGCCCGCCGTGGCGCGGCGCAGCTCGTCGAAGACCTCCTGCGGTTCCACGGGGAAACCCTTCTCCACGCCCAGCCGGGCGGCCAGTTCGTGCAGCACCTCCAGATCGCTGCGGATCCCGGCCGGCGGCCTCAGCGCGCGCCGGCGCAGCAGGACCCGGCCCTCCAGGCTGGTCGTCGTGCCCGTCTCCTCCGCCCACTGCGCGACCGGCAGCACGACGTCCGCCAGCCGGGCCGTCTCCGAGAGGACCACGTCGGCGACCGCGAGGAAGTCCAGCGAGCGCAGCCGCTCCTCGACATGGGCCGCGCGAGGCGCCGACACCACGGGGTTGGAGCCCATCAGCAGCAGGGCACGGATGTCCGTGCCCAGCGCGTCGAGGAGTTCGTACGCGCTGCGGCCGGGGCCCGGCAGGGTGTCGGGATCCACCCCCCAGACCTCCGCCACATGCCGGCGTGCCGCCGGATCCGTCAGTTTGCGGTAGCCGGGCAGCTGGTCGGCCTTCTGGCCGTGTTCGCGGCCGCCCTGCCCGTTGCCCTGGCCGGTCAGGCAGCCGTAGCCGGAGTACGGGCGCCCCGCACGGCCGGTCGCCAGGCACAGGTCGATCCAGGCGCCCACCGTGTCCGTGCCCTTGGACTGCTGCTCGGGTCCGCGCGCGGTCAGCACCATCGCGCTCTCCGGCGCGCAGAACAGCCGTACCGCCTCACGCAGTCGGGGGACGGGCACCCCCGTGATCCGCTCCACGTACTCCGGCCAGTGCGCCATCGCGGCAGCCCGCGCCTCCGCCCAGCCGCTGGTGCGTTCCCGGATGTAGGCCTCGTCCGTGCGGCCCTCGGCGACGACGAGGTGCAGCAGACCGAGCGCCAGCGCCAGATCCGTGCCCGGCCGCGGGGCCAGATGGAGGTCGGCCTGCTCGGCCGTGCGGGTGCGGCGCGGGTCGACGACGATCAGCGTGCCGCCGTTCTCCCGCAGTTCCGTCAGATGGCGCAGAGCGGGGGGCATCGTCTCCGCGAGGTTGGAGCCGACGAGGATCACGCAGCCGGTGCGCGGAACGTCCTCCAGCGGGAACGGCAGCCCCCGGTCGAGCCCGAACGCCCGGACGCTCGCGGCAGCCGCCGACGACATGCAGAACCGCCCGTTGTAGTCGATCTGCGAGGTGCCGAGGACCACCCGGGCGAACTTCCCGAGCGCGTACGCCTTCTCGTTCGTCAGGCCGCCTCCGCCGAACACCCCGAGCGCGTCGGGGCCGTGTTCCGCCCGTGTCCGGGAGAGCCCCTCGGCGACGCGGTCCAGGGCCTCGTCCCAGCCGGCCGGCCTGAGCACGCCCTGCGAGCGCACCAGCGGCGAGGTGAGCCGCACCTCGGGGGACAGCAGGGCCGGCGCCGTCCTGCCCTTGCCGCACAACGCGCCCCGGTTCACCGGGAAGTCCGCGCGCTCCGTCACCTCGACGCCTCCGCCGGGCAGGGGTGTCAGATTCATCCCGCACTGCAGGGCGCAGTACGGGCAGTGGGTGGGCGTCGAGGTGGTCCGCATGCCGCCCAGCGTGCCGGTGCCGTGTTTCGCGCCGGGCCGCCCGCCGTTACACCGCCGGGACCGGGACCTCCCCGCGGGGCGTGCGGCGGCGTGAGGTCCGGCGCGGCGGGACCCGGGACCCGCCTCGGTCAGCCCCGCGCCGCGGCCAGCGCCCTGGCGACGCCGTGCTCCTTGGGTCCGAGGAACCGAGGGCCCGGGTGGAACAGCACGTCGACGGCCGCCTTGCCCGCCGCGAAGATCTCCCGGGTGCCGCCGTAGTACCAGGTCGCGTCGTGCTTGTCGTCGACGCCGACACCGTACGAGGTCACGCCCGCCGCCCGGCACAGGGCCACCGCGCGCCGGATGTGGAAACCCTGGCTGATCAGGACCGCCCGGTCCACACCGAAGATCTTCTTCGCCCGGACGCAGGAGTCCCAGGTGTCGAAGCCCGCGTAGTCCGTCACGACCCGGGCGCGCGGCACCCCGTGCCCGGTCAGATAGGCGCGCATCGCACTCGGCTCGTCGTAGTCCTTGCGGCTGTTGTCGCCGGTGACCAGGACGACCTTGATCCGGCCCGCCCGGTACAGCTGGGCCGCCGCGTCCAGCCGGTGGGCGAGATACGGCGAGGGCTCGCCGTCCCACAGGCCGGCGCCGAAGACCACGGCCACCTCCGTGCGCGGCACGTCCGCGGTCGTGCGCAACCGGCTGCCCGTGGTCAGGTACATCCACGTCGCCGGCAGGAGCGCCAGCACGCACAGCAGGACGAGGACCTGCACGGCCCGGCGTCGCCCCGCACGCGTACGCGGCAGCCTCGGCCGGCGGATCCTCAGGCGCGGCAGGCCCATCGGCACGCGTCCCCCCAGGTCGATCGCTTCACCGTGTCGCCAGTGTGGACGCAGCGTACGGTGATCCGGTTCGCCCGGACCGCGAGACGTGCCTCACGCGCACCGCCGCCCTCCCGCGCGGCGTCGTGCGCGGACGTACCCGCGCCTGTGGCTCGGGGTGTGCGCGCACCCGACGGCGCCTGCCTCACACCACAGGTCCCCATGCTGTGAAACCCCGGAAAACAACCCGGTCATGGCCGTGCAACGGGGCGGCAACCTCCCCCCGCCAGTATCGCTCCATGACGGCGTCGAACCCTTCTCGCGACGAGTCCCACGCCCGCCCCGGCGGGCTGCCGCCCGGTGACGCACACCTCGACAGTGCGGCGCAGCTCATGAACCGGATCGGCAGTCAACTCGGCAGCCGGCTCGGCCTCGTGTCCCTCGACGGCACCCGTCGACCGGCCCCGCCCGCGCTCGTCCTCGTGGCGCACGGCAGCCGTGACCCGCGCGCCCTGTCGACCGTGCGCACCCTGGTCGAGCGCGTCCGCGAACTGCGCCCCCTGCTGCCGGTGCGCCTCGGCCACATCGAGCTGAACGAGCCGCTGCTGCCCGACACACTCGCCTCGCTCGGCGACGGCCGCGCCGTCCTCGTACCCCTGCTGCTCGGCCGCGGCCAGCACGTCAAGCGGGACATCCCCGAAGCCGCCGCCGCGGCGCGGGCGGACACCCGCGTCGCCGCCCCGCTCGGCCCGCACCCCCTCCTCGTGGAGACCCTCTACGCCCGGCTGGTGGAGGCGGGCTGGCGCACGACGCTCAGTGACGCCCAGCGCCGGGCGAGCGCCGTCGTGCTCGCGGCCGCCGGCTCCCGCGACCCCGACTCCGCCACCGACACCCGGCGCACCGCGCAGCTGCTCGCCGAACGCCTCGGTGTCCCGGTCGTCCCCGCCTACGCCTCCGCCGCCACGCCCACCGTCGCCGGCGCGGTGCGCGCGCTCACCGCCCGCGGACGCCACCGGATCGCCGTCGCCTCCTACTTCGCCGCGCCCGGCCGCTTCGCCGGGGAGTGCGCCGGGGCCGCCCCCGGGATCGCCGCGGCCCCGCTCGGCGCCCATCCGGCGATGGCCCGCCTTGTCCTGCACCGCTACGCGCAGACCCTCGCGGCCCCGGAAGCCGCCGCCGAACACGCGCTGACCTCCGCCTGAACGACCGCCTCCACGGCGCGAAACGGCCCGGCGGGAGACGGACGCCCGGATCCCGATTGTCGCCCGGTGCGTTTACTGTCGGGTCATGGACGGCACTGCACCGAAGGCCTGCGAGACTTCCGCGCGGTACGAGAACGGCTCGGCCGGCTCGGCGTACGACTCCGCGGCGGCCGAGCGCTGGGCGCCCGAACCCGACAAGCGCCCGGGCCGCACCGCCTTCCAGCGTGACCGCGCGCGGGTGCTGCACTCGGCCGCACTGCGCCGTCTGGCGGGCAAGACCCAGGTCGTCACGCCCGGCACGATCCCCCAGGTCCTCGGTTCCGCCCGTCCAGGGGGGACCCCCGTCGAGACCTGGGACGCCAGCCCCCGCACCCGGCTCACCCACTCGCTGGAGTGCGCCCAGGTCGGTCGGGAGCTGGGCGCCGCCCTCGGCTGCGACCCCGACCTCGTCGAGGCCGCCTGCCTCTCCCACGATCTGGGCCACCCGCCGTTCGGACACAACGGCGAACAGGCACTGAACGAGTTCGCGCGGGACTGCGGCGGCTTCGAGGGCAACGCCCAGTCCCTGCGCCTGCTCACCCGCATCGAGCCCAAGCGGTTCGTACGGAGCGAGGACACCGGCGACTTCGTCAGTGTGGGCCTGAACCTCACACGTGCCGCCCTCGACGCCGCCACCAAGTACCCCTGGCCGCGCGGCGCCCACCCCATCGACCCGACGTCCCGGAAGTTCGGGGTCTACGAGGACGACCGCCCCGTCTTCGACTGGGTCCGCAAGGACGCCCCGGGCCACCGCACCTGCTTCGAGGCCCAGGTCATGGACTGGTCCGACGACGTGGCCTACTCGGTGCACGACTTCGAGGACGGCCTGCACGCCGGGCACATCGACCCGGGCTGTCTGCACGCCGCACCCGAGCGTGCGGCCGTCTTCGCCGTCGCCCGCGGGCGGTACGTGCCCGCGGACACCGACCCCGAGGAGCTGGCGGAGGCCCTCGACCGGCTTCTCGCCCAGGAGTGGTGGCCGCGCGGCTACGACGGATCCGCCGTTGCCCAGGCCCGTCTGAAGGACGCCACCAGTCAGCTCATCGGCCGCTTCTGCCTGGCCGCGGAGGGCGCCACCCGGTCGGCGTACGGCAGCGGGCGTCTCACCCGGTACGCCGCCGAGCTCGTCGTCCCCGCGGACGCCCGCATGGAGTGCGCGGTCCTGAAGGCGGTCGCCGACCTGTACGTGATGCAGCGCGCCGAGCAGGAGCGGCTGCGCGCCGACCAGCGCGTCGTGGTCGCGGAGCTGGCCGCGGCCCTGACCGGGCGGGCACCCGACGGGCTCGATCCGCAGTTCCGGGCGCTGTTCCAGGAGGCGCCCGACGACCGGGCGCGCAAAAGGGTCATCGTGGACCAGATCGCCTCGCTCACGGACGCTTCGGCGCGGTCCCTGCACGAGCGGCTGACGGGGCGCACCTGAGCCGGACGTGACCGGGAGTGGCCTGATCGGGCCACTCCCCCTTCCCGCTGCACGCTGCGTGCGGGACGCTCGCATATGGCGACATCATTAAGAGGAGGCATCAAGTGGTCGACGCGGATCAGACATTCGTCATCGTCGGTGGAGGTCTTGCCGGTGCGAAGGCGGCCGAGACACTCCGCGCGGAGGGCTTCACCGGCCGCGTGATACTGATCTGCGACGAACGGGACCACCCCTATGAGCGGCCGCCCCTCTCCAAGGGCTATCTGCTCGGCAAGGAGGAGCGCGACAGCGTCTTCGTCCACGAGCCCGCCTGGTACGCGCGCAACGACATCGAACTGCATCTCGGTCAGACCGTCGACGTGGTCGACCGCGCCGCCAAGACGGTCCGTCTCGGCGACGACGGCACCCTCGTGCACTACGACAAGCTGCTGCTCGCGACCGGCGCCGAGCCCCGGCGTCTCGACATCCCGGGCACGGACCTCGCCGGTGTGCACCATCTGCGGCGCCTCGCCCACGCCGAGCGTCTCAAGGGCGTCCTCACCACGCTGGGCCGCGACAACGGCCATCTCGTGATCGCGGGTGCCGGCTGGATCGGCCTGGAGGTCGCCGCGGCGGCCCGTGAGTACGGCGCCGAGGTCACCGTCGTCGAGCACGGGCCGACCCCGCTGCACACGGTTCTCGGCCCCGAGCTGGGCAACATCTTCGCCGAACTGCACCGCGAGCACGGTGTCCGCTTCCGCTTCGGCGTGCGGCTCACCGAGATCGTCGGCCAGGACGGCATGGTGCTGGCCGCCCGCACCGACGACGGTGAGGAGCACCCCGCGCACGACGTGCTCGCGGCGATCGGCGCCGCGCCGCGCATCGGGCTCGCCGAGGCGGCCGGCCTGGAGATCGCCGACCGCGCGCAGGGCGGGGGCGTGGTGGTGGACCAGCAGCTGCGCACCTCCGACCCCGACATCTACGCCACCGGCGACATCGCCTCCCTCCACCACCCCCTCTTCGGTACCCGGCTGCGCGTGGAGCACTGGGCGAACGCACTGAACGGCGGTCCGGCGGCGGCCCGCGCGATGCTCGGGCGCGAGGTGACGTACGACCGGCTGCCCTACTTCTTCTCCGACCAGTACGACCTCGGGATGGAGTACTCCGGATGGGCGCCGGCCGGGTCGTACGACGAGGTGGTGATCCGGGGCGACGCCGGGAAGCGGAACTTCATCGCCTTCTGGCTGAAGGAGGGGAGGGTGCTGGCGGGGATGAACGTCAACGTGTGGGACGTCACAGAGCGAATTCAGGACCTGATCCGTTCGAGGTCCGTCGTGGACCAGGAGGCGCTGGCGGACCCGGGTGTGCCGCTGGAGAGCCTGGTCCCGTGACCCGAAGGCCGCCGTCCGCGGCCCGCATGCCGTGATCCCCCCGGGGCAGTGCGTCACCCGGCTCCCGCGCGGCGGGCCGGCCCCGGCGGGGGCCGGCCGTCCCGCCCCGGGAGTGTCGGTTCTGCCCCGTAGACTCACCTCGTGGCAGGACGGATCAACGACGAGGACGTGAAGGCGGTACGGGACGCGGTCCCGATCGACGCCGTCGTGTCCGAGTACCTCCAGCTGCGCAACGCGGGCGGCGGCAACCTCAAGGGCCTGTGCCCGTTCCACGACGAGAAGTCCCCGTCCTTCCAGGTCAGCCCGAGCAAGGGCCTGTTCCACTGCTTCGGCTGCCAGGAGGGCGGCGACACCATCACGTTCGTGATGAAGGTCGACCACCTCTCCTTCTCCGAGGCGGTCGAGCGCCTCGCGGCCCGCGCGGGCATCACGCTGCGGTACGAGGAGGGCGGGTACAACCCGACCCACCAGCGCGGCGAGCGCATCCGCCTCGTCGAGGCCCACCAGCTGGCCGCCCAGTGGTACGCCGAGCAGCTCGACGCCGGCCCCGAGGCCGAGGCGGGGCGGGCGTTCCTGGCCGAGCGGGGCTTCGACCAGGCCGCCGCGGTCCACTTCGGCGTCGGCTACAGCCCGCAGGGCTGGGACCACCTCACCCGCTACCTGCGGGGCAAGGGTTTCAGCGACAAGGAACTGCTCCTGTCGGGACTGTCCCAGGAGGGCCGGCGCGGGCCCATCGACCGGTTCCGCGGCCGGCTGATGTGGCCGATCCGCGACATCGGCGGGGACGTGGTCGGCTTCGGCGCGCGAAAGCTGTACGAGGCCGACAACGGGCCCAAGT
This sequence comes from Streptomyces sp. HUAS TT11, assembly GCF_051553595.1. NCBI lineage: Bacteria > Bacillati > Actinomycetota > Actinomycetes > Kitasatosporales > Streptomycetaceae > Streptomyces > Streptomyces sp. HUAS TT11. The sequence continues at coordinate 6,207,023 of NZ_CP196184.1, forward strand.
ACCTGAACACCCCCGACACGGCGATCTACCGGAAGTCACAGGTCCTGTACGGCATCGACCTGGCGAAGAAGGAGATCGCGAAGTCGAGCCGGGCGGTCGTCGTCGAGGGCTACACCGACGTCATGGCCTGCCACCTCGCCGGTGTCACCACCGCCATCGCCACCTGCGGCACGGCTTTCGGCGGCGAGCACATCAAGATCCTGCGCCGGCTGCTGATGGACAACGGCTCGGCGCGGGTGATCTTCACCTTCGACGGTGACGCGGCCGGCCAGAAGGCCGCCCTGCGCGCCTTCGAGGACGACCAGAAGTTCGCCGCCGAGACGTACATCGCGATCGCACCGGACGGCATGGACCCCTGCGAGCTGCGTCTGGCCAAGGGCGACGACGCGGTCGCCGACCTGGTCCAACCCCGGACACCGCTGTTCGAGTTCGCGCTCCGCCAGATCCTCGGCCGCTACGACCTGGAGACCCCGGCCGGGCGCGCCGCCGCGCTGGACGAGGCCGCGCCGGTCGTCGCCCGCATCAAGAACAGCGGTGCCCAGCACGAGGTCGCGGTGCAGCTCGCGGGCATGCTCGGCATCCTCGACACGCAGTTCGTGGTCAAGCGGGTGGCGCAGCTCGCCCGTTGGGCGCGTGACCGGGGCGGTCGGGGACCGGCGCCGGCCGGGCACCGTGCCCCGCAGTCCTACCAGGCGGTCTCCCGCCCGGCCGCCACGGGCCCGGCGCTGAACCTCCGCAACCCGGTCTACGCGACCGAGCGCGAGCTGCTCAAACTCGCGCTGCAGAGGCCGGAGCTGGTCTCTCCGGCATTCGACGCGTACGGGGCCGACGAGTTCACCGCGCAGCCGTACGTGGCGGTCCGCGAGGCGATCCTGGAGGCCGGCGGCGCGGAGTACGGCGCGCAGGACCCGCAGGAGTACCTGATCCGCGTGCGCGAGGCGGCCCCCGACGACACGGTGCGCGCCATGGTGACGGAACTGGCGGTCGAGGCGATCATGCTCCGCAAGGAGGTGGACGAGACCTACGCGGGCGCCCAGTTGGTCACGGTCCGCCGCCGCGCCGTGGAACGCCGCGTCCGCGACGTCCAGAGCACCCTGACCCGCCTGGGCGCCTACGCGGACCCGGCTCATCTGTCCGCCGTACAGAACGAACTGTGGGTGCTCCAGCAGTACGACCAGGCGCTGCGGGAACGCGGGGCGGCGGCGCTGTGAGCGCCGCCGCGCGGAGTCCGTGGTCCGCCGGGGCCGACTCGGGCGCGGTGATCCCGAGGCGGCCAAGGATCGCGGACCGACCTGCGGCCGGGGACCGCATCATCGTGCCGTGACCGGCGAGGACCCGACCGTGCTCGACCTGACCGGCCACGAGGGCTCCCATCAGCTCGCCGTGCTGCTGCAACGTCCTGCCCTGCCGGGTGTCCCGCAGGGCCCGGATCAACTGCATCTCGGCGCGCCGCTGTTCCTGGAGCGCGGCGACGTCCCGATCGGATCCGACGGCGAGGTCACTCGTCGTGGCCTGCTGTTCCACGACCTCGTCCACGCGCGCCTCGAGTGTCTCGAGTGCCTCGAGACGACGCCGCAGCCCTCGTTCTCGCTCATGTTCCCCATCGTGCCCGATCGGTCCTTCCCCGATGCTCCCGGTCGTCCGGTGTGATGGTCAAACGATCTGAGTAACCGGCCGGTCACGCACCGGACTCAAAAAGTGGCCGCACGCCCCTCGTGGCAGAGATGTGTCGTACCCCACACTGGGGTGCGGTGCCTGAGTCCCCGGAGCGCGGCCGACCCGCCCATGGCGGGTCCGACACCCCCGCGATTCCGCTCAACGACTACGGGACGGCCGGCGGGCGGACCACCGGCCGTATCCCCGACGTACCGCTGCCGCATGCCTCAGCAGCGACATTCCTGGAGGTCGCCCCCGTGCAGACCCAGACCCTCACACAGACCGACATCCGTACGGACGAGCCGGATGCGGAGACCGACGTCCTCGCGGGGGTCCCTCCGCAGACCCGGCCCGCGCACCACCCCGAGACGGAGGCAGAGCCGCAGGAACCGCCCGAGAGCGAGGAGCCGCCCGCCGGTGAGGTCTCCGAGGCGCCCGAGCCCGCCGAACCGCTCCGCGGCCGCGCCGACACCAGCGGGCCCTCCTCGGACCTGTTCCGTCAGTACCTGCGCGAGATCGGCCGCATCCCGCTGCTCACGGCCGCGGAGGAGGTCGAGCTCGCCCGCCGCGTGGAAGCCGGTCTGTTCGCCGAGGAGAAGCTCGGCAACACCCCCGACCTGGACAGCGAACTCGCCCTGGACCTCGACCGGCTCGTGGTCATGGGCCGGGTCGCCAAGCGCCGGCTCATCGAGGCCAACCTGAGGCTCGTCGTCTCGGTCGCCAAGCGCTACGTCGGCCGCGGGCTGACCATGCTCGACCTCGTCCAGGAGGGCAACCTCGGGCTGATCAGGGCCGTCGAGAAGTTCGACTACGCCCGCGGGTACAAGTTCTCGACGTACGCGACCTGGTGGATCCGCCAGGCGATGTCCCGCGCCCTGGCCGACCAGGCCCGCACCATCCGCGTCCCGGTCCATGTCGTCGAGCTCATCAACCGGGTCATCCGGGTCCAGCGCCGCATGCTCCAGGAGCGCGGCTACGAGCCGACGCCGGAGGAGGTGGCCGCCCACCTCGAACTGCCGGGCGAGCGGGTCACCGAGGTGCTGAGGCTCGCCCAGGAGCCCGTCTCGCTGCACGCGCCCGTGGGCGAGGAGGACGATGTGGCCCTCGGTGACCTCATCGAGGACGGCGACGCGGCGAGCCCGGTCGAGTCCGCCGCGTTCCTGCTGCTCAGGGAGCACCTGGACGCGGTCCTCTCCACCCTCGGCGAACGGGAGCGGAAGGTCGTGCAGCTGCGCTACGGGCTGGCCGACGGCCGCCCCCGCACGCTGGAGGAGATCGGCCGCATCTTCGGCGTGACCCGTGAGCGGATCCGCCAGATCGAGTCGAAGACCCTGAACAAGCTGCGCGACCACGCCTTCGCCGACCAGTTGAGGGGCTACCTGGACTGAAAGGGGACCGCCCGCACGGGGCGGTCCCCCCGGAATCAGTCGACCTCGGCCACCGCCTGGGCGAACTGCGCCCTGTACAGCCGCGCGTAGGCACCGTCGGCGGCCAGCAGCTCGCTGTGCGAGCCCTGTTCGACGATGGAGCCGTTCTCCATCACGAGGATCGTGTCCGCGTCCCGGATCGTGGACAGCCGGTGCGCGATGACGAAGGACGTCCGTCCGTGCGCCAGTTTCGCCATCGCCTTCTGGATCAGGACCTCCGTCCGGGTGTCCACCGAACTCGTCGCCTCGTCCAGCACCAGGATCACCGGGTCGGACAGGAAGGCGCGCGCGATCGTGATGAGCTGCTTCTCACCCGCGCTGACCCCGGTGCCCTCGTCGTCGATCACGGTGTCGTAGCCGTCCGGCAGCGTGCGGACGAACCGGTCCGCGTGCGCCGCGCGCGCCGCCTCCTCGATCTCCCCGCGCGTGACCTCGCGCGCGGCACCGTAGGCGATGTTCTCCGCGATCGTGCCCCCGAACAGCCAGGTGTCCTGGAGCACCATCCCGATCGAGGCCCGCAGCTCGTCCCGGGACATCTTCGCGATGTCGACCCCGTCGAGCGTGATCCGTCCGCCGCTGACCTCGTAGAACCGCATCAGCAGGTTGACCAGTGTGGTCTTCCCGGCGCCCGTCGGGCCGACGATCGCGACCGTGTGCCCCGGCTCGACCTTCAGCGACAGGTCCTCGATGAGCGGCTTCTCGGGGTCGTACCGGAACGACACGCCCTCCAGCGCGACCCGGCCGCGCAGTTCCTGCGGCCGCAGTCCCTCCTCGGGGTCGGCGCCCTGCTCCTCCGCGTCCAGCAGCTCGAAGATCCGCTCCGCCGAGGCGACACCCGACTGCACGAGGTTCGCCATCGACGCGACCTGCGTCAGCGGCATGGAGAACTGCCTCGAGTACTGGATGAAGGCCTGGACGTCACCGATGGACAGGGCGCCGGAAGCGACCCGGAGACCACCGACCACGGCCACCAGCACGTAGTTCAGGTTCGACACGAACATCATCAGCGGCTGCATCACACCGCTGTTGAACTGCGCCTTGAATCCGGCCTCGTAGAGCTTCTCGTTCTGCTCCGCGAACAACTTGGCCGACTCCTCCTGGCGTCCGAACACCTTCACGAGCGTGTGCCCGGTGTACATCTCCTCGATGTGCGCGTTGAGCGCGCCGGTCGTGCGCCACTGCTGCACGAAGTGGGGCTGCGAGCGCTTGCCGATCCGCGTGGCCACGACGAAGGAGAGCGGCACGGTCACCAGCGCGACCAGCGCCAGCAGCCACGACACCCAGAACATCACGATCAGCACGCCCACGATGGTCAGCAGCGAGTTGATGAGCTGCCCCATCGACTGCTGCAGCGTCTGGCCGATGTTGTCGATGTCGTTGGTGGCGCGGCTGAGCACCTCACCGCGCTGCCGCTTGTCGAAGTACGACAGCGGAAGCCGCGACAGCTTCGCCTGCACCTCCTCGCGCATGCGGTAGACGGTCTTGTTGATGGCCCGGTTGGAGAGCCGGGTGGAGACCGCCATCAGCAGGCCGGCGAACAGGAAGGCGACAAGGGCGAACAGCAGGACCCGTCCCACGGCATCGAAGTCGATGCCCTTGCCGGGGGTGAAGTCCGTACCGGAGAGCATGTCGGCGATGCCGCCGTCGCCCCGCTTCCGCATGGACTCGAGGACCTGCTCCTTGGTCATGCCCGCCGGCATCTGCCGGCCGATGATGCCGGCGAAGACGAGGTCGGTCGCCCTGCCGAGGATCTTCGGGCCGATCACGGACAGCCCCACGCTCAGCACACCGCAGACCAGCATCGCGATCATGAGGGTGCGTTCGGGCTTGAACAGCGACAGCAGCCGCTTCCCGGACCCCTTGAAGTCCATCGAGCGCTGGTCCGGGCTGCCCCCGGCCATCATGCGTCCCATGGGCCCGGCCATCAGGCAGCCTCCGCTTCCGTGAGCTGGGAGAGCACGATCTCCCGATACGTCTCGTTGTCTGCCATCAACTCGTGGTGGCGGCCGGTGCCGACGACCCGGCCCTCGTCGAGGACGACGATCCGGTCGGCGTCACGGATGGTCGCCACCCGCTGGGCGACGATCACCACCGTCGCCTCGGCGGTCTCCCGTGAGAGCGCCGCGCGCAGCGCCGCGTCCGTCGCGTAGTCGAGCGCGGAGAAGGAGTCGTCGAAGAGATAGATCTCCGGGTGCTGGACCAGAGTGCGGGCGATCGCGAGGCGCTGCCGCTGGCCGCCCGAGACGTTCGTCCCGCCCTGGGCGATGGGGGAGTCGAGACCGTTCTCGAGTTTCGACACGAACTCCTTGGCCTGCGCCACCTCCAGCGCGTGCCACAGTTCCTCGTCGGTCGCGTCGGGATTGCCGTAGCGCAGATTGGTGGCGACCGTGCCCGCGAACAGGTACGGCTTCTGCGGGACGAGCCCGACCGTCCGCGCCAGCAGCTTCGGGTCGATCTCCTGGACGTTCACGCCGTCCACGAGCACCTCGCCCTCGGTGGCGTCGAAGAGGCGGGGCACCAGGCCGAGCAGGGTCGACTTGCCGCTGCCGGTGGAGCCGATGACGGCGGTGATCTCACCGGGCCGCGCCACGAGCTCGACGGCCTTGAGGACCGGCTCCTCGGCACCCGGGTAGCGGAACCCGCCTTCGCGGATCTCCAGGTGGCCGTGACGCCGCAGCTCGGACACGGGTGCGAGGGGCGGAACGACGCTCGACTCGGTGTCGAGCACCTCCTCGATGCGCTCGGCACAGACCTCCGCGCGCGGCACCATCATGAACATGAAGGTGGCCATCATCACGGACATGACGATCTGCATGAGGTAGGCGAGGAACGCCGTCAGATCGCCGATCTGCATGCCGCCGCTGTCGATGCGGTGCGCGCCGAACCAGACCACCGCGATGGACGAGAGGTTCACCACCGTCATCACGATGGGGAACATCAGCGCAAGCGTCCGGCCGGTCTTCAGGGACACGTCCGTGAGGTCGGTGTTCGCGCCCCGGAAGCGGTCCTTCTCGTAGCCGTCGCGGACGAACGCGCGGATGACGCGGTTACCGGTGATCTGCTCGCGCAGCACCCGGTTCACCGTGTCGAGGCGGACCTGCATACTGCGGAACAGCGGCCGCAGCCGGCGCACGATCAGCGTCACGGAGATGCCGAGCACCGGTACGACCGCGACCAGCACACCGGACAGCGGCACGTCCAGACCGAGCGCCAGGATGATGCCGCCCACGCACATGATCGGCGCCGACACCATCAGGGTGAACGACAGCAGGACGAGCATCTGCACCTGCTGCACGTCGTTCGTGGTGCGGGTGATCAGCGTCGGCGCGCCGAAGTGGGCCACCTCGCGGGAGGAGAAGGACTGCACCCGGTCGAAGACGGCGGCCCGCACGTCCCGGCCGAGGGCCGACGCGGTACGGGCGCCGAAGTAGACGGCGCCCATGTTGCACAGCACCTGGCCGAGAGAGACCGCGATCATCAGACCGCCGAAGGTCAGGATGTAGTCCGTGTCCCCCTTCACGACACCGTTGTCGATGATGTGCGCGTTGAGGGTGGGCAGGTAGAGCGTGGCGCATGTCTGCAGCAACTGCAGCAGCACCAGCAGGGTGATCGGGTTTTTGTACGGGCGCAGGTGGGCCCTCAGAAGTCGTATGAGCACGCGGGATCTCTCGGAGTCGTCGGCGGACGGCGTGGCAGACGGTGCTGCACCACCCCCTATCGTCGAACATTCCACCCGCGTTACCTCAACCGATTTATCCAACGGAGGCTGAACTACTGACCTGGATTCAGTCATGGACCGGGGGCGGAGCGGGGCTGGGGCAGGTGGCGTAGCGGACCCACCCGCGCGGGTACGACGCCGTGCGCGCCGTACGACGGAGCGCCGCCTAGGAGCGGAACGCCCCCGGATGCGTCTGCTCGCGGACGGACACGTACTGCTGGCGCACGGCCTGGCCCACCGCCAGCTCGTCGCCCGGGTCCAGGACCTGGGCGACCGCGCCCTGCCAGACCGGCGGGGTGCGCGGGTCCAGGGTCCCCTGCGACACGCCGAGGGACCAGGCCGCCTGCCGGGCCGCGCCGATCGCCGCGTAGTCGGCCGGCTGGGGTACCACGACCTGCACGCCGAAGAGCGCGGGCGCCGCCGCCTGCACGGCGGACAGCTCCGCGGCCGCGCCGAGCAGGAAGATCCGGCGCACCTCGACACCGCGTCCGCGCAGTACGTCCAGCGCGTCCGCGAGCCCGCACAGCATGCCCTCGAAGGCGGCCCGCGCCAGATGCTCGGGCTTCATCGACTCGCGCCGCAGTCCGGCCAGGGTGCCCGCGGTGTGCGGGAGGTTCGGGGTCCGCTCGCCTTCCAGATAGGGCAGCAGGACGAGCCCGTGCGAGCCCGGCGTCGACTTCATCGCGAGGTCGGACAGGCCCTCCAGGTCGGGCACGCCGAGCAGTTCGGCGGTGCCGCGCAGGGTGCGCACGGCGTTGAGCGTGGTCACGACCGGCAGATGCATGCCCGTCGCGTCCGCCAGTGAGGTGATCATCCCGGTGGAGTCGACAAGTGCTTCCGGGTGCACCGCCATCACCGATCCGGAGGCACCGAGCGAGACGACCGCGTCGCCGAGCCCGATGCCGAGGCCCAGGGCGGCGGCCATCGTCTCGCCGGTACCCGCGGAGATCAGCAGCCCCTCCGGTGTCGTCCCCGCCGCCTCGGACGGCCCCAGCACCTCGGGCAGCCCGGCCTGGTGCCCGAGCGCCAGCTCCACGAGGTCGGGACGGTAGGCGCCGGTCGCCGCCGACCAGTACCCGGTCCCCGAGGCGCCGCCGCGATCCGTGGTCCTTCTCACAGGCCGGCCGAGCAGCTGCCACACGAGCCAGTCGTGGGCCTGCAGGAGTACGGAGACGCGCCGCGCATGGTCGGGCTCGGCCTTGGCGAGCCAGCGCAATTTGGTCACGGCCCGAGCGGCCTGCGGCACACAGCCGACCGCCTCGGCCCAGGCCTGCCGTCCGCCGAGGGCGTCGATGAGGTCGGCCGCCGCGACCTGCGCCCGCTTGTCGCCACCGACCAGCGCGGGCCGCACCGTGGCCCCCTGGGAGTCGAGCGGGACCAGCGCGTTCTGCTGCGACGACACGCCGATGGCCTGCACGCCTTCCAGGAGGCCACCGCCGGCGGCTTCCCCGAGGGACAGCAGCCAGGCCTGCGGGTCGACGTCGGAGGGACGGCCGTCACCCTCCACCGGGTGCGGTGCGTATCCCTGCCTGAGCACGGCGCCCGTTTCCGAGTCGCAGACGACGATACGAGTGAAATCGGGCGAACTGTCCAACCCGGCGACTATCCCCATGGCGGAAATTCTGCCGTACGGAGGGGGTCGGGCGCGCCTCGCCGGGAGGAGTGGGGCGGCGCGCCCGGCGCGGCGGATGCCGACGGCCGGCCGGGCGGCGCCTGCGACCCGGGGCGATCAGGTGTTGCTGGTGCCCCAGTCGTCCTCGACGCTGCCGTTCGCGTTCCGTTCACGAAGCGAGCGGACCCGGCCCGCGACCGAGGCGGGCATGCGGTCGCCGACCTTGTCGCTCACGACGTGGAACGCCTTGCCGGCGATCTCCCGTCCCTGGTGGGCCGCGGTCTCGGCCGTGTTGCGCACGGCCGGGTTCTGCGCGACCTGGCGGGCGGACTTCTTCAGCTGCTCGTACCGTTCTCGCCCGGCCCGCGTGCCCAGCACGTAGCCCAGAACCAGCCCGGCGACGAACGTGAGCCGATAGCGCATGGCGGCCACCCTTCCCTTGCGTCTGCGTCGTCCCTTTGCGTGGGCGTCGGTCGTGGGGAGTACTGATTGGCGGAGCACCCCCCTGCTTGCGCTAATGTATGTGTCGCAGCGAGCGCGCGCTCCCTGGCGAATACCCAGGTAGGTACGTTCGATGCAACGATGCATTCCTCCGTAGCTCAATTGGCAGAGCAGCCGGCTGTTAACCGGCAGGTTACTGGTTCGAGTCCAGTCGGGGGAGCTCGGTCCTCCGTAGCTCAATTGGCAGAGCAGCCGGCTGTTAACCGGCAGGTTACTGGTTCGAGTCCAGTCGGGGGAGCGCTGAACGAGGGCCCCACAGGGGTCCTTTTTCATGTCCGCAGGAACCGTCGCCCGCTCGGTCGAGTCCTCAAGGTCATGTGTAGCCGACCATCCGAAGCAGGAGATCGTATGAGCGGCTATGCTGCGGCAGACGGCGCGCACACATGTACGCGACGCGCCGTAACGGGGCGGTAGCTCAGCCGGTTAGAGCAGCGGACTCATAATCCGTCGGCCGTGGGTTCGAGTCCCACCCGCCCCACCGCACGCTACGCGTGGAGAAGCGATGTGATCAGCGGATCCGCTTGTCACGCCGAACAAGTCTGGGGCCCAGGGACGGCTCCCGATGGCTTCGGCCGCCCGTTTCGCCGGATGTGTACCCGGTCGGGGGAACGCCGCCGGGGCCGTCCGCTCGGGCCCCTTCTCCGGCCCGCCCGGACGATCGCTCGCAAGGTCCGGCTGACCTGCTGATTCGTTTCGCAGTCAGGGACTTGGGGCAATCTTCTGGCAGCGTCCCGGTCCACGGACCGAGGGAGGGGAGCGCGACGGTGCCTGACCATGTGCGGACGGCGGACGGGCGTCGATTACGGGTGGACATCACGGGGGACCCGCACGGATGTCCCGTGTTCCTCCTGCACGGCATGCCGGGCAGCCGCGTGGGGCCCAGGCCCAGGTCGATGTTCCTGTACCAGCGCGGAGCCCAGCTCATCAGCTATGACCGTCCGGGCTACGGCGGCTCGGACCGCAAGCCGGGCCGCCGGGTGGTGGACGTCGTCCAGGACGTGGCGGTGGTCGCCGACGCACTGGAACTCGACCACTTCGCGGTGGTCGGCCGCTCCGGTGGCGCCCCGCACGCGCTGGCCTGCGCCGCGCTGCTCCCGCACCGGGTGACGCGCGCGGCAGCGCTCGTCGGTCTTGCCCCGCGGGACGCGGAGGGCCTCGACTGGTTCGCGGGTATGGCGCCGCACAACGTGGACGAGTTCCATACGGCGTTCACCGACCCGGAGCGGTTCGCGGCCCGCCTCATCCCACGGTCGGCGGCGATACGGCGTGATCCGGCCCGGCTGCTCGAGGAGTTGCGGCGCGACCTCACGGACCTCGACCGCTTGATCGTCTCGGACACCGCGATGCGCTCGATGATGCTGCGCAACTTCCGGGAAGCGCTGAGGAATTCGCCGTACGGGTGGATCGACGACGTGCTGGCGCTCACCGGGCCCTGGGGCTTCGACCCCGCTGACATCCGCGTGCCCGTCCTGCTCTGGCACGCGGCCAAGGACGTCTTCTCCCCCGCCTCCCACGCGTCCTGGCTCGCTGCCCGCATTCCACGCGCCAGGACGGTCGTCGACCCCACGGCAGCACATTTCACCGCCCTGCGGGCGCTGCCCAAAGTGATCGACTGGCTCATCGAGGACGTCGTCGTCCGACCCTCGGGAACGACCGGCCCGAGGGCGCCCCGTGGCGGCGCGTGGTGACGGCGGGGCGTCCCGGGCCGGGGTCGACGGCGGTCAGACGGCCAGCGGTTCGAGGTCGCGGTAGATGCGGCGGCCCTCCGACGCCACCTGGATGATGCCGTTGTCGTCGCCGAGCAGCCGGCGCAACTCGGCCAGCGTCTCCTCGCGCAGATGGCGGGCCTCGTCCGGGCGGCCGAGTGCCGCGAGGGTCAGGGCGAAGTTGGCGACAACGGCCAATGTCTCCGGATGGTGCTGGCCGAGCACGGTGCCGAGTGCGGCCATCGCCTTCTCCTCCAGTTCCCTGGCCTCTTCGAAGCGGCCCTGGTCCGCGAGGACGTTGGCGTAGTTGATCCCGCAGAACAGGGTGTGCGGGTGACGTTCCCCCAGGACTTCCGCCATGCGCGGCAGCACCTGCTGGAACACCTCCTCCGCCTTCGCGACGTCTCCGCAGCCCCAGTGGAAGATGCCGAGGTTGTTGAGCGCGGCCTGCGTGTACGGGTGGGCCTCTCCCGGCACCTTGACGTACTCGCTCAGCGCCTCCCGGGCCACCTCGCGCGCCGGCTCTCGCTCGTCCGCCGCGAACAGATCGGCGGCGAGGTTGAGATCGCAGGCGAGGGAGTCCGGGGTCGGCTTCGGGTACTGCGCCCGGTACTGGCCGCGGGTCGCCGTCGTGAGCCGCCGCGCGTCCTCGAACTGCCCCGCGCGGCGCAGCGAGACGGCGAGCGACTTGGCGCACCGCAGGGTGCCGGGGAAGTCCTTGCCCAGGATGCGCTTGTGCGCGTCGTACGTCCGGGAGAGCAGCGCCACCGACTCCGAGTAGCGGCCGACCTCACGCAGGTCGCGGCCGAGGCGCTCGGCCGAGGCCAGTGTGTAGGGGTGATCCGGTCCCAGGACCTCTATACGGCGGTCGAGGGTGTCCTGGTCCAGAACGCGTGCGTCGCTGTAGCGGCCGACCATGCGCAGCGCCAGCGCGAGGTTGTTGGCGGCGCTCAGGGTCCTCCGGTGCGACTCGTGGAAGATCTGGCTGAACCCCTCGTGCGCCTCGCGCGCGAGGTCCACCGCCGACCGGTACTCCCCGAGCGCCGCGAGATCACTGGCCAGATTGGAGGTCGTCACATACGTGTGCGGGTGCGAGGGTCCGAGCACCCGGCGCTGCCGCTCCAGGAGTTCGGTGTCGATCCCGCGGGCCTCCACGTAACGTCCCTGGGAGCGCAGCACGCTGGCGAGTTGGCACCGCAGATACAGGTACTGCACGTCGTCCTCGCCGAGCAGGTCCTTCCAGTGGGCGAGCAGTTCCTCGGCACGGCGCTGCGCGCCGGGGAAGTCACCGCGCTTCCAGAGGTAGCGGACGCGGTCGATGAGCAGTCGGCGGGTCGGGGCGTCGGTGCAGTTGCGGGCGTCGGAGGCGGTCAGATGAGGCCAGATGACGGCGAAGCGCGGCCAGGTCTCGGGGTCGTCGATGGGTTCGTCGCCGTCCGGGCGCGCACCGGCCAGCACGGTGTGCACGACGTGGCGGGCCTCCCGCTGCTCCTCCTCGGACAGCTGCGAGCGGATCACCGCCTGTACCAGCCGGTGGACCTGGATGCTGTTGCTGACCTGGTCGACCTTCGCCAGCGCGAACCGGCCGATCTCCCGGATGATGCGCCCGAGCAGCAGACTCTCCTGGAGCGAGGAGTCGTACGGGCGCAGGGCGTCGATCATCTCCTTGCTGTAGAGCAGGTGCGAGGAGATCGGCTCGGGGGCCAGGAAGGCGCACAGCTGGAGGAGCCGCACCGAGGCGGGGGACCGTTCCGCGAGCCGGGCGATGGAGATGTTCCATGTCGCCGCCACCGAGTGGGAGTAGTCGGCGGGCTGGTTGAGGGCCAGCACATCGGTGGTCTGTTCGGCCAGCTGCTGCAGGTAGTCCTCGATCGGCGTGGCCGTCTCGGCGAGCCAGGCGGCCGTCTGCTCCACCGCCAGCGGCAGGTCTCCCACCGCGTTCGCCACCTGGTCGGCTTCGGTCGTGGTCAGCCCGGAGGCCCTGCGCGTCAGGTGCTCCACGCTCTCCTCGCGCAGGAAGACCTCGATGGGTACGGAGGTTCCCTGTTGCGCCCAGGCCTGGTTGCGCGAGGTGACGAGGATGTGCCCGCCGCCGCCCTGGGGGAAGTAGCGGGTGAGCCACGCCGGGTCGTCGGCGTTGTCGAAGACGAGGATCCAGCGTTTGGTCGGCAACCCCCGGGCGAGCATCTGAACGGCTTCCTGGCCGGCCAGTGTCATGTCCTCGCCGCCGGGCGCGCCGATCCGGGCACCCAGTTCGGCCAGCGAGGCGACCACGTTGTCCTCGTGCTCGGCCGAGGTCCACCACACCAGGTCGTAGTCGGCCATGAAGCGGTGCACGTACTCGATGGCGACTTGCGTCTTGCCGACCCCGCCGAGGCCGAACAGGGCCAGCGGCTGCGGCACGACGCCGGACATGCTGCCGGCGAGGTCGTCGCGGACCCGGTCGAGGATGAGGTTGCGGCCGGTGAACGTGCTGTTGCGCAGCGGCACGTTCCAGTGCGCCGGCGTGTTGCCCGGGAAGCGCGGGCCGGTGGTACCGGCGTCGACCGGCTGGCTCGGCAGGCCGATGGCCCCCAGCAGTCCGGCGACGCACTGGGTCTCGTCCAGCCGATGGAGGTCGACCGGGTTGTGGTCGAGGTACGAGGTGAGCAGCCGGACCTCGTCGACGCGGAGCGGGATGACCGAACCGCTCGGGGTGTCCGGGTCGGACTCCGTCAGGGCGCGCCAGACCGCGTCGGCGTACCGGGACTTCTGGAAGGCGTTGGACAGGAGGACCACGGTGCGTGTTGCGGGGTTCGGGCGTTCGACGGGGCCTGCCGAGGTGTCGTGCAGGGTCACGTGGCAGCCGACCCGCTTCAGCAGGGCCTCGACCCAGTCGGCCCACATGCGGTTCTCCGCCGCGTAGGCGATGACGACGTCCGCCGTGCTCGTCATGGGCCGCCGCCGCAGGAACGCGTCACGGCAGCGCAGCCGCACCGGTTCGGGGATCGGCGGCAGGGACGCGATCTCGCCCTCGGAGACGACGGCGGTGAGGCGTTCGAAGGCGGAGAGCAGTGAGTTGGCCAGGCCGCTCTCGTCGCCGACCGTGGCCAGCGTCTCCTCGTAGGCGTAGTAGGGGCGGTAGGGGATCTCGATGTTGCCCCAGTAAGCGGTCTGCTCCTCCGGACTGAGATCGCCGTCGTCCGGTCCCTTGGGCAGCCCCTCGAACTTGAGCCTGGCCAGTGCCCGTCCGGCGTCGACCTTCTCCTTCTCGCCCTCGTCGATGCGCATCGGGACGGGAAGCACCCGGATCCTGCGCTTGCGGTAGCCGTCCTGGACGCTGCGGGCCACGGCGGCGGCGCCGTCCATGGACTGGTCGCTGAGGGTGAAGCAGTCCACGAGCACGTCCGGCATCTGGATGGTGCAGATGTCGGCGCTGTCCGACAGTCCCGTGCGGCTGTCGATCAGGACGTAGTCGTACGACGCCTTCATGCTGTCGCGCAGCGCGTCCAGGAAGAGTCCGCCGCCCAGCCGTTCGTAGAAGTTGTCCCACTCGAACGAGGAGACGGTGGCCGAGTAGGTGCGGTCCTGGCGGCCTGCGGACAGGAAGTCGAGCGAGCCGCCCTCCGCGAAACGCAGCCCGAGTCGCTCCGGCGTCAGCGAGATGGCGTGCTGCTCGACGTCCGCGTAGTCCACGTGCCAGGGTCCGGAGCGCTGGGCTCCGGTGGTCGCCGCCCAGGCGTACTCGTTGATGATGTCGATGACGCCGGTGGTGGCCGCGAGCGCGTTGGAGTCGAGGAACGGGTGGAAGAAGCGGTGCAGGCCCGGGGCTTCCAGGTCCCAGTCGACGGCCAGGACGCGTTTGCCGTTGGCCGCGAGGATCCACGCGGTGTTGGCCAGGGCCATCGTGCGGCCCGTTCCACCTTTGTACGAGTAGAAGGTGATGATGCGTCCGTCGTGCGCGGCCGTCATGCTTCTCCTCCGTTGTCGGGTCCCGCGTCCAGGTAGGGCGGCTGGTGGGTCGGGCCCATGAGTCGGGGCCGGGGCACGTGCGGGCCGGCGGGTGGATGGGCCGTCGCGTGCTTGAGGTACTGCCGGAACGTGTGCGCCACGACCAACGGGAGCACGTCGGTGAAGGCCTTGAGACTGGGGATGCCGTTGACGGCCATGCGGCAGTCGGTGCGCCGGCCCCGGTCCAGGATCATCGGCAGGGTGTTCTCCAGTTTCTCCGCCAATTTGCGTCCCTCCGCGCCGTGGCACTGGACGTCGGACCTGTTCCAGGGGACGACGGCGTTGACCCAGGGCCGGGCCTTGGAGTCGAACTCCGCGAGCCTGCGACGGCGTTCCTCGTCGGTGAGGACCCATCGGTCGACGAGCAGAATGCCGGGCCGTCCCGACGGTGCCTTGGCCACATCGTCCTCGTCGGTGTCGCCGGTGTCCTCGTCGTCGAAGGAGGAGACCGTGATGCGGTAGTCGAGGGACCGGATCAGCTCTTCGGCGAGGGTGGACAGCGGGCGGGTGCTCTCCGAGTGGTAGGGGTTCCAGTCCTGGGCGTCCTCACCGTACGGCCGGACGTCGCGGTGCTGGGGAAGGCTGTCGCGGGTGGGGGCGGCCACGGTCAGATGGATGTGGCGGGGCCCCTCACCACGTGGCTTGAAGGCGCTGGGCGTGGACTCGTACGGGCGGGGTCTGCTGGGCGGCAGCGGCGACTCGTGGGCGACCCGCACGATGCGCTGAGCGAGACCCAGCACTATCTCCTCGTACTCGTCGCGCAGTCGGTTGAGTTTGATGAGCCCGTATATCCCGTGCGCTGTGTAGCGTTCCCCGAAGGCGCCGTGGTCGATGTGGATATGCCGTACGGAGTCGGGAAGCTGGGCGTAGTCCACGCGTGTCCACAGGGCCGGGACGATGGCGGGGACATCGCCCTCGCCCGCGGCCCGGGCGCGCAGGATCCGCTCGTGGAAGGCGAACCACTCGCGCCCGCACATCTCACTGGTGAAGTAGCGCGGGGAGAAGAGCGGAACGAACACGCGGCAGGTGGCGAGGTTCTCGCTGAGCTTCTCCGGCCAGCCGTCCCCGGAGCGCAGTTCCCGGTCCATGAAGCCCGCGGGGGTACCGGCCGGGAGATCGGTCAGCGCCATGATGTGGTCGCACAGGTCCGTGAAGAGCACGTGCACCCAGTGGTCGGGGTCGCCGCCGCCCGATCCCCAGGGCGGCGTGTGGGCGTAACTCAGAAAGAAATACGGCCGGTTGTCCGACTCGCGACCCCGCTCGGATCCGTTCACACGCCCCCCCGCCAGTGGATGACCCGCGCCCCGCCGACGGTGTCATCCGGCCAGAACCAACAATGTGCACGACGACATGGCGGTACGTGTCATTGGTTTCACGTCATTCAGTGGCGATATTCAGACATCCGTGAACAGGCGAAGTCGACGGCGGGTCGCATGTCGAACAAGGTGACCCGTCTGCCTGCCAGTTCGCCCTGGGCCTGCACCTCCGGGGGAAGTCCGGCTCCGAGGGCGGCGAAGTCCGAGTCGTTCAGGGATGTGTCCTCGTACGAGACCCAGTTCCCCGGCTCGCCGACCACACAGTGGTACATGCGCCGTGGACGGGGCGGTGTCGTTCGGTACTCGGCGAGATGGAACGCGGTGCACACCTCGAACCCCACGCGCAGCAGCAGGATCTGGGCGTCGGCGTCGTACAGCCGGGCGAGCGGCGAGCGCTCTCCCAGCAGGCACTGCGGGTCGTGGTCACCGAGCAGCTCCGCCGCCCGCGGGCCGAGAGCGGCAAAGGAGGTCTGCGGGTGGGAACTGCGCACCGCGCCGGCGGAGGTGCGCACGCACTCGGCGAGCATTCCCATCGCCGGACAGGGAGTCGTGCCCGGATCGAACGCCGGCATCGAGGCCCGGTACTGCTCCTGCTCCCGTTCCGTCATGCCGGCTGTCAGCGCCCGATAGGCCCGTGAGGTGCGGGAGTTCTCCTGTGTGAAGGCGGGCACGACGAGGGTGCCGTCCGGACCCAGCGCACCGAGCAGGGCGTCGCGCACGGCGGTGGCCCGCAGCCCGCTGCCCCCGAGTGAAGCGTGCACCATGAGGACGCCGTTCGGGCGGACACCCGACTCCTTCAGAAACAGGCCGAGTTCATGGGAACCGGTCATGCTATCGGGTCCATTCGCGCCATTCGGACCACCACTGGCGTACCAGAGCCGCGCCGGTCCTGCTGAGGTCGCGCTCCGGCTCCGCGTCCAGTGCGGTGAGCGCGCGATGGGCCTCCTTCAGCGCGATCTCCCTGACGGCGGTGTCAGGCCGGTCGACCAGGTCCGGGGCGGAGGCGTCGGCGAGAGCCTCGGCGGCCTCCAGGAGCAGCCGGGCGGTCGGGCGACCGGGCACTGCGAGGTCCGTGGTCTCCCGCAGGGCCGTGTACCGGGCCCGCCGACCGAGGCGCGGCAGTTGCTGCGCGATGTCTTCCGGCTCGGCGTCCACGGCGACTCCCACGGCGCCGGGGGCGTAACCGCCGAGCTGGACGCCCGCGCCCCTCGCCAGCGGCGTCACCACCCGTGGCAGGAGCGTCTGCGGGTCGCTGCGCCATGCGGGCAGACGCTCGTCCAGGAGGTCGTGGGCCCGGCGGATGCGCTTGCCGAAGAGCTCGCGTTCATCGGAGGTCAGCGGCGCGTGGACTGCGGCGGGGAAGGCGTCCCGGAACGGGTCGGCGTCGTCCAGCAGCGGCCCGCCGTCGACGGAGTGCAGAGGGCGCCACAGAGGATGTTCGGTGGTGGCGGTGCGTACCTGCTCCGTTCCACCCGGGTGGCGTACCCGCATGCCGTCCGGACATGTGGTGACCTCGACCCGGCCGGGGCCGGGCAGGCGGAGCGTGCCCAGTGTCGGCAGGTGCAGCTGCCGGTCGTGCTGGTCCCAGGCCAGCGTCACCTCGACGTGTGCCCGCACGGCTGCCGCCGCGGTGAGCCGGCCGAGCCAGGCGGACAGAGTGCGGCCGCTCCCGGCCTGACGCAGCGCACGGCGGACGTACGGATGCGACTGCACCAGGTCCACCAGGGGTCCGGCGTCGGCGTCCTGGTCCAAGCGGGCCAGCACGTGCCAGGCGCTGTCCCAGTCCGTGTCGCCTGCGGCCCTGCTGTTCGCGTCTCTCAGCAGCTCGCGCGTCAACTCTGCCTGTTCAAAACGGAGTTCGATGCTGTCGTACACGGCGGGCGAGAGCTCCGGGGTGTACATCCGTGCTGCGACGCCGTCGACGAAGGCCCGCAGGTCCGCGCAGTAGACGGAGGGGTTGTCGAAGCCTCGTTCGGAGCTGTATCGGTGGGTGTAGAGCCCGCCTCCGCAGGACTCGACCACGGGGCAGCGCCGGCAGGTGTCGCTGAGGCCGTCGATGCCGAGCTGTCGCGCGCGCACGCCCGGGTGGTGTGCGAATTCCTCGAACGTGTGATGGAAGACGTCGTAGCCCGTGGCCGGGGCGCCGTCATAGGCCGCCTTCAGCGAGTCGGCCTGCTCGATGGCACCGTCGGTCTCCACGACCGCGAGTTCGGACGGTGCAAGACCCATGGCTTCGGTGAGGCTGGGGCCGCCGCGCAGGGTGCTCAGCACCGAGTCGAAGGTGCGCACCTCCATCGGGCGGCCCTGCTCCAGCCAGCGGTCGAAGATGCGCAGCAGCCAGTCGGCATACGGAGTAGTGGATTCCGAAAATCCCGGTGGGGGATTGTCCCAGGTGGAATGCGGCAGCAGGTAGTCGATTCGGGGCGGCTGTAAAGCCGTGAGTGCGTCGTGGACGGCGACCGGGTCGTTCTTGATGTCGACGGTGCACAGGATGCCCTGGAAGAGGTGGCGGTATTCAGGCGCCCGCAGACGCTCGATTCCACTCAGCACTCTTTCGTGACTGCTGCGCCCACGTCTGTCCAGCCGGTGAAGGTCGTTGGCCGCCTCGTCGCCGTCGAGTGAGATACCGACCTTGACACCGAATTCCCGTAGGACCTCCAGATGCCGTCCGCGCAACAGGACGCCATTGGTGTGCATGATGAGGTTCACCGTGGTGACGGGGGACAGGATGCGGGTGATTTCCGCGCAGATGCGCCGCAGTCGCTCGGGCCCCACGAGGAGGGGTTCGCCGCCGTGAAGAATCACTGCAACGGATTCGAGTCGATGTGCCGCCGCATAGGCGGAGAGGCGCAGGGAGACCTGTGTGACCGTCTCCTCGGAAATCACGACCGGTCGCGTCTTCCAGCTCTGGTCGGCGAGCTCGTACATATAGCAGTGATCGCAAGCGAGATTGCATCTGCTATGGATCTTCAGGACCAGTTCCTGGATTTGCGTCACCGAGACATACTACGGGGAGCCGGAGGCCATGATGACCTCAAGTGCTCACCCAAACAGGTGAGTTGGCGACTGGGCACCGTAACCGGGGCCCCCGACGATCGGTCCGCCGGGGAGCTCCGGGTCGTGCGCTCACCTACCGCTCAAAGCGCGGCGTCAAAGGCGATGGGCTTCTTCGAACGCCATCCTTCGGCGTCCGTCAGGCGACTCGTCGACCTCACCGCGGAAGTCTTGTCGGCGGCGGCGGAGGCAAGGGGGGTGAGGCGGCGAGCCGGTCGGGGTTCGACCGATTCGTGCTGGATCTTGGTGGCCGTCGAGTTCATGGCTTTCTCATGGCTCCAGTTCGGCTTGTTGACAGATCCAGCCCGTTTCCCGTCGCAAGGTAGGGATGACCGTGTGGGCGTTGGGACCTGTAGACGTCTGGAGACAGCCTGAGACCTGTTGACGGATGCTCTTGGCGGGAACGCTAACACGGTGGGCATGCAATCGCCCACCGGGGGTGTCCAAATGCTCCACTCGTGGAGCAGGATTTTTCCAGTTGTTCGCTTGCCGGCAGTCGGGGGAGAGCATGCGAGCTGGAACTCCGGGTCCCACCGTGACGTTGGGCGACGGCGATCTTCCGCCACTCTTTCGTGTCAGTGACCGAAGAGCGTTGGCCCGTCAGGGGGAATCCTTCCGCGCCGTCCGCACCCAACTGGTGGTTCTTCTCATGGCCGCCGCGGCCGCGATGCTGGCCGAACATCTCCACAGTCATATTCCGGCGGCAATCGCGGCCGTGCTGTACGCCCTGACCATCGTCATCGGCCTGCGCACCTCCCGGCGCCGCGCCCGCGCGCACTGGCAGGCGCACCGTGCGGTCGCCGAGCTGCTGAAGTCGCTGTCCTGGCAGTACATGGTCCACGGGGGGCCGTTCCACTCGAGGGTGGCCAATCCCGAGGCGCTGTTCGCGGAACGACTGGAGGAGCGGCTGCGGGAGTTGCGCAAGGTCGGGTGGGAGGACGAACGGAACGGGGCCGGTGCGCGTGGCGCCGGGCAGATCACGCCGGTGATGCGGGCGGTGCGCGGGAAGCCGTACGAGGTGCGCCGGGACATCTATCTGCGGGACCGGCTCCTGGAGCAGCACGCCTGGTACAAGCGCCGGGCCGCTCAGACCCACCGGTCCTCAACGCGCTGGTCCTCCGTCACGGCCGTGCTGTCGCTGCTCGCGCTCGTCGCGGCGGTGCTCCGGGCCGCGGGCGTCATCGAGGGCTGGGATCTGACCGGGTTGCTGAGCGCGGGCGCCGCGGCCGGAGTGGCCTGGCAGGAGGTGCGCCGCCATCGGCCGCTGACGTACGCGCACTCGCTCGTCGAGCAGGATCTGGAGACCCTGCGGATCACGATGAGTACGACCGTGACCGAGGAGCGGTGGGCCGAGGCGGTGGAACAGGCGGAGCGGCTGGTGTCGCCGCAGCACTCGGACTGGCTGGTCAAGTTCGGACATTGAGGCACTGCCGGGCGGCCTGTGACGAGAGCCGGTCGGTCGGCCGTCAGTCGCGTCCCACGCCGGGCTGCCACAGCACGGTCACCGGCACCCCGGTGCACCGCGCGTATGCCACCACGTCGCCGGTGCCGCCGGGGCCCCGGGCGGGGCGACCGTCCCAGACCGCGACCAGCCGGTCGGAGTGGTCGACGATCCAGCGGCCCGCCGCGTGGTAGGCCTCTTCGTGCGTGTCCTCGGCCGGCAGGTCCACCCGGGTTGCGCAGGAGCCGAGCAGCCGGCGATACGCGGCCCGCGTCTCGGCGTCCCCGAGATGCGCCTCGTAGTCCATCCCCGGGATCACGGCCGTGACCGGTACGCCGTTGGCCAGGGCGATGTCGGCGAAGAGCTGGTCCGCGCCCGCCGCCAGGCTGCTGAGGGCCTCCAGGCGGCCCTCGGCGCTGAGTTGCCGGCGCATGCCGGACAGCACGGACGGCAGGACGGCGGCCGGGATCGACCGGTGCCCGGTGACGCCGATGCGGGTGACCCGGGTCCGGGTGGAGGAACGCGGGGACGGAGGCGTCCGGGGCGCGGTGGTGAACCCTGCGGCGGTGTGCCGTGGGGTGATGGCGCCTCGCGCGGCGGCGTCGGTCGTACCGGTTCCGGTCACGGGTACGTCCTCCCCATCGCCGTACCTGAACACACCCCGGTGGGCAGGGGCGCACGGCGGCAGGCCCGGCGCAGGGCCGCGCGCCGGACGCGTGTACGGGGCGCCTTCGGGGCCGGGGTGCCGCGAACGGCCCCGGCCCCGGACGGCCCCGGCCCCGGACGGTGTCAGGCCGCCAGCGGATTCAGTACCAGCGGCTGGATCCTGCCCTCGAGCATCGCGCCCAGGCCCTGGACCGCGCAGATGTCCGGGCGTTCGGCGATGTGCACGGGCATGCCCGTCGCCTGGCGGAGCATCTGGTCGAGGCCCGGCAGCAGGGCGCTGCCGCCGACCATCATGATCCCCCGGTCCGCCAGGTCGGCCACCAGGTCGGGCGGGCAGTCCCGGAGCACCTTGCCGATGCCGTCGAGGACGGCGGTCAGCGGGGTCTGGATGGCGTCCCGCACGGCGGCGGTGTCGACCAGCACGGAACGGGCGAGACCGGTCGCCACGTCCCGGCCCTGGATCTCGGTGGCCGCGGGTCCGTGCGGGGTCAGCCCGTTGCCGGAGAGGGCGACCTGCAGCGGACGTACCGACTGACTCGGCAGCATCAACGCGTGTTCGTGCCGCAGATGCTGCACGATCGCGTGGTCGACCGCCTCGCCGCCCACCGGGACGCGCTCGGCGGTGACGATGTTGCCCAGCGACAGCACGGCGATCTGGGTGGCGGCCGCCCCGCACACCATGATCATGGAAGCCTCGGCCTGTTCGACGGGCAGCCCGCAGCCGACGGCGGCCGCCACGAGCGTGTCCACGAGCTCCACCCTCCGGGCCCCCAGCCCGACGAGGGTCTCGATGGTCGCGCGCTGGGCCAGCGGGTCCGCGTCGTGCGGGGTGCAGGCGGCGGCCCGCAGCCGGGGCTTGCGGCGCAGTTTGCGGCGCAGCCTCTCGCCGAGCAGATGGCGCAGCATCCGCTGGGCCATCTCGATGTCCACGACCGTGCCGCCGGAGACGGGCCGTACCACCCGGATGTACGAAGGCGTGCGTCCCGTCATCTTCTCGGCGAGTTCACCGACCGCTATCAGCGCACCGTTCCGCGTGTTGACGGCGGCAGCGCTGGGCTGATCCACCACCAGCCCGGCACCCTTGACGTACACACGGGTCCGGGCCGCCCCCAGGTCGACGGCGAAATGGCAACGGCGCAGCTGGTCCAGACTCACGGTCATGGCGGTACCTTCCGAAACAGGCCGCGGGTGGCCGCCGGGCGGCGGGCCACTCCTCCCCCATCGTGTGCCGCGGGCGGGGACCGCGCCTCTCGAGGTGGGCCGGGCGGGGCGGCTCCGGGCGAGTGATCCCGAGCGCGCCGGGCGCCCCGGAAGTCCGTGCGCGACCGGACCTCGCCGCCGCGATACTCGAGCGCGCGGCGCCCGGGTCCGGGGCGGAGCGCGCCCGGGAGATCATCCGGCCGGTGCGGTACCCCCGCCGACGATCCCCCGTACGACGCCGAGCGCCACCAGGTCCTGGGGGCGCAGCCGGAGCTGGTCCGCCGTGGAGCGCACCTCGTGCGCCGGGCGCTTGAGTATCGCGGCGGCGAGCTCCGGCGCGATGACGGAGAAGTAGCTGTCCGGGGTGACCCACGTGTTGCCGGGCGCGGCGGGTGCGAGGGCGCCGCCGGAGCCGCCCTCGCCGATCACCAGCGTCGTGAGCGGTGTACGGGCGGTGGCGACCGCGGCGAACAGGTCCGCGATGGCGGCGCCCGCGCCGTGCCGCTCGGCCTCCGCGTCGTTGGCGGCGCCCGGTGTGTCCACCAGCGTCAGCACGGGGATCGACAGGGTGTCCGCCAGCCGGATCAGACGGGAGGCCGTGCGGTATCCCGCGGGGCGGGTCGCGGCGCCCGTCTGGGCGGCGTAGGCGATCGTACGGCCGTCGTGGGAGCCGAAACCGCACAGCATGCCCGCGTCGAGGCCACCGCGGCGGTCGCCGCCGAGGGCCACCCGGCGGGTGAAGTAGGCGTCCAGGTAGGCCTGCGCCCGTGGACGCAGGGGGTCGCGGGCGCGCCGGACGGCGTCCCAGCCGGTCGCCGGAAGGTCCACCCGGCCGAGCGCTCCGGGCACCGGAGCGGGGTCGGACGACGGCGCGGTCAGCAGACCGAGCCACCGGCCCACCGTCTCCCGCAGTTCCCCGGGCCCTACGACGGCGTCGACCGTGCCGGCCGCCACCTGCGCCTCCGCCGTGTACGCCGCCGGGTCCGCGTCCGCCGGGCGCACCCGGGAGCCGGCGAATCCCACCTGGACGCCCGGCAGGGCGAGGACCACGTCGGCGCCCGCGCCCAGCGTGGCCCAGCCGCCGCCGGTCGTCGGGTCCCGCAGGACGGACAGCTGCGGCAGGCCGGCGGCGCGGGTGAGCGCCGACTGCCGGGCCACGCGCTGGAGCTGGGTGAGCGCGAGCATGCCCTCCTGCATCCGGCTGCCGCCGGTCGCGACGAGCGAGACGACCGGGAGCCGGTGCTCGCGGGCGTGGACGTGCGCAGCCTCCAGCCGGTCACCGGTTCGCTCGCCGAGGGAGCCGCCGAGGAAGCCGAACTCGAACGCGATCAGTACGGCCGGGGTGCCGCCGACGGTCGCGTGCCCGCAGACCACGGACTCGTCCTCGCCGGTGCGGGCGGCGGCGCGGGCACGCGAGGCGCCGTAGCCGGCCCACTCCAGCGGGCCGTCGGGTCCGGAGGTCCCGGCCGGGTGGGGGAGTTCGGTGAAGTCGTCGGTGAGGAGGGCGAGGGCCTGCCGTGCGGTCGGGCGGTCAGGCATCGCCCAGCGCCCGCTTCATGATCTTGCCCATGTCGTTGCGGGGCAGGGCGTCGAGGTAGTGCACGACGCGTGGGCGCTTGTGCGGGGCGAGCCGCCGCGCCACATGGCCGGCCAACTCCTCCGGGCCGGGCGGGTCCCCGGCGTCCGCCGGCACCACCCATGCGACGATCCGCTCGCCGAGGTCCTCGTCGGGTTCCCCGGTGACGGCCGCCTCCCGTACTCCCGGGTGCTCCAGCAGCGCGTTCTCGATCTCGCCCGCACCGATCTTGTAGCCGCCGCTCTTGATGAGGTCGGTGGCCTTGCGGCCCACGATGCGCACGTATCCGCCGGCCTCACGGACCGCCATGTCGCCGGTGCGGAACCAGCCGTCGGCGGTGAACGCGGCGGTGGTGGCGTCGGGACGGTTGAGGTACTCGGTGAACAGGTTCGGGCCGCGGACCTGGATCTCGCCCACCGTCTCCCCGTCGTCACCGGCGATCGGCGAGCCGTCCTCCTCGACGAGCCGCAGCTCCACACCGGGCAGCGGCACGCCGACCGTGCCCGGGCGCGCCTCCCCGTCGGCGCGCACGCTCGTGTTCATCAGGGTCTCCGTCATCCCGTACCGCTCGACGACCCGGCGGCCGGTGGCGGCGGCGATCCGCTCGTGGTCGTGCACCGGCAGCGCGGCGGACCCGGAGACCAGGAGCCGGGCCCGGCCCAGTGCCTCGGCGAGGGCGGGGTCGCCGGGCAGCGTCTCCGCGATCCGGTGGTACATCGTCGGTACCCCGAACAGCATGGTCGCGCCGGCGCCCAGCTCGCGCGCCACGCCCGCGGTGCTGAAGCGGCCCAGGTGCCGCACGGATCCGCCGCGCCGCAGCGGGCCGAGCACACCGAGCACCAGACCGTGCACATGGAACAGGGGCAGCCCCTGCACCAGCACGTCGTCCCCGGTCCACTTCCAGGCGTCCGCGAGCGCGTCGAGGGTGGCGGTCACGGCACGGCGGGGGATGACGGCGCCCTTGGGCGGTCCGGTGGTCCCGGAGGTGTACACGACGAGGGCGGGGCTCTCCTCGTCCATCTCGGCGGGAGCGTACGTCCCGGTGTCGCGCACGTCGACCGGCACGCGCTCCAACGCGGCGACCGGCGGGGGGAGTTCGTCGCCGGGAGCGGCCAGCACCACGGACGGGACACTGTCCGAAAGGATGTGCCCCAGCTCCTTCCCCCCGGACTTCGGGTTGAGCGGGACGACGGGCACACCGGCGGTCAGCGCGGCCACCACCGCGACGGCGGTCTCCAAGGACGGCGTGGCCCACACAGCCACCCTTCCCGCACCGCCGATCCGCCCGGCGAGCGCGCCGGCCGCCGCGGCGAGCTCCGCGTACGTCAGGGCCCGCTCACCGAAGCACAGGGCGGGCCGCCGCCCGGCCGAGGGCTCGGTCAGGGCCGGAAACAGGGTGGACACGCGGGGTACTCCTGGGCTCGAAGCGGACGTACGGACTCAAGGACCGTTCCTACATCAGGGCCGGCGAAAACCCCTCCCCGCGGTGACGGACACCTCATCCCGCCCCGGCAGGTACCGGTGCGCGCCTGCCTACGACCGTGCCCTCCTCGGGAGCCGCCCGCAGCTCGACCGTCCTCGGGGCCGGATGCCCCGGCCGGCCGCGGCGGGCCGTGTCCGGGACATGCCGTGCGGCGGTGGCCTGCCGTCGCCGGGGCGAGGTCGTCGGCGACCGTGCCGCGGGGCCGGGCGGGGAGCCGGGTGACGTCCGTGGGGGAGGGGTGACCCGGCCGCCGCTGTCCGGGACCGCCGGGTCGCAGGGGCCTCGCCCCCCGAAGCGCGGCCGGTCGGCGTGGCGGATCTCGACGCACTCCGCCCTTCCGGCCGTTCCCCGTTCCGTCCACCGATGCCGTGGCTTCACCGAAGGTGAAGGTCAACAAGGTTGCCGCGGTTCCCCGGCCCGTTGTTAACCTGCGCCCAGCAGCCGCCGTACGAACAGGAGTGCAGACGTGCCCCGCTCCGCAGCCCGAGTCGCACTGGTCACGTGCCGTCCCCGGCCGGAGGTCTCGGTCGACCGGGATCTGCCGGGACTGGTCGCGGAGTTGAGGGCGGCCGGGGCGGCCGCCGACGCCGTGTACTGGGACGACCCCGACATCGACTGGGCGGCCTACGACCTGGCCGTGATCCGCTCCACGTGGGACTACAGCTGGCGGGCGGCGGAGTTCACGGCGTGGGCCGAGCGCTGTGCGAGGGCCACACGGCTGGCCAATCCGGTGGAGGTCGTGCGCTGGAACACCGACAAGCGGTACCTCGGCGACCTGGTCGCGGCCGGCGTCCCCGTCGTCCCCACGCGGTACATCGCCCCCGGCGAGCCCGCCGAGCTGCCCGACGACCACGAGTACGTCGTCAAGCCCACCTCGGGCGCGGGCGCCCGCTTCGCCGCCCGGTACACCCCGGCGGAGCGGGCCACCGCCGTACGGCAGCTGGAGCGGATGCACGCTGAGGGGTTCACCGCGATGGTGCAGCCCTATGTGAGGAACATCGACGTCAGCGGGGAGCGGGCGCTGCAGTTCTTCGGCGGGCGGTTGCTGCACGCCAGCCGGAAGGGGGCCGTTCTCACGCCCGGAACGCCGTACGACGAGAAGAAGGTGGCCCACCCCCGCCTGGAGGCATGGACCCCGGCCCCGGAGGAACTCGCCGTCGCCGAGCGGGCCCTGGCGGCGATACCGGGCTCTGCTGAACTCCTCTACGCCCGGGTCGACCTCGTCGACGGCGCGGACGGCGGTCCGTGCGTGATGGAGCTGGAGCTGGTCGAGCCCAACCTGTTCCTCGGTCTGCACGCGGGGTCGCTGCCGTCGGTGGTGGAGGCCGTCCTCACGGCCGCCCGCTGACGCCCGTCCGCTGCAACAGCCCCCAGGTGAACTCCGCGGCCACGTCGTGCCGCTCACCCGAGGCGTCCGGCGCGGTGAAGGCCAGACCCCAGCGAGTGGGGGCCGTGCCCTCCAGCGGGCGGGCGGGCGAGAAGGCGCGCGCCACCTCGTCGACCGTGCTGGACCAGGGGGTGAGGTCCTCCAGGGCCTTCAGCTCCGGGCCGGGCGCACCCGGCGCCCGTACCAGCCACTCGTTCCACACCACCCCGTTCGGCGCCACCAGGATCTCGAAGCGCAGATCCGGCCAGAGCGGCACCGGCCAGAGCATCGCCCGGCAGTCCAGGTCGCCGATCCTGCGGGCCTGCGTCGACTCGGGTTCGCCGAGGACGGAACGGTAACGGGAGGCGGCGGCGCGGGCGCGAGGGGAGTGCAGCATCGCCTGCCAGCGCCGGTTGGCCTCGCGCATCTCGGCGATCGAGACCCCCAGTTCGTGGCGGGCGCTCTCGACGAGGTCCGGATTGTGGTCGGCCATGCGGCGCAGCAGGACCAGCTGGAAGTCGACGGGTGTGAAGGGGCCGGTGGGGCGCTTCGCGGACGGCATGCACACCATCCTCGCCCACGGCCACGGCACCCGGACGGCGACCGCCCCTCGGGACGGGTCCGGCCAGGGGAGGACGGTACGGAGAGCCGCCCGGAGGTGGAGGGCCGTACGAAATCGGCAGAAGGCAGGGCTCCACGAGGAGGGGGCTCCGTCGAGAGCGGGCCGGGCGGACGGGGCGAGGGCCGCCGAAAAGCGGTCGCCCGCACGGCAGTCCGCGGGCCGTCCCCGGGACGTCACCTGGATCGGGCCATTGCCCGGCCGAGTCCACTGTGATTAGCCTGTGTTCGCCATGCCGATCGCCGGTTGAAATTTCGAACGCAAGGGAGGGGGCCGGTCGTGGGACGCCTTGTACCTGCGGTGACCCGGGCTCTCGACATATTGGAGCTCTTCCTGGACGGGGACGGAACGCTCTCCGCCCCCGACATCGTGCGCAAGCTCCAGCTGCCGCGTACCACCGTGCACGAGCTGGTCACCACGCTCGCCGCACGCTCCTACATCGTCCAGGTGCCGGGGCAACCGGGACGCTACCGGCTCGGCGTGCGCCCCTACCAGCTCGGCAGCCGCTACGCCGAGCAGCTGGACCTCGCCGCCGAGGGGCAGCACGTCGCCCGGTCGGTCGCCGAGACCTGCGACGAGACGGTGCACGTGGCGATCCTCGAGGGCACCGACGTCATCTACATCGCCAAGGTCGACTCCACGCACGCCGTGCGGATGGTGTCGGCGGCCGGTCGCCGGCTGCCGGCCCACTGCACCTCCGTCGGCAAGATGCTCCTCGCCTCCCTCCCGGCGGAGGAACTGGCCGCCCGCATCCCCGACGACGCGGAGCTCGTCGCGATGACCCCCAACAGCATCACCGACCCGGCGGTCCTGCGCACGGTGCTGGGCGAGATCCGCGGACGCGGTCTCGCCGTGGAGACCCGCGAGTCCAACCCCGACGTCAGCTGCGTCGCCGCCCCGGTGCGCGACCGCACCGGGAAGGTCGTCGCCGCGCTCTCGATCTCCGTACCGATGATCCGCTGGAGCGACGAGCGCCGTGCCGAGCTCGAGCAGCTCGCCGCGAAGGGCGCCGCGGAGCTCTCCGAGAGGCTCGGCCACCGGGGTGCCGCATGACGGGCTACGAGGTCGCCGTACGGGCGGAGGCGGCCCTGGGCGAGGGGCCGACGTGGGACACCGGCGCGCAGCGGCTGATATGGATCGACATCCTGGGCTCACGGGTGCACACCTATGATCCCGCCTCCGGCCGCCGCACGGTCATGGCCACGGAACAGCACGTGGGGGCCGCCAAGCCGCGCGCCGGCGGCGGTCTGGTGGTGAACCTCCGCGACGGAGTCGGCCTGTACGGGCCCGACGGCAGCGACTTCCGCTGGCTGCACCGCGAGGTCGTCCCGGGCCGCCGCGCCAACGACGCGGCCGTCGCCGCCGACGGATCGCTGTGGGCGGGCACCATGCGGTACGACGAGGCGCCGGGTGGTGGCACGCTGTCCCGGATCACACCCGACGGCACGGTCCTGACGGTGCTGGACGACGTCGCCGTCAGCAACGGCACGGGCTGGAGTCCCGACGGCCGGCTGATGTACTACATCGACTCGCCGACCCGGCGGGTCGACGTCCTCGATGTGCGCGACGGCGGGCTCCCGGCAGGCCGGCGCCCGCTGGCCCACGTCGACCGCGGCTTCCCCGACGGGCTCGCCGTCGACGCCGACGGCTGTGTCTGGGTCGCACTGTGGGACGGCGGCGCGGTACACCGCTACACCCCCTCCGGCGTGCTGGACCGCGTCCTCGAACTGCCCGTCCGCCGTCCGACCGCGTGTGCGTTCGGCGGCCCGGAGCTGGCCGACCTGTACATCACCACGGCCCGTACGGGGCTGGACGCGCCGCATCCGCTCTCCGGTTCGGTGCTGGTCGTGCCGGGCGCCGGAAAGGGCCTGCCGCAGCCCGCGTTCGCCGGCTGACCTGGTCGAGTGCCCCGGCCCGCCGGGCCGGGGCACTCTCTCGTCAGTGCGCGGCGCGGGGGGAGTCCACCAATGCCACCGGGACCCCTCCCGCGGCCTTGCCGAGCAGCGTCAGCCGCACGGCCCCGGGTCCCGCCGGCGTGGTCCCGTCGGAGAGGACCGCGAGGGCGAGCGTGTTCTCCCCACGGGTGTTCAGCACCCCGTTCGGCAGGACGAACGTGTGCTGCGGGCCCACGTCGTTGATGTACTGGCCCATGTTCCAGCCGTTGAGGAAGATCTGCACCCGGTAGGCGCGGGCCGGGTCGTCGGTGAGCGTCAGCCCGATCGACGCGTCCGTTCCCGGATCGACGGCCGCCCGGAAGGCGGTCCGGTACCAGACGACGCCCTGCCGCCGCTCGCCCCGCGGCAGTTCGGCGGGCTCCCAGCCGCCGTCCGCGAATCCGGGCAGATGCCAGCCGTGCCGCTCCCCGTACAGACCCCCGTTGTTGATCGGTCCGCGCACGGGATCGGGTGCCGCCTCGCCCTGGATGCGCCATCTCACCCGCGGTGTCGCACCGTCGAAGGCCACCGAGACGAGCCCGCGTCCCGCCTTGTGGGTGTCGTCGGCCCGTCCGTCCTGGTCGTGCTGCATGCGGCGGACGAGGACGGACAGGACATGGGGCCCCTTCCCCGGTGCGACCGGGAACGCGGCCGTCGCCGACCATGTGCCCTGCCGGACCGTCTTCTTGTCCGGCACGGGCATCCGGTGCGTCCCCAGGGGCTTGCCGTCCAGCCACGCCATCAGCAGGCCCTGGGTGCCGGTGACGTACGAGAACGACACCGCTGCGGCGCCGGCCGCGTCCTCGAAGCGGCCCCGGTACCAGACGTCCCCGTAGTGGAAGCCGTAGTCGTCGGCGAACAGGACGGGTCCCGGCGCCGGCACCGGGGTCGTACTGGAGGAGGTGGCCCGGTCGGCCGTCCGCCACGCCGAGTCGTCGAAACCGGGAGCCGACTCGGGGTTCTCGGCGCGGCGGCGCCACCCGGTCAGCGCGGGCAGCCGGACCGCTCCCGCGCCGGGCAGCCGGTGCGTGGCACGCAGGCTGCCCGAGCGGGTGGTGTGCGTGGGCACGCGCCGCCCGTTCCAGAAGACCTCCGTCACACCGCGCGGCAGCCACGCCTCCAGGTCCGCCTCCTCGACCGTGTCGCCGCCCAGGTGCGCGGTCGTACCGCTCAGATCGGCCGTGCGCAGCAGCTCGGGTCCGTAGACCAGGACGGAGCCCGACGGGGTGTCATGGCGCCACAGACGCACGGATGTTGCGTCGTCGACGAGCAGGAGCAGCAGGGGGCGCGGCACCCCGCCGCCGTCCACCAGCACCCGGACGAGCCCGCCGAGCCGGGCGTGCACGTGCAGCGCGCCGTCCCGGTACTCGCAGCGGGCCTTCCCCTCGAGCACGGTGAAGACCGGTTCGGCCGCGGCCTCGACGACGGTCTCCGTCGTCTCGCCTGCGCGGCCGGTGAACACCGCGACGTCCTGGGGGCCCGCGGCCAGGCGCAGCATCGGCTGGGCGGTGGAGTGACGCAGCGTGCGCTGTCCCAGGGAGATCCCGGTGGCCAGCAGCCGGGCGTCGAGGCCGGGGACGGGCACCCGGACGGTCGTCCCGGCCAGCGGGACGGCGGCGACACGTTCGTCGGCGGCGTCGTTGCGCAGGATGTGGACGTGCGCCCGCGTCCTTGCGTTGACGAGGTGGTACGCCCTGAGCCCCGGGCCGCCGCCGACGGCGAGGTCCTCCGCACGGTCCAGCTCGGCCAACTCGGGCACGCTGTGCAGCAGATGACCGAGCTGGTGCATCGGGACCAGCTTGGCGGTGGGCTGCCGGGCCTCGTCGAGGGCGGCCCCGTAGTCGTACGACGTGTAGACGACCGGTGCGGGCAGCCAGCCCCAGGAGGTGCCGCCGAAGGTCATATAGACATTGTGGATCGTGATGCCGTTGGCGAGGTTGGTCAGATAGAAGCGCCGCTCGTACGCCGCGTCCCGGGTACGGCGCGACTCGGCGTACCCCTTGCCGTCGAACTCGGCTCCGCCCCACGGATCGAACCAGCCGCCCCCGAACTCGGCCAGGAATCCCGGGGTGCCCGGGCTCGCGGACGCTCCGCCCCCGGCCCCGCCCGGGCCGAAGTATCCCCAGTCCGGCGGGGTCCGGAACGGTGAGGGATAGCCGTCGAAGGCGTAGAGCCAGTGCCCGCTCTCACCGCCGGTGTCGAACGTGCCGGGCGCCCAGTGGCCGTTCCTGCCCTTGTCGTTGTGGAAGAGCGGCACGTCGACGCCGTCGGTGCGGACCTTCCGGTACAGGTGGGCCATGTAGTCGCGGCCGGCCGCCTCGGTGACGTGGTCCGCGTACTCGTTCTCCAGTTGGTACAGCACGACCGTGCCGGTTCCGGCGGTGTACTGGTGGCGCACCGCGATCCGGTTCACGGCGGTCAGCCACTCGTCCACGTACGTCAGGTACGTCGGATCGGAGGTGCGGGCCCTGCCCTTCGTGGCGGTCAGCCAGCCGGGGAAACCGCCCGCGTCCACCTCGGCGTTGATGTACGGCCCCGGGCGCAGGATCACATAGAGGCCCACCTCGGCGGCCGTGCGCAGGAACAGGTCGAGGTCGCGCACGCCCGTGAAGTCGTAGGAGCCGGGGGCGGGGGAGTGGTAGTTCCAGGAGACGTAGACGCTGACCGTGTTGTAGCCGTGGGCGCGCATCTTCTGCAGGACGTCCCGCCACAGCGACGGACTCGGCAGCCGGAAGGGATGGACCTCTCCGGACCACAGCACGACCCGTCCGCCGTCGACGATCATCGAGTGTCTGTCGAAGCCCACCGTGTGCCGCCGTCCGTCCGCACGCGGCGGCCCGGGTGCGGGGCCGGTGGGCGCTGTCGCGGCGCTGCACTGCCCGGCGCTCGCTCCGAGCGAGAGCCCGAGCGCGGCGGTTCCGACGATCGCGCTGAAGGCGCGTCTGCTCAACACCAAGGCGGTCTCCTCAGGGTCGCGGATGCCGTCATTGTCACCGGTGCCCGGCACCAGGAGGGCCCTTGAGGGACTCGCCACGGGCGGATTACGCGGTACGGGCGGTACGAAGCCGTCGCGCACACATGGGTCCGGCGCCCGCGTCGCGGGGGCAACGGGGGCCACGGGGCGGTCCGTTCCGCCGACGCGGGCGGGCGGCCGCCGACGGTCCTGTTCGCCCGTCATCGTGCTCGGGCCCGCGTGTCGCCCTGCCGGAGGGGAGTTTTGGGGCATGCGGCCGGTGTTCCACCGCCGAAGGGGACACCGCCGGGTACGGAGTGCCGGCGGTCGGTCGCCGGTGACGGCGAGGGCGCAGAGGCGGGTCGTCCGGCGCAGGCCGTTGCCGTCCTCCGAGACCGGGTGCAGGCCACGCCGGCCGCGACGGGGTCCCTGTGCCGGGCGGGGGTCGAGGACGAGGCCCTCGACGTCGTGCGGCAGCAGGTTGTCCCGGGGCTCCTTCCACCGCGCTCCGGACGGCGGGCACGTGCCCCGTCCACGACCGTGCTCCCGCGGGCGAGGGCGGAGACGGTTTCGGCCGGAGGGGCGCGGCCGATGACACGGCAGGCAGGCCGCCGGCGCCTGGCACCCGTCCGCCCCGCGCCGGGCGGGCGGACCGCGGCGGGGGCTCGCCCGCCGCCCCGCGTCCGGCGTTCCCGGGCGCGCCCGGGCCCCTGTTCCGGTGTTCCGGGACGTCGGCGTGATCCGAGCGACAGGCCCTAACTCGGCCGGCAGAGCAACGGCTTGGCCAGCTCCGAGCAGGGCCGGTCCCCGTGGGAGCGGATGATGTCCTTGCCGACCTCGTCGGCCAGGTAGCGCAGGAAGCCCGCGGCCATGGAGTCGGCCGGCGGCTCGCCGTAGGTGTAGGCGAACTCCGTCTGCCAGTAGGGGTAGGCGCCCTCGTCGGCACCTTCGAGGGTGGCCGGGTAGCCGTCGATCCGCACCTCCTCGACACCGTCCTGCGCCGTGGCGGCGCCGACCTCGCTGTGCCCGAGGGCGCCGGGCGTGGAGGCCACGGTGTCGAGGAGCGTCTCCGTGTCCGCGACCTCGCAGCGTCCCGGCTCGGCCGCCGTGAGGGACGCGCAGTCGCTCACCGTGGCAGCCGGCAACGACGTGCCGCCGAGGACCTGGTGCTCGAGGGTGGTGCGGGTGCCGGAGCCGGGGTTGCGGCTGACCAGGTGGATCGGCACGTTGTTGCCCTTGACCTGGTTCCAGTTGGTGATCTTCCCGGCGTAGATGTCCCTCACCTGCTTCCGGGACAGGTCCTTCACGCCCGCGTCCGGGTTGACGACCAGCGTGAAGAGGGAGAGCGCCACGGGGCGGGGCAGCAGCTGCGGGCGCCCGTCCTCGCTCTTCGGGCCGTCGCTGAACGCCAGCCGGTCGCCCAGGCCCTGGCTGCCCGTGAGGCCGGCCTTCTTGCCCGCCGCGGCGAGGGCGCTGAGGCCCGGGACACTGCCCTGGAAGGTGCGATCGGACAGGGGTATGCGCGCATCCGGGCAAGCCTTCTCGTACTGCCGTGCGGCCTCGCGCAGCACCGGCGCGAACGCGGTGGAACCGGACAGCGTGAGCGTGCCGCGCGCGCAGTCCAGCGGCGCGGGCTCGGGGTCGCTGCGCAGGAGCATGAAGAGGGACTCCCCGATGAGCACCAGCACCAGTACGACGAGCAGCGCCCGGACCGGCTTGGCGGCGAACGGGTAGTACTCGGTCTTCCGCATCCTGCCGCGACGGACCCCGCCCACGATGCCGCCGACCACCTCCGGGTCCGGGAACGCCTGCTCCCTGAAGTCCTCCTCGCGCTCCAGCACCGCCAGGACCTTGTAGTGGTCGCGGCGGTTGAGCTTCACCTTGGGCAGTTCGATGAGTCCGTCGCTGACGCCGAGGCCCGGCACCTGCTGCGGGCTGCCCGGGCCGTGGTCGTCGGGAGTGAAGAAGCTGCCGAGTTCGCTGCGGCTGAGTTCGGTGACGACCATGCCGACGACACGGCGGCCCCGGAAACTGACCCGGATGCCTGCCCGGGCGCCGTCCGGCGCCAGATAGTCGTCCTCCACGATCGGGGCCCGGCCGCTGTTCTCGATGCGCAGCAGGACGAACGAAGGATCACGCAGGGATGTGCCGTTGTGCTGCATCTGCTGCAGCACTCCCGCGTAGGGCGCGGCGGCCGCGTCCTGGGCGGTCGTGTCCATCTGCACGCGGTAGCCGAGCAGTTTGCGGCCGACGAGCGTGAACTCCCACACGGCGGCGGCGCCGGAGACGGCCAGACCGAAGACGGCCAGTGCGGTGTCCCAGGGAATGCCGCTCACGGTCAACTCCTGCAGCAGGCGTGATGATCGGAGAGGCCATGGTGAGTGGAGCAGGCACCTGGTTGCCCGGGGAAACCGAGATCCTCCCGACCATGTTCACCGGCGCGTCAACTGGGACACCCGGGGTTCGCCTGCCGGGGCGGCGAGGACCGCGCCGCCCCCGCCGCGCCGGCTCAGCCGACCTGGTTGTACATCGCGCCCGCCGCCGGCCAGCCCGTCGGCTCGGGGACCGGCTCCGGCTGGGTGCGGCCGCGGACCTGGGCGGCCGTGAGACCGCCCGCGGCGGGCATTCCGCGCCGGTTCTGCGCGGCCGCCGCGAGTCCGGGCAGGCCGGTCTGCGGGACCGGCCGCAGACCGGCGGCGGGGGCCGGGGCGACCCCCGGCGGCATCCCGGGCAGCTGCGGAGCGGCGGCCACGGCGGCGGCCGGCGCCGGCATCGGAGCGGGTGCCGGTGCGGGCATCGGGGCAGGGACGGGAGGTGCGGGCAGCGGAGTCGGTGCGGGCAGCGGGGGTGCCGCGGGCAGGGGCGCGGGCATCGGGGCGGGCATCGGCACGGGGGCCGGTGCCGAGCCGGGGGCGAGCGGCATCGACCACGCCTGGGAGGCGAGCCCCATGACGCCCGCGCCGTTGGTCTGGCTGACGAGCCGGTCCACCGCCGCCGTGCCCGAGCTGTAGCCGGTCCCTGTGCTCGGCTCGGGCACGGCGGCTCCCCTCCTGGTCCCGTAGAGCACCTCTTCCATGGCGGACACCAGGCGACGCACGTCCACCTCGGGGCGCACCACGAGCCGCAGGAAGCGACTGGATGAACCGATCTTGTTGCCGCACTCGCGGACGAGGATCCGGTGCTCGGTGAGCAGCCGGTCACGGACGACGGTGCCCTCGGCACCCAGGGGCAGGCGTACGAAGAGGAAGTTGCCCTGGGACGGGTAGACCGTCAGACCGGGCAGCTGGGAGAGCTGCCGGGACATGTCCAGACGGTCGCGGCGGACCTGGTGCAGGCTCTCCATGTACTCGGCACCGTGCTCCCTCAGCATGAACACGACGTGCTCGGCGAAGGAGTTGAGGTTCCACTTCGGCAGCATCGAGCGGACCCGGCCCGCGAGCGAGGGATTGGCGACCAGGTAGCCGAAGCGTATGCCGTGCAGTCCGAAGTTCTTGCCGAGGCTGCGCAGCACGATGACGTTGGGCCGCATCACGGCGTCCTGGACGACGCTGGGTTCGTTCTCGGCGTCGGCGAACTCCAGGAACGACTCGTCGATCACCACCAGGTCCAGGTCCGCCATCGCGTCCATGAACTGCACCAGCGCCTGGCGGGGCACGAATCCGCCGTCGGGGTTGTTCGGATTGCAGACGACGGCGACGCGGGTGCCGCGCTTTCGGATGAACTCCGCGTACTTGGCGAGGTCCAGGGCGAAACCGCTGGACTCCTGGAGCGGGAACATGTCGACGCGCTTGCCGGTCTCCATGGGCTGGTCGGTCCAGCGGCCGAAGGTGGGAACGGGGACGGCGAGGGACTCGCGGACCAGCAGGTGGTCGATCCAGGTGATCAGTTCCGTCGAGCCGTTGCCCATCGCCACGCAACTGGGCGGCAGCTGGAGCAGGTTGCACAGCTCGGCGGTGATCGTGTCGGCGCTGCTCGGATAGTAGGTGATGATCTCGCGCAGCCGGCCCGCCAGCTCGTCGAACATGGCGGGTGTGGGGAAGTAGGGGTTGCAGGGGATGCAGAAGTCCACGGGACCCGTTCCGTCGCCGCCCTCGCGCGTCAGCGCCGCCATCGAGGGACTGTGCGCCGCGGTACCGCGGAACAGCGAGGTGACGGTGTCGCCCATGGAACCTCCGTATGAGGCGGGCCCGGTGGGGACGGCGGGCCCGTCGTCTGTGGGTGGCCCGCGCGGGGGAGCGCGGGCCACCCAGTCATACGGACAGGGGAGGGACGGTGTTCAACTCGTGTGAAGCCGGTGTGATTTCCGGAACCGGTCCCTCCGGTGGCGTGTCACACGCCGAACGAGTGGATCGTCGTCGTCCGGTAGGTCTGCCCGGGCCGCAGCACGGTCGACGGCCACGACGGCTCGTTCGGGGAGTCCGGGAAGTGCTGGGTCTCCAGGCACAGGCCATCGCCCTGCCGGTAGGTGCGGCCGGAGGTGCCGACGAGGGTGCCGTCGAGGAAGTTTCCGGAGTAGAACTGCAGGCCCGGCTGGTCGGTGGCGATCTTCAGGGTGCGGCCGGAGCGCGGGTCGCGCAGAGTGGCGATGTGCACCGGCTTCGCCGTGACGCCCTTGTCGAGCGCCCAGTTGTGGTCGAAGCCCTTGGCCTGCACCTGCTGGGGGTGGCCCGCGCGGATGTCCCGGCCGACCGGCTTGCTCTCGCGGAAGTCGAAGGGGGTGCCGGAGACCTTCGCCAGTTCGCCCGTGGGGATCAGGCCCGTGTCGGTGGGCGTGTAGCGGGAGGCGGCGATCGTGAGCTCGTGGTCCTCGATGGTGCCGCTGCCCTCGCCGGCGAGGTTCCAGTACGTGTGGTTGGTGAGGTTGACGACCGTCGGCCTGTCGGTGGTGGCCTCGTAGTCGATGCGCCAGTCGCCGTCCCGGTTCAGGGCGAAGGTGACCTTGGTCCTGAGCGTGCCGGGATAGCCCATCTCGCCGTCGACGCTGGTGTCATACAGGTGCAGGCCCACGTCCGAGCCGGAAGTGAAGCCCTCGACGTCCCACACCTTGGTGTTGAAGCCCTTGGCGCCGCCGTGCAGGCTGTTCACGCCGTCGTTGACGTTCAGCTGGTACTTCTTGCCGTCCAGGGTGAACTGGCCCTTGGCGATGCGGTTGCCGTAGCGGCCGATCGTGGCGCCGAAGAATGTGGTGCCGGCGACGTAGGCCGCGAGGTTGTCGTAGCCGAGCGAGACGTTGGCGTAGCGGCCGTGCCGGTCGGGGATCTCCAGGGACTGGATGATGCCGCCGTAGGACAGGACCTTCAGCCGGGTGCCGCCGTTCTGCAGGGACCAGCGGTAGACCTTCGTGCCGTCGTCCAGCTTGCCGAAGAGCTCCTTCACCGGCTTCCTGCCTCCCGGGGCGGCCTCGGCGGTGCCGGTGCCGAGGGTGGTCGCGGCGATGCCCGCGGCCGCGGCGCCCGCGATGACTGTGCGTCTGTTCAGTTCCATGTGCGGCTCCCGTGAAGGGTGGGGCCCCGTCGTCGCGACGGGGCCCGAGCTGACGTGTTACGAACCGGACTTGCGCTTGTTCCACACGTCGAAGCCGACCGCCACCAGAAGGGCGAGGCCCTTGATGACCTGCTGCCAGTCGGTGCCGACGCTGAGGAGGTTCATGCCGTTGTTCAGCACGCCGAGGACGAGCCCACCGATGATCGCGCCGAGGACGGTTCCCACACCGCCGCTCATGGACGCGCCACCGATGAACGACGAGGCGATGGCCTCGAGTTCGAAGTTCACACCCGCCTTCGGCGAGGCCGCGTTCAGACGGGCGGCGACCACCAGCCCCGCCAGGGCCGCGAGCACGCCCATGTTCAGGAAGACCTGGAAGGTGACCCTCTTGTCCTTGACGCCGGACAGCTTCGCCGCCGGCAGGTTGCCGCCGATCGCGTAGATGTGGCGGCCGAAGACGGCGTTGCGCATCACATAGCCGTAGCCGACCACCAGCACGCCGAGGATGATGAGCACGATCGGGGCGCCCTTGTAGCTGGCGAGCAGCAGCGTCAGCACGAGGATCGCGGCGACCAGGGCGACGAGCTTGAGGGCGAACAGCTTCGCCGGCGGCACGTCGAGGGCGAACTCCCGCTGGCGGCGCCGGTCCTGAGTCTCCTGCCACACCACGGCGGCGACCAGCACGAGGCCGAGGAGCAGCGTGAGGTTGTGGTAGTTGGTGTTCGGACCCGCCTCGGGCAGGAAGCCGTTGCCCATCTTCTGCAGCCCGTCCGGGAACGGGCCGAGGGTCTGCCCCTTGAGCAGGATCTCCGTCAGACCGCGGAAGAGCAGCATCCCGGCGAGGGTGACGATGAACGACGGTATGCCGAGATACGCGATCAGGAATCCCTGCACCGAACCCGCCACCGCGCCCACCAGCAGGCACAGCACCAGGGCCAGGGGCCACGCCATACCGTGCTGCACCGTGAGCACGGCCGCGAACGCGCCCACGAACGCCGTGAGGGACCCGACCGACAGATCGATGTGCCCGGCGATGATCACCAGCATCATGCCGATCGCGAGGATCAGGATGTAGCTGTTCTGCATCACCAGGTTGGAGACGTTGCGCGGCAGCAGCAGGTCGCCACCGGTCCAGATCTCGAAGAGGACGACGATCAGACCGAGCGCGATCAGCATGCCGTACTGCCGCATGTTGCGGCGCAGCCCGTTCAGCATCAGCTGGAGCAGACTCCCGCCCGTGGCCGATCCGCTCTTGCCCGGCGGCGCGGGGGCCGGGGTCGTGGCGGTCACATCCGTGCTCATCGCGTTACCTCTTTGTCCTTCGTCATATGACGCATCAGCACTTCCTGCGTGGCCTCGGCCCGCGGTACCTCACCGGTCAGCCGTCCTGCGGCCATCGTGTAGATGCGGTCGCACATGCCGAGCAGCTCCGGCAGTTCGGAGGAGATGAAGACGACCGCCTTGCCCTGGGCGGCCAGCCGGTCGATGACCGTGTAGATCTCGTACTTGGCGCCCACGTCGATACCGCGTGTGGGCTCGTCCAGGATCAGCACCTCCGGGCCCGCGAAGATCCACTTGCTGAGGACGACCTTCTGCTGGTTGCCGCCGGACAGCTTGCCCACCGGTTCGAAGACCGTCGGCGCCTTGATGTTCATGGACGTCCGGTAGCCCTCGGCGACCTGGCGCTCCTCGTGCTCGTCGACCACCCCCCGCCTGGACACCTTCTTCAGGGCGGTCAAGGAGATGTTGCGGTTGATGGTGTCGATGAGGTTGAGCCCGTAGTGCTTGCGGTCCTCGGTGACGTACGCGATGCCGTGGCCGACCGCCTCGGCCACGGTCCTGGTCCGGATCTCCTCGCCGTCCTTGAGGACCGTGCCCTGCGCGTACCGGCCGTAGGTGCGTCCGAAGAGGTTCATCGCGAGCTCGGTGCGCCCGGCGCCCATCAGTCCCGCGATGCCGACGATCTCCCCGCGCCGTACCTGGATCGACACGTCGTCGACGACCTTGCGCTGCTGGTCGATCGGGTGGAACACGGTCCAGTTGCGGATCTCGAGCGCCGGGGCGGCCCCCTCCTCCGGCTCGTGCGGGGTGCGCTCGGGGAAGCGGTGGTCGAGGTCGCGGCCGACCATGCCGGCGATGATCCGCTCCTCGGTCGTCTCCGGCGCCTTCACGTCGAGCGTCTCGATGGTGCGCCCGTCGCGCAGGATGGTCACCGAGTCGGCGACCCTGCGGATCTCGTTGAGCTTGTGGGAGATGATGATCGAGGTGATGCCCTGGTTCTTCAGCTCCAGGATCAGATCGAGGAGTTTGCCGCTGTCCTCGTCGTTCAGCGCGGCCGTCGGCTCGTCGAGGATGAGGAGTCTCACCGACTTCGACAGGGCCTTCGCGATCTCGACGAGCTGCTGCTTGCCCACGCCGATGTCGGCGACGCGGGTCTCCGGGTGCTCGTCGAGTCCGACACGGCGCAGCAGTTCGGTGGCGTGCTTGAGGGTGTCGTTCCAGTTGATGAACCCGCGCGTGGCGTGCTCGTTGCCGAGGAAGATGTTCTCGGCGACGGAGAGGAACGGCACCAGTGCCAGCTCCTGGTGGATGATGACGATGCCGTGGTGCTCGCTCGCCCGGATGTCCTTGAAGCGGCAGACCTCCGAGTCGAAGAGGATCTCGCCCTCGTAGGTGCCGTGCGGATGGACGCCGGAGAGCACCTTCATGAGGGTGGACTTCCCGGCGCCGTTCTCACCGCAGATGGCGTGGACCTCGCCCTGGCGGACGGTCAGATTGACGTCCGACAGCGCCTTGACGCCGGGAAAGGTCTTGACGATCGAGCGCATTTCCAGGACGGGTCCCGCCATGGTCGTGCCTTCCAATCAGTGTGGGGTCGGGTACGGCCGCGGGGTCACTTCAGTTCGGCGTCGGTGTAGTAGCCGCCCTTGACCAGGGTCTCCTCGTAGTTGGTCTTGTCGACGCTCACCGGCTGGAGCAGGTACGAGGGGACGACCTTCGAGCCGTTGTCGTAGGTCGTGGTGTCGTTGACCTCGGGCTTCTTGCCGGTCAGCACGTCGTCGACCATCGCCGAGGCGACCTCGGCGAGCTTGCGGGTGTCCTTGTAGACGGTCTGCGTCTGCTCACCGGCGATGATCGACTTGACGGAGGCCAGCTCGGCGTCCTGACCGGTGACGACCGGGAGCGGCTTGCCCTTGCTGCCGTAGCCGTCGGACTTCAGCGAGGACAGGACACCGATGGAGATGCCGTCGTACGGCGACAGGACGGCGTCGACCTTCTGGCTCTTGTACGAGGAGGTGAGGATGTCGTCCATGCGCTTCTGCGCGGTGGCGCCGTCCCAGCGCAGGGTGGTGACCTTGTTGAGCGCGGTCTGGCCGGACCGGACGACCAGCTTCTTGCTGTCCATGTACGGCTTGAGGACGCTCATCGCGCCGTTGAAGAAGTACTTGGTGTTGTTGTCGTCGTTGGACCCGGCGAACAGCTCGATGTTGAAGGGGCCCTTGCCGTTCTTCAGACCCAGCTTGTCCACGATGTAGTTGGCCTGGAGTTCGCCGACCTTGGTGTTGTCGAAGGAGGCGTAGTAGTCGACGTTCTTCGTGCCGAGGATCAGACGGTCGTAGGCGACGACCGGGATCTTGGCGTCCGCGGCCTCCTGGAGCACGTTGTTCAGCGACTTGTTGTCGATGGCCGCGACGATCAGGCCCTTGACGCCCTGGGTGATCAGGTTCTCGATCTGCGAGACCTGGGTGTCCGGGTCGTCCTCGCCGTAGACGAGCTTGGTCTTGTAGCCCTTGGCCTGGAGGTTCTTGACGACGTTGTTGCCGTCGGAGATCCAGCGCTCGGAGGACTTGGTCGGCATCGCGATGCCGATGGTGCCGCCCTTGGTGCTTCCCTTGTCCTCCTTGCTTCCGCCCTCGCTGTTCTGGCCGCAGGCGGACAGGGTCAGGGCGAGCGAGGCGGCCGAGGCCATAGCGGCGAGAGCGGCTCTGCGAGTGCGCATGGTGATCAGTCCTTGTTCTTCTCGTCGTTGAGAGCGGCCGGCGGTCGGTCGCCGGTGGGGAAGCGGTGCAGCGAGCCGGGCAACCGGGTGCCGAGCGGCGCCATGTCGCCGTCCGCGCCGTGCCGGGCCAGCAGGTCGAGAGCGAGCCGGCCGCGCCGCACCCGCTCCCGGGCGGTGTCCAGGGTCAGGTCCCGCAGATGGGTGCCGTACGGGTAGATCCCGGGGGCCCTGGACAGACCGAACTTCAGATACAGCGGTGCGCCGCGCCGGATGAGCTCGGCGACCTCGTACATCCGCACATAGCCTCCGAGGTCGTCGGGGGCCTCGATGTACATGTCCATGGGAGCGGCGGAGACCCGCCGGATCTCCGTCAGATGATCGAGCGTCAGGTCGCTCGGCACGTTCACGGAGTCGGCGCCGAGGTGCTCGAAGACGGCGTACGACGCCGGGTTGACCGGACCGACGAGCGCGGACACCTTGAGGGTGGTGTAGGCCGGGATGATTCCCGCCGTGCGTGCCCGGTGCAGGGTCCACAGCACGCCCTCGTCGGCGACGAGCAGGCATTTCACGCCCAGTTCGGTGGCCCGCACGGCGTCCTCGACACAGCCGGCGACGGCGTCGTGGCCGCGGGCGCGCAGCCCGGCCCCGCGTGAGTCCGAGCGTACGGAGGCGCCGGTGTCCCAGGTGCCGCGCGGCCCCGTGAACAGGCACAGCTCGATGTCGCGTTCACCGGTGGCCTCGACCATCTCGGTGATCTCGGAGTCGGTCAGCATCCATACGCCGCTGCCCTGGCTGATGCGGTGGATGGGCACGTCGAGCCTCGAGGACTCCTTGAGGACCACCGCCAGTGCCTCGGGGCCCTCGCACGAGGGGATCTCGGTGCGCCAGCGGCCGCCTCCGGGGAAGGTGTGAGGGGAGGCGTCGGCGGGGGAGAGAGCGGGCGCGCCGAGGCCGAGCGCGGCGAGGACCTGCTCACCGGGCCTGCGGGCTGCCGTAGCGGGGTGGGTCACAAGGCGTCCTTCATGTTCGGTATTTCGGACAAGGTTCGCGACTCTGGGCGTGAAGAGACGTGTGGTGGTACGCCGGAACGGAGCACGTCAGGTGACTCCGTACCGGCGCACGGTCCGGGAGATGTCACGGTCGCAACAGGACCTTGCCGACCTTCGGGTCGCCGGCTCCCACCAGCTCGATGGCCTGGGAGAACTCGGCGAGGGGCAACTCGTGGGTGACCAGCGGCAACGGATCGAGCAGTCCGGCCCCGAAGACCCGTACCGTGTGCGCCCAGGCGTCCGGCGGCGCCCCGAACACGGTGTGCACCTCCAGCTGCCGTACGACGAGTCCGGTGGGGTCGAGGCCCTCGGCGCCCGGCGCCGGGATGCCGGTGAGGACCAGGCGTCCGCCGCGCCTGAGCAGGGAGGCCGCGGTGCGCGCGGCGGACGCGGACCCGGCGGTCTCGACGACGACGTCGAAGTCGGGGGTGAGTTCCTGGTCCTTGGTGCGGAAGTCGGTGGCTCCGAACCGCCGGGACAGCGCCTCGCGGTCGGTCCCCGAACCGACCACCAGCAGTTCGGCGGGGGAGGCGGCCTTCAGGAACTGCACGGCGAACATGCCGAGCGTGCCGGTGCCGACGACCGCGACCCGCTCGCCGGGCCGCGCGTTCGCCTTCAGCGCGGCGGCCGCGACGCAGGCGGCGGGTTCCAGAAGGGCCGCGGCCGTCAGGTCCGCGTCGTCCGGCAGCACGTGCAGCAGCCGGGCCGGCAGTGTGAGCGTGGCGGCCATGGCGCCCGGCCGGGTGAAGCCGGTCTCCTCGTAGCCCGCGGTGCACAGCGTGGTCTCACCGGCATGGCAGCGGTCGCAGACCTGGCAGTTGCGAAAGCCCTCCCCGACCACCTTGCGGCCGACCAGGCCCTCGGGCGCCCCGGCGCCGACCGCCTGGACCGTGCCCGACCACTCGTGCCCCGGGGTGAGGGGGTAACGGACGTACCCCTCGGGCCGGTTGCCCTGGTACACCTCGCGGTCGCTGCCGCAGATGCCGACGGCGTGCACGCTCACCAGCGCCTCGCCGGGCCCCGGCGCGACGGGGTCGTGGGGCGCCAGGCGGTGCGCGCCCGGCGCCTCGACGACGACCGCGGTGCTCACTTCGTCCCCTTGGGCTTGCGCTGCTCCCAGCCGTCGGCCCACAGGTCGAACCGGGCCTGCTGCTGGGGGAACTCGGCCGCGGCGTCGACGTCCAGCTCGACACCGAGCCCGGGGGCGTCGGAGAGGTGGAAATAGCCGTCGACGACCTCGGGCGCGCCCTTGACCACCTTCTTGATCTCCGCGTCCGCGAAGTCGTTGAAGTGCTCGAGGATCTTGAAGTTCGGGGTGGTGAAGCCGACCTGGAGGGAGGCCGCGGTGAGGACGGACCCGCCCACGTTGTGCGGGGCCACCAGCATGTAGTGGGTCTCTGCGGTCGCGGCCAGCTTCCGGGTCTCCCAGATGCCGCCGATGTGGCCGACGTCCGGCTGGATGATGTCGACGGCCTGGCTCTCGAACAGCTCGCGGAACTCGATGCGGTCGTGGATCCGCTCGCCGGTGGCGACCGGCAGGTCCACCTTCTGGGCCACCTTCTCCAGCGCCTTGAGGTTCTCCGGCGGGACCGGCTCCTCCAGCCAGGCCGGCTCGAACGGCGCGAGCTCGCGGGCCAGCCGGACGGCGGTGGCGGGGGAGAAGCGGCCGTGCATCTCCAGCATCAGCTCCGTGTCCGGCCCGATGGCATCCCGCACCGCCTCGATGAGGGAGACGGAGTAGAGCGTCCCGTCGTGGTCGAGCTCGAAGTGTCCGGTGCCGAACGGGTCGATCTTCAGGGCCTTGTAGCCCCGGGCGACGACCTCCTGGGCTGCCTTGTGGTAGGCCTCCGGGGTCCGCTCGGTGGTGTACCACCCGTTGGCGTACGCCTTGACCCGGTCGGTGACCTTGCCGCCGAGGAGCT
This sequence comes from Streptomyces sp. HUAS TT11, assembly GCF_051553595.1. Taxonomy (NCBI): domain Bacteria; kingdom Bacillati; phylum Actinomycetota; class Actinomycetes; order Kitasatosporales; family Streptomycetaceae; genus Streptomyces; species Streptomyces sp. HUAS TT11. Next base: position 6,251,696 of record NZ_CP196184.1, read on the forward strand.
GCCAGACGGGGACGCCGAGGGCCTTGCCCTTGATGTCCCAGCACGCCATCTCCACGACCGCGATACCGGACATGACGATCTCGCCCGCACGTCCGTAGTCGCCGTACTTCATCCGGCGTACGAGGTCTTCCACGGCGAACGGATCGGAACCGAGAATGTGGTTGGCCTCCGCCTCCCGCAGATAGCCGATCAGCGCGTCGGTGTGGCCCAGCATCCGGGTCTCGCCGACTCCGGTGATGCCCTCGTCGGTGTGCACCTGGACGTAGGTCAGGTTGCGCCACGGCGTCCCGACCACGTGTGTGCTGATTCCGGTGATGCGCACGGCAGTTGCCCCTTGCTGCGTCGTCGGTGCTTCGTCGGCCCAGGTGGCGTGTTCGAAATTTCGTCACGCGTTCGAAATGCTGGCGTGACAGTAAGGAGGGGGCGGTGGGGGTGTCAATGGGCTGTGCGCATAACGGTTTCGGCAAGGGTTTCGACAACCTCGTCGCACGCCGTGTTCAACTTGCCACACAGTAACGAGCGATTCCGCACACAATTTTCACAGCTACCCCTAGGAACGTTACCTGCGGGGAACTTAGTCTTCCCGCGTCATGGACTACTGCCACCCGTGCCGAAGGCACCTCAACGGCGCCCTCGCCTGCCCGGGGTGCGGCACGCCGGTCGACGAACTACGCGCGCACACCCGCACGGATGCGGCCGACGCGCCCGCCGGCGGCCGCGACGACGATCAGGGATACGACGGCACGGACAGCTCCGACGGAGCCGAACCGCCGGACGAGGACGAGGACAAGGGCGAGCCGACGGCGTCCGGTCGGGCGCAGAGCCGGCGGCGGTCGCAGCGGCGCGGGCCGTCCGGCGACGCCGACGACGCCTCCGTGGGGCGGTCGGGTCGTCGCGACCGCAAGGCCGCGGCCCATCGGCGGCGCCGTAGGCGCGTGCTGTTCGTGGGTGCCGGACTGTTGCTGGCCGCGGGGGCGCTGAGCCTGGCCGAACTGGGCACGGACGCACCCGGGACCACCCCGAAGACCGCAGCCGCCGGGGGCGAGACGGCGGACGGCGGTGCCGCGTCAAAGCAGAGCGCCACGCCGTCCGGCGACGGCGCCGGGGGCGCGGCCTCGCCTTCCTCCTCGGTCTCCGTGTCCGCGTCGGCCTCGGAGTCCGCCAAGGACAAGAAGGACAAGGACAAGGAGACCGACGCGGCCACGCCGTCGGTGACCGCGGCGAGCCTTCCGCCCCGTTCGAACCCGGCCCCCTCGACCACGCCGTCGTCCGTGCAGAGTTCGGCGCCGTCGAGCCGCCCGCCGGCGGCGAGCCCGACTCCGCACCCGTCGCCAACGAAAACCTGCAACCGTTTCCTGTGGTGGTGCACGTAGTGCCTGCTCGGTGCGCGCATCCGGGGGCCGCGCGGTCCCTCCGGTGCACGGAGGCCGTGCGGTAGGAACCGGCGGTGCGCCGCGGGCCGAAGCCCCGGTGCGGTGCCCGGCGCCGGAGGCTACGCCTCCAGCATCCGGTTCAGCAGGTCCCGCAGCGACAGACGTTCGTCATCGGACAGTCCCGCCAGGGGCTCCCGGGCGAAGTTCAGCGAGTCACGCAGCCCGCGCGCCAGCCGCCTGCCCTCCTCCGTCGCCGCCGCCAGCTTCACGCGGCGGTCCGCCGGGTCCGGGCGCCGTTCCACCAGTCCCCGCGCCTCCAGCCGGTCCACGATCCCGGTGACATTGGACGGCTCGCACTTCAGCTTCTGCGCGAGCCGCCGCATCGGCAGCGGCTCCAGCGACAGCAGGCTCAGCAGTCGTGCCTGGGCCCCGGTCAGCGCGTGCTCGGCCGCCGCCTCCTCGTACTCCTCGTGGTAGCGGGCCACGACAGCACCGATCAGTTCCACGACCTCCAGGGTCAGCGGGTCCATGCGGGGGGTCTTCTGCGCGGCCATGCGGTCCAGGCTACCCCTTTGCTTGACATCCTGAAATATTCAGGAGCATGGTTGTTTCAGGTACTGAAGTATTCGGATCGCAACCCGGACGAGAGGCGCCATGAGCGACATCCCCACCCTCCCCGCCGTCAGCCGTGCATGGCACCTGCTCAGCCGCCCGGTCGGCTGGCCCAAGGCCGAGGACTTCGCCCTCGTCGAGGCGGAGCTCCCCCAGCCGGGCGAGGGCCAGGTCCTGGTGCGGAACACGTACGTGTCCGTCGACCCGTACATGCGCGGCCGTATGAGCGCCGCCAAGTCGTATGCCGCGCCGTACGAGCTGAACCAGCCGATGCAGGGCGGTGCGGTCGGCGAGGTCGTCGTCTCCCGTGCCGAGGGGATCGAGGCCGGCGACCATGTGCTGCACTTCTTCGGCTGGCGCGAGTACGCCGTCGTGGACGCGGCGCAGGCCGTCAAGGTCGACGCCGACGCGGCGCCGCTGTCCACGTACCTGGGTGTGCTGGGCATGACGGGGCTCACCGCGTACGCCGGTCTGCTGCGGACCGCTGCCTTCAAGGAAGGCGACTCCGTCTTCGTGTCGGGCGCGGCCGGAGCCGTCGGCAGCCAGGTGGGTCAGATCGCCAGGCTGAAGGGCGCCTCGCGGGTCATCGGCTCGGCCGGATCCGACGAGAAGGTGAAGCTCCTGGTCGAGGAGTACGGCTTCGACGCGGCCTTCAACTACAAGAACGGACCCGTGAGCCGGCAGTTGCGCGAGGCCGCCCCCGACGGCGTCGACGTGTACTTCGACAACGTCGGCGGTGAGCACCTGGAGGCGGCCATCGGCTCCCTCAACCGGGGCGGCCGCGTCGCCGTCTGCGGCATGATCTCCGTCTACAACGACACCGAGCCCTCCCCGGGTCCGCGGAATCTCGCCCGTCTGATCCAGACCCGTGGCCGCATCGAGGGCTTCCTGGTCGGGGACCACTACGACCTGCAGCCGCAGTTCGTCCAGGAGGTCGGCCCCTGGGTCCGCTCCGGCGAGCTCAAGTACCGCGAGACCGTGGTCGAGGGCATCGAGAACAATGTGGAGGCGTTCTTCGGCGTCCTGCGCGGCGACAACATCGGGAAGATGATCGTCAAGCTCTGACGGACGATTTCACCGTGACGTCTGCCTGATCGGGGTCGTTCGATACGACGGGGCCGCACCCTTGGACGTGGGGTGCGGCCCTCCGGCTTCCCCGCCTTGTGCCCGTCTGGACGGGCACAAGGCGGGCCGCCGCCGCAGAAGGACTGCGACGACGGCCCCTTCGGGTGAGCTGCCTACCAGTGGCTACGGCGCGGGCTGGGCGTGGCAGATCACGTAGGCCTGGAACCCTCCGCCGAGGACGGTGGCGGATGCCGTGGTCTGCCATCCGGTCGCTGGGCCGGACTGAGTGCCCACGCCCACGGGCACCGGATTGTTGGCGGTGACATTGAGCGGCGCCAGGACACCGGTGGCCATGTAGCCGCCACCGGTGGCGGAATCGTCGTCCAAGCACTGGGCGGTCGACTGTACGCCCAACCCGACGGCGTTGTTGCCCTTGATGACGTAGGTGTCCAGAATCGCCCCGCCCGGGTCGCCCGGCAGACCTTGTGTTCCCGCGGTGCCCTGCGGGCCCTGTGTTCCCGTGGTGCCCTGCGTTCCCGGGGTGCCCTGCGGACCCTGTGTTCCTGTGGTGCCCTGCGTTCCCGGGATGCCCTGCGTTCCCGGGATGCCCTGCGCGCCCTGTGCTCCTGTGGTGCCCTGCGTGCCGGTGACACCCTGGGAACCCTGTGTTCCCGGAACTCCCTGGGAACCCTGTGTTCCCGGAACGCCCTGCGCTCCCTGTGTTCCCTGAGGGCCGCCGAAGGCTCCCTGCGCTCCCTGTGTGCCCTGGGGCCCCTGGGTGCCGACACCGGGGACGCCTTGCGGGCCACGAATACCCGGTACGCCCTGGGGGCCCTGGAAGCCGCGCGGACCTGGCTCGCCGCGGTCACCGCGTTCGCCGCGTGGACCCTGTGGGCCGCGGTCGCGGTCGTTGGCCCTGACCGTCGTAGCACCGTTCGGCCCCGGCAGCCCCAGGCTGTGCTGGGAGCCCGAGCGCTGGACGGCATCGGCGATGGCCACCGTGCTCGGGACGACGTTGAGCACCGCAGCGAGGGTGCCTGCCGAAACCAGGGTGACGGTTCTCACCCGGTTGCGGCCGATGGTTTTACGGTTCACCAGACATCCTTCCGTGAAGAACATTGGAGTGGGCCGTGGCCGCCCGTGCGAGGCAGGCCGAGGAGCCCGCGTGGTTGCCGCGGAAACACCAGGCGCCCGGAGAAGGCTCACGGCCTTCACTGCGGGCGACGGCAATGCGATCGAATGGTGTGTTTGTGCGGCGTTCGTGGAGAGTTACGGACGGCGTCATTGTTCACAGACGATCAGGTCCGCCTCATTCGCGGCCCGCGCCGGACAGACAAGATCACCCGTGTGGCAGGGTGGAAAGATGCAAACCTGCCGCTCGTTCGGCTGCACTCTTGAACCGTGTGACGGTGGAATTGGTATCCATAAAGGCTTGACCGACTGCAAATCGCGGCTCGTGTCAGCGTATTGAAGGTGTGTCAGGCTCCTCTATGGTGGCGCCATGCGTGGAATTCTGCTGGCAGGCGGCACCGGCTCGCGACTCTGGCCGCTGACCCGATCCGTTTCCAAACAGCTTCTGCCGGTGTTCGACAAGCCCATGGTCTATTACCCGCTTTCCACACTGGTGTTGGCGGGGGTCAGTGAAATCCTCGTCATCACGACCCCGGGCGACCAGCAGCAGTTCCGCTCGCTGCTCGGCGACGGGAGCCAGTTGGGTCTGCGCATCGACTATGTGACGCAGGAGCGCCCCGAGGGAATCGCCCAGGCTTTTGTACTGGGCTCCGAATTCATCGGGGACGAATCCGTGGCGCTGATCCTGGGCGACAACATCTTCCATGGCTCGGGCCTCGGCGCCCGGCTGGCGCACGAGGACGGGATGCGCGGCGGCCAGGTGTTCGCCTACCAGGTCGCAAACCCGTCGGCCTACGGTGTGGTCGAGTTCGACGAGCAGGGCCGTGCACTCTCCGTCGAGGAGAAACCGGCTCGGCCGAGATCCCCGTACGCCGTGCCCGGACTGTACTTCTACGACAGCCGGGTCGTGGAGATCGCCCGCGGACTGCGGCCCAGCGCACGTGGCGAGTTGGAGATCACGGACCTCAACCGGGTCTACCTCGACGCAGGTGAACTCCGCGTCACCCGGCTCGACCGGGGCACCGCCTGGCTGGACACGGGGACCTTCACGTCCATGGTGCAGGCCTCGGAGTTCGTCCGGGTGATCGAGGAGCGCCAGGGTCTCAAGGTCGGCTGTGTCGAGGAGGCGGTCTGGCGGGTCGGACTGATCGACGACGACCAGCTGCGCGAACTGGCGCGGCCGCTCCTCAAGAGCGGGTACGGCCAGTACCTGCTGGGGCTGCTCGACGACGAATGGTGCACCGTCGTGCCGCAGCGCGGCGGCGGACCGCGCCAGGGGGAGCCGTTCCGGGCGCAGCCCCTCGCGGTCAAGTGACAGTGGCCGGGACTCGGCCGCACGTGCCGTCTGTGGAAGGAATGCATCGGGTGAGACCGCTTGGCATCGAAGGGGCCTGGGTGGACACGCCCCGGGCGTTCACGGACCGGAGGGGCCGCTTCCATGAGTGGTTCAGGGCCGACCGGTTCCGCGAGGCGACCGGTCACACACTGCGGCTGGAGCAGGCGAACTGCTCCCGGTCCCTGCGCGGCGCTCTCCGCGGCGTCCACTACGCGTCGGTCCCGCCGGGGCAGGCCAAGTACGTGACGTGCATCGGCGGAGCGGTGCTCGACGTGGTCGTGGACATCCGTACCGGCTCCCCGACCTTCGGCAGCTGGGAGGCGGTCCGGCTGGACGACCAGGAGCACCGGGCCGTCTACCTCTCCGAGGGTCTGGGTCACGCCTTCATGGCGCTGGAGGAGGGCTCCACCGTGGTCTACCTCTGTTCCGAGGGATATGCGCCGCAGCGGGAGTTCGGTGTTCATCCCCTCGACCCGGCGCTGGCGATCGAATGGCCCACGGATCTCGGTCCCGAACTCTCCGACAAGGACGCCGCGGCTCCCACACTGGCGGAGGCCGAGCGGCAGGGACTGCTGCCCTCCTATGCGGAGTGCGTCGCACATCGACGGCGCCTGCGGACCCTGCCGGACGAACACCCGGTCGCGGTGTCGCCGGCGTGAAGCGAACCCGCAGCGGTGCCCCGGTCCCGGTGTCGCCGGCGCTCGGCGCGCCGTCGTCCCGCGTTCCGGCCCCATCACGAAGAAGCAGTCACCCGGCCGTAGTTCCGGCACGTCAGAGCATCGGAGAACCATGCGCATCCTTGTGACCGGCGGGGCCGGCTTCATCGGTTCGGAATTCGTCCGGAGGTGGCTGAGTTCCGATCCGACGGCACACGTCACGGTCCTGGACAAACTCACCTATTCCGGCGTCGAGGAGAATCTCGCGTCCGTGGCCCGGCATCCCGGTTACCGCCTCGTGCGCGGCGACACGTGCGATCCCGATGTGGTCGACCAGGTGACGGCGGGTCAGGACGCCGTCGTGCACTTCGCCGCCGAGTCGCACGTGGACCGGTCGATCGCGGGAGCCGGGCCCTTCGTCCACACCAACGTCGTCGGCACCCAGGTACTGCTGGACGCGGCGCTCCGCCACCGTGTCGGCCGGTTCCTCCAGGTCTCGACGGACGAGGTGTACGGCTCGATCAGCGAGGGGTCGTGGACCGAGGAGTGGCCGCTCGCGCCCAACTCCCCCTATTCCGCTTCGAAGGCGGCGGCCGACCTCCTCGTGCTCGCCTGCCACCGCACGCACGGCATGGACGTGGTCGTGACCCGGTGCACCAACAACTACGGGCCCCACCAGTTCCCCGAGAAGGTCGTTCCGCTGTTCATCACCAACCTGCTCGACGGGAAGAACGTCCCCCTCTACGGGGACGGCCGCCACATCCGCGACTGGCTGCACGTCGCGGACCACTGCCAGGGCATCGAACTGGTCCTGCGCGGAGGGAGGCCCGGGGAGGTCTACAACATCGGCGGCGGAACCGAGGTGAGCAACCACAAGCTCACCGGCCTGCTGCTGGACGCCGTCGGGGCCGACTGGGACCGGGTCACGTACGTGACCGACCGCAAGGGCCACGACCTGCGCTACTCGCTGGACGACAGCAAGATCCGCGAACAGCTCGGCTACGCGCCCCGGTTCCCGTTCACGGAGGGGCTCGCGGCCACGGTCGCCTGGTACCGCGACAACCGCTCCTGGTGGGAGCCGCTCAAGACCAGAGGGGAGCGGGGATGACCACGAAGTGGCTGGTGACCGGTGCGGGCGGGATGCTCGGCCGGGACGTGCTGACGGAGCTCGCCGCCGAGCCGGACGCCGAGGTGACCGCCCGGACGCGCAGCGGGCTCGACATCACCGACCCGGAGGCCGTGCGCGCGGCCGTCGCCGGGCACCACGTGGTGGTCAACTGCGCCGCGTGGACGGACGTCGACCGTGCCGAGCAGGAGGAGGAGGCCGCGACCGCCGTCAACGGCGCCGCCGTGCGCCATCTCGCGAGCGCCTGCGCGGACGCGGGGGCCGTCCTGCTGCATGTCTCCACCGACTACGTCTTCAGCGGCGACACCGGGTATCCCTACACCGAGGACGCGCAGACCGGCCCGCTCAACGCCTACGGCCGGGGCAAGCTGGTGGGGGAGCGGGCGGTGGCCAAGCTGCTGCCCCGCACCGGCTACACGGTACGCACCGGCTGGCTCTACGGGACGCACGGGCGCAACTTCGTGGCCACCGTGCTCGAACTCGCCGGCCGGCGCGCGACCCTGGACGTGGTCGCGGACCAGTACGGCCAGCCCACCTGGTCCGGTGCGCTCGCCCGGCAGTTGGCCGCGCTCGGCCGCGCCGCAGTGGCCGGCCGCGCGCCGGCGGGCATCTACCACGGTACGTCCGCCGGCCGGACGACCTGGTTCGGACTGGCCCGGGAGACCTACCGGCTCAGCGGCCTCGACCCCGAGCGCATCCGCCCGGTCGGTTCGGAGGCCTTCCCGCGCCCCGCCCGCCGTCCGGCGTTCGGGGTGCTGGGGCACGGCGCCTGGCCGCGCGCCGGTGTCCTCTGTCAGCCACGCTGGCAGGAGCAGCTGTCGGCGGCCCTGGACACGTCCCGGTTCGCGGAGCTGGCCGCCGCGGCCCGTGTCCCGGGCTGACCGGGCGGCCCGGTCAGCCCGGAGGTCCGGGCGAAGCGGGTGGACACGCGGTGGACGCATGGTGCCCGCCCTGCCCGTGCGGTTCCGGGCAGGGCGGGCACCGTCGGTCTCAGACCAGCAGCGGCCCGCCGTTGCGCACCGCGCCCTCCTTCATGGCGATGAGGTTCGCCACGACGTAGGAGATGTTGTTCGTGGAGTGCCACTCGGTCGGGAAGTACGTCACCAGCCGGGAGCTCTGGAAGCGCGCCTCGATCTCGGGGACGAACGCCCGGTACTGGTTGTCGGTGTAGTACCAGAACGAGTTCTCGTTGTAGAACGCGACGTGTGTGGGGTCCTGGTAGGCACCGCGTCCGTCGGAGCTGGGCGTCATGGTCAGCAGCATGCCGCCCGGCGCGAGGAGCCGGTACAGCTCGTTGATCAGTGGCACCTTGGCGGGGACGTGCTCGAGGAAGTCCACCGCCCGGATCAGCCCGACGGACGCGTCCGGCAGGTCCAGTCTGTCGGGCAGCGTCGCCACGAGGTCGACGCCGTCTCCCGGGTGCTGGTCCACTCCCAGGTAGCCGGGCGGCTTGCGGTGGGCCGCGCCGAGGTCGAGCGCCACCAGCCCGCGGCGCTGGGTCCAGGCGAGGGCGTTGGCCTCGATGTACTTGTCGTAGAGGGCGACCGTCTCACGCTGGATGTGCGCGTTGATCTCCTTGTCGCGCTGGGTGTTCGCCCCGTGCATGCGCTGGAGGTAGAGGCAGCGCTCGATGTGGTGGAAGTCGCCGGCCTGGAAGAGCCGGGACATCATGTCCTGGTCGTCCAGCACCGTGCGGGTGGCGTCGTAGCCGCCGACCTTCTCGTAGACGTCCCTCCGGAACGAGCGCACATGATTGGGCGCGTACCAGATGTACGAGACGTTGTGCGGCGTCGGTGCCATGGTCCTGGCCGCCAGCAGCCGCCGGCCGTCGACGTCCACCTCCTCGTACTTCCAGCCGTACGTCTCGTTGAACCGGGAGTCGTCCCGTCCGCCGTCCTCGGTGATCTGGGCGGTGTTGCTGTAGACGAAGACGACGTCCGGGTGCTCGTCGAACGCCTTGCCGATCTCGGCCAGGCAGTCCCTGGCCAGCAGGTCGTCGTGGTCGAGTTCCACGAGGATCTCGCCGCAGGCGAGTTCGCAGGCCCTGCGCTTCGCCGCCCCGACGCCCCTGACGTCGTCCGCGATCTCCACGCGGACCCGCTCGTCGGGCCGTTCGGGTCGCCAGCGGGCCCCGTTGTTGAGCAGGACGATCCACTCCCAGTCCGAGCAGGACTGCGCCTGCAGCGTCGTCAGGCACTCGTCCAGGAAGCTCGGCCGGTGGCTGGGGGTGAAGACGGAGAACCTGGGTGTCGCATTCGACGTCATCTGGGGCTACCTGCCTGAGGTCTCGGTGGATTCGGAGCTGGTTTCGACGGAGTCCTTGAAGGGCTTCGGTACTTGGGAGCGCAGGGAAGGGTCGAGGTCGACGGCGTGCTGGTAGGCGTCCTGTGCCTTTTTGTCGAGGCCCTTGATGGCCATCGTCTCGCCGATCTGGAAATAGGCGGTGGAGGCCTTCGGGTTGACGGAGACGGCCCGCTGCAGCAGCTCGAGTGCCCGGTCGGGGTCGCTCTTCTTCAGCAGCAGGGCCTTGTTGAAGAGAGCCGATGTGAACGACGAGTCGGCCTTGAGAGCGGAGTCGTACGCCTTGAGGGCGTCCGCTCGCCGGCCCTCCCTCTCGGCCACGACGCCCATGTTGTACCAGGCGAGTTTGTTGTGCGGGTCCAACTCCAGGACGCGTTTGAAGGTGGCTTTCGCACCGTCGAAGTCCTGGTACTGCACCTGCAACAGACCTGCCTGCATGAGTGCGTCGGCCTTGAGCGCGGTACGGGGAGCGTCGTCGGACTTGGCATCCGGAGCCTTGGCCGGCTGCGACATGATGGCCCAGGTGGCCGTTCCTGCGGCGACCGCGACCGCTGCGCCGACGCCTGTCCACAATCTTTTCACTTGTCACATCTCAGGGAGTCGGGATGGGATCCGGCTGCGTGAGGAGCCCGGTGGACGAGGCCGGGTGTCATGGCACCCGACGGTCGTCATGGCGGCCAAGGTAACGATGCGCCCGATATGTCGTCATCTGCCGTAGGTGATCAACTGCCGCAGACCACCCGAACGTACGTATACCGGACGGGAGGAGTGGCATCGGACCGTGAATTCCGTTGTATTAAAGGGTCATTAGTCGAGCGCCCGGTTGATGTCGCCGCAGGCCGGCCGCTACGGCCGTGGCACCGGCGCGGGGCCGGGCGAGCGCCTCGGTAAAGTTCTCCCCATGCGTGATCTCGGGGTGGGATTCGGTCGTCTTCTGTCGGGCCAGCGATGGGTGGCCCGGCACGGCAGGCAGTACGGCATCGGCCTGCTGCCGGGGCTGATAACCCTCGTCCTGTACGCGGCGGCGCTGTTCGCCCTGGCCCTGTGGGGCGAGGACGCCGTGGCCTGGGCGACGCCGTTCGCCGACGGCTGGCCGAGCCCTTGGCTCGGCCTCTTCCGCGGCTTCCTCACGGTCGTGCTCTTCGCACTCGCCCTGCTGCTGGCCGTCCTCACCTTCACCGCCGTCACGCTCGTCGTCGGCCAGCCGTTCTACGAGAGCCTCTCGGAGGCGGTCGACCGCGACGTCTCGCCGGACGGCACGGCCCCGCAGTCCGGTCTGCCGCTCCACCGCGACCTGTGGATATCGATCCGGGACAGCGCCCGCATCCTCGTCCGTGCCATGGTCTGGGGTGTTCTCCTCTTCGCCCTCGGCTTCCTTCCGTTCGTCGGCCAGACCGTCGTGCCCGTGATCGGCTTCTTCGTCACCGGCTTCTTCCTCGCGGAGGAGCTCACCGCCATCGCCCTTCAGCGCCGCGGGGTGGAACTGCGGGAGCGCCTCGCGCTGTTGCGCTCCCGCAAGCTGCTCGTCTGGGGTTTCGGCACGCCGCTCGGCCTTGCCTTCCTCGTCCCGTTCGTCGCCGTGTTCCTGATGCCGGGCGCGGTCGCGGGCGCCACGCTGCTGGCCCGCGACCTGCTCGCTGAGGATACGGCCGAGGAGCGGGAACCGGAGGGGGAGCAGGTCACCCCCGCCTGAGGCCGGGTCCGGAGGCGGAGTTCGCCGCCACCGTCACGATCGCCCGGATCTGCGCGATGATGTCGACCCGGTTGCGTACGAACTCGGGGTCGGTGACCTTCCCCGTCGCGGGGTCCGTGTTCCCCGCCCCGAACTGCAGGACCGGTGTGTGGACATGCCCGCCGGGCAGAGTCCCGTGCAGTCCGAGACGGTCCCGCAGCAGCGTCGCCCGGTACGCGATCTCGTTGGAGAGATAGTCGCCGCCGCCTCCTGCCCGCGCCGTCGAACCCGGGGTCGGGCCGTCCGCCCGTACGACGGGGGTGCTGCCGCCCGCCGGGATCTCGGTGACCTCCGTGTGGTCGTAGACGGGGAAGCGGCCGGTGTCCGCCGCGACGATCGCACGATACGGAAGGGTCGTCGACGTCCACTGAGGCTGTGTGGCCGGGTGGGCGACCGGGACCGTGCCGGTGCTGCTGACGTCGGCGTTGTCCGGGAAGCCGCCCCGCCAGCCCCCGTTGGTCCGCTCGATGTCGAAGCGTCCGACTCTGCCCTGGCTCACGGTCGTGAACAGGTCGACCTTCGGCAGGTACGGCCGCAGTGACCGCTCCACCGTCATGTCGGCGAAGTCCTGCCAGCGCACGGGGAACACCATGGTCTCGATGCGGGCGGGACCGTCCGCCGTCCGGACCGTGGTGCCGTCCAGCGCGAGCGCCCCGGCCCCGGAGGGGTTGGAGATCCGGATGTCCCGGTCCAGCGTGAACGGGTCGAACCCGGTCAGCAGGATCCGCTTCACACCTCCCTCGTGCGGGTACCGGACGGTGTCCTGACCGCGCGAGGTGGTCTCCAGCTCCGACAGGAGCCTCGCGCGTCGGCCGTCGGACAGGCCGAAACGCGGCTCCCACGACCGTACTTCCCGGGTCATCGCCAGCCGTGCCCAGTACAGCGGCCGGTCGTCGTCCCGGCTCAGGTCCCCGCCCATCGGCCCTCGCCCCTGCGCCCGGTCGACGGCCCGCTGCCACAGCCGTGATCCCCGCCGGGCGACGACGCGTTCGGCCTGTGCGTAGGAGTGGCTCCTCGCCAGTGCCCGGGCGAACTCGGGTGCGACGGAGGCGAATCCGGATCGCCTGAGGATCTCTTGCGGGACCGCGCCGTCGAGTCGCTGTTCCTCGACGGTCGCGGTGGGGGCCGGGCCGGCGGTCGCCGTCTGCGGGACGGCCAGTCCCGTGAGAAGGGTCAGTCCCAGGACGCCGAGCCGAACACATTGGGAGATCAAGGGAGTTCAGGTCCTTCCGGTCGCAGTGGGGTGCGTGGTGCCGGACCGTCGCAGTATCGCCTGAGGGAAGCGGTGGATGCCATGGGGCGGAAGTGGGGGCGGCGGAGCTGCCGCGCGCCTCGCCGGCCGGACGTGGAAGGAGGCGCCCCCTACTCCGCCTCGCCGAGGAGCACCAGGAAGTCCCGGAACGCCGCCGGCATGTCCACCGAGTCCGGGTCGAGCAGCCACTGGTACTGCAAGCCGTCCATCACCGCCACCAGCAGCGGTGCGGCACGCTCCGGGGTCAGGCCGCTCGGCAGCAGGTCCCCGTACTCGGAGCGGAGCGTCGCCGCCATGCTCGACCGCACGTCGCGGTACCGCTCGGTGAAGTACCCGCGCGCGGGATGCCCCTCGGTGACGCTCTCGCCGAGCAGGGCCGAGAACGTCTGCACTATGCCGGGCCGCATCGCGTTGTACTCCACGAGGGCGGCGAGCAGTTCCAGACGCCAGCGGCCGTCCGGGACCGCGTCCCACTGGTCGCGCTCCTTGAGCACCGCGACCAGCAGTGTGTCCTTCGTCGGGAAGTAGTGCAGCAGCCCCTGCTGGGTCAGGCCCACCCGCTCGGCGACGGCGGCCATGCTCGCGCCGCGGTAGCCGCGCTCCGCGATCACCTCCAGGGCCGCGCGCACGATCTCGGCGCGCCGCTCCTCGTTCCTGGCCCGGGCCGTCATGGCGTCACCGTACGGCATGCGACCCCTCGTCATATTGCGACGGGATAACGAAACCTACCGCTCCACAGGCATCGGGTGCACGATGGAGACCGCCGATGGCTTTCGACGAGGAGGTGCCGCATGGCGAGGACGGCAGCCAGGACAGCGAAGACCCCGCGGGACGAGGCGCGTGAGGCCGTGGTCGAGGCGGCCCTCGGCAAGCTCGGGCTGGACGCGAAGGCCCGACTGCTGGCCGGCCAGGACATGTGGTCCCTTCCCGCCCTCCCGGAGATCGGCCTGACGTCGCTGGTGATGTCCGACGGCCCGATCGGCGTCCGCGGGGTGCGCTGGACCTCCGACGACCCGTCCGTCGCACTGCCGTCCCCGACCGCCCTCGCCGCCACCTGGGACCCCGGCCTGGCCCACCGCGCCGGTGTCCTCCTCGCCCAGGAGGCCCGCCGCAAGGGCGTCCACGTCCTTCTCGCGCCCACGGTCAACCTGCACCGCTCCCCGCTGGGCGGCCGGCACTTCGAGGCCTACAGCGAGGACCCGTACCTGACCGGACGGATCGGCACCGGATACGTCCAGGGGGTGCAGTCCGGCGGCGTCGGCACCACGGTCAAGCACTTCGTCGCCAACGACGCCGAGACCGATCGCTTCACCGTGAACAACGTCGTGGACGAACGCACCCTGCGCGAGCTGTACCTCGCGCCCTTCGAGGCCATCGTCACCGGTGCCCGACCCTGGGGCATCATGACCGCCTACAACACGGTCAACGGCACGACGATGACGGAGCACGGCCGCCTGGTGGACGGGGTCCTGCGCGGCGAGTGGGGCTTCGACGGATTCAACGTCTCCGACTGGACGGCGGCCCGCTCGACCGTTGCCGCCGTCGAGGGCGGCCTGGACGTCGCCATGCCCGGTCCGCGCACCGTGTACGGCGAGGCCCTCGCCCGGGCCGTGCGCGACGGACGGGTCGAGGAGGCCAGGGTCGACGACGCCGTGCGCAACGTCCTCCGGCTCGCCGCCCGCGTCGGCATCCTGGAGGGCGCCGAACCCGTCGTGACCCGTCTTCCCGAGCAGGTCGACGGCGAGGCCCTGGCCCGTGAGACGGCCCGCCGCTCCTTCGTGCTCGTGCGCAACGAGAACGCCGCGCTCCCGCTGAGGCCGCACGGCACGGTCGCCCTGATCGGCGCCGCGGCCCGTGACGCCCGCGTGCTCGGCGGCGGCTCCGCGACGGTCTTCCCGCCCCGGATCGTCTCGCCGCTCGACGGTCTGACCGCCGCCCTCCCCGAGGGCAGCCTGACGTATGCCGTCGGTGCCGACCCGACCACCGAACTCGCCGTGGCCGACCAGGGCTTCTCGCTTCGGGCGGTCTGCCGTGACGCCGAAGGGAACGTCCTCGGCACCGGATCCGCGCCCAGCGGGCACATCCAGTGGATGGGTTCGGACCTCCCCGAGGGCGTCACCCACGAGGCCCTGCACAGCGTCGAGCTCACCGGAACGTTCACGCCCCGCGCATCCGGCCCGCACATCTTCGGCGTCAAGGGCGTCGGCGCCTTCCGGCTCGTCGTCGACGGCACGACCCGCTACGACGGCGTCCAGCACCCCGCCGTCGAGGGCAACCCCTTCGAGGCGCTGTCCGGCGCGCCGGTGCCACGGGCCCGGGCCGAACTCACCGCCGGGACGGCGGTCGAGGTGTCCCTCACCCATGTGGTCGAATTCCCCGACCGCATCCCGATGAAGGTCGTCGGATTCACGCTGGCCCACCAGGAGCCGCAACGCGACCCCGACGCATTGATCGCCGAGGCCGTCGAGGCCGCCCGCGGCGCCGACACCGCCGTCGTCGTGGTCGCCACCACGGAGCGCGTGGAGTCCGAGGGATTCGACCGCACGGACCTCCGGCTCCCCGGACGGCAGGACGACCTGGTGCACGCCGTCGCCGCCGTCAACCCGAACACCGTCGTGGTCGTCAACTCGGGATCCCCGGTGGAGTTGCCGTGGCGTGACGACGTCGCTGCCGTGCTGCTGAGCTGGTTCCCCGGCCAGGAGGGCGGCGCCGCGCTCGCCGACGTCCTCACCGGCGCCCATGAGCCCGGCGGTCGGCTGCCCACCACCTGGGGGCCGCTGGAGGATGCCCCGGTCACCCAGGTGGTTCCGCAGGACGGCGAACTCCACTACACCGAGGGGGTGTTCATCGGACACCGCGCCTGGGAGAGGGCGGGCAGGGAGCCCTCGTACCCCTTCGGCCACGGCCTCGGCTACACCGACTGGACGTATGAGTCGATCGAGGTCGACGGCACGACGGTCAAGGTCCGCGTCCGCAACGCGGGCTCACGGCCCGGGCGTGAGGTCGTCCAGGTCTATCTGGGCCCGGCCGAGCCGGACGCCCTGCGTCCGGTCCGCCGGCTGGCCGGTTTCGCGGGCGTCGAGGCGGCTCCGGGGGAGAGTGTCGACGTGGTCGTGGAGCTACCGCGGCGGGGTTTCGAGATCTGGGACCAGGTTTCGAACATGTGGTCGTTTGTGAAGGGTTCGTACGAGGTTGCGGCAGGCCGCTCGATCGCGGACCGCCGCGTCACGGTGACGATTAACGTCTGACCCGGGAGAAGTCCTCCACGAGCAGCCCCGGTCCGGGACCTGACCCCTGGACCGGGGCTCGTGGCGTACCCGCCGCGGTGCCGGCTAGTCGCGGGTGCCGAAGCCGTACACCGTCTGCGAGCGGTAGAGCTCTCCCGGCCGCAGCACCGTGCTCGGGAACGCCGGGCGGTTCGGGGAGTCCGGGAAGTGCTGCGTCTCCAGTGCGATCCCGTCGCCCGGTGCGAACGGGGCACCGAGGTGGTCCCCGGTGTAGAGCTGGAGACCGGGCTCGGTCGTAGCGACGGTGAGCACCCGCCCGGACGCCGGGTCGTGCAGCTCGGCCACCTGCTCGGGGGCGGCGGTCACGCCCTTGTCCAGCACGAAGTTGTGGTCGTACCCCGGGCCCGCCTTCCGCGGCGTCCGGAAGTCGAAGCGGGTGCCGGCCACGTCCTGGAGCTCGCCCGTCGGGATCAGCTCCTCGTCCACCGGAGTGATGCGCGAGGCCGAGATCGTCAGCTCGTGCCCGCCCGTGTGCCCCGAACCGGCCAGGTTCCAGTACGAGTGGCTGGTCATGTTGACGACGGTCGGCGCGTCCGTGACCGCCTCGTACGCGATCCGGAGCGCCCCGCCCGGTCCGAGGGTGTACGTCGCGGAGACCTCGAGGCGGCCCGGGAAGCCCTCCTCGCCGTCCGCGCCGACCCGGGACAGCCGTACGCCGTGCTGGACGGGCTCCACGTCCCACACGCGCTTGTCGAAGCCCCGCGCACCGCCGTGCAGCGAGTTCGGCCCGTCGTTCGGCTCGAGCACGCAGGTCCGGCCGTCGAGCGGGAAGCGGGCGCCCCCGATGCGGTTGGCGTAACGCCCGATCAGCGCCCCCAGGAACGGCTCGGGGTGGGCGAGGTAGCCCTCCAGGTCCGGGAAGCCCAGGACCACCTCCGCCGGGTGGCGTCCCCCGCCGCCGGCCCCGCTCGAGCGCTCGGACCCCCACCGGTCCGGGACCTGGACCGACTGCACGATCCCGCCGTACGACAGGATGCGCACCCGCACCCCGTCCCGCTCCAGCGTCCAGCGATGGACCGGTGTGCCGTCGGGAAGTGTGCCGAAGAGTTCGCTCATACGGGAAACCCTAGGTCACCGGGTCTTTCGCGGTGATGGTGCGGTAGGCGATCTCCGCCAGCCGCGCCTGGCCGTTCCGGCTCGGATGGAACCAGTCCCACTGGCTCAACTGGTCGGTGCCGAAGCGGTAGTCGAAGACGGCGTTTCCGTCGAAGCGGCACCGCCGGTCCTTCTCGCACACATCCTTCAGGACCCTGTTGTAGGCCTCCACCCGGGCCTGCACCTTGGCGCGCCGGTCCGTGGCCGCGGCGTCCAGGGCGTCCGCGTTGCCCAGCATCGACGGGCAGACGCCCAGCTTCCACACCTGCTTGCCGATCGGGCTGGTGCGGCCCTGCGACCACAGCCGCTTCAGGTTGGGCACGCTGGAGACGTACACCTGCGTCCGGGGCAGCTCCCCGCGCAGCGCGTCCATCGCCTCCTTGAACTGGGCGCGGAAGTCGGTGACCGAGGTCATCGCGGAGACGGTGGAGCGGCAGGCGTCGTTGGCGCCCGCCATCACCGTCACCAGCTCCGGCTTCCGTTGCGCCGCCTGCTCCATCTGTGCGGCGACATCGGACATCCGGGCCCCGGTCACCGCGAAGTTCCAGCTGTTGAGCGAGGCCCCGCTCGCCCCGAGGAGCCGTACCGCGAGGCTGTCGACGTGGGCGTCGCTGCCCGTCGCCCACGACACCTCGGGGCAGTCGGACAGCACGGTGCAGGCGTCGAAACCACGGGTGATGGAGTCACCCACCGCGGCGATCGAGCCGGGGCGGCGGTCCCAGAGCGGCGAGGGCCTCGGGGACGGCTTCGGCTGAGTGGTGGTGGCCCGGGGAGAGGACTCCTCGCCGCCGGTGGCGTCGCACGCCGCGAGCCCGAGGACGGCGGCCGTGGCGAGCGCCACGACGGCGCGCGAGCGGTGGCTTCGCTTCCGCATCCCTGGTCCCCTCGTTCGTGGTCCACCACCGGCCGGCCGGTGGACGCCGTCGTTCGGCGGCGCTTCGAACACGCTGGGTCGGTCCCGCGTCCCCTTGGGTGAAACCTCGGTGTTCGGTGCCGTCCGGACCGACGGTACGTCACACTCCTTGCGCCGCCGCACGGTAGCCTCGCCCCGTGGCCGCCCCGCCACGCTCCTTCCGTAAAGTTACAAGATGTCGCGGTCTGCCCGGAGGTTCAGGTGACGACACGTGGAGTCCTGTACGTGCACTCCGCGCCACGCGCACTGTGCCCGCACGTCGAGTGGGCAGTCGCGGGCGTGCTGGGCACGCGCGTCAACCTCGACTGGATCCGGCAGCCCGCCGCACCCGGCACCTGGAGATCCGAGTTCTCCTGGCAGGGCGAGGCCGGCACGGCGTCCAAACTGGCATCCGCGCTGCGCGGCTGGCAGCTGCTGCGCTTCGAGGTGACCGGGGAACCGTGCCCGACCGCGGAGGGCGAGCGCTACAGCTGCACCCCCGACCTCGGCATCTTCCACGCGGTCACCGGCATCCACGGTGACATCCTGATCCCCGAGGACCGGCTGCGCGCCGCACTGGTGCGCTCCCAGCGCGGCGAGACGGAGCTCGAGGCCGAGCTCGCCAGACTGCTGGGCAAGCCGTGGGACGACGAGCTGGAGCCGTTCCGGTACGCGGGAGAGGGCGCGCCGGTGCGGTGGCTGCACCAGGTCGTCTGAAGGCCGTCCCCCGACAACGGCTGAAGGGCCCCCACCGGGTGGTGGGGGCCCTTCAGCGTGTCGGGCGCCGCGTCAGATCGTGCGGAACGCCAGGACGACGTTGTGGCCGCCGAAGCCGAACGAGTCGTTCAGCGCCGCGATACGGCCCTCGACCGGCAGCTTGCGGGCCTCGCCGCGGACGATGTCGGCACTGGCCTCGGCCTCGGGGTCGAGCTCGCGGACGTTGATGGTCGGCGGGGCGACCCGGTTGTACAGGGCGAGGACGGTCGCGACCGACTCCACACCGCCCGCACCACCGAGGAGGTGACCGGTCATCGACTTGGTCGCGGAGACCGCCATGTGGTCGGCGTCGTCACCGAAGACCTTGCGCAGCGCCTTCAACTCGGCCACGTCACCGGCCGGGGTGGAGGTGGCGTGCGCGTTCACGTGCACGATCTCGGCCGGGTCCAGGTCGGTGTTGTCGAGCAGGTTCTGCAGGGCGCGCGAGATGCCGCGGCCCTCGGGCTCCGGCTGGACGATGTCATGGCCGTCGGCGGAGATGCCCTGGCCGACCGCCTCCGCGTAGACGCGGGCACCGCGCTGGGCGGCGTGTTCGGCCGACTCCAGCACCAGCACGCCGGCGCCCTCGCCCAGGACGAAGCCGTCCCGGTCCACGTCGTAGGGCCGCGAGGCGCCCTGCGGGTCGTCGTTGTTCTTGGACATCGCCATCATGTTGCCGAACGCGGCGATGGGCAGCGGGTGGATCGCGGCCTCCGTACCGCCGGCGACGACGACGTCTGCGCGGCCGGTGCGGATCATCTCGATGGCGTAGCCGATGGCCTCGGCGCCGGACGCGCAGGCGGAGACCGGGGTGTGCACGCCGGCCCGGGCGCCCACGGCGAGGCCCACGTTGGCGGACGGGCCGTTCGGCATCAGCATCGGCACGGTGTGCGGGGAGACGCGGCGGACGCCCTTCTCCTTCAGCACGTCGTACTGATCGAGGAGGGTCGTCACACCACCGATGCCGGAGGCGATGACCGCGCCGAGGCGGTCGGGGTCGACGGCGGGGTCCTCACCGGCCTTGTCGGTGAAACCGGCGTCCGCCCAGGCCTCCTTGGCGGCGATCAGCGCGAACTGCGCCGAGCGGTCAAGACGGCGGGCCTGCGGACGCGGGATGACCTCGGACGGTTCCACGGCGATCTCGGCGGCGATGCGGACCGCCTGCTCGGCGGCCCACTCGTGCTCGAGGAGGCGGACACCGGACTTGCCGGCGACCAGGCCCTCCCAGGTGGAGGCCGCGTCGCCACCCAGCGGTGTGGTTGCGCCGATACCGGTGACGACCACGGTGCGATTGGTCGAGCTCACGGGAATTCTTTCTCCAACGTGTACGAGGATTCGGCGGCGCCACCGCCGGGTGGCGGGGCAACGGCCCGCTGGACAGCTCGCAGCCCGTCATCGGGCTGTCGTCTGTCCAGGTGATCGGTTGATCAGGCCTGGTGCTTGAGGATGTACTCGGCGGCGTCACCGACGGTCTTGAGGTTCTTGACGTCGTCGTCGGGGATCTTCACGTCGAAGCGCTCCTCGGCGGCGACGACGACCTCGACCATGGACAGCGAGTCGACGTCCAGGTCGTCGGTGAAGGACTTGTCCAGCTGGACGTCCTCGGTGGGGATCCCGGCGATCTCGTTCACGATCTCGGCGAGACCGGCGACGATCTCTTCCTGGGTGGCGGCCATGTCAGGCGCTCCTTCGTATGTATCCAGAGGGTGTGGCGCCCGCCGCGTCAGCGGCAGGGGTGTGCAGTTCCCGCGCCGGACCGCATGATCCGGCACGGAGTGCCTAGGGGAGGGTAACGACCGTCGCTGCGTACACGAGACCCGCCCCGAAGCCGATGACGAGCGCGGTGTCGCCGCTCTTCGCCTCGCCGGTCGCCAGGAGCCGCTCCATCGCGAGCGGGATCGAGGCGGCCGAGGTGTTGCCGGTCGTGCGCACGTCGCGGGCGACCGTGACGTGCTCCGGCAGCTTGAGAGTCTTCACCATCGAGTCGATGATCCGCACGTTGGCCTGGTGCGGGATGAAGACGTCCAGGTCGTCCGCGCTGATCCCGGCCGCGTCCAGCGCCTGCTGGGCGACCTTCGCCATCTCGAACACGGCCCAGCGGAACACCGCCTGGCCCTCCTGGGTGATCGCGGGGAACTTGACGTTGCCCTCGCTGTCGACCGGGAGCTTGGAGACGTCGCCGAGCCTGAACTCGTTCCACGGCACGGTCTGCTTGATCGTCTCGGACTTGTCGCCCTCCGAGCCCCAGACGGTCGGGCCGATGTGCGGCTCCTGCGCCGGGCCGACGACGACCGCGCCGGCGCCGTCGCCAAACAGGAAGGCGGTGGCCCGGTCCTCGAGGTCCGTCAGGTCGGAGAGCCGCTCCACGCCGATGACGAGGACATACTCGGCGGACCCCTCGACGATCATGCCCTTGGCGAGCGTGAGGCCGTAGCCGAAGCCCGCGCAGCCGGCCGAGATGTCGAAGGCGGCGGCCTTGTCCGTACCGAGCCTGTCCGCGATCTCGGTCGCGATCGCCGGGGTCTGGCTGAAGTGCGAGACGGTGGAGACGACGACCGCGCCGATCTGCTCGGCGGCGATCCCGGCGTCGGCGATCGCCTTGCCGGACGCCTCGACCGACATCGCGGCGACGGTCTCCTCGTCGTTCGCCCAGTGGCGGGTCTCGATGCCGGAGCGGGAGCGGATCCACTCGTCGGAGGAGTCGATCTTCTCCAGGATCACCTCGTTGGGCACCACCCGGACCGGGCGGTAGCCGCCCACTCCGAGGATGCGCGCGTACGGAGCGCCCTTCCGTGCCTTGATCTTCGACATGCTCTGGGGCTCCTAATCAGGCGCTGTGCTCGGCGACGAGGTCGCGCGCCGCGTCGAGGTCGTCGGGGGTCTTCAGGGCCAGGGTCGCGACGCCCGGCAGCGCGCGCTTGGCGATGCCGGTCAGGGTGCCGCCGGGGCACACCTCGATCATCGCGGTCACGCCCAGCTTCTCGAACGTCTCCATGCACAGGTCCCAGCGGACCGGGTTGGCGACCTGGCCGACCAGGCGCTGGAGCACCTCGGCCCCGGTCTCCACGACCTGTCCGTCCTTGTTCGAGACGTACGCGACCCGTGGCATGGCGGGGGTGAGCGCCTCGGCGGCCCGGGCGAGAGCGTCGACGGCGGGCGCCATGTGGTGGGTGTGGAACGCACCCGCCACCTTCAGCGGAACGACGCGGCGCACTCCTTCGGGCTTGTCCGCCTCCAGCGCGGCGAGTTGCTCCAGGGTGCCGGCGGCGACGATCTGCCCGGCACCGTTCACGTTCGCCGGGGTCAGGCCCAGACCCTCCAGGTGCGGGATCGTGGTCGTGGGTTCGCCACCGAGCAGCGCCGACATGCCCGTGGGCGTGCTGGCGGCGGCCTCGGCCATGGCCAGGCCCCGTCGGCGCACGAGCGTCAGGGCCGCCGTCTCGTCGAGGACCCCCGCGAAGGCGGCGGCGGTGATCTCCCCGACGCTGTGGCCCGCGACGGCACCGGGGACCGTGTCACCGAGTGCCGCGGCGGACAGCAGACCGGCGGCGACCAGCAGCGGCTGGGCCACGGCGGTGTCCCGGATGGCCTCGGCGTCGGCCTGGGTGCCGTAGTGGGCGAGGTCGAGGCCGATGGCGTCCGACCACGCGGCGATACGGTCGGCGGCACCGGGCAGTTCGAGCCAGGGAGTCAGGAAGCCGGGCGTCTGGGCGCCCTGGCCGGGAGCGACGAGTACGAGCACTCTCACACTCTCTCTTGGGGACGGCCACGGCCGCCCGTGGGGACAGGGACGAAGAACGGCAGGGGGTTTTGTGGGCCCCCGACAAAAGCCTAGGTCTGCGGATCCCCCTCGGTGAGCCGTCCCAGGATCAGCGCGATCCGCAACGTGAACGCGGAGCGTACATCAGAGGGCGACCAACCGGTGACGTCAGTCACACGTCGGAGCCGGTAGCGCACGGTGTTCGGGTGAACGAACAGCATTCGGGCGGCACCCTCGAGACTCGACGCCTGCTCCAGATAGACGCTGAGGGTTTCCAGGAGCGCGGAGCCCGCCTCCTCCAGCGGTCTGTAGATCTCCTCCACCAGCTGCGCGCGGGCGCTGGGGTCACCGGCGATCGCGCGCTCGGGGAGCAGGTCGTCCGCCAGCACCGGGCGCGGTGCGTCCTGCCAGGCAGAACACGCCTTGAGGCCCGCGGCGGCGGCCTGCGCGGAGCGGGTGGCGGCGAGCAGATCGGGCACGACGGGACCGGCGACCACGGGCCCGGCGGCGAAGGGGCCGATCAGTGACCTGGCGACGGCGAGCGGGTTGTCGCTGCCTCCGGCGATCACCACGAGCCGGTCCCCGAGCACCCCCGTGAGGACCTGGAGCTTGGCGTGCCGTGCGGCCCGCCGGATGGCCTCGACCGTCAACTCGCTGTCACCGTCGGGCGCCGTTCCCAGCACCACACACACATGTTCGGGTGAGTTCCAGCCGAGCGCCGCGGCCCGGCTGACGGCTCCCTCGTCGGCCTCGCCGCTGAGCACGGCGTTCACGACCAGCGACTCGAGCCGGGCGTCCCAGGCACCGCGTGCCTCGGCGGCCTGCGCATAGACCTGGGCGGTGGCGAAGGCGATCTCGCGGGCGTACACGAGGAGCGCCTCGCGCAGCACGGACTCGTCGCCCGGAGCGGCCACCTCGTCGATGGCGGACTCCATGACCTCGATGGTGGTCCGCACCATCTCCACGGTCTGCCGCAGAGTGATGGCGCGCGTCAGTTCGCGCGGCGCGGTGCCGAAGACGTCGGTGGAGATCGCCTGGGGCGCGTCCGGGTGCCGGAACCACTCGGTGAAGGCGGCGATGCCCGCCTGGGCCACGAGACCGATCCAGGAGCGGTTCTCCGGTGGCATGGCCCGGTACCACGGCAGCGTCTCGTCCATGCGCGCGATGGCCTGCGCGGCGAGGCTTCCGGAGGACTTCTCCAGCCGCTTCAGGGTCGCGGCGTGGGGATGGACGGAACGTACTGCGTGGTCTGCGTGGCTGGCTTCGGGTTCGGGCACGGGGACAAGACTGCCTTATCGGGCCCGGCGCGTGCGGTGGGGGTCCCGGGGGGCGGGAAGGACGGGGCTACGGTGGTTGCCGTGATGGACGTACGGCGCGCCGGCGAGCGCTACCGGGGAGGGGACCCGGTCGCCGGGATCGAGTCCCTGCACGCCTTCAGTTTCGGCCCGCACTACGACCCCGACAACCTCCGCTTCGGCGCCGTGCTCGCCTGCAACGAGGAGCGGCTCGCTCCCGGGGCGGGCTTCGACGAGCACCCGCACAGCCACACCGAGATCGTCACATGGGTGGTGGAGGGCGAGCTGACCCATCGCGACTCGACGGGTCACGCCTCGGTCGTCCGGCCCGGAGACGTCCAGCGGCTGAGTTCGGCGGGCGGTGTGCGCCATGTGGAGCGCAATGACGCCGACGTCCCGCTCGTCTTCGTCCAGATGTGGCTGGCGCCCCTGGAACCGGGCGGCGAGCCCGCGTACGAGGTGGTCCACGGCATCGCCGACTCCACGCCGTACGCGGTCCCCCAGGCGGGAGCGATGCTCCATGTACGCCGCCTCGGGCCGGGGGAGCGCACCGCGGTGCCGGACGCGGCGTACGCCTACGTCCATGTGGTGCGCGGCGAAGTGCTCCTTGGCGGAGCGGAGTTGGGGCCGGGCGACGCGGCGCGGATCACGGACGTGAAGGACATGGAGGCCGTGGGCCTGACGGAGGCGGAGCTGCTGGTCTGGGAGCTGGCCGGTTAGCCGGGCGCCTCAGCCGCGCAGTTCCGCCAGCACCGCGTCCGTGAACGGTGTCCACGCCTCGACGGCCCACGGGCCGAAGGCACGGTCCGTCAGCGCCACGCACGCCGCGCCGGCGTCCGGGTCGATCCACAGGAACGTGCCCGACTGCCCGAAGTGACCGAACGTCCGCGGCGAGGACGAACCGCCTGTCCAGTGCGGCGACTTGGAGTCCCGGATCTCGAAGCCGAGCCCCCAGTCGTTGGGGTTCTGGTGCCCGTACCCCGGCAGCACGCCCTTCGTGCCCGGGTACTGCACCGTCATCGCGTCCGCCACCGTCCGCGGGTCCAGCAGCCGGGGCGCCTGCACCTCGGCCGCGAACCGTACGAGGTCGGCGACCGTCGAGACACCGTCCTTGGCCGGGGAGCCGTCGAGGCTCGTGGAGTCCATGCCGAGCGGCTCGAGGAGGGCCTGGCGCACGTACTCGAAGAACCGGATGTCCGTCGCCTTCGCCACATGATCGCCCAGCACCTCGAACCCGGCGTTCGAGTACAGCCGCCGCTCGCCGGGTGCGGACGTGACGCGGTGTTCGTCGAACGCCAGCCCGGAGGTGTGCGCGAGGAGGTGCCGGACCGTGGCGCCGGGCGGCCCGGCGGGCTCGTCCAGCTCGACCGCCCCCTCCTCGTACGCCACGAGCACCGCGTACGCGGCGAGCGGCTTGGTGACCGACGCCAGCGGGAAGCGGTGGTCGACCGGGCCGTGCATGCCGAGCACGGTGCCGTCCGCGCGGACGACCGCCGCGGCGGCGGCGGGGACGGGCCAGTTCTCGATCAGCGCCAGACTCTGCAGGGACATGCCTCCGACACTATGCGCTTCCCAGGTGCAGCCGCATCGAGGGGTCCGGCTTGCGGACGAAGCCCAGCGAGGCGTAGAGGGGTTCGGCCTCGGCGGAGGCGTTCAGATCGACCTGGCGTACGTCCTGCGCGCGGAACCAGTCCAGCAGCGTCTCCATGCAGGCGCGTGCATAGCCCCGGCGGCGCGCGTCGGGGTCGGTGGCGACGCTGAAGACGTGCCCGACCCGCCCGTGCGGGTTGCCCAGTCGGCCGATCCGGTACTCGACGGTCCCGGCCACCAGCGCGGCCAGCGCCCCCGGCCGCTCGGGATGGTCGATCACGAATGCGACGAAACCGCCTGCCGGATCGGCGAGCCGGTGGCGCACGGTGGGCAGGGACTCCGTGTGCCAGTGTGTGGAGGTGTCGGCGGAGAAGACCGAATCGATCATCACCTGGCGCAGTCGCAGCAGCTCTTCGGCGTCCTCGGGCACGGCCCGGCGTACGAGACTCATGGCGCGCACGCTAGTGGCGCCCGGCCGGCGGGGCTCGGCATTTTCCCCTTGTTCCGCTTGCTTGGAGTGCACTCCAAGGTTTTAGCGTGGGGTTCATGACGGTGATGGAGACCTTGACCGAGGCGGCCGACAACGGGACCGACATCTGCTCCGTACCGCCCGGGAGGCATCCCCGTCCCGACGGGCAGGACAGCTACACCATCAGCGAGGTCGTCGCCTTCACCGGACTGACTGCGCACACCCTGCGCTGGTACGAGCGGATCGGGCTCATGCCCCACGTGGACCGCTCGCACACGGGCCAGCGCCGCTACTGCAACGCCGACCTGGACTGGCTCGACCTCGTCGGCAAGCTCAGGCTCACCGGTATGCCGGTGGCCGACATGGTGCGCTACGCGGAACTGGTGCGCGCCGGTGACCACACGTACGGCGAGCGCTACGAACTCCTGGAGGCGACCCGCAGGGACGTGCTCGCCCGGATCGCGGAGCTCCGGGACACGCTCGCGGTACTCGACCGCAAGATCGACTTTTATGGGGACGCCGGGCGCGCCCTCGCGTCGGAGAGGCCCCGATGACGGACAGCAGGATCGCCGAGGCGCGGCTCGGCGACGGGCCGCAGGTGGGGGTGCAGGGCCTCGGCTGCATGGGCATGAGCTGGGCCTACGGCCCCTCGGACGCCGGAGAGGCGCGTGCCGCCCTGGAACGGGCGCTGGAACTGGGCGTCACGCTTTTCGACACGGCGGACGCCTACGGCGCGGGGGAGAACGAGAAGTTCCTGTCCCCCTTCTTCCGGCGGCACCGCGACGAAGTGGTCGTCGCCACGAAGTTCGGGATCTCCTCGTCGCCGTACGAGCCGTACAAGCGGATCATCCGCAACGACCCGCAGTACATCCGCCAGTGCGTCGAGGCGAGCCTCAAGCGACTGGACGTCGAGGTGATCGACCTCTACTACATGCACCGGCGCGATGTGACGGTTCCGATCGAGGAGACCGCCGGCACCATGGCGGAGCTGGTGCGCGAGGGGAAGGTCAGGCAGCTCGGCCTGAGCGAGGTCACGGCCGGTGAACTGCGCGCGGCCCACGCCGTCCACCCGATCGCCGCCGTGCAGTCGGAGTGGTCGCTGTTCAGCCGGGACATCGAGGCGAACGTGGTGCCCGCGGCCAAGGCACTCGGCGTGACCCTGGTGCCGTACTCGCCGCTGGGGCGCGGTTTCCTCACGGGTTCCTTCTCCAACGCCGACACCGACCTCACGGACGAGGACTTCCGCCGTACGATGCCCCGCTTCACAGGGGAGAACGCGGCCGCCAATGTGGCGTTGCTGGAGCCGATCCGGGCCGTCGCCGAGGCGCACGGCGCCTCGCCCGCGCAGATCGCCCTGGCCTGGGTCCAGCAACAGGCGGGGGTGCACGGGCTCCCGGTGGTCCCGATCCCGGGCACCACCAAGCGCACACGCGTCGAGGAGAACGTGGACGCGACCCGCGTGGTGCTGACCGCAGACGAACTGGGCCTCCTGGATCCGATCGCCGCGAGGGTCGCGGGCGACCGCTACCCGGACATGACCTTCTCGTCGGCCGGCCGGGAGTAGCGGGCTCCGCGCCTCGCCACGGGCCGCGGGGCATCGTGCGGGCACGCACATCCGACCCGCGGCCCGGGACCGCCCGCGGGCGGTCCGACTAGAGCTCCGCCAGCAACTCCGCCTTCTTCATGGAGAACTCCTCGTCCGTCACGAGTCCGGCCTGGTGGAGTTCGCCCAGATGGCGGATCCGTTCGGCGATGTCCGCCGGGTCCCGCCGCGCGGCCGGCACCGCGATCGGGCCCGAGCCCGCGGCCCGCACGGCGGCGAGCACGGACGCGGCGAACGGCAACGACTCGTGCACGGGGCCGTAGCCGAGGCCGAAGACCACGGCCGCCGGATCCTGGTCCGGTTGGGCCGGTTGTGTGCCGCCGGCGGGATCACGCCGCAGCAGCCGCAGATGCCCCTCGAAGACCTCCGGGGAGCGCCACTCGACCCCGCTGAGGCCGGTGACCGGGAAACTCTGGTCGCCGGCCTTCCACTTGGCG
Source organism: Streptomyces sp. HUAS TT11 (assembly GCF_051553595.1). NCBI lineage: Bacteria > Bacillati > Actinomycetota > Actinomycetes > Kitasatosporales > Streptomycetaceae > Streptomyces > Streptomyces sp. HUAS TT11. The sequence continues at coordinate 6,279,464 of NZ_CP196184.1, forward strand.
GACGACGCGCCCGTCCAGAACCAGCGGAAGGACACCGACGTGCCGTCGAAGGACGCCTTCCCGTCGTACGCCTTGAACTGGGCGGGCGCCTTGGGCGGATCGACCAGGAACCGCTCGGCCGGCTCACCGTTCCCGCCGAGTCGCGCGCGCAACTCGTCGGCGTAGTACTCGGCGAGGGTCTCGCGGTCGGCGGGCAGAACCAGCCGGTACGGGTCGGACGACTCCTTCAGCTGTCCCGCCGCCGCCTCCATCAGCGGGTCGGCTCCGGGCCTGGGCACCGCGTGCAGGACCGTGGTCCCGCGCTTGCCCCGAGTCAGTGTGACCCCCGTGATCGCCTCCAGGGGGACACGGCGTTCACCGAGCGTCTGGAACAGCTTCGGTGTGCGGATACCCCGTTCGAAGCGGATGAGCACGGAGTCGGACTCGAACTCCCAGGCGGCATGAAATCCGGCCAGTACGTCACCCATGCGGCTCATCGTATGCGGCACGTGCTCCTCCGTCGCCTCCCCTGGCGGACCGCAATTCCTGTTTTTCTACGCGCGTCCGACCGACGCCGTGTCGGGCAGATCGGTCCGGCAGACGTCATCGTTGTGGACGCAGTCCACCGCGCGATATGCGCCGACACCGATCTCGGCGAAGTTGCGCAGGCTCTCGGTGCCGGGCGCGAAGTATCCGGCATGACCCTTCGCCCCCTGCGCCGACAGCACCCGCGCCCCGAAGGCACGGGAGACCGGGTCGGCGCCGTGGCCGATACCGCCCACCTCCAGATAGGGCACGTCCTGGATCCAGTCGTCGGCGTCCCGCATCGCCCACACCCGGGCGGCGGTCCGCAGACCGGCGGCGGTACCGGTGCGCATGCCGGGGCTGCCCGCCACCGCCAGGTCGGACACCCGGGACGGCAGGGTGTGCGCGGCGACCCCGCACACCACCGAGCCGTAGCTGTGGCAGTACAGCTGGACGGGGGCGCGGCCGGGCAGGGCGCGGACGAGGGCGTCGAGCCGGACGGCCCCCTCCTCGGCGCGCATCGCCGTCGCCGCCTCCACACCGAGGCCGCCGGGCGCGGTGTAGTCGGCCCAGGCGATCACGGCCGTACGGGTCAGGGGGGCGGCCGTCCGCTCGGCCGCGTAGAGCGCCTTGGCCATGCCGACCGGCGCCGAGTACGGGCGGAAGGTGCGCTGGAAGGTGAGCAGATCGGTGTCGACACCGGGGACGACGACGGAGATCCGCCGGGCCCGGTCCAGGTTCCCGAGGACTTCGGCCACGCGCCCCGAGCCCTCCGGATCGAAGGCCAGGATCTGCCGGTCCGTCCGCATCAGCGCCTCGAAGCGGTGCATGAGCCGCCCCGCCTCGCGCTGGCCGACGGCCGACAGCCGGTCGTCGTGCATCCGTGCGCGCTCGACCTTGCGCTGCTCGTCGAGGGCGATGCGGTTGGCCGCGTAGCGCAGACGTACCGGCGCCCCGTTCATGTTGCCGACCGCGAGCGGGAAGCGGTGGACGAGCCGGGAGCGCTGGTGGGCGCTGAGCGAGGCGAAGAAGTGCGTGATCCGGCCCGGGGACGCGTCGGCGTCCGGCAGTTCGCGTCCGGCGATCGTCCCGTGCTCCCACGCCGAGCGTGACTCCTGGAGCGGTGTGGGACCTCGGTGGTTGCGAACGGCGGTCCAGCCGGTCGTCGCGAGCATCACGAAGACAACGGCCAGAGCGAGCAGCGCGCGCCAGACGTTGAGTTGCGGGGAGGTGTCGAAGGAAGTCACTGGAAGGACACACTAGGAGAACGGGAGTGTCTCGCGTTAACCGAGTGATGCGTCTCACGTTTCTGTGACGCCAATTACGGCAAAACGGATGGGTCTTACGTCCGATCGTCACGCTGGGTCGATGAGGCACACGTCACTTGACACTCCACGTGGCCGCAGCTTCACTCCGACGGCCGTGTCCGGCCCTCGGGCGCCCGGAATTCAGTTGACGGCGGCGGGGGAGCCGTCCGTGTCGTCCGTGCGCCACTTCTCCGCCAGCGCCGGGCGCACGGCGTCCAGATGCGAGACCGTCAGCTGGTGGATCGCGGCCACGCTGATGTCCTCGCCCGTGCCCCACAGCCGCTCGGTGACGCGCATCACTCCGCCGAACACGGCCACTGCGACGCGCGGTCGGGGGTCCGTGTCCACGTCGAGGCCCTCGCGTTCGGCGATCACGCGTGCGATCTCCTCCTCCACCTCGGCCGAACGGCGCAGGTGGGTGGCGAACAGGGCGGGCGTCGACTCGATCAACTGGTAGGTGCGCAGGTGGAGTTCGACCGGGACGATCCGCTCGATGGTCTCACCGATGTCGTCCCAGCCCTGCAGCACCGCCTGTCGCAGCGCCTCCAGCGGGGCCTCGTCCCGGGGGCGCGCGCGCACCGCGTCGACGAAGTGCGACGCGGCGACGGAGTGGGTGAAGAAGACCGCCTCCTCCTTTCCGGCGTAGTAGCGGAAGAAGGTGCGCTGGGAGACGTCCACGGCCGCGGTGATCTCGTCGACCGTCGTGCGTTCGTACCCCTGGGTGAGGAACAGCTCCAGAGCGGCGCGAAGCAGCGCGTCGCGGATGCGTTGTTTCTTGCGCTCACGCAATCCTGGTCGCGACGCCGTCTCCATCGGTCCTCTTTCTGGTCGTACGGCCCGGTTGGGTCAAGCCGCGAGTAGCGTGACAGTTACCGACTTGTGAATTGGTTTGTCAATTGTCAGCGGCTGTCACTAACCTCCACCATATGACTAGTCAGACCACCGTCCATGCGACGGAACCGGGGGACAAAACGGCCGGGGCGCCGACGGTCCCGGCGGAGCGGGCGCCGGACCGCGGGCTGCGCGGGCACCCGTGGTTCACCCTGATCACCGTGGCGGTCGGCGTCATGATGGTGGCCCTCGACGGCACCATCGTGGCCATCGCGAACCCGGCCATCGCCAAGGACCTCGGCGCCAGCTTCTCCGACGTCCAGTGGATCACCAACGCGTACTTCCTCGCCCTCGCGGTCACCCTGATCACCGCGGGCAAGCTCGGTGACCGCTTCGGTCACCGGCAGACCTTCCTGATCGGCGTGGTCGGCTTCGCGGCCGCCTCCGGTGCGATCGGCCTGTCCGACAGCATCGCCCTCGTCGTGACCTTCCGTGTCTTCCAGGGCCTGTTCGGCGCGCTGCTGATGCCCGCCGCGCTCGGTCTGCTGCGGGCCACCTTCCCGGCCGAGAAGCTGAACATGGCGATCGGTATCTGGGGCATGGTCATCGGCGCCTCCACCGCGGGCGGCCCGATCCTCGGCGGGCTGCTCGTCCAGCACGTCAGCTGGCAGTCGGTCTTCTTCATCAACGTGCCCGTCGGCGCGCTCGCGCTCGTCCTCGGCCTGCTGATCCTCACCGACCACCGTGCGAAGAACGCGCCGCGCTCCTTCGACCTGCTCGGTATCTCCCTGCTGTCCGGCGCCATGTTCTGCCTGGTCTGGGCGCTCATCAAGGCGCCGGCCTGGGGCTGGGGCGACGGCAAGACCTGGCTGTTCATCGGCGCGTCCGTGCTGGGCTTCGTCCTCTTCTCCGTGTGGGAGAAGCGGGTGAAGGAGCCGCTGATCCCGCTGGGGCTGTTCCGCTCGGTGCCGCTGTCCGCGGGTGTCGTGCTCATGGTCCTCATGGCGATCGCCTTCATGGGCGGCCTGTTCTTCGTCACCTTCTACCTGCAGAACGTGCACGGCATGAGCCCGGTCGACGCGGGTATGCACCTGCTTCCGCTGACCGGCATGATGATCGTCGGCTCCCCGCTCGCGGGTGCCGCGATCACCAAGCTGGGCCCGCGTATCCCGCTGGCGGGCGGCATGGCCGCCACCGCGATCGCGATGTACGGGATGTCGACGCTGGAGGCGGGCACGGGCAGCGGCGTCATGTCGATCTGGTTCGCGCTGCTCGGTCTCGGTCTCGCGCCCGTCATGGTCGGCGCCACCGAGGTCATCGTCGGCAATGCGCCCATGGAGCTGTCCGGCGTCGCCGGCGGACTGCAGCAGGCCGCGATGCAGATCGGCGGCAGCCTCGGCACCGCGGTGCTGGGCGCCGTGATGGCCTCCAAGGTCGACAACGACCTCGCGGGCAACTGGACCGACGCCGGACTTCCGCCGCTGACCGGGTCGCAGCTCGACCAGGCATCCGAGGCGGTGCAGGTGGGCGTGGCCCCGGTGACCCCGGACACCCCGGCCGCCGTCGTCCAGAAGATCACCGCGGTCGCGCACGACACGTTCATCTCCGGCATGAGCCTGGCCTGTCTGGTCGCCGCGGGTGTCGCGACGGTCGCGGTACTGGTCGCGCTGCTCACCAAGCGCGGCGAGAACGCCGATGCGGGCGCGGGGGCCGCGCACATCTGACCCGGATCCGAGCGCGTTCGTCCGCCGGGGCGAAAGCGCTCGGATTCCTCACAGCCGGCGGACACCGCAGGTCGCAGTGGGTCCGTCCGCCGCCGTGCGACCGGGAGGCCGGACGGACCGCGGCGTGCTGTCCAAGGGAGCCGCGTGTGGGAAGGACTTGCCGCGGGAAACCGGGGTACCCGCTCATCACGCCCGAACTGACCGATGAGTTCAGGGAGTTGATGATGGCGGGCTTCGGAAACGGCACGCGCAGGTACCCCCGCTCACGCGGCCGGACGTGGTCGCGGACCGGGCCGGATCGCGCGACGCTCGGGATCATAGGTGTCATCTGCGCGGTCGCGGGCTTCTTCGCCCTCGGCATCGTCCTGGGACCGGTCGCGGTCGTGTGCGGATGGCTCGCGATGGGCCGCAACTGGACGGGCAGCCGCTCGATTCCGGCTCTGGTGGCCCTGGTCCTCGGCGCGATCGACACACTGCTGGCGATCGTCTGGCTGGCCGGAACCGCGACCACCGGGAACGGACTGCTCTGATCCTGGAGAGCGAGCGCCGGGCCCCGGCCACGGCCGGGGCCCCGTCCCCGCGGGGGCGAGCGGGCGCGGCACGGACGGACCGGACGACGCGGCCACCTTGCCCGAAGCGCCCGTACCGCTTCGGTGAGCGCCTCGATCGCCGCCGTGGCGGCGGTGTTCGCGATCACCGCACCGAGCGGCGTGATGCCCGGGAGCATCAGGCCCGGGGCGAGCATCCGCCGGAGGCCGTGGTCGGTGCGTGATCGCCGTGGCCCACGGTCGTCATCCTGGTGAACGACCAGTACACCGCGTCGCCGGCGTCTCGATGTTCCTGTGTGCGAGTCCCGCTCCACCGAGACCACGGCCGGCGACCCGGACATCGGCGAGGGGCGGCACCACGGCGCACAGGTCGAGCCAGTGGGTGCGGACGAACTCCTTGCGGTACGGGCTGATCGCGAGGCGCACGCGATGGTCCGCGGCGGACGCTTCCCCCACCACCAGCTCGGTGACCGTGCACGCGACCGGCTCGCCGAGCTGTGCGCTGAGCGGCACGGCGTAGGGGACGGCGAGCGCCGGCGCGAGCGCCGGCGCGAGCGCCGGCAGTGGCCGCCGGATGTGCCGCTCGCAACGGGTCCGCATCGTACGGAACGCGCAAGGGCGGCGAGGCCGTCGGCCTCGCCGCCCATCGGCCACCGCGGCCGGGCGATGCGGGGGGTTACGCGTCGCCGCCCGCCGCTCCCGGGTCGGCCGCCGTCACGTCGAGCAGCTGGTAGCGGTCGATCGCCTGCTTGAGCACCGAGCGGTCGATCTTGCCCGACCCGGCCAGCTCGGCGAGGACCGCCACCACGATCGACTGCGCGTCGATGTGGAAGAAGCGGCGGGCCGCGCCCCGCGTGTCCGCGAAGCCGAAGCCGTCCGCGCCCAGCGACTGGTAGGAGCCGGGCACCCAGCGTGCGATCTGGTCGGGAACGGATCGCATCCAGTCGGACACGGCCACGAACGGACCCTCGGCACTGCTGAGCTTCTGTGTCACGTACGGCACCCGCTGCTCTTCCTCGGGGTGCAGCAGATTGTGCTTCTCGCAGTCCACGGCCTCGCGCCGCAGTTCGTTCCACGAGGTCGCCGACCAGACGTCCGCACGGACGTTCCAGTCCTCGGCGAGGAGCTGCTGCGCCTCCAGCGCCCAGGGCACGGAGACGCCGGAGGCCATGATCTGCGCCCGGACGGTGCCCGAGGTGCCCTCGGAGATCCGGTGGATGCCCTTGAGAATGCCCTCGACGTCCACGCCGGCGGGCTCGGCCGGCTGCCGGATCGGCTCGTTGTAGACGGTGAGGTAGTAGAAGACGTCCTCGCCGTGCGGGTGCTCGGGCGAGGAGCCGTACATCCGCCGCAGACCGTCCTGCACGATGTGGGCGATCTCGTACGCGTAGGCCGGGTCGTAGGCCACGCACCCCGGGTTGGTCGAGGCCAGGAGCTGCGAGTGGCCGTCCGCGTGCTGGAGGCCCTCGCCGGTCAGAGTCGTACGGCCCGCGGTCGCGCCCAGCGCGAAACCGCGCGAGAGCTGGTCGGCCATCTGCCAGAACTGATCGCCGGTGCGCTGGAAACCGAACATCGAGTAGAAGACGTACACCGGGATCAGCGGCTCGCCGTGCGTGGCGTAGGCCGAGCCGGCCGCGATCAGCGACGCCGTGCAGCCCGCCTCGGAGATGCCGTCGTGCAGCATCTGGCCGGTCGGGGACTCCTTGTAGGCGAGCAGCAGGTCGCGGTCGACCGATTCGTACTGCTGGCCGAGCGGGTTGTAGATTTTCGCGCTCGGGAAGAACGAGTCCATGCCGAAGGTGCGGTACTCGTCGGGGGCGATCAGCACGAACCGCCGGCCGATCTCCTTGTCCCGCATGAGGTCCTTCAGCAGCCTCACGAACGCCATGGTGGTGGCGATGGACTGCTGACCGGAGCCCTTCTTGACCCCCGCGTACGCCTTGTCGTCGGGAAGGGGCAGGGGCTTGGAGCGCACGACGCGTGTCGGGACGTACCCGCCGAGCGACTTGCGCCGGTCGTGCATGTACTGCATCTCCTCCGTGTCCCGGCCGGGGTGGTAGTACGGCGGCAGGCCGGACTCGAGGTCCTTGTCGGAGATCGGCAGGTGCAGTCGGTCGCGGAAGTGCTTGAGGTCGGCGACCGTCAGCTTCTTCATCTGGTGCGTGGCGTTGCGGCCCTCGAAGTTGGGACCCAGGGTCCAGCCCTTGACGGTCTTGGCCAGGATCACCGTGGGCTGGCCCTTGTGCTCCTTGGCCGCCTTGAACGCCGCGTAGATCTTGCGATGGTCGTGACCGCCACGGCCCAGGTGCAGGATCTGGTCGTCGGTCATGTTCTCGACCATCGCGCGCAGCCGGTGGTCGTCGCCGAAGAAGTGGTCCCGGATGTACGCGCCGGACTCCGTCGCGTACGTCTGGAACTGGCCGTCCGGCGTGGTGTTCATCTTGTTGACCAGAGTCCCGTCCCGGTCCTGCGCCAGCAGCGGGTCCCAGGTGCGGTCCCAGATCAGCTTGATCACGTTCCAGCCTGCGCCCCGGAAGACCGACTCCAGCTCCTGGATGATCTTTCCGTTGCCGCGCACCGGGCCGTCCAGGCGCTGGAGGTTGCAGTTGACGACGAAGGTCAGGTTGTCCAGGCCCTCGCGGGCGGCGATGGACAGCTGGCCCAGCGACTCCGGCTCGTCCATCTCGCCGTCGCCGAGGAAGGCCCACACGTGCGAGCGGGAGGTGTCCGCGATGTCGCGCGCGTGCATATAGCGGTTCATCCGGGCCTGGAAGATCGCGGCGATCGGGCCGAGACCCATGGAGACCGTCGGGAACTCCCAGAAGTCCGGCATCGAGCGCGGGTGCGGATAGCTGGAGAGCCCGTACGGAGCCTTCGACTTCTCCTGGCGGAACCCGTCCAGGTGACGCTCGGAGAGCCGGTCGAGGAGAAAGGCCCGCGCGTAGATGCCCGGGGAGGCGTGGCCCTGGAAGAAGACCTGGTCACCGCCGTCGCCCTCGTCCTTGCCGCGGAAGAAGTGGTTGAAGCCCACGTCGTACAGCGAGGCGGAGGAGGCGAAGGTGGCGATGTGGCCGCCGACCCCGATCCCGGGTCGCTGGGCGCGGGAGACCATGACGGCGGCGTTCCACCGTGTGGCGTTGAGGATCTTGCGCTCGATCTCCTCGTTGCCGGGGAAGAACGGCTCGCTCTTGGTGGGGATGGTGTTGACGTAGTCCGTGCTGCGCATCTCGGGCACGGCCACGCGCTTCTCGCGGGCCCGCTCGATCAGACGGAGCATCAGGTAGCGGGCCCGCTCACGGCCGCGCTGATCCACTGCGGCGTCGAGGGAGTCGAGCCACTCCTGGGTTTCCTCGGGATCGAAGTCAGGAACCTGACTAGGAAGGCCGCCAATGATGATCGGATTGCGATCGGATCCGGAAGCCACGCTGTTCCTTACCTGTCAGAGGGCCACTTTTTCCTTGTGCCTGCACCGATCCCCATCGTGTACCTCGGGGAAGGGAATCGTCATCTTTACCGTGAGGTAACCACAGTGGCGGATCGGTTCTTCGGGGACGCTCACGAGCAAAGCGACACGATACGCCCAGGCGGTGACGGGTCCCGCAAAGTCATTCGACTCTCGTACCCACAGAGGATTCCGGAATGCGCAAACCGGGCAGAACGGTGTGGTGTGGATCACCATCCGGCGCGATACCGTGCCTGGAGTTGCGGCGACACGGCCAGGATCGTCACCGTTTCGGCGGTCTGAACCGCCGGGTACTTGCGCGATCCGCCGCGCCCGTGTGGACTACGGCCAATGCTTCGCGTACGCGCGTGGCTGAGATATTCGACAAGACATGATCAGGAGGCAAGCCGTGAGCGCGACCGCGGACCACGCGGAGGAGCGGACGAACCCTGCCGCGAGGCTGGGGTTCCAGCCCGAGCAGGTGGTCCAGGAGATCGGCTACGACGACGACGTCGATCAGGAGCTCCGCGAGGCCATTGAGGAATTCATCGGCAGCCAACTCGTGGACGAGGAGTACGACGACGTCGCCGATGCTGTGGTGCTGTGGTTCCGCGACGAGGACGGCGACCTGACGGATGTGCTGGTGGACGCCACCACGTACATCGAAGAAGGCGGCTCGATCCTGCTCCTCACCCCGAAGACGGGTCGTACGGGCTACGTGGAGCCGAGCGACATCTCTGAATCCGCGACGACGGCGGGTCTGTCGGCGTCCAAGAGTGTCAGCGTGGGCAAGGACTGGAGCGGGTCCCGGCTGGTGACGCCGAAGGGGGCCAGGTCCAAGAGGTGACGCTCCGCTGGACCGGCCGGTCGCCGGGGCGGCCGTAGCGGGGGTGGTGCCCCCGGACCCCACCCCGGTCCCAACGGCCTCGTCCACGAAGTCGCCCGGGCAAGGGATCCCGAGGACGGGCTGAACACTCAGCCCGTCCTCAGGCCTGCTGTGATCGCTGCGTAGGGTGGGTCCGACTCGACCAGCCCCACCGGAAGGGAAGCAGGCCCATGGCGATCCAGGTCGGCGAGAAGGCCCCCGACTTCGAACTCAAGGACAACCACGGCAGGACCGTGAGGCTCGCCGACTTCCGTGGCGGGAAGAACGTGGTGCTGGTCTTCTACCCGTTCGCCTTCACCGGCGTCTGCGCGGGGGAGCTCGGCGCGCTGCGCGACAGCCTGCCGGCGTTCGTCAACGGCGGCACCCAGCTTCTCGCCGTCTCCAACGACTCCATCCACACCCTGCGCGTCTTCGCCGAACAGGAGGGCCTGGAGTACCCCCTGCTGTCCGACTTCTGGCCGCACGGCAACATTTCGCGCGCCTACGGCGTCTTCGACGAGGACAAGGGCTGCGCGGTGCGCGGGACCTTCATCATCGACCAGGAGGGCGTGGTGCGGTGGACCGTGGTCAACGGCCTGCCGGACGCGCGCGACCTGAACGAGTACGTGAAGGCGCTCGACACCCTGTGATTCTCGGGTCCCAAGGCCTGCGGGGTACGGGAACCCGTCACTAGGATCGACTCGTTGATCCGATGCCAACGTACTACGGGGCTCCCCGCCCCTGGACACCAATGGAGGGACTCGTGGGAGTCAGCCTCAGCAAGGGCGGCAACGTATCGCTGACCAAGGAGGCCCCGGGCCTGACCGCGGTCCTCGTCGGTCTGGGCTGGGACGTCCGCACCACGACCGGTACCGACTTCGACCTCGACGCCAGCGCACTGCTGCTGAACACGTCGGGCAAGGTCGGCAGCGACCAGAACTTCGTCTTCTTCAACAACCTCAAGAGCCCGGACGGCTCCGTCGAGCACACGGGCGACAACATCACCGGCGAGGGCGAGGGCGACGACGAGGTGATCAAGGTCAACCTCGCCTCGGTCCCGACCGACGTCGAGAAGATCGTCTTCCCGGTGTCGATCTACGACGCCGAGAACCGCCAGCAGTCCTTCGGCCAGGTCCGCAACGCGTTCATCCGTGTCGTCAACCAGGCGAACCAGCAGGAGATCGCGCGGTACGACCTGAGCGAGGACGCCTCCACCGAGACCGCCATGGTCTTCGGTGAGCTGTACCGCCACGGGGCGGAGTGGAAGTTCCGCGCCATCGGTCAGGGTTACGCCTCGGGCCTGCGCGGTATCGCGCAGGACTTCGGCGTCAACGTCTGAGCAGTCTGAACCGCACGTCCGGCGTCGCACGGTTTGAGTGCGGCGCCGGACGCGCAGGACAAGCAGAGCAGCACCATCTCGGGGAGGACCAGCATCATGGGTGTCACGCTCGCCAAGGGAGGCAACGTCTCCCTCTCCAAGGCCGCACCGAATCTCACGCAGGTGATGATCGGGCTCGGCTGGGACGCGCGCTCGACCACCGGAGCCCCCTTCGACCTCGACGCCAGCGCGCTGCTGTGCAGTGGCGGCCGGGTCCTCGGTGACGAGTGGTTCGTCTTCTACAACCAGCTCAAGAGCCCGGACGGGTCGGTGGAGCACACCGGGGACAACCTCACCGGTGAGGGCGAGGGTGACGACGAGTCGATCCTGATCGACCTGTCCAAGGTCCCGGCCCAGTGCGACAAGATCGTCTTCCCGGTCTCGATCCATCTGGCCGACGACCGCGGCCAGACGTTCGGCCAGGTCAGCAATGCCTTCATCCGTGTGGTCAACCAGGCCGACGGTCAGGAGCTCGCCCGTTACGACCTGAGCGAGGACGCCTCCACGGAGACCGCGATGATCTTCGGCGAGGTCTACCGCTATGGCGCCGAGTGGAAGTTCAGGGCGGTGGGACAGGGGTACGCATCCGGTCTGCGCGGAATCGCTCTAGACTTCGGAGTCAACGTTTCGTAAAGCCGGGTACGGCGACGGGGGAGTCCCGTACAGATTCGGATTGGGTAGCCAGTGCTTCTGAAAACCTTCGGCTGGTCGTTCGTGGTCACCGCGGTCGGCCTGGTCCTTGCGGTCCTCTACGGGGGGTGGACCGCCTTCGGCATCGTGGCGATCCTGTCCGTCCTCGAGATCTCGCTGTCCTTCGACAACGCGGTGGTCAACGCCGGAATCCTGAAGAAGATGAGTGCCTTCTGGCAGAAGATCTTCCTCACGGTCGGTGTGCTGATCGCCGTCTTCGGTATGCGGCTGGTCTTCCCCGTCGTGATCGTCGCCGTCACGGCGAAGAAGAGCCCGATCGACGCGGTGAACCTGGCGCTGACCGACAAGGACCAGTACCAGCAGCTCGTCACCGACGCCCACCCGGCGATCGCCGCCTTCGGTGGGATGTTCCTTCTGATGATCTTCCTGGACTTCATCTTCGAGGACCGGGACATCCAGTGGCTGCGCTGGATCGAGCGCCCGCTCGCCAAGCTCGGCAAGGTCGACATGCTGTCGGTCTGCATCGCGCTGATCGTCCTGCTGATCGCCTCCATGACCTTCGCGACCCACGCCCACCAGCACGGCGGCGCGCACATCGACAAGGGCCAGACGGTTCTGATCTCCGGCATCGCCGGTCTGATCACGTACATGATCGTCGGCGGTCTCTCCGGTTTCTTCGAGGACAGGCTCGAGGACGAGGAGGAGCGGGAGAGCGAGGCGGAGGAAGAGGCCGCGCGCAGCGGCAAGGGCCGCTCGGCGGTCCTGCTCGCCGGCAAGGCCGCGTTCTTCATGTTCCTCTACCTGGAGGTCCTGGACGCGTCCTTCTCGTTCGACGGTGTGATCGGCGCCTTCGCCATCACCAACGACATCATCCTGATGGCGCTCGGCCTCGGCATCGGCGCGATGTACGTCCGGTCGCTGACCGTCTACCTGGTCCGTCAGGGCACCCTCGACGACTACGTCTACCTGGAGCACGGCGCGCACTACGCGATCGGCGCGCTGGCGGTGATCCTCATGGTCACCATCCAGTACCAGATCAACGAGGTGATCACCGGTCTCGTCGGTGTCCTCCTCATCGGCTGGTCCTTCTGGTCCTCGGTGCGCCGCAACCGCGCGCTTGCCGCGGCCGAGGGAAAAGCGGAGGCACCGGACGCGAAGACTGAGGTCTCGTCCGGGGTGTAGGGGCGCGCGTTCCTCCCTTCACGCGGCCCGGTCGGCCTTCGGGGCGTACGAGTCCCTCGGGCTCATGCTCGCTCGCCCGTCAGTGACGGTTCGCGGGTGTGGACCGGGCCCAGGTGAGGAACGCTCTGTGCGGGGCGGCAGCGAGGACACGTCCTCGGCGGCCGCCCCGCGGCTGTTGAATCGGGTAGGGACAGGGGGCGGGCATGGGCTTCTGGGACGGCGTGTGGCGCGGGCGCGCGACGGAGTTCGACTCGGGGAGCGCGGCGAGCAATGCGATCGAGCTGACCAAACGGCACCAGCGGGTCTCGCTCACCAAGCAGGGCGCGGCCACCGGGAACCTGCGCATCAACCTGTCGTGGCGGATGCGGACCTCGGACATCGGCGGTCCCGAGCGGGGCAGCCTGCTGCGGCACCCGTTCCGTATGTTCACCCCCGAGGTCGTGCAGGCGCACACCCAGAGCATGGTCAACGTCGACCTCGACCTCGGTTGCATGTACGAGCTGGCCGACGGCACCAAGGGTGTGGTGCAGCCGCTGGGCAGCTTCTTCGGGGAGCTCAACGACCCGCCGTACATCAAGCTGAGCGGTGACGACCGGTTCGGTTCCGGCTCCGGTGAGACGATCTTCGTCAACCTCGATCACCGGGACGACTTCAAACGGCTGCTGATCTTCGTCTACATCTACGACCAGACGCCCGCGTTCGACCGTACGCACGCCGTGGTCACGCTCTATCCCAGCAACGGCCCGCGTATCGAGATCGGCCTGGACGAACGCCACCCGCAGGCCCGCTCCTGCGCGGTCGTCCTGATAGAGAACATCAAGGGCGAGATCGTCGTGCGCCGCGAGGTGAAGTTCGTGTACGGCTTCCAGGCCGAACTCGACCGGCTCTACGGCTGGGGTCTGCAGTGGGGCCGGGGCTACAAGACGAAGGCGTAGCCCGCTACCGCCCGATGAACTGCGGCCCCTGCGGCGGGAGCGTGAAGTTCGGGTCCAGGGCCGGTGCCGGGGTGGGCGGATAGCCGTAGGCGGGCGCCGTCGCCGGGGCCGTCTGCGTCTGCGGATATCCGTAGGCGGACGGGCCGGCCGGCTGGGGATAGCCGTAGGCCGGCTGGGGCTGCGTCGTCACCGGCTCCGCCGGGTAGCCGTAGGCCGGCTGCTGCGGTACCGGCTGCTCCGGGGGCAGCGGCACCGAGATCTCGGCGACGGCCGGGACCGCTCCGGTCTCGGCGGGTGCCTCCGACTCGTCCACCGAGATGCCGAAGTCGTTCGCGAGGCCCTTCAGCCCGTTCAGATAGCCCTCGCCGAGCGCCCGGAACTTCCAGGCGTCGCCGCGCCGGTACAGCTCCCCGCAGATCAGGGCCGTCTCGGCGCCGGTCTCCGGCTTGATGTCGAAGTACGCCAGTGGCTCTCCGTCGGCGGCCGCCGCGTCGTACAGGAGGATGCTCAGCGAGCGCACCTGGTCGAAGGTGACGTCGTCCGCGGAGGCGACCAGCAGGACCCGGCCCACGCCGGGCTCGACGCCCGCCAGGTCCGTCTGGATCGTCTCGGTCAGCCGGTCCGCCTCCCGCTTCTTCCCGAGCAGCCGGACCTTGCCCGAGGGGTGCCGGGGCTGGTTGTAGAAGACGAAGTCCTCGTCGGACCGCACCCGCCCTTCGGGGCCGAGGAGCAGCGCCGAGGCGTCCACTTCGGGAGCGCCCTGTCCCGCTGCCCAGCGCAGCACCGCCCGTACCGCCGTGACCTCGAGCGGTACGTTCGACCCCTTCAGCATCGCGTGCGTCATGGCGTCATCCTGCCTTCCCCGTCAAGGTCACGACAACGCGGGGGTGGACCCGCGCCGCTGCGCCGATGTACCACGGACACAGCCGAGTTACCTGAACTTCATGCCCAACGGGAACCCATGACATGGAGTTCTACGTAGTATTACCGGCCACCACTTTTCGGGCAGTCCAGCACCACGGGGGAGTCTCATGCGTCATTTCGGGCATATCGCCCCTGAGGAGCGGCGGCGGCTCTTCCATCGGGAGCCCGCCGTCTTCACCGCCGACGCCCCGGCGCGTGTACTCGCGGTGGCCCTCGGCGCCACGCTCTACAGCCCCGCGACCCGCCCGCAGCTCGCCGACGACGTGGTCAAGCAGGCGGGCCGGGGCGTCGTGTCCATGGTGCTGTGCCTCGAGGACTCCATCGACGACGCGGACGTCGTGGACGCCGAGGAGAATCTGGTCCGGCAGTTCACCGACCTCGCCGGGCGCCCGGACGTGGAGCTGCCGCTGCTCTTCATCCGGGTCCGTGTCCCCGAGCAGATCCCTGACCTGGTGGCCCGGCTCGGTCCGGCGGTCCGGCTGCTGTCCGGGTTCGTGCTGCCGAAGTTCACCGAGGAGCGGGGCGTCCCGTTCCTGGAGGCCCTGACCGGGGCCGTGGCGGCGAGCGGGCGCAGGCTGTTCGCCATGCCCGTCCTCGAGTCGCCCTCCCTGCTCTACCTGGAGACGCGCCGGGAGACGCTGGAGGGCATCTTCCGCACCGTCGACAAGTACCGCGACCGGGTCCTCGCGCTGCGCCTCGGCGTCACCGACTTCTGCTCCTCGTACGGCCTGCGCCGCGCGCCGGACATGACCGCGTACGACGTCCAGATCGTGGCCTCCGTGATCGCCGACGTCGTCAATGTTCTCGGGCGGGCCGACGGCACCGGATTCACGGTGACCGGGCCCGTGTGGGAGTACTTCAGGGCACAGGAGCGCATGTTCAAGCCGCAGCTGCGGCGCAGCCCCTTCCTGGAGGGGGAGGTCGAGGAACTGCGTGAGACGCTCATCGAGCACGACCTGGACGGGCTGCTGCGCGAGATCTCCCTCGACCGTGCCAACGGACTGCTCGGCAAGACCTGCATCCACCCCTCGCACGTGATGCCCGTACACGCACTGTCGGTCGTCAGTCACGAGGAGTTCAGCGACGCCCAGGACATCATGCGGCCCGAGCGGCTCGGCGGCGGAGTGCTGCGCTCCGCGTACACGAACAAGATGAACGAGGTGAAGCCGCACCGCGCCTGGGCGGAGCGCACGCTCCAGCGCGCCGAGGTCTTCGGTGTGGCGGGCGAGGACATCGGCTTTGTGGAGCTGCTGGCCGCCGGGCTTCCCGGCTGACGCCGGCACCGACCGAGATGGAACCGAGGAAGAACGTGGTCTGGTCCGGGACGTGGGTCGCCGAGCGGCTCGGCGTGGAGCTGGTCGGCGACGAACGGCTGACCGATCTGCTGGGTCTCGCACTGCGGCGCAACCCCAAACGGGCGCATCTGCTCGTCTCCAACGTGCTGGGCAAGCACGTTCCGCAGTCACCGGCCGTCGTCTACAGCCATGGGTTCGCGCTCGGCCGCCGGGTGCGGGAGCTGCTGGGCGGCGACGGCGGGGGCCGGTACGGCTCGGGCGGACGCGGCGCGGTGGTCCTCGGCTACGCGGAGACGGCCACCGGGCTCGGTCACGCCGTCGCGGACGGGCTCGGCCTCGCCCCCTACCTCCACTCCACCCGCCGGCCCGTCGAGGGTGTCGCCCCGGCCGGCGGTTTCGAGGAGTCGCATTCCCACGCCACCTCGCACCTGCTGCTCCCGGAGGATCCGGCGCTGCTGGCCGGCGACGGTCCGCTGGTCCTGGTCGACGACGAGTTCTCGACCGGCAACACGGTCATGAACACGATCCGCGACCTGCACGAGCGGTTCCCGCGCGACCGGTACGTCGTCGTCGCGCTGGTCGACATGCGCTCGACCGAGGATCTGGGGCGGCTGGAGGGCTTCGCCCGGGAGATCGGCGCCCGAGTGGACCTCGTGGCGGCGGTCTCGGGCACCGTGCGGCTGCCGGAGGGGGTGCTGGAGAAGGGCCAGGCACTGGTCGCTGAGCACGAGAGCGCCGTGAGCGCCGCGCGCTGTGCGGAGCCGGGCACCGCGGCCGGTGAGACATCAGGACACAGGGCCGACGCGCCCGGCCGCATCACCCGGGTGAGTCTCGGCTGGCCCGGCGGTCTGCCCGACGGCGGGCGCCACGGCTTCACCCCCGAGCACCGGGCCCGTCTGGAGCGTGCGCTGCCCGCCATGGCGGCGCGGCTGGCCGAGGCGATTCCCGGCGCTGCCCGACGTGTCCTCGTGCTCGGCTTCGAGGAGCTGATGTACGCGCCGCTGCGCCTGGCCCGGGAGCTTGAACAGGTCGCCTCCGCCGAGGTCCGCTTCTCCACGACCACCCGTTCGCCCGTCCTCGCCGTGGACGACCCCGGCTATGCGATACGCAGCCGGATCGCCTTCCCCGCCCACGACGACCCGGCCGACGGCCCCGGTGAGCGCTACGCCTACAACGTGGCGGGTGCCGGCTTCGACGCCGTCGTCGCCGTCGTGGACTCCGTGGCCGACACACCCGGACTGCACGCCCCCGGCGGCCTCCTGTACCGGCTCGCCGCCCACACCCCGCACGTCCTGCTCGCGGTCGTGCCCAGCTATGTCCCCGCGTCCCGGCACGTCCCCGAAAGGCCCGCCATGCTGCCCGAGCCACTCCGTGGCCCCGCCTTCTCCTCGTACGCGCCCGACGAGGTCGGCTGGCTGCTCCAGGACCTCTCGGACGTCACCCTGGAGGCGCCGACCGAGGAACGTGAGGAGGCGATCCAGAGCGGTGGCGCGCACTACGCCGAGTCGCTGCCGGTGGAGTACCAGCCGAGCGAGCAGTACCAGGAGCTGTTCCACGCGGCACTCGAGACGTCCGCCGCCCGTATCGCGCAGGCGGTCGGCGTGGTCACCGAGACCGTCCTCGCCGAACGGTCCCCGCGTCCGGTCCTCGTCTCGCTGGCCCGCGCCGGAACCCCCGTGGGCGTCCTGATGCGCCGCTGGGCGAGGCACCGCCACGGCCTCGACGTGCAGCACTACGCGGTGTCCATCGTGCGCGGACGCGGTATCGACGCCAACGCCCTGCGGTACCTGGCCGACCGGCACGACCCGGCCGACGTCGTCTTCGTCGACGGCTGGACCGGCAAGGGCGCCATCACCCGGGAACTCGCCGAGGCGATCCGGGAGTTCGAGGAGTCCGACGGCATCACCGGCTTCGATCCGGAGATCGCGGTGCTCGCGGACCCGGGCTCCTGCGTACGGACCTTCGGCACGCGCGAGGACTTCCTCATCCCGTCCGCCTGCCTCAACTCCACGGTCTCCGGGCTGATATCCCGCACGGTGCTGCGCGCCGACCTGGTCGGCCCGCACGACTACCACGGCGCGAAGTTCTACCGCGAGCTCGCCGGAGCGGACGTCTCGGACGCCTTCCTCGACACCGTCTCGGCCTGCTTCACGGAGGTCGAGGACGCGGTCGACGCACAGACCAAGGAGCTGCTCTCCGGTGACCGCGCGCCGACCTGGGAGGGCTGGGCGGCGGTGGAACGCATCAGCGAGGAGTACGGCATCCACGACGTGAACCTCGTCAAGCCCGGCGTCGGCGAGACCACGCGGGTGCTGCTGCGCCGGGTGCCCTGGAAGATACTGGCGCGATCCGGGGCGGGCGCCGACCTCGACCATGTGCGGCTGCTGGCCGAGCAGCGGGGCGTGCCGGTCGAGCTGGTCGACGAACTGCCCTACACCTGCGTGGGACTGATCCATCCCAGGTACACCCGGGGCGCGACCGGCGCCGACGGCAAGGCGGTGACGGTATGACCCCCGTTCTGGTCGCCAGCGACCTCGACCGTACGCTCATCTACTCGTCCGCGGCGCTCGCACTGACCATGCCGGACGCGCGGGCGCCCCGGCTGCTGTGCGTCGAGGTGCACGAGAGCAGGCCGCTGTCGTACATGACCGAGAGCGCGGCCGCACTGCTCACCGACCTCGGCGACCGCGCGGTGTTCGTGCCGACCACCACCCGCACCCGCAAGCAGTACCAGCGCATCAACCTGCCCGGCCCGGCCCCGACGTACGCGATCTGCGCGAACGGCGGCCATCTGCTCGTCGACGGTGTCGCCGACCCCGAGTGGCACGCCGCGGTCGTCGCCCGGCTCGCCGAGGAGTGCGCGCCGCTCGAGGAGGTGCGGGAGCACCTGGCGGCCACCGCGGACCCGGCGTGGGTGCGCAAGCACCGGGTCGCCGAGGACCTCTTCGCCTACCTCGTGGTGGAGCGCGAGCTGCTGCCCGAGGAGTGGGTGAAGGAACTGGCCGTGTGGGCCGAGAACCGCGGCTGGACGGTGTCCCTGCAGGGCCGCAAGATCTACGCCGTGCCGAAGCCGCTCACCAAGAGCGCCGCCGTGCGGGAGGTCGCCCGCCGTACCGGGGCCGCGCTCACCCTCGCCGCCGGGGACTCCCTGCTGGATGCGGACCTGCTGTTCGCCGCCGACCGCGGCTGGCGCCCGGGCCACGGCGAGCTCGCCGACGCCGACTGGACGGCACCGGGCATCACCGCCCTGCCGGAGCGGGGCGTGCTGGCCGGTGAGCGGATCCTGCGGGAGTTCCTGAAGGAGGCGCGCCAGGCCTGACCCGTCCCGGTCCGGCACGACCCGCCCCCTTTCGGTAACCCCGGGATACGGTGGAGGGGAGCCCGAAGCGCTCAGGATCTCGGGGGCGGGCCGGAGGAGGACCGGGTGGCCAAGGGGAACGGGACGCCGCTGACGGACGAGCTCTACGCCTACATGCTCGGCCACAACCCACCACTGGACCCCGTGCAGCGGATGCTGGTCGAGGTCACGCACACCCGACTGCCACTGGTGGCGGGCAAGCAGGTCGCCGAGGAGCAGGGGCCGCTTCTGGCCTTTCTGGTGCGGCTGACCGGGGCGCGGCGGGTCGTCGAGATCGGGACCTTCACCGGGCTGTCGGCGCTGTCCATGGCGCAGGCGCTGCCCCCCGACGGAACCCTGCTGACATGCGACGTCTCCGAGGAGTGGACGGAGCACGCGCGGGCGGCATGGGCGAAGGCGGGGGTGTCCGACCGGATCGAGCTGCGTATCGCGCCCGCGGTCGACACATTGCGGGCGCTGCCCGCCGAGCCGCACATCGACATGGCGTTCATCGACGCGGACAAGGACAACTACGTCGCCTACTGGGACGAGTTGGTGCCGCGCATGCGTCCGGGCGGTCTGCTCGTGGCGGACAACGTCTTCTACCACGGCGGCGTGACGGACCCGGGCGCGTCCGGACTCGCCGCCGCCATCAGGGACTTCAACGACCATGTGACGGCGGACGAGCGGGTCGACAGCGTGATGGTGCCGGTGGCGGACGGACTGACCCTGGCGCGTCGGCGCTGAGCGGGTGCTCAGCCGCAGCAGCCACCGCCGCAGCATCCGCCGCCCGCGCCGCCGCCCGCCCGGGGAGCCGGCGCCGGTGCCGACGCGCTGCCGCCCACCGCGACGGTCGACAGAAGCTTCACCGTGTCGTCGTGACCGGACGGGCACGTGGCAGGGGCGGACGACTCCGCCATCGGACGGCTCAGTTCGAACGTGTCGCCGCAGCTGCGGCAGCGGTACTCATAGCGTGGCATGGGCACAGGCTAACCGGCGGCCACCGGCGATCCCAGGACATCGCAAGGCCGGAAGCACTCCCGGTACATGCCACGACGACGTCGAAAGGTACTGAAGAGTGTTCGACGACCACGGGCGAGAACCGGGAACGGGCGATCGCAGGGCACGGGTCCGGGCGGTACGCCGTCGGCTGGCACAGGAGGGACCGCCCCGGACTCGGGGCGGTGCGGCGGACTTCGAGACGATCTCGGTGCCCGAGCACGCATGCGACCGGCTGCGCGACCTGCTGATCGCCGAGGGGGCGCAGACGGTCGTCGAGATCGGTCTCGCCTACGCCGGCTCCGCGCTCGCGATCGGTGAGGCGCTGGTCACGATCGACCCGCCGCGTCCCCGGCACATCATCGTCGACCCGTACCAGGACCGTGACTGGTCCCGTGCCGGCTGGGATCTGCTGTGCTCCGCCGGACTGGACCCGATCGCCTCCCTTCTGTCCACTCCGTCGTCGATCGCGCTTCCGCGGCTCCTCACCGAAGGCCTCGTCGCCGACGCGGCCTTCGTGGACGGCAGCCACCGGTTCCACGAGGTGTTCGTCGATCTCTACTTCCTGCGCAAGATCGTCAGACCCGGCGGGCTGATCGTCCTCGACGACGTCTGGTCACCCTCGGTGCGGACCGCCCTGCGCTACTACGAGCGCAACCTCGGCTGGACGGTGGTTCCCGACGCCTTCCCGCGTGAGCCGGGGGCTCCGACGGCGGCCGTCGACGATCCTCGGGCCGAACCGGCGCCTCGCTGCACGGCTGTTCGCCTGCCCGACCCCTCGTTCGAGCCGCCCTTCGAGGAGTTCCGGACGTTCTGATCCCCCTGACCGCAAGAACGCAGGGGTGCCCAAGGGCCCGGTGAGGTCGCCCCCGACGGGGCGTGGGCGACCCGAGTGTCTTCTTGACATCTCCGTACTCTCCATGAGTTGGCCACTTCTCTGCCACTCCTGACCCGGTAGATCACATAGGCCGCTGATAATTTATAGAAGCCGCGAGGAGCCGCAACGTCGTGAGGGGGGGCTCGCAGCCGCATGTGTGGCAGCTGCATCTACCCGCGCGCGCAAGACCGAGTGCGGAGGGAGACGCAGTGGTGACCGAGGCACGGCAGCGAACAGAGGGCCGGCATCCACAAACGCGTGCGGGCGAGAGGGCTCACCGTGACTAGCGGGAACGGCGACCGTCCCCAGGATCCCGAGGTGACGCCCGAGCAGCCGCGGGAGCGCCGCCCGGAGGGCGAGGCCGGGACGGGGAAGTCCTTCGATCCCGACACCACCATGCAGTTGAAGGCCGGGGTGCCCCTTCCCTCGGACACCACCGGGCAGTTGAAGGCCGGGGTGCCTCTGCCTGCGGACACCACCATGAAGTTGAAGGCCGGGGTACCCCTTCCCCCGGAAGCCACCGAGCAGTTGAAGACCGCGGAGTCCGCGGACCCGGACGACGTCGTGCCGGTGAAGCCCGACGTCACCATGCAACTGCGCATACCCAGACCGAAGTTGGGTCCTCGACGCAGTGCCCGTCAGAAAGCCGCCCCACCCCCGCTGCTCGCCCGGGTCAAGGCCCGACTCGAACCCCACGCCCGCAGGCTTGCGCCCTACGTCCGCAGGCTCAGGCCGGTCTACCCCCGGCCGGGCCGGACCGGGTGGCGGCGCTGGATGCCCTCCTGGCGCCAGTGGCTGGGGGCCGTACTGGCGTCCGTCGGCATGAGCGGGGTCTTCCTCGCCGTGGCGTACGCCGCCACGGACATACCGCAGAACCTCAACACGTACGCCACCCAGCAGGACAACGTCTACTTCTGGTCAGACGGCACGCCGATGGCCCGCACCGGCTGGGTGCAGCGCCAGGCCATGCCGCTGAAGGACATACCGGAGCAGGTCCGTTGGGCGGTCCTCGCGGCCGAGAACGAGAGCTTCTACTCGGACCCCGGCATCTCCCTCTCGGGTCTCACCCGCGCCCTGTGGCGCACGGTCGGCGAGGGGGACACCGAGGGCGGTTCGACCATCACCCAGCAGTATGTGAAGAACGTCTATCTGACCCAGAACCAGACGGTGAGCCGCAAGTTCACCGAGGCGATGATCGCACTCAAGCTCGACAACAGGATGAGCAAGGACAAGATCCTCGAGGGATACCTCAACACCAGCTGGTTCGGCCGCGGCACCTACGGCATCCAGCGGGCCGCCCAGGCCTACTACGGCAAGGACGTCAGCCAACTCGACGCGGGTGAGGCCGCCTTCCTCGCCTCCCTGCTGAAGGGGGCGGGCCTGTTCGACCCCACTCTGAGCAAGGCGAACCACGAGCGGGCCGTGGAACGCTGGTCCTGGATCCTCGACCGGATGGTCGAGATCGGCAAGCTGTCACCGTCGGAGCGCGCGAAGTACCGGACCTTCCCCGAGCCGCTCAAGCAGAACCCGCTCTACAACACGGGCAAGCAGAGCGACTACCTCGTCGAACTGGCCTCCCAGTACGTCAAGAAGTCAGGGCACGTCTCGGACAAGCAGTTCGACCTGGGCGGCTACCAGATCTACACGACCTTCGACCGCAAACGCGAGGAGGCGCTCACCGACGCGGTGACCAAGGCCCGGGGCCAGGGCCGGAAGGACCACCCCGACTCGGCGAAGGCAGCCCACTACGGCGCGGCATCGGTCGCCGAGGACGGGCGCATCCTCGCGGTCTACGGCGGCCCCGACCACCGCACCCAGGGGTACAACGAGTCCAACGCGACCACTGTGCAGGCCGGTTCGGCCTTCCTGCCGTTCGTCTATGCCGCCGGCCTGGAGCACGGTGTCTACAAGGCCAGGAACGGTCCGGCCACCCCGGTCACCCCCGAGTCGCTCTACAACGGTGACGACGGCGTTCCCGTCACCACGCCCGAGGGACCGTACTGGGACCGCAGCGGCAAGAAGGTCGCCGCCCACAACGACGGCAACAAGTCCTACGGGCAGATCGGTCTGGGGCAGGCACTCGCCCTGTCCGTCAACACCCCGTTCATGCAACTGGGCATGGACACAGGGCTGAACAAGGTCCGCGACACCGCGGAGGCGGCCGGGCTGCTCGCCTCCAGCATGGGACCGCAGGTGCCCGCACTGTCCACGGGCACCGCCACGCCCAGCGCGATCCGGATGGCCAGCGGATACAGCACGTTCGCCGCGGACGGTACGCACACCGAGCCCTACTCGGTGCGCCGTGTGACCCGCAACGGTTCCAAGGTCGCACTCGAAGTGCCCGCGTCCCGGCGGGCGTTCGGCTCCACGGTGGCCCGCCAGGTGACCGAGGCGCTGACGGAATCCTTCCGCACCGCTCATCCGGACGCGGCCCCCGCCACCGCCCAGGTGGCCGGCAAGGCCGGAACCACGTACGACGACACGGCGTCCTGGTACGTCGGGACGGCCGCGTCCGTGTCGACGGCGGTCGTGGTCTACCGGATCGACCTGTCCAAGAGCCTCGAACCGCTGGAACTCGACGGGCTCGCCGGCACCACGGCCGGCAGCGTCCCCTACGGCATCTGGTCGAAAGCCATGAGTCCACTCGGCTGACGACGGCGCCGAGACACCACCCCCCACCTCCTCCCGGAACGAGCCGCCCGTGACGAAGAAGAACGGCCATCGCCGCCGCCCGGCACGCCCCACCCGCACCAACAACCGCCGCAACATCACCCTGGCGGCCCTTCTCGCCGTAGCGTCCGTGACGGTGACCTTCCTGGCAGTGGCCCGGCACGACGACACGGCGCCGACCGCCTCCGCGGGCAGCGAGCGGAAGGACGACAAGGCCACAGCCAAGCCGAGCGCGACGCCCGAGTGGGACGGCCGGACACAGGTCATCGGCGACGGCTCGACCTCCTACACCGGACCGCAGAAAGGTTCGCTGAAGCCGAAGCCGCTCAAGCCCGGTGAGAAGCCACCCCAGTTCGTGGTCTTCTCCTGGGACGGCGCGCTGGAGGGAAGCGACCATCTCTTCTCGCACTACCGGGAGTTGGCCAAGGAGTACAACGCCCACATGACCTTCTTCCTCACGGGCATCTACCTGCTGCCCAAGGACAAGAAGGATCTCTACCACCCGCCGCAGCACGAGACGGGCGACGCTGCCATCGACTACGCCACCGACGAGCACATACGCACCACGGTGGAGCAACTGCGCCAGGCGTACAACGACGGCAACGAGATCGGCACCCACTTCAACGGGCACTTCTGCGGCGCCAAGGGCGGCGGCGACTGGAGCGTCGACGAGTGGAAGAGCGAGATCGACCAGTTCTACTCCTTCGTCGAGAACTGGAAGACCAACACCGGTAACAAGGACGTTCCCGCGCTGCCCTTCGACTTCAAGAAGGAGGTCACCGGCGGACGGGCCCCCTGCCTGGAGGGCCAGCCGAACCTGCTGAAGGCCATGAAGGGCTACGGCTGGCGCTACGACGCGAGCTCCCCGGGCGACTTCCAGATATGGCCGGCGAAGAAGAAGGGCATCTGGGACTTCCCGCTGCAGATGCTCCCGTACGAGGGCGGCAAGTACCAAGGCCTGTCCATGGACTTCAACTTCCTCTACAACCAGTCGGCCGGCGAGACGCAGGGCGACGCGTCGAAGTACGCCGAGTGGGAGCAGATGACCGTCGACTCGTACATGGCCGGTTTCGACCGCGTCTACTACGGCAGCCGGGCCCCCCTGTTCGTCGGCAACCACTTCGAGGACTGGAACGGCAGCATCTACATGAAGGCCATCGACCAAATGGTCAAGAACGTGTGCACCAAGAAGGGCGTCCAGTGCGTCTCGTTCAAGGAACTGGCCGACTGGCTCGACGTGCAGAAGCCGGAGACGCTGGAGCGTCTGCGCAGCCTGGACCCGGCGCAGTCGCCGGACTGGTCGACGGTGGTCAAGTGACGTCTGGAGCAGCCCGGTTCCACTTGTGCGTCCCCTCTTCACAACCGTCACACAGCCCGTGCGAAGATGCCGTCGCCCGGTAGGTGTACCGGCGTAGAGGGGAACATCATTGAAATCAAGAAGACTGAGCCGTAAGCGGAGCCGCACGACCGTCATCACCGCGGCGGCCGCCTCGGTGGTCGCCGGAGTCGCCTTGCTGCCCAACTGGAGCGCGGGCGCGGCGGTCACGGACGACCCGAAGGTGGACCCGGCGACCAGGGCCACCTTCCAGCGGCTGGCCGACGCGGTCTTCACGGACCGCACCCAGGCCCTGGTGGACGACGCCGAAGGCGGAAAGAAGGGGCACCGGCTGACGTCCGGATTCTCGGGCAAGGTGCGCCTGTCCGGAACGCAGTCCCGCGACGAGAACATGGCGCTCACGAAGCTGAGCGTCCGTAAGGCCCGTCTCGCGCAGCTGGGGGAGAAGTACAGCGGGGCCACCACCAGCGTCAAGCTGGACGCCACGCAGGTGAAGGGCCGGCACGCCACGGTCGCCGTCACCGAGACCACGACCTTGACGTACGAGAAGGTCAAGGGCAGCGAGCCGAAGACCACCGGCTTCCAGGCCCACCACGAGCTGACGTTCAAGGCCGGTCGTGACGGCGACTGGCAGCTGACCGGCATCCGTGACACCGACGACGGCTACCTGGCCGTGAACCAGGTCGCCAAGCCGGCCGTTGCGGCTCCGGCCACCGCCGCCGACGACGGCCCGCCGGAGGCGGCCCGTTCGGCCACGACGCGGCCCGCGCCGGCCAAGCCGAAGAACCTCTCCGCCACCGGCTACGACTACAAGGCCATGGCCGCGTACGCGCAGAAGTACTGGAGCAAGTACAACCCGGACTACCCGGACTTCAACGGACAGGGCGCCGGCGGGGATTGCACCAACTTCGTCAGCCAGTCCCTGAAGGCGGGCGGCTGGAAGCATGTGCCCGGCTACACGTCGGACTTCCACAAGTGGTTCGGCAACTCCGAGATCCAGTCCGACTCGTTCATCGGGGTCAACGAGTTCTCGTGGTTCGCCCTGTCCTCCAAGCGGGTCACCAGCCTGGCCAACGTCTACCAGATGGACGTGGGCGACGTGCTGCAGATGGACTTCGACAAGGACGGGTCCAAGGACCACTCCATGATCGTCACCTCCCGCAACTCGCAGGGCGTGCCGTATGTGACGTACCACTCCACCAACACCTACAACAGGTCGGTGGCGAGCATCATCGCGTCGTACCCGAGCGCCGCGTACTACGCGTACCGCACCTGAGCCGTCGCTCGAGTGCCGCCGAGCGGCCCTGCGCCCGGGCGCAGGGCCGTCCGGTTCCCGCACCGCCCCGTGCGGTGCGCGGATAGCGCGCAGCCGCCGCCGTGGGCGCCGCACCCCGAGCTACGACGCTCCCGCGCCGCGTTCGTCCCGGATACTGCCGACCACCCGTGCGACCGTCCGACGCACCGCCTCGGTCTCGGTCAGGAAGTGCCAGTAGTCCGGGTGGCGGCCCTCCAGCGACGCGACCGCCCGGTCCAGGCGGGCCACGGAGTCGTCGAGCGGCCGGGCGTGCCGCGGATCGGGCGTGTTGCGTCCCGTCATCGCCAGCCGCTGGGCGTCCCGGATCGCGAACCGCGTGCGCTCGATCTCCTGCTGCGGGTCCTTCTGGACGGCGTTCAGCCGCCGCAGCCGGTCACCGGCCGCGGACACGGCCTCGTCCGTCGTGTTCAGCAGCGCCCGGACGGTCGACAGCAGCGAGGTCGCGTCCGGCCAGCGCTGCGCCTCCCGGGCGGCCTGCGCCTCCTTGAGCTTCAGCTCGGCCTGCCGCACGGACTCGCCGGCCTGCTCCGGGACCTGCTGCAGGTCCTGCCAGCAGGCCGCGGCGAACCGCCGGCGCAGCTCGCTCAGCACGGGCTCGACCTGACCGGCACGCGTGGTGAGAGCCTGCGCCCGGGTCCGCAGCGAGACGAGCCGGTGATCGATCTCGGCGGCCCGCTCCGGCAGCCGCTCGGCCTGCGTACGGACGCCCTCCGCCTCCCGGGCGACACGCTCCGCGCGCTCCAGGGTCTGCGCCACGCCGTGCCGGCCCGCCCCCTGATTGAGCTTGGTCAGCTCGGGCGCGAGGGCGGCCAGCCGGGCGGCGAGGTCGTCGGCCCTGAGCCCGGAGGACCGGACGCCGTCCAGGGCGTTGCTGGCGGCGAGCAGCGCCTGGCGGGCACGCTCCACGGCCGGTGCCAGCCGGGCGAGCTGGGTCTCGGCCTTTCCGAGCAGCGGTCCGAGGCTCGCGCCGAAACGATCCAGCTCCTGCTTGACCCGGCCCAGCTCGTCCTTGGCGGCGGTGAGTTCGGTACGGGCCCGGGAGGCGGCGGAGGCCTCGAGATCGACGCGATCGAGGTCGTGCGCGTCGACGGCCTGGATGTACCGCTGACTGGCCTCGTCGATACGCCGCCCAAGCGCCTCGAAGTCGGTGATCGCGCGCCGGGCGGCGGGGGAGTCGTCCACGGCGCCGATGGTCTCGATCGAGATCCTGAGATCGCGCTGGGCGGTGTCGAGCTCGTAGAAGGCGGCCGCGGCGGCGTCCTTGGCGGCCTGAGCCTCGGCCCGCTGTCCCTCGGACCGCCCGCCGAACCACCGCCGTGTCCCGCCCCCGGCGAAGGCGGCAGGCAGGACGAGCGCGACGACGAGAGGCAGGGCGAGGACGGCGAGGGTGTCACGGACGGCCGCGCGGCTACGGGAGCCGGCCGAGGCACGGACGGAGGCCGCACCGGCGCCGCGGGATGCGCCCCGGTGTTCCCGGCCGTCGGACGGCGCAACCGGGGTGGTCGTGCGGCCGGGCGGAACGCTCGGCGATCGATGGCGCGCGCATGGCGCAAACGGCGTACACGGCTGTGGTGGTGTCGCCGTCACATCCCTCTCCCGTGCTGTCATCCGCCCTGCCCGGTGTCATTCTCCCACCGGTTGAGGACGAACACACGGGGCGTACGGTTCGTGATGCGCTGCGACCCCTACCACTTCTTTGCCCGGCCGGTGGTCTACCCCGCCGTCCGCACCGTGACCGACCCGTCCCGGGTCCGTGCGTCGACCACGTGTGAGCTGGCCGGATCCCTGGGGACCGAGACATGGACGGAGCCGTCCCCGGTGCGGGTGGTGACCCGGTAGGTCTCGTGCGGCAGCGTGATGGTGACCGAGCCGTCCTCGCTGCTCGACTCGACGAGATCGGGCACGGCCCCCAGTTCGAGATGGACCGAGCCGTCCCGCGTCGCGGCGTGCACGCGCCGTGAGCCCACCCCCGTCGCCCGCACCGACCCGTCACCGCTGTCCAGCGTGAGCGGCCCCGTGGAGTCGCTCACCCGCACCGAACCGTCCTGGGTCCGGATGGTCAGCGCCTCCTCGAAGCCCTGTGCCCGCACGCTGCCGTCACCGTCCTCGACCTTGACGGCCACCCCGCGCGGCACCTCGATCCGGTGCCGCGCGGAACAGTCGGCGACCAGACCGGAGCACTTCAGCCGCAGCACCAGCCGGTCGTCCTTCATGGCCCAGGTCACCCGGGGATCCCCACCGACCACGACCGTCCCCTGGAACCACCGGGTGACCCGGACCTCGTGCACATCGGCCGGGACGATCTCCAGCGCCGAGTCGTCGGAGTCGACGGTGAGCGTACGGCCGTGCAGCGCGAAGGAGCGGTGGTCGGGGTGCCGGTCGTCCCGGGCGTCGTTGCCGCAGGCCGCGACCGTGGCGGCGACCGCGACGGCCCCGGCGACGGCGATCAACCGAGTGCGCCCGATCCGGCCTGACCGACCGGTGTGCGTCGTCGTACGAGCCATGACAGTGTCCCCCTGAGAGCCTGAAGTGCGGAAGCGGAGTGTTCTTCGACCGTACGGACCGGCGGCCCCCGGGAGGATGGAGCGGACTCCCCGGTCCGAGGTGGGGTTAACCCCCTGCAGGCGTTCCGCCGAGTTCCCGGTCACGCGCGTTTGCGGGGTATCCCCTGGATCGATGTAGGCTGTCGACTCGTCCTGGGCGCGTAGCTCAGCGGTAGAGCGCCGCCCTTACAAGGCGGATGTCGGCGGTTCGAAACCGTCCGCGCCCACCAGTCTCAGGACACGACTAAGGCCCAGGTCAACCGGTGCGAAGCCGGAGACCTGGGCCTTGATCTTTCTCGGCGACTTTTCGCCGCCGTGCCACTCACGTGCCAGATGGTCCGCGCGGAGGCCGCTTCACCTTCCGGATCTGACCGTCCACGTAGTCGGCGATCTCGTGATCGCGCCCGTTGACGAGGTGCTGATAGACCAGCGCGGCCCGCACCGACGAGTGGCCCATCCGTTGCATCAACTCGCGGGTGGTGGCGCCGCCGGTCGCGGCGAGGGTGTTCCCGGTGTGCCGGAGATCGTGGAAGTGGACGTCACCGAGACCGGTCGCGGTGAGCGCGCGGAGCCAGATCCGCCGGAAGTTGTTCCGCCGCAGGACACCGCCGCGGGCCCCGACGAAGACGAGCCCGGTGCGGCCGGCTTCCGCGTGCTCCGCCAGGTGGTGCGCTAACTCGGGCACGAGCGAGGCCGGGAACGCCACGGTGCGGACGCCGGCCGCGCTCTTGGGCGCCTTGACCGTGAGGCCGTCCGTCCGGGTCTCGGAGTACGAGCGACGGACGGAGACGGTACGGGCCTCCAGGTCGATGTCCCGGCGCTGGAGAGCGGCCAGCTCACCGAAGCGGAGCGCGGCGAACGCGGCCAGGAGCACCAGGGCGCGGCAGTGAGGCGGGACCGCGTCGGCGAGCCGGTACACCTCGGGTACAGAGAGGAACGGCCGCTCGGTGTGGGTGACCGTGCCCGCGCCCTTGACCCGGCACGGATTCCGTTCGATCAGCCCGTCATCCACGGCCGTGTTCATGATTGCCCGGAGGACTTGGTACGCCTTGGAGACGGTGGCCGGCCCGACTCCCGCGTCGAGGAGTTCGGTACGCCAGCGTCGTACCTGCGGCGTGGTGATCTCCCGCAGGGGGACCGCGCGGAACGTCGGCAGGATGTGCCGGTTGAGCACGCCCGCGTTGCGTTCCCGAGTGGTGGCCGCGTAGTCACGATCCTTGAACCAGGAGATCGCGAAGTCACTGAACGCGATCTTGACGTCGGGGTTCGTCCAGTCACCGTCGAGGATCTTGGCCTCTTGCTTGACGAGCCAGCGGTCCGCATCGGTCTGCGTTGCGAAGGTCGTGTCAGCCGTCCGCATCAGACCGTCCGGACCCCGGTAGCGGGCCTGGAAGCGGCCAGAGGGCAGCTTGCGCACGGAGCCGAAGCGGCGACGGCGCCCCTTGGAGTTCGCCATCAGGCCACCGCCTTCAGGCGCGAGGGGCGGACCGTGATCGGCTCCACCGTGTGCTCCGTGATGTAGGCGTCCACGGCACTCTCCGGGATGCGGACGTGACGGCCGACCTTCACGAAGGTGATGCGCCGCTCGGCTATCAGCCGGCGGGGGAAGCGCGCCGAGGTGCCGAGCAGTTCGGCGACTTGTTCGACGCTGAGGTACCGGTCCTTCATACGGCGGCTCCTTCCAGGGCGAGTTGGTCGCGTAAGGCGTCGCGGGCTGTCTCCCGGTTGCTCTGGAGGTCTCGCGCGATCGTCGCGGCGAGGACGGATTCACCTGGGGTGTGGCCGTGGCCGGCGTACTGCCAGTCGACCAGGGCAAGGACGGTGTCCGGCTCTCGGTCGTCGAGACCGAGGACGGAAGCCTCCTGGGCGGCCCGGTAGTCGGCGCGTTCCTGGCGGAGGGCGCCGAGAGTGGTGGAGTACGTGCGCGACTTGGACGAGAAGTGCCCGCGGAAGCCGAGCATGTGGGCCCAGGCCCAGAGGCGCCGGTCCGGATACAGGCTGTCCAGGTCGCGGCACGCGGTGATGAGCCGCCGGGTGTGGTCGGGCACCTGGTGCCGGTCGAGTTCGGAGAGTTCACCGACGCGGCGGTCCAACGTGCCGGTGTTCTCAGCGGCCTTGGTGGCGTACTTGGCCACGTACGAGGCCACGGCCTGTTCGGTGATGTCGGAGCCGTCGCCGAATGCCTTGACCGGGCGGACGTCGAGCTGTCGGCCCCAACGGAACGTCCGGGCGGGTTGGTCGTCGGCGGCCGGGACCGAGACGGACGTGTACGCGTGTGTGGCGGCGGCGTGTATCGCGTCGGTGAGGAGGCCGACCGTGGCCCAGACGGGCGGCGGTGTTCCGGGTCCCTCGGGGCCGTCGAGGCGTACGACGACGTGGAAGTGCAGGGCACCGCGCTTCTGGAACTCGGCCACCTTGCCGTACGAGACGCGCAGGTGGTCGGAGAGCTCCCGGCGTGCCAGGCCGCCGCGGGCGGCGAGTTCACGGCGGAGTCGCGTCGTGAAGCGCTGCCAGAGCTGTCCGGCGTGGTTGTTGAACAGGACGGCGCCCGCGTAGTCGTAGGCCTCGGGGTCGAGCGCCGTGCCCAGCTCAGAGGCGTCGGACGCGTGCGGGTTGCCGCAGCGGCAGGAGCCGTCGTGATCAGGTCGGTTGTGAACCGGGCCGAACGAGGGGGCGGTGAGCGTGGCGAAGACGCGCGGGTGGTCGCGGACGGCGGCGGAGATGTCCCGGCGGTCGTCCCCGGCCAGGCCGGCACGGATCAGGTGATAGGTGTCGCCCGCGTAGGTCCAGGCGCAGGAGGGGCAGCGGGAGGCACGGCGGTTGCCGCAGGCGAGGCGGAGGCGACCGCCCGGCTCGTTCTCGGTGGAGTAGTGGTGCAGGGTGTCGCCGGTGGTCCTGTCCTTGTGGAGGACCCAGCCCGTGAGGTGGATCGGGTCGGAGCAGCCGCCGGTGCGGCGGATCTGGTCCTCCCAGCGGGAGTAGTCGGAGGCCGAGGCCACCCGGAGGATGTCTCCGAGGGTGATCGTATCGAGCGGCAGGACATGAGCCTTGGGTGCCGCGGGAGAGGCCCGGTGGGCCATGCTGGGTGTTCCTTCCGGTTGCGAGATCGGACAGGGACGGCTCCCGGGCGGCGGATGCTTGGCGGTATCGAGGCCGCCCGGGGGCCGATCAGCGCCGCTTGGCGTCGGAGGCGAGCAGTGAGCGCACGACGACGGCGCAGACAGCCACAGAGGCGCCGGTGACGGCGACGGCCAGAAGCAGCGAGACGAGGACGGCGCCGACGACCAGGACCACGGCCGTGCCGCCACCGACGAGCGCGAGCGCGGCGCCGGGGGTGAGCTGGACGACCGGGCGCGACGGGGCGGGAGCGACGGACCTCGGCGGCAGGACCGGAGTGCCCGGGGTGACGGTGGTCGGCCGGACGACGGCGGGCGGGGTGACCAGGCCGGTGGGCTGGGGCATGGTCGGGAGCTTGGGTCGGAACATGGGCGGTTCGCCTTTCGCGGTTACTTGACGGCGGTGTCGATGACGGGGGCCAAGACGCTGTCGGCGAGGAGGAATCCGCCGAGGAGCAGTACGCCGATGAGCCACCAGGGCGGCCGGATGAGCTTCACGCCGAGGTAGCCGACGGCGAGGAGCGCGAGCCAGAGCGGAACCTGCACGGGGTCTCCTAGCGGACGCGGCAGCGGTGGGTACGGGCGGCGAGTTGTGCGGCGGTCTGGCTGGAGTAGTCGGCGGACCATCCGCAGCGGTCGGCGGTGCAGACGGCGGCGTGTGCGGTCCGGCCGTGCCGGTCGCGATGCGTGCCGATCTGTACGGGGCCGATCCGCATCACGGAGTGGAAGTTGTCGCGGGCGGGCATCGGGTGTCTCCTTCCTGGTCAGGCGAGGTGCGCGGCGATGGCGTCGGCGAGGTGGGGCGGAACGCCGAGGCGGGAGCGCAGGGTGTCGGTGTCGATCTGGGCCCCGGTACGGGCGCGGTACTCGTCGGCGACCTTGCGGGCGTGGTCGACGAGGACGGCGGGGACCGGCGGAGCGGGAGTCGGAGCCGGAGCCTTTGTCGGGGCCGGGGCCGGTTCAGTTGCCGGGGCAGACTCGGGCACGGCCGCTTGAGGAGGCTGGGGTTCTGCGTCCGGTTTGTCCGGGACGGTTGCCGGCGGAAGCGGCTCCGACTCCGCCGCGGACGAGTGGGCGAGGAGCGTTCCGCCGAGGAAGGCGAGCGCGGGCCATCCGGCGATGCCGAGGCGGAGCGGTGCGGGTGGGTCGGACAGGTCGAGGAATCCGGCGGTGGCGATGTTGGCGCCGAGGGAGGCGAACAGGGCGATGAGGAACCAGCACCAGGCCAGCCGGGACGGGCCCTCACTGCGCAGGCGCCGCCAGGCCGCGACCAGGAGCAGGTCGACGCTGACCGGGTAGGCCCACGCCTTCCAGCCGTTCTGACCGGCAGCGGCGGCCAGGTCGTGCAGGTGAGCGAAGGACAGGGCACCGGCGATGACGGCTTGGACCAGCACCGCGTCGATACGGAGACCGTGACGGGCTCCCATCAGGCGTCCTCACCCGGGTAGGCGGGGCCGCCGTCCGGGTCGTAGCCGGGCGGGAACGTGCCGGGCGGCGGCTCGGGCAGCGAGACGGCGAGGGACGAGCTGACCGACTCCACGAAGTCGAGATCGGCGCCGCCCA
This sequence comes from Streptomyces sp. HUAS TT11, assembly GCF_051553595.1. Taxonomy (NCBI): domain Bacteria; kingdom Bacillati; phylum Actinomycetota; class Actinomycetes; order Kitasatosporales; family Streptomycetaceae; genus Streptomyces; species Streptomyces sp. HUAS TT11. The sequence continues at coordinate 6,312,806 of NZ_CP196184.1, forward strand.
CGTCGGCGTACAGGGCGAGTTGGCCGAGGAGGAGCACGGTCCGGGCGAAGTCCTCGCAGTTCGGGCACATGCCGGGTTCTCCCTTCATCAGGCGTGGCGGGGGTAGGGACTTGGCGTGAAGGCGGTCGCGCCGGCCGTTGGAGGAGGGCGAGAGATCAGGCGGTGGCCGGCGAAGGCTTGACCGAGGGCACGGGAGCGGCGACGAGACCAGTGAGAGCGGGGCGGAAGGGCTCCAGCTCGGGCAGGTCCGGCGTCCGGTCGGCGTGCCGGTTGCAGAGGTTCACGGCCTGGCGGAGCGAGGTGTGCGGGGCGCGGATGCGGTGCCAGCCGCCGCTGGAGTCGCCCGCGATGGCGATCCCGCGCATCTCGGCAGGGATCTGGATGGCGGCGAGGACTGCGTCCGGGGAGACGTCACCGAAGGCCATGTTGGCGGATGTCTCGTCGTTGACACGATGGGCGGTACGGCCGGTGAGCTGGGCGCGGAGCATGGTGATGCCCTTGCCGAGTTCGGACCCGAAGCGCTGCCCGCAGATTTCGAGGTAGATGCCGGCGGCGCGGCCGAGCTGGGCGAGGCGGACCAGTGCGGTGATGATGCGGTCCCGCCGCTTCTCCTCCTCCTTGCTTGCGTACAGGGCGAGTTCGGCCACCTCGTCGACCAGGACGACGACCGGGGTCGGACGCAGTCCGTCGGGCAGGTCCCAGATGTCGGCGGCGATCTCCGCGTCCGGCACGTCGGCGGTGATCCGCTGCTGGGCGCGGATCAGCTGATAGACGTCTCCCATCCGCGACACGAGCGCGTCGAGCAGTTCCGCGGCGGTGTCGGGGTTGTCGGCCAGCGCGGAGAACCGCCGGGCCAGCGGGAACAACTCGACCCCCTGCTTGCAGTCGATGCCGACGAGGGCGACGTCCATCGGGGCGAGCCCGGCGACCAGGTTGCGCTGGTAGACGGACTTGCCGGACTCCGTGGCGCCGAGGGTGAGGGCGTGGGGTATCGCCCGGTAGTCGCGGTAGTGCACCGAGCCGTCCTCCCGCAGCGCGACGGGGACCCGCATGGGCCGAGACTCGGACGCCGCGGGCATCTGCACCCGCTTGAGTACGTCGTAGCCGGTCATCCGCACCTCGACGACGCCGGAGCGCAGCTCACGCGAGGTCACGCCGTACATCGAGAACGAGTGCCGGAGGCGGTCCGAGGCGGCCGCGACGTCGAACGCGTCCTGACCGGGGCGGAGTTTGAGCCGCAGGACCAGGCCGGTGCGAGTTGGCCGCAGCCGCAGGATGCGCGGCGGGCGGAACTCTGGTGCGGGCCGGTTGGTGGCCCGTGCGACGGCGAGACGCCACCGTGAGGGCGGAACGGTCAGGCCGCACGCGTCCATGACCGTGCCGTACCGGACCAGGACCCGTAACGCCGCCAGTGTGACCCCGAAGGCGAACCAGTACCAGGCGGGGCGCCGCCACCGCAGGAGACCCGCGGTGACGACGACCAGCACCAGAGCGACCGTGTAACCGGTCATGATCAGGCCGCCTTGGGCTCGGTGGCCGTCCCGGCGAGCGAGGTGACCGCCACCGCACGGAAGGCGATCCCGTGCCGCTTCTGGCCGTTGAAGTCGTTCTCCCAGGGTCGGGCGATCAGGCCGGTCAGCGCGACCGGCGTGCCCATGGCCAGGTCGCCGGTGATCCCGGGCTCGGGAACGGTGATGGACAGGATCTCCACGTCTTCGTTCGCCGCGAACATCACGTCGACCGTCATGAGCTTCGAGCCGGACTCGATGTCCATGGCGATCTCGCCCGTGCGGCGGTCCTTGACCTTGGGCTGCGGGGTCTTGGCGACCATCACGACGGCGGTGGAGGTGTCGACAGGAATCTGACGCACAGCAGGTACTCCTCTACAGGTGGCGGACTCCGTCACTCATGTACATGAGTGACATGAAAAAGAGTGCATCACTCCTGTACATGAGTCAACCCGCCGCAGCAAAGAAGTCACGCCGCTCGGTGGGGAGTTGAGGCGACGCGGAGGCCGGAGGCGCCCTGACCAGCTCGACCGCACTGTCAGTGCACGCGGTTAATCTCCGGCCATGAGCATGATCGGCGAGTACGCACGCATGACCCCTGCCCAACTTGACCGCGCCATCAGTGATCCGGATTGGATTCTGGAGTGGCTGGACGAACTGATCGAGACGGAGTCGGAGGGACGGCCGGAACTGCCGGACGCGCGCACTCACGACATCGACAAGGCCTGGCATGCCCTCCACTTCCTGCTGCGGCGCATCGGCTTCCCGGTCGCAGTGGTTCGCGGTGAGCAGGAGATACCCGGCGTCGAGGACTGGGGCTACGGACCGCCCCGGTACCTCACCGTGGAACGGGTCCGCGCGGCAGCCGACGCGTTCGCCACAACTCCCAGCGCTGCTCTGACGGAGGGCGTCAGCCCCACCGACCTTGCCAAGGCAAAGATCTATCCGACCATCGTCTGGGAGCGCGGCGAGTCATTGGAGTACGTGACGGACCACTACGAAGCGCTCGGCCAGTTCTTCCAGGCGGCAGCAAGCGCTGGAGACGCCATGCTCGTCTGGCTCGACTAGCCCAGCCCTCTCCGCTGCCCCAATGGCTTCCAGTTGAGCTCTTCAGTCGGCCGCGGGGATGCGGTACTCGAAAACGAACTGGTCAGCGGCCATGAGCGTGTCGCACACCTCGACCACGAGACCCGCGGTCGTACGGGCTTCCCGGATCAGATGCACCACGGGCGCACCCGGGCTCAACGCCAGCTCCGAGGCTTCCGACTTCGAGGCCGGCCGCGCTTGCAGCGTCTCGACGTACTCCGCGAACTCATGCCCGTGGTTTTCGAGTCGGGCATAGATGCCACCACCGCCGGGGTTCTCGGCGAACAGCTCTGGGATGTCCTTCACGACGTCCCAGGGGAGGTAGGAGGTGGCGACCTCGACGGGCGTGCCGTTCCGGAAGTAGAGACGCCGACGTGCCAGCACCTGTGCGCCGGCGGGCACGCCGAGGCGTCGAGCGGCATCCTCGGGTGCGTCCATGGGCCCTATGTACAGGACGCTGACCTTGGCGGTGGCGCCGGACTGGGCGGACTCCGCGAGGTAGGCCGCCTGACCGCCCTGCCGGAGCGAACGCCGGAATCGGTCGGAGGACCGGTGCCGCACCGGAGGCCGGTCCTTCACGATCGAGCCCTTGCCGTGCCGAGTCTCGACCAGGCCGCTCGCCCGCACCTCGACCATGGCCTTACGGATCGTGCCGCCGGACACGCCGTAGCGGTCGACCAGCTCGGATTCGCTCGGCACCATGTCACCGGGCTTCATGATCCCCGCCCGGATCTGCTGCACGATCTCTTCCGCGATCTGCACGTACCGAGGCCCGGAAGCGCCCCCTCCAGCAGCAGTTCCCATAGTCCTTCCCTGCCTCCTAAGCTCCTCTACATGAGTCAACCACAGGTAGCGACAGCGCCTCCCCTGCACTCCGTGTCCGTAGCGGGAGTAGTGGTGCGTGAGGACGGCCGCCTCCTGGCGATCCGCCGCGCCGACAACGGCACCTGGGAGCTCCCGGGCGGCATCCTCGAACTCGACGAGACCCCGGAAGCCGGCGTCGCCCGCGAGGTCCTGGAGGAGACGGGCATCCACGTCGAGGTGGGCGAACTCACCGGCGTCTACAAGAACATGGCCCGCGGCGTCGTCGCCCTGGTCTTCCGCTGCAAGCCGTCAGGCGGCACCGAACGGACCTCGGCTGAGTCCACGGCAGTCTCGTGGCTCACGCCTGACGAGGTCAACGAGTGGATGTCGGAAGCCTTCGCTATCAGGCTGTTGGACGCCTTGGACGACAACGGACCTCATGTGCGGAGCCACGACGGCAGACAGCTGCTCACCCCATGACAGAGGCGAGCAACCCTCGTAAGCAGCCGAGGCAACTCGCCGAGCTGTCCAACGTCCACGAGTTCCTCGACCAGGTACGCCTTCGCCCCGGCATGTGGCTGCGAGGCAACTCCCTGGAGCACCTGAACTCCATGCTGATCGGCTACCGAGCCGCGATGGCCGTGCACGGCATCGCCGAAGACTTCGACTTCTGGAGCCCCGGCTCGCAAGGACCTTTCGCGGAGTGGCTCTGGCTACGGCTCGGGCGTCACAGCGCTCTTGGATGGGCAACCGAGATCGAACGCGAGGCACAGACGGCCGGCACTCCGGCAGTCGAGCTGTTCTTCGCCCTCTTCGACGAGTACCGACGAGAGCGCCAGCTGCCTGAGGGATAAGACTTTCCCTACTTCATCAAGCCCCGGCTGCGCTCCGCTCCGCCGGGCGCGCTACCGGCTCCGCTGCGGGCGACGCTCCTGCCTTCGGCCCGCTCCGCCCGCGCTGCGCCGACGCGCGCCCACATGTGGATAGGGCCGGTGGCCATGAGTCGATCACCGCATAGAGCGGGTTACGGTCAAGACGATGCCTCCGGCGGGGGATCGGCCGGCACCGGGATGGAGGGGGCGCCGTTCCCGACCGCGGGTCCGTAGTGGCGTGTGCGGGGAGCTCCCATCCCGTCCACCGCCGACCCAGGCAGAGCCGAGCAGACGCGGCCCAGGGCGTCAAGGTCGTTCGTACAGTGGCGCGCTCCACCTTGACGCCCTGAACCACGCCCGCTCCACGGTGTGTGGGTCGACGGCGGACGGGATGGGAGCTGAGGTAGGTGGTGGCTTAGGGATGTCTCTTTGGTGGGCCTACGGACGCCACTCCTGGCGGTAATGGGGGTGCTCAGCGTACGACTGCGCGAGCACCTTGAGCGCGTACGCGAGACCTGCGTGGCGCGCATCCGCCGGTTCCATTACCTCGTAGTCCCTGGCCAGCATGTCGACAAGGTCGAGCATCGGCAGGTGGCTGTCGAGGAGGGCTTCGCCGCCAAAGCGGTGGGCCACCTCGGCATAGGCGTGGTTGTCCGCCAAGTTGCGGTCCCGAAGGAACTTCACGAGGTCGTCCATGGGTTCATCTTCGCGCACTGGCAGGGGCGGCAGAGAGATACGCGTGCCCCCTGCGTGCCCGTTACGGGGGGAAACGGCGGGGAACCGCAGGGAATGACGGGCCCAGCCACGCGCCATCCCAGGTCGGGAACCCGGCTGGTCAGCCCCGATCCGCATACGCGATCTTCCAAACTAGGGCTTCAGATATCAGGGCGCCACCGCTGCTTCCCGATGCCGGGCGCTACGGCTGGGCAGCGAACTGGTGCCACTCATGAGTGCACCCACCGGCGCAGTACAGCGCCCGCCTGCGAGCATCAGCCATGCTGAACAAGGCAACGAGCAGGCGGAGCGACTTGGTGAGTTCATATGCCGGGAGTCCCGCCATGCCAAGGTTCCACCGCGTGAGCATGACGGCCGGCGTGTGAGTGGGGCGAATCCCAGATCGCTCAATGCTCTCTGGAACGTCGTCCTCCCTCGCACGAGCCTGCCCGCAGAAGTACACCAGGCTCTGTATCGCCCTGCGTTGCTCTTCCTCCACGAGGCCCTCGAACCATTCGATGCCCTCAGCCATAGGTCTGAGTCCTTGCGCGAGTTCGTTGAGGGTCACCTCGTGTGCCTGCACCACAGCCTCCAGCCCTCACCTCACCAGGTGGGCCGATGGTATGCCCGCGACCCGCGCGGTTCTACGTGCTCTCCGTGCCCCATCCGTGCCCGATCGCACGGGGAAACACGGGGAACACCGGGCGGTCACGGTGCCTGGACATGCCGACGGCCCCCGACCGAGTTTCCTGGTCAGGGGCCGTTCACCTGCGCGGTGGGTGTGGGATTTGAACCCACGGTGACTCGCGCCACGACGGTTTTCAAGACCGTGGACTAGGCATGGGGTGGCGCCGGACGCTCGCACCCAAGGAGGTCGAGCCAACGATCGAAGTACTGAGCCTCGGCTTCTCGGTCACCCTCGACGGTCAGCCACTCACGGGCGGCGGAGATCATGTGAGCCTCGGCCTGATCCGTTTCCGCAGGCCGAAGCTCGACCCAATCGGTCAGCTCGCCCCAGATACTTGCGAGCCAGTAAAGCGCTTCATCACCAGCGTTCACCGGCAACCCAGAAGCAAGGCCCAAGAGCTCCGACGCCGACTCGTACGGCGAAGCATCGCTAGCCAGCATGGCTGCGATACACGCCCTGACCGCTGCGCGAAAGACCTCCGAGTCGCTCATGACGTAGAGCGTAGGGGACGCGATTTGAACGTCAGGCCACGCAAAAGGCCGTACAGCAGCTAAGTACAGCAACCGTGCCAACCGCTGCCGTCCCAGAGCGGCCTTGACGAACCTCTCGACCAGCCGAGCAGCCCTCAGCGACCATCGCGCCCATAGTTCGCATCGAGGGGGCAGCTTGACGGAGCCGGGGCGCCACTTCTTCGGGTACTGGTTAGCTCCGTGCAGTCTCTGTGGATCTGGGGCAGCTGTAGCGCCCGAAGGCCGCCGAGGTCCAGGACCTCGTTTTCGAAGCCGTGGGCGGTAACTGCGTTGAAGCCGGTGAACAGTGTTGAGATCTCAGTCGTCGGCTGGCAGGTCAAGTCGCGCTAGCCACTTCGGATCGTCCATATCCTTGAGCGCCTGCTCCGACAGCCGGGCGAGTCCCGCACCACGCCCCCGGGCGAAGCATGCGGGGGCCTCGCACCGGGCGTGCTCCTTGGCAGCAGCCCGAGCGGCATCCTCGCTGTCGTACCGCGTCAGGTTGCGCCGCTCGTAGCCCTCCTGCGAGTCGGCGGAAGCCTGTCCGGCTTCAAGGGCCCTGCAACCCTCCCAGCCGTGGTACTTGTCACCCTCGTCGCTCACCCAGAAATCTGGCATGCCGGGGAGTCTGCCACAGCGGAGTTCGTGCTCGTAGTTCGCATCGAGAAGGTCACAGCGCAGGGCCCCGTGCCACTCTCGTGCCCGAACGAGTGGGGACTCACAGGGAATCAGGGTGCGCAGGGGGACGCGCCGCCGAATCTACCCAAGGCAGTGAACCCGCAGGTCAGGCCTGTGACCACCTCACCTCGCTCCTAAAGCGGGTGTCGGCCAGGGAGGCCGGGGCGGTACAGCAGCGAAGTACAGCAACCACAGCGACCGCCTCCACCCGGCACTGGCCCTCAGCACCCGTCAGGCGGCCTGTATGACCGTCGATGCCCGATCTTTGTAAAGCTACGGATCAGAAGGTCAGCGTGCCGGGCGAGCAGTCGCGCTTACTCAGGCGCCTGCTCGCCATGGCTACTCAGAAGGTCCGCAGCAGCCAGGCGCGTGTCCCGTTCGATGGCCGCACGCTCATCCGGCCAGTCTTCCCAGTTGCTCCACAGCCCGCAGAAAAGGTCGACCAGTTCGATCGCGGTATCCGTTCGTTCCAGATGGCAGGCGCACCAATAGATCTCACTGCTTGCCTCGTAGTGGGTCAGGGAGCCGCTCAACATCCCCCGCGCCGCATCGAATATTCGCTCCCACCAGGCGTCCGAGACCCCGGGAACGGGACGGCCCAGTTCAGCCATGGCTTGCACGAAGAGATCCCGGATGTCGGCCGGCGGGTCCCGTCGAGAGAGGCCTGCCAACTCGACCAACGCAGGGCTGTCCAGGCCATCAGCCACCGCCAGTGCGGCAATCATCGGCAGGTCCTCGGTGGCCTGCTCTCCGAGAGCCATGTTCACCGCTGCACGACCTAGGCGATCCATGGGGGCACGCTAGCGCCCGCTTCGATACGGCTGCCAAGAGGTTTCTGGGCAGGGCGCCCATCCGCGAGTCCCAGGGCCCTCCGTCTCAGTTCCCGTCTCATTCAGGCCCGTTCACGACGGTTCAGACAGGACCCGGAGCCGTCTCCACAGCGGCGATCAACCGTTCATGAACCCAGGCGAACGAGCCCATACGACACTCACCGCACCACCAACACAGTTGGAAAGCGTGCACCCCATCCACCATTGGCTTGGCCGACAACCGGTGTGCCGCAGGCTCTGTCGATCGGGCCACCGCTGAAACGACGTGGTCCCGTGCGATAGCGGTAGTCAAGGATTGCAGCCATGACCTTGATCAATGTTCAGGGAGCAGCCGCGGCCGGACCCTATCGCTGTCCTTGCTGCGGCTTCATCACCTTGGCCGAGCGTGGAGCGTACGAGATCTGCCATGTCTGCTTCTGGGAGGACGACGGCCAGGACGAGCACGACGCGGACGAGATCCGGGGTGGTGCGAACGGCGGGCTCAGCCTCCGAGAGGCCCGCCGGAACTTCCAGGAGGTCGGTGCTTGCGACATGCGCTTCACACGGTCCGTGCGTGCCCCGCTGCCCCACGAGCATCCCGAGAGCGGCGCACCCTACGGAACAGGGATCATCCGCGCCCGACCCTGAGCCCCGACCACTCGCCAGTCGCCGCCGCTCCACAAGCGCACCAGATCAGGCGGGGAACAGCGGGGAATCACGGTGAAAGCGACCCGGCCCGAGAGGCCGTGATCTGAACTTTCGCCCAGGTCAGTGGCCGAACCAACCGCAAGTGCTCTCAGCTTCCCAAGCTGATAGCTCAGCAACGATGCTCACGGACCCGTCGATTCGGCTTCTGAGGTTCAAGGGCGGCAGCGTGGCCAAGGCCGATGGGGTGCGGCAAGACATACGCGCGCGTGGTCGGTCGGCGCACTCGCCGTCGTGGCTAACTTTCGTTGGCTGAGGTTCATGCGGCCCACTCGGGGAGGCGTCCGGCATCAGTGCACCGCCGCCGCATTGGCCGGGCTCCGCGCAACGCAGCGGGGAGGGGAACCCTGGCACGTTGTCGGGTTCCCCTCCCGGCTGGAAAGGTCGTGACGGGCGGGCGGCGAGCGTTCGCGCCCAGTTGTTCAGGCGTCGTGCGAGTCGGTCACCGTCAAGAGGTCACCGCGGCTTGTCGCAACGCGGAGGACGTCCCGCAGGGAGCCGGCCAATTCGTGTGCCAGTCGGCGGATGTCCTCCGGGTTCACGTCCTGGTCTTCGAGCGCTTCGCGGGCGTGCTCCAGCAGCTCGGCCGCCGAGCCGAGTTGGACCGACTCGATGCCGTCGGCCAGGCGGGACATGAAGCCGTCCCGGTCGTCGGTGCTCAGGTAGCAGGGCTTGCCCTCCGGTCCCGCCCAGGGGAGCAGCCGCAGTTCGTTCGGCGCCGTCATCCTTGCGTCTGCCTCTCATCGTTCGTGGGGTGCGTGGTGAAGACCGCGTCAATCCGGTCACCTGGGAACACCAGGAGCGCGGCTTCGACGGTTCGGACGGTGGCGTCGGTCGCTACGCGGGTGATCGCGAGGACGGACGGGGTCGAGCCCATCCGAAGGGCCGATGCTTCGTCCGGCGTCGGCGGGCGGGCGCACACGGTCTCCCGGATGTCCGCCGGCGGGGGACCGAGGACGCCGAATCTCGTGATCGGCCCCCTGCCCGGGGAGTCGTGATCGACCACGCCCGTCGGTGCCAGGTCATCTGGGATGTAGATGCGAGCCAGCCCGTGCGGCGTGCCTCCTTGGAGGCTCAGGCAGGAGAACTCAGCGAGCGGGCTGCCCGTCGGTACCTTCAGCAAGGTCGTCAGGTGTCCCTCAGCCCGCACGGTGGCGCTGCGGACGGTGACGCGGAGGGAAGTCTCGGCAGCAGTCCACGGGTCCAGGGTGCCCCAGCCACCGACGTACACGATCTTTCGATGGGGGCGGCGGGCGAAGTTGCCCTTGCCGTGAATCTTGTCGACGAGCCCTTCGCGCTGGAGCACCGCGAGGGCGTGCCGCAGGGTCACCGTACTGACGCTGTAGCGATCGGCGAGCGTGGCTTCGGACGGCAGGCGTTCGCCGGCCTGGATGCGACCGGTGATGATCTGCTGCCGAAGGTCGTCGGCGATCTCGTGGTGGCGGGGCGGCATGGACGAGGTCACCGCCTTCGCATCGTTCGTAGGGCGGCGAGCCGGGTCCGCGCGTGGATGGTCAGCAACTCGCCGGACTCGAAGAGGAGTTGCTTTGGGCCCTGGGAGAGTTGGAACAGATCCTGCACTCGGTAGGCACGGCCGCCGAGTTGGATGACGTCGCCCCGCCGCACCGTGGTCGAGGTGACCTCGATGTGAGAGACCAGCGCACCGCCGGGAAACCGTTCGTTCATCGCGCCACCTCCGCTGGAGTGGACTGCACGCCCTCCGCGTGACACGAGCAGCCACACGCCTCGTAGACCACGGGCAGGTCGGACGGCGTCGAGGCCGGAGAGGATTCCGCGCAGGCGAGGTGCGTGCCGATACAGCAGGCCACCGACCGATAAGGCGCCAAGGCGTCCATGATGTGCGGTGGCAGTCGACGGGGAGGCATCAGCGAACCCCCACGAGGGCCGACCAGGCGGCCGCGGGCAGGTGGGGAGAGACGAGCACCGGACGTGACCGCCGCCGCGTCTCCCAGGCCAGGACGTACGGGCGGACGAGGGCGACTTCGTTGCCGCTCAGCGGCGGAACATCGTGCGGACCGACGACGCAGGCGGGGTCCGGAACGACGGTCGCCGCGTCAGTCGTCATAGGAGACGTGACGGCGGACGTTAAGGGGCGTCGGTGCCTGCCCCTGGAGGAGTTCCGCACCCTGGTGAGGAAGAGGGCGCGGCGGATACGGTTGAGCACGCTGATCAGCTCCTATCGCTGATGGCCCGGTCCCCCGACATCGCCCGTCGTGGGGACCGTTCTGCGTACGACCGCCCAGAGGGTGCGGCCGTTCAAGCTGGTGGCGAGAAGGCCGAACCGGTCGGCCGCGGCCACCACGTCCAGGGCCTCCCGCCATAAGTCGGCGGAGAGGCCGACCGGCACCTCCGCTTCGACCGAGGTGTGACGTCCGTGTTCCTCCACTCGCGCGGGAAGTCCGAGGGCGGACAGCCGGGCGGCGATGGCCGCCGCGCTAACTCCCGAAGCGGGCACAGGGCAGCCTCCGTCACGAACGATCACTTTAAGTGAAGCTAGTTAACTAGATTAGAGCTAGTGGACTAGATTTTCCATATGTCTGAGCAGCCGCCCTATCTGCGCATCGCCGACGAACTCCGGCGCCGGATCGCGGACCACGTCTGGGAGCCGGGCGACCGCCTGCCCTCCCGCGCCCAGATCGGCCAGGAGTGCGGCGTGGGCGAGAACGTGGTGCGCCGGGCGCAGGAGTTGCTCATCTCCCGCGGAGTGTTGGAGGGACGTGCCGGGTCTGGGACCTACGTCGCCGAGCCCCGGCAGCGGGTGCGGGTTGTACGGTCGTCGGCGCGGGAACAGCCCGCCGAGTCGCCCTTCCGGACCGACATGCGAGCCGTGGGCAGGCAAGGCGATTGGGAGAGCCGGACCGATGCCAAGGTGCCGGCGCCTGCCGACATCGCTGCGCGACTCGGGATCTCCGAGGGCGAGCCGTGCGTCCGGACGACGTACGAATACCTAGCGGACGGCAAGCCGGTTCAGCTCTCGACGAGTTGGGAGCCCTACGACCTCACCGCGGGCACTCTCGTCGTCCTCCCCGAGGGAGGTCCTCACGCGGGGATTGGCGTCGTGAACCGCATGGCCGCTATCGGAGTCACCATCAGCCATGCCGTGGAGCAGCCGGAACCCCGGACAGCCACCGCCGAGGAAGCGTCCCTACTCGGAATCCAGAAGGCCGGACTCGTGACGCACATCCGACGGACGTACTACAGCGACCAGGGGCGCCCCGTGGAGACGGCGGACATCGTCGTGCCCGTCGCCCACTGCGAGATCGTCTACGAGATCCCGATCAATCGCTGAGCGGAAACGCACAGGCGCGAGTCTCGTCGTGACATGCATGATGACCGGCGTGGGAATCGATGTGGAACTGCACTCCGCCCGGCCGGCACGCAACTGGAAGAAGGCTCGCACGACGTTCCTGCGGGGGTGCTACGACCCCGCAGACGCGTTGGCCGATGCGTTGGGGTCGCTTCACTATCTCGGGGTCCCCGGGCGACTCACCGCGGTCGACCTCTACGGGGACACGGTGATGAACGAGCAGGAGGCCGCAGCCGCCCTCACCGAGGTGCCCGGTCTGATGGAGCAGTGCACGGACGAGCGGCAGCGCGCAGCGTTGGATGATCTCGCTGCGGTGCTTCAGGAGTGCGCCTCCACTCCGGGCAGTTACGTGTGGTTCGCGGGCGACTGAGGTGCAGGAACCGGCGCTGATCTCCGTGCCCCCGGCGTGCCCCATCCGTGCCCGATCGAGCGGGAAACCAAGGGGAACAGGGGTGTCCCACGGGCACCGAAGACGGCAACGGCTCCCGACCATGCGTACTGGTCAGGGGCCTTCTACCTGCGGTGGGTGTGGGATTTGAACCCACGGTGACATCGCTGCCACGACGGTTTTCAAGATCGTGCGCTGCAGTTCGAGGCGAGTGGGGTGTTCAGTCACCAGAGAAGACAGGGACGATCACTGCTGCGATCGCAGAGAGCAGGCCCGCTACGGCCAGGAAAGCGTTGAACTTCTCTTTCGCGGTCGGGAAAACGGCGCGGCTCACGTCCCCGACCTTGCTCCGCAGCACGATCATCTTGAGCTTTTGCCAACGATGTTGGCGGTTCCGGCACCCCATCAGTACGCCGTAGGCATTGTTCCGGCAGTACGTCCGGCCATCCCGATTGACTGCTCCGCACCAGACCGGCACTTGGAAGGAGGAATAGGCGAAGACTGCGATGGACAAGACGGCGACAATTGGAAGGGCCCATTGCTGGGTCCAGGCGACTATGAGTGCTGCAACCGCGATGTATCCCCAGTACAGGCGCATGGCTTTCCCCATGAGAGCGCAGCGTATCGACATATGCGCAGGTCAAGCAGCAGCTAGAACCAGACAGAGTTCCCACCATGGCGCGTACGTCCCTCTTGACTGCCGATGCCTCTGGCGACGCTCTCGCAACCAGGCCTCGGAGCTGCAGGGGCGCAGACCGCCAAGATCCCCGACAACACCCAGGGCTAGAAGTAGTAGGCGCCCGCGAGCAAGCTCCCTACCCGGCGAATGAGACCATCCATAAGTGGCGGACGCGCAGCTACCCAGAGGCTGGACTCTTCAGCAGATTCGTGATGTATCAGGGGACCGAGAAGCTGTCGCCCTGGATCTTGATCGGCCAGTGAAGTGGGTCAGCGTCGGACAGGAGCACGCGATGCCACGCCCAGAGATCGTTCTCGGGTTCCACAGTCTGTGTCTCGTGAAGCCTGTCGATGACGACGACTGGTACATGGGCAGCCTGTATGACGATGGCAGCATCGACTGCTGGGAAGCCTACGGCGACTTGTACGAGGCGCTACGTGGCCTCTAGACCCTTGCGCCATAGCTCCGCGTGCGAAGCGCACTGAGTGTCTAACTGTGTGACAACCACGGCGCACAACCGCGAACAACCGTGGACCTCAGCGGACCGTTAGCGCAGGTAGCGGACGGAGCAGCCCAAGGGCAGCGAGCATCCCAAGTTGCTTCGGGACGAAGCAGTCTCCGTGCCACTGCCGTGCCACATCGTGCGGTCAGCCACGGTCAACGACGGCTCATGGCAGTCGAGATGCGCTGGTCACCTGAGTGACCGTTACATCCAGACTGACCTGGGCGCCATCGCCATCGACCATGACCGCCCTTACAAGGCCGGCGTCTGCTGGCGCCCGCGGCTCGGATGTACGGGGCGGGAGATCAACTGTCGGAGCCTGGTGGGAGGGTGCCGCCATGCAGAACGCACTCTTCGACTTGCCGGAGACACCCCCGGAGCATGCCGTGATCGCTCGCTTCCATTTGGGCGGCGACGACCTGGGCGAACGTGACCAGTGGTCGCTGGTCTTTGCAGCCGAGCGATCGGCGGGGGCCGCCGTCAGAGCCGCTGGCGTCGGAGAGGTCGACGGCAATGAGTTTGGTGGCGGTGAGGTTGTGATCTTCGCCTACGGCCCTGATGCAAAAGCTCTGTACCGGGCGATGGAGCCCCACTTGCGCGCGCTACCTTTCCGCCCAGCACATGTTGTCCTGCGCTACGGAGAACCTGCCGACGATGTCGCAAGTGAACGCATCGAGCTTTGAGCATGCTTGCGGTTCTACGAGTTGGACACGGAAGGCATCTACCACGACGGAGGACGTTAGTACCCTGCGCTCATCAGTCCGCCGACCTTGGAGGCTTCGTGGGCCATGCCGCTCTCACCGCACCAGATCGGCTGTGGTCGGCGCAGGAGGTCTTGTTGCGCCCTAGCCCGGTGCCGGCCGGGGCGGGGGTCTACGGCTGGCACTTCAAACAAGCGCCCTGTGCGGATCTGGCTGCTGGACGCCTGCTCTACGTCGGCATAGCCCCGCGGTACATGGCGAACCGGACCAGCACGCAGAACTTGCGCAAGCGCGTGCGCTACCACTACCGAGGCAACGCGGCCGGGTCGACGCTTCGCCTCACGCTCGGTTGCCTACTCGGAATCGAGCTTCGTCGGGTGGGGAGCGGGACGCGTATGACCTTCGGCAAGGCCGGGGAAGCCGTCCTCAGCCAGTGGATGGCAGAGAACGCCCGGGTGTGCTGGATCGAGCACGACGAACCGTGGACGCTGGAGTCGGAACTCATCTCTCAACTCGACCTGCCGCTGAACCTAGACCAGAACCGCCACAACCCGTTCCATAGCCGTCTCAAGGAACTGAGATCCCAAGCCCGGCAGCGTGCGCGAGAGCTGGCCATCAGCGCATAGACCGTCTGTCGGTCTGACATCACCAACTGACATCAACGGCGGCGAACGATGGCACACGGCGGTGGCTGGAGCCAGATGCGCGAGCGACCAGCAGTCCCAGTTCCGGCAGGCCGCACCGAGTCGCGATCGAACTTACAAGGCGGATGTCGGCGGTTCGGAACCGTCCGCGCCCACCAGTCTCAGGACACGACTAAGGCCCAGGTCAGCGGGGGGATACCCAAGGCCTGGGCCTTGATCTTTACGGAGCGTTCTGGGCCACCGTGCCGCTTACGTGCCGGATGGACAGCGCGGGGGCCGCTTCACCCTCTTGACCAGCCCGTCGACGTAGTCGGCGATCTGGTGGTCGCGGCCGTTCACGAGGTGCTGATGGACCAGCGCGGCCCGCACCGACGAGTGGCCCATGCGGTGCATCAGCTCGCGGGTGGTGGCGCCGGTCGCGGCGAGGGCCTTCCTTCGCGATCTGCGGTTCGGCATGCTCGCAGATGTGAGCGCCTACAGCAGCGACCAGGACCTGTCGGTCACCGACGTGACGGGCAACGGTGTGGAGGTGGATGTCGGAACCGATCTCCTCAACGGCAGGATCCGGCTGTCGCTGCTGTGGACGCAGGAGATCTACCTGACACCCGATGATGCGGAACAGGTGGCGCATGCTCTGCTGCGGGCAGCCGAGCGGGGTCGCGGCCTGGGGCGTGCATCGGCCTGAGAGGTCTGCGCGTTCGGTCGTCACGCCACCGAGTGCAACCGGACCGTGGGATGGAGTTTTCCCTACTGCATCCAGCACCTGTCGTCGCTTTCAGCGCAGGTCAGGAAGACACTGGGTGGCGCCCCCCGAGGTAGCAGACCGGCTGCGCCACTTCCAGAGGAACTGACCTCATTCCGCCGCGCTTCAGGCGCAGTTGCAGGAAGATGCAAAGTAGGCAAATACGGTTGCAGCAGTGAAACCGGCCAAAGTCGCGGAAGCCAGGCGGCCACGCCGTCCTGGCCTTGCGGGTCGGAACATCTCCCAGGTGCCGTAGCCCAGGAAGGCCAGCACGGTCCCACCTAGGCCCCCGGTGAGAAGAGGGCTGCGACCCCAACCCCAGAGGAATGCGAAGACCACGCCCGCAAGCAGAACACAAGCGGCCACTGTGAGCAGTACCTCTGACACGGCCTCGCCGAGGAACTCGCCCACGGCCCTACCTGCCTTGCGGACCACGCGAGCAGCGCGGCCATGGCTTATGGGACCAGTCAATTCCGCCCCCGACGAGCCTGATCTCAGCATGTGGGCTCTGATCTTAGGGCCGATTCCACCGAGGCGTGCCACACACGTGCCGGACGGACCTGAAACCAGCGAGTAATCGCAGGAGAACTGTGTACTGGGCCGTCCATCCGGTGAGGACTGCCGCCCGATCCCCGAGAGTCCGCAGCAGGGGAAACGCGACTGCCAGTCACGCAGCCGATGCGGCTCCTCTCTGAAAATCCCCATGTCGTCGAGAGTCGATGGCGCGGCGACTCGTGGCTGTGGCACGCGTCAATCGAGGAGCCGAGACGCGACGAAGTACCCGGCCCGTACGGAACCGGGGATGCGCGGTCCAGGCCCGGACTAGCGCGCCACCCGGTAGCGGACGTAGACGACTCCCGTCTTGAAGGTGCGGGTTTCGACGAGTTCGAGATCCACCCGGCGCTCCCTCCGGGGAAAGAACGGAATGCCACCGCCAACCAGCACCGGGTAGACCCTGGCCCGGTATTCGTCGATCAGACCCGACTCGGCTGCCTCTGCGGCGAGAGTCGCGCCGCCGATCGCGATGTCGCCCTGCCCCGGTTCGTTCCGCAAGCGCTTGATCTCCTTGGCCAGCCCCCCTGAAGCCAGGCGGGCGTTGCCCTGCACCGCGGAGAGCGTGGTGGAGAACACCACCTTCGGGAGCCGCTTCCAGATCGCGGCCCACTCGAGCCTTGAGTCGTCGAGCGCTGGATCCTGGTCGGCGGTCTCCCAGTACAGCATCGTCTCGTACAGCCGTCGTCCCAGCAGGTGGATGCCGACCTCTCGAATCTCGTCGATCCAGGAGCGAAACACCTCCTCGTCCGGCTCCGTCCAGTTGAAGTCGCCGTCCGGTCCGACGATATAGCCGTCAAGGGAGACGTTCATCGAATAGGTCACGCTGCGCATCAGTAGTCCTCCTCGGTAAGGGGTTCGACATTACGACCGCCGTGCGCCGCAGAACTCATCGCAGCTCGCGGAAGTCCTTCTCGCTGAAGTCGAGCCGCCCGTCATCCGTCATACCGAAGGTGGTGATGTGGTCACGGAGCACCGCGACTCGTTGGGGCGGAATGGGCACGCATCGAACTGCCTCACTCGATCGGTTCTTGAGCCCGCGGCCTGCTTGAGCAGCCGGCCTCGGTCCAGGTCGCCATGAGGTCACGGCAGATGACGATGAGTGTTCCGCTCCAGCAGGCGATCTCGTGGCTGCAGCCGTCCTTGTGCGGCAGGATTTCGTCGAGCATCACGGTCCCCGGATTCGCCGCTCGGCCGTCGTCGGGCGGATCGATGATGCTGCTGGACACGCCCGTATAGCGGATCACCAAGTCTTGGTCGTGCTTCCAGCAGTTGTGCCGAAACCGGATCTCGATCCCACCGTCGCCGAAGTCCCGGATGTCCTGGAGCGCCAGGTCCTTCACACAGCGCTTGCTGTGGAAGTCGTAGTGGTCCGGGTCGGTGGCGAAGGCCCGGGCTCCCGGAGGCAAACCACCAGCGATCGAGGGCAGATGCTGTAGGTAGCGGGTCGGATCCAATACGCCTGACAGGTCGCCGACCCGCGCATCGAGATTGACGTACTCCACCGACCCTCGTTCCCGGTCATGGCCATCTGCCGACGGATGAATTGTCGCATCCCGCAGCCTTGGCAAGTCCTTCACCGCCGACACGCCGAATGCGCTCTATGCGGGTGCCTGTCCGACCCCGGGCGTACGGAGCTTCTCGAGGACAGGCCAGGGCGCGGGTCGGTGCGCGTGCGGTCGCCCGGGTCCGGTGGTGCCGACGCGCGGATTCCTGCTTCACCATGCTCTGCCGCGCCGTTAATTCCTTATGGATCCGGCCCGGTGGCGTGGTACGTTGCAAAACTTTGTTCCAATCGGAAGGAATGCCATGGACATCCCCTCCCTGCACAGCCGGTTCCTCGGCGATGTGCTTCCCCGGATTCAGCAGGACGCGCGGGTGAGTGGTGTCGCCGTCGCGGGGTCGATCGCGGGGGGAAACCCCGACATCTACTCCGATGTCGACCTGATCGTGGTCATCGACGACGAGGCGTTCGACTCGGTGATGAAAGAGCGGCTTACGCTGATCAGCTCATGGGCCGCCCTGGTGGCCGGATTCACCGGGGAGCACGTCGGTGAACCCCGCCTGATCATCACGCTCGTCGGGCCGCCCCTCCTCCATGTCGACTTCAAGTTCGTGAAAGCCTCCGACTTCGCCAGGCGTGTCGAGGACCCGGACATTCTGTGGGACCGGGACGGTGGCCTGGCCGATTCGCTCGCGGAACATCCGCCGGAGACCTCGTCGTTCGACTTCCAGTGGATCGAGGACCGTTTCTGGATCTGGGTGCATTACGGAGCGACGAAACTCGGCCGCGGTGAACTGTTCGAGGTCATCGGCTTTCTCAACTACCTTCGCGAAGTCGTGCTGGGCCCCCTGGCGGCTCTCCGAGCGGGTGCGACGCCCCGCGGCGTGCGCCATCTTGAAACCATCGCACCGGATGAGGCGCGCGACCTTCGGACGACTCTGTGCGGTGACGACCGACACGGCGCCGGTCAGGCACTCCTCGCCGCCGTCGAGCTCTACCGGCGGTGGCTCGACGACACGGGAGCGACGATCGATCGCCGTCACCACGCGGAAAAGCTCGCCGTGCAGTACCTCCACGACGTCATCGATCAGAGAAGCTGACCGAGCGGTTCGGTGTGCACCGATCGGTGGTCGTCGACTTCTCACCCCGATTCACGTCGACCATCAAGGCCAAGGGGGACAGGCTCCGTCGTGGACGTCCGCGGAACGTCGCAACAAGCGTGACAATTGGCGGCCACAGGCCAAGCGCCCAGGAATGATCGTTCGGGACGAAGAGCGTGCGCGCGGGATGTGTATCGGTGTGCACCGTCCTGGCGGATGGTGTTTGCCGTTGGCGCAAGTGGCAACGCGAAGTCCATGAGTCAATCAAACGGCAGCACGAATCAAGATTCCGTATCCGAGCGGAGTGCATCCGCCAAGGCCCGGCGGGCCACGGCGAAGGCGACTGCTCCCGCGTCGCGGGCGGCGGACAAGGCGGCCGAGAAGTCCGGCGACGTGGCGTCGACAGCCCTGGACGCGGCCGAGCGTACGGCCGGCACGGGCACCGCGGTCGTGCACGGCGCGGCCGAGCGTGTACAAGCCGGTCGCCAGGCAGTCATCGCTGCCTCCGGCCAGGCCGTGGCCCTCGCCAAGACGGGGTGGACGTTGATCGCCCATCGAAAGATCCTCGCCGCTGGTGTGGGTGCGGGCCTGTCAGCGTTGGGTGCCACGTCATACCTGGCGGGGCGTCGTGCGGGGCGTCGCACGCACGGTCCGATCACCCGTCTGACCGGCGGGCGGATCTGAGGCGGGAGGCGAGCCTCGTCACTCGTAGCGGGGCCGCCGAGCGCTGTCACAACTCGACGTGCCGGCCGCCGGTGCGGCTGGGCCGGGGTCGAAGCGGCATCCGGCAAGATGCTTCACCACCCGGCGACGAAGGAGTGGATCCAGCGGGCTTGAAGCCCAACACGGTGGCAGGGCCGGGCCGTTCGTATGTCATCCGAAGACGGCCACGTCGATGCACGTCGCCCCGAGGCCACCGGGCCCGTTGCACAGCCGGGGCAACCGCTCCGTACGGAAGGACGAGGTCGGAGACCGCCTTCTTGTCGGAGGGCAGCCTCACGGGCGGGCGATCGGCTCGTCGAGCGGCACGAGGTTGTCGGCGCTGAGCAGATCACCGCTGATCGCTGAGTGGACCGTCGTGCGCAGCCCTCCGATACCCGGATCGGAGACGGACACGGTCAGGGTGTAGGGCGGCTGCCCCGTGATCGTATTCGTGGAATCGATCGGCGCAACAAGCTCCTTCATGACACTGGCGCCCTCGTAGCCGGGGCACAGGGCCTCGAGCGGCAGCGAAACCTCAGCGCTTCCACCGCTGCCCGCGTCGATGTGCATCTTGTTGTCGCGGTCGGCAGCCGTTGGACGGTTCCACGTGACCGGAAGCCCGTGCGCGCCGCCGACCAGCCCGTGCGGCCCCTCGATCTCCACCGCCACTCCCTCCGCACCCAGCGTCCGGGACAGGGTCAGTGCCTGCTTCCCGCGGAGGGCGAAGAGAAGCTGGATGGTGAAGTGACCCGGGGCATCGGACGTCCGCTCGTATCCGTAGGGGCCGAGAACCAGTTGTGGGCCGGCCGGCGGGGTGCCGGGCGATGCCGGCGAGGAGGCCGCTGTGGGCAGCGCGAAGTAGTGGAAGTCCTTGACTCCGCACTCGCCGCCGTCGGAGACCCCGCCACCGTCCAGTGCCACGGCGGTCGTTGGGCCCGATGAATCGGGTGCCCACAGTTTCTGCCGGCAGACCAGGGCGATGAGGGCGGCGGCAGCAACCGCCCACGGAACTGTGCTCCACGCCCTGACGTTCATCGGCCCCCCTCCGGGACAGCGGGAGGCTAGCGGATCCCGCCGACCACACAGGCGGTGGGGGTGCGGGGTTCGGGGTGAGGAGTGGTGTGCGCCCACGGCCCGGCCGACCTGTCAGGGCCCTACAGCGCCAGAGGGTCCCCCCCACACGAACGCCTCGCCCATGGCGGCGCAGCACTGCGTGCCGCGGCGGCCGGTGACGTGCCGGCCGGGGCCGTCTCAGCCCGCCGTAGTGACGCGCTCGGCTGCGGTCACCTGGTCCGGGCGCTCCCCGCCCGAGTGCACGAACCGCGTGGCGAGGCCGGTCAGGAGTGCCAGGACGAGGGCGCCGCCGCCGATCAGGAACAGCACGCGGTGGTTCTGGCCCGTCAGGTCGAAGACGTACGAGTACAGATACGCGGACACCGCCAGCGAGAGGGCACCGGCGACGGTGGCCTTCCCCCAGGCCGCCGACTGCTCCTCGGCGCGTGCGGGCACCAGTTCGTGGACGCGGCCCAGGACCATGGGCACCACGCCGGGCGGGAGGGACCCGATGACGGCGCTCAGCACAGCGACCTCCGGCAGGCCGTGTGCGAAGGCGAGCGTGATGAGCGCTCCCGTCTGCACCAGGGTGATCAGCAGCAGCGCCCTGGCGAATCCCAGGCGGTCGCCGAGGAGACCGTAGAGGGCGGGACCGACGAGGGCCCCGAGTCCGTACACGATCCACACCATGGAGCCGCTGCCGGAGCCCCTGCCCAGGCCGCGGCTGACGAAGTCGGCGAGGAAGGACATGGCGGGGACGATGCCCATCGAGATCAGGGCGTACTGCACGAGGAGCAGCGTCAGTCGCGGTGATCCGGCCGACTCGCCTCCCCGGGGCGCGGCACCGGGCGGCGTGGCCGCCGCGGACGCCCGGGCCGTCGGCCAGCCGTTCCAGCTCAGGGCCGTGAGCAGTGCGCACAGCGCCGCCAGGCCGACCCATGCGCTGCTCAGGCCGGCGGTCAGCAGGAGTGGCACCAGCGTGCCTGAGGCGGCGATGCCCAGACCCAGGCCTGCGAAGATCGCGCCGCTCGCCAGTCCCCGGCGCTCACCGCGCAGGTGGGGCAGTACGGCCCCGGCGACCCGCACCATGATCACGCCGCCCGCCACCCCGGAGACCAGGCGCCAGGCGAAGAACCAGACCACCGAGACGGGGACGCTGCACGCCAGGAGGCCCGCCGTGGTGAGCACCATCACCCAGCGCAGTGCCCGTCGGTCGCCGAGCCGCCGCGCGACGCGGCGGGCGGCGAGCGCACCCAGAAGGTAGCCGGCGAGGTTCGCCGCGCCCAGGTAGGCGACGGCCGAGGGCGAGAACCAGTGGGCGTTGATGAGCTCCGGCAGCAGTGGTGTGTAGGCGAAGCGGGCCAGGCCGATGCCGACGAAACTCGCGCTCGCGCCCGCCGTGACGGCGCGCCAGGGAGCGGGTCCGGGAGGTGTGGGGTTCATGTGCGTGTGCCCGCTTTCCGCCCGGGTGTGACGGGCCGGGGCAGGGCCCGACCCGTCTGCCCGAGCCATCTTTGACAGCCTCGTCATGTTTGACAGAGTTGCAAACTTTGACGATGGCGTCAAAAATGAATTACCGTGGGGTTATGGCGGGACGGCGGCAGTTCGACGAGCAGCACACCTTGGGCCGGATCCTGGACGTCTTCTGGCACCAGGGCTACGGGGCGACCTCCATGCAGGACCTGGCGACGGCCACCGGCGTGCAGCGCGGCTCGCTCTACAACGCGTACCAGGACAAGGAATCGCTGTTCCTGCGCGTCTTCGCGGGCTACGCGGACGCTTTTGTCGCCGACGCCCGCACCGCCCTGGACCAGCCGGACGTCCGGCGGGCGCTGGAGGACTTCTTCGACTTCACCATCACGTCCATGACCCGCGGCACCCCGGCCCGCGGCTGCCTGTCCACCAAGACGGCCACCGACACCCAGGCCGACGCGGAGCCCATCCGTGCCGCGATCCGCGGCATGCTCGACCGCCTCGAGGGCACCATGATCGAACGGCTGTCCCGGCCGGACGCTGCGGACCGCCTCACCGTCCCGCCCGCCGAGGCGGCCCGGGTCCTGGTCACCATGACCCGCGGCACCGTCGTCATGGAACGCGTCTACCAGGACCCCGAACGGCTCAGGGCCACCGCCCGATCCATGATCACCATGCTCCTCGCCGGACACCGGGAACCTGCCGC
This sequence comes from Streptomyces sp. HUAS TT11, assembly GCF_051553595.1. Lineage (NCBI taxonomy): Bacteria > Bacillati > Actinomycetota > Actinomycetes > Kitasatosporales > Streptomycetaceae > Streptomyces > Streptomyces sp. HUAS TT11. The sequence continues at coordinate 6,335,253 of NZ_CP196184.1, forward strand.
CACATGATCGCCCCACCCGGGGTGCCCGGGCGGGGCGAGGACACCGAGCCCGCGCCGGACCAGGTTTCCTGCGACCTCCAGGAGGTCGACGATTCACCTGATGAGAGCTCAGGTCCCGTGCTCAGGCGCGTCGTTCGGCATCAGGGCGAACTCCCCTCATCGACCGGCGAACCGGCGAACCCGGACGGTGGATGTGGGGGAGAGGAACTGCTCTCGCCCGCCCGAACCGTGTGGCGTGCGCTTACTGCACCCGAGATGACACCGCCTCAGCGGAGGACCGGTCCTGCATGGTGAAGTCGGCCCGGACGGCGACGCCGGACTGCAGCAGCTTCTGGTGGACCATCGGGTTTCGGCCGGGGAACGAGGCCACGACGCTGATGTATCCCTCGGGCAGTCCGGTGACGGCGTACTCGCCCTGAGCGTTCGTGGTGGTCCGCACCAACTGCCGGCCGCTGGTGTCCATGACGGTCACGGCGGCATGGTGGACCGGCTGCTGCTCGCCGTTGTGCACGGCGCCCTCCAGCATCGGCAACGGCTCACCGAAGTGGTGGCGGTGGACCGGCAGCGCGGTAGGCGTGGGTGCGTTCACGGACGGGTCCTCCACCGGCGGCTCCTCAATGTCCTCCCGCTCGTCCTCCCCGCCCCGTCGTACCGCCTCGCGGTGGTGCCTCCACGCGTCGAGGCCCAGCAGGGCCGCACCCGCCGTGATCCACGCGCAGAGCACGAGAACCGGCTTGAGTACCCCCGCATCGTCGAAGTAGAGGATTCCCTTCATGGCGTCCACCGCAGTGCCCAACGGCATGACGGCGTGCAGGTACTGGAAGAACGTCGGTAGCAACGGGACGGGTGACACGCCGCTGCTGGGAACGCTCAGCACGATGTACAGACCCATGCCCACCAGGGGGAAGAACTGCTTGGTGAAAGGCGCCACGCCGGAGGCGAACGTGGCCACCGCCGTGGTGAGCAGGAAGGCGATCGCCAGGACCCAGGGGTTGTCGGGCAGGTAGCCCAGCCCGACGCCGGTGTAGAACCCCACGACGCTGAAGAGGGCGGCGACGGCCACGATCGTCATCAGTTTCCTGCGACGGTTGAAGGTGACCGCCCGCAGGAGCGTCGTCGCGAGTATGTAGCCGGGGATGCTCCAGGCGACACCGAAGTAGACCAGGGTCGTGCCGTTCTGGTCCTTGGCCACGGTGGGCGCCACCTCCGTCACCGTGAGCTTCTGGTGGTTGTGCGCCGCAAGCTCGGTGAAGCCCTTGGTCAGCGCCTGCTCGAGGGACATCCCGTTGGCCCTGGCCACGTACAGCACACTCTGCCGGTGCCCGGCGACGTAGCCCGCCACGGCGTCCCGGTCGAGGACCGCTCGGCGGGCTTCCTGGGCGTCCGCCACGGCGGTGACGTCGAACCCACCGGGATGTTGCCGCTGCAGAGCGGCGTCGACCTTGCGTTCCGCTGCGCGTCCGGCGACCGCGATCTTCGCGTGGTGCGGCTGAGGCGCGTGCAGGGCCGGAGCCAAGCAGAACAGAAGCCCGAGGAACAGCAGCGTCGGAAACATCAGGGTCTCGGCCACGGTCCTGGCCAGAGGTATGCCCTGAGGATGCTCGATCCGGTGTGTCACAGACCCACCCCTTGGGTGCCGTGGTGAGCCACGCCGTAGGGCTCGCAGGATGCGCTGCCGACCGGATGCGCGGCGATGCCATGGCCGCCGTGGCGGGGCCGAGGAAGCAGTTCGCACGCACCCGAACCGCGCGCAGTAGGCCCTGGTTCGCGGGCGGGCGGCACCGTTCCGACGGCGGTCTTCGCTGCGTCCACGGCTTGGGCGGAGGTCTCGGAGCTGTTTCCGGGCCTCCGTGGGGAGGCCGCGGGACCCGGTCCTTCGACCCTGCGTATCGCGAACGTCACTCGCGGCGCGGCGAGCTCCATGGCGCCCCTCTCCGGTCCTCGCAAGTGGCCGTGGCCCTTGCGGCGCTCCGTTGATGTACCGATCGGCACATTTACGTCGGGTGGACCATACGCGTACCGATCGGTACAGTCAAAGGTGTGCCTCGCCCCGTCAACGCCGAAAAGCGTGCCGAACTGCTGAAACAGGTTGTGCACCACCTTCAGCACCACGGTCTCGCGCAGATGTCGCTGAGCCCGCTCGCCGAGGCCATCGGCACCACCAAGCGCATGCTGCTGTACTACTTCGGCAGCCGCGAGAACCTGCTGGCCCAGGCGCTGGCCGCCAGCCGTCCCGACATCCGGGCGGTGTTCGACGACGTCCACGACCCCGCCGGTCTGGGCAAAGCCGTCCAGGACCTGTGGGAGGCGATCACCGTCGGGGAGCAGTCCGGGGTGATCCGCATGCTGCTCCAGTTGCTCAGCCTGGCCGCCACCGAACCGGAGCAGTACGGGAGCCTCGGTGCCGACACCGTCGAGGCCATGATGGGACCGATCGCCGCCGCTTACGTCCGGCTGGGGCATCCGCCACAGCGGGCGCGGGCCGCTGCCACACTGCTCGCCTCCGGTCTGCGCGGGCTGTGTCAGGACCGTTTGGTGACCCATGACGTCGCGCGTACCGACGCGGCCGCTCGCCGCCTCGCCGAGAGCGCGGTCGCAGCCGCCGCGATCGGCTGACGCCCGCTGCGTACGCCCGGTCAGGAGACGGACGATGCCGAGACGCGGCCGAACGCGTCGTGGCCGGGGTGACCGCTCCGCGGGTTCGTCCCTGTCACGGGGGCCTTCTGAAGGCCAGGCACGCTCTACAGGAGACGGCCTGTGTTGCACACGCCCGATGCGACGGCATCACGCGTACGGAACCTGCCGGATGACGGGACCGTAAGCGTCGTCAGGGGTGTCGGATCGGCGGCTTCGGTGCACAACGGCCGGGGATTCATGGGAAATCGGAGTACGGCAGGGTACGTACGCCGGACTCGGCCCAAGGCGGTAGCCCGTAGCCCGCAGGCCGGTGTCAGTCGGCCAGATAGTCAAGTCGGTGGACCGTCGGCCGGGTTGTCACGGATCCACCCCGCACCTGCCACTCGACCTGCGGAGCCACCTCGCTGCCGGCCACGAAGAATCCGAGAACCCGGTCCCCGTCCTCGTCGGAGGCCGGGATCGCTGCCATGGACCGGAGCTGTTCCATGAACCAGTCCACGGCCGACTCGCGGACATCGCCGCCGTAGAAGACGTAGTAGGTCCAGTTGAAATGGCGGTTCGGAAAGCCCCAGCCGCCGCTGTAGTGCTCGTCGGAATGGTCCGCGATCACTTGCCGGACGGCGGCGAGTTGCCGCTCGTCGCACTCCAGCCAGCCCCTGATGGAGACGAAGACGCCCATCTCGCTGCCTCCCGTCGGACCGATATCACCGGCAACCCCTGAGCCGCGCTCGGTCATCGAGTCAGGGCGACGACCGCCGCCTCGATGGGTTCGATGTCCGGTTCACCGTCATCCGAGGTGTCGACATCGACGACGGCATCGGCTCCGCTCGGCGGATGGAAGATCGACCGCTTCAACTCGCCCCGCTGGAACTGGGACCAGAGCTGTCGGTCGGCTGCCCCGCCTGCGGCCGCGCGGGCGTGAAGGCGTTCCCCGATGACCGATTCGCGGGCGATGACGTGAACAGCGAGCACTCGGGCCTCACATGCGAGCAGCGCATCCAGCAGCGTGCGCGACAGCACGGAGGACTCCACGACGAAACTCACCCCCGATGAGGCGAACAGCCGGGCCGCGTCGACCATCACGGTCTCGGCGCGAAGACTCACAGGGCCGCCGGCGATGTGGAAATCCGGGTCGAGCCGGACGCCACCGTCCGGGGCGACGGAAGCGGAGGACAGCCCAAGGCCGACCTTGATCTCGTCCCGGGTCAGGAACGGCACACGGAGACGGCGTGCCGTCGCGCGGGCAACGGTGGTCTTTCCGGCTCCCGGAGACCCGCATACGGCGACCACCACCGGCCGTTCCCACCTCGACATCCGCCGATCCTGCCGGATCCTGACCGGGCTGTCCATGAGCCGATCGCGGCCGGCCGAGCAGCCGTCTGTCGTCGCACCACCCGGCGGTTCGCATCGCGGGAGCCCGTCGGGCACGACCCGGTGGCTGCGCCCCCGCTCGTGCCGGGGGAACGCGGAGGCCGACGGGAGCCGGGGTGCCGAGGACGAGTTCACCCCCGGCGCACCGATTCCGTGCCATGACTAGGCCGGAGGGGCGTAGGGGTTCCCGTCGGGTGCCGGGGGGCCACCCCAGTGCACGCTCGGCGGCGGGACCGGCACCCAGTTCGGGCCGCGGTGGTCCAGCCACCACCGGCCGATCGTGTGGAACTTCTCCTCGAATCTGCGATCCATGCTCAGGAACCCGGTGATCGGCGCCCGCAGACGGGTGCGGCGGCCGCCCGCTTCGTAGAGCACGACGGTCCGGCTTCCGAGGAGCGAATCGATCTGGATGGCTTGGACGTTCGACCACGGGATGGTCCGGCGGCGGAGGTTGTGCACCACTGCCGCCGACGGGGTGAGAGTGATCCCGAAGGGCCGCGAGGTGATCAGAAGCAGGGGCACCAGGGCACCCCAGGCGATCAGCATCGAGACCAGTACCGGGTCGAACGGTCCTCCGTCCAGCCACAACAGGACCGGGGCGCACAGGATGACGACGACGCCCGGCAGCACGGGCAGCAGACGCTGCAGGGGCGTCAACCGGTAACGGATCCGCTCCGGCGGTACGGCTGCCACCTGCGATTGCTCCATCGATCCCCACCCCTGGCACCATGCGCTCGGCGGTGGCCCACCACCGCCGGGGCAGCATGACGGATCAGGGGCGCGCTGTCCATGCAGTACGGCCGGTGAGGCGAGCGGTCGCCGGACCCATGGCCGTCGCCGGTCGGTCGGTGCCGTGCCACGCCGGTCGCGGGCCGTCACCGCGGGCCATCGATTCAGGGCCCGCACAGGCGGATGCGGCGATGTGGCCGGTGCGGCGGACGGCGGTGGCCGGACTCGGTGAACCGGGCTCCCGCCACCGCCGTGGAGGGAGATCAGTCGGTGTTCAGGGCCCGCCGCAGGACCGTGACCGCCTGGGTGACGGCGGCCTCGGCCGCCTGCGTCCCGCGAAGCGCGTTCAGCATCACGAAGTCGTGGATGATGCCCTGGTAGCGCACCGCGGTGACCGGGACACCGGCCTCGCGGAGCTTGTTCGCGTACGCTTCGCCCTCATCGCGCAGGACGTCGGCCTCGCCGGTGATGACAAGGGCCGGGGGCAGTCCCTCGAGCTGCTCGACGGTCGCGCGCAGCGGCGAGGCGGTGATCTCGGCGCGCTGGGCCTCGTCCGTCGTGTACTGGTCCCAGAACCACTGCATGGCGTCGCGGCGCAGGAAGTAGCCCTCGGCGAACCGGTGGTAGGAGCCGGTGTCGAAGCTCGCGTCGGTCACCGGGTAGAACAGCACCTGCTGGAGCAGCGGAAGGCCGCCGCGCTCCTTCGCCATCAGGGTGAGGGCCGCGGTCATGTTGCCGCCGACCGAGTCACCGGCCACCGCGATCCGGGTGGCGTCCAGGTCCTTGGTCGCGCCCTGCTCCACGACCCACTTCGCAACGGTCCAGTTCTGCTCGATGGCGACGGGGTAGCGCGCCTCGGGCGAGAGGTCGTACTCGGGGAAGACCACGGCGGCCTTCGCGCCGACGGCGAGTTCACGGACCAGACGGTCGTGGGTGTGGGCGTTGCCGAACACCCAGCCGGCGCCGTGGATGTAGATGACGACCGGCAGGGTGCCCGTGGCGCCGGCCGGCTTGACGATACGCGCCCGGACGGTGCCCGTGGGGCCGCCGGACACCGTGATCCACTCCTCGTCGACCACCGGCTTCTCGATCTCGCCGGACTGCACCTCGTCAACGGTCTTGCGGCCTTCGACGGGCCCAAGGTCGAACAGATAGGGCGGGTTGGCCGTGGCGGCGGCGAAGTCCGCGGCGGCCGGTTCCAGGACGGGAGCGGTCGGCGTGTTCTGCTCGGACATGCGTCTTCCCTGTTCTTCTCGGGTGACGATCCGTGCGATCGGGGTCGCCTGAGGCCTGTGGCTGAATGCCGGGCCGCCGGCCCCGGACGCCCCGGTGCCACCTGCGTGCTGACGACAACGACTCTCGCACCGGCGGCCCGACGTTGGATGTCCTGTGTGCGCAGGCATGTGGTCCGGGCGTGCACGATGCAGGTCAGGGGTGCCCGCAGGGGCGTTGACGCCACTGGACGGGTGTGCATCCGAAGGCCTCGCGAAAGCGCCGTGCGAAGTGTGAGGGGCTGGTGAAGCCGCGGGCGCGGCGGGAGCCGTGGCGCCCCGGGCCGCCCGCCGGGCATCCACCGGGGCGGTACGACGAGCACGGACCGTCCGAAGCCGCCGCGCCGACCGTCACTGCGCCGGGTCCGACGACTCGGGTACCCGGACCGGGTCGCGCCTCTTCGACCGCAGCAGCGACCTTCCCCCCAGAACGGCCGCGACCAGGGCGAGAACGAACGCACCCCCGATGACCGCGACCACCAGGCCGACGGTCATCAGGAACACCAGAGAGATCACGGAAGCCTCCTCGCGGCGAACCCGGCCCATCGGTGGCAACGGACGCGATCCGTCCGGGGCCGGTTGCGCGGTGAGCGGCGCAGTGCCCGACGGCGCTTCACCTCGGGGGACGGGCGGTAACTCGGTGGCGATCATCACCTTCGGGACGGTCACCCTGACCGGGGAGGACGCAACCACGTCGTCCTTCGAGGTCGACCTCGCCTGACGGCCGTCACCCGTAGGCGCGCGCCCCGGCCCGGCAGGCCGACTCCACGCGACCGACGTCGAGTTCCCCGGCACTTCCGCCGTGAACCGGTTCGGCTGCGCCGCCGGTGGGGGGCCAGCCCTGCGCCGTACGGACCGCTCGTCCGGGACGGCCGGCCGCTGACGCCCCGTCCATGAGGCCGTCCGGGTGGCGTACGGACCGGCACGGGCGCGGGTGTGCCGGATGTGACGGGCCACCACCGTGTCGAGCCGTCGGCGCGGCGGCATCGGCCGGCTCGCTTCATGCGAGGACCCCGGCCGTGCGTGGCCGGGGTCCCGGTGTCGGCTCGGTCAGATCTCCCGTGACGGCTCCGCGTGCGTGTGCTTCAGCCGCATCCGTGCGTCCACCGTCTTCTCGGCGGTCACGTCCGCCCAGAAGCGGTGGCAGGAGACGAAGACCGCGAGCTCCCGCTCGCGCTGCCGGAGCTTCTCCACCTCGGCCTGCTCGTCCTCGGTCCAGCCGGGGGAGGCGGGGCGCTCCACCTTGCGCCAACCGGTGTCGTCGCTGAATCCGTCCAGTGGCTCCACCGACCAGGGAAGTCGCTTGAGGAGGGCCAGGAGCTCCGCCCGGACCTGATGCAGCTCCTCCTGACCGGCGAGGAGGTCACTCGGAAAGTCATAGGTCGCAGCCACGCCGCAATGCTACGCCTGTTCGATTTTGGGATGCGAGTCGCTTCCTGCGGTTCACTCGAACGATTGAGCCAGTGCGCTGACCTGCAATTTCCCCCTCTTTGAGGGCTCCTGGGGCGCCTCGCGCCCCCTGTTCGGGTTCTCTGCCGATGTTTCTCAGGACAGGCTGTTCAGGTGGAACTGGACAGCCGTGCCTGAAGGAATTAGCGTGAGGGCCCATGGAGCAGAACATCGAGGGCGTCTCCGCGTCCGCCGCTCGTGCGGCGCGTGACCTGCGGGTCGTGTTCAGCCGACTGCGCCGGCGCATGCGGGAGGTCGCGGGGGAGGAGGGCCTCACGCCCTCCCAGGTGTCCGCGCTCACCCTGATCAGCAAGGGCGGTGCCGCCACGGCCAGCGCCCTGGCGTCCGCCGAGGGCGTCCGTCCCCAGTCGATGGCCGCCACGCTCGCCGTCCTCGAACAGCTCGGCCTGATCCGCCGCAGTCCCGACCCCGACGACGGCCGCCGCCAGCTCGTCACCCTCAGCGATGCGGGCCGTGAGCGCGTCGAGGGCGACCGGCAGGCCCGTCAGGAGTGGCTCGCCCGCACTCTTCAGGACCGTTACACGGAGGAGGAGCGCCAGACGGTCCTCGAGGCGCTCTCCTTGATGGAACGGCTCACCCGGCCGTGATACCGAAGCTCGTCCCCGCGGACGCCGGCATCCGGCGCGCCGCTCCGGCCGCCCGCAGCGTCCGCCGGCCGTCCGCCCCGATGATCCCGGATTGCGTACGGAACCCGACGTCCGCCGCCGAACTCGGCGCCCCCGCCGTCGGGTTGCCGCGGACCCACATGTACCTCGGAGCCCCGGGCACCCCCGCCGCCGACACGGCGCTCCCCGCCCGCGGCGCCGACACGGGGGGGCCGCCCGAACCGGCCCCGTCGACGGCGGCGGGACCCGTGCCGCCCGTACGGGTCGCTCCGCCGGATCGTTCGCCCTCCTCTTCCACCCCCAGCTTCCGAAAGGCCTGAGCCATGGCTCTCACCACCCTCGACCCGCGTACCGCTCTGGTCGTGATCGACCTCCAGAACGGCATCGCGGCCATGCCCGTCCAGCCCCACAGCGGCGCCGAGGTGGTGGCCCGCACCGCCGAACTCGCCGACGCCTTCCGGGCCCGGGATCTTCCGGTCGTCCTCGTCCGGGTGTCCTTCGCCGCCGACGGCTCCGACGCGGTCCCCGGCCGCACCGAGCAGCAGCGCGGCGCGCGTTCCTTCCCCGAGGGCTGGGACCTCGTCGTCGACGAACTGTCCGGCCACCCGGGCGACATCCAGGTCACCAAGCGCAACTGGGGTGCCTTCCACGGCACCGGTCTCGACGTCCAGCTGCGCCGCCGCGGCGTCACCCAGATCGTGCTGACCGGCATCGCCACCAGCATCGGTGTCGAGTCCACCGCACGGGCCGCGTACGAGCACGGCTACCACGTCACGCTCGTCACCGACGCCATGGCCGACGCCGACCCCGAGGCCCACCGCGGCAGCGTCGAGCGGATCTTCCCGCGTCTCGGCGAGACGGGCACGACGGCCGAGGTCCTGGATCTGCTGGCCAAGACCCACGCGGTCTGACCCCTTGGCGGCCGCCCGGCGGCCCGTTCCGCCGGGCGGCTACCTTGATGCCCGTGACCCTCGATGATCTGCGTGTCTTCGTCGCCGTCTGCCGGGCCGGAAGCCTCAGCGCCGCGGCCCGGGAGCTGGGGTGCACCCAGTCCGCCGTCAGTCAGCACGTACGGCGGCTGGAGCGTGAGGTGGGGGTCGGCCTCGTGGAGCGGCAGTCGCGCGGAGTCGTGCCGACACGCGCCGGACGTGTGCTCCGGCAGGCCGCCGAGGAAGGGATGTCCGGCCTCGATCTCGCGCTGCGCAGACTGGCGGAGATCGCCCGGGGCGACGGCGGTGTCGTACGGATCGCCACCGGGAGTGTCACCGTGCGGCACTTCATGGCGGCCGCGGTGGCCGAGTTCCGCGGGCTGCACCCCCGGGTCAGCCTGGAGTTCCGGACCGAGAGTTCGAGCCGCGGATGCTTCGACGCGCTCCGTGAGCCCGGGCTCGACCTCGCCTGGGTGACCCTCGGGGCGCCGGTGCGCGGCGTCGAGCAGCGGCCCGTCGTCCGCCTTCCCTGGGTGCTCGCGGTGCCGGTCGACGACGAACTCGCCGGGCGGGAGCGGGTGGAGGCGGTCGATCTGGCCGGGCTGCGGCTGATAGGGCTGCCCGAGGGGTCCACCTCCCGCGCTCAGCTCGAGGCCTCCTGTGCCGAGTTGGGGATACCGGCGGCCTCCTCCGACACGAGCGTCGCCGACTGGGACACCGCCATCCTGCTCGCCGAACTCGGCGTCGGGCACGCGGTCGTGCCCGATCTGCCCGGCTGGCGCGCCGACGAACGGCCGCGGCTCCGGTTCGTCCCGGTGCCCGAACTGCCACCCCTCACCGTCGGCTGGGCGGTCCGCCGGTGGGACACCCTGTCCCCGTCGGCCCACGCCTTCGCCGACACCGTCACCCGGCACAACACCGCGCCCTGAGGGTATTTGGGCCTCCGGGACGCCGACCGAGGCCTCCGGCCCGGGACTTCGGTCGTTCCGACCCGGCCCTCATGCGTCGAGGAAGGACCAGCGCAGCTCCCGCACGAGCCGGGTCGCCACCGGCGCCGCCACCCCGTGCCGTTCGGCGGCACGCAGCAATGCGCCGCCGATCGCGTCCAGTTCGAGTGCCCGGCCGGCTTCGGCGTCACGCTGCATCGACGACTTCATCTCCGCCGGGAGCGCGTCGTAGCGGGCCAGGGCCACCGCGGGGTCCGTGGCCGCGCCGGCCGCCCGGGCGACCGCGGTCGTCTCCTCCACCAGCGCCGCCAACTCCTCGCGATACCGGGTGCGGACCTCGCCCAGGGGCACCCCGTAACGCGTCGTCAGCAGCGCGAACGGCGCGAGGAAGACCATCTTCGCCCAGAGGGCGGCCGCCTCACCGTCCAGGACGCGCACCCGCACCCCCGCCCACTCCAAGGCCCCGGTCAGCCGGTCGAGTCGTCCCCGGGGCACGTTCTCACCGGTCAGATCGATCTCCACGAACGGGCTGTCGTGCTCGATCACGCCGGGCGCGACCCGCGTCGACTCGACGCGGATCACCGCGGGGGCCAGGCGCCCGGCCCCATAGCGCTCGCGCAGTACCGCCGGGTGTTCCACGCCGTTCAACAGCGGTACGACGAGGGCGTCCTCGGCGAGCTCGTGCGCCGGCACCCGCTCCAGCGCGGCGTCGAGCGCGGTGTGTTTCACCGTGACGAACACGATGTCGGCGGGCTCCCGCAGCCGCGTGTCCGCCGCCACCCGCGCGGTGAACGGCCCGTAGCGGCCGCTGCTGACGCGGATGCCGTGCTCGCGCAGTGCCTGTACGGTCTTGTCGCCCGCCAGGCAGGTCACCCGATGGCCGGTGCGAGCCAGCAGTGCGGCCAGCAGCCCCCCGACACCGCCGGGGCCCAGGACCGCCACGCTGAGGTCGTCGTTCGCCATGTTCCGTCCCCGCTCCTCGCCGTGTGCCCCCGCGGCCGGGGCCCCTCGGCGAGGATCACAAGGGCCTGGAATCCAGTCAATCCTCGGGGGAACTTGCCGATCTCCAAGGAAATGCTTGGGTATCGCTCACAGCCGCACCGAGGAGCCCGGTACCAGCAGGTGCAGTCGGTCCGACAGATCCGCGTCCGCGGACGCCTCGGTGAGTGCGGCGCCGTCCTCGCCGAAGTGGGCCCAGTGCTCGAAGTGCAGCGGAACCACCTGCCGGGCCCCGAGGATCCGGGTTGCCTCCACGGCCACCTCGCTGGTCAGTGTGAGCGGCGCGTCCGGAACGAGCGGGGTGCGGGCGGCACCGGCGAACGGGACGGCCACGTCGAACGGTCCGAGGCGGTCGGCGATGTGGCGGACGACGTCGAGGGAGGCGTTGTCCCCGCTGACGTACACCGTGGGCAGGCCCCCGCCGGACGGAACGAAGCCGGTGACCTCGCCGACGACGGGCTCGCTGCCCTCGGCCCCGTGCAGCGCGGGCCCGGCGGTGACACGCGGCACCCAGCCACGGGGGCGGGGGAGTTCCAGGTGCTCCCAGGAGGACAGGGCCCGCACCGGCGCACCGGCGCGGTCGTACGCCGACGCGGTGGACGGCGCCAGGGGCGCCTCGGCCGGATGACGCCGACCTGCGGAGCCGGATTGTCCGGGTGCTGGTCGTGCGGGAGGAGGACGGCGTCGACCGGGCCGATCTCCACGGCCCGGACTGCGGGACCGACCGTCTCGACCAGGCTGCGCAAGCCGAGGGGGTACTCGCCGGTGCGTCGAAGGTGGGATCGGTGAGCAGGCGTGGACCGCCCGGTTCGATGACGGCGGTGGGACCGCCCACATGGAGGATGCCCACAGTGGTCACACGCCGTACGATCGGGCGGCCGACGAGGATGTTCCCACCGATGTGCCCGGGAGGGCGGGACCGTGCCGCGCGATGGGGTCACACTGGACCCATGTGCCGCAGCATCAAGACGCTCCGCCCGCCCGCCATCCCCGAGGACGCCACGGAGGAGGAGATCCGCGCCGCAGCCCTCCAGTTCGTGCGCAAGATCTCCGGGTTCCGCGCCCCGGCCGCCCACAACCGTGAGGTCTTCGACCACGCGGTGGACGTGATCGCCGCGGCCACCGCGGAACTGCTCGCCGGCCTGGAGGTGCGGGGCCGGTCCCGGGAGGCTACTTCCGAGGTGCCGGGCGGCGCATGAGGCAGGCCGCGCCCGCGCCCGCGGCGAACAGGGCCGCCACCGAGACGGCCGTCGCCAGCCAGGTCGCGCCCAGCCACTGGCCGCCGAAGTAGCCGAGAGCCACGCTGTAGGCGGCCCATGCGACACCGGCGAGCGCCGACCAGGGCACGAAGTCACGGGCGCGGCGATGGGCCGCGCCCGCGCCGAGCGAGACGACCGAGCGGCCGGCGGGTGCGAACCGGGCGAGGATCACCAGCGCGCCGCCGCCCCGGGCGAGCGCCGTTCCGAGGCGTTCCTGGGCGCGGGTCAGCCGCCGCGAGCGGGCGATGGCACGGTCCAGGCGGGCGCCGCCGCGCCAGGCCAGACGGTAGGCCACCAGGTCGCCGAGGACCGAGGCCGTCGCAGCGCACAGGACGAGACCGAGAATGTCGGGTGTGTGTCCTACGGCCGATCCGGCCGCCGCGGCGGTCGCCGCGGCGATGACCAGGACACCGCTCGGCAGCAGGGGTACGAAGACGTCCAGCAGGACCGACGCGGCCACCGCCGGATAGATCCAGGGGCTGTCGGCCAACGACCCCATACTCTCCCACACCCGAACTCCCCGTATGACTCCCCAGAGGCAACTGCGTGCCGCAGTCTCGCTGGGGAGCGGCAGGAAGCGGCCTTCGACAGCCGTACAGCGTACGCCTGGCTGTGGCGGCCGAGGCACCGGGGGCTGGTGAGCCTGCCGGGTCCGTCCGAGGCGGTCGGGGCGGGACTCGCGTCCGGGGACGACCAGGCGGGAGGAGCGCGCGGAGCGACGGCGGTCCGGCCGGACGGGCGCAGTACGCCCATTCCGGCGCGCCGGACCGGGCATGACCGCCTCGGCCATGGCGCGAAGGAGCGGTCCTCGCCGTTCACGCGCCGCACCGCATCGTCCGGCGTCCCGCCCGCGCCGAACCGCACCTGCCGACCGGCCTTCGCTCTCCGGAGCCCTGGGCGTTCGGCCCTGCCCGATTTCCGGGGACGCGGCACGGCGAGCGCCGGGCGGTACCGGCCACCGACGACGAACCGACTGCCGTGGCGAGCCGGGCCCCGAGCCGGAGCGGTTCGGCGCGTTGCCGCCCCGGTGCACGCGGCGCCGTCGGGCGGGGCGAGCGGCGCGGTGGTGAGGGGCAGCCGAGCGACTAGTCGATGCGTGCGAGTGCGCCGTGCGGCCGTGCCGCCGGAGCGGCTCGCGGACCCGACCTCGGTGCCGTCGCGCGCAGGACCGCGCGCGCCACCGCGTCGGCATCGGACAAGGTGACCGAATCCACTCCCGGGCGGGCGCCCGCCGCGGTCACCCAGTGCACGCCCTCGGTCGGCACCCCGAAGGCGAACCGCCGTGGGTGCGCCACGCCCTGACGGTCGATCAGGTGATAGGGGCGCGGTGTCACGTCCACGCCCCCGGTTTCGTACCCGTCGACCGTGTGCGGACGGCATCCCCCCGCGCGGAAGAGCCCACCGAGGAGTTCGTCGGCGGTGTGCCGCAGATCGGGCTCGGGCAGCCGCGCCTCGACGAGTGTGCGGACGCATACGGTCGAACCCGGGACCGAGGCGGAGCGGGCGACCCATGTGCCGGGCTCGGCCCGCACCTCCAGGCCCGGTCCCAGCACGTCCAGCACGCCCGCTTCCATCAGCGCCGCCATCTCCTCGATGCGCCGCCGGGGCGGCCCGATGGACAGGAACGCGTTGAGCGGGGTGTACCAGCCGTCCAGATCGTCCCGGCGGGAGCCGCCGGACAGACCGGCGTGGTCGACGATCAGCCGCAGTTCGTTGCGCAGGTCGCGCAGCACGTCCAGGGCGGCCTTGAGCGGACCCTCGACATTGCCGAGCGCGGCCTGGGCCGCGTCCTCACGGAGGTGGCCGAGCAGCCAGCCGCGCCAGGCGGCGGGGGAGCCGAAGGTCCGTCCCGTGTACGGGCGCGAGACACGGTCCCAGCACCAGCGGTCGGCACGCGGTACGCCGAACTCTTCGAGGACACGGCTCTCCTCGGGCCCGGCGGGTTCGGTGGCGAGGAAACGGTCCCGGAAACCGGCGTGTTCGGCCTGCACACGGCCCAACAGCGCCTCGTAGTAGACCGTCTCCACCTCTTTCGCCACCAACGGCCATATCTCCGCCCGGAAATCCGGTGCCTCCCCGGAGTCCGCGCGCTTGCGGAACCCGGCTATCACCTCGTCGGTCAGCAGCAGCGGGGCATGGCGGCCGTGGGGTCCCTTCGCGTTGTCGCCGCGCGCCTGGTACGGGACACCTCGGCGGGAGCCCGCGTACAGGCGCGGCTCACGGCCCGAGGGCCGGTAGCGCAGCCCTTGGGGAGTACGGACGAAGCGGCCGCCGCGGCCCGTCGTCAGCAGGGCCGCGTGGTCGAAGAAGTTGAGGCCCAGGCCGCGCAGCAGAACCGGTTCGCCGGGTGCGAGCGGGGAGAGGTCGACGTCCGCCGGGTTGGCGGGAGGAATGTGGCGCAGACCGTAGCGGGCCGCGTGCGCGGCGAGCCGGCGCCGGTCGGGGCCGTCGATCGAGGGGAGGTGGCCCTGGGCGAGGACCACGGCGGACAGACCGGCGAGGGTGCGGCCGTCGGACAGGGCGAGGACCTGGCGGCCGTCGGGCGACTCGGTGAGGCGTGTGGCGCGGGCCGTGTGCACCTCGACCCGGAGCACGTCCGGCGCGCCGTCCACCACCCGGGCGAACACCCACTCCAGGTAACGGCCGTACTGGGCGCGGGTCGGGTAGTCGTCCGGCCCCAACCCGCCCTTGGCCGGCCCCGTTTCGCCGCCGTCCGGCCATCCGCGCCCGTCCGTGTCGGCCACGCCGTCGCGTGCCCACTCGTACAGGCTCGGCCCGGGCCGGATCGGCCCCGCGCACTCCACGCTCTCGTCGGTGAACAACGTCACCTGGCAGGCCACCGTGTTCATCAGGAGCTCCGGGGACTGCGCGGTGCGCCAGACCCGGCCCGGCCCCGGGGGCGCGGGGTCGACGACGTGCACGGTCAGCCGCGTGCCGGGCGGAAGGAGTTCCGGGGCGGAGGCGCAGAGGCGTTCCAGAATGCTCGTGCCCCGTGGCCCCGCGCCGACGACGGCGACGGAGACGGAGACGGGCACGGATTCCACGGTCGCGGCAGACAAAACGGGTGACTCCCGGGCGTGTGGGGGGCGCAGGGCGACAGATCCGCCCGCGTGAGGCGGACGGTCCGCCTCATCATGCCTGCGTGGGCCGCGGAAGCCAACGCGCGTCCCACACGCCCCGGATGTCCCTCATGAGGCGGTCAAGGACGACTCCTCCACGGTCGTGAGCCGCGCCTTTCCGGTCCCGTCCGGGCGCGCCCGGTCGACCCGCAGGGAGGCGGAACGGCCCCGCAGCGTCAGCGTCATGAGCTGGTTGCCGAACCACGGGCCGCCCGCGCGGCGCCAGTCGAGAGCGGTGCGCGCTCCCCGCCTGTGCCGGGCGACCCGGCGGCCCAGGGCGCGCCCCAGGCTGCTCCAGCCGAAGCGGAAGCCGAGCTTCATGGACAGCGGGACGGAGTTGTGCACGGGGGAGCAGGTCAGTTGGAGGACCCGGGCGTCGGGTCCCGCGCCCGGCCACTGCGGTTCCGCCACGTACGCGTGATGCACGTCGCCGGACAGCACGTACACACTCGCCGGCGCGCCCTGCCCGGTGCCCGCCTCGGAGACGAGGGCGGCCAGTGCGTCGAACGACTCCGGGAACGCCGCCCAGTGCTCCAGGTCGGCGGTCCGGCGCAGCCGTTCGCCGAAGCGGGCCCAGCGGGCACCGCGCTCACCGCGGCACAGAGCGGCGCTCCATGCCTCGGCGTCGTGCACGAGGTGCGGGAGCAGCCAGGGCAGCGAGGTGCCGATCAGGAGGTGGTCGCAGGTGCCCCGGGTGCCGAGCACCCGCTCGCGCAGCCAGTCGGCCTCCGCGGGGTCCAGCATCGCCCGGCCGCCCTCGTCGAGGACGCGGGCCGCCCGGGTGTCCACCATCACCACGCGTATTCGGCCGAAGTCGCGGTGGTAGCTCCAGCGGACCGTGTCGGGACGGGCGTCGGCCTGGGCGGTGTACGCGCGCAGGACGTCCGTGCCGTCGGGGGTCTCGCGGACGGCCGCGTAGACCGGGTCGGCGGCCAGTTCCGCCGGGGACAGATTGCCGAGGTGCTGGTGGACCCAGTACGCCATCAGGCCGCTCAGCAGCCGTTCGCGCCACCAGGCGGTGGCGCGCATGTCGGCCACCCAGGACGCGCTGGTGTTCCAGTCGTCGATGATGTCGTGGTCGTCGAAGATCATGCAGCTGGGCACGGTCGACAGCAGCCAGCGGATCTCCGGGTCCAGCCAGGACTCGTGGTAGAGCCAGGTGTACTCCTCGTAGTCCGCCACCTGGACGCCCGGGGGGTCGGTGAGGCCGCGACGCGAGTCGATCCGGGCACGGACCGCGGGGGACGTCTCGTCCGCGTACACCTGGTCGCCCAACAGCAGCAGCACATCGGGCCGTTCGGCGTCCGGGTCGGCGGCGAGCCGCGCCGCCATCGTGTCGAGGGCGTCGGGGCCCACCGGGTCCCGACGGCCCCGGGGAGGTGCGGCCAGTCTGCAGGAGCCGAAGGTGACACGGACGACCTCGGGGTCGGACGTGCGGATGGTGGAGGGCGGGTAGGGCGACTCGGGCTGCGGCCACACGGGTGTGTCGTCCAGCAGCACCTCGTAGGTCTCCGTCGTGCCCGGCGTCAGCCCGGTGACCGGCACGATCGCGTAGTGGTGCCCGGCGATCTGGAAGGTGCGGGCCCTCCCGCCGGCGCCCGACGGGCAGCGCACCTGCGCGGTGCACGGACGGCTCGCCTCGACCCAGACGGTCGCCGACGAGTCGTCCACGTACCTCAGCAGCGGTCCCAGACACAGTCTCACCACGGTGATCCCCTCCTCCGTCGCCCCGTACGGTACGGAACGACGGAGGGGGGCCGGGAGGGGCCCTGCGTCAGCAGCCCGACAGGTAGCTCTGGAGCGCGCTCTTCTCGGCGGAGTCGACCGAGAGGTTGTAGTAGTACTTCACCTGCACCCAGGCGCGGACGTACGTGCAGCGGTACGCCGTGCGGGACGGCATCCAGGTGGCCGGGTCCTGGTCGCCCTTGGCCTGGTTGACGTTGTCGGTGACGGCGAGCAGTTGCGGACGGGTGACGTCGTTGGCGAAGGCCTGGCGCTGGGCGGTCGTCCACTTGCTCGCGCCGGAGTCCCACGCCTCGGCGAGCGGGACCAGGTGGTCGATGTCGACGTCGGAGGCGGCGCTCCAGGTGGCGCCGTCGTACGGGGAGTACCAGCTGCCGCTGGTGGCGACGCAGGCGGAGTCGGTGACGACGTTCGAGCCGTCCCGCTTGAGGATGTACTCGCGGGTGTTGCAGGTACCGCTGATCGTGATCCACGTCGGGAACAGGTCGCGGTTGTAGCCGGTGCGGTTCTCGGTCGCCACGGTGAGGGAGGAGAGGTAGCTGCGGGCGGTGGTGGCGCTGACGGGTGTGGGGAGGGCTGCGGAGGCGGTCGGACCGTTGAAGAGTCCGACGGAGGCTATGAGTCCGGTGAGGGCCGCGACTATGCTGAGGTGTCGACGCGCGTAGACCTTACGCATGCGAACTCCCTTGTGGGGTAGGGGCGTTGAGGTGCGGGCGAAGGAATGCTCGTGGGGGGTCGTTGCGGGCAGGCGTGCGTTGGGTGAGAAGCTAGTGACGCGTACATGACATATCAAGGTGTGTGACATGACTTACGGCCCGGGGAAGGATCCCTCGAGGTCGCGTACGATGGACGGCGCAGAAGGGGAGTAGCTCTTCGCCGGACCGTCGACATACTGCTCAGCCCGCCTGAGCCGGCGCCCGGAGGCGGATCCCGTCGTGGGATCGGCCAGCGAGACCTTCGGCATGCAGTGCACGTCCGTGCCCTACGGCATGGGTGATCCGTGTGCTGCCGTGCCGAGGTGTCCAGCAGTCACAGCACTCTCGGTGGGGCAGCCCCGACCGATTGAGGAATCTTGATCAGCATCACCGTCCTGGCGCTCGTCTTCGGCGTCGTCTTCCTGGCCGAACTGCCGGACAAGACGGCCCTCGCCGGGCTCGTCCTCGGCACCCGGTACCGCGCCTCGTACGTGTTCGCCGGAGTCGCCGCCGCCTTCCTGCTGCACGTCGTGCTGGCCGTTGCGGCGGGCAGCCTGCTGACCCTGCTGCCGCAGCAGATCGTGCACGGGATCACCGGTCTGCTCTTCCTCGGTGGCGCCGCCGTGCTGCTGCTGAAGAAGGACGACGGCGACGAGGAGATCCGCCGGCCCGAGAACCAGAGCTTCTGGAAGGTGTCGACGGCGGGCTTCATGCTCATCCTGATCGCCGAGTTCGGTGATCTCACCCAGATCATGACGGCGAACCTCGCCGCCCGCTACGACGACCCGCTCTCGGTGGGCCTCGGTGCGGTCCTCGCCCTGTGGGCGGTCGCGGGCCTCGGTATCGTCGGCGGCAAGGCGCTGATGAAGAGGGTGCCGCTGAAACTGATCACGAAGATCGCGGCGCTGCTGATGCTGGTCCTCGGGGCCTGGAGCCTGTACGAGGTCGTGGCCGCCTGACGGCCGCGGTGCGGGGCGCGGGTGGGGACCGTGGCCGCCGGGGTCCGCGCGTCCGGGGCGTGCGGCCGTCCGGTGCCCTTCCGGTGTCCGCCGGGTGGCCGGTTGATGTCCGTGCGGATCGTGGCACCTTCGATGCAGGTCGGGCGCGGTGGCGGGGCCGGGAGTCGTTTTGTATCGTGGAGGAACAAAGTGGCTCCCGTCCGCTTCCCCTGACCGGCGGGCGGGGCCGCCTTGTCCCCGGAGGTCGCCAGCCGGCCCCTTCCCCCCGCGCACTGGAGACATGCCGATGACGGCCACGACCGTTCTCACCGCCCGCGCCCTGCTCCTCGACATGGACGGCACCCTCGTCAACTCCGACGCCGTCGTGGAGCGGTGCTGGCGGCGCTGGGCCGATCGGCACGGGCTCGACGGCGACGAGGTGCTGAAGGTCGTGCACGGGCGCCAGGGCCACGCCTCGATGGCCGTTCTGCTGCCGGACCGCCCCATGGAGCAGAACCTCGCCGACAACGCCCGCATGCTCGCCGAGGAGACCGCCGACCTGGACGGTGTGGTCGAGGTTCCGGGCGCCGCCGCGTTCCTCGCCTCCCTCGACGGACTCCCGCACGCCCTGGTGACGTCCGCGGACGTGGCGCTGTCCACCGGGCGCATGGGTGCCGCGGGCCTGAAGCTGCCCGACGTGCGGATCACCGCCGAGTGCGTGGGCGCGAGCAAGCCCGACCCCGAGGGTTTCCTGAAGGGTGCCGCCGAACTGGGGGTCGCCCCCGAGGACTGCCTCGTCTTCGAGGACTCCGGCGCGGGCATCGCCGCGGGACGGGCCGCCGGGATGCGGGTCGTCGGCGTCGGCCCGCGGGCCGGAGCCCACGGACCCGATGTGCTGGTCCGGGACCTCACGCAGGTGCGTGTCGAGGCGACGACGGACGGCCGGATCCGGCTGCACATCGGCTGACCGGGGGTTCCCGGCCGGACGCGTCAGGGCTGGGACGTCTCCGACTCCAGCTTCGCCCTCGTGGCCGGCCCGTACACGCCGTGCTCGTCCTGCATGATGCCGCGCATGAACTGGTACGTGCGCACGGCGTTCTCCACCTGGTTGCCGTACCGGCCGTTCGCCGGACCGAAGTACAGGTTGACCTGGCGCAGCCGGAGCTGCAGCTCGGTGACGCCCGGGCCCCTGTCGCCGTGCCGCAGGGACTCCTGCGAAGGATCGTTGTCCCCGTCGTCGCCGGACGTCGGCGACGGAGAGTCGGTGGCCGACTCGGTCGTCGCCGACCGGCTCGGAGCGGTGGAGGCGGTCGCGCTCGGCGTCGTGCTGGGCGAGGCCGGGGGCGAAGTGCTGGTGGACGGCGAGGGGGACAGGCTCGCCGGGGCGACGGGCGCGGACGCCGTGGACGCCGACGCGGACGCGGCGTCCGGTACGGCCTGCTCCGGCACGCTCGCCCGTACGTCCTCGGGCAGCGCGCCGTTCCGCTCCGGCGAGTCGTAGGAGAAGAGCCCACTGGCCAGCCCGGCGGCCGCCACGACCGTCGCGACGGCCGCGCCGGCCGCCAGCACCACCGTGCGCCGCCGGCGCCTGCGGTGGGTCGGCGCGGCGTCCGGCGGGGCTGCGGCGGGACGTCCCTCGGCCCGGTCGGCCCCGGCGGGCAGGGTGCCGAGCTGCATGGTCTCGTCCGGCCGGCCGGCCCCGTCGGCCCGGGAACCGTCCTGCGTCAGGGCCGTGAGCTGCATGGTCTCGTCCGGTGCGCCGGACGTGGCGGGCATCGCGGAGGTGTCGGGAAGGGCGGTGTCCGGTCGCTGCGCACCCTCCGGTGCCGCGCCGGCCCCCTGCGGCACGGCCACGAGCTGCACGGTCTCGTCGACGGCCGCCTGCGCCGCGCTCGTGGTGACCCCCAGGTCCACATACGGCCGGATCCGCAGCGGATCGAAGTCCTCCGCCGCAGCCGCCTCCGCGGTACGGGCGTCCCGGATCGCCTCGGACGCCCGTCGGGTGCACCCGCACGACGGCGTGCCGTCCGGCCGCCTCGGTGCCTCGCACTCCGGGCAGGCCTGTCCGTTCGTTCCGTTCACGCGTGAGTCCCCTCCCGACGAATTCCAGAAATTATGCAGATCTCCCTCACACAATCTCCCAGGAGCCCCCGGAATCCCTGCTTCCCCCGGGCACTCAACAGGCCATAACGGGGCACACCAACCAGGATGGGGATGCACGATGGACGGGAACCCCGGGCCTGCGCGGGCCCCGCGCCCGGGCCCCGGGTCCACGGAGGTCGTACGACGTCACGTCCCCGGGAGGCCTCATGACCGACGACACTCAGGGCAGGGCGGGAGAGGCTGCACGGACGGAGTCGGACTTCGGCATCGGCGGCGGACCGCTCTCCACGCGGCGCCGGGCCGTCGACGAGGGCATGGGCGGGAGCGTCCTCGTCTCCATCGGAGCGCTGCTGCTGGGTATGCTGCTCGCGGCGCTCGACCAGACGATCGTGTCGACCGCGCTGCCCACCATCGTCAGCGACCTCGGCGGTCTGGAGCACCTGTCCTGGGTGGTCACGGCGTATCTGCTGGCCTCGACCGCGGCGACGCCGCTGTGGGGCAAACTCGGCGACCAGTACGGGCGCAAGAAACTGTTCCAGGCCGCGATCGTGATCTTCCTCATCGGGTCGGCGCTGTGCGGCATGTCCCGGAACATGCTCGAGCTCATCGCCTTCCGCGCGGTCCAGGGCCTGGGCGGCGGCGGGCTGATCGTGCTGTCCATGGCGATCGTCGGCGACATAGTCCCGCCCCGCGAGCGGGGCCGCTACCAGGGACTCTTCGGTGCCGTCTTCGGCGCCACCAGCGTGCTCGGGCCGCTCCTCGGCGGCCTGTTCACCCAGCATCTGAGCTGGCGCTGGGTGTTCTACGTCAACCTGCCCCTGGGCATCGTCGCCCTCGCCGTGATCGCGGCGGTCCTGCACATCCCGAGGAAGGCCGAACGGCACGTCATCGACTACCTCGGCACCGTCCTCGTCGCCGCCGTCGCGACCTGCCTGGTCCTGGTGGCCTCGCTCGGCGGCACCACCTGGGGCTGGGGCTCGGCTCAGACCGTCGGCCTGGCGGTCCTCGGTGTCGTCCTGCTGGCGGCCTTCGTCCTCGTCGAACGCCGGGCGGCCGAACCCGTCCTGCCGCTCAAGCTCTTCCGCGTCCGCACCTTCACGCTCTCGGCGGTCATCAGCTTCATCGTCGGCTTCGCGATGTTCGGCGCGATGACGTACCTGCCGACGTTCCTGCAGATCGTCCACGGCATCACACCGACCCTGTCCGGTGTGCACATGCTGCCGATGGTGGCGGGCATGCTGCTGTCGTCCACCGGCTCCGGCCAGATCGTCAGCCGCACCGGCCGGTGGAAGGTGTTCCCGCTCGCGGGCACCGGCATCACCACGATCGGGCTGCTCCTGCTCCACCAGCTCGACGAGCACAGCAGCACCGCGGAGATGAGCGTCTACTTCTTCGTCTTCGGCCTGGGCCTCGGCCTGGTCATGCAGGTCCTGGTGCTCATCGTGCAGAACGCCGTCCCCTACGAGGACCTCGGTGTCGCCACCTCGGGCGCCACCTTCTTCCGCTCCATCGGCGCCTCGTTCGGTGTGGCCATCTTCGGCACGATCTTCGCGAGCCGTCTCGGCGGCGGCCTCGCCGAGGCGCTCGCGGGGCGTCCGCTGCCGAGCGGTGTCAGCGCGGACGCACTGAAGTCCGATCCGCGCGGTATCACGACCCTGCCCTCCGCGGTACGGCCCGCGGTCCTGCACGCGTTCGCCGGCTCGATCACCGACGTCTTCCTGTACGCCGCGCCGGTCGCCCTCCTCGGGTTCGTCCTCGCATGGTTCCTGCGCGAGGACAGGCTGCGCGGGTCGGTGACGGCGCCGGACGGTACGGAGACGCTGGCCAGCAACCCGGTCGAGCGCTCCTCGTACGACGAGGTGTGCCGGGCGCTGTCCCTGCTCGGCTCCCGCGAGGGGCGGCGGAGCGTCTACGACAAGATCACCCGGCGGGCCGGGTACGACCTGCTGCCCGGGGCGAGCTGGCTGCTGCTGCGGATCAAGAAGTACGGCTGGGCCGAGCCGGGGGTGCTCGCCGAACGCAGCACCGTGCCGCTCACCGTCATCCTCGCCTCCGCGCGGCAGCTGGAGGAGCGGCGCCTGGCCCGGCGCGAGGGGCTCGACCTCATGCTGACCGAGGAGGGCCGTGAGGTCGCCGAGCGACTGGCCCGGGCACGCGAGGAGTCGCTGGCCGAACTGCTCGGCGACTGGTGGGGCCCGGACCGCCCGACGGACCTGGTCAGGCTGGTCCGGGAACTGAACGCGGAGCTGTGCGGCTGCGACGCGGAACGCCCGGACGAACGGTCGCCCACGCGGCGGCCCGGCACGCTCTAGGACAGCTGCTTGGCGAACCAGTGCTCCGCGTAGGCCTGGTCGTTGTGCGGCGGGGTCTCCAGGTATCCGAGCCGGGTGTACAGGGCGCGGGCCTCCACCAGGTCGTGGCGGGTGTCGAGGACGATGCGCCGCGCGCCGAGTGTGCGGGCGGCTTCCTCGGCGGCGGCCACGAGGAGCGGGGCGCCGCCCCGGCCGCGCATCCCCCGGTGGACGAAGACCCGCTTGAGCTCGGCGGTGGCGCCGTCCAGCAGCCGTACGCCCGCCGTCCCCGCCGGTTCGCCCTCGTACCTGGCGACCAGGAGCGTCCCGCTCGGGGGAGCCAGATAGCCGCCGGAGTCGGCGGCGATCTCGCGCTCGAGCTCGTCCGGGTCGGTCGAGCGCTCCTCGTGCAGCTGGTACCAGCGATCGCTGACCTCGGTGTAGTACGCCCGCCACAACGCGGCGGCGGCGGGCGAGTCGGGGCGCTCGGGGGTGATGGTCCAGGTCATGCCCGCCATTGTGGGGAGCGACCGGGCGAGGGCCGCAACCGAATATGCGCTGCGCGGTCCCCTCGGTGGCCAGGACAGGCGACACCGCCGCACGGCCCGGCGAGCAGCGGGAATGCGGTCGTTCGCCGGTCGTTTGGGGGCGGCCGTCCGGGCAACCCGGGCGAAAGACGGCCCGCTGGGCCGACAGACCGGAAGGCATCCATGTCCACAGGCGTGATCATCGTTCTGATCGTGATCGTGATAGCGGCGGCCGTCCTCGCGGGCGCCGCCGCCCTGTCCCCACGTGCCCGGGGCGCCCTCGGTGGGGGAGGTCTGCAACACCGCTTCGGGTCGGAGTACGAGCGGACCGTCGCGCGGCACGACGGCGACACGAAGGCCGCCGAGCGTGAACTCACGGAGCGGCTGAAGCGCTACGGCTCGCTGCACGACCGGCCCCTGGAGCCGTCCGAGCGCGAGCGCTACACCGCGCTCTGGACGGCCGTTCAGGAACGTTTCGTCGACTCGCCCGGGGAGGCGGTGGCCGCGGCGGACCGGCTGCTCGCCGAGGTGGCCGGCGCCCGGGGCTACCCCGACGGCGACCGTCGCGAGGAGCAGCTCGACGCGTTGTCCGTGCACCACGCCCCGCATGTCCAGGGCTACCGCAGGCTGCACAGCGCCGCTCTGGCCCCCGGCACCGGCTCCCGGGACGGTGCCGGCACGGAGGAGCTGCGCGAGACGCTGCTGGAGGCGCGTGCCCTCTTCGAGGACCTCACGGCGCCGGCGCGGCGGCAGCCGTCCCGCGCCCCGGCGAAGAAGGCGCCTGCGCAGGCCTCGGACCGCACCGAGGGACGGTCCCACCACCCGTGGAGGTTCCACCGGCAGCACGCGAAGGGGAGTTGAGGGCGATGACCGAGGTGACACCGAGCGAGGGCGCCGTCCGCCGGGAGGGGGCCGGGACGCGGCAGGAGCAGGCCGTCCGCCGGGAGGGGGCCGGGACGGGGCGGGAACACGACGCCCGCCTGGAGGGGGCCGGGGCGCGAGGGGACCAGGTCGCCCGCCGGGAGGGGCTCGAGACGCGACGGGAGGCCGGTCGTACGGAGAGGCCCGGCCCACGGTCCGGTGCGGGCGGGCGCGGGGAGGCGGCCGTGGCACCGCGACCCGAAGCGCGCGGGGCCGGGGAACCGGGGACGCGCGGTGACCGGCGTGATGCCCCGCTGCTGCCCCCGCACGAGAGCGACGAGCTGGGGATGCGCCTGCAGCACGCGGTCGGCGGGTTCGTCGACAACCCCAGGGAGGCCGTCGAGGAGGCCGACCATGTGATGGAGGAGGCCGCCGCACGGCTCGCGGAGGCCCTGGCCTCGCGGCGGCGGACCCTGAAGGCCTCCTGGCAGGACACCGGCGACGGCCCGCACGCCACCGCCGACACGGAACAGCTGCGGCTGGCCCTGCGCGACTACCGGGCCACCGCCGAGCGGCTGCTGCGCATGTGAGCCGTGCGACACACGGTGGGGCCGCGACCCGGACCATGGCCCCGGGACGCGGCCCCACCCGGGGTCGCGCTCAGTCCGCGCGCGGATGTCCGGCCCGGCGCTCGCACCAGTCCCGGACGATCTCCTCGACGTCGTACGGCTTGAGGCCCAGCGGCGGTCCCGGCGGCGGCTTGAACATCATGTCGCGGATCTTCACGTTCAGATCCTCGACCAGTCGGCGCACCACCCGCTCGGACGGCGCCGCCGCGGCCGCCGCCAGCGTGTCCTCCGCCTCCTTGCGCAGGGCCAGCGTCGGCGGCAGGACCGCGAGCCCCTCGCGGGCCAACTTGCGCTTGATCCACCACAGTTCGTCGTACACGGCCTCGGTGACGGCGGGTGCCGGTTCGCCCACCCCGGGGAGGTTCGCGAACTCTCCGCGCCCCTCGGCGTCGCGAATCTGTTTGTCGACGAAGGACTCGAAGCCGACGCCGGGTGGCTTGCGCTCGGTCATGGGTTCATTGTGCCGGACGTCACCCTGAGGGTCGATCGGGCGAATTATCATTCCGCAGCGGTAGGCCAACCGGGCTCGCCCGCAGAACACTTGACCGCCGCACTCAGGAGGAGCGCACGTGCTCGAACTCACCATGGCCTCGGTCTCCAGGGCGGACGTCGGGGCGACGGCCGGAATGCTGATGGCCGACGCGCCCAGCGATCCGGGCACCGTGCTGCGGGTGGGCCGCGACAAGTCCGTGTGCCGGCTGGCGACCCCGGACGACTGGCTGTTCGTGTCGCGGGTGCACCTGGAGTTCCTGTGCGGACCCGATGGCGTGTGGCAGGTCACCTGGCTGCGCGGCTCGAACACCGATCCCTCCTCCGAGGTGGTGCTGACCCTGCCCGGGCTCCCGGTGCAGGCCCTGCCCTACGGCGGCACGGCCAGGCTCCCGCACGGCGGCTCGGGAGAGCTGGTCATCCAGGACCGCACCGCCCCCCGCAGCGTCAACGTGGGCTTCTACCACGAGGTCTGAGCTGCGGGCACGGCGTCAGCCCGTCACCCGTGCGAGCGCGAATCCGTCGTGCCCCTTGCTGCCCACCGTCTGTACCGCGGTCCCGCTCAGCCCGGGGTGCGAGGCCATCAGCTCCAGCGCGGCCCTGGTGCCCAGCACGCCGGGGTCCTCGCTGTCCGTCTCGGTGACGCGCCCGCCGCGCACCACGTTGTCGAGGACGATCAGGCTGCCGGGGCGGGTCAGCTCGAGGGCCCACTTCACGTAGTGCGCGTTGTTGACCTTGTCCGCGTCGATGAACACCAGGTCGAACGGCTGGGGGTGCTCCTCGGCCAGCTTCGGCAGCGACTCCAGCGCCGGGCCGACGCGCACCTCGGCGATCGAGTCCAGACCGGCCCGGGCGAGATTGCGGCGGGCGACCTCCGCGTGGGTGGCGTCGTACTCCAGGGTGACGAGCCTGCCGTCCGCGGGCAGGGCGCGACCCAGCCAGATGGTGCTGTAGCCGCCGAGCGTCCCGATCTCCAGGACGCGGCGCGCTCCCTGGATCAGGGCCAGGAGCTGAAGCAGCTTGCCCTGGTTCGGCGCGACGTTGATGGGTGGGAGTCCGGCCGCCTCGCTGTCCCGGAGGGCCGCTGCGAGCACGTCGTCGGAGGGGGAGAGGAGGGTGGTGAAGTACGCGTCGACGTCGTCCCAGAGCTCTTGCGCTGTGGTCATGCACCAAGCCTTTCCTGTGCCTAGTTAGGTCAGCTAACTAGTTTCGCTAAGGAATATAGCCGGAGCGGAGGGCCGTGTCAGCGTATATGCGGTCGTGAGGCGCGATATCAGCCGTTCGAGGGAGCCGGTCCCGGATCGAGTGCCGCCACCGGCCGCGCCTCAGCCGCGCGCGGGCTCGACCGACGGTGCGGAACCCGGCAGCGGGCGTCCCGCCGACTCCGCCATGAACCACACCGCGGCACCGCCGATCACGGCCGCCGCCATCATGTAGTAGGCAGGCATCATCATGTTCCCGGTCGCACCGATCAGCGCCGTGACCACCAGCGGCGTGGTGCCGCCGAACAGCGACACGGAGACGTTGAAGCCGATCGACAGCGAGCCGTAGCGGACCCGGGTGGGGAAGAGGGCGGGCAGTGCGGCCGGCATCGCCGCGGTGAAGCAGACCAGCAGCAGCCCCAGCGCGCCCATGCCGAGCGCCACCGCGAGCAGTCCGCCCTGGCGGATCAGCAGCACGGCCGGAACCGACAGGAACAGGAAGCCGGCGCAGCCCGCCGCGATCAGCGGGCGGCGGCCGATCCGGTCGGTGAGGGCGCCCGCGAACGGCTGCACGACCATCATCAGCGCCATCACGCCGAGCACCACCAGCAGTCCGTGGGTCTCGTCGTACTTCAGCTCACTGGTCAGATAGCTCGGCATGTACGACAGCAGCATGTAGTCGGTGACGTTGAAGACGAGCACCAGGCCCATGCACAGCAGCAGCGCCTTCCACTGGCCGGTGATCATCTCGCGCAGCGGCACCCGGGGGCGGGCGGCCTCCGCCTTCTCCACCTCCGCGGCGAACGCCGGGGTCTCCTCCAGGCGCATCCGCAGATAGAGGCCGATGATGCCCATCGGACCCGCGATCAGGAACGGGATCCGCCAGCCCCACGACACCAGGTCGTCGGAGGACAGCAGCGCGGTCAGCAAGGTGACCAGGCCCGCACCGCCGATGTAGCCGACGAGGGTGCCGAACTCCAGCCAGCTGCCGAAGAAGCCGCGCCTCTTGTCCGGGGCGTACTCCGCGATGAACGTGGACGCGCCCGCGTACTCGCCGCCGGTCGAGAAGCCCTGTACCAGGCGGGCGGCGAGCAGCAGGACCGGTGCGCCGACGCCGATCGTCGCGTACGACGGGATCAGGCCGATCGCGAACGTGCCCGCAGCCATCATGATCATGGTCAGCGCGAGCACCTTCTGCCGCCCGACGCGGTCGCCGAGCGGTCCGAAGACGGTGCCGCCGAGCGGGCGGACCAGGAAGGCGGCGGCGAAGGCGCCGAAGGTGGACAGCAGCTGTGCGGTGGGGCTGCCGGACGGGAAGAAGACCTTGCCGAGCGTCACGGCGATGTAGCTGTAGACGCCGAAGTCGAACCACTCCATCGCGTTGCCGAGGGCTGCGGCCTTCACGGCACGCCTGACCAGCGCCGGGTCGGTGACGGTGGCGTCCGTGCGGGCGGGTGCCCCGGATGCGACGTGGGCCTGGGGTGGAGCGACGATCGACAAGATTCCGCTCGCCTGCCTTTCGACGGGGACAAGGACGGGGCCCGCCGCCGGGCGGTGGACCGATGGCCTGCCCCGGGGGGTGGCCGAAAGGCGACCATAGGTGCAGTTGCCGCTCTCACGGACCGTGAGTGAATCGATGCATGCTGCACCTGAATGCGGCCCGAGCAGGGGTGATGGACCGGCCGCGGCGCGCCGCGCGCCGTCCGATTTGTGATCCTTCTCGCGCAGCGGGGGTGGAACCGGAACGGCCCACGGCTATCGTCATCCGGACAAAAGGTGGGCGGACCTCAGGTGAAGAGGGGGTTGCCTGCGTCTCATCGTGGGGGGCCGAGAACCTCATAGGGTTCGGGCACGGGGTAACACACGGGACGCACGGGACGAACGGGGCGGGAGGGCCGACGGGGCGTGGCGAACGTGGAGCACGGCGGGCAGATGGGCGGTGCCTTCGGGGCGGGGAACGCACACGAGGCGAAGGCACGGCTGAAGGTGGCCCGCGTCGGGCTCTGGGCGGTCGCCGCCGTTCTGGCGGTGCGCCAGGTCGCCGTCGTCCTCGGCACGCCCCGGGGAGAACGGCTGACGGACCTCGAGACCTGGGTCGGGACCAACGGGGTTCTGCACGTGAACGGGTCGTTGTACGACTCGACGCGGTTCACCGGCACCCCGTTCGCCGGGCTCGTCCTCAAGCCGCTCACCCGGGCGGCACAACAGGCCCTCGGCTGGGGCTGGACCTTCGGCACGCTGCTGCTGGTCGTCGCGCTCGGCCTGATCGCCGCCCGTGCCCTGCCCAAGCCGGTGACCCGGCGCAGTTCGCTGCTGGCGGCGCCTGTCGCGATCAGCCTGCTGATGCTGTCGCTGCCGGTGCGCAACACCCTGTATCTCGGCCAGACCAGCATCATCCCGGTGCTGCTCGTCCTGCTCGGCTGCTTCGCCGTGCGCGGGGAACGCACCAGCGGAGTGCTGATCGGCCTGGGCGCCGCGCTCCAGCCGACCGTGCTGCTGTTCGCGCCCCTGCTGTGGTTCACCGGCCGCCGCCGTGCCGCTGCCTCCACGGCGGGCACCTTCGCCGTGTGCACCGCGCTCGCCTGGGCCGCGATGCCGCACGACTCGTACACCTACTGGGTGCACCACCTGGCCGGCACCGGGCTCGGGGGCAAGGCCGACGACCACGCCAACCAGTCCCTGCACGGCGCCCTGCTCAGGCTGGGACTGTCCGGACCGCTGGAGATCGGGCTGTTCTTCGTGCTGGGCACCGCCGTCGCGGTCCTCGGGCTGCGCCGAGCGATCCGGTACGCGCACGACGGACAGCTTCTGCTCGCCGTCGCGGTCACCGGGTGCGTCGCCGTCGCCGTTTCGCCGACGAGCTGGCAGCACCAGCTGCTGTGGGTGCTGCTGGCGGTGGTCGGCCGGGTCGGCACAAGGGCCTCCGACCGCTATGTGTGGCCGGTCGCCGTCGTCCTGCTGATGACGCTGCCCGCGAGGATGATGCTGCCGAACATGGGGGTGCTCGAGCCGCTCCGCGACAACCTGGTGCTCCTGGCGGCCCTCGGCGCCGCCATCTGTGTGCCGTTCCTGTCCCGGACCTCCCCCCACTACCGGACGCCGATTCCCACCGAGTACGCGCGGCCCGTGCCCACCCGGTGGAAGCGCGTCCCGCTCCTGCCGTTCCTGCGCCGGGTCCTCACCCGCCCGAACCTGCTGCTCGAACTGCTGCTGATCCGGGTCACCTACGCCGCCTACGCCCAGGTCCGGCTCGCGGCGACGGGCGACAGCAGCACGGCGGGCCGGGTCACCGCCGAGCACCACGGCGATCAGATTCTCGTGGTCGAACGCCTTCTGCACATCGACGTCGAGCGCTGGGTCAATCACGCCGTCGCCGGGGTCGGCTGGCTGCGGGGCTTCTTCGACTTCTACTACGAGTCCTTCCACTTCGTGTTCCCGCTGGCCGTCCTGGGCGTGCTGTACTGGCGCCGCCCGGTCGACTACCGCTGGGCGCGCTCGGTGCTCGGCTTCACCACCTTCACGGCGCTGATCGGCTTCTGGCTCTACCCGCTGGCTCCGCCGCGCCTGATGCCGCAGCTCGGGATCATCGACACCGTGCACGGTGTGCAGGACTTCTCCAAGCCGGACTACGGCACGCTCACCGCGCTCACCAACCAGTACGCGGCGATGCCGTCCCTGCACTTCGGCTGGTCCCTGTGGTGCGGTCTCACCATCGCGATCCTCGCGCCCAGGTGGTGGATGAAGGTGCTCGGCCTGCTCCATCCCCTCTTCACGGTCTCGGCGATCGTGGCGACCGGCAACCACTGGGTGCTGGACGCGGCCGGCGGCGCCGCCGTCGTCGGTCTCGGCTTCGGGCTGGCCCATCTGTTCCAGGGGCCGCGGGCGCGGGTGACGGCGGCCGCGGTCAGCAGTGTCCCGGTGCCGGAGGCGGCCCGTACTCCGAGCTGATCCGGTACGTGCCCGGCGCGTTGACCGTCAGCCGGGTGAACTCGCCCTGCGGGCCGAGGCAGCCGCCGTCGGTGTGCAGCCACGGCGAGTGGGCGACCCGCACCGTCACCGAGCCGGGGCGCGGGACACGTACGTCCACCTCGGCGCTCGTCGTGCGCACCACGGTGGCGGGTGCCGAGACCAGCGGGACCGCGTCGCGCACCCGGTACACCCGCCAGTGCGCGTCCTGCCACACCGGCTCGAGCCAGTCCGGACGGTGGTCGCGCACCAGCCGTGCCTCCTGCTCCGCGTACCCGTCGGGCTTGCCCAGCGGCAGGACGACCAGGCCGACCGCCCAGCGGTCGAGCCAGCGGCGGTAGGTCGCCGCCGAGAACGTGCCGTCGTAGAAGAGACGGCCCCGCTCCATGTCGAGCTGGCGGTTCCAGCCGCGGGCCAGGTTCATGTGCGGGGCGAGCGCGGTCGCCTCCCGGTGGTTGCGCGCGGGGACGACCTCGACGCGGGTACGGTCGGCGCCGAGCCCCCGCAACGCCCGGAGCACTCCGCCGGTGTCGGCGGCCCAGGCCGGCACCGCGGTGGAGACCCGGAGGTCGTCGACGGTCTTGCGACCCACCCAGACGACGGAGAGGACGAGCGCGGCGATCAGCAGGTTGCGCCGCAGCACGCGCAGCCGGGGCTGTCCCAGCAACGCCGCGAGCAGCGCCGCGGGCGCGAACAGCTCGGCGAAGCGCTCGACGTTCGTGCCGACCGGCGAGGGGATCAGATACGCGAGGACGGTTCCGGCCGCGTACACCACCCCGCTCCACCGTGCGACCCGCCAGTCCGGCGGGGCCAGGAGCGTGACGGCCAGTCCCAGCGCCACGGGCTGCCAGACGCGGTCGGCCGGCATCAACTGCTCGCCGGTGAAGGGGAACAGCACCGTGGTGGTGGCGACCACCGCGAACGGCGGCAGCAGCAGGACGAGGGCCCGCCGCCGGTCCCGTACGAACAGGAAGCCGGCCCCCACCACGGCCAGGAACAGCCCGGCGACCGGACTCGCCATGGTCGCGAGGGTCGCGTACGCGGCCGCAGGCAGCGGCCGCCGCTCCCTCCCCGCCAGCAGCACAGAGCCCGCGAGAGCGAACGCCATGCCCAGCGCGAAGGTCGTGCGCCCGGACGCCACGTTGCACCACAGCGCCAGCGACGCCAGCAGCGCGGGGCCGAGCGGCCGCGGGACCCCGGCGCGCGCGATCAGCACGGCGGCCAGCCAGGTGGCGGCGACACCGGAGACCACGGTGACCGTGCGTACGCCGAGCGCGGCCATCAGGTACGGGGAGAGCAGGCTGTAGTTGGCGGTGTGCATACCGCCGTACCAGAAGAGTCCGTACGCCGACCCGCCGTTGTGGGCGGCGAACCGGGCCCACGCCTGCTGGGCGGCGAGATCACCTCCGCCGGTGGCCAGGAAGAACCACCACACGGCGTACAGCGGCAGGGTGGGGAGCGTGGCGAGAAGCGGGACCCGATGGCGGTCCCGGAACGCCCGGAGAGGACGGTGCCGTACAGCGGCCGGGTGCTCGGGCCGGGTGAGGGCGAGGTCGGCAGGGGCCACAGGTGCGCGCTTCCGTTCGACGTCTTCGGCGGTGTGGGACGACTGTGCCCCCTGGTAGACGTGAAACGGAAGGAGGACGTTCACCCGGCTCCGGGACGCGTTGCCGGACGTCGCGGGGGAGGCAGGGGCGGGGCGCGGGGGGATGCCCCTGCCTCCCTCGAAACGGGCCGGCGGCGCCGGGAGGCCGACGGCCCGCGTCGGTCACTCCGTGCTGACCCGGAGTTCCTTCACGCCGTTGATCCAGGCCGAGCGCAGCCTTCGCGGCTCGTCGAACAGCCGGAGGTTCGGCATGGCATCGGCGACCGCATGGAAGATGAGATCGATCTCCAGCACCGCAAGGGACTTGCCGAGGCAGTAGTGCGGGCCACCGCCGCCGAAGCCGAGGTGCGGATTGGGGTCGCGGGTGACGTCGAAGACCTCCGGTCGGTCGAAGGTTTCGGGGTCGTTGTTCGCGGACGAGTAGAAGAGGCCGACCCGCTGGCCCTTCGTGATCCGCTTGCCGCCGAGTTCGGTGTCCTGGGTGGCCGTGCGCTGGAAGGCGACCACCGGCGTCGCCCAGCGGACGATCTCCTCCGCGGCCGTGGACGGGCGCTGCCGCTTGTAGAGGTCCCACTGGTCGGGGTGGGTGAGGAAGGCGTGCATGCCGTGCGTGATGGCGTTGCGCGTCGTCTCGTTTCCCGCGACGGACAGCATCAGGACGAAGAACCCGAACTCGTCGTAGGACAGGTTGCCTTCGCCTTCGGCGGCCACCAGTGTGGTGACGATGTCCTCGGCCGGGCACTGTTTGCGGTCGGCGGCCATGTTCATGGCGTAGGCGATGATCTCGGTGGCCGCCTCGGCGCCGACCTCCTCGGTGATGGCGTACTCCGGGTCGTCGTACGCGATCATCCTGTTGGACCAGTCGAAGATCTTGGCGCGGTCGTCCTGCGGGACGCCGATCAGCTCGGCGATGGCCTGGAGGGGCAGCTCGCAGGCGATCTCGGTGACGAAGTCGAACGGGCCCCTCTTCTCGAGGGCGCCCTGGACGATGGCGTGCGCACGGGCGCGCAGCCGCTCCTCCAGGGCACGGATGGCGCGCGGGGTGAAGCCGCGCTGGACGATCTGACGGACCCGGGTGTGCTCGGGTGGGTCCATGTTGAGCATGATCAGCCGCTGGGCGTCGATCGCGTCGCGCTCGATGTGCGGGTTGAACCGGATGATCGCGGTGTTCAGCGACGAGGAGAAGATCTCCGGATGGGTGGACACGTACTTGACGTCCGCGTGCCGGGTGACGGCCCAGTACCCCTCGTCCTGGAAGCCGGCCACATTGCCCGCCTGGGGTATCCAGCGCACCGGCTCGGCCAGGCGCAGTGCGGCGAACTCCGGGAGTGGGACGTGGTGGTGCAGTACGTCGGGGTCGGTGAAGTCGAACCCGTCGGGCAGCGCGGGACAGGGCATGGCGACCCCCAGCATTCTGACGGTCCATCAGGAATGGCCGTGAAGGTAGTAACGGGTTCTACAAGTCGCAAGGGGTGCGGCAACCCCAATTGCGTGCGGGATTCGTGCAGATCACGACTTCGGAGGCTGCAAGGCCCTTGCCACTGTGGCCCCGGTGTCAGCAGACTGCATGCAGAACTAGAACGCGTACTAGTTCTGCGTGGCGGGTGGGCCGGGACGCCCGCGCCGCGCGGGTGACCGAGGAGAGGACGAGCCCCCCATGGCCGCGGAACCCGTGATCGTCGAAGCCGTACGCACCCCCATCGGCAGGCGCGGCGGCGCGCTCGCCCATCTGCACCCCGCCTACCTCCTGGGCGAGACCTACCGCGAACTCCTCGGCCGTACCGGCATCCACGCCGACTGTGTCGAGCAGATCGTGGGCGGCACGGTGACGCACGCGGGCGAGCAGTCCATGAACCCCGCGCGCACGGCGTGGCTGACGATGGGCCTGCCGTACGAGACCGCCGCCACGACCGTGGACTGCCAGTGCGGTTCTTCGCAGCAGGCCTCGCACATGGTGGCCAACATGGTCGCGGCGGGCGTCATCGACGTCGGGATCAGCTGCGGTGTGGAGGCCATGTCACGGGTGCCGCTCGGCTCGGGCTCCAAGCACGGGCCCGGCAAGCCCTTCCCGGACGAGTGGAACGTGGACCTGCCGAACCAGTTCGAGGCGGCGGAGCGCATCGCCAGGCACCGGGGGCTGACCCGCGAGAACGTCGACTCGCTCGGACTCATCTCGCAGGAGCGGGCCGCGATCGCCTGGTCCGAGGAGCGGTTCAAGCGCGAGACGTTCGCCGTGCAGGTCCCGACCACGGAGGAGGAGCAGCGGGCCGGTCAGGGCATGTGGCGGCTGGTCGACCGGGACGAGGGACTGCGGGACACGTCCATGGAGGCGCTGGCCGGGCTCAAGCCCATCATGCCGACGGCGGTGCACACGGCCGGCAACTCGTCGCAGATCTCCGACGGCGCGGCGGCGATCATGTGGGTGTCCAAGCGGATGGCACGGGCGCTGAAGTTGCGGCCGAGGGCGCGCATCGTGGCCCAGGCGCTGGTGGGTTCCGACCCGCACTTCCATCTCGACGGCCCGATCGACGCCACGAAGGCCGTACTGGGGAAGGCCGGGATGTCCTTGAGGGACATCGACCTGGTCGAGATCAACGAGGCGTTCGCGTCGGTGGTACTGAGCTGGGCCCAGGTCTTCGGGCAGGATCTGGAGAAGGTGAACGTGAACGGCGGCGCGATAGCGCTGGGGCACCCGGTGGGTGCGACCGGGGCACGGCTGATCACCACTGCACTGCACGAACTGGAGCGCGCCGACAAGGAGTTCGCGCTCATCACCATGTGCGCGGGTGGCGGACTCGCCACCGGCACGATCATTCAGCGGTTGTAGACGCCCAGGAGACGAACGCCGAGTAGGCGGCGGGCCCGAGGGTGAGCACCGGCCCGGCGGGGGCCTTGGAGTCGCGCACGGCTACGGCGGCGTCCGGGAGTTCGGCGAATTCGAGGCAATCGCCCCCCTGGTCGCTGCTGTAGCTGGACTTACGCCACTCGATCCCCGTCGGCTTCGGCTTGCTCTCCATAGCGTTCCTCCATCACGCGCCGGATCAGCTCCGCCGAGTTCGCGAGGGACAGCGCGGCGGCCTGGAGATGATCGTAACGGAGCGAGCAATCCCTGACGGTGTCCAGACCGGCGGTCGGATGCCCGTTGCCATAGCTCTCCGTGTAGACGATGGCGGGGTCACTTGTAAAGCGGTAGAGATTGAACGAGCCCGTGAGTCCCGCATGTGCTCCGGCCGTGAACGGCAGCACCTGGATATTGATCCGGGGTTGGTTCTCGAAGGACAACAGACGGGCCAGTTGGTCGCGCATGGTCGAAGGGCCGCCGATTTCCTGGTACAGGGCGGCTTCGCTGAGGACCATCCAGAAGACGGGCGGCTCCTCTTTGACGAGGATGCGCTGCCTGGCCAGGCGTACTGCGGTGCGGTCGTCGAGGCGATTCCGGTCCAGTGCGCCGAGGGTGGCCCGCGCGTACGCCTCGGTCTGAAGGAGGCCGTGGACCATGCCCATCTGAAACGTGCAGATCTCCGCGGCCCGCGCCTCCAACTCCGCGACGTGTTGGAACCACGCCGGAAGCTGGCTGCGCATGACCAGTGCGACGAGCCGCGACAGCAACCCACCCGTCCCCAGCGCCGCGTCCACCCGCTCGCTGAACTCGGGTGTGGGCAGTTTCCGTGCCGTCTCGATCTGCCCGACCAGCGAACCCGTGTAGTTGACGATGTCCCCGAGCTGCTTCTGCGTCAGCCCCGCGGCCTCCCGATGGCGGCGCAGCTCGAACCCGTAGTAGTCGAGTGGTGAGGCGCCCGGGTCGAGGACGTTGACATGGGTCATGCGCGGCCCCCTCCTGCGCAACCGGGCCCACCGCGAGGCCGGTTGTATCCGATCCGTAGCCGAGCGTAGTCGTACCAGGTCAGCCTTGTACGGTGAACGACTACATTTCCCCGCCCCTCCTGGGTGCCTTCGCGAACCAGTACCGCATGCGCCTCGTCGTGGGCGAGCACTCGGCCCGGCATGTCCGCCGCATCGTCCGCTCCCTCCTGCGCGAGTGGGACATGGCGGACCTGGCGGACGCCGTGGAACTGGCCGTGACCGAGCTGGTCGCCAACGTCGTGCGCCATGTGCCCGACCGGCACTGCACGCTGCTGGTCCTGCGGCAGGCCGCGGGAGTCCGGGTGGAGGTGAGCGACGGGTGCTCCCGGCTTCCCTCGGTGCCGCACGCGCCGGCCCCGGACGCGGAAGGCGGACGCGGGCTGCTGCTCGTCGACGCCGTCGTCGACAAGTGGGGTGTGGAGCCGGAGCCTTCGGACGGCAAGACCGTGTGGTTCGAGTGCCTGGTGCTCTGACCCCGCACACCGCGCGCAAGCGGCGGGCGTATGCGGACATGCCGAAGGCGGCGGTCCCGGAGGGGGACCGCCGCCTTCGCGGCAGCGTGAGCTCGGCCGGCTCAGTACCAGTGGTGGGTGGACCAGAAGTTCCACGCGGCGACGGGGCTGCCGTAACGGGAGTTCATGTAGTTCAGGCCCCACTTGATCTGGGTGGCCGGGTTGGTCTTCCAGTCGGCGCCGGCGGAGGCCATCTTGGAGGCGGGCAGCGCCTGGACCAGGCCGTAGGCGCCGGACGAGGCGTTGGTGGCGTGCATGTTCCAGCCGCTCTCGTGGGAGACGATCTTGTTGAACGCTTCGTACTGCGCGGCGTCAGGAATCATCTGGTGCGCGATCGCCCGGGCGTTGGAGGCCGAGTCGGTGGCCGCGTGGGCGGGCACCGAGGTGAGCAGCATGCCGGACGCGGCGGCGGCGACGGCGGCAGTGGCGAAGGCCTTCTTCGGGGAAGCGACGCGGCGGATGAAGGAGACGGACACAGAGAACCTTTTCGTTCGGGGACAAGGAGTCGCAGGCATGCCGTTACCGCGTGGGGTGCGGTGGGGGCGTACGTCGGCGCCGCGGCCCGTGTGGGCTCGTCGGCGCCCGGCGACGTCATCCAGAGAAGCAGGCTCGAGGAATGTCCGCAATGACCCTTTTTACTAGTTGTGGTCGCATCGGGGATGTGTGGTGCTCGTGTGACCTGGCTCTCAATCCCCAGGTCGGAGCCTGGATTGCCGCGCTCATGCTCGTCCGCTCGATCTACGGCCACGGGCCGTAGGTGACCCCGCTCACGTGGGGCTCGTCACGGTTTGGGTCACCGACCGTCGAGGAGGTGACACGGAGCGGAGCCGAAGGGTGTGACCTGCGCCGCATGCCGGTGAGTCGGGATGTGACCGGTGTCTCGTCTCAGCGCGGCTCGAAGGCGATCGGGCTCTCGAAGGCGGCACGCCGGGTCGCCCGCCGCAGTGCCCTGAGCACGGCCGGACCGAGGAAGAAGGTCAGGACGACCGTGACGGCGGCCCGCCCGAGGTCCCAGCCCAGTGAGGTGGCCACGCAGTAGGCGACGAAGCGGGCCAGGTTGGCGGCGAGCCCGGCATGCGGGTCGAAGGCGATGCCGGAGGCGAGCGCGCTCATATAGGGCCAGCCGGCGAGGTTCATCACCGTGCCGTACGCGAACGCGGCCAGGAAGCCGTATCCGGCGAGCATCGCCGCCTCGCCCCGTCCCCGCAGCCGGTTGCCCGGCAGCAGCCCCGCGCCCAGGGTGAACCAGCCCATGGCCAGCATCTGGAACGGCAGCCAGGGTCCCACCCCGCCCGTCAGCAGGGCGGAGGCGAACATCGTCACGTTTCCCAGGACGAACCCGAAGCCGGGCCCGAGCACCCGCCCGCTCAGCACCATCAGGAAGAACATCGGCTCGATGCCGGCGGTCCCTGCACCGATCGGCCGCAGGGCCGCGCCGGTCGCGGCGAGCACGCCGAGCATCGCCACCGCCTTGGGACCGAGCCCCGACTCGGAGATCGTCGCCGCGACGACGGCGACGAGCAGCACCAGCAGACCGGCGAAGAGCCAGGGTGCGTCCTGGGCGTGCGCGCCGACCTGCGAGTCGGGGTCGGCGAACAGGGGCCAGGTGAACCCCGCGGCACCGACCGCGCTCACCAGCGCGAGAGCGGCGACGGACCGGGGGCCCAGGCGGACGGGACGGGCCCGGGAGGTGGCGGCCGGATTCGGTGTGCGGGGTGTCATGACGACAGCGCCTCCCGGACCTGGGCGACGGTGAGCCACTGCTGCGGGGCGAGGACCTTCGTCACCTGGGGTGCGAACGAGGGGGACGCGACGACCACCTCGGCGGCCGGCCCGTCGGCGACGACCTCGCCCTCGGCCAGGATCACCACCCGGTGGGCGAGTTCCGCGGCCAGCTCCACGTCATGGGTGGCCAGCACGATGGCATGCCCCTCGGCGGCGAGCCCGCGCAGCACGGCGACCAGACGCGCCTTCGCCGCGTAGTCCAGTCCGCGTGTCGGCTCGTCCAGGAGCAGCAGCCGGGGGCGTGCCGTGAGGATCACGGCCAGGGCGAGCGCCAGCCGCTGTCCCTCCGACAGATCCCTCGGGTGCGCATCGTCGGTGACGCCGGGCAGCAGTTCCGTCACCAGGGCCCGGCAGCTGCCGGGGGCGGCGTCCGCGTCCCGGTCCGCGGCCGCGCACTCGGCGCCCACCGTGTCCGCGTACAACAGGTCCCGTGGCTCCTGCGGTACGAGGCCCACGCGCCGTACCAGGTCGCGCGGTGCGGTGCGGTGCGGCACCACGCCGCCGGTCCGTACCGCGCCACGGGCCGGTTCGACGAGCCCGACGAGCGCGGACAGGAGCGTGGACTTCCCGGCCCCGTTGCGCCCCATGAGGGCCACGGTCTCACCCGCGGTGACGGTCAGGTCGACCCGGCGCAGCGCCTCGACGGCACCGCGGCGGACGGCCAGGGAGGTCACGGCGGCCGCGGGGTGGGCCTCCGCGGCGTCCGGGACGGTGCGCCGGCGCAGGAAGCGGCGCGGGACGGGGACTTCGGTACCGGGGCTCGACGCCGCGCGGTGCGACGGATCCCGGCCGTCCACGGGCGACGCGCCCGCGAGCCGTTCGCGCAGGGCGTCCGCGCGGCGGCGGGCGTCGCGCACCGTGAGGGGCAGGGGCGACCAGCCCGCCAGCCGGCCCAGGTCCACCACCGGCGGATACACCGGGGACAGGGCCATGACCTCCGCCGGGGCGCCGATGACCGGACGGACACGTGGGCCGGGGAGCAGGACGACCCGGTCGGCGTACTGGACGACCCGTTCCAGCCGGTGCTCGGCGAGCAGGACCGTCGTACCGAGATCGTGGACGAGCCGCTGCAGGACCGCGAGGACC
This sequence comes from Streptomyces sp. HUAS TT11, assembly GCF_051553595.1. NCBI lineage: Bacteria > Bacillati > Actinomycetota > Actinomycetes > Kitasatosporales > Streptomycetaceae > Streptomyces > Streptomyces sp. HUAS TT11. Next base: position 6,374,886 of record NZ_CP196184.1, read on the forward strand.
TCTTCGGCCGCCGCGGGGTCCAGAGCGGAGGTCGGTTCGTCGAGGACGAGGACCTTCGGGTGGGGGGTGAGCACCGAGCCGATCGCGACGCGCTGCTGCTGGCCGCCGGACAGGGTGGCGATCGGCCGGTTCCGCAGATCGGCGAGACCCAGCAGGTCCAGGGTCTCCTCGACCCGCCGCCGCATGACGGCCGGGGCCAGCCCCAACGACTCCATGCCGTAAGCGAGTTCGTCCTCCACCGTGTCCGTCACGAAGTGGGACAGCGGATCCTGCCCCACCGTGCCCACCACATCGGCGAGTTCACGCGGCTTGTGGGTCCGGGTGTCGCGCCCGGCCACGGTGACACGGCCGCGCAGGGTGCCGCCGGTGAAATGCGGCACCAGTCCGCTCACCGCGCCCAGCACCGTGGACTTGCCGACCCCGGACGGGCCGACCAGCAGCGTCAGTTCACCCTCCGGGACCTCGAAGTCGACGCCCTCGACGGCGGGTTCGGCTGCCCCGTCGTACCTCACGGAGACATCCTCGAAGCGGATCACGCGGACTCCTCGGGTGCGGGGGTGACGAACGCGGGCAGCAGACCGACCAGCACGGCCGCGGCGGGCAGCAGGGGCAGCGCCGGAGCGGCCAGCGGGACGACACCGGGGTGCAGGGCCGCGGGGTCCAGGGCGGCGGCGACGGCCAGCACCGCCGCCGCCACGATCCCGGAACCGGCGACCAGCCACGCCCGTGCGCCCCAGACGTCCGGCCGGTAGCGCGTGCGCGGCGAGCGCCGGCCGCCGAGCCGGAGGCCGGCGACGGCGGCGGCGACGCCCACGAGCAGGACGGGAAGACCGTAGACGCCCCCTTCGGCCGTCAGCAGTCCGTACGTTCCCGCGCAGACGCCGAGGAGGCCGCCCAGGGTGAGGGCGGCGGTGGTGCGCCGGACGGCGGGGGGTACGTCGGCGGTGCGGCCGAAGCCGCGGGCGTCCATCGCGGCGGCGAGGGCGACCGAGCGTTCCAGTGCGCCTTCCAGGACGGGCAGTCCGACCTGGAGCAGTCCGCGCAGGCCCCGGTCGGGCCGGCCGCGCAGCCGGCGCGCCGCGCGCAGGCGCCGGACGTCGGCGACGAGGTGCGGGGCGAAGGTGAGGGCCACGACGACCGCCACGCCCGTCTCGTACAGGGCGCCCGGGAGCGCCTTGAGCAGCCGGGCCGGATTCGCCAGCGCGTTGGCGGCGCCGACGCAGATGAGCAGGGTGGCCAGTTTGAGGCCGTCGTACAGGGCGAAGACAAGGCCTTCGGCGGTGACCCGGCCGCCGATGCGGATGCCCTGGGCCCAGTGCGGCAGGGGGACTTCGGGCAGGGTCAGGACGGTGTGGGTGCCGGGGACGGGCGAGCCGAGGACCACGGCGAAGACCAGACGGATGACGAGGACCGCGAGGGCGAGTCTGGCGAAGGCCGCGTAGGAGCGGGACCACGGATCCCGTGTGCGGCGGGCCGCGACGACGTACGAGGACACGGCGACGAGGAGGGCCAGCACCAGTGGGTTGGTGGTACGGGTGGCCGCGACGGCGAGCCCCAGTGACCACAGCCACCAGGCGCCCGGGTGGACGGCCGGTCGGCCGCGACCGGTCGGGGGCGCCATCGTCAGCTCCTGCGGCGGCGTGCCTGCCACAGCGCCGCCGCACCCAGGACGACCACGGCGGCGACGCCCGCGAACACGCCCACCGACGGGCCGTGGTGGGGCTCGTCCTCGGTCCGCGCGGGGTGCTTCTCCGCCGCCACCTGCTCCCCGCACCCCTGCCGCGGATAGCCCGCTATCGCGCACAGCAGGGCGTTCGTGTCGTAGCGGAGGGGCCCCGCGACCGCGGCCAGGGCGTCCGCCGTCGTCGCGTCCCCGGGTATGCGGGCGCAGGCGGTGCGCGCGGCGGGCGGGGTCTGGCCCGAACCGGCGTCCGAGGGCGTACCGAAGTCGATGACGAGCGCCACCCGCTTCTGGCCCGACCGTGCGGGCGTCCCGTCGCAGACGGCGTCGAAGTCCGCGGCCCCACGCGGTGCGGTGGCGTCCGCGGAGTCCTCGCTGACGGCGAAGCGGAAGCCCTGGACGTCACCGTCGGCCGGTCGGGCGGTCGAGGGGCCCTGGGTGGCGTAGGTCCAGTGGCCGCCGTCGCGCTCCCAGAAGGACCAGTAACGGTACCCGGCGGCCTGCGCCTGCCCGGCGGCCCCCAGCAGCAGGAGCAGGGGGGCCAGGAGCAGGGCGCAGACGCGTCGGCTCACGGCTGGCGCCTCCCGCCCCGGGAGGTGTACAGGATGCCGCCGGCGGTCAGGGCGAGCAGACAGGCGCCGACGATCCAGGCGACGCGGAGGGCACCCTCGTCCTTGTCGGACTTCGCCGCGTCCTCGGAGCCGTGCGGCCGGGAGCCCTTGGCGTCGGGGACCGAGGCGGGGGCCGGTCCGGTCGCGTCCATGAGCCGGACCAGGTCCTGGCCGCCGAAGTGGCGCGGGTCGGAGCCCGCCGCGTTCGCGGCGAGGATCAGCTGGGCGTACGCGGCCGGTCCGCTCTGCTTCGCCCACTGCGCGTAGTGGGTCTCCAGCCAGCGCAGCGCATCGGCCGCCCGGTCGCCCTGGCCGACGGTGGCGAGCGCGACGACCGCGTCCGCCGTGTTGCCGTAGTCGGGTTGCGGCTTGGCGCCGGGCAGCTCCTGGGTGAGGTGCTTGTCCTTGGCCAGTGACTTGCGGAGGTAGGCGGCGGCGTTGTGTGCGGCCTGTTCCGGATCGTCGGCGTTCCCGCAGACCAGGGGTGTGCCGTCGGGCTTGGCGTCGTCCCCGGCCAGCCCCTTGCCGAGCGCGCCGAGCACGGCCGCCGCCGTCGCGTCCGCGTTGGCCGCCAACGCGCCCTTCTTGTCCGGCTGGTAGGCGAAGGCACCCGCCCCGTCTCCGTCGCAGGGCAGCGCGAGCCTCAGCAGCGCGTCGTAGGGAGACCTGCCGCTCTTGCGGGCGTCCTGCGGGTTCCCGCCCGCGGCGGCGAGGGCGCCGATGACCACGGACGTGGAGTTCGCGTCGCTGGCCCCGCCCGGCGTGTATCCCCAGCCGCCGTCCCCGTTCTGCACGGACTTCAGCCAGGTGACCGCCTTGCCGGTGGCGGCGTCGTGGCCCCCGAGTGCGGCGAGCGCCTGGACGGCGGCGGCCGTGCTGTTGGTGTCGACCATGAGTTCGGCGGCGCAGGACCCGGCGGGGTCGGCGCGGAAGGCCGCGAACGCGCCGTTCGCGCACTGCTGTCCGGTCAGCCAGTCCACCGCCGCGATCGCGGGCTTGACGCCCACGGTGCCCTGGGCGAGGAGGGTCAGCGACTGGCGCCAGACGCCGTCGTACGTCGGGTCCGTGCGGCCGTACAGACCGTCGGGTATCACCGGGGACGGCGACGCGGACGGGGACGGTCCTGCGGCGACGGCGGGCGTGGCCGTGCCGATCACGGCGACCGCTGCCAGAGCCGCGGCGCTGCGGCGGAGGTTCATGTGCCTCTCCCTGCGGGGAGCCGGGCAGCACGGAACACTCCGGGCGGCTCGGCTCCGTAGACCTCGACGGTGCCGCACATCGGCGGGCCGCCGGTGTGCGTGAGCCGGTCACGAACCGTGCGGGGCGATCCGGCTCGCCACGTGTGTGGCTCACGGTTGCGGGTCAGCGCCGGAATTCCACCGGCTTCCCCCCGTACGGGTGCGAGAACGACCCGGCTACTGTACCCGCCGGTAGGAGGGGAGCCGAGAGCCCCCTGCGAGCGGACCGGGCGCCGGGACCGTGCGGGTCCGTCGCGGACGGGGCCCGTTCCCGCGGACGGGGAGATCGCGCGGGTGCCGCGGCGCCGGCGGGAGGGCCGGGGCGACGCGGCGGCCGAGGCCGTGGTGACGGCCCACGTCCGTGGCCACGGCTCCTCCCGCGCCCGGCGTACGGACGGCGACCCGCGGCGACCTCGTGACGGAGAGACTGTCCGGGCCGGCGAGGCTGGAGGCGATGCTCCAGGGGCGCCTCGGCCCGTAGGAGGCCGGGGAGTTGCCGGCCCGGCTGCTGCGCGACCTGCATGCGCTGCCCTCCCGCGACTCGTCGGACCCGGCCGTCCGCGTCCTCCACCTCGACCTGCACCCACTGAGCATGAGCATGACCGCCGAAGGGTCGAAGGTCATGGACCGGGCGACCGCCGAGGAGGGCGCCCCGGGGCTCGACCGGGGCATGCCCGCGGTGGTCCTCGCGCAGGTGTCCGTGGTCGGTGAACCCCGGGTGGAGGGCGTGCGTGCGCCCCCGGCGGGGCAGCGGGGCGCCTCGGTCCTGACCGGGGAGGGCCTGACGGAGGCTCTGCGCCGCCGGGCGGAGAACCCGACCATGAGCGAGCGCGAGGTCGAACTTCTCGGCGGGGCCGAGGCGTTGATCCGACGGACGGCGTCGGGGACCGCCTGGCGGGGGAGCCGGCGCGTGGGGCCGCCGAAGGGCAGGTGCAGGGTGCGGGAGGTGAGCAGCCAGATGCCGTCCGCCCTGCCGAAGGTGTCCTGGTAGTGGCCCACTTGGGTCGGGGGACCCGCCGGGACCATGCCGCCCTCGTACCCGTCGACGCGGTACGTCGTGAAGTACGACGTGGCGGCGGCCTCGTCCGGGGACGTCACCGTGACGAGGACGTTGGACATCACGCGGCGTGAGAGCCGGTCGGCGGGACGCCCGCCGAAGTGGCGGCGCAGCGCGTTTCGGCCCCGCACGGTCCTGTCGCCCGCCGGCCACCGCCGGACGCCGTCCTCCGTGAACAGCTCGGCCACGGAGGCGGGTGCGCCGAGGTCGAGCCGGTGGACGAAGTCGAGGACGAGGCGCTCGCAGGCGCGTTCGGCGAGGAGTCGCTCCCAGGGATCCATACTGCTTGGTATCAGCGGCGGGACGCGGGGTGCGAGTGCTTTCACACCGCCACGTACGTCACCGGATCGCTCGCCGTCACCGCCTCCGCCCGGCCCGTCTTCACCAGCCGGCGCACGTGCGCCTCGGCCTCGGAGACCGCGATGTGGCGTGAACCGTACGGGATTTCCTCCCAGGGGCGGTTCCACTCCATGCGCTCGGCGAGCTGCCAGGGGGTCAGCGGGGTGCCGAGGAGCGCGAGGAGGTCGGTCAGCCGCTTCTCGTGGTGGGTCAGCAACTCCCGGACACGGGCGGGCGCGTCGGGGAAGGTGTGCTGATGGGCCGGGAGCACCTCGGCGGGTGCGAGGCGCCCGATGCGTTCGAGGGAGTCGAGGTAGTCGCCGAGGGGGTCCCCCCGGTCGACCGGGGCCGAGACCGTGGAGGGGTCGGTCGACGTGGCGCCCTCCGGGTCCTCGTAGAGGCCGATGTGCGGGGTGATCTCGGGGAGCAGATGGTCTCCGGAGAACAGACGGCCGCGGCCGGGCAGCCCGGCGGGATGCTCCTCCTCCAGGTGCAGGCACACATGACCGGGTGTGTGTCCCGGGGTCCAGATCGCGCGCAGCCGGCGGCCGGGGAGGTCGAGGAGGTCACCGGGGACGATCTCGCGGTCGGGCAGCGCGGGGGAGAAGCCGGGCAGGCTGCCGCGGGCTCGCGCGGCGCGCAGGGGTGCCAGATGCTCCTCGGGGGCGCCGGCCGCCGCCAGCTTGGCCTCCATATACGTGAACCAGCGCTCGGGGCGGGTCTCGCGGGTCCTGCGGACGATCGCGGAGTCCGCCGCGTGCATCGCGATCCACGCCCCCGACGCCTCGCGGACCCGCCCGCACAGACCGTGGTGGTCGGGGTGGTGATGGGTGACCACCACTCCCGTGATCTCCGCGATCGTTGTGCCGCAGGCCGTCAGCCCCTCGACGAGCGCGTCCCAGGAGTCCGGATCGTCCCAGCCCGTGTCGATCAGGACCGGACCGCGGTCGGTGTCGACGACGTACACCAGCGTGTGGCCGAGGGGATTGTCAGGGATCGGGACCCTGATCGACCGTACGCCCCCGCCGTGATCGGCCGTCCGAGCCATGGATTCCCCAATCGCCGCCCTCCGGCCACTATAACTAGAACACGTTTCGAAGGTAGCCCCGGTCACCTTCCAGGCCCCGTGTCCCGCCCGTGGACTACGCCGACCGGACCTGGTATCAGTTTCGATATCTGATGCATCGTCAGAAGACACCCCGGGGAGGCAGTCGGCCATGACGGAGCTCGTGGAACACGGACAGCTGTTCATCGGCGGGGAGTTGACCGACCCCCTGGGCGAGGACGTCATCGAGGTGGTCTCGCCGCACACCGAGGAGGTCATCGGGCGCGTGCCGCACGCCTCGCGGGAGGACGTGGACCGGGCCGTCGCCGCCGCCCGCCGGGCCTTCGACGAGGGGCCCTGGCCGCGGATGACGCTCGACGAGCGGATCGCGGCCGTGTCCAGGATCAAGGACGCGATCGCGGTACGGCACGAGGAGATCGCCCGGGTGATCTCCTGCGAGAACGGCTCCCCGTACTCGTGGAGCGTCCTCGCCCAGGCGCTCGGCGCGATGATGGTGTGGGACGCGGCGATCACGGTCGCACGGGACTTCAGCTACGAGGAGCGACGCGACGGCGCCCTGGGGAAGATCCTCGTACGTCGCGAGCCGGCCGGGGTCGTGGCGGCCGTGGTGCCGTGGAACGTGCCGCAGTTCGTGGCCGCCGCCAAACTCGCGCCCGCCCTGCTGGCCGGGTGCACCGCAGTTCTGAAGCCGTCCCCCGAGTCGCCGCTGGACGCGTACATCCTCGGTGAGATCGCGCGCGAGGCCGGGCTGCCGGAGGGCGTGCTGTCGATCCTGCCCGCGGACCGCGAGATCAGCGAATACCTCGTCGGGCACCCCGGCATCGACAAGGTGTCCTTCACCGGGTCGGTCGCGGCCGGCAAACGGGTGATGGAGGTCGCGTCGCGCCATCTCACCCGGGTGACCCTGGAGCTCGGCGGGAAGTCGGCGGCCGTGGTCCTGCCGGACGCGGACCTCGCGACGACGGTGGCGGGGATCGTGCCGGCCGCCTGGATGAACAACGGGCAGGCCTGTGTGGCGCAGACCCGCATCCTGGTGCCGCGCTCGCGCTACGACGAGTTCGCCGAGGCCCTCGCCGCCGCGGCGGGGGCGCTCGTGGTGGGCGATCCGCTGGACCCGGCGACCCAGGTCGGTCCGCTGGTGGCCGCCCGCCAGCAACGGCGCAACCTCGACTACATCGGGATCGGCCAGGAGGAGGGTGCCAAGGTACTCACCGGTGGCGGGCGCCCGGCGGGCCTTGCCCGCGGCTGGTATGTGGAGCCGACCCTGTTCGGCGACGTCGACAACACCATGCGGATCGCCCGCGAGGAGATCTTCGGGCCGGTCGTCTGTCTGCTCCCGTACGGCGACGAGGACGAGGCCGTGAAGATCGCGAACGACTCCGACTACGGCCTGAGCGGCAGCGTCTGGACGGCGGACGTCGAGCACGGTATCGACATCGCACGGCAGGTGCGTACCGGCACCTACTCGGTGAACACCTTCAGTCTCGACATGCTCGGCCCCTTCGGCGGCTACAAGAACTCGGGTCTGGGGCGGGAGTTCGGGCCCGAGGGGTACGGCGAGTTCCTGGAGCACAAGATGATCCATCTGCCTGCCGGGTACGGGGAGGCGTAGCGCATGGGAGACCGCTGGCACATCGAGGTCGACCGCTCGGTCTGCATCGGCTCCGCACAGTGCGTCCACCGTGCGGCCGAGGCCTTCCGCCTCGACGGCGCACGGCAGTCCCACCCCGTGGATCCGGACGCCGACGCGGGCGAGCAGATCCTGGACGCGGCGGAGAACTGCCCGGTGGAGGCGATCGTGATCACCCTGGTGGACAGCGGGGAGCCGGTGTTCCCGCCGGAGGACTGAGCGGATCCGCGGACGACCGTCCGGATTGCCCGAAAAATCTTTATTAAGGGGTTCCCGTCAGGTGTGCCGGTGATATCCTGATAAGTGCCTACGAGGCGAGCGAGGAAACTCGACCGGAAGCTGCCGACTTTGGCGTGAGGTTTCGGTTTCCGCTGAGGCCGACATCGGTCGGCCGAGGGGCTGGAAGGTCGAAAGACCGGAAAGTCATCCAGACCCGTCTCGTAGGTTTTTCCGTGCCCGCGGCACGGGCGTGTGCGGGCCCCCTCCGCCCGGGGCGGCGCCTAGTGCCGCTCGCGGGGGCCGGTGAGGTCGATGAGCCGGCACACCGTCTCGATGTCGATCTTGACCTGGGCGATGGAGGCGCGGCCCGAGAGCCAGGTGATCAGGGCCGAGTGCCAGGTGTGTTCGATCACCCGGACCGCGGAGAGCTGTTCCGGGGTCGGGTCGTCCAGCCCCATGGCGTCCAGGATGATCGCCGTCGTCTGACGGGAGACCTGGTCCACCTCCGGGGAGACGCTGCGGTCCGCGAAGGTCAGCGCGCGCACCATGGCATCGGCCAGATGAGGCTCGCGCTGCAGGGCGCGGAAGGCGCGCATCAGGGTCTCCGCCACCCGCTCCGCGGCCGTCTCCCCGGACGGCGGCTTCTTCCGCAGGGTGCCGTGCATGTGCTCCAACTGGTCCTGCATGGTGGCGACGAGCAGATGCACCTTCGAGGGGAAGTAGCGGTAGAGCGTGCCCAGGGCGACCTGCGAGGACTCCGCGACCTCACGCATCTGCACCGCGTCGAAACCGCCCCGGCTGGCCAGCTGCGCGCTCGCGTGCAGGATCCGGCGGCGGCGCGCCTCCTGCCGCTCGGTGAGCGGTGGTGAGGCCGGCTGGGCCGCCGGTCGCGCGGTACTGGCTGGCACCTTGGCTTCCGCAGGCATGGGTCCCGTTCCGTGACAGTCGGTGAGGGCGGGCGATCAGACAGCATGGCAGGGTGCCGGTCGTGGCGCGAATCACCCGATCCACCACTCACAGCGGCGCTACCTGCCGGTAGATTCAGAGCCCCTACGATCAAGTCTGAAACTTGTTCTAGATTACCGTCCCGACGTAATCTCGCGGGAAAATGGCAGGGAGAAGGGGCCGAGAGTGACCGCTGAGGCCAGGGAGGCGGGTCCCCAGGAGGGCTTGGCCGCGGACGGGGACCGTCCGTTGCGCATCGCGCTCCTCACCTACAAGGGAAACCCGTTCTGCGGCGGTCAGGGTGTCTATGTCCGGCACCTCTCGCGCGAACTGGTCCGGCTCGGCCACCGGGTCGAGGTGATCGGTGCCCAGCCGTACCCCGTGCTCGACGAGGGCGAGGACCTTCAGGGCCTGACCCTCACCGAACTGCCCAGCCTCGACCTGTACCGGCAGCCCGACCCCTTCCGCACCCCGGGGCGCGAGGAGTACCGGGACTGGATCGACGCCCTCGAGGTCGCGACGATGTGGACCGGCGGCTTCCCGGAGCCGCTGACCTTCTCGCTGCGCGCCCGCCGTCATCTGCGGGCCCGGCGCGGCGACTTCGACGTCGTGCACGACAACCAGACGCTCGGTTACGGCCTGTTGGGTGAGGTGGGGGCGCCGCTGGTGACCACCATCCATCACCCCATCACCGTGGACCGCCAGTTGGAGCTGGACGCGGCCGAGGGCTGGCAGCGCAGACTTTCCGTACGGCGCTGGTACGCGTTCGCGCGGATGCAGAAGCGTGTGGCCCGCCGGCTGCCCTCGGTGCTCACCGTCTCCGGCACCTCCCGCCAGGAGATCGTCGACCACCTCGGCGTCTCCCGGGACCGCATCCGCGTCGTGCACATCGGTGCCGACACGGACCTGTTCTCGCCGGACCCCTCGGTGCCGCAGGTACCCGGCCGGATCGTCACCACGTCCAGCGCGGACGTGCCGCTCAAGGGCCTGGTGTTCCTGATCGAGGCGCTCGCGAAGCTGCGGACCGAACATCCGGGGGCGCATCTGGTCGTGGTCGGCAAGCGGGCGCAGGACGGACCGGTCGCCCAGGCCATCGAGCGGTACGGGCTCGCGAGCGCCGTCGACTTCGTCAAGGGCATCTCGGACGCGGAACTTGTCGATCTGGTGCGGTCGGCCGAGGTGGCCTGCGTGCCCTCGCTGTACGAGGGCTTCTCGCTGCCGGCCGCCGAGGCCATGGCGACGGGTACGCCGCTGGTGGCCACCACCGGTGGTGCCGTACCCGAGGTCGCGGGAGCGGACGGCGAGACGTGTCTCGCGGTGCCCCCGGCCGACGCCGGCGCGCTGGCCGCCGCGATCGGCAGGCTGCTCGGGGACCCGGAGCTGCGGGCACGGCTCGGAGCGGCCGGACGCCGACGCGTATTGCGCCACTTCACCTGGGCCAGGGCCGCCGAGGGCACGGTGGCGCGGTACCGCGAGGCCGTCGCCGCCTCCGTCCGGCAGGACTCCCGGCGCTCCCCGGCCCCGACACGGGCCGCCCGCGCGGCCGAAGAGGCGGTCGCGGCCGGGAAGCCGGCCGCCGCCGAAGAGATCGTCGTACCCAATCGCGAAAGCAGGGCCACGTGCTGACCGTCGACTTCTCCCGGTTCCCGCTCGCCCCGGGAGACCGCGTCCTGGACCTCGGCTGCGGTGCCGGACGGCACGCGTTCGAGTGCTACCGGCGCGGAGCCCAGGTCGTGGCCCTCGACCGGAACGGCGAGGAGATCCGCGAGGTCGCCAAGTGGTTCGCGGCGATGAAGGAGGCCGGCGAGGCCCCCGAGGGCGCCACCGCGACCGCCATGGAGGGGGACGCCCTTGCGCTGCCCTTCCCCGACGAGTCCTTCGACGTCGTGATCATCTCCGAGGTCATGGAGCACATCCCGGACGACAAGGGCGTGCTCGCCGAGATGGTCCGGGTGCTCAAGCCGGGCGGGCGCATCGCGATCACCGTGCCGCGCTACGGCCCCGAGAAGGTCTGCTGGACCCTGTCCGACGCCTACCACGAGGTCGAGGGCGGCCATATCCGCATCTACCGCGCGGACGAGCTCCTCGCGAAGATCCGGCAGGCCGGGCTCAAGCCGTACGGCACGCACCACGCGCACGCGCTGCACTCGCCGTACTGGTGGCTCAAGTGCGCCTTCGGCGTCGACAACGACAAGGCGCTGCCGGTGCGCGCGTACCACAAGCTCCTGGTCTGGGACATCATGAAGAAACCCGTCGCCACCCGGGTCGCCGAGCAGGCGCTGAACCCGCTGATCGGCAAGAGCTTCGTGGCCTATGCGACAAAGCCGCATCTGCCCCGTCTCTCCGGGGTCTCCGAGGCGGCCGGCCAGTGACGACCCCCCGGACAGAACACCTCGTCCTGCCCGGGGTCCTCACCGCCGAGGAGGCCGCCGCGACCGTCCGCGGGCTCCTCGACGTGCAGCGGGAGGACGGGGCCATCCCGTGGTTCCGGGGGCACCATCTGGACCCGTGGGACCACGTCGAGGCGGCCATGGCGCTGGACGCGGCCGACGAGAACGAAGCGGCCGAGCGGGCCTACGAGTGGCTGGCCCGGCACCAGAACGAGGACGGCTCCTGGTACGCGGCGTACGCCGACGGGGACCCGCAGAACGTGACCGACCGCGGCCGGGAGACGAACTTCGTCGCCTACGTGGCCGTAGGCGTGTGGCACCACTACCTCGCGACCGGGGACGACACGTTCCTGGACCGGATGTGGCCGACCGTGTACGCGGCCGTGGAGTTCGTGCTGCGCCTCCAACTGCCCGGCGGGCAGATCGGTTGGAAGCGCGAGGACGACGGAACGGCAGTGACGGACGCGCTGCTCACCGGCTGCTCCTCGATCCATCATGCGCTGCGGTGCGCTCTCGCGATCGCGGAACAGCGCGAAGAGGCCCAGCCTGACTGGGAGTTGGCGGTGGGGGCGCTGCGGCACGCGATACGCCGGCACCCCGAGCGCTTCCTGGACAAGGACCGCTACTCGATGGACTGGTACTACCCGGTCCTGGGGGGCGCCCTGACGGGCGTCGAGGCGAAGGAGCGCCTCGAGGCGGACTGGCACCGCTTCGTCGTGCCCGGTCTCGGGGTGCGCTGTGTCGTCCCCAACCCCTGGGTGACCGGCGGCGAGTCGGCCGAACTCGCCCTGGCCCTGTGGGCCGTGGGCGAGTCCGACCGCGCGCTGGAGATCCTTCAGTCCATCCAGCACCTGCGGGACCCGGAGACGGGCCTGTACTGGACGGGCTACGTCTTCGAGGACCGGACGATCTGGCCGAGGGAGCTCACCACCTGGACGGCCGGTTCACTGCTGCTGGCCGTGGCCGCGCTCGGCGGCGACGAGCCGACGTGCGCGGTCTTCGGGGGCGAGCGCCTTCCACGCGGCCTGGAGGCCGACTGCTGCGCCTAGGATCCGCCGTTCGGATCAGGTCGGCCGAGGGAGACCGCGCCTTTCGGGCGACGCCGGCATGATCCGAACGACAGGCCCTGGACCCCGTTCAGTGCCGGTGCATACGGTGGGCGATGGCGTGGCCCACGAAGAGGTAGACCACGGCGGCCAGTCCGTAGCCGGCGACCACGCGCGCCCACGCCTCGTCGAAGGTGAACAGGTCGTGCGACCAGCCCGCGAGCCAGTTCGCCGCATCGTGGACGAACTGCACCAGGTCGTTGGCGCGGTTGGCGTCCAGCAGGTACATCAGGATCCACAGGCCCAGGATGAAGGCCATGACGTCGGCGACGATCGCGATGACCGTGCCGGCCTGGTTCGCACCGTTGCTATATCGAGGAGACATGTTCTCCGGATTGCCCGTCGACTTCGGTTGAAACGCGTGCGACCGCCGCACATCCCTTGTGGGACAAGGGAGTCACCCGATCGGCCCGGCCCGGTCGGCGCCCCGGGACCCGGCGTGTGACGCTGCCTTGAGAGCCGTGTCTCCCGGCCGGGAGACGCACCGTTCCTCGCCAAGGCCGGAGGATCCCGTGTCCCGACCGATACGCGCCCTCGCGGTGACCCTCGCGACGTGCTCCATCCTGTTCGCCGGGACCGCCTGCGGTGGTCGCAGCGCCGTGCAGCAGGTGGCCGGCAACTACATCGTGGTCGCCTCGCCCTCGCCGAGCACCCCGGCGGAGCGGCAGAGGCTGGCCAGGACCCGCTTCCTGGCGAACGCGGGGCTCGCCGCCGGGGCGACGTACCAGTGGATCGTGAAGCCGTGGAAGGCCGGTGGGTTCAAGAACGGCGCACGGGGCCGGCAGGCGGCCCTGGTGAAGGCCGGCCTCGCGGGCACCTTCGCGTACAACCGGCTCAGGGCGGCCCAGCGCAGCGCCCAGGGTGATCCGGCGCTCGCCAGGGCCCTCGCCCCGCTCGCCGCGGGCATCGACGGGTTGAGGAACCTGCCGACGCGGCTGAACAACGGCGACGAGTCGGCGGCGAGTTCCTTCGCCGACGTGGTCGGCAAGGTGAAGAGCGCGAGCCGCAGCGCGGGCACCCCGGTCAGGAACCAGTACCCGACGGCCAGACAGCTCACGGTGGACTGAGACGCGCGCTACGCGTTCAGCTCGGCCAGCACCCGCAGCGTATGCGGGTCCGGGGCCAGCGCCAGCAGATCGGTCACCGGGCCCTTGCGCCACAACTCCAGCCGCTCCGCGATCCGTTCACGCGGGCCGACGAGTGAGATCTCGTCGGCGAAGGCGTCGGGTACGGCCCGCACCGCCTCCTCCCGTCGTCCCTCCAGGAACAGCCGCTGGATGCGCCGCGCCTCCTCCTCGTACCCCATGCGCGCCATGAGGTCGGCATGGAAGTTCCGTGCCGCGTGCCCCATGCCGCCGATGTAGAAGCCGAGCATGGCCTTGACCGGCAGCAGCCCCTGCGGGACGTCGTCGCAGACGCGCACCTGTGCCATGGGGGCGACGAGGAACCCCTCGGGCACCTCGGCCAGGGCGGGTCCGTAGACCTCGGGACGGGTCGGTGCCCAGTAGAGCGGCAGCCAGCCGTCGGCGATCCGGGTCGTCTGCGCCACGTTCTTCGGCCCCTCGGCGCCGAGCAGGATCGGCAGATCGGCGCGCAGAGGGTGGGTGATCGGCTTCAGCGCCTTGCCGAGCCCGGTGCCGTCCGGCCCCGGGTAGGGCAGAGGGTGGAAGCGTCCGTCCAGTGCGACCGGGGCCTCACGCCGCAGCACCTGGCGTACGACGTCGACGTACTCCCGGGTGGCGGTCAGCGGGGAAGCGGGGAACGGCCGTCCGTACCAGCCCTCGACGACCTGGGGCCCCGACAGCCCGAGTCCGAGCATCATGCGTCCGCCGGAGAGATGGTCGAGGGTGAGCGCGTGCATCGCGGTCGTGGTCGGGGAGCGGGCCGCCATCTGGGCGACGGCCGTGCCCAGACCGATCCTCGAGGTCCGTGCGGCGATCCAGGTCAGCGGGGTGAAGGCGTCCGATCCCCAGGACTCGGCGGTCCACACCGAGTGGTAACCCAGCCGTTCGGCCTCCCGCGCCAGCGGGACGTGGTCCGCCGCGGGGCCACGGCCCCAGTAGCCGAGCGCGAGTCCGAGCCGCATGTCGCCTCCAGCCGTGCCGATCTGACGAGTCATCAGAGAGGGGACGCAGGGCTGCGACTGTACGACAACGGCCCCCCGCCCGGAAGGGCGAGGGGCCGTATGCCGATGAAGGGGTCAGCCGCGCTGGATGCCGCTGGTGTCCTGCAGCACACCTCGGCGGCCGTCCTGCGTCTGGGCCACCAGGCCCGGGCCGCGCTGCTCCACCGCCAGGTACCAGGTGCCGGGCGCGAGTTCGGCGATCGGCGTGGGCGAGCCGTCCTCCGCGAACAGCGGACGGGGCACCGGCACGGCGAACCAGAACGGCGAGAAGTCCCCGGCCGGGGCCTGCTGCTGCGGCTGCCCGCCGAACGGCTGTCCCGGCTGGGGCTGCCCGCCGAACGACGGCTGCTGGGCGCCCGGGTAGCCGTAACCGCCCTGCGGCTGGCCGCCGTAGGGCTGCGGCGCGGCCGGCTTGGGGGCGGGGACGAGGGCGGCCTGCAGTGCCGGCACCACGGGAGTGGCGACGGCGGCGGCCGCCAGCAGCAGGGCGGCGATGAAGCCGAGGACCAGGCCGGTGCCGGCGTCGATCCCGTTCGGGACGTCGACGAGGAACCAGAACAGGATCCACGCGGTGAGGATCGCGAACGCCTGGCCGACCGCCGTGAGTTCCAGGCCGACGATCTTGCGGGGCTGGGGCAGGCAGCGGTTGATGACGATCAGAGCGGCGCCGGCGACCCCGCCCATGTAGAGGCCGAGGCCTTCACCGAGGGAGTCCCAGGCGTTCGGGGCGCCGCTGAAGCCCGCGGCCGAGTAGAAGTCGAGAAACGACGCGATGAACAGCAATACCGCTGCTCCGATCACCACGCCGTCGCCTCTAGTGAGGGAGCGGATATTCACTTCGGGTCCTTCGTCTGTCGTCTCGTCGTCGGTGGAGGCGTCGCTGTCACCTTGTCGCCCTCGGGCCGCGGTGAAAAGCGCAGGGGTGGCCCCTCATCGTAGGGATGACACTATCGTCCGCCCGATCTGCGTGTCCGCCGGGTTCGGACCGGTGATCGCTACCCGCGCAGGAAACTCACGATTCCCTCAGAGATCCCCTGCGCCGCCTTCTGCCGCCACGCGCCGCTGGTCAACGATGCCGCGTCCTTGCTGTCGCGCATGTTGCCGCACTCGATGAACACCTTGGGAACCGTTGACAGATTGAGACCGCCGAGATCGCTCCGTACGACAAGGCCCGTACCGTTGCCGACGTAGTTGGACGGAGCGCTTCCGGTGACGCGGACGAAACTGCCCGCGACGCGCTCGCCGAGGTCGCGCGAGGGGGCGGCGATCTTGCGGGTGTCGGCCGAGCCCGCGTGCACCGCGGCCGGAACGATGACGTGGAAGCCGCGGTCACCGACCGGTGCGCCGTCCGCGTGGATGGAGATCGCCGCGTCGGCGTGCGCCTCGTTGCCGATGCGCGCCCGCTCGTCCACACACGGGCCCCAGGGGCGGTCGCCGTCCTGGGTGAACTTCACCGTGGCGCCCTGCTTCTCGAGGAGCGTGCGCATCCTCCGCGCCACGTCCAGAGTGAACCGGGCCTCCGCGTAACCCGCATTGGTGGACGTGCCCGTGGTGTCGCACTCCTTCCGGTTCGTCCCGATGTTCACCTGGCGGTTGATCTCGGAGGTGTGCCGGAAGTTGCTGGGGTTGTGTCCCGGGTCGATGACGACGACCTTGCCCGCGAGGGGCCCGGAGCCCGCCCGCGCGGTGGCCGGAGTCCGGCCGGGCGGTACCGCGCTCTCCTTGCCGTCCTGCGGTGCGGACGCCGAGGCGGACCCGGTGGCCGAGGACGCCGTCACGGGCACTGCACCGGACCGGCCGCCGCCTGTGTCGGCGACGGCCTCGTAGACCAGCCAGCCCACGAGCGCGGTCGGCACCAGAGCGGCGACCGCCAGCGTCAGCGGGCCGCGCCGAAAGCGGGGCGGCCGGGGAGGATCGAAGTCGGGACCCACGTACGACATGCCTGCGACCCTAACGGCTACGCCGTGCCCGCCGCTCCAACGCCGCGATGCGCCCGCTGCCCCGTTCGTTTCAGGACACGCAGCGAGCCGGTCGCCGAGACCTCCGTGAAGCCGCCGGACTCCAGTGCCCTGAGGTACACCCGGTAGGGCGCCTGGCCGGTGAACTCGTCCTCCGGCTCCGGGAAGACGTCATGGATGACCAGCAGTCCGCCCTGTGCCACATGCGGGGCCCAGCCGTGGTAGTCGGCGTTCGCGTGTTCGTCGGTGTGGCCGCCGTCGACGAAGACCAGGCCGAGGGGGGACTTCCAGAAGGCGGCGATCTGCGGGGAGCGGCCGACCAGGGCCACGACGTGCTCCTCCAGGCCCGCCCGGTGCAGGGTCCTGCGGAACGTGGGCAGCGTGTCCATCAGGCCGACCTCGGGGTCCACCGTCTCCGGGTCGTGGTACTCCCAGCCCGGCTGCTGCTCCTCGCTGCCGCGATGATGGTCGACGGTGAGCGCCGTGACGCCCGCGGCACGGGCCGCGGCGGCGAGCAGGATCGTGGAGCGCCCGCAGTAGGTGCCGACCTCCAGCAGCGGCAGCCCGAGCCGTCCGGCCGTCACGGCGGCCCCGTACAGCGCGAGTCCCTCGTGGAGCGGCATGAACCCCTTGGCGGCCTCGAACGCGGCCAGGATCCCGGACGGGGGAGGGGCCGGGAGCTCGAGGGAGGGTGCCGCCGCCATGGGGGGGGTCCTTTCGGTCGTACGTGCGGGCAGGCGCCGTACGGACGGGTCGGGCGTCGGCACAGGCCTGTAGGCGACCCATGCTGCCGCACCCCCCGTCGCGCGGGCGACGGGGGGTGCGGTGTCCGGTACGGGTCAGGCGGAGACCGTCTCGCCCGGCAGGGAGAGATCCAGATCGATCGGGCGGTGGTCGCCGTGGTGGGTCGCCGAAGAGGCGAGCGGGCCGTGCCCCGCGGCCCTGGCGGCGAGGACGTACGGGCCCTCGGCCGGTACGGCCAGGGCGTAGCTGCCGTCGTCCGCGGAGAGCGTGGCGCCGGCCTGGCGCCCGCGGCGGTCGATCAGCGTCACCTTGGCGCGGGCGACCGGGGTGCCGCCCGCGTCCAGGACGCGGCCGCGGAAACCGCGCAGTACCTCTTCGGCACGCTCCAGGTTGGCCTCCTCCTGGCTGCTCGCGCGCAGCTGCGGGGCGCGGTCCGGCTTGGGCAGGAAGAGGGCCAGGAGCAGGCCGATCGCGACCGCGCCGGTCGCAATCAGGAACGACACATGGAAACCGCGCAGTGTGGGGATCGTGAGACCGCCGGCGTGGTTCGCGGTGTTGGCGAGCACCATGCCGATGACGGCGCTGGAGACCGAGGTGCCGATCGACCGCATCAGGGTGTTGAGACCGTTGGCGGCGCCCGTCTCCGAGGCGGGGACCGCACCGACGATCAGGGCGGGCAGCGAGGAGTAGGCGAGGCCGATGCCCGCGCCCAGGACCACCGAGGTGATCACGGTCTGCCAGGCGGCGTCCATCAGGCCGAGCCCGCCGCCGTAGCCGATGCCGATGATCAGCAGGCCCATGATGAGGGTGACCTTGGGGCCGTACTTCGCGGACAGCCGGGCGTAGACCGGCGCGGTGAACATCATGGTCAGACCGAGCGGTGCCACGCACAGGCCCGCGACCACCATCGACTGGCCGAGGCCGTAGCCGGTGGCGGCGGGCAGCTGGAGCAGCTGCGGCAGGACGAGCGAGACGACGTAGAACGAGACGCCGACCATGATCGACGCGAGGTTGGTGAGCAGCACCTCGCGGCGGGCCGTGGTGCGCAGGTCGACCAGCGGGGCGCTCAGCCGCAGCTCCAGCAGACCCCACAGGAGCAGGACCGCCACCGAGGCCGCGAACAGGCCGAGCGTGGTGCCGGACGACCAGCCCCAGTCGCTGCCCTTGGTGATCGGCAGCAGGAGCAGGACCAGGCCCGCGGACAGGCCGAGCGCGCCGAGCACATCGAAGGAGCCCTTCGCGCGGGCCTCGGACTCGGGCACCACGAGAAGGGTGAGCACGATCGAGAGGACGCCGAGTCCGGCGGCGCCGAAGAAGAGGGCGTGCCAGTCGGCGTTCTGGGCCACCAGGGCGGCGGCCGGCAGCGCGAGTCCGCCGCCGACGCCGATCGAGGAGCTCATCAGGGCCATCGCCGAGCCGAGCCGCTCACGGGGCAGCATGTCGCGCATCAGGCCGATGCCGAGCGGGATCGCGCCCATCGCGAAGCCCTGGAGCGTGCGTCCGACGATCATCGGCAGTACGGCGCTGGTGAAGCCGCTGATCAGTGCGCCGACCACCATCACGGCCAGGCTCGCGAGGAGCATCCGCCGCTTGCCGTAGAGGTCGCCGAGCCGGCCCATGATCGGGGTGGCCACGGCGCCCGAGAGCAGGGTGGAGGTCAGGACCCAGGTGGCGTTGCTGGGCGAGGTGCTCAGCAGCTGCGGCAGATCCTTGATGACAGGGACGAGCAGGGTCTGCATCACCGCGACAACGATTCCCGCGAAGGCGAGTACCGGCACGATTGCGCCGGACGGCCTCCGAGCAGGCTGGTCGGTCGTCGTGTGCGTCATTGCGTGAGGCCTCCAGGCCGAAAGTGAAAGAGGCGCGGAAGGGGCCGTCGGTCGGGTCCGCGCCGGATAAGTGCTGGGTAAACCTCGTATGCACGGGCAACTATTCCGATGCTTTGGCATACTAACGAATCCTTGACCATCCCATGAAGATCTGATCTTCCGTCAGGTCGCTTACGTCCGTGGCGCGGCAGGAACCAGGTCGATGGACCGAGTCGGAGACGGGACGAAATCCCGATGCCGACCGGCCACGGGGTCGGCAGTATGGCGCGCATGCTGCCGACCGTCGAAGACCTGTCCGTGACCCGTCGTTCCCTGCCGCCCGCCTGGGTGGTGATCACGCTGGCGTGCGCCGGACAGTTCCTCGTGGTGCTGGACGTGTCCGTGGTCAATGTGGCGCTGCCCTCGATGCGCGCCGACCTCGGACTGACCGCCCCGGGGCTGCAGTGGGTGGTGAACGCCTACGCGATCGCCTTCGCCGGGTTCATGCTGCTCGGAGGGCGGGCCGGGGACCTGTACGGACGCAGGCGGATGTTCCTCCTCGGGCTCGCCCTGTTCACCGTGGCCTCCCTCGGCGGCGGACTGGCCCAGGAGGGCTGGGAGCTGCTGGTGGCACGAGCCGTGCAGGGACTGGGGGCGGCCGTGCTCGCACCCTCGACGCTGACCCTGCTCACCGCGGCCGTACCGGAGGGCGCGGCACGGGCACGGGCGATCGCGACCTGGACCGCGGTGGGCGCCGGCGGCGGCGCGGCGGGCGGGCTCGTCGGCGGACTGCTCGTGGACGGCCTGTCGTGGCGCTGGGTGCTGCTGATCAACGTGCCGGTGGGCGTGCTCGTCCTCGGGGGATCCGCGCTGGGGATCCCCTCCGCCCGGACGCGGCCGACGGCCGGGGAAGCGCTCCTCGAGAGCCGCACGGCAGACGGACGTCGCCTGGACCTGCCGGGCGCGATGCTGGTGACCTCGGGGCTCGCCGCGCTCGCGTACGGGATCGGGCAGACGGAGGCGGAGGGCTGGACGGCGGCCGCGACGCTGGTGCCGCTGTGCGCGGGACTCGCCCTGATCGGGCTGTTCCTGGCCGTCGAGGCACGGACGAAGGCGCCCCTGATGCCCCTGGGTCTGCTGCGGCTGCGGTCCGTGTCCTCGGCGAACGCGGCCATGTTCGTCTCCGGTTCCGCGATGTTCTGCATGTGGTTCTTCATGACGCTGTACGCGCAGAACGTCCTCGGCTACTCGCCCCTGGACGCCGGTCTCGCGCTGGTGCCCAGTTCACTGGCCGTGGTGTTCGGCTCCAAGCTCGCGCCGTCGGTCATGCGGGCGGCCGGGGCGCGGAACGCGGCGGTGCTCGGGACGCTGGTCGCGGCGGCCGGGTTCGGCTGGCAGTCGACGATGGAGGCGCACGGGGCCTATCTCACGACGATCATGATCCCGGGGATCCTGATGATGCTGGGCGCGGGGCTGGCGGCCACTCCGCTGGCGGCGTTCGCCACCTCGGAAGCGAAACCGGCGGACGCCGGGCTCGCGTCCGGGCTGATCAACACCTCCCGCACGATGGGCGGTTCGCTCGGCCTCGCGGTCATGTCGACGGTCGCGGCGACGCGCACGGGCGGGGGCGCGTCGGCGCAGGCCCTGACGGAGGGTTATGCGCAGGCGTTCCGGTTGAGCGGATGCCTGCTGCTGGCGGGCGCCGCGCTGATGCTGGCGTGGCTGCCGCGCAAGGCCGCCGCGCGCTGAGGGGGCGCACGGGCCGCGGCCGCACGGGTTCCCGCGGAGACGGCCCGTTGGGGCCTGTCGTTCGGATCAGGCCGGTGTCGAAAGGCGCGGTCCTTCCCGCCGACCTGAACCGAACGGCAGGCCCTACAGCCATCCCTGCTGCCGGGCCTCGCGCATCGCCTCCATGCGGTTGCGGGTGCCGGTCTTGCCGATGGCCGACGAGAGGTAGTTGCGGACCGTGGACTCGGACAGATGGAGCTTCGCGGCGATGTCGGAGACCGTCGCCCCGTCCACGGATGCCTTCAGGACCTCGCACTCGCGTGCGGTCAGCGGGTTGGGTCCGGCGCTGAGAGCCGCCGCGGCCAGCGCCGGATCGACCACCGTCTCACCGGTGAGCACCCGCCGGATCGCCGTGGCCAGGTCCTCCACCGGACCGTCCTTGACGAGGAACCCGGCGGCCCCCGCCTCCATGGCGCGGCGCAGATAACCGGGCCGGCCGAAGGTGGTCAGGATCAGCACCCGGCAGTCCGGTGCCTGCACGCGCAGTTCGGCCGCCGCGTCCAGACCGCTCATACCGGGAAGCTCGATGTCCAGCAGGGCCACGTCCGGACGGTGGGTCAGGGCCGTGTCCACGATCGCGTCGCCCGCGGAGACCTGCGCGACGACCTCGATGTCCTCCTCCATGCCGAGCAGCAGGGCGAGGGCGCCGCGCATCATGCCCTGGTCCTCGGCGAGCAGGACCCTGATGCATGTCGCCGGCCTGTGACTTCGGGGCATCTCGTCCACGGGCCAAGCGTACGGTGCGGGCACGTCCGCGGGTCGCGCCTCGACCGGAGCGGGCCGAGACGGCCCGGCGCGGCGTTCTGCACGTTCGGTGATCGCCGGGACGGTGCGCCGTGTTGTCGGTGTGATGGGGCCGGGTGCGCGGTGCGGGCCGGGTGATCGCCGGGTCCTGGGGGTCGTGGTTGCCCGGCGGGAGGGGCGTGAGGCGGCCCGCGTCGGGGTTTCGGCGGTTCCGTGATCGCCGGAACGGACTCCGTGTTGTCGGTGTGACGGGTGCCGGGTGGTCAGTCGGTTCCGGGAGCCGTGGTCGCCGGTGAGAGCTGGACGGCGGGCGGAAGCCCGGCGGCCATCGGGAGTTCCGAGTCCACGGGCAGTTCCGCCGTGACCGTGAATCCGCCGCGCGGTGCCGGGCCGGCGCGCAGTGAGCCGCCCGCCGCCGCGAGCCGCTCCGTCAGCCCCTTCAGACCGGTCCCGCCCACGCCCGCCGGCGGCGGGGTGGCCGGCGCGCCGTTCCCGTTGTCGGCGATCGTCAGCCGGACGCGTCCGGACGTGCCGTCGAGGGTGAGCTCGCAGCGGTCCGCGCCGCTGTGCCGTACGGCATTGGTGACCGCCTCGCGGACCACCCAGCCGAGCAGCACCTCGGTCTGCGGTACCAGGGGAGGGCCCGACCTGCGCACCAACGGCTCGATGCCCGCTGCGGTCAGGGCCGACCGGGCGCGGTCCAGTTCCGTCGCCAGGCTGCCCTCCCGGTAGCCCGTCACCGCCTCGCGGATCTCGGTGAGCGCCTGGCGGCCGACGGACTCGATGTCGGTGACCTGTGTCAGCGCCGCGTCCAGGTCGCGATGGGCCAGGCGGCGGGCCGCCTCGGACTTCACGACGATCACCGAGAGGGTGTGCCCGAGCAGGTCGTGCAGGTCGCGGGAGAAGCGCAGTCGCTCCTTCTCCACCGCTCGGCGGGCCAGTTCCTCTCGGGCGGCGCGCAGTTCGCGGACGGCCTCGGACAGGGACAGGATGGCGGCGGTCACCATCGTCGACAGGAAGGTGCCATAGGCGATGTTGATCCCGTTCCAGCCGTCGCGCAGGCACGCCACGGTTCCGGCCAGCGCGGTGAGCCCCAGACCGGTCTTCCCCAGCCAGGGCCCGCGGACGATGGCGCCCGTCGCCAGACCGAGCAGAGGGAAGAACAGCAGCCAGTTGCCGCCGTAGCCGATGGCCAAGGCGCAGGTCACCGCCCCCATCAGGACCAGCGCCGCACGCGTGGACGGCGCCTCGCGCCGCTCCCTGTCGAAGGCCCGGAAGACGACGTAGATGTAGAGGGAGTTGAACGTGAGCAGGCCGACACTGCCTATCCACGCGTTCGAGGCCTTGCCCTGGAAGAGGTTGGAGAAGGCCCCCATCCCCAGCAGCAGCCACGGCAGCAGGGTGAAGCCGGTGGGCGGCGGACCCGGGCTCTCCGCCGTCTTGCCGGTCTTCCGGGCGGCCTTCTGCTCGGTCTTGAAGCGCGCCATGTCCTCCTTCCACGTCTCGCGTGCGAGCTGCCATGCGTCCATGCGGCAGCCGGCCTTGCGCAACCAGTACATGTCCGTCACCCCGTTCACACGTTCCCCGCACTGCGGCGGTACGACAAGACAGCGTACGAACCGAACGCCAGCGCCCAGGCCGTCAGGACCACGACCGCACCGAGTGCGGGGGCGTGGCCGTCGGCGATCGACGTGCCGAGCTGGGCGAAGCGGTGGGTCGGGGTGTACCCGGAGACCGTGCGCAGCCAGCCGGGGAACAGGGTGACGGGGAACCACAGGCCGCCGAGCACCGCGAGGCCCAGATTGCACACCATGTTCGTCACACCCGTGGTCTGCGCGGTCAGCCGGTAGCCGTTGCCGAGGCCGAGCAGGGTGAACGGGATCGAACCGAGCCACAGCAGGAGCGCGATCGAGGCCCACTGCCATGCCGCCAGCCGGACGCCGTTGAGCAGCCCGCCCGCGGCCAGCACCACGACGATCGCGGGCAGTACCGTCACGGAACCGGTCAGCGCCCGCCCGGCGACGACCTGGCGGGGAGTCATCGGGGTCACCCTGAGCTGCCGCAGCCAGCCGATCGCCCGGTCCTCGGCGACCCCGCCCCCGGTGTTCAGGGCCGACCCGACCGCGCCGTACGCGGCCATGCCGACCATGGAGGCCGTCTTCCAGGCACCGTCGTTCTCACCGAGGTTGGTGAACAGCAGATACATCATCACCGGCATCGCGACCCCACCGATCACGAAGCCCACGTCGCGCAGCGTCCGGCGCACTTCCAGCCGCAGGTAGTCCAGCATCACACGATCTCCATCTCGGGTGCGGTCAGGGCAAGGAACGCGTCGTCGAGCGATGCCGGGGCGACCTCCAGGCCGCGTATCGCGCCCAGCTCCGCCAGGGCGATCACCGTCGCGTCGGAGTCGTCCGAGCGCAGCAGCGCCCGGTCCCCGCGCACTTCCATCGACCGCACTCCGGGCAGCAGGGTGAGCCCCTCGGCGCCGCGCCCGGCCAGGTCGATCGAGACGAGGTTGCCGCCGGCCGCCCGCCTCAGCTGCTCGCCCGTGCCGTCGGCCACGACACGGCCGTGGTCGACGACGACGATCCGGTCGGCGTGCGCGTCCGCCTCCTCCAGATAGTGGGTCGAGAACAGGACGGTGCGACCGAGCCCCGCGTACTCCCGCATCGACCGCCAGAAGGCGTGCCGCGCCTCCACGTCCAGGGCCGCCGTCGGCTCGTCGAGCACGAGCAGCGTCGGATTTCCGGCGAGTGCCACCGCGTACCGCACGCGCTGCGTCTGACCGCCGGAGAGCCGGTCCACCCGCCGCCCGGCCAGGTCGGTGATCCCGGCCAGCTCCAGGGCCTGTGCGACGGGCATCGGGGCCGGATAGCGGCCGGCCACGAAGGACACCAGCTCGCGGACGGTCACCCGGGGGACCGCCCGCGAATCCTGCAGCATGGCGCCCACGCGCCCGGCCAGCACGGAGCGCTCGGGCGCCGCGCCGAAGAGCTCCACCGTGCCCTCGTCGGCCTGGACGAGGCCGAGCAGCAGGGAGATCGTGGTGGACTTGCCGGCGCCGTTGCGGCCGAGCAGTGCCACCGTCTCGCCCTGCGCGATGCGCATGTCCACTCCGTCCACGGCGCGCACGGCGCCGTAGGTCTTGACCGCCCCCGTGAAGGACACGGCAGGCGGTGTCCCGGTCGTTTTCGTCATGACCACGACCTTACGGAGCGGAGGCGGCCCGCAGCAGATGCGGTTGTACGGACTCCGGCAGGACAAATGTCATGGGCCCGGAGGCGGGGCCCGGATCTGACAAGCCGTCAGCGGTCTTCACAACTTCTGCGAGCTGGGTTATACAGGGGGTCGCCGTACTGGAACGCGTTCTAGAACGGGCGGGTTCCGCGGCCCCGTGACGCCCCGGTGCGGCCGACGGTGCGGACGGCCGCACCGGGGCCTTTCCCGCCAGTGTCAGGAGCCCCATGCCCATCGACGCAGCCAAGGCCCTCGCAGCCGAACCCCGGTCCCGCGAGATCACCTGGAACAGCAAGGACGTCCAGCTCTATCACCTCGGCATCGGCGCGGGCGCGAACCCCGACAAGCACAGCCCGTCGACCGACGCCGACGAGCTGCGCTACACCCTGGAGTCCCGGCTGCACGTCCTGCCGAGCTTCGCCACCGTCGCGGGCGCCGGGGCCCCGGGCGTGATCAGCGGCCTGTCCATGCCCGGCATCGAGGTCGATCTCGCCCGGGTCCTGCACGGTGGCCAGACACTGACGGTCCTCCGTCCGATCCCGGTGGAGGGCCGGGCGACCGCGACCTCCCGCATCGCCGCCGTGTACGACAAGGGGAAGGCAGCCGTCCTCGTGCTGCGCACCGAGACCACCGACGACCACGGCCCGCTGTGGACCAACGACGCGCAGATCTTCGTCCGCGGGGAGGGCGGCTTCGGCGGCGACCGCGGCCCCGCCGTCCCCACCGACCGGCCCACCGGCGCACCCGACAAGGTGATCGAGCGGCCCACCCGCGAGGACCAGGCGCTGCTGTACCGCCTCTCCGGCGACTGGAACCCGCTGCACGCCGATCCCGAGTTCGCCAAGCTCGCCGGCTTCGAGCGGCCCATCCTGCACGGACTGTGCACCTACGGGATCACCCTCAAGGCCGTCGTCGACACGCTGCTCGACGGGGACGTCGCCCGGGTGCGCGCCTGCTCCACGCGCTTCGCCGGAGTCGTGTTCCCCGGCGAGACCCTGCGCATCCGTGTGTGGCGGCGGGAGGGCTCCCTGCGGGTGACGGTCGGTGCGGTCGAGCGGGACGACGCTCCGGTCCTCACCGACACCGTCGTCGAACACTCCTGAGCCACCCAGCCTTCGAGGGAGCCGCACCATGCGCGCAGCCGTACTGCACGAGATCGGCCAGGACAAGCTGGAGGTCCTCGACGACGTCGAGGCGACGGGCTTCGGCCCCGGCAAGGTCAGGATCCGGGTGCGCGCCACCGGGCTGTGCCACTCGGACCTGTCCGCGATGAACGGGGTGCTCCCGCAGCCCGCCCCGTTCGTGCCCGGCCACGAGGGCGCGGGCGAGATCCTCGAGGTGGGCGAGGGCGTCCGCACCCTGCGGCCCGGCGACCGGGTGGTCGTGTGCTGGCTGCCCGCCTGCGGCGCCTGCCCCGCCTGCCGGCGCGGTCAGACCGAACTGTGTCTGTCCGGGTTCATGAACGCGGGCACCCCCAACTTCACACGTCCCGGCGGCGACGTCTTCGGCTTCGCGGGCACCGGCACCTTCGCCGAAGAGGTCGTCGTGGACGCCGGCTGCGCGGTGCCCGTCCCGGACGACGTGCCGTTCGACATCGCCGCGCTCATCGGCTGCGGGGTGACCACCGGCCTGGGCGCGGCCCTCAACACCGCCGACGTGGCGGCGGGTTCGTCCGTGGCCGTCATCGGCTGCGGTGGCGTCGGGATCTCCGCGATCCAGGGTGCCCGGCTCCGGGGCGCCGCCGAGATCGTCGCCGTCGACCCGGTCGCCTCCCGCCGCGAGTCCGCGCTGAAGTTCGGGGCCACGAGGGCCGTGTCACCCGAGGAGCTGCCGGACGCCAAGCAGCAGGTCACCGCGGGAGAGGGCTTCGACTACGTCTTCGAGGTCGTCGGGAAGTCGGCAACCGCCCGCACGGCCTACGAGCACACCCGGCGCGGCGGCACCCTCGTCGTGGTCGGCGCCGGCGCCATGGACGACTTCCTCCGGCTCAACATGTTCGAGCTGTTCTTCGACGAGAAGCGCATCCTGCCGTCCATGTACGGCGGCGGGGACGTCCTGCGTTCGTACGAGCGGACCATCGCGCTGTGGCGCGCCGGGCGTATCGACCTGGCGGGCCTGATCACGCATCGGGTGCCCCTCGCCGGGATCAACGAGGCGCTGGAGGGGATGAGGACGGGCGCGGCACTGCGCACGTGCATCGAACTCTGAGCCCGCTGCCCCCGTACGCCTGCCGAAAGGGACCGTGATGTCGCTGCCACTGGAAGGGCTGTCCGCCGTCGTCACCGGGGCGGGCCGGGGGCTGGGCCGGGCCGAGGCGCTGGAGCTCGCCCGGCTCGGGGCGGCCGTCGTCGTCAACGACTACGGGCAGCCGGGCCGGGACGGTTCGGGGGAGGCGTGCGGGGGTCCCGCCGAGGAGGTCGCCGCCGAGATCCGCGCGGCGGGCGGCCGGGCCGTCGCCCACACCGGGGACGTCGCCGACTTCGACCAGGCCCACGGTCTGATCGAGTTGGCGGTCGCCGAGTTCGGAAAACTCGACGTACTCGTCAACAATGCGGGCATCCTGCGCGACCGCATGGTCTTCTCGATGTCCGAGAACGAATGGGACGCGGTGATCCGGGTCCACCTCAAGGGCCACTTCAACACGACCCGCTTCGCCGCCGCGCACTGGCGGGCGCGTTCCAAAGCGGTGGACGGCCCGGTGTACGGGCGGATCGTGAACACGTCGTCGGAGGCGTTCGTGGCGGGCTCGGCCGGGCAGCCCAACTACGCGGCGGCCAAGGGCGGCATCGTGGGCCTCACCACCTCCACCGCCCTCGCCCTGGCCAGGTACGGCGTCACGGCGAACGCCATCTGCCCGCGTGCCCGCACCCGGATGACCGAGGACGTGTTCGCCGGCCTCGAACGCCCGGAGCAGGGTCTCGACCCGCTCGCCCCCGAGCATGTGGCCCCACTCGTCGGCTATCTGGTCTCACCCGCCGCCGCACCGGTCAACGGGCAGCTCCTGGTGGTGCACGGCGGTCTGGTCGCGATCGTCGAGCGGCCCCGGGTGCACGCCAGGTTCGACACGAAGCAGGACGCGTTCACCTACGAGGAACTCGACACCCTCCTCACCCCGCACTTCGCGCAGCGCCCCCGGGGCGAGACGTTCGCGGCGGTGGAGGTGCTCGGGCTGAAGCACGTGTGAGCGGTGACCGGCCGGCGGTCCCGCCTCCCGGCGCCATCGCGGGCCCGGCACCCCCCAACCGGCCGTAGCCCGCCGCGTGCCACCGATACCGGGGCACCGCTCCATGGCACCGTCGGACCATGACCACGTCGCAGGCGGAGAGAGCCGCTCCCCGAGTCCGGGCACCGTGGAGTGCGCTCGCCGCCCTCATGGTCGGCTTCTTCCTGCTCATGCTCGACACCACCGTCGTGGTCGTGGCGATGCCGACGCTCTCCGCCGATCTCCATACGGACATCAGTACGACGGTGTGGGTGACCAGTTCCTATCTGCTGGCGTACTCCGTGCCGCTGCTGCTCGCGGGCCGCCTCGGGGACCGGTTCGGCGCCAAGCGGATCTATCTGATCGGTATGGCGGTGTTCACCGCAGCCTCGCTCCTGTGCGGGCTCGCGTCCGGCATCGGTCAGCTGATCGCCTTCCGGGCCCTTCAGGGACTGGGCGCCGCGGGCATGAGCCCCCAGTCCATGGCGATCATCAGCAAGACCTTCCCCAAGGAGGTCCGCGGGCGCGCCATGTCGTACTGGGGTCTGGTCTCCGGCGGTGCCGTTCTGGTCGGACCGGTCTGCGGCGGTCTGCTCGTCGACTCGCTGGGCTGGCGGTCGATCTTCCTGATCAATGTGCCGATCGGGATCGTCGGACTCCTGGTGGCGCGGCGCTTCGTGCCCGCGCTGTCCGGCGATCCGCACCGCTTCGACGTCGTCGGCGTGCTGATCAGCGGCCTGTCCCTGTTCTGTCTCGTCTACGGCCTGGAGAACGGCAGCGGCTACGACTGGTCGGAGATCACCGACGACCTCGTCGTCCTCGGCCACCACACCGGGATCTCCGTGGGCGTCCCCGAGATCCTCGTCCTCGGAGTCGTGCTCGGGGCCGGCTTCGCCGCCTGGGAACGTGTGAACAAGAGCGAGCCGCTGGTGCCGATGGGCGTCTTCCGGGTCAGGACGTTCGCGGCCGCCAATCTGGCGATCGTGGCCGCGGGCTTCGCCACCGTCGCCGCGAGTTTCCCCGGGACCCTCTACTTCCAGGCGGGCCGCGGTATGACGCCGGCCGAGGCGGCGCTGATGATGCTGCCTTCGGCGCTGGTCTCGGTGCCGCTCGCGCCCTGGATCGGCAGGCTCGTCGACAGGGTCGGGCCCAAGTGGCCGGCGTTCACCGGGCTCGCCCTGTTCAGCTCCGCGCTCTTCGTCCGGCACTTCCTGATGACACCCGACATGTCGCTGGCCGTGCTGCTCGTGCACGCCGCCTGGATGGGCGCGTCGAGCTCGCTGATGATGAGTCCGCTGGCCGTCGCCGCGATGCAGGGGCTGCCGCCCACCTACATCGGCGCCGGTTCGGGTGTGTTCAACGCGTCGCGGCAGATCGGGGCCACACTCGGCTCCGCGGTCATCGCGACCGTCATGACCGCCCAGTTCAAGACCCAGATCGCGGCGCACGCGGCGGATCTCGGCGCAAGCCGGAGAAGCGCCTTCGAGAACATCGACTTCCAGCGGCTGGAATCCGGCCGCGGTGTGCAGGACTCCGTCCGTACCGTCGTCTCGGCCGTCATGGCCAACGCCCTGCTGTGGCCGGCCGCGGCGATGGCGATCGGGGCGGCCGCGGTGCTGCTCGTGCGCAGTCCCGCACCCAAGGAGTGACGGGTCGTGGGGCGACCGGGGCGGGGAGCGACGGGTCCCGGGCCCTCGTCATGGCGAGGCCCCCCGCCCGTGACGGAACGGACGGGGGGCCTCAGCGGAATCGATGCGCCCTCAGTGAGTGGCCGACCCCTGATCGGCCGTCATGCCGCGGTCCGCGGCACGGTGACGCCCGTTGGGGTTCGCGTCGGTGTTCTCGGCGGAGACCGGTCCGCGGTGCCGGCCGTGCCCCGGGATCTCCTGGGCCGCGTCCGGCGTAGGCGTGCTGCTGCTGATGTCGCTCATCTGAACTCTTCACCCCGTCAATATGTCTTTCGTACAGCCGGGCGAGTCTAACGGGCGGCGACCACGGCCGTACCGGGGACCGGTGGCGTGGCGCCGCGGCTCTCCGCGTTCCCCGCCGCTCCGTTTCCACTCCCCACCGGCGTCTGCTTCGTGCGCACCCATACGAGGGGTGTCCGCTCGGTCCGGCCACCGCGTGGCGCGAGCGCCTGCTGCAAGGGCACCGGTCGCGACGTGCGTCCCACCGGGGGCTTCGGCACCGGCCACCGGCCCGGGTCCTGGGACGGCGGGGCGGGTGCCGCGGCGGGGGGTACGACCCGGGCCACCGCGCAGCGCACCGTCCGGGTCGCATACGGCAGTCGCAGCACCCCGTCCCGCGTCCACAGGCCCGTGCCCGCCAACCAGCCCTCGGGGGCCGCGAGATGGTGGACACGGCGGTCCGCCGGGCGCCACACCCCGATCCAGCTGCCCGCCGCCCCGTCGATCCTGAGCGCCACCGCACAGCTCTCCGGCATCAAGGCCTGTCCCGGCTGGATGGCGAAGGGGGCCGCCGGGCTGTCCAGCCGCAGGCACTCGGGGAAGCGCACCGGCAGCGTGCTCCCCAACACCCCCCAGCCGAGCCGGTCCTGACCCGGCGACGGGGCGTCCGAGCGGATCAGCAGCAGTCCGCTGTCCGGATCCGCGAGCAGCAGCCGGTCGTGGCTCGCGTCCGTGATCTGCAGCAGCGGCGAGATCTCCCCGCCCCGCGCCAGATCCACCACCACCGTCTTCGCGGGCCCCCCGTCGGGCGGTGTGCGGTCGAGGGCCAGCATCCGACCCGTACGGTCCAGCCACACCCCGCCCGAGCAGCGGCCCGGCACCTGAGCCAGCCGCTCGGGCCCACCCGGTCCCCCCGCCACCTGCCACACCGCCGTGGATCCCCCGTCCACGGCCAGCGCGAACGCGCGGTCCCCCGTCGGCGCGGGGGGCAGCAGCCGCAGCCGGGCGTCCTCCGTGGGGCATTCCACCGAGCCCAGCGGCAGCTCCCCGGTCCCCGGTCCGGTCGGATAGAGCAGCGAGAACGTGTGGCGTCCCGCCGCGACGCGGTGGATCAGCACCCGGCCGTCGGCCAGGGGCTGCACTTCGGTGCCGGGCTCCTCCGGCTGGTTGCCGGGCAGTGGTACGGCGTACGGTTCGGGGCCGTCCAGGGTCCAGCGCTCCGGGTACCAGGACCCGTCGTCCAGGGCGAGACGTGCCGCGTAGGACCCGTCCGCGGTCAGCACGCATCCGGGTCGGGGCACCCACTCGTTCCCCTCCGCCGCGGCGGTTGTGAAGGCACAGGCCGTCATCGTTCGGTCACCTCCGGCGACGAAGCTAGTTTTCGTACGCACGGGCGTGACTTCGCGGGACGGCTGCTTCACACATAAGGGTGTTCGTCGCGCCGTTCGCCTGAGGAAATGGGGGCGGGTGTGCTGCACGAGGGGGCGCACGGCCCGTCCGTGCGCGACCTCCACACCCTCGGGGGCGGTCGGCGCGGCGCCCCCGCCGAGCCCGTCGGCCCGCGACCGGTCGGGGAAGGAGCCGGGGCAGGTAGCCTTTCCCCGTGCCCCGTCTGTCTGAAGTCATCGCCGCCCTGGAGACCCTGTGGCCCGCCGAGCGGGCCGAGTCCTGGGACGCGGTCGGCACGGTCGTCGGCGACCCCGACCAGGAGATCACCCGGGTCCTCTTCGCCGTCGATCCCGTCCAGGAGATCGTCGACGAGGCGGTGAAGCTCGGCGCGGACCTGCTGGTCACCCACCACCCGCTCTACCTGCGGGGGACGACGACGGTGGCGGCCTCCACCTTCAAGGGCCGTGTCGTGCACACCCTCATCAAGAACGACATCGCGCTGCATGTCGCCCACACCAACGCCGACCGCGCCGACCCCGGCGTCAGCGACGCCCTCGCCGGCGCGCTCGACCTGCGGGTGGTGCGCCCCCTCGTACCGGACACGACCGACCCGGAGGGCCGCCGGGGCCTCGGCCGCGTCTGCGAGCTGGACCACCCGACGACCGTCCGCGCGCTGGCCGCCCGGGCCGCCGAGCGGCTGCCCGCCACCGTGCAGGGCATCCGCGTCGCCGGCGACCCCGAGGCGCTGGTCCGCACGATCGCCGTCAGCGGCGGCTCCGGCGACAGCCTCTTCGACGAGGTCCGCGCGGCCGGTGTCGACGCCTTCCTCACCGCGGACCTGCGCCACCACCCGGCGTCCGAGTTCGCGGCGGCCCGCACCCACCGCCCCCTCGCGCTGCTCGACGCGGCGCACTGGGCCACGGAGTGGCCCTGGTGCGAGCTGGCCGCCACCCAGCTCGACGAGATCTCCGACCGGCACGGGTGGGGCCTGCGCGTCCACGTCTCGCCGACGGTCACCGACCCCTGGACCGCCCACGCGGCGTCCGCCACCGTCCAGCCAGAGAGCGCCTCGCGCGCATCCTCCGACTCGCACACCCCTGGAGCCCCCAACTGAACGCCGCGCCCGCCGACCAGATCCGACTCCTCGACGTCCAGGGCCTGGACGTACGACTGCAGCAGCTCGGGCACAAGCGCAGGTCGCTGCCCGAGCACGCCGAGATCGAGTCCCTGACCAAGGACCTCACCCAGCTGCGCGACCTGCTGGTGGCGGCGCAGACCGAGGAGAGCGACTGCGCCCGCGAGCAGACCAAGGCCGAGCAGGACGTGGACCAGGTGCGCCAGCGTGCCGTCCGCGACCAGCAGCGCCTCGACTCCGGTGCGGTCACCTCCCCGAAGGACCTGGAGAACCTCCAGCACGAGATCGTCTCGCTCGCCAAGCGGCAGGGAGACCTGGAGGACGTCGTGCTGGAGGTGATGGAGCGCCGCGAGTCCGCGCAGGAGCGGGTCGCCGAGCTGACCGAGCGGGTCGGATCGGTGCAGTCGAAGATCGACGACGCCTCGGCGCGCCGGGACGCGGCGTACGAGGAGATCGACGGCGAGTCCGCGTCGGTGACCAAGGAGCGCGAGGTCGTCGCGGGCTCGGTGCCCGCGGACCTGCTGAAGCTGTACGACAAGCTGCGGGAGCAGCAGGGCGGCATCGGCGCGGCCAAGCTGTACCAGCGCACCTGCCAGGGCTGCCGCCAGGAACTGGCGATCACCGAGCTGAGCGAGATCCGTGCGGCGGCGCCCGACACGGTCGTGCGCTGCGAGAACTGCCGCCGCATCCTGGTGCGCACCTCCGAGTCCGGCCTGTAAAAGGCGTACGGCGTGCGGGAGTTCATCGTCGAGGCCGACGGCGGGTCCCGGGGCAACCCGGGGCCCGCCGGCTACGGCAGCGTCGTGCGTGACGCGGCGACGGGCGAGACGCTGGTGGAGCGGGCCGAGTTCATCGGGACCGCCACCAACAACGTCGCCGAGTACCGGGGACTGCTCGCCGGGCTGAGCGCGGCGCGCGAGCTGGACCCGGCGGCGAGGGTGCACGTCCGGATGGACTCCAAGCTGGTCGTGGAGCAGATGTCCGGCCGGTGGAAGATCCGGCACCCGGACATGCGGCCACTGGCGATGCGGGCCGCCGCCGTCCTCCCGGCCGGGCAGGTCACCTACGAGTGGATCCCGCGCGAGCGGAACAAGCATGCGGACCGGCTGGCCAACGAGGCGATGGACGCGGGGAGCCGGGGCGAGCGATGGACCGCGTCCCGGTCCGCCGCCGAGCCGGACGCCCATGGTGCGACGGGGCCCGAACCGCCCGGCCCCGCGGGTGATGCGCCGGCCACCGCAGCCGCGTCCCCGTCCGACGGCGCGCAGCCGGGCTCGTCGGCGCGTGCGGGCGCCGATGTGCGTGCCGCCCGCAACGTCGCCTCCGCCCCGCCCGACCTGGGTGCCCCGACCACCTTCGTGCTGGTGCGCCACGGCGAGACCCCGCTCACCCCGCTCAGGCGCTTCTCCGGCAGCGGCGGCGGCGACCCGGCCCTGTCCGACGTCGGCCGGCGCCAGGCCGAGCTCGTCGCCGCCGCGCTCGCCGCGCGGGGGACCGTCCAGGTCGTGATCTCCTCGCCCCTCGCGCGCTGCCGCGAGACCGCCGGGACCGTCGCCGCCCGTCTCGGCCTCGAGGTGAGCGTGGAGGAAGGGCTGCGCGAGACGGACTTCGGTGCGTGGGAGGGCCTGACGTTCGGCGAGGTGCGCGAGAAGTATCCCGACGACATGAACGCCTGGCTCACCGACCCGGAGGCCGCACCCAGCGGCGGCGGCGAGAGCTTCGCGGCCGTCGCCCGGCGGGTCGCCGCCACCCGGGACGCGCTGCTGGCCACTCACGCGGGCCGTACGGTCCTGCTGGTCTCGCACGTCACGCCCGTCAAGACCCTCGTCCGGCTCGCGCTCGGAGCGCCCCCCGAGGCACTGTTCCGGATGGAGCTGTCGGCGGCGTCCCTGTCCGCGGTGGCCTACTTCGCCGACGGCAACGCCAGCCTCCGCCTCCTCAACGAGACGTCCCACCTGCGCTGAGCGGACGGCGCAGTCCCGCCGCCTCGCGTGCCAGCCGCTCGACCCGGGCCCAGTCCTTCGCCTCGATCGCGTCCTGGGGCAGCATCCAGGTCCCGCCCACGCAGCCGACGTTGGGCAGCGCCAGGTACTCCGGGGCGTTCGCCGGGCCGATACCGCCGGTCGGGCAGAAACGGGCCTGCGGGAGCGGTCCGGCCAGCGACGAGAGGTAGGCCGTGCCGCCGGCCGCCTGCGCCGGGAAGAACTTCATCTCCCGCACGCCCCGTTCGAGGAGCGCCACGACCTCCGACGTCGTCGACACCCCGGGCAGGAACGGCACCCCGGACGCCTGCATCGCCGCCAGCAGCGCGTCCGTCCACCCGGGGCTGACCAGGAACCGCGCGCCCGCCGCCACGGAGTCCGACACCTGCGCCGGTGTGATGACCGTGCCCGCCCCGACCACCGCGTCCGCGACCTCGGCGGCGATCGCCCGGATCGCGTCGAGCCCGGCCGGGGTGCGCAGTGTCACCTCGATCGCGGGCAGCCCGCCGGCCACCAGCGCCCGTGCCAGGGGCACGGCGTCGGCGGCGTCCGCGACGACGACCACGGGGACGACGGGTGCGAGATCGAGGACCGGGACGGCGGACGGCGACGGGGGCAGCGGTGAGGTCATGGCTTCATCCTGCCCAGGGAATGCACTCTGCGCAAAGGTCGTTGCGCATGCTGCAATGCGCTGTAGCGCCCGGGTCAGTGGATCTCCGTCACCACCACGTCCAGCGACCACGGCCTGCCGGCGGCGGGGGCCTCGGCCTCCACCACATGGCCCAGGTCCCGCAGCGCCACCACCAGCTCCGCGGGGTTCTTGGGAGCGGCCCCGGCCGACAGCAGAGCCCGGACGATGCGCCCCTTCGTCGCCTTGTTGAAGTGGCTGACGACCGAGCGCTTCTCCACCCCGTCCACGATCCGGGAGTGCAGCACCCGGACGGTCGCCGTCCGCCCGGCCACCTCACCCTTCGGCTTCCACGCCGCCGCATAGGCGGAGGACCGCAGATCCAGCACCAGTCCACCGCCGGCCGCCGCGGGCAGCACCGAGGCCAGGGGTGCGCGCCAGTGCGCGCCGAGCGCCCCGAGTCCGGGCAGCCTCACACCCATCGAGCAGCGGTAGGAAGGGATGCGGTCGGTCACCCGGACCGCGCCCCAGAGCCCGGAGAAGACGAGCAGGGACCGGGCCGCCCGCCGCTTGGCGGCCGGGTCGAGCGAGGCGAGATCCAGGGCGTCGTACAGGACGCCGGTGTAGATCTCCCCGGCGGGCCGCGCCCCCGCGGACCGCAGCCCGGCGTTCTTGGCCGCCTCGCCGCGCAGGCCCTCGCTCAGCCCCAGTACCTCACGCGCCTTCTCCTCGTCACCCGCGCACAGCTCCACGAGCTCACCGAGGACGGCCTCCCGCGCGGCCGTCAGACCGGGCAGCGACAGCGACTCGAGGTCCAGCGGGGCACCGCGACCGGAGGACGCCTTGCCTTCCGAGGGCGGCAGCAGCACCAGCACACATACTCCTTCTGTAGCGCTCCGCGACAGCGTACGGCGTGGGCGCGTCCGCGGACGGCCCCCACCCCCCGGGGCCTACCGTGCCCGCGCGAGCGCCCGGACGACACGGCCGGCGTCGTCGGCGTGGAAGCGGACGACGCGGACCGCCCGCCGACGGCCGAGGAAGGTGACGTGGGCGACGGGCTCGGCGAGTTCCAGCGTGACGGTGGTCTGCGAGCCCACCGGGAGGTTCAGCTCCCCGTCCGCTCGCTCGTGCACGGTGCGCAGCTCGCGGCGCACGGCCGCGATCCGGTCCAGCGGTATGCGCAGATCGACGTGGGCGGCATGGCGGATACGAAGCCCGCCGGGGTCAAGGACGTGCGGACGGACCACGGAGGCCGCGTACAGGCCGACGACGAGCACCACGGTGTAGACGTCCAGCAGCAGCACCACCCCGTGCACCAGCGGCCAGTCGCGCAGCAGCACGGACATGGTGAGCGTCTCCACCACGCACACGAACGCGAACCCGGCCATGACCGGCCCCTGCCCCCGCGCATACCCGAAGGCCCGGCCGCCCCGCGTCCCGTGGGTGCGGCGCGCGGCCCAGAGCGCGAGGCTCACGAGGAGCCGCAGCTCGTGCCGCACCAGGACGTACGCCGTTCTCATCGCCGCCCCCGGGCGTGCATCCGCAGGGCGCGGCGGACGGCCTCCGCCTGAGCCGGTGCGAGGTCCGCGTAGAGCGCCCTGACGAAGCCGTGCTCCTCGTCGACACCCTCCTCGGGTACGAGGCCGTCCGGCAGGCAGGCGACGAGCGCCCGGGCGGCGTCGTCGACCCGCGGATCGTCCGGACCGGCGTCCACGAGCGCGTCGAGCAGCGCGTACACCTCCCTCGCCCGCTCCACGGCGCCCGGCTCACCGAACGCGCCGCCCAGCACGGCCGCCAGCCGTTCCCGTTCCTCCGGCGCGGCCGCGGTCTCGATCAGCGCCAGAACCTCGCGGTCCTTGGTGGCCATGGGGGACTCGAGGAAGGCCTCCATGCCGGCGAACAGCGCGGCGAGTCCGGGGGAGACGGGACCCTCGGCGGGATGGCCCCGCTCCAGCAGCACGCGCAGCCGTACCCGGCGCTCGCGGATCGCCGCCTCCTGCCGGGCCAGATCCTCGTCCAGCTCCGCGAGCACCTCGGCGAGGTCGCGGCCCTCGTCGTCCGCGAGCACGTCCCGTACCTCCGCGAGACCGAGGCCCAGCTCGGTCAGCCGCCGGATCCGGGCCAGCACGACGGCGTGCCGCAGGCCGTAGTCGCGATACCCGTTGGGCAGCCGCTCGGGCTCGGGCAGCAGCCCGAGATGGTGGTAGTGCCGCACGGTCCGCGTGGTGACGCCCACGGCCGCGGCGAGTTCTCCGATCCGCATACGACCAGTACAAACGCTGACGTTGCGGCAAGGTCAAGCGAGCGGATCGCCACGCCCGCACGTCCCTGACGACGGCCGCGATGGCGTGCCACGATCGAGGGAACGCTGCTGGACCGCGAAGCCTCCTCGATCACGCTGTTCGGCGACCCCGAGAAGGACGACTACCGCCGGCACTGCACGTTCCCCTTCGGCAAGCCGCTCGCCCTCCCCGGGCCGTTCGGCCTCGAACCGGACACGACCGACTTCCTCTGAGTTCCCCGGCGGTATGAAAACGGGGCCCGGACGCGTTGCACCCCGCACAAGGGGGTGCACGGTGAGCGGACGGGAACAGGCGCTGTGGACGCGGGCGCGCCTCGGCCGGGGCGGGCCGCCGCTCGACCTGCTCACCGCCCGCTTCGACCAGCACCGCTACGCCCCGCACGCGCACGACGAGTTCACCATCGGCGTCTGCGTCGGCGGATTCGAGGTCATCGACTACCGCGGCGGCCGCATACGGACCGGACCGGGCACCATCGTCGTCCTCGACCCCGGCGAGATGCACACCGGCGCACCCGCCACCACCACCGACGGCTACGCCTACCGCGCCCTGTACGCGGAGCCCTCGCTGCTCTCCGACGGCATCCTGGGCGGTCTCCCGCACTTTCGCGAACCAGTCCTCGACGACCCCGAACTGGTGGCCGCCGTGCGCGCCGCGCACACCGAACTGAGCGCCTGCCCCGACCCGTTGGAGGCCGAGTCCCGGCTCCCGTGGCTGCTCACCGCACTCGCCCGGCGCCACTCCACGGCACGCCCCGTCTCCGACTCGATCCCCGGCGCCGCGGACCTCGCCCACGCCGTACGCGACCGCCTCGCCGACGAACTGCTCGCCCCGCCCTCCCTCGCCGACCTCGCCACCGAACTCGGCCTGTCGCGCTATCAGTTGCTGCGTGCCTTCCGTACGGCGATGGGGATACCGCCCTATGCCTGGCTCGCCCAGTACCGGGTGACGCGGGCCCGCGGGCTGCTGGAGGCAGGACTGCGCCCCGCCGAGGTCGCCCCGCTCGTGGGCTTCGCCGACCAGGCGCATCTGACCCGCTGGTTCCGTCGTGTGCTGGGGGTGACCCCGGCGGCGTACCGTGCGAGCGTGGCCGCGACCGCGCACCGCAACAGCGTTCAAGACGGCGGTCACTGAGCCGGCCGACACTCGCCGTATGACTGCACGCGGCTGGTTCCTGTTCTCCCTCATGGGAGTGATCTGGGGCATCCCCTATCTGATGATCAAGGTGGCGGTGGACGCCGTGTCCCCGTCCATGGTGGTGTTCACGCGCTGTGCGCTGGGCGCCGCGCTTCTGCTCCCCTTCGCCCTGCGCCAGGGCGGCCTGACCCGGACCGTGCGGACGCACTGGCGCCCCATGCTGGCCTTCGCGTGCATCGAGATCATGGGCCCCTGGTTCACGCTCACCGACGCCGAGCGGCACCTGTCCAGCTCCACGGCGGGTCTGCTGATAGCGGGCGTGCCGATCGCCGGGGTGGTGCTGGCCCGCTTCTTCGGTGGCGCCGAGCACCTGGGCGCGCGGCGGGTGGCCGGGCTGGCCCTCGGCCTCGGCGGCGTCGCGGTCCTCACCGTCCCGCACCTGACCGGCGGCGACGCACGGTCGCTCGCTGAGGTGCTGCTGACCGTCCTCGGCTACGCGACCGCGCCGCTGATCGCGGCCCGGCATCTCAGGGACGTTCCCTCACTCCAGCTCACCGCGCCGTGCCTGGCCCTGTCGGCGCTGGTCTACGCCCCGGCGGCCGCCGCGACCTGGCCCACCACCGTACCGTCCGGGCAGGTACTCGCCGCCCTGGCCGGTCTCGGGGTGATCTGCACGGCCGTGGCCTTCGTGGCGTTCCTCGAGCTGATCAAGGAGGCGGGCCCGACCCGGGCCACGGTCATCACCTACGTGAACCCGGCGATCGCGGTGGCGGCGGGCGCGCTCTTCCTGGACGAGCGCCTCACGGCCGGGACGCTGGCGGCCTTCGCCCTGATCCTGGCCGGCTCGGTGCTCGCGACGGTGGCCCCGGTCGGCGGGCGGAGGCGCGGCGCACGCCCGGTACCATGGTCCCTACGGCAGACGAGCCGGGCGGGCGGCCGCGTGGAGGTCCTGGTGGACCTCCCCGAGGAACGTCCGGGCTCCACAGGGCAGGGTGGTGGCTAACGGCCACCCGGGGTGACCCGCGGGACAGTGCCACAGAAAGCAGACCGCCGGGGACCGTATCCGTACGGCCCCCGGTAAGGGTGAAACGGTGGTGTAAGAGACCACCAGTGCCCAGGGTGACCTGGGCAGCTCGGTAAACCCCACCCGGAGCAAGGTCAAAAGGGGCCGCTGTGAAAGGCGCGCCCTGCGCGGACGTTCGAGGGCTGCCCGCCCGAGTCCGCGGGTGGACCGCACGAGGCCGGCGGCAACGCCGGTCCTAGATGGATGGCCGTCGCCCCGGGGCCCGCGAGGACCCCGGGGAACAGAACCCGGCGTACAGCCCGACTCGTCTGCCGCTTCCTGAGCCGCGGGATCGCTGTACGCATCCCGACCGGGGCAGCCGCCTCAGGTGCGTCCAAACGTCGCCACGAACACGATGGCGGCGGCAACCGCTCCTCCGCGTACCGCCGCCGGCCCCACCCGAACGTGCCCTTGTGAAGGGCCGTCACTTCTCCGGAGGTTGCTCAGGCGACCTTCCGGAGCGGCGGCGGATGTCTGATCAGCAGCGGGAGAGCACACCATCCTCGAGCCGGTTCTCGAGGTTTGTCCGGGTTCATCGGCAGTGCGCTGTGGGTGCAGAAAGGGTGCACTCTCAGACGCGAGAGGGGGT
The DNA here is from genome assembly GCF_051553595.1 of Streptomyces sp. HUAS TT11. Taxonomy (NCBI): domain Bacteria; kingdom Bacillati; phylum Actinomycetota; class Actinomycetes; order Kitasatosporales; family Streptomycetaceae; genus Streptomyces; species Streptomyces sp. HUAS TT11. The sequence goes on from NZ_CP196184.1 coordinate 6,414,907, forward strand.
TGCCCGGTGCTTAGCGTGGTCGCAAACGCATCCCGCACGAGGAGAAGAAGATGCAGGAGTCGATTGCCCCCGTCGAGCCCGTCCTGGAGCCTGCCGCGGCCGCGTTCGCGCAGGCGACGGCGAAGCCCCCGTTCTTGTTCGACCTGAGTCCCGCCGAGGGCCGCAAGGCTGTCGACGAGGTGCAGTCCGGTGAGATCGCCAAGCCGGAGATCGACGAGGAGTGGGTCACCGTCAGCGGCGGTCCGACCGGCAGCGTCCGGGCGCGGATCGTCAGGCCGGCCGGGGCCACCGGTACCTTGCCGGTGATCATCTACATACACGGCGCGGGGTGGGTGTTCGGCAACGCGCACACGCACGACCGTCTGGTGCGCGAACTGGCGGTGGGGGCGAACGCCGCGGTGGTCTTCCCCGAGTACGACCTGTCGCCCGAGGCCCGCTACCCGGTCGCGATCGAGCAGAACTACACGGTCGCCCGCTGGGTCGTCGCCGATGGCGCGAGCAAGGGCCTGGACACTGCCCGGATCGCGGTGGCCGGTGACTCGGTCGGCGGCAACATGGCTGCGGCGCTGACGCTGATGGCCAAGGAGCGGGGCGACGTCCGGCTCGTGCAGCAGGTGCTGTTCTACCCGGTCACCGACGCGAGCTTCGACACGGGCTCCTACCACCAGTTCTCGGAGGGCTACTTCCTGCGCCGTGACGGCATGCAGTGGTTCTGGGACCAGTACACCACCGACGAGGGCCAGCGCGCCGAGATCACCGCGTCCCCGCTGCGTGCCACCACCGAGCAGTTGAGCGGTCTTCCGGCCGCCCTGGTCATCACCGGTGAGGCGGACGTGCTGCGCGACGAGGGGGAGGCATACGCCAACAAGCTGCGCGCCGCCGGAGTCCCGGTGACCGCGGTGCGCTACCAGGGCATCATCCACGACTTCGTCATGCTGAACGCCCTGCGCGAGACCTACGCCGCCCAGGCGGCCATCACCCTGGCCATCGGCACTCTGCGGACCGCCCTCCACCCCGCCTGATCCTGTTCGGGGCGCGGTCCTGTCGCCGGCAGGTCCGCGCCCCGTCCTCGTCTCCGCGGCCGGCCCCGTGTCGCGGTGCAGCGGCACTGAGGGGCCCAGAACGGCGGACGCCCGCCTTGCCCGCCACTCCTGACCGCGCGGCGGCCGCGGTGCAGCCCCTGCAACTCTCCGTACATCAAGCAAGGATGATCCCTGATGACCGTATCCACGTCTCCGACCGTGGTCCTCGTCCATGGCGCCTTCGCCGATGCTTCCAGCTTTTCGCGCGTGATCCCCGAACTCCTCGCCGACGGCCTGAAGGTGGTGGCCCCGGCGGTTCCCAACCGCAGCCTGATCGGTGACGCCGCCTATGTCGCTTCCGTGGTCCGGCAGATCCCCGGCCCGGTCGTGCTGGTCGGCCACTCCTACGGCGGGGCGGTCATCACGGTGGCCGGTGCCGAGGAGAACGTAGCGGCCCTGGTGTACCTGGCCGGCTACGCACTGGAGGAGGGCGAGAGCCTGGGAGAGCTGCAGGGTGGCTTCCCCGACTCCGACCTTGCTGCCGCGCTGGTCTACACACCTTTCCCGATCGAGGGCGCCGCCGAACCCGGCACGGACGTGTCGGTCGACGTCGAGAAGTTCCCCGCGATCTTCGCCGCCGATGTCGACAAGGACGTCGCCGCGGTCCTCGCGGTGTCCCAGCGTCCACTGGCCGCGCAGGCTTTCGCCGAGGCGGCTCCCGCGGCGGCCTGGAAGACCAAGCCGTCCTGGGGCCTGGTGTCCTCCTCCGACCGCACCATCAACCCCGACGTCGAGCGCTTCGGCTACCGGCGCGCCGGGATGACCACCGTCGAGGTGGACTCCTCCCATCTGGTCATGCTCGCCCACCCCGAGCGGGTCGCCGACCTGATCCGCGAGGCCGTCCAGGCTGTCCGAGGCTGATCCGGCAGGCACGGCCCACGCCGCCGCCCGGCGGGCGGCGGCGTGGGCCGGCAGCATGTGGCACACGTCTCAGCAGGCAGGAGCGCTGCTGGACGGCAGTACCGTGGTGGCGTGAGTACGACGGGCGGTGGCACGGATGGAGGCGGGACGCAGTTCGGGCGCCTGCTGCGGGAGCTACGGCACAGCAGACGCCTGACGATCGAGGAACTCGCGGAATCGTCCGGCATCTCCGGCCGAGCCATCGGCGACATGGAGCGCGGGCGGAGCCTTCGTCCACATCGCGGCACGGTCACCGCTCTCGGTCAGGGGCCGCAGTTGGACGACGCCGGTCATGCCGAACTGCTGGCGGCTGCCCGCGCCGCCCGCCCGGGTCCGAGTCCCGCCGTCCCGGCCGCCGCGTCGCCCTACGCGCTGCCGCGAGGGGCCCGGGACTTCGTCGGCCGGCATCGGGAACTGGCACATCTGCGTACCGTGGTGGCGCCGGCCGCCGCGAACAGGGGAGCGGCGGAGCGGGCGACGCATCCCCTCGCACCGCCGGTGGTGGTGGTCTGCGGTGCGCCCGGCAGCGGCAAGACCACCCTGGCGATCCGGCTGGCCGAGGAGTCCGCGAGCGCGTTCCCCGACGGCGCGTTCCTGCTGGACATGCAGGGGCTGGACGACCAGCCGCTGTCCGCCGAACAGGCCGTGGTGCGGCTGCTGGACGCCTGGGGGGTCGACGACGCCGACCTGGCGCCCCACAGCGCCGAGGAGTGCCTCGCGCGCTACCGGACGATCACATCCCGGCTGCGCGCGGTCCTGGTGCTGGACAATGCCGGCAGCGAGGCGCAGATCCGACCCCTTCTGCCCCGCGAGGGACGTCTCCTCGTCGTGGTGACCAGCCGCCGTACTCTCGCCGGCCTGGAGGGAGTGCAGCGCGCGGAGCTCGGGGCACTGGACGACAAGGAGTCCGTCTCGCTGCTTCGCGCCGTGGTGGGCGCCGCCCGCGTGGACGCGGAACCGGAAGCGGCACGCTCGGTGACCGAGCTGTGCGGGCATCTTCCCCTGGCCCTCCGGGTGGCCGCCAACTGGGTCGCGACCCGCACCAACTGGAGCCTGCAGCGTCTGGCCGACCGGCTGGCCGACGAGGACCGCAGGCTGGATGCGCTCAGCGCGGGCGACCTGCGTGTCAATGCCGCCTTCTCGCTGTCCTATTCGCGACTCGATCCTCTCGCCGCCCGGATGTTCCGGCTGCTGTCCCTGGTACCGGGCCGGGATTTCGGTGTGCCACTGGCGGCCGTTGCCGCGGGCGTGCCCCTGCCCGACGCCGAAGACCAGCTGGAGGAGTTGCTGGAGGCAGGTCTTCTGATGACCTCCCCCGGTGACCGCTACCGCTTCCACGACCTGCTGCGCCTGTATGCCGCGGCCCGCCACCGGGCCGAGGACGGCACGACATCGGCGGCCACCCGGTCCCGCCTGCGCTCGTGGCTGCTGGACACCGCCGTCGTCGCGGGACGCTGGTACGAGCCGGGCTTCGGCACACCTCCCCCGGACCCCGGCCGACTGGTCGCGCTGGACGACCGTGATCAGGCGCTGCGGTGGATCAAGGCGGAGAAAGACAACTGGCTGTCCGCCTTCCGGGAAGCCGCCGAGAACGGTGAGCAGGCCAGGGTCACCGAGGTCGCGGAAGCGATGCACTGGTTCTCCGACAACTGGGTGTCCTGGGGCAACTGGACGGAGATCTACCGGCGTTCCGCCGAGGCCGCGGCGGCCCTGGGCGACCTCGCGCTCGAAGCGACCCACCGCAACTACCTGGCATGGGCCCACTGGGCGTGCGACCACAACCACGCCGCGGCCGTCGACGCGGCCACCCGCGCGCTCGGCCTGGCCACGGCCGCTGCGGATGTGGTCCAGGAGGCATGGGCCCATGTCTATCTCAGCTGGCTGCGGAGCGCCGTCGACGATCTCGCGTCCGCCGCCGACCATGTGTCCCTGGCCATGGAACTGTTCGACCGGGCCGATGACATCAACGGATACCTCACTGCGGCCAACGTGACCATCAGAGTGCTGGAGAAGGCGGGCCGGACGAGGGAAGCCCTGAAGACCTACCAGGAGGTCATGGACGCTCTCGCCTCCCCCGGCAACCGCGACCGGATCCCGCCGAGCGTGCGGGACGTGACCACGCTGGTCGCGACCCACAACGTGGCATTCATCCATTTCAACCGGGGACGCTGGGATGCGGCGGTGGAGGCTCTGCGTTCCATCCGCGGGCAGTTCGACGCCCGAGGTCTGTACGAGCAGGCCGGCAGGGTCCACCTGATGCTGGCGCATGCGCTCGCCCACCTCGGCAAGGACTCCGAGGCGGCTGCCGAGTACCGAGCGGTGCTGGCCCTCCAGGACCGCACCCCTGCGGCCGTCCTGGAGGAGGCCCGCACGGGTCTCACCGCCGTTGTCGCAGGGCGGCCGAATCCCCCGACCCGGTTCGGCTGAAGGGTGTCCCGCACCTCACCGGCCGACGGGGAATGAAGCGCCACTGCCCTTCCTTTCAACCCTTCGTCCCGGTGGCCCCTTCGGTACCCAGACCATGAGCCTGCCATTCGCGGGGCGTCATGCCGTATGCCGCCCGGAAGACCCGGCCGAAATGGCTGGGACTGACAAAACCCCATCGCCGGGCCACGGCCGCAACCCCGAGATCCCTGCCTTTCGACCGCAGAAGATCCCGCCGGCACCGCTCCAGGCGTCGTGCCTGGATCCACCTGCCCACCGTTTCGCCCTCGACCTGGAAGAGCTTGTGCACATAGCGCACCGACATGAAATTCGCCGCGGCGATCGTGGCCGGTGACAGACCCGGGTCCGGCAGGTTCCGGATGATGTAGTCCTTCACTCGCACCGCGGCTGCCGCAGCCGTTTCGGCGGCCTGGGGTGTGAAGCGGCCGCGCCGCTCGTCGATCAGCAGGGCCAGCAGATCAAGACCGGTCGTGGCGAACTGCCGGCCCACGGCGTCGCCGAAGCCCCTGGCCTCCTGCGCCATGCGCGCGAAGTACGCCGCCACCACGGCAGCGCTGCCGGTCCGGCCGGTGAAGGTCGTCGCGGTCAGTGCCCGCAGGTCCTCCTCCCGCACATGGAGCTCTTCACGAGGGAAGTGGAAGGAGGTGAAACTGAATTCTCCCCCGAGCTTCTTCCGGAACGGACGAGAGGAATCGGAAATGGAGAACTCGCCGGGATTGATGACGGATTCCCGGCCGTCTTGCTCTTTTATCGCAGTGCCGCTGTGCTGAAGCGAGAGGATGAGGAATTCCTGGTCGTCACGGGCGATCAGACGCCTGCTGCGCGTCACTGTCTGCGGTCCGGCACGGACAAGGGAGACCTGGACAAGACCGAGCTGTTCGCTGGAAATCACTCCGGGCGACGGTTCCGTCTCGAGAAGCCGGACATCGAGAGGTACGAAGGTGCGCGACACCACTTCATGCCATCGCTCCGACCGATCGGAAGCGGACAGCGGAGCGGTGGACAGAGCAATGGGCAACAGACGTCCTTCAGGAACGGCGTGGTCGACCGGCCGAGGGGCTACGTGCCGGCCACAACCCATGAGACCGCTCCCGCGCCGGGCAGTCCAGGAAGAATCGGAGGAAGAATCACCCGAAGGCTCCGTCCCGGCCGCACCGCCGACGGCCCGCACGCCCCCTCACATCACCTCCAGCGCCCGCCGCCCCCGCTCGACGAAGGTCCGCAGTGCCTGCCAGAACGGCGCGTAGGCCGAGTCGAAGCGGTCCGCGGCCGTGGGGTCGCCGTCGAGTACCGCCTCGACGGCACGATAGGCGGGGGTGGTGGTGCGGCGCAGTGCGTCGGCCGCTTCGGCGACCTCGGGCGGGCCCTCCAGGGAGACGATCCAGGTGCAGTGGCGCAGCCCGCTGTACTCGTCCCGCAGACGGTCCCTCAACCGGCCCAGTTCCGGGAGGCGTCGGGTGACGTCGTCCGCGCACAGGTCGGACACCTTCCAGTACAGGTCGCCCATCCGCTGCGCCCGCTCCATGAGGTCCGCGTAGGCCGCGCGCCGGGACTCACGCAGCCGCTCCGCCCGTTGCGCCCGCGTAGTCGTGTCCGCCTGGATGCGTGCCGCCCGCGCCGTACCGCGGCCGGTCACCCAGCTCGCCAGGACGGCCGTTCCCGCGGTCAGCGAGGCGATCCAGAACGCGTTGTCGGCCATGCCCTCCCCCTGTCCGGACCGTGGCCCGGGATCCACCGTCCCCGGTAGATCATGCCGGTCACCGCCCCCACCACGGGAGTCCGGGTATGTGGTGCCGTGCCCGGATCACGACGTGCCGGAGCCGAGCGAGCGCCGGGCGACCCGCTCCAGATGGGCGGTGAACACCTCGCGTGCGTCCGGGGTCAGGGTGCGCAGGGCCACCAGGGCCGTGATCACCACGTCGCACAGTTCGGCCTGGACGTCGTCCCAGCTGTGCGTGGTGCCCTTGCGGGGGTTCTGGCCCGTTGCGCCGATCACCGCCTGGGCGACCTCGCCGACCTCCTCCGACAGTTTCAGCACGCGCAGCAGCAGACCGTCGGCACCGTCGTGCGTCCGGTTCGCCTCCAGCCACGCGTACAGCAGGTCGATCGGCTCCCAGAGGTCCGCCGGGGTGTCGCGTTCGCTCATGCCCGCAGACTGCCATGCGGCGGCTACTCCTCGAACAACGCCTCCTGCTCGCCGTCCCCGTCCGCCCTCCGCCGCAGTCGCCGGTTCCGTGCCCCGATCACCACCGCCGCCGCGGCTCCTGCCACCGCGAACGCCGCCGGGACCATCCAGTCGCGGTTCACGGCGTTGCCGCACAGTGCGTCCAGGGAGAGCCGGCCGGGGCCCGCGACCGACAGGCCCGTCGCCACGAGGCCGAGGGACAGCGGGTGTTCGTAGCCGCCGTTCTGGCTGAAGAACCCGTTCGGCGCGTGGACGGCGACCGCCCCGGCCATGCCGGCGGCCACCGCGGCGCCCGCCGCCGGAGTCGCGAGGCCCAGCGCCAGCAGGGTGCCGCCGCCCGCCTCCGCGAGCCCGGAGGCCACCGCGCTCGCCTTGCCCGGGCGGTAGTCCAGGGAGTCCATGAACTGCGCGGCCCCGTCCAGTCCGGGTCCGCCGAACCAGCCGAACAGCTTCTGGGTGCCGTGCGCCGCCAGTACCCCGCCGGTCCCCAGCCGGAGCAACAGCAGTCCCACGTCACGTCGGTCGATACAGGTCACGATCACTCCCCGGGGCAGCCGGCAGGAACGGGTCCCCTCCGCCCCTCAACCGTCCCACCCGTCCCGCCCGACCGGCCTGTCCACGGAGCCGTTCGGGTGGCGCGCACCGGGCCCGGAAGGCGGGGTCCGGGACTCGGGTGGCGGGCGCCCGGTACCGATGTGACCCTGGCAGCCATGACGATTCAGACAGCCAAACTCAGCGATCCGGCGGTCCGGGCCTTCGTGGCGGCCCTCAACTCCCATGACCGCGAGGCCTTCATGTCGCTCCTCGCGCCGGACGCCACCATGTCCGACGACGGTTCCGACCGGGACCTCGCCGACTGGATCGACCGGGAGATCTTCTCCACCCACGGGCACATGGACGTCGACAACGAGTCCAACGGCGGCCGCTCGCTCGTCGCCCGGTACAGCAACGACACCTGGGGTGAGATGCGCACCCGGTGGAGCTTCACCGTGGACGGCGAGGGCAGGATCTCCCGTTTCGAGACCGGGCAGGCCTGAGCACCGGCACGGCTCTTGCCTTGGAGTGCGCTTCAACTCCTAGCGTCTTGGCCCATGGAGACCATCGAGCACACCAGGACGCTGGGACGCAGCGCGATCGAGGTCAGTGCCCTCGGCTTCGGCTGCTGGGCCATCGGCGGTGAGTGGAGCACCACGGACGGACAGCCGCTCGGCTGGGGCAAGGTCGACGACGAGGAGTCCGTGCGGGCCGTCCGCCGGGCCCTCGACCTCGGTGTCACCTTCTTCGACACGGCCGACGCCTACGGGACCGGGCACAGCGAGCGCGTGCTGGCGCGGGCCCTGGGCAAGCGGCGGGCGGACGTCGTGCTCGCCACCAAGTGGGGCAACGTCATCGATGAGGAACGCAGGCTGCTCGTCGGCAGCGACGACTCCCCGGCCTACGCCCGGCGTGCGCTGACGGCCTCACTGCGCCGCCTCGACACCGACCACATCGACCTGTACCAACTGCACCTGTCCGACGCCGAGCCAGAGCGTGCCGCCGAACTCCGTGAGATCTGCGAGGAGTTCGTACGGGAGGGGCTCATTCGCGCCTACGCCTGGAGCACCGACGACCCTGCGCGGGCCGCCGTGTTCGCCGAAGGCCCGCACTGCGCGGCCGTCCAGCACCGGCTCAACGTCGTCCAGGACGCACCCGAACTCCTGGCGCTGTGCGAGGAGTCGAACCTCGCGAGCATCAACCGGAGCCCCCTCGCCATGGGACTGCTGACGGGCCGGCACACCGGCGGACAGTCGCTCGCACCTGGTGACATCCGCACCTCCCCGCCCGCGTGGCTCTCCGGCTTCTCCGAGGGCGGAGGCGCCGACACCGACTGGCTGCGCCGGGTGGAGGCGCTCAGGGACGTCCTCACCAGCGACGGCCGCACGCCCGCCCAGGGCGCCCTCGCCTGGATCTGGGCCCGCAGTTCGCACACCGTTCCGATCCCGGGCTTCCGCTCGGTCGCCCAGGCGGAGGAGAACGCGGGCGCGATCGCGAAGGGGCCGCTCACCCCCCGGCAACTGGCCGAGGTCGAACGGATTCTCGGGCGGTGAGCGGTACCCCGGGCGCCGCGGGCGCGGATCAGGGGCGCAGGCCGAGTCCCTGACCGCGCAACCGCCGGCGGTACGGCACCGGGCCCCGCGGTCCGTACGGCGGTACGGGGTGTCCCGCCCTGTTCGGTGAGCCCGACCGGGCGAGAGACTGCGCGGGCCGGGAAGCCGGCGTCCGGGGCGTATGTCCGCACGGCGGCCGGCAGCGCCGCTTGTCGGGAAACCCCCTGCTGAGTGGCCTGCCGGCGAGGGCGGGTCCGCTGGTGCGCGCCCCCTTCGCCCCCCTTTCGCCGCGGCGGTGACCCGGCCATGACCGGGCCTTTGCCGCGCTTTTGTGACCCCGCTGCCCGTTGCCGGGGGATGCCTTTGTACGGTCCCCGAATGCGTGATTTCTCTCCGCCTTCGCCGCGTGCCGCACGGATGTCCCGTCGCGCCGTCCTCGGACTGACCGCCGCCGCGCCGTTGGCCCTGGCCGCGCCCGCGTCCGCGCTCACCACCGTCGGTGGTGAGCGGCTCGGCCGGTCAGGCGTCCAGGTACGGCAGCCCGCCGGCCTGCCGAAGAAACTCACCGCACGCTCCTGGCTCGTCGCCGACCACGGCACCGGTGAGGTGCTCGCCGCGTGCAACGCGCACCGCCGGCTCGCGCCCGCCTCCACGCTGAAGATGCTCTTCGCGGACACCGTGCTGACGAAGTTCGAGCCGACGCAGCGGTACAAGGTGACGGACGCCGATATCGCGGACGTTCCGGCGGGCTCCAGCCTGGTCGGCGTCAAGCCGGGGATCACGTACACCGTCGAGCAGTTGTGGCTCGGCGTCTTCCTCCGCTCGGGCAACGACGCGGTCCACGTCCTCAGCCACATGAACGGCGGGATCGCGAGGACCGTGGCGGAGATGCAGGCGAGGGCCGAGGATCTCCAGGCCCTCGACACCCATGTGGTCAGTCCCGACGGCTTCGACCACAAGGGGCAGCTCTCCTCCGCCTACGACCTCACGCTGTTCGCCCACCACGGTCTGCAGAACGCCGCGTTCCGCGGCTACTGCGCGACGAGGACCGCCGACTTCCCCGCGGGCGGCCGGAAGACCTTCCAGATCCAGAACACCGACCGGCTGCTGACCGGCGCATGGGGGCTGGGCACCTACAAGGGCATCATCGGGGTGAAGAACGGCTACACCAGCAACGCGGGCAACACCTTCACCGGCGCCGCCACCCGCGGCGGCCGCACGCTCCTCGCGACCGTGATGCACCCGGAGCCCGGCGGCAACGGTGTCTACGAGGAGACCGCCGCGCTGCTCGACTGGGGCTTCGCGCACGCCGGTGCGGCCGGGTCGGTGGGCACGCTGGTCACCCCGCTCAGCGCGGGCGGGGCGAAGGCGTCGCCCTCGCCGACCGCCACCGAGGCGGTGTCCGCCGCGCGGGCGGCCGGTGCGGCGAGCGGCTCGTCGTGGGGGCTGGCAGGCGGGGCCGGGGGAGTGATGGCGCTGCTGGCCGGTGGGGCGTACGCGCTGCGCAGGCGGCGGGCGACGATCGACCAGGGGCGCCACCGAGGCTGATCTGTGGGCGGCCGCTCCGTGATCCGGCGCGTACCTCGCGGTCCCACGCGAGGCCCACCCCCTGCCGAACCACGGAACGGCTGCCGCCTCCCCCTTGGTGTGGCCTGCGGAGCCTTGGTGCTCCAAGTGTGAAGCTCCGGTGGAGGGACCACGAGCATAAGCTCCCCACGTGCGAAACGGCACTGAGGTTCACATTCCGTTTGTGCAGGTTGAACGGGTGACCACGCCGGGTCGTGTCAGCCGCGGCCCACGTACGGCATCGTCGTCGCCAGGACCGTCGCGAACTGCACGTTCGCCTCCAGCGGCAGCTCGGCCATGTGCCGTACGGTGCGCGCCACATCGGACACGTCCATCACGGGCTCGACCGCGAGCTCCCCGTTCGCCTGGGGAACCCCGTCCCGCATGGACGCGGTCATAGCGGTCGCCGCGTTGCCGATGTCGATCTGGCCCACCGCGATGCGGTACGGACGCCCGTCCAGGGACAGCGACTTGGTCAGGCCGGTCAGCGCATGCTTGGTCGCCGTGTACGCCACCGAGCGCGGCCGGGGCGTGTGCGCCGAGATCGAGCCGTTGTTGATGATCCGCCCGCCCTGCGGGTCCTGTTCCTTCATCTGCCGGTACGCCGCCTGCGCGCACAGGAAGGCGCCGTTGAGGTTGGTGTCCACCACATGCCGCCACGCCTCGTACGACAGCTCCTCCACCGGCACCCCGCCCGGCCCGAACGTGCCCGCGTTGTTGAAGAGCAGGTCGAGCCGCCCGAACCGGTCGCGGACGGCCGTGAACAGGGCCTCCACGTCACCGGGTTCGCAGACGTCCGTCCGGACGGCGAGGCAGCGCCCCTCGGGCACGAGCGCGGCGGTCTCCTCCAGGGGCCCGGTGCGCCGTCCGGCGAGCACCACCGACCAGCCCGTGCGCACCAACTCCACCGCGACCGCACGCCCGATCCCCGAGCCGGCCCCGGTCACCACCGCGATCCTCGACCGGCGGGCGGATTCCATGGCATCCATGGGGCCGCAGCGTACGGGGAGAATCCGCCATGCGGAATCCTTCATCCGCCATACGGTTGTCGTCCGCGTGACCGTCCGCGTCCCCGGAGGCCGCGGACGGCGACTCACACCGAGGCGAGCCGGGGTGCCGCGTCCTCGCCGGGATAACGGACGCCGATCCGGTCCCGGATGGCGTCGAGTGTGCGCATCACGGCGAGGCTTCCCTCCAGCGGTACGAGCGGGGACTCGGTCTCGCCGGCCCGCAGCGCCCGCATGACCTCGGCCGCCTCGTGCTTGAGGCTGTTGCGCGGCCCGTCGGCGGGGTCGGCGCGGAACTCCTCGGGGTCCTGTCCGTCACGATGGAGCACAAAGCGGTCCGGGTAGAAGAAACCCTGGGGGACCTCGATGCGTCCCAGGGAGCCGGTGACCGCCGCGGTGACGGGGGTGCCGCCGTTCAGGGAGCAGTGCACCGAGGCGAGGGCACCGCTCTCCCACGAGAGCAGCGCTCCGGTCTGCAGATCGACGCCCTCCTCGGAGAGCACCGCCCGTGCGGCGATGTCCGACGGCTCCCCGAGCAGCAGGTGGGCGAACGACACCGGGTACACGCCCAGGTCGAGCAGCGCCCCACCACCGAGCGCGGGGTCCCGCAGCCGGTGCGAGGGGGGAAAGGGACCGGCGAGCCCGAAGTCGGCCTGGACGCTGCGCACCTCACCGATCGCCCCGTCGTCGACGAGCGCCTTCAGCCGCCGCACCAGCGGATTGCAGTACATCCACATGGCTTCCATCAAGAAGGCGCCGCGTTCCTGCGCCAGCGCGACCAGTTCTTCGGCCTCGCGCGTGTTCAGCGTGAACGCCTTCTCGCACAGGACATTGCGACCGGCCTCAAGGCACATTCCGGCCGCGGCCCGGTGCGCCGAGTGCGGGGTGGCGACGTACACCACGTCGACGTCCGGGTCCTCGGCGAGAGCGTCCCACCGCCCGTAGGCCCGGGGTATCCCGAACCGCTCCGCGAACGCCCCGGCCGACTCCTCGGTCCGCGAGGCGACCGCCACGATCTCCGCGTCCGGGAGGTCGACCAGATCGGCCGCGAACGCCGCGGCGATGCCCCCGGTCGCCAGGATCCCCCACCGCACCCGTCCGTCCGCCGTCCCCACCATGTCCGCCCCTCGGTCCACCACACCGGCCATCCCGTACGAGCTGAGAGCATATGTGGCGGACCAAACGAGGGGGGAGGGGCTCATGCCCGAGCGTGGGCGCACCAGGCACGAGCGCCGGCCGGAGGGCCGCACGACCGGGGTGGTCGCGACGGCATCCGTGACCGAGGACGCTGTACCCCCGACCGAGGCGCGGGCCCCCGCACCGGGAGGCGCCCTCCGCCGTACCGGTCTCCTCGTCACCCTGGTCCTCGGCGGCCTCACCGCCACGCCCCCGCTGGCCATGGACATGTACCTCCCGTCCCTGCCGGAGGTCACCCGTTCCCTGCACGCGCCCGCCGCCACCGTGCAGCTGACCCTCACCGGCTGCCTCGCGGGCATGGCGCTCGGCCAGCTGCTGGCCGGCCCGATGAGCGACAGATGGGGACGCCGCCGCCCGCTGCTCGTGGGCCTCGTCGGCTACGTCGTCGCCACCGCGCTGTGCGCGCTCGCGCCCTCCGTGGAGTCGCTCGTGGTGTTCCGGCTGGTGCAGGGGCTGGCGGGTGCGGCCGGGATAGTGATCGCGCGCGCCGTCGTCCGCGATCTGTACGACGGCGTCGCCATGGCCCGGTTCTTCTCCACCCTGATGCTGATCTCCGGGGTCGCGCCCGTCGTCGCGCCCCTCATCGGCGGCCAGATCCTGCGGGTGACGGACTGGCGGGGCGTCTTCGTCGTCCTCACCGTCGTCGGGATCGCGCTCACCGGGCTCGTATGGGCGAAACTGCCGGAGACGCTGGCGCCCGCCGAACGGCACGACGGGGGAGTCGGCACGGCCCTGCGCTCCATGCGGCGGCTGCTCGCCGACCGCGCCTTCACCGGGTACACCGTCGCGGGCGGCTTCGCCTTCGCGGCCCTGTTCGCGTACATCTCGGCCTCCCCGTTCGTGATCCAGGAGATCTACGGCGCCTCCCCGCAGACCTTCAGCCTGCTGTTCGGCCTGAACTCGGTGGGCCTGGTGGCCGTCGGCCAGATCAACGGAAAGCTCCTGGTCGGACGGGTCGGGCTGGACAAGGTGCTGGCGGTCGGCCTGGCCGTGATCACGCTCGCGGCGACCGCCCTGCTGCTGATGTCGACGGGTGCCCTCGGCGAGGTGGGCCTCGTCCCCGTCGCCGCCGCCCTCTTCGTCCTGATGTCGGCGATGGGCCTCGCGATGCCCAACACCCAGGCGCTGGCCCTGATGCGCACCCGGCACCACGCCGGTTCGGCGTCCGCGCTCCTCGGCGCGTCCTCCTTCCTCATCGGTGCCGTGGCCTCGCCGCTCGTCGGGATCGCCGGCGAGCACACCGCCGTTCCGATGGCCGTCGTCCAACTGGCGGCGGCACTGGTGGCCGTCCTCTGCTTCGTGGCACTGTGCCGTCCGTGGAACCAGGGAGCGGTCGTGCACGGCGGGCGGCAGGCAGGGACCCCGGGAGGGGACGGCTGAGCGCGCCGAGACTGCGCATCGACACACCGGAGAAGGCCGGGCTGGACGGGGAGGAACTGCGCCTCCTGGTGGACGGGATCCGCGACGCCGTCGAGGGGGAGCGCCCCTGGGCCGCCGGCGCCGTGGTGGTCGCCGGGCGCGGCCCGGTGATCGCCGTCGAGGAGGCGGTGGGCTGGGCGGTCCGGTACTTCGCCCACGACCCCGAGACGGACCGCGGGGTGGAACTGCCACCGGAAGCGCGCGTGCCCATGACCACGGACACACGCTTCGACCTGGCCTCGCTCACCAAGCTGTTCACCACGGTCGCCGCGGTCCAGCAACTGGAGCGCGGCACGATCGACATCGACGCGCCGGTCGAGACGTATCTGCCGGACTTCAACGGGGTGGCGGCGCACGGCGTCACCGTGCGCCGGCTGCTGACGCACACCTCCGGCCTGCGGCCGGAACTCCCGCTGTACGACCACCCTTCCTACGCGGCGCGGATCGCGCTGCTGCGGGCCGAGGCACCGGTCACCGCGCCCGGCACCCACTGCTACTCGGACCTGAACATGCTGCTCCTGCAGTTCGTGCTGGAGCGCGTCACCGGGCACCCGCTCGACGAGCTCGTCGAGGACCGCATCACCCGGCCGCTCGGGATGACGGCGACCGGGTTCGGACCCAGCCCCGACGCGGCGGCGACCGAGGACCAGCGGCGGCCGTGGGCCAAGGCGGACCGCGGGATGCTGCGCGGTGTGGTCCACGACGAGAACGCCTGGGCGCTCGGCGGGGTGGCGGGCCATGCGGGCCTGTTCTCCACGGGGCGCGACCTGGCCGTCTTCTGCCGCACCCTGCTCGCGGGCGGTTCGTACGGCCAGGCGCGCATCCTCGGCCCCGACTTCGTCGATCTGATGCTGGCCCCGCCCGGGCTGGGATTCGCGGTCGACCGGCCCTGGTTCATGGGGGAGCTGGCCGGCGGGGGTGCGGCGGGCCACACCGGCTTCACGGGCACGTCACTGGTGCTCGACCCCTCGACGGACACGTTCCTCGTCCTCCTGGCGAACGCGGTCCACCCGCGCCGCCGTGACCCGGACAACCGGGTGCGGGCCGAGGCGGCGGATCGACTGGCACGGGCGGTCCGCGGCACCTGAGAGAATCTGCGGGTGAACGCCCCCGTCTCCCCAGCCGACACGCTCCGCGCCGCCCTCGCCGGGCTGCTGGACGGGCTGCCGCCCCGGCAGGCCGCACAGGCCGTGGACCGGCTGATCGCCAACTACCGGGGACGGACCCCGACCGACGCCCCGGTACTGCGGGACCGTGCGGATGTGGTCGCGTACGCCGCGTACCGGATGCCCGCGACGTTCGAGGCGGTGCGCGCGGCACTGGAGGCGCTCGCGGACGCCGCGCCGGGATGGGTGCCTTCGGACCATGTGGACGTCGGCGGCGGGACCGGCGCGGCGACCTGGGCCGTGAGCGCGACATGGGACGGCGAACGACCGGTCACCGTGCTCGACTGGGCCGAGCCGGCCCTCGAGCTGGGCCGCGAGATCGCCGCGGCGAACCCGGCGCTGAAGTCCGCCGTATGGCAGCGCACCCGTATCGGAGCGGCGCTCGGCATCGAGAGCACCGATCTCGTCACGGTCTCCTACGTCCTCGGTGAGCTGACCGGGGCCGACCGCGCCCATGTCGTCGACGCGGCGGCTGCTGCCGCTCAGGCCGTCGTGATCGTGGAGCCCGGCACCCCGGACGGCTACGCCCGCGTCATCGAGGCCCGCGACCGGCTGATCCACGCCGGACTCCAGGTCGCGGCGCCCTGCCCGCACAGCGCGGCCTGCCCCGTCGTCCCCGGCCAGGACTGGTGCCACTTCTCCGCCCGGGTCAGCCGCTCCTCGCTGCACCGGCAGGTCAAGGGCGGAACACTGGCGTACGAGGACGAGAAGTTCAGCTACGTCGCCGCGGCCCGCTTCCCGGTGGCGCCGGCCGCCTCCCGGGTCGTCCGACGCCCCCAGATCCGCAAGGGGCAGGTGCTGCTCGAGCTGTGCGGCCCGGACGAGTCCCTGCACCGCGAGACGGTGACCAAACGGCACGGTCCGCTGTACCGGGCGGCCCGCGACACGGACTGGGGAGACGCCTGGCCGCCCGAGGACCGCTGACACCGCTTCCGGGCGGGCCCCGCGCCTCCACCGGCCGATTTTTCGTTCGGATATGTCCGGGCACATGCCGACACCGTCGCAGATGAAGGCCCGCGGTCGGCGTCGCCCCGACCACCCCGGATGTGGGCTCCGGTCACCCGAGGCGCAGGATGGTGGGACGATAAGGCATGCCGTCCGCACCACAGCAGCGAGCGAGGGGATAGATGAGCGCAGAGTTCGGCCGCCGCAAGGGCGCGCAGGGCAGGATCTCCCAGTGGCTGCGCGGACGACGTCCCGCCCGTCTCGAGGAGGGCGCCGGGGACGGCGACCGTGAGGCGATGCTGCTGGCTGCCGCCGCCGCAGGGCTGCCGATCGCGCCCGCCGCGCATCCCCTCGGCTACCGCTGCTCCTGCGACCGCGTCGGCTGTCCGACGCCCGCCCGCCACCCGGTCTCGTTCGCCTGGCAGACGCAGTCCACCACCGACCGTGCACAGGTCGAGCGCTGGGTCCGGCACCAGCCGCAGGCGAACTTCATCACCGCCACCGGGATGGTCCACGATGTGCTGGACGTCCCGCGCGAGGCCGGTGAGGAGGCCCTGGGACGGCTGCTCGAGGCCGGCGTCGAGGTGGGTCCGGTCGCCGTGACCGGTGACGGGCGCATGCTGTTCTTCACACTGACGCGCGGTACACCCGAGGACGAGGACGAGTGGTGGCCGTGTGAACTGGACTGCCACCCCGAGACGATGGACGAGCACCCGGGCCTGCGCTGGCACTGCCGGGGCTCGTACGTGCTGCTGCCGCCCGCGCGGCTGCCGGGCGAGAAGTCGGTGGAGTGGGTCCAGGGCCCGGAGCACCCGCTGCCGGATCCGCTGAGCCTGCTCGAGGTGCTGACCGACGCGTGCGCGCGGCACGCCCGGGACGAGATCGAGCTCGCCGGCTGGCCGCATCGGGGCTGAGCCCCGGCGGCACGCCCTATTCGCCCTTCGCCCCCGTCAGCCCCTCCACCCTGCTCAGGAACGTCACCTTGCCCCGCGTGGGGTCCAGCACCGCCTGGTTGGAGACGAACTCCAGCGTCAGGGACTGCTTGGCCTCACCCGTCAGCAGCGCCTTGATGCTCGGGTCGGCCACCGTGATGTTCACGCCCGGTGCGGCCGTCTGCTTCTCGAAGTGGCGGGTGGCGAAGAAGACGAGCGCGCCGCCGTCCGCGGTGCGCAGTCCCACCGGGGCGTAGTCGCCGCCCGCCAGCGGTTCGTCGAGGTACTGCCGGGCGAGCCCCGGCTTGGTGGCGTTCTTCAGCCGGGTGGCGCGCCACCCGGAGGTGTGCGCGCCGGGCGCGAACGTGTCCCCGCCGGACTTCAGATACGCCGTGTAGGCCGGACCGAGCTTGTGGGGCTGCACCGCGAGCGCCGCGTCGTCGGCGGTGACGGGCTGGGCCCAGCCGTCCTCGTCCTTCTTGAACGCCGGTACATCACCGGCCGCGAGGATCGTCAGATACGACACCGCCCACACCTTGCTCGCGTCGGAGCGGGTGAAGACGAGCAGCCAATGGGCGCCGGTGTTGCCCTTGTTGGACCGGGTGTCGGCGACGAACCAGCGCGGCCAGCCCGCCTTCTCGGGAATGGTGAACTTCGCGTCGGTCAGCTTCAGCGGGACATGGGCCGGGTTGCCCGCCGGGTGGTTCCTGTGACCGGCGTCCAGCTTGCCGCCGTCGATGGCGGCGAGCGGGCCGGTGACCCGCGCCGCGTCCAGGGAGCGGTCGTAGGCCTTGTCCGCCTTGTTGTACGCGGTCATGAAGTCCGCGAGAGCGCGGGACGCTTCGGCACGTGTCGCCGTCGGAACGACCTCCCGCTCGCCATGGACCACGACACAGCCGCTCGCGACCACGGCGACGGTGCCGGCCGTCGCCGTTGCCAGGGCGAACCGGCTGAGACTACGAAGCGTTCGAGGGCTGCGATCCCCGCGATCCCTGGTCATCAGTGGCCTTCACCTTCCCCTTCCCGGAGGCGAACCCTACCGGGACGAGGAAGATGGCGAGGGTGGGGACCAGATACAGAGCCCACACCGTGATCTGGAGGACCGTCGGGTCGGGCTGGAAGTTGAACACGCCCTTGAGCAGGGTGCCGTACCAGCTGTCCGGCGGGATGGTCCCGCTGATGTCGAAGGCCAGCTTCGTCAGGCCCGGGATCCAGTCGGCCTCCTGCAGGTCGTGGAAGCCGTAGGCGAGCACGCCCGCGGCGACGACGACCAGCATGCCGCCCGTCCAGGTGAAGAACTTGGCGAGGTTGATCTTCAGGGCGCCGCGGTAGAACAGCCAGCCGAGGAGCACCGCGGTGGCCAGGCCCAGCGCCACGCCGATCAGCGGGCGCGGGGTGCCGTCGCTCGCCGCGTGCACCGAGGCCCATACGAACAGCGCGGTCTCCAGACCTTCGCGGCCCACGGCCAGGAACGCGGTGGCGACCAGCGCGCCCGTGCCCAGCGCCAGGGCCGCGTCCAGCCTGCCGTGCAGTTCGGACTTCAGATGCCGGGCGGTGCGACGCATCCAGAAGACCATCCAGGTCACGAGGCCGACCGCAAGAATCGACAGGGAGCCGCCGAGCGCCTCCTGCGCCTGGAACGTCAGTTCCTGGGAGCCGAATTCGAGCGCGCAGCCGAAGCCCATGGCGAGGGCGACCGCGACGGCGATGCCGATCCAGATCGGCCTGAGCGCGTCCCTGCGGCCCGTCTTGACCAGATAGGCGATCAGAATGCAGACGACGAGGCTGGCCTCCAGCCCCTCGCGCAGGCCGATCAGGTAGTTGGAGAACACTGGCTACGCCTCCTCGGTGAGCAGCGTCCGGCCCCACCAGTCGTCCTTGTCCCGGACGCCGGGCGGGATCGCGAAGACCGCCGAACCCACGTGCTGGATGTATTCGTTGAGCGCGTCGGACGCCGACAGCTTGCGCTGGAGCGGGATGAAGCCCTTGCGCACGTCGCGCTGGTAGGCGAGGAAGAACAGACCCGCGTCCAGCCGGCCGAGTCCGTCCGTGCCGTCGGTGAAGGAGTAGCCCCGGCGCAGGATCGTGATCCCGCCGTTGGAGTCGGGGTGCGCGAGCCGTACGTGGGCGTCGGGCTTCATAGCCTTCAGGAACGGCTCGTCGTGCTCCTTCGCCTTGCCGACGGGAGCGCCCTCGCCCTTGTCGCGGCCGAAGACGTCCTCCTGCTCCTGCAGGGAGGTACGGTCCCAGGTCTCGATGTTCATCCGGATACGCCGTGCGACGAGATACGAGCCGCCGGTCATCCAGTCGGTGCCGTCGCCCTCGCCGACCCACACGAACTTCTTCAGCCGGTCGGTCTCGGTGCCCGCGATGTTGCGGGTACCGTCCTTGAACCCCATGAGATTGCGCGGGGTCTGGGCGTCCGGGGTGGTCGAGGAGGTCTTGCCGAAGCCGAGTTGGGACCAGCGGACGGCGACCTTGCCGAAGCCGATGCGGGCCAGGTTGCGGATCGCGTGCACGGCCACCTGGGGGTCGTCCGAGCAGGCCTGGATGCACAGGTCGCCGCCGGTGCGGGACGTGTCCATGTTCTCACCGGGGAAGCGGGGCAGGTCGACCAGCGCCTCCGGTCGCCTGCCGGCCAGCCCGAACTTCTCGAAGAACGACGGCCCGAACCCGATCGTCAGGGTCAGCCGCGACGGCTTGAGGCCCACGGCCTCGCCCGTGTCGTCCGGCGGTGCCTCGGCGAGCCCGCCGAACGCGCCGTCGCCGACCGCCTGCCCGGCGGTCATGCGCCGGGCGGCCGCGGTCCAGTCCTTGAGCATCTGGACGAACTCGGCGCGGTCGTCGGTCTTCACGTCGAACGCGGCGAAGTGGAGCCGGTCCTGCACCGGTGTGGCGATGCCCGCCTGGTGCGCGCCGTGGAAGTCGACCGCGACGCCCGTCGCGGACCCGGCCGGGTCCACATCGTTGCCCGTACGTGTCATCGCCACCGTGCCGCCGGCCGCGGCGGCTCCGAGCGCGAGTCCGGCACCGCCCCAGCCGATCAGCGCACGGCGCGAAGGACTCGCGGTGCCTTGGGTCTCGGTCATGGTCGTCCCTACTTCACAACGGCGGCGGCGAGCTTGGACAGCGGCTCGGCGAGCGCGTTCACGTTGTCCGACAGCTCCTTGCGCTGATCCTTGGTGACCTTGTCATATGAGACGAAGTCGTACTGCGCCGGGTCCGTGCGGTACTTGTCGAGCAGCGTGTTCAGTGCGGAGAACTGCTTGTCGAGCTCGGTGGTCAGTGCGGCGTCGTTCGTCGAGGCGACCGGCTTCAGCAGCTCGTAGGCCTTCTGTGCGCCCTCGACGTTGGCCTTGAAGTCGACGAGGTCGGTGTGCGAGTAGCGGTCCTCCTCGCCCGTGACCTTGCCGGTGGCGACCTCGTCGAGCAGCTCCTTGGCGCCGTTGGCCATGGAGGTCGGCGTGATCTCGGCCTTGCCCACCCGCTGCTGCCAGTCCTTCAGGTCGGTCACCAGCTGGTCGGCGAGCGTCTTCTCCTCGTCACCGATCTTCTTGTCCTCCCAGAGGGCCTTCTCCAGGCGGTGCCAGCCGGTCCACTTCTGGCCCTGCTCCAGGCCGTCGGCGCGGGTGTCGACCTTCGGGTCGATGTCACCGAAGGACTCGGCGACCGGCTCGGTGCGCTCCCACCCGATGCGGGAGGTCGCATAGGCCTTCTTGGCGGCCTCGAGGTCGCCGTCCTTGACGGCCTTGGCGAAGGTCTCGACCCGCGGCAGCGTCTCGTCGGCCTGGTCCTGGGCGTACTGGCGGTACTCGGCGACGGCCTGGTCCAGCTTCGGGTTCCGCTTGGCGGCCGAGCCGCCGGTGACCGTGAGCTGCTGGCGTACGCCGTGGCCCTTCATGCCCGGGCGGCAGGCGATCTCGTACGAACCGGCCTTGACCTCGGCCGTCAGCGTGTACTTGGTGCCCGGTCCGATGTTCTCCTTCTCCGAGACGATCCGGTCGTCCGGGAAGAGGATCTCGACCTCGGTGGCCTTGGAGCCCTTGTTCTCGATCTGCAGGGTGACCTGGCCCGCCGGAATCGACTTGGCGGAGGTGTCGCACGTGGAGTCGGCGGCGGTCACCTGGATCGCGTCGCCGTCCTTGGCGTCGCTCTTCGCCGTGCAGGCCGTGATGGCGGTCAGAGCGGCCACCGTGGCGGCGGCGGTGACGGTGAGTCGGACGGCTCGCATACGGGCTCCAAGCGGAAACGGTGTGGTGAGGCTGACCTAAGTTACCTGAGCCTTACCTCACCTGCACCCACCCGGGTGGCAATTCGAGCCTCACGAAAAGATCACAGAAACGGCTTGATCACGACGACTCAAAACGAACCCCAAGAACTGGTCAAGAAGAACCCAACGGCGGGTGGCCCGGGGCCCGGGGCCCGGGTAAACGGTTTTCGCGGCGCGGCCGCACCCGCTCCTGGCCGTTGTCCGGTGGGGCCGGGGCCTGGGACGTGTTCGCCCGGCGCGCGATGTTTGAATGCCCGCGTGACTGACTACGACGTGCTGCGCGTCTTCTGCGGGCCGGACGGCGGCCACGGCAACGAACTCGCCGTCGTCCGCGACGGTTCGACGGTTCCCGACCGGGGTGACCGCCAGGCGCTCGCCGCCAAGATCGGCTTCAGCGAGACCGTGTTCGTCGACGACCCCGAGCGGGGTGCCATCGACATCTACACGCCCACGCTGCGGCTGCCGTTCGCCGGGCACCCCTGCGTCGGCACGGCCTGGCTGCTCGACGTGCCCGAACTCGTCACACCGGCGGGGGTGGTGGGGGCCCGAACGGACGGCGAGTTCAGCTGGATCGAGGCCCGCCCGGAGTGGGCGCCGCCGCGCACGCTGCGCCGGCACGCGACCGCGAGCGAGGTGGACGCACTCGCGGTGCCGCCGCCGGGGGAGTGGATCTACGCCTGGGCGTGGGAGGACGAGGCGGCGGGCCGTGTGCGCGCCCGGGCCTTCCCCGGCCGGGACGACGGCATCGACGAGGACGAGGCGACCGGCGCGGCGGCGCTGCTCCTCACCGATCGTCTCGGCCGAGCGCTCAACATCCGCCAGGGGACGGGCTCCCAGATCCTGACGGCACCGCAGCCCGAGGGATGGGTGGAGGTCGGCGGCCGGGTGTTCCTGGAGCGCTGACCGTCCCGGCCGCGGACGGTGCCGACCGCCCAAGCCGCCGGGCCCGCGGGGGCGACCCCGCGGGCCCACGGGCGGCGGTGCCCCCGTGCCCCAGTGCCCGCGGATCAGTCGCCGAGTGTCCGTGCGGAGACCTCCCACAGACGCGCCGCGGCGTCCGGGTCCAGGGCGTGCGGCGCCACCCCCGAGGGCTCGCCGGAGCGGCCGGCGAGCGCCGGGTCGAGGGGGAGTGCCTCGTTGCAGTTCTCGAAGTAGCGCCCGGTGACCCCCTCGACCAGGGGAGACGCCGCGAGCAGGACGGAGGTGGCTGCGCCCTGCCGGGCGGTGCGCCACGGGTAGGAGTCGAAGATCTCCCTGACCTCCGGGGACATCGCGGCGCCCTCCTGGTGGCGCTGGAGCGCGGTGCGGATGCCGCCCGGCATCAGCGCGTTCGCCGTGATCCCGTCGTCCGCCCAGCGTCGGCCCGCCTCCACGGCGAACAGGACGCCGGCGGTCTTGGACTGCCCGTAGGCCAGCCAGGGGTCGTAGGCGCGGTGCTCGAAGTGGATGTCGTCGAAGACGACGGGCGAGCGGTGGTGGGCGTTCGAACTGACCGAGACGATCCGCGCTCCCTGCGCGGCCAGCGCGGGGTGCAGGGACCGGGCCAGTTCGAAGTGGCCGAGGTGGTTGGTGGCGAACTGCAGCTCCCAGCCCTCACGGGTGCGGCGCAGCTCGGGTACCGCCATCACACCGGCGTTGTTGACGAGGATGTGCAGCGGACCGGTCCAGGCACGGGCGAAGGCGGCGACGGAGGCGCGGTCCGTCAGCTCCAGCGGGGCGACGTCCACCCGGGCTCCGCCGCCGTCCGCCGCGATCTCGTCGGCGACCTTCCGCCCGGCGGAGGTGTCCCGTACGGCGAGGGTCACCTCGGCGCCCGCCCGGGCCAGCGAGCGGGCGGTCTCGATGCCGATGCCGGAGGCGCCGCCGGTGACGACCGCGCGCCGTCCGCTCAGATCGACGCCGGCGAGGACCTCGTCGGCCGTGGTGTCACGGGTGAAGGGGGTGGTCCAGCGGGGGTGGTCGTAGGTCATGAGGGTGCCGTTCTGCGTGAGTCGTCGGTGGGCGCGCCGGGCGCGGCGGCCTCGTCACCACCGTCGACCGCCTCGGGGGCGCCGGCCAGGGCCCTGCCGACAGGGGTGCCACGGGGGCCAGGCTCGGGGTCGACGGCCCGATTACCGTGGAGGACATGAGTCCGTCCAACGAGCTGGGCGCCTATCTCCGCGCCCGCCGTGACCTCCTGCGTCCCGAGGACTTCGGTCCGGCCGACAGAAGCCGGCGCCGGGTGCCCGGGCTGCGCCGTGAGGAGGTCGCCCAGCTGGCGGGCATCTCGGCCGAGTACTACCTCCGGCTGGAGCAGGGCCGGGACCACCACCCCTCCGCCCAGGTCCTGGACGCCCTCGCCCGTGCGCTCGGCCTCGGTGCGGAGGCGACCGCGTATCTGCATCAGCTCGCCACCCCCGTGCCCCGCGGACGCCCGGGGCGCCGCCGCCCGGAGCGGGTACCGGGGGGGACCCGCCGGCTCGTGCTGTCGCTGACCGGTGTCCCGGCCCTCGTCCTCGGCCGCTACCAGGACGTCCTGCTGGCCAACGACCTGGCCACCGCGCTGTCCTCCGCCCATCGGCCGGGCGAGAACGCACTGCGCTCGGCGTTCCTCGACCCCGAGGTCCGGGCCCTTTACGGTGACGACTGGGCGAGGATCGCCGCCGGAACCGTCGCCTCGGTCCGGGCGCTCGCAGGACCCGAGAGCCGTGACGCACATCTCGCGCAGCTGGTGGGGGAGTTGTCGGTGCGCAGCGAGGAGTTCCGGCGCCTGTGGGCCCGGCACGACGTCGCCCCGCGGGCGAGCGGCTCCTCCGTCCTCCACCACCCACAGGTCGGCCCGATGGAGCTGAGCTACGAGAAGCTGGCCGTCACCGGCACCGAGGGCCAGGTGCTCGTCCTGTTCCACGCGGACCCCGGCACCGAGTCCGCCCGCTCCCTCGCTCTCCTCGTGCATCTGACGGCCGACGCGACGCCGCCGAACCCCGCACCGGAACCGCACGGAGCCCGCCGCCACTGAGCGAGCCCCCGTCGTGAACCGCCGGACCGGAGGGCGGGCCACGGCGCTGCGCCCGGGCCGGGACGGTGCACGAGTTCCTCGGGGATCCCGGATGCGCCGGGCGCCATCGGTGCTGCGCAACCGGCTGTACAGCTTCTGCTCGCCGGGAGGGCCGCCCATGTGCCAGAGCCCTGCGGCCCGTGGAACGCGCCGCGCCGGGCGTCGGGAGAACCTGCTCGTCTCCACCGCCGCCCCGGGCACCGAGGGCCACGACAAGCTGCGGCTGCTGTCCGTCATCGGTACGCAGTCGCTCCGCCGACCCCGGTCACCCCCGATCGTCGGCCACCCCGGCACGGCCTAAGCGCTCAGCGGGAACTCCTCGCCCAGAGCGCGGAAGACGGCGGTGTTGAGGGTGTACGCCCGCTTGCACTCGGCGATGATCCGCTGCTTCTCGAGTTCGTCCGCCGGGACCTCGTCCAGGAGCGTGCGGTACACCTTCCTGAACGCCGCCGGACGGGGGATCCCCTCGAAGACGTAAAAACGGACCCCATCACCCTTTCGAGTGAAACCCCATGTCTTCTCCGCCGTGTCGCGGATGATCTGGCCGCCGGCGAGGTCGCCCAGATAGCGGGTGTAGTGGTGGGCCACGTACCCGCCGGGCCATCCCTCGGCGCACTCCCGCACGCGCCCCGCGTACGTCCGGGTCTCCGGCAGTGGGTTGAGGCTCGCCCGCCAGCCGGGCCCGCGCAGATGGGCGAGGTCCCGTTCCAGTGCGGCCCGCCGGAACAGCTCCGGTCGTACGAAGGGGCCCGCCACCGGGTCGCCCGCCAGCCGGTCGGCCCCGGCCTCCAGGGCCCCGTACACGAACCACAGCTGCTCGGTGTACCGCGTGTACGCCTCGACCCCGAGCCGGCCGCCGAGCAGGTCGGTGATGAACGCCGAGGTGTTCGCCTCGTGGTGCTGCTCGAGCGAGGCGCTGCGCAGGAGCGAGGAGAACGCCGTGGGGGACGCGTCCGGCGGGGTCATGGGGCCTCCAGCAGCTTGCCGACACCTTGTCGGGAAAACCCTACCCACTGCCACGGGCGCGGCCACATGGAAGAGCCCGCTCCGTCGGGCGGAGCGGGCTCTTCCGGTGACGCTCGGTGCTCTCAGGGCAGGGTCAGGACCTCCGCCCCGGTGTCCGTGACGACCAGGGTGTGCTCGAACTGGGCGGTGCGCCTGCGGTCCTTCGTCACCACGGTCCAGCCGTCGTCCCACATGTCGTACTCGTGCGTGCCGAGCGTGAGCATGGGCTCGATGGTGAAGGTCATCCCGGGCTGCATCACGGTGGTGGCGTGCGGGCTGTCGTAGTGCGGGATGATCAGCCCGGAGTGGAACGACGAGTTGATGCCGTGTCCGGTGAAGTCCCGCACCACGCCGTATCCGAACCGCTTGGCGTACGACTCGATGACCCGCCCGATGACGTTGATCTGGCGGCCGGGCCTGACCGCCTTGATCGCGCGGTCGAGGGACTCACGGGTCCGCTCGACCAGCAGCCGGGACTCGTCGTCCACGTCGCCGACCAGGTAGGTGGCGTTGTTGTCGCCGTGCACGCCGCCGATGTACGCCGTCACGTCGAGATTGATGATGTCGCCGTCGCGCAGGACGGTGGAGTCCGGGATGCCGTGGCAGATGACCTCGTTGAGCGAGGTGCACAGCGACTTGGGGAAGCCGCGGTAGCCCAGCGTCGACGGATAGGCGCCGTGGTCGCACATGTAAGCGTGCGCGACCCGGTCCAGCTCGTCCGTGGTGACTCCCGGGGCGATGATCTTCGCGGCCTCGGCCATCGCCTGCGCCGCGATCCGGCCGGCGACGCGCATCGCCTCTACCGTCTCGGGCGTCTGCACCTCGGGACCGTTGTACGGGGTCGGCGAGGGTTTGCCGACGTACTCCGGGCGGCGGATGTTTCCGGGGACGGAACGGGTGGGAGACAGCTCTCCTGGTACGAGCAGCGACTGGCCAGACATGCCAGCGAGTCTAACCAGCGGCTGTGCGGGAACATGGCCCTGGTGAAAGGAGCTCCTGCGATGGCGCTGTTCAAGAAGCGGACGGCCGGGAAGCCGGGCGAGTGGTACTACTGCCTGGCCCACCACAAGGTCGAGGAGGGACCCGAGTGCCCCGCGAAGGACCGCTTCGGGCCGTACACGTCCCGTGAGGAGGCGGAGCACGCGATGGAGATCGCGCGCGAGCGGAACGAGGAGTGGGAGACGGATCCCCGCTGGCACGACACACCCGCGGCGGAGCGGGACGAAGACTGAGACGACCGAGCGGTCGGGGCGGACGGGGGCGGGGTCCTCAGCCCGCCGTCCCCGTCCGCTCGGCCCTCAGCCGCAGCGCGTGCTCGTTCGTACGGACGTCGTAGCGCATCAGGCCGGGAAGGCACAGGGCCAGCAAGGCCACCGCGCCCGTGCAGAGCAGGCCGCCCGCCCAGACCGACATGCGCACGCCTCGCCAGGCGGCCATGCCGCCGGCACGGACCTGGCCCAACTGCGGGCCCACCGAGTACGACAGCAGCTCGATGCCGGCCAGGCGGCCGCGCAGCTCGTCGGGGATCGTCTGGTTCCACATCGCTCCCCGGAAGATCCCGCTGACCATGTCGAAACCGCCCGCCAGGGCCAGGAACAGCAGTACCAGCCAGACGTTCCGCATGAGGCCCGCCGCCGCGATCGCGAGCCCCCATCCGGCCGCCGCGAGGACCACCATCCGGCCGTGCCGGTGGATCCGCGACGTCCAGCCGCCGGTCAGCGACACCAGCAGCGATCCGGCCGGCACGGCCGCGTACATCAGCCCCAGCGACCACTCGGCGCGCAGTTCGTCCGCGAGGAACGGCAGTACCGCCAGCGGCATCGCGAAGAACATCGCGGCGAGGTCGATGACGTACGTCCCGAGGAGCTCCTTGCGGTTCCACGCGTAGCGCGCGCCCTGCGCGATGGACCGCAGCGAGGGTTTCGCCGCCTCGTGGGCGGCGGGTGACGCGGCCAGCCGCAGGCACAGGACGACCGACACCACGAAGGTCAGGACGTCGGCCCCGTACGCCGCACCGAGTCCGGCGAAGGCGACCACCACGCCGGCCAGCGCCGGGCCCGCGACCCCGCCGACCGTCCAGCGCAGCGAATTGAGCGAGGCGGCGGCCGGGAGGTGCTCGTGCGCGACGATGCGCGGGATGAGCGAGTCCAGTGCCGGTCGCTGGAGGGCGCCGAGGGCGGAGGCGAGGGCCGCGACGAGGTACAGCGGCCAGACGGCGGGCTGCGGCAGCAGGGCGTTCACCAGCAGCACCGCGGACAGCAGCCCCTGCCCCGCCTCGGTGGACAGGATCAGCTTCCGCTTGTCATGGGCGTCCGCGAGCGCGCCGCCGTACAGACCGAAGACGATCAGCGGCACGAGCTCCACGGCACCGATCGCGCCCACGGCCGCCGCCGAGCCGGTGAGGTCCTTCACCTGCACCGGCACCGCGACGAAGGTGAGGAAGGTGCCGAAGTTGCTGATCAGCCCGGACAGCCACAACCTGCGGAAGTCCGCCGACGCGTGCCACGGCGCGAGATCGGGGAGCAGCGAGCGCGACCTCGGGGAGCGGCGGGCCGAGGGGCCGGCGGTCGTGTCCTCGGCGGCCGTGGGCGGTGCGGGGGGAGCGTGGGTGTCGTCGGTCACGACGGGTCATGCTCAGCGGACCCGGCGCCCGGGGCAACCGGTTTTCCCGGCGGTCACCACCGTGGTGGCGGTGGCGACGTCAGCTGATCGGCCAGGCGGGACAGGCGGTCGCGCAGACGCCGGCGTCCGCGGGGGGCCGGCAGCGAGTTCTCCCCGGCCGCGGCGCTCACCAGGTGCTGCACCGTGTCCAGGTCGAGGTCCGTGTCCTGCGGCACCGTCAGCGACTCGTGCGCCATGGCCGCGAGGTCGCGGTCCCCGGTGTTCAGCGCAAGGACCGTCGCCCCGGCCCGCCGTGCGTCGTGGACCCGCTCCAGAAGCCCGGCTCCCGCGGCGGCGGGCGACACCACCAGCAGCGTCTCCCCGCGCCGTGCCGCCGACAGCCGTCCCGGGCCGACGGCCAGATGCGCCGGATCCGTGGCCCGCGCGGCGTGCCGTACCAGCGTCGGGGACAGCTCCGGCGTCCCCGACCAGGCCGCCTCGTCGACCAGATGGGCCGCCAGATGCCAGGGCTCGTACTCCTCGGTGCCCACGAGCAGCAGCCCGCCCCCGTACGACACCACGGATCCGCGCAGGGCCCCCGCGAACT
Organism: Streptomyces sp. HUAS TT11; assembly: GCF_051553595.1. Taxonomy (NCBI): domain Bacteria; kingdom Bacillati; phylum Actinomycetota; class Actinomycetes; order Kitasatosporales; family Streptomycetaceae; genus Streptomyces; species Streptomyces sp. HUAS TT11. The sequence goes on from NZ_CP196184.1 coordinate 6,443,358, forward strand.
GCCGCGTGGCTTCAGGCCACTCGGTCCCGGCGAGCACTTCCCGCAGCAACGCGACCCGTACGGCGTCCATACGGAGGCATCCTGCCGCAACCGGCGACTCGTGACCCGGAGTTCACTCCGAATTCGCCCGACCCGGGCAAGGGGCCCAGCCATCGGGCACAGGGCCCGGCGGACGAACCATGACAAACCGGCCGAGGAGCTGCCATGACCGAAGCCTCCGTTCCCTTCCGCGCGGGCCGTGAGGGCTACGCCAGCTACCGGATCCCGGCCGTCGTCGCCACGGGAGCCGGCACCCTTCTCGCGTTCTGCGAGGGACGGATGGACTCCGCCGCCGACCACGGGCACATCGACATCGTGCTGCGGCGGTCCACGGACGGCGGCCGCACCTGGGGCCCGCTGCTCACCGTCGCCCGCAACGGCGCCGGCCTCGCGGGCAACCCCGCCCCGGTCGTCCTGGACACCGGTCGCGTCCTGCTCGTCCACGTCCGCGCGGCCGGCGGGGCGACCGAGGACGCCATCATGCGCGGACAGGTCGGCCCCGAGGACGGGCGCCGCGTCTGGGTGCAGCACAGCGACGACGACGGGGTCGGCTGGTCCGCGCCGCGCGAGATCACCACGCAGGTGAAGCGGGAGGACTGGCGGTGGTACGCCACCACCCCCGGTCACGGCCTCCTGCTGGGCACCGGCCGGATCGTCGTCCCCGGCAACCACAGCCTCCCGCCCTCGGGCACCGACGCCGGCACCGAGCCGAAGTACTACACCGGCCACTGCCTGCTCAGCGACGACCGCGGCGAGAACTGGTACCTCGGCTACGTCGACGAGAACACGGACGGCTACATCAACGTGAACGAGACGTCCGCCGCCGAACTCCCCGACGGACGCGTCTACTTCAACACCCGCACCGACTCCCGGTCGCCGGGCCACCGCGCCGACGCCCACTCGGAGGACGGCGGCCGGACCCTGGTCAAGCCCTTCCGCCCGCAGGCCGGGCTCGTCACCCCCGTCTGCCAGGGCAGCGTCCTCCAGCTCCGCGACCCCGACCTGCTGCTCTTCTCCGGCCCCGCGGACCCCGCCGGCCGGGCCCTGATGGCCGTGCGCGTCTCCACCGACGCCGGGGTCACCTGGCGGCCCGCGTACACCGTCGACGGGCTGCCGGCCGGCTACGGCGACCTCGTCCGCGTCGATGCCGACACCGTCGGCCTGCTCTACGAGACGGGCGACTTCGGCGCGTACGAGACGATCACCTTCCGCCGTGTCCCGGTGGCCGCTCTCGCCTGAGCGGCGGGTGGGGCGGCCGCGCACGTAGAGTCGGCCCATGACCTCTACCGACAGTGCAGCCAAGGCCCCCGCCAAGGACCCCTGGGACCTTCCCGACGTCTCCGGGCTCGTCGTCGGCGTGCTCGGCGGGACCGGGCCGCAGGGCAAGGGCCTCGCCTACCGGCTCGCCAGGGCCGGCCAGCAGGTGATCATCGGGTCGCGTGCCGAGGAGCGCGCGCAGGCCGCCGCCGAGGAGATCGGCCACGGCGTCGAGGGCGCCGACAACGCCGAGGCCTCCCGGCGCAGCGACATCGTGATCGTCGCCGTGCCCTGGGAGGGCCACGGGAAGACGCTCGAGTCCCTGCGCGAGGTGCTGGCCGGCAAGCTCGTCGTCGACTGCGTCAACCCGCTCGGCTTCGACAAGAAGGGCGCGTACGCGCTCAAGCCGGAGGAGGGCAGCGCCGCCGAGCAGGCCGCCGCGCTGCTGCCGGACTCGCGGGTCACCGCCGCCTTCCACCATCTGTCCGCCGTGCTCCTGGAGGACCCCGAGGTCGAGCAGATCGACACCGACGTCATGGTCCTCGGCGAGGAGCGCGCCGATGTGGAGATCGTCCAGGCCCTCGCCGGACGCATCCCCGGCATGCGCGGGATCTTCGCGGGCCGGCTGCGCAACGCCCACCAGGTCGAGGCCCTGGTGGCGAACCTGATCTCCGTCAACCGGCGGTACAAGGCGCACGCGGGCCTGAGGGTGACCGACGTGTAGCCGGCGCAGGGGCATGGGGGACACTGGAGGCCGTACGACCGCCGTCCGTCAGGAGCCGACCCCCATGCCCCGCCTCGCCCTCTACACCCTCGCCGTGTGCATCCTGTCCGTCGCCGCGGCCGTCGTCTCCTTCGCCAAGGGCAGCTGGCTCGGGATCGTCTGGGTGCTGCTCGCGGGGCTGTCGTCCAACATGGCCTGGTACTACCTGCGGCGCGGCAGGGGCGCCCGGAGCCGCTCGGTCAGCGAGTGACCTGGCAGAAGTCGTTGGTGCCCTGCCAGAAGCGGTAGAGCTCCTGACCGCAGTAGCGGTCGAAGTCGCCGATGCCCATGCCGTTCAGGATCGAGTCGATCGCGTCGAAGAAGACGTTGTTGACCGACGGGACCCACAGCAGTGCGAACACGAACAACAGGCCGAACGGGGCGAAGGGTTCCACCTGCCGCTTGACGTTGTACGACAGCCAGGGCTCGATCACCCCGTAGCCGTCCAGGCCCGGCACCGGCAGGAAGTTCAGGATCGCGGCCGTCACCTGGAGCAGCGCGAGGAAGGCCAGGGCGAACCGGAAGTCCTGCGGCACGCCGTCCAGGGCGTGCAGCCAGAACGGTGCCGTGCACACGAGGGCGAACAGCACGTTCGCCAGTGGGCCGGCCGCGGAGATCAGGCTGTGCCGCCAGCGCCCCCGGATGCGGCCGCGCTCGATGAACACCGCACCGCCCGGCAGACCGATTCCCCCCATGATCACGAAGATCACCGGCAGCACGATGCTCAGCAGGGCGTGCGTGTACTTCAGCGGGTTGAGCGTGAGATAGCCCTTCGCGCCGACCGAGATGTCGCCGCTGTGCAGGGCGGTGCGGGCGTGCGCGTACTCGTGCAGGCACAGCGACACGATCCAGGCGGCCGTCACGAACAGGAAGACGGCCACCCCGGGCTGCTCGGCGAAGCCGCTCCAGGTGGCCCATCCGGTGACCGCCGTCACGGCCAGGATCCCGACGAAGACGGGGCTGACCCTTCGGTCGCTGTGGCGGGTTGCGGCGGTGGTCATGGGACTCCTGGGTGCGTCAGTGACAGCGGTGGCGCGTCGACCGTACCGGTGACAGGGGAGAAACGTCTTGTGGCCTGCTCCGGGTTCCTGCCCGAGGACGGACTGTCGTCGAGCCGGCGGTCACGACGAGCGCCGACGACCGGGTCGAGTCCGCGCACGGCGTCGTGGATCTGCGCGGGAGTGCGCGCGTTCCCGGCCCACAAGGAGCCCACCCGTCCTGGAGCCCGTTCCACGCGGGTTCGAAACCCGGAGGCGGCCCGCCGCCGGCCCCGGAGACAATGGACCCCGTGCGCTATCGCATTCTCGGCACCACCCAGGCACTCCGCGCCGACGGCAGCCCCGTCCCGGTCGGCGGAGCACGGCTGCGTGCACTGCTGACCGTTCTCGCCCTGCGACCCGGCCGGGCCGCACCCGCCGCCCTCCTCGTCGACGAGGTGTGGGACGACGATCCGCCCGCCGATGCCGCCGGCGCCCTGCAGGCGCTGGTGGGGCGGCTGCGGCGGACGCTCGGAGCGGACACGGTGGAGTCGGTGGACGGCGGCTACCGGCTGGCCGCCGCTCCGGACGACGTCGACCTGCACCGCTTCGAGCGGCTCGCCACGGAGGGCACGGCCGCCCTGGCCGACGGCGACCCCGCGAAGGCGGCGGCCGTCCTCGACGACGCCCTCGCCCTGTGGCACGGGCCCGCCCTCGCCGACCTCCCGGACCGCACGGCCGAGGCGGCCCGCTGGGAGACCCGCCGCCTCGATGTGCGCCGCGCCCGCCTGACCGCGGCCCTCGCCCTCGGGCACGGCGAGCAGTACCTGCCCGAGCTGACCGCCCTGTGCGACATCCACCCCCTGGACGAGCCGCTCCAGGTGCTGCGTCTGCGCGCCCTGCGCGACGCGGGCCGCCCGGCGGAGGCCCTGGCCGCCTACGAGGACGTACGGCAGCTGCTCGCGGACCGGCTGGGCTCCGACCCGGGGCCGGAACTGCGGTCCCTGCACGGGGACTTGCTGCGGGCCCCGGACCCGGAGCCGTCCTACGCCCCGCCGCATCCCCGAGCGCCCGCACCCGCGGGTGTCCTCCCGGCACCCGCGCCCCCCGGCAACCTCCGCGCCCGCCTCACCTCCTTCGTCGGGCGGGACGCGGACATCAACACCCTGCGCGCCGACCTCGGCGCCGCCCGGCTCGTCACGCTGCTCGGGCCCGGCGGAGCCGGGAAGACCCGGCTGTCGCAGGAGGCCGCCGAGGCGGTGACCCATCTGGCGCCGGACGGGGTGTGGCTGGCGGAGCTCGCGCCGGTGGACGACCCCCAAGCCGTGCCGGAGGCCGTGCTCACCGCGGTCGGGGCGCGCGAGACGGTGCTGCGCGGCGCCGGTGCCGAGGAGATGCGCGCCGTCGCCGAACGCCACGACGATCCCCTCGTCCGGCTCGCCGAGCACTGCGCGCGGCGGCGCATGCTGCTCATCCTCGACAACTGCGAGCACGTGGTGGACGCCGCCGCCCGGCTCGTCGAGCACCTCCTCCAGCACTGCCCGGGGCTGACGGTCCTCGCCACCAGCCGGGAACCCCTCGGCGTGCCGGGGGAGTCGCTGCGGCCGGTCGAACCGCTGCCGCAGCCCTACGCGCTGAAGCTGCTCGCCGACCGGGGCGCCGCCGCCCGGCCGGACTTCCGTGTCGAGGACGACCCCGAGGCCACGGCCGAGATCTGCCGGCGCCTGGACGGCCTGCCGCTCGCCATCGAACTGGCGGCCGCCCGGCTGCGGATGCTGTCGCCGCGTCAGATCGCCGACCGGCTCGACGACCGTTTCCGGCTGCTCACCTCCGGCAGCCGCACCGTGCTGCCGCGGCAGCAGACCCTGCGGGCCGTCGTCGACTGGTCCTGGGATCTCCTCGACTCGGACGAGCGCACGGTGCTGCGCCGGCTGTCCGTCTTCTCCGGCGGCTGCGACCTCACCGCGGCCGAGGCCGTGTGCGGGCCCGCCGCTCTGGAGGTGCTCGGCTCCCTCGTCGACAAGTCCCTGGTGGTGGCCGCGCCCTCGGGCGCCGGGGAGATGCGGTACCGGCTGCTGGAGACCGTCGCCGAGTACGCGGGCGAGCGGCTCGACGAGTCCGGCGAGCGGGCCGATGCCGAGCGCGCCCATCTCACGTACTACCGCGAACTGGCCCGCACCACCGATCCGCTGCTGCGCGCGGCCGGCCAGCGCACCGCGGTCGAGCGGCTGGAGCTGGAGTACGAGAACCTGCGCACCGCCCTGCGCCGCGCCGTCGCGACCCGCGACGAGCACGAGGCGCTCTGCCTGCTCCTGTCCCTGTCCTGGTACTGGCAGATGCACGATCAGCGCACCGAGGCCCGCACCTGGTCCACCGCCGTCATCGCCATGGGCCCCGACCCCTTCACGGCGCCCGCGCGCCCAGTGCCCGACATCGCCGAGACGTGCACCGACAACCCGCCGCCCATGCGCCCGGAGATCCTGGCGGAGGCCCGGCGCGGCGCCCATCTCGTCCACCTCGCCTGCATGGACATGGACCACAGGGCGTGGGAGACGACGGAGGCGAAGGAGAAGCTGAGAGTCATCAGCGAGACCTACCGGCCGGGCCAGCCGCAGACCTGCCGGATGCCCGGATTCCTCTGGTTCTTCGCCGTCCTGTTCACCGCCGACCTCGAGCGTATGCGGGAGGTCATCGACGAGTCCGTGCGCACCTGCCGCGAGCTCGGCTACACCTGGGAGCTGGGCCAGACCCTCCAGATGCGGGCCAACGTCCTCGCCAACCGCAGTACCTGGGCGGGGGACGCGACCCGGGACGCCGACGAGGCACTGGAGATCTTCCGCCGGATCGACGACGCCTGGGGTGCCGCCGAGGCGCTGTCCGCCCGCGGTGAGGCCCACGAGCGACGCGGCGACTTCCTGCTCGCCGCCGCCGACTTCGAGGCCGCCCGGGCATACGCCGAACAGCTCGGCGCCCACTCCCAGATGGCCGTGCTCGACGCCCGTCTCGGCAGCGTGCTGCTGGACGCGGGGGAGACCGAGCGGGGCGAGCGGCTGCTGCGCCGGGTCGTCGAGGACGGCCACGGCTCGAACAACGACGCCATGCCCGCCGCCCGGCTCTTTCTGACGATGTGGCTCGGCCGCACCGCGCGGGTCACCGAGGCCCGCGAGCAACTCGAGCTGCTGCGCCGGGACTTCGGCGCCGTCACCTTCGTGGTCTTCGACAGCATCGTGCTCGGCCTGGAGGCCTGGCTGGACACGGTCGAGGAGCGTTACGAGGACGCCGCGGGCAAGGTGCGCACCGCCCTCGAGCGGGCCTCGGACCGGATGACCCGGGTGGTCGCGCCGCACCTCCCGTCCGTGCATCTGTGCATCGCGGCGATCGTGCTCACCGAAGTCGACGGCGGGACCCGCGCCCTGGACGCGGCCCGGTGCCTGGGCGCCGCCGACCGGCTGCTGCCCCCCGGTCACTTCCGGGCCCCGTCGGAGCGTGAGATCCGCGCCGAGGCGGAGGCGCGCGTCCGGGCGCTGCTGGGCGACACGGCGTACGAGGCCGCATACACGGAGGGCAACGGCCTCCCCTACGAGGAGGCCGTCACCCTGGTGTGACGCGGTCCTGCCGTCGTGGCCCGGACGTCAGGCCTTGGTGGTGAACTTGCGGATGGCGATCGGGGCCATGACCGCCGTCAGGACGACCGACCACAGCACCGTCACCATCACGTCGTGGCCGATGGGCTGTCCACCGTTCATCAGGCCCCGGGCGGCGTCCGCAAGCGACGACAGCGGGTTGTAGTCGGTGAAGGCCTGGAGCCAGCCGGGCATGGTGTCCGTGGGCGCGAAGATGGACGATCCGAACTGCAGCGGCATCAGCACGAGGAACCCCATCGCTTGGATGGCCTGGGCGTTCTTCATCACGACGCCCATGGTGAGGAAGATCCACATGATGCCGAAGCCGAACACCATCGACAGACCGATGGCGGCGAACAGCCCCGGCACGTTCGCCACGGACAGGCCGAGAACGAAACCGACCGTGAGGAGCACCGCGGTGGCGACCAGCATGCGGCCGATCTCCACCGTGATCTTGGCGATCAGTACGGAGAAGCGGGCGATCGGCAGGGACCGGAAGCGGTCCATCACGCCCGTCTGGAAGTCCTGGTTGAAGCCGGTCCCGACCCCCATGGCGATGTTCATGCCCATCATCGCCATCAGGCCGGGGACCACGTAGTTGACGTAGGCGTCACGGTTCTGGGTTCCCGCGATCGCGCCGCCGAAGACGAACACGAACAGCAGGGTGAAGACGATCGGCATCAGCACCGCGTCGAACATCGACTCCGGGTCCTGCCGGATCCACAGCAGGTTGCGGCGGACCAGGGCGCCGATGTGGCGGAGGTTGGCGCGCAGCCCGATCCGGCCCTCGGAGACCTGGGCGGCGGGGGCGGTCAGGGTGGCGGAGCTCATACGGCGACCTCTTCAAGGGCGTTGGACGCGTCCTGCGGGGCACTGGCCTTGTGGCCGGTGAGCGACAGGAACACCTCGTCCAGGCTGGGCAGTTCGGTGGTGATGCCGGCGAGCGTGATGCCGCGGGCGGTGACCGCGCCGACGACCGCGGTCAGCTGTTCGTCGCTGAGGACGGGGACGAGGACGGTGCCGCTCTCGGTGTCCACGGTCGCGCTGCCGGGACCGGTGAGGCCGAACTCGTCGAGCGCCGCGGCGGTCGGGTGCAGTTCGCGGGGGTCGGCCGGGCGGATGCGCAGCGTACGGCCGCCGACCCGGGCCTTCAGCTCGTCGATGCGGCCGCCGGCGATGACCTTGCCGCGGTCCATGACGGTCAGCTCGGAGGCCAGTTGCTCGGCCTCCTCCATGTACTGGGTGGTGAGCAGCACGGTCGCGCCCTCGGCGACCATCCGCTTGACCTCGGTCCACACCTCGTTGCGGGTGCGCGGGTCGAGACCGGTGGTCGGCTCGTCGAGGTAGAGGACGGCCGGGTGGCCGATCATGGAGGCGGCGAGGTCCAGCCGGCGCCGCATACCGCCGGAGTACGTGGAGGCCGGGCGCTTGGCCGCCTCCGTGAGGGAGAACCGCTCCAGGAGGCCGTCGGCCCGGGCCCGGGCCTCCTTGCGGGGCAGGTCGAGGAGCCGGCCGATCATGTACAGGTTCTCGAAGCCGGAGAGCTTCTCGTCGACCGAGGCGTACTGGCCGGTGAGGCCGATCACGCGCCGCGTCTGCCGCGGCTGCCGGACGACGTCGAAACCGGCGACCGTGGCGTGGCCGGAGTCGGGGGTGATGAGGGTGGACAGGCAGCGGACCAGGGTGGTCTTGCCCGCGCCGTTCGGACCGAGCACGCCGAGGACGGTGCCCTCGCGCACATCGAGATCGACACCGTCCAGTGCCCTGGTCTCGCCGTAGTGCTTGACCAGCCCCCGTACGGTGACGGCCGCGTCCGGTGCGGCGTCGCTGGGCTTGTTGTCGATTCGTGTCATGCGGACCACGGTGCCAGCAGGCACCGACAAACCGCCTACAGGCCGCCGACAGCCGCCGCCGCTTCGCCCACAGGACGCCGACAGCCCGCCGACGGGGGAAGATCGGCGGGCTGTCGGGCGCCCCGTGAAGGGCGCGGGAACTGCGTGACCGGCCTGAGAACGGTCCGCAGCAGGTCGATCACCGCACCGGGCGGTGTCTCAGTGCACCGAGTGCTCGTCGAGCGGGAACGTTCCGCCCGTGACGTCCTCCGCGAACGCCTTCGCCGCGTCGCCCATCACCCGGCGCAGGTCCGCGTACTGCTTCACGAACTTCGGCACCCGCCCGCCGGTCAGTCCCAGCATGTCGGTCCACACCAGCACCTGTGCGTCGGTGTCGGGTCCGGCCCCGATGCCGACCGTCGGGATGTGCAGCACACGGGTGACCTCCGCGGCCAGCTCCGCCGGAACCAGCTCGAGCACGACGGCGAACGCACCGGCGTCCTGCACCGCCTTGGCGTCCCGCATCAGCTGTGCGGCGGCCTCCTCGCCGCGGCCCTGCACCCGGTAGCCCATCGCGTTGACGGACTGCGGGGTCAGCCCGATGTGCGCCATGACGGGGATGCCGGACTGCACGAGCAGTTCGATCTGGCCGTGCGAACGCTCGCCGCCCTCCAGCTTCACCGCGCCGACCCCGGCCTCCTTCACCAGGCGGGTGGCCGAGCGCAGCGCCTGCACCGGGCCCTCCTGGTACGAGCCGAAGGGCAGGTCGCCGACGATCAGGGCGCGCTTGGTGCCCCGTACCACCGCGGCCGACAGCATGGTCATCTCGTCGAGGGTGACGGGGACCGTCGTCTCGTACCCGAGGTGGCAGTTGCCCGCGGAGTCGCCGACGAGCATCACGGGGATACCGGCCTCGTCGAACACCGACGCCGTCATCGCGTCGTAGGCGGTGAGCATGGGCCACTTCTCGCCGCGCTCCTTGGCGGCGGAGATGTCTCGGACAGTGATGCGGCGGGTGCTCTTTCCTCCGTACAGCGCCTTGCTGCTGTCGGAGGGTTTGAGCGCACCCTGAGGGGGCTGCCCCTGGGCAGCCGTGAGCTGCGTCATCGCAACGCTCCTTCTGTCATCTCGAGGCGCCCTGACGGCGTCCCCGGACCACCCCCATGGTGGCACCTCGTGCCACGCCCGGCTAGTGCGGGGCGCGCGAGGTGGCTCACCCCCTCACGGCGCCGGACGGGCCCGCCGGCAGACGGCGTCCGCGTCCCGGGAGGGCCCGTCCGGCGCCCGGAACGCGGGGTGTGCGTGGGGTGCGGGAGGGGGTGCTGAGACCTGGGACCTAGGTCTCTTTTTAAGGTTTCCGTAAAGGCTTTAGATACGAGACCGTTCCGTATCGAAATTCCCCTACGCTCTGTGCCATGACTACCCCTGCTGCCCCTGCGGAACGGCGTGTGCCCGAGGCGGTGCACCGCCGCCGGTGGGCGATCCTCGGCGTGCTGATGCTCAGCCTGCTCATCGTGGTGCTCGACAACTCCATCCTGAACGTCGCCATCAAGACGATCTCCACTCCGGCGCCGACCGGTCTGGGCGCCACCCAGAGCGAGCTCGAGTGGGCCATCAACGCCTACACCCTGGTCTTCGCCGGGCTGCTGTTCACCGCGGGTCTGCTGGGTGACCGCCTGGGGCGCAAGAAGATGCTGCTGGCCGGTCTGGCCGTGTTCGGTGCGGGCTCGGCGCTCGCCGCCGAGTCCGGTTCACCCGCTCAGCTCATCGTCTTCCGTGCGCTCATGGGCCTCGGCGCGGCCTTCGTCATGCCCGCCACGCTCGCCGTTCTCATGAACGTGTTCGAGCGCGACGAGCAGCCCAAGGCCATCGGCATCTGGGCGGGCGGTGTCGGCCTCGCCATCGCGATCGGCCCGATCACCGGTGGTCTGCTCCTCGCCCACTTCTGGTGGGGCTCCGTCTTCCTCATCAACGTGCCGATCGTGGTCATCGCCCTGGCCCTGATGATCTGGCTGGTCCCCGACTCCCGCGACCCCAACCCCGGCCGCATCGACCCGGTGGGCGTCGTCCTGTCCGTCGTCGGCCTGGTCCTGCTCGTCTACGGCATCATCAAGGGCGGCCAGCTCGCCGACTTCACCGACGTCACGGTGCTCGCGACCATAGCCGCCGGTGTCGCCGTCCTCGCGCTCTTCGTGGTCTTCGAGAAGCGCAGCAACCACCCGTCCATAGACGTCACCTACTTCAAGAACAAGGTCTTCTCCGCCGCCATCGCGGCGATCGCGCTGGTCTTCTTCGCCCTGATGGGCGTGACCTTCTTCTCCGTCTTCTACACCCAGAGCGTGCGGGGCTACTCGCCGCTGCAGACGGGCCTGCTGATGCTGCCGCTGGCCGCCGCGCAGATGATCTTCGCGCCGCGCGCCCGGCTGCTGGTCGACCGGTTCGGCAACAGGGCCACCACCACGGGCGGCATGGTGATCATCGCCGCGATGCTGGCCGCGTTCGCCACCCTGCAGGCGGACACGCCGATCTGGATCCTCGAGGTCATCTTCTTCCTCATGGGCACCGGCATGGCGCACATCATGACGCCGACCAGCGTCGTCATCATGCAGGCGCTGCCCCGCGAGAAGGCGGGCTCCGCGTCCGCGCTCAGCAACACCTTCCGCCAGGTCGGCGGTGCGCTCGGCATCGCGGTCCTCGGCTCGGTCCTGTCGGCCACGTACCGCGACGGGATCCAGGACAAGCTCGCCCTCGTCCCGGCGGGCATCCGGCACACCGCGGGCGAGTCGATCGAGGCGACGCTCGGAGTCGCCGCGAAGCTCGGCCCCAACGGCAAGGCCCTCGTCTCGCCGGCCAACGACGCGTTCCTGCACGCGATGCACGTGACGGCCCTGTGCGGCGCGGGCGTGGCGGTGCTCGGCGTGATCGTCGTGGCCCTGTTCCTGCCCGGCAAGGCGCCCGTGCCGCAGAGCGGCAAGGAGGAGCCGGAGCTGGTGGCGGCCGACCACTGACGGCACGTCATGACCGGGCACTCGGAGAGCCGAGTGCCCGATCATGCGTACAACGGGGAGAATCATCCCAGCGCAGCAAGGACGGAGCCGAACGTGAGCCTCGCGGAGAGCCGGACCCAGCAGGACTGCCCCGTGCGGGGGCGCCCCCGCAGCGAGGCCGTCGAACGGGCCATCGTCGAAGGGGTGATGAAGCTCATCGAGGAGGGCGTACCCCTCGCGGACCTCTCCATAGAGCGCATCGCCCGTACCGCCGGCGTCGGCAAGGCCACCATCTACCGTCGGTGGAGCGACAAGGAGGACCTCTTCGTCGACGTCATGCGGTCGACCGAGCCCCCGGACCCCGTGCTGCCCGGCACCTCGATGCGTGACGACCTCGTCGTGCTCCTGGAGTCCCTGCGGCAGCGCGGGCTCGCCAGTCGCTCCTCCGCGATCCTGCACAACGTGTACGCGCAGATGAAGACCAGCCCCAAGATCTGGGCCGCCTACCACGCGACCGTCGTCGCCCCGAGACGGCGGCTCGGGCTGGAGGTCCTGCGCCGCGGGCAGGCGAACGGCGAGCTGCGGGACGACCTCGACATCGAGCTGATGAACGACATCCTTGTCGGACCCATGCTCGTGCGCTCCCTGCTGCGCCCGGAGGCCAAGCTGGAGGAGGGCCTCGCCGAGCAGATAGTCGACACGGTCATGGAAGGACTACGGCCCGTCAGTTCCCCGTCGTAGTGTCCGGGTTTCGTCACAGAAGGCCCCACTCGTGCCCTGATCCGGAACCTCTCACGCCTACTTCGCCGTCCTCGTCCGCGAACGGCCGTCCGGGAGCGGCAGGAACGGAGCCGATCATCCCCTAGGGTCGTAACCGCGGGGACGACGGTGTGCACGGCAAGGTGTGAGGCGACGTATGGCGCAGGCGTACATGACGGAGGCGGGCAGCGGCGGCACGGGGCCGGACCGCAGAGGGTCCCGGTTCCGGCACGTGTACCGCGTCCTGCGCGACGACCGCGGCATCTGGCGTCGCGGGATCGTGCTGGCCGCCCTCGCGATCGTCCTGGCGCTCGTGATGGTGATGCACGCACGGATCCCCAACGCCATAGGGAACCTCGGCAGTCTCACCGAGACGTTCCTGCCCTGGCTCGGCGTGGTCCTCATCCCGCTGCTGCTGATCCTCGGGCTGGTGCGCAAGTCGGCGACCGCGCTGGTCGCCCTGGTGCTGCCCGTCGTCGTGTGGCTGAACCTCTTCGGCGGCCTGTTCGGCGACAAGACCGGCACCGGCGGCGATCTGACCGTCGCCACGCACAACGTCAACGCGGACAACCCCGATCCGCACGGCACGGCCCGTGACGTGGCGGCCTCCGGCGCGGACGTGCTGGCCCTGGAGGAGCTGAAGGCTTCCGAGGTGCCGGTCTACGAGCAGGCGCTGGCGTCGACGTACAAGTACCACTCGGTACAGGGCACGGTCGGCCTGTGGAGCAAGTACCCGCTGACCGGGATCGCGCCCGTGGACATCAAGCTGGGCTGGACACGGGCGATGCGGGCCACGGTGACCACGCCGGAGGGCCGGGTCGCCGTCTACGTCGCCCACATGCCCTCGGTGCGGGTGAAACTGGCGGCCGGATTCACCGCACGGGAGCGGGACACCAGTGCGGACGCGCTCGGTGAGGCCATCTCCGACGAGAAGCTCGACAGGGTGATCCTGCTGGGCGACCTCAACGGCACCATGAACGACCGTTCGCTCAACGCCGTCACCTCGCAGATGCGGTCCACCCAGGGTGCGGCGGGCAGCGGGTTCGGCTTCAGCTGGCCGGCGTCGTTCCCGATGGCGCGGATCGACCAGATCATGGTCAGGGGCGTGGAACCGACGAGCTCGTGGACCCTGCCGCGGACGAGCAGCGATCACCTGCCCATCGCGGCGCGTGTGAAGGTCACCACGCCGTAACCCGCCGGAATACTGGGCCTGGCATGCTTTGTTCCGTACTTGAACTTATAAAGTGACGGAACCCTGCTCCTGAAAGGCAAAGGCCCTTCATGCCCCTGGCCCTGCTCGCCCTCGCCGTGGGCGCCTTCGGCATCGGTACGACCGAGTTCGTGATGATGGGCCTGCTGCCCGACGTCGCGGACGACCTGCGGATATCCATCCCCGCCGCCGGGCACCTGGTGTCCGCGTACGCGCTGGGCGTGGTGATCGGCGCGCCGCTGCTCGCCGCGGTCACGGCCCGTATGTCCCGCCGCACCGTCCTCATCGGTCTGATGGTGCTGTTCGTCCTGGGCAACGCGCTGTCAGCGCTCGCCCCCGACTACCACTGGCTGCTGGCCGCGCGCTTCCTGAGCGGTCTCCCGCACGGCGCGTTCTTCGGCGTCGGGGCGGTGGTCGCCACGAACCTGGTGGCGCCGGAACGCAAGGCCCGCTCGGTCTCGCTGATGTTCCTCGGGCTGACGGTCGCCAACATCGCGGGTGTGCCGGTGGCCACCCTGATGGGCCAGGACCTCGGGTGGCGGGCCACCTTCCTCGGGGTGAGCGTGATCGGCGCGGCGGCGATCGCGTCGCTGTTCCTGCTGATCCCCGGGGACCACACCCACGCCCCGTCCGTCGGCCTGCGGGGCGAGTTGGTGGCCCTGCGCTCCCTGCCGGTCTGGCTGGCCCTGGGTACGACGGTGGCGGGCTTCGGCGCGCTGTTCTCGGCCTACAGCTATGTGACACCGATGCTGACGGACGCCGCGGGCTACGCCGACGCCAGCGTCACCCTGCTGCTGGCCCTGTTCGGCGTCGGCGCGACGATCGGCAACCTGGTGGGCGGCCGGCTCTCGGACCACTCGCTGCGGGGCACCCTGTTCGGCGGCCTGACCTCGATGGTCGTCGTCCTGTCGCTGTTCCCGCTGCTCATGGGTGCCCAGTGGAGCGCCGCCCTGGCGGTGACGCTGCTCGGCACGGCGGCCTTCATCACGGGCTCACCGCTGCAGTTGATGGTGATGGAGAAGGCGTCCGCGGGCCCCTCCCTCGCGTCCTCGGCGAACCAGGCGGCCTTCAACCTGGCGAACGCGGGCGGTGCCTGGATCGGGGGCCTCGCCCTCGCGGCGGGCTTCGGCGTCACGTCCCCGGCCCTCGCGGGCGCGGCCCTGGCGGTCCTGGGACTGGCCGTGGCGGGGGTCGCCCACGCGGTGGACCGACGACGGAGCCCGCTGAGCGGCCGGGGGCGTGTGATCGCGACGCATGTCCCGGAGCCCGCGGAGACCGTGCACGGCTGACTCGGCGGCCCGCCCGAAGCCCCCCCACCACCGGGGTTTCGCTCCTCGGCGGGCGAAGCCCCGGCAGGTCCGGCCGAAGCCGTCGGCCCCGCCGGAACCGAAGACGGTACCGGGCCGCACCGGGTGCTGTCGGTGGGGGCGGACGGCGCGCGGCAATGCGCCACCGGTCCGCGCAGGCTCATGGCGCTCAACCGCGCCGTCGATCCCCGTGTCGTCCTCACCACCCACGCCGTGGGGCCGGTCCCGGTCACCGGCGGGAACCGGCTGGTGGAGCCGATGTCGGCATGGGAGGCGCAGCACGGCCCGGACCGGCGCCTCAAGGTGCGGGACGGGGCCTTCGGCACCACTGCGACAACGGGCACCGCGAGCGAGGAGACCGAGGACGCGGGGGCCGTGACCGGTGCTTGCTGCTGCTGTTCGGCGCGATGCTCCCGCCGTGCCGGCCCGGCGGGGCCGTACCCGTCCTCACCGGGGCGGCGCGGCAACCCGGCTCGACCGGCGGTGCCGTCGGATCGACGGCGCCGCCGGGGTGTCACGCGTGCTCGCGCCACCGGTTCGTGATCGGCAGGCGGCGGTCCTTGCCGAAGCCCTTCGCCGAGATCTTCGTGCCCGGCGGGTACTGGCGGCGCTTGTACTCCGCGGTGTCGACCATGCGCAGGGTCTTCACCACCAGGTCGCGCTCGAAGCCCGCCGCCACGATCACGTCCGCGCCCTTGTCCCGGTCCACGTACAGGTCGAGGATCGCGTCCAGCACCGGGTAGTCGGGCAGCGAGTCGGTGTCGACCTGGCCCGGGCGCAGCTCCGCGCTCGGCGGCTTCGTGATCGAGTTCTCCGGGACGGGCGGCGTCTGCCCCCGCTCCCGCGCCGCGCGGTTGCGCCATCGCGCCAGCTGGAAGATCGACGTCTTGTACACGTCCTTGATCGGGCCGTACGCGCCCACCGAGTCGCCGTACAGCGTCGAGTAGCCCACCGCCAGCTCCGACTTGTTGCCGGGTGCCAGCACGATGTGGCCCTCCTGGTTGGAGATCGCCATCAGCAGCGTCCCGCGCAGCCGGGACTGGAGGTTCTCCTCCGCCAATCCGGTCAGGCCCAGCGCGTCCATGTAGGCGGCGAACATCGGCTCGATGGCGACGGTACGGAAGTGCAGGCCCGTCCGCCGTGCCAGCTCCGCCGCGTCGCTCCTCGAGTGCTCGGAGGAGTACTTCGACGGCATCGACACGCCGTACACGTTCTCCGCGCCGATCGCGTCGCAGGCGATCGCCGCGACCAGCGCCGAGTCGATACCGCCGGACAGACCGATGAGGACGGACCGGAAGCCGTTCTTCGTCACGTACGCCCGCAGACCCACGACCAGGGCCGAGTAGACCTCCTCCGCGTCGTCGAGGCGCTCCGCGTATCCGCCGGTCAGCTCCGGCTCGTACGCCGGCAGCGGCTCCTCGGACAGCACGAGCCGGTCGATGCGCAGACCGTCGTCCACCACGCCCGCCGGCGCGTCCGGTTCCGCCCGCGGCAGGTCGAGGTCCATGACCACGCATCCCTCGGCGAACTGCGGCGCCCGTGCGAGCACCTCGCCGTCCGGGGCGACGACGATGGAGTCCCCGTCGAAGACCAGCTCGTCCTGACCGCCGATCATGGCCAGGTAGGCGGTGGTGCAGCCGGCCTCCTGCGCCCGCTTGCGCACCAGTTCCAGGCGGGTGTCGTCCTTGTCGCGCTCGTACGGCGAGGCGTTGATCGACAGCAGCAGGCCCGCCCCCGCGGACCGCGCGGCCGGTACGCGGCCGCCGTCCTGCCACAGGTCCTCGCAGATGGCGAGCGCGATGTCGACACCGTGCAGCCGCACGACCGGCATGGTGTCGCCGGGCACGAAGTAGCGGAACTCGTCGAAGACGCCGTAGTTCGGCAGGTGGTGCTTGGCGAAGGTGAGCGCCACCTCGCCCCGGTGCAGTACCGCCGCCGCGTTCTGCGGGGCCCCGGCCGGCTGCCCGTACTTCGGCTGGGCCGTTTCCGAGCGGTCGAGGTAGCCGACGAGCACCGGCAGCTCACCGAAGCCCTCGGCGGCGAGGCGCGCGGCGAGGTCCCTCAGCGCGGCGCGGGAGGCCTCGACGAAGGAGGACCGCAGGGCGAGGTCTTCGACGGGATACCCGGTCAGCGCCATCTCCGGGAACGCCACCAGATGCGCTCCCTGTTCGGCGGAGTGCCGGGTCCAACGGAGGATCGCCTCGGCGTTTGCGGCGAGATCACCGACGGTCGAGTCGATCTGATTCAGGGCGAGGCGTAGTTGAGGCACGGGCCCAGTCTAGACTCCAGTAATCGTCAGAGCGACACAATGGGGGTGTGGGGCGCCCCACGTGGCAGGCGCCCCGGGTCGCGGACGCGGAACCGGCCGCGGCCCGGCCCGCCGGGCGCCGGCACGACCGCCCGGACGCCCGGACGCACGCGCGCCCGCCCTCCGGCACCGGAGGACGGGCGCGACGCGGGACCGCGTGAGGCCGCCGGTCAGTGGCGGCGCCACGAGTTGACGTAGCCGGAAGCGGGCGAGCCCACACCGGTCACGTCGTCGTACCCCTTCACGGCGCTCAGCGAGCTGTCCTTGCCGAGGCTGCGGACCGAGGTGGCGAGACCGTCCGCGGCGTCGAAGCCGTTGACGAAGTCGACACGCGCCACGGCGAGACCGGAGCCCGTCGGGTTGTCCGTGACGTCGTGGTACACCTTCGGCCCGCTCTTGGCGTAGATCGCCGGGTTGGCGAAGCCGATCGCCTTGCCGCCGCGGGCCTCCTGGGACAGGGCCTGCACGGCCGCGATCACCGGCGCGGCGAGCGAGGTGCCGCCGATCCGGTACTCGCTGTACTGCTGCGACCCGTCCGGGAAGGTCTGCGTCTGGCCGACCTTGAAGCCGGTGTTGGGGTCGGCGATCGCCGCGATGTCGGGGACGACGCGGTTACCGGTGGCATTGTTCGCCTCGGCCAGCGCGTCCGGCACGACGCCCTTCTGGTAGAAGGGCTCCGCGACCGTCCTGCTGGTGCCGCCGCCCGCGCCCGAGGTGTAGGCGCCGGGGAAGTCCACCCAGCTCTTGCCGTCGGTCGAGAGGTTGGCCTTGTCGGTGCCCCAGCCGGTCTCCCACAGGTACTTGTCGCCCTTGCCGACGGCCAGCGAGGTACCGCCGACAGCGGTCACCCAGGCCGAGTTGGCCGGGGTGTCGACCTGCTTCGTACCGGTGTGGGCGACCTCGTCGCCGTTGTCGCCGGAGGAGAAGTAGAAGCCGATGCCCTCGACCGCGCCGAACTGGAAGACCTGGTCGTAGGCGGCCGCGACGTCCGGCGTCTCGTTCGCCTCGATGTCGCCCCAGGAGTTGGAGACGATGTCGGCCAGGTGACCGTCGACGATCTTGCCGAGCGAGTCGAGGAGGTCGTCGTCGTAGCAGGACGCGGCGCCCACGTACGTGATGTCGGCGGCGGGCGCGACCGCGTGCACCGCCTCGACGTCGAGGGTCTCCTCGCCGTACCAGCCGGCGGCCCCGCACTCCTCGGTCTTCGTGTACGTGCCCGGCAGCACCTGGTGCAGCCGGCCGCTGGTGTAGGCGGCGTCACCGTGCTTCTTCGCGTAGGTGGCCGCGTCGTAGGCGATGGTCGGCGAGGCGTACGCGTCGGTGATGGCCACCCTGACGCCCTTGCCCGTGTACTTCCCGGCGCCGTACGCGGCCCGCAGCTGCTTGCCGGTGTAGCCCTGGACGGCGTAAGGGATCTTCGTGCCGTACGCGGAGGGAAGGGTCTTCGCGGTGTTCGAGCCGTAGTACGAGGAGAACGGCCCGGCGTTCTTGAACACGGCGTCCGGCGGGGGCAGCGCGTCCTTGTGGCTCGCCTTGTGCGGAGCGCTGTCCAGACCGGTGACGGTCAGGACGGCACCCTTCAGGTTCTCCGGAACGGAGGCCGACTGCGTCGGTGCCCGGTAGGTCTTCGAGCCCTTCGCGTAGTTGTGCAGCTGGGTGCCGAACGCCTTCTCGGCGGCGGCCACATCGCCGGTGACGGCGACGTAGTGGGCGGTGACGGAGGTGACCTGGAGCCCCGCCGCCTTCAGCCAGGACGTCACCGCGGCCACCTGGGCCTTGGTCGCGCCGAAGCGCTGCTGCGTCTGCTTGGCGCTCAGGTACTTGCCGTACAGCGGCGATGCCGGGTTCGACACGGCCTGCGCGTACGCGGCGAGGCCCTTGGCGTCGCGGCCTGCGAGGTACACGCGGGCGGAGACCTGGGCGCCGTTGGAGGTCGCGCCCTTGTCCGCCTTGGCCGTCGCCCACACGGGCCGGGTGCCCGCGAGCGCGTCACGGCCGGGGTTGTCCGCGGCGTGGGCCGCGGGTATGCCGAGCGCCAGTGCGCCGGTGAGGAGCGGCAGTGTCGCTGCCAGGCTCACGCCGGCGCGCGCCTTGGCGCGGTTGGATCTCATAAAACCCCCTGCGATGCGGTTCTTCGCATGTAGTGGTCGTTGATCCGCGTAGAACCACGCGTGGAACGCGCGGTGAATGGATCACACGATGAAGGCCACTCTTGCGATGAACGGTTCATGCCAGGGGAATGAAAAGGCCAAGAAGACCTCAAGTGGCAGCAAATCGTGGGTGTTTGGGGCGATTTCGGTGAACCGCCCGGTGTTGCGGCCTTCTTGAGGGGGCCCGAAGGGGTCGGGGCCGCCGGTACCGGCAGGTCCGCAGAGGTCCACCGGGGTCCGGACCGCCGTTCGGCGGGCCCTAGTCGCGCGGCTTCACGCCGCGCTCCTCGAGCATCGTGTCCATCAGCTCGATCTCCGACCGCTGCGCGTCGACCATGCCCTGCGCGAGCCTCTTCTCCACGCCCACCGTGCACTTGGCGACACAGCCCTCGGCCATGTGGATGCCGCCCCTGTGATGGTCGGTCATCATCCGGAGGTAGAGGATCTCGGCCTGCTTGCCCTGCAGTGTGCCGAGCTTCTTCATCTCGGTGTTCGTCGCCATGCCCGGCATCAGCGCGCCGTCCTCGCCGGGGGGCATGTCACCCATGCCCATCCAGGTCATCGGCGGATCGGCGGACACCTTCGGCAGCCCCCACAGGTCGAGCCAACCCAGGAGCATGCCGCGCTGGTTGGCCTGCGTCTGCGCGATGTCGTAGGCGAGCCGGCGCACTTCGTCGTCCTTCGTGCGGTCGCGCACGATGTACGACATCTCGACGGCCTGCTGGTGGTGCACCGCCATGTCCCGGGCGAAGCCCGCGTCCGCGGAGTCGGCGGTGGGCGCTTTCGCCGCGGGCCCGGCGTCCTCGGCGACCGCGTACGTGATCGCCCCGGCCGCGACGAGCGCCGCCGCGGCGGCCCCGGCGATCCAGCCGACGTGCCTCACTGCCCCAGCCCACCGGTGCACGCGGCCCCCGGCTCGGGCGTCTGGGAGCCCTGGACGAACTGGGCGAGGAACGCGTCGACGGCCGGGTCGCTCGCGCTCTTCACCGTGCGCTGGTGGGCCCAGGCCGAGAGCATGATCGGGTCCTTCTGGTCCTCGACGGGGCTCATCAGCGTGTACGGAGTCTTCCCGACCTTGGCCGCCAGCGCGTCGACGTCGGCCTTGGGCGCCTTGCTGTTGTACGTCACCCAGACCGCTCCGTGCTCGAGCGAGTGCACGGCGTTCATGTTGTTGACGGGCTTGGTGTAGACGTCGCCGTTGCAGTTCTGCCAGACCGGGTTGTGGTCGCCGCCGACCGGGGGCTCCATCGGGTAGGACACGGTCTTGCCGGTGTGGGTGCGGCCCAGCGTCCCCTTCCAGGTCCTGACACCGTCCGCACCGGTGACGAACCCGCCCGAACCCTTGTCGTCGCTCGCCGCGGAGGCCTTGTCCCCGGACTGCGACTGGAGCAGGACGACGCCGCCGACGGCAAGACCGGCGACGACGACCACGCTCGCGGCGACGGTGACGATCCGCTTGCGGCGCTCGCGTGCGCGCTCGGCACGGCGCATCTCCTCTATGCGCGCCCTGCGGTCGGCGGAGGAGCCGGTCTTGTTCGCGGAGCCCATGCGGAGTCCTTTGAGGGAGGGAGGGTCGGGACGGCTGATCGTAGTGGGGCGGCGGAGTCCTCACCTACGGCGGGCACGGGAATGGCCGAACAAGAGACTTTTCCGCCGATAATTTGAAGCGTGGATGCGCATTATTTACGCTGGCGGCATGCGGCTGTTGCGCTCCACCGACCTGGCACTGCGTGTCCTCATGAGGCTCGCCGTCACCGGCGGCACCAACCCCACGACCCGCGAGGTCGCGGCGGCCATGGACGTGCCCTACACGCACGCCGCGAAGGTCGTCGCCGAACTGCAGCACATGGGGCTGCTCGAAGCCCGGCGCGGCCGGGGCGGCGGGCTCGCCCTGACCGACGCCGGGCGTACGGCGTCGGTGGGTGCGGTCGTCCGTGCCTTCGAGGGCGACGGGGACGTGGTCGAGTGCGAGGGTGCCACGCCCTGCCCGCTCCACACCGGGTGCCGGCTGCGGGGCGCGCTGCGACGGGCCCAGGAGGCGTTCTTCGCCTCGCTGGACCCGCTGACGGTCGAGGACGTGGTGGCGGCGCCGACCGGACCGCTGCTGCTGGGGATCTCCCCCCGGCCTTCCTGAACGGCGCGCGGCCGGTCCGGCCGCGCGGGCGCCGGGCCCGAGGAGGGCTTCGTCAGCCCTGGGCGAGCCAGAGGTCCGGCCCGAACACCTCGTAGTGGATGTCCGCCGGCGCCACGCCCTTGTCGAGGAGCTGGGTGCGCACCGCCCGCATGAAGGGCAGCGGACCGCACAGGTAGGCACGTGTGCCCGGCGCGACCGCCACCGTGGCGAGGTCGACACGGCCGGTGCGGGCGGATTCGTGAGCGCCCTCCTCGTACCAGAAGTGCACGTCGGCGTCCGGCAGCTTGGCCGCGAAGCTCTCGTGGTCGGTGCGCAGGGCATGCGCGGCGGGTGTGCGGTCCGCGTGCACGACGGTGACCGGTGAGCCGTGGCCGGTGCGGGCGAGCTCCTCCAGCATGGCGATCATCGGTGTCACGCCGATGCCGGCGGAGGCCAGCAGCAGCGGGGCCTCGGTGGCGTCCAGGGCGAGGTCGCCGTACGGCGCGGACAGCTCGAGGACGTCACCCTCGTGCACGCGCGCGTGCAGATGGGCCGACACCTCCCCGTCCGGGGCGGCGCCGCCCCGGACGCGCTTGACGCTGAACTGCCGCAGCGGTGACCCGGGCGCGGCGGAGAGGCTGTACTGGCGGATCTGCCGGGCGCCGTCGGGGAGCTCGACCCGGACCGAGACGTACTGGCCCGGGCGGAAGTCCGGGACGGGGTCGCCGTCGGCCGGACGGAGCTGGAAGGTGGCGACGTCCTCGGTCTCCTCGACGCGCCCGGCCACCCGCCACGTCCGCCAGCCGGTCTGCCCGCTCGCCCCGTACAGCCGCTTCTCGATCGCGATCAGCGCGTTCGCCATCAGCCAGTAGACCTCGTCCCAGGCGGCCGCGACCTCGGGGGTGACGGCGTCCCCGAGGACCTCCGTGACGGCGGCGAAGAGGTGCTGGTGGACGATCGCGTACTGCTCCGGTGCCACACCCAGGGACGCGTGCTTGTGGGCGATGCGGCTCAGCATCACGTCGGGCCGCTCGTCCGGGTGCTCCACCAGATGGGCGGCGAAGGCGGCGATCGAGGCGGCCAGTGCCTGGCGCTGGGTGCCGGCCGCCTGATTGCCGCGGTTGAAGAGGTCGCGCAGCAGTTCCGGATGGGCGGTGAACAGCCCGTCGTAGAAGCGCTCGGTGATCTCCCCGAGAGAGGCGCCGACGGCGGGGAGGGTGGCGCGCACGGTGGCGGCGGACTGTTCGGACAGCATCGGGACTCCTTCGTGGAGGGAGGGCTCGGCCCTTCGAGCACTCGACACGGTAATAAAACTTGCATCTGAGATGCAAATTAAAGGTGGGGTGCGGTGGGAAGGGGTCGGCCATTACACATGGGCCGACGAACAGGCAAGATGGGCGGCAGAGCAGGACATCGCCGGGATGCGGGGTGTTCGGTCCGGAGTCGGCCGGCCGATCAAGGTCCGCAACGCGGACGAAACGGTGTTGTGGTGTGATGCTCAGGTGCCCGACCGCCTCTCGCGTGCTACCGGCAGGCGGCCTGACCAGCAAGGATGGGGAAGCGGAAGATGGACAAGCAGCAGGAGTTCGTGCTCCGTACGTTGGAGGAGCGCGACATCCGTTTCGTACGCCTGTGGTTCACGGACGTGCTGGGTTTCCTCAAGTCCGTGGCCGTGGCGCCCGCCGAACTGGAGCAGGCCTTCGACGAGGGCATCGGCTTTGACGGCTCCGCGATCGAGGGGTTCGCGCGGGTCTACGAGTCCGACATGATCGCCAAGCCGGACCCGTCGACGTTCCAGGTCCTGCCGTGGCGGGCCGAGGCCCCGGGCACGGCCCGTATGTTCTGCGACATCCTCATGCCGGACGGCTCGCCGTCCTTCGCGGATCCGCGGTACGTGCTCAAGCGGGCCCTCGCCCGCACCTCCGACCTGGGGTTCACCTTCTACACCCACCCGGAGATCGAGTTCTTCCTGCTGAAGGACCGGCCCCTCGACGGCACGCGCCCGACCCCGGCCGACAACTCCGGCTACTTCGACCACACGCCCCAGAACATCGGCATGGACTTCCGCCGCCAGGCGATCACGATGCTGGAGTCGATGGGCATCTCCGTGGAGTTCTCCCACCACGAGGGCGCGCCGGGTCAGCAGGAGATCGACCTGCGGTACGCGGACGCGCTGTCCACGGCCGACAACATCATGACGTTCCGCCTGGTCATGAAGCAGGTGGCGCTGGAGCAGGGCGTGCAGGCGACGTTCATGCCGAAGCCGTTCTCCGAGCACCCGGGTTCCGGCATGCACACGCACCTGTCCCTCTTCGAGGGCGACCGCAACGCGTTCTACGAGTCCGGAGCCGAGTACCAGCTCTCCAAGGTCGGTCGCTCCTTCATCGCCGGTCTGCTGCGGCACGCCGCGGAGATCTCGGCGGTCACCAACCAGTGGGTCAACTCCTACAAGCGCATCTGGGGCGGCTCCGAACGCACCGCGGGCGCGGGCGGCGAGGCGCCGTCGTACATCTGCTGGGGCCACAACAACCGTTCGGCCCTGGTCCGGGTCCCGATGTACAAGCCGGGCAAGACCGGTTCGGCCCGGGTCGAGGTCCGCTCGATCGACGCGGGCGCCAACCCGTACCTGGCCTACGCGGTCCTGCTGGCCGCCGGTCTGAAGGGCATCGAGGAGGGCTACGAGCTCCCGCCGGGCGCCGAGGACGACGTCTGGGCCCTGACGGACGCCGAGCGCCGCGCGATGGGCATCGAGCCCCTGCCGCAGAACCTCGGCGAGGCGCTGACGCTGATGCAGCGCAGCGACCTGGTCGCCGAGACGCTGGGAGAGCACGTCTTCGACTTCTTCCTGCGCAACAAGCAGGCGGAGTGGCACGAGTACCGGTCCGAGGTGACCGCGTTCGAGCTGCGGAAGAATCTGCCGGTGCTGTAGGCGGGTGTCCCGCCCGCATGATGCGTGGGGCCGACGGTCGTGGACCGTCGGCCCCGTGGCGTCTCACCGGCCCCGGTCCGTCTCCGGGCCGTCCGACGTTGGATCGGCGCCCTCGTAGAGGCTCGCCGGAGCCCGCATCCGCCTCCGAGGTCGACCATCGCGTGGTAGCGCTACCCGTGAGGCGAAGACGCGCTCTGCGCGGTAGCGGTGGATGCGCGCCCGGTACCCCGGATTGAAAGTTAGGGGTAATCGCTGCTGGTCAACGGGGCAACCTGCGGCGTCCGGCGCGGCGTGCCGGTCTCCTGCTCACCGCGGTCGCGCTGACGGCGGCGCTCATGGTCCGGCCGGCCTTCGCACGCGAAGGCCGGCCGGGGTGAGGGACGTGACGGATCAGTTGAGGGTCAGTGCGGCGGTGTCGTTCGCCGCGTCCGGGTCGAACGGCGGACGGTAGCTGTCGTCCGGGCCCCACGCCATCGAGACCGAGCCCTGCGCGCCCGGGATGACCTCATCCACCTGCAAGGTGACGGAGAAGTGCGCGACCGTGCCGGCCGGGGTGACGATGTCGGCCCCCGAGCAGTAGTACGGGCGGCAGTTGGCGGACGTGCTCACCACGTGGGTGCCGGGCGGTGGCACGAACCTGGCCTCCATGGTGTCGCCGCTGCGGTAGAAGATCGTCGCCGGGCCGTTGTTCACCATGCTGAAGTTCATCGTCACGGTGTCGCCCTGCGCTGCCGTCGCGCTGTCCCCGGTGACCGCGAAGTCGGCCGTGTTGTCGGCCCGGAGACTGGTCACCCGGTAGTTGCCGCGGGAACCGGTCATGGGCAGCGACACGGTGCCGGACGGCGCGTCCGTCGCGGTCCCCGGCGTGATGACCTTCAGCGTCAGCTGGCCGCCGGTGCCCTGCGTCCACTGCCGGCCGGCCGCCAGTGACTGGAGACCGGCGTCGCCGGTCGGCGCGATCTGCGCGTCCAGGTACGTGTAGTACGCGCTCGACTCGACCCGCACCCTGGGTGCCGGGCTCACTGCTGCCTTTTCCCCGGGCAGCACCTGGCCGGGGACGGTGCACAGCGCCGCCTGCGCCTCCCGCGTGCTGAAGCCCGTGCTGTACATGCAGTTCGCATAGTGCTTGATGAAGCTCAGCCCCGGCGATGCCATCAGCAACACCTGCGTGGAGTCCGCCGGCCGGTCACCGATGTTGGTGAAGCGCACCGGAACGGTGAGGGCCGAACCCACGGCGACACCGCTGAGGTTCTTCGGCTGAGCCTGGTTGTAGGCCGGGCCGCCGATCTCCACCGATCCCCGGCCGCCGACGATCGTCGCACCGTCGGCGGTGCCGCTCACCGTGTATCCGGCGGTCGACCCGATGGCGGCGCCCGGCAGGGCCCGGATCGTCATCTGGGTTGAGGCACCGACTGTGGAGCTCGACCCGTCCGGGTCCCAGAGCCATTCGTTGCACGTGGCCACATGCTGCTTCACGGTGCAGTTGTCCGAGAAGGTCACGCGGGCGATCGTCGCGAGCTGTGTCACGTCGATCGTCAGCGTGGCCTGGTTGTCCAGCGGTCCCGTCGTGCGGAAGTCGAAGTACGGCTGGGCGGTCTTCGCCACCCCCGTCATGTCGGCCGGGGCGAGGGCCACCGGAGCCGGCTGTTCCAGCGTCACCACCGGGTCGTCATCGGCCTGGGCCGGCGCCCCCATGGCCAGCGTGAGCCCCACCGATGCGCTGAGCACCGCGGCCATCGCCACGGCACGGCGCGCGAAACGCAGTTCCACTAGTTTCCATCCCCCACTCGAGCGGCATCCCCATCGGATGCGTGATCAGATCCTAGGATCAGCAGCCCTGATCGGTCATCGGTAATCGACCCGTTGATCGTCGGTGATCGGTCATCGATCGTCGGTCATCGGCGGGCGTCCGTGCCGGCCGCGCCTCTGCGCGGCCTGGTGCGCGCTGCCGCGGATCCGAGCATCAACCCGACGTGATTCCACGTGAGTCGGTCTTGACGCGGGACGGGCTCCTGGGCTGCCCTGGGTCGCAATCGTGGGCACGGTGGGGCAGTACTGGGTCGACGGCCGGGCCCAAGGCCGGTCACACACCGACGGGTTGCCGTGCTTCCACGGTGGTGGCCCGGCGTTCAGTGGAGGTACGCCGGGGACACCGCCGCCGAGTTGATCCGCCGCGGGACGCCCGTGCCGTCCGCGGGGACCTGGTACAGATCGGCCCCGTAGTCGCCGGGCAGCGCGTACACGACCGTGTGCGCGTCCCGCCACACCGCCTGGTCGTCGACGCTCCGCTCCTCCGCGAGCGGGGTCTCGCGCATCGTGCGCAGATCGAGGACGTACAGGCGCCAGGGGGCGTCCGCGGGCAGGCCCGCCACGCGCTTCTTGTAGGCGACGCGGGTGCCGTCGGGGGACAGCGACGGGCACTCCACGTTCGGGTGCAGCGTCGTCACCGTGTTCGTCGTCAGATCTCCGCGGATCAGATAGGTCTTCCCCTTCGTGGCCAGGGTCGCATAGAAGGTGCGGTCGTCCGCCGAGAACGTCACGCCCCAGAAGTTGACGTCGGGGGACCGGTAGGCCCGGCCGTCCTTCACGATGCGGAACTGCTCCAGCGACGGGATCAGCCGGCCCGTCGCGGTGTCCACGATCGCGGTGCGCGTGGAGAAGTTCGTGCCCGCGTACGAGTCGCCGCCCACGAACGCCGTCCAGGCGGCGAAGCGGCCGCTGGGGGAGACCCGGGCGCGGGAGGGGATGCCCGGCACGTCGTAGTGGGCCGTGGTGTGCAGCCGGGCGTCCAGGATCAGCGCGCGGTAGGTGTCCGAGACCGGGCCGTGCACGGCCTGGAGACACACGCCCGTGCCCGAGTCGCTGTGGAACCGCAGGCACTTGACGCCCGAGGCGGTCCGCGGGCCGTCCGGGGCCGTCGCCGGGACCGAGGTCAGTTCGTCGCGGTGCGGGCCCCAGGCCATGTTGCGGAACACCAGCCGGCCCGGATCCGTCAGTGTGACCCGGCCCGCGGCGACCCGGGGTCCGCCCGCCCGGGTGTGGTCGCGGCGCTCGGCCCGCGCCGACGCGTGCAGGACGGCCCCCAGCGCGACCGCCGTCAGGACGACGACGGCCGACGCCAGGACCAGGATGCGGGACCGCAGGGTCATGAGACGTGCTCCCGGGTCGGGCGGAGGGTGAAGGAGAAGACGGCGCAGACCGCGAGGGCCGCGGTCGACGCCGCCAGCGCCGTGCGGTCGCCCCATACCGTCCATGCGGCGCCGAAGAGCAGCGAGCAGGCGAACCGGGCCAGGGCCTGCCCGGTCTGTACGACGGCCAGCCCGGACGAGCGCAGCGCCTCGGGCACGCCGTCGGAGGCCGCCGCCATCAGGACGCCGTCGGTGGCCGCGTAGAAGGTGCCGTGCAGGGCGAGGACCGCGTAGGGCAGGGCGGTGCCGTGCCAGGAGGTGAGCAGCAGGCCGTACGCCAGGAGCAGGGCGCCGTGGCCGGCCAGAAAGATCCGCCAGCGGCCCACCCGGTCGGCCAGCCTGCCCAGCGGCACGGCGAGGAGCAGGAAGGCGGCGGCCGTCCCGAGCGGCAGCAGCGCGAACCATCGGTCGGGGACCCCGAGACGCCGTTGCAGCAGCAGGTAGACGAACGAGTCGCTGACCGTGGCCAGGCCCAGCAGCAGTGCGCAGATCGTGATCCGGCGCAGATCACGGCGGCGCAGCAGGGCCAGGGCGGCACGCAGCGTCGGCCGGGGGCCGTCGGGGGCCGCCGGGGCGGACGCGCCGCCCGGCACGAACAGCACCAGCACCAGGACGCCCGCCACGGCCACACAGAAGCTCACCGTGAACACCGCGTCGTACCCGTCGACCGTGGCCCGCAGGATCAGGAACGCCACGAGCGGGCCGAACAGCGCGCCCGCGGTGTCCATCGCGCGGTGCACGCCGAAGGCCCGGCCACGGGTCTCCGGAGTGCTGGAGAGCGAGATCAGGGCGTCGCGCGGGGCGGTGCGCAGCCCTTTGCCGGTGCGGTCGGCGGCCAGGATCAGGCCGATCGGCGTCAGGGTGTGGGCGATCAGCAGCAGCGGCTTGCACAGCGCCGAGATGCCGTAGCCGAGCCCGGCCACCCATTTGTGCCGGCCGCCGCCGCGGTCGGCGAGGTGCCCCCCGGCGAGCCGGACGAGTGCGGAGAAACCGTTGTAGATGCCGTCGAGCAGTCCGAAGCCCAGCGGCGACAGTCCGAGCCCCGCCACCAGGTACAGCGGAAGCACCGCCGTGACCATCTCCGAGGAGATGTCGGTGACCAGACTGACCGTGCCGAGGGCGAGGACGGTGGGCGCGACCGCGTGGCGGCGCCGCCCGGCGAGATCCTGCCGGACGGCGCCTTCCGCGGACGGCGTGCTCGCGCGGCTGTCCGCTACGTACACGTCAGGACGCCCAGATGCCGGTGATGTCCTTGGCGGAGGCCGCATTGCCCGCATGGGTCGAGAGGCCCTGCGAGTCCTCCAGGGTGCGCAGCAGGTCGTAGTGGTTGTAGGTGGTGGCGCTGCTGGACCCCGCCGTCACCGGCTGCCCGTACAGGACCGTCGCGATGCGGTTGCCGCTGAGCCGGTTGTCCTCGTCGAAGGTGACGACGAGCAGGCTGTTGTGGGTCTTGGCCCAGGTGGCGTAGGCGCCGAGG
Source organism: Streptomyces sp. HUAS TT11 (assembly GCF_051553595.1). Lineage (NCBI taxonomy): Bacteria > Bacillati > Actinomycetota > Actinomycetes > Kitasatosporales > Streptomycetaceae > Streptomyces > Streptomyces sp. HUAS TT11. Next base: position 6,472,277 of record NZ_CP196184.1, read on the forward strand.
TTGTTCTTCAGCCAGGTGTCACCGGAGGACACCGAGCAGTCGTGCATGTCGCTGCACAGGTTGGGGACCACGAAGGAGACGTGCGGCAGCGTCGAGTAGTCGGTCGGGAACTGCGCGAAGGTCTTCGCGGTCGACGTCGGCACGTTGCTGAAGCCGAACCAGGGGTTGTGCTTGCGGGCGTACTTGCCGCTGTTGCACGTGGTCGAGCCCTGGCTGGGCAGCGTCTCGTTGTAGCTCGCCCAGGTGCGGCCGGCCGCGATCAGCTCGGAGGCCAGGTTGCGGGCGGAGGAGAAGCCGGGCGTGTAGCAGCTGTCGTCCGTGATGCCCTGGGTGGAACCCGAGAACAACGCGAAGTAGTTGGGCTGGCTGGGGTGGGTCTGGGCGTAGGACTGGGTCAGGTTGGCGCCGCCGGACTTCAGCGAGTTGATGTACGGGGCGCTGGAGGAGCCGATCACCTGGCTGTAGGCGTGGTTCTCGAAGACCACGACGACGACGTGGTCCGGGGTCGGGACGGCGCCCGCGGCGTGCGCGGGGGTCTCGCCGCCGAGCCCGGTCCACAGCCCGATCGCCGCGGCGGCAAAGGCCGCCGCGGACGCCACTACGGCACGGGTGCGGCGGTACACGGAACTGCCGGACACTTCAACCTCCGGTCGGGGGGAAGGAGACGGGTGGCGGTGCGCACAGAGCATGCACACGCCAAGGTTCCGTCGCCTCACACCGCCCGGCCCGCCGGATGAAGAACCGGTGAACTACTCCCACAGCAAGGTCCGTTGGGCTGCGGAGGCCCTTGCGACCCCGGCGGCGGAGTCGGGCGGCCCTCGGGGGCGGAACGGTCGCGGGCCGGGCCCGGTCGGGGCGCCGGCCGGGCCCGGCCCGCGACCGTGGTGCCACGACGGCCCGGGGGTTCCCCGCGGCACGGGCTCCCGGTGTGTCCGCGGTCCTCCGCCCGGCATGCCCGTGCCCGGGCGAGCGGACGCGCGCGGGGCCCACCCCGTATGACGGCGGAAGTCGTGACCCCCCGCACCGGGCCTTGTGCCGACCACTGCGGTTACGCTCAACCTCGTACGACCTTGATCCGGTGGCTCGGACGAGGGCGGGTCGGACGGGAGGCCGAGGGATGACCGTGCCCCAAGGGCGCAGGAGCAGCACCTTCACGCGTCTGCTGCGGCACGGCTTCACCGACCCGTCGGCCGCCGAGCGGCTCCTGGAGAGCCCCGAGCTGGAGCCGATAAGGTCCGATCCGGTCCTGCTGGAGGCGCTGGGCGCGACCGCCGACCCCGATCTGGCTCTGCAGGGTCTTGTGCGCCTCCTCGAGGCACAGCCGGCTCCCACCGCCCGTCGTGAACTGCTCGACACGCTGATCGCGGCCAAGCCGCTGCGGGACCGGCTGCTCGGTGTCCTCGGCGCCTCCGCCGCGCTCGCCGACCATCTCGCCCGCCATCCCGGCGACTGGCACGCCCTGGTCAACTACGAGCCGCAGGACCTCCACCCGGGTGTGGCCGAGTTCGAACGGCATCTCGTCGAGGCCACCGACCCCGTCTCCCTGCGTGTCGCCTACCGCCGCTGCCTGCTGTCGATCGCCGCACGCGATGTGTGCGGCACCATCGACGTCGCCCAGACCGCCGCCGAGCTGGCCGACCTCGCCACCGCCACCCTGCGCGGCGCCCTCGCCATCGCCTGCGCCGCGGCCCCCGAGGACGCCGGGAGCTGCCGGCTCGCGGTGATCGCGATGGGCAAGTGCGGCGGCCACGAGCTGAACTACGTCTCGGACGTGGACGTCATCTTCGTCGGCGAGGCCGCGTCCGGCGCCGACGAGGGCAAGGCGCTGCCGGCCGCGACCAGGCTCGCCTCGCACATGATGCGGATCTGCTCCGAGACGACCGTCGAGGGCAGCATCTGGCCCGTCGACGCCAATCTGCGCCCCGAGGGCAGGAACGGCCCGCTGGTGCGCACGCTCAGCAGCCATCTCGCCTACTACCAGCGCTGGGCCAAGACCTGGGAGTTCCAGGCGCTGCTCAAGGCGCGGCCGGTGGCCGGCGACATGGAGCTGGGCGAGAGGTACGTCGCCACCCTCGCCCCCCTGGTCTGGCAGGCCGCCGAGCGCGAGAACTTCGTCGCCGACGTGCAGAAGATGCGCCGGCGGGTCGTAGCCAACATCCCGGTCGGCGAGGTCGAGCGCGAACTCAAGCTCGGACCCGGAGGGCTCAGGGACGTCGAATTCGCCGTCCAGCTCCTGCAGTTGGTGCACGGGCGGTCCGACACCTCGCTGCGCAGCGGTACCACGCTCGATGCGCTGAAGGCGCTCGCGGCGGGCGGCTACGTCGGCCGCGTGGACGCCGTGCAGCTCGACGACGCCTATCGCTTCCTGCGCTCCATGGAGCACCGCATCCAGCTCTACCAGCTGCGCCGCAGCCACCTCGTCCCCGAGGACGAGGCCGACCAGCGCCGTCTCGGCCGCTCCCTCGGCCTGCGCACGGACCCCGTCCGCGAGCTGAACCGCGAGTGGAAGCGGCACACCGGTGTCGTACGCCGGCTGCACGAGAAGCTCTTCTACCGGCCGCTGCTGGACGCCGTCGCCCAACTCGCCCCGGGGGAGGCCCGGTTGAGCGCGGACGCGGCCCGGGAGAGGCTCGTCGCGCTCGGCTACGCCGACCCCGCCGCCGCGCTGCGCCATCTGGAGGCGCTGGCGTCCGGCGTCAGCCGCAAGGCCGCCATCCAGCGCACGCTGCTGCCCGTGCTGCTCGGCTGGTTCGCGGACTCCGCGGACCCGGACGCGGGCCTGCTGGGCTTCCGCAAGGTGTCGGACGCACTCGGCAAGACCCCGTGGTACCTGCGGCTGCTGCGGGACGAGGGCGCGGCCGCCGAGAACCTGGCCCGGGTGCTGTCCGCGGGCCGGCTCGCCCCCGACCTGCTGATGCGTGCTCCGGAGGCGGTGGCCCTCCTCGGCGACGGGGACGGCGGCGGACTCGAGCCCCGCTCCCGGGCCCACCTCGAACAGGAGATCCTTGCCGCGGTGGGCCGTGCCGAGATCGCCGAGCAGGGGGTCACGGCGGCGCGCGGGGTACGGCGGCGCGAGCTGTTCCGCACGGCCGCCACGGACATCGTCGGCTCCTACGGCCGAGAGGACACACCCACCCGGCCTGATCAGGGCGCACTGATCGACCTGGTCGGCGGGGCGGTCTCGGACCTGACGGCGGCGACGCTCGCGGGCACGCTCCGCGCGGTGGTGCGCGCCGGCTGGGGCGACACCCTGCCCACCCGGTTCGCGGTCATCGGCATGGGCCGCTTCGGCGGCCACGAACTGGGCTACGGCTCCGACGCGGACGTGCTGTTCGTACACGAGCCGCGCGAGGGCGTGGACGAACGCGAGGCGGGCGAGGCGGCGAACCGGGTGGTCGCGGAGATGCGCCGGCTGCTCCAGCTGCCGAGCAGCGACCCGCCGCTGCTGATCGACGCCGACCTGCGTCCCGAGGGCAAGTCGGGACCGCTGGTGCGCACTCTGAAGTCGTACGAGGCGTACTACCGGCGCTGGTCGCTGGTCTGGGAGTCGCAGGCGCTGCTGCGGGCCGAGCCCGTCGCCGGTGACGAGGACCTGGGCCGGCGCTTCATCGAACTGATCGACCCGCTGCGCTATCCACGCGACGGACTCGACGACGAGGCGGTGCGCGAGATCCGGCGCCTGAAGGCCCGTATGGAGTCGGAGCGACTGCCCAGAGGAGCCGACAAGACGCTCCACACCAAGCTGGGCCGCGGCGGTCTGTCGGACGTGGAGTGGACGGTGCAGCTGCTCCAGATGCGGCACGGCCGTACCGAAGCGGGTCTGCGCACCACGCGCACCCGCGCCGCGCTCGCCGCCGCACGCGCGGCCGGACTGCTGCCGGACGAGGAGGCGGAGATCCTCGACGAGGCCTGGGTGCTCGCCTCGCGGGTGCGCAACGCGGTGATGCTGGTCCGGGGGCGGGCGGGCGACACCTTCCCCTCCGAGAGCCGGGAACTGGCCTCGGTGGGGCGCTACCTGGGCTACGGGCCGGGGCACGTGGGCGACATGCTCGACGACTACCGGCGCACGACCCGCAGGGCCAGGACCGTCATGGAGGAGCTGTTCTACGGTACGTAGGCACTGCCACCGACGCTGACGGGAGTCAGGTTCCGGTGCGAGGTCCGCGGCAGTGTGTACGGCACGGCGCCGTACCACAGCGACGCCAGCGCGAAGCCGAAGGCCAGGCAGAGCGCCCCGCCGACGGCGTCCAGCCAGAAGTGGTTCGCCGTGGAGACGATCACCACCAGGGTGGACGCGGGATACAGCAGACCGAGGACGCGCACCCACGGCACCGTCGCCAGCGCAAAGATCGTCAGCCCGCACCACAGCGACCAGCCGATGTGCATGGACGGCATGGCCGCGTACTGGTTCGACATGTGCTTGAGATCGCCCGACGCCATCGAGCCCCAGGTGTGGTGCACCAGCACGGTGTCGACGAAGTCCCCGCCGGTCATCAGCCGAGGCGGCGCGAGCGGGAAGAAGTAGTAGCCGAGCAGCGCCACCGCCGTGGTGGCGAACAGGGCGAGACGGGTCGCCGCGTACCGGCCCGGGTGGCTGCGGTACAGCCACACGAGGACACCGAGCGTCACCACGAAGTGCAATGTGGCGTAGTAGTAGTTCATGCCCACGATCAGCCATGTCATCGAGTTCACGGCGTGGTTGACCGAGTCCTCGACGGCGATGTCCAGATGCTGCTCCAGGCGCCACAGCCAGTCGGCGTTGGTCAGCGCCTCGGCCTTCTGCTCCGGCACGGCGTTGCGGATCAGCGAGTACGTCCAGTAACTCACCGCGATGAGCAGGATTTCGAACCAGAAACGGGGACGCCGGGGAGTGCGGATCCGTCGCAGCAGAGCTTGCCCCGCACGGTTCCCGCTCTCCTCCGCGACGGCGTCGGCGGCCTGCCTCCGGCCGTCCACCGCTGTCACGGTCTCGTCACTCATAGGCACAGAGTCTGCCAGAAGAGCGGCCCTCCACCGATCATCCCCGGGAAGGGTTCGGGCCCCGTTTTCTCCATCCGGTGGACCCCTGAGGGGCCGGACGACTACTTGCCTAGGTACGACTCCGGTCCCCGGGCGCCGAGGCGGTCGACCCCCGCACCACCAGCTCCGGCATGAACACGAATTCGCTGTGGGGCGCGGGCGTCCCGCCGATCTCCTCCAGCAACGTCCGCACGGCCGCCTGCCCCATCGCCGGGACCGGCTTGCGGATCGTCGTCAGCGGCGGGTCCGTGAAGGCGATGAGCGGTGAGTCGTCGAAGCCCACCACCGAGACGTCCGTGGGGACTTCCAGTCCGTGCTGCCGGGCCGCGCGTATCGCCCCGAGCGCCATCATGTCGCTCGCGCACACCACTGCGGTGCACTCCCGGTCGATCAGCGCGGACGCCGCGGCCTGGCCGCCTTCCAGCGTGTACAGAGAGTGCTGGACCAGTTGTGACTCGATCTCGTCGGCGGACAGGCCGAGCTGCTCCTGCACCGTGCGCACGAACCCCTCGATCTTCCGCTGCACCGGAACGAAACGTTTGGGCCCGAGGGCCAGACCGATCCGGGTGTGTCCCAGCGACACCAGGTGGGTGACCGCCAGGGACATCGCGGCGCGGTCGTCGGGCGAGATGAACGGCGCCTCCACCTTGGGCGAGAAGCCGTCCACCAGTACGAAGGGCACACCCTGGGCGCGCAGGCGTTCATAGCGCTGCATATCGGCGGTGGTGTCGGCGTGCAGCCCGGAGACGTAGATGATGCCGGCGACCCCGCGGTCCACGAGCATCTCGGTCAGCTCGTCCTCGGTCGAGCCGCCGGGTGTCTGGGTCGCGAGCACGGGGGTGTAGCCCTGCCGGGTCAGTGCCTGGCCGATGACCTGGGCCAGGGCCGGGAATATCGGGTTCTCCAGCTCCGGGGTGATCAGTCCCACCAGGCCCTCGCTGCGCTGGCGCAGGCGGACCGGGCGCTCGTAGCCGAGCACGTCGAGCGCGGCGAGGACGGACTGGCGCGTGGTCGCCGCGACGCCCGGCTTGCCGTTCAGCACGCGGCTCACAGTCGCCTCGCTGACCCCCGCCTGGGCTGCGATGTCTGCAAGCCGTGTGGTCACGGGATGGGACTGTACCGGCCGTATGTCCGCTTGCCCACCAATGGGACGCCGGGCCCGGGCGGTTGAACGGCCCGCTGCGGGTTGCTGCGTCATCGCGCTCCCTCATCTTCTGATCGGCGTCCGGTCCGCAACGGGATGATCCCCGCGTCGGCAAGGTGTGGCAAGAGCTTGCAGAGTCTTGCACAAGTGTCCGTGATCCCGCCGATCAGGCGTGGATACAAGACATCAGGGCCTCACGAGGAGGTCACGGCCGGGTAACCATTGTCGGGTCTTTCACTTTTTTGCTGCAAGACCTTTCGCCAGGCTTTCATCGCTGTTACGTTCACGTCGCCCGGCGGCGGCAACGGCGCAGTCGGCAGTCGGCAGGGGCGGCGGACGGGACCGCCACCTGTAGCAACGGGCTTTCACCCTCAAGGAGAACTCATGCGGCGTGGCATAGCGGCCACCGCGCTGGTGGCGTCCCTCGCCCTCGCGGCGACGGCCTGCGGCGGAAGCGACGACGGCAGCGGCAAGTCCGACGGCCCGGTCACCATCACCTGGTGGGACACCTCCAACGCCACCAATGAGGCGCCGACGTACAAGTCGCTGGTCGCGAACTTCGAGAAGGCCAACCCGAAGATCAAGGTCAAGTACGTCAACGTCCCCTTCGACCAGGCGCAGAACAAGTTCGACACGGCGGCCGGCTCCAAGGGTGCACCCGACGTGCTGCGCTCCGAGGTCGGCTGGACCCCCGCCTTCGCGAAGAAGGGCTACTTCCTGCCGCTGGACGGCACCCAGGCCCTCGCCGACAAGGACAAGTTCCAGTCCAGCCTGATCCAGCAGGCCCAGTTCGAGGGCAAGACGTACGGTGTGCCGATCGTCACCGACACGCTGGCGCTGGTATACAACAAGGCCCTCTTCGCGAAGGCCGGCATCACCGAGGCGCCCAAGACCTGGGACGAGCTGAAGGCCGACGCCGCGAAGATCAAGGACAAGGCCGAGGTCGACGGCTACTGGGGCTCCACCCAGGCCTACTACGCCCAGACGTTCCTCTACGGCGAGGGCACCGACACCGTCGACGCCTCCGCCAAGAAGATCACCGTCACCTCGGACGCCGCGAAGAAGGCCTACGGCACCTGGCTGAGCCTGTTCTCCGGCAAGGGACTGCACAAGGCCGACACCACCGCCGACGCCTACGCCCACATCCAGGACGCGTTCGTCAACGGCAAGGTCGCCGCGATCATCCAGGGCCCCTGGGAGATCACGAACTTCTACAAGGGCTCGGCCTTCACGGACAAGTCCAACCTCGGCATCGCCACCGTCCCGGCCGGCTCGGCCGGCAAGGCGGGCGCCCCGACCGGCGGGCACAACCTGTCCGTCTACGCCGGTTCGGACAAGGCCCACCAGGAGGCGGCGCTGAAGTTCGTCAACTTCATGACCTCGGCGAAGTCGCAGGAGACCATCGCCCTGAAGAACTCCACGCTGCCGACGCGCGACGACGCCTTCAGCGCACAGGTCAAGGCCGACCCCGGCATCGCCGGCTACCAGGGCGTGCTCGCCGCCGCCCAGCCGCGCCCGGCGCTGCCCGAGTACAGCTCGCTGTGGGGCCCGCTCGACACCGAGCTGCCCAAGATCGCGGGCGGCAAGGAGCCCCTGGACAAGGGCCTGAGCAACGCGGAGCTCGCCATCGCCAAGCTGGTTCCGGACTTCAGCAAGTAAGCGCGTGCGGCCGTGGCCGCCGGATCCTCCCGAGGGAAGGGGGGAAGGATCCGGCGGCCATCGGCCCGTGCCCAGGCCCACCCCTTGATCCGCAGACCGTTGAGAAGGTTGTCGAACCATGACAGTCGCCATCGACCGCGCCACCGGCAAGCGCCGCGGTGACCGCGCGCCCCGGCCCGGCCTGGGCCGGCGCCTGAGGAGCGGATACCAGAAGCACTGGTACGCGTACGCGATGATCGCGCCCGTGGCCGTCGTCCTGGGCGTCCTCGTGCTTTATCCGCTGGTGTACGGCTTGTACCTCACGCTCACCGATGCCAACAGCCTGAACACCGCCCGCACGATCGGCGTGAACCACATCGACGCCACGTACAAGTTCATCGGCCTCGACAACTACAAGGACATCCTGTTCGGGCCGACCGCGTACGACCGTTTCTGGTCGCACTTCATCTGGACGATCGTGTGGACCGCGCTGTGCGTGGCGCTGCACTACACCATCGGGCTGGGCCTGGCGCTGCTGCTCAACCAGAAGCTCCGGGGACGGACCTTCTACCGACTCGTCCTGATCCTGCCGTGGGCCGTGCCCACCTTCGTCACCGTGTTCGGCTGGCGCTTCATGCTCGCCGACGGCGGCATCATCAACTCGGCGCTGCACGCCCTGCACCTGCCGGCGCCGTCGTGGCTGGAGGACACCTTCTGGCAGCGCTTCGCCGCGATCATGGTCAACACCTGGTGCGGTGTGCCGTTCATGATGGTCTCGCTGCTGGGCGGCCTCCAGTCCATCGACACCACCCTGTACGAGGCCGCCGAGATGGACGGCGCGAGCGCCTGGCAGCGCTTCCGGTACGTCACCCTTCCGGGCCTGAGGTCCGTCAGCTCGACCGTCGTCCTCCTCGGCATCATCTGGACCTTCAACCAGTTCGCCGTCATCTTCCTGCTGTTCGGCAACACCGCTCCGGACGCCCAGATCCTTGTCACCTGGGCGTACTACCTGGGCTTCGGACAGCAGCCGCGCGACTTCGCACAGTCCGCCGCCTACGGCATCCTGCTGCTGGCCATCCTGATCGTCTTCACCTCGTTCTACCGCCGCTGGCTGAACCGCAACGAGCAGCAGCTCGCGATCTGAGGAAGGAGTTCCCATGAGTACGACCACCGTCGAGACCTCCGCCGAGGTGACCGGGCCCGGCGCGGCTCAGGCCCGCCCGCACAAGGTGCGCGGGCGAGGCGAGCACGGCTCCGTCGCCTCGCTGGCCGCCCACGGCGTACTGATCGTCGCGAGCCTTGTCGCCCTCTTCCCGATCGCCTGGCTGATCTTCCTGTCCCTCGGCCCGGACAAGGACGACTATCTCCACCCCGGGCGCATCTGGCACACGATGACGTTCGGCAACTACTCGTTCGTGCTGCAGCACACGAATTTCTTCGACTGGCTGAAGAGTTCGCTGATCGTCTCGCTCGGCACCACGGTCATCGGCGTCCTCGTGGCCGCCACCACCGGCTACGCGGTGTCCCGGATGCGGTTCCCCGGCTACCGCAAGCTGATGTGGGTGCTCCTGGTCACCCAGATGTTCCCGATCGCGGTGCTCATCGTGCCGATGTACCAGATCCTGTCGGACCTGGGGCTCATCGACAGCTACCTCGGGCTGATCCTCGTCTACTGCTCGACCGCGGTGCCCTACAGCGCCTGGCTGCTCAAGGGCTACTTCGACACCATCCCGTTCGAGATCGACGAGGCCGGGCGCGTCGACGGGCTGAGCCCCTTCGGTACGTTCGCACGGCTGATCCTGCCGCTGGCCAGGCCCGGTCTGGCGGTCGCCGCGTTCTACAACTTCATCACCGCCTTCGGCGAGGTGGCCTTCGCCTCGACGTTCATGCTGGACGACTCCAAGTACACCTTTGCCGTCGGTCTGCAGAGCTTCGTCAGCGAGCACGACGCACAGCGGAACCTGATGGCCGCCACCGCGGTGCTGGTGGCGATACCCGTCTCCGCGTTCTTCTACCTGGTGCAGAAGAACCTGGTGACCGGCCTCACCGCGGGCGGCACCAAGGGCTGACCGCCCTCTCCGGGTTCCCGCGCGCCTGACCCGCGCGGGTGGCGGCCGCGGTGCCCATCCGACCCCGCAGGCACCGCGGCCGCCTCGTCACCCTCCGCCCGACCCGCCTCGACGACCCCCACTCCCTCCCCGCCCCGGGCCCGCCCGGGCGGGGACCCGCATCGCATCAAGGACGCCATGAGCCAGCACTCCGCCGACCCGGCCCCGGACACCGCCCTCGCCACCGTCGCCACCCGCCGCGACTGGTGGCGCGACGCGGTGATCTACCAGGTCTATCCGCGCAGCTTCGCCGACAGCAACGGCGACGGCATGGGAGACCTGGAGGGTGTACGTTCCCGACTCCCGTATCTGCGCGACCTCGGCGTGGACGCCGTGTGGCTCAGTCCCTTCTACGCGTCGCCGCAGGCCGACGCGGGCTACGACGTCGCCGACTACCGCGCCGTCGACCCCATGTTCGGCAACCTCCTGGACGCCGACGCGCTGATCCGCGACGCCCACGGTCTGGGCTTGCGCATCATCGTCGACCTGGTTCCGAACCACTCCTCCGACCAGCACGAGTGGTTCAAGCGGGCGCTCGCCGAAGGCCCCGGCTCGCCGCTGCGCGAGCGCTACCACTTCCGCCCGGGCAAGGGGGAGAACGGCGAACTGCCGCCCAACGACTGGGAATCCATCTTCGGTGGCCCGGCGTGGACCCGGGCCACCGAACCCGACGGCACCCCCGGCGAGTGGTATCTGCACCTCTTCGCCCCCGAGCAGCCCGACTTCAACTGGGACCACCCCGCGGTCGGCGACGAGTTCCGCTCCATCCTGCGCTTCTGGCTCGATATGGGCGTCGACGGGTTCCGCATCGACGTCGCCCACGGCTTGGTGAAGGCAGAGGGCCTGCCCGACCTCGGCAGTCACGACCAGCTCAAGCTGCTGGGCAACGATGTCATGCCGTTCTTCGACCAGGACGGCGTCCACGCCATCTACCGGCAGTGGCGCACCGTCCTCGACGAGTACGCCGGGGAGCGCGTCTTCGTCGCCGAGGCCTGGACCCCCACCGTCGAACGCACCGCCCACTACGTCCGCCCCGACGAACTGCACCAGGCCTTCAACTTCCAGTACCTGAGCGCCGACTGGGACGCGGCCGAGCTGCGCGTCGTCATCGACCGCACCCTGGAGGCCATGCGCCCCGTCGGCGCCCCCGCCACCTGGGTGCTCTCGAACCACGACGTGACCCGCCACGCCACTCGCTTCGCCAACCCGCCCGGCCTCGGCACCCAGATCCGCACGGCCGGCGACCGCGAGCTGGGGATCCGGCGGGCGAGGGCGGCCACCCTGCTCATGCTGGCGCTGCCCGGGTCGGCGTACATCTACCAGGGCGAGGAACTCGGTCTGCCCGACGTGGTCGACCTGCCCGACGAGGTGCGCCAGGACCCGGCGTACTTCCGCGGCGCGGGACAGGACGGCTTCCGCGACGGCTGCCGTGTCCCGATCCCGTGGACCCGCACCGGGTCGTCCTACGGCTTCGGCACCGGCGGCAGCTGGCTGCCGCAGCCGGCGGGCTGGGGCGACCTGAGCGTCGAGGCGCAGCAGGGCGTGGCCGGCTCCAGCTTGGAGCTGTACCGTTCCGCGCTCGCCGTGCGGCGCGAGCAGCCCGGTCTCGGCGCGGGCGACGCGGTGGAGTGGCTGCGTGCGCCCGAGGGTGTACTGGCTTTCCGGCGCGGGGACTTCGTCTGCGTCGCCAACACCACCGGTGAGTCGGTCGCCGTCCCGGCGTACGGCCGTGTGCTGCTCGCGAGCGACGAGGTGACCGAGGCGGACGGTGAAGTGAAGGTGCCGGCCGACGCGACCGTCTGGTGGACGGCCGTCTGACGCTTCACATGGTTTCAGGGGGCCCGTCGTCCGGGAGGGACGGCGGGCCCCCGGCCGTTTCCCCGATGGTCGCTGCGGCTCCAACACGTGGTGATCCGGGCCCGGTCGGCAGCTATGGCAGGAGCATGCCCGGGGGGTTGACCGCCGTGGTCGGGGCTCGTACGGTCTGCTCCACTGCAAGTCGTTGAAAACTTGCAGCAATTCCCCGCAGAGCGTCCCAGGGCCCCCGACAGGCGCCCTCAGCAGATCCTTCAACGGAGAAGGAACCCCCACATGGCCAGCAGAACGCTCTCCGGCGCCCTCGCCCTCGTGGCGGCCGCGTCGGTCGCACTCGCCGTCCCCGCCGGGACCGCCCAGGCCTCCCCGCCCGGCACCAAGGACGTCACAGCGGTCCTCTTCGAGTGGAAATTCGCCTCGGTCGCCAGGGAGTGCACCACCACCCTCGGCCCGGCCGGCTACGGCTACGTGCAGGTCTCCCCGCCCGCCGAGCACATACAGGGCTCGCAGTGGTGGACGTCCTATCAGCCGGTGAGCTACCGGATCGCGGGCCGCCTCGGCGACCGCACGGCCTTCCGGAACATGGTCGACACCTGCCATGCGGCGGGCGTGAAGGTCGTCGTGGACACCGTCGTCAACCACATGTCGGCCGGCAGCGGAACGGGCACGGGAGGCTCGTCGTACACGAAGTACGACTACCCGGGCCTGTACTCGTCCGCCGACTTCGACGACTGCACCGCCCAGGTCAGCAACTACCAGGACCGCTGGAACGTGCAGCACTGCGAACTGGTGGGTCTCGCCGACCTGGACACCGGTGAGGAGTATGTCCGCAAGACGATCGCCGGCTATATGAACGACCTCCTCACCCTCGGCGTCGACGGCTTCCGTGTCGACGCGGCCAAGCACATCCCGGCGGCCGATCTTGCCGACATCAAGTCCCGGCTGACCAACCCCGCCGCGTACTGGAAGCAGGAGGTCATCTACGGCGCGGGAGAGGCCGTCCAGCCGACCGAGTACACGGGCAACGGCGACGTCCAGGAGTTCCGCTACGCCTACGACCTCAAGCGGGTGTTCACCAGCGAGAAGCTGGCCTACCTCGGCAACTACGGCGAGGGCTGGGGCTACGTGAACAGCTCGGTCGCCGGAGTCTTCGTGGACAACCACGACACCGAGCGCAACGGCTCGACCCTGAACTACAAGAGCGGCGCGAACTACACGCTGGCGAACGTCTTCATGCTGGCCTGGCCCTACGGGGCGTCCGACGTCAACTCCGGCTACGAGTGGTCCGACGTGGACGCGGGCCCGCCGAACGGCGGCCAGGTCAACGCCTGCTGGCAGGACGGCTGGAAGTGCCAGCACGCCTGGCCGGAGATCAAGTCGATGGTCGCCTTCCGCAACGCCACACGCGGCCAGGCGGTCACCAAGTGGTGGGACAACGGCGGCAACCTCATCGCGTTCGGCCGCGGCAGCAAGGGCTATGTGGTGATCAATCACGAGAGCACGGCGGCCGACCGGTGGTACGAGACGTCGCTGCCCGCGGGCACCTACTGCGACGTACAGGGGAACAGGACCGTGACGGTCGACGGCAGCGGCTGGTTCCAGGCGTCGGTCGCCCCGAACACGGCGCTCGCCCTCTACGCCGGAAAGCCGAGCTGCTGAGTCCGGAGACCCGTCGAGGCCCGCTGCCCGCCGTGTCCGGGGCGGCGGGCCCTCGCCTGCGGCCCGTCCGCCGATGCAATTGCTTTCCGATGCTTTCAAGTCTCTTGCTGTAAGGCTTGCATGGACGGTACGGTCGCGCGGGCGCCCGGCGACGGAGCCGTGCCGCGGCGCAGGGGTCGGACCCGATCGAGCCGTAATCGCAAGGAGTTCACGCCTGTGATACCGAGATGGCCGGCGCCCCGCAGGCGCCCTGCCCAGAGCCGGACAAGGGTCGCGGCCCTCACCGTCACCGCACTGGCCGCGGCACTCATGCCGCCCCTGGCCGCACAGGCCGCCACCGTGCCCCCGCCGCCGTCCGACGCGCGGCTCGCGGCCGAGCCCGCACGGCACGACGCGACCCGCGAGCAGTTCTACTTCGTCATGCCGGACCGCTTCGCCGACGGCGACGCCTCCAACAACCGCGGAGGGCTGACCGGTTCGCGTCTGTCGACCGGGTACGACCCGACCGACAAGGGGTTCTACCAGGGCGGTGACCTCAAGGGCCTGACCAAGAGGCTCGACTACATCAAGGGCCTCGGCACCACCGCCATCTGGATGGCGCCGATCTTCAAGAACCAGCCGGTGCAGGGCACCGGTTCCGACGCCTCCGCCGGCTACCACGGTTACTGGATCACCGACTTCACCCGCGTCGACCCGCACTTCGGCACCAACGGCGACCTGCGGACCCTCATCTCGAAGGCGCACGCCAAGGGCATGAAGGTCTACTTCGACGTCATCACCAACCACACCGCCGATGTCGTCGACTACAAGGAGAAGTCCTACGACTACCTCTCCAAGGGGGCGTTCCCCTATCTGACCGAGGACGGGCGGCCCTTCGACGACGCCGGTCACGCCGACGGCACGAACGGCTTCCCGGCCACGGACGCCGACTCCTTCCCGCGCACTCCCGTGGTCCCCGCCGCGAAGAAGGACGTCAAGGTCCCCACCTGGCTCAACGACCCGACGATGTACCACAACCGCGGTGACTCCACGTACGCCGGCGAGTCCACGACCTACGGCGACTTCTCCGGGCTCGACGACCTGTGGACCGAGCGTCCCGAGGTCGTCGAGGGCATGGAGCGGATCTACGAGCGGTGGGTGCGGGACTTCGCCGTCGACGGCTTCCGGATCGACACCGTGAAGCACGTGAACATGGAGTTCTGGACGCAGTGGGCGACGGCGCTCGACCGGTACGCCGCCGCCCACGGACGCAAGAACTTCTTCATGTTCGGTGAGGTCTACTCCTCCGACCCGTCCGTCACGGCCCCGTACGTCACCCAGGGGCGCCTCGACGCCACCCTCGACTTCCCCTTCCAGGAGGCGGCCCGCCAGTACGCCTCCCAGGGCGGCAGCGCGCAGAAGCTCGCGGGCGTCTTCGCGAACGACTACCGCTACACGACCGACAAGGCCAACGCCTACGAGCAGGTCACCTTCCTCGGCAACCACGACATGGGGCGGATCGGCTCCTTCCTCGAGCAGGACAACCCCGAGGCGTCGGATGCCGAACTGCTCGGGAAGGACCGGCTCGCCAACGAGCTGATGTTCCTCAGCCGCGGCAATCCGGTCGTCTACTACGGCGACGAGCAGGGCTTCACCGGATCCGGCGGCGACAAGGACGCCCGCCAGACGATGTTCGCCTCCAAGGTCGCGGACTACCTGGACGACGACGAGATCGGCACCGACCGCACGCACGCGAGCGACGCCTACGACACGAGTGCCCCGCTCTACCGTCAGATCAGCACCCTCTCCGCGCTGCGGAAGGACAACCCCGCGCTCGCCGACGGCGTCCAGACCGAGCGGTACGCGGCCGACGGCCCGGGCATTTACGCCTTCTCCCGCACGGGGAGCGACGGGACCGAGTACGTCGTCGCCTTCAACAACGCCGGCGAACAGAAGAAGGCGACGTTCGCGACCGGGTCGCCCGCAATGGCGTTCCGCGGCATATACGGGACCGACACGCAGGTCAGGAGCGACGCGGACAAGAAGATCACCGTCACCGTCCCGGCCCGGTCCGCCGTCGTCCTCAAGGCCGCCGCCCGTCCCGGCACCCCCGCCACACAGCCGACTCTCGTCCTGAAGGCCCCGGACGCGGGCGCCACCGGCACCGTCGACCTCACGGCCGACGTCGACGGCGGTGGGCTCGACCGCGTCGTGTTCGCCGCCCAGACCGGCAGCGGGCCCTGGCGTGTCCTCGGTTCCGCCGACCACGCCCCGTACCGGGTCACCCAGTCCATCGGCATGGACGTGACCCCCGGCACCGTCCTGCGCTACAAGGCGGTCGTGATCGACGCGGCCGGCCGCACCGCGAGCGCCGCCGCCACGAGCACCACCGGCACGCCGCCCGCCCCCGAGGTCCCCACGGCCTCCTCCCGCGACTACGCCGTCGTCCACTACAAGCGCGCCGACGGCGACTACGCGAACTGGGGCCTGTACGCCTGGGGCGACCTCGCCGACGGCGAGGCGACGGACTGGCCGGAGAGCCACCCCTTCTCCGGGCGCGACGCCTACGGCGCCTTCGCCTGGGTCAGACTCAAGCCCGGCGCCTCGAACGTGGGCTTCCTGGTCATCGACAAGAACGGCACCAAGGACGTGTCCGCCGACCGCGCCATCGACGTCACCAGGACCGGCGAGGTCTGGGTCGAGCAGGGCAAGGAGACCGTCCTCACCGAGAAGCCGGCGGCCGACTACCCCGCTCAGGACCGGACGAAGGCCGTCCTCCACTACCACCGGGCGGACGGTGACTACGACGGCTGGGGACTGCACGTCTGGACGGGCGCGGCGAACCCCACCGACTGGTCGAACCCGCTGAAGCCGGTGCGCACCGATGCGTACGGCGCGGTCTTCGAGGTGCCGCTCACCGACGGGGCCACCAGCCTCGGCTACATCGTCCACAAGGGCGACGAGAAGGACCTGTCCGCCGACCAGTCACTGGACCTCACGGCGAACGGCCACGAGGTGTGGCTGCTGAACGGCCAGGAGAAGTACCTGCTGCCCCAGCCGGCGGGCAGCGCGGCCGCTCTCGACCTGACCACGTCCAAAGCCGTCTGGATCGACCGCGACACCCTCGCCTGGAACGGTGCCGACAACGCCGCCTCCACCCAGTTGCTCTCCTCCCACGACGGTTCGATCGCCGTCGAGGACGGCACACTCACCGGCGACGACGAGCGCCGGCTGCGGCTGACGAGGACCACGCTCACCGACGCGCAGAAGGCGAAGTTCCCGCATCTGAAGGACGACACGGCCTGGTCCGTCGATCCGCGCGACCGGGACCGGGTGCGCGAGGCGCTGAGCGGTCAGCTGGTGGCCTCGCAGCGCGCGGTGAACGGCGCCGTGACGGCCGCGACGGGCGTACAGATCGCCGGTGTCCTGGACGATCTGTACCCCGGTGCGACCAAGGCCGCGCTCGGCCCGGTCTTCCACAACGGCCGGCCGACCCTGTCCGTGTGGGCGCCGACGGCCCAGAGCGTGCACCTCGATATCGACGGCACCGCCGTTCCGATGCGCCGTGACGCCGCCACCGGCGTCTGGTCCGTCAGCGGCCCGGCGTCCTGGAGGAACAGGCCCTACCGGTACGTGGTGAAGGTCTGGGCGCCCAGCGTCCGCAAGGTCGTCACCAACGAGGTCACCGATCCCTACTCGGTCGCCCTGACCGCGGACTCCGAGCGCAGCCTCGTCGTCGACCTGAACGACAGATCCCTTGCCCCGCGCGGCTGGTCGACGCTCGCCAAACCGAAGGCCGTGCCGCTCAGGGACGCCGAGATCCAGGAGCTGCACATCCGGGACTTCTCGGCCGCCGACGGCACGGTCCCGGCGAAGGACCGGGGTACCTATCTCGCCTTCGCCGACAAGGACAGCGACGGTTCCGCCCATCTGCGCGCGCTGGCGAAGGCCGGGACGTCGTACGTCCATCTGCTGCCCGCCTTCGACTTCGCCACGGTCCCCGAGAGGCAGGCCGACCGGACGAGCCCCGACTGCGACCTCGCCTCCTACGCGCCCGACTCGGACAAGCAGCAGGAGTGCGTCGCGAAGTCCGCCGCCAAGGACGCCTACAACTGGGGCTACGACCCGTACCACTACACGGTCCCCGAGGGCTCCTACGCCACCGACCCGGACGGCACCGCGCGTACGCTCCAGTTCCGCGAGATGGTCAAGTCGCTGAACCAGGACGGCCTCAGGGTCGTCATGGACGTCGTCTACAACCACACGGCGGCGAGCGGTCAGGCGGACACCAGCGTCCTGGACCGGATCGTGCCGGGCTACTACCAGCGGCTCCTCGCCGACGGCTCGGTGGCGAACAGCACGTGCTGCGCCAACACCGCGACCGAGAACGCCATGATGGGCAAGCTCGTCGTGGACTCCCTCGTCACCTGGGCCAAGGAGTACAAGGTCGACGGGTTCCGGTTCGATCTCATGGGCCACCACCCCAAGGCCAACATCCTCGCCGTACGGCGGGCGCTCGACGCGCTGACCGTCGCGAAGGACGGTGTCGACGGCAAGAAGATCATCCTGTACGGGGAGGGCTGGAACTTCGGCGAGGTCGCGAACGACGCCCGCTTCGTCCAGGCCACCCAGGCGAACATGGCCGGCACCGGCATCGCCACCTTCTCCGACCGGGCGCGTGACGCGGTGCGCGGCGGCGGCCCCTTCGACGAGGACCCCGGCGTCCAGGGCTTCGCCTCCGGCCTGTACACCGACCCGAACTCCTCGACGGGCAACGGGACGCCCGCCGAGCAGAAGGCCCGCCTGCTGCACTACCAGGACCTCATCAAGGTGGGTCTGAGCGGCAACCTCGCCGGCTACCGCTTCACCGGCACAGACGGCAGGGAGGTCACCGGAGCCGAGGTCGACTACAACGGCGCCCCGGCCGGTTACGCGGACGCGCCGGGCGACGCCCTCGCCTACGCCGACGCGCACGACAACGAGTCGCTCTTCGACGCGCTCGCGTACAAGCTGCCCAGGGACACCTCCGCGTCCGACCGGGCCCGTATGCAGGTCCTCGCCATGGCCACGGCCGCCCTCTCGCAGGGCCCGTCCCTGTCCCAGGCGGGCTCGGACCTGCTGCGCTCAAAGTCCCTGGACCGCAACTCGTTCGACAGCGGCGACTGGTTCAACGCCATCCACTGGAACTGCCGGGACGGCAACGGGTTCGGACGCGGGCTGCCGCCTGCGGCCGACAACCGGTCCAAGTGGCCCTACGCGGGACCCCTGCTGACCTCGATCGAGGTGGGATGCGACCAGATCGACGGCGCCTCCGCCGCGTACCGGGACCTGCTGAGGATCCGTACGACCGAGCCCGTCTTCTCGCTCGCGACCGCGGGCGAGGTGCAGTCGGACCTGTCCTTCCCGCTCTCCGGGAAGGACGAGACGCCCGGTGTGATCACGATGGAGCTGGGTGATCTGGTCGTCGTCCTCAACGCGACGCCGCAGCGGCAGGAGCAGACGGTCGCGGACCTGGCGGGCAAGGCCTACACACTGCATCCGGTGCAGGCCGCGGGCGCGGACCCTATCGTCAAGACGTCCTCGTACGCGGAGGATTCCGGGACGTTCGCCGTTCCGGGTCGCACGGTGGGGATCTTCTCCCGGGCCGGACGCTAGGACACTAGCGTGGTGGGGCGGGCCGGGCACTCCTGGTCCGCCCCACCACTCTCCGTGCGCCGAGGGGCGGCTCACATGGACGGCAACGACAATCAGACGGAGTCCCCCGTGATGGTGGTCGACGATGTGCACGCTAGCCGCTACGCGCTGGGTGCGGTGCTCCGCCGGGCGGGACACGGCGTGGTGCCCGTCGCCAGCGGCGGCGAGGCACTGACCGAACTCGATCTACGGCTGCGCCGCGGCACCCTGCCCGACGTGGCGCTCGTCGACGTGGGCCTGCCGGACATGAGCGGTTTCGAACTGTGCCGCAGGCTCAAGTCCTCACCCACCACCGCCGCACTCCCGGTCGTGCACTTCTCGGCCGTCTCCGCCGGGCCCGGATTCCGCTGCCGCGGGCTGGACTCCGGCGGCGAAGCGTATCTGTCGGTGCCGGCCGAGCCCGAGGAGATCCAGGCCGTCGTACGGGCGGCCGTGCGCGGAGCACGGATGAGGAACGGAGCGGAGGCGCTGGCGCGGCGGCTGACGCTGCTGTCCGAGACGATCGTCTCCGTGCAGGCGGCGCGCTGCATGACGGAACTGGTCCGCGCCGCCGCCGAGGGCGCCGCCCGGCTCACCGGCTCGCCCGCGGTGGTCTTCGTGCTCGGCGAGGAGGGGGAGCTGTACCGGGGACTGTCCCGCTCCCGGGCGCGCGCCTCGCTGCCGGACTCAGAGGCCCACGAGACGGTCGCCCGGCTGATCCGCGGCCCGTTCGGCGGGCACACCGGGGCGCGGGGAACGGTGGTGCCGTATCCGCTGTGGCCCACCGGATTTCTGCGGCCGGGGACGGCCGAGGACGCGCGTGTGGTGGTGGCGCGCAGCAGGGAGGGCAAACCCGCCGTCTGTCTCGCCGTGCCCGCGCACGGCCCGGCGGGCGAGGGCGACCGGCTGGTCACCCGGCTCGCCCGGGCCACCGCGCTCGCCGCGGAGGCGCTGCTCATGTACCAGGTGGAGCGCCATGTGGGCTCACTCTGCAGCACAGCTTCCTGCCCCAGGAGGCGCCCGAGGTCCGGGGGGTCGAAACGGTCGTCCGCTATGTGCCCGCCTCCCGGCAGGCGGAGATCGGCGGCGACTTCTACGGGGCTGACCACCTCGCAGGGGGTGCTCGCCGCGGTGGGCGACGTCGCGGGGCACTCGCTGGACGCCGCCACCGTCATGGTGGAGATCCGGCACGCGCTGCGCGCCTACTGCGTCGAGAACCCGGATCCGCGGAGCCTGGCCACACGCCTCGACCGACTGCTGCAGCACTTCCATCCGGACGTCACCGCCACCGTCTGCCTGGCCCTGGTCGATCCGGACGACGGGCGGCTGCGGATCGCCAACGCGGGCCATATTCCACCGCTGGTCGTGCACGGGGACGGCACGGCGGAGTACGCATGCGCCGAAGGGCCGTTGCTCGGACTCGGGCTGGACCGGCCGCCGCCGACCGAGGCGGTGCTGGGTCCCGCGGACCGCCTGCTCATGGTCACCGACGGGCTCATCGAGACCCGTGGCACCGATCTCGCCGTGTCGATGGAACACCTGCGTTCGGCCGCCGCCGTGGCCCCACCCGGTGCGGCCACGCTGTGCGACACACTGCTGCGCTGCTTCGGCCAGGACCACGACGACGACATCGCACTCCTCGCGCTGCGGCTGGACGGCACGGAGCTAGGGTGAGGGTGCCCGCCGTAGAACAGGAGCGTCATGCCGCAGATCACCGTCGACTACTCCGCATCGCTGAAGGACTCCTTCGACCGGCGCGGGTTCGCGCCCGCGCTGCACGCCGAGGTGGTCGAGATCGCGGCCGCGCGGATCGAGGCGTGCAAGACGCAGTTCCGCCGTACCGAGGACACCACGGTCGGCGCCGACCTCGAGGGCCACGCGGTGGTGCACGTCACCCTGGGGCTGCTGGCCGGACGCAGCGACGACACCAGGGTGCGGCTCACCGAGGCGACACTGGAGCTGCTGCGGCAGTATGTGAAGCCGGCCGAGGGACTCGCCCTGCACCTCTCCGCCGAGGTGCGGGATCTCGACCCGTCGTACCGCAAGTCCGAGAGCTGACGGACCGTCGGCGCGACCGTCAGGACGCCAGGGAGATCAGCCGGGCGGCCAGGTCGCCGAAGGGCCCTTCGCCCGGCTCGTCCCGCAGCACCCCCCGCAGCAGCGTCGCCATCTCGTCGTCGTGGACCGCGCTCACCGCCGACAGCGCGGCGAAGTCGTGCACAAGCTGGACCTCCAGCTCGCGGCGGGGGATCCGGCGGCCGTCCAGCCAGATCAGTGCCGTCGACTCGACGAGCGAGATCCACGAACGGATCACCAGCTCCAGGCGTGCCGGCGGCTCCGTGATCCCCAGGTGCGCGAGGATCTGGACGTAGGCGGCCTGTCGCACCGAGTCTATGAGCGCGTTCGTCCGTGACGAGCCGACCGCGGGGCCGCCGCGCATCAACGCCGAGAAGCCGGGGCCGTGTTTGTCGACGAAGTCGAAGAACCGGTGCATCACGCGCAGCAGCCGGGTGCCCAGC
This sequence comes from Streptomyces sp. HUAS TT11, assembly GCF_051553595.1. NCBI lineage: Bacteria > Bacillati > Actinomycetota > Actinomycetes > Kitasatosporales > Streptomycetaceae > Streptomyces > Streptomyces sp. HUAS TT11. The sequence goes on from NZ_CP196184.1 coordinate 6,493,831, forward strand.
GGGCCCTCCTGCGGCTCCACGAAGCGGGCCGCCAGATCCTCCGAAGCGCGCGTCAACGCGGCTTCGTAGAGGCTCATTTTGCCGGGAAAATAGTGATAGACCAGCGGCCTCGAGATGCCCGCGGCCGACGCTATCTCGTCGATCGAGACCTCGTCGGGGGAGCGTCGGCTGAACAGTTCGAGCGCGATGCCGATCAACTGCTGCCGCCGTTCCTCGACTCCCATTCTGCGGCGTACCCCGGTTGTCATGCGAACACCTTACCGATCGGATCCGGCCCCGAACGCGCCCCGGCGATCGTGGTTGTTCACATATTCAGCACGATTCGCGCACCGGACGCCCACGATGCGGGTGTCAGCGGCCCGCGCCGACACCGCGGTCGGGCTCCTGGACACCCCCGGTCAGCCGGCAGCCCGCGCTCAGCGCAGCCCGCTGATCGTCCTGCCGTCCTCCAGAGCCCCCTTCAACCCGGCCTGCGTACCCTGCGCCGCCCGCACCGCCAGCAGGTTTCCGTCCGCCGCACCGGTCACCCCGCCGGTCGCCCGGATCGACTGGGTGTCCGAGCTCCCCGCGGCGAGGAGGTACCAGCGGCCTTCCGCGGATTTCCACAACACCCCCGCCAGCACATGGGGATCCTTCGTGCCGCACGCGGAGACGCCCTCGGCCTTGGCCGCGACCGCCCCGTACCGCCCGCCCGGCGTCTGGAACTGCGCCAGCACCCGCGGCCCGTCCCCCCGCCAGGTGTCGGCCCGTGTGCACACCCAGGCGGCCGACCCGGACCCGTCCGGCAGCGTCTGCCGCGCGAACTCCCAGGCGTTGACGGACCGGACGCCCTGTGACCGCACGGCCGCCAGCGAGCAGGCGAACGGGGACCAGGTCCGCAGGGCCTCCGCCTTCGAGGCCTCGTCCGCAGCGCCGGGCCGTCCCACGGTCAGATGCGCCGGGGTCAGCTCCCCGAGGTCGGTCAGCAGCCGGGTGCCCGAACCTTCCGTGAGCTGGAGCACGTTCCACGTCGAGCACGAGCCGGTGCCCTCGGCCGGACCGGCCATCGGCGCGGTCATGCCGTCCTCGAGGCCCAGGTCCACCGGCTCGGCGGACGGCTTGAGCAGATCCCGCTCGGCGGCTCCGGTCACCCAGGGCGCGGTCAGATAGCGGACGTTGCCGTCGGCGCGGCCCAGGACGACCGCCTCGGCCTCGGCGCCGGTGGCCGAGTCGACCCGTGCGAAGTCGAGCGCGGCTCCGTCCGTGCCCCCGGCCCGCTCCGCATAGCGGGCGATGCGCAGACCGTCGTAGAAGATCACCACCCGTGCGGCGTCGACGCGCCCGGCGTAGAGCAGTTGCGGTGGTCCGGCCGGAGCGCCCGAGGGGGTGCCGGGGGTGGCGGAGACCTGGACCGACCCACCGGGCCGCGACCAGACGGCGAGGGCGCGCCGCAGCAGCGCGGTGTCCCCGGTGAGGCCGCCGCGCGCCGGCCACACGGAGAAGTCGGTGCGCGCCGATGTCCGCCAGGCCGTGGGCGGCACCTTGGTGACCTTGGCCGGGTCCACTGCGGCCCGGGCGGCGGGGTTCTGCGCATACCCCGGGGCGGCCGCGCCGTCCGGGCCCCAGCCGCCGCTGGGCAGGGCGAGGAGCACGCCGCACACCACGGCGGCGCCCGCGGCGACGAGCGCGGCCTTGGTGTGCTGCCGGCGCCGCATCAGATCGGTCGGCCGCGCCTGCAGCGAGCACGGGTCGAACTCGGGGGACTCGAGCAGCGCGTCCTGCCTCGGCACCACCGAGGCCTCGCGCAGGGCGGCAGTGGGGCGGGTGACACCCGCGGCGGACAGCACCTTGCGCACGTCGTCCTCGGGCAGCCGCTCCAGGCCGCGCAGCACATAGGCGGCGCGGGCCGGGCCGGGCAGGGCGGACAGTTGCTGCTCCAGGGCGAGTTCGTCGGCGCCGCCCGAGCGCGGGAACAGCTTCAGACCCCACACCTGGGGAAACAGTGGCGGTAGTTGCGAGCGCCTGGGCCAGGCGGCGCGCTTCGGCGGACGGCTCGCCTCCAGAGCCGTACGCAGCACCTGGACACGCAGCAAGGAGTACCCGGGGTCCTCCCGCCGGCCGTCGGTTCCCCCCGCGGCCTGGGCCGGGATCACGGACGCGGAGGCGCGTCCGCGGGGCAGCGCACGCTGGACGAGGGCGTGTGCGGTCAGCACCCGCCGAGTACGGCCGAGGCCGGGTGGCAGCACCAGATAGGCGAGACGGACGAGCCGGGGGTAGTGCTCGACGAGTGCGGCCTCGGCCTGCTCGACGTCGACGGCCGGTCCGGAGGCGGGAGTTGTGCGCGGGGCGGCATCCTGTGACTGCACGTCCGGCAAAACGAGCGAGACGGTGGTTGGTCACCTGGACGGTGGCCCGGCGGGGTTCCCCGGGGCCCCTGCGCCCAGGGCGGCGCAGACGCCGCGTACCGGGCCGGACGGGACCCTCAGGCTTTCGGTTCGACCAGCATGCGGGCGTAGTTCGCCATCGAGCGCTGGTAGCGCGGCAGATGGGGCGCGAGCGCGCCGAGCACCAGGGACAGGCCCTCACGATCGCGGCCCAGGCTGGACAGGCACAGGGCCAGGCAGCCGCGCACGGCGTCGTCCAGTTCGTCGGAGGGGGCGTCGAGTTCGGGGGTGAGCAGTGCGACACCCTCCTCGGCCTGCCCGATGTTCCGCAGCGAACTGGCCAACTGGATCTTCGTGCGGCGGCCCCGGTAGCCGTCGAGGCCACGGGCGAGCGCCTCCCGGTACAGCGGTACCGCCTTGTCGGAGTGACCCGTCGAGTCCCAGGCGCAGGCCCGTTCGAAGAGCCCGAGCGGGCTGTCCTCGGGCAGTTCGGCGGCCAGGGCGGCGATCACCGCGCGGAAGTCCGCGGCACTCTCGGGCGAGCCGCCGCCGGGTGCCGTCCTGGTGTGCTCGTCGAAGGCCGCCCAGGCGGCGGCCACGCGCTGCTCCCAGTCCTGCGCGCTCATGATCCTCCTTGCTCCGGTGTTCAGGCCGCCCACCCTCGCACACCTGTGCCGGTTGCGGCACCGGATTCCGGGCTCCGCACGAACGGGCCCGGTTCGGCGCCTCTCCGGGCGGCCGTACCGTCGCCGAGCGGGTCACCGTCCCGGCGGCGGACCGTCAGCGACTGCGCCGGGCGTTGAGCCGGGCCGCCTGGCGCGTCAGATGGTCGCGCTCCGCGACGTTCGACGCCTTGCGGGCCGCCTCGGCGTACAGACGCGCCGCCGTCCCGAGGTCGCCGTCGCGCTCGTGGAGGTACGCCGCCACCGCGCAGTGGCGGGGGAGCGAGTCGTCCAGCCCGGCGAGCGCCGCCAGCCCGGCGCGCGGTCCGTCGGCCTCGCCCACGGCCACCGCGCGGTTGAGCCGGACGACCGGGCTGTCGGTCAGGCGCACGAGCTCGTCGTACCACTCGACGATCTGCACCCAGTCGGTCTCCCCGGCGGTGGGCGCGTCGGCGTGGAGTGCGGCAATGGCCGCCTGGGCCTGGAACTCGCCGAGCCGGTCGCGGGCGAGGGCCCCCTGCAGGATCCCGACGCCCTCGGCGATCGTCGCGGTGTCCCACCGGGCGCGGTCCTGCTCGGCGAGCGGCACCAGGCTGCCGTCGGGTGCGGTCCGGGCGGCGCGCCGGGCGTGGTGCAGAAGCATGAGGGCGAGCAGCCCGGCCACCTCGGGGTGGTCGATCACGGCCGCGAGCTGCCGGGTGAGCCGGACGGCCTCGGCGGCCAGGTCGACATCCCCGGAGTAGCCCTCGTTGAAGACCAGGTAGAGGACGCGCAGCACGGTGGCGACGTCGCCGGGCTGGTCGAACCGCACACCGGAGACGGTGCGCTTGGCCCGGCTGATGCGCTGGGCCATGGTCGCCTCGGGCACCAGATAGGCCTGGGCGATCTGGCGGGTGCTCAGCCCGCCCACGGCGCGCAGCGTGAGCGCGACCGCGGACGACGGCGTGAGCGACGGGTGGGCGCACAGGAAGTAGAGCCGGAGCGTGTCGTCCGCGGTCGGGGCCGGCCCGGGCGCCGGCTCCATGTCCACGACCTCCTCGCGCCGACGGCGCGCCGTGTCCGCCCGGGTCGCGTCCAGGAACCGGCGCCAGGCCACGGTGACCAGCCAGCCCTTCGGGTCCCGCGGTGGCCGTTCCGGCCACACGCGGACCGCCTCGACCAGTGCGTCCTGCACGGCGTCCTCGGCCGCCGCGAAGTCGGCTCCGCGGCGGACGAGGACGGTGAGCACGCTCGGTGTGAGGCTCCGGAGCAGGGCCTCGTCCATGGGGGAGGTCACTCCGTGATGGTAGGCGGGGCGGTCAGGAACGGGCGCACCTCGAGCCACTCGTGGATCGGCTTCCCGCCCGCCCCGGGGGCGGCCGACAGCTCCCCGGCCAGTTCGACGGCGCGCTCGTAGCCGTCGACGTCGATCACCATCCAGCCGGCGATGAGGTCCTTCGTCTCGGCGAACGGGCCGTCGGTGACCGGCGGGCGGCCCTCTCCGTCGTACCGGACCCACCTCCCCTCGGGGGCGAGCGCCTGACCGTCGACGAACTCCCCGGTCTTCTCCAGCCGGGCCGCGAAGTCCTGCATGTACTGGATGTGCGCCGAGATCTCCTCCGGCGTCCACTGGTCCATGGGTACGTCGTTGACCGCCGCCGGTGCTCCGCGGTAGTGCTTCAGCAGCAAGTACTTGGCCATCGTGATGCTCCTCGGTGCGGGTGCGACCCATTGTGGTCACGTTCACTGCGGGGACGGAGCCGGTCACGGGTTCTCGACATCGCCGGCGGATTTTTTTCGGGGATCTTCCGGACGGGCCCGGACGACCGGATCGGGCGTGATCCGGAAGGGACCGCCGGTGCCATTGAGCACGCGGCGCGCCGCAGCCGTAGGGAAGGGCAGGGCCCTTGCGGGGGCTCCCAGCGGTATGGGCCCCGAGGACCGGAGGAAACATATGAGATGGACGCGCGAGATGCTGGCGGCCGGTGCGGCCGTCGCCCTGCTGGCGCTGACCGGGTGCACAGGGGCGGGAGGGTCGGACGCCGCCCCGGAGAAGATCCCGGCGACCGCGACCGGCAGCCTGGAGGACCTGGCGGCGGACGTGAAGTGCAAGCCGAACATCCAGACGGACGCGGACGAGATCCGGCAGGCCATCTGCAACAACTCCGACGGCAAGTTCGTGCTCGCCACCTTCGCCACCGACCGGGGGCAGCGTGACTGGATCAACGACGCCAAGGACTACGGCGGCTTCTATCTGGTGGGCCGCAAGTGGGTCGCGGTCGGCGACGACGGCGTGGTCAAGGCGTTGCGCGGCACACTGGGCGGCGACGTGGAGATCGGCACGGACCACCACGCCCACGCCGGGCACAGCGGCTGAGCCGCGCCGGGGCGGACATGCCGAAGGCCGGTGGCGGGATCTCCCGCCACCGGCCTTCTTCAGTCGTTCACCGGGTCACTGACACTGCTGACCACGGTTGATGCAGTTGGTGATCTTGTTCGCCAGGCCGCCGGTCGTGACGCTGATGAAGTCGTCGTGGTCGGTGGCCGGCTTGTGGAGCTGTTCGGGGAAGCCGTCCACCGCATAGGCGTTCTTCACCACGCCGTTCTGCAGGGCCGGTGGCGTGATCTTGTACACCAGACGCATCGTCAGCTGCGGGATCGCCTTGAAGCCGTTCTGGCAGTTGCCGCGCGCGTCGGCGAAGGCCACATGCGTGCGGTGGTTGGCGCTGTCGATGTTCTGGCCGTCCCAGCAGCTCTGGAACGCGAACGTGCGGACCACGTTGCTGCCCCGCGGGCAGATCGGGTACTGCGTCGTCAGCTGGACCTTGTTCTCGAAGCCGGTGCAGCTCCAGTGCGCGTTGGCGTTCGCCAGTCCGTTGGTCGTGGTCTTGGCGTCACCGGTGATGATGCGCAGGAACTGCGGCATCGCGACGACCTTGCCGGTCGGGCTGCCGACGTACTTGATCTGCGCCTGCACCGGCGTCAGGATCCGGCCGACGTTGCCTTCCTTGCCGCCGCCGTCCGCGTCCTGGTCGAAGTCCTGCGAGCCGTCCTGCACACGGACGACCGGCCAGTAGTAGGACGACAGGTCGTTCTTGTTCTGGCAGCTGCTCCCGCCCTGCAGGAACGTGTCGTTGCTGGCGAACGCGTTGACCTTCTGGTTGCCGACGTAGTCGTGCAGGTGGTGCGCGCCGTTGGCCACGCCGGGCGCCACGATCACGTTGTCGGTGTTGTGGTTCTTGTTGGCGTTCACGCCGCACCGCGTGGTGAACGTGCCCGTCGAGGCGTTGCGGCTCCTCTGCGGCTTCGCCTGGACGTTCCGCCGCACCTTCGTGATGTCGACGAAGTCGGCCGCGACGGGACCGTTGCCGGCCTGGCCGCCGTTGCCCTGCTGCTGACCGCCGTTCTGCTGCTGACCGCCGTTGCCCTGCGGCTGGCCACCGTTCTGCTGCTGGCCGCCGGTGTTCTGCTGCTGATCACCGTTCTGCTGCTGGCCCGTGTTGCCCTGGCCGGCGTTGGTGTTCGCCTGGTTGGCGGTGGCCCCGGTGCAGCCGGCCAGGCCGTCCAGGCTGTCGGGCGCACTGCCGCCGACCCGGTTGATCTCCAGCTGGATGCGGTCGATGATCACCTGGCGCCGCTCCTTGAGCGGCTGGAGGATCGAGTTCTGGACGAAGCTCGCGTCCCTCGACTGTGCGTCGCGCGTGGTCGCCAGACGCTGGTAGGCGTCCGTGATCTGGCGGTCGAGGTTGGCCAGTTCGCCGTCGACCTCGGTACGGGCCTGGTTCGGCACGTTGGTGAGTTGCTGCCCCACGTCCGGGCAGGTGATGGTGGCCACCTGCGCCGTGGCGGCCTTGGTGGTGTTCTGCCCGTTCGTCTCGTGTGCCGAGGCGTAGTAGTTCGCCCAGATCAGCCCGCCCCCACCGAGCGCTAGGGCAGCCGAGGCGGCTATGGCCTTGGTGGCCAGCGGCGTACGGCGTTTTCTTGTGTTGCGTCCCATGGAACTCCTCTGACTTCCTTTCGGGGCGGAGGCGCCCGACAGGGGTGAAGCGGCGCCATCCCATACGCAGGGGGTTCGTGGGGCGTTCAGAATTCTCAGAAAAACTTGGAAGCGCGAGTGGTCATTTCAGACGCAATGGGCACAGAAGCCCCTGTTTCAACGGCAGTTGAGCGGGGTAGCCCTCCGATTTTGAATTACATTCAGTTTTGAGTCCGGTGCCGTCTTTTCCGGTCGCGATAGATATGGGTGACTGCGGCCGTGAACCGTCCGTTGTCGTCGTGGGAAAACGCCATGACCCGGTTTGGCGAAAATGTGGGAGATATGTTTCGCGATCGCCCGTTCCGGTACGGCGAATCGGACGGCACCGGATCCGGATCAGAGCCCCAGGACCTTCGCCTCCACCGCGGGGTCGAGTCCCACCGGCGGGAGGCCCGCCCGCCGCGGCGCTGCCCCGTCGAGGCCGCGCAGCCACTCCCAGGTGTCCCGTACGGTCTCCTCGACCGTCCGGCACCGCAGTCCGTCCCGCACCGCCCGTGAGACGTCCGCCGCGTGCAGGGCTGCGTGGTAGTCGCTGTCCGGCGGCACCCATACCGGCAGCTGCGTCCACGGCTGGATCCCGGCGGCCAGGATCGCCTCGGGCGCCGTCCAGCGCAGTTGCGCGGCGCCCCCGGTCACCTGTGCACAGGCGTCCAGCAGCGCGCCCATGGTCGCGTGGCCCTGCGGGCTGATGAGGTTGTACGGCCCGCTGAGCCCCTGCTCCACGGCACCGAGGATCCACCGGGCGAGGTCCCGGGCGTCGATGTACTGCAACGGCAGTTCGCGCGGCCCGGGCGCGAGCACCGGCCCGCCGCGGGCCGTCCGGCCGAGCCACCAGGGCAGCCGGCCGACGTTCTCGTGCGGACCCAGGATCAGCCCGGCCCGCACGAGCAGTGCCGCGTCCGCACCGAAGGCCCCGGTCGCGGCCAGCTCCCCGCCCAGCTTGTCCTGCGCGTACTCGGTGCGCTCCGCGTCCGCCGCGGCCCCCTCGACCAGGGGGGCGCTCTCGTCGTACCCGGGGTCGGGCGCCCAGGCGTACACCGAGCAGCTTGACACGTACACATACCGGCCGGCGCGGCCGGCGAGCAGCCGTGCCGTCTCGTGCACCGCGCGGGGCGCCCCCGACCAGGTGTCGACGACGGCGTCCCACGCGCCGTCGGCCAGCGCCGCGAGTCCGCCGGACTCGGTGCGGTCGCCCCGCAGCGCGCGTACGCCGGGCGCGGGCCGGTGCCGCCCCCGGTTCAGGACGGTGACGTCCCAGCCTCGATCGAGGGCGGCGTCCACGACGGCCCGCCCCACGAACTCCGTTCCACCCAGCACCAGAAGTCTCATGCCGACGACAGTGCCCGGCGGGCCCGCGGGGCGGAACCCCGATCTGCTGACAGGAGATTCGCCCAAGGCGTCAGCGGCCGGACCGCGGCACGTACTTGTAGCCCACGCGCCGCACCGTCTGGATCGCCCCGCGGTGCTCGGCGCCGAGCTTGCGCCGCAGCCGGGCGATGTGGACGTCGACGGTGCGCCCGTCGCCCACATGGTCGTAGCCCCACACCGTGGTCACCAGCTGGTCCCTGGTGTGCACCCGGTGGGGGTGCGCGACCAGGTGCGCGAGCAGTTCGAACTCCAGATAGGTGAGGTCCAGCGGCCGTCCGTCCACGGTGGCGGTACGCCGAGCGGTGTCGACGCCGAGGAGACCCGCGCCGTCGGCGGCCGGGGCGGCGTCCTGGTCACCGGGCACCACGACCGGCAGCACCGGCGGCTGCCGGTCGGCCGGGACGAGCACCAGATAGCCGATCATCGGTGGCCTGCCCGGCACGCCGGGCAGGGAGTGCTGGGGTGCGGGCAGCCAGGTGGCGCCGGGCGGCAGGAAGTCCGCCATGTCGACGACCTCGTCGCGGTCGACGGCTCGCAGCCGGTGGCGTGCGGAGCCGTCCGCGGAGGCGGCGGGGGTGTCGAGGGCGGCGGTCGAGAGAGGACGAGTGGTCGCCATGAGAGGTCAGCTCTTTCGCGCGAGAAGTTCGTCGGGAGAGGCCGACGACCGCGGGTGTGGCCGGGGTCGTCGGGGACGTACGTCGTGCGCGCTGGCCGGAGGCCGGGTGTACGGCTTCAGAGGGCCCGCGCGCTTCGCGCGCGACAACACACCCGGTCGAAGTCGTGGTGCTGACGGGAGGGCCAGAAGGGCTCGAGGTCATGGCGACCCGTCGCACTGAGCTTCTGGATGCTGGCCATGGATCCATTGAAGCAGACGACAGCGCTCCGCAGGAGACTCCTCTCACCCGTCGGACGCTCTTGACGTGAACGTGACGTCGCAGGCACAACGGGGGCGGGCGACGCGAGAGGGCGCCCACCGTGCGGCGGGCGCCCCCTGGGAGCCGATGGTGCGTTGATCAGACCTGGCCGGCCTTCTCCAGCGCCGAGCAGCAGGTGTCGACGATCAGACGGGTCACGAGGTACGGGTCGACGTTGGCGTTCGGACGGCGGTCCTCGATGTAGCCCTTGCCGTCCTTCTCCACCTGCCAGGGGATGCGGACCGAGGCGCCGCGGTTGGACACCCCGTAGGAGTACTCGTTCCACGGGGCGGTCTCGTGCAGACCCGTCAGCCGGTCGTCGATGCCGGCGCCGTAGCTCTTGACGTGGTCCATCGGCTTGGAGCCCTCGCCGAGCGCCTCGCACGCGGTGATGATGGCGTCGTAGCCCTCGCGCATCGCCCTGGTCGAGAAGTTGGTGTGGGCGCCCGCGCCGTTCCAGTCGCCCTTGACCGGCTTCGGGTCGAGGGTGGCGGAGACGCCGAAGTCCTCGGCGGTGCGGTACAGCAGCCAGCGGGCGACCCACAGCTGGTCCGCGACCTCGAGCGGGGCGAGCGGGCCGACCTGGAACTCCCACTGACCGGGCATGACCTCGGCGTTGATGCCGGAGATGCCCAGACCCGCCTTCAGGCAGTTCTCCAGGTGCGCCTCGACGATCTCACGGCCGAAGATCTCGTCGGCGCCGACACCGCAGTAGTAGCCGCCCTGCGGGGCCGGGAAGCCGCCCTCGGGGAAGCCGAGCGGACGCGCGCCGTCGAAGAAGGTGTACTCCTGCTCGATACCGAAGATCGGCTCCTGGGCGGCGAACTTCGCGGCGACCTCGACCAGCGCGGCCCGTGTGTTGGAGGGGTGCGGGGCCATGTCCGTGTCGAGGACCTCGCACAGCACCAGGATGTCGTCGCCGCCGCGGACCGGGTCGGGGCAGGAGAAGACCGGCTTGAGCACGCAGTCCGAGGAGTGGCCCTCGGCCTGGTTGGTGGAGGACCCGTCGAAGCCCCAGATCGGCAACGCGGCACCCTTGGCGTCGTCTCCCAGGATCTTCGTCTTGGAACGGAGCTTGGCCGTCGGCTCGGTGCCGTCGATCCAGATGTACTCAGCCTTGAAGGTCACGGGCCACATCCTTCGGGGTGGGTCTCGACCGCGCGGTCGAACCGGTTGCGGGTGCGCGGCGCGGCGGCACTGGGCGCCTGGTGTCGCCCGCAGCCTGTCAAGAGGCGATTTCCCGGCCGTTGCCCAGGTGTGAACCCCGTGTTACCCGGGGCCGGTGTGCCCTGTCTCCGCGCCGGGGTCCGCGGCGGCACGGCGGACGCCGTCCAGGAAGCCCCGCACCGCCGCCAGTTCCCGTTCGTCGTATCCCTGGAGCAGTTCGACGGCCCGTCCGATCAGCGGACCGAAGGACGCCCACCCGAGTTCCACCGCCCGCTCGTCGACCTCGACGAGCACCCGCCGCCGGTCGCGCCCGTCCCGTACGCGCCGGACGTGCCCGAGCCGTTCCAGCCGGTCGACCAGGGCCGTGGTGCCCGCCGAGTTGAGCCCGAGGAGCGCACCGAGACGGCCGGCCGTCATCTCCTCCCCGGCACGCGAGGCGTCCATGAGGGCGATCAGGGCGCGCACGTCGGTCGGGTGCATGCCGTTGCGATGGGCGAACCGGACGCTGTGCAGGCCGAGTTCGACGGTCGTCGCGCGCAGGAGATGGACGATCTCCAACTCGGGTCCCTGGTGTGGCCGGTTCGCCATGCGCACCCCGATCGTCGGCTTGTATCTTGCTGGCCAAGTATCTCGCTCAGCGAGAGAATAAGGGCTCATGGACTCCTCCGCACACAGGACGCATGATCCGGCCGGGTTCCTCACGGCGTACGACGACCTGCTCGCGCGGTGGCCCGCCGGCACCCGGCACGGCACCGTGGCCACCGACTTCGGCAGCACCCGGGTGAACAGCTGCGGCCCGGACGACGGTCCACCGCTCGTGCTGCTGCCGGGTGGCCGTGCGACCTCGGCCTCCTGGTTCGCCAACGCGGCCGCCCTGTCCCGCGTCTTCCGCGTCCACGCCGTCGACCTGATCGGCGACGCCGGGTGCAGTGTTGCCGACCCGAGCCGCCCCGTCCGCACCGTCGGGGACCTGACGGCCTGGCTCGACGCGGTCCTCGACGGGCTGGGGATCGACCGGGCCGACCTGGCCGGGCACTCGTACGGCGGCTGGATCGCCCTCCACTACGCGTTGCACGCCCCGGGCCGTGTCACCCGTCTCGCCCTGCTCGATCCGACCCAGTGCTTCGCCGGGTTCCGGGCCGGCTATCTCCTGCACGCCCTGCCCATGATCCTGCGGCCCGGCGCGCACCGGGTCCGGGCCTTCCTGGAGTGGGAGACGGGCGGGGTGCCGCCCACCGCGTGGCTGCGGCTCCAGGAGGCGACGGCCGGCTTCCCGGCGGCCCGCCCGGTCACGGGGCCACGCCCGAGCGCCGCCGCGCTGCGCTCGCTGCGTACCAGGGTTCTGCTGCTCGTTGCCGCGAACAGCAGGGCCCATGATCCGCACCGGGTGGCCGCCCGTGCCGCCGAGTTGCTGCCGGACGTGGAGACACATGTACTGCCAGGGGTGTCCCATCACGCGCTGCCGTACACCGACCCGGCGGTCACGAACCGCCGCCTCCTGGAGTTTCTGAGCGGCTGACGTCACCCCACCTTCTCGATCACGGCCCGGCGGATCAGGAACTTGCCGGGCTCGCGGACCTGCTCGAAGGCCGCGTTGTTGAGCAGCGCACAGCTGCCGGAGACCGAAGTGACCGTCACCGTGGTGGACTTGTTGTTGTCCAGGTTGGTGACCTTCAACCTCGTGCCCGCCGGGAACTGGTTGCTCGACGCCGCGGGGGCGCCGGCCTCACCGGACAGCGTCACCGTCGAGCCCTTGCAGACCTGTTGGCCCGAGGCGTTCCCGGTGTTGCCCGCGGGGGCCGTCGTCGCGGGTGCGTTGCCGGCGGGCTGCGAGGCCTGAGGGTCCTGAGCCGACCCCCCGGCCTGCGCGGCACCGCCGGGCTGCGCCGCCCCGCCCGCCTGGACGGACTCGCCGACCTGGCAGCCCGACGCCTCCTGCTGGACCTTGATCTGGGCGATCACCGCCTCGCGGTTGGCGATCCGCGCCGCCGACTGGGCGTCCGGAGCGGCCTTCTGCCCGGCGATGAACGACTGGTTGTTGCCGAGCGCGGTGGCCAGCCCCTTGCAGACCGTCGAGTTGGACGCGTTCTGCACGTTCGCCGCGTTCGAGGTGGCCGCGAGGGCGAAGGCCCCGCTGCCGGCCACGGCGACGGCGGTGACCGCCAGTGCGATCTTCTTCTTGCGACTGAGGGTTCTCCTACGCGACATGCGCGCCTCCTGTCCCCGGCCGCCTTCCCCGGCGGCCGGTCGCGATAGGTACGCCGCTAGGTACGAGATCCCGAACGGGGTTGCTCAGCGGTTGCAGAAGTCACCGAAGTAACGTGGATCACACGGCAGTTGCGGCTCAGCGGGACAGGGCGTCGCGTACCGCTTCGTCCGTACGGGCGACGACGGCCGTGCCGTCCTCGGCGGTGATGATCGGCCGCTGGATGAGCTTCGGGTGCTCGGCCAGCGCACGCACCCAGCGGTCACGGTTCGACTCGTCCCTCGCCCACTCCTTCATGCCGAGTTCCTTGGCGTCGGCCTCCTGGGTGCGGGTGATGTCCCAGGGTTCGAGGCCGAGGCGGGTGAGCACGTCCCGGATCTCGTCCTCGGTGGGGACGTCCTCCAGATAGCGGCGGACCGTGTAGTCGGCGCCTTCGGCGTCGAGCAGGGTGAGCGCGCTGCGGCACTTCGAGCAGGCCGGATTGATCCAGATCTCCATGTCCCACACGGTAGTCGAAGCACCACTTCTCACGGGTGTCACAACCTCGTCCAAAGCCCTTGTGGCCAGCGGCTTTTGTCAGTGGGCGGCAGTAGAATAGAAGCAGTGTTCGAGGGAGTTGCCGGGCCGTCCGGACGGCTCCCCGCCGCGACAGGAGGATGCCCGTGCCCGCTGCCGCAACGAAGCCGAAACCGAACCGGTCCACCGCCCACCGGCAGATCCCGCTGGACCTGCCGTACGCGCCGGTGGCGAAACGCCCGCTCCCCGCGGGGCGGCCGCGCGAGTGGTACGTCACGCACAACCGGCGCCTGAAGGCGATGCGTCTCGCGATCGCCCTTCTCGACTCCGGGGTGTACATGGCGAATCAGGCGCGCAACGAGACCATACGGAGCACGGCGGAACGGATCGGAGTGCACCCGCCGTCGGACACGACGTGCCACATGGTGCGGGCGCTGATGAGGTACAGCCGCTGACCCCTGGTGCCGGGCGCCCTCCGGACGGGAGGACGCCCGGCACCGGTGCGGTGCGGAGGGCGTGCCGTCACGCGGACAGTTCCTTCTCCAGAGGTGTCCGGAAGCGCGGTGTCACCGGGGTGCCGGCCAGCCACGATCCGAGCCGGTCGGCCTCCGCCCCGATCAGCGACCGCTCCTCACGGCCGAGGCCCGCCGTCTCCAGCAGCCGCCACACCACCTCGCCGTCCGGTCTCCGGGCCCAGCCGCCCACCACGCGACCGTTCCACCACACCGTCGGACCCACGTTGCCGCTGCCGTCGAACAGGGCCGGGCGCAGGCCGGGGGAGAGGTACCAGTCACGCTCCTGCCAGCCCATCGCCGTGGGGTCCAGACCCGGGAGCAGGGCCGCCCACGGTTCGGCCGGCGACTCCACCGGTTCCGTGTCCTCGGCCGTCACATATGCAGTGGCCCCGCCGTCGACCGTCAGCGGCACCGCTCCGATCGCGGCCAGCGCCCGCCGGACGTCCGTGAGCTTCCACCCCGTCCACCACTTGAGGTCCGCCTCCGTGGCCGGGCCGCAGGCCGCCAGCCAGAGCCGGAGCAGTTCCCGCCGCGCCTCTTCTGGTGGCAGTTCGGGGTGGGGCGGGGCGATCGCCCAGCGGAACTGCGACGACGTCCACGCCCCCAGCGGACGACCGCGCACCACCCGTCCCTCGACGCCGAGGACCCGCATCAGACGGGACGAGACCGTGTGCGCGGCCTCGTAGCTCCTGCCCGCGCCGTACGTGAACCGCTCCTTCAACCGCGGTTCGTCCCGGGTGAGTTCGGCGACCGTCGCCTGTCCCCGCCGGTCCAGCGCGGCCAGCGCCGAGGCCTCCACCTCGGTGAGCCACTCCGCCGTCAGCCGGCCCTCGCTCCCGGTCACCATGTCCTTCACCAGCGCGGCCCGCGCCTTCACCGCGATGGTGAGTCCCGTCGAGGCGTGCACCACGGCCGCCAGCACGGTGGGGAACACGAACACGGTGTGCCGCATGCCGTGCATCCGCACCAGCGTGCGCTCCTCGTACAGCGCCCGCTCGACCTCCGGCACGGTCCGTCCCGCGTCCGCGAGCCGCGCCCCGACCGCCAGGTACACCGTGGCCGGGTCCGTGCCGTGCAGCGCGACCAGCGACCCGGCGACCTCCTCGGGTGTCTCGGCCCGCGCCGGAGGGGCCAGCCGCTGCCGCAGCGCGAGCCGGGCCCGCCGTTCCTCAGTGCCGATGTTCCGCCGCCCGCTCACGCCGCCTCCCCGCCGACCCCGTACGAGAACGTGACCATCCTCGTCGAAGCCGGCCCCTCGCGGGGCGCCGTCACCCGAAGCGCGGTACCCCGCGTGCGGATGTGCGCCCGATCGGCCTTGATGGAACCCATCACGGGAAGGCGGGAGAGGCGATGGCACGACACGGAATGCGGGGCATGGCGCGAGGTGCCGCGATCGTCGTCGCGGCGGCCGCCGTGCTCTCGGGCTGTTCCGACGGCGGCGCCTCGGGCACCGCGTCGCAGGCCGCCTCCGCCGCGACCAAGGCGGCCTCAGCCGCCGCATCCGCCGCCTCCGAGGCCGGGGCCGCCCTGGCGTCCGCGAGCACCGAGGCCGGCCGCAAGCTGGACCGGATCAAGGGCGGTGCCCACGCCAAGGCCGATGTGAAGCTGGGGGCGACCGCGGACGGGTCGGGAGGGCACAAGGCGGCGCCGGTCACCGTCACCAACCCGACGTCCGCGTCGCGCACCTACGCCGTGCAGGTCAACTTCAAGAACACCAAGGGCGATCTGCTCGACACGGTCGTCGTCACGGTCCCCGACGTCCCCGGTGGCGGCTCGAAGAACGCCACCGCGCTGAGCAACCGAGAGCTCTCGGGTGCTGTCACCACCTCCGTCGCCCGCGCCGTGCGGTACTGATCCGATGCCCGGCACCCACGCGCCAGGACAGCGACCGCCGGGCCCGCGCGGCCCGCGGTCGGGCCCCCGGCGCCCACCGCGTCCCGGCCCGGGGCCCGCGCGCCCCAGTCCCGTGGTCTAGAGCCCGTCGGCCAGTACGGCGTCCACGAACCGACGGCGGTCCTCGGCATGGTTGCGGAACCACAGGCCCAACCGGTGTTCCGCGCTGGGCAGGTCGAGCCGGGTGAAGGAGGCGTTCGCGGCGAGCGCCGCCGCCACCGACGCCGTCACCTCGGCCGGGATCACGGAGTCGGTGCCGGGCACCGCGAGCACCGCCCGGCCCCGGTAGGTGCGCAGCACCTCGAGCGCGGGTGCCGTACGCCAACTCCCCGGCGTGCGAAGGACCT
This sequence comes from Streptomyces sp. HUAS TT11, assembly GCF_051553595.1. Lineage (NCBI taxonomy): Bacteria > Bacillati > Actinomycetota > Actinomycetes > Kitasatosporales > Streptomycetaceae > Streptomyces > Streptomyces sp. HUAS TT11. The sequence continues at coordinate 6,509,797 of NZ_CP196184.1, forward strand.
CCGTGAAGCGGCCCGCTCCGTCACCGAACGGGAGCGGCCATGCGTCCGCCGCGTAGACGGCGGGCGCGCACAGGCCCAGCGCCACCACCCGCCGTCGGTAGTGCCGCGCAAGGTCCGCGACCGTCTGCCCGCTCATGCTGAAACCGACCAGAACCAGCGGCCCGTTCGCAGGTGACCGCGCGTCGATCACGGCGACGGCCTGCTCGAAGCGCCGCTTCAGGCTCAGCTCGGCCAATCGGCCGGTGCTTTCGCCGTGGCCGGAGAAGTCGAACGCGAGGCCGCGGCAGCCGCGCGCGACGAACTCCTCGAGCAGCGGCAGCAGTCGCTGTGTACTGCCGTTGCCCGCCCCGTGCAGCAGTACGGCGGTGGCGGCGTCCGGGTCGCCGTCGCCGCCGTGGACCCCGCTGAGTCGTTCACCGTCGTGTCCGTGTGCGAAAGAGGAGAACCCGATCATGGGTCCATTCACGCACAGTCACGACTTCCACCCTCCCCGATCCGCCGAATCGGGCGTGCGGGAAAAGGAGATGCACACCGAGTGACCGCCTCCCTACGCTGGACATGCGTACCGGAGCCGCCCACCACCGCTTTCCACCGGACCGGCATCACCCGGTGGACTCAGGGCTAATCTCTACGCACCGACGGCGGCCGCCCACCCCCAGCACCCCGTCGTATCCCCTTGGCACAACCACTCACCCACGCCCACGGAGGCCCGTCATGGGCACCTTCCTCATCGCCGGAACCGTCGTCCTCTTTCTCCTAGGGTTCAACAACCACGTCTGGTGGCTGGCCGCCGCCTTCCTGCTCTTCGTCTACGTGCAGTACGGACGGAACTCGTCCTCGGCGTCCTCGACGGGCTCGGGAGGCCCCCCGGCCGCGGCGGGCAACTACCAGCAGTACCGCGAGCGCCGTGACCAGCAGGCCAAGTGGGAGCGCCGTTACCGCCGCGAGCGCCCCTTCGAGTCCCGTCGTCAGGACCGGGACAAGAGCTAGTGACGCTGCCGGGCCCGTCCGCTCACAGGCCGGGCGCGCCCCAGACGGGGAACCAGCGGCCGAGGTCCTGCTCGATCCGCAGGTCGTCGGTCAGCGCGGCCTTGATCTGCAGTTCCAGCGCGTTGTCGCGCCGCTCGCCCGGTCCGGCGAGCGGCGCGAACGGATAGAAGGTGCCGCGCTTGTAGAGATAGACCAGGCCGAGCCGTCGCCCGCGCGCGTCCTGGAAGCCGGCCATCGAGCACAGCAGCTGGGGCCCGAAGCCGTTGATCTCCATCGCGCTGTTCACCGCGTGCAGATCGTTGACCAGGGCGGGCAGTTGGTCGGGGGTGCGGCGCGACACCAGCCAGGAGTAGCCGTAGTCGTCCCGCTGGAGTTCGACGGGCGGGCCGCTGCGATCGACGTCCGCGTCCAGCAGCGCCTGGACCTCGCGATTGGTCTGCGAGAACGCTCCGCCCTCGACCGTCGCGAAGCAGACCGCTCCGGTCCCGGTCGGGGTGAACCCGGCGGCGGCCTCGAGCGTGACCGCCGCCGACGGCAGCGCGAAGAGCTGGTCGAGATCGGGCGCCACCGGTTTTGTACGACCGAGCAGGATGTCCAGGAATCCCATGGGGGTTCAGACCGCCTTTCCCGGTGCCGCCGCCTCGCCCAGCTCCGTGGAGATGCGGCCGAGCTGCTCGAGCCGCTGCTCCAGGGTCGGATGGGTGGAGAAGAAACGGGAGATGCCCGGCTCGGCGCCGAACGCGGGGGTGAAGTAGAAGGCGTTGAAGGCCTGCGCGGTCCGCAGGTCCCTCGTCGGGATGCGGGCGATGTCCCCGCTGACCTTGGTCAGTGCGGACGCCAGCGCCGAGGGGCGCCCGGTGAGGTGGGCGGCGGCGCGGTCGGCGGCCAGCTCCCGGTACCGGGACAGGGCCCGGATCAGCAGGAAGCTGATCGCGTAGACGAGCGCCGAGATGCCCATCACGGCACCGAAGACGACGATCGTGTTCTGGTCCTTGCGCCCACGCCCGAAAAGCTCCGAGTAGAACGCGAACCGGACGACCAGCCCGGCGATCACCCCGAGGAACGACGCCAGCGTGATCACGGCGACGTCCTTGTGCGCCACGTGCGACAGCTCGTGCGCGAGCACACCCTCCAGCTCGTCGGGTTCCAGCCGCCGCAGCAGCCCGCTGGTCACACACAGCACGGCATGGTCGGGGTTGCGGCCGGTCGCGAACGCGTTCGGCATGTCCATATCGGAGACCGCGACGAGCGGCTTGGGCATGTCGGCCACCGCACACAGCCGGTCGACCACTCCGTGCAGCTGCGGATACTCCTCACGCTCCACGATCCGCCCGTGCATGGCGTACAGCGCGATCCGATCCGAGAACCAGTACTGCGCGCCGATCACCAGGGCCGCGATCACGACGACCAGCACCCAGGACTTCAGCAACGCGATCAACGCGGCGATGAAGGCCACGTACAGCAATCCGAGCAGAAACATCGTGACCGTCATCCGCACGGTCAGCCGCCGATCGCTCCGGAACCGGCTCTGCATCCTGCATCACCTCGCAGTACCCAGCAGTAAGGCACCCGTCCCACCCCCATTGTGCGCCCATCCCCACCCATGAACCCGTCCCGAACGACCCCACGGCAGGCAAAGAGTGTCGGCGAACGGGTGCCACGCGGCGGACGGCGCCCGGCCGGGTACCTGTGCGCGAGGGCCGACTCGGTCGAGGAGCCGACCGTCGACGTCGACGATCCCGAATCCGCAGGCAGGTGTTCTGCGAGTGACACCGCCACGGCTCCGTCGTCCATGGCCGTGCCCCCGGGGAGGTGGGCCGGGGCGCAGTCGGGCCCACCGCTGCTCACTTCTATGGTTCTCGCATGTCAGTCCCCGAGATCATCCCGATCGCCCACAACCCTGACCACCGGACCAGCACCATCGGGCGGTACGCGGAGGGCCAGTTCCTTGCCTCGATCACCTACGCCTTTCCCCGCGGGTTCGTCCCTGGCGACGGGTGGGAGGAACAGAAGCGCCTCTACGTCGTGCTCCATCGTTTCGACTTCGAGGGTCGGCACATCGACTCGGAGATCTGGTGCGCAGGCACATGGGCCGAGCAGCACAGGCGGCCTCACGACAGGGACTCCGTCTCTTCTCGAGCACAGGCACGGATGGCTGCCTTGCTCGACGGCCTTCCTCAGCGTGAGTACGGGGACATCGCGATCCGTCCATTTCGGCTGACTGCCGACGGCGTGGTCTTCGGCCTGATAACCGAGCGTCACGAAGACGATGAAGACGAAGACGAGTGGGCCGAGCTCTATCCCGACCGCCTCGGCTTTTACGCCCCCTGGGACGGCCGATACGACACCTGACGGCCCGGGTGCGTGTTGCGCTCGCTGCCACCGGGCCGGCCGGCACATGGCCGGCAAGGACGCTGCCCTTGTCCGTCGACATTGGTTGTTGTCGGTCCGCCTGGGGACGGCCCGCAGACGGCCTCGTGCCGGCGGATCTGCAGCGGGCTCGGTCCAACCTTTACCACCCGCAGGTTTTTGCAGAAATGGCACCGCCGGGGGCACCGGGGGGTATGAGAGGGCGCGGCACCCTCGGCCCCGCCCCTGCGGTGCAGGGCAGGACGGGGGCGGAACTCACGAGACGTGGATTCGGTGTCTGGCTTCGGCGTGTCCCGGTTCGCCGGGCGCGCGAGTTCGAAGCCCGGCTGCTACCGCCCGGCGGCGGAAAGCTGCACTGACCCCCAAAGCCTTGCGATCGCGGTGTGCGGACGGTCACCTGTCGTGATCCATGCCGGCAACCGAGTCCGCTCCTGAGCGGTTGCTTGCAGGAGCGGCGCTTCGATCGCCACCGAGCTGCTGCTTACGCGGTGGCTGTCGCTCGGCGACGGCGAGTGACTGCCGGACGGAGTCCAGTTGCGGCCGGGGCCGGTGTCACCGGGGTGCCGCGCCATCGTCCCGACGCAGTGGGGGGTATGGCGCGACCGGGGCGGGTGAGGTGAAGATGCCCCCAGGCACCGCATACGCCGGGTCGGGTGAGGTGAAGATGCCTCCAGGCACCGCATACGCCGGGTCGGGGGAGCGATAGAGGATGAGGGCCGGGGAGTCATCGCTAGGCGAGTCACCGCCGCAGACGGCAGGTTCCGACGTCACACGGCAACTCTGCACGGCGCTCTATGCGCGCCCGGCCTATGTCGGCGACCCCACCTCGTGGGGCGAGACGCGGCTGCTCCGGCTGATCAAGGACGTCCTGCGCGACCCGGCGCGCTCGGTCCCGTCATATGGTTTCGATCTGGTACCTGTGCTCGTGCACGGGGTGCGCGCCCGTCGGTGGCGGCTGCTTCGCCGGGTCGCGGTGGTTGCAGCGTTCGGCCTCGTCACGGCCTGGGCGCCGGTCTCGGCCCTGGAATGGTCGGGGGCGCTTGGCCTCGCCTGGGTCTTGGGCTCGTCCGGGCCGAGCTGGGCGTTGATACCGCTGATCGGGTACTGGGTGTTCTCGCTGGTATCGATGCAGCAACACAACAGTTCCTACGAGCTGTGGGTAAGCAGCGTCCAGCTCCCCTTTGTGCTGGCATCCGCCGTGGCCCTGGTGTACGTCATCGATGGGGTGGTCGCCCGGTCAGCGCGGGGGCAGGTGAGCAGGGACAGCGGCACCCGGGAACGACTGCCCTTCGTGGGGTCACGGGCCCGTAGACGTGTGGAGGCGGTAGGCACCCGGCAGAACGGCACCGCGCTGCCGTACGACGATCAGTGCCGCTTCATCGGCGCGGGCCAGGAAGCCCGGGGCGGGGCAGAAATCCGCGTGCCGCTGCGGCCCGCGCAACCCGAGCGGTCCGTCGTGGCGCTGCGCGACACAGAGGTATTGGAAAGCATCGGGGCCGCACTGACCGCCGCTGGCCACGCGGAGGGCCGCGTCGACAACGCCGACAGGACCGCCCCACTGCCTGGCTTCTCTGTGGCCCGGGTCATGGCCCTGCCCGCCGACCTGTGGCTGAAGCGCAGCCGGAGCGGAGCCGGGACGTCGGATATGACGGGAGGGCCGGATCGGCCGGAGCGGCCGTGGCTGCGGGCTCAGTGCGTGAGTTGGCAGGGGCAGGTCGTGGCGAGCCTCTTTGTGCACGCGGCGCTCCAGGCCCGTGAATTGCGGCTCACGCTGCGGCCACAGGTGATGGCACCGCTGCCGCCGGTACCCGAACCGGCCGGTGCTGCGGCGCTCGAGGGCCTGCGCGGTGCGGCGGGGCTGTGGCTGATGCTGTGGCGGCAGATCCGAAAGGCACCGGCGCGGGAGGCGGAGGATCCGGCTGAGCACGACGGCCCGCTGAGTCTGCGCGATGCGCTGTCCCTGACCGAGGTTTCCGACCTGCACCAGAAGGGCAGCGCCGAACGCCACATCGAGCTGATGCAGACCGCCGTCCTCAGTGCCCTGGAGACCCTGCTCGAACACCACGGCTGTACGACGGAAGCGTTCCACGACCGGCACACGGTGATGGCCAGCATTCAAGTGCTGGGCGACAGCCACGCGCCGATCCAACTCGCGGCGGGTGTGACGCTGACTCAGGTGGCGCAAACGGCGGGCACGACGCCCACCCCCGCCTCAACCGAAGGAGAACTCATGAGCCCGGGACTTCCGCACAGACACTCGTCCTCCGAGCCCGCACAGCCCTCGGGGTCCGGCATCAGCATCGGCGGCGACAACATCGGCAGCGTGCAGAACGTCTCCGGCCACCATCTGTCCCACGTCACACAGACCAGCACCGGCCAGGGCAGCATTCCGATCGACTCCGTCGCCGCCCTCCTGACCGCCTTCCGCACAGACATCGACCGCAATGCGGCCCTGCTGACGGACCCCGAGGCCCTGCGAGACCAGACGACGGTGCTGGAGGGCGCCCTGATGGAGCCGCAGAGCGACGGCTTCGGTGCAGCCCTGCGTACCGCAGTCCGTTCCCTGCCCGGACTGATCGCCGGAACGGCCGTCCAGCAGACGGGCGAGGCACTGGTGACGGCGATCAGACAGCTACTGGGCTGAGCCCGACGCTCGTACCAGGCGCTCGGCGGGCACGGTGCAGACATTCGTGCTGCCCATCAACTCTCATCGGCCCTTGCCGATGAAGGCTAAGGCGACCTCTGACTCCCAACCCGGTCGGGTCAGGTCAGCGCGCTTGCACGCGACCGCTTCGCTGCCACAGGACATCAGCCCGTCCGACACCACAAGACCGACCGGAGGGCCCTCCAGGCGTTACAGCCGAGCTGCCTCACGCCGGGGGCCCACCTCGCGGCAGCCCGGGCGAAACACCTGCGGCACAGTGGATTACCGCCCGCCCCATACCACTTGCACTTCGCTGTGCAGCGCGAACAAAGGCCCTCTTCGGCTTTCACGGCGCACATCACCCCGGAAGCCGGAGCCGAAAAGCCGAGGGCCGGCTCTCCCGGAGGGGAGAGCCGGCCCTCGGCTCGAAGACGGCCCAGGGGAGCGGATACCTGCTCTGACCTGGGGCGATATCACACGTCGAAGTAGAGCTCGAACTCGTGCGGGTGCGGACGCAGCTGCAGCGGGGCGATCTCGTTCGTGCGCTTGAAGTCGATCCACGTCTCGATCAGGTCGGAGGTGAAGACATCGCCCTGGAGGAGGAACTCGTGGTCGGCCTCGAGGGCGTCGAGGACGGCCGGCAGCGAGGTCGGGACCTGCGGGACGCCCGCGTGCTCCTCGGGAGCGAGCTCGTACAGGTCCTTGTCGATCGGCTCGGCCGGCTCGATCTTGTTCTTGATGCCGTCCAGGCCCGCGAGCAGCAGGGCGGAGAAGGCCAGGTACGGGTTGCCGGAGGAGTCCGGGGCGCGGAACTCGACGCGCTTGGCCTTCGGGTTCGAGCCCGTGATCGGGATACGCATCGCCGCGGACCGGTTGCGCTGCGAGTACACCAGGTTGACCGGCGCCTCGAAGCCCGGAACAAGGCGGTGGTAGGAGTTCACCGTCGGGTTGGTGAAGGCCAGCAGCGACGGGGCGTGCCGCAGGATGCCGCCGATGTAGTAGCGGGCGGTGTCCGACAGGCCCGCATAACCGGCCTCGTCGTAGAACAGCGGGTCGCCGTTGGTCCACAGCGACTGGTGGACGTGCATGCCCGAGCCGTTGTCGCCGAAGATCGGCTTCGGCATGAAGGTCGCGGTCTTGCCGTTGCGCCAGGCGACGTTCTTCACGATGTACTTGAAGAGCTGGAGGTCGTCCGCGGCGGCGAGCAGCGTGTTGAACTTGTAGTTGATCTCGGCCTGGCCGGCGGTGCCCACCTCGTGGTGCTGGCGCTCGACCTTGAGGCCGGACTTCTCCAGCTCCAGGCTGATCTCGGCGCGCAGGTCGGCGAAGTGGTCGACCGGCGGGACGGGGAAGTAACCGCCCTTGTAGCGGACCTTGTAACCGCGGTTGTCCTCGAGGGCACCGGTGTTCCAGGCGCCGGCCTCGGAGTCGATGTGGTAGAAGGCCTCGTTCGCGCTGGTGGCGAAGCGGACGCTGTCGAACACGTAGAACTCGGCCTCGGGACCGAAGTACGCGGTGTCGGCGATGCCGGTGGAGGCCAGGTAGGCCTCGGCCTTCTTCGCCACGTTGCGCGGGTCACGGGAGTACTGCTCACCCGTGATCGGGTCGTGGATGAAGAAGTTGATGTTCAGCGTCTTGTCGCGGCGGAACGGGTCGATCCGGGCGGTCGACAGGTCGGCGCGCAGCGCCATGTCGGACTCGTGGATGGCCTGGAAACCGCGGATCGACGACCCGTCGAAGGCGAGCTCGTCGTTCGGGTCGAACGCATCGACGGGCACCGTGAAGTGCTGCATCACGCCCGGCAGGTCGCAGAAGCGGACGTCGATGAACTTGACGTCCTCGTCCGCGATGAACTTCTTGGTTTCGTCGGCGTTCTGGAACATCCAGCTCCTCCTACTCCCGACCGTCCTCGTCGGGGTGGTAGTTCGTTCGTGCGGCCAGTGCGGTGGCACACGCTGCAGCCGACCATAAGGACGGGGCATTTCTCGGGCGTGACCCGTTTGTTTCTCCCAGGTTAACCAGCCCGAGGCTCGATGGCCCCGCCTGCATGCCCGTCAAAACGGGCGCAGTACCGTGGACGAGTGGACAACAGGCAAGCAATCGGATCCTGGCTCTCCGGTCCCCGCGCGGCCATGGAGGAAGCCGGGGCGGACCTCGGATACCGGGGAGAGCAGCTCGGGCTGCCGCAGGAGGGGCCGGGCTCGATCGCCCGCCCGGGCCGGCGCCTCGGCGCCCTCGCCGTCGACTGGGGCCTGTGCCTCTTGATCGCATACGGCCTGATCACGGACAGCTACAACCGTGCGGCCCAGGTCTGGGCGCCGCTCATCCTCTTCGGGCTCATCGCCTTCACCGTGAGCACGGTCGGCTTCACTCCGGGCAAGCGGCTGTTCGGACTCCGCGTGGTGGCCCTCGGCACCGGCCGCGTCCATCCGCTGCGCGCGCTGTGGCGCACGGTACTGCTCTTCCTCGCCGTCCCGGCGCTGGTCTGGGACCGCGACGGCCGGGGTCTGCACGACCGGCTGGCCGGAACGGTCGAGGTCAGGATCTGACGGTTCCGCTCGACGGGACAGACCATGGGCCCGGGGAACCTCGACGGTTCCCCGGGCCCGGAAACTTCGGTTGGGCACTGCGGCGGCGCTAGCGCATGCGGCCGCCCTTCGGCATCCGCATCCCCTTCGGCATGGGCCCCTTCGGCAGCGGCATGTTGCTCATCAGGTCGCCCAGCGCCCGCAGCCGGTCGTTCGTCGCGGTCACCTGGGGACCGGTCAGCACCCGCGGGTACTTCAGCATGGTCGTACGGAGCTTCTTGAGCTCGACCTGGCCCTCGCCCGTGCCCACGATCACGTCGTGCACCGGCACATCGGCCACGATGCGCGCCATCCGCTTCTTCTCGGCGGCCAGCAGGGTCCTGACCCGGTTCGGGTTGCCCTCGGCGACCAGCACGATGCCGGCCTTGCCGACCGCGCGGTGCACGACGTCCTGGCTGCGGTTCATCGCGACCGCCGGGGTGGTGGTCCAGCCCCGGCCGATGTTGTCCAGCACCGCCGCGGCGGCGCCGGGCTGGCCCTCCATCTGACCGAAGGCGGCGCGCTCGGCCCTGCGTCCGAAGACGATCGCCGTCGCGAGGAAGGCGAGCAGGAGGCCGAGAATGCCCACATAGACAGGGTGACCGAGCAAGAAGCCGATCGCGAGGAAGACACCGAAGGTGACGATTCCGACAGCCGCGAGTACAAGACCGATCTTCGAGTCGGCCTTGCGGGTCATCTTGTAGGTCAGGACGATCTGCTTCAGTCGCCCCGCGTTCGCAGCGTCCGCTGCAGTTTCCTTCCTCGCCATGGCACGAAGTCTACGTGGCCCGGCGGGCGGCGACGACGGCAGTGCGGGGTTGGAGCGGTGGGGTCGCTCCGGGGAGTGCGGGTGTGGCTACGGGCGCGGCGCCACGGCGTCCAGGAAGCGCTGCGCCTCGACCCGGTCCTTGGCGCGGCGGCGGTCCTCCAGGACGGAGGTCCAGGCGTTGCGGCGGGCGGTCCGCTGGCCGCTGCTCATCAGCAGCGACTCGACGGCACGCAGTGCATCGGTGAACGACGGAATGGCGGTGGCGCGAACAGGCGCGGCCTGCATGGTGGAGGTCCCCCTCGGATTCGGCGGTTCGGGGCCCGGGCTGTACGTGGTGTGAAACCAGGGTCACTGATTGGTGTTACCAGGGCGTGACCGACCGGTCAAACACCTATGAAGCCTTGATACGAGGGGCGAAAAGCCTGACGCGGCCCTGACGCGCCCGCTAGCTGCGGGGACGTCATGGACCGCGTCCATCGGCCACTACCCGGCGGTAGTCGCTTGTGTGGGGATTCACATCATGGAGATGGCACGGAGTGCCAATTCCGTTCCCGCCGCCGGGTCAGACCGCCTGCGAGGCGATGTACGATCCGCGCTTCTCCACGGCCATGCGGTACAGCCGTCCGGCGCGGTAGGAGGAGCGCACCAGGGGGCCGGACATGACGCCGGAGAAGCCGATCTGCTCGGCCTCATCCTTCAGCTCCACGAACTCGTTCGGCTTGACCCAGCGCTCCACGGGGTGGTGGCGGACGCTCGGGCGCAGGTACTGGGTGATGGTGACCAGCTCGCAGCCGGCGTCGTGCAGTTGGCGCAGCGCGTCGCTGACCTCCTCGCGGGTCTCGCCCATGCCGAGGATCAGGTTCGACTTCGTCACCAGGCCGTAGTCGCGGGCGGCGGTGATGACCTTCAGGGACCGCTCGTAGCGGAAGCCGGGGCGGATGCGCTTGAAGATCCGCGGGACGGTCTCGACGTTGTGGGCGAAGACCTCGGGCCGGGAGGAGAAGACCTCCTCGAGCTGCTCGGGAACGGCGTTGAAGTCCGGGGCGAGGAGCTCGACCTTGGTGTGCCCGCCCTCGCGGGCGGCGGTCTGCCGGTGGATCTGGCGCACGGTCTCGGCGTAGAGCCAGGCGCCGCCGTCCTCCAGGTCGTCGCGGGCCACACCGGTGATGGTGGCGTAGTTCAGGTCCATGGTGACCACGGACTCGCCGACACGGCGGGGCTCGTCGCGGTCGAGCGCCTCGGGCCTGCCGGTGTCGATCTGGCAGAAGTCGCACCGCCGGGTGCACTGGTCGCCGCCGATGAGGAAGGTCGCCTCACGGTCCTCCCAGCACTCGTAGATGTTCGGGCAGCCGGCTTCCTGGCAGACCGTGTGCAGGCCCTCGCTCTTCACGAGGTTCTGCATCTTCGAGTACTCGGGACCCATTTTCGCCCGGGTCTTGATCCACTCGGGCTTGCGCTCGATGGGGGTCTGACTGTTGCGGACCTCAAGGCGCAGCATCTTGCGTCCGTCGGGTGCGACTGCGGACACGTCGGCTCCCTGTAGCTTCGATTCTTCGGCGTACACCAGGGTACGCCCGTGTTTGTGGGCCCTACCGGTCAGGCCAACCCCGCGACCGTGGGGGGCATTCCCAGGTCAGGCGGAGGCCTTCTCGATGAGTCGCGGCAAGAGCTCCGCGTTCTCCAGGACGTCCTTCAGATGCCGCTCGACCACGGGCAGCACCTCCGTGACCGTCACGTCCCGGCCCAGCTCGTTCGCCAGGGAGGTGACGCCCGCGTCCCGGATGCCGCAGGGGATGATCCGGTCGAACCAGACGTTGTCCGGGTTCACGTTCAGCGCGAAGCCGTGCATCGTGACGCCCTTGGCGACGCGGATGCCGATCGCCGCGATCTTGCGGTCCTCCCGGCGCTGGCCGGCGTTGGAGGGCGCGTACTCCGGGCCGTTCAGCCGGGGGTCGAACTCCTCGTCGGCGAGCCGCGGGTCGAAGTCCAGGGAGAGCCCGCCGAGGGAGGGCCGCTGCTCCACCGGGTCCCCGAGGACCCACACGCCGCTGCGTCCCTCGACCCGGGTGGTCTCGAGGCCGAACTCCGCGCAGGCGCGGATCAGGGCTTCTTCGAGGCGGCGTACGTGGGCCACGACGTCGACCGGGCGCGGGAGCTTCTGGATCGGGTAGCCCACCAGCTGACCGGGTCCGTGCCAGGTGATCTTGCCGCCGCGGTCCACGTCGATCACGGGGGTGCCGTCCAGGGGCCGCTCGTCGTCCGCCGTGCGCCGCCCCGCGGTGTAGACCGGGGGGTGCTCCAGCAGCAGGCAGGTGTCCGGGACCTCGTCGGCGAAGCGGGCGGCGTGCACCCGGCGCTGCTCGTCCCAGGCGACCTGGTATTCGACGGCCTCGGCCCCGAACCCCACGCGGACGAACCGCAACTCACTCACGGCAAGCGCCTCCCTAGAAGCCTCGTAAGGCGCGAACGGCGCCCACGCCACTGTACGTCCAGCCGCTGCGGGCCGAGTCCGGGCGGGGTGCCACCGCCTCCCGGCCATGCGCGTCATCCGATCGGGCAATCCTCACACGATCGGATGAATGGATGCCGATGCCTGCGATCGACTGCTCACTCTCCGCTACATTCACGCCGTTCACAGGGCCATCAGGGCTGCTCACAGGCGATACGGAGACCGCACCGCAGATGACGGAACGACCCGCGCAGCGCACCCCCAACCGACAGCTCGCCGCGCTCATCGCAGAAGCGGGGTTCTCCAACGCAGGTCTCGCCCGTCGCGTCGACCAGCTGGGGCTCGAACACGGGCTCGATCTCAGATACGACAAGACCTCCGTGACGCGCTGGCTGCGCGGTCAGCAGCCGCGCGGCACCACCCCCGCGCTCATCGCCGAGGTGTTCACCCGGCGGCTCGGACGCCGGCTCACGGCGCAGGACCTCGGGCTCGACGCGTGTGCCCCGGTGTACGCCGGGCTGGAGTTCGCCGCCGGCCCGGAGGAGGCCGTCGACATCGTCAGCGGCCTGTGGCGCAAGGACTCCGGCAGCCACGCGGAGCTGCGGAAGATCGCCTTCACCCCGGCCGGGCTGGTCGTGCCGAGCCGGGACTGGCTGATCGGCCGGGCCGACGACAAGGTGAGCCGCGGGGAGGTGGTCCCCCGCATCCCGGCCCAGGGCCGTCCCGCGGTGCCCCGGCAGCGCGGCCACTCGGAGCGCGGCCCCGGCCAGAAGGTCAGCGGGGGCGACATCGCAGCGCTCCGTTCGGTCGGCGAGCTGTTCCGCGCCCTCGACCACGCCTACGGCGGCGGCCACGCCCGCCAGGCGCTGGTGCGCTATCTGGAGCACGAGGCCGAGCCCATGCTGCGCGGCACCTACGGCGAGCAGACGGGCCGCCGGCTGTTCGCGGCGGCCGCCGATCTGACCCGGCTCGCGGGCTGGACGTCGTACGACATCGGTGCGCACGGTCTCGCCCAGCGCTACTTCGTCCAGGCGCTGCGGCTCGCCCAGGCGGCCGGTGACCGGATGTACGGGGCGTACGTGCTCGTCACGATGAGCCGGCAGGCCGTCTACCTCGGCCACGGGCGGGAGGCCGTGCAACTCGCGCGCGTGGCGCAGCAGGGGGTGGGCGGCTCGGCGCCGCCCGCCATCCAGGCGCTGATGCACGCCGTCGAGGCGCGCGGCCACGGAGTACTGGGCGAGGTGCGCGCGTGCACGGCCTCGCTCGTCCGGGCCGAGCGGGCCCTGGAGACCGCCCGCCCCGGCGACGAACTGCCGTACTGGGCCCGGTTCTTCGACGAGGCTCAGCTCGCCGACGAGTTCGGGCACTGCCACCGGGACCTGCAGCAGTACCGTGCGGCCGTCCAGCACTCCGAGCGGTCGTTGCAGCTGCGGGCGGCCGGGTTCGCCCGCAGCCGGCTGTTCTGCCGGGTCGTGCTCGCCTCGGCGCGGCTCGGCCTCGGCGAGCTCGACCAGGCCTGCCAGCTGGGGGCCGAGGCCGCCGGGCAGGCGTCGGAGATGCGGTCGGTGCGGGCGGTCGAGTACGTGCGGGACTTCGAGCGCCGCCTGGAGCCGTACAAGGACGCGGCGCCCGTGCGGGGATACCGCGACAAGGTCGCCGCGCTCAGCTGAGGCTCAGGCCGCCGTGGCCAGCGGTTCCGCGGCGTGCAGGGGCCCCGCACCCAGGTCCGCCAGGACCGCCTTGGCGGCCCGGGCGCCGGAGTGCAGTGCGCCCTGCACCGTGCTGGAGTCCCGGTGGTCGCCGCACACGTACAGCCCGGCCAGCAGCCGCACCGTCCGGCGCAGGTCGTGCGGCGGCCGCATCGCCGGGACGGCCCGCGCCGTGTGGTGCACGGCGAGCGTCTCCCAGCGCGTGGTCGAGGTGCCGTGGAGGCGGGCCAGATGAGCCCGTACGGCACCGTCGACGTCGTCCGGGGGCGTGCCCAGCACCGTCGAGGAGATCAGGGCACGGCCCGCGGGCGCCCGGGACGGATCCACCAGGCTGACGACGGCCGTGTGCGACACCGGTCCGTCGCGGTCCGCGTCCAGCAGCAGCGAGGCCCCGGTCGACGGCGGCTCGTCGGTCGTGTGGTGGACGACGGTGACCGGATGGAAGCCGGGCACGCGCAGACCGGGCAGCAGCTCGGCGGCGGCATGCGCGTCGGTGGCCAGCAGGACGGAGCGGCAGCGGAGTTCACCGTGGTCGGCGGTGGTCACCGAGGTCGTGGAGACGGAGGTGACGCGGACGCCGGTGTGCACCGTGCCCGGTGGCAGCGCCCGTGCCAGCAGTTCCGGCAGTGCCTCCGCGCCGCCCTCCGGCAGGCACAGCCGGCCGCGCGCGAAGGCGTGCAGCGCGAGGTCGGCGCAGCGGCTCGAGGTGGTCAGCTCCGGGTCGCACAACAGGGCGGCGAGCAGCGGACGCAGGAAGCCGTCGACGGTACGGGCCGGGAGCCCGCGGTCCGTGAGCGCGTGCCGGGCGGGCGACTCGGGCCGGGCGAGCAGCCGTTCGACGGGGGTGGCGGCGATGCGCGCGAGCGCCGCGCCGAGCCGAGCCTGGTCCACGGCACTGCCGAGCGGCGCCGCGGGCCGCGGCACGGCCGCGCGGGATCCCGTCGCCCTCGACAGCGCGGCGCGCGCTCCGGCCGCTCCGAGCCCGGCGCGCGGCGCGGAAGACGTGAGGGGAGCACTGGCGAGGGCGCGAACGGCATTGAGTGCGCCCCGTGCGCCCCCCGCGCCCCCTCCTGCCGGGGGCGGGCTCGCACGATGGTGGCGACCCTCGCTGTGCACCAGGACGCCCGGTGCGAAGGGGCGCAGGACCAGTGCGTCGAGCCCCGGGGTCAGGCGCAGTTCGGGATAGGACGTGGACAGAAGCTGTCCGATCCTGTCGAGCCGGAAGCCGTCGACCTTCTCGGTCGACATGCGGCCGCCGACGCAGTGAGCGGCCTCCAGGACCGCCGTCGACACTCCTGCACTGGTCAGCCGGTGGGCCGCCGCGAGGCCGGCGACTCCGGCCCCCACGATGACGACGTCCGCCTGGTACACGGGCTCTAGCACGTGCCCCTCCTCGAGGTTGTGCGGCCGGTGGAGACGTCATGCCCCCAACAGGCGTCCGGAATACCCGAGTTCGGGATGAGCGTAGGTCCGTGAACGGTCGGGCGAAGTCGCGCATGGACAGAGCACGGTCGCACGGTGGTCGCATACGGTCGAACACGGGCTTTGCCTCCGGCCGTTCGGCCCCGCGGCTACGACCGGAGCGCCGCTCGCAACGCCTCGTCGATCTCCGGCTGGGCGAACGAGAACCCGGAGTCCAGCAGCCGTCCCGGCAGCACTCGCGCACTGCCGAGCACGTCCCCGGCCATCTCGCCGAGCGCGAGGCGCAGAGCCTGCGCGGGCGCCGGGAACAGTGTCGGCCGGTGCAGCACACGCCCCATCGCCGCAGTGATCTCACGGTTCGTCCGGGGCT
Source organism: Streptomyces sp. HUAS TT11 (assembly GCF_051553595.1). Taxonomy (NCBI): domain Bacteria; kingdom Bacillati; phylum Actinomycetota; class Actinomycetes; order Kitasatosporales; family Streptomycetaceae; genus Streptomyces; species Streptomyces sp. HUAS TT11. The sequence continues at coordinate 6,525,087 of NZ_CP196184.1, forward strand.
GAGGTGCCGTCAGGTTGAAGGGGCCGGACAGGTCTTCGCGGTCCATGAGGTGGCGGATGGCGGCCACCTCGTCGTGCAGCGAGATGAAGGACCAGTACTGGCGCCCGTCACCCAGCCGCCCGCCGAGCCCCGCCTTGAAGAGCGGGAACAGCCTGCCCCAGGCACCGCCCTCCCGGGCCACCACCAGGCCCGTCCGCACGAACACCGTTCGTACGCCGGCTTCCTGCGCGGCGTCCGCGGCCTCCTCCCACTCCACGCACAGCGAGGGCAGGAAACCGTCCCCGGGCGGCGCCGTCTCGTCCACCGCGCGGTTCCCGGTCTCGCCGTAGTAGCCGATCGCGCTGCCGCTGACGAAGACGCGCGGCGGCTCGGGAAGGGCGGCGACGGCCTCCGCGAGCGCCGCCGTGCCGAGCACCCGGCTGTCGCGCAGCGTCTTCTTGTACGCGTCCGTCCAGCGGTGGTCGCCGATGCCCGCGCCGGCGAGGTTGACCACCGCGTGGCACCCGAGAAGACCGGCCGTGTCGATGTACTGCTCCTCGGGGTCCCAGCAGACCTCGCCCTCGCCGCTGGCCGCGCGCCGCACCAGGCGGACCACCTCGTGCCCGTCCGCGGTCAGGGACCGCACCAGGGCGCTTCCGATGAGACCGGACGCACCGGCCACGGCGATTCGGGAACGTTCCATGACCCCATCCTGCCCGGTGCACCCCGTCCGGCCCGTCCGGCGGCCCCGGGATGCGACCGGACGGATCCTCGTACGCCCGCCGTACAGTGACCCTCATGCCCGTTCCGTACATACGCCACGCCACCGACGACGACGAGGAGGCGCTCGGCCGGCTCGACCGGGTCACCTGGTCTGCGCTGCACTCCGTCCAGCCGCGGCCCCGGCCGCCGTACGAGCCCTTCTTCACCGAGCGGTTCGGGCCGCGGGACCATCTGGTCGCCGAACTCGGCGGCGTCGTCGTGGGCTACGTCCGGCTCGGATTCCCGACGCCGCTCGCGTGCAACTCCCACGTCCGGCAGATCCAGGGCCTCGTCGTCGCGGACGAGGCACGCGGCAGGGGGGTCGGGCGGGCGCTGCTGCGGGCCGTGCAGGAGGAGGCACGGCGGCGGGGAGCCCGCCGCATCACCCTGCGGGTCCTCGGGCACAACACCCCGGCGAGGGCGCTCTACGAGTCCGAGGGGTTCGTGGTGGAGGGGATCCTGCCCGAGGAGTTCCTGCTCGACGGCGAGTACGTCGACGACGTGTTCATGGGGCGCTTCCTGGCCGGGCCCGCGCCCGGCCAGGTCGGTTCATGAGGCGGTGAGCTCCCCCGTGTCCACCGCCGCCGTGGCGTGCGCCGCGCGCCGGGCGTCGCCCGAGACCTCGTCGGCCGTCAGCACATAGCCGGTCTCCTGGTCCGAGGTGGAGCGGGCGAAGACGACGCCGTAGACCCGGCCGTCGGTGGTGAGCAGCGGGCCGCCGGAGTTGCCGGGCAGGACGGTCGAACGGATGGAGTAGATCTCCCGGGTGACGGTGTCGGTGCTGTAGATGTTCGGGCCCGTCGCCCGGATCCGGCTCGCCACGGTGGCCGCGCGCAGCGTCAGGCCGCCGTCCTCCGGATAGCCCGCCACCACCGCGGCGTCCCCGCGCTTGGCGCCGGTGTCGAAGCGCAGGACGGGGGCGCGCAGATCGGGCACGTACAGCACGGCCACGTCGCGGTCCGGGTCGAAGAGCACCACACGCGCCGCGTACGCCGGTCCGACGCCGCCGATCCGCACGCTCGGGTGATCGATGCCCGCCACCACGTGGGCGTTGGTCATCACGTGCTGGGCCGCGTACACGAAACCGCTGCCCTCCCGGCCCTGGATGCCCGAGGCGCCCTCCACCTTGACCGTGCTCAGCTTGGCGGCGTTGGTCGCGCTCGCCGTGACGCTGTCCCCGGTGGGCCTCGCCACCCCGGCCGAAGGCTCGTTCTCGAAGGGGTTGAAGACCTGCGGGAAGCCCGCCTGGGTGAGTGCCGAGGTGGCCCGTGAGAACCACGTCGGAGTGGTGTCCGGCATCGTGTTCTGCACGGCGCCCAGCAGCCTCGAGTCCCGGATCGCCTGGGTGACCAGCGGGGACGAGGAGGCGCCCAGGACGCTCGCGGCCACCCACGCCACGATCAGCACGGACACCGCGTTCGCCGCCGCGCCGCCGACCCCGTCGGCCACCCGCAGCGGCCCGTGGTCCAGCTCGCGCCGCAGCTTGAGCGCGAGGCGCCCCGCCAGCTCGTGCCCTATCGCCGCCGGGACCAGCACGGTGACCACGGCGGTCACCGTCGCCGCGGTGGTTCCCCGCGTCACCAGGTTCATGACCCAGGGCAGGATCCACACGCCCACCGCGGCACCGCCCACGAAGCCGGCCAGGGAGACACAACCGGCCACCAGCCCCCGCCGATAGCCGGAGGCCGCGTAGGCCAGGATCACGAGGATGAGCAGTATGTCGAGCAGGTCCACTGAGCCGCCTTTCTCTCGGACCCCCTAGTACGCGCGGCGCGAGCCCGGTGATCAGCCACCCGCGCAGGTGCCCGGAAACGGGGCACGCACGCATCGACCTGTAAGAACGCCGCGGACCGTGACAATGGTTCCGCCAGGTGGCACACCACACATCGCGGATGTTGCGGGACGGAAGGAAAGTGGCTCCATGCGTGACTTCCGAAGAACGTGGGGGGCCTGGAGCAGCGGTGCGCCGAGGCTCAAGAGTGCCGTCCTGCTGCTGCTCGGCTGCCTGCCCGGGGTCGCCGCAGCCGGCGCACTGGTGGTGTGCGCCTCCGGCGTCGAGCGCCCGGTCCTGGTCCGTACCCCGCGCCCGGTCGTGGCCCGGTCCGCCGTCCTGCACCAGGCCCCGAAGCCGCGCATCGTGCTGAGGGCGGCCTGGGCGGACGCCGCCACCCGGGACCAGCCGCCACCGCGGTACGACGACAAGGTCGTCGCCGTCTTCGTGCACCACACCGACTCGCCCAACCGCTACGACTGCGCCACCTCGGCACGCATCATCCGCTATCTCTACACCGGCCAGCGAGGCGGCCGCCACTGGGACGACATCGGCTACAACTTCCTCGTCGACCGCTGCGGCACCATCTACGAGGGCCGCGCGGGCGGTGTCGACCGGCCCGTCATGGGGGCCCACACCCAGGGCTTCAACCACCGCACGGTCGGCATCGCCGCCATCGGCACCTTCACCGCGGGCGTGCCCGTGCCCAAGGCCATGGTCGACTCGATCGCCGCCCTCGCCGCCTGGAAGCTCGGCGTCGCCGACATCGACCCGCGCTCCAAGGTCCGGCTCGTCTCCAGCAACGGCCTCAGCCGGTACAAGGCGGGGACCCCCGTCATGATGCCCGCGCTCGCGGGTCACAACGACGGTTATTCGACGAGCTGCCCGGGTGCGGCGCTCAAGGCGCTGCTCCCTTCGATCAGGGAGGAGGCGGCCCGTCTCCAGGGCCGAAGGTGAGGGGTCCCCGGCCCCCGCACGGAAGACACCACTCACAGCGGCGTCACAGTCCGCACGCAGAGCCCTCCGATCCCCGCCTCCTACGGTTTGCGGCACGAGCCGACCGGAGGCGGGGATCATGCGCGGCAGCGATCGTGCACGGGCCGGGCGGGCGAGCACCCGGGCCGAGGCCGTGCGCGCCCCCCGGACTCCGGTCCGTGCGGTCACGACGGTCGTCCTCGGACCGGCGGCGTCCACGGCGTCCGCCCTCGACCGGGCCGACAGGGCCCCGTTGCGCCATGCGGCCCGGCGGGGCGGGGCACCGCGGCGCCTCGGCACGGGCGGCCGGTGGAACGCGGGGCCACCGGTCCGCCTGGGTGGTCCGCCGGAGCGCGGTGTGAGTGACGACGCCATCGGCATCAGCCCTTGAACCGATCCCACAGCCTGGGATAGCGCTCCGCGAGCACGGATTCGTTCTCCAGGTCGAAAGAGGTCCCCGCCGGTTCGGAGGCCGCGGGCGGGATGCCCAGGTCGGGTGCCACGGTTCCGGTGAGCTGCTCGTACGCCTCGTCCGCCGCGTAGCCGAGCTCCTCGCCGTCCCCGTCCACCTCCTCGTCGAACTCCGGCAGGAGATCGGCGAGCGAGTCGGGGTCGTGCAGGGCGCCCTCGAAGACGTCCCGCCCCTGGCCGATCAGCCAGCACCGGAAGAAATCGAACGCATCGTCACTCGCCCCGTCGAGCAGGACCCAGGCGGCACCCCACAGGTCCCAGCGGTAGGCGCGGTTGTAGCGGGACTCGAAATGCCGGGCGAAGTCCAGGACGGAGTCGGGGTCGAGCCGGACGAGCCGTTCGACGAGCTGGTCGGCCTGCTCGTCGGCGTCGCCCTCGGCGGCTTCCCGGCTCGCATCCACCAGGTCCCAGAACTCCGTCTCGTCCATCACCCGACCAGCATCGGCCCTGCGCCGGTGGGGCGCACGTGGAGTGCGGCGGATCGTTATGAGCGGTAGAGCTCCGCCAAACGTGTGGCGTCGCCCGCGAAACGGGCCCGCAGCCCCTCGGGGGAGAGCACCTCGACCTCCGGCCCCAGACCCGTGAGTTGGGCGTGCGCCACCTCCTCGGACTCCACCGGCAGGGTCACCGTCACCCAGCCCCGCTCGTCGGGGGCGTCCGCCGCGGTGAGCGCCAGTCGGGCCGAGACGGGATCGACGGCGTACGCCAATCTCCGTACACCGTCCTCGGACAGCCGCACCACGACCTCGGCCCGCAGGATGGACCGCGCGAACTCCTGTGCCCGCTCGGCCCAGAAGGCCGGCAGATCGAACTCCTCGTCCCGCCCGAACCGGTCCTCACCGGAGATCACGGCCGTGAAGCGGTCGATGCGGTACACCCGGAAGGAGCCGTGCTCCGCCACTCGGGCGCACAGGTACCAGACTCCCGCCTTGAGGACGAGCCCGTACGGCTCGAGTTCCCGCTCCACCGTGTCCTCGCCGCGCCGGTAGCGCGCGGTGATCCGCCGGTCGTCCCAGACCGCGTCAGCGACCGCGGGCAGCAGCCGGGGCGTCGCGGGTTCGGTGAACCAGGCGGGCGCGTCCAGGTGGAACCGCTGCGCCGCCGTGCGGGAGGCGTCGCTCAGGGAGGGCAGGAGGGCCGCGGACACCTTCAGCCGCGCCGCGGAGGCGGCGTCCTCCAGGCCCATCTCCCGCAGCGCACCCGGAACCCCGCTGAGGAACAGCGCCTCGGCCTCGCCGCGCGCGAGCCCGGTCAGCCGGGTGCGGTAGCCGCCGACCAGCCGGTACCCGCCGGCCCGCCCCCGTTCGGCGTACACCGGCACCCCCGCCTCCGACAGCGCCTGGGCGTCCCGGGTGACGGTGCGCTCGGACACCTCGAGCTCACGGGCCAGCTCGGCCGCGGTCATGGACGGCCGGGACTGCAGCAGCAGCACCATTTTGATGAGACGGGCGGCACGCATGCCGTCATCATGCCGTGCGCCACCGGATCGACGGCCCGATCGCCCGGGAGGAGCACTGCGCTCCCGCCGTCGGAAACGGTGAAGGGGTACGGCGGCCGCCGTACCCCTTCACCGATGTCCGGCCCCTACAGGCCGTACCTGTCCCGGGCCTCCTTCACGGCCGTGGCCTTGACCTCGCCACGCCTGGCGAGCTGGGCCAGGGCCGCGACCACGATCGACGGGGCGTCGACCCCGAAGTGGCGGCGGGCCGCCTCACGGGTGTCCGAGAGGCCGAATCCGTCGGCGCCCAGCGAGGAGTAGTCCTGCTCCACCCACTGCGCGATCTGGTCGGGAACCTGGCGCATGTAGTCGGAGACCGCGAGGACCGGGCCCTCGGCGCCCTGCAGGGCCTGGCGCACGTACGGGACGCGCTCCTCGCCCCGCAGCAGCGCGGCGTCGGCCTCCAGGGCGTCGCGGCGCAGCTCGCCCCACGACGTCGCCGACCACACGTCCGCGGCGACACCCCACTCCTCCGCGAGCAGCTTCTGCGCGCCGAGCGCCCAGTGGATCGCCGTGCCGGAGCCCAGGAGCTGGATGCGCGGGGCGTTCGCCGCCGGGGAGAGTCCTGCCGACTCCGCCGTGTTGTAGCGGTACAGGCCCTTGACGATGCCCTCGTCGATACCGGCCACCCCGGGCTTCGCGGGCTGGGGCAGCGGCTCGTTGTAGACGGTGAGGTAGTAGAAGACGTTCTGGTCCTCGCCCGGAGCCGCCTCGCCGTACATGCGGCGCAGGCCCTCCTTGACGATGACCGCGATCTCGTACGCGAACGCCGGGTCGTAGGTCAGCGCCGCGGGGTTGGTGGCGGCGATGACGGGGGAGTGGCCGTCGGCGTGCTGCAGACCCTCACCGGTCAGCGTGGTGCGGCCGGCGGTGGCGCCGACGAGGAAGCCGCGGCCGAGCTGGTCGCCGAGCTGCCACATCTGGTCGGCCGTGCGCTGCCAGCCGAACATCGAGTAGAAGATGTAGAACGGGATCATCGCCTCGCCGTGCGTCGCGTACGCGGTGGACGCGGCGATGAAGTCGGCCATCGAACCGGCCTCGGTGATCCCCTCGTTGAGGATCTGGCCGTTCTTGGCCTCCTTGTAGTACATCAGCTGGTCGCGGTCGACCGGCTCGTACGTCTGGCCCTTGGGCGAGTAGATGCCGAGCGAGGGGAAGAGCGACTCCATACCGAAGGTGCGCGCCTCGTCGGGGACGATCGGCACCCAGCGCCTGCCGGTCTCCTTGTCGCGGACCAGGTCCTTGACCAGCCGGACGAAGGCCATGGTGGTCGCGACGTTCTGCGAGCCGGAACCCTTGTCGAAGGAGGCGAACGCCTTCTCGGCCGGCGCCGGCAGCGGGGCCGGCGGGTGGATCCGGCGGGCCGGGGCCAGGCCGCCGAGGGCGGCACGGCGCTCCTGGAGGTAGCGCACCTCGGGGGAGTCGGCGCCCGGGTGCGCGTAGGGGACCACCCCGTCCTCGAACCGGCTGTCGGGGATGGGCAGTTCGAGCAGGTCCCGCATGGTCTTGAACTCGTCCACCGTCAGCTTCTTCATCTGGTGGTTGGCGTTCTTCGACGCGAAGCCCTGGCCGAGCGTGAAGCCCTTGACGGTCTGCGCCAGGATGACCGTCGGTGCGCCCTTGTGCCCCAGGGCCGCCTTGTACGCCGCGTAGACCTTGCGCGCCTCGTGGCCGCCGCGGGAGAGGTGGAAGCACTCGAGGATCTTGTCGTCGCTCAGCAGCTTCGCCATCTCGACGAGCGCCGGGTCCTTGCCGAAGAAGTCCTCGCGGATATAGGCGGCGTCGCGGGTCTGGTACGTCTGCACCTGCGCGTCCGGTACCTCGCGCAGCCGGCGTACCAGGGCACCGGTGGTGTCGAGCGCGAACAGCTCGTCCCAGGCCGAGCCCCACAGCGACTTGACGACGTTCCAGCCGGCACCGCGGAACTGGGCCTCCAGCTCCTGCACGATCTTGAAGTTGGCGCGGACCGGGCCGTCGAGGCGCTGCAGGTTGCAGTTGATGACGAAGGTGAGGTTGTCCAGCTCCTCACGGGCGGCCAGCGCGAGGGCCGCCGTCGACTCGGGCTCGTCCATCTCGCCGTCGCCGAGGAACGCCCACACGTGCGAGGACGAGACGTCCTTGATGCCGCGGTTGGTGAGGTAGCGGTTGAAGCGCGCCTGGTAGATCGCGGAGAGCGGGCCGAGGCCCATGGAGACGGTCGGGAACTCCCACAGCCAGGGCAGTCGCCGCGGGTGCGGGTAGGAGGGCAGACCGTTGCCGCCGGCCTCCTGGCGGAAGTTGTCCAGCTGGGCCTCGGTGAGGCGGCCGTCGAGGAAGGCGCGGGCGTAGATGCCGGGCGAGGCGTGGCCCTGGACGTACAGCTGGTCGCCCGAGCCGTCGCCGTCCTTGCCCTTGAAGAAGTGGTTGAAGCCGGTCTCGTAGAGCCAGGCCGCGGAGGCGAAGGTGGCGATGTGGCCGCCGACGCCGTGCTTGCTGCCCCGGGTCACCATCGCGGCCGCGTTCCAGCGGTTCCAGGCGGTGATCCGGGCCTCCATCGCCTCGTCACCGGGCGCGGCGGGCTCGGCGGCGGTGGGGATGGTGTTGACGTAGTCGGTCTCGAGCAGCTTGGGCAGCGCGATGCCGGCGCCCTCGGCACGCTCCAGCGTGCGGCGCATCAGATACGCGGCACGGTGCGGCCCGGCCGCCTTGGTCACGGCGTCCAGGGAGGCCTGCCATTCGGCGGTCTCCTCGGGGTCGCGGTCCGGGAGCTGGTCGAGCTCGCTCGGCCGGATGGCGTTGGGGTCGGTCATGTCGCCGCCTTCCTCAGTCGAAGGGGGTGCCCTCATCGGTAAGGGTCGGGGTGCCCTTGGTCTTTGGCAGGACAGGGCTGGGGCTTCGGTGGAAGCCCATCGGTGACTGTAACTCCCTGATCGATGATCGATCAAAGGGGGCAGGGCCAAAAACCCTCGATCACGAGAAAGTCGGCACGGGGTGCCTCGACGGAAGACACCGGGTGCCGCTCCGATGCGGGGTTTCCGCAGGTGGAACCGCGTTTGAGCGGCCGGCTGCTCGGGTGTTCGAGGACCTCATGCGCGGGGTGCGCAGCCGAGGACGTGGGCCTTCACTATGTCCGCGATCCGTGGATCGCGGCGGCGGAACGCGGCCACCAGCTCCTCGTGCTCCTCAGCGTAGGACTGCTGCACCGTGCCCAGCCACCGGATCGACAGCGCCGTGAACACCTCGATGCCGAGCCCTTCCCAGGTGTGCAGCAGCACCGAGTTGTGGGCCGCCCGCACCAGCTCCCGGTGGAACGCCACCGTGTGCCGCACCTGTCCGGTCCCGTCCGACCTGCGGTCCGCCTCGTACAGCGCGGTGACGTGCGGTTCGAGGGCGGAGCAGTCCTCAGCCAGCCGGTCCGCCGCCAGTTCGGCCGCGATGGCCTCCAGACCGGCTCGCACGGGGTAGGACTCCTCCAGGTCCGCCGCGGTCAGATTCCGCACCCGCACGCCCTTGTTGGGCGCCGACTCGATCAGCCGCAGCGACTCCAGCTCCCGCAGCGCCTCACGGACCGGCGTCTGACTGACCTCCAGCTCCGTGGCGATCCGCCGCTCCACGATCCGCTCGCCCGGCTTCCAGCGCCCGCTGACGATCCCCTCCACGATGTGCTCGCGGATCTGTTCGCGCAGCGAGTGGACGACGGGCGCGGTCATGAGGGCTCCTTATGCGGGGGCTGACGTTTAGACAATAAGGCCGTCTCCCCGTCCCGGAAGGGTGCGTGGCGGCGCTTTCGCGCAGGTGAGACAAGACTTACACGCCCCTCCGTCGATACGCCGCGCCCGGGCCGTCCAGGGCCTTCGCGGCGCCGTTTCCGCCGTGCCACCGGCGGAAACGGCCCGCTTCGGACTCCGTCGACGGCCGGGTACGTCCGGGGCCCCGGGCCGGGCGGGACCGGGGCGGCCGCGCGGCCGGACGTGGGACGAAAACGCGGCGCCCCCGCCCGGAAGGTTCCGGACGGGGGCGCCGCAGGTTCGGTCACCTGGCGGTGGCTCAGAGGCCGAGCTCCACCTCGAACTCGCCCGCCTCCAGGATGGCCTTGACCGCGGTCAGGTAGCGGGCCGCGTCGGCGCCGTCCACCAGACGGTGGTCGTAGGACAGGGTCAGGTAGGTCATGTCGCGGACGCCGATGACCGTGCCCTCCTCCGTCTCGAGCACGGCGGGGCGCTTCACGGTGGCGCCGATGCCGAGGATCGCGACCTGGCCCGGCGGCACGATGATCGTGTCGAACAGCGCACCGCGCGAACCGGTGTTGCTGATGGTGAAGGTCGCGCCGGACAGCTCGTCCGGGGTGATCTTGCTGGCCCGGACCTTGCCCGCCAGGTCGGCCGTGGCCTTGGCGATGCCGGCGATGTTGAGGTCACCGGCGTGCTTGATGACGGGGGTCATCAGGCCCTTCTCGGAGTCCACCGCGATACCGATGTTCTCGGTGTCGAAGTAGGTGATGGTCCCCTCGGCCTCGTTGATCTTGGCGTTGATGACCGGGTGGGCCTTCAGCGCCTGGGCGGCCGCCTTGACGTAGAACGGCATCGGGGAGAGCTTGACGCCCTCGCGGGCCGCGAACGCGTCCTTGCCCTGGGCGCGCAGGCGCATCAGGCGGGTCACGTCGACCTCGACGACCGAGGACAGCTGGGCCTGCTCGTGCAGAGCCTTGACCATGTTGTCGCCGATGACCTTGCGGATCCGCGGCATCTTCACGGTCTGGCCGCGCAGCGGCGAGACCTCCAGGACCGGGGCCTTCTTCGCGGCCGGAGCGGCGGCGGCCGGAGCCGCGGCCGGAGCGACGGCCTTCGCGGCCTCGGCGGCGGCGAGGACGTCCTGCTTGCGGATACGGCCGCCGACGCCGGTGCCCTTCACGGTGGACAGGTCGACGCCGTTCTCGGCGGCGAGCTTGCGCACCAGCGGGGTCACATACGCACCCTCGTCGGTCGGCTGGGCGGCGGCCGGGACCGGGGTGACCGGGGCGGGGACCGGAGCCGGAGCCGCGGGCCGGACGGGAGCCGGGGCGGCAGCGGCGGGCGCGGCCGGAGCGGCGGGGGCCGGAGCCGGAGCGGCGGGCGCCACCGGAGCGGCGGGCGCCACCGGGGCGGGGGCCGGAGCCGCGGGCTGGGCCGGGGCCGGGGCGGCAGCGGCGGGAGCCGGGGCGGCACCCGGGGCGCCGATGACGGCCAGCTTGGCGCCGACCTCGGCGGTCTCGTCCTCGCCGACCACGATCTCGAGCAGCACGCCGGAGGAGGGCGCCGGGATCTCGGTGTCGACCTTGTCCGTGGAGACCTCGAGCAGCGGCTCGTCGGCCTCGACGGAGTCGCCGACCGACTTCAGCCAGCGGGTGACGGTGCCCTCGGTGACCGACTCGCCGAGCGCGGGCAGGACCACGTCGGTGCCCTGGGCGGCACCGGCGGGAGCGGCCGGGGCCGGGGCGGCGGCGGGGGCCGGGGCGGCCGGAGCCGGGGCGGCAGCGGCGGGTGCGGGCTCGGCGGCCGGCGCGGGCGCCTCGGCGGCGGCCGGGGCCGGAGCGGCGGCGGGGGCACCCGTGCCGTCGTCGATGACGGCCAGTTCGGCGCCGACCTCGACGGTCTCGTCCTCGGCCACCTTGATGGAGGTCAGGACACCGGAGGCCGGTGCGGGGATCTCGGTGTCGACCTTGTCGGTCGAGACCTCGAGCAGCGGCTCGTCGGCCTCGACCCGCTCGCCCTCGGCCTTCAGCCAGCGGGTGACGGTGCCCTCGGTGACGCTCTCACCGAGCGCCGGAAGGGTTACGGAAACCGGCATGGTTTCGGTTGCTCCTTACGAATTGCGGAAGTCTGTGTCGTCGCGTCCGAAGACTGAAGGCGTCAGTCGTGGGAGTGGAGGGGCTTGCCGGCGAGAGCGAGGTGGGCCTCGCCGAGCGCCTCGTTCTGCGTCGGGTGGGCGTGGATGAGCTGGGCCACCTCGGCCGGCAGCGCCTCCCAGTTGTAGATCAGCTGCGCCTCGCCGACCTGCTCGCCCATGCGGTCGCCGACCATGTGGACGCCGACCACGGCACCGTCCTTGACCTGGACGAGCTTGATCTCGCCCGCGGTCTTGAGGATCTTGCTCTTGCCGTTGCCCGCCAGGTTGTACTTGAGAGCGACGACCTTGTCCGCGCCGTAGATCTCCTTGGCCTTGGCCTCGGTGATGCCGACGGAGGCGACCTCCGGGTGGCAGTAGGTGACCCGCGGCACACCGTCGTAGTCGATCGGAACGACCTTCAGACCGGCCAGACGCTCTGCCACCAGGATGCCCTCGGCGAAGCCGACGTGCGCGAGCTGGAGGGTCGGGACCAGGTCGCCGACGGCGGAGATGGTGGGGACGTTCGTCCGCATGTACTCGTCGACGAGGACGTGACCGCGCTCCATGGCGACCCCGACCTCCTCGTAGCCGAGACCCTGGGAGACCGGGCCGCGGCCGACGGCGACGAGGAGGACCTCGGCCTCGAACTCCTTGCCGTCGGCGAGGGTGATCTTGACACCGTTCTGGGTGTACTCGGCCTTCTGGAAGAAGGTGCCCAGGTTGAACTTGATGCCGCGCTTGCGGAAGGCGCGCTCGAGAAGCTTGGAGGAGTTCTCGTCCTCGACCGGAACGAGGTGCTTGAGGCCCTCGACGACCGTGACGTCGGCACCGAAGGACTTCCACGCGGACGCGAACTCGACGCCGATGACGCCGCCGCCCAGGATGATCGCGGACTGCGGCACGCGGTCCAGGAAGAGGGCGTGGTCGGAGGAGATGATGCGGTTGCCGTCGATCTCCAGACCCGGCAGCGACTTCGGCACGGAACCGGTCGCCAGGAGGACGTGGCGGCCCTGGATCCGCTGACCGTTCACGTCGACGGAGGTCGCGGAGGACAGACGGCCCTCACCCTCGATGTAGGTCACCTTGCGCGAGGCGATGAGGCCCTGCAGACCCTTGTACAGGCCCGAGACGACCTCGTCCTTGTACTTGTGGACGGCCGGCACGTCGATGCCCTCGAAGGTGGCCTTGACGCCGAACTGCTCGCTCTCGCGGGCCTGGTCGGCGATCTCGCCCGCGTGAAGCAGAGCCTTGGTGGGGATGCAACCCCGGTGCAGGCAGGTACCGCCGACCTTGTCCTTCTCGATCAGGGCGACGTCCAGGCCCAGCTGCGCCCCGCGCAGGGCCGCGGCGTAACCACCGCTACCACCGCCGAGGATCACTAGGTCGAAAACGGTGCTGGCGTCGTTCGCCACGTCACGTCCTCCATGCATGTGCGCCGTGCGCCGGTCGTCGGTGACCGGCAGGCGGCTGGTGTCCGGCCGCTGAAGCTTCGGCCCTTCGGTGGGGGCCCTGTCCTGCCGTGGCCCATCTTCGCACTTGTCGGCGGCCGTGGTGGCGCCGGGCCCGGGTGTGCGGCGTCTGATCCGTCACGTCCGGAGGTCGTGGCGGCACAGGCCCGGACGGATTTCGTCGAGGGCGTAACGAGGTGGCGCCCATGAGGGCGGCCCCGGGCTCGACTCGAGCTCCGGGGCCGCCCTCATGGGTCCGCGCGACGTCAGCCGAGGTCGCCCGCGGCCGTCTGCTCAGCGAGCCGGACCAGGGTGCGCACGGCCGAGCCCGTGCCGCCCTTGGGGGTGTACCCGAAGGGGCCCTGCTCGTTGAAGGCGGGGCCGGCGATGTCGAGGTGGGCCCAGGTGATGCCCTCGCCGACGAACTCCTTGAGGAAGAGGCCGGCCACCAGACCGCCGCCCATCCGCTCACCCATGTTGGCGATGTCGGCCGTGGGGGAGTCCATGCCCTTGCGCAGGTGCTCCGGCAGCGGCATGGGCCAGGCCTCCTCGCCGACCTCCTGCGCGGTCTCGTGCACCGAGGTGCGGAAGTCGTCGTCGTTCGACATAATCCCGAAGGTGCGGCTGCCGAGCGCGAGCATCATCGCGCCGGTCAGGGTCGCGACGTCCACGATCGCGTCCGGGTTCTCCTGCGAGGCCGCCCACAGCGCGTCGGCGAGGACCAGCCGGCCCTCCGCGTCCGTGTTGAGGACCTCGACGGTCTTGCCGCTGTACATGCGCAGCACGTCGCCGGGGCGGGTGGCGGAACCGGACGGCATGTTCTCGGCGAGGGCGAGCCAGCCGGTGACGTTGACCTCGAGACCGAGCCGGGCGGCGGCCACGACCGCGGCGAAGACCGCCGCCGCGCCGCTCATGTCGCACTTCATGGTCTCGTTGTGGCCGGCCGGCTTCAGGGAGATGCCGCCCGAGTCGTAGGTGATGCCCTTGCCGACGAAGGCCAGGTGCTTGTCCGCCTTGGCGTTCGTGTACGACAGCTTCACCAGGCGGGGAGCGGAGGCCGAGCCGGCGCCGACTCCGAGGATGCCGCCGTACCCGCCCTTGGTCAGCGCCTTCTCGTCGAGCACCTGCACCTTGAGGCCGTGCTCCTTGGCGGCGCTCTGGGCGATGTCCGCGAAGGCAGCCGGGTTCAGGTCGTTCGGCGGGGTGTTGATCAGGTCGCGGGCCCGGTTGAGCTCCTCGGCCACGGCGACGGCACGGTCGACGGCCGCCTTGTGCGCCTTGTCGCGCGGCTTGCCGCCGAGCAGGGCGACCTCGCCGAGCGGCGCCTTGCCGTTCTTCCCGCCCTTGGCGTTCTTGCCGTTCTCCTTGTAGGTGTCGAACGAGTACGCGCCGAGCAGGGCGCCCTCGGCGACGGCACCGAGGTCCGCGGCGTCCGTGACGGGCAGCGCGAAGACGGCCTTCTTGGCGCCGGCGAGGGCGCGGGCCGCGGAGCCCGCGGCGCGGCGCAGCGACTCGGCGGAGTACGCGCCGTCCTTGTCGGGCTCGGCACCGAGGCCCACCGCCACCACGACGGGCGCCTTGAAGCCGGAGGGCGCGGGCAGCTTCGTCACCTCGCCCTCGACGCCCGAGGCGCCCAGGGTCTGCAGGGTGGCGGCGAGTCTGCCGTCGTACGCCTGGTCCACGGTTTCGGCGCCCGGTGCGACGACCGGGCCCTCGGCGCCCTTCGCGACACCGACCACGATCGCGTCGGCCCGCTGGCCGGCTACCGCGGCGGTGCTGAGTGTGAGAGCAGTCACGGTGGTGAAATCTCGCTTCCGATTGAGTTTCGGTGGCCGAACGGATTGGGGTCGACCGGCCCGGGACGACCCTAGATTGCTCAGAACGTGCGGTCTTCACCTGGGCTGGGAAACACCCGGCACGAGCCTACGCTCGGTGGCCGGGTTCGCTCGCGCCCGCGGTGGTCCGTCCCGCCGTGGCGAAGGGCTCCCCGCCGGCCCGGTCACGCCCGCGAGGTCCGGGTCCCCGGCGCCGCTCCGGCGGGCGCGCAGCGCGGACACCCGGTCGACCGCGCAGTCCACGGGTCCGGGATCATCCTCGGGACACGTCGCCGCAACGCCTGGAGCCCGCCCCCGTGAAGCGCCCGGTCCTCCTCGCCGCCCTGATCCTGCTGCTCGCCGGCTGCGCCACCGCCACCGAGGAGCACAAGGAGCCCGGCCGCGCCCGCTGGCAGCCGCGCCCCGGTGTCGCCTGGCAGTGGCAGCTCAGCGGGCGCCTGGACACCTCCGTCGACGTCCCGGTCTACGACATCGACGGCTTCGACCACGAGAAGTCGGCCGTCGGCGCGCTGCACCGCGAGGGCCGCAAGGTGATCTGCTATCTGTCCACCGGGGCCTGGGAGGAGTTCCGCCCGGACGCGAAGAGGTTCCCGAGGTCCGTGCTGGGCCGTGGCAACGGCTGGCAGGGGGAGCGCTGGCTGGACATCCGCCGCACCGATGTCCTCGAACCCCTCATGGCGGCCCGCCTCGACATGTGCCGCCGGAAGGGCTTCGACGCCGTGGAGCCCGACAACATGGACGGCTACCGGAACGACACCGGCTTCCCGCTGAAGGCCGCCGACCAGCTCCGCTACAACCGCCTCGTGGCGAGGCTGGCCCATGAGCGGGGGATGGCCGTCGGCCTCAAGAACGACCTCGGCCAGATCCCACGGCTGGTGGGGGACTTCGACTTCGCGGTCGACGAGCAGTGCGCCCAGTACGGCGAGTGCGAACGGCTGAAGCCGTTCATCGCCGCCGGGAAGGCCGTCTTCCACGTGGAGTACGAACTGCCGACCGGCCGCTTCTGCGCCGAGGCCCGCCGTCTGAAGCTGAGTTCGATGCTCAAGAAGTACGATCTGGGCGCCTGGCGCCGGCCCTGCTGAGTCCGGCGGCGGGCACGGCCGGCCTGAGGACGACAGGCCCTAACCGAGCGACAGCACCACCAGCGCGGCCGTCCCCGCGGTCTCCGCGAGGCCGCCGAACACATCGCCCGTCACCCCGCCGAAGCGGCGGGCGCAGTGCCGCAGCAGCAACTCCGCCGCGGCCACGGCGACCACCACCGCGGCCGCCGCGCGGACGGCGCCGTACGTCGCGGACAGCGCGCCCCCCGCGGCCGCCGCGCCGGTGACGGCCACGGACACCGCCAGCGCCCCGCGGACCGGGACGACGCCGGCCACCGCGGCCCCGAGTCCCTCCGGCCGGGCGGCCGGTATCCCGCGGCGCGCGGCCAGCGTGAGGGCCAGTCGCGCGGCGGTCGCGGAGACGGCGGCGGCCAGCGCGCCCCGCTCCCAGGAGCCGCCGTACGCCTCGGCGAGCGCGGCCACCTGAGCCAGCAGCACGAAGACCAGCGTGATCACACCGAACGGCCCGATGTCCGACTGCTTCATGATCCGCAGCGCCTCCGCCGCGGGCTTGCCGCTGCCGAGCCCGTCGGCCGTGTCGGCGAGCCCGTCGAGGTGCAGCCCCCGGGTGAGCACGGCCGGGACGGCGGCGGCGCAGACGGCGGCGAGCAGGGGACCGGCCCCTGCCAGGAGAGCGGCGGCGCCGAGCAGCCCGGCGATCCCTCCGACCACGGCTCCGGCCAGCGGCGCGCACAGCATCCCGGCCCGCGCGGCGACCCGGTCCCAGCGCGTCACCGGGACCGGGAGCATCGTGAGGGTGCCGAAGGCGAAGCGCAGACCGTGCAGCGGCGGGATCCTGATCACGGCGGCAGACTAGCCGGAGCCTCCCGCGTCACCCGCTGGTGCCCCGCGAGCGGGCACGGGCACCCCACCCCCGGCAGACTGCACACATGGGTCACTGGCTGGAGCGCAACATCGTGGAGCCGGGCAAACTCCCCCTGCTGCTCGCGCTCGGCGCCTTTGTGCTGACCTTTGTGATCACTCGTTCCGTCACCCGCCTCATCCGGGCCGGCAAGGGTCCCTTCCACAACGTCGAATCCGGCGGGGTGCACATCCACCACGTCGTGCCCGGAGTCGTGCTGACCGTCGTCGGCGGCTTCGGCGCCGTCGCCAGCCGGCAGGGCCTCGGCTCCGGCGTCTTCGCGGTCGTCTTCGGCGCGGGGGCCGGCCTCGTCCTGGACGAGTTCGCCCTCATCCTCCACCTGGCGGACGTGTACTGGAGCGAGCAGGGCCGCAAGAGCGTAGAGGTCGTCGTGGTCACGGCGGCCATGGTGGGCCTGGTCCTCGCCGGGTTCTCGCCGTTCGGCGTCGACGACCTCTCCGCGGACGAACTGCAGGACCGCGGCACCGTCATCGCGAGCGTCGCGGTGAACTTCGTGTTCTCACTGCTGGCCCTGAGCAAGGGCAAGGCCCGCATCGCCCTCTTCGGTGTGATCGTGCCCGTTCTCGCCCTGGTCGGCGCGGTGCGCCTGGCCCGCCCCGCCTCGCCCTGGGCGCGCCGCTTCTACCGCCGCCGCCCGCGCACCCGCGCCCGGGCCGGTCTGCGGGCCTACCGGCACGATCGCCGCTGGGCCGGGCTCGGCCGCAGACTTCAGGACTGGATCGGGGGCAGGCCCGATCCGCAGCCGAGCCGGGCGGCCGACCGCCGTTCCTGACGCAGTGCCGAAATCCCGCAGACCGTCAGCACCCCGGCGATCGCGGCGATGTGCTCCTTGCCCGCGAGGTTCTGCTTCAGCGCGAGTTCCGCGGTCATCGCCCCGATCACCAGACCTCCCGTGAGGAGCGCGCGGTACCTCCAGCACAGGAACAGGGCGAGTCCGATCACCGCGGCCGACGGCCCGGTGTCGACGACCCGCGCGTCCGTCGCCGGCAGGCCGAGCGGGTGATGCGGGCCGAGGACGATGCCCACCCGGGCGTACAGCGTCCCGGCCAGGGTGGCGATGTACGCGACGGCGAGCGTGCGCCACCAGCCCAGGCAGATCTCGGCGACACCGAACACACAGAGGATCTGCAGCAGCGCCCCCCACACCGGCAGGTCCAGGGCCGGGACGAAGAGCGAGAGAGGGGTGCGCAGCAGTGAGAGCCACAGCGGCTCCTCGGCCCGCACCGCGCCGACGGCGGCGACGAGTCCGAAGCCCCACGGCTGGTTCTGCACGAACTGCAGCAGGGACGTCAGGCACACCGCTGCCAGCGTCATCGGGACCGCACGCCAGGCGCGCCCGGCGAGGGCCCGGCGCGCGATTGCGTACGGCAGCCCCCATTCGGCACGCGCCAGACGGACGAGGGTGCTCATCCCGTGGTCCTCATCGGTCCGGGGCTCCTCATCTGTACGACTGCAGGTGCTTGCGGTGGAGCCACTTCGGCAGCCCCGGAGCCTCCAGGAACCCTTCGGCGCGTGCCGAGGCGACGCCGATGCGCAGCAGGTCCGCGCTCTTCTCGAAGAGCAGGAACCGGGGCTCCCAGATGGGCCGGTACTTGGCGTTGGCCCGGTACAGCGACTCGATCTGCCACCAGCGCGAGAAGAAGCTGAGCAGGGAGCGCCACAGCCGCAGCACCGGTCCGGCGCCGAGGCGGGCACCACGTTCGAAGACGGAGCGGAACATGGCGAAGTTGAGCGACACCTGGGTGACCCCGATCTCCGATGCGCGCCGCAGCAGTTCGAGGACCATGAACTCCATGAGCCCGTTCTCGGAGTCCCGGTCGCGCCGCATCAGGTCGAGCGAGAGGCCGTGCGGCCCCCATGGCACGAAGGACAGCAGCGCCCGCAGCTCCCCGGTCCCTTCGCGGGCGCGGCCGTCCCTGCACTCGAGCATCACGCACTGCCCGTCGCGCGGGTCTCCGAGCCGTCCCAGCGCCATGCTGAAACCGCGCTCGGTGGCCCCGTCGCGCCAGTCGTCGGCCTTCCGGACGAGGAACTCCATCTCGTCGGCGGGAATGTCCGCGTGGCGCCGGACGCGGACCGTGTACCCGGCGCGCCTCACCCGGTTGTAGGCCTGGCGGACGGTGCGCATGGCGCGTCCTTCGAGGGTGAACTCGGCGACGTCCACGACGGCTTCGTCACCGAGCTCGAGTGCGTCCAGCCCGTGCCGTGCGTACACGGTCCCGGCCTCCTCGCTCGCGCCCATCACGGCGGGGATCCAGCCGTGCGCGCGCGCCTCGGCGAGCCAGGGTTCGATGGCGCCGGGCCAGGCCTCCGGATCACCGAGCGGGTCGCCGGAGGCGAGCGACACCCCGCCGACGACGCGGTAGGCGACCGCCGCCTTGCCGGTGGGCGACCAGATCACGCTCTTGTCCCGGCGCAGTGCGAAGTACCCGAGCGAGTCCCGGTCGCCGTGCCGCTCGAGCAGCACCCGCAGCCTCTTCTCGTCGTCCTCGCTGATCGGGTCGACGGCGCGCCGGGAGCGGAAGGCGGCGTACAGGACGGCGAGGACCAGCAGCGTGCTGAAGACGTTGATGGCGATGTCGACCCAGTTGGGTGTCGCGATCCCCGGGTGGTGCGCCCTGTCCCCGGCGACCGAGACGAGCCGGAGCGTGCCGTAGCGCCAGCGTTCCGCGAAGGTCGAACGCCCGGCGTCCTGCGCGGTGTTGGTGACGGTCACGAGGAGGGCGGCGAGCAGGGAGGAGCCGAGCAGGCCGCCGACGGCCACGGCGGCGGCGAGCCGCGGGTTGGCGCGGTCGCCCTTGGCGTAGAACTCCCGGCGCCCCGTCAGCAGCGAGCCCACGAAGGCGGCGGTGAGCACCAGGGAGACCCAGTTCTGCGCGTACTGCCGGATCTCCGGGAAGAGCATGGCGAAGGCGAACAGCACCAGGAACGGCCCGCTGAGCACGAGGTTGAGGATCCAGGCGGCCCGCTTGCGGCGCCGCATGGTGACGGCGAGGAACATCGTGAAGGCGCCGGAGGCGAAACCCGCGGTCAGCAGGTACGGGGTGAAGAGGTTCTCCTGGTTGTGCCGTCGCACGTCCTGCCCGAGGGAGACCCACACGGCGGAGAGGAAGTTGATGAACGTGACGGCCCGCAGGTACCAGACGGCGAACGCGGCGGCCCGCCGGGAAACCCGGCTGGACCGCCGCGTCCCGCCTCCCGGCCGAGCGGTGTGTTCCTGTTCCGTATGAAAACGGACATCTCCCATGAAGGGTGATGATATGGGGTGCCGCCGGGTGTGCGACGGAGCGGGCGCAGGCGGAATCCGGCAGGGCGTGGGGCCGGGCCCGCCCCGTGTCTACTCCGGCTGCTCCGCGTCCCCGCTCTCGCCCGCCTCCACGGGCTTGTCCGGAAGCTCGGCCGACAGCGCCGCCGCGGCCTGGACGAGCGGCAGCGCCAGCAGGGCGCCGGCCCCCTCGCCGACCGTCACCCCGTGGTCGAGCAGCGGTTCCAGCGCCATCCGGTCCAGCGCCTTCGCCTGCGCCGGCTCTCCGCTGTTCTGCCCGGCCAGCCACCAGTCCGGCGCCCGGAACGCGACCCGCTGGGCGACCAGCGCGCACGCCGCCGAGACGACCCCGTCCAGGATCACCGGGGTCTTGCGCGCGGCGCACTGCAGCAGGAAGCCCGTCATCGCGGCCAGGTCGGCACCGCCCACCGCCGCCAGCAACTGGAGCTGATCGCCCAGCACCGGGCGGGCCCGCCGCAGCGCGTCACGCACGGCCGCGCACTTGCGCATCCACGCCAGATCGTCGATCGGCAGACCGCCGCGCCCGGTGACCACGGACGCGTCCGTCCCGCACAGCGCGGCGACCAGCACGGCCGCCGCCGTCGTACCGCCGACGCTCACATCACCGAGGACCACGAGGTCCGTGCCGCCGTCCGCCTCCTCGTCCGCGACCGCGACACCCGCCCGGAACGCTGCCTCCGCCTCCTCGGGCGTCAGGGCGTCCTCGATGTCGATGCGCCCGCTGCCGCGCCGCACCCGATGCCGTACGACGTCCTCCGGCAGTTCGCCCGGATCGCAGTCGAGCGCCATGTCGACCACGCGCACCGGCACGTTCAGCTGCCGCGCCAGGATCGACGCGGGGCTCCCGCCCTCCAGTACCGCCCGCACCAAACGGTCCGCGCTGCCCGCGGGCCGTGCGGACACGCCGAGCGCGGCGACCCCGTGATCGCCCGCGAACAGCACCATGCGCGGTCGCTCGACCGGCCGCACCGGCACAGCGGACTGCGCCGCCGCCAGCCACTCACCCAGTTCGTCGAGGCGGCCCAGCGCGCCGGGCGGCACGCTCTGACGCTCCCGGCGCGCCTCCGCGTCGCGGCGCACCCCGCCGTCGGGACGCTCGATCAGATCGGTGAAGTCGTCGAGATTAAGCGAGCTCATTGGCCGAACAGTACCGGCAGCGGTCGAACCCCGACGCGCCACGTCGACGGCACGTCATTGCGTCCGTGAGCAAGATCCCCTACGTACCGTTTACACACTTGTTGTCGTGTGTCGTCGCACCCCTCGTCCCAGGCGTACGTCGTCCCTGCCGCCACAGGAGCCGCCCATGCCCGCCACCCCGCAGCCGGACGACGAGCGCCGCGCCGGGAGCCCCGGTGAACTCACCCCCGGCACCGGCCGGTTGCAGGAGCCGCGCCGCGACGACTGCCCCTGGTGCGGCTCCAGGCAGCTGCGCACGTCCGACCCCGTGCAGCACAAGCCGGGCACCTTCGTCGTCGACGAGTGCCGGGACTGTGCCCACGCCTTCCAGAACCCCCGGCTCACCGCCGAGGGACTCGCCTTCCACCACCACGACCCGCACGAGGGCCGGGCGGGGATCGACGGCTTCGCCGAACGCCTCCTCACCGCGCGGGACAGCGCCCGGCGCCATCGCGCCGCGGCCCGCGCGATGCTGCCCTTCCCCGAGCCGGAGAGCTGGCTCGACGTCGGCACGGGGCACGGCCACTTCCCGGAAGCGGCCAGGGAGATCCACCCGTACACGTCCTTCGACGGCCTCGACGCCACCGGGCGTGTGGAGCGCGCACGGGCCGCGGGCCGCGTGGAAGAGGCCCACCAGGGGCTCCTCACCGACCCCGAGGTCCTCGCGCGGCTGTGCTCCCGCTACGACGTCGTCAGCATGTTCCACCATCTGGAGCACACCCCCGACCCGCGCGCGGAGTTGCGCGCCGCCCTGACCGTGCTGCGGCCCGGCGGCCATCTGCTCATCGAAGTCCCGGACCCCGACTGCACGTTCGGCGCCCTGCTCGGCAAGTGGTGGGTCCCTTACGGCCGACCGCGCCACCTCCATCTGATGCCACTGCGCAACCTGCTGGCCGAACTGGAGTCCCTGGGCTGTGTCGTCGTCGCCACGGACCGCCGTGAGCCGCACACGCCGTACGACATCGCCGGCGCCGTGACCCTCGCCCTGGCCCGGGTCCTGCCGGCGCCCGACGCGCCGTGGCGGGCCGTCCGGCCCACCGCGTTCGGGCGCAGGCTCCGCTCGGTTCTGGTGGGGGCCGCCACACCACTGGTCGCGACGGCGACGGCCCTGGACCACACGCTGGCACCGCTGCTGCGGCGCACCCGCTTCTCGAACGCCTACCGGATCATCGCGCGTACGACCAGGTCACCCGCGTAGCGTGAGCGCCTGCCCGGCCACCACCAGCAGCACATGCTCGCACTCCGCCGCGAACGCCGCGTTCAGGCGCCCGAGTTCGTCGCGGTAGCGGCGTCCGGAGGCGGTCGCCGGGACGATGCCCGAGCCGACCTCGTTCGAGACGGCGACGACCGTGCGGCGCGTCCCGCGCACCGCCGCCGCCAACTCCTCCACCCGGGCCCGCAGCGCCCGCTCGCCGCCGCCCGCCCACTCCGCGTCGTCCCACGCGCCGACCCCGTCCATCGCGTCGGTCAGCCAGAGCGACAGACAGTCGATCAGCAGCGGGGACCCCTCCTCCCCGAGCAGCGGCACCAGATCGCACGTCTCGGTGGTGCGCCAGGAGCCGGGCCGCCGCTCCCGGTGCGCCGCCACCCGGGCCGCCCACTCGGTGTCCCCGTTCCGTGACCCGCCCGTCGCCACGTACAGCACGTCGGGGAACGCCTCGAGCCGCCGCTCCGCCTCCACCGACTTGCCCGAGCGTGCCCCGCCCAGCACGAGGGTGCGCCGCGGCACCTCGGGGGCGTCCTCGGCGACCCCGACCGTCAGCGTCGTCCCGTCCGGCACCGCCCGTGCCCCCGCCGCCGCGAGCCGCCGCCGCAGCTCCGCGCCCGGCGGCACGTCGTGGTCGAGATGGACGGCCACGATGTCGGTGGCCGGCCCGATCGCCCCCACCGCGCGCAGCTTCGCCGCCGCGTCCGGTCGCCCCACGACGTCGGCGAGCACCAGGTCGTACGGCTCCACCGGCGCTTCCAGGCCCGCGGGTGCCGCGCCCGGCGGCAGATACAGCAGCCGCAGCCCGTCCGGACCGGTCACCGCATAGCCCGTGCCCGGCGAGTCCATCGCGACGGCCCGCACCCGGTGCCCGGTCATCAGCGCCAGCTCCCGCCCGTCCGGCACCCGTCCGGGCTGCGGCAGCCCCGCGGGTACCTCGACCGGGGGACCGTCGTGCGGGTGCGTCAGCAGCACCTGGCGCACCGCGGCCAGCGACCGCCCGGCACGGGCGGCCGCGAAGACCGCACCCGGCGTCAGATCCAGCAGCAGTGTTTCGTCCACGAGCACAGCGGTCGCCGCGCGCGCATCCCGGCCCAGCGCTCGCGCGCAGGCCGCACAGCGGCAGTCGGGGCGGGGCAGTCCCGCCGGGGCACCGGTACCGAGCACAGTCGCTTCCACGCACCTGATTTTCCCGGGTCTCCGCAGGTGTTGCGCGTCCGGCTAGGCTCATGGCAGCAGCCGGACCAAGATCCGGCTTCTGCTCTGCATGTGCTCACATCCTGGAGGCGTACATGGCGGCATGGACGTGGCGGTTCGAGAAGGCCGACGGGGCGGAGGTCCAGCCCGCGGTCGCGCCCGAGGAGTTCACCACGCAGGGGGACGCCGAGTCCTGGATCGGGGAGCACTGGAAGGAGCTGCGCGACGGAGGCGCCGACCAGGTGCGGCTGTTCGAGGACACGACGGAGATCTACGGGCCGATGAGCCTGCACGCCGAAGACGCGTAGGCCTACCTCGCGTGGGCGGGGGCCGAGGCCCTCGCCCGCCGCCTCACTGCTCGCCCAGGACGATCCCGACGGTTTTTGTGCTTCCAGCGCGCCGGTAGGTGATCGTCGTCCTCTGCCCCGGCCTGGCGTCGGCGAGCGCCTCGGCGAGGGTCGTCATCGTGGTGATGCCGGTGCCACCCAGTTTGGTGATGATGTCCCCGGCCCGCAGACCGGCCTTGGCGGCCGCGCCGCCGCCGTGCACCTCGACCACGGCCACGCCGACCGGCTGGTAGGTGCCGTTCACCACCGTGCGCCCGGTGATGCCGAGCGCGGCCCGCCCCGAGGCGGTCACCCTGCCGGTCTTGATGATCTGGTCGGCGATCGTCCGCACCGTGGACGCGGGGATCGCGAAGCCGATGCCGGGCGCCGCGCCGCCCCCCAGGTCGGGGTCGATGGCGGCGAGCGTGGGGATTCCGATGACCTGGCTGTCGAGGTTGACGAGTGCGCCGCCGCTGTTGCCCGGGTTGATGGCCGCCGAGGTCTGCACCATGTTCGCGATGGTGGCGCCCGTGCCGTCCGTGGACCCCTCACTGACGGTCCGTCCGGTCGCCGACACGATCCCCTGCGTCACGCTCGAGGACAGCCCGAGCGGCGAGCCCATGGCGAGGACGATCTGCCCCACCGCCACCTGTGCCGAATCCCCGAACACGGCCGGCTTCAGTCCGGCCGGCACCTTGTCCAGCTTGATGACGGCGAGATCCTGCTCCGGATACGAGGACACGAGGCTCGCGGAGAGCACGGCCTCGCTGTTCGCCGTGGTCACCTGGAACCTCTTCGCGTCCCCGACCACGTGCGCGTTGGTGACGATATGGCCTCTCGCGTCGTAGACCACACCGGAGCCCAGAGCGTCACCTGACTGGATCTGCACGACGGACGGCAGCACGTTCTTGATGACCCGCTGGTATTCGCTCTCCAGCGTGTCACCCGCCGAGGTGACGGTGGCCCGTGGGCTCGCCGACGTCTGCACCCCGGCGGAGGTGCCGGACCCGGTGCAGCCGGCGAGCGGTATCAGCGAGCAGACCAGAAGCGGTGCGCACAGCGCGCGCAGGGCGCGGACACGGGAAGGGGCCATGTCCCGAGTGTCGGTTCAGGACGCCCCGACCGCTTTCCCGGTGCGTCCGAACGGAGGTATTCGCCCGGGGCGGCGCCCGTCGGCGCCGCGTACCGTCAGCCCCGCACTCCGCACAGGTGCAGCAGTGCTGCGACCCCCCGGTACGGATCCGTCCGGCCGGCGCGCTCCTCGGCCGCCAGCAGCGTTTCGGCGTCGACGGGCGGCTCGGTCCCGTCCGGAGCGATGTCGGTGAAGACCCGCACCCCGTACCACGTGTGCAGCGGTGCCCCGATGCCCGCGAGCGTGGCGGTCAGCCGCTCCAGCCGGTCCGCGCGCACCTCGAGACCGAGCCGGTTCGTGTAGGCCGCCGTGTCGAAGGCGCCGAGCGCGGTCGCCCAGTCGCCGGACAGACCCGGCCGCATGGCCAGCGCGTCCGCGTTGCGGACGAGCAGCGACAGCAGACCGCCGGGGGCGAGCATCCGGGCCAGCCCCGCCAGCAGCGGATCGGGCTCCTCGACGTACATCAGCACCCCGTGGCACAGCACCACGTCGAAGCTGCCGGGCAGGAAGTGCACTCCCGTGTCCCGGCCGTCGCCCTCGATGATCCGCACGCGTTCCCGGATGCCCTCGGGCTCCGCGGAGACGGCCCGGCGCGCCACGGACACCATCTTCGGGTCCTGCTCGAGCCCGGTTATCCGGTGCCCGGCGCGGGCCAGACGCAGTGCCTGGGTGCCCTGGCCCATGCCCACGTCGAGCACCCGGAGCCGCCGTCCGACCGCGAACCGTGCGGCTATCTGCTCGTCGAGCTGCCGCGCCACCAGCTCCTGCCGCACCACGTCACGCAGACCGCCCAGCTTGCTCAGCCAGGCATCCGCGGCCCCCCCGGAAAAAGAGTCCGTGCTCAGGGCCGCTCTCCGCGCTTGACCTGAGGCTTCGGCAGGCGGAGCCGGCGCATCTGCAGGGAGCGCATGAGCGCGTAGGGGACGGCACCCCGCTTGTTCTGGTCCGGGAAGCGTTCGGCGAGCCGCTTCCGCAGCCGGTAGGCGGAGAAGACCGAGTCCAGCACGATCAGGATGATCACGACGAGCCACAGCAGCAGCGCGATGTTCTGCAGCTGGGGCACCCGCACCACGCTCAGCACGAGAATGACCACGGCGAGCGGCAGGAAGAACTCCGCGACGTTGAAGCGGGAGTCCACGTAGTCGCGGGCGAACTTGCGCACCGGGCCCTTGTCCCGGGCCGGCAGATACCGCTCGTCACCGCCGGCCAGTGCCTGGCGCTGCCGCTCCATGGCGGCGCGGCGATCGTCGCGCTGGCGCCGGGCGGCGTCCTTGCGCGTCGTCGGCGTATTGGCGACGCTGCGCCGCTGGGACTGGGCCTCACTGCGCTTGGGCGTGGGCCTGCCCTTCGGGGCCTGCGGGTCACGGGTCTGCTTGGAGAGGGTCACCTGCGCCTTGTCGGCGGGGGCCTTCTCGTCCTTGGCACGGCTACGGAACACAAAACCCAAGGGTACGGGGTACCCGCGCATGGACCCCAGCCGGATGGGGAACGATCCGGCAACACCCGTCGTCTGTATGGGGACAGAGGGGCCCTAAAAGGAAGACCGCCGGCGTTCTTCCGTCGGACGGCCGAGGGAATCCGGGAATCACCCCGCACGTAACCCCGGGGCACTCCTACTCCCTACGCCGGAGCGGAACCGGGGGCAGTCGTCCTTGGGGATGACCGCATCCGGCCGCGAACAGTGCGGTAATGGATGCAGGGACCGTACTGTGGGTCCTGTCGCAGACCTGTGAGCTGGAGTCCGTCAGAAGGGGGCGCGCGAAGCCCATGAGCGGTGTGATGAAGCGTATGGGGATGATCTTCCGCGCGAAGGCGAACAAGGCCCTTGACCGGGCCGAGGACCCGCGCGAGACCCTCGATTACTCGTACCAGAAGCAGCTGGAGCTGCTGCAGAAGGTGCGCCGCGGTGTCGCGGACGTGGCGACCAGCCGCAAGCGCCTGGAGTTGCAGCTCAACCAGCTCCAGAGCCAGTCCACCAAGCTCGAGGACCAGGGCCGCAAGGCGCTCGCCCTCGGCCGGGAGGACCTGGCCCGTGAGGCGCTGTCGCGGCGCGCCGCGCTCCAGCAGCAGGTGACGGATCTGGAGACCCAGCACCAGACCCTGCAGGGCGAGGAGGAGAAGCTCACGCTGGCGGCCCAGCGTCTCCAGGCGAAGGTGGACGCCTTCCGCACGAAGAAGGAGACCATCAAGGCGACGTACACGGCGGCCCAGGCACAGACCCGCATCGGCGAGGCCTTCTCCGGGATCTCCGAGGAGATGGGCGACGTCGGCCTGGCCATCCAGCGCGCCGAGGACAAGACCGCGCAGCTCCAGGCCCGTGCCGGCGCCATCGACGAACTTCTGGCCTCCGGCGCCCTCGACGACCCCTCCGGCATGGCCAAGGACGACATCCAGGCGGAGCTGGACCGGCTCTCCGGCGGCACGGACGTGGAGCTGGAACTGCAGCGCATGAAGGCGGAGCTGGCCGGCGGGTCCGCCCAGCCCCAGGCCATCGAGGGCGGCACGGGCCAAGGGCAGAACCAGTCCCAGCCGCAGGACACCCCGCGCTTCGACAAGCAGTGACGCTGTCATCCACCGCGTCCCCCTGAGGAGGGCGAGATGATCGTACGGATCATGGGGGAGGGGCAGGTGAAGCTGGACGACGCCCACTTCACCGAGCTCAACAAGCTGGACGACGAACTGCTCCGGGAGATGGAGGGCGGTGACGAGGAGGGCTTCCGCCGTACTCTGGGCGCCCTCCTGGACGCGGTGCGCCGCCTGGGCTCCCCGCTCCCGGACGACTCCCTCGAACCGTCGGAGCTGATCCTGCCGTCACCGGACGCGAGCCTCGCCGAGGTCCGCGAGATGCTGAACGACGACGGGCTGATCCCGGGCTGAGCGCCGATGCCGTCGTTCCGGGCCGGGGCCGCCCGCAGTGTGCGGCCCGGTCCGGGGACGGACCTGGGCGCCCACGCCGGTCTACGCCGTACGGCATCCGTTCCGCCCGCAGCGGGCGCGCCGTACCTTTGCTGAGGTGAGCACCCTAGAACGCACCAGGGACGGCCTCCGCGCCCACCCGCTCGGCCTGGACGCCGCCCTCGCCTTCGGCGTCCTCGTCTGCATGGTGGTCGGCTCCTTCGTCGACCCCCACGGGCAGGACGGCCCCACCTGGGGTGCGCGCACCCCGGCCGCGCCCAGCCTCACCCTGCTGGTGCTCAGCGCGGCGGCCCTGGTGTTCCGCCGCAGAAGGCCCGTGACCGTACTCGCCGTCACGGCCGCACTCTCCCTCGTGGAACTGGTCACCGCCGACCCCCGTGTCCCCGTCGCCATGTCCGCGGTCGTCGCTCTCTACACCGTCGCCGCCACCACCGACCGCCCCACCACCTGGCGCGTCGGGCTGCTCACCATGACCGCTCTGACCGGCGCCGCCATGCTCGCGGGCACCGTCCCCTGGTACGCCCAGGAAAACCTCGGCCTCTTCGCCTGGACGGGCATGGCCGCGGCCGCCGGCGACGCCGTGCGCAGCCGGCGCGCCTTCGTGCACGCCATCAGGGAGCGCGCGGAGCGGGCGGAACGCACCCGCGAGGAGGAGGCCCGCCGCCGTGTCGCCGAGGAGCGGCTGCGCATCGCCCGTGATCTGCACGACGTCGTCGCCCATCACATCGCCCTGGTGAACGTGCAGGCCGGGGTCGCGGCACACGTCATGGACAGACGGCCCGACCAGGCGAAGGAGGCCCTCGCCCACGTCCGCGAGGCCAGCCGCTCCGCACTCAACGAACTGCGCGCCACCGTCGGCCTGCTCCGGCAGTCCGGTGACCCCGAGGCACCGACCGAGCCCGCCCCGGGCCTCGCCCGCCTCGACGAGCTCGCCGACACCTTCCGCAACGCCGGTCTCCCCGTCGAGGTCGCCCGCGCCGACCACGACACCGCCCTGCCGGCCGCCGTCGACCTGGCCGCCTACCGGGTCATCCAGGAGGCCCTGACCAATGTGCAGAAGCACGCAGGACAGCGGGCGAAGGCCGAGGTCAGCGTGGTGCGGGTGGGACCGGCGGTGGAGATCACGATCCTCGACGACGGGACGGGCGAGGACCCGGGGCCCGAGGACGACGGGCACGGCGGGCACGGCCTGCTCGGGATGCGTGAGCGCGTCACCGCCCTGGGCGGGACCCTCGCCGCCGGTCCCCGCTACGGAGGCGGCTTCCGGGTCCATGCGATCCTTCCGGTCAGGAACCGTGCGACGACGACGGCAGGGGAGACCGTATGACCGCCGCCCCGGGAGGACCCGTATGACCATCCGCGTCCTGCTGGCCGACGACCAGGCACTGCTGCGCAGCGCCTTTCGCGTCCTCGTCGACTCCGAGCCGGACATGGAGGTGGTGGGCGAGGCGTCCGACGGCGCGGAGGCGGTCCGGCTGGCCGGGGAACGGCGCGCCGACGTCGTCCTCATGGACATCCGGATGCCCGGGACCGACGGTCTCGCCGCCACCCGGCTGATCAGCGCCGATCCCGCCCTCGCCCACGTCCGGGTGGTCATCCTGACGACCTTCGAGGTCGACGACTACGTCGTGCAGTCGCTGCGCGCCGGGGCGTCGGGCTTCCTCGGCAAGGGATCCGAGCCCGAGGAACTGCTGAACGCCATCCGGGTCGCGAACGGCGGCGAGGCGCTGCTGTCGCCCGCCGCCACCAAGGGGCTCATCGCCCGTTTCCTCGCCCAGGGCCCGGACGACGACGGGCGCGATCCGGCACGCTCCGACCGCCTGGGCACGCTGACCGGACGCGAACGGGAGGTGCTCGTGCAGGTCGCGGGCGGTCACTCCAACGACGAGATCGCCGAACGGCTCGAGGTCAGCCCGCTGACGGTGAAGACGCACGTCAACCGTGCCATGGCCAAGCTGGGAGCGCGGGACAGGGCGCAACTGGTCGTCATCGCCTACGAGTCGGGGCTGGTGCGTCCGAGGTCGGAGTGAGCGGGTTCCGGCCCGGTACGTCCACGGGTGGAGCGAGTCGCATCGGGCCGTACTGCGTCCGCAGTAGGCGCGGCCCGGGGAAATCGACCGTGGGGCGACGGATCGGCACCCTCCGATGCAGCAGGGTGTAGGGGTGGGGGCTCATCTGCGTCCCCGTCCTTCCGCTCAGCCACAGAGAGAGACGCCGACCCATGTCCTGGCTGTCACGATTCAGCCTCGCGCAACGGGCCCTGATAGCGCTGATGTCGATCGTCGCGCTCGTCTTCGGGGCGATCGCGATCCCACAGCTCAAACAGCAGCTCCTGCCCACCATCAACCTGCCCGTCGTGTCCGTCCTGGCTCCGTACCAGGGCGCGTCCCCGGACGTGGTCGAGAAGCAGGTCGTCGAGCCCCTCGAGAACACCCTGAAGGCCGTCTCCGGCATCCAGGGCGTCACCTCCACGGCGAGCGAGGGCAACGCCGTCATCATGGCGTCCTTCGACTACGACAACGACAGCAAGCAGCTCGTCGCGGACGTGCAGCAGGCCGTGAACCGGGCCCGCGCCCAGCTCCCGGACTCGGTCGACCCGCAGGTCATCGCCGGTTCGACCGACGACATCCCGGCCGTGGTCCTCGCCGTCACCTCCGACAAGGACCAGCAGGCCCTGTCCGACCAGCTCGACAAGACCGTGGTGCCCTCGCTGAAGGACATCAGCGGGGTCGGCCAGGTCACCGTCGCCGGCGTGCGCGACGTCCAGGTCGCCGTCACGCCCGACAACGCCGCGCTCGCCAAGGCCGGGCTGACCACGGTCGTGCTCGGCCAGGCCCTGCAGGCGGGCGGCGCGACGGTCCCCGCGGGCTCCTTCGACGAGAACGGCAGCAACCGCACGGTCCAGGTCGGCGGCGGCTTCACCTCGCTGCAGCAGATCCAGGACCTGATGGTCGCGGGCCGGCCGGGCACGAAGCCGGTGCGCCTCGGCGACGTCGCCACGGTCCGGCAGGAGGAGGCCAAGGCCGACTCCATCACCCGTACGGACGGCAAGCCCAGCCTCGCCGTGAACGTGACGATGGACCACGACGGCAGCGCGGTCGCGATCTCCAACGCGGTCAAGGACAAGCTGCCGGACCTGCGCAAGGACCTCGGTTCGGGCGCGACCGTCACCGTGGTCAGCGACCAGGGCCCGGCGGTCTCCAAGTCCATCCGCGGTCTGACCAGTGAGGGTGCGCTGGGCCTGCTCTTCGCGGTCCTGGTGATCCTGGTCTTCCTGGCGTCGGTGCGCTCCACCCTCGTCACGGCCGTCTCGATCCCGCTGTCGGTGGTCCTCGCCCTGATCGTCCTGTGGACGCGCGACGTGTCGCTGAACGTGCTCACGCTCGGCGCGCTGACCATCGCCATCGGCCGTGTCGTCGACGACTCGATCGTGGTCCTGGAGAACATCAAGCGGCACCTCGGCTACGGCGAGGAGCGGGAGACGGCGATTCTCACCGCGGTGCGCGAGGTGGCCGGAGCGGTGACCTCGTCGACGCTCACGACGGTGGCGGTCTTCCTGCCGATCGGCCTGGTCGGCGGTGTGGTGGGCGAGCTGTTCGGCTCGTTCTCCCTCACGGTCACGGCTGCCCTGCTCGCCTCACTCGTGGTGTCGCTGACCGTCGTCCCGGTCCTGTCGTACTGGTTCCTGCGCACCCCGAAGGGCATGTCGCAGGACGCGGAGGAGGCGCGCCGCGCGGCCGAGGCGAAGGAGGCGCGGAGCCGTCTGCAGCGCTTCTACGTGCCCGTGCTGCGCTTCGCGACCCGCCGCCGCCTCACCAGTGTGGCGATCGCGGTGGTCGTCCTGATCGGCACCTTCGGCATGGCGCCGCTGCTGAAGACGAACTTCTTCGACCAGGGCGAGCAGGAAGTCCTCAACATCAAGCAGAAGCTGAAGCCGGGTACGAGCCTGTCGGCGACGGACGAGCAGGCCAAGAAGGTCGAGAACATGCTCGCCGGGACGAAGGGCGTCAAGGACTACCAGGTCACGATCGGCTCGTCCGGGTTCCTCGCGGCGTTCGGCGGCAGCACCGACACCAACCAGGCGTCGTACACGGTGATGCTGGACGGGTCCGCCAAGTACGAGGACGTGCAGAAGCGCATCGAGGACGGCATCGCCGGGCTCTCCGGGATCGGCGCGACCACGGTGGCGGCCGGTGACGGCTTCGGCAGCCAGGACCTGAAGGTGGTCGTGAAGGCGGCCGACGGGGACGCGCTGCGCAAGGCCTCCGAGCAGGTCCGCACCGAGGTGGCGAAGCTCAAGGACGTCACCGATGTGAGCAGCGACCTGGCGCAGAGCGTGCCGCGTATCTCGGTCAAGGCCAACTCCCGTGCGGCCGCGGCCGGTTTCACCGACCAGACGCTGGGCGCGGCCGTCACCGAGGCCGTGCAGGGCACCAAGGCGGGCACGGCGGTCCTCGACGACACCGAGCGGGACGTCGTCGTCCGGGCGGCGAAGCCGGCGCAGACGCTGGGGCAGCTGAAGGACCTGCGGCTCGGGGCGGTGAAGCTGGGCGACATCGCCACGGTGCAGCTCGTGGACGGCCCCGTCTCGATGACCCGTATCGACGGTCAGCGGGCCGCCACGATCACGGCGCGCCCCACCGGTGACAACACCGGCGCGGTGAGTACGGACCTCCAGTCGAAGATCAACGCACTGAAGCTGCCCGCGGGTGCGACGGCGCAGATCGGCGGTGTCTCGCAGGACCAGGACGACGCGTTCAAGAACCTGGGCCTGGCCATGCTCGCCGCGGTGGCGATCGTGTTCATGCTGCTGGTCGCGACGTTCCGCAGCCTGGCGCAGCCGCTGATCCTGCTGGTCTCCATCCCGTTCGCGGCGACGGGCGCCATCGGCCTGCTCATCGCGACGGGCACCCCGATGGGCGTACCGGCGATGATCGGCATGCTGATGCTGATCGGCATCGTGGTGACCAACGCGATCGTGCTGATCGACCTGATCAACCAGTACCGCAAGCAGGGTTACGGCGTCGTCGAAGCCGTGATCGAGGGCGGTCGCCACCGTCTGCGCCCGATCCTGATGACGGCCCTGGCCACCATCTTCGCGCTTCTGCCGATGGCCCTGGGCGTCACGGGCGAGGGCGGTTTCATCGCCCAGCCGCTGGCGGTGGTGGTGATCGGCGGTCTGGTCTCGTCGACGCTGTTGACGCTCCTGCTGGTGCCGACCCTGTACGCGATGCTGGAGCTCCGCAAGGAGCGCCGCGCGAAGAAGAGGGCGGCGAAGCGCGCGAACAAGACGGGCACCGTCGAGCCGGCGGAGTCCGAGTCCGGCGAGCCGGAGCCCGCGGGGGTGTAGTCCTCCGGGTACGGCAGAGGCCCGGTCCGCACGTTGGTGCGGACCGGGCCTCTGCATTCACACGCCACCAACGCCCCGACAGGGGCGTGGGGCTCTGCGCAGAACCTGCGTCGGGCGGGTAGTCGCCGACGCGCGCTGATGGGGGCGCGGGGCTCTGTGCAAACCCCGCGTCGGAGGGGTAGTCGATGACGCACCCCGACCGACCCGCGGGGCTCTATGCAACCCCGCGTCGGGCGGGTAGTCGCTGACGCACTCCGACCGACCCGCGGGGAACCGCGCAAACCCCGCGTCGGAGGGGTAGTCGTCGACGCCCGCTGATGGGGGCGCGGGGCTCTGCGCAGAACCCGCGTCGGGCGGGTAGTCGCCGACGCGGGTTCTTGAGGGCGCGGGGCTCTGCGCAAACCCCACGACGGGCGGGTAGTCGCCGACGCACCCCGACCGATCCGCGGGGGACCGCGCAACCCCCAACAGCCCAGCGGCAGCGCTACGGCAGTGCCAGCATCCGCTCCAGCGCCAGCTTCGCGAAGGCCTCCGTCTCCTTGTCGACCTCGATGCGGTTGACCAGGTTCCCCTCGGCCAGCGACTCCAGTGCCCATACCAGATGCGGCAGGTCGATGCGGTTCATCGTCGAGCAGAAGCACACCGTCTTGTCGAGGAAGACGATCTCCTTGTCCTCCGGCGCGAAACGGTTCGCCAGCCGGCGTACGAGGTTCAGCTCCGTACCGACGGCCCACTTGGAGCCGGCCGGGGCCGCCTCGAGCGCCTTGATGATGTACTCCGTCGAACCGACGTAGTCCGCCGCGGCGACGACTTCGTGCTTGCACTCGGGGTGGACGAGCACGTTCACGCCGGGGATCCGCTCCCGCACGTCGTTGACCGAGTCCAGGCTGAAGCGGCCGTGGACCGAGCAGTGACCGCGCCACAGGATCATCTTCGCGGCGCGCAGTTCCTCGGCGGTGAGCCCGCCGTTCGGCCTGTGCGGGTTGTAGACGACGCAGTCCTCCAGCGACATCCCCATGTCCCGCACCGCGGTGTTGCGGCCGAGGTGCTGGTCCGGAAGGAACAGGACCTTCTCACCCTGCTGGAACGCCCACTCCAGGGCCCGCTCGGCGTTCGACGACGTGCAGATGGTGCCGCCGTGCTTGCCCGTGAACGCCTTGATGTCGGCGGAGGAGTTCATGTAGGAGACCGGCACGACCTGCTCGGCGATGCCCGCCTCGGTCAGCACGTCCCAGCACTCGGCGACCTGTTCGGCCGTGGCCATGTCCGCCATGGAGCACCCGGCCGCCAGGTCCGGCAGAACCACCTTCTGGTCGTCGGAGGTCAGGATGTCCGCCGACTCCGCCATGAAGTGCACACCGCAGAAGACGATGTACTCGGCGTCCGGTCGCGCCGCGGCGTCACGGGCCAGCTTGAAGGAGTCGCCCGTGACGTCCGCGAACTGGATGACCTCGTCGCGCTGGTAGTGGTGACCGAGCACGAAGACCTTGTCCCCGAGCTTCTCCTTGGCCGCGCGGGCACGCTCCACCAGGTCCGGGTCGGAGGGGGAGGGCAGGTCGCCGGGACACTCGACGCCGCGCTCGCTCCTGGGATCGGCCTCACGGCCGAGCAGCAGCAGGGCGAGGGGCGTCGGCTGTACGTCGAGCTCCTGGGTCTGGGCGGTGGTCACGACACGCACCCTTTCTGTTCTGCGGCTCGCCGGCCCGAAGGGGCCGGCGGGACATGCCTTTTCGTCGAATTGACGCTATCTATCATAACCGCTTCACGTCAGTTTGACGATGGGCATTGCGTCCATGTGACGTGAATCCCGGCCCGCCCCGGCCGCCCATCCGCGGGGGATCGTCCGGTGGTCCAGGAGGAATACCGCAGGCGACACGACGGTGTCCCCCGCGGCGGCCACGGGCCGGTGTGCGTGTTCCGGCGCGTGTGCGAGCATGAATGGGGTAGCGAAAAGAAACGCGCTCGGCCCGGAATGAATCCGCGGCCACGCCGGTTGCAATCGTCGGCAAGCAGTCTCCGTACAACCCGGGAGAGATGTAGATGTCCGTACAGGACGAGACCACCACCGTCACCGACGGCATCATCCTGACCGACGCCGCTGCGGCCAAGGTCAAGGCCCTGCTCGACCAGGAAGGTCGTGAAGACCTTGCGCTGCGTGTCGCCGTTCAGCCCGGTGGCTGCTCCGGCCTGCGCTACCAGCTCTTCTTCGACGAGCGCGCCCTCGACGGCGACGTGGCGAAGGACTTCGGCGGCGTGAAGGTCGTCACCGACCGCATGAGCGCCCCGTACCTGGGCGGTGCGACGATCGACTTCGTCGACACCATCGAGAAGCAGGGCTTCACCATCGACAACCCGAACGCCACGGGTTCCTGCGCCTGCGGCGACTCCTTCAGCTGAGCCGGCACCGGCCACCGCGACGGTGACCGGCAGACGTACGGAGGCGGCGTCCCCCCGACAGGGGACGCCGCCTCCGGCTTTTCCGCCGGCCCGCTGCGCCTGCCGTGTCTATCGAGCCGCGCCGCCGGAGGGGCTCTTCGGCAGTGCGCCGGCCGTCTCCTTCGGGATCTCGTCGCCGTCCGAGCCCACCACCGTGCGACCGCCGAGCGGCGCCTTCAGATGCAGCGTCTCGTGGTAGGTCTTGGCGATCATGATGCAGACCTTGCCCTTCCAGGGCGTCTCGGTCACGGTGACCGTCACCCTGTCGGGGGTCTCGCGCACGGATGCCGTGTAGTCGGCGCAGACCCCGCCCATGTAGGCGACGGTCACGGTCCGGTCGTCCGCGGTGTATCCCATGACCTTCACATCGCGCGTGGCCGGCGCCGACGAGGGGTGATCACTCGGGCCGCCGGTCCGCGGGCTCGGCTGTCCGGGTGGCTGCGGGGCCGCCAGATACCGCGGGTCGACCGCCGGATGCGCCACCGTGAAGGTGTCCCCGGTGCCCGCAGGACGCACCTGGAAGAGCCACGACGGCACCAGCACCGGCTTCGCGCCCACGGAATGCACGGCCAGCCCGAACACCGCTCCCGTCACGACCGCCGAGGGCCGTCCCGGCAGTGCGGTCGACGCCCGGCAGGGCGCCTCGTCCCGGTCCTTGAGCGGCACCGGGCTCGCGCAGCCGCCGATGCCCTTGCGGCCGTACGACGGGGGCGCGCCGTTCATCAGGTCCAGGGTCTTCTTCGCGCCGATGACGGGATAGGCGGCGCCCTCGACCGGTGTGCCGAGATTCCCGCTGCCACCGATCACCTCGCCGTCGGAGTCGATCCGGAGGCCGGTCGTCCAGCCGTGCGTCGGCAGACCCCCCACCCGGGGCTCCGCGTTCACCACCCGCACCCGCCCCATGAGCTGGGACGCGTTCAGCTTCGCGTCGTCCTGGCCGACCGCCTTCAGCACGGGAGCGGCCGCCTTCTTCGCCGCCTCCTCGCTCACCGGCCGCGTATCCGCGGGCCCGGACCCGGACGGCCTGCACGCCTTGCCCCTCGGGCAGTTGTCGGTGCCCGGCAGGGAGGTGCTGAACGTCCACGTCCCCGGCGCGTTCCTGCCCACGCGCAGATTCGGCTCGGCGCCGTCCTTGACCGATCCCACCTGCCAGGTGTCGCCCACGAGTCGCGGGGTGCCGCTCAGCCGCAGGGCCTCGGCGAGCCGGGCCACCTCCTCCTCGGCCACCGCGTCCCTCGCCCAGTACACGTGTGCAGACTTCGGGCCGTCCGGGAGCCGGGCCGCCACGGTGTAGGCCGTGCCGTACGGGTCGGGCTCGCCGACCGCGATACCGGAGGTACGTCCGTCGCTGTAGCCGTCGAGGGCCAGCGCCGGGGGAGTGCCGTCCCCGCCCGGCGCCGCGGAGTCGCCCGATCCGCCGGACGCGGTCGCCGCGACGTACGCGGTGCCGCCCCCGACGAGCAGCACCGCGGTGACCACCGAGGCGACGGCGGCGCGGGAACGTCGCCGGCGCGGCACGGCCGCCTCCGCACCCTCGGTGACCTCGGTGGCGTCACGCGCGTCGTCGGGTCGCTCGGTGTTCACCGCATCGCTCCTTCGGCTCCACTGCTGTCCCGGCGGACCCCGCCGTACGGCACGACGCCACGGCAAGGTCGTACACCGCATCCCCTGTACAGGGGACGGCGATGGGACGCTGCGGGGGAGCGCGCGGTTCCCTTCCGGGCGCGCATGCGGGTGCGGGCGCCCGGTCGGTCCCTGCGGCCGGTCAGTCCCCGTAGTCCGACATGGCGTCCAGCAGTCGGGCCGAGGCGGGCGGCACGCTGACGCCGTGGATCAGGGACGGGGAGACCGGCAGCGCAGCGGTTTTCGCGGGGGCCGCCCAGTGGGGAGCCATCCGGGCGCTGTCTTTCGGCAGCGACGCCAGGTCGCCCTCCAGGTCGAGCGGAACGCTGCCGTGGACCTCGATCTTCGTCATGAGGGAACGGTAGGCTCGGTCGGACCCGCGAAGAAAGATCTACTATCGGGTAGTTTTTCCTGCTTCAGACGGCCGGGTCGACCGGGTAGCGTGGACTGTCAATCCCTTTTGCCACAGGAGCGTGTCCTCGCCGTGCGTATCGCAGTCACCGGCTCCATCGCCACCGACCACCTGATGACCTTCCCCGGCCGCTTCGCCGACCAGCTGGTCGCGGACCAGCTGCACACGGTCTCCCTCTCCTTCCTGGTGGACCGTCTCGACGTACGCCGCGGCGGTGTGGGCGCGAACATCGCCTTCGGCATGGGGCAGCTCGGCACCGGGCCGGTCCTGGTCGGCGCGGCGGGCTCGGACTTCGACGAGTACCGGGCCTGGCTGGACCGGCACGGGGTGGACACGGCCTCCGTGCGCATCTCCGAGACCCAGCACACGGCCCGCTTCGTATGCACCACGGACACCGATCACAACCAGATCGGCTCCTTCTACACCGGTGCCATGAGCGAGGCCCGGCTCATCGAGCTGAAGACGGTCGCCGACCGGGTGGGCGGTCTGGATCTGGTGCTGATCGGCGCCGACGACCCGGAGGCGATGCTGCGCCACACGGAGGAGTGCCGCACCCGGTCCATCCCGTTCGCCGCCGACTTCTCGCAGCAGATCGCACGTATGAACGGCGACGAGATCCGGATACTGGTGGACGGGGCGACCTACCTCTTCTCCAACGAGTACGAGAAGGGGCTCATCGAGACCAAGACGGGCTGGACCGACGCGGAGATCCTCGGCAGGGTCGGCCACCGGGTGACCACGCTCGGCTCGCGGGGTGTGCGCATCGAGCGGTCCGGCGCGGACCCGATCGAGGTCGGCGTGCCCGAGGAGACGGGGAAGGTCGACCCGACGGGCGTCGGCGACGCCTTCCGCGCGGGCTTCCTGTCGGGCCTGGCCTGGGGCGTCCCGCTGGAGCGCGCCGCCCAGGTCGGCTGCATGGTGGCCACCCTGGTCATCGAGACGCTGGGCACCCAGGAGTACCAGCTGCGCCGCGCCCACTTCATGGAGCGCTTCACCAAGGCGTACGGCGACGACGCCGCGCTCGAGGTCCAGAAGCACCTCGTCTGACCGCCGGGCGGCGCGCCCTAGGAGAGCCGGCGGACCAGGTAGGCGGAGCCCCGCTCCGCCGGCTCCTCACCGACGTACTCCTGCCCCCGCATCTCGCACCAGGCCGGGATGTCCAGGCGCGCCGCCTCGTCGTCGGACAGGACCCGCACCGTGCCGCCGACCGGCACGTCCCCGAAGACCTTCGCCAGCTCGATCACGGGGATCGGGCACCGCTTGCCCAGGGCGTCGACGACCAGGGCGTCCTGCGGTCCGGCCGTCCGCGGGGACGGCGCGCCGAGCTTCGCGCGCACGCCGGCGACCGCGTCCGGCAGCACCGCGAGGAACCGCTCGACCTCCGCGGCCGGTGTGCCGAGGGGCAGCGAGACGCGGACGTTGCCCTCGCTGAGCACGCCCATCGCCTTCAGCACATGGCTCGGCGTCAGCGTGCTGCTCGTGCACGACGAGCCGGACGACACGGAGAAACCCGCCCGGTCGAGCTCGTGCAGCAATGTCTCCCCGTCGACATAGAGACAGGAGAAGGTGACGATGCCGGGCAGGCGGCGCACCGGGTCGCCCACCACCTCCACATCGGGAACCAGCGCGGGCACCCGCGCCCGGATCCGCTCCGTCAGCTCCCGCAGCCGTACCGCCTCCCCGGCCGCCTCCGCCCGTACGGCCCGCAGCGACGCCGCCGCCGCGACGACCGCCGGGATGTTCTCGAACCCGGCCGCCCGTCCCGACTCCCTTTCGTCCACCGGGCCTTGGGGTGCGAACCGCACCCCCTTGCGCACCGCGAGGAGCCCCACCCCGGAAGGGCCGCCCCATTTGTGCGCACTCGCCGTCAGTACCGACCAGTCACCCTCCACCGGACCCCAGATGAGCGACTGCGCCGCGTCCACCAGCAGCGGCACCCCGGCCGCGCGGCACAGGGCGGCCACCTCGGCGACCGGCTGGACCGTCCCCACCTCGTGGTTGGCCGACTGGAGGCAGGCCAGCGCGGTGTCCGGACGCAGCGCCGCCCCGTACGCCTCGGGCGCGACCGAACCCGTGCGGGAGACCGGAACACGGGTCACGGTGCCGTCGCCGGCTTCGAACACCTCCGCCGCATGAAGGACCGACGAATGTTCGACGGCTGACACGATCAGGTGGCGTCCGACCCGGCGGCGGCCGGACAGCACCCCCTCGATCCCCGAGTGCACCGCCCGCGTGCCGGACGCGGTGAAGACCAGCTCGTCCGGACGGCAGCCGACCGTTTCGGCGGCCGCCTCCCGTGCCGCGTCCAGCAGCATCCGGGCCCGCCGGCCCTCGCGGTACAGACGAGCAGGATCGGCCCACCCCTCGTCGAGCGAGGCCTGCAGCGCCTGGCGGGCGACGGGGTGGAGGGGAGCGGCGGAGGCGGCGTCGAAGTAGGACACACCGCAACGCTAACTCCTGCGAACCGGGTGGCCCGGCGCAGGTCCGGGGCGGCCCGCGAACCACCCCCGTGCCACCCTCGAACCACCGTCAGATGCTGGCCAGAAGCGGTCATTCCACCCCTTCGGGGTGACCGGCGGCGCGTTGGGCACCCTCCCCGCGCGCCCCCAAATAGCGTCCAGTAGGGTTTGGTCCGCATAAACATCCAAACCCCTGCCCGACGCAGGGCGGCGACCGACCAGCGAGAAGGCCGCAGCCGACCGCGCGGGCGAGACTCTCGGGAAGGCGCTACGTGAGTCCCAACGGCTCCGACCGCTCGCCGCGGCGCCCGATGCGGCGGAAGCTGCTGCAGGCACTGACCGCGGGCCTGGTCCTTGCGACCGCTACCGGTTGCACATACAAGGACTTCCCCCGCCTTGGTATGCCCACCCCGACCACGGAAGAGGCTCCGCGGATCCTCTCCCTGTGGCAGGGCTCCTGGGCTGCCGCGCTGGCCACCGGCGTGCTGGTGTGGGGCCTGATCCTGTGGAGCACCATGTTCCACCGGCGCAGCCGCACCAAGGTCGAGGTTCCTCCGCAGACCCGGTACAACATGCCGATCGAGGCCCTGTACACGGTTGTGCCGCTCATCATCGTCTCGGTGCTGTTCTACTTCACGGCCCGCGACGAGTCGAAGCTGCTCGACCTCTCCAAGAAGCCCGACGTCACGGTCAACGTCGTCGGCTACCAGTGGAGCTGGGGCTTCAACTACGTCACTCCGCTCGCCGGGGTGACGGGGGATGCGAAGACAGATCCGAACCTGGACGCGATTCCCACCCGGTACAAGGACGACTTCCCGGCGAACGCCGGCGGTGTCTACGACTTCGGCACGCCCGCCACGCGGAACCCGCAGACGGGCAACCCGGGTCCGACCCTCTGGCTTCCCAAGGGCAAGACGGTCCGCTTCGTCCTCACCTCGCGCGACGTCATCCACTCCTTCTGGGTGCTGCCGTTCCTGATGAAGCAGGACGTCATTCCGGGCCACACCAACGCCTTCCAGGTGACTCCCAACCAGGAGGGCACCTTCAGGGGCAAGTGCGCCGAGCTGTGCGGCGTCGACCACTCCCGGATGCTGTTCAACGTGAAGGTCGTCTCGCCCGAGCGTTATGAGCAGCACCTCAAGGACCTCGCCAAGAAGGGGCAGACCGGTTACATTCCCGCCGGCATCGCGCAGACGAGCCACGAGAAGAACCGGGAGACGAACAACCTGTGAGCATCCTCAACGAACCCCAGGGTGCCGCGGCAGCTGAAGACTCGTACGAGAACGAGCTGCCGGTCCGGCCCAGGCGACCCGGCAACGTCGTCGTCAAGTGGCTGACCACCACCGACCACAAGACGATCGGCACGCTGTATCTGGTCACGTCGTTCGCGTTCTTCCTCATCGGCGGCGTCATGGCTCTGCTCATGCGCGCCGAGCTGGCCCGCCCGGGCCTGCAGATCATGTCGAACGAGCAGTTCAACCAGGCGTTCACGATGCACGGCACGATCATGCTGCTGATGTTCGCGACGCCGCTGTTCGCCGGTTTCGCGAACTGGATCATGCCGCTGCAGATCGGCGCGCCCGACGTGGCGTTCCCGCGGCTGAACATGTTCGCCTACTGGCTCTACCTGTTCGGCTCGACCATCGCGGTCGGCGGCTTCCTCACCCCCCAGGGTGCGGCCGACTTCGGCTGGTTCGCCTACAGCCCGCTCTCGGACGCGGTCCGCTCGCCGGGCATCGGCGCCGACATGTGGATCATGGGTCTGGCCTTCTCCGGCTTCGGCACGATCCTCGGCTCGGTCAACTTCATCACCACGATCATCTGCATGCGCGCACCGGGCATGACCATGTTCCGCATGCCGATCTTCGTGTGGAACGTGCTGCTGACCGGTGTGCTCGTTCTGCTGGCCTTCCCGGTCCTCGCGGCCGCGCTGTTCGCCCTGGAGGCGGACCGCAAGTTCGGTGCGCACGTCTTCGACGCGGCCAACGGCGGCGCCTTGCTATGGCAACACCTCTTCTGGTTCTTCGGCCATCCAGAGGTGTACATCATCGCGCTACCGTTCTTCGGCATCATCTCCGAAGTCATCCCGGTCTTCAGTCGCAAGCCGATGTTCGGTTACATGGGCCTGATCGGCGCCACCATCGCCATCGCCGGCCTCTCCGTGACCGTGTGGGCGCACCACATGTACGTCACCGGTGGCGTACTGCTCCCGTTCTTCTCCTTCATGACGTTCCTCATCGCCGTACCGACAGGCGTGAAGTTCTTCAACTGGATCGGAACGATGTGGAAGGGATCGTTGTCCTTCGAGACACCGATGCTCTGGGCGACCGGCTTCCTGATCACCTTCACCTTCGGTGGTCTGACCGGCGTCATCCTGGCCTCGCCGCCGATGGACTTCCACATCTCCGACTCGTACTTCGTGGTCGCGCACTTCCACTACGTGGTGTTCGGCACCGTCGTCTTCGCGATGTTCGCCGGCTTCCACTTCTGGTGGCCGAAGATGACGGGCAAGATGCTCGACGAACGCCTCGGCAAGATCACCTTCTGGACGCTGTTCATCGGCTTCCACGGCACCTTCCTGGTGCAGCACTGGCTGGGCGCCGAGGGCATGCCGCGCCGTTACGCCGACTACCTCGCGGCCGACGGCTTCACCGCCCTCAACACGGTGTCGACGATCTCCTCGTTCCTGCTCGGTCTGTCGATCCTGCCGTTCCTCTACAACGTGTGGAAGACGGCCAAGTACGGCAAGCCGGTCGGGGTCGACGACCCCTGGGGCTACGGTCGTTCCCTCGAGTGGGCCACCTCCTGCCCGCCGCCGCGGCACAACTTCCTCACCCTGCCGCGCATCCGTTCCGAATCCCCCGCCTTCGACCTGCACCACCCGGAGATCACTGCGCTCGAGCAGCTCGAGCACGCGGGTGCCGGCAGCAAGGCCGTCTCCGGTGGCAAGGAGGCCGGCAAGTGAAGATCCAGGGCAAGATGTTCATCTGGCTGGCCGTCTTCATCCTGGCCATTGCCGTCATCTACGGCCTGTGGTCCAAGGAACCGGCCGGTACCACCGCGCTCTTCCTGGCCTTCGGCCTGAGCATCATGATCGGCTACTACCTGGCCTTCACGGCCCGGCGGGTCGACACGGGCGCCCAGGACAACAAGGAGGCCGACGTCGCGGACGACGCCGGTGAGGTCGGCTTCTTCAGCCCGCACAGCTGGCAGCCGCTCGCCCTCGGTGTCGGCGGCGCGCTCGCCTTCCTGGCCATCGCGATCGGCTGGTGGCTGCTGTACTTCTCGGCCCCGCTGATCCTGGTGGGCCTGTGGGGCTGGGTCTTCGAGTACTACCGCGGCGAGAACCGCACCCAGTAACACGCACCCAGTGCACGGGAGCCCGACACTCCGTCAGGAGTGCCGGGCTCCCCCTTTTGCCGTGCAGCGCGTCCCCCGCACGGCTCTCTCCGCGCGCCGCGGCCGACAGACGTCCCTAGCGTGAGGTCATGAGCCACACAGTCTTCTTCCGGGGCGACGCCGGACCCGACAGGCGCCCGCCGGCGCGCCCGCGACACCGCACCGCCGTCAGTTGCTCGCTGCTCGCGATAGCCCTCGGCGCGGGGCTCGCCGGCTGCGGGTACGACGGCAACCCGCTCTCCGCCAGCCCGTACGACGCGGCGGACGAGGTCTCCTACAACGCCCCCGCCGACTCCGACAAGAAGGTCGACCCCGACAAGCCCCTGGAGATCACCGCCTCGGGTGATGACGGACGCATCACGGACGTGACGGCCACCGATTCCCACGGGCGCCAGGTCGCCGGTGAACTCGCCGCCGACGGCAGCCGCTGGCACAGCACCTCCCCCCTGGCCGCCGGCACCCACTACACGGTCCGGGTGAGCACCGAGGACGACGACGGTGCACAGGGCCGCAAGGTCATCGAGTTCGACACCGGTACGCCCAAGAGCAAGACGCTCAAGGTCAGCTTCGGTCCCAACACAGGTACCTACGGCGTCGGCGAACCCGTCACCGCCGAACTCAGCGAGCCCGTCAAGGACAAGGCGTCGAGGGCCATCGTCGAGAGAGCCCTCAAGGTGGACTCCGTGCCCGCGGTCCAGGGCTCCTGGTACTGGGTGGACGACAAGAAGCTGCACTACCGCCCCCAGGACTACTGGCCCG
Organism: Streptomyces sp. HUAS TT11; assembly: GCF_051553595.1. Taxonomy (NCBI): domain Bacteria; kingdom Bacillati; phylum Actinomycetota; class Actinomycetes; order Kitasatosporales; family Streptomycetaceae; genus Streptomyces; species Streptomyces sp. HUAS TT11. Next base: position 6,569,331 of record NZ_CP196184.1, read on the forward strand.
CCCACGCCACCATCACGGCCCACAGCAACCTCGCGGGCATGAAGGTCGGCGACCGTCTGTGGGGCGGCGAGGTGAAGCCTGTGAAGATGACCACGGGCGACCGCGTCATCGCGGTCACGGACGCCGCCGCCCACCAGATGACGGTCTACAAGAACGACCAGGTCCTGCGGCGGATACCCATCACCACGGGCAAGCCCGGCTACGAGACCCGCAACGGTGTCAAGGTCGTACTGGGCAAGCAGTACGTCGTACGCATGCGCGGTACCTCGATCGGCATCTCGCAGAACTCGAGCGATTCGTACGACCTGATGGTCTACTGGGCGGCCCAGGTCACCTTCAGCGGCGAGTATGTGCACGCGGCGCCCTGGTCCGTGGGCTCACAGGGGTACGCCAACGTGAGCCACGGCTGCACCGGCATGAGCAACGGCCAGGCCCAGTGGTTCTACAACACGGTGCAGCAGGGTGACATCGTCAAGGTCGTCAACTCCTACGGCAAGCAGATGGAGCCGTTCGGCAACGGGTTCGGCGACTGGAACGTCGACTGGGCGAAGTGGCGCAAGGGCAGCGCCCTGGTCGCCGACAGCGGCACGAACGCCCAGGACCGGGCACGTCTGCGCCCTGAATCGATCTGAGACGGGCCCTCCGCGCCCCGTCAGGGGCGCGGGACCGGGACATCGTGCGGCTCCACCGTGGGGGTACGACGCACCAGGAGGGAACGGCTGCCGCCCTCACCCCGGGCGGCCCCGGCTCTCAGGCGCTCAGCAGGGCCTTGCGGCGCAGCAGATCGGCCAGGGCCGACGCGAACTCCACCGGCTCGACCGGGAGCGCCACCGCCGCATCCGCACGGCTCCACGTCGCCAGCCAGGCGTCCTGCGGCCGCGCGATCAGCACCAGCACCGGCGGGCAGTTGAAGATCTCGTCCTTGATCTGCCGGCAGACGCCCATGCCGCCCATCGGCACGGCCTCGCCGTCCAGGACGCACACGTCGATACCACCCCGGTCCAGCTCCTTGAGGACGGCGCCCGGTGTCGCGCACTCCACGAACTCGACCGCGGGGACGTCCGGGGCGGGCCTGCGCCCGGCCGCGAGCCGCACCTGTTCGCGGGTGGTGGAGTCGTCGCTGTAGACCAGGACCGTGGCGGTCGGCTGCATGCTTCCTCCGGTACGCACTGGTGTCCGCCGTCCTACGGGACGGTTCCGTTGGGGCGGATGCTACTCCCTCGGACTCGTGGTCAACACCGGTTCGGACAGGGCTTCGATGGGCCATCCGGGCAGTACACACGGTGCGGACACTCCGAACGGCACCCCCCGGAGTGAGGGCGGGATAAGGGACCGACATAATGTCGGTCGTGGCGACAGCAACGACAGTAGAAACCGGGCACGCGCACCCGTCGGTCAACCGGCCGAACCTCACCAGCGTCGGAACCATCATTTGGCTGAGTTCCGAGCTGATGTTCTTCGCGGCCCTCTTCGCGATGTACTTCACCCTGCGATCGGTGACCGGGCCGACCCACTGGAAGGAGATGGCGAGCCATCTCAACTTCCCGTTCTCGGCGACCAACACCACGATCCTGGTGCTCTCCTCCCTCACCTGCCAGCTCGGCGTGTTCGCTGCCGAGCGCGGTGACGTGAAGAAGCTCCGGGGCTGGTTCATCGTCACCTTCATCATGGGTGCGATCTTCGTCGGCGGGCAGATCTTCGAGTACACCGAGCTGGTCAAGAAGGACGGCCTCTCGCTCTCCTCGGACCCGTACGGCTCGGTGTTCTACCTGACCACCGGGTTCCACGGCATGCATGTGACGGGTGGTCTCATCGCCTTCCTGCTGGTCCTCGGCCGCACCTACGCGGCGCGGAGGTTCACCCATGAGCAGGCGACCGCCGCCATCGTCGTGTCCTACTACTGGCACTTCGTCGATGTCGTCTGGATCGGCCTCTTCGCCACGATCTACATGATCAAGTAGTCGGCCGTCGGCCGCGGCGGACGTTCACCCGATCGGGGAGAACCGATCGCCCGCGACGAACCGATCCATTTCCAGAAGCATCGACGCAGAAGATCCTGACACCGGGGTAATCCGTGAAAAAGCTCTCCGCACGACGACGCCATCCGATGGCGGCGCTCGTCGTCCTACTCATCGCGCTGACGCTCTCCGGGGGGCTGTACGCCGCGTTCGCGCCCGCCGACAAGGCGCAGGCCGATGACACCGCCCAGTCCCTCGCCATCGAGGAGGGCAAGAAGCTCTACCAGGTGGGCTGTGCCAGCTGCCACGGCACCGGCGGTCAGGGCTCCTCCGACGGACCCAGCCTGGTGGGTGTGGGTGCGGCGGCCGTCGACTTCCAGGTCGGTACCGGTCGCATGCCCGCCGCCACCTCGCAGGGCCCCCAGGTGACGAAGAAGAAGAACATCTACTCGCAGGCCCAGATCGACCAGCTCGCGGCGTACATCTCCTCGCTCGGTGCCGGCCCGGCCGTCCCGACGACGAACGACTACAGCCCCGAGGGTGCCGACATCGCCAAGGGCGGCGAGCTCTTCCGCACCAACTGCGCGCAGTGCCACAACTTCACGGGCAAGGGTGGCGCGCTGACGCACGGCAAGTTCGCGCCGAGCCTCGACGGCGTCGCCCCGAAGCACATCTACGAGGCCATGCAGACCGGCCCGCAGAACATGCCGTCGTTCCCCGACACCACGCTGTCGCAGCAGAACAAGAAGGACATCATCGCGTACCTCAACGCGGTCAACGGCGACCAGACCGACAACCCCGGCGGCCTCGAGCTGGGCGGCCTCGGACCGGTCTCCGAGGGCCTGTTCGCCTGGATCTTCGGCCTGGGCGCACTGATCGTGCTCGCCGTCTGGGTCGCCGCTCGGACCGCAAAGGCCAAGAAGTCATGAGTAGCCACGACATTCCAGAAGAGAACCTGCCCGCTGAGCAGGACACCGCACACGGTGCCGTGACGGTCGCGGACGAGGAGAACCCGTTCGCCGACCCGGGGCTGCCGCCCCACGAGCACCGCGTCCAGGACATCGACGAACAGGCCGCCAGGCGCTCCGAGCGCACGGTCGCCATGCTGTTCACCGTGTCGATGCTGGCGACGCTGGGGTTCATCGCCTCCTACGTCACGATCCCGACGGACAAGTCGATCTTCGTCTTCCCGATCGGGCACCTCAGCGCGATGAACTTCGCGCTGGGCCTGACGCTCGGTGTGGCGCTGTTCGCCATCGGCGCGGGCGCGGTCCACTGGGCCCGCACCCTGATGTCCGACATGGAGATCGCCGACGAGCGTCACCCGGTCGAGGCGTCGCCGGAGGTGAAGGCGAAGGTCCTCGCCGACTTCCAGCAGGGCGCCAAGGAGTCCCAGCTGGGCCGCCGCAAGCTGATCCGCAACACGATGTTCGGTGCGCTGGCCCTGTTCCCGCTCTCCGGCGTGATGCTGCTGCGCGACCTGGGCCCGCTGCCCGGCACCAAGCTGCGCCACACGCTCTGGTCCAAGGGCAAGCTCCTCGTCAACATGAACACGAACGAGCCGCTGCGTCCCTCGGACGTCGCGGTGGGTTCGCTCACCTTCGCCAAGCCCGAGGGCCTGGAGGAGAACAACGAGGACTTCCAGACCGAGATCGCCAAGGCCGCCCTGATGATCGTCCGGCTGCAGCCGGACAACATCAAGGACAAGCGGGAACTCGAGTGGTCCCACCAGGGCATCGTGGCGTTCTCCAAGATCTGCACCCACGTCGGTTGCCCGATCTCCCTGTACGAGCAGCAGACGCACCACGTCCTCTGCCCGTGCCACCAGTCCACCTTCGACCTCTCCGACGGTGCCCGGGTCATCTTCGGCCCGGCCGGTCACGCCCTGCCGCAGCTGCGCATCGGCGTGAACGCGGACGGTTACCTCGAGGCGCTCGGCGACTTCGAAGAGCCCGTCGGTCCTGCTTTCTGGGAGCGCGGATGAGTACTGCATCGACCAACCCGAACCCCGCCGGGGACGCGGCGGGCGGCTCGCGCGGACGGGCACCCGCCGGCGAGCGCCTCGCGGACTGGGCCGACGGCCGCCTGGGTGTCTACACCCTGGCCAAGTCCAACATGCGCAAGATCTTCCCCGACCACTGGTCGTTCATGTTGGGCGAGGTCTGCCTCTACAGCTTCCTGATCATCATCCTCACGGGTGTGTATCTGACGCTGTTCTTCCACCCGTCGATGAACGAGGTGGCGTACCACGGCAGTTACGTGCCGCTCCAGGGCCAGATGATGAGCGAGGCGTTCAACTCGACGCTGCACATCAGCTTCGACGTCCGCGGCGGTCTGCTGATCCGGCAGATCCACCACTGGGCGGCGCTGGTCTTCCTCGCCGGCATGTTCGTGCACATGATGCGCGTGTTCTTCACGGGCGCGTTCCGCAAGCCGCGTGAGATCAACTGGGTCTTCGGCTTCCTGCTGTTCGTCCTCGGCATGTTCACCGGCTTCACCGGCTACTCGCTCCCGGACGACCTGCTCTCCGGCACCGGTGTCCGCTTCATGGAGGGCGCGATCCTGTCCGTGCCGATCGTCGGCACGTACCTGTCGTTCTTCCTCTTCGGCGGTCAGTTCCCGGGTGGCGACTTCGTGGCCCGGTTCTACTCGATCCACATCCTGCTGCTGCCGGGCATCATGCTCGGTCTGGTGGTCGGCCACCTGATCCTGGTCGTCTACCACAAGCACACGCAGTTCGCGGGTCCCGGAAAGACGAACAACAACGTCGTCGGCATGCCGCTGATGCCGGTCTACATGGCCAAGGCCGGAGGCTTCTTCTTCCTGGTCTTCGGTGTCATCGCGGCCGTCGCTGCGGTCGCCCAGATCAACCCGATCTGGGCCATCGGCCCCTACCGTCCGGACCAGGTGTCCACCGGCGCCCAGCCCGACTGGTACATGGGCTTCTCCGAGGGCCTGATCCGTGTGATGCCGGGCTGGGAGGTCAACTTCTGGGGTCACACGCTCGTCCTGGGCGTGTTCATCCCGCTGGTGATCTTCCCACTGGTCCTCGTCGCGATCGCGGTGTACCCGTTCATCGAGGCCTGGGTCACCGGCGACAGGCGCGAGCACCACATCCTGGACCGCCCGCGCAACGCCCCGACGCGTACCGCCTTCGGTGCGGCGTGGATCTCCTGGTACTTCGTGCTGCTCGTCGGTGGTGGAAACGACCTCTGGGCGACGCACTTCCACCTGTCGATCAACGCGATCACCTGGTTCGTCCGCATCGCCTTCTTCGTGGTGCCGGTCCTCGTGTTCATCGTGGCCAAGCGGATCTGCCTGGGTCTGCAGCGCCGCGACCGCGACAAGGTGCTGCACGGCCGCGAGTCGGGCATCATCAAGCGGCTGCCGCACGGTGAGTTCATCGAGGTGCACGAGCCGCTCAGCCAGGAGCAGCTGCACACGCTCACCTCGCACGAGCAGTACCAGCCGGTCGAGATCGGCGCGACGGTCGACGAGAACGGCGTCGAGCGGAAGATCAAGGGCTCGGAGAAGCTGCGCTCCAAGCTGAGCGGCGCCTACTACGGAGACGCCAACCAGATCCCCAAGCCCACGGTCGAGGAGTACAAGGAGATCACGAGCGGCCACGGCCACCACTGATCGCTGCGCGCGCCACGCCACGGTCGAAGGGCCCCGTCCAGTCATGGACGGGGCCCTTCGCCGTGTCCCGGGCTGGATAGGGTGGAGCTGTTCGACAACCCGAGCCCCATGTCGGGGCCACCACCCAGGAGCGGCTTATGAGCGCTGTGAACCCCGCCGGAGGCGACACCGCGGCGGTCCGTTCCTGGCCCCAGGTACTGAACGGGCTGCTCGAGGGCCGTGACCAGAGCGCCGACGACACGGCCTGGGCGATGGACCGCATCATGCGGGGCGAGGCGACCGATGCCCAGATCGCCGGCTTCGCCGTGGCGCTGCGTGCCAAGGGCGAGACGGTCGCGGAGATCACCGGGCTCGTCCGGGCGATGTACGAGCACGCGAACGTCATCGAGGTGCCGGGGCCGACGGTCGACATCGTCGGTACGGGCGGTGACGGCGCGAAGACCGTGAACATCTCCACGATGTCGTCGATCGTGGTGGCCGGTGCGGGCGCCAAGGTCGTCAAGCACGGCAACCGGGCCGCGTCCTCGGCGTCCGGGGCCTCGGACGTGCTGGAGAAGCTCGGTGTCAATCTGGAGCTGCCGGTGCACCGGGTGGCCGAGGTGGCCGAGCGGGCCGGGATCACCTTCTGTTTCGCGGTCAAGTTCCACCCGGCGCTGCGGCACGTGGCGGCGGCACGCGGACAGCTCGGCATCCGTACGACGTTCAACGTCCTGGGCCCGCTGACGAACCCGGCGAAGGTGAAGGCGCAGGCGGTCGGGGTCGCCGACCCGCGGATGGCGCCCATCGTCGCCGGGGTCCTCGCGGAGCGCGGCAACTCCTCCCTGGTGTTCCGGGGCGACGACGGCCTGGACGAGCTGACGACGACGTCGACGTCCCGGGTGTGGGTGGTCCGCGACGGCAAGGTCACCGAGGAGTCCTTCGACCCGAGGGACGTCGGTATCGAGCTGGTGCCGGTGGAGGCGCTGCGCGGCGCCGACGCCTCCTACAACGCCGAGGTCGCACGGCGGCTGCTCGACGGTGAGACGGGCCCGGTGCGGGACGCCGTGCTGCTGAACTCCGCCGCGGCCCTCGTGGCGCTGGAGCAGGCCGACGGCCCGCTGGTGGACCGGATCCGGGCCGGCATGGCGAGGGCGGCGGAGTCGATCGACTCGGGAGCGGCCAAGAGCGTCCTGGACCGCTGGGTGGCCGCGAGCCACGCCTAGCACCACCGCTCCGGGCGGGCCGCGGTCTCTTCCGCCGCGGTCCGCCCGAGGTGTCTTCGGGCCCTGTCGCGGGGCACGCTCGTCGCCGGGGCACCGCCCTGTCCGGGGCGCCCCCCGCGGTCCTCGGTGCATCCCGGTATCCGGACAGAAGTTGCAGCCGATCGATCACCCCTCTAATGTCCTGCGCAGGTCATGAGCGACAGCCATTCGGCCCCGGCCGGCTGTCCGGCAACCCTCCGTCCGTGGCGGGGTGCCCCGGGTGAGGACCAGGCCGTAGGCAGCGAGGTCTGCGGCAAGCGCGGACCCCTCGCGTCACCAGGGGTCCTGGTCGTTCGAGGGAGCCTTCCGTGAGCAAGCGAATGCGCTAGGGCCGCAGAGCCCCGCCTCCGCATCCCCTTTCACCCCTTCGTGTGCCGTCGACCCCGTCATGCGCTGTCCTGCGCACCGTCCGGCACGGCGAATCCACCTGTCCTCACGGGAGTGCACCCATGTCCGTCTCCACCGTTGCATCCGACCGGTCCGTCTGTTCCCCGCTGCCCGTTCTCGGACGGGATGTCACCGTCCCGCTCGTCACCGGCGGCGAAGTCACCTACGCCGCGCTCGACTACGCGGCCAGCGCCCCGGCGCTCCAGCGGGTCTGGGACGACGTGGCGGCCTACGCCCCGTACTACGGCAGCGTCCACCGCGGTGCCGGTTACCTCTCGCAGCTCTCCACCGACCTGTTCGAGAACGCCCGCGGGACGGTCGCCGAGTTCCTCGACTGCCGGGAGGACGACCAGGTCGTCTTCACCCGGTCCACCACCGATTCGCTGAACCTCCTGGCCGCCGTGGTCCCGGCCGGCTGCGAGGTCTTCGTCTTCGAGACGGAGCACCACGCGTCGCTGCTGCCGTGGCGGGACGCCCAGGTCACCTACCTCGACGCCCCGAACACTCCGGGGCAGGCCGTCGAGACCCTGGAGCGCGCCCTGGCGCACCGCGCACCTTCCCCGGCCTCCGGCCCGGCCCTGGTCTGCGTCACCGGCGCGTCCAACGTCACGGGTGAGCTGTGGCCGGTGCGCGAACTGGCGGCGGCCGCCCATGCGCACGGCGCCCGTATCGTGCTGGACGCCGCCCAGCTGGCTCCGCACCACCCGGTGTCGGTCCGCGACCTCGACGTCGACTGGGTCGCCTTCTCCGGGCACAAGCTGTACGCGCCCTTCGGGGCGGGAGTCCTGGCAGGCCGCGCCGACTGGCTGCGCGATGCCGAGCCGTATCTCGCGGGTGGCGGCGCCAGCCGCAAGGTCACTCGGCGTACCGACGGGGGAGTGGACGTCGAGTGGCACGAGAGCGCCGCGCGGCACGAGGCGGGCTCGCCCAACGTCATCGGCGCCTACGCGATCGCCTCCGCCTGCAAGGCTCTCACCGAGGCCGGCTTCGACACGCTGGTGGCCCGCGAGCGGCAGCTGATCCGTATCGTCGGGGAGGGGCTCGCCGAGGTCCCCGAGGTGAAGGTGCTGTCCCTCTTCGGTGACGACTCGCCCCGCGTCGGCGTCATCTCCTTCGTCGTCGAGGGCTGGAACAGCTCCCACTTCGCCGCCGCGCTCTCCGCGGAGTACGGCATCGGTGTCCGCGACGGCCTGTTCTGCGCCCACCCGCTGGTGCGTACCCTGCTGGGCAGCGACCCGCAGACCCAGGGCGAGTGCGGTGCACCCGAGGCCGCGCCCGGGGAGAAGTCCCTCAACGCGATCCGCGTCAGCTTCGGCGCGGGCACACCCGACGAGCACGTCGAGCGGTTCGTCCGCGCGGTCAAGGAGCTCGTCAGCGACGGCGCGAAGTGGAACTACCGTACCGAGGGCGGTCGTTGCGTGCCGACGGTGTGATCCACCGACGTCCGGCGGTTCAGCGGGGGACGAGCCCCGCGGGCCGCGGGCGGGGCCGGCGGCACGGACCCCGAGGGCGAACGGCCGTGAACGGCCGAGGAGTTCATGGACGGTCCCGGCCCGCGCGACACGGTGGCGCGGCCGGGGCCCGACGGACCGGGTCTCCGGTGCCGATACCCGTGCCTCGTCGCGGCGCCGGCCGCGGCGGGCGGTGATTGCCGGGGGTGCTGCTCGCCGCGCGTGGGGGAGTCGCCGGCCGGAGAGGCACTCTCGGCCGTGGCCGGGCGGGCTTCGGACGTCGGCCGGCACTACGGGAAAGGGCTCGGCGGATACCGCGGAGGTGTGCCGCGGCCTCGCGGAAGATCACTGCGGGGGCGGCTGCCCCTGCCCGGCCGGGCAGGAGGGTGCCTCGAAGCCGTGTGCACCGACGGGACGCGGGGGCCCTGTCCACATGGCCGCCGTCAAGGGCGTCACCGCTTCGGACGTACCGGTCTAGTTGTCGAGCCCGATCGCGAACGCGGCCTCCAGGTCGTGCTGGGAGTACGTGCGGAAGGCGACATGCGTGTCCGTGGCCAGTACGCCCTGGATCTTGCTGATCCGGCCGGGGATGACGTCCGCAAGGTCGTCGTGGGCCTTCACCCGGACCATGGCGATCAGGTCGTAGGTGCCGGTGACGGAGAAGACCTCGCTGACACAGTCCAGCGCGGCGATCGACTCGGCGATCTCGGGGATCCGGTCCACGCTGGTCTTGATGAGGACGATCGCGGTGATCACGGCTGGTGTTCTCCCTCGGGGGCCTGGGCTGGGGGTTTCACCCTACTCGTACGGCCGTAGCGCACCCAGGCGTAGCCGAAGCCCAGCGTGAAGCCGACCAGGTGCGCCAGATAGGCGACCCCCGGCCCCTGCGCGGCACGGCCCGCAGCCATCCACTGAAGGCTCGCCCAGAAGGGCAGCACGACCCAGGCCGGGAAACGCAGCGGCAGGAAGAGCAGGAACGGGAAGAGACTGGTCACCCTGGCCTTGGGGAACAGGAACAGAAAGGCGCCGAGGACCGCGGAGATGGCTCCGGAGGCTCCGACCAGCGTCTGCGCCGACTCGGCGTTGGCCGCCGCGTACCCGAGCAGCGCCAGGTAGCCGCAGCCCAGGTAGAACAGGGCGAACTCCAGGTGGCCCATCCGCTCCTCGGCCATCGCCCCGAAAACGTAGAGGAACAGCATGTTGCCCAGCAGATGCACCCAGCTGCCGTGGACGAACAGCGCCGTCGCGGGGGTGAGCGCCGCCCGCGGCGCCCCGCTGAACAGTTCCACGGGCACGACCCCCCAACGGGCGAAATAGGACCGCTGGGCGGCCAGCAGTTCGTCCCCGGTGCCGTAGGCCGGATTCAGTCCCGCGGCCGGCCCGATCAGGAAGACCAGACAGCACAGGACGATCAGCCCGTACGTCACCGGCGCCGACTGCGCCCGCAGCGCTCCGGCGGCCACCCTCCTCCAGGTGCTGATCATGGGACAGAGCATGGCGTAACCGGACCGATCCATGCAGAGTGCCTCGCCGCACGGACGGACGGGCGGCGAGTACCCGCCAGGCCGTAGGGTTACGAGCCACACGCTCCAGGGAAACTGGCGCATCACGGAGACTGGAAGAAGGAAGAGCGGCCACGATGACGGTTCCCCTCCCGACCGAGACGACGCGCTGGCGCTGCACCCTCTGTGGAAACCTCACGCGGTTCGACGTCACCCGCTCGTCGAAGGTCGTCGAGTATGTACACCTCGATCTCGCCGGGGAGCCGAAGGTCGAGGAGCGCGAGGTGGTCAGTGAGACCATCGAATCGGTGCGTTGCCGCTGGTGCAACGCCCTGGATCAGGTGGAGCTCGTGGACAGGCCGGGCGCCGGCTCCTGAGGGAGGCGGTCCCGCACGGACAGTGGGGTGACGGATGGTGGAGACCACAGGCGGGGAGCCGGCCGACGGCGCCGCTGAGGTGCTCGACCGCCCGCTGCCCGACGGCGTGCGCCGCCGTGTCGTGCAGATCGTGTCGGAGAGCTTCGGCGGTCTGACCCTCGGCGAACTGCCCGTCCAGCTGCGGCAGTATGCCCGGTTCACCCCGAACCGCCGGGCGAAGTTCGCCGGCAACGCCATGGCGTCGGCCCTGGAGACCGATGCGGTGTTCCGCCAGCGCATCGGGGAGAAGCTCAGGGAGACGCAACCGGAACTCGCCGACGCCCTCGACTCCGGTTCGCCGCCACCTGCCGCGGACCCGCTCGACGTGGCGGCCGCGGCCTACGTGCTGCGCCCGGCCGGCTGGGTGAAGCTGGTCACCGCCGCCGGGGAGGAGGCCCAGCGGGCGAACGCCGAGCGCGCGGACGAGGAGAGCCGGGCCGAGCTGGAGCGGCTGCGTGCCGAGTTGACGGCCGCCCGGGCCCAGACCCGCACCGAGACGGAACGGTTGCGCTCGGAGGCCGAGTCCTCCCGCAAGGAAGCCGAATCGCTTCACCGCAAGTTGCGTGCCGCCCTCAGCGACGTCAAGCGCGGCGAGGCGGCCCTGCGCAAGGCCCGGGTCGAGATGGACTCCGTACGGGCCGAGGGGCAGGCGCAGTTGTCCGCCGCCGAGAGCGAGGCCCGGCGGCTCAGGGCGCGACTCGGTGAGGCGGAGGCCGCCCTGGAGGCCGCCCGTAGAGCGGCTCGCGAGGGCCGCAGTGTCGAGGACATGCGGGTCAGGCTGCTGCTCGACACGGTGCTGGACGCCGCCCAAGGGCTGCGGCGGGAACTGGCGCTGCCGCCGGTGTCCGTACGGCCCGCCGAGACCGTGGACGCGGTCGAACCAGGACGAATGACCCCGAAGGACATCGCCGCCCGTGCGCTGTCCGAGAACGATCCCGCGATCCTCGACCAGTTGCTCGCGCTGCCTCAGGCGCATCTGGTCGTCGACGGCTACAACGTCACCAAGACCGGCTATCCGCAGATGCCGCTGGAGAAGCAGCGGCTCAGGCTCCTCGGGCAGCTCTCCCAGCTGGCCGCGCAGACCGGGGCCGAGGTGACGTGTGTTTTCGACGGGGCGGAGCTGGCCGCCCCCGTGCTGCTCGCGCCGCCGCGCGGGGTGCGGGTGCTGTTCTCCAAACCCGACGTGACCGCCGACGAGTTGATCCGCCAGCTGGTGCGCGCGGAACCCCCGGGCCGACCGGTCATCGTGGCTTCGACCGACCGCGAGGTGGCCGACGGGGTCGCGAGGGCGGGCGCGCGCCCGGTCGCGTCGATCATGTTGCTCAAGCGACTTTCCAGGGCGTAACGGGCAAATCGGTCGCAGCCTGCGGCTTGCGCCGAACATCCCATGGGTAACCAACGCACCAAGCGCAACGTCCGTGCGGCTTGCCCGAATTGAGCGGATCGCCACGCAACGTAGTGTCAAGGCGGTATCACTGCACGTGAGTTCCGTGCAAAGAATGCATTGCGTGACCGAGATTTTCCCGCTCGGGATTTGAACTGATCACAGAGAGGTCACTAGGGTCGGGCTTCGAACCTCCGCACGGGCGATCACTCACAAGGGGTGGTTGGCGGCGGAGGGGCCCGCCCACCGGCGTGTCGGTAGGCGGCTGAAGGAAGAAGGAGCTCGCCTCCGTGGCGTCCCACCGTCGACCCAAGCAGCCGAGCCGCGCACGTGTGACCGTGCTCACCACCGCAGCGGCCGCAGCCGTTGTCCTCAGCGCCCAGGCGGCCAACGCCGCCCCCAGCGCCAAGCCGAGCAAGGACGAGGTCAAGTCCAAGGTCGACAAGCTCTACGAAGAGGCGGAGAAGGCCACCGAGGCCTATGACGGGGCCAAGGAGAAGCAGGACAAGCTGGAGAAGGACATCTCCACCCTGCAGGACAAGGTCGCCCGGGGTCAGGACGAGCTCAACCAGCTGCGCGACGGCATCGGCACGATGGCCAGCGCCCAGTACCGCAGCGGCAGCATCGACCCGTCCATCCAGCTCTTCCTGTCCGCGGACCCGGACGACTACCTGGACAAGGCGTCGACGCTGGACCAGTTGAGCGGTCAGCAGGTCGAGGCGCTGAAGAAGATCCAGGAGAAGCAGCGCGAGCTGGCCCAGGAGCGGCAGGAAGCCACCGACAAGCTCAAGGACCTCGCCTCCACCCGCACCGAACTCGGCAAGAAGAAGAAGGAAGTCCAGGGCAAGCTCGCCGACGCGCAGAAGCTGCTCAACAGCCTCACCGCCCAGGAGCGTGCGGCCCTCCAGGCCGACCAGGCCCGCGCCAGCCGCGACAGCATGCGCAACGCCCTCAACGGCTCCACCGCCTCGGCCTCCGGCCGCGCCGGAGCGGCCTTCGCCGCCGCGCAGAGCGTGATCGGCTCGCCCTATGTCTACGGCGCCTCCGGCCCCTCCTCCTTCGACTGCTCCGGCCTGACCTCCTGGGCCTACGCCCAGGCCGGTGTCTCCATACCGCGGACCTCCCAGGCCCAGGCCAACGCAGGCACCCGTATCTACAGCCAGAGCGACCTCAAGGTCGGCGACCTGGTCCTCTTCTACGGCGACCTGCACCACATCGGCCTCTACGCGGGCAACGGCCAGGTGCTGCACGCCCCGCACACCGGTGCCTCGGTGCGCTACGAGTCGATCGGCAACATGCCGTTCCAGTTCGGCGTCCGGATCTGACCGCCTTCCCGGGCGGTCCACACCCGCCCGAACGAGGGAATTCCAGCGGCTCCCGCTGACCCTGTGCCCCGCCTATGACCTGCGTCAGGGCGGGGTTTCGCATGGTGTGTGCCCATCGCGCCCTTTGTTCCAGGAGTGATCGCCCGGCTACTGTCTGCCGCGTTTCCCCCGCCGAGCGGCGGGGGTTGTCAGCGGAAGGGAGTGCGACCGGACGTGGGGTCCCATCGCCGCCTTGCACCATCCGGCCTCGGCCGGGGACGTGGCGCCACAGCCGCCGTCGTGTCCGCCGCCGCGGCTGCCGCGGCCCTCGGTGCCGTACCGGCGCACGCCGCGCCTCGTGATCACCGGGCCACCGTGGACCGGCTCTACCTGGAGGCCGAACAGGCCACGGAGGCGTACAACGCGGCCGGGGAACGCGCCGGTTCGCTGCGCCGGCAGGTCGGCCGGGCCCAGGACCGGATCGCCCGCCAGCAGGATCGTGTCAACGCCATGAGGGATGTGCTCGGCACGCTCGCGGGGGCCCAGTACCGCTCCGGCGGCCTCGCCTCCTCCCTGGAGTTGCTGTTCTCCGACAATCCCGCCGACTACCTCGAGAAGGCGGCGGCGCTCGACCGGATCGGCGTTCGCCAGTCCGGGCAGTTGAGGGAACTGCGGGGTGCCCTGCGGGAACTGGCCGAGGAGCGCACGGTGGTGGCGGACGAGCTCGCCGCGCTGGAGAAGACCCGCAAGGCCGTCGCCCGTCACAAGAAGGACGTGGAGCGCAAGCTCGCCGCGGCGCAGCGCATGCTCAACTCCCTGCCGCCGGCGGAGCGGGCGGCCTACGAGCGGGTGTCCCGCTCCGGCGGCGGCATGCCCGACCTCGCCGACGCGGTGCCGCCGGGTCCCCGGGCCGCCGCGGCCGTCGCCGCGGTCCGCTCCGCGCTCGGCCGGCCGTATGTGTGGGGTGCCAGCGGGCCGCGCAGCTTCGACTGTTCGGGCCTCATGCAGTGGTCGTACGCCCATGCCGGAATCGGGCTGCCCCGCACGTCGCAGGCGCAGCGCCACGCCGGCCGCCGGGTCCCGCTCTCCCAGGCCCGGCCCGGAGACCTGGTCGTCTACCGCGCGGACGCCAGCCATGTGGCGATGTACGTCGGCAACGGCCGGGTCATCCACGCACCTCACCCCGGGGCCGCGGTGCGCTACGACCCGGTCGGGATGTTGCCGATCTCGTCGGTCATCCGACCCTGAACGCGACGGCGATACACCCTCCGACCGGCGCGTACGATCGTGAGGTGGCTGGTCGCAGACGGGTGCCGGGGGTCGTGGCGGGCTGTGTGGTGCTCCTTGCCGGACTCGTCGGCTGCTCAGGCGGCTCCGGTACGGACGCCCAGACCGCAGCCGTGCAGCAGGTGCTCGACCGGCGGGCGGCGGCGATCCTGGACGGGGACCGCTCGGCGTTCCTCGCGACCGAGGCGGTGTCCGGTGACGCCGACGGCCGACCCGCCGCCGGCCCGGCCGAGTTCGACAACCTCCGTGACATACCGCTGGCCGCCTGGTCCTACCGGCTGACCGCGCTGCACCGCACCGGTGACCGGGCCACCGCCGACGCCGAACTGCGCTACCGCATCAAGGACTACGACCGTGCGCCGGTCACCGCGAGTCGTGTGCTGCGGCTGACCCGCAGCGACGGCCGCTGGGTCGTCGGCTCCGAGGACCCCGCGCAGAAGGCCAACCAGCAGCTGTGGGAGCAGGGCGCTGTCGAGGTGGTGCGCGGGTCGCACAGTCTGGTGCTCGGCGTCGGGCAGCCGCACAGTGCGCTGCGGGCCTACGCGGACCTCGCCGACCGTGCGGTGCCCGCCGTCACCGACGCATGGGGCACCGACTGGCCCCGGCACGTGGTGGTGCTCGTGCCGAGCACGCTGGAGGGGATGGCCGGGCTGCTCGGCGCCCCGGCGGCCGGCTACCGCGGGATCGCCGCGGTCACCACCGGCGAGGCGGGGGGTGCCGGGAAGGCGCCCGCCGACCGGATCATCGTCAACCCGGAGGCCTACGGCGTTCTGGGCGACCTGGGCAAGCAGGTCGTGCTCAGCCACGAGACGACCCATGTCGCCACCCGTGCCCACACCACGGCGGCCACCCCCCTGTGGCTCTCCGAGGGCTACGCCGACTGGGTCGGCTACCGCGGCACCGGCCGTCCGCCCGGTCAGGTGGCCGCCGAACTCGACCGCGCGGTCGCGCTGGGTCATGTCCCGGCCGCGTTGCCGAAGGACGCGGACTTCGCCTTCTCCGGGGACCCGGGCAAACTGGCCCAGGCGTACGAGGGCGGCTGGATGGCCTGCCGGATGATCGCCGACCGCTGGGGTGAGGTCCGCCTGAACGAGTTCTACCGAATGGTGGGCGACCACCGTGAGCGGCCGGGGGCGGTCGAGGGCGCGATGAGGAAGGTGCTCGGGACGACGCCGGAGGCGTTCACACGCCAGTGGCAGGTGTATCTGAGAGCCCAACTGGGCTGAGGGCCCGTTCGTCGGGGTCGGCCGGCCGCGCGTTCGCCTCGCGCGGTCAGGAGGGTGCGAGCGTCTCCTGGGTGCGGGTGGCCTGAGGCGGCACGGTCGGGGCCGGGCGCGAGACCGTGTCGCGCCACAGCGCCCGCGCGGCGGTCAGCGTGGCGAGCACCAGCAGGCCGTTGCGCACGAACAGCAGGGTGATGCCCAGCCCGTCGCCGGCGACGACGTTCGCGAAGCAGACCGGGAACTCCAGGACGGTGGCCAGGCAGGCGACCACCACCAGGGCGCCGGGCAGCGTCATCCGGCTCGCGCGGGAGCACAGGCAGACGGCCGCGAGCCCGACCAGCCACACCATGTACTGAGGGCTGATCACCCGGCTGGTGACGGTGAACAACAGCACCGCCACGAAGGCGGCGTCCGCGAGCGTGTGCGGCGACGTCCGGCGGACGCTGACACGCCACAGCAGCAGCCATCCGAAGGCGACCACGGTCAGGAAGAGGGCGGCCGAGCTGACCCAGTCGACGTACGGCCCGAGGAATTCCACCGAGCCGTAGTTGAGCAGTACCCGGCCCTGCCAGCCGAAGTGCCGGGCCACGTGGAAGACCAGCGAGCCCAGGGACTCGACCTCCGTGCCGCGGTCCCGCTGGGAGGTCAGGAAGCCGAAGGCGCCGGGCATCGTCAGAGCGGCCGCGAGGGCGAGGGAGCCGGCCGTCGTCGCGGCCGACACCCATGCCCGGCGTCTGACGGCACCGGCCAGCAGCAGCGCCGGCCACACCTTCAGCAGGGCCCCCAGGGCCACCAGTGCCCCCATCGCCCTCGGCCGGCGGGCACCCGCCAGCAGCGCGGCCACCGCCACCGCCGTCACCATCAGGTCGTAGCGGGCGTACACGGTCGGGCCGAGCAGGGCGACGCCGACCACCCAGACCCAGGCTCCGCGCTCCGTCCTGTGCGGCCGGCGGCCCGCGTACAGCAGCAGGCACAGGACCGCCAGGTCGGCGACGCAGGCGAGGACGTAGAAGGCCTGCGCGTAGTCCAGGAAGGGCAGCAGCGCGGGGGAGAGCACGGCCAGCGCCGCGGCGGGCGGATACTGCCAGGTCACGTCGTCGTGCGGGAACGCGCCGCTGCGCAGGGTGTCGTACCAGCCGTGGTAGATCACCGAGACGTCGCTGGTGACGTCCGGGCCGGGGAAGACGAACACCTTGAAGACGAAGAGCAGCAGGGCCAGCCTGGTCAGAGCCCAGGTGGTGAGCAGCAAGACCGGGAACCGCCGTGTGCCCGCCATGTCCACCTGAGCCCCTGTCCTGCCCGTTCCGTGTCGCCTGTGGTGCGGGACCATGATCTCCCGCCGCACAGTGCGACGGCGACGAAGCGCGGCCGTGCGGAGCCGTGAGTACGGTGACACATCCCGTTCTGTAGTGTCGACGACGATGCACAAGACCCTCATCGTGACCAACGACTTTCCGCCCCGTCCGGGTGGTATCCAGGCGTTCCTGCACAATATGGCGCTGCGTCTGGATCCGGAGCGGCTGGTCGTCTACGCCTCCACCTGGAAGCGGGGCCGCGAGGGCACCGAGGCGACCGCCGCCTTCGACGCAGAGCAGCCCTTCGCCGTCGTACGCGACCGGACCACGATGCTGCTGCCCACCCCGGCGGTGATCCGGCGCGCGTCCGGACTGCTGCGGGAGCACGGATGCACGTCGGTGTGGTTCGGGGCGGCTGCCCCGCTCGGTCTGATGGCGCCGGCATTGCGGCGCGCCGGGGCGGAACGGCTGGTGGCGACCACGCACGGCCACGAGGCGGGATGGGCCCAGCTGCCCGCCGCCCGAAGTCTGCTGCGCCGGATCGGCGACTCCACGGACACCCTCACCTATCTCGGTGAGTACACGCGTTCCCGTATCGCCTCCGCACTGACCCCGCGGGCGGCCGCGCGCATGGTGCAACTGCCGCCGGGCGTCGACGAGAAGAGGTTCCGCCCGGACTCGGGCGGCGACGAGGTCCGCGCACGCCTGGGCCTGACGGACCGCCCCGTGGTGGTGTGCGTCTCCCGGCTGGTCCCGCGCAAGGGCCAGGACACACTGATCTCGGCGATGCCGCGCATCCTGGCCAAGGAGCCGGACACGGTCCTGCTCATCGTCGGGGGCGGGCCCTACGAGCGGGAACTGCGCCGGCTGGCCGACGACACCGGGGTCGCCGACGCCGTCCACTTCACGGGCGCCGTCCCGTGGCCGGAGCTGCCGGCCCACTACGGTGCTGGCGACGTGTTCGCGATGCCGTGCCGGACCCGGCGGGGCGGCCTGGACGTGGAGGGCCTCGGCATCGTGTACCTGGAGGCCTCCGCGACGGGCCTGCCGGTGGTCGCCGGCGACTCGGGCGGTGCCCCGGACGCGGTGCTCGAGGGCGAGACGGGCTGGGTGGTACCGGGCGGCTCGGCCGAGGAGGCCGCGGACCGGATCGTCACCCTCCTCGGCGACCCCGAGCTGAGGCGGCGCATGGGGGAGCGGGGCCGGCAGTGGGTCGAGGAGAAGTGGCGCTGGGACCTGCTGGCGGAGAAGCTCCGGACGCTGCTGTGAGGCATGCCGGGACACCGGGGGTTGTCGTCCGAGGTGGGCGCCGCGCACGCGGTCGTCGCTGATCGACCCCGGCGGTGACGGGGCGTACGGCTCCCGGGCCGTGCGAAGGCCCCGGCAGAGCCTGGCGGTGACGTGCTCAAAAACCGGTGGAAGCGCGCGACCGCGCGCCATTACCGTGCTGCCGAACCAAGTCGTCTGATCAAGGACGTGCCGTTGTACACCGTGTGAGACCTCCCGAGCGCTGATCTGTCGCGCGTCGCGCCTGTGCGCCGCGCTCCTTTCTGCTGCGGACTTCTCACTGAAACCGGTGTACTTCGGTGCTCACGAACTGGGTGGTCACGCCCACCTGCCTGCCGCTCGTTCTCCGCCGTTGCCACGCGTGCGCGTCCGAGCGCTTCCGGGCAAGCGGTAAATTCCGCGTCAACGCACACCACAAGCTCATCGACGTCTGGCTTCTCGTGCTCTGTACCGGGTGCGGGGAGACGGCAAAGCTCACGGTGCTGGAACGCACGCATGTGCGGTCGGTACGACCTGAGCTGCTGGACCGACTGCACGGCAACGACCCCGGCCTGACGGCCGAACTGCTCCAGGACCCCGTCGTGCGGCGCCGTAACCGCATCGCCCTCGACTGGGACAACGCCTGGCGCCTCGACACCGGCGGATCGGATCACCTGGACCGTGAGGTGATCGACATCTCGGTCCGCTTCGCGGCGCGGATTCCCGTGCGCCCGGTGCGACTGATCGCCGAAGGCTGCGGACTTTCACGGGCCGAGGTCGAACGGCTGATCACGGAGGGCGAACTCGTCTCGGCGGTCCGGCTGAGCGGCCGGCTCGCCGGCGACTTCACCTTCACGCTCACGCGCTGAACCCTCCGCGGGACCGGTGCCTGTCCGGCAGCATCCGCCGGACAGGCACCGCGGCCTGCCGTTCGGGCCACGCCGGCACCGCGGGTCGGCCCCCGCGATCGTGGCCGCCCCGCGCCGCCGACACACGGGCATCCGCACCCTCGTCCTGGAGATGGGCCGCCTGTGCAACACGCCCGGCCCCGGCGGGAAGGTGTTCTGCTCCACCGGTGCGCCGGACCGGGGATCCATGTGGTTCCGCACGCGCACCGAGGCGCCCCTGGCCACCTTCCTGTGGCTGGACGCCGTCAACAAGGCCATCGGCCGCCACCCGGGTGTCCTGGACCGAGACTCGGCTGGAGGGCCGCACCGGGCGCCGTGTCGGTACGGACGGCCAGAACCTGTTCGACCGGGTCGACGCGGCCGACGCCACGGTCTACCGGTACGACCTCTTCGGCTCGGCCGGCAAGGCCTTCGCCGGCGACTTCACGTACCGCCCGCTCGGCGGCTGCGTCCTCGGCCGGTCGACGGACGGCTGCGGCCGTGTGAAGGGGTACTCCGGGCTGTACGGCACCGACGGATCGCTCGGGCCCGGCTCGATCGGCGTCCATCCGTTCCGCACTGTCACCGCGCTCGCGGAACGCACCATGACGCGGGTCCTCGCCGAGGACATCGCGTCATGACATGAGGGTGTCCGGGCCCGCTACTTGCGGTAGATGGCCTCGATCTCGTCCGCGTAGTCCTTGGCCACCACACTGCGCTTCAGCTTCAGGGACGGCGTGAGGTGGCCCGACTCCTCGGTGAACTGGGAGGGGAGAACGCGGAACTTCCGCACCGATTCGGCCTTCGACACCGCGGCGTTGCCGTCGTCGACCGCGTCCTGGATCGCGGCGAGCAGATCCGGGTCCTCGCTCAGCGACGCCGCGGTGACGCCGGCCGGCTTGCCGTGCTCGGTGGCCCAGCGCCCGAGGAACTCCTCGTCGATGGTGATCAGTGCACCGACGAAGGGCCGCCCGTCGCCCACCACCATGCACTCCGCGACCAGCGCGTGCGCCCGGATGCGGTCCTCGATCACGGCCGGGGCCACGTTCTTGCCGCCCGCGGTGACGATGATCTCCTTCTTGCGGCCGGTGATCCTGAGGTAGCCGTCCTCGTCGAGGGTGCCGATGTCACCGGTGTGGAACCAGCCGTCGGCCAGCGCCTCCGCGGTCGCCGCCTCGTTGTTCCAGTAGCCCTTGAAGATGTGCTCGCCGTGCAGCAGCACCTCGCCGTCGTCCGCGATGCGGATCACGGAGCCCGGCATCGGCTGGCCGACCGTGCCGATCTTCTGCCGGTCCCAGGGGTTGAACGCCGTGGCCGCGCAGGACTCGGTCAGCCCGTAGCCCTCCAGCACCGTGAAGCCCATGCCGCGGAAGAAGTGGCCCAGCCGCTCGCCGAGCGGGGCGCCGCCGGAGATGGCGTACTCGCCCCGGCCGCCGAGCACCGCGCGCAGCTTGCTGTAGACCAGCTTGTCGAAGGTCTTGTGTTTGATCCTGAGCCCGAGGGACGGGCCGGACGGGGTGTCGAGCGCACGGCTGTAGGCGATGGCCGTGTCCGCCGCCTTGTCGAAGATCTTCCCCTTGCCGTCGGCCTGCGCCTTGGCGCGCGCCGAGTTGTAGACCTTCTCGAAGACCCGCGGCACACCGAGAATCAACGTCGGGCGGAAGGCCGCCAGTTCGTCGGTGAGGTTCTTGATGTCGGGCACGCAGCCCAGCTTGATGGGCGCCATCATCGGCGCGATCTGCACCAGACGTCCGAAGACGTGCGCGAGCGGCAGGAAGAGCAGGACGGAGCACTCGCCCGTACGGAACAGGGGGCGCAGCCGCTCGACGATGTTCCCGCACTCGGCGAAGAAGTTGCGGTGGGTGAGCACACAGCCCTTGGGGCGGCCGGTGGTCCCGCTGGTGTAGACGATGGTCGCCGGGTCGTCGGCCTTGGCGAGCGAGCTGCGCTCCTCGACCATGGCGTCGCTGACGTCCCTGCCGGCACGGCCGAGCTCCTCCACCCCACCGGCCTCGATCTGCCAGAGGTGCTTGAGCGCGGGCAGCCGGTCCCGTACCGACTCGACGGCCGCGGCGTGCGTGCCCAGTTCGACGATGCACGCGGTCGCACCGGAGTCGCCGAGGATCCACTCCACCTGCTCGGGCGAGCTGGTCTCGTACACCGGCACGGTGATCGCGCCCGCGCTCCAGATCGCGAAGTCGAGCAGTGTCCACTCGTACCGGGTCCTGGACATCAGTCCCACCCGGTCGCCCGGTTGCACGCCGGAGGCGATGAGCCCCTTGGCGGCGGTCCGCACCTCGGTGAGGAAGGCGGTCGCCGTGACGTCCTGCCAGGTGCCGCCCACCTTGCGGGCGATGACGGCGACATCGGGGTGCTGCGCGGCGTTTCTGCGGACGATGTCGGTCAGGTTGCCGTCGGCAGGGACCTCGTACAAAGCCGGAAGGCTGAACTCGCGCAAGACTGCTGCTCCTCATAGGGCACCGACGCCACGACTCTGTGTGGTGCGACGGTGCGGTCCAAGGCTCGGGCAGTGCGCAGGGTTCTTCCTACGGAGTCGTTGGTTGAAACCCTGAGCACGACTGGACGGCCCGGACGTTACCCGCCGGTATGGCTTCTCCGACAGGGGGTCATGACGAGATGTTCCGTGCGTCACATGTGTTGACGTTCCATTGCGCACAGTAGTCCACGCTTTTCCTGACTGGCCAGTATCCGCAGGTCCGGCGGCCACTGTTCACAGTTGCCGCACACGCTTACGCTTGATCGTCATGGCTCCCACACCGGGCGGTAACCCGAGGACGCGCATTCACGTGGTCAGCGACGTGCACGGCAATGTGCGCGACCTCGCCCGGGCCGGCGACGGGGCGGACGCGCTCATCTGTCTGGGTGACCTGGTCCTCTTCCTGGACTACGCCGACCACTCGCGCGGGATCTTCCCGGACCTGTTCGGCAAGGAGAACGCCGACCGGCTGGTGGAACTGCGCACCGCCCGCCGCTTCGAGGAGGCGCGGGCGTTCGGCGCCGCGTTGTGGGCCGGCGTCGGCACGGAGCGTGCGGCGATCGTCGAGAAGGCGATCCGCAGACAGTACGCACAGCTGTTCGCCGCGTTCCCCACTCCGACGTATGCGACCTACGGCAATGTCGACATGCCGCCCCTGTGGCCGGAGTACGCCGCACCCGGTACCACCGTGCTGGACGGCCAGCGGGTCGAGATCGGCGGCTGGACCTTCGGCTTCGTCGGCGGGGGCCTGCGCACCCCGATGCGGACCCCTTATGAGATCGACGACGAGGAGTACGCGGCGAAGATCGAGGCCGTGGGCGAGGTGGACGTGCTGTGCACCCATATCCCGCCGGAGGTGCCGGAACTCGTCTACGACACCGTGGCGCGCCGTTTCGAACGCGGCAGCAGGGCGCTCCTCGAGGCGATCCGCCGCACGCGTCCGCGCTACTCGCTGTTCGGCCACGTCCATCAGCCGCTGGTGCGCAGGATGCGGATCGGAGCCACGGAGTGCGTGAACGTCGGGCACTTCGCGGGCAGCGGGAAACCCTGGGCGCTGGAGTGGTGAGCGGACGTCGGCCCGACGGCAGGAGCGGTGGTGGCCGCGCGGCCGGTGCGCGGTAGCCTTCACGCTGCACACACGTGCGCACGTGCGCACCACCCTCCCTCACCGGACCGCATCTGGAGGAGCCACGTCGATGGCGGAACACACCAGCTCGAGCATCACGATCGAGGCGGCCCCGGCCGATGTCATGCGGGTGATCGCCGACTTCGCGCGCTACCCGGACTGGACGGGCGAGGTGAAGGAGGCCGAGGTGCTCGCGACGGACCAGCAGGGCCGCGCCGAGCAGGTACGCCTCGTGATGGACGCGGGCGCGATCAAGGACGACCAGACGCTGGCGTACACCTGGACGGGTGACAGCAAGGTCTCCTGGACGCTGGTCAAGTCCCAGATGCTCCGCTCCCTGGACGGTTCCTATCTTCTGAAGCAGGCGGGTCCGGGCGGCACGGAGGTCACCTACCAGCTGACCGTGGACGTCAAGATCCCCATGCTCGGCATGATCAAGCGCAAGGCGGAGAAGGTCATCATCGACCGCGCGCTGGCAGGCCTGAAGAAGAGGGTGGAGTCGGGAGAGCAGGCGTAACAGGCCCGGCGGCCGCGGGGCGCGGCCGCCCGGTCCGGAGCGGCACCGTGGTGCGGACCGGGCCGTTCCGCGTGTGCGGGCTCACCCACGTCCTGCCCGACCCTCCGGCCGGGCCCCGGTAGCGTGCACCCTCATGCGCACCATCCTGATCACCGGCCCGGGCGGTTCCGGCCGGACCACCGTCGCCGCGGCCGCCGCGCTGGAGGCCGCCCGCCGGGGCAACCGCACCCTCGTGCTCGGCGCCGACCGCACGGACGCGCTCGGTGCGGTCCTCGGTGTCCCCACCGGCGCCGAACCCGTCGAGGCCGCCCCCGGCCTCACCGCCTGGCGTCCGGACGCCGCCGCCGGGTTCCGGGAGGACCTCGCCGCATTCCAGGACCGCGCCGCCGGTGCGCTCGACCTGCTCGGCGCCGCCCGGCTGGACGCCGAGGAGGTGACCCCGCTCCCCGGTGCCGAGGAACTCGCCTTCCTGCGCGCCCTTCGCGACGCCGCCCTCTCGGAGGCGTACGACCTCCTCGTCGTCGATCTGCCCCCCGTCCCGCAGGCCCTCGGACTGCTCGCCCTGCCCGAGGAACTCCGGCGCTATCTGCGCCGTCTGCTCCCGCCGGAGCGGCAGGCCGCCCGCGCTTTGCGCCCCGTCCTCGGCCGGCTCGCGGGCGTCCCGATGCCCGCCGAGTGGATGTACGAGGCCGCCGCCCGCTGGGACGGCGAGCTGGCCGCGGTCGAGTCCGTGGTCGCCGACCGCGCCACCAGCGTGTGGCTGGTGGCCGAGCCGGGACCGGCCGGGGCCGACGCGGTCCGCACCGCCGTCACGGGCCTGGCCGTGCGCGCCCTGCGGCCCGAGCTCCTGGTCGCCAACCGTGTCCTGCCCGAGCACGGCCAGGACACCTGGCCGGCCGGCCTCGCCGCCCAGCAGCGCAAGGCCCTGGAGGAGTGGCAGGGGACCTACGAGGTGCACCCCCTCCCGCACCTCGGCCGCGACCCGCGCGGCGCCGACGACCTGGGCTCGCTCGTGCCTCCCGGGGTCAACCCCGCGCCCGACCCGGTCGAGTGGCCCGTGGCGGACCGCCTCGCCGAGGACGGGGTGCTCGTATGGCACATCCCGCTGCCCGGCGCGATACGCGAGGAACTCGAGCTCGTACGGCGCGGCGACGAACTCGTCGTGACCGCGGGCTCCTTCCGCCGGATCGTTCCGCTGCCGTCCGCCCTGCGCCGCTGCACCGTGGCCGGCGCCGCCCTGCGCGACGAAGAACTGCGCATCCGCTTCGCCCCGGACCCGGAGCTGTGGCCGCGCTCCGTGTGACCGGCCCGGACCGGCGCCCGTCCGGGCGCCGGGGCCGGCCGGGCGGGCACGCGCTGAATCGCGTACCCCCGTTCGGGTAACGTCGGGAGTACGTACCCCAGTCAGGAGTCCGCCATGAGCGAAGAGCGCCCCACGTCCGACGCCGCTCAGGACGCCGCCGTCGGTGGGGGTCCGTCCCGGGCGAGCCAATCCGAGAACTCGCGGGAGCGGGCGACCGACGCCGACGCCTGGGCGACGGCGTGCGCCGAAGACCTCGCCGCGGAGAAGGCGCGCCGCCGGACCCAGTACGGCCGGCCGCCCGGCTCGGCGGCCGACGAGCTGCGCAAGCTCGTCGACGCCGTCGCCGACAAGCTGTCCGGGCTGCAGACACCGCTGTTCGGCGCCGCGGCCTCGGGCGCGGCCCAGCAGATGGTCCAGCAGGCCGTGCAGCAGGCCAAGGCCGCCGTGGAACCGGTCATCGAGCGCAATCCCGAGATCTTCGACCACCTCGCCGCCGCCGGTTCCGAGCTGCTCGCCGCCTACCGCTCGGCCGTCGAGGCCCAGGAGAGGCGCTGGACCGACCGCACCTCCCGCGACTTCGGTCCCGAGGACGACCAGGGTTCCGGGGAGCGCATCGACCTCGACTAGGCCCGAGGGAAGTACCGGGTGGTCGGGGCGCAGGGAGGGCCCCGACGTCCGTCAGCACCCTCGGGTACGGTTGGCCGTAGCGGGGCTCGACCGAAACTGAGGGATTCATGGGACTCACCATCGGCGTCGACATCGGTGGAACGAAGATCGCGGCCGGTGTGGTCGACGAGGAAGGCAACATCCTCTCCACGCACAAGGTGCCGACTCCGGGTACGCCCGAAGCCATCGTGGACGCCATCGCCGCGGCCGTCGAGGGTGCCCGCGCGGGGCACGAGATCGTCGGCGTCGGCATCGGTGCCGCCGGATACGTCAACCGCCAGCGTTCGACGGTGTACTTCGCGCCGAACATCGACTGGCGGCAGGAGCCGCTCAAGGCGGAGGTCGAGGCCCGTGTGGGTCTCCCGGTGGTCGTGGAGAACGACGCGAACGCCGCCGCGTGGGGCGAGTACAAGTTCGGTGCCGGCAAGGGCCATCGCAACGTCATCTGCATCACGCTCGGCACCGGTCTCGGCGGCGGCATCATCATCGGCAACAAGCTCCGCCGCGGCCACTTCGGTGTGGCGGCGGAGTTCGGCCACATCAGGATGGTCCCGGACGGCCTGCTGTGCGGCTGCGGCTCGCAGGGCTGCTGGGAGCAGTACGCCTCGGGCCGCGCCCTCGTGCGGTACGCGAAGCAGCGTGCCAATGCCACCCCCGAGAGCGCGGAACTGCTGCTCTCGCTCGGTGACGGCACCCCGGACGGCATCGAGGGCAAGCACATCTCCATGGCCGCCCGCCAGGGCGACCCGGTCGCGGTGGACTCCTACCGTGAGCTCGCCCGCTGGGCCGGTGCCGGCCTCGCCGACCTGGCCTCGCTCTTCGACCCCTCCGCGTTCATCGTGGGCGGCGGTCTCTCGGACGAGGGCGAGCTCGTGCTCGACCCGATCCGCAAGTCGTACAAGCGCTGGCTGGTCGGGGGCAACTGGCGCCCGGTCGCCGAAGTGATCGCCGCCCAGCTGGGCAACGAGGCGGGCCTGGTCGGCGCCGCCGACCTGGCCCGGGAGCCCGACCCGATCATGTAGGGGCCGCCCCCTTCACTCGACGGCGCCCGCCTCTCCCGATGCCGGGGAGGCGGGCGCCGTCGTTCTCCACGACCGGCCCGCCCGCCCGCGCCTCTCCCACCGGGTACGGGCTATCTTGATCGGCATGGCGCCCTCGACTCCGCTGCTGCCCAACTCCCGCACCGAACCCGACGGTTCGGCCGTCATCAGGGTCCTCGGCTACAACATCCGGTCGATGCGGGACGACACCGACGCGCTCGCCCGGGTGATCCGAGCGTGCGAGCCCGACGTGGTGCTGGTCCAGGAGGCCCCGCGCTTCTTCCGCTGGCGCAAGAAGCTCGCGCGGCTCGCGGCGGCCTCCGACCTGGTGATCCTCACGGGGGGCGGTACCGCGGCGGGACCCGCGATCCTCTGCTCGCTGCGCGCCACGGTCGAGCGCACCGAGGACGTGCTTCTGCCGCTCACCCCGGGGCTGCACCGCCGGGGCCTCGCCACGGGGGTCGTACGGTTCGGCGGTGCCCGGGTCGGCCTCGTGAGCTTTCATCTGAGCCTGGAGCGCAACGAGCGCCGAGCCCAGGGCGGCATGGTGCTCGACCGGCTCGCCCGGATGGGCGTCGAGCACGCGATCGTGGGCGGCGACCTCAACGAACGCCCGGACGGTCCGGCCTTCGCACGGCTGGCGGGCAGCCTGGAGGACGGATGGGCCACCGCCCCGTGGGGCGCCGAGTACACCTGGACGCCCACCGACCCCTACCAGCGCATCGACGCCCTCTTCGCCACGAGCGGGGTCGAGATCCTCGGCTGCGGCGTGCCGCTCGGCCACCCGGGGGTGACGGAGACGGACCTGAGGGCGGCCTCGGACCACTTTCCGGTCCTTGCCGCCCTCAGGGTTCCCGCGTCGTAGAGCCGGTCAGACCACCGCGCCACGGCCGGGGTCGTCGCCGTCCTCGTCGTCGGTCCTCATGCGCGCCACCAGCGTCGCGAAGCCGCCGAGGAAGCCGCCGACGCCGAGCGTGGTCAGCCACCAGGTCATCTCCCAGCCGAGCACCACCGCCAGCAGGAGCAGGATCGGGCCGCCGACCACTCCGAGCCAGGCGAACTTCGCCGTCGTGTCGCCCGTGGGCAGCGGCGGCGGCTCGGGCGGGACGAAGTGGCCTTCGTCGTCATCGTCGAAGTCGTCCTCGGAGGGCTCCCGCGGTGTGTAGTCGCGCGGGCCCACACCGGGCGCGAAGGAGATCGAGCTGCCCAGGGGCCGGGCGGGCGCGTCCCGTCCTTCACCCTGATCCCCGTCTCCTTCGCCCTTCTCCCCGTCCTGCTCCCCGTCCTCGCCGTCCGGCTCCATGGCGGGCAGCGCCAGGTCCTCGATCGGCTTGTACGGCTTCGAACCGGGCGGGTCCGCAGGCTCCTCGCCGTACCCCGCGACGATCGCCGCCCAGGCGGCGTCCTCGTCGAAGGGCACGCCCTTCTCGTCCGGCTCGCGATCCTCGCGGTCGGAGTCGTGCTCAGCCACCTGCGGACGTCCCTTCCTTGTCGACACTGGGCGCGAGCCGGCCGATGAACGAGTGGCTCTCCTCGTGGATCCGGTCCGCATCGTGGTCCAACGTCGCCACGTGGTAGCTCTGTTCCAGCACGATCTCCGTCACGTCCGTGGACGAGACGCGGCCGAGGATCCGGGCCGAGTCGGCGGGCGGCACCACATGGTCCTGCGGACTGTGCAGAAGCAGCAGCGGCTGGGTGACCTGCGGCAGCTCCCCGTCGACCACGCGGAAGAAGGTGCGCAGGGAGTGCGCCGCGTGCAGCGGCACCCTGTCGTAGCCCAGCTCCGTGCTGCCTTCCTTGGCGATGTCGCTGGTGATGCCCTTCGTCGTCCGGACGAGGTGGCGGGCCACCGGAAGGGCGTACGCCGACAGGCCGTGCACCTTGTTCGCCGGGTTGACGACCACCACACCGCTCACGGCCTCGCCGTGCCGGGCGGCGAGCCGCAGGGCCAGGGCGCCGCCCATGGACAGGCCGGCCACGAAGACCTGCGCGCAGCGGTCGCCGAGGGCCCGCAGCTCGCGGTCCACCTCCGCGTACCAGTCGTGCCAGCCGGTGAGCTGCAGGTCCTCCCAGCGTGTGCCGTGCCCGGGCAGCAACGGCAGCGAGACGGTGAGGCCGCGCTCGGCGAGATACTCCGCCCAGGGGCGCAGCGACTGCGGGGAACCGGTGAAGCCATGGCAGAGGAGGACGCCGACCTCCCCGCCGTCGTGGCGGTACGGCTCGGCTCCAGGGAGGACCGGCACGTCGGTCTCCTGTTCATGAAAGGGGCTGGGCACGTCGATTGCAGGTACTTCACCGTACGCGACCGCACTGACACCGACCAGGGCCGTCGGCCTCTTTGCGAAAGGACCGGGTTAAGGTCTGTTCGACACACACAGGAGGCAGTCGGTTGTTGTACGGCGCGATGAAGGTATCCATCGGGGGGCCGCTGAAGCTTGCCTTCAGGCCCTGGGTGGAAGGCCTGGAGAACGTTCCCGCCGAGGGCCCCGCGATCCTGGCGAGCAATCACCTGTCCTTCTCGGACTCGTTCTTCCTGCCCGTCATGCTCGATCGGAAGGTCACCTTCATCGCGAAGGCCGAGTACTTCACGACACCCGGTCTGAAGGGCCGGCTGACCGCCGCCTTCTTCAAGGGCGTGGGGCAGCTCCCCGTCGACCGCTCCGGTGCGCGTGGTGCGGGCGAGGCCGCGATCCAGAGCGGCATCGAGGTGCTGGAGCGAGGCGAGCTGTTCGGCATCTACCCGGAGGGCACACGCTCGCCCGACGGGCGCCTCTACCGCGGCAAGCCCGGTGGTCTCGCGCGCGTGGCGCTGGCCACCGGCGCGCCCGTGATCCCGGTCGCCATGATCGACACGGAGAAGATCCAGCCGCCCGGCAAGGTCATGCCCAAGCTGATGCGCCCGGGCATCCGCATCGGCAAGCCCCTGGACTTCCGGCGCTACCAGGGCATGGAGCAGGACCGTTTCGTGCTGCGCGCCGTGACCGACGAGGTCATGTACGAAATCATGAAGCTCTCCGGTCAGGAGTACGTCGACATCTACGCGACCGCCGCCAAGCGGCAGATCGCGGAGGCCGCGAAGGCGGAGAAGCAGGCGCACAAGGAGGACCGCAAGGGTGCCGTGAGGGAACGGCCGGGCTCCTAGACGCGTCCGTCCGGGTCGGGGGGAGTGAACCGAAGGGGCGCTCCGGCGGGGGCGCCGCCCAGGTGAACGACAAAGGGGGGACATGGCCAAGCGCGAGCGGGTCGTCCGGATGTCGGTCGAGCAGCCGCTGTGGCGTGCGCTGACGGCGTACCGGGTTCTGACGATGCTGTACGCGATCGGGCTCTTCGCGACCGCCTACGGCCATTTCGTCCGGCCCTGGGTGGCGATCGCGTACTACGCCGTGCTGTGCGGCTGGACGCTGGCCACGCTCCCGAGGGTGGCGAACGCCGCGAGCTGCACCAAGCGCTTCCTGACCGCCGACCTCACGATCGCGCTCACCGGCATCCTCCTCACCCCCGTCGCCGACACCCATGAGCGGATCCTCGCGGGAGGCCCCACCCTGCCGTCGATCTGGACCGCCGGATCGGTGCTCGCCTTCGCCGTCAAGGGCGGCTGGCGCTGGGCGGCCCTCGCCTCCACCCTGGTCGCCGCCGCGAACCTGGTCGAACGCGGCGCCCCCGCCCGCGACACCATCCACAACGTGGTCCTCGTCTGGGTCGCCTCCATCGCGATCGGGTACGTCGTCGAGGTCGCTCGTGCCTCGGAGCGGACCCTCGCCCGCGCCCTGGAGATCGAGGCGGCGACCCGTGAGCGGGAGCGGCTGGCCCGGGGCATCCACGACAGCGTGCTCCAGGTGCTCGCCATGGTGCAGCGGCGCGGCACGGCCCTCGGCGGGGAGGCCGCGGAGCTGGGCCGGCTGGCCGGCGAGCAGGAGGTCGCCCTGCGCAATCTGGTCTCCGGGGGCCTGGTGCCGCTCTCACGGGTCTCGGAGGACGCGGCGCTCGGCGCGGTCGTCCGGGCGGTCGAGGAACCGGACGTCGAGGAGGGACCGCTCGATCTGCGTGCCCTGCTGGCCCCGCACGCCGGTGCCCGGGTGACGCTGTCCGCACCGGGCTCGCCCGTGCCGCTCGCTCCGGCCGCCGCCCGGGAGCTGGCCGCGGCCGTCGGGGCCGCCCTGGACAATGTCCGCAGGCACGCCGGTGACGGGGCGCGCGCCTGGATCCTGGTCGAGGACGAGCCGCGGGGAATCGTCGTGACCGTACGCGACGACGGGCCCGGCATCCCGGAGGGGCGGCTCGCCCAGGCGGAGGGCGAGGGGCGGCTGGGGGTGGCCCAGTCGATCCGCGGCCGGCTGCGCGACATCGGCGGCACGGCCGAGCTGATCTCGGTCCCGGGCCAGGGCACGGAAGTGGAGCTGACGGTGCCGAAGGGCGTGCAGGACCCGGACGGCCCGAACGACACGAAGGGCCCGGAGGGCTCACGGGGGAAGGCGGAGACGCGATGACGGGAGCGCAGCGGCCGGCGGGGATTCGGGCGGCCGGGCGAAGGACGGTGCGGCCGGCGACGGCGGCATCGGCCGGCGGGTGCCGGGCGGCGGCGGTGCCGGTCATGGTGCGAGGTGCCGGCCGGGCAGGGGCCCCACCGGGACCGGCGGCCGCAGGGGTGACGCGGGGGGAGGGGCGATGACGGCGGACGCGACCGGGGCGCGACGGGAGTCGACCAGGGTCATGGTCGTCGACGACCACCCCATGTGGCGGGACGCCGTCGCGCGTGACCTGGCCGAGGCCGGCTTCGACGTCGTCGCCACCGCGGGCGACGGGGAGCAGGCGGTGCGCCGTGCCCGGGCCGCAGCGCCCGACGTCCTCGTCCTGGACCTCAATCTGCCCGTGAAGCCGGGCGTCCAGGTCTGCAAGGAACTCGTCGGTGCCGACCCGGCGCTGCGGGTCCTCGTGCTGTCGGCGAGCGGCGAGCACGCGGACGTGCTGGAGGCGGTGAAGTCGGGTGCCACGGGCTATCTGCTGAAGTCGGCGTCCACGGAGGAGCTGATCGACGCGGTGCGCCGCACGGCGGTGGGCGATCCCGTCTTCACCCCCGGTCTCGCGGGCCTGGTCCTCGGGGAGTACCGCCGCCTCGCCTCCGAACCGGCGCCCGCCGCGGACGCCGACGAGCCGAAGGCCCCGCGGCTGACCGACCGCGAGACCGAGGTGCTGCGGCTGGTCGCCAAGGGCCTGAGCTACAAGCAGATCGCCGAACGCCTGGTCATCTCGCACCGCACCGTGCAGAACCACGTCCAGAACACCCTGGGCAAGCTCCAGCTGCACAACAGGGTGGAACTGGTGCGCTACGCGATCGAGCGAGGGCTCGACGGTGAGTGAACCGTGCTGCACACTCCCACTTTCGGGTGAATTGACGGTGATCAACTAGCCGACATTTCACCGGAATTGACTCTCCGCGGCATGCCGAAGTGACGTGGATCACCATTAGCGTGACTCGCATCAGGCAACCGCGGCGAAGGGACATTTCCAATGCGGGTCGGAGTACTGACCGGAGGCGGCGACTGCCCCGGGCTCAACGCCGTCATCCGGGGCGTCGTTCGCAAGGGCGTGCAGGAGTACGGCTACGACTTCGTCGGTTTCCGGGACGGCTGGCGGGGTCCCCTGGAAGGAGACACCGTCCGGCTCGACATCCCGGCGGTGCGCGGCATCCTGCCCCGCGGCGGCACGATCCTCGGCTCCTCGCGGACCAATCCGCTCAACGAGGAGAACGGCATCCGCCGGATCAAGGAGAACCTCGCCAAGGAGGAGGTCGACGCGCTCGTCGCGATCGGCGGTGAGGACACCCTGGGGGTCGCGGGGCGGCTGGCGGACGAGTACGGCATCAAGGTCGTCGGTGTGCCGAAGACCATCGACAACGACCTGTCGGCCACGGACTACACCTTCGGTTTCGACACCGCCGTCAACATCGCGACCGAGGCGATCGACCGCCTGCACACGACGGCGGAGTCGCACATGCGGGTGCTGGTGGTGGAGGTCATGGGCCGCCACACGGGCTGGATCGCGATCCACTCGGGGCTGGCCGGCGGGGCCAACGTCATCCTCATCCCCGAGCAGCGCTTCGACGTCGACCAGGTGTGCGCCTGGGTGACGTCCCGGTTCAAGGCCTCGTACGCGCCGATCGTGGTCGTCGCCGAAGGCGCGATGCCGAAGGACGGGGACGTGGTGCTCAAGGACGACTCCATGGACTCGTTCGGGCACGTCCGTCTCTCGGGCGTCGGCGAATGGCTGTCCAAGGAGATCGAGAGGCGCACCGGCAAGGAGGCCCGTACGACCGTCCTCGGACACGTCCAGCGCGGCGGCACGCCCAGCGCCTTCGACCGCTGGCTCGCCACCCGCTTCGGCCTGCACGCCATCGAAGCGGTACGCGACGGCGACTTCGGCAAGATGGTCGCCCTGCACGGCACCGACATCGTCCGGGTCCCCATCTCGGAGGCCACGGCCAGGCTGAAGACGGTCGACCCGAAGCTGTACGACGAGGTCGGCGTCTTCTTCGGCTGACGCCCCGGCGGTACCAGGGTCCGACGACCCGCGTTCCCGGCGATCGTCCAGCGGGGGTGCCCCGCGAGCGCACCCGCGTCCGCACCCCCGTATATTCGCCGCTGTCAGGCAATCCTGGTCATTCCGCCGGAGGGCCCCGTGGAGATCCTCGCGTTCGGTGTGCAGGCCGACGAGAAGCCCCTGCTCGAGAAGGCCTTCGCGGGGCATCACGACATCCGCTGTCTTGACGTCTTCCTCAACGAGGACACGGCGCCCATCGCCGTCGGCCGGGAGATCGTCTGCACCAGCGTCAACTGCGAACTCGGCAGTCGCGTCCTGCGGACCCTCGCGGCCGGCGGCACGAGGATGCTCGCCCAGCGCTCCACCGGCTTCAACAACATCGACCTCCCGGTCGCCGAAGGCATCGGCCTGACGGTCGCCCGGGTCTCGTACTACTCGCCGTACTCCGTCGCCGAGTTCGCCTGGACCCTCGCCATGGCCGTCAACCGGCGCATCGTCCGGGCCGGCAACCGCACCCGCGACTTCGACTTCCGTCTCGACGGCCTGATGGGCCGCGACATGCACGGACGCACCGCCGGAGTACTGGGCACCGGCAAGATCGGCGAGGCGTTCACCCGCATCGCCCACGGCTTCGGCATGCGGCTCCTCGGCTGGGACGTCGTCGAGAACCCGGCGTGCGTCGCGCTCGGCCTTCAGTACGTCTCCAAGGAGGAGCTGCTCACCCGGTCCGACCTGGTCAGCCTGCATGTCCCGCTGATGCCGGAGACCACCCACCTCATCGACGCGACCGCCCTGCGGGCCATGAAGGACGACGCCGTCCTCGTGAACTCCAGCAGGGGCGGTCTCATCGACACCCAGGCTCTGGTCACCGAGCTGCGCGCGGGCCGCTTCACCGGGGTCGGCCTCGACGTGTACGAGGCGGAGGCGGGCCTGTTCTTCCTCGACAAGTCCCTGGAGCCGGTCGAGGACGACACCCTGGCCCGCCTCGTCACCTTCCCGAACGTCCTGGTCACGTCGCACCAGGCGTACTACACCGCGGACGCCGTCACCCAGATCGTCGACGCCACGGTGCGCAACGTCCTCGACTACACCGCCGGCCGCCGCTCCGAGAACGTCCTGGTGCCCAGGCCCACCGACTGACCCAGCAGCTCCCGTACGACGGCGGCGCCGTTCACCGACAGCACCGACTCCGGGTGGAACTGGACACCGGCGAACCCCGGCCCGCGCAGTGCGTGCACCTCACCGCCCGTGCCGCGGCTCACGTCCACACCGTGCGCGGCCAGCTCGGCGGCCGCCTCGTCGTCGCAGTGCGCCACGAAGCTGTTGTAGAAGCCGACGGTCTCCGGCCGGCCGAAGAGATCGATCTCGGTCTGCGCGCCCTGGTGGGGGATCTCCTTGCGCACGATCTCCAGTCCCAGCTCGGCCGCGATCAGCTCGTGGCCCAGGCAGACGCCGAGCACCCCGTGCCGGTGGTCCCGGACGACCTGTGCCGTCAGCTCACGCAGGAACCGCATCCTGGGATCGGCCGTGTCCGACGGATCGCCCGGCCCGGGCCCGAGGACCAGCGGCCCGTCGTGCGCGAGCACCGTCTCCCGCAGCCCCGGCTCGTCGTACCGGCGCACGGTCACCTCGAGCCCCGACGACCGCAGGACGTGGGCGAGCATCGCGGTGAAGGTGTCCTCGGCGTCGACCACGAACGCGTGTCCGGCCAGGTCCGCGGTCCGCTCCTGCATCCGCAGCCAGAACGGGGCGAGCCGGCCGCGCCTGCCGTCGAGCGCCGCCCGCACCCGCGGGTCGTCCCCGAGCTTCGGGCGTTCGTGCTCGGTGCGCGGCCGTGCCGGGCGCACGCCCAGCGCCGCCAGCACCCCGGCGGCCTTGGCGTGGGTCTCCGCCACCTCGCTCGCGGGGTCCGAGCCGCGTACCAGGGTGGCACCCACCGGGACCCGCAGCCGTCCGTC
Source organism: Streptomyces sp. HUAS TT11 (assembly GCF_051553595.1). NCBI lineage: Bacteria > Bacillati > Actinomycetota > Actinomycetes > Kitasatosporales > Streptomycetaceae > Streptomyces > Streptomyces sp. HUAS TT11. The sequence continues at coordinate 6,604,215 of NZ_CP196184.1, forward strand.
GGCGTCGATGTCGGCGGTCCGGATGAGGATGGGGGAGTCGAGTGTCTGGGCGCCCCCGGCGTCCCGTCCGAGCAGTGCGAGCGCGCCCGCGTAGTAGCCACGGCCGCCCCTCTCGTGCCGCTCGATCACCCGGCAGGCGTTCTGCACGGGCGAGCCGGTGACGGTCGCCGCGAACATGGTCTCCTTCAGCACCTCGCGCGCGTCGAGGGTGGACCTGCCGCGCAGTTCGTACTCCGTGTGGGCGAGATGGGCCATCTCCTTCAGGCGCGGTCCGACGACGACCCCGCCCATGTCGCCGACCGTGCACATCATCTTGAGCTCCTCGTCGACGACCATCGACAGCTCCTCGATCTCCTTGCCGTCCGCGAGGAAGGTGAGCAGATCCTCGGCCGTCGGGCCGTCCGCGGGATAGCGGTACGTTCCGCTGATGGGGTTCATCACGACGGTCCCGCCGGTCCGTTCCCCGTCGGCGCCCTCGGCCGTCGGGGCCTGCTGCCCGCCCCGTCCCCCCGACATCCGCACGTGCACCTCGGGGCTGGCGCCCACCAGCGTCCGCCCGTTCGCCTCCCGCCCGCGCCCTTCCGGCGAAGGCGCCCCGTTCCCGGTGTGCACCACGAAGGTCCAGTACGCGCCACGCTCGCCGAGCAGCAGCCGCCGGAACAGCGCGAGGGCGTCGGACCGGCCGAATCCCCGCACGATCCCCTCGTAGGTCCGCCGGATCACGAAGTTCGCCCCCTCGCCCCGTGCGATCTCCTCGCCCAGTACCCGGCCGACGATCCGCGCGTACTCCTCGTCGGGCACGTCGAAGCCGCCGTCCTCCACCCGGACGTCGTGCCGGGGCAGCTGATCCAGGACCTCGTCGAGGGCCAGCTCGTAGGACTCCTCGGGCCGCAGGGCCAGCAGCGGGGTGCCGTCGTCGCGGACGTCGAAGCCGCGCTCGCGGATCTGGCGGTACGGGACGAGGGCCAGCGCCTCGTCGGGAAGATCGGCGAGGCGTTCGTAGGCGTCGACGCGGCCGATCAGCAGCTCCACGGTGTCGTGGTCGCGACCGGGCGTACGGCGGCGCAGCAGGGCGAACGGGCGTTCGTCGTGCAGGAGTCGTGTGAGGTCCATGGTTCCTCTTCCGTCTGTCGTGAGGAGGAACGACCCCGGTCGCACGAACGCCGAAGGCCGCCCCCCGGGCGGCCTTCGCGAAGTCGTGGAATACGCGCAGTCAGTGGGCCGCCGGACGAGCGGTCCACCACCAGTTCTGGTTCGAGTGCGCGAACATGCGGCGACCTTACCCCATCGCGCGGCGCGTCGAGGGGGATGCGCGGCGGGGCCGCGGTGGGCCCGGTCGCACCGCGGCGGTGCGGTGCGACGGGGAGCGGGGGCGGGGCGACCGCCCGGCCGAGGTGCCGGCGTCCGCCGTCGGTGTCCACGGAGCGTATCCGTCGTCTCACTTTCTGGGCGCGGGCCGGGAGCCATCACCTCACCCCGTAATGTTGAGGGGTGACCGTGAACGCTAAGACCAGCGCAAGCGCTGGCAACACCTGGCGAGACCTGCCCGCGGCGCAGCAGCCCGAGTACCCCGACCCCGAGGCTCTGCGCGCAGTGATCGCGGACCTCGAGTCGTATCCGCCGCTCGTCTTCGCGGGCGAGTGCGACCAGCTGCGCGCCCGGATGGGAGCCGTCGCCAGGGGCGAGGCGTTCCTGCTCCAGGGCGGCGACTGCGCCGAGGCCTTCGACGCGGTGTCCGCCGACCACATCCGCAGCAAGCTCAAGACCCTGCTCCAGATGGGCGCCGTGCTCACGTACGCCGCCTCGGTGCCGGTGGTGAAGGTCGGCCGGATCGCCGGCCAGTACTCCAAGCCGCGCTCGAAGCCCACCGAGACCCGTGACGGCGTGACGCTGCCGACCTACCGCGGCGACTCCGTGAACGGCTTCGACTTCACCGAGCAGGCCCGCGTCCCGGACCCCGAGCGGCTGAAGCGGATGTACAACGCCTCCGCCTCGACGCTCAACCTCGTCCGCGCCTTCACCACCGGCGGCTACGCCGACCTGCGACAGGTGCACGCCTGGAACCAGGACTTCGTGAAGTCGTCGCCGTCCGGGCAGCGCTACGAGCAGCTGGCGCGGGAGATCGACAACGCGCTGAACTTCATGCACGCCTGCGGGGCGAACCCGGAGGAGTTCAGGACCGTCGAGTTCTACTCCTCGCACGAGGCGCTGCTGCTCGACTACGAGTCGGCGCTGACCAGGGTCGACTCGCGTACCGGACAGCTGTACGACGTCTCCGGCCACATGGTGTGGATCGGTGAGCGCACCCGGCAGATGGACGGCGCGCACATCGAGTTCGCCTCCCGGATCCGCAACCCCATCGGCATCAAACTCGGCCCGACGACGACGGCCGAGGAGGCGCTGCAGTACATCGAGCGTCTCGACCCGGAACGCGAGCCGGGCCGGCTGACCTTCGTCGTCCGGATGGGCGCCGACAAGATCCGTGACCGGCTTCCCGAGCTGGTCGAGAAGGTCACGGCGTCGGGCGCGGTGGTGGCCTGGGTGACCGACCCGATGCACGGCAACACCTTCGAGGCGGCCTCGGGCCACAAGACCCGCCGCTTCGACGACGTGCTCGACGAGGTCAAGGGCTTCTTCGAGGTCCACAAGTCGCTCGGCACCCACCCGGGCGGCATCCACGTGGAGCTGACCGGCGACGATGTCACCGAGTGCGTGGGCGGCGGCGACGAGATCTTCGTCGACGATCTGCACCAGCGCTACGAGACGGCGTGCGACCCGCGGCTGAACCGCAGCCAGTCGCTGGACCTGGCGTTCCTCGTCGCCGAGATGTACCGCGACCAGTAGCCGCTCGGACTGCCATGGGCCCGGAGGTGGGGCGCGGATCACATGCGATCGGCGCCCCTCCTGCCTTTTGCCGTCACTCCACGGCGGGTAAGGTTAGGTTTGCCTCACCGATCGATCGGGACGGCACGACCTCGGAAATCCCGTCGGGAGGTGAACCGCGTGTACGTCTGCAGTTGCTTCGGCGTCACCGAGCAGCAGGTGAAGCAGCACGCGGAGAACGGCGCCTGCACCCCCCGGCAGATAGCGTCGGCGTGCAAGGCGGGCACGGACTGCGGTTCGTGCGTACGGCGGATCCAGTCGCTGCTCGGCCGCGGGGCCTGCCCGCGCCGTGAGCTCGCCGACCGGGGCGGGCCGGTCCTTGCCGCCGTGGACGGCCGGGACGCTTCCGACGATCTGGAAGAGGCCGCCTGATCGCGCGGCCGTCGGTCAGCTGTCCGGCTGTTCGATGACCTGGGCGATGTAGAGCGCCTCACCGAGCTTCTCCACCAGCTCCAGCTGGGTGTCCAGGTAGTCGATGTGATCCTCCTCGTCCTTGAGGATCGACTCGAAGATCTTCGCGGACGTGATGTCGCCCTTCTCCCGCATGATCTTGACCCCGCGCCTGAGCCGGTCGATCGCCTCGACCTCGACCTGCCGGTCCGCCTCGAACATCTCCTTCACGCTCTGTCCCACCCGGACGTGGAAGAGCCGCTGGTAGTTCGGCAGGCCCTCCAGGAAGATGATGCGGTCGGTCAGCACCTCGGCGTGCCGCATCTCGTCGAACGACTCGTCCCGCGTGTGCTTGGCGAGCTTGTACCAGCCGTAGTTCTCCTGCAGCTTCGCGTGCAGGAAGTACTGGTTGATCGCGGTCAGCTCACCGGTGAGCTGTTCGTTGAGGAATTCGATGACCTCCGGATCGCCCTGCATCGCGCGGGCTCCTTCCAAGCGGAAACTGGCGGGTTGCGCCGCATGATTGCACTGGCGTCCGAACGCGTCCAGTAAGTTCACGCTTAGTGGGAGTTGTCCGATTCGGGTATGGGCTGGTCATGTGCACCCTCCGCGGTCTGTCAGGATGGAGTCATGGGTCATCCGGTGGAGCGCGAAACTCGAGAAGCGGCAGGATCCGAGCTTCCGCCGGGACAGCGACTGCAGCGCGGATGGCCGGTCACCCACTACGGCCCCGTCCCCAAGTTCCGCTCCGAGCGCTGGGAGTTCAGGGTCTTCGGAGCCACCGCGGACGGTGAGAAGCACTGCTGGAACCATGAGGAGTTCACGTCGCTTCCGTATGCGACCGTCGTGGCCGATCTGCACTGCGTCACGAAGTTCAGCATGCTCGGGGCGGAGTGGGGCGGTGTCCCGGCGCGCACGGTTCTTCAGATCGCGCCGCCCGCGCCCGCGGTCACCCATGTCATGGTCTGGGCGGAGTACGGATTCAGCTCCAACCTGCGCCTCGCCGACTTCGCCTCGGACCGCACGATCTTCGCCACCCACAAGGACGGCGAGCTGCTCACCGCGGAACACGGCTTCCCGCTGCGTCTGATCGTTCCGCATCTGTACGCCTGGAAGGGCCCCAAATGGGTCCGCGGCGTCGAGTACATGACCGCCGACCGCCGCGGCTTCTGGGAGGAGCGCGGCTATCACAACCTCGGCGACCCCTGGAAGGAGCAGCGCTACTCCTACCAGGAGGAGCCCGGGGACGGCCCCGAGCTCTGACCTGCCGGCTGTCCGGTCAGCCGTGGTAGGGGTGCACCACCGCGTGGCCCTTTCCGCGGCCGATCATCCACTTGTTGACCGGCGTGGTGAGCACAAAGGCGAGGGCGAGCGAGACCGCCAGCGAGCCCCAGAAGAGCAGATCGCCGAGATGGGCCTCCATCGCGGACGGCCACAGGACGATCACGCCGTTGTCGATCACCTCCATCACGGCGATGGAGAGGGTGTCCGCGGCGAGGGCGACGCGGACGGCGGTCCGGAGGTCCACGCCCGCCCCGAGGATGCCGCGCAGGGTGAGCGAGTAGCCGAAGACGAAGGCGAGCACGATCGCGAGGGCCATGGTCGGGCCGTTGCCCCAGCCCGCCGCCGTGCCGATCACCATGCCGAGCACCTCGCCGATGGCGCATCCGGTGAGGCAGTGCAGGGTGGCCCGCGCGGCCGCCTGCCAGGTCGCTCCGCCCGTTCCGTGGCCGTGGTCGGCCCGAGCGGAGTGCGCTACGTGGTCGGTGTGTGCCTCGTGCTGCATGGCGGCCCCCGATGTCCGGCTGCGTTTCCCGTCGCCACACAGAACCGTATACCCCATGGGGGTATTCCGCAGCTGTTCGGTCTCAGCCGTCCCGCAGCTTCTTCAGGCGCTCCACGTCCGCCGCGTGCCCTTCCTTGCCACCCGGCGTCTCGATGATCAGAGGTACGCCTTCGGTCGCCGGATGGGTCATCAGAGCGCGGAACGGTTCCTCGCCGATGTGCCCGGCCCCGATGTTCGCGTGGCGGTCCTTGTGGGCGCCGACCAGGTCCATCGAGTCGTTCGCGTGGATCAGCCGGAGCCGTCCCTCGCCCACCGTCTCCACCAGCAGATCCAGCGTCTGGTGCATCCCGTGCGGCCCGGTCAGATCGTGCCCGGCCGCGAAGACATGGCAGGTGTCGAGGCACACGCCCAGCTTGGGGTGCGCGTCGAGGGCCTCGAAGTACGGCCCGAAGTCCCAGGTGCGCGAGCACAGGGAGGCGCCCTGGCCCGCGGTCGACTCCAGCAGAAGGAAGGGATCGTCGTCGTGCGTCAGCTCGTCCAGCAGGGGGAGCAGGCGCTCGCGCACCTGGGCGAGGGCGACGGCCCGGTCCCGGCCGCCCGTCGCGCTGCCCGTGTGCACGACGACGCCCAGCGCCCCTATCTCCCGGCCCCGGCGCAGCGAGTGCCGCAGGGACGCGACGGACCTCTCGGCCGTCGCCTCGGTGTGCGAGCCGAAGTTGATCAGGTACGGCGCGTGGACGTACGCCGGGATCGACCCGGCGGCGCACGCGGCACGGAACTCCTCGTCCTGCCGCGGATTGCCGGCGGGCGTCGCCCAGCCCCGCGGATTGGCGACGAAGACCTGGACGGTCTCGGCCCCGAGGTCACGCGCGTAGGCCAGCCCGACCGAGTTCAGACCGCCGGCGACGGGGACATGTCCGCCGATGGGATTGCGGGCGGCACCGGACGTGCCGAACGGGCCACGGGACTGCTGAGTTCTCACCCTTCAAGGGTGTCATGCGTCCCGTGGCGCTCCGTCAGCGGATCTTGATCGTGATCGTCGACCCCTTGGGCGCCTTGTCGCCGCCCTCGACGGACTGGCTCTTGACCGTCTCGCCGAACAGGCCCAGCAGCCCCCGGTCCTCCTCGACCCGGAAGCCCGCTCCCTCCAGGGTCCTCCTCGCGTCGTCGACGCCGTCACCCACCACGTCCGGGACCTCCACCTGCTCGCGGCCCTTGGAGATCGTCAGCGTGACGGTGTCGCCCTCGCCGGCCTCCTTGCCCGCGCCCGGCGACTGCTCGGCGATCTGACCGGCCTCGAACTCCGACATGATCCGGGTGTCCGCGATCTTCACTTCCAGGCCCGCGTCGCGCAGTTCCGCGGTGGCGTCGTCGAGGGAGCTGCCCGTGACGTCGGGAACCTCCACGGGGCTGCCCTTGCTCACGGTGAGCGCGATCGCCGAGCCGCCGTGGCGTTCCGTGCCCGCCTCCGGATCCGTGCCGATCACGAAGCCCTCGGGCACGTCCTCGCTGAAGGCGCGGGTGACCATGCCCGCGACGAGCCCGTGCTGCTCGAGCCGGTCCTGCGCCTTCTCCAGCCGGACGCCCTTCAGATCGGGTACCTCGACCGTCTCCGGGCCGTCCGAGACGGTCAGCGTGACGGAGTCGTGGGAGCGGATCCGCGCGCCCGTCGTCGGGTCGCTGCTGATCACCGTGCCGCGCGCGACCGTGTCGCTGTAGGCGTGCTTGACCTGCTTGACCTCGAGCCCCGCCTGCCCGAGCCGGTCCCGGGCCTCGGCCTCGGTCTTCGCCAGCAGCGGGGGGACCTTGGTGAACTGACCGGAGTTGATGTACCAGACGCCGGTGCCCACACCGAACAGCACCAGCACGGCGAGAACGAGCGCGAACACCCCGCGCCGGGGGCGTCCGCGGCGGGCGGCGGGTGGCCCGGGCGCAGGCATCTCGAGCCGGCTCGTGCGGTTGATCACCGCCGTCGGGCCCTCACCGACCGGGGCGACGGGAGTGCGCGGGACGACGCTCGTGCGGTCCTGGGCGTTGTCGTGCTCCTGAGTGATCGCCTGCGGAGGCACCGCCTCCAGCTGTTCGGCGGTGAGCGCGCCGCGCGCCTCGCGGACCTGTCCGAGCAGGGACACCGCATCGCCCGGTCGCAGCCGGGGGTCGCGCGCGGTCGCCGAGGCGACCAGATCGTCGAGTTCGACGGACAGACCGGGAACGGCGGCCGACGGCGGCGGCACGTCCTCGTTGAGGTGCTGGTAGAGCACCTGGGCGGGGGAGTCCCCGTAGTGGGGCTTGCCGCCGGTGAGCATTTCGTAGAGGACGACTCCGCACGCGTACACGTCGACCCGGGGGTCGGCCGTGCCGTGCTCGATCTGCTCCGGGGCCAGGTAGGAGACCGTGCCGAGGACGGCGCCCGTCGTGCTGGTGACGGTGTTCACGGCCCGTACAAGGCCGAAGTCGGCCACCTTGACCCGGCCGTCGTCCCCTATGAGGACGTTCTCCGGCTTCATGTCGCGATGCACGAAGCCGGCGCGGTGGGCGGCGCCCAGGGCGGCGAGCACCGGCTCGAGGATGTCCAGGGCGGCGCGCGGTTGCAGCGCGCCGCGCTCGCGCAGCACGTCGCGCAGGGTGCAGCCGGCGACGTACTCCATGGCCAGGTAGACATAGGACCCGTCGGAGCCCTGGTCGAAGACCTGGACCACGTTCGGGTGCGCGAGGCGCGCGACCGACTTGGCCTCGCGTATGAAGCGCTCGACGAACGAGCCGTCGGCCGCCAGCGCCGGATGCATCACCTTCAGCGCCAGGACGCGGTCGAGGCGGGTGTCCACGGCCCGGTAGACCGTGGCCATCCCGCCGACCGCGATACGGGCGTCGATGCGGTAGCGGCCGTCGAGCACATGCCCGACGAGAGGGTCCTGAAGGGTCGTATCCACGCAGGTGAGTCTACGAGGGCATAACGACCCGCCCGGCAGTTACGGCCGAGCCGGGGTGCGACTGCAGCCGACCTGTGACGCGCACCGCACCCGTACGGGGCCGCGGCCGCCGGTCTTCAGAAGGCAGGCCGCTCCGGGTCCAGACGGGCGACGCCCTCCGTGGGGGACGACGCCTGAGCGAAGTGCCGGCGGGGGATGCGGCCCGCCCTGAGCGCGAGCCGGCCCGCGTCCACCGCATGCCGCATCGCCTCCGCCATCAGCACCGGTTCCTGGGCCCGGGTGACCGCCGAGGCGAGCATCACACCCGCGCACCCCAGCTCCATCGCGAGCGCCACGTCCGACGCCGTGCCCGCTCCCGCGTCCAGGACGACCGGCACACGCGCGTGTTCCACGATCAGCTGGAAGTTGTGCGGGTTGCGGATGCCGAGCCCGGATCCGATCGGCGAGCCGAGCGGCATGATCGCCGAGCAGCCGACGTCCTCCAGCTTCCGGGCGAGGACGGGGTCGTCGTTGGTGTACGGCAGCACCGTGAAACCGTCGTCGACCAGCGTCTCGGCGGCGTCCAGCAGCTCGATGGGGTCGGGCAGCAGGGTCCGTTCGTCGGCGATGACCTCCAGTTTGACGAGGTCCGTGCCGAGCGCCTCACGGGCGAGACGGGCGGTGAGCACGGCCTCGCCCGCGGTGAAGCACCCCGCGGTGTTGGGCAGCACCCGGATGCCCAGCTTCTCGAGCACGGAGAGCACCGAGCCGTGCACCGAGGCGTCGACGCGCCGCATGGCGACCGTCGTCAGCTGCGTGCCGGACGCCACCAGCGCCCGCTCGAGCACATCCAGGCTCGGCGCACCGCCGGTGCCCATGATCAGCCGGGACGAGTAGGTCGTACCACCGAGGACGAAGGGGTCGTCGGCCATGGTCAGCCTCCTTGGACGGCGGTGAGGATCTCGACGCGGTCCCCCTCGCGGAGCTGCGTCGAGGGCCACTGCGTGCGCGGGACGACGGTTTCGTTGAGGGCGGCGGCCACGCCCGACGGGGCCGTGGTCAGGATCCGGACCACGGCGTCGAGCGCGGTGTCGGGGGCGATCCGGTGGGACTCGCCGTTGACCGAGATGTTCATGCGGGCTGCTCCGTGAGTGCCGCGGCGAACCGCGTGGGGGTGAAGGGGCGGGCTTCGTCGGGGAGCTCGCCCGTGGTCAGGACGTGGGCCATGACGTCGCCGGTGACGGGGGTGAGCAGGACGCCGTTGCGATAGTGCCCGGTGGCCAGCAGCAGGCCGTCCAGCCGGGTGGGCCCGAGCAGCGGCGCGTTGTCCGGGGAACCCGGACGCAGACCGGCACGGGTCTCGGTGAGTGGCAGCTCGGTGATGCCGGGGACCAGCTCGTGCGCGTCCCGCAGCAGTTCGTAGACGCCGCCCGCGGTGACCGTCGTGTCCCAGCCCAGCTCCTCGCTGGTGGCGCCGACGACCAGCTCCCCGTTCTCGCGCGGCACCAGGTAGACGTGGCTGCCGCGGACGACGGCACGCACGGTACGGCTCAGGAACGGCGCGTACCGCTCGGGCACGGTCAGCCGCAGCACCTGGCCCTTCACCGGCCGTACGGGTGGCAGGACCTCGTCCGGGACACCCGCGAGCCGTCCGCTCAGGCTGCCCGCGGCGAGGACCACCTGCCCGGCGGAGAGGTCGTCCCCGCCGGAGGTCCGGACGCCTGCGGCGCGGTCGTGCACCACCGTCAGCCGTTCGGCCCACGTCCGGTGGAAGACGACCCCGGCCCGTTCGCACGCGACGACCAGGGCCGCCGCCAGCCGGCGCGGGTCGATCTGGTGGTCTCCGTCCACCCTCAGGCCGCCGCGCACACCGGGCGCGAGCATCGGCTCCAGGCGGCGGCACTCGCGTCCGTTCAGCCACTCCGCCGCGAGGCCGGACCGCTGCTGCAGTGCGTGCAGTTCCCGCAGGTGGGCACGGTCGTCGGCATCCAGCGCGACCGCCAGCGTGCCGCACCGGCGGTAGCCGAGGTCCCGGCCGGACGCCTCGGCGAGCTCGTCGGCGAAGTCGGGGTAGCGACGGGCGGACTCGAGGTTGAGGCCGAGCAGCGTCTGCTCCCCGTAGTGCAGTTCGGTGACGGCGGCGAGCATCCCGGCGGCCACCTGGGCGGCACCACCGCCGGGCTCGGGATCCACCACGGTGATGGAGAGCCCGTGCCGGGCCGCCCGCCAGGCGGTCACCAGCCCGATGATTCCGCCCCCGACCACGAGGACGTCCGATGTGGGTGCAGGAGACATGGGCGTCACGCCCCCTCCCTTCGCCGGCATGACCCGGATCAGGTTCGTACGGTCGGAGGCCGCCAGCCTCCCTCTCAGCCCGGTGCGTCCGGGCTCCCGCGAGTGCTTTACGTCGGCCACCCTATCCGCTGCCCTTTGCCTCGGTAAGGGAGCCTCCGCACACGGCCCCGTCGCTCGAAGGACCGGCCTTCGCCCGCGTGATGGCGAGGACCGTCGCGCTGGTTCCGGCCATGGTGTCGATGCGCCCGCGTTCGATCGGCAGGAAGGCCCGGCGGGTGGCGACGGCCACCACGGCGGAGCCAATGATCATCGGGGGGCCGCACGCCAGGGCGACCACGAGCGGGAGCGCAACCAGGATCGCAGGGATGTGCACGGGGGTGCCGACTTCCAGGCCGACCACGAGGGCGTACAGCAGGACGGCGGTCGCCGGGGCGGCGGTGCGGGCGGCCCGTGGCGTTCTCGGGCTGACGTCACTGGTGCGTGTCGGCACTTGTCCGGGCGTTGGGCGTCTCCCGTATCCAGTCGTCCGCGGGCCGAGGTGGCTGGTCCGGAGTCAGTCTGCGGGGTCGGGGATCGAGTCGTCGGGCCCTGACCGGGCGTCGCCGCGTGCCGTGAGCAGGCGTGGGAGGGCGGCGAAGTGGCTCCGGCCGGCGAATCGACGAGCGACAGGCCGGCGCCCGCTCAGTACGCCCGAACGGGGTCGTCCGTGGGCCGTCCGGGGGTGGCCGGCGATTCCGGGTGACGGCGGGCGACGAGCAGTACGGCGCTGGTCACGCGGGTATGACGCAACGCCTTTGCGGGTAGGCGATAGCTTTCACGAGACTATGGTGATCAAGTGAGCGAGCAGACGCAGGCGCGGAGCGATTCGGCACGGCGGGTGGTCGTCGTGGGCGCGGGCATGGCAGGGGTGCAGACCGCGGTCGCCCTGCGGGAACAGGGCTTCGGGGGCCGGGTGACGCTGATCGGCGCGGAACCCCATCCGCCGTACGACAGACCGCCGTTGTCCAAGGCCGTGCTGCTCGGAAAGGCCGAGGGCTCCGCCTTCGACGTCGACTTCGAGGCCCTGGACATCGAGTTGCGGCTGGGCTGCGAAGTGTTCGGCGTCCGCCCCGACGACCAGGAGCTGGACACCACCGAGGGTCCCGTGCCGTACGACGTCCTGGTCCTCGCGACCGGCGCGGAGCCGATCCGGCTGCCCGGCACGGAGGGGGTGCCGGGGGTGCATCTGCTGCGCACGCTGGACGACGCCGAGCGGCTGCGGCCGGTCCTCGCCGAGCAGCACGACGTCGTGGTCGTGGGTGCCGGCTGGATCGGCGCGGAGTTCGCCACCGCCGCGCGCGAGGCGGGCTGCGCGGTCACGGTGGTGGAGGCCGCCGACCGGCCGCTCGCCGGGGCGCTGCCCGAGGACGTGGCCGCGCCGATGACGGCCTGGTACGCGGACAGCGGCGCCGAGCTGCGCATCCACGCGCGCGTGGAGCGCATCGAGCCGGGGGCCGTGGTGCTCGACGACGGTTCGCGGGTGCCCGCGGGCGCGGTGGTCGTGGGCATCGGGGCCCGACCGGCGACGCGATGGCTCGCCGAGTCGGGCATCGCCCTCGGGGTCCACGGCGAGGTACTGGCCGACGACCATCTGCGTACCTCGCTGCCCGACGTGTACGCGGTCGGCGACTGCGCATCCTTCCCGTCGGGGCGCTACGAGGAGCGTCTGCTGGTCCATCACTGGGACAACGCCCTCCAGGGCCCGCGCACGGTGGCCGCGAACATCATCGGGGAGACGCCGATGGCGTACGACCCGGTGCCGTACTTCTGGTCCGAGCAGTTCGGCCGTTTCGTGCAGTACGTGGGCCATCACGCGGCCGCCGACACGACGGTGTGGCGCGGCGACCCCGAGGGCGCGGCCTGGGCGGTCTGCTGGCTGCGCGGGGGACGCCTGGTCGGTCTCCTGGCCGTGGGCCGCCCCCGGGACCTGGCCCAGGGCCGCCGTCTGATCGAGGCGGGCACCCCGATGGATCCCGGACTCCTGTCCGACCCGTCGCGCCCGCTGAAGGAGGCGACGGCGTGACCGCGTCCGGCGGCCCCTGCGAAGCCCCAGGTGAGAGCGCTTCCGTATCCACCGCAGGAGGCAACCGTGCCCCCGGTGGAGGCGCCCCGCTTTCCGACTGTCGGTCCGGGATGGCACGCTTGATCCCGTGACCGAGATTGACGCAAAGATCGATGCTCTCGTCCCTGCCTGGCTCACCCTCCCCGACATCGCCGAATCGCTCGGCGTCGAGGTGACCCGGGTACGGCAGCTGGTCAAGGAGGGCCAGCTCATCGCCGTACGCCGAGGTGAGAACCGTGCACTGCACGTCCCCGCCGCCTTCATCGACGGGGACAAGGTCGTCAAGGGCCTGTCCGGCACCTTGACGCTGCTGCGGGACGACGGCTTCACGGTCGAAGAGATGATCGAGTGGCTCTTCACCCCGGACCCGACCCTGCCCGGCACCCCCGCGCAGGCTCTGAGCGAGAATCGCGGCACGGAGGTGAAGCGCCGCGCGCAGGCGCTCGCCGTCTGACCCGATCCGAGAACAACCGTCCGGCGTACGGGCCGCGGTCCCCGGGCCACGGCCCCTGGGCGACCGTGCCCGCCGCGGCCCGTACGCCACCGACCACGGGGGGACCCCACCGTGCCCGACACAGGCCGCACCGCCCGGCTCGCCGACGCCCGCGTCTACCTGTGCACGGACGCCCGCAAGCCGCAGGGCGACCTCGTCGAGTTCCTCGACGCGGTCCTCTCCGGCGGCGTCGACATCGTGCAGCTGCGGGACAAGGGCATGGAGGCAGCGGAGGAGCTCGAGCACCTCCGGGTCTTCGCCGACGCCTGCTCCCGCCACGGCAAACTGCTCGCGGTGAACGACCGCGCGGACGTCGCGCACGCCGCCGCGTCCGACGTCCTGCACCTCGGCCAGGGCGACCTCCCCGTACCCTCGGCCCGCGCCCTCCTCGGCGACGACGTCCTCATCGGGCGCTCCACGCACAGCGAGGCGGAGGCCGAGGCCGCCGCCGTGCAGGAGGGCGTGGACTACTTCTGCACCGGACCCTGCTGGCCGACCCCCACCAAGCCCGGCCGCCCCGCCCCCGGACTCGGCCTGGTCCGGCACACGGCCGCCCTCGGTACCGAGCGCCCCTGGTTCGCCATCGGCGGTATCGACCTGGACAACCTGGACGAGGTCCTGGAAGCGGGGGCCCGCCGGGTGGTCGTGGTCCGTGCCATCACCGAGGCGGGCGACCCGGGCGCGGCGGCGTCGGAGTTCGCGAAGCGGCTGCGCACCGTGTGACGCGGCCGGTCTGTCCGAAGGGTGGACAACAAGTCGACAATTCGGGCAAATTTCCAGCTTTCCGTTGGGGGACCGCCGCTCCCTGGCTAACCTGCGACTATGGCCCTTGGAACCCCGTCCACGAGGACTGATCGCGCGCGGACAGTGCGCGAGATCCTCGCCACCGGCAAGACGACGTACTCCTTCGAGTTCTCGGCGCCGAAGACCCCCAAGGGTGAGCGGAACCTGTGGAGCGCGCTGCGGAGGGTCGAGGCGGTCGCCCCGGACTTCGTCTCCGTCACGTACGGTGCCGGCGGTTCCACCCGCGCGGGCACCGTCAAGGAGACCCAGCAGATCGTCGCCGACACGACACTCACCCCGGTCGCCCACCTCACCGCGGTCAACCACTCCGTCGCGGAACTGCGCAACATCATCGGCCAGTACGCGGACGCCGGTATCCGCAACATGCTCGCCGTCCGCGGCGACCCGCCCGGCGACCCGATGGGCGACTGGGTGGCGCACCCGAGCGGCCTGACCTACGCGGCCGAACTCGTCCATCTCATCAAGGAGTCGGGCGACTTCTGCGTAGGCGTCGCGGCGTTCCCCGAGATGCATCCACGCTCACTGGACTGGGACAGGGACGTCGCCCACTTCGTCGCCAAGTGCCGGGCGGGCGCCGACTACGCGATCACACAGATGTTCTTCGAGCCGGAGTCGTACCTGCGCCTGCGCGACCGGGTCGCGCAGGCGGGCTGTGCGACCCCGGTCATCCCCGAGGTCATGCCCGTCACGAGCGTGCGAATGCTGGAGCGGCTGCCCCAGTTGAGCAACGCCGCCATCCCCGCGGGGCTGAAAGAGCGGATCCTCACAGCGAAGGACGATCCCGCGGCTGTACGCTCGATTGGCATCGAGGTCGCCACGGGGTTCTGCGCGAGGCTGCTGGCCGAGGGAGTCCCCGGACTGCACTTCATTACACTCAACAACTCCACGGCGACGCTGGAAATCTACGAAAACCTGGGTCTGCACCATCCGCAGCAGACCTAGACCCGTCGCACCGGCATACGACACACTGCGTAGCGGCCACTGGGAGAGGGGCGTACATGGGCTGGACGGTCCTCTACATCGCGTTCGGCATCGTCGCGTTGTGGCTGCTGGGTGAGGTGCTGCTGCAGTACAAGGCGCGACTGCGCTGGCGTCTGCTCGCCTTCGTGGGCTTCCTCGGTGTCGTCTTCGGCGTGATGATCCCCTCCGTGGTGGTCATCGGTCTCGGCGCGGCCGCGTTCGCGGTCGGGCAGACCTATGTCACGCTCTCGTTCCGCCGCGGCTTCGCGGCCGGCTGGGCGGTCGGCAACCGCCCGCGCGAGGGCGCCGAGGGCGGCAGCAAGCGCCGCCGGGGCGAACCGGTCCACGAGCAGCAGGAGGCGGTGGAGGAGTCCGACGTCGAGTCGACGGCGGGCGGAACCTACCGTCAGGACGACGGGTACGACGCGGCCCACGACAACGCCTTCGCCGAGCAGCAGCAGCCCGCGGAGACCCCGGCCCAGGGGACCGCGGTGTACGAGCCGCAGCCCCTGCCCGAGGACACCGGTTCCTACGGCGTCTACAACCACGAGGCGTACGCCGCGGCGGGGGATCCCTCCTACGCCGGTGCCGGCCAGGCCCAGAACCAGGACCAGGACCAGCAGGCCTACGCCTACGACGGCTACGCCGGGTACGGGCAGCAGCAGTACGGATACGACAACAGCCAGCAGCAGTACGCCGCCTACTCCGACCCGTACCAGGGCACGCAGACCTACGACGGCTCGTACGACCCGTCCTACGGCGGGCAGCAGCAGTACGGCCAGCAGGCGTACGGCCAGGACCAGTACGCCACGGGCACCTACGGCGAGACCCCGCCGGGCGGCGTCTGGGTCCCCCAGCAGCGCACCACCGAGGACGCGTACGGCGGCGAGCTTCCGCCGGAGCAGCAGTACCCGTACCAGCAGCAGGGCAACGGCACCACGCAACCGCACGGCTACGACGAGCAGTACCGCTTCTGAGCGGTCGTGCCCGCCCGCCTCCTCACTGCGAACCCCGGAAGCCGGGTCCCTCCACGATCAGTCCGGCGACCAGCGCACCCGACATGCCGGCGTGCGACAGGCCGCCGCCCGGGTGGGACCAGCCGCCGACCGTGAGAAGGCCCGGCACACGAGTGGTGTTGGACGGCTGCAGCAGACGACCGCCCGCGGCGGCCAGGGCCGGTGCCGGGACCGCCCCGCCGGGCACACCGGTGTCCTCGGCGATGTCGGCGGCCGTGCGCACCTCGCGCCACAGGAGCCGGTCGCGAAGATCCGGCACCGCGCTCCCGGCGGCTTCGAGGATCCGGTCCACATCGGGCTCGGACACGGCCGGGCCGGAGGACACCGTCACCGTCAGCGTGACGGCCTCGTGCCCACCGGGCGCCGACGCGGGGTCGTCCGGGCGCAGCACCGTCACCGTGGGAGTCGCGGCCGGCCCCGCGGGGTCGCCGAAGATCCGGTCCAGCTCGCCCTCGCGGTCGGGCGTGTGGACCACCGTCCGGTGGACGGCGCCCTCGGGGCGTCCGCCGCGCAGCGCCAGCAGCACCGTCAGCCGGCTGGGCATCCCCTGCTGCGGAGCCACCTCGCCCGCTCCCCGCGCCGCCGCCGTGCCGGGCAGAAGCCGGTCCAGGACCGCGGGCGCCACTCCGGCCACCACCTGGTCCGACTCCACCACGGACCCCTCGGCCAGCTCGAGCCCGGCCGCCCGGCCGTCCTTCTCGACGATCCCGGTGACCTCGGCCCCGAAGACGAACTCCACCTTCCGGGCCAGGCAGCGCTCGTACAGGGCGCGCACCAACTCCCGTATGCCTCCGCGCACATACCAGGTGCCGAAAGCGTGCTCCATGTACGGCAGCACGGCCGCACTCGCCGGAGCGGTCCGGGGATCCAGTCCGTGGGCGAGGGCATGGCTCTCCAGCAGGGCCGCCAGCCGTGCGTCGCGCAGCTCCCAGGCGCCGATCTCGGCGAGCGTGCTGGCCCGGCGGGTGCGCAGCAGCTTCTTGTGCGGCACGGCCGGGTAGGGCTCGCGCTCGGCGAGCACCGACCGGTCCGGCCACAGCGGCTCCTCCAGGAGCGGCCGGCGGGTGCGGTCCCATGCCTCGCGGGCCCGCACCAGGAAGTCGCCCCAGCGCCCGCCCGCGCCCGTGCCGAGCGCCGAGTCCAGCGCCGACACGACTCCCGCGCGCGACGCGTTCGGCAGCGAGACCTCCGTGCCGTCCGCGAAGAGGTGCCGGGAGGCGGGATCCACCTGGACCAGTTCGACGCAGGCCTCGAGCGGCTCCCGGCCGGTCTTGACGAACAGGTCGCGGTAGACCGCGGGCAGCGGCAGCAGGCCCGGGCCGGTGTCGAAGGAGAAACCGTCACGCGACAGACGGCGCACCGCGCCGCCGTACGTCTGCGTGCGCTCGTACACCACCACCCGGTGGCCCGCGACGGCCAGCCGGGCAGCGGCCGCCATCGCGCCCGTGCCGGCGCCGATCACCGCAATCCGTGCCATGTCGGTGACTTTATCGGCCGCCGCCGACAGCCCGGCCACGGGTCTGTGACCGGCGCGTTCGCCGGGCCGCCGAGCGGCTTGGCCCTGGCCCGGGGAACAGTGGCGCGGAGGCGGCCCGCAGCAGCGGGGTCGCGGCCTCCTGGGGGTGAGCGCCCAGGGCTGAGTATCCGTACCTAGCCGAGGAGTTGAGTACCCGCGCGGATGGGACCCGACCTGCACGAACGAGAGAGTGGACGCACGGACAGGGACGCGGCTTCGGCACCGCCGACACGGGGCGGCGGAACGGAGCCCGCCCTTGCCGCTCCTTCCGCCGGCCCGGTTCGGCGGAAGCGAGACACGGGGGACCCGGGGACTGACCGAACGAGGGTCCGGCGGGGGAGCACGACGGAGCACCGGTTCGGGGCGGCAGGCGGGGGACGCGGCCGCCCGGACCGGCGCTTCGGTGTGCCGGACGGGCTAGCGGCTGCCGCTCACCCGTCCCTGGAGCAGCCGCGACAGGGCCGCATGGACGTCGTCCAGGGAACGCTCCGGCTGGAACGACTGCCAGTCCAGGGCGGCCACCAGAACCATGCCGACCAGGGCGGCCGCCGTCAGCGGGACGTCGATCTCGTCGCTGAACTCGCCGTTCGCCACACCCGCGCGCAGCACGTCCTCGATGACCGCGACCACCTGCTGCCGCACCACCATGAGCGTGGACTGCCAGGCTCGGTTGGTGCGCCACAGCTCGGCCACGTACAGCTGTGTGAAGGCCGGGTAGCGGGCGATGAAGCCGAGCCCCGCGCGGATCATCGCGTCCAGGGCGTCCACCTTGGTGCCGCCTGCCAGGTCCGTCTGCTCGGCCGCATCGCGCAGGGACTCGGTGAGCAGCCCCACGCCGTGCCGCAACAGCTCCTCGAAGAGGACGGACTTGCTCGCGAAGTTGTAGTAGACCGTGCCCTTCGCGACGCCGGCACGCTCGGCGATCTCGTCCACGGTGGTGGCGGAGAACCCCTGCTCCGCGATGAGGGTGACGGCCGCCTCGTAGAGCTTCTGGCGGGTCGCCTCGCGGCGGCTCGAGCCGCCGCCCGTTGCGGTGGTGCTGCGTTCCATGGCGTTGATTCTCACAGCACCCGCCGCGTGCGAGGACACAGGCCCGGTTGCACGCGTCACAGACTCAGCTCCGGATGCAGACGGTCGAGGGTCCACACCTGCCGGCGGCGGGCCGACAGGGCGGTGAGCGCCAGGGCGCCCGCGGTGAACGCCACGAGAACGGCGCAGGCCTGCCACACGGGTCCGAGACCCCCGCCCGTGATGAGCCTGCGCAGCGCCTCGACGACGTAACTCATGGGCAGGAAGGGGTGGATCGCGTTGAAGAAGCCGGGACTGGTCTGCACGGGGTAGGTGCCGCCCGCGGACGTGAGCTGGAGCATCAGCAGGGCGAGCACCAGAATCCGGCCCGCCGCTCCGAAGCGCGCGTTCAGCCACTGCACGAGCGCCGCGAAACAGGCCGCCACCAGGAACAGGAATCCGATCGTCCCCGCCGCGTGGACCATTCGCAGGCCGATCGCCCAGTGCAGCACCGCCATCAGCGCGGTCGTCTGCAGCACACCCACGGCGGCCACCGGCAGCCAGCCCGCGAACGCGATCCGGCGGGCCGGGGCGCCCGCCGCCAGCGCGCGCCGGTTCAACGGCGGGATCAGCATGTACGCCACCATCGCGCCCACCCACAGGGACAGCGGGATGAAGTACGGGGCGAAGCCGGTGCCGTAGTTGGGGGCCTTGTGCAGATCGTCGGAGACGAGCCGCACCGGGTCGGACATGACCCGGGTGCGCCGGTCGCGGTCCTGCTCGCCGTAGTCGGGGATCTTCCCCGCACCCTCGTGCAGTCCTCCGGCGAGCTCGCCGGAGCCGTCGCCGAGCTTGTACATGCCTCCGTTGAGGTCGATCGCGCCGGTCTTCAGTTCGCCGACGCCCGCATCCAGGTCGGCCACTCCGGTGGCGGCCGTACCGAGGCCGGTGTGCAGGGTGCCGGCCCCCTTGGCGACCGCGGCGGCCCCCTTGTCGAGCGCGTCGATCTCGGCGACCGCGTGGTCGAGGTCGTCGGACAGGTGCGGTGCCGCCTCGGCGAGCGCCCGGGCCTGCCGCTGGAGGGTCGTGAGGTCCTTCTGCAGGGCCGCCATGTCGCCGTGGTAGTCCTGCACCACGGTGTTGACGTCCGCGGCGAGTCGCGCCGCCTGCGCCGCCGCGTCCTTCGCCTCCTTGAGGTCGCCGCACGCGGGGTCGTCCAGAATCTGCCCCACGCAGCGCCTGGCGTAGACCGCGTCCAGCGTCCGGGAGGCGGTGCGGGTGCCGCTCTCCGCGGCGGGCGCCGTCGTGACGAAGGCCTGGAGGTGGTCGCTGATCACGCCCGCCGAATCGGCCACCAGGGTCGCGGTGTCGGCGATCTGCCGGCCGTTCTTCTTCAGGAAGGGCCGCACCCGGTCGGCCGTGCCGTCGACCCGGTCGGCGAGCTTGCGGGTGCCCTCCGCGACCTGCTGAGCGCCGTCCTGGAGGTCTCCCGCGCCCTTGTGGAGCTTCTTCAGGCCGCTGGTCAGGTGACCGCTGCCCCGCTTGGCCTCCTCGAGCCCGTCGGCGAGGTCCTTGGAGCCCTTCTCCGCCTTGCCGATCCCGTTCGTGAGCCGGTCGGCTCCCTCGGCGGCCTTCACCGTCGCCCCATGGATGTCCGAGAACGAGATGAAGATCCTGTCGAGGAACGACCGGGACGCCTTGGTGGACGCGGCAGTCCGCACCTCGTTGAACACCGTCCTGGAGATCTGCCCGACGATGTAGTTGTTCGCGTCGTTCGTGCGCACCTGGAGCGCCCCCGTCTCGGGGGAGCCGCCGGAGCTGGAGGCGACCCGGGAGCTGAGGTCGTCGGGCATGGTCAGCGACAGGTAGTACGTGCCGTCCTCGACGCCCCGCCGGGCCTCGGCCGCGCTCACCTCGTGCCACTCGAAGGTGTCACTGCGCCGCAGCCCCTTGACGAGGTCGTCGCCCACGGCCACCCGTCGGCCGCCCACGGTCGCCCCGTCGTCGCCGTTGACGAGCGCCACGGGTATGCGGTCGAGCCGCCCATAGGGGTCCCAGAACGACCACAGGTACAGGGCGCCGTACAGCAGCGGCAGCAGCAGGAGCGCGACGAGTGCCGCGCGGGGCAGCCTTCCCCTGCCGAACCGCCTGAGCTCAAGCGCGGCCAGTTTCGGCGAGCGCATCCGCCGTCTCCTCATCGTCGTGGTCGTCGTCCCCGGACGGCTCGTCGGAGGTGGGTTCGTGCCGCGGGTCGCGTGTGCCGCCGGCGGACTCCCGGTGCGGGCCCCGTCCGTCCCGGGCGGCCCCGCCGGCCGCGTCCGGCGGGGTGGCGGCGGCCCCCGCGCGCCCTTCCCGCCTCTCGGGCACGGCTTCTCCGGGGCCGTCCTGCGCGCCGCGCCGTCCGCCGCCATCGGGGGCGGTCGACACCACGACCGCTCCCCGAGGGGCCTCGGCGCAGACGGCGACCACCGTCGTCCCCGTCTCGGCGAGCGACCGCAACAGGTCCCAGAGGGCGGCCCGTTCGCGGGCCGAGAGCTTGAGATCGGTGTCGTCCAGGGCCAGCAGACGCGGACGGCCGATCAGGGCCAGGGCCACGGCCAGCCGCAGGGCCTCGAGGCGTTCCAGGTCGCGCACGGCCGTGCGGGAGCCCTTCGGCAGCGACGCCGGGTCGAGACCGGCGGCGGCGAGGGCGGTGTCGATCCGCCGCGTCGCCCGGGCCGCCCGCTCGGCGCGCGGGCGCAGCAGTGCACGCAGGGAGTCGCCGAAACGGGCCTCCAGCAGGGCCCGTTCACGCAGGTGCTCGCCGACGGTCAGGGCCGGTTCGAGGTCGGTGACGCCGGGCACATGGGCGAGCGCGCTGATCCGGCGGACCGCGGACATCTCCTTCGGCAGCCGGTGCCCGCCGACCGTCGCCCGGCCCTCGCCCGGCTTCATGCGCCCGGTGAGGGCGAGCAGCAGCGAGGTCCGGCCTGAGCCGGAGGGACCCGCGACGGCGATGAGCGATCCGGGCGGCGCGTCGAAACCGACGCCCCGGAACACCCAGCCGCGCGGGCCCTTCAGCCCGAAGCCCGTGGCTGCGACGGCGACGCCGGGAGCCGTCTTCTGCCCCTGCATCTCCCTGCCCCCTCTTCCCGGCAGGCCACCGGCCGGGGCGGTCTGCTTTGAACTGACTGGTCAGTGCAAAAAGTTACCCCGAACTGCTGAGCGAAGCAAAAGTCCAGGTCAGAAGGGACTGTCAGTGCCATACCTCACGATGGGCACATACGGCGACAGTGCCGTCACACAGACGACAGGAGGTTCGTCATGGCCAGTCACCACGCAGCCGCCGCACGCCGGCGTCGCGCCACCGGCCCTGCCCCCTCACTGACCGGCCCGGCGAGCGATGTGCACCCCGTGCTGCGCCGGGCCACGGCCCCGCCCGCCGCCCTCGACCTGCTCGCCCAGGCACACGCCGCACTCGACGAGGCGGCCCTCCTCGACACGCCCAACGAGCGCTATGCCACGGCCCATCTGGCCGCCCTGCGCACGGCGGCCGCCGTGCTCGCCGCGCGCGGGCGCCCGGAACCCACGGCGCGACGCCGCGCCAGGATCAGGAGTGCCTGGGAGGTACTCCCCGAGATCGCGCCCGAACTGACCGAGTGGAGCGCGCTGTTCGCCTCCGGCGCCTCCCGCCGCGCCCGGGCCGAGGCGGGCATACAGGGCGCCGCCGGCACCCGCGACGCGGACGACCTGATCCGCGACGTTGCCATGTTCCTGCGGCTGGTCGAGCGCATGCTCGTGCTCCAGCCGGTGCTGCCGCAGCCGCGGCGGGAGGAGGACCGGGAGATGCCGGACGCGGGCTGAGCCGTCCGGCGCGGCCGCGGGGCGGCGGGCGGCCGGTGCGGGACCGGGGACGCCCGGTGGGGACGGCACGCTGTTCGGCCGGTGGACAGGCCGCCGGTCATGGCGCCGGAGGCAATAGGGTGGAAGCGCCTGCAGCCTTTCGACCTGGTACCGGGGTGGGAGGGCCGTCCGATCGCTC
Organism: Streptomyces sp. HUAS TT11; assembly: GCF_051553595.1. Classification (NCBI taxonomy): domain Bacteria; kingdom Bacillati; phylum Actinomycetota; class Actinomycetes; order Kitasatosporales; family Streptomycetaceae; genus Streptomyces; species Streptomyces sp. HUAS TT11. The sequence continues at coordinate 6,626,397 of NZ_CP196184.1, forward strand.
CGCCTTGCACCAGGCGGTGCCACGCCGAGGAGTCAACTGCCGTGTCGGACCCGCTGCGCCCGCGCGCCTCTCTGCGTACCGCCGTCGTCTGGGAGGTCCTCCAGGACGCCCTGGACCGCCGCGTCAAGGTCACGGGGCGGGACGCGCTGGACGTCCTCGACACCGGCGGCGGCAGCGGCAACTTCGCGGTGCCCGTCGCCCGCCTCGGTCACCGTGTCACGGTGGTCGATCCCAGCCCGAACGCCCTGTTCGCGCTGGAGCGCAGGGCCGCCGAGGCCGGTGTCGCCGACCGGGTGCAGGGCGTTCAGGGCGACGCCCACGGTCTCTTCGACGTGGTCGAGCGCGGCGGCTACGACGTGGTGCTGTGCCACGGCGTTCTGGAGTACGTGGACGACCCCGCCGAAGGCGTCCGCAACGTGGTCGCCGCCCTGCGCGGCGAGGGCGTCCTCAGCCTCCTGGCCGCCGGGCTCGGCGGCGCCGTCCTCGCGCGGGCCCTCGCCGGGCACTTCAAGGAGGCCAGGCAGGCGCTGGAGGACCCGAACGGCCGCTGGGGCGAGAGCGACCCGGTGCCGCACCGCTTCACCGCCGAGCAGCTCACCGCGCTCGTCGAGGAGGCCGGCCTGCGGGTGGGAGCCGTCCACGGGGTCAGGGTCTTCGCGGACCTCGTGCCCGGGGTGCTGGTGGACACCGAACCGGGGGCGCTGGAGGCGCTGCTCAAGCTGGAGGCCGCGGTCGCCGAGACCCCCGCCTTCCACTCCGTCGCCACCCAACTCCATGTCCTCGGTGAGACCCGAGGGACGACCGGGGCCTGAGCACGGACGGGCTCCCGGCAACGGCCCGAGCGCCCCTGGGGCGAACGCACTTCAAAAATGACGGCGCCCCGCTGATCAGGGGCTCGGCGGCAGATGGAGTACGCCACAGGCCCCCCGATCGAGCGGTCCGCGCCGTATGATCGAGGGAGACCGCCCGGCATGACGGGTCGGCCGCTGGGGAATGGAATCTTCAGTGAGCCGGGACGGCCATGGCGGGTTCCGGTTGGCCAATTGGCGTAGAGGGGCGGGTTTCAAGGGGGCGATTCCCTGCCTATCCTGAAGGGGACCCCCGGTCGCCCCGGCGACTGCACGATGAGGAGGACTCCGTGCCGCTCTCGGAGCACGAGCAGCGAATGCTCGAGCAGATGGAGCGAGCGCTGTACGCCGAAGATCCCAAGTTCGCGACAGCGCTTGAGGGAAGCGGGCTGCGTACGTACACCCGGCGACGGGTCTACCAGGCGGCCGCGGGCTTCCTGGTGGGTATCGCGCTCCTCATGGCCGGAATGGTCGCGAAGCAGATCTGGATCAGCGTGGTGGGCTTTCTCGTCATGCTGGGCTGTGCGGTGCTCGTCGTGACCGGTTGGCGCAAGGCCCCCAAGCCGGGCGAGCAGGGGGCGCCGGGCGCCCGCAGGCAGGTCAGGCAGCGACGCTCCATGATGGATCGCATCGAGCAGCGTTGGCAGCGGCGCCGGGACGAGCAGGGCCACTAGGCCCCGGGCCGGCAGATGACTTTCGCACAAGGGGGCGCCACCGGTGAGGTGGCGCCCCCTTGAAGCATGTCCCGACGCCCTGAGCGGCAGGTCGGAGGGCCGGACACCACGTGGGTACGCGGCCGGTCGCGATGACCGGGTGCGCGAGCGCCGGGCCGGGGGCCGCGGAGGACGGTGTGCGGCGCCTGTCGAGCGGCGAGTCGGGGAGCGCGGCGCCCGTCGAGCCGTGGGTCCGGTGGTGCGGCTCCTGGCCGGCCGTGAGCTCGGCAGTGCGACGTACGGGCGCGTCCGGTCCGGGGGCGGGGACGTACACACCCTTCGGAGCCCGCCTCGGACCCCCATGGGCGAGCGGGGCCCGTCCACCCGGAAGCGGGGCGGACGGGCCCGTCTCGTCAGCCGCTCTGCTGGCCCGACGGGCGCCGCGTCAGGGAGGCCCAGCGGGCCGCCCAGCGGGCCCTGAGATCCATCCAGCGGTCGGCCGCGGCCCACACCGCACGCCGGGCCGAGCGCGGTGCCACGACCGCACGCACCCGCTTCGACCCGCTGACCGTGGACCGCAGGGCCCTGCGCAGCGTGCGCGCATCGTCGACCAGTCCGGCCTGGGCGCGCGGCTCCGGGGCGAAGAGCACCTGCTCCACGGCACCGGCCACCCGGTGCACCGCCTCGGCCGCCGGCGGGTCCAGCCGGCCGAGGCGCACGATGCGCTCGGCGGCCCTGCGTGGGGTCAGCGCGTCGTCCGGCAGGATGCCGTAGTCCCACGCCGTGTCCGTCAGCTCGCGCCACACGGCCAGGGTGTGCCCCACGGCCGCCTCGGTCCGCCGGCTCACGGGTCCCTCGCCGGGCAGCACCGTCACCCCGAGCTCGTCGGCGGGGCGCTCGCCGGGTACGGAGGGCGGCCCGGCGGACGACGCATGCCGGGCGGAGGCCAGCCGTACGGCACGTCTCCGCAGGCGCCACAGCATCGGCGCCAGCGGCACGGCGAGCACGACCAGACCGAGCAGCGTCCACGCCAGGACCCGGTACCACGGAGGTCCGCCGTCCCCGGAGGAGACCGTCGCGCTCGCCGACTGGCTCGGGCACTCCGCCATCCTGCGCTCCTGTGCCGAGCAGCTCTGGGCGGCCGACGGCGCGGTGGACGGCGCTGTGGACGAGGACAGCGACGGGCGGGGGGCAACCGGCTCCTGCCCGGTCGGGGCGTTCGACTGCGTGTACGAGGGTGCCGACCCACGGGTCGGAGTGGGCTCGAAGCGAGTCCAGCCCACACCCTCGAAGTACAGCTCCGGCCATGCGTGCGCGTCCCGCAGCCCGACCGACATCGAGCCGTCCGGCAGCGGTGAGCCCGGTGTGAAGCCCACCGCGACGCGTGCCGGTATCCCCAGGGTCCGGGCCATCGTGGCCATCGCGAAGGAGAAGTGCACGCAGAAGCCGCGCTTGTCCCGCAGGAACCGCGCGATCGCGTTCGGCCCGTTGCCGACCTGCACATCCGTGTCGTAGGTGAAGCCGCCGTCGAGCGAGAAGTAGTCCTGGAGCTTGACCGCCTCCTCGTAGCGGTCGGACGATCCGGCCGTCACCTCGCGGGCCGTCCGGGCGACCACTCCCGGCACCGACGACGGCACCTTGGTGAACTCGCGTTCCAGTGCGGCGGGGGGCTCCGGCGCCGAGGCCAGTTGCTCGGCGGTCGGCTGCACGATCAGGCTCTTGACGCCGTACTGCAGGCCGCGGGTGTTCTGCCCGTGGTCGCCGACGAGCGTCCGGCCCACCGGCTCGTACCGCCAGCTGCCCTTGATCTTCACATCGGTCGCCGGGTAGGGCATCGGCAGCCAGTCCTGGGCGTACCAGTCCGCCGCCGAGATCTGTGTGTCGATCTCCGTCCGCCGGACGCTGCCCGCGAGGCCGGCGGGTGTGGGCAACGTGTCCGGCACCGCCGTGATGTGGCGCTGGGCCGGCTTCCAGGTGGTGCCGTCGAACTCGTCCAGGGCGACGATCCGCAGATACATGTCCTGGGTGTCGTCCGTGTTGGTGCGGTAGGCCATGACCTGCCGGTCCTGGTCCACGTTCAGGCTGTCCCGCAGCGACACCAGGGGGTTGACCGCGGAGATGGTGTTGCCGTTGCCGATGCCCGTGCCGACGCCCGTACCGGTGCCGTCCAGCAGTCCGCCGGAGAGCGAGGGCAGGGCGAGCGGCACCACCAGGGCGGCACCCAGCGCGACCGCGCCGATCCGGCGGCCGGTGCGAGCGGGCGCGACGGCGTGTCCGGGGTCCCGGCCCGGGGAGCGGGGTGCGGTGCTGAAGACCCGCCCCCACTGGGAGAGCCGCTCGCGGCCCTCGGCAAGGAGCAGCGTCAGATAGCCGGCGGCGGCCGTGAGGAACCACAGCCAGTCGGTGCCGCCGTCGGACAGCCCCGCGGCCACCGAATACAGCGCGAGCAACGGCAGTCCGGCCGGGGCCGCCGCGCGGAACGTCACCGCCAGCGCGTCGACCAGCAGCCCGATCACCAGGACCCCGCCGACGATCATCAGCCGGATCCCGGGGGTCAGGGGCGCCGGGATCGCGTACCGTCCGACGTCGTCCGCGCCCGACTGCAGGAGCTCCCCGAAATGACGGAAGGCCTCGGGACCGGGGACGAACCCGGCGATGGACTGGTCCCGGGCGAAGAACAGCGTGAGCAGCAGAAGGGTGACCACCGCCTGGCAGGCGATGGTCAGCGGGCGCGCCAGCGGGACGCGCCGGGTCAGTGCGCCCACACCGGTCTGTACCGCGAGCAGGAACACCACCTGAAGGATCCAGGTCGCCGGGGACACGAGCGGCAGCAGGGCGCACGACGCCATCAGTGTCGCCGCCGCGGCACACAGCGCCAGCCGGGCCCGCCCGCTCATGACCGTCCCTCCGCACCGCTCACGGCGCCCACACCCGTGTGCTGCCGGTCCGCCTCACGCCACAGGTCCGCGAGCGGGACGCCCCTGGGCACCGCGAGCGCGGTCCAGCCCGCCTCGCGCAGCAGCCGCAGCCGATCCTGACTCCGGTCCGACGCGCTCGGCACCTCGTCCGGTTCGCGTCCCCAGGAGGCGCTGTCCAGCAGGAAGGCGAGCGCCCCGCCGCTGCGCGTGCTCATCTTGGCCGCCACCGTGGCCTGCTCCTCGTCGAGGTCGCCGAAGAAGGCCACCAGCAGGCCCTCGTTCCCGCCGCGCAGCAGGTCGTACGCGCGTGACAGGCCCGCGCCGTCCGAATGGTCGATCACGGCGAGCGTGTCCATCATCAGTCCGGCCGCGTCGGCGGACTGCTGGCTCGCGCCCGCGAACCCGTCCGCGCCCTCACCGGGCACCGAACTGCCGGTGTCGGTCAACAGCCGTACCGAGAAACCCCGTTCGAGCATGTGCACCAGCGCGGACGCCGCGCCCGCGACCGCCCACTCGAAGGCCGAGTCGGGGCCCGAGCCCCGGAAGGCGACGGCCCGGGTGTCCAGCAGGACCGTGCACCGGGCGCGCTGCGGCTGCTCCTCGCGGCGCACCATCAACTCGCCGTAGCGCGCGGTGGAGCGCCAGTGCACCCGGCGCAGGTCGTCGCCGTGCCGGTAACCGCGGGGGATCACGTCGTCCTCACCCGCCAGCGCCAGCGAGCGCTGCCGCCCGTCGCCGTAGCCCCTGGCCTCGCCCGTGAGCCGTACCTGCGGCAGCGGCTCCACCCGCGGGATCACCGTCAGGGTGTCGTAGGTGGAGAAGGAGCGGGTCAGTTCGCACATGCCGAAGGGGTCGCTCAGGCGCAGCTGGAGCGGTCCCAGCGGATAACGCCCGCGCAGGTCCGAGCGCACGCGGTAGGACACCTCGCGCCGCCCGCCCGCCTCCACCCGGTCCAGGACGAAACGGGGGCGCGGCCCGAGCACGTAGGGCACCCGGTCCTGGAGCATCAGCAGCCCGGTGGGCAGCCGCGAGACGTTCTCCATCCGCAGATGGACCCGGGCCTCCGATCCCGCGGGGACCCGCGAGGGGGAGAGCCGGCGGCTGCCCGCGACCCGGTAGCGCGTGCGGTACAGCACCGACGCGCACACCAGGGGCAGCGCCGCCAGCAGGAGACCCACCCGGAGCAGATCGCTCTGGCCGAGCACATACGCACAGATCGCGGCGGCCACCCCGGCGGCGAGGAAGGAGCGGCCGCGCGTGGTCAGTCCCGCGAGCGTGGTACGCAGCCCGCCCTTGTCCTCCTCCTCGGTGTGCGCCGTCCCCCCGTGGGCCATCACAGCCTCCGGGGCGGCTGCTGGCCGTAGCCGCGGCCCATGGTGAGACCGGACTGCTGGGGCGCCGCGGGCACCGGGGTGCGCTGCAGGATCTCCTCGACGACCTGTTCCGCCGTCCGGCGGTTGAGCTGGGCCTGCGCCGTGGGCAGCAGGCGGTGGGCCAGGACGGCCACGGCGAGCGCCTGCACGTCGTCGGGCAGTGCGTACTCCCGGCCGCTGAGGGCTGCGGACGCCTTCGCCGCGCGCAGCAGGTGCAGGGTGGCGCGCGGCGAGGCGCCGAGTCTGAGATCGGGATGCGTACGGGTGGCGGAGACGAGGTCCACGGCGTAGCGGCGGACCGCCTCGGCGACATGGACGCCCCGGACCGCCTCCACCAGTTTCACGATGTCGTGGGCGTGCGCCACCGGCTGGAGGTCGTCCAGCGGATTCACCCCGCCGTGGATGTCGAGCATCTGCAGCTCGGCCTCCGCGCTCGGGTAGCCGATGGAGACACGGGCCATGAAGCGGTCGCGCTGGGCCTCGGGCAGCGGATAGGTGCCCTCCATCTCCACCGGGTTCTGGGTGGCGACCACCATGAAGGGGCTGGGCAGTTCGTATGTCTTGCCGTCGATGGTGACCTGGCGTTCCTCCATCGACTCGAGGAGCGCGGACTGCGTCTTGGGCGAGGCGCGGTTGATCTCGTCCCCGATCACGATCTGGGCGAAGATCGCGCCCGGCTTGAACTCGAAGTCCCGGCGCTGCTGGTCCCAGATGGACACGCCCGTGATGTCCGAGGGCAGCAGGTCGGGCGTGAACTGGATACGGCGCACCGAGCAGTCGATGGAGCGCGCCAGTGCCTTCGCGAGCATGGTCTTGCCGACGCCGGGGACATCTTCGATCAGCAGATGCCCCTCGGCGAGCAGCACAGTCAGCGAAAGGCGTACGACCTCTGGCTTGCCCTCGATCACTCCTTCCACCGAACTGCGGACACGCTCCACAGTGGCGGTCAGATCAGTAAGGCTCGCTCGATCGTCATAGGTCGTCACCCGGCCCTCCTCGGCCCGTTATTGCTCCGGGCCGACGCTCTGCGATGCGGACCGGCCCACCCCGAAACACGGACACCACGCGCGAAAGGTTCCGCGTGATGCCACCCCCGCATTCTTGTTGCCGTTACCGGTTCGTGTCACTCGCCTGTGGATAACTGGCCGCGATATGTCGGCCTTACGGCCTTTTTGGCCCACCGAAGCCGGGGTTTTTCGACCGAATGGACGTTCGCGAAGGGGACAGGCGTGGTGGCGCGGCAGGTGCCGCGCCCCCCTTACGCGGGGTCGATCTCCCGCAGCAGGCCCGTCTTCACATCGAAGACGAAGCCGCGCACGTCGCCCGTGTGCAGCAGGAACGGGGAGGTGCGCACGCGCTGCATCGACTGCCGTACGTCCTGGTCGACGTCGCGGAAGGCCTCCACCGCCCAGGCGGGACGCTGGCCCACCTCCATCTCCAGATCGTGCCGGAACTCCTCGGTCAGGGACTCGAGGCCGCAGCCGGTGTGGTGGATGAGGACGACGCTGCGGGTGCCCAGCGCCCGCTGGCTGATGGTGAGGGAGCGGATCACGTCGTCGGTGACGACGCCGCCCGCGTTGCGGATGGTGTGGCAGTCGCCCAGTTCGAGTCCGAGCGCGGCGTGCAGGTCCAGCCTGGCGTCCATGCACGCCACGACCGCGACGCGGAGCACGGGGCGGGCGTCCATCCCGGGATCCGTGAACGCGGCGGCGTACTGCTCGTTGGCGTCGACGAGGCGATCGGTGACGGTGCCCACTATGGCGCCTTCGGGACCGGCGGGAACGGATGCGGAAGTCGTCATACCCATGACGTTACTGGTCACGGACGATCGGGGCCTGCTGTGAGAGCGGACAAAGAACGCCACGTGTGCTTGTTGTGAGGTAACCCACACAGTCGGTGGACCTCGGCCGGAACCTCTGCCGGACGGGTGATTCCCCTCGAACCGCCCCGCCGCGACGCCCTGGCGCGCGACGCGCAGGGCAGTTGATTGACCGCAAGACAGGGTGGACTAAAGTGACGCGAAGCGGGAGGCGAGATGCTCTTCCTGCGGACTGTTTCCCCCGGAGACACCGGCTGAGCGCCGGTTCCTCCCCACGTGCGCGGCGCGTACGTACGGCTCGGCCTCCTCCCGCTCCCGGTCGGCTGACGCTTCCGGCGCCGGCAGGCCCTCCCCCTCGCGAGCGGGCGGGGACCCGGTGGTGCGGACCCGGTCGTGCCGGATCTGAGAGGCCCCCTTGAGCGAGAGTCGACACGTGCCCGTCATGCTCGGGCGGTGTCTGGACATACTGGCGCCGGCCCTCGCCGAGCCGGAGGCCGTCGTCGTCGACTGCACCCTCGGGCTCGGCGGCCACAGCGAGGCACTGCTGACGCGCTTCCCCGAGGCCCGGCTGGTGGGGCTCGACCGCGACAAGGAGGCGTTGCGCCTGTCGGGGGAGCGGCTTGCACCGTTCGGGGAGCGCGCCACCCTGGTGCACGCGGTCTACGACGAACTTCCCGGCGTGCTCGACCGACTGGGTGTCCCGCGCGTCCAGGGCATCCTCTTCGACCTCGGCGTCTCGTCCATGCAACTCGACGAGGCCGGACGCGGCTTCGCGTACGCGCAGGACGCCCCGCTGGACATGCGGATGGACCAGACGACGGGCCTGAGCGCCGCCGAGGTCCTCAACACCTATCCGGCGGGCGAACTCGTGCGGATCCTGCGGGCCTACGGCGAGGAGAAGCAGGCCAAGCGGATCGTGTCCGCCATCGTGCGCGAGCGCGAGAAGGAGCCGTTCACCACCAGTGCCCGGCTCGTGGAGCTGATCCGCAACGCGCTGCCGCAGGCGGCCAAGCGGACCGGCGGCAACCCCGCCAAACGCACGTTCCAGGCGCTGCGCATCGAGGTCAACGGCGAACTCGCCGTCCTGGAGAGGGCGATCCCGGCGGCCGTGCAGGCGCTCGCGGTCGGCGGCCGGATCGCCGTCCTCTCCTACCACTCGCTCGAGGACCGGCTGGTCAAGCAGGTCTTCGCGGCCGGCGCCGCGACCACCGCGCCGCCCGGTCTGCCGGTCGTCCCCGAGCGCTACCAGCCCCGGCTCAAGCTGCTCACCCGCGGTGCCGAACTTCCCACCGAGGAGGAGGTCGCCGAGAACCGCCGGGCGGCCCCGGCGCGTCTGCGCGGCGCCGAGCGCATCCGCGAGGATGTCGAGTGAGCCGGACGAAAGGGGTGGGGGAGTGACCAGGAGCGGCGTGCCCGCGGGCGGCCGGGCCACCGAGGGGATCCCGCCCCGGCCCGAGGCCCCGGCCCGGACGGGGCCGCTCGCCGGCTCCACCGGACCGCCCCGGGAGTCGCGGTGGCCGAAGAGGAGGCGTACGGGCATGGCGGCGCGGCGGGAGGGTGTGTGAGCGCGAAACCCCGACTCAGAGGGAGGGCCGCCCGGCTCGCGCGGCTGATTCCCGCCGGCGGTGCCGCCGGCGCCGCACGGACCCCCTTCGTGCTGCTCGTCGTCGTGCTGCTCGGCGGCGGGCTCATCGTGCTGCTCGTGCTGAACTCCGCGCTGAGCGAGGGCGCGTTCAAGCTCGACGACCTGCAGCGGCAGACCAAGAACCTCACCGACGAGGAGCAGGCCCTCCAGCGGGATGTGGACGCCTACTCGGCACCCGATGCGCTCCAGCGCCGCGCCCACGAACTCGGCATGGTCCCCGGCGGCGACCCCGCCTTCCTGAACCCCGACGGCACCGTCAAGGGCGTTCCCTCGGCCGCGGCCGAGCAGTCCGCGGCGAGCCCCGCGGCCGTGCGCCCGCCCATGGCGATCGGCTCCGGCCCGAGCAGGGCGCCGTCGCCGTCGTCGACCCAGCGTGCCGGTACGGCCTCCGCGCCCGCGCCCACCACGGCCCCGCCCGCCCCCTCCACCCCGCCCGCGTCCTCCACTGCGCCAGCACACCCCTCCAAGACCCCCGGCAGGTGACGGAAGTGTCCGACAGGGAACCGCCGCGCCGCCGCGTGCCCGGCCCCGCGCGGCCCGCTCGTCCCGTGCGCCCGGACGCACGGCGCCACCCGGGCTCCGGCGCCCGCCCCGCACGCCGCCCCGCCCCGGCCCGCGGGCCCGCCTCGAGCATCCGGCTGGGCAGCCCGCGCCCCCGGCTGCGCCTGGTCGGTCTCGCCCTGACCCTGGTCCTGTCCGTCTTCGTTCTGCGGCTGCTCCAGGTGCAGGCCGTGGACGCCAGCGCATACGCCGCCAAGGCCGATCAGAACCGCTACGTGGGCCGCACGCTGGCCGCCGTACGCGGCGAGATCACGGACCGCAACGGGGTGGAGCTCGCGACCAGCGTGGACGCGTACGACATCACGGCCGACCCGACGCTGTTCACGACGAAGGCCACCGGGACACCGGACGCCCCCGAGCAGGCCGCCGCGCTGCTCGCCCCGATCATCGACCAGGACGTCGCCCTGGTCGCCAAGAAGCTCAGGACCCCGCACACTCGCTACGTCCTGCTGGCCCGCCGGCGCACCCCACAGGTGTGGAACCAGATCAAGGACCTGAAGAACACGCTCGCCGACCGGGCCAGGACGGACAAGGGGACGGTCAACGTCCTCGCCGGAGTGCTCGCCGAGCCCACCAACAAGCGCGTCTACCCGAACAGCGTGCTCGCCGCCGGGGTACTGGGCTGGGTCAACGCCGACGGCAAGGGCGGCGGCGGCATCGAGCAGCAGCTGAACGAGGACCTGGCGGGCAAGGACGGCAAGATCCGCTACGCGCAGTCGGGCGGCCGTCTGGTGCCCACCGCCGGTTCCGCCGAGACGCCGGCCGTGGCCGGCTCCGACGTCGAGCTGACCATCGACCGCGACATCCAGTGGGCGGCCCAGAACGCCATCACCCAGCAGGTGAAGACGTCCCACGCGGACCGCGGCTACGTGGTCGTGCAGGACACCCGTACCGGCCAGATCCTCGCCATGGCGAACTCGCCCGGCTTCGATCCCAACGACCTGTCCAAGGCGAATGCCGCGGCCCTCGGCAACGCGGCCGTCCAGGACGCGTACGAGCCCGGCTCCACCGCGAAGGTGATGTCGATTGCCGCGGTGCTGCAGGAGAACGTCGCCACCCCGATGACCCACGTCGTCGTGCCCAACAGGCTGCACCGCGGCGACCGCCTCTTCCAGGACGACGTCGACCACGCGACCTGGAACCTGACGCTGAACGGGGTCCTCGCCAAGTCCAGCAACATCGGCACGATCCTGGCGACCGGGCAGCTCGGCAGGACACAGCCGGAGGCCAACCGGATCCTCTACTCGTACCTGCGCAAATTCGGCATCGGCAGCCCCACCGGCCTGGGCTTCCCCGGTGAGACCAGAGGCATCCTCGCGCCGCCCGAGAAATGGTCGACGTCGCAGCAGTACACGATTCCTTTCGGCCAGGGAGTGTCGATCAACGCGGTCCAGGCCGCCTCCGTCTACTCGACCATCGCCAACGGCGGCGTCCGCGTCGAGCCGACCCTGGTGCGCGGCATGAAGGGCGCGGACGGCCGCTTCACCCCGGCCGCGAAACCGCAGGAGACCAGGGTCGTCAGCGACAGAACGGCGAAGACCCTCGCCCAGATGCTGGAGTCCGTCGTGGACGACCGGGAGGGCACAGGTGTCGCGGCCCGTATCCCCGGTTACCGGGTCGCGGGTAAGACGGGTACGGCGAACCGTGTGGATCCGGCCACCGGCAAGTACCGCGGTTACACCTCCTCCTTCGCCGGGTTCGCCCCCGCGGACAACCCCCGGGTGACCGTCTACTGCGCCATCCAGAACGCCACCAAGGGCAGCTACTTCGGCGGTCAGATCTGCGGTCCCGTCTTCAAGCAGGTCATGGAGTTCGCCCTGAAGACCCTCCAGGTCCCGCCCACCGGGGCCGCGGCCGCGAACCTGCCCGTCACGTTCTCGCCATGACCAGCACTACGGGAAGACCACCAGGAACCAGCTCGTGACATCGATCACCCCCGATCCCGGGAACCACGCCCCGCCCGCGCCCACCTGCCTCCCCCCACCGCCGGCGCCGGAGCGCGCTGCGCGCGGGCTCCCTTTTCGCTCCGGCGGGGGCACGCCCGGTACGCTCACCGCCGTGCCACACGCTGATCAGTCCCCCACTTCCCAGAAGGGCGCTTCCGTGACGTATCCGGGGCCGCCGCGACCGGTTCAGGTCTCCGCCACACCCCTCGCGGAGCTCGCCGGCCAGCTGGGCGCCGCCGCGCCGGAGAACCCTGCCGAGGTCACGGGCATCACCCATGACTCGCGTGCGGTCCGCCCGGGCGATCTGTACGCCGCGCTTCCGGGCGCCCGGCTGCACGGTGCCGACTTCGTCACCCAGGCCGCAGGTCTCGGCGCGGTCGCCGTGCTGACCGACCCGACGGGCGCCGAGCGCGCCGCCGCCACCGGGCTGCCCGTCCTGGTCGCCGACGATCCGCGCGGACGGATGGGCGAGCTCGCGGCGACGATCTACGGCCACCCGGGACGGGACCTGCTCCAGATCGGCATCACCGGCACCTCCGGCAAGACCACGACCGCCTATCTGGTCGAGGGCGGGCTGCGCTCGACCCACAGCACCGGCCTCATCGGCACGGTCGAGATGCGCATCGGCGACGAGCGCATCAAGTCCGAGCGCACCACGCCCGAAGCCACGGACCTGCAGGCCCTGTTCGCGGTCATGCGCGAACGCGGGGTCGAGGCGGTCGCCATGGAGGTCTCCAGCCATGCGCTGGTCCTCGGCCGGGTCGACGGCTGTGTCTTCGACGTCGCGGTCTTCACCAACCTCAGCCCGGAACACATGGAGTTCCACTCCGACATGGAGGACTACTTCCGGGCCAAGGCGCAGCTGTTCACCGAGAAACGCAGCCGGATCGGCGTCGTCAACTTCGACGACGAGTACGGCCGCAGACTCGTGAAGGAGGCCGGCGTCCCGGTCGTCACATACTCGGCCGAGGGCCATCCGGACGCCGACTGGCGCGCCCAGGACGTCCGGGTCGGCCGGCTCGACTCGGCCTTCACCGTGCTCGGCCCCGAGGGCCTGCACATCTCCGCCAAGTCGCCGCTGCCGGGCCCCTTCAATGTGGCCAACACCCTCGCCGCGATCGTCGCCCTCGCCACGGCCGGCATCGACCCGCAGACCGCCGCCGACGGCATCGCCGCCGTGCCGGGCGTCCCGGGCCGCCTGGAGCGCGTGGACGCCGGGCAGCCCTATCTCGCGGTCGTCGACTACGCCCACAAGACCGACGCCGTCGAATCGGTGCTGCGCGCCCTGCGCAAGGTCACCGAGGGCAAGCTGCACATCGTGCTCGGCTGCGGCGGCGACCGGGACACCACGAAACGCGCCCCGATGGGCGCCGCCGCGGCCCGGCTCGCCGACACGGCCGTACTGACCTCCGACAACCCGCGCTCCGAGGATCCCCTCGCGATCCTCGCGACCATGCTGGAGGGTGCGGCCTCCGTACCCGCACACGAACGAGGCGAGGTGCAGGTCTTCGAGGACCGGGCCGCCGCCATCGCCGCCGCCGTGGCCCGCGCGCGGCCCGGGGACACCGTGCTGGTCGCGGGCAAGGGCCACGAACAGGGCCAGGACATCGCCGGAGTGGTCCGTCCCTTCGACGACCGCCAGGTGCTTCGCGAAGCTATCCAGAAGACCCAGGGATGAACTTGTGATCGCCCTCTCCCTCGCCGAGATCGCCACAGTCGTCGGCGGGCAGATGCATGACATACCGGACCCGTCCGTCCAGGTGACCGCGCCGGTCGTCCGGGACTCCCGTGAGGTGGAGCCCGGCGGCCTCTTCGTCGCCTTCGTCGGCGAGCGCGCGGACGGGCACGACTTCGCGCCGGCGGTGGTCGAGGCGGGCGCCGCGGCCGTGCTGGCGTCCCGCCCCGTCGGCGTGCCCGCGATCGTCGTGGACGACGTGCAGGCCGCCCTCGGCGCCCTCGCGCGCCACGTGGTGCGGCGGCTGGGGGCGACCGTGGTCGCCCTCACCGGTTCCGCCGGCAAGACCAGCACCAAGGACCTCATCGCCCAGGTGCTCCAGCACAAGGCGCCGACGGTGTGGACGCCCGGCTCGCTCAACAACGAGATCGGGCTGCCGCTCACGGCTCTCAGCGCCACCGAGGACACGAGGTTCCTCGTGCTGGAGATGGGAGCGCGCGGGATCGGCCACATCCGTTACCTCACCGGTCTGACCCCGCCGCGGATCGGCCTGGTGCTGAACGTCGGCACCGCCCACATCGGCGAGTTCGGCGGCCGTGAGCAGATCGCGCAGGCGAAGGGCGAACTCGTCGAAAGCCTCCCCTCCAAGGACGAGGGCGGCATCGCGGTGCTCAACGCAGACGATCCGCTCGTGCGGGCCATGGCGTCCCGTACGACGGCGAAGGTGGTCCTTTTCGGAGAGTCCGACGAAGCGGACGTTCGCGCCGAGAACGTGAGACTCACGGACAGCGGACAGCCGACCTTCAGCCTTCACACACCCTCCGGGTGCAGTGATGTGACCATGCGCCTGTACGGTGAGCACCACGTGTCGAACGCGCTCGCCGCGGCCGCCGTCGCCCATGAGCTGGGCATGTCCGCGGAGGAGATCGCAACCGCGCTCTCCGAGGCGGGCACCCTCTCCCGTTGGCGGATGGAGGTCACCGAGCGCCCGGACGGCGTGACGGTCGTCAACGACGCCTACAACGCGAACCCCGAGTCCATGCGAGCCGCACTGCGCGCGCTCGTGGCGATGGGCAAGGGGCGTCGTACGTGGGCGGTGCTCGGCAAGATGGCCGAGCTCGGGGACGAGGCGCTCGCCGAGCACGACGCGGTCGGGCGGCTCGCCGTCCGGCTCAACGTCAGCAAGCTCGTCGCGGTCGGGGGCAGGGAAGCGTCCTGGCTGCAACTGGGCGCATATAACGAGGGTTCGTGGGGTGAGGAGTCGGTGCACGTGTCCGACGCACAGGCGGCGATCGACCTGTTGCGCAGCGAGCTGCGCCCAGGAGACGTCGTACTCGTGAAGGCGTCCCGGTCGGTCGGGCTCGAGAGTGTGGCCCAGGCGCTGCTCGAGACCGGTGCCGAGGGTGAGGTTGCCGCCCGATGATGAAGCAGATCCTGTTCGCAGGAGTCATTGGCCTCTTCCTCACCCTGATCGGCACTCCGCTGCTGATCAAGCTGCTGGCCCGCAAGGGCTACGGGCAGTACATCCGCGACGACGGCCCGCGCGAGCACGCCAGCAAGCGCGGCACGCCGACCATGGGTGGCATCGCGTTCATCCTGGCGACGATCGCCGCCTACTTCCTGTCCAAGGTGATCACGAGCTGGACCACCGACAAGGCGGCCACACCGACCTTCTCCGGTGTGCTGGTGCTGGGCCTGATGGCCGGCATGGGCCTGGTCGGCTTCCTCGACGACTACATCAAGATCGTCAAGCGGCGCTCGCTCGGTCTGCGGGCCAAGGCGAAGATGGCCGGCCAGCTGATCGTCGGCATCGCCTTCGCCGTACTGGCACTGCAGTTCGCCGACGCCCGCGGCAACACCCCGGCGTCCACCAAGCTCTCGTTCGTCCAGGACTTCGGCTGGACGATCGGCCCGGTGCTGTTCGTGATCTGGGCGCTGTTCATGATCCTCGCGATGTCGAACGGCGTGAACCTGACCGACGGTCTGGACGGCCTCGCCACCGGCGCCTCCGTGCTCGTCTTCGGCGCGTACACGTTCATCGGCGTCTGGCAGTTCCAGGAGTCCTGCGCCAACGCGGCGACCCTGACCAACCCGGCCGCCTGCTACGAGGTACGGGACCCACTCGACCTGGCCGTGGTCTCCTCCGCGCTGATGGGCGCCTGCCTCGGCTTCCTGTGGTGGAACACCTCGCCCGCCAAGATCTTCATGGGTGACACCGGATCGCTGGCCCTCGGCGGCGCGCTGGCCGGCCTCGCGATCTGCTCCCGCACCGAGCTGCTGCTCGCGCTGCTGGGCGGCCTCTTCGTCCTGATCACCATGTCGGTCGTCATCCAGGTCGGCTCGTTCCGCCTCACCGGCCGCCGCGTCTTCCGCATGGCGCCACTCCAGCACCACTTCGAGCTCAAGGGCTGGTCCGAAGTCCTGGTCGTGGTCCGCTTCTGGATCATTCAGGGAATCTGCGTGATCGTGGGTCTTGGCATCTTCTACGCGGGATGGGCAGCGGAAAAGTGACCGACTGGCAGGGGAAGCACGTCACCGTCGCCGGCCTCGGCGTCTCCGGCGTCCCGGCGGCCAAGGTGCTCCACGGGCTCGGCGCCCGCGTCACGGTCGTGAACGACGGCGACGACGAGCGGGCCCGGGCACAGGCCGCCGAGCTGGAGGCGCTCGGCATCACGGTCCGGCTCGGCGACGGCGCCACCCTGCCCGAGGGCACCGACCTCATCGTCACCGCACCCGGCTGGAGGCCCGACAAGCCGCTGTTCGCCGCGGCGGCCGAGGCCGGTGTACCGGTCTGGGGCGATGTCGAGCTGGCCTGGCGGCTGAGGGGTCCCGACGCGGCCCCCTGGCTCGCGGTCACGGGAACCAACGGCAAGACCACCACCGTGCAGATGCTCGCCTCGATCCTGCGGGCGGCGGGCCTGCGCACGGCCGCCGTCGGCAACATCGGGGTCTCGCTGCTGGACGCCGTCCTCGGTGAGGAGCAGTACGACGTGCTCGCGGTGGAGCTGTCCAGCTACCAGCTGCACTGGGCCCCGTCGCTGCGCGCCCACTCCGCCGCGGTGCTCAACCTGGCGCCCGACCACCTCGACTGGCACGGCTCGATGGAGGCGTACGCCGCCGACAAGGGCCGTATCTACGAGGGCAATCGGGTCGCCTGCGTCTACAACGTCGCCGACAAGGCGACCGAGGACCTGGTGCGCGAGGCGGACGTCGAGGAGGGCTGCCGGGCGATCGGCTTCACCCTCGGCGCACCCGCCCCGTCCCAACTCGGCGTCGTGGACGGTATCCTGGTCGACCGCGCCTTCGTCGAGGGCCGGCAGAAGAACGCGCAGGAGCTGGCCGAGGTCTCCGACGTGAACCCGCCGGCCCCGCACAACGTGGCCAACGCCCTTGCCGCGGCGGCCCTCGCGCGCGCCTTTGGGGTGCCGGCCGGGGCCGTACGGGACGGACTGCGGTCCTTCACCCCGGACGCCCACCGCATCGCGCATGTGGCGGACGTGGACGGGGTCGCCTATGTCGACGACTCCAAGGCCACCAACACCCACGCGGCGGAAGCCTCGTTGGCGGCGTACGAGTCGATCGTGTGGATCGCCGGCGGACTCGCCAAGGGGGCCACCTTCGACGAACTGGTCGCCAGGTCGGCCAAGCGGCTTCGCGGTGTGGTGCTCATCGGCGCGGATCGCGCGCTGATCGGTGAAGCCCTCGCGCGACACGCCCCGGAAGTACCCGTCGTCGACCTCGACCGGACCGACACTGGGGCGATGCGCGCGGCCGTGCAGGAGGCGCGACGGCTCGCGCACTCCGGGGACACGGTGCTGTTGGCTCCCGCTTGCGCCTCCATGGACATGTTCGCGAACTACAACAAGCGCGGGGACGCGTTCGCGGAGGCCGTACGCGAACTCGGCACCGCGGACGCCTGACGGCGGGCCCCGGTCGCTCCGGGCACGCCCGGGATCCCTGGGAGGGACGCGTGACGACGCCATCGTGGCCGGTGTTCCGCCGGCGGCTGCCCGCCGGCGGCACCGCTCCGTGCAGCGAGGTGACCGGTGGCCTCCAGTAGCCGTGCGGTGCAGCGGCCGGCCCGGCGGCCCACCGGTCCGCGCTCCTCGCGCGACAACCCCGCGGGCCGTCTCGTCGCCCGGGCCCGGCGGGCCTGGGACCGCCCGCTCACGGCCTACTACCTGATCCTCGGCGGAAGCCTGCTGATCACCGTGCTGGGTCTGGTGATGGTCTACTCGGCCTCGCAGATCACCGCGCTGCAGATGTCGCTGCCGGGGTCGTACTTCTTCCGCAAGCAGTTCCTCGCCGCCTCCATCGGCGCCGTGCTGCTGTTCGTCGCGTCGCGGATGCCCGTGAAGCTCCACCGGGCGCTGGCCTACCCGATACTGGCGGGTGCCGTCTTCCTGATGGCGCTGGTGCAGGTGCCCGGGATAGGGATGTCGGTCAACGGCAACCAGAACTGGATCTCGCTCGGCGGCTCCTTCCAGATCCAGCCCAGCGAGTTCGGCAAGCTCGCCCTCGTGCTGTGGGGCGCCGACCTGATCGCCCGCAAGCAGGACAAGCGGCTGCTCGCGCAGTGGAAGCACATGCTCGTGCCGCTGGTCCCGGTGGCGTTCCTGCTGCTCGGGCTGATCATGCTCGGCGGCGACATGGGCACGGCCATCATCCTGACCGCGATCCTCTTCGGACTGCTGTGGCTGGCCGGGGCCCCGACGAGGATGTTCGTCGCGGTGCTGTCCGTCGCGGCCACCATCGGCGTGATCCTGATCAAGACCAGCCCCAACCGCATGGCCCGGCTCTCCTGCATCGGGGCGACCGAAGCCCAGTCGGGCCCGGTCGACTGCTGGCAGGCGGTGCACGGCATCTACGCTCTGGCGTCCGGCGGGATCTTCGGGTCCGGCCTCGGTGCGAGTGTGGAGAAATGGGGCCAACTGCCTGAAGCGCACACCGACTTCATCTTCGCCGTCACCGGTGAGGAACTGGGCCTCGCAGGGACGCTGTCGGTGCTCGCCCTCTTCGCGGCTCTAGGCTATGCGGGTATCCGCGTGGCCGGACGCACGGAGGACCCCTTCGTGAGGTATGCCGCGGGAGGCGTGACGACCTGGATCACCGCTCAGGCGGTGATCAACATCGGTGCGGTGCTCGGCCTGCTGCCGATCGCCGGCGTCCCTCTCCCGCTGTTCTCCTACGGGGGATCCGCCCTGCTGCCGACCATGTTCGCCATCGGGTTGCTGATCGCCTTCGCGCGCGACGACCCCGCTGCGCGGGCGGCGCTTGCGATGCGGCAACCTCGCTTTGGTAGAAAGCGGGCGGGAGGCCCTCCGGGGCCTCGGAGATGGAACACGATGCGACGGCGTGCCTCGGTGGCGCGCCCGTCCGGAGAGCGGTGAATTTCGGTGCATGTCGTACTCGCCGGTGGGGGGACCGCCGGCCACATCGAGCCCGCGCTCGCCCTCGCGGACGCCCTGCGCAGGCAGGATCCGACCGTGGGGATCACGGCACTGGGCACGGAGCGCGGTCTGGAGACGCGGCTCGTCCCCGAGCGGGGCTACGAACTCGCGCTGATCCCCGCCGTGCCCCTGCCGCGGAAGCCGACCCCCGAGCTGATCACGGTCCCCGGGCGGCTGCGCGGCACGATCAAGGCGGCCGAGCAGATCCTCGAGCGGACCAAGGCGGACGCCGTCGTCGGTTTCGGCGGTTATGTCGCCCTGCCCGGTTACCTGGCCGCCAAGCGGCTCGGCGTGCCGATCGTCATCCACGAGGCCAACGCGCGCCCCGGTCTGGCCAACAAGATCGGTTCGCGGTACGCGGCCCAGGTCGCTGTCTCCACCCCCGACAGCAAGCTGCGCGGCGCCCGCTACATCGGCATCCCGCTGCGCCGTTCCATCTCCGTCCTGGACCGCGCCGCGGTGCGCCCGGAGGCCCGCGCCGCCTTCGGGCTCGACCCGAACCTGCCGACGCTGCTGGTCTCCGGCGGCTCGCAGGGCGCCCGCAGGCTCAACGAGGTGGTCCAGCAGGTCGCTCCGTATCTGCAGCAGTGCGGGATCCAGATCCTGCACGCGGTGGGCCCGAAGAACGAACTGCCGCGCGTCCAGCAGATGCCGGGTATGCCTCCCTATGTCCCGGTACCGTACGTGGACCGGATGGACCTCGCGTACGCCGCGGCCGACATGATGCTCTGCCGCGCGGGCGCGATGACCGTCGCCGAACTCTCCGCCGTCGGGCTTCCGGCCGCATACGTCCCGCTGCCCATCGGCAACGGCGAACAGCGGCTGAACGCCCAGCCGGTGGTGAAGGCGGGCGGCGGACTGCTGGTCGACGACGCGGAGCTGACCCCCGAGTGGGTCCAGCAGAACGTGGTGCCCGTGCTCGCCGACCCGCACCGGCTGTACCAGATGTCCCGCGCGGCCTCCGAGTTCGGCCGCCGGGACGCCGACGACCTGCTCGTCGGCATGGTGTACGAGGCGATCGCCTCGGCACGGGCCGCCCGCTGACGAGGGGCGCACAGGACGGCGGGTGAGCCGTCGCGGTGGGGGTACCCGCGGCTTTCGGCCGCGGGAGAACCGACCCAGGGAGAAGGAGGGCGCGTGGCCGGACAGATGACCGCCGAGCGCGGCGAACGGCAGCGGCTGGAGTCCGGCCCGCCCCGGTCACCCCGTGTTCACCGGCGCCGTATGCTCATCATCCTTTTCCTTGCCGTGGTGTTGACGGGCGGCGGCTCCATCTGGCTGCTGTACGGCTCCCCGTGGTTGCGTCTGGAGCGTGTCTCCGTCACGGGCACGCAGGTGCTGACCCGGACGCAGGTGCGCGAGGCCGCCGGTGTCCGGCTCGGTACGCCGCTGATTTCCCTCGACACCGATGCGATCGCGGCGCGCCTGCGCCGGAAATTGCCCAGGATCGACTCGGTTGACGTCTCCCGTTCCTGGCCTCACGGAATCGGGCTGAAAGTGACCGAACGCACGCCGGTTCTGATCCTGGGAGACGGCGGAAAGTTCATCGAAGTGGACCGGGAAGGCGTACGGTTCGCGACGGTTTCCGCCCCTCCGAAGGGCGTTCCCGCTCTGGAATTGACCGTGGAGCGTTCGGCCGCCGCAACGCGTTTCGGCACCGGCCGGCTGATCGGCGCGGCGGCTCGAGTCGTCCAGGACGTTCCCGCCGCCGTCGCCCGGGACATGCGGACCGTCACGGTCCGTTCCTATGACTCCATCTCGCTGGAGTTGAGCGGCGGGCGGACCGTCGAGTGGGGCAGCAGCGAGAAGGGCCGCGCCAAGGCGGTCGCACTGAGCGCGCTGGTGAAAGCCGCGTCGCGTGCCCGGCACTTCGACGTAAGTGTCCCCAGCGCCCCTGCGTCATCGGGGAGTTGACGGCCGTCCGCGCAGGCCAGCACCCTGGTTGGGCAGCGCTACGGCTGATCACATAGGGTGAAAAGAAAAACGGGAGGTTCGGCGTGTTCGTTGAACGTGCGCCACTTGTCGACTTAGTGTCCTGTTCGGAAGAGTCCAAGGAACAGGCACACTGGTAACCCTAAACTTCAGGGTTAGGGTTCGGGTCGGCGTTCGGACCGTCCCATTCGGCATCTGCCGGCGAGCCGCGGGACAGCCGCGGGACGACGGCAACGTAATTCGAGGCGAGAGGCCTTCGACGTGGCAGCACCGCAGAACTACCTCGCAGTCATCAAGGTCATCGGTGTCGGCGGCGGTGGTGTCAATGCCATCAACCGGATGATCGAGGTCGGCCTCAAGGGCGTCGAGTTCATCGCCATCAACACCGACGCGCAAGCCCTGTTGATGAGCGACGCCGACGTCAAGCTCGACGTCGGCCGCGAACTCACCCGCGGACTCGGTGCCGGAGCCAACCCGGCCGTCGGCCGCAAGGCCGCCGAGGACCACCGCGAGGAGATCGAGGAGGTCCTCAAGGGGGCCGACATGGTCTTCGTGACGGCCGGTGAAGGCGGCGGCACCGGCACCGGCGGCGCGCCCGTCGTGGCCAACATCGCGCGCTCCCTCGGTGCCCTCACCATCGGCGTGGTCACCCGGCCGTTCACCTTCGAAGGACGGCGCCGCGCCAACCAGGCCGAGGACGGCATCGCCGAACTCCGCGAAGAGGTCGACACCCTCATCGTCATCCCGAACGACCGGCTGCTGTCCATCTCGGACCGCCAGGTCTCCGTCCTCGACGCCTTCAAGTCGGCGGACCAGGTCCTGCTCTCCGGTGTCCAGGGCATCACGGACCTCATCACCACCCCCGGCCTGATCAACCTCGACTTCGCCGATGTGAAGTCCGTCATGTCCGAGGCCGGTTCGGCCCTCATGGGGATCGGCTCGGCCCGCGGCGACGACCGCGCGGTGGCCGCGGCCGAGATGGCTATCTCCTCGCCGCTGCTCGAGGCGTCCATCGACGGTGCGCGCGGTGTGCTGCTGTCCATCTCCGGCGGCTCCGACCTCGGTCTGTTCGAGATCAACGAGGCCGCCCAGCTGGTGAGCGAGGCCGCACACCCCGAGGCGAACATCATCTTCGGTGCCGTCATCGACGACGCCCTCGGCGACGAGGTGCGGGTCACCGTCATCGCCGCGGGCTTCGACGGCGGCCAGCCCCCCGCCAAGCGGGACAACGTCCTCGGCTCGTCCGCCGCGAGGCGCGAGGAGCCCACGCCGGCGCGTGCGGCCGAGGGCCGCCCGTCCTTCGGCTCGCTCGGCACCGTCACGCCCAAGGAGGCGCCGGAGCCCGCTCCGGAGCCGGTCAGCGAGCTCCCGGTCACCCCGCCGCCGATCCCGCAGTCGCGCAGCTACTCGGACAGCGCGGCCGAGGAACTGGACGTTCCGGACTTCCTGAAGTGATAGGACAGCGCGACACCGTGAGCGGCGCGCACTTCGCCTTCACCGACAGGTGGGGCGGGGTGAGCGCCGCTCCGTACGAGGAGCTCAATCTCGGCGGCGCGGTCGGCGACGACCCCGACACCGTCCGCACCAACCGCGAGCTGGCCGCCAAGTCGCTGGGGCTCGACCCCGTCCGGGTCGTCTGGATGAACCAGGTGCACGGCGCGGACGTGGCGGTGGTGGACGAACCCTGGGGTGAAAAGCCGGTGCCCGAGGTTGACGCGATCGTCACCGTCCGGCGCGGTCTCGCGCTCGCCGTGCTCACCGCCGACTGCACCCCCGTTCTGCTCGCCGACCCCGTCGCCGGGGTCGCGGCCGCCGCACACGCGGGCCGGCCCGGCATGGTCGCCGGGGTCGTCCCGGCCGCGGTGCGGGCGATGACGGAACTGGGCGCCGAGCCGTCCCGGATCGTCGCCCGCACGGGGCCCGCGGTCTGCGGCCGGTGCTACGAGGTGCCCGAGTCGATGCGCGCCGAGGTGTCGGCCGTCGAACCGACGGCGCACGCCGAGACCGGCTGGGGCACCCCGGCGGTCGACGTGAGCGCCGGAGTGCATGCGCAGCTGGAACGGCTCGGGGTGTACGACCGGGTGCAGTCGC
The DNA here is from genome assembly GCF_051553595.1 of Streptomyces sp. HUAS TT11. NCBI lineage: Bacteria > Bacillati > Actinomycetota > Actinomycetes > Kitasatosporales > Streptomycetaceae > Streptomyces > Streptomyces sp. HUAS TT11. The sequence goes on from NZ_CP196184.1 coordinate 6,649,308, forward strand.
CGGTGTGCACGCTGGAGTCGGTTGATCACTTCTCGTACCGCCGCGACCGCATCACCGGGCGACTCGCGGGATATGTCTGGCTGGACTGATGGGCATGACGGACCGTAGGGACCAGATCGCGGCGAACCTCGCGAGAGTCGAGGACCGCATCGCCGCCGCGTGCGCGGCCGCGGCACGCAAGCGGGAAGAGGTGACCCTCATCGTGGTCACCAAGACCTATCCCGCGAGTGATGTGCGGATTCTCTCGGAGCTCGGGGTCCGCCATGTCGCCGAGAACCGCGACCAGGACGCGGCGCCCAAGGCGGCGGCTTGCGCGGATCTGCCGCTCACGTGGCATTTCGTCGGCCAGTTGCAGACCAACAAGGTGCGATCCGTGGTCGGTTACGCGGATCTCGTGCAGTCCGTCGACCGATCCAGGCTCGTGACGTCGTTGTCGCGGGAGGCCGTGCGGGCCGGGCGCGAGATCGGATGCCTCATCCAGGTCGCGCTCGACGCGGACGCGAGCGGGCGGGGCGCGCGTGGCGGGGTGGCACCCGCGGGAATCGAAGAGTTGGGCGACCTCGTCGCGGATGCCGAAGGGCTGCGGTTGGACGGGCTGATGACCGTCGCGCCGCTCACCGGCGAGTACGCGGGGCGTCAACAGGCGGCGTTCGAGCGGTTGATGGATTTGTCGACCGACCTGCGCCGAGCCCATCCGGCTGCAACCATGGTCTCGGCAGGAATGAGTGCGGACCTCGATCAGGCCGTGGCGGCCGGGGCGACACATGTGCGCGTCGGTACCGCGGTACTCGGAGTCCGCCCCAGGCTCGGGTAACGTCGCCAAGAAGTCGGACCACAGCAGAAAATATGGTCATTAACGCTGCTAGCGGGCGTAACGACCTCGTGGATCGCGGGCACTTGGCGGTCGTCAGCCGATCCACCACAGAGCGGAGGACTCAGAGCATGGCCGGCGCGATGCGCAAGATGGCGGTCTACCTCGGCCTCGTGGAGGACGATGGGTACGACGGCAGGGGATTCGACCCCGACGACGACTTCGAGCCCGAACTCGACCCGGAGCCGGAGAGGGACCGCAGGCGGCACGAGCCGTCACACCAGTCACACCAGGCGCATCAGCCCCAACGGGACGAATCGGTGCGCATGGTGCAGCCGCCGGCTCAGCGTGAACCGGTGCCGCAACCCGCTTCGCTTCCCGCGGAATCGGGGCGTCCGGCTCGCATCGCGCCCGTGGCATCCATCACACAAGAACGCCAGAGTATGGAGAAGAACGCGCCGGTGATCATGCCCAAGGTCGTGTCCGAACGAGAGCCGTACCGGATCACCACGCTCCACCCCCGGACCTACAACGAGGCCCGTACCATCGGGGAACACTTCCGTGAGGGCACGCCGGTGATCATGAATCTGACTGAGATGGATGACACAGATGCGAAGCGACTTGTCGACTTTGCGGCCGGTTTGGTGTTTGGTCTTCATGGCAGCATCGAACGGGTGACGCAGAAGGTGTTCCTGTTGTCGCCTGCTAACGTCGATGTCACAGCGGAGGACAAGGCCCGCATCGCAGAGGGCGGGTTCTTCAACCAGAGCTGAGACGCACCACCGGAAAGAGCGCGGGAACCAGGGGAGAGGGAAGCACGGATCATGGGTGTGTTCCTGGAGGTTGTCTACATCGTGCTGATGTGCTTCCTCGTCGTGCTGATTTTCCGGCTGGTCATGGACTATGTCTTCCAGTTCGCCCGCTCATGGCAACCCGGCAAGGCGATGGTGGTCGTTCTGGAGGCCACCTACACTGTCACTGATCCACCGTTGAAGCTTCTGCGGCGGTTCATCCCGCCGCTGCGTCTCGGAGGCGTGGCGCTCGACCTGTCCTTCTTCGTTCTGATGATCATCGTCTACATCCTGATCTCCATCGTGGGGAATCTCGCGAGGTGAAAGTGGACGATACGGTCTTGCCGACTGCCGATGACTACGTTGAGGTGAAGAGATGCCGTTGACCCCCGAGGACGTGCGGAACAAGCAGTTCACGACCGTCCGCCTCCGAGAAGGCTATGACGAGGACGAGGTCGATGCCTTCCTCGACGAGGTCGAAGCCGAACTGACCCGCCTGCTCCGGGAGAACGAGGATCTGCGGGCCAAGCTGGCCGCCGCCACTCGTGCCGCCGCGCAGAACCAGCAGAACATGCGCAAGCCCCCGGAGGCGCCGGACCAGCCTCAGGGCATGCGCGGTCCCGGCGGTCCCGTGCCCGCCGGCATATCGGGCCCGCCGCAGCAGCAGATGGGTGGCCCCATGGGTGGACCGCCCCAGCTGCCCAGCGGTGCACCGCAGCTGCCTGCCGGCCCCGGTGGACAGGGCGGTCCGCAGGGTCCCGGCCCGATGGGTCAGGGTCCGATGGGTCAGGGGCCGATGGGTCAGGGCCCCATGGGTCAGGGTCCGATGGGTCAGGGGCCGATGGGCCAGGGTCCGATGGGTCAGGGGCCCATGGGCCAGGGCCCCATGGGTCAGGGTCCGATGGGGCAGCCCCCGATGGGTCAACCGCCGATGGGTCAGCCCCCGATGCCGCAGCAGATGGGCCAGCCCCCGATGCCGCAGCAGATGGGCGGCCCGATGGGCGGTCCCATGGGTGGTCCCGGCATGCCCGGTCAGGGCCCCGGCGGCGACAGCGCCGCCCGTGTCCTCTCGCTCGCCCAGCAGACCGCCGACCAGGCGATCGCCGAGGCCCGCTCCGAGGCCAACAAGATCGTCGGTGAGGCCCGCAGCCGCGCCGAGGGTCTCGAGCGTGACGCCCGTGCCAAGGCCGACGCCCTGGAGCGGGACGCGCAGGAGAAGCACCGTGTCGCGATGGGCTCCCTGGAGTCCGCCCGCGCCACGCTGGAGCGCAAGGTCGAGGACCTGCGCGGCTTCGAGCGCGAGTACCGCACGCGGCTGAAGTCCTACCTGGAGTCGCAGCTGCGCCAGCTGGAGACCCAGGCCGACGACTCGCTGGCCCCGCCGCGGACCCCGGCCACGGCCTCCCTGCCCTCGCCGGCGGCACCGTCGATGGCTCCGGCGGGTGCGAGCGCCCCGTCGTACGGCGGCAACCAGACGATGGGCGGTGCCCCGGCACCGACCCCCCCGTCCTACGGCGGTCAGCAGCAGATGTCCCCGGCGATGACCCAGCCGATGGCGCCGGTCCGGCCGCAGGGCCCGTCGCCGATGGGTCAGGCTCCCTCGCCGATGCGCGGGTTCCTCATCGACGAGGACGACAACTGACGGCAGGAACGCCACAGGCGTCGGCAACACCAAGGGCGGGGCTCCGGATTCTCGATCCGGAGCCCCGCCCTTGTGCTACGCGCGTTCGGTAGCCCTGCGGCTTGTGTTCGGGCGTGGGAGCGGTTGTGCGTACGCACACCACGCCGAAGGCCCGGGCCCGCCATGATTTTTCCGGCGGGCCCGGGCCTTCGTGTGTGTCCTACGCCTTGTGCAGGCGGAACGTCAGGGCGAGTCCCTCGTCCGTGAACGGCGCACCGTAGCTGTCGTCCGCCTCGCCCTGGGCGAAGTCCGTGGCGAGGACCTCCTCGGCGATCAGGCCCGAGTGCCGGCTGAGGGCCGCGATGACCGCCGGGTCGGTCGCGGTCCACCGGAGCGCGATGCGGTCGGCGACGTCCAGGCCGCTGTTCTTGCGGGCCTCCTGGATCAGCCGGATCGCGTCACGGGCGAGGCCCGCCTGGCGCAGCTCCTCGGTGATCTCCAGATCCAGGGCGACGGTCGCGCCCGAGTCCGACGCCACCGACCAGCCCTCGCGCGGGGTCTCCGTGATGATCACCTCGTCGGGGGCGAGAGTGACCGTCTCCCCGTCGACCTCCACCGACGCCGTGCCGTCCCGCAGGGCCAGGGACAGCGCCGCCGCGTCCGCGTTCGCAACGGCCTTCGCCACCTCCTGGACGCGCTTGCCGAAGCGCTTGCCCAGGGCGCGGAAGTTCGCCTTCGCCGTCGTGTCGACGAGCGAGCCGCCGACCTCGGCGAGGGAGGCGAGCGCCTCGACGTTCAGCTCGTCCGTGATCTGCGAGTGCAGCTCCGGGTCCAGGGTCTCGAAGCCGGCCACCGCGACCAGCGCGCGGGACAGGGGCTGCCGCGTCTTGACGCCCGACTCCGCGCGCGTGGCACGGCCGAGCTCCACAAGACGGCGCACCAGCGCCATCTGCCGGGACAGCTCAGGGTCGATCGCGGCCGGGTCCGCCTGCGGCCACGAGGCCATGTGCACGGACTCGGGGGCGCCGGGGGTGACCGGCACGACCAGGTCCTGCCAGACCCGCTCGGTGATGAAGGGGGTGATCGGCGCCATCAGCTTGGTGACCGTCTCGAGGACCTCGTGCAGCGTGCGCAGCGCCGCCTTGTCGCCCTGCCAGAAGCGCCGGCGCGAGCGGCGCACGTACCAGTTCGACAGGTCGTCGACGAAGGCCGACAGGAGCTTGCCCGCGCGCTGGGTGTCGTACGACTCCAGCGCCTCGGTCACCTGGTCGGTGAGCGCGTGCAGCTCGGACAGCAGCCAGCGGTCCAGCACCGGGCGGTCGGCCGGGGCCGGGTCGGCCTCGCTCGGCGCCCAGCCCGAGGTGCGGGCGTACAGGGCCTGGAACGCGACGGTGTTCCAGTAGGTCAGCAGCGTCTTGCGGACGACCTCCTGGATCGTGCCGTGGCCGACGCGACGGGCCGCCCAGGGGGAGCCGCCCGCGGCCATGAACCAGCGCACGGCGTCCGCGCCGTGCTGGTCCATCAGCGGGATCGGCTGGAGGATGTTGCCGAGGTGCTTGGACATCTTGCGGCCGTCCTCGGCGAGGATGTGGCCCAGGCACACCACGTTCTCGTACGACGACTTGTCGAAGACCAGCGTGCCGATCGCCATCAGCGTGTAGAACCAGCCACGGGTCTGGTCGATGGCCTCGGAGATGAACTGCGCCGGGTAGCGGGACTCGAACAGTTCCTTGTTCTTGTACGGGTAGCCCCACTGCGCGAACGGCATCGAGCCGGAGTCGTACCAGGCGTCGATCACCTCGGGTACACGCGTGGCCGTCCCGCCGCACTGCGGGCAGTCGAAGGTCACCTCGTCGATGAACGGGCGGTGGGGGTCGAGCTCCGACTGGTCGGTGCCGGTCAGCTCGCCGAGCTCGGCACGGGAGCCCACGACGGTGAGGTGGTCGTCCTCGCACCGCCAGATGGGCAGCGGCGTGCCCCAGTAGCGGTTGCGGGACAGCGCCCAGTCGATGTTGTTGGTCAGCCAGTCGCCGTACCGGCCGTGCTTGACCGTCTCCGGGAACCAGTTGGTCTTCTCGTTCTCCTCGAGAAGGCGGTCCTTGACGGCCGTGGTGCGGATGTACCAGGACGGCTGTGCGTAGTAGAGCAGCGCGGTGTGGCAGCGCCAGCAGTGCGGGTAGCTGTGCTCGTACGGGATGTGCTTGAAGAGCAGGCCGCGCTGCTGGAGGTCCTCGGTGAGCCGTTCGTCCGCCTTCTTGAAGAAGACGCCGCCGACGAGCGGGACGTCCTCCTCGAAGGTGCCGTCGGGGCGCACCGGGTTGACCACGGGCAGGCCGTACTCGCGGCAGACCTTGAGGTCGTCCTCACCGAAGGCGGGGGACTGATGGACCAGACCCGTGCCGTCCTCGGTGGTGACGTAGGTGGCGTTCACCACGTAGTGGGTGCCGCCCGGGGTCTCCGGGAACTCCACCAGCTCGAAGGGCCGTCGGTACGTCCAGCGCTCCATCTCGGCGCCGGTGAAGGACCGGCCCGTGGACTCCCAGCCCTCGCCGAGCGCCTTGCCGAGAAGCGGTTCGGCGACGACGAGCTTCTCCTCGCCGTCGGTCACGACGACGTAGGTGACGTCGGGGTGGGCGGCGACCGCGGTGTTGGAGACGAGCGTCCACGGCGTTGTCGTCCACACCAGGAGCGAGGCCTCGCCGGCCAGCGGACCGGACGTGAGCGGGAAGCGGACGTAGACCGACGGGTCCACGACCGTCTCGTAGCCCTGCGCCAGCTCGTGGTCCGACAGACCCGTGCCGCAGCGGGGGCACCAGGGGGCGACGCGGTGGTCCTGGACCAGCAGGCCCTTGTTGAAGATCTCCTTCAGCGACCACCAGACGGACTCGATGTACTCGGGCTCCATCGTGACGTAGGCCTCGTCGAGGTCGACCCAGTAGCCCATGCGGGTGGTCAGCTCGGAGAACGCGTCGGTGTGCCGGAGGACGGACGCGCGGCACATGGCGTTGAACTCGGCGATGCCGTACGCCTCGATGTCCTTCTTGCCGCTGAAGCCGAGCTCCTTCTCCACCGCCAGCTCCACCGGGAGGCCGTGGCAGTCCCAGCCGGCCTTGCGGGCCACGTGGTAGCCGCGCATGGTGCGGAAGCGAGGGAAGACGTCCTTGAAGACGCGGGCCTCGATGTGGTGGGCGCCTGGCATGCCGTTGGCGGTGGGCGGACCTTCGTAGAACACCCACTCGGGGCGGCCCTCGGACTGCTCCAGGCTCTTGGCAAAGATCTTCTGCTCGCGCCAGAAGTCGAGCACCGCGTGCTCGAGCGCGGGCAGGTCGACCTGGGCGGGCACCTGGCGGTACTGCGTCATCGATCTTCCTCCGGCGGACGTGCTGCCTTCCGTCGGAGGGACGAGAACCGGGAATCGTCTGCCTTCCCCGAACGCCGTGTGCGGCGCGCTCCCGCGGTACCACCCTCCTTGGTCCTCCGGTGCGTGCATGCACCGGTGAACCCCCTCATTGGGGTCGCGATGCCGGTTCTAGCGGCCTTGGACGGTCCGAGGCTTTCTTCCGGCGGCTCCGGGGTGATCTTCACAGTGCGCTCGCCCCCGGGCTTCCACCGTCCCCGGGTCGCTCCTGGCTGCGTACGCCGCTACTCGTCCCCATCCACGCTTCTCGCTCCGCCCAGTGTACGGCGCCGCACCGACTTCGGCCGACCGGTTTTGCTCCCCGGGGGCGGCGCGCGGGACGGGCGCGCGGGTGACCCGAATGGCGCGGGCCCGGTGTCCGGATCCCGGGACGCCGGCCCCGGCGGATTATGCGGCGGAGAGCTGGGCACAACGGATGCAGGCTCGCCGTGCGGCTCGCGTGTGGCGGGCGATTTCGGTGGCGTGCCCCGTTGCCGCGGGCCAGAAGTCGATTTATCGTCCCAGCACGATTCGCGCGCAAGATCACAATATGTGAAGGGGCCGCGGCCATGGTGGCGAAAAGGACCGCCGTACAGCAGTCGTCGACCGGCAGAACCGCCGGTGCGGCAGGCTCCGGCGTGTCGTCGACCCCTGACGTGCGCGGGAGGAACAGCGTCCGCGCGGCGCTGGGCCGGACGGCCGGACTGGTCCGCAGGCTCGGAGCGTCCGTCGGCGGTGTCGCCGGGGCGGGCAGGGAGCCCACGGGCACTACGGAGAGGGCCGCCCGGCAGCGGGCGGTCACGAACCCCGAAGCTGCGGGAGGTCCGTCGGGAGGCCGTGCGAAGGCCTCCGCCGGGCGGGCGCGCACAGGCCGGAGGTCCGGGGCCGGACGGGCGCCTGCCGGACAGGCGGCCGCCTCCACGTCCGTGAGTGCGGCGGGGAAGGGCTCGGTGAAGTCCGGGGTCAAGGATGCGCCTGTCGGGAATGTCGGGAATGTCCGGAGCGCTGAGAACGCTGGCACCTCAGGAACCCGGGCAGCGACCGGCAGGCCGGCCGCCCGGAAGACGGCCTCGGGAAAGGCCGCCGCCGGCGCGGGCGGGTCCCGCGGGGCGGCTGCGAAGAAGGCAACCGCGAAGCCGGCGACTGCCGGGACGGCCGGTGGGAAATCTGCTTCCGGAACGGCCGGTACCAAACCGGCCGCCGGGACCGCCGGCAAGGGGCCGGCCTCCGGGAAGCAGGCCCGGGCCGGTGCCGCCGGGACATCGGCGGCCCCGAGGAAGGCGGCCGCGAGGAAGGGCCGAGGAGAGGAGGAAGACGGTCCCGAGGGACCTGCGGGGAAGAAGTCGACGGCCGACGGGAAGAGAGCGGTGACCGCCACCACCGCGAAGAAGTCGGCAGCGAGGAAGTCCGGCGCCAAGGAGGCAGCGGTGACCAGCACCGTGGTGAAGAAGGCGACAGCGGCGAAGAAGCCCGTCGCCGAGAAGGCGGCGGCGAGCACCGTCGCCGAAGGGGCTTCGTCGAAGAAGCCCGTCGCCAAGAAGGCACCGGGCAAGAAGGCGGCGGCCAAGAAAGCCGTCGCCAAGAAGGCCGTCCCCGGGAAGACGGCCAAGGCCACGGCCTCGAAGAGCGCCGCCGGTAAGGGCGGCACCACGAAGAGCACCCCCACAAAGAGTGCGGCCAAGAAGAGCACGGCCAAGAAGGCGGCCGCGGGAAAGGTCGCCAAGCAGACGGGAGCCACGACGGTGGTTGCGAAGAAGACTCCTGGCACGGCCACAGCGGCGACGAACCCCACCGCGGTCCCCAAGGCGAGGTTCGCCGCGGTGGAGCCCGGAGAGCTGGCGGTGCGCGCCGGCGAGGACCCGTGGACTCCCGAGGAGGTGGCGGAGGCGCGCGCGGAGCTCCAGTCCGAGGCGATGCGGCTGCGCGGGGAGATCGACGCGTCCGAGCAGGCGGTGGTGGGGCTGATGCGCGACTCCGGGGACGGTGCCGGCGACGACCAGGCGGACACCGGCACGAAGAACATCACACGCGAGCACGAGCTGGCGCTCGCCGCCAACGCGCGCGAGATGCTCGAGCAGACCGAAAGGGCCCTGGACCGTCTCGACGCCGGCACCTACGGACTGTGCGAGAGCTGCGGGAACCCCATCGGCAAAGCGCGCATGCAGGCCTTTCCGCGGGCCACGCTGTGCGTGGAGTGCAAGCAGAAGCAGGAACGCCGGTAGTGATCCTCTCCTCAACACCTGGTGGGGCCGGGTGGTGCCGTACTCTCGTCCTCAGTGAGGGCACCTAGGTTGAGGGACTGACGTGGCAGAGGCGGAGCGCATCATCGGTACGCCGGACATCCCAGACGCGTCGGGGGCCGGGCCGGAGCAGTCCGAGGAACGGGCCCCGGCGGACGGCTCCGGCGCGAACGAGGTGGGGTCCGGCGTCGCCGACCGTCCCAAGGGCAAGCGCCGTATCGCGGTCCTGTTCGGGGTCGCCGCCTTCGCATACGCCCTCGACCTGGTCAGCAAGCTCGTCGTGGTCGCGAAGCTGGAGCACCACGCGCCGATCGAGGTCATCGGCGACTGGCTGAAGCTCGAGGCCATCCGCAATCCGGGCGCCGCCTTCGGTTTCGGCGAGGCCTTCACCATCATCTTCACCGTGATCGCGGCCGCCGTGATCGTGGTGATCGCCCGCCTCGCGCGCAAGCTCTACAGCCTGCCGTGGGCGGTCGCGCTCGGCCTGCTGCTCGGCGGCGCCCTGGGCAACCTCACCGACCGGATCTTCCGCTCGCCCGGCGTCTTCGAAGGCGCGGTCGTCGACTTCATCGCGCCCAAGCACTTCGCCGTCTTCAACCTGGCCGACTCGGCGATCGTGTGCGGCGGCATCCTGATCGTGCTGCTCTCCTTCCGCGGCCTCGACCCGGACGGAACGGTCCACAAGGACTGAGCGTCCGGGACTCTCGTACAGGGCTGTCCGACCCGTCCGGCATACTCGACGGGTGAGCACGCTTCCCGAGATCCGCACCCTGCCCGTACCCGACGGCCTGGAGGGCGAGCGCGTGGACGCCGCCATCTCCCGGATGTTCGGCTTCTCGCGTACCAAGGCGGCGGAACTGGCCGCCGCGGGCAAGGTGCAGGTCGACGGCGCGGTGGTCGGCAAGTCCGAGCGCGTGCGCGGCGGGGCCTGGCTCGAGGTGGAGATGCCCCAGGCGCCCGCGCCGGTGCAGGTGGTCGCGGAGCCCGTCGAGGGCATGGACATCGTGCACGACGACGAGGACGTGGTCGTGATCGTGAAGCCGATCGGCGTGGCCGCGCATCCGTCCCCCGGGTGGTCGGGCCCGACCGTGATCGGCGGTCTCGCCGCCGCCGGGTACCGCATCTCGACCTCGGGCGCCGCCGAGCGCCAGGGCATCGTGCACCGGCTCGACGTGGGTACCTCGGGCCTGATGGTCGTGGCCAAGTCGGAGCACGCGTACACGTCGCTCAAGCGCCAGTTCAAGGAGCGCACGGTCGACAAGCGCTACCACACGCTCGTGCAGGGCCATCCCGACCCCACCAGCGGGACCATCGACGCCCCCATCGGACGCCACCCCACGCACGACTACAAGTGGGCGGTCACGGCCGAGGGCAAGCCGTCCGTGACGCACTACGACCTGATCGAGGCCTTCCGCTCGGCCTCCCTGCTCGACGTCAAGCTGGAGACCGGGCGCACCCATCAGATCCGCGTCCACATGGCCGCCCACCGGCACCCGTGCGTCGGCGACCTGACCTACGGCGCGGACCCGACGATCGCCAAGCGGCTCGGACTGACCCGTCAGTGGCTGCACGCCGTGCGCCTGGGCTTCGAGCATCCGGGGGACGGGGCGTGGGTGGAGTTCGAGAGCGCCTACCCCGCGGACCTGCAGAAGGCGCTGGACACGGTACGTGAGGAGAGCTGGGCATGACCGCGGCGTACGTGGTGCGGACGGCCGAGGACCCCGCCGACCGTGAGGCGTGCTTCACGGTCCGCAAGGAGGTCTTCGTGAGGGAGCAGGGCGTTCCCGAGGACATCGAGTACGACGTCCACGACGCCGACGCGGTCCATGTGCTGGCCGTGCGCGACGACGGCATGCCGCTCGGCACCGGTCGCCTGCTGTTCGGGGAGGCGGCCGCGGCGAAGAACGGCGGTGACCCGTCCGTGGGATCCCTCGGCCGGCTCGCGGTGACCCGGGAGGCGCGCGGCCTCGGGGTCGGCGCGGCGCTGGTCCGGGCGATCGAGGACGCGGCGCGTGCGCATGACCTGACGGCGGTGGACCTGCACGCGCAGACGCATGCGCTGGGGTTCTACGAACGGCTGGGATACGTGGCCTACGGGCCGGAGTTCCCGGACGCCGGGATACCGCACCGGTCGATGCGGCGCCTGCTGTAGCCGGGGAGCGCCGAAGAGCCCCGCGGGAGGGTGACATGGCAGGCTTGGGGTCTGCCGTGTGAACGTCGAACCGCCGGAGCGCTCACCGTGGATCAACTGGCCCTGATGCTCCTGCTGCTGCTCGGGGCCGTGGTGAGCGTCCCGGTCGGGGACCGGCTGGGAGTACCCGCTCCGGTGCTGATGACGCTGCTCGGGATCGTGCTGGCACTGCTGGACTTCGTGCCGAACGTCAACATCCCGCCCGAGCTCATCCTGCCCGCACTGCTGCCGCCGCTGCTGTACGCCGCGGCGCGTCGTACCTCCTGGCGCCAGTTCGCGGCCAACAAGCGGCCGATCTTCCTGCTGGCCGTGGCCCTGGTGTTCGTCACCACGGTGTGCGTCGCCGTGGTGGCCCACGCGATCGTGCCGGGGCTGCCGATCGCCGCCGCGGTCGTCCTCGGCGCATTGGTGGCGCCGCCCGACCCGGTCGCGGCCACCGCCGTGGCGGGGCAACTGGGACTGCCCCGCAGGTTGGTCTCGATCCTGGAGGGTGAGGGCCTCTTCAACGACGTGACGGCGATCGTGCTCTACCACGTCGCGATCGCCGCCGCCGTCAGCGGAACGTTCTCGTTCCCTGACGCCGCGCTGGAACTGGTGCTCTCCGCGATCGTCGCCCTGGTCGTCGGCCTTGTGCTCGGCTGGGCCGCCAGCAAGCTGCTCGACCTGCTCAACGACGCCACCCTGCAGGTCGGCCTGACACTTCTGGTGCCGTACGCGGCCTACGTCCTGGCCGAGGAGCTGCACGGCTCCGGCGTCCTGGCCGTGCTCGTGACCGCGCTGTTCCTGGCCGAGGCCCGGGACCCGGACGACGTGCTGATGCGCCTGGCCGGGCACACGTTCTGGGAGGTGGTCGACACCCTGGTCACCGGGATCGCGTTCGGGCTGATCGGGCTGGAGCTGCACCAGGCGATCCGGACGGCGTCGGGGCGGTGGGACCGGATGCTCGTCTGGGCCGCGGCGATCGTCGGCGTCGTGGTGGTCGTGCGGCTCGTGTATCTGCTGCCCGCGACCTGGCTGACCAAGCGGATGCACGCGCTGCGGGACTACGACGAGGACATCCCCATGTCCTGGCGGGAGACCGTCGTGATGTGGTGGGCGGGAATGCGCGGTGTGGCCTCGGTGGCGCTGGCCCTCGCCATTCCGCTGACGACGGACGACGGATCGCGCTTCCCCGACCGGGACGAGATCGTGTTCATCGCCTTCGGAGTGATCATGGCGACGCTGGTGCTCCAGGGTCTGACGCTGCCGTGGCTGGTGAGAAGGCTGGGAGTGCGGGCCGACACGGTGAAGGAGAAGGAGTTCGAGAGGGTGCTGGCGGTCCGCGCGGCCAAGGCGGCGAAGCGGAGGCTCAAGGAGATCGAGGACGTCGAGGAGCTCCCGGAGGAACTGTCCGAGCAACTGCTGCGTCGGGCCTCCGACATCGGGGTGCGCATCAGTCCCGAACTGGCGGACGAGGAGCGGCGCGAGGCGCACCAGCAGCGCGCCAGGCGGCTGAAACGGCTGCGCAGGATCCAGGGTGAGATGCTCAGCGCGGCCCGGCACGAGGTGCTGGCGGCCCGCAGCGAACCGGGCTCGGACCCGGAGGTCGTCGACCGGGTGCTGCGCCATCTGGATGTGCGCAGTCTGCGCTGACCGCCGCGCCGGGCCGGCGACGCGTCCCGAGTGCCCGGGGGAAACAACCGCCCCGTGGATGCCCGGCTTTGTACGATCGGATCATGGCGCGCAATGTGGTGATCAGCGGTGGAGGTACGGGGATCGGGCTGGCGGCGGCGAGGGCCTTCGCGTCGGACGGGGATCGGGTGCTGCTCCTCGGCCGGCGGGCGGAGGTGCTGGAGAAGGCCGAGGTGCCCGGCGCGCTCACCTATGCGGCCGATCTGAGCGACCCCGGCGCGGTGCGCGGGGTCGCCCGCTTCGTGGCCGACGAGCTCGGCACCGTGGACGTCCTCGTCAACAGCGCGGGCGGTGCGGGCAATCTGGAACCCGAGGCCGGCACCGAGGACCCGCTCGACGCCGTGGCGCACACCTGGACCGTCAACTTCCGGCTGAACGTGCTGACCGCGACCCTGCTCACGGAGGCGCTGCGCGAGCGGCTCGCCTCGCCGGGCGGGCGCGTGCTGTTCCTCAGCTCCATCGCCGCCTACCGCGGCTCCGGCAGCGGGGCGTACGCCGGGTCCAAGGCGGCGCTGCATCCGTACGCCTTCGATCTGGCCCGCGACCTGGGACCGCGTGGGATCACGGTGAACGTGGTCGCACCCGGCTATGTCGAGGACACCGGGTTCTTCGGGGACGCGATGAACCCGGCGCGGCGCGAACGACTCATCGCGGAGACGTCCACCGGCCGCGCCGGGACCCCGGGCGACATCGCCGAGACCCTGCACTGGCTGGCGTCCCACGGAGCGGGACACATCACCGCACAGGTGATCCAGGTCAACGGCGGTGCCGAACGCGGGCACTGACGGGCCGGCGCCTCAGCCCCGGTTCGTCCGCGGCTCGTACGCCCTGCGGGCCGCTCCGGGTGACCTGTGCCCGTTCGTGCCGGGCGCGGGCACCGCGTCCGCCGTGTTGACCCGCGGCAGCGCGTAGGGGTGCTCCTCCGTCAGCCAGCGGATCATCTGCTCGCGGACCGTGACCCGGACCGTCCAGATGTCGTCCGGGTCCTTCGCCGTGACCAGCGCCCGTACCTGCATGGTGTTGGGCGTCGTGTCGGTGACCTGGAGGCCGAGGGCGCGGCCGTCCCAGGCCGGGCACTCGCGCAGGATGTCGCGGAGCCTCTCGCGCATCGCCTCCACGGGCGCGGCGTGGTCGACGTGGAAGTAGACGATGCCCGTCATCTGCGGGCTGCCGCGGGACCAGTTCTCGAACGGTTTCGAGGTGAAGTACGACACCGGCATGGTGATCCGGCGCTCGTCCCACGTCCGCACCGTGAGGAAGGTGAGCGTGATCTCGTCGACGGTGCCCCACTCGCCGTCCACCACGACCGTGTCGCCGAGCCGCACCATGTCGCCGAACGCGATCTGCAGGCCGGCGAAGAGGTTGGCGAGCGTGGACTGCGCGGCGACACCGGCGACGATGCCGAGGACGCCGGCCGAGGCCAGCAGCGAGGCGCCGGCCGCGCGCATCGCGGGGAACGTCAGCAGCATGGCGGAGACCGCCATCACGCCGACCACCGCCGCCACCACGCGCATGATCAGCGACACCTGGGTGCGCACACGGCGGACCCGGGCCGCATCGTGGTGGGCACGGGCGTAGCGGGTGTACGAGGTCTCGACGATCGCGCCGGCGATCCGGATCACCAGCCACGCGGCCGCACCGATCAGCACCAGCGTCAGGGTCCGGCCGACCCCGACCCGGTGCTCCTCGAGGAGTTTCGCCTCGTCGTAGGAACCTCTCAGCAGGGCGGCGCACAGAACGAGCTGATAGGGGATGCGGCCGCGACGGAGCAGGCCCCACAGGGGCGTCTCGGGGTGCCGGCCGTTCGCCTTGCGCAGCAGGATGTCCGTGCCCCACCCGATGAGCAGTGTGAGCACGACCGAGCCGCCGACGACGATCACCGGGCGCAGTACGTTCTCCATGCCTTCGAACGTAACCGCACGGCGCGATGATGAACATGCGACCTGGATCCACCCGGGAAGAAGCCGACTACGGCACGGTCGGCGACGGCTGGCACGATGGGCTCATGAACATCATGCTCTTCCACTCGACGTACGGACTGCGGCCGGCCGTCCGGGCCGCCGCCGACCGGCTCCGCGCCGCCGGGCACGAGGTGTGGACCCCCGACCTGTTCGACGGCCGTACCTTCGAGACGGTCGAGGAGGGCATGGCGTTCAAGGACGAGATCGGCAAGGAGGAGCTGCTCAAGCGAGCCGTCCTGGCCGCCGCGCCGTACTCGGAGCGAGAGCTCGTGTACGCGGGGTTCTCCCTGGGTGCCGCCACCGCGCAGACCCTGGCTCTCGGCGACAGCAAGGCCCGCGGGCTTCTGCTGCTGCACGGCACGTCGGACATCGCGCCGACCGCGTCGGTGGACGACCTGCCGGTCCAGCTGCACGTCGCCGAGCCCGACCCGTTCGAGACGGACGACTGGCTGAGCGCCTGGTACCTGCAGATGGGCAGGGCGGGAGCCGACGTGGAGATCTACCGCTACGCGGGCGCCGGGCACCTCTACACCGACCCCGGCCTGCCGGACTGGGACGAGGAGGCGGCCGAGGCCACCTGGAGGGTGGCGCTCGGCTTCCTCGACAGCCTGTGAGCGGACGTGCCTGTGTGGATCACACCGGGTCGTAGGTGCGCTCCACCTTCTGCGTGCCGCTGCGGGTGCGGTACGAACGCGCCCACGAAGAGGTGGCGTTCGGGCTGGTGCGGTCGGACAGGACGTAGTAGTCCATCTGCGCCCGCTCGGCGGTGATGTCCAATACGCCGTAGCCGTGGCGGTCGGTGTCCACCCACTGGACGTGCCGGTTGGCCGCGCGGATGACCGGCGAGGCCAGTGCGGAGACGGTGCCCTCGGGGACCTTGACGATGTCGTCGAGGTTGTCGGAGGTGACCGACGTCACCACGAACTCGGTGCCGGCCGAGGGGGACAGCGGATACGTACCGGCGTCGACGGGTATGTCGTTGGCCCACGCCATGTGGATGTCGCCGGTCAGGAAGACCGTGTTGCGGATGACGTTGTCCCGCAGATGGGCGAGGAGTTCCCGGCGGTCGTCCGTGTAGCCGTCCCACTGGTCGGTGTTGAGGGCGATGCCCCCCTGCGGCAGGCCCAGCAGCTTCGCCAGCGGCTTGAGCAGGTCGGCGGTCAGCGAGCCGACGGCGAAGGGCGAGATCATCACCGAGTTGCCGACCAGCCGCCAGGTGGTGTCGGAGGACTTCAGGCCCGCCTTCAGCCAGTCGAGCTGGGCGCGTCCCGTGATGGTGCGGTTCGGGTCGTCGACCGAACCGCTCGCCGTGGACGCCTGCTGCGAGCGGAAGGAGCGCAGGTCGAGCAGCGAGAGGTCGGCGAGCTTGCCGAAGCGCAGCCGGCGGTAGGTGGTGCCCTCGACCGCCGGGCGGACCGGCATCCACTCGAAGTACGCCTGCTTGGCGGCCGTCTTGCGGGCGGTCCAGGTGCCCTCGGCGCCCTCGGTGTGGTTGACCGCGCCGCCCGACCAGGCGTTGTCGGCGAACTCGTGGTCGTCCCAGATCGCGATGACCGGCGCCCTGTGGTGCAGGGCCTGGAGGTCGGGGTCGGTCTTGTAACGGGCGTGCCGGACACGGTAGTCGGCGAGCGTGATGATCTCGTCGGCCGGGGAGTGCGGGCGCACGACCGTGCCGCGGGTGCCGTACTCACCGCTCTTGTACTCGTAGATGTAGTCGCCCAGGTGCAGCCATGCGTCCAGGTCGGCGCGGGCGGCCAGGTGGCGGTACGCCGAGAAGTAGCCGGCCTCCCAGTTGGCGCAGGAGACCACGCCGAAACGCAGTCCGGACACCGCGGCGCCCGCGGCCGGGGCCGTGCGGGTGCGGGCGACGGGGGAGTCGGTGCCGGCGGCGGAGAAGCGGAACCAGTAGTCCGTGGCGGCCGCGAGACCGCGGACGTCGGCCTTGACCGTGTGGTCGGAGGCGGCGGTGGCGGTGACGGACCCCTTGGCGACGATGTCGGTCAGCGCCTTGTCCCTGGCGACGACCCAGCCGACCTCGGTGTCCGGGCCGGTCCCGGAGCCGGGCAGCGCCTCGGCGGTGGGCGTCACCCGGGTCCACAGCAGAACGCCGTCCGGCAGCGGGTCGCCGGAGGCCACGCCGTGCAGGAAGGCGGGCGTGTCGGTGGCGGCACGGGCCGGGAGGGCGGCGGCGATCGGAACACCCAGGACGGCGGTGGCAGCAGCGGCCTTGACGACCGTACGGCGGCGCGGGGAGAGGGAATTGCCACTCTCGGATGATCTGTGTCGACTGGTCACGGCCGATCAGATTACTGACCGGTACGCATAAAGAGCGGGCGAACTTGGAAAGTTCGCCCGCTCTTTGTCTGCCGGACCCCGGGGTCGGACCGCCGGGGCCGGGGTCAGCCCTGGGTCGCCTTGTCGATCGCCGTGGTGAACTCCGGCACCGTCATGGGCGCGTTCTGGCCGTCGGAGCCGGTGATCGTCTTGCCGTCCATCTTCAGGGTCGGAGTGCCCTGCACACCGCTCTTGTTGAAGACGTCGGACATGTCCAGCGCCCACTTGTCGTAGGTGCCGTCCTTCACGGCCTTCTGGAAGGCGGCGTTGCCCTTGAGGGCGGGCACGGTGTCCGCGACCTTGATCAGGTAGCTGTCGTCCTTGAACTTGTCCTCGGTCTCGTCGGGGTGCCACTGCTTGGAGTAGAGCGCCGTCTTGTACTCCAGGAAGGCCTCGGGGCTCACGTTCAGCGCCGCGCCCATGGCGCTCAGCGCGTTCTTGGAACCCTCGCCCTGGGAGTTGTTGTCGATGAACGAGGCGCCGAAGTACTGGATCTTGAACTTGCCGTCGTCGACGTCCTTCTTCACGGTCGCGCCGACGGTCTGCTCGAACTGGGCGCAGATCGGGCAGCGCGGGTCCTCGTACATCTCGAGGGTCTTCGGGGCGGTGCTCTTGCCGATGACGACGGTCGTGCCGTTGGTGCCGCTGGTGTTGGCCGGCTTGACGAGCTTGTCGTCCTTGGCCGCCTCCCAGTAGCCGGGCTTGTTGTTCTGGACGACGGCGTACCCTATGCCGCCCGCGGCGGCCAGGACCGCGACGACCGAGGCGGCGACGATGACCTGCCGCTTCGCCTTGTCGCGTTTGGCCTGGCGCTCGCGCTCCTGACGCAGCCGCTCACGGGCCGCCGTCTTCGCCTCCTGGGTGTTGCGCTTGCTCATCGGTGCTCTCCATGGGGATGTGCGCACCTGCGGTGCGCGGGATACGTGGGGGTCTTCCGGTGCTCGGGTGGTTCAGGCGAAGGCGACCGAGCGCGGGGGACCCCGCCGTCCCAGAGAGTGCACGAACAGCCGGGTACGCGTGGTGACGGCGGCGCGGTGGGCGGGGCGCGGAGCCCGGCGTGCGGGGGAGAGCCCCACCGAGACCGCGGCGACGGCGACCAGCAGGGGCCGGAAGGTGGTGGCGGCCGCGGCGCGCAGCAGGTCGGCCAGCGCCCGCTCGCCCCTGCGCAGCCAGGCGGCCGCGAGGAGCCCCACGCCGACATGCGCGGCGAGCAGCAGCCAGGCGGTGGCCGGGTCCGCGTGCGCGAGCAGTGCCGCGACCCGGTCGGTTCCGGTGCCGGTGACCCGGGTCAGCGGCGTGCCCACGGCGCCGCCGCTGCACAGCACGTCCAGGCCGACCGAGCGCAGCGGACCGGTGACCGGGCCGCCGACCCTGCCGTAGCAGGCGTGCTGACCCGCGGTGAAGACCGTGTCCGCCGTAAGCTCCAGGGGCACCAGCAGGGCCGCGATCTTCCCGAAGTCGCGCTCGCGGCCCGCCAGCGCGTAGGCCACGACGAAGACGACGCCGGCGATCGCGGCGACCGTCCCCATCGGCAGCGGGACCTCGGACAGCAGCACGTGCGACGCGGTGCTGAGCGTCACGACCACGGCCGTGAACAGCGCCGCGCGCACGGCTCTGAGCTGGGTCCCGGATATGTCCATAGCGGTGAGAGTGTCGCATGCGCTCCCGTAAGGGGCCCTTAAAGGGGGGCCAGGTGTTACGGGAGCGTTGTGCGTCCGAGCGGCTAGGAGGCCCGCAGGCCGGGGATCCGGCCGTTGCGGAACAGGTCCACGAAGATCTGGTGGTCGGCACGCGCGCGTGCCCCGTACTCGTGGGCGAAGTCCGCCAGCAGCCCCGGGAAGCCCGCCTCGTCGGCGGCGATCGCGGCGTCGATGGCCCGCTCCGTGGAGAAGGGCACCAGGGACTCGCCGGACTGGTCGTCCGCCGCCGCGTGCATGGCGGCCGTGGCGCGGCCCAGGTCGGCGACGACCGCCGCGATCTCCTCCGGGTCGTCGATGTCGCCCCAGTCCAGGTCGACGGCGTACGGCGACACCTCGGCGACCAGCTGGCCCGAACCGTCCAGCTCGGTCCAGCCGAGCCACGGGTCGGCGTGCGCCTGCAGGGCCCGCTGGGAGATCACCGTGCGGTGGCCCTCGTGCTGGAAGTAGTCGCGGATCGCCGGGTCGCTGATGTGACGGGAGACGGCCGGGGTCTGGGCCTGCTTGATGTAGATCACCACGTCGTTCTCCAGGGCGTCGCTGTTGCCCTCGAGAAGGATGTTGTACGACGGCAGGCCCGCGGAGCCGATGCCGATGCCGCGACGGCCGACCACGTCCTTGACGCGGTAGGAGTCCGGGCGCGCCAGGGACGACTCCGGCAGCGTCTCCAGGTAGCCGTCGAAGGCGGCGAGCACCTTGTAGCGGGTGGCGGCGTCCAGCTCGATGGAGCCGCCGCCGGGCGCGAACCGCCGCTCGAACTCGCGGATCTCGGTCATCGAGTCCAGCAGCCCGAAGCGGGTCAGCGAGCGGGCGTCGCGCAGCGCGTCCAGGAGCGGGCCCTGCGCGGTGTCCAGCGTGAAGGGGGGCACCTCGTCCCGCTTGGCGCCGGTCGCGAGGGCGTGGACGCGCTCGCGGTAGGCCGCAGCGTAGATCGTCACCAGCTCGGTGATCTGCTCGTCGCTGAGGGCCTTCGCGTACCCGATCAGCGCCATGGAGGCGGCGAAGCGCTTCAGGTCCCAGGTGAAGGGGCCGACGTAGGCCTCGTCGAAGTCGTTCACGTTGAAGATCAGGCGGCCCGTGGAGTCCATGTACGTGCCGAAGTTCTCGCCGTGCAGGTCGCCGTGGATCCACACCCGGGAGGTGCGGTCGTCCAGGTACGGGCCGCCCCGCTTCTCGGAGTCGAGGTCGTGGTAGAAGAGGCAGGCCGTGCCCCGGTAGAACGCGAATGCGGAGGCCGCCATCTTGCGGAACTTCACGCGGAACGCGGCCGGGTCGGCGGCGAGCAGCTCGCCGAAGGCGGTGTCGAAGACGGCGAGGATCTCCTCGCCGCGTTGCTCGGCGCTGAGCTGCGGGACCGACATCGCTGGGTGCCTCCAGGTGCAGGTGGTGCGTGACGTGTGGGACGGGGTCGTCCGTCCCCTTCCAACGGACGACGGTACGCGGGAGTGCCCGTGGCCCTCGCACGAAGACACGGGCGGTGAGGCCCGTGTCCGTCGCATGAAGACACGGGCGGTGAGGCCCGTGTCCGTCGCATGAAGATACGGGCGCACGGCCGGTGTCCGCCGTGAGAAGGCGCGGGTGCGCGGTCCGTGTCCCCCGGATGAAGGTACGCGGTGAAGGCCGCCGGGTGTCAGTGCCGAGGCATAGACTTCGACGCTGTCCCCCAGACTGTCCGCAGCCTGTCGGACCCCCGTTGACGTCCGTTCTCCTTGGAGGCCGAAGCCGTGTCGAAGCCGCCGTTCACGCACCTGCACGTCCACACCCAGTACTCGCTGCTGGACGGTGCCGCGCGGCTGAAGGACATGTTCAACGCGTGCAACGAGATGGGCATGACGCACATCGCCATGTCCGATCACGGCAACCTCCACGGGGCGTACGACTTCTTCCACTCCGCGAAGAACGCCGGAATCACCCCGATCATCGGCATCGAGGCGTACGTCGCGCCCGAGTCCCGGCGCAACAAGCGCAAGATCCAGTGGGGCCAGCCGCACCAGAAGAGGGACGACGTCTCCGGTTCCGGCGGTTACACCCACAAGACGATGTGGGCGGTGAACAGGACCGGCCTGCACAACATCTTCCGCCTGTCCTCG
Organism: Streptomyces sp. HUAS TT11; assembly: GCF_051553595.1. Lineage (NCBI taxonomy): Bacteria > Bacillati > Actinomycetota > Actinomycetes > Kitasatosporales > Streptomycetaceae > Streptomyces > Streptomyces sp. HUAS TT11. Next base: position 6,670,112 of record NZ_CP196184.1, read on the forward strand.
GACGCGTACGCCGAGGGCTGGCTGCAGAAGTGGCCGCGCATGGACAAGGAGACGATCTCTCAGTGGTCGGAGGGGATCGTCGCCTCCACCGGCTGCCCCTCGGGCGAGGTGCAGACCCGGCTGCGCCTCGGCCACTTCGACGAGGCGCTGAAGGCGGCCGCCGAGTACCAGGACATCTTCGGCAAGGACAAGTACTTCCTGGAGCTCATGGACCACGGCATCGAGATCGAGCGCCGGGTCCGCGACGGCCTGCTGGAGATCGGCAGGAAGCTCGGCATCCCGCCGCTGGTCACCAACGACTCGCACTACACGTACGCCCACGAGGCGGGAGCGCACGACGCCCTGCTGTGCATCCAGACGGGCAAGAACCTCTCCGACCCGGACCGCTTCAAGTTCGACGGCACCGGCTACTACCTGAAGTCCACGGACGAGATGTACGCCGTCGACTCCTCGGACGCCTGGCAGGAGGGCTGCGCCAACACGCTCCTCATCGCCGAGATGGTCGACACGAGCGGCATGTTCGAGAAGCGCGACCTCATGCCCAAGTTCGACATCCCCGAGGGCTACACCGAGGTCACCTGGTTCAAGGAGGAGGTCCGCCGCGGCATGGAGCGCCGCTTCCCCGGCGGCATTCCCGAGGACCGCCAGAAGCAGGCCGACTACGAGATGGACGTCATCATCTCGATGGGCTTCCCGGGCTACTTCCTCGTCGTCGCCGACTTCATCATGTGGGCCAAGAACAACGGCATCGCAGTGGGTCCCGGCCGTGGTTCCGCGGCCGGTTCGATCGTCGCCTACGCCATGGGCATCACCGACCTGGACCCGATCCCGCACGGCCTGATCTTCGAGCGGTTCCTCAACCCCGAGCGCATCTCGATGCCCGACGTCGACATCGACTTCGACGAGCGCAGGCGCGTCGAGGTGATCAGGTACGTGACGGAGAAGTACGGCGCCGACAAGGTCGCCATGATCGGCACGTACGGCACCATCAAGGCCAAGAACGCGATCAAGGACTCCGCGCGCGTGCTGGGCTACCCGTACGCGATGGGCGACCGCATCACCAAGGCCATGCCGGCCGACGTCCTCGGCAAGGGCATCCCGCTGTCCGGTATCACCGACTCCAGCCACCCCCGGTACTCGGAGGCGGGCGAGGTCCGCGGGATGTACGAGAACGAGCCGGACGTGAAGAAGGTCATCGACACCGCCAAGGGCGTCGAGGGCCTGGTGCGGCAGATGGGTGTGCACGCGGCCGGTGTGATCATGTCCAGCGAGACCATCACCGAGCACGTGCCCGTCTGGGTGCGGCACACCGACGGGGTGACCATCACCCAGTGGGACTACCCGAGTTGCGAGTCGCTCGGCCTGCTGAAGATGGACTTCCTCGGTCTGCGCAACCTGACGATCATGGACGACGCCGTCAAGATGGTGAAGTCCAACAAGGGCGCGGACATCGACCTGCTGAGCCTTCCGCTGGACGATCCCAAGACCTTCGATCTGCTCCAGCGCGGCGACACCCTCGGCGTCTTCCAGTTCGACGGCGGGCCCATGCGCTCCCTGCTGCGTCTGATGAAGCCGGACAACTTCGAGGACATCTCCGCCGTCTCGGCCCTGTACCGCCCGGGCCCGATGGGCATGAACTCGCACACCAACTACGCCCTGCGCAAGAACGGCCAGCAGGAGATCACGCCGATCCACCCGGAGCTCGAGGAGCCGCTCAAGGAGGTTCTGGACGTCACCTACGGCCTGATCGTCTACCAGGAGCAGGTGCAGAAGGCCGCCCAGATCATCGCGGGCTACTCGCTCGGCGAGGCCGACATCCTCCGGCGTGTGATGGGCAAGAAGAAGCCCGAGGAACTGGCGAAGAACTTCACCATCTTCCAGACCGGCGCCCGCAGGAACGGCTACAGCGACGAGGCGATCCAGGCCCTGTGGGACGTGCTGGTCCCCTTCGCCGGCTACGCGTTCAACAAGGCCCACTCGGCCGCGTACGGCCTCGTGTCGTACTGGACCGCCTACCTGAAGGCGAACTACCCCGCCGAGTACATGGCCGGGCTCCTCACCTCGGTCAAGGACGACAAGGACAAGTCGGCCGTCTATCTGAACGAGTGCCGTCGCATGGGCATCAAGGTGCTCCCGCCCAACGTGAACGAGTCGGAGTCGAACTTCGCCGCCCAGGGCGACGACGTGATCCTCTTCGGCCTCTCCGCCGTGCGCAACGTCGGTACCAACGTCGTCGAGTCGATCATCAAGTGCCGCAAGGCCAAGGGGAAGTACGCGACCTTCCCGGACTACCTGGACAAGGTCGAGGCGGTGGTGTGCAACAAGCGCACCACGGAATCGCTGATCAAGGCGGGCGCCTTCGACACGATGGGGCACACCCGCAAGGGGCTCACCGCGCAGTACGAGCCGATGATCGACAATGTGGTCGCGGTCAAGCGCAAGGAGGCCGAGGGGCAGTTCGACCTCTTCGGCGGTCTCGGCGAGGAGCAGAGCGACGAGCCCGGCTTCGGCCTGGACGTCGCGTTCACGGACGAGGAGTGGGACAAGACCTATCTCCTCGCCCAGGAGCGGGAGATGCTCGGTCTGTACGTCTCCGACCACCCGCTCTTCGGCCTGGAGCACGTGCTGTCCGACAAGGCCGACGCGGGCATCGCCCAGCTCACCGGAGGCGAGCACGCGGACGGCGCGGTCGTGACCATCGGCGGCATCATCTCCGGCCTGCAGCGCAAGATGACCAAGCAGGGCAACGCCTGGGCGATCGCGACGGTCGAGGACCTCGCGGGCTCCATCGAGTGCATGTTCTTCCCGGCGACCTACCAACTCGTGTCGACCCAACTCGTCGAGGACGCCGTCGTGTTCGTCAAGGGCCGCCTCGACAAGCGCGAGGACGTGCCGCGGCTGGTCGCGATGGAGCTGATGGTCCCCGACCTGTCGAACGCGGGCACCAACGCGCCCGTGGTGCTCACCATCCCGGCCACCCGGGTGACGCCTCCCATGGTGAGCCGGCTCGGTGAGATCCTCAGCCAGCACAAGGGCGACAGCGAGGTCCGCATCAAGCTCCAGGGCCCGCGCAAGACGACCGTCCTGCGCCTGGACCGGCACCGGGTCAAGCCGGATCCGGCACTCTACGGGGATCTGAAGGTTCTGCTCGGCCCGTCCTGTCTGGCCGGCTGACCGCCGGCCGCGAGGTGGCCGCGGCCCGGTGAGCCGAGCCGCTGCGTACAAGGGGCGCACCCGTGGACGGGTGCGCCCCTCTTTATGTTCCGGGGCTTCAACGGCCCTGGCGCAGACTTCAGTTGTGGCCGAAGCTCTTCTGCTTCTTACGGGCGACATCCGCGGGGCTGCCCTGGGTCTGCGGCATCGGGGAATCGTGCGACTCCGAAGCGGGCCTGTGCGACTGGTCCTGTGCCTGCTCGGGCTGCGAGGAGCGGCTCTGTGTGCCGGCCTGCTTGCGGTTCTTGTTCTTGGCCATGGTGATGCCTCCTGTGGGGGATCTAGGGGCCAGGGCCGGGACCAGATTCACATAGGCTGATAAAGAACGCATTTCGTGCAATTACCGTCCGTGACAGAGGCAGTGGAGGGGCCATGACCGCATTCCGCCACGCCGAAGATCGAGTTCGGGCCGTTAACCTCTCGGCGGTCGGGCAGACTCGAAGGAAGCCCGAAGCAAACCTCCCGGAAAGAGGGTGGAACGCGTGGACCGCTGCATCGTCCTGGTGGACGCCGGGTATCTGCTCGGGGCTGCCGCCAGTCTGCTCGCCGGGGAGCCATCGAGGTCCCGGATCACCGTCGACCACGCGGCTCTCATCCTGGGGTTGCGCGAACGCGCCGAGTCGGACACCGAACGGCCGCTGCTGCGCATCTACTGGTTCGACGGTGCCCCCGACCGGGTGCCGCAGCCGGAGCACCGCAGGCTGCGTGTGATGCCCCGGGTGACCGTGCGCCTGGGCGCGCTGACCCGCAGCGACGGACGATGGGCGCAGAAGGGCGTCGACGCCGCGATGCACGCGGAGCTGACCGAGCTGGCCCGCAACCGCGCCTGCTCGGACATCGTGCTCGTCACCGGCGACGGGGATCTGCTGCCGGGCATGATGGCCGCGAAGGAGCACGGGGTCGCCGTGCACCTGTGGGCCGTCCAGGCCGCCGACGGCGACTACAACCAGTCCGAGGACCTGGTCGCCGAGGCCGACGAACGGCGCGTGCTCGACCGGACCTGGATCACCAAGGCGGTGCGGGCCAAGGAACTGGGCGGGGTGTGTGCGCCGCCGCCGGCGCCGCGGCCGGAGATCGCCGCGATCCTTTCGGCTCCGCTGCCCGAGTCGGCGCTCACCGCCACCGCGGAGCGGCCCGCCGCCCAGCCCGAACACGTCACTGCGTCCGCCTCGCCGAACGGCACCCAGGAGCGGGTGTCGGCCCCCAAGGGCGTTCCCACCCCGAAGGACCTGGCGACCCTGAGGGCGCACGGCGCCCCGTCCGTGCAGCAGCCCGCCGGGGCCACCCTGCGGTGGTCCTCCGACAAGGGCTGGGTGGACCGGCCCGTCGCCGCCGAGCCGCCGGACGCCGCCTCGCTGCCGACACTGGCGCAGCTGACGACGGCGGAGCAGCGCTGGGCCGACCGGGAGGAGGACATCACCACGGTGGGCGGAGACCCCTACGAGGTGGGGCAGGTGTTCGCGCGGCGGTGGATCGGGCGACTCGCCGACCAGGCGCAGCTGCAGAAGCTGTCGGGCATGTATCCGCGCGTGCCGCACCGCATCGACGGGGAACTGCTGCGCTATGCGGCGCGATTCGGGCTGCTCGCGCACAAGGACGACCAGATCGACGAGCGTGACCGGTACGCGATCCGGGCCGGGTTCTGGAGGGAGATCGACCAGCGCACCGCGACGGAGCACTCACCTGCCGGGCCCTGAAGCGCGCGGGGCCGACGGGCCCCGGGAGCCGGGCGACCGGCGGTACCCCGTACCCTCGTCCCTTGTGAGTACGCGCACCGCACAGGCACGACGGCAGGGTGGCGCCGTCGTGTGCGCCGTGCGGGGGTTGACCAAGACCTATCCGGCGGTACGCGGCCGGCGTGGCGTGCCCGGGTCCCCCGAGGTGCGCGCCACCGACGACGTGCGGCTGGACATCCGCCGCGGGGAGATCTTCGGGCTGCTCGGGCCGAACGGCGCCGGAAAGTCCACCCTCGTACGCCAGCTGACCGGTCTGATGCGTCCCGACCGCGGCAGTGTCGAGATCCTCGGACACGACATCGTGCGCCACCCCGAACGGGCGGCGCGGATCCTCGCCTACCTCGGGCAGGAGTCCACCGCGCTCGACGAGCTGACCGTCTCGCTCGCCGCCGAGACCACGGGGCGGCTGCGCGGTCTCGAGGTGCGTCGGGCGCGCGAGGAGCGGGACGAGGTCCTCGCGGAGCTCGGCCTCACGCCGATCGCCTCGCGGCCGCTCAACAAGCTCTCCGGCGGTCAGCGCCGGCTCGCATGCTTCGCCGCCGCACTCATGGGCGACCGCCCGCTGCTCGTGCTCGACGAGCCGACCACCGCGATGGACCCCGTCGCCCGGCGGGCCGTGTGGGCCGCCGTGAACCGGCGGCGCGCCGAGCGGGGGAGCACCGTCGTTCTCGTGACCCACAACGTCATCGAGGCGGAGACCGTTCTCGACCGGGTCGCCGTTCTCGACCGGGGACGTGTCATCGCCTGCGACACCCCGGCAGGCCTCAAGGAGCGCGTGGCGGGCGAGGTGCGGGTCGAACTCGTGTGGCGCGAGCAGGCGCCACTCGAGGTGCCCGAGGTCGCGGCACTGCGCGCCCGCGCCGTGGAGTCCGGCCGGCGCTGGTCGCTGCGGATGGCCCCCGAGGAGGCGCGCGCGGCCGTCGCCACCGTGACGGGCGGTGCCGCCTTCGCCGCCCTCGACGACTTCACACTGGCCACCCCCAGCCTGGAGGACGTCTACCTGGCGCTCGGCGGCAGCACCCAGGGGTTGGTGAAGGCATGAGCCCGCGGGTCGCCGGGTCCGTACGGAGCGGAAGGGGTGCCGCGTCCGTGCCGGGCGGGGCGGCAGCAACGAAAAGGAGCAGCGCGACGTGAGTGTCGTACCCGCCGAGGTTCTGCCCGGCGTCAGGGTGGCCGACGACGACGCGGAGGAAGCCGCGGTCCTCGGGCCCCGGCCACGGCTGTGGCCGTCCCTGGCCGCCGTGTACCGCGCGCAGCTCTCCCGTGCTCGGGTCGCGCGGATCCCGCTGCTTTTCGTGGCGACGTTCCAGTCGATCGGCATCATGATCATGTTGCGCGGGGTCGTGTCCGGCGGCGACGACGCGCGGTCGGTGGTCGCCGGCTCGTCCGTGCTCGTGGTCGCCTACGTCGGACTGAACCTGCTGGCGCAGTACTTCGGCCAGCTGCGCGCGAGCGGTGGGCTCGACCACTACGCCACACTGCCGGTGCCCGCCTCCGCGGTGGTCCTCGGGGCGGCCGGGGCGTACGCGTCCTTCACCGTGCCCGGAACGGTGGTGACCGCCGTCTTCGGGTGTGTGCTCTTCGGGCTGCCGTTCGCCCATCTCTGGGTGCTGCTCGCGGTGATCCCGCTGGCCGGGGCCGCGCTGTCCGGGCTCGGCGCCGCGCTCGGGCTGCTCGCGCCGCGCCCCGAACTGGCCACGCTGCTCGGCCAGCTGGGCATGTCGGCGGCGCTGCTGCTGGGTGTGCTGCCGGCCCACCGGATGCCGGAGGTCGTGCAGCTCGTGCGGGACGCCCTGCCGTCGACCTATGGTGTCGAGGCGTTCGCGCGGACCTTCGGCGGAGATCCGGACTGGGCGCTCGTCCTCGGTGACCTGGGGGTGTGCGCCGCCGTCGGGGTGGCTTCGCTCGCCCTGGCGACCTGGGCGTACCGCCGAGCGGCCGTCCGGTGACGCCTTTGACCGACACGACTGGCAGGATGTGAAGGTGACCGCTCCGTTGACTCCTCCTCCGCCGCCGCATGAACAGTCACCGCACTCCGCGCACCACGGGTGGCAAGCCGTGTTTGCCCCTCCGGGAGCCGGACCCGCGCCGCACGGAGCCACGCCCGCGTTCAAGACGGACGGGCCCGGAACGAAGACCGAGGTGCTCGAGGCAGCCGTCATCACGGTGTGCGTCGCCCTCGCTGGGGTGGTGCTCGGGTTGTTGTGGGCGTGGCTCGCGCCGCGTGTGCCGCTCGTGGGGGACCTGGTCGACAAGAACTGGGTCGTCTATCTGAAGGACACGGAGGGCGAGCAGGCCATCGGTGTGGACGGGACGTTCACCCTGCTGGCGCTCGCCTTCGGCGCCGTCAGCGCCCTGGTCGTCTTCCTGGCGCGCCGGCGCGGCGGGGTCCCGCTGGTCGTGGCGCTCGCTCTGGGCGGACTGCTCGGCTCGGTGCTCGCATGGCGTGTCGGGGTCTGGCTGGGACCCACGCAGAACGTGATCGCCCACGCCAAGGCCGTGGGCAAGGGGGTGACGTTCTCCGCGCCCCTGAAGCTGGGCGCGAAGGGGGCGCTGCTCGCGTGGCCGCTGGCCGCCCTGGTGGTGCACCTCGGTCTGACGGGTCTGTTCGGCCCGCGTGATCCGGACCCGTACGCGACGTCCTACGGGGGCCCGCCCGCGGCGTGACCCCCTGGGGGCACGCCGGGGCGGCTCAGCCGAGCCGCCCGGCGCTGTTCTCGTTGCGGGACGTGGTCACGACGGCCGGTGGCCGTGATTGGCGTGACCCTTCTTCATGCGCCATTTGCGTTTGCGTGTCCTCTTCGACATGTTTCCGTACTAGCCGAGGAACGGCCGTCCGTCGAGTGCTCACGCACGCGCGATCGGCGCCAGGATCGCCTCTGTGACCCTCGCGAGGTCGCCGGGGGCCAATTCCACCTCCAGGCCGCGGCGGCCCGCCGAGACGCAGATCGTGGCGTGCGAGGACGCCGAGTCGTCGACCACCGTGCGCAGCTTCTTGCGCTGGCCCACCGGGGAGATGCCGCCCCGCACGTACCCGGTCGTACGCTCGGCCAGGGTCGGGTCGGCCATCGCGGCCCGCTTGCCGCCCACCGCGGTCGCCAGCGCCTTCAGGTCCAGCGATCCCGCCACCGGAACCACCCCGACCACCAGTGCGCCGTCCACGTCCGCCACCAGCGTCTTGAAGACCCGGTCGGGGGACACGCCCATCGCCTCCGCGGCCTCCTCGCCGTACGAGGGGTGGGACGGGTCGTGTTCGTAGGAGTGGACCGTGAACCCAACTCCGGCCGCGGTCAGCGCCACCGTCGCCGGGGTTCCCCCGGGCTGCTGCTTCTTGCTCTTCTTCGCCATCCCGGCCGTTCCCCACATGTCGTGCTTCAGTTCAGACTGGTCGGAGTCCGGGTCAGGTCCGACGCCGGCAACGACGGCAGACTCCGGATGATCGACGTCTCCGAGCGAAGCAGTTTCAGCTCGTCGCGGAGGCGGGAGGCGGTGTCCGGTGCCTGGAGCAGCCGCTGCCTCGTCGGCGTGTCCAGCATCACCGCCGCCGCCACCAGGTAGGACACCACCGACGGCTCGTCCGGCAGGTCCGCACCCGTCGACAGCGACCTCTCCCGCGCGCCTGCGAGCCGCTTCTGGTACTGCCGGAACGCCCGCAGCACACCCTCGGCGAGTGCGCCCGCCTCGTCGCCCGGTTCCTCCGGAAGCTCTTCCAACTCGGCCGTCAGATACGGGCCCGAGGCGTCCACCGAGAGCAGACGGACACGCGTCGTGCCCGTCGCCAGCACCTCGAACGTGCCGTCGGCCCGCTCCCGGACCGTCGCCGCGTCCGCGATACAGCCCACCTTGTGGAAGGCCTTGGCCGGATCGGCCCCGAACCCCGCGGCGGGTCCCCGGTCGGGCACCGTCGTCGGGTCGGGCATGCCCGGGGTGCTGGGGGCCACCTCGTGGCCGTCGCGGATCGTGACGACGGCGAAGCGGCGCGGTTCGTCCTCGGGGGTCTTCAGGAGCTCGCGCATCATGGCGCGATAGCGCTCCTCGAAGACGTTCAGCGGGAGCACGAGTCCCGGGAACAGCACCGAGTTCAGGGGGAAGAGCGGGAGTCGGACGGTGGTCACGACGGGAAAGCCTAATGGTCGCGCGACGAAGTGGGCCCGGCATGCCCACTTCGTGGAAGCAGGGGCCCCGCCGGACGCCTGGGGCGGCCGGCCGACACCTCGCGGCAGACGCCCTCCCGCAGCCGGAGGAACAGGCCCAGGGGATCGTCGTCGACCCGGGCCCAGGGGAACGAGGTGGCGTACGGGCCGATCATGCGCAGCTGAGCCGTCGCGTCCTCCCAGCGCTCCAGACCGACCAGGACGAACGTCAGGAGGTTGCGCACCTCCGCGGGCCACGGATCGGCGGCCGCGTACCGCGCCGACAGCGCGATCGCGCGGTCCGCCGCCGCGTCCAGCCGGTCGCGGCCCACCGCCGTCCCGCCGCCGTAGGCGAGGTAGGTGAAGGCCGCACGCACGGGCAGTGCCTGCACGAGGGAGCCGGGCAGCGCGTCCTGCGCCGCGGTCTCGGCGAAGTCGAGGCACTCGCTGTGCGATCCGTGCCAGGAGGAGGCGAGGTAGCGCAGTGCCGCCACATGACAGCCGTAGTGGTGCGCGCAGCGGTGAACCGCCTCGCCCCACAGGCGCTCGAACTCCCGGTGGCCCGCTTCGGTGCCCCGTGCGTGGTCGAGCGCGATCCGCCACGGCACGGGGTCGCGCGGATCGCCCTCGCAGGCGGCCGCGATCAACGGGCCCGTCAGCCGCAGCAGTTCGGCACGGTCGGGTGACTCCCACGCGCGCGTCAGGGTCAGTTCCGCCTTCACCAGCAGCGCGTCCGGGTCGTCCGGGGAGACGGCGCACCATTCCTCGAACCACTCGCCGCGAAAGCGGGCGAAATCGGCGAGCCGCGTCACATACCGGTCGCGGTCCTCCCACTCGGCGGTCTCCCGTGTGGTCGCGAGCAGCTTGGCCGCCGGGCCGTGGTCGCCCTGGGCCGCCGCGACCAGCGCCGGTCCGAGGTGCTCGTCGGGGGCGTCGAGCAGGACCTCGCCGTCCGCGGGCAGCCCGGGAGCGAGACGGGAGGAGGAACGGGTCATCCGTGTCGTACGGATGAACGCGCGCAGCAGTGCCATGGTGTCGACCATTGAAAAGCCGCAGGTCGGGAACGCGCCAGGGTGAAAACCTAATCCGTAGTTAGTTGTACTCTCAATAGTCAAGAGTAGGTAAAAGAAGGTTGTTTCGGTGCTGTTGGGCCCGTATGTGCAGACCGCGCGGCCGCCGCCCGCTCAGCCCCGCCGCAGCAGCCGCGTCGCCCCCGCCGCGATGGTCGTCGCCAGGATCCAGCCCAGCAGGATGACCACCGCGGACAGCCACTGCCAGCCGCCGCTCAGCTGCCACTGACCGGCCTGGCCGAGGTCGATGACGGGCAGCAGCAGGTCCAGGGCGAGGAGGGAGGGGTTCCATGCCGGATGGCCGTCCTTGTTCACCGGGGGATGGCTCGCGTGCGAGAACGCGAGGGACGTCGCCGCCCACAGCACCGCCATCCACACCGCCGCGCGGCCGGGCCGGTAGCCGTAGGCGACGGTCCAGTCCTGCGCGTACCCCCACAACTTGGCCGCGAGCGGCAGCGTCTCGCGTCGGCGCCGCTGCTTGGCGAGCAGCACCTCGCGGGCGTCCTCGTCCTCCCCGGAATTGCGCAGCACGGTCGCGAGTCGCTCATAGGGTTCGGGGTTGTACTCGGCGGTCGCCGCCGACACCCACTCCAGACGCCGGGCGAGCGGGAAGGCGTCCTGCGGGACGAGGTTCTCGTAGGTGAAACCGCCCATGTGCAGGTTGCCGGGCACCGGCCAGCTCGTCCACCGGTCGACGAGGGTGACGATCCGGCCGCCCGACAGGACCACCTTGCCGCGCTCGGGTCCCTCGCCCAGGAAGCGCAGCTCCGGGGTCTGGATCCGGCGCAGAGACAGCTCCTGGTCGTCCTCCAGGGAGAAGAGGGCCTGCTCGAGGTCGACGGCGTCCCCGAACCGCCCGTCGTCCAGCCGGATCCCGCCCCGGCACTCGAAACGCTGCACCCGCGTCCCGCGCGCGGGCGTCGTGCCGCTGGTCAGCAGCGGATTGCCGACGCCCGCCGGGGTCAGGTAGAGCGAGCGCTCCACCGTCAGCTGCGGGGCGTTCAGCGCCAGCCGGCCGTACGGGTTGGTCAGCCTGGCGCCGCGCAGGCTCAGTGAGACGCCGACGGTCGCGCTGCGCAGGCTCAGTTCACCGTGCGACTCCAGCATCTCGGCCTGGAGGTCCTGTCCGACGGTCAGCCCGTCGGCGGTGATCGAGCGGCCGCGCCGGTCCCGGTACACGACGGCCTGGTTGAGCAGCAGATCGGTGCCGATGTGCGCGTCGGTGAGCCGCGCGCCGTTGTGGAAGCGGCAGCGGGGCAGATGCAGATCGCCCTCGGTCTGCACCCGTGCCGCCTCCAGGCGGGGCACCGAGCAGTCCACCAGCCGTACGGTCGTGAAGCGGGCCTCCGGCAGGAGGACCTCCCTCTCGAACCGGCAGCCCATCAACTCCACGTAGGGCACGATCGTGCCGCCCGCGAGATCCAGCGTGCCGGTGATCCGCACACCGGTCAGCTTGAGCGAGGAGACCCGCCCCGCCAGTGCGTGCGGCCCGTCCAGGAGCAGCCAGGCCACGATGCGGGCCCGCACCGAGCGGTCGGGTCCCCAGGGGACGCCGCCGTGCGGATCGTCCACGGCGGCGTCCCCGCTGCGCAGGTCGTACTCGCTGCCGTTGCGGAAGGCCTGCCACATCCCGGCCTCCGTCGCGGTCAGGTCCTCCGGCAGGTCCCCGTCGCGGACGCCGGCACCCTCGGTCACGGCACCTTCCCTTCTCCCCGGCTACTCACGGGTTTCGTACGACCGTTCATGCCCGCTGTGTGACCGGCCGAACGCTATCGGTGAAGACGATCTTCCGGGTGCGGTGCCGGTCACCCGATCCGGCCATCCCGGAGGCCGGCCCCGCCGCCGTGGCAGGCCGCGGAACCGCTTCGCCGGAGCTCGAGTGAGCCCGGGCCCGGCCGGCGCACCGGCCCGGCGCCGCCGCCCATGAGGGCCGGGAATCGGGGATGGCGGACCCGGCGTCGACCGGATCCCAGGTAGCGGAACGCCGATTCCGGATCGCGGACGGCGTGGCGTGGCAGGCTCCGTGCTGCGACGGCGGGCGCGCCCCGGCCGGCGCGAGAGTCCCCGGGCAGTTCGGCCGGAATGCGGCGCCGGTGCGGACGGGGCGGCCGTGCAGGGCGCAACCGGACCGAAGGCCGGCATGCGGCGGGTCCGCCGGCGAGCGGCCACCTCGAGCCCCGGTTCGGGGAGGGCGGGAGCCGGCCCGGCACACCCCGGTGCCGACCCGCGGGCGGGCCGCGCACGGTCCGACACGCGCGGGCGCGGGCCAGGGCGCCGTACGGGCGGGCGCCCTGCGGGCCGCGCTCCGGTGACCACGCGATCCGCCCGGCCGGCCACGCTCCGTATCAGCCGTTGATACGGCTGTCCAGCGGGCCATCGCCGTCTGAGAGAATTAGCCCTGTGATCTCCCGAATCGATCTGCGCGGCGACGCCCTCCCCGAAGGGCCTGCCCTGCGTGACCTGCTGCCCCGAGCCGACTTCGACGTAGCGGCCGCCCTGGAGAAGGTGCGTCCGATCTGCGAAGCCGTGCATCATCGCGGCGACGCGGCGCTGATCGACTTCGCCGAGAAGTTCGACGGTGTGCGCCTGGAGTCCGTCCGGGTCCCCGTCGAGGCCCTCGGCGAGGCCCTCGACGGGCTCGACCCGGCCGTGCGTGCGGCCCTGGAGGAGTCCATCCGCCGCGCGCGTCTGGTCCATCGCGAGCAGCGCCGCACCGCGCACACCACCCGGGTCGTACCCGGCGGCACCGTCACCGAGAAGTGGGTTCCGGTGGACCGTGTCGGGCTGTACGCGCCGGGCGGCCGCTCCGTCTACCCCTCCTCCGTGATCATGAACGTCGTGCCCGCGCAGGAGGCGGGAGTCGAGTCCGTCGCCCTCGCCTCCCCGGCCCAGGCCGAGTTCGGCGGCCTGCCGCACCCGACGATCCTGGCCGCCTGCGCCCTGCTGGGTGTCGACGAGGTGTACGCGGCCGGCGGTGCGACCGCGGTCGCCATGTTCGCGTACGGCACCGAGTCCTGCCCGCCGGCCACCATGGTCACCGGCCCGGGCAACATCTGGGTCGCCGCGGCCAAGCGCTACTTCACCGGCAGGATCGGCATCGACGCGGAGGCCGGTCCCACCGAGATCGCGGTCCTCGCGGACGAGACCGCCGATCCGGTGCACGTCGCCGCGGACCTGATCAGCCAGGCCGAGCACGACCCGCTGGCGGCCGCCGTCCTGGTCACCGACTCGGTGGACCTCGCCGACGCGGTGGAGAAGGAACTGGAGCCGCAGGTCGAGGCCACCAAGCACATCGAGGACCGGATCCGCCCGGCGCTCGCGGGCAGGCAGTCCGCGATCGTGCTCGTCGACGGCATCGAGGAGGGCCTCCGGGTGGTCGACGCCTACGGTGCCGAACACCTGGAGATCCAGACGGCGGACGCCGCCGCGGTGGCCGACCGGGTGCGGAACGCGGGCGCTGTCTTCGTCGGCCCCTGGGCGCCGGTCTCCCTCGGCGACTACGCGGCCGGTTCCAACCATGTGCTGCCGACCGGCGGGTGCGCCTGCCACTCCTCGGGTCTGTCCGTCCAGTCCTTCCTGCGCGGCATCCACGTCGTCGACTACTCCAAGGACGCGCTGGCCGAGGTCGCCCACCATGTGGTGACGCTCGCGGAGGCGGAGGACCTGCCGGCGCACGGCGCCGCGATCAAGGCCCGGTTCGGCTGGAAGGTGCCTGAGAGCAAGTGAGCTTCGGAATCGACGATCTTCCCGTACGGGACGAACTGCGGGGGAAGTCGCCTTACGGCGCACCCCAGTTGGACGTCCCCGTGCGGCTGAACACCAACGAGAACCCGTACCCGCTGCCCGAGCCGCTGGTCGAGCGGATCGCCGAGCGTGTGCGCCACGCCGCCCGTGACCTCAACCGCTATCCGGACCGGGACGCCGTCGAGCTGCGTACAAGGCTCGCCGAGTACCTGACGAAGACCGGCGGGTACGAGGTCGCCCTCGAGAACGTCTGGGCGGCCAACGGCTCCAACGAGGTCATCCAGCAGCTGCTGCAGACCTTCGGCGGGCCGGGCCGCACGGCGATGGGTTTCGAGCCGTCGTACTCGATGCACGCGCTCATCGCGCGCGGCACCGGAACCGGCTGGATCCCGGGCCCGCGGGGCGAGGACTTCACGATCGACCTCGCCGCCGCCGAGAAGGCGATCGCCGAGAACCGGCCGGACGTCGTCTTCGTCACCACCCCCAACAACCCCACCGGCAACGCGGTCCCCGCCGAGACGGTCCTCGCCCTGTACGAGGCCGCGCAGGCGGCGAAGCCCTCCATGGTCGTCGTGGACGAGGCGTACATCGAGTTCAGCCACGGCAGCTCGCTGCTGCCGCTCATCGCGGGCCGGCCGCACCTCGTCCTGTCGCGGACGATGTCGAAGGCCTTCGGGGCGGCGGGCCTGCGCCTCGGCTATCTCGCCGCCCACCCGGCGGTCGTGGACGCGGTCCAGCTCGTACGGCTGCCGTACCACCTGTCGGCGATCACCCAGGCGACCGCCCTGGCCGCCCTGGAGCACACCGACACGCTGCTGAAGTACGTCGAGCAGCTGAAGTCCGAGCGGGACCGGCTCGTCGCGGAACTGCGCGCGACCGGGTACGACGTGACGGATTCCGACGCGAACTTCGTCCAGTTCGGACGGTTCGCCGACACCCACGAGGCCTGGCGGAGGATCCTCGACCGGGGCGTCCTGGTCCGGGACAACGGCGTGCCCGGATGGCTGCGGGTGTCCACCGGAACCCCACAGGAGAACGACGCGTTCCTCGACGCGGTACGTGAACTGAAGAAGGAGTACAGCGCATGACTCGCGAGGGACGCGTCGGAAGAATCGAGCGCACCACCAAGGAGACCTCGGTCCTCGTCGAGATCGACCTCGACGGCACCGGGAGGACCGACATCGCCACCGGTGTCGGCTTCTACGACCACATGCTCGACCAGCTCGGCAGGCACGGTCTGTTCGATCTGACGGTGAAGACCGACGGCGATCTGCACATCGACTCGCACCACACCATCGAGGACAGCGCCCTCGCGCTCGGTGCCGCCTTCAAGCAGGCGCTCGGCGACAAGGTGGGGATCTACCGCTTCGGCAACTGCACGGTCCCGCTGGACGAGTCGCTCGCCCAGGTCACCGTCGACCTGTCCGGCCGCCCGTACCTCGTGCACACCGAGCCCGAGAACATGGCGCCGATGATCGGCGAGTACGACACCACGATGACCCGGCACATCCTGGAGTCCTTCGTCGCCCAGGCCCAGATCGCGCTGCACGTGCACGTGCCGTACGGGCGCAACGCGCACCACATCGTGGAGTGCCAGTTCAAGGCGCTGGCGCGGGCCCTGCGGTACGCGAGCGAGCGCGACCCCCGCGCGGCCGGCATCCTCCCCTCCACGAAGGGCGCACTGTAAAGCCATGAACGGACTGTCGACCGTCCTCATCGTCGTCGGCCTCTTCCTCGTCGGCGGAATCATCTCCTTCGCCAAGCAGCAGATGCCGAGGAGCCTGATCGTGCTGCTCTCGATCAGCGCGGGCCTGTGCCTCGTCGCCGGCGTCCTCCGGCTGGAGGTGTGGAATTGAGCGCTGCGAAGAGCGTCGTGGTCTTCGACTACGGCTTCGGCAACGTCCGCTCCGCCGAGCGCGCGCTGGCCCGTGCGGGAGCCGATGTCGAGATCACCCGCGACTACGACGCCGCCATGAACGCCGACGGCCTGCTGGTGCCGGGCGTCGGCGCCTTCGCCGCCTGTATGGAGGGACTGAAACAGGCGCGCGGCGACTGGATCATCGACCGCCGGCTGTCCGGGGGCCGTCCGGTCATGGGCATCTGCGTCGGCATGCAGATCCTGTTCGCGCGCGGCATCGAGCACGGTGTGGAGACCGAGGGCCTCGACGAGTGGCCCGGCTCCGTCGAGCCCCTCCGGGCCGAGATCGTGCCCCACATGGGCTGGAACACCGTCGAGGCGCCGTCCGACTCCGAGCTGTTCGCCGGCCTGGACGCGGACGCGCGCTTCTACTTCGTGCACTCCTATGCCGTCCACGACTGGCGGTTCGAGACGAGCAGCCGGCTGCTGCTCGCCCCCAAGGTGACCTGGACGACGCACGGCGAGCCGTTCGTGGCCGCCGTGGAGAACGGCGCCCTGCGGGGCACGCAGTTCCACCCCGAGAAGTCCGGCGACGCCGGAGCACAACTGCTCACCAACTGGATCGGAACCCTGTAGACCATGGCCAAGCTCGAACTCCTCCCCGCCGTCGACGTCCGCGACGGCCAGGCCGTCCGCCTCGTGCACGGCGAGTCCGGGACCGAGACGTCCTACGGCTCCCCGCTGGAGGCCGCCCTCGCCTGGCAGGCGGCGGGCGCCGAGTGGCTGCATCTGGTCGACCTGGACGCCGCGTTCGGCACCGGGGACAACCGCGCGCTCGTCGCCGAGGTCACCGCGGCGATGGACATCAAGGTCGAGCTGTCCGGCGGCATCAGGGACGACGAGACCCTGGCCGCCGCCCTGGCCACCGGATGCACCCGGGTGAACCTGGGCACCGCCGCCCTGGAGACCCCGCAGTGGGTCGCCAAGGTCATCGCCGAGCACGGTGACCGGATCGCGGTCGGCCTCGACGTTCGGGGCACCACCCTGCGGGGCCGGGGCTGGACCCGTGACGGCGGCGACCTCTACGAGACGCTGGAGCGCCTCGACAAGGAGGGCTGCGCGCGGTACGTCGTCACCGACATCGCCAAGGACGGCACGCTCCAGGGGCCGAACCTGCGACTGCTGAAGGACGTCTGCGCCGCCACCGGCCGCCCGGTCGTGGCCTCCGGCGGTGTCTCCTCCCTGGACGACCTGCGGGCGCTCGCCGATCTCGTCCCGCTCGGTGTCGAGGGTGCCATCGTCGGGAAGGCCCTGTACGCGAAGGCATTCACCCTGGAAGAGGCCTTGGAGGCAGTGTCGTCATGACGTCCGATGCCGTACGGCGCACGCAGAGCGGAAGTCCTTGGGAAGAGTCCTTCGGGTTCGCACGTGCCGTCGCGGCGGGCGACCGTGTGCTGGTGGCCGGTACGACGGCCTTCAAGGGTTCCGTGCTGTACGGGGAGGGCGACCCGTACGAGCAGGCCAAGGTGGCATTCACCGGCGCACTCGAGGCGATCGCCGAATTCGGGCTCGGTCCCGCATCGGTGATCCGGACCCGGATGTATCTGACCCATCTGCGGGACGTCGACGACGTCGGCCGGGCCCACAAGGAGATCTTCGACTCCGTGCGCCCGGCCGCGACCCTGCTGGTCGTGGAGGGCTTCGTCGACCCCCGCATCCTGGTCGAAGTGGAACTGGAAGCCTTCAGAGGCTAGAAGCAGCAAGAGGAGCCGTGGATTCATGACCCTGGCGGTCCGAGTCATTCCCTGCCTGGACGTGGACAACGGCCGGGTCGTCAAGGGCGTCAACTTCCAGAACCTGCGCGACGCGGGCGACCCCGTCGAGATGGCCAAGGTGTACGACGCCGAGGGCGCCGACGAACTGACGTTCCTGGACATCACCGCGTCCTCGGGCAACCGTGAGACGACGTACGACGTGGTGCGCCGCACCGCCGAGCAGGTGTTCATCCCGCTGACGGTCGGCGGTGGTGTCCGCACGGCCGAGGACGTCGACCGGCTGCTGCGGGCGGGCGCCGACAAGGTGGGCGTCAACACGGCCGCGATCGCGCGTCCCGACCTGATCCGCGAGATCGCCGAGCGGTTCGGGCGGCAGGTCCTGGTGCTGTCGGTCGACGCGCGCCGCACGGCGTCCGGCTCGTTCGAGGTGACCACCCACGGCGGACGGCGCGGCACCGGCATCGACGCGGTCGAGTGGGCGCACCGGGCGGCCGAGCTGGGCGCGGGCGAGATCCTGCTCAACTCGATGGACGCGGACGGCACGAAGGACGGCTACGACCTGGAAATGATCGCGGCCGTGCGCAAGCACGTGACGGTCCCCGTCATCGCGTCCGGCGGCGCCGGCACGGCGGCCGACTTCCCGCCGGCCATCGCCGCGGGTGCCGACGCCGTCCTGGCGGCGTCCGTGTTCCACTTCGGCGACCTGCGGATCGGTGAGGTGAAGGAGACCCTGCGGGCGGCAGGTCACCCGGTGCGGTGACGCCACGCCCGATGTGAGCCCCGGTCGCTCCCTGGAGCGGCCGGGGCTTCTTGCACGGCAGATGCGAAAGGAAGGTTGCGCAAAATCTGTTGTGCAATTTTCCTTTCGTATCTACCGTGAGGGCATGCCAAGCAAGGAGAACCGCCGGATCACGGACGTGGGCACGCTGAAGGCGCTCGCACACCCGCTGCGGGCGAACCTGTACCGACTGGTCTGCGCACAGCGCGTCGTCACCGCCTCCCAACTCGCCGACAACGTCGGCGAGGCCGTCTCGCTGGTCAGCTACCACCTGCGCAAACTCGCCGAGCACGGACTGCTCGAGGAGGCCGAGCCGCAGAGCGGGGACGGCCGGGAACGCTGGTGGCGGGCGGCCTCGGACGGGGTGAGCATCCACGACGCGGACTTCCGCGGCGAACCGGGCAAGGCCGCGGCCCACCTGGCGGCCTCACGGCTCTTCCACGACCAGCGGGCCGACCTCTACCGGCGCTACCTCGACGAACGCCCCACCTGGACCCCCGAGTGGAACACCGCGGCCGTGGACAACGAGTCGTGGCTGCACCTCACCGCCTCCGAACTCACCGAGCTGCGGCAGGAACTGGAGGCGCTCGCCAGGAAGTACGACGCGAAGGGCCGGGCCGCCGAGGCGGCCGGCGAGACCGAAGGGCGCGAGCACGTCGCGCTGCACGTGTACGGATTCCCGTTCCGCGTCTGAGAGGGGCCACCGCCTTGACCACCGTGATCGCGCCCTCCGCCGAGCCGCACGCCCCGGAGCTCCCCGCCCACCGCGACGGCAACGTCCTGCGGTGGATCGGCGCCTACACCGCCTCGATGGTGGGCGACAGCGTCTATTTCCTCGCCCTGTCCTGGGCGGCCGTCCAGTCCGGCACACCCGCCCAGGCCGGAGTGGTCACGGCGGTCAGCGCCGTGCCGCGGACACTGCTCATGCTGGGCGGCGGCGTGGTCGCGGACAGGTTCGGCCCGCGCAGGGTCGTCATCGGCAGCGACACCGTGCGCTGCGCGGCCGTGCTCGCGGTGGCGGCGCTGCTGTGGCTCACCCGCCCCGAACTGTGGCTGCTGGCGGCGCTCGCCGTCGTCTTCGGCACCGTCGACGCCGTGTTCATGCCCGCCGTGGGCGCGCTCCCGGCGCGTATCACCGGACCGGGTCAGCTCGCCCGCGTCCAGGGCATGCGCGGGCTCGCCATCAGGTTCGCCAACGTCGTCGGCGCGCCGCTCGGCGGCCTCGGTGTGGCGCTCGGCGGGGCGGCGGGGGCGTTCGCTCTGGCGGGGCTGCTGATCGCCGTTTCCGTACCGCTGCTGATCTCCGTACGCGTCCGGGAACCGGCCCCGGTGGAGCCCGCCGGGCCCGGCGCAACAACGCCCTGGCGCGACCTCCGCGACGGCCTGCGCTACATACGGGGGCACCGGGTCCTCGCGCCCCTGATCGTCGCCATCGCGCTCGGCGACCTCGGCTTCGTCGGCCCGCTCAACATCGGGCTCACCCTGCTCGCCGACGAGCGCGGCTGGGGCGCCTCAGGGATGGGATGGGTGCTCGCCGGGTTCGGCCTGGGCGCCGGGGCCGCCGCGCTCACGCTGACCGTGCGGGGCCGACTGCCGCACGCCGGACGGATCGCCGCCGTCGCCATCCTGCTGGGGGCGGTCGCGATCGGCGCCCTGGCCTTTGTGCCGAGCCTGCTCGCCGCCGTCGGTACCGCCCTGCTCATCGGCCTGCTCGCCGGGCTCAGCGGAGCCCTGTGCGGGGCCCTGCTGCAGACGAAGGCGGATCCCGCCTACCTGGGCCGGGTGAGCGCGGTCGGCGGCATCGTCAGCCTCGGCATCGCACCCCTCGGCATGCCGTTGTCCGCCGCCGCCGTCGGGGCGTGGGGCACCGGCCCGGTCTTCGTCGTCAGCGCCGCCGTCTGCGGGCTCGGCGGGGTCGTCGCCCTGTGCGTCCGCGACCTGCGGCGCGCCGAACTTCCCCGCTGAACCCGCCGCCGGGGCCCGGGGACTCACGTCCCCAGTTCGTCGGCGTTCCGCATCTTCGCGATCGCGTCCTCGTCGCCCTCCAGCTGCACGTCCGCCACCCGCCGCCGGCCCATGGCGAACATCAGCAGTTCCGAGGGCTCGCCGGTGACCGTCACGACCGGAGCACCCCGGTGGGCGACCGCGGTCTGCCCGTCGGGGCGGCGCAGCACCAGCCCCGTCGGCGCGCCACGACCGGCCAGCCGGGCGGTCCGCTCCAGCCGCGACCACAGCGCGTCCTGGAAGACGGCGTCCAGCTCACGGGCGGTCCAGTCGGGCTGCGCCCGGCGGACGTCCTCGGTGTGGACGTAGAACTCGACGGTGTTCGACATCTCGTCGATCTGCTTCAGCGAGAAGGGCGAGAAGCGCGGCGGGCCCGTACGGATGAGCTGGATCAGTTCCTCGTACGGCTTGGCGGCGAACTCCTCCATCACCTTCTCCAGGCGTGGTGCGAGCTGCTTGATCACGATGCCCCCGGCGGCATCCGGACGGCGCTCGCGCACCACCACGTGCGCGGCCAGGTCCCGGGTGTTCCAGCCCTCGCACAGTGTGGGGGCGTCCGGGCCCTCGGCCTCCAACAGATCGGCGAGGAGGAGTCGTTCACGCTTGGCATGGGTCGACATGGGGTCAGCGTACGACCGGGGGGACGGTCCGCCCACCGGACGGCGGCCGGGACGCCCGGCGTGGCGCGGCACAATGGTCCGCATGACCAGCACGCCCGACCCCAGCAGGCCCAGCAGCCTCGACCCGATGATCGCGGCGCGGCTCAAGCGCAGCGCCGACGGGCTGATCCCCGCCATCGCCCAGCAGTACGACACCGGTGAGGTGCTGATGCTCGGCTGGATGGACGACGAGGCACTGCACCGCACCCTGACCACCGGCCGCTGCACCTACTGGTCGCGCAGCCGTCAGGAGTACTGGGTCAAGGGCGACACCTCCGGTCATGTGCAGCACGTGAAGGCGGTAGCCCTGGACTGCGACGCCGACACCCTGCTGGTCACGGTGGACCAGGTGGGCGCCGCCTGCCACACCGGCGACCGCACCTGCTTCGACGCCGACGTGCTCCTGAAGGACGCCGGTCCCGGCACGCCGTCCGCGGGTCAGTAGGGTCTGCCGCCATGGACCTCGAGACGTTCCGCAAACTGGCCACCGACCGCCGCGTCATCCCGGTCACGCGCAAGCTCCTCGCCGACGGCGACACGCCGGTCGCGCTCTACCGCAAACTGGCCGCGGAGCGCTCGGGCACCTTCCTGCTGGAGTCGGCGGAGAACGGCCGGTCGTGGTCCCGCTACTCCTTCGTGGGCGTCCGCAGCGCCGCCACCCTGACGGAACGGGACGGTCGGACCCACTGGCTGGGCGCCCCGCCCGTGGGCGTACCCGTCGACGGCGATCCACTGGCCGCCCTGCGGGCCACCGTCGAAGCCCTGCACACGCCCCGTCAGGAGGGCCTGCCGCCCTTCACCGGAGGCATGGTCGGCTATCTGGGCTACGACATCGTGCGCCGCCTGGAGAAGATCGGCCCCGGCGAGCGCGACGAGCTGCGGCTCCCCGAGCTGACCATGCTCCTCACCAGCGACCTCGCGGTCATGGACCACTGGGAGGGCTCGGTCCTGCTGATCGCCAACGCGATCAACCACAACGACCTGGACACCGGCGTCGACGAGGCCTACGCGGACGCCGTGGCCCGGCTGGACGCGATGGAGGCGGACCTGTCCCGCCCGGTCGCCCAGCCGCCCGCCGTCCTTCCGCCGTCCGAGCTGCCCGAGTATTCGGCGCGGTGGGGCGGAAAGGACTTCCGGGAGGCCGTGGAGGACATCAAGGAGCGCATCCGGGCGGGCGAGGCCTTCCAGGTCGTCCCCTCGCAGCGCTTCGAGACCCCGTGCACGGCGAGCGCGCTGGACGTGTACCGGGTGCTGCGGACGACCAACCCGTCGCCGTACATGTACCTGTTCCGGTTCGACGGCTTCGACGTCGTCGGGTCCAGTCCGGAAGCGCTGGTGAAGGTCGAGGAGGGCCGGGCGACGGTGCACCCCATCGCGGGCACCCGGCGCCGCGGTGCGACGCCTCAGGAGGACCAGGCGCTCGCCGAGGAACTGCTCGCCGACCCCAAGGAGCGCGCCGAGCACCTCATGCTCGTCGACCTGGGCCGCAACGATCTCGGACGGGTCTGCGAGCCCGGCTCCGTCGAGGTCGTCGACTTCATGTCCGTCGAGCGGTACTCGCATGTGATGCACATCGTCTCGACCGTGACGGGCCGGGTCGCCGAGGGCCGCACCGCCTTCGACGTCCTGACGGCCTGCTTCCCGGCCGGCACGCTCTCCGGTGCGCCCAAGCCGCGCGCCATGCAGATCATCGACGAGCTCGAGCCGTCCCGGCGGGGGCTGTACGGCGGCTGTGTCGGCTACCTGGACTTCGCGGGCGACTCCGACACCGCCATCGCCATCCGGACGGCACTGCTGCGGGACGGCACGGCGTACGTGCAGGCCGGAGCCGGTGTCGTCGCCGACTCCGACCCGGTCTCGGAGGACGACGAGTGCCGCAACAAGGCGGCGGCCGTCCTCCGTGCGGTGCACACGGCGAACCGGCTCACCTCACCCTGACGTCCGGCCGGGTGCGGGCCGCCGTGCCCCCGCCGGCCCGGGCCACGACCGCTGCGGCGTTCCCGGGACTTCCATGCGCTGTTCCCGGGAGCGCCACGGAGGAACGGTTGCGCGATCACGGGTTTGACCGGACCCGGGTGACGCGCCGCGGGGGGTTCGGGTGATAGTGGGTACGTGACTGCCGTACCTCATCCCCGCTCCGAGGCCGCCGCACCCGCCGGGTCCGGCCGCCGCAGCCTCGCCCTCGCCCTGCTGTGCGGCGCGCTCGGCGCGGCCGTCGCGCTGCTCTCCTCCCGCCAGTCCTGGTCGGCGGGGACCGTGGAGGTGGTCGGCACCCACTTTCCGCTGACCGCCAAGGGCGGCGACGTCACGGGCGTGCCCGCGGCCCTCGCCATAGTGGGCCTCGCCGCGCTCGTCGCCGTCTTCGCGGTCCGCAGGGCCGGACGCCTGCTCGTCGCCGGGCTGCTGGCGCTGTCCGGTGCGGGCACCGTCGCCGCCGCGCTGCTCGGCGCCGGCGACGGCTCGGCACTCGACGTGCAGGCGGCGCAGGCGGCCGGCGACAGCTCCGCCACCGCCACCGCGCTCACGCACACCGCCTGGCCGTACGTCGCCGCGTTCGGCGGTGCGCTCATCCTCGTCGCCGGCCTGCTCGCCCTCTGGTACGGCAGGCTGTGGCCCGCGATGTCGGGCCGTTACGAGCGCGACGGCGCACCCCGGCCGCGCGCACCCCGGCCCGCCGACCCGGACCGCCCCGAGGATCTGTGGAAGGCGCTCGACCGGGGCGAGGACCCGACGGGGGCGTGACCGCCCGGCGCCGCCGTGCCCGCCGCCCGGGGGCTGCCCCTCGCATCCGAGGAGTGACCCCGAGACCACCCGGTGGTCATGGGTACGGGACAATGGCGCCGAGCGTCCGGCTCACACATGCACATTCAGCTAACGAGGAGCAAGTCATGGCGGGCAGCAGCCACGGTCACACCCCGGCCGCCTGGACCGGTGTCATCATCGCCTTCATCGGTTTCTGCGTCTCGGGCGCCTTCACCGTGATGGCCCAGCCCATCGGCTTCTGGGCGGGCATGGTCATCATCGCCCTCGGAGGTGTCGTCGGCGGCATCATGCGCGTGATGGGCCTCGGCCAGCCGAAGACCGCGTCCCACTCGGCGCACCAGCCCGCGGGCGCGACGGAGAGCTGAGCCCTCCACCTGCCGTCGACGCGAGGCGGCCCCGGCGCAGGAGCGCCGGGGCCGCCTCGCGTCTTCCTGCGCACGGTGGACCCGGGGCGGGCAGAATGTCCGGCGTGAACCCCGCATCGCCGATCCCGACCCCGACCCGCCCGGACACCGGAGCCGCAGCCGTGTTCCGGCGAACAGCCGTCCCGGCCGGAGTGCTCGCGGGTGTCGTGGCGGCCTTCGCGTACGTCGGCACCGTGGACCCCAACGCCCCGGGGCACTATCCGGTCTGCCCGCTGCTGCACTACACCGGTCTGTACTGCCCGGGCTGCGGGGGGCTGCGCAGCGCCCATGCCTTCGTCCACGGTGACTTTCTGACGGCGTTTCACGACAACGCCCTGGCCGCGGTCGGCTATCCGCTCTTCGCCGTGGTGTGGGTCGTCTGGATGCTCCGCGCCGCACGGGGACGGCCGGTGCGGATCGAACTCCAGCCGGTGCATCTGTGGATCCTGGTCCCGCTGCTGCTGATCTTCACGGTTGTCCGGAACCTGCCCTTCGGTGGCTGGCTACACCCTTGATCAATCTGCGAATGTCCAGGTAGTGGGACCGGCGTCAACCGGATGCGAGGCCTACGCCCTCCTGCGGATACCATCGCAGTGACGATCGGTTTCGCCCGCCGAGGCGGTCCGGTGGCCGAAGCCCGACCCCCATCGGGCTTCTTGAATCATCAACCGTCAGGAAGGGGGCCGCTCGCGTGAGTGTGCTCGACGAGATCATCGACGGAGTCCGTGCCGACCTCGCGGAACGGCAGGCGCGCGTCAGCCTCGACGAGCTCAAGGAGCGTGCGGCGAAGGCCCCCGCGGCCAGGGACGGCGTCGCCGCCCTGCGCGGCGAGGGAGTCAAGGTGATCTGCGAGGTCAAGCGCTCCAGCCCGTCCAAGGGCGCGCTCGCGGCGATCGCCGACCCGGCAGGGCTCGCGGCGGACTACGAAGCGGGCGGCGCGGCCGTCATCTCCGTACTGACCGAGCAGCGCCGCTTCGGTGGCTCGCTGGCCGACCTGGAGGCCGTGCGGGCCCGGGTCGACATCCCGGTGCTGCGCAAGGACTTCATCGTCACGTCGTACCAGCTGTGGGAGGCGCGCGCCTACGGCGCCGACCTCGCCCTGCTGATCGTCGCCGCCCTCGACCAGCCCGCCCTCGAGTCCCTCATCGAGCGCGCGGAGTCCATCGGGCTCACGCCGCTGGTCGAGGTGCACGACGAGGACGAGGTGGACCGGGCGGTGGACGCCGGCGCCAAGGTCATCGGTGTCAACGCGCGCAACCTGAAGACTCTGGAGGTCGACCGCTCCACGTTCGAGCGGGTCGTACCCGAGATCCCCGAGGGGATCGTCAAGATCGCCGAGTCCGGAGTGCGCGGACCGCACGATCTGATCGCGTACGCCAACGAAGGTGCCGACGCGGTGCTCGTGGGCGAGTCGCTGGTGACCGGACGCGACCCGAAGACGGCCGTCGCCGACCTGGTGGCGGCGGGTGCCCACCCGGCGCTGCGGCACGGCCGGAGCTGACGATGGCTCCGGGGACGGTCCAGGTCCAGTGGGCACCGCCGGGCGGTGGACTCACGGACGGCCGTACCCCGGTAGTGTCGGCGCCGATGATGCTTCCGATCACCGTGGCGACCAGGGATCCCTATGCCCGTCTCGCGCGTGGGTGCCGGCCGCGCGGCTGCCGGGCCCCCGCGCGGCGGGTGCACGGGCGACGGGTGCGGTACGTCATCGGTGACGAGCCCGGCCAGGTCAACGGCATGCGATGGCGCCTCGGCGTGCGCGCCGGTCTCCCGCGCCGAACCGGATCCGGGTCCGTCCGTCCTTCCTGAGGGCACGGAGCGGAGCGGTTCGCCCGCGCCGGTCGCCGTGTGGTTCCCGTGACGTCCCGCCCGTCCATGCCGTAGCGGCATCGCCGGCTCGGCGGAGGGGCGGCTCGTGGTGCCGGCACTGCGCCGGGACGGCGGCCCGGGGGGACAGCGCGCACGCCTTCGACGTGACCACCGACTCCACCCGACCGGGGCTTCGGCCCCAGCGAGGTATCCGCATGCCCAGCGAGTTCTTCATTCCCGACCCCGAGGGCCGGGTCCCCAGCGCCGAGGGCTATTTCGGCGCGTTCGGCGGCAAGTTCATCCCGGAGGCGCTCGTCGCCGCCGTGGACGAGGTGGCCGTCGAGTACGACAAGGCCAAGTCCGATCCCGAGTTCGCCCGCGAGCTCGACGACCTGCTCGTCCACTACACCGGCCGGCCCAGCGCCCTCACCGAGGTGCCGCGGTTCGCCGAACACGCCGGTGGCGCCCGGGTGTTCCTCAAGCGCGAGGACCTCAACCACACCGGATCCCACAAGATCAACAATGTGCTCGGCCAGGCGCTGCTCACCAAGCGGATGGGCAAGACGCGGGTCATCGCGGAGACCGGAGCCGGTCAGCACGGCGTGGCCACCGCCACCGCCTGCGCCCTCTTCGGGCTCGACTGCACCGTCTACATGGGCGAGATCGACACCCGGCGGCAGGCCCTCAACGTGGCCCGTATGCGCATGCTCGGCGCCGAGGTGGTCGCCGTGCAGTCCGGCTCCCGCACCCTCAAGGACGCCATCAACGAGGCGTTCCGCGACTGGGTCGCCAACGTCGACCACACCCACTACCTCTTCGGCACCGTGGCCGGGCCCCACCCCTTCCCCGCCATGGTGCGGGACTTCCACCGGGTGATCGGGGTGGAGGCACGGCGGCAGCTGCTCGAGCGGGCCGGCCGCCTGCCCGACGCGGCCATCGCCTGTGTGGGCGGCGGCTCGAACGCCATCGGGCTCTTCCACGCGTTCATCCCCGACGCATCCGTACGGCTCATCGGCTGCGAGCCCGCCGGGCACGGCATCGAGACCGGCGAGCACGCGGCCACCCTCAGCGCCGGCGAGCCCGGCATCCTGCACGGCTCCCGGTCGTACGTGCTCCAGGACGAGGAAGGCCAGATCACCGAGCCGTACTCGATCTCCGCGGGCCTCGACTACCCGGGCATCGGGCCCGAGCACTCATATCTGAAGGACAGCGGGCGCGGCGAGTACCGGGCCGTCACCGACGACGCGGCCATGCAGGCCCTGCGCCTGCTGTCGCGCACCGAGGGGATCATCCCGGCCATCGAGAGCGCCCACGCGCTCGCCGGAGCCCTGGAGGTCGGCAAGGAGCTGGGCAGGGACGGGCTGATCGTCGTGAACCTGTCCGGGCGCGGTGACAAGGACATGGACACGGCGGCCCGGTACTTCGGCCTGTACGACACCGACGCGTCCGTCGCCGCGGACGCCGCCGGCGAGGCCGCGGAGATCGAGGAGGACGCCAAGTGAGCGGGAACATCCGGCTGCTGTCCGACACCCTCGCCGCCGCCAGGGCGACGGGGCGGTCCGCGCTCATCGCCTATCTGCCGGCCGGCTTCCCGACCGTCGACGGCGGCATCGCCGCGGTCAAGGCGGTCCTCGACGGCGGCGCCGACGTCGTCGAGGTGGGACTGCCGCACAGCGACCCGGTCCTCGACGGGCCCGTCATCCAGACGGCCGACGACATCGCCCTGCGCGGCGGAGTCAAGATCGCCGATGTTCTGCGCACGGTCCGCGAGGCGTACGCGGCCACCGGCAAGCCGGTGCTCGTGATGACGTACTGGAACCCGATCGACCGCTACGGCGTGGAACGCTTCACCGCCGAACTGGCCGAGGCCGGCGGTGCGGGCTGCATCCTGCCGGACCTGCCGGTCCAGGAGGCGGGCCTGTGGCGTGAGCACGCGGAGAAGCACGGGCTCGCCACGGTCTTCGTGGTCGCGCCCAGCAGCAGGGACGAGCGGCTCGCCGAGATCACCGCGGCGGGTTCCGGCTTCGTCTACGCGGCCTCGCTCATGGGCGTCACCGGCACCCGGGAGACGGTCGGCACCCAGGCCCAGGACCTGGTCCGCCGCACCCGGGCGACCACCGACCTGCCCGTCTGCGTCGGCCTCGGCGTCTCCGACGCCAGGCAGGCCGCCGAGGTGGCCGCCTTCGCCGACGGGGTGATCGTCGGCTCCGCGTTCGTCAAGCGGATGCTGGACGCGCCGGACGAGGCGGCCGCGCTGGACGCGGTGCGGGCGCTCGCGGGTGAGCTGGCCGAGGGCGTGCGCGGCAACGTGTGACTCGGGCCGCCGTCGCTCGTGCGAGTGAGGCTCACTCGTAACGGAAATATCACTCATCCGAACGGGTGGACCTTGGACCGGGGAGGCGCGCTGCGCCTCCCCGGTTCGTTCTGCCGGATGTGAGCGAGAAGAACCGTGAAGGAAAGCGCAGCGCCCGTGAGCGACTGGCGGTGGAGCGAGAGAAGCGGAGGGCCGCGGACAAGCGCCGCCGGGCGCTGATCGTGGGTGCCTCGATCGTCTGTGTCCTGGGCCTTGCGACGGTGGTGGGCGTCCTGGCGGCGAACGCCGGGAAGAGCGGCAAGAGCAGTGCCTCCGGCCCCGCGACCGCGCCCTCCGGCGCGACGGGCAAGGACGGTCTCGCCATCCCGGTCGGCCAGGACAGCGCCAGATCGACCCTCACGGTCTGGGAGGACTTCCGGTGCCCGGCCTGCGAGGCCTTCGAGACCGCCTACCGTCCGACCGTCCGGCAGCTGGCCGACGCCGGACAGCTGAAGGTCGAATACCACCTGGTCACGCTCATCGACGGAAACCTCCGCGGCAGCGGCTCGCTCCGCGCGGCCAACGCGGCGGCCTGTGCGCAGGACGCCGGCAAGTTCTGGGACTACCACGACGTGCTGTACCGGAACCAGCCCAAGGAGACGCAGGACACCTTCGCGGACAACAACAAGCTCATCGAGCTCGCGGGCAAGGTCGACGGCCTGACCACCCCGACGTTCGAGAAGTGCGTCAAGGACGGTACGCACGACAGCTGGGTGCAGAAGTCGAACGCCGCGTTCCAGAGCGGCGGCTTCTCCGGCACGCCGACCGTGCTCCTCGACGGCAAGAACATCTACGCGGACCAGACGATGACCCCGGCCAAGCTGAAGCAGATGGTCGAGGCGGCCAACAAGTCCTGAGGCGCCTGTCACCCAGTGATGCCCCCGGTGCGCACGGTGCCGGGGGCGTCCTACGTTATGGACCCGTAGCCCGGTCGATTGCCGCGCTGCCTGTCCGGCACGGTAGCGTCGTTCCTGCCATGGAAACTGCCTACATTCCCAGCCCGTCGCACGGAGTGCTGCACCTCGGCCCCCTTCCGCTGCGCGGCTACGCCTTCTGCATCATCATCGGCGTCTTCGTAGCCGTGTGGCTCGGCAACAAGCGCTGGGTCGCCCGGGGCGGCCGATCCGGCACGGTGGCCGACATCGCGGTGTGGGCCGTGCCGTTCGGCCTCGTCGGCGGACGGCTGTATCACGTGATCACGGACTACGAGCTGTACTTCAGCGAGGGCCGTGACTGGGTCGACGCGTTCAAGGTCTGGCAGGGCGGACTCGGCATCTGGGGCGCGATCGCGCTCGGAGCGGTCGGCGCCTGGATCGGCTGCCGCCGCCGGGGCATCACGCTCCCCTCGTACGCCGACGCCGTCGCCCCCGGTATCGCCTTCGCGCAGGCCATCGGCCGCTGGGGCAACTGGTTCAACCAGGAGCTCTACGGACGGCCGACGGATCTGCCGTGGGCGCTGCACATCACCTCGGCGACGGACGGGCGGGTGCCGGGGTACTACCACCCGACCTTCCTGTACGAGTCGCTGTGGTGCATCGGGGTCGGCTTCCTGGTCATCTGGGCGGACCGGCGCTTCAAGCTCGGGCACGGACGCGCCTTCGCGCTGTACGTCGCGGCGTACTGCGTGGGCCGCGGGTGGATCGAGTACATGCGGGTCGACGACGCGCACCACTTCCTGGGCCTGCGGCTGAACGACTGGACCGCGATGGTCGTCTTCCTGCTGGCCGTGGCGTACATCGTGGTGTCGTCCCGGCTGCGGCCGGGGCGCGAGGACGTCGTGGAACCGGGTGCCGACGCGCCGGGCACGGGTGACGGCGACGGCCCCGTGGAGCTGGACAAGAAGCCGGAGGCTCAGGAGGACGAGCCGGAGGCCGCCGCGAAGGACGACACCGGACCGGGGGACGAGGGCGGGCCCGCGGACACCTCCGGGCCCACGGCCGAGGCGAAGCAGGCGGACGAAGCGGAGTCCGCGAAGAAGGCCTGAGCCGCACACGAACAGGGCAGGGGGCGCCGTATCACCGGATACGGCGCCCCCTGCCGCGTTGTGCAGGCTTTGCGGTGCCTTCGGAGGCCTCAGCGCCTTCGGCGGGCCAGGGACAGGGTTCGGTAGGCCTCCCGCACCACCGCCGTGTCGATGAAGCGCCCGTCGGGCAGGGCCTGCGCGCCCGGTTCCCTGGCCGCGGCCTTCAGGATCTCCTCGGCCCGGGAGATCTCCTCCGTGCTGGGCGCGTAGGCTCGCTCGATGACCGGCAGCTGACGCGGGTGGATCGCCGCCCGGCCCAGGAAGCCCAGTGTGCGGCCGTGGGCACAGGAGCGCGCCAGGCCCTCCAGATCCCTCGTGTCCGGGTAGACCGACTGCGCCGGGGGAGGCAGCGCCGCGGCACGCGCGGCCACCACCACGCGCGACCGCGACCAGTCGAGGCCCGCGTCCTCCCGTACGCCCAGGTCGGCCCGCAGATCCGACTCGCCGAGCGCGATGCCCCGCACGGCCGGGTGCGCCGTGGCGATGGCGAACGCCTGCTCCACGCCGAGGGCCGTCTCCAGGAGGGCGTACAGGGGGATCGTCCCTCCGTCCACCGGTGCCGCCCGCTCCGCCACGCGGACCACGTCCGACGGTGACGTCACCTTGGGCAGGCGCAGCCCCGAGAGGCCGGGCAATGCCGCCAGCGCGGTGAGGTCCGCCTGCGCCCAGGGGCTGTCCAGGGCGTTCATCCGGACGTGGACCGGCACCGGAGGACTCCCGGTCAACCGCTCCGCCGTCGCCGCCCGCGCGTACTCCTTGCGGTCGGGCGCGACCGCGTCCTCGAGGTCGATCAGCACCACGTCCGCCCCGGACATCAGCGCCTTGCCGACCACCTCCGGGCGGTCGCCGGGGGCGTACAGCCAGGTGAGAGGGGGGAAGCCCGGACGTGCGGTCACAACGCGCCCTCCGCCGCGAGCGCGGCGATCTCCGGGCCCGTGAGACCCAGCTCGGTCAGGATCGCCTCGGTGTCCGCGCCGTGCGGGCGGCCCGCCCAGCGGATCTCCCCGGGCGTGGCGGACAGCCGGAACAGCACGTTCTGCATGCGCAGCGCCCCCAGGTCGGGGTCGTCGGGAACCGTCGTGATCGTGCCCAGCGCCGTGTACTGGGGGTCGGTCATCACCTCCCGTACGTCCTGCACCGGCGCCACGGCGGCCTCCGCCCCCTCGAACGCCTTGAGCACCTCGGCGCGTGTCCGGCCGGCGATCCACTCGCCGACCGCGGCGTCCAGGACGTCGGCGTGCCGGGCCCGGTCCGCCCCGCTCGCGAACCAGGGCTCGTCGATCAGCTCGGGGCGGCCGACCAGGCGCATCACCCGCTCGGCGACGGACTGCGCGGAGGTCGAGACGGCGACCCAGTCGCCGTCCGCGGTGCGGTAGGTGTTGCGCGGGGCGTTGTTCTGGGAGCGGTTGCCGGTGCGCTGCTGGACATGCCCCAGCTGGTCGTACCAGATCGGCTGCGGCCCGAGGACCGTGAGGATCGGTTCGATGATCGCCATGTCCACGACCTGGCCGGTGCCGGTGCGGTCCCGGGCCGCGAGGGCCGTCATCACCGCGTACGCCGTCGCCAGGCCCGCGATGGAGTCGGCGAGCCCGAACGGCGGGAGCGTCGGCGGGGCGTCCGGCTCCCCGGTGATGGCCGCGAACCCGCTCATCGCCTCCGCGAGCGTGCCGAACCCGGGACGGCGGGCGTACGGGCCGAACTGGCCGAAGGCGGTCACCCGGGCGAGGACCAGCCGGGGGTTGGCCGCCGAGAGCTCGTCCCAGCCCAGGGACCACTTCTCCAGGGTTCCCGGGCGGAAGTTCTCGACGATCACGTCGGCTCCGGCGGCCAGCCGCAGCAGCGTGGCGCGGCCGCCGGGCTTCGACAGGTCCAGCGTCATCGTCCGCTTGTTGCGGCCCAGCAGCTTCCACCACAGGCCCACCCCGTTCTTCGCCGGGCCGTGCCCGCGGGAGGGGTCCGGCCGGGTGGGGTGCTCGATCTTGACGACGTCGGCACCGAAGTCACCGAGCAGGGTGGCGGCGAGGGGACCGGCGAAGAGGGTCGCGAGATCCAGGACCTTCAGGCCGGTGAGGGGTGCGGTCATGAGCGGTGGGCCTCCCGGTGGGCGATCTGGGCCAGGGTGTCGAATCCGATGCCGTTGAAGTCGCCGACGGATGTGGTCAGCCGGTTCTTCAGCGGGGTCGTCCAGCGGTCGGGGAGCGCGCCGGGACGTCCGGCGAGCAGGCCGGCGACGCTGCCCGCCGTCGCGCCGTTGGAGTCGGTGTCCCAGCCTCCGGACACGGCACGGCAGACGGAGGCGGTGAAGTCGCCGTCCGCGTGGGTGAGGGCGGCGGTGATCAGAGCAGTGTTGGGGACGGCGTGCACCCAGTGGCAGGTGCGGTGGGCGGCATGGAGCCGGTCGACGACCGTGTCGAAGTCCTCCGTGTCGCGGGCGAGCCGCACGGCGTGCCGGACGGCGCGGGCGAGACGTGAACCGGGCGGGACGACGGTGAGTCCGGTGCGCAGACAGTGGTGGACGTCGTGGGCGCCGGTGGCCGCCGCGGCGATGGTGGCCGCGATGAACATCGCCGCGTAGACCCCGTTCGCGGTGTGGGTGAGGGTGGCGTCGCGGTGGGCCTGTTCGGCCGCCGCGGCCGGGTCGCCCGGGTTGGTCCAGCCGTGCACATCGGCGCGGATCAGTGCGCCGATCCACTCGCGGAAGGGGTTGCGATGGCGGGCCGTGCGCGGCGGCTCGATGCCGCAGAGCAGATTGCGGTAGGCGATGCGCTCGGCGGTGAAGGTGCGTCCCGCGGGGAGCTCCTCGAGCCAGAGCCGGGCCACATCGGCGGTGGTGAAGGACCTGCCGTGGCGGCCGAGCAGCAGCAGGTTCAGCAGGGGGTAGTTGAGGTCGTCGTCCTCGGGCATCCCGTCGATGTTCTCGGCGAGCGACGTGCCGGCGGAGCGGCGGTTCCACGGGTACGCCTCGAGGAGCTCCGGGGGGACTCCCCGTGCCGTGAACCAGGTGTCCAGGGGCCAGTTGCCGGTGGCCGCGGCGAGCCGGCGAATCCCGTCGAGGGGGAGCTTCTCCACGGGTTTGCCGAGCAGGCAGCCGACGGCCCTGCCGAGCCAGGCGGCCTCCAGGCGCGCCTCGTCCGGCGGCCGGTACCCGCCCGCCCCCGTCATGGCGGGCCAGTCCGGGCACAGCGCCCTGATCCTCGCCAGGTCCGTCGGTTCGGCGTCGGCCGCCGTGCCCGGCAGATCGGCGAGTTCGTCCAGCAGGTCCTCCGCCAGCAGCCGCAGATACGGTGACACCGGCAGAGCCGACGCACCCGCGTGCAGGGGGGCCTCGGGGCCGCCGGCACGCCGCCATCTGGCCGCGACGGCCGATGTCGCCCGGCCCTCCTGTTCCGCCTGGCGCAATTCGTGCCCGAGCAGGTCCTCCGGCTGGACCCAGGTCAGTCGGAGCACCTCAACCTCCGATCCCGGTGAACGCGGCCTCGTGGGCCCGGCGCCGGGACACGTCGCGGGCGAAGACCTCCCGGGCCACCTCGGTGAGTGTCCGGGCCGGCGCGTGCAGGTCGAGACGGCTCGCCTCCGCGACCGCCTTCGCCCAGTACTCGGGGACCTCCGAGCCCAGGGCGCCGGTGATCGCCCCCGCCATCGTCGCGATCGAGTCGCAGTCCCGGCCGTAGTTCACCGCGCCGAGCACCGCATGGCGGAAGTCGCCGTGTGCCACGACCATCATGCCGAGCGCCACCGGGAGTTCCTCGATCGTGTGCAGCCGGGAGGGACGGCGGGCGCCCAGGGACGGATCCCGGTAGTCGGGGCCGACCGTGTCGTAGGGCGCCACCGCTTCCCGCAGCGGCCGCAGCGCGGACTCGAAGTCCGAGTAGCGGGAGGCGGCGTCGCAGACCGTCTCGATGGCGGCGCGCGTTCCGTCCTTCGCCAGCGACAGACATGCGGCCACGACCGAGTCGGGGGTCGCGCCCGGCTCGCACGCCGCCGCCACCGCGGCCGCGAAGACCCCGGCCGCCTCCCTGCCGTACGACGACTGGTGCGCCCCCGAGACGTCCAGCGCCTCGGCGTAGGCACCCGCCGGATGGGCCGCGTTGACCAGTCCGACCGGCGCCATGTACATCGCGGCACCGCAGTTGACGATGTTGCCGACGCCTGCCTCGCGCGGGTCGACATGGCCGTAGTGCAACCGCGCCACCAGCCACTTCTCCGCCAGGAAGATCCGCTGGAGAGGGATCGCCTCCGCCTCCAGCTCCGGGATCCAGCGGGGGCCGGTCATCAGGTCGGGGACGAGGTGCCGGGCGATCGCGTAGGCGTCGAGGTGGTCGCGGACGGTTCCGTAGACGCGCACCAGCGCGTGGGTCATCAGGGTGTCGTCGGTGACGTGGCCGTCGCCCTTGTGGTACGGGGCGATGGCGCGGGCCGTGCGCCAGGCGTCGCCGTGCCAGGGTCCGACGATCCCGTGCACGCGACCGCCGTGCCGTTCGACGATCTGCTCGGGGGAGTAGCCCTCGACGGGTCCGCCGAGGGCGTCGCCGACGGCGGCGCCGACGAGGGCGCCGGTGATGCGTTCGTCGAGAGGTGTCGTCTCGTCAGAAGTGGGCGTCATGTCCGAATCATCCACCGGCGGCGGCCAGTTCCATCGTCTCCAGGAGTTCGGCGAGGCGTACGAGGTCGGTTCCGGCCAGGCGCGGAAGGGCGCAGCCCGAGAGGGTGCGGCAGGCCTCGCGCCAGGGGGCGGGGATCGCGTCGGCGCCGCCGAGCGCACCGGTGAGCGCGCCGGCCAGGGCCGGCGCGGAGTCGGCGACCCGCGACAGACAGGCGGCGGCGGGCACGGCCTCCGCGATCCGGCCGGCCGCCGCCGTCGCGAGGGCGAGGGCGACCGGCACCGTCTCCGCGGCGGCGATGCCGTAGCTGTAGACGTGGTCGACGATCCGGTGCTCCAGCAGCGGGACGACGCAGAAGGCGCCGCCGCCGCGGTGGGCCAGTTCCAGCGCGTGCCGGGCATTGCGGCCGATCTCCGTCGTCTCGGGGAGTTCGGCGAGTGCCGCCGCCACGCAGGTGTGCACCGCCTCCCCGGACAGGGCGAGCGAGAGCGCCGCGGCCATGGAGCGGGCACCGTGCACCCCGTCGCCGTCCTGGGTGTAGCGGGCGTCGAACTCGGCCAGCTCGGCGGCGAGCCCGGGATCTCCCGGATGCGCCACGGCGAGGACACAGGCCCGTACACAGGCGGCGTCGTCGAAGTAGTGCGGGTTGTCGTGGCCGGTGGCGGGCGGGCGCAGCCCGGTGGCGAGGTTGCCGAGCCCCGCGCGCACGGAGATCCGGGCGCGCAGCGTCACCCGGGCGGACTCGACCTCGGGGGCGCGCTCGGCCGCCGCGGCGACCTCTCCGGCGATCGTGTTCCAGGACAGGTCGATGGCCGCGCGCATGCTGCGCCGGCGGTCGAGGTCGCCGAGCGCGCCGGCGTCCGCGGCCCGCAGCACGGAGTGGGCGGCGAACGCCGCCCACTCGGCGTCGTCGGACGGCCCGAGCCTGAGCGGCTCAGGCGGCTGGTTGAGGGCGATCGGCACGGGCAGCGTCGTGGTCGCGTTCTGCTCGGCGAAGGCGTCCAGCTCGCGGGTCAGCCGCCGGGTCCACTCGGGCATACGGGCGGCCCGGTGCCGGGCGGCGGGCCATCCGGCGGCGTCGCCCGCGGCGAGCCCGAGCAGAAGGCCCTCGACACGGCGGGGAGTGCCGGAGCCGCTCACGGCTCGACCCCGTCCTCGTCCGGGGTCTCCACGAACGCCGCCTCCGCGTACGCCGCCGGGTCGGGACGATCCCGTGCGTCCTGCCGCCCGGTACCCCCCTGCCGTACGGAGTCGCCGCGCCGGGCGGGCCCGCCGCGATCGCCGCGCCGCGCGGGCCTGGCGCGCCGTCCCGGACCGTCGGGCCGTGCGCGGCCGGCCTGCCGGTCGGTGCCTGCACCCGTCCCCCTGCCCCACAGCCCGGCGAGCTCCGCCCCCCATCTGCCGTCGTCGCCGGGCGTCAGCAGCTCCGCCACATCCAGCACGTGGTGGCCCTCCATGGCCGGCAGGCAGCGGCCGCGGGCCGGGCCGATCGCCGCCCCCCAGTCGGCGGGGATCGCCGAGATCCCGCAGGTCGCGCCCGCGAGGGCGCCCGCGACGGCCGCCGTGGTGTCGGCGTCGCGGCCCATGTTGACCGCGGTGAGCACCGACTCCGTGAAGTCGCCGTCCGCCGCCGCGTAGGCACCGAAGGCCAGGGCCACCGCCTCGGGGGCGAGGTCCGTCCAGGGATAGCCGCCGATCACCACCGCGGAGCGGATCGCGCGGGCCCCGCGGTGGGCGTGGGCGACGGCGCGGCGCAGGGAGCGGGCGGTCCAGGAGTCCTCGGGGACGACGGCGAGGGCCGAGGCGACCACGGCGGACGTGGACGCGCCCGCCATCGCCGCCGCGACCCCGGCCGCGACCGCCCGGCCGCCGTGGATGCCCTCCCCTTCGTGGCTCACCGAGCCGTCGATCTCCACCAGCCGGGCCGCCTCCGCGGGGCGGCCCGCGGCGAAGACGCCGAAGGGTGCCGCGCGCATGGCGAGTCCGTCGCTCCAGGCGTGCCGGTGCTGGGCGGTGATGGGCGCCGCGAGCCCGCGGCGGAGGTTCTCCAGCGTGCCCCGCTCGCTGAAACCCGCGCCGCGGAACGGGCCCTCGTCCCGGTCCGCGATCCACTCGTGCCAGGCCGCCTCCACGTGCGCCACGGTGAGTGCCGAGCCGTGCCGGGCCAGCAGCAGTCCGGAGAAGATCGCGTACTCGGTGTCGTCCGTGCCCGAGGGCTCCTCGACGACGTAGCCGGTGATGCGGCCCCAGCGGGCGCGGATCTCGGAGGGCTTCATGTTCTCGGCGGGCGCGCCCAGCGCGTCCCCCACGGCGAGACCGAGCAGTGCGCCGCGCGCCCGTTCACGGAGACCGGCGGCCTCCCCGGGGGCCGGCGCCGGGGGAATGCAGGCGATGGCCATACGGTGCCTCTCCTTTCAGGCACCCCCCTGAACCGGGTGTGGAAACCCCTTTGCGCATCTGTGCCACGCGAGCGGTTCTCCCGAGCCTGACCGGCCGCAGCATCACCCGACCGACATCTGTGCAGTGCCCTTCACGTATGAGCAAGAAAAGGTAAAGCCGCAGGTTAGCCCAGCCTTTCCTTGCTGGCGGCGCGGCAATATCCGACGTACTTTTGCTGTTGTCGAAAAGTGGAAGCAGTCCAATCAAGCAATCTGGGGGCTCGGGCATGGCCATCATCGAGACCGAGGCGACGCTGCACGAGGCGCACCGGGACAACCACACGCACCGCGATGTGAACGGTGGATGGCTGCGCCCCGCCGTCTTCGGCGCGATGGACGGCCTGGTGTCCAACCTGGCGCTGATGACGGGTGTCGCCGGCGGTGCCGTGGGCCAGCAGACCATCGTGATCACCGGACTCGCGGGCCTGGCCGCAGGTGCCTTCTCCATGGCGGCCGGCGAGTACACCTCCGTGGCCTCCCAGCGGGAACTGGTCGAGGCGGAGCTCGACGTGGAACGGCGCGAGCTCAGAAAGCACCCGGAGGGTGAGGAGGAGGAGCTCGCGGCGCTGTACGAGGCGCGCGGCGTGGAGCCGGCGCTGGCCCGCGAGGTCGCCCGGCAGCTGTCCCGCGACCCCGAGCAGGCGCTGGAGATACACGCGCGCGAGGAACTCGGGATCGACCCGGGCGATCTGCCGTCCCCGGGGGTGGCCGCGATCTCCAGCTTCGGTTCGTTCGCGCTCGGCGCCCTGCTGCCCCTTCTGCCGTATCTGCTCGGCGCCCATGCGCTGTGGCCTGCCGTGCTGCTCGCCCTCGCCGGGCTCTTCGGATGCGGCGCGGTGGTGGCCAGGGTGACGGCGCGCAGCTGGTGGTACAGCGGTCTTCGGCAGCTCGCCCTGGGTGGCGCGGCGGCCGGTGTGACCTACGCCCTGGGCACCTTGTTCGGTACCGCCGTAGGATGATGGCGAGGCACTTATGCGAGGGACCGTATAAGTAGCCGTTACTCGGCGGTTTCGACTGGTTAACCAGCGGGCATGAGCCGTAAGCGCCGCGGGCAATGACGCCTGCGCCGCACAACATCACCTCGGGCGACGACGCCCCGCGTACCCTGGGTCAAGGGACACCGATCTGTCCGCTTGTGCCCCCCTTGATTCCATTGCCGCACGTGCAACCCGTGCCACGCGCCGGCAATGTCCGCATGCTGGAATGATCTGTCCCGCTTCCCGAGAACCACTCCATCATGTAACCTGCACGAAATTTTGCACCCGACGCAGAGGGCCAACGTCGTCCCTCGGCACCTGCATATGCCACATGACGACGACGGGAGAGCCGATGCGTACGCCGCGCCAGCCGTCCCAGCATTCCGCGAATGGCCAGAACTGGTCGTTCATGGATGCTCGCCCTGCTGCGCAGGGTATGTATGACCCCCGCAACGAGCACGACGCATGCGGCGTCGGCTTCGTGGCCACCCTCACCGGTGAGGCGAGCCATGCGCTGGTCGAGCAGGCGCTCACCGTTCTGCGCAACCTGGAGCACCGTGGAGCCACCGGCTCCGAGCCCGACTCGGGCGACGGCGCGGGCATCCTCTCCCAGGTGCCCGACGCGTTCTTCCGTGAGGTGGCCGGATTCGAGCTGCCCGAGGCGGGCGCGTACGCGGTCGGTATCGCCTTTCTTCCCCAGGCGGACTCCTCCGAAGCCGTCTCACGGATCGAGACGATCGCCGCGGACGAGGGCCTGACCGTCCTCGGCTGGCGCGAGGTCCCGGTCGCCCCCGAGCTGCTGGGCGCCACCGCCCGCTCCACGATGCCCGCCTTCCGCCAGGTGTTCGTCGCGGACGGCACGAGCAAGGGCATCGAGCTCGACCGCAAGGCGTTCCTGCTGCGCAAGCGTGCCGAGCGCGAGGCCGGCGTGTACTTCCCGTCGCTGTCCGCGCGCACGATCGTCTACAAGGGCATGCTGACCACCGGCCAGCTCGAGCCCTTCTTCCCCGACCTGTCCGACCGCCGCTTCGCCACGGCCATCGCGCTGGTCCACTCGCGCTTCTCCACCAACACCTTCCCGAGCTGGCCGCTCGCCCACCCGTACCGCTTCGTCGCGCACAACGGCGAGATCAACACGGTCAAGGGCAACCGCAACTGGATGCGCTCGCGCGAGTCGCAGCTCGCCTCCGACCTGTTCGGCTCCCAGGAGAAGCTGGAGCGGATCTTCCCGGTCTGCACGCCGGACGCCTCGGACTCCGCGTCCTTCGACGAGGTGCTCGAGCTGCTGCACCTCGGCGGCCGCTCCCTGCCGCACTCCGTGCTGATGATGATCCCGGAGGCGTGGGAGAACCACGACTCCATGGACCCGTCCCGGCGCGCCTTCTACCAGTTCCACTCCACGATGATGGAGCCCTGGGACGGCCCCGCCTGCGTCACCTTCACCGACGGCACCCAGGTCGGCGCCGTGCTCGACCGCAACGGTCTGCGCCCCGGCCGCTACTGGGTCACCGACGACGGCCTCGTCGTCCTCGGCTCCGAGGTCGGCGTCCTCGACATCGACCCGGCCAGAGTCGTCCGCAAGGGCCGCCTGCAGCCCGGCCGGATGTTCCTCGTCGACACCGACGAGCACCGCATCATCGAGGACGACGAGATCAAGGCGACCCTCGCCGCGAAGCAGCCGTACGAGGAGTGGCTGGAGGCCGGTGAGATCGAACTGGGCGACCTGCCCGAGCGCGAGCACATCGTGCACACCCACGCCTCGGTCACCCGCCGCCAGCAGACCTTCGGCTACACCGAGGAGGAGCTGCGTGTGCTCCTCGCGCCGATGGCCAAGGCCGGCGCCGAGCCGATCGGCTCGATGGGCACCGACTCGCCGATCGCCGCGCTGAGCGAGCGCCCGCGCCTGCTCTTCGATTACTTCACCCAGCTGTTCGCGCAGGTCACCAACCCGCCGCTGGACGCCATCCGCGAGGAGCTGGTGACCTCCCTGCGCTCGTCGCTGGGTCCGCAGGGCAACCTGCTGGAGCCGACCGCGGCGTCCTGCCGCAGTGTTGTGCTGCCCTTCCCGGTGATCGACAACGACGAGCTGGCGAAGCTCATCCACATCAACGCCGACGGCGACATGCCCGGTATGAAGGCCGCGACGCTCTCCGGTCTCTTCCGGGTCTCCGGTGGCGGCGACGCCCTCGCCGCGCGCCTGGGGGAGATCTGCGCCGAGACCGACGCCGCCATCGAGAACGGCGCCCGTCTGATCGTCCTGTCGGACCGCCACTCGGACGCCGAGCACGCGCCGATCCCGTCGCTGCTGCTCACCGCGGCCGTCCACCACCACCTCATCCGCACCAAGCAGCGCAGTCACGTGGGCCTGCTGGTGGAGGCCGGCGACGTCCGCGAGGTCCACCACGTCGCCCTGCTCATCGGCTTCGGCGCCGCGGCCGTCAACCCCTACCTGGCGATGGAGTCCGTCGAGGACCTGGTCAGGGCGGGCACCTTCCTGCCCGGCATCGACGCCGAGAAGGCCATCCGCAACCTGATCCACGCGCTCGGCAAGGGCGTTCTGAAGGTCATGTCCAAGATGGGCATCTCGACCGTCGCCTCCTACCGCGGCGCCCAGGTCTTCGAGGCCGTCGGCCTGGACGAGGCCTTCGTCGACCAGTACTTCAACGGCACCGCCACGAAGATAGGCGGCGTCGGCATCGACGTCGTCGCCGAGGAGGTCGCCGCCCGCCACGCCAAGGCCTACCCGGCCTCCGGCATCGCTCCCGCGCACCGGGCGCTGGAGATCGGCGGCGAGTACCAGTGGCGCCGCGAGGGCGAGCCGCACCTGTTCGACCCGGACACCGTCTTCCGCCTCCAGCACTCCAC
Organism: Streptomyces sp. HUAS TT11; assembly: GCF_051553595.1. NCBI lineage: Bacteria > Bacillati > Actinomycetota > Actinomycetes > Kitasatosporales > Streptomycetaceae > Streptomyces > Streptomyces sp. HUAS TT11. The sequence goes on from NZ_CP196184.1 coordinate 6,711,315, forward strand.
GCGCACCGGCCGGTACGACATCTTCAAGAAGTACACGGCCCGGGTGAACGAGCAGTCCGAGCGCCTGATGACGCTGCGCGGCCTGTTCGGCTTCGCGTCCGGCCGGCAGCCGATCTCCGTCGACGAGGTCGAGCCGGTGTCCGAGATCGTCAAGCGGTTCTCCACGGGCGCCATGTCGTACGGCTCCATCTCCAAGGAGGCGCACGAGACGCTCGCCGTCGCCATGAACCAGCTGGGCGCCAAGTCCAACACCGGCGAGGGCGGCGAGGACCCGGACCGCCTGTACGACCCGGCGCGCCGTTCGGCGATCAAGCAGGTGGCGTCCGGCCGTTTCGGCGTGACCTCCGAGTACCTGGTCAACGCGGACGACATCCAGATCAAGATGGCCCAGGGCGCCAAGCCCGGCGAGGGCGGCCAGCTGCCCGGCCACAAGGTCTACCCGTGGGTGGCCAGGACGCGGCACTCGACGCCGGGTGTCGGCCTGATCTCCCCGCCGCCGCACCACGACATCTACTCCATCGAGGACCTGGCCCAGCTGATCCACGACCTGAAGAACGCGAATCCCAAGGCGCGGATCCACGTGAAGCTGGTCTCGGAGGTCGGCGTCGGCACGGTCGCCGCGGGCGTCTCCAAGGCGCACGCGGACGTCGTCCTGATCTCCGGTCACGACGGCGGCACCGGCGCCTCCCCGCTCACGTCGCTCAAGCACGCCGGCGGCCCCTGGGAGCTCGGACTCGCCGAGACCCAGCAGACCCTGCTGCTCAACGGCCTGCGGGACCGGATCGTCGTGCAGACCGACGGCCAGCTCAAGACCGGCCGTGACGTGGTCATCGCCGCTCTGCTGGGCGCCGAGGAGTTCGGCTTCGCGACCGCGCCGCTCGTCGTCTCCGGATGCGTCATGATGCGCGTCTGCCACCTGGACACCTGTCCGGTCGGCATCGCCACCCAGAACCCGGTGCTGCGCGAGCGCTTCGCCGGCAAGGCCGAGTTCGTCGTGAACTTCTTCCGGTTCATCGCCGAGGAGGTCCGCGAACTGCTCGCGGAGCTGGGCTTCCGCTCCATCGAGGAGGCCGTCGGCCACGCCGAGGCGCTCGACGTCACCCGGGCCGTCGACCACTGGAAGGCGCAGGGCCTGGACCTGGAGCCGCTGTTCCACGTGCCCGAACTGCCCGAGGCGGCGGTGCGCCACCAGATCGTCGCCCAGGACCACGGCCTGGAGAAGGCGCTCGACAACGAGCTGATCAAGCTCGCCGCCGACGCGCTGGCCGCGAACTCCCAGGCCGACGCCCAGCCGGTGCGCGCCCAGGTCGCGATCCGCAACATCAACCGCACGGTCGGCACCATGCTCGGCCACGAGGTGACGAAGAAGTTCGGCGGTGCGGGTCTGCCCGACGACACCATCGACATCACCTTCACAGGGTCGGCGGGTCAGTCCTTCGGCGCCTTCCTGCCGCGCGGCATCACGCTGCGTCTGGAGGGCGACGCCAACGACTACGTCGCCAAGGGCCTGTCGGGAGGCCGCGTCATCGTGCGCCCGGACCGGGCCGCGGACCACCTCGCCGAGTACTCGACCATCGCGGGCAACACCCTCGCCTACGGTGCGACGGGCGGGGAGCTGTTCCTGCGCGGCCGCACCGGTGAGCGCTTCTGCGTCCGCAACTCCGGTGCGCTCGTGGTGTCGGAGGGCGTGGGCGACCACGGCTGCGAGTACATGACCGGTGGCCACGCGGTCGTGCTCGGCGAGACGGGACGCAACTTCGCGGCCGGTATGTCGGGTGGCATCGCGTACGTCGTCGACCTGAACCGCGACAACGTCAACGCCGGCAACCAGGCCTCCGTCGAGCCGCTGGACGAGGCCGACGAGCAGTGGCTGCACGACGTGGTGCGCCGGCATGCCGAGGAGACCGGTTCCACGGTCGCCGAGAAGCTCCTCGCCGAGTGGTCCGTCTCCGTGGACCGCTTCAGCAAGATCATCCCCAGCACCTACAAGGCAGTGCTCGCCGCCAAGGACGCCGCCGAGCGAGCGGGTCTCTCCGAGACCGAGATCACCGAGAAGATGATGGAGGCGGCGACCCATGGCTGATCCGAAGGGCTTCCTGACGCACGGCCGCGAGGTCGCCACGTCCCGCCCGGTGGACGAGCGTGTCAAGGACTGGAACGAGGTCTACGTTCCGGGCTCGCTGCTGCCGATCATCAGCAAGCAGGCCAGCCGGTGCATGGACTGCGGTATCCCGTTCTGCCACAACGGCTGTCCGCTGGGGAACCTGATCCCCGAGTGGAACGACTACGCCTACCGCGAGGACTGGACCGAGGCGTCCGAGCGGCTGCACGCCACGAACAACTTCCCGGAGTTCACGGGGCGCCTGTGCCCCGCGCCCTGCGAGTCGGCGTGCGTGCTCGGCATCAACCAGCAGCCGGTCACCATCAAGAACGTCGAGGTCTCGATCATCGACAAGGCGTGGGACAGCGGTGACGTCAAGCCGCAGGCCCCCGAGCGCCTGTCGGGCAAGACGATCGCGGTCATCGGCTCGGGTCCGGCGGGCCTGGCCGCCGCCCAGCAGCTCACGCGGGCGGGCCACACGGTCGCTGTGTACGAGCGCGCGGACCGCGTCGGCGGTCTGCTCCGTTACGGCATCCCCGAGTTCAAGATGGAGAAGCGGCACATCAACCGCCGTATCGAGCAGATGCGCGCGGAGGGCACCCGCTTCCGTACCGGTGTCGAGGTCGGCCGCGATCTGAAGGCGACGGACCTGCGCAAGCGGTACGACGCGGTGGTGATCGCGGCGGGAGCCACGACCGCACGCGACCTGCCGGTCCCGGGCCGCGAGCTCAAGGGCATCCACCAGGCCATGGAGTACCTGCCCCTGTCGAACAAGGTGCAGGAGGGCGACTACGTGACCTCGCCGATCTCGGCCGAGGGCAAGCACGTCGTCGTGATCGGCGGCGGTGACACGGGCGCGGACTGCGTCGGCACCGCCCACCGCCAGGGTGCGGCCTCCGTCACCCAGCTGGAGATCATGCCCCGCCCGAACGACGAGCGGCACCCGGAGCAGCAGCCGTGGCCGACGTTCCCGATCCTCTACAAGGTCACCTCGGCACACGAGGAGGGCGGCGAGCGCATCTACGCGGCCTCCACGAGCCACTTCGAGGGCGACGAGGACGGCCAGGTGCAGTGGCTGCACCTCGCCGAGGTCGAGTTCGTGGACGGCAGGCCGACCGCCAGGCCGGGCTCGGAACGCAGGATCCCGGCGCAGCTGGTGACCCTCGCCATGGGCTTCACGGGCACCGACCGGGAGAACGGCCTGGTCGAGCAGTTCGGCCTGGAGCTGGACGAGCGGGGTAACATCGCGCGTGACGCCGACTTCCGGACGAACGTGCCGGGCGTGTTCGTGGCGGGCGACGCCGGCCGCGGCCAGTCCCTGATCGTGTGGGCGATCGCCGAGGGCCGCTCGGCGGCCCGTGGCGTCGACCGCTTCCTGAAGGGCGCCAGCGACCTCCCGGCCCCGATCCGCCCGACGGATCGCTCGCTGATGGTCTGAGGCACCCCGGGTCCGGCCTGACGGTCACCCATAAAGCGTCCCGTACAAAGGCGTACGGAACTGAGCACGGCGCCTGCCCTGTCCCCGACCGGACTCAGGGCAGGCGCCGCGGCGCGTCCGGGGCCGGACTCCCCGCCGCTCAGCCGCCGGAGCGTCGGGGGGCCGGACCCACCCGTCGTTCCGCCGCCGGAGCGTCCGGGCCGGACTCCCCGCTCAGCCTCCGGTCAGCGCGGTGACCTTCCCGACCGTCAGGAGCACCAGCAGGATCAGCAGCCCGGCGCACGCGGCCGCCTGGACCGGGCCGCGGCGCGGGCCCCGGGGCACGTACGCGTACACCAGCGTCACCACCGCGCCCGCCAGCAGACCGCCGAGGTGCCCCTGCCAGGAGGTGAGGCCCGCGGAGATCAGGAGCCACACCAGCAGGCCCGCCATGAAACGGTTGACGGTGCCCATGTCGGCGCCGAGGCGCCGGGCCATGACGTAGTACGCGGCGCCCAGACCGAAGATCGCGCCGGATGCGCCGACCGTCGGGGAGCCGGGCGCGAGCAGCAGGACGAGCACCGAACCGCCGAGGGCGGACAGCAGGTAGAGCGCGAGATAGCGGACGCGGCCCAGCTGGGCCTCCACCACCCGGCCGATGTTCCACAGCGACACCATGTTCATCACGATGTGGAGGATCCCGAAGGTCCCCTGGGTGGGCGGCAGATGCAGGAACGCGCCGGTCAGCAGCCGCTCCCACTGCCCGCCGACGACGCCCTCGGCGTGCAGCTCCGGGGGATACGGGTACTGCCACAGGTAGTGCCCGCCGTCCGGTCCCCGTAGAACGGCCCCCAGCATCGCGAACCGGTCCACGATCGCCGGGCGCACCAACTCGCCCAGATAGACGAGGACGTTGAGAGCGATGAGGCTGTACGTCAGTACGGGAGCCGTCGTGATCCGCCCGCCGAACACCGTGCGCGCCTGCCGTATCGACCGCGCCCCCTCCCGTACGCACTCCACGCACTGGTGGCCGACGGCCGCCTCACGCATGCAGTCCGGGCAGATGTACCGGTCGCAGCGGGTGCAACGGACATGGGACTCCACCTTGGGATGGCGGTAGCAGGTGGTCACAGTCGATTCGGACGCCACGGCCGGCTCCTCGAACAGAAAATGGATGGTGGTGAGCCGGTGGGGACGGCGGCGAACAAAATAGCGAACGTGCGTGGACCGTGATCGGCGAGGGGACCGGTGCCGTACCGTCGGGCTCCCGTCCCCGCAGCGCCGGCAAGCCCGTACGGCCGCCATCAGCCTGGGCACGATCGAGGAGACGGCGCCCGCGCTGGTCAGCCTGTACTGGACCGCCGGGATCCCCCTCGCCGCACACGGTCTCGGCGGGCAGCGGGCCGCCGTCCACCTCGCGTCCACTGCTCGGGGTCCATGAAGCCGTACTACCAGGACGGCAGCGTGCAGGCGCTCGCCGACCGGGCCCTCGGCCTCTGCGCGCACCTCGACGACGCCGGGGTGGTGCCGGTCGTGTTCTTCTCGACGCACGTCGACGCGGTCACCCGTGTCTCCCTCGACGACCACCAGGTCCGGATCGACCGGATCGTGGCCGGGCCCGGGCACATGGGCAGGACCGCCTACCACCCGGCGATGGACACCGTCATCGGCCACCGCCTCGACAGCGGCACCACGGTCCCGCCCTCGTCGTCTTCCGGACCGGCGGCGGCCCCGTCGGCAGGCCCGCCGCGGAACGGTATCTGGGCAAGGCGGCCGGGCTGCCGATGTTCTGGCAGTTCATCGAGTTCGGCGACGCGGCCGGCAGGCAGTGCGACTTCCTGCGCAGGCTCGACGAACTGCCGGTGCCGGACAAGCACATCGTCGACAACGCGGGCTTCTTCCACGCCGGTCAGGATCCGCGGAAGGTGTCCGACGCGGAGCTGTACGACCGTCCGGTGGGCGAGTTCCCCAAGTGGCCGGCCAAGGCGCGGGCCAAGGGCATCGCGAGGTGACCGCACGGACCGGGCCGGCTCTCAGCGGCGGGGGTCGGCGCCGCTGAGGACGGCGGCGCGGCACTCGGCCGGGGTGCCCCACGCCGTGCGCAGCGCCCGCGCCTTGGTCAGCCAGAGGGAGAGGTCGTACTCGGCGGTGTAGCCGATCGCACCGTGCAGTTGCAGTGCGGTCCGGGCGGCCGCATACGCGGCCTCGCCCGCCGCGACCTTCGCGGCGGCGACGTCCGCCGGGGCCATCGTCAGCGCCGCCCCGAAGACCAGCGGCCGTGCGAAATCCAGGGCGATCCTCGTGTCCGCCAGCCGATGCCTGACCGCCTGGAACGCGCCTATGGGCACGCCGAACTGCATCCGTCGGCCGACATACGCGACCGTTCGGGCCAGGAGGGCGAGGCCCACCCCGAGGGACTGCGCGGCCGTGGCGAGCCGCGCCCAGGCAAGAGCCTGCGCGGGAGCCGCGCCGGTCAGTGGCTCGCCCCCGGGCAGCGGGACGGCGAGCCGGCGGGCCGGGTCCAGCGACGTCCGTGTCCCCGGCCGGCAGCCGGGGGCGAGCCACACCTGCGCGTCCCGGAGCGCGAGGACGACGTCCGCGGCGTCCCCGTCCAGCGCGTACGGCGCACCCACCGTGGCCATGGTCCTGCCCGAGCACAGTCCCGGCAGCAGCCGCCGGGCCTGCTCGGGCACATCCGCGAGCAGCGCCGCCGCGAGCACCGTCTCCACCACGGGTCCCGGCACCGCATGGCGCCCCAGCTCCACGAAGGCCATGGCCAGTTCGACGGGCAGCGGGCCCACGCCTTCGTACGCCTCCGGGACGGCCAGCGCGAAGACCCCCGTCTGCGCGATCCGGGACCACAGGGCCCGCCCCGGTGCGTGGTCCCCGGCGCTCCAGGACCGTACGACCGACGGTGTGCCTGCGGCGGTCAGCAGCGCGTCCAGCGACAGGGAGAAGGCACGCTGTTCGGCGGTGGGCAAAAAGCGCATCAGCGACGGCCCTTCGGCAGGCCCAGCAGGCGCTCGGCGATGATGTCGCGCTGGATCTCGTTCGTGCCGGCGTAGATGGGGCCCGCGAGGGAGAAGACATAGCCCTCGGCCCAGTCGCCGTGCGCCGACTCGCCCTCCGCGCCCAGCAGATCGAGCGCCGTCTCGTGCAGGGCGATGTCGTACTCGGACCAGAAGACCTTGTTCAGGCTGGACTCCGGGCCCACCGGCTCGCCCGCCAGCACCCGGGAGGCCCCCGCATAGGTGAACAACTGGTAGGCGCGCGCCCCGATCAGGGCGTCGGCGACCCGGTCGCGGGCCCATGCCGGGCTGCCCTGGGCCCGCCACAGGTCCAGCAACCGGTCGGCGGCGGCGAGGAAGCGGCCGGGCGAGCGCAGGGTGAGCCCGCGCTCGTTTCCCGCCGTGGCCATGGCGATCCGCCAGCCTTCGCCCGGCTTACCGATCACGTCCCGGTCGGGCACGAAGACGTCGTCCAGGAAGAGTTCGGCGAAGGCGGGCCGGGCGTCGAGACGGCCGATCGGCCGCACCGTCACCCCGGGTGCGCGCAGGTCGAACATGAGCTGGGTGAGGCCCCGATGGGGCTTCGCGGTCCGCGGATCGCTGCGGAACAATCCGAACGCACGGTCGGCGAAGGCCGCCCGCGACGACCACGTCTTCCGGCCGTGCAGCAGCCAGCCCCCCTCCGTGCGCACGGCCCTGGAGGTCAGGGAGGCCAGGTCCGATCCCGCCTCCGGCTCCGACCACGCCTGCGCCCAGATCACCTCGCCCGTCGCCATAGCAGGGAGCACACGGGCGCGCTGCTCCTCGGTGCCGTGGTCGAAGAGGGTCGGCGCGAGCAGGTTGATGCCGTTCTGGCCGACCCGGCCCGGCGCGCCCGCCGCGTAGTACTCCTCCTCGAAGATCAGCCACCGCAGGAGCCCCGCGTCCCGTCCGCCGTACGCGGTCGGCCATGAGACCACCGACCAGCGGTCGGCGGCCAGTTCGGCCTCCCAGGCGCGGTGGGCGGCGAACCCCTCCTCGGTCTCCAGGGAGGGGAGCGGGGCCCGCGGCACGTGCGCGACGAGCCAGGACCGGGCCTCGGCGCGGAAGGTCTCGTCGGCGGGGGAGTGGGCGAGGTCCACGGCGGCACCCTTCGAAGACGGACTTCCCTAACAAGTGTTTGGTAGGTTAGCGTGGCCCCATGACAGGCGTCGAGAGTCCGTCCTACGTGGCCGGGCACGGACTGCTGGAGGGACGCACCGCCGTGATCACCGCGGCGGCCGGGGAGGGCATCGGGGGAGCGACCGCGCGCCGGTTCCTGGAGGAGGGCGCTCGGGTGCTGATCAGCGACGCGCACGTGCGCCGGCTCGAGGAGCACGAGGCGGAGCTGAGCCGGGAGTTCGGGGACGCCGTGGCCGCGGCCGTCTGCGACGTCACGGACGAGACCCAGGTGCACGCCCTCTTCGAGAGGGCCGCCCGGCTGCACGGCCGGCTCGACATCGTGGTCAACAACGCCGGCCTCGGCAACACCGCGTCCCTCGTCGACATGACCGACGAGCAGTGGTCGAAGGTGCTCGACGTGACCCTGAGCGGCACGTTCCGCTGTGTCCGGGCCGCCCTGCGCGCCATGAAGGAGACGGGCGCCGGCGTCATCGTCAACAACGCCTCCGTGGTCGGCTGGCGCGCCCAGTCCGGGCAGGCGCACTATGCCGCCGCGAAGGCGGGCGTGATGGCCCTGACCCGGTGCGCCGCGATCGAGGCCGCCGCCTACGGGGTGCGGGTCAACGCGGTCGCGCCGAGCCTCGCCATGCATCCGCACCTGGTGAAGGTGACCACGCCGGCACTGCTGGAGGAACTGACCGCGCGGGAGGCCTTCGGGCGGTACGCGGAGCCGTGGGAGATCGCCAATGTGATCGTGTTCCTGGCGTCCGGCTACTCCTCCTACATGACCGGCGAGGTCGTCGCCGTCAGCAGCCAGCATGCCTAGCGCGGTGCGGAGCCCGCCTGCCGCCGGGATCACAATGGGTGCGTGCCGACCAAGAAGAAGCCTCAGGTGACCGCCGCGCCCGCCCGCCGCCGCGAACTCCTCGACACCGCCGCCGAGGTCTTCGCCGAGCAGGGCTACAACGCCACCACCGTACGCAAGATCGCGGACCATGCCGGGATGCTCGCGGGGAGCCTCTACTACCACTTCGACTCCAAGGAGTCGATGCTGGAGGAGATCCTGCGCACGTTCCTGGACGAGCTCTGGGACGGCTACGACAGCGTCCTCGCCGCCGGACTCGGTCCGCGCGCAACCCTGGAAGCGCTGGTGACCGAGTCCTTCCGGGAGATCGACCGGCACCGCGCGGCCGTCGCGATCTACCAGAAGGAGTCCGGGCAACTCGTGGCGCAGGAACGGTTCACGTTCCTCGCGGAGTCGCAGCGCAAGTTCGAGAAGGCATGGCTGTCGACGCTGGAGCGGGGGGTCGCCGCCCGGACCTTCCGCAGCGACCTCGACGTCCGGCTGACCTACCGGTTCGTGCGCGACACGGTGTGGGTCGCCGCGTCCTGGTACCGCCCCGGCGGCCACCACAGCCCCGAGGAGATCGCCCGGCAGTACCTGTCGATGGTGCTCGAAGGGATCGCCGTTCGTCAGTAGCCGTATGTGCACCACCGTCCATCGCGAGGGAGTCGACATGGCCGAGGCCTACATCGTCGAAGCGGTCCGCACGCCCGTCGGGCGGCGCCGGGGCGGGTTGAGCGGGGCCCATCCGGCCGACCTGGGCGCGCATGTGCTGAAGGCGCTGGTGGCGCGCGCGGGGGTGGATCCGGCCGCCGTGGAGGACGTCGTCTTCGGCTGTCTGGACGCGATCGGGCCACAGGCCGGCGACATCGCCCGCACCTCCTGGCTGGCGGCGGGGCTGCCCGAGGAGGTGCCGGGCGTGACGGTCGACCGGCAGTGCGGTTCCTCGCAGCAGGCCGTGCACTTCGCGGCCCAGGCCGTGCTGTCCGGCACACAGGACCTGGTCGTCGCGGGCGGCGTCCAGAACATGTCGCAGATACCCATCGCCTTCGCCTCCCGCCAGGCCGCGGAGCCGCTGGGGCTCACGCAGGGGCCGTTCGCCGGTAGCGAGGGATGGCGGTCCCGCTACGGCGACCTGCCCGTCAACCAGTTCCACGGCGCCGAGACGATCGCATCGCAGTGGGCCGTCAGCCGCCGCGACCAGGAGGAGTTCGCCCTGCGCTCGCACCAGCGGGCCCTGCGCGCGATCGACCAGGGCCGTTTCGACCGGGAGATCGTGGCCTACGGGAGCGTCGCCGTCGACGAGGGCCCGCGCAGGGACACCTCGCTGGAGAAGATGGCCGCACTGAAACCCGTCGTCGAGGGCGGCACCATCACCGCCGCCTGCTCCTCCCAGGTGTCCGACGGTGCCGCGGCCCTGCTGCTGGCCTCGGAGCGTGCGGCCCGTCTGCACGGGCTGACCCCGCGCGCCCGGATCCACCACCTCTCGGTACGCGGCGAGGACCCGATCCGCATGCTGTCGGCCCCGATCCCGGCGACCGCGCACGCCCTGAAGAAGACCGGGCTCACCATCGACGACATCGACCTGGTCGAGATCAACGAGGCGTTCGCGCCGGTGGTCCTCGCCTGGATCGAGGAGACCGGCGCCGACCCGGCACGGGTCAACGTCAACGACGGTGCCATCGCCCTCGGCCATCCGCTGGGCGCGACGGGCGCCAGGCTGATGACAACACTGCTGCACGAACTGGAGCGCACCGGAGGAAGGTTCGGCCTGCAGACGATGTGCGAGGGCGGCGGCCAGGCGAACGTGACGATCATCGAGCGGCTCTGAGTCCGTCCAGGGCCGTCAGCACCTCCTCCGCCTCCGCCATGATCCGGTCCACCAGCCGCTCGCACGAGGGCAGGTCGTCGATCACCCCGGCGACCTGCCCCGCGGCCATCACCCCGAGGTCCGTACGGCCCTCCACCATCGCGGCCCTGAGCAGCATCGGGGTGTTGGCGGCGAGCAGTACCTGACTCCACGACAGATCCCTGGTGTGCTTCAGGGCGAGACCGTCTCGCACCAGCTGACGCCGGCCGAGGCCGGACAGCCTGCGGAACGCCGCCGCCCGCCGGAGCGCCCGCAGCAGCGCCCCGGCCCGTCCGGCGCGTTCCAGACTGTCCACCAGTTCCGTCCGCAGCATGCGGTGCGGCAGACCGTCCACCGCCGATGTGACCGTGACGTCCTGCACCGTCGCCGCCAGATACCGCGCCTTCACCGCGTCCGGCACCGTCGAGTCCGAGGTCAGCAGGAACCGCGTGCCCATCGCGATGCCCGCCGCCCCGTACGCCAGCGCCGCGACCAGGCCCCTGCCGTCGTGGAAGCCGCCCGCCGCCACCACCGGGATGTCCACCGCGTCCACCACCTGCGGCAGCAACACGGACGTCGCGACCTCGCCCGTGTGCCCGCCGCCCTCGCCGCCCTGCACGATCACGGCGTCCGCACCCCAGGCGGCCACCTTCTCCGCATGTCTGCGGGCGCCCACGGACGGGATCACCATCACACCGGCCGCCTTCAGCTCGGCGATCAGCCCGGGTGCGGGGGCGAGCGCGAAGGAGGCGACCCGTACGCCCTCCTCGACGATCATCCGCACCCGGGCGCCCGCGTCCACGGCGTCCGCCCGCAGATTCACCCCGAACGGGGCGTCCGTGCGCGAGGCGACCTCCCGTATGGCACCCCGCAGCTGATCGAGCGTCATCGTCGCGGAGGCCAGGATCCCCAGCGCGCCCGCGTTCGCCGCGGCGGAGACAAGTCGCGGGCCGGCCACCCAGCCCATACCGGTCTGGACGACGGGGTGCCGGACCCCGACGAGCCGGGTGAGCGCCGTGTCCATCAGTGGTCCCCGTCCCCGCCCGCCGGATCCGGAGCCCTGCTCGCCCGATCGGTGACGCCGGCTGCCCGGCCGGGATTCTCCCCGGTTCGACCATGAACCGTGCTCGCCCGGCCGGGAGCCTCTCCGGTCCGGGCGGGAATCTCACGCTCCCGCAGTGCCCGCGGGTCGATCACCTCACGGATCAACCGCAGTTCCTCGGCGGTCGGTTCGCGGGTCGGGGGCACCTCGCCGGGGACGGTCAGCTCGAAGCCCGTCGACTCCCGCACCTGCCCGACCGTCGCTCCCGGGTGCAGCGAGACCAGCCGCATCGAGTGGTCAGGGGTCGCGAAGTCGAAGACGCCCAGGTCGGAGACCACACGCGGGATGCGGTGGAAGCGGGCGGTGGCCGAGTGCCGGGCGGCGCGGTCGTACCCGACCCCGCACACCATGTCGACCCGCTCGACGAACACCCGCCGCGAGTGGCGCGGTATCCAGTAACTGGTCGGATGGTTGAGCGTGTTGACCGGCGCCCCCCGCACCCCGAGCAACTGCCGGCGGGGCCGCGCCCAGTCGCCGATGCAGGCGATGTTCTGGTTCCCGAAGCGGTCGATCTGGCTCGCACCCATCATCACGTGCCTCCGGCCGCCTGTGACGAGTGCGAGATGCTGCCGATGGGGCAGCCAGCCCTCCACCGTGCCGTCGAGAGCCACGAGCAGTGCCTCGCCGTCGGTGAGCAGCAGGTCCGGTGCGAACGTGTGCCGGGCGAGCCGCGCCCCCAGCGACGGAATCGTGCCCATCGGGCTCGCGAGGATCTCCCCGGCGTCGCGCCAGGCCTCGGCGCACGCGATCACGCAGTACTCGGCGCGTGTCGTCGCCTTCATGACCCCTCCTTGTGCCAGGTACGGACGGCCGCCTGATAGGCGTGCTCGTCACCGCAGAGGAAGCGCTCGGCGAACAGGGGCCACTCCGTGGTCGCGTAGTGCCTCTGCAGGGCCTCGTCCCGATCGTGGTCGGGCGCGCAGGAGGTGAAGTGCGCGCCGTTCGGGGCCTCCACCACGCCGGTGACGGTGTGACGTGCGATCAACAGGGTCTGCGGAACAGCGTCCTTGGTCAGTTCCGCGGTGTCGACGATCCGCTCGCACGAGACGTACGCGGTGTCGGCCGCCTGGCAGAACAGGTCGTCGAAGTAGGGGTCGGGGCCCAGGTACTGGCCGTTGCCCTGCCGGTCCGCGCGGTTGACGTGGACCAGGGCGGCGTCCATCCGCAGCGCGGGCATGGCGACGAACTCCTCCCGCGGGGCCGGGCCGGCGCCCGCGCCCCGGCCGGTCGACGGCCATCCGTCCGCGTACGGGGAAGTGACCGTCCGCAGCCTCGGGGCGGCCCTCATCACGTCCGAACCGACGCCCGCCCGCACCGGCACGAACGGCAGCCTGTTCGCCGCGGCGTGCAGACCCCACATGAACATCGCCTCGTCGACCTCCAGCAGCTCCAGCGCGCCGTTCTCCCGGGCGGCGCGGTAGTGCGGTTCCAGCGGGATCGTGTCGAGGGTGACGAACGCGGCGACCAGAGTGCGGATGCGGCCCGCCGCGGCCAGCATGCCCACATCCGGGCCGCCGTACGAGACGACCGTGAGGTCGGTGACGGGGGAGCGCAGCAGCGCCCGCACGAGGGCCATCGGTTTGCGGCGCGAGCCCCAGCCGCCGATGCCGAGGGTCATGCCGCTCTCCAGCCGGCAGACCACCTCGTCGGCGGTCATCGTCTTGTCCCTCATGCGTCCTCCTTCCCGAAGGTGTCCCGGACACGGGCGGCCGTGCCGCCGAGCTGCGCCTCGAAGGTGAAGCCCTGCTCGAAGCGGTAGCTGCGGCGCACGTCGACCGGGTCGATGCCGTTGATGGCCGCCTTGGCGAGGCGGAGCAGCCCGCCGTCCTTGGCGGCGATCTCCCGGGCCAGCTCCAGGGCGGCCGCGCGCAGCGCCTCCCTGGGCACCACCCGCCACACCGAGCCGTGCGCGTGCAGCTCGGCCGCGGTCGCCGTCCGCGAGGTGAAGTACAGCGCGCGCATCAGATGCGGGGGGACCAGGCGCGCCAGATGCGTCGCCGCGCCGAGCGCACCGCGGTCCAGCTCCGGCAGCCCGAAGACGGCGTCCTCGCTCGCCACGACGGTGTCCGCACTGCCCACGAGCCCTATGCCGCCGCCCAGGCAGAAGCCCTGGACCGCCGCCACGACCGGGACCTCGCAGTCGTAGACCGCGGCGAACGCCTCGAAGCACCCGCGGTTGGCACCGATCAGCGCACGGCCGCCCTCGGCCTGTATCTCCTTGATGTCCACACCCGCGTTGAACCCGCGGCCCTCCGCGGCCAGGACGACGCAGTGGATCTCCGGGTCCCGGCCCGCCGACCGCACGGCGTGGGCCAGGTCGAACCAGCCGGTCACCGGCAGCGCGTTCACCGGTGGGAAGTCGGCCGTGACGACCGCTACTTCTTTTTCCGGGCGAGAGGTGGAGACACCCATGGGCTCATCAGCTACCTTTCCACCAAACGTTTGTTAGGTGTTTCGAAGCTAGCAGTCCGCGCAATCCGACGGGAGGCCCTGTGGACAACTCGCCCGAGCGGACCGCCGGGAGCCTGCACGGCAGGACCGCCGTCGTCACGGGCGGCACCCGGGGCGTCGGGGCCGGTATCGCCCGGGCGTTCCTCGACGCCGGTGCCGCCGTCGTGGTGTGCGCCCGCAGGCCGTCCGAAACCCCGCTCGAAGGGGCCGAGTTCGCGCCGCTCGACGTATGCGACCCGGCGGCCGTCCGGGACTTCTTCGACGGGCTGCCCCGCGTCGACGTCCTGGTCAACAACGCGGGCGGCGCCCCGTACCGGCTTCTGGCCGACGCGGGTCCCGAGCGGCACGCCCGTGTCCTCGAGCTCAATCTCGTCGCTCCGCTGACCGTCTCGCTCGCCGCGTACGAGCACCTCAGGCGCACCCGGGGAGCCGTGGTGATGATCGGCAGCGTCAGCGGCGGCCGGCCCTCGCCGGGCACCGCCGCATACGGGGCGGCCAAGGCGGGGCTGGAGAGTCTGGCCCGGTCCATGGCGGTGGAGTGGGCGCCGGAGGTCCGTGTCAACACGCTCGTCGCCGGGCTGGTCCGCACCGAGTCCGCGTCCCTCCACTACGGCGGGGACGACGGTGTCGCAGCCGTCGCGCGTACCGTCCCGCTGGGGCGGCTCGCCGAGCCGTCCGACGTGGGCCGGGCCGCCGTCTTCCTGGCCTCGGACGCCGCCGCGTACATCACCGGCGCGAGCCTTCTCGTCCACGGGGGAGGGGAGCGGCCGGCGTTCCTGGACGCGGCGACCGTGAACAGGCCCGGCGCATCGGGAACATCGGCACAGGGGCCACCGGCCCGGCGCTCACCGGACAGCGATGACTTGCCGACAAGTCGATCCCTCGACAGGAACGGCGCAAACGGAACACGCGGGCGAGGGGAGACGACGTGCGGGGTATCGCCGACGGCCGAGCAGTGATCGTCACCGGTGCGGGCCGGGGTCTCGGCCGTGCCCATGCCCTCGCGTTCGCCGCCGAGGGCGCGAAGGTCGTCGTCAACGACCTGGGGGTCGGACTCGACGGCGCGCCCGGTGCCGGCAGTCCGGCCGGGCGGGTGGTCGACGAGATCCGTGCGGCGGGCGGCGAGGCCGTCGCGCACCACGGCGACATCGCGACGGAGGAGGGCGCCGCGTCGCTGGTGACGACGGCGCTGGAGACCTACGGGCGGCTGGACGCCCTCGTCAACAACGCCGGGTTCCTGCGCGACCGGATGCTGGTCAACCTCGGCGAGGACGACTGGGACACGGTCGTGCGGGTCCATCTCAAGGGCCACTTCCTGCCGTTGAGACATGCGGCGGCGCACTGGCGGGCCGAGGCCAGGGCCGGGCGCACCCCGTGCGCCCGTGTCGTCAACACCAGCAGCGGTGCCGGGCTGCTGGGTGCGGTCGGACAGGGGAACTACAGCGCGGCCAAGGCGGGTGTCCTCGCTCTGACGCTGGTCGCGGCGGAGGAACTCGGGCCGTACGGCGTGCAGGTCAACGCCATCGCACCCGCCGCGCGCACCCGGATGACCGAGCGCACGTTCGCCCGCACGATGGCCGCGCCCGGCACGGGCTTCGACGCGATGGCCCCCGAGAGCGTGTCGCCCCTGGTCGTCTGGCTCGGCTGCGCCGCGAGTGCCGGGGTCACCGGCCGGGTCTTCGAGGTCGACGGCGGGCGGATCACCGTCATGGAGGGATGGCGGAGGGGTCCGAGCGCCGACGGAGGTGTGCGCCGGACCCCGGCGGAGGCGGGGGAGACGGCACGGGAACTGCTGAAGGACGCCGAGGTGCCGACGGCCGTGTACGGGGCGGGACGGCGCTCGCGCGCGCCCCGTTCCTGACGGCACCCCTCGTGGACGCACCGGTGTGCCGCAGGGTTGCGCGGCCGGTCCCGCGGCGAGGTGCTGCCCGTCATCCCTCGGGCGTGCCGGCCCCGCCCGCCAGGAGGCCCACTATGACGGCGTGTCCGGTCTGCTGGTCGTTCCCCGCGACGGGCCGCCCGTCGCGCAGGAGCGTGACCTCGACCGTCACCGTGCCGGGCTCCTGTTCGAAGCGGCGCGTGTCGTATGCGTGGCCCGGTCCGTATGTCGTCTCGAGGCCCGCACGGAGCTCCGCCGCGACGTCGAGCCGCAACCAGCGCCGCGCCTCGGCGAGTGCCTCCCGCCGGGCCCGCGCCCCGTGGGCCAGCAGGGCCTGCACGCAGCCGGGGGAGCCGCGCCGGGCGGCCGCCACCAGCGGCGGCCGGCCCCCGGGACCGGGCAGGTCGGGATCCGCGCCCGCGGCGAGCAGCGCCCGGACGATCTCGGCGTGCCCCAGTTGCACCGCCCACGTCAGCGCCCGGAACCCGTACTCCTCCTCCAGATCCGCCGTCGCCCCGGCTGCCAGCAGCGCCTGCACCACCTCGGCGTGTCCCCCGCAGGCGGCGCCGCACAGCGGTGCGTCGGCGTCCGCGCTGAGGCGGTCGGGGTCGGCGCCGGCCGCCAGCAGCAGCCGTACGATGCCCGGTGCGTCGCCCACCGACGCCAGGTACAGGGCCGTCTGGCCCTCCGCGTCCGCCGACTCCGGGCTCGCGCCCGAACGCAGCAGCCGTACGACCGTGTCCTCGTCTCCTTCGTGCACCGCCGTGATCAGCTCCGGCGGCTCGTGCGTGTCCATGTGTCGAACCTCGCTTGTCCACAGCGCCCCGGGCAAAGACATTTGAGGTGTTCTGCGCCACCTCGAAGCCGTCTTCCGGATGCCGACGGGCGGTCGCCGCGTCTCAGGTGTCGCACTCCAGCACCGTCCGGCACAGCCCGCACCGTGCCCGCACCCGCCCCTGCACGGGCACCCTGATCCGCTGGTGGCAGGTCGGGCAGGGGAAGGAGACGCTCAGCGCGCCCCGGCCGGCCGGACTGAAGGAGTACGGCGCGCCCGGATGCGCCTCGGGGTCGTTGTGGTCCTGGGCGTAGCGGCGGTCCTTGGCGTAGCGGCGGCGGCCCGTCCAGCCTGCCGCCGTGAGCGGCGGTTGCTGCTCGTCGCGGCGGGCCTGGGCCAGGCCCTTGGTGTACGCCGTGTACGCCTGCGGGCTGGTGAACCAGATCGCCGGGTCCTCCCCGAACAGCAGCGCCCGCTTGGCGAGGACGTAGCCGAACTCCTCCGGGGTCAGATAGCCGAGCTTCTGCGACGAGGCCGCGTCCTCCCGGTAGGCGTCGAGGAGCAGCCAGCCCGCACCCAGATAGGTCGCCGCGGTGTCGGTGAGGATCTCGTTGTCGCGTGTGCCGTGGAGGGCCAGATCGAGGCGGTGCAGAAAGACGTGCATCACCTCGTGCGCGAGGGCCGCGCCGATGTCCCGGCGGTGGGTGCGGAACCGGTCGTTCAGTTCGATGAAGTACTCCGGTCCCGCGGCGAGTTCCACGTTCGCGGCATGGGTCATCTCGCGGAAGCTGATGATCATGCGTGCGTCCGGCAGTCCGTAGTGCCGCACCAGTTCGTGTGCCACGCGCTGAGCGCCCAGATGCAGGTCGTCCTGGTCGGAGAACGCCACGTCGGCGGGGGGCACGCTGGCCGCGAAGGTGCGGACGGTGTCGTACGAGAGCCGCTTGTACAGCGCGGTGATCGCCGTCCGCACCGTGTCCAGATGCGGAAATCCGTGCTCGACCGGGCCGCCGTTCGCCACGTCCGTACCCCCTGAAGGCGCCAGCACTGACTCCACTGTAGGCGTGCCCCCTCCCGGTGGTGGGCGTGTGCGCGCCGGCGGTGTCCGTGCCGCGCCGCACGGTGGCCGGAAACCGGTTCTTGTCCCGCCTGCCGGGCTCTCCGACCATGGCGTGAGGTTCTTGACGGGAGCATGCCACGAACAGGTGTGCTGCCGTCCTGCG
Source organism: Streptomyces sp. HUAS TT11 (assembly GCF_051553595.1). NCBI lineage: Bacteria > Bacillati > Actinomycetota > Actinomycetes > Kitasatosporales > Streptomycetaceae > Streptomyces > Streptomyces sp. HUAS TT11. Next base: position 6,729,104 of record NZ_CP196184.1, read on the forward strand.
GCCAACCCCCCACGGAAGGAAACACGTTGAAGTCCCTGAAGAAGACAGGCGGCCTCAAGAGAGCCGTCGCGGCCCTCACCGTCGCGCTCGCCGCCCTCTCGCTCCAGCCGTCGGCCGCGCAGGCGGCTCCCCGGCCCGTCGTGGGCGGCACCCGTGCCGCCCAGGGAGAGTTCCCGTTCATGGTGCGGCTCTCCATGGGCTGCGGCGGCGCCCTGTACGCCAAGAACGTGGTCCTGACCGCCGCGCACTGCGTGAACGGCTCGGGAAACACCACCTCCATCACCGCCACCGCAGGCGTCGTCGACCTGCAGAGCGGCAGCGCGGTCAAGGTGAGGTCGACCAAGGTGCTGCAGGCCCCCGGCTACAACGGCAAGGGCAGGGACTGGGCGCTGATCAAGCTTGCCCAGCCCATCGACCTGCCCACCCTCAAGATCGCTACGACCACCGCGTACAACCGCGGTGACTTCACCGTCGCCGGCTGGGGCGCGGCCAGGGAAGGCGGCGGCCAGCAGCGCTATCTGCTCAAGGCCACGGTCCCCTTCGTCGACGACACCACCTGCGGGCGGGCGTACGGCAGCGACCTCGTGCCCGGAGAGGAGATCTGCGCCGGATTCCCGCAGGGCGGCGTCGACACCTGCCAGGGCGACTCCGGCGGACCCATGTTCCGCAAGGACGACACCGGCGCGTACCTCCAGGTCGGGATCGTCAGCTGGGGCGAAGGCTGCGCACGGGCCGGCTACCCCGGTGTCTACACCGAGGTCTCGACGTTCGCGGCGGACGTGGCCAGGGCCGCGTCCGGCCTCTGAACCTGCCCTCGCGACCCGCCCCCGACGGATACGAAGGCGCCCGCGGCCGGTTCCCGCCGCGGGCGCCCACCTGCGCACACGTCCGGACGCGGAGCCCGCACCGCCGCGGCGATCCGCACTCCGGACGGGAACGATCCGGCGCGCACCCGCCCCGTAGTGTGGTCGGTCATGAACACCCGCCACACCGCCGCCGACGTCGCCCCGGCCGTCCGCGCCGAACTCGTCCGGCTGCGCGACAGCATCGACAACATCGACGCCGCCGTCGTGTACATGCTCGCCGAACGCTTCAAGTGCACCCAGCAGGTCGGCCATCTCAAGGCCGCCCACCAGTTGCCGCCCGCCGACCCGGCCCGCGAGGCCGCCCAGATCGCCCGGCTGCGCAGGCTCGCGGAGAACGCCAAGCTCGACCCCGCGTTCGCGGAGAAGCTTCTCAACTTCGTCATCGCCGAGGTCATCCGCCACCATGAGCGCATCGCGGACGACGCCACCGACGCCACTGACGCCACCGACTCCCCGGGCGAGTGACGTCAGGTGCCCCACCGGGCACTTGGTACTGAATGGCCCCCCTTGTGGGCCGACCGGGCGTATCGTGGCCGGTCGGTCGGGTGACTCTTTGTCAGGTCAAAGGTACGCGGGGTAAGACGGTTCGGGCATATGCTGGTTGTCCAAGCGAGGGGACGTCGGGCCATGCCGTCTGATGCCAGGATTCTCATCGTCGACGACCATGAGGACACGCTCTACGCGCTGGAGAGCACCCTCGCCCCGCTGGGCTACCGGCTGGCCCGCGCCACCAGCGGCGACGAGGCCCTCAAGGAGGTCCTGCGCGGCAGGGTCGGACTGCTCCTTCTCGATGTGCGCATGCCCAAGGTCAGCGGCCTCGACGTCGTGCGCTACATGCGGCGCGTGGCACAGACCCAGCACATCCCGATCATCCTGCTCACCGGCTTCGGCCCCGACACCGAACTCGCCTCCGCAGCCTTCCGGCTCGGCGTCGCCGACCTCATGATGAAACCCGTCGACCCCTGGACCCTGCGGACCAAGGTCCGCTACCTCTACGACAGCCACCAGCGCTTCCAGAGTCTGGAGCAGGAGGTGCACATCCTGCGGGCCCGGCTCGAGGAGCGTGTCGTGCCCCGGGCGACCGCCCTGTCCCACCCGGGCTCACGCCTCCCGGGCCAGCGGGAGGACCCCGCGGGCGAACCGGACGCCGGCAGCACGGAGGAGCGGTACGAGCGGCGGACATGACGCGGGTACCGGACCGCCTCTGTGCCCCGTCGGCGGCATCGGGCAGCATGTCCCCCATGTCCGTACTGACGCGCGACGAAGCGCAGACCCGTGCCCGGCTCCTCGACGTCCACCGCTACGAGATCGCACTCGACCTGACCCGCGGCGACGAGACCTTCGACTCCCGTACCGTCATCCGCTTCTCGGTGGGCGGCGACCAGAAGGCCGCGGACACCTTCGTCGAGCTCAAGCCCGCCGAACTGCGTTCCGCGACGCTGGACGGACACCCCCTCGACCCCGACACGCTCGCCGAGAACCGGCTGCCGCTGACGGGCCTCACCACGGGCGAGCACGAACTGCGCATCGACGCCGCCATGCGCTACTCGCGCACCGGCGAGGGCATGCACCGCTTCACCGACCCCACCGACGGCGAGACCTACGTCTACACCCAGCTGTTCATGGACGACGTCCAGCGGGTGTTCGCCGCCTTCGACCAGCCCGACCTCAAGGCCGTCTTCGACCTCACCGTCAGGGCTCCCGAGGGCTGGAGCGTCCTCGCCAACGGGGTCACCACCCAGCAGGACGACGGCACCTGGCGCGCCGCCGGGACGCCGCTGATCTCCACCTACCTGGTCGCCGTCGCCGCCGGGCCCTGGCACTCCGTGCACACCGAACACCGTGGACTGCCCTTCGGCATCCACTGCCGCCGCTCCCTCGCCCCCCACCTCGACACCGACGCGGACGAACTCTTCGAGATCACCCGCCAGTGTTTCGACCGCTACCACGAGAAGTTCGACGAGCCGTACCCCTTCGACTCCTACGACCAAGCGTTCGTTCCCGAGTTCAACGCCGGTGCCATGGAGAACCCCGGACTCGTCACCTTCCGCGACGAGTTCGTCTACCGCTCCGCCGTCACCGAGACCCAGCGCCAGACCCGCGCCATGGTCGTCGCCCACGAGATGGCCCACATGTGGTTCGGCGACCTCGTCACCCTGCGCTGGTGGGACGACATCTGGCTGAACGAGTCCTTCGCCGAGTACATGGGCTACCAGACCCTCACCGAAGCCACCCGCTTCACCGACACCTGGACCGACTTCGGCGTCACCCGCAAGGCCTGGGGCTACGACGCCGACCAGCGGCCCTCCACCCACCCGGTGGCCCCCGAAGCGGTCGACGACACCGCCTCCGCGCTCCTCAACTTCGACGGCATCTCCTACGCCAAGGGCGCCTCCGCGCTGCGCCAGCTGGTGGCATGGCTCGGCGAGAAGGACTTCCTCGCGGGCATCAACAACCACTTCGCCCGCCACCGCTTCGGCAACGCCACCCTCGCCGACTTCATCGACTCCCTCGCCGACGCGACCGATCGCGACGTGCACGCCTGGGCCGACGCCTGGCTGCGCACCACCGGCGTCGACACCCTCACCCCGCGCCTCGCCCGCAGCGACGACGGCACCTGCTCCCTCACCGTCGACCACGACGGCAGCCGGCCGCATCACATCGCCGTCGGCCTGTACGACCGGACCGCCGGCGACGGCGACGGCCTCACCCTGCGCGAGCAGCTCGCCCTGGACATCCCGCAGACGGCGCCGCAGCCCCTCGGCAAGCGCCCCGCCCTGATCCTGGTCAACGACGGCGACCTCACCTACGCCAAGGTCCGCTTCGACCCCGATTCCTTCGAGACCGTCCGGGACGCCCTGTCCAGGCTGCCCGAGCCGCTCACCCGCGCGGTCGTGTGGAACGCCCTGCGCGACGCCGTACGCGACGGGGACCTGCCCGCCGGCGCCTACCTGGAGACCGCCCGCACCCACCTGCCCCACGAAACCGACCTGGCCCTCGTCGAAGGCGTCCTCGCCTTCGCCGCCGGCCACGTCACCGACCGCTACCTGCCCGCCTCCACGCCGGCCCCGCACGAGCAGGCGGGCACCGTCCCGGACCGGCCCGCCGCCCTCGCCAGCCTCAGCGCGCTGTGCCGCGACCTCATCCGCCGCACCGAGGACGGCTCCCACTCCGGGCTGCGCCTGATCGCCGTACGGCACTTCATCGACGCCGCCGCCCACCCCGACACCATCGCCGCCTGGCTGGCCGAGGGCACCGTGCCCGGCGGACCCGAACTCGACCCCGAACTGCGCTGGCGCATCCTCGCCCGCCTCGCCGTCCTCGGCGCCGTGGACGAGACGGCGATCGCCGCGGAACTCGCCCACGACCCCAGCGCCACCGGCCGGGAGGGCGCGGCCCGCTGCCGCGCCGCCCTGCCCGACGCCGACGCCAAGCGGCGAGCCTGGGAGGCGATGTTCGCCACCGACGAGCTGTCCAACTACCTGTTCACCGCCACCGCACAGGGCTTCTGGCAGCCCGAACAGGCCGATCTCGTCGCGGAGTACGTCGACCGCTACTGGACCGACGCACCCGCCGTCGCTGCCCGCCGCGGACCGGCCATCGCCACCGCAGCGGGCCGCTGGGCCTTCCCCCGCTACGCGGTCGACGCGGACACCCTCCGCCGGGGCGAGCAGTGCCTGCGCGAGGCGGACCTCGTCCCGGCCCTGAACCGCAAGATCGCCGACGAACTGGACGACCTGGCCAGGGCGTTGCGCATCCGCGAGGCGTAGCCGGGCCGTGCCGCGGGCCGGCGCCCGTCCCACGGACGGACGCCGGCCCGCGGCGCATATGCCATCCCCCGGCACTTCCCGGCCGGGGCAGTACCCCCTTTCGGGTCGGATCGTTGTGCTCTTCGGGCCGGACCAGCCTCCGCGTGTGCAGGCTTGGTCAACCCCCGCGCCTGGAGGACGTCCCATGAGCCTGCCGCCCCTCGCCTCAGGACCAGACGGTCCACACGCCCTGCGGCCACTGCTCGGTACCGTCCTCGACGCCCTCGAGGACGGCGCCCGGGCCCGGGGCGGGCCCCTGCCCGCGGGCGGACCCGAAGCGGTCGCCGCCCGACTGCGCGACGCCGTCGGCGACGTCCTGCCGGCCAAGGGCGACCCGGACGCCGTCCGAACGGTCGTACGCGCCCTCGCCGAAGGCGCCGCCGACCCGGCCGACCCCCTGTGCGCCGCCCACCTGCACTGCCCGCCCCTCGCGGTCGCCGCCGCCGCCGATCTGGCCGCCAGCGCGCTCAACCCCTCGCTCGACTCCTGGGACCAGGCACCCGCCGCCTCCGCCCTGGAAGCGCTGGTGACGCGGGCCCTCGCCCAGGAGGCGGGCGCCGCCGACTCCCTGGTCACCACCGGCGGCACCGAGTCCAACCAACTGGCCCTGCTCCTCGCCCGGGAGATCCACGGCAGGGTCCGGCTCGTCTGCGGCGCCGGCGCCCACCACTCCCTGAGGCGCGCCACCTGGCTCCTCGGCCTGCCCGACCCCGTCGTCGTCCCCGCCCCGGACGGCATCCTCCACCCCGAGGCACTCGACGCCCACCTCACCGGCCGGTCCGAGCCCCTGCTCGTCGCCGCCACCGCGGGCACCACCGACGCCGGGCTCATCGACCCGCTGCCGGAGATCGCCGACGTCTGCGCCGCGCACGGTGCCCGCCTGCACATCGACGCCGCCTACGGAGGCGGACTGCTCTTCAGCGACCTCCACCGCACCCGGCTCGCCGGCCTCGAGCGGGCCGACACCCTCACCCTCGACCTGCACAAACTCGGCTGGCAGCCCGTCGCCGCCGGACTCCTCGCCGTCCGCGACCCCGGCGACCTGCACACCCTGCGGCACCGCGCCGACTACCTCAACGCCGACGACGACACCGACGCCGGACTACCCGACCTGCTCGGACGCTCCCTGCGCACCACCCGGCGCCCGGACATCCTCAAGATCGCCGTCACCCTCAAGAGCCTCGGCCGCAGCGGACTGGGCACCCTCGTCGACGAGGTCTGCGCCCACGCACACGAGTTCGCCGACCTCGTCCGGGCACACCCCGCCTTCGAGCTCTACGCCCCGCCCACCATCAGCACCGTCCTGTTCAGGCCCGCGGCCGCCTCCGACGACACCGTCGCCGCCGTGCGCCGCACCCTCCTGCACGACGGCCGTGCCGTCCTCGGCCGCGCCCGGCTGGGCGGCCGACTCTGGCTCAAGGCCACCCTCCTCAACCCCCACACCCGGCCCGGCGATCTCGCCGCACTCCTGAACCTGGTGGAAGGAAGCACGCCCCGATGACCACCCCCCCACCCCACGAGCCCCCAGCGCCCCGCGACCTGGTCGGCATCGGCATCGGCCCGTTCAACCTCTCCCTCGCCGCCCTCGCCCACCCGCTCGCCGAACTCGACACCGCCTTCTACGAGCAGCGCCCCGGCTTCGACTGGCACCCCGGTCTCCTCATCGACGGTGCCACCCTCCAGGTCCCCTTCCTCGCCGACCTGGTGACCCTCGCCGACCCCGCCAGCCCCTGGTCCTTCCTCAACTACCTCAAGAGCTGCGACCGGCTCTTCCCCTTCTACTTCGCCGAACGCTTCCACATCCAGCGCGCCGAGTACGACGCCTACTGCCGCTGGGTCTCCGGCAACCTCCCCGGACTGCACTTCGGCCACCAGGTCGACGCCGTCCGCTGGAACGCCGCCGACGAGGTCTTCGAGGTCGACTACACCCGGCTCGGCACGGACGGCGCGGGCGAAGCCCTCGGCCGCACCCGCACGCGCAACATCGTCCTCGGCGTCGGCACCGAACCGTACGTGCCCGAACCCCTGCGGCCCCTCGTCGAAGCCCCCGGGACACCCGTCATCCACGCCGCGGAGTACCTGCGGCACCGCACGGCCTTCCTCGCCGCCGACCACATCACCGTCGTCGGAGCGGGCCAGTCCGGCGCCGAGGTCTTCCTCGACCTCCTGCGCCACCGCCCCGTCGGCCGGGAGCGGATCCACTGGCTCGCCCGGACCGAGGCCTTCGCCCCCATGGAGTACTCCAAACTCGGCCTGGAGCACTTCACCCCCGACTACACGCGCTACTTCCACGCGCTCGCCGAACCCGTGCGCGACGGTCTCGTCTCGGCCCAGTGGCAACTCCACAAGGGCATCGACGCCGACACCATCGCCGCCATCCACGACGAGCTCTACCGCCGCACCCTCCAGGGCGGCTGGCCCGACGCCGTCCTCACACCCGGCGTCCACGTCCGCACCGCCGGGCGCGTCGCCACCGGCCGGATCGAACTCCATCTCGAGCACGTCCAGCAGAACACCCGCTCGCGGCTCGCCACCGACGCCGTGGTCCTCGCCACCGGCTACCGCGAACGGCCCCTCGGCCGCATCCTCGCCGGACTGGAACACCGCCTCAGCCGCGACGGCAGCGGACGCCCCCGCATCGACGACCGGTTCCGCCTGGTCCTCGACCGCGCCGTCACCGGCTCCGTGTACGTCCAGAACGCCGAACTCCACACCCACGGAGTCGGCACCCCCGACCTCGGCCTCGCCGCGTGGCGCAGCGCCACCATCCTCAACTCCCTGACCGGCAAGGAGCCCTACCCCCTGCCCCGGCGCACCGCCTTCACCACCTTCGGACTCCGGCAGCCGGGCCTGATCCCGCCCACCCGGCGCCCCATGGACCTCACCCCGCTGGGCGACGGACGCTAGCGACCGCCGGGAGCCGAACCGGAGCACGCACACCGACGGCGCCGGGGCACAGACCGCCACCGGCGCCGTCGCGCTGCCACCGCCGAAGCGTCAGAAGACCGGCACCCCGTCACGGGTGAGCCGCCAGTCCGCCGAAGCGAAGTCCTTCGGGTCCAGAACACCCTTCGTGGTCGCCCACTCCGCGATCCGGGTCCGGATCTCCGTCGACTCCGACCACAGCTCCTTCGCCGAGGCCACGTACGGGAAGGCACCCCCGCCATTGGCACGGTAGTTGTTCACCGCGAACACGAACTGCTGCGCGTCGTCCAGTGCGGCACCGCCGAAGGTCAGGTTCTTGATGCGCGAACCCGCGGCCTGGGCGATGTCGATGTCGTACTGCAGCCCCGACACATAGTCGTAGTTGTAATCCGGACGGCCGTTCGCGTTGCTCAGCTTCTCCACGTCCACCGGCACGCCGGCGGCCGTCTGCACGAAGTACTCCGCCGAGTACTCCAGGTACGCCCGGACCTGAGCACCCGTCATCAACTTCGCGACCAGCGTGTTGTCGTACACGTACAGGCCCGAAAGATCCCGGATCGTCACATTGCCGGCCGGGATCTCCGAGGTGCGCGAGAACGGCGACGCCTGCGAGATCACCGGCAGGGCGGCGTACTCCGTACCCGCGAGCGCCGCCTTGACCACGTCCTCCTGGACCTTGGTGATCAAGTCGATGATCGGCGCGTCCTTGTAACGGGCCTCCACCGTCGTCAACGTCTCGGTCGCCTTGCCGACGACCTGGTTGACGTACGCGACGACCTTCGCGTGCTCGTCGGAGAGCAGCCCGGTGATCTTCGGGTCGTCGGCGACCGTGCTGGAGTTCCGCAACGACGCCGAGACCGACTCGACCTGCCACTTCCCCTTCTCGAAGACCAGCGCGACGTCGAACAGCGTCAGCCGCTCGGCGAAGCACAGCGGCTCCGACAGCACGACCGTCCGGCCCGTCCGCTCGTTGGTGACCTTCAGCTCCGGGATCTCCTGGTGCGCGTGCCCCACGAGGATCGCGTCGATACCCGGCACCTGCCGGGCCACATTGGCGGCCGCGTCCTCCACATAGGGCAACTGGTCACCGTACGACGACGTGCCCGAGGTGCCGGAGTGCGCCGACACGACGACCACGTCCGCGCCCATCGACCTCAGCTTCGGCACCCACTTGGCCGCCTGCTCCTCCAGGCCCGGGAACGTCAGCTTGCCCTGCACATACGCCTTGTCCCAGATCGCGATCCCGGGGTTGGTCAGACCGAGGACCGCGACCTTCACCGGCGGCGCGCCCGGCACATGGAACTGCTTCATGAAGTACGGAGGGAAGGCCGGCTGCTGCGTCCTGGCGTCCAGCGCGTTCGCGCCGAGCAGCGGGAAGCGGCACTGCGACTCGAACTTCCGCAGCGTCTCGATGCCGTAGTTGAACTCGTGGTTCCCGAGCGCCACCGCGTCGTACCCGATCGCGTTCATGGCCTGCGCCATCGGGTGCACCGGACCGTGCTTGGCCGTGATCGGGTCGACCTTCGCGTAGTAGTACGTCAGCGGGGTGCCCTGGATCGTGTCACCGGCGTCCAGCAGCAGCGTGTTGCAGCGGCCCTTCTCCGCGCGGACCTGCTCGACCAGGGTCGAGATCCGGGCCAGGCCCTGGGAGTTGCCCGCCTTGTCGGTGTACTCCGCGTCCTTGAAGTAGTCCCAGTTGAAGACGTGCCCGTGCAGATCGGTGGTCCCCATCACCGTCAGCGAGTACCGCTTGGGGCCCTTCGCCGCCGGTGCGGCCTGAGCCGCCGGAGCCGCCGCGGCCCCCGACAGCGCCACGCCCGCCCCCGTCGCGGCGGATCTCTTCAGGAACTTCCGGCGGTTCAACGGCATGTCTCGCTCTCCTTCGGAAATGGTCAACGACGCGCGTAGATTCTGACTTGCGCATGACGCGTCGCAACAGCCCCCGCAGGTTGCGATCTGATGACCGGTACACGCCCCCTGCGCAAACCCCGCGGAGACGGAGTGGAACCCATGACCACCGGCCCCGCGCACCCGGCCGCCCGCCGTCCCCTACGGCACCCCCGACGCCCCGCGCATCGCCGTCCGCGGAGAAGCCCGCATCGAGGTCGACCCGGAGATCGCCCGCATCGACGTCACCGTCACGGCCCACGCCCCGACCGGCGCACCGCCCCCGACGACCTCACCCGCCGCAACACCGCCGCACTCGACCTCATCGACGGCTACGGAGCAGCCGTCGAACGACTCGGGACAGGCGCCTTCACCGTCACCCCCGAACTCACCCCGCACGGCCACCGCGAGCGCATCCGCGCCTACCACGGCCACGTCCACGTCAGCGCCGAACTCAACGACTTCACCGCACTCGGCGAACTCACCACCCGACTGGCCGACCTCGAACTCACCAGGGTCGACGGCCCCTGGCGGGCCCTGCGCCCCGACTCACCCGCCCCCGCGCAGCCCGGCAACAGGCCGTACGCGAAGCCGTTGCAGCGAGCCCGCGAATACGCCGAAACACTCGGCGCCACCCTCACGGCCCTGGTCGAGCTCGACGACACCGGCGCCGACGACACCGATCGGCGCAGCCGCGCCGCCCGGTCCGTCAGCCGGGCGGCTCCTGACGGCACGGAAGCCGCGGGCGGCCCCGACCCCCTCGCGCCCGAACCCGGGCGCCGGCACATCCACGCCCGGATCGACGCCCGGTTCACGATGGCGCCACCGCGACTCCAGACAATTCCCGTCACCCGCAGTGACGAGAATTCACGGCCTGCCCGAAATCGGCCCCCGCATTTCTCTCCGGGATGCTCATCGGAGCGCAGCACCGCACAATTCAACACTTGTCAATATCGCTTCACTTAAAGGTTGTTGAGTAGTCACGCCGGACCAATTCTCTACCGGCGGGTAAGGCCTAGGCTCGAAGCATGCGCCGAGCAAAGATCGTCTGTACATTGGGCCCCGCCACCGACTCGTACGAGCAGATCAAGGCCCTGGTCGACGCCGGAATGGACGTCGCCCGCTTCAACCTCAGCCACGGCAGCTACGCCGAACACGAGGAGCGTTACCAGCGCGTGCGAAAGGCCGCCGACGAGACCGGCCGCAGCGTCGGAATCCTCGCCGACCTTCAGGGCCCGAAGATCAGACTCGGACGATTCGTCGAAGGCCCCGTACTCCTTGAACGCGGAGACGTCTTCACGATCACCGTCGAGGACGGCGTCGAGGGTGACCGCCAGACCTGCGGAACCACCTACGCCGGGCTGGCCGCCGACGTCACCACCGGTGAGCGCATCCTCGTCGACGACGGCAAAGTGTGCCTGGAGGTCACGGCCGTCGACGGCCCCCGGGTCCACACCGTCGTCGTCGAAGGCGGCATGGTCTCCGACCACAAGGGCCTCAACCTCCCCGGCGTCGCCGTCTCCGTCCCCGCACTCTCCAAGAAGGACGAGGACGACCTGCGCTGGGCGCTGCGCACCGGCTGCGACGTCATCGCCCTCTCCTTCGTCCGCAGCGGCAGGGACATAAGGGACGTCCACCGCATCATGGACGAGGAAGGCCGCCGCCTTCCCGTGATCGCCAAGGTCGAGAAGCCGCAGGCCGTCGAGAACATCGACGAGATCGTCGCCGCCTTCGACGGCATCATGGTCGCCCGCGGCGACCTCGGCGTGGAAATGCCCCTCGAACAGGTCCCGATCGTCCAGAAGCGCGCGATCAAGCTCGCCAGGCGCAACGCCAAGCCGGTCATCGTCGCCACCCAGATGCTCGACTCGATGATCGAGAACTCCCGCCCCACCAGGGCGGAGGCCTCCGACGTCGCGAACGCGGTCATCGACGGCACCGACGCCGTCATGCTCTCCGGCGAGACCAGTGTCGGCAACTACCCCGTCGAGACGGTCAGGACGATGGCCCGCATCGTCGAGGCCGCCGAAGAGGACATCCTCGCCAAGGGACTCCCGCCGCTCACCGAGAGCAACAAGCCCCGGACCCAGGGCGGAGCCGTCGCCCGCGCGGCGGCGGAGATCGGCGACTTCCTCGGCGCCAAGTTCCTGGTCGCCTTCACCCAGTCCGGCGACACCGTCCGCCGGCTCTCCCGCTACCGCTCCCCGATCCCCCTGCTCGCCTTCACCCCCGAGCCGGCCACGCGCTCCCAGCTCAACCTGACCTGGGGCGTGGAGACCTTCCTCGGGCCGCACGTCGACTCCACCGACGCGATGGTCGACCAGGTCGACGAACTGCTGCTCAAGTACGGCCGCTGCCGCCGCGGCGACATCGTGGTCATCACGGCGGGCTCCCCGCCCGGGGTCTCGGGCTCGACGAACATGGTGCGGGTGCACCACATCGGCGAGGACGACAGCCCGAAGTAGCCGGCCCGAACACCGAGGGCCCCTCCTGCCGGGGGGCCCTTTCGCGCGCGGTCAGTACTTGGGGCCGACGTGAACGTCCAGCAGCGCGACGGAGGCCTTGCGGGCGACGGAGATGTTGCGCTGGTTCGCCCGCCGCCACTCGACGCCCACTCGGTCCAGGGTGTCCGTGAAGAGCTGGACGATGTCACGGGACAGATTGGTGAAGAAGTACCGCGGATACTCGTAAGCCTTGCGTTCACCGTCGACCAGGCGAGCGGTCCGGTTGATGGTGCGGCAGCCGTCGGAGTGGATGAGGCCCCGGATCAAATCCCAGGGGTGAGCGTCGACGATGTCCTGCTGCCAGCGCTCGAGGACGATCCGGCGTTCGTGCTTCTTGCCGGGACCGTGCTGCGGGAAGAGGCAGGGCCAGTGTTTGCTGGAAGTGCTCACCGCTACGCACCCCTGTTTCCGGACGCGGACGACGCTGTTCGACGGCCGCACCGCGCGCATCGCCTCCTCACACGCGTCGATGATGCCCGGCCAGGCGCTGTCCAAGGCGACGCGCAGGAAGTAGACGCCTCTGCGGTGGGGGCTGATGCATCCGTCGCCGAGATAGAGGCCGAGCAGGTAGGCGTACGCCGCAGGGTTTTCCGGGGCGCCGGGATCTTCCTCACACCTCGGGCAGGGGCTGCTCGCGCGTGAGCCGGGTTCGATGCGTGTCTGCCAGGAGCGGATCGCATACCGGGAAATCCCGGTTTCCTTGCTGACGGAGTTCAGGCTGTGCCCCTGGGCGACCAGAGCCAGAGCTCGCTTACGTGTGCCCATGTCGTACATGAAGCCACCCTGAGCGACTTCTCATGGCCATACAGAGAAATAGCGTATGTTCACGAGAACGTGGACATACGCTGGTGGATTCCGACCTTGGAACCGAAGGAAAAGTGCCCCGGGTCGGACTCGAACCGACACTGTATGGGTTTTGAATCCATTGCCTGCTGCCAATTGGGCTACCGGGGCCCAACGAATCGAAGGTCACTCTCGACCCGCTGCCTGACCACCTTACCGCAGCTAGGTAGGCTCTTGGGAGCAGTACCTGCCTGCCCTGGACAAGGAGCCCGAGTGACCTCCCCCGAGTCGCCCCAGCCCGTTGCCGACGACGACAAGTCGCACGTGCCTCCGCTGACGACCCGTGTCGTCATCGCCGAGGACGAGGCGCTCATCCGGCTCGACCTCAAAGAGATGCTCGAGGAGGAGGGCTACCACGTCGTCGGTGAGGCCGGAGACGGTGAGCAGGCCGTCGAGCTGGCCCGTGAGCACAAGCCCGACCTGGTGATCCTCGATGTGAAGATGCCGAAGCTCGACGGCATCTCGGCGGCCGAGAAGATCGCCGAGGAGCGCATCGCCCCGGTTCTCATGCTGACCGCGTTCTCGCAGCGCGACCTCGTCGAGCGTGCCCGGGACGCGGGTGCGATGGCGTATCTGGTGAAGCCGTTCAGCAAGAGCGACGTGGTCCCGGCGATCGAGATGGCGGTCTCCCGGTTCAACGAGCTCAAGACGCTGGAGAAGGAGGTCGCCGACCTCACGCTGCGGCTGGAGACCCGGAAGCTGGTCGACCGGGCGAAGTCGATCCTGCAGACGGAGTACGGGCTGAGCGAGCCCGCCGCCTTCCGCTGGATCCAGAAGACGTCCATGGATCGCCGTATGTCGATGCAGCAGGTCGCGGAGGCCGTCATCCAGGACGCCGAGGAGAAGAAGGCCGCGAAGGGCTGAGGCCCGGTACGCGTGTGTGAGGCCCGCGCCCCTCCTCGGGGCGCGGGCCTCACACATGTGCCGGGGAGGGTTCAGTCCTCGCCGAGGTAGGCCTTCCGCACGGATTCGTCGTGCAGCAGGTCCTGGCCGGTGCCGGAGAGGACGATGTTGCCGACCTCCATCACATGGCCGTGGTCGGCGAGCGACAACGCCGCCTGGGCGTTCTGCTCGACGAGGAGGATCGTCGTGCCCTGGGCCTTCAGTTCGACGATGGTCGCCATGATCTTCTGCATCATGATCGGGGAGAGGCCCATGGAGGGTTCGTCGAGCATGAGCAGTTTCGGCTGGGACATCAGGGCCCGGCCCATCGCGAGCATCTGCTGTTCACCGCCGGACAGGGTGCCGGCGGCCTGCTTCCTGCGTTCCCCGAGGATGGGGAAGAGGTCGTAGGCCCGCTGCATGTCCTTGTCGACGGCCTGCTTGTCGGAGCGCAGGAACGCGCCGAGGCGCAGGTTGTCCTCGATGGTCATGCGGGGGAAGATGTGCCGCCCCTCGGGGGAGTGGGCGAGTCCCAGTGAGACGACCTGGTGGGCCGGGATCTTCTTGAGCGATCTGCCCTGGAACCTGATCTGGCCGCCCACCGGCCTGAGCAGGCCGGAGAGGGTGCGCAGGGTGGTGGTCTTGCCGGCACCGTTGGTGCCGATGAGGGTGACGACCTCGCCGGCCTCGACCTTGAAGGAGATGCCCTTGACGGCTTCGATCTTGCCGTAGGCGACCCGGAGGTCCTCGACTTCGAGCAGTGCGGTCATCGGTCGTTCTCCTTGCCGGGCGCGGCGTCCGTCTGTGCTTCGGCCTGCGCCTCGGCGGCCTCCACCTCGGCGACCTCCGCGTCGCCGGGGGCGTCCTGGAAGGGTTCGCCGAGGTAGGCGGCGATGACGCGTTCGTCGCCCTGGACGGTCGCGCTGTCGCCTTCGACGAGTTTCTCGCCCTGGACGAGGACGGCGACGCGGTCGCAGAGGTTGAAGATGAAGCGCATGTCGTGCTCGATGACGAGGACGGCGATGCCCTTGTCGCGGATGGCGAAGACCAGTTCCTCGGTGGTCCGGGTCTCCTGCGGGTTCATGCCGGCGGTGGGCTCGTCGAGGAGCAGCAGGCCGGGTTCGCTGGCCAGGGCGCGGGCGATCTCGAGCTTGCGCTGTTCGCCGTAGGGCAGGTTGCGGGCGAGGTGTTCGGCCTTGGCGGCGAGGCCGACGAACTCGAGGAGTTCCATGGCCCGTTCGCGGGATGCCGCTTCGGCGCGGTGGAAGCTGGGGAGGCGCAGGACGGCCGACCAGAAGCCTTCCTTGGTGCGGGTGTGGCGTCCGACCAGCACGTTCTCCAGGACGGTCATGTTGGAGAAGAGGCGGATGTTCTGGAAGGTGCGGGCGATGCCGGCGGCGGTGACCTTGAAGGACTTGGGCGGCAGGACGTTGCCCTTGTAGCGGACTTCGCCCTCGGTGGGGACGTAGAGGCCGGTGAGGCAGTTGAAGAAGGTCGTCTTGCCGGCGCCGTTGGGGCCGATGAGTCCGACGATCTCGCCGCTGTTGACGGTGAGGTCGACGTTGCGTACGGCGGTGAGGCCGCCGAAGCGCATGGTGACGCCGCGTGCGTCCAGTACGACCTGGCCGGGTGCGGTGGCGTCCGGCGTGGCGTCCTTGGTGGTGGTGTCGGTGGTCATGGTGGTCAGGCCCCTGTCTTGCCGAGGACTGTGGGCGCTTCCGCCTCTTCGTGGAATTCCAGTTGGCGGCGGCGGTTCGGGATGAGGCCCTCCGGCCGGAAGCGCATCAGCAGGATGAGGGCGACGCCGAAGGCCAGGAGCTGGTAGTCGCCGAGGAACTGGAGTTTGTTCGGGATGAGGAAGAGCAGTGCGGCGCCGATGAGGGGGCCGCTGATGGTGCCCATGCCGCCGAGGACGACCGCGGCGAGCAGGAAGGCCGAGTTGGGCGGGATGGGGCCGGCGAAGAGGTACTGCTCGGGTGTCACGGTGTAGGTCACGTGTGCCTGGACGGTGCCGGCGAGGCCGGCGAGTGATGCGCCGACGGCGAAGGCGATGAGTTTGACCCGGAAGCCGTTGATGCCCATGGCGAGTGCGGCGGTCTCGTCCTCGCGGATGGCGACCCAGGCGCGTCCGATGCGGGAGTTTCCGCTGCGCCGGAAGACGAGTACGACGACGGCGGTGATGATCAGCATCAGGAAGAAGTAGTTGGCGAAGCGTCCGATGGTGAAGCCGCTGATGTCGTGCTGGGCGCCGAAGTCGAAGCCGAGGACGTCGAGGTTCGGGATCGACGCGATGCCGTTGGAGCCGTTGGTGACGTCGGGTCCGGAGGTGCCGTCGAGGTTGTTCGCCGTGATGCGGAAGATCTCACCGAAGCCGAGGGTGACGATGGCGAGGTAGTCGCCGCGCAGGCGGAGGGTGGGGGCGCCGATGAGGACGCCGAAGACGAGCGAGGCGGCGGCGCCGATGAGGACGGCTGCCCAGAAGGGGAAGTGCACGCCGAAGGGCGAGTTGGGGGATCCGGAGACCAGGGCCGCGGCGTATGCGCCGACGCCGAGGAAGGCGACGTAGCCGAGGTCGAGGAGGCCGGCGAGGCCGACGACGATGTTCAGGCCGAGGGCGACGGTGGCGAAGATGAGGATGTAGACGCCGAGGGTCGCGTACTGGTCGCTGGTCTGGGTGAAGGGGAACAGCGCCGCCGCGACGAATGCGCCGCAGATGGTGATGTTCTGGTGCCGGGCGGTGAGTTCGGATGCCTGGCTGATCAGGCCGGCCTTGGCGAGGGCGGCGAAGCCGAAGCCCGCGGTGATGAGGAAGCCGACGAAGAGTTCGTCGTACTCGGTGCCGATGCCGTAGGTGAAGACGGCCAGGCCCAGGGCCAGGATCGCGACGATGATCAGGATCTCGACGTAGGCGGGCAGTTTGGCCACGGGGCGGGGGGAGCCGGAGGCGAAGGCGGCTCGGACCGTCGTCCACCGGTGGGACGCCTGGTGCTTGAAGTGCTCCCAGGAGGTGTCGTCGGGGTCGATGGGGTCGGGCTCGGGCCGTTCGAAGGGCAGTGCGAGGGCGCCGAGGAACGCGGCGAGGGTGGTGACCGCCGCGATGTAGCCGCCGGGCTCGAGGTTGACGAGTCCGCCGAGTTCGATGCTGATGGACAGGATCGTGTACCAGGCGGTGGCGAAGGTGGTGAGGGCGGCGAACTTGAGGGCGCCGTCGGCGCCGGCCGGGACGAGCCAGCGCAGGCCCTTGACTCCGTAGGAGGCGAGGCCGAACAGGGTGGTGAGGACGCCGCCGATGAGGACGAGGACCTGCAGGCCGCCCGGGTAGCCGTAGACGGTGAGGTCGCCGGGGAAGTCGGTGGTCCACGTCCAGGCGAGGAACGTCGAGACGATGGTGAGCGCGCCGGCCGCGGTGGCGAGGGCGCGACCGATGTGGGGCGGGATGGCGACGAGGCCGGAGGGGGCGCCGGGGGCAGGGGTGCTCGGGGTGTCGGGAGCGGTGGTCTGTGTGGTCATCGGTGTCACGCCCTGTCCGCGACGCGCTCACCGAGCAGACCTTGTGGCCTGAGCAGGAGCACGAGAATGAGGAGTACGAACGCCCAGACGTCTGCCCAGGACTGGCTGCCGAACTTCTCCATGCCCGGGAGGTCGGCGATGTACGCGGTCGCCAGGGTTTCGGCGATGCCGAGGACGATGCCGCCGATCATGGCCCCGTAGATGTTGCCGATGCCGCCGAGGACGGCCGCGGTGAACGCCTTGAGGCCGAGGATGAAGCCCATGCGGAAGTCGACCTGGCCGTATTTGAGGCCGTAGGCGACGCCGCCGACGGCGGCGAAGACGGCGCCGAGGGCGAAGGCGATCACGATGATGCGGTCGGTGTTGACGCCCATGAGCTTGGCGGTGTCCGGGTCCTGGGCGGTGGCCTGCATGCCGCGTCCGGTGCGCGTCTTCATGACGAAGTAGGCGAGGACGGCCATGCTGATGGGGGCCGCGGCAAGGAGGAAGATGTCACCGGTCTGGATGGTGACGTTGCCGAGGTGGAAGGGGCCTCCGTCGATCTGCGGGAAGGTCCGGGCGGACTTGGCCTCGGGGTACCAGGCCCAGACCGCCTGCTGCAGGGCGAGGGAGAGACCGATGGCCGTGATGAGGGGGGCAAGTCGTGGCGCGTTGCGCAGGGGGCGGTAGGCGAATCGTTCCGCTCCCACCGCGACGATGACGGCGACCAGGACGGCCCCGATGAGCATCAGTGGCAGGGCGATCCACATGGAAGTGCCATCGGGCAGTACGTACGCGTAGACCGTGAGGGCGCCGAAGGCGCCGGTCATGAAGATCTCGCCATGCGCGAAGTTGATGAGCTGGACAATGCCATAGACCATTGTGTAGCCGATGGCGACCAGCCCGTACATGGCTCCTAGTAGCAGGCCGTTGACCAGCTGCTGCGGCAGTTCGTTCACCGCATGTCCTCCGAGACTTTCGGATGTTCGACGGATGTGGCCGGATGCGAGTCCGCGCGGGGCGCCTGTGGAACAGCGCCCCGCGCGGCTCGTGAGCGGTGCGGGTGTGGATCAGCCGGTGTAGGTACCCGACTTCACCGGCTTCCAGGCACCGTTCTCGACGGCGTACACGGTGAGCTGCTTGTTGGTCGCGTCACCGAACTCGTCGAAGGAGACCTTGCCGGTCACACCGTCGAAGGAGACGTTCTGCATGGCGGCGGTGACCTTCGCGCGGGCGTCGGAGGGGAGCTTGCCGCCGTTGTCCTCGACGACCTTCTTGACGGCC
This sequence comes from Streptomyces sp. HUAS TT11, assembly GCF_051553595.1. Lineage (NCBI taxonomy): Bacteria > Bacillati > Actinomycetota > Actinomycetes > Kitasatosporales > Streptomycetaceae > Streptomyces > Streptomyces sp. HUAS TT11. Next base: position 6,747,593 of record NZ_CP196184.1, read on the forward strand.
TCGATGATCGACCAGGCGGAGTCGTAGGAGTAACCGCCGTACGCGGCGTACTCCTCCTTGTAGCCGGCCTCCTTGTAGTTGGCCACGAACTCCTTGGCGGAGGGGAGCTGTTCGACCGGGGCGCCGACCGAGGTGGCGAGGTCGCCGGTGCTGTTGGCGCCGGCCAGCTTGATGAACGTCGGGTCGAAGATGCCGTCGCCGCCCACGACCGGGACCTTGGCGCCGGTGGCCTTGATCTGCTTGCTGAGCGGGCCGGCCTGCGGGTACTCGCCGCCGTAGTAGACCACTTCGGCGCCCGAGTTCTTGACCTTGGTGGCGACCGCGGAGAAGTCCTTGGTGTCGGGGTTGATGTGCTCGGTGCCGACGACGGTGCCGCCGAGCTTCTTGAACTCCTCGGTGAAGGTGGCGGCGAGGCCCGCGCCGTAGGTCTTCTTGTCGTCGATGACGAAGACCTTCTTCTTCTTGGAGTCGTTGTAGACGTACTGCGCGGCGAACGGGCCCTGGATGGCGTCCGTGGTCGCGGTGCGGAAGTAGGACTTGTACGTCCGGGCCTTCGTCTTCTGCCAGTCCGGGCCCTGGGTGAGGGCCGGGTTGGTGTTGGCCGGGGAGACCTCGACCAGCTTGGCGTCGTCGAAGACCTTCTGCATCGACTCGGCGACGGAGGAGTTCAGCGGGCCGACGACGCCGAGGACGCCGTTGTCGGCGACGAGCTTGCTGGCGTTCTGCTGGCCCGAGGAGGGCTGAGCCTGGTCGTCGAGGGCCTCGATCTTGAAGGTGACACCCTTGACGTAGTTCTGCTTGTTGGCGGTCTTGGCCGCCAGGTCCACGGAGTTCTTGATGCCCAGGCCCAGCGCGGACAGGTCGCCGGTCAGTGGCGCGTCGACGCCGATGGTGACGGTGGTGCCACCACCGCTGCCGGAGTCCGAGCTCTTGCCGTTGTCGCGCGAGCCGCAGGCGGTGAGGGTCAGTGCTCCCGCCGCCAGCGCGGCGGTGATGGCGATGAGCGAACGTTGACGCACGATCAGTCCTTTCCCTGGCACGGCCCTCCCCCCTGGAAGTGGCCGAGTCGAGCGCTGGGCCGAAGTGACATTCAGACCGCGCGGTGACTGGCCGTGACTCTAAGCGTGGGCGGGGAACGTCGAGGAGGGTCTGACCAAGGCTGTGACGCTCTTGTTATGACACGAGGTAATGCAGAGCGGTACTGGACGGGTGGAACAGCTGAATTCCGACTGATTCGCCCGGTCCGCATAGTGAGAACCCGCAGGACGTGCGCCGCTGAGTTCAGGGGTGTCGGCGGTTTTGGTGATTACCCGGAATCGTCGTCGCAGGCGACGCGCACGGCACTCGAGAGCGCATGCGCATAGCGCGGCCCCAGGATGAAACTCTGCACCTGCATTGCACGCGTATTACGCAGAGTTACGTCCAGGAAAGGCAGCCCGGCGTCTTCGGGGACTTTTCCGCATTCGGTCACATGCATGGTGATGACAACCTTGCGGGGCGAACCCGCCCTTGTCCGGAAAGGCGGGCGCGGCAGCGAGGTGACGGAAAGACCGGCATAGGGCTGGGCTATCCGGCTCACGGTCACCGGCGGTCCGGACTCCACGCGCAGCACCACGCCGAAACTGAAGCTCCTGGGCGGGGCGCCGGGCGGTGCGGCCACGGAGTTGAGGTAGGTGACCTCGACCACCTGGGAGGGGTACGGCGGTGGTGGGGGCGGGGGTTGCCGCGGTCGTGCGGCGTAGAGGTAGCCGCCGCCCGCGAGGAGGGCGGCGATCGCGGCGGTCGTGAGGGCGACACGGCGGTGCCGGTCGTACAGCCGCCCGAGCCGTCCGCGTGGTGCACCGTGCAGCAGCGAGGCGCCCGGGTCGGGGGCGTCCCAGGCACTCGTGCCCTCACCCGGCTCGACGGGCCCGATGCCGCTCATTGCCACGGACCGTTGCTCGGACCGCCGGTGCGGTACCAGTCGGCGCAGCCCTCGTGCGCCCGGCGGTCGATCAACCGCTCGGCGGCCTGGGCGCCCTGACGCCGTTTCACGGCTCGCGCGTCGTCCACGACGGCCCGCAGGATCTCGTACTGCCCGTTTGAGAGCCCCATCGTCTGGTAGTCGCCGTACGTTTCGCTGTCCAGCACCTTGCGCGACCAGTACCCGACGACCCGTGCGCACAGCTCCTGGGCGGGCGTGGTCCGCGCCGACGGCGAGACGCCGGCCTGCCCGGAGCTGCTCCCGCCGACGGAGCCCGAGTTGTCGCAGGCGGTCGCCAACCCGCCCGCGAGGAGCGCGAGTCCGAGCGCCGACCCCAGCGCGGTCACCCCCGGCCGGGGGCCTCCTCCCGTTGCCATGCCATGACGCTAGGACGCCGGTGGCCCAGGATCAACGGCGCTGCGGACACCGGTTCGGCGGGTCAGCCCGCCGAGCGCACACGGGCCTCGTCGCCCGGGTTCACATCGCGCAGCAGGCAGGTCAGCCGGGCGGTGCACACGCGCTTGCCCTCCTCGTCGCTGATCACGATCTCGTAGGTCGCGGTCGAGCGCCCCCGGTGGACGGGGGAGGCGACACCGGTGACCAGGCCGGAGCGCACTCCGCGGTGGTGCGTGCAGTTCAGGTCGACGCCGACGGCGATCTTGGAGCTGCCGCCGTGCAGCATGGAGCCCACCGAGCCGAGGGTCTCGGCGAGCACGGCGGAGGCGCCGCCGTGCAGCAGTCCGTAGGGCTGGGTGTTGCCCTCCACCGGCATGGTGCCGACCACCCGCTCCGGCGAGGCCTCGATGATCTGGACGCCCATGCGGGTGCCGAGGTGGCCTGCGGAGAAGAGGGCGGGCAGGTCGACGCCGAGGGCGGCGTACTCGTCGATGATCTCTTGCGGGAACTTCACGGTGTGCTGCTCGCCCATGGGGCACGGCTCCGTTCGTCGGGTCGGTCGCTCGGCTGTGGCTGAGCAAACGCTCAGTCGGTCGCCGATTGTTCCAGGCGGACGACGACGGACTTGCTCGCGGGGGTGTTGCTCGTGTCCGCGGTGGCGTCCAGCGGGACCAGCACATTGGTCTCCGGGTAGTAGGCGGCCGCGCAGCCCCGGGCGGTGGGGTAGTGCACCACACGGAAGCCGGGGGCGCGCCGCTCGACGCCGTCCTTCCACTCGCCGACCAGATCGACGTACGAGCCGTCCGCCAGGCCCAGCGCGCGGGCGTCCTCGGGATGGACGAGGACCACACGGCGGCCGTTCCTGATACCGCGGTAGCGGTCGTCGAGACCGTAGACGGTGGTGTTGTACTGGTCGTGCGAGCGCAGGGTCTGCAGCAGGAGCCGGCCCTCGGGCAGCTCGGGGAACTCCACGGGGGCGGCGGTGAAGTTGGCCTTCCCGGTGGCGGTGGGGAAGCGGCGCTCGTCGCGGGGTGCGTGCGGGAGCGCGAAACCTCCCGGGTGCGCCACGCGCGCGTTGAAGTCCTCGAAGCCGGGGATCACGCGTGCGATGCGGTCGCGGACGGTCGCGTAGTCCTTCTCGAACTCCTCCCACGGGACCGTGCTGTCGGCACCCAGCACCCGGCGGGCCAGGCGGCACACGATGGCCGGCTCGGACAGCAGATGGCCGCTCGCGGGCTCCAGACGCCCCCGGGAGGCGTGCACCATGCCCATGGAGTCCTCGACGGTAACGAACTGCTCGCCGCTGCCCTGCAGATCGCGCTCGGTGCGGCCGAGGGTGGGCAGGATCAGGGCGCGCGCGCCGGTGACGGTGTGCGAGCGGTTCAGCTTGGTCGACACGTGCACGGTGAGCCGGGCACGGCGCATGGCCGCCTCGGTCACCTCGGTGTCGGGGGAGGCGGACACGAAGTTGCCGCCCATCGCGAAGAAGACCTTCGCATCGCCGTCGCGCAGGGCACGGATGGCCCGGACGACGTCGTAGCCGTGCTCACGCGGCGGCGCGAAGCCGAACTCCTTCTCCAGCGCGTCCAGGAAGGCGGGCGCCGGGCGCTCGAAGATGCCCATGGTCCGGTCCCCCTGCACGTTCGAGTGACCGCGCACCGGGCACACGCCCGCGCCGGGACGTCCGATGTTGCCGCGCAGCAGCAGGAAGTTGACGATCTCCCGGATCGTGGGGACCGAGTGCTTGTGCTGGGTGAGGCCCATGGCCCAGCAGACGATGGTGCGCTCGGAGGCGAGGACCAGCCCGAGGGCCTTCTCGATCTCCTCGCGGGTGAGACCGGTAGCCGTGAGCGTGTCGTCCCAGTCGGCCTCGCGGGCGGCCTCGGTGAACTCCTCGAAGCCGTGGGTGTGTTCGCGGACGAACTCCTCGTCGACCGCTCCGTGCGTCTCGAGGATCAGCTTGTTGAGCAGCCGGAACAGCGCCTGGTCGCCACCGATGCGGATCTGCAGGAACAGGTCGGTCAGCGCGGCGCCCTTGAGCATGCCCTGGGGGGTCTGCGGGTTCTTGAAGCGCTCCAGGCCCGCCTCGGGCAGCGGGTTGACGCTGATGATCCGCGCGCCGCCCGCCTTCGCCTTCTCCAGCGCCGAGAGCATGCGCGGGTGGTTGGTGCCGGGGTTCTGCCCGGCGACGATGATCAGATCCGCCTTGTAGAGATCCTCGAGCAGCACGCTGCCCTTGCCGATGCCGATGGTCTCGGAGAGCGCGGAACCCGAGGACTCGTGGCACATGTTCGAGCAGTCGGGCAGATTGTTCGTGCCCAGCTCCCGGGCGAAGAGCTGGTAGAGGAACGCCGCTTCGTTGCTGGTACGGCCCGAGGTGTAGAAGACGGCCTCGTCGGGCGACGCGAGCGCCTTGATCTCCTCGGCGACGATGTCGAAGGCACGCTCCCAGGAGACCGGTTCGTACTGGTCCGCGCCTTCGGGCAGGTACATGGGATGCGTCAGGCGCCCCTGCTGGCCCAGCCAGTAGCCGCTGCGCGAGGCGAGGTCGGCGACCGGGTGCGCGGCGAAGAACTCCGGGGTGACCCGGCGCAGGGTGGCCTCCTCGGCGACCGCCTTCGCGCCGTTCTCGCAGAACTCGGCGGTGTGCCGGTGGTCGGGCTCGGGCCAGGCGCAGCCGGGGCAGTCGAAGCCGTCCTTCTGGTTGACGCGCAGCAGGGTGAGTGCCGTGCGGCGCACGCCCATCTGCTGCTGCGCCACGCGCAGGGTGTGTCCGATCGCGGGCAGCCCCGCCGCGGCGTGCTTCGGCCCGGCGACCTGCGGCGCGTCCTGGATCGGGTCACCCTTGGGCGGCTTGCTGGCCATCTCGGCCCTCCCCTTCGCATGCACGTGTGAGGTACGCCTCCGATCCTCGCACGCTGTGATGACGGGGAGCGCCGCCCCATCGCGCGGAGCGCGGGCCCGCGCGCGGCGGCCGCGGGGCGCGGTTCCGCGGTGCTCCGTCACGGTGAGCGGCCGGGTGACCGCGTGCCGCTGCCCCGACTCCGCGGGCACCGTTCGATCCGTCGCGGCGTGCGACCGGTGCGGCCGTCCGATGCGACCGGGCCCCGGCCCGGCTGGGGTGCCCGTCCGGCCACGCCCGACCAGGTCGGGCCGGGGCGGTCCCCGCACCGCGACAGGGCGGCCGGCACCCGGGATGCGGCGACCGCCGGACCGGAGGCGCCCACGGGCGGGTCCGAGTGTCAGCGGGGCGTGGCAGGATCGGGTGCGTGGCAGAAACAGCATCGAAGAAGACCGAGAAGACCTCCGGCGGCGACCGTCCGCGGCTGATGCTCATGGACGGGCACTCACTGGCCTACCGCGCGTTCTTCGCGCTGCCCGCGGAGAACTTCACGACCGCGACCGGCCAGCCGACGAACGCGATCTACGGTTTCGCGTCGATGCTGGCGAACACGCTGCGCGACGAGGCGCCCACGCACTTCGCGGTGGCGTTCGACGTGTCCCGCAAGACCTGGCGCTCCGAGGAGTTCACGGAGTACAAGGCGAACCGCTCGAAGACCCCGGACGAGTTCAAGGGTCAGGTCGAGCTGATCGGCGAGCTGCTGGACACGATGCACGCCCCGCGCTTCGCCGTCGAGGGGTACGAGGCGGACGACGTGATCGCCACGCTCGCCACCCGGGCCGAGGCCGAGGGCTTCGAGGTGCTGATCGTCACCGGCGACCGCGACTCCTTCCAGCTGGTCACCGACAACATCACGGTGCTGTACCCGACGAAGGGCGTCTCGGAGCTGACCCGGTTCACTCCTGAGAAGGTCTTCGAGAAGTACGGGCTGACGCCCGCGCAGTACCCGGACTTCGCGGCGCTGAGGGGCGACCCGTCGGACAACCTCCCGGGCATCCCGGGCGTCGGCGAGAAGACGGCCGCCAAGTGGATCAACCAGTTCGGCTCGTTCGCGGAGCTGGTGGAGCGCGTGGAGGAGGTCAAGGGCAAGGCCGGGCAGAACCTGCGCGACCACCTGGAGTCGGTGAAGCTCAACCGCCGGCTCACCGAGCTGGAGCGGGGCGTGGCGCTGGAGAAGGCGGTCACCGACCTGGAGCGCGCCCCGTACGACCGCAAGGCCGTCGCGATGGTCCTGGACACCCTGGAGATCAGGAACCCCTCGCTGCGCGAGCGGCTCTTCGCCGTCGACCCCGGCGCCGAGGAGGCCGAGGCGACCCCCGTCGCGGCCGGCGGTGTCGAACTGGACGGTTCGGTCCTGGGCGCGGGCGAACTGAAGCCCTGGCTCGACCGGCACGCCGGACAGCCGCTCGGCGTGGCCACGGTCGACTCGTGGGCCCTCGGCACCGGTGCGGTCGCGGAGATCGCGCTGGCCGCTGCCGACGGCGCGGCGGCCTGGTTCGACCCGTCGCAGCTGGACGAGGAGGACGAGAACGCGTTCGCGGCCTGGCTCGCCGACCCGGCCGGGCCGAAGGTGCTGCACAGCGCCAAGGGCGCGATGCGGGTCTTCCCCGAGCACGGCTGGACCCTGCGGGGCGTGGCCATGGACACGGCGCTCGCCGCGTACCTCGTCAAGCCGGGCCGTCGTTCCTTCGCGCTGGACGCGCTGTCGCTGGAGTACCTGGGCCGCGAGCTGGAGCCGGCCGCGACGGCCGACGGGCAGCTCGCCTTCGGTACGGACGACGGCGCCGAGGCCGAGGCGCTGATGATCCAGGCCCGCACGGTCCTCGACCTCGGCCGGGCCTTCGAGGAGAAGCTGAGCGAGGTCGGCGCCGCGGACCTGCTGCGCGACATGGAGCTGCCCGTCTCCGCGCTGCTGGCGCGTATGGAGCGGCACGGCATCCCCGCGGACCGCACGCATCTGGAGGCCATGGAGCAGATGTTCGCGGGCGCCGTCCAGCAGGCGGTGAAGGAGGCGCACGCGGCGGCCGGGCACGAGTTCAACCTGGGCTCGCCCAAGCAGCTCCAGGAGGTCCTCTTCGGCGAACTGGCCCTGCTCAGGACCAAGAAGACCAAGACGGGCTACACGACGGACGCGGACGCCCTGGCCTGGCTCGCCACCCAGACGGACAACGAACTGCCGGTGATCATGCTGCGTCACCGTGAGCAGGCCAAGCTGCGGGTCACGGTCGAGGGCCTGATCAAGACGATCGCGGCGGACGGCCGGATCCACACCACGTTCAACCAGACGGTCGCGGCGACCGGCCGGCTGTCGTCGACGGACCCCAACCTGCAGAACATCCCCGTGCGCACGGACGAGGGCCGGGCGATCCGCCGCGGGTTTGTGGTCGGCGAGGGCTTCGAGTCGCTGATGACGGCGGACTACAGCCAGATCGAGCTGCGGGTGATGGCGCACCTGTCCGAGGACGAGGGCCTGATCCAGGCGTTCACCTCCGGGGAGGACCTGCACACCACGGTCGCCTCCCAGGTGTTCGGGGTGGGCCGCGACGCGGTGGACGCGGAGATGCGGCGCAAGATCAAGGCGATGTCCTACGGCCTGGCGTACGGCCTCTCGGCGTTCGGTCTGTCCCAGCAGCTGAACATCGAGGCGGCGGAGGCCCGTGCCCTGATGGACACGTACTTCGAGCGGTTCGGCGGGGTGCGGGACTATCTGCGCCGTGTCGTCGATGAGGCGAGGGCCACCGGGTACACGGAGACGCTCTTCGGGCGCCGCCGCTACCTTCCCGATCTGAACAGCGACAACCGCCAGCGCCGGGAGACGGCGGAGCGGATGGCTCTGAACGCCCCGATCCAGGGCACGGCCGCGGACATCGTCAAGATCGCCATGCTGAAGGTGGACAGCGCGCTGCGGGAGGCCGGCCTCGCGTCCCGCATGCTCCTTCAGGTGCACGACGAAATCGTGCTGGAGATCGCTCCGGGCGAGCGTGACCGGACGGAGGAGGTCGTCCGCCGCGAGATGGCGGGCGCGGTCCACCTCAGGGCGCCCCTCGATGTGTCCGTGGGATCGGGTGAGGACTGGGAGTCGGCCGCCCACTAGCCACCGCCCGGGCCCCGGCGAGCGGCCGGGACCGGGATCCGTTCCGGGGCCCGGCGGCCCCGGGACGGCACGGAACATCCGGCGGGGGCCGCGTTTCGTCCACCCGCCCGGGCCCGCCGCCCGCCGCGGCGGTGGACGACCTCGGCGGTGATCCGGCGGCGCGCCGGTCAGGGTGGGCGGCGCGCCGGTCCAGGGCCGGCGGACGAAGCCGCGGAACCCCCGCCCGGCCCCTCACTCCCGTGGCCTTCGCCAAGGGGCGCCCGCGCCTGCGCGGGCGTAAGGATGCCCCATGGGTATACGTCCGCTTCCCCGCCGGGCGGCGATCCGAGGGGCCTTCGTATGCGCCGCTCTCCTGCATCCGACCGCCGCCCGCGCGCCCGGCGCGAGTACCGCACGTCTGCCCCGGCCCGGCCTCGCCGAGCGCGCCGCCGCGTTCACCGCCAGGGTGTCGGAGGGCATCCGGACCATCCGGACGGCGATCGCCTCCTGTCTCGGAGCCCCCGAGGGACCGCCGGGCGATGCCGGCCCGGACTGTTCCCACGCGGGCCGCCGCCCCGGGCCGTCCGAGCAGGACGCGGCCGGCTCGCGCCTGCGTGCCGTGCTCACCGCGGCCAGGGACCTGCTGCGGGCACTCGCCGCCTCGCGCCGTTCCCGTGTCGCCTCCGGCCCCGGCGAGCCCCTCAGCGGGACACCGGGCGGGCCGGCTCCCTACGAGCCGCTGCCCGGTCGGCAGGGCCCGGACGACGACGCGCCCTGACCATCACCGTGTAGAGCGCCAGCCCGACGACGAGACCCGCGCCCGCGCCGAAGCAGACCGCCGGGATCAACTCCCACGGCTTCGCCGTCGCACCCCAGTAGGCCCACCACCGTGAGGCCCGCTGCGCGGCCCCCGCCGCCGCACACCCACCGATGACCGCTCCCGCGAGCCACCGATCGGCCCAGGACAGCGCCGGCACCCGCGACAGCACGGAGGGGCCGGCCGTCACCCGACGCAGCGCGACCACCACGAAGACCGCGATCACCACCGCCGCGACCGCCGAACTCCCGTACTGCACGTACCAGTACAGCGGGGCATCCCCGATCTGCCGCCCCAGCACGGGGAACAACCGCACCCCCCACCGGTCGTGATGGGTGAACGCGTCCCACACGACATGCGTCAGCGCGCCCAGCGCGGCGGAGACATACCACCACAGGGCCACGGGAAACGAGAGCCCTCGCCGCGGTGCACCGCAGCGCACCAGCGCCGCCAACCGCCCCTGCCGAGCCGGCGGCAGCAACGCCACCAGCGGTTCGCGCACTGCCAGCCACGCCCCCACCAGAACCCACGCGATGAGCACATCGACCGTGAACACCCCGGCGAAGGAGTGGGTGACGTCACCGAACTCCATCCCCCCGGACACCGCACTCGCCGCGTAATAGGTCAAGTCGGGCGCGAACGAGCCCGCCACGAGGACCGCGGGCACCAGCCGTCCGCGGCCCGACCCGTCGCCCCGCACGGCGGGCAGCACCGCCGCCGCATGACTGAGAGTGAACGGCACGTGAGGCCCCCCGCGGCAGTCGTCGGCCGGGTACAACCACCCGGTGATCACGGACGTCCAGTATGAGGTACGCATGAAACGGGTGGGGCGATCCGTCCTGCTCGTACGCCCCGCCGAACCGGACGTGACCAACGGGTGAAAACCGGGCGCCAACGGGTGTCCGGGCCACTCAAGTTGTCGTAGGGTCACATGGTCACCGCGCCGGGCGCGTGGTCGAATGCACACAACGCGATCGAACGTCCGTGGGGTCGTCGACGGGAGGGGTTCACTCAATGGCGGCGCATTTCGGCCGACGGCTGCGCAAGGGGGCGGCAACCACCGCTGTGGCGGCGGCCGCGGTCGCGGCTCTGGCGGCGTCCCAGGCTCCCGGTGTGGCCACCGAGGACCAGGGCAAGCAGCCGACCGGTGCCCAGTCCACGTCCGAGGCCGTCGACGGCGCGGGCACCGACGGCTCGGCGACCGGCAACGGCGGCTACTTCACCGACCTGCCGCCGCTCAACAGCCCCACCGCGTCGCCCAGCCCGAGCGCCGGAGCGACCACCGGCGTCACCGGGGTCACCGGCGTCTCGGAGGCGGGCATACCCGCCACCGTCCTCGACGCCTACAAGCAGGCCGCGGCCGAAGTCCGCGAGTCGAAGCCGGGATGCAACCTGCCCTGGCAACTCCTCGCCGCCATCGGCAAGGTGGAGTCCGGCCAGGCCCGCGGCGGCCGGGTCGACGCCGACGGGACGACGTACTCGAAGATCCTCGGCCCCGTCCTCAACGGCAACGGCTTCGCACACATCAAGGACACCGACAACGGTGTCTACGACGGCGACAGCGTCTACGACCGCGCGGTCGGTCCCATGCAGTTCATCCCCTCGACATGGGCGTGGGCGGGCCGCGACGGCAACGGCGACGGAGTCGATGACCCGAACAACGTCTACGACGCCGCCCTCGCCGCCGCGCACTACCTCTGCCGCTTCGACCGCGACCTCGAGGTCCAGTCCGACATGAACGCGGCAATACTCGGCTACAACAACTCGCAGGACTACCTCCACACCGTTCTGTCCTGGTACGAGTACTACCTCAAGGGCACCCACTCGATCCCGGACGGCACCGGCAAACTGCCCGCGCACCGCAGCGACGGCAAGCCCGGTACCCACCCGAAGCCGGCGAAGACCGACAACGCCCCCGGCAAGCCGGGCAAGGGAGGCAAGGGGGGCTCCACCGGCCCGAGTCCGTCCCTTCCGGGCAAGCCGAAGCCGCCGTCGACGTCGCCGACCCCGACCGACACCGTCGACCACCTGGCGGACGGCGGGACCGGAACGCTCTCCGCCATGACGGGCGACACGTTCGGCCAGAAGATCGTGGTGAAGGCCGTGACCAAGGCGGGCAAGGCCGTGCCGAAGGTCCGGGTGCGCTTCACGATCAGTGGTGACACGGACTCCACCTTCGCGGGCGGCGAGCGTGTGGCGGCCGTCGTCACGGACAGCACGGGCAAGGCCACCGCGCCCGCGCTCGTGGCGGGCGCGAGGACGGGAGACTTCAAGGTCAGCGCCGTCGTCGCGGGCCGCACCGCCACCGGTGTCGACTTCCCGGTGACCGTCACCGAACGCCAGGCGGACGCCGTCGCCCGTACCGGTGACACCCCCCTCACCTGCACCCCCGGTGGCGAGTTCACGGACCAGGTCGAGGTGAAGGCCACGTACAAGGGGGCCGTCGCGGACGGTGTCGCGGCCACCGCGACGCTCGTCAAGTCGGCCGACGACCCGACCGAGAACGACAAGGGCCCCTACTTCAAGGACGCGGACGGCAAGACCGTGCGCACCCTCACGGGCCTGACGACCGACGCGGACGGTCTGCTGAAGCTCCCGAAGCTCTACGCCGACGACACGGCCGGCACCTTCCTGCTCCGCATCACCACCGCGGGCGGGGCCACCGTGACGGTCGAACTGGACGTCGCGGCGGCCACCTCCACCCCGTCGGCAGACCCCGGCGCATAGGCTCCGATCGCACATACGAGGGCGGCGCCCCACCGGCAGGGTGGGGCGCCGCCCTCGTATGTGCGAGCTGTTCTCATCTCGTGCGCCCGTTGCTACGGTGCCGGACCTGACGCTGTATCAGCTACGGTCGCGGGGAGGCCCGTATGCGCGCCCTCATCGCGGCGGGGATCGGTCTCGCCGCCGCGCTCGCCCTGGTGTTCACCCTGACGGCCCTGGGCGCGCCCACCGGGAAGACGTCCCCGAAACCGCTGCTGACGACGGTCCCCAGCCATCCATGACGCGCGGGACCGGGAGCCGGGTCGCACGGGACCGGACAGCTGCACCCGCCCGCACAGGGAGGACGACGAGATGCGCCGCAAGGCCGGCTTGATCCTGCTCGCCCTCGCCGTGTTCTTCACGGCGCTGTCCCCACTGCTGCGCTGGTACGCCTTTCCGCGTCTGGCCGAGGTCCCGGCGAACCAGTACCAGGACATGGTCCTGGAAGCGAGGAACGCCACGCTTCTCGACTACGGCACCATGACGTCCCGCACGGTCCCCGAGGTCACGATCGTGCAGACCCTGAAGGGCGATGTGGAGGCCGGGAAGAGGATCGAGAAGTCGGCCGGGCGGGACGTGGTGGTCTGGGACGGCCTGTCCTATGTGCAGGGTCCCGACGGCAAGATGGTCTCCCGGATCCCCGAGCGCTACATCTTCGACGCGCACACCCAGGAACCCGTCCACGCGACCGGCGAGTCGGTCGACGGCGATCCCGTCCGTCGCGACGGCATCGAGTTCAAGTGGCCCTTCCTGACACAGAAGAGGGACTACGAGTACTTCGACGCGCAGGCGCGCGTCACGGCGCCCATCCACTACAAGGGCACACAGACCTTCCGGGGCGTGAAGGTCTACTGCTTCGAGCAGACCGTCCCCTGGACGAAGGTCCCCTTCCCCAAGACCATGCCCGTCCGGGGCATCACCCCCGAATCGGTCGCGAAGACCGGCACGACGCGCTGGTACACCACGGTCCGCAGGTTCTGGGTGGAGCCCGTGACCGGCGCGCCCGTCTACGGCGAGGAGATCCACAAGGAGGAGCTGCGCGGCGGCACGCTCCTCGGAGGCCGCGCCAAGGTCACGGCGTTCGCGGGGCATGTGAAGATGCGCGAGGACTACATCAGGTCGACGGTCGCTCTGGTCAAGCACAACCGCACGCTCGTGCTGATGCTCACGGCCCGTCTGCCGTGGGGCTTTCTCGCCCTCGGCGGCTGCCTGCTGTCGCTGTCCCTCCTCCTCGAGGCCCGCGGCCGGCGCCCGGGCGGGGCCGCTCCAGTCAGCGCGCGGGAGCCCGACCCGGTCACCGCCTGAGCCGCGCGTTGGTGTGCCGGGTCGGTTCCGCGCCGGCCGGGTCCTCCGGCCAGGGGTGCTTGGGATAGCGGCCCCGCAGTTCCGCCCGCACGGCGCGGTAGCCGTCCCGCCAGAAGGAGGCGAGGTCTGCGGTGACGGCGGCGGGGCGTCCGGCGGGGGAGAGCAGATGCACCAGAACGGGGACCCCGGCGATCTCGGGTGAGTCCTGCAGCCCGAACATCTCCTGCAGCTTCACGGCGAGGACGGGCCGCTCGGGGTCCGCGTAGTCGACGCGTATCGCGGACCCGCTCGGGACGGTGATCCGCTCCGGGGCGAGTTCGTCGAGGCGGGCGGCCGCACCGGTGGCCCAGGGCAGCAGCCGGGCGAGGGCCCCCGCGGCGTCGATCCGCGCGAGATCGGCGCGTCGCCGTGCGCGGCTCAGCTCGGGCTCGAGCCATTCGTCCACGCGCGCGTGGAGCGCGTCGTCGGTGACCTCCGGCCAGGGCGCACCCAGGTGCAGCCGCAGAAAGGCGAGACGCTGCCGCAGCAGCCGGGCGCCCGGCGACCAGTGCAGCAGCCCGAACCCCTCCTGCCGCAGCCCTTCGAGAAGGGCCTCCCGCACCAGAACCGGGGCGGTGTCCCGCAGGGGCCGCACCGTCAGCTCGACGGCTCCGAGCCGCTCGACACGCCGGGCGACGACATCCCCGCCGGCCCAGCGCACCTCGTCGTCCGTGGCGTGCAGAGCGGCGGCGGCACGGCGGGCCACGTGCTCGTCCACCACGGCGGCGTGCCGCACGCGCGCGTGCCCCGCCCCGAGGGGCCGGTCCGCGACGGCCACGGCGAGCCACGGCGCGCCGCGCAGACGCGATCCGGCCGCCGGCTCGGCACGTGTGCCGTTCACCATCAGGAACGAACCGCCGTCGGCCCGGGCGAGCCGCTCGGGGAAGGCGAGGGCGGCGACAAGACCGGCCACATGGTCGTCCTGCGCCCTCGCCACGCCGCCCACGTCCGGCAGCCGCGGTGCGTCCGCCGCGGCCCGCAGCCGGCGCGCCTCCTCCCGCCAGCGCGCCGCGTACGCGTCACCTCCGCGGCGTGCCGTCCGCCACGCCGCCGCCAGATCGTCCCCGTACTCCCGCGGCGGTTCCTCGCTCAGCAGGGCGACCACCTCGGCGGCCCGCTCCGGACCGACCTCCGCGGCGGCGTCCAGCAGCGCCCGGGCGAGCCGCGGATGCAGACCGAGCCGGGACATCCGCACGCCCCGCTCCGTGGCCCGTCCCTCGGGATCCACGGCGCCGACGGCCGCCAGGACCGATCTCGCCGCCGCCATCGCCCCGCCCGGCGGCGGGTCCAGGAGCGCGAGCCCGGACGCGTCCGGATCGCCCCAGCAGGCCGCCTGCAACGCGAAGGCGGTCAGATCGGCCAGCCGGATCTCCGGGGCGGGGAAGCGGGGGAGCCGAGTGTCCTCCGCCTCGGACCAGCACCGGTACACCCGGCCCGGGGCCTCACGCCCCGCCCGGCCCGCGCGCTGTCCGCCCGCCGCCTGCGAGGCCCGTACCGTCGTCAGCGCGCTCAGCCCGCGTGCGTGGTCCACCCGCGGTTCCCGGGCGAGTCCGCAGTCGACGACCACCCGCACCCCGGGCACGGTCAGCGACGACTCCGCGACGGCGGTCGCCAGCACCACCCGCCGCCCTGTTCCGGGGGACAGCACGGCGTCCTGCACGGCCGCCGGCGCCCGCCCGTGCACCTGGAGCACCTCGACGCCGCCCAGGTCGCCCAGTTGCCCCGCCACCCGCGCGATCTCGCCCACGCCCGGCAGGAAGCACAGCACGTCGCCCTCGCACTCCGCGAGTGCCCGCCGCACCAGCGACGCGACATGCGCGAGCAGCGCCGGGTCCACACGCAGGCCGTGCGGCGGCCGCACGGGGCGCGCGGGAGGCGCCCACACCACCTCGACGGGGTGCGACACGCCTTCCGCCTCGACCACCGGAGCCCCGCCCAGCAGCCCGGCCCAGCCCTGCGCGTCCGTCGTCGCGGAGGCGGCCACCAGCCGCAGCTCCGGGCGCAGCGTCGCCCGTACGTCCAGCAGGAATGCGGCGACCGTGTCGGCGTCCAGGTGCCGCTCGTGGCACTCGTCCAGCACGACGACGTCGACGCCCGCCAGCTCCTGGTCGCGCTGCAGCCGCTGGAGCAGCACTCCGGTCGTGACGACCTCCACGCGCGTGTGCCGCCCCACCACGCGTTCGCCGCGCACGGTGTAGCCGACGCTGTCCCCGGCCTTCTCGCCGAGCAGCCACGCCATCCGCCGTGCCGCGGCGCGCGCGGCGATCCGCCGGGGCTCCGCGACCACGACGCGGCGTGCCGGGCCCTCACCGACCAGTCCGGCGAGGACCAGCGGCACGAGCGTCGTCTTCCCGGTGCCGGGCGGCGCGCACAGCACCGCCGTGCCGTGGTCGTCCAGCGCGTCCCGGAGCGCGGGGACGGCGGAGTGCACGGGCAGGCGGTCGAGGGCGTCGCGGCGGATCACCGCACCAGTGTTCCAGGCGGGCACATCAGGGGAGGAAGACGTGCTCGCAGCGGCGGCAGAACAGCTTTCTGCGCCACTCGGCGCGCCGCCTCGCGGTCTGGGCCGCCTTGTCGCGCAGCGACACCAGCCAGACCCCTCCGCCGGCCACCCCGACGAACCCCAGCCACGCCTCGGAGACCAGCAGGGCGCAGCCCACGGTCAGCAGCCCGACGGGTCCCGCCCACCGCTCGTCGTCCAGCGGGGGACGGGCGAGGTGCGGCGCCACGGCCCGGGCTTGAGGCGGCAGGGCCCGCCAGTGGGCGCGGAGCCTCGTGGTCCTGTCGCTCCGCTCGCAGACCGGGCAGATGTGCATGCGCATACCCCCAGCACGCATGGCGCCGCACGCCACATCCCGAGGGCGACGTGTCGACATGTCGTTTGTGCCCTGTGCGCACCACCGGCATACGCGAACGGGTGCCCTCGTCGCGGATTGGCCGGAACCGCCCGCTCAGCCCCGCTCGCACACGAATATCGCCGTCCCCGGGATCAGGCCGCCGCGCAGCGGCGACCAGCCGCCCCACTCCGAGCTGTTCCAGGCGGGCCATTGCGGCTCCACCAGATCGACGAGCCGGAAACCGGACGCCGTGATGTCCCGCACCCGGTCGCCGAGCGTGCGGTGGTGTTCCACGTACACCGCACGGCCCTCGTCGTCCTGCTCCACGTACGGCGTGCGGTCGAAGTACGAGGCCGACACCGACAGGCCCTCGGGCCCCGGCTCGTCCGGGAACGCCCAGCGGATCGGGTGGGTCACGGAGAACACGAAGCGGCCGCCGGGACGCAGCACCCGGTGCACCTCCCGCAGGACCAGGACCGGGTCCGCGACGAACGGCAGCGCCCCGTAGGCGGAACACGCCAGGTCGAAGGAGGCGTCCCGGAAGGGCAGGACGGCGGCGTCGGCCTGGACCAGGGGGACGGAGCCGCCGATGCGCAGGGCGTGCTGGAGCTGCCGGTGCGAGAGGTCGAGCGCCACCGGGCGCGCGCCCTGGCCGGCCAGCCAGCGCGAGCACTGCGCCGCGCCGGCGCCGATCTCCAGGACGTCCTTGCCCTTGAGGTCGTCCGGTCGGCCGAGCAGTTCGGCCTCGACCTCGTCGAGGCCCTCGGGGCACCACACGAAGCGGTCGTCGCCGAGGAACGTGCCGTGTTCGATCTGGTATTCGTCCGCGTTCCGGTCCCACCAGCCCCGGTTGGCCCGGGCACTCTCGGTGACACCCGCCGTGCGTCGGGTGGCTTCCGGCTCGAACTGTTCGGGCTCTTGGATGATGGGCTCCCTCGTCGTACTCTTCCGTCCAACCCGTCGCCGCGGTGTCACCGGCGATGCGTCTCCGGCCCGTGTGACCTGGTGGCGCAGTCCGGTACACGCCGGTGGCGCACGGGGATTGTGCCGGGAATGCGGCTATCTGCCCCGGGTGTGCGCCTTCGCGCATTGACCCTGTCCGGCTGCCCCCGTATGCTACAAGTTGCGCTGCGGGCCTGCGCGCCTCAGACGGAGCAGGCTGCGCTCGCATCTGTTGTATGTCCCCTCGGTTCTCGAGGCGCCACCGGGCACCCGGTGTCCTGAAAAGGTGGCGCTTCCTTGGCTGTCCGGCTTCTGCAGAGCGAAACGGGCTCCCGGCGTAAGCAGTGCCTACGACTTCAATGTCCGTACCGGAGCCCTTTCCCACATGACGAGCAGCACCGAGACCACCGCCACCACCCCGCAGGTAGCGGTCAACGACATCGGTAACGAGGAAGCCTTCCTCGCCGCGATCGACGAGACGATCAAGTACTTCAACGACGGCGACATCGTCGACGGCGTCATCGTGAAGGTCGACCGGGACGAGGTCCTGCTCGACATCGGTTACAAGACCGAAGGTGTCATCCCGAGCCGCGAGCTCTCGATCAAGCACGACGTCGACCCGAACGAGGTCGTTGCCGTCGGCGACGAGATCGAGGCCCTGGTCCTCCAGAAGGAGGACAAGGAAGGCCGCCTGATCCTCTCGAAGAAGCGCGCCCAGTACGAGCGTGCCTGGGGCACCATCGAGAAGATCAAGGAAGAGGACGGCATCGTCACCGGTACCGTCATCGAGGTCGTCAAGGGTGGTCTCATCCTCGACATCGGCCTCCGCGGCTTCCTCCCGGCCTCGCTGGTCGAGATGCGCCGTGTCCGCGACCTCCAGCCGTACGTCGGCAAGGAGCTCGAGGCGAAGATCATCGAGCTGGACAAGAACCGCAACAACGTGGTCCTGTCCCGCCGTGCCTGGCTGGAGCAGACCCAGTCCGAGGTCCGCCAGACGTTTCTCACGACCCTCCAGAAGGGTCAGGTCCGCTCCGGTGTGGTCTCCTCGATCGTCAACTTCGGTGCCTTCGTGGACCTGGGTGGCGTCGACGGTCTGGTCCACGTCTCCGAGCTGTCCTGGAAGCACATCGACCACCCGTCCGAGGTTGTCGAGGTCGGCCAGGAGGTCACCGTCGAGGTCCTCGACGTCGACATGGACCGCGAGCGTGTCTCCCTGTCGCTGAAGGCGACCCAGGAAGACCCGTGGCAGCAGTTCGCCCGCACCCACCAGATCGGCCAGGTCGTGCCCGGCAAGGTCACGAAGCTGGTTCCGTTCGGTGCGTTCGTCCGCGTGGACGAGGGCATCGAGGGTCTGGTCCACATCTCCGAGCTGGCCGAGCGCCACGTGGAGATCCCGGAGCAGGTCGTCCAGGTCAACGACGAGATCTTCGTCAAGGTCATCGACATCGACCTCGAGCGCCGTCGCATCAGCCTCTCGCTGAAGCAGGCCAACGAGTCCTTCGGTGCCGACCCGGCCTCGGTCGAGTTCGACCCGACCCTGTACGGCATGGCCGCGTCCTACGACGACCAGGGCAACTACATCTACCCCGAGGGCTTCGACCCCGAGACCAACGACTGGCTCGAGGGCTACGAGAAGCAGCGCGAGGAGTGGGAGCGCCAGTACGCCGAGGCGCAGCAGCGCTTCGAGCAGCACCAGCAGCAGGTCATCAAGTCCCGCGAGGCGGACGCCGCCGCTGCCGCCGAGGGCGGCGAGGCCGCCGCTCCGGCCGCGACCGGCGGTTCGTACTCCTCCGAGGGCAGCGACACCTCCGGTGCTCTCGCCTCGGACGAGGCGCTCGCCGCTCTGCGTGAGAAGCTGGCCGGCGGCCAGAGCTGACGCTCACCGCTGAGGCTGCTTAGCCGATAGCCGAGGGCCCGCACCCGATCAGGGTGCGGGCCCTCGGTGTCGGTGTCCGCCCGCTCCCCGGACAGGCCGTACTGGACACTGCAGAAACGTGTGGGTTACACCGGCAACCGATGGGCCGTAACCGGCCACTGCCAGGCTTCCCCGGTCTTCGTTCAAGATCGGAAGGGGAGCCCATTCCATGGCACAGCCTCAGCACGGGTCGGGAACGAGTCGGCGGGCGTTTCTGAGAAACGTCGGTCTCACCGGCGGCGCCGGCGCCATGTTCGCCACCATGGGGGCGCTCGGCCTCGCCCCCACCGCCGCCTACGCGGCCGAGAAGGAGGCGCCGTTCCAGGCGCCCCGCCGCAGCGACTTCACCCTCCAGGGGCGATCCGGCAGACCCGCCGACGTCGTCGTCATCGGAGCCGGCATCGCCGGTCTCACCTGCGCCTACGAGCTGGGCAAGGCCGGATACGACTGTACGGTCCTCGAAGCCCGCGACCGGGTCGGCGGCCGCAACCTCACCGTCCGCGGCGGCGACCGGCTCACGGACATCAACGGTGTCGAGCAGACGGCCCGCTTCAGCAAGGGCCAGTACATGAACGCGGGCCCCGCCCGGCTCGCCCAGTGGATGGTCACCCTCGACTACTGCCGTGAACTGGGCGTGCCCATCGAGGTGTTCACCAACTCCAACGCCAGCGCCCTCGTCTACAACCCGGGCAGAGGCATGACCGCACCGGTCCGGTACCGGACCGCGAAGGCCGACGTCTACGGCTACGTCTCCGAACTGCTCTCCAAGGCCACCAACGCCGGTGCCCTCGACGGCGAGTTGACGGCCGACGACAAGGAGCGGCTGCTCACCTTCCTCAAGAGCTACGGCTCCCTCGGCGCCGACTACACGTACGCGGGAACCGAGCACCGCGGCTTCACCGTGGACCCGGGCGCCTCCGGCACACCCGGCGACGAACTCGGCGGCGTGCCCTCCCTGTCCGAGGTCTTCGCGTCCAACGTGGGCCGCTATTTCTCCTTCGAGTTCGGCTACGACCAGGCGATGCTGATGTTCCAGCCGGTCGGCGGCATGGACCGGATACCCGAGGCCTTCGCCCGTGCCATCGGCCAGGAACGGATCCGGACGGGCGCGGTGGTCACCGACATCAAGAACACCGGTGACGGCGTCTGCGTCACCTACACCCAGCACGGCCGCACCCGGGTGGTCAAGGCCGACTACTGCGTCGCCACCCTGGCCCCGCACCTGCTCGCGAGGACCCCGCACAACCTCGGTTCCGAGGTGCAGACCGCGCTCCTGGCGGTGAAGCCCTCCTACGCCTCGAAGATCGGCCTCGAGTACAGGAGCCGCTGGTGGGAGAAGGACCTGAGGATCTTCGGTGGCATCACCGAGACCGACATGGACCTGGACCACATCTGGTACCCGTCCTACGGCCATCTCGGTGACCGCGGTCTGATCATCGGCTACTACAACACGGGTGCCCACTCCGAGGTGTACTCGGCGCTCACCCCGGCCGAACGCCTGGAACGCGCCGTGGCCCAGGGCGTCATGATCCACGGAGACAAGTACCGCACCGAACTGGCCGCCTCCCTCTCCCACCAGTGGAAGCTCGTCCCCCATCTCGAGGGCGCCTGGCACTCCATGCCCGGCGGCCCCGACGCCCCGGCGTACGCACCGCTCAACAAGCCGCGGGGCAACGTGTACTTCGCCGGTGACTACCTGAGCTACCTGGACGCCTGGCAGCACGGGGCGATCTCCTCGGCACGCAAGGTCGTCACGGAACTGCACCAGCGCGTCCTCGCCTCCTGAGACGACCCGTCACCGCGGCGATCCGGCCGGGCCGAAGCGCCACGGCGACGATCCCGGGGGATACGGGAATGCCCGTGTCCCCCGGGGCGTTGACCACGGCGAACACGAGGAGGAGCGGTCTACGTGCTTGATCCGCAGGGTTTGTACGCATGGGAGCCGAAGGGCCTGGCCGTCGTCGACATGGCGCTCGCCCAGGAGTCGGCCGGATTGGTCATGCTCTACCACTTCGACGGCTACATCGACGCGGGTGAGACCGGCGACCAGATCGTCGACCGGCTCCTCGACTCGCTGCCCCACCAGGTCGTGGCCCGCTTCGACCACGACCGGCTCGTCGACTACCGCGCCCGCCGTCCGCTGCTCACCTTCAAGCGCGACCGCTGGGCCGGGTACGAGGAGCCCTCGATCGAGGTGCGCCTCGTCCAGGACGCCACCGGGGCGCCCTTCCTGCTGCTGTCCGGTCCCGAGCCCGACGTCGAGTGGGAGCGCTTCGCCGCCGCCGTCCGTCAGATCGTGGAACGGCTCGGCGTCCGTCTGTCCGTGAGCTTCCACGGGATCCCGATGGGCGTGCCGCACACCCGCCCGGTGGGCCTCACCCCGCACGGCAACCGCACCGACCTCGTTCCGGGCCACGGCAGCCCCTTCGACGAGGCGCAGGTACCCGGCAGCGCCGAGTCCCTGCTCGAGTACCGGCTGATGCAGGCGGGACACGACGTCCTGGGCGTCGCGGCCCATGTGCCCCACTACATCGCCCGCTCTGCCTACCCGGACGCCGCGCTGACCGTCCTGGAGGCCATCACGGCCGCGACCGGACTCGTTCTGCCGACCGTCGCGCACACCCTGCGCACGGACGCCTACCGCACGCAGACGGAGATCGACCGGCAGATCCAGGAGGGCGACGAGGAACTGGTCGCCCTCGTGCAGGGCCTCGAGCACCAGTACGACGCCGCAGCGGGGGCCGAGACCCGCGGCAACATGCTCGCCGAGCCCGTCGAGATCCCGTCCGCGGACGAGATCGGGCAGGAATTCGAGCGCTTCCTGGCGGAACGCGAGGGCGACGGCTGAACGCGGGGGCTGTCCTGCCCGCCGTCGGTGGCAGGCCGTAGGCTTTCGGTCATGCTGAAGGTGGGCCTGACCGGGGGTATCGGAGCCGGCAAGAGCGAGGTGTCGCGCCTGCTCGTGGAGTGCGGGGCCGTGCTGATCGACGCGGACCGCATCGCGCGCGAGGTCGTCGCTCGCGGAACCCCGGGGCTGGCCGCGATCGCCGACACCTTCGGGGCGGGCGTCCTCGCGCCGGACGGCAGCCTGGACCGGCCCAAGCTCGGCTCCGTAGTGTTCGCCGACCCGGAGAAGCTCGCCACCCTGAACGCGATCGTGCACCCTCTGGTGGGCGCCCGCTCCCGGGAGCTGGAGGCCGCCGCGCCCGAGGACGCCGTCGTTGTGCACGACGTCCCCCTCCTCGCCGAGAACGCGCTCGCCCCGCTGTACGACGTCGTGGTCGTCGTCGACGCGAGCCCCGCCACCCAGCTCGACCGGCTCGTCCGGCTGCGCGGCATGACCGAGGAGGACGCACGCGCGCGCATGGCCGCGCAGGCGACACGGGACAAGCGCCTGGAGATCGCGGACATCGTGATCGACAACGATGTGGATCTGCCCCGGCTGGAGCGGAGCGTAAGGGACGTATGGGTGGATCTCGTACGCAGGGCGCGTCGCTCACAGGAATAGCGGTCACCATCGGGGGCGTTGAACCGGTGCAGTAAGGGAAGGACTTTGCCGTGCCCGAGAACAGCGATCCGACCGGACGTACTCCGGAGACACACGTGATCGACTTCCGCGCCGCCGAGCAGCTGCTGGCCGCGCGGGACCCGCGGGGCGCGGTGAAACTGCTCGACGGCGTGATCGCCGCTCATCCGGAGAACACCGCCGCGCGGCTGCTGCGCGCACGTGCCTTCTTCGCCGCCGCGCAACTGCGTCCCGCCGAGCTGGAGTTCAGCATCGTGCTGGAGCGTGAGCCGGACAACGCCTTCGCGCACTTCGCGCTGGCCCGCACCTACGAGCGCCAGGCGCGGCCGGAGGAGGCGAAGCGGCACTTCCGGCTGGCGGCGGCCCTGGACCCGAACCCGCAGTACCTGAAGGCGGCACGCTTCGACTCATAGCGGGCTCGCCGTCCTCGGCGAGCCGTCGCTCCGTGCGCCGCCGGGCCTCCCGGGGCCCGCTATCTTCGGCGGTCCGGCGGGGTGTACGGCGGGACGTCGCGGCCCGGCTGCCAGTGCGGGCCCTGGTGCATATGGTGCAGGATCACGGCCAGGTCCACCGCGACGACCAGCCACAGGACACCGCACGCGGCCGCCCAGCCGGGCCGGCCCACCAGGGCGAAGGCGACCGTTCCGAACGTCGCCCAGACCAGACCCCACACGCTCAGCCAGAAGCGTGCCCGCAGCGCACTGCGCGCTGTCGCCGGCTCACTGCCCGTACGCATTCACATCACTACTCCCACCAGGACAAGTACCCTTCGTCGTGCACGTTCACCAGGGAACGGTGACCGGATCCCATCGATCGCGCCGGAGCGCGGGACCGGTCCCCGGGGGAGGGGCGATGGTGCTGCTGAAGGCGCTGCGGGCGGACGCGAGGCTCGCCGAGTGGCTGAGGGATCTCGAGAGCGAGGAGGACGCTCCCCGGGAGGCCGTCCTGCCCCACGCGGACGAGCTGCCCGACGTCCTGCTCGATCTGTCGGTACCCCACGAGGACATCAACGACCTCGTCGCGCTCCGGAGCCGGCTGGTGCAGGACGACGAGACGATGGCCCTGCTGGCGCGGTGCGTCGCCCGCTTCGTGCGGGACATGGGGGAGATCGGGAAGGGCTGGGAGCCCCCGTCGTTCCCGGAGTCGGCGGGACAGCTCGGGCGGCTCTTCCATGTGTACGTCTTCGTCGCGGCTCTGCCGTATGTGCGCGCCTACCACCGTGGGCGCGGCGTCCCGGAGGACGTCTCCCGCCGTACGCTCGCCGACCTCGGCCGGCAGATGGCCGTGCACCGGCGGCGGCGCGGCACGGGCGGGCTGCTGTTCCCCTGGTGGACGGCGCTGCACTTCCACGGGGAGCTGTTCCAGCTGGGACGGCTGCAGTACCAGCGCGCACGGCTCGGGCAGCGCACCGGCGAGGCCGTCACGGCGGCGGGCGGGAGGCCGGGGCCCGGGGACCCGTGCCTGAGCCTGCACATACCCGACTTCCGCGGCCCGCTCACACCCTCCGCCTGCGAGCGGTCGCTGGCACTCGCCCGTGCCTTCTTCGCCGAGCACTTCCCCGAGGAGCAGTACGAGATCGCCGTCTGCCACTCCTGGCTGCTGGACCCGCAGCTCAAGCACTATCTCCCGGGTGACTCGAACATCATCCGCTTCCAGGACCGCTTCGAGCTCACGCACCAGGAGACGACACCGGACGACGGCGTGCCCGTCGGTTTCGTCTTCGGAGATCCCGAACTGCCGGTGGCGGACCTGCCGCGACGGAGCAGCGTCGAGCGGGCCGTGGTGGACCATCTGCGGGCGGGCGGGCACTGGTACGGGGGGCACGGCTGGTTCGTGCTCTGATCGGCTCGGTCATACGTTCCATCCCCGAACGTTCACTCCATCGAGTGAGGGGGTTGAGGGAACGGGGAGCGCAGCGCGGCCCGTTGGACGGGTATGAAGGTGACGATGCGGGACGGTTACGAGGGTACGGGCCCCGGCGCGATCACACCCGACGGCTGCGCGGTCGAGTTGTACTCACGGCTGCCGATCGGGGACGAGCCGGACATCATCGCCGCGGCGGTGCCCGCGGGCGCGCACATCCTGGAGCTGGGCAGCGGGGTCGGACGGATGACCCATCCGCTGCTGGAGCGCGGCTTCACGGTCACGGCGGTGGACGAGTCGCCGGAGATGCTGGAGCGGGTGCGTGGCGCGCGCACGCTCTGCGGCGCGATCGAGGCCCTCGAGCTGGACGAGACGTTCGACGTGGTGATGCTCGCCTCGTTCCTGGTGCACGCCGGGGACGTGGAGGTGCGGCGGGGACTGCTGCGGGCGTGCCTCCGCCATGTGGCGCCCGGCGGGTGTGTGCTGATCCAGCGCGAGGGGGAGGACTACCACACCGACATGCCGCGTGAGCGTGTCGATCCGAGCGGCTTCACCGTGCGGATCGTGTCCTCGCAGCCGGTCGGTGACGGAGTCAACTCGGTGCGCGCGGAGTACGAGTTCCCCGACGCGGCCTGGACGCAGACCTTCCTGGCCCGGCCACTGAGCAGAGAGGCCTTCGAGGAGGCGCTCGAAGAGGCCGGGCTGCGGGTGGACCGGTATCTGACCGAGGACCGGATATGGGTGCGAGCGGTGCCGGCGGACGCGGCAGGCGGGTGAGCTCTCGGGGAAGCATGACGGGCGGACGGCGATGAGTTGAGGGAAGCACACGGGTCTACCTCTGTGACAGCACCACACACCGATCACCGAGGAGCACCCCATGTCCGAGACCACCGCACCCCGTGCCGCCTCCGCCGTCCCCGTCACGGACCACGGGCGCAGCCGCGGCCGTCGTGCCGAGCTCTCGCTGTACGCGCTGGAGATCGCGCTCGCGCTCTTCTACGGAGTCGCGAGCGCGCTGCCGAAACTGATCGCGCATCCGTCGGCCGCCGAGTCCTTCGACAGGATCGGCTGGGGAAGCACGGGGATGTACATCATCGGCGCACTGGAGCTGGCCGGGGCGGTCGCGCTGCTGATCCCGGTGCTGTCGTCGGTCGCGGCGGTGGCGCTGTCCGCGCTGATGGCAGGTGCCTTCATCGTGCAGCTCACGGTCTTCGACGGCCAGAACGCGGCCACCCCGCTGATCCTGCTGGTCCCGTTGATCCTGATCGCCTGGGCCCGCCGCCACCGCTCGGCCGAGCTGCTCCGTTCCGTACGACACGGGGCATGACCGCCCCGAGCGGGCGGCCGCTCATGTGCCGGTGCGAGGGGGACATCCGGGCCGGACCGGCCCCGGCACGGCCCGCCGCCCCGTTTTCCGCTGCGGTTCGCAGGTCCACGGCCCGCGCTCACAGCGCTTCGGCGCCGCCCTGGTCGTCCGTCCGGCCGCGGCCTTCGGACGGGCGCCGGCCGGCCGATCGGTTCTGCGACCGGCCCTGGCCCTGTGCCCGAAGAGCCTCGGCGAAGCCGCCGGGTGCCGCTCCGAGGCCGCGGAGGCGTTCCATCTCGCGGCGATCGCGCTTGGTGGGGCGACCGGTGCCGCGGTCGCGGATGCCGGCCGGGGCCACCGCCTCGCGGGGCGGCGGGGGCGGGCTGTTGTCGATGTAGCACTGGACGGCCACCGGGGCTCCGACCCGTTTGCGGATCAGCTGCTTGACGACGACGATCCGCTCCCGGCCCTCGTGCCGCAGCCGTACCTCGTCGCCGACGCGGACGGCGTACGCGGGCTTCACCCGCTCCCCGTTCACCCGCACATGGCCGCCCTTGCAGGCGTCGGCGCCGATCGAGCGGGTCTTCACGAGCCGCACGGACCAGATCCAGCTGTCGATGCGCACGCTCTCGCCGTTGGACGGCCCCGCCGCCTTCGCGGCCGCCACCGCGGCGGCCGTCTTCGCGTCCACGGTCTGCCCGCCCGCGGCGCCGGCGCCCGTGCCCGTGCCCTCGGGGTCCGCCGGGCCCGATGCGTCGGACGTACGGCTCGTCCCGCCCGTGCCGGTGTCCCGCCGGTCCCCGGCCTCGCGGTCCGGGCCCATCCCGGACTCCCGGTCCATGACCGTCCGGCCCGTCCTGTCGTCGTCCGCACGTACAGCAGCCATGGTCCCGACCTTAGTCCCCTGAGCTGCGTCGACCGCACGGCATTTCCGAGCGGGGCGCCTCGGGACCCCGGCCCTTACCCGCACGTCCTACCGTGGAGCCATGGACAGCAGCAGCCTCACCCGGCTGGACGATCGGATCACGGGATGCCGTGCCTGCCCCCGCCTGGTCGCATGGCGGGAGGAGGTGGCCCGCACCAAGCGCGCCGCGTTCGCGGACTGGACGTACTGGGGCCGGCCGGTGCCGGGTTTCGGACCGCAGGACGCCCGGATGCTCGTGGTCGGCCTCGCACCCGCCGCCCACGGCGGGAACCGGACCGGGCGCATGTTCACCGGGGACCGGTCCGGAGACGTGCTGTACGCGGCACTGCACGACGTGGGGCTGGCGTCCCAGCCCACCTCCGTGTCCGCCGACGACGGCCTGGAGCTGTACGGAGTGCGGGTGACCGCGCCGGTGCACTGCGCACCGCCCGGGAACAAGCCGACCCCCGCGGAACGGGACACCTGCAGGCCGTGGCTCGTACAGGAGCTGCGGCTGCTGCGCCCGTCCCTGCGGTCCGTGGTCGCGCTCGGCGCCTTCGGCTGGCAGTCCACCCTGACCGCACTCGCGGAGGCGGGCCTTGCGGTGCCCCGTCCACGGCCCGCATTCCGGCACGGGGCCAGGGTCCCGCTGGACGGACTGGACCTCTTCGGCTGTTTCCACGTCAGCCAGCGCAACACCTTCACGGGACTGCTCACCCCCGAGATGCTGCGGGACGTGCTGCGCACGGCGGCCGAGGCGGCGGGTCTGCCGGTCGAACCGTAGAGCCGGCAGAGGGGCACGGCACGGGAGACGGCCGCGCTAGGCGTCGGTCCCCTCGGCCTCCCCGGGGACGACGGCCGTCGCCGTGATCTCCACAAGCTGCCCCGTGTAGCCGAGGCAGGCCACGCCGATCAGGGTCGACGAATGCGGGCCGGTGCTGAGCGCGGAGGCCTCGACGACGTCCCAGACCGCGGAGAGCACGGCGGGCTCGCTGCTCACCACATAGACGTCCGTCGACACGACGTGTTCCAGGTCGCTGCCGGCTGCGCGCAGTTGCTCGTCGAGGTTGGCGAGCACCTGCCGGGCCTGCCGTACGGGATCGCCCTCGCCGATGAGCTTTCCGTCGGCGTCGAGGGGTACCGCTCCGGCGAGGAACGCGAGCCGGGTTCCCGCCTCCACCACGGAGGCGTGCGCATAGCGGGGCGGAGGAAACAGGGAGGGCACGGTGACGCGCTTCGGCATGAGGGCTCCCGGGGTCGGCGACAGGCCCGGACCGGCGGTGCGCCGGTCCGACGGCAACCCGCCGATGATGCGCGCTCGGCACGGTCACCGCATCCGAATTCCCGCACCCGCACCCGCACCCACGTCCCGGCCCCGCCGAAAACCGGCGGACGCGCGGTCGCCTCCGGGCTACGGTGTGCCTCCGTGCCCGTGACGAGGGGAGACCGGTGGACGACCAGGCGTTCCTCGACGAGGTGGCCGACCGCCTGGCAGCGCTTCCCGGAGCCGGGGCCGTCGCCCTCGGCGGATCCCGCGCGCAGGGCACCCACCGCCCGGACAGCGACTGGGACCTGGCCGTGTACTACCGGGGCCGGACGTTCGACCCGGCCGATCTGCGGGCCGTCGGCTGGCAGGGCGAGGTCTGCGGGATCGGCGACTGGGGCGGGGGAGTGTTCAACGGCGGCGCCTGGCTGACCATCGACGGCCGCCGTGTCGACGTCCACTACCGCGATCTCGACGTGGTGGAGCACGAGTGGGCCGAGGCCGAGGCCGGCCGCTTCCGTGTGGAGCCGCTGCTCTTCCACCTGGCCGGCATCCCGAGCTATCTGGTCGTCGCCGAGCTGGCGATCAACCGTGTACTGCGGGGCACGCTCGCACGCCCGGACACCTATCCGCCGAAGCTGCGGGCATCCGCGGCGGAACGCTGGTACGGCGCGGCCGGTGCCACGCTCTCGTACGCGAAGGCCGCTCACGCCCCGAAGGGCCGCCTCACCGAGGTGGCCGGCGCTCTGGCCCTGGCCGCGACACAGTCCGCCCACGCCGTGCTCGCGGCACGGGGGGAGTGGGTGACCAACGAGAAACTGCTGTTGGAGAGGGCAGGACTGCGGGGTGTCGACGGGATCGTGGCGGGTCTGGAGGCACACCCCGGCAGACTTGCCGAGGGCCTTGTGACGGCCGGGGAGCTCTTCGCGGACGCCCTGTCCTCCGCACGGGACTCCGCCGTCGGAAAATCCTTCGAATAGCCGCGGTTGACGCTGCTACCGTCGCGGACGTGGCGAAACTCAATCAGATCATCGCAGTCGAGAAGGGCATCAAGTCCAAGTCGCACCAGGACCTGACGGCCGCCCACCACGGGTTGCAGAAGCCCGCGTTGCTGGCCGGCATCTCGCGTACGTACCAGCCGAAGGACGAGGAGGGCGAGCAGCTGCCGCCCGAGTCGACGCGGGTCCAGGTGCAGGCGGAGGACGTGCTGCGGCGGACGGCTGAGACGCTCACACGACTGTTCGACGTCACCGCCACGAAGGACTGGGCCAACTGCAGTGCCAGGGCGGACGTGAAGGTGGACGGGCGGGTGCTCGTCGCGGACGTTCCCGTGGCCTATCTGCTCTTCCTGGAGAAGCAGCTCGTCGACCTCAACACCTTCGTCCGCAAGCTGCCGCTCCTCGACGCCTCCGAGTCCTGGGTGCAGGACCCGTCCACCGACGCGTGGAAGACCGAGCCGGTGCGGACGCTGCGCACGAAGAAGGTGCCCCGCAACCATGTGAAGGCGGAGGCCACCGAGAAGCACCCGGCGCAGGTCGAGGTGTACTACGAGGACGTGCCCGTCGGGTACTGGACGACGGTGAAGTTCTCCGGCGCCTTGCCGGCCCGGCGTGTGAACGAGTTGCTCGACCGGGTCGAGAAGCTCCAGCAGGCCGTCAAGTTCGCGCGCGAGGAGGCGAACGGAGTGGACGTCGCCGACCAGCGTGTGGGGGACGCCGTGTTCGGCTACCTGTTCGGGTAGCCTCAGAAACTCCCCGGCCACCACGAACGACGGCCGGGGTGCGCGAGGAGCGCAAGCTGAAGCTGAAGCTTGTCGTGACGACGCGGTCCCAGTGGAGGTTCGAATCCTCCCCGCGGCACAACTCCCTGCCGCGGTAGCCCAATCGGCAGAGGCAGACCGCGATCAATCTCAGACTCTTGCTCCAGACTCAGCATTCGCCGCCGATCGCCGGATCGACCGGGCCCGGGCCCCGGGACGTCGAAGTGCTGGTTCAAGTCCAGCTCGCGCAGCTCGATGCGCGATGGTCCAAAGGCAGGACGCGGCGACATGAC
This sequence comes from Streptomyces sp. HUAS TT11, assembly GCF_051553595.1. Taxonomy (NCBI): domain Bacteria; kingdom Bacillati; phylum Actinomycetota; class Actinomycetes; order Kitasatosporales; family Streptomycetaceae; genus Streptomyces; species Streptomyces sp. HUAS TT11. The sequence continues at coordinate 6,777,460 of NZ_CP196184.1, forward strand.
GACTGACCCGGGTCCTCAAGCGTGCCGGCGTGCCCATATGGGCGGCATTTCAGGGCCCGGGGGCCGGCTACGCCCTCGGGCCCGCTCCCGTTTCCGCACGCGCGGGCAGCCGTACACGCCGCGGGTGCCCCATCGGGGGCAGGGGGCCGACCGGGCTGCTCCTGGCGGTCCGGCCGCCTTCACGACTCCAGGCGTACCCACACCGGTGCGTGGTCCGAACCCGGTGCCCCGCGCCGCTCGCCCGGGTCGGCGCCGACCGACGGCAGGCTCGGGGCGTCGTCGCCCGGCAGGCCGGTGCCCGCCGCCGTCAGCCGGCGCACCAGCCGGTGATTCACCAGTATGTGGTCGATGAGTTCACGTCGCCCCGAGGTGACGCGTGAGTAGCGTCGTTCCGCGGGGATGAGCGGTGCCACGTCCCACAGGCGCCGCGCGTCGCCGCGGTCCGGGTGCTCGTACCCGGGGGTGCCGATTTCGGATCCGGGCGGGCCCAGCAGGATCTGGGTGGTGGCCGCCTGCACCTCGTCGTTCATGTCGCCCAGTACGGCGACGTCGTGTGTGTCGCCCCCGCCCGCGAGCAACTCGTCGGCGAGCGCACGGAGGGCCGTCGCCTCGGCGGCACGCCGGTAGAGGGCGTATGCGGCGCAGCGGGCCCGCTCTCCCTCGTCGCGCGGCTGGAACCGGCCGCCCGGATAGGACAGAAGCTTGGACTTCAGATGGGCCACCGCGGCCCGCAGGGTCCCTTCTCCGACGGCGACCTCCATCGCCAGCAGGCCCCGGCCGGCGTGTGCCGCGGTCGACCCCTCGTCGTCGGCCTGCACGGGGAGCAGCCGACCGGGGAACTCGTTCGTGTCGGCGAGCACCAGCGGCAGCGAGCGGCTGAGGAAGCCGACCCGGATACCGCGGTCGTCCGGATGGCGGGAGACCGTGACGTGCCACCGGCCGCCCAGCATCCCGGCCAGATCCTCGAGCGCCTCCGGATCCCCGATCTCCTGGACCCCGAGCAGCGTCGGGTCCAGTTCCGTGATCACCGCGGCCAGGGCGGCCAGCTTGGTCTCGTACGCGGCCTTGTCCTTGGGGCCGTAGGGGCCTCCGGGCCGGTACAGGTTCTCCAGGTTCCAGGTGCCGAGAAGCATGCCGGGTTCCTTCCGGAGGCCGGGTGGCGGGCTGTGCCGCTGCCAGAGTGCGCGCGGATCCGGCGCGGGAACAGGGCGGTGGCGGGATGCGCGGTCCATGTCGCCCAGGGGCACGACCGCGTCGTACGGTGACGGGATGACGTCGACTCCGGCCGATCGGCCGTCGGCCCCGGCCGACCTCATCATCACCGGATGCACCGTCCTCGTGCACGACGACCGGGAGCGGATCGGTTTTGCGGAGGACGCCGCGATCGTCGTACGGGACGGGGCCGTTGTGTCGGTGACGCCCGCCTCGGACATCCGGGACCTGCCCGCCCTCGAGCGCATCGACGCACGTGGGCAGGTGGCGCTGCCCGGTCTGATCAACTGCCACACCCACTCCCCGATGGTGGCCCTGCGCGGCATCGCCGAGGATCTGCCGGTCGGGGAGTGGTTCAACGACTACGTCTGGCCCATCGAGTCCAACCTGACCGCCAGGGATGTCGAGTTGGGGGCGCGCCTCGCCTGCGCGGAGATGATCCGCGCCGGTGTCACGTGCTTCGCCGACCACTACTTCTCGATGGAGGCCGTCGCGTCCGTCGTCGCCGACTGCGGACTCCGCGCCCATCTCGGTGAGGCGTTCTTCTCCTCACAGGGCGCACAAGGCCGCCGGACGTCACTGGAGTTCGCGCTGAGGCACCGGGGGACCGCGGGCGGACGCATCACCACAGCGCTCGCCCCGCATGCCCCCTACACCGTCGGCGACGCGGACCTCGAGGCCACCGCCGAGCTCGCCCGCGAGCACGGTCTGCCCGTGCACATCCACGCTGCCGAGAACCTCGAACAGACCGAGGCCAGCCTCGCGCGGCACGGCCGTACCCCCGTCGAGATCCTGGAGGCCGCCGGACTCCTCGACACGGACCTGCTGATCGCACACGGCACCGGCATCCTCGACCGGGACCTGCCCGTGCTGGAGCGGGCGGACGGACGGCCGGCCGTGGCGACGGCACCACGCGGTTATCTCAAGTTCGCCTGGCCCACGACCACACCGGTTCGGGCCCTGCGTGCCATCGGTGTCCCGGTGGGCCTTGCCACGGACGGCGCCGCCTCGAACAACTCGCTCGACGTGTGGGAGTCCATGGCGCTCACCTCCCTCGCGCAGAAGTCGGCCGAGGGCGATCCGCGCTGGCTGACCTCCCGTCAGGCCCTGCACCACGCCACGCTGCAGAGTGCGCGGGCCGTGGGGCTCGGTGACCGCATCGGCAGAATCGCTCCGGGCCACCGCGCCGACATCGTGCTGGCGGACCTGAGCGGACCGCACACCCAGCCCGTCCACGACCTCGCGGCCACTCTTGTGCACAGCGTTCGTGCGTCGGACGTCAGCACCACGATCGTCGACGGGCGTGTGCTGATGCGCGACCGGGAGCTGCTGACCGTCGACGTGCCGGCGACGGTACGTGAGTTGACGGGGCGGCTGCCCGCGCTCGTCGACCGCGGTCACGGCGGACGGATCCAGGAGTACGACACCTGACCGTCCCCGACCGCGCCGGTGGCCCCGTGCCCTGGTGTTCCGGTGTCTCCGGGGTCCGCGTCGCCGTTGGAGGGCGCGTGTCCGGCGTTCCGCGCCCGCACGGCAAAGCGGCTCATTTCAGGTGATTCACTGCGACTCCGTGGTGACCGAGTGTCAAATGTGTCTCAGTACTGTCACTTCACGAGCTGTTCATGAGGGCGTTCACGTTTAACTCCATAAGCCGACCGTGATCGGCACGCCGAGGGACGGCGTTGCAAGGAGGTGCAAGGTGAACGGGCGAACGGTGCTCGAGCGGTTTCCGGCCGGTGGGCCGCGTGGATCGTGGCCCGCGGAGGAGTTCGCGCAGGCGCGCCGCCTGGAGGGCCAGCCCGCAGAGGTCGTCATGGACCTCGCGACGGACGCGTTCCTGGTGATCGTGCCGGGGATGGACAGGGTCGAGTAGCCGGCCGCCGCGGCCCGGGCCCGCCCGTGCGGGCATCCTCTCCTTCATGGCCGTCCCGGGTGCCGAGCGCGGCCACCGGCCCCCTGCCGACGGGTGTTCGCGCGGCACCACGTCCTCACGGCGCGCGGCCGGACCGAGGTCCTGCGCGGAGGGCGGCAGTCCGTTCGCTTCGGTGGAGGACCGTCGCCATGAGCGGAGATCGGGCGGAACTGCGGTCCTGCGTCAGGCGCTGAGCGGGCGCGACCACGCCGGAGTCGTGCCCGTGACCCGGCACAGCGCCAGGTAGAGCGGGATCGGCGGGGTGTACGGCACATCGTCCTTCGGACGGTGGATGAGCCCGGGGGTGTCCGGAGCGTTCGGGACGAGCGCACCCGGAACGTAGCGTGCGGGCACCGGCCACTCCAGTGCGACATCGGACTCGCACGGCACGATCCACCACCAGTCGTCCCGGTCGGCGTACACACAGCCCACCCGGGGGAGCCGGGGAAGCAGCAGAGGTCCGTAGCGGGAGGGAGCGACCACCGCGTCGCAGCCGAGCGGAACCGTCATGCCGTCGGGCAGCGGAATCCGCCCGGACACCGTTTCGGGCAACCGCTGCGCGCGCTTGAGGCGGACCAGGGAGTCCAAGGTCAGGACACGCGTGGTCAAGGCCCCGGCGGCGCGCACACCCCTCACACCCATTCGGTCCCCGCTCCCCGGGACGCCTCGGCTCCGGTACCCCGGCCGTCGGCCGGGGGCCGCCTCGCGCTCCAGCCGAGGTCGGATCGCGGTTCGCCGCCCGCGGGCGGCTTCCTGGGACTCCAGCCCAGGTCGTAGTGCACCGCCCGGTCCTCGGGCGCCCGGGACCTGCCGCCGGAACACGACAGGTCCCGGGCCGGCTGTGCCGGATGGGAGTGCTCTTCGGGCACCGGTTGTCCGGCCTCCCGTGCGAGCTCGGCCCAGACCAGGAGCCCTGACCCCGCTTCCTGGGCTCCCCACGCCCGGCACAGGGCCGCGACGAGAAGCAGTCCCCTCCCGTGCTCCTCCTCGGGGCGCTCAGGAGAGGGGTGCGGCTCGCCGGGAGCGCATCCCTCGTCCTGTACGGCTATCCGCACCACTTGGTCCTCGTCGCGCAGTTCGCAGACGACGCGCTCGCCCGCCGTGTGCACGATCGCGTTGGTCACCAGTTCGGAGACCACCAGCGCTGCCGTGTCGCACGTGTCCTCGCACACCGCCCAGCCGGTCAGACGGGCGCGCGTCAGCCGCCGGGCCCGTGCGACGGAGCCGGGGTGGGCGGCCAGTTCGAAGCGGAACCGGCGCTCGGCTGCCGCGCCGGGGCGCACCCCAGCGGCGCCGACCGGTCCGAACCGGTCTGCGGTGGCGTCTGTTTCTAACGGCGCGGGCGGAATCACGCTTGCCACTATCGCCCCGCCGTGAACACTTGGCAAGAGTCACTCTGAAAATTGCAGAGTGCAGTGTGACTGCGCGAAGCTGCATGGCACACTGCTCGCAACAGCGCTTCGAGCGACGCCTGTTGGGATCTGTCACCCGGACTCGTGAGCCCGGTGCCCGCGTCGTGGGTTCGCGCAGCATCGGTGTCGGTGTGGATACGGGTGCGCAACGGTGCCGAAAGGTTTCGAGCAGCACCGTCGGTGCTGTCAGAACACAGAAGGACGGGAAGAGGTGCGAGGTGAGTGAACCGCGGTCGGCGCCGACGGTCGGTCAGGTCGTCCTCGGCCGGCGCCTGCTGGACCTGCGGGAACGGGCGGGTCTCAAGCGGGAGGAGGCCGCGCGCATCCTCCGGGTCGCGCCCGCGACCGTCCGCCGCATGGAGATGGCCGAGGTCGCCCTGAAGATCCCGTACCTCCAGCTGCTGCTGAAGTCGTACGGCGTGAGCGACGAGGAGGCCGACGCCTTCGTCCAGCTGGCCGAGGACTCCAACAAGCCGGGCTGGTGGCAGCGGTTCCACGACATCCTGCCGGGCTGGTTCTCGATGTACGTCAGCCTCGAGGGCGCCGCCGCGCTCATCCGGCAGTACGAACCGCACTTCGTGCCCGGCATCATGCAGACCGAGGACTACGCCCGGGGAGTCCTGAAGTCGGGTGCCATCGGGCAGACCAGCCCCGAGGACATCGAGGGCCATGTGGCACTGCGCATGCAGCGCCAGGAGCTGTTGACACGTGAGAACGGGCCTCGTGTCTGGGCCGTCATGGACGAGACGGCGCTGCGCCGACCGGTCGTCGGTGCCGAGGTCATGCGCGCCCAGGTCGAACGGCTGCTGGAGGTCATGGCCCTGCCGCATGTGACCCTGCAGGTGCTCGAGTTCGCCTCGGGCCCGCATCCGGGCACGTACGGGCCTTTCGTCCTGTTCCGATTTGCCATGTCAGAACTGCCGGACATGGTCTACAGCGAGTACCTGACCGGCGCCGTCTACCTGGACGCGCGTACCGAGGTGGCGACCCACCTCGAGGTCATGGACCGCATGGCGGCTCACGCCGCTACTGCACAACGCACGAAGGAGATCCTCGAGGATCTCCGCAAGGAGCTGTAATGAATCGCAACACGCCGCGCAAACGCGTCTACAACGGCATGCCCGCCCGCGAACTGGGCAGTGAAGGCTGGCACAAGCCGTGGAGTGGAGGCAACGGCGGCAACTGCCTGGAGGCGATGAAACTCGCTGACGGCCGGATCGCCGTCCGTCAGTCGACCGACCCGGACGGACCCGCACTGATCTACACATCCGACGAGATGACCGCCTTCATCGAGGGGGCCAAGGCGGGGGTGGCCGACTTCCTGCTCTCATGACCCATGTGTTGCTCTGCGCAGTTGTTCATCCCACCCACTGACTTGGCATTGACTTGATCACCGACCTTCCCACGGACTTACGGAGTTCCTCATGACCGGGCAGGATCCCGCCCAGGACGCCGACGTCATCGACACGAGCAGGCCGCACCCCGCGCGCATGTACGACTGGTACCTCGGCGGGAAGGACAACTACCCCGTCGACGAGGAGATGGGGCGGCAGATGCTCGCCCTGGACCCGCGGGTGCCGGTGATGGCACGGGTCAACCGCGCGTTCATGCACCGCGCCACCCGCTGGCTGGCGCAGAACGGCGTGCGGCAGTTCCTGGACATCGGCACGGGCATACCGACCGAGCCGAACCTGCACCAGATCGCCCAGCAGGTCGCACCGGACGTGCGCGTCGTCTACTGCGACAACGACCCGATCGTGCTGGCTCACGCGGCGGCCCTGCTGCGCAGCACGCCCGCGGGCGTGACCGAGTACCTGCAGGCGGATGTACGCGACCCCGCCACCATCCTCGAAGGGGCCAGGAAGGTCCTGGACTTCCGGCAGCCGGTGGCACTCTCCCTCGTCGCGCTGCTGCACTTCATCTCGGACGAGGACGGGGCGCACGACCTGGTCGACCGGCTGCTGGCCGAACTGCCCTCCGGCAGCTTCCTGATGATGACCCATGCCACCGCCGACTTCACCCCGGAGGAGTCGGCGGCGGCGATCGCGAAGCTCAAGGCGGTCGGTGTCACCCTGGCGCTCCGTTCCCGGGAGGAGTTCTCGCACTTCTTCGACGGACTCGACCTCGTCGAACCGGGCGTCGAGGTGGTCCACCAGTGGCACCCGGAGCTGGGCGAGCCGGTGCCCGGACAGGACGACGGCGTCATCCCCGGCTACGGAGCGGTGGGCCGCAAGCCGTAGCCGGCGACGGCACGGCTACGGCATGGCAGGGACCGCGGGCGACCGCGTCGACTGCGTCGCTGTGGGGTGCCCACCGGCCACCTCACAGCCGACGCCTGCCGGGCCTTCCGTGGCCTGCGGCAGGTGGCGCGGGGCTGGTGCCGCCTGCCGGGTGTACGGCGTGTGCGGCGGGGCTGGTGCCTTCGGGGCTTGCGGCGAGTGGAGCTGGTCGGCGACGCCGGGCTTGCGGCACGTGGTGCGGCGTGGCGTCTCCGGGCTTGCGGCGTGTGGAGCTGGTCGGCGACGCCGGGCTTGCGGCACGTGGTGCGGCGTGGCGTCTCCGGGCTTGCGGCGTGTGGAGCTGGTCGGCGACGCCGGGCTTGCGGCACGTGGTGCGGCGTGGCGTCTCCGGGCTTGCGGCGTGTGGAGCTGGTCGGCGACCCCGGGCTTGCGGTACGTGGTGCGGGGCTGCTGCCGCCTGCCGGGGGTACGGCGTGTGTGGCCGGGCTGGTGCCTTCGGGGTTTGCGGCGCGGAGTGGTTGGCGACCCCGGGCTTGCGGCAGGTGGTGCGGGGCGCTGGTGCCTGCCGGGCTTGCGGCACGCGCGGCCAGTTGGCGCCTCCGGCTTGCGGCGCGTGGTGCGGGGCTGGTGCCGGCCGGGCCTGCGGCACGTGGTGCCGGGCCGGTCCTTTTCGGACCCGCGGCACGTGGGGCCCGCTGGTGTCTCCCGGGTCCGCGGTACGTAGTGCCAAGCCGGTCCCTCGCGGGCGCGCGGCGCGTGGTGCCCGGTCGCCGCGACGGGAACGGCAGTGACGGCGTGGTTCGCCGTCACCGTCGTCCACCACCTCGGCACGGTACGTCTCGACGTCCTGTTCACCACCCACCCGGGCCGACGCCGCCGATGCGTGGCCGGCCCGTTCGTACGGCGCATTCACGCCCTCATCGGCTTGTCGTACGGTCCGATCGGTGCCGGCAGGTGCGACACGCCCTCGCTCAGCCGACGGTCCACCGCCGCCGCGGCCGCCCGTCCCTCCGCGATCGCCCATACGATCAGTGACTGTCCGCGCGCGGCGTCCCCGGCGGCGAACACCCCGGGAACGTTGGTGGCGAACTCGTCGTCCCGAACGATCGTGCCGCGCGGGTCGACCGCGATGCCGAGCTGGTCGATCAGCCCGTCCCCGCGGTCGGGTCCCGAGAACCCCAGCGCGAGCAGCACCAGGTCGGCGGGAAGTGTCCGCTCCGTTCCCTGCAGCGGGCGGCGGCGCTCGTCCACCTCGACCAGTTGCAGCGCCTGCACATGACCGTCGGGGTCTCCCGTGAAGCGCAGCGTCGACGCCGCGAAGAGCCGCGCGTCCGCGATCGCCGCGGGCGCCGTCCGCAACTCCCGTGCCTCTTCGTGGGCCGCCGACAGCCGATAGATCTTCGGATAGGTCGGCCAGGGCTCGATGTCCTCGTCCCGCTCCGCCTCCGGCAGCGGGTAGATGTCCAGCTGGGTCACCGAGGCGGCCGCCTCGCGCACCGCGGTCCCGAGACAGTCCGCCCCGGTGTCACCGCCACCCACGATCACGACGTGCTTCCCGGCCGCCGACAACGGGGAGACCTCCAGATCCCCCTCGCACACGCGGTCGGCCAGCGGCAGATACTCCATCGCCTGATGGATGCCGGCCAACTCCCGGCCCGGCACATCGAGTTCGCGCCAGGCCGTGGCGCCGGTCGCGAGCACCACGGCGTCGTAGCGTGCCCGTAGCTCGGCGGCCCCGATGTCCCTGCCCACGACCGTCGACGTGCGGAACTTCGTCCCCTCGGCACGCATCTGCTCCAGACGGCGGTCCAGGTGCCGCTTCTCCATCTTGAACGCGGGTATCCCGTACCGCAGCAGCCCTCCGACCCGGTCGGCACGCTCGTACACCGCCACGGTGTGTCCGGCCCGCGTGAGCTGCTGGGCCGCCGCGAGCCCCGCGGGCCCCGACCCGACGACCGCGACGGTACGCCCGGACAGCCGGTCGGGTGGACTCGGCGGGGCGAACCCCTCCTGCCAGGCCCGGTCCGCTATCGCCACCTCCACGTTCTTGATGGTGACCGCGGGCTGGTTGATGGCGAGCACGCACCCCGCCTCACAGGGGGCCGGACACAACCGTCCCGTGAACTCGGGGAAATTGTTCGTGGCGTGCAGTCGGTCGCTCGCGGCCCGCCAGTCCTCCCGCGAGACGAGATCGTTCCACTCGGGGATCAGATTCCCGAGCGGGCACGCCTCGTGGCAGAACGGGATCCCGCAGTCCATGCACCTGTTCGCCTGCCGGCTGATGATCGGCAGCAGCGCACCCGGCACGTACACCTCGTTCCAGTCCCGCACCCGTTCCTCGACGGGGCGCCGGGGCCATTCCTCGCGGGGTGTGGTCATAAAACCCTTGGGATCGGCCATGGCCGTCTCCCTTGCACACGCGTACGGGGTGGTTTCGTGCCACGATACGACGCCACCGTCCCGGCTGCCCCCCGGCAGTCGCCGGTGGGCGGGGCCGGTACCGCGGCTCAGGTGAGGGCGAGGAGATAGGACAAGGCGGCACCGGCCGAAGCGACGGTGCGGACGTGGTTCCACAGCGTCCACTCCCGCACATAGCTCCGCCAGTACACGGCTGTTTCCGGAGCGTCCGGGTCCATCCGCAGCAGCGCGCCGTTGCGAGGGACGTTCGCCGCGGCGGTCACCGCGAACACACCGATCAGATAGAGGGCGCTGCCCACCAGCAGTTCCACGGTGCCCTCGGGCCACAGCACGAACGTCACCACGGCGAGCACCGCGCACAGCAGCGTCGCGCCCATGAACAGGATCATGAACGCCGGTGTTGTCGCGGCCTTGTTGATCGCGTTCATCGCGGCGGCTCCACGTGCCGGGGGCAGCGAGCCCAGGCCTCGCATCACGAACGTCGAGAACGCGAAGAACACCCCCGCCGCCAGACCGGTCCCGAGCACCCCGAGCACGGTCAGCGCGAAATACGGCCCATCGATCATGTCAACTCCCCCATCGGTCCCCCGGACGCTGAGATCCTTCCCCATGCACCCCGTCACCAGAAGTGAAAACGAGCACGAGATCGGTGACCCTGCACGTGCGCACGCACACCCTCCCCACCCGCAGACCCTCCGTCCGGCGCCAGGAGACGCCGGACGCTCCCTCCCGACCGCTCGCTGACCTGCCCGGATCGATCCGGCGGGCAAGCCCTGGCTGCCCCGCCGCCCGGGCCCGCGTCACGCCACCTGCCGCAGTCGCCATCCACGCAGCACGGACTCCACGCCGTTCGTGATGCGCCGCCGCGCCTCGGCCCGCGGCACCCCGTCCATCAGGAGCGTGTCGTAGGGCGTCTCCGTGTGCCGCACGGACGCCCTCACCGCTGCCGTGACCGCCTCCGGCGACAGCGTCCGCCCCGCCGCGCTGCGCCCCACCCGCCCGCTTCCGCGCACCGACGCATGTGCCGCGATCGCCCGGGCCCGATCGGCCGGGCACCCGGGAAACAGCCGCCGGATCTCCTCGGCGAACGCCGTGGCCAACCGTACGTCCTGCGCGGCCCGCCGCCCGGCGTCCCGCACCCTGCGTCTGCGCCGGGCCTCCGCGTCCGCCAGACACCGCTCCTCGGCCCGTGCGAGCGCCTCCTCCTCGACGAGTACCCCCTGCCGCTCGTAGCGGCCGTGGCGCCGGTCGAAGCGCACCACCACCGCCGAGAGCGTGCTGGCCTCCCGGGACCTCCGGGTCAGCGCGGTGTCGCCCCGCGGCACGAACACCAGATGCCCGAGATCCGCGCAGTCCAGGCAGCGGGGCGCGCCCTCCTCCAGTACCAGCAGGGGCAGCGGCCCTCTCCGGCATCCGGCGCAGTGCCGTCGCTTCAGCGGCTGGATCACGAGAAGTCCGGTCCAGGGCGGAGGAGTTGGAAGCGGCCTCATATCCACTTCATTCCCCGCCCGCCCGCGACCCGACCGCGCCGGACCGGGTCGCTCCCGGCAGGCCCGGCAGGCCCGGCAGGCCCGGCAGGCCAGGCAGGCCAGGCAGGCCAGGCAGGCCAGGCAGGCCCGGCAGGCCCGGCAGGCCCGGCAGGCCAGGCAGGCCCGGCAGGCCAGGCAGGCCCGGCAGGCCAGGCAGGCCCGGCAGGCCAGGCAGGCCCGGCAGGCCCGGGCGGGCGGCCTCGGACCCGCCCGCTCCGGTGGTGCGGGCGTGCGGGGCGCGACGGGCGATCCCGGCGGGACCGGAGTCGTGCCGAGCCCGCGGGGAGGCCGCTGCCCCGCCCACCCTCTCCGGCCGAGCAGCGGGTTCGTGGTCGCGACGCGGCATCATGGGCCCTGTGCGACTCGAAGCGATCACCTGGGAACGGCTCGGCGAGCTTCTCGCCGACCGGCTGCTCGACCTGAAGTCCGCAGACGGCGGCCCCTGGCCGCGCATCGCGTTCGACGGCGCCCCGGCGGCACGTCCCGGAGACCTGGCCCAGCGGGTCTCCGACGCGCTGGGCATACGGGGCCGGCCTTCGCTCGTCGTCGGCACGGAGGGCTTCCTGCGCCCGGCGTCCGTCCGCCTCGAGCACGGCCATCAGGACCCGGACTCCTATTACGACGGCTGGCTCGACACCGGCGCTGTGTGGCGCGAGGTGTTCGGCCCGCTGGAGCCGGGCGGCGACGGACGCGTGCTGCCCGACCTGTGGGACCCGGTCGCCGACCGTGCCACCCGCAGTCCCTATGTCCCGCTCCCGCCAGGCGGGTTGCTGCTGCTCCATGGCCCACTCCTCCTGCGTCACTGGTTCCCCTTCGACCTGAGCGTCCACGTCCTCCTCTCGTCCGGCGCGCTCCGGCGACGGACCCCGGAGCCGGAGCAGTGGACGCTTCCCGCCTTCGAGCGCTACGAGGCGGAAACCGATCCGGGTGCCGCCGCCGATGTACTGGTCCGCGCCGACGACCCGCGGCACCCCGCGTGGAACGGCTGACCCGCTCGTTTCCGCCGTCCGCTTCACCTGCCCTGGTCATACGGCTACGCAGGCTGCCCGACGTCTCCCTCCGATTCCCCGGCCGCCTTCGACGGCCCCGTCCGTGCCCTGCTCGACGCGAGGACGTGCACCTCCGCCGACACCCTCGGCCCCGACAGCGCTTCCCATCACTCGGTCGTCCGGATCAAGCGCGAGGACGACACCGTGCTCCTCTCCTCGGCCGCCGGTGGCCGCTTCTCCTCGGCCGACGGCCGCCGGGAGGCGTTCAACCTGCGCCGCGGTCCCGCACCAGCCCCCGCGTCCTCGACCTTGCCGACCCCTGAACCCGGGCCGGGATCCCCGATACCGCCGCGATCCCCCCCCGGCGACGACAAGCGCCTTCCGCACGCGCTGTCGCACCAGTGCCCCGGCGCCGCCCCTCCGCAGGAGAAGGACGATGAGGTCCGTTGATCATCCGCGTCGGCCCGCGGAAGACCGTGCGCTCCACGGCCGGATGTCCCGGTCGTCGGCGTGATTTCGCATCCGACGGCGGAGGCGCCCTGGTGCCCCGGTGCTCCGGGTGCGTCGGCCCGGGAAGACGGCGAGAATGAAGGCGCCGGGACCTGCGGTGCGTCCCGTGCCGCGCCGGCCGTCCGGCATCGGAGGTGTCCCATGACCACTGCCGGAGACATCATGCACCGTGGTGCCCAGTGGATCCCCGCACACGAGACCCTGGACCGAGCCGCCCAGTTGATGCGCGAACTCAACGTCGGTGCGCTGCCCATCAGTGACGAGAACGAGCGGCTCTGCGGCATCCTCACCGACCGCGACATCGTCGTCGGCTGCGTGGCCATGGGCCGCGACCCCTCACGCGTGACCGCGGCCGACATGGCCCAGGGCACACCGCGCTGGATCGAGGCGAGCGCCGACGTCGGGGATGTGCTCAGCGCCATGGAGGAGCACCAGATCCGCCGGCTCCCCGTCATCGAGAACAAGCGTCTTGTCGGCATGATCAGCGAGTCGGACCTCGCCCAGCACCTGACCGACGATCAGCTCGCCACCTGGGTGGAGAGCGTCTACTCGCGGGCCACGGTGCGCTGACCCGGGCTCCTACAGCCAGCCGTTGCGCTTGAACCCGCGGTACAGGGCGAAACAGCCGACGGCTATCACGGCCATCACCAGCGGATAGCCGATTCTCCAGTGCAGTTCGGGCATGTACGCGAAGTTCATGCCGTAGACGCCGGTGAGCATGGTGGGCACGGCGATGAGAGCTGCCCAGGCCGTGATCTTGCGCATGTCCGCGTTCTGGGCGACGCTCACCTGCGCGAGGTGGGCCTGGAGGATCGAGTTGAGCAGTTCGTCGAACGCGGCTATCTGCTCGGTGGCGCGCAGTTGATGGTCCGAGACGTCCCGGAAGTACGTCTGTATCTCCGGGTCGATCACCCGGATCGGGCGGGTGGAGAGTTCCTGGAGGGGGCGGTCCAAGGGGACCACCGCCCGCTTCAGCTCGAGCAGTTCACGCTTGAGCTGGTAGATCCGCCCCGGATCGAGCCGAGCGCCGTTGTCGGCGAAGACGTCCATCTCGACCTGGTCGATGTCCTCCTGCACCGCGTCCGTGACGCTCAGATAGTCGTCCACGACATGGTCGGCGATCGCGTGCAGTACCGCCGCGGGTCCCTTGGCGAGTTGACGGGGGTGCGCCTCCAGCTCCTCGCGCAAGGGACCCAGCGAGCCGTGCCGGCCGTGCCGCACCGTGATGACGAAGGCGGGGCCGATGAACACCATGATCTCGCCGGTGTTCACGATCTCGCTGGTCGCGGTCAGCTCCTTGTGCTCCACATAGCAGACCGTCTTGAAGACGGCGAACAGCGTGTCCCCGTAACGCTCCAGCTTCGGCCGCTGGTGTGCCTCCACCGCGTCCTCGACGGCCAGCGGGTGCAGATCGAAGAGCTCGGCGATGCCCGCGAACTCGTTGTCCGTCGGCTCGTGCAGCCCGAGCCAGACGAAACCGTCCTCGCTCTTGCGCAGCCGCTCCACGTCCTCGACCAGATCGCCGTCACCGGGGACCCGTACGCCGTCCTCGTACGTCACGCACTTGACCACCGCGGAGCCCAGTGGTGACCGGGCGGGATGGCTCAGGTCGACGCGGCCGCGGCCCCGCCTCGACCGCGCCGCCTTGCGGAGGCCGCCGACCCTGTCGAGGCCTGTGACCTTCCGCAGATTCCCTGCCATGGACATTCTGGATCTCCTTGCGTGGATCTCCTCGCGTCGCGCTCTGCGCCTTCGCGGGCCAGTCTGCCAGTCCGCATCGAGCAGCGGGGAAGCCTGTGGGAATGGAACGTTCCGTTTCGGTGCGCGGGTTGCGGTACCGCTCCGCCGCGGCAGGACGGCAGCACGCTCGTACGAGTGCCGTGGGCGGGCGTGCCGGAGCGTCTCCCCGCACGAACAGGGGGGCCGCCTGGGACGATGTCACCATGACGCCAACCGACGGGTATCTCCTCGACAACCAGCAGTCCGAGGCGGGCCGGCGCTTCGACGCGCTCTCCACCCTGTTCGACCCCACGACGTTCCGCCACATCGAGGACCTCGGTATCGGACCCGGCTGGCGGTGCTGGGAGGTGGGAGCGGGCGGCACCTCGGTGATCTCCTGGCTCGCCAAGAAGGTCGGACCCACCGGCAAGGTCGTCGCGACCGACATCGACACCTCGTGGGCGGTGTCGGCCGCCCGCCCCCCGATCGAGGTCCGCACCCACGACGTGGGCGCGGAGGACCCGCCGGGGGCCGGTTTCGACCTCGTGCACGCCCGGCTCGTCCTTGTCCATGTCCCGGACCGGGAGCGGGCGTTGCGGTCGATGATCGACGCACTGCGCCCGGGCGGACGGATCCTGATCGAGGACGCCGACCCGGCGCTGCAGCCCCTGCTCTGCCCGGACGAGTACGGTCCCGAACAGGAGCTCGCCAACCGTCTGCGCACGGGCTTCCGCGCCCTCCTCGCCGAGCGCGGCGCCGACCTGTCGTACGGCCGCAGACTGCCGCGTCTGCTCCGTGAGGCGGGCCTGCGGCGCGTGGAGGCCGACGCGTACTTCCCCGTCGCCTCGCCCGCCTGCACGGCCCTCGAAGCCGCGACCGTCCGTCAGATCCGCGAACGGCTCGTCGCCGCCGGCCTTGCCGCGGACGAGGAGATCGACCGCCATCTGTCCCATGTCGCCTCCGGCACGATGGATCTGGCGACGTCCCCGATGATCTCGGCCTGGGGACGCAAGGGGGAGTAGCGAAGGGAGGGCCTGCGCGATCGAGCGGCCCCTACGACGTCCGCCCGGCCGGGCGCCCTCCCACCGTCGTCACCGCCAGGGCTCCGGCTCTGCACCCCTGAGCGGCCGCCTCCTCCGGTTCCGCTCCCGCGAGCAGCGCCGCCAGGAAGACACCGGTGAACGCGTCACCTGCCCCCGTCGTGTCCCGCGGGGAGACGGGAACGGCCGGGACCCGGGCCCGCACCGCGCCCTGCGTGGCGACCAGCGCACCCTGTGCACCCTGCTTGGCGACCACCAGGGGGACCTGACGGCTCAACTTGGCCGCCGCGTCCTCCGGGTCGGGCAGCCCGGTCAGCAGGCGCGCCTCGTCCCGGCTCGGCAGCAGCACATCGAGGCCTTCGGCGAACGCCAGGAAGGTGTCCACGCCCGACTCGGTGAGAAACCCCGCCGACGCCGGATCCAGGCTCACCGGCACGCCCCTCGACCGTGCCGCCTCGAGGGCCACAGCCGCCAGCGCCCTGCTCGGCCCGGAGAAGAACAGATAACCCGAAAGGTGCAGTCGGGCGACCCCGTCGAGCAGCGCGTCCGACCAGTCGTCGGGGGTCAGCCGCAGCGACGCACCACTGTCCGTGAGGAATGTGCGCTCCGCCGAGGCGCCCGCGTCCACCAGGCAGATCACCGTCCCCGTGGGAGCCTCGGCGTCGACGACGAGGTGGGGGCGTACGCCTGACGCCGTCAGTTCGCGTTCGTGCCAGGCGGCCGCGTCGGCGCCGACCCTGCCGAGCAGCCGCACATCGGGACTGCCCCAATGGGCCGCCCAGCACGCCACGTTCGCGCCCGCTCCACCCGGCAGCGTCCGGATGGAGGCGGACGTGTCCGTACCCGTCGCGAGCGGACCGCGATGGCGGGCGACGATGTCCGTGACCACGTCCCCGATGACGAGAAGCGCCCCGCTCACGCCTCCGCCCAGGCCGCCGCGATCCGAGCGGCGAGCCGTACGTTCCCTCGCACCGCCGCCAGATTGGCGCTCAGCGAGGCGCTGTCGGTGTGCCGTACCAGATAGTCGAGCAGGAACGGCGTGACGGCCTGCCCGGTGACGCCTTCCTCCTCGCACGCCTGCAGTGCGTCGGCGAGCACCCGGGCATGGAGAGAGGGGTCGAGCTGCTCCTCCCGCGGAACCGGATTGGCGACGACGAGCGCCGACTGCGGGCCGCGGAGCGCGTCCTGGGCGCGCATGACCTCCGCCACCTGGGCCGGCGACTCCAGGCTCCAGTCGACCGAGTGACCCGAGTCCGACAGGTAGAAGCCCGGGAAGCGGTCGGTGCGGTAGCCGGCCACCGCCACCCCCAGGGTCTCCAGCCGCTGCAGCGTCGCCGGCACATCCAGGATCGACTTCACACCCGCGCAGACCACGGTGATCCTGGTCCGTGCCAGCAGCCCCAGATCGGCGGACTCGTCCTGGGTCACCGTCCACTCGCGGTGTACCCCGCCGAGCCCACCCGTGGCGAACACCCGGACCCCGGCCAGGGCGGCCAGCGACGCCGTCGCGGACACGGTCGTCGCCCCGCTCGCTCCCGTCGCCGCCGCAAGGGCCAGATCACGATGCCCCAGTTTGCGGATCCCGTCCTCGTTCGCGACCCGTTCGACCTGTTGTTTGTCCAGGCCGACAAGGGCGCGGCCGTCCAGGACCGCGATCGTGGCGGGTACCGCGCCCTCCTGCCGGACGGCATCCTCCAGTTCCAGGGCGAGCTGGAGATTGCGCGGGCGCGGCAGCCCGTGCGCGATGATCGTCGACTCCAGGGCCACCACGGGCCGGCGCGCGGCGAGCGCCTCCCGTACCTCTTCGGACACCATCAGCACGGGCCTGCCTCCTGTCTCGCGGTCCTGCCTCATCTCTGGCGGGCGGCACACGCGCCCAAACCCTTGAAAGCCGAGACAGAGGACACCAGCCTGGGGGCATGACGGACAACTCGCCACGTCTCGACCATGTCGTCCTGTGGGTCCGGGACCCGGTCGCCGCCGCCTCGTTCTACGAGCAGGCGGTCGGTCTGGAACCCCTCAGACTCGCCGAATTCACTGCCGGGAAAGTGCCGTTCCCCTCGATGCGGCTCAATGAGGAGACCATCGTCGACCTCGCTCCTCTGTCGCTCGCGACGTCGATGAAGATGCTGCCCGGAGCCGACGGGAGCGCAGGGCATCCGGTGAACCACGTGTGCCTGTCCTTGCCGGGGGAGGCGGCCTTCGACGCCCTGCGGGCGCGCCTGGAAGCGCTGCCCGTCCCCGTCTCGGACTTCTCGTACGACGCCTTCGGCGCCCGCGGCGCGGCCCGGCGCAGCTTCTACTTCCGCGACCCGGACGGCAACGTCTTCGAGGCACGGCACTACGCGTAGTCGGTGGACGGTGCTCCCGGGGCCGTGCGGACGCCCCGCTCAGAACAGCGGCTCGGGCAGCACCCCTTCGAGCGCCAGAAGCTGCCGCTTGGTCTCCAGGCCACCACCGAAACCGCCGATGCCGCCGTCGCTCTCGACCACGCGATGGCACGGAACGACCACCGGCAGTGGATTGGAGCCCATCGCCACTCCCACGGCCTGGGCCGCGCCCGGCTGTCCGACCCGGCGGGCCAGATCGCCGTACCCCACCACCGTGCCGTACGGGACGCCGGAGGCGAGCTCGCGCAGGACCTGGCGGTTGAATCCGGTGATCAGGGACCAGTCCAGCGGCAGCTCGAAGCCGCGCCGCTCACCCTTGAAGTAGGCCGCCACCTGGCGTATGGCCTCGGCCAGGAGCGGTGAACCGGGGTCCTCGACCGGCTCCGCGCCGAGCCGTGATCCGAGGCGTTCCAGTGCTCTGTCGCGCACGGGGCCGGTGGCGTGGAACACCACGTTCACCAGCCCGTCGCGCGTGGCGGCCAGCAGCAGCGGACCGATGTCGGTGGCGACGACGGCCCACGCCGGCTGCTGCTCGTACTGCCCATGGCTGTCCATGCGCCCACCGTACGGCGCGGCACCGACAACGCCGCGGGTGCGGACATCGGAACCCGTCCGCACCCGGGCGGCCGGATCAGGATGCCGTGACCGCTCTGCGCACCACGTCCGGCACGTTCGTGATCAGGCCGTCCACGCCGTAGCCGGTCAGCCGCGCGGCGTCGCCGCCACTGTTCACGATCCACGCGAAGGCCTTCATCGGTGTGCCGTGCGGGCCCTTCAGCGCGTGGACCGCCGAGACGTAGCGGGGAGAGAGTCCCGAGTACTCCGAGTTGATCTGGTCGGCGAACCGCGCGTAGGCCGGCAGCTCCGCCGTCCGGGGGGTGCCCAGGTACGCCGTCCTGATTCCCGGCCGCAGTCGGTGGACCTTGCGCACACTGTCGGCGCTGAAGCTCTGGACGACGAGCCGCCGCCTGAGGTGGTCGCCGTCAAGCCAGTCCTCATTGCTCAGCAGGTCGAGTGTCTGGCGCTCGATCCCCGGATACAACTGCGGATTCTTGATCTCCAGCACGAGCTTCTGGTGGTTGTGTGACACGCGCTGCAGGTACTGCCGCAGCGTCGGCACCCGCGCCCCCGCGTAGCGGCGGCCGAACCAGCTGCCTGCGTCCAGGCGCGCGATCTCCGTGGCGGTGAAGTCCTTCACCTGCCAGGGGGCCCGGCGCGGGTACAGCCGCTTGACGTCGGTCGTGCGGCTCAGCGTCGCGTCGTGGATGACGACGAGCCGGCCGTCCTTGGTGCGCTGGACGTCGTTCTCGACCCAGTCGATGCCCATCGCGGCCGCCCGGTCCACGGCCGCCAGAGTGTTCTCGGGCGCGTAGGCGGAGGCTCCGCGGTGCGCGACGACGACCGGTCCGTCGCCGCCGGTCGCGCCGGCATGCGGAGTCGGCAGTATGGCCACGCCGAGTCCGAAGAAGGCGGTGGTCGTGGCGGCGGCAACGCGCGCGTGCATGCGTGCTCCTCGTGTCGTGTGATCACAGACAGCACCAGAGTGACAGCAGAGAGTCAAGGACGGTGGGCGCAGGATGGGCACAGATTGCCTGGAGTTGCCCAAGGGTGCGCACAAGGGCCGCACAAGTGCGTTAGCACCGTGATTCTTTGCCGGAATATCGTTCGACCGTTCCGGTGGGGGTCTTACGCTCTGCCTCAGCAGCCCTGACCGTTCGTAGCGGTCCTGGGGATGGGGGGCATTTCCGGATTCAAGGACGCATCAGGGCGGGAGGGGCGGTCGCGCATGCAGAGCACCGTCGACGGCTTCAGCTACGGACTCGTCACACCTGTGGTGGCGTACCTCATGGCCTGCCTCGGCGGCGCGCTCGGTCTGCGCTGCACCGCCAGATCGATGCTGGTCGTCCGGTCCCGGCGGGTCGGGTGGCTCGCCCTGGGGGCGGCCGCCATCGGCTCCGGCGTATGGACCATGCACTTCGTCGCGATGATGGGCTTCAGCGTCGAAGAGACCCCGATCCACTACGACCGGGGGATCACCTTCGCGAGCCTGGCCGTCGCCATCGTCATGGTCGGCGTCGGGGTCTTCATCGTGGGCTACCGCGGTCCCACCGGCGTGGCCCTCTTCACGGGCGGCACGATCACCGGTCTCGGTATCGCCTCCATGCACTACCTGGGCATGGCGGGGATGCGGCTCAACGGAGTGCTCGGATACAACACGCTCACCGTCACCGCCTCGGTCGTCATAGCGGTCGTCGCGGCGACCGCGGCACTCTGGGCGGCAGGCCAGGGCCGCGGTTTTCTGTGGAGCATCGGTGCGAGTCTCGTCATGGGGCTCGCGGCCAGCGGTATGCACTACACGGGGATGGCCGCGCTCCGTGTCCACGCGCACACCTCTCCCCACGCTCCGGCCGGTGAATCACCCGCCGCGCTGCTCGCCCCGCTGATGATCGGACCGCTCGTCTTCCTGTGCCTGGCCGGCGTCGTCGTACTGTTCGACCCGCTGATCGTCATGGGCAAGCCCGTCTGGAAGCCGGTCGAGCGCAAGCCCGGGATCCCGGCCCATCCCGAGTGGGAGGACACCGGGCGACGTACGCTGCTGCGCAGCCCCGAGCGCGCCGGTCAGCGCAGCTACCGCACCGCCCAGAGGCGCTGACCGGCCCCCGTTGTCAGTGGGGGGTCGTACGGTGGATGGCATGCGGCCCGTTTCACAGATCGAACGCACGGTGGCGCCCATCGAGGTCGTCAGCCCCTACCGCCCGAGCGGTGACCAGCCGACGGCCATCGCCGAGCTGGAAAAGCGCATCCAGGCAGGTGAGAAGGACGTCGTCCTGCTCGGCGCGACCGGCACAGGCAAGTCCGCCACCACGGCGTGGATGATCGAGAAACTCCAGCGCCCCACCCTGGTGATGGCGCCGAACAAGACACTGGCCGCCCAGCTGGCCAACGAGTTCCGCGAGCTCCTGCCGAACAACGCGGTCGAGTACTTCGTCTCGTACTACGACTACTACCAGCCCGAGGCGTACGTTCCGCAGTCGGACACGTACATCGAGAAGGACTCCTCGATCAACGAGGAGGTGGAGCGCCTGCGGCACTCCGCGACCAACTCGCTGCTGACCCGCCGGGACGTGGTCGTGGTCGCCTCCGTCTCCTGCATCTACGGCCTCGGTACTCCCCAGGAGTACGTGGACCGCATGGTCAGCCTCAAGGTCGGCGACGAGATCGACCGCGACCAGCTGCTGCGCCGGTTCGTCGACATCCAGTACACGCGCAACGACGTGGCGTTCAGCCGCGGCACCTTCCGGGTGCGCGGCGACACCATCGAGATCTTCCCGGTCTACGAGGAGCTGGCCGTCCGGATCGAGATGTTCGGCGACGAGATCGAGGCCCTCTCCACCCTCCATCCGCTCACCGGTGAGATCGTCAGCGACGAGGAGCAGCTGTACGTCTTCCCCGCCTCCCACTACATCGCCGGCCCCGAGCGCATGGAGCGGGCGATCAACGGCATCGAGAAGGAGCTGGAGGAGCGCCTCGCGGAGCTGGAGAAGCAGGGCAAGCTGCTGGAGGCCCAGCGGCTGCGCATGCGGACGACGTACGACATCGAGATGCTCCGCCAGATCGGGACCTGCTCCGGTGTGGAGAACTACTCGATGCACTTCGACGACCGCCTGCCCGGCACCCCGCCGAACACGCTGCTCGACTACTTCCCGGAGGACTTCCTGCTCGTCATCGACGAGTCGCACGTCACCGTGCCCCAGATCGGTGCGATGTACGAGGGCGACGCCTCCCGCAAGCGCACGCTCGTCGAGCACGGCTTCCGCCTGCCGTCCGCCCTGGACAACCGGCCGCTGAAGTGGGAGGAGTTCCAGGGGCGCATCGGCCAGACGGTGTACCTGTCGGCGACTCCCGGGCAGTACGAGCTCTCACGCTCGGACGGCCAGGTCGAGCAGATCATCCGGCCCACCGGCCTCGTCGACCCGGAGGTCGTGGTCAAGCCCACCGAGGGCCAGATCGACGACCTGGTCCACGAGATCCGCAAGCGCACCGAGAAGGACGAGCGCGTCCTGGTGACCACGCTCACCAAGAAGATGGCGGAGGACCTCACCGACTACTTCCTGGAGATGGGCATCCAGGTCCGCTATCTGCACAGCGACGTGGACACGCTGCGCCGTGTCGAGCTGCTGCGCGAGCTCAGGTCCGGCGAGTTCGACGTCCTGGTCGGCATCAACCTCCTCAGGGAGGGTCTCGACCTGCCCGAGGTCTCCCTGGTCGCCATCCTCGACGCCGACAAGGAGGGCTTCCTGCGCTCGGGCACCTCCCTCATCCAGACCATCGGCCGTGCCGCGCGCAATGTCTCCGGACAGGTCCATATGTACGCCGACAAGATCACCCCGGCGATGGAGAAGGCCATCGACGAGACGAACCGCCGCCGGGAGAAGCAGGTCGCGTACAACACGGCGAACGGCATCGACCCGCAGCCGCTGCGCAAGAAGATCAACGACATCGTGGCGCAGATCGCCCGCGAGGACGTCGACACGGAGCAGCTGCTCGGCACCGGCTACCGCAAGACGAAGGACGGCAAGGGCGCCAAGGCCCCCGTCCCCTCGCTCGGCGGCCAGGCGGCGAAGGGCGCGAAGGCGGCCAAGGGCAAGGGCAAGGCGAAGGAGACGGTCCCGACCGACCGCCCCGCGGCCGAACTGTCCGCGCAGATCGAGGAGCTGACGGAGCGCATGCGGTCCGCTGCCGCGGATCTGCAGTTCGAGATCGCGGCCCGGCTGCGCGACGAGGTCTCCGAGATGAAGAAGGAACTGCGTCAGATGAAGGAGGCGGGACTCGCCTGACGGCCCCGCAGACCTGCCGGACCCCCGGATCCGCGCTGTGTTGCAACACCGACACAAAGCGCGGTCGGGGGTTCGGCAGTGTCAGTGCCGCTGCGTAGGGTTCTGGCATCCGCGGAGTCCGCGGCCAACAGGGGACCGCTCGAGAGGGGAACAGCGCGTGACCGTCAACTTGACCAAGGGTCAGGCCATCAGTCTGCAGAAGAACGACGGAGGCACGCTGACCGCGGTGCGCATGGGGCTCGGCTGGCAGGCGGCCCCCCGGCGCGGGCTGTTCGGTTCGCGCACCCGGGAGATCGACCTCGACGCGTCCGCCGTGCTGTTCGCGGACAAGCGGCCCGTGGACGTGGTCTTCTTCCAGCACCTCGTGAGCGACGACGGCTCCGTGCGGCACACCGGTGACAACCTCGTCGGCGGTGTGGGCCAGGGCGGTGACGACGAGGCGATCCTCGTCGACCTGGCGCGCGTCCCGGTCCACATCGACCAGATCGTCTTCACCGTGAACTCCTTCACGGGCCAGACCTTCCAGGAGGTGCAGAACGCGTTCTGCCGCCTGGTCGACGAGTCCAGCGGCCAGGAACTCGCGCGCTACACCCTCGCGGGCGGCGGCGCGTACACGGCACAGATCATGGCGAAGGTGCACCGGTCGGGCGCGGGCTGGACGATGACGGCCCTCGGCACCCCGGCCAACGGCCGCACCTTCCAGGACCTGATGCCGTCGATCGTTCCGCACCTGTAGCCGTCCGGGTACCCAGGACACCGAGCGACGTAGGGGGACAAGGCGATGACGGCCGAGCTCGTCCGGGGGCAGAACCACCCGCTTCCGCAGGCCCGACTCGAGATCCGGGTGTCGGCCGGCAAGCCGGTGGTGGCGGGGGCGACGCTCAGTGACGCGCAGGGCAGGGTGCGCGGCGCCGAGTGGGTGGCCCACCCGGGCGCGCCCACGCTGCCCGGCCTTGAGGTCTCCAAGCAGGCGGCGGCCGATCATCGCCTCGCGTTCGATCTGGACGCCCTCCCGGAGAGCGTGCACCGGGTGGACGTGCTGCTCGCCCTGCCGACCGGGACCGGCGGTCCGGTGCGGTTCGGCGCCGTCGCCGCCCCCTTCGTCGCGGTCACGGGACTCGACGGTTCCGAGGTCGCCAGCTACACGATCACGGGGCTGGACTCCGAGTCGGCCGTCATCGCGCTGGAGCTCTACCGCAGGCAGGACTCCTGGAAGGTGCGCGCCGTCGGCCAGGGGTACGCCGGCGGACTCGCCGCGCTGCTCGCGGACCAGG
The DNA here is from genome assembly GCF_051553595.1 of Streptomyces sp. HUAS TT11. Lineage (NCBI taxonomy): Bacteria > Bacillati > Actinomycetota > Actinomycetes > Kitasatosporales > Streptomycetaceae > Streptomyces > Streptomyces sp. HUAS TT11. The sequence continues at coordinate 6,800,943 of NZ_CP196184.1, forward strand.
GGCTGGCCGAGGCCACGCAACTCGCGAGCGGCATCAACGACGCGGTGGTCCAGGGGCTGGCCCGTTCGGTGGCGCCGCCCCCGCCGCGCCAGCCCGAGGGCGAGCGCGCGTTGCAGACGCCGGCCCCCGCGGGATCCCAGGGCGCCTCGGGCACCGTGCCACCGCAGCAGGGCGCACCCGGCGCACCGCAGCACGGATCCCCGTACGACGTCACCGGCGCGGCGAGCCCGGTCGCGCCGCCCGCCGCCCAGGGCGCCCCGATCAACTACACGCACCCCGGCCGGGCGGCCGGGGCGCCGCCCCCGCCCGCGCCCACCGCGCCGCCCGCGGATCCCGGACAGCCCGCACCGCCGGTCGCCGGCGCCGCGACCGGCTGGTCCATGGAGGAGCGCCTGTACAACCAGGTGTGGGGCATGTTCGAGGACCTGGCGCGTACGGTGGCCGCCTACCGCAGTGCCGTCGACTTCGCCGACTCGCGCATGGAGCAGGAACTGGACAAGGTCCTGTCCGATCCGCGCAGCCGTATCGGCGGGCAGGGCCACGTCGCACGCGAGGCGGCCCAGGCGAAGCACACCGAGCTCGTCAGCCAGGCCAGGGCCGTGCTCGACCGTGACCTGACCCAGCTCATCGCCGAGTCCGACGTCGTCGAGCCCGCCCTGCCCGCGACGTTCGCGCGCTGGGACAACCCGGTCTGGCACGGGTACCGGGTGCCGATGGAGATCCCCATGGCCCTGCGCCTCGGCGATCTGCACCTGCCCGAGAGCGAGAGCCTGCGCATCCCCATGCTGATCAGGCTTCCGCTGGAGCGCGGGCTGTGGATCGACAGCGGCCGCTCGGGCCATCACGACGAGCTCGTGGACCCGGACGAGCTGCGCCGTCTGGCCATGGACGTGGCGGTGGCGCACGCGGCACGGCTGCTCGCGGTGTACCCGGCGGGCGAGTTCGCGGTGCACGTCATCGACCCCGCGGGTTCGGCCGCGCGGTCACTCACGCCCCTCGTGCAGTCGGGTGTGCTCCCCGCCCCGCCGGCCGTCGGTCCGGCGAGCGTGGCCGACGTGCTGACCAGACTCACGGAGCGCGTCGACCTGGTGCAGATGGCGGTCCGCGGCGGTGCGGCGGACGCACTCCCGCCCGGTCTGGACACGGCCGAACAACTGCTGATCGTCAACGACTTCCCGCACGGCTTCGACGACCGGGCCGTGACCCGGCTGCGCTATCTCGCGGACGAGGGCCCGGCCGTGGGTGTCCATCTGATGATGGTCGCCGACCGGGAGGACGCGGCCGCCTACGGGCCTCTGCTGGACCCCCTGTGGCGTTCGCTGCTGAGGCTGTCCCCGGTGCCCGACGACCACCTGGCCGACCCCTGGGTCGGCCACGCCTGGACGTACGAGCCGCCGCGTGTCCCGCGGGACAGTCAGGTGCTCGACCAGGTGCTCAACAAGGTCGCCGAGGCGCGCCGCACCTGGGACCGCTGATCCGGCACAGACCCCTCACCAAGAGTAAGTAAAGCCACTCTGAGCTGGGAGTTCGGCCTTACTTTTGCTCATCGCTTTACCATTCCTTGGTGATTCGGGTACTCTCTTTCACACGGAGGGGAGTACTCCCTACCTGCTGCGGCGTACCCGTCAGTCCGGATCCGACCAGATCCCGGGGCGTCGGCCCGCAGGCACCGAGCGCGTCGAGCGCCGGCGCCCCGCGGGTGGAAGAGACCTCCGGTGGCGACGACGCTGACCTATGCCGTGACGTACTGCCGGAGGCGCAGTGAATGTATCCCTGACCCTGTGGGTTCTGACGATCGTGGGCCTCGCCGCCCTGATCGCGGTCGACTTCTTCATCGGCCGCAAACCGCACGATGTGTCGATCAAGGAAGCCGGTATCTGGACGATCGTCTGGATCACTCTCGCCGGTCTCTTCGGCGTGGGTCTGCTGGTCTTCGGCGGCGGTCAGCCGGCCGGAGAGTTCTTCGCCGGCTTCATCACCGAGAAGTCGCTGAGCGTCGACAATCTCTTCGTCTTCGTCCTGATCATGGCGAAGTTCGCGGTGCCCTCGCAGTACCAGCAGCGCGTGCTGCTCATCGGTGTCCTCATAGCCCTGGTGCTGCGGGCCGCCTTCATCGCCGCGGGAGCCGCCATCCTCGCGTCCTTCTCGTGGGTCTTCTTCCTCTTCGGCGCCTTCCTGATCTGGACCGCCTGGAAGCTGATCCAGGAGGCGAGGGCCGAGGAGGAGGACGAGGAGTACGAGGAGAACAGGCTCTTGAAGGCCGCCGAGCGTCGCTTCGGCGTGGCCGACCGCTATCACGGCACCAAGCTCTGGATCACGCAGAACGGCAAGCGGGTCATGACGCCGATGCTTGTCGTGATGCTCGCGATCGGTACCACCGACGTGCTCTTCGCCCTGGACTCCATCCCCGCGATCTTCGGCCTGACGCAGGACCCCTACATCGTCTTCACGGCCAACGCGTTCGCGCTGATGGGTCTGAGGCAGCTGTACTTCCTCATCGGTGGGCTGCTCAAGAAGCTGGTGCACCTCTCGTACGGTCTGTCGGTCATCCTGGGCTTCATCGGCGTCAAGCTGGTGCTGCACGCTCTTCACGAGGCCGGGGTCCATGTTCCGGAGATCTCGATCCCGGTCTCGCTGGGTGTGATCTGTGCCGTTCTGATCGTCACGACGATCACCAGCCTGCTGGCCACCAGGAGGCAGCAAGCGGTCGAGGCCGCGGGTGAGGACGACGAGAAGGCCCGGAAACACAGCATCGAGGCCTGACCTGTGCCGGTCGGGCACACCGTGAGGGAGGCGCGGCGCATTGCCGGACTTCTCTCACGTGTGCTCGCCGGCACCCGTCGGTCTCGTCCCCGGATCGCGGACGGTCCCCGCCCCGTGTGCCGACTTGCCGTAGGTCAGCCGGGAGCGGGTTCCGCGACCGCGACCGGTGCGGGACGGGTCTCCGGAAGCAGAGCGAAGCAACCCAGGCTGACGAGGCCCACGGCCGTCAGATAGGCAGCGACGCCCCAGGGCACCCGGCCGGCGTGTCCGGTGAGCGCGGTGGCCACGATCGGGGTGAGGGCACCGCCGAGCACCCCACCGAGGTTGTAGCCCACCGCCGCACCCGTGCAGCGCACCCGGGGCTCGTACAACTCCGGGAGATACGCGGCGACCACCGCGAACATCGTGATGAAGGAGAGCATCGCGCCGAGGAACCCCAGGAACATCAGCACCGGCTCGCCGGTCGACAGCAGACCGACCATCGGGAACATCCACACGACGACACCCGCGCATCCCGCGAGGCACAGTGGCCGCCGTCCGTAGCGGTCCCCCAGAAGTGCCAAGAGCGGAGTGAGGGCACCCTGCACCACCACGGTGGCCAGGACGCAGCCCAGCACGACCGTACGGCTCACGCCGAGCCGCTCCGTCGCGAAGACCAGGGACCAGGTCGTCACGGCGTAGAAGACGGCGTACCCCACCGCGAGCGCGCCGGCCGTCAACAGGACGAGTCGCCAGTGGCCGCGCACCACCTCGGCGAACGGCGCACGCGCACGGTCGTGGAGTGCCAGGAAGAGCGGGCTCTCCGCGAGCGAGCCGCGCAGCCACAGACCCGCCACCGCGAGCACCCCGGCCGCCCAGAACGGAATCCGCCAGCCCCAGGCCTCGAACTGCGTCTGCGACAACGTTGCGGACAGCCCCAGCATCACGCCGTTGGCCAGCACGAACCCGAGCGAGGGGCCGATCTGCGGAAAGCTCGACCACAGCACCCGGCGCCGGGCCGGAGCGTGCTCCACGGTCAGCAGGACCGCACCGCCCCACTCACCGCCGAGCCCCAGGCCCTGGAGAAAACGAAGAACCAGAAGGAGCAGGGGGGCGGCCGTGCCGATGGTTCCGTACGTCGGCAGGCAACCGACCGCCACCGTGGCGGCTCCGGTCAGCAGCAGTGACGCCATGAGGACCGGCCGCCGCCCGCGCCGGTCACCGAGGTGCCCGAACAGAACCGAACCGAGCGGTCGCGCCACGAAACCGGCAGCGAAGGTCCCGAACGCCGCCAGCGTGCCCAACACCGGGGAGAGGGTCGGGAAGAACAGGGGACCCAGGACCAGGGCGGCCGCGGTCCCGTAGACGAAGAAGTCGTAGAACTCGACGGCCGTCCCGGCCAGCGAGGCCGCCGCGAGCCGGAGCATCGAAGGGGTTCTCACGCTGTGTGCTACATGCATGCCGCGACAACTACCCACCGTGATCGAGGGTTACGGGGGCGTGCGGGGGGTCAGCGCCTGTGACGTCCGGGACGGGCGTGCGCCCGGGGCATCGTCGGGTCAGTAGGTGACGGTGATGCGCCGGGCGGGACCGTCCACACGGATCATGCCGCCATAGGGGAGGATCACCTGCGGATCGGTGTGCCCGAGATCCACGTCGAACACCGCCATGGTGCCGGGGGCGTACACCTTCAGCGCTCGCAGCACCGCTTCGCGCTGTTCCGCCGCGTAACGGGCGCCTTCCTCGGGACTGTCGGGACGCTCGAACGACCAGGCCTTCGCCCGGCCCATGAGCAGCGCGGAGAAGCGCCGGAGCAGCCCGCGCTCACCCAAGGTGCGCAGGGTGTGGAAGACCTCGTCGCTGCTCGGCATGTCCTCGGACGTCTCCAGGAAGAGCACTCCGCCGTCATGGACCGTCGGATCGTGCGCGACTTCGCGGTCGGCCATGAGCAGCCGGCCGATGATCTCCAGGCAGCCTCCCCAACTGCGTCCCTCGACCACCCGGTCGGCGTTCACCCAGGTCCAGCCCGATCCGCGCCGGGTCTCCGGTTCCGCCTCGAAGGTGGCCGGGTCCGCCCAGTCCCGGGCCTTGTCCGTCCAGAAATCGGCCGGCTTCACCTCGTACGGTCCGGAGGTGAAGAGGGCCGCCCTCAGCGAGTCCGCGGTGAGCGGCGCCATCGCCCCGGGGCGGCCCAGTTCGACCATGACGGAACCGCCGTGATAGCTCACCACGCCGGTGTTCCACAGGAAGGCGTGCAGGTTGGTGTTGTCGCTGTACCCGAAGAACGGCTTGGGGTGAGCGCGTATCAACTCCCGGTCGAGCAGGGGCAGTACCGTGATCTGGTCGTCGCCGCCGATCGACGCGAACACCGCCTTCACGGTCGGATCGGCGAACGCCGCGTGCAGGTCGTCGGCGCGCTCCCCGGGGGTCGCGCCCATCTTCCGGGTGGCCGGATACTCGACGGGTTCCAGGCCGAAAACGGTACGCAGCCGTTCGAGTCCCAGCTCGTACGGGCGTGGGAAGAGGGCGGGGAGCCCGGCGGAGGGCGAGACGACGGCGACTCGGTCGCCGGGTACGAGCTTGGGCGGGTGGACGGTTCGCGTCATGGCCGGAGGGTACGGTCCCCGCCCGTCCGGCGCACCGTGATAAACCGGGGGCCGAGACACGGTCCCCCACAAGGGCCGGCAGACCCGAACGGACCGGAGGAACCGTGCCCCGCACTCTCGCCGACGCCCCGATCATGGTGCTCAACGGCCCCAACCTGAACCTGCTCGGGCAGCGCCAGCCGGAGATCTACGGGTCGGACACCCTCGCGGACATCGAGGCGCTGTGCGTGAAGACGGCGGCGGCGTACGGGGCCACAGTGGACTTCCGGCAGTCAAACCACGAGGGTGAACTGGTCGACTGGATCCAGGAGGCGCGGCTGAACCACGCCGGTGTCGTGATCAACCCGGCGGCCTACTCGCACACCTCCGTCGCGATTCTCGACGCGCTCAACACCTGCGACGGACTACCTGTGGTGGAGGTGCACATCTCCAACATCCACCAGCGCGAGCAGTTCCGTCACCACTCGTACGTCTCTCTTCGCGCCGACGGTGTCATCGCGGGGTGCGGGGTGCAGGGATACGCGTTCGCTGTGGAGCGGGTGGCGACACTCGCGGGCGCGGCGCGGACCCAGGCCTGAGCTGCCGGGACGACGGCCGGGGCCGCCGGTCGAGGGCGGGATCGAAGGACCGGCGGCCCGTACCGCGCAGTAGCCGTCATTCCGCGCGGGGCTGCCTCCAGTTGACCGCGAGGCCGCACGGCCGGGGAGCGCACGCGAGGCATCGGTGCGGGCGAACGGTTCACACGGGGCGCGTGAGCCTGCTCTTCACGCGGCGTGTCGAAGCAGGCTCGGCGCGCGGGGTCCCGCGTTCACCACCCGGCGTTCACCAGCCCCGCTCGCGCCACTCCGGCAGATGCGGACGCTCGTCGCCCAGCGTGGTGTCGTTACCGTGCCCGGGGTAGACCCAGGTCTCGTCCGGAAGCGCGTCGAAGATCTTCGTCTCGACGTCGTGGATGAGGCTGGCGAAGGCTTTCGGGTTCTTGTGCGTGTTGCCCACGCCGCCCGGGAAGAGGCAGTCGCCGGTGAACACGTGCGGGTGCCCGTGCGGATCGTCGTAGACGAGGGCGATCGAACCCGGGGTGTGCCCCACCAGGTGGCGGGCGGTGAGTTCCACCTGCCCCACCCGGATCGTGTCGCCGTCGTCGACCGGTACGTCGGTCGGGACGGGGATGCCCTCGGCATCGTCCCGGCCCGCGTACGTCCGCGCGCCCGTGGCCGCCACCACCTCGGCGAGCGCCTGCCAGTGGTCGCCGTGGCGGTGCGTGGTGACCACGGACGCGATGCCGTCGTCGCCGATCGTGCCGAGCAGGGAGTGCGCGTCGTTGGCCGCGTCGATCAGCAACTGCTCGTCGGTGGCCCGGCAGCGCAGCAGATAGGCGTTGTTGTCCATCGGGCCGACCGCGATCTTGGTGATCATCAGGTCCTTCAGCTCGTGCACGTCCGCCGGGCCGCCGACCGTCACCGTTCCGCTGTACGTCATGGCTGTCAGCCTACCGACGAGATCACAGCGCGGGCAGTACGGGCAGCGCCGCACCTTCGTCCACGACGGTCAGCCCTTCGCCCCGGGTGCGTCCCGCGAGCCAGCCGAGCAGCGCGGGTGACCGACCCGTCACGGTGACGGCCCCGGTGTCCTTGCGACCGGTGGACCAGACGAGCCGGCCGGGGTCCTCCAGGGCGGTCAGGGTGATGCCGGGGACCGCGGGATGGTCCGCGAACCGCTCGGTGAGGAAGTCGATCTCCCGCTCCACGAACTCCGCCGGCAGATGCTCCAGCTCGTATCCGATTCCCAGGTCGACATGATGCAGCTCGATCTCCACCCACCGCCGGAACGGCACCCGGGCCGCCGAGTCCGTGACCCCGTTGCGCAGCTCGACCGTGCGCGACCAGTCCGCGGGCGCGGCCCCCGCCTCCTGGAAGCGGGCGCAGCTCTCCCGCAGGTCGTCGAGCTGGATGTCCAGGGCACGTGGGGCGTCCCGCTCGATGTCGGTGTCCCTGGTTTCGGCGGAGGCGTACATGGGGCGGCCCTGCAGAACGTTCACGAGTGCGTCCGCGTTGCGCGACAGATGGGCGAGGACGTGGCCGCGCTTCCAGCCGGGCAGCCGTGACGGAGCCTCCATGGCCGCGTTGTCCAGTGTGGCGGCTGCGTGCAGCAGCCGGTCGGTCGCGTCACGTACAGACGCCAGGTCACGCGCGTGATCAATCATGGGCCGACCCTAACTGTGCCACTCCTTCGGGTGAAGGAAGTGGACCGGACCCGCAAATCGAATGTGCGTGCTATAGGGTCGAGTGCGGCGTCGGGCATGCTGGAGGGCCCGGGATTGTTATGAACCGTGGAATCCGACCGGCGTTGTCAGTGGCTCCCCCTAGTCTGAAAAGGACGGGGGCCCCGCCCCTGTCGCTTCTCTCAAGAAAGGTGCGGACCGGCGTGGCCGACCGTCTCATCGTCCGTGGCGCGCGCGAGCACAACCTGAAGAATGTCTCGCTCGACCTGCCACGCGACTCGCTCATCGTCTTCACGGGCCTGTCGGGGTCGGGCAAGTCCTCGCTGGCCTTCGACACGATCTTCGCCGAGGGCCAGCGCCGTTACGTGGAGTCGCTGTCCTCGTACGCACGGCAGTTCCTCGGGCAGATGGACAAGCCGGACGTCGACTTCATCGAAGGACTTTCGCCGGCGGTCTCCATCGACCAGAAGTCGACCTCGCGCAACCCGCGCTCGACGGTCGGCACGATCACCGAGGTCTACGACTACCTGCGTCTGCTCTTCGCGCGCATCGGCAAGCCCCACTGCCCCGAGTGCGGCCGCCCGATCTCGCGCCAGTCGCCCCAGGCCGTCGTCGACAAGGTCCTGGCCCTGCCCGAGGGAAGCCGCTTCCAGGTGCTGTCGCCGCTCGTGCGGGAGCGCAAGGGGGAGTTCGTCGACCTCTTCGCCGACCTCCAGACCAAGGGCTACAGCCGCGCCCGTGTGGACGGCGAGACGATCCAGCTGTCCAGCCCGCCCACGCTGAAGAAGCAGGAGAAGCACACCATCGAGGTGGTCGTCGACCGCCTCACGGTGAAGGACTCCGCCAAGCGCCGGCTCACCGACTCGGTGGAGACCGCGCTCGGCCTCTCGGGCGGCATGGTCGTGCTCGACTTCGTCGACCTCCCCGAGGACGACCCCGAGCGCGAGCGCATGTACTCGGAGCACCTCTACTGCCCGTACGACGACCTCTCCTTCGAGGAGCTGGAACCCCGTTCCTTCTCCTTCAACTCGCCCTTCGGCGCCTGCCCCGAGTGCACCGGCATCGGCACCCGCATGGAGGTCGACCCCGAGCTGATCGTCCCGGACGAGGAGAAGACCCTCGACGAGGGCGCCATCCACCCCTGGTCGCACGGGCACACCAAGGACTACTTCGGCCGCCTCATCGGCGCGCTCGCGGACGCCCTGGGATTCCGGACGGACATCCCCTTCGCCGGCCTGCCGCAGCGCGCCAGGAAGGCCCTGCTCCACGGCCACAAGACGCAGATCGAGGTCCGCTACCGCAACCGGTACGGGCGCGAGCGGGTGTACACGACGCCGTTCGAAGGCGCCGTCCCGTTCGTGAAGCGCCGCCACAGCGAGGCCGAGAGCGACGCCAGCCGGGAGCGCTTCGAGGGCTATATGCGCGAGGTGCCGTGCCCGACCTGCCAGGGCACCCGCCTCAAGCCGGTCGTCCTCGCGGTCACGATCATGGACAGGTCGATCGCCGAGATCTCCGCGATGTCGATCAGCGACTGCGCGGACTTCCTGCGGGAGCTCAAGCTCGACGCCCGCGACAAGAAGATCGCCGAGCGGGTCCTGAAGGAGGTCAACGAGCGGCTGCGGTTCCTGGTCGACGTCGGCCTGGACTACCTCTCGCTGAACCGCGCGGCCGGCACGCTCTCCGGTGGCGAGGCCCAGCGCATCCGCCTGGCCACCCAGATCGGTTCCGGACTCGTCGGCGTCCTGTACGTGCTCGACGAGCCCTCCATCGGCCTGCACCAGCGCGACAACCACCGGCTGATCGAGACCCTGGTCCGGCTGCGCGACATGGGCAACACGCTCATCGTGGTCGAGCACGACGAGGACACCATCAAGGTCGCCGACTGGGTCGTCGACATCGGCCCGGGCGCGGGCGAGCACGGCGGCAAGGTCGTGCACAGCGGCTCCCTGAAGGAACTGCTCGTCAACGACGAGTCGCAGACCGGCCAGTACCTGTCGGGCAAGAAGTCCATCCCGTTGCCCGGCATCCGGCGCCCGCGCGACCCGTCCCGGCGGCTCACGGTGCACGGCGCCCGTGAGAACAACCTCCAGGACATCGACGTCTCCTTCCCGCTCGGCGTGTTCACGGCCGTCACGGGCGTGTCCGGCTCCGGAAAGTCGACGCTGGTCAACGACATCCTCTACACGCACCTGGCGCGCGAACTGAACGGCGCGCGCAACGTCCCCGGGCGTCACACGCGTGTGGACGGCGACGACCTCGTCGACAAGGTCGTGCACGTCGACCAGTCGCCCATCGGCCGCACCCCGCGGTCGAACCCGGCGACGTACACGGGCGTCTTCGACCACATCCGCAAGCTGTTCGCGGAGACGACCGAGGCGAAGGTGCGGGGCTACCTGCCCGGCCGCTTCTCCTTCAACGTCAAGGGCGGTCGCTGCGAGAACTGCGCCGGCGACGGCACGATCAAGATCGAGATGAACTTCCTCCCGGACGTCTACGTCCCGTGCGAGGTCTGCCACGGCGCCCGCTACAACCGGGAGACCCTGGAGGTCCACTACAAGGGCAAGTCCATCGCCGAGGTCCTGAACATGCCGATCGAGGAGGCCATGCACTTCTTCGAGGCGGTCCCGGCGATCTCCCGCCACCTCAGGACGCTGAACGACGTCGGCCTCGGTTACGTCCGCCTCGGCCAGTCGGCGACCACCCTGTCCGGTGGTGAGGCCCAGCGCGTCAAGCTCGCCAGCGAGTTGCAGAAGCGGTCCACCGGACGCACGGTCTATGTGCTGGACGAGCCGACCACCGGTCTGCACTTCGAGGACATCAGCAAGCTGCTCACGGTTCTCGGCGGCTTGGTCGACAAGGGCAACACGGTCATCGTCATCGAGCACAACCTCGACGTCATCAAGACCGCCGACTGGGTCGTCGACATGGGACCCGAAGGCGGCGCGGGCGGCGGCCTCGTGGTCGCCGAGGGCACGCCCGAGGAAGTCGCGGGGGTCTCGACCAGCCACACCGGCAAGTTCCTGCGCGAGGTCCTCGGTGCCGACCGCATCAGCGACGCGCCCACCGTGAAGGCACCGCGCAGAGCGGCCGCGAAGACGGTCGCCGCCGGCTCGACGGCGAAGAAGACGGCGACGGCCAAGGCCGTGAAGACCGTCAACAACACAGCGGCCAAGAAGGCGGCCGGTGCCACGAAGAAGGCGGCACCCGCGAAGAAGTCCACCCGGGCGCGCAAGGCCTGACACAGAGGCGCGCCCCGAACCACACGGTGCCCCGCGGGAACTCCCCACGGGGCACCGCTCGTCGGAGGAACGACCGCTCGGGCTCCCCGCGCGGACGGCTCAACGCGGGCTACGGGCCCACCAGTTCGGACGCGTACGGCGGTTCCGCACCGGCGCGGGAGCAGGTGACGGCCGCCGCGCGGGCGGCGAAGCCCAGCAGGTCCTGCCAGCCCTCGGCATCCAGGGCGGCCAGTGCCGTCGGGGAAAGGGCATCCCGGGCGGCGAGACCGTGCAGCAGCGCCGCGTTGACCGTGTCGCCGGCGCCGATCGTGTCCACGACGTCGACCCGCACACCCGGCACGGAGTGCTCCGCACCGTCACGGGTGAAGACCGTCAGCCCGTCGCCGCCGCGGGTGACCACAACGGCGGCGGGGCCGGAGGCCAGCCATTCGCGGGGGGTGCCGCCCAGCCACCCCGCGTCCTCGACGGACAGCTTCAGCAGCGACACCGACGGCAGCCAGCTCTTGAAGCGGGCCCGGTAGGCGTCGGGGTCGGCGATCAGTCCCGCCCGGATGTTCGGGTCCAGTGCCGTGAACACACCCTGTGCGGCGGCGCTGCGCATCAACTCCTCGTATGCGCCGGCCCCCGGTTCGAGGACCAGGGAGCAGGTGCCGAACGACACGGCCCGGGTGCCCCGGGGGAGGCGTGCCGGTGCCGTGAACAGCCGGTCGGCGGTGCCCTCGACGTAGAAGGAGTACGCGGCCGAGCCGTTCTCGTCGACCGTGGCGACCGCCAGGGTTGTCGGCTCGGTGCCGCGCTGCACGGCGGAGACGTCCACGCCGGCCCGGCGCAGTCCGTCGAGGAGCGCCTCACCGAAGGCGTCGTACGAGGTGCGCGAGCAGAACGCGGCGGGGGAGCCGAGCCGGCCGAGGGCGACCGCGGTGTTGTAGGGGCCGCCGCCCAGTGCAGGCTTCAGCGGCGCGAGCGCGCCCGTCCCCTGGGGGACCAGATCGATCAGGGCCTCACCGGCGACGACGATCACGAGTCGGTTTCCTTCCGGTAGGGGGCGTCGGGGCAGCCGCACGAGGTGCGGTGGACGAACACACCGGGCAGCCGCACGGTGCGCGAGGGACGGTCCGGGTCCGCCAGGCGTTCCAGCAGCAGCCGTACGGCCTCGGCACCGATCTCCCTGCTCGGCTGGGAGACCGCCGTGAGCCGGGGTGAGAACAGGTCCGCCCAGGCGATGTCGTCGAAGCAGCACAGCGCAAGGTCGTCCGGGACGGACACTCCACGCCCGCGCAGGGTGCGCAGTGCCCCGATGGTCATCGCGTTGTTGGCGGTGACGAGGGCCGTCGGGGGCGCCGCGAGCGAGAGCAGGTCGGTGGTGGCCCGCTCGGCGCCCTCGGCCGCGGAATCGCCAGAGGCGAGCAACCGCTCGTCGTAGGGCAGCCCAGCGGCCGCGAGACCCTGCCGGTAGCCGCTGATCCGCTCGGCCGTCGTGCTGAGCCCGGGACGTCCCGCGACAAGGCCGATGCGGCGGTGACCCAGCTCGGCGAGATGGGTGACCAGACGGGCCATGGGATCCACGTTCTCGCCGCAGACCTGGTCGAACGCCTGTGGCGCAGGTGTGCCGGCGGGGGCAGCGTCGACCAGCCGGTCGACGAACACGGTCGGCACCCCGTGCCGGGAGAGGAGGGCGAGCAGTCCGCCCGGGTCCGCCGAGGGGGCGACGATCACGCCGTCGACGCGCCGTTCGTGCAGCAACCGGACGGCGTTGCGCTCATGTACGGGATCGTCGTGCGGGTCGGCGACGAGCAGGCCGTAGCCGTGTTCGAGGGCACTGGCCTCGACGCCCTGGAGGATCTCCGTGAAGTACGGATTGCTGATCGCCGACACCGCGAGCCCGATGGACCGGGTGCGCGCCGTCACCAGGGAACGGGCAAGCGTGTTCGGCGTGTAACCCAACTCGTCGATGGCGTCGAGCACCGCCTGGCGGGTGTGGGGCCGTACCGGCCGGGTGTCGTTCAGCACGTGCGAGACGGTCGCGACGGACACACCCGCGCTCCGTGCCACATCGGCCATCGTTGCCATCGCGTCCCCCTCCTGGAGCCGTCCGGCCCGGAACGTATCTCATTCGACGGCTCGCGTAAACGCTTGCGCAAGCGTTTACGTCCTCACCTGGCACGGCCTGCTCCCGCCCCGCCCCGAGGCGGAACGACCGCCACCGGTATCGTCGAAACGGCCCGCGATCCGGCGGGCATCGGCCTGACCAGTGGAGACGCCATGTCCGCCCGTCCCGCAGCGACCCGTCGTACCGTCCTTCGCGGGGCTGCGCTCACCCCGGTCGCCGGGCTCGGGCTCGCGGCCTGCTCGTCGGGTGGTGGCGGCGGTGCCGCGCCGGCCACCCCGACCGCGCCGGTCCCGCTCGGATCCGAGAACGAGGTCCCGAAGGGCGGCGCGAAGCTTTACCGGGACGCGAACGTCGTCGTGAGCCGCGCCGCGGACGGCTCTTTGAAGGCCTACAGCACGATCTGCACACACGCCGGGTGCGCCATCAACAAACTGTCCGGGACGACGCTCGTCTGCCCGTGCCACGGCAGCCAGTTCGACGCCGTCTCCGGCAAGGTGGTGCAGGCCCCGGCCACCGAGCCGCTGAACGAGCTGCCGGTCGAGGTCAAGAACGGCAAGATCGTGGCGGGCCCGGCGGCCTGACGGCTCGGGAGGGACCCTTCACTCCCAGTCCCACTCGATCCCCACGATTCCCGACCGGACCCGCGGCTCCACCAGATGTACCGAGCGGTGGCGTCCGCTCAGCGGCAGCTCCTGACGTCCGCTGCGCGGCGCGGCGGGGGAGTGCTGGGCGAAGCGGTGGCAGCGCACCGGCAGCGCCTCGTGGTCGAAGCTGACCTGGAGCGCGTACTGCCCGCCCGCCAGCCTGAAGCCGCGAAGGTACTCGGCGCAGGGCCCGGCGGTGCCGTCCTCGAAGCCGTAGCGGAAGAGAAACGTGTCGCCGGTCCGCAGCCGGGTGTCGAAGAGCAGCTCGGCTGCCAGAAGGCCCGTGTCGTGGTGCCACCGCACGCGTCCTGTGCGGCAGTTCTCCTGCGCGTGCACCACGATCCGCTCCGGGGCGCAGCCCGGATCGCCGTGGTGAATGGCGACGTAGCGGTCCACTCCGTCCCTGTGGGCGCGCACGATGTGGTGAGACTCGCGGGCCAGCAGTTCCCGGCGGGACCCGATACGGACCCGCTCGTGGTGGCCGAGGGTGTGCAGTCCGCCGTCCAGGGGCGACTCCAGCTCGGCGAGGAGGCGTTCCAGGACGCCCGAGGCCTCCACCAGGGAGCGGTACGAACGGCCCGGCGGACGGTCGGGGCCGGGCCGCTCGTCGGTCGAGGTCAGCAGTCGGATCAGCGACTCGTCGGGCAGCTGGAGTATCTCCTCCAGGGCGCGCACGGCGCGCAGGGACTCGGGCCGCTGCGGCCGGCGCGCGCCTTGCTGCCAGTAGCTCAGACTCGTCACCCCGACTCTGACCCCGTACCGGGACAGATGGTGCTGTACGCGTTGCAGCGGCAGCCCGCGGGCGGTGATCGCGGCGCGCAGCGCGACATGGAAGGGTCCGCCACGCAGGACCGCCTCCAACTCCGCCGGGTCTGTGTCCGCATGCTGGGTGCCGTACCGCATACAGGGGGGCCTTTCTGTGAATGTTCACGACGGCTGGTCAGACCGTTCGCAGGGGGCGTTCCGGGCCGGTCGGGGCGTGCGGCGTCCGTTCACAAGCGGACCCCGCCGATCACGGCCCGGAGGTTCCACGCATTGAAGCGTGTTGACCAAGCCCCGACAACACCTGATGCCCACCGGACGGAAGAGTCTTCGCCTCCGTGGCCGGTTCGGCTGTGTTGCGCCGGCCCCTCCCGCGACCGCCCCCGCCCGCGCCGGTCTCCCCGTGGTCCGGCAGGCGCCCCGCACTCGCCGGATCCGGCCGAAACATCCGCCTCGTACCCGTTGGGCGCCCGCCTGCGGAAGGCGCTGTCCCGGACGGCCGGACCAGGCATCCCCGCGCCCTCGGCGCCCCTGCGGACCCCTGTCCACAGGCGCGCCGTCGTGTCGGCCCCCGCCAGTAGGGTGTGAGACATGGCCGACCCCTCCAGCTACCGCCCCCAGCCGGGAGAGATCCCGGACACACCCGGGGTCTACAGGTTCCGCGACGAGCACCGCCGGGTGATCTACGTCGGAAAGGCGAAGAGCCTGCGTCAGCGCCTGGCGAACTACTTCCAGGACCTGACGAACCTCCACCCGCGCACGCGCACCATGGTCACCACGGCCGCGTCCGTGGAGTGGACGGTGGTGTCCACGGAGGTCGAGGCGCTGCAGCTGGAGTACACCTGGATCAAGGAGTTCGACCCCAGGTTCAACGTCAAGTACCGCGACGACAAGAGCTACCCGTATCTCGCGGTGACGACGAACGAGGAGTTTCCGCGCGTTCAGGTGATGCGTGGCCAGAAGCGCAAGGGCGTGCGCTACTTCGGGCCGTACTCGCACGCGTGGGCGATCCGCGACACCGTGGATCTGCTGTTGCGCGTCTTCCCCGTGCGCACCTGCTCGGCCGGCGTCTTCAAGAACGCCGCCCGCACCGGGCGCCCCTGTCTGCTCGGCTACATCGGCAAGTGCTCCGCCCCCTGCGTCGGCCGGATCTCCCCCGAGGACCACCGCGAACTGGCCGAGGAGTTCTCCGACTTCATGGCCGGCCGCACCGGCACCTACCTGCGTCGTCTGGAGAAGCAGATGATGCAGGCGGCCGAGGACATGGAGTACGAGCGTGCCGCCCGGCTGCGCGACGACATCGAGGCCCTGAAGAAGGCGATGGAGAAGAACGCGGTCGTGCTCACCGACGCGACCGACGCCGATCTGATCGCGGTCGCCGAGGACGAGTTGGAGGCGGCCGTGCAGATCTTCCATGTGCGCGGCGGACGGGTGCGAGGCCAGCGCGGCTGGGTCACCGACAAGGTCGAGGACGTCACGACCGGTGCCCTCGTCGAGCACGCCCTCCAGCAGCTCTACGGCGAGGAGACGGGCGACTCCGTGCCCAAGGAGGTGCTGGTCCCGGCTCTGCCGGACCCCATAGAGCCGGTCCAGGACTGGCTCACCGGCCGCCGCGGGGCCAATGTGTCCCTGCGCATCCCGCAGCGCGGTGACAAGAAGGCACTGATGGAGACCGTGCAGCGCAACGCCCTGCAGGCGCTCGCCCTGCACAAGACCAAGCGCGCCTCCGACCTGACCACCCGCTCGCGTGCCCTGGAGGAGATCGCCGACGCCCTCGAGCTGGACAGCGCGCCGCTCAGGATCGAGTGCTACGACATCTCGCACCTTCAGGGCGAGGATGTGGTGGCCTCCATGGTGGTCTTCGAGGACGGACTGCAGCGCAAGGGCGAGTACCGCCGCTTCCAGATCAAGGGCTTCGAGGGCCAGGACGACGTCCGCTCCATGCACGAGGTGATCACCCGCCGCTTCAGGCGCTACCTCGCCGAGAAGGAGAAGACGGGGGAGTGGGCGGACGGGGACGTCCTGACCGAGGAGGACGGGCGGCCCAAAAGGTTCGCCTACCCGCCGCAGCTCGTCGTGGTCGACGGAGGTCAGCCGCAGGTCGCGGCGGCCAAGAGGGCGCTGGACGGGCTCGGTATCGACGACATCGCCGTGTGCGGCCTCGCCAAGCGTCTGGAGGAGGTCTGGGTGCCGGGCGAGGACGACCCGGTGGTCCTGCCGCGCAGCAGTGAGGGCCTCTACCTTCTCCAGCGCGTCCGCGACGAGGCCCACCGTTTCGCGATCACCTACCAGCGCACCAAGCGGGCCAAGCGGCTCAGGACGAGTCCCCTGGACGAGGTACCCGGGCTCGGTGAGACACGCAAACAGGCGTTGATCAAGCACTTCGGCTCGGTGAAGAGGCTTCGATCCGCGACAATCGACCAGATTCAGGAGGTCCCCGGCATCGGCCGCAAGACGGCCGAGACGATCGCCGTGGCCCTCGCCGAGGCGGCCCCGGCCGCACCCGCCGTGAACACGGCGACCGGAGAGATCATGGAAGAGGAGGAACCCGAGACGACGGCGGGTTCCTTCGGGGAGCCCGTGTCCGCGGGACCTCCCGATGAGCGACGGGGGCAGGAGACATGACCGAGCATGACCGGAGCGCAGAAGAACGCTCGACGCAGAACCGGGCCGCCCACGAGGACGCGGGTGAGGATCAGCCCCGCCCGGAGGCGGAACAGGAAAACGGAGCACAGGTGAGTGCGGGAATCGAAGCGGCCGGGGTGCCGGACACGGCCATCCCGGAGCTGGTGATCATTTCCGGTATGTCCGGTGCGGGCCGGTCGACGGCCGCGAAGTGTCTGGAGGACCTCGGCTGGTTCGTCGTCGACAACCTGCCGCCCGCACTGATCCCGACCATGGTGGAGCTGGGCGCCCGCTCCCAGGGCAACGTCGCCCGCATCGCGGTCGTCGTGGACGTCCGCGGCCGCCGTTTCTTCGACAACCTCCGCGAATCGCTGGCCGACCTGGAGTCGAAGAACGTCACACGGCGGATCGTGTTTCTGGAGTCCTCCGACGACGCCCTGGTGCGCCGATTCGAGTCCGTCCGCCGGCCGCACCCGCTCCAGGGCGACGGCCGCATCGTCGACGGCATCGCCGCCGAGCGCGAGCTGCTGCGCGAGCTGCGCGGAGACGCCGATCTGGTGATAGACACCTCGAGCCTCAACGTGCACGAACTGCGGGCCAAGATGGACGCCCAGTTCGCCGGTGAGGAGGAGCCCGAGCTGCGGGCCACCGTGATGTCCTTCGGCTTCAAGTACGGCCTCCCGGTGGATGCCGACCTGGTCGCGGACATGCGCTTCCTGCCCAACCCGCACTGGGTCCCGGAGCTGCGCCCGTACACCGGCCTGAACGAGGAGGTGGCCGCGTACGTGTTCAACCAGCCCGGCGCCAAGGAGTTCCTCGACCGCTACGCCGAGCTGCTCAGGCTGATCGCGGCCGGGTACCGCCGGGAGGGCAAGCGGTACGTGACCATCGCCATCGGCTGTACCGGCGGCAAGCACCGCTCCGTCGCCATGTCGGAGAAGCTCGCGGCCCGGCTGGCCGCAGAGGGAGTGGAGACCGTGGTCGTGCACCGGGACATGGGGCGCGAGTGAGCGGACGTACTCTGCGGCTGAGCAGGCTGCGCCGGGTGGTGTCCGAGGGACGGGGCGGCAGCCCCGCCGAGGCCCGCGGCGGCCGGGCGCGCCGCCGCGGCACCCAGCCCAAGGTCGTCGCCCTGGGCGGCGGCATGGGCCTGTCCGCCTCGCTCGCCGCGCTGCGCCGGATCACCGGCGACCTCACCGCAGTCGTCACCGTCGCGGACGACGGCGGCTCCAGCGGCCGACTGCGCGACGAGCTCGGCGTGCTCCCGCCCGGAGATCTGCGCAAGGCGCTCGCGGCGCTCTGCGGCGACGACGACTGGGGCCAGACCTGGGCACGGGTCATCCAGCACCGTTTCCAGTCCAAGGGCGATCTGCACGAGCACGCGGTCGGCAACCTGCTGATCGTGGCCCTGTGGGAGCAGCTCGGGGACCATGTCCAGGCTCTCGACCTGGTCGGCAGGCTGCTCGGTGCCCACGGCCGTGTCCTGCCCATGTCCGCCGTACCCCTGGAGCTCCAGGCGCTCGTCAAGGGACACGACCCGGTACACCCGGACGAGATCGGAACCGTACGCGGGCAGGCGAACGTCGCGCTGACCCCCGGAGAGGTGCAGTCCGTGCACCTCGTGCCGAACGACCCGCCCGCCGTGCCCGAGGCGGTCGCCGCGGTGCTGGACGCCGACTGGGTCGTGCTGGGCCCGGGTTCCTGGTTCTCCTCGGTGATCCCGCATCTGCTCGTCCCCGAGCTCCTGGACGCCCTCTCGGAGACCAAGGCGCGCCGGATACTCTCCTTGAACCTCGCTCCGCAGCCAGGAGAGACCGCGGGCTTCTCCCCGCAGCGTCATTTGGAGGTTTTGGGACGACACGCCCCTAAACTCGCCCTGGACGTGGTGCTGGCCGACCAGGCCGCCGTGCCCGACCGTGCCCTGCTGAACGAGGCCGCCAAGCGGTTCGGCGCCACGGTCGAGCTGGCACCGGTGGCCCGGACCGACGGAACCCCGCGGCACGACCCGGAGCTGTTGGCCGCCGCGTACGACCGTATTTTTCGGATGCATGGAAGGATCGGCCCATGGCGATGACGGCAGCGGTGAAGGATGAGATCTCCCGGCTTCCCGTCACCCGGACCTGCTGCAGAAAGGCGGAGGTCTCGGCGATCCTGCGGTTCGCGGGTGGACTGCACCTGGTCAGCGGCCGCATCGTGATCGAGGCGGAGCTGGACACGGCGATGGCCGCACGGCGTGTCAAACGGGACATCCTCGAGATCTTCGGTCATGCCTCCGAGCTGATCGTGATGGCGCCCGGTGGACTGCGCCGCGGCTCGCGCTATGTGGTCCGCGTGGTCGCGGGCGGTGACCAGCTGGCCCGCCAGACGGGGCTCGTCGACGGCAGGGGCCGCCCGATCCGCGGGCTGCCGCCGCAGGTGGTCTCGGGGGCCACCTGCGACGCCGAGGCGGCCTGGCGCGGCGCGTTCCTGGCGCACGGATCGCTGACGGAGCCCGGTCGTTCGTCCTCGCTCGAGGTGACCTGCCCCGGTCCCGAGGCCGCGCTCGCCCTGGTCGGCGCCGCCCGTCGCCTGTCGATCGCCGCCAAGGCGCGCGAGGTGCGGGGGGTGGACCGGTTGGTCGTACGGGACGGCGACGCCATCGGGGCGCTGCTCACCCGGCTCGGCGCGCACGAGTCCGTGCTGGCCTGGGAGGAACGGCGGATGCGCCGTGAGGTCCGCGCCACGGCCAACCGCCTGGCCAACTTCGACGACGCCAACCTGCGCCGTTCCGCCCGTGCGGCCGTCGCGGCCGGTGCGCGGGTCGCCCGTGCCCTGGAGATCCTCGCCGACGAGGTGCCCGAGCACCTCGCGGCGGCCGGCCGGCTGCGCATGGAGCACAAGCAGGCCTCCCTGGAGGAGCTGGGCGCCCTCGCCGACCCACCGCTCACCAAGGACGCGGTCGCGGGCCGTATCCGCCGGCTGCTGGCGATGGCCGACAAGCGGGCGTCGGACCTCGGGATCCCGGGCACGGAGTCCAACCTCTCGGACGAGATGGCGGACAATATGGCCGTGTGACCGGCGAGTTCGACACGCCGGTTCCCGACGCCCGCTGAGGGAGCGTCGGGAACCGGCGTTTGTCTGTCTTTGAAGCACTCTTGACTCGATCATGAACTGTCATGAGCCTGGCAACGTTCGCCGTTGTGGCGGACCACTGCTAGGGGGGTTCATGAGACACAGAGCGAGATCGATCCTCGCTGTCGGCGCGCTCCTGCTCGGCGGAGCGAGCCTCGCACCCATCGCCCAGGCGCAGACCGGAGGTTCCGCGCACACGTCCGACGCGGACGAGGTCAAGGTCTTCCGCGCCGACGTCACCCAGAAGCAGATACCCCTGCTGCTCGAGGCGGGACAGGACAGCCATGAACTCGGCGAGCAGGTGGCCGGGAACGGCAGGAGCACCGTCGAGGTCTACCTCACCGACCGGCAGGCCGACCGACTGGAGAAGCAGGGCGTCTCCCTCACCGAGCACACGTTTTCCGCCACGTCGGAGGCGCGCGTCGAGGGCGCGGCCCAGGGCGTCTTCCGGCCCTACAGCGGAAAGGGCGGCATCGCGGAGGAGATCGTCAGGACCGGTCAGGCCCATCCCGGTCTGACCAAGGTCGAATCCATCGGCAAGACGATCAACGGCCAGGACATCCTCGCCCTGAAGCTGACCAAGGACGCGAAGAAGTCGAAGGACGGCTCCAAGCCGTCGGTGCTGTACGTGTCCAACCAGCACGCGCGTGAGTGGATCACGCCGGAGGCGACCCGGCGGCTGATGCACTACTACCTGGACCACTACACCAAGGACAAGCGCATCAGGAAGATCGTCGACTCCACCGAGCTGTGGTTCGTCGTCTCGGCCAACCCGGACGGCTACGACTACACGTTCAAGGACTCCGACACCCGTCTGTGGCGCAAGAACCTGCGGGACGTCAACGGCGACGGTGTCATCTCCACGGGTGACGGCGTCGACCTCAACCGCAACTTCGCCTACAAGTGGGGCTACGACGACGAGGGTTCGTCCCCCAACCCCACCAGCGAGACCTATCGCGGAGCCACCCCCGGGTCGGAGCCGGAGACCAGCGCGCTCGACCGGTTCGAGAAGCGCATCGGGTTCACCTACGGGATCAACTACCACTCCGCCGCCGAACTGCTCCTGTACGGCGTCGGCTGGCAGGTCGCCACGCCGACCCCCGACGACGTGCTCTACAAGTCGCTCGCGGGCACCCCGGACAACCCGGCGATCCCCGGCTACCGCTCGCAGGTCTCCTCGGAGCTGTACACCACGAACGGCGAGGCGGACGGTCATGCGGCGAACGTGAACGGCATGGCGATGTTCACGCCCGAGATGTCGACCTGCCAGAGCGCCTCGAACAGCGATCCGAACGACGGTTGGAACGCTGCCGACTGCCAGTCGGTCTTCAACTTCCCCGACGACGAGAAGCTGATCCAGCAGGAGTTCGAGAAGAACATCCCCTTCGCGCTCTCCGTCGCCGAGACCGCCTCCCACCCCGACCAGCCGTCGTCCTCGGTCGGCATCGACGCTCCCGACTTCACCCCGGCCGCCTTCTCGACGTCGTACTCGCGCGGCGCGGACCAGGAGGTCTCGGTCGTGGCGCGCAAGTCCGTGCGCGACAAGGAGCTCAAGTACCGCGTCAACGGCGGCCGCACCAAGGACGCTTCGCTCAAGCCCTGGAAGGGCGGCCGGACGTACGGCGGCGAGGACAACCTCTACTTCGACGAGTACCGGGCCGAGGTGCGGGACGGCGACCCGGGCGACAAGGTCGAGGTGTGGTTCACCGGTAGGACGAGGGGCGGCAGGAACGCGTCCAGCCCGCACTTCACCTACACCGTGGCCCAGCGGCCCGTCGCGGACACCCTGGTGGTCGCCGAGGAAGGCGCCACCGCCACCCAGGCACAGACCTACGTCGACGCCCTGAGGGCGAACGGCCGCAGGGCGATCGTCTGGGACGTGGCCACCCAGGGCGCACCCGACGCGCTCGCCGTGCTGGACCACTTCAGGACCGTCGTCCACTACACGGGCGCGAGTGTCCCGGGCAACGCCACCCAGCTCCAGCTGCGCGCCTTCCTCAACGAGGGCGGCAAACTGATCGAGGCGGGCGAACAGGCCGGCGGGGCCGTCGACCTCGGCGGCGGCACCCTCTCGAACGACTTCAGCCAGTACTACCTGGGCGCCTACTCGCGTACGTCGACTCCGGGGGCCAACGGCTTCACCGGCTCGGGCAGGCTCGACGGCTTCTCCGGGCCGCTGGGCGCGGCGGCGGGCAACCCGCTGGACCGGGCGGGCACCTACGGTGTCACCTCGGACGAGCTTGCCGTCGGCACCTATCCCCAGTTCGCGAGCGCAGGTGCGGGCCGGTTCGCCGGCACGGTCAACCCGTACGGTCCGTACACGGGTTCGTACATGGCGGCCGCCGTCCACACCGACGACGGGTACAAGCGGCTCACCCGCACCCTCGACCTCACCAGGGCGAGCGCGGCCGACCGGCCGACGTTGCGCACCCGGCTGCTGTGGGACACCGAACCGGGCTACGACCACGCCGTCGTGGAGATCCACACCGTCGGGGCGGACGACTGGACGACCCTGCCGGAGGCCGGAGGCGCCACCCGCGACACGGTGCCGACGGAATGCGAGGCCGGGTTCCTCATGGCCGAGCACCCCTGGCTCAAGCACTACCTGACCCAGGCGGCCGCCGGCTGCACCGCGACCGGAACCACCGGTACGTGGCACAGCTTCACCGGCTCGTCGAGCGGTTGGCAGCAGGTGGACTTCGACCTGAGTGCGTACGCCGGGAAGTCGGTGGAGGTCTCGCTGAGCTACATCACCGACCCGGGCAGCGGCGGTCACGGCGTTCTCGCCGACGACGCCTCGCTCGTCGTCGGCGGCACGGCCACGGAGACCGAGGGCTTCGAAACGTCCCTGGGCGCCTGGAGCGTGGCCGGACCGCCCCCGGGCAGCCCGGCCGTCCTCAAGGACTGGGCCCGTACCGGGACGCTGTTCTCGACCTACGGAGCGGTCACCACGGACCGGACCGTGCTGCTGGGCTTCGGCCTCGAGCACGTCACCTCGGCGGCGGACCGGGCAGTGCTGATCAAGAAGTCACTGGCGGCACTCGCCGACTGACGGTCCGTAGTCAACGGCAGTTGGTCCCGTATCGCCGAAAAGCGTGACCGGGCCCTTGTCGCGGGGCGGTCCGTACCCCTACTGGCGGGTACGGACCGCCCTGCCGTGTATGGGGCATCTCGATGTCACTCCGGGAGCCACTGGGAGGTAGGGTCATGGGTGGTCGGGGACATCCCATACAGCTCGCCGGCGTCGAAAGCCGGCGTACCAACGAGGAGATCGGTTCGTGACGATCCGCGTAGGCATCAACGGCTTCGGCCGCATCGGACGTAACTACTTCCGCGCGCTGCTGGAGCAGGGTGCAGACATCGAGATCGTGGCTGTCAATGACCTGGGTGACACCGCGACCACCGCTCACCTGCTGAAGTACGACACCATCCTCGGCCGCCTGAAGCAGGAGGTGTCCCACACCGAGGACACCATCACCGTCGGCGGTAAGACGATCAAGGTCCTCTCCGAGCGCAACCCCGCCGACATCCCGTGGGGCGAGTTGGGCGTCGACATCGTCATCGAGTCGACCGGCATCTTCACCAAGAAGGAAGACGCCGAGAAGCACATCGCCGGCGGCGCCAAGAAGGTCATCATCTCGGCCCCGGCCAAGAACGAGGACGTCACCATCGTCATGGGTGTCAACCAGGACACCTACGACCCGGCGAACCACCACGTCATCTCCAACGCCTCCTGCACCACCAACTGCGTGGCCCCGATGGCGAAGGTCCTCGACGAGAACTTCGGCATCGTCAAGGGTCTGATGACCACGGTGCACGCGTACACGAACGACCAGCGCATCCTGGACTTCCCGCACAAGGACCTGCGCCGCGCCCGTGCCGCCGCCGAGAACATCATCCCGACCACCACCGGTGCCGCCAAGGCCACCGCTCTGGTCCTGCCGCAGCTGAAGGGCAAGCTGGACGGCATCGCGATGCGCGTCCCGGTCCCGACCGGTTCGGTCACCGACCTGGTCGTCGAGCTGAGCCGCGAGGTCACCAAGGAAGAGGTCAACGCCGCCTTCCAGAAGGCCGCCGAGGGCGAGCTCAAGGGCCTCCTCGACTACACCGAGGACGAGATCGTCTCCTCCGACATCGTCAACGCCCCGGCGTCCTGCACGTTCGACTCCTCCCTGACCATGGTTCAGGACGGCAAGAGCGTGAAGGTCATCGGCTGGTACGACAACGAGTGGGGCTACTCCAACCGTCTGGTCGACCTGACGGTCTTCGTCGGCAACCAGCTCTGATCGCCGAAGCAGGCATCTCGATGCGATAGCAGGGCTCGGACGGCGCACTCCCGCGCCGCCCGAGCCCTGCCGCACGTACGGCGAGCCGGTCCGCACGCGGGCGCGGCTCGCGTGCAGATCCATCAGCCCTCGTACGATCAAGAGCTTTCCTCAGGAGTCCCCCTATGAAGACGATCGACGAACTCCTCTCCGAAGGCGTGGACAACAAGCGGGTCTTCGTCCGCGCCGATCTGAACGTCCCGCTGGCCGACGGCCTCATCACCGACGACGGCCGCATCCGCGCCGTTCTGCCCACCGTCAAGGCCCTCGCCGACGCGGGCGCCAAGGTGATCGTCGCCTCGCACCTGGGCCGCCCCAAGGGTGCTCCGGACCTGACCTTCTCGCTGCTTCCGGCCGCCGAGCGGCTCGCCGAACTGCTCGGTGCCCCGGTGGCGTTCGCCCAGGACACCGTCGGCCCCGCCGCCCACGACGCGGTCGACGGCCTCCAGCCCGGCCAGGTCGCGGTCATCGAGAACCTGCGCTTCAACCCCGGCGAGACCTCCAAGGACGACACCGAGCGCGGCGAGTTCGCCGACCGGCTCGCCGCCCTCGCGGACGTGTACGTGGGCGACGGCTTCGGCGCGGTCCACCGCAAGCACGCTTCCGTGTACGACCTGCCGGCCCGGCTGCCGCACTACGCCGGCTACCTGATCGCCACCGAGGTCGGCGTCCTGAAGAAGCTCACCGAGGACGTCCGGCGTCCTTATGTCGTCGCGCTCGGCGGCGCCAAGGTCTCGGACAAGCTGGCCGTCATCGACCAGCTGCTCGGCAAGGCTGACCGCCTGCTGATCGGCGGCGGCATGGCCTACACCTTCCTCAAGGCCAAGGGCTACGAGGTCGGCATCTCCCTCCTCCAGGCGGACCAGATCCCGGCCGTCACCGAGTACATCGAGCGCGCGGAGAAGAACGGCGTCGAGCTGGTCCTCCCGGTCGACGTGCTGGTCTCGCCGGAGTTCCCGGACCTGAAGACCAAGGCGCCCGCCAACCCCACCGTCGTCGCCGCGGACGCGATCCCGGCCGACCAGGAGGGCCTGGACATCGGTCCGGAGACCTGCAAGCTGTACGCCTCGAAGCTCGCCGACGCGGCCACCGTCTTCTGGAACGGCCCCATGGGCGTCTTCGAGCACCCCGACTACGCCGAGGGCACCAAGGCGGTCGCCCAGGCCCTCGTCGAATCCCCGGCCTACACCGTGGTCGGTGGCGGCGACTCCGCCGCGGCCGTCCGCATCCTGGGATTCGACGAATCGGCATTCGGCCACATCTCGACCGGTGGCGGCGCCTCCCTCGAATACCTCGAGGGCAAGACGCTCCCCGGCCTCGCCGCACTGGAGGACTGACCTCGATGAGCACGCGCACGCCGCTGATGGCGGGCAACTGGAAGATGAACCTCAACCACCTCGAGGCCATCGCCCACGTCCAGAAGCTCGCCTTCGCCCTGGCCGACAAGGACTACGACGCCGTCGAGGTCGCGGTCCTGCCGCCCTTCACCGACCTGCGCTCCGTGCAGACCCTGGTCGACGGTGACAAGCTCAAGGTCAAGTATGGTGCCCAGGATGTCTCGGCGCACGACGCCGGTGCCTACACCGGTGAGATCTCCGGCACGATGCTGGCCAAGCTGAAGTGCACCTACGTGGTGATCGGCCACTCCGAGCGCCGCCAGTACCACAACGAGACCGACGAGCTGGTGAACGCCAAGGCCAAGGCCGCCTTCAAGCACGGTCTGGCCCCGATCCTGTGCGTCGGCGAGGAGCTGGAGGTCCGCGAGGCGGGCAACCACGTCGCGCACACGCTCGAGCAGGTCGAGGGCGGCCTCAAGGGCCTGCCGGCCGAGCAGGCCGAGTCGATCGTGATCGCCTACGAGCCCGTCTGGGCCATCGGAACCGGCAAGGTGTGCGGCGCCGACGACGCGCAGGAGGTCTGCGCGGCGATCCGCGGCAAGATCGCGGAGCTGTACACGCAGGAGGTGGCCGACAAGGTCCGCGTCCAGTACGGCGGCTCCGTGAAGTCGGGCAATGTGGCGGAAATCATGTCGAAGCCGGACATTGACGGCGCTCTTGTGGGCGGTGCCTCGCTGGACGCCGACGAGTTCGTCAAGATCGTCCGCTTCCGGGACCAGTGAGTCGCCCTCCGGAGGCGAACCGACAGGTCGCGAGTATGCGGTAGAGGCGATCCGTCGTACCCTTGCGGGGCCGAGACTGTTATTCGGAACGTGACGTTTCCGTAAGAGCCTCGGCCCCGTCGTTCATCCGAATCCGAGGAAGTTGGTCCAGCCGTGGTTTTGGGGTTCTCGATCGCCCTGATCGTCTTCAGCCTGCTGCTGATGCTGCTGGTGCTGATGCACAAGGGGAAGGGCGGCGGCCTCTCCGACATGTTCGGTGGCGGCATGCAGTCCTCCGTCGGCGGCTCCTCGGTCGCCGAGCGCAACCTCGACCGGATCACCATCGTGATCGGTCTGCTCTGGTTCGCGTGCATCGTGGTGCTCGGCCTCCTGATGAAGGTCAAGAGCTAGCGTCGGCCGACACCGGCAGATCGCACATAAAGTACGTAACGCCCCATGTTCGGTACGGGTCTTCGGACGCGGCCTATCATGGGGCTTGCGTCTAGGGGCGGGGGTAACTCCCATCACTGGACGCGCGTTGGGCCTTACGTAGACTGAGGCGCTCGCAGCGAAGCGAAACGCCGACTCGCTTTGCGGCACCATCACGCAGGGAGTTACGACCGTGGCAAGTGGCAACGCGATCCGAGGAAGCCGGGTCGGGGCGGGGCCGATGGGCGAGGCCGAGCGCGGTGAGTCCGCGCCGCGTCTGCGCATCTCCTTCTGGTGCTCCAACGGGCACGAGACGCAGCCCAGCTTCGCCAGCGACGCGCAGGTTCCCGACACCTGGGACTGCCCGCGCTGCGGCTTTCCGGCCGGTCAGGACCGGGACAACCCGCCGGACCCGCCGCGAACCGAGCCCTACAAGACGCACCTCGCCTATGTGCGGGAGCGGCGCAGCGACGCGGACGGCGAGGCGATCCTCGCCGAGGCGCTCGCCAAGCTGCGGGGCGAGATCTAGAAGCCGAGTCCGGCCGGGCACCGACGCGTGTCCGGCCGGAGTCGTTGTCACCACCCGCGGCGGGCACGCGCGGCGGACCGCGACACGGCCGATTGTCAGTGGGGTCCCCTACGGTGTGTGCATCGGCGCATCGTGAGGGGGAATCGTGGCGGCGGTCGAGGCGGCGGGCGTGCGTGCGCCCGCGTGGCGCGGGGGGTTCGGGCGGCTGTGGTCCGCTGCCGTGGTCTCCCGGTTCGGGGACGCCCTGCGCACGGCTGCGCTGCCCCTGCTGGCCGTGCGGCTCACGGACGAGCCCTTCGCCGTTGCCTCGGTCACAGCCTGCGGCTATGCACCCTGGCTGCTCTTCGGCCTGCTCGGCGGGGCCGTGGCCGACCGGGTGGACCAGCGGCGGGCGATGTGGGCCGTCGACACCCTGCGCGGCGTGCTCGTCGCCTTCTTCGCGTTCGCCGTGGGGCTCGGGCACGCCTCGATCCCGTTGCTGCTCGCGCTCGCCTTCTCGCTCACCACGCTCCAGACCCTCTTCGACAACGCATCCACGGCCCTGCTGCCGTCTCTGGTGGAGCGCGAGTCCCTCGGCGGCGCCAACGCCCGGCTGATGACCGGGCAGCAGTTGGCGGGCGGCCTGCTGGCGGGCCCGTTCGTGCCGCTGCTGCTGGCGGCGGGCGCCTTCATGCCGTTCGCGGCGGACGCGACCACCTACCTCCTGGCCGCCGCCCTCGTGGCCTCCCTGCGGATCCGGCCGCCCGAGCGCGAGCCGCGCCCGGCCGGCAGCACGCTGAGGACGGAGATCGGCGAAGGCCTGCGCACACTGTGGCGGGACCGGGCGCTGCGCGGGGTCTGCCTGGCCACGCTGCTGTGCAACATCGGCATGGGCGCCCTGATCGCGACGCTGGTGCTGCACGTGACGCGCTGGCTGCACGGGGGCACCGCGGAATACGCGGCCGTGATGACGGCGTACTCGGCCGGCAGCCTCGCCGGCGGCTTCGTCGCCCAGCGGATCGCGCGCCGCACCGGACGCGTCCGCGCGCTGCTCCTGGCCGGATGCGTCCAGACGGCGTCGCTGTGCGTCATGGGCACCGTCCGCCACCTGGCGGCCCTGGTCGCCGGCATGCTGCTGCTCGGCGCCATGAACATGGTGTGGAACGTCAACCAGGTCACCCTCATGCAGCAACGCAGCCCCTCGGCCATGGTGGGCCGCATCGCCTCCGCCTTCCGCACGGCCTCGACGTCCGGTGCACCGATCGGCGCGCTGCTCGGCGGAGTCGTGGCGCGGACCTACGGACTGAACGGGCCCGCGCTGCTCGCGGCCGTCCTCTTCGGACTCGCCGTCACCTCGTTGATAACCGTGGGCAAGGCGGACGTATCTGTTGTTGCGCCGGAGGACGGCGCGACGGCAGGTCACCCGACGCCCTGATCAATTAGGTTGTGACCCGCAGCGGCGCGAGGTAGCACACGCAAGGAAGAAGGCGGAAGTCCGAGATGAACGCAGACGGCCGTACCAGGCTCAACCAGTCGCCCGAGTGGACGGCTCTGGCCAAGCACCGTGAGGAGCTTGACGGGCTGGGGTTGCGGGAGTTGTTCGCGGCGGATCCGGGGCGGGGCGCGGGATACACACTGCAGGTCGGGGATCTGCACGTCGACTACTCCAAGCACCTGGTCACCGACGAGACGCTGCGGTTGCTGCGCGAGTTGGCCGCCGCCAGGGACGTGTCAGGACTGCGGGACGCCATGTTCCGCGGGGAGAAGATCAACGTCACGGAGAAGCGGGCGGTGCTGCACACGGCGCTGCGTGCGCCGCGCGATGCGGTGGTCGAGGTCGACGGCGAGAACGTGGTGCCCCAGGTCCACGCGGTGCTGGACAAGATGGCCGCCTTCGCCGACCGGGTCCGCTCGGGTGAGTGGACGGGGCACACCGGCAAGCGCATCAAGAACGTGGTCAACGTCGGCATCGGCGGCTCGGATCTGGGTCCGGCGATGGCGTACGAGGCGCTGCGGGCCTACACCGACCGCTCGCTGACCCTCCGGTTCGTCTCGAACGTGGACGGCGCCGACCTGCACGAGGCGACGCGCGACCTGGACCCGGCCGAGACGCTGTTCATCATCGCCTCCAAGACGTTCACCACCATCGAGACCATCACCAACGCCACCTCCGCCCGCAACTGGCTGCTGACCGGGCTGAAGGCCGGTCAGGAAGCGGTCGCCAGGCATTTTGTGGCCCTGTCGACGAATGCCGGCAAGGTCACGGAGTTCGGTATCGACCCTGACAACATGTTCGAGTTCTGGGACTGGGTCGGCGGCCGCTACTCGTACGACTCGGCCATCGGGCTCTCCTTGATGATCGCCATCGGGCCCGACCGGTTCCGGGAGATGCTGGACGGTTTCCACACCGTCGACGAGCACTTCCGCACCGCGCCCGCCGAGTCCAATGTGCCGCTGCTCCTGGGCCTGCTGGGCGTCTGGTACGGCAACTTCCACGACGCCCAGTCGCACGCGGTGCTGCCGTACTCGCACTACCTGTCCAAATTCACCGCCTACCTGCAGCAGCTGGACATGGAGTCCAACGGCAAGTCGGTGGACCGCGAGGGCAGGCCCGTGGAGTGGCAGACGGGCCCGGTGGTGTGGGGCACCCCCGGGACCAACGGGCAGCACGCCTACTATCAGCTCATCCACCAGGGCACCGAGCTGATCCCGGCCGACTTCGTCGGCTTCGCCGAGCCCGTCGGGGAACTGAGCCAGGAGCTGAAGGCGCAGCACGACCTGCTCATGGCCAACTTCTTCGCGCAGACCCAGGCACTGGCGTTCGGCAAGACCGCGGACGAGGTGCGCGCCGAGGGCGTGCCCGAGGAACTGGTGGCGCACAAGACGTTCAAGGGCAACCACCCGACGACCACGATCCTCGCCCGGGAACTGACGCCGTCGGTCATCGGCCAGCTCGTCGCCCTCTACGAGCACAAGGTGTTCGTGCAGGGCGCGATCTGGAACATCGACTCCTTCGACCAGTGGGGCGTCGAACTGGGCAAGGTGCTCGCCAAGCGCGTCGAACCCGCTCTCACCGAGGGCGCCGATGTGCCGGGCCTCGATGCGTCCACAAAGGCCCTCGTCGCCAAGTACCGTGAGCTGCGGGGCCGTTAGCCGTCACGGGTAGGGAAGCCGGCCCTCGAACCGCTCGCGAGGGCCGGCCGCCGCGGAAACCGCCGGCCTCAGGCCACCGCGCTCAGGGTGTCCGCGAGCCGGCGGCGGGCGGCGCGCGCCGCCGGCAGGGCCGCGAGGGCGGCGGCGCCCAGGACGGCGGCGGCTCCGAACAGCAGCAGAAGTGCGGGGGAGGGGCCTTGAGCCAGTCCGGCGCCGATGCCGCTGGAGCGGCCCTGGGCGTCGATCAGCCAGTGGGCCAGCGGAATCCCCAGCGCCGTGCCGATGCCGACCGCGGCCAGTGTGGTGCAGGCCGTGGCCGTGACGGTGATCGCGGTGATCTGCCGCGGTGACAGACCGATCGCCTTGAGCGCCAGCAGGTCCCGTTCGCCCTCGCGGACGGTGCCGCCGATCGCGCTCAGCAGTTCGACGATCCCGATCAGGGCGAGGACCGCGATCAGGCCGACGACGACTCCGCGCAGCGGGGACAGCCCGTCCGCCGGATTCGTCACCGGATGCACGTCGATATGCCCGCGGGCGGCCTCGGCCAGCTCGTCGGCGACCTCGTGCGGGTCGGCTCCGGGGCGCAGCCGGAGCTGATACAGGGTCGGGCGCAGATGCGGATCGTTCTCGCGAAGGGTGTCGAGCGAGGTGGAGATGACCCGCCCGGCGTTCTCCGGCTCAATGCTGCGGCCCACGATGTGCAGGATCTGCGGCTGGTCGCCCACCGTCATCCGCACCCAGTCGCCGACGCGCACATCCAGCAGGTCGAGCAGCCCCTGCCCGGCCACCGCCTCGTCCGGGCCCCGTGCCGGGCGGCCCTCGGCGACGGCGAAGGGGTAGGGCGCCGTGCGGGTGCCCAGGCCGCGCAGGGCGATCGTGGCCGTCTGGCCCGGCACCAGGGCCGCCACCTCGACGCCCGGGTAGGCGTCCGCGACCTGCGGATCTCCCTCCAGAAGCGAGCGGGCCGCCGTATCGCCGAGATCCCCGTCGGGGCGGACGGTCAGGGCGCCCGCGAGGCCGACCTCCTGGGGTCTGCTGTGGAAGCGCTCGATGGTGGTCCACGCGCTCACCGCCACCACGATCAGCAGCAGCGGCAGCGCCAGCCGGGCGACGGTGGCGAGGGCGCGGGGACGGCGGGTGAACGCGTTGTGCCAGCCCAGGACGAGCGCGGGGGGCAGCCGCAGGCCGAGGGCTCCGCGTGCCACGCCCGTCAGACGGCCCCCGGCCGGCGACGCCGGCCGGGGCACCGGCACGGGAGGCACCCGTCCCGCACGCCAGGCCGCGAGCCAGGTGGTGGCGGCGATGAACAGAACGGCGCCGACCGGGACCGTGAACAGGACCACGGTGTGTCCGGGCAGCCCCTGCCACACACCGACCGCGTCGCCGAGACGCCCGGGGATCCGGCTGCCGAGCCCCTGGGTGAGCGCGGCCGCGGCCAGGGCGCCGAGCAGCGCGTAGGCGACATGCTGGAGCAGGAAGATCCGCACGACCTGGCCGGGCGTGAAGCCGATCGCCTTCAGCACCGAGATGTCCCGCAGATGCCCGCGGATGCGGGTGCCGATCGCCCCGTGGACGGCGAACCCGGCGGCGACGAGTGCCCCGAGTCCGAACAGCCCGAGCACCTGGCCCAGCAGCCGGTTGTCGCCCTGCGCCTCGGCCCGGGCCTGCTTCCACGTCGAGACCTCGCTGACGGCGCCGGCCCCGAGCACGGTGACGGAGCGCTGGACGGCGTAGTCGGTGTCCTCCGGGTCGGTCAGGCGCAGCCCGGTCACCTGGCCGCCGGGATCGCGCACGGCGGACGGCAGCGCCCAGACGAGCCCCGGCTGTTCGCCCGGGCTGTAACGGGGTTCGGCGCTGTCGGCGATGCCCACGACGGTCAGGGTCCGCGCCGTGCCGGCCACCGTCAGCAGGTCGCCGGGCTCGGCCAGCAGCGCCCGGGCCAGCCGGCTCTCCAGCACCACGCCGTCGGGTTGCGCCGGGCTCAGCCAGTGGCCCGACGTGATCAGCGGGCGGCCGACGGACGGTGCCCGCGGTGTGCCGCGCAGTTCCACCGAGGCGCGGGTGCCCCGGGACGTCAGGGTCGCGGCCTCCGTGGTGTAGGGACCGGCCACCGACTCGACGCCGCCGAGTCCGGCCAGTTTCGCCGCGTCGGCGTCCCGGGCGGTGTGGATCCAGACATGGGCGCCGTGCGCCTGCGTGAAGATCCGTTGCCAGGGGTTGGTCGCGTATCCGAACAGGGCCGTGGCGAGCAGCAGGGAGACGACGATGCCTGCGGTGGCGAGGACCATGAACAGTGCCTCGCCGCGATGCGTCCGCAGATCGGAGTGGGCCCAGCGCAGGGTGGCTCGCACGGTGTCAGCCCCTCGGCTCGTGCGGGCCGGAAGGGTCCGCTCTCGGATCGTCGTGCACCGCGGATCAGTCCTTCAGCTCCAGCACACCGGATATCCCGGTCCTGCGCGGGGGTGTGCCGTCGAGCTCGGCGTCGTCGACGATGCGGCCGTCGAAGAAGCTGATCACCCGGTCCGCGGCGCTCGCCAGCCGGGCGTCATGGGTGACCAGCACGATGGTCTGGCCGCGCTGGTGGAACCGGGAGAGCAGTCGCATCACCTCGCGGGTGCCCTTGCTGTCGAGACTGCCCGCGGGTTCGTCGGCGAGCAGCAGCGGCGGATGGTTGACCAGGGCCCTGGCCAGTGCGACCCGCTGCTGTTCGCCGCCGGACAGCTCTCCCGGCATGCCGCGTTCCTTGCCGGCGAGCCCCAGTTCGGACAGCAGCTCCTCGCGCTCGGCCCGGGCCTGCCTGGGCGGGACGCCGGCGAGCAGCGCGGGCAGTTCGACGTTGTCGGCGACGGACAGGTTGGACACCAGATTGAAGAACTGGAAGACGATTCCGATGCGCTTCCTGCGCTCCACCGCCCAGCGGGCCTCGGTGTAGGCGTCGGTGCGCTCGCCGTCCAGCCAGAGGCTGCCGCTGTCCGGTCGTTGCAGCCCGCCCAGCAGATGCAGCAGCGTCGACTTCCCGGCGCCGGACGGGCCGGTGACGGCCACGAACTCGCCGCGGACCACGCTCAGGTCGACCCCGCGCACGGCACGGGCGGGTGCTCCCTCGCCGTGGTGGGTCTTGACGAGTCCCTCGGCGCGCAGCAGAGGAGTGGGGCCCTTGCTCACTCCAGCTCCTCCAGTTCCTCCTGGCACCGCTCCAGCCAGTCGAGGTCGGCCTGCAGGTGCAGCATGGCGCCCTCGATCAGCAGGTGGGCGATGCGGTTGTCCCGGTCCTCCGCGGCGGCCAGTTTCGACAGATTGCGCATGGTGTTGAGGTACTGGCGCCGCTGCTTGTTGATCAGGGCGATCTGATCGGCGAGACCGGTCTGCGGAGCGAGCGCCAGCTTCATGAAGAACTCGTCCCGCACCCGTGGTTCGTCCTCGGGCTCCTCGAACCAGGCGCCCAGCGCCTCACGCCCGGCGTCGGTGAGGTGGTAGATCTTCTTGTTCGGCCGACTGGACTGCTCGACCTCCTCGCCCTCGATCAGCCCCGACTTCTCCAGGCGTCCGAGGGTGACGTAGATCTGGCCGACGTTCGGCTGAGGGTACGCGGAGCCCAGCAGTTGCTCAAGGTCCTGCTTGAGCTCGTAGCCGTGGGCGGGGCCGCGTGCGAGGAGAGCAAGGAGGGGCAGGCGCACTCGTGCAGTCCTCCTCGCGTCCTTGTTTTGTGCTCCAGGCCCTAGTATCGCCCATACCTAACAGGTATACATGGCCTCTGACCCGCGCGACGACGCCCGGTGCCGGTGTACAGGGAGGAACCTATGCGGTGGATGCGCGCCGCCGGTAGGGGCCTTCTCGTCCTCGCCGTCGTCCTCACCGGCTATGTCGCCTCCGGCGCCCGCGCCGACGACGGGGCCGTGGGCGGTCGCGGCCCGCTCACCCTGGCCACCGCCGGAGATCTCACCGGCTATCTCGGACCGCTGCTCGAGGGCTGGAACCGTACGCATCCGGGCGAGAAGGTCACCCTTGTCGAGCTCCCGGACTCCGCCGACGAGACCCACGCGCAGATGACCACCGATCTGCGCGGCGGCGACCGCAGCCGGTTCGACGTCCTCAACATCGACGTCGCCTGGACCTCCGAGTTCGCAGCGGCCGGCTGGATCCGCCCGCTGCCGCGCGACCGGTTCCCGCTGAAGAGCTTCCTGCCGCCGGTCGTCGACACGGCGACGTACGACGGACGGCTGTACGCGGTCCCGTACGTCACCAACGCCGGTCTGCTCCTGTACCGCAAGGACATCCTCGCCAAGGAAGGCGTGGCGCCCCCGCGCACCTGGGCCGAACTGGAACGGGACGCGAAGACGATCGCCCCGAAGTACGGGCTCGACGGCTACGCGGGCCAGTTCCTGCCCTACGAGGGCCTGACCGTCAACGCGGCGGAGGCCGTCTACTCGGCGGGCGGCACGATCCTCGGCGACGAGGGTGAGCGCGTCACCGTCGATTCGGCCGCGGCGCGGGAGGGCATCGGGTTCCTCGCCCGTGGCGTGCGCGAGGGCTGGATCCCCGCGAAGGCGCTGACGTACAAGGAAGAGGAGTCCAAACAGGCCTTCCAGGACGGCCGTCTGCTCTTCCTGCGCAACTGGCCCTATGCGTACGTGGTCGCCTCCGCCAGGGGGTCCAAGGTGGCCGGGCGGATAGGCGCCGTACCGCTTCCGGGCCCCGACGGGCCGGGGGCCAGCGTCCTGGGCGGCTCGAACCTGGCGGTCAACACACATGCGCGGCACCCCGAGTCGGCCGCACGGCTGATCGCGTATCTGACCAGCGGTCCTGTGCAGCGCATGGTCCTGACGCGCGGTGCCCTGCCGCCCGTGCGCGCCGCGCTCTACGACGACCCCGAGCTGGTACGGCGGTTCCCGTACCTGCCGACCCTGCGGGCGAGTGTGCTCGCCGCCGCGCCGCGTCCCAAGAGCCCGCGCTACGACCAGGTGAGCCTGGTGGTGCAGGCGGTCGTGCACGACGCGCTCACCGGGCAGGAGACCCCCGAGAGCGCGGTTCGGCGGCTGGCGCGGGAGCTGGCCGCCGTCTCCACTCGCTAGCCCGAGCTGTCAGTAGTTACTTGTTAGGTAACGCGGACATCTCATCTGGCGTGGAGTGGCACCTATATATCCGCATTTGACGGACCAACTTCTCAGTAGCTTACGCTCATTCGTTGACACCCTGAGGACACCCCTACTTAACATGCATGCATAACCGTCGGCCTTGCTTCGGGCCGGCTCAGCACGCACAGACGGGTCAACGGGGTGAGTCCCAAGCACACAGACACCCATCGTTGGTGGCGCGACGCGGTGATCTACCAGGTGTACGTCCGGAGCTTCCTGGACAGCACAGGCGACGGCATCGGCGATCTGGCCGGGGTGAGGGCCGGGCTGCCGTATCTGAAGAAGCTCGGCGTCGACGGGATCTGGCTGAGCCCCTTCTACCCTTCGCCGCAGCACGACCACGGGTACGACGTGGCCGACTACTGCGACGTCGACCCGCTCTTCGGCGACCTCGCCGAGTTCGACCTGCTGATGACGGCGGCCCGGCGGCTGGGCGTGAAGGTGCTGCTGGACATCGTCCCCAACCACTGCTCCGGCGAGCACCCGTGGTTCCGCGAGGCGCTCGCCTCGGCTCCCGGCAGCGCGGCCCGCGCCCGGTTCCACTTCGCCGACGGCGGCGGCCCCGAGGGCGGCGAACCCCCCAACAACTGGCATTCCATGTTCGGCGGCCCGGCCTGGACCCGCGTCGTGGAGGCGGACGGCCGGCCCGGCCAGTGGTACCTGCACATGTTCACCCCCGAGCAGCCCGACTGGAACTGGCGCAACGGCGCGGTCGCCGCCGAGTTCGAGCGGGTCCTGCGCTTCTGGCTCGACCGGGGCGTCGACGGCTTCCGTATCGACGTCGCCGCGGGCCTCTTCAAGCACCCCGGGCTGCCCGACTCCCCGGACCCCGAGGCCGACGCCCGCACCCGCGACTCCGTCAACCCGCTTGCCTGGAACCAGCCCGAGGTGCACGACGTGTGGCGGCACTGGCGTGCGGTGTGCGAGGAGTACACGGCGCGGGACGGCCACGAACGCCTGCTGGTGGGCGAGGTGTCCGTGCCGACCGCCCGCGAGCACGCGCGCTACGTCCGCCCGGACGAGCTGCACCAGGCCTTCTTCTTCGATCTGCTGAGCGCCCCCTGGGACGCCGACGCCTTTCGCAAGGTCATCTCCGAGGCCGTGCAGGACATAGCCGGCACGGGCTCGACGGTCACCTGGGTCCTCAACAACCACGACCAGGTCCGCAGCGTCACCCGCTACGGCGAACCGGCCACCGAGGGCAGCGGCCTGGGCGCCGCCCGCGCCCGCGCCGCAGCCCTGCTGATGCTGGCGCTGCCCGGCGCCGCCTACATCTACCAGGGCGAGGAGCTGGGCCTGCCCGAGGTGGTCGACCTGCCCGACGACGTGCTCACCGACCCGATCTTCCGGCGCACCGGCAGCCGGGCCCGGATCCGCGACGGCTGCCGGGTCCCGTTGCCGTGGTCGGGGCAGGCGTCCCCGTTCGGGTTCACCTCCGGCACCGAAGGGGCCCAGCCGTGGCTGCCGCAGCCGGAGTGGTTCGCCGAGCACGCCACCGACCGCGCCCTCGCCGACACCCGCTCCTTCTGGCACCTCTACCGCGACGGCCTGCAACTGCGCTCCGCACTGCCCCAGTTGGGCGAAGGCACCCTGCGCTGGCTGGACACCCCGCCCGACGTCCTCGGCTTCGTGCGCGGTGACGGCCTCGTCTGCGCCGTCAACTTCGGTAGCGCGCCCACACCCGCCCCCGTCCCGGGCACCCCGCTGCTCGCCAGCGGCGCCTGCGCTCCCGGGGTGCTCGCCGGTGCCACGGCCGCCTGGTGGATCACCGACGGCACCGACCTCTGAGCACACGACCCGGCGACCCAGCTCCTGCACGTCCGATCCCCATTTCACGAAGGGACATCAACGATGATGCGACGTACCACCCTGCTCACCGGCTGCACGGCACTCGCCCTGGCGCTCGGCGCCACGGCCTGCGGCGGCGGCCCCGTCACCCCGGCAGGCGGCGGCGACAAGGCCCTCGCCGGCCGGACGGTCACCGTGGCCGGCGTCTGGACCGGCAGCGAGCAGAAGAACTTCCAGAAGGTCCTGGACGCGTTCTCCGCGAAGACCGGCGCCAAGACCCAGTTCGTGTCCACCGGCGACAACGTGTCCACCGTCGTCGGCAGCAAGATCGAGGGCGGCAACGCGCCCGACGTCGTGATGGTCCCGCAGGTCGGTGTGCTCCAGCAGTTCGCACAGAAGGGCTGGCTCCAGCCGCTGTCCACGACCGCCCAGCAGACGATCGGCGCCGACTTCGCGAGCGTGTGGAAGAACTACGGCAGCGTCGACGGCACCCTGTACGGCCTGTACTTCAAGGCCGCTCACAAGTCGACGGTCTGGTACAGCCCCGACGCCCTCGCCCAGGCCGGCGTCGAGCCGCCGAAGACCTACGACGAGATGCTCAAGGCCGGGCACACGGTGTCCGACTCGGGTCTCGCCGCCTTCGCGGTCGCCGGACAGGACGGCTGGACGCTGACGGACTGGTTCGAGAACATCTACCTCTCCCAGGCCGGGCCGGAGAAGTACGACGCCCTGGCCGCCCACAAGCTGAAGTGGACCGACGCGAGCGTGGTCGAGGCGCTCACCACACTCGGCAAGCTCTTCAAGGACAAGCAGCTGATAGCGGGCGGCCAGAAGGAGGCCCTCAACACCGACTTCCCGGGCTCCGTCGAGAAGGTCTTCGGACCCGAGCCGAAGGCGGGCATGGTCTACGAGGGGGACTTCGTCGCAGGCGTCGCCCACGACCAGTTCGGGAAGACCATCGGCCAGGACGCGGACTTCTTCGCCTTCCCCGCGGTCGACGGCGGCAGCGCGCCCGTGGTCAGCGGCGGTGACGCGGCGGTCGTCCTCAAGGACGGCAAGAACGCCAAGGCCGGCATGAAGCTCCTCGAATACCTGGCCACCCCCGAGGCCGCGGCCGTGTGGGCCGAGGCGGGCGGCTTCCTGTCCCCGAACAAGAAGCTCGATCTCGCCTCCTACGGAGACGACGTCACCCGGGCCACGGCGAAGTCGCTCGTCGCTGCGGGCGACTCGGTCCGCTTCGACATGTCCGACCAGGCGCCGGCGGCCTTCGGCGGCACCAAGGGCGCCGGCGAGTGGAAGCTGCTCCAGGACTTCCTCGGCGACCCGTCCGACCCGAAGGCGACCGCGGAGCGGCTGGAGGCCGCGGCGGCCAAGGCGTACCAGGGCTGAGTGGACATGACCGCCACCACGCTCGCGCAGGAGGCGGGTTCCCCGCCCGTCGCGTCCGCCGGCCGCGCACGGCGTACGCGACGGCGCGGCCGGATCATCGCCGTGCTCTTCGTCCTCCCGGCGCTGCTGCTGCTCGGCGCCCTGGTCGTCTACCCCGTGCTCTTCTCGGTCGGGCGCAGCTTCTTCGACGCCTCCGGGACCCGGTTCGTGGGCGGCGACAACTACACCGAGATGTTCCGCGATCCGGCGACGCTGAAGGCCATCCGGAACACCACCATCTGGGTGGTCGTCGCCCCGGCACTGCTGACCGGGCTCGGCCTGATCCTGGCCGTGCTGGTGGAGAAGGTGCGCTGGGCGACGGCGTTCAAGCTCCTGCTGTTCATGCCCATGGCGGTGTCCTTCCTCGCCGCCGGAATCATCTTCCGGCTCGCCTACGACGAGGACCCGGACAAGGGAGTGCTGAACGCCGCCGTGGTCTCGGTCCACGACGCCTTCGCGGGGACGTCGTCCTACCCGACGGCCCGGGCCCGTGAGGGCCAGGGGCTGATCCACGGCGCGGACGGCTCGTACCGCACGAGCACGGGTGTGTCGCCGGGCGACTCGGTGACGCTCGGGCTGGTCGGGGTACTGCCCAAGGACCTGCCCGCGAGTGCCGGGCCCGCGTACGCGGCGGCCGGCCGGAGCGCCGCGCCGGACGAGCTGCGCGGGGTCGTCTACCTGGACTTCACGCCCGGCGGGGGAGGGCGGCAGGGCGAGGTCGACCGGCGGGAGAGCGGGCTGCCGGAGATGAAGGTGGAGGCGGTGCGCGACGGGCGGACCGTGGCGAGCACGACGACCGCGTCCGACGGCTCCTTCCGCTTCCCGGGACTGGCGTCCGGCGCCTACACGGTGGAACTGCCCGCGTCCAACTTCGCACCGCCGTACCAGGGCGTTTCCTGGCTCGGCAGGACGCTGGTCACGCCGGCGATCATCGGGGCGTATCTGTGGATCTGGACCGGCTTCGCCATGGTGCTGATCGGCGCGGGCCTCTCGACGCTGCCACGGGACGCGCTGGAGGCGGCCCGGATGGACGGGGCGAACGAGTGGCAGATCTTCCGGCGGATCACGGTCCCGCTGCTCGCCCCGGTGCTGACCGTCGTCTTCGTCACCCTGGTGATCAACGTGATGAAGGTCTTCGACCTCGTCTACATCATCGCGCCAGGACCGGTCCAGGAGGACGCGACCGTGCTCGCGACGCAGATGTGGCTGGTGTCCTTCGGCGGAGGCAACAACCAAGGGCTGGGCAGCGCACTCGGGGTGCTGCTCCTGCTGCTGGTGATCCCCGCGATGGTCTTCAACGTCCGCCGTTTCCGAAGGAGTCAGCGATGAACGCGGTCAGGCGGGGCCTCGGCAACGGGCTGGTGCAGGCCTTCCTCGTGGTGATCGGGCTGATCTGGCTCACGCCGCTGGCGGGACTGTTCCTGTCTTCGCTGCGATCGGCCGAGGACACGGCGAAGGGCGGCTGGTGGACGGCGCTCACGGCCCCCGGGCAGCTGTCCTTCGACAACTACTCGGCCCTGCTGAAGAACGCCGGGATCATCCAGTCCTTCTGGAACACGGTGCTGATCTCGGTGCCGACGACCGTGCTGGTCGTCGGTATCGCGGCGCTCGCCGGATACGCCTTCGCCTGGCTGGACTTCCCCGCGCGGGAGCCGCTCTTCCTGCTGGTGGTGGCGTTGCTGGTGGTGCCGGTGCAGATCGGTCTGCTGCCGGTGGCCAAGCTCTTCGGGCAGCTGGGGCTGTTCGGCACGATTCCCGGTGTCGTGCTGTTCCACGTGGCGTACGGGCTGCCCTTCGCGGTGTTCCTGCTGCGGAACTACTTCGCCGAGATGCCGAAGGAGATGCTGGAGGCGGCGCGGATGGACGGCGGCAGCGAGTGGCGCATCTTCGTCCGGTTGGTCCTGCCGGTGGGCCGGCCCGCCCTCGCCAGCCTGGCCATCTTCCAGTTCCTGTGGGTGTGGAACGACATGCTGGTGGCGCTGCTGTTCGCCGACAGCTCGGCGCAGCCGCTCACCGTGGAACTGCAGTCGCAGATACGCCAGTTCGGCAGCAACATCGATGTCCTGGCGCCCGGCGCCTTCCTGTCGCTGATCGTGCCGGTGGTGGTGTTCTTCGCGTTCCAGCGGCACTTCGTGCAGGGGGTCATGGCGGGGTCGGTGAAATAGCCCCGCTCGTAGTGCGCGAAGGCCGGACGGGAGGAGACCCGTCCGGCCTTCGCCTGTGAAGCCGTTCCTCAGGCCGACGCCGGCGGATACAGCGAACGCGGGAGCTGTGCCGCCGCCGCCGCGTCCAGCAGCCACAGCGTGCGTGACCTGCCGTACGCGCCGGCCGCGGGCGCCTGGATCTCCCCGGCGCCGGACAGCGCGATCGCCACCGCCTGCGCCTTGTCCTCGCCCGCCGCCAGCAGCCACACCTCACGGGCCGACCGGATCGCCGGGAGGGTCAGTGTGACCCGGGTGGGCGGCGGCTTCGGCGCGCCGTGGACGCCGACCACCGTCCGCTCCGTCTCCCGCACCGCGGGCAGCTCCGGGAAGAGCGACGCCACGTGCGTGTCGGGCCCGACTCCCAGCATCAGGACGTCGAAGGTGGGCACCGCGCCGTGGTTCTCGGGGCCCGCGGACCGGGCCAGCTCCGCGGCGTAGGCCTCCGCCGCGGCCTCCACCCCGGCACCGTGCGGTCCGTCCGACGCGGGCATGGGGTGCACGCGCTTGGGGTCCAGGGGTACGGCGTCGAGCAGCGCCTCGCACGCCTGGGTGTAGTTGCGCTCCGGGTCGCCCTCGGGCAGATACCGCTCGTCGCCCCACCACAGGTCGATCCGGCTCCAGTCGACGGCGTCCCGGGCGGGCGCGGCGGCGAGTGCGGCCAGCAGGCCGTTGCCGTTGCGCCCGCCGGTGAGCACGACCGAGGCGGAGCCGCGGGAGGCCTGGGCGTCCACGACCTTGGTGATCAGCCTGGCCGCCGCGGCCTGGGCCATCAGTTCCTTGTCGCGGTGCACGACGAGCTGCGGAGTGCTCACTTCGCCGCCGCCTTCCTCGACCGGTCCTTCTCGGCCGCCCCCGGCTCCGGGGCCTGTACGGCGTCCGACGCCGCGTCCGCTCCGGCCACCGGCTCCTCGGTGCCGGACGGCTCGGCCGTGTTCTCCCCGGCGGCCGTGTCCGTGCGCTCCGCCCCGTTGCCCAGCCGGTCCACGCCGAAGCGCAGTGCAGACGCGTAGGTGTCGTCCGGGTCGAGCCTGCGCAGCTCCTCCGCGATCAGCTCGGACGTCTCGCGGCGCTTGAGCGCCACCGCGCGGTCGGGCTGCCCGTGGATGGACAGCGTGGCCAGCGAGCCGTCCGCCCGGTCCAGGACGATCGGACCGCAGCTCGTGCGCATCCGGACCGCGGTGAGGCCGGGCCCGGAGGAGAGGGAGCGCTTGACGGGAACGCTCAGCCGGTCCGCGAGCCACATGGCCAGCAACTCGCAGCTGGGGTTGAACTCCTCGCCCTCCACCTCGACGCCCTGGACCTCGCAGACGACCTGGTCGAGGGCGGCGGCCAGCATGGAGCGCCACGGCGTGATGCGGGTCCACGACAGGTCGGTGTCACCGGGCGTGTAGGCGTCGGCGCGGGCGTTCAGCTCCCGCACCGGCGCCTCGGCGGTGTAGG
The DNA here is from genome assembly GCF_051553595.1 of Streptomyces sp. HUAS TT11. NCBI lineage: Bacteria > Bacillati > Actinomycetota > Actinomycetes > Kitasatosporales > Streptomycetaceae > Streptomyces > Streptomyces sp. HUAS TT11. Next base: position 6,843,511 of record NZ_CP196184.1, read on the forward strand.
AGTCGGTGACGCGGCGCTGGGCGAGAGCACCCAGCGGATCGTTGGCCGGGTCGAGCGGTGCGTTCACCGGCCACCAGGCGACGACCGGCGCGTCGGGCAGCAGCAGCGGCAGTACGACGGACTGGGCGTGGTTCACGACCTCGCCGTACAGCCGCAGTATCACCGTCTCGCCGGTGCCGGCGTCGGCCCCGACCCGGACCTCGGCGTCCAGGCGCGACGTGGTGCGGTCGCGCGGGGAGCGCGAGACGCGCTTGACCACCACGAGGGTGCGCGAGGGGTGCTCGCGCGAGGCCTCGTTGGCCGCCTTGAGGGCGTCGTAGGCGTTCTCCTCGTCGGTGACGATGACGAGGGTGAGCACCATGCCCACGGCGGGCGTGCCGATGGCGCGGCGGCCCTGCACCAGCGCCTTGTTGATCTTGCTGGCCGTGGTGTCCGTGAGGTCGATCTTCATGGCCGGCGCCAGCTCCGTCCGTCTCGTGCGAGCATCTCGTCGGCCTCGCGCGGCCCCCAGGTACCGGCGGGGTACTGCGCGAGCTTGCCGTGCGCATCCCAGTACTCCTCGATCGGGTCGAGGATCTTCCAGGACAGCTCGACCTCCTCGGTGCGCGGGAAGAGGTTCGAGTCGCCGAGCAGGACGTCCAGGATCAGGCGCTCGTACGCCTCGGGGCTGGACTCCGTGAAGGACTCCCCGTAGGCGAAGTCCATGGACACGTCCCGGATCTCCATCGAGGTGCCCGGCACCTTCGATCCGAAGCGGACGGTGACGCCCTCGTCGGGCTGGACGCGGATGACGACCGCGTTCTGGCCCAGTTCCTCGGTCGCGGTGGTGTCGAAGGGGGAGTGCGGGGCGCGCTGGAAGACGACCGCGATCTCGGTGACCCGCCGGCCCAGGCGCTTGCCGGTCCGCAGGTAGAAGGGGACGCCCGCCCAGCGGCGGTTGTCGATGCCCAGCTTCACCGCGGCATAGGTGTCCGTCCGCGACGCGGGGTCGATGCCGTCCTCCTGGAGGTAGCCGACGGCCTTCTCGCCGCCCTGCCAGCCGCCCGCGTACTGCGCGAACACGGTGTCCCGACCGAGTTCCGAGGGCAGCCGCACGGCACCGAGCACCTTGGTCTTCTCGGCGGCGAGCGCGTCCGCGTCGAAGGACGCGGGCTCCTCCATCGCCGTGAGGGCCAGCAGCTGGAGCAGGTGGTTCTGGACGACGTCGCGGGCGGCGCCGATGCCGTCGTAGTAGCCGGCCCGGCCGCCGATGCCGATGTCCTCGGCCATGGTGATCTGCACATGGTCCACGAAGGACCGGTTCCAGATCGGCTCGAACATGGTGTTGGCGAAGCGCAGCGCCAGGATGTTCTGGACGGTCTCCTTGCCCAGATAGTGGTCGATGCGGAAGACCTGGTCCGGAGCGAAGACCTCGTGGACGACCTTGTTGAGGTCCTCGGCCGACTTCAGGTCGTGTCCGAACGGCTTCTCGATGACCGCGCGCCGCCAGGAGCCGCCGGTCTGATCGGCCAGGCCGTGCTTCTTCAGCTGCTGGATGACCACGGGGAAGGACTTCGGCGGCACCGACAGGTAGAAGGCGAAGTTGCCGCCCGTGCCCTGCGCCTTGTCCAGCTCCTCGATGGTGGAGCGCAGGCGCTCGAACGCGTCGTCGTCGTCGAAGGTGCCCTGGACGAAGCGCATCCCCTGGATGAGCTGCTGCCAGACCTCCTCGCGGAACGGCGTACGGGCGTGCTCCTTGACCGCGTCGTGGACCTCCGCGGCGAAGTCCTCGTTCTGCCACTCCCGCCGGGCGAAGCCGACGAGCGAGAAGCCCGGCGGCAGCAGGCCGCGGTTGGCAAGGTCGTAAACGGCAGGCATTAGCTTTTTACGTGACAAATCGCCCGTGACGCCGAAGATGACCAGGCCCGACGGCCCCGCGATTCGCGGGAGCCGTCGGTCCGCGGCGTCACGAAGCGGATTCGCTCCGTGTACGGATGTCAAGATGTCAGCCCTCCGAGGGGGCGAGGCGCTGGAGCTCCGCCTCGGTCGACTTGAGCAGGTCGTTCCAGGAGGCCTCGAACTTGTCGACGCCCTCGTCCTCCAGCACCTGGACCACGTCGTCGTACGAGATCCCCAGTCCCTCGATCGCGTCGAGCTCGGCGCGAGCCTGCTCGTAGGTGCCGGCGACGGCGTTGCCGCGGATCTCGCCGTGGTCCTCGGTGGCCACCAGGGTGGCCTCGGGCATGGTGTTCACCGTGTTGGGCGCCACCAGGTCCACCACGTACATGGTGTCCTTGTAGGCGGGGTCCTTGACACCGGTGGAGGCCCACAGCGGGCGCTGCTTGTTGGCCCCCGCCTTCTCCAGGGCGAGCCAGCGGTCGCTGCCGAACACCTCCTCGTACGCCTGGTAGGCGAGCCGTGCGTTGGCGATGGCCGCCTTGCCGCGAAGCGCCTTGGCGTCCGGCGTCCCCAGGGCGTCGATCCGCTTGTCGATCTCGGTGTCCACACGGGACACGAAGAAGGACGCCACCGAGTGGATCAGGGACAGGTCCAGGCCGCGCTCCCTGGCCTTCTCCAGGCCGGTGAGGTACGCGTCCATGACCTCGCGGTAGCGCTCCAGCGAGAAGATCAGCGTGACGTTGACGCTGATGCCGTGGCCGATGGTCTCGGCGATCGCCGGCAGACCCGCCTTGGTGGCAGGGATCTTGATGAGGGTGTTCGGACGGTCGACCAGCCAGGCGAGCTGCTTGGCCTCGGCGACGGTGGCCCGGGTGTTGTGGGCGAGACGGGGGTCGACCTCGATCGACACCCGGCCGTCCTGGCCCTGCGTGGCGTCGTACACCGGACGCAGGATGTCGGCGGCGTCCCGGACGTCCGCCGTGGTGATCATGCGGACCGCCTCTTCGACGGTGACCTTGCGGGCGGCGAGGTCGGCGAGCTGCTGCTCGTAGCCGTCGCCCGACGAGATGGCCTTCTGGAAGATCGTCGGGTTGGTGGTGACGCCCACGACGTGCTGCTGGTCGATCAGTTCGGCGAGGTTGCCGGACGTGATCCGCTTGCGCGACAGGTCGTCCAGCCAGATCGCGACGCCTTCTTCGGAGAGGCGCTTCAGTGCGTCTGTCATGGAAAATGCATCTCCTACGTGTCGTATATCAGCGTCAGCGCTGGGCTGCGGCGATCGATTCCCGGGCGGCGGATGCGACGTTCTCGGCAGTGAAGCCGAACTCGCGGAAAAGGACCTTGCCGTCGGCCGAAGCACCGAAGTGCTCCAGGGAAACGATGCGGCCCGCGTCTCCGACGAACCGGTGCCAGGTGAGGCCGATCCCGGCCTCGACCGAGACCCGCGCCCTCACCGAAGGCGGCAGGACGCTGTCCCGGTACCCCTGGTCCTGCTCCTCGAACCACTCCACGCACGGCATCGACACGACGCGCGTCGGGACGCCCTCGGCCTGGAGCTGCTCGCGGGCCTCGACGGCGATGTGCACCTCGGAGCCGGTGGCCATCAGGATCACCTGCGGCTCTCCGCCCTCCGCCTCGAACATGACGTAACCACCGCGGACGGTGTCCTCGTTGGGCTCGTACGTCGGCACTCCCTGGCGGGTCAGCGCAAGACCGTGCGGGGCGCCCTTGCCGAACTCCTTGGTCCAGCGACCCAGGATCTCGCGCCAGGCGATGGCGGTCTCGTTGGCGTCGGCCGGGCGGACCACGTTCAGGCCCGGGATGGCGCGCAGCGAGGCCAGGTGCTCGACCGGCTGGTGGGTGGGGCCGTCCTCGCCCAGACCGATGGAGTCATGGGTCCACACATAGGTGACCGGCAGGTGCATCAGCGCCGACAGCCGGACCGCGTTGCGCATGTAGTCGGAGAACACCAGGAAGGTGCCGCCGTAGACGCGGGTGTTGCCGTGCAGCGTGATGCCGTTCATCTCCGCGGCCATGGAGTGCTCGCGGATGCCGAAGTGGATCGTGCGGCCGTACGGGTCGGCGCCCGGGAGCGGATTGTCCGCCGGCAGGAAGGAGCTGTTCTTGTCGATGGTGGTGTTGTTCGAGCCGGCCAGGTCGGCGGAGCCGCCCCACAGCTCGGGGACGACCGCACCCAGGGCCTGCAGCACCTTGCCGGAGGCGGCACGCGTCGCGACGCCCTTGCCCGCCTCGAAGACCGGGAGCTTCTCCTCCCAGCCGGTGGGCAGCTCACCCTTGCTGATGCGGTCGAACTCGGCGACGCGCTCGGCGCTGTTGCCCCGCCACTCCTGGAAGGACTTCTCCCACTCGGCCCTCGCCTCATGACCCCGGTCCAGGGCCTTGCGGGTGTGGGCCAGGACCTCGTCGGCGACCTCGAAGCTCTTGTCCGGGTCGAAGCCGAGGATGCGCTTGGTGGCCGCGACCTCGTCCTCGCCCAGGGCCGAGCCGTGCGCGGCCTCGGTGTTCTGCGCGTGCGGGGCGGGCCAGGCGATGATCGAGCGCATCGCGATGAACGACGGCCGGTCGGTGACCTTCTTGGCCTCCTGGATCGCGTCGTAGATGGCGTGCGGGTCCAGGTCCCCGTCCGGCTTCGGCGCCACCCGCTGCACATGCCAGCCGTAGGCCTCGTACCGCTTGACGGTGTCCTCGGACACCGCCGTCTCGGTGTCGCCCTCGATCGAGATGTGGTTGTCGTCCCACAGCAGGATCAGGTTCCCGAGCTTCTGGTGACCGGCCATCGAGGACGCCTCGGCCGAGATGCCTTCCTGGAGGCAGCCGTCACCGGCGATGCAGTAGATGAAGTGGTCGAAGGGCGAGGTGCCCTGCGCGGCCTCCGGATCGAACAGACCGCGCTCGTAGCGCGAGGCCATCGCCATGCCCACCGCGTTGGCGACACCCTGGCCCAGCGGGCCGGTCGTCGTCTCCACGCCGCGTGTGTGCCCGTACTCGGGGTGACCGGGAGTCTTGGACCCCCAGGTGCGGAACGCCTCCAGATCGGCCAGCTCCAGGCCAAAACCGGCCAGGTAGAGCTGCGTGTAGAGGGTCAGGGACGTGTGGCCGGCCGACAGGACGAAGCGGTCACGGCCCACCCACGTCGGATCGGCCGGGTCGTGCCGCATCACCTTCTGGAAGAGGGTGTACGCGGCCGGAGCCAGGCTCATCGCCGTGCCCGGATGGCCGTTACCGACCTTCTGTACGGCATCGGCCGCCAGAACCCGGGCGGTATCCACGGCCCGCTGGTCCAACTCGGTCCACTCGAGGTCTTTTGTGGTCGGCTTGGTGCTCACCCTGGGTCAGGGCTCCTCTCCACATGTCGAATGCCGGTGCACTTGGGCGCCCACCGGCCGCTGCTGAGCCTACCCCCGTAGGTACATGCGTCTTTTCGAGTCATTCCAGACTGCCGGGAGTCGCCGCGATCCGCCTCCCGACCGGGCCGATTCCCGGTCGGGAACTGAATACGGCCCCGGTCGTGCGAACGCTCAACCGAGCGTGGTTCCGCTCCCGCACCGATGCGGGCGGGGCGCGCCCCGCCCTTTCCGCGACGGCTCCAACACGACCGACCCCCGCGAAGAGCGGGCTGTGGGCAACGTCTAAAGTTGCGTGGGTACGCGCGAGCCTTTACCGGGAGTTCACAGCCGGTGGGTTTGCTGGGATGTCTCTGTCAGGGGTGTACGTGACGGCCGTCGATTCCCGTCCGGCGGGTGGGGGCACCCCCCATGCCGTCACGGCTGTGGGGGAGCTCGGTACGAGCAGCAGCCGGGGCCAGCGGCCGTTTGGGGCCCGGGTCAAGGCGTTCGTGGCGCTGACCAAGCCGCGGATCATCGAGCTGCTGCTGATCACCACCGTTCCGGTGATGTTCCTCGCCCAGCAGGGGGTGCCGAGTCTCGGACTGGTGCTGCTCACCTGTGTCGGCGGCTACCTCTCCGCGGGCGGCGCCAACGCCCTGAACATGTACATCGACCGTGACATCGACGCGCTCATGGACCGCACCTCGCAGCGTCCGCTGGTCACCGGCATCGTCAGCCCCCGCGAGTGCCTGGCCTTCGGTATCACGCTCGCGGTGGTCTCCACACTGCTGTTCGGATTCACCGTCAACTGGCTGTCCGCCTGGCTGTCGCTCGGAGCGCTCCTTTTCTACGTCGTCGTCTACACGATGATCCTCAAACGGCGTACCTCGCAGAACATCGTGTGGGGCGGGATCGCCGGCTGCCTCCCCGTCCTCATCGGCTGGTCGTCCGTCACGAACTCCCTCTCGTGGGCGCCGGTCGTCCTCTTCCTCGTCATGTTCTTCTGGACGCCGCCGCACTACTGGCCGCTGTCCATGAAGGTCAAGGAGGACTACGCGCGCGTGGGCGTGCCGATGCTGCCCGTCATCGCCTCCAACAAGGTGGTCGCCCGGCAGATCGTGATCTACAGCTGGGTGATGGTCGTGGTCTCGCTGCTGCTGACCCCGCTCGGCTACACCGGCTGGTTCTACACGATCGTGGCCCTGGCGGCCGGCGGCTGGTGGCTGTGGGAGGCGCACGCGCTGCAGCACCGGGCGAAGGCCGAGAAGTCCGGCGTCAAGCTCAAGGAGATGCGGCTGTTCCACTGGAGCATCACCTATGTCTCGCTGCTCTTCGTGGCGGTGGCGGTGGACCCCTTCCTTCGATAGGTCCCGCGTACGGGCGACGGGAGGGGTGCGTGGTCAAGGCCACGCACCCCTCCCGTCGCCGTTCGATCTACTCGTCGGTAGCATCTTGGCCATGGCAGACACGCAGCAGGTTGACGAGGGCGCAGGTGCCAAGGCCGAGCGCAAGGCCGAGCGCAAGGCCGCCCGGCTGGCCAAGGAGATCGACGCCTTCGCCGGGGCCCACGGCGGTGCCGAGGGACAGGTGGCCTACATCGGGCAGCGCGGTGCCCGGATCGTGCTCGTCGGCGAGGACGGCGTGTGGGGCGACCTGGTCGCACCGACGTACGACATCGCCGAGAAGGCCGTGCAGCAGGCGGGCATCACCGTTCACGAGGCGTTCGACGGCGAGTTCGCAGGAAAAGTGAAGACCGGCCCGTACGAGTGGACGCGCATGGCGGGAATCCAGGTCGGCGGCAAGCGCACCGCCTGAGAGCATCACCTCACGCCGGTTCACCCGTTAGGCCCTGTGCAGGCACGGTCCAGTCGCGGGGAGTCCGGATGATCGAAACGCCGTCCCTGGTGGATCAGTACTGCCACGGCGTGCTCCGCACCGAGCTGGGTCTCGGCACCTTCGAGGCCCACTTGGCGCGAACCGAGGGCCCACCGGCGGCGGGCACCACCCTCTTCGACACCCAGACGGGTTTCGCCGTGCGCCGCTGGTGTCCGCCGCTGCTCGGTCTGGAGGCGCACTGCCCGCCCGCCCGCTACCTCGCCCGCCGCCGCGAACTCGGCGTCCTGGAGGCGGGGCGCCGGCTGCTGCGCGGCAGCGGCATCACCACCTATCTCGTCGACACCGGCCTGCCCGGCGATCTCACCGGGCCCGCCGAGATGGCCTCCGCCGGAGCCGCGGAGGCACACGAGATCGTCCGTCTGGAACTGCTCGCCGAGCAGGTCGCCGACACCTCGGGCACGGTGGAGTCGTTCCTCGCCAATCTCGCCGAGTCGATCCACGGGGCAGCCGCGCACGCGGTGGCGTTCACCTCGGTGGCGGGCGTGCGCCACGGTCTGGCCCTCGCGCCCGAACCGCCCGGGCCGGGCGAGGTGCGCGGCGCCGCGGGCCGCTGGCTGGCCGGCCGCCGGGTGGGCGGCGCGCTGTCGGACCCGGTGCTGCTGCGCCATCTGCTGTGGAGTGCGGTGGCCTCCGGCCGCCCCCTCCAGCTCCATGCGGGCCTCGGCGAACCGGGGCTGCGCATCGACCGCACCGACCCGGTCCTGCTGGCCGACTTCGTACGGGCCACGGCCGGGCTCGGCACGGACCTCGTCCTGCTGCACGGCTATCCGTACCACCGGCACGCCGCACATCTGGCAGGGGTGTTCCCGCACGTGTACGCGGACCTGGGCGCCGCCCTCGTGCGCACGGGGGCGCGCGCCGCCGACGTGCTCGCCGAGATCCTGGAGCTTGCGCCCTTCGGTAAGCTCCTCTTCTCCAGCGGTGCGCAGGGCCTGCCGGAGCTCCATGTGGTGGGCGCCCGGCTGTTCCGCGAGGCACTGTCCAGGCTGCTGGGGGACTGGGTCGCCGACGGCGCCTGGTCGCTGGAGGACGCGCAGCGGGTGGGCGTGATGATCGCCGCGGGAAACGCGCTGCGGGTGTACGGGCTGCGGTGAGATCACCGCCCCCGCGCCGGCGTCAGGCGGCGCTGAGGGCCGACTCCGCCGACGGACCCGGGAGCCCCGCCCTGGACTCCGGACGTTCGCGCAGCGACAGCAGCACCCGCAGCACCCCGATCCACACCAGGCAGGAGCCGAACATGTGGAGCCCGACCAGGAGCTCGGGCAGGTGCGTGAAGTACTGGACGTAGCCGATGACGCCCTGGCCCAGAAGGATCAGGAACAGTTCCCGGGTGCGGTGCCGCGGGCCCGCGGGCGCGTCCACCGCCTTGAGGACGAACCACAGGGCGAAGGTCAGCGTCACCACGATCCAGGCCAGCACGGCGTGCAGCTTGGCGACGCTCTGCCAGTCGATCCCGATGCGCTCGACCTCGCTGGAGTCACCCGCGTGCGGGCCCGCACCGGTGACCACGGTGCCCACCGCGATCAGCAGCACGGAGGCGACGACCAGGAACCACACCAGCTGCTGCACGGCCCGGCCGACCAGCGGACGCGGCTCCGTGTCGCTCTCCCGCGTGCGCTGCCACATCAGCGTGGCCACCGTGATGAGCGCGGTGGAGAGCAGGAAGTGGGCGGCGACGGTGTACGGGTTGAGGCCGACGAGGACGACGATGCCGCCGAGGACCGCGTTGCTCATCACGATCCAGAACTGCGCCCAGCCGAGCCGGGTGAGGCTGCGCCTGCGCGGCTTCTGCGACCGCGCGGCGATGATCGCCCAGCCGACCGCCGCGCACAGCACGTACGTCAGCATGCGGTTGCCGAACTCGATCGCACCGTGCACTCCCATGGCACGGGTCGTGGTCAGCGAGTCGTCCGTGCACTGCGGCCAGGTCGGGCAGCCGAGCCCCGAGCCGGTCAGACGCACGGCACCGCCGGTGACGACGATGACGACCGACATGACGAGCGCGGCGAGCGCCGCACGCTGCACCGTCCGGGGCTCCGGGGTCCAGCGTGCGGCGATGAAGGCGAGCGGGTTGCGCACGGCCGCTACGGCATCGGCGAGGGTCACGTTTGGCACGCCTCTCATCGTAGGGGGCCGCTTGTGCACGGTTTCACGAGGGGTCGGCCCGTGGCGGACGTCCGCGGTGCCGTCCGTCGCGGAGGGCTCACTCCCAGCGGAAGAACCGTCCGGCCGCGGCCAGCCCCACGACCGCCCACACGGCCAGGACGGCGAGGTCCCCCACCGGCATGCCCGCACCGTGCTGGAGGACGTCGCGCAGGCCGTCGGACAGGGCGGTGATGGGCAGCAGGGCGAGGACGTCCTGGGCACCCGCGGGGAACTTGTCGAGGGGCACGATCACGCCGCCGCCCACCAGCAGCAGCAGGAAGACCAGGTTGGCGGCGGCCAGGGTGGCCTCGGCCTTCAAGGTGCCCGCCATGAGCAGACCGAGCCCGGAGAAGGCCGCCGTGCCCAGGACGAGCAGAAGCAGCACCGACAGCGGATCGCCGTGCGGGGACCAGCCGAGGGCGTAGGCGATCACCGTCAGCAGGATCACCTGGAGGACCTCGGTGACCAGGACGGAGGCCGTCTTGGCGGTCATCAGCCCCCAGCGGGGCAGCGGCGAGGAGGCGAGCCGCTTCAGCACCCCGTAGCGGCGCTCGAAGCCGGTCGCGATGGCCTGCCCGGTGAAGGCGGTCGACATCACGGCGAGTGCCAGGATGCCCGGCGCGAGGAAGTCGACGGCCTTGCCCGCACCGGTGTCCACGATGTCGACGGAGCCGAAGAGGAGCAGCAGCAGCGTCGGGATGACGACGGTCAGCAGAAGCTGCTCACCGTTGCGCAGCAGCATCCTGATCTCGAGTGCGGCCTGTGCCGCGATCATGCGGGGGAGCGGGGCGGCGCCGGGTTTCGGCGCGAAGGTACCGACGGTGGTCACGAACGCAGCTCCTTGCCCGTCAGCTCGAGGAAGACGTCTTCGAGGGTGTGCCGTTCCACGGAGATCCGGTCCGGCATCACCCCGTGCTGGGCGCACCAGGAGGTGACCGTCGCGAGCAGTTGCGGGTTGACCTTGCCGACGATGCGGTAGGCGCCCGGCGTCAGTTCGCCCGCGGTGGAGTCCGCCGGGAGGGCCTTCAGCAGGGATCCCACGTCCAGGCCCGGGCGGCCCGTGAAGCGCAGCGTGTTCTCGGCACCGCCCCGGCACAGCGCCTCCGGGGAGCCCTGTGCGACGACCCGGCCCGAGTCGATGATCGCCACGTCGTCGGCGAGCTGCTCGGCCTCGTCCATGTAGTGCGTCGTGAGGATCACGGACACGCCGTCGGCGCGCAGATCGCGGACGAGGTCCCAGGTGGCACGGCGGGCCTGCGGGTCGAGGCCCGCGGTCGGTTCGTCCAGGAAGACCAGCTCGGGGCGGCCGACGACGGCCATGGCGAGTGCCAGCCGCTGCTTCTGCCCGCCCGACAGACGCCGGTAGCTGGTGCGTCCGCAGCCGGTGAGCCCGAGCCGTTCGATGAGCGCGTCCACGTCCAGTGGGTGCGCGTGCAGTCTGGCGACATGGCGGAGCATCTCGTCGGCGCGGGCGCCCGAGTAGACGCCGCCCGACTGGAGCATCACACCTATACGGGGGCGCAGCGCGGAGGCTTCACGGACCGGGTCGAGGCCCAGGACGCGTACCGTGCCGGAGTCCGGCCTCCGGTACCCCTCGCAGGTCTCGACCGTGGTCGTCTTGCCCGCCCCGTTCGGGCCGAGCACGGCGGTGACACCCGCCCCGGCCACCAGATCGAGGCCGTCCACCGCTGTCTTCGCGCCGTACCGCTTCACCAGGGACCGCGCCTGGACGACCGGCTCACTTCGCATGGGTCCAGAGTCTAGGTAGCCGCGTGGGGTGCTTGACGAGGGGGTCGGCAAACTACTCCGCCCCCGGCCGGTGCAGAGCGAGCCACCGCTCCGCGTACGCCACGGCGTCGGCCACGGGGAACAGCCGTACGTGGGCCGCGCCCACCCTGCCCCGCACCACCGGCCGGTCCCGCTCGAAGTCGTGGCCCAGTTCGTCGAACCGCTCCGAGGTGATCGAGACCTCCGTCACCACTTCCCAGCCGGCCGGTCCCGGCCGCCCCACCCGGACGCGCGGTGCGGGGATCCGGTACTCGGCGAGGTGGAAGCTTGTGCACGTGTCGTAGCCCGCTCCGAGCAGGAGCACCCGGGCGGCCATCGCCTCCAGCCGGGCGAGCGGGCTCCGCTCGCCGAGGCGGCAATCGGGCGCGTGGCCCTGGACGACCTCCGCCGCCCGCGCTCCGACCGCGGCGAACGATGTCTGCGGGTGGGCGCTGCGCAGGGCGCCCGGCCATGTGCGCAGCGTCTCCGGTATCACGCCGACACCCCGTGACGGGGTGACGAGCGGATCGTAGGCGGGCAGGGTCGCCCGGATGGTCCCCCACCACTCCTCGGGTACGGGGGGATTGCTCCACACCGCGGGGTCCGAGAGGTCGCCGGTCTGGGTGGGGACCACCACGGTGCCGTCCGGACCGAGCGCGTCGAGGATTCCCAGGACGACCGAGACCGCCCCTCCGCTCACCCAGCCGAGCGCGCTGAGGGAGGAGTGCACGAGGAGCGTCTCGCCGGGCTCCACGCCGAGGGCGCGCAGCTGCGCGGCGACGGTGTCCCGAGTGACAAGAGGGCCGGTGGGAGGGGGTACGGGCATGGTCCGGGAGTCTTCCCGACCGCCTGGGCGGGCGCCACCGGTTTGATCGATCAAAGATCGTTTCCGCAGGTCATCTTAGGTAAACCTAAGTGATGCACCGCACCGCGGGCCGCGGGGACGGCGCTTGTCAGTCTCCGAGGAATTACGCAACAATGGCGTTGTGAAAAACGTCGGCGAGGCTCGGGAGACCCCCACGGGGGCCCCTCAGGAGGAGCTCGCGACCGGGGAGCGCTCCACGCGCAACCGGGTCGCGCGATCCATCCTGGACCACGGCCCGTCGACCGTCGCGGAGCTCGCCGGCAGGCTGAGGCTCACCCAGGCGGCCGTACGGCGTCATCTGGATGCGCTGGCCGCCGACGACGTCGTGGCCGCCCGCGAGCAGAAGGTGTACGGAGCGCGCACGCGCGGTCGCCCCGCCAAGGTCTTCGCGCTGACCGACTGCGGTCGCGACGCCTTCGACCAGTCCTACGACAAGCTCGCCGCGGACGCCCTGCGCTGGATCCAGCAGCGGTACGGCGGGGACGAGGCCGTCGTGGCCTTCGCCCGCGCCCGGCTCGCCGAACAGGCCGCCGCCTACCGCAAGGCGATCGAGGCCGTCGACCCCGAGCAGCGCACCGAAGCCCTGGCCAAGGCCTTGAGCGTGGACGGGTACGCTGCTACGGCGCGCAGCGCACCGGTCGGCGAACAGCTCTGCCAGCACCACTGCCCGGTCGCCCATGTCGCGGAGCAGTTCCCGCAGCTGTGCGAGGTCGAGACGGAAGTCTTCTCCCAGCTGCTCGGCACGCACGTCCAGCGACTGGCGACGATCGCGCACGGCGACGGCGTCTGCACGACGTTCATCCCCAAGGCGCCGCAAGCCTCACAGATTTCCGAGACCACCCACAACGCATCTGCCAGCACGGCCGGGAGGAACCCCGCATGACTCTCCCCACGGAGACTGCTCACCCCGAACTCGAGGGCCTGGGCACGTACGAATACGGCTGGGCCGACTCCGACGAAGCCGGTGCCGCGGCGAAGCGTGGTCTGAACGAGGACGTCGTCCGCGACATCTCCGGCAAGAAGTCGGAGCCGGAGTGGATGACCAAGCTGCGCCTGAAGGGCCTGCGCCTTTTCGAGAAGAAGCCCATGCCGAACTGGGGCTCGGACCTGTCGGGCATCGACTTCGACAACATCAAGTACTTCGTGCGCTCCACGGAGAAGCAGGCGGAGTCCTGGGAGGACCTGCCCGAGGACATCAAGAACACGTACGACAAGCTCGGCATCCCGGAGGCGGAGAAGCAGCGCCTCGTGGCCGGTGTCGCGGCCCAGTACGAGTCGGAGGTCGTCTACCACCAGATCCGCGAGGACCTGGAGGAGCAGGGCGTCATCTTCCTGGACACCGACACCGCCCTCAAGGAGCACCCGGAGCTCTTCAAGGAGTACTTCGGGACCGTCATCCCCGCCGGTGACAACAAGTTCGCCTCGCTGAACACCGCCGTGTGGTCGGGCGGCTCCTTCATCTACGTCCCGCCGGGCGTGCACGTGGAGATCCCGCTCCAGGCCTACTTCCGCATCAACACGGAGAACATGGGCCAGTTCGAGCGGACCCTGATCATCGTCGACGAGGGTGCCTACGTGCACTACGTCGAGGGGTGCACGGCGCCGATCTACAAGTCGGACTCGCTGCACTCCGCGGTCGTGGAGATCATCGTCAAGAAGAACGCCCGCTGCCGCTACACGACCATCCAGAACTGGTCGAACAACGTCTACAACCTGGTCACCAAGCGCGCCGTCGCCTACGAGGGCGCGACCATGGAGTGGATCGACGGCAACATCGGCTCCAAGGTGACGATGAAGTACCCGGCCGTCTACCTGATGGGCGAGCACGCCAAGGGCGAGACGCTCTCCATCGCGTTCGCGGGCGAGGGCCAGCACCAGGACGCCGGTTCCAAGATGGTCCACATGGCGCCGAACACCTCCTCGAACATCGTCTCCAAGTCGGTGGCGCGCGGCGGCGGCCGCACCTCGTACCGCGGCCTGGTCGAGATCGGCGAGGGCGCCGCGGGCTCCAAGTCCAACGTGCTCTGCGACGCGCTGCTGGTCGACACGATCTCGCGCTCCGACACGTACCCCTACGTGGACGTCCGCGAGGACGACGTGTCCATGGGCCACGAGGCGACCGTGTCCAAGGTCTCCGAGGACCAGCTCTTCTACCTGATGAGCCGTGGTCTCTCCGAGTTCGAGGCGATGGCGATGATCGTGCGCGGCTTCGTCGAGCCGATCGCCAAGGAGCTGCCCATGGAGTACGCGCTGGAGCTCAACCGGCTGATCGAGCTGCAGATGGAAGGCGCGGTCGGCTGACCCGCCCCTCTTGAGCAGCGCCGGCCCGCCCGTACGGGGCGGGCCGAGGATCACAACCGACGCAGGAAGAGAGCACAACGACAGCCATGGCTGAGGCCCAGAACATCCCCGTGGGAGCGACCACCGCGGGCTCGATCGCGGTGGCCGCCGAGTCGACCGTCGCCACGCGCATGAGCGCGCCGCCGTCCTTCGACGTGGCCGACTTCCCGGTCCCGCACGGCCGCGAGGAGGAGTGGCGGTTCACGCCGCTCGAGCGGCTGCGCGGGCTGCACGACGGCACCGCCGTCGCGAACGGCGGCGGCGTGAAGGTCACCGTCGAGGCCCCCGAGGGCGTCGTCGTCGAGACCGTCGGCCGTGACGACGGGCGGCCGGGCAGGGCCGGTGCCCCGGTGGACCGGGTCGCCGCGCAGGCGTACTCGGCGTTCGAGCAGGCCGGCGTGGTGACCGTCCCCAAGGAGACGGTGCTCACCGAGCCGATCCGCATCGGCGTGCACGGGGAGGGCGGTGTCGCCTTCGGCCACCAGGTGATCGAGCTCGGTGCCTTCGCCGAGGCCGTCGTCGTCATCGACCACACCGGTGACGCGGTGCTCGCCGCCAACGTCGACTACCTCCTCGGCGACGGCGCCAAGCTGACCGTGGTCTCCGTCCAGGACTGGGACGAGAAGGCGGTGCACGTCGCCCAGCACAACGCGCTCGTCGGCCGCGACGCCTCCTTCAAGTCCGTCGTCGTGACCTTCGGCGGCGACGTCGTACGCCTGCACCCGCGCGTGACCTACGCGGGCACCGGCGGCGAGGCCGAGCTGTTCGGGCTCTACTTCACCGACAAGGGCCAGCACCAGGAGCACCGGCTCTTCGTCGACCACAACGCTCCGCACTGCAAGTCGCACGTCGTCTACAAGGGCGCGCTCCAGGGCGACGACGCGCACGCCGTGTGGATCGGTGACGTGCTCATCGAGGCCAAGGCCGAGGGCACCGACACCTACGAGATGAACCGCAACCTGGTCCTCACGGACGGCTCCCGCGTCGACTCGGTCCCCAACCTGGAGATCGAGACCGGCGAGATCGTCGGCGCCGGCCATGCCTCCGCCACCGGCCGCTTCGACGACGAGCAGCTCTTCTACCTGATGGCCCGCGGCATCCCCGAGCACGAGGCCCGCCGCCTCGTCGTCCGCGGCTTCTTCGCCGAGCTGGTCCAGCAGATCGGCGTCGGCGACATCGAGGAGCGCCTGATCGCCAAGATCGAGGAGGAGCTGGAGGCATCGGTCGCATGACCTTGTTCGTACGCGTCTGTGGGCTGGGCGAGCTGGAGGAGGACACCCCGAAGCGGGTGGAACTCGACGGCACGCCGATCTCGCTCGTCAGGACCGAGGGAGAGGTGTTCGCGATCAACGACATCTGCTCCCACGCCAACGTGTCGCTCTCCGAGGGCGAGGTCGACGACTGCCACATCGAGTGCTGGCTGCACGGCTCGCGCTTCGACCTCCGTTCCGGAAAGCCCGACGCCCTTCCCGCGACGCGCCCCGTCCCCGTATACCCCGTAAAGATCGAAGGGGACGACGTGCTCGTCTCCCTCACCCAGGAGTCCTGAGGCACCCATGGCAACGCTTGAAATCCGAGACCTGCACGTCACCGTCGAGGCCGACAACGCCACGAAGGAGATCCTCAAGGGCGTCGACCTCACCGTGAGCCAGGGCGAGACGCACGCCATCATGGGCCCCAACGGCTCGGGCAAGTCGACTCTCGCCTACTCGCTCGCCGGCCACCCGAAGTACACGATCACGGGCGGCACCGTGCTGCTCGACGGCGAGGACGTCCTGGAGATGTCCGTCGACGAGCGCGCCCGCGCGGGCCTGTTCCTGGCGATGCAGTACCCGGTCGAGGTTCCCGGCGTCTCCGTCTCCAACTTCCTGCGCACCTCCGCCACCGCGATCCGTGGCGAGGCCCCCAAGCTGCGCACCTGGGTGAAGGAGGTCAAGGAGACCATGGAGAGCCTCCACATGGACCCGTCCTTCGCCGAGCGCAACGTGAACGAGGGCTTCTCCGGCGGCGAGAAGAAGCGCCACGAGATCCTCCAGCTCGAGCTGCTCAAGCCGAAGATCGCGATCCTCGACGAGACGGACTCCGGCCTCGACGTCGACGCGCTGCGCATCGTCTCCGAGGGCGTCAACCGCGTCCGTGAGTCCGGCGAGGTCGGCACCCTGCTGATCACGCACTACACGCGCATCCTGCGCTACATCAAGCCCGACCACGTGCATGTGTTCGCCGGCGGCCGCATCGTCGAATCCGGCGGTCCCGAGCTCGCGGACAAGCTGGAGGCAGAGGGCTACGAGGCATACGTGAAGGGTGGCGTATCCGCGTGACACAGCTGCCGGGCCTCCTCGACACCGAGGCGATCCGCAAGGACTTCCCCGTCCTGGACCGGCTGGTCCACGACGGCAAGAAGCTCGTGTACCTGGACAACGCCGCGACCTCGCAGAAGCCGCGCCAGGTGCTCGACGTCCTCGCCGAGTACTACGAGCGCTACAACGCCAACGTCCACCGCGGTGTGCATGTGCTCGCCGAGGAGGCCACGGCGCTGTACGAGGGCGCGCGTGACAAGGTCGCCGCGTTCATCAACGCACCGAGCCGCGACGAGGTGATCTTCACCAAGAACGCCTCCGAATCGCTCAACCTCGTGGCGAACATGCTGGGCTGGGCCGACGAGCCCTACCGGGTGGACCACGAGACCGAGATCGTCATCACGGAGATGGAGCACCACTCCAACATCGTGCCGTGGCAGCTGCTGGCGCAGCGCACGGGCGCGAAGCTGAAGTGGTTCGGCCTCACCGACGACGGCCGGCTCGACCTGTCGAACATCGACGAGATCATCACCGAGAAGACGAAGATCGTCTCCTTTGTGCTGGTGTCCAACATCCTGGGCACGGTCAACCCGGTCGAGGCGATAGTCCGGCGCGCCCAGGAGGTCGGCGCCCTGGTCTGCATCGACGCCTCCCAGGCCGCGCCGCACATGCCACTGGACGTGCAGGCGCTGCAGGCCGACTTCGTGGCCTTCACCGGCCACAAGATGTGCGGTCCGACGGGTATCGGCGTGCTGTGGGGACGCCAGGAGCTCCTGGAGGACCTGCCTCCGTTCCTGGGCGGCGGCGAGATGATCGAGACCGTGTCGATGCACTCGTCGACGTACGCTCCGGCCCCGCACAAGTTCGAGGCGGGTACGCCGCCGATCGCGCAGGCGGTCGGCCTCGGTGCGGCGATCGACTATCTCAACTCGATCGGCATGGACAGGATCCTCGCGCACGAGCACGCGCTCACCGAATACGCGGTGCAGCGGCTGCGCGAGGTCCCCGACCTGAAGATCATCGGCCCGACCACGGCCGAGGACCGGGGCGCGGCGATCTCCTTCACGCTCGGTGACATCCACCCGCACGACGTGGGGCAGGTCCTCGACGAGCAGGGCATCGCGGTCCGGGTCGGCCACCACTGCGCCCGCCCCGTCTGCCTGCGGTACGGAATTCCTGCGACCACGCGAGCGTCGTTCTATCTGTACTCCACGCCGGCCGAGATCGACGCACTGGTCGAGGGGCTGGAGCACGTACGGAACTTCTTCGGCTGAAGGGCGTGCTGAAACCGTGAAGCTGGATTCGATGTACCAGGAAGTCATCCTGGACCACTACAAGAACCCGCACGGGCGTGGTCTGAGGGATGGCGACGCCGAGGTGCACCACGTCAATCCGACCTGCGGCGACGAGATCACGCTGCGTGTGAAGTACGACGGTACGACGATCAAGGACGTCTCGTACGAGGGCCAGGGCTGCTCCATCAGCCAGGCCTCGGCCTCCGTACTGAACGAACTCCTCGTCGGCAGGGAGCTGGCCGACGCGCAGAAGATCCAGGAGACCTTCCTGGAGCTGATGCAGTCCAAGGGCAGGCTCGAACCCGATGACGCGATGGAGGAGGTGCTGGAGGACGCTGTGGCGTTCGCCGGCGTCTCCAAGTACCCGGCGCGGGTGAAGTGCGCCCTCCTGAGCTGGATGGCGTGGAAGGACGCGACGGCCCAGGCGCTGGGCGGAGCCGACGCCGAAAGGAAGACGGCATGAGTGACACCGTGGAGATGAAGCCGGTCTCGGAGGAGGAGCTCCGCGAGGCCCTGATGGACGTCGTCGACCCCGAACTGGGCATCGACGTCGTCAATCTCGGCCTGATCTACGGCATCCACATCGACGATTCGGCGAACATCGCCACCGTGGACATGACGCTCACCTCGGCGGCCTGTCCACTGACGGACGTCATCGAGGACCAGGCAAAGTCCGCCACGGACGGTCTCGTCAGCGAGCTGCGGATCAACTGGGTGTGGATGCCGCCGTGGGGCCCCGACAAGATCACGGACGACGGCCGCGAGCAGCTTCGGGCGCTCGGTTTCAACGTCTGAGATCCACCGGACCTTTCCGGCTGAGGAGAACGGCGACGCCCGACGGGCGTCGCCGTTCTGCGTGCGGCTGCCGTGTCCTGCGTCCGGGAGCCGGCCGGGGCGTTCTCGCACCGCTTCGGGAAGCGTCTCCTCCGGCGGGGCGCGGAGCGGGTGCACAAGCCCTGGCGTTCGGTCGAAGGATGGTTGCGGGCCAGCCGCGTGTGTACGGGTGTACGCATCGATACGTACACTCGTACACATGGGATACGCCTTCCTTTCCGGGGCCATAGCCGCCGAAGTCGTCGCCACCACGGCCATGAAGTACAGCGAAGGCTTCAGCAGGCCATGGCCCTCGCTGGTGACCCTCCTCGGCTACGTCATCTCCTTCGCACTGCTCGCGCAGACCCTGAAGACCGTCTCCATCGGCACGGCCTATGCGATCTGGTCCGGGGTCGGCACCGCGACGGTGGTGGGGATCGGCCTGGTGCTGTTCGGGGAAGGACTGGATCTCGCGAAGATCGCCGGCCTCACGCTGATCGTCGGCGGGGTGGTCGTACTGAACATGGGAGGCGCGCACTGATGTCACGTCGGTACGACCCCGAGCGGCGGCAGCGGATCATCGACGCGGCGATCCGCGTCGTGGGGGAGAAGGGCATCGCGGGACTGAGCCACCGCTCCGTCGCCGCCGCGGCCGATGTGCCCCTCGGCTCCACCACGTACCACTTCTCGACGCTGGACGAGCTGATGGTCGCCGCGCTGCGGCAGACGAACGAGGGCTTCGCCAAGGCGCTCGCCGCGAGCGGTCTGGAGGACGCGGAGGGCGACCTGGCCGCGGACCTCGCCCGGGCCCTCGGGACCTGGCTCGGCGGCGATCGCACGGGCGTCGAGCTGGAGTACGAGCTGTATCTCGCGGCCCTGCGACGGCCCGCGCTGCGCCCCGTCGCCGCCGAGTGGACCGAGGAGACCGCCGAGCGACTGGCCCGGCGCACCGACCCGGTGACCGCGCGGGCCCTGCTCGCCCTGATGGACGGGATCTGTCTCCAGGTGCTGCTGACGGGGGCGCCGTACGACGAGGAGTACGCCAGGGACGTGCTGGCGCGGGTCATTCCGCGGCCGTGACCCGCAGAGCCGGCCGGTCGACGACGCCGCCCCCGGCCCCGCAGGCCCCGGGACCCGCCCGGCACATGAGACGCCCGGTCACCGGTTCGCCCGCGCGCCCCCGGCCACGTTAGGTTTCCCTCATGACCGACACGACTGCTCCTCGTACCACCGGTGCCGTGGCCGCCGGACTTGCCACGATCGCCGCCGACGGCACCGTTCTCGACACCTGGTTCCCCGCGCCCGCGCCGGTCGCCGAGCCCGGTCCGTCCGGCACCGAGCGGCTGTCCGCCGAGCGCGCCGTGGAGCTGCTCGGCGAAGGCGCCGCCAAGGCGATCGGCCCGGACGCGCGTCGTGGCGTCGAGGTGGTCGCGGTCCGTACGGTCATCGGCTCGCTCGACGAGAAGCCGATCGACGCCCACGACGTCTACCTGCGCCTGCACCTGCTCTCGCACCGCCTGGTCAAGCCGCACGGCCAGAGCCTGGAGGGCATGTTCGGCTTCCTCGCGAACGTCGCCTGGACCTCGCTCGGCCCCGTCGCCGTCGACGACGTCGAGAAGGTGCGTCTCAACGCCCGGGCCGAGGGCCTGCACCTGCAGGTGACCTCGGTCGACAAGTTCCCGCGCATGACCGACTACGTCGTGCCGAAGGGCGTCCGCATCGCCGACGCCGACCGGGTCCGGCTGGGTGCGCACCTCGCCGAGGGCACGACCGTCATGCACGAGGGCTTCGTCAACTTCAACGCCGGTACCCTCGGCACCTCCATGGTCGAGGGGCGGATCTCGGCGGGTGTCGTGGTGGGCGACGGCTCGGACATCGGCGGCGGCGCCTCCACCATGGGCACCCTGTCCGGCGGCGGCAACGTCATCATCTCCATCGGCGAGCGCTGCCTGATCGGCGCCGAGGCGGGCGTCGGCATCGCGCTCGGCGACGAGTGCGTCGTCGAGGCCGGCCTGTACGTCACCGC
The DNA here is from genome assembly GCF_051553595.1 of Streptomyces sp. HUAS TT11. Classification (NCBI taxonomy): domain Bacteria; kingdom Bacillati; phylum Actinomycetota; class Actinomycetes; order Kitasatosporales; family Streptomycetaceae; genus Streptomyces; species Streptomyces sp. HUAS TT11. Next base: position 6,864,183 of record NZ_CP196184.1, read on the forward strand.
GGGCACCCGGGTCACCATGCCCGACGGCGAGATCGTCAAGGCCCGCGAACTCAACGGAGCCTCCAACATCCTCTTCCGCCGCAACTCCGTCACGGGTGCGGTAGAGGCCCGGCCGAACAACGCGGTGTGGGGCGGTCTGAACGAGATCCTGCACAGCCACAACTGATCCTGGGCGGCCGTGACGTGCGGCCGCCCGCGCGGTCGGTGTCCTGATCTGTCGCGGAGCGGTTGACGTTGCCGGCGCCGGTCTTCGTCGAGCGCCTTCCCACAGGCCCGGGGCGGCTTGTGGGAAGGCGCCTGCGCGTGGGCGTCTGTCCGGCCGCCCACCTCGTCCGTCGCTCGGTGGTCGAAGCGCAGCGGCTCCGGACGGTCCGTCGCCGCTGCTGACGCCCCCTCGTGCCGTCGGAGACACCGCGCTTGGTCGACGAACTCGTCGCACACAAGAAGTCCGGCTCCGCTCCCGGTCACCGAACCGCGATGGAGCGGCTTGCGGACACCGCTCGGGCGGGAGGCCCACCCCGCGGATGAGGTTTTCACGCTCTTCCGCGGCAGCATCGTCCAGGTCGTCGGCGAAGTCTGCGGCGGTGTCGTTGTCGAACGGACCACGGGGGAGTGACGACTTCTTGTGGCGGACCTGGGCGTTGAACCGAAGTCCGGCCCCGCCCCCGTCGCCCCCGCCGTCCGCGCCGCACAGTCGGCGCACGCGGCGGGGGCCCTCGGCCATGAGTGCTAGCGTCGCCCGCATGCCTGAACTGATCGCTCCCACGGACCAGTTGCACTCCTCATGGCTCGCGGCGCGCGACGAGTGGCCGCCGGGTGCACACCAGGACGGGATGGGCCTGCGTCTCGCGCCCGACGCCGACCTCGAGAACCCGGAGAACTTCGCGGAGTGGGTCCGGCGACTGAAACAGCAGTCGGACAGGTCGGTCGCGGTGGGAGAGGGGCGCGTGCATGCCACCCACTGGTGGATCGTCGAGGACGACCGCTATCTGGGAGCCATCGATCTGCGGCACTACCTGAACGCCTTCCTGCTCGACGTCGGCGGGCACATCGGCTACAGCGTCCGGCCCTCCTCCCGCAGACGCGGCCTGGCTACGTGGGCCCTCGGGACGGTGCTGCTCGAGGCCCGCGCGCTCGGCCTGGATCGAGTCCTCGTCACCTGCGACGACGACAACATCGGGTCGGTCCGCACCATCGAACACAACGGTGGCGTCCTGGAGGACGTCCGCTCCACCGAAGGGGGCAACAAGCGCCGCTACTGGATCACGCTGTAGGCGGTGGCGCGACCGCGGTACGGACCGTCGCCGGTGCGGCGGAGCGACATCGTCCCGGGGCGAAGCCGTGGCCGAGCGCGACCGGGACTGTTCCTACGACTGCTCGGGGCCGGGCCCGGGGCACGAGCCGGTCGGCTGGGTCGTCGTCCATCCGTCACCGAAGACTCGGACGCTCGTAGGTGCGGGGAAGTGTTTCGTGGGAGGCGAGGGAGCCATGTCGGCATTGCCTTGACCGGCGCCCCCGATCGTCGCGGTGAACGGCGAGCTCACCTGGGCGACGGTGCACGCCAACTGCAGCATGGCCAGGTGGCCGAAGGGCGGGAGGGCTTCGGTGAGGCGTATGGAGACGATGTTGTCGCTGCCCACCGTCACGGCCGGTTTCGCCGTCAGACGGGGCAGGTCCGTGGTGGTCGTCACGGCCTCGTCCTTGCTGGGCCCGTCGAAGAGCAGGCCGACGACCGCCGCGTAGTTCCCCGGCTCGCCCACCTTGCGGAAATGGGCCTTCAGTTCGCCGTTGTGCAGGAAATACACGGGGATGACGGTCGGTATCGAGTGCTCCGGACGGGCGGAGGACATGCCGCCCGCCGGTTCGCCGGCCTCGATGACGTCGGACGGGGGGACTCCGCACGCGGCCAGGGTGAGCGCGGCCGTGACCCCGACCAGCAGCGCTCCCGCGCGTGAGCCCTTCACCGGGCGGCACCCAGGGCGGTGTCGCCGACGTCGGCGGAGTCACGGTGCAGGGGGAGTTCGACCGTGAACACCGCGCCGCCCCCGGGCACGTTCGCCGCGCTGATGCGTCCGCCGTGCAGGCGCACGTTCTCCGCCGTGATGGCCAGGCCCAGACCGCTGCTCTCGCTTCTGGTCCGTGATGTGCTCGCCTTGTAGAAGCGCTCGAAGATGTGCGGCATCGCTTCCTCGGAAATGCCCGGTCCGTTGTCGGTCACCTCGATGACGGCCCACGCCACGTCGGCTCGTTCCTCCCTCACACTCATGGACAGCCGGACCGGCGGCGCTCCGTGCCGCAACGCGTTGCCGACCAGATTGGCCATCACCACGTCGAGCCGGCGCGGATCCACCCGCGTCCTGAGCACACCTGGCCGGGGCACGTGGGTCTCCACCTGGCCCTGCCAACCCCGGGAGGCGAGAGTGCGCTGCACGGACTCGGCCAGATCGATCTCGTCCAAGTTGAGTTGGACCGCGCCCGCGTCGAAGCGGGAGATCTCCATCAGGTCGTTCACCAGTCCGTTCAGCCGGCCGGTTCCCTCGCTGATGAGTCGCAGCGCGTCACCGGTCTCCCGGTCGAGGCGCAGCGCGTTCTCGTCCAGTACGTCGGTGACCGCCGTCATCGCCGCCAGCGGCGTCCGCAGTTCATGGGAGACGTCCGCGACGAAGCGGCGAGCCTGGGCCTCCAGGCGGCGCAGCTCCGCGACCGAGCGTTCCAGGGCGGCCGCCGTGTCGTTGAAGGACTGCGAGAGGTCGGCCAGTTCGTCGGAGCCGTTGACGGCCAGCCGGACGTCGAGGTGCCCCTCGGCCATCCGGCGCGTCGCCCGGCGCAGTGCCCGTACGGGACGCAGCACGCCCCTCGCGGCCACCAGCGCCAGGGCGACGGCGAGGCACAGTGCCACCAGGGTGGCCCGCTCGATGCCGCTGATCATCGCCTTGACGTAGGCCTCTTCGGTGTTCTGCGGCACCACCAGGAACATCACCATCCCCGAGAGCCTTGACTCCGTGCCCTCACCGGTGGTGTACGTGACCGGCATGCCGACCACGAGATAGGGCCGCCCGTCGACGTTCACCCGCTGGAACACCGCGGCGCGCTTGGTGTGCACGGACCGGAGCAGTTCGGGGCTCAGCCTGGCGAAGTCGGCACTCGGCGTGTAGGCGCGGAGGCTGCCGTACGTGGCCATGACCCGCCACCCTTGTGACGGGTTGTCGTGGAGGACGTGGTTCACCGCCGCGTCCAGTTCCGACTGGTCCGGCCCCGGTGGTGTGTAGACGGCCACGGCGTCGACACTCGCCCGGAACTGCCGGATGACGGCGTCCTGGCTCTGCTGCAGCACCCCCGTACGCGCCTCGCGGAAGGCGAGGGCTCCGGTGCTCAGGGCACTGACCATGGCCACCAGGACGAAGGACGCCACCAGGCGGGGGCGCAGGCCCCGCAGCGGAAGGGGGAGGCGTGCCAGGACCGCCCGAAGGAACCGTACCGGCCGGGGGCTCCGCCCGGCGGCGGGATCGTGTTCGTGTTCGGCTTTACGTGCCCGCACGGATCTCCGGCCGTTCACGAGGTACCGAAGCGGTAGCCGAAGCCGCGCACGGTCTGCACATAGCGAGGATCCCTGCCCTCACCGAGCTTGCTGCGCAAGCGCTTCACGCACGCGTCCACGAGTCGTATGTCGCCGTGGTAGCTGTGCTCCCAGACCGCCTCGAGCAGTTGCTGGCGGCTGAACACCTGGCCGGGTGAGGCCGACAGGGTCAGCAGCAGCCGGAGTTCGGAGGGGGCGAGTGCGACGTGTTCGCCGCGATGGGTCACCACGAGGCCGGCCCGGTCGATGGCCAGCTCGCCGTGTGCCTCCGCCCTCGGCCGGACGCCGTTCGGGACCGACGCGTCCAGTCTGCGCAGTACGGCCCGTATTCGCGCGTCGAGCACCCGGGCCTGCACGGGCTTGACCACGTAGTCGTCCGCGCCGGCCTCCAGCCCCACGACGATGTCGATGTCGTCCCCCTTGGCCGTCACCATGATGATCGGCACCTGGTCGCGGACCCGGATCCGCCGGCATACGTCGAGGCCGGACATGCCCGGCAGCATGAGGTCGAGCACGACGACGTCCGGGCGGAAGGGGCGGAGCTGCTCCAACCCCTCTTCACCCGTTGCGGTGGCGCAGACGTCATGCCCCTGATGTCGTAGCGCCAGCCGGACGGCCTTACGGACATCTGGGTCGTCTTCGACAATCAGGACTCGTGGCACTGCGACAGTGTAAGCAGAACGTGTTCGGTGGCCGTCCCGGGAAAGAGCCTCCGGCGGGGGCTGTTACAGAACGATCACAACGGGCCGAGCTGCCGGCCCGGCGGCGGTCCGGTGCGAGGTGAACGAGTCACAGAGAGGCCACTCGTTACCGTTTCGTGATGATGCGAGCTCATGGCGATCATTTGAGATGACCAGTTTGAGCTGCCATGTATTCGGCACGAGAGAGGGAATCCGCATCGCCCACCGGCAGCGCCGTGGCCTTCGATCGTGGTGGCCGCCAGGACCGGTCCTCCCCTCGCGGTGGCCGTCGGCACCGGTCCTCCCACCGCCGGCGCCGTCCGCGCCGCCGAGGCCGGAGATTTCTGGTCGGCATGCTGGTGGCTGCCGGCCTGCTCGGGTCACTGACGTACTTCCTGGACGGCGGACGAAGCGATGCGTCGAGCGGTGCGCCGCGCCCGCGCAGCACGGGGCAGACCGCTCCCGCGCACCGACCGACCCCCACGCCCACCCCGACTCCCACGCCCACCCCGAAGCCGACCCCGACCAAGATCGACGTCCCCGCGACCGGCAGCGGCAGGTTCGTGACCGCGCAGGCCGGCGGGGCGAAGGTCGGTCACGGCCCGAAGCCGCTCCGCTATGTGGTGGAGGTCGAGACAGGGCTCGACATCTCGCCGGCCCGGGCGGCGAACGAGATCGCCGAGATTCTCGCCGCTCCCCGGGGCTGGACCCACAACCAGGCCTACGCCTTCCAGTTGGTGGGCGAGGGAGCCCCCCACGACCTCACGGTGAGGATCGCCACACCGGGAACGGCGGACGCCCTGTGCTGGACGGGTATCCACCAGGACACCCAGGGTGAGTACAACTGCGAGGTCTCGGGCGGGGTGGTGGTCAACCTCAAGCGCTGGGTCGAGGGCTCGCCCACGTTCGACGGCCCGATCCACGACTACCGGGCGCTGATCATCAACCACGAGATGGGGCACTTCCTGGGCTACACGCACATGACCTGTGCGGGCCCCGGGCAACTGGCCCCCGTGATGATGCAGCAGATCAAGGGCCTGCACGGATGCATCGCCAACGCCTGGCCCTACGACAAGAACGGCCGCTTCGTCTCCGGCCCGCATGTGATCTGAACCGGCGGCCGCTCCCGGCGGCGCTCCGCTCAGGGACGCGCCGTTACAGCTTGGTCATGCGTTGAGCCGACGGCCATGAACTGCGGCCGCCACTGTGAGGCCAGTGACAACCCCAGGGCCGGCCGGGCCGTCAGGCGCCCACCGTGCCGTGTTCCCGGTGCGCCGGTGCCGTCGCGTGGGCGAAGCCCCGCGATCCCGCGCTTCCCGCGGCCCGTAGGCAACACCCCTCTCGATCGGATGGAAGAGAATGTCTGGATCCCGCACGGTTCGGAATCTGGCGGTAGCGGTGAGTCTGCTGCCGCTGCTGGCGGCTTGCGGAACGGGCACCGAGTCGGCGTCCCACCCGGCGGGCGGAGGGAAGTCCTCGGCCGGGTCGTCGGGGCAGCTCGACGTTCCCGCGGACGCCGGCGCGGAGCTCAAGAAGCAGTACCTCCTGGAGAACGCGATCGCGGCCTGCATGAAGAAGCAGGGCTTCACCTACACCGCCGTGGCTCCCGAGGACCCCATGGCCTCCTGGGCGAACGACGGGGCCGACTACACCCTGACGAAGAAGTACCGCCAGAAGTACGGGTTCGGCCTCTACGCGGGCGCCGTCTACCCCGACGACCCCCGGGCACCGGGCAGCACGGCCTTCCGGGAGGGCTCGAAGAACACGCCCAACGCGGACTACGTCGCCACGCTCACCGCACAGCAGAAGGCCGCCTACGACAAGGCGCTGGGCGGTCCCCCCGATCCCAAGGCCGGAGAGAAGGACTGGTCGGGGTGTGAGGGGACGGCCGACAGAGAGGTCTACGGCTCCTCGTCGGCCCAGGAGCGAAGTATCGCGACCGCGGAACGGAACCAGGCGAACGCGCAGGCACTCAACGGCGATTCGAAGCTGGTCGCGCTGGCGCAGTCCTACGCCTCGTGCCTGAAGGACCACGGCATACCCGTCACGACCACGCAACCGACCGGTATCGGGGAGATGGTGAAGCTCCAGTCGGCCGCGGCCGCTCCCCCCAGTGTGCAGGGCGCCGTGAACAGCGACGGGACGCCCATGAAGCCGTTGAGCAAGGACGAGGCCATGTCCCGGCTCACCAAGGACATCGACCTGGCCCTGCAGGACCTGGAGTGCGGCAAGGACTTCCGGGCCGCCTACTTCCCGAAGTTCATGAAGGCCCCGACCAGCGGTGGCGGTGCCGGATGAGGCAGCGCCGGAACGACGTGATCAACAGCCGCCCCCGGCAGTTGGCGATCGTCGTCGCCGCGGTGGGGCTGGTGGGAGCGGGCGGGTGGCTCGCCGGATCGCAGATGCAGTCGCCGGCGGATGCCGCTGCCGCGCACCGGCCGCCGAAGGCCGGACCCGTCACCGTCGCGGTCGTGCGGCGGTCGCTGACAGCGAGCGTGGTGGCCCAGGGCTCCGTGGAGTTCGCCTCGCCGCAGAGTGTGGCCCTGGCCGGCCCCGTCGGCTCCCCGGACTCCGGCTCCGGTGACTCCGGGGCCAAAGACGCCGTCGTCCAGCGGGTCACCAAGGCACCGGTCGTCGGATCGGAGGTGAAGGAGGGCGACGTGCTGATGCAGGTGAGCGGCAGGCCGGTGCTGGTGCTGCGGGGAACGGTCCCGATGTACCGCACGCTGGGTCCCGGCGCGGCCGGGGACGATGTCGAACAGCTCGAACGGGCCCTGGCCCGGCTCGGTTTCGACCCCGGCGGAACCGGGACGTACGGACAGTCGGACGCCGCGGCGGTGAGTCGCTGGTACAAGAGCAAGGGCTATGGCGCGGAGGAGCCCGGCATCGCCGACAAGCAGCAGCTGGGAACGCTCGAAGCGGCGGTGACCACCGCGCAGCAGGGCCTGCTCGAGGCCCAGGGCGGTGACCCCGAGGGCCGGGGCGGCGACACCGGCACGGGCGGCGACACGGATGCGTTGCAGCTCAAGGCGGCACGGCAGCAACTGGATGCGGCCGACGCCGCGCTCGCCGCCTTCCAGGCCGGCTACGGGACCAAGATCCCCGCGGGCGAGGTGGTCTTCCTGCCGGATCTGCCGGCCCGGCTGGACAAGGTCTCCGTGAAGACCGGCGACACCCCGTCCGGACCGGTCGGCACCGTGACCAGCTCCAGGGTCGTGGTGCAGGCCGTGGTGCCGGGCAGTGATGCCAAGCTGCTCCACGAGGGCATGACGGCGCAGGTGGAGACGCCGGACGGCACGAAGGTGCAGGGGCGGCTCGTGGCACTCGGCGGCGATGTGCCGAAGACCGATGCCACGGGGGACGGCAAGGACGCGCCGGCGACGCCGGAGGGCGGCAGCGGCGACGGGGCGGCCCCGGTACCGGTGCAGATCTCCGTGCCGGCGGGGAAGCTGACCGAGAACGCCGACGAATCAGCCAAGGTGACCATCGAGGTGGGCTCGTCGAGGGGCGAGGTGCTGACGGTGCCCGTCGCCGCGCTCCACACGTCGGCCGACGGGCATGCCAGGGTGCAGATCGTGCGCGGAGGCGCGGCCGTGGACGTCCCCGTCAAGGCGGGGCTCTCCGCGGACGGGCAGGTGGAGGTCACGCCGTCCGGTGACGACCTGAAGGCGGGCGACCACGTGGTGGTCGGGCGATGACCGGTCTGCCGGCGGCCGTCGTTCCGGACGCGGACACCGTCATCCGACTGGCCGGCGTCGGCCGGACCTTCGACTCCCAACCGCCGGTGCACGCCCTGCGCGACGTGAACCTGGCCGTACGGCGCGGCGAGCATCTGTCGATCGTCGGCCCGTCCGGCTCCGGAAAGTCGACGCTGCTCAACACCCTGGGACTGCTCGACCGGCCCAGCTCGGGCTCCTACTGGCTCGACGGGGTGGAGACCAACACCCTCGGCGATCCGGAGCGCACCTCGCTGCGCGGCAGCCGGATCGGATTCGTCTTCCAGTCCTTCCATCTGCTGCCGTACCGGACAGTGGACGAGAACGTCATGCTGGCCGAGGCCTACCGCAGGCCGCGGCCCGGGCGCGGCCGTGCCGGCCGCCGCGCCAGGGCCGGGGAGGCGCTGGAACGGGTGGGCCTGGCGCACCGGGTCGGCTTCCGGCCGGACCGGCTCTCCGGCGGCGAGAGGCAGCGTGCGGCGATCGCCCGGGCACTGATGAGCGAGCCCGCCCTGCTGCTGTGCGACGAGCCCACCGGCAACCTCGACAGCGAGAACACCGCATCGGTGCTGGACCTCTTCGACCGGCTCGGCGAGCAGGGCATGACCCTGGTCGTGATCACCCATGAGGAGGCGGTCAGCCGGCGGGCCGACCGGCGGGTCAGGATCAGCGACGGACGACTGACCGAGGAGAGCCGATGAGGGCCCGAGCACGTGTCCTGGAGCCGGCGGCCCCGGCGGATCCGGCACACCCGGTGGACCCGCCGATCACCGACCGGACCACCGGCGGACGGCGCGCCCCCCGCCGGGGACGCACACGGCACCGCGGCGGGGCACGCGGCATCGAGCGTCCGTGGATGGACTTCAGGGACCTGTGGACCGAGGCGCTTGCGGGGGTGCTCGCCCGTCCGATGCGCTCCGCCCTGACCACCCTGGGCACCGTTCTGGGCATCACCACCCTGGTCATCACGATCGGGGTCTCGTCCACGGCGGGCAATCAGATCGTCGGCCGGTTCGACGCCCTCACCGCCACCTCGGTCACGGTGGTGGTACCCGCACCACCACCGTCGGCCGACCCCGTCCCGCTCGTCGACTGGTCGGACGTCGCGGCGGTCCGGCGGCTGCCCGGGGTCGAGTCGGTGGCGGCGATCGCCGAGTCCCAGCAGACCGCGAGCGTCCAGGTGCGGGCGAACGACGTGGTGGCCCCCGGGGAGGTCACCGGCCAGACCATGGCGGTCGTCGCCGCGTCCGCCACGCTGCCCGCCGCGGTGCGGGGCGCGATGACCGCGGGGCGCTTCTTGGACGACGGGGACATCGCCCGGCGCGACCGGGTGGCGGTGCTCGGCGACCAGGCGGCCCGGCTCCTCGGCATCAGCTCGGTGCAGGACGCTCCCGCGGTCTTTCTGAAGGGCCAGGCCTACACCGTGATCGGGATCCTCGGCGGAGCCCGGCGGGAACAGCAGCTCGCGACCTCGGTGATCCTTCCGCCCACGACGGCCGAGGACCGACTGGGCCTGGGAACGGTGACCCGGGTACTGGTCAACACCGCGCTCGGCGCCGCGAACCAGGTGGCGCGGCAGGCACCGATCGCGCTGGCCCCCGGCGCCCAGGACGCCCTCACCGTCATGGCGCCGCCGGACCCGGCCAAGGCGCGCAAGGGAGTCCAGGGCGACGTCAACGGCCTGTTCCTGATCCTCGGACTGGTGTCACTGGTGGTCGGGGCCATCGGCATCGCCAATGTGACGCTGGTGACGGTCATCGAGCGGATCGGGGAGATCGGACTGCGCCGCGCCCTCGGTGCCTCACGACGCCAGGTCGCCGGCCAGTTCCTGCTGGAGTCCACGACCATCGGGCTCCTCGGTGGCGTCGTCGGCGCCGCCCTGGGCATGGTCGTCGTGGTGGTCGTCTCGGCCGTCAGGGAGTGGACCCCGGTCCTGGACGTCCGGCTCGCCTTCGGAGCGCCGGTCGCCGGGGCCCTCGTCGGCCTTCTGGCCGGGCTCTACCCGTCGTTGCGGGCCTCCCGCATGGAGCCGGTCGACGCCCTCCGGTCCTGAGTGTCCCTACCGGGAGAGACATCCACGGCGCCGGACGGCCGTCGCGGGCAGCACCACCGTGACCGCCGACGGCGGCCCCCGGTGCCCCGACCCGGGGAGACGGGGGCACGGCCGAGGCCGGTCCGGGGCGAAGGGGCGCGGCCCGGGCGCCCGGACGCGTGCCGTGCGGGTCCGGGCCGTCGCCGTGCGGCGGGGACGGGGGGCGCGCTGCGCCGTCAGAGGTCCTCGCGTTCCCCGTCCGACACGATCCGCGCGACCGTGTCCTGCAGCCGCACGGGGTGGCCCTTCGTGCACTGCACCACGGCGTTGAGCGGGCATCCGCAGTCGGCGTGGACCAGTTCGACGCCGGCTCGGTCGCCGAGCTGCGCGCCCCACTCCATCAGCGCCACGAACACCGGGAACAACGACCGGCCCAGATCGGTGAGTACGTACTCGTACCTGGTCCGCTGGCCCGGTTCCCGGTAGGGGTGCCGTTGCAGCAGCCCGGCGTCGACGAGGCGCTTGAGGCGCTGGGAGGTGACGGTCTCGGTCAGGCCGGTGTGCCGTGCGAGTTCGTCGAAGCGCCGTCCGCCGTAATAGACCTCGCGCATCAGGACCATCGCGGAACGGGTGCCGACCAGTTCCAGGGCTCGCTCCATGTTGCACCAGCCCTCGGCACTCCAGGCGCCGCGGTCGGTGAATCGGCCGGACCGTGTGATCACGGCCTCGACACCGGACTCCGGCACTCCTGTGGACTCCGACATGTTGATCACGCTCCCTCTGGCTGCGTATTTGTATAGTCAGCGTGCTACCTTCTGGCTATGGTTTCCACTAGCCAGGGTAATGTCCTTGCAGAACAGCACTCTGCACCCACCGCCCCGAACCGACGGAGGTGGTGGGCACTCCTGGTCCTCTGCCTCGGCGTGATGATGACCTTCGTCAACGTGTCGTCGACGATCTCCGCACTGTCCCCGCTCCAGGACGACCTCCACATCTCGGCCAGCACCGTGGTCTGGGTGAGCAGCGCCTTCAGCCTCGCCGTGGTCAGCCTGGTGCTGTCGGCCGGCACCCTGAGCGACCTTCTCGGGCGGCGGCGGACGTTCTGGGCGGGCGTGGCGCTCTTCACACTGGGGAGCTTCATCGCCTTTCTGGCGGGGAGCGCCGGACTCCTCATCGCGGCCCAGGCCCTGATGGGCGTCGGCGCCGCCGCCGTCCTGCCCGCGAGCCTGGCGATCGTGAGCCACACCTTCGCCGATCCCCATGAGCGGACCGGGGCCATCAGCATCTGGGCCAGCTGCGCCGGCCTCGGGCTGGCGATCGGGCCGCTGGCGGCGGGTGTGCTGCTGGACCGGGTGTCGTGGCACGCGGTCTTCCTCACCGACGTCGTCATCGGTCTGATCACCCTCGGCCTCACCCCGGTGCTGGTGAGCGAGAGCAGGCATCCGACGCGCCGGTTCGACCCGGCGGGCATGGTGCTCGGCACCCTGGCGGTCGCGTCGGCGACGTACGCGATCATCGAGGGCGGCGCCACCGGCTATGCGGAGCCCACGATCATCGCCGCGTACGCGGTCTTCGCCGTCTCGCTGGTGGCCTTCGTCCGGGTCGAGCTCCGGCACGGCGATCCCATGCTGGAGCTGCGGCTGTTCAGGAACGCGTCGTTCACGACGGTGATGAGCATCGGTGCCGTCACCATGCTGGCCTTCGTCGGCATCTCCCTGCTCACCGTTCTGTATCTGGAGCGGGTCGCCCACGACAGCGCCCTGACGACCGGGGTGAAGCTGCTCCCGATGTTCGCCGCCTACATCGTCATCAGCGCGTTCGCCGCGCGCCTGGTGCGCAGGCTCGGCATCGCGGTCACGCTCACCACGGGTCTCGTCCTGATGGGCGGTGGAGCCTTCGCGCTCCTGGCGACCGGGCCGTTCAGCGGGTACGGCGCGATGTGGCCGGGCCTGTTCGTCGCCGGGGTGGGTTCGGCCCTGCTGGTGGCGCCCTCGACGGCGGCGGCCGTCAACAGCGTGCCGCCGTTGCAGGCCGGCATGGCGGCCGCGTCGGTCAACATGTTCCGCCAGCTCGGCAGCGTCCTCGGCCCCAGCATCCTCGGCACCCTGGTCACCACCCGTTTCCCGCGGCTCCTGCACGACCGGCTGGCCTCGGCGGGAGTTCCGGCCGGGCGCGCCGACGACGTCGTGGCGGGCATCGCCCACGGCGGCACGGGCGGTCTCCCGGCCTCGCTGGCGCACACGGTCTCCCTCGCCTCGCCGCAGGCCTTCACCGCCGCCCTCCATCAGGGCTGGCTGGTCGCCGGAATCGTGCCGCTCGCCATGACCGTCCCGACGGCGCTGTTCCTCCGGCGCCGCAACTCCGCCGCATAGCCGGTCCCGGAGTGGTTCCCGGCGGCGTTCCGGGCGCCGTCACAGGGACGCCGAACAAGGCCCGTGGAGCCGGGGCGGGCGGCCGACCGGCCGTCGAGACGAGGACGGCTGCCGATCGCGGGCAGTGCCCACTGCGGCCTGCCCCGCCGGTCGTTGCCCCTCTCTCTCCCGCGGGGGTCAGCTCCCTCCCGCCGCCCGGGAGGGTGCCGCCACCTCCCGGCCCGGCAGGACGAGCCGTGACGCGGGCCCGACCGAGTCCCTCCCGGCCCGGCGTTCTATTCCGAGACCGTCGCCGCGAACTGCGCCAGCATCGCGAAGTCGCTCTCGCGCAGCCCGACCCGGGGATCGACGTGGTACAGCAGGGCGTGGCCCGGGTGATGGTCGGTGACGTACGACTCGTCCGCCGGGCTCTGCTCGTCGTCCACCCAGGCGAACGGGCGGCCGGCCGCGTGGGCGACGATCGCCTCGGTCTTCCAGTGCACCTCGTCGGGACGCAGTGCGAGCAGGCCGGCGCCGAAGTCGACATAAGGGAGCTCGGGGAGGCCGATGACCGGTCCGATCCAGCGGTTCGCGGCATCCATCCAGGTGCTGGCCCAGCACAGTTCGTAGCCGAGTCCGAGCAACGCCTCGCCGTGCCCCGGGTGGAGCCACACCCGAAGAGCACGTCCGGGGTGGAGGGCGACCCGGATCGTCGTGTACCCGTCGGGGCGGCGCTCGGGTTCGGCCGCCCACGGATTGAGGGGGCCGTCGACGTCGAGATACAGCAACGGTCGGCTCACTCCGTCAACGTACGGCAGTGCCGGCGGCGGGGCGGCGGAATTCGTGTTCTGCCGGGACCTGCGTGTGATCACTCCTGGCCGGTCAGGTTCAGGTAGTCCGACAGCAGTCCGTCCACCGTCTCTCGGTCCGCGGGCCGCAGCGGCGGGCGGACCGGGCCGGACGGCAGCCCGAGCCGGCCGAGGAGCCCCTTCGCCGTGACCGTGCCGGGAAGGCCAGCGGCCATCATCGACTCGACCAGCGGAATGGCCCGTTGCTGGAGCCGGGCGGCCTCGGCCGTCGCGCCGGTGTCGAAGGCGTCGAGGATCGCACGGAACTGACGCGGCACCACATTGGCGACCGTGCTCACACAACCGGCGCCGCCGACCGCGTACAGCGCGAGCACCTGTTCGTCGCAGCCCGCGTAGTAGGCGAGTTCCGTACGGGCCAGCACCTTCTGGACGCCGAGCAGGTCGTACGAGCAGTCCTTGACCCCCACGATGCGCGGGTGCTCCGCGAGCCGGAGCAGCGTTGCGGGCTCGATGCGGGTGCCGGTGCGGCCGGGGATGTCGTAGAGCACGAGTGGCAGCGCGGAGGCGTCGGCGATCTCCAGGAAGTGGGCCTCCACCGCCTCCTGCGGGGGCCGGCTGTAGTACGGGGTGACCACCAGCAGCCCGTCGGCGCCCGCCTTCTCGGCCGCCAGGGCCAGTTCGACGGTGTGCCGTGTGTCGGATGTGCCGACGCCCGCCACGATCGACGCCCGCGCGCCGACCGCCGCTCGCACCGCCCGCACCAGCGCGGCCTTCTCGTCGTCGGTGGTGGTCGGCGACTCGCCCGTGGTCCCGGACAGCACCAGGCCGTCGCAGCCCTCGGCCACGAGTCGCTCGGCCAGCGCCTGCGCCCCGTCGAGATCGAGGCTGCCCGCCTCGGTGAAGGGCGTGACCATGGCGCACAGGGCGCGGCCGAAGGGAGCGGGGACGGGTGAGGGTGTCGTCATGGGACCAGTGTCGGCAGGACAACCGTGAAGCTCCACTTAATTCTTCTACAGGCTATTTCTTAGCATCGCTGTGCGACAGGGGGCTCGAACGGGGCACGGCGAGGGGCGCGAGGGTCGGGCACCGGTGCCAAGTCGGCTCCTGTGGGCCACCATGGTCCGGACGGTCACCGACAGCGGGAGGCGTCATGAAGCTGGGCAAGGCACTCGCCACCGGGTTCGCGGAGGAACGCCCGGAGGGCCACGAGGAACAGTCCGACGTCGAGGTCCTCGAATCGCTCGAGGAGTCGGACGCGCCCACTCCCGAAGAGGTCCCGGTCACCCGATGAGGCTACGGCTCCCCGAGGAACGCCCCACGGAGCCGCCGACCGGATACAAGATCGCCCACCCGGTGCTGTCCCATGACGGCGGCCGGGCGGGGTTCGTCGGCGTGTCGCTCGGCGGTGCGCTGCCCTACGGAGTGGTCGACGAGGCCCGGTGCGTCTACGGACTGCGGCACCGTGTGCCGCACCGGCGCTGTGACTGCGGCTTCCACTGTGTGCACGACCGCGCGCAGGCCGAGGGGCTGCTGTGCACCGCGGAGCACCGGGCGGCCGTTCTGCTCGAGGTCTGCGTCCTCGGCGCCTACATCCGCTTCGAGCGCGGATTCAGGTACGCGCGCCAGCGGGTGAGGACCATGACGGTCGGCGCGTGCGCACGGTCGTGCGGGGCGACGGCCGCGGCGTTGATCGAAGCGGACTGGGGGAGACCGGGCTGGCGCGCGCTCCAGGCGACCTGTGCGGCCTGCGCGCGCGGCCGTGTGTCGGTGTCGCTCGCGGCCTTCGCGCGGCTGGCGGGGGAGGGCCTGCGGGTGCGGGCCGGACACGGTGCCGCGCCTGCGCCCAGTGGTGGCGGCGTCGACGAACTCGCCGCCGAGGCGGCCTTTCTGCAGGCCCGACTCGACTGGTTCCAGACCCGGTTGGCGCGCCTGGAGGAACGCGGGCCGACAGGGCGGGACCTCGGGTCGTAAACACACGCCCGCGGTCGCCGCGCGCCCTGAACACGCGGTGAACCGCGACCGGGGCCGGGGCGGGGCCGTACGGCGGGCCGGTTCCGGCCTCGCCCGCCGCCGTGCCCTGCGGCCATGTCCCGCGCCGTTGCGCACGGCGTTCCACCCCTCTCGCGGACCCCGCCCGGTCGACCGGGGCATGCGCGCGCCCGGCTCCACCGGGACCTTCGACGGACCGTACGACGGTCCGACCTCCGACGCGCGCGGTGTCCCCACGACACCCTCGACCGAAAACTCGCACGGTCTGGACAAAAAAAGTTTTCGGTGCGAAGGTGGAGCCATGTTGGACGTCACCGTGATCGAGGACCCGGAAGCGGCGGCCGTCTCGCTGGATCCGATCAGGTCTCGGCTGCTGGCCGAGCTGGCGGCGGGCCCCGCGTCGGCCGCCATGCTGGCCGGCAAGGTCGGGCTGCCCCGGCAGAAGGTGAACTACCACCTGAAGGCACTGGAGCGGCACGGCCTGGTCGTGCTGGCCGGCGAGCGCCGCAAGGGCAACGTCACCGAGCGGCTGATGCGGGCCACCGCGGCGTCGTACGTGATCAGCCCGCTCGCGCTCGCCTCCGTGCAGCCCGACCCGGACCGCTTCCGCGACCAGCTCTCCGCCCGCTGGCTGCTCGCCCTCGGCGCCCGTCTGGTGCGGGACGTGGGCACGCTGATCACCGGCGCGGCCAGAGCCCACAAGCGCCTTGCGACCTACGCGCTCGACGGCGAGGTGCGCTTCGCCTCCCCCGCCGACCGGGCCGCGTTCATCCAGGAGCTGACGGCCGGAGTCGGCGCACTCATCCGCAAGTACGACGCCCCGGACGCCGCGGGCGGCCGTGACCACCGGATCGTCGTGGCCGTTCACCCCACGGTCGCACCGCAGGCCCCCGATCCTCGGGCGGACGAGGACCGGGCCGTCGAACCCGAGGACGGCGAGTCCCGGCCGCCCCAGCCTCCCCCGGCCGAACTCACCGACTGACACGCCCCATTCACGCGCAGGAGCCCACCATGTCCAAAGAATTCGAGATCGCCCGCGAGTTCGAGGTCGACGCCACACCCGAGCAGGTGTGGGACGCCTTCACCACCGGCACCGGAGGCTGGCTGTGGCCGATGGAAGCGCCCGAGCCGCGGGAGGGCGGCAAGGGGCCCTTCGGATCCACTGTCGTCACCTGGGATCCGCCGCACCGGTACACCAACCGTGTCGCGAACGTGGAGGGCATCGCCGAGCAGACGCTCAATCAGCTCGACTACACGATCGAGCCGCGCGAGGGCGGGCGGCACGCCTGGGTGCGGTACGTGCACAGCGGCATCTTCGTCGAGGACTGGGACAACCAGTACGACGGCGCCGCCAAGCACACCGACTTCTACCTGCACACCATGCGCGAGTACCTGACCCACTTCGCGCCCCGTCCGGTCGTCTTCACGACCCTGGACGGTCCCGAGGCGTCCAAGGCGCCCGACGCGCTCACCACCGCGGTGCGCGGGCTCGGCCTCGCGGAGGACGTCACCGCGGGGACCACGGTCGAGGTGCGGGGCCCGGACAAGGGGCTCTTCCATGCGGTGGTCGACTACCACAACCCGTACTTCCTCGGGCTGCGCTCCGACGACGCGCTCATCCGCGTCTTCGGCCGCAACCACTGGGGCGCCCCGGTCGGCATCAGCATCCACGACTTCGCGCCGGGCGCCGACGCGAAGGCCGACGCGGCCGCCTGGCAGCGCTGGCTGGACGAGGTGTTCGCCTGACCCGGCGGATCGGACGAGCCCGGCCCTCGACGGGGCCGGGCTCGTCGTCATGCCCGGTCGCGGGCCGGAACTACGGCCGGAACCGCAGCACCTGCGGGTCGTGGTCGCTGATCTGGTCGTGGAACTCCGAGTTGATGTGCACGCTGTCGTACTCGAAGTCGCAGCCACGGCGGATCGAGGGGCTGACCAGGATCTGGTCGAGGACCTGGCTGTTGCCCTGGTAGTCGTACGTGTAGCGCTCGCTCCCGGGCAGCGACTTGATCGCCGACCACAGCTCGCCGCGACCCTCGAGGATCTTCGTGGTGTCGGAGAACTCGAAGTCGTTCATGTCGCCGAGCGTGACGACGTCGGCGTTGCCCTGCTTGGCGAGGATGTCCTTGACGAAGGCGTTCACCTCGGTCGCCTGCAGGTGGCGCTGGGTCTCGGAGCTGCGTGCGGGCGGCTGGTACTGCGCGGTCAGCGGCTGGTCGCCACCCTTGGAGGTGAGGTGGTTGGCGATCACGAAGACGGTCCGCCCGCGGAAGACGAACTCGCCGGCAAGCGGTTTGCGGCTGTTCGTCCAGGCCGCGCTGCCCGGATCGATCCGGCCCGGGGAGGCGGTGAGCTGCGCCTTGCCGTGCACCTCGGTGACGCCGACGGCGGTGGTGGAGTCGCCGCCCGCGCGGTCGGTGAAGGAGACCCTGTCCGGGTTGAAGAGGAAGACCTGGCGGATGTTGCCGCCGGGTTCGCCGCCGTCCTGGTCGTTGACCGGGTCGATCGAGCGCCACTCGTACCTCGGGCCGCCCGCCGCGACGATCGCGTCGATCAGCGTGTTCACCGTCCGGCTCGCGCCGACCGTGCCGTCGTCCGTGGCCCCGTTGTCGTCCTGGATCTCCTCCAGGGAGACGATGTCGGGCGACCGGAGGTTGTTCACGATCGCGGAGGCGTGGGCCGCGAAGGTGGTGTCGGCCGGGTCCAGGTTCTCCACGTTGTACGTCGCCAGCGCCAGCTCGTCGCGCGACTGCTTGCGCGTGGTCTCCCGCTGCAGGCCACCGCTCTTCAGGGTGCCGATCCGGTTCGCCACCAGGGTGTAGCCGCCGAACTGGTTGAAGTCCATCGGCCCCGCGGTCGTGCCGGTGAGCGTGTCGCCGACATCGGCGGTCGGGAAGTCGGCGACCGGGCCGAGCGACTGGATCTGCAGCCGGCCCGTGTTCTGGGAGTCGTAGGAGCCGTAGACCGTGCCGCCGCGGCGGTCGGCGTTCTCGTGCGGCTTCACCGTGACCCACAGCTCGGTGTACGGATCGGTGGCGGTCACGACGCGGGTGTCGGCGACCTGGACGTTCATGCCCTCCAGGGACTCGTAGTAGTCCAGGGCGTACTTCTTCGGCTGCAGGGCGAGGCCGTTGATCGAGCCGTTCGCGGCCTTGTCGCCCGCCGGGGTGTACCGGTCCGGCACCGACCTCGCGTCGACGACGACCGGGGCCGGGACCGCGTTGCCGCCGGAGAGCACCGTCACCGTCGGCTTGGTGATCTCGGTCAGCGACTGGTTGCCGGTGGAGGCGCCGCCGGGGACGTACTCCGAGACGGTGCCCGTCACGGTCACCGAGTCGCCGACGGCCACCTTCGGGGCGGAGCTCGTGAAGACGAAGACGCCCTCGCTCGTGGCCGGGTCGTTGTCGGGGGCGGGGTCCTGGATCCAGAACCCCCTGGACGAGCCGTAGGTGCGCACACCGGTGACGATTCCGGCCACGTCCGTGACGTTCAGACCCGCGAGCGGCGACGTCCGGGTGGTGCCTTGGATGTCGTGGATGCGCACGGTGTCCGCGTGTGCGGGCGTGGTGAGCACCACGCCGGAGACGGTGGTGCAGACGGCGGCGACGGTGAGCGCGGCGAGGCGCGAGGAAGACTTGCTCGGCAACGGAATCCCTCCGGGGACATACGTGGGTGCCGGGACGAGGGTGAAGTACGGGGCCGCGACCGGCGGGGCGGTGCGACGCGCGTAGAAGTGCCGGCCCTCCGGTCCCCCGACGGCGCCGGGTGACCCTCGGTGAACAACTGTCCGCCGACTTCTACGCGCGTCAATCTCCTGTGTACGTGGGGCAGTTGTCAAGGTTTCGGCCATGTATGACTGCCGACCGGGAGATGAACCGGGCGGCATGGGTGGAAATCCGTCTAGGCTGAGCTTGTGTCCGAGGCGCCGCCTCGGTCACCACGTAGGCCCAAGGAGACCCAGCCGATGTCAGACAGCTCCCTCTTGCCGCCGGTTCGGCTGCACTCCGAAGCGGAGCTCGCGCGGGACGCGCTCGCCACACCGCTGCTCTCCCGGGCCGCACGGCTCGCCCGCTGGGCCGGTCCCGGCACGCGCGTCGGTGCCGGGGGCGAACTCGCCGAGGACCAGCTGCCCGGTGCGGCCGAGGTGCTCGGGCTGACCGGCGAGGACGCCGCCGCACTCGCGAGCGAGGCCTGGCGGGTCGCCGTGGACAGCGGACTCGTCGAGATCGTCGACGAGGACGAGGGGACGGTCACCACGGGGGAAGGTCTCGCACTGCTCACCTCGGGCAGTCCCGGCGACGTGCTCGGTGTCTGGCTCGACGCTCTCGAGGCCGTGCTGGCCGACGCGAGCGTCCCCGATCTCGACGACCTCGTCGACGCCATGGAGGAGGGCGGCGAGATCGACTTCTCGTCCCTCGACTGGGACCCGGAGGCGGAGGCCGAGTTCCTCGACGGCGTGCTGGCCAACCTCTATCTGCTGACCGTCGGTGAGGAGATGCCCGGTGGCGGCCGGGTGCCGCTGCCCGCGCTCGCCGCGTCGATGATCGTCCCCGACGACATGACGGAACCCACCAACGACGTGCTGGAACATGTGTCCGACGCCATGATGCGGCTCGACGAGCAGTTCCGGATCCTCGAACCGATCGGGCTCGTCGAGTTCCAGCCGGTCGACGAGGCGCTCATGGCGGACCTCGACGAGGAGCCCGCGGCGCCCGTGGACGAGACGGACGTGAGCCGCTACGGGATGGTGCGGCTGACCCCGCTCGGACTGTACGGAATGCGCACGCGCCTGCAGGAGGCCGGGATGTCCGCCCCCGCGGTGGGTGAGCTGGCGGACAAGGGCGCGGACACGCTGCTCGACGGCACGTCCGCGTTTCCGCCGGCGGCGGCCCAGGCCGAGACCGAGCAGTGGCTGGCCCGCCGCGAACCGCTCGCCGCGGCCAGGGAGTTGCTGGCCGCCGCCCGCGGCGTCGACGCCGGGGCCCCGCTGCGCCGGCTGCGCTGCCAGCAGGCGCTGTCCCTGGTCGGGGCGGAGGCGGAGACCGCGCTGCGCGAGGTGCTGGACGACGCGGAGCTGGGCGGACTGGCACGGGTCTGGCTGACCGAGCACGGAGCGGCCGATGTGCCGGCACCGCCGCAGCCCATGGTCTTCTGGCTCACCATCGACACCCTTGCCGCACAGCTGGCGGCCGAGGGCAACTCGGCGGAGCTTCGGGCGCTGGTGGAGGGGCTGGCGGCGCAGCACAGCGGATTCTTCGCGACCGCGTGGCGGGTGGACCATCCCGCCACCGCGGAGGTGCTGGAGGCGATGGGGCGCCTGCACCCGGACAAGAAGGTGGCCAAGGAGGCCCGGAAGGCGGCGTTCAAGGCGCGCTCGCAGCAGGGCGGCTGAGCGGTACGGGACCTCGTCCCTTTCCGCCTCCTGGGCGCGGCCGGGTGCGGCCGCGCCCAGGGCCGTTTTGCACCGCAGCCGGCCGTCCCGTGCCTGGATGCCGGGGGGTCGGGCCGCCGGCGTGCGCCGTGCGGTGCGGGTGCGCGGTGGGTCGGGGCCGATGCGTCCTTGCCGGTCCTTGGTGCGTATGAGGTGGCTTCCAGGGGCCCGTTTGGTGGATTCATAGAAGTTCGTCCGCCGACGTCGATCGGTGTTCAGCCGGTGTTCAGCCGGGAGCGGGAGCGTGTGCGCGCAACGAGGTCCGCGAGCCCCACCCCCCGACCGACTCACTCCGCTTCCACAGGAGACAGCATGTCGCTCACCCGCAGGGACTTCGCCCGACGATCCGCGCTCACCGGCGCCGGTGTCGCTCTGGCCGGCAGCGTCGGAGCCCTCGCCACCGCCCCGGGCGCCCTGGCGTCCACCGACACCGAGACCGCCGACGGTCAGGAGGGGGACCGGCACGGCGGCGTCGGCTACGGACCGCTGATCCCCGACCCCGAGGGCGTGCTGGCCCTGCCCGCCGGATTCCGGTACCGCGTCATCACCCACAGCGGGAAGACCAAGCTGGAGTCGGGCGAGTTCACCCCTTCCAACCACGACGGCACCGCCACCTTCGACGGTCCGCGCGGCACCACCCTCCTCGTCAACAACCACGAGCTCAAGGGTCCCCGCGCCGACTGGAAGTATCCGGTGCCGCTCACCGAGGGCCTCGTCTACGACCCGGCCGCGTCCGGCGGCTGCACCGTCGTCGAGGTCCGCCACGACCACGTTGCGGAATGGGTGGGCATAGCGGGCACGTCCACCAACTGCGCGGGCGGCAGCACCCCGTGGGGCACCTGGCTCACCTGTGAGGAGACCGAGGACAAGGCCGGCCAGGGCGGCATGACCAAGGACCACGGGTACGTCTTCGAGGTGGACCCCGAGGACCGTCGTGCCAACCGCCACCCCCAGCCCGTCAAGGCGCTGGGCCGCTACGCCCACGAGGCCGTCGTCGTCGACCCCAAGCGCGGCCACCTCTACCTGACCGAGGACGCCTCCGGGCCCAACGGGCTGCTGTACCGCTGGACCCCGCCGGAGGGCTTCCGCCACGGACGCGGCAGGCTGCGCACCCTCGGGGACGAGGCGGGCCGGCTCCAGGCCTTCAAGTGCTTCGACTCGGGCGGCCGGTACGTCGACGACCTCTCCCGCGCCACGAGGATCGGCACGGTGTACGGCGTCGACTGGGTCGACGTCCCCGACCGCGACGCCAAGAAGGTATCGGTCCGCAGCCAGTTCGGCGCCGGCGCGGTCACCCGGGCCCGCAAGCTGGAGGGCATGTGGTGGAGCGACGGCGGTGCGTACATCGTCGCCTCGTACGCCCGTGAGGAAAGCCCCGTCCAGCATGACGGCCAGGTCTGGTTCTACGACCCCCGGCGCCGGACCCTCACGCTGAAGGTCCTGCTCGGAGTGAACCCCGACCCGGCCAAGGACGGCGCCTTCGACGGCCCCGACAACATCACCGTCTCCCCCTACGGCGGTCTCGTCATCGCCGAGGACGGCGAGGGCGTCCAGCATCTGTTCGGTGCCACCGACAGCGGCCGCACCTACCCGATCGCCCGCAACGACCTGAACATCGGCACCGAGGAGGAGCCGGAGTACAGCGAGTTCACCGGCGTCACGTTCTCGCCCGACGGAAAGACCCTGTTCGCCAATATCCAGGACCCCGGCATCATGGTGGCCGTCACCGGGCCCTGGAAGCGCCAGAAGCGCGGCTGAACTCCCGGCAACTCGACCGGCTCCTGCGGACATTAATTCGTTCGCCCGGCCCGCGGCCCGCCTCCTAGAGTGATGCACGTCCAGGTGCGAAGGCAGGACCTACTTCCACTCATAATGGGGCGGCCGCGGGTTCGAGTCCCGCCACCGGCACCACGCGCCGGTGTAGCTCAGGGGTCAGAGCACCTTGTCGGTTCCGCCGGCCTCGATCTCTGGACACCACAGTTCATGCACCTCCCGGTGCGCAGGCCGCGGCTACTTCTTCTGCAAAAAGAATCCACGCCGCCGCCGACTCGATCTCGGGAGGCGCAGCACAGGATGGGTGCCCGGTGCGCAGGCAACGGTTACTTCATGGGGTCAGAAGGTTGCGGGTTCGAATCCCGTCATCGGCTGCGGGCCGGTGCAGCTCAATGGACAGAGCATGTGACTGAAGCCCGTCGCCGACTTCTGGACTCGGGCGCCCTTCCTTTGCCGTGCCTCCTTCCGGAACGAAATGAATTCGGGGGAATTCAGCATGGCACGATTCAACACCAGGGCCGCCAGGCCGCAGCCGACGTCGCGGGTCACGTCCACGGGGCGCGTACTGCGTACCTACGAGGGCGGCCGCGGCCACGAGCGGGACCCGCGCTCGGAGCTCTTCCTGCTCGCCGTCTCGAACTTCGTCGCGCAGCGGACCTTCTACGAGACCGGCGCCGACCGCGACGACCGGTTCGCCGCCCTCGTGCGCCGGCTCGCCGTCACCGACCCTTCCTGGACGGCCGGCCTGCTCGGCTGGCTGCGCGGCGAGGGGAACCTGCGGACCGCCTCGGTCGTGGGTGCCGCCGAGTATGTGAAGGCGCGGCTCGACGCGGGTGCGACCGAGGGCCCCGCCAACCGTCAGGTCGTCTCCCGCGTACTGCAGCGGCCGGACGAGCCCGGTGAGTTGCTCGCGTACTGGACCTCGACGTACGGCCGGAACGTACCCAAGCCGGTCAAGCGCGGCCTCGCCGACGCCGTACAGCGCCTGTACCACGGCAAGGCGCTGCTGAAGTACGACACGGCCTCCAGGGGCTACCGCTTCGGCGACGTCCTCAACCTGGTGCACGCGGCGCCCCATCCGGACAAGCCGTGGCAGGGCGAGCTGTTCCGGTACGCGCTCGATCGCCGGCACAACCCGGACACCGCGCTGCCGCCCGCCTCGAACGCCGTGCTCACGGCGCACCGCGAGCTGACGGCGATCCCGGTGGAGCAGCGGCGCGCCGTCGTGACGGCTCCCGGCGGCGCCGAGCGGCTCGCCGCGGCGGGGATGACCTGGGAGGCGCTGGCGGGCTGGCTGCAGGGACCGATGGACAGGGCGGCCTGGGAGGCCGTGATTCCGTCCATGGGCACCATGGCGCTCGTGCGGAACCTGCGGAACTTCGACGAGGCCGGGGTGTCCGACGAGGTGGCCGCACAGGTCGCCGCGCGGATCAGCGACCCGGTCGAGGTGGCGCGATCGCGGCAGTTCCCGTTCCGGTACCTCGCCGCCCACCGGCACGCGCCGTCGCTGCGCTGGTCGTACCCGCTGGAGCAGGCACTCGGCCACTCGCTGGCCAACGTGCCCGCGCTGCCCGGCCGCACACTGGTGCTCGTGGACCGCTCGGGCTCGATGTTCTACTCGCGCCTGTCGGACCGCTCGGAGCTCACCCGGGCCGACGCGGCGGCGGTCTTCGGAACGGCGCTCGCGCTGCGGGCGGCGGACGCGGACCTCGTCGAGTTCGGAACCGGCAGCAACAAGGTGGGATTCCGCAAGGGCGAGTCCGTGCTGAAGGTCCTCGGTCGCTTCGGCGACCTGGGCGGCACCGACACCACCGGGGCGGTCCGCCGCCACTGCAGCGGCCACGACAGGGTGCTGATCGTCACCGACGAGCAGTACGCCCCCGGCCGTCACGGCGACCCGACCGAGCAGGTGCCGTCGCACGTGCCGGTCTACACCTGGAACCTCGCCGGGTACCGGGCGGGCCACGGCCCGTCGGGCCGTGGCAACAGGCACACCTTCGGGGGCCTGACGGACGGCGCGTTCCGGATGGTGTCGCTGATCGAGCGGGGCAGCGACGGCCGGTGGCCGTGGCTCGAGTGAGCGGCCCCGGCTCGCCCCGCTCCGCGCGGTGACCCGCGGGGAGCGGGGCGGACCGCGTCGACGCGGTCCGGCGCCGATGTGCCGACGGAGCCGGACCGCATCCGCGGCGCCGCATCCGCCGTACGCGTGCGGCGCCGCGTTCTAGGGGATCGGGCGCGCCTTCGGCGGCCGGGTGCCGGTGATGACGAACGCCGAGACCAGCAGCGCGGCGAGTGCGATCAGGGAGCCGACCCCGAACGCGCGGGCCGCGCCGTGGGTGAGGATCTGCGCGGGGGAGCCGGTCGCGTGCCGGGTGGCCGTGCCGTAGACCGTCACCAGCGCGGAGAGGCCGAGGGTGCCCCCGAGCCACTGCAGGGTCTGGAGCAGACCGGAGGCGGCGCCCGCCTCACGGGGCCCGATCCCGGCGAGGACGGTCGCGTTCAAAGGCATGAAACTCAGGCCGACACCCAGCCCCATCAGCAGCAGCGGACCGAGCAGCCCGGTGGCGTAGCCGTCGCCGGGCCGCAGCCGCCACAACCATCCGGTCGCCACGGCGAGCAGGGCCATGCCGGTGAGCAGCACCGGCTTCACGCCGAGGCGGGTGAGCAGCCGGGGCACGACGCGCACGGTGGTGAACATCGCGAGGGTGAGCGGCAGGAAGGCGAACCCCGCGCGCAACGGGCTGTAGTGCAGGACCTGTTGGCTGATCAGGGTGAGGAAGTAGAACGCGCCGAACATGCCCGCCGGCAGCAGCAGCACTCCCGCGTAGCCGCCGGCCCGGTCGCGGCTCGCGAACAGACGCAGCGGCAGGATCGGCTGCCCGGCACGGGACTCGATGAGGGTGAACCCCGTGAGCAGCGCCGCCGCGGCGCCGAAGCCGAACAGCGCCCGGGCGTCGGTCCAGCCCTGTTCCGAGACGCGGATCAGCGCATGCACGAGGCAGGCCGTCCCGGCCGTTCCCGTGAGTGCGCCCGCGGTGTCGAACCGCCCCGTACGACGCGGGGTTTCGGCCACGAAACGGGGCAGGGCGACGGCGACCGCGATACCGATGGGCACGTTGATCAACAGGGCCCAGCGCCAGGACGCCCAGGAGGTGAGCATGCCGCCGAGGACCAGGCCGAGCGAGGCGCCGATACCGGCCATCGAGGAGTAGACGCTGAGCGCGTGGTGGCGGCGTGGGCCCTCCGGGAAGGTGGTGGTGATCAGGGCGAGGGTGCTGGGGGCGATCAGGGCGGCGCCGATGCCCTGGAGCGCGCGGGCCGCCAGCAGCCAGGAGCTGTCGGTGGCGAGACCGCCGAGGAGGGAGGAGAGGGCGAAGAGCAGGGCGCCGACGGTGAGGGTGCGCCGTCGCCCCGCGATGTCGCCGATGCGGCCGGCGAGCAGCAGCAGTCCGCCGAAGGCGAGCGTGTAGGTGTTGAGCACCCAGGACAGGCCGGTGCGGCTGAAGCGGAGGTCCTGCTGGATGTCGGGCAGCGCGACATTGACGACGGTGGAGTCGACGCCGACCATCAGGTAGGCGGTGACGACGATGAAGAGGACGGTGCCGAGCCTGGCGGCTGATGGTGGTGCGGAGAGCGCGTCGACGGTCGTGGACGGTGCGGACGGGGTGGACATGGAGTTCTCCCGGTTCGGCGTCCCCGGGCGGGTGCGGGCAGCACGGAGGAACGGTGCGCGGGCAGGGCGAACCGCCCGCGGAGATAACCGGGGACTGTCTCCGTTTAGTGCTCGATAAGATACGGAGAGGGTCCCCGGTTCGCAAGGAGTAACTGGATGTCGCAGGTCAGACCCATGCGCGCGGACGCCCGTCGCAACTATGAGCGGCTGCTGAAGGCGGCGGCCGTCGCCTTCGCCGAGCACGGGGAGAACGCGTCGCTCGATGACATCGCCAAGCGGGCGGGGGTCGGATCGGGCACGCTCTACCGGCACTTCCCGACGCGTCAGGCGCTGCTGGAGGCGGCCTACGTCGACCGGATCGAGGCCATCGCCGCGCGCGCCGACGAGCTCGCGAAGGAACTGCCGCCGGGCGAGGCGCTGGTGGAGTGGCTCAACGAGCTCTGCGCCGGAACCATCCAGGTGCGCGGGATGAAGGCCCTGCTGGGATCCGCCGTCACGGACGGCAGTTCGGTGGCCGTCACGGCGTGCGCCACGTCCATGAAGGAGGCGGCGGGGCGCCTGGTCGAGGCGGCGCAGCGGGAGGGCACCCTGCGGGAGGACCTCGAGCCGATCGAGGTGCTGCGCCTCGCGCACGGGGTGGCGACGGCCTCGGAACTGGCCGACGGCCGGGGCGAGCACATCCGCCGCTATCTGTCGCTGCTCACGCACGGGTTGCGGCCGTAGGAGGCCGGCCGCCCCGCGGGCTCCCGACGAAGGGGAGCCCGCAGGTTTCGTACCGCGGCGGCTAGAGGGCCTGGGCCGCCGGCTTCACCATGTTCCGCACCGTGCGGGCCTTGACGAAGTCGCCCATGGCCGTCATCTCCCACTCACCGGAGAACTGCCGGATGAGCTTGGCCATCAGGACGCCCGTCTGCGGTTCGGCGCCGGTGAGGTCGAAGCGGACCAGCTCCTGGTCGGTGGCGGCGTCCACCAGGCGGCAGTAGGCCTTGGCGACCTCCGTGAACTTCTGCCCGGAGAAGGAGTTCACGGTGAACACGAGGCCGGTGACCTCCTGGGGCAGCCGTCCGAGGTCGACCACGATGACCTCGTCGTCGCCCCCGCCCTCACCCGTGAGGTTGTCGCCGGAGTGTTTGACGGCGCCGTTCAGGATCGTCAGCTTGCCGAAGTAGCAGCTGTCGATGTGATTGCGCTGCGGGCCGTACGCGATGACGGACGCGTCCAGGTCGATGTCCTTGCCCCGGAAGGCGGGCTCCCAGCCCAGGCCCATCTTGACCTGTGAGAGCAGCGGCCGGCCGCCCTTGACGAGGGAGACGGTCTGGTTCTTCTGGAGGCTGACGCGGCCCTTGTCGAGGTTGATCTTCCCGGCGCCGGGAACCGGGGCGGGCGGAGCCGGGGGAGCGGGCGGAGCCGGCGGGGCGGCCAGGGTGGGAGCCGGCGGGGCGGCGGGCGGCTGCATCGCCGGCGCGGGCGGGGCGACGGGCTGGGCGGGCGCCGCCGGCTCCTCCACGCTGACTCCGAAGTCGGTGGCGATGCCCGCCAGGCCGTTCGCGTAGCCCTGGCCGACGGCACGGGCCTTCCAGGCGCCGTTGCGGGCGTAGACCTCGACGACGACCAGGGCCGTCTCAGCGCCGAGCTGGGGCGGGGTGAAGGTGGCGAGGACGGAGTTGTCGTCCGCGTTGCGGACGGTGGCCGTGGGCTCGATGCCCTGGAAGGTCTGACCCGCGGCGTCGGGGCTCGCCGTGACGACGATCTTCTCGATGCCGGGAGGCACGGAGGCGGTGTCGACCATGATGGCGTCGGGGCTCGTGCCGCCGCCCGAGCGGTAGGTGACGCCCGGGCCCGAAGGCTGGTTGTAGAAGATGAAGTCGTCGTCGGAGCGCACCTTGCCATCGGCGGTGAGCAGCAGGGCCGACACGTCGAGCCGCACCGGGGCGGCGACGTCGACCGTCACACGAGTGGCTCCGAGCGGGATGTTCGAGCCGGGGGTCATAGCTGTCATGACCTGTGAACGAGCGGGACCGCTTTACCGTTCCCTTACCAAGGGGGCCGAACGGCTGACGCGTCCGGCCCCCGCCCCGGACGCTACGGCACCACCACGATCTTGCGTCCCACCCCCGCCGCGAACTGCTCCAGCGCCTGCGGATAGCGCTCCAGCGGGATCCGGTCGCTGATGAAGATCTCGGGGTCGAGCACACCGCCCGCGAACAGCTCCGCCGCCCGCTCGTAGCTGTGCAGCACCGCCATCGAGCCGGTGATCGTGATCTCCTGGTTGTAGATCCGGTACGGGTCGATGGTGACTCGCGTCGCATAGTCCGCCACGCCGAACTGCAGGAAGGTGCCCGCCTTCGCCACCCGCCCGAGGCCGTCCTGGATCGCGGCGGCGTTGCCCGTGGCGTCCACCACCACGTCCCAGCCCTGCGGCCGGTCCAGTTCGTCCGCGCTCGCAGCGGTCGCCGAGACGCCCAGCCGCTGTGCGGTCTCCAGGCGCGCCGGATTGAGGTCGACCACGTCCACGCTCGCCGCACCCGTCCGCTTGGCCAGCTCCAGCATCATCAGGCCCATGGTCCCGGAGCCGTAGACGAGGACGTGCGCGCCGAGTCGGGACTGCAGGACGTCGTAGCCGCGCACCGCGCAGGACAGCGGTTCGATCAGCGCCGCGTCCTCGGTGCGGATGTGCTCGGGGAGCTTCACGCAGTTGGCGACCGGGGCCACCGCGTACTGCGCCGCACCGCCGGCCGTCGTCACGCCGATGGCCGCCCACCGCTCGCAGAGGTTGTTGTGGCCCGTACGGCAGTACCGGCACTCGTAGCAGTACAGCGACGGGTCCACGGCCACCCGGTCGCCGACGGACACCTCGGTGACCTGGCCCCCCACCGCGACCACTTCGCCCGCGAACTCGTGTCCCGGCACGATCGGCAGCTTGGGCGCGAACTCGCCCTGGAGGATGTGCAGATCCGTGCCGCACAGACCGCAGGCCGCGACCTCGACGACGACCTCGCGGGGCCCGGGCGTCGGGTCGGGGACCTCGGAGACGACGGCGCGGCCCACGGACTCGATGACGGCGGCCTTCATTTCACGGCTCCCAACGACAGGCCCTGGACCAGCTTGTCCTGGGCGGCGAACCCCGCGGCCAGCACCGGCAGGGAGATGACGAGCGACGCGGCGCACACCTTCGCCAGGAACAGGCCCTGGCTGGTGATGAAGCCGGTCAGGAAGACGGGGGCGGTCTCGGCGACCACGCCCGTGAGCACCCGGGCGAAGAGCAGTTCGTTCCAGCTGAAGATGAAGCAGATCAGGGCGGTGGCGGCGATGCCGGGCAGGGCTATCGGAGCCACCACGCGGGCCAGCACCGTCGGCAGCCGGGCACCGTCGATCTGCGCCGCCTCGATCACGGCCACCGGGACCTCGGCGAGGAACGACTGCATCATCCACACCGCGATGGGGAGGTTCATCGAGGTGTAGAGGATGACCAGGAGCCAGATGTTGTCCAGCATCCCGGCGTTCTTCGCGAACAGGTAGATCGGCAGCAGCCCCGCCACCACCGGGAGCATCTTGGTGGAGAGGAAGAAGAACAGGACGTCCGTCCACTTCCTCACCCGGCGGACGGAGAGCGCGTAGGCCGCGGGGAGGGCCAGCAGCAGGACGCACAACGTCGACACCAGCGACGCCACGGTCGAGTTGATCAGTGCGGGCCAGGGGCTCGCCCCGCCGCCCACGCCGAAGAAGTCCCGGTAACCGTCCAGAGTCAGTGCGGCGCCGAAGGACGGCGGGTTCGTCGCGGCGTCGGCCTCCGAGTGGAACGACGTCAGGGCCATCCAGGCGATGGGCAGGAAGAACAGCAGACCGACCAGCCAGGCCAGCAGGCCGAGGCCCGCTCCGCGGCGGCGGCGAATGCGTACGGCGACGGCGCTCATGCGCGGGACACCTCCTCGCGGAACAGGGACGACACCACGCGCAGGGCGAAGGTCGCGATGACGATGGAGCCGATGACGACCAGGACACCGGCGGCCGAGGCGAGGCCGTTCTCGTGGGCCTGGTAGAAGCTCTGGTAGACGGTGTAGGGGAGGTTCGCGGTGCCCAGGCCGCCGGAGGTGAGCGTGAACACCGCGTCGAAGTTCTGCACGATGTAGATCGAGCCGAGCAGGGCGCCGAGTTCGAGATAGCGGCGCAGGTGCGGCAGCGTCAGATGGCGGAAGATCTGCCAGTCGCTCGCGCCGTCCACCCGTGCCGCCTCGATCTGCTGATGGTCGCGGCTCTGCAGACCGGCCAGCAGGATCAGCATCATGAACGGCGTCCACTGCCAGACCAGCGAGGCCTCGACCGCGAGGAGCGGGGTGTTCGAGATCCAGTCCGGCTGGGGGCCGCCCACGTAGTGCAGCAGACCGTTCAGCAGGCCGTACTCGGGGTTGTAGAGCACGTGCTTCCACAGCAGGGCGGCGGCGACCGGGACCACCAGGAAGGGGGCGATCAGCAGGGTGCGGACGATGCCCCGGCCGTGGAACCTGCGGTCCAGCAGGAGCGCGAGACCGAGGCCGAGGATCAGGCTGACCAGGACCACCGCGACGGTCAGCAGGACCGTCGTCCACACCGAGTGCCGCAGGTCGGCGTCGGTCAGGACCCGGTGGTAGTTGTCGAGCCCGGTGAAGTGGCGCGCCTTGGGGTACAGGGCGTTCCAGTCGAAGAACGAGATCACCAGCGTGGCCACGAAGGGCAGCTGGGTCACGACGATCATGAAGATCAGGGCCGGCAGCAGCGGTGCCCGGGTGGCCCAGGAGCGCAGCCGGGCGGAGGGCGGACGGGCCGTGCGTGCGGGTGTCGCGGCCATGGAGGCCGTGGTGGTGGCGGTCATCGTCCCTCGTACTCCTCGGAGATCTGCTCGGCGAGCTTCTGGGACTTGTTCAGGGCCGACTCGACGGACTGGCGCCCGGCGATGGCCGCGCTGATCTCCTGGGAGACCTTGGTACCGAGGTCGGTGAACTCGGGGATGCCGACGAACTGGATGCCCGGTGCGGGGCGCGGCTGGACCCCGGGGTCGGTGGGCCGGGCGCCTTCGATGGCCTCGCGGGTCATGTCCTGGAAGGAGGCCGCCTCCTTGCGGTAGGCCGCGTTCTCGTACGTGGAGGCACGTTTGCCTGCGGGCACGTTGGCCCATCCGCTGGTGTCACCGACGAGCTGCTCGTACTCCTTGCCGGACGCCCAGGAGACGAACTTCCAGGCCTTGTCCGGGTTGCGGGACGCCTTCTGCAGACCCCAGGCCCAGGTGTAGAGCCAGCCGGAGTTCTGCGTCTTCTCTACCGGCGCGGGGGCGTAGCCGAGCGTGCCCTTGACGGGCGAGTCGGGCGCTTCCAGGAGGCCGGCCGCGGAGGTGGCGTCGTACCACATGGCGACCTTGCCCTGGGTCATGTTGTTCAGGCACTCGGCGAAGCCGGACTGGGCGGCACCCGACTCGCCGTGCTCGCGGACCAGGTCGACATAGAACTTCGTCGCCTTCTCGAACTCGGGCGCGTTCAGGTGCGCTTTCCAGCCCTTGTCGAACCAGGTGCCGCCGAAGGTGTTCACCACCGTGGTGAGCGGGGCCATGAGTTCGCCCCAGCCGGGCAGTCCGCGCAGGCAGATGCCCCGCATCCCGGGCTTCGCGCCGTCCGCCTTCGCGGCGAGATCGGCCACCTGCTGCCAGGTGGGGTGGGCGGGCATCGTCAGCCCCTTCTCGGCGAACACGTCCTTGCGGTACATCAGGAACGACGACTCGCCGTAGAAGGGCTGTCCGTAGAGCTTGCCGTCGTCCCCCGTCAGGGACTGCCGCATCGGCTTGAGGACGTCCTGCTCGTCGTAGGCGCGGTCCGCGGAGACGTACGAGTCCATGTCGTGCAGCCAGCCGTTGCGGGCGTAGATCGGTATCTCGTAGTTGCTCAGGGTGGCGACGTCGTACTGTCCCGCCTGGTTGGCGAAGTCCTGGCTGATCTTGTCGCGGACGTCGTTCTCCGGCAGGACGGTGAAGTTCACCCTGATGCCGGTCTCCTTGGTGAAGTGCGCGGCGGTGAGTTTCTGCAGCTCCACCATCTGCGGGTTGTTGACCATCAGCACATTGATGGAATTGCCGCCGGAACCGGACCCGCCCGCCCCGACCCAGCAGCCGGAGAGAAGCGGGGCGAGCAGCGTCCCTGCGGCGGCCGTGGCGAGCATCGCTCGCGGCCTCCGTCGGCTCTGGGTGCGCATGGATCGCTCCTGGACGTATGGGGAGATAAGGGGCGCTATCGGCGTGAGGGCGTCCCTCGGGGAGTGGGTGGCGCTTTTCAGATGTCCTCGGGCCCTCTCAGACCCGGATGACCTGAGGGCCGAGCAACGAGTAGCGGTGCGCCTCGGACGCCGGCAGCAGGGTGCTCGTGACGATCGCCTCCAGGGCGCCGACCTCCGCGAACCGGCAGAAGCTCACCGCCCCGAATTTGGTGTGCACGCCCGCGAAGACCGTGCGCCGGGAGGCGCGGATGGCCTGGGCCTTGACCTCGCTGACGGCGGGGTCGGGTGTGGTCAGCCCGTGCTCGCGGGAGATGCCGTTGGCGCCGATGAACGCCAGGTCGACGACGAAACCGGCCAGCATCTTCGTCGTCCAGTGGTCCACGGTGGCGAGGGTGCCGGAGCGCACCCGGCCGCCCAGCAGCAGGACGGTCGTGTTCTCGGCCTCCGCGAGCGCACCGGCGGTGGCCAGGGATGCGGTCACCACCGTCAGCGGCCGGTCCCGCGGCAGCGCCTCGGCGATGAGCTGCGGGGTGAAGCCCTCGTCCACGAAGACGGTCTCGGCATCCCCCAGCAGTTCGGCCGCGGCGGCCGCGATACGGCGCTTCTCGGGCACATGGCTCGTGGCGCGGAAGGCGAGGGTCGTCTCGAAGCCGGCGCTCTCCACGGGGTAGGCGCCGCCATGGGTGCGGCGGATCAGCCCGTGGTCCTCCAGGGCGCGCAGATCGCGGCGCACGGTCTCCTTGGCGACGCCCAGTTCCGTGGCGAGCGAGGTGACGTCGACCGAACCCGTGCGGCGGGCGGCCTTGACGATCTCGCGTTGACGTTCCTCTGCCGTCTTCGCCGTCATCGCCCACACCTGCCTTCCACCGTGCTGTGCCCGTTCGGGCCCCGCGGGGCCCTTGGGGGAATGTTCTACAGCCGGTGTGCGACGGTGACCAGGCCTGTTGCGCGCCCGACTGTGCCCGATCCCGCCCGAACGGCTCACCGTGTGCCCGTCTCGGACCTGCGCGGGAGCGGGGCGACGGGTGGGATCGGGCAGCGCCGGTGCCCGAAAAGCGGAGCGGGCGGGCCCGTTTCGTGCCCGCCCGCTCCCGCCGTGCCCGGTCAGTACGGCCAGATCGGCGGGTCCGTGACGAAGTGGCCGCCCAGATGTGCGTGGGCCGGGTTGCCCTCTTCGAGCTCACCCTGCTCGGCGACGAGCTTGCCGGCGAAGGGCTCGGAGTCGTCCCTCGGCTCGTAGCCGAGCGCCCGGGCGGTGGTCAGGTCCCACCACAGGCGGGTGTTCGCGGACGATCCGTAGACCACCGTGTGCCCCACGTGCTCGGCGGTCAGGGCCGCGTGGAAGAGCCGGGCGCCGTCCTCGGGGCTCATCCAGACCGAGAGCATGCGGACGCTGGTCGGCTCCGGGAAGCAGGAGCCGATGCGCACGGAGACCGTCTCCAGCCCGTGCTTGTCCCAGTAGAGCTGGGCGAGGTCCTCGCCGAAGGACTTGGACAGTCCGTAGAAGGTGTCGGGCCGGCGCGGGGTGTCGATCGGGATCAGCGGGTCGTCGCCCTGGGGGCGCGGGGCGAAGCCGACGGCGTGGTTGGAGGAGGCGAACACGATCCGGCCCACGCCCTCCTCGCGCGCCGCCTCGTACAGGTGGTAGGTGCCCTCGATGTTGGCCTTGAGGATCTTCTCGAACGTGGACTCCAGGGAGATGCCCGCGAGGTGGACGATCGCGTCGACACCGCGCACCGCCTCGCGCAGGGCCTCCCGGTCGGCGAGGTCGGCGGTGATGGCGTCCGGCTCGCCCTCGATCGGCCGGAGGTCCAGGAGCCGCAGTTCGTAGCCGTACCGGGGCAGCAGGCCCCGCATCAGGGTGCCGAGTCCGCCGGCGGCGCCGGTGAGCAGAACGGTGCGGGGAGCGGGCATCCTCGGGTCTCCTTGTCCTCGGCTCGTGCGCCTCCGGGGCACGCCGGGGGTTCACTTCTGAAGGCAGTGGCCGCATTCATGTACAGCATTCACATTCATGGACACGCTACGAAGCGTTCGCATGACCCGTCAAGTGTCGCGCGAGGAGGCGGAATCCGCTGCTGAGTTGCCCGTTTGTGCGCTTGACCTGCCGCGAGAGGCCCCGTAGCGTGGGCGCGTTCAGAGACATGGACATGGATCAGAAACGTGCACCGAGTACGAGGTCCGGTCCATATATGAGCCCCTGTTTCAAGGGAGAGCCCGTGTCGCCAGCCCCTCTTGCCGCTCGCCTCAGCATCCCCAGTGGGCCGCTGTTCTTTCCCGTGACGGCGTACGGACCGGACGGCTCCGTCGCCCTCGACGTCTACCGCGCGCATGTGCGCGCGGGCGTCGAGGCGGGCGCCGCAGCCGTCTTCGCGTGCTGCGGCACCGGCGAGTTCCACGCGCTCACGCCGGAGGAGTTCCAGGCGTGCGTCCGTGCGGCCGTCGAGGCGGCGGAGGGGCGGGTGCCGGTCGTGGCCGGCGCGGGGTACGGGACCGCGCTCGCCCGGCGCTACGCCGTCCTGGCCGAGGAGGCCGGCGCGGACGGGCTGCTCGCCATGCCCCCCTATCTCGTGCTCGCCGGGCAGGAGGGACTGCTGCGGCACTACCGCGAGCTGGCCGCGGCGACTTCGCTGCCGACCATCGTCTACCAGCGCGACAACGCCGTGTTCACGCCTCGGACGGTGGTCGAGCTGGCCCGCACCGACGGCGTCATCGGCTTCAAGGACGGGCTCGGCGACCTGGACCTGATGCAGCGCATCGTGAGCACCGTACGGACCGAGGTCCCGGGCGACTTCCTCTACTTCAACGGACTGCCGACCGCCGAACAGACCCAGCTCGCCTACCGCGGCATCGGCATCTCGCTCTACTCCTCCGCCGTGTTCTGCTTCGTCCCGGAGATCGCCCTCGCCTTCCACAGGGCGCTGGGCACCGGCGACGACGCCACCGTCCACCGGCTCCTCGACGGCTTCTACCGCCCGTTCGTCGAACTGCGCGCCCAGGGCCGCGGATACGCCGTCTCGCTCGTCAAGGCGGGAGTGCGCCTGCGCGGCCTCGACGTCGGCGAGGTGCGGCCGCCGCTGCACGAACCCGCCGAGGACCACGTCAAACAGCTCGCCGGGCTGATCGACCACGGCTACGAACTGCTGCGGGAGGGCGCGTGAAGGCCTCGGCGTTCCTCTACCCCTGGGACGTCGTCGGGGACCCACGGGCCGCGGACCGCGTGGCCGCCCTGGGGGTCCGGCAGGCGACGCTGGCGTCCGCGTACCACTCCACCCGTGCGCTCACCCCCCGGCATCCGCGCCACCGCATCGTGACGGCCCGCCACGCGGCCGTGCTCTTCCCGCCGGACGCGCGCTGGGAAGGCCGCGTCCCGCGTCCGTACCCGGCCGGGGAGTGGTCCCCGGGGGATGCGTTCGGGGCGGCCGCCGAGGCGCTCGCCGGCGCGGATCTCGAGGTGCACACCTGGGTCGTGCTGGCGCACAACTCCCGGCTCGGGGAGGAACATCCGGGGACTTCCGTGGTCAACGCCTACGGCGACCGGTATCCGTGGGCGCCGTGCATCGCCCAGCCGGGCACGCGCGCGTACCTCGTCGACCTCGCCGCCGAGGCGGCCGTGCGGCCGGGCGCGCGCGGCACCGAGCTGGAGTCGCTCGGCTGGTACGGCCTGGCCCATCTGCACGCGCACGACAAGATCGGCGGGGTGGCGCTCGGGGACGCCGGCCACTACCTCATGTCGCTGTGCTTCTGCGAGAGCTGCCGTGCGGGGTACGAGGCGCAGGGTGCGGACCCCGGAGCACTGGCCGCGGCGGTACGCGCCGCGCTGGAACCGGTGTGGCGCGGCGCGCCCTCGGACGGCGGCTGGGCGGGCGTCGAGAAGCTCCTCGGCGAGTCCGATGCGGCCGCCACGCGCGCGTGGCGTGAGGGCGTGGCCCGCTCCCTCCAGGAGGCGGCGGTGGCGGCGGTCCGCGCGGCCGCGCCCGACGGCTTCCGGGTGCTGCTGCACGCGGACCCGGTGTGGCACCACTGCGGGGCGAACGCGGGGGTCGACCCCGCGCACATCCTGTCCGTCGCGGACGGGGTGGTGGTGCCCTGCACCGGCGGCGCGGGTCTGCTCGTGCCGTTCGCGGAGCAGGGCGGGGAAGGATCCGCTCGCGCGGCCAACTTCACCGTGGTCTCCGGCATGGGCGGCGCACCGCGGACGCTGGAGCGGGACGCGCGGGAGGCGATGGAGCTGGGCGCGACGGAACTGCGGCTCTATCACGCGGGGTTGGCGTCCGACGGCGACCTGGAGGCCGTGCGGGACGCCCTCGCGCGGCTCTGAAGCAGCAGCCCGGCCGTGACCAGCAGCGCCAGGCCCAGCGCGACCAGCAGCGGCCGGTAGTCCACCAGCTCGACCAGCGCCGCTCCCGCGGCCAGCCCGATCACGTTCGGCGCGAAGACCAGGGTGTTGGCCGTGGCCGTCGCTCGGCCCAGCAGCGCACCCGGCGTCTCGCGCTGCACCGCGGTGAGCGCGGCGATCAGCACACAGGGCAGCCCCGCACCGCTCGCCAGGCTGCACGCCAGGGCCACCGCGTCGGAGGGGACCGCCCGTGCGGCCACGGCGACGGCCGTGAGGGCGATGCCGCAGGCCCCGAAGCGCTGGGCGCCCAGCAGCCGCATCGCGGGTCCGGACACCAGCCCGATCGCCACCGAACCGACGCCCTGGACGGCGTAGAGCACCCCCGCGTAGGCCGGGGAGTGCCCGAGGCCCGCGACGACGGCGTAGACGAGCGCTCCGCAGACACCCGTGAACAGCATGGTGCCGCCGCCGGCCAGCACCAGGGGCCGCAGTCGCGGATGTGCCCACAAGTGGCGGGCGCCCTCGGCGGTCTGTGCGCGCCAGTCGCCCGAAGCCTTCCGCGGCCGGTCCTCGTGGACGCGGAGCAGCGCGCACAGACCTGCGGCGAGCACGAAGGTGACCGCGTCCAGGAGCACGACGCCCGGTCCGCCGTACACCGCGTAGAGGCCCGCTCCGGCCAGTGGGGCGACGAGCTTCATGCCCTCGTTGGCCGTCATCCGCAGTCCGTTGAAGTCGCCCAGCAGCGAGGGGTCGACGGCGGCGGTGACGAGCGCCGACTCCGCCGCGTCCTGGACGACGCCCGCGGCGCCGTAGACCAGCAGGACCGCGAACAGCAGCCACAGGCGATCCGGGGAGTCGACGGTGACGAGGGCGAGCACCAGGGCGGCCAGGAGCAGGTTCGCACCGATCAGCAGCGGCCTGCGCCGGATGCGGTCGGCCACCGTGCCGAGCAGCGGGCCGGCCAGGGTCGGAGCCCAGAGGGCGAAGACGCAGAGCGCCGCCAGTCCGTTCGAGCCCGTGAGGTCCTTGACCCACACCCCGGACGCCAGCCACAGCGCAGACGTGCCGAAGCCGGACACCACCACTTGGGTCAGATACAGCCGTGCGTTGCGGTCGCGCAGCAGGCGCGCCCCGGACCATGTCGTCGTCATGCCTGGTCATCGTGGTTCTAAGGAGGTGAGGACGGGATGGGGCAGGTGCCCTAAAGACGGGGCGGAGGGCGGCCCGTGGACGGAAATCCGTCGGTAGCTGTCACTAATTCCCCTGGGGAGCCCCGATGCGCGGACCTAGCGTGGTGAACCGTCCCCGCGCCGGCCGGCCGCGTCACCCGTACGAACCCGGAAAGGCAGTCCCGTGCAGTACCTCGCGCCCGTAGCCATCGGTGTCCTCTACGTGATCCTCATGTCCCTCCTGCGCGAACCGCACCGGCGGCGCGTCAACGCGGTCGTGCTCGCCGGAGCGGGCGCCGCCTATCTCAGCGGCGGCGGTCTCGGCGGCTGGGAGTTCGTGTTCACCGCCCTCGTCACCTGTGTCGCCTACCGAGGGCTGGAGTCATGGACGTTCATCGGCATCGGCTGGCTGCTGCACACCGGGTGGGACGTCGTGCACCATCTCAAGGGCAACCCCATCGTCCCCTTCGACCACGGCTCCTCGCTGGGCTGCGCGATCTGCGACCCGGTGATCGCACTGTGGTGCCTGCGCGGCGGGCCCGCGGTACGTGATCTGCTGCGCGGCAGGCGTCGCGTGGCCGTACGGGAACACACGGCTCCCTGAAACGTTGGGCGCGGGACCGATGAGTTCGGCGGTCCGCGTCGGTCCACCTCTCGAGTGATGAGAACTCGGAGGAGACAATGACCGACACGATCGTCGATCTCGGACCGCAGACGCGCATCGTCGCCCGGCTCGCGGCCGGGGTGCGCGACGAGCAGCTCCTGGACGCGACGCCCTGCCCCGGCTTCACGGTGCGCACCCTGCTGGGCCATCTGCAGGGGCTCGCCGTCGCGTTCCGGGACGCCGGGCGCAAGGATCTCGGCCCCACCACGGACACCGTTCCGGACGCCACCGAACCGGACATCGGGCCGGGCTGGCGCGAGGAACTGCCGCTGGTGCTCGACCAGATGGCCGGGGCCTGGCGTGACCCCGCGGCCTGGGCGGGTGAGACCCGCGCCGGTGGAGTGGCCCTGCCGGGCCGGGTCGCGGGCGCCGTCGCAGCCGACGAACTGGTGATCCACGGCTGGGACCTGGCCAGGGCCACCGGCCAGGAGTACGAACCGGACCGGGGTGCGCTCATGGCCTCGTACGGCTTCCTGGTCGCCGCGGCCGACGACCCGGACCGCGGGGGCGGCCTGTTCGGTCCGGTCGTGCCCGTTCCGGCCGAGTCCCCGCTGCTCGACCGGGCGATCGGCCTCAGCGGACGGCACCCCGACTGGAAACCGTGAGCGGTTGCGACTTTTCGCCGCACGCCGGCCAACCGCGGTGCGTGGCCCGAGGGTTCCCGGGTCTCCACCTCCCTGGTCCTGAGCGTTGACGGACGTCCTGCACGCGCCTAGGTTCATCGCGTCGTACTTCATACGTCATATATGAGACGCGATATACGAGATCCGAGAGGCGTGCATGACCTCCGTGCCCACACCGATCCCCTCCCGCACGCAGTTCGTGCTGGAGGGGATCAAGCACCGCATCCTCACCGGGCAGCTGTCGCCCGGTCAGGCCCTGGTCGAGACGGAACTCGCCGCGCAGTACGGGGTGTCGAAGACCCCCGTGCGTGAGGCGCTCAAGACCCTCGCGGGCACCGGGCTCGTCGTGATGAGCCAGTACAAGGGCGTCACCGTGCGCATGGTGGATGCGGACCTGGCACGGGAGGTCTGCGACGTCCGGCTGCTCCTCGAGCCGGAGGCACTGCGCCGCTCGGTGCGGCGCCGGGCCGTGCTCGACGCCGCGCGTGACGCGCTGGACCGGGCCGACGCGGCGACGGACGCCGCCGAACGCTCCCTCGCCAACCGGGAGTTCCACCGCGCCCTGTATCTGCCGTGCGGCAACCCGCTGCTCGGCCGGATGCTCGACGAGGTCCGCGACCAGGCCGCCCTCGTCTCCGCCGTCGCCTGGTCCGCCGATCCCTCCTGGGCGGCGGAGGCCGCCGAGCACCGGGAGATCCTGCGGCTCGCCCGGCTGGGCGACGCGGACGGCGCCGCGAGCGCTCTGCACGACCACATCGCGTCGTTCGTCCACCGGGCGTTCCCCGGTACCCGGGAAGAGGAGGGCCGGCGATGAGCAGCGTCGCGTTCGACACCCAGCGGGCGGCCCTGGCCGATGTGGTGGCGATCCCGGTGACCCCGTTCGCCGAGGACGGCACCGTCGACCGGGACGTCCACCGGGCACTGTTGCGGCGGCTGCTGGACGGCGGGGTCAGGACCCTGACCCCGGGCGGCAACACCGGTGAGTTCTACGCCCTCACACCCGAGGAACGGCGTCTGGTGACCGAGCTGACCCTCGAGGAGGCGGGGGAGTCGGCCACGGTGCTCGTCGGCGTCGGTCACGACGTGCCCACCGCCGTCGCCACCGCCCGCCACGCCGCCGAGCGGGGCGCCGACATGGTGATGGTCCATCAGCCCGCGCATCCCTACGTCTCTCCCGCCGGCTGGGTCGACTACCACCGGGCCGTCGCCGAGGCGGTGCCCGGCCTCGGGGTGGTCCCCTACGTCCGCGACGCCCGGCTGCACGGCTCCCGGCTCGCCGAACTGGCCGACCACTGCCCGAACGTCATCGGCGTGAAGTACGCGGTCCCGGACGCCGCCGGGTTCGCCGCCTTCGCGCGGGACGCCGGCCTCGACCGCTTCGTGTGGGTGGCCGGTCTGGCCGAGCCGTACGCCCCCTCCTACTTCTCGGCGGGCGCGACCGGCTTCACCTCCGGGCTGGTGAACGTCGCCCCGGCGATGTCGCTGAGCATGATCGCGGCGCTGCGGTCCGGCGACTACCGGGCCGCCATGAAGGTCTGGGAACGGATCCGCCGCTTCGAGGCACTGCGCGCGGCCGACGGCTCCGCCGACAACGTCGCCGTCGTCAAGGAAGCCCTCGCCTCGCTCGGCCTGTGCCGACGCAGCGTGCGCCCGCCGAGCAGGACGCTTCCCGAGCAGACACGCGCCGAGGTCGCCCGCATCGTCGCCGGGTGGTGCCGGTGAAGAGGCCCGAGGAACTCCGCAGCCATCAGTGGTACGGCACCGAGGGGCTGCGCTCCTTCAGCCACCGGGCCCGCACCCGCCAGCTCGGTTACCTCCCCGAGGAGCACCTGGGCAAGCCCGTCATCGCGATCCTGAACACCTGGTCGGACATCAACCCCTGCCACGTCCATCTCCGGGACCGGGCCCAGGCGGTCAAGCGCGGCGTCTGGCAGGCCGGCGGCTTCCCGTTGGAGTTCCCGGTCTCCACGCTCAGCGAGACCTTCCAGAAGCCGACCCCCATGCTCTACCGCAACCTCCTCTCGCTGGAGACCGAGGAACTGCTGCGCTCCTACCCGGTGGACGGGGCCGTGCTGATGGGCGGCTGCGACAAGTCCACGCCCGCGCTCCTCATGGGTGCCGCCTCCGCCGACCTGCCGGCCGTGTTCGTGCCCGCCGGACCCATGCTGCCGGGCCACTGGCGCAGTGAGGTCCTCGGCTCGGGCACCGACA
The DNA here is from genome assembly GCF_051553595.1 of Streptomyces sp. HUAS TT11. Lineage (NCBI taxonomy): Bacteria > Bacillati > Actinomycetota > Actinomycetes > Kitasatosporales > Streptomycetaceae > Streptomyces > Streptomyces sp. HUAS TT11. The sequence goes on from NZ_CP196184.1 coordinate 6,905,451, forward strand.
TGTGGAAGTACTGGGACGACAGGCGTGCCGGACTCATCGGCGACTGCGAGATGTCGGAACTGGAGAGCGGGCTCGCCCGTTCGCCGGGGCACTGCATGACGATGGGCACGGCGTCCACGCTCACCGCCGCCGCCGAGGCCCTCGGGGTGACCGTGCCCGGTGCGTCGAGCATCCCGGCCGTCGACTCCGGGCACGAGCGCATGGCAGCGGCGTCCGGACGCCGGATCGTGGAACTCGTGTTCAAGGACCGCAGGCCCAGCCACATCCTCACGCGCGAGGCCTTCGAGGACGCGGTGACCACGGTCCTGGGGCTCGGCGGTTCCACCAACGCCGTCATCCATCTGATCGCCATGGCCGGCCGGGCCGGAGTCCCGCTCACGCTCGACGACTTCGACCGCATCGCGCGGACGACGCCCGTGCTCGCCAACATCCGGCCCGGCGGCGAGCGGTATCTCATGGAGGACTTCCACTTCGCGGGCGGCCTGCCCGGCTTCCTGTCCCGGATCCCGGACCTGCTGCATCTGGACCGGCCGACGGTCTGCCACGACACCCTGCGCGAGCAGATCGCGGGAGCCCGGGTGCACGACGACGACGTCATCCGGCCCCGCGACAACCCGGTCGCGGAGGAGGGCGGGGTCGCCGTGCTGCGCGGCAACCTGTGCCCGGACGGTGCCGTCATCAAGCACATCGCCGCGGAGCCGCACCTGCTCGTGCACACCGGGCCCGCGGTCGTCTTCGACGACTACAGGACGATGCAGCGGACCATCGACGACCCGGCCCTCGGCATCACCGCGGACAGCGTGCTGGTGCTGCGCAACGCCGGGCCCAAGGGCGGACCCGGCATGCCCGAGTACGGGATGCTGCCCATCCCCGGTCATCTGCTGAAGCAGGGCGTACGGGACATGGTCCGGATCTCCGACTCCCGGATGAGCGGCACGAGTTACGGCGCATGTGTGCTGCACGTGGCGCCGGAGTCGTATGTCGGCGGCCCACTGGCACTCGTACGCACCGGCGACAGCATCACGCTCGACGTCGAGGCGCGCACCCTCCGGCTCCATGTCGACGACGAGGAGCTGGAGCGCCGCCGTACACGATGGACCCCGCCCCCGGCGCGGTACGAGCGTGGCTACGGCGTGCTCTACAACGGCCAGATCACCCAGGCCGACACCGGCTGCGACTTCGAGTTCCTGGCCCGGCGCGGCGAGGTGCCCGACCCGTACGCGGGCTGAGGCGCACCGTGCTCCCGCGCACCGGGACTCCCGTGCGGGGCGGAATCCGATTCCGTAACACGGAGAAAACCTGAAACCGGTTCACCGGGGGAACAATCCAGCCAGCATCCGGCACCGGTCCACCAGGCAGCAAGGAGCACCGCCATGTCCGAAACGCAGAAGGCGGCCGACCGGTCGAGTGCCGCACCCCCCGCGGCGAACGGCGTCGACCGGTTCTTCAGAATCTCCGAACGCGGCTCCACCTTCGGCCGTGAGATACGCGGCGGCTTCGCCACGTTCTTCACCATGGCCTACATCCTCGTCCTGAACCCGATCATCCTGGGCAGCGCCAAGGACAAGTTCGGCCATCAGCTGGACACCGGCCAACTGGTCACCGCCACCGCCCTGGTGGCGTGCGTCATGACGGTCATCATGGGCGTCGGCGGCAATCTGCCGCTCGCCATCGCCGCCGGGCTCGGCCTCAACGCGGTCGTCGCCTTCCAGCTCGCCCCGCTGATGAGCTGGGCCGACGCCATGGGCCTCGTCGTCCTGGAAGGCATCCTCATCTGTGTTCTGGTCCTCACCGGGCTACGGGAGGCGATCATGAACGCCATCCCGCAGCAGCTGAAGCAGGCCATCGGCGTCGGCATCGGGCTCTTCATCGCCTTCATCGGTTTCGTCGACGCCGGCTTCGTCAGCCGCATCCCCGACGCCGCGAACACCACCGTGCCGGTGCAACTGGGCGCCGTGGGCCGGCTGACGGGCTGGCCCGTGCTGGTGTTCTGTCTCGGGGTGCTGCTGACCATCGCGTTGCTCGCGCGCAAGGTGAAGGGCGCGATCCTGATCAGCATCGTGGCCATGACGGTCGTCGCGATCGTCATCGACGCCGTGGCGGACATCAAGAGCTGGGGCCTGACCACCCCCAAGGTCCCCGACACGGTCGTCGCGAGCCCGGACTTCGGCCTCGTCGGCCATTTCAGCCTGTTCGGCGGTTTCGGGAAGGCCGGCGTGCTCACCGCCGTCCTGCTGGTCTTCACCCTGATCCTGTCGGACTTCTTCGACGCCATGGGCACCATCGTCGGCATCAGCGCGGAGGCCGGGCTGCTCGACGAGAACGGCAAGGTACCGGGCATCGGCCGCGTCCTGTTCATCGACGGTGCCGCCGCGGTGGCCGGCGGCGTCGCCTCGGGCTCGTCCAACACCGCCTACATCGAATCCGCGGCCGGTGTCGGCGAGGGCGCGCGCACCGGATTCGCCAACCTCGTCACCGGCGCCCTCTTCGGTCTCGCGCTCTTCCTCACCCCGCTGCTGACCATCGTTCCGCTCCAGGCCGCGGCACCCGCCCTGATCGCGGTCGGCTTCCTGATGATGACCCATGTCAAGCACATCGACTGGGACAGGTACGAGATCGCCATCCCGGCGTTCCTGACCATCGCCGCCATGCCGTTCACCTACTCCATCACCGACGGCATCGGGGCGGGCTTCCTGTCGTACGTCCTCATCAAGGCCGTCCTCGGCAAGGCCAAGGAGGTCCACTGGCTGCTGTGGGGTGTGTCGGCGCTGTTCCTGGTGTACTTCGCGATCGACCCGGTGGAGCAGATCCTGGGCGTGAGGTGAGGTACGGGGACGACCCCTGGCGGGGTCGTCCCGGCCCTAACTCCCCAGCGCCGCCTGCATCATCGCCTTGGCGACCGGTGCCGCCAGCCCGTTGCCGCTGACCTCCGAGCGCGCCGCGTCCGACTGCTCGACCATCACCGCGACGGCGACCTCCTTGCCGTTCGTGTCCGACTTCGCATAGGAGGTGAACCAGGCGTACGGCGTCTGGCTGTTGTTCTCGCCGTGCTGGGCCGTTCCGGTCTTGCCGCCGACCGTCGCCCCGGCGATCCGCGCGTTCGTGCCCGTGCCCTGCTCCACGACCGTCTGCATGGCGGACTGCAACTGCCGTGCGGTCGACGCGCTGACGATCCGCTCGGTCGACGTGCTGTCGTCGTCGTTCTGCAGCACGTCCCCGCCGCCGTCGGTGATCTGCGACACCATGTGTGCGGAGACCAGCTCGCCGTCATGGGCGATGGCCGCCGAGACCATGGCCATCTGCAGCGGGGTCGCCGTGACGTCGAACTGCCCGATGCCCGACAGCGCCGTCTGCGCCTTGTCCATGTCCGACGGGTACACGCTCGGGTACGCGCGCACCGGTACGTCCTGCCGGTCGTCGTTGAAGCCGAACTTCTCGGCCATCGCCCTGACCTTGTCCTGGCCGAGGTCGACGGCCATCTTGCCGAAGACGTTGTTGCAGGAGTAGCGCAGCGCCTGGCGGATCGAGGCGTTCTCGCACGGGGCGTTCGGGTTCTCGTTCGACAGTGCCTTGGTCGAGCCGGGCAGCATGTACGGATCGGGGCTGTCCGTCCTCCGGTCCACCGACGCGTACAGGCCGTCCTCCAGCGCGGCGGCGGCCACCACCAGCTTGAACGTCGAGCCGGGCGGCAGCGGCTGGCGCAGCGCGCGGTTGGTCAGCGGCTTCTCCGGGTCGGCGTTGAGCCGCTTCCAGGCCGCCCCGGCGGTGTCGGCGTCGGTCAGCGCCGACGGGTCGTACGACGGGGTGGACACGACCGCGAGGATCCTGCCGGTCTTCGGGTCGATCGCGACGGCCGCGCCCTTCTTGGTGCCCAGTGCGCGGTAGGCGGCCTTCTGCACCGCAGGATCGATCGTCGTGACCACGTTGCCCGGATGGGCCCGCTGGTCGGTGACGGTGTCCATGATGTTCTTCAGACGGCTGTCCGTGCCGTTGAGCACGTCCTGGTAGATGCCCTCCAGCTGGGTCGGCGCGTAGCTCTGAGAGGCATAGCCCGTCACCGCCGCGTACAGCCTGCCGTCCGCGTAGGTGCGCCGGTAGGCGAGGTCGCTTCCCTTCGTCCGCGCCGAGCCCGTGATCGAGTCGCCGGCCACGATGATGTTCCCGAGCGGTGCCGCGTACGTGGTGATCGCGTTCCGCCGGTTGTCCTTGTCGTCCGCGAGCGCCTTGCCGTCGTAGAACTGCACCCAGGTCGCCCTGACCAACAGGGCGAGCACCAGGAGCAGCGCGAAGACGGAGGCCCGCCTGATCGTCTTGTTCATCCCGCCCTGGATGACGCTCAGGGACGCCCGGATCGTTCCCTTCCGTCCGGCTTCTCATCGGGACTTCATGAACGGCCGGGCGTCCCGGGCCGGCACCTCACCACGGGCCGGCCGGCCCTTCGGGCCCTCGGGCTGTGCGGGCTTCTCAGGGCTTCAGGACCAGGACGACCTCGTCGATCTCCTCACCCCGGGCGTGTGCGAAGCCCCTCGCCCGGGCCGACTGGGCGAAGCCGCACTTCTCGAGCACACGGCGCGAGCCCGCGTTGTCCGCGGCGGCCCGGGCGTACAGCGGGCGCTCCGGGATCTGCTCCAGCAGGATCCGCAGGGCGGCCGTCGCGATGCCCCGGCCCCAGTAGGCGCGGTCGATCCAGTACGTGACCTCGCGCTCACCCGGCTCGCCGTACACCGCGGCGCTGCCCACCACGTCACCGTCCGCCAGCACCGTGCGGACGTCGACGCCGGGCGAGGTGCGCGTCCGTGCCCAGTGGGCGTCGAAGCCGGCCCGGTCGGCCGGGTCCTCGGGGGTGAACGCGGCCATCCGCAGGGCCACGGGATCGTTCATGAGGCGGAAGAAGACGGGCAGGTCGCTGTCGTGCACCGCGCGCAGGACGATCTCCACGTCACAGCCTCCGGGTCGCGAGGGTCAGCCGGTCCCGTGCGTCGAACAGCGCGTCCTTGATCATCTGCTCGTGCGCCGGGGTGAGCCGGGCGACCGGGACCGAGCAGCTGATCGCGTCACGGGCCGGGGTGCGGTAGGGGATGGCGACCCCGAAGCAGCGCAGCCCGAGCGTGTTCTCCTCGCGGTCGACGGCGATGCCCTGCTCGCGGACCTGGTGCAGCTCCTGTATGAGCTTCTCCCGGTCGGTGATGGTGTGCTCCGTCAGCGCCGGCAGCGTCTCGGGCAGCATCTTGCGGACCTGTTCGTCGGTGTACGTGCTCAGCAGCACCTTGCCGAGCGACGTCGAGTGCGCGGGCAGCCGGCGGCCGACACGGGTGAACGGCCGCAGGTAGTGCTGCGACTGGCGGGTCGCGAGGTAGACGACGTTCGTGCCGTCCAGGCGCGCCAGGTGGATCGTCTCCGTGGTGTCGTCCGACAGCCGGTCGAGGGTGGGGCGGGCCGCCGCCACCACCTCGTCGCCGTCGATGTACGACGTCCCCACGAGCAGGGCCCGCACCCCGATGCCGTAGCGTGTGCCCGTCGCGTCGGTCTCGACCCAGCCCAGTTCCACGAGCGTGCGCAGCAACATGTACAGGCTGGACTTGGGATAGCCCACTTCCTCCTGCACGGCGGCCAGGGAGTGCATGCCGGGGCGGCCTGCGAAGTACTCGAGCAATTCGACCGTCCGCACCGCCGACTTGACCTGCGCCCCACCGCCCGTCTCGCCTGCCGACATCGCCCTTGACCCCTTCGTTCGACGGGAAATAGTCTCCGAGCAGCATATTCATCATCAGAGACAGTGTTCAGCATATCGAACATACCTGGTCGATGAGGTACGAACTGCGGCAAGACATCTGGAGGGATCCGCGGTGGCAGCAGCACCAGTCTGGAGTGTCGACCCCCGAACCGGGAAGCAGCGCGAGCAGGTTGCGGTGGAGGCCACGGCCCAGGAGGTGGACGCCGCCGTCCGCGCGGCCCACTCCGTGCGCGGAGCCCTCGCCGACCGCACCGTCCGCTCGGCCTTCCTGCGTGCCGCCGCCGACCAGCTGGAGGCCGCGAAGGAGCAGCTCGTCGAGGCGGCCGACGCGGAGACCGCCCTCGGCCCGGTCCGGCTCACGGGTGAACTCGCCCGGACCTGCTATCAGTTGCGTGCCTTCGCGGACATCGTCGACGAGGGCGCCTTCCTCGACGTCGTGATCAACCACCCGGACGACACCGCGACCCCGCCCATTCCGGACCTGCGTCGCTACAAGATCCCGCTCGGCGTCGTCGCGGTGTACTCCGCCTCCAACTTCCCCTTCGCCTTCTCGGTGGCGGGCGGCGACACCGCGAGCGCACTCGCCGCGGGCTGCCCCGTCGTCGTCAAGGCCCACCCCGACCACCCCGCGCTCTCCGAGCTGGTCGCGGCGACGCTGCGCCGGGCCGCCGGGCTGCACGGCATTCCCAAGGGTGTCGTCGGTCTGGTGCACGGCTTCGAGGCGGGCATCGAGCTGATCAAGCACCCGCTGGTCGCCGCAGCCGGGTTCACCGGGTCCGTGCGCGGTGGCCGTGCGCTCTTCGACGCGGCGGCGGGCCGCCCCGTGCCGATCCCCTTCCACGGCGAACTCGGCTCGCTCAACCCGGTGGTCGTCACCGAGGCGGCCGCCGCCGAGCGCGCCGAGGCGATCGGGGCCGGGCTCGCGGGCTCCATGACGCTGGGTGTGGGCCAGTTCTGCGTCAAGCCGGGATTCGTCCTGGCCCCCGCGGGCGCGGCCGGCGACCGACTGGTGAAGTCCCTGACCGACGCCGTCAGCGACACCGAGGCGGGGGTCCTGCTCGACCACCGCATGCGCGACAACTTCCTCGCCGGAGTGGCCGAGCGCGCCGAGCTCCCCGACGTGGAGTCCCCGGTCACGGCCGGCGCGTGCGGCGAGCACACCGTCAGCGCGGGCTTCCTCACCGTGCCGGCCGAGAAGCTCACCGCCGAGGGCGAGCACGACCTCCTGCTGGAGGAGTGCTTCGGCCCGCTCACGGTCGTGGCGCGCTACGAGGACGAGGACCAGGCCAAGCGGGTGCTGGACCGGCTCCCCGGCAACCTCACCGCAACGGTGCACCTGTCGACGGAGGAGGCTGCGGGCGAGGGCCGCGGGGCGGAGATCCTCGCGGAACTGACCCCGCTCGCCGGACGTGTCCTCGTCAACGGCTGGCCGACGGGCGTGGCGGTGGCGCCCGCGCAGCACCACGGCGGCCCCTACCCGGCGACGACGTCCACCTCCACGTCGGTCGGCGGGACGGCCATCGAGCGGTGGCTGCGGCCCGTCGTCTTCCAGGGCGCCCCCGAGGCGCTCCTGCCTCCGGAGCTGCGGGACGGCAACCCGCTCGGGCTGCCGAGGCGCTTCGACGGGCGCCTGGAGAGGTGAGTGTCCCGCGGGCCGCGCCGCGTCGCCTTCGGCGCGTTGCGGCCCGCGGGTGCTTTCGTGGTGGATGGCGGGGTTCCCCGCGCCGCTCCGGATCATGCCTGAGAGACTTCGTCAATGGACGTTGAACTTCCCGAACTCCCGTTCTCCCTGCGTACGTACGGGTCCGACGGTCACTGGTCGTACGAGGACGGGGTGCTCACCGGCTGGGCGGGCGCCCGGCAGGATCGATTCGTTCCGCCCACCGGCGAGGCTCTGGAGCCGGCCTCGGACGCTCCCCGGCTCCTGGGTGCGCCCGAGGGAGACTTCCAGCTGATCGCCCGGGTCACCGTCGGCTTCAACGCGTCCTTCGACGCCGGAGTGCTCTACGTCCACGTCGGCGAACGGGCCTGGGCCAAGCTCTGCCTGGAGTACTCGCCGGACGTGCCCACGGTCTGCACGGTGGTCACCCGCGGCCACTCCGACGACGCGAACTCCTTCACCGTGGAGGGAAGTTCGGTGTGGCTCCGGGTCAGCCGCACGGGCCGGGCCTTCGCCTTCCACGCTTCTCGTGACGGCGAGCGCTGGACGTTCGTGCGCCTGTTCACCCTGGGCGACGAGAAGGAGACGGGGGCGGCGCTGGTGGGCTTCATGACCCAGTCGCCCATGGGGGAGGGGTGCGTGGTGACGTACGAGGGCATCGAATTCCGTCCGAACTGGCCCGAGGACCTGAGAGACGGCAGTTGAACCGCGCCGCCGTCCTCGGCGGTCGTGGAACCGGCCCGGCCGCGTCCACGTCCCTGGATGCATGATCAGAGACCGTGTGGCCGGGAACCGGGTGATCCGGACCGCTCTGCCCGCCGAGGTACGAGCCGTCGCCGATCTGCACGCCCGCGCCCGGGCGACCTACTACCCCGACGGGCCGCCGCAGGACGGCACCGACTGGCTCGCCGCCTGGCGCGGTGCCCTCGAGCGGCCCGACGGGCAGGTGATGTGTGTCGTCGAACACGGCGCCATCGTCGCCGTCGCGTCGTTCCGTACGCCGCCCGGCGCACCGGCCGACACGGTGAAGCTCTTCCAGTTCCACGTCGACCCCGGGCACTGGCGCCGGGGGGTCGGCTCCGTGCTGCATGCGGCCTGTGTCGAGGAGTGGCAGGCCGACGGCATGCGGCGGGCCGTCCTCGACGTGCACGTGGACAACCGGCGCGCCCAGGCCTTCTACGCCCGCCGCGGGTGGGCCCCGGACCCGGAGAACCCGCCCGCCGAAGGGGATCACCACCTCTTCCTCCGGTACGCGGTTCCCGGGGAATGAAGGGAATCGCTTGAACGTTCACACAGGTCACGGAGGGGGTCTCCGTACCGTGCGAACTGGAGAGAAGCCGAAGACATGCGCGTGGAGATCTGGAGCGACATCGCCTGCCCGTGGTGCTACGTGGGCAAGGCCCGCTTCGAGAAGGCGCTCGGCGCCTTCCCGCACCGCGACCAGGTCGAGGTGGTGCACCGCTCCTTCGAGCTGGATCCGCACCGCGCCAAGGACGACGTGCAGCCGGTTCTCACGATGCTCGCCAAGAAGTACGGGATGAGCGAGGCGCAGGCGCAGGCCGGCGAGAAGAACCTCGGCGCGCAGGCCGCCGCGGAGGGCCTGGACTACCGCACCTCGGGCCGCGACCACGGCAACACCTTCGACATGCACCGGCTGCTCCACTTCGCCAAGGAGCAGGGCAGGCAGGACCGGCTGATCCAGATCCTGTACCGGGCGAACTTCGCCGAGGAGCGGTCCCTCTTCACCGAGGGCGACGAGCGGCTGGTGGAGCTGGCCGTGGAGGCCGGGCTCGACGCCGAGGGGGTCCGCACGGTCCTCGCCGACCCGGCCGCGTACGCCGACTCCGTGCGCGCGGACGAGCGGGAGGCGGCCGAGCTGGGCGCGAACGGTGTGCCGTTCTTCGTGCTCGACCGGAAGTACGGCGTCTCCGGCGCGCAGCCCGCCGAGGTCTTCACCCAGGCGCTGACCCAGGCCTGGGACGAGCGCCCGCCGCTGAAGCTGATCGAGGACGGCGGCGCGGAGGCCTGCGGCCCGGACGGGTGCGCGGTCCCGCAGAACTGAGAAGCGGCAGCTCGGCGCGGATGTATAAGCGTTGCTTGAGGACACCACGTACACATCGGCAATGGACGGTGACCTCAGGGGGCCGCACAGTGGTCCCATGGAGACCTTCGAGAGCCTCGTCCGTGCCGAGTTCGCCCCGAAGAACACATATCTGAACACCGCGGCGGTCGGGCTGCTGCCCGCCCGCACCGTGCACGCCCTGCGGACGGCGGTGGATTCGGTCGCCGCGGGGCAGCCCACCGACATGTTCGCCGACGTGGAGGCGGCCCGTGCCTCGTTCGCCCGGCTGACCCATGTTCCGGCGAGCCGGGTGGCGACCGGGTCCTCGGTGGCCACCTACACCGGGCTGATCGCCGCCTCGCTGCCCGAGGGTGCCGAAGTCCTGACCGCCGAGGCCGACTTCAGCTCCGTCGTGAACCCCTTCCACATGCGCGGGGACCTGAAGGTGCGCGCCGTGCCGCTGGAGCGTCTCGCCGATTCGGTGCGTCCGGGCACCGCGCTCGTGGCGGTGAGCGCCGCCCAGTCCGCCGACGGACGCGTGGCCGACCTGCCCGCGATCCGCGCCGCGGCGCAGGAGCACGGTGCGCGCACGTACATCGACGCGTCGCAGGCCCTCGGCTGGCTGGACCTCGACGCGGACGCCCACGACTACGTGGCTGCCGTCGCCTTCAAGTGGCTGTTCTGCCCGCGGGGCGTGGCGTTCCTGGTCGTCCCGGAGGATCTCGGCGGCATCCCCCCGCTGTTCGCCGGCTGGGTCGCGGGCGAGCGGCCCTGGGACAGCTGCTACGGCCCCGTCGAGGAACTCGCCCATTCGGCACGCCGCTTCGACGAGAGTCCCGCGCTGCTCTCCTACGCGGGCGCCCGCCGCTCTCTCGAACTGCTCGAGGAACTCGGCGTGGAGGCCGTCCGGGCGCACGACCTCGCCCTCGCCGACCGCTTCCGCGCGGGGCTCGGTGACCTCGGCCACGAGCCGGTCCCCGCGCCGGGTTCGCCGATCGTCTCCGTTCCCGGACTCGGCCACCGGCAGGGCGGGTTGAGCGGCGCCGGGCTCGAGGTCTCCGACCGGGCAGGCCATCTGCGGGCCGCCTTCCACCTGTACAACACGCCCGCGGACGTCGATCGCCTGCTGGATGCGCTGTCCCGCTGAACAGGACCGGGCCGGGGCCTCATGTCCCACACGAGGAGGCCCCGGCCCGGCGGTCAGGTTGCGGTCACCGCACGGGGGTGAAGTCCCGCGCCCCGATGAACTCCGGACGCCGGACCGGCGCCGCGAACGGTTCCACCGCCTTGTTCTCCACGCTGTTGAACACGATGAAGACGTTGCTGCGCGGGAACGGTGTGATGTTGTCGCCCGACCCGTGCATGCAGTTGCAGTCGAACCAGGTCGCCGAGCCGGCCTTCCCGGTGAACAGTCGGATGCCGTACTCGCCCGCCATCGTGGTCAGCGCCTCGTCGGACGGCGTGCCCGCGTCCTGCATCTGCAGCGACTTCTTGTAGTTGTCCTCGGGCGTGGCCCCGGCGCAGCCGAGGAACGTCCGGTGCGACCGCGGCATGATCATGAGGCCGCCGTTGGTGTCGTGGTTCTCGGTCAGGGCGATGGAGACGGACACCGTCCGCATGTTCGGCAGACCGTCCTCGGCGTGCCAGGTCTCGAAGTCGGAGTGCCAGTAGAAGCCACTGGCCCCGAACCCCGGCTTGACGTTGATCCGCGACTGGTGGACGTACACGTCCGAGCCGAGGATCTGCCGCGCCCGCCCGACGACGCGCTCGTCGCGGACGAGCTTCGCGAAGACCTCGCTGATCCTGTGGACCTCGAAGACGGACCGGATCTCCTTGGACTTCGGCTCCACGATCGAACGTTCGTCGGCGCGGATCCGCGGGTCGCTGACGAGCCGCTCCAACTCCTGCTGGTACACGGCGACTTCGTCCTGACCGATGAGCTGGTCGATGGAGAGGAAGCCGTCGCGTTCGTACGCCTGGAGGTCACCCACGGAGATCGGCCCCGGCGTTCCGGGAGCGCCCCAGACGACCGGGTCCTGACGGGGGACGGACACCTCGGTGGCGCCCCGGCTCGGGTAGAGATCGGTGACGGTGGTGGTCATGTGCTTCACACCTCCTCGGTGAGCAGCGGGTAGACGCCGTTCTCGTCGTGGTCCTCCCGGCCGGTCACGGGCGGGTTGAAGACGCAGATGCAGCGGAAGTCCTTCTTCACCCGCAGCGTGTGCCGCTCGTGCCCGTCCAGGAGGTACATGGTCCCGGGAGTGATGGTGTACACCTTCCCGGTCTCCTGGTCGGTCAGTTCGGCCTCGCCCTCGACACAGACGACGCCCTCGATGTGGTTCGCGTACCACATCGACGTCTCCGTGCCCGCGTACAGGATCGTCTCGTGGAGGGAGAAGCCGACCTTCTCCCTGGCCAGGACGATGCGCTTGCTCTCCCAGGTGCCGGACGCCGACTTGATGTGCCGGTCGGTGCCTTCGATCTCCTTGAACGAACGGACGATCACGGTGGTGCGTGCCTCCTTCTGGGGGTTGTTCAGACGGTCTCGCGGACGGCCCGGGCGAGGGTGCTGAGACCCTCGTCCAGCTCGGCGGGGGTGATGGTGAGGGCGGGGAGCAGTTTGACGACCTCGCTCTCGGGACCGGAGGTCTCCACCAGCAGCCCGAGCTCGAAGGCGCGGTGGGCGACACGTCCGGCGCGTTCCTTGTCGTGGAACTCCAGGCCCCAGACCAGCCCGCGTCCGCGGTACTCCCTGATGTCGGCGAGGTTCTCCTCGGTGATGGAGATCAGCTCCTGCTCGATCTGCTCGCCGCGCGTACGGGTCTGCTTCTCCATGGCGGACCCGTCGGTCCAGTAGGTCTCCAGGGCGGCAGTGGCCGTCACGAACGCGGGATTGTTGCCGCGGAAGGTGCCGTTGTGCTCGCCCGGCTCCCAGATGTCGAGCTCGGGCTTGAACAGGCACAGCGACATGGGCAGCCCGTAGCCGCTGATGGACTTGGACACGGTGACGATGTCGGGCACGATCCCGGCCTCCTCGAACGAGAAGAAGGCGCCGGTACGGCCGCAGCCCATCTGGATGTCGTCGACGATCAGCAGCATGTCGCGGCGTGCGCACAGGTCGGCGAGGCCGCGCAGCCACTCGGCGCGGGCGACGTTGATGCCGCCCTCGCCCTGCACGGTCTCCACGATGACGGCGGCGGGCCGGTTGAGTCCTGAACCCTGGTCCTCCAGGAGCCGTTCGAACCACAGGAAGTCCGGGACCCGGCCGTCCAGGTAGTGGTCGAAGGGCATGGGCGTCCCGTGGACGAGCGGAATTCCGGCGCCGGCGCGCTTGAAGGCGTTGCCGGTGACGGCGAGGGAGCCCAGGGACATGCCGTGGAAGGCGTTGGTGAAGGACACGATGGCCTCGCGGCCCTTCACCTTGCGGGCCAGCTTGAGAGCGGACTCGACGGCGTTGGTGCCGGTGGGGCCCGGGAACATCACCTTGTACGGCAGATCCCGCGGCCGCAGCACGAGGTCCTGGAACGTCCGGAGGAAGGAACGCTTGGCGGTGGTCGACATGTCGAGCCCGTGGGTGATGCCGTCCCGCTCCAGGTAGTCGATCAACGCCCGTTTCAGGACGGGGTTGTTGTGCCCGTAGTTGAGGGAACCGGCGCCGGCGAAGAAGTCGAGGTACTCGTGGCCGTCCTCGTCGTACAGGCGGCTGCCCTGCGCGCGGTCGAACACGGTGGGCCAGCCGCGGCAGTAGCTGCGCACCTCCGACTCCAGGGTCTCGAAGACGCTGAGGTCGGGCTGGGTGATGGTCACGGCGAAAACGCTCCTCGATGCGTGGGGGAGGGGAGAAGTGCGTGGAGGTCAGAAGGCGAGGGGGCCGATGCGGTAGAGGACCTCGGGGTCGTGCGGTCCGTCGGGGAACTGACGGGCGTCGAAGAGGACCTCGCGTTCCACGGCCGCGCCATGGCGTCGCGCGTACGTCGTGAACAGGCGCTCGGAGGCGGTGTTGCCGGGGGTGATCGTCGTCTCGACCGTGGTCACGGCGTGCTCCTTCACGGCCCGTGCCGTGACCGAGTCGAGCAGCCGTGCCGCGAGGCCCTGCCCGCGGTGGGCGGAGTCCACGGCCACCTGCCACACCAGGAGGGTGTGCGGGCGGTCGGGCCTGAGGTACGCGGTGAGGAACCCGACGGGACGACCGTCGGAGCCGGCGCGCACCACCGCCGAGGTGCCGGCGAAGTCACGGCACCACAGGAGGTAGCTGTAGGAGGAGTTCAGGTCGAGGGTTCCGGAGTCCTTGGCGATACGCCAGAGAGCGGCACCGTCCGCCACCTCCGGACGGTCGATCCGCAGCCCCTCCGGCATTTCCAGGAATTCCGCTTGCAGGTCTGCTTGTGCGGCGGTCATGTCGATGGAATTTACCCACGGAAATTCAAAATTGCATCGCCGAAAGGGGTTACGGAAGCATGTCCTGTGTGTTATCACGCGGGCGTGAGTGGCCGCCGAAAGGCCGAGGGATTGTCCTGCTACGCCTGATAAATACCGCCCAAAAGGGGTGCGATGTGGAGTCGGTCACATCAGTGCAACCCTCGCGAGATCTGCCCGGATTAAGCCGGTTGGTGTTCGCGGAATCTTGTTGTTTAGGTCCGAAGAAAGCGGGCAGACGAATATGGGCAGCTGCCCTGAAGGGAATTCGATAATTACGCGGAAGGGGCCTGGAAAGCAATGCCGATTTCAGGCGCCGGTCATACCGTCGAGGCCCCCGCGTCGAGGTGTCGTTCAGCCCCACGCCCGGGCGGCCGCCCCGCGGGCGCTCTCGGTGTCCACGACGGCCCCGAAGTCGCCGAGTGCGGCGCCGAGGGCGCTCAGGCTCGCCCGGACGATGTCGAGGGTCGCATCGGCCCCGTAGTGGTTGACCCTGATCATCTCCTTCGCCAGCGCACCCCCACCCGCGGACAGCGGCAGAGCGGGGTCCGACTCCAGGGCCTTGGCGACCAGTTCGGCCGCGACCACACCGGAGGGGGTCCGCAGGGTCGTGGCGACGGGCGCCGCCTCGGCGGCCTCGAGCACATACGGCTCCAGGCCCCCGCCGAGGGCGAGCACACCCGCCCGCGTCGCCGCGGCGGCGGACCGGTGCCGGGCGATCACGGCGTCCGGGCCCGCGCTCTCGATCCGCTCCAGGCATGCCTCCAGTGCCAGCATCTCCAACTGCGCCGGGGCGTGGAGCAGCGCCTTGCGGCCGGCGTCGATCCAGCGCTCCTTCCAGTCGAGGAGCGACAGGTACGAGCGGCGCGGAGCCCGCGGGTTGGCCGCCATCCGGGTCCAGGCGCGCCCGCTCACGGACACCGCCGAGACGCCGGCCGGTCCGCCCATCGCCTTCTGGGCCCCGATCACGCACAGGTCCACGCCCCATGTGTCCGGCAGCACCGGCTCGGCGCCGATCGAGGCGACGGCGTCCAGATAGAACAGTGCGCCGTGCTCCCGTACCACCGCGCCGATCTCCGCCACCGGGTTCGTGTTGCCGGTGGCGGCCTCGGCGTGCACCAGGGAGACGAAGTCGATCTCCGGGTGCTCCGCGAGCGCCTCGCGGACCTGCGCCGCCGTGGCCGCGGTGTGGAACGGGACGGCAAGGTCGTACACGGTGGCGCCGCAGTCCCGCAGCCAGTCCCCGAACGTCTGCCCGTACGGTCCGGTGATCACGTTCAGTGCCGTGGTGCCGGGCCCGGCACTGCCGCGGATCGCGCCCTCCAGCGGCAGCAGTGCCTCACCCTGCATGATCACGACGTCCTGTTCGGTGGACAGCAGTCGCGCCACCCGGTCCTCGATCGAGGCGAAGCGGTCGGTGCTCAGCGGGGCGAGGTCCAGGAAGGGGTGGGTCACGGCGGCGCTCTCTTCACTCATGGGTTCGACGATTCGAGGGTATCCGGGCGTGTGATGCGCCACTTATCGGCACATTCTCAGGTGAATCGACCCATTGACCATCGGTTTGGTTTGAGAGCCTCCAACCTTTCCTTATAATCGGAAGTCATAGGTCCCCCACAGAGAGGTCCCCCGTGAACTCGCTCCTCGGGCGCCGGGTCCGCATTCTGGCCGCCACCACCGCGACGGCCGGGCTGGTGCTCGTGGCCGGCTGCACCTCGAGCGGTGACGGCGGCGGCAAGACGGCCGCCGGCGGGGTGGAACTCGCCAAGGCCGGCCGGCTGACCACCTGCACGCATCTGCCGTACCCCCCCTTCCAGTCGGAGATCGACGGCAAGGTGCAGGGCTTCGACGTCTCGCTGATCGACCTGGTCGCCAAGGACCTCGGGGTGAAGCAGGACATCCTCGACACGCCCTTCGAGAACTTCAAGACCGGCGCGTTCCTCAACTCCGAGCAGTGCGACGTCGCGGCCGCCGGTATGACGATCACCGCCGAGCGCAAGGAGCACGTCGACTTCTCCGACCCGTACTTCGACGCCACCCAGGCCGTCCTGGTCGACAGGAAGAGCGGCATCACCTCGCTCGCCGACGTGAAGGCCAAGGGCAGGAAGCTCGGTGCCCAGGCGCAGACCACCGGCGAGGACTACGCCAAGAAGCAGGGCTTCGACCCGGTCTCCTTCGAGTCCTCCGACGCCGTGATCAACGGCCTGCGCACCGGCCAGGTCCAGGCGGTCGTCATCGACTACCCGGTCGTCCAGGGCTGGCTCAAGGACAAGGCCAACGCCGCTGCCTTCCAGGTCGTCGACAACCTCAACACCGGTGAGCAGTACGGCTTCACGGTGAAGAAGGGCAACCGCAAGCTCCTCGACGCCGTGAACAAGGCACTCAAGGACGCGAAGGCCGACGGCACGTACAAGAAGCTGTACGAGAAGTGGATAGGCCCCTACGACGCGTCGGTCGCCTCGCCCTCCGCCTCATGAGCGGGACCACCGAGCCGGCCGCTACCGGGACGCGGCCCCGCAGGAAGGGCCTGACACGCACCCAGCGGCGAAAGGTGTCGCGCGGCGTCCAGTACGTCGTCTTCGTGGCCGCCGTGATCGCCTTCGCGTTCGCGGCGGACTGGGGACGGCTGCAGGACCAGTTCGCGCAGGTGGACATCGCCCGGCAGATGTTCCCCGACGTCATCACGCTGGCGCTCAGGAACACCGTGCTCTACACCCTGTCCGGCTTTGTGGTCGGCCTGGTCCTCGGCATGGTCCTCGCGCTCATGCGGCTGTCCTCGGTGGGTCCCTACCGCTGGGTCGCCGGCATCTACATCGAGATCTTCCGCGGCCTGCCCGCCCTGCTGATCTTCGTCTTCATCGGTGTGGCCGTGCCCCTGGCCTTCCCCGGTACGGAGATCATCGGCGGCACCTACGGCAAGGTGGCCATCGCACTCGGTCTGGTGGGCGCCGCGTACATGGCGGAGACCTTCCGCGCCGGTATCCAGGCGGTGCCCAAGGGGCAGATGGAGGCGGCTCGCTCGCTGGGCTTCTCGCCCGCCCGGGCCATGGTCTCGATCGTCGTACCGCAGGCGTTCCGGATCATCCTCCCGCCGCTCACCAACGAGCTGGTGCTGCTGTTCAAGGACTCCTCGCTGGTGCTGCTGCTGGGCGTCACCCTGGAGGAGCGCGAGCTGTCGAAGTTCGGGCGGGACCTGGCCAGCCAGACCGCCAACTCCACGCCGATCCTGGTCGCCGGCCTGTGCTATCTGCTGGTCACGATCCCGCTCGGATTCGTGGTGCGCCGCCTGGAGTCGAAGGCCAGGGAGGCCGTCAAGTGAGCAGTTCCGCACAGATCCGGATCCGGGACCTCCACAAGTCCTTCGGCGACAACGAGGTGCTGCGCGGGATCGACCTGGAGATCGGCGAGGGCGAGGTGGTCTGTGTCATCGGCCCGTCCGGCTCCGGCAAGTCGACGCTGCTGCGCTGTGTGAACCTGCTGGAGGAACCCGGCAGGGGGCAGGTGTTCGTCGGCGGCACCGAGGTGACCGACCCCGACGTGGACATCGACGCCGTCCGCCGCGGTATCGGCATGGTGTTCCAGCAGTTCAACCTGTTCCCGCACCTCACGGTGACCGAGAACCTCACCCTGCCGCAGCGCCGGGTCCTCGGGCGGGACAAGGCGGCGGCGGCCGGGACGGCAGCCGAGAACCTGGCGCGCGTGGGCCTTTCCGAGAAGGCGGACGCGTACCCCTCCGCCCTGTCCGGCGGGCAGCAGCAGCGCGTCGCCATCGCCCGGGCGCTCGCCATGGGTCCCCAGGTGATGCTCTTCGACGAGCCGACCTCCGCGCTCGACCCCGAGCTGGTGGGCGACGTCCTCGCCGTGATGCGCATGCTCGCCGACGAGGGCATGACCATGATGGTGGTCACCCACGAGATGACGTTCGCGCGCGAGGTCGCCGACCGGGTCGTCTTCATGGACGGCGGAGTCGTCGTCGAGCAGGGCACGCCCGAGCAGGTCATCGGCGCCCCGCGGCACGAGCGGACCCGCCACTTCCTCTCCCGGCTCCTCGACCCCGCGATGGCCGAGGTGGAGGAGGGGACCGCCGACCAGGTGGGCAAGACCGGGTAGCGGGCGAACTAAGGTGCAGTGCATGAGCGATCACGCGGTGCTGCACGTGAAGGGGCGGGTGCTCGTCGGGGCCGAGGAGATCCGCGACGAGGTGTGGGTGGTCGGCGGCCGGATCTCCTACGACCGGCCCGAGGGCGCCCGTGACGTCCGTACCGTCGAGGGCTGGGCGCTGCCCGGCCTCGTCGACGCGCACTGCCACGTGGGCCTCGACTCCCACGGCCCGGTGTCCGACGACGTCTCCGAGAAGCAGGCGCTGACCGACCGGGAGACCGGCACCCTGCTGATCCGTGACGCGGGCTCGCCGTCGGACACCCGCTGGATCGACGACCGCGACGACCTTCCGAAGATCATCCGGGCCGGCCGGCACATCGCCCGCACACGCCGCTACATCCGCAACTACGCCTGGGAGATCGAACCCGGGGACCTGGTCGCGTACGTGGCCCAGGAGGCCCGGCGCGGCGACGGCTGGGTCAAGCTGGTCGGCGACTGGATCGACCGGGAGACCGGGGACCTGACCGCCTGCTGGCCGCGTGAGGCGGTGCAGGCGGCGATAGCGGAGGCGCACCGCCTGGGTGCGCGCGTCACCGCGCACTGCTTCGCCGAGGACTCGCTGCGGGACCTGGTCGAGGCGGGCATCGACTGCGTCGAGCACGCGACGGGTCTGACCGAGGAGACGATCCCGCTGTTCGCCCAGCGGGGTGTCGCGATCGTGCCCACCCTCGTGAACATCGCGACCTTCCCGAAGCTCGCGGACGGCGGCGAGTCCCGCTTCCCGCGCTGGTCGGCGCATATGCGACGGCTGCACGAGCGGCGCTACGACACCGTGCGGTCCGCCTACGACGCCGGCATCCCGGTGTACGTCGGCACCGACGCGGGCGGCGGCCTGCCGCACGGGCTGGTCGCGGCCGAGGTGGCGGAACTGGCGACCGCCGGAATCCCGCCGGTGCAGGCCCTGTCGGCGGCCACGTGGGGTGCCCGGCGGTGGCTCGGCCGGCCCGGTCTGGAGGAGGGGGCCGCCGCGGACCTCGTGGTGTACGAGACGGATCCGCGGGCGGACGTAAGGGTGCTCGCGGTGCCGCGGCGGGTGGTGCTGAACGGCCGCGTGGTCGGATAGGCACCGTCCCCGCGCTCCGGTCACGCCCCCGGTGCGGGGGATGCGGGGGTGATGCGGGGGAACAGGCGTGCCGCCGGTTTCGAAGATCCTTGCGAACAATCCACGATGGAGTGAAGTCACGCGGTGTCGCTGACGGCTCACTCCCGGTACGAAATTCTTTCCGGGTCCCGAGCTTGTCTCTTCTGGGGGGTCCCACCACCATGAACGGCACCACCTTCCGTATGCCCGCACGCCGACTGGCCACCGTCGCGGTGGCCACCGCACTGGCCGCCGGTCCCGCCGCGCTGGCGGGCGCCGGGTCCGCCGGTGCGACCGAGGACCAAGGACGCGCGAGCGCCGTCGTGCTGCGGACCGGACTGGACGTGTCCCTGCTCAAGAAGACCGTGGACGTCCCGCTCGCGGTCTCCCTCAACGAGGTGCAGGCGCCGCGGAGCGCCGAGCAGACCGCGCTGTCGGCCCGCCTGAAGGGAGTCGCCGGCGGGCGCCCCTTCGACGTGGTGCGGGCGGACGCCGCCACGGCGCGGGCGACCGTGTCCGAGTCGGGCGCGAAGGCGTCGACCAGCCTCACCCATGCCCGGGTCCACGTGCCCGGACTGCCGATGCTCTCCCTGATCGAGGTCGACGGCGTCACGTCCGAGGCGGTGTGCGAGGTGGGGAAGAAGCCCGTCGCCACGGCCAACGTGCTGGGCGCGGTGACCGTGCTCGGACGGAAGGTCACGGTGTCGGCGGCCGGACCGACGAGAGTGAAGGCGCCGGGAGTCGGCGAGGTACGGCTGGAGGTGTCGCCGACCCGGACGACGTCGCGGACGGCGGCGGCGTCGGCGCTGGTGCTCACGGTGTCCGTGAACCCGCTCAACCTGAACGTGGCGGAGGTGAAGGGGACCGTGACCCTCGGAGGAGCGACGTGCGAGACCCCCGCCGCCCCCGCGTCGCAGGCCCTCGCGTCCGCCGCACCGGTGGAGCCGGCCACGCCCGCGACGCAGCCGGCCGGGGACGTGAAACCGCAGGGGGCGCCCGCGAAGGCCGACCTGGCGGAGACCGGGGGCAGTTCGGCCACGCCCTATGTCGTGGGCGGAGCCCTTGTCCTGCTGGTGGCGGGCGCGGGTGTGCTGGGAGTGGCACGCCGCCGCCGCGGCTGATGCCTGCCGCCTGAGCAGGGCCGGGCGGTGAAGCCGGCGGGACGGGTGATCACTCACCCCGCCGCCAGCGTCACCGCCCGGTCCAGAGCCTGCAGAAAGCGGTTGACGGTCACCCTGTCCCGGACCGCGAGCCGAAGCCACTCCCTGCCCAGTCCCGGGAACGTGTCCCCGCGCCGCACCGCGAAGCCGAGGTCGCGCAGATGGCGGCGCACGGCCGGGGCCCGCTCCAGGCGGACCAGGACGAACGGCCCGTCCGCGGGTTCGGCGACGTACAGCCCGTCCGGCCCGAACTCCCGCAGTCCCGCCACCAGATGGGCCCGGTCGGACGCGATCCGGTGGGCCGCGTGCGCGGCCTCCGCGAGCGCCCGGGGCGCCATGCAGGCCTCGGCGGCCACCAGCGCGGGTGAGGACACCGGCCACAGGGGCTGCGCCCGCTCCAGCTCGGCGATCGTCCCCGGGTCGGCCAGGACGTAGCCAATGCGCAGGCCCGCCAGGCCCCAGGTCTTGGTCAGGCTGCGCAGGACCACCAGCCCGGGCACGTCCGTCCGGCCCGCCAGTGCCTCCCGCTCCCCCGGAACCGCGTCCATGAAGGCCTCGTCCACCACCAGAATCCGCCCGGGGCGGGCGAGTTCGGTGATCAGGGCCGCCGGGTGCAGCACCGAGGTCGGGTTCGTGGGGTTCCCGATCACCACCAGGTCCGCGTCCTCGGGAACCAGCGCGGGGTCGAGGCGGAAGCCGTCCCGCTGCCGCAGCAGCACCCGGTCCACCACGTGCCCGGCATCGCCGAGCGCCGCCTCGGGCTCGGTGAACTGCGGGTGCACGACCACCGGGTGACGTGCCCGCAGAGCCCGTGCGAGCAGGACGAAGGCCTCGGCAGCACCCGCCGTGAGCAGCACGCGTCCGATCGGCAGACCGTGCCGTTCCGCCACGGCCGCACGGGCGGCCCGCCCGTCGGGATAGGCGGCGAGCCCCTCCAGCGACCCGGCGATGACGTCGCGCAGCCATGCCGGAGGCGTGTCCGCGCGCACGTTCACCGCCAGGTCCGTCAGTGCGGCACCGCCGTCACGGACCTCGGCGTCCCCGTGGTGCCGCAGGTCGTGCCGCCCCCCGTCGTGTTCAGTGCGCATGGGAGTGCGCGTGTCCACCGTGATGGCCGTGACCGTGGTGGCCGTCGTCGTCCGGGTGGAAGTGCGGCTGCTGCGGCAGGCCCACCTTGTCCTCGAAGCCGGGCAGCGCGATCCGGTACACACAGGAGTCGCAGTTCATCCGCAGATCACCCTGCACGGCCTCCTCGTACCGCTCCATCACCAGGTCGAGCAGCTCGGGCTCGGGCCCGATGACGTCCGCCGTGCGCACCTCCGTCTCCGGATGCGCCTCCGCCCAGCCCTCGGCCTGCCGGCGCACCCGGTCGGGCAGCACGCCCGTGAAGAGGAAGTAGGGCAGGACGACGATCCGCCTCGCCCCCAGCTTCGCGCACCGGTCCAGACCGCTCGGCACGTCCGGCGCCGCCAGCGACACGAACGCCGTCTCGACCCCGGCGTAACCGCGCCCCTCCCACAGCAGACGCGCGGCCTTGTGCACCTCGGCGTTGGCGTCCGGGTCCGTCGAGCCGCGCCCGACCAGCAGCACGGTCACATCGGACCGGTCCGCGGGCCTGCGGGTGGTGCCCCCGAGCGCTTCGTCGAGGCGCCGCTCCAGGACGTCCAGCAGCGCCGGATGAGGGCCCAGCGGACGGCCGTAGGCGTAGGAGATCCCCGGGTGCCGCTCCTTCTCCCGGGCCAGGGCCGCGGGGATGTCCCCCTTCGCGTGCCCGGCGGACACCAGCATCAGCGGTACCGCGGCGAACCGGCGGACCCCGCGCTCCACCAGCCCGCTCACCGCCTCGCCCAGCGGCGGCGCCGACAGTTCGATGAAGCCGCCCGCGACGGGGAGGTCGGGGCGACGGCGCTCCAGCTCCCGTACGAAGGCGCGGAACGCCTCGGCTCCGGCCTCGTCCCGGGTGCCATGGCCGGCGATGAGCAGGGCGGGCGGCGGGGTGGTCACAGGGTCTCCTTCGAAGTGGGGTGGTACAGCAGGGCGTTCAGCGCCGCGGCGGCGACCGCGGAACCGCCCTTCTCGGACACGTTGCTCACGGCCGGCAGTCCGCTCTCGCGCAGCGCGGCCTTGGATTCGGCGGCGCCGACGAAGCCGACGGGCAGACCGATCACGAGCGCGGGTGAGGCGTCCAGCTTCAGCAGCTCCTCCAGGGCGGTCGGGGCGCAGCCGATCACCCAGAGCGCCCCGGGGCCGACGTCCTCGTACGCGAGCCGGATCGCATGCGCCGAACGCGTCAGCCCGGGGCCGGACCTCGCGTCCCTGAGCCGGCAGACCGTCGTCCTGCGGGTGATCCCGGCGGCGACCATCTCGACGTCCACGACCACCGGCGCGCCGTCGTGCAGCGCGGTGTGCGCCGCCGCCAGGTCGCCCTCGTCCGTCACCAGGTCGTCCGCGTAGCCGAGGTCGGCCGCGGAGTGGATGACGCGCTCCACCACGGCCCGGGTCAGCGGCGGGAAGTGCGAGGTGTCGAGCCGGGCGCGCAGCCGCCGGAAGGACTCCTGCTCGATCGGGTGGACCACTCGGTTCACCGGGCGTCCTCCTGCCGGTCGTCCTGCCAGCGGTAGCCGCGCGGCGTCACCATGCGCCCCGCGATCTCACGGGTCGCCGTGTTGCCCACCGTCACGACCGTCATCATGTCGACCGTCGCCGGGTCGAGGCAGGCCAGTGTCGTCAGACGGCTGGACTCGTCCGGTCGTGACGCGTTCCGTACGACACCGACCGGCGTCGACGGTGCCCGGTGGGCGCCGAGGATCGCGAGGGCCTTCGGCAACTGCCAGTCGCGGCCCCGGCTGCGCGGATTGTAGAAGGTCACGACGAGGTCCGACTCGGCGGCGGCCCGCACCCGGCGCTCGATGACCTCCCAGGGGGTGTGCAGGTCGGAGAGGCTGATCGACACATGGTCGTGGCCCAGTGGGGCCCCGAGGATCGCGCCCGCCGCCAGGGCGGCCGTCACACCGGGGACCCCGGCCACGTCGATGTCGTCGGACGCCTCGGCCAGCGCGGGCGACGCCATCGCGTACACACCGGCGTCGCCGCTGCCGATCAGCGCGACGGCACGCCCCTTGCGGGCCTCGGCGACCGCCGTGCGCGCACGTTCCTCCTCGGCGCCGAGACCCGACTCCAGGATGCGGGTGCCGGGACGCAGCAGATCGCGGATCTGGTCGACGTACTGGTCGAGGCCGACGACGACCGACGCGCGCCGCAACTCCTCCTTCGCGCGCGGCGTCAGCAGGTCCCGGGCGCCCGGTCCGAGCCCTACGACGGCCAGTCGGCCGCGGCCGGGACGGCGGACGACGGCACAGGTCGCCGTCGCGGGACGGGCGGCCGACTTCCGTTTGGGCACGAGCAGTTCACCACCCCGCACGAGGGCCGCCGCCTCCGCCACCGAGGGTGTGCCGACGGCGGCCAGCGGTGCGTCCGAGGGGTTGGGCACGTCCACCTCGGCCAGCACTGCGGCAGGGTAGGTCACCAAGGGCACCCCGAGCCGCCGTGCCGCCTCGACGATGCCCGGTTCGTCCGCCTTGGCGTCGACGGTGGCCAGTTCGGCGAGCGACCCTGCGCAGAGCCCGGCCTCCCGCAGCGCACCCTCGATCAGTTCGAGGATCTCCTCGACGGGGGAGCCCTTGGAGGCGCCGACGCCGACCACGAGGGTCGGCGGCCGCAGCACGACCTCCCGCTCCGCCGGCTCGCGGGCCGCATCGGTGACGCGGATCGTGTACGCGCCCTCGGCGGCGACCCGCAGTGCGGGCAGCGGCCAGCTCACCTCCGACTCCAGGGCGACCGGTTCGCCGTCCAGCAGCGCCCGCGAGACCCCGGCGACATCGCCCTCCACCGGGAACCCGAGCGTGTCGAGGCCCGGCAGCCCCACGGAGTCCGTCGCCGTCGTCACCACCGGGACCGCCGCCAGCGACTCGCCCACCTCACGGGCGAGTTCATTGGCGCCGCCCGCGTGCCCGCCGACGAGGGACACCGCGAACCGCCCGCCCTCGTCGACGCACACCACTCCCGGGTCGGACGCCTTGTCCCCGAGCAGGGGCGCGAGCAGCCGCACGACGGCCCCCGTCGCCAGGAAGCAGACGAGCTGCTCGCACTCCGCGAAGGCGGCCCATACGGCCTCCCCGACAGGCCCCTCGTACACCCTCGTGCGATCCGGCCACGCCGAGGCGAGCCGGTCCCGTGCCACCGCCCCCGCCGCGGTGGCGGAAATGAGGCCGATCACTGAGCAACTCCTTCGCTGTGCGCCGCGGGACGCGTGCCCCACAGCAGAAAGACAGGATTGGTGGCCGCGAGCCGGGTCACGTCCCCCGGCAGCGGGGCGAGCCGCGCCGACTGCAGCAGCACCCCGTCGCAGGAGAACCCGGCTGCGACGAGCGCCTCGCGCGCCGCCGGTACGCGGTCCAGGGCGGCCATGGCGATCACCACGGTCCGCCGGGCCCGTGCGGCGCACGCGGTCACGATCGCGGGCAGCTCGCGTCCGCCGCCGCCGACGAACACCGCGTCGGGGTCCGCGAGACCGTCGAGCACGGCCGGCGCCGCCCCGTGCACCACCTGGACGTCCACACGGTGCGCCGCCGCGTTGGCCCGGATCCGCTCCACCCCGTCGGGGGTCCGCTCCACTGCGGTGACGGCGGCACCCAGCCGAGCGCACTCGACGGCGACCGACCCGGACCCGGCACCGACGTCCCAGACCAGGTCGCCCAGGCGCGGCGCCAGCCGGGCCAGCGCCAGGGCACGCACCTCGAACTTGGTGATCATCGAGTCCCGGTGCTCGAACGCGCCCTCGTCCAGGGCCCACCCGAGCGGTCCGGACCGCGGCCCGGCGACCGTGCGCGCGGGACCCGGCACCCGCGAGGGGCCGATGGACAGCACCACGCTCACCGCCGTGCCCCAGTCGCGTGCCGCCGCCTCCTGCGGCGTCACCCGCTCCACCCGCTCGCGCGCCGGGTCGCCGAGCGCGCTCGCCACCACCAGCGCACGCTCGCCGCAGCCCTCGGCGAGCGCCGCCCCCAACTCGGCGGGACCGGCACCGGGGCCGGTGAGGACGGCGACCTTGGGGTGCGCCCGGCACACGTTCACCGCCGTGCGCAGCTCACGCCCGTGCGCGCTCACCACGACCGCGTCGTCCCACGGCAGTCCGAGCCGGGCGAAAGCGGTCGCCACGGAGGACACACCCGGCCGTACGTCCAGCAGCCCGGGACCGAACCGCTCGGCCAGCGCCCGGACGATCCCGAAGAAGCCGGGGTCGCCGGAAGCGAGGACCACGACCCGTCGCCCCTTGCCGACGTGCCGTTCGATCGTGTCGAGCGCGGGGGACAGCGCCCCCAGCACGATGCGCTCCGCCTCGCGCGGCAGCCGCGCGGTCTCTAGATGCCGTCGTGCGCCCACCACGAGGTCGGCACCGGCCGCCACGTCGTCGTCGAGCGGTGCTCCCGTGCCCGTGCCGACCACCGTGATCATGTGCTCGCACCCCGTGCGCGCAGGGCCTTGCGGGCCTCGGGGTCGGCCTTGCGGTAGCCGTGGAAGTGTCCGGGGTGGTACAGGTGCGAGCGCGTGCCGTGTGCGGCGAGCGCCGGCCCGACCAGGAACAGCGTGTGCTTCCAGAGCTTGTGCTCCTTGACCGTCTCCTCCAGCGTCCCGACGGTGCACTGCACGACGAGTTCCTCGGGCCAGGTCGCCTGATGGGCCACGATGACGGGCGTGGTGGTCGGATAGCCGCCCTCCAGCAACTCGCGGACGAGCTGCCCGCTGCGGGCCGCCGACAGGAAGATCGCCATGGTGGTGCCGTGCCGGGCGAACTCGCGCACCTCCTCACCGGGCGGCATCGGCGTCTTGCCGCCGCCGAGCCGGGTGAGGACGACGGACTGCGCCACCTCGGGGATCGTCAGCTCCCGCCGGGTGAGCGCGGCGACCGCGGAGAAGGAGGAGACCCCCGGAACGACCTCCGTGTCGATGCCGAGTTCGGCACACCGGTCCAGCTGCTCCTGTGTCCCGCCCCACAGGGCCGGATCGCCGGAGTGGATGCGGGCGACGCGCAGGCCCTCCTCGAGGGCGCGCCGGTAGACGGCGACCACGTCCTCCAGGGACATGGTCGCCGAGTCCAGGATCTCGGCGCCCTCACGCGCGTGTTCCAGGACCTCCGCCTGTACCAGGCTGGCGGCCCAGATCACCACGTCGGCCTCGGCGATGGCGCGCGCGGCACGGAACGTGAGCAGGTCGGCGGCGCCCGGGCCGGCACCGACGAAGGTCACCTTGCCGGTGGTGGCATCGGCCATGGGAATGTTTCCTCTCCTACGAAAGTTCGAGCAGTGCGAAACACCGGTGCGCGCAGGGCCGCCGGTCCTGTGCACACCGGGATCGATTGGATAGCAAGGTCATATGGCGGTCTTCGTCGCGCTCGGCGCGTTTCTGATGACGCTGGCGGGCGGCTGGACGGCACTGCGCGTGACCGACCGCCGTCATCTCGTCCTCGGCCTCGCCGGTGGACTGATGCTGGGCGTGGTGGGTCTGGACCTGTTGCCGGAGGCGCTGCACGCGGCGGGCGGCGAGGTGTTCGGCGTACCGGCCGCACTGCTGCTGTTCGTGGCCGGCTTCCTGCTGGCCCACCTGGTGGAGCGGCTGCTGGCCGCGCGCCGTGCCGCGCACGGGGCGGACGAGCACAACCACCGTGCGCCCGAGGTGGGTCTGACGGCGGCCGCCGCGATGGTCGGGCACAGCGCCATGGACGGCGTCGCGATCGGAGCCGCGTTCCAGGTGGGCGGCGGCATGGGTGCCGCGGTCGCGCTGGCGGTCGTCGCGCACGACTTCGCGGACGGCTTCAACACGTACACGATCACGAGCCTGTACGGGAACGCCCGCCGCAGGGCGGTCACGATGCTGCTGGCGGACGCGGTCGCGCCGGTCGTCGGAGCGGCCTCGACGCTGGCCTTCACGATCCCGGAGCCGCTGCTCGGCGGTTATCTCGGCCTCTTCGGCGGAGCGCTGCTCTACCTGGCCGCGGCCGAGATCCTCCCCGAGGCGCACCACGTCCACCCCGCCCGCTCGACCCTGCTGTGCACGGTCGCGGGCGCGGCTTTCATCTGGCTGGTGGTGGGCCTCGCGGGCTGATCCGCCGCTGGTCACAGCTTGCCGCCGCGGGTGCCGTCGCGCCGGGCGGGGGCGATGAGGGTGGACAGGTAGGGGAGCGGACCGTCCTCGAGGTCGGCGGCCGGCCGGATGGACTCCTCGGGCAGGCCGAGTGCGGACCCCCACACCGCGTCGTCCAGGCGCCCGGTCTCCCGCAGCGCCCGGGCGACCTCCTGTGCCTGCCGGCCGAACTTGTAGGCGACGACCGTCCCGGGCCCGGCGAGCGCGTCCTTGAGCACGGCGGCGCCGGCGGTCACGGGAACCAGCGTGAGCGGTTCGGTGCCCTCGGTCAGGACGGCGCCCGACCGGGCGGCGAGGTCCTGCATGGCGGTGATGCCGGGCACCGTCTCGACGACGGTGCCGGGCAGGAGCTCCTGGACGGTCTGTGCCAGGTAGGTGAACGTCGAGTACACGTTGGGATCGCCGATGGTGGCGAAGGCGACGGCGGAGTGCCGCTCCAGCAGTTCGGCGACCCGCTCCCCGGCGGCGTCCCAGGCCGCCTCGCGCCGTGTGCGGTCGCTGCGCTCGTTCAGCGCGAACACCACCCGCACGACCTTCTCCTCGGGCACGTAGTGCAGCACGGTCGCCTCCGCGCGCCCGCGCTCCAGGGTGTCCATCACGGGTACGACGACGGCGTCGGCGGCACGCAGCGCGTTGACGCCCTTGACGGTCACCAGTTCGGGGTCGCCTGGGCCCACCCCGACTCCGATCAGCCTGCTGCTCATGACGTCCGGCACCTCTCCACGAACCGACGGGCCGCACCGGGCTCGGCGGCCCAGTGCGTGTGCAGATAACTCGCGTGCACACCCTGTTGAACGAAACCTTCGACGCGCCGCCGGGGAGCGCGTACCCCCCAGGCGGGAGCCGTTCCCGCGCCGGGCTCCACGACGGTGCGGTGGAACTCGTGCCCGCGCATCCGGGTCCCGGCCACCGCGAGGACGCTGTCGCCGAGGGCCACCGCGTCCCGGTAGCCGAGGGTGAGCCGCTCGCTCATCCGGGCGTCCGCCTCGAGCACCCCGCACATCGGCCGTCCGTCCAGCTCGCGACACAGGTACAGCAGTCCGGCGCACTCGGCGGCGACCGGCGCGCCGTCCCGCGCGAGAGCGGCGACGGCTTCACGGAGGGGTTCGTTCGCGGACAGCTCCGGCGCGTACACCTCCGGGAACCCGCCCCCGATCACCAACCCTCCCGTTCCGTCGGGGAGCCGCTCCTCGCGCAGGGGGTCGAAGGTGACGACCTCGGCCCCGGCGGCGGTGAGCAGTTCGGCGTGCTCGGCGTAGGAGAAGGTGAAGGCCGGCCCGCCGGCGACGGCGACCACCGGGTGTTCGCGGGCGCCGGTGACGGGCGGCTCCCAGGCCGGGCCGGACAGCGCCGGCGCGTTCCACGCCAGCCCCAGCAACGCCTCGAGATCGCACCCCTCGCGCACCTGCGCGGCCATGGCTGCGACGGCCTCCACGGCCTCCGTGCGCCGCTCGGCGACCGGTACCAGCCCGAGGTGCCGCGACGGCGTGTCCACCTGTGCCACCCGGCGCAGCACGCCCAGCACCGGCGTCCCGGCCGAGTCCAGCGCCTCGCGCAGCAGCTCCTCGTGCCGGTCCGAGGCGACCTTGTTCAGGATGACGCCTCCGAGACGCACCTGCGGATCCCAGGAGGCGAACCCGTGCACCAGCGCGGCCACCGACCTCGACTGCGACGAGGCGTCGACCACGAGCACCACGGGTGCCCGCAGCAGCTTCGCCACGTGCGCGGTGGACGCCAGTTCGCCCTCGCCCGCGGCCCCGTCGAACATCCCCATCACGCCCTCGACGACGGCGAGGTCGCAGCCGCGTGCCCCGTGCAGGAACAGCGGCGCGATCAGCTCCGGCCCGCACAGGTAGGCGTCGAGGTTCCGTCCCGGGCGCCCGGTGGCGAGCGCGTGGTACCCCGGGTCGATGTAGTCCGGCCCCACCTTGTGCGGGGACACGGTGAGCCCCCGCCCGGCGAAGGCCGCCATCAACCCCGTGGCCACGGTGGTCTTGCCGCTGCCCGAGGAGGGCGCGGCGATGACCAGCCGGGGGACGGACGACGGGGAGGACATCACCATTCGATGCCCTTCTGGCCCTTCTGCCCGGCGTCCATCGGGTGCTTGACCTTGGACATGTCGGTCACGAGGTCGGCGAGGTCGACGAGCTTCCCGGGCGCGTTCCGCCCGGTGATCACGACGTGCTGGGTCCCCGGCCGGTCGCGCAGGACGTCCACGACCTCGTCGGTGTCGATCCAGCCCCAGTGCAGGGGGTAGGCGAACTCGTCGAGCACGTACAGCCGGTACGTCTCGGCGGCCAGGTCCCGCTTGACCTGCTCCCAGCCCTCCCGGGCCTTCTCCTCGTTCGTCGTGTTGTCGCCCTGGAGGTCGCGCTGGACCCACGACCAGCCCTCGCCCATCTTGTGCCAGTCGACGGTCCCGCCCTGGCCCGAGGCTCCGAGCACCCGCAGCGCGTTCTCCTCGCCGACCTTCCACTTGGCCGACTTGACGAACTGGAACACCCCGATCGGCCAGCCCTGGTTCCAGGCGCGCAGCGCGAGCCCGAAGGCGGCGGTCGACTTGCCCTTGCCCACGCCCGTGTGCACGACGACGAGGGGCCGGTTGCGGCGCTGACGGGTCGTGAGCCCGTCGTCCGGTACGACACTCGGCTGTCCCTGCGGCATCAGGCGGCCCTCCTCGCGGTCCTCTGCGTCCCCTGTACGTTCCTGACGAGGCCGGTGATGCTGTCGGCGCGCAGCTCGTCCAGCGTCACCGCCGTGGCGCCCAGCTCTTCGGCGAGCCGCCCGGCGAGTCCCAGCCGCACGGGCCCCGACTCGCAGTCCACGACCACGGACGCGACGCCCTCGGCGGCCAGCAGACCGGCCGCCCGGCCCGCGAGCACCACGGGTTCGGCACCTCCCGTGGCCCGCCCGTCGGTCACCACCACGACCAGGGCGCGTCGCGCGGGGTCCCGCAGCCGTTCGACCCGCAGCACGTCATGGGCCTTGAGCAGCCCGGCGGCCAGCGGCGTCCTGCCGCCCGTCGGCAGCGACTCCAGCCGGGCAGCCGCGGCGTCCACCGACGACGTCGGCGGCAGCGCTACGTCGGCCGCGGAACCCCGGAAGGTCACGAGCCCCACCTTGTCCCGGCGCTGGTAGGCGTCGAGCAGCAGCGACAGCACGGCGCCCTTGACGGCCGCCATTCGCCGGCGGGCCGCCATCGACCCGGAGGCGTCGACCACGAACAGGACGAGATTGCCCTCGCGGCCCTCCCGCGTCGCCTGCCGCAGATCGTCCCGCCGCACGACCAGTCCGCGGCCCGACCGGCCGCGCGCCCGCTGGTGCGGCGCCGCCGCCTGCACGGTCGCCGCCAGATGCAGCTTGGTGAGCGCGCCCCGAGGCCGGCGGGCCCCGGTGGTCCGCCCGTGCTCGGTGCGCGCCCGGGACCGCCGCCCCGCCGCGCCGTCGCCGAGTCCGGGTACTGTCAGCACCTTCGTGCGGAACGGCTGGGAGGCCCGGACGGCCTGCTGCTCCCCGGCGCCGGAGGCCGGCTGCCCGCTCTCCCCGGCCTCGGGCCGCGCGGCCGTGTCACCGCCCTGCGGGGCGTCGTCCGGAGACGGCTGCCCGTCACCGCCGCCCGGACCGCCGGGATCCGGATCCGGGTCGTCGTCCGGGCCGCCGAACTCCTCCAGCGTCTCGTCGAGCTTGTCCTCGTCGAGTCCAGGAGCGTCGAAGGGGTTGCGCCGCCGGCGGTGCGGCAGGGCGAGCAGCGCCGCCTGGCGCACGTCCTCGGCGAGCACGTCGGTGCGCCCGGCCCAGGCCGCCAGCGCGG
The DNA here is from genome assembly GCF_051553595.1 of Streptomyces sp. HUAS TT11. Taxonomy (NCBI): domain Bacteria; kingdom Bacillati; phylum Actinomycetota; class Actinomycetes; order Kitasatosporales; family Streptomycetaceae; genus Streptomyces; species Streptomyces sp. HUAS TT11. Next base: position 6,936,733 of record NZ_CP196184.1, read on the forward strand.
TCGCGGTGCGGGCCATCACGATGTCGGCCCGCATGCCGTCCACCTCGAACGCGGCACAGGTCGCCGCGATCTGCCGGAGCGCCCCGTCCCCGAGCCGTACGGAGGGCAGCAGCTCGCGCGCGGCCACGATCCGGGTCCGCACGGCCGCCTCCTCCTCGGCCCAGCGCGCCGCGAACGCCTCGGGGTCGTCGTCGTGGGCGAGCCGCCGCCGGACGACCTCCACCCGCTGATCGGGCTCCCGCGAGGCGGACACCTCGACGGTCAGCCCGAACCGGTCGAGCAGCTGCGGCCGCAGCTCGCCCTCCTCGGGGTTCATGGTGCCGACGAGCAGGAAGCGGGCCGCGTGGCGTACGGAGACACCCTCGCGCTCGACGTACGAGGCGCCCATCGCGGCCGCGTCCAGCAGCAGATCGACGAGGTGGTCGTGGAGGAGGTTGACCTCGTCGACGTACAGGATCCCGCGGTGCGCCTCGGCGAGCAGGCCCGGCTCGAAGGCCTTCACGCCCTCGGCGAGCGCCCGTTCGATGTCGAGGGCGCCGACGAGCCGGTCCTCGGAGGCGCCGACCGGCAGCTCCACCATGCGGGCGGGTCGCCGAGTTCCGGCCCCCGGCTCGTGGGGACCGTCCGGGCAGTCCGGGTCCGGTGCTGCGGGGGCGCAGGAGAAACGGCAGCCGGGGACCACGTCCACCGCCGGCAGCAGCGCCGAGAGCGCGCGTACGGCAGTGGACTTGGCGGTGCCCTTCTCGCCGCGCACCAGCACGCCGCCGACCGCAGGGGACACGGCGTTCAGCAGCAGTGCCAGCCGCAGGTCGTCCTGGCCGACGACCGCCGTGAACGGAAAGGGGGTACTCACTTCTCGTCGCCCTCCAAGTCGCCTTCGAGCTCCAGATAGGTGGCGCGCAGCCGCTCCAGCGTGTCCGCGTCCGGCTCCGCCCACAGGCCGCGCTCGGCGGCCTCCAGCAGCCGCTCGGTGATGCCGCGCAGCGCCCAGGGGTTGGACTTCTTCATGAAGTCCCGGTTCTCGGCGTCGAAGACGTACTCGGCGCTGAGCTTCTCGTACATCCAGTCGTCGACCACGCCGGCCGTGGCGTCGTACCCGAAGAGGTAGTCCACGGTCGCCGCCATCTCGAAGGCGCCCTTATAGCCGTGCCGCCGCATGGCCGCCATCCAGCGCGGGTTGACGACACGGGCGCGGAAGACGCGGTGGGTCTCCTCGCCCAGCGTGCGGGTCTTCACCTGGTCGGGCACGGCCGAGTCGCCGACGTACGCCTCGGGGGAGGCGCCGGTCAGGTGCCGGACCATCGCGACCATTCCGCCGTGGTACTGGAAGTAGTCGTCGGCGTCGACGAGATCGTGCTCGCGGGTGTCGACGTTCTTGGCGGCGACGGCGATCCGCCGGAAGGCGGTCTCCATGTCCCCGCGCGCCGCCCGCCCGTCGAGCCCGCGCCCGTACGCGTAGCCGCCCCACACCGCGTACACCTCCGCGAGGTCCGCGTCGCTGCGCCAGTTGCGGGCGTCGATCAGCGGCAGCAGCCCGGCGCCGTACGCACCCGGCTTGGAACCGAAGATGCGGGCCGTCGCGCGCCGCCGGTCGCCGTGTGCGGCGGTGTCCTCGTCCGCGTGGGCGCGGACGAAGTTCTGCTCGGCCGGCTCGTCCAGCTCGGCGACGGCGCGCACGGCGTCGTCGATGAGCCCGACGACATGCGGGAACGCGTCGCGGAAGAAGCCCGAGATGCGGACCGTGACGTCGATGCGCGGGCGGCCGAGTTCGGCCAGGGGCACGATCGCGAAACCGGTGACGCGCCGGGAGGCGTCGTCCCAGACCGGGCGGCAGCCCAGCAGCGCGAGGATCTCGGCGATGTCGTCGCCCTGGGTGCGCATGGCCGAGGTGCCCCAGACGGTCAGGCCGACGGACTGCGGGTACGCGCCGGTGTCGCTCAGATACCGCGCGACGAGCGAGTCCGCGAGCGACTGGCCGACCTCCCAACTCAGCCGCGACGGAATGGCCTTGGGGTCGACGGAGTAGAAGTTGCGACCCGTCGGCAGGACGTTGACGAGACCGCGGGTCGGGGAACCGGAGGGACCGGCCGGGACGTAACCGCCGTCGAGCGCCTTGAGGATGTGGCCGATCTCGTCGGTGGTCCGGGCCAGCCGGGGCACGACCTGCGTGCAGGCGAACTCCAGGACGGCCGCGGCGGCGGGCAGTTCGGTACCCAGGACGTCCCGTACCAGGGCGGGGACGGCGGCCGCGTCCCAGGCACGCTCCTCCATGCCCTCCGCCGTCCGCCGGCACAGCTGCTCCAGCAGGTCGACGGCGTCGGCGGCGCTCCGCGCGGGCCCCTCCACCAGGTCCGTCAGTTCCGCGGGCACCTTCACCGGCGCGCCCGGTTCGGCGAGCAGCTCCTTCTCCACCAGGCCGAAGTGCTCGGCCAGCGATGCCCTCAGTCCCGGAATCGCGTTCGCCTGCCCGCCCCACACCTGAGCGGAGCGCAGCACGGCGAGTACGAGGTTCACGCGCGGCTCGCCGACCGGACCACCGCCCAGGATGTGCAGACCGTCCCTGATCTGGACGTCCTTGATCTCGCACAGATAGCCGTCGATGTGCATGACGAACGCGTCGAAGGCGTCGTCGTCCGGCTGGTCGTCCACGTGCAGGTCGTGGTGCAGCTCGGCGGCCTTGACGAGGGTCCAGATCTGTGCGCGCACCGCGGGCGCCTTGGTCGGGTCCAGGTCGGAGACCAGCGCGTACTCGTCGAGGAGCTGCTCCAGCTTCGCCAGGTCGCCATAGGTGTCGGCGCGTGCCATCGGCGGTACGAGGTGATCGACGACCGTGGCGTGCCCGCGCCGTTTGGCCTGGGTGCCCTCGCCGGGGTCGTTGACGATGAAGGGGTAGATCAGCGGGAGGTCGCCGAGGACGGCGTCCGGTGCGCAGCCCCGGCTCAGTCCGAGGCCCTTGCCCGGCAGCCACTCCATCGTGCCGTGCTTGCCCATGTGCACGATGGCGTCGGCCCGGAAGGTGTTCTCCAGCCACCGGTAGGCCGCCATGTAGTGGTGCGAGGGCGGCATGTCGGGGTCGTGGTAGATCGCGATGGGGTTCTCGCCGAAGCCGCGGGGCGGCTGGATCAGCACGACGACGTTGCCGAAGCGGAGCGAGGCGAGCACGATGTCGTCCCCGTCGACGTACAGACCGCCCGGCGGCTCCCCCCAGGCCTCCACCATCGCGTTCCTGAGCTCCGGGTCCAGCGTGTCGAACCACGCCCGGTAGTCGGCGAGCGGCACCCGCGCGGGCGCGGACGCCAACTGCTCCTCGGTCAGCCACTCGACGTCGTGGCCGCCGGCTTCGATGAGCCGGTGGATGAGCTCGTCGCCGCCCGCGGGGTACTCGGTCAGCCCGTATCCCGCGTCCCGGAGCGCGTCCAGGACCCGTACCGCCGAAGCAGGGGTGTCGAGACCGACCGCGTTGCCGACCCTCGAGTGCTTGGTCGGGTAGGCGGTGAAGACGAGCGCGAGCCTCTTCTCCGCGTTCGGCTTGTGCTTCAGCAGGGCGTGGCGCACGGCGATCCCGGCGACGCGCGCGGACCGCTCCGGGTCGGCCACGTACACCGGGACGTCGTCCGGGCCCTGCTCCTTGAAGGAGAACGGGACCGTGACGAGACGGCCGTCGAACTCCGGGATGGCCACCAGCATCGCCGCGTCCATGGGGGTGAGTGCCGCGTCGGACGCGTCCCAGGCGGACCGCGACGAGGTGAGGCAGAGACCCTGCAGCACCGGGACGTCCAGGTCGGCGAGCGCGCCGACGTCCCACGACTCCTCCTCCCCACCCGCCGACGCGTGCGAGGCGTGCGTGCCGCCCGCGGCGAGGACGGTGGCGACGAGCGTGTCGGCCTTCGAGAGCATCGCGTACAGCGCGGGGTCGGCGCCGCGCAGGGAACCGCAGTACACGGGGAGGGCGTTGGCGCCCCGTTCCTCGATCGCGTCGCACAGGGTGTCCACGAAGGCGGTGTTGCCGCTGAGTTCATGGGCCCGGTAGAAGAGCACGCCCACGGTGGGGCGCCCCTCGACGAACGCCCGTTCCCCGTGGATGCCGTACTCGGGCATCTTCTGCGGCTCCGCGAAACCCTCGCCGGTCAGCAGCACGGTGTCGGACAGGAAGCGCGCCAGCTCGGTGAGGTTGGCGGGTCCGCCCTCGACGAGGTAGCGCAGGGCCTCCGCCACGACACCCGCGGGCACCGACGATTCGGCCATCAACTCGGCGTCCGGCACCGCCTCCCCGCCGAGCAGCACGGTCGGGACACCGGCGGACCTGAGGGCGGCGAGCCCGTCCTCCCAGGCGCGCTTTCCGCCCAGCAGCCGGACGACGGCGATGTCCGCGCCCGCGATCAGCGCACCGAGCTCCTCGGCGACGTCCACGCGGGTCGGGTTGCCGATCCGGTACGGCGCACCGGAGGCACGCGCCGCCAGGAGATCGGTGTCGGCGGTCGACAACAACAACACTGTGCTCATGCGGGCGCTCCCGGTGGAATGAAAGGCAGTCCTTGCGGCGCGCCCGACTCGATGAGCCGCCGGAGCGCGTCCGTGTCCGCGTGCTGTTCGATCAGATCGCCGAGCCGGTCGAGCTGCTCCTCGCGCAGCGCGGCGAACGACGTGCCGGGGGCCGGCACGAAACGGCGGCCCGCGGCGGCCGCCACCTCGCGCAGGAACGCCCGTCGGAAGCCGTCCGACTCGAGGGAGCCGTGCCAGTGGGTGCCCCACACCGCCCCGACCCGGCAGCCGTCCAGGAAGGGTTCTCCGCCGGTCACCTCGGCGACCCCGTGGTGGATCTCGTAGCCCTGCACCGGCTCGCCGAGGGCCCTTCCGGCGGGCCTCGTCAGGGTCTTCTCGCGGGCGAACCGCACCCTGACGGGCAGGATCCCGAGTCCGTCGACCCGGCCCCGGCGGCTCTCCACCTCGTCCTCGATGTGTTCGCCGAGGATCTGGAAGCCGCCGCAGATGCCGAGCGTCGGGCGTCCCTCGGCCGCCCTGTGGACGAGCGCGTCGGCGAGACCGCGTGCGCGCAGCCAGTCGAGGGCCCGGACGGTGCCGCGTGTGCCCGGGACCACCACCAGGTCCGCGTCGGCCAGTTCCTCCGGCCGGTCCACGAACCGGACGACGACCCCGGGTTCGGCGGCGAGGGCGTCCACGTCGGTGAAGTTGGACATGAGGGGGACGGCGCAGACGGCGACGCGCAGTATGTCCTCACCGACGGGGGCCGAGACCTCCGACTCGCGCACGGTGCCCCGCAGGGACACCCGCAGCCCGTCCTCCTCGTCGATCCCGAGTCCGTGCCGGAAGGGCAGGACTCCGTACGTCCGGCGCCCGGTGAGGCCGTGCAGCATGTCCAGCCCCGGCTCCAGCAGAGAGACATCGCCGCGGAACTTGTTCACGAGGAAACCGGCGACGAGTTCCTGGTCCTCGCGCGAGAGCAGGGCGACCGTACCGAAGAACGAGGCGAACACTCCGCCGCGGTCGATGTCGCCCACGACGAGCACGGGCAGGCGCGCGCCCCGCGCGATCCCCATGTTGACGATGTCGGTCCGCCGCAGATTGATCTCGGCGGGACTGCCGGCCCCCTCACAGATCACCGCGTCATATGTGCCCCGCAACTCGGCGAGACAGTCGAGGACGGTGCCGAGGAGGCGCTGCTGCCGCCCTCCGTGGTACCCGCGCGCGCTCAGTTCGCCGACCGGTTTGCCCAGCAGCACGACCTGACTGCTCTGCTCGCCCCCGGGCTTGAGCAGGACGGGGTTCATCAGCGCGGTCGGTTCGATGCGGCACGCCTGGGCCTGCATGGCCTGTGCCCGGCCGATCTCGGCGCCTTCCCGGGTCACGAAGGAGTTGAGCGACATGTTCTGCGCCTTGAAGGGCGCGACCTTGACGCCCTGGCGTACGAGCCAGCGGCAGATTCCGGCGGTCACCACGCTCTTGCCGGCGTCGGAGGTGGTTCCGGCGACGAGCAGTCCGCCGTTCATGACGTAGGTCCCTTCGCGAGAAGTCTTCGGCCGAGCAGCCGCCCGGCGACGGTGACGCCGAGCGCGAGCGCGGAGACACGACGGGAGAGCCGTACGGCCCGCTCGACGTCGTCGACGCGGACCGTGCGTCCCGTACCGTTCAGCACCGGCCGGTGCTCGACCCGTCCCCCGTAGGACAGCGTCCCGCCCAGCCGCACCCCGAGGGCGCCGGCGAACGATGCCTCCACGGGACCGGCGTTGGGGCTCGGGTGCCGGGCGGCGTCCGCGCGCCAGGCGCGCACGGCTCCCCGCGGATCCGGACCCGAGGCCGCCGCGAGGGCGGCGGTGAGGCGTGCGCCCGGCCATCCCGCGAGATCGTCGAGGCGGGCCGAGGCCCATCCGTAGTGCAGATGGCGGGGGGACCTGTGACCGACCATGGCGTCGAGGGTGTTGACGGCCCGGAAGCCGACGAGCCCGGGCACGCTGCCCACCGCGCCCCACACCAGCGCGCCCACCACGGCGTCCGAGGTGTTCTCGGCGACGGACTCGACCACGGCCCGGGCGATCCCGTCGGCGTCCAGCGCCTGCGGATCGCGCCCGCACAGACGGGGCAGCCGGGCCCGGGCGGCCTCGACGTCACCCGCTTCCAGGGCACGCCCGACGGCGCGGGCCTCCCGGGCGAGCGAGGTCCCCCCGACGACCGTCCAGGTGGTGGCGGCGGTCAGGGCGACGGAGGCGGCGGGGGACCGGCGTACGGCCGCGGCGGCGAGAGCCGCGAGCGAGACGGCGCCCCCCACGCACAGGGCGGTGTGCAGCGCGCCCCACCCGCGGTGGTCGCGCCACAGCACCCGTTCCACGGCGCCGGCGGCCCGCCCGAACACGGCGACCGGATGTCCGCGGCGTGGATCGCCGAAGAGGTGGTCACCGAGGAGGCCGGCGGCGGCGCCGTACGCGAAGTGGCGATCGGCACCCACCGGCTCAGCCGACCGCGGGGCAGGGCAGGATCCGGTTGCTGAACCTCGAACGGCAGCCGCGCATGGCGATATGTCCTCACTCAGGGTGTCCACGCCCTGGTTCGACGAGATCGGCGGCGAGAGTTCCTGGCTCCCGGGGTTTCCTCCCCGGTGACAGTGGCGGGACCGCGCCGGATTCGCACCGGCTTCCTCTCCTGCCGCCGTATTGGCCCCGGCAGTCCACCACGCCCCCGGAACACCCGTCAACCTGCTCTTGACCTGCGAAGCTGCGGTGTGCGGAGGCCCACACCGCTGAAATATCGTCAGCCACCCGAATCGGCGCCTTCTGTGCTCTTTCCGGGCGGGGAACCTGGGAAGACTAGGGAACGGCAGAACAAGCGGATACGGCACGAAGAACGCGGAGAGCGCCGACGAGCGGCAGCGGGTGATGCGTCGCGGGGAGACGAACCCGTTGCGGCCGGGCCTCGGTTGTCTGCGGCAGCGGCGGTGGCTCGGCGCTGCGGGGGCGTTGCGCCGGGGAAGCCGGGCCGGTGCGCTGACGGGTGGGACGGAGGGGGCCGGTGTGATCGGCAGGGCGGCGCGGTTCTGGCGCAAGAGCAGTTACTCGGGCGACGACAACAACGACTGTGTCGAGGTCGCCGTGGAGGGGGCGCGCATTCTGGTGCGTGACTCGAAACGGCGCACCGGCCCGGTGCTCGTCTTTCGCCGTACCGCCTGGTGTGGTTTGCTGGCTGGACTCGAGGACCCGGCGGTGGACGGTTTCTGACAGTCCGTCCGAAGGACGGGAGGGACCCACATGGGGGACAGGGCCAGGGAAGCATCGGCGCGTGCGGGAGGTCCCCACACTCCACGGAACGTGCTGTCGGCGGCGGCCCCGCTGGCACTCTTCTCCCTCACCACGGGGGTGTTCGCGGTGGGCGTCGGTGCGCTCGCCGCACTGCTCGTGCCGGGGTCCCTGGCACGGGCCCTGGTCTGGCTGGTGGTGACGATCGCCGTGGCGTCCTGTGCGGGTCTGTGGTGGGGCCTCACCCCGGTCCCGGAGCGTCTCCGCGCTCTCGACCGGGCCGTGGCGACGGTTCGTCCACGGGGTTCGGAATCCCGCTGATCCCGGGGAGGCGCGCCGCTGCCGAGCGGCGGCGCAGGGCCCGGCCGACGCCCGCCGCGAGAGCGGTGACGACCGCAGCCCCCAGCACCCCCAGCACGGATGTGGTCAGGGGGGACGGGACCCCCTGACCGAGGCCGGCGGCCACCCGGGCCGACAGGGCGACGGTGAACAGCAGCACGCTGCCGCACGCCGTGCCCAGCAGCAGACGGGTCACCCCTCCCGCGCCCCCGTCGCGGTCGCGGGAGCCGGCCGCCGCGGTCACGGTGCCCGTCTCCCCCGCGGGGGCGGGCTCAGGTGGGGTCTGCGGCGGATCGCCCGCCGCCGCGAAGCGCAGCGCGCGCAACTGCCTGCACCACTCAAGGAACCCGAGGACCGCCATCGGTCTTCCTCCCCGTTGTCCGCCCGGGCCGTCCGCCGCGGGTTTCAGCCGTTGTCGAGACTCTCCTTGACCGCGTCGATCAGTTCGACGAGCCGGTCGCCGTCGTACGCCTTGTTGCTGATGTCCTCGAAGCACTCCTGGTAGCGGGCCGTGAGAGCGAGGTCGTCACGGTTGGCCACGCTGCCGGTGGCGCCCTCCAGATAGAGCAGGTCGTCGCCGTCCGTGAAGCCGAGCAGGGTGAACGAGCCGCCCATGCTGTAGTGCGCGCCCGCCCTGAACGGCAGTACCCGCAGAGTGACTCTGGGGTGGCGGGACATCGTCTTGAAGTGCTCCAGCTGCCGGCGCATCACCCCCGGGCCGCCGACCACCCGCCGCAGGACCGCCTCGTCCAGGACGATGCTCACGTCCGGCCCGTGCTCGACGTCGAAGATCCGTTCCTGCCGGGTGGCGCGCAGCTCCGCCGAGCGCCGGGTGCGTTCGCCCGCCTCGCGCGGTGCGAGCTGGGCCATGGTGTAGTCCTCGATCTGCAGCAGCGAGTAGACGACCGACGGGTGGTAGAAGCGGATCGAGGTCGCGGCGCTCTCGTACCCCAGGTACTGGGCGAACTGCGGGCGCACCATGTCGCTGTACGCCGCCCACCAGGATGGGCCCTTGGAGCCGCGCGCGGCCTCCTCGAGTTCGGCCACCAGCGCGCGATCGGTGACGACGTAGAGCTGGAGGAGGGCCCGCAGATCGGTGACGCTCAGGCTCACCGTCCCGGCCTCCAGCCGGATCAGTTTCGACAGGGACCACTCCAGGGCGTCGGCGGCCTCCCGCTGGGTGAGGCCGGCTTCCTCGCGCGCCTTGCGCAACTCGATGCGGAGCCTGCGCCGGTTCAGGCTCGGATCGATGTCCCTGGCCATGTCGCTCCCTGCCACACGTCGTCTTCGTCAGGTCGGGCGGCCGACGTCGAGCAGCAACTCATCCAATAGAATAGGTGAGTTGGAGGAGGGCGGCCAGACCGCTCGCTGTCTGCCACCTGTCTTTTCGACGTGGTCGCGATGCGGTGTAGAACGTAGCAAACCGCTATATGTCCAACAAAAAATCGGACCCCCGCGGTGAAGTTCACTGCGAGGGTCCTACGTGTGTGGGCCCGAGCGGGCGGATGAGGTGCGAGGGGTCAGGAGACGATCAGGAAGATCCCGTATCCGACCGCCGCCGCGCACGCCGCGAAACAGGCGTACGCGCCGGTGACCGCCAGGGCGGCCGTACCGCCCCGGGCCGATTCCTTCTTCGTCAGGCTCACGACGCCCAGGGTGAACAGGCCCACCAGGGCCACGGTGACCACGAGGCTGACGCCGAAGACGGAGCCGAGGGCTGCCCAGTCGATGTTCATGAACGCGCTTCCTTAAACCGTGGCGTGGCTGGTCGGTTCGGCGGAGGGGCCGGAGTTCCGGTCGGGGGCGGCCGTCACGACCGGGCCCGCCGGCGGGGGGATCACCGCGGCGATCGCCGTCGTGACGACGCCCGCGGACTCGCTCTCGACGTCGTTGACGTTGTCGACCGTGACCGGCCGGCGCCGGGAGAGCGTCCAGATGACGCCGGCGCCCGCGACAAGCAGCACCCCGGTGGTGACCGTGCCCCAGGTGCCCTGCTTGGTGAGGAACTCGGCGCCCGCACCGACGAGGCCGGCGGCCGGGAGCGTGAGGCCCCACGCGACGAACATCCGGGTCGCGGTGGACCAGCGGACCACGCCGCCCTTCCGGCCGAGGCCGGCACCCATGACGGCGCCCGAGCAGACCTGGGTGGTGGAGAGCGAGAACCCGATGTGCGAGGACGCCAGGATCGCGGCCGCCGCGCTGGTCTGGGCGGCGAAGCCCTGCTGCGGTGCGAGGTCGGTCAGCCCCTTGCCCAGGGTGCGGATGATGCGCCAGCCACCGAGATAGGTGCCGAGGGCGATGGCCAGGCCGGCCGAGACGACGACCCAGGTGGGGGGGTTGGAGCCGGGGGCGATGACGCCGCCGGTGACCAGCGCCAGGGTGATGATGCCCATCGTCTTCTGGGCGTCGTTGGTGCCGTGGGCGAGGGACACCAGTCCGGCCGAGGCGATCGATCCGACGCGGTAGCCCTTCGCGGTGGCCCTGTCGTCGGTGCGGCTGCCGATGACGTACGACAGGCGCGTCGCGAGCATGGCCGCCAGGCCCGCCACGATCGGCGCGGCGACCGCGGGGAGCAGGACCTTGGTGACGACCGTCGAGCCGTTCACCGCGGACCATCCGGCGGAGGAGACGGCGGCGCCGATCAGACCGCCGAACAGGGCGTGGGAGGAACTGGAGGGCAGACCGAGGAGCCAGGTGAGCAGGTTCCACAGGATGGCGCCCACGAGCGCCGCGAAGATCACTTCGACGCGTATGCCCTGCTCGTTGATGATGCCGCCGGAGATCGTCTTGGCGACCTCGACGGAGAGGAATGCGCCGACGAGGTTCAGCGTGGCGGACATCGCCACCGCCGCCTTGGGCCTCAGGGCGCCGGTCGAGATGGTGGTCGCCATCGCGTTGGCAGTGTCGTGGAAACCGTTCGTGAAATCGAACACGAGAGCGGTGACGATCACGATTCCGAGGAGGAGCGTGATGTGTTCCATTTACCCAGGCTTCTGTGGGAGGTCAGTGGCGCGTTGAACGTAGGAAACCTGGATGAACGGAAGGTGAACTGAGGAGGTCTTGAGGGTGTATCAAGCGGCAGGATATGACTCCGCGCAGGGCGGGCCGGCGGCGGTCATGCCGTCGAACGAAGGCGGAATTCCGGGCTCCGTATGCCCTCCCGGGAGCCTCGCCGGTCCTTCGCGGACCCCTTCGGCGGGCCGGTGGCCCGCCGAAGAGACTTTGGTCACCCGGTGGGCGCCCCCCTCGGAGGTGACCGTCGTCATGCTCAACACGCCGCCTGTGGTGCGGGTATGACGCCGGCACGGCTTTCGGCCGCGCATCCCTTTCCTCTCGATTGTGAATGAATAGGGCATATCGCCCAAGGGTCGTAGGGGGGAGGGCGGAGGTCGGTCCCATGTGAACCGGCCCTTCAAGGTGAAGCTGATATGCCCCTATATCAAACCTTTTGGCGTGTGTTCTCCGTCCTGTGTGCGCCGGTCACCGGTCGGCCGGTCACCCGCCTGGCAGGATCGCGGCATGGCTGAGCAGCGAGGTGGCGCACCGAACACGGGAGAGGCCGGACAGGGGGGCCGGGGGCGCGGCGCACCCGATGCGGCGGGCGAGGTCGCGTGCGCGTGGGACGAACTCGTCGCCACCGCGCGCCGGACCGTGGCCGACGGCCTGGTCGTCGGCACGTCCGGCAACGTCTCCGTACGGGTCGGCGACATCGTGCTGGTGACGCCCACGGGGGTGCCGTACGAGCGGCTGGAGCCGGACGACGCGGTCGGGGTCGATCTCGACGGGCGGCAGCTGCTCGGCACGCTGCGGCCGACCAGCGAGCTGCCGATGCACCTGGCGGTCTACCGCACGACCACGGCGCGGGCCGTCGTCCACACACACGCCGTGCACGCCACGGCCGTCTCCACACTGGTACCGGAACTGCCCCTCGTCCACTACATGGCCGCGGCGCTCGGCGGCGCGGTTCGGGTCGCCCCGTACGCGACGTACGGCACCGCGGAGTTGGCCGAGAACATGCTCCGCGCCCTGACCGACCGCACCGCGTGCCTGCTGCAGAACCACGGCACGATCGCCCACGGGGCGTCGCTGACCCAGGCCTACGACCGCACGGCCCAGCTGGAGTGGATGTGCCGCCTGTGGCTGACGGCGTCGTCGGTGCCGGGCCTGTCGCCCACGCTGCTCACCCCCGAGCAGGTGTCGGAGGTGGCGGAGCGGTTGCGGGGGTACGGACAGGGCCGCGCATAGCCGGCCGGCCCGATGTGCGGGTGCGGACCGCCGTGCGCCCCCTCGCCCACACGGGCGGAGCCGGTCCACTGGCCGGGCGTGGGCTCCACCGGGAGACTGGACGGGTGCGCACTGTCAAAGCGGCGGCCGCAGCCGTCACCGTAGCCGTAGCAGCGGGCGCGGCAGGCGTCGTCGCGGGCCGCTTCGCCAGCGATGCCGCGCTCAAGGCGCCCCCGGGCCGCCCGCTGCCCACCGAGCCCCGCCTCACCGTGCACTCCCTGGCGGCCGGCCGGATCGTGCTCACCCGCGATCTGGCGTCCCGGCGCCCGGGGACCTACGGCCTCTCCGGACACGGCTCCCACGCGGTCGTCGGCCCCGTGCTCGAGACGGCGCCCCACTCCGCCGACAGCGTCGTCCGCCGCCTGGAACGGGTCACCCACGGCACGCTCGAACCCGGCGACAAGGCCTGGCTCACCCCGAATCTGCACATCGGCGATCCGAGGACCGCCCTCGGTCTCGATCACGCCGACGTCGACGTCCCCGGGGAACTCGGAGCCATGCCGGCCTGGTTCCTCTCCGGCATCCGGGACACCTGGGTGATCACCGTGCACGGACTCGGTGCCACCCGGGAACACCCCATGAACGTCCTGGGATTCCTCCGGCGGCTCCGGTTCCCGGTCCTCGACATCACCTACCGCGGCGACCGCGGGGCGCCCCGGCCTCCGGACGGGCTGAACCACCTCGGCGAGACCGAGTGGCGGGACGTGGACGCCGCCATCCGCTACGCCGTGCGCCACGGCGCGGAGCGCGTCGTCCTGCACGGCTGGTCCACCGGCGCCACCATGGCGCTGCGCGCGGCCACGCACTCGCCGCTGCGCGAGCGGATCTCCGGGCTCGTCCTCGACTCGCCGGTGCTCTGCTGGGAGGCCACGCTGCGCGCCCTCGCCGCGGCCCGCCGCACCCCCGGCGCCCTGCTGCCGCTGGCCGTGCGCGCCGCCCAGGGCCGCACCGGTCTGTACGGCGACGGGGTCCGGGACGCCGCGGAAGCGGGCCTGCTGCGGGTACCGACCCTGATCTTCCACGGCCCCGACGACACGGTCGCCCCCTGGGGTCCCTCACGGCGCCTCGCCGAGCGCCGCCGTGACCTGGTCACCCTGCACACCGTGCGGAACGCCCCGCACGGCGCGATGTGGAACGTGGACCCGGGGACCTACGAAGAGGCGATGCGGCGCTTCCTCACCCCGCTCATGTAGCGGGACGGCACCCCGGACGGCCCGCTCGGCACCGTGCGCCGGCCCCCGCGCCATGCCCGGCGCAGACCCTTCCGGTTAGCCCCTTTGACAAGCCCTTTCCCTGTGCGCACGCCCTTTCCGGGACATGTGCGTTGGCCGGCCCTGTTGCCCGCCGTGACATTCCGTTTGGGTTTTCGGACCGTCAACCGGAAGACTGCACCCGTGACGTCCCGTACCCCGCGCGACTCCAGGCTCCGACTCGTCCGCCCGCGGCCGCTCGCCGCCGCTCCCCGGGCGGTGACCCAGCACCACTCGCGCCGCCCCGCGCCCCGGCCGCCCGAGGGCACACCTCCGCCCGCGGAGCTGGCGAGGATGGCCCGCGCCCGACTGGCCGGTGCGGCCCGCGTGGCCCACTGGGCCGACACCGCGCTCCGTCCGGGCCGCGACGGCGCGACCGCCCAGGGCAGGGGCACGCTCGCCGACGCAACCGCCGAACAGGCGGCCGCGGACCTCGGCCTGACCGTCGCTCAGGCCCGCGCCGACTGGGACACCGCGCGACTGGCGGGTCTCGTCGAGGTGCACGGCGACAGCGCCCGCCCCGGCTGGCGGCTGCGTGCCTGGAACCGCGACGACTCCGCCGTGCTGCGCGGCTGGGTCGCCCTCTTCGACGCCTGGTCGCTCGCCTGTCCCGAGCCCGCGGACCGGGAGCACGCGGCCGTCGCCGAGGTCGTCTCGGCCATGCCGCAGGTGCTCTCCTTCCTGCAGCTGTCCGCTGGACCCGTCCCCGTCGAGCAGCTTCTCGACCTCCTCGGACAGCGGGTCACCGAACTGCGCACCGAGCGCTGCGAGGTCCCCTACGGGCCGCAGCCGGCCCCGGTCGAGGCCCCGGTCCACGCCGTCGCGGAGGACACCGACCTCGCCCCCCTGCTCGACTGGGCGCTCGACGCGCTCGCCTATGTCGGCGCCCTCACCTGCGCCGACGGGCAGGCCACGCTCACCCCGATCGGCAGCTGGGCGGTCTGGGTCAAGCTCGAGCAGATCTGTGTCGCCGCGCAGAGCCCCGCCGGGAACATCGAGCAGAACGCCGAGGACATGCTCCGCGGCTGCGCCCAGCTCCGCCCGAACGCGGCGCGCGCCGAGTACCGCGCCTGGCTCGCCGCCCGCACCGTGGGCAGCGCCGTCACCGAGCTCCTCGCCGCCGCCGGCGGTGAGGACGCCCTCCTGCGCGGCCTGGCCTTCGAGGCGCTGCGCGTGGTCGGCGCCGCCGCCGAGGCCGATGTGCGGGCCGCAGCGGACGAGACCCCGCTGCGTCCCTATGCGCTGCTCTGGCTCGCCGAGCACGACGGCACCGATCCGGACGACGCCCACGAGGTGCTGACCCGCGAAGAGGCCACCTGGCTGTGGGTCGACACCGCCGCGGCCGTCGCCGACCATGGCGAAGCCCCGCTGCTCGTGCGCCACTTGGAGTCCGCCGTGCAGCCCACCGTCCCCGCGCTCCTCGACGAGGTGCGCGCGGTCGGGCATCCCCGCACGGTGCAGGTGCTGGTCGCGCTCGCCGCCGCCCATCCGGACCCGGCGCTGGCCAAGGCCGTGCGCCGCGCCGCGTTCCAGGTCCACACGGGAGGCAGCTGACCGCCGGTCAGCCGGCCGTCTCGGGGGCGTACGTGCCGAAGCTCCAGATGTTGCCCTCGGCGTCCCTGGCCATGTAGTCCCGAGAGCCGTAGTCCTGATCCGTCGGCGGCATCAGGATGTCGGCACCGTGCTCCACGGCCCGCTGGTGGTGTGCGTCGACGTCGTCCACGACGATGTACACCCCGCAGGGGCCCGCGCCCTTCATCGCCTCGTCGAAGAGTCCACCCCGGCCCTTCGAGCCGAGCATCACCGCGCCGTTGCCCTGCACCAGCTCGGCGTGCAGCACCGAGCCGTCCTCCCCCTCGTACACCGACAGCTCCGTGAAGCCGAACGCCTCCGTCAGCTGCCTGATCGCCGCCTTGGCGTCCGCGTACAGCAGCGTCGGGTAGATGCTCGGACGCCTGCCGTCCATGCCCGCCATTCCGATCACTCCCTCCGGTGTCCCGGCCGGAACCCCGGCCCGCCGTGCAGTCTCGCACCCGCCACCGACAACGGTCCCGGCACCGAGCGGACGGAACGAGGCGCCACGGGGTCATGGAGCGCGGCCCCGCACGGCGTGCGCCGTCCGCGGGAGACATCCTCGTACGCACCCGGGCCGCTGCGCCCGGCGGTTCCACGAACGAGGGACAGCGCGGCGGCGACCTGCCCCCCGCGCCCCCGGTCTCCGCCCCTGATCCGCCGGGGACGGCACGGACGGGGCGACGGAGAGGGCAACGAGCATCACAGTCCCGAACGTCCGCACATCGAAAAAGCGCTTGCACGACCCCGTTAGACTGGCTCCATGGCCATTCTCCTCGCGCATTAGACGGCGGGAACGTCCTCAGCCGTCCATCCCGCCCTTCCTCCGCCCAGGAGTCTGTCCGTGATCTCCGCCTCCGGTATCGAGCTGCGCGCCGGTGCCCGCATCCTCATCGAGAACGCCAGTTTCCGCGTCGCCAAGGGCGACCGCATCGGTCTGGTCGGCCGCAACGGCGCCGGCAAGACGACCCTCACGAAGGTCCTCGCCGGCGAGGGCATCCCCGCCGCGGGCACCGTCACCCGCTCCGGCGAGGTCGGCTACCTCCCGCAGGACCCGCGCACCGGCGATCTGGACGTGCTCGCCCGCGACCGCGTCCTGTCCGCGCGCGGCCTGGACGTCCTGATCCGCAAGATGCGGGAGAACGAACAGCGCATCGCCACCGGCAAGGGCTCCACCCGCGACAAGGCGATGAAGCAGTACGAGCGCCACGAGACGGAGTTCCTCACCAAGGGCGGGTACGCCGCCGAGGCCGAGGCCGCCACCATCGCCGCCGCGCTCAACCTGCCCGACCGGGTGCTGAGCCAGCCCCTGCACACGCTCTCCGGCGGTCAGCGCCGCCGCATCGAGCTGGCCCGCATCCTCTTCTCCGACGCGGACACCCTGCTGCTCGACGAGCCGACCAACCACCTCGACGCCGACTCGATCGTCTGGCTGCGCGACTACCTCAAGTCCTACCGCGGCGGCTTCATCGTCATCTCGCACGACGTCGACCTGGTCGACACGGTCGTCAACAAGGTGTTCTACCTGGACGCCAACCGTTCCGCGATCGACATCTACAACATGAGCTGGCGGCTCTACCAGCAGCAGCGCGAGGCCGACGAGAAGCGCCGCAAGCGGGAGCGCGCCAACGCCGAGAAGAAGGCCGCGGCGCTCAACGCCCAGGCGGACAAGATGCGCGCCAAGGCCACCAAGACGGTCGCGGCGCAGAACATGGCCCGCCGTGCCGAGAAGCTGCTCTCCGGCCTGGACGCGGTGCGCCAGTCCGACAAGGTCGCCAAGCTTCGCTTCCCGCAGCCCGCGCCCTGCGGCAAGACCCCGCTGATGGCCGAGGGCCTGTCGAAGTCGTACGGCTCCCTGGAGATCTTCACCGACGTCGACCTGGCCATCGACAAGGGCTCGAGGGTCGTCATCCTCGGTCTCAACGGCGCGGGCAAGACCACCCTGCTGCGGCTGCTGGCGGGCGCCGAACAGCCCGACACCGGCTCCGTCGTCCCCGGTCACGGCCTCAAGCTCGGCTACTACGCGCAGGAGCACGAGACCCTCGACCCGGACCGCACGGTCCTGGAGAACATGCGCTCCGCGGCACCCGACATGGACCTGGTCGAGGTCCGCAAGGTGCTCGGCTCGTTCCTGTTCTCCGGGGACGACGCGGACAAGCCTGCCGGTGTGCTGTCCGGCGGTGAGAAGACCCGTCTCGCCCTCGCCACCCTCGTGGTGTCGTCCGCGAACGTGCTGCTGCTGGACGAGCCGACCAACAACCTCGACCCGGCCAGCCGTGAGGAGATCCTCGGCGCGCTGCGCACCTACGCCGGTGCGGTCGTCCTGGTCACGCACGACGAGGGCGCGGTCGAGGCGCTCCAGCCGGAGCGGATCATCCTGCTGCCCGACGGCGTCGAGGACCTGTGGGGCGCGGACTACGCGGACCTCGTCACCCTGGCCTGAGCGCTCCCGTGCGCCGAGTCGTCAGCGCCGGTTGATCGAATGAATGATCCACTGCGTATGGATCATTCGGCCGATCCGTGATCCATCATCTGTGTGAGATCTCCTCGTACCGGGGTGTGTCCTACACCGATTTCCCGGCCGAGCCCTTTCGCCTCAAGGGCTCGGCCGTCGCGCGTCGCTGACCTGGCCCTTCCCGGAAGAACCCGTTCGGCCGTACGGACAGCGCGGGGCGGAATCCGGAATTCCACTCGTGGGGATGTGCTCCTGTCGTCAGAACCGTGTCGCACGGACCTTGCCGAATGGGTGGCCATCGCGCCTCCGAGGGGTGATCATGAGGAGACCAGAGCGCACTTCCCATGAGGAGGCACGGGTGGCCGAGACTCTGAAGAAGGGCAGCCGGGTGACCGGCGCCGCGCGCGACAAGCTCGCGGCAGACCTGAAGAAGAAGTACGACTCCGGTGCGAGCATCCGGGCGCTGGCCGAGGAGACCGGCCGCTCGTATGGCTTCGTCCACCGGATGCTCAGCGAGTCGGGCGTCACGCTTCGAGGGCGTGGCGGGGCGACGCGGGGCAAGAAGGCCACGTCGGCCTGACGCCGGGCGGCCCCTCGGATTCGATGGTGGCCACCCGGTCGGTCGGTTGACCGGCTGGGTGGTTACTGTGCAGTCACTTACGGATGCCGTCGCACGGTGTCCTCTTCTGACCGCACCCATCGGAGGCGCCCCATGGCTTCGTTCGACCCGGTACTCGACAAGGACGGCGTACGGCTCACCGTGGACGAGACGATCGCCACGGTGACACTGACCAACCCGGCCAAGCTCAACGCCCAGAGCCCCGCGCTGTGGCGGGCGTTGGCAGCGGCCGGGAGCGCGCTGCCCGGTTCGGTCCGTGTGGTCGTGCTGCGTGCCGAGGGCAAGTCGTTCTCGGCGGGGCTCGACCGACAGATGTTCACGCCCGAGGGCATCGAAGGCGAATCGTCCTTCACCGATCTCGCGCGCGGCAGCGACACGAAGCTGGACGCCGCCATCGCCGGATTCCAGGAGGCGTTCACCTGGTGGCGGCGCAACGACATCGTGTCCATCGCCGCCGTCCAAGGACATGCGATCGGAGCCGGGTTCCAGCTCGCCCTCGCCTGTGACCTGCGCGTCGTCGCGGACGACGTGCGATTCGCCATGCGCGAGACGAGCCTCGGTCTGGTACCGGACCTGGCCGGCACACATCCGCTGGTGGGCCTCGTCGGCTACGCCCGCGCACTGGAGATCTGTGCGACGGGCCGGTTCGTGACGGCCGAGGAGGCCGTGAGCACCGGTCTCGCGAACATCTCCGTGCCGCGTGCGCAACTCGACGACACGGTGCGGGACCTGGCGTCCGCGTTGCTGGCCGCCCCCCGGGACGCCGTGATCGAGACCAAGGCACTGCTGGCCGGGGCGTCGGGGCGGACGTACGAGGAGCAGCGTGCCGCGGAGCGGGCCGCCCAGGCCCGCCGGATCCGGGACCTGGCCGGAGTGGGCGAGTAGCGGACGTCCGGGCAGCGGCAGCGCAGGCGCTGCCCGACCGCCGGTCGGTCGCCGTCCTCGTGACGGCCGCCGAGCGCCGACCCGGGTCCCGCCGGCCCCGGTCCGGGCCGTGCCGGGCGGCGTGGGTCCGGCGCGAGCGTGGGCCGCACCCGGACTTCGCGGCGGGGCAGGCACGTGCCGCCCCGCCGACGCTGGACGCGCACCGTACGCCCCCGGGCGCCGGTCCCTCACGCGGGCCGGATCACGACCGGATCGTCGTCGGCTTCCAGGAGCGGGTCCGGTTCCCGTCGTGGCTCCGGACCGGGCACCCGCACCCGGTGCGGCTTATGGTCCAGCAGCTCCGTCATCCGAAGGCCGACGTCCGTGACCGGCGGCCGAGGCGGTCCACCGCCGTCCCTGTCAGTGAGCGGTGGCGGGCGAGGTGCCACAACCGCAACGGGCCGGGCGGCAGCGCGCACTCGTACGCCGCCGGAGCCATGAACGTGATCCGCACCCCGGCCGGCCGGGGCCCGCAGCGCCGAGCCGGACCCCGCCAGGTGATCCGGGCGCCGTCGCACGGGCCGCCCAGCGGCAGCAGCCGCGCAGGTGCTCCCCGCCGTCACCGTCCGTGCCTCCCGGCCCGCCGTCATTGCCCCGGCCTGCCGAGTCCACGGGCGCAGCCGTGTCCGCGCCCTTACGGTGGGTGAGGGAGGGCGACCGAAAGGGCACATGCGGCGATGACCGAGATGACCGAGCGGAACCGGCCGGCGGCGGCCTCCGAGGGCGCGGAGCCGATACAGACCCGCAAGCCCACCCGGCGAGGCGGCGGTGATCCCGCCACCCGGGGAAGGACGACCATCGCCGACGGCGTGGTCGAGAAGATCGCCGCACTCGCGGCGCGTGACATGCCCGGTGTGCACGACCTTGGCGGCGGCCTGAGCCGCACCTTCGGAGCCGTCCGCGACCGGGTCCCGGGCGGCTCGAAGGCGACCCGCGGAGTGAAGGCCGAGGTCGGCGAGGTGCAGACCGCGCTCGACCTGGAGATCGTCGTCGAGTACGGGGTATCCATCGCCGATGTGGCGCGCGCCGTGCGCGAGAACGTCATCGCGGCGGTCGAGCGGATGACCGGGCTGGAGGTCGTCGAGGTCAACATCGCGGTGGGCGACGTGAAACTGCCCGACGAACGGGACGACGAGCCGGAGGCGCGGCTCCAGTAGCCGGGTCGCCGTGAGCTGAGGAGCGCAGCATGGGGTTGGCCGTGATCGGCATGATCGCCGGGATGGCGCTGGGCTTCGCCGGGTACTTCGGAGGCTTCGGCGCGTTCCTGCTCGTGGCGGCCCTCGGCGCCGTCGGCTTTGTCGTCGGCCGTTTCCTCGAAGGGGATCTGGACGTCGACGACTTCTTCCGCACCCGCGACGACCGGGAGCGGTGACACGTGAGCGACCGGACCGTGGAGCGCGAGCGGGGCGGCGGGAGCCGGAGGGCCGGGGGAGCGGTGGCTCCGGCCGAGCGCGGCGCCACCCGGATCGCCGACCTGGTCGTCGCGAAGATCGCCGCACAGGCGGCACAGGAGGCGCTCGGCCCGCTGCCGCCGGAGGCCGCACCGCCGCATGCGACGGTCGTCGTCCTGCACCACCCCGCCGACCCCGCTCGGGGAGCGACGAACCCGACCGGTACGGCGCGCGTCGGCATCAGCCTCGAACTGGGCTACCCCTGCGACATCGGCGGGCGGTGCGGTGCGGTGCGTCGCCGGGTCGTCGAGCGGGTAGGCGCCTTGGCGGGGATGGAGGTGCACGAGGTCGCCGTCCAGGTGGAGCGGCTGCATCCCGGCCCGGCACAGGGGAGGACGCAATGAGCGAGGCCCAGGGCCGTGAGAGTACGCAGAGACTCCCGGTCATCGAGAAGACCGGGGACGGCGGGCTGGGTCAGTCCGCGTCCGCGGCGGCGTACGAGCCGGTGGACGCCGCGCACGGAAGCGGCGGCCGCTTCTGGTCCTCGCGCCGCGTCCCGGCGGGCGTCGTGGCGCTGGTCGTGCTGACCGGCGCGGTCCTGCTGCTGTACGACATCACGGCCGTCCGGGCGGACAGGTCCGCCCTGCACGCGCGCAAGGTCCTCGTCCGGGAGCTCGCCCGACGGCCCCTCGACGACACCTGGGTGCTGGCCGGCGCCGCGGTGGCCGTGGTCCTCGGCCTGTGGCTGCTGGTGCTCGCCGTGACGCCCGGTCTGCGCGGCGTGCTGAGGATGCGTCCGCCCCATGCCGACGTGGAGGCCGGGCTGCACCGGGCCGCCGCCGCGACCGTACTGCGCGACCGTGCCATGGAGGTGTCCGGTGTGCAGTCCGTGCGTGTGCGTATGGGACGCGGGAGGGCGGACGTACGGGCGGTCTCGCACTTCCGGGAACTCGACGAGGTGCGGGCCGACCTGGACGCCACGCTCGCCGACGCCGTACGGGGCCTCGGGCTCGACCGCAGGCCCGGCCTGTCGGTGCATGTGCGGCGGACCGGACGGAAGGGGTGAGGCGCGGTGCTGCGGATCGTCAACCGTGTACTGATCGGACTGGCCGGACTCGGCCTCGTCGTTCTCGGCGGTTCCGTCCTCGCCGTCGGCCTGGGGGTTGCTCCGCCGTCGTGGTGGATCCACCAAGGGCCGCACGACGTCCTGCTCAGCGACGCCGAACGGACCCGGTGGCGGGAGGAGGGCTGGTGGTGGCCGGCCGTCATCGGCGCCCTCACCGTCCTCGTGCTGCTCGCCGTGTGGTGGCTGTCGGCGGTGCTGAGGCGGCGCCGGCTCGCCGAGGTCCTCGTCGACACCGGCGACGGCGCGGGCGCCCTGCTGCGCGGGCGGGCCCTGGAGGGTGTCCTCGCCGAGGACGCGGGGCGGCTGGACGGCGTCCAGGAGGCTCGGGTGCTGCTGACCGGACGCCGCAGCGCGCCCCAGGCACGGGTAGGGCTCCTGCTCGAACCGTCCGTGGATCCCGCAGACGCGCTGCACCGGCTCACCACCGGGTCCCTGGCCCATGCCCGCGAGTCGGCCGGACTCGCCGCGCTGCCCACCGAGGTACGGCTGCGGGGAGCAAAGTACCGTGCGGCACGCGTGAGTTGATGCCGTGAGCGGACGGGTCCGGGGACCCTGCCCATGGGTCAGAACCCGTGCAGGGCCCCGCCGTCCACCGGAACCATGATCCCGGTCAGATACGACGCCGCCGGTGAGAGCAGGAACGCGGCCGTGCGGCCGAACTCCTCCGGGGTGCCGTAGCGGCGCAGCGGGATGGAGGACTCGTTGGCCGCCCGGGCCGCGTCCGGATCGGCGGCGAGGGAGTCCAGCTCGCGCACCCGGTCCGTGTCGATACGGGCCGGGAGGAGCCCGACGGTGCGAATGCCGCGCGGGCCCAGATCGTTCGCGAGTGACTTGGCGAAGCCCGCGAGTCCGGGCCGCAGACCGTTGGAGATGGTCAGGCCCTGGATGGGCTCGTACACGGAGCCGGACAGGACGAAGCCGATGACGCCGCCCTCGGGCAGTTCCGCGGCGGCGGCGCGGGCCAGTCGTACCGCACCGAGGAAGACCGACTGGAAGGCGGCCGTCCACTGCTCGTCCGTGTTGTCGGCGAACCGGCCCGGCGGCGGGCCGCCGACGCTGATCAGGACGCCGTCGAAACCGCCGAAGTGCTCACGGGCCGTGGCGATCAGCCGGGCAGGCGCCCCGGAGTCGGAGTTGTCGACGGCCACGCCCACGGCGTTGGCACCCAGTTCGGCGGCGGCATCGGCGGTCCGCTTCTCGTCGCGGCCGGTGACGACCACCTTCGCCCCGTCGGCGACGAGTTCCCGCGCGGCCGCGTTGCCCAGCCCGCGAGTGGCGCCGGTGACGACGTACACACGGTCCTTCAGTCCAAGATCCATGGCCCCTATCCTGCCGTCTCGTCACCCGGGAGGGCGAGTGCGGTACCCGTGGGCCGTACCGGCCGGAGGACCGGAGGCGGTCCCAACGCCCGGCACCGGCGCCGCGGGACGAGCGCGTCGCCCAGCCCCGACGTCCGCGCCCGCCCCGCAGGTTGTCCGTCTTCCCTGTTTTGTGCGTCGCGCACATCCTTCCGTCGCCCGGACCGTGTTCCTCCGGCGGACGGTGGGCGCTCGGTCGGGCCGGTGGCGCCGGGTCGAGGTCAGCCCACCGCGGCGGGTGCCGGTTCCTCGTGCCGCTCCTCGGTTCGCCTCGCCCGCTCCCGGGCCTCACGGCGGACCAGGATCACCCAGCCGACGGGGACCGCCGCCGCGAACAGCCACCACTGGACCGCGTACGGCAGGTTGATGTCGCCGAGGCCGATCCAGCTGCTGTCCTCCTTGGGCGACGGGATCAGCTCGGGGCTGCCGCCCTTGGGGGCGGGGGAGGTCAGTTCGATGTAGCCGCCGAGCACGTCCTTGACGGAGCCGTCGCCACCGTCGCGCAGGAGCGTGCCGATCTGCCCGCTGTTGATCAGCATGATCTGGCGGTCCGGCAGCCCCTTGACGTTCTTGATGCCGCTCGCGGCCGTCGTCTCGTCCTGCATCAGCCGGCCGGTGACGGTGATCTCGCCCCCGGCGGGCGCGGGGATCTTCGGGAAGGCGGTCTGCGATCCGGGGGAGGGGATCCAGCCCCGGTTGACGAGCAGGGTCCTGCCGTTGTCCAGCAGGAACGGCGTCAGGACGTGGTAGCCGACCTGGTCGTCCGTGCTCGTACGGCGGCGCACCACCAGTTCGTGCGCCGTGTCGAAGCGGCCCTTCGCGGTCACCCGGCGGTAGAGGTCCTCGTGTCGGACCGTCCCGCCGACCGAGGTGAGGGACTCCGCGGACACGGGCTGCGCCGCCAGCGAGTCGTCGATCACCTTGTTCAGCGCCTGCCTGTGGTCATGGCGGTGAAGCTGCCAGACACCCAGCCTGATCATCGTCGGGATGAGCAGGAGGGCCACGAGGGTGAGGATCACCCACTGGCGGGTCAACAGGAAGCGGTACACCCCACGACCGTACAACTCGGTCGTGGGGTGCATTCAGGCGGGTACCGGCTCACACGTTGTCGACGATCCCCACCCTCCCCTCGGCGCGGGAGCAGTGGGCTCCGCAGTACCAGTGACCGTCGACCTCGACCCCCTGGCCGATGATCTGGACACGGCAGTGTTCGCAGATGGGCGCCATACGGTGGATGGCGCAGGAGAAGCAGTCGAAGACGTGCACCGCGCCCTGCGCGTGCACCTCGAAGGTCATTCCGTAGTCGTTGCCGCAAACTTCACATCTCGCCATGCGCCACAGCGTGTGCCGTCGCCGCCGCGCGGGCGAGCGGGCGCGAGGCGATTCGCCCGGCAATCACCCGTACGTCCGTCAGCGCCGCTCCGGCGCCGGGGACCCCGCTCTCCCCGCCGGTTGCGGGTCCGCGGGTTCCACGTCCCGCAGCAGCTGTCCGAAGGCGGCCTCGTCCACCACCGGCGTCCCGTACTGACGGGCCTTGACCGTCTTGGAGGTGCCCGAGTCGGGGTCGTTGGTGACGAGCAGACTGGTGAGCCGGGACAGGCTCGAGGCCACATGCAGTCCCGCCTCGACGGCCCGGTCCTCCAGCAGGTCCCGCTCGACCGAGGTGTCGCCGGAGAACGCCACCCGCATCCCCTGCTTGAGGCGTTTGCCGTCCTCGTAACGTCCCGGATTGGGATAGGGGCAGGCGGGGCGTTTGCGGGAGGGCCGCCATGTGCCGGGCCGGTAGCCCACGGAGGACTGCCTGCCGATCGTCGGGGAGGCGGACCACTCGGTGAGCGGGCGGCACTCCAGCAGCGGCAGCCGCACGCCGCCCCGCGCGGCGGCGTGCAGACTGGGCCGGAACGCCTCGGCCAGCACGCGCGCGTCGTCCAGCGCGTGGTGGGCCCGCTGCTGGACGACACCGAAGTGCGCTGCCAGCGTCTCCAGCTTGTGGTTGGCCAGCGGCAGGCCCAGCTCCTTGGAGAGCGCGATGGTGCACAGCCGCTGACGGACCGGCGCCTCGCGCTCGGCACGCGCGTACTCGCGGGCGATCATCGACCAGTCGAAGACCGCGTTGTGCGCGACGAGGACCCGGCCGGCGAGCCGGTCGGCGAACTCGTCCGCGATGTCCCCGAAGAGCGGCGCGCCGTCGAGCGCTTCGCTCGTCAGGCCGTGGATCCACACGGGGCCCGGGTCGCGCTCCGGGTTGACCAGGGTGTACCAGTGGTCCTCGACCCCGCCGCGTGCGTCCACCCGGTAGACGGCGGCCGAGATGATCCGGTCGTGCCGGGCCAGGCCGGTGGTCTCCACGTCCACGACCGCGTACCCCTCGGGATACGCGGCCGGCCAAGGGGCCGGGAACGCTGTGGTCGTACGGTCTTCGAGCATGGTCACTGAGGATACGGGGCGTGACCGACAGTCCCGAGCGCGCCCGCGTCCGGCAGCCGGTGCGCGCCGCGCCCGCCCGGGGGCGCGCACAACGCCGTGTGCCCCCGGGTGAGTTCGCCGGGCGTGCGTCGTCGTCCGTGCCCCGCCGTGTGCGTGGCGGGCACCTGCGCTCTCCGGGTGCGCACGAACACGGGCTCCGGCACGCCGTGTTCGCGGACCCTGCCGAGGGCGGCCCGGTGTCCGCGCGGGCCCTGGGACCCTGCCGCGGTCTCAGGCGGACGCGCCGAGCGGGGAGTTCCCGCGGGGAGGGTCGGTGCGGCACGGGCCGTGCCGGAGGTGCCATCCTCCCGGTGTGATGGAACCCACGCACGACGAGGCCCACGCGGGCGCCCTCGGCTCCCGCCTGAACTGGCTGCGGGCCGCGGTCCTCGGCGCGAACGACGGCATCGTCTCCACGGCGGGGCTCGTGGTCGGTGTGGCCGGCGCGACGACGGCCCGCTCGACCCTTCTGACGGCCGGTCTGGCCGGTTTGCTGGCCGGGTCGATGTCGATGGCGGCCGGCGAGTACGTATCGGTGTCGACCCAACGGGACTCGGAGAAGGCGGCGCTGGCCATGGAGAGGCGGGAGCTGCGCGAACAGCCGGAGGCCGAGCTGGAGGAGCTGACGGAACTGCTGGAGGACCGGGGTCTGTCCCGGGAGGTGGCCCGCGAGGCGGCGGTCCAGCTGACGGCGCGGGACGCGCTGCGCGCCCACGCCCGGGTGGAGCTCGGCATCGACCCCGACGCGCTCACCAACCCCTGGCACGCGGCGTCGGCGAGCTTCCTGGCGTTCACGGTGGGCGCGCTGCTGCCGCTGCTGGCGATCGTGCTTCCTCCCGCCGCCCTGCGGCTCTGGGTGACGGTGCTGTCCGTCCTCGCGGCCCTGGTCGTCACCGGCTGGGCCAGTGCCCGTCTGGGCGCGGCCGCGCCGGGGCGGGCCGTGCTGCGGAACGTGGTGGGCGGGGCGCTGGCGATGGGGGTCACCTATGCCGCCGGGACGCTGCTGGGGGCGGCGGGGGTGTGAGGGGGGCGAGCACATGACGCTCCGGACGCGAGGAAGCCGGCTTGCGCGATCCGCCCGTGCCGGGCCCGTGGCCGGCGGCACCGGCGGACGGTTTGCGCAGCCTCGGCGATACTTGTCGGTAACAACCCCTGGCCGTCGGCGGTGCGCGGTTCTACGGTGCACCCATGCCGAACCTGCCCGATGTCGTGCTGTGGTCGATACCCGCCTTCGTGCTGCTCACCGTGATCGAGATGGTGAGCGTACGCATCCATCCCGACGAGGACGCGGAAGGCTATGCCGCCAAGGACGCGGCGACCAGCGTCGGCATGGGACTCGGCAGTCTCTTCTTCGACTTCCTGTGGAAGACGCCGATCGTCGCGATCTACGCTGCGGTCTACGCGCTCACTCCGCTGCGTGTCCCCCTGCTGTGGTGGACCGTCCTCCTCATGCTCCTCGCGCAGGACTTCTTCTACTACTGGTCCCATCGCGGGCACCACGTCATCCGGATCCTGTGGGCCTGTCACGTCGTCCACCACTCGAGCCGGAAGTTCAACCTCAGCACCGCACTGCGCCAGCCCTGGACGTCCGTCACCTCCTGGCCCTTCTACCTGCCACTGATCGCGGCCGGTGTGCATCCGGCCGCGCTGGCGTTCTGCTCCTCGGTGAACCTGGTCTACCAGTTCTGGATCCACACCGAGCGGATCGACAGAATGCCCCGGTGGTTCGAGTTCGTGTTCAACACGCCGTCGCACCACCGGGTGCACCATGCCTCCCAGGGCGGTTACCTGGACCGCAACTTCGGCGGCATCCTGATCCTGTGGGACCGGATGTTCGGCTCGTTCGTCGCCGAGACCGAGCGGCCCGTGTACGGGCTGACGAAGAACATCGGCACCTACAACCCGCTGAAGGTCGCCACCCACGAGTACGCGGCCATCGCCAGGGACGTCAGAGCGGCGGGCAACTGGGCCGAGCGGGCCGGGCGGATGTTCCGCGGGCCGGGCTGGCAGCCGGCGGCCGCGGCGCCGCTCGCGGCGGCGCCGGCCGCCGAGGAGCCTGCCGCCCGAGAGCCCGCGGCGGGCTCCTGAACTGCGCAGACGGCTTCGGCCCTGGGCCCCTAGGCGAGAGGCGCGCCGACGGCGACGTACGGTGAGGTGTGCTCGACCACCCCCTGAGCACCCGTACGGACCGTTCGCAGGAGAAGGACCCTCACATGCGCGCCACCACCATCCACGCCCCCTTCGACATGCGGGTGGAGGACGTGCCCGACCCCGTCGTCCAGGTGCCCACCGACGCGGTCGTGCGGGTGGTGCAGGCCTGTATATGCGGCAGCGACCTGTGGGCGTACCGCGGTGAGTCGTCCCGGAAGCCCGGGCAGCGCATCGGGCACGAGTTCCTCGGCACGGTCGAGGAGACCGGCTCCGAGGTGACCGGCGTCCGGCGCGGCGACCTGGTCGTCGCGCCCTTCGTGTGGTCCGACGGCGTCTGCGACTACTGCCGCGAGGGGCTCACCACCTCCTGCGAGCACGGCGGCTTCTGGGGCTCGGTCGGCTCCGACGGCGGGCAGGGCGAGGCCGTGCGCGTGCCCTTCGCCGACGCCACCCTGGTCCGGCTGCCGAAGGAGGCGCTCTCCGACGGCCGTCTGCTGTCCGCGCTGCTGACGCTCTCCGACGTGCTGGGCACCGGTCACCACGCCGCCCTCGGTGCGGGAGTCCGCCCCGGCGCCACCGTCGCCGTGGTCGGTGACGGGGCCGTCGGACTGTGCGCCGTCCTGGCCGCCAAGCGGCTCGGCGCCGAGCGGATCATCGCCCTCGGACGCCATGAGGTCCGTACGGACATCGCGCGGCGCTTCGGGGCCACGGACGTCGTCGCGGAGCGTGGGGACGCGGCCGTCGAGGCCGTCCGCGAACTCACCCACGGCCAGGGCGCGCACGCCGTCGTCGAGGCCGTCGGCACCGAGCAGTCGATGCGCACCGCCGTGAACGTCACCCGGGACGGCGGCGCCATCGGTTTTGTCGGCGTCCCGCACGGCAGCAGCAGCGGACTCGACCTCGGCGTCATGTTCGACCGGAACATCGCCCTGCGCGGCGGCGTGGCCCCGGTGCGCACGTACATCCCGGAGCTGCTGCCCGACATCCTCGACGGCGCCATCGACCCCTCGCCGGTCTTCGACCGGAGGGTCGGCCTCGAGGGCGTGCCCGACGGTTACCGGGCGATGGACGAGCGCACGGCCCTCAAGGTGCTTGTCACCCACGGCTGATCAGGACCAGCGGATCGGCGACGGCAGCGCCGTCAGCAGCCCCGACACGGCGACGACCAGACCCAGCACCGCCACCTCGGCGCGGGCGGGGGCACAGGCGGCGAGCGGATCGGCGGCGCGCCGCAGCCGTATCCGCGCGGTCAGCGCGAGCAGGGCGACGACGGCCACGAGCAGCACCTTGGCGAGCAGGGTGCGGCCGTAGGCCGTCGTGGTCAGCTGGTCGAGGACCGTGTGCGCGGGCATGCGGCGCAGCGAGCTCCACAGCCCCGTGGCGGTGATCAGGGCCAGCAGCACGGCCGCCCCGCGCGCATACAGGCCCAGCAGCGCGCCACCCGCCCGGGGGGCCGTGCGCCAGTGCCGCACTGTGCGCAGGACGTGCAGCAGCCCGCCGGCCCACAGGGAGGCGCAGACAAGGTGCACGAGCGTCAGGGCCGAGCCGAGCGCGGGGGAGTGCTCCGTCGCGGGGTGGGCGCGCAGCGCCTCCGCGACGGCCACCGCGGCCGGCGGCAACAGCCGGCAGGCGGGACGGCGGGAGAGAGCGCAGAGTCCCGCCGCGAGGAACGCGTTGACCTCGAGAAGGGCCAGCGCGCCGTCCCGGGTGCGGTACAGCCCGCCCGGGTCGATCTCGGAGAGCCGGTGAGGGATCAGATTGCCGGTGGCCACGACGGAGGCGAGCACCAGCGCGGCGACGAAGCCCGCGCCCGCCGCACGGGGCGCCAGGCTGCGTGGAAGGTCCGTGACCGGTGCGCCCGGCACCCTGCGGACGAGCCGGGCCACGTAGAACTCGCCGGCGGGTATGCACAGCGCCGCGAACAGCACGGCACGTATCAGGCCGATGCCTCCGGCCCCCGGCGCGGCCGCCTCACCCGTGCCGTGCAGCGCGGCCGGGGCACCGAGGGAAGGGATCAGGGCGCCGGCCGTCACAAGGGCGAGCAGGGCGACGGCCCGGCGGGCGGAGGGGCCGCGGGACGGGGCGACCGCGGAGGGTGTGCGGGCTGCGTCCGCCGCATCGCCGTCCGTCCCGGCCGTGGATCCGCTCGAACTCACCTCACGATCTTCGCCAGTCACCACAGAACGGGCAACCACCCGAAAGCAACTGGGAGAGCGCCGTTCCGCCCCGGATGCGCATCACGCCACGGGTGGAGCGGACCCGGTGCGCGGATCAGCCCCCGTCGGCGACCGGAGCCCATCGCGCCGGATCACCGCCCCACCGTCCCGGTGGTCGTGCCCAGTCCACAGGTCCGCCCGCGAACCGGATCGGCGGCAGGGCGTACCGCAGCCGGCCCGGTGCGCCGGTGGTCTCGGCCAGCCAGGGGTCCGGGCCCTCGTACGGACCGTGTGCGGACCCGGCCCTCCGTGCGGTCCCGTCCGTCAGCCAGGCCGCCGTCCGGGCCAGCGCCAGCCGTACGACGCGGCTCCCGCCCTCCTCCGTCTGCTCGGTGAGGGACCTCAGCACCGCCGCGGCCAGCAGATACCCCGTGCCGTGGTCCAGGGCCTGGGCGGGCAACGCCCCGGGCCGTTCGCCCGCGCCCTCGGTCGCCGCGATCCCGGTGGCGACCTGGACCAGACTGTCGAAGCCCCGCCGCTCACCCCACGGCCCGTACGCGCCCCACGCGGACAACTGCGCCACCACGAGATCGGGCCGCCGCCCGGCCAGTTCCTCGGCGGCGAGCCCCCAGCGGTCCAGCGCCCCGGGCCGATAGCCCGTGACGACCACGTCCGCCGTCGCCAGCAACTCCTCGAGGGTCCGCCGGTCCACGGCCGTCGTCAGGTCGAGCGTGGCGGACCGCTTTCCGAAGTCCATGTCGGCGTGCTGGTCGGGAAGTTCGGGCAGCCGCGGGCTGTCGATCCGCAGTACGTCCGCGCCCAGCAGGGCCAGGGTGCGGGTGGCGACCGGGCCCGCGATGACCCGGGTGAGGTCCAGGACGCGGAGGCCCGCCGCCGGGCGCAGGGGTTCACCGGGCAGCGGCAGGAGCGGCCGGACGGGCGCCGTGCCGAGCCGTTCGCGCTCCACCAGAGGGTGCGCCGCGAGGGCGCGTCCCTGTCGGTGGACCGCCCATTCCTCGGGCGTGCGCAGCGCGACGGCGAGCCCTCCGGCCGCGTACACGCTCTCCTCCACCTCGACGGCCGAGCGCTCGCCGAGCGCGGCGGCCACGCTGTCCGCGGACGCCGCCGCCGTCAGGCCGAGGGCGACGAGCAGTCTCTCCCGGTGGTGGGGATAGTTCGCGTGTGTGCGCACCCAGCCGTCCGCGGTGCGCCAGAAACGGGAGAGCGGTGCGAAGGAGACCGGTTCCCGCCCGTCGATCCGCAGGTGCCGTTCGCTGTGGAAGGCGGTGGCGACCGCTCCGTCGTCGACCCGCACCTCGGGCACGGAGGGCAGTCCGGCCCGCCGTGCCCCCCACTCGGCGGCGGCCAGCGCACACACCCCGACACAGGCCCGTGCCACCTCCCGCACGGGCAGGCGCGAGGGCAGCCCCCCGTCCCGCACGACGGCCGAGACCTTCGGCACCAGCGCGGGGTCACCGCCCAGTGCCGCCCATGCCACGTCCATATCCGTCATGAGGGCACTATGCGCCGTGTACCGGATCAACATGAGGGGGAGGGGCCCGGCTCCGCCGGACCCCTCCCTGTGCGGCCTCACACCGGAACGGCTACCGGGTCACGGCCTTCAGCGCGTTGACGGTGCCCCACCCGTAGAACCCGTTGTGGTTCTTCGGGCCCTTGCACACCGCGTCGATCTTGCCGTCCGAGTCGATGTCGTACGGGTCCGTGCACGGCGTGGCGTCGGCCTCGGCGTACAGCAGCGCCTTGACGAGGGCGGCGGGTGCGTGCGGGTGTGTCGACTTGATGAGGGCGGCCACCCCCACGACGTGCGGGGTCGCCATCGACGTACCCGCCATGTAGCCCCACTTGCCACCGGGCAGCGGGCCGAGGATCAGACCGCTGGTGGCCGGCGGGGCGGGGGTCTGGTAGGCGGTGGAGTCGCCGCCGGGAGCTGCGACGTCGATGACGCCGAGGCCGTAGTTGGAGAACGACGACTTGATGCCCTTCGCGCCGGTCGCGGACACGGTGACCACGCCCGGCAGCTGGGTCGGGATGTCGAAGCACTTGCGCGGGTCGATCACCCGGTCGCCGGGCGTGCCGTCGTTCGGGGAGACCGGGTCGGTGATCGAGCGCGCGTCCAGGTCGTAGCTCTCGTTGCCGGCGGCAGCGACATTGACGGTGCCCTTGCGCTCCGCGTACTGCGAGGCGCGGGTGATGGCGTCGACGAGCGCCCTCTGGTCCGGGTCGCCGGTGCAGTTGAAGTACCAGGGGTCGGTGTAGTAGCTGTTGTTGGTGACGTCCACGTGGTGCTCGGCCGCCCAGACGAAACCGCAGACCACGGCCTCGGTGTAGAAGTAGCCGGCCGTCGTGGCGACCTTGATGCCGGCGACCTTCACGC
Organism: Streptomyces sp. HUAS TT11; assembly: GCF_051553595.1. Taxonomy (NCBI): domain Bacteria; kingdom Bacillati; phylum Actinomycetota; class Actinomycetes; order Kitasatosporales; family Streptomycetaceae; genus Streptomyces; species Streptomyces sp. HUAS TT11. Next base: position 6,968,964 of record NZ_CP196184.1, read on the forward strand.
CGGGCGCGACACCGGTGATGCCGACGCCGTTCTTGGCGCCGGCGATCTCACCGGCGACATGCGTGCCGTGCGGGCTCTCCGCCGCGCTCGGCCGCCAGGCTCCGTCGGCCGTGTCGGGCTTGCCGGACACGCAGTTGACCGAGGCGCCGCGGTCGAAGTTGGGTGCTATGTCCGGGTGGGTGTCGTCCACCCCCGTGTCGATGACGGCCACGGTGACGTCGCGGCTGCCGAGCGTCTTCTCGTGCGCCTTGTCCGCCTTGATGGCGGGCAGGTCCCACTGCAACGGCTCCAGCGGGTCCTGTCCGCCGGCCGCCCGGGCATCCGCCACCTCCTCGGCGGTGAGCACCTTGGGCGTTCCGACATCGGTGGTCGACTGCGCGGGAAGGGGCGCGTTGCGGGTGGCGCCAGCCGACTGCACTCCGGGCACCCTGCGCAGGGTCCTGGCGAAGTCGGGGTTCGAGGAGTGGACGACGATCACGCCGATCTTGTCGTACGCGACCACGATCGTGCCGCCCGCCTCGGCGACGGCCCGCTTCACATGCGACGAGACGCCGTGCCCGGGGCGGACGTTGACGACATAGCTGAGCGGGACGGCGTCGGCCGCCGTGGCTCTGGGGGCCGTCTCCGCGGCGGACGCGGTGACGTTGGGCAGGAAGGCGAGGGCGGTCGCCGTCGCCATCCCGAGGGGAAGGGCGACCAGACGGCGGGAGCGCTTCAGAGGTGCGGACATGATGTCTCCAATTCCGTTCGCGTTACGAGCGGTTCGATCCGGGCCGTGCGTCAACGGGCGGTTCCGACCGGCTACTTGACCGCACGCAGCGCGTTGACGATGCCGAAGCCGTAGAAGCCGTTCACACGCTTGCCGCCCACACAGGAAGCGTCCACGACCCCGTCGCCGTCACCGTCGTAGGGAGCCGTGGGGCAGCCGGGGTTGTCCGCCTGGGCCTTCAGCAGCGCCCGGAGCCGGGCGGGGCCGGCCCACGGGTGCGCGGACTTCAGCAGCGCCGCCACGCCGGCGACGTGCGGGGACGCCATGGAGGTGCCCTGCAGGAAGCCGTATTGGCCGTTCGGCATCGTGGACAGGATGCGGCCGTTCTTCGACGGCGTGTCCGGGATCCGGAACTTGTCGCCGCCCGGCGCCACGACATCGATCACGCCGTCGCCGTAGCTCGAGTAGTACGACTTGGCCTTGGTGACGCCGGTCGCGCCGACCGTCACGACGCCCGGCAACTGCGTCGGTACGTCGAAGCACGCGTGCGGGTCGACGGTGCGGGTGACCGCGGTCGAGTCGTCGGGACTGGAGGCGTCGACGAGGGCGTGGGAGTCGAGGTCGTCGTTGGAGTTGCCCGCCGAGGCGACGTTGAGGGTCCCCTTGCGCTGGGCGTACCGCTGGGCCCGGTCGACCGCGTCGACGATGGCCCGCTGGTCGGGGTCGTCCATGCAGTTGTACAGCCACGGGTCCACGTAGTAGCTGTTGTTCGTGACCTCCACGCCGTGGTCGGCGGCGAACACGAACGCGCAGACGACGCTCTCGGGGTAGAAGAGCTCGCTGACCGGGTCGGCGACCTTGATGGCGGAGACCCTGACGCCCGGGGCGACGCCGGCGACGCCGATCCCGTTGCGGGCCGCGGCGATCTCTCCGGCGACGTGGGTGCCGTGGTAGTGGTCCGGGTTCGCGGGGCGCCAGGCGCCGTAGGAGGTGTCCGCCTTGCCGCCGACGCAGTTCGCGGACTGCGACGCGGAGAAGTTCGGGGCGAGGTCGGGGTGGGTGTCGTCGACGCCCGTGTCGATGACGGCGACCGTGACGCTCCGGCTGCCCGGGTCGATCTTCGCGGCCCGGTCGGCGCCGATCGCGCGCAGGTCCCACTGGTCGGCCTCGAGGGGCTCACTCTCCCCCGCGGCGGCCGAGGCGCCCTCGGCCTTCGCCGCCTGGGCCTTCGTCAGATACTGCGCGGCGCCCTCGTCCGTCGTTCCCGAGGCCGTCAGCGGCGCGGTCCGGGTCGCGCCCGCGGACTGCACCCCGCGGACCGTGCGCAGGGCCTGTGCGAACGCCGGGTTCGAGGAGTGGACGACGATGACGCCGATCCTGTCGTACGTCACCACGACCCTGCCGCCGGCCGCAGCGATGGCCCGCTGAACCGCGGAGATCGTGTGACGGTCCGTCCTGGTGTTGACGACGTAGGCGAGTTCGGGGCCTGTGGCGGCCCGCACGGTGGTGGTGCGCGGGGCGGCCGACGCGGCACCCGGCAGGAAGCCCAGTGAGGCGGTGAGCGACAGCACGACCGGTACGGCGAGGGCGAGCCGGCGTCTGGAACGCAGATGAGCCATGGGGTCTCCACATCATCCGGAACGTGAACGTGCCGGGACACGGGTGGTGTCCGGCAGGTACATGACGGGTGGTGCAGTGGCGAAGCTATCCGCCGTCGCGGCTCGTCAGCAATGACTTCCGGCAACGAGGTACGAAAGAAGTAAAGAGAAGTTGAACCGGCCCACCCTGGGCGCCGTGAGCCTGTGCAGGGAGCTCCGGGACGATCGGCGCCCCCTGCCGGATCACGAGACGGAGCGCTACGGTCGCACTCGGTTATGTGATCCACATCACTGTGATCGCACCCGTAACGCGAGGAGACTCCGTGGCCACAGACGCACCTCCCCCCTCGAGGGCCGGACACGAACTGCCGTCCACCGAGGAGTTCAGGGCGGTCCAGGAAGGCGCCGAGTTCGGTGAACTGCGCCGCTCCCACCGCTCGTTCGCCTTCCCGCTGACCGTGGCGTTCATCGCCTGGTACCTGGTCTACGTCCTGCTGTCCAACTACGCGGGCGGATTCATGGGCACCAAGCTCTTCGGCAACATCAACGTCGCCCTGGTGCTCGGCCTCGCCCAGTTCCTCACCACGTTCCTGATCGCGTGGTGGTACTCGCGGCACGCCGCCGCCGAGCTCGACCCCAAGGCCGAGGCCATCAAGTCCCGGATGGAGCACGACGCATGAGCCCCACACTCGTCATGGCCGCCGGTGAGGCGAGCGAGCACCGGCCGCTGATCATCACCCTGTTCGCGGTGTTCGTCGCCGCGACCCTCGTCATCACCGTGTGGGCGGGCCGCCAGACCAAGAACGCCGTCGACTTCTACGCGGGCGGCCGCCAGTTCACCGCCTTCCAGAACGGCCTGGCCGTCTCCGGCGACTACATGTCCGCCGCGTCCTTCCTCGGCATCGCGGGCGCGATCGCCCTCGCCGGCTACGACGGCTTCCTGTACTCCATCGGGTTCCTGGTCGCCTGGCTGGTGGCCCTGCTCCTGGTCGCCGAGCCGCTGCGCAACTCCGGCCGCTACACCATGGGCGACGTACTGGCCTACCGCATGCGGCAGCGTCCGGTCCGCACCGCGGCCGGCACCTCCACGATCGTCGTGTCGATCTTCTATCTGCTGGCCCAGATGGCGGGCGCGGGCGTCCTGGTCTCGCTGCTGCTCGGCATCACCAGCGACGGCGGCAAGATCGGCATCGTCGCGCTCGTCGGCGTCCTGATGATCGTGTACGTCACCATCGGCGGCATGAAGGGCACCACCTGGGTGCAGATGGTCAAGGCGGTCCTGCTGATCGCGGGCGCCCTGCTGCTGACCTTCCTGGTGCTGCTGAAGTTCAACTTCAACCTCTCGGACCTGCTCGGCAAGGCCGCCAGCAACAGCGGCAAGGGCGCGGCCTTCCTGGAGCCCGGTCTCAAGTACGGTGCCACCGGCACGACCAAGCTCGACTTCATCTCCCTGGGCATCGCCCTGGTCCTCGGCACCGCCGGCCTGCCGCACATCCTGATCCGCTTCTACACCGTGCCCACCGCCAAGGCCGCCCGGAAGTCGGTGAACTGGGCGATCGGCCTCATCGGCGCCTTCTACCTGATGACGCTCGCCCTCGGCTTCGGAGCCGCGGCACTCATCAAGCCGGACGAGATCATCGCCTCCAACAAGGCGGGCAACACGGCCGCGCCCCTGCTCGCCCTGCATCTGGGCGGCGTCGACTCCAGCTGGGGCGCGATCCTGCTGGCCAGCATCTCCGCGGTCGCCTTCGCCACGATCCTCGCGGTCGTCGCGGGGCTGACTCTGGCCTCGTCCTCGTCGTTCGCGCACGACATCTACGCGAACGTCATCAAGAAGGGGCAGGCCGACGAGAAGCAGGAGTTGAACGCGGCGCGCTGGGCGACGGTCGGCATCGGCGCGGTGTCCATCGTCCTGGGCGCCCTCGCCCGCGATCTGAACGTGGCGGGACTGGTCGCCCTGGCCTTCGCCGTCGCCGCCTCCGCCAACCTTCCGACCATCCTCTACAGCCTGTTCTGGAAGCGCTTCACCACCAGCGGCGCGCTGTGGTCGATCTACGGCGGTCTGGTCACCGCCGTCGGGCTGGTGCTGTTCTCGCCGGTGGTGTCCGGCAAGGAGACGTCGATGTTCCCGGACGTGGACTTCCACTGGTTCCCGCTGGAGAACCCGGGCATCATCTCGATCCCGGTCGGCTTCCTGCTGGGCATTCTCGGCACGTACCTGTCGAAGGAGGAGCCGGACGCGGGCAAGTACGCGGAGTTGGAGGTCCGCTCCCTGACCGGCACCGGAGCGCACTGACCGCACCGTGATGACGGCCGCGTCGTAGGGATCCACGACGCGGCCGCGTCATGTCCGGTGAATCCGGTCGCTGCTGATGTCGGTGGGGTCACGTAGGCTCGCAGGAGACGAGAAGTGTGTGATCCGCGACGAGGGAGGGGGCTCACGTGCTCATCGACACCTACGGCCGGGTTGCCACCGATCTGCGGGTCTCGCTGACCGATCGGTGCAATCTGAGGTGCACGTACTGCATGCCCGAGGAGGGCCTTCAGTGGCTGGCCAAGCCCGATCTGCTCAGTGATGACGAGATCGTGCGCCTGATCGACATCGCGGTCACCTCCCTCGGCATCGAGGAGGTCCGCTTCACGGGTGGCGAGCCGCTGCTGCGCCCCGGGCTGGTCGGCATCGTGGAGAGGATCGCCGGGCTGGCCTCGCGCCCCCGGATGTCCCTCACCACGAACGGCATCGGCCTGAAGCGCACGGCCGCGGCGCTGAAGGCGGCGGGCCTCGACCGGGTGAACGTCTCACTGGACACCCTGCGCCCCGATGTCTTCAAGGCCCTCACGCGCCGGGACCGGCACAAGGACGTCATCGAGGGACTCCGGGCCGCCCATGAGGCGGGCCTGACCCCGGTCAAGGTCAACACCGTCCTGATGCCCGGGCTGAACCACGACGAGGCCCCGGACCTGCTGGCCTGGGCCGTCGAACACCGCTACGAACTGCGCTTCATCGAGCAGATGCCGTTGGACGCCCAGCACGGCTGGAAGCGCGAGGGCATGGTCACCGCGGCCGACATCCTGGATTCGCTCCGCACCCGCTTCGAACTGACCCCCGAGGGCGCCCGGGAGCGCGGTTCCGCCCCGGCCGAGCGCTGGATCGTGGACGGCGGCCCGCACCGTGTCGGTGTGATCGCCTCGGTCACGCGGCCGTTCTGCGCGGCCTGCGACCGCACCCGGCTGACGGCCGACGGCCAGATACGGACGTGCCTGTTCGCCACCGAGGAGACCGACCTGCGGGCGGCCCTGCGCTCCGGGGCCCCCGACGAGGAGATCGCCCGTATCTGGCGGCTGGCGATGTGGGGCAAGAAGGCCGGTTCCGGGCTGGACGACCCGTCGTTCCTGCAGCCCGAGCGGCCGATGTCCGCGATCGGCGGCTGACTCAGCCCGCGTGCGAGCCGGTGTCGTGGGACTCCCAGTCCTCCAGTCGCACCACGTCCTTCAGGAAACCGCGTACGCCGAGGAATTGCGACAGGTGCTCGCGGTGCTCGTCGCACGCGAGCCATGTCTTGCGGCGCTCGGGCGTGTGCAGCTTCGGGTTGTTCCAGGCGAGCACCCATACGGCGTCCGCACGGCAGCCCTTGGCGGAACACATGGGCGAATCGGGGTCAGGTCCCATCACACCCATGACCCTAGCGCGCCGGGAAAAGGCGACGCCGAGCAGCCACGGGGGGAGCTGCCCGGCGTCGGTCCGTCGCTCCGACGGGGGATGCGGAGCGCATAGGGAGTATGTCACGGGTCACCCGCCGCCCGGCACTGGAACTACATGATTGATCTGAGCTTTTCCTGAGCTTGGCAGGGGGTGCGATTCCGCCCGGGAAAGGCCCCGCAGCGGCTCAGGCCCGCTCGTGCGGCTCGCTTCGGACACCCGCCGTGAAGTCGGCCTTGACGTCCTCCTGGAGCGGGTCTGCGGCGCCGTGCTCTCGACCGGAATCCTCCGGTTGCGAGGTCTCCGCGTTCTGCGAGGGGGCGATCATCGGACGCATGGGCGCGCTGACGAACGTCGACGGGAGCGACGGTGCGTTCTCCCGGCCGGCGTTGGCGACGACGACGGCGATGTAGGGGAGGACGGCCCCCAGGATCAACGCGACGACGGCGACCGGCCTGGAGATGTTCCACAGCGTCGCGGCGAGGATCACCGACACCGTGCGCACGCTCATCGAGATGATGTAGCGACGCTGCCGGGCGCGTACGTCGTCCGCAAGACCCTGCCGGGCACCGGTGATCCGGAATACCTGGGCGTGACCGCCGTTGTTCAGCTTCCGCATGTTCCACCACCCGCCTGCCCCGGGCTCTCCCCGGCCCGTACCTGATCCGCCCCGGGCCAGCGGCCGAGTCCGGACACCGACAACGTTACGCCGCGGCTGCGTCGCCTTCGAGACCGGGGCGCCTGCTGTCCCGGTGACGGCGCTGCGCAGTACCGCGTACGGGGGTATCCGACATGCGCCGTACGGCGCACGGTCCGACACTGGGCGTAATGCTCACGTCGAGCCGTACGAGGAGGCAGCCATGGGCTGGTTGTGGGCGATCATCGTCGGATTTGTGCTGGGCCTGCTGGCCAAGCTCATCCTGCCGGGCAAACAGCACAGCCCGCTGTGGCTGACCACCCTCATGGGCCTGATCGGCGGCATCATCGGCAACGCGATCGCCCGGTCCATCGGTATCGCGGAGACCCGCGGTATCGACTGGGGCCGCCACGGTCTCCAGCTCGCCGCGGCGATCGTCCTCGTGTTCCTGGGCGAGATGGCGTACACCACGATGAAGGGCAGTCGGCACAGGGAGCGGGCATGACGGCCACGGGGGAGGGGGCGGTCCCGCCGGGACCGCCCCCTCCCCCGTGGCGTACGGGCGCGGATCAGGCGCCCGTGACCTCCACCGCGGCCAGGTTCTTCTTCCCGCGCCGCAGCACCAGCCAGCGGCCGTGCAGCAGGTCCTCCTCGGCGGGGACGGCGTCCTCGGCGGCGACCTTGACGTTGTTCACGTAGGCGCCGCCCTCCTTCACCGTGCGCCGCGCGGCCGACTTGCTGGCCACCAGCCCCACCTCGGCGAACAGGTCCACGACCGGCCCGAGCGCGGCGACCCGGACGTGCGGCAGCTCGGACAGCGCCGCGGCCAGCGTGCTGTCGTCGAGCTCGGCCAGCTCGCCCTGGCCGAACAGGGCCTTGGACGCGGCGATGACGGCATCCGTCTGATCGGCACCGTGCACCAGCGTGGTCAGCTCCTCGGCCAGCGCCCGCTGCGCGGCACGGGCCTGGGGACGCTCCAGGGTCTGCTGCTCCAGTTCCTCGATCTCGTCGTGGGACCTGAAGCTGAAGATGCGCAGGAACTTCGAGATGTCCCGGTCGTCGGCGTTCAGCCAGAACTGGTAGAAGGCGTACGGCGTGGTCAGCTCCGGGTCGAGCCAGACCGTGCCGGACTCCGTCTTGCCGAACTTGGTGCCGTCCGCCTTGGTGATGAGCGGCGTGGCCAGGGCGTGCACCGCGACATGCGGCTCCACCTTGTGGATCAGGTCCGCACCCGCGGTGAGGTTGCCCCACTGGTCGCTGCCGCCCGTCTGCAGCGTGCAGCCGTGGCGGCGGTACAGCTCCAGGAAGTCCATGCCCTGCAGGATCTGGTAGCTGAACTCCGTGTAGCTGATGCCCGCGTCCGAGTGCAGCCGCCGGGCGACGGCCTCCTTCGTGATCATCTTGTTGACCCGGAAGTGCTTGCCGATGTCCCGCAGGAAGTCGATGGCCGACAGGTTCTGCGTCCAGTCGAGGTTGTTCACCATGGTCGCGGCGTTCGGCCCGTCGAAGTCCAGGAACTTCTCGATCTGGCCGCGCAGCCGCGCCACCCAGCCGGCCACCACCGCGGGGTCGTTCAGCGTGCGCTCCGCGGTCGGCTTGGGGTCGCCGATCAGGCCCGTCGCACCCCCGACCAGGCCCAGCGGACGATTGCCCGCCTGCTGGATGCGGCGCATCGTCAGGATCTGCACGAGGTTGCCGAGGTGCAGGCTGGGCGCGGTCGGGTCGAAGCCGCAATAGAACGTGACGGGACCGTCCGCGAACGCCTTGCGCAATGCGTCCTCGTCCGTGGAGAGGGCGATCAGCCCGCGCCACTTCAGTTCGTCGACGATGTCCGTCACGGTTCTCGCGTCTCCTTGGATGATCCTCGGCGGTCGGGTGACAGCCGAATACGAGGTTATACGCCCTGACTGACTGAGCTCATGTTGAAATCGGGCACCCGCACCGGGGGCATCGCGGCGCGGGTGAACCAGTCGCTCCATTCCCGCGGCAGGGTCTTCTCCGTGCGCCCCGCCTCCGTCGCCCGGCCCAGCAGGTCGACCGGGGACTCGTTGAAACGGAAGTTGTTGACCTCGCCCACGACCTCGCCGTTCTCCACCAGGTACACGCCGTCCCGGGTCAGGCCGGTGAGCAGCAGCGTCGCCGGGTCCACCTCGCGGATGTACCACAGGCAGGTCAGCAGCAGCCCGCGCCCGGTGCCGGCGACCATCTCCTCCAGGGACCGGTCGGAGCCGCCGTCGAGGATCAGGTTCCCGATCGACGGTGTGACCGGAAGGCCGGTCAGGCCCGCGCTGTGCCGCGTGGCCGTCAGGTGCTTCAGCTCGCCGCCGCCGATCCACTCGGTGGCCTCGAGCGGCAGTCCGTTGTCGAACACCGATGCGTCGTCGCCTGAGGCGTGCGCGACGACGAAGGGCGCCGTCTCCAGGCCGGGCTCGTGCGGATCGCTGCGCAGTGTCAGCGGCAGCCGGGAGAGCCTCTCGCCGACGCGTGTGCCGCCACCGGTCCTGCTGAACACCGTGCGGCCCTCGGCCGCGTCCCGGGCCGCCGCCGACCACATCTGGTAGATCAGCAGGTCGGCGACCGCGGTCGGCGGCAGCAGTGTCTCGTACCGGCCCGCGGGCAGCTCGATCCTGCGCTCCGCCCACCCCAGTCGTCGGGCCAGCTCCGCGTCCATCGCCTCCGGGTCGACGTCCTTGAAGTCGCGGGTCGAGCGGCCGGCCCAGGCCGAGCGCGTACGGTCCGGGGACTTGGCGTTGAGCTCCAGGGTGCCGTTGGGCTGGTCGTGGCGCAGGCGCAGTCCGGCCGATGTGGCGAGGTAGGTGGAGACGAGCTCGTGGTTGGCGAAGCCGTACAGCTCACGGCCGCCGGCACGCGCGCGTGCGAACGACTCGCCCAGCGCCGGCGCGAAGTCGGTGAAGACGGCGGACGAGGTCTCGGCGGGCGCGTCCGTGAAGTCCGGGGACTCGGGCACCCCCGTCACCAGCGCAGTCGCGTCCTCCGCCGGTCCGGCGCCGCGGGCGGCGGCCTCCGCGGCCCGTACCAGGGACTCCAGCTCGCCCGCGGTGACGGCGGAACGGGAGACGACACCGGACGCGGTGCCCTCCTTGCCGTCGACGGTCGCGATGACGGTGAGGGTGCGTCCGCGGGTCACCCCGTTCGTGGTGAGCGCGTTGCCCGCCCAGCGCAGATTGGCGGTGGAGTGCTCGTCGGCGATGACGACGCACCCGTCCGCGCGGGACAGCTCGAGGGCGCGCTCGACGATCTCGTGCGGCTTGTCGGTACGGGCGGTCATCGTCCGGCCTCCTGCGTGGTGTTCAGAATGTTGACGCCCTTGAAGAGCGCCGACGGGCAGCCGTGCGAGACGGCCGCGACCTGGCCGGGCTGGGCCTTGCCGCAGTTGAAGGCGCCGCCGAGGACATAGGTCTGCGGACCGCCGACGGCCGTCATGGAACCCCAGAAGTCGGTGGTCGTCGCCTGGTAGGCGACATCGCGCAGCTGACCCGTGATGCGCCCGTTCTCGATCTTGAAGAATCGCTGACCGGTGAACTGGAAGTTGTAGCGCTGCATGTCGATGGACCAGGAACGGTCCCCGACGACGTAGATGCCGCGGTCCACGCCGCCGATCAGATCCTCGGTGGACAGCCCGCCCGGATCCGGCTGGAGCGAGACGTTGGCCATGCGCTGCACCGGCACGTGGCCGGGCGAGTCGGCGTACGCGCAGCCGTTGGACCGCTCGAACCCGGTCAGCCTGGCGATGCGGCGGTCCAGCTGGTAACCCACCAGCGTCCCGTCCTTGACCAGGTCCCAGGACTGCCCCTCGACACCCTCGTCGTCGTATCCGATCGTCGCGAGGCCGTGCTCCGCGGTGCGGTCACCGGTGACGTTCATCAGCTCGGAGCCGTACCTGAGCTTGCCCAGCTTGTCGAACGTGGCGAAGGAGGTGCCCGCGTAGGCGGCCTCGTACCCGAGCGCCCGGTCCAGCTCGGTGGCGTGCCCGACGGACTCGTGAATGGTCAGCCACAGGTTGGACGGGTCGACCACCAGGTCGTACACACCCGCCTCGACGCTCGGCGCACGCATCTTCTCGGCCAGCAGCTCGGGGATCCGCTCCAGTTCCGAGCCCCAGTCCCAGCCGGTGCCCGTCAGGTACTCCCAGCCGCGGCCGACCGGCGGCGCGAGGGTGCGCATGGAGTCGAACTCGCCGGTCGACTCGTCGACCGCGACCGCGGTGAGCTGCGGATGAAGTCGCACGCGCTGCTGTGTGGTCACGGTCCCGGCGGTATCGGCGTAGAACTTGTTCTCATGGACGGTCAGCAGCGAGGCGTCCACGTGGCTGACCCCGTCGGCCGCCAGCAGGCGTGCGCTGAAGTCCGTCAGCAGCCCGGTCTTCTCCTCGTCGGGCACGGTGAAGGGGTCGATCTCGTACGACGAGACCCATGTCTTCTCGGCGTGCACGGGTTCGGCGGCCAGCTCCACCTTCCCCCACTGCCCGAAAGGCGTGGCCGGTGCCCCCGTGCCGGACCCCGCCGCCCTGATCACCTGAGCCGACAGCTTCGCCATCGCCACCGCCTGGGAGGCGACCTTGGCGGCGGCGTCCTGCGTCAGATCGACACCCGAGGCGAAGCCCCAGGTCCCGCCGTGCACGACCCGTACCGCGTAGCCCAGGTCCGTGGTGTCCGACGACCCGGAGGGCTTGCCGTCCCGCAACCGCCACGCGGCGCTGCGCACCCGCTCGAACCGGAAGTCCGCGTGCTCGGCCCCGAGCGAGCGCGCACGCGCCAGCGCGGCGTCGGCCAGGGCCCGCAGCGGCAGTGCCGTGAAGGCTTCGTCGATGGAATGAGGCACCGAGGTCTCCCTGCTGTCGTGGCCTGTCGGTCCGATCATGTCGCGCGAGCGGGCGCCCGGACCACACTTTTCCGCCGCGCGGCCGGACCTTTGCGGCCGGCGAACGGTCCCGGGCGGATCCGCCGCCCCGCTTCTGTAGGGATCCGACAGCGACTCCCGTACGTCACTGTCGGTGCCCACTTCTCCGCACGGCGGCCCGGCCAGATAGGTTTTCGACGAAGGCGCATGTCTTTCAGGGGTTACAGACCGCTATCGAAAGGGTGATCCGTTGAGCCGCTCGGTTCTCGTCACTGGAGGCAACCGGGGCATCGGCCTCGCCATCGCCCGCGCGTTCGCCGACGCCGGCGACAAGGTCGCGATCACATACCGCTCGGGTGAGCCGCCGGCCGGCTTCCTGGCGGTCAGGTGCGACATCACCGACACCGAGCAGGTGGAGCAGGCCTACAAGGAGATCGAGGCCGAGCACGGCCCGGTCGAGGTCCTCGTCGCCAACGCCGGTGTCACCAGGGACCAGCTTCTGATGCGCATGTCGGAGGAGGACTTCACCTCCGTTCTCGACACCAACCTCACCGGCACCTTCCGTGTCGTCAAGCGCGCCAACCGCGCCATGCTGCGGGCCAAGAAGGGCCGCGTGGTGCTCATCTCGTCGGTCGTGGGGCTGCTCGGCTCCGCAGGGCAGGCGAACTACGCCGCCTCCAAGGCCGGCCTGGTCGGATTCGCCCGTTCCCTCGCCCGTGAACTGGGCTCGCGCAACATCACCTTCAACGTCGTCGCTCCCGGCTTCGTCGACACGGACATGACCAAGGTGCTCACCGACGAGCAGCGCCAGAACATCGTGTCGCAGGTGCCGCTCGGCCGGTACGCGAAGCCGGAGGAGATCGCCGCGACGGTGCGGTTCCTCGCCTCCGACGACGCCTCGTACATCACTGGAGCCGTCATCCCCGTTGACGGCGGACTGGGAATGGGTCACTGATCACCATGAGCGGAATTCTCGAGGGCAAGCGCGTCCTGATCTCCGGTGTGCTGATGGAGTCCTCCATCGCCTTCCACGCCGCCAAGCTGGCCCAGGAGCAGGGTGCCGAGATCATCCTGACCGCCTTCCCGCGGCCCACGCTGACCGAGCGCATCGCCAAGAAGCTTCCGAAGCCCACCAAGGTCATCGAGCTCGACGTCACCAACGACGAGCACCTCGGGCGCCTGGCCGACATCGTCGGCGAGGAGCTGGGCGGTCTCGACGGCGTCGTGCACTCCATCGGCTTCGCCCCGCAGGACGCCCTCGGCGGCAACTTCCTGAACACGCCGTTCGAGTCCGTGGCCACCGCCATGCACGTCTCGGCGTACTCCCTGAAGTCGCTGACCATGGCCTGCCTGCCGCTGATGCAGAACGGCGGCTCGGTCGTCGGCCTCACCTTCGACGCGCAGTTCGCCTGGCCGCAGTACGACTGGATGGGCCCGGCCAAGGCCGCCCTGGAAGCCACCAGCCGCTACATCGCGCGTGACCTGGGCAAGCAGAACATCCGCTGCAACCTGATCTCCGCGGGCCCGCTCGGCTCCATGGCCGCCAAGTCCATCCCGGGCTTCGGCGAACTGGCCTCCGTGTGGGACAACCGCTCTCCGCTGGAGTGGGACCTGAAGGACCCGGAGCCGGCCGGCCGGGGCATCGTCGCCCTGCTGAGCGACTGGTTCCCGAAGACCACCGGCGAGATCATCCACGTGGACGGCGGTCTGCACGCCATCGGCGCCTGAGCCTTCGAGAGGCCGCAGGGGCGGGCGCGCAGGCGCTCGCCCACCGCGACAGGTCTCCCGGCGTACCGGGCCGACGCCCCGCCCCCCGCAACCGCGGGGGCGGGGCGTCGCCCGTTCGGAGCAACTGACAGGGACCCGCGGGCCGTGCAGCACGCACGCTGGGAGTACGCACCGCCCCGCAGCCGAACGGCCCAGGAGGTCCCCTTGTGCGTCTGTCCCGCCGCTCCGCTCCGGCCTTCCTCGCCCTCGCGCTGCTGACGGTTCTGCCGTACGACTCCCTGCCGCGGGCCGGTGTGGTGCAGGCGCACGGGGATGCGACCACCGGGAAGAGCACCGACCCGCAGCCGTTCGGTGCCGAGTGCCGTGTCGGCGTCGCCGGCTCCGACGTCGTGGCCTACTGCCACAACCCCTTTCCCGACACCGATCGCGTCAGTCTGCACATCGAGTGCGCCCAATGGTGGGACATCGACACCGACACCGCCCCGGTGGAGGCCGGGCCCGCGCTGACGGTACGGCTGAGCGGACGCTGCTGGGAGAACGTGCGCTCGGCGTGGGTCGGGCACGCCCGGTGAGCGGCGGTCAGCGGGCGGCAGGCCTCGGGCGCCCCGGACGGCACACGAACGGATAGCTCGCGGCCTGTGACGCGGCCGTGGTGGCGTCACCCGCCCGGACGGCGTCCACCAGGAGTGTGTGGTCCATGTAGGTCTCCGGCGTCAGCTCCTCGCCGACGTCGTCGCGCAGCCAGTCCCGCAGCACCTCGACGAGATCCGCGTACATCGCCGTCATCACGTCGTTGTGGGACGCGGCCACCACCGCCATGTGGAAGGTGGCGTCGGCGGTCACGAACGCCTCCGTGTCCCCCGACTCCCAGGCCTCCCGGCGGCGTACGAGGAGGGCGTCGAGTTGCTTGAGGTCGCGTTCGGTGCGCCGCTCCGCGGCCAGTTTCGCGGCTCCCGACTCCAGGGTGGAGCGCAGTTCGGCGATATGGCCCGGGTCGGCGTCGGCGAACCGCCGGTGCATCACGCCTGCCAGTTCGCTGGTCGCCACCACATAGGTGCCCGACCCCTGGCGGATGTCCAGCAGTCCGTTGTGCGCCAGTGCGCGGACCGCCTCGCGCACCGTGTTGCGGGCGACCCCGAGCTGCTCGACCAGTTCGGGCTCGGTGGGGATGCGGGAGCCCACCGGCCATTCCCCCGAGGTGATCTGGTTCCGCAGCGCGGCGATGACCTGCTCGGCCAGCGCGGATCGGCGGGGGTGGCTCAGCGGCATGACGGTCCTTCGTGCGGGCCTGGTGGCGAGGCCGGAGGATCCGGAGCGTAACGCAGCGCAAGTGGACAGCCAATCATCCCATCATTCTATGATGTCCCCCATGGCTAGTGAGCAGACCGGAACGACGACGCCCGCACCGACGCGCGGCCCGGCCCGAACGGCGACGGGAACCACGAAGGCGGCGGGCGGGAGCGGGCCTTCCGCCCCGCGGGCGTGGAGGACGCGCATCCTGGTCGTCGGCATCGTGCTCACCGCGCTCAACCTGCGGCCGGCCATCACCAGCCTCGGCGCCCTCCTGGAGGAGGTGCGCGACGGTCTCGGCATGAGCGGCGGCGTGGCGGGACTGCTCACCTCCGTGCCCCCGCTCTGCTTCGGCGTCTTCGGCATCATGGCGCCGCGGCTCGCCCGCCGCTTCGGACCGGGTGCCGTGGTCTGCGCCGGAATGGCCGCGATCACCGCGGGGCTGCTCCTGCGTCCCTACGTCGGCGGCACGGCCGGCTTCCTGGTCGGCAGCGCGCTCGCCCTGATGGGCATCGCGGTCAGCAACGTTCTGATGCCTGTGATCGTCAAGCGCTGGTTCCCCGACCGGGTGGGCTCCATGACCGGCCTGTACTCCATGGCGCTCGCCCTTGGCACCGCCGCGGCGGCGGCGGTCACCGTGCCCCTGACGGACGCGCTGGGCGGCAGGTGGCGAACGGGGCTCGCGGTGTGGGCGGTGCTCTCGGCCGTCGCGGTCCTGCCGTGGATCGCCTTCGTGCGGGCAGCGGGCACCGCTCCGGCGGACGGTGCCGCTCCCGACACCGGGTCCGGCCGGGGCGAGCCCGACGACGGACTGCGGATCATCCGCAGCCGGACCGCGTGGGCGCTGGCCGTCTTCTTCGGGCTCCAGGCGACGGCCGCCTACATCACGATGGGCTGGATGGCCCAGATCTTCCGCGACGCCGGAGTGGCCGCGGGTACGGCCGGTGTGCTCCTCGCCGTCACGATGGTGATGGGTGTGCCGCTCGCCTTCGTCATTCCGCGGCTGGCGTCGCGGCTGCCGCACCAGGGCCCGATCGTGATCGCCCTGGGCGTGTGCGGTCTCGCCGGATACGCCGGCCTGTACTGGGCCCCGGCGGGCGGCGCGTGGGTGTGGGCCGTGCTGCTGGGCGTCTCCAACTGCGCCTTCCCGCTGGCGCTGACCATGGTGGGCATGCGCGCCCGCACGAGTGCCGGGGTGGCCGAGCTGTCGGCCTTCGCGCAGAGCACCGGGTATCTGCTGTCGATCCCCGGACCGCTGCTGGTCGGAGTGCTCTACCAGAGCAGCGGCGGCTGGGGCCTGCCGCTCGCGCTCATGGCCGGGCTGATGGTGCCGCAGATCGTGGTGGGGGTCCTGGCGGGCCGCAACGGCACGGTGGAGGACGAGATGGCGGGCCGCCGGGCCGGTGGAACCGCGGGGCGGCGCCGACCCCGCGGGAACCCCGGTGGCGGGGAAGTGCGAGACTGACCGCATGCCCGTGCTCGACCCGAACCCCAAGAACGGCCAGAAGAAGATGCTGCTCGTCTTCGGCACGTTCTTCGCCATCTTCGTGATCATCGCCGTCATCGCGACGATCGCATCGCCCTGACCGACGGCGCCTGAGGTGTCCGGGCGCCGGTCCGACGGCGCCGAGGGCCCCGAGTCGCACCGCGCAAGGTGCCGGCCGTGCGGCCGACCGCGACGGACGGGTGCCCGGTCCCCGTGCGCCCCGCCGCGCGGCCGTGTTTCACACCGCTCAGCCGGGTCCGGGGCAACGGCCCGGTCCCGGCGCCGGGGGTGGGGGTGGGGCTGGCCCCACCATCCCCTAGGGGGCCAGTGTCAGGGGCAAGTGGGTGGATCACCGGATGGGTTGAGGGCCGATGAGTCCCTACCTTCGAAGTGTGGCCGCGAGGGGCGGACCACGGGACCCGAAGACCCACGGAGGCAGGCATGTCGGCCCCTACGCACTCCCGGCCCGGCCCGGCGACCACGGGCGGCGTCGACATCAGGCTGCCCTGGTGGGCCCTCGCACTGCCCACGCTGGCCTTCATCGTCCTGCTGGCGCTGATCCTCAATCCGTCGGACACGAGCGGCGGCGGCGACCCCGCCCTCGGGCACCTCGTGGAGCGCGTCCAGCACAGCGTGGCGCACCACGCGTCGTGACGGCGCCCCACCGGGGAACACCGGCACCGCCCGCCCGCCGGTGCCGGTGTCGTCCTGCCAGGTGGGCGCGGCCGGGCGACCGAATCGGCCACCCGGACGCGGGCGCGCGGTGGGCGCCGTCAACTCCCTGCGCTCCCTGGCCTGTTTCATGCGAAGCTGGGACCCATGAGCTCCGCAGAACCCCGCAGGATTGTCCTCCTCCGGCATGCGAAGGCCGACTGGCCGCAGGTGCCCGACCACGAGCGCCCGCTCGCTGACCGGGGCCGCAAGGACGCGCCCGTCGCCGGACGCAAGCTGGCCGACACCGGCATCCCCTTCGATCTGGCCCTCTGCTCCACCGCGATCCGTACGCGCGAGACCTGGAAGCTCGCGGTCCAGGAGCTTCCGCACCGGCCGAAAACCGTCTATGAGGACCGGGTCTACGAGGCCTCGCCCGGCGAGCTGATCGCCTTGCTCGACGAGACGCCCGACGACGTCCGGAACGTGATCCTGATCGGCCACAACCCGGGTATCCAGGGTCTCGCCGAGGTCCTCGCCGGGTCGGCCCACCAGGAGGCCCGCGAGCACATGGACCGACGCGGGTTTCCGGCCGCCGCCTTCGCGGTGCTCGGTTTCGACGCCGAGTGGAAGTCGCTCGAGCCGGGCACGGCCACGCTGATCGACTTCTGGTCGCCGAGCGACTGACCTCCACGGAAGTTCACGGTGGCCCCGGCAGCCGCCCGGGTTCCGGGGCCACCGCCGACACAGGGGCACATGCCGGTGCGGCGCGCAGTCAGTGGGGATCGTCCTGGGTGTCCGCCGCCTCCACCTCTTCCCGGGTGACGCCCAGCAGATACAGGACGGTGTCCAGGAAGGGGAAGTTCACCGCGGTGTGCGCGGCCTCCCGCACGACGGGCTTGGCGTTGAAGGCCACGCCCAGACCGGCCGCGTTCAGCATGTCGAGGTCGTTGGCCCCGTCACCGATCGCCACGGTCTGCGCCAGCGGTACACCCGCTTCGGCGGCGAACCGGCGCAGCAGACGTGCCTTGCCCGCCCGGTCCACGATGTCGCCGACGACCTTGCCGGTCAGTCTCCCGTCGACGATCTCCAGCGTGTTGGCCTGCGCGAAGTCGAGCCCCAGCCGCTCCTTGAGATCGTCCGTGACCTGGGTGAACCCGCCCGAGACGACCCCCACCTGGAAGCCGAGCCGCTTCAGCGTGCGGATCAGGGTGCGCGCGCCCGGAGTGAGCCGGATCTCGGCACGGACCTTGTCGACCACCGACGCGTCCAGCCCCTTGAGCAGTGCCACGCGCGCGTGCAGCGACTGCTCGAAGTCCAGTTCGCCACGCATGGCGGCCGCGGTCACCTCGGCGACCTCCGCCTCACAGCCGGCGTGCGCCGCGAACAGCTCGATGACCTCGTCCTGGATGAGCGTCGAGTCCACGTCCATGACGACCAGACGCTGCGCGCGGCGGTGCAGACCCGCCGCGACGACCGCGATGTCGACGCCGAGCGCCGCTGCGTCGGTCACGAGCGCGGTGCGCAGCGGCTCGGTCTCCACGCCGGACACGGCGAACTCGACGGCCGTCACCGGGTACTTGGCGAGCCGGAAGATACGGTCGATGTTGCCGCCGGTCGCGGCGATCCGGGCGGCGATGGCCGCCGTCGACTCCGCGGTGAGCGGGTGACCGAGCACGGTGACCAGGGAGCGTCCGAGGCCCCGCGGACGGTTGTCGCCGATACCGGAGATGATCTCCGCCTGCATCTTCACGGACTCCGCCCAGCTGTGGACGGTCGCCCGCAGATCACCCTCGAGCCCGGACGGGGGCACGGTCACGAGTGCGCACAGCACCATCCGGCCCCGGGTGACCACCTGCTCGATGTCGACGACGTCGACGCCGTAGGCGGCCAGAGTGTCGAACAAGCCCGCGGTCAGGCCCGGCCGGTCCTTGCCGAAGATCTTGACGAGGAGCGTGGGGGCATCGGAGGTCTGCGAAGCGCTCATGGTGCTTCCCACCGTATCCGTCACCCGGTGTCCTCCGCGTTTCCGGTCCGACCAGCGGACGGGGAACAGTGCATGACGGGCGGATGACGTCGGCCTTGAGCGGCGGAGACGGGCGCGGGGAGGTCCGCGGGGCGACTCGGCAGCGGCGCGCGGGCGTGCCGCCGGTCGGGTCAGCCGCGTCCCTTCGGCCCTCTGGGCGGGTGCGGTGGGGGCGGCGGAGGCGGCGGAGGCGGACCGTCGTCCGAGGACCGCGGAGTCCGCCCGGCCCTGGGCGGGGGTTCGATCGGCCGGGCCACCGTGGGGGCGCCGTACACGTCCCCGGTCGCGGACGACGGCGCGCCCGCGGGCGGCCGCGCGTCCTGCGGTTCACGCAGTTCCTCGGGCAGCCGCAGATAGGGATTGGTGCCCGGGTTGGGCGGACGGTGCGGCCTGCCCGGTACATAGGGGCCCGCGCCGTGCGACACGGTCGGGTGGGGCGAGGGTGCGGTGGCCGCTCGCCCGGCGGCGGCCCGCGCCAGGGGCGCCGCCCGCCGTCCCGCGGCCCCCGCCGCGTACGCGAGCAGCGCTCCCGCCGCTCCGGCACCGGCACCCCACACCGCACCCAGCAGCAGGGCCATGGCGATGTGCCCGTGCAACTCGATGCCGGCGCCGAACGCGTCGAAACCGAACACGGACAGCGAGGCGTCCACGGACACATCCGTCAGCCACGCCAGCAGTGGTAGTGCCAGGGCCGTCACGATGCCGAGCCGGAGCGCGCAGTGCCCTGCGAAGAGAAGGGGACCGTGGCCGCCTGCGACGGAGGGAGTCCGGCCCGGTACGGCCGCGGCACCACCGGCTCGTACGAGCGGCGTACGCACCGCGGTCAGTACGCCCGCGAAGAGCATCATGAGCGCCGCGGCGCCGGCGAGCAGCCAGACCTTGCCGTCCAGTTCGGCCAGCCGGCCCAGGGTGACCGGCTGGTCCGTGCGCACGGTCAGCAGCCGGTCCAGCGGGTCGGGCAGCAGCTTCGCCAGCTCGCCCGTGGCCCTGCCGTCCCACGGTACGAACAGGCCGAGAGGGACGCCCAGCCACACCCCGTTGGGCGCGCCCAGCAGTGCGGCTCCCGCGATCCGCCCCGGATGGTCGTCGCCGATCGCCGCGTACGCCGCCGCCGCGAGGCCGGCGACCACCGCGACGAGCACCACGGTCACCAGCGCGGACACGGCCGGCCGCACCACACGGTGCACCGCCTCCCAGCCGCGGGGCAGCGGGGTGCGCCGGGAGGCGAGCAGGGCGATCACGAGGACGCCTGCGGCCCAAGCCGCACCCCCGAGCAGCGTGGGCACCGTGTCGACGGTGAAGCCGACCGCGGCCTTCGCCTCGACGAGGTCGCCGATCCGGCTCGGCAGCAGGCCCCCGATGTCACCGAGCCCGGGGATGTCGACGCCTGTGCCACCGCCCGTGCCGGGCAGTCGGTCCAGCCCGAGCGCGTCCCCGTCGATGGTGATGACGTCGTGGCCGGCCCAGGCGAGACCGCCCAGCATCGCCACGAAGAGCACGACCACCGTGCCCGCCCGGGCGAGGAGTTCGGCCGGCGAGACCACAACTGCGGCGGTGCGCAGGGAGCGTAGGAAGAACCAGCACAGCAGCAGTGCGCCCACCAGCCCCACACCCAGGGGCGTGATGTCCACGGCGGTGGTCGCCTCGGCCCCCTTCAGACCGAACGCGGACACGTCCCCGGACGGCTTGACCGACCCGTTCGCGCCCAGTGCCACCACGGCCGCGGTCATCGGTCCGAGCGAGCCCGCCGCATCGGCCTGCAGCAGATGCAGACCGAGTGCCGCGGTTCCCGCCATCCCGATCAGCGCCCAGCTCACCGAGGCGATCGCGGACAGCAGTACGTCCGTCCACGGCACCCGCCGGCCGTTCTCCGCGGTGTCGATGCTCATGCAGGCCCCCCGGTCCGCGCCGCGGCGTTCCCGCGGATGCCCCCCTCGCGGGGGGATTACCACTCTCCGGGCCGCTCTCACCGCCGTCAACGGGACACGTCCCCAAGGGTGTACACAGCTCGTCGCAAGGTCCGACTTTCGGTCAGAGGGCTGAGCCTGAAATAGTTCCCCACGATGTTCGACATCCCTAGACTCCCTGTGATGGGGGTAACTCGGGGGACAACTCAGTGGGGCATGGAGTGCCTGAACTCGTACTCGAATTGAACGGACGCACCTGGACGCTTGACGCGTCCAGGCGATACACCCTCGGACGCGATCCGCAGGGGGACATCGTGCTCGAGGACGCCAGGGTTTCCTGGCGCCACGCCACGATCGGCTGGGACGGGCGCAGTTGGGTCATCGAGGACCACGGCAGCACCAACGGCACGTTCGTGCAGGGCCGGCGGGTGCACCAGCAGGAGATCGGTCCGGGCTCCGCCCTGTACCTGGGCAACGCGACCGACGGACCGCGGCTGAACCTGTCCGGTGCGGCGGCCGCCGTCACCACCCCGCAGGCCCAGCCCCAGCAGCAGCCGCACGTGGCCCAGGACGGGAACGCCGGCTGGGCACAGCAGACGCCGCAGCAGGCCGCCGCGCAGATTCCGCAGCAGCAGGGCCCCGGTGGTGGCGCGGGGGCGCCACCGGTCTACGGCGACCGCAGCCCGACCACGTTCCACCAGCTCGCACTGGGTCGTGTGATGCGCATCGGCCGTGCGCTGGAGAACGAACTGGTCGTCTCCGACCTCCAGGTCTCGCGTCATCACGCCGAGTTCCACGCCATGCCCGACGGGCGATTCGAGATCCGCGACCTGGGCTCGCACAACGGCACGTTCGTCAACGGCATGCCGATCGGCAAGGGCAGTTCGGCGCTGCTCGGCCCGAACGACATCGTCGGCGTCGGCCACTCGACGTTCCGTCTGGTCGGCGACCGGCTCGAGGAGTTCGTCGACACCGGTGAGGTCTCCTTCTCCGCCCGCCATCTGACCGTCACCGTCGACGGCGGCAAGCAGATCCTGAAGGACGTCTCCTTCGGTGTGCCGGAGAAGTCGCTGATCGCGGTCATCGGCCCCTCCGGCTCCGGCAAGTCGACGTTGTTGAAGGCGCTCACCGGTTACCGGCCCGCCAACCAGGGCGACGTCCTCTACGACAACCGGAACCTGTACAAGCAGTTCGCCGAGCTGCGCCAGCGCATCGGGCTGGTTCCGCAGGACGACATCCTGCACAAGGAGCTGTCGGTCAAGAAGGCGCTCAAGTACGCGGCCAAGCTGCGCTTCCCCGCCGACACCACGGGCGCCGAACGTGAGGCGCGCATCGACGAGGTGCTGCGCGAGCTGAAGCTCGACGTCCACAAGGAGAAGAAGGTCACCTCCCTCTCCGGTGGGCAGCGCAAGCGCGTCTCGGTGGCCCTCGAACTGCTCACCAAGCCGTCGCTGATCTTCCTGGACGAGCCGACCTCGGGCCTCGACCCGGGCATGGACCGTGACGTGATGCAGCTGCTGCGCGGGCTGGCCGACGACGGCCGCACCGTGCTCGTCGTCACGCACTCGGTGGCCGAGCTGGCGCTGTGCGACAAGCTCCTGGTGATGGCACCGGGTGGCGCGGTCGCCTACTTCGGGCCGCCGGAGGAGGCGCTGAACTTCTTCGGCTACGAGACGTGGGCCGATGTGTTCTCCGCCTTCGAGAACTACCGCGACTACGACTGGGCGGGCCGCTGGAAGGGCTCGCAGCACTACCAGATGTACGCTGCGGACATCGACGCCGTCGCCCCGCAGTCGGTGCACATGCCGCCGCCGCAGGCGATCAAGCCGCCCAAGCCGCAGGGCTGGTTCTCCCAGCTCGGCACCCTTGTGCGGCGGTACGTCTCGGTCATCGCCTCGGACAAGGGCTTCCTGGCGCTCACGGTGATCCTGCCGGCGGTGCTCGGCGCGGTCAGCCTGCTCATCGACAGCGACAAGGGCCTGCTGGTCAACCCGGTCAACCCGAAGACCGGCGTGCCCGTCCCGAACGGCACGGCCACCACCGTCCTGCTGATCCTCGCGGTCGGCGCGTGCTTCGCGGGCGCCGCCAACTCCGTGCGCGAGCTGATCAAGGAACGGGTCATCTACGAGCGGGAACGCGCCACCGGCCTGTCCCGCTCCGCGTATCTGATGTCGAAGGTGTTCGTCCTCGGCGCGGTCACCGTGCTGCAGGGCCTCATGGTCGGCCTGATCGGCTTCTCCAGCCGCGAGATCCCCGAGGAAGGCGTCGTCCTCGGCGGTTCCACGCTGTTCGAGCTGTGCCTGCCGGTCATGGCACTGGGCTTCACGTCGATGATGTTCGGCCTGGTCATCTCCGCGCTGGTGAAGACCGCCGAGAAGACGATGCCGCTGCTGGTGATGTTCGCCATCATCCAGGTGGTCTTCACGGGCTGTCTGTTCACCCTG
Organism: Streptomyces sp. HUAS TT11; assembly: GCF_051553595.1. Classification (NCBI taxonomy): domain Bacteria; kingdom Bacillati; phylum Actinomycetota; class Actinomycetes; order Kitasatosporales; family Streptomycetaceae; genus Streptomyces; species Streptomyces sp. HUAS TT11. The sequence goes on from NZ_CP196184.1 coordinate 6,992,000, forward strand.
AACGGCGCGGTCGGTGTGAACCAGTTCTCGTATCTGATGCCGTCCCGCTGGGCGGTTGGCGCCGCGGGGGCGACCCTGGACTTCAACAACATCGCCCCGAACACGGACGACCCGACGAACACGGACCCGCTGTGGAACCACACGGCAGGAGCCTGGGGCATCGACATGGCCGCCCTGATCGCCATCGGTGTGATCTGCGGCGTCCTCGTGGCCCGCTTCCTGCGCCGGCACGAGCCCGAGGTCATGCGGAAGTAGTCGCTCCCGGAGCACACGCAAGGGCGGCACCCGTCAGGGGGTGCCGCCCTTTCTTCTGCTCAGCGAGAAGAGGTCCGCGCAGGCCTCAGTACGCGCTGTTGACGTTGTCCATCGAGCCGTAGCGGTGCGCCGCGTAGTTGCAGGCGGCGGTGATGTTCGCGACCGGGTCGTAGATGTTCCACGACGTGCCGGTCACGTGGTACGTGCGGAAGGTCGGGTCGATCACCTGGAGCAGACCCTTGGACGGGATGCCGTTGCGGGCGTTGATGTCCCAGTTGTTGATGGCCATCGGGTTGCCCGAGGACTCCCGCATGATGTTGCGGTACAGGCCGTTGTACGAGCCGGGGATGCCCTTCTGGGCCATGATGTCGAGCGACTGGTGGATCCAGCCGTCGAGGTTGTTGGTGTACGACCTCGGGGCCGACTGCCGGACCGGCGCGCGCTCCGCGGAGCGGCTCGCGGCCTGCTCGGCGGCGCGCTGCTGCGTCGCCTTCTCGGCGCTCAGCTTCTTGGCGGCCTGGTCGGCGGCCTGCTTCTTCGCCGCTATGGCCTCCGCCTTCAGCATGGAGGCGGCCTTCTGGTCGGTGACGTTGACCTTGATGTTCTTGACCGGCTGGTTACCGATGTTCACCGGAGCCGAGGCGACGGCCGCGGCCTCGTGAGTCGTGGTCTGCGCCTCGCTGGGCGTGGCGGTGATCGCGAGGGTGGCGACACCCAGGCCGGCGCAGCAGGCGGCGGACAGCTTCTGCGTCTTGGTGAGCGATCGGGCACGACTACGAATGTTGGTGATCTGGGGCATGTGTGAGTGACCTCTTCGAGTTGCGCGGAGGTCGCTCTGGTGCCGGTGGAATCGGATGTTTCCAGCACAAGCGCCGCGGGTAAGTGCCCGCAGCGCCGAGCGACGGAAGCAATTCTTAGCGGCCGCAAAATGCCTAGGCAAAGGTGTGACGTACTATCCCTGATAGTGCGCACAGGAAGGGCAAAACGGGACAGATCGCCCCGTCTTCCCCGTTCAAAAGGACCTGTTGGTGTCCTATGCCCCTTCGTATGTGACGTGGGCCCTATGCGCGTCCTCACATGGAGCGCGGTCCGTCTTCACTCGTGGTTGCTTGAGCAATGCACAGCGTGAGGCGGATTCGGGGGCAGGACGAGGTGGGCGTCACCGAACTCGTGCCACAGGTACCGCCCGGCGAGCGCCGCCGCGTAGGCACGGTCGACGGCCGCCCGTCCGGCCACGGCCTCGAGCATCAGCAGATGGGACGCCTCCGGCTCGTGGAGCCCGGTCAGCAGCCCGTCGACCACCCGTACCCCGCGCTCGGGCGTCACCACCAGATCGGTCCAGCCCTCCCGCGCCCGTACGGCACCGTCGCTGCCGACGGCCGACTCCACGGCCCGTACCGCCGTGGTGCCGATCGCGATCACCCGCCCGCCCCCGCCTTTCCTGGCAGGCGTCCCACGCCGTCCCCGATCCGCGCGCACGGCGTTGATCAGCCGCGCCGACGCCTCGGGCACCGCGAAGCGCTCCGGGTAGGGAGGCTCGTGCGCCTCCGCCGACGCCACTCCCGTGTGCAGCGTGATCGGCGCGAACTGCACGCCCCGGCTCACCAGCTCCGCCACCGTCCGCGCGGTGAAGGGCCGCGCCGCACTCGGCATCTCCGCGCTCCCCGTGCCCTCGGCCGACGGGAGGGCGAACACCGTCTGGTACACGGACAGCGGCTGGTCCCGCTCGGTGTAGGAGTACCGGATGGGGCGCCCGTGGCGGCCCAGCACGTCCACCGGGTCGCCCCCGGACGGGGCGGCCCACCACAGCCTGTCGCTCCGGCCGGACAACGGCTCCCGAAGAACGAGCCGCACATCGCCCGGCAGCCGTACCTCGGTTCCCGCCGGCCCACCGGCCCGAGCGCGTGTGGTACCCCGCTCGTCCGGGTCCCGCAGTTCCACGGCCCACCGCCCGTCGTCCCCGCGCGTGGAGAAGTGCACCACCACCGGCGCATCCCCGACCCGCCCGTCCACCGCGGCCGCCAGCGTGGGCGAGGTGTTGACGACGAGCAGGTCCCCGGCCCGCAGCAGCCGCGGCAGCTCGGGGAACCCGTGATGCGCGACCTCGGTGCCGTGCGAGACCAGCAGCCGCACGCAGTCCCGGTCCAGCCCCGGCCCGCGCTGCTCGGCCGGTACCCGCGCGGACAGCTCCGCGGGAACCTTCCCGAAGGCGCGGACATGTCCGGTCGCGGGCACTCCCGTCACCGCCCTCACCGCCCCTCCAGCAGCGAGGGGGCGCCGTAGCGGCCGCTCGCCGGCCGCTCGTCCAGCAGCCGCAGGAAGGCGGGCACCACGGACCCGGGCGCCGGACGCGGATCGTCGTCGCCCGGTACGGCCGCCGTATAGAGGTCCGTGGCCATGTCCCCCGGATCCACCGCCCACACCCACAGGTCCGGTTCCTCCACGGCGAGCACCGCAGCCAGATGGTCCAGCGCCGCCTTCGACGCCCCGTAACCGCCCCAGGTCTCGTAGGCCTCGGCGGCCGCGTCGGAACTGACGGCGATCACCGTGCCGGTGCTCGACGCCCGCAGCAGCGGCAGCGCCTCCTGGACGAGGCCCAGCGCTGCGACCACGTTCACCTCCAGCGCCCGCCGCAGCCCGTCCGGGGCCAGATCCTCCAGCCGCACCAGCGGCTCCGCGCCCAGCGCGCTCGCGTTGCTCACCAGCAGATCGACGCCGCCCAGTGCGCGGGCCGCTGCCACCAGAGCGGCCCGGTGCGCGGCGTCCGTGACATCCCCCGTAAGGGCCTCCACCCGCGTCCCGTACGACGCCAGGTCCTCGGCCGTCTCCGCGAGGACCGACGCGGTCCTCGCGTTCAGCACCAGGTCCCAGCCGCGCTCCGCCAATGCCGTACCGAGCTCCCTCCCGAGCCCTTTGGAAGCCCCCGTGATGATCGCAACCGGCATGACTACGTCCCCTCTGTGCCCGACCGCCGGTGATCGGCGGTGGACTCAACGTAGGAACGGCACCTCCCCGGGCGCCTCGGACGCGGGCCGCAACGACCGGGGGCCCTTCGCCCTAGGCCCATCGGACCAGCCGCGGCCGGCACAGGTCGGATACGCACGGTCACACCCCCCGGGTACGGTGAGGTCATGAGCCATCGACCCCGGTCGGGCCTGTACGCGGTGAGCTCCGCGCTGCTGGCCATGAGCAGGCACCTCGAGGTGCGCGACGTCCTGAAGACGATCGTCGCCTCGGCCCGTGAGCTGCTCGACGCGGAGTACGCGGCGCTGGGCGTCCCGGACGATCACGGGGGCTTCGCCCAGTTCGTGGTGGACGGCGTGACCGACGAGCAGTGGAAGGCCATCGGCCCGCTCCCGCGCCAGCACGGCATCCTCGCGGCGATGCTGCGCGAGGCGAAGCCCGAGCGGCTCGCCGACGTCCGCCGTGACCCCCGCTTCGAGGGGTGGCCCAGCGCCCACCCCGAGATGTCCGACTTCCTGGGTCTGCCCATCCGCGACGGAGACGAGGTCATCGGCGCGCTCTTCCTCGCCAACAAGAGGTGCCCGAAGCCGGAGGGCGGGTGCGGATTCACCGAGGACGACGAGGAACTGCTCTCGATACTCGCCCAGCACGCCGCGATCGCCCTGACCAACGCACGTCTGTATGAGCGCAGCAGGGAACTGACCATCGCCGAGGAGCGCTCCCGGCTGGCCCACGAGCTGCACGACGCGGTCAGCCAGAAGCTCTTCTCGCTGCGGCTCACCGCCCAGGCGGCGGCCGCCCTGGTCGACCGCGACCCCGGCCGGGCCAAGGGCGAGCTCCAGCAGGTGGCCGTGCTCGCCGCGGAGGCCGCCGACGAACTGCGCGCCGCGGTCGTCGAACTGCGCCCCGCCGCCCTGGACGAGGACGGCCTGGTCGCCACCCTGCGCACCCAGATACAGGTACTCGACCGCGCCCACACCGCGCGCGTGACCTTCACAGGCCGAGGTGTCCGCGCCCTGCCGGCCGCCCAGGAGGAGGCGCTGCTGCGCGTCGCCCAGGAGGCCCTGCACAACGCCCTGCGGCACTCCGGTGCCCGGCGGGTCGAGGTGACGCTGGAGAAGTGCGGTCCCGGTGCCGTGCTGCGGGTCACGGACGACGGCGACGGCTTCGAGCCCACCGCGGTCCGCCGCGCGGGACGCCACCTCGGACTGGTCTCCATGCGGGACCGGGCGGGCGGCGTGGGGGGCAGGCTGACCGTGGAATCGGCGCCCGGGAAGGGCACCACGATCGAGATGGAGGTCCCTGGTGGCTGACGCAATCAAGGTGCTGCTCGTCGACGACCACCAGGTGGTCCGCCGGGGGCTGCGCACCTTCCTCGAAGTGCAGGACGACATCGAGGTCGTCGGAGAGGCGTCCGACGGCGCCGAGGGCGTGGCCCGCGCCCAGGAGCTGAAGCCCGACGTCGTCCTGATGGACGTCAAGATGCCGGGCGTCGACGGCATCGACGCGCTGCGCAAACTCCGCGAACTCGACAACCCCGCGCGCGTGCTCATCGTCACCAGCTTCACCGAGCAGCGCACGGTCGTGCCCGCCCTGCGCGCGGGCGCCGCGGGGTACGTCTACAAGGACGTGGACCCCGACGCGCTCGCCGGAGCCATCCGCTCGGTGCACGCGGGCCACATCCTGCTGCAAGCGGAGGTCGCGGGGGCTCTGCTGTCCCAGGAGGAGAGCCATTCGGGCCAGGGCAGGACCGGTTCGCTGACCGAACGCGAGCGGGAGGTGCTGGGGCTGATCGCGGACGGCCGGTCGAACCGGGAGATCGCCCGTGCGCTGGTGCTCTCGGAGAAGACCGTGAAGACCCACGTCTCGAACATCCTGATGAAGCTGGACCTCGCGGACCGCACCCAGGCAGCGCTCTGGGCGGTGCGCCATGGTGTAAACGGCTGACCAGATCTTCATACCGTCGGGTGTACGTCCCTCGGACGGCGCAACCTCGGTGGATCTCCGCCGTTCTCCAAGGCGTGCTGCGGCGCCTGCCGCAGCGACCGTAAGGAGAGGGCTCAGACAGTGAAGAACCTGAAGAAGACCGTTGCCGTCACGATGGTGGCCGGTGGCCTGGTCGCCGCCAGTGCCGGTCTGGCCTCCGCCACCGATGGGGCGCACGCCCAGGGCAAGGCGAAGAGCTCCCCGGGTGTCGTCTCGGGCAACGTCATCCAGGCTCCGGTCCACATCCCCGTGAACGCGGTCGGCAACAGCGTGAACGTGATCGGCCTGCTGAACCCGGCCTTCGGCAACCTCGGGATCAACCACTGACATCTCCGAGGGGATCCCTCGGCGCCGGCCTCTCGGGACTGCCCGGGAGGCCGGTCGTCTGTGGGCCGCGGTGCTGTGGGCGCCTCGGACGGTGGGCAGCCCGGGAGCGCCGGGACACCCCGGGTCACCGCATCTCGCGCTGCTCCACGACGGCGTTGTACGCGGCCACCTGTGCCCGCCGGGCCGTCCGCTCCACCGGACGGAGAGCCTGGGTCCTGGCCGCCATCTCGGAGGCGGTCACCGCGCCCCCGTGCCCGTTCTCGTACGCCACCGAGATCAGCAGCCCCACCCGCCGGGCGAGCTCCAGCACCCGCACCGCCCGCGGCGGATACCCCGGTGCGAGGATCCCGCCGCCGCGCTCGGCCCGCGCCCGGTACGCGTCGATCGCCGCCTCCGCGACCGGCCCCGATCCGGCCACGTCCAGCCGCGACAGCACCTCCGTCGCCTCCCGCAGCGCCTCCGCGAGCTCCCGCTCGGCCTCGCCGAGCGAAGGCACATCGGCGGGCGGCGCCTCCCGCACGGGCAGGCAGTGCCAGAGCACCTCGACATGCACGTCGCCTTCCGGCCCGGCCTCGTGGATCTCCGGCACCAGGCCGAACGCGGCGCCGTAGCAGAGCACCGCCTCCTCGGCCTCCATCGCGCGGGCGTTGAACTCCGGGGGGCCGCTCAGGCCCAGCGGGTGCCCCGGCGCGGGCAGCGCGACGCGCAGTCCGGACGTCCCGAGCCCCCGCAGACGCCCCAGTGCGAACGTGAGGCCGACGGGGCCCGGCTCGCCCGGCAGCCCCTCGACCCGGTGCGAGGCATCGTCCTCGACGATGGCCGAGGCGGCGTCGTCCGGTGACACAAGTCCGGCCAAAAGGGCATTTCCCCAAGCGGCCAGTCGTCCTGAGCGTGGTTCCGAGAGCATGCCCCCACCCTAAGGACCCGACCTATGGAATGGTCCGGGCGGCAGGTGGCGTAGATTTCTTGGGGGGCTGCGCCCACTGGCGTGGCGGACCACGCCCACAGGCGTACGCGAGAGCCGACACTGGCCGAAATGCAAGGGGAGACAACGCGCTCATGAGCGATGTTCTGGAGCTGGAGGACGTATCCGTGGTCCGCGAGGGCCGCGCTCTGGTGGACGAGGTCTCCTGGTCGGTCAAGGAGGGCGAGCGCTGGGTCATTCTCGGCCCGAACGGCGCCGGCAAGACGACCCTCCTGAACGTCGCCTCCAGCTACCTCTACCCCAGCAAGGGCACCGCCACCATCCTCGGCGAGACTCTGGGCAGGCCCGGCACCGACGTCTTCGAGCTCCGTCCGCGCATCGGTGTCGCCGGCGTCGCCATGACGGAGAAGCTCCCCAAGCGCCAGACCGTTCTGCAGACCGTGCTCACCGCCGCCTACGGCATGACGGCCGGCTGGCAGGAGGAGTACGACGAGGTCGACGAGCAGCGTGCCCGCGCCTTCCTCGACCGCCTCGGCATGAGCGAGTACCACGACCGGAAGTTCGGCACCCTGTCCGAGGGCGAGCGCAAGCGCACCCTCATCGCCCGGGCCCTGATGACCGACCCCGAGCTGCTGCTCCTCGACGAGCCCGCCGCCGGGCTCGACCTCGGCGGCCGCGAGGACCTCGTACGCCGTCTCGGCCGCCTGGCCCGTGATCCGATCGCCCCCTCCATGATCATGGTCACCCACCATGTGGAGGAGATCGCCCCCGGCTTCACCCACGTTCTGATGATCCGCCAGGGCAAGGTGCTCGCCGCCGGCCCGCTGGAGCTCGAGCTGACCTCCCGCAACCTCTCCCTGTGCTTCGGCCTCCCGCTCGTCGTCGAGCAGGTCGGCGAACGCTGGACGGCCCAGGGACTGCCCCTTTCCTGACGCTCCGAAACCCCGCGAGGAGCCTGGTCCCACCCCTTCTGCGCCCTGTGCGCGACCGGGCCCTCGGCCTACCATGACCATGTGAACATCGACGCGTGGGTGTGGTGGCTGATCGGCGCGGCGGGACTCGGTATCGGGCTCGTGATCACCGCGATGCCGGAGCTCGGCATGCTCGCGGTGGGAGCCGTCGCGGCCGCCGTGGTCGGTGGTCTCGGCGGCGACGCCGTGATGCAGGTCGTGGTCTTCGCCGTCGTCTCGGTCGCACTCATCGCCGTGGTCCGGCCCATCGCCGCGAGGCACCGCTCGCAGCGCCCCCAACTCGCCACCGGCGTCGAGGCGTTGAAGGGCAAGCAGGCCGTCGTGCTGGAACGGGTCGACGGTTCCGGCGGCAGGATCAAGCTCGCCGGCGAGGTCTGGTCCGCACGCGCCCTCAACTCCGAACTCGCCTATGAAGTAGGCCAGGAAGTGGACGTCGTGGACATCGAGGGCGCCACGGCCATCGTGTTGTGACCTCGGAGGACTCAACTGAACGGAACGGCACACGAGCCGGGCGAGGGTCTGTCAGACTCGACCAGCAAGATCTTCAACAACCATAAGATCTTCCACAGGGCGCCGAGGCGGAGAAGACGGGGCGCCGAGGCGAAGAAGGGGTACGGGGAATCACGATGGAACCGATCATCATCGTCCTGATCATTCTGGTGGTGCTGGTCTTCATCGCCCTGATCAAGACGATCCAGGTCATCCCACAGGCGAGCGCGGCCATCGTCGAACGCTTCGGTCGCTACACGCGGACGCTGAACGCCGGCCTCAACATCGTGGTCCCGTTCATCGATTCCATCCGCAACCGCATCGACCTGCGCGAGCAGGTCGTGCCGTTCCCCCCGCAGCCGGTGATCACCCAGGACAACCTGGTCGTGAACATCGACACCGTCATCTACTACCAGGTGACCGACGCCCGCGCCGCCACCTACGAGGTCGCCAGCTACATCCAGGCCATCGAGCAGCTCACCGTCACCACGCTCCGCAACATCATCGGTGGCATGGACCTGGAGCGCACCCTGACCTCCCGCGAGGAGATCAACGCGGCCCTGCGCGGCGTCCTGGACGAGGCCACGGGCAAGTGGGGCATCCGCGTCAACCGTGTCGAGCTGAAGGCCATCGAGCCCCCGACCTCCATCCAGGACTCGATGGAGAAGCAGATGCGCGCCGACCGTGACAAGCGCGCGGCGATCCTCACCGCAGAAGGTACGCGCCAGGCCGCCATCCTCACCGCCGAGGGCGAGAAGCAGTCCCAGATCCTGCGCGCCGAAGGTGAGGCCAAGGCCGCGGCTCTGCGGGCCGAGGGCGAAGCCCAGGCGATCCGTACGGTCTTCGAGTCCATCCACGCCGGCGACCCCGACCAGAAGCTGCTCTCGTACCAGTACCTCCAGATGCTCCCGAAGATCGCGGAAGGTGACGCCAACAAGCTCTGGATCGTCCCGAGCGAGATCGGCGACGCGCTGAAGGGCCTGTCCGGCGCCTTCGGCAACTTCGGCCCGATGGTCGGGGGTTCGGGCGGAACCGGTGGCTCGGGCTCCACCGGCAACAACGGCTCGGACCGCCGCGAGAGGCCGTCGATCGACTGACGCGGTGCCCACAGGGCACGCAGAAGGGCCCGCCTCCATGGAGGCGGGCCCTTCTCATCTCCGCACACACGCGCCGGACGGCCGTCGAAGGCCGCCGGACACCGCCTAGGCTGCCGGAGCCGGCTGCGCCAGCCACTCCGGCAGCGCCTTGAAGTCGTCCTGTCCCAGCGCCAGCAGCATGGCGTCCGCCGGTGTCGGCTCGAACGGCTGCCGCAGCAGGGGCATTCCGGCCTCCTCCGGCGTACGGTTCGCCTTGCGATGGTTGTCCTCGGCGCACGAGGCCACGGTGTTGAGCCAGCTGTCCGCACCACCCTGCGACCGCGGCAGCACATGGTCCACGGTCGTCGCCCTCCGGCCGCAGTACGCGCACCGGTGCCGGTCCCGCACCAGGACACCCCGCCTCGACCACGGAGCTTGTCTTCGGAACGGCACCCTTACGTATCTGCAGAGCCTGATGACCCGGGGCGCAGGTATGTCCACGTCGGCCCCGCGCATGCGGAGTTCGGGGTGGGCCTGTTCGACGACGGCCTTGTCCTGCAGCACCAGAACGACGGCTCGATTCAGCGTCACCGTCGACAGCGGCTCGAAGCTCGCGTTCAGAACCAGCGTGTCACGCATCCAGCCCACCTCCCGTGTGCATCCGCCCACCCCCTGGCGGGCTTGGATCAACTCTGTACGGGCGCGCCGAGATGGACAACGCAATAAAAAATGCCCGCCTCCGATCACTTCCATGACCAGAGGCGGGCAAACGTTCAATGAACGTCAGGGTTTGATTCGTGCGTCAGCCGGCAGCCGGATTCTCGTACTCACCGATGAGGTGAGCGCGCGCCAGCGTGTGGAATCGCAGATTGAAGCCGACCACGGCGGGAGAGGCGTCCGAATCCGGACCGAGCTTCTCCTGATCGACGGCGTACACCGTGAACACATACCGGTGCGGGCCGTCCCCGGGCGGCGGCGCGGCACCGCCGAAGTCCTTCGTCCCGTAGTCGTTGCGTGCGTGGACGGCCCCCTCGGGCAGTCCCTCGAACTTCCCGCCGCCGGCCGCCGTGGGCAGCTCGGTCACCGAGGCGGGGATGTCGAACAGCACCCAGTGCCAGAACCCGCTCCCCGTCGGGGCGTCCGGGTCGTAGCAGGTCACGGCGAAGCTCTTGGTCTCCGGCGGGAAACCCTCCCAGCGCAGTTGCGGCGAGGTGTTCCCGGCCGCCTGGACCTGAGCGTCGTTGAGTCTCGCACCGGGCTCGACGTCCTCGCTCGTCACCGTGAACGACGGCACGGGCGGATGGAAGTCATGCGGCAGCGGCCGCCTCTTGGGCTCGGTCACCTCGGCACCTCCAAGTCAGTGGATCAACCGATTCCAATGCAGAGCCTAGAACCAGCTGCGCTTGCTTCCGACCTCGGACAGCCACTGGTGGAGGTAGGCGGTCCAGTCCGTCGCGTGGAAGTCGTGCAGACCGACCTGGAAGGAGCGGAAGGAGTCGCTGCCCTCACTGAAGAGGCCCGGCTTCTTGTCCATCTCCATGATGACGTCCATCGCGTGCTCGTCCGCGACGAAGCTCAGCTCCACCTGGTTGAGACCGCGGTACTGCGACGGCGGGAAGAACTCGATCTCCTGGTAGAACGGCAGGCGCTGACGCGTACCGCGGATGTGACCGCGCTCCATGTCGGCGTTCTTGAAGCGGAAGCCCAGCTGGATGAAGGCGTCCAGGATGGCCTTCTGCGCCGGCAGGGGGTGCACGTTGATCGGGTCCAGGTCTCCGGAGTCCAGGGCCCGGGCGATCTCCAGCTCGGTCGTCACACCGATGTGCATGCCCCGCAGCGCCTGACCGTCGATCATGGTGATCGGCGTCTCCCACGGGATCTCGAGCCCGAACGGTACGGCGTGCACGGCCCCCGCCTGGAGCTCGAAGGCGCCGCCGAGCCGCACCTTGGTGAACTCGATGTCCTGCTTGTACTCCGTGTCGTCGTGTCCCTCGACCTCGACCCGGGCCTGCAGACCGACGTTCAGGCCCTCGATCGCCTGATTCACGGTCCCGCCCTGGATCCGCACCTCGCCCTGGACGACGCCGCCCGGTACGACGTTGGTCTCCGTGAGCACCGTCTCGACCGAAGCCCCGCCGGCTCCCATGCTTGCGAGCAGCCGCTTGAACCCCATGAATCTTCCCTCCCAGGCAACGCCTGTCTCCGTCGCCCCGTCCCGGTCGCGTGGTCCCCGAGGGGCCGCACGTCCTCCCGTCCGGGGATCCTTGATCTCTAGATACGCGATCCGGCCCGGAGCCGGTTCCGTGTCCTCACCCTTCCAAGGGGGAGGACTCTTGACCAGCCCGTGACACACACACGTCTGGACTACCCTCGTACGGCGTGATCGCGACCCCAGACCGTACGCCCCTGACCAGAGAGTTCTTCGACCGGCCCGTGCTGGAGGTCGCCCCAGACCTTCTGGGGCGCCTCATCGTCCGCAGCACCCCGGACGGACCGATCGAACTGCGCCTGACGGAGGTGGAGGCCTACGACGGCCCGAACGACCCCGGCTCCCACGCATATCGGGGGCGTACCGCCCGCAACGAAGTGATGTTCGGTCCGCCCGGACACGTGTATGTCTACTTCACCTACGGCATGTGGTTCTGCATGAACCTGGTGTGCGGTCCGCCGGGCCGGGCGAGCGGTGTTCTGCTGCGGGCCGGTGAGATCACCGACGGAGCGGAGCTCGCCCGCACCCGTCGACTCTCGGCCCGCAACGACAAGGAACTGGCCAAAGGCCCGGCACGTCTGGCAACGGCTCTCGGTGTGGACCGGAGCCTGGACGGCACGGACGCGTGCACCGGGGGAGAGACACCGTTGCGTGCCCTCACCGGCACTCCGGTGCCCTCCGACCAGGTACGCAGCGGTCCGCGCACCGGTGTCGCCGGCGACGGTGGCGTCCACCCCTGGCGCTTCTGGATCGCCAACGACCCGACGGTGAGCCCCTATCGGGCGCACACACCGCGGCGCCGGCGAAGTTGACGCGTTCCTGGGGGATGCGTAGTGTAGCCCGAGCCGCTTGAACCGGGTACGGCGTCAGCCAGCAGCCGGAAGCGGCCACCCCACTACTCATGTGATTCCCTGCAAAGGGCGATTTCGGCATGCCTGCATGCCCGAATTCGAACGCGCGAAGCTCGATTATGAGTCGCAGCGGGAATCGGCTAACGTAGTGAATGTCGAAAGGCGCAAGGCGGAAAGCCGGAGCCCAAGGCGAATCCCGCCGGCCGGGAATCGGATCGCGAAATGGTCTGATAGAGTCGGAAACACGAAGGGAAGCGCCCGGAGGAAAGCCCGAGAGGGTGAGTACGAAGGAAGCGTCCGTTCCTTGAGAACTCAACAGCGTGCCAAAAGTCAACGCCAGATATGTTGATACCCCGTCTCCAGCATGCGCTGGGGCGAGGTTCCTTTGAAATAACACAGCGAGGATGCTGTGGACCGGGGGGATTATTCCTCTTCCCGGTTCCGCTCTCGTGGTGTTCGACCGGATGTCCGGTAAACATTCACGGAGAGTTTGATCCTGGCTCAGGACGAACGCTGGCGGCGTGCTTAACACATGCAAGTCGAACGATGAAGCCCTTCGGGGTGGATTAGTGGCGAACGGGTGAGTAACACGTGGGCAATCTGCCCTGCACTCTGGGACAAGCCCTGGAAACGGGGTCTAATACCGGATACGAGCCTCCTGGGCATCTGGGAGGTTGGAAAGCTCCGGCGGTGCAGGATGAGCCCGCGGCCTATCAGCTTGTTGGTGAGGTAACGGCTCACCAAGGCGACGACGGGTAGCCGGCCTGAGAGGGCGACCGGCCACACTGGGACTGAGACACGGCCCAGACTCCTACGGGAGGCAGCAGTGGGGAATATTGCACAATGGGCGCAAGCCTGATGCAGCGACGCCGCGTGAGGGATGACGGCCTTCGGGTTGTAAACCTCTTTCAGCAGGGAAGAAGCGAGAGTGACGGTACCTGCAGAAGAAGCGCCGGCTAACTACGTGCCAGCAGCCGCGGTAATACGTAGGGCGCAAGCGTTGTCCGGAATTATTGGGCGTAAAGAGCTCGTAGGCGGCTTGTCGCGTCGATTGTGAAAGCCCGGGGCTTAACTCCGGGTCTGCAGTCGATACGGGCAGGCTAGAGTGTGGTAGGGGAGATCGGAATTCCTGGTGTAGCGGTGAAATGCGCAGATATCAGGAGGAACACCGGTGGCGAAGGCGGATCTCTGGGCCATTACTGACGCTGAGGAGCGAAAGCGTGGGGAGCGAACAGGATTAGATACCCTGGTAGTCCACGCCGTAAACGGTGGGCACTAGGTGTTGGCGACATTCCACGTCGTCGGTGCCGCAGCTAACGCATTAAGTGCCCCGCCTGGGGAGTACGGCCGCAAGGCTAAAACTCAAAGGAATTGACGGGGGCCCGCACAAGCGGCGGAGCATGTGGCTTAATTCGACGCAACGCGAAGAACCTTACCAAGGCTTGACATACACCGGAAACATCCAGAGATGGGTGCCCCCTTGTGGTCGGTGTACAGGTGGTGCATGGCTGTCGTCAGCTCGTGTCGTGAGATGTTGGGTTAAGTCCCGCAACGAGCGCAACCCTTGTCCCGTGTTGCCAGCAGGCCCTTGTGGTGCTGGGGACTCACGGGAGACCGCCGGGGTCAACTCGGAGGAAGGTGGGGACGACGTCAAGTCATCATGCCCCTTATGTCTTGGGCTGCACACGTGCTACAATGGCCGGTACAATGAGCTGCGATACCGTGAGGTGGAGCGAATCTCAAAAAGCCGGTCTCAGTTCGGATTGGGGTCTGCAACTCGACCCCATGAAGTCGGAGTCGCTAGTAATCGCAGATCAGCATTGCTGCGGTGAATACGTTCCCGGGCCTTGTACACACCGCCCGTCACGTCACGAAAGTCGGTAACACCCGAAGCCGGTGGCCCAACCCCTCGGGGAGGGAGCTGTCGAAGGTGGGACTGGCGATTGGGACGAAGTCGTAACAAGGTAGCCGTACCGGAAGGTGCGGCTGGATCACCTCCTTTCTAAGGAGCACTTCTCACCGACTTCGGTTGGTCAGAGGCCAGTACATCGGCGAACGTTCGATGCTGGTTGCTCATGGGTGGAACGTTGACTATTCGGTCTGGGTCTCGGGTCGGAGGCTGCTAGTACTGCTCTGTGGAGCGTGGAACGCATGATCTTCGGACGGGTTCGGGTCGGGCACGCTGTTGGGTGTCTGAGGGTGCGAGCGTTGCTCGTCCTTCGGCGCCGACCCCAGTGAACTCGGATTTTGGTCCGGGGTGATGGGTGGTTGGTCGTTGTTTGAGAACTGCACAGTGGACGCGAGCATCTGTGGCCAAGTTTTTAAGGGCGCACGGTGGATGCCTTGGCACCAGGAACCGATGAAGGACGTGGGAGGCCGCGATAGTCCCCGGGGAGTCGTCAACCAGGCTTTGATCCGGGGGTTTCCGAATGGGGAAACCCGGCAGTCGTCATGGGCTGTCACCCGCTGCTGAACTCATAGGCAGTGTGGAGGGAACGAGGGGAAGTGAAACATCTCAGTACCCTCAGGAAGAGAAAACAACCGTGATTCCGGGAGTAGTGGCGAGCGAAACCGGATGAGGCCAAACCGTATACGTGTGAGACCCGGCAGGGGTTGCGTGTGCGGGGTTGTGGGTTCTTTCTTCTGCGGTCTGCCGGCCGTGGGGCGAGTCAGAAACCGTTGATGTAGACGAAGGACATGCGAAAGGTCCGGCGTAGAGGGTAAGACCCCCGTAGTCGAAACGTCAGCGGCTCGTTTGGAAGATACCCAAGTAGCACGGGGCCCGAGAAATCCCGTGTGAATCTGGCGGGACCACCCGCTAAGCCTAAATATTCCCTGGTGACCGATAGCGGATAGTACCGTGAGGGAATGGTGAAAAGTACCCCGGGAGGGGAGTGAAATAGTACCTGAAACCGTGTGCCTACAAGCCGTGGGAGCACTTTGGTGTGACTGCGTGCCTTTTGAAGAATGAGCCTGCGAGTTTGCGGTGTGTTGCGAGGTTAACCCGTGTGGGGTAGCCGTAGCGAAAGCGAGTCCGAATAGGGCGTATGAGTAGCACGCTCAAGACCCGAAGCGGAGTGATCTAGCCATGGGCAGGTTGAAGCGGAGGTAAGACTTCGTGGAGGACCGAACCCACCAGGGTTGAAAACCTGGGGGATGACCTGTGGTTAGGGGTGAAAGGCCAATCAAACTCCGTGATAGCTGGTTCTCCCCGAAATGCATTTAGGTGCAGCGTCGTGTGTTTCTTGCCGGAGGTAGAGCACTGGATAGGCGATGGGCCCTACCGGGTTACTGACCTTAGCCAAACTCCGAATGCCGGTAAGTGAGAGCGCGGCAGTGAGACTGTGGGGGATAAGCTCCATGGTCGAGAGGGAAACAGCCCAGAGCATCGACTAAGGCCCCTAAGCGTACGCTAAGTGGGAAAGGATGTGGAGTCGCACAGACAACCAGGAGGTTGGCTTAGAAGCAGCCACCCTTGAAAGAGTGCGTAATAGCTCACTGGTCTAGTGATTCCGCGCCGACAATGTAGCGGGGCTCAAGCGTACCGCCGAAGTCGTGTCATTGCAGCATATAGCCCTAACGGGTGTTGTGATGGGTAGGGGAGCGTCGTCTGCCGGGTGAAGCAGCACCGGAAGGTAGTTGTGGACGGTTGACGAGTGAGAATGCAGGCATGAGTAGCGATTCACACGTGGGAAACGTGTGCGCCGATTGACTAAGGGTTCCTGGGTCAAGCTGATCTGCCCAGGGTAAGTCGGGACCTAAGGCGAGGCCGACAGGCGTAGTCGATGGATAACCGGTTGATATTCCGGTACCCGCTGTGAAGCGTCAAACATCGAGCCCATTAATGCTAAGGCCGTGAAGCCGCCCCGGAGCCTTCGGGCAAAGGGGAGTGGTGGAGCCGCCGGCCCAAGGTGGTAGTAGGTGAGTGATGGGGTGACGCAGGAAGGTAGTCCATCCCGGGCGGTGGTTGTCCCGGGGTAAGGGTGTAGGCCGTGCGATAGGTAAATCCGTCGTATGTGTGGCTGAGACCTGATGCCGAGCCGATTGTGGTGAAGTGGATGATCCTATGCTGTCGAGAAAAGCCTCTAGCGAGTTTCATGGCGGCCCGTACCCTAAACCGACTCAGGTGGTCTGGTAGAGAATACCGAGGCGTTCGGGTGAACTATGGTTAAGGAACTCGGCAAAATGCCCCCGTAACTTCGGGAGAAGGGGGGCCACGCTTGGTGAGAGCACTTGCTGCTCGAGCTGGGGGTGGCCGCAGAGACCAGCGAGAAGCGACTGTTTACTAAAAACACAGGTCCGTGCGAAGCCGTAAGGCGATGTATACGGACTGACGCCTGCCCGGTGCTGGAACGTTAAGGGGACCGGTTAGCTCACTTTCGGGTGGGCGAAGCTGAGAACTTAAGCGCCAGTAAACGGCGGTGGTAACTATAACCATCCTAAGGTAGCGAAATTCCTTGTCGGGTAAGTTCCGACCTGCACGAATGGCGTAACGACTTCTCGACTGTCTCAACCATAGGCCCGGTGAAATTGCACTACGAGTAAAGATGCTCGTTTCGCGCAGCAGGACGGAAAGACCCCGGGACCTTTACTACAGTTTGATATTGGTGTTCGGTTCGGCTTGTGTAGGATAGCTGGGAGACTTTGAAGCTTGGACGCCAGTTCAGGTGGAGTCGTCGTTGAAATACCAGTCTGGTCGTGCTGGATGTCTAACCCGGGTCCGTGATCCGGATCGGGGACAGTGTCTGATGGGTAGTTTAACTGGGGCGGTTGCCTCCTAAAGGGTAACGGAGGCGCCCAAAGGTTCCCTCAGCCTGGTTGGCAATCAGGTGTTGAGTGTAAGTGCACAAGGGAGCTTGACTGTGAGACCGACGGGTCGAGCAGGGACGAAAGTCGGGACTAGTGATCCGGCGGTGGCTTGTGGAAGCGCCGTCGCTCAACGGATAAAAGGTACCCCGGGGATAACAGGCTGATCTTCCCCAAGAGTCCATATCGACGGGATGGTTTGGCACCTCGATGTCGGCTCGTCGCATCCTGGGGCTGGAGTCGGTCCCAAGGGTTGGGCTGTTCGCCCATTAAAGCGGTACGCGAGCTGGGTTTAGAACGTCGTGAGACAGTTCGGTCCCTATCCGCTGTGCGCGTAGGAGTCTTGAGAAGGGCTGTCCCTAGTACGAGAGGACCGGGACGGACGAACCTCTGGTGTGCCAGTTGTTCTGCCAAGGGCATGGCTGGTTGGCTACGTTCGGGAGGGATAACCGCTGAAAGCATCTAAGCGGGAAGCCTGCTTCGAGATGAGGACTCCCACCCACTTGATGGGGTAAGGCTCCCAGTAGACGACTGGGTTGATAGGCCGGATCTGGAAGCACGGTAACGTGTGGAGGTGACCGGTACTAATAGGCCGAGGGCTTGTCCATAGAGGCTCGCGTCCACTGTGTTGGTTCTGAGACAACGATCCGTTGTCGGTTCAGAGCAGAACATCAACTAAAAAGTGTGCTTGTTCGCTCGAAACCATTAGGGTTTCGGTGGCCACAGCGTGAGGGAAACGCCCGGTTACATTTCGAACCCGGAAGCTAAGCCTTTCAGCGCCGATGGTACTGCAGGGGGGACCCTGTGGGAGAGTAGGACGCCGCCGAACAATCTTTGGAGGACCTCTGGTCCCAGCGACTTGCTGGGACCAGAGGTCCTTTTCGTTTTTCCGGAGCGCGCCGGGTACCCGGCTGCGCGAGAATGACTTGCGGTACCGAAGACAGGAGTCACCATGTCCACCAACTCTCCCGACGAGCGTCCTGAGCGCGACCAGCGCCGCCGGGACAGTGGTGAGCGCGGCGGCTATCGCGGAGGGGTGCGCCGCGACGATCGCGGTGGCTACGGCCGTCGTGACGATCGCCGTGGCGACGACCGCGGTGGATATGGACGGCGCGACGACGACCGTGCCGGCCAAGGCCGGCGGGACGACCGACGTGACGATCGCCGCGAAGGCGGTCGTGATGACCGCCGCGACGACCGTCGGGACGCCGAGCGCGGCGATCGCGGCGGGTTCCGCCGTGATGACCGCGGTGGTCACGGTGACCGTGGTGACCGTGGTGGACGTCCGCCCTTCCGGCGTGACGACCGGCCCGGTGCGCCGCGCCGCGACGATCGGGACCGGGGCTTCCGCCGCGACGGTGACCGTCCCGCCCCTCGCCGCGACGACCGCCCCGCCCCTCGCCGTGACGACGATCGTGGTGGGTACGGGCGGCGTGACGACCGTCGCGGAGACGATCGCGGTGGCTTCCGCGGACGCGACGAGCGGCGTGGCGACGACCGGGGTGGTTTTGGCCGCCGTGACGACGACCGCGGTGGCTACGGTCGCCGTGACGACAGTCGCGGTGATGACCGTGGTGGCTTCCGCGGACGTGACGACCGTCGTGACGACCGCGGTGGCTACGGCCGCCGTGACGACAGCCGCGGAGACCGGCGTGACGACCGTGACCGCGGCTTCCGCCGTGACGATCAGCGGGGCGGTTACGGTCGGCGCGACGACGACCGCGGTGGCTACGGTCGCCGCGATGAGCGTCGTGATGACCGCCGAGGCGACGACCGGGGTGGCTACGGTCGCCGTGACGACAGTCGCGGTGATGACCGTGGTGGCTTCCGCGGACGTGACGACCGTCGTGACGACCGCGGTGGCTACGGCCGCCGTGACGACAGCCGCGGAGACCGGCGTGACGACCGCGGTGGCTACGGCGACCGTCCTGCCTACCGGCGTGACGACGACCGCGGCGGCCAGGGACGCCGCGACGACCAGCGCGGTGACCGCGGTGGCTTCCGCGGACGCGACGAGCGCGGTACGCGCGGTCCCCGTCGCGACGAGCGCGGCGGTCGCCCCGGCGGCTTCCGCGGGCGTGACGACCGGAGCGGCGGTGGCCGGTTCCGTGACGAGCGGGACCGTGACCGCGAGCCCATCAAGCGGCTGCCGATTCCCGAGGATGTCTCCGGCGAGGAGCTCGACAGGGACGTGCGGCAGGAGCTGCAGAGCCTTCCCAAGACGCTCGCGGAGGACGTCGCCAAGAACCTGGTGATGATCGCCCGGCTCATCGACGAGGACCCCGAAGGCGCGTACGGGTACTCCAAGGTGGCGTTGCGCCTTGCGTCCCGTGTCGCCGCCGTGCGCGAGGCGGCCGGCTTCGCCGCGTACGCCAACCAGAAGTACGGCGAGGCCCTGGCCGAGTTCCGGGCCGCTCGCCGCATGACGGGCGACATCGAGCTGTGGCCCGTGATGGCCGACTGCGAGCGCGGTCTCGGCCGGCCCGAGAAGGCGCTCGACATGGCGGGTGCGCCCGAGGTGCACAAGCTCGACAAGGCGGGTCAGGTCGAGATGCGGCTGGTCGCGGCCGGTGCACGCCGCGACATGGGGCAGCTGGACGCCGCCATCGTCACGTTGCAGAGCCCGGAGCTGGCCTCCAACTCCGTGCAGCCGTGGACCGCACGGCTGCGGTACGCGTACGCCGACGCGCTCCTGGCC
Source organism: Streptomyces sp. HUAS TT11 (assembly GCF_051553595.1). NCBI lineage: Bacteria > Bacillati > Actinomycetota > Actinomycetes > Kitasatosporales > Streptomycetaceae > Streptomyces > Streptomyces sp. HUAS TT11. Next base: position 7,011,557 of record NZ_CP196184.1, read on the forward strand.
GCAGGACGGGAGCGTGAGGCGCGCGAGTGGTTCGCCAAGGCCGTCGAGGCCGACAGGGACGGCAGCACGGACGCCTCCGACCGACTCGCCGAGCTGGACGGAGTGGAGTTCGTCGACGCCCTCGACGACGACGCGGTCGACGACGAGGGCGTGCGGTCCTCCTCGGACGAGCCCGTTCCGGGTGAGCGGGACGGCGACCACGAGGACGACGAGAGCTGACCTGACTCCAGGTCGTGGCGTGTGACGGGGCGGGATCCGGGCAAGGATCCCGCCCCGTCGGCGGTCAGAGCGCGTCGGGCGGCGTCAGCGCCCGGAGCACCAGCCCCGACGCGGGCTTGGGACCGAACGACGTCGACTTGCGCGGCATCGTCACACCCTGGCGGGCCAGCTCGCGTACGACCTCCTCGCGGACGGGGTGCAGCAGCACGGCCGTACCGCCGTCGCGCTCGGCCTTCTCGACCGTGGCGGCGGTGTCGTGGATGTAGGCGATGTGCTCCGGCGAGTCGTCGGGAATGCGCCAGACATGCTCGAGCAGCGCGTTGTGCAGGACGGTCGCGTCGAGGGTGCGCCACGCCTCCGGCCGGTCCACCGGGACCGTGCGGGCCAGGAGGTCGGGAGACGGCTTGTCGACCAGGTGGAAGGCGCCGTCGCCCGCCAGCAGGAACGCGTTGCCGGCACCGGACGCCTCGGCCAGCGTCTCCAGTGCCTCGTTCAGCGAGGTGTGCAGTTCGCGCACCCGGAACAGCCCGGTGAGGGCCGACAGCGCCTCGGCGACCGGAAGACGGTGCAGCAGGCGGTGGATCGCCCGGACCCGCAGCGGATAGCGGGCCGTGTCGACCAGGAGGACGAGGCCGTAGTCCCAGGGACTGGGCGAGGCGTGCTCCGCGCGTAGACGCAGATACGTCGCCCAGCGGTGGTGGCCGTCGGCGATCAGGGCCTGGTGCCGTGCCAGGTCCGTCCGGATCCGGTCGAGCTCGACGGGATCCGTGACCGCCCAGAGGCGATGGCTGAAACCGTCCTCGGTGGTGGTGCACAGCAGCGGTGGACGTTCGGCGGTGCGTTCGATTGTGGCCGCCGCGCCCGCCTCGTCCCCGTCGCCGCGGTAAGTGAGCAACAGAGGCTCCAGGTTGGCCGAGGTCGCGCGCATCAGGTCCGCGCGGTCGGCGACGACATGCGGCATCACGTCCTCGTGCGGGAGGACCACACCGTCCGACGGCTGCGACACGCGCAGCGCGCCGATGACGCCGCGCTGCAGCAGGCCGGCACCACGCTGTTCGTAGACGTAGAGCCCGGGCTGGTCGTCCGTCGTCAGGATGCCCTCCGTGACCCAGCGGCGCAGGGTGTTCGCGGCCTGCTTGTTGCGTGCCGTGGGGGTCGACGCCTGGGGCAGGATCAGCCGGACGATGTTGTGCGGATCTGCCGATTCGAGGTGGAGCACTCCGTCCGGGCGCACGACGACGTCGTACGGCGGAGAGGTGACCGCGGCGAGGCTGCCGACGCGGTCGGGGTCATAGCGCAGGCCACGGAACGGGGTCAGTTCAAGGCCCATGTGCGCCGGTACGTGCCCGGGACCTGCAGTGTTCATTGATGCATCGTAGTTGTGTCGGCGCGATGCGCGATGATTCGGGTGAAGCAAACGAACGAGGAGCGATGCCTAATGAGCCAGACCGTCAGGACGCGGCCCGAGGGCAGTGCGCGCCCCCTGAACGCGGCGTACGACACGGCGTTGCTCGACCTGGACGGGGTGGTGTACGCGGGCGGGAACGCGATCGCGCACGCCGTGGCGTCGCTCGACATCGCCCGTGCGGGCGGAATGCATTTGGCGTACGTCACGAACAACGCGCTGCGCACACCGGACGCGGTGGCCGGCCACCTCACGGAGCTGGGGATACCGACCGAGGCCCCGGACGTCATCACGTCCGCGCAGGCGGTGGCCCGGCTGATCGGTGAGCAACTGCCGGCGGGTTCGCGGGTCCTGGTCGTCGGCGGTGAGGGCCTGCGCGTCGCCCTGCGGGAGCGGGGGCTGGAGCCCGTCGAGTCGGCCGACGACGACCCCGCGGCCGTGGTGCAGGGGTACGGCGGGCCGGACCTGCCCTGGGGGCGGTTCGCGGAGGCCTGCTACGCCATCGCGCGCGGGCTGCCGTGGTTCGCGTCCAACACCGATCTGACCATCCCGAGCGCGCGCGGGATCGCGCCGGGCAACGGAGCGGCCGTGGAGGTCGTACGGATCGCCACCGGTGCCGAGCCGCAGGTGGCGGGCAAGCCGCTGCCGCCGATGCACCGGGAGACGATCCTGCGGACCGGTGCGGAGCGAGCGCTGGTGGTCGGGGACCGGCTGGACACGGACATCGAGGGCGCGTTCAACGGAGGGGTCGATTCGCTGCTCGTGCTGACGGGTGTGACGGACGGCGCGCAGTTGCTCGCCGCGCCGCCGCAGCACCGGCCGACGTATGTGGACGCGGACCTGCGCGGGCTGCTGACCGGGCAGCCGGAGGTTCTCGCGGTGGACGGCGGGTTCCGCTGCGGGGGCTGGACGGCGACGGGCGAGTCCTCCGCCGCGGGGGAGGCGCCGGGGAGTCTTCGGCTGGAGGGCGAGGGGGAGGCCCTGGACGGGCTGCGGGCGCTGTGCGCGGCGGCGTGGACGGCGGCGGGCGAGGGTGTGTGCCGGCTGGACGGCGGGAAGGCGCTGGCCCGGCTGGGGTTGTGAGGGGGCGGGCGGCCGCCCGTCGAGGAGATGGCGAGGGTAGGCTAACCTAACCACGTGTTGGTCGACAGTCCCCCCGAACCGCGCGCGGAGACCGCCCCCGCGCCCCCGAACCGCCGGACGATACGGGCCCTCGGGCTTCTCGTCTCCGTCGTGGTCCTGGCGCTCGTCGCGCTGGCGAGCATCGCGATCGGTGCGAAAGGGCTGTCACCGGCCCAGGTCTGGCACGGTCTGTTCCACGCTTCGGGCACGTATGCGGACGCAGTGGTGGGCGACCGGCTCTCGCGCACGGTCCTCGGACTGCTCGCGGGGGCGGCGCTCGGTCTGTCCGGTGCCCTGCTCCAGGCGCTCACCCGCAATCCGCTCGCCGACCCCGGTCTTCTCGGTATCAACGCGGGCGCCTCCGCCGCCGTCGTCACCGCCATCACCTACTTCGGTGTCACCAGCCTCAGCGGGTACGTGTGGTTCGCCTTCCTCGGTGCGGCCGCCGTCGGTGCCCTGGTGTGGTTCCTCGGCGGCAGCCGCGGTGCCACACCGGTACGGCTGGCGCTCGCCGGCACCGCGATCAGCGCCGCGCTCTACGGCTATCTCCAGGCCGTGATGATCATGGACGACGCGGCGCTCGGCAAGATGCGTTTCTGGACCGTCGGTTCCCTGGCCTCGGCGACGGACGCGACCATCGTCCAGGTCCTGCCGTTCCTCGCGGCCGGGACGGTCCTCGCGCTGGCCCTTGCGCGCCCGCTGAACGCCCTGGCGATGGGCGACGACACCGCCCGCGCACTCGGCGCCCACCTCAACCGCACCCGCGCCCTGTCCATGGCCGCCGCCACCGTGCTGTGCGGTGCCGCGACGGCCGCCTGCGGGCCCATCGTGTTCGTCGGCCTGATGGTCCCGCACGTCGTACGGTCCTTCACCGGCCCCGACCTGCGCTGGATCCTGCCGTACGCGACCGTCCTGTCGCCCGTGCTGCTGCTCGGCGCCGACGTGGTCGGCCGCATCGTCGCCCGGCCCGCGGAGCTCCAGGTCGGAATCGTGACCGCGGTCCTCGGCGGCCCGGTCTTCATCTTCCTCGTACGACGGCGGAGGACGGCGCAGCTGTGAAGAACATCCGTAGCCTGCGCACACCGGGCGGGCTCTCGCTGCGCCTGGACGTGCGCGCGTGCACCGTCGTCGTCCTGCTCCTGGCTGCCGCGCTCGTCGCGAGTGTCGTACTGATCGGCACCGGCGACTTCCCGATCCCGGCCGGGGACGTCCTGAGGACGCTGGCCGGCGACGGCAAACCGGGCCAGGAGTTCATCGTCACCGAACTGCGCCTGCCGCGTGTGCTCGTGGGCCTGCTGGTCGGGGCCTCGCTCGGCCTCGGCGGGGCGCTGTTCCAGTCCGTCTCCCGCAACCCCCTGGGCAGTCCGGACGTGCTCGGCCTCGGGCAGGGTTCGACGGCCGGGGCGCTCGTGATGATCGTGCTGTTCTCCGGAAGCGCCGCTCAGGTCGCCGCCGGGGCCCTGGTGGGCGGCCTGGTGACCGGACTCGCCATCTATCTGCTGGCCTGGAAGCGGGGTGTGCACGGCTACCGGCTCGTCCTGGTCGGCATCGGCGTGTCCGCGATCGTCACGGCGGTCGACGGCTATCTGCTCACCAAGGCCGACATCGTCGACGCGGCCCGCGCGGTCGTCTGGATGACCGGCTCCCTCAACGGCCGCGACTGGGACCAGGTGTGGCCGCTGCTCGTACTGGTCTGCGTCCTCGTACCGCTCGTGCTCGGCAACGCGCGGGGGCTGCGGATGATGGAGATGGGCGACGACGTCTCGTACGCCCTCGGGCTGCGTGTCGAGCGGGTACGGCTGCTGCTCATGGTGTCCGCCGTGCTGCTCACCGCAGGCGCGACCGCCGCCGCGGGTCCGGTCGGCTTCGTGGCCCTGACCGCGCCCCAGCTCGCCCGCCGGCTGACCCGTTCACCCGGCCCGAACCTGGTGCCCTCCATGGTCATGGGGGCCGCGCTGCTGATCATCGCCGATTGGGCCTCCCAGCGGGTCTTCGGTGCGGACCAACTGCCCGTCGGCGTCGTCACGGGTGTCCTCGGAGGCGTCTATCTGCTGGGCCTGCTGGTCACCGAACGCCGGGCGGGCCGCATATGAGCGCCGCGCGCGGACCGGGAACGAACGACAAGAGGAGCACTGTGAACCGCCTGGCCGCCCACGACGTCACCCTCGCCTACGACCAGCGTGTGATCGCCGAACAGTTGTCCGTGGAGATCCCCGACAACTCCTTCACCGTGATCGTCGGCCCGAACGCCTGCGGCAAGTCCACGCTGCTGCGCGCCCTGTCCCGGATGCTCAAGCCGTCCCGGGGCCGGGTGCTGCTCGACGGCCAGGTGATCCAGTCGATGCCGGCGAAGCAGGTGGCACGGACCCTCGGCCTGCTGCCGCAGTCCTCGATCGCACCCGACGGGATCACCGTCGGGGATCTCGTGGGCCGTGGCCGCTATCCGCACCAGGGGGTCCTGCGCCAGTGGTCGGACGACGACGAGCGGGTGGTGCGGGAGTCGATGGCGCGCACGGGCGTCGCCGAACTCGCCGACCGCTACGTCGACGAGCTCTCCGGTGGGCAGCGGCAGCGCGTGTGGATCGCCATGGCGCTCGCCCAGCAGACCCCGCTGCTGCTGCTCGACGAGCCGACCACCTACCTGGACATCCAGCACCAGATCGATGTGCTCGACCTGTGCGCGGAACTGCACGAGGAACAGGGACGGACGCTGGTCGCGGTGCTGCACGACCTGAACCACGCCGCCCGCTACGCCACCCACCTCATCGCCCTGCGCGAGGGGAAGGTGATCGCCGAGGGCGCCCCGAAGGACATCGTCACGGCCGGACTGGTCGAGGAGGTGTTCGGGCTGCGCTGCCAGGTCATCGACGACCCGGAGACGGGGACGCCACTGGTGGTGCCGGCGGCACGTGGGACACGCACCCGTGCGGTCGCGGCGGAGACCTCCTGACGCCGGGAGGGCGCCGCCTGCTGCCCCGTGGGGCCTACAGAAGCTTTCTGAGCCGGAACACATCGAGCAGGGACGCCTCCAGCCTTACCCGGCCCGAGCCCCAGGCCTTCGCGAAGTTCAGCTGGCCGTCGACCATCGCCACCAGGTCGTCCCCGGTCATCGCCAGCCGGATCTGGGCCCTGTCCGGGGGTGGTCCCGGCACCGTGTCGAGCACCTCGATCCGGCCGTCCCTGAGGCGGCCGACGAAGGTGAGGTCCAGATCGGTGACATGGCAGCTGAGCGAGCGGTCCAGAGCCGCCGCCGCGTGCACGTCGCCTTCGGCGCCCGCCAGATTGTCCGAGAGCTTGTCGAGTGCGCTGCGGCACTCCTCAATCGTCGCCATCGTCAGCGACGGTACCCCAGGGGTTCGGGGTAGCGTCGGGGCATGAGCGACACTGTGCCCGTGGTCGGGGTCCCGGCGGAATCCGCGGTGACGGAACTGGATCTTCCGGGCGAATCCGTCAATGGGCCCGAGGGTGACCCGGCCGCGCCCGCCCCGCTGAACGTGCCCAGGACCCCCACGGGCAACGCCGACGTCGACGACCGGCTGGAGCGGCTGTCCGACGCCGACCACCTCGCCACGGACGGCCACGTGGAGGTGTACGAGGATGTACACCGGGGGTTGCGGGACGCGCTCACCGCGCTCGACACCCGGCCGGGGCCTCCGGCCCCCGTCCATCGACCGGCTCCCACCGGTCGATGAGACCCTACGGGGCACACCTTCCGATCCGATGCAGGGGAACAGGAGCTGACCGAACGTGGCAGGAGTCGCACGCCGTCGTCTGGACGCGGAGCTGGTCCGCCGGAAACTCGCGCGCTCGCGCGAGCACGCCGGCCAGCTGATCGCCGCGGGCCGGGTCACCGTCGGCAAGACCGTCGCCACCAAGGCCGCCACCCAGGTGGAGACCGCCGCGGCCATCGTCGTCGCGCAGGACGGCAGCGACCCCGACTACGTGTCGAGGGGCGGCCACAAGCTGGCGGGCGCCCTGACGGCGTTCGTGCCGCAGGGCCTCGCGGTCGAGGGCCGGCGTGCGCTGGACGCCGGCGCGTCCACCGGCGGCTTCACCGACGTCCTGCTGCGGGCGGGTGCCGCCCACGTCGTCGCCGTCGACGTCGGATACGGACAGCTCGCCTGGACTCTCCGAAGTGATGAACGCGTCACCGTCAAGGACCGTACGAACGTACGCGAGTTGACGCTCGAAGCGATCGATGGGGAGCCTGTGGATCTTGTTGTGGGGGATCTTTCCTTCATCCCGCTCGGACTGGTGCTGCCCGCCCTGGTGCGGTGCGCGAAGCCGGACGCCGACCTGGTGATGATGGTCAAGCCCCAGTTCGAAGTGGGGAAGGAAAGGCTGGGCAGCGGCGGGGTCGTCCGCAGCCCGCAACTGCGCGCCGAGGCCGTGTGCGGGGTGGCCGGACGAGCCGCGGAACTGGGGCTCGGCGTGCAGGGCGTGACGGCCAGCCCGTTGCCCGGACCGTCGGGCAACGTCGAGTACTTTCTGTGGCTGCGTGCCGGAGCACCCGCACTGGACCCGGCCGACGTTGACCGTGCAGTGGCGGAGGGGCCGCGGTGACCGACAACCGAGCTCGTACTGTTTTCCTGCTCGCCCACACCGGGCGGCCCGCGGCGATCCGCAGCGCGGAACTCGTCGTCAAGGGGCTGCTGCGCTGCGGGATCGGGGTGCGTGTTCTGCAGACGGAGGCCGAGGACCTGCCCCTTCCGGACGAGGTGGAACTCGTCAAGGAGGCCACCCCGCAGTGTCTGGACGGGTGTGAGCTGCTCATCGTGCTCGGCGGCGACGGCACACTGCTGCGCGGCGCCGAGTTCGCCCGTGCATCCGGCGTGCCGATGCTCGGCGTCAACCTCGGCCGTGTCGGCTTCCTCGCCGAGGCCGAACGCGACGACCTCGACCGCGTCGTGGACCGGGTCGTGATGAAGGCCTACGAGGTCGAGGAACGCATGACCGTCGACGTCGTCGTGCACAAGAACGGCGACATCGTCCACACCGACTGGGCGCTGAACGAGGCCGCCGTGCAGAAGGTCTCGGCCGAGAAGCTCCTCGAGGTCGTCCTGGAGATCGACGGCCGGCCGGTGACCGGGTTCGGCTGCGACGGCATCGTGTGCGCCACCCCCACCGGTTCGACCGCGTACGCGTTCTCCGCCGGCGGTCCTGTGGTGTGGCCGGAGGTGGAGGCGCTGCTCATGGTGCCCATCAGCGCGCACGCGCTGTTCGCCAAACCGCTGGTGACCTCGCCGAACTCCGTGCTCGCCGTGGAGGTGCAGCCGGACACCCCGCACGGTGTGCTGTGGTGCGACGGGCGGCGGATGGTGGAGCTGCCCCAGGGGGCGCGGGTGGAGGTGCGGCGAGGGGCCGTGCCGGTGCGTCTGGCCCGACTGCACCATGCGTCGTTCACCGACCGGCTGGTGGCCAAGTTCGCGCTCCCGGTCTCGGGGTGGCGGGGCCGGCCGCACTGATCGTCCGCCCGGCCGGTTCCCGGGCGCGGGCCGTCCGCCGTCGCCTCCGTCCGCGCGGCGGAGGCACCCGACGTTTCGACACCGCGGGCCCTCCCGGGCGCGGTGTACCTCGCGGGAGTGACATGGGCCGCTCGCACATCCCCCGCCCGACCTCGTAAGGTCTTCTCCGTGTTGGAGGAGATGCGGATACGGTCGCTCGGAGTCATCGACGACGCGGTCGTGGAGCTGTCGCCCGGCTTCACCGCCGTGACCGGTGAGACGGGCGCGGGCAAGACCATGGTCGTCACCAGCCTCGGCCTGCTTCTCGGCGGGCGCGCCGACCCGGCCCTCGTCCGGATCGGGGCGAAGAGCGCGGTCGTGGAGGGGCGGATCACCATGCCCGAAGGGGCCTCCGTCGCCGTACGCGCCGAGGAGGCCGGGGCCGAGCTCGACGACGGAGCGCTGCTGATCAGCCGCACCGTGTCCGCCGAAGGACGCTCGCGGGCCCATCTGGGCGGGCGTTCCGTGCCCGTCGGGGTGCTCGCGGAGCTGGCCGACGAACTGGTGGCCGTGCACGGGCAGACGGACCAGCAGGGGCTGCTGAAGCTGTCCCGCCAGCGGCAGGCACTGGACCGGTACGCAGGTGACGCGGTGGCGGTTCCGCTGGCCAAGTACGGGGAGGCGTACCGCAGGCTGCGGGCGGTCTCCGTGGAGCTGGAGGAGATCACCACACGCGCCCGTGAGCGGGCCCAGGAAGCCGACATGCTGCGCTTCGGGCTCGAGGAGATCGCGGGCGTGGAGCCCCGCGCGGGCGAGGACGTCGAACTGGCCGAGGAGGCGGAGCGGCTCGGGCACGCGGAGGCGCTCGCCTCGGCCGCGACGTCCGCGCACGCGGCGCTGGCGGGCAATCCGGAGGATCCCGAGGGCGTCGACGCGGCCACCCTGGTGGCGGGCGCGCACCGGGCCCTGGAGGCGGTGCGGTCGCACGATCCGGCGCTGTCGGGGCTCGCCGACCGGATCGGCGAGATCGGCATTCTGCTCGGCGACGTGGCCGGCGAGCTGGCCGGTTACGCCGACGACCTGGACGCGGATCCGCTGCGGCTGGCGGCCGTCGAGGAGCGGCGGGCCGCACTGAACGCGCTGACCCGCAAGTACGGCGAGGACATCGCCTCGGTCCTCGCCTGGGCCGAGCAGGGCGCCGCACGGCTGACCGAACTCGACGGCGACGACGAGCGGATCGGGGAGCTGACCGCCGAGCGGGACGCGCTGCGCACCGAACTGGGTGGTCTGGCCCAGGCGTTGACGGACGCGCGCACGGAGGCGGCCGAGCGGTTCGCCGCCGCCGTCACCGCCGAGCTGGCCTCGCTCGCCATGCCGCACGCGCGGGTGTCGTTCGAACTCCGGCAGACGGACGACTCCGAGGGTGTCGAGGTCGGCGGACGCACGGTCGCCTACGGCCCGGCGGGTGTCGACGAGGTCGAGCTGCTGCTCGCACCCCACCCAGGTGCCCCGCCGCGGCCCATCGCCAAGGGCGCCTCGGGTGGTGAGCTGTCGCGTGTGATGCTCGCCGTCGAGGTCGTCTTCGCGGGGACGGACCCCGTGCCGACGTACCTCTTCGACGAGGTCGACGCGGGCGTCGGCGGCAAGGCGGCGGTGGAGATCGGGCGGCGCCTCGCGCGGCTCGCGAAGACCGCGCAGGTCGTGGTCGTCACCCATCTGCCGCAGGTGGCGGCGTTCGCCGACCGGCAGCTGCTGGTGGAGAAGCGCAACGACGGGTCGGTGACGAGGTCGGGCGTTAAGGTCCTCGAGGGCGAGGACCGCATCAGGGAGCTGTCCCGGATGCTGGCCGGTCAGGAGGACTCGGAGACGGCCCGGGCGCATGCGGAGGAGTTGCTGGCGACGGCACGCGCGGACGCCTGACGGACCGGCCCCTTAGGGTGTCGGGATGATCAGCCGTACGCGCAGGACCGTCTCGTTCGCACTCGCCGCGGCCGTCACCCGGACCGCCACGGCCGCACTGCGCGCCACGGCCCCGGGCGGGCGCGCCCGCTGGGAGCGGAGGAACCACGCCGGACGCACCGTCGGGCTGTACGCGGGGCCCGCGGTGGCCGCGGCCACCGCGCTCGCGGCCGGGCGGGCACGTCCCGCCGTGGGGGCGGCCGTGCTCGCCGCCGGTCTCTGCGGTGCCTACGACGACATCGCGGGCGCCGGGGACCCCCGGCGAGGCTTCCGGGCGCATCTGTCGGCCCTGCGGGACGGCGACGTCAGCAGCGGTGCCGTGAAGCTGTTCGGGATCTCCGCGGCCGCGCTCGCCGCGGGGACGGTGCTGCGGAAGCGGCCGCCGGAGAAGGTGCTCGCCGGAGTCGTGATCGCCGGGACCGCCCACCTCGTCAACCTCGTCGACGTACGGCCGGGCCGTGCCGCGGGGGCGGTGGCCGTGCTGGGCGCCCTCGGGCTGCTGCACGACGGCGCGGCCGGGGAGCTCTCCGCCGCCGCGGCGGGCGCGGCGGCGGCCGTCCTCGCCGACGACCTCGGCGAACGCGTGATGATCGGCGACACGGGGGCACACGCCCTCGGCGCCGCCCTCGGTGCCGCCGCCGTCGCCGGATGGGCGGCGCCGCGCGCGCAGGGGTCTTCTCGGTGGGCACGGCGAGCCGGACCGCTCGCCCATGCGGCGGTCCTGGTGGCCGCGGCCGCGTACGGGGACAAGGTGAGCGCGGCGGCGAGGTCGTGGGGTGCGGGGTGACACCTCGGCCGACGGATTGTCCGGGTCTGCGCCACAGGGGCGGTCCGACTCGCTACCCTCTTCATCCATGTGAGTGACCGTGGCCGTCCCCGACGGTTCGATCCGCCCTTGTCGCGCGCGTCCGCCGGTGCCGCAACGCGCCCGCGCCCTGGCATCCTTGAGTCGTCCGCGGAGCACCTCGCGCGGTCCACCCCCAGCGCGCGATCCTTCTGTACGTTTCCTCGTGACCGCCCGAAGCCGAACCAGGAGCCCAGGCCCCGTGAGCCTTGCGAGCAGCCCTTCACCGCACGGACGGTCGCCGCTGCGCACCGTGCAGGTGCTCGGCGGAGGCAGCGCGGGCAGCAGTGCGCATGTGCGCACGCTGACCTCGGGGCTGGTCGCCCGGGGGGTGGGCGTGATCGTGTGCGCCCCCGTCGAGGCCGAACGCCTCTACGACTTCTCCGGAGTCGGGGGCCGGCACGTCCCCGTGCCCCGCAGTACGGAGCCCGCCGCCCTCGCCGCCCTCCGCATCGCCTGCGGCGAGGCGGACCTGGTGCACGCGCACGGGCTGCACGCGGGCCTGCGCGCCGCGCTCGCGCTCAGCGGCCGCCCCGTCCCGCTCGTCGTCACCTGGCACACGCGTGCGCAGGCCGAGGGCGCCCGCGCCACTGTGGTGCGCCTCCTCGAACGACGCGTGGCCAGGGCCGCGTCCGTCGTCCTCGGCACGTCCTCCTACCTGGTCGACCGGGCACGCCGCCGCGGTGCCCGTGACGCCCGGCTCGCCGCCGTCGCCCTGCCCGCGCCCCGCACCCCGGTCGAGCACGACGACGACCCCGAACGGCTGCGCTCCAAGACCCGGGCCGAACTCGGCGCCACGGACCGGCCGTTGCTCATGGCCGTCGGCAGCCTCGACCGGCACCGGGGATACGACGTACTGCTCGACGCCGCGCGCGCCTGGCGCCGCCTCGAACCGGCCCCCCTGGTCGTCATCGCGGGGGAGGGCCCGCTGCGGGCCGTGCTCCAGCGGCGCATCGAGGACGAGTCGCTGCCGGTACGGCTGATCGGGCGGCGCGAGGACGTCGCGGAACTGCTCGCGGCCGCCGATCTCGCCCTGTTGCCGACCAGTTGGGAGTCCCGGTCGGTCCTCGCCCAGGAGGCGCTGCACGCCCGCGTGCCGCTCGTCGCCACGGACGTCGGCGGTATCCGCGAACTCGTCGGAGACGCGGCCGAACTGGTCCCCTACGGCGACGCGGACGCGCTCGCCACCGCCGTCGTACGGCTCCTCGACGACCCCGGACGCCGCGCGCTGCTGCGGGACAGGGGCACGGCCCAGGCCGGCACCTGGCCCACCGAGGACGAGACGGTGGCCCAAGTACTCAGTGTGTACGACGAGTTGACGCAGGTCCTGCCCTACGTCTGAGGCAGACCCCAGGGCACGTGCCTGCGCGCCCGCAGCGCCAGGCTGAGCGTCAGGACGGTCTGCGGGTCGTCGAGGTCCGCGCCCAGCAACTCGCCGATCCTCGCCAGCCGGTTGTAGAGCGTCTGCCGGTTCAGGTGCAGCTCGCGGGCCGTCTCCGCCTTGCGGCCCGCGTGTGCCAGATACGTCTCCAGCGTGGGCAGCAGCGGCGGCTTGGAGCGGCGGTCGTGGTCGCGCAGCGGACCGATCGCACGGTCCACGAAGGCAGCGAGGTCGGGATGGTCCCGCAGGCGCCACAACAGGAGGTCGATGTCGAGACGGCGGGCGTCGTACCAGGAGTGCTCCGGCAGCCCCTGCGCCGCCGTCGCCGTCTCCGCCGCGTGCCGCAGCCCCGCCGACGCCGCCGCCCAGCCGCCCGCGACACCGACCACCACCCCCGGCGGCCGCACTCCCGGCCGCTGTATGCCCGCCCGCTCGACACCCGCCCGCAGCGCGGCGGCCACCCGGTCGGCGATCGCCGAACGCTCCGCCTCCGAGCGCAGCTTCAACAGCAGCAGCACCCGGCCCTCCACCGGCCGTACGCCCACCAGGACGGGCACACCCACCGCGGCCAGTTCCTCCCCGACCGCCCTTGCCAGGACCGCCCACCCACCTCCCCCCGGGTCGAGGCCGTCCGCCAGCCGCATCACGACCGGCAGCAGAGGCCCTGCGCCCGGCTTGAAGCCCAGCACCCGGGCCTGCGCGGGTGCGTCCTCCGCGGCGACACGGCCCTCGGCGAGGTCGGTGAGGAAGTCGCCCCTCCCACGCGCGGCCAGCTCCTCCTCCTGACGGGCCTGCATCAGTACGACGGCGAGGACGCCCGCGGCCCGCTCCGCGGCCATCCGGTGCACCGGCGCCATCGGCGCACTCACCGGCAGCAGCACCAGCCGGGCCCGGACGGAACCCGTGCCGGGGCCGCCGCCCGGCACGTCCACGAGGACCGTGCCCGCCGGGGGCGCGTCCTTGTGCTGACCGCGCAGGCCCTCCCACACCTGGAGCGGATCGGTGTCCGCAGGTCCCCTCCCGGCCGCGTACAGCAGTTGCCCGTCGGCGGTCTCGAGGAACACGGGGTTGCCGCTGAAGTCGGCCAGGATCCGCAGGACCTGGGGCACCCCGCCGCCCCCGAGCAGCGCCTCGGTGCAGCGCCGGTGCACCTCCTCGGCCCGCTGGAGCAGGGCGTAGTGGCCGTTGACGATCTCGGTGTGGATCTCCTCGGTGACGGTCACGAACGGCACCTCACGGTGCAGCTGCACGAGCGGCAGGCCCGTGGAGCGGGCCGTCTCGACGAGGGCCGCGGGCAGCCGGGTGAAACGCGTGCCCAGCTCCACGACCAGGGCCGCGATGCCGCGTTCGGCGAGCGTGCGGACGAACGCGCGCTGGTCGGCGGGTCGGGTGCCCAGACCGTAGCCCGTGGTCAGGAGCAGCTCGCCGCCCTTGAGCAGCGAGGCGATGTTCGGGACCTCGCCCGCGTGCACCCAGCGCACCGTGCGGTTCAGCCGCTCGGCTCCGGCCAGCACCTCCGGCAGCCCGCTGCGCAGCCCGGGCAGCTCCAGCGCCTGCTGCACCGTGATCCCGGCGCCCTCGGTGCCCCGTGGCTCGTAGCGGCTGTCCATGCGGTGACGCTACCCGCGGGCGCACGCCGGGCGCACCGCGGGCCCGGTCAGGCGGGCGGGATGTTGTGGTTGTACCGGAACACGTTGTCCGGGTCGTACTGCCGCTTGATCCGGGCCAGCCGGTTGAAGTTCCCGGTGCCGAGGCCGGCCACCACCCGGTCCCTGCCCTCGTCCCCGATGAAGTTGAGGTACACCGCGCCCGTGCGCCAGGGCCGGGCGTCGGCACACAGGTCCCTGACCCACCGCAGCGCCCGCTCGTCGTCCGCCGGGTCCTCCCAGATACCGAAGGGGTGCACGGTCCACGGCGCGTCCCGGTAGGGGACGGGGTACTCGGCGGGCCCGGCGGCGATCGCGCCGCCCAGCGGGAAGAGCACCTGCTGACTGGCCGAGGGCACGGGCATCGAGCGGGCGCGCGAGCAGAAGACGTCGACCAGCTCGTCGGGCAGGGCGCTCACGTACTCGACCGACCAGTGGTTCCGCAGCCCCGGCGGGCCGTCGAGCATGCACTGGACGTCGGCGTACGGCATCGTCGTGACGACCTCGCCCTCGTGCGGCAGGGCCAGCAGCGGTCGGGCGAGCTTGCGCAGTTCCTCCTCGCCGCCGGTGTACGTGACGAGGGCGGTGCACAGCAGCGAACCGACCAGGTGTTGGGGGACGAACGGCTCGGGCGGTGCCGTGACGTACAGCACGGCACCGCCCACCTTCGGCGGGCCCGTGGTGATGACGTCGCGGAAGGTCCGCACCGCGTCGGGGCCGGTCTCGGGCAGGAACATCAGCAGGGCGATGGAGAACTCGGGCAGTTCGTGCAGCCTGAGCGTGAGCGCGGTGGCGATGCCGAAGTTGCCGCCCCCGCCGTGCAGGGCCCAGAAGAGCTCGGGGTTCTCCTCGCCGGTGGCGAGCACGGTGGCGCCCTCCGCGGTCACGAGCTCCACGCCGAGCAGGTTGTCGACGGCGAGGCCGAAGGGCCGGTCGAGCCAGCCGGTGCCGCCGCCGAGCACAAAGCCGCCGACCCCGGTGGTGGAGACCCGGCCGCCGGTGGTCGCGAGCCCGTGCGGCTGGGTGGCACGGTCCAGGTCGCGCATCACGGCACCGCCGCCGACCCGCACCGACGCGGAACCGGGGTGGACCGTGACGTCGTGCATCCGGCGCAGGTCGACGACGAGACCGTTGTCGCACAGCGCCATCCCGGCGACGCTGTGCCCGCCACCGCGGACGGCGATCTTCAGATCCAGCTCCCGGGCGAAGCGCACCGCCCGGACGACGTCGGCCTGCCCCGCGCACTGCGCGATCACCGCCGGGCGGCGGTCGACCGTCGCGTTGAAGACCGTCCTGGCCTCGTCGTAGCCCGGGTCGCCCGGGGCGTGGACGGCACCGGCCAGATCCGAGCGGAGCGCGGCGAGCGCCGCGCCCGCCTTCGAAAGGGCAGCCACGGCAGCCGCCCCCTTCCAGCGAGGGACACATCTCCCCTCAGCGTAGGCGGGCGGCGCGCACCGGTCCTGTCCGCCGATGTGCGGGGCCCTGCCGGCCCCGCACACGTGAGGTCAGCCGCCGTACGCGCCGGAGGCGGTCAGCCGCAGCGCGGTGTCGATCAGCGGCACGTGGCTGAACGCCTGCGGGAAGTTCCCCACCTGGCGCTGCAGACGCGGATCCCACTCCTCGGCGAGCAGGCCCAGGTCGTTGCGCAGCGCGAGCAGCTTCTCGAAGAGCTTGCGGGCCTCGTCCACGCGGCCGATCATCGCCAGGTCGTCGGCCATCCAGAACGAGCAGGCGAGGAACGCGCCCTCGTCGCCCGGCAGCCCGTCCACGCCCTCCTCCGCGCCCGAGGTCGGGTACCGCAGGATGAAGCCGTCCGGGGTGGACAGCTCGCGCTGGATCGCCTCGATCGTGCCGATCACCCGCTTGTCGTCCGGCGGCAGAAAGCCCATCTGCGGAATCAGCAGCAGCGAGGCGTCCAGCTCCTTGGAGCCGTAGGACTGTGTGAAGGTGTTGCGCTCTTTGTCGTAACCCTTCTCACACACGTCCCGGTGGATGTCGTCGCGCAGCTCGCGCCACTTCTCCAGCGGGCCGTCCGCGTCGCCGGACTCGATCAGCTTGATCGTGCGGTCGACCGCCACCCAGGCCATGACCTTGGAGTGGACGAAGTGGCGGCGGGGGCCGCGCACCTCCCAGATGCCCTCGTCCGGCTCGTCCCAGTGCTGCTCCAGGTAGCGGATCAGCTTCAGCTGGAGCAGGGACGCGTAGTCGTTGCGCGCCAGGCCCGTCATATGGGCCAGATGCAGGGCCTCGGTGACCTCGCCGTACACGTCCAGCTGCAGCTGGTGGGCGGCGCCGTTGCCCACGCGCACGGGCGCCGAGTTCTCGTAGCCGGGCAGCCAGTCCAGCTCGGCCTCGCCCAGTTCCCGCTCACCCGCGATGCCGTACATGATCTGGAGGTTCTCGGGATCGCCGGCCACGGCCCGCAGCAGCCACTCGCGCCAGGCGCGGGCCTCCTCGCGGTAGCCGGTGCGCAGCAGGGACGACAGGGTGATCGCCGCGTCCCGCAGCCAGGTGTAGCGGTAGTCCCAATTGCGTACGCCGCCGATCTCCTCGGGCAGCGAGGTCGTCGGCGCGGCCACGATGCCGCCCGTCGGCGCGTAGGTGAGGGCCTTCAGGGTGATCAGGGAACGGACCACGGCCTCGCGGTAGGGACCGTGGTACGTGCAGTGCTCCACCCACTCGCGCCAGAAGTCCTCGGCCGCCTCCAGCGACTGTTCGGGCTCGGGAAGCGACGGCGGCTTCTGGTGAGAGGGCTGCCAGGAGATGGTGAAGGCGATCCGGTCACCGGGCGCGACGGTGAAGTCCGCGTACGTCGTCAGGCCCTTGCCGTAGGTCTCGGCCTCGGTGTCGAACCACACGGAGTCCGGGCCGGCCACGGCCACGGTGCGTCCCTCGTGCTTGTGCACCCAGGGCACCACACGCCCGTAGGAGAACCGCATGCGCAGCGCGGAGCGCATCGGCACCCGGCCCGTGACGCCCTCCACGATCCGGATCAGCTGTGGGGCACCGTCACGCGGCGGCATGAGGTCGATGACCCGGACCGTGCCGCGCGGGGTGTCCCACTCGGACTCCAGGATCAGGGAGTCGCCGCGGTAGGAGCGCCGGGTCGCCGTCGGCGGCTGCGCACCCGAGGCGTGGGCAGGTCCCAGACGCCAAAAGCCGTGCTCCTCTGTACCGAGCAGTCCCGCGAAGACGGCATGGGAGTCGAATCGGGGCAGGCACAACCAGTCCACGGTGCCGTCCCGGCAGACCAGCGCCGCGGTCTGCATGTCTCCAATGAGTGCATAGTCTTCGATGCGCCCGGCCAATTGAACTCCAGTCGAACGGCCACGTCGCCCACGAGGGGCGGTCGCTCTTTGCGGTCATGGGGTCGGTGAGACAGACGTTGTTCACCGACCCATTCGGAAAGCAAGCGGTCGATGTTCAACAAACTGACAAGCTCTTGTTGTTCCGGTGACGGGCGGGGGTGTTGCCGTTTTCCGGGGAGTGCTCGGCAGCGAGTGTCCGAGCAGGATACGACGCACCTCCATGATCCGCGTCCCGGTCGAGGCAACGCGAGTGCGCCGAACGAGTGGGGCGCGGGTGAGTGTCGCGCGTCCATGGTGACACGGGTCCGGCGGGTGGCCGGAAGCGGTCATGCTCGGGCGCTGTTACGCTGGTAGCCCGTGGACCGGTGGGCACGAAACCCCCGAACCGCAGCGACGGCACCTCCGGAAACCCTGGTGGACCGCACCGCAACCCAGACCGCGACCACGGGAGCCCCCTCTTGGCCATGCCGCCCAAATCCACGACGACCAAGCACATCTTCGTCACCGGGGGTGTCGCCTCCTCGCTCGGCAAGGGCCTGACGGCGTCCAGCCTCGGCATGCTGCTCAAGGCGCGGGGTCTTCGTGTCGTCATGCAGAAGCTCGACCCGTACCTGAACGTGGACCCGGGCACCATGAACCCCTTCCAGCACGGTGAGGTGTTCGTCACGAACGACGGCGCCGAGACCGATCTGGACATCGGCCACTACGAGCGCTTCCTCGACCGCGATCTGGACGGCTCCGCCAACGTCACCACCGGGCAGGTCTACTCGACGGTCATCGCCAAGGAGCGGCGCGGCGAGTACCTGGGCGACACGGTGCAGGTCATCCCGCACATCACCAACGAGATCAAGCACCGCATCCGGCGTATGGCCACCGACGAGGTGGACGTCGTGATCACCGAGGTCGGCGGCACGGTGGGTGACATCGAGTCGCTGCCGTTCCTGGAGACCGTGCGCCAGGTCCGCCACGAGGTGGGCCGCGACAACGTCTTCGTGGTGCACATCTCACTGTTGCCGTACATCGGCCCCTCCGGCGAGCTGAAGACCAAGCCGACCCAGCACTCGGTCGCCGCCCTGCGCAACATCGGCATCCAGCCGGACGCGATCGTCCTGCGCTGCGACCGCGAGGTCCCGACGGCGATCAAGCGCAAGATCTCGCTGATGTGCGACGTCGACGAGGCCGCGGTCGTGGCGTGCCCCGACGCCCGCTCCATCTACGACATCCCGAAGGTCGTGCACACCGAGGGCCTGGACGCCTACGTCGTCCGCAAGCTGGACCTGCCGTTCCGCGACGTGGACTGGACGACCTGGGACGACCTGCTCGACCGGGTCCACAACCCGGACCACGAGATCACCCTCGCCCTGGTCGGCAAGTACATCGACCTGCCCGACGCCTATCTGTCGGTGACCGAGGCGCTGCGCGCGGGCGGCTTCGCCAACAAGGCCCGGGTGAAGATCAAGTGGGTCACTTCCGATGACTGCAAGACCCCGGCGGGCGCCGGGAAGCAGCTGTCCGACGTGGACGCGATCTGCATCCCCGGCGGATTCGGCGACCGCGGCGTCTCCGGCAAGGTGGGCGCCATCCAGTACGCCCGCGAGAACAAGATCCCGTTGCTCGGACTCTGCCTCGGCCTGCAGTGCATCGTGATCGAGGCGGCGCGCAACCTGGCCGACATCCCCGACGCGAACTCCACCGAGTTCGACTCGGCGACCGCCCACCCGGTCATCTCCACCATGGCCGAACAGCTCGACATCGTGGCGGGCGAGGGCGACATGGGCGGCACGATGCGGTTGGGCATGTACCCGGCCAAGCTGGCCGAGGGATCGATCGTGCGTGAGGTGTACGACGGCAAGGAGTACGTCGAGGAGCGCCACCGTCACCGCTACGAGGTGAACAACGCCTACCGCGCCGAGCTGGAGAAGAAGGCCGGCGTCGTGTTCTCCGGCACGTCGCCGGACGGCAAGCTCGTGGAGTACGTCGAATACCCGCGTGAAGTGCACCCTTACCTGGTGGCGACGCAGGCGCACCCCGAGCTGCGCTCCCGCCCGACCCGGCCCCACCCGCTGTTCGCGGGCCTGGTGAAGGCGGCTGTGGAGCGGAAGAACGGCAAGTAGCGCGAGAGCTGTACGGTGGCCGGGGTGCGCGTCCTTCGGGAGGCGTGCCCCGGTCGTGTGCAAGGGCGTGGGAGGAACAGGGCGACATGACGATCAAGGACACCCCCGAGGAGTGGGAGGTCAGGGCGAGCGACACCCCGTTCGTCGGCAAGAAGACCTCCGTCCGCACCGACGACGTGGTGATGCCCGACGGTTCGGTCGCCCGCCGCGACTACCAGGTGCACCCCGGTTCGGTGGCCGTGCTCGCCCTGGACGACGAGGACCGCGTGCTGGTCATCCGCCAGTACCGCCACCCCGTGCGCCACAAGCTCTGGGAGATCCCGGCCGGGCTTCTCGACATTCCCGGCGAGAACCCGCTGCACGCCGCCCAGCGCGAGCTGTACGAGGAGGCGCACGTCAAGGCCGAGGACTGGCGGGTGCTGACCGACGTCTACACCACCCCCGGCGGCTGCGACGAGGCCGTGCGGGTCTTCCTCGCCCGTGGTCTGTCCGAGGCCGAGGGCCGGCGCTTCGAGGTGGAGGACGAGGAGGCCGACATGGAGCTGGCCCGGATCCCGCTCCAGGACCTCGTGCGGGGCGTGCTGGCAGGCGACCTGCACAACAACTGCCTCGTGGTGGGCGTCCTCTCGCTGGTCGCCGCGCGGAACGGCGACGGTCTGGACGCCCTGCGCCCGGCCGAGGCGCCGTGGCCCGCTCGGCCGTTCGAGTCCTGAGAACGCGAGGAACCGGCCCATTCACGGGCAGGCACCCCTCCGACAGCGCCGGTCGTACGATCGCCTGATCCGATCGGGGGACGTGCCTGCCCTGCTCGGCCCGGATCGTCGCAGAGCGTGAACTAGGCTCTGGGAACGACCCGCCCCAAGGCCCGGCGGGCCCGTGTGCGCAGTGGGACGGGAGCGTGGCCCGTGGCGGATCAGGCGGTGGACGCAAGGGGCGTCGAGCTGTCGGAGGGCGAGCGGCGTCCCCCCACCACGGACGGTCAGTTCCTCGGTCGCACACGGGAGTTGAAGGAACTCCTGCTCGATATCGAGCGGGCGGGCCTGGACACTCTCTCCGGCCGCAAGGCACCCCGTGCCCGTGTGCTGCTCATCGCAGGACGCTCCGGTTACGGCCGCACGGCGCTCGCCGAGGAACTGGTGCGCCGGGTCGCACACCGTTACCGGGACGGCGTGCTGCGGGCCCGGCTCAGTGAGCCCGACGGCACCCCCGTACCGTCCGAGCGCACCGCCCGCGCCTTGCTGACGGTCCTCGACCTGCCGGCCCCGCCCGGGGCCGGCGAGGACGATCTGACCGAGGCGCTGCGCGAGGGCCTGGCCGGACGCCGGGTGCTGCTCCTGCTCGACGACGCGGTGACCGCGGAGCAGGTCGACGCCCTGCTGCCGGATGCGCCCGACTGCCTGGTCGTGGCCGTCTCCAAGGGGCCGCTGACCGGGATCGCGGACGTGCGCCCCTGCACACTCGGCGGACTCGACACCAAGTCCGCGCTGGATCTCCTCACCCGGTTCACCGGATCGGTGCGCATCACCGTCGACCCGCGTGCCGCCGAGGGTCTTGTGGAGGAGTGCGCCGGCCAGCCCGCCGCGCTCGTCCTGGCCGGCGGCTGGCTGGGTGCCCGCCCCAAGGCCGGCGTCGCCGACCTGGCCAAGCAGCTGCGCGCCGAGGGAGACGACGGGCCGGCACCGGACCGGGTCTTCCGGCTCGCGTACGCGGGACTGCCGGGCACCGCCCAGCGGATGCTGCGGCTGCTCCACCTCGCCCCCCTCGGCCTCGTCGATCCGCACACCGCCTCCGCACTGGCCGGCTGCTCGGTGGAGGACGCCCGGGCCGTCCTCGACGACTTCGCGGCGCTCGGGTTCCTGCGGCCCGTCGACGCCGCCCTGCCGCTGTTCGAGATCCCCGGCTGTCTGCACCCCCTGCTCCGCGCCCGCAGCGAGAGCCAGGACCGCCCGGCCGAGTTGCAGCTGGCCCGGGCGCGGATGCTGGAGCGGACCGTACGGCTGCTCCAGTCCTGCCGCGCGATCACCGAGACCGACAGTCCGCAGGCCCGCGAGAAGCTCGCCGGGCTGCCCAAGGCCCTGCGCTTCGCGACCCCCCGCGCGGCCGAGGAATGGCTGCGCGTCCGGCAGCCCGCGCTGCTGGCCGCGGCCCGTCTCGCGGTCGCCGACGGTGAGCTGGACACGCTGGCCCGCCGGCTCATGGCCGCGCTGGTGAGGGCCATGGTCGCGCACTTCGGCACCCGGGCCGCCGCCCCCGAGCTGTACGGCATCCACCGGCTCGTCCTGGACGTCGCCGAGCGCCGGGACCTGCCCCGCGAGCAGTCGGCGGCCCTGCTGAACCTGGCGGACCTGGACGTGCAGACCGGCCGGACGGCGGAGGCGCTGCCCCGCTACCGGGCCGCGCTGGATGCCGCACGGCGGGGAAACGACCCGTATGCGACGGCCCGCGCAATGGAATCCGTAGCCGGCGCGCACCAGGAGCTGGGGGACTACGACCGGGCGGCCGACTGGTACGGCCGGGCGCTCGCCCACCGGCTCGCCCGGGACGAGCGCGCGCACGCGGCCCGGCTCTACGGCCGCCTCGGCGCCGTGCACACGTACGCGGGCCGCTACGGCGAGGCGCAGCGCCAGTGGCGTGCCGCGGTCGCGGGGCACCGCAGAAGCGGCGATGTGGCCGCCCACGCCCGGGCGTTGAGCGAGCTGGCGAGGGTTCAGGAGTACGCCGGCCGGCCCGAGGAGTCGCTGGTCACCTGCCAGGAGGCCGTCGAGTGGGCGCGCCGCGCCGAGGACGTACGGCTTCAGGCGGCGCTGCAGCTCAGACTGGCCGACACATTGGAGCGCCTCGGCGACCCGGCGGCCGCCCGTCTCCACCGCGGGACGGCCGAACGCATGCTGGACGAGGAGGCCCACGAGGACGCGGCAGAGCCGGAACAGGAGGCTAACGCCTACGAAATCCGCGGTCCATCAGCTGAAGATTGATGCAATGAAAGGCTAGACACGGGCAAGGCCTTCATTAGACTGGCTCTGCCGCGCGTCTCCTGCGGTGTCTCCTGATGTGCCGCTGCACGTCCGGGTATGTCTTGCAATGCCCCCATTCTCTGAGCCAAGGACCGTGATCGACGTGAAGGTCGGCATCCCCCGCGAGGTCAAGAACAACGAGTTCCGGGTGGCCATCACCCCCGCCGGCGTGCACGAGCTGGTGCGCAACGGTCACCAGGTCGTCGTCGAGCGGAACGCCGGCGTCGGCTCCTCGATCCCGGACGAGGAGTACATCAGCGCGGGTGCGCAGATCCTGGACACCGCCGACGAGGTCTGGGCCACCGCCGACCTGCTGCTCAAGGTGAAGGAGCCGGTCGCCGAGGAGTACCACCGCCTGCGCAAGGACCAGATCCTCTTCACCTACCTGCACCTGGCCGCCTCCAAGGAGTGCACGGACGCCCTGCTGGAGTCCGGGACCACGGCCATCGCGTACGAGACGGTCGAGCTGCGGAACCGCGCGCTCCCGCTGCTCGCCCCCATGTCCGAGGTCGCCGGCCGGCTGGCCCCGCAGGTCGGCGCCTATCACCTCATGGCGGCGAACGGCGGCCGTGGTGTGCTGCCCGGCGGTGTCCCGGGTGTGCCGGCCGGCAAGGCCGTCGTCATCGGCGGTGGCGTGTCCGGCTGGAACGCCGCGCAGATCGCCATCGGCCTGGGCTTCCACGTCACCCTGCTCGACAAGGACATCAACAAGCTCAAGGAGGCGGACAAGATCTTCGGCACGAAGATCCAGACGGTCGTCTCCAACGCCTTCGAACTGGAGAAGGCCTGCCTCGAGGCCGACCTCGTCGTCGGCGCCGTCCTCATCCCGGGCGCCAAGGCCCCGAAGCTGGTCACCAACGAGCTCGTCTCCCGAATGAAGGCGGGAAGTGTCCTTGTCGACATCGCGATCGACCAGGGCGGCTGCTTCGAGGACTCCCGGCCCACCACCCACGCGGAGCCGACCTTCAAGGTCCACGAGTCGGTCTTCTACTGCGTCGCCAACATGCCCGGCGCCGTCCCGAACACCTCCACCTACGCGCTGACCAACGCCACGCTGCCCTACATCGTGGAGCTCGCCAACCGCGGCTGGGTCGAGGCGCTGCGCCGCGACGCCGCGCTGGCCAGGGGCCTCAACACCCATGACGGCCAGGTCGTTTACAAGGAGGTCGCCGAGGCGCACGGGCTGGACCACGTGGACCTCGAGACCCTCCTCGGCTAGTCCCGCCACGGCCCCTGGCGTGTCGGCCAGCAGCTGCAGGGCGGCAGGTCAACCCGCCTCGTCAACGCCGAGCATCCGGCCGGACCTTGCCCGACAAGGTCCGGCCGGATGTGTGTATGGTCACTTTGCGACACTCGTTCAACTCGCCTCGAACGCAACTCTTTAACCGTTTCGCACACCGGTGAAACCTGGCGAACGGTGCCCGGACACCCTTGACAGCAGGATGTTTCATTGCCGACACATCGGGCCGGGTCCGGCGGATTGTGTTGCTGCGGACCGCCGACACGCCATAGAGTCGCCAACCGTCGGCATGGTGCCACGCTGACCTATCTAGAAGTCCCCTGGTCACCAAGGAGGTAAGACGACTTGTGAATGAGTCGACATTTTCTCCCGGGGGTGGTCAACCAGGAACGCCTGCGCGGGGCACGGTCCCCACGGGGCTCGAGGCTGTCGGCTCCGTCGCTGTCCGTACCTTCGCTGCCCACCGGAGCCAGAGCCCTCGCCTGACTCAGACAGCACATCAGAGCTTGGATGGCCAACACGTGAACGCCATGGCCGGCAACGGAAGTGGCGGGGTCCACAACCACTTCGCCGACTACGACGAACTGCCCGACGGGCACTTCTACGACCCCGACGCGGAATACGAGCCCGATCCCGAGTACGCGGCCACGCTCGCGCCCGACGCGGCCCGCCAGCGCCGCGAGCGCATCGGCCCGACGGGGCGCCCGCTGCCGTACTTCCCCATCCCGGGCCCGCTGACCGATCACGGCCCCGCGAAGATCATCGCGATGTGCAACCAGAAGGGCGGCGTCGGCAAGACGACGTCGACCATCAATCTGGGTGCCGCGCTGGCGGAGTACGGCCGCCGGGTGCTGCTCGTCGACTTCGACCCGCAGGGCGCGCTGTCCGTGGGTCTCGGCGTCAACCCCATGGAGCTCGACCTCACCGTCTACAACCTGCTCATGGAGCGGGGCATGTCCGCGGACGAGGTCCTGCTGAAGACCGCGGTCCCGAACATGGATCTGCTGCCGAGCAACATCGACCTGTCGGCGGCCGAGGTCCAGTTGGTGTCGGAGGTCGCGCGCGAGTCGACGCTGCAGCGTGCGCTGAAGCCGCTGATGCCCGACTACGACTACATCGTGATCGACTGTCAGCCCTCGCTCGGTCTGCTCACCGTGAACGCGCTCACCGCCGCACACAAGGTGATCGTGCCGCTGGAGTGCGAGTTCTTCGCCCTGCGTGGTGTCGCGCTGCTCACCGAGACCATCGAGAAGGTCCAGGAGCGGCTCAACCCGGAGCTGGAGCTCGACGGCATCCTGGCCACGATGTACGACTCCCGGACCGTGCACAGCCGTGAGGTCCTCGCGCGTGTCGTCGAGGCGTTCGACGACCACGTGTACCACACGGTCATCGGCCGGACCGTGCGCTTCCCGGAGACCACGGTGGCCGGTGAGCCGATCACCACGTACGCCTCCAACTCCGTCGGTGCCGCCGCCTATCGCCAGCTCGCCAGGGAGGTGCTCGCCCGGTGTCACGCCGAGTGAGTCTGCCCGGGGCCGACGAACTGTTTCGTACCACCGGGGGAATGGCGCTCCAGGCGTCCACCCCCAGGCGCCCGGCCAACGGCGAGGCCCGGGTGCCGGCTCCCGCGGGCGAGAGCGATCCCGCGGCTGCGGCGGAGGACGCGCCGCCGTCGGTGCCCGTGCAGGGCGGCGACGGCGAGGGCGATGAGCACGTCGCGGCGGACGCGGTCGAGACGGAGACGGGTGAGTCCCGTACGCGGTCCGCCGCCGCTGAGCGGCCCGCGCGGCGTCAGGGGGCGTCGCAGGAGGGTCCGGCGGCCGCTCAGCCGCGCAAGCGGGGGCGTGCGGCCGGGGGCCGGCGGCCCAGCGGGCGTGAACGGCACGACGAGAAGATCACCGTGTACGTGTCCGCGGAGGAGCTGATGGACCTCGAGCACGCGCGTCTTGTGCTCCGGGGCGAGCACGGGCTCGCGGTCGACCGCGGGCGGATCGTGCGTGAGGCGGTTGCGGTGGTGCTCGCGGATCTGGAGTCCCGCGGGGACGCCAGTATCCTCGTGCGTCGGCTGCGGGGACGGTAAGCAGGTAGCCTGCGACGGCTATGACCTCGTACGACGGCTCCACTCCCAGCACCGGCCCGGTCGGCCGTCGGCGTGCGCTGGGACGCGGGCCGGGGACCGCCCCGGTCGCGCCCGTGGTCGAGGAGGAGCCCGTAGCGCTGCCGGGAGCGGACGCTCCCGAAGGAACACCACCCACAGCGGTTTCCGAGCCGGACACCGTGTTCGAGGAGCCCGTGGCGGCTCCGCAGCCCGCAACCGGGGAGCCGTCGGCCGAGGGTCGTCCGGCCCGCGACGGGGCCGGGCCTGCGGAGGGGCCCGAGGACAGCGGCCCGTACGAACCGGCCGGCGAGACGGACGGGTCCGAAGAGGCCTCCCCGGATGCGACCGCCGAGCAAGGGGCCGAGGCCGGACCGGGGCCCGAGTCGCCCGAGGCGTCGGCGGTCACCGCGACCCCGGAGGACGAGGCCGGATCGGACCGGGTGACGTCGGCCGCACCTGCGCGGTCGGCCCGCACCGCCGTGCCGGAGCCCGGTTCCCCGGCCGATGCGCCGGACGTCGTTGCCGAGCCGGCGGACGCCCCCGTCGAACCCTCGGACGGTCCGCAGCCCGATGACGGTGTCTTCAAGGTACGGCTGTCGAACTTCGAGGGCCCCTTCGACCTGCTCCTCCAGCTGATCTCGAAGCACAAGCTCGACGTCACCGAGGTCGCGCTGTCCAGGGTGACCGACGAGTTCATGGGGCACATCCGGGCGATGGGGCCGGACTGGAACCTCGACGAGACCACCGAGTTCCTCGTGGTCGCCGCGACCCTGCTCGATCTCAAGGCGGCGCGGTTGCTGCCCGCCGCAGAGGTCGAGGACGAGGCCGACCTCGCGTTGCTGGAAGCCCGCGACCTGCTGTTCGCTCGGCTCCTCCAGTACCGCGCCTACAAGCAGATCGCCGAGATCTTCCATCGGCGGACCGAGGACGAGGCACGGCGCTACCCCCGCACCGTCGGCCTCGAACCCCAGCACGCCGAGCTGCTGCCCGAGGTCGTCATCAGCATCGGACCCGAGGGTTTCGCCCGACTCGCCGTCAAGGCGATGCAGCCCAAGCCCAAACCCCAGGTCTACGTGGACCACATCCACGCCCCGCTGGTCTCCGTGCAGGAGCAGGCCGGGATCGTGGTCGCCCGGCTGCGGGAACTCGGCGAGGCCAGCTTCCGCGTGCTCGTGGCGGACAGCGAGGACACCCTCACGGTCGTCGCGCGCTTCCTGGCCCTGCTGGAGCTGTACCGGGAGAAGGCCGTGGCGCTGGAGCAGGAGGACGCGCTCGGCGAGCTGATGGTGCGCTGGACCGGTGGGGACGGGGACCAGGCGCCGGTGGTGACGGACGAGTTCGACCGGCCGCCCGAGGACCCCGAAGCCAAGGCCGGCGGCACGAAGACGGATCCCGGCAGGAACGGCGCGAAGACGGAGGAGAAGGTGTGAGCGAGGACACCGTGGAGGTTCCGGCCGGCCTGGCCGCGGTGGCCGGCCTCGACCTCAAGCCCGCCCTGGAGGCCGTCCTGATGGTCGTGGACGAGCCCGCCACCGAGGAGCATCTGGCGAAGATCCTCGAACGGCCCCGGCGGCACATCGCCGACGCGTTGCGCGAGCTCGCCGACGAGTACACCGTGCAGGGACGTGGCTTCGAGCTGCGGTTCGTCGCGGGCGGCTGGCGCTTCTACAGCCGGGCCGAGTACGCCCCGGCCGTGGAACGCTTCGTGCTGGACGGCCAGCAGGCCCGGCTCACCCAGGCCGCCCTGGAGACCCTGGCGGTGGTCGCGTACCGCCAGCCGGTCAGCCGCAGCCGCGTCTCGGCGGTCCGCGGAGTCAACTGCGACGGGGTCATGCGCACCCTGCTCCAACGGGGTCTGGTCGAAGAGGCGGGCGCGGAACCCGAAACAGGTGCGATCCTGTACAGGACGACGAACTACTTCCTGGAGCGGATGGGCCTGCGCGGCCTGGACGAGCTTCCGGAACTCGCGCCCTTCCTCCCGGAGGCGGAGGCGATCGAGGCCGAGACCCAGGAGGGCGTTCCGTCGTTCGACCCGGATGCTCTTGATGCTCCGGACCCGGACGGCGATCACCCGACGAACACGACGACGGAATTTTGATGCGAAGCAGCGGCAGCGGCAGGAACGACGGGCGCGGCAACTACCGCGGTGCCGGCAACAGCAGGGACGAGAGGCAGGGTGGGGGCCGCCCCCGTAAGCCCCGGCCGGAGGAGCGCCGCTACGACGTGGGCCCCGGCGCCTCCAAGGACGGCCCCAAGTCCGGGCGCGGCACCACTGCGCGCGGCGGCTCCAAGGGCGGTCCCAAGCAGTCGCAGCAGCGTGACGGGGGCCGCACGGCGCCCGCGCGCTCGCGCGAGTACGAGACCCGGGCCGAGGAGCGCAACCGCGAGCGGTACGCAGGCAAGAAGGACATCAAGCTGCCCAAGACCTTCCCGGGCGCCGAGGCGGAGGGCGAGCGTCTGCAGAAGGTGCTCGCGCGTGCCGGGTACGGCTCCCGACGCGCCTGCGAGGAGCTGATCGAGCAGGCCCGGGTCGAGGTCAACGGCGAGATCGTCACCGAGCAGGGGCTGCGGGTCGACCCGGAGAAGGACGAGATCCGGGTGGACGGGCTGACCGTGGCCACGCAGTCGTACCAGTTCTTCTCGCTGAACAAGCCGGCCGGTGTCGTCTCCACCATGGAGGACCCGGAGGGGCGCCAGTGCCTCGGGGACTACGTCACCAACCGCGAGACCCGGCTCTTCCACGTCGGCCGGCTCGACACCGAGACCGAGGGCGTCATCCTGCTCACCAACCACGGCGAGCTGGCACACCGGCTGACCCACCCCAGGTACGGCGTGAAGAAGACCTATCTCGCGCACATCGTGGGCCCCATCCCGCGCGACCTGGGCAAGAAGCTCAAGGACGGCATCCAGCTCGAGGACGGGTACGCGCGCGCGGACCACTTCCGGGTGGTCGAGCAGACCGGCAAGAACTACCTCGTCGAGGTGACCCTGCACGAGGGCCGCAAGCACATCGTGCGCCGCATGCTCGCGGAGGCCGGGTTCCCGGTCGACAAGCTGGTGCGGACGGCCTTCGGCCCGATCACCCTCGGCGACCAGAAGTCGGGCTGGCTGCGCCGGCTGTCGAACACCGAGGTCGGGATGCTGATGAAGGAAGTCGACCTCTAGGCCCCGGGCTCGTCGAAGCGGCCGGTTCCCGTGTGACGGGAACCGGCCTTCTTCTTGTGCGCGAACCCCATCCGCCATTAGAGTCATGTCGACCATAAAGGGGGTGGGGGTCATGGGGACCGTGCCGGGCTACGACAAGTACGCCCATGAGCCCTTCGGTGTCACCGCGGACCTGGCCGTCCTGACCGTCCGGGCGGGCCGGCTCCACGTCCTGCTCGTGGAACGCGGACAGCAGCCCTATGCGGGCCGCTGGGCGCTGCCCGGCGGCTTCGTGCGGCCGCAGGAGTCCGCGGAGGAGGCCGCCCGGCGGGAGCTCGCCGAGGAGACCGGCCTCGCGGACGTCTCCGGGCTCCACCTCGAGCAGGTGCGCACCTACAGCGACCCCGACCGCGATCCCCGGATGCGGGTCGTCTCCGTCGCCTTCGCCGCCCTGCTGCCCGACCCTCCCGAGCCGCACGGTGGCGGCGACGCGGCGCAGGCCCGCTGGCTGCCGTACGAAGCGGCCGGTCCGCTCGCCTTCGACCACGACCGGATCCTCGTCGACGCCCATGAACGGGTCGGCGCCAAGCTGGAGTACTCCTGCCTCGCCACGGCCTTCTGCCCGCCCGAGTTCACGCTCGGAGAGCTGCAGCAGGTCTACGAGACCGTCTGGGGCACGGCGCTCGACCGTCCCAACTTCCGGCGCAAGGTCCTCGCCACCCCAGGCTTCGTCGAACCGGTCCCGGGCGCCGCCCGGCTCACCGGCGGCCGCGGCAAGCCCGCCGCGCTCTACCGCGCGGGCACCGCCACCGCCCTGCACCCGCCCCTGCTCCGCCCCGCCACGGAAGGACGGCCCTCATGACCGCCACCGCCCTCGCCAAGCACGCCGCCACCGGATCCCTGATCGGACTCGCCCTCGGTGACGCGCTCGGTTTCCCGACCGAGTTCAACGACGTGCCCTCGATCCTCGCCAAGTGCGGGCCGTGGCGGGGGATGGAGCTGCCGAAGCCGGCGATCGTCACCGACGACACCCAGATGACGCTGGCGCTCGGGCGCGGGCTTCGGACGGCCATGGACCGCGGGGTCCTGGCGCCGAAGCGGATGGAGGGGCCGGTGCGCGAGGAGTTCGTCGACTGGTACCACTCCCCGGAGAACAACCGGGCACCCGGCCGGACCTGCCTCGTCGCCTGCAACCTGCTGAACGACGAGAGCAGGCCCTGGCAGGAGGCGAGCCAGATCGACTCCAAGGGCTGCGGGGCCAACATGCGCGTGGCGCCCGTCGGACTCGCCCCGGGGCTCAGCGACGAACAGCGCGCCGGAGCCGCCCAGATGCAGGCAGCGCTCACCCACGGCCACCCCACGGCGCTCGCCGCCTCCGACCTCACCGCCCACGCGATACGGCTGCTCGTCCAGGGCGCCGAGCCGGCCGGACTGGTCGGGCTGCTGCGGTCGTACGCGTACGAGAACCGCAGCCGCTACCACGAGCCGTGGCTCGGCGATCTGTGGACCCGTGCCCAGGACCCCAGCGCGGAGCACTTCATCGCCCGCGGCTGGGACGAGTGCCTGGAGATCCTCGACCGCCTCCAGGCCGCCGTGGCGACCGTGTCGCCCGAGACCGACCCCTGCCTGGCGACCGGCGAGGGGTGGATCGCGGAGGAGGCCCTCGCCACCGGTCTGCTGTGCTTCCTGCTGTTCCCCGACCAGCCGGTCACCGCACTGCGCCGGGCCGCCTGCACCTCCGGCGACTCCGACTCGATCGCCTGCCTGACGGGGGCCTTCGCGGGTGCCCACCTCGGCTCCGAGGCCTGGCCGCGGGAGTGGGCGGACCGCATCGAGTACGGGGGCGAACTGCAGACGCTCGGGGCCCTCTGGGACGTGTGAGCGGGCGGCCGGATCCACAGCCGCGGGCGCTCGTACGGCGGCGCGGCGCGTCTCGCCGGACGGGCGCCGCGCCGGAGCGCGTCCCGGGCTGACTACGCTGGTGTGACCAGAGGTTTCCGTCCATCAGCGAGGAGCATCACCGTGGCGGTACGAGCGGTCCGGGGCGCCGTCCAACTCGAAAGGGACGAGGCCGGGCACATGAGTGAGCAGGTCGGCGCCCTGCTCACCGCCGTCCTGGAGCGGAACGGCCTCACCGCCGACGCGCTGATCAGCATCTGGTTCACCGCCACCCCCGATCTGCACAGCGACTTCCCGGCGGCCGCGGCCCGCAAGCTCGGCATCGTCGACGTCCCGCTGATCTGCGCCCAGGAGCTGGACGTCGAGGGCGCGATGCCCCGGGTCGTCCGTATCCTCGCCCACATCGAGTCCGACAAGCCCCGCGCCGACATCGTGCACGTCTACCTCGGTGCCGCCGCCGCCCTGCGCAAGGACATCGCCCAGTGAGATCCGCACTCGTCATCGGCACGGGGCTCATCGGCACCTCGGCGGCCCTGGCACTCGCCGCCCGCGGCGTCACCGTGCACCTGCGCGACCACGACCCCGAGCAGGCCCGTACGGCGGCCGTCCTCGGCGCCGGCACCGACGAGGAGCCCGAGGGCCCCGTCGACCTGGTGATCGTGGCGGTCCCGCCCGCGCACGTCGCCGCCGGGCTCGCCGACGCCATGCGGCGCGGCCTCGGGCGCGGCTACCTCGACGTGGCCAGCGTCAAGGGCGGCCCGCGCCGCGAACTGGAGGCGCTCGGTCTCGACCCGGCCCACCTGTCGAGGTACATCGGCTCGCATCCCATGTCCGGCCGTGAGAAGTCCGGACCGCTGGCCGCCACCGGGGACCTCTTCGAGGGCCGCCCCTGGGTGCTCACCCCGACCCGGGACACCGACACCGAGGTGCTGAACCTCGCCCTGGAACTGGTCTCGCATTGTCGTGCCGTGCCCGTCGTGATGGATGCCGACGGTCACGACCGGGCGGTCGCCCTGGTCTCGCACATGCCGCACCTGGTCTCGAACCTGGTCGCCGCCCGCCTGGAGCACGCCGAGGAGGCGGCCGTACGGCTGTGCGGGCAGGGCATCCGGGACGTGACCCGGATCGCCGCGTCCGACCCCGGGATGTGGATCGACATCCTGTCCGCGAACCCCGGTCCGGTCGCCGACCTGCTCTCCGAGGTCGCCGCCGACCTCGACGAGACCGTACGGGCCCTGCGTGCCCTGCAGTCGTCCGACGAGGCCAAGCGGCGGGCGGGCGTCGACGGGATCCAGGACGTGCTGCGCCGGGGCAACGCGGGCCAGATCCGGGTGCCCGGCAAGCACGGCAGCGCGCCGCGGGCCTACGAGACCGTCGCCGTCCTGATCAGCGACCAGCCGGGCCAGCTGGCCCGTATCTTCGCGGACGCGGGCATGGCGGGCGTCAACATCGAGGACGTCCGTATCGAGCACGCGACGGGACAGCAGGCGGGCCTGGTCCAGCTGATGGTGGAGCAGAAGGCGGCCCCGGTGCTGAGCGCGGCGCTGCGGGAGCGGGGCTGGACGATCCGCCAGTAGGGCGACGGGCCGGCCAGTCATACCGGGTCCGGGGAGCCAGTAACCTTGTGCGGGGCGCCTGTGCGTCCCGCCCGTACCCACCACCCCGCACCAGGAAGGTGTCCTCACCGTGGAAAACGGCGCCGCCCGGACCGCCCCGGCAGTGATTGTCGCCATCGACGGCCCCTCGGGCACGGGCAAGTCGAGCACCTCGAAGGCCGTGGCCACGCACCTCGGGCTGAGCTACCTGGACACCGGCGCCCAGTACCGGGCGATCACGTGGTGGATGGTCAACAACAACATCGACATAA
This sequence comes from Streptomyces sp. HUAS TT11, assembly GCF_051553595.1. Classification (NCBI taxonomy): domain Bacteria; kingdom Bacillati; phylum Actinomycetota; class Actinomycetes; order Kitasatosporales; family Streptomycetaceae; genus Streptomyces; species Streptomyces sp. HUAS TT11. The sequence continues at coordinate 7,044,261 of NZ_CP196184.1, forward strand.
CGGACGCGTCGGCGATCGCGGCGGTGGCGGGCAAGCCGGAGATCGTCTCCGGCACGGACCCGTCGGCGCCCACGATCACGGTGGACGGCGTGGACGTGTCCGGGCCGATCCGCGGCCAGGAGGTCACCTCCCGGGTCAGCGCGGTCAGCGCGGTACCCGAGGTGCGGGCCCGGATCACCGAGCTGCAGCGTTCCCTCGCCGCGTCGGCGCAGAGCGGCATCGTCGTGGAGGGTCGCGACATCGGGACCACCGTGCTGCCCGACGCCGACCTGAAGGTCTTCCTCACCGCCTCCGCGGAGGCGCGCGCCGCCCGCCGCAGCGGTGAGCTCAAGGGCGCCGACGTCCACGCCACCCGCGCGGCGCTGATCCAGCGGGACGCGGCCGACTCCAGCCGCAAGACGTCCCCCCTCGCCAAGGCGGACGACGCGGTCGAGGTGGACACCACCGACCTCACGCTCCAGCAGGTCATCGAGTGCGTCGTCACCCTCGTCGAGGAGAAGCGGGCGGCGAAGTGAGCGAGGCTCCCTCCGAGCGGGGCGCCGAAGCCGGACGGCGGCTGGGCGTCGGCGTGATCCACGGGCTGTTCAGGCCGCGCATCCTGGGCGCCTGGAAGGTCCCGGCGACGGGTCCGGCGATCCTCGCGGTCAACCACTCCCACAACGTCGACGGGCCGGTGGTCATGGGTGTGTCGCCCCGCGCGACGCACTTCCTGATCAAGAAGGAGGCGTTCATCGGCCCGCTGGGCGCCTTCCTCACGGGGATCGGCCAGCTCAAGGTGGACCGCACGACCACCGACCGCACGGCGATCACCGACGCGCTGGGCGTGCTCGAGAACGGGGGAGTCCTGGGCATCTTCCCCGAGGGCACCCGGGGCGAGGGCGATTTCGCCTCGCTGCGCGCCGGACTCGCCTACTTCGCCGTCCGCAGCGGGGCGCCGATCGTGCCGGTCGCGGTGCTGGGAAGCGCCGAGCGGCGCGGACGGTTGATAAAGGCGCTGCCTCCGCTGCGCAGCCGCATCGACGTCGTCTTCGGCGACCCGTTCGAGGCGGGCGACGGCAGCGGGCGGCGCACGCGCAGGGCGCTGGACGAGGCGACCACGCATATCCAGAAGCAGCTCACCGAGCACCTGGAATCCGCCAGGCGCCTCACCGGGCGCTAGGCGACACTTGAGTAGTGGATCACCGCGGGTGCGGTGGTCCACCGATCACCACGATGAACGAGGTACGGACTTCATGAACGACCAGATCCAGCCCGACGGCTCGGCCGAGCACGAGTACGAGCACGGGGCGCTCGGCGACGCCGAGTACGCGGAGTTCATGGAGCTTGCCGCGGAAGAGGGCTTCGACATCGAGGACGTCGAGGGCGCGATCGAGGAGGCGGGCCACGGTCCGCTGCCCGTGCTCGCGGTCGTCGGCCGACCCAATGTCGGCAAGTCGACTCTGGTGAACCGGATCATCGGCCGCCGTGAGGCGGTCGTCGAGGACAAGCCCGGCGTCACCCGCGACCGCGTCACCTACGAGGCCGAGTGGTCGGGCCGCCGCTTCAAGGTCGTCGACACCGGCGGCTGGGAGCAGGACGTCCTCGGTATCGACGCCTCGGTGGCCGCGCAGGCCGAGTACGCGATCGAGGCGGCCGACGCGGTCGTGTTCGTCGTGGACGCCAAGGTCGGCGCCACCGACACGGACGAGGCGGTCGTCCGGCTGCTGCGCAAGGCCGGCAAGCCCGTGGTGCTCGCCGCCAACAAGGTCGACGGCCAGAGCGGCGAGGCCGACGCCGCCTATCTGTGGAACCTCGGCCTCGGCGAGCCCCACCCGGTCTCGGCCCTGCACGGCCGCGGCACCGGCGACATGCTGGACGCCGTCCTGGAGGCGCTGCCCGAGGCACCCGCCCAGACCTTCGGCACCGCCATCGGCGGACCGCGCCGCATCGCCCTCATCGGCCGCCCGAACGTCGGCAAGTCCTCGCTGCTGAACAAGGTCGCGGGCGAGGAGCGCGTCGTCGTCAACGAACTCGCCGGCACCACCCGCGACCCGGTGGACGAACTGATCCAGCTGGGCGGCAGGACCTGGAAGTTCGTCGACACGGCCGGCATCCGCAAGCGGGTCCACCTCCAGCAGGGCGCGGACTACTACGCCTCGCTGCGCACCGCGGCCGCCGTCGAGAAGGCCGAGGTCGCCGTCGTGCTGATCGACGCCACCGAGAGCATCTCGATCCAGGACCAGCGCATCGTCACCATGGCGGTGGAGGCGGGCCGTGCGCTCGTCCTCGCGTACAACAAGTGGGACACGCTCGACGAGGAGCGCCGCTTCTACCTCGAGCGTGAGATCGAGACCGAGCTCGGACAGGTCGCCTGGGCGCCGCGGGTGAACGTCTCCGCGCGCACCGGACGGCACATGGAGAAGCTGGTCCCGGCGATCGAGACTGCGATCGAGGGCTGGGAGACCCGGGTGCCGACGGGCCGTCTGAACGCCTTCCTCGGCGAACTGGTCTCCGCGCACCCGCACCCCGTCCGCGGCGGCAAGCAGCCGCGCATCCTCTTCGGCACCCAGGCGGGCACCAAGCCGCCCCGGTTCGTGCTCTTCGCCTCCGGCTTCATCGAGGCGGGCTACCGCAGGTTCATCGAGCGGCGGCTGCGTGAGGAGTTCGGCTTCGAGGGCGCGCCGATCCATCTGTCCGTGCGCGTGCGGGAGAAGCGCGGCAGGAAGAAGTGAGCCGGGAGACGCCGGAACACGGGTGAGGGGCGGCCCCGGCGGGGCCGCCCCTCACCCGTTGTATCCGGTTCACAGCCCCCTGCGCGGTGCGGGAGGCAGCGCCGGGACGTGGTGCATCCCCCTGGCGTGCCGGGCCACCTGCTGCCAGACGTCGTTGGCCATGGGCGAGTGGCCGTGGTGGGCGGCCAGATGGCCGGTGGCGTGCTGAGGAGCGCCGTGGTGTGAGGCATACGTGCCGGTGTCGTACGAGCCTGCGCTCACCGGGGAGTTGGCGAAGGCGGTGAAGCCCATGTCCTCCTCGCCGGTGCGGTCGCCCGGGAAGGCCCGGAAGGACCTGACGTACTCGTCGTAGAGCGCGTCGTAGATCGGCGTGGCCGATGAGCCGGAGGGGTCCTGGTCGGCTCGCCCGGCGGGGGCCGGCTGATAGGACCGGCGGCGGGGGACGTCATATGCGTGCACGTAGGTGCCAACGACCCTGTCGCCCAAGGGATGCGGTCGATTAGTCCGCTTCAGGGCTCTTGTGCCCGGCTCGGGACGCGGTGCGTCCGGACATGGAGAACCGCGCGGTCGGCCGGAGGCCGCCCGCGTCCGGAGTGCGGCCCGCCGGGCCACGACGGGGTTGCGGGCAGCCGCGGCCGCAGGCGGCCCGCCCGCACCCCGGTCGGAGGCTCAGGTCCCCGCCAGCGGCAGCGCCGCGGCGACGAGCTTGCCGTTGGCCGCGGCCTTGTCCAGCGCGTCGCGGAGCAGATCCTCCCGGGGCTGCCGGCCGATCGAGCCGACCGGTGCCGCGAACATCAGCACCTGCTGGTGCTTGTTGGCGGCGGCCCGCCAGCCCTCCGTGACCTGGAGCGGCTGGTGCGCCTGCCACCAGGCGACCTGCCCGGCGCCGTTCGCACCGGGCTGGAGCACGGCGTGCAGCTGGCCCATGGCGAGCAGCACGGACCAGCCGTGCAGTACGGGCGGCACCGACTCGATGACGGTCAGCGGCATGAAGCCCTGCTCGATGAGCAGCGGCAGGAAGTCGTCCCCGACGCCCATCGATCCCGGGCGCACGATGGGCGCGGTCGGCTCCACGACGAGCGCCGGGTGGAGTTCCCCGGCGATCAGGACGAGCCCGCTGGTGACGCCCAGCACGGCCTGCTGGGGAGCGGCCGTGCCGAACCCCTCCTCGGCGGTGATGGAGCGCACGGCGCCCTGCAGCTGCTCCTCGGTGACCTGGACCACCTGGGAGGGCAGGCAGGTGGCGTGGGCGAAGGCGAGGACGGCGGTCTCGTCGCCGATGAACAGGACGGTGCTGGTGCGCTCCTGTTCGGAGTCGCCCGGAGTGCGGCAGGAGGTGCAGTCGTAACTGCCCGGGGCGTTGTCTCCGACGAGCAGCCGGTCGGCTTCTTCGTCGCCGATCTCGGCGCGTACGGCGTCGCTGACGTCGAGCATGCGCGGCACGGGTGGCTCCCTCGGGATGTGGTACGTGGCGTGCCGGGTGGCTCCCGGCCCATGAGTCCGGGGGTCCCCGGCTCATGAAGATGACAACGGGCGATCTGTGGCCGGAGTCACGCCCGGGAGCGAACGGAATCGAACCATCCGATGCGCTGGGTGAACATGACCGCGGAATCCGTCACTCCATGTCAACTGTCCCGATGAGTAAGGAAGTTGGTTCCGTGAAGTGACTCACAGATCGCCAGGGCGCGTGGTCGACAAATCCGGAAATCAGCGAATGAAGTGGGTGGCCGAAAATTGCCGATACCCGGGGTAACGTCGAACTGGCCTGGAATGACTAGGAGTTGGTTGAAATCGGGCGACGGATCTCCATACATTCCTCCGCCGTGTGCATCGAGCACCGCCCGGGACGTCCACCGGCCGCGCCGCACAGTCGGCGCGCAGCATCACTTCCGGTGGGCGGGGCGGCACGTGACGACCGCGTTCCATGCGCGGACGGCACGTCCCGCCCTGGGGGACCCCGGGTCCGTGGAGAGGGAATTACATGTCCGAATGTGCCGACAACACCCGTAAGACCCGCACCACCCGTACGACGGTGGTCCTCGCCGGAGCGGCACTGCTCGCCCCGCTGGGACTGCTGGCCACGACCGGTGAGGCCGCCGCGGCCGACGGCGGGGTGTGGGACCGCATCGCCCAGTGCGAGAGCGGCGGGAACTGGCACATCAACACCGGCAACGGCTACTACGGGGGACTGCAGTTCTCCGCCGGTACCTGGCGCGCGTACGGCGGCTCCGCCTACGCGTCGACCGCCGACCGGGCCTCGAGGGAGGCTCAGATAGCCGTGGCCACCAAGGTGCAGCACGCGCAGGGATGGGGCGCATGGCCCGTCTGCTCGGCGCGTGCCGGAGCCTCCGGAAGTGCGCCCGGCACCGCGGGCCACCAGGCGGCGGCCAAGCCGTCGAAGGGTTCCGCCACCACCAGGTCCGCTCCGTCGAAGCAGCCGGCGAAGACGCCGGAGCGTTCGACGGGACACACGGGGCGCGGGTCCTCCCGTGGTGACTACACGGTCCGCAGCGGCGACACCCTGAGCGGTATCGCCGAGCGGCACGGCACCACCTGGCAGCGGCTCTACGCGCGCAACAAGGCGGTCATCGGCGGTGACCCCGATGTGATCGTGCCCGGGCAGCGGCTCGAGCTCTGATCGTGCCGGCCCGGCGGGCCCCGGCGTCCAGTGGTGACGCCGGGGCCCGCCGCGGTCCTCGTCCCGCCGCCCCTCCGGAGCGGCCTGTGCGCGCTCCTCGATACTTCCTACAGCCGCCGAGCACCACCGCCCCCGGCCCGCCGCACGTGCGGGCGGGGCTCGGGACCCCGGGAGCATGCGCCGGCCGGCGGCCGCACCCCGACGACGCGCAGGAGCCGCCCCGCCGTGGCAGGCTGGGAGGACGCGAAGGGCCGGGTCGGCCAGGGGCGCCCCGCCTCGGTGCACCGCAGCCGGCGTACGTACCCCTGATGCGTTCCACGACCGAAAGGTTCCCGCCATCGGCTACCGATGGGGCAACCGTTGGGGCACAACACGGCCGGGCCGCCCAACCGTTCCCCGCACCCCCGGGTCTCACAGGGCGACAGGGGGACGGACGAGGAATCCAGGGACGCATGCACATCTCCTTCCTGATACACAACGCGTACGGGATCGGGGGCACGAACCGGACGACGTACAACCTTGCGACCGCACTGGCCGACCAGCATGACGTGGAGATCGTCTCCGTCTTCCGCCACCGCGACGCGCCCGTCTTCGCACCCGACCCGCGCATCCGGCTGCGGTCCCTGGTCGATCTGCGCGCCGACGGCCCCGACCGCGGTCACGGGGAGCTGGCGAGGCCCGCGCGGATCTTTCCGCGTACGGAGGGCCGCTACCGGCAGTACAGCCTTCTCACCGATCGCCGCATCGGTGAGCACCTCGCGTCCACCGAGGCCGACGTGGTCGTCGCCACCCGCCCCGGCCTGAACGTGCACCTGGCCCGCCAGATCCGGCGCGGCCCGCTCCGCGTCGGCCAGGAGCACCTCACCCTCGACAGCCACTCCAAGGCGCTGCGCCTGGTTCTGCGTGGCGCCTACCGGGGTCTCGACGCCTTCACCACGACCACCGAGGCAGACGCCGGCGCGTACCGTGCCCGGATGCGGCTGCCGGGCGTCCGGGTCGAGGCCCTGCCCAACCCCGTGCCCGCGCCGGCCCTCGCGCCCGCCGACGGCTCGGCCAGATGGGTGGTGGCGGCCGGGCGGCTCGCCCCCGTCAAGCGGTACGACCTGCTGGTCACCGCCTTCGACCGGGTACGCACCGAACGGCCCGACTGGCGGCTGCGCATCTACGGCGGCGGGGAGCAGAGGGAGGAACTGCGCGCCCTCGTCGACCGCCTCGGCCTGTACAACCACGTCTGGCTCATGGGTCCCGCCCACCCCATCGAGCCCGAGTGGGTCAAGGGTTCCATCGCCGCCGTCACCTCGCGCACGGAGTCGTTCGGCATGACCATCGTCGAGGCCATGCGCTGCGGACTGCCCGTGGTCTCCACCGACTGCCCGCACGGGCCGCGCGAGATCATCCACGACGGCGTCGACGGACGCCTCGTCGAGCCGGGCAGCGCCGACGCCGTCGCGAGGGGGCTGCTCGAGCTGATCGACGACGGCGCGCTGCGCCGGCGGATGGCGGCCGCGGCCCTGCGGAACGCCGCGCGCTTCGACCCGTCCCGGATCGCCGCGCGCTACGAGTCGCTCTTCCTGTCCACCGCGCCGCGCGGCAGCCGCAGACGTGGCACGCTGCACCGCGCACGGGCGACGCTGCTCGGCGGCGCCCAGGCCGCCCTGGACGCCGGGCGCAGCGCTCTGGGGAAGGGGCGCCCCGCATGATGACCGAGGCCCCCGGGACCGGCCGTGAGCGCATCGCGGCGCCCCTGTGCGCGGACTGCGTCGCCGACAGTGCGGGTGGGCTGACCTTCGACATCGGGGGCATCGACCACCCGGGCCCGGCCCATCTGCTGCTGTGCCGCGGCGACGGCGAAGAGATCGCGCTGCCGCTGACCCCCGCCGAGGGCGGCCGGTTGCGCGCGGCCCTGCCCAGCAGCGTCGACCTGCCCGAGGGCCGCTGGGACGCCTACGCGCAGTTCGCCGAGGGCACGCTCCGGCACCTGACGCCCGGCTGCAACGACCTGCGCTCCCTCGTGGACCGCGCGCCCGGCGAGACGGCTCCGAGAATCGCCGTCCGCATCCCGTATCCGACCCGGCAGGGCACCCTCGCCGTCCGCAGCTGGCTGCGTGCCCCGCACGCCGAGGCGGGCGAGCTCCGCATCGGCGAGGGCGAGTTGAGGGTCCGGGGCCGGATGTACGGCACGGGGCTCGCCGAGGACGCCTACGCCGAGGTCCGTGAGCGGGGCGGGCCCCGGTCCGTGCTGCGCGCCGACGTGAGCGGGAGCGCGGCGGACTTCGGCTTCACCGTTCCCTACGCGCCGCTCGCGCCCGGCATCTGGGACCTGTGGCTGCGCCCGGCCGGCGAGCAGGGGCCGCAGGTGCGGATCGCGCGGCTGCTCGACGACGTCGCGGACAAGAAGCCCGTCTTCCGCTACCCACGGGCCGCGGTGCGGGCGGAACACGGCGCGGTGGAGGCCTGGCCCTACTACACGGTCGACAACGATCTCTCGGTGACCGTGAGCGCCACCGACCGACCGGGCTGAATGCTCTTGCGGACAAAAGCCGTCCGCAACGGCTGACAGACTCGGGGACATGCTGGAGACCTCCGCACGACTGCTGCGCCTGCTGTCCCTGCTCCAGGCCCACCGCGAATGGTCCGGGGCCGACCTCGCCGAACGCCTCGGAGTCAGCTCGCGCACGGTACGCCGGGACGTCGACCGGCTGCGGGAACTCGGCTACCCGGTCAACGCCAGCCCGGGCACCGGCGGCGGATACCAGCTCGGTGCGGGCGCCGAGCTGCCGCCGCTGCTGCTCGACGACGACGAGGCGGTCGCCGTGGCGGTCGGCCTGCGCACCGCCGCCGGGCAGGGCATCGAAGGGATCGGCGAGACCTCCGTCCGGGCCCTCGCCAAGCTCGAACAGGTCCTGCCGGGCCGGCTGAGGCGACGGGTGGGCGCCCTGAACGCCTTCACCGTGCCGATGCTGCATCCCCGGTCCTCACCCGTCGACCCGGCCGTCCTGACCGAACTCGCCCACCTGTGCCGGGACACGGAGCGGCTGCGCTTCGAGTACCGCGACCACGAGGGAGCCTCGACCCGCCGGACGGTCGAGCCGCATCGCCTGGTGTGCACCGAGCGCCGCTGGTACCTGGTCGCCTGGGACGTGGACCGCGACGACTGGCGGACGTTCCGTGCCGACCGCATCACCCCGAAGCCGCCGCACGGACCGCGTTTCGCCCCGCGGACGCCTCCGGCCGAGGACCTGGCCGCCTATGTGTCGAAGGGCGTCTCCATCCGCGCCTACGCCGCGCAGGCCGTCGTACGGCTGCTGGTGCCCCTTCACGAGGCGGCCGAGCGGATCTCGCCGTCCGCGGGGATCCTGGAGGCGGAGACCGACGGCAGTTGCCTGCTGCTCACCGGGGCTCCCGACCTCGACGTGATGGTGGTTCACGTGCTGATGACCGGCTTCGAGTTCGAGGTGCTGGAGCCCGCCGAACTGACCGGGAAGATCACGGCGGCGCGGGACCGGTTGGCCCGGGCGCTCGAACGCGGTCCGCACCGGGACGCCGGTCCGGAGCCGGCCCGGCGCGCGTAGGGGGATTCTGTGCTGGATCCGTGTATTTCTTATGCGCGACCGGATCGCGCGGCCGTCGTGAAATCCGAATGAAAGGAGCCCGGAGACCGGAGCGCGCGTCGCACTATCGGTGGATTATTCGAAACCGTTCGGGCGACGGACGAACGGACTCCGAATTGCGTTCGAAGGGGTGTCCGGCGCATGCGGAACCCCCCGTACGTGTGACGGTGTTGGGGCCGAAACGCTTGTCGTGATTCTGTGACAGAAGCGTGACCGGAGAGGGATGCGCGACATGAGTGGCGGCTGTGGACTTCCACGCCGCGGGACCGCGGCCTAACGTGGCGGCATGGCACCCATTCCCACGCATGGAGCGGAACCCGACGACTCCACCGAGTCGTATGTCGGCCTGGCGGCCGACCGGGCGGAGCGGCTGGCCCGTGAGCGCGGCTGGAGCACGGTCCGCTCCCTTCCGCCGGGCGCGATCATCACCATGGAGTACCGGTTCGGGCGGCTGAACTTCGAGGTCGAGGACGGCAGGGTCAGGCGCTGCTGGAAGGGCTGACCGCCCGGGACGTCCATGGCGAAGGCCCCGGCTCGTGCGAGCCGGGGCCTTCGTCGTGCGGGGAGGTCGTGCGTACCGGCCCCGCTGTGTCGCCGGTGCTCAGCCCCCTGCCAGGGGCCGGGCGGGGGTGGTGCCCCGGGAGACCCGGTCCGGATGCTGCGGGCGGCGGCTGCCCACCGGGGTGACCGGGGTGCGCTCCCCCCTGCTCGTGTACGGACCGGGGGCCAGGTAGACCGGCGCCCGGGTCGACCGGGTGGCGCCCACCGGCTCCCGGACCTCGGCCTCCGCGTCCGTGGAGGTGTGCCGGGTGAGGACGAGACGGCCCGCACCGACCGGGGTCGGCAGGGGCATCGGGAGCGCACGGCTGCTGCGCCGACGGTCGCGCAGGTCGAGGATGGCCGACTCGGCACGGGCGATGAGCGGCTCGAACCACGGCAGCGCCAGCAGGATCAGCAGGCCGGCTGCCCAACCGAGGAGCACGTCGCTCAGCCAGTGCGTACCGAGGTAGACCGTGGTCAGGCCCACGCCGAGGGAGGTCACCGCGGAGAGCGCGGAAAGCCAGCGTCTCGCTCGGGGGGTCGAGGCCAGATAGGCCAGGATTCCCCAGGTCACCACGGCGTTCGCGGTGTGTCCTGAAGGAAATATATCGCCGCCGCGCCACATCTCGTTCGATCCGATGACGGTCGCGTAGTGCGGTCCGAGGCGGCCCATCCCGTATTTGGCGGCGCCGACCGTGATGTTGAGCAGAAGCAGCGCGGCGCCCAGCGTGAGCAGGGGGCGAAGGGTGTGCTGGCGCCAGGAGCGCCACCCCAGCCAGGCCGCGACCATCACGGCGGTGGGGCCGCGCTGGCCCAGCACCACGTAGTAGTCGAGGAAGGCGTGGATCTGCGGCCACTGCTGGTACGGCCGGAAGAACATGACCTGCCAGTCGAGGCGGACCAGCCACGAGGAAACGACCACGGCCCAGACGATCGCCGTGTAGAAGGCGAGAGTTGCCGAGAAGAGAACCACCCGGTGGCGGCTCATCCTGGGCACGTCAATGTGGGTCGGTCGTTCCGGCTCACGGTCCAACCGGGCGAAGACCCGGTCCAGACGGCTCAGCTTTCGTTCGGTACGCACTCAATCGACGTTACAGCGAGTGAGGTGCGTACCCGCGCGAATCACCGGGTTTGTGATGACGATGTGATGTGGGATTCCTCTCAACAGCGGGTTTATTTCTGTGGATTCCGTAATCGGGATCCGGCTCGGCCTTCAATTGCATTGATCGACAAGGGTCCCCGTTTTATGGCCCTTATCTATTCGTTCACCGAATGCTGGTGCGGAATTGGCCGGACGCTCACCGCCCGTCGCCGCGTGATCATGGCGGACCGGAGCCGTTCAGCCAGAACGCTCCGTAGACGGCCGACGCCGCTGCGACGCCGCCGAGCACCGCGGCCGACCTGGCCGGACGCACCCGGGCGAGGGCGCGGGCCAGGGGCAGCAACAGAGGGAAGGCGGGGAGCAGGAGACGGGGTTTCGAGCCGAAGTAGCTCGACGCGCACAGGGCGAGTGCGGTGACGAACCCGGCGTACACGAGCAGCGGCAGCGGCTGGCGCTGCCGCACGCACACCACGAACAGCCAGACGATCAGTGCCACCCCGATGACCAGCCCCGCTCCGGCCAGTGCCGAGGGGAAGGCGCTGAACTTGCCCGCGACGAAACGGGCGAAGGCGTAGCCGCCGTCGAAGCCGTTGCGCCAGCCCGCCTGCACGTCGAGGTAGCCGAGCGGCCCCTTGCCGGTGCGACGGCCGACCCACAGGACGTAGCCGGCGGCGCCGAGGGGGGCGAGGACCATGCCCAGGGCCCGGCGCAGGACCGGTACTTCGCCGGCCGGCAGCGTACGCCGGTCGTGTACGTACGAGGTGATCGCGGCCGCCCAGACCGCGGCGACCACGGCCGCCCCCACCGGACGGGTCAGCCCCGCCAGCGACGCGAGCACCCCCGCCGTCACCCAGCGGCCCCTGAGAACCGCGTACAGCGACCAGGCCGCGAGCGCCGTGAAGAGGGACTCGCTGTAGGCCATCGACTGCACGATCCCGACCGGCAGTACCGCCCACAGCAGGACCGCGCAGAAGCCGGCCCGGCTGCCGTACACATGGTCGGCGACCGCGAAGATCCCCCAGGCAGCGGCGATCGAGGCGAGCGTGGCGACGAGCAGACCGGCGTCGGCGGAAGACAGCGGGGTCAGCGCCTCGCCGAGCCGCTCCAGCCAGGGCAGCAGCGGGAAGAACGCGAGATTGGAGTGCACGTCGCCATCGGGCAGCCGGACCTCGTAGCCGTAGCCCAGGTCGGCGACCCGGGTGTACCAGAGCGCGTCCCAGCGGGCGGTCAGCAGAGTGTGCGCACTGGTGCCGCGTGCAGCGCTCCACAGCGCGAGCGCGACGAGGCCCAGGGCACGGACGGCCATGTATCCCGCCAGAGCGGGGGCGGCCCGGCGGGCGGCGCCGGTGGGGGATGGCGCCGGGCGCATTCCAAGGTCGGTCACGCGCTCGATTATCGACGCCCTACGGAACCGAAGGACCGCCCGGCTTCGTGGTGGACCGGGGGGAGGTGGCGTACGCCACACCCTCCGCCCGTGAACGTGAGAGGTCCGCCACGCGACGCTCGCGGGGACTCGCGTACTCTGACGACTCACTCGCTTCGTTGCGTGGGCCCGGGAGCACCCACCGCCCGGTCGCCGCCACGGGGATGTCCCCACCCCGTGGATTCCGCCGGCGCGAGGGACCATCTGGGAGGTACGTACATGTACGGGACGACCACGGCCTCCGCCGGGCTGCGCCGTCGGGCCCCCGGGGCCGGCGCGAGCCGCTGGGTCGTCCTCGTCGTCCTCTGCCTGAGCCTGCTGCTGGTCGCCGTCGACGCCACCGTGCTTCATGTCGCGATGCCGGCCGTCACCGAGGACCTCAAGCCCAGCGCCGTTGAACTGCTCTGGATCGTCGACACCTATCCGCTGGTCTGCGCCTCGCTGCTGATCCTCTTCGGCACGCTCGGCGACCGGATCGGCCGCAGGCGGGTCCTGCTGCTCGGATACGGCCTGTTCGGCATCGCCTCGGGGGCCGCGGCCCTCGCCCAGGACGCGCAGGTGCTGATCGGCGCGCGGGCCCTGCTGGGCGTCGGCGGGGCGATGATCATGCCTGCGACGCTGTCCATCCTGCGCCATGTCTTCCCCGACCGACGCGAGCGTGCCCTGGCCATCGGCATCTGGAGCGCGGTGGCCGCGGTGGGCGCCGCGGTCGGGCCGCTGCTCGGCGGCTTCCTTCTGGAGCACTTCTGGTGGGGCTCGGTCTTCCTCATCAACATCCCGCTGATGCTGGTCAGTCTGCCGATCGGGCGGCTGCTGCTGCCGGAGTCGACGGGCGATCCCGACGGCCCCTGGGACGTCGTCGGCGCCCTGATGGCGGCGGCCGGTCTCTTCGGAGCCGTCCTGGGCGTCAAGCGGCTGGGCGGCGGGGAGCCGCCGCTGGACCCCTTCACGCTGCTGCCGCTCCTGCTGGGCGCCGCCCTGCTGGTGGCCTTCGTACGGCGCCAGCGCGGCCGTGCGCACCCGCTGGTGGATCTCCGGATGTTCGCGCGTCCGGCGTTCAGCACCTCGGTCGGCTGCATCGTGCTGGCGATGCTGGCGCTGGTGGGCCTCGAACTGATCGCCGCCCAGTACCTGCAACTGGTGCTGCACCTCTCGCCGCTGCAGACCGGACTGCGGCTGCTGCCGCTGACGTTCGCGGCGATGGCGGCGGGTCTGCTCGGCTCGAAGATGCTCGCCCGCTTCGGCCCCCGGCTCATGGTCGCCTTCGGCTTCTGCCTCACGGCCGGGTCGGTCGTCATGCTGACGGCCATGGGCGGGCGCGACAACGCGACACTCCTGCTGTCCGGCTTCGTCCTGCTGGGCTTCGGCATCGAGACGACGCTCTTCGGGGCCTACGAGTCGATGCTCAGTGAGGCGCCGCACGCGCAGGCGGGCGGTGCCGCGGCGATAGGTGAGACGTCGTACCAACTGGGCGCGGGCATCGGGATAGCGCTGCTGGGCAGTGTGATGAACGCCGCGTATGCGCCCGGTCCGTCCTCGGTGCCGGGGGTGCCGGCCTCCGAGTCCGCGGCCGCCGGTCACTCGCTGGGGGAGGCGTACGAGGTCGCCGACCGGCTGGGCGGCGCGCGGGGCGCGGCCCTGCGGCAGGCGGCGCGCGACTCCTTCGTGCACGGCCTGCATGTGACGCTCCTGGTCAGTGCCGGGCTGTTGCTGCTGGGCGCGGTCATGGCACTGCGGTTGCCGCGGGTCATGAACTGCGAACCGCCGCCCGCGCCCGGCCCCGCCGCGGTTCCCGCGCCGCGGGAGGCCGCGGACTCCCGCGTATCGGCCTGACGGGGCCGGGCGGCCGGGCGGTGACCGCCGTCACTCGGCGCCCGATACTGGACGTGCGGCTCGATGCGTCGTACCGTCGGGCCGTCCGGTTCGGCTAGCGCTGCTAGTTTTCAGTGTCACGGAGGCTGCCCCCATGTCCGCGTCCTCGACGTTGCCGCCCTTCGACCCCGCCGATCCGCTGGGGCTCGACGACCTGCTGGACGACGAGGACCTCGCCATCCGCAACGCCGTGCGGACCTGGGCGGCCGACCGCGTGCTGCCGTACGTCGCCGACTGGTACGAGAAGGGGGAGCTGCCGCAGATCCGGGAGCTCGCCAAGGAGCTGGGATCCCTCGGCGCCCTCGGCATGTCGCTCGACGGATACGGGTGTGCCGGGGCCGGCGCCGTGCAGTACGGACTCGCCTGCCTGGAACTGGAGGCCGCCGACTCCGGCATCCGGTCCCTGGTCTCCGTCCAGGGGTCCCTCGCGATGTACGCCCTGCACCGGTTCGGGAGCGAGGAGCAGAAGCAGGAGTGGCTGCCCGGGATGGCGGCCGGCGAGATCATCGGGTGCTTCGGGCTCACCGAACCCGACCACGGCTCCGACCCCGCCTCGATGCGCACCCACGCCAAGCGCGACGGCAAGGACTGGGTGCTCAACGGCCGCAAGATGTGGATCACCAACGGCTCGGTCGCCGGGGTCGCGGTGGTCTGGGCCCGGACCGACGAAGGGGTGCGCGGCTTCGTCGTCCCCGCTGGAAGCCCCGGCTTCTCGGCGCCCGAGATCCGGCACAAGTGGTCCCTGCGGGCCTCCGTCACCAGCGAGTTGGTCCTCGACGACGTGCGGCTGCCCGCCGACGCCGTGCTGCCCGCGGTGGTCGGCCTCAAGGGACCGCTCAGCTGTCTGTCCCACGCCCGGTACGGGATCGTGTGGGGTGCCATGGGGGCGGCCCGGTCGTGCTTCGAGACCGCGGTCGAGTACGCGAAGAGCCGGGAACAGTTCGGCAGGCCCATCGGCGGGTTCCAGCTGACCCAGGCGAAGCTCGCCGACATGGCGGTCGAACTGCACAAGGGGATTCTGCTCGCCCACCATCTGGGGCGGCGCATGGACGCCGGGCGGCTCCGTCCGGAGCAGGTCAGCTTCGGCAAGCTCAACAACGTGCGTGAGGCCATCGAGATCTGCCGCACCGCGCGCACGATCCTCGGCGCCAACGGGATCTCCCTGGAGTACCCCGTGATGCGGCACGCCACCAACCTGGAGTCCGTGCTCACCTACGAGGGCACGGTCGAGATGCACCAGCTCGTGCTGGGCAAGGCGCTCACCGGGCTCGACGCCTTCCGGTGACCGTGCCCGAAGCGGGCGGGGCCGGTGAGCGGCCCTGCCTCAGCTCTGGTTGAAGAAGCCGTCGGGCCGCCGGCTCGCGGCGTCGCCGCTGACGATCTCCGTGTTCGCGGGGGTCAGCAGGAAGACCCGGTTGGAGACGCGGTCGATCGAACCCCGCAGGCCGAAGATCAGGCCGGCCGCGAAGTCCACCACGCGCTTGGCGTCGGAGCCCTCCATGTTCGTGAGGTTCATGATGACCGGGACGCCGTCCCGGAAGAGCTCGCCGATGGCGCGGGCGTCCCGGAAGCTGTCCGGGGTGACCGTGCCGATCCGGCGGCCCGTCTCCTCCGCCGTGTCGGTGGCGACCTTCACGCGCGGGTCGGTCACCC
This sequence comes from Streptomyces sp. HUAS TT11, assembly GCF_051553595.1. Lineage (NCBI taxonomy): Bacteria > Bacillati > Actinomycetota > Actinomycetes > Kitasatosporales > Streptomycetaceae > Streptomyces > Streptomyces sp. HUAS TT11. The sequence goes on from NZ_CP196184.1 coordinate 7,059,811, forward strand.
AGGCGTCGCCGTGCTCCTGGCCCTCGGCGTAGTCGTCGTCGTAGTAACGCTCGTCATCGTTGTCGTCGACGAGGCCGAGCCAGGCACTCGCCTTGCGTACAGATCCCATGGACGCCTCCTCTCACAGCGGTCTTTCTAGCTTTCCGCAACCCCATGGTCGTCCATGATGCGGATGTAGCGCCAAGTGGATAGACGCCGCGCGGGGGTTTCGTGACGGTACTGGTGCACAGTCAATACGTCGAGAGCCCGTGTACCCCAAGGCTTTGGACTCATATGGCTGCTGACGGAGAGTGAAATAATATCGTCGTCGGCGTTCGGGTGGCGGTCGGTGCGTACGGGTGAACGAAGTGGCAGATAGGCTGCCGCAGCTCAACGTCGAACGAGCCACGGGGGAGTGTCGTGTTCGGAATGGTCCGGCCCTGCCGTCACCGATTGAGTGAAGCTCTGAGAACACAGTGGATGGCACATCTGTGCGGGCTGTGCCTCGCGCTTCGCGGAGACCACGGGCAGCTGGCCCGGGTCGTCACCAACTACGACGGGCTGCTGGTCTCGGTCCTGACGGAGGCTCAGTCGGAGCGGACCGCGGGAGGGCGGCGCACGGCAGGGCCCTGTCCGTTGCGGGGCATGCGCACCGCCTCGGTGGCGCACGGTGAGGGGGCGCGGCTCGCGGCCGCCGTGTCGCTGGTGCTCGCCTCCGCAAAGGTGCGCGACCACATGGCCGACGGGGACGGGATGCTGGCCCGCCGGCCGGTGGCGTTCGCCGCGCGCCGGGTCGCCCTGAGCTGGGGCAGGGCCGGTGCCCGCACCGGCTCCGACGTCGGGTTCGACACCGCCGTGCTCGTCGACGCGGTGGAGCGGCAGTTCGGGATCGAGACGCTTGCCGGGCCGGGCACATCGATACTGACCGTCACCGAGCCGACCGAGACGGCCACGGCCGCGGCCTTCGCGCACACCGCGGTCCTGGCCGGGCGGCCCGGCAACGCGGAGCCGCTCGCCGAGGCGGGCCGGCTGTTCGGGCGGCTCGCCCATCTGCTGGACGCCGTGGAGGACAGGGAGGCCGACGCCGCGTCGGGCTCCTGGAACCCGTTGACGGCGACCGGGACGTCCCTGGCCGAGGCCCGCCGCCTCGCCGACGACGCGCTGCACGGCATCCGGCTCGCACTGCGCGAAGTGGCCTTCACCGACGGCCGGCTCGCCCATGTCCTGCTCGCCCACGAACTACGGAACTCCGTCGACCGGGCCTTCGGCACGACCTCCTGCTCGCACGCGCCCGAGCTGTACGGCCCGCCTCCCTCCGGGCCGTACGCGCCCGGCGGCCCGGCCGGGCCGCCGCCCCCGGAGCCGCCCCGCCGCGACCGGCGCGGGCTGGTCGCGGGCTGCGCCGTGTGGCTCGGGCTCGCCTGTACCTGCCAACTCTGCTGCGGAACCTACGAGGATCCCTGGACCCGGGAACGCAAGGACGCGGCCTGCCAGGACTGCGGGGACTGCTGCGACTGCTGCGACGGCTGCGGCAACTGCTGCAGCGGGTGCGATGGTTGCGACTGCTGCGACTGCGGCTGCGACTGCTGACTTTGAAGCGGCGCCCCCGCGCGCCGGCCCGATGACGGCGGGGCCTGCCCGGCGAGGAGGAGCGGCCGCCCGACGGGCCGTCACCGGGGTCGCGGCCGCGCCCCTTTCGCCGACGCGGGTTGCTCCGGACGGACGCAGCCGATGGGTTCATCCTCCTGTGCCGTCCCACGCCGGGTGAACACGTCGAGTTCGTGGGCCGGGGCGCGCCGTTGATCCGGAGCGGGGCGCCCCGCACGCGGAATACACGGGCACCACGATGCGCTCGCATCTCGGGCCTGCGGATTCCGTGTGGAAGGGTTGATCGCATGACGACGGACGCATCCGACGAGTGGAAGCAGTGGCACGAGCACCGCACCGCGCGGGTGTCGGGGCCCTACGGACCGCTCGCGCTGACCGGCACCTACTGGCTGGAGGACCATCCGGAAGGACGGATCCCGGAAGTCCCCGGGCAGTGGACGCAGGACGGTGACGCGGTGGTGCTGACGGCCGTCGAGAAGGACGGGCTGACCGTCGACGGGGTGCCGTTCACGGGCAAGGTCCGCCTCGAGGCCGACCGGGGGCCCGTGGCCGCCGCCCGTGTCGCGGCCGGTGAGCGCCGCCTGGTCGTCCTCGTCCGCGAGGGAGTGTGGGGTGTGCGCGACTACGACCCCGGCTCCCCGGGCCGCCGGGCCTTCAGGGGGATCGACGCCACGCCGTACGATTCCCGCTGGTCGCTCGAGGGACATTTCACTCCGTACGGCGAGCACCGCACCGTACGCGTCGAGAACGCCGACGGGCGCCACCGCGGGCTCGGCCTCGGCGGTGTGCTCGCCTTCACGCTCGACGGGCAGGACCTCACCCTCCAGGTCTCGGTCGAGGACGACGGCTCGCTGTGGGCCGTCTTCGCCGACACCACCAGCGGGGACGGCAGTTACCCCTTCCGGTTCCTGCGGCCGCCGGCGCCCGACGCCGAGGGGCGTACGACGGTGGACTTCAACCGGGCACTGCTGCCTCCGTGCGCGTTCGCCGACCACTTCGTCTGCCCGTTCCCGCCGCCCGGCAACACGCTGCCCGCCGCGATCGAGGCGGGCGAGCGGACCCTGCTCCAGACGGCCCGTCAATCTCCCTGGTCATCTGTAAGTTGAAGGCCGTACGGCCGAAAGCCGCCCTTGCGCCGGTCGGTCGTACGGTCGAATACTCCCCCTCAGCGCTTGTCAGGGCCACGACTTGTCCGGAATCCGGGCAGGCCGTCCTTGGCTGCGCCTCACGGGCCCCAACCCCACGTGGGCCCCCGACTTCCCTTGGAGGGAACGAAAAGTGAGGATCAAGCGCACCACCCCCACCAGCGGCATCGCGAGACGGACCCGGCTGATCGCCGTGGCCACCGGATTCGTGGCCGCTGCCGCGATCGCGGTCCCCAACGCGAACGCGAGCGACGCCCGGACCTTCAGCACCAACCAGCTCACCCAGGTGAGGGACTCGGTGCTCAAGTCCGATGTCGCAGGCACCGCCTGGGCCGTCGACGCCACGACGAACCGCGTGGTCGTCACCGTCGACAGCACGGTCTCCAAGGCCGAGATCGCGAAGATCAGGGAGGAGGCCGGAGGCAACGCCGACGCCCTCACGATCAAGCACACCTCGGGCAAGTTCAACAAGCTGATCTCCGGTGGCGACGCGATCTATGCGAGTAGCTGGCGCTGCTCCCTGGGCTTCAACGTCCAGGACTCCAGCGGGAACTACTACTTCCTGACCGCGGGCCACTGCACCGACGGCGCGGGCACCTGGTGGTCGAACTCCTCGCACACCACCACGCTCGGCACCACGGCCGGCTCCTCCTTCCCCGGCAACGACTACGGCATCGTGCGCTACACCAACAGCTCGGTGACCAAGTCGGGTGCCGTGGGCAGCCAGGACATCACCAGTGCGGCCACGCCCTCGGTCGGCACCACCGTCTACCGCCGCGGCTCCACGACCGGGACGCACAGCGGCCGGGTCACCGCGCTCAACGCGACGGTCAACTACGGTGGCGGCGACATCGTCAGCGGTCTCATCCAGACCACGGTCTGCGCCGAGCCGGGTGACTCCGGTGGCCCGCTGTACGGCGGCTCCACCGCCTACGGTCTGACCTCGGGCGGCAGCGGCAACTGCACCTCCGGCGGTACGACCTTCTTCCAGCCGGTCACCGAGGCCCTCAGCGCCTACGGGGTCCACGTCTTCTGACGCGATCCCGAACCGCACACCCCGACCTGCAGCCGGCAGGAGGGAGCCCCCGCACGCAACTCCGCGTGCGGGGGCTCCCCTTTGCCCGCTCGGCGGAGTTACCGTCGAAGGGCACGTGGCAGGTTCGCGTGCAGTCCCCTGAGCACGCCCACTTCGGACCCTGGGGGGCCGACATGGTCGAGGAGCTGGTGACGGCGGGGGTGGCCCTCGCGTCCGTCGGGGTCGTCTACGTGACGGCGGCGGCCCGGGTCGTCAAACAGTACGAACGAGGAGTGGTGTTCCGCCTCGGGCGGCTCAGGCCCGAGGTCCGGGGGCCCGGCCTCACGATGGTCGTGCCCTTCGTGGACCGGCTCCGCAGGGTGAATCTGCAGATCGTGACGATGCCGGTGCCCGCGCAGGAGGGCATCACCAGGGACAACGTCACGGTGCGCGTGGACGCCGTCGTCTATTTCAAGGTGACCTCACCCGCCGAGGCGATCGTCCGGGTCGAGGACTACCGGTTCGCCGTACTGCAGATGGCGCAGACCTCGCTGAGGTCGATCATCGGCAAGAGCGAACTCGACGATCTGCTCTCCAGCCGTGAGAAGCTCAACCAGGGTCTGGAGCTGATGATCGACAGCCCTGCGGTGGAGTGGGGCGTCACCATCGACCGCGTCGAGATCAAGGACGTCTCGCTGCCGGAGACGATGAAGCGGTCCATGGCCCGGCAGGCCGAGGCCGACCGCGAGCGGCGCGCCCGTGTCATCAACGCCGACGGGGAACTGCAGGCGTCCAGGAAGCTGGCGGAGGCGGCCCAGCAGATGGCCGCGACACCCGCCGCGCTGCAACTGCGGCTGCTGCAGACCGTGGTGGCGGTCGCCGCGGAGAAGAACTCCACCCTCGTCCTGCCCTTCCCGGTGGAACTGCTGCGGTTCCTGGAGCGGGCCCAGCAACCGGTGGCGGCGCCCCCCGAACAGCAGGCTCCGGCGACCCCGCCGCCGTCGGCCGTGACCGGTGAGCAATCGGTGCAGGAGCAACTCCCCACCGCCGCAGCCGACCTGGATTCGGAACCTGATGGGTCGAATTCAAGACAGGACTAGACCTCGCGGTCGGCCGAGGGATAACCCTCGCGTGGCATTTGCAGCGGGAATCGAACCGGAGGGAACAGGCGTGGTCAAGCGGCAGGGGCCGCGTATTTGTTGACCTGCGCGCGTCCTGAAGTCGGCCTTGTGTGCGCCCTGCGGGCGTCGGAATAGTGGGCTCCGCACGGTGGGTACGGACGCGGCTCGTTCGGTGTGCCGCCCTCGTGCCCCTACGCCTTCCGGTCGCGGCGGTCCCCACAACTTCCGCGACCGACCCCCCACAGGAGGACGTGAGTTGAAGCACCGACGCATATCCGGGCGGCGAGCCGCCATGGCAGGCGGGGCTGTCGCCGCACTGATCGCAGCGGGCGTCACCTTCCAGAATGCGAACGCGAGCGAGGCGCCGAAGACCGGGACGCCTCGCACTCTCTCGGCCGAAGCGGCCGGAAAGCTCGCCTCGACGCTCGGTCAGGACCTGGGTTCCGGCGCGGCCGGAACGTATTACGACGCGAAGACGAAGCAGCTGGTCGTCAACGTGCTCGACGAGTCCGCCGCGCAGTCCGCCCGGACGGCCGGCGCCACGGCCAGAATCGTCCAGAACTCCCTGGCCGAGCTGGCGGGTGCCCGCACCACGCTCAAGAAGGACGCGACCGTCCCGGGCACCTCATGGGCGACCGACCCGAGGACCAACAAGGTCGTCGTCACGGCCGACCGCACCGTCTCGAAGGCGGAGTGGGCCAAGCTCTCCAAGGTGGTCGACGGGCTCGGCGGGAAGGCCGAGATCAGGCGCTCGCCGGGTGAGTTCAAGCCCTTCGTCGCGGGCGGCGACGCCATCACCGGCTCCGGCGGGCGCTGCTCGCTCGGCTTCAACGTGGTCAAGGGCGGCCAGCCGTACTTCATCACCGCCGGACACTGCACCGAGGCCATCTCCAGCTGGTCCGACGCCAGCGGCAACGTGATCGGCCGGAACGAGCAGTCCAGCTTCCCGGGCAACGACTTCGGCCTGGTCGAATACACGGCGGAGGTCGACCACCCGAGCGCGGTCGACCTCTACAACGGCTCCACGCAAGCGATCACCAAGGCGGGTGACGCGACCGTCGGCGAGGAGGTGACCCGCAGCGGCTCGACCACCCAGGTGCACTCCGGCACGGTCACCGGTCTGGACGCCACCGTGAACTACGCGGAGGGCACGGTCAGCGGCCTCATCCAGACCGACGTCTGCGCCGAGCCCGGTGACAGCGGCGGTTCGCTCTTCGACGGTGACACCGCGATCGGCCTCACCTCGGGCGGCAGCGGTGACTGCACCTCGGGCGGCGAGACCTTCTTCCAGCCGGTCACCGAGGCGCTCTCGGCCTTCGGCGCCCAGATCGGCTGATCTCCCGCGGCCCGACGGAGTCCCGCTCCCGGATGTGTCCGGGGGCGGGACTTTTCCATGGGCCGGTCCGGCCGGCCCCGGGGCGGCCGGACCGGTCGGCGTTCGCCCAGGTGGGGGAGGTTCGAACGGATGTCGCACGACAGTTCGAAAGTTGGTTTATGGTGGGAGCGGGGGATGGGAACGAACGTTCGAGAGCCGTATGCGGGGCTCACGGGTACGGGAGGTGCGTGTGCCGGGTTTCACGCATCTGCACACCGTCTCCGGGTTCTCCATGCGATACGGCGCCTCGCATCCGGAGCGGCTGGCCGAGCGCGCCGGTGACCTGGGCATGGACGCCCTGGCGCTCACCGACCGGGACACCGTCGCGGGCACGGTCCGGTTCGCCAAGGCCTGCGCGGCGGCGGGCGTCCGGCCGCTGTTCGGGGTGGAACTCGCGGTGACGGAGGCCGAGCCGGCCCGGCGCACGAAGGTACCGCCTGTCCATGGGGGGCCCGCCGATCGAACGGGGGAGGAGCCGGAAGCCCCCGGGAGGCGCCGTGCCCCCGTGCGCGGGGGTGCCTTCATCGACGAGTCGACACCACGTGTGACCTTCCTCGCCCGGGACGGCGCCCGCGGCTGGGCCGATCTGTGCCGGCTCGTCACCGCCGCCCATTCTCCCGAGTCCCTGTCCCCGGGCACCCCGCTGCTGCCCTGGGCCGACAACCACGCCGAGGGTCTGACCGTCCTGCTCGGCCCCGCCTCCGACGTGGGCCGCGCCCTGGCCGCGGGACGACCGGACCGTGCGGCGAGACTCCTCGCACCCTGGCGCGAGGTCTACGGCGACGCCCTGCGCCTGGAGACCGTCTGGCACGGTCGCACGGGTACCGGACCGGGCTCGTTGCGCCTGGCCGCCCGCACCCTCGGATTCGCCGCCGAACAGGGAGTGCGCCCGGTGCTCAGCAATGCCGTGCGGTACGCGGACCCCGGCCTCGGCCCGGTCGCCGACGTCCTGGACGCCGCACGCCGCCTCGTCCCCGTCGACCCCGCCGGGGAGCTGGACTCCGGGGAGGCCTGGCTCAAGGACGCACCGGCCATGCTCCGGGTCGCCGAACGGATCGTCGAGGCCGCTGGCTACCGGCGCGACACCGCCCACCGCCTGCTGGAGCAGACCCGGGACACCGCCGCCGAGTGCGTGGTCGACCCCGAGGACGACCTCGGCATCGGCACCGTCCACTTCCCCGAGGCCCACCTCGTGGGCGCCGGCCACCGCACCGCCCAGCGTGCGCTCGCCTCCCGGGCGGCGGCGGGCATGGTGCTGCGCGGCTACGGCGCCCGGCGTGCCTACTGGGAGCGGATGCACGAGGAACTGGACGTCATCGCCCACCACGGTTTCGCCTCCTACTTCCTCACGGTCGCCCAGGTGGTCGACGACGTACGGAGCATGGGCATCCGGGTCGCCGCACGCGGCTCGGGCGCGGGTTCCCTCGTCAACCACCTCCTCGGCATCGCGCACGCCGACCCGGTCGAGCACGGGCTCCTGATGGAGCGTTTCCTGTCCAAGCGCCGCCTGGCCCTGCCCGACATCGACATCGACGTCGAGTCCGCCCGCCGCCTCGAGGTCTACCGCGCGATCATCGACCGCTTCGGGACCGCGCGGGTCGCGACGGTCGCGATGCCGGAGACCTACCGTGTCCGCCACGCGATCCGCGACGTGGGCGCGGCCCTGTCCATGGACCCGGCCGACATCGACCGCATCGCCAAGTCCTTCCCGCACATCCGGGCCCGCGACGCCCGCGCGGCCCTCGACGAGCTGCCCGAACTCAAGCCCCTGGCCGCGGAACGGGAGAAGTACGGAAACTTCTGGGAACTGGTGGAGGCCCTCGACGCCCTTCCGCGCGGAATCGCCATGCACCCGTGCGGGGTGCTGCTCTCCGACGCCTCCCTCCTCGCCCGTACGCCGGTCGTGCCGACCAGCGGCGAGGGCTTTCCGATGTCGCAGTTCGACAAGGACGACGTCGAGGAGCTCGGACTGCTCAAACTCGACGTGCTCGGGGTGCGGATGCAGTCCGCGATGGCGCACGCGGTCGCGGAGGTGCGGCGGACGACGGGGGAGCGGCTCGACCTCGACGCCGTCGGACCGGGCGACCCGGAGACGTACCGCCTCATCCGCACCGCCGAGACGCTCGGCTGCTTCCAGATCGAGTCACCGGGCCAGCGGGACCTGGTCGGGCGACTCCAGCCGGCCGACTTCCACGACCTCGTCGTCGACATCTCGCTGTTCCGGCCGGGTCCGGTCGCGGCCGACATGGTGCGGCCGTTCATCGACGCGCGGCACGGGCGGGCGCCCGTCCGTTACCCGCACCCCGACCTGGAGGGGCCGCTGAAGGAGACGTACGGCGTCGTCGTCTTCCACGAGCAGATCATCCACATCCTGGACATCATGACCGGCTGCGGACGGGACGAGGCGGACCGGGTGCGGCGCGGGCTGTCCGAGCCGGAGTCGCAGGGGCGGATCCGGCTCTGGTTCGCCCAGCAGGCGGCGGCGAACGGATACAGCGCAGAAACGATTCAGCGCACTTGGGAGATCGTCGAGGCGTTCGGCTCGTACGGCTTCTGCAAGGCGCACGCGGTCGCCTTCGCCGTGCCGACGTACCAGTCGGCGTGGCTGAAGGCCCATCACCCGGCCGCCTTCTATGCGGGACTGCTCACGCACGACCCCGGGATGTACCCGAAGCGGCTGCTGCTGGCGGACGCGCGGCGCCGGGGGGTGCCGATCCTGTCGTTGGACGTGAACAGGTCGGGTGTCGCTCATCGTATCGAACTGGTGTCTGAACCAACCGGTTCCGCCGCCCGCTGGGGGCTACGGCTCGCGCTCTGCGACGTCCACGGCATCAGCGAGGCCGAAGGGCAGCGGATCGAGGCCGGGCAGCCGTACGCCTCCCTGCTCGACTTCTGGGAACGGGCCCGGCCGAGCCGTCCCCTTGCACAGCGGCTCGCGCAGGTCGGTGCGCTGGACGCGTTCGGCGCCAACCGCCGCGACCTGCAACTGCACCTGACCGAACTCCACCGGGGTGCCCGGGGCGCGGGCGGGGGGCAGCTCCCCCTGGCCGGGGGGCGGAGGACCGCCTCGGCGGGGCTGCCCGACCTCTCCGCGGCGGAGCGGCTCAGTGCCGAACTGGGCGTGCTCTCCATGGACGCCTCGCACCATCTGATGGACGACCACCGAGCGTTCCTCGACGAACTGGGCGTGGTGCCGGCGCACCGGCTGCGCTCGGCACGGCACGGGGAGACGGTACTGGTCGCGGGTGCCAAGGCGGCCACCCAGACCCCGCCGGTCCGCTCCGGCAAGCGGGTCATCTTCACCACCCTCGACGACGGTACGGGCCTGGTCGACCTCGCCTTCTTCGACGACTCCCACGACGCCTGCGCCCACACCGTCTTCCACTCCTGGCTGCTGCTGGTGCGCGGGGTGGTGCAGCGAAGGGGGCCGCGCAGTCTCAGCGTGGTGGGCGCCGCCGCCTGGAACCTCGCGGAACTCGTCGAACTGCGTGCCGAGGGCGGCCTCGACCTGGTGGCGGAGCGGCTGGCGGTACCCGCCCCGCATCAGCAGGACGGCGACGGCGACGCGGCGAAGGGCCGCCGGATCCGCATGACCACGGGGTACGAGATGAACCCCTGGTCCGATCTGCGTCCCGCGGGCGAAGGCCCCGCGGGTGGAAAGAAGTTGTGGCACCAGAGTCCGGGGAGTGCGGGATGACCATCCTCTGCGTACGTTTCCAGCTGGCTCCGACGGACGAGGCGGCCCTGTCGGGGCTGCTCGGACTCCTGGAGGAGTTCACGCCCGTCGTCGAGGCGCTCCCGCCGGACGGGGCGCTGGCCGATCTGCGGGGCGCCGGGCGGTACTTCGGGCGGGACACCGCCGAACTGGCCACGATGATCCGCGTACGGGCCCTCGCACACCACGGGGTCGACTGCGCGATCGGGGCAGGACCCGGGCCGATGCTGGCCCGCACGGCGCTGCGGGAGGCGGCACCCGGGACGATCCGGCTGGTGCCCGAAGGGCGCACGGCGGCCGCGGAGTTCCTGGCCGGCCTGCCCGTCAGGGCGCTGCCGGGGGTCGGTGCCGTGACCGCCCGCACCCTGTGCGAGTACGGGCTCGACACCGCCGGCGAGGTCGCCGCCGCACCGCTGTCCACGGTGCAGCGGCTCGTCGGTGCCCGGGCCGGCCGTGAACTGCACGAGAAGGCCAACGGAATCGACCGGGGCCGGGTCGTGCCGAACGGCGTCTCCCGCTCCCTCGTGGCCGATCGCCCCTTCACCCGCGACGAGCTGGACCCCGACCGGCACCGGCGCGCACTGCTGTCGGCCGCCGAGGAACTGGGCTCCCGGCTGCGCAGTGTGGGCCGGGTGTGCGGTGTGCTCACCCTCACCACGCGCTACGCCGACCGGTCCTCGACAACCCGCAGCCGCACCCTCGCCGAGCCGACCGCGCACTCCGCCGCGCTCACCACCGAGGCGTACCGCATGTACGAGGCGCTCGGTCTGCAGCGCGCCCGGGTGCGTGCGCTCGTCCTGCGCGCCGAGGGACTGACCCCCGCCGAGCAGGCGACCCATCAGCTCACCTTCGACCCCGTGGACGACAAGGTCCGCCGGCTCGAGGAGGTCGCGGACCGCGCGCGGGCGAGGTTCGGGCCGCACGCGGTGATGCCGGGGACGCTGGCCGCGTAGGCGTCAGCGCGCCCACGGCGGAACGATCCGCGTGCCGTCGGCCAGTTGCGCCTCCAGTCCGATGGAGGTGGTGACCCAGGAAACGGCGACCTCGCCCGTCGGGTTCTCGATGCCGAGGACCGCACCGGGATTGACGATCACCGTGTCGCCCGCGGTGATCCGTTCGGTGCGGCCGTCGAGCGTGATGAGCAGTTCACCGGCGAGCAGGTGGAAGATCTCCTCCCGGTCGACGGTGTGCACGGGTGCGCGGGTCCCCGCGGGGATCTCCCCGCGCCAGGCGCACAGCTCTCTGCTGCCGGTCAGGGGGGTGGCGTACGAGATGAACCGGGCGCCGTGCATCTCGTGCGTGACGGCCTCGGACGAGCGGACCACGGGCATGGATGTCTCCTCCAGAAATGGTCAAGTTGCTTGACTACTTCTATGGTCAAGCAGCTTGACCACCGGGTCAAGGGTGTTTCAATGCCCGGGTGCAGAACTCCGAAGCCATGGCCCTGTCCGCCGCCCTGCTCGCCGTCGCCGGCGAACTGACACAACGCATCCACGACGGTGTCGTCGCGCGCGGCTTCGAGGGGCTGCGGCCCGCGCACGGTTTCGCGTTCGCCCGGCTCGCCCCGGACGGTGCCACCGTGACGGAGCTGGCCGCCCATCTCGGGGTGACCAAACAGGCGGCGAGTCAGCTCGTCGACGAGATCGTGCGCAAGGGCTACGCGGAGCGGCGTCCGCATCCCGGGGACGCGCGGGCCCGGCTGGTCGTGCTGACCGAACGCGGCTGGGCCTGCACCCGGGCCGCCGAGGAGGCCGCGGCGGAGGCCGTGCGGCCGTGGGCGGAGCTGCTGGGGGCCACCGAAATCCGCTCGTTGCAGCGCCAGTTGCTGCGTATCGCACCCTATGGGCCGATCAAGCCCGCATGGTGACGAGTCATCGCATACGCCTGGGCCATTACCAGGAACCCCGGCTGTACGAGGATGCATCGAAAATTTTTTACTGACGCGTAACTTCACAGTTGTCCTACTCGTTCGTAACTTGACGAGTGAACAGCATCCCGTGATCCGGATCGCAGGGGCGCAAGGCCGTCGTACCTCCCTCGAGCCGCAAGGAGATCACCCGATGCTGCCCTGGAAACGCCTGTTCAGACCACTCGCAGCACTCCTGCTGACGACCGCCGTCGCCGTCGTCCCCGCCGCCGGAGCGCAGGCCGCCGCGCCGAGTGGGGGAGCCCCCTCGCTCCAGCAGAGCCCAGCCTCCGCGAGCGGCTGGAACGACTACTCCTGCAAGCCGTCCGCCGCCCACCCCCGCCCCGTCGTCCTCGTCCACGGCACCTTCGCCAACTCCGTCGACAACTGGCTCGCCCTCGCCCCCTACCTGGAGGACCGCGGCTATTGCGTCTTCTCCCTGGACTACGGTCAGTTGCCGGGCGTCCCCTTGTTCTACGGACTCGGCCCCATCGCCGACTCCGCCGGACAGCTCCGTACCTTCGTCGACAAGGTGCTCGCCGCGACCGGTTCCGCCGAGGTCGACATCGTCGGGCACTCGCAGGGCGGCATGATGCCCCGCTACTACCTCAAGTTCCTGGGCGGCGCGGCCAAGGTGAACGCCCTCGTCGGCATCGCGCCCGACAACCACGGCACCACCCTGAACGGGCTCACCAACCTGCTGCCCTACTTCCCCGGAGCCGAGGACCTGCTCTCCGGCGCCACCCCCGGTCTCGCCGACCAGGTGGCCGGCTCGGCGTTCCTGACCAAGCTCAACGCGGGCGGCGACACCGTCCCCGGAGTCCACTACACGGTCATCGCCACCAAGTACGACGAGGTGGTCACGCCCTACAGCTCGCAGTTCCTCAGCGGATCCGACGTCCACAACGTCCTGCTGCAGAACCTGTGCGTGCTCGACCTCTCCGAGCATGTGCTGATCGGACTGACCGACCGGATCGCCTTCCACGAGGTGGCCAACGCCCTCGACCCGGCGCACGCCACCCCGACCACCTGCGCGTCCGCCTTCAGCTGACGCACGAGTGCCACCACCGGACGTCCGTAGCCGTCCCCAGCCGCTGCGGCCGTCGCCGGGGCCTGTCCGACCTGAGCCGCCGGACAGGCCCCGGAGCCTCACCACCCACGCCGGCCGCCGGCTTTGCGGCGGAGCGGCACGGAGGGGGACTCCTGGAATCCATCCCGTGGGGGCTGTGCTCAGCAAGCTAGCCCCGGGAAACCGCGAATTCGCCTGCTGGGGGCGGGCGGACGAGATCCTTATGGCGCCGTTAAGGCGGGGCTAACGGAGCGATCAGGAAACGATGTCAGGACGGGCTTCCTCATCCGCGGCCCCGCCCCACGCCCCACGGTGGAGCGGGCAGGCGGGCGGGCTTCGGTCACTTCAGCACCTCCCCCACCAAGTCCAGCCCCAGGTCGTGGGTGTGGTGGACCGAGAGGCCCTCGTCGAGGAACCAGTCGTCGGTGGCTTCCGGGTGGGGGCCCACGACGCCGACGCGGCCGTCGCCGAAGGGGGCGACCAGAGCGGCGACGGTGCCGTTCGGATAGGTGGCGAGGACGGTGACGTCGGCGTCGCGATCGAGGACGAAGTGCGGGCCGTCCTGGAAGTAGAGGGTGCGCGGGAGGCCGCGCCATGCGGTTTCCACCAGGGTGTCGCGGTCGTGGTGGACGGTGGCCCCGGGTGTCGCGATGTACTGGTCGGTGTCGCCGGGAAGGAGCGCGAAGCCGGGGGTGGCGCCGGCCAGATAGCCGCCCAGGCAGAAACCCAGATAGCGCCCGCCGCCATGGACGTAGTCACGGATTTCGCCGGCGTGTCTCTTCAGACGGCGGTACGCGGCGGAAAGGGTGCCGCCGCCGGGCTGAGCGTAGACCCGGGCGTGGGCCAGGGCCGCGGCGGAGAGCGGGATCTCCTCGTGCGGTCCGGTGTAGCGGACGTCGAGGTCCCAGGGGCCGGAGGCGAGGAGTGCGGCGACCGCCTCGGAGCAACCGGCGGGGCGGGCGGCCGGACCGCGGTAGACGAGGGCCAGGGGGCGTCCGCCCGGGAGGGGGAGCGGGGGCAGTTTCGGGGACTGCCGCGCACCGAGGGCCCGGCGGAGGGAGTCGAGGAAGTCGGAAGCAGGAGGCATGGATTCCCTCAGGGTGAGCCGGGGTGAGGGTGGTCGGCGGAACGGAGGACCCGGCCCTGGGCGGGGACGCCGCGCCATGCCGTGCCGGGGGTGAGGTGCTCGCCCTTCATGACCAAGGAGAGGGCGTCGAGCCAGACGCCTTCGCCGACCACCCCGTCGTACAGCACGACCGTGCGGCTGCCGACGGTGGCGCCCGCCCGGACGGTGACCTTCGACATCTTCATGACCCGGTCCTCGAACAGATGCGTCTGCAGGCTTACGCCGGGGCCGATCGCCGCCTCGTCGCCGACCTCGACCAGGTCGAACTCGGTGAGGAAGGTGGTGTTGATCCACGTGCGCCGGCCGATCCGTGCGCCGAACAGACGCAGCGCCGGCGGCAGGAACGGGGTGCCGGTGAGGGTGGCGAGACCGGCGGGGACGGCGGCCGCCTCGTACAGACCGGTGACGAACTCGGTGCGGCGGACGAACCAGCTCCACAGGGGCGCCACATGTGGCTCGTAGGTTCCGATGACGAGGCGTTTGAGCAGGGCGCAGTAGACGATGACGGTCAGGCCCGCGGCCATGAGGAGGAGGGGGGCGAGGAGGACGGAGAGGGCCGCGCCGCTGTGGCGGGCGATGCCGGTGAGGGCGAGCAGGAAGAGGAGGGTGGTCACGCCCAGAAGGGACGCGGGCATGGTGACGCGGAAGAACTCGATGGCCAGGCGGCGGCGGACCGCCTTCGGCGTGGGCCGGAACGTCAGCTCCTCCGGGAAGTTGCCGCTGCTCTGGCGCTGCGGGAGGTGGATCGCGGGCGAGCCCAGCCAGGAGGTGCCGGCGGGCACCCCGTCCTGCGGCGGGACGGTGCCGACGCCGATCAGGGAGTCCGACCCCGTCCGCGTCCCGGCAGGCAGGTATGCGGCGTTGCCGACGAACGCATGGCGGCCGATCTCGGTGGGCCGGCAGTCGACCCGGCCGCCGGCGAAGGCGGCGCCGCCGACCCCCGCCATGTCCGCGACGAAGCTGCCCTCGCCGAGCGCGAGCAGGTCCGGATCGAGATGGGAGGCGGTGGAGACCTCGGCGCCGGGGCCGATGCGTGCGCCCAGCAGCCGTAGCCAGGGGACGGTGTAGAGGGTGGCGTAAAGGGAGTTGGTGACGGCCAGGCTGGCTTCCAGCAGCTTGTCGGAGAACCACTTGCGGACGCCCAGGACCGAACGGACCGGATGAGTGCCGACCGGGGAGCGGTGCAGCACCAGCCGCTTGGCGAGGGCGATCGCGGCGCAGGCGGTGACGACGTAGAGCGGGCCCGCCAGGACGAGGGCGGCCAGGACCGCGGGCGGGGTGCCCCAGTCGAGCCAGATGAACCAGACCAGCGCCGCGCTCGGCAGCACGACGGCCAGCCTGAGGGTTTCGAGGAGGGCGACACCGAGTTGCGCCGCGGCGACATACCGGGGCCGTCGGCGTTCGGCCGTCCCGCCGGCCCGCAGCATGTCCTCGATGCGCGGGTCCAGTGCCTCCAGCGCGACCGGCGGCGATCCGGCCCAACGGGCCCCGGCCGGCACCACCTCGCCCTCGCCGAGCACCGACTGCTCGCCGAGCCCGGATTCGGCTTCCATCCGGGCGCCCGGCTCCAGCACCGTGTGCGCGCCCACATAGGCGCGAGAGCCGATGGTGATCGGGGCGACCGTCACCCAGCCGTCCGCCACCCGCCAGGCGTGCAGCATCGCGCCGTAGCCGACCGACGCGTCCGCGCCGACCCGGAGCAGGGACGGCAACGGGATCGCGCCGGTGGCGATGGTCGTCCGCGGTCCGATCCGGGCGCCCAGCAGCCGCAGATAGCCCCCCACCAGAGGGGAGCCGCTCAGCGCGGGCAACGGGCTGACCCTCAGCAGCAGAGCGAGCGCCCAGAGCCGGAGATAGGTCGCGCCCCACAGGGGGTAGCGGCCCGGCCGGATGCCGGCGGAGAGGGGGCGGGCGAGGACGAGGGGCAGCAGCCAGCGGATGCCGAAGTAGCTGACAAGTGCGGCGAGCAGGGGCTGCACGGGGACCGGCGACTGGCCGGTTGCCTGGCCCGTCTGCCGGCTCAGGACATCGGCGAGGGGGAGGGCGATGAGGCAGAGCAGGAGGTAGATCACCCCAGCCTGGACCAGACCGGCGGCGGCGATCCGGCCGCTGCCGTGCCGAAGCGGGCGGGGGCGGGCCAGGGGGGTCGAGGGCGAGCCGTCGGCAGCAGGGGCCGGGCCCGCACCGTGTGTTCCGGAGGTGGCGGTGGCGTCGGGATTGTCCAGGCGTGCGGCGAGTCGGCCCACGGTCGGGTTGGCGTAGAGGTCGCGCAGGGTGGGGCCGACATCGGCTCCGATGCCCCGGCCGCGGAGCAGCGACACGGTCTGGGCGGCGAGCAGTGAGTGCCCGCCGAGATCGGCGAAGAAGTCCGCCTCGGTCGACAGCGTGTCGGGGGTGATGCCGAAGACCTCCGCCCAGACGTCCCGCACCCGGGTCTCCAACTCGCCCCGCGGGGCCTCCACATGCCCATGGCCGACCAGTCTTCGGCCGGTCGGGGCGGGCAGCCGCTTCCGGTCCACCTTGCCGCTCGGCAAGGCGGGCAGCCGAGGCAGGACGTCGAGGAAGTGCGGGACCATATAGGCGGGGAGCCGATGTCGCAGGTGCTGGTGCAGGCGGGCGATCAGGGCATCCTCGTTCCCCGTCCGGGCCCGCGCCGTGCCGGTCTGCCGCGCCGTGCCGTGCGGGGCCGGCACCACGTACGCGGACAACTCCCGGCGGTTCCCCGCTCCGTTGTGGTCCGGTATCGCGACGAGTGCGGTGGCAGCCTCGGCCACGCTGGGATCTTCGAGCAGCACGTTGTCGATCTCGCCGAGATCGACCCGGTATCCCCGGACCTTGACCTCGTCGTCTGCGCGCCCCAAGTACTCGATCTCGCCGTCCGAGGTGATCCTGCCGAGGTCGCCGGTGCGGTAGAGCCGACTGCCCCGGGGCGCGAGCGGGTGTTCGATGAAGCGTTCCGCGGTCAGTTCCGGGCGCCCCACATAGCCCCGGGCGACACCGGGACCGCCGACACAGATTTCGCCGACCGCCCCCGCCGGCGCCGACCGGCGACGGTCGTCCAGCAGCACCACCGTGTAGGTGGGCAAAGGCTTTCCGATCGTGACCGGTCGCCCCGGCCGGAGTTCCGTGACGGTCGCGGTGACGGTCGTCTCCGTCGGCCCGTACGTGTTGAGTATCCGGCGCCCGGGCCGGCTCCACCGTTCGACGAGCTGAGCCGGGCAGGCTTCGCCGCCGACCAGGATGGTACGGATCCCCGGCACATCCCTGGGGATCGTCGCCAGCAGCGTCGGCACGCAGTACAGCACCGTGATCCCGGACTCCGCCAGTGCGTCGCCCAGTTCGGCGCCGAACAGCCCGGATCCGGAGCCGACCGGCCCCGCGACGAGGGTCGCGCCGACCGTCCAGGTCGGCCAGATCTCCTCGATGGAGAAGTCGAACGCGATGATCATGCCCTGGTGGACCCGGTCCTCCGGCCGTATGTCGTAGATGTCCGGGACGACGTCGAGGAAGTTGCAGATGCTGGAGTGCGCGACGGCCACGCCCTTGGGGCGGCCGGTGGAGCCCGAGGTGTACATGATGTAGGCGAGGGGGTCGTCGTCGGCCGTGCAGGCGGTGGGGTCGTCGGCCCACGGGCCCGCCGTCTCCCGCCGGGCACCTGACGCCGCGGCCCGGATGTCCGGGGCGTCCGGCCGGGTGGCCGGTACGGAGGCCAACGCGGCCCCGCACCGGTCGAGTTCCACCAGCCGCGCCCGCTCCCCGGGGCACGGCGTCCCGAGGTCCGGCTGCACGCGGTCCGACACCTCTGCCGTCAGCTCGGACACCGTCAGCACCGCGTCCACCTGCGCGTCCGCCGTGATGAAGGCGATCCGGTCGGGGGGCGCCGCCGGGTCGACCGGTACAAAAGCGGCGCCCGCCTTGCCCACCGCCAGCAGCGCGGCGTACATGTCCACCGATCGCGGCAGCAGGATCGCGACCCGGGATCCTCGGCCGATGCCCAGCCCGCGGAGGAGGTGCGCGAGCCGATTGGCGCGGGCGTCCAGTTCGGCGTAGGTCAGGACGTGCTCCCCGCACTCCAGTGCCGTTGCCGAGGGCACCCGATCACAGCTGGCTTCGAAGAGTCGGTGCAGGCGCGCCGCGCCCCTGTTGGTCGTGGCCATGACTCCATCGCATCGCCGAACCCCGGTGATCGCATTTCCGGTTCGGAGCACCCCGTTGACCTGCCCCTTTTCGCGGGGGGTGAGGGCTGCGCCGGGCGCGGGTCCGGAGCGGGTACGGCGCCCTGCTCCTGCGCCGCTGCCGCCGTACCGGTGAGACCCCTTTCCACCGCCCCCGCACTGTGGCCGTGACGCTCGCCCGTCACCGGACCACCGACCCGTCGTCCGACACCGAGCAGATCCCGCTCGCCGGGCCCGAACTGCGTGTCCCGCTGCGGGCCACGGTCCTGCCCGCACCTCCCGCAACCTGCCGAACGCCCTGCACCGGTCGTAGTGGTGACACCGTGACCAGCACCGTGCGGCCGCCTGTCACCGCGGCTGGAACAAGATCGCCGCCACCACCGGGGACCCGTCCCGTCCGGCCGGGCACCGCCCGGCCCTACAGCCGCACGGACGCCGCCACCGGCAGATGGTCGCTGCCGGTGGCCGGGAGCGTCCAGGCGGAGCGCGGTTCCATGCCGCGCACCAGGATGTGGTCGATCCGCGCCACGGGAAACGACGCCGGCCAGCTGAGACCGAAGCCGGCCCCCGACTCCTCCTGCGCCGAGCGCAGGCGGGAGGTGACCGCGGCCAGGGCCCGGTCGTCCGTGGTGCCGTTGAAGTCGCCCATGAGCACGATGCGGGGCAGCGGTTCGGCGCGCAGGGCGGCCGCGAGACGGCGCGCGGCGGCGTCACGCGCGTCCGTGCCGAAGCCCGATGCGGCCGAGAACCGGACGGACAGCAGATGGGCGACGTAGACGGCGACCGGCCCCTCGGGCGTGCGGACCGTGGCACGCAGAGCGCGCGGCCAGGGCGCGATGTCGACGGTCCGGGTATCGGCGAGCGGGTAGCGGCTCCACAGGCCGACGGTGCCGTGTATCGAGTGGTACGGGTAGTCGGCGGCCAGCGCCGTGCGATACGTGGCCGTGGCCTCGCCCAGCTCCTCCAGGGCCAGCACGTCGGCGCCGGAGGCGGCCAGGACACGGGCGGTGTGCCCCGGGTGCGGGTTGTGCTCGTTGACGTTGTGCGTCACGACCGTCAGGTCCGCTCCGGCCGCCCGCTTGTCGAGGAGGGTGCCGCCGAACAGCGAGGACCAGACGACGGCGGGCAGCAGTACGGCCACCGCGGCGGTCGCGGAGCGCCGGACGGCCGCGCACAGCAGCAGGAGCGGCACGGCAAGACCGGTCCAGGGCAGGAACGTCTCGATGAGGCTGCCGAGGTGGCCGACCCGGTCGGGGACACGGGAATGGCCGAGCATCACCAGCACGGACAACGGTGCCGGCGCGGCGGCGATCCGGCCTCGCCGCCAGATGCCGGGGTACGGGCCCGGCCGTCGCGGGCGATCGGGCGCGGGCGGTGCCGGCGGAGTTCCGAGGAGGGTGGCCATGGAGATGTCACCGCCTTCCGGGCCGGGGACCGGCGGTGGGCCCGGACTCGTTCCCGGCCACCCACCGCCGTACGCCCTCGATCAGTGAACCGCTCGCGTCGAGTGCGGCGTTCAGGCCCTCCTGCGGGCTGGTGCCGGCCCGTTGGTGCAGGACGACACCGAGGGCGAGACGGTCCCGGCCGCCGCGGTCGGGTGCGATGGCCGCCCACATCAGGGCGCCCCCCGCGGGGGTGCTGGAGCCGGTCTTGAGCCCGATCACGCCGGACGTGCCGAGCAGCGTGTTGGTGTTGAGGATCGTGCCGGGCACACCGGGGACGGTGGTGCCGGGCAGCGCGACGACGGACCTGAAGACCTTGTCGCGCATGACCTGCCGGACCAGCTTCAGCTGGTCGGCGGAGGTGCTTGTGGTCGTGGGCTCGATACCGCTCGCCCCGGTGTAGGTGGTCCGGTCCATGCCGAGGTCGCGGGCGGCCCGGTTCATCTTCACCACGAACGCCTGCTGTGAGCCCGCGTCCCAACGGGCCAGCAGCCGGGCGATGTTGTTGCCGGAGGGGATCAGCATCAGTTCCAGCAGCTGCCGTTCGCTCAGCCGCCGCCCCTGTACGACCGGCACGCTGGACTCCACGCCGGAGACGGACTCGTTCGCCGCCGACTCGTCGACGGTGACCCGGGGTCCGCTTTCGCCGTCGTGCAGCGGATGGTCGCGCAGGATCACGTACGCGGTCATCACCTTCGCGATACTGGCGATCGGCACCGGTGTCTGCGTGCCGTGGGTACCGAGGTCGCCACGGTCACCCAGCCCTTCGACCAGCACGCTCGCCTGCCCCTCGTGCGGCCAGGGCAGCGGTACCGCGGCGGGCCGCCCCGTCGGCCCGCCGGGGGCCGGCGAACCGCCCCCGTCGCCTCCCGGGGTGACGACGGTGGCGGTGAGCGCGGCCAGGGCGACCAGGGCGGTGGCGCCCGTCGTCAGCAGCGCCGCCCGGCGGGGCAGATGACGTGACCGGCCGGACCCGGGCCATGGACCGGGGGACCCCGGCGCCGATGTCCGGTCCCTGTCGCGCTCGCACGACTCGGGGGCTGTGCGCATGCGGGGGCACCTCCAAGGGGAATGTGCGCGGCGTTCACGCACGTCGACCACCTTGTGCGGGGCGGATGTCCGCACGGCCGTGACCGTGCGTCGGCCCCCGCTCGGCCGTTCATCCGTCGTGTATCAGCGCCTGTCCGGGCCGTTCCGTGTGCCGGGTCCCGGGGCGTGGCGGCCCGCGGTGCCGTGCGGCACCGCGTGAGGCGTCAGCCGGCCTTCGGCAGCCGAAGGGTGACGACGGCACCGCCGCCGGGCGCGTTGGCGAAGGACAGCGACGCCCCGATGACCTGGGCCTGGCCGAGCGCGATGGTCAGCCCGAGGCCGTGGCCCCGGCCGCGTTCCGACGCCCCCGTGCGGAACCGCTGGGGGCCGTCGGTGAGCAGTTCGCGGGGAAAACCCGGTCCGTGGTCGCGCACGGTCACACGGGTCCCCGCCACCTCGACCTCGACGGGTCCACGACCGTGCCGGTGGGCGTTGACGACCAGGTTGGCGACGATCCGGTCGAGCCGGCGCGGGTCGGTCTCGGCGGACAGGGCGCCGGTCGTGGTGAGCCGTGTCCGCAGCCCGGTGCGGTTCAGCGACTCGCCGACCGCCTCGGCCAGCGGGACCGGCCTGAGTTCGGCGCGCTCGGCGCCCGCGTCGAGTCGCGAGATCTCCAGCAGGTCCTCCACCAGGGTCCGCAGTACCCGCACCCGGTCGCGCACCAGATCGGTGGCCTCCCCCTCGGGCAGCAGCCCGCTGGCGGTGACCAGACCCATCAGCGGGGTGCGCAGTTCGTGGGCGACGTCGGCGGTGAATCGCTGCTCGGTGCGCAGCCGTCCGAGCAGGCTGTCGGCCATCGAATCGACGGTGGCCGAGATCTCGGTGATCTCGTCGCCGCCCCGGCCGGCCGCGGTCCTGGCGGCCAGGTCACCGGCCGCGATCCGGCGTGCGGTCCGAGCCACCCGCCGCAGCCTGCGGTTGGGCAGTTCCGCGGCGAGCGCCGACAGCGGAACGACGACGGCCAGCGCGACCAGGGAGTACTTCCACATGTGCCGGTCCAGTGCGCGCCGGGTGAGCAGGTCCGACGTCATGTCGACCTGCACCGCCACGGGGCTGCCGCGGTAGGTCCGCGCCGCCCACATCGCGGGGTGGTCCCCGGGACTGTCGCCGTCGTACCAGGTGGCGTATCCGTCGGTCGGCCCCTGCCGGGCCCGGAGCCGGCGCAGCAGTTCGTCGGGCATGGCGCCGGGCGACGTCCGCAGCCAGTCGGGCGCGGTCCCGCCCCGCTCGTCGTCCTGCAGGGCCCGGGACAACTGCGTCACGGCCTTGGACTCGCCGTCGTTCATCGACCGGTCGAGGGTGCTTCGGTGGACCAGCACCCCGACCGTCAGCGCGATCGCGCAGCAGGCCACGGCGACGAGCAGGGCGATCCGCCAGCGCAGCGAACGCCAGTTGAGGAGGTCGTGCAGGGTGTCCACGTCAGCGCCGCAACTTGTAGCCGAACCCGCGCACGGTCTGGATGCGCTCGGCTCCGATCTTCTTCCGCAGCCGCTGGACGCACAGGTCGACCACGCGGCTGTCGCCGTCCCAGCCGTAGTCCCACACGTTGCGCAGCAGCAGCTGCCGGTCCAGCACGATGCCGGGATTCGCGGCGAACTCGAGCAGCAGCCGCAGTTCGGTGGGGGCCAGCGCGACCGGCCGGTCCGCGACGAAGACCTCGAGTCCCGCGGTGTTGATGGTCAGATCGCCGAAGACGAGCGGGGCGTGTCCGCCGGGGTGACCGCTTTCCCCCGGCCGGCCGGCCGCGTCCGACGCGTCGGACGGCCCCCGGGACGCGGCGGGCGCGAAGGTCGTCCGCCGCAGCAGCGAGCGGATCCGGGCCACCAGTACCGCGGTGTCGACCGGTTTGACGACGTAGTCGTCGGCACCCGCCTCCAGACCGGAGACCACGTCCAGAGCGTCGCCGCGTGCGGACATCATCAGTACCGGGTCCGTGCTGGTCTCCCTGATCCTGCGGCACAGCCCGATCCCGTCGAGCCCGGGCAGCATGACGTCGAGCAGCAGCAGGTCGTGGCGGCCCTCCCGGAACAGTTCCAGTCCGGTCAGGCCGTCCCCTGCGGACGTGACACGGTAGCCGTAGCGCTCCAGCGCCATCGTGACCGATCTGCGGATCACCTCGTCGTCCTCGACGAGGAGGATCGTCACGGGTGCCGAGGTGCTGCCCCCAGCCACTGGAACCGACATCTCTCCCCATCATCGGACGTAGGTGCTGGATCTCCATCATGCGACGGGGATCGCGTCCTGTTCGAATTCTGCAGTCACGGCGTCCCCGCCGGGCATCCGCCGCAGCTCAGCCGTGCATCAACTGTGTATCGGCCTGCCTCGTACGGGCCGCGCGGTCGTCCGGGCGGTGCCGGGTGCACTGCCCGGAGGGGTAGCGTCGCGTCCCATGGCAGACGGCATCACGGACGACGGGTCGGTCGAGGGGGTCAGGCGGGCGGTCGCCGCCGACGTGCCGGCGGTGCGTGCCCTCACGGATGCGGCGTACCACCACTACATCGCGCGCATCGGGGTGACACCACGGCCCATGGAGGCGGACCACGCGGCGAACGTGGCCGCGGGACGGGTGTTCGTGACGGGGGAGCCCGTGGTGGGCCTCGTGGTCGTGGAGGCGTTCGGCGACCATCTGTTCCTGGACAGCCTCGCCGTGCACCCCGACGCCCAGGGGCAGGGAGTGGGACGGCGGCTGCTCGCCTTCGTCGACGCGCACGCGCGTGCGCTCGGACGGAACGAGGTCAGGCTGTACACGAACGCGATGATGTGGGAGAACCGGAGGATCTACCCGAAGTACGGATACGAGGTCGTGGAGCGCCGCGCCGACGGGCCGTACGACCGGGTGCACTATCGCAAGCGGCTGGACTCGGACCGTCCTGCCTGACATGCCGGGAGCGAGGGGCGGGCTCAGCCGTCCGGCCACCAGATGCGCGCGATGTCCTTGCGCACCTCGGGGCGCTCGACGGGGCGTTCTTCGGTTTCCTCGCGCAGTCGGCGGGAGTCGGTCCGCTTCAGCGGCTTGTGCAGGGTCACTCGGCGCATGACTGCCTCCTTGTGCCTATCGGGTTCCTCGTTTGTCCTGAGGTAGACCCTTTGGGCGAGGGTTCCTCATCGATCGCGGTCTGTCTGTGGCGGCTGTCACCATGGCGGTGTCAGTGGTGGCCGTCACCCTGGCCTCATGACCAGGTACATGACCAGGAACATGGCCAAGAACGGGAACTCCGAAACCTCGGCGGGCGGGGGCGTGGACTGGGACGCCGCGGCCGCCACCTTCGACGAGGAGCCGGACCACGGTCTGCGCGATCCCGCGGTGCGCGAGGCCTGGGCCGCCCGGCTGGGGGAGTGGCTGCCGTCGCAGCCCGCGGACGTGCTGGATCCGGGCTGCGGCACGGGCAGCCTGTCACTCCTCGCCGCCGAGCGCGGGCACCGCGTCACCGGCGTGGACCAGTCACCGGCGATGGTGGCGCAGGCCCGCGCCAAGCTCGCCGGCCGTGACGCAGTGTTCCTCGTCGGTGACGCCGCGGCACCCCCGGTCGGTGAACAACTTTTCGACGTGATCCTCGTACGGCATGTGCTGTGGGCCCTCCCCGACCCGGGCCGGGTCCTGCGGCACTGGCGGGGACTGCTGCGGCCGGGGCGGGCCCTGGGCGCGGAAGGGGGACGGCTGGTGCTGGTCGAGGGCGTGTGGGGCACGACGAGCCCGGTCGGCATCCCCGCCGACCGCCTCACCGAACTCCTCGCGCCCCTCGGCCTCGACGTACGGGTCGAGCGGTTGTCGGACGACACCCGGCTGTGGGGCAAGGAGGTCGACGACGAGCGGTATGCGGTGGTGGCGGTCTCCTGACCGGCCGGGTTCAGGCCAGCAAACCCTCGAAACCGCCCCCACGGGCGAGGAGTTCGAGGTCGTCCAGGGCCCGTACGGCGGCCGCGGCCGCCTGCGGGTCCGTCACCGCGAGCCCGCTCGCCGCGAACTCGTCCTCGTCCAGGCGGAGCACGGTCCGTCCGTCCGCGGAGCGCCACAGGTCCAGATCGAGGTCCTCGACGGTCACTTCGCCGCCCGAGACGGTGGCCGGCCGGGTGATGTCGCAGTACCAGCCCTTCAGCGTGCCCAGCTCGTCGCGCACCTCCTTCACCGCATACCAGCGGTCGCGCCAGTAGTACTCCGTGAGGACGTCTTTGGGCTCGAGCCGTACGAACCCGAAGTCGCGGACGCCGGCGGCCGCCCAGGGCGCGCGCACGGCGATCCTGGTCCCGTCGTCGTGGAGCAGCTCGGCGGGGTAACGGATCTTCGTGCGGCCCGCCTTGACCAGGACGACCTCCACCGCGCCCCGTGTGTCAGCCGAGTTCGCGGACATACTGCACCTCCGTCGCGCAGACCTCGTAGCCGAACCACTTGTTGATCGCGAGCATCGGTCCGTTGCCCGCGTCGTTGCCCGTGAACGCCTCCCTGAGCCCGGCCTCGCGGGCACGGTGCAGTGAGTCGTTCTTGGCGAGCTTGGCGAGGCCGCGGCCCCGGAAGGCGCGAAGGGTGCCCGTCATGGCGGTGCCGTAGCGGGTGCCGTCGGTGCGGGCCGCGGTGAAGGCGACCGGACGGCCGTCCACGACCGTCACCGACGTCAGTTCCCGGGACAGGAGGGGGTGGTTCCAGGTCTCCTCGAGCCAGGCCTCGTAGTCGGTGAACTCGCGTTCCACATCACTCGGTTCGTCCGCGACCGTCTCCGCGTCCAGCGCGAACAGAGGGCGAGGGTCGCCGGCGAAGTCCGTGCCCGTGAGCAGTTCCACGCCCGGCGGAGGGTTCCGCGGCGGGGGCAGTGCGCCGTGCGCCAGGTCGAGACGGAGGAAGTGGGCGGAGCGGCCCGCGCGACAACCGCGCTTCTCGGCGAAGCCCCGAGGCGCGGGCGCGTCCGACACCCAGGTGTACAGCCGGGTCGCGCCCAGGGCCCGCAGCCGCTCCTCGGCGGTGGCCGCCAGCAGTGAGCCCGCGCCGCGGCCCCGCCGGTCCGGGTCGACGTAGACGTTGACGTAGGCG
The DNA here is from genome assembly GCF_051553595.1 of Streptomyces sp. HUAS TT11. NCBI lineage: Bacteria > Bacillati > Actinomycetota > Actinomycetes > Kitasatosporales > Streptomycetaceae > Streptomyces > Streptomyces sp. HUAS TT11. The sequence goes on from NZ_CP196184.1 coordinate 7,085,599, forward strand.
TGTCCGGGTTCCGGGCTGTCGTACACCAGGCCGACCTGGGCCGTCCCGACGGGCACACCGTCCTCCTCCGCGAGGAGGGGCCGGTAGTGGGCGTCCGGATGCGTGTGCCGCAGGTCGTAGGCGAGGGACGCGCCGGTGGAGATGATGTACGGCAGCGTGCGGCGGCGGATGCGGGCGAAGGCGTCGGTGTCCTCGGGTGTCTCGGGACGGACCTCGCGCACGGTCACGGTCATGGCCCGCACGGTACGCGGCGGTTGCGGTCGGGTGCCTCCGAATATCCCGCCGTTGGGGGAGAATCGGCCTGTGACCTTGAAGATCCACATCATGGAGGGGGGCGCCCCGTACGAGCAGGTGCGCGCCCAGATCGCCGAGCAGGCCCGGTCGGGTGCGCTGCCGGTGGGATACCGGCTGCCGACCGTGCGCGGGCTGGCCGAGTCCCTCGGCCTCGCGCCGAACACGGTGGCCAAGGCCTACCGGGCGCTGGAGACGGACGGAGTGATCGAGACCCGCGGCCGCAACGGGACGTTCGTGGCCGCCGCGGGCTCGGCCGCGGAGCGTGAGGCGGCGGGCGCCGCCGCCGGGTACGCAGAGCGTGTGCACCGCCTCGGCCTCACCGAGGCCGAGGCGCTGGCCGCGGTGCGGGAGGCCCTGCGGGCGGCGTTCGCGCAGTAGGCGAAGCGGCCTCGCCTAGCGCTGTGCCGTGTCCCTGGACGCCGCCGGGAGGTGCTGGGGTGTGCGTGTCACCTTCAGGCCGGCCGCCGTCGCCGCGCGGGCGAAGGTCATCGCGTCCAGGACCGCCGCCGCGTGCGGATCGTTGTTGAAGTAGGCGTAGACGTCCCGTCCGTCCGGCCAGACGGCGTCGATGCGCTGGACCCAGGAGGTGAGGGACCGGCGGCCGTAGTGCGGCCACGGCCGGGCGCGACCGGCGTGGAAGCGGACGTAGCCCCAGTCGGTGGTGCGCCACAGCGGGGTGACCGGGCGGGAGAGGACGTCGGCCCAGCACAGCGCCGCCCCCCGGGCCTCGAGCACCGCGCGGACCTCCGGCGTCCACCACGAGTCGTGGCGCGGCTCGACCGCGACACGGGTGCCGGAGGGGAAACAGGCCAGGCAGTGGTCGAGCAGGGCCGGATCGGCCCGCAGGGTGGGCGGGAGCTGGAGCAGCACGGGCCCGAGCCGGTCGCCGAGGCCCGCCGCGTGGCTCATCAGGCGGTGCACCGGCTCCTCCGGGTCCCGCAGCCGTTTGATGTGCGTCAGATAGCGGCTCGCCTTCACCGCGACCACGAAGTCCTGCGGAACCCGTTCGCGCCAGTCCTCGAAGGTCTCCTCGGACGGCAGCCGGTAGAACGCGTTGTTGATCTCGACCGTGGCGAATCGGGTCGCGTACTCCTCCAGCCACAACCGCACGGGCACGCCGGACGGGTACAGGACGTCGCGCCAGTCCTTGTACTGCCACCCCGACGTGCCGACGAACACGGTCATACGACCATCAAAGCACCGTCTGCGGCCTTTTCACCGATCCGCTACAGGTACAGTCCCGAATCCGCCTCCGCCCGCTGATCGGGAACCGAGGTCGGGGACGTGCCCCGGCGCAGCGCGTACAGCTCCGCCAGGGTCGCCCCCTCGCGGCCCACACCGTCCTCCCGGCCGAGCCAGCTCACCGCCTCGGGGCGGGTCAGACGGCCCACCTCGATCCGGGCGAGGCAGCGGCCGGGGCGGACGACGGCCGGGTGGAGCCGCTCCAGGTCCTCGTTCGTGGTGACGCCCACCAGAACGTTCCTGCCCTGCCCCAGCAGTCCGTCGGTGAGGTTCAGCAGACGCGACAGCGCCTGGCCCGCGGTGTGCTTCGCCTCCCCGCGGATCAGTTCGTCGCAGTCCTCCAGCAGGAGCAGACGCCAGCGCCCCTTGCCCGCCCCGTCCTCCTCGCCGATGGCGATGTCCATGAGGTACCCGATGTCGGAGAACAGGCGTTCGGGGTCGAGGACGCAGTCCACCTGGCACCAGTCCCGCCACGAGCGGGCCAGTGTGCGCAGGGCGGACGTCTTGCCCGTGCCCGGCGGGCCGTGAAGCAGCAGCAGGCGGCCCGCGATGTCCTCCGGTGTCGTCTTCATCAGGCGGTCCATCGCATCCGCCACCGGCGCCGTGTAGTTGGGGCGGACGTCCTCCCAGGTACCGGCCGCGATCTGGCGGGTCGTGCGATGCGGCCCGCGCCTCGGCGACACGTACCAAAAGCCCATGGTGACGTTCTCCGGCTGGGGTTCCGGCTCGTCCGTCGCGCCGTCCGTGGCCTGGGTGAGCACCTTCTCGGCGAGTTCGGCGCTGGTGGCGGTCACGGTGACGTCCGCGCCGCGGTTCCACCGGGAGACCAGCAGGGTCCAGCCGTCGCCCTCCGCGAGGGTCGCGCTGCGGTCGTCGTCACGGGCGATGCGCAGCACCCGGGCGCCCGGAGGCAGAAGCGTGGCCCCGGAGCGTACGCGGTCGATGTTCGACGCGTGCGAGTACGGCTGCTCGCCCGTCGCGAAGCGGCCGAGGAACAGCGCGTCGACGACGTCGGACGGCGAGTCGCTGTCGTCGACGTTGAGCCGGATCGGCAGAGCTTCGTGCGGGTTCGCGGACATGTCCGCCATGATCTGTCACACAGGCGTCCCGTGCACCCGCTTTCCGAGGTCCGCCGGGTGTGTCGGCTGTGCCCGGTGCTTCCGGTCCGCCCCTCTACGTCCTGTTACAGGGCTGTCGCACGACTAAATCTGTTCCTGGGCCGAACCCCGCCGTTAGTGTGGCCCATGATGGGACGTCATGAGTGGGATACGGGGGCATGGCGGTGGCGGCTCACCGCGCTGCTCGGCGTGGGGGTGGCCGCTCTGGCCCTGGTGGTGACGCTGATCAACACACTGCCGGGGAACGGTGGGAGCACCAGCGGCACGTCGCCGGACGGCGACAAGGTGCACGGCACGCCGGCCGTGCCGAAGGAGGCGAAGCCGGACGTCGGCTGGGGCTTCACGCACACGCAGTACAGCGCGGACGAGGGCAGCGGCAGCGCCACCGCGCGTGTCGAGGACCTGCTCTCCGGCAGCGGGCTGCCGGAGAACCAGCACATCATGGGCTGGGGCGCGGACAATCCCGAGCCGGTCGAGGGGCATTACGACTTCGGGGCGATGGACCGCCGTATCGACTTCGCCCGCAAGGCGGGCGGCACCCCGGTCGTCACCCTGTGCTGCGCCCCGGACTGGATGAAGGGCGGCAAGGCGGGCGCGGACAACACCGACTGGAGCCAGACCGCCCTGGAGACCGCGCCGGCGCCGGACCACTACAAGGACTTCGCCGCGCTCGCGGCGACCGTCGCCAGGCGCTATCCGGACGTGCGGCACTTCGTCGTCTGGAACGAGTTCAAGGGCTTCTGGAACAACTCCGAGGCCCGCTGGGACTACGAGGGCTACACCCGGCTCTACAACCTGGTCTACAAGGCGCTCAAACAGGTCGACCCGAAGATCATGGTGGGCGGACCGTACCTGGTCATGGACAGCGTCGACCCGCGGCAGAAGGAGGACGCCTCCCCGGCCCTGCGCGGTCCCTGGGGTGCGATGGACCAGCGTGTCCTCGACGCCTTCGACTACTGGAACAGGAACAAGGCGGGCGCCGACTTCGTCGTGGTGGACGGCTCCAGCTACACCAAGGACGACGACCTGCTGCCCGACGAGTTCGCCGCCACCGACAAGCTCACCGCCGTCGGCGCCTGGGTACGGCAGCAGACCCACGACCTGCCGCTGTGGTGGGCGGAGTACTACGTCGAACCCGCCGACGGCAACGACGACCGCAAGGGCTGGACGGAGGGCCACCGTGTCGCCGTGCAGGCCGCGGGGATGATCGCCATGGTCAAGGGCGGGGCCTCCTCGGGCTTCTACTGGAACCCGGAGAAGGAGAAGGGCACCGACTGCGCGGGCTGCCTGTGGACGCCGACCGACACCGCGAACGGCGGCCGGGCGCTGCCCATGTACGGCCTGGTCTCCCGCTTCGGCAAGGAGTTCCCGCCGGGCACGCGGTACCGGACGGTGCCGGTCGCCAAGGACGACGTCCCGAACGTGCGCGTCCTCGCCACCGACAAGGTCGTCCTCGTGGTCAACACCCTCGACCGGACGATCAGCGCCGAGGTGGACGGCAAGCGCTTCGACATGAAGGCGTACGAGGTGAAGTGGCTCGAGCGATGAGCCGCTTCACCTCGTACGCCGGATGACGCTCAGCCCTTCCCCATGGTCAGGAACCGCTGCACCAGCGAGGCCAGCAGCACGGCCAGCAGCGGGAGCGAGAACCAGAAGCCCGACTGCAGCCAGCGCAGTTTCCGTACGCTCGGCCGGACCGCGACGCGTACGATCTCGCGGGCCGTGAGCATCAGGATCAGGGCGACGGCCGCGAGCCCTCCGACGACCGACCACGGCGTCCAGGTCACCCGCGGTCCGATCGGGCCCGGAGCCGGCTTCGCGACGCTGCCCGCCGGCTGCTTGCGCAGCGCGTACATGGTCACGTCGTCGTTGACGAGGACCTTCGTCAGTTCCTGGCGGTCGTCCAGGCTCTTGACGAGCCGGGACTCCCACGTCGCCGAGTAGCCCACGTCCATCCGCAGGTAGGTCACCTGGCTCACGTTGATCATGAGATAGGAGTTCGGGCCCGCGTCCTTGAGCGACTTGACCAGGCCCGACACCAGGACCGGATCCGTGGGAGCGAGCGTCGGCACGTACTGCACCTTCTCCATGTCCCTGGCGCCCCACGGCATCGCCGGCGTGACGTTGTCGACGGTGTCGTTGCTCAGCCACAGCAGCCGCACCGTCGGGTCGTCGTGTGCGTACACGTAGTCCATGGCCGCGACCTCGCCGGGGCGGATCCGCTCGAAGGGCTCGTTGCCCCATCGGGCCACCAGGAAGCCGCCCATCAGCAGCAGCCCGGCCACGAGCGCCGCGAGCGGTGCGAGCGGTGCGAGGCTCATCCGGTCCTTGTCCCGTTCCTCGGCCGTCACGCCGGTGCGCGGGAAGAGCGCGAGCCCGGCGAGCAGGGCCGCACCCGGCAGGGCGAACATGAAGACGCGCAGCGCCATTTCACCGCCGTACGACTGCATGCCGAAGCCCAGGAACGGCACGAAGGTCAGTACGAGCAGCGACCGCTCGCGGTACCTGTTCTCGCGCCGCCGCCACCAGCCCCAGCAGGCGAACGCCATCACGGCGCCCGCGAGCGCCACCCTCGTGTAGAGGACCAGCTTGTGCGTCGAGTCGCCGCCCTGGATACGCCCGGAGACGGATGTCGACACATTGCTGCCGACGCCGCCGACCCCGCCGAAGAGCTCGTCGAAGTGCCCGGACCAGTAGGGCTCGGCCATGAAACCGACCCAGAAGGCCACCAGCACCGCGAACAGGATGGGCAGGCCGCGCAGTTCGGAGCGGCCGACCAGGACGAGCGCCGCGAGCACGCCCAGCATCACGAACGGGGTGAGCTGATGGGCCGGGACGCTCGCCGCGTACAGGCCGATCAGCACCATCAGCAGCACGGCCCGCTGCCCGCGCCCGGCCGGTTCGACCTCGGCCTCGCCGGGGCGTGCCTTGGTCCAGATCACGCGCGGCGCGCGGAACCACACCAGCAGGACGGCCACGAAGGCCAGGTAGAGCAGATAGGTGAAGCCCTGCGGTGAGAAGTAGTCCTGACCGACCCAGCCGCTGAGCACGAAGATCCACAGGCCGGTCCACTTGGCGCGCCAGCTCGCCCGCAGGGAGCGCAGCAGCAGGAACATGGGCGCCAGATAGAGCAGCTGGACGGTCAGGGGCCACCAGCGGATGACCTCCGTCAGGTCGGTGACCCCACACGCCTTCGCGACGAACGCCGCCAGCGCGAAGAAGCCCGGCCAGCTCCAGCGGGCGTCCAGATCGGGCACGGCCGACCCGGTCCGGTCGATGTAGTCGAGGAACCCCAGGTGCTGCCAGGCCGTCGCGAACCGTGGTTCGGTCTCGATCACGGCGGGCAGGGCGTGCAGCGACACGACCGTGGCGAGGAGTGTGACCAGGAGCAGGACCTTGGACTCGCGGCCGCGCCACAGCAGCGCGGCGAACACCACGATCAGCAGCGCGGCCCCGGCCAGGGTCGGCAGCGGCAGGACCGAGATGAGTCCCAGGCCGCCCATCCGCTCCAGGGAGCCGTCGTCGAGGCCCAACACCGGCACCCAGTAGAGCAGCAGCGCCGAGACCAGCAGACAGCCGAGGAGCACACCACCGAGCGGACCGAAGGCCTTCGGGCGCTCCTCGGGCGGCGGCTGCGCGGTGACGGGGTGCGACCGCTCGGCGGAACCGCCCGATGCCGTGTCCCGGGTCCCGGCCAGGGCGCCCTCCTCGGCAGCAGGGCCCCGTTCCTCCACCGGCAGACCCACCGGGCCGTCCGCTCCCGGCAGTCCGAGCGGCCGCGTCGGGCGGTCGCCCTCGACGGACACCACGGACGTCCCGGTGGGCGGGGTGCCGGGACCCGGGCGTACGTCGGGCCGGCGCTCCACATGGTCGAAGTCGACGTGTATGCCGAGCGCGAGCGTGTCGGCGTCCAGCTTCTTCGCCCAGGACGGACCGCTCTTCGGCGCGGGGACCTCGCGCGCCCCCAGGTCGGCGAGGTCCCCGTCCGGTGCCGCGTCCTCCGGCACGGCGTCCGCCGGGGCGGTACGCACGATCTTGAACAGCTTGGGTGCGGCGATCGCCACGATCACCGCGAGGCTGGAGATCTCCGCGACACCCGCGCCGGTCAGCCCCATCCGGGGGAGCAGCAGCACGGTGAGCCCGAGCACCAGGACGCACAACAGGCCCTGGAGGTAGGCGAGTCCGGAGGTGCGGCTCTGGGCGCGCAGTACCGCGAAGTACGTCTCCATGACGACCCGCAGCGCCGCTCCGACCGCGAACCAGCGCAGCAGCGGGGTCGCCGCGTGGGCGTAGCCCTCACCGAAGACGTGCAGGATGAAGGGAGCACCGAGGAACAGCAGCGCGCACACCGGCAGCATGATCCGGGCCATGCGCTTGAGCGCGGCCCGGGTGTTGGCGGCGAGGCGTGCCGGGTCGTGCGAGCCCTCGACGGTGAGCGAGGCCCCCATGTTGATGGCGAGCAGATTGGTCGTGCCGCCGATCGTGGTGGTGATGTAGAAGTACGCGTTGTCCGCGGCGCTGACCTGCGAGGCCACGATCACCGGTACGAGGTAGACCACGGCGAGGGAGAACAGCGAACCGGTGTAGTCGCCCGCCAGGAAGCGCCCGATCTCCCGCATCGACGGCGGGGCGGCCTGGTCCTCCGTCGCCTTGATGTGCCGGGGCACCAGGCGCCGGAACACCAGCCAGCCGAGCGGCAGCACGGACGTGGCGATGGCGGCGACCCAGGAGACGAAGACGCCCATCATGGGGATCGCGGCGGCCAGCCCGATCAGCAGCACCAGCTTCACCGCGGAGAACACGGTGTTGCCCACCGGGACCCACAGCGCGCTGCGCAACCCGGTCAGCACACCGTCCTGGAGGGTGAGCAGGTTCCAGGCGATGACGGCCACCACGAAGACGAGCGCCGGAGCGGGCCCGTGCAGGAAGCGGTACGACGGGCCCCACACGTGCAGCGTCAGCAGGAAGACGCCGGCGGCGAGTGCCACGATGATGCAACTGCCCGCGTAGGTGCGGAAGATCAGGCGGCCGGTGGTCCGTCCCGAGATCGGGATGAAGCGGGCCAGCGCGCCCGTGAGGGTCACCGCGGTGAGGCCGGCGAGGAGCTTCATCGCGGCGATCGCGGCGGAACCCTGACCGACCGCGGCGTCCGAGTAGTAGCGGGCCGCGACCAGCCAGTAGCCAAGCCCCAGCACCGCGGAGATACCGGTGTTGAGCATCAGCGCATAGGCGTTGCGGAACAGCTGGCTGCCGCCGCCCTCGCCGCTTCCGGGCAGGCGCAGGCGGCGCCCGGACTGCTCGGGCGCCGCGGTCGAGGTCTGTTGGGCCTGGGCTGTGGTGGTCGTGTCAGACACGGGAACCGATGGCCTTCCGGCGAACCTGTCGTGCTCTTCGGACCACGGCGTATCCCTTGGTGAGGGCGCGGTCCCTGGCGAAATTGCGAGCGATCGCACGGCCCTGGACGAGCCGCTCGAACTCCTCCGAGCCGGTGCTGCGGCGCACGGTGACACGGTGCAGCGCGTACGGACCCTGACCCGGGCGGGCGAGACCGTTGCCGACGGCGAGCGACTGGCGGTATCCCGTCTCGCGCACGGTCCGGCGCACCCGGCGACTGGAGTAGCCGTACGGGTAGGCGAACGAGACCGGGGCAGCGCCCAGTTCGTCGGCGACGATCTCCTTGCAGCGCAGGAGTTCGAACCGCAGGGCGACGTCGTCCAGTTGGTCCAGCTGCGGATGGGTGTGGCTGTGCCCGCCGATCTCGACCCCGCCGCCGGCGAGGTCGCGCACCTGGTCCCAGTCGAGCATGGTGTCGAGGCCGCCCCCGGTGTCGTGGGCGCCCCGGAGCCAGCCGGTCGAGACGAACAGGGTGGAGACGAAGCCGTGCTTGGCGAGCACGGGCAGGGCGTGGCGGTGCACACCCTCGTATCCGTCGTCGAAGGTGATGAGGACGGGCCGCGCGGGCAGCGGGTCCCCCTGCCGCCAGCAGCGGGCCAGCTCGGCGGTGGTGACGGGTGTGCGTCCCAGGTCCGCCAGCTGCGCCATCTGCTCGGAGAAGGCCTCGGGCGCCACCGACAGGGCGCGGGTCGCCTCGTTGGGCGCCGTCGCCACCGAGTGGTACATGAGGATCGGCACGGCCTGTCCGCTCATGCGAAGTCCCCCTCGCCGTCCGGTATCCGCACCACGGAGAAGGTGGCGCCGCCCCTGCGCGCCCGGACGCTTCCGAGGACGTACCCACCGGCGGCCGTGAGTACCCCGGCGACGATGGCGCCGGCCCGGCCGGCGCCGCCGGGGCGGGCCAGCAGAGCGTCACGCAGTCCGCGGGCGACACCGGCGGGCAGTACCCGGGTGGTGTAGCGGCGCTCCGACTCCAGTCCCTTGTCGGAGCCGACGCTGCGCGCCACCAGGGCCTTGGAGAGGCCTTCGGCGTAGGTACGGGTGCGGAAGTACGCGAAGTGCTCGCGCGGCGCGGGCACCCGGTGGTGGATCACCGCGCGGTCGTCGATCAGCAGGATCGCATCCGGTCTGGCCCGGCTGAGACGGATGCACAGCTCCGTCTCCTCGCAGCCCAGCGGGCGCTTGTCGCCGTCGCGTCCGATGCCCGTGGCGAAGCCGCCCGCCGCCGCGAACGCCGCGCGGCGGAAGGAGGCGTTGCCCCCGAGGACGTTGCGCACCCGCGCCCGGCCGGGCGGCAGCCCCTTGTAGGTGCAGCCCACCACCCAGTCGAACTCCTCCGGGAACCACGCAGGGCGGCGGCCCGAGGCCCAGATCGGCATCGTACGGCCGCCGACGGCCATGACCCGCGGGTCCGCATAGCCCTCGGCGAAGTGCTTCAGCCAGTCCCGCTCGGCCACGGCGTCGTCGTCGAGGAACGCGATGACCTCCCCGTGGGAGGCGGCGATCCCGGTGTTGCGTCCCGCGGACAGGCCGCGGGGGCCCGCGTTGGCGAGCACACGGACCTCCTCGGCCTCCTTGTACTCCCCGCTCAGCCGTTCCAGCAGGGCCTGGTTGTGGTCGACGACCAGCAGCGTCTCGCGCGCCGGCCGGGACTGCGCCCGCACCGAGGAGACCGCCGCGAGGATGTCCTCCCAGCGGTCCTCGGTGTAGACGCAGATCACCACCGAGATGTCCGGAGTGCTCAAGACAGCTCTCCCCGGCCCGAGTTGAGCGCCACCGCACGAGGGCGGCTGCGCAGCGCACGCCGGTTGGAGCGTTCCTGGAGGATGACCTTCAGCACCCGCAGACCGTCGCGCACCGCACGCAGGTTGCTCGCACCGTGGATGCGGAGGTACTCGTGGCTGGGGATCTCCTGCACCTTGAGCCCGGCCTTGACGACCCGGATGTTCATCAGGGTCTCCACCTCGAAGCCCGTGCAGTCGAGCTCGATCTTGTCGAGGCAGTGCCGCCAGAACGCGTTGTATCCGTAGCAGAGGTCGGTGTAGCGGGCGCCGAACTTGGCGTTGACGATCGCGCACAGCACCCGGTTGCCCAGTTTGCGGATCGGCGTCATGTCGGAGGTGCCGCCGCCGTTCGCGAACCGCGAGCCCTTCGCGAAGTCGGCGCCGGACACCAGTGCGGAGACATAGCTGACGATCTCCTGACCGTCCGCGGAACCGTCGGCGTCGACCATCACGATGATGTCGCCCGTGCAGGCCTCGAAGCCGGTGATCAGGGCATCCCCCTTGCCCTTGCCCTGCTGGCCGACGACCTTCACACCCGGCCACAGATCGCGCGCGACCTGGACGGTGTCGTCGGTGGAATTGCCGTCCACAAGGACCACTTCGTGAATCCACTCGGGAAGTGTCTTGAAGACGTACGGGAGATTCTCCGCCTCGTTCATGGCGGGAATCACCACGCTCACCGGTGGCGCGATGGCCAGGTGAGAGGAGATGGGTCGGTACCTGCCCTGATGTAACGGACCTTGATCCGAAACTGCAGGGCGCAGAACAGAACTCATGGGTCTGGTCCCTCTCGTCCGGTGGACCGTCCGCCCCTGGACGGTCCGGCATTGTGTCCGGTTCGAAAGGGGGGTACTCACTTACGGCATGCCGATGTGGATCTCCGTACACGCCGGGTGAGCTGGCAAAGCAGGCCGTCTGCCGGGAAAACGGCAGCCGACCGCGCGGCACGACTCGAACGACTGTGGTCGCCGAGCACGGCACCCCCCTACCGCGCCCCGCGCCGGAACCATCGCGGTACCTGAGCCCTCCCCTGGAGCCGCGTGATGATGGACCGATGCGGGTTGATGTATGACGGTATTGACGATTGCGACTTTATGGCAAGACCTGGGACGTGTCCCTGGTTTTGACCGGTATATGGGCGAAATTCAACCCCTCGAACGGATTTTCCCCATCCGTTTGAGGACGCGGTCGGCCGGCTCGAAGAACTCCGGCCGAGACAGCACCGCATTGCGCAGTGCCCGGACCGGGGCGCGGCGCGCCCTGTGCCCGAACGCAACGGGGTGACGTCGTGTCACCCACCCCTCGGACACGTACAGATCGCGTGTCTTCAGGGAATCCTTGTATTCCTTCCGGCCCCGGCCGAGATCCAGATGGGCGATGCCGTCCGCGGCGGCCGCCTCGGCCATCCGCAGATGGAGCACCAGGCCGGGCGAGTACTTGGCGAACTCCTGGTCGTAGGCCGGGAACCAGCAGGCCAGCACTCGATCGGTGCGCAGTCCGAAGTGGGCGGCGATCGGCCGTTCGCCCGCGTAGAGAACCGACAGAATGCCCGCGAACGGTTCCGCACGGGTGTGGAAGAGCTGCTGCACCAGCTGGGTGATCCAGTCGTGCGCGAAACGGTCGCTGCGCCCGGTCCTGCGGTACTGCGCCGACTTCCAGCCCATCAGCGTCCGAAGGACGGCCGGATCGCGCTCGTCGTGGACATAGCGCAGCTCGCCGGCGTCCCGTCCGAGCTTGCGCTCCTTGGCCAGTGTGGTGCGGGTGAACTTCGGTGACCGGTCGCGCAGTCGGCGCAGATACTCCTCGTATCCCTGGTCGACGTCCATGACCGGAGAGGGGAAGGTGCCGGAGGCTCCCGCCTCGAACGGCGTCTGGCCCTGCACCAGATGGTCGAACTCCCAGACGGCGAGCCCGCAGGTCCGCAGGAGTTCCTGGGCGTCCCAGACGAATCCCGGCCGGTGCACCATGCCCTGGCAGTCCGAGACCCCGAGGCCGACGGCACGGCCGACGCCGGCGGCCGTTCTCTGGAACGGGAGGAACGCGGCCGGTTCGGCGTCCTCGCGGACGACCGCGATACGCACGCCGCGTCTCGTCCGGCCCACGGCGAGCGCGAACTCGGGCGACAGGAAGGGGTTCGCCAGTCCGGGCGAGCCGTTGAGATGGGCTTTGGACTGCAGGGCCGTCCAGGCCGCCCGGTCGGCCGCCCTGAGCTCGCCCGGGCGGTACACGCTGATGTCCACGTCGTCAGGCCCGTCTTCTCGCCGTACGACGGCGCTGCCGCCGTACCTGAACCAGCAGGAGAACGAGGGCGCTGACCACGGCCACCGCGATGATGCCGCCGGTCACCGACCAGCGGTGCACCGCCAGCATGCCCTGGGCGATCAGCAGATCGATCGCGACCGCTCCTGCCACGGACACCACCGTGCGGGGGAAGGGTTCAAGTCCCCGCAGGGCGGCGCCGACGGCCGATGCGGGCGCGGCGATCAGGAAGAACAGCGTGAACGGGCCGCGCAGCGGTGAGTCCGCACCGCTGAGCGCGAGGATCGCCCCGAAGCCGGCGACGACGACAGCCGCGCCGGCGAGCAGGGGGGACAGGCCCCTCCCCGGATCCTGTCCCGACCTCCCGTCCCTGTCTGATGACGGTGGCTTGATGCGTAAGGTCTGCATTGGCGACTTTGCCCCCCGAAGCGCCGGATGCCGGGCTTCAATGTCGCGCAGCCGTGAGGGGGCCGTCAAGATGCGAAGGCGCCACCCACAGGTTATTGGCGCGGTTCAAACATGTGTTGCCCGGAAATGCAGGGCCTCTGTCAAACCGGAGTTCGAGCCTCGTGCGGGGTTGCGTGGTGATCCGTGAACCGCCGCTGCTGCGACCCGGGCTGACGCCCCGTCGCACGGCCGCCGGGCACACGTGGCCGGACGGGGCGGTGAACGGAAGCGAACCGTGGCGCCCTGCGCCGAAAGTCTTGGCATGGACACTTCCTGTCAACTTGCGTAGCTGCTACCACAGTTGTGGCAGAGATCCTGCTGAAGGGAGGTTCCATGAGACGTTCCCGATGTGCGGCGTACGTGACGTCACTCCTCCTGGCCGTCGGCTCCGCCCTCACCGGGGCGACCGCGGCGCAGGCGTCAACTCAGGCGGTGGCCACCGGTTATGTGGCCCTCGGCGACTCCTACTCCTCGGGTGTCGGCGCCGGAAGCCACATCGGCTCCAGCGGCGACTGCGACCGCAGCACCAAGGCCTTCCCGTATCTGTGGCAGGCGGCCCATGCCCCCGCGTCGTTCAGCTTCATGGCGTGTTCGGGCGCCCGGACCACGGACGTGCTCACCAACCAGCTGGGCCCGCTGAGCACGTCGACCGGCCTCGTCTCCCTCACCGTCGGCGGCAACGACGCCGGCTTCGCCGACGTCATGACGACCTGCGTGCTCCAGTCGGACAGCTCGTGTCTGTCACGGATCGCGACGGCCAAGGCGTACGTGGACTCGACGCTGCCCGGCCGGCTGGACAGCGTCTACTCGGCGATCAGTGCCAAGGCCCCGGCGGCCCACGTGGTCGTGCTGGGCTACCCCCGCTTCTACAAGCTCGGCACGACCTGCCTCGGACTGTCCGGGACCAAGCGGTCCGCGATAAACGGCGCGGCGGACTACATCAACGCGGCGATCGCCAAGCGCGCCGCCGACCACGGCTTCACCTTCGGTGATGTGCGCACCACCTTCACCGGCCACGAGATCTGCTCCGGCTCCGCCTGGCTGCACAGCGTCAACTGGCTGAACATAGGGGAGTCCTACCACCCGACCGCGGCCGGTCAGTCCGGCGGCTATCTGCCGGTACTGAACGGCGCGGCCTGACGGTCACGAACTCGAGGGGGAGGCCCCGCCCGTCGGGGTCTCCGTCTCACAGGTCACCGAGAACGGCACGGAGTCGGACGTGACGCGCACCGGATCGCGCACCTCCACACCGATCCCGTTCCGGACCGAACCCCCCTCTTCGTACGTGGTCACGACGACCTGGCGCTGCTGGGTGCGCCCGCCGCCCGCAGGGAACGACAGGGTCTTCCAGCCGGGGTCGGAGACGTGTCCCGTCCTGGTCACCCAGCGATAGCTCACGTCGACCGGCACCCGGCCCACGGTGAACGTGGCCGTGAACGTGGGGGCCTGCGCGTCCGGTGGCGGACAGGCACCGGAGTAGTCGGTGTGCACGCCGGTCACCGTCACCCGGACCGACTGCGCGGGCGGGGCGGTCGTACGACCGCCGCCGTTGCCGTCCGAGGTGGATCCGCCACTCGGGGCGGGGCTCGAGCCCGTGCCGGTACCGGGCCCGCCGGCATCGGCACTGCCCGTGTCGCCGCTGTGCGTGGACCCGCTGCTCGCGGCATCGCCGCCCCCGCCGTCCGCACGGTGGACCAGTGCGTACGTCAGTCCCGCCACGGCCAGCACCAGGGCGGTCAGACCCGCGATCAGGACGACCGCGGCACGGCGGTCGCGCCGCGGCGGCTCGGCGGGACTCCCGTACCCGGACCGCGCGACGGTGGTGGGGACGGGGGCCGGCTGCGGGGGCGTGGGCGGCTCACCCGGGAACGCGGCGACCGTCGGTGTGTACGCCGGGACTGCACCGGTGCGCGGGGTGCCGCCCGCGCCGATGATCCGCAGATCCCGCTCGGCCTGCGCCGCCGGAATGCGCTCCGCGGGATCCTTGCGCAGCAACCCCTCGATCACCGGTGCCAGCGGACCCGCCCGCAGGGGCGGAGGCAACTCCTCGTCGACGACCGCCCGGAGGGTGTTCAGGGGAGTGTTCTGCCGGAACGGCGAGTTGCCCTCGACCGCCGCGTACAGCAGCACACCGAGCGACCACAGGTCGGACTCGGGGCCCGGAGTGCGTCCGAGCGCACGCTCGGGGGCGAGGAACTCGGGCGAGCCGATGACCTCCCCGGTCATGGTCAGTGCCGAGCTGCCCTCGACCATGGCGATGCCGAAGTCGGTGAGGACCACCCGGCCGTCGTTCGCCAGCAGCACGTTGCCGGGTTTGACGTCGCGGTGCAGAACTCCGGCCGTGTGCGCGGCACGCAGGGCGGCCAGGACCTCCGCGCCGATGCGCGCGGCACGCTGCGCGGAGATCGGCCCCTCCGTGTCCAGCAGGTCCGACAGGGCGATGCCGCGGATCAACTCCATGACGATCCAGGGGCGCCCGTCCTCGTGGGCCACGTCGTAGACCGTCACGACATTGCGGTCGGCCACCCGGGCCGCCGCCCAGGCCTCGCGTTCCAGCCGGGTGTACATGCGCTGCACCTCGGTCGCCGGAAGGCCGGCCGGGGCGCGCACCTCCTTGACGGCCACCTCGCGGTGCAGCACCTCGTCACGGGCGCGCCACACCGTCCCCATGCCGCCCTGGCCGAGGGGGGACAACAGACGGTAGCGGCCCGCGATCACACGTTCATGGCCCGGATCTTCGGACACGGGCTTCCCCCATTCGCATCCGCGTGATGTATCCACTCCGCGCTTTTTCTCCCCAAAAGTAGCTCAACCGAGTGCGGATGCCGCCCCCTTGAACACCAGTCCGGCCCCGAGGGCCACGACGACGAAGGCCGATCCCAGCGGTGCGGTCCTGCGCACCAGCGCGGCCGCCGGACCGGCGGTCCAGCGCGGACGGCGTTCCAGCAGGCGGTTCATCCCGCTGCCCAGCCTGACCACGGCGACCCCGGCAGCGGTCAGTGTCAGGGCCAGGCCGATGCCGTACGCGACGACGAGCAGCAGCCCGAACCAGGCCTGGCCGAGCGCGGCCGCGCCGACCAGGACCACCACCGCGGAGGGGCTGGGCACCATCCCGCCGGCGAAACCGAGGAGGATCGTGCCGCGGAGGGTGGGCGCGGTGGGGTGGGTGTGCGTGACCCCGCCATGGGTGTGGGGGACGCCGGGGCCCTGGTGGTGACCGTGGCCGTCGTGCCGGTGCCCTTCACCGTGGCCGTGCGCAGGGTGGTCGTGGGTGTGGCCGGAGAGCCCCGGCGCAGGTCCGGGCCCGTTCGTGCCGCCGCGGCCGTGCCGACGGCCGAGCCACGCCCGGCGGACCAGCGACGCGCCCGCCAGGGTGACCAGGACGCCGCTGGCCAGGCCCAGCCAGGCGATCACCGACGGCGTCGCCGCGGAACCCGCCGTGACCAGCAGCCCCAGGGCGACGACGCCCAGGGTGTGGGTGACCGTCACCGAGGCGGCCAGGGGCAGTACGTCCGTGAGTCTTGCCCGGCTGCCGCGGGCCGCCGCCGTCGCGGCCATCAGGGTCTTGCCGTGGCCGGGCGCGAGCGCGTGCAGGGCGCCGAGGCCGACCGCGACGACCAGGGCGAGCGCGGCGAAGCCGAGGGTGAGGTCGTGCCGGGCGACCAGGCCGTCCAGGGCCCGGGTCCAGCGGTCGGCACCGCGGGGAAGCACGGAGGCGGCCGGGGCGTCGCCCTGCTCGCCGGCCAGGGCGGGGCCACCGGGACGCACCCGCAGGGAGGCGGTGACGGTGTCGGCCGGTGAGGACAGCAACTCCGCCGGATACGCGGTCAGTTCGTGGGAGACGGAGGACTTCGGCACGCTCGACGCGGTGAGCGTCGTACGGTCCCCGCGCGCGGTGATCTCCCGCCAGCCGGGACCGGTGGCGGCGCCCGCGCTCCGGAAGCCGATGCCGGCGGTGCCCGTCCTCGGCAGCGGTGCCGTCAGCCGGCACTCCACGCGCAGGGTGTTCAGACCGGCCTGACCCGGCCGTGACCGGGCGCTGCCGGTGCCGACGGTCAACGGTACCGGGCGCCCGCCGACGGTGAGCCTGCTGCCCTCGGCGGCCGCTGCGCACCGCTTTCGGGCCCAGCCGCTCAGCCCCTGCTCGGCGATGTCGGACTCGGCCTGCGTGGCCGGTATCTCCGCCAGGTCCTCGACATGGTCGACGCGCAGCTGACCCGGGGCGGCGACCAGACCGTCGTAGCGGTTGACGGTGAAGTTGCCGAGCGGGTGGGCGCTCGCCGGGCCGGAAGGGATCAGGGCGAGGGCGCAGGCGGCCGTCAGGGCCGCCGCGCCGGAGGCGACGAGACGACGGAGGCTCACTTCACCGCCTCCAGTGCCTTACGGGCCTCGCGTGCGCCCAGAGGTGAGAAACCGGCGTTGAGCTTCAGGGCCGCGGTGAGCGTGGCGCGGGCCCGGTCCGGACGGCCGGTGGCGCGCTCGATCATGCCGCGGTGGTAGAGGAAGGCCGCGTTGCGGTAGCCGGTGGCCGTGGCACGCCTCGCGTAGGGGAGGGCCTCCGCGTCACGCCCGTTGACGTGCAGCGCCCAGGCGAGGGCGTCCGCCGTGTGCACGGTGTGGCGGCGCGCCCACTCGGCGCGGGCCGCCGTCAGCGCGGCCCCGCGGTCGCCGTGGTCGGCGGCGGCGAGAGCGGTGTCGAGGTCGGCGTCGACGCCGTTGGCGCGCGCCAACGACACCCAGGCGTCGACCAGGGCGTACTGGTCGCGGGCCTTGTCCCGGTCGCCCGGCTTGCCGCGTGCCTCGTACAACTCGCCCAGCTCCACCAGCGGTTGGGGAAGCGGATAGCGGTCGACGACCAGTTCCATACCGCGGATCGCGCCCTCGGTGTCGCCCTGGGCGGACTGGGCACGGGCCCGGCCCTCGAGTGCCGGGAGGTAGGTGTCGTCGGCGGCGAGAGCGCGGGCGTAGTGAGCGAGGGCACTTCTGTAGTCGCCCTGGTTCCAGGCCAGTTGTCCCAGCGCGGTGGCCACGTAGGCGATGTCGCCGCGGGAGGTGGCCGTGTTGAGGGCCTGCTCCAGGGCGCGGCGGGCTGCCCCGACATCGCCCCGCAGTTCGTGGACGTAGGCGTAGCGGGTGAAGACGGGGATGCCGGGGCGCCGCGAGTCGGCGAGGTCCGCGGCCCGTGACGCGTCGGTGTAGCGGCCGAGTTCGACCAGTGCGTCGACCCGGGAGGACAGGGCGCGCTCGCTGTACGGGTTCTGGGCGAGGGCCAGGTCCGCGTACCTGAGGGCGCCGGTGAAGTCGTGGCGGGCCGCGGCCAGGGCGGCACGGCCGGCGAGCGCGGCGTCGTTGCCGGGACGCAGCCTCAGCGACCGGTCCAGGGCGCGCTGCGCCTGCGGATAGCGGGAGGGGTCGCCGTGGGTGCGGGCCTGCTCGACATACGCCAGGCCCAGGGTCGCCCAGCTGCCGTGATCCCGCGGCTGGACGCGCAGATGGGCCTGCAGGGCGCGGATTCCGGCGTCGAGATCACCGCCGGGGAGCAGTTCGGGGGAGACACCGGCGGGGGAGGAGGCGACCGGGACCGAGCCGCCGCCGTCGCGGACCGCGCCGACGGCCACCGCGCCCGCGGTGAGGGCGACGGCCAGGGATGCGGCGCAGAGCCCCAGTTGTGCCGTCCGCCATCGCCTTCCCAGTGCCGAGAACCGCCGCAGCGCGACGATCCGCTCGTCGGTGCCCGCGGCCGGTTCGGGGACCTCGCCCCCGCCGTCCACGGTGCCGCCCGCCGGTACGGGAGCCGATGCCGCCGACCCGGCGTCCTCCCCGGCCGCCGGGATCCCCGTTGTCGTCTTCCCGTCCGACGTGTCCGCGTTCATGCCGTCCTTCACGCTCCTTGCGGCAACGCTCCCACCGCGCCTCCCGGCGCCCGGGGAGCCCGGCTCGGACGTGGTCTGCGCCGCGCCGGTCGCCGGGCCCGCGGGCCCGGCCTCCCACCGGCCGCCGGGCCCGTTCTCCGGCGCGCTCTCTTTCGTACGCGGGGACATGCCCTTCTCCTCAATCTGCCGAGTGGAAACGGTCGCTGTCGGGGGGCGACGCGGCCCGCGCCGTGGGGGATGGACGGTGTACGGGCCGCGCCGGTCGAGGGGGCGGAGCCGTCGGGACGGCCCCGCCGGGTGGGTGGGGCTTCAGTACGCCCGGTAGCGGGAGGCGCGCCGGCGCCACCAGAAGACCGCGGTGCCGATCAGCAGCACCCCGGCGACGGCCGCCGCAGCCGAACTCGCGATCAGCGTGGTGTCGGTGCCGCTCGCACCGGCCGGCTGGAGTCCGCCGCCCAGTTGGTTGCGCACGTCGGTGCCGCTCCCCTTGGCCAGCGGGCCGCGTGAACCCGAGGTGGGTTCGGCCAGATACGGGAAGGAGTGGCCGAACTCCTTGTCGTTGGCGTCGACCGCGTCACCCAGGTCGTTCTTGGAACCGACCAGTTCACCCTCGACGACCTGGAGCGCCTCGTCGATCACGTCGTCGGTGAGCCGGCGCCCGTTCGGGAATCCCGCGTTGTCGCCGTCGAGCACACCGAGCCGCTTCGGGGCGGCGGCCGGCTTGATCGAGGTGTTGAGCCTCAGCTCCTCCGCCGGACGCACGTGCGGCGGCTGGTTGAGGCCCTTCACACCCTTGAGGAAGACGTCCACCAGGTCGCTGCGCGGCTCGGCCGGGGCCTTGATCTTGTAGATCCCCTCGATGAGCTCGGGGAGTTCCGGGTCGGTCACGTTCTTCAGGAACTGCCCGTCGTTCCACGGGGCGGACGCGTTGAACGTGTCCTTGTCCTTCTGCGGGTTGACCACCTCGTTGACAAGGGGGTTGCCGAGTCGTGAGACCTGCGTCCAGTCCCCGTGCGCGTCCTTGCGCTGGACCGTCGACCAGATGCCGACGACCGGCTGCTGCGCCGAGGCACGGAGGTAGTCGTTCGGCACCTGCAGCGCGAGGGAGTTGACGTTGTACCCCTTGAGGGTGTCGTTGCCGACCTCCGAGAGGTTGCCGCCGTACAGCAGGTCGAAGACGCGCAGATCGGCGAAGAACGGGTCGTCGGCCTGACCGGCGAACGTGGTCGCACCGCTCGCGAGCCTGTGGACGGCCTGGCCGCGCAGCGTGCCGTAGTCGGGCATCGACGCCTTGCCGACGTTCGACGGGGCCACCGGGACATCGTCCGCGATCTTCGTACGGGAGACCAGTTTCTGGTTGTGCAGCTTGAGCAGGTCGATGTCGTAGGTCTGGGTGATGTTCAGGTCCGGGTCGTCGAGAGCGGTGACGGGCCCCGTGTTGTACAGGAAGGTGTTCTTGTTCTTCGTGTGCGTCCTGAAGGTGTAGCGGAAGAGCAGTTCGCCCTGTGCGTCACCGTTGTTGTCGACGTGGATGTCGTACTGGGCGTCGTCCGCGAACGTGTAGAAGTTGGGCCCGCCCGCCGGCTCCTCGAACGGGACGAAGTTCGCGATGACCGTCGTCGTGTCCGGCTTGTCGGGGCTCACGAACGCGTACAGGTCCGTGTTGTCGTACTGCGGCTGCCCCGAGATCAGCGGGGCCTCCCGGTGGGAGGAGGCGGAGGCCGCTCCCGGTTGCAGCGCGGTCGCGCCGGCGGCTGCGAGCCCCCCGGCGGCCAGCGCACCACAGATGAGGGTCGCGATACTCCTGCGCCCCGAGCCGCTCCTCGCGTTAGCTGTCATGCCGTCCGTCCTCAGTGCCAACTTGCCTGACGCACCGGGATTCGGAACTGCCGCCGAGGCGGATTGGTCGAAGGCGGAAAATGTTTTCGCGCCTGCTCGACCCGCGTTTCGGGCCCTCTGATCCGTATCCCATCCGAGGGCGTGAGCGCAGCGAATGCCACAGTGGAGCGAGCCGGCCGTGGACGGCGGCGGGGAGGGGGGTTACGGGTGGAGGCGGACGAACTTCTGGTGCTCGTGGCCAGGGGTGACCAGAAGGCCTTCGAGGATCTGTACGCAGTGGTGTCGGGACCGGTGTTCGGCCTGGTGCGCCGGGTGGTGCGGGACCCGGCGCAGTCGGAGGAGGTGGCCCAGGAGGTGCTGCTCGAACTGTGGCGTTCCGCGCCGCGGTTCGACCCCGGACGCGGCAGCGCCCTGTCGTGGATCCTCACCCTCGCGCACCGGCGTGCCGTTGACCGGGTGCGCAGTGCCCGCGCGGCCGGCGAGCGCGAGCAGCGCGAGGCGCGGCGCGCCCACCACCCTGCCTTCGACCAGGTCGCCGAGGAGGTGGAGGCGGGTCTCGAGCGCGAATGGGTGCGCCGCTGTCTGGACCGGCTCACCGCCCTGCAACGCCAGTCCGTCACGCTCGCCTACTACGACGGTTACACGTACCGTGAGGTGGCCGAGCGGCTGGCACTACCGCTCGGCACGGTCAAGACGCGGATGCGCGACGGACTCACGCGGCTGCGCGAATGCCTGGGAGGAGTCGCATGAGCGTCCTGTATGGCCTGCCCGGGGCTCGGCCCTTCCGTGCGGTGCCGCCGTCGGACCGCGTGCTCCGCACGGTCGGGGGAGGCGCCGCATGAGCCTTTTCTCCCGGCTGCGCCCGGGCGATCTGCACTCGCTCGCCGCCCCCTACGCGCTCGACGCCCTCGACTCCGAGGAACGGCGGCGGTTCGAGCGGCACCTCGCCGGCTGCGGGCAGTGCGCCGCGGAAGTACGGGCACTGTCCCAGGACGCCGTCCGCCTCGCCTGGACCACGACGTCCGTGGCCCCGCCCGCACTGCGCGACCGTGTTCTCACCGCCGTGCGGAACACCCCTCAGGACCCGGCGCCCGGCCGGGACGAGGCGCGGTCGCGGGCTCCGCGTCTGCCGCCGCACGTGTGGGGCACCGAACCGCCGCCCGCGCGCCTGCGCGCGCCCCGGCTGCACCCCTTGTTCGCCCCCCTGGCCACCGCCACGGCCGCGGCGGCCCTCGTCGTCGCGGCGCTCTTCGGTGTGCAGGCCGCGCAGACGCAGGACAAGCTCGACGCCCAGCGGGCCCAGGCACGTGAGATCGCCCACGTTCTCGCCGCCCCGGACGCCCGTGCGGGCAGTGATGCGGGCACCGGGGGGCGGGGCATCGGAGTGATCGCCTCCGCATCCGAGGGGCGCGCGGTCGTGACTCTGAGCGGGCTCGACGCGTTGCCCGGTGGGCGTGTGCATCAACTCTGGCTTATGCGCCCCCATGCGCGACCGCGCTCCCTCGGGCTCTTCGACGGCGACACGCCCTTGGTCGCGAGCGGTCTCGACAGGACGGCGACCTCACTCGCCGTGACCGTCGAACCGGACGGGGGCTCACCGCAGCCCACCAGCCAGCCAGTTGTCCAACTCGCCCTGCATTCAGTCGGTTTCGGACAGTAGTCGTCAACCTCCTTGTAGGGAAGGTGAATCCTTTGCCCGCGATACACGAGTGCCGCCTGGGAGCGATAGGGTTAGTCTGCCCGGGCCGGGTGGACTCGTACGGGTGGGGAGTGACATGGAACAGATAACAGTGCGCAGGGCCAGGGTCCCTGCGATCACCTGCGGGAGCAGTGCGACCAGTTCGCGTCTCGACCGCCATCTCTCGGTGCTGGCGGGACCTGCCGTTCCGCAGCGTGAGACGGCCGAGGCCACCTCACTGATGCGCGAGCTGACCGCACGCGACTCCACGCACGAGCGTAGTGCCAGGGGGAAGCGGGTGAGCAAGGTCTCCCTGTTCGCGCCGCTGCGCCGACTGCGTCGTTCGCTGTTCGGCGGGCGCTGAACTCCGGCGTTCTTCAGGGCGCCCGCGATGCGGGCGCCCGGCAAGGGCCCGCGCTCAGGCCGTCGCACCGTTCCGGTGCCGCACCGCGATATCGTCGTCCGTCATCCCCACGGCACGCGGCAGCGCCCCGGTGTGCTCCCCGAGCGCGGGCACATTCCCCATCCGTGCCTCGTTCCCGCCCGGCAGCGTGATCGACGGCAGCGTGTCCTGAGCGTTCGACGGGCCTCCCCACCGTCCAGCGCTCACCGGCCGCCAGCTGTGGACGGTCCGCCACCGCCCCGGCAGTCCCCGGACGGGCCCACGCGGTCCCGTGCTCCCTGGAGCCCGCCTGCACGGCCTCACACCCGGCGGGCGCGTCCGGCCCCGCGCCGAGCACTCGCGACCGTGCGCCCGCGTCGAAGGCGATGAGGGCGTGCGCCGTCAGGGTGCGCGCCGGGCAGTGCCGCCGTGCACCACGGGCGCGCGGCGATCACGCCGAGGAGCGCAGTCCTCGTCGGCGGCCGCCTTCGCGGAGGACGCCGGGCCGATCGCCCTTGAGGCGGTCTTCGAAAGAGTGTCGGAGCGGGTGGCCGACGGCGTCGAGGCTCAGGGCTAGAGCAGCACGAACTGGCCCTCGGGCCCCTCCTCGTGGTGGTCGAGCACCGACGCGGGCCGCCGCGTCGCAGCCGGCGCCGGCAGCACCCCCGCCGTGCGCAGTCCGGTGGCCGTGAGAGGCGCGGCCACCTCCGGTACGGTCTGTCGCGGTCGCAGCTCCGCGAGGAGCGTGAGGACCGTGACGAGTTCCAGCAGTTCGGACGTCCAGACCTGCGGCCAGGTGGCCGGGCGGATCGCCTCCAGCGTGCCCGGCCGGGCCCCCGCGGTCCGGGCCGTGAACCACTGCTCGAGGACACGGACCCCGCCCACCTCGAAGTCCCACGCCTCGGGCGGTACCGGAGCGATGCGTCCCTCGTCGAGGTGCAGGCTCTCCTCGTCGCGGTCGTAGTGCAGTGCCAGGGGGCGAGCGGGCAGCGGGGCGCGGACATAGGGCCGGCGGCCGCCGGGGAGCTTCGGGCGCTCGCCGTCGCGGCGCATCAGCCAGAGGGCGCGGTGGCCCAGCTCGACGCCGCGGGACCAGAGTTCGGGGTCCTCGGTGAGGGGGACGGCCGGCCCGTCGGGCCCGGGACGTACCGTCGCCATGATCCAGGCGAGCATGTCCACCGGGGTCGGGGACAGGCCCAGACGGGCGCCGAGATGTGCCAGCAGGCCGGGAGCCAGGTTGGGTTCGGCACCGCCGGGGCGTCGGTACAGCGGCCGGACGCGGCCGGCCCGGAGTACGGGCGGCAGGGAGGTCGCGAGCAGGAGCCAGCCGGGGGAGTCGGACGCGGCCGCCGTCTCCACGGCGAAGATCTGATGCCCGTCCGCGACCCGCCACATCTCCGGGCGGGCCGCGTCGATCAGCCGGTGGTCGGGGATGAGCCATTGCTCGTCGAACGGCGCATGCAGTACCCGGACGGGCTCCGGGCAGGGGCCCGGGGCGCGCACCAGCTTCCCGGTGCCGCCGGCCCGGCCCGGCAGTTGTCCGACCGCGGAGTGCAGCGTGCGCGAGCGCGTCGGCTCGAACAGCGCCTCCCGGTCGGGCCCTTCGGCCTTCACCAAGGCCTCCCACCGCGCCTTCAGCGAGGCCGCGTCGGGTGCCGACGGCCAGGCACGGCCCGGCCGCAGGGGTGCGACGGACCACGGCATGAGGTCCGCGAGCAGCGGAGCGTCGTCGTGCGTCACGCTGGGCATCGTACGACGTGGTCAGGTGGCCTCGAGGGTGACCGTGAAGGAGAACCGGTCCCCCCGGTAGTGGATCACCGCCACGTCGAGCGGCCGCCCGGCGCCGTCGAAGGTGATGCCCGTGTAGTGCAGGATGGGGCTGAGCAGGGGGACTTCGAGCAGCCGGGACGTCTCCGGATCGGCGAGCCGGGCCTCCACGGTGTCCGTGATGCGGCTGATGTCCACACCCACCACGTCCCGCAGCACTTTGGTCATCGGCCACCGCACCAGGTCCTCGCGGTCGATGCGCTCGGCCAGTTCGGGACGGACGTAGTTGCGGGCGTGGTTGGTCGGCTCGCCGGTCTTCTCGTCGCTGCGCAGCCGGTGGTACGTCGCCACCTCGGTGAGATCCGGGAAGTGGTCGGCGATCTCCGCCGGGACGGGGGTCCTGCCGTGGTCCAGCAGTTCGGTCCTCATCCCGGACTGCTGGGCCACGATGGCGTCCACCGAACCCAGCAGCCGCACCGGCGCACCCCTTCTCGCGCTGGGTTCGATGAACGTGCCGCGCCGGCGGTGGCGTGTGATCAGACCTTCGTCCTCCAGCTCCTTCAGCGCCTGCCGCATGGTGAGCACGCTCACCCCGTAGTGCCCCGCCAACTGCTCCTCGGTGGGCAGGCGCAGCGGGTCCCGCGGTGAACGGCCGAGTATCGAGGCGCGCAGCGACTGCGACACCTGATACCACAGCGGGAGCTTGCGGTTCAGGACGATCGAATCCGGAGCGAAGGAGGTCACGGGCTATCCGTACCGGTCGTCGGCGCTCAGTGCAACGGGCGGAAGTGACGTTCGAGGGCCTGCCAGACGTCGTCGTAGCCGCGTTGCAGGTGGTCGGCGCGGGCCGCGTGCGGCGTGAGGGTCACCGGCCAGCGGGTCTCGAACATGAACGCCAGCCCGTCGTCGACCTTCCGGGGCGCGAGTTCGGCGGTGCTCGCCTTGTCGAACGTGTCCCGGTCGGGACCGTGCGCCGACATCATGTTGTGCAGCGAGCCCCCGCCGGGCACAAAACCCTCCGCCTTCGCGTCGTAGGCGCCCTCGACGAGACCCATGTACTCGCTCATCACGTTCCGGTGGAAGTAGGGGGGCCGGAAGGTGTCCTCACCCACCAGCCAGCGCGGCGCGAAGACCACGAAGTCGACGCCGGCCAGGCCGGGGGTGTCGCTCGGCGAGGTCAGCACGGTGAAGATCGACGGGTCCGGGTGGTCGTAGCTGATGGTGCCGATCACATTGAAGCGGCGCAGGTCGTAGACGTACGGCACATGGTTTCCGTGCCAGGCGACGACGTCCAGCGGCGAATGGTCGTACATCGCCGACCACAGGTTGCCGCAGAACTTGTTGACGACCTCGACCGGGCCCTCGACGTCCTCGTACGCGGCGACCGGCGCCCGGAAGTCCCGGGCGTTGGCGAGGCCGTTGGCGCCGATCGGCCCGAGGTCGGGAAGGCGGAAGGGCGCCCCGTAGTTCTCGCAGACATAACCGCGGGCGGAGTCGTCGAGCAGCTCCACGCGGAAGCGGACGCCACGCGGAATCAGCGCCACCTCGCCTGGTTCCACATGCAGCAGCCCGAACTCCGTGCGCAGCAGCAGCCCGCCGCGCTCCGGCACGATCAGCAGCTCGCCGTCGGCGTCGCCGAAGACCCGGTGCATGGAGGCGTTGGCGTGGTACACGTGCACGGCCATGCCGGTGCGCTGAGTGGCGTCGCCGTTGCCGCCGAGCGTCCACAGGCCCGCGAGGAAGTCCGTCCCGGGAGCGGGCTCGGGCAGCGGGTTCCAGCGCAGCCGATTGGGGTCGGGCACCGTCTCCGTGAACGGCGCCGAACGGACCAGGCCGTTGTCCGCGCGGCCGAACGCCGGGTGGGCGGCCGACGGGCGGATGCGGTACAGCCACGAGCGCCGGTTGTGCGCCCTCGGCTCGGTGAACGCCGTACCGCTGAGCTGCTCCGCGTACAGCCCGAGCGGTGCACGCTGCGGGGAGTTGCGGCCTTCGGGCAACGCGCCCGGGACCGCCTCCGAGCTGTGCTCGTTGCCGAAACCGGAGAGATACGACAACCCCTCCGCGGTCTTCCTCGCGTCCCCGCTCATCACCGCTCCCTCGTCACTGATTCCTATGTATCACCGTAGGATTCAGGGGTCGGTCGCGCAAGGGGAACGCACAGGGCTGCGGACCCCTGCGGTGGCGGACCGCGGGCGGGCCGGTCGCCAGGGTGGAAGAACCAGCCTTGAGGGGGATTCCATCGCCGGACGCGTGCCATACGCTCGCGGCCATGTCGTGGACGCGCGGACTCCTCGCAGCGCTCGCGGTGGGTGCCCTGCTCGGCGGCTCGGCCGGCTGCGGATCGGGCGACGCGCGCGAGCAGGGGAACGGGGTGACCGTCTCGCCGGTGGGCAAGGTGCTGGACGACACGGACGAGGAGGGGCGGCACTACCGTGAGGTCGACGGGAAGAGCGCGCCCCGGGTGGGGATCCAGGTCCGGCCCGATCCCGGCGACGACTGGGACGTACGGCTGACCGTCCACAACTTCCGCTTCTCGCCCGGCGGCACGCGTCCGGTGGCCGTGGCCGGCCGCGGTGTCGTCCGGCTCTACCTCGACGGGCACCCGCTCACCCGGCTGAGGGCCGCCGACTACCACCTCTCCGCGCGGCTCGTCCCGCGCGGCACCCACCAGGTGACGGCACGGCTGTACGCGGACGACCAGACCGTGTGGGCCGTGCACGGCAAGCCCGTGGAGAGCACCGCGGACATCACCGCCTCCCGGTCGGGGACGGCGGGCCCTCGGGAGGAGTGACGGCGGGGTCGATGAGTGCGGGACCCACCGATTTCCGTAAGGACGGGCGAGGTTCACCGGCCCCTGGCGGAGAGGCATTATGAAGCCCGTGCCCCGAGCGACATCGCTGCGCCGCGCGCCCGTCCAACGCCGCAGCGCCGAACGACTGACCAGAATCCTCGACGCCTGCGCCGAACTCCTGGACGAGGTGGGCTACGACGATCTGAGCACCCGGGCGGTGGCGCTGCGCGCGGGTGTGCCCATCGGTTCCGTGTACCGCTTCTTCGGCAACAAGCGGGCGATGGCCGACGCCCTCGCGGAACGCAATCTCGAGCGTTACACCGAGCGCGTCACCGGCCGCCTCGCCGGCGCGGAGGGCGAAGGGGACTGGCGCTCGGCGATGGACGCGGTGCTCGACGAGTACCTGGACATGAAGCGGACGGCCCCCGGCTTCTCACTCGTCGACTTCGGCAACCAGATCCCGGTCGGTTCGCGGTACGCGGAGCCCAACCACCGTGTCGCCGACCGGCTGGCGGACCTGCTCTCGGCGTACCTCGGCCGTGCACCGGACGAGGACCTGCGGCGCAGTGTCCTGATAGCCGTGGAAACCGCCGACACCCTGGTCCATCTCGCCTTCCGGGTGGCCCCGGAGGGCGACGAGAAGATCATCGAGGAGACACGGCAGTTGCTGCGGGCCTATCTCGGCAGAGTGCTCGACTAGGCGGTCCGCGGGAGCGGGCCGGCCGCCGGGGCGTCACGGAGGCGGCGACCCGTGCCCGGTCCGCCTCTCCCCTCCGTCCATACCGGTCGGTATGCTCGGCCCCGTTCGTGCGCCACCGCCGCCACCCCTCCGGGAGGAACCGTGTCCCGCACCGCCCTGCGTATCTGTCCCCTCTGCGAGGCCACCTGCGGACTGACGCTCACCGTCGAGGGCACCCGTGTCACCGGTGCAAGGGGTGACCGCGACGACGTGTTCAGCCGGGGGTTCATCTGCCCGAAGGGCGCCTCCTTCGGGGCCGCGGACTCCGATCCTGACCGGCTCCGCACGCCCTTGGTGCGGCGTGGCGGGGAGCTGCGCGAGGCGACCTGGGACGAGGCCTTCGACGCCGTGGCCGCGGGGCTGCGGCCGGTCGTCGAGCGGTACGGGCCGCACGCCGTCGGTGTCGTCCTCGGCAACCCGAACGTGCACACGATGGCCGGTGCCCTCTACCCGACCGTCCTGCTCGCCGGTCTGCGCACCCGCAGCCTCTTCACCGCCTCCACGCTGGACCAGATGCCCAAACACGTGTCCAGCGGGCTGCTCTACGGGGACGCGAACGCCGTCCCCGTGCCCGATCTCGACCGCACGGACCACCTGCTGCTGATCGGCGCCAACCCCCTGGAGTCCAACGGGAGTCTGTGCACCGCCCCCGACTTCCCCGGCAAGCTGAAGGCGCTCAGGGCGCGGGGCGGCACGCTCACCGTGATCGACCCCCGCCGCACCCGGACCTCCCGGCTCGCCGACCGGCACGTCGCCGTCCGGCCCGGCACCGACGCGCTGCTCCTCGCCGCGATGGCCCACGTCCTCTTCGAGGAGGACCTCGTCGACCTGGGGGACCTCGCCCCGTACGTGCAGGGTGTCGACGACGTCGCCGCGGCCGTACGGGACGTCACGCCCGAGGCCGCCGCCGGGGCGTGCGACGTCGGGGCGGACACCATCCGTACGCTCGCCCGCGAACTGGCCGCCGCACCCACCGCCGCCGTCTACGGACGCATCGGCAGCTGCACCGTTCCGCACGGCACCCTGGCCAGCTGGCTGGTCGACGTGCTCAACGTCCTCACCGGCAATCTCGACCGTCCCGGCGGTGCGCTCTTCCCGCTGTCGGCCACCGACAGGACGTCCCGGCCCGCCGGGCCCGGCCGCGGGTTCGCGCTCGGACGCTGGCACTCGAGGGTGAGCCGGCACCCGGAGGCCAAGGGGGAGCTGCCGATCTCCGCACTCGCGGAGGAGATCGACACCGCCACCGACGACGGCAGTCCCGTCCGCGCCGTCATCGCCGTCGCCGCCAACCCGGTGCTCTCCGCGCCGGACGGCGACCGCCTCGACAAGGCGCTCGGTGCGCTCGACTTCATGGTCGCAGTCGACCCGTACCTCAACGAGACCTCGCGCCACGCGCATGTGCTCCTGCCGCCGCCTCCGCCCTCCCGGGCGCCGCACTTCGACTTCGCGTTCAACACCCTCGCCGTGCGCAACCAGGTCCGCTACACGCGTGCCGCCGTTCCCCTGGAGCCGGACCGCATGGCGGAGACCGAGATCCTCGCGCGGCTGGTGCTCGCCGCCACCGGAATGCACGGCGCCGGCCCGGAAGCCGTCGACGCCATGGTCGTCGACCAGACCCTCGGCAAGGCGGTCACCGAGGCCCACTCGCCGGTCCACGGCCGCGACCCGCGCGAGCTCGCGGCTCTGCTCACCGGTGACAACGGCCCCGAGCGCCGGCTCGACATGATGCTGCGCCTCGGTCCCTACGGCGACGGATTCGGCGCCCGGACCGACGGGCTCAGCCTGGAGAGGCTGCTCGCCCACCCGCACGGCATCGATCTCGGACCGCTCCGATCGCGCCTGCCGCAGCCGCTGAAGACGGTGAGCGGCAAGGTAGAACTGCTGCCGCGGCCGATCGCGGACGATCTTCCACGCCTGAAGCGGGCCCTGGGGGAGCGCGCTGACGGGCTGGTGCTCGTGGGGCGGCGGCATCTGCGGTCCAACAACAGCTGGCTGCACAACGTGCCCGCGCTCACCGGCGGGTCCAACCGGTGCACCCTGCACATCCACCCCGCGGACGCCGAGCGGCTCGGGCTCGTCGACGGCGCCCGGGTGCGGGTGAAGGGGGCGGGCGGGGCGGTCACCGCGCCCGTCGAGTTCACCGAGGGCATCCGGCCCGGGGTGGTCAGCCTGCCGCACGGCTGGGGCCACGACCGGCCCGGCACCCGGATGAGCCACGCCTCCCTCGACCCGGGCGTCAACGTCAACCAGCTTCTCGACGGCAGCCTGCTCGACCCCCTGTCGGGCAACGCGGTGCTCAACGGTGTGCCCGTCGAGCTCGCGCCGCTCGACACACCGAGCTGACCCGGGTGTTCGCACGGCCGCCCGCACCACGTCCGGCATCTCCCGGCCCGGCCGTGAGACCGTCGCCCCGGGCTCCGCGGCCATGTGCCGGGAGGCCTCTGGCGCACCAAAACTAACGGCGCTAGTTTGGGGCCGGACGAGGCTGCCCGGCCCGGGAGGAAACACGATGAAGGCACATGACGGCATGTACATCGACGGCGCCTGGCGTCCCGCCGCCGGACCGGACGTCATCGAGGTGGTGAACCCGGTCGACGAGGAGGTCCTCGCCCAGGTGCCGGCCGGGACCGCCGATGACGTCGACGCCGCCGTGCGTGCCGCCCGTGCCGCCTTCCCGGCCTGGTCGGCAACCCCGCCCGCCGAGCGCGCCGCCCGGCTCCTCGCCCTCCGTGACGTCCTCGTGGCCCGCAAGGACGAGATCGCCGAGACCGTCACCGCCGAGCTCGGCGCACCACTGCCGTTCGCGCGGAGCGTCCATGTGGGCATGCCGATCCTGGTCGCCGGCTCGTACGCCGAACTCGCCGCGACGCACGCCTTCGAGGAGCAGGTCGGCAACTCCACCGTCCACCAGGAGCCGATCGGGGTCGTGGGCGCCATCACACCCTGGAACTACCCCCTGCACCAGATCGTCGCCAAGGTGGCCCCCGCCCTGGCCGCGGGCTGCACGGTCGTCCTCAAGCCCGCCGAGGACACCCCGCTGACCGCCCAGATCTTCGCCGAGGCCGTCCACGAGGCGGGCCTGCCGGCCGGGGTGTTCAACCTCGTCACCGGTCGGGGTCCGGTCGCGGGCCAGGCGCTCGCCGCGCACGAGGGCGTCGACCTGGTCTCCTTCACCGGCTCCACCGCGGTCGGCCGGCAGATCGGCGCGACGGCGGGGGCGGCGGTCAAGAAGGTCGCGCTGGAACTGGGCGGCAAGTCCGCGAACGTCATCCTGCCGAGCGCGGACCTCGCCAGGGCCGTGAACGTCGGCGTGGCCAACGTCATGGCCAACTCCGGCCAGACGTGCAGCGCCTGGACGAGGATGCTGGTGCACCGGGAGCAGTACGAGGAGGCGCTGGAGCTCGCCGCCGCGGCCGCGGCGAAGTACGGGGACCGCATCGGCCCGGTGGTGAACGCCAAGCAGCAGGCGCGGGTGCGGAGTTACATCCACCAGGGCATCGAGGAGGGCGCGCGACTGATCGCGGGCGGCCCCGAATCCCCGCGCGAGCGCGGCTATTTCGTCCGGCCGACGGTCTTCGCCGACGTCGGTCCGGAGATGGCGATCGCCCAGGAGGAGATCTTCGGTCCGGTGCTCTGCGTCCTGCGCTACGAGGACGAGGAGGACGCCGTGCGTATCGCCAACGGCACCGTGTACGGACTCGCCGGTGCCGTCTGGGCGGGCGACGACGCCGAGGCCGCCGCGTTCGCGCGGCGGCTGGAGACCGGTCAGGTCGACATCAACGGCGGACGCTTCAACCCCCTTGCGCCCTTCGGCGGTTACAAGCAGTCCGGGGTGGGCCGCGAACTGGGCGCGCACGGGCTCGCCGAATACCTTCAGACCAAGTCCCTCCAGTTCCAGGAGCGCTGAGCCAGATGGTCCGTGCCGCTGTCCTGCCCGCCGTCGGTGCCCCGCTGGAGGTCACCGGCATCGAGCTGCCCGAGCCGGGGCCCGGCCGGGTCCGGGTCCGGCTGGCCGCCGCCGGGGTCTGCCACTCCGATCTGTCCCTGTCCGACGGCACCATGCGGGTGCCGGTGCCCGCGGTGCTCGGACACGAGGGCGCGGGCACCGTGGTGTCGGTGGGGGACGGGGTCACCCATGTCGCTCCGGGCGACGGCGTGGTCCTCAACTGGGCCCCCTCCTGCGGGACCTGCCATGCCTGTGTGCTCGGGGAGGTGTGGCTCTGCGCCAACGCCCTGAACGGCTCCGGCGACGTCCACGCCCGCCGTGGCGACGACGGCACGGACCTGTACCCGGGCCTCAACGTGGCCGCGTTCGCGGAGGAGACGGTGGTGGCGGCGCCCTGTGTGCTGCCGGTGCCCGACGGTGTGCCGCTCGCCGACGCCGCCCTGCTGGGCTGCGCCGTGCTCACGGGGTACGGCGCCGTGCACCACGCGGCGAAGGTGCGGCCGGGGGAGACGGTGGCGGTCTTCGGTGTGGGAGGCGTGGGCCTCGCGGCGCTGCAGTCGGCGCGGATCGCGGGGGCGGAGCGGATCGTCGCGGTGGACGTGTCCCCCGCGAAGGAGGAACTGGCCCGGCACGCGGGCGCCACCGACTTCGTGCTCGCCTCCGACACCACTCACCGCGAGATCCGCGGACTCACGGACAAACAGGGTGTGGACGTGGCGGTGGAGTGCGTGGGCCGCGCGGCCACCATCCGTGCGGCCTGGGACTCCACGCGCCGCGGTGGCCGCACCACGGTCGTCGGCATCGGGGGCAAGGACCAGCAGGTCACCTTCAACGCCCTGGAGATCTTCCACTGGGGCCGCACCCTGGCGGGCTGTGTCTACGGCAACTGCGACCCGGCCGCCGACCTGCCGGTCCTGGCGGAGCACGCGCGGACCGGGCGCCTGGACCTGGGCGCGCTGGTGACCGAGCGGATCACGCTCGAGGGGATCCCGGCGGCGTTCGAGAACATGCTGGCGGGCAGGGGAGGCCGCGCGCTGGTGGTGTTCTAGGACTCGGCCGCCGTGACCTGCTCGGGCGTGCCGGCCGCGGCCGGTGCCGTCCGCCGAGGGCGCGACCGGGAGACCGCCACGCCGGCCAGGCACAACGCCCCGCCCGCGAGCGTCAGCAGCCCCGGCACCTCGCCGAGGAAGAGCCAGGACATCAGGACGACCAGCGCGGGCACGGCGTACGTCGTCGCACCCATACGGCTCGCCGTCGTACGGGCCAGGGCGTAGGCCCAGGTCGTGAAGGCGAGTGCGGTCGGGAAGACGCCCAGGTAGACCATGTTGAGCGTCGCGGAGACCGGGGCGTCGGCCGCGTCGTGCACCAGTTGCCCGGCGAACGGCAGACACATCAGCGCACCCACCAGGCACCCCCACGTGGTCACCTGCAGCGGGCTCGCCGAGCCCAGCGCGGGCTTCTGCGCGACGACACCGGCTGCGTAGGCCATGGCGGCGAGCAGGCACAGCACCACCCCGAGCACCGACGAGCCGCCGTCCCCCGACATCGACAGCCCCACGGTCACCGCACCCGCGAACGACACCAACATGCCCGCGAGCAGCCGTGGCGGCATGGCGTCGCCCAGCAGCCGTGACCCGAGCAGCGCGATCAGGATGGGCCCGACGTTGACGACCAGTGCGGCCGTACCGGCGTCCACCTGCCGTTCGCCCCAGTTGAGGACGACCATGTACACCCCGAACCACAGCACGCCGGATATCGCCGTGCCGCGCCAGGCGGAGCGCGGCGGAAGTCCCTCACGCCGTACGAGACAGATGGCCCCCAGCGCCAGAGCTCCGGCCAGCAGTCGCCCGAGCGCCAGCGCACCGGGGGTGTACGCGGCTCCGGCACTGCGGATCGAGACGAAGGCGGAGGCCCACAGCACCACGGTGACCGTGGCCGCGCCTGCGGCGAGACGGGAGGGGGAGGCGTTCATCATGCTCCAGAGGCTAAGCGGGGGCGGACGGCGGGTGCTCGCGGATTTCGGACGGGGCACTGCGGCTCAGCGCAGCGACTCGGCGTCGATGTCCAGCAGTTCGGACAGCGCCCGCTCGCCCGCGGTCGTGACCCGCACCGCCCGCTCGGAGCCGATGCGCACGCACCAGCCGGCGTCCAGGGCGTGCCGGCACAGGGCCGCGCCCGCCACGCCCGCGAGGTGGGGGCGGCGCTCGGTCCAGTCGAGGCAGGCGCGGACCAGCGGCCGCCGGCCCCGGCGGTCGAGACCGATACCGGCGGTGTCGAACCACACCAAGCCGGCGTCCGTGAGCGCGAACCCGGTGTCCTGGCGCAGCAGCCCACGGGCCGTCAGCGCATCGGTCACGGCGGTCCCCAGCCGGCCGGCGAGATGGTCGTAGCAGGTGCGGCCCCGTGCCATCGCGGAACCGGCGCTCGCCTCCCGCAGGGTACGCGGGCGCCCGGCCACGGTGTCCGGCGCGACCTGCGCGGCCAGGTCCTCCACCAGGTGGGCGAGCCGTGCGTCGGCCAGTCGCACATAGCGGTGCCGGCCCTGCCGTTCCTCCGCCAGCAGGCCGCCCGCGACGAGCTTGCCCAAGTGCTCGCTCAGCGTCGACGGGGCCACCCCCGCATGCCGCGCCAGCTCGCCGGCGGTCCAGGCCCGACCGTCGAGCAGGGCCAGCAGGCATGCGGCCCGTGTCTCGTCGGCGATCAGGGCGGCGAACCCGGCGAGGCCGCCCGCCTTCGTGTCCTTGCCACGCTCCATGTCCTCCAGCATGGGACATGGACACTTCGGCGCCCGCCGAAGGACGGCAGACCCGGTCACGCCGGACGAGTGGACCGCTCGTACTGCCGCTCCAGCCCGTCCAGCAGCGCCGTCAGACCGGTCTCGAAGGCCCGTTCGTCGATCCGCCCCTGCTGTTCGGCGAGGAGGTGGGCCTGGCCGAGGTGGGGGTAGTCGGCCGGGTCGTACGCCGCCCGGTCGTCGACGAATCCGCCGGCGAACGAGCCGAGTGCGGAGCCCATCACGAAATAGCGCATCAGGGCCCCGATGGAGGTGGCCTGCGCGGGCGGCCAGCCGGCGTCCACCATCGCGCCGTAGACGGCGTCCGCAAGGCGCAGCGCGGCCGGCCGGCGGCCCGGGCCGTGCGCGAGGACCGGCACGATGTTGGGGTGGTCGCGCAGCGCCGCCCGGTAGGAGACCGCCCAGTCGTGCAGCGCCGTCCGCCAGTCCCGGCCGTCCTCGAACATCGACAGGTCGACCTGGGCGCTGACCGAGTCCGCCACCGCCTCCAGGATCTGGTCCTTCGTGCGGAAGTGGTTGTACAGCGAGGGCCCGCTGACCCCGAGTTCCGCGGCGAGCCGTCGGGTGGAGACGGCCGCGAGGCCCTCCGAGTCCACCAGCGCCCGCGCCGTGGCGACGATGCGTTCGGAGCTGAGGAGGGGCTTGTGGGGTCGGGCCATGGCGCACATAGTAGGGCTGCGACTCGAAACTAGCAGTGCTAATTTAAATGGCTGGCATTCGATGATCTTCCGGACCTTCCCTTGGAGTGACGCGCCGTGAACCTGGAGCTCAGCGAGGAGCAGGTCGCCGTCCGGCGGCTGGCAGAGGACTTCGTGAAGCGTGAGATCGCTCCCCATGCGGTCGCCTGGGACCGGGCCGAGGAGGTCGACCGGTCGATCGTGAAGAAGCTGGGCGAGGTGGGCTTCCTCGGCCTCACCGTCGACGAGGAGTACGGCGGGTCCGGCGGCGACCATCTCGCGTACTGCCTGGTGACCGAGGAGCTGGGCCGTGGCGACTCCTCCGTGCGCGGGATCGTGTCCGTCTCGCTGGGGCTCGTCGCCAAGACGATCGCCGCGTGGGGGAGCGAGGAGCAGAAGCGGCGGTGGCTGCCGGGACTCACCTCCGGCGCGTACGTCGGCTGCTTCGGGCTCACCGAGCCGGGCACCGGTTCGGACGCGGGCAACCTCGCCACGAGAGCGGTGCGCGACGGCGGCGACTACGTGATCAACGGCAGCAAGATGTTCATCACGAACGGCACCTGGGCCGACGTCGTGCTGCTGTTCGCCCGCTCCACGGACGCCCCCGGCCACAAGGGTGTCTCCGCCTTCCTCGTGCCGACCGCGACGCCGGGGCTGACCCGCCGCACCATCCACGGCAAGCTCGGGCTGCGCGGCCAGGCCACGGCCGAGCTGGTCCTCGAGGACGTCCGGGTGCCCGCCTCCGCGATGCTGGCACCCGAGGGCAAGGGCTTCTCCGTCGCCATGTCGGCGCTCGCCAAGGGGCGCATGTCGGTCGCGGCGGGCTGCGTCGGCATAGCCAGGGCCGCCCTGGACGCCGCCGTGCGCCACTCCACCGAGCGGGAGCAGTTCGGCAGGACCATCGCCCACCATCAGCTCGTCCAGGAGCTCATCAGCGACATCGCCGTCGACGTGGACGCGGCGCGGCTGCTCACCTGGCGGGTCGCCGATCTGATCGACCGGGGTCTGCCCTTCGCCGTGGAGTCCTCCAAGGCCAAGCTCTTCGCCTCCGAGGCGGCCGTACGGGCCGCCAACAACGCCCTCCAGGTCTTCGGCGGCTACGGCTACATCGACGAGTACCCGGCGGGCAAGCTCCTGCGTGACGCCCGGGTGATGACCCTCTACGAGGGCACCAGCCAGATTCAGAAGCTGGTCATCGGGCGGGCGCTGACGGGTGTTTCGGCCTTCTGAGTACCGGTCTGAGTACGTCGGCGGATGTGACGCGTGCCACGTCCGCCGATCCTGGTCCGCATGAGTGAGACTCCGGTCAAGCAGCAGAACACGGCCGCCTTCTACGGTCAGGCCGTCGCGTCCTTCGCCGTCGCCATGGCGGCGACGGCCATCGGCATCGCCAGGCTGAACGCCGATGCCTGGGTGCGGGCCTTCCTGGGCATCGCCGTCCTGTATCTGGTCACCTCCGCCTTCACCCTGGCCAAGGTGATCCGGGACCGGCAGGAGGCCGGTCAGCTCGTCAGCCGTGTCGACCAGGCGCGGCTGGAGAAGCTGCTCGCCGAGCACGACCCCTTCGAGAAGCTCTGAGCCGCGGAGCACGGCCGCTGAGCGGGGAGACTAAGCGACCGCTCAGCTTCGGGGGTATGGTGTTCGTCCTGCCATCGGAAGGGGCGAGCGATGAGTGCGGCGGAGGAGACGGCCGGCGGCGAGGCCGAGCCGTGGGTCGAGGTGACGCCGGACGCGGCCCGGCGACTGCTGGTCGCCGCGGTCGAGGCCTTCGCCGAGCGCGGCTACCACGCCACCACGACACGTGACATCGCGGGACGCGCCGGCATGAGCCCCGCCGCGCTCTACATCCACTACAAGACCAAGGAAGAACTGCTTCACCGCATCAGCCGGATCGGGCACGAGAAGGCCCTCGAGATCCTGCGCACGGCGGCCCGGCGTGAGGGCAGCGCGGCGGAGCGGCTCGCCGACGCCGTGAGCTCCTTCGTCCGCTGGCACGCCGGGCGGCGCACCACCGCCCGGGTGGTGCAGTACGAACTCGACGCGCTCGGCCCGGAGGCCCGCGCGGAGATCGTCGCGCTGCGCCGCCAGTGCGACGCCGAGGTGCGCGGCATCATCGAAGAGGGTGTGGCCTCCGGCGAGTTCGACGTGCTCGACGTCTGGGCCACCACGCTCGCCGTGCTCTCGCTCTGCATCGACGTCGCCCGCTGGTTCAACGTCGAGGGGCCGCGCACCCCCGACGAGGTCGGCGCGCGCTACGCCGACCTCGTCCTGCGGATGGTGGGGGCCGGGGCCCGGTCCCCCCGGGCTCAGAGGTAGTAGCGCGACACCGACTCCGCCACGCACACCGGCTTGTCGCCGCCCTCGCGCTCCACGGTGAAGGCGATCGCCACCTGGATCCCGCCGGGCACGTCCTCCACACCGCTGATCGTCGCGGTGGCGCGCAGTCGCGACCCGACCGGGACGGGGGCGGGGAAGCGGACCTTGTTCGTCCCGTAGTTCACCCCCATCTTCACGCCCTCGACGCCGATCAGCTGGGGCCCGAAGAGGGGGAGCAGCGACAGGGTGAGATAGCCGTGCGCGATGGTCGTCCCGAAGGGGCCCGCGGCCGCCTTCTCGGGGTCGACATGGATCCACTGGTGGTCGCCCGTGGCGTCCGCGAACAGATCGATCCGCTTCTGGTCGACCTCCAGCCAGTCGGTGTAACCCAGTTGCTCGCCCACCGCCGCCTTCAGCTCGTCGGCGGACGTGAAGGTCCTCGGTTCTGCCATGTTCCCGGCCTCTCGCCTCACGAAGTCACTCTAAGCAACTGCTTAGCATGGTCGGCTCCCGTAGTCATGTCAACGGACCCGGCTGCGCGACCGTGGGTAGGGTCTGAGGGGTGCCCCAGATCCCCGAGAAGATCCACGAGCTGACCGTCGGCCAGCTGGCCGCGCGCAGCGGCGCCGCCGTCTCCGCCCTGCACTTCTACGAGTCCAAGGGCCTGATCAGCAGCCGCCGCACAGCGGGCAACCAGCGGCGCTATCAGCGCGACGCACTGCGCCGCGTCGCCTTCGTGCGCGCCGCCCAGCGCGTCGGCATCCCCCTGGCCACCATCCGCGACGCCCTCGCCGAACTGCCCGAGGAACGCACTCCCACCCGCGAGGACTGGGCCAGGCTCTCCCGGGCCTGGCGCTCGGAACTCGACGAGCGCATCAGCCAGCTGAGCCGGCTCCGCGACCACCTCACCGACTGCATCGGCTGCGGCTGCCTCTCCCTGGAGACGTGTGTCCTGTCCAACCCGGACGACGTCTTCGGCGAACGGCACTCCGGCTCGCGTCTGATGGTCGAACGCGGCACCGCCCGGCAGCGGCGCGGACAGGGGGAGGAGCCGGAGGCCTGCCGCTGACCGGCGGGCCTTCGGCCGGCGGGTGCAGGGCCGTACGCCACTTCTCAGGAGCGGCGCCGATACCGCCCGTACTGGGCCAGTCCCTGCGTGACCAACTCGGCGTTGGACCGCGCGGGTCGACCGTCCGGCAGGAGCAGTGTGTCCTCCAGGCCGATGCGGGTCGCGAGGCCGAGGCGGGCGGCGAGACGCAGCACCGGCCAGGCTCCGCCGTCCTCGCCGTGCAGCAGCACGGGGCGGCCGTGGGCCGGCCCGAGGCCCAGGAGGAGGGCGTGGGCGGTGTCCTCGGCGGTGTCCGGGGAGGGGTCCGTGACTTCCGCGAGCACCCGCAGCACGCTCGGACCCAGCCGGGACGCGGCGAAAAGCGCCGCGCCGTCGGTGCCGGACCACAGGCCCGCCTCCACCCCGACGCCTCGCTCGATCAGTGCCACCGCGACCTCCTCGGCGCCCGGCTCGTGCCAGTTGACCGAGGCGTGGTCGGGCAGCACCGTCCACGAGCGGATGCGCGCCACCCGCGCGTCCGGGTCGGGCTCGGTCCAAGCGCCGGTGGTCACGCCCACGGGGACGGCGACGCGTGCCCGTATCGCTTCGAGCGTCGCCGCGACCACCCTCGCCGACAACGTGTCCTGGCCGCAGGGCGTCCTGGGATGGACATGGACGTCCGAGGCCCCGGCCGCCACGGCGGCCGCCGCCGCTTCGGCCAGTGCCGCCGGCGACAAGGGGACGGCCGCGCCGTCACCCGCTGCCCGGGCTCCGTTCAGACAGACCTGCACCATGTCGTCGATGGTGCCGTATGCCGCTGACAGCGGGGGGTGCGGCATCGGCGCACCCCCGCGCCCCCACGCTCACGCGTCACGCCGACACGAGCAGTCGCGCGCGCCTGGACTCGGCCAGGGCTTCGGTCGTCAGCAGGGGCCTCGGTACGACGACACCGCAGTCCGTGCAGACCGGACCCGACGAAGGCTCGTGGGCCAGGTCGTACGTCCATACGAGTCGCGCACCGGCGCAGACCGGGCAGGCCGAGCCCGGCTCACGCTCCAGCGAGGCGATGAGCCGGCGCAGTACCTCGGCGAGTGGTTCACGGGGGTGGACCCGCGGATCGTCGCACCAGGCGACGCCGAAACCGCCCCAGGTCAGCCGGTGCCAGTCGTCCACACTGCCGGGCCTGCGCAGTCCGTCGTGCTTCTCCCTCCTGCGGCGTTCCGTGAACTCGGCCTCGTAGGCGAGCCAGACCGAGCGGGCCTCCTCCAGCTCCTCCAGTGCGGCCACGAGCCGCGCCGGGTCGGGAGAACGGTCCTCGGGGCCGAACCCGGCCCGGGAGCAGAGATGGTCCCAGGTCGCCCGATGCCCGTAGGGGGCGAACTTCTCAAGGCACTTGCGCAGTGAGTAGCGGCGTAGTGCCAGATCGCACCTCGGATCGCGAACCTGTCTCGCCAGACTCCTGAAACCGGCCATCGCCCTGCACCTCCGTCACACCTGCACCTGTACTCCGGTCACTTCGGCGTCGTTGTACGGACGTCGCCGAATAGACGTGTCGACAGGCGATTCGGCTCCATCCGATTTTTCCCGACCTCCAAAAACCACCTGACGACCAGTTGAAAAGTGACGCATGTTCACCTTCAATCGCGGGGGTACCGGCGG
Organism: Streptomyces sp. HUAS TT11; assembly: GCF_051553595.1. Taxonomy (NCBI): domain Bacteria; kingdom Bacillati; phylum Actinomycetota; class Actinomycetes; order Kitasatosporales; family Streptomycetaceae; genus Streptomyces; species Streptomyces sp. HUAS TT11. Next base: position 7,125,646 of record NZ_CP196184.1, read on the forward strand.
TAACGTCTGCCCACCCCCTCCCGCGCTCCCGGTTCCGCTCGAGCAGAGGGAGGACCCCATCGTCGGGAGGAGCTGCCATGCCACGGCGCACCCCACGCAACGTCCTCGACAGACTGAGAACTCCTCGCAGATTTCCGAAGTTCCTCAAGACCGCCGCGATATGCATTCTCGTGGGCGGTCTTTTCTCGCCGATCTCCCAGGCGGCCGCGGCCGACAGCGCGGCGGCGGCCGTCGCCGACCACTGCGGCGGTCAGTGCTCGGACATCCTCCCGCCGGGTGAGAACGGCAACGCGACGCTCGCCCAGATCCTGCTCAACCAGGCCTTCGGTATCCAGCCCAGTCACGCCGAGGACCAACTCGGCCCCTATGCGGGCCTGGCCACCGGCCGTTCCACGCTGACCGACGCGAAGATCAACTCGTTCTTCAACGACGCGTCGTTCGGCGTGCCCTCCGATCAGGTCGCCTCCAGCGAGAAGCCCGCGGGCCGCGGCGATGTGACGATCGTCCGGGACAAGAAGACGGGCGTGCCGCACATCACCGGTACCACTCGATACGGCACCGAGTTCGGTGCCGGTTATGCCGCCGCCGAGGACCGGCTGTGGCTGATGGACGTCTTCCGGCACGTCGGACGCGGACAGCTGACCTCGTTCGCGGGCGGCGCCGCCGCCAACCAGGGCCTGGAGCAGGAGTTCTGGCGCAACGCGCCCTACACCGAGGCAGACCTGCAGGCCCAGATCGACCACGCGGTGGCCTCCGCCGGCGACCGCGGCCGGCAGGCCCTCGCCGACGTGGGCGCCTACCTGGACGGGATCAACGCCTACATCGACGCCTCCGACAGCGGTCGCTACTTCCCCGGTGAGTACGTCCTGACCGGGCACAAGGACTCCATCACCAACGCCGGCACCATCGACCACTTCAAGGTCACCGACATGGTCGCGCTCGCCTCCGTCGTCGGCTCGCTCTTCGGCTCGGGAGGCGGGGGCGAGGTCAGCAACGCGATCTCCCTGCTGGCCGCCCAGTCCAAGTACGGAGTGGAGCAGGGCACCGAGGTCTGGGAGTCCTTCCGCGAGCGCAACGATCCCGAGGCCGTGCTCACCGTGCACAACGGTGAGAGCTTCCCCTACGCGTCGAAGCCCGACGACCCGCAGGGCGAGGCACTGCCCGACGCCGGTTCGGTGGCCGAGGAGCCGCTCGTCCACGACCGCACGGGCAGCGCCGCCACCTCCGGTGCCGCCCGAGCCTCGAAGACCGCGGCCGCCACCGCACTGACCTCCGCCAAACGCGGCATGTCCAACGCGCTCGTGGTCAGCGGCAAGTACACCGCGAGCGGTCACCCCGTCGCCGTGTTCGGGCCGCAGACCGGCTACTTCGCGCCCCAGCTGCTCATGCTCCAGGAGATCCAGGGCCCGGGCATCAGCGCCCGCGGCGCCTCCTTCGCGGGCCTGAGCATGTACGTCGAACTGGGCCGCGGCCAGGACTACTCGTGGAGCGCAACGACCTCGGGCCAGGACATCATCGACACCTACGCGGTCGAGCTGTGCCAGGACGACTACCACTACCTGTACCACGGCACCTGCACGGCCATGGACAAGGTCGAGCAGAAGAACGCGTGGTCACCGACCGTCGCCGACGGAACCGCGGCCGGCTCCTACACGATGCGGGTCTGGCGCACGAAGTACGGGCCGGTGCAGTACCGCGCCACGGTCGGCGGCAAGAAGGTCGCGTACACCACCCTGCGCTCGTCCTATCTGCACGAGGCCGACTCGATCATCGGCTTCCAGATGCTCAACGACCCCGACTACGTCAAGGGACCGGAGGACTTCCAGAGCGCGGCGCAGCACATCAACTTCACCTTCAACTGGTTCTACGCCGACTCCCGGCACACCGCGTACTACAACAGCGGTGACAACCCGGTGCGGGCGGCCGGCGTCGACGCCGAGTTCCCGGTGTGGGCGCAGCCGGCGTACGAGTGGCGGAACTGGGATCCGGCGACGAACACGGCCGCCTACACGCCGCCCGCCCAGCACCCCGAATCCATCGACCAGGACTACTACATCTCCTGGAACAACAAGCAGGCCAAGGACTACACGACCGCTCCCTGGGGCGACGGCTCGGTCCATCGCGGCAATCTGCTGGAGGACCGGGTGAAGAAGCTCGTCGCGGCGGGCGGCGTGACCCGGTCGTCCCTGGTCAAGGCGATGGCGGACGCCGCTCTGGCGGATCTGCGCGCCGAGGACGTGCTGCCCGATCTGCTGAAGGTCGTGAACAGTTCGACGGTGACCGACCCGACGACCGCGGCGGCGGTGGGCAAGCTGTCCGCATGGGTGTCCGCGGGCGCGAGGCGCACCGAGACCTCGGCCGGTTCGAAGAAGTACGCGGACGCCGACGCGATCCGCATCCTGGACGCCTGGTGGCCGCTGCTGGTGAAGGCCGAGTTCGAGCCGGGGCTCGGCAGCGACCTGTACACGGCCTTCACCGCCAACCTGCCGGTCGACGAGTCGCCGTCGGCCGCGCACGGCCCGACCGGATCGCACGCCGGAAGCTCCTTCCAGTACGGCTGGTGGAGTTATGTCGACAAGGACATCCGGGCGGTGCTCGGTGAGCCGGTCCAGGGCCCGTTGACGCAGAAGTACTGCGGCGGCGGCGACCTCGGGGCCTGCCGCGACGTCCTGACCGGCACGCTGAAGCAGGCCGCCGGGACGACCGCGTCACAGGTGTACCCCGGTGACGACCAGTGCTCGGCGGGTGACCAGTGGTGCGCCGACTCGATCGTCCAGCGCGCCCTCGGCGGCATCAAGCACGGCAGCATCAGCTGGCAGAACCGGCCGACGTACCAGCAAGTGGTGGAGTTCACGTCGCACCGGTAGGTGAACCAGGGCGGCGGGTCAGCTCACCCGGCCCGCCGCCAGCACCACCTGGGCCAGTTCCCGGTGGACGATGTCGCTGTGGGCGCCGGAGGGCGGGCCGCCGTGGCAGACGACGGCGGACACGTCGACGTTGACACAGCCGGAGGCCGGCAGCCTCCTCCCCAGCGCCTCGGCGAGCGTGAACCCCGGGGTACCGTCCACCGCCTGCACCCCGTCGTGCCCCATCGCCCCCCATTTCGCCCCCAGTACGCGGCCGATGCCGAACCCCTCGGCGGCCCCCGGGGCCCCGCGGGTCAGCGAGCGGTCGTCGCCGGCCATCCGCGACGCCAGCGGATACAGCGTGCCGAGCGCCGAGTCGAAGCGGGAGTGACAGCACACCAGGGGACCGTCGATGCGGTGCTGCCGCCCGCTGAGGGCGCCCTCGGTGTGCGGGGCGTCGGGCAGCCGCGCTGCGAAGGCGTAGTGGGAGAAGGCCCCTTGGAGGAGCGTCACGGATTTCACCGTGCGCACGCCCTCCGGCAGTCCGCGCAAGGCGAAGGAGACCAGCCGCCCGCCGAAGCTGTGCCCCACCAGATGCACGCGCACATCCGGCGCGGCCCGGGCCAGCCGTCCGAGCACCGGTCCGAGGCCGTGCTCCCCGACCGCGCCCGCGCGCCGTTTCATCGCGTAGTACGTGGCCTGCCGCAGCAGTTCGTGCGCCCCGTCCCACAGACCCTTCGGTGTGAACGAGAACGCCGCGGTCCCGGGAGCCTCCCCCTCGCCCGACTCCACCCGTTCCAGCGCCCGCGCGAAGTCCCGGCACACCTGCGCCGTGTCCAGGGTCAGCATCCCCGGCTCGGCATCGGACGCCTGCGCCACCAGCAGGTCCGCCGCGCACGACGCCTGAGGGCCCTGCGACCGCACCTCCACGAGCAGCCGTACCAGTCGCCCGAACTCCTCGAGCGCGGGGCCGTCGTCCGGGTGCTGCTCCAGCAGCCGCGCGAGCTGCTCCACCACGGTCGCGCGGCCGGGGAACACCTCCAGCAGGGCGCGCCTGCTGTTCTTGTCCAATCGGGGCCGCGGGGGAACCGGCACGGCGGCGGCCGCCGACGGCGGGAAGTCCGGGACCGGTTCGTCCGCGAACATCATCGACGGCCAGATCACGCCCACGTATCCGAGGCGTGCCTTCGGCGCGAGCGAGGGCACCGGCGCGAAGAAGCGGCCGTAGAGCCGCGTGGCGCCGGTGCGCTCGTTGTTCCAGCCGTGCGCGAAGACCAGCAGGTCCCGCACGTCGCCCCGGGACACGTCCGCGAGCAGCCGGTTCTGCTCCGGCTCGTCCCCGTCACCGTCCGCGTCGAAGGTCAGCTCCCAGTAGGGGCTCACGCCGATCACCGGTGCCGCCATGAAGGGCCCCCTCCCCGAGGTCGAGTGCGCTGTGGGCGCATCGTCCTGCCGGCGGGGGAGGTTGGCCAGAGGCCGCGCCTCAGCGGTACACGAGATACCCCTTGCGGACCCGCCGGAACGCGGCCAGCTCGTCCTGCCAGGCGGCCACCACCTCGTCGGCCGTCGCTCCCGCGTCGATCATCGTGCGCACCCGGGTGGATCCGGTCAGCGTGTCGATCCAGTTGTCGGGCCGCCAGGCGAAGCCGCTCCACACCTTCTTCGCGGTCACGAGCAGTGCGACGCCGGTGCGGACGGGGTCGTACGCGGTCCGGTCGTGGACATGGATCTGCAGCCCTCCCACGGTCTTCCCCTGGAACTTGGAGAAGGTGGGGGCGAAGTACGCCTCCCGGAAGTGCACACCGGGCAGATCCAGTCGCTCCGCCTCGGCCGCCCACTGCCCGTCGATCCCCTCGGCGCCGAGGAGTTCGAAGGGACGGGTGCTGCCGCGCCCCTCGGACAGGTTCGTGCCCTCGAAGAGGCAGGTCCCCGAGTAGACCAGCGCGGTGTCGGGGGTCGGCATGTTCGGGCTGGGCGGCACCCAGGGCAGGCCGGAGGCGTCGAAGAAGTCCGACCGCTTCCAGCCCGTCATCAGGACGGTCTCCAGTGCGACCGGGGTGGCGAGGAACTCCCCGTTGAACAGCCGCGCCAGCTCCGCCACCGTCATGCCGTGCGCCTGGGAGATCGGCTGCCGTCCCACGAACGTGGCGAACTCCTTGTGCAGGACCGGTCCCTGGGCGGACCGCCCGGTCACCGGGTTCGGCCGGTCCAGGACCACGAACCGCTTGCCCGCGAGCTGCGCCGCCTCCATGCAGTCGTACAGCGTCCAGATGTAGGTGTAGAAGCGGGCACCCGCGTCCTGGATGTCGAAGACGATCGTGTCCACGCCGGACGCGGTGAAGATGTCCGCCAGCGCCTTGCCGCTCTTGAGGTACGTGTCGTAGACGGGCAGTCCGGTCGCCGGGTCGTCGTAACGCCCCTCCGAGCCACCCGCCTGCGCGGTGCCGCGGAAACCGTGTTCGGGTCCGAAGACCGCCACCAGGTTCACCCGGGGGTCGGCGTGCATCACGTCGACGATGTGACGCACGTCTCTGGTCACCCCGGTGGGGTTGGTGACGATTCCGACCCGCCGGCCGTCCAGCAACGCGTAGCCGTCCGCCTCGAGGCGTTCGAAGCCGGTACGGGTCCGCCGCCCGCCCCCGGTGGCGGTCGCGGCGGACGCGGCGGGCGCGGGGAGCGCCACGGCCGCCGCGGTCGCGGCCAGCAGCCCTCGTCTGGACAGCCTCATGCGGTGACCTCCGTGATCGACGGAATTCCCATGGTCACACAAGCTAATGCGCCATCCGGGGCCGCGGAAGGAAACGGACCGGCCGGATCCGTGACCCGGGGCATAGCCTGCGCCTCTTCCCGCATTACATACCGACTGGTTAGTCTGGCGTTCGCAGAGCCGATTCGCGTCGTGTCGAAGGAGACCGATGGTGGAAGCCGTGCAGGATGCGGGAGTGGTCGTCACCGGAGCGGGAGGTGGCATCGGGGCGGCGCTGGCCCGCCGGTTCGCCGCCGAGGGTGCCCGCGTCGTCGTCAACGACCTGGACGCCGACCGGGCGAAGGCCGTCGCCGACGAGATCGGCGGCACCGCGGTCCCCGGCGACGCATCCGCGATCGTGGCCGCGGCACGGGACGCCCTCGGCGGCACGGTGGACGTCTACTGCGCCAACGCGGGCGCCGGCTCCGGCGGCACCGAGGCCGCCGACGAGGAGGTGTGGGCGCAGGCCTGGGACCTCAACGTCATGGCCCATGTCCGTGCCGCCCGCGCCCTGCTGCCCGACTGGCTGGAGCGGGGCGAGGGCCGGTTCGTCTCCACCGTCTCGGCCGCCGGACTGCTCACCATGATCGGCGCCGCGCCGTACAGCGTCACCAAGCACGGGGCGTACGCTTTCGCCGAGTGGCTCTCGCTGACCTACCGGCACCGCGGCGTCAAGGTCCACGCGATCTGTCCCCAGGGTGTCCGCACCGACATGCTGACCGCCTCAGGCAGCGCCGGTGAGCTGGTGCTCACCCCGACCGCGATCGACCCCGAGGACGTCGCCGACGCACTCTTCGAGGGCATCGAGAACAACCGGTTCCTGATCCTCCCGCACCCCGAGGTGGCCGGGTACTACCGGGCGCGCGCCGCCGAGCCGGACCGTTGGCTGGCGGGTATGAACCACATCCAGCAGAAGTGGGAGGCCGCCCGATGAGCACGTCCCGATACGCCGCCAAGCCCTGGCTCGACCTGCTCGACGAGGCCCAGCGAGCGCCTGTCCGCCCCGCCGACTCCCTGCTGCACGCGCTGCGCGGTGCCCCCGCCGACCGCACCGCCCTGTCCTACTTCGACGGGCGCATCACCTACGCCGAACTGGAAGCGCTCTCCGACTCCGTCGCCGGGCACCTCGCCGCCCGGGGCCTGGAGCGCGGCGACCGGGTCGCGATCCTGCTGCAGAACTCCCCGCACTTCGTGCTCGCCCTGCTCGGCGCCTGGAAGGCGGGCGCGATCGTCGTGCCCGTCAACCCGATGTACAAGTCGGGCGAGGTCACCCACGTCCTGAGGGACTCGGAGGCGGTCGCCCTGGTGTGCTCCGACCGCGCCTGGGAGTCGTATCTGCGCGAGACGGCCGTCGGCTCGTCCGTCCGGATCGTGCTCACCGCCTGCGAGCTGGATCTGCAGACCCGCTGCGACGCGCGTGTGCTGACCTTCGAACGGCTGGAGCCGGCCGCCGACGCCGACGACCTGGTCACCGTCGCCGGGCAGGGCGCGAAGGCCCCCGAAGGCCGCGCCCCGGGCCCGTCGGACATCGCGCTGATCAGCTACACCTCGGGCACCAGCGGCACCCCCAAGGGCGCCACCAACACGCACGGCAACATCATGTACAACGCCGAGCGGCAGCGGACGGGCCTGGGGCTGCCCGAGGCGCCGGTCTACTTCGCGCTGGCACCCCTGTTCCACATCACGGGCATGGTCTGCGAACTGGTCGCCTGTCTCACCAGCGGGGGCACGCTCGTCCTCGCCTACCGCTTCGAGCCGGGCGTCGTCCTGGACGCGTTCGCCGAGCACCGGCCCCACTACACCGTCGGTCCGTCGACCGCCTTCATGGCTCTGACCGCGCACCCGGCCGTGACGCCGGACCACTTCTCCTCGTTCCAGGTCATCTCCTCGGGCGGGGCCCCGCTGCCGCCGGCCCTGGTGGAGAAGTTCCGCGCCGGCTTCGGGCCGTACATCCGCAACGGCTACGGCCTCACCGAGTGCACCGCCCCCTGCGCCTCCGTGCCGCCCGGCCGGGAGGCACCCGTGGACCCGGTCTCCGGGACGCTCGCCGTGGGCGTGCCCGGTCCCGACACGGTCGTGCGCATCCTCGACGACCGGGGAGAGGAGTTGCCGTTCGGCGAGCAGGGCGAGATCGTCGTACGAGGGCCGCAGGTCGTGCCCGGCTACTGGCGACGCGGCGAGGCCACCGCCGAGACGTTCCCGGAGGGCGAGCTGCGCACCGGCGACATCGGATTCATGGACGAGCAGGGCTGGCTGTACGTCGTCGACCGCAAGAAGGACATGATCAACGCCTCCGGGTTCAAGGTGTGGCCGCGCGAGGTCGAGGACGTCCTGTACACGCATCCGGCGGTGCGCGAGGCGGCCGTCGTCGGGGTGCCGGACGGGTACCGCGGGGAGACCGTCAAGGCCTACATCAGCCTCAGGCCGGGCTCCGAGGCGGACCCGGATGCGCTCGCGGCCTACTGCAAGGAGAGACTGGCCGCTTACAAATATCCGCGTCAGGTGGAGATCCTGCCCGAGCTGCCGAAGACGGCGAGTGGGAAGATCCTCCGTCGGGAACTGCGTTCCCGCTAGCGAACGAGCCGGCGGACATCACGGAAAGGCAGGTGGCCGCAGTGCCCAGAACGACGGACGGGGACGGCACACCCGTCCCGCAGCGGCTCCTGGCCGCCGCCACCCGGCTTTTCGCCGGCCAGGGGTACGACCGCACGTCCGTGCAGGAGATCGTCGAGGCGGCCGGTGTCACCAAGGGGGCGCTGTACCACTACTTCGGGTCCAAGGACGATCTGCTGCACGAGGTGTACGCACGCGTGCTGCGCGTCCAGCAGGAGCGCCTGGACGCCTTCGCGGACGCCGACGAGCCGGTCGAGAAGCGCCTTCGGGACGCCGCCGCCGACGTCGTCGTCACCACGATCGAGAACCTCGACGACGCGATGATCTTCTTCCGGTCCATGCACCATCTGAGCCCGGAGAAGAACAAGCAGGTGCGCGCCGAGCGGCGGCGCTACCACGAGCGCTTCCGTGCGCTGATCGAGGAGGGCCAGAAGGAGGGCGTGTTCTCCGACGCGACGCCCGCCGACCTGGTCGTCGACTACCACTTCGGCTCGGTGCACCACCTGTCGACGTGGTACCGGCCGAACGGCCCGCTCAGCCCCCAGCAGGTCGCCGACCATCTGGCGGACCTGCTGCTGCGGGCGCTGCGGCCGTAGCCGACGGCGCACATGGCTGGGGGCGGACGCCGCGGCGTCCGCCCCCAGCCATGCCTCACAGGTACTTCTTCAGCTCCCGGCGCGCCAGCGACCGCTGATGCACCTCGTCCGGGCCGTCCGCGATCATCAGGGTGCGTGCGCCCGCGTACAGCTCGGCCAGCGGGAAGTCCTGGCTCACACCGCCCGCGCCGTGCAGCTGTATCGCTTTGTCGATGATACCGACGACGGTGCGCGGGGTGGCGATCTTGATGGCCTGGATCTCGGTGTGGGCGCCCCTGTTGCCGACCGTGTCCATCATCCAGGCCGTCTTCAGGACGAGCAGCCGCATCTGCTCGACGGCCACGCGCGCGTCCGCGATCCAGTTGTGCACCACGCCCTGCTGGGCCAGCGCCTTGCCGAACGCCGCGCGGGAGACGGCGCGCCTGCACATCAGCTCGATCGCCCGCTCGGCCATGCCGATCAGCCGCATGCAGTGGTGGATACGGCCCGGACCGAGGCGGGCCTGGGCGATGGCGAAGCCGCCGCCCTCCTCGCCGATCAGGTTCGAGGCCGGCACACGCGCGTGGTCGAAGACCACTTCGGCGTGCCCGCCGTGGTAGTGGTCCTCGTAGCCGAAGACCTGCATCGCCCGCTTGACCGTGACGCCCGGGGTGTCGCGCGGGACCAGCACCATGGACTGCTGACGGCGGATGTCGGGTCCGTCAGGGTTCGTCTTGCCCATCACGATGAAGATCCTGCAGTCCGGGTTCATCGCCCCGGAGATGTACCACTTGCGGCCCGTGATGACGTACTCGTTGCCGTCCCGCTCGATGTGCGTGGTGATGTTCGTGGCGTCCGAGGAGGCCACCTCGGGCTCGGTCATCGCGAACGCCGAGCGGATCTCACCGGCGAGGAGGGGCTCGAGCCACTGCTTCTTCTGCCGCTCGTCGGCGAACTGCGCGAGCACCTCCATGTTGCCCGTGTCGGGCGCCGCGCAGTTCAGCGCGGTGGGCGCCAGCTGCGGGGAGCGGCCGGTGATCTCGGCGAGCGGGGCGTACTGGAGGTTGGTGAGCCCGGCGCCGTACTCGGAGTCGGGCAGGAACAGGTTCCACAGCCCCCGCCTGCGGGCCTCCGCCTTGAGCTCCTCCACGATCGCGGGGGTGTCCCACGGCGAGGCCAGCCGCTCGCGCTGCTCGTGGGCGACGGCCTCCGCCGGGTAGACGTACTCGTCCATGAAGGCGAGCAGCCTGGCCCGCAGCTCCTCGGTGCGGGCGTCGAATGCGAAGTCCATGGCGGATCAGCCTTCCTGAAGAGTGGTCAGGCCGTGCTCGATGAAGACGGGCACCAGTCCGCCGATGCGGTCGAAGCCCGGCCCGACCGTCTGGCCGAGGGTGTAGCGGTAGTGGATGCCCTCGAGGATCACCGCGAGCTTGAACCAGGCGAACGCCGTGTACCAGGAGACGGCGGCGAGGTCCCGCCCCGAGAGCCGGGCGTACCGCTCGATCAGCTCCGCCGGCTCGGGATGACCGGCGGCCTCGGCGGTGGTGGAGACGGGGGAGTGGGGTGTGCCGAGGGGCACGCTGTACATCACCAGCAGGCCCACGTCGGTCAGCGGGTCGCCGAGCGTCGACATCTCCCAGTCCAGGACGGCGGTGATCCGGTCGTCGTCGCCGAGCAGCACGTTGTCCAGCCGGTAGTCGCCGTGGATCACCGTGGCCGCGGGGGAGACGGGCAGTTCACGGCCGAGTGCCGCGTGCAGCTCGTCGATGCCGGGCAGCTCGCGGTTGCGGGAGGCGTCCAGCTGCTTCCCCCAGCGCCGCAGCTGACGGTCCAGGAACCCTTCCGGGCGGCCGAAGTCCGCGAGGCCCACCCCGGCCGGGTCCACGGCGTGCAGCTCGACCAGTGTGTCCACCAGACCCAGGACCGCCTCCCGGGTGCGCTGCGGGCCGAGCGGCACCAGTTGCCCCGCGGTGCGGTACGGGGTGCCCTCGACGAAGTCCATCACGTAGAAGGGGGCGCCCAGTACCGACTCGTCCTCGCACAGCAGGACGGTGCGGGGCACCGGCACGGCGGTCGGGTGCAGCGCGCTGATCACCCGGTGCTCGCGCTTCATGTCGTGCGCCGTGGCCAGGACGTGCCCGAGCGGGGGGCGCCGTACGACCCACCGGGAGGTACCGTCCGAGACGGCATAGGTGAGGTTCGACCGCCCGCCCTCGATCAGCCGCCCCGTCAGCGGGCCGGTGACCAGGCCGGGCCGCTCGGCGTCGAGCAGGCCGCTCAGCCGGTCGAGATCGAGACCCGGCGGGTGGTCTGGACTCATCGTTGCTCCTCCAGTGCGCGGCAAACAGGACCTGAATCATGATGCCGACCGGTCGGTATGTCGTCCAGTGCGCGGAGCGAACGTGATCGGCGCCACGGTGTCATGGTGGCGCCGGAGGGTTCCCGCTGTCACGGCCGCCCGCCGCGGCCGGTATACGACGGGGCGGGGTCAGTGGTCGTCCCAGTGCCCCTCGTGCCCGGCGTGCCGGTGGCCGTCGTGCAGGTAGTCGACGTGGTCGCCGTGCTGGACCGCGCGATGGCCGCAGCCCTCGCCGTGCCGGTGCTCGTGGTCGCCGGCGTGGGTGACATGCCCGCCCGGCTCGCACTCGTCCCAGTGGCCGCCGTGCTCGCGGTGCAGATGGCCGTCGTGTGCGTAGTCGACGTGGTCACCGTGCGGCACGGCCTCGTGGCCGCAGGCCGGGCCGTGGCCGTGGTCGTGTCCGGAGTGTTCCCGGTGGAGGGTGCTCATGGTGCTCGCCTTCGCAGGGAGGGTGTTGTGCAGTGACGGCTCAGGCTAACCGGACAAAGCGGTGCAATTCCGGGACATTCGCGATGTTTGTGTCATGGTGCCCCGAGCGCGTCAGAACAGCAGTGCCAGCGCGCACACCGCGAGGGCGATCGTGCAGAGGGTCGCGCCGGCGGCGTGGCGCGCCGTGAGACGCGGCGGCCGCCCCGGGGCCGCCGTCGCCAGGGTGTGAATGCGCAGGTGGGCAAGGGCCAGGAAGCCCAGCCAGAGCAGACTGCTGACGGCGACGGCGGCGAGGCCGGCCCCTTTCCCGGTGTGCAGCGCCGCCTTCGCGGCGAGTACGGCGGCCACGGTGCCCGACAGGGTGGTGCGCCGCCAGGCGAGCCGGGTCCGCTCCGGCTGGAGGCCCGGGTCGCGGTCCCCGGCCGGGGTGCTCATCCTTCCCAGCCGACGAGGACGACCACGACCATCACCACGGCGACCACGGCGATCACGATGCTCAGCAGGGCCGGGAAACGGGACGTGGGAAGGTCCTCGCCGCGCCGCATCGCCCGCTCGCAGCGCACCCAGTGGTTGATGGCGCGCAGGGAGCACAGGACCCCCGCGGCCAGCAGCGCGAGGGCGAGCCCGACGCGCCAGGCCCAGCGCAGATCCGGCAGGAACTGGTCCACGGCGAAGCCCCCGCCGATGAGCGCCAGGGCGGTGCGCAGCCAGGCGAGAAAGGTGCGCTCGTTGGCCAGCGAGAATCGATAGTCGGGCGTACGGCCTTCCTCCCGGACCTCCTGAGGCGCGAACCACAGCCGGACGTTCCGTACGAATTCGCTCACGTGGAGGACCCTACCGGGCTGTGCGCGGACCTCGCGCAGGGCCCGGGGGCGGGACGGCGGATCAGTGCTCGGTGTGCCGGTGCGCCCTGAGCCGTTCGTAGGCGGCGAGCCCGTCCGGGACCCACTTCCATTCGGACAGGCGGCGCTCCACCTCGTCCTCGGGGAGGAAGGCGTGCCAGGCGACCTCCTCGACCTGCGGGCTGACGGGCAGGTCGCAGCGGACCCGGTAGACCGACGACCACCAGGACCGGCCGGCGCCGCCGTCGTACAGGAACCTCAGGACCGGTTCGGGCCGGGGCAGACCGCTGACGCCGAGTTCCTCCTCCGCCTCGCGCAGGGCGGCGTCGTCGTAGCTCTCTCCCGCGCCGACGACCCCGCCGACGAACATGTCGTACAGGGACGGGAACACCAGTTTGGTGGAGGTGCGGCGGTGCACGAAGAGGCGGCCCTCGGCGTCCCGGGCCTGGATGAACACGCACCGGTGACGCAGTCCCCGCGCATACGCCTCCCCGCGCGGCGACTGCCCGACGACCCGGTCGTTCTCGTCCACGATGTCGAGGAGTTCGTCAGCGGCACTCATGGGCCCATCCAAGCAGCACCGGCCCTGTGGGGCACCGCCGGCCGCGGGTCGCCGGACCTGCGCCCCGCCCGCTCACCGCGGCTGCAGGTCCTTCTCCCGCTCCGGCTCTCCCAGTCCCCGCGGCAGGGCCGGGTGAAGGCCGAGCAGCACGATGCCGAAGACGATCGCCCCGAGCCCGGCCGCCTCCCAGGCCAGTGCCCCCGTGTCCGTGTGCAGCCGGTCTCCGAGGAAGCCCACCCCGCACAGGATCCCGGCCAGCGGCTGAGCGGCGGTGAGCGCCGGCAGCGACATCCGCAGCGGCGCCGTCTCGAACGCGCTCTGCACCAGGATCAGCCCCGTCACCCCGAGCACCAGCACGCCGTACGGCTGCCAGCCCGTGATGAACTCGGTCCAGCCGCCCTCGGTGAGCCGCTGCCCGCTGACCCGGGTGAGCGCGTCCTGCACCCCGTAGAGCAGTCCGGCCGCGAGTCCCAGCAGTACGGGCCCGATGATCAGCCGCGACTTCTTCGCGTACGTCGTCAGGACGAGCGCGACGCCCACCACCACACCGATGATCAGCCAGTGCCGCAGGGGATCCGTGACCGCGTTGCCCGCCTTGGGCTGACCGGCCACGATGAACGCGGAGACACCGCCGGCCAGCAGCAGGAGGCCGGACCAGCCCTGGCGGCCGAGGGGCTGCTTGGTCTGCCGCCGGGACTCGGCGAGGGCGAACAGCAGGTTCGTGGCCACCAGCGGCTCGACCAGAGAGATCTCCCCGTGGGCCAGTGCGACGGCGCTGAGGATCATGCCGGCCACCATCAGACCGATGCCGCCGAGCCAGCGCGGCATCCTCATCAGGTCCAGCAGCAGCCGCGGCGAGAGGAAGTCGCTCAACGGTGCCTGCTGGGCGGCGCTCTGCTGCAGCACGAACCCGGTGCCCAGGCAGAACGCTGCGCTCACGGCGAGAGCCAGAACCAGTACCGACACGCTTTACCTCGATGATTCGGCGGAGTCACGGGAGGCGTATCACGCCGACTGTAGCGCTCGCCGCTGTGCCCTGCCCGCGCTTGGCCACTTCTCCTTGTCGGGCCCCGTCCGCGAAGCGGCCGGTCGGGGCGGCATCGAGTACCCGTCGTCACCCGGTTGACTCACTCACCCATCTGGCCAAGGATCTGGCCCGTCAGCAACAACGTACCGACCGGTAGTCACCGTGAGAGGACGGGCGCATGGCCTACGACGCTGATGTCATCGTGATCGGGGCAGGCCTCGCCGGGCTGGCGGCCACCGCGGAACTGGTGGACGCCGGCCGGAAGGTGATCCTCCTCGACCAGGAGCCGGAGCAGTCGATGGGCGGCCAGGCGTTCTGGTCGTTCGGCGGTCTCTTCTTCGTCGACTCCCCGGAGCAGCGCCGCCTGAGGATCAGGGACAGCCACGCCCTCGCCCTCCAGGACTGGATGGGCACGGCCGCCTTCGACCGCCCCGAGGACCACTGGCCACGCAAGTGGGCGGAGGCGTACGTCGACTTCGCGGCCGGTGAGAAGCGGGCCTGGCTGCACGGCCAGGGCATGCGCTTCTTCCCGGTCGTCGGCTGGGCCGAACGCGGCGGCTACGACGCCACCGGGCACGGCAACTCCGTGCCCCGCTTCCACATCACCTGGGGGACGGGCCCGGGTGTGATCGAACCGTTCGTGCGGCGGGTACGGGCGGGGGTCGCGCGCGGGCTGGTCGAACTGAAGTTCCGGCACCGTGTCACCGGCCTCGCGCGCAGCGCGGGTGCCGTCGACACCGTCACCGGCGAGGTTCTGGAGCCGTCGGACGTGGAGCGGGGCAAGGCCAGCACCCGCACCGTCACCGGCGCCTTCGAGTACCGCGCCCAGGCCGTGATCGTCACCAGTGGCGGCATCGGCGGCAACCACGAGCTGGTGCGTGCCAACTGGCCGGAGCGCCTTGGCACCCCGCCGGAGCGCATGGTCGCCGGCGTGCCCGCGCACGTCGACGGGAAGCTGCTCGGCATCGCGGAGAAGGCCGGTGCCCGGCTGATCAACCGCGACCGCATGTGGCACTACACCGAGGGACTGCACAACTGGAACCCCGTCTGGGACAACCACGGCATCCGCATCCTGCCGGGCCCCTCCTCCCTCTGGCTCGACGCCCGCGGCCGGCGTCTGCCGGTACCGCTCTTCCCCGGTTTCGACACCCTGGGCACGCTCGAGCACATCATGAGGACCGGGTACGACCACACATGGTTCGTGCTCGACCAGAAGATCATCGGCAAGGAGTTCGCGCTCTCCGGCTCCGAGCAGAACCCCGATCTCACCGGCAAGTCGGTCAGGGACGTGATCGGGCGGGCCCGCGCGGACGTGCCGGGGCCGGTCAAGGCGTTCATGGACAACGGCGCCGACTTCGTCGTCGAGAAGGACCTGGGGGCGCTGGTGCGCGGCATGAACGCGCTGGCCGGGGAACCGCTCATCGACGAGGGCGCACTGCGCCGCGAGATCGTCGCGCGCGACCGGGAGATCGTGAACCCCTTCACCAAGGACCTGCAGGTGACGGCGATACGCGGCGCCCGCAGGTTCATCGGCGACCGGCTGATCCGTACGGCCGCGCCGCACCGCATCCTCGACCCCAAGGCGGGCCCGTTGATCGCGGTGCGTCTGAACATCCTGACCCGCAAGACGCTCGGCGGCCTGGAGACCGATCTCTCCTCGCGGGTGCTGACCGAGGGCGGTGACGCGCTGGCGGGTGTGTACGCGGCCGGGGAGGCGGCCGGCTTCGGCGGTGGCGGGGTGCACGGTTACCGCTCCCTCGAGGGCACGTTCCTCGGCGGCTGCCTGTTCTCGGGCCGTACCGCCGGCCGTGCGGCGGCCAAGGCGGTCGGATAGCTCGGACGTCGGCCGCCTTCGCGGCGAGGCCGGAGGCGGCGCCCGGCGCGGTGCCGCCTCCGCCGGCCGCCCGGCCGTCAACCCGCTTGGCCTTTCGGTCAGTTGGTGTCCGGATCGGTGTCGATTCGCCCTTGACGCAAACCGTTGGCGCGGGGTTTACTGCGCGTGATTAAGCCTTGACGAGCCGCGTTCTGTGAGGAATTCCCGCGGTGCCACCCCCACCTCCACCGTCGTTCGGTCGCGGCCGGAAGCGCGCGGCCCATGCCTTCGACGCCGCGCTCGACGACACCGAGCTCGTCACCGCGCGGGCCTCCCTCGTACGGGGGCGTTGGGCCGCGGTCCGCTCCCTGCTCGCCGTCACCGGCGACGACTGGGACCGTCGCGGTCATCGCGTCACCGTGCTCGCGCAGGAGTCCACCGCCCTCGGCTGGGCGCGCGAGTGGCAACTCGCCGAACCGGACTCCTCCTGCGCGTCCGTCCTCGCCGCCCATGCCCTGGTGTACCGGGCGCTGGACGGCAGGGATCGCCCCGACGCGGCACGCGAGGCCTGTCTGGCGGCGGCCGCGCTGGCCCCCGAGGACCCCACGCCCTGGCTCGGCCGGCTGATCCTCGAGCGGTCGCTCGGCACCGAGGAGGAGGTGGTCCGCCTCTTCGACGAGGTCCGCGCGCGCTACCCCGACCACCATCACGCGCATCATCTGATGATCGCCCGGCTCGCCGAGCGCCGGGCCGACGCCGGCCAGGACCCGCTGCACGAGGTGTACGACTTCGCCAACTGGGCCGCCGAACAGGCCCCCGCCGACTCGCCGCTCGCCATCCTCCCGGTCGTCGCGCACGCCGAGCGGTACCGCGTGCTCGCCGCCGCCGGCATCGAGTCCGCCGATCCCGCCGCCTCGGGGCACTGGGTGGGGCGGCGGGCCCGGCAGGTGATGAAGGCCGCGTTCGACTGGTGGCTGGAGTGGGAGCGCGAGGACCACCCGCGTCGTCATGTCGACCTCAACTTCCTGGCGCACGCAAAGTACTGCGAGGGACGTGGCGCCGAGGCCGCGGCCCTCTTCCACCGCATCGGACCGTATGCGACCCCCGCGCCGTGGTCGTACCCGGACCGCGACCCCTACCCGGCCTTCCGTACCGCGTGCGCCTGGGCGCTCGGTGCGGTGTGACGGCCCCCCGCCGGAACGATCCGAAAGTCCCGCTCACCCGACCCGAAAGGACAACCGCGAGATGACGACCGGCAGTTCGAGCAGACCGGCCGCCGCCGACGGCGGCGCCATCAGCACCTTCAAGGGGCAGGAGCGCGCGCTGCGCGCCGACCGGCTCGGCACGGCGGGACTGCTGCTGTCCGTGCTGGCCGCGACCGCACCCCTCATGGTGGTCGCGGGTGTCATGCCCACCACATTCGGGGTGATGGGCATCGTCGGCCTGCCGCTGCTCTTCGTGATCCTCGGCGTGGTGCTGGCGCTGTTCTCCTTCGGGTACGCGGAGATGAGCCGTCACGTCCACAACGCGGGCGCCTTCTACGCCTACATCTCCCGCGGACTCGGCGGCACGGCGGGCGCGGCCGCGGCGGTGGTCGCGCTCGTCGCCTACAGCACCCTGCAGTTCGGGATCTACGGCATCTTCGGCTTCGAGGTCTCCGGCCTGTTCGGCACCTATCTGCATGTCCAGGTCGCCTGGTGGATACCGGCGCTGGCCGCCGTTCTCGTCGTCGGTGCGCTGGGCTGGCTGAAGATCGACGTCAACGCGCGTGTGCTCGGCGTGCTGCTGCTGATCGAGGTCGCACTCGTCGTCATCTTCGACGTGGCGGCGGTGGGCGACCCCGCCAAGGAAGGGCTGTCGCTGCATGCCTTCAACCCGGACACGCTCACCGGCGCCGGCGTGGGTACCGCGCTGTGCTTCTGCATCGCCGCCTTCACCGGCTTCGAACAGGCGCCTGTCTACGCCGAGGAGACCAGCCGCCCGCACGTCCTGGTGCCCCGAGTGATGTTCTTCGCGATCGGCTTCGTCTCCGTCTTCTTCGCCGTCAGCTCCTGGGCGCTGACGATCGCCGCGGGGCCCTCCGCGATCGTCCCGGCCGCACAGAAGCAGAGCGCGGGCCTGCTGTTCTGGCTGACCGAGTCCCTCCTCGGCCACTCCTTCACCGATGTGCTGCATGTGCTGTTCGTGACCGGCATGTTCGCCGCGCTGCTCAGCTTCCACAACGTCGTCGCCCGGTACGCCTTCGCGATGGGCCGCGAGGGACTGCTGCCGGCCGTCTTCGGGCGCACGACGGGCACAAGCGGGGCCCCGGGCACGGGGTCGCTGCTGCAGAGCGTGGTGTCCGCGGTGGCCGTGATCGCCTTCGCGGCGGCCGACGACAAGCCGACCGGCGATCCGACCGCGCCCGTGCTGCGCCTGTTCACCTGGTTCGGCAGCGTCGGCGCGCTCGGTGTCACCCTGCTGATGGTGGGAGCCTCCGCCTCGGTGATCGTCTTCTTCGCGCGCCGCGGGTCCGCGGGCGCACAGGCCTGGCGGCTCGTCACCTCCGCGGTGGCCGGTCTGGCGCTGCTGGTCATCGTCGGCTACACGGTCAAGGACTTCGACGTCCTGGTCGGCAGCGGCCCGGACTCCGTGCTCGCCTGGCTGCTGCCGTCGATCATCGGCGTGGCCCTGGTGGTCGGCCTCGTCCAGGGCCTGCTGATGCGCTCCCGCAGACCGCAGGCGCACGCCCGCATCGGCCTCGGCAACGAGGCGTTCCAGCTGGACAAGGCGGCGGAGTCGGCGACCTGACCCGGACCCGAGCGAGGACCCGGTTCATGAGAAGCGGGTAAGAAGAGATGACGGAATTCTGACGGGCACCCGGCACCCCTGGCCTGAAGGGGGTGCGGGGTGCTCGAATCGTTGTGTGAACTCTGAACGACCCGAAGAGAGGGACACCCCCGAGCCGGCGGAGCCGACGGCGCCGGACGACCGGGCGGACGGCAGTCCCGTCGGCCGCCGGGTCCTGCTGGGCACCCTGGGGCTCGGCGCGCTCGGCGTGGTCGCCGCGCCCACGCTCCAGCGCGGCCTCGAGGCCTTCCTCGGCGGCGTCTCCGGAAAGGACCCGACGGGCCTGACCGGGCTGCTGCCCAACGGCGGCGGCTTCCGCTACTACTCGGTGACGGCCTCCGTCCCCCGCAAGGACGACACGAACTACCGGCTCACTCTCGACGGCATGGTCGACCGTCCGGCGACGTACACGCTCGCCGACCTGCGCGCCCTGCCGCAGACCCGGCTTGTGCACGACGTCCAGTGCGTCACGGGCTGGCGGGTGCCGAAGACACCCTTCGAGGGGGTACGGCTGTCCACGCTGCTGGACGCCGCGGGCGTCGATCCGTCCGCCGGCGCGGTCCGCTTCACCTGCTTCGACGGGGCGTACACCGAGAGCCTCACCCTCGACCAGGCACGCCGGAGCGATGTCCTGGTCGCCCTGAAGATGCAGGACAAACCGGTCGGCCACAACCACGGCGGCCCGGTGCGCCTGTATGTCGCGCCCATGTACTTCTACAAATCGGCCAAATGGCTCTCCGGCATCACCGTGACCCGCGGAGTGCGCCCCGGCTACTGGGAGGAGCGCGGGTACGACGTGGACGCGTGGGTCGGCCGGTCGAACGGACGTGACGATGCACCCACCGGTTGAGGCCCCGGCCCGGTCCACGCGGGTGCGCCGCTTCAGCCGCGGCGAGAAATGGGTGCACCGCGCGGCGGCCGCGCTGATGGGCGTATGTGTGGCCACGGCGGCCTGTCTGTACATCCCTGCGCTCGCGGAGCTGGTGGGCCGCCGCGAACTGGTGGTGAGGATCCACGAGTGGGCGGGCCTGCTGCTCCCGGTCCCGGTCCTGGCGGGCCTCGTCTCCCGGTCCTTCCGCAAGGATCTCGGCCATCTCAACCGCTGGGGTCCGCACGACCGGATCTGGCTGCGCGCGGTGCTGCGCCGGGACCACCGCCGTGCATCGCGTCCCGCGGCCAAGTTCAACGCGGGGCAGAAGACGTACGCGGCCTGGATCGCGGGCGCGACACTGGTGATGCTCGGCACGGGCCTGCTCATGTGGTTCACCCGCCTCACCCCGCTGATGTGGCGCACCTCCGCGACCTTCGTCCACGACTGGCTCGCCCTGACGATCGGCGTGGTCCTCGCCGGGCACATCGGTATGGCCCTCGGCGACCCCGAGGCGCGCAGGGGGCTGAGAACGGGGGAGGTCAGCCGGGAGTGGGTGGAGCGGGAGCACCCCCTGTGGCGGCCGTGACCGGCATGGCTGCCGGGGTCAGGAGCCGAAGTCCAGCAGCACCTTGCAGGACCGGCTCCGGTCGGCCGCCAGGGCGAACGCCGACTCGGCCTCGGTGGCCGGCACCACCGCGCTGACCAGGGCGTCGAAGGCCGGTTCCGTCACCAGCAGTTCGAGCGCGCGGTCGAACTCCGTATCGAAGCGGAACGCCCCGCGCAGCTCGAGCTCCCGGCTCACCACCAGGTTCCCCGCGAACGGGCTCGGTCCGGACGGCAGCATGCCGAGCTGCACCACGACCCCGCCCCGCCGCACCAGCCGCAGACAGGTGCCGAGCCCGGCGGCGACCCCGGAGGCCTCGACGGCCACGTCGACTTCGGCGGGCCACCCGGGGTCGCCGGGGTCGTCCGCCCGTACGAGCGTTCCGGCGCCCGCAGCCGCGGCGAACCGCAGTGCCCGGGGCAGCAGGTCGGTGGCCGTGACCTCCGCCGCGCCCGCCGCCTTCGCGGCGGCCACCACCAGGCAGCCGATCGGTCCGGCTCCCGTGACCAGCACATGCCGTCCCGCCACCGGACCGGCCCGCCGTACCGCGTGCATCGCCACGGCCAGCGGTTCGGCGAGTGCCGCCCGGCGCAGTCCGAGGCCCGCCGGAACCTGTCTCAACTGGCCGGCGGGCACGGCCACCCGGGCCGCGAACCCGCCCTGGACGTGCGGGAAACGGGCCGCGCTGCCGAGATAGCGGGTGTCCCGGCACACGTTGCTGCGGCCGTCCGCGCACTCCGGGCACACTCCGCAGGGCGTGGCCGGATGCACCGCGATGGCGCTGCCGACGGCCGGGCCCGACGCCCCCGGGCCGTAGGAGACGACCGTGCCCACCACCTCGTGCCCGAGCAGCATCGGCTCCCTGAGCCGGAAGTCGCCGACCCCGCCGTGCCGCCAGTAGTGCAGGTCCGAACCGCACACACCGCCGAAGCGGACGGCCACCAGCGCCTGCCCCGGGCCGGGCTCCGGAACCGGCAGCTCGTCCACGCGGAGGTCGCCCCGACCGTGGATCACACAACCGAGCATCTCCCGGCCCTCCTTCACAGCACGCTCGTCATACCGCCGTCGACGTACAGCACCTGTCCGCCGATGAAGTCCGCCGCCGCAGAGGCGAGGAACAGCACACCGCCCACCAGGTCCTCCGTGCGCCCCCAGCGGCCGGCCGGGGTGCGCCGCCGCACCCAGGCGCTGAACTCCTCGTCCTCGACCAGCGGCCGGGTCAGCTCGGTCTCGATGTACCCGGGGCCGAGTCCGTTGACGTGCACGCCGTGCGGTCCCCAGTCCGCGCACATGCCCTTGGTGAGCATCTTCAGCGCGCCCTTGGTCGCCGCGTACGGTGCGATGCCGGGGCGGACCACCTCGCTCTGCAACGAGCAGATGTTGATGATCTTGCCGTGGCCGCGTCGTGTCATCCGCCGGGCGGCTTCACGGCCGACCAGGAACGCGCTGGTGAGATTGGTGTCCAGGATCCGGTGCCAGTCGGAGTCGGTGAACTCCAGCAGGGGCGCCCGCAGTTGCATGCCCGCATTGTTGACCAGGATGTCGAGCGGGCCCACCCGCTCCTCGACGTCCGCGACACCGGCGGCCACCGAGGCGCCGTCGGTGACGTCGAACACGGCCGTGTGGACGTCACCGGGCAGTGCCGCCGCCGCCTCGGCGAGGCGCCCGGCGTCCCGTCCGTTCAGGACGACCGTGCAGCCCGCCTCGGCGAGGCCGCGGGCCAGGGCGAGACCGATGCCGCGGCTGGAACCGGTCACCAGCGCCGTACGGCCGCCGATGTCGAAGAGGGGGTGAGCCGTCATCGCCCTGCTCCTAGATCACCAGGGACAACAGCAGGACCAGACCGCCCGCGACCACCGAGATGATCGTCTCCATCACGGACCAGGTCTTGATCGTCTGTCCCACGCTCAGCCCGAAGTACTCCTTGACCAGCCAGAATCCGGCGTCGTTGACGTGGCTGAAGAACAGCGAGCCGGCGCCGATCGCCAGCACGAGCAGGGCCGCGTGGGTGGTCGACATGTCGGCCGCCAGTGGTGCGACCAGACCGGCGGCCGAGACAGTCGCGACGGTCGCCGAACCGGTCGCGAGCCGGATGGCCACCGCGATCAGCCAGGCCAGCAGCAGCGCCGGGATCGACCAGTCCTTGGATATGTCGAGGATCATCTGACCCACGCCGCAGTCGATCAGCGTCTGCTTGAAGCCGCCGCCGGCACCGACGATGAGCAGGATGCCCGCGATGGGCATGAGCCCCTTCTCGACGGTCTGCGAGATCCGCTGTTTGCTGAACCCGGCCGGGCGGCCCAGTGTGAAGATGCCGACGACGACCGCGGCGAGCAGCGCGATCAGCGGAGATCCGATCACGTCGAAGACGCGCTGCACCGTCTTCGCCGGGTCGTCCACGACGATGTCGACCAGGGCCTTGGACAGCATCAGGACGACCGGCAGCAGCACGGTGGCCAGCGTGGGGCCGAAGCCGGGGCGCCGCTGAAGTTCCTCGGACGGACGCGGCTGGATCATGCGGTCCGGGACCGGGACGTCCACCCAGCGGGCGGCGACCTTCGAGAACAGCGGACCCGCGATGACCACCGTGGGGACGGCCACCAGGACACCGAGCGCCAGCGTCACGCCGAGGTTCGCCTTGACGGCGTCGATGGCGACCAGCGGGCCGGGGTGCGGGGGGATCAGGCCGTGCATCACGGACAGGCCCGCGAGCGCCGGGATGCCGATGCGCATCAGCGAGTAGTTGCCGCGCTTGGCCACCATCAGCACGACCGGGATCAGCAGCACGATGCCGACCTCGAAGAACAGCGGCAGACCGATCACCGAGGCGATCAGGACCATCGCCCAGGGCATCGCACGGCCCTTCGCCCTGGCGAGGATCGTGTCGACGATCTGGTCCGCCCCGCCGGAGTCGGCGAGCAGTTTGCCGAGGATCGCGCCCAGCGCGATCAGGACTCCCACGCCGGCGACGGTCGAGCCGAGCCCGGTGGTGAAACTGGTGATCGCCTTGTCGAGCGGCGCTCCGGCGACCGCGCCGAGCGCGAGCGAGCCGATGGTCAGGGCCAGGAAGGCGTGGAGTTTGAACGTGGTGATGAGCAGCACGATGACGGCGATGCCCGCCAGTACCGCGATGCCCAGCTGAGCGTGGCCCGCCGATGTGATCGGCTCGACGGTGTCCGCTGCCAGCATCTCGACGCTGAGTCTGGTCACGGGGGGTCCCTTGGGTGAGGAGAGAAGCTCTCGGTTTCGGGTGAGGGGGACCCTCGGCACGGCGACCCGGGGGAGAGGGCCGCGGCAGTGGGGCCGAGGGGTGCTGCGGGGAAGAGGAGCTACTGCGCGGCGGAGGACCGCTCCCGGTCGCGCAGAGCGGCGACGGCACGGTCGGTGATCTCCTCGGGGCTGCCCGAGACGTCCACCGCCACTCCCGGCTCGTCCGGCTCCAGCGGCTGGAGCGTGGCGAACTGGGAGTCCAGCAGTGCTGTGGGCATGAAGTGCCCCTGCCGGTGCGCCATCCGGTCCTCGATGAGCGAGCGGTCGCCCGTGAGGTGCACGAAGACGATGCCGGGAGCCGCGGCCCGGAGCCGGTCGCGGTACGCCCGCTTCAGCGCCGAGCTGCTGACCACGCCGCCGAGCCCCGCCCGTCCGTGGGCCCAGGCCCCGATGGCGTCAAGCCAGGGCCAGCGGTCCTCGTCGTCGAGCGGGACCCCGGCCGACATCTTGGCGATGTTGGCCGGGGGGTGGAAGTCGTCGCCCTCGGCGTACGGAACGCCGAGCCGGGAGGCGAGCAGGGGACCGATCGTGGTCTTGCCCGTGCCCGCGACACCCATGACCACGACGACGTGGGGGGTACTCATCGCTTCCTCGCTGTCTTCGTCGACTGCTGTCGACGTCACTGAAACCGATTAGGTACGACGAATTCAAGAGTCTGTGACATTTAAGTCTGACTTTTTCTTGTCGTGACCTGCCTCGTACTCTGAGTGCATGAGCACACCGGGCCGGGGGCTGCACGGCCGAGTACTGGACACCCTCGGGCCCGCGATCACCGCGGGCGAGTACCCGCCGGGCAGTGTTCTGCGCACCGATGAACTCGCCCAGCACTTCGAGGTGTCGCGTTCCGTGATGCGCGAGGCCGTGCGTGTCCTCGAGTCGATGCACCTGGTGGAGTCACGGCGCCGGGTCGGCGTCACCGTCCGCCCGGAGTCCGAGTGGAACGTCTACGACCCCCAGGTCATCCGGTGGCGGCTGACCGGCGCCGACCGCCCCCGGCAGCTGCGCTCGCTGACCGTGCTGCGCTCGGCGATCGAGCCGGTCGCCGCGGGACTGGCCGCCCGGTACGCCACGGCCGAGCAGTGCGCCGAGCTCACCCGGTGCGCCCTGGGCATGGTCGCCACCTCACGCGGCCATCAGCTGGAGGGCTATCTGGTGCACGACGTGGCCTTCCACCGGGTGGTCCTCGAGGCGTCGGGCAACGAGATGTTCGCGCGCCTCGGCGACGTCGTCGCCGAGGTCCTGTCGGGCCGGACCCACCACGACGTCATGTTCGAGGACCCCGATCCGGCCGCGGTCACTTTGCATGTGCAGCTGGCGGAGGCGGTGCGGGAGGGCGACCCGGTGCGTGCGGAGCAGCTGACCCGCGAGATCACGGTCGGCGCGCTCCACGAACTGGACATCCTCGCTCCGTAGCCGGAGCTCCGGCCACGGAGCGTCCGCATGGCCGCTTCCGCGCTCCGTCAGTCGAGGAAATCCCCGTCGACGTACACCCAGGCGCCGTCGAGCCGTTCGAACCGGCTGCGCTCCTGCAGGCTGCCGCCCCGGTAGGAGGCGCGGAAGGTCACGGTGCCCGTGGTGTGGAAGGCGGACCCGGCGCTCGTCTCCAGGACCTCCAGACCCGTCCAGCGCGTCCCCGGGTCGAGGTCGAGGCGCTCGGGCCGGGTGCCCGGATGCCAGGTCCGCAGCAGATAGCCCGCGTCGCCCTTCACGAACGCGCTGTACCGCGACCGCATGAGCGCCTCGGCGGTCGGCGCGGCCGCGGCGCCCGCGTGGAAACGGCCGCAGCACCCCTCGTACGGTCCGGGCAGCCCGCACGGGCAGGAACGCGTGGTCATGACCGCCATTCTGCCCGCTCCGGCGCGGTGCCCCGCGGGCGCCATGCGTCACGCCGCCATCGGGGTCACAGTGGAGGTAAGCCGCTCGCCCCGGTGTCCTGCTGCCTCGTACGGGTACGAGCAGGCGTGAGGAGGACGGAAGATGACTCGAGCCACAGGCAACCGGCCTCCGTCCGCCAAGGAGTGGAGGCTCAACCTGTACCTGTCCGAACGCGACCCCGCCACCAGGGCCCGGGTCGTCCTGGACACCGGTGACAACGTCATGGAGAGCTGTGCCGAGGCCCACCGCAACCCGTACGACACGGCGGTGCCCGAGATCGGCGACGAACTCGCCGCCGGACGGGCGCTGATCTCGATGGGCCGGCAACTGCTGCGTGCCGCCGCGGGGGACATCACGGAGGCCGGGGCCCCGGAGGAGGCCCCGCCCACTCCACTGTGGTCTCCCGAGGAGTGAGGAGGCGGTCATCGTGGTCTTCACGGATCGTCTCGAGGCCGGTCGGCAGCTGGGCGAACGCCTGCGGCACCTCAGGGGGGAGGACGTCGTGGTGCTGGGGCTGCCCAGGGGAGGCGTGCCGGTCGCGGCGGAGGTCGCCCGCGTGCTCGACGGCCCGCTGGACGTGTGCCTGGTCCGCAAGCTCGGTGTGCCCTTCCAGCCGGAGCTGGGGATGGGGGCGATCGGTGAGGACGGCGTACGCGTGATCAACGACGCGGTGGTCCGCGAGGCGCGCGTCACACCGTTCGAACTGGCCCAGGTCGAGGAGCACGAACGCGAGGTGCTGGAGCGGCGCGGCCTGCGCTACCGGGGCGGACGCCCACCCGTCGGCGTCGAGGGGCGGACCGCAGTGATCGTCGACGACGGCGTGGCCACCGGATCGACCGCCCGGGCCGCCTGCCGGATCGCCCGCGCCCGAAGAGCGGCACGGATCGTGCTCGCGGTGCCCGTGGCACCGCAGGACTGGACCGCGCGACTCGGTGGGGAGGCCGACGAACTGGTCGCCCTGGACACGCCGGTGGACTTTTTCGCGGTCGGCCAGTTCTACATCGACTTCGGCCAGGTCGGCGACGAGGAGGTGGCGGCCTGCCTGGAGCGGATGGCGGCCCGGCCCCGTGGTCTCGCGGCCGGGCCCACGGACCGGGAGGTCGAGGCGGCGGCCGGTACCGTCCGGCTGCGCGGCCGGATGACCGTGCCCGAGGGCGCGAACGGGATGGTGCTGTTCGCGCACGGCAGCGGCAGCAGCCGGCACAGCCCGCGCAACCAGTTCGTCGCCACGGGGCTGAACCGGGCCGGGCTCGGCACACTGCTGTTCGACCTGCTCACCGAGGAGGAGGAGCGGGACCGGGCGAACGTGTTCGACACGGGCCTGCTGGCGGAACGGCTGACCGACACCACCGACTGGCTGCGCGGACAGCCGGAGACCGAGGGGCTCGCCCTCGGCTACTTCGGCGCCAGCACCGGCGCGGCCGCCGCCCTGTGGGCCTCCGCCGAGCCGCGGGCGGGCATCGCGGCCGTCGTCTCCCGCGGTGGCCGGCCCGACCTCGCGGGGCCGCGGCTTCCCGCCGTCGGCGCACCCACGCTGCTCATCGTCGGCAGCGCCGATCTGACGGTGCTCGACCTCAACCGGCAGGCGCAGACCCGGCTGCGCTGCGAGAACCACCTCGCGATCGTGCCCGGGGCCACGCACCTGTTCGAGGAGCCCGGCGCGCTGGAGGCGGTGACCGAGCTGGCCCGCGACTGGTTCACGGACCACATGGCCCCCGCCCACGCCCGGCGTCCTTGAGCGACGGCGCCGGTCGCTCGCGCCGCGCCCCCCGGCCGACTTAGCTTGGGAGGGTGCCCGGTGACGCCGTCACCGTGTTCCTCGGCGGTGACGTGATGCTCGGCCGGGGCGTCGACCAGATCCTTCCGCACCCCGGAGATCCGGCGCTGCGGGAGTCGTACGTGCGCGACGCCCGGGCCTATGTCGGCCTGGCCGAGGACGCGAACGGGCTCATTCCCCGGCCGGTCCCCTTCCGATGGCCCTGGGGCGTGGCGCTGCCCGAACTGGACGCGGCCGCCCCCGACGTGCGGGTGATCAACCTGGAGACCTCCGTCACCCGGGACGGGGACTTCGCGCCCGGCAAGGGCGTCCACTACCGGATGAGCCCGGGCAACCTGCCGTGCCTGGCCGCCGCGCGCCCGGACGTCTGCGCCCTCGCCAACAATCACGTCCTCGACTTCGGCCGGCGTGGACTCGAGGAGACGCTCGACTGTCTCGCGGGAGCCGCACTGCGGACCGCGGGGGCGGGCCGGGACACCGTCGCGGCGGGGCGCCCGGCGGTCGTCCCCCTGCCGGCGGGCGGCCGGGTGCTGGTGTTCTCCCTGGGGATGGCGACCAGCGGGATCCCGGAGGACTGGGCCGCCACCGACGACCGTTCCGGCGTCGCCTTCGTCGAGGAGCCGTCGGCGGCGGCCGCGGCCGCGTTCGCCCGCCGGCTGCGGCAGTCGAAGCGCCCGGGCGACATCGCGGTGGTCTCCGTCCACTGGGGTGCCAACTGGGGCTACGGCGTCGACCGCGCCGAGACCGCCTTCGCCCATGCGCTCGTCGACGCGGGCGTCGACATCGTGCACGGGCACTCCTCGCACCATCCGCGTCCGCTGGAGACGTACCGGGGCCGGCTCGTCCTGTACGGCTGCGGAGACCTGGTCGACGACTACGAAGGCATCGGCGGCAACGAGCGCTACCGCGACGACCTGCGACTGCTGTACCTGGTGTCGGTGGAGCGGGACTCGGGCCGGCTCACCGGAGTGCGCATGGTGCCTCTCCAGGCGCGCAGGATGCGGCTGGAGCACGCCACGACCGAGGACACGCGGTGGCTGTGCGACGTACTCGACCGGCACGGAAGGGAGTTCGGCTCCCGCATCGACGCCGGGCCCGACGGCACGCTCGCGCTCCGCCCCCTGCGCGCGGCGTGGCCCGTGTGACCGGCGACCGCGGCAGGGCCCGCGTCCGGCCGTGGTGGTACCGCGGGCCGTTCACGCGGACGCGCCCTTGCGCAGGAACCTGCGCAGGCTGCGCAGCGGCCAGGTGTTGATCACATCGTCGGGGGTGAGCCCGCCGCGTTGCGCGGTACCGATGCCGTAGCGCAGGTGGGAGAGGTGGAGAACGGAGTGGGCGTCGGTGTTCACGGCGAACTTCGCGCCGTGCTCCTTGGCACGCAGGATGTCCTCGTCGCACAGGTCGAGCCGGTCGGGCTGGGCGTTGATCTCCAGCGCGGTCCCCGTGCGGGCGCAGACCGCGAACACCTCGTCCCAGTCGGCGTCGACCCCCTTCCGTTTGCCGATCAGCCGCGTGGTCGGGTGGCCGAGGATGTTGACATGGGGGTTCTCGCAGGCCCGTACGAGCCGCGCGGTCATCGCCCTGCGGCCCAGATCGAAGTGCGAGTGCAGGGAGGCCACGCAGAGGTCGAAGCCCGCGAGGAACTCCTCCGGCCAGTCCACGTCGCCGTCGGGACCGATGTTGAGCTCGGTACCGTGCAGCAGCCGCATTCTGCGCAGGGAGCCGTCCAGCGCCCGTATCCGCTCGCGCTGGGCGAGGATCTTCGCGTCGGTCATGCGCTGCATGTACAGGTTGGGTGCGTGGTCCGTGACCGCGTAGTACGCGTAGCCGCGTTCGGCTGCGGCCGCCACCATCTCCTCCAGCGGCGCGAGACCGTCGGTGAGGTCCGTGTGGGTGTGCAGATCGCCGCGGATGCCGCGTTCGGTCACGACGTCCGGCAACTCGCCGCGCAGCGCGGCCTCGATCTCCCCCCGGTCCTCCCGCAGCGTGGGCGGTATCCAGGGCAGCCCGAGCCTGGCGTACACCTCCTCCTCGGACCGGGAGGCGAGCGACTCCCCGCTCTCCACGTCGAACAGGCCGTACTCCGAGAGCTTGAGCCCCTGGCGGACGGCGAGGGTGCGGGTGCGGATGTTGTGGGCCTTGGACCCGGTGAAGTACTGAAGTCCGGCGCCCCACGAGTCGGGTGGCAGGACCCGCAGATCCACCTGGACGCCCTTGGCGGTGCGGATCGACGTCTTCTTCCTGCCGTGCGCGATCACCTCCGCGGTGGACGGGAGCGCGGTCAGCGCGTCCATGAACGGCCCCGACCGCTGCGCGGCCACCAGGACGTCGATGTCGCCGACGGTCTCCTTCATCCGGCGCAGGGACCCCGCGTAGGCGCAGCGCCTGCAGCCGGTCGTCCCGGAGAGCGCGGCGACGATCTCCTCGGCGGTCTCGAGCGCGAGGTGCAACGGGATGCGCCCGGCTGCCTGTTGCATCAGTGCGATGCCGTGCTGGATGTTCTCCTGCGTCTTCTCGCCGAAGCCCTTCAGATCGTGCAGTGCGTCCGCCTCGATGGCCGCGGCAAGTTCGCCCACCGACGAGATGTGCAGGTCCTCGTAGAGCCGCAGCGCCTTCTTCGGGCCCAGGGTGGGGATGGTGATGAGCTCCCGCACGCCGGCGGGGATCTTCGCCCGGCGTTCCTCGACCGCCGAGACCCTGCCGGTGCGCAGGTACTCCAGCACCTTCTCGGCGATGGACCTGCCCACGTTCGGTATGTCCCGCAGCCCGTCGGCGTCCAGACGCGAGACGTCGGCGGGATGGCCGCCGATCGCGCGCGCCGCCTTCTCGTAGGCGCGCACCTTGAACGCGTCGCCTCCCGTGATCGCGACGAGGTCCGCGTACTCCTGGAGGAGCGCCTCGACCTCTTCGTTGGGCCGGGCCACACCTCCGAGTCTAGGAAGGGGCGTGCTCGGCGGGCCAGCGGAGGCCGCATCCACGCACAGGGCAAAACACACAGGGTGCCGACCGGAAACGGTCGGCACCCTGTGTGATGAGAGTGTCCGAGGGGGGACTTGAACCCCCACGCCCGATAAAGGGCACTAGCACCTCAAGCTAGCGCGTCTGCCATTCCGCCACCCGGACAAGGTGTCTGTCGTGCGGGCTTCCCCCGCAGCGACGAAGGAAACATTACCAGGCTTTCGGGGGCGTTCGATCACACCCGGTTCCGGCGTGAACGGCACGTGACGGAGCCGGCACGGTCTTGGGGCGGAGCGGGGGTCGGAGAGAGGATGTGGGGTACCACCAGCAGTGACACCGGGAGGAAGCAGCGTGACCGACAAGGACACGGCCAGGAGCGTCACCGGCGAGGACGAGGTCGTGGACCTCTGCCGCGAGCTGATCCGGATCGACACCAGCAACTACGGCGACCACTCGGGACCCGGCGAGCGCGCGGCCGCCGAGTACGTCGCCGAGAAGCTTGCGGAGGTCGGGCTCGAACCGCAGATCTTCGAGTCCCACCAGGGGCGTGCCTCCACGGTCGCCCGCATCGAGGGCGAGGATCCCTCGCGCCCCGCCCTGTTGATCCACGGCCACACCGACGTCGTACCGGCCAACGCGGACGACTGGACGCACCACCCGTTCTCCGGCGAGATCGCCGACGGGTGCGTGTGGGGCCGGGGCGCGGTCGACATGAAGGACATGGACGCCATGACGCTGGCGGTCGTCCGCGACCGGCTGCGCAGCGGTCGCAGGCCTCCGCGGGACATCGTCCTCGCCTTCCTCGCGGACGAGGAGGCGGGCGGGACCTACGGCGCCCGGTACCTCGTCGACAAGCACCCGCATCTCTTCGACGGCGTGACCGAGGCGATCAGCGAGGTGGGCGGGTTCTCGTTCACCGTGAACGAGCAGCGGAGGCTCTATCTGATCCAGACGGCCGAGAAGGGCATGCACTGGATGAAGCTGACCGTGGCCGGCACGGCGGGGCACGGTTCCATGATCCACCGGGACAACGCGATCACCGAGCTGTCCGAGGCGGTCGCGCGGCTCGGGCGGCACGAGTTCCCGGTGCGGGTCACCAAGACCACCCGGGCCTTCCTCGACGAACTCGGCGACGCGCTCGGCATCGAGCTCGACGCGGACGACATGGAGGCGACCCTCGCCAGGCTCGGAGGTATCGCCAAGCTCATCGGCGCGACCCTGCGCAACACGGCCAACCCCACACAGCTGGGCGCCGGTTACAAGGTCAACGTCATTCCGGGCGAGGCCACCGCCCATGTCGACGGCCGTTTCCTGCCCGGGTTCGAGGACGAGTTCCTCGCGGACCTCGACACCATCCTCGGGCCCACGGTCAGGCGTGAGGACGTGCACTCCGACAAGGCCGTCGAGACGACCTTCGACGGGGCGCTCGTCGAGGCGATGCAGTCGGCCCTGCTCGCCGAGGACCCCGCCGCGAAGGCCATTCCGTACATGCTCTCGGGCGGCACGGACGCCAAGTCCTTCGACGAGCTCGGCATCCGCGGCTTCGGGTTCGCGCCGCTGAAGCTGCCGCCGGAGCTCGACTTCGCGGGCATGTTCCACGGCGTCGACGAGCGGGTCCCGGTGGACGCGCTCAAGTTCGGCGTGCGGGTCCTCGACCGATTCCTCGACTCCGCCTGATGCCCGACCGGCTTCCTCGGCCCCGTCCCGGTTTGCACGCCGAAACGCGGCCCCAGTATTCGCCAGCACGTACGGAGATCGACCAGGACGAGTGAATGCGACCATAAGCTCGTAGCTCCATTACTCCCTCCTCGTTACAGGTGATGTGGTCCGAGGCTTGGATCGCTTTTGCCAACAAGGAGGAAGAATGATCAAGAAGGTCGTCGCTGCTGCGGCTGCCACCGGTGGTCTGGTTCTCGCGGGTGCGGGTCTGGCCGTCGCCGATTCGGGTGCCCAGGGTGCCGCCTTGAACTCCCCGGGTGTCGTGTCCGGCAATGTCGTCCAGGTCCCGGTGCACGTCCCGGTGAACGTCTGCGGCAACACGATCTCGGTGATCGGGCTGCTGAACCCCGCCTTCGGCAACACGTGCATCAACAACTGACGTTGTGCCCCATCCCATGAGGGGCCTCACCCCGTGAGGGGCTGAGTGAGTCGGCCCCGGAGTGCGTGCCATGCGCTCCGGGGCCCGACCGGTTGCCCTCGCGGCCGTGCCCTCAGCGCGCGGCCGCGTTCCAGAAGGTCCACGCAAGGTCGAAGACAGGGAATCAGCAATGCGACAGGTCACCCGTAAGGGCCTGATGACGGTTGCGGCGGCGACCGGCGTCCTCGCCGTCACCGGCGGCTATGCGCACGCGGACTCGGGTGCGCACGGATCGGCCACCAACTCGCCCGGCGTGCTGTCGGGCAACTCGGTGCAAGTACCCGTACACATCCCGGTGAACGTCTGCGGCAACACCGTGAACGTGATCGGGCTGCTCAACCCGGCGGCGGGCAACATGTGCGCCAACGCCGGCGGCAGCCGTACCGGCGGCTCCCACGCCGGCGGGCACACCAGCGGCTCGCCCGGTGTCGGCTCCGGCAACCATGTGCAGGTCCCGGTGGACATCCCGGTGAACGCCTGCGGCAACAGCGTGAACGTGGTCGGTGTCGGCAACCCGGCCACCGGTAACCACTGCGGCAACATCCCGGGCGGCGGTCACTCCACCAACCCGCCCGGCGGCGGTGGCGGCACCACGCCTCCCGGTGGCGGCGGTGGCGGGACCACGCCTCCCGGCGGCGGCAGTGTCACGCCTCCCGGCGGCGGCGGCTCGACCCAGGTCAACCAGCCCGGTACGCAGTCCCTCACCCCTGCCGGCAGCTCGCAGCTCGCCGAGACCGGTAGCGACCTCCCGGTCGGCGTCATGGTGCCGGCGAGTGCGGCTGCGCTGCTCGGTGGCGTGCTGCTCTACCGCCGGGCGCGCACGAGCAGGTGAGCCATGGGCCCGCGGTCACGGCCACCGCGCGACGCGTCACCCTTCGGGGCTCGCCTCGCGCGGTGGCGGACGCGGGGCCCGTCGGCCGATCGACACCCTCGATGAGCACACCCGGGTGTACGGAGCACCACACCGCACCCTATGGACCGCAGTGCCACATCCTTCCCCGGTGGCCTGGAGAACGGATCGGGCCCCGCTCCGGCGGGGCCCGATCCGATTCAGCCTCCTTCGCTCACCACGTCGCGCGCACCTGGCGGATGATCCGCCGGCGCAGCCGCACCCTGCGGCTGCCGTCACGCAGCAGGCTCAGGCGGTCCAACTCCCAGTGTCCGTACTCGGCATGATCCGTGAGAAGGCGTGTGGCGTCCTTGCGGGACACCCCGCGCGGTACGTACACGTCGACAAATTCGTATTCCGGCATCGCATCTATTGTGCGGGCTGGGGCCCGGTACGGATAGCGTCTGCTCTATGTCTGATGCTGCGCAGCCCACAGCTGCCGAGGTACGCGCCGCCGTAGAGGCGGTCAAGACCGCGCTCGACCGCCACCTGGCGGCGATCGAGCGCAGGACGGGTGACGACGACCCGGCCGTCTACGAGGCGTTCAACGAGCTGGCCGCGGCGGCCGAGGAGTACGACGAACTGTTGTACGACCGGTATGACGAGGTCACACCCTTCGAGATTCCCGGTGTGGAGGACGCGCTCCCTCCGTACACCGGCCCCGAGGAACCGAACGCGCTCAGTGTGCTGATCCGCCGCGACTACGCCGTGGCGGAGCCTGAGCGGCTGCTGGCGCAGGCACGGCGTGTGGAGGCCGCGGACGAGGAGGGTGTGCGGGGATCGTCGGCCGGCACCGTCCACGGCGCGGTCGGTGTCCTCTTCGGAGAGTTCGAACCGGACGAGATCGCCTCCCGGCACAAGGAGTTCGGGCTGGAGGAGGGCGACTCCACGCTGTGGGTGACGGCCGCGGACGAACCCGCGGAACCGGGTGACTGGCTGGAGGCGCCCTTCGAGCAGGTCGATCCGCAGGGTGTGGTGTGCCGCTTCGACGTCAGCACGGTCTTCGACGACGAACCGGACGACGATCTCGAGGACGACTTCGGGCCCGTATCGGAGCTGGAGGACGACGAGGACCTGGAACCGCTGGAGGTCGACCGCTAGCCCGCGCGGGCCGGGCGGGGAGCTTCCGGGCACTGCGCCGCCCGGCCGGGGGAGGTGCCCAGCGGCATCTCCCCCCATCGCTTCAAGACCCCGCAGGCCGGGAGCCGGGCGCTCGGATCAGCCCGCCGTCGGGAGCTGGCCCCGCAGCAGCAGGGGCAGGCGGGTGGTCCGCGGCTTGGCCGGGGTCTCGGCCACGGCGCGCGGCAGCGCCTGCTCCACTCCATGGACGACGGACAGATGGCGGTCCGCCCTGCCGAAGGCCGTGTACACCCAGGGTCTGCTCAGCGCCTGGGCGGCATCACCGGGGAGCACCACGACCACCGCGGGCCACCGCTGCCCCACCGCCTGGTGCGCGGTGATCGCCCAGCCGTGCCGCACGGCCTGATCCACCCGCTCCTTCGGTACGACGACGGGTTCGCCGGAGCACTCCAGATGCAGCCCCGCCGCGTCCGCTGTCACCACATGCCCCTGGACCGTACGGCCCGGGGCGGGGGAGTAGGCGATCCGATCGCCGGCGTCGAAGCCCCCGAAACGGCCGGGGCCCGGGTTGAGCCGCTCCTTGAGCGCCGCGTTCAGCACACGGGTCCCCGCCGCTCCGCCATGGCCGGGCGTGATCACCTGTGTCTCCTGCGAGGGGATCCCGATCGCACGCGGCACGGAGTCCACGACCAGCTGCACGGTGCGGTGCACCGCCTCCCGGGCGTCCCGCACCGGCACGATCACGACCTCCTTGCCGGGCGCGTCGACCTGCGGGAGCTCGCCGATGCCGACCGAGGAGACGAGCTCTCCGATCGGGCCGGGGTCGGGGGTCCGCGAGGCGATCTGCGGGCACGCACGGGCGGTGAGCAGATCGGCGAACACCCGCCCTGGTCCGGCCGACCACAGCACTCCCGGGTCGCCGCTCAGCACCAGGCGGGCGCCGTCCGGCAGCGACTCGGTGAGCAGGGCGGCCGACTCGACGTCCAGCTGAGGGGCGTCCAGCACGATGAGCAGGTCGAGGTCCAGCGCGCCGTCGGCGTCCCGGCCGGGGCCCTCGGCGCCGGACAGGAGCCCCGCGACCGTGGTGAACGCCGGGTGCGCCGTGGCGGTGTCCGGCAGGTCGAGCCGGTCCCGCAGCGCGGCGAACGCGTTGCGCGCCGCCGGGCTGTGCGTGGCCGCCCAGGCGCGCACGCCGAGGTCACGCGCCGCATACAGCAGCGTGGCCGGCTCGATGCGCGAGGCCTCCCCGCCGGTGTGGAGCACAAGGCCGTGGCCCGCGGCCGCGCGGATCAGCTCCCCGGCGGCGCCGCTCACCGAGCGGGCCGCCCGCTCCCAGGCGTCGGCCGAACCGTTCTCCTTCGGCACGGAGTTGATCAACCGGGCCAGTCCGTCGGCGAGGCTCTCCTCGGCGAGCGCGTACCTCTCCAGGCCGATCAGGACGCGGACCGGGCGCTCCTCCGCCTCGTCCTCGCCCTCCCCGGCCGGCCCCTCGACGGGTGCGGCGCCCGGCCCTGTCGTCTCCAGGGCGTCCTGGAAGACCAGGACCTCGCCCTCGGCGATGCTGCTCTGCACGGCCGCATCCGGGTCCGGCACCGACCGCTGGGTGAGCGCGGTCTCGAGAGCCGGTACCTCCAGTGCGGTGTGTCCGGCGAGGGCGGCCTGCTCCAGCAGCCAGACGGTCATCGCGCGGGCCCGTCGGTCGTCGTCCGGACGGCACTCCGCGCCGAGCAGGGCCCGGGCGAAGCCGTCGGCCTGCTCCGGCCTGACCTCCGCGACCCGCAGCAACTGCCAGGGATCCGCCTGCAGGCGGGCGTCCGCCGTCTCGCCGAGGACCGAGGCGACCTGGGGCGCGAGCGTGTCGGGCGCTCCCGCCCCGGTCAGCAGGGCACGCACGGCCGCGACGAGTTCCGTGCCCGGGGCCGTGGGCGACTGCGGGGGCGTGACGGGCCGTGCGGGCCGCTCGGGCTCGGGGGCGGCGCGGCGCGGAGTGGGGGCCGGCTCCCGGAACGCGCTCGAGACCGGCTTCTCGCCGCTCTCCACGGCCCGTACCGCCGCCAGCAGGTCGGCGGCCTTCCCGCTGAGCTTCGTGCCGGCCTCGACCGGCCCCTGCTTCTCGGCCTTCCGCCGCTCGATCCGCTCCCGCTCGATGCGCTGGGCGGCCAGCTCGGCCTCCGCCTCGGTCCGCTCGGGCGCGGCGGCGCCCTCGCCGGCGGACGCCGCGGCCGCGCCGTCCTGGTCCTCGCCCCCGGGAGCCGTCCCCGCCTCGGTCCGGCCCGTGTCCTGCCCGGTCCCGTCCTCCGGCTGGGGGGACGTCTCCCTGGTCTCCGGGTCCGTGGTCACAGCGTGCTCCAGTCGTGATCGGGATAGCGGTGCACCGGGGCCGACACGTCGTCCAGCGCCCGGCAGATCTCGTCAGGAAGACTAAGTGCCTCCACTGACAGTGCCGCCGAGAGCTGCTGTGCGTTGCGCGCGCCGACGATCGGCGCGACCACGCCCGGCCGGTCGCGGACCCATGCCAGCGCCACCTGGAGCGGCGTGGCGGACAGCCCGTCGGCGGCCGTCTGCACCGCGTCCACGATGCTGCTCGCCGTGTCGTCGAGATAGGGCTCCACGAAGGGGGCCATGTGCGCGGAGGCCCCGCGCGAGTCCGCCGGTGTCGACTGCCGGTACTTGCCGGTCAGCACGCCGCGGCCCAGGGGAGAGGAGGGCAGCAGCCCGACTCCCAGGTCCAGTGCGGCGGGCAGCACCTCGCGCTCCACACCGCGCTGCAGCAGCGAGTACTCCATCTGCGTACTGGCGAGGCGGGTCCGTATGCCCGGGGCGGCGAGCTGCCATGTCGCCGCCTTGGCGAGCTGCCAGCCGCAGAAGTTGGACACGCCCGCGTATCTGGCCCGGCCGCCGGCGACGGCGAGGTCGAGCGCGTGCAGGGTCTCCTCCATCGGGGTGGAGGGGTCGAAGGCGTGGATGTGCCACACGTCGACGTAGTCCGTGCCGAGACGGGCGAGCGAGGCGTCCAGCGCGGCGAGCAGATGGCCGCGCGAGCCGTCGAACCGGCGGTCGGGGTCGGGCACGCTCCCGGCCTTCGTCGAGATGACCAGGTCCCGGCGCGGCACGAGGCCGTCCATCAGCTGCCCGAGCAGATACTCGGCCTCCCCGTCCCCGTACACGTCGGCCGTGTCGACGAGGGTCCCGCCCGCCTCCCAGAACACCTTCAACTGCTCCGCGGCGTCGTGCTCGTCCGTGTCACGCCCCCAGGTCAGGGTGCCGAGTCCGATCCGGGACACGCGAAGGCCGGTACGGCCGAGATGCCTCTGCTCCATGAACGCCGAGATTACGGCCTGAGCTCGGCCCGTGGGGGGCCTGTGGACAACCGAGTTCCCGTGCCGACCGGCGAGTGAGGCGTCGCTCTCCCTGCCGGGGAGGACGCCGCGCTATGGTCTGCCCACAACGGACGTTACTGATCGGTAAGGGGAATCGGCCATGCAGCTCGGGATCAACCTCGGCTACTGGGGTGCCGGAATGGACGGCGACAATCTCGCCGTGGCCCAGGAGGCCGACCGGCTCGGCTATGCGGTGTGCTGGGCCGCCGAGGCCTATGGCTCCGACGCGGCCACGGTGCTCACCTGGGTCGCCGCCCAGACCGAGCGCATCGACGTCGGTTCGGCCATCTTCCAGATCCCGGCCCGCCAGCCCGCGATGACCGCGATGACCGCCGCCACGCTCGACTCGCTCTCCGGCGGCCGCTTCCGCCTCGGTCTCGGGGTCTCGGGGCCCCAGGTCTCCGAGGGGTGGTACGGCGTCAAGTTCGACAAGCCGCTGTCCCGCACCCGCGAGTACGTGGAGATCGTGCGGAAGGCGATGACACGCGAGCGGCTGTCGTACGAGGGCGAGCACTGGACCCTCCCGCTGCCCGGGGGGCCCGGTAAGCCGATCAAGCTCACGGTGCACCCGCAGCGCGAGCACATCCCCCTCTACATCGCCGCGATCGGTCCCAAGAACCTGGAGCAGACCGGCGAGATCGCCGACGGCGCGCTGCTCATCTTCCCCTCGGCGGACCACCTCGAGGAGACGGCGATCACCTACCTGCGCGCGGGGCGGGAGAAGGCGGGCAAGACCCTCGAGGGCTTCGACGTCTGCCCCACGCTTCCCCTCGCGGTCGGCGACGACAAGGACGTGACGGCCCTGGCCGACACCTTCCGGCCCTACACCGCGCTGTACGTCGGCGGCATGGGCAGCCGCAAGCAGAACTTCTACAACCAGCTCGCCCGGCGCATGGGCTACGAGCAGGCGGCCGCGGAGATCCAGGACAAGTACCTGTCGGGCGACAAGCAGGGCGCAGCGGCCGCCGTACCGCACGAGCTGATCGACCGGACCACCCTGCTGGGCTCGGTGGACCGGATCGCCGACCGGATGAAGGTCTACGCCGAGGTCGGCGTCACCACCCTCACCCTGGCGCCCGCGGGCTTCACCCTCGACGAGCGGATCGCCTCCCTGCGCGCCGGGTCCGAGGCCCTGGAGCGGGCCGGGCTCGCCTGACGGGGGCGAATGGTCTCCACGGCCGTGGTGGGGGCTCGGGGGTCCACCCCGCCACGGCCGTCACGGGGAACAACGCGCCGGGCCCCGAGCGGTTACGGCATCGACGGGACGGGTGCGCTCCTCCGTTCGGCGCAGCCGCCCCGCACAGCTGTTGCACCACCTCCACGACGGCATTTGACTCTCTCTTTGCGGAGTCCTGCAGAGAGGTGCCCACGATGCTTTCGGCGAAGAGTCTGTTCAAGGAGATCCTCGACAACGACGAATCCTTCCGCCTGTTCTGCTCGATCGCGGCCAGCGGGGAGTCGCAGGGCGGCTGGGAGAACGGCCGGATCGCCGCACTCGTGCCGGAGAGCGAGCGGGCGCTCGTCCCCAGGATCGTGCGGCACGGCGCGGACGAGGACAAGCACGGACGCATCTTCAACGCGCTGATGAGGAAGCGCGGCCTGGACCCCGTTCCGGTACCGCCCGAGACCGACTACACGATGCTCCTCGAGAAGCGGGGCATCGGTCTCGCGCACGAGAAGCTCAAGGCCGACCGCCCGCTGTCGGTGCAGGACGTCATCACCTATCTGGCACACAGCAGGGTCACCGAACAGCGCGCCGCGGAGCAGATGGGGATGCTGCGCACGTACTTCACGGACCATCCCGAGATCGGCCGGGCCGTGCGCATGATCTCCCAGGACGAGGACAACCACCTGGCGTACTCCAACGAGGAGCTGCTGCGCTTCGCGGCCGCCGGACACAGCCGGTTCATCCGGCGGACGCTGCGCGCGTGCGCGTTCGCGGAGATCCGCGTCCACCGGGACGTCAGTCTCGCCGTCATGGCCCACATGGGGCGCATCCTCGGCTGGCCCGCGGCCAGGTCGGCGATGCTCGCGGCCGGTATCCGCGCCGTGTACCTCTACGAGCGCCTCGCCGGATGGCGGCGGATGGTGACCCTGAGGATGCCGGAGCGGCGCGACGCGCTCGGCGGTCCCGTCACGCAGGCGCACGAGTTCGCCTGAGCCGCCGGTCGCCGCGTGTGCGGCACGGAGGGAGGCGTCCTCACAGCCAGCCGCGCCGCTTGAACGTCCGGTAGAGCATCACTTCGACGGCCGCCATCGCCAGGATCAGCGCCGGGTACGACCAGAGCCAGTGCAGCTCGGGCATATGGTCGAAGTTCATTCCGTAGATCCCCGCGATCATCGTGGGGACCGCGGCCATCGCCGCCCACGCCGAGATCTTCCGCACATCGTCGTTCTGCCGCACGCTCGCCTGCGCCAGATGTGCCGAGAGGATGTCGGACACCAGCCGGTCCAGGGCCTCCACGGACTCGTTCACCCGGGCCAGATGGTCGGAGACGTCGCGGAAGAAGGGCCGCGACTTCTCCTGCACGAAGGGCACCGTCGTCCCGTATGTGCCCTGGCCCGCCAGCCGGGACAGGGGCGGGGCCAGCGGGACGGTGGCCCGCCGGAACTCGAGGACCTGCCGCTTGAAGGTGTAGATCCGCGATGCCGCGTGGTGGGAGCCGCCACCGGACGGTGAGAAGACCTCCGCCTCCAGTTCCTCCAGGTCGGTCTGCAGTTCGGTCGCCACGTCGAGGTAGTGGTCGACGATCGAGTCCGCGATCGAGTAGAGCACCCCCGTCGGGCCGTGCCGCAGCATCTCCGGCTGCTCCTCGAGATGGCGCCGGAGGCGGGCGAGCGGCATGTGCTCGCCGTGGCGCACGGTCACCACGAAGGAGTCGCCGAGGAAGAGCATCAGCTCGCCGGTGGAGACGGTGTCGCTGCGGGGCTCGTAGGACACCGGTTTGAGCACCACGAACAGCGAGTCGTCGTACACCTCCAGCTTGGGGCGCTGGTGCGCCTTCAGCGCGTCCTCGACCGCCAGCGGATGCAGCCCGAACTCCTGGGTGACCAGCTCGAACTCGTTCTCCGTCGGCTCGTGCAGGCCGATCCACAGGAACGTGTCGGAAGCGGCACGCGCCTGGCTCAGCGCGTCGGAGAGGTCCTCGGGGCTCTCTGCACGGCGCCCGTCCCGGTAGATGGCGCAGTCGATGATCACGGAGCGTATTCTCCTGTCGGCCGGGCACCGGCGCATGCCGAGCACTCCTCGAGGGCTCCTGCCGCCGGGCGTCGTCGCGGGCCGGGCGGACCCCACCGGGCCCGCCTTCCCCCGGCCGCCGCCGCTCCCACCACCGGCCCGGCTTTCGCAGGCGTCCCTTTAGGCTGGACGTCATGCCCACGTTGATCCTCGTCCGGCACGGACGCTCCACCGCCAACACCGCGGGACTCCTCGCCGGCTGGACGCCCGGCGTCGCCCTCGACGAGCGCGGCGCAGAACAGGCCGCAGCCCTGCCCGGGCGACTCGCCGCACTGCCGCTCGCGGCGGTGGTCACCAGCCCTCTGCAACGCTGCCGGGAGACCGTGCAGCCGCTGCTCGACGCCCGTCCGGGGCTGCCCGTGCACGCCGACGACCGGATCGGCGAGTGCCACTACGGCGACTGGTCCGGACGCAAGCTCGCCGAGCTGAAGGACGAGCCGCTGATGGAGGTCGTCCAGGCTCATCCGTCGGCGGCCGCCTTCCCGGGCGGTGAGTCGATGCGGGCCATGCAGACCCGCGCCGCGGAGGCGGTGCGCGAGTGGAACGAGCGCGTCGAGCGCGACCACGGTCCCGACGCCGTGTACGTCATGTGCTCGCACGGTGACATCATCAAGTCGCTCGTCGCGGACGCACTCGGCCTTCATCTCGACCTCTTCCAGCGGATCTCCGTCGAACCGTGTTCCATCACCGCGATCCGTTACACCCGGTTGAGGCCATTTCTCGTTCGTCTCGGGGACACCGGCGATTTCACCTCTCTCGTGCCGCGTGAGGAACCCTCCGGTTCGGATGCCGCGGTCGGGGGCGGCGCGGGCGCTCCGTGATCGTCGGCCGCAGTAGGGTGAAGCGGGCGCACCAGCGCAGTAGTTGTCAGCAGCAGTAGTCAGCAACCGAAGCGGACCGGCGCGGTCAGCCGGCCCCGATCCCGATCCAATGGAGACAGGACGTGTCCCGTCAGGTGTTCCTCTACGACCCCCCGGACCGCTTCGTGGCCGGTACGGTCGGGTTGCCCGGGCGCCGTACCTTCTTCCTGCAGGCCACGTCCGGACCCCGGGTGACCAGCGTGGCCCTGGAGAAGACCCAGGTCGCGGCGCTCGCCGAGCGCATGGACGAGCTGCTCGACGAAGTCGTGCGCCGCAGCGGCGGCAGCGCTTCCGTACCCGCCGTGGCCCCCACGGAGATCTCGGACACGGCTCCGCTCGACACCCCCATCGACGAGGAGTTCCGCGTCGGCACCATGGCCCTGGCCTGGGACGGCGAGGAACAGCGCATGGTCGTCGAGGCCCAGGCCCTCGTCGAGCTCGACGCCGATTCCGAGGAGGACCTGGCCGAGGCCGAGGAGCGGCTGCTCCAGGACGAGGAGAACGGGCCGCCGATGCTCCGGGTCCGGCTCACCGGCACCCAGGCCAGGGCCTTCGCCAAACGCGCCCTCGACGTCGTCAACGCCGGTCGCCCGCCGTGCCCGCTGTGCAGTCTCCCGCTCGACCCGGAAGGACACGTATGTCCGCGCCAGAACGGATACCGCCGCGGAGCGTGACCACGGCAGAGCTGCTCGCCGAGGGCGAGCTCGCCGTGGTCGGACGCATCCGTGACGCCTCCAACGCGGCGCTGTACTGCACGGTCTCCCACGACGGGCGGGAAGCTGCCTGCATCTACAAGCCCGTCGCAGGGGAGCGGCCCCTGTGGGACTTCCCGGACGGCACACTGGCGCAGCGCGAGGTCGCGGCCTACGCGGTGTCCGAGGCGACCGGCTGGGGGCTCGTCCCGCCCACGGTGCTGCGCGAGGGGCCCTACGGCCAGGGCATGTGCCAGCTGTGGATCGAG
The DNA here is from genome assembly GCF_051553595.1 of Streptomyces sp. HUAS TT11. NCBI lineage: Bacteria > Bacillati > Actinomycetota > Actinomycetes > Kitasatosporales > Streptomycetaceae > Streptomyces > Streptomyces sp. HUAS TT11. The sequence goes on from NZ_CP196184.1 coordinate 7,168,187, forward strand.
GGGCAGCCGGACACCGAGCTGCTCGCCCTGGTGGAGGGCGAGGAGGCGGAGGAGGGCTGGAAGGCCATCGGCCCGGCCGACGTCGGTGAGGGCAGGACCGCCCTGCTCGTGCACGCCGACGACGAGCGGCTGCGGCGCCTGGCCGTCCTGGACGCCGTCATCAACAACGCCGACCGCAAGGGCGGGCATCTGCTGCCCGACGGCGAGGGGCGCCTGTACGGAATCGACCACGGGGTCACCTTCAACGCCGAGAACAAGCTGCGCACGCTGCTGTGGGGCTGGGCGGGCGAGCCGCTGACCGGGGAGGCCACCGAGGTCCTCAAGGGCCTCAAGGAGTCCCTCGAGGAGGGTGCCGCGCTGGCCCTGCGGCTGGCCGAGCTGCTGACTCCGGCGGAGGTGCAGGCCACGCGTGCGCGGGTGGAGGCGCTGCTGGAGTCGGGAAGACATCCGGAACCCACCGGGGAGTGGCCCGCGATTCCCTGGCCGCCGGTGTGAGAAGCGGCCGGGGCGTCCGCCCGGCGCGCACACGGGAAGACGACGCGCAAGACCGCCTTCCCGGCCATCCGGCCCGGTCCGGTTCGTAGGGGGAAGTTCCGGCCGGTTACGCTCAAGGCATGTATGCCTGGCCCGCTTCCGAGGTCCCCGCCCTGCCTGGTCAGGGCCGCGACCTGAGGATCCACGACACCGCGACCGGTGGTCCCGTCACCCTCGACCCCGGTCCCGTCGCCCGTATCTACGTCTGCGGCATCACGCCCTATGACGCGACCCACATGGGTCATGCGGCGACCTACAACGCGTTCGACCTCGTCCAGCGCGTGTGGCTCGACACCAAGCGGCAGGTTCACTACGTCCAGAACGTGACCGACGTCGATGACCCGCTGCTGGAGCGGGCGGAGCGCGACGGCGTCGACTGGGTCGCTCTCGCCGAGAAGGAGACGGCGCTCTTCCGCGAGGACATGACCGCCCTGCGGATGCTGCCGCCCCGCCACTACATCGGGGCGGTGGAGGCGATACCCGGCATCGTGCCGCTCGTCGAACGACTCCGCGACGCCGGTGCCGCGTACGAACTCGAGGGCGACATCTACTTCTCCGTGGAGTCCGACCCGCACTTCGGCGAGGTGTCCAACCTGGACGCCGCCGCCATGCGCCTGCTGTCCGCCGAACGCGGCGGCGACCCGGACCGCCCGGGCAAGAAGAACCCGCTCGATCCGATGCTCTGGATGGCCGCCCGCCCGGGTGAACCCAGCTGGGACGGGGGCTCACTGGGCAACGGCCGCCCCGGCTGGCACATCGAGTGCGTCGCCATCGCCCTGGACCACCTGGGCATGGGCTTCGACGTGCAGGGCGGCGGCTCCGACCTCGCCTTCCCGCACCACGAGATGGGCGCCTCGCACGCGCAGGTGCTCACCGGCGAGTACCCGATGGCCAAGGCGTACGTCCACGCCGGGATGGTCGCGCTGGACGGCGAGAAGATGTCGAAGTCCAAGGGCAACCTGGTCTTCGTGTCCCAGCTGCGGCGCGACGGCGTCGACCCGGCGGCGATCCGGCTCGCGCTGCTCGCCCACCACTACCGCTCCGACTGGGAGTGGACCGACCAGGTCCTGCGGGACGCCGAGGCACGGCTCGAGCGCTGGCGCTCCGCCGTCTCGCGGCCCGACGGGCCGCCCGCCGAGGCGCTCGTCGAGGAGATCCGCGAAGCCCTCGCAAGCGACCTGGACGCCCCGGCCGCACTGGCCGCGGTCGACCGCTGGGCGGCGCTCCAGCAGCAGAGCGGCGGCACGGACATCGGTGCGCCCGGTGTGGTCTCGCGCGCCGTGGACGCGCTGCTCGGCGTGGCGCTCTGAGCCGTCCTCCGGGTCCGTGCGAGCGGCGCCGGGCGGGGTGATGCCCCGCCCGGCGCCGCTCGGCGCGTCTGTGCGGGCGGTCCGGCCCTTGATCACTACGACGCGGCGCCCGCCCGGCGTTGTCCGTGACGTCGTGAAACCGCCGAAGCCCCGCTGTACGTGCGGCTGCTGGCCCCGGTCGCCCTGCCGGACCTGCCCCGGGCATCGAAGGCGGGGTCCGCGTCAGGAGAAGGACGGTGCCGACGGCCGCAGCCACGACGGGAGTTCGGCAGCCTCGCGGCGGCCGGTGCACACGCCCTCCTCGCGAGGCGTCGGGGGCGGACCGAGCGGGCAGACCGTGCTCGCCCTTCTCCGGCCCGCGCCGACGGGGGCAGCGCCGACCGGGGAAGCAGGGACAGCCGGCGCCGCAACCGGCCCCGCACTCGACCTCCGACGACGGTGCAATGCCACGGGGACCGGCCACTGGCGCCTGCACGCGCTGCACGACGCCCCGGACACCCCGTGCGCCGTGATCGCCGCGGGCACACGCCTTCGCTCCGTGCTGCGAGCGACGAGAGGGGGCGGTGCGCCGCTGCGCACCGCCCCCTTCTAGTCCTCCGAGGAGTCCTCGTCCTCGCCGCCGGACCGCGGAGGCTTCGGCGGACGCTGGCGCCCGCCGGGGTTGTCCAGGCGGAACGGACCGGTGTCGCCTTCCGCCGTGGCGTGCCCGCCGGGCGGCCCCACGTCCCGTCGGCGCAGATACCGCTCGAACTCGCGGGCGATGGCCTCGCCGGACGCCTCAGGAAGCTCGGCGGTGTCCCGGGCCTCCTCCAGCGTCTGCACGTACTCGGCGACTTCGCTGTCCTCGGCGGCGAGCTGGTCCACGCCCAGTTGCCAGGCGCGCGCGTCCTCCGGCAGCTCGCCGAGCGGGATGCGCAGGTCCAGCAGGTCCTCCAGGCGGTTGAGCAGGGCCAGCGTGGCCTTCGGGTTCGGCGGCTGCGAGACGTAGTGCGGCACCGCCGCCCACAGGGACACGGCCGGGACGCCCGCGTGCGTGCAGGCCTCCTGGAGCACGCCGACGATGCCGGTGGGGCCCTCGTACTTGGTCTCCTCCAGGTCCATCCGGCGGGCCAGGTCCGCGTCGGACGTGGTTCCGCTGATCGGGACCGGACGCGTGTGCGGGGTGTCCCCGAGCAGGGCGCCCAGGATCACCACCAGTTCCACGCCCAGCTCGTGGGCGAAGCCCAGCAGCTCGTTGCAGAACGAGCGCCAGCGCATCGACGGTTCTATACCGCGGACCAGTACCAGGTCGCGGGGCTTCTCGCCGCCCACACGGACGACGGAGAGCCGGGTCGTGGGCCAGGTGATCTTGCGGACCCCGGCCTCCATGAACACAGTGGGGCGGTTCACCTGGAAGTCGTAGTAGTCCTCGGCGTCCAGCGCCGCGAACACATCGCCCTTCCACTCCCTGTCCAGATGCGCGACCGCGGTGGAGGCGGCGTCGCCGGCATCGTTCCAGCCCTCGAACGCGGCCACCATGACCGGGTCGATCAGCTCGGGAACCCCCTCGAGCTCGATCACCCAGTGCCTCCTTCCAACGTGCCCTCGCGTACGTCCCAACCTTACGGCGTGCGGCGGGGACGCCCGCAGCCCCCTTGCACGGGGGAGTGAACGGATCACTGCCCACTACGGCGTCGTCGAACACCCATGATCGTCGGCGGATGCCCCCCGGCGACCGGCCCGTCCCCGGTCCGGGCCGCGGACGCTCACAGCGTCGAGCGCAGCCACTGTTCGACGGACGCGATGTGCACGGTCGCCCAGGAGCGGGCCGCCTCCGCGTCGCGGTCACGCAGGGCGCCGAGGATCGCCCGGTGCTCGTGCAGAGTGCGGCTGACCGCGTCCTCCTGGGTCAGACCGCGCCAGATCCGGGCCCTGGTGGTGGGTCCGGAGAGCCCGTCCAGCAGGGAGCACAGCACCGAGTTGCCGGAGGTCTGCACGATGCCCCGGTGGAACTCCAGGTCGCCGGCGACCAGCTCCTCCACCGACGGCTCAGGGCCCAGCTTGTCCAACTGGGCCGTCAACGCGTCCAGTTGCTGCTCGCTGATACGGGCCGCCGCCAGGGCGGTCGCGGCCGGCTCCAGGATGCGGCGCACCGCGAGGAACTCCAGCACGGTGTCGTCGCGGTGGAAGTCCACGACGAAGCTCAGGGCCTCCAGCAGGAGCTGGGGGTCGAGGCTCGTCACGTAGGTGCCGTCGCCCTGCCGCACGTCCAGGATCCGGATCAGCGACAGGGCGCGTACGGCCTCGCGCAGGGAGTTGCGGGAGAGACCGAGCTCGGCGGCGAGCTCGCTCTCCTTCGGCAGGCGGTCACCCGGCCGCAGGGCGCCGGAGACGATCATCCCCTTGATCTTTTCGATCGCCTCATCGGTGACTGCCATGGCGGCCCTCCCTGTACGCTCAGACATCCGATGTCTCGGCCATTATGGGGGCTCACTGGGCTGAACGGGGCACGGAATCCCGATGTCGCCGAGGGGGACCGCACCGCGAGTCACCCGGCGCCGGTGCGTCGGGCCGGGCTCAGGCCAGCGCCTCGAACTCCGCCAGCGCCGCCGCCTCGTCGAGCGTCGTCAGCACCCGGTTCCGCATGAGGATCCGGCCGTCGACGACCGTGTCCCGTACGTCCGCGGACTGCGCCGCGTATGCGAGCGCCGACCACAGGTCGTGCCGTGGCCGCAGATGCGGTCCGCCGAGGTCGAGCACGATCAGATCGGCCCGCTTGCCCGTCTCCAGCGACCCCAGCAGGTCGCCGAGACCCAGCGCACGGGCGCCGCCGGCGGTCGCCATCCGCACCGCCTGCTCGGCCCCGACCGCGGTCGGGTCCCCGGCCGCCTTGTGCACCAGGGCCGCCTGCCGGACCGCGCCGAGCACGTCCAGCGTGTTCGAGCTCACCGCCCCGTCCGTACCGAGCCCCACGGTCACCCCCGCGTCCAGCAGCCGCGGCACCGGCGCGATCCCGCAGCCCAGCTTGAGGTTGGACACCGGGCAGTGCGCCACCGAGGTGCCCGTGCGGCCCAGCGCCGCGATCTCCGCACCGGTCAGGTCGACCGCGTGGGCGAGCAGCAGATCGGGGCCGAGCAGACCGAGCGAGTCGAGCAGTTCCACCGGGCGCTTGCCGTAGCGCTGCTCGACGGTTTCGACCTCGGCCGCGTTCTCCGCGGCGTGGATGTGCAGCAGCGCCCCGAACTCACGGGCCAGCGCGGCGATCTCGACGAGCTGCTCGGGCCCGAGGGTGTACGCCGAGTGGGCGAAGAGCACGGGCCGCGTCCCCGGCCGGTCCGCCGTCCGCGCGGCCAGGTCACGGCGCGCCCACTCCAGGCGCTCCCCGTACGGCCGGCCGTCGGGGGAGCCGGGGACGTCCATGAACGTCGGCCCGGTCAGCAGCCGCCAGCCCGCGTCCCGCGCCACCTGCTCCGCCGCCTCGTGGAACCAGTACATGTCGAGCGCCGAGGTCACCCCGGCGCGCACGCTCTCGGCGATCGCCGCGCGCACCGCCACCGCGATGTTCCTCGGCGACAGCAGCTCCGCCTCCCAGCGCAGCACACGCTCCAGGAAGCCCTGGAGGGTGACGTCGTCGGCACGGCCCCGCAGCAGCGTCATCGCCAGATGGGTGTGTGCGTTGACCAGGCCCGGCAGGACCACACACCCGGTGGAGTCGACGTCCTCGTCCGCGCTGTAGCGCTCCCGCAGCCGTTCGGCCGGGCCCACGTCGAGGATCGCGCCGTCGCGCACGGCGACGGCGCCCTCCGGTACGACGGTTCCCATGGCATCGACGGTCAGGACGTCACCGCCGTGCACCAGCAGATCGATGCGCTCGCTCATCCCGCGTTCTCCTCCCCGAGCAGCCGCAGCGCCTCCAGTGCCACGACCGCCCCGCGTTCCACACCCTGCGCGACCACATCCCGGTGCGGGTCGTAGCCGCCCGTGGAGAAAGCCGCCCTCTCGTCGGTCAGTTCGTCGGCGTTGACGCCGTCCACGACCAGCACGCCGCCCGCGACCAGCCCGCGCAGGGAGGCGGTGACCAGCAGCGCGGACAGCTCCATCTCGATCGCCGCGAGCCCGGCCCGTTCGTAGGCGTCCAGGGGGATCAGCCCCGGCTGGAAGGCCGCCCGGGTCCACACGATCCCGCGATGGTGCGGCGCACGTGCCTCCCGGGCCGCGCGCTGCAGCGCGAGGACCGCCTCGGGCGCCGAGACCGCCGGGTACTCGGCGGGCAGCAGCTGGCCGGTCACGCCGTCGTCGCGCACGGCCGCCTCCGCGATCACCAGATCCCCGTCGGCGATCCCCGCCTTCATCGCGCCCGCCGTGCCAAGCCGGACGAGCGTGCGGATCCCGGCGTCCGCCAGTTCCTGGAAGAGCAGGATCGCGCCCGGCGCGCCCACCCCGTGGGAGGCCACCGTCACCGGCAGTCCCCTCCAGCTCCCCGCGAACACCCGGTACTCACGGTGGTGGGAGACCTCCGTGGCGTCCTCGAGCAGCGCGGCGACCGTCGCCGCGCGCGCCGGGTCGCCCACGAGAACGGCGTACGGCGGCAGTCCGGTGCGGGGGATGCGGGTGACGGGCGACAGGGTCTGCGTCATGAGGCGACTCCAGCGGGTCGGCGCGTGCGGGGGGAGCGGTGCGCGGCGGGCGCGCAACGCGCACCCGGACACCGTACGCAAGCGGGACGCAAGGACATGAGCGAGGGGCGGCCCTTCGGGGGGCCGCCCCTCGGGTCAGGACGCCTATCGCTTGTCGAGCAGGTTCTGGACCTGCCCGCGCACCTCGTCCGTGGCCAGGCCGCGGATCGTCAGAGTGGTGCGTCGGCGCAGCACGTCGTCCACCGTCTCCGCCCACTCGTGGTCGCGGGCGTAGACGACCTGCGCCCAGATCTCGGGGGCGTCCGGGTGCACGCGCTCGCCCAGCTCCGGGTGCTCGTTGGCCAGCCGGGCGATGTCGAAGGCGAGCGAACCGTAGTGGGTCGCCAGGTGCTTGGCGGTGTCGGGCGCCATGCGCGGACCGGGCGCCGGACCGTCGACCACCAGCCGGTGGGCGACCGCGCGCGGGTTGGCGATGCCCGGCAGCGGCAGGCGCTTCGGCAGTGTGGAGATCGGCTCGAAGTCGTCGCCGAGGGGACGGCCCGGCAGCGCCTCCAGCTTCTTCATGACCGTGCGGCCGATGTGCCGGAACGTGGTCCACTTGCCGCCCGCGACGGACAGCATGCCGCCCCTGCCCTCGGTGACGACGGTCTCGCGCTTGGCCTTGGCGGTGTCGCCGGGGCCGCCGGGAAGCACCCGGAGACCGGCGAAGGAGTAGGTGATCAGATCGCGTCGGAGCTGCTGGTCGCGGACCGAGAAGGCCGCCTCGTCGAGGATCTGCGCGATGTCCTTCTCGCCCACGGAGACCTCGGCCGGATCGCCCTCGTACTGCTCGTCGGTGGTGCCGAGCAGCAGCATGTCCTCCCAGGGGAGGGCGAAGGTGATGCGGTACTTGTCGATGGGCGTCGCCAGTGCCGCCTTCCAGGGGGAGGTGCGCTTGAGCACCAGGTGCACCCCCTTGGACAGGCGTATGGAGGGCGCCGCCTTCGGGTCCTCCATCCTGCGCAGGTGGTCGACCCAGGGGCCGGTCGCGTTGAGCACCAGCCGCGCGTCGACCCCGAACTCGTCGCCGGACTGGCCGTCCTTCAACTCGGCGCCGGTGACCCGGCCCTTGGTGAAGCGCAGTCCGGTGACCACGGCGTGGTTGAGGACGACGGCACCCGCCTCGACGGCCGCGCGGACCGTCATCAGCGCCATGCGCGCGTCGTTCATCTGGTCGTCGCCGTAGACGGCGACGGCCTTGAGGTTCTCGGTGCGCAGCTCCGGCACGTCCTGCTGCGCCCTGGCCGGTGACAGCAGGTGGCCGACGCCGTCACCGAACGCCGACAGCGCGGAGTAGGCGAAGACGCCCGCCCCGAGCTTCGCCGCGCCGTGCGGCCCGCCCTTGTACACGGGGAGGTAGAACGTGAGCGGATTCGCCAGGTGGGGGGCCACCTGACGGGAGACCGCGCGGCGCTCGAAGTGGTTCTCCGCCACGAGCTTCACCGCGCCGGTCTGCAGATAGCGCAGTCCGCCGTGGAGAAGCTTGGAGGAGGCGGAGGAGGTGGCGCCGGCGAAGTCGCCGGCGTCCACCAGCGCCACCCGCAGGCCCGACTGCGCGGCATGCCAGGCCGTGGAGATGCCCAGGATTCCGCCGCCGATCACCAGGAGGTCGAATGTCGCCCTGGACAATTGTTCCCTGGTCTCGGCGCGGCTCGGGTTGGAGCCGAAGGCCGGGTGCGTCCCGAGAGCCGGGACACTCTGCAGGGTGGTCATGGCTGTCTACTCCTCGTGTTCGATCCAGCCCATGGTCCGCTCGACGGCCTTGAGCCAGCTCTTGTACTCACGGTCGCGGGTCTCCGCGTCCATGTGGGGCGTCCACTCGGCGGCGCGGCGCCAGTTGGCGCGCAGGTCGTCGGTGCTGTTCCAGAAGCCGACGGCGAGACCGGCGGCGTAGGCGGCGCCGAGGCAGGTGGTCTCGGCGACCATCGGGCGCACCACCGGCGCGTCCAGGACGTCCGCGAGCGTCTGCATCAGCAGGTTGTTGGACGTCATGCCGCCGTCGACCTTGAGGGTCGACAGCTCCACGCCCGAGTCCTTGGTCATGGCGTCCGCGATCTCGCGGGTCTGCCAGGCGGTCGCCTCCAGGACGGCACGCGCGAGGTGCGCCTTGGTGACGTAGCGGGTCAGACCGGCGATCACACCACGGGCGTCGGAGCGCCAGTACGGGGCGAACAGGCCGGAGAAGGCCGGCACGAAGTAGGCGCCGCCGTTGTCCTCGACCGAGAGCGCAAGGGTCTCGATCTCGGCGGCGGTCTTGATCAGGCCCATCTGGTCGCGCATCCACTGCACCAGGGAGCCGGTGACCGCGATCGAGCCCTCCAGGGCGTAGACCGGCTTCTGGTCGCCGATCTGGTAGCCGACCGTGGTCAGCAGGCCCGAGTAGGAGTTGATGAGCTTGTCACCGGTGTTCATCACCATGAAGGTGCCGGTGCCGTAGGTGGACTTGGTCTCGCCCTCGGAGAAGCAGGTCTGGCCGAACAGGGCCGCCTGCTGGTCGCCGAGCGCGGAGGCGACCGGGATGCCGCCGAGCAGCTCGCCGAGGCGCCCGCCGGTGATCTCGCCGTACACCTCGGCGGACGAGCGGATCTCGGGCAGTATCGTCAGCGGGACGCCGATGGACTCGGCGATCTTCTCGTCCCACTGCATGGTGTGCAGGTTCATCAGCAGCGTGCGGGAGGCGTTGGTCACGTCGGTGACGTGGCGGCCGCCGTCGGCACCGCCCGTCAGGTTCCAGATGACCCAGGTGTCCATCGTGCCGAAGAGGATGTCGCCCGCCGCGGCGCGCTCGCGCAGGCCCTCGACGTTGTCGAGCAGCCAGCGGGCCTTGGGACCGGCGAAGTAGGAGGCCAGCGGCAGACCGGTCTCGCGGCGGAAGCGGTCCTGGCCGACGTTGCGGCCGAGTTCCTTGCAGAGCGCGTCCGTGCGGGTGTCCTGCCAGACGATGGCGTTGTGGACGGGCTCACCGGTGTTCTTGTCCCACAGCACGGTGGTCTCGCGCTGGTTGGTGATGCCGATGGCCTTGATGTCGTCCCGGGTGATGCCGGCCTTCTCGATGGCTCCGGCGACGACCTCCTGGACGTTGGTCCAGATCTCGGTGGCGTTGTGCTCGACCCAGCCCGGCTTGGGGAAGATCTGCTCGTGCTCCTTCTGGTCGACGGAGACGATGCGGCCGTCCCGGTCGAAGACGATGCAGCGTGAGGACGTGGTGCCCTGGTCGATGGCGGCGATGAAGGGGCCGGCGGTGTGTGCGTCGGTCACGGTGTGCTCCTGGGAATTCCGTGGATAAGAGGGGCTGTCTTTACGGCGCGCGGTGCTGAGAGGCGATGCCCGGAGAGGATCAGTTCTCTCAGGCGAAGGCGACGTTGTATATGCCTGCGGCGATCGCGCCGCCGACCAGCGGGCCGACGACCGGGATCCAGGCGTAGCCCCAGTCGGAGCCGCCCTTGTTGGGCAGGGGAAGGAGAGCGTGGACGATGCGCGGACCCAGGTCGCGGGCCGGGTTGATCGCGTAGCCGGTCGGGCCGCCGAGCGAGAGGCCGATGGCGACGACCACCAGCGCGGTGATCAAGGCACCCAGGTTGCCGAGACCGTTGCCCTTGTCGTTGAGGCCCTGCGTGAGCACGGCGAGGACCAGCACGACGGTGCCGATGATCTCCGTGGCGAGGTTCATCACCGCGTTGCGGATCTCGGGACCGGTGGAGAAGACGCCGAGCACCGGACCGGCCTGGGCCTCCTGGGCCTCGACGGCCTTGGTGTCCTGAGCGCCCGGGCCCCCGACGATCTCTCTGTCGGTGAGGTGGGCATGGAACTGGCCGTAGTAGACGACCCAGACCAGGGCCGCACCGATCATCGCGCCGAGCAGCTGTCCGCCCCAGTAGACCGGGACGTTGCCCCAGTCGCCGTCCTTGATGGCGAGGGCGAGTGTCACCGCCGGGTTGAGGTGGGCACCGGAGAGAGGTGCCGAGGTGTAGACCGCCGTCAGAACGGCGAAGCCCCACCCGAAAGCGATGGCGAGCCAACCGGCGTTACGGGCCTTGGAGGCCTTCAGCGTCACTGCGGCGCAGACGCCGCCGCCGAGCAGGATGAGTATGGCGGTACCGATGGTCTCGCCGATGAAGATGTCGGAGCTGGACACCCGCGACTCCTTTGTCCTTCGTCCAGGGGAAGGCGAACCCCGGGTCCCTCCGGTGGTCCGCGCCCTCGGGGGTGAGGGCGATGCCGGCCCTTGGCGTTGTCACACTCTAGCGCTTATTGCCGGTAGGTGTTCGACAATGCCGACCGTTGGACGGGAGTCTCGCTTCAGGTTCGGCGACGCGTCAAGGGTTCGGTAATCGAAAACGGGATCGTTATTGATCGTCGGGGGTTATCGATCTTGTGCGGGTGCGGACCGGGTACGCGCGCGCACCACCCGTGGCCGCACGGGTACCGGCGAGGGGCCGGTCGGCGCCGGGGTGCCGTGAGGTGGGCGGGCATGCCGAACGGCCGGTACGGCGTCGCCGTACCGGCCGCGCATGCGTGCGGGTCAGAACCGTCCGGCGCCCAGGTCCCGGGAGACCGCGCGGGCGCAGTCCCGGACCGCCGCGACCAGCTCGGGACGCAGCTCCCCGTCCCGGCACACGCGCTCCACGGCGCCCGTGATGCCCACCGCGCCCACCGGCATCCGCCGCCGGTCGTGGATGGGCGCCGCGACCGAGGCGACCCCGGTCCACGTCTCCTCGACGTCGGCCGCGTATCCGCGCGCCCGGGTCAGATCGAGCAGGTGCTCGAAGTCCTCCGGTTCGCAGACGGTGCGGTCGGTGAAGGGCTTGCGGTCCGCCTCCAGCACCTCGCTGTGGGCGACCGGGTCGTACGCCGAGAGGACCTTGCCGAGGGCGGTGGAGTGCAGCGGCTGCATCGCCCCGATCTCCAGCACCTGCCGGCTGTCGTCGGGCCGGAAGACATGGTGCACGATCAGCACGCCCTGCTGGTGCAGCACACCCAGATAGACGCTCTCCCCGCTCGAGCGGGCCAGGTCGTCCGTCCACACCAGGGCGCGCGCCCGCAGCTCGTGGACGTCCAGGTAGGTCGTGCCGAGACGGAGCAGCTCGGCGCCCAGCTGGTAGCGGCCCGAGGCCGTGTCCTGCTCGACGAAGCCCTCCTGCTGGAGCGTGCGGAGTATGCCGTGGGCCGTGCCCTTGGCCAGGCCCAGTGACGAGGCGATGTCCGACAGGCCGAGCCGTCGCTCGCCGCCCGCGAGGAGCCGCAGCATCGCGGCCGCCCGTTCGAGCGACTGGATGTTCCGTGCCATCGCCGTCCTGCCCTCCGTCCGATCAACCGCCGGCCGTCATTCGTGTGCTGCCGTTCGGCAATGCCGAACACTACCGGTCGATGCCGACCTCCCGCTAATGGCAGGACGCCATCGGTTGGGGCGGAATCTCCGCAAGGATCATGTCGAGCCACGCCCGTCCGCCCCCTGGACGCCTCTGACCGTACGGCCTGCCGCGGGCTACCCTGGCCGCGTGCGCCTTCCGCGGGAAGCGCAAAGCCGACAGCCGTCGCACTCCAGGGAGCATCTTCCATGGCCTCGTCGCCGAACCCGTCCCCTACGTCCGTCTCCACCGACAGCCGAACCCGATCCGCAGCGCTCCGGGAAGCCCTCGCCACCCGCGTCGTGGTGGCCGACGGCGCGATGGGCACGATGCTCCAGGCCCAGGACCCCACGCTCGAGGACTTCCAGGACCTCGAGGGCTGCAACGAGATCCTGAACGTCACCCGCCCCGACATCGTCCGCTCCGTCCACGAGGCGTACTTCGCGGTGGGCGTCGACTGCGTCGAGACCAACACCTTCGGGGCCAACCACGCGGCCATGGCCGAGTACGACATCGCCGAGCGCGTGTACGAGCTGTCCGAGGCGGGCGCCCGGGTCGCCCGCGAGGTCGCCGACGAGTTCACCGGCCGCGACGGCCGGCAGCGCTGGGTCCTCGGCTCCATGGGGCCGGGCACGAAGCTGCCCACCCTGGGCCACGCCCCGTACACCACCCTGCGCGACGCCTACCAGCGCAACGCCGAGGGACTGGTCACCGGCGGCGCCGACGCGCTGCTCGTCGAGACCACCCAGGACCTGCTCCAGACCAAGGCCGCCGTCCTCGGCTCCCGCCGGGCACTGGACGCCCTCGGCCTCGACCTGCCGCTGATCGTGTCCGTGACCGTCGAGACCACCGGCACCATGCTGCTCGGCTCGGAGATCGGCGCGGCCCTCACCGCGCTGGAGCCGCTCGGCATCGACATGATCGGCCTGAACTGCGCCACGGGACCGGCCGAGATGAGCGAGCACCTGCGCTACCTCGCCCGGCACTCCCGCATCCCGCTGTCCTGCATGCCCAACGCCGGTCTGCCCGTGCTGGGCAAGGACGGCGCCCAGTACCCGCTCAGCGCCCCCGAACTGGCCGACGCGCAGGAGACCTTCGTCCGTGAGTACGGCCTGTCGCTGGTCGGCGGCTGCTGCGGCACCACCCCCGAGCACCTGCGCCAGGTGGTGGAGCGCGTCCGGGGCCTCGCCCCCGCCGAGCGCCACCCCCGCCCCGAACCGGGTGCCGCCTCCCTCTACCAGACCGTGCCGTTCCGTCAGGACACCTCGTACCTGGCCATCGGTGAGCGCACCAACGCCAACGGCTCCAAGAAGTTCCGCGAGGCCATGCTGGACGGCCGCTGGGACGACTGCGTGGAGATGGCCCGGGAGCAGATCCGCGAGGGCGCCCACATGCTCGACCTCTGCGTCGACTACGTGGGCCGTGACGGCGTCGCCGACATGGAGGAGCTGGCGGGCCGCTTCGCGACCGCCTCCACCCTGCCGATCGTCCTCGACTCCACCGAAGTGGACGTCATCGAGGCCGGACTGGAGAAGCTCGGCGGCCGCGCCGTGATCAACTCGGTCAACTACGAGGACGGCGACGGCCCGGAGTCGCGCTTCGCGAAGGTCACCCGGCTCGCCGGGGAGCACGGCGCGGCGCTCATCGCCCTGACCATCGACGAGGAGGGCCAGGCCCGTACCCCCGAGAAGAAGGTCGAGATCGCCGAGCGGCTGATCGCCGACCTGACCGGGAACTGGGGCATCCGTGAGGAGGACATCCTCGTCGACACCCTGACCTTCACCATCTGTACCGGCCAGGAGGAGTCCCGCAAGGACGGCATCGCGACCATCGAGGCCATCCGCGAGCTGAAGAGGCTCCACCCGGACGTGCAGACCACGCTCGGTCTGTCGAACATCTCCTTCGGCCTCAACCCGGCCGCGCGCATCCTGCTCAACTCCGTCTTCCTCGACGAATGCGTCAAGGCGGGGCTCGACTCGGCCATCGTGCACGCCTCGAAGATCCTGCCCATCGCGCGCTTCGACGAGGAGCAGGTGACCACCGCCCTCGACCTGATCTACGACCGGCGCGCGGACGGCTACGACCCGCTGCAGAAGCTGATGGCGCTGTTCGAGGGCGCCACCGCCAAGTCGCTGAAGGCCGGCAAGGCCGAGGAGCTGGCCGCGCTGCCCCTGGAGGAGCGCCTCAAGCGGCGGATCATCGACGGCGAGAAGAACGGCATGGAGGCCGACCTCGAAGCGGCCCTGACCTCCCGTTCCGCCCTCGACATCGTCAACGACACACTGCTGGACGGCATGAAGGTCGTCGGCGAGCTGTTCGGCTCCGGCCAGATGCAGCTCCCGTTCGTGCTCCAGTCCGCCGAGGTGATGAAGACCGCGGTCGCCTACCTCGAACCACACATGGAGAAGACCGACGAGGCCGGCAAGGGCACCATCGTGCTGGCCACCGTGCGCGGCGACGTCCACGACATCGGCAAGAACCTCGTCGACATCATCCTGTCCAACAACGGCTACAACGTGGTCAACCTCGGCATCAAGCAGCCGGTCTCCGCGATCCTGGAGGCCGCCGAGGAGCACAGGGCCGACGTCATCGGCATGTCGGGGCTCCTGGTCAAGTCCACGGTGATCATGAAGGAGAACCTGGAGGAGCTCAACCAGCGAGGGCTCGCCACCGACTACCCCGTCATCCTCGGCGGCGCGGCGCTGACCCGGGCGTATGTCGAACAGGACCTGTACGAGCTGTACGAGGGCGAGGTGCGCTACGCCCGCGACGCGTTCGAGGGCCTGCGCCTGATGGACGCGCTGATCGGGGTCAAGCGCGGGGTGCCCGGTGCGAAGCTGCCCGAGCTGCGGCAGCGCCGGGTGCGGGCCGCGACCGTCGAGATCGAGGAGCGGCCCGAGGAGGGCCACGTCCGCTCCGATGTCGCCACGGACAACCCCGTGCCCACGCCGCCCTTCTGGGGCACCCGCGTCGTGAAGGGCATCGCGCTCAAGGAGTACGCGGCCTGGCTGGACGAGGGTGCGCTGTTCAAGGGCCAGTGGGGTCTGAAGCAGGCGCGTACGGGGGAGGGGCCGACATACGAGGAGCTCGTCGAGACCGAGGGCCGGCCGCGGCTGCGCGGGCTGCTCGACCGGCTCCAGACGGACAACCTCCTCGAAGCGGCCGTCGTCCACGGCTACTTCCCCTGTGTGTCCAAGGACGACGACCTGATCATCCTCGACGAACAGGGCAACGAGCGCACCCGGTTCAGCTTCCCGCGCCAGCGGCGCGGGAGGCGGCTGTGTCTGTCCGACTTCTTCCGTCCCGAGGAGTCAGGTGAGAAGGACGTCGTCGGATTCCAGGTCGTGACCGTGGGCTCCCGGATCGGCGAGGAGACCGCGCGGCTCTTCGAGTCGAACTCCTACCGCGACTACCTCGAACTGCACGGCCTGTCCGTGCAGTTGGCGGAGGCGCTGGCCGAGTACTGGCATGCGCGGGTGCGTTCGGAGCTCGGTTTCGCGGGCGAGGACCCGGCCGACATGGAGGACATGTTCGCCCTCAAGTACCGGGGTGCGCGCTTCTCGCTCGGCTACGGCGCCTGCCCCGACCTCGAGGACCGTGCCAAGATCGCCCAGCTGCTCGAGCCCGAGCGGATCGGCGTCCACCTGTCCGAGGAGTTCCAGCTCCACCCGGAGCAGTCCACGGACGCCATCGTGATCCACCACCCGGAGGCCAAGTACTTCAACGCGCGGTAATGCGCCCGCGCCCCGCACGGCGCCTGTGGCGGCCGGTGAACCCGGCGCGGCAGTCCACCGGCCCACGGCCGTCCGGACCGATCTCGGGTGTGCGCCCGCACAGCGGACGTCGTCGGCGGCGGTCCCGGAACGGGCGGTGCAGTGCGAACGGGGCCGGGGAGCCGCGGCGCGCACCGCCCGTCCAGGGAGCCTTGCGCCCACCACGGACGGCCCTCGTCCCGTCCGGCCGGGGCGGAGCACGGACCGTGTGTCCACGCCCTGTCCCGGACCGCGTAGGCGCGCCCGCGCGAACCTGCGGTTCGCCCATATGTGCGATTGCGGGGCGTGGCGCTGTCGTGCCGAAAAGGCGCTTCGCTCACGGGCGACGTACACTGGTCGGTCCACCGCAGGCCGGTTCCCTCCGTGGGAACCGGCCTGGTCGTCCCTTCAAGGAGGTACGCCGGATGACCACCACGGTTCCCGCCCTCGGCACCCGTACGGGCGAAGACTCAGCGCTGCAGGCCGTACTTCTCGACATGGACGGCACCCTGGTGGACACCGAAGGATTCTGGTGGGACGTCGAGGTCGAGGTCTTCGCCGCCCTCGGACACACGCTCGACGATTCATGGCGCCATGTCGTCGTCGGCGGCCCCATGACGCGCAGCGCGGGCTTCCTGATCGAGGCCACCGGTGCCGACATCACCCTCGACGAGCTCTCCGTGCTGCTCAACGACGGGTTCGAGACGCGTATCGACGGCAGGCTGCCCCTGATGCCGGGTGCCGCCCGGCTGCTGGCCGAACTGGCGGCGCATGAGATTCCGACCGCACTCGTCTCCGCGTCCCACCGGCGCATCATCGACCGCATCCTGGCCTCCGTCGGCCCGCAGTACTTCGCACTGACCGTCGCGGGCGACGAGGTCGAGCGCACCAAGCCGTTCCCCGACCCGTATCTGGTGGCGGCGAAGGGGCTGGATGCGGACCCGGCTCGGTGCGCGGTGATCGAGGACACGGCGACCGGTGTCGCCGCCGCGGAGGCGGCCGGCTGCCGCGTGGTCGCCGTCCCGTCGGTGGCCCCCATCGCCCCCGCCGCGGGCCGCACCGTCGTGACCTCGCTCGAAGAGGTCGACCTGTCATTCCTCCGCGGTTTGATGACGGAAATGCGCTGAGCGTTCACCCAGCGTGCTCTCGAATGGACGGATTACCTCCGGGTGTCCAGCCGTATGAATTAATTCGGCGACGCGCGGCCGAATTCCGGTGTCCGTCCCCTCGGTTGAGGGTGTGACGTTTGCCACGTTCCAGGGGGTCGACAATGGGCCCGGGGTGTGCTGTTCCACCCCTTTCGGGCGGCCGGGGCGTGCCCTTGTGTCCCGATTGATGAAACGCTGCACGAATCCTTCCCCGTCGGGTTCTCCGATGCGTCCCCGATCGGTTCCGCAGCGTGATGAGCACTCAACTCCGGTAGCTGTCAGCCTTCGTGCGGGTGCGCACTAATCTCATCGCGAGAACATCGCCACAACTCCCGTGATCCGCCGCACCACCCTTGCTTGCCGGGTACACGGACTTGACAGCTCTGGAGAAACTCGAGCATGAACCGTAAGACTTTGGTGCTGCCGGCCGTCGTTGGTCTGCTCACCCCCGTTCTCGCCGCCTGCGGCGGGTCCGACAGCGGGGGCAGCAGCGGTGACGCCATCGTCGTCGGTACCACCGACCGGTTCACCGCCTCCAGCGACGCCCCCGCGCCCCTCGACCCGGCGTACGCGTACGACGTGGGCTCCTGGAACGTCCTGCGGCAGACCGTGCAGACACTGATGGTCCAGCCCCGCGGTGACGGCGACCCCCAGCCCGAGGCCGCCGAGAGCTGCGGTTTCACCGACAGCGGCAACGAGCGCTACGCGTGCAAGCTCCGCAAGGACCTGAAGTTCGCCAGCGGCGACCCGGTGACCGCTGCCGATGTGAAGTTCTCCATCGACCGTGCCCTCGCCATCAAGGCCGACAGCGGCGTCTTCGCCCTGCTGTCCACCGTCGACACCGTCGAGACGCAGGGCAAGGACGAGGTCGTCTTCCACCTGAAGACCGCGGACGCCACCTTCCCGTTCAAGCTGTCGACGCCGGTCGCGGGCATCGTGAACCCCAAGGACTACGACAAGGGCAAGCTGCGCGACGGCTTCTCGGTCGACGGTTCCGGGCCGTACACGCTGCAGGCCGAGGTCAAGAACAACGAGATGGTGAAGGCCACCTTCACCAAGAACCCGAACTACCAGGGTCTGCTCACCCCGAAGAACGACAAGGTCGTGCTGCAGTCCTTCCAGGACGCCGGCGGCATGGGTTCCGCCCTCGAGAAGGGCGACATCGACGTCATGACCCGCACCATGGCGCCGGACCAGATCCGCAAGCTGCAGGACGACACGGACGGCAACATCAACCTGGTCGAGATGCCGGGTCTGGAGATCCGCTACCTGGGCTTCAACACCGGTGCCGACTCGGTGAAGAGCGTGGCCGTGCGCCAGGCCATGGCCGAGGTCATCGACCGCGGTGAGCTGGTGTCCAAGGTGTACGGCACCGAGGCGCAGCCCCTGTACTCGCTCGTACCGGCCACCATCACCGGCCATTCCAACTCGTTCCTCAACAAGTACGGCGACCCGAGCGTGGCCAAGGCCCGCGCGACGCTGGACAAGGCGAACATCAGCACCCCGGTGAAGCTGACGCTGCACTACACGACCGACCACTACGGTCCGGCCACCGCCAAGGAGTTCGACGTCCTCAGGCAGCAGCTCAACGCGAGCGGTCTGTTCGACATCAGCGTCGAGGGCACCACCTGGGACAAGTTCCGCCCGGCCGAGATCAAGGGCCAGTACGACGTCTACGGCATGGGTTGGTTCCCCGACTTCCCGGACGCGGACAACTACCTCGCGCCGTTCCTCGACAAGGACAACACCCTCGGCTCGCCGTACAACAACAGCGAGATCCGCAACACCCTGATCCCCGCGTCCCGGCGTGAGGCCGACCGCCTCACCGCGTCGAAGAGCCTCACCGACATCCAGGACATCGTCGCCAAGGAGGTGCCGATCCTCCCGCTGTGGCAGGGCAAGCAGTACGTCGCCACCCGTGACGACATCACGGGCAGCGAGTACGCGATGAACTCCTCCTCCACATTGCAGCTGTGGGAGCTCGGCCGCGGCGTGGGCGGCTGACCTCATGCCTCGAAGGCCCCCCGGGGATCACCCCGGGGGGCCTTCTTGTGCGTCCACATGATTTCGGACGTCCGGCCCGGCCCGAGGACCGGGCCTCGACGGTGTTCCGGTTCCGGGAGAGCGGCAGGGCCGGGCGGGCGGTACCGACACGGGAGGGCGCCCCCCGCCACAAGGAAGGGGACGCCCTCCGCGCCGCCGAGAGGCCCGGCCGGCACCGCCTTGCGACGGGCCCGTGGGCCGCCGCCGCTACTGAGCGCCCGGGCGTACCAGCCCGCTCTCATAGGCGTACACCGCGGCCTGCACCCGGTCCCGCAGCCCCAGCTTGGTGAGCACATGGCCGACGTGCGTCTTGACCGTCGTCTCGCTGACGAACAGGTCAGCGGCGATCTCGGCGTTGGACAACCCGCGCGCCACCAGCTTCAGCACCTCCACCTCGCGCTCGGTGAGGGTGTGCAGTGTGTCCGGGACGGGCTCGTCCCCGGACGGCAGATGACCTGCGTACTTGTCCAGCAGCCGACGCGTGATGCTCGGAGCGAGCATCGCCTCGCCCGCCGCGACCACCCGGATCGCCTGCACCAGCTCATGGGCGGGAGCGTCCTTGAGGAGGAATCCGCTGGCACCGGCGCGCAGCGCCTCCACCACGTACTCGTCGAGATCGAAGGTGGTCAGTACCAGCACCTTCGCCGGGCCGTCCCGCCCGGGTCCGGTGATCTGCCGGGTCGCCTCCACCCCGTCCATCCGCGGCATGCGGATGTCCATGAGCACCACATCGGGCTGCAGGGCACGCACCTGGTCGAGCGCCTGGAGGCCGTCTCCGGCCTCGCCGACGACCGCGATGTCCTGCTCGGCCTCCAGAATCATCCGGAAGCCCGTGCGCAGCAGCGGCTGGTCGTCGACCAGTAGGACGCGGATGGCCACGTGAGTCTCCTTCGCTAGTCCGGGCCCATTCTGCCCTGCTCGGCGTCGGCCGATCCGGGCACCCCGACCGGCGCCGTGGGCGTCTGGCCCGAGTCGCCCCGTGGATCCTGCGACGGGGGCCCGCCGGCCGCCCGCACCGGCAGCGGATAGAGCGGGGGAGTGCCACCGAACTCGGGGCACAGGGCCTGGTGGTCGCACCAGCCGCACAACTTGGTGGGCCTCGGCCGCCAGTCACCCGACTCCGTGGCCTTGCGGATCGCCTCCCAGAGCGCCAGCAGCTTCCGCTCGACGCGCTCCAGATCCGCGAGCACGGGGTCGTACGTCAGCACATCGCCGCTGCCCAGATAGACGAGCTGCAGCCGGCGCGGGACGAGCCCCTTCAGCCGCCACACCACCAGGGCGTAGAACTTCATCTGGAACAGCGCGCCCTCGGCGTACTCGGGCCGGGGTGCCTTGCCCGTCTTGTAGTCGACGATGCGCACCTCACCGGTGGGCGCCACGTCCACACGGTCGATGATCCCCCGCAGCTTCAGCCCGGAATCGAGCTCCGCCTCGACGAACAGCTCCCGCTCGGCGGGCTCCAGCCGGGTCGGGTCCTCCAGCGCGAACCAGCGCTCGACGAGCTGCTCCGCCTCACCGAGCCAGCGTGCCAGCCGCTCCCCGTCCGGATCGTCGGCGAACAGCTCCAGCACCTCCGGCCGGTTCTCCCGCAGCCGGTCCCACTGGCCGGGCACCAGCGACTTGGCGCGAGGAGCGGTCCGCTCTGCGGCCGGTACGTCGAAGAGTCTTTCCAGCACCGCATGCACCAGCGTGCCCCGGGTCGCGGCCTCACTCGGCTTCTCGGGCAGCCTGTCGATCACCCGGAACCGGTAGAGCAGCGGGCACTGCATGAAATCACTGGCACGCGAGGGCGACAGCGACCCCGGGGGCACTGCGGCCTCGGCGGACGGCTCGGCGGCGCCGTCGGTGCTGGTTTCCATGACGACAGACCATACGGCCCGCCACCGACAGTGACACAGCCGTGCCCGGTGGCCCGGACCGTACCGGCGTCCCCCGGCCGCGCGGCGCCTCGCGGACCGGCCGGGCGCCTTCCTGTGACGGGGGTGTACCCACGCGACGACGGGGGCAACAGAGGGGGTGCCGGGGCAGAACACGAAGCGACAGCCGCATACCATCGACCACAGGCCCTCCCACCCGGCACGACCGGGGCCGGGAAACGCTTCGATCGAGGGGACATCGTGGACGAGAGCGGCGGGAGCGGACACCCGCGCCCCGGCAACGAAGGGGCGAACGACCGCGAGGCGGCCCCCACGGCGCGCACCGCCGACCCCGCACACCCCGAACACGAGCGGGACGGCATCCACCGCCAGGCCCCGGAGGGCCCGCGCGAACAGACCGCCGCGGCGTCCTCGCCCCAGGGGCCGCCGCAGGAACCGTCAGGTCCCCGGGGGGAGAACGAGCACCGCCCCCCGACCGGTCCGGCCGACCACATCCCGCCGGACCCGGACGGGCCCGCGGTACTCCACCGGTCCCCGGACCACTCCGACGGGCCAAGCGCACCCGGGCCGCACGACGACCACCAGGGCAGTCCGCCCGCCGGCGACCACCCGGCCCCGGACGCCCCCGCCCGTCCCCCCGGCCAGGGACACCCCGCCGAGGGCGGCCGGACTTCCCCGCCCGAAGGCCCCGCGCACCCCCGCGACCCCGCCGACACCCCGCCGACCGGACATCCCGCCGTGCACGGTCCGGGCCGCAGCCTCGCCCACTCGGCACCCGACGGACCGGGACGGCCTCCGCAGCGGCCCAAGGAACCGGGCGGCGGCATCCTGATGGGCCGGCCCTTCGGCGTCCCCGTCTACGTCGCCCCCAGCTGGTTCCTCGTCGCCGCCCTGATCACCTGGGTGTTCGGCGGCCAGCTCGACCGCGTACTGCCCCAACTCGGCGCCGCCCGCTACCTGGTCTCGCTGTTCTTCGCCGTCGCCTTCTACGCCTCAGTCCTCGTCCACGAACTGGCCCACACCGTGGCCGCGCTGCGCTTCAAACTGCCGGTGCGACGGATCCAGCTCCAGTTCTTCGGAGGTGTCTCCGAGATCGAGAAGGAGGCCGAGACCCCGGGCCGGGAGTTCGTCCTCGCCTTCGTCGGACCCCTGTTCTCCCTCGTCCTGGCCGGCGTCTTCTACCTGGCCATGCAGCCCGTCCGGCCCGGCACCGTGCCCGGCGTCCTGCTGGCCGGCCTCATGATCTCCAACCTCATCGTGGCCGTCTTCAACCTGCTGCCCGGCCTGCCCCTCGACGGCGGCCGCATGCTGCGCGCCGTCGTCTGGAAGATCACCGGCAGGCCCATGAGCGGCACCGTCGCGGCCGCCTGGGTCGGCCGCGCACTCGCCATCGCCGTGCTCGTCGGCCTGCCGCTGCTCACCCAGTCCGGCGCCCTCGGCTCGACGGCCGAGGACAACGTCGGCATGGACACCGTCACCGACGCCCTGCTCGCCGCCATCCTCGCCGCGATCATCTGGACCGGCGCCGGAAACAGCCTCCGCATGGCGCGGCTGCGCGAACACCTCCCCGAACTGCGCGCCCGCTCACTCACCCGCCGCGCGGTACCCGTCCAGGGCGACACCCCTCTGTCCGAGGCCCTGCGCCGCGCGAACGAGGTCGGTGCCCGCGCCCTGGTCGTCGTCGACGCCCACGGCCGTCCCCTCTCCCTCGTACGGGAGGCGGCCATCGTCGGCGTACCCGAGCACCGCCGCCCCTGGGTCCCGGTCAGCGGCCTCGCCCAGGAACTGAACGACGGCATGCGCGTCTCCGCGGAACTCGCCGGCGAGGCCCTCCTGGACGTCCTGCGCGCCACCCCCGCCACCGAATACCTGGTCGTCGAGGAGACCGGCGAGATCTACGGCGTCCTGTCCGCCGCCGACGTCGAGCGCGCCTTCGTCAAAGCCATGGCCCGGCCCAGCTGACGCCCTCTGCCTTTGCCGCCCCTGGCTGCCGGGCCCAGGGCCCGCCCGCACATGGTCGGCGGCCTCCCCGGTGACCGGTAGGCTGGTCACATGTCCGAACCGACCGGTGCCGCCCGCCGTCGCGGGCCCTTCAAGGTCGGGGACCAGGTACAGCTGACCGACCCCAAGGGCCGCCACTACACGTTCACGCTCGAAGCGGGGAAGAACTTCCACACCCACAAGGGTTCCTTCCCGCACGACGAACTGATCGGTGCTCCCGAGGGCAGCGTTGTCCGCACCACCGGGAACGTCGCCTATCTCGCGCTGCGCCCCCTGCTCCCCGACTACGTCCTGTCCATGCCCCGCGGGGCGGCAGTCGTCTATCCCAAGGACGCGGGGCAGATCCTCGCCTTCGCCGACATCTTCCCCGGCGCACGCGTCGTGGAGGCGGGCGTCGGCTCCGGCTCCCTCAGCAGCTTCCTGCTGCGCGCCATCGGCGACCAGGGAATGCTGCACAGCTACGAGCGCCGCGCCGACTTCGCCGAGATCGCCCAGCAGAACGTGGAACGCTACTTCGGCGGCCCGCACCCCGCCTGGCAGCTCACCGTCGGCGACCTCCAGGACAATCTCGGCGACACCGACGTCGACCGCGTCATCCTCGACATGCTCGCCCCTTGGGAGTGTCTGGAAGCCGTCTCCAAGGCGCTCGTCCCCGGCGGCATCCTGTGCTGCTACGTGGCGACCACCACCCAGCTCGCCCGGACCGTCGAGTCCATCCGCGAGATCGGCTGCTTCAACGAGCCGACCTCATGGGAGACGATGATCCGCAACTGGCACATCGAAGGCCTGGCCGTGCGCCCGGACCACCGGATGATCGGCCACACCGGCTTCCTCCTCACCGCCCGCCGGCTCGCCGACGGCGTCGAGCCGCCCATGCGCCGCCGCCGGCCCGCCAAGGGCGCCTACGGCGAGGACTACGCAGGCCCCAACGCCGACGGAGGCGCCGGTCACTGACCCGGACCCCGCCGCAGCCAACGGACGAGCGCCGCGGCCCAGTTCCCGCACACATCGGGGACCGGGCCGCGGCGTTCGTCCGTTGAGGCCCCGCAGTACACCGGGAGTTGACGCGACGCCAGAAGTACCGCCCCCGCCGTTCCGCCTCGATGTGACGTGTGGCACGATGCGGTCCACCCCCACCGGCACAGCTCTCACAGGAGAAACTGCTCGCGTGCAGCACCCCGCCGTTCCGGAACTCGCTCACACCACCCCCCGGCCCATCCACTGGGTCGCCACGGCCACCGCCGTCTCCGGCGTGATCGCCCTGTCCTCCATGCTGCACCCCGGCTCCGCGACGGCGGCCCAGCCCCCGGGAGGGACCAAGGCGGCACAGGCCACCGCGGCAGCCCCCGACCCCGCCAAGGCCGACATCCCGCTCGACTGCGGCCCGGTCAAGCTCGTCATCGTGAAGAAGGCCATCGGCGACCTCGACGGCGACGACCGCCCCGAAACCGTCGTGGTGGCCCACTGCGACGCGAGCATGGGGACCCCGCCCGACGGCGTCTACGTCCTCACCCAGGCCGCGGGCGCCACGGAACCCCGGGTGGTCGCCACCCTGGTCGACCCCAAGGACCGATCGACCGTCACCGACTTCGCCGTCCGTGACGCGGCGGTCACGGCGACCCTCCTCGGCTACTCCTCGCCCGACGTACCGAGTTGCTGCCCGGATGTGAAGACCCCCGCCCATTGGCAGTGGAAGGGCGGCGCGTTCATCCGGTCCACGCCCTCCGGCGCACGGAGCGTGTGACGTCGCACACTTCACCGCCGGCGCAGACCGCCGTGTGAGCGCCCGGCGGCGCGCAGGCGTCGGTACGGCGAACCCGATGTGAGAAACGAGACAGCTGATGACGCGGAGTGGTCCTGCGGTCACTCCGCGTCAGGGCCGTAGATCTCCACGCTGTCCGAAATTCGACGTACATGGATGCAGTCGCCCGGGCACTCCCGCGCCGAGTCCACCACATCCGTGAGAAGCGGCAGCGGTACGGGCGTTGTGGCCCCCTTGGCCTGCAAAAGCTCGTCGTCCGGGCCCTTCACGTAGGCCAGGCCGTCGATGTCCAGCTCGAAGACCTCCGGAGCGTACTGGGCGCAGATACCGTCACCGGTACACAGATCCTGGTCGATCCAGACCTCCAGCGCCTCGCCGTCGACTGCGGCCTGCTGCACGGTCATCTCCCCTGCCGTTTCCTGCGCAGAGCCGGCCGCGGGAATCCGGCAGGCTCTGACGGGTGTTGAACACCGTGAGCCTACCTTCGGCGGCTTCCCAATCATGTTCGGTGGGTATTCCCCTGGCGTGAGGGAGAGCGCAAGGGTGAAGATCGGACACACCTCGACAGTCTTTGTGATCTAGGGGTTTCAATCGACACCCACCCAGGTAGGGTCTGGAAGCGTCCAGCTCCCCTTGGAGGAGGTGAGGACCGTGGCAGCCCACGACGACGACATGAACCGCGGCATCCGCCCGGGACGAGGGTCCGACGACCCGGCCGGGCAGATCGCCTACCTTGAGCAGGAGATCGCCGTCCTGCGACGCAAGCTCGCCGACTCTCCGCGACACACGAGGATTCTCGAAGAGCGGATCGTCGAACTGCAGACCAACCTGGCCGGCGTGTCCGCACAGAACGAGCGACTCGCCAACACGCTCCGTGAGGCCCGCGACCAGATCGTGGCCCTCAAGGAGGAGGTCGACCGGCTCGCACAGCCACCGGCCGGCTTCGGTGTGTTCCTGCAGGCGATCGAGGACGGCACGGCCGACATCTTCACCGGCGGCCGCAAGCTCCGCGTGAACGTCAGCCCCAGCGTGGAGCTCGACGAGCTCCGCCGCGGCCAGGAAGTGATGCTCAACGAAGCGCTCAACGTGGTCGAGGCCATGGAATTCGAGCGGGTCGGGGACATCGTCACGCTCAAGGAAGTCCTCGAGGACGGCGAGCGCGCCCTGGTGCTCGGGCACACCGACGAGGAACGAGTGGTACGGCTCGCCGAGCCGCTGCTGGACGTCACCATCCGCCCCGGCGACGCCCTTCTGCTCGAACCGCGCTCGGGCTACGTCTACGAGGTCGTGCCCAAGAGCGAGGTCGAGGAACTCGTCCTCGAAGAGGTACCCGACATCGGCTACGAGCAGATCGGCGGCCTCGCCGGCCAGATCGAAGCCATCCGCGACGCGGTCGAGCTCCCGTACCTCTACCCCGACCTGTTCAAGGAGCACGAACTGCGGCCGCCCAAGGGCGTCCTGCTGTACGGGCCCCCCGGATGCGGAAAGACGCTCATCGCCAAGGCCGTCGCGAACTCGCTGGCCAAGAAGGTCGCCGAAGTCACCGGCCAGGCCGCGGGCAAGAGCTTCTTCCTCAACATCAAGGGCCCCGAGCTGCTGAACAAGTACGTGGGCGAGACCGAACGGCAGATCCGCCTCGTCTTCCAGCGCGCCCGTGAGAAGGCCAGCGAGGGCACCCCCGTCATCGTCTTCTTCGACGAGATGGAATCCCTCTTCCGCACCCGCGGCTCCGGTGTCAGCTCGGACGTGGAGAACACCATCGTCCCCCAGCTGCTCGCCGAGATCGACGGTGTGGAAGGCCTGCAGAACGTGGTGGTCATCGGCGCCTCCAACCGCGAGGACATGATCGACCCCGCCATCCTGCGGCCCGGCCGCCTCGATGTGAAGATCAAGATCGAGCGTCCGGACGCCGAAGCGGCCAAGGACATCTTCGGGAAGTACCTGACCGAGAGGCTTCCGCTGCACGGCGAGGACGTCGGCGAGCACGGAGGCGACAAGTCGGCCACCGTCCACGGCATGATCCAGACCGCCGTGGAGCAGATGTACGCCGAATCGGACGAGAACCGCTTCCTCGAGGTGACCTACGCCAACGGCGACAAGGAAGTCCTCTACTTCAAGGACTTCAATTCCGGCGCCATGATCGAGAACATCGTCGGCCGCGCCAAGAAGATGGCGATCAAGGACTTCCTGGAACACAACCAGAAGGGCCTGCGGGTCTCCCATCTCCTCCAGGCGTGTGTGGACGAGTTCAAGGAGAACGAGGACCTTCCCAACACCACCAACCCGGACGACTGGGCCCGGATCTCCGGAAAGAAGGGCGAACGGATCGTCTACATCCGTACCCTCATCACCGGAAAGCAGGGCGCGGACACCGGACGCTCCATCGACACGGTGGCGAACACCGGCCAGTACCTGTAAAAGGCCGGGGCGGCTGCGGGTGCCCTCACCGGGTGCCCGCAGCCGACTGCTTTTCCGGCACGGCTGGAGCAAGGCAATGACGCAAATGATCTCCCCACCAGCGCAAAGGCGTTCTAGGCTCTTCGTACCGCCGCGTCGCGCCGTGCGGGGACGGGCACCGCACGCGCACCGGAGCACCAGCGGTATCTGAGCGCCGCCCCCGACCGAGGGCGCCGCCGGGCAAGGAGGGCCGCATGACCGTACGGCGAGTAATGGGCATCGAGACGGAGTACGGCATCTCCGTCCCCGGGCACCCCAACGCCAATGCCATGCTCACCTCGTCCCAGATCGTCAACGCCTACGCGGCGGCGATGCACCGGGCCCGCCGGGCCCGCTGGGACTTCGAGGAGGAGAACCCGCTGCGGGACGCGCGAGGCTTCGACCTCGCGCGCGAGGCCGCCGACGCCAGCCAGCTCACCGACGAGGACATCGGCCTCGCCAACGTGATCCTCACCAACGGCGCACGGCTCTACGTCGACCACGCACACCCCGAGTACAGCGCCCCCGAGGTGACCAACCCCCGGGACGCCGTCCTCTGGGACAAGGCCGGCGAGCGGATCATGGCCGAGGCGGCCGAACGGGCCGCGCAGCTCCCCGGAGCCCAGCCGATCCACCTCTACAAGAACAACACCGACAACAAGGGCGCCTCTTACGGCACGCACGAGAACTACCTGATGAAGCGGGAGACCCCCTTCTCGGACATCGTGCGCCACCTCACCCCGTTCTTCGTCTCCCGCCAGGTCTTCGCCGGCGCGGGCCGCGTCGGCATCGGCCAGGACGGACACGAACACGGGTTCCAGCTCAGTCAGCGCGCCGACTACTTCGAGGTCGAAGTGGGCCTCGAGACGACGCTCAAGCGCCCCATCATCAACACCCGCGACGAACCCCACGCCGACGCGGAGAAATACCGCCGTCTGCACGTGATCATCGGCGACGCGAACCTCTCCGAGATCTCGACCTACCTCAAGCTCGGTACCACCGCGCTGGTCCTGTCGATGATCGAGGACGGCTTCATCGCCGTGGACCTGGCGGTCGACCAGCCGGTACGCACCCTGCACCAGGTCTCCCACGACCCCACGCTCAAGCACCTCGTCACTCTCCGCAGCGGCCGGACACTCACCGCCGTCCAGCTCCAGATGGAGTACTACGAGCTGTCGCGCAAATACGTGGAGGAGCGGTTCGGCGGCGACGTGGACGAGCAGACCCGGGACGTCCTCACCCGTTGGGAGGACACCCTGAACCGGCTGGAGAGGGACCCCATGAGCCTCGCCGGCGAACTCGACTGGGTCGCCAAACGGGAGCTCATGGAGGGCTACCGGCGCCGCGACAGCCTCGACTGGGACGCCGCCCGGCTCCACCTGGTCGACCTCCAGTACGCGGACGTACGTGCCGAGAAGGGCCTCTACAACCGTCTGGTGGCCCGGGGACGCATGAAGCGCCTCCTGGACGAGGACGACGTCGAGCGGGCCCGTACGAAGCCCCCGGAGGACACCCGGGCCTACTTCCGCGGCCGGTGCCTCGAGCAGTACGCGGACGACGTCGCCGCGGCGTCCTGGGACTCGGTGATCTTCGACCTGCCGGGCAGGGACTCGCTC
The DNA here is from genome assembly GCF_051553595.1 of Streptomyces sp. HUAS TT11. NCBI lineage: Bacteria > Bacillati > Actinomycetota > Actinomycetes > Kitasatosporales > Streptomycetaceae > Streptomyces > Streptomyces sp. HUAS TT11. The sequence goes on from NZ_CP196184.1 coordinate 7,196,669, forward strand.
CAGCGGGTGCCGACCCTGGAACCGCTTCGCGGAACGCGTAATCACGTCAAGGAGCTCCTTGACCGCTGCCGCACGGCCGAGGACCTGGTCAGGGTCCTGTCCGGGAACTGAACGGGTACCCCCGGACGGTACCGGTCGGACGGGGTGGAGAACTCCACGGAAGGGAATCATCGAGGTGGCCCCCGTACGTTGGAGTAACTGCGGGGCCGATGTCAGACCGGGCTTGTAGGGTCTGATCATCACCGATCGGCAGGAATGCCGACCATGTCGGGCGAACTGAGCGGGGTGAGGGTTATGGCGACCAAGGACACCGGCGGCGGACAGCAGAAGGCCACGCGCTCCACGGAGGAGGTGGAGGAGCAGGCGCAGGACGCGCAGGGCTCCGAGGACCTCAAGGAGCGACACGAGAAGCTGAGCGACGACGTGGACTCGGTTCTGGACGAGATCGACGACGTGCTCGAGGAGAATGCCGAGGACTTCGTGCGCTCCTTCGTGCAAAAGGGTGGACAGTAAAGGGTGTAGGGCTACTTTTCCTTCGGATCGAAGGTTGCGGGGGTGGAAGTGGCTGGAGGGCCGTCCACGGGGCGATGCACGGGTTGCGAGCGGGTGCCGACCCTCTCCGCCTTCGCTCGGGACCGGAATCGGCGCGATGGTCTTCAGGTGCGATGCCGGGAGTGTGCGGCGCAGTACAGCGCCGCGCGCTACCGGCGCCACCGGAAGACCGTCGGCAAGCCTCCGCGCGGGACGGTGGAGGTTCCGGCCGGGCACGGGCCCGGCCGGTCCTGCGGGGAGATCGGGCCTCACGGCGGGCATCGGCACGCGATCGCATCCGATCGCCCCTCCACGCGCCGCAAGGCGTGCCGGGCGGTCCGGGGGCGCGCAGATCGTCCGAAGCGCCACCTCGGATCGACCGGGTCCGAACGTGACGGGACGGCCGCCTCTCGAGCGGGGCTCCGGGTGATCGGCCCGAAAGCCCGGCTGTCCGTGTGGATCACTGCCGCGAGACGGGTAAGGTCCGTGGCGTACTGTGCTTCAACTGCAATTCGGCCATCGGCAAGTTGGGAGACGATCCCGACGCAGTTCGTCGGGCTGCCGCCTATCTGGAAGGAACTCCGTGGAAGCCAACCCTCGTAGTACCGGGCGTCTACCAGCTGCCTTCCTGACGCCCGGGTCGTCGTCCTTCATGGACTTCCTCTCGGAGCACCAGCCCGAGATGCTGCCCGGCAAGCGGCAGCTGCCCCCCACCCAGGGGGTGATCGAGGCCCCGCACGGCACGACGATCGTGGCCGTCTCGTTCCCCGGCGGTGTGGTGCTCGCCGGTGACCGCAGGGCGACCATGGGCAATGTGATCGCGCAGCGGGACATCGAGAAGGTGTTCCCGGCGGACGAGTACTCGGCAGTGGGCATCGCCGGTACGGCGGGTCTCGCCGTGGAGATGGTGAAGCTGTTCCAGCTGGAGCTGGAGCACTTCGAGAAGGTCGAGGGTGCCCAGCTCTCCCTGGAGGGCAAGGCGAACCGCCTGTCGACCATGATCCGTTCCAACCTCGGCATGGCCATGCAGGGCCTGGCCGTGGTGCCGCTCTTCGCCGGTTACGACGTGGACCGGGAGAAGGGCCGCATCTTCTCGTACGACGTGACGGGCGGCCGCTCGCAGGAGCACGGGTTCGCGGCGACGGGCTCCGGCTCGATCTTCGCGCGCGGCGCCATGAAGAAGCTTTTCCGTGATGATCTGACCGAGGAGCAGGCGACCACCCTGGTGGTCCAGGCTCTGTACGACGCGGCAGACGACGACTCGGCGACCGGTGGTCCCGATGTCGCCCGCCGGATCTATCCGGTCGTCACTGTGATCACCGAGGACGGTTTCCGCCGGCTCACCGAGGACGAGGCGGGTGAGATCGCCCGGGCGGTGCTGCAGCGTCGTCTGGAGCAGCCGGACGGCCCGAAGGCCGCTCTGCTCTGACACCGGCCCCGGTGGTTTCCAAGGTGATCGAGTGACTTCGACAGAAAGGGACGGATAACCGGTGTCGACGCCGTTCTATGTCTCCCCCCAGCAGGCCATGGCCGACCGGGCGGAGTACGCCCGGAAGGGCATCGCGCGCGGCCGCAGTCTGGTCGTGATGCAGTACGCCGACGGCATCGTGTTCGTCGGCGAGAACCCGTCCCGGGCGTTGCACAAGTTCAGCGAGATCTACGACCGGATCGGTTTTGCGGCCGCCGGCAAGTACAACGAGTACGAGAATCTGCGCATCGGTGGTGTCCGGTATGCGGACCTGCGGGGTTACACCTATGACCGTGACGATGTGACGGCCCGTGGTCTTGCCAACGTCTACGCGCAGACGCTGGGCACGATCTTCTCGAGTGCGGCGGAGAAGCCGTACGAGGTGGAGTTGGTGGTCGCCGAGGTGGGGGAGACCCCGGAGGGCGACCAGATCTACCGTCTGCCGCACGACGGGTCGATCGTGGACGAGCACGGCTCGGTCGCGGTGGGCGGCAACGCGGAGCAGATCAGCAGTTTCCTGGATCAGCGTCACCGTGACGGCATGACGCTCGCGGAGGCGCTGAAGCTGGCCGTTCAGGCGCTGTCGCGGGACACCAACGGCAGTGAGCGGGAGATTCCCGCGGAGCGCCTGGAGGTCGCGCTTCTGGACCGTACACGTCCGCAGAAGCGGAAGTTCCGGCGGATCGTGGGCCGTCAGCTGGCGCGGCTGCTGGAGGCGAACGGTGCGTCCACGGCCGCGGAGGCCGAGGACGCCGAGGACGCCGAGGACGAGGAGTGATCGCCTGCGCCGCTCCGTGAGGAGCCGGCGCCCGGTTCGAACGCCGTGTGCCCCGCCCCGGAAAGGGGCGGGGCACACGGCGTTCGTGGTCAGGGGCCTGGTCGCGCCGTGGAGCCGCGGACGACGAGTTCGACGGGGATGGCGTCCTGAGCGGGTGTGCGGCCCTCCAGGACGGCGAGGAGTGCCTGCATGCCGCGTTCACCGAAGAGCTCGGCGTCGAGGCGGACGGTGGTCAGTTCGGGGTCGATGGCGGTGGCGAGCGCGAGGTCGTCGATTCCGGTGATGGAGAGGTCCTCGGGAACGCGCAGGCCGAGGCGCCGGGCGGCCTTGTAGGCGCCGGCGGCCAGGAGGTCGTCGTCGCAGACGACGGCGGTGGGGCGGGGACCCGGGGCGGCCAGGGCGGATGCCGCGGCCGTGAGGGCGTCTTCGATGGAGATGGGCGCCCGGGTGCTGCCGAGGCTTGTGCCGGGTGCCCGGGCGAGGTGTGCGGCGAGGGAACGGGCGCGGGTCTCGAAGGTCCAGGACGGGATGCCGGCGGCGAGGTGGAGGAAGCGCCTGTGGCCGAGTGCGAGCAGATGTTCGGCCACCTGGCGCAGGCCGTCGGCGATGTCGAGGTTGACGGTTGCGGCGCCGAGGCTTTCCCGGGGATCGCTGTCGAGCATGACGAGCGGGAGTTGGTCGCCCCGGATGGCGCTGAGGGCTTCGGGGGCCATGGAGGAGGCGATGACACCGTCGAGGGCGGCCTGCGCGGAGTGGAAGGGGTCCTTGGCGGGGCCGACGCCCTCGGGTGAGGGGTAGAGGACCACACCGAATCCGTGCTCCGCGGCGACGCGGGCGGCGCCGGTGTACACGCCGGCGAAGAATTCGGTGGTGAGCGCCGGGACGACGAGCAGGACCGTGCGCGTCCGGCCGAGACGGAGGTTGCGGGCGGCGAGATTGGGGCGGTAACCGAGTTCGCGCGCCGCTTCGCGGACTCGTTCGGCGGTCGTCTCGGAGACACGCCCGCGCCATTTGCCGCCGAGGACGAGGGAGACGGCGGCCTGGGAGACTCCGGCGACCTGGGCGACATCGCGGCTGGTGGGGCGCGTGCTACCTGGTGCCACCGTGGGCCTGCTCTTTCGTCTGGACTCCTGGACAGCGCACATGGTACGTATGGCGGACGACGTTATACGTACAACTTCCCCAGTGGCCGGCTGACCGGCGACGGCGAGGCGGACAAGAAGGGACGGGGCATGGCCGCGGGATACCTGGAGATCCTCAGGGCGAGGCACGCCGCGCGTCTGCTCACCGGAACACTGGTGGGCCGGCTCCCGAACGCGACCGCGGCGATCGCGGTGGTGCTGTTCGTGCGGGCCGAGGGCGGCACCTACAGCTTCGCCGGCGCGCTCGCCGCGGTGTACGGGGTGGCGAACGCCGTGGGTCAGCCCCTGTTGGGCCGACTGGTCGATCTGCACGGTCAGCCGCGTGTGCAGCTGCCGGCCGCGATCGTCTCGGGCCTCGCGATGGCCGGGTTCGCCCTGGCGGGCGTCGCGTCACCCGTACTGGCGTATACAGCCATGATCGTCGCGGGGCTGTTCACACCGCCCCTGGAGGGCGGCCTGCGGGCGCTGTGGCCGGTGGTGCTGCGCCGTGACGCTCAGGTGCCCACGGCGTACGCGCTGGACGCCGTCGCCCAGGAGGTGATGTTCACCGTGGGCCCGCTGCTGGTGACCGCGTGCGTGGCGCTGTGGTCCGCCCGGGTGGCGCTGGTCGTGATCAACGTCATCGGGGTGCTGGGGGCACTCTCCGTGGTCGTGTCGCCGCCCTCGCGGGCCTGGCGCTCGGGGCCGCGTGAGGCGCACTGGCTCGGCGCCCTGCGCTCGCGGGGGCTGCTGGCGCTGCTCGGCGCGTTCCTGTTCGTGGGCATCGCGCTGGGCTCCATCACGGTGGCGGCGGTGTCGTACGCGGACGGTCACGGCGGTGACGGGGTGTACGGCTGGCTGATGGCCGCCCTGGGCCTGGGCGCCCTGGTCGGTGGGACGGTGTACGGGGTGCGGCAGTGGCCCGGTGCGCCGGAGCGGCGACTGCGTGTGCTCGTGGGGCTTCTGGCGGTGTGTTATCTGCCTCTGATGCTGATGCCGGGAACGGTCGCCATGGTGCTGCTCACGGTGCTCGCCGGGGTCTTCCTGGCACCCTGCATCGCGTGCGCGTTCATCATCGTCGACCGGCACGCACCGGGCGGCACGGTCACCGAGGCGTTCTCCTGGCTTGTCACGACGTTCACGGTGGGGGCGTCGGTCGGGACGGGCCTCGCGGGACCGGTCGTGCAGGCGGGTGGTGCCCTGTGGGGGTTCGCGGTGCCGGGTGCCGCGGGGGCCGTGTCCTTGCTGGTCCTCCTGGCGACGGGACGGGTCCTCGCAGCTCCTGCCGGGAGTGCGGTGGTTGCGGCTTCACCGGAAAATGATCCAAACCGTGCCGTCGAACCCCGTTTCAGCTCAGGGGATCGGGCGTAATGTTCACTCATGGACCGCCGCATTTTCGGGCTGGAGAACGAGTACGGCGTCACGTGCACGTTCAGGGGACAGCGCCGTCTGTCGCCTGACGAGGTGGCGCGGTACCTCTTCCGCCGTGTCGTGTCATGGGGCCGTAGCAGCAATGTCTTTCTGCGGAACGGCGCCCGCCTGTACCTCGACGTGGGCTCACATCCGGAATACGCGACACCCGAATGTGACAACGTGACCGAACTGGTCACCCACGACAAGGCCGGCGAGCGCATTCTCGAGGGATTGCTGGTCGATGCCGAACGTCGTCTGCACGAGGAGGGAATCGCGGGCGACGTCTACCTCTTCAAGAACAACACCGACTCGGCCGGGAACTCCTACGGCTGTCACGAGAACTACCTGGTGGCGCGGCACGGAGAGTTCTCGCGGCTCGCCGACATCCTCATCCCGTTCCTGGTCACACGGCAGCTTCTGTGCGGGGCCGGGAAGGTGCTGCAGACCCCGCGCGGGGCCGTGTACTGCGTGAGCCAGCGTGCCGAGCACATCTGGGAGGGCGTCAGCTCGGCGACCACGCGCTCCCGGCCGATCATCAACACACGGGACGAGCCGCACGCGGACGCCGAGCGCTACCGCCGTCTGCATGTGATCGTCGGCGACTCGAACATGTCCGAGACGACCATGCTGCTCAAGGTCGGGGCCACGGATCTGGTGCTGCGCATGATCGAGGCGGGCACGGTGATGCGTGACCTCACCCTGGAGAACCCGATCCGGGCGATCCGCGAGGTCAGCCACGACATCACGGGCCGTCGCAAGGTACGTCTGGCGAGCGGCCGCGAGGCCTCCGCCCTTGAGGTGCAGCGCGAGTACTACGAGAAGGCCGTGGACTTCTGCGAGCGCCGTGGGATCCGCACGGGCACGGTGGAGCAGGTCCTGGAGCTGTGGGGCCGCACGCTGGACGCGATCGAGTCCGAGGACCTGGACCGGATCGGTACCGAAATCGACTGGGTGATGAAGTACAAGCTCATCGAGCGGTACCGCGCCAAGCACAACATGACGATGTCGCATCCGCGGGTCGCCCAGATAGACCTCGCCTACCACGACATCCACCGCCGTCGTGGCCTGTACTACCTGCTGGAGAAGAAGGGCCAAGCCGCTCGGATCTGCAACGACTTGAAGATCTTCGAAGGGAAGTCGGTTCCGCCGCAGACCACTCGGGCCCGGCTGCGCGGTGACTTCATCCGCAGGGCTCAGGAACAGCGACGTGATTTCACGGTGGACTGGGTGCATCTCAAGCTCAACGACCAGGCACAGCGCACCGTGTTGTGCAAGGACCCGTTCCGTTCTGTGGACGACCGGGTGGAGAAGCTGATCGCCGGGATGTGAACGCGGGGTCACACCCGTCTCCGTAACGCAACGCGGGCGCCGTACGTTTGCCGTACGGCGCCCTCGTCACACCGTAGAGTTGCGCGCACGCCATCAATCAAGATCGACCGATTACGAGGCCCCATCGTGCGCCGACGCTCACTCCTCCTCGCCGCTCTGCCCGCAGGACTGGTCACGCTCGCCGGATGCGGCGACGGAAAGTCCGGCTCGGGCCAGGCGAGTGCCAGCCCGTCCCCCACGGCCACGGCCCCGTCGGCCGCTCCATCGCCCAAGATCGTCGACGGTCCGCTGCCGGCCATCACGGCGGGCACCAAGTTCGGCGAGAAGCCGACGGTGGCCAAGGGGCCGGGCGCGCCCTCGAAGGACCTCGCGGTGCGGACGGCGATTCCGGGCACGGGTCAGACGGTCGCGGAGAACGACTACGTCCAGGTGCACTACCTGGGCCAGATCTGGGACACGGCGAAGGTCTTCGACAACTCCTACGACCGCAAGACGCCGCTGGTGATCCAGCTCGCCCAGGGCGGCATCATCGACGGCTGGCGCTATGCCCTGCAGGGCAAGAAGGTGGGCAGCCGGGTCGAGATGTCCGTGCCCCCGACCTGGGGCTACGGCCCGCAGGGCAACACCCAGGCGGGCATCAAGGGCACCGACACCCTGGTGTTCGTGGTGGACCTCCAGAACACGTTCAGCGGCAAGAGCTCGGCGAAGGGCAAGGACGTCGCGCAGAACGACGCCAACCTGCCGAAGGTGGGCACCAACACCGACGGCAAGGCGCCGTCCATCGACGTGCCCAAGGTGAAGGCGCCGACGGACCTGGTGTCGAACTACGTGATCGAGGGCGACGGCGAGGCGGTCGCCGCGGACAGCAGCGTGCTCGTCCAGTACAAGGGCGTGCTGTGGGAGGACGGCAAGGAGTTCGACTCGACGTACGCCCGCGGTCAGCTCGCCTCGTTCTCGCTGCAGCAGGTCGTCAAGGGCTGGGCACAGGGACTGACGGGCAAGAAGGTGGGCAGCCGTGTGCTCGTCGTGATCCCGCCCAAGCTGGGGTACGGCGACAACCCGCCCGCGGGCAGCAGCATCAAGAAGGACTCCACGCTGGTGTTCTCGGTCGACATCCTGGCGAAGATGTAACGCCCGCGGGGATATGAGAGTGTCGGAGGTGCCGCAATGGCCTCAACACCAATGAGCAGGAGTTTTTGACGTGAGCATCGAGAAGCCCGAGATCGACTTCCCGGGCGGCGAGCCCCCGGCGGACCTCGAGATCAAGGACATCTGGGAGGGTGACGGCCCGGAGGCCAAGGCGGGCGACACCGTCTCCGTCCACTACGTGGGCGTGGCCTTCTCCAGCGGTGAGGAGTTCGACGCGTCCTGGAACCGCGGCACGCCGCTGAAGTTCCAGCTCGGCGTGGGTCAGGTCATCCAGGGCTGGGACAAGGGCGTGCAGGGCATGAAGGTCGGCGGGCGCCGCCAGCTGACCATTCCTCCGCACCTCGCCTACGGCGACCGCGGCGCGGGCGGCCGGATCAAGCCCGGCGAGACGCTGATCTTCGTCTGCGACCTGGTCGCGGTCTGATCCGGACCCGCTGAGCGGGTCCGGATCACCGGCGGCGCCGCCGGACGCCCGGGATGCCCGCTGCGCCCGGCGCGCCGCGGCCCGCTATACGCTGGTCCGGGCGCTGCGGCGCACTCCCGCCCGGGGGCGAGGACGGACGGCACAGCGCCGAACCGGGTGCGGACTCGGACCCGGCACCGCAGGTGTGCCGGGCGTGTCGTCGCCGCCGGTACCGGCCTGCGCCCCGCCGCCGACGCGGGACGGGCCTGGATCGGGGCGATACCGGATCCGACCGGAAACGATCACCTGGGGCCCATGCCTGTACAGGCATGGGCCCTCCGCTTTTGCCTGGACACCCACGAGAGGTACGGTCGTCGGTCGTAGGCATCATGGGGAGGCGAAGGGCGTCGATGGCCATTGCCAAGGCAGAGCGACTGATGAACCTGGCGCTGTGTCTGCTCGGGACGCGGCGACCGCTCAGCAAGCGGGAGCTGCGCGAATCCATCGAGGCCTACGTCGAGTCCTTCGGGCCGGAGAAGGCGTCGGCGAGCTCCGACGACTCCTTCAATCGCATGTTCGAGCGCGACAAGGACGATCTGCGCGAGCTCGGCCTGGTCATCGAGACCGTCGAGAACCTGGACGGCGAGGTCGGCTATCTCGCCCGCCGCGACAGCAACCGTCTTCCGCCCATCACACTCGACGCGGAGGAGGCCGCCGCGCTGGGCCTGGCCGCAAAGGTGTGGCAGCAGGCGCGGCTCGCCGGGGCCGCGAGCGGTGCGCTGCAGAAGCTGCGCGCCGCCGGCCTGCCCGAGGACGTGGACCCGTACGAGGCGCACGGGGCGCTGGAGCCGCGCATCCCCGTGCACGAGGCCGCCTTCGAGCCGTTGATGCTCGCCTGCCGCGACCGCCGCCCGGTCGTCTTCGACTACCGCAAGGCCACCGCGGCGCGTCCGGAGACGCGTCATGTCGAGCCCTGGGCGCTGGAGTGCTGGCGCGGCCACTGGTACATGGCCGGATGGGACCGCGACCGTGGTGCCGAGCGCGTCTTCCGGCTCTCCCGGATCACGGGCAAGGTACGCAGCCGCGGTGGCGCCTTCACCGCCGAGGTACCGGACGTCGTCACCGTCCGTGAGACCGTCGCCAGCTGGGCGGGGGAGACCGCCGACCGTTCGGCCCTGATCCGGCTGCGCACGGGCGCGGGGTACCCCCTTCGGGCGAAGGCCACCGCCGTGCGGGAACTCGGCGACGGGTGGGACGAGTTGGAGATTCCGTACGGGCACGGCCTCGACGCCTGGCTGGTGGAGTTCGGCCCCGATGTCGTGGTCCTGGAGCCGGCGGAGCTGAGGGCCGACGTGGTGGACCGACTGCGCGCCGTGGCCAAGGGCTGAGGGGGAGGGGCACTAACGTGGCAGGCAAAGCGGCCAGACCGGTGAACGCCATCGACCAGACCCGGCGGATGCTGTCGCTGGTGACCTATCTGCGGGAGCGTCCCGGCGCCCGCATCGAGGACGTCGCCCGGGCCTTCGGGATCACCGAGGACGAGCTCGTCTCGGACCTCGACGTGCTGCCGATGTGCGGGACCAGCTTCCGCGGCGGCGATCTGCTCGACATCGACACCGACGGCGAGCGCATCTGGTGGCACAACCCGGCCGCCCTCGGGGCGGACGCCGCCGAGCCCCTGCGGCTGGCGGCCGACGAGGCGACCGCGCTGCTGGTCGCCGCGCGGGCCGTCGCCACCCTGCCCGGCCTGCGGGAGAGCGACCGCCAGGCTCTGCTGCGCGCCACCGCCAAGGTGGAGACCGCCGCCGGGGAGGCCGCGGGTGCCAGCTCCCGGCTCTCGGTCACCTTCGAGTCCGAGGGCGGCGTCTTCGCCGACGTCGACCGGGCCATCTCGGAGCGGCGCCGACTGTGGATCCGCTACTACTCGCCGGCCCGTGACGAGGTCACCGAGCGCGAGATCGACCCGATCCGCCTCGTCAGCGTGGGGCACACCTATGTGGAGGCGTGGTGCCGCCGATCGGAGGCGCGCCGCACCTTCCGGCTCGACCGGGTCGCCGAGATCAGGATCCTCGACGAGCCGTCGGCACCGCCGGAGGTCGAGCTGCGTGACCTCTCAGAGGGGCTCGTCCAGCCCGCCGCCGAGGACCCCGAGGTGGTCGTCGAGGTCGGCCCGGCGGGTCGCTGGGTGGCCGAGTACTACCCGCACGACCGCGCGGACGAGCTTGCGGACGGCGGGCTGCGTATCACCTTGCGGACCCCGGACCCGGCGTCGCTGCGACGGCTGGCGCTGCGGCTCGGGCGCGACGGCCGGATCGTGTCGCCGCAGGACCTCGCCGACAACGCCCGCCGGGCGGCGGCCGAGGCGCTCGCGGCGTACGACGGGCCGGACGCAGTTCAGGACGGGCTGTACGACAGGCAGGAGCAGGGGCTGTGAGCACGTCGGCGACGACCGGTGGTGCGTCGGAGCAGTCGAACGCGTCGGCCGGTGTGCCGCAGGCGCCCGGTGAGCCGGAGATGTCGGTGCGCACGGCGTTCGCCGGCATGCGGCGGGTGGCCGACGTGGTGTTCAGGGCCGGCTGCCCGGACTGCCGGGGCCGCTTCGAACTGGGGGCGGGCGCGCTGCGGCTGGCCATCGGCGCCAGCAGCAAGACCACCTTCTACTCCTTCACCTGCCCCGAGTGCGGCGCCTCCGTCCGCAAGCCGGCGGGGGAGCGTGTCGTCGAACTGCTCACCGGGGGCGGGGTGCGGACCCTGCGGCTGCACTCGACCCTCTAGGCTCGGCGTCATGTTCTGGCCGATGCTGGCGATCGCCCTCGGATTCCTCGGGCTCGCCGTTCTGAGTGTGTTCGCCGTCCGCGTCTTCGTGGAGGCGGAGCGTCTCGGACGGCAGGTCTCGGAGTCCGCACGCCGGATCAACCGCGCCGCGGAGGACCTGGAGACGGCTGCCGTCGGTGCCGCTCGGGCCGCCGACCGGATATGAAACAGGTGTGAGTCGTGCACGGGCCCCGGCGCGGTCCGGGCACCGTACGGACGGGCATCCAGGGCGCTCGGGCCGCTCACCGGCTGCTCCGTGATGCGAACGGAGCAGCCCCGTGGCGGCGCAATGAGTCACTACGGCCTGTCTACTTACCACCCGGGACAGGTACCCTCTGATCGCGGGCCCGAGAATGAGGCGCGGTCCGCAGACCGGGAGTACGCCCAGGGATTGCTCCGCGTTCACCCCTGAGCGTTACGATCGCTGCACGGTGGTCGGACGCATGTCCGACTGATCGGACAGCAACCCCACCCCATGCCGCCTCGGTGAGAAGGTAAAGACTTATGTTCGGACGGCTCGGAGCTCCCGAGATCATTCTCATCCTCGTCGTCATCATCCTGCTGTTCGGCGCGAAGAAGCTTCCGGACATGGCCCGGTCCCTCGGCAAGTCCGCGCGCATTCTGAAGAGCGAGGCCAAGGCGATGAAGGACGACGGCAAGCCGTCTGCGCCCGCCGACCCGCCGAACGACGAGGCTTCCGCGCAGCGCACCATCCAGGCCGCTCCCGGCGATGTGACCAGCTCCCGCCCGGTCACCGAGCCGACGGACACGACCAAGCGCTGACGCAGGGCCGGATGCCTCCGGCCCGCCGCATGAGATGAGGACGTGGGTTGCTCAAGCCTGCCCGCAAGGAGAAGGACCCCGAGGGGCGGATGCCCCTTGCGGACCACCTTCGTGAGCTCCGCAACCGGCTCGCGAAGGCGATGCTGGCCATCATCCTGGTCACGGTCGTCGCCGCCTTCTTCTACAACGACATCATCAACTACCTCACCAAGCCGATCCTCGACTCGGTCGGCTGCGGCAAGACCTTCGAGGAACTGGCGAGGTCGACCGAACACGCACAGCCCTGTGCGCGGATCACGATCAACGGCCTGCTCGCGCCCTTCACGCTCGCCCTCCAGGTCTCGCTGACGGCGGGCATCGTGTTCGCCTCGCCGGTCTGGCTGTACCAGCTGTGGGCGTTCGTGGCGCCCGGGCTGCACCGGCACGAGCGGAAGTACGCCTACGGGTTCGTGGGGACCGGCGTCCCGCTGTTCCTCGGCGGTGCCTACTTCGCGTACAGGGTGCTCCCCACCACCGCCAAGGTGCTCATCGACTTCACCCCGGGCGGGGTCGACAACCTGCTGCCGCTCGACGACCTGCTCCAGCTCGTCACGCGCATGGTGGTCGTCTTCGGTCTGTCCTTCGAGCTGCCGCTGCTGCTGATCATGCTCAACATGACCGGGATGATCACCGGTAAGCGCATGCTCGGCTGGTGGCGCGCCATGATCCTGGGCATCACGGTCTTCGCGGCCGTCGCCACCCCGAGCACCGACCCGCTGTCGATGCTCGCGCTGGCCGGTCCGATCTGGGTGCTGTACTTCGCCGCGGTCGCCTTCTCGCTGCTCAACGACCGGCGCAGGCGGCTGCGCGACTCCTCGGGACCGGATGACGACGAGGCCTCCGACCTGGACCTGACCCCCGAGGACATCGGCGAGACCGAGTCGGTGTCGGCCGGCGGCGCGCCCACGGAGCCGGGTACGGACCGGGTCAACGGCTACGACGACGTCACCTGATCCGACCGGCGCCCCGGGCGCCTTGACGGACCGTCCCACGGGCCCCACCGAGCACAACGGTGGGGCCCGTCGCCGTCGGCGTCCCGGCCCGGGGCCTTGATCCGGATAATGATCGTCCTGTTGTCAGCGGCGCCCGGTACGCTCGAAAGTACGATGACAGAGGACCTCTCACCGGCCGAGCGGTACGCCGCAGCCCGCCAGCGGGCTGCCGAGCAGGCCACCGCCCTCGCCTCCTTCCGCGAGATGTACGACTTCGGTCTCGACCCCTTCCAGATCGAGTCCTGTCAGGCACTCGAGGCCGGCAAGGGCGTACTGGTGGCCGCACCCACCGGCTCCGGCAAGACGATCGTCGGCGAGTTCGCCGTCCACCTCGCCCTGAAGCAGGGCAAGAAGTGCTTCTACACGACACCCATCAAGGCGTTGTCGAACCAGAAGTACTCCGATCTGAGCCGCCGCTACGGCGCGGCCAAGGTCGGCCTCCTGACCGGCGACAACAGCGTCAACTCCGACGCCCCGATCGTCGTCATGACCACCGAGGTCCTGCGGAACATGCTCTACGCGGGCTCGCAGACCCTCCTCGGCCTCGGTTATGTGGTCATGGACGAGGTGCACTACCTCTCCGACCGCTTCCGCGGCGCCGTCTGGGAGGAAGTGATCATCCATCTGCCCGCGTCGGTGACCCTGGTGTCCCTGTCGGCGACCGTCTCCAACGCCGAGGAGTTCGGCGACTGGCTCGACACGGTCCGCGGCGACACCGAGGTGATCGTCTCCGAACACCGGCCCGTACCCCTGTTCCAGCATGTGCTGGCCGGCCGCCGGATGTACGACCTGTTCGAGGAGGGGGAGGGCCACAAGAAGGCCGTCAACCCCGATCTGGCGCGCCTCGCCCGCACGGAGGCCACCCGCCCGTCCTACACGGACCGCAGACGCGGCCGTGCCATGCGCGAGGCCGACCGTGAGCGGGAGCGCAGACAGCGCGCCCGGGTGTGGACTCCGGGCAGACCCGAGGTCATCGAGCGCCTCGACTCCGAGGGCCTGCTGCCCGCGATCACCTTCATCTTCAGCCGGGCCGCCTGCCAGGCAGCCGTCGAGCAGTGCCTGTACGCGGGACTGCGGCTCAACAACGAGGAGGAGCGTGAGCAGGTGCGCGCCCTCGTCGAGGAGCGCACCGCCTCGATCCCGCCCGAGGACCTGCACGTCCTTGGCTACTACGAATGGCTGGAGGGCCTGGAACGCGGCATCGCCGCCCACCACGCGGGCATGCTGCCGACGTTCAAGGAAGTCGTCGAGGAACTCTTCGTCCGCGGCCTGGTGAAGGCCGTGTTCGCCACCGAGACCCTGGCGCTGGGCATCAACATGCCGGCGCGCTCGGTGGTGCTGGAGAAACTCGTCAAGTGGAACGGCGAGCAGCACGCCGACATCACCCCCGGTGAGTACACCCAGTTGACCGGCCGCGCGGGTCGGCGCGGCATCGACGTCGAGGGCCACGCGGTGGTCCTGTGGCAGCGCGGTATGAATCCGGAGCACCTCGCGGGCCTCGCGGGCACGCGCACCTACCCGCTGCGATCCAGCTTCAAGCCGTCGTACAACATGGCCGTGAACCTGGTCGAGCAGTTCGGCCGGCACCGCTCGCGCGAACTCCTCGAGACGTCCTTCGCGCAGTTCCAGGCCGACAAGTCGGTCGTGGGCATCTCCCGTCAGGTCCAGCGCAACGAGGAAGGCCTCGCGGGCTACCAGGAGTCGATGACGTGCCACCTCGGCGACTTCGAGGAGTACGCCCGGCTGCGCCGCGAACTCAAGGACCGCGAGACGGAACTGGCGCGGCAGGGCGCGGTGGAGCGGCGCGCGGAGGCCGCCGTCGCCCTGGAGAAGCTCAAGCCCGGTGACGTCATCCACGTCCCCACCGGCAAGTACGCCGGTCTCGCCCTGGTCCTCGACCCCGGTCTGCCCGCCGGCCGCTCCAACGGCCACCGTGGCTTCGAACAGCACGACGGCCCGCGCCCCTTGGTCCTGACCGTCGAACGGCAGGTCAAACGGCTGGCGTCCATGGACTTCCCGGTGCCCGTCGAGCCGCTGGAGCGGATGCGCATCCCCAAGTCGTTCAACCCGCGCTCGCCGCAGTCCCGTCGCGACCTGGCCTCCGCCCTGCGCAGCAAGGCCGGGCACATCCCGTCCGAGCGGCACCGCAAGAGGCGGGCCGCGGCCGCCGACGACCGCGAGATCGCCCGGCTGCGCACGGCCCTGCGTGCTCACCCCTGCCACGGCTGCAACGACCGTGAGGACCACGCCCGTTGGGCCGAGCGGTACCACCGGCTGCTGCGCGACACCTCCCAGCTCGAGCGCCGCATCGAAGGCCGTACCAACACCATCGCCCGCACCTTCGACCGTATCGTCGCGCTGCTGACCGAGATGGACTACCTGCGCGGCGACGAGGTGACGGAACACGGAAAGCGCCTGGCGCGGCTCTACGGCGAACTGGACCTGCTGGCGAGCGAATGCCTGCGGGAGGGCGTCTGGGAGGGGCTCACCCCGGCCGAACTGGCCGCGTGCGTTTCGGCGCTGGTGTACGAGTCCCGGATGGCCGACGACGCGATGGCGCCGAAGGTGCCGTCGGGCAGGGCGAAGGCCGCGCTCGGCGAGATGGTGCGCATCTGGGGCCGGCTCGACGCTCTGGAGGAGGAGTTCCGGATCACCCAGACCGAGGGTGTCGGGCAGCGCGAGCCGGACCTGGGCTTCGCCTGGGCCGCGTACATGTGGGCCGGCGGCAAGGGCCTCGACGAGGTCCTGCGCGAGGCCGAGATGCCGGCCGGCGACTTCGTCCGCTGGTGCAAGCAGGTCATCGACGTCCTCGGCCAGATCGCGGCGGCCGCCCCCGCCGAGAGCTCGACCCTTGCCAAGAACGCGCGCAAGGCGGTGGACGGGCTGCTGCGGGGCGTCGTGGCGTACTCCTCGGTGGGGTGACGGTCGCACACGCCTGAGTACCCGCAGCGGCGGTACGGTCGGCCCGGCAGCTCCCGTGAGCTCCGGGCCGACCGTACCGCCGCTGCGGCGTCTCACCCTCGGTCACCGAGGGGCCCGGGCTCGGCCCTGCCGGTGCAGAGTCCCGGGCACCGCGTCCACGCGTCGTCCGGCCGGTCGGGCGCATGTTCCGGCAGGTGGCCGACGGTTTCTCAAGTCGCCTTCACGGCAGGGGATCGCACCCGCCGGGGCGGCTTGTTCCGTACGCCAGTACGTCATGACGTGGTGTGTTCGAACGGCTCCGCAGTGTGCAAATCAGGCGAGCGTACTCCTGGCTCGCGGGCATTTCAGGTGCTTGCCGAATATGACACGGCGATGATCCGCCCGGATTAGGCTCGCCCGCAGCGCACCGGGTTGAGATGTATTCGTGCGCTTGTTCCTAAACGTTATGAAGAGTTCGTGTTTGTCCGGATCTGATCCGGTGACCATCCCGCCTCTCCTCCCCAGCGTCCGCGAACCAGCCGAATCGTCTCAGAGGGCATACATGGTGAGTGTTCAATCGCCTCCCGGTGGCCGCGAACTTCTCTACGCGCGCGAGCTGTCGGTTCCTGCCGTACTGACGGCGGCGATGACCGGGGCCGCCGCCGCGGTGGTACCGGACCAGTTCCGGATCGCCGTCGGCTGGTGCGGAGCCGTCGCCACCGTCCTGGTGACCGCCGTCGCGGCAGTGGCGGCACGCCGTGGCCGTACCCTCCGCGCCCTGCGCGCCGACTTCGCCCAGCGCAATGCGTACCTGGAGCAGCGCATCGCCTCCCAGGACGAGGACACCGAGTACTTCCGCACCGAGGTGCTGCCCCGGACCCTCAGCACCCTGCGCAGCGGCGTCTCCCCCGCGGAGGTCATCCGCACGGTCGTCGACCCCCATCCCCGGTTCCGCGGACTGTCCCGCCCGCAGCGGCAGTTGCTGCGTACCCTGCTCCAGATCGTCGACCGGGAGATCGCGATGCGGGACTCCTCGCAGCGCGCCTTCGTCAACATCGCCCGCCGTGTCCAGGCCATCGTCCACCAGCAGGCCAAGGAACTCAGGGAGATGGAGGAGGACCACGGCCGCAACCCCGAGGTCTTCGACGACCTGCTGCGCATCGACCACGGCACCGCCCTGATCGGCCGCCTCGCCGACTCCATCGCCGTCATCGGTGGCGGCCGCCCCGGCCGTCAATGGCCGCAGCCCGTCCCGCTGTACAGCGTGCTGCGCGGTGCGATGTCCCGCATCCTGGAGTACCGCCGCATCGAGCTGCACTCCATCGCCAAGGTCAACATCAAGGGCATCTCGGTCGAGCCGATCATCCACGCCGCCGCCGAACTGCTCGACAACGCCACGCGCTACTCGCCGCCGCAGACCAAGGTGCACGTCACCGCCACCGAGGTGCAGACCGGCATCGCCGTCGAGATCGAGGACGGCGGGATCAGCCTCAGCGAGGAGAACCGTGCCAAGGTCGAGAGGTTGCTCGCCGAGGCCCAGGCCGGAGTGGACGTCCAGGAACTGGGCGAGGCACCGCGCCTCGGCCTCGCCGTCGTCGGACGTCTGTCGTCGATGTTCAGCATGCATGTCTCGCTGCGGCAGTCCGCGTACGGCGGAGTCCGCGCCATCCTCGTCGTCCCCAACGACATGCTGACCACCGACCCCGCCCCCGGGTTCGCCCACGGCATCGGCGCCACCTCCGTGCCGACCCTGGCCAACGAGGGGGTGAAGGGCCCCGAGCGCAAGTCCAAGAAGCGGCGGCCCACCACCGGCCCCCGGATCCCGCAGCATCCGGCGATGGAGGACGACGTCCCCGTCGTGACCGAGTGGACGCCGGGCGGTCTGCCGCAGCGCCGCAGCCGCGTCAAGATCCCGTTGAGCCGGCGGACGGCGGAGGCAGCCGCGGTCGAGGCGGCGGCCGCCGCCGCGGAGGCCTCGACGCACTCCCCGTGGACGCCCGGGCCCGAGCCGGAGAAGGAGGAGCCCGCCCCCGGCCTGTGGGTCGAGGCCTTCATGAACGGGCTCAAGGCCGACCCGGACCCGAACGCCTTCTCCGCCGGCCCTCCGGCCGACGCCCCGTACGCATCCACCGACGACGAGCCGGCCCCGGCCCGGGCCGACGACGAGAGGGACCTCAAGTGATCCAGCAGCGAGGAAACTTCGACTGGTTGCTGAAGGAACTCGCCGACGGCGTACCGGGCGTGCACCAGGTCGTGGTGCTCTCCGCCGACGGTCTGCGCATCGCCCGCTACGGCGGTGAACCCGACGCGGCAGACCGTGTCGCCGCGGCCTGTGCCGGACTGCAGAGCCTCGCGGGCGCGGTCGCGGCCGAGATCCCGGACAGCGACGGCCGGATGCGCATGGTCGTCATCGAGATCGACGGCGGCTACTTCTACATGATGGCGGCCGGTCCCAACGCCTACCTCGCGGTGCTGGCGGACACGGTCGCCGAGGCCGGGCTGATGAGCAACCGCATGCGGGACCTCGTGGTGCGCATCGGCTCCCATCTCACCAGCCCGCCGCGGCGCAACGGGCAGGCCGTATGACGCCTCCGCGACGCCGTCGCCGCAACCCCGAGCCGCAGCCGCCGCCGGAGCCCGCCCCGGCGGGCCCCGGCGGAGAGGAGGCTGAGCAGCGGCAACCCGAGCGGTTGTACATCCTCACCGGCGCGACCGACGGGGACGAACGGGCCGCCATCGATCTGGTCACCCTGATCGTGGCGTGCGCCGACCCGCAGCCCACCGCCACGCCGGAGCAGTCGGCGCTGCTCCGGCTGTGCCGGTCGCCCCTGTCCGTGGCCGAGATCTCGGCCTACCTCAGCCTGCCGTTCAGCGTTGTGACCCTCCTGCTCACCGACCTGCTGGCGGCCGAACTGGTCCAGGCACGCGTCCCTGTCGCCCGGAAGGCGACATCCGACCGTTCCCTTCTCGAAGCGGTGATGCATGGACTGGAAAAGCTCTGACCCCGTCCCCGGTCCACGGGCCGAGGACCGCCTGCCCCACACGGCACAGGCAGCGGTCAAGATCGTGATCGTGGGCGGCTTCGGGGTCGGCAAGACGACCATGGTCGGTGCCGTCAGCGAGATCAGACCGCTGACGACCGAGGAGACCATGACGCAGGCGGGCATCGGGGTCGACGACAACTTCGGTTCCGACAGCAAGACGGCCACCACCGTGGCGATGGACTTCGGCCGGATCAGCATCACCGAGCAACTCGTGCTGTACCTGTTCGGCACCCCGGGCCAGGAACGCTTCTGGTTCCTGTGGAACGGCCTGTTCGCGGGGGCCCTCGGCGCGGTGGTGCTGCTCGACACCCGCCGTCTGGAGGTCAGCTTCGACGTCATCGGCCGGCTCGAGGAGCGCGGCGTGCCCTTCGTGGTCGCCGTCAACTCCTTCCCGGACGCGCCCCGTCACCCGCTGAAGGAGCTGCGCGCCGCGCTCGACCTGTCCGACGAGATCCCGATCGTGGAATGCGACGCGCGGCGCCGGGCCTCCAGCCGCGACGTCCTGACGACGCTGATGCACTTCCTGCACTCGCTGGCGACGGCCCGCGCACCCGTCTGATCGCGGCGCCCGTCGCCCGCACCCCGCTGCACCCGTCCGCACATCCCGTCCCCCCCGACACCGGATCCACCTCAGCTTCGGAGTGACCATCGTGACGCCTGAACCCCACTCCCTGACCGGCAGGGACCTCACCGGTACGGACGACTCGACCCCCACACCTCCGCCGGGCTGCCCGGCCCACGGCCGCGGCCCCGGTGGCGCGCACCGGCTGTACGGTCCGGAGTCGGAGGACCTGGGGGCCCTGTACGAGAAGATGCGTGCCGAACACGGCGCCGTGGCGCCCGCGCTGCTCCACGACGACGTCCCGATCTGGGTGGTGCTCGGTCACAGCGAGAATCTGCACATGGTGCGGTCACCCGCGCAGTTCACTCGGGACAGCCGTGTGTGGGCGCCGCTGAGGTCGGGCGAGGTCAAGCCGGACCACCCGCTGAGCCCGCACTTCGCCTGGCAGCCCATCTGCTCGCACGTCGAGGGCGAGGAGCACCTCAGGCTGCGCGGCGCCGTCACCGGCGCCGTCTCGACCATCGACCACCGGGGCCTGCGCCGCTACATCAACCGCGCCACGCAGATGCTGGTCAACCGCTTCTGCGAGACGGGCCGGGCCGATCTGGTGGGCCAGTTCGCCGACCACCTGCCGATGGCGGTGATGTGCGAGGTCCTCGGTATGGCGGACGAGTACAACGACCGGATCGTGCACGCCGCCCGCGACATGCTCAAGGGCACCGAGACCGCGATCGCCAGCAACCAGTACATCGTGGACGCGCTGACCCGGCTCACCGCCCGCCGCCGTGCCCGGCCCGAGGACGACTTCACCAGCCACCTCGTCAACCACCCGGCCGCGCTCACCGACGGCGAGATCCGGGAGCATCTGCGGGTCGTCCTGATCGCCGCCTACGAGGCCACGGCGAACCTCCTCGCCAACGTGCTGCGCGTGATCCTCACCGATCCGCGCTTCAGGGCCCAGCTCAACGGCGGGCAGATGACGGTGCCCGAGGCCGTGGAGCAGTCCCTGTGGGACGAGCCGCCCTTCAGCAGCATTCTCGGCTACTACGCCAAGCAGGACACCGAGCTGGGCGGCCGGCGCATCCGCAAGGGCGACGGACTCCTGCTGGGCATCGCGCCCGGCAACGTCGACCCCCGGGTGCGGCCCGACCTCTCGGCCAACATGCAGGGCAACCGCTCCCACCTCGCCTTCGGCGGCGGGCCGCACGAATGCCCGGGCCAGGACGTCGGCCGTGCCATCGCCGACACCGGGATCGACGCGCTGCTGATGCGTCTGCCGGACATCCGGCTCGACTGCGGGGAGGACGCACTGCAGTGGACCGGGTCCATCGCGTCGCGGCATCTGGTGGAGCTGCCGGTGCGGTTCGAGCCGAGGCCGCCGCAGGACACGACCCAGCGGCCGTCCCCGCACGCGATGCCGCATCAGCGCCCCGGATGGCTGGTCACGACGCCCGGGTCCGCGGTCACCGCTCCGGTCCCGGAGGCCGCTCCACCGGTCCCGTCGGTGCCCTCCGCTCCGCCGGCGCCGCCGGAACGTCCCGGCGTGTGGCAGCGCCTGGTGCGGTGGTGGCGGGGCGAGTGAGCCGCGGACGGGCGTCGTCACGGCCCGTCGGGCGCCGGCCCCCGCGCAGGGGCGGACGGCGTCCAACGGGCCCATGACTCGTACGCCGGCCAGGCCTCGAGCACCCTCCCGCTGACGAAGCGATGCGCATGCCCCGTGACCGGATCGGTGAACTCCAGTACCCGCGCGAGCAGTTGGAGCGGGCGCCGGAACTCGCCGACCGGCTCGGGGTCGGCCACCACCGGATAGAGCGGATCGCCCAGAATGGGCAGCCCCAACGCGTTCATGTGGACACGCAGCTGATGGGTCTGCCCGGTGTGCGGCAGCAGGCGGTAGCGTCCGCGTCCGGCGCGGTGCTCCAGCAGCTCGATCCGGCTCACCGCGTTGGGCTCGCCCACCACCTCGCGGGCCGTCAGCACCCCGCGCTCCTTGACGATCCGGCTGCGCACGGTGCGCGGCAGGGGCACCCCGGGGGCGTAGGGCGCCACGGCCTCGTACTCCTTGGTGACCCTCCGGTCGCGGAACAGCGTCTGGTACCTGCCGCGTTCCTCGGGCCGCACGGTGAACAGGACGAGCCCCGCGGTGAGCCGGTCCAGCCGGTGCGCCGCGGACAGCGCGGGGACGCCGAGGTCGCGCCGCAGCCGGGCCAGGGCGGTCTCGGTGACATGGCTGCCGCGCGGGGTGGTGGCGAGGAAGTGCGGCTTGTCGGCGACCACGATGTGCTCGTCCCGGTACACCACCTCCACCGGGAAGGGCACCCGCACCTCGTCGGGCAGCGCGCGGTGGAACCACACATACATGCCCGGTACGTACGCCGCGTCATGTGTGACGGCCCGTCCGTCCGCCCCGACGATCAGCCCCGCGTCGAGCATGCCGTCGATCACCCCGTCCCCCGCGGCCAGCCGCGCCACGAGATGATCCCGCACGGTGGCCCACCCCCCGTCGAAGGGCAGCCGTACCCGCACGGGATCGATCCCGTCGCGCTGCGGCAGGGGAGAGGGCGGGGCCGGGGTCTTGCGTCGCATCACCGCCCAGCCTACGAGGGGCCGCGGGCACGGGCGGAACGGGATCGCGCGCCGATGCCCGCGGCCGGCCCGGTACCACGCTCGGACGACCGGAATCCGCCGGGTGCGGTGGCGGGCGGTTGGCAGGATGTCGGGCATGCCCTACCTGATCAGCGGCGTTCTGCCGCCCGGAGCCCTCGCCCGCACCGCACAGCCCACCATCACCGGTGACGGACTGGTCCTGCGTCCCTGGACGGCCGCCGACGCACCCGCCGTGTACGAGGCGTTCCAGGACCCGGCCTTGCAGCAATGGCACATCCGTGACGCCGGCTCCGAGGACGAGGTGCGCGGCTGGATAGCCGAGTGGGTGAGGTCGTGGAGGGGAGAGCGGCAGGCCCAGTGGGCGGTGGTGGACCCCGGCACCGGTGCACTGCTGGGCCGCATGGCGCTGCGCAACATGCTGCTCGGTGACGGCACGGCCGAGGTGGCGTACTGGACGGTCGCCGCCGCCCGGGGCCGGGGTGTCGCACCGCGCGGGGTGACCGCGCTCGCGCGTTGGGCCTTCGGCGTCGGCTTCCACCGCCTCGAGTTGACGCACTCCGTGCGCAACGAGGCGTCCTGCCGCGTCGCCACGAAGACGGGCTTCGCCCTGGAGGGCACCAAGCGCAGCGCCCTGCTCCACCCGGACGGCTGGCACGACATGCACCTGCACGCGCGGGTCGAGGGCGATCCGGCCCAGGGCCGGCGTCCGCCGGGCAGCCGTTCGGCGGGGGATCCGGAAGCCGCCCGCGTCCGGTGTGCGCCGCCCGCACGCCGCTGTGGTCCGGCGCGGGACGGCGCATCGTAGGGATACGCGATACATCGTGTATCTTGACCGGCACTTCACGGTCGCGATATGTTCGGTGGCGGATATTCGGTGGAGAAGTGCGATCGAGGTGACACCCCATGGCGACGAAGCGCCGCAAGCTCGGCAATCCACTGGCACTCGCGGTCATGGTGCTGCTCACCGAGAGGCCGATGCATCCGTACGAGATCGCCCAGACGCTGCGCCGTCGCGGCAAGGACACCAGTCTGAAGATCAACTACGGCTCGCTCTACACCGTCGTCCAGAACCTGGAGAAGCACGGCTTCGTCGAGGTCGCCGAGGTGCAGCGCCAGGGCAACCGTCCTGAGCGCACGCTCTACGGCATCACGGACGCCGGGCGGGACGAGGCCACCGAGTGGCTGTCGGACCTGCTCGCCGTCCCCGTGCAGGAGTACCCGATCTTCGAGTCGGCGCTGTCACTGATGGCCGTGCTCCACCCCGACGAGGTGGCCCGGCTGCTCGAGGATCGGCTGGACACCCTGGTGGTCCGGGCCGCCGGCGTGCGCGGCGGGCTGGAGAAGCTGTACGAGACGCTTCCGCGGCTCTTCCTCGTCGAGACCGAGTACAAGCTCCACATGATCGAGGCGGAAGCCGCGTGGGTGCGCGGCTTCCTCGCGGAGATCAGGTCGGGCGCGCTGCCCGGAGTCAAGGAGTGGCGGGCTTTCCACGACACGGGGGAGTTCCCCGAGGAGTACCCGAAGCCGGAAGGCGGCGATTCCGGCAGACCGTAGTCACTGAGCAAGTAAAAAACCCCGGCAGGGCTGTTGCAGCAGTCCCGCCAGGGTCTCGAACCCCGAGCTGAATCCGCCGTGAGGCACATCCAGGCGATCGAGGTGCGGCACACCCAGGATAGCCCGGCACTCCTCACGTGGATCAGCAGTCATCCCTCATCAGGAGGGCGGCCCGTCCGCGGCACCGCGGACCGGTCGTCGTCCGCCGACCACAGGAGAGCTGTCGTCATGACCACCCGAGCGCCCGCAGTCGAGGCGCGTCAGCTGATCAAGACCTACCCCGGTGATGTCACGGCCTTGAACGGCATGGACATCACCGTCGAGCCGGGCACCGTCCTCGGGCTCCTCGGCCCGAACGGCGCCGGGAAGTCCACCACCGTCAAGATCCTCACCACCCTGGCCCGCCCCGACTCGGGCTCGGCCGCAGTCGCCGGCCATGATGTGCTGCGCCACCCCGACCGGGTGCGGCGGGCCATCGGTGTGGTCGCCCAGAACTCCGGCGCCGACCCGGTGGCCACCGGTCGTGAGAACCTCCAGCTCCAGGGCCGTCTCCACGGCTTGACGGGCCGCGCACTGAACGAGCGCGTCGCCGTGCTCCTCGAACGCTTCTCACTCACCGACGCCGCCGGGCGTCAGGTCAAGGGCTACTCCGGCGGCATGCGCCGGCGTCTCGACGTCGCGCTCGGACTGGTGCACCGGCCCGAGGTGCTCTTCCTGGACGAGCCCACCACCGGCCTCGACCCGGAGGCCCGCACCGCCATGTGGGACGAGATCGGCCGGCTGGCCGGCGAAGAGGGACTGACCGTCCTGCTCACCACGCACCACCTCGAAGAGGCCGACCGGCTCGCCGAGCGGGTGGCGATCGTCGACCGGGGCCGGATCGTGGTGGAGGGCACCCCGGACTCGCTCAAGGGCGAACTCCGCGGTGACGCCGTCCATGTGGAACTGCGGGAACCTCTCGGCGAGGCCGGCAGCACCCTGCTCAGGGGCGCCCTCGCCGGACTGCCGGGCATCAACGAGACGCGCCTCGACGCGAGCCGCGTCAGCGTCCGCGCCGACGACGGGGCCGCGGCGATGCCCGCGCTGCTGGGGGCACTCGAGCGCGCAGGTGTCGGGGTCGCCGCAGCGACCGTCGCCCGCCCCTCGCTGGACGACGTCTATCTCCGCTACGCCGGGCGCCGTTACTGCGATGTCGAAGCCGAGGCGGCGGGCCGCCTCGCCCTCGCGGGAGGTGCGCGATGAGCACGGCGGTGGCCCAGACCTGGTACATGACGCAACGTCAGCTCATGGTGTTCGCGCGGCAGCCCGCATACGCGATCATCACCCTGATCCAGCCGGTGATCTGGCTGTTCCTGTTCGGCAGCCTGTTCAGGAAGGTCGTGGAACTGGGCGGTTTCGGCACGGCCTCCTATCTGGACTACCTCGTGCCGGGTGTGGTCGTGATGAGCGCGCTCAGCTCCAACATGTGGGCGGGCATGGGCACTTTGGAGGAGATCCAGCGCGGAACCCTCGACCGGTTCCTGACGACCCCGGTCAGCCGGGCCGCGCTGATGAACGGCAACGTCGTCCACAACGGCCTGGTGACCGCCCTGCAGTCGGTGATCATCGTCCTGCTCGGGCTGCTCGGTGGCGCCCACTGCCCGGGCGGCGTCGGCGGGGTCGCGATCCTCGTGCTCGCCGCCGTGCTGCTCGGCACGATCTTCGGGGCGCTGTCCAACGCGCTGGGCATGCTGGTGCAGGAGCGGGAGTCCATCATCGGGATCAACACCTTCCTGCTGCTCCCGCTCACGTTCCTGTCCACGGCCTTCATGGCGCCGTCCCAGATGCCTTCGTGGATGCGGCACATCGCCGACTTCAATCCGCTCGACTGGGCGATGGTGGCGGGGCGTTCGGCGATGTCGGAGCAGCCG
Source organism: Streptomyces sp. HUAS TT11 (assembly GCF_051553595.1). Lineage (NCBI taxonomy): Bacteria > Bacillati > Actinomycetota > Actinomycetes > Kitasatosporales > Streptomycetaceae > Streptomyces > Streptomyces sp. HUAS TT11. The sequence goes on from NZ_CP196184.1 coordinate 7,222,067, forward strand.
GACTGGGGTGCCGTGGCCGGCCGGGGCGGAGCGCTGCTCGGGCTCTCGGCGGTCGCGGTGTGGCTGTCGATCCGGACCTTCCGGTCGTACCAGCGCTCTGTGTGAGCACCGCACGACACAGCGGCGGCACCGGCACGGTGCCGCCGCTCGCGGTCGGTCATGCGGCGGAGGCGCCCTCCTGCCGGGCGCGCTCCTGCTCCGCCTCGATGCGGGCGTTCCACTCCCGCTTCGACGCCTGCCAGCCGTCCTCGTTGTGGCCGAGGCGCCAGTAACCGGAGATGGACATCTGCTCGCGGGGGATCTCCAGTTCCACCCGCAGGAGCCGGCGCAGCTCCTTCACGAAACTGGCCTCACCGTGCACAAACGCGTGCACCCGGCCCTCCGGGAACCGCAGCGCGCGGACCGCCTCCACAAGGGCGGCGCCGACGGGCCGGTCGCCGCGGTGCAGCCAGACCACGTCCACCTCGGAGTCGATCTTCTGCTCCTCCTGCGGGCCCGTGACCTCGATGAAGGCGTGCGCCGCGGCTCCGCGGGGCAGCGCCTCCAGGGCGGCGGAGATGGCGGGCAGGGCGCTCTCGTCCCCCGCGAGCAGATGCCAGTCGGCGCCCGCGTCCGGGGCGTAGGCACCGCCGGGGCCCATGAAGCGCACGGTCTCGCCCGGCTGGACGCGCACCGCCCAGGGGCCGGCGAGACCCTCGTCGCCGTGGATCACGAAGTCCAGCGTCAGCTCGCGGTGTTCGGGGTCCCACGCCCGCACGGTGTACGTCCGTGTCACGGGCCACTGGTCGCGGGGGAAGTCCTCGCGGATGCGCTGCATGTCGAAGGGTTCGGGATAGGTGACGCCCTCGGCAGGGAAGAGCAGTTTCACATAGTGGTCCGTGCAGTCGCCCACCGTGAAATCGGCGAGGCCCCCGCCACCGAGCACCACGCGCTGCATGTGCGGGGTCAGCCTCTCCGTGCGGATGACCTGCGCGGAGTGGGCCTTGCGGGCCCTGGCTGCCGGGCGCTCTGCCATGACGGCCTCCCAGTTCACGTGCTTAGGTTTACCTAACCTAGCATCTCCGGGCCGTTAACACCTCTCCCATGAAGCCTTGATGACCACATCTCGTCGGAACCCTCACGTCCGGAGCCCGGCGCGCCAAGTGCACCGGACGGCCTGTCCCGGCGGGGCAGGCCGCTGAGTCACCCGGCGGTGTGCGAGGAGGCTTCGGAACGGCTCTGCCGGGCCCGCTGCACCGCGGGGCGGGGTCACGCCCCGAGCGTGGTGAGCAGGCGCTGCAGTGAGCCGCCGAGGCCCCAGCGGGTCGCCAGCCCGTCGAGTGCCGCAGGGTCGCGCGGGGTGCGCGGGAGGCCGGGGTGCACATCGGGGAGCGGCACATCGGCCGCGACCCGTACGACCTCGGGCGCGAGCGCGACGTACGGCCGCGCCTCGTCGAGCCGATTGCGCTGTGCCGGGGTGAGCTTCGACGTGGTGTCGTCCACCGCGGCCATGATCCCGGCCAGGTCGCCGAACTCGGCCAGCAGCTTCGCGGCCGTCTTCTCGCCGATGCCAGGCACCCCCGGCAGCCCGTCGCTCGGGTCGCCGCGCAGCAGCGCCAGATCCGCGTAACCGGGCCCGTCCACCCCGTACTTGCCGCGGAGGAACGCCTCGTCGGTCAGCTGGAGCGTGCCCACGCCCTTGAGCGGATACAGCACGCGCACACCGCGGGCGTCGTCGACCAGCTGGTAGAGATCGCGGTCGCCGGTGACGATGTCGACGGGGCCGTCCGCCCGGGCGGTGAACGTGCCGATCACGTCGTCCGCCTCGTACCCCGCGACGCCCACGCGCGCGATGCCCAGCGCGTCCAGGACGTCCTCGATGACGGGGACCTGGGGCGAGAGGGTGTCCGGCACCTCCTCCTCGTCCGGACCGCCCTCGTGCTCCTCCGCCACCCGGTGCGCCTTGTACGAGGGGATCAGCTCGACCCGCCACTGCGGGCGCCAGTCGGCGTCCATGCAGGCCACCAGGTCGTCCGGACGGTGGTCGCGGACCAGGCGGTCGATGAATTCCAGCAGTCCGCGCACCGCGTTCACAGGCGTGCCGTCCGGGGCCTTCACGGATTCCGGGACGCCGAAGTAGGCCCGGAAGTAGAGCGAGGCGGTGTCGAGGAGCATCAGGCGTCGGGTCACCTTCCGCATCATGCCGTACGCCACCGACAGTGACCCTCGCGCGGCGGACATCAGGGCCGGGATGACACCTGTGAACGCCGTGTGAAGAGGATCACTCATGTGTTTGCCGGATAAAAGCCGGGGCAGGCGCGGCCTCGGAGCGATGCCCGTTGCACATTCAATCGTTTGCAGCGGCTCGGAGTTCACGAGACGAGAGGTTTCTGTGTCATCCAGGCTTGAAGCCGAGCACCTGTACAAGGTGTTCGGCAGACGACCGGACGAGGCGGTGGAGCGGCTCCGGCAGGGAGCGGACCGCGAAGAGTTGCGTGCCGACGGCACGACGGCCGCCGTGATCGACGCCTCCTTCACCGTGGACCCGGGTCAGATCTTCGTGGTCATGGGGCTGTCCGGCTCCGGCAAGTCCACGCTGCTGCGCATGCTCAACGGGCTGCTGGAGCCCACCGCGGGCCAGGTGCTCTTCGACGGCCAGGACCTCACCGCGCTCGGTCCCCGCGAGCTGCGCGAGGTCCGCTCGCGGAAGATCAGCATGGTCTTCCAGCACTTTGCGCTCTTCCCGCACCGCAGCGTTCGCGAGAACGCCGCCTACGGCCTGGAAGTGCAGGGCGTGCCCCGCGCCGAGCGCGCCGCGCGTGCCGACGAGGCGCTCGCCCTGTGTGGCCTGGCCGGCTGGGAGAAGTCCTGGCCCGACGAGCTGTCCGGTGGCATGCAGCAGCGCGTCGGCCTGGCCCGCGCGCTCGCCACGGACGCCGACCTGCTGCTGATGGACGAGTCGTTCAGCGCGCTCGACCCGCTGATCCGCCGCGATATGCAGGACCAGCTCCTGGAGCTGCAGAAGACCCTGAAGAAGACCATCGTCTTCATCACCCACGACCTCAACGAGGCCATGCGCCTCGGCGACCGCATCGCCGTCATGCGGGACGGCCGCATCGTGCAGATCGGCACCGCGGAGGACATCCTGGTGCGCCCGGCGGACGACTACGTCGCCTCCTTCACCAAGGACGTCGACCGTTCCCGGGTGCTCACCGCGGGCGCCGTCATGGACACCTCGGTCCGCGGCGACGAGGCCGACTGCGACTGTGAGACCGCGACGCCCGACACCCCGTTCGTGGAGCTGTGCGCCATCAGCGCGCGCCTCACGCACCCGGTCGCGGTGCTCGACCCGCGCGAGGGGCTCGTGGGCGTCGTGCCGCGGCAGCGTCTGGTGGGCTTCCTCGGGGACCGGGAGGACGAGCCCACGCCCTGTGCCTCCCGGCACGACCAGGGCGGGAAGGTGATCACGCGTGCCTAGGATCCCGTTCGGCGACTGGGTCAACTCCGTGGTCGACTGGCTGCTGAACCACATGGCGTGGCTGTTCGACTTCTGCAAGACCGTCTTCCAGGGCGCCTTCGAGGGCATCAACGCCGTCCTCCAGGCTCCCGAGCCGCTTCTGCTCGCGGCGATCTTCGCCGTGATCGCCCTGTGGTTGCGGGGCACCTCCGCCGGTCTCCTCACCTTCGTGGGATTCGCCTTCATCGACTCCCTGGAGCTGTGGGAGGACGCGATGGTGACCCTGTCGCTCGTCCTCGTGGCGACCCTCATCGCGCTCGTGGTGTCCGTGCCCGTGGGTATCTGGGCGGCCCGCTCCAGGCGGGTCGGCGGGCTGGTGCGGCCGGTGCTCGACTTCATGCAGACACTGCCGGCGATGATCTACCTCATCCCGGCGATCCTGTTCTTCGGCACCGGTGCCCCCGCGGGCATCGTGGCGACCCTGATCTTCGCCCTCGCGCCCGGCGTCCGCATGACCGAGCTGGGCATCCGCCAGGTCGACAAGGAGCTGGTGGAGGCCGCCGACGCCTTCGGCACCACCCCGCGCAGCACGCTGCTGCGCGTGCAGCTGCCGCTGGCCCTGCCCACCGTCATGGCCGGCGTCAACCAGGTGATCATGCTGGGCCTGTCCATGGCGGCGATCGCCGGCATGGTCGGCACCGGCGGCCTCGGCGGCGACGTCAACGAGGCGATCGGCCAGCTCAACGTGGGTCTCGGCTCCGAGGCCGGGGTCGCCATCGTCATCCTGGCGATCTACCTGGACCGGATGACCAGCGCGCTCGGCACCCAGGTCTCCCCGCTGGGCCGGCGTGCCGCGGCCCGGCTGCGGGCCGCACGGGGGCTGCAGATCTGGAACTACCGTCCCCGGCCCGCCGTGGCCGTGATCGGCGTGGTCGTCCTGGCGCTCGTCGCCGGAGGCATGGGCATCTTCGGCGGCGGGGACAAGGCCGCCGACGCGTCCGACGCGCAGAACGTCGGCCAGGGCAAGAAGGTCAGCATCGGGTACATACCGTGGGACGAGGGAGTCGCCTCCACGTTCCTGTGGAAGGAGATCCTCGAGCAGCGCGGGTTCCAGGTCGACGTCAAACAGTTCGACGCCGGACCGCTCTACACCTCCCTCGCCCAGGGCGACATCGACTTCGAGACCGACTCCTGGCTGCCGACCACGCACGAGCAGTACTGGAAGAAGTACGGCAGCCGGCTCGACGACGTGGGCTCCTGGTACAGCCCGACCTCGCTCGAGCTGACCGTGCCCTCGTACATGAAGGGCATCGACTCGCTGGAGGACCTCAAGGGCAAGGCCGCCACGTTCGGCGGCAAGATCACCGGTATCGAGTCGAGCGCCGGCGAGATGAGCCTGCTCAAGAGCACCGTCCTCAAGCAGTACGGCCTCGACAAGGAGTACAAGGTCGTCGACAGCTCCACGCCCGCGATGCTCGCGGGGCTCAAGCGCGCCTACGCCAAGAAGGAGCCCGTCGTCGTCACGCTGTGGTCGCCGCACTGGGCGTACGACGACTACGACCTGAAGAAGCTCAAGGACCCGAAGGGCGCCTGGGGCAAGGGCGACGCCGTGCACACCCTCTCCCGCAAGGGCTTCGCGCAGGACAACCCGGTCGTCGGCAACTGGCTGAAGAACTTCAGGATGGACGAGAAGCAGCTCACCAGCCTGGAGGCGGAGATCAACCGGTCCGGCCAGGGCAGGCAGCAGGACGCGGTGCGCGCCTGGCTGAAGAAGAACCCCGGCATCGTCGACAAGCTCGCCCCCGTCCAGAAGTCCGCCACCGGCACCCCGGCCGAGGCGAAGCGCGCGCTGGACGTCGCCTGGTTCCCCTGGGACGAGGACGTGGCCGTCACCTACCTGTGGAAGAACGTCCTCGAGCGGCGCGGCTACCGGCTGAACCTCAAGCAGATGGACGTCGGTCCCGTCTACACGGGCCTGGCATCGGGCGACCTCGACCTCAACTTCGACGCGTGGCTGCCGCACGCCCAGAAGAACTACTGGGACAAGAGCAAGGACGACCTCAGAGACCTCGGCACCTGGTACCGGCCGACCTCGCTGGAGATCGCCGTGCCCTCCTACGTGAAGGACGTCAAGTCCCTCGAGGACCTCAAGGGCAAGGCGAAGACCTTCGGCGGCAGGATCATCGGCATCGAGCCGGGCACCGGCGAGATGAACCTGCTCAAGACGAAGGTGCTGCCCGGCTACGGCCTCGACAAGGAGTACAAGGTCGTCGACGGCTCCACGCCCGCGATGCTCGCCGAGCTCAAGCGCGCCTACGCCAAGAAGGAGCCGGTCGCGGTGGTCCTCTGGTCCCCGCACTGGGCCTACAGCGAGTACAAGCTGACCAAGCTCCAGGACGGCAAGAAGCTGTTCGGCGAGGGCAACACCATCCGGACCATCTCCGGCCGGTCGTTCCCGGACCAGTACCCGCAGCTCACGAAGTGGATCAAGAACTTCAGAATGAGCGAGGCCGAGCTGGGCAGCCTGGAGAGCGAGGTCAAGCGCGGTGGCCAGGGCCATGAGGAGGACGCGGTGGCCGCCTGGCTGAAGCAGCACCCGGACATGGTGGAGCGGATGACGCCGCAGTAGTCCCAGCGGACCGTTTCGTACTGCCGTACGGGAAGGATCCGGACAACCCCGGCGGGTCCACGACCGCACGGACCGCTCAGCCCTGCGACGAGGGGCGCCGAACACCGTTTCGGCGCCCCTCGGTCCTGTTGTGCTGCTCCCGGGGCCGGCGGTCCCGCCGGGGTTGTCCGGATCCGTCGGCCTTGGCGCCGTCCACGGCCTTCGGCGTCGCACCGCCCGCCCTGGTGGTGCAACGGGTCGCGAAGCCTGCTCCACCCGTGTGGTCAGGGGTTTCACCCCCGTACGGGGGAGGCGCGCGCCGGTCGGCGGGACGGCTCGTCCGGTGGCGCGAACCGCTGCCTTCACCACTCTTGTATGTGACAGCGATGTGACGGGCGCATGAAACGGTTTGCCGAACATGCGTAGGGTGCAGACAACTCAACAGAAGCAATGACCGGTGAACCGTCGGACGGCGGCGACACGCCCGCCGGGCAGGGCAGCGGACCGACGAGCGAGGGAGGGAGCCGGAGCGATGGGCGACCGCAAAGAACAGCCCCTTCGGGTGGGCGCCGCCGTTCGGCGACGGCGCCGGACGCTGGAGCTCACCCTTGCCGTCGTGGCCGAGCGCAGCGGTCTGTCGGTCCCGTTCCTCAGCCAGGTCGAGAACGAGCGGGCGCGGCCGAGCCGGCCCTCCCTGGAGCGCATCGCCGACGCCCTGGGCACCACCGCCGTCGAACTGCTCGCGGCCGCCGACCCGGCGTGCAGTGTGGACGTGCTGCGTGCCGACGACGACGAGGTCGCGCCCGGAGCGGCCCGCATGCGCCCCCTGGTGCGCGGCCACCACCAGCTGCACGCGATGGAGTTCATCGGCGATCACGACGAGGGCCGGGAGTTCCAGCACCGCAACGACGAGTTGATGTACGTCGTCGACGGCGCCGTCGAGGTCGAGGCGGAGGGCCGGGCGCACCGGCTCGGGCGCGGGGACACGCTCTACCTGAGCGGCGGGGTGCGTCACCGCTGGCGGGCGACGGAGCCGGAGACCCGTGTGGTCGTGGTCGCGGTCGCGGACCACATCGAGGCCATCGAGGACGCCTCCAGGCGGCGCTGACACGGCCCGGAGGACCCTGACACGCGTCGGCAGGCCCCGACGACGGGCCCGTGCGGCGGGCCGGCCCGTTCCGCAGGCGCGCGGGGGCGCGCCCCGCTGGAATACTCACCGTCATGCCCGACGTACGTGTCGTCTCCCTCGTGCCGTCGCTGACCGAGGCCGTGGCCGCCTCCGTGCCGCGCGCCCTGGTGGGCGCCACGGACTGGTGCACCCGTCCGGCCGGTCTCGACGTCACCCGGATCGGGGGAACCAAGAACCCGGACGTCGAGCGGATCGTCCGGCTGGCCCCCGATCTGGTGGTCGCCAACGAGGAGGAGAACCGGGAGCCGGACCTGGACGCCCTGCGCGCGGCGGGCCTCGAGGTCCTGGTCACCGAGGTGCGCACCGTCCCGCAGGCCTTCGACGAGCTGGAGCGGGTCGTCACCGCCTGCGGGGCGACCGTCCCGCCGCGCTGGCTTGCACAGGCCAGGGCGGCCTGGTCGGGGCTCCCGGAGCCGACGACGCGGAGCACCGCCGTCGTTCCGGTGTGGCGGCGGCCCTGGATGGTGCTGGGCCGGGACACCTTCGCCGGGGACGTCCTGGCCCGGCTGGGCGTGGACAATCTGTACGGGACCCACCCCGAGCGCTATCCGCGCATCCCCCTGCCGGAACTGCGGGACGCGGCGCCCGATCTCGTGGTTCTGCCCGACGAGCCGTACCGTTTCACGGCGGACGACGGCCCCGAGGCCTTCGAGGGAGCCCGTTGCGTGCTCGTCAGCGGGCGCCATCTCACCTGGTACGGGCCGTCGCTGGCCCGGGCGCCGCGGGTCGTCAGCGAGGCGCTGCGAGCAGCCGTCCGCTGACGACTCCCCGGCCCGTGCACAGGGCGATGACCGCCCAGGCGGCCACGAGCAGCAGGTACAGGCCGATCGCGAGCCCGTCCAGGGCCATGAGGCCGGTGCGCCGGGCGAGCGCCTCCGCGCCCGTGACGCAGGTGCCGACCGGGAAGGTGAACGCCCACCAGGTCATCCCGAAACCCATGCCGCGGCGGCGGGCCCGCACCACCAGCGCGGCGGAGAGCCCCAGCCACAGCAGGGCGAAGCCCAGCACCGGGACACCGTAGAGCAGGGCGAACACGCCGAATCCCCGGTCGTACGGTGCCGGGACGACGCCCGTCGCCGCGTTCGCGGCCGCGGCGGCTGCCGTCGCCGACTGGCCCAGCGGGCCGAGCACCAGGAACAGGGCCGGGGTCTGGAGGAGCGGGGGCGGGCCCGCGGTGATGAGCCGGGAGAGGATCGACGGCAGCAGCGCCAGGGTGGCCAGCAGACTCAGCCCGAACATCGCGAAGCAGGCGAGCAGCAGCGTCTCCCGGGCCTGACCGGCCGGAAGATGCGGGACCAGCAGCGGGCCCTGGGCCGCCGAGACCATGGGCGCGACCACGGCCAGCAGCCAGACCGGGGAGGCCTGGCCCGGCTCCATGCGGTGCCGGGCGACCATCAGGTACGGCACGGCGACGGCGACGACAAGACCGACCGCCGTACCGGCGGTGAAGAGCACGGTGTCCACGGCGAGGGCCGGGCCCGCCCCGATCCAGTCCCGGCCGACGACCAGGGTGGCGCCGCCCACGGCCAGCAGGGCCATGGCCAGACAACCGTAGAAGGGCGCCATGGCGGGGTCGAGCAGATGGGCGCGCGCCTGGTCGCGGTGATGGGTCCAGTGCAGCGCGCGGGCGCCGAGAAGGGCGAGCAGCAGGGCGGACGACAGCGCCCAGACGGCCGCGCAGACCGTGCGCAGCCCGGCCTCCTGTGCGAAGCCGGGCAGTCCCGCGCCCGCCGTCGCCACGATCGCCGTTCCCATCACGGCGGCGTACCAGTTCGGGCCGAGGTGCCGGACGGCGGTGGCGCGCCGACGTGGTGCGGGCAGGGCGAGGGACGGGGCTGCGAAGACCATGTCCCCACGGTGGCGCCGAAACGGGCCCCTGACCAGGGGCTGCTTCTCTATGGGGGCATAAGGTGAGTTTATGAGTGAGGACGTTGGGCGTTCCGTCGCCGGACTCGCGCACCGGGTGCCGGAGCTGGGGGCGCTCGAGCTGCTGCTCGCGGTGGCCCGGCTGGGCAGCCTGGGGCGGGCGGCGCGGGAGCTGGGCATCACCCAGCCCGCGGCGAGCAGCCGGATCCGGTCGATGGAGCGGCAACTGGGCGTGGCGCTGGTGGACCGTTCCCCGGCGGGCTCACGGCTGACCGACGCCGGAGCGCTCGTCACCGACTGGGCGCGGCGGATCGTGGAGGCGGCCGAGGCGTTCGACGCGGGCGCGCAGGCGCTGCGGGGCCGGCGGGACTCGCGGCTGCGGGTGGCGGCGAGCATGACGATCGCGGAGTACCTGCTGCCGGGCTGGCTGATCGCACTGCGTGGCCGGCGGCCGGACACGGCGGTGTCGCTGCTGGCCGGGAACTCGGCGGCGGTCGCGGCGCGGCTGCTCGCGGACGAGGCCGACCTGGGTTTCGTGGAGGGCCTGTCCGTGCCGGCGGGTCTGGACGAGACGGTGGTCGGGCACGACCGGCTGATCGTGGTGACGGCGCCCGGGCATCCGTGGGCGCGCCGCCGGCGCCCGCTGTCGGCCGCGGAGCTGGCCTCGACACCGCTCATCCTGCGTGAGGAGGGCTCGGGCACCCGCCAGGTGCTGGACGCGGCGCTCGGTGGTCTGGCCCGCCCCCTCCTCGAGCTGTCCTCGACGACGGCGGTCAAGGCCTCCGCGGTCAGCGGGGCCGGTCCCGCGGTCCTGAGCGAGCTGGCCGTGGGCGAGGAACTCGCGGCCCGCCGGCTGGTGGGCGTCCCGGTCGTGGACGTGCGGCTGGACCGGGACCTGCGCGCGGTGTGGCGCACCGGCCACCGGCCGGCGGGTCCCGGCCGCGACCTGCTGGCTCTGACCCGCGGCTAGTGGTCCGAGTCGGAGAATCCCTGACTCGGATCACCGGCCGCGGCCCGTACCAGCGCCCGCATCACCCGCAGGTCGTCGTCCATCTCCGGGTGCCACTGGACGCCCAGCACCCAGTCGGCGCCGGGCAGTTCCACCGCCTCCACCGTGCCGTCCGCCGCGTACGCCGAGGCCATCAGGCCGTCTCCCGGCCGGTCCACCGCCTGATGGTGGTGCGTCGGCACCGAAACCGGCTCCGGCGCCACCTGCGCGTACCGGGTTCCCGGCACCGGATCCACCTTGTGCCGGCCGAACACCCCGACCTGTGTGACATGCCCGTCGATGTGCTGGACGAGCGTGCCGCCGAGGGCGACGTTCAGCAGCTGCATCCCCCGGCAGATGCCGAGCAGCGGTGTGCCGGAGGCCAGGGCCGCCTCGATCAGGGCCAGTTCCCATGCGTCCCGCTCGGCCGCGGGAGGGCCGGTCCGCGCCGAGCGCTGCGCGCCGTAGCGTGCCGGGTCGACGTCCGGGCCGCCCGCGATCACCAGACCGTCCAGCCGGGCCACCGTCGCCACCGCGTGCGCAGGACCGTCCGGCGGGAGCATCGCGGCGAGTCCGCCGGCCCGCTGCACCAGCCGTGGATAGCCCACGGGCAGCAGCGCCGCCTCCAGCTCCCACACGCCCCAGCGCGTGCCGGCCTCCACATACGTACTCACGCCGATCAGCGGTCGTGCCGCCACGCGGGCCTCCCGGGGTTCAATGGAACACATTCATACCTTTGTGCGCCGGGCTATGCCAAGAAGCCCCGCAGCAGCGCCGCAGTGCCCGCGCAGTGCTCGCGCATCATCTCCCGCGCCCCGTCCGCGTCCCCGTCGAGGACCGCCTCCACCAGCGCCTCGTGCTGCCGCTGGGAGTGCTCGAGATTGCGCACCAGCAGGGGGATGCAGTCCAGCAGGTCGTTCACCGTCGCCCGCACGGCCGCGTACTGCGCGGTCAGCGACGGTGAGCCGCCCAGCCCGGCCAGGGTCAGGTGCAGCAGCGTGTCCAGCCGCCGGTACTCGAGGAGCGGGGCGTCCTGGGTGCGCGCGAGCGCCTCCCGCAGGCGGCCGGCCTGCTCCGCCGTGAGGCCGTGCGTCGCGCACAGTCCCGCCGCCCCCACCTCGAGTACCTCGCGGAACCGCAGCACGTCCTCGATGTCGACCTTCTCGGTGCGCCGGCGCAGTTCGTCCTGACCTCCCGTGTCGAGGCGGGGCAGCACGAACGTGCCGCCGTACCGTCCCCGCCGCGACTCCACAAGACCCTGGTCCTGGAGCACCTTCAGCACCTCGCGCAGTGTCACCCTGCTGATGCCCAGCCGCTCCGCCAGCTCCCGCTCCGCGGGCAGTCGTTCACCGGCGGGCACCAGCCCGAGCCGGACGACCTGGAGGATCTGCTCCAGGGCCTCCTCGAAGCCGTTGCCGGCCCGCACGGGCCGCAGCACCGGCGTCAGCCGGTCCTGCACGGAGCCGCCCCCGGGTTCCGCCTGCGACATCAGGCCGTGCCCCCTTCCCAAGAAATGGTTCCCGGAAATACCTTATGGCTCTCGGCGGACCGAAGGAGACCTCCCGTGGCACACCGCACACCCCCGCTCGGCGTCGAGGAGCTGCACGCCCTCGTCGCGGGCGGCGAGATCGACACCGTCGTGCTGGCCTTCCCCGACATGCAGGGGCGGCTCCAGGGCAAGCGGTTCGCCGCACGGTTCTTCCTCGACGAGGTCCTGGAGCACGGCACGGAGGGCTGCAACTACCTCCTCGCCGTCGACACCGAGATGAACACGGTCGACGGCTACGAGATGTCCTCCTGGGACCGCGGCTACGGCGACTTCGCCCTCCGGCCGGACCTGGACACCCTGCGCCGGGTGCCCTGGAACGAGGGCACGGCCATGGTCATCGCCGATCTCGCCTGGAACGACGGCTCCCCCGTGGTGGCCGCCCCCCGTCAGATCCTGCGCCGCCAGACGGAGCGCCTCGCCGCCCTCGGACTCACCGCCCAGGTCGGCACGGAGCTCGAGTTCATCGTCTTCAAGGACACCTACGAGCAGGCCTGGGACGCGAACTACCGGGGCCTGACCCCGGCCAACCAGTACAACATCGACTACTCGGTGCTCGGCACCGGACGGATCGAGCCCCTGCTGCGCCGCGTCCGCAACGAGATGGCGGGCGCGGGCCTGACGGTGGAGTCCGCCAAGGGCGAGTGCAATCCGGGCCAGCACGAGATCGCGTTCCGGTACGACGAGGCCCTGGTCACCTGCGACCAGCATGCGATCTACAAGACGGGTGCGAAGGAGATCGCGGCCCAGGAGGGCGTCTCGATCACCTTCATGGCCAAGTACAACGAGCGCGAGGGCAACTCCTGCCACATCCATCTCTCGCTCGCCGACGCGGACGGCCGCAACGTCATGGCCGGTTCGCCCGGTGCTCCCGGCGGGATGTCGCAGACCATGCGGCACTTCCTCGCGGGGCAGCTCGCCGCGCTCCGGGACTTCTCGCTCCTCTACGCGCCGGGCATCAACTCCTACAAGCGGTTCCAGGCCGGATCCTTCGCCCCGACCGCCGTCGCCTGGGGGTACGACAACCGCACCTGTGCCCTGCGGGTCGTCGGCCACGGCCGCTCCCTGCGTTTCGAGAACCGCCTGCCCGGCGGTGACGTCAACCCGCACCTCGCGGTCGCCGGGATGATCGCGGCCGGGCTGTACGGCGTCGAGCAGGAGTTGGAGCTCCCCGAGCCGTGCCCGGGCAACGCGTACACGGCCGAGCACGAGCACGTGCCCACCACGCTGCGCGAGGCAGCCGAGCTCTGGGAGAACAGCCCCGTCGCCAAGGCCGCCTTCGGCGACGAGGTGGTCGCGCACTACCGCAACATGGCCCGCGTCGAACTGGCAGCCTTCGACGCCGCGGTGACCGACTGGGAGCTGCGCCGCTCCTTCGAACGCATGTGAAAGGTCCTTTCGTGCCGAACGAGCTCGATCTGCAGGTACTCAATCCGGCCACCGAGGAGGTCGTCGCCACCGTCCCCGCCGCCACCGCGGCCGACGTGGACGCGGCCGTCGGGCGGGCCGCGCGGGCGCAGTCGCGGTGGGCCGCGCTCCCTCCCGGCGACCGTGCCCGGCTGCTGCGCCGGTTCGCCGCGGCGGTCGACGACCACCTCGAGGAGCTGGCCCGGCTGGAGGTCCGCGAGGCCGGGCACACGGTCGGCAACGCCCGCTGGGAGGCGGGCAACGTCCGCGACCTGCTCGACTACGCGGCCGGGGGAGTGGAGCGCCTGACTGGCCGTCAGATCCCGGTGCCCGGCGGCCTCGACATCACGATCCTCGAGCCGCTGGGCGTGGTCGGCGTGATCGCCCCCTGGAACTTCCCGATGCCGATCGCCGCGTGGGGCACGGCACCGGCGCTCGCGGCGGGCAACGCGGTGATCCTCAAACCCGCCGAGACGACCCCGCTCACCGCCCTGCGCCTGGCCGAACTCGCCCTGGCGGCCGGTCTGCCCGAGGACCTGTTCCAGGTGCTGCCGGGCCACGGCCCCGTCGCGGGCAACGCGCTCGTCGAGCACCCGGGTGTGTCGAAGATCGTTTTCACCGGGTCCACGGCCGTGGGCACACAGGTGCTGGCGAAGGGCTCCGCCCTCCTCAAGCGCGTCACCCTGGAACTCGGCGGCAAGAGCCCCAACATCGTGTTCGCGGACGCCGACCTGGAGGCCGCCGCGGCCGCCGCGCCGATGTCGTTCCTCGACAACTCCGGCCAGGACTGCTGCGCCCGCACCCGCATCCTCGTCCAGCGCTCGGCGTACGACCGCTTCCTCGACCTCCTCGCCCCCGCGGTCGAGTCGGTCCGGGTCGGCGATCCGTCCGACGAGAGCACCCAGATGGGCCCGCTGATCTCCAGGGCGCAGCTGGACCGGGTGCGTTCGTACGTGGCAGCCGATGCGCCCGGCATCCGTGGCAAGGCCCCCGAGGGCCCCGGCTTCTGGTTCCCGCCCACCGTTCTCACCGGGGTCGGCCCGCAGGCCCCGGTGGCCCTCGAGGAGGTGTTCGGACCGGTCGCCGTGGTGCTGCCCTTCGAGGACGAGGCCGACGCGATCCGCCTGGCCAACGACACCGTGTACGGCCTCTCCGGCTCCATCTGGACGCGGGACGTCGGCCGCGCGCTGCGTGTCTCCCAGGCCGTCCGTGCGGGCAACCTGTCCGTCAACTCCCACTCCAGCGTCCGCTACTGGACCCCCTTCGGCGGCTTCAAGCAGTCGGGGATCGGCCGCGAACTCGGCCCGGACGCCCTGACCGCCTTCACCGAGACCAAGAACGTCTTCATCAGCACGGAGGGCCCCGCACAGTGACCGCTCAGACATCGGACACCATCTGCCGCCGACTGGTCGGCCGTACCGCCGTCATCACCGGTGCCGGCAGCGGCATCGGTCTCGCCACCGCGCGACGGCTCGCCTCCGAGGGGGCCCGTGTGGTGTGCGGGGACATCGACGAGACCCGCGGCAAGGCGGCCGCCGAGGAGGTCGGCGGGCTGTTCGTGAAGGTCGACGTCACCGATCCCGAGCAGGTCGAGGCGCTCTTCAGGGCGGCCCACGACACCTACGGCAGCGTCGACATCGCCTTCAACAACGCGGGGATCTCGCCGCCGGACGACGACTCCATCCTGGACACCGGCCTCGAGGCGTGGAAGCGGGTCCAGGAGGTGAACCTGACGTCCGTCTACCTGTGCTGCAAGGCCGCCATCCCCTACATGCGGCGTCAGGGCAGGGGCTCCATCATCAACACGGCGTCGTTCGTCGCCCGGATGGGGGCGGCCACCTCGCAGATCTCCTACACGGCGTCCAAGGGCGGGGTGCTCGCCATGTCCCGGGAACTCGGCGTGCAGTTCGCCCGTGAGGGCATCCGGGTCAACGCCCTGTGCCCCGGGCCGGTCAACACCCCGCTTCTTCAGGAGCTGTTCGCCAAGGACCCGGAGCGCGCCGCGCGCCGCCTGGTGCACATCCCGGTCGGCCGGTTCGCGCAGGCCGAGGAGATCGCCGCGGCGGTCGCGTTCCTCGCCAGCGACGACTCCTCCTTCGTGAACGCCACCGATTTCCTTGTGGACGGCGGCATCTCGGGCGCGTACGTCACGCCCCTTTAAGGGCAAAGGGTATGGTCCACGCCATATGAGACACCTCTATGCGTGGACCCTCGTCGCGGCCGCCGTCCTGGCGGCGGCCGCGACGCCTTCGCCGGCCGCCGCCACCGCCCCTCCCACGAAGTGCCCCCGCCTGAAGGAGAGTTGGTACGGCGACAACCGGGAGCGCCTGCAGCGGCTGATCGACGAGCGGGGCACGTGCTCCGAGTCCGCCCCCGGCCCGGTGGCCGTCTTCGACTGGGACAACACGGTGACCAAGAACGACGTCACCGACGCCACCCTCTACTGGGCCCTCGGGCACGACAAGATCCTGCGCCCGGCCCGCTGGAAGCACACCAGCCAGTGGCTCACCGACGAGGCCGACCGGGCCCTCACCGAGGCGTGCGGGACCGGCACCCCCGTGGGGGCGCCGCTGCCGACCTCCAGCGAACCCCGCTGCACCGACGAGATCCTCGAGATCTACGAGAACGGCAGGACCATGAGCGGCGGCGCCGCCTTCGCCGGCCGCTGGAACCACCGGCGCACGGTCCCGCAGTACGCATGGGTCCCGCAGCTCTTCGCGGGCCACACCCTCGCCGACGTCTCCGCGTACGCCCGCAGCGCCCGCGCCCGGGACCTCGCGGCACCCGTCGGCGCGACCCGGGTCCTCGGCACGCACACGGTTCCGGCGTACGTCCGCTACTACGCCCAGCAGCGCGACCTGATCCGCACGCTGCACCAGGCCGGGTTCGACGTGTACATCGTCTCCGCCGGCTTCGAACCCGTCACCGAGGTGTGGTCGCGCGGTGTCGGCGTCGACCCGGCGCACACCGTCGCGATCCGCCCGGTCCTCGACCGCCGCGGCCGGATCACCACCCTGACCCGGGGCTGCGGCGGGGTGCCCGCGAGCCGCGGCGAGGTCATCCCGTACATCGAAGGCAAGCGCTGCTGGATCAACCAGGAGATCTACGGCGTCCGGGGCGCGGCCGCGTGGCACCGGCAGCGCGTGGAACACCGGCCGGTGCTCGCGGCGGGCGACGCCGACACCGACGTCACGTTCGTCGGCGACGCCACCGGCGTCCATCTGGTGATCAACCGGAACAAGGACGAACTGATGTGCAGGGCGTACGACGACGCCGACGGTCGCTGGCTGATCAACCCCATGTTCATCGAGCCGCTGCCGCGCAGGCCCGCCCCCTATCCGTGCTCGACGACCGCCTACAACAGGCCGGACGGCGGCCGCGGTCCGGTCCTGAGGCGCGACGGCTCGGTCGTCCCGGACCAGCAGGACACGGTGTTCTGAGCGAGTTGCCGCCGGCCCCGTGTCGCGGTTCCCGGCACGGCCTACAGTGGCCGGGATGAGCAGTGCGCCCCCGCCCGGCTGGTATCGGGATCCGTCGTACCCGCTCACCGAACGCTGGTGGGACGGGGCCACCTGGACCGACCACCGGCGGCAACCCGATGCGCTTGTGCCGCAGGCGCCGCCGCCGGAGCCGCCCGACGGCCGGGAGCCCCGGCGTGCCGGGGTGATCGCGCTCCTGACGGCCGGGGCCGTCCTCGTCGCCGCCGTCGTCACCGGCGTCGTCGTCCTCGGACACCACGGTGACGGGGCGGCCCAGGCCGAGCCGTCCGCCACGGCCTCGGCTCCGGCACCGGCGAGCGACGTGTCACCGCCGGCTGCGGCGCCCTCGGCAACCGGCGACCCGACCGTCGTCCTCGACGATCTCAACGGCATCACCTTCCCCGTGCCGAAGGGGTGGGTGAGAGCCGAGAACGTCGCCGAGGACGACGTCGTGCTGACCACACCGGGCGTGTACGACTGCCCCGGCGACCCCGGCTTCTGCCACCGCGGCCGGGTCCTGTCGCGCACCGCCACGTCCGCGCCCGGAGCGTCCCCGGAGTCGATCGCCGAGGGCGACATCGCCGACGCCGCGCACGAGGAGTACGACCGCGACCTGATCGGCAACCGGCCCTACGGCGGTGTCACCTCCCACCGGCTGCTGGCGTCCGGCCAGGTCGCGGTCGCGGGCCGGGTCGGGTACTTCGTACGCTGGCGCGTCAACACCGCGAAGGGGCCCGGCGGTTGTGTCGAGTCCCTGGCGTTCCCCTCCAGCGCGGGCTCACAGACACCGGTCGTCGTCCGCTTCGCCTTCGACGCGGTCCCGGACGGTCCGCCGCTGCCCGACATGGACAGGATCACCGAGGGGATCAGACCGGTCGGCGACGCGGCGGCGAGCGGAGGAGTGGGCGGCAGCATCGGCCCCGGGCACTGACGCCCGGCCCGCCTCAGAGGAAGGTGTGCCCCTCACCGCGGTAGGTCGGCACCGTCGCCGTGACCCTGTCGCCCTCCACCAGGTGGAGCTCGGCGAACCGTTCGCACAGCTCCCCGGCCTTGGCGTGCCGGAACCACACCTTGTCGCCGATGAGCAGGTCGTCGGCGGGTGCGCCGAGCAGCGGCGTCTGCACCTCGCCCGGACCCTCCTGCGGGTCGTACCGCAGGCCTTCCGGCAGATACGGGACGGGCAGCCGGTCGGGGCCCGCGACACCCGACGCGGGATAGCCGCCGCCGAGCACCGTCACCACCCCGACCCCCGGCCTGCGCACGACCGGCTGGGCGAACAGCGCGGCCGGACGCCCGCGGAACGAGGTGTAGTTGTCGAACAGCCGCGGCACGTACAGCCCCGAGCCCGCCGCGATCTCCGTCACCGCGTCCTCGGCGGCCGTGTACTGGACGCTGCCCGTGCCGCCGCCGTTGACGAACTCCAGGTCCGGCACCACGGAACGGACGGCGCGCACCGCCTCCGCCCGCCGCCCGGCGAGCTCCCTGCGCGCCGCTGCCTGCATCAGCCGGACGGCCCGCGACCGCACCGGCCGCCCCGCCACCGCGTCGCCGACGCCGGCTATGTGGCCCTCGTACGCCATGATCCCCACCAGCCGGAAACCGGGCGTGCGCGCCACCGCACGGGCCGTCTCGGCCATCCGGTCGGGGGAGTGGAGGGGCGAGCGCCGCGCCCCGACGCGTATGCGCCCGCCGAGCAGCTTCAGCGAGGTGTCCAGCTCCAGGCAGACGCGCACCTCCTCGGTGCCGCCCCGGCGGGCGCCGTCGATGAGGCGCAACTGCGCCGGGTCGTCGATCATCACCGTCACCGCGGCGGCGAGCTTCGGATCGCCGGCCAACTCGGCGAAGCCCTGCCGGTCGGACGACGGATAGGCGAGCAGGACGTCGTCGAAACCGGACCGGGCCAGCCACAAGGACTCGGCCAGGGTGAAGGACATGACGCCCGCGAAGCCCTCCCGGGCCAGCACGCGTTCGAGCAGAGCACGGCAGCGGACGGACTTGCTGGCGACGCGGACCGGCTTGCCGCCGGCCCTGCGCAGGATGTCCTCGGCGTTCTCGTCGAACGCGTCCAGATCCACGATCGCGACGGGCGCGTCGAGGTCGGCGGTGGCCCGGTCGTACCGGGCCCTGTCTGCGGCGCGGGCAGTCATGAACGCAGCCTGCCAGATGCGATTACCGCAGGGTAGGGGGACGATCCGGGCAGATGCCCCGGTGCTGCGGACTGGTTCCCGTTCGAGGGCGTTCAACCCGTAGAGTGACGCGCACGCGGGGAACGCGTCGTGCCCGCCCGGGAGCGCACGGCCGGGATGGGTGCCCGTCCGCGCGGGTATGCCTGCCCGGGACGGGGTGGCGGTCCCGCACCCCGCAGGACCGGCCGCTCCCGGTGGGCGGTCGAACCCCCGGGGACTCCGGGGCGGGCCGGCCACGAGGAAACGGGGGGTGCATGAGCACGGAAGCGCACCGCGCCTCCCTTCCTCCGCGCCCCACGACCCCGCCCCACCCGCCGACCTCGCCGGACGAGGCGCCCGCACGGCCGGACCGTACGCCTCCCGCCCCGCAGGAGCCGCCCCGGTCGGCGTGGCACGAGGGCACCCCCGGATCCGTACCGCCCCGGCCCGAACACCCGCCCGTGGGACACCGTGCCGACGCGCCCCGGGTGCCGTCCGCCGGTGCGGTCCCGTTCCCGCCGCCACCGCTTCCCGAGCAGGCCGACAGGACGGGAAACCGCGGCCGGCCGGACGCCCCCCCGGGCGGCGCCGGGCAGGCACCGGCCGGTGGGGGAGCGGTGTCCTCCGCCGCTGCCGACGGGCGCCCGAGCCGGCCCGCCGTGAATCCCTACCGGCACGGTGCCGAGGGCGCGCCCCCGAGTGCGTCCTCGGCCGCCGACACCGGCTCGTCGGAGGCGGGGGGTGCGCCACCGCGCCGCACAGCGGAATCCCCCCGGTTCCCGAACCTGCGCCTCGACCGCGGCACCCAGCCGTACGGTCCGCCCCCGCCCACGGCGTCCTCGCGCTTCCCCGACGAGCCTCCGTCCGCCGGTGCCGCGCCGCGCGGCGCGGACGCGCAGGCGGTGCCCCCGCCGCGCGCCGCCCTGCCCACGGAGGGCATCGTGGAGACGACGGCGCGCCTCAGGGTCCGGCGGGACGAGACCGGTCCCGCCGCGCCGCGCCCGTTCGTCACCACCCTTGCCCAGCCGGACACATCCGCGGCCGGCACCCGGCGCCGTCCTGTCCTCGGCAGCCGGGTGCACCCCCGGGTCGCCGCCGCGGCCGCCTGCCTGGTCCTCGGCCTCGGGCTCATCGGCGGTGCCGTGACCGGGAGCTGGCTCACCGGGGACGGCTCGGGGGAGGGAGCTCGGGACGCCTTCGCCGTCGCCGGGAGCCTGTGGCACAACATCCCGGTCGACCAGCTGTTCCCGCCCACCGTCCAGGGTCCGGGCGCGGGCCCCGGCGGTGCCGACCGCACCTGGACCAGGGTCGCCGTCGCCCCGGACGGCACCTGCAAGGCCGCCTTCGACCCCCTGCTGCGCAAGGCCCTCGCCCCCGTCGGCTGTCTGCGGCTGCTGCGCGCCACCTACACGGACACGACCGGCAGCCATGTCACCACGGTCGGCCTGCTGTTCACCCGGGCCGACGCCACCGCCATGGCCGCGCTCAACAGCCGCTTCCGGAAGGAAGGCCTGGACCGGCGCACCGATCTGATGCCCCGCCCCTACGCCGTGAAGGGCACCGTCGCCGAGAGGTTCGGCGACGCCCAGCGCGCCTCCTGGACGATCTCGGTCCGCACCGACGCCCCCGTCGTCGTCTACTCCGTCTCCGGCTTCGCCGACGGCCGCACCGTCACCGAGCCGCAGCCCTCCGCGCCGGCCACGGCGACCGGCGCCACCACGGCCCCCGCCCAGGCGGGCCTCGGCTTCGAGTCGGCCGGACTCGCCGACCGCGTCGGGGCCGCCCTCCGAAAGACCGTCACCTCGGCCACGGAGAAGCCGTCATGAGTGTCCGTGGCGCCGGAGCCCGGTTCCTCACCCTGCTCCTCGCCGGCTCCTTCGTGGTGCTGCCCTCCACCGTGGCGTACGCCGACGGGATACGCGCCCAGGAGTGGGCCCTCGACGCCCTGCACGCCCAGCAGGCCTGGCAGACCACCAAGGGCAAGGGGATCACCGTCGCCGTCCTCGACACCGGTGTCGACTCCTCCCATCCCGACCTGGCCGGCAACGTCCTGACGGGCAAGGACCTGGTCGGCTTCGGCGCCGAGCGCGGCGATCGCTCCTGGGCCCGGCACGGTACCGCCATGGCCGGCATCATCGCCGGTCACGGCCATGGCGCCGGGGACGCCGACGGCGTCGTCGGCATCGCCCCCGAAGCCAGGATCCTCCCCGTCCGGGTCATCCTCGAGGACGGCGACCCCGGCCGCACCAAGGCCCGCAACACGCGCGGCAACGCCCTTGCCGAGGGCATTCGGTGGGCCGCCGACCACGGCGCGGACGTCATCAACCTCTCCCTAGGCGACGACTCCAAGTCCGCGCACCCCGAGGCGTCCGAGGACGAGGCGGTGCAGTACGCGCTGAAGAAGGGCGCCGTCGTCGTCGCCTCGGCCGGCAACGGCGGCGAGAAGGGCGACCACATCTCCTACCCGGCGGCCTATCCGGGCGTCATCGCGGCGACCGCCGTGGACCGCTACGGCACCCGCGCCTCGTTCTCCACCCGCCGCTGGTACGCCACCGTCAGCGCGCCCGGGGTCGACGTCGTCATCGCCGACCCCGACCGCAAGTACTACGAGGGCTGGGGTACCAGTGCGGCGTCCGCGTTCGTCTCGGGCGCCGTGGCACTGATCGAGGCCGCCCATCCGGGCCTGTCCCCGGCCCAGGTCAAGCAGTTGCTGGAGAGGACGGCACGCAACGCCCCCAAGGGCGGGCGCGACGACTCCCGCGGCTTCGGCTTCATCGACCCCGCGGCGGCCATCAAGGCGGCGGCGCATCTGAAACCCGAGGGCCTGCACGCGGCGGCGTACGGCGGCAAGTACTTCGGCCCGGGTCCCGACACGTCCGGGGACCGGTCGAACTCCCCGGGCTGGGCCGGCCCGCTGGCGGGAGGCCTGGGAGCGGCGCTGCTGGTCACGTCCGTGGTGCTGTGGCGCAACCGGACCCGGCCGTGGGGCCGTTGACGGGGCGCCTTCGTCAGGCGAACGCCGAAACCGCCGCCCGAGCCGCCGCCTCCACCAGCGAAATCCCCTTCTCCTTGGTGGAGTTGCCGTTCGACAGCGTCGCCACCAGATAGATGCGGCCGTCGGCCGTGATCCGCCCGATGCTGTTGACGTCCCACAGTCCGGTCGTGCTGCGCGCCAGCCAGCCGTTCTTCAGCGCCCACCCGGCATCGTCCGCGGCCGCCGACACACCCCAGCTCTGGTCCGCCGCGATGTCGCCCATCAGCCCCTGCAGATACGTCCGGGAGGCGTCGGTCAGCTCGGAGCCGTCCCCGAACACCTGCTGGAGCAGGATGAGCTGATCGTCCGCGGTCGTCTGCGTCAGGCCCCACAGCGGGCCGTCACCGCCCGTGGTGTCCGTCAGGCCGAAGCGCTTGTTGGCGCGGGCGAGCCCGTCCGCTCGTCCGATCGCGGTCCACAGCGCGGAGGCGGAGTCGTTGTCGCTGTCCTCGATCATCGCGGTGGCGTACGCCTTCTCCTGCGCGGTCAGCCGCCGGTCCGCGTCCTGCGCCCGGAGCAGCAGCGCCGCCAGGATGTCGACCTTCACGATGCTCGCCGTGTCGAAGGCGCCGTCGCCGTAGCGGGCACTGTCACCGGAGTCCAGGTCGAGCACCGCCACGGCCACGTCGGCGCCGTGCTCGACGGCCACCGCCCTCATGGCCTTCTCCAGCAGCGCGTCCCGGTCGTCCGAGGGTTCCGCCGCAGGTTCCACCGATGCCTCCCGGCTCGCCGAGGCCGACGCCGAGGGCGTCACCGACGACTGCGACGATACGGCGCCGCCGTCGGCGTGCGCCCGCACATACACCGTGCCCGCCGCGGTGCCGCCGACGACGACGGCCGACGCCAGCACCGCGGAGAGGACCTGGCGGCTTCGGGAGGACCGGGCGCGACGGCGACGGGCGACTCTGTGGGACTCCATGCCCGCGATGCTCGAAAGCGGTCCTGTGCGCACCGTGGGACGGGCATGAGAGCCGTGTCAGTAATCGCTGAGAAATCCGTGAAGCGGCCGGCCGCCGGGGTCCGGGGTCGGCACCGGCTCGGCGGAGACCCCCCGATAGGGTCGGTCCGTGGCGAACAAGAACATTCCCGACTCCGGCTTCTCCGACGACGACGGCTCCGCCGACCCCCGGCTGAGCGCGGCGCTCGCCGCGTGGGCCGAGGACCGCACCGCCGTGGGGCCCGTGCTGGAGGCCCTGAAGAGCGCGCGGCTCCTCGTTCCCGTGGTCGCCCTCCTCGGTGAGGTGGAAGAGGTCGCCCACGAGGGCCACGGGGGCGTACTGCGCCGCGAGAAGACGAGCGAGATGGCCGTGCCCACGCTGAAGGCCGGCGGCCGGACCGCCCTGCCCGCCTTCACGTCCACCGAGTCGCTGGCCCGCTGGGACCCGCAGGCCCGCCCCGTCGCGGTCCCCGTGCACCAGGCGCTGCAGGCCGCCGTGCACGAGAAGGCCGACACGATCGTGCTCGACATGTCGGGTCCGGTGCCCTTCGAACTGTCCGGCCCGACGCTGCTGGCGCTCGCCGAGGGCCGTACGACGACGGATCCGCTCACCGATCCCGCCGTGACCGGCGCCGTACGGGCTGCCGTGGCGGGTGAGCCCGGCGTGCTGCGCGCCTACCTCGGCCCCGGACAGGCGGACGGCATCCTGGCGCTCGTCCTGGCACCCGGCGCGGTGCCGGCCGAGGCCGCCGGCGCCGTGGCGCGGCGGATGGCGGCCGACGAGACACTGAGGGCCCGCCTGGTGCACGGCCTCGACCTGGCGGTACTGCCGGCCGAGGCGGCGCCTTCGGGCGAGCCCTTGTTCGTCCGCGGCTGAACGGGGCGCGGTCCCCGCGCCGGCCGTGGACCGGACCGCTGTACTTCGGACTAGCCGTAGACCGGACCGGTGTACTTCTCGCCCGGGCCCTGGCCCGGCTCGTCGGGGACGACCGACGCCTCGCGGAACGCGAGCTGGAGCGACTTCAGGCCGTCGCGCAGCGGGGCCGCGTGGAAGGAACTGATCTCCGTCGCGCTGGCGTCGAGCAGACCGGCCAGGGCGTGCACCAGCTTGCGGGCCTCGTCGAGGTCCTTGTACTTGTCGCCCTCCTCGGTCAGACCGAGCTTCACGGCGGCGGCGCTCATCAGATTGACGGCGACCGTCACGAGCACCTCGACGGCGGGGACCTCCGCGATGTCACGGGTCATGTCGTCGAAGTCGGGACTCCCGGCGGCGGCCGGGGATTCTGCGGAAGCCGGGGATCCCTCGGGGGAGGTGTCACTCATGCCCCACACGATAGGCCCAGGCCGGGTGACCGCCGTCCTCGGGAGGGGGCCGGGCGCGGACCGTGGACGGGGGCGCCGGATGCCCGGTGCACGCCGGTTCGCACCACTCACGGGGAGCTGCTAACCTTGTGTGACGACCGGCCGGACATGGCAGTGCCCGGCCCACAAGTGGAGGCTCCGATCTCCCACCTGACCGTCCTCCGGGGCGGCGGGTCACCGGTCAGGCGGCCACCACCGTTCCGTACGGACGGTGGAGTCGCCCGAATGCGCGCCCCGCGGTTCACCCGCGGCGGTGCTCCGGATGCTTTGGAGCCCCGCCTGTGTACCGTTCGGGGCATTTTTCTTGTGCCGCGACGGTTGGGTCCCATGTCAACCAGACATACGCGGCTGTCCGCCAGACGGTCGTGGTGGTGCTACCGAGGAGGATCCATCAGCACCGAGCCCCGCATCAACGACCGGATTCGCGTTCCCGAGGTGCGACTTGTCGGTCCCAGCGGCGAGCAGGTGGGCATCGTGCCGCTTGCCAAGGCCCTGGAGCTTGCGCAGGAGTACGACCTGGACCTGGTCGAGGTCGCGGCGAACGCCCGTCCGCCCGTCTGCAAGCTCATGGACTACGGGAAGTTCAAGTACGAGTCGGCCATGAAGGCCCGTGAGGCGCGCAAGAACCAGGCGCACACGGTCATCAAGGAGATGAAGCTCCGGCCGAAGATCGACCCGCACGACTATGACACCAAGAAGGGTCACGTCGTCCGGTTCCTCAAGCAGGGCGACAAGGTCAAGATCACGATCATGTTCCGCGGTCGCGAGCAGTCCCGGCCCGAACTGGGCTACCGGCTGCTGCAGCGTCTCGCGGAGGACGTCCAGGACCTCGGCTTCGTCGAGTCGAACCCGAAGCAGGACGGCCGGAACATGATCATGGTTCTCGGTCCGCACAAGAAGAAGACCGAGGCCATGGCCGAGGCTCGTCAGGCGCAGGAGGCCCGCAAGGCCGAGGCGAAGGCCCACCCGGGCCGCTCGCAGAACGCCGCCGAGGCCGAGATCAGCGAGGCCCCGGCCGAGGCTTCCGCCGAGGCGTGACCCCCGGGACGTCAGTCCCAGGACCAACCGATACAAGAGCGACGCTCCGACGTGCCCGGTTTCGTCGACCGGGCACCGGAGCGCCACCGACGAGGAGAGAACGGCGCTATGCCGAAGAACAAGTCGCACAGCGGTGCCAGCAAGCGCTTCAAGATCACCGGCTCCGGCAAGGTGCTCCGTGAGCGCGCCGGCAAGCGCCACCTGCTCGAGCACAAGTCGTCCCGTCTGACGCGTCGCCTCACCGGCAACGCCGAGATGGCCCCGGCCGACGCCAAGAAGATCAAGAAGCTTCTCGGCAAGTGACGTGACGGCGCCTGATCGTCCGATCTGAGCGCGCCGTTCGTCAGGACCGGGACCCAATCGAACCCGGGCCGCGTGAGTACCACCGCGGCCCCGCTACAAGGAGTCAAACAAGTGGCACGCGTCAAGCGGGCAGTCAACGCCCACAAGAAGCGCCGGGCGATCCTCGAGCAGGCCTCCGGCTACCGCGGTCAGCGCTCGCGCCTGTACCGCAAGGCCAAGGAGCAGGTCACCCACTCGCTGGTCTACAACTACAACGACCGCAAGAAGCGCAAGGGCGACTTCCGTCAGCTGTGGATCCAGCGCATCAACGCCGCTGCCCGCGCCAACGGCATCACGTACAACCGCTTCATCCAGGGTCTGAAGGCCGCCAACGTCGAGGTCGACCGCAAGATCCTCGCCGAGCTGGCCGTCAACGACGCCCGCGCCTTTGCCGCGCTCGTCGAGGTCGCCCAGAAGGCGCTGCCGGCGGACGTGAACGCGCCCAAGGCGGCGTAACCACACGACGGCGCTGCGTCGGCCGCGCCGACGTGATCGTACGGACCCGCAGGCTGTGCAGCCTGCGGGTCCGACTGCGTTCCGCGACGCAGGAGAGGCGTCCCCCGCACCGCCTGCACGGCACGAGGCACCGGACCCGCCGCCGGGCGGGCGTCGCGTCGCGGCGGACAACAAACCCCGACCCATCGAAGGTGGACCGCATGCCCCCGGCCGTCGAGCTGATCTCCCCCCGCTCTCCCCGCGTCAGTGCCGCCCGGCGGCTCGGCAGGCGGAGCTTCCGGGGCAAGGAGCAGCTGTTCCTCGCGGAGGGGCCGCAGGCCGTGCGGGAGGCCGCCGGGCACCGGGCCGACGGCAGGGCCACCCTCGTCGAACTCTTCACCACCCCCGAGGCCGCGGAGCGGTATCCCGACATCGTCGGGGCGGCACGCGACGCCGGAGCCCGGGTGCACCTGGCGGCCGAAGAGGTCATCGCCGACGTCTCCACCACCGTCACGCCCCAGGGCCTCGTGGGGGTCTGCCGGTTCCTCGACACCGGCTTCGACACGATCCTGAGCGCGCGCCCGCGGCTCGTCGCGGTGCTCGCCCATGTCCGGGACCCCGGGAACGCCGGGACCGTCCTGCGCTGCGCGGACGCCGCCGGGGCCGATGCCGTCGTCCTCACCGACGCCTCGGTCGACCTCTACAACCCGAAGGCCGTCCGGGCCTCCGTCGGCTCCCTGTTCCATCTGCCCGTGGCCGTCGGCGTCCCCGTCGAGCACGCCGTGAGCGGGCTGAAGAAGGCCGGCGTGCGGATCCTGGCCGCCGACGGGGCGGGGGACCGCGACCTCGACGACGAACTGGACGAGGGCACCATGGGCGGGCCCACCGCCTGGGTGTTCGGCAACGAGGCCTGGGGGCTTCCGGAGGAGACCCGGACGCTGGCCGATGCCGTCGTGCGCGTGCCGATCCACGGAAAGGCCGAGAGTCTGAACCTTGCGACCGCCGCCGCCGTATGTCTCTACGCGTCCGCTCGTGCACAGCGCGCCGCCGGAGGGTGCCGTTCCGTCACCCCCGGCTAGTAGGGTGGCGGGCTCGGGGGCCCCTCCGCCAGCTCTCGGGGAGGAACCCCCACACCGGATGAGAGGTGGGGTACGGGGATGATCGGCACGAGCAGAGCACCGGGAGCACGTGACGCGGACCGTACGCCCGCGTCCCTGCGCGGTGATCTCGCCGAGCTCGGCATCGACCCGGACGACCTCCCCGACGGCCTCGTGATCGCCGACGAGCACGGCCGAGTGATCTGCTTCAACGCCGCGGCCGCCCGGATCACCGCCACGCCCGCCGCCGAGGCGCTCGGCCGGCGCCTCGACCAGGCGCTGCCCCTGGAAGATCTGGAGGGGCGGCGCTGGTGGCAGCTGACCGATCCCTACGGCGGCCTCGCCATCCGGGTACGGCAGCCCGAGCGCAATCTGCTGCTGCCGGGAGGCAGGGAGGTGCTCGTCTCCGCGCGCTATGTACGGGACCGTCCCACCGGTCCGGTACGCCACGTCGTGGTCTGTCTGCGCGACACCGAGGCCCGGCGCCGTACCGAGCGCAGCCATGCCGAGCTGATCGCCACGGTGGCCCATGAGCTGCGTTCGCCGCTCACGTCCGTCAAGGGGTTCACAGCGACCCTGCTCGCCAAGTGGGAACGCTTCACCGACGACCAGAAGCGGCTGATGCTGGAGACCGTCGACGCCGACGCGAACCGGGTGACGCGGCTGATCGCCGAGCTGCTGGACATCTCACGCATCGACTCCGGGCGGCTGGAGGTGCGGCGCCAGCCCGTCGACATAGGGGCGGCGGTGGGACGGCACATCCAGGCCTATGTCGCCGCGGGCCAGCCCGCCGACCGCTTCCTGCTGCGCCTGGAGCATCCGCTGCCCGCCCTGTGGGCCGACCCCGACAAGATCGACCAGGTGCTGAGCAACCTCCTGGAAAATGCCGTGCGCCACGGCGAGGGAACCGTCACCATCGAGATCACGCCTTCGGCGTCCCCGCGCGAAGGGGAGGACGCCGACACGTCGGTCACGGTGGGCGACGAGGGGCCCGGCATCCCGGAGGAGTCCATGAACCGCGTCTTCACCCGCTTCTGGCGGGGCAGCAAGCGTGGCGGCACGGGCCTCGGGCTGTACATCGTCAAGGGGATCGTCGAGGCCCACGGCGGCAGCATCACGGTCGGCCGCGCCCGCGGCGGCGGGGCGGAGTTCCGATTTACGTTGCCCGTGGGCACACCGGCGTATCTGCTGTAGAAGCGCCGGCGCCCACGGGCTCCTCCGCATTCCCCGGGAGCCCCGGAACCCGCTGTCGTACCCGCGCACCGGGCGCCGCTTCGATCCACCCTCAAGCGGACGGTGCGCGTGCGACGACGGGCCCCGGGCCGGGCCGTCTCATGAACGTGCGGTCCGGTAGCCGCTCCCACCCCGTTAGACTCGGCCTTTGGCACCTTTGTGTCCCGAAGTCGGCGACGATGCGTCATCGGACCAGTGTCAGGACCAGTGACGGGGACCTTCAGCCAGCCAATCGGAAGCACGGGAAGAGATGTCGGCACCGAATAAGTCGTACGACCCTGTCGAGGTCGAGGCCTTGAAACCGGAAGAGATCGAGCGCATGCGGGACGGGGCGCTCGCCGCCTTCGCCGCTGCGGACTCCCTCGACGCGCTCCACGAGGCCAAGGTCGCCCACACGGGCCCGGCCTCGCCGCTGGCCCTCGCCAACCGCGAGATCGGCGCCCTGCCCCCGCACGCCAAGGCCGACGCCGGAAAGCGGGTCGGCATGGCCCGCGGCGCGGTGAACAAGGCCCTCGCCGCGCGCCAGACGGAGCTGGAGGCCGAGCGGGACGCCCGTGTGCTGGTCGAGGAGGCGGTGGACGTCACACTGCCCCACGACCGCGTGCCGGCCGGGGCCCGCCACCCGCTGACCACGTTCATGGAGCGGGTCGCGGACGTCTTCGTGTCCATGGGCTACGAGATCGCCGAGGGCCCCGAGGTCGAGGCGGAGTGGTTCAACTTCGACGCCCTGAACTTCACGCCCGACCACCCGGCGCGGCAGATGCAGGACACCTTCTTCGTCGAGGGCCCCAAGGGCGACGGGGGAGAGTCGGGTGTCGTGCTGCGCACGCACACCTCTCCCGTACAGGCCCGCTCCCTGCTCGACCGCGAGCCGCCCGTCTACATCGTGTGCCCCGGCCGGGTGTACCGCACGGACGAGCTGGACGCCACGCACACCCCGGTCTTCCACCAGATCGAGCTGCTGGCCGTCGACGAGGGCCTGACCATGGCCGACCTCAAGGGCACGATGGACCACATGGTCCAGTCGCTCTTCGGTGCGGACATGAAGACCCGGCTGCGCCCGAACTACTTCCCCTTCACCGAGCCGTCCGCCGAGATGGACATGCTCTGCTATGTCTGCAAGGGCGAGTCCGTCGGCAACCCGGACCGGCCCTGCCGCACGTGCTCCAGCGAGGGCTGGATCGAGCTCGGCGGCTGCGGCATGGTCAACCCGAGGGTGCTGGTCGCCTGCGGCGTGGACCCGGAGAAGTACAGCGGATTCGCCTTCGGGTTCGGCATCGAGCGGATGCTGATGTTCCGCCACAACGTCGAAGACATGCGAGACATGGTCGAGGGTGACGTCCGGTTCACCCGGCCGTTCGGGATGGAGATCTGATGCGGGTCCCGCTTTCTTGGCTGCGGGAGTACGTCGACCTGCCGGCGACTCAGACCGGACGCGACGTCCAGGCCAAGCTCATTTCGGTCGGTCTCGAGGTCGAGACCGTCGAGCAGCTCGGCGCCGACCTCAAGGGACCTCTGGCGGTCGGCCAGGTGCTGTCCATCGAGGAGCTGGAGGGCTTCAAGAAGCCGATCCGGTTCTGCACGGTCGACGTCGGCCAGGCCAACGGCACGGGTGAACCGCAGGAGATCGTCTGCGGTGCCCGCAACTTCTCCGTCGGCGACAAGGTCGTCGTGGTCCTGCCGGGCGCCGTGCTGCCCGGCGGCTTCTCGATCGCCGCGCGCAAGACGTACGGCAGGGTCTCGCACGGCATGATCTGCTCCGGCGACGAGCTGGGCATGGGCGATGACGGCAGCAAGGGCATCATCGTCCTGCCGCGGGAGACCGAGGTCGGCATCGACGCCGTCGAGCTGCTCGAGCTGGTCGACGAGGTGCTCGACATCGCGGTCACCCCCGACCGCGGCTACGCGCTCTCCCTGCGCGGCATCGCCCGCGAGACCGCCGTCGCCTACGGTCTGCCGCTGCGCGACCCGGCGCTGATCGACGTCCCGGCACCGAACGCGTTCGGCCACCCGGTGAAGATCTCCGAGCCGATGGGCTGCGATCGCTTCACCGCCCGCACGGTGACCGGCATCGAGCCCGAGGCGCGGTCCCCGCTCTGGCTGCAGCGCCGGCTGCAGAAGGCGGGCATGCGCCCCGTCTCGCTGGCCGTGGACATCACCAACTACGTGATGCTGGAGCTGGGCCAGCCCCTGCACGCCTACGACCGCTCCCTGATCCAGGGCGCGATCGGTGTGCGCCGGGCCGAGCCGGGCGAGAAGCTCACCACCCTCGACGGTGTCACGCGCACGCTGGACGCCGAGGACCTGGTGATCACGGACGACCGCGGCCCGATCGGCCTCGCCGGCGTCATGGGCGGCGCCAACACGGAGATCGCCGACCATGCCCACGAGAACGGCGGCACCACCGATGTGGTGATCGAGGCGGCCCACTTCGCCGCGATCTCGATCGCGCGTACGGCCCGCCGCCACAAGCTGGCCTCGGAGGCGTCCCGCCGCTTCGAACGGGGCGTCGACCCGCTGGCCGCGTCCGCCGCCGCACAGCGCACGGTCGACCTGCTGGTCCTGCTCGGCGGCGGCACCGCGGACGCCGGTGTCACCGAGGTCATCGCGCCCTCGGCGCCGCACACCATCACCATCCCGGCGAACCACCCGGACAAGGTGGCGGGTGTCGAGTACGGCCGTGAGACCGTCGTGCGCCGGCTCCAGCAGGTCGGCTGCGACGTCTACGGGCAGGACGAGCTGATCGTCACCGTCCCGTCCTGGCGGCCCGACCTCACGGACCCGAACGACCTCGCCGAGGAGGTCATCCGGCTGGAGGGCTACGAGAACCTGCCCTCCACGCTGCCCAAGCCCCCGGCGGGGCGCGGTCTGACCGACCGGCAGCGGCTGCACCGCCGGATCGGGCGGGCGCTGGCCGGCGCGGGCTTTGTCGAGGCGCCGAACTACCCGTTCATCGGCGAGCAGATCTTCGACCAGATCGGCCTCACCGCCGACGACCCGAACCGCCGGGTCGTCAAGCTGGTCAACCCGCTCTCCGACGAGGAGCCCGCCCTTCGTACGACGCTGCTGCCGGGCCTGCTGGGCGCGCTGCGCCGCAACGACGGCCGGGGCTCCCACGACCTGGCGCTCTTCGAGACCGGTCTGGTCTTCCACCCGCGCGAGGAGCAGCGCATCGCCACGCGTCTGCCCGTCGACCGCCGGCCCACCGACGAGGAGATCGCATCGCTCACGGCGGCGCTGCCCGAGCAGCCCCGGCATGCCGCGGTGGTCCTCGCGGGTGCCCGCGAGCAGGTCGGCTGGTGGGGCAAGGGACGCCCGGCCGACTGGGCCGACGCGATCGAGGCGGCGCGCAGCATCGCCCGGGAGGCGGGTGCGGACCTCGTCGTCCGCAAGGGCCAGTACGGCCCCTGGCACCCCGGACGCTGTGCCGAACTGGCCGTGGTGGTGGACGGGAACGAGCAGGTCATCGGCTACGCCGGCGAGTTGCACCCCGGTGTCCTGAAGACCCTGGGCCTGCCCGAGCGCACCTGCGCGATGGAGCTCGACCTGGACGTGCTGGAGCGGGCGGGCACCGGGCCCGTGAAGGGTCCCCGGATCTCGAGCTTCCCGGTCGCCACCCAGGATGTCGCGCTGGTCGTGGACACGGCCGTCCCGCACGCGGAGGTCGAGGCCGCGCTGCGTGAGGGCGCCGGTCGACTGCTCGAGTCCATCCGGCTGTTCGACGTCTATGAGAGCGAGCAGCTCGGCGAGGGCAAGAAGTCGCTCGCGTACGCGCTGCGCTTCCGGGCGCCCGACCGCACCCTGACCGTCGACGAGGCCTCCGCCGCCCGCGACACGGCGGTCGCGCTCGCCGCCGAGCGCACGGGAGCCACGTTGCGGAGCTAGTCGCCCGCGCCGACGGAGCGGGGAACCGCGGTCGTCGTCCGGCCACGGTCATGCGTGGCCGGTCGCGCGGTTCCCCGCTTCGTCGTGAGGTGCGAGCCTCCGTACCGCTGCCGATCACCTCACTCGTTCGGGTGGCTGATCCATGGGATCCGGGCTGTTCCGGGTGGGCTGCCGACAGAATCGGACGGGCTCGGGGGTGCGAGGAGGGACCCCGTGGGCCGCTTCCGTGCACCCAGGACTCTCGGGGGGCCGGCATGACCCGTATCAAGGCGTGGCCCCTTCGTGGGTCAGGGCTCAGCGTCACCGCGGCGTGGCCGCTCACCCGGCAGAGCGGTGGCCGTGCACGGTCCGCGGGCGGCGCGCTGGCCGTCGCCATGAGCACCGGACTGCTTCTGTACGTCAGGCGCGCTCTTCTCCGGGAGCTCCGGCAGGCCCGGAAGGTCGCGGGAGCCGCCCAGAGCGTGGTGCTACGGCCGCTCCCGCCGCGTATCGCCGGGCTGGAGATCGCCGCCGCCCGGCTCTCCGCCGAGTGCGGGGCCACCGTCGGGGGCGACCTGTACGAGGTGATCGCCACCGAACACGGCGTCCGGATCGTGATGGGCGACGTGCGCGGACACGGTCTCGCCGCCCTCGCCACCGTCGCCGCCGTCCTCGGCAGTTTCCGGGAGGCCGTGCACGACGAGCCCGAACTGTCGGGCGTGCTGCGCCGGTTGGACCGGTCACTGGCCCGCCATCTGCGCGAGCGGGCGCGGGCCGAACACCCCTCGGCAGGCCCCGCGCCCGACACCCCGGTGGCCGAGGAGTTCGTGACCCTGCTGCTCCTGGAGATTCACCATGACGGCGACGTGCGCGGGCTGAACTGCGGGCATCCCTGGCCGTATCTGCTCGAGCCCGGGCGGCTCGCGGCTCTGTCCGGCGACGATCCGCTGCCTCCGCTCGGACCGTTCCCCCTTCCCGCGGACCTGCCCCCGACCGACTGCGGCCGGCTGGCGCCGGGACAGGCGTTGTTCCTGTACACCGACGGCGCGGAAGACGCACGGGACGGCCGTGGCCGATTCTTTCCCCTGCCCGCCCTGCTCGGCGAGGCCGTCCGCGCCCGGCCTCCGCACCCTCGGGCGCTGCTGCGGAACGTCTTCACCGGTCTGCTCCGCCATACCGGCGGCCGGCTCCGGGACGACGTCGCCCTGCTGGTACTGCGCAACGACCGCCTGCCCCGGGCCGCCGCCGCTGAGCCGCCGGACCGTGACGCGTGCGGGTCCGCCGCACGGGCTCGTCCGCTGCCGAGGAACCCGCGCCCGACCCGGCACTCCTGACCTCTGACGGCGCTCCGGCTGTCCCCGCCTTTCCGCCGGAGCGCGTTCACCCGGCCGCACCGTCCGCCCCGCTACGGAGTGTCGGGCAGGCAGCCGGGCGGACGGCGCGGATTCGGACCGCCGCACTGTACGAGGGGGAGCCGGCGGCCCGGCCGGCCTCTTACGAGGGTTTTCAGTCAAGCGGGCGGAAACTCTCCGCAACAGCGCGCGCACAGCCCGGATTCGCGCACTCTGTTCACACCCCGTGTGAAGGCGATCGCACTACGCTGTCGAGACCGAGTCACCGGGGGGCACGGATGCAGCCCAACACTCTGCTCGACGCGATCCTCGACGAGGCGGGGATATCCCACGCGGGACTCGCCGCGCACGTCAACCAGGCGGGTCGGGCGCGCGGTCTCGCGCTCAGATACGAACACACCGCCGTGGCACGGTGGTTGAAGGGCCAGCGTCCCCGCGGTCAGGTGCCCGACCTGATCTGCGAGGTGCTCGCCGCCCGCCTGCACCGTCCGGTGACCCTGGACGACATCGGTCTCGGGGTGCCCGGTGAACCGGCCGCCGCACACGGCTCCGGCCTGTCCGGTTTTGTGGAACGGGCCACGGCGCTGTGGCGGTCGGACGAGCAGCAGCGGCCCCACATCCTGGGCGCCGCCGCCGTCACGGGCACCCCGGCGGTGATGCCCGTGTGGGAGTGGGAGAACCCGCCGGAGGACGTGGACGTCTCGCGCGGCGGCCGGCACCGGGTCACCCCGGCGGACGTCGATATGCTGCGCGCCGCCCGTGCCCACTACGAGCAGATGTACCGCAAGGCCGGGGGAGTGGCGACCCGCAGCCGTATCGTCGGCTTCCTCAACGCCGAGACGGCGCCGCTGCTCCGCGGCAGCTACACCGACGCCATGGGGCGCCAACTGCACCGTGCGACCGGGGGCCTTGTGGCCATCGCCGGCATCTGCGCCTACGACTCGGACGCGCACGGACTCGCCCAGCGCTACTTCCACCAGGCCCTGCGTCTGGCGAAGGCGAGCGGGGACCGTGGGCTCGGCGCGTATGTGATAGCGCTGCTGGTCAACCAGTCGCTGTTCATGAAGGAGTACCGGCAGGCCGTCGCCTTCGCCGAGGCCGCGCTGCGTGCCGCCGGCAGGCAGATCACCCCGGCGCTCGCCTCCGACCTGTACGCGATGCAGGCCAAGGCGTACGCGCATCTCGGCGACGCCACGAGCGCGCTGTCCTGTATCCGGCGGGCCGAGTCGGCGGCCGAGCGCATCCGGCGCGGTCACGAGCCGGACGAGACCGGTTACGTCCAGCCCGGTCTTGTCAACGTCCAGGTCGCGGAGGCGCTGCTCAGCCTCGGGGACCTCGCGGCGGCGGGGGAGCACGCCGCCGCAGCCGTCGACACACCGGCGCACGACCGGGGCAGGGTGCACCGGCTCGCGATGCTCAGCCAGATCGAACTGCGTCAGGGCAACGCCGACAAGGCGGTGGCCACCGCGGTCGAGATGGCCGAGCGGGCCCGGGGGATGGAGTCCATGCGCCTGCGCGACAGACTCCGGGCGGTGCGTGAGCACCTCGTACGCAGCGGCTGCGCCGGGACGGCCGAGGCGGCCGAACTGATCGACGGGGCGCTGCGCGTACCGCTGTAGACATCGCCCGACGCACTGCCGGAGAGTCCTGCTTTCCCGCAGGTGCGGCCGACTGCGCCCGCGGCTGCGCCGGGTGTGCGTCACTGTGAGCCTGCTGAGTCGACGCTCCTGCTGCGATATTGCCACTTACTCGACGGAAGGTGGCAGAACCGTGCAGTGGACGAAGCAGAACGAACAAACTGTCTATGAAAACCGCTGGTTCAGCGTCAATCTCGCTGATGTCGAGCTGCCGGACGGCAGGCATCTCGACCACTTCCTGATACGGCTGCGGCCCGTCGCCGTGGCCACGGTCGTCAACGAGGCCAACGAGGTGCTGCTGCTGTGGCGGCACCGCTTCATCACCGACAGCTGGGGGTGGGAGCTGGCGGCCGGCGTCGTCGAGGACGGCGAGGACATCGCCGACGCGGCGGCCCGCGAGCTCGAGGAGGAGACCGGCTGGCGACCGGGACCCCTGCACCATCTCATGAGCGTGGAGCCCTCCAACGGCCTCACCGACGCCCGGCACCACATCTACTGGGCCGACGAGGGCGAGTACGTCGGGCACCCCGTGGACGACTTCGAGTCGGACCGTCGGGAATGGGTTCCCCTCAAACTCGTCCCCGACATGGTCGCCCGCGGAGAGGTCCCGGCCGCGAACATGGCGGCCGCGCTCCTCCTCCTGCACCACCTCAGGCTCGGGTAGGACGTATGGCCCTCGTCGTCCCGCGGACCTAGTGGGCCCACACCTGCCAGATCGTCACGACGAGGGCGCCCACGGCCGTCAGTGCGGCCACCGCGGGCAGAGGCCAGCGCGTGTGCTCCAGCGCGACGACTCTCGTGCTCAGGTCGTCCAGGTCCTTCGCGGTCTCCTCGGCGCGATGACTGAGCAGGGCCAGCCCTCCCTCGACCCGGGCGTGTGCCACATCGAGGCGGCGGCGTAACTCTGCGACTTCTCCTTGGACCACGGGATGCTCGGGGTCGGCGGTCACGAGTCCGCTCCTTTCCGTAGTCGTCACATCCCTTGCATGTGCATGGAGAGTCAACTCGCCTGGTGGGCGCGGCGGGAGAGTGTGCGCGCGGCATATGCGGGTCCGGTGCGCACACGGCGTGTGAATGACGCGGGCCCGGCACCGGGAACGGTGCCGGGCCCGCACGGGACCGTGGGCGACGGTCCGTGGCCGAGGGGCCGCGACCGTCAGGAACGGATCAGGAGTAGGAGTAGAAGCCGGAGCCGCTCTTGCGGCCCAGCCGGCCAGCCTCGACCATGCGCTGCAGCAGCGGGGGAGCGGCGTACAGCGGCTCCTTGTACTCCTCGTACATCGAGTTGGCGATCGAGACGATGGTGTCCAGGCCGATCAGATCGGAGAGCTTCAGCGGGCCCATCGGGTGGGCGCAGCCCATCTCCATGCCGTTGTCGATGTCCTCGCGGCCCGCGATGCCCGACTCGAACATGCGGACGGCGGACAGCAGATAGGGCACGAGCAGCGCGTTGACCACGAAGCCGGAGCGGTCCTGGGCGCGGATCGCGTGCTTGCCGAGGATCTTCTCGGCGAACAACT
The DNA here is from genome assembly GCF_051553595.1 of Streptomyces sp. HUAS TT11. Taxonomy (NCBI): domain Bacteria; kingdom Bacillati; phylum Actinomycetota; class Actinomycetes; order Kitasatosporales; family Streptomycetaceae; genus Streptomyces; species Streptomyces sp. HUAS TT11. Next base: position 7,258,602 of record NZ_CP196184.1, read on the forward strand.
GGGCCCGGCCGATGGTGCCTTCGGACGTGGTGAGCGCCGGGATCAGCTCGACGAGCTTCTGCACAGGCGCCGGGTTGAAGAAGTGGATGCCGATCACATGGTCGGGACGCGAGGTGGCGACCGCGAGCTTCACCAGCGGGATCGAGGACGTGTTGGAGGCGAGGATGGCGTCCGGGCGGGTCACCACCTGGTCGAGCACCTGGAAGATCTCCGTCTTCACCTGCTCGTTCTCGACGACCGCCTCGATCACCAGGTCGCGGTCCGCGAACTCGCCGAGGTCGGTGGTGAAGGTCAGGCGCGCCTGCGCCGCGTCCCGCTCCTCCTCGGAGATCTTGCCGCGCTCGGCCGCCTTGGACAGGGAAGTGAACAGACGGGTCCGGCCGAACTCCAGGGCTTCGCCGGTGGTCTCGGCGACCTTCACGTCCAGTCCCGAGCGGGCGCAGACCTCGGCGATCCCCGCTCCCATCTGGCCGCAGCCCACCACTCCGACGCGTTCGATGTCGGTCACATCGTCCCTTTCGCTGATCTACGGCTGTGGCAGGTCCGTTCGGGTCCCGGTCGCCTGCTCCATTCGTGCAGGTTACTCCCAAGTATCGATGATCGATCGCCGGGGTGGGTGCATGCTGTGCCGCGGAGACGATCCGTGAGGGCGCGGATCCGCAGCGTACGAGGATGTGCACATGGGGCGGTTGTCACGCCGGGCGTTCACGGGGGCGGCGCTGTCCCTGTCGGTCCTGACCACCGGGGCGGCGGCCGCCCCACGGTACCCGCGGTCGAGCGTCGAGATGCGGGGAATGTGGCTGGCGACCGTGTTCAACCGGGACTGGCCGGCGCGCCCCGGGCTGTCGGCGTCCGTGCAGCGAGCCCAGTTGCGCGAGCGCCTGGACGCGGCGGTACGGCGCGGGCTGAACACCGTCTTCTTCCAGGTCCGCCCCACGGCCGATGCGATGTGGCCCTCACCGTACGAGCCCTGGTCCCAGTACCTCACCGGGACCCAGGGCAAGGATCCCGGCTGGGACCCGCTGGGCACGGCGATCCAGGAGGCGCACGCCCGCGGGCTCGAGCTGCACGCCTGGTTCAACCCCTATCGGGTCGCCACCCACACCGACCGGTCCCGGCTCGCCGCGTCGCACCCCGCCCGCAGGCACCCCGAGTGGACCGTGGCGTACGGCGGACAGCTCTACTACAACCCCGGGCTGCCCGCGGTCCGCGCCTTCGTCGAGGAAGCGATCCTCGACGCCGTGCGCCGCTATCCGGTCGACGGCGTCCACTTCGACGACTACTTCTACCCTTATCCGGTCGCGGGCCAGACGTTCGGGGACGCCGCGGCGTTCGCGGCGTACGGCGGCGGCTTCACGAGCCGGGCCGCCTGGCGACGCCACAACGTCGACCTCCTGGTGCGGGAGACCGCGGCCCGCGTCCGGCAGATCCGGCCGGCCGCCCGTTTCGGGGTCAGTCCCTTCGGAGTGTGGCGCAACGCCGCGACCGACTCCCGTGGTTCGGCGACCCGGGCAGGTGTGCAGACGTACGACGACCTGTACGCGGACACCAGGACGTGGGTGCGGTCCGGCTGGCTCGACTACATCTGCCCCCAGCTGTACTGGAACATCGGCTACAGCCTCGCCGACTACGCGGAACTCGTGCGCTGGTGGGCAGGGGTGGCCGCGGGCACGTCCGTGGGACTGTACGTGGGTGAGGCGCTGTACAAGGCCGGTGACCCGGCCCAGCCCGCCGCCTGGCGGAGCCCGGCGGAACTCTCCCGGCACCTCACCCTGGCCAAGCGGTACCCGCAGGTGGGCGGGCACGTCTTCTTCGCCGCCAAGGAAGTGGCGGAGGATCCGATCGGAGCGATGTCGAGGGTGACGGCCGACCACTACCGGCAGCCGGCGAAGCCACCACGATGACTCCCCGCCCTCGTCATTGACCGATCGGCTGTTCCATCTCCCTGTGGCGGATCTCGGTGTCGGGGCCGGGCGAGCACACACCTTCGTGCCCGTCCTGGAAGCGGACGCGGTACGGCGGGTTGCCGTTCGTCCCCATCACCTCGACGATCTCGCCGATCTTGTCGTGCTGCCCGACGATCCTGCCGTGCTGCACAAGCTTGTCGCCCACAGTTGCGCGCATCTGATGGGCCTCCTCGTCACGTGCGGGAGTATCGGTCCGTGGCCGTGGGTTCCACGGCCCGGTTGCGCCGGCCGGCCCTGTCCGTGCACCCCGCCCGGTCAGCCCCGCGCCCTCTGGGTGACCGCGATACAGACCAGCACCGCGGCGGCCGTGAGCGGCGCGGCCGGAGTGAGATGCTCGCCGAGGAGCAGTACCGACCACACCAGTGTGAGCAGCGGCTGCGCCAGCTGCAACTGGCTGGCCTTCGGTATACCGATCGCGGCCATGCCCCGGTACCAGACGACCAGCCCCAGGAACTGCGAACCCGCCGCCACCCACAGCAGCCCTGCCAGGCCGTGCACGGTGGGATGGACCGGTTCGTACGTCAGGGCGAGAAGCGCACCCGGCAGCGTGAGCGGCAGGCACAGCACCAGCGCCCAGCCGATGACCTGCCAGCCGGGCATGACCCGGGCCAGCCGGCCGCCCTCGGTGTAACCGGCGGCGCAGACGAGGAGCGCGCCGAAGAGGTAGGCGTCCGCCCCCGTCAGGGTGCCGCCACTCTGCTGCACGGTGAAGCCGATGACCGCGGCGGCGCCGGCCAGCGCCGCGAGCCAGAACGTCCGGGACGGCCGGTTGCCGACGCGCAGCGCGGAGAAGAGGGCCGTGGTCAGGGGGAGCAGTCCCACGACCACGGCGGCGTGCGCGGTGGTCGAGGTCTCGAGGGCGAGGGTGGTCAGCAGCGGGAAGCCGAGCACGACACCGGCCGCGACCACGGCGAGCCCCGCCCGGTGCGGCCGGGCGGGGAAGGGGACGCGCAGCGCGAGCAGACATCCGCCGGCGATGACCGCGGCCAGCACGCTGCGCAGACCGATGAGCGTCCACGGCCCGAAGTCCTCGAGCCCCCAGGCGGTGGCGGGGAAGGTGAGCGAGAAGGCGAGGACCCCGAGCCCCGCCTGGAGCATCCCGGCCCGCGGGCGGGCAGAGCGATCGCCCGGTCCGATGCGGGGCGGGGTGCCGACGGTGGGGGGTGCGATGCCGGGGCCCGACTCGGCCGCTATCGATGTGTACGCAGTAGCGCTATCCTCTGCTCTCATGCAAGAGCGTAGCAGCGTAGGTGAGCTGGCGGAACATCTGCGAACCGAGGTGAACCGCTACTCTCCGGGTGAGAAGCTGCCGTCGAGCCGTGCGCTCATCGAGCGGTTCCGGGTGAGTCCGGTGACCGTGTCACGGGCGCTTGCCCAGCTGACCGCGGAGGGGATCGTGGTGACGCGGCCCGGGGCGGGCGCGTTCCGCGCCGAGCCCCGCGCTGTCGCCCGGGCGGTCGGGGACACCTCCTGGCAGGAGGTCGCCCTCAGCGCGGACTCGTCCGCCGAACTCGTGCCGCGCAGCGTCGACGCCTCCGGGGTGCTGACCTCGCTGGCCGCCCCGCCCGCCGGTGTCGTCGAGTTCAACGGCGGCTATCTGCATCCCGTGCTCCAGCCCGAACGCGCCATGGGCGCGGCTCTGTCGCGGGCCGGGCGCCGGCCGGGCGCCTGGGCCCGGCCGCCCATGGAGGGGATCGCGGAGCTGCGCGAGTGGTTCGCGCGGAGCATCGGCGGTGCGGTCACCACGGCGGACGTGCTGATCTCGGCGGGCGGCCAGTCCGCGCTCACCACCGCGCTGCGCGCGCTGGCGCCGCCGGGCGCGCCGGTCCTGGTCGAATCCCCCACCTACCCCGGAATGCTCGCGATCGCACGCGCGGCCGGGCTCCGGCCGGTACCCGTCCCGGTCGACGCGGACGGGGTGAAGCCGGCCCTGCTGGCGGACGCGTTCCGGGCGAGCGGCGCCCGGGTCTTCGTCTGCCAGCCGCTGTTCCAGAACCCGACCGGTGCCGTTCTCGCGCCCGAACGCCGCCGCGAGGTGCTGCGCATCGCGCGGAACGCCGGCGCGTTCGTGATCGAGGACGACTTCGTGCGCCGCCTGGTGCACGAGGACGCGGGGCCCCTGCCGCCCCCGCTCGCCGCAGAGGATCCCGAGGGCGTCGTCGTGCATGTCAGCTCGCTCACCAAGGCGACCTCGCCGAGCTTCCGGGTCGGTGCCCTCGCCGCCCGCGGCCCGGTCCTCGAACGGCTGCGCGCCATCCAGATCGTCGACACGTTCTTCGTGCCGCGACCGCTGCAGGAGGCGGCACTCGAACTCGTCGGCTCGCCCGCCTGGCCGCGGCATCTGCGGGCCGTCTCCGCGGAGTTGAGAAGCCGCCGGGACGCGATGACCGCCGCGCTGGGCCTGCGTCTGCCCGAACTGGCGCTGCCGCACGTCCCGTCGGGCGGCTACCACCTCTGGGTGCGACTGCCCGACGGCACCGACGAGCCCGCCCTCGTCGCGGGCGCCCTGCGTGCGGGGGTGGCGGTCACCCCGGGGCGCCCCTACTTCAGTGCCGAACCTCCGGCGGCCCACCTCCGGTTGAGCTTCGCGGCGGTGGCGGGCGCCGGGGAGATCGCGGAGGGGGTGCGGCGTCTGCGGAGCGCCTGCGACGAGGCACTTCCGGACCGCGCCGGGGGAACGAGCCCACCGGAATGACGCGCCGCGCGCCGTCCCGGGCTTGCTGCGTGCCCCGGAAAACCGTTCGACAGCCCCCCCGTGGCCTGCGATTCTCGCGCCATGACCGACGCGCCGCGCCTTCCCGACGGGTACGAGTTCTCCGCCGATCCCGCCCGCCTCGACGTCGACCGCACCCATCACTGGCTGTCGACCGACGCGTACTGGGCGCTCGACCGGCCCCGTGAGCAGCACGAGCGCGCCGTCGCGAAATCCCTCAACTTCGGGGTGTACGAGGCTGCTTCCGGAGCCCAGGTGGCCTATGCGCGCGTGGTGACCGACGAGGCGCTGTTCGCCTGGCTCTGCGATGTGTACGTCGACCGGCAGGCCCGCGGCAAGGGCATCGGCACCGCCCTGGTCGGCGCGGTGCGCGAGCACCTCGCACCGTTCGGGCTGCGCCGCGTCCTGCTCGCCACGGAGGACGCGCACGGCGTCTACGCCCAGCACGGATTCGAGCCGCTCGACAGGCCGGACCAGTGGATGGTGCTCTGGCTCGACCGGTCGGGCCGGGGTGCGCGTCAAGGTCTCGACACCTTTGGTCACTCCTGAGTAACGTCCCTTGACCTGCCCACCAGGGCGGCACACGATCGCCGCATGCATCTTCGGGTCACGTTCGTCGCCGCGGCGCGCAGCTCCTCGCTGCTCGCGGAGCGCTTCGAGGACGACCGGCCGCTGGACCAGGCCGGCTGGGACGAGGTGCAGCGTGCCGCGGAAGACCTGGTGCCGCTGGCGGCTGCCGAGCTGCGCTACTGCTCGCCGACCCCGCGGAGCCGGGCGACCGGGGACGCGCTCGGATACGCCCCCCTGGTGCAGCCGGCGCTGCGGGACTGCAACATGGGCCGCTGGAGCGGACTGACGCTGGGCGAGGCCATGGCCCGGGAACCGGCGGCGGTGGACGCCTGGCTCGCCGATCCCCGCTCCGCGCCGCACGGCGGAGAGCCCCTGATGTCCTTCATCTCCCGGGTGGGCGGCTGGCTCGAGACCCGTCCGGTCGAGGACGGCAGCCGTATCGTCGCCGTGACGGAGCCGTCGGTGGTGCGGGCGGCGCTCGTCTACGCGTTGCGGGCACAGCCGTCGGCGTACTGGAACATCGATGTGCGCCCCCTGTCGACGGTCACGCTCGCCGGCCGCAACGGACGCTGGAACCTCCGGCTGGAGGCCCCGTCACAGGGACGGGGCTGACTCCAGCCGCTCGCGCGTGTAGTCGGTGGTCAGGACGAGGGCCTTCGCGGGCCCGCCGACCCGCCAGACCGTCCGCCAGTGGTCCTCGTCGTGGACCGTGAACTCGCCGCGGTAGAGGTCCGCGGCGCAAGGGTGCTCGGTGAGATGGCGGCCGCTCGTGAGGTCGAGGTCGTGGAACGGGCGGCCGTCGGCGAACCGCACCTGAGAGGCACCCGCGGACGGCCCGGGCAGGAACCGCAGCGTCCGCTCGGCCGGACGCGGGGTGCCCTGCCACACGAACGTGCCCGACTCGTGGTGCAGCAGCCCGTCCCCGCCGTCCTCCAGGGGCGAGAACAGGGTCGTCCCGCCGAACCGGCCCTCCTCGCCGCTCGCGAGGTCCCGCACGATGCGCTCCACGCGCCAGCGCCCGGCGAGATGGGCCAGCAGGTCCCGCACGGGCCAGAACTCACGATCCACCATGCGTTCGACCCTACGTCCCGCGCCGCCGTGCCCGGCACGGTGCCGGGCTTCCCGTGGATCACGCCGGCCTTCCGGTGGATCAGGCGGCGGGAGAGGAGGCCGGCTCCTGCGGGGACCGCCCTCCGAGCGGCAGCAGCCCGCGCTCGGCGAAGACCTGCTTCGCGGCGAAGGTCGCGTTCAGTGCCCTGGGCATGCCGCAGTAGACCGCCGAGTGGAGCAGGGCCTCCACGATCTGCTCAGGCGTGAGACCCACGTTGAGTGCCGCGTTGACGTGCACGTCCAGCTGGGCCTCGCAGCCGCCGAGCGCCGTCAGCATGCCCAGCGTCACCAGCTGGCGGTCGCGCGGGGCGAGCTCCGGCCGGTCGTAGACGTCCCCGAAGGCCCAGGCGACGATCTGGTGGCCGAGCTCCGGGCTGACGTCGGCGAGCGCGTCCACGACCCGCTCTCCGGCCCGGCCGTCGACCCGCTTCAGGACCTCCAGCCCATGGGCGAAACGCTCTTCACGGGAGGTGCTCGTGTTCATGCCGGTTCATCCGTCCCCGGCTGCCCTTCGAGCAGCCGCTCATAGTGGTCGATCTTGTCGTCCAGCGCGGCCGCGTTGCGGCGCAGGGCGCGGATCCGCCGCGCCACCGCGGCGCGGTGCTCCCGGAGCATCGCCAGCCGGTCGGCGACCGTGGCGTCGCCCCGGGATCGCAGCGCGGCGAAGCGCTGCATCTCGGCGATCGGCATGCCCGTCTCGCGCAGCCTCAGCAGGAACTCCAGCCAGGCCAGATCGGCGGCCGCGTAACGCCGCTGGTTGCCGCCGGTCCGGCCGACCCGCTCGATCAGACCGGCCTTCTCGTAGTAGCGCAGCGTGTCGTGTGTGAGGCCGGTGCGCTCGGCGACCTGGGCGATGGTGAGGGTCGGCTCCCCGCCGGGGGTGACAGGTTCCGCGCTGGTCATGGACAAGACCGTAGGACCTGGAGCGCGCTCCAGGTCAAGTGCTCCCGTCCGTCATCCCCCGAAGTAGGCCTGGGCTGCGCGGACACCCTCGACCAGGGCGTCCACCTCGTCCGGTGTGTTGTACACGTAGAAGGTCGCCCGGGTTGTTGCCGGGATGCCGTAGCGGCGCACGACCGGGCGGGCGCAGTGGTGACCCACGCGGACCGCGACACCCCGTTCGTCCAGGACCTGGCCGACGTCGTGCGGGTGGATGCGGTCGACCGTGAAGGACACGGCCGATCCGCGGTCGGAGAGGTCCCGCGGGCCGACGATGTGTACGCCCGGGAGCTCGCCGAGCAGGTCCAGGGCACGGGCGGTGAGCCGGTCCTCGTGCGCGGCCACCGCGTCCATGCCCAGCGCCCGGAGGTAGTCCACCGCTGCCGCGAGGCCGACCGCCTGAGCGGTCATCGGCACACCCGCCTCGAAGCGCTGGGGCGGCGGCAGGAAGGTGGTGCGGTCCATCTCGACGATCTCGATCATCGACCCGCCGGTCAGGAAGGGCGGGAGGGCGGCGAGGAGCTCGCGCCTGCCCCACAGCACGCCGACGCCGCTCGGGCCCAGCATCTTGTGCCCGGAGAAGGCCAGGAAGTCGGCGCCCAGTTCGCCCACGTCGACCGGCCGGTGGGGCACCGACTGGGCACCGTCGACGACAACGAGCGCACCGAACGCGTGGGCCCGGTCGGCGAGCGCCCGTACGGGGTTGATGGTGCCGAGGACGTTGGACTGGTGCGCGAGGGCGAGCACCTTGGTGCGCTCGTCCAGGAGTTCGTCGACCCGGGTGAGGTCGAGGCGGCCGTCGTCGGTGAGGCCGAACCAGTCCAGCGTCGCCCCGGTGCGCTCGGCGAGCTGCTGCCAGGGCACCAGGTTGGCGTGGTGCTCCATCTCCGTCACCACGATCCGGTCGCCGGGTCCGAGCCTGCGGTCGTTGCCCAGGGCGTAGGCGACGAGATTGATGCCCTCGGTGGTGTTCTTGGTGAAGACCACCTCGTCGTCGTCGGCGCCGATGAACCGGGCGACGGTCTGCCGGGCGTTCTCGTACGCGTCCGTCGCCTCCCCCGCCAGCCGGTGTGCGCCGCGGTGCACGGCGGCGTTGTGCCGGAGGTAGAAGTCCCGCTCGGCGTCGAGGACCTGGAGCGGCTTCTGCGTGGTGGCGCCGGAGTCCAGGTAGACGAGGGGGGCACCGCCCTCGACCGTCCGTTCCAGGATCGGGAAGTCCTTGCGCAGGGCGTCCACGTCGAAGGCCACGGCCTCTCACCTCTCACGGTATCTGCTGCGATTCTCCGTGATGAACGCTAGGTCTTCTCACGGAGAATCGCAAGCATTAGCATGAGAGCGTGGATCACGACCACCCTGTCTACCTGCACCAGCTCCCGGTTCCCGGGGAGGAGCGCTATGCCTCCCTGGCCCTGGTCAACACGCGTTTCACCGTCAGTCACGGCCCTGTCGACCTGCTCGACGGCAGGGAGGCCGCGCATCTGTGGCTCGTCCGGCACGGGCTGCTGCCGGACAGGGTCGCGTTGAACGGCAGGCAGTCCGGGCGGCTGCTGGGCCTGCGCGAGGCGCTGCGCGCGCTGTTCCAGGCCCACGAGTCCCACCGGATCCCCTCGGCGCAGGACCTCGCGAACCTGAACGCCGCACTGGCGGCGGCGCCCGCCACCCCCCGGCTGGCCTGGACGGCCGACGGCCCGCACCGCTGCGACGAGCCGGACGCCGGCAACCCGGCCGCCGCCGCACTGTCCGTGCTGGCGGAGGACGCCACCGAACTGCTCACCGGCCCCGAGGCCGACCAGCTCACCGAGTGCGCCGCGCAGGGCTGTGCCCGCTGGTTCCTGCGCTCGCACGGAGCTCGGCGCTGGTGCACGACGAAGTGCGGCAACCGGGTGCGGGCGGCCCGGGCCTACGCGGCACGCAAGGCGCGCTGAACGATCCCCGGCGGTCGGGTTTCATTTACCCGCAATTCATGTGCGGATCGGCTTTCCTTTTCCTTCCGGTGAAGGTGTGCATCGGCTTGGGGCGGGCGCTTTCGGAATTGATCCCACCACTTTCCGGAAGCGGCACAACCTTTCGGAATCAACGCCCGTCTCAGCTGGCGAAATGAGACGCGCCGGGGGAGGCACGCCCCCGGACGGGGACGCCGTGCGTCCCACGGTTATCAGGGGGGCTCGCCAAGAAATGCATCGCTCGACCCTGCCCACGGCCGCCGTACCGGCGTCGCCCCCGGCGCCGCGTGGCACGCCTCACGGGACCTCGCCGCGACGTCCGGACAGGAACTGGATGTGAAACCGACAACCCGGCCGGAGCCGAGGACCGGGACCGTACGCCGTGACAAGGCGCCGTCCGTGCCCGCGCAACGCCGGCCCATCGAGCCCCGCGCGACGACCGGACGCCCTTCACGGCTCCGGCTGCCGATCGGACCGAGGCAGTCCGCCGCCCTGCTGGCCGCGGCCCTCACCGTCACGGTGTTCTGCGCCGCCGGCGCCGTCGCCCGCAGCTTCCCCTTCGGTCCCCGCACCCGCAGTATCAACGACATGGGCAACCAGTACGTGCCCTACCACGCCCATCTGTGGGACCTGCTGCACGGAAGGGCCGACGGCGGACTCCTCGTCAACTGGCAGTCGGGGTTCGGCGCCAGCTTCCTGCCTGACCTCGGCACCTATCTGACCAGCCCCTTCGCCCTGCTGGTCGCCGTGTTCCCACGGGACGGGATCGACCTCGCGGTGTACGTGATCACCGTGCTCAAAACGGCGACGGCCGGCGCCGTCATGGCCTGGCTGCTGCTCCGTCTGCGGCCCGGCCGCTGGTGGGCCGCGGGACTGCTGGGCGCCTCCTACGCGCTGTGCGGCTGGAGCGTGGCGGACGCCTCGTACAACCCGATGTGGCTCGACGGCCTCATCGGCCTGCCCCTGTTGTGCCTGGTCGGGGAGTGGGCACTGAACGGGCGCCGCCGGCTCCCCGGGGTGCTCCTGGTCGCCCTCGTGTGGATCGCCAACTTCTACACGGGATACATGGCCACCATCGGCGCCGCCCTGGTGCTGCTGGTCCGGCTGCTCCTCGCCGGCCTCACCCGCCGGCAGGCGCTGGCCGCCGCGGGCCGGGCCGCGCTCACCTTCGCCCTCGGCATGGGCCTGGCCGCCCCGCTGGTGGCGGTGGTGTACTTCGGCACCAAGCACGCCTCGCCGGGCAGGTTCACCGGGTTCGAGCCCGTGGCGGGCCAGGACCTGCTGGCCCGGCTGCTGCCGACGACGTACAGCTTCGGTACACCGGCCGTGTACGTGGGCATCACGGCGCTGGTGCTGGCCCTCGCCCTGCCGTTCCACCGGGCGGTGCCCCGGCGGGTGCGCGCCGGATGGACGGTGCCGGTGATCGCGGTGACGCTGTCGATGCAGTGGACGCCCACCCATCTGTTCTGGCACGCCTTCACCACCCCGCAGGGCAGTCCGTACCGCGAGGCCTTCGTCGTGTGCGCGCTGCTCGTCGTCGCCGCCTGGTACGCCCTCTCGTACGGGCCGCCCGACCGGCGCGCGCTGATCGCCGCGAGCGTGCTGCTGGCACTGATCACCGCACTCGCGAGCCGCAGCGGCCTGGTCCGTTCCTTCGCGTGGCCGGTGCTCGGGCTCGCCGCCGCGGGCACGCTTGCCGGACTGGCCCTCTACGCCGGGACGCAACGCGGGCGACTCGCCGCGGGCGGGCACCGCGCCCTGCTCGTCGGCTGCGCCGTGGCGCTGCTCGTCGGCACGCAACTCGGGGAGACCACGGCCACCACCGCCGCGGCCACCCGGATGCGGCTCTCGCGCATGGACGACTACGCCCCCTGGGGGGCGCGCCAGCAGCAGCAGTCGGAGGCGATCGAGAAGGCCGACGGCTGGCCCCGGTACCGCACGGACCCGGGCCGGGAGCAGACGGTCGGCAACGACCCGATGCTGCTGGGCGGCCAGGGGGCCCAGTACTACAGCAGCCACACCTCCGACGTCCTCAGCACTCTGATCACCGAGCTCGGGGGCGGCTGGACCTCGCGGGGGCGAAATCTGCAGAGCATCGACAACGCCGTCACGGACGTGATCTTCTCCGTCGGGGCGCGGGTGCACTCCCCGCCCGACCCGTATCAGAACTGGTTCCCGCAGGACGGGAGCCACGTATACGTGACCCGCCAGGATGTACCGCCCCTGGTCACGGTGCGGCCGTCGGTGCCCGCCGGCACACGCACGGGCACGTCCTCGTTCGGACCGTCGCCCTACCGCAACCAGGAACTGCTGCTGGGCGCCCGGGTCTACGCGGTGCCCCGCATCACGGTGCGCGACGCCGCCGGACAGCCGCTGGACCGGGATGCCGCCGGGCGGCGGGGCCGGCGCGTCGAGGCGGTCCCCGCCGGGAGCACCGTGCCGGGGCCGACGATCACGGCCGACTGCCGGGCCGGCAGCGAGGTCTACCTGTGGGCTCCGGACTTCTCGGGAACCGCGCGGCTGGGCGGCACCCGGGCCCCCGCACCGACCGGGCGGTTCCGGTCCGACCACGGAGTCACCAAGATCGCCGCCATGGAGCGCCTCGGGCGGGTGCCGGCGTCCGGGCACCTCCGGATCGAGCTGTCCCCCGATCGGACGAGCCTCGTACCGGACGGTGCGGTCGGATGCCTTGACACCACGGCACTGGACGGGGTCGTCCAGCGGCTCAAGGACACCGGCGCCGGCCGGCTGACCGTCTCCGACGGCACCGTCCGGGCCGAACTGCCGGCCGGCAGCACCGGGACGGCGGTCCTCGCGGCCCCCCGGATCGCCGGGTGGCGCTGTGCAACGGGCGACGGTCCCGCGACCCCCGCGGGGGAGTACCACGGGTTGATCGCCGTCCCCCTCGACGGTTCCTCGACCAGCCTCACGTGTACGTTCCACCCGCCGGGTCTGCGGCTGGGCTCGGCCGTCGGCGGCGCCACGCTGCTGACCCTGATCGTGCTCACGGCTCTCCCCGCCGTCCGCCGGCGACGTACGGCGGTCACCATGAATTGACGCGTTGCTTCCTTGCGCGCGCCGTGAATGCATGCCGGTTCCGGGGCGATTTCCCGACTTCTCGGCGGTAGGGGCCATCGATCTCGTTCCACGTCCATGGCTTTGTTCGGTGTTCCCCGTTTGTTGACCTGTTTCTCGGCAGGCCTCCGTCCTGCGTTGGGGCCGGATCTGTTTTCCTGAACGCGGGGTCCATCCGGGGGAGCGGCCGCAGTGGCGGGAATTGAACGCCACTGTCCCCGACCACGGCCGCACCCCCGGTACCCCCGCGTCTTCCGCAGGCTTGTGACGCCGTCGTCCGCCCTCCCCGTGGCGCGACACCGGACCCCGTGACCGGTATTGCATAAACGTGCAGCGAAACGTATAGTCATGCCATCCAGGAGGAGGGTTCATGACGGTACGTGCGGCGGTGGCCGGAGCGAGCGGCTACGCGGGCGGGGAGTTGCTGCGTCTGCTTCTGGCGCATCCCGGGATCGAGATCGGCACCCTGACCGGCAACTCCAACGCCGGGCAGAGGCTCGGCGCGCTCCAGCCGCATCTGCTGCCCCTGGCCGATCGCATGCTGGAGGAGACCACCCCCGAGGCGCTCGCCGGACACGACGTCGTCTTCCTCGCGCTGCCCCACGGGCAGTCGGCGGCCGTCGCCGAGCGACTCGGTCCGGACGTGCTCGTGATCGACATGGGCGCCGACTTCCGGCTGAATGACGCGGCCGACTGGGAGAGGTTCTACGGCACCCCGCACGCCGGAACCTGGCCCTACGGCCTCCCCGAACTGCCGGGTGCCCGCGCTGCGCTGGAGGGGTCCAAGCGCATCGCGGTACCCGGTTGCTATCCGACCGCCGTCTCGCTCGCGCTCTTCCCCGCCTATGCGGCGGGCCTCGCCGAGAACGAGGCCGTGATCGTCGCCGCCTCCGGCACCTCGGGGGCCGGCAAGGCGCCCAAGCCGCATCTACTCGGCAGTGAGGTCATGGGGTCGATGTCGCCGTACGGCGTCGGCGGCGTGCACCGGCACACCCCCGAGATCGTCCAGAACCTCGGCGCGGCCGCGGGCGGGGCCGTGACGGTCTCCTTCACGCCGACGCTCGCCCCGATGCCGCGCGGCATCCTCGCCACCTGCACCGCCAAGGCGAAGCCGGGTGTCACGGCGGAGTCGGTCCGCGCCGCCTACGACAAGGCGTTCGCCGACGAGCCCTTCGTCCACCTCCTGCCGCAGGGGCGGTGGCCCGCCACCGCGTCCGTCCACGGTTCCAACGCCGTTCAACTGCAGGTCGCATACGACGCCGCCGTGCACCGCATCATCGCGATCAGCGCCATGGACAACCTGACCAAGGGCACCGCGGGCGGTGCCGTCCAGAGCATGAACATCGCCCTCGGACTCGACGAGACCACCGGGCTTTCCACGATCGGAGTCGCACCGTGAGCGTCACCGCCGCCCAGGGGTTCACCGCCTCGGGCATCGCCGCAGGCATCAAGGCGAGCGGCAACCCGGACCTGGCCCTCGTGGTCAACAACGGTCCCCGCCGTGCCGCCGCGGGCGTCTTCACCTCCAACCGCGTCAAGGCCGCGCCGGTGCTGTGGTCGGAGCAGGTGATCAAGGCCGGCCAGGTCTCCGCGGTCGTGCTCAACTCCGGCGGCGCCAACGCCTGCACGGGGCCCAAAGGCTTCCAGGACGCGCACGCCACGGCCGAGAAGGTCGCGGACGTCCTCGGCCGCGGAGCCATCGAGGTCGCCGTCTGCTCCACCGGACTCATCGGCGTCCCGCTTCCGATGGACGTGCTCCTGCCGGGGGTCGAGAAGGCCGCGGCCCAGCTGTCCGAGCACGGCGGCGAGAAGGCCGCCATCGCCATCAAGACCACCGACACCGTCCACAAGACCTCCGTGGTGACCGGGGACGGCTGGACCGTGGGCGGCATGGCCAAGGGGGCGGGCATGCTCGCACCGGGCCTGGCGACCATGCTCGTCGTGCTCACCACGGACGCCGACGTCGAGTCGCAGACGCTGGACGAGGCCCTGCGGGCCGCCACCGCGGTGACCTTCGACCGCGTCGACTCCGACGGCTGCATGTCCACCAACGACACCGTGCTGCTGCTCGCCTCCGGTTCCGCCGGCATCGCCCCGGAGTACGGGGACTTCGCCGAGGCCGTGCGGGAGGTCTGCGCCGACCTCGGCCGGCAGCTCATCGGTGACGCCGAGGGCGCCAGCAAGGACATCAAGGTCGAGGTGGTGGGCGCCGCCTCCGAGGACGACGCCGTCGAGGTGGGCCGCTCCATCGCCCGCAACAACCTCCTCAAGTGCGCGATCCACGGCGAGGACCCCAACTGGGGCCGCGTCCTGTCGGCGATCGGCACCACGAAGGCCGTCTTCGAGCCGGATCGGCTCAACGTGGCCATCAACGGCGTCTGGGTCTGCAGGAACGGCTCCGTGGGTGAGGACCGCGAACTCGTCGACATGCGTTACCGCGAGGTGCACATCGTCGCCGACCTCGCCGCGGGCGCCGAGACCGCCACCATCTGGACCAACGACCTCACCGCCGACTACGTCCACGAGAACAGCGCCTACTCCTCATGAGCAACGGAACGACGCGTAAGCACACCGCGCTGCCCAAGGCCCAGATCCTCATCGAGGCGCTGCCCTGGCTGACCCGGCACCACGGCAAGACGATCGTCATCAAGTTCGGCGGAAACGCCATGGTGAACGACGAGCTGAAGGACGCCTTCGCCCAGGACGTCGTGTTCCTGCGGCACGCCGGCCTCAAGCCCGTCGTCGTGCACGGCGGCGGCCCGCAGATCAGCGCGGCCCTCGACCGGCACGGCATCGTCAGCGAGTTCAAGGCGGGTCTGCGCGTCACCACCGAGGAGGCCATGGACGTCGTGCGCATGGTGCTGGCCGGGCAGGTGCAGCGCGAGCTGGTCGGGCTGCTCAACCAGCACGGCCCGCTCGCCGTCGGCCTGACCGGCGAGGACGCGCACACCATCACCGCCACCAAGCACCATCCCCGGATCGACGGCGAACTGGTCGACATCGGGCGGGT
The DNA here is from genome assembly GCF_051553595.1 of Streptomyces sp. HUAS TT11. Lineage (NCBI taxonomy): Bacteria > Bacillati > Actinomycetota > Actinomycetes > Kitasatosporales > Streptomycetaceae > Streptomyces > Streptomyces sp. HUAS TT11. Next base: position 7,273,929 of record NZ_CP196184.1, read on the forward strand.
GGGCGAGATCACCGCGATCGACACGGGCGCGATCGAGGCGCTGCTCGCCGACGGCCGCATCCCGGTCGTCTCGTCGATCGCCCGGAGTCAGGACGACGGACATGTCTACAACGTCAATGCTGATACGGCGGCTTCGGCACTCGCTGCGGCACTGGGCGCCGAAACCCTCATGGTCCTCACGGACGTCGAGGGTCTCTACGAGGACTGGCCCCACAGCGACGAGGTGATCAGCCGCCTCACGGCCGCCCAGCTGGAGAAGCTGCTGCCCGACCTGTCCTCCGGCATGGTGCCCAAGATGGAGGGCTGCCTGCACGCCGTGCGCAACGGCGTCAACACCGCCCGCGTCATCGACGGCCGGGTCCAGCACTCGATCCTGCTGGAGATCTTCACCGACGAGGGCATCGGCACGATGGTGCTGCCCGACAAGCACGAGGGGGACGACGCATGACGGGAACGACGGCCAACGAGGAGTTCACCCGGCGCTGGCAGGGCGCGCTCATGAACAACTACGGCACGCCGCGGCTCCCCCTCGTCCGGGGCGAGGGCGCAAGGCTGTGGGACGCCGAGGGCACGGAGTACCTCGACTTCGTCGGCGGCATCGCGGTCAATGCGCTCGGCCACGCCCACCCCGCGGTCGTCGAGGCCGTCAGCACGCAGATCGCCTCGCTCGGCCACGTCTCGAACCTGTTCATCGCCGAACCGCCCGTCGTCCTCGCCGAGCGTCTGCTCCAGCTCTTCGGCCGGGACGGCAAGGTGTTCTTCTGCAACTCCGGCGCCGAGGCCAACGAGGGTGCCTTCAAGATCGGCCGGCTGACCGGGCGCACCCATATGGTCGCCACCGAGGGCGGCTTCCACGGGCGCACCATGGGCGCCCTCGCACTCACCGGCCAGCCCGGCAAGCAGGAGCCCTTCCTGCCGCTGCCCGGCGAGGTCACCCACGTCCCCTACGGTGACGCCCAGGCCCTGGCCGCCGCGGTCACCGAGGACACCGCTCTGGTGATCATCGAGCCGATCCAGGGCGAGAACGGGGTGGTCGTCCCGCCCGCCGGGTATCTGAAGGCGGCCCGGGCGATCACCGCCGCCACCGGGGCGCTGCTCGTCCTGGACGAGGTGCAGACGGGCGTCGGCCGTACCGGGCACTGGTTCGAGTACCAGGCCCACGAGGGTGTCCTGCCCGATGTGGTCACCCTCGCCAAGGGCCTCGGCGGCGGGCTCCCGCTCGGCGCCACCGTGGCCTTCGGCCGGGCCGCCGGACTGCTACGGCCCGGACAGCACGGCACGACCTTCGGCGGCAATCCCGTCGCGTGCGCGGCCGGACTCGCCGTTCTCGACACCATCGAGGCCGAGGGACTGCTGGAGAACGTGAAGCGGCAGGGCGAGCGGCTGCGGGACGGGATCGAGTCGCTCGGGCACCCGCTCGTCGGGCATGTCCGGGGCTCGGGCCTGCTCCTGGGTATCGTGCTCACCGAGCCGCTGGCGCAGCAGACGCAGCAGGCGGCTCAGGACGCCGGTCTCCTGGTGAACGCGCCCGCCCCGAACGTCGTACGGCTGATGCCGCCGCTGAACATCGGCGACGACGAGGTGGAGGTGTTCCTCCGGGCGCTCCCCGGCGTCCTCGACGCAGGCAACGGGGACGGACGATCCGGGGAATGAGACGACGATGAGCCAGGCGCAGGACCACGACGCGGCGGGGCCATCCGTGCCTCAGACCCGCACCGCACGCCACCGCCGGATCGTGGACATCCTCAACCGGCAACCGGTGCGCTCCCAGAGCCAGTTGGCGAAGCTCCTCGCCGACGACGGGCTGAACGTCACCCAGGCGACGCTCTCCCGGGACCTGGACGAGCTGAACGCGGTGAAGATCCGCAACACCGACGGCGACCTCATCTACGCGGTTCCCAGCGAGGGCGGCTTCCGCACCCCGCGCGCCCCGCTCGGTGAGTCGGCCAAGGAGGAGCGGATGAGGCGCCTGTCCCAGGAACTGCTGATCTCCGCGGAAGCCTCCGCCAACCTCGTGGTCCTGCGTACGCCGCCCGGCGCGGCCCAGTTCCTCGCCTCGGCCATCGACCAGGCGGAACTGCACGACATCCTCGGCACGATCGCGGGCGACGACACGGTGCTGCTGATCAGCCGGGAGCCGAGCGGCGGCCAGGCACTGGCGGACCATCTGCTGCGGCTGGCGCAGAACCACCACTGAGCGGGAGAGGGGGGCACACCGGGCGGTGTGCCCCCCTTGCGCTGCCTGCCCGGGTCAGCCCAGGCGCGCCGCCAGCCCACCCGTGCACCGCACCTCGTCGCCCGCCGTGATCAGCAGGGCCTCCGCGTCCGGCAGGGACTCCAGCCAGTCCAGCGCCTGGCGCGAACCCATCGCGAAGGCCGCCGTCGCCCAGGCGTCCGCCCAGGTCAGCCGGGGACCCACCACGGTCACCGCCACGAGGTCGGTGACGGCCGACCTGCCGGTGCGCGGATCCACGATATGGGCGCCGCGCTCCGCTGTCCCCGAGGTGGCCACGGCCAGTTCGGCGGCGCCGGCCGCGGAGACCACCGCCGCGAGCCCGCCGGGGCGCAGCGGATCCGCGATCCCGACCCGCCAGGGCCGGTGCGGCCCGGGCACCCCGTACATCTGCACATCACCGCCGCCGTTGACACTCACCCCGTCGGCCCCGCTCGCCGCCAGGTGCCGCGCCGCGCGTTCGACGGCCCAGCCCTTCACGATCCCGGTCGGGTCGATCCGTCCCTCGTACCGCGTGCTGAACCAGCCGCCGCTGAGCCGCTCCGCCTCGGCGCCCGACGCGAGCACCTCGGCGACCTCCGGATCGCACTGCTCGACGGTCATCTCGCCCCGGGCCAGCCGCGAGACCTGGCTGTGCTCCCGGTAGGTGCTGAACACCTCGTCCACACGGTGCAGCCCGGCGATCGCCTCCTCCAGCGCGGTGCGCACGGCCCCCGGCTCACCACCGCGCACATCGAAGGAGACGACGGTGCCCATCACCTCTTCCGCATGGCGCAGCGCGGTCGGCACCCCCGCGGGGTCGGTCATCTGGTCGACCACTCAGCCACCGGCCTTGTCCAGGGCCGACTGCAGCGACTGCTTGTACCCGCCGCTGGTGTAGGTCGCCCCGGAGACCGCGTCGATGTCCGCGCTCTGCGCTGCGACGGCGGCCCGGTTCAGCCGGGGTACGGCCAGCGCGGTCTTCTGGTCGCTGAGCCCGCCCTTCGGCGCCTGTACGGCCTCGGCCGCGGTGATCCTGCCGCCGCTCAGCGTCAGGCGGACCTGGACGTTGCCGTACTGCGTCGTGGCCACGTCACCGGTGACGGTCCGTGCGCCCGTCGGCTGACCGCTGCCGCCCTGCGGCGACTCCTGGGCCGCCGCGCTCCGTTGCGCGGCGACACCGCCCGCGGCCTGGGCCGATGCCGGGTCGGACGCCGGCTTCAGTGCCAGCAGCAGCACGATGCCCGAGACCGTCGCGGCGCCGGCGAGCACGGCACGCCGGACGGGGTGACTCTTCCTCATCGCTCCCAAAGCTCCTGACTCCCGTCGCTCACATCTCGAACGACTCGTGATGGATACGGCGGGCAGGGACCCCCGCGCCGCGCAGTGCCTCGTACACCTGCTGTGCGAAGCCGGGCGGACCGCACATGAAGACGTCGTGCCGGTCGATGTCGGGCAGCTTGCGGCGCAGGGTGTCCGCGGAGATGTCGGGGCGTTCCCCCTCCGGGCTGTTGACCGCGTACATCAGCCGGGCCCCGCGTTCCTCGGCGATCTGGGCCAGCTCGTCCCACAGGGCCAGGTCCTGGGTGCTGTTGGCCCGGTACAGCAGTGTCAGGTCGCCCGCGGCGCCGGGCAGCGTCTCGAACAGCGCCCGCATCGGGGTGATGCCCACACCGCCCGCCACCAGCAGCACCTTGCCGCGGCTGCGCCGGTCGGCGGTGAGCGCCCCGTAGGGGCCTTCCGCCCACACCCGGGTGCCGGGTCGCAGATCGCGCAGCGCGGAGCTGTGGTCGCCGATCGCCTTGACCGTGATACGCAGCATGTTGGGGCGCGGAGCCGCCGACAGCGAGTAGGGATGTGAGCTGAAGCGCATGCCGGGAGCGAGGAAGCGCCAGCGGAAGAACTGCCCGGCGGCCGCCCCCATACGGTGCAGCTTCCGGCCGCTCATCAGGACCGAGACGATGCCGGGCGTCTCCTCGACGACGGCCTCGACCCGCAGCCGGTGGCGCATGTTGAGCCGGATCGGCGTGATGATCCGGTACCAGATCACCAGCGCGGTCACCGACCCGTAGAGCACGTACCAGGCCGTCCTCGCCCACGCCTGCGCAACGAACTCGTTGCCGGTCGACAGCTGATGCCAGAACGACAGGTAGGTGGCGGCGTAGGTGAGCAGATGGACGTGGTACCAGAGGTCGTAGGAGAGCCTGCGGCGGATCGGCCCGATCGAGATCAGGCCGATGAGCAGCAGCAGACCCGTGCCGATCGCCGCCTTGCCCACGTCCGGCAGTTGCTGCACCGAGTCGACGGTCTGCTGGACGATCCCGCCGAGCCCGGTGCCGGCCTGAAGGGCGTAGCCCCACATCGTCAGGAACAGATGGGCGAGGACGAGGCAGATGGTGTACCGGCCGGTCATCGCGTGCCAGCGGGCGACCCGGTCGGAGCCGACCCGGCGCTCCAGCGCGGGCACGCGTGCCATCTGCAGCACGACCAGCGCCATCAGATATCCGGCCAGCAGGCCGGTGATGCGCCCCGCGTTGAGGATCCGGCCGGAGTTGTCGGCGATGGACGGGGTGTTCGTCCACCACATCCAGATGACGCCCGCCGCCCCCGCCCACAGGGCGATCAGCAGCGGGACGGCAGGGGAGCGGCGTGGGCGGATGGCGCGCATCGTCTGGCGCCGCGCGGCGCGGCCACCGGCGATCGTGGACACGGTCTCCTCCGTGGTCCTCCGTGGGACGGGTGAGGCCAACGGCCCCCTTGGCCCAGAGGTACGTGAGGGAACGTCCATGCGTTCAACCGCCCAGCGAGTCCAACGCCGACTGGAGCGACTGCTGGTAACCCTGGCTCGTGTACGTGGCCCCGGAGACGACGTCGATGTCCGCGCTCTGCGCCGTCAGCGCCTCCCGGCGCAGCTGCGGGACGGCATAGCCGTTGATCTCCTGGTCCCTCGGACTCTCCTGCGGGTACGTCACGGCCGTCACATCGGTGAGCTTGCCGTTCTTCACCGTGATCCGGACCTGGACGGGGCCGTAACGGGTCGGTGCGGAATCGCCGGTGACGGTCCTCGTGCCCGCCGCGGTGGACCTGCCGGACCGGTCCGGACCCGAACCACCGGAACCGGCCGATCCGGCCGGCACGCTCGCGCCGCCGGACGGGGCGGGAGCGGCCGTGACGATGTGGGGCGCGGTGTGCGGCTTCATCGACAGCAGCAGCACCGCCCCCGAGACGGTGGCGGCGCTCGCGAGCACGATCCGCCGCAGTGGGCTTCTCCTCTTCAGCGTGTGCATGCTGGCCTCACAGCTCGAACGACTCGTGGTGGATACGGCGGTCGGGGACGCCGGCGGCGCACAGCGCCTCGTACATGTCCCCGGCGAATCCGGGCGGCCCGCACAGATAGACGTCGTGATCGGCCAGGCCCGGCACTGCGGCGAGGAGGGCGCCCGGCGTCAGCCGCGGGCGCGCGCCGTCCTCCCCGTTGAGGGCGTACAGCACCCGTGCACCGCGCCACCGGCCTATGGCCTCCAGCTCGGCGCCCAGGGCCAGGTCCTGTACCGAGCGCGCCCGGTACAGCAGGGTCACCTCGCCCGGGAGTGTTTCGAACAGGGCGCGCAGCGGGGTGACTCCGACGCCTCCCGCGATCAGCAGCGACTTGCCGGCGGAGCCCCGTTCCGCGGTCAGCGATCCGTACGGGCCCTCCGCCCACACCCGGGTGCCGGGCCGCAGCTGGGCCACCGACGCGCTGTGGTCGCCCAGCGCCTTGACGGTGATGCGCAGCCGGGTCCGGCGCGGCGGCGCCGACAGGGAGTACGGCGTCGACGTCCAGCGCAGGCCCTGGGCGAGGAAGCGCCACCGGAAGAACTGCCCGGGCCGGGCGCCCAGCTCGTCCAGACGCCGCCCCCGCATGACGACGGACCACACGCCCGGCGCTTCCCGGTGCACCGCCTCCACCCGCAGCCGGTGGCGCAGGTTCAGTCGCACCGGCGTGAGGACCCGGAACCACCCGACCAGGGCCGCCACGCTCAGATAGAGCGCATACCAGGCGGCCCGGGCCGGCGCGTTCCCGACGAACTCCCCGCCCAGCGCCAGCTGGTGACCGAAGGCGAGGAAGACCGCCCCGTACGTCAGCAGATGCACGTAGTACCAGAACTCGTGGCCGACCCGGCGGCGCACGGTGCGCACGGAGGTGATGCCCACGGCACACAGCACGAGCGTGCCGAAGGTGGCCTTGAGCATCTCCGGGTAGTGCAGCACCACGGTGACCGTCTCGTGCACGATCGAGGCCCGGTCCTGGGCGGCGTACCCGGCCAGGACCAGCACGACGTGCGCGACCAGCAGGCAGACCGTGTACCGCCCGGCCATCGCGTGCCAGCGCGTCACCCGGTCCGATCCGATGCGCCGCTCCAGAAGCGGGACGCGGGCCATCAGCCCGACCAGGACCGCGCAGGAGTAGCCGCACAGCAGCCCGGCGATCCGCCCGGCCCCGAGGAGCCAGCCGGCCGTTCCCACCACGGAGCCGGTGTCCTGCCACCACAAGGCGACCACGGCGGCAGCCCCGGCCCACAGGAGGGTCAGCACCGGGGCCGCCGGGGATCGCCTGGCGACCGGCGGCGCGAGCGGCGCCTGCTGCTGGTACACCGTGGTCATGATCGGTTCCTTTCCGGCATCGAGGACGCAACTGTGCAGGCGGAACCTCTGAGACGGCTCTGAGGACGCTGAGCCCGCCCTGAAGAAACCGGGGAACGGCACCGGAAAGGGAGGTCGCGGCGGGTGTGACCGGGCACTCATAGCGAACTCAGAGGGCTCGGCACCCCCGGCCGCTCCCGGGACGAGGGATGCTGGAAGGCGCCATGACCACACTCCGCACCGGCCGCCCCGCCCTCGCCCGCCCGGACGGCACACCCCTGCGCGTCCTCGTCGTCGACGACGATCCGGACCTCGCCGAGGTGCTGTCCGGTGCCCTGCGCTACGAGGGCTGGCAGGTGCGTGCGGCCGGTGACGGGGCCACGGCCGTCACAGCGGCCCGGGAGCTCATGCCCGACGCCGTCGTGCTGGACGTGATGCTCCCCGACACCGACGGGTTCGGTGTGCTGCGTTCGCTGCACACCGTGAAACCCGACGTGTGCGTGCTCTTCCTGACCGCGCGGGACGCCGTCGAGGACCGCATCGCCGGCATCACGGCGGGCGGCGACGACTATGTGACCAAGCCCTTCAGCCTGGAGGAGGTCGTCGCCCGGCTGCGCGGGCTGCTGCGGCGTGCCGGGATGGCCCGGCAGCTGGAGGAGGGGCCCCGGCTGTGCGTCGGCGACCTCGTGATGGACGAGGAGGCCCGTGAGGTGACCCGGGCCGGCGAACTGATCGAACTGTCCCCCACCGAGTTCGAACTGCTGCGCTTCCTGATGCGCAACCCGCGGCGTGTGCTGAGCAAGGCGCAGATCCTCGACCGGGTGTGGTCCTACGACTTCGGAGGCCAGGCCCATGTGGTGGAGCTGTACATCTCGTATCTGCGCAAGAAGGTGGACGCGGGCCGTGACCCCATGATCCATACGGTGCGCGGGGCCGGGTACGTGCTCAAGCCGGTGACCTGGTGAGCCGCGTGTTCCGGGCCGTGGTGCGCCGTCTGCCGACGCCGCGCACCCTGCGGGCCAGGCTGACCACCGGGCTCGTCGTGCTGCTGGCACTCAGCTGTGCCGCGGTCGGGGTGGCGGCGGTGGTCGAGCTCAACGGATTTCTCACCGGCCGGCTCGACCAGCAGCTGCGGGACCTCGGCCCGCGTTTCCCCGCGAGCCTGGAGCACGGCCCCGACAGACCCTCGGACCACGACGGCGACGAGTACGGGGACACCCGTAAGCAGTCGGCGGGCACCTTCGGCGCCCGGCTGGTCGGGGCGTCGGTCACCAACGCGGCCGTCGTCCGCCCCGGCAGCGACACCGCCGGCCTGACGGCCCCGCTGGACACACAGGACAGGCGCTCCCTCGCCGCGGTCCCCGCGGACGGCGCGGGGCACAGTGTGCGGCTGTCGTCACTCGGCGGATACCGCCTGATGGCGGTCAAGGGCATGGACGGCGACGTCCTCGTCACCGGGGTCCCCCTGGAACCGGTGGAGTCCGCGGTGCACCGACTGGAGTGGGTCGCCGCCGCCGTCTTCGGCGCGGCCCTCGCGGCCACCGGTGTCGCGGGAGCCGTCTGGGTGCGCTGGTCGCTGCGGCCGCTGAGCCGGGTCGCCGCGACCGCCACCCGGGTCAGCGAGCTCCCGCTCGCCAGCGGCGAGGTCGCGCTGCCGCCGCGGGTACCCGAGAACGAGCCGCGCAGTGAGGTGGGGCGGGTCGCCACCGCCGTCAACCGCATGCTCGGCCATGTCGAGGACGCGCTGACCAAGCGCCACGCCAGTGAGGAGCGGCTGCGCGTCTTCGCCGCCGACGCCAGCCACGAACTGCGCACACCGGTCGCCTCGGTCCGCGGCCATGCGGAACTGGCACTGCTGCACCCGGGTCCGGTACCGGCGGAGGTGGCCCGGGCCCTGGAACGGATCGCCGCCGAGTCGGCGCGCATGGGCGAGATGGTGGACGACCTGCTGCTGCTGGCCCGGCTGGACGCGGGCCGGCCCCTGGAGCGGCGTCCGGTCGACCTGACCCGCCTGGTGCTGGACGCGGTGAGCGACGCACGCGCGGCCGGTCCCGGCCACCGCTGGACGATGGAACTGGCCGAGGAGCCGCTGATCGTGCAGGGCGACGCGCATCGCCTGCATCAGGTGCTCGCCAATCTGCTGGCCAACGCGCGTCTGCACACGCCCGAGGGCACTCATGTGACCGTCTCCCTCGTGACCGACACGACGACGGCCGTCCTCGGGGTGCACGACGACGGACCCGGCGTCCCCGACGCCATCAGGCCGGGCGTCTTCGAACGGTTCACCCGGGCCGACCACCGCCGTCGCCCGGACAACCACGGCGGCGGCGCGGGGCTCGGCCTGTCGATCGTGGCGGCGGTGACGCAGGCGCACGGTGGGAGCGTGGAGCTGACCGGCGGCGCAGGATCGACGACGTTCACCGTGCGGCTGCCCGCGGGCCGGGGTCTGTCGTTCGGACCGGGCCGGCGGGGAGAGACCGCGCCTTTCGGGCGACGCCGGCATGATCCGAACGACGGGCCCTAGTAGCGCGTGATGCCCGTCGCTCCGCTCGAGGTCCCGATGGCGATGTGCGGACCGTGGGCCGGATCGGCCCACTGAAGGATCCGGCGCATCGCGTCCTGCGGCACCGACACACAGCCCGCCGTGGCGCCCTTGCCGTTGACGTGCAGGAAGATGCCGGCGCCGCGCCCGCGCACCGGCTTGTCGTAGTTGAAGCCGATCACCAAGGCGTGGTCGTACTGGGGGTCGAAGGTGATCAGGTGCTCCGACTCGGAGGCGCGGCAGTCGGCCGGGAGGGGCTCCGTCCAGCGGTTGTAGGAGGCGGACGCGTCGTCCTGGCACCACCACGAGCCCTGGTGGACCGGGCGGTACAGCGCTTTCGTGCCCGCGGGCGCGGCCTTGATGCCGAACGCGTAGGGCAGTCCGTACAGGCCCGCGGGCGTCGTGTTCGTGCCCTGCTGCCGGATGCCGCCTTCGACGAGCCCGTTCGCACCGAAGCGCGCCGCCGCCGAACCGGCCTTCGTCCACCGCCCGTCGCGGCGGTCCCACCAGGTGACCGTGCCCGACGTCGCGTCGGCCGTGGGCGCCTCCGCAGTGATCAACTGCGTGCCGCCGCCGGTGTCCGCCATCCGTTCCGGCAGCGGAGCCTCCTCGACGCCGCCGGGTGCGGCGGCGAGCAGCAGGACAGCGGTGGAGGCGAGGGTGACGACACCGGGGCGCATGGTTCAGAACGTAGACGGCGGCAGCGGCAACGGAAGGCCCGGCAGGCCGTCCAGGCTGGATTCGATGTGGTCTTTCCTTCGAAAGTAGTCGTTCAGGGAGGTGTCGTCCTCGCGCGCGAACCGCCTGCCGTGCAGTTCGCGGTCGTCCTCGTAGGCCATGAAGGGCACCGCGTAGCCACAGGTGTCCCGGATGAGCCGGGCCGTCACGACGACGATCGCCCGCAGTCCGTGCGGGGCCGGGTCGATGTCCGGGAAATGGGTGAGGAGTTCCTCGAAACGGGGGTCGTCGCGGAAGACCGGCTCACCGCTGCCGTGCACCCGCACGATGTTCGGCGGTCCCTGGAAGGCGCACCACATGAGGGTGATCCTGCCGTTCTCCCGCAGGTGCGCGATGGTCTCGGCATTGCTTCCGGCGAAGTCCAGATAGGCGACGGTCCGCTCGTCGACGACGGCGAACGAACCCTTGAGGCCCTTGGGGGAGAGATTGACCGTGCCGTCCCCCGACAGCGGGGCGGTGGCGGTGAAGAAGAGGGGCTGCGCTTCGATGAACGTACGCAGTCTGCCGTCGATGCGTTCGTAGGTCTTTCCCATGGCCTCGATGATGAGGGCAATTCCTTCGACTGTCTAAGGAATCGCGCCGTCCGGTCGTGTCCTGCGCCCGTCGTACGTCCGTGGCCGCCCCGGCGGCGCGCGGGGCGGCCACGGAGCCTGCCACGACATGCGGTGAGCGTGCCGGCCGCCGCAGGGCCGCTGTTCCGGACGGGGCGGGAGTGGCCGCCCGATGGACCGGCGCCGTGTTCGGCGACAGATACGAGGCGGCGGATTCGGGCGTTCACGGGCCCGGAGAGTTGGTCCGGGCGCGGCGCCGTGACCTGCCCTGCCACGCCGGGGCGACCTCCCGGATTGACGAACCATGCAACCTCCTGCATACTCATGCATACCAGCGAATGCACTGTGAGGGAGAAACCCGTGACCGAGCGCGTCGTACTCGCCTACTCCGGCGGTCTGGACACCTCCGTCGCCATCGGCTGGATCGCCGAGGAGACGGGCGCCGAGGTCATCGCCGTTGCGGTCGACGTCGGCCAGGGCGGCGAGGACCTGGACGTCATCCGCAAGCGCGCGCTCGCCTGCGGTGCCGTCGAGGCCGAGGTCGCCGACGCCAAGGACGAGTTCGCCGACGAGTACTGCCTCCCGGCGATCAAGGCCAACGCCCTCTACATGGACCGCTACCCGCTGGTCTCCGCGCTGTCCCGGCCGACGATCGTCAAGCACCTCGTCGCCGCGGCCAAGAAGCACGGCGCCACCACGGTCGCGCACGGCTGCACCGGCAAGGGCAACGACCAGGTCCGCTTCGAGGCGGGCATCGTCGCCCTCGCGCCCGACCTCAAGTGCATCGCCCCGGTCCGCGACTACGCGATGACCCGGGACAAGGCGATCGCCTTCTGCGAGGACAAGCAGCTCCCGATCGCCACCACCAAGAAGTCCCCGTACTCCATCGACCAGAACGTCTTCGGGCGCGCGGTCGAGACGGGCTTCCTGGAGGACATCTGGAACGCCCCGATCGAGGACATCTACGAGTACACCTCCAACCCGGCCGAGGCCCGCGAGGCCGACGAGGTGATCATCACCTTCAAGGAAGGTGTCCCGGTCGCCATCGACGGCAAGCCCGTCTCCGTCCTGCAGGCCGTTCAGCAGCTCAACGAGCGCGCCGGCGCCCAGGGCATCGGCCGGATCGACATGGTCGAGGACCGCCTGGTCGGCATCAAGTCCCGCGAGGTGTACGAGGCTCCGGGGGCGATCGCCCTGATCACCGCCCACCAGGAGCTGGAGAACGTCACCGTCGAGCGTGAACTGGCCCGCTACAAGCGCCAGGTCGAGCAGCGCTGGGGCGAACTGGTCTACGACGGCCAGTGGTTCTCCCCGCTCAAGCGCGCCCTGGACGGCTTCATCAACGAGGCCAACCAGCATGTCTCGGGCGACGTCCGCCTGACCCTGCACGGCGGCCGCGCGGTGGTCACCGGCCGGCGCTCGCAGGAGTCGCTGTACGACTTCAACCTCGCGACGTACGACACCGGTGACACCTTCGACCAGTCCGCGGCCAGGGGCTTCATCGACATCTACAGCCTGTCGTCGAAGATCGCCGCACGGCGTGACATCGCGGGCGGAGCCTGACACCGGTCCGGGGTGACCGCCGGGCCACCCCCGCACGCACTAGCCTGACATCCGCCTCCCCGCTTGCCGAGAGTGGGGAGGCGGTCGCACATCGCCACCTTCGAGGAGCAACGCAGTGAGCAGCAACAGCGGTGACGTCCGGCTCTGGGGCGGCCGTTTCGCCGACGGTCCCGCCGAGGCCCTGGCGAAGCTGTCCGCGTCCGTCCACTTCGACTGGCGCCTCGCGCCGTACGACATCGCCGGTTCCCGTGCCCACGCCCGCGTCCTGCGCAAGGCGGGGCTCCTGACGGACGACGAACTGACGCGCATGCTCGACGGACTCGACCGGCTCGAGGCCGACGTGACCTCGGGCGAGTTCACCGGCACCGTCGCCGACGAGGACGTCCACACCGCTCTGGAGCGCGGCCTCCTGGAGCGTCTCGGCCCGGATCTCGGTGGCAAGCTCCGCGCGGGCCGCTCCCGCAACGACCAGGTCGCCACCCTCTTCCGGATGTACTTGCGCGACCACGCCCGCATCATCGGCGGGCTGATCGCCGAGCTCCAGGACGCCCTGGTCGGTCTCGCCGAGGCGCACCCCGACGCGGCGATGCCGGGCCGTACGCACCTGCAGCACGCCCAGCCCGTGCTCTTCGCGCACCACGTTCTCGCGCATGTACAGGCCCTGTCCCGGGACGCCGAGCGCCTGCGCCAGTGGGACGAGCGCACGGCCGTGTCCCCGTACGGCTCGGGCGCGCTCGCCGGCTCCTCCCTGGGCCTCGACCCGGAGGCGGTCGCCGAGCACCTCGGCTTCGAGCACGGCAGCTCGGCCAACTCCATCGACGGCACGGCCGCCCGCGACTTCGCCGCGGAGTTCGCCTTCGTCACCGCGATGATCGGGGTGAACCTCTCCCGCATCGCCGAGGAGGTCATCATCTGGAACACGAAGGAGTTCTCCTTCGTCACCCTGCACGACGCCTTCTCCACCGGCTCCTCGATCATGCCGCAGAAGAAGAACCCGGACATCGCGGAGCTGGCGCGCGGCAAGAGCGGCCGCCTCATCGGCAATCTGACCGGCCTCATGGCGACGTTGAAGGCGCTCCCCCTCGCCTACAACCGCGACCTCCAGGAGGACAAGGAGCCGGTCTTCGACTCCATCGACCAGCTGGAGGTCCTGCTCCCGGCCTTCACCGGCATGATGGCGACGCTGACCGTCCACCGTGAGCGGATGGCGGAGCTCGCGCCCGCCGGTTTCTCGCTGGCCACCGACATCGCCGAGTGGCTGGTCAAGCAGGGTGTGCCGTTCCGGGTCGCGCACGAGGTCGCCGGAGAATGCGTGAAGGCGGCCGAGGCCGAGGGCAAGGAGCTGGACGAGCTCACGGACGAGCAGTTCGCGAAGATCTCCGCGCATCTGACCCCCGAGGTGCGGACCGTCCTCAGCGTCCCCGGCGCCCTCGCCTCCCGCAACGGCCGCGGGGGCACGGCCCCCGAGGCGGTCGCGGTCCAGCTGGCCGAGGTGAAGACGGACCTGGCGGCCCAGCACGCGTGGGCCGCCGCGAAGCGCAGGAAGTAGCCGGTCGCCCGCGCAGAGGGCGTCGCGGGTTAGGTTGGTCCGAGCCGCACGGAGCCGACCGAACGGAGCCCGCGATGCCCTTCGCACGCCTCGCCTCAGCGACGACTCCCACCTGCCACATCGGCCTCGGCCTGGCCGCCGTCGGCCGCCCGGGCTACATCAACCTCGGCCGCGAGCAGGACCTGCCGTCCGTACGCAGCGTCGACGCGCTGCGCGGGCGCACCCATGAACTGCTGGACGCCGCCTACGCCCAGGGCGTCCGCTACTTCGACGCCGCCCGCTCCTACGGCCGCGCGGAGGAGTTCCTCGCCGACTGGCTGCAGGCCCGGCCCGCCGTCGACGACATCGTCGTCGGCAGCAAGTGGGGCTACACCTACACCGCCGACTGGAGCACCGACGCCGAGCAGCACGAGGTGAAGGACCACGGTGTCGCCACCTTCGAGCGGCAGCACGCCGAGACCGCGGCCCTGCTCGGCGACCGGCTCGATCTCTACCAGATCCACTCGCTGACCCTCGACAGCCCGGCTCTCACCGACAAGGAACTGCATGCCAGGCTCGCCGAGGCCGCGGCCGGGGGTGTCACGATCGGCTTCTCCACCAGCGGCCCGGCGCAGGCCGACACGATCCGCGCCGCGCTCGCCGTGACCGTCGACGGCGAACCCCTCTTCCGTACCGTCCAGTCCACGTACAACCTGCTGGAGACCTCGGCCGCCCCCGCGCTCGCCGAGGCCCACGACGCCGGGCTCACGGTGCTCGTCAAGGAGGGCATGGCCAACGGGCGGCTGGCCGGCGACCGAGCGCCGCAGGCGCTGAGGGCGGTGGCCGCGGAGGCATCACTCGGCTGCGACGCGATCGCCCTGGCCGTCGTCCTGCGCCGCCCCTGGGCCGGTGTGGTCCTCTCCGGAGCGGCCACGGTCGACCAGCTCGGCTCCAATCTGCACGCCACCGTCGCCGACCTCGACGAGGAACAGCTCGCACGCCTGGAGACCCTCGCCGAGGATCCGGGCGCCTACTGGGAGCGGCGCGGGCAGCTGCCCTGGCACTGAGATCCGCCCAAGCGGGCAGTCGGTGAGACGCATATGCTTCTCGTGAGACATTGACGTCTCATCTGGGTTATCGTCGTCTCATGGCTGTCGACCGAGACCATGTGCTGCGCAGTGCGGCCGCCCTGCTCACCCGCAAGTCCACCGCGACCATGGACGAGGTCGCCAGGGCGGCCGGGATCAGCCGGGCCACGCTGCACCGCCACTTCGCCGGACGCGACACACTCGTACGGGCGCTGGAGGCGCTCGGCATCGAGGAGTGCGAGGCCGCTCTGGACGCCGCCCGGCTCGACACCGGCCCGGCCCGGGAGGCCCTGCGCCGGTTCGTGACCGAGATCGAGTCCGCGGCGGGGCTCCTCGCCTTCCTCTACACCGAGAACCAGCTGTTCGAGGGCGAGGCGCAGAACGAGGGCTGGTCCCGGATCGACGCCCGGATCGCCGCACTGTTCCGGCGCGGCCAGACGAGCGGTGAGTTCCGCATCGACCTCACCCCCGCGTGGCTCACCGAGGCCCTGTACGGCCTGATGGCCTCCGGCGCCTGGGCCGTGGCCGAGGGACGACTCGCCCCCAAGGACTTCACCTACATGATCGTCGAGCTGTTGCTCGGCGGCGCACTACGGAGAGAGGAACCATGACCAGCACCCTGCGGCACGAGGGTGCCCCCCGCAGCGGGGGAGAGGCCGCCGGCCCGGGACGGATCGCATCGCCGGCCGAGGGCCGTCCGGGGCGGTGGCTCGCGCTCGCGGTCCTCGTCCTCGCCGTCCTGCTGGTCGCCGTCGACGCGACCGTCCTCGGCCTGGCCACCCCCTACATCAGCGAGGACCTGAAGCCCTCGGGCACCCAGCTCCTGTGGATCGGTGACGTCTACTCCTTCGTCATCGCCGGTCTGCTCGTCTCCATGGGCAGTCTGGGCGACCGCATCGGACGCAAGCGGATCCTGCTCGGGGGCGCCACCGCCTTCGGGCTGGTCTCCGTGCTCAACGCCTACGCCGCGACGCCGGGCATGATGATCCTGGCCCGTGCGCTGCTGGGCGTCGCGGGAGCGACCCTGATGCCCGCCACGCTCGCCCTGATCCGCAACCTCTTCCACGATCCGCGCGAGCGCAGCCTCGCCGTGGGCGTCTGGGGCGCCACCGCCTCGGCAGGCACGGCGATCGGCCCGATCGTGGGCGGTTTCCTGCTCGAGCACTTCTGGTGGGGCTCCGTCTTCCTGATCAACGTGCCCGTGATGGTCGTCCTCGTCCTCGTCGGCATCAGGACCCTGCCCGAGTCCCGCAATCCGCGCCCTGGCCCGTGGGACCTGGCGAGCGTCGTGATGTCGCTCGTCGGCATGATCGGCGTCGTGTACGCCGTGAAGGAGGCGGCGGCCGAGGGGTTCACCTGGCCCGGAGCGGCCGCGGGCGTGCTCGGTGCCCTCGCACTGCACGGGTTCGTGCGCCGCCAGCTGACCCTGCCGGTGCCGCTGCTGGACATGCGGCTGTTCCGCCGCCGCGGGTTCAGCGGCGCCGTGCTCGCCGACCTGCTGACCGTTCTCGGGATGTCCGGGCTGGTCTTCTTCCTCTCCCAGTTCCTGCAACTGGTACAGGGCCGGCACCCGTTCGAGGCGGGTCTCGCCGAACTCCCGGCCGCCGTCGGGGCGGTCGCGGCCGGCCTGGTCGCGGGCACGGCGGCCAGGCGCTTCTCGGTGCGGGCCGTCGTCGCCGGCGGGCTCGCCGCGGTGGGGCTGGCGCTCGCCGCCCTCACCGTGATCGACCGGAGCACCGGGTACCCGCTCATCGGCGCCGCGCTGCTCGTGGTGGGGGTCGGCGCGGGCCTGTCGTTCACCGTGACCGCGGACGTCATCCTCTCCAGCGTGCCCAAGGACCAGGCGGGCGCGGCCTCCGCGGTCTCGGAAACCGCGTACGAGCTCGGCGCGGCCCTGGGCATCGCCCTGCTCGGCTCGATCGTGACGGGCGTCTACCGCGGGTTCACCGGGCCTTCGGGCACACCGGCCGCGGCGCACGAGTCGCTGGGCGGTGCGGTCGAGGTGGCGTCGCGGATGCCGTCGGACACCGGCCGGGAGCTCCTCGCGTCCGCCCGGGAGGCGTTCGTGGACGGCCTGGCGCTGGCCACGGGGGTCGGTGCCGCGGTGCTGCTGGCCACGGCGGTCGCGGCGTGGTTCCTGCTGCGCGGACAGCGGCTGGAGGGCTCCTCATGACCTCGGCCCCGCGCCCCGGCGGGGGCGCGGGGCGGGCATGGTGGGCGGCCGCCGGACGGGTGCCCGGCGGCGGCAGGCCGCCGCGCTGTCCGCGCTACGCGGCCTTCGCCTTCGTGGCGTACATGTCGACGTACTCCTGCCCGGACAGCCGCATGACCTCGGTCATCACGGAGTCGGTCACCGCCCGCAGCACATAGCGGTCCCGGTCCATCCCCTCGTAGCGGGAGAACTCCAGCGGCTCGCCGAAGCGCACGGTCACCTTGCTGGGCCGGGGCATGCCTGCGCCCCCGGGCTGGATCTTGTCGGTGCCGATCATGGCGAAGGGGACCACGGGCGCGCCCGTCATCAGCGTCAGCCGGGCGATGCCGGTGCGTCCCCGGTACAGGCGGCCGTCGGGGGACCGCGTGCCCTCCGGGTAGATGCCGAAGACCCTGCCCTCCTCCAGGATCCTGCGGCCGGTCATCAGCGCCGCGACACCGCCCTTGCCGCCGTCGCGGTCGACCGGGATCATGCCGACGCCGGTGAAGAACCAGGCCATCAGCCGGCCCTTGAAGCCCTTGCCGGTGACGTACTCGTCCTTGCCGATGAAGAAGACCTGACGGTCGCAGACCAGCGGCAGGATCATCGAGTCGATGAACGTCACGTGGTTGCCGGCCAGGATGACCGGACCGTCACCCGGGATGCGCTCCGCGCCCTCCACCTGTGGGCGGAACATCAGGCGCATGATCGGTCCGAGCACTGCCTTGATGAGCGCGAAGCGGGACAACGGGCCCTCCGGTGTCAAGGGATTCGGTTGGAGTCTGTGCAGGTGAGGACGATACTCGCGATGCCCGCCAGGCAGCACATCGGGTCACGCGGAGGATACGCGTCGTCGACGACTGTTTACCTGCGGCGGCGTCGTGTTGCACGTTCGTCATCCGCCGTACGGGTGTGACGAACCTCGCGTCGGCGCATGACGGGACGTCATGTCGAGTGCCCCCCGAGGCGTTTCCCATGCCTCCGGCAGGACGGCACCCGTCCGCCGCGCGTTTGTGCGGACGTCGCCCGGCCGTCACGGACGCACACCTACGATCGAGCCGCTTCGACGGATGCGCCGGGAGGGTACTGATGGGGACGCAGGAGTCGTTCGAGCAGGGACGAGGCACGGGACGGCGGGCGCTGCTGGGCGCCGCGGTGCTCGGGGCGGGCGGGGCGGTCCTCGGGCTGCCGGGTGCCGCGAGTGCCGACAGCCGCCACGACGGCGGACTGAAGGGCCTGCCCGTGCCCACGATCATCGGTCACCGCGGGGCCAGCGGTTACCGGCCGGAGCACACCTTCGGCTCCTACCAGCTGGCCCTCGACATGGGCGCGGACATCGTGGAGGCCGGTGACCTGGTGCCGACCAAGGACGGGCACCTCGTGTGCCGGCACGAGCCGGAGATCGGCGGCACCACCGACGTCGCCGACCACCCCGAGTTCGCCAGCCGCAGGACCACCAAGGTCCTGGACGGCGTCCCCACCACCGGGTGGTTCACCGAGGACTTCACGCTCGCGGAGCTGAAGACCCTGCGCGCGATCGAGCGCATCCCCGCCACCCGCCAGCGCAACACGCTCTACAACGGCCGCTGGGAGATCCCCACCTTCGAGGAGGTGCTCCGCTGGCAGGACGAGCAGACCCGCAAGCGCGGCAAGCAGGTGTGGATCTACCCCGAGACCAAGCACCCCACCTACTTCCGCAAGCTGGGCCTCGGTCTCGAGGAGCGGCTCGCGACGATCCTGCGCCGGCACCGCAAGGACGGCAGGAACGCTCCGGTCATCGTCCAGTCCTTCGAGCCGACCAGCATCCAGCGACTGAACAAGCTCGTCGACAACCCGCTCGTCGTGCTCCTGTCCGCCGCGAACACCCGTCCCTGGGACTTCGTCGACGCGGGCGACCCGCGTACCGTCGCCGACCTCGTCACGCGCAAGGGCCTCAAGGAGATCGCGTCGTACGCCCGGGGCATCGGCCCGACGCTCGATTTGGTCATCCCGAAGGACGCGAACGGCAACCTCGCCAAGCCGTCCACGCTCGTCGCCGACGCGCACGCCGCAGGCCTGATCCTGCACCCGTACACGATGCGCAACGAGAACACCTTCCTGCCCGCGAACTTCGCCCGGGGCACGGACCCGACGGCCTACGGTGACGCCTTCGGGGCCTTCAAGGCGTACTTCGCGACCGGCATCGACGGCGTCTTCACCGACAACGCCGACACCGGGCTGCTCGCTCGCGAGGACTTCCTGCGCCGCTGAGCGGCGGTAACACGTCAACACGTGATCCACGCACCCCGGTTGGGGTGACAATCGGCCGCCCCGGCAACCCGTTGCCGGGGCGGCCGCGTCACGCCGCACATGACCCTCGAGATGCTCACGGCCCTGCGGCCCCTGCTCGCCGCCGAGGCCGTTGCCGAGGCCCACGCGTGCGGGATGGAGCCGGGCGACCTGGAACAGGCCGTGTGGCTGCGGCTGCTGGAGCGGCTTGCGGCGGACGGACCGCCCGCGGACCCACCGGGCTGGCTGCGCCGGGCCGTTCGGTCCGAGGCGCGCCGCGGGCGCCGAACGGCCCGTCTCGAACTGCCGTACCGTACCGAGCCCGCCGACGAACGCCACCCCGGTCCGGAACAACAGGCGATCATGGCGGCGGGCCGCCGGGCGCTGCACGCGGCGGTACGCCGGCTTCCCGGCCGGTGCCCCCGACTCGTGGCGGCGTTGCTGTCCGCACAGGACCCGACCTATCGGGAAATCGCGGGGGAGTTGGGTATCTCACAGGGCAGTCTCGGCCCGGAACGCTCCAAATGCCTCGGATGTCTGCGGCGATTGCTTGCGGCGGAGGTTGCGGCCGCCGAACCGCGGGGATAGGAGTGAGGAACATATGGCGATCAGGTGAGCGGGAGGCGTGCGCACATGGGCATGAGCGTGACCATCTCTGTGGCGACCGAGCGGGACGCCGAGCAGATCTTCAGGTTGCAGTACCTGTGCTTCCAGAGCGAGGCCGCGCTCTACGGCAACTACCGCATCGACCCGCTCGTCCAGAGCCTCGACTCGGTCCGTGCGGAGGTCGTCTCGGACTGCGTCTTCGTGGCGCGGCTGGGCGACGAGGTGGTCGGCTCGGTCCGCGGCAGTGTGACGGAGGACGGCGCGGCCTCCATCGGCAAGCTCTGTGTGCACCCGCGGCTCCAGGGCCACGGCATCGGAGCCCGGCTGCTGCGCGTGGCGGAGGAGGCGCTGGCGGAGGAGCGGGGCGCGAAGAAGTTCCGCCTGAGCGCCGGCCACCGCAGCGAGGTCAGCCTCCGCCTGTACCGCCGCGTCGGCTACGAGAGGGTCGGTACGGCCCAGGGCGACGACGGCGTCCCGATGATCGTCCTGGAGAAGCAGGTGGGGGCGGGCTCGTACGCCACGACGGCCTAGGGGTCCGGCCACACGCGTCGGATCGGGCACCGGACACCGCGGGCCCGGCGGGGAATCGTCGGACGGGCCCTAGCCGCGCGCGGCAGCCGGTGCCCGCTCCGTACGCGCCTTGCGGAGCCAGTACATCGCCGACAGCGGCAGCAGCACGGGGATGAAGACGTACCCCATGCCGTAGTCCGACCACACGGTCGCGTCGGGGAAGGCCGACGGTTCGACCAACGTCCAGGTGCCGACCGTCAGCACCCCCACCAGTTCCGCGGCGCAGCACACGAACGCCGCCCTGCGGGCCCTCTCGCCGCCGCGGACCAGCGAGTAGGTGATGAAGCCGTAGACGACGCCGGCGACCGCGGACAGCGAGTACGCCAGCGGGGCCTCGTCGAACTGCGTGGAGATCTGCACGACGGAGCGCGACACCGCGCCGACGACCATCACGCCGTACAGCCAGACCAGCAGCATGCCCGGTCCCGCGATGAGCCGGGTCTTCGCCGGCTTCTCCTGCGTGGCCGCCATCTCAGCCTCCCCAGATGTCATAGAGCCGCACCTCGAGCACGGCGAGGACCACACCGCCGGCCGCCACCGTCACCGAACCCCACCGCGACCGCTCGGTGAGGGACATGAACCCCGCCGCGGGGATGCAGGCGAACGCCCCGAGCAGGTACGCGACGAAGATCGTCGTGCCCTGCTCCGGCTTCTCGCCGCGCGCCAACTGCACGATGCCGACGATCAGCTGGATCACGGCCAGCAGTGTCACCACGGCCATGCCGATGAAGTGCCAGTCCTTCGTGGGCTGGTCGCGGTGAGCCGCCCAGCCGCACCAGGCGGCGAGCAGCAGCGCGGCGACGCCGGTCGCCAGCGTCAGGGCATCAAGCATGCCGCGACCCTATTACGGTCCAAAAGACCCGATGCGCTCGCCCCCGCCCTGCCTGCGTAGGGTCGAGGCCATGAAGATCCATGCTGACGCGCTGCTGTTCGACAACGACGGGACGCTCGTCTCGTCCCTCGAGTCGGTCACGCGGTGCTGGACGCGGTGGGCGCAGGAGTACGGGATCGCCGCGGAGGCCTTCGGGAGCATCGCGCTCCATGGCCGTACGGCCGCGGAGATAGCCGCCGACCTGCTGCCCGCCGACGTCGTCCCCGAGGCCGTCGCACGCATCGAGCTGCTGGAGGTCGAGGACGTGCCGAACGGGGGAGCGCATCTGCTGCCGGGCACCCGGGAGTTCCTGGACACGCTGCCGGCCGACCGCTGGGCCGTGGTCACCTCCGCCACGCGCCGCCTCGCCGAGGCCCGGCTCGAGGCCGTCGGCATCCGGCCCAAGACCCTGGTCACCGCGGAGGACGTCACCCGCGGCAAGCCGGATCCCGAGCCCTACCTCCTCGCCGCCCGCGAGCTGGGCGTGGAGCCGTCCCGTTGTGTGGTCTTCGAGGACGCCCCGGCGGGACTGGCGGCGGGTCGCGCCGCCGGGATGACCACCGTGGCGTTGGCCACAACGCACCGTTCCCACGAGCTGGACGCCGATCTGGTCGTGAAGGACCTCTCGGCCTTGTCCGCACTGGTCACCGACCACGCGGTGGAGATCTCCGTACGCGGCTGACGTCGTCCACGGCTGTCCGCTATTCGGACGGCCGTGGCATCTCCGCGCCGTCCGTCTGATTTACTTGGGCCCATGACCACGACGAGCTGCCGCACCCTTGCGACCGAGGCGACCATGACGCCCGGTGCTCGTTGTATGTGTCGAATGTGCGCCTGCTAGAGGGCCCCCGCACGACCCAGAGTCTCGCGCCCCGAAGCGAGCCCCCAGTGGCATGTCCGTACGCCTGTGTCGTACGTGACCCGGCCGCCCCCACCGCCTGAAGGGCCTGGGGGACCACGCCCCGCGCACACGTTCTCCCCGGTTTCCATCGCCTTCGCGAGAACCGTGCCGTGTCCCCACGCATGCACCCGTGCCGGCGCACATCCACGCCCTGCACTCGACAGTGACGGAAATCCCCAGTGATCACCACATCGGGCCTGACCAAGGTCTACCGCTCGCGCGGCCGCGAGGTGACCGCCCTCGACGGCGTCGACCTGCACGTACACGAAGGCGAGGTGTACGGCGTCATCGGCCAGTCCGGCGCCGGGAAGTCCTCGCTCATCCGCTGCGTCAACCTCCTGGAACGCCCCACCTCCGGCACGGTCACCGTGGCCGGGCAGGACCTCACCGCGCTCGCCGGCCGCGGACCGCGAGCCGGCCGGGAACTGCGGCAGGCGCGCAGCCGTATCGGCATGGTCTTCCAGCACTTCAACCTGCTGTCCTCGCGCACCGTTCAGGACAACGTCGAGCTGCCGCTCGAAATCCTCGGCCAGTCCGGGAAGGAACGTTCCCGCAAGGCCCTGGAACTGCTCGACCTCGTCGGCCTCGCCGACAAGGCGGGCGTCTACCCGGCCCAGCTCTCCGGGGGCCAGAAGCAGCGTGTGGGGATCGCCCGCGCCCTCGCGGGCGACCCCAAGGTGCTGCTCTCCGACGAGGCGACCAGCGCCCTCGACCCGGAGACCACCCGGTCCATCCTCCAGCTGCTCCGCGACCTCAACCGGCAGCTCGGCCTGACCGTTCTGCTCATCACCCACGAGATGGACGTCGTCAAGACCATCTGCGACTCGGCCGCCCTCATGGACAGGGGCCGCATCGTCGAGTCCGGGACGGTCAGCGAACTGCTCGCCACCCCGGGCTCCGAACTGGCCGCCGCGCTCTTCCCGGTCGGCGGCGACGCGTCCGGCGACGACCGCACCGTCGTCGACGTCACCTTCCACGGCGACGCGGCCACCCAGCCGGTCGTCTCCCAGCTCGCGCGCACCTACAACATCGACATATCGATCCTCGGCGCCGCGATGGACACCGTCGGCGGCAAGCAGGTCGGCCGGATGCGCATCGAACTGCCCGGCCGCTACGAGGAGAACGTGGTGCCGATCGGCTTCCTGCGTGAGCAGGGTCTGCAGATCGACGTGCTCGACCGGCCGGCAGAGACCGCGCTGGTGAAGGAAGGTGCCGAGTGACCTGGTCCGAGATGCAGCCGCTGTTGTCCGAGGCCTCCGGCGACACCCTGTACATGGTCGGCTGGTCCACGGTCATCGCGGTCGTCGGCGGTCTCCCGCTCGGCGTCCTGCTCGTGTTGACCGACCGGGGCGGACTCCTCCAGAACCTCGCCGCCAACAAGGTGATCGGGCAGGTGGTGAACATCGCCCGCTCGATGCCCTTCATCATCCTCATGGTCGCCCTGATGAGCTTCACCCGGACGATCACGGGGACCACGATCGGCCGCGAGGCCGCGATCGTGCCGCTCGCCATCGGTGCCATCCCGTTCTTCGCCCGCCTGGTCGAGACGGCCGTCCGTGAAGTGGACGGCGGACTCGTCGAGGCCGTGCAGGCGATGGGCGGCAACACCTGGACCGTGGTGCGCAAAGTCCTCGTACCCGAGGCGCTGCCCTCGCTGATCTCGTCCGCCACCACCACGGTGGTCGCCCTCATCGGCTATTCGGCGATGGCCGGCACGGTCGGCGCGGGCGGTCTCGGCGACATCGCCATCCGCTACGGCTATCAGCGCTTCGAGACGCAGCTGATGTGGATCACCGTGGCGATCCTCGCCGTCGTCATCTCGCTCATCCAGTTCGCGGGCGACTACGCGGCCCGCGCGCTCCACCGCCGTGGCGGCCACTCGTCCGTCGCGCCCCGGCTGCGGCTGCTGAAGGACAGGAAGCCCGCCACCGAGGCCGTCGCCGCCGATGTGAGCAAGGCCGCCTGAACCACCTCCATCTCCCCGCTCGCACCGACGACGGGGTCGCACCACCCATAAGGAAAGGCACTTTTCGTGCGTAACACCGCCAAGATCACCACAGCCGTCCTCGCCGCCGGGACCCTCGCCTTCGGGCTCACCGCCTGCGGCTCCGGCGACAGCTCCTCCGCCTCCTCCGACTACAGCGGGCCGCTGGTCGTCGCCGCCAGCCCCACCCCGCACGCCGAGATCCTCGACTTCGTCAAGGCGAACCTGGCGAAGAAGGCGGGCCTCGACCTGGAGGTCAAGGAGTTCACCGACTACGTCACGCCGAACACGGCCACCGAGGACGGCTCCGTCGGTGCCAACTACTTCCAGAACCAGCCGTACCTCGACGACTTCAACAAGAAGAACGGCACCCACATCGTGCCGGTCGTCACGGTCCATCTGGAGCCGCTCGGCCTGTACTCCCACAAGGTCGGCAAGGTCGGCGAGCTGAAGAGCGGTGCGACCGTCGCCGTTCCGAACGACACGGTCAACGAGGCGCGGGCGCTCAAGCTGCTCGACGCCAACGGGCTGATCAAGCTCAAGAGCGGCGTGGGCAGCGAGGCGACCCCCCGGGACATCACCGCGAACCCGAAGAACCTGAAGTTCAAGGAGCTGGAGGCGGCCCAGACCCCGCGCTCCCTGGACGACGTGGACGCCGCGGTGATCAACGGCAACTACGCCATCTCCTCGGGTCTCAAGCCCGCGAAGGACGCCCTCGTCCTGGAGTCCTCCCGGAACAACCCGTACGGCAACTTCCTCGCGGTCAAGAAGGGCAACGAGAAGGACCCGCGCGTGAAGAAGCTCGCCGAGCTCCTCACCTCGCCCGAGGTGAAGAAGTTCATCGAGGACAAGTACCAGGGCTCGGTCGTCCCGTCCTTCTGATCCGACCCGCACGGCCGGCACCGGGAACCCGCGGCGCCACGCACGGGGTCCGTTCCGCACGGAGCGGACCCCGTGGTGCGGTTCGGTGCTTCCATGTTGCATGCTGGGCAGCTCAGCAGGCGATGACGGTTTTTCGAAGGTTACGGAGCGGCGCAATGACGAGCACCTTCCCCAACGTCTCCATCAGTACGGAGCGGTTGGTCCTGCGCCCTCTCGACGAGGACGACCTCCAGCCGCTGACCGAGATGATGAACGACGAGCTGGTCGGCGCCTGGACCGACGTGCCCCAGCCGTTCACCGAGCAGGGCGCTCGCACCTGGATCACCGAGTACGCGCCGGCGCAGCGGAAGGCGGGCCGCGGCCTCGACTTCGCGGTCACCGAGTTCATCACCCAGCGTCTGGTCGGCATCGTCCAGCTGACCAGGACGAACTGGCACATCCGGTCCACCGAGCTGTCGTACATCGTCGCCCCGTGGGCGCGCGGCGAGGGCTACGCCTCCGAGGCCGCGCTCGCCACCGCCCAATGGCTCTTCGGGAACCAGGGGTTCGAGCGGATCGAACTGCGCACGGCCGCCGACAACACCGCCTCCCAGCAGGTCGCCCAGAAGATCGGCTGCATCAGCGAGGGAGTCCTGCGCAACGCCTGCATAGCGCACGTCCGCACCGAGGACGGCACCTGGACGGACGTACGGACGGATTTCATCGTGTGGAGCCTGCTGCCCGAGGATCTCGACGGGGTCAGCGAGGAACTGGCCGACACGGGTGGTTTCACATCGTTCTCGGACTGGAACTGACCTCGAGGGACCTTTCCCACCGGCCGGACCCGTGACGGGCACACCCGGCCGCACCGGGTAGTCTCACGGAGCCCGCCGTGCGGGCTGTCCCTGACGACCCGCGTAGAACCTCCTGGAGACTGACGACGATGGCCGACCGCGTCACGGTGATCGGCTGGGACGGCTCGCCGCTGACGGCTGCGGCGCGCTCCGCCCTGGGAGCCGCCACGCTCGTGGCCGGCGCGGCGCACCACCTCGCACTGCCCGAGGTGCCTGCGACGGCCGAACGCATCCGGCTGGGCAGCCTCGCCCTCGCCGCCCGCCGTATCGCAGCCCACCGAGGCACCGCCGTCGTCCTGGCCGACGGGGACCCCGGCTTCTTCGGCGTCGTACGCACCCTGCGCGCTCCCGAGTTCGGCCTCGAGGTCGAAGTCGTGCCGGCCGTCTCCGCGGTGGCCGCCGCCTTCGCACGCGCCGGTATGCCGTGGGACGACGCACAGGTGGTCGTCGCGCACCCCCGCACCCTGCGACGCGCGGTGAACGTGTGCAGGGCCCACACGAAAGTCGCGGTCCTCACCTCACCGGGCGCCGGGCCGGCCGAGCTGGGCCTGCTGCTCGAAGGCGTCCACCGCACCTTCGTCATCTGCGAGGAACTCGGCACCGACCGCGAGCAGGTCACGGTCGTGACCTCGGACAAGGCGGCCGACCACTCCTGGCGCGACCCCAATGTCGTCATCGTCATCGGCGCACCCGTGACCGCGGCCGACGGGGGCGGCTGGATCGCCGGCCGCGACCCCGGCGCCGAGCCGCGCGGCTGGGCGCTGCCCGCCGAGGCGTACGGCGGTGGGCTCGGCGAAGGCGAAACGGATCTGCTGCGTGCCGCCCAACTGGCCCGGCTGGGCCCACGGGTGGGCGACCTGGTGTGGGACATCGGCAGCGGCAGCGGGGCGTTCGCCGTGGAGGCCGCCCGCTGCGGAGCCGCCGTCATCGCCGTCGACCTCGACCCGGACGCCTGCGCCCGCACGACGGCCGCGGCCCGCAGCTTCGGGGTACAGCTCCAGGTCGTCCGGGGCGCGGCCCCGCACATCCTGGAGAACCTGCCCGAACCGGACGTCGTACGTGTCGGGGGCGGGGGAGCCGCGGTCGTCTCGGCCGTCGCCGACCGCCGCCCGCAAGGCATCGTCGCGCACGCCGCGACCCGCGACGAGGCCGAGCTCGTCGGCAGGGACCTGTCGGAGCACGGCTATGAGGTGGAGTGCGCCCTGCTGCAGTCCGTCGAACTCGACACGCGGGCCTGGACGGAGAAGGAACGGAGCGTTGCGTTCCTGCTCAGCGGGCGATTGCCCGAACGCGCCCCGTGATCCTGTTGTCCTACCGGCGCGGTAGGCTGGCCGATCGTTGTACCGCACTTGGGTGATCCGGCGCATCGTCAGCCAATGTCCGGAAACCGCATCCATTTTGGGGCATGTGTGGTACGGCAGGACCGGAGGGCGCGCAACGTGGCGCAGTCCACAGCGGGCCGTCGTGGATCAGGCTGACGCGACGGACGGGTGACCGGAAGAATGCCGTTCAATGGCTTTGTCGTCATTGTTGGCGGGTCGTTCGTGCCGCTGGGCGCGGACGCTCGTTCTTCATTGCGGGCGGTCGGCGAGTCCTTCCGGGCGAGCTGGTCGTAGGAGCACTAAACCGATGGGCGAGGGATACGCATGACCGACACCGGCCAGGTCCCGGGCGAGGGACTGCCGGAGAACGCAGGCATGGTGGAACAGCCAGGCGTCCTCGCGCCGGGCGCGTACACCTACCTCGACCACTCCGACACTCCCGCCGAAGAGGACGACCTGCTCCTGATGCCCGGCCAGCAGGGCGCCTGGGGCAACGAGATGCCCCAGCAGGCCCCGGCGTCGGCGCCGTTCCCGCACGAGCCCGGCCCGCACGAGACGGCAGGCCGGGACAGCGGCTCGATCGACCTCGGCGCGGTCCGCGCGTCGGCTGCCACGCCGGCGCCGCAGTCCACGCCGCAGCGCCGTCCGCTGCACCTCGGGCCGCCCACCCCGGACGCCTCCTCGAGCCTGGTGCGATCGCTCGCCGACCGTGGACCGGCGGGTGTTCCCCTGCGCGCCTCCGGGCCGCCGACGACCGGCCCCGAGTACCTGGACGTGTCCCAGCTCGAGAACTCCCCGCAGGGCGCCGCGCCGTGGGGCTCCTCGACACAGACCCAGACCGTGCCGCCGGCCGTTCCCGAGGGGACGGCCGAAGAAACGGTCGTTCCCTCGGCGGTCCCCGAGCCGGCCCCCGCACCGGTCGCCCCCGATGCGGTGCCCGGGGTCGCCCAGGGCACCGGCACGCTCCACGGACCGGGGAACCCGGCCGGCTCCCGGGCGTTCGAGGCGCCCGCGGCACCCGTCGGAGCCGAGGCGCAGTACCCCGCGGACGCGCCGCACGACCCCTGGGGAGCGCCGGCGGCCGCGCCGTCCGTCCATCAGGTTCCGGACACCCCGCCCATCGTCCCTGTGCCCGTGACGGGGCACGCCGCTGACGGCACGCCCGCTCATGGCACGCCCACGTACGGCACACCCGCTCATGGCACGCCCACGCACGGCACACCCGCTCATGGCACGCCCACGCACGGCACACCCGCTCATGGCACGCCCGTTCATGGCACGCCCGTTCATGGCACGCCCACGTACGGCACGCCGGCCCACGGCACCCCGCACATCGCCGACCCGGCGCCGGACGGACCGATCGCCCCGGGAGCCGCCCGGGAACCGGTCCCCACGGCGGACTTCGCGCCGGACGCGCACCCTGCCGCCGCCGCACCCGTCGTGCCCTCGGTGGAACCCGTGCAGCCCACGGGCGGCACCGCGCATGACGGCACACCCGCGACCGGGACCGGGACCGGCCCGCTCCTGACGCCCGCCGGCGCGCACACCCCCGCGTCCGGCGTCATGGTGCCGCCCGCGCACGTCCAGGCCGCCCGGCACACCCCGGTCCAGGGCCTCGGCACGGAACCACCGACGTCCGAGCCGCGGCCGGTCCCCGCGGCGGAAGAGGCGCCGGTGCTCCCGGACGCCGGGGGGCAGTTCGCGCCGCCCGAGCCGCACGGCGCCGAGGAGCCGCGGCCCGCGTTCGCCGGGTCCCTCCGGGCCGTGCCCGTCGGCGCGTCCGTCGAGACCGTGGCGCCCGGTGCCATCGCCGTCCAGGCGTACGGCCAGGCGTCGTCCGGCGAACAGGCGCACGGTGAGCGGACAACCGCCGGGCAGCACACGAGCGGCGAGCAGGTCGGCGAGCCCGGCGCCGCGGCGGAGTTCGGGGCGGACGACTCACTGGGCCAGTTCGTCCCCGTCGACGGCATCGTGCCGACCACGCCGCACCTGGCCCCCACCCCGCCGCACGGACTGAGCGTTCCTCCGCTGCCGGAGCAGGAGCAGCCGGCCGCCGAAGATCCGGCTCCGGCCGCTGCCCAGCAGGAGGAGCAGGCCGCCGGCCCGGAGCCGGAGGAACAGATCCTCGTCGTCCCCGCTCCCCGCGAGGGCGAGTCGGCCGTCCCGGAGCCGCCGGTCGCGGAATCGGAGCCGGTAGCAGCACAACAGGCGGAGGACCTGGACACCAGGGCCGCCGAGCAGGAAGAGAGCACGGCCGCAGTGGAAGACGTACAGGAGTCCACCGGCCCGGCAGCGCCCGGATACGACGACGCCGAGCGTGAGGCCGTGCTGCGCGTGATGCGCGAGCGCCGTGACATCCGCAACGGCTTCCGCAGCGACCCCATCCCGCACGAGGTGCTGCTGCGCGTACTGGAGGCCGCCCACACGGCGCCCTCGGTGGGGCACTCCCAGCCGTGGGACTTCGTCGTCATCCGCTCGGCCGAAACCCGCCGCACCATGCACGAACTGGCCCAGCGTCAGCGCGAGGCCTACGCCAAGTCGCTGCCCAAGGGCCGGGCGAAGCAGTTCAAGGAACTGAAGATCGAGGCCATCCTCGACACCCCGGTGAACATCGTCGTCACCGCCGACCCGACGCGGGGCGGCCGCCACACGCTCGGCCGGCACACCCAGCCGCAGATGGCCCCCTACTCCTCCGCGCTCGCCGTCGAGAACCTGTGGCTCGCCGCCCGTGCCGAGGGACTCGGTGTCGGCTGGGTCAGCTTCTTCGACGAGCGCGAGATGGTCCGTGCCCTCGGTCTGCCCGAGCACCTGGAGATCGTCGCCTATCTGTGCGTGGGATACGTCGACGAGTTCCCCGAGGAGCCCGAGCTGATGCAGGCGGGCTGGTCCAAGCGCCGCCCCCTGTCCTGGGTCGTGCACGAGGAGACGTACGGCCGCCGGGCACTGCCCGGGGAGGAGCCGCACGACCTGCTCGCCGAGACCGTGGCGGGCATCCGTCCGCTGGACGCCAAGGCCCTCGGCGAGGCCTGGGAGCGGCAGAAGCGCATGACCAAGCCCGCGGGCGCGCTCGGCATGCTGGAGATCATCTCCGCGCAGCTGTCCGGCCTGTCCCGGCAGTGCCCGCCGCCGATCCCGGAGCCCGCGGCCGTCGCGATCTTCGCCGGCGACCACGGGGTGCACGCCCAGGGCGTCACCCCCTGGCCGCAGGAGGTCACCGGTCAGATGGTGGCCAACTTCCTCGGCGGCGGCGCGGTCTGCAACGCCTTCGCCAACCAGGTGGGCGCCGAGGTCTGCATCGTCGACGTGGGCGTGGCCTCCGACCTGCCGGCGACCCCGGGCCTCCTGCCGCGCAAGGTCCGCGCGGGCACGGCGGACATGACGACCGGCCCCGCGCTCACCCGCGAGGAGGTCAAGCAGGCGATCGAGGTCGGCATCGATACGGCCCGCGATCTCGTGGCGGCCGGCAACAAGGCGCTGCTGACCGGTGAGATGGGCATCGCGAACACGACGGCCTCGGCCGCTCTGATCGCGGTCTTCACGGACACCGACCCCGCCGAGGTGACCGGCCGCGGGACGGGCATCAACGACGAGACGCTGGCCCGCAAGACCGAGGTCGTGCGCCGCGCCATCGAACTCCACCAGCCCGACCCGGCCGACCCGATCGGCGTGCTCGCCGCGTTCGGCGGTCTGGAACACGCGGCGATGGTCGGCCTGCTGCTCGGCGGCGCGTCCCTGCGCACACCGGTGATCCTCGACGGTGTCAGCGCGGGCGCCGCCGCCCTGGTGGCCCGCGCGATCGCGCCCGAGGTCCTCGCGGCGTGCATCGCGGGACACCGCAGCGCGGAGCCCGGTCATGTGGCCGCCCTGAACAAGCTGGGACTGCGTCCTCTCGTCGACCTGGACCTGCGTCTGGGCGAGGGGACGGGAGCGCTCCTCGCGCTGCCGCTCGTGCAGAGCTCGGCGCGGGCGATGCACGAGGTGGCGACGTTCGACTCGGCGGGAGTGACCGAGAAGTAGGCGGGTGGGGAACCCGGGCGCCGGGCCCGGGTTCCCCGCGATCCGTCCCGGTCCTGTCCACCGTGCGCACCCACCTGCGCCACCCGGCCCGGACGAACGTAAAATTCCCACGTCAGGGCCGCTCCAAAGGCGTAGGGGCCGTCTTCCGCACCGCCTGGACGAGGAGCCGTACCGCCATGGCCGAACACCCCCCTTACCCCGTAGGGCTCCGTCTCTCCGGTCGTCGTGTGGTCGTTCTCGGCGGCGGCCAGGTCGCCCAGCGCCGCCTTCCGGCCCTGATCGCGGCGGGCGCCGACGTACTGCTCGTGTCGCCGGAGGCGACGCCCTCGGTCGAGGCCATGGCGGACGCGGGCGAGGTCACCTGGCTGAAGCGCCCGTTCCGGCCCGGCGATCTGGAGGGGGCCTGGTACGCCCTGATCGCCGCCAGTGACCCCGAGGCCAACGCCGCCGCCTCCGCCGAGGCCGAGCGTCGCCGTGTGTGGTGTGTGCGCTCCGACGACGCCGATGCGGCCACCGCCTGGACCCCGGCGACCGGTCACAGCGAAGGTGTCACCGTCGCCGTCCTCACCACCGTCGCGAAGGGCCGCGACCCCCGGCACACCGCGGCCGTCCGCGACGCCGTCGTCGAGGGCCTGCGCGACGGCACGCTCGTCGCGCCGCACCACCGCACCCGCACCCCCGGTGTCGCGCTGGTCGGGGGCGGCCCCGGCGACCCGGACCTCATCACGGTCCGCGGCCGCCGCCTGCTCGCCGAGGCCGACGTGGTCATCGCGGACCGCCTCGGTCCCCGTGATCTCCTCGCCGAACTCCCGCCGCACGTCGAGGTGATCGACGCGGCGAAGATCCCGTACGGCCGTGCCATGGCCCAGGAGGCCATCAACGACGCCCTGATCGAGCACGCCCGGCAGGGGAAGTCGGTCGTGCGGCTCAAGGGCGGCGACCCCTTCGTCTTCGGCCGCGGCATGGAGGAGGTGCAGGCGCTCGCCGAGGCCGGCATCCCCTGCACGGTGGTTCCCGGCATCTCCAGTTCGATCTCGGTGCCGGGCGCGGCCGGTATCCCGGTCACCCACCGGGGTGTCGCACACGAGTTCACGGTGGTCAGCGGCCATGTCGCTCCGGACGACGAGCGCTCCCTGGTCGACTGGCCCGCTCTTGCCCGGCTCACCGGCACGCTGGTGATCCTCATGGGCGTCGACAAGATCGGGAAGATCGCCGAGACGCTCGTCGCCCACGGCAAGGCCGCCGACACCCCGGTCGCCCTGGTCCAGGAAGGCACGACGGTGGCCCAGCGCCGCGTCGACGCCACCCTCGCGACGGTCGCCGGCACCGTGCGGGCCGAGGGCGTGAAGCCGCCGGCCGTCATCGTCATCGGCGAGGTCGTGAAGGCCGCTCCGCGGCCTGTCGAGTAACCCGGGGTAACCCGGCCCGTTCCAGCCGTTGGCACCACTCCCAGGACAAGGCAGTATCACCCTGTGGCCGATCTCATCACCGTTGAGGACCCCGACGACCCGCGCCTGCGCGACTACACGGGTCTGACCGATGTGGAGTTGCGCCGCAAGCGCGAACCCGCCGAGGGCCTGTTCATCGCCGAGGGCGAGAAGGTCATCAGACGCGCCAAGGACGCCGGCTACGAGATGCGCTCCATGCTGCTCTCCGCCAAGTGGGTCGACGTCATGCGGGACGTCATCGACGAGCTCCCGGCCCCGGTGTACGCAGTCAGCCCGGAACTGGCCGAGCAGGTCACCGGCTACCACGTCCACCGTGGCGCGCTCGCCTCGATGCAGCGCAGACCGCTGCCGACGGCGGACGAGCTGCTGTCCACCGCCCGTCGCGTGGTGATCATGGAATCGGTGAACGACCACACCAACATTGGCGCCATCTTCCGCTCCGCCGCGGCCCTCGGGATGGACGCGGTCCTGCTGTCGCCCGACTGCGCCGACCCGCTCTACCGCCGCAGTGTGAAGGTCTCCATGGGCGCGGTCTTCTCGGTGCCGTACGCGCGCCTCGACTCCTGGCCCAAGGGCCTGGACTCGGTGCGCGAGGCCGGATTCGCGCTGCTCGCCCTCACACCCGACGAGAAGGCCAAGACCCTCGACGAGACCGCGCCGCACAAGATGGAGCGGGTCGCGCTGATGCTCGGCGCGGAGGGCGACGGTCTGTCCACGCAGGCGCTGGTCGCCGCGGACGAATGGGTGCGCATCCCCATGGCGCACGGGGTCGACTCCCTCAATGTGGGAGCGGCGGCGGCCGTCGCCTTCTACGCGGTGGCCACCGGTCGCCCCCGGCCCTGAGGAGGAGTCCGATGGCGCTGCGGGAGGCGATCGTCGCCGTGCTGCGGCGCGGCGACCGGGTGCCTGTCGTCAAGCGCGGACCCGAGGCGCGTCGCTCCGGCTGCCGGGCGCCGCTCAGCGGCAGGCTCGAGCCCGGCGAGACCCAGGAGGAGGCCCTGGTCAGGGAGGTCCGCGAGGAGGCCGGTCCGGCCCTCGCACCGCTGGCCAAGGTCTGGGAGTCCGAGACCGACGACGGCGTCTTCCGCCTCCACCGGTGGACCGCGGCGGTGGGCGCGGGCGAGGTGGTCGCGGACCCGGGGGCGGCGGCCGAGGCCCGCTGGGTCACCGCGGAGAAGTACCTGGCGATGGATCCGGCCTTCGACGGCGACCGTGCGTTGTTCGAACGGATCCTTCCGGGGCGGTGACCGTCGCCGCGGGTTCGGGCGCGGTCGCCGGGACGACCGCGGGCGCCTCGCGCTGATCGCCCGTCAGCCCGCCGCGCTCGGCCCGCCCGCGTGCCGGTGGGTCGTCGGATCCCCCGCGGGCGGGGCGTACATCCGCTCCCGCCCCACCTCCTGGCGTGTGCTCCCGCGGTCCAGGCCCCGTGTCGGGCCCTGACAGCCCTGGGCCGCCGCGATGCCGAGCGCCACCAGCAGCGTCACCACCACGAAGACGAAGAGCCGCTGGCGCAGCAGCCGCGGGTTGGCCGGCCGCCGTCCGGTTCCGGTGGTCCGCGGCGCGGGACGCCCGGCCCCGCTGCGCGGTGCCGGACGGCTGCCGGAGCGGGGCGCGGTGCGCTGGACCGGGGTCGCGCGCGACCCCGGCCGTGAACCGTTGCTGCGGGGCGGGGGGGTGCCCTGCCCCGGCGGACGCCGTACGGTGCGCTGGTCGGCGTACTGCTCCGCCAGCCGCCCGGTGGGCCGGTCCGGTCCTCCGGGCTGCGCGGTCGGCCGCGCCTCCACCAGGCCCTGGGCCTCCCGGGTCGCGATCTCCTTGAGCCGGAGCGAGAGTTGGAGGGTGCTCGGCCGCTCCTCGGGGTCCTTCGCGAGACAGGCGCGGACGAGCGGGGCC
Organism: Streptomyces sp. HUAS TT11; assembly: GCF_051553595.1. Lineage (NCBI taxonomy): Bacteria > Bacillati > Actinomycetota > Actinomycetes > Kitasatosporales > Streptomycetaceae > Streptomyces > Streptomyces sp. HUAS TT11. Next base: position 7,308,560 of record NZ_CP196184.1, read on the forward strand.
AGGGCGTCGGGTACGCCGTGCAGCTGCGGGTCCTCGTGCACGACCCGGTAGAGCATGACCTCGGAACTGCCGTGCCCGAAGGGCGAGTCGCCGGTCGCCGCGTACGCCAGGGTGGCGCCCAGCGAGAACACGTCCGTGGCCGGGGTGACGGCCGCACCGCGCACCTGCTCGGGGGCGAGGAATCCGGGCGATCCGACGGCCGTGCCGACATGCGTGAGCGTCGAGGCGCCGGTCGCCCAGGCGATCCCGAAGTCGATGATCCGCGGCCCCTTCGGGGACAGCAGGATGTTGGACGGCTTCAGGTCGCGGTGGACGACCCCGGCCTCGTGCACCGCGACGAGGCCCTCGGACAGTGCGGCGCCGACCGCGGCCACGTCGGCGGCCGACAGGGCCCCCTCCTCGGCGACCTTGTCGTGCAGGGAGGGGCCGGGCACGTACTGAGTGGCGAACCACGGGCGGTCCGCCTCCAGGTCGGCGGCCACCAGCCGCGCCGTGCATCCGCCCCGGATCCGCCGTGCCGCCGAGACCTCGCGCGCGAACCGCGACCGGAACTCCTGATCCTCCGCCAGGTCCGGCCGGATCACCTTCAGCGCCACCCGCTGGCCCCGTTTGTCGGAACCGAGGTAGACGACGCCCATCCCGCCCGCGCCGAGCCGCCGGTGGAGCCTGAACGAGCCGACGACACGCGGGTCCTCACGCCTCAGGCGCATCATCGCCATGTCCATCCCCGCTGCCCGGTCCGTCTGACGAGCCACAGCTTACGTTTCCGCGGCCGGGTGCGCGCAGAGGCCGCGCCCTCTCGCCCCGATCGATTGTCACTGCCGGGTGCGAGACTTGAGGGGTGGTCAGGGGAGGCGCGGGCAGGTCGGCCTTGTGCCGGCTGTGATCCCAACCTCCTGCGGCGAAAGGGGGATTGAGCCCGTGAAGGGTGATCGTGTGGAGATAGTCGTGGACGCCGGGGACACGACGCGCACCTACGAGGTCGTGGCGAGCAGGGCGGGTCGCCGGGTGGAGACGGCGGTGCGCAGGGGAGTGGTGGAAGTGAGCGAAGTCACCCGGAACGGCTCCGTCGTGCGCACCGCCCGCTTCATGGCGAACCGGGTGCTGGCGCTCGTGGAGCAGCCGGTCCCACGGGAGGACGCATCGGAGCACGGGGGACGTTCGGGGCGTCCCCTCGGGGAAGACCCCGAGACCTAGGACCCCGTCTCCACCCAGGGGAGTACACCGCAGGTCATCGGTCATCCTCCGGGAGGCCAGGCAATCGGTACGAGGGCATGACGCCCCCCGTCGGCCCGGCACCTAGATTTGAGGTCAAGCGGCGGGTGCAGCACTCGTCCCCCGAGGTCAGACACCCGCCGCTGCCAAGGACAACAACACAACGGTCAGGAGAGGGACCATGGCCCAGACGGCACCGCGGACGCTGATCCGCATGCAGGGACGCAAGGTATACGGCGCCGCGTTCGGCACCGGCCGTCCGAGCCGCCGCCACCCGCTGGTGGCGACAGCGATGGTCCTTCCCCTGGCGGCCCTGCTCGTGTACGCCTTCGGCGGCTGGGATGCAGTGGTCACACAAGCGTCGTCCGTGGGCGTGATGCTGGGGCGCTGAGCGGCGCCCCAGGCCCGGAAGAGCGGTCCGGGCGGGGACATCAACCCATAAGACCCCGTGGGGACGGGGGTGCGGCGGACGGCACAAACGCCCGCGCAGCTGGGGAGCTGCGCGGGCGTTGTCCTGTTCGCCGCGTACGCTCCCTGCACAGCCGTACGCACACTCCGAGGGCCCATGAACGCACTCCTGCCCGCACTCACCGCACGAGCCCGTGCCGCGGTGCACTCGGACCCCGATGCGGAGTGCAGGTGCACGACCTCCGACGCGGTCCTCGCCGAGCGCAGCGACACCGCCGCCGTCGTCCGCCACGGCGCCACCGTCGCCAAGGCCCACGCACCGGGCACCGACCCCGCAGAGCTCTCGCTCCGCCTTGCCGCGGCCACCCGCCTCAGCGGCACCCTGCTCGCCCCCCTCGACGCCACGCCGGTCACCCTCCACGGCCGCCTCGTGACCTTCTGGCCCTACGGCACCCCGGTCGACCCCGACCGCCCTGAGGCCGCCCCCTGGGAGGCGGCCGCCCGCCTCCTCGCCCGGCTGCACCGGGCCCCCGTCCCCGCCGGCCTGCCGCCCATGCGGGGGCCGGCCAAGGCCGCCCGCGCGATCCGGCGCATGGACGCGGCCGGCCCGCACCCCGCCGCCGAGCCCGTGCTCAAGGCCTGGGCGGCCCTCCCGGCCTGGGCCCGCGACGAGGCCGCCCCGCCGCCCCCGCGTGCCCTGTGCCACGGCGACCTCCACCTCGGCCAACTCGTGCGCCACCCCGCGGGCGCCGGCTCCTGGCTCCTCATCGACGTCGACGACCTCGGCGCGGGCGACCCCGCCTGGGACCTGGCCCGGCCGGCCGCCTGGTACGCCTGTGGGCTGCTTCCGCCCGAGGAGTGGACCCGGTTCCTCACGGCCTACCGGCAGGAGGGCGGACCGGCCGTCCCGTCCGACGGTGATTTCTGGCCCGCGCTCGACGTCCCCGCCCGCGCCCTCACCGTGCAGACGGCGGCACTGGCCGTCGCCAAGTCCGTCACGGCCGGCCGTCCCTTGGACGAGGTGGAGCAGGCCGTCGTCCATGCGTGTGTTCGAATGAGCACCGAAGCGCCGTAGTTGGCGCGAGGGCGAAGGACGTAGGCTGCAACCGGCCAGCACGGAAGTGAGTCCCTACCTGGCGAAGCACCACCGACCGGCGAGGAGTTGAGCCGACCATGCAGTGTCCGAAGTGTCATGCGCCGATGCACACGTACAACCGCAACGGCGTCCAGATCGAGCAGTGCAGCGGTTGCCGCGGCATCTTCCTGGACTACGGGGAGCTCGAGGCGCTGACCCGCCTGGAGTCCCAGTGGACGCAGCCCGCTCCGCCGCCTCCGCCCGCCCCGCAGGCCTACCCTGCCGCTCCCGCCTGGGGGGCACCGCACGGCGGCCACGGGGGGCACGGGCACTACGGCCACCAGCGGCACAAGAGCTTCGGCCACATGCTGTTCTCCAGCTGAGGCAGGCAGAAGCCCCCGCCCGCAGGGCCGGGGGCTTCGTCGTCCCGCAACGCGCGGCGGGGACAAGGCAAAACGACGAGGGCGGCCCCGCCGTGCTCGTCGCTCGGCACAGGCCACCCTCGATCCGGTGGACGATACTGGGATTGAACCAGTGACCTCTTCCGTGTCAGGGAAGCGCTCTCCCGCTGAGCTAATCGTCCTCGGGCCATGACCGCTCGGCAGAGACGGCCGTGGTTGTTGCGTGCGCGATACTGGGATTGAACCAGTGACCTCTTCCGTGTCAGGGAAGCGCTCTCCCGCTGAGCTAATCGCGCGGGGATCCTCGCGGACCAGTGGACGATACTGGGATTGAACCAGTGACCTCTTCCGTGTCAGGGAAGCGCTCTCCCGCTGAGCTAATCGTCCTTGGAGGTGGAGACGGGATTTGAACCCGTGTAGACGGCTTTGCAGGCCGTTGCCTCGCCTCTCGGCCACTCCACCAGGAGTGCAGGGGGTCGGGAAGATCCCCTGATTCCTTCGAGCGGACGACGAGGCTCGAACTCGCGACCTCAACCTTGGCAAGGTTGCGCTCTACCAACTGAGCTACGTCCGCCTGTCGTTTCGGTACGCTCGCGCGTCCCGGCGACGAGTTGAACTCTAGCGGATTCCGGAGCCAGTACAAAAACGCGTTTGTGCAGCGTGCTGCCCTGCACCCGGTCAAGGTCATGGTCAGGGCCCCACGGGGACATGTCCGGGCCACCGGCGCGACACCGCCATAGACTCGACTGTGTGCTCCACCTCCCTCCTCTCGCACGTTTCGGTGACCGCGTGGCCACGGGTCTCCTCGATGTCACCGACGATCCCGCCGCCCTCGACTCCACCGGCTTCTGGGCGGTCTGCGCGGACTACGAGGGGCGTCTGACCTGCGCCCGCTTCCAGGACGTACGGCAGGAGCCCGTGCCCGCACCGGTGCCGGGCCGATGGCGGGGCCCGGCGACCGGTGACTGGACGTCGTCGCTCGACCGCGACGCGTACACGGCGGGGGTGCGCAAGATCCGTGAGTACATCGCGACCGGCGAGGTCTACCAGGTGAACCTCTGCCGGGTGCTCTCCGCCCCGGTGACGGCCGACGCCGACGTGGACGCGCTGACCGCCGTACTGGCGCGCGGCAATCCGGCGCCCTACGCAGGAACGATCCGCCTTCCCGGGTGCGGTGTGGAGGTCGCCACCGCCTCTCCCGAGCTCTTCCTGCGCCGCGACGGCCGGAGCGTGGAGTCCGGTCCGATCAAGGGCACCGGGCGCACCGAGGATGACCTGCTGGAGAAGGACTACGCCGAGAACGTGATGATCGTGGACCTGGTCCGCAACGACCTCGGCCGTGTCTGCACCTCCGGCAGCGTGTCCGTGCCCGACCTGTGTGCCGTCGAGAAGCATCCCGGTCTGGTGCACCTCGTCTCCACGGTCCGCGGTGAGCTGCGCGCGGACGCGGGCTGGCCGGAGCTGCTCGATGCCACCTTCCCGGCCGGCTCGATCACCGGCGCACCCAAGTCCAGCGCCCTGCGGATCATCGACGCCCTGGAGACCGCGCCCCGCGGCCCCTACTGCGGCGGTGTCGGCTGGGTCGACGCGGACCGGGGGGCGGGGGAGCTGGCGGTCGGCATCCGCACGTTCTGGATCGACCGGACCCCGGGCGACGCCGCCGTGCTGCGGTTCGGTGCGGGCGCGGGCATCACCTGGGGTTCCGACCCGGAGGGGGAGTGGCAGGAGACCGAACTGAAGGCCGCCCGACTGCTCGCGGTAGCGTCGGGGGCGTACGAGGCGAGTGGAGGGACCCTCACGTGAAGATCTGGCTGGACGGCGGGCTGCAGGACCTCGGGTCCGCCCGCGTCTCCGTCCTCGATCACGGACTGACCGTCGGCGACGGCATCTTCGAGACCGTCAAGGCGGTCGACGGGCGGCCGTTCGCACTGACCCGTCACCTCGACCGGCTCACTCGCTCGGCGCGTGGTCTCGGGCTGCCCGACCCCGACCTCGACGAGGTCCGGCGGGCCTGCGCCGCCGTGCTGGAGGCCGAGCCGGTACCGCTCGGCCGGCTGCGCATCACGTACACCGGCGGCTACGGTCCGCTCGGATCCGACCGCGGCGACCAGGGCCCGACGCTCGTGGTCGCCGTCGGCGCGACGACCCGGCGCCCCGACGCCACGGCGGTGATCACAGTGCCGTGGACCCGCAACGAACGCGGCGCGCTGGCCGGACTGAAGACCACGTCGTACGCCGAGAACGTCGTCGCCCTGGCCCGCGCCTCCCAACAGGGCGCCACCGAGGCGCTGTTCGCCAACACGGTCGGGCAGCTCTGCGAAGGCACCGGGTCGAACGTCTTCGTGGTCCTCGACGGCGAGATCCACACCCCGCCGATCGCCTCCGGCTGTCTCGCGGGCATCACCCGCGCGCTCACCGTCGATTGGACGGGCGCCGAGGAGACCGATCTGCCGCTGGACGTTTTGGAGCGCGCGGACGAGGTCTTCCTCACCTCCACGCTGCGGGACGTGCAGTCGGTGCTCCGGGTCGACGGTCGTGAACTGCCGGGTGCGCCGGGTCCGGTGACCGCCAAGGCGATGCGGATCTTCGACGAGCGGGCGGGGCACGACCTCGACCCCTGAGCCGGGCGAAATTCGGCTGCCCCGCGGGGCGGCACCGGGTAGAACACCTGTGATGACCACGACCCTGCGGCCGACCGAGCCGCTTCGCCAGGACCCCGACGGAAAGCGTTCACGGCACTACCAGGTGTGTGTGAACGGCCGGCCGATCGGCGGGATACACCTGTCCACGCACCCCGAGTACGGGCCCACCGTGGCCTGCCTCGCGGACCTGCGCATCGAGGAGCCGGATCGCGGGAGGGGCAGGGGCACCGTGGCCGTGCTGGCCGCCGAGGAGGTGGCGCGCGGCTGGGGCTGCAAGCGCATCGAGGCCTCCGCGCCGGGCGACGCCGAGGCGGCCCGCCGGCTGGCGACGACACTCGGGTACGTCCTGCGCAGCCGGAACATGGACAAGCGGCTGGAGGCGGCCGTGCCCCCGCTGCCCGCCGGCCTCGCCGCCCGTCCCATGACCGAGGCCGAGTACGGTCCGTGGCGGGCACAGGCGCGGGAAGGTTTCGCGCACAGCCTCATCGAGCGGGGAGCGTCCACCGCGGAGGCGTACGCCAAGGCCGAGCAGAGCGACGTCCGATTCCTGCCGGACGGCCTCGCCAGCGAGAACACGGTGATCAGCGTCCTGGAGCGCGACGGGGACCCGGTCGGCGTCCTGTGGCTCGGGCTGTGGCCGGACAGCGCGTTCGTCCTGGACGTGGAGGTCCACGCCGCGCACCGGGGCCGCGGTCACGGACGCACGCTGATGCGGCTCGCCGAGGCGCAGGCGGCCGGGGGCGGCAAGGACCGCATCGCCCTGCACGTCTTCGCGGGCAATGCCCCGGCCGAACGCCTCTACACCTCGCTGGGGTACGAGACCACCTCGTACAACTTCTACAAGGACCTGGCCTGAGGCTCAGGCCCCCTCGGCCAGGAGCCGGTCCGCGATCTCCTCGATGCGCTCGCGCAGGCCTTCCTGGCTCTTGCCGCCGTCGAGACGCAGTCCGTCGATCACATAGGTGGGGGTGCCGGTCACACCGATCGCCTTGCCCTCGGCCTGGTCGGCGTCGACGATCAGGATGTGCCGGCCGTCGATGAGGGCGGTGTCGAACTCCTCCGCGTCCAGGCCGAGTTCGGCGGCCACCTCGACGAGGAGCGCCTCGCCCCGGTGGCTCAGCTCGTCGACCCGGGCCAGCACGGCCTCCACGTACGGCCAGCCCTGCCCCTGCGCCAGTGCCTCCTCGGCGGCCTGCGCCGCGGCGAAGGCGTGCTGGTGCTTCTCCAGCGGGAAGTGCCGCAGCCGCAGCTCCAGCCGGTCGCCGTAGCGGTCGCGCAGCGCTCGCAGGTCTTCGAGCGAGGTGCGGCAGTCGGGGCACTGGAGTTCGCACCAGACGTCCAGGACGGGGGCGGCGGCGCGGGCGGGGGAGGAATCGCTCATGGCCGACAGTCTCCCAGGACCGCGGACGCCTCCCCAACCGGACCTGACCGGCGGGGGAGGGCGTCGGCCGTGCCTGTGGTGCGCTCGGTGCGGACGGGGTTGCCCCCTGAGGAGGAGCCGACCCGGAGATCTCCCTGAGGTCCGCTCGGACCGTGGCCCGTGGGGCGTGCGGCGGTGCAGGATGGAAGGGACGAACCGACCCTGCCCGACCGATCACCGCCCTGGAGGTCCGGATGATTGCCGAGACAGTCTGTTCCGCCGTCTCCGCGGCCGGCCTGGGGATCGCCGCGGTCACGGCCTGGCGCAAGCGCTTCCTGGCCGCGGCCCGTATCGCGGCCTACGCGCTGGTGCCGGTCGGCCTGGTGATGACGGGTGTCGTGGGCTGGCTGGCCGACACGGCGTTCAGCCTGACGGCATGGGCGGGCTTCTGTGTGCTCGCCCTCGCCTGGCTGCTGTTCGCGACCACACGCGCCGTGGAGCGCCGACGCGGCGGCACCCGCAAGGAGCGCAGAGCGGCCCGGGCCGCCGAGCGCGAGCCGGTGGCCCCGGCGGCCTCCGCACCGGCGCTCGGCGCCTCCGGCCTTCCGGCGACCCGCCCCAAGGCCGCCCCCCGCGCGGGCGACTCCACGGACGACTTCAGCGACATCGAGGCCATCCTCAAGAAGCACGGCATCTGAGGAGGCGCGCCACCCGGGTGCGAGCGCCGTTGTGAAACGACACAACGATCGCGCGACGCCGTCGGATGATCATCGTCGCACACGCCGGGATCAGCTTCGTTCCGTAGATCACGGATATGGGAGAACTCCCCGTCATTCCGAGCGTGTTGATCGCGTAGCGGGTGCAGGCTGCGTCATCATCGCCGCGAGATGCTGGACAGAACCCAGAGCGACACCGCTGCTCCTCCCGAGGAGCGCCGGGGTTGTCTCTTCGCGCTTTCCCAGCCACCGCTGATGATCTTCCTTGCGGTGATCGGCTGCCTGCTGCTCATGGCATCACTGCACGATCTGCTGATGCTCTGAGCCGTATGCGGAGCCCCTGGCGCCACCCGCCGAGGGCTCCGTCAGCCCCCGCCCGGCGCGAGGGGGAAGGCACGGCGCGAACGTCCGGCAACGGCCCGCTCAGCCCGCGGCCTCCTTGCGGCGCGCCCGGTAGGCGGCGACATGCAGGCGGTTTCCACAGGTGCGGCTGTCGCAGTAGCGCCTCGATCGGTTACGCGAGAGGTCGACGAAGGCGCGCCGGCAGTCGGGCGCCTCGCAGCGGCGCAGCCGCTCCTGCTCCCCGGCGACCACGAAGAACGCCAGGGCCATACCGCAGTCCGCGGCGATGTGATCGGCGACGGACGCGCCGGGCGCGAAGTAGTGCACGTGCCAGTCGTAGCCGTCGTGGTCGGTGAGCCGCGGCGTCGTTCCCGCCGCCGCGACCAGCTCGTTGATCAGCCCGGCCGCGGTCCTGGCGTCCTGGGCGGCGAAGACGGCGGCGAACCGCCCGCGGATCTTCCGCACGGCCGAGAGATCGAACTCCGACAGGACGCCGACATCGCTCAGATCGTGGTTGCGCGCGAAATCGTCGAGGGTGGTGACGTCCGGGAGTGTGTCCGCCTCGTCGCCCTCGGGCGCGGTGTTCACCAGATCCACCACGAGGTCGAGCGCGCACCGGGTGTCGTGGGTGATCAGCACGTGTCGCTCCCTGGCCTCGAGGTCGGGCGGACGCCCGCCGATGCTGGCCGAGCCTAGCGGCTCCGCGCCGCCGTGGACGGGGCGCAGGCCGGGCGGGAGGCCGCCGCCGCGCGGACGGGACGGCTCCGGGCCGCGCACGGGGCCACTTCCTCCACGATCCGGGACGGTGTCGTCACCGTGCGTGTGCACCTCGAGCGCCGTCGCCACAAACGTTCGCGGCGACGGCGCCCTGGGTGTGCCGTATGCGGTTGTCCTGGCCCGAGCCGTCTCCCCGAGTGGACGGCGTCGGGCGGTTCGAGGTGTCGCTTCAGCTCTCGGCCAGGATGTGGGAGAGCTCCGTGTCGAGATCGAAATGACGATGCTCCGTGCCGGGTGGCACGGCCGCGTCGGTACGCTTCAGGAACGACTCGAGGGCTCGCGCCGGGGCCTCGAGCAGGGCCTCACCCTCCGGGGAGCTCAGGGCGATGCATACGACGCCCTGACCGTGGCTGCGGGACGGCCAGACGCGGACGTCGCCCGTCCCTGTGGGCCGGTGCAGCCCCTCTGCGAGGAGGTCGCGGGCGAACACCCACTCGACCGTTTCCTCGGCTCCGGTGTGGAAAGTGGCGTGCACGGCGTAGGGATCGGCCGTGTCATACCGCAGTCCCGCGGGTACAGGCAGTGAGGACTCGCTCGACACAACGAGGCGCAGGTGCAGCTCGCAGCTGACCGTGGTGTTCATAAGCGCCAGGGCCTTTCGCTCAGTGTGCGCTCGGGGATTCGCACGTCGGCGAAATCGACATGCCACCTACGGTGCCGTTGTAAACCCCTCTGAGTGTTTTGCCTGTCTATGCGTAGCTCATCCGGCCGAGATGGTGTTTGCGTGGTACGCCCATTCTGGTGAGCGGTTTCTCTCCGGTAAGCTTTGTTCGTATGAATACGCGGAGTGACGGGCCGGGTAAGATCGCCGTGGCCGCGAACGAGACGAAGGCGGAGCGGGAGCTGGGTTCCCGTGCGCCGGAATTCATCAAGGCGCGGAAGGCGCTGCACCTGAGCTGGCAGGTGGGCGTCTTCGTGGCCGGTCTCGCCGTCGTGGCCGTGGGTGTGGTCCTGCTTCCGCTGCCCGGTCCGGGCTGGCTGGTGATCTTCGCCGGCCTGGCCCTCTGGGCGACCGAGTTCGTCTGGGCGCAGTTGGTGCTGCGCTGGACGAAGCGCAAGGTCACCGAGGCCGCACAGCGCGCGCTCGACCCCAAGGTGCGCCGCCGCAACATCCTCCTGACCACCGCCGGCGTGACGATCATGGCCGTGCTCGCCGGTGTCTACGTCTGGCGGTTCGGTGCGGCCATGCCCTGGAACATCGCGGAGTAGCGGCCGCCGGCGTCGGCGCATGGTCCAAGACGCACCTGACATGCGGTAATGTTCTCCGTGCGCCCGGGCGATTAGCTCAGCGGGAGAGCGCTTCGTTCACACCGAAGAGGTCACTGGTTCGAACCCAGTATCGCCCACAAGATCGAGGGCGGCGTGTACTCGCGGACACCGTGGGTCACGCCGCCCTCGTCGTGTGTCCGCTTCGGCCGGAGACGGGCCTCCGGTTCGGAACGATTCACAAAACGGCCGGGCGGTGGAACCGATCGGTCACGTTCCGTGACTTCCGGTGATCGTCCGAGGGTCCGGGAAAAGGGCCGGACGGCTCGTCGTGCACTTCGAAAAGAACTGTCCGTGGACCAAGAAGATCGAGGTGCGGACAGGCTCGGAGAATGCGCCGCGGACAGAAATGCTTCCCGCTATTCCGGAACGCCGCGGCATTTCTGCGGAAGTACGACAAAAGGGGTGTTCCGCTCCGATTCAAGTCCCGTCAGACACCTGGAATGTGAAGCCGGGCCAGCTCCCCGAGAACGACGGGGACTTCGGGCCGAGGGATCCGGCGGAGTGACGTCGAACGGCTGCGACCGCCGAGCAGGACGCCGCGACGTGCCCGTTGGCGGCGGAGCGCGGCGCTCCCGGGGGAGCGCCGCCGCACGGGCGGCGGCGCTCGCAGCCGCATTCTGGGCCCGCACCTCTGCGTACGGCATGAGTACGCGTACTCAATCGCGGCGCGGGTCGCGGGGCAGACTCTGCCCATGGACTGGACGCACTACCGCTTCCGCACCCTGTGGTCCCTGCCCGTCCCGCCCGCCGCCGTGTACGCGGCGCTGGAGCGGGCCGAGGAGTACCCGACGTGGTGGCGCCAGGTGCGGGAAGTGACCCGGCTCGACGACACGACCGGTGTGGTCCGGATCCGCTCGTTCCTGCCGTACGAACTGCGCTTCACGGTGCGCGAGGCGCGGCGCGACCCGTCGGCCGGGGTCCTGGAGGCGGTGCTGTCCGGCGACCTCGACGGCTGGGCGCGCTGGACGGTCACCGCGACCCCGTCGGGCTCCCTCGCCCGCTACGACCAGGTGGTCGACGTGAACAAGCCTCTGCTCAGCCGGCTCGCCGTGCCGGGGCGGCCCGTCTTCCGCGCCAACCACTGGCTGATGATGCGGGCCGGACGGCGGGGACTTCTCGCCCGTCTCCAAGCGGTTTGAAGGAACCCGGCCGGGACCTGTATTGTTCAGTGCGTTCCCGGGCGATTAGCTCAGTGGGAGAGCGCTTCGTTCACACCGAAGAGGTCACTGGTTCGAACCCAGTATCGCCCACCCGGAGAAGACCGGTCCGTCACGACGGACCGGTTTTTTCGTTTGCTCAGGCTGCCGCGGGCAGTTCCGGCCGCAGCGGCCACGCGGGATCCACCGACTCCTCCGTACCGCTGCGCGCGAACCACGCCTGCAGCCCGCGTGCCTGCGCCGCGTGCCACCCCGTCTGCAGGGCGTGCAGTTCGGCCGGCGTCAGCCGGTCGAGGCGGGCGGCGAAACGGCGCCCCACGGCCCGTACGACATCCATCGCGGCCACCGCGTCCGCCGCCGCGTCGTGCGCGCCGTCCAGGACGACTCCGTAGTGCGCGCACAGGTCGGTGAGCGTGCGACGGCCCTTGCGGTAGCGGTCCAGATGCTTGTCGAGGACCCGAGGGTCCAGCACCCGCAGCGGCGCCGAGGCGAACCAGCCGTCGAGCGAGGACGCGCGATGACGGCGCAACTCCCGGTCCAGCAGCGTCAGATCGAACGGCGCGTTCATCACCACCAGCGGCCGGCCGCGGGCGGCGTGCTCGCCCAACTCCTTGGCTATCTCCCCCATCACCGGCGACGGCCAGCGGCCCTCGCGCTGCAGATGCTCCTCCGTCAGCCCGTGCACCGCCGTCGCCTCCGCGGGCACCGGCACACCCGGGTTCACCAGCCAACGGCTCACCCGCGGCCGGGTGCCCGGGGCGTCCTGGACGACGACGGCGGCCGACACGATCCGGTCGGTCTCGACGTCCACGCCCGTGGTCTCCGTGTCGAATGCGGCCAGAGGCCCTTCGTACCAGCACGTCATGCCTACACAACTCCTCGTTCACCTTTGGCAGCTGACGCACCGTCTTCTGCCCGTTTGGTGATACCCGGGCTGTTTGCGTCGTACGCCGGAAGGACACAACAGGAGTACGGGTCTTTGCAGTTCACGGGCCCGTCACGGGGACTCTCTCAGCCGGGAAGGCTTTTTGGTCATGGCGATAGCGCAGCCCGAACGGGGCGGGCTGCTGCCCGAGCGGACGGCACCCCATCACCGCGGCACACTCGCCACCACCGCCTGCATGGAGACCTTGCAGGTGGGCTATCTGCACGCCGTCGCCGCCGCGGCCGGCTGCTCCCTGTCGCAGCCCTTTCCGGACAACGGCATCGACTGGCACGTCAGTCACAGCGCGCCCGGGCACACGGTCGACGACGAGGTCACCATCAAGGTGCAGCTGAAGTGCACGTACCAGATCCCGCCCAACCCACCGGGCCGGTTCTTCTCCTTCACGCTCGACAACGACCACCTGGCGAAGCTCGCCCGCACACCGGTGTCCGTGCACAAGATCCTGGTCGTGATGATCGTTCCGCGGTCCCAGGAGCAATGGCTGCGGGCCGGCCACGACCGGCTCGACCTGCGGCACTGCTGTTACTGGGTCAATCTGGCCGGACACCCGATCACGGGCCGGCGCCGCACCACCGTACGCGTCCCCACCGCACGCATATTCGACGACCGAGCCCTGTGCGAGATCATGACCCGGGTCGGAACGGGAGGCAGACCGTGACACACCGTCCCCTCGACGAGCCGGCCCGAGCCGTGCGGCCGCACCCGGCCGAGCCGCTGTGGAACCAGCCGCCCGCGCCCGACCAGGTCGATCCCACCGTGCTCAGCGCCCTGCTGGACCGTCATGGGTGGCAGCGCCGGGGCGGGGCCGCCGGGCGCTACGGCCGGTGGACCCCGCCGGGCCCCGGCGGCGGCCGTACGAGTCTGCTGGTGCCCGAGAGCCGGGCCTTCCCCGACAGCGACGACCTGATAGGCGAGGCACTCGTCGCGCTCTCCCGCAGCGGCTCGCCCGCGGCCCGGGACGTGCTGCTCGGGCTCGCCGTGCCGAGCGACGAGATCCACTGGTGGCGGGACGTCCCCGCCGGCCCCGCGGGCGCGGCGCCCTGGGCCGTCGAGGACCAGCTGCGCTCGGCCGCCCGCCAGATGCTGATGGCGGGCGCGCTGGCCGCACGCGCGCGTGCGGGCTACTACGGTGCCCGCCACCGCAGGCCCGCCGCGGCGTCCTTGGAACACGTGCTGGTCGGCGCGGCCGCCGGGGGCCGCCGGCTCACCGCCTTCACGCCCGTCTCGACCGGCAGGCCGCTCGCCGTACGCCTGCACCAGGCCCTGAACGCCGCCAGGGAGGCCATCGACTACAAGCGGGCCACCGGCGGCATGGACGCCTTCGACGCCGCCGTGGAGGCGGGCGTGAGCCATGAGCTGACCGAGGCGCTGGTCGCCCTCGTGCGCGGCTCGGAGGGCGCCCGGATCGCCGTCGAGTGGGCGCCCGCGGCCGGCGTCCCCGAGGGCTGCGCGGCGCCCGGCGAACCGGTCGAGTTCTCACCGGGCGACCTTCCCGTGCTGCGCGAGGCCTCGGCCCGCTACCAGCGGGAGGAGCCGTCCATGCCGGTGCGGATCACCGGGGCCGTCGTGCGGCTGCGCCGGTCGGGCCCGCGCGGCGAGGGCACGGTGCGGCTGCGGGTGATCGCAGGGGCGGAGGTCCCCCACGTACGGATGACGCTGGACGAGGAGTCCTACCGCATCGCGGGCCACGCCCACCTCGTCGGGCTGCCGGTGCGGGTGCACGGGCGGCTGGAGAGCCGGGGCGGTTTCCGTCGCCTGGTGGCCGCGTCCGGTGTGGCCCCGGTACAGGTCGACGAGGCGGAGCGGGACCGGCTGATGAAGTCCCTGCAGGAGAACCTGGACTTCTTCGAGGAGGCCTGCGGCGGGGACTGACGGCGACCGTTTCGCGGAGGGCGGCGCCGGGTCGGTACGATCCCCCTCATGCGCGCGCTCCAGGTATGGCGCCGCATCCGCCAGCAGTCAGGAGAGACCGGTGTCAGACGTCCGTGTGATCATCCAACGCGATTCCGAGCGGGAAGAGCGCACGGTGACGACGGGCACCACGGCCGCGGACCTCTTCGCCGGCGAGCGCTCGATCATCGCGGCGCGGGTCGGCGGTGAGCTGAAGGACCTCGGCCACCGGGTCCAGGACGGTGAGACCGTCGAGGGCGTCGAGATCTCCTCCGAGGACGGCCTGAACATCCTGCGGCACTCCACCGCGCATGTCATGGCCCAGGCCGTGCAGGAACTCTTCCCCGAGGCCAAGCTGGGCATCGGTCCGCCGGTCAAGGACGGCTTCTACTACGACTTCGACGTCGAGAAGCCGTTCACGCCCGAGGACCTCAAGGCCGTCGAGAAGAAGATGCAGGAGATCCAGAAGCGCGGCCAGCGCTTCTCCCGCCGCGTCGTCACCGACGAGGCCGCCCGCGAGGAGCTGGCGGACGAGCCGTACAAGCTGGAGCTGATCGGCCTCAAGGGCTCGGCGTCCAGCGAGGACGGCGCGGACGTCGAGGTCGGCGCCGGTGAGCTGACGATCTACGACAACCTGGACGCCAAGACCGGCGAGCTGTGCTGGAAGGACCTCTGCCGCGGTCCCCACCTGCCCTCCACCCGGAACATCCCGGCGTTCAAGCTGATGCGCAACGCGGCCGCCTACTGGCGCGGCAGCGAGAAGAACCCCATGCTGCAGCGCATCTACGGCACGGCCTGGCCGTCCAAGGACGAGCTGAAGGCGTACCTGGACTTCCTCGCCGAGGCGGAGAAGCGCGACCACCGCAAGCTGGGCTCCGAACTCGACCTGTTCTCCATCCCCGAGCAGATCGGCTC
Organism: Streptomyces sp. HUAS TT11; assembly: GCF_051553595.1. NCBI lineage: Bacteria > Bacillati > Actinomycetota > Actinomycetes > Kitasatosporales > Streptomycetaceae > Streptomyces > Streptomyces sp. HUAS TT11. The sequence goes on from NZ_CP196184.1 coordinate 7,323,673, forward strand.
GGGCCTCGCGGTCTTCCACCCCAAGGGCGGCATCGTGCGCCGCGTGATGGAGGACTACTCGCGCCGCCGCCACGAGGAGGAGGGCTACGAGTTCGTCTACACCCCGCACGCGACGAAGGGGAAGCTCTTCGAGACCTCGGGCCACCTCGACTGGTACGCCGACGGCATGTACCCGCCCATGCAGCTCGACGAGGGCGTGGACTACTACCTCAAGCCCATGAACTGCCCGATGCACAACCTGATCTTCGACGCGCGCGGTCGCTCGTACCGTGAACTGCCGCTGCGCCTCTTCGAGTTCGGGACCGTGTACCGGTACGAGAAGTCGGGCGTCGTGCACGGCCTGACCCGGGCCCGCGGCTTCACCCAGGACGACGCGCACATCTACTGCACGCGCGAGCAGATGGCCGGGGAGCTCGACAAGACGCTCACCTTCGTGCTGAACCTCCTGCGCGACTACGGCCTCACGGACTTCTACCTGGAGCTGTCCACCAAGGACCCGGAGAAGTTCGTCGGCTCGGACGAGGCCTGGGAGGAGGCCACCGAGACGCTGCGCCAGGTCGCCGAGAAGCAGGGCCTCCCGCTGGTCCCGGACCCGGGCGGGGCGGCCTTCTACGGTCCGAAGATCTCCGTCCAGGCGAAGGACGCGATCGGCCGCACCTGGCAGATGTCGACGGTCCAGCTGGACTTCAACCTGCCGGAGCGCTTCGACCTCGAGTACACCGGCCCGGACGGTGCGAAGCAGCGCCCGGTGATGATCCACCGCGCCCTGTTCGGGTCGATCGAGCGGTTCTTCGCGGTGCTGCTCGAGCACTACGCGGGCGCGTTCCCGGCGTGGCTGGCCCCGGTGCAGGCGGTCGGCATCCCGATCGGCGACGCGCACGTGGAGTACCTGGAGCGATTCGCCGCCGCGGCACGGAAGAAGGGGTTGCGCGTCGAGGTGGACTCCTCCTCGGACCGCATGCAGAAGAAGATCCGCAACGCCCAGAAGCAGAAGGTGCCCTTCATGGTCATCGCGGGCGACGAGGACATGGCGGCCGGTTCGGTCTCGTTCCGTTTCCGGGACGGCTCGCAGGAGAACGGCATCCCGTTCGACGAGGCCATCGCGAAGATCGTGAACGTGGTCGAGGAACGGGCGCAGGTCTGACACGTAGGTGACGGAGGGCCCCCGGGGGGTTCAGCTCCCCGGGGGCCCTCCGCCGTTCTCCCGGTGCGAGGACTCCCGCATCGGCCACGAGGAGAAGGAGCCCGCCCCCGCGCCCGGGAGCGCGGCCCGCAGCCCGTCGGGCCGGCTGCGACCAGCCGCCCCGGCGGCGTCACGGGGACGGCGTCGCCGTGGCCCGCGGTGGACAGTGTGGACACGGCACACCACAGCGAGTCGCCGAAGGTGTGGATCGTCGAGCGCGGGGCGTCCCGCTCCAGGTCGTAGACCGGTGCGAGCGGCGACGAGACCGAGCAGGGTGGCCGCGTGCCCGCGTACGGCATCACCCGCCCCTGGAGGGACGACCGGGGAGGATGGCCCCTGGCGCTTCTGCACGGCGTCATGGACCGGCATGACGCGGACCGGCCGCAGCAGGGGGAGCAGTACGACCACCGAGTCCGGCCGGTGCCGGTGGACGAAGCGGTGGCCCAGCGGGCTCCGCCGCCGGCGCACCGCGTAGCCGACGACGAACAGGGCCCAGCCGGCGCAGGTCACCGCCGGACTCGGATCACGCAGCGGACCGGGCAGCCCGCGCCCGAGGACCCGTACCGCGAACGAGGCGGGACACAGCAGTGAGGCGGCCCCGAGCGGGTCCCCGTCCGTCGCTCCCGGCGGGCCGTACGGCTGTCGCCGTCCATCGGGCCGGCTTGGCACCGGACGGTCTCGCCGAGCCCCGCCGACACGCCGCGAACGGGCGAAGCCATATGCTGCACTGCATGACCAGTGAGCCGGAGCAGCAGATCGGAGTAGGGACGCAGGACGCGTTCCAGCGCCTGTGGACGCCCCACCGGATGGCCTACATCCAGGGCGAGAACAAGCCGACCGGTCCGGGGGCCGGCGACGGCTGCCCGTTCTGCGCGATTCCGGCCAAGTCCGACGAGGACGGGCTGATCGTCAAACGCGGTGAGCAGGTGTACGCGGTGCTCAATCTGTACCCGTACAACGGCGGCCATCTGATGGTCGTGCCCTACCGCCACGTCGCCGACTACACGGACCTCACCCGGCCGGAGACCGTGGAACTCGCCGAGCTGACCAAGCAGGCCATGACCGCGCTGCGCACGGCCTCGGGGGCCCACGGCTTCAACATCGGCATGAACCAGGGCACGGTCGCCGGCGCGGGCATCGCCGCCCATCTGCACCAGCACATCGTCCCGCGCTGGGGCGGCGACACGAACTTCATGCCGGTCATCGGTCACACGAAGGTGCTGCCGCAGCTGCTCGCGGACACCCGCAAGATGCTGGCGGAGGCGTGGCCCGCGCAGAGCGGCCCGTCCGGGGAGTGAGAGCGAGGCCGGCACCGGGGACCGGTCGCCGGCCCCCGGGGCGTCCGCCCCGGCCGGCGCCCGGTGCTACGCGTCGTAGACGTCGGCCTTCCGCGGTGACACGTCCTGCACCTGCGTGCTGAGGAACGCCGACCGCGTGCCGAACTTCTCCGTGTCCACGCCGTTCTCCTCCAGCACCCGGATCGCCGCCGCGTGCACCACCCGCAGCACGGGCGTGGCCGCGCGCAGCGCGTCGTCCGCCATGAAGCGGTGCCGCCACGGCTGGTCCGCCCAGGCGTGCCGCAGCCCGAACGGCTCGGGCAGGGTCAGCGAGCCGCCGAGCCAGTTCAGCAGGGGCGGGTACCAGGTGAACGGGGCGCGCACCGAGAGGCGCACCACCTCGTCCGTGTCCACCAGCGGAAGCTTCACCTCCCGCGTCTCCCAGAACCTGACCTGCTTCTGCACCTTCTTGGTCGGTGCCGAGGGCTTGGTCGTGAACAGCGCGTTCACCGGGCCGAGAGCATGCCCGGTCACCTCGATGCGCAGCGTCTCGTGCAGGACCGTCACCGTGATGAGCATGGTGATGATCAACTGACCGTCCCAGAGCGTCCACTGGACTCCCAGGTAGTGCCGCTCACCCCCACCGAACTGCTGCTTGTTGCAGATCTCCTGTATGGCGTGGGTCTTGATCTGGTAGGCGTCCACGTCCGTTCCCTTGGGACGCGAGACCTCCTTGGCCTTCTCCCCGATGGGGCTGACGATCCAGTGCCGGATCGACGGGGTGGGGAAGCCGCCGGTGTTGAGCGGGCCGCGCACCAGCATCTTCAACTGGTCATGGATGGCCCTGATCACGTCCCAGCTGCGGAAGGGGTGGATCTCCTTGTCCTTGTCCCGCGGCACCAGGTCCTCGGCCAACTGCCAGCTGCCCCAGCGGGTGCCCATGCCCAGGATGCCCTTGGGCCCGGCATAGAAGACGGAGTTGGACTGCTGCTCGGCGCTGAGCCGGGCGAGCGCCTGGCGCAGCCGCTCGGCCGAGGTCTCGCCGGGGCTTCCGGGCACCGCCTCGGGGATCTTGGCGCCGAGGCCGCCACCGGCGAGCAGGCTCTCCCAGCGCTCGCGCAGGTCCTTCGCGGTCCGCTCGCAGATCTGCTTGGCCCACAGCCAGCCGACGACCGGCATGACGACCGAGGCGCGCGCATACCACGCCCAGAAACCCGTGAAGGGCATACGGATCAGGAAGATCACCGCAAGGGCGCCCACGCCGAACAGCAGCGCCGTACCGAGCGCGGAGGCGCGCTTGTCGTCGCGCTTGGCCACCGAGGCGCGGATCTGGAACACCAGCAGCCACACCAGCATCCCCGGCAGAAACAGCACTCCGCAGAGCACCGTCACCGCCGAGAGCCAGTTGTCCCGCTCCCGGCGGATCCGGTGGGCGGCCAGGCAGTGTTCCACGATCACCTGGGGCTCGGTACCGAAGGACTGGATGAGCGGCTTGCGATTGGCCCCCAGCATGCGGTCCCGCACCGCGAGCGAGAAGGCCTCACCGAGGTTGGGCCGGAAGATCTTCGCCCAGGGACGGCCGGTGCTGACGGTCGACTCGTGCCATTCGTTGTTGGCGTCGAGGATCGTCTCGACCTTCGCGTCCCGGTAGGCCGCCGACGCCAGGGCATAGGTCGCCGCCGTCTGGCCCGCCGAGCCCGAGAGGGGCACCTGCGCCCCGGGGCTGAAATCGAACCCGTCCGTCACTGCCGCCCCCTCGCCGCCGAACCCGCTCCTGCGGCCTTCCCGACTTCCTTGCTCCGCACACCTGTTGAACAGGCCATCGCGCCGATCGTATCCCTGCGTGATCAGGTGATCAGCGTATCCGCACACAGCGGCGTTCGTCGGCGGACGGCCCACAAGTCCGGCCGTGCGGGCCTGCGTTCGCCGTCGGTGCGCCCGCCCGGTGCGGGGAGACCGTCCGGTCCCCGGCACCGGCGCCCCCCGGCTCGGTTGTGCCCGCGCACGTGAACCGGGGGGAGCGGGGTCCGACTACGAGGCCTCCTGCGCCTGTTGACGAACCTTCGCCGCGAGCTGCGGCGGCATCGGCTCGTGCCGCGCGTAGGAGCGGCTGAAGCGGGCGGTGCCGTGCGAGAGGGAGCGCAGATCGACCGCATAGCGGCCGATCTCGATCTCCGGTACCTCGGCCCGCACCAGGGTGCGGCCGCCGCTCGTCTGCTCGGTGCCGAGCACCCGGCCCCGGCGCCCGGAGAGGTCGCTCATCACGGCGCCCACGTAGTCGTCACCGACGAGCACGCTCACCTCGGCCACCGGTTCGAGGAGGTGGATCGTGGTGCCGGCCGCCGCCTCGCGCAGAGCGAGCGCGCCGGCCGTCTGGAAGGCGGCGTCGGAGGAGTCCACCGAGTGCGCCTTGCCGTCCAGGAGCGTGATCCGGATGTCGACGATCGGATGGCCGACGGCCACACCCCTGGCGGCCTGGGCGCGCACGCCCTTCTCGACGGAGGGGATGAACTGCCGCGGGACGGCTCCGCCGACCACCTTGTCCACGAACTCGATGCCCGAGCCGCCGGGCAGCGGTTCGACCTCGATCTCGCAGATCGCGTACTGGCCGTGCCCGCCGGACTGCTTCACATGGCGGCCGCGCCCGGCGGACCTGCCCGCGAACGTCTCGCGGAGGGAGACCTTGTACGGGACCACGTCGACCTGGACGCCGTAACGGCTGCGCAGCCGCTCCAGAGCCACGTCCGCGTGGGCCTCGCCCAGGCACCAGAGCACGACCTGGTGGGTGTCCTGATTCTGTTCGAGGCGCATGGTCGGGTCCTCGGCGACCAGCCGTGCCAGTCCCTGGCTGAGCTTGTCCTCGTCGGCCTTGCTGTGCGCCTGGATGGCCAGCGGCAGCAGCGGATCCGGCATCTCCCAGGGCTGCATGAGCAGCGGGTCGTCCTTGGCGGAGAGTGTGTCCCCGGTCTCGGCCCGGTTCAGTTTCGCCACGGACGCCAGGTCGCCCGCGATGCAGCGGCTCAGCGAGCGCTGCTGTTTGCCGAACGGCGCGGACAGCGCCCCGATGCGCTCGTCGACGTCGTGGTCCTCGTGCCCGCGGTCGGTCAGCCCGTGCCCGGACACGTGCACCGTGTCGTCGGGGTGCAGGGTGCCCGAGAACACCCGCACCAGCGAGACGCGGCCCACGTACGGGTCCGAGGACGTCTTGACGACCTCCGCCACGAGCGGTCCGTCCGGGTCGCACAGCGCGAGTTCGCGCGGCTTGCCGTCGGGCGTGGTGACCGCGAGCGCCGCCCGCTCCAGCGGGGTCGGGAAGCCGCCCTTGACCAGCTCCAGCAGTTCGACCGTGCCCAGTCCCTGGCGCCCGCCGTCGGCGGCCGGTGCCGCGGCCAGGACCGGGAAGAACGTCCCTCGTGCGACGGCTCGCTCCAGATCCTCGATCAGGGTGCCGAGTTCGATCTCCTCGCCGCTCAGATAGCGGTCCATGAGGGTCTCGTCCTCGCTCTCCGCGATGATCCCCTCGATGAGCCGGTTGCGGGCCTCGTCGATGAGCGGCTGCTGGTCGGGCCCCGGCTCGGACTCCTTGCGCTCGCCCGAGGAGTAGTCGAACAGCTTCTGTGTGAGCAGCCCGGTCAGCCCGGTCACGGGCGTGTGCCCGTCCGATCCGTGTGTGCCGTGCAACGGCAGGTACAGCGGGAGTACGGCGTCGGGGTCGTCCCCTCCGAACGCGTCGGCGCAGACCCGGGTCATCTCGTCGAAGTCCGCCCGGGAGCCGTCCAGGTGCGTGATCACGAGGGCGCGCGGCATGCCGACGGCGGCGCACTCGTCCCACACCATGCGGGTCGAGCCGTCCACCCCGTCCGAGGCGGAGACCACGAAAAGGGCCGCGTCCGCGGCGCGCAGACCGGCCCGGAGCTCCCCGACGAAGTCGGCGTATCCCGGAGTGTCCAAAAGATTGATCTTGACCCCGTCCCAGTCGACGGGGACCAGGGAGAGCTGCACCGAGCGGTGCTGCCGGTGCTCGATCTCGTCGTAGTCCGAGACGGTGCCGCCGTCCTCCACGCGGCCCGCCCGGTTCACGGCTCCCGCTGTGAGGGCGAGAGCCTCGACCAGAGTCGTCTTGCCCGATCCGCTGTGGCCGACCAGCACCACATTCCGTACGGACGCGGGGTGGTCGGCCGCCGTAGCCCTGCCGGCGGCTCCGGTGTGTGCATTCGCCTTGTCGCCCATGGTCCTGCCTCCCGTGCACGGTGAGGTCACTGGGGGCGCGGACATGCGGATCCGCGTGCGATGGCGGCTCCGTGACGCCCGCGGTGAATTCGAGCTTTGCACTCGCGTCACGGTGCGTCCATACGAAGGACGCGATCCCGCCCTTCGGCCGTGCCCTGCGCGGGCGGCCCGTTCGTGATTGCGATGCCACGGGCACGTGACAGAGTGTGTGGGTGCCCGGCCGTCGCTCGCTCCCGTGCGTGGCTACGATGGGCCAGCCGGCGGCCACCAGGACCGCGCGGCTCACCGACCGTCGGGAAGGCCATGCTGAACAAGTACGCGCGTGCATTCTTCACGCGTGTCCTCACACCGTTCGCCGCGTTTCTGATCCGCCGGGGCGTCAGCCCCGACACGGTCACACTGATCGGTACCGCAGGTGTGATCGCGGGCGCGTTGGTCTTCTACCCCCGGGGCGAGTTCTTCTGGGGCACGGTCGTCATCACGCTGTTCGTGTTCTCGGACCTCGTCGACGGCAACATGGCCCGCCAGCTGGGCCGCTCCAGCCGCTGGGGCGCCTTCCTGGACTCCACGCTGGACCGGGTCGCGGACGGTGCGATCTTCGGCGGTTTCGCCCTGTGGTACGCGGGCAAGGGCGACAACGACCTCCTGTGCGCGGTCTCGCTCTTCTGCCTGGCCAGCGGTCAGGTGGTGTCGTACACCAAGGCCCGGGGCGAGTCGATCGGCCTGCCCGTGGCGGTCAACGGACTCGTGGAGCGCGCGGAGCGCCTGGTCATCTCGCTGGTGGCGGCCGGCTTCGCCGGGCTGCACAAGTTCGGCGTGCCCGGTATCCAGGTGCTGCTGCCGATCGCGCTGTGGATCGTCGCCGTCGGCAGCCTGGTCACGCTGATCCAGCGTGTCGTCACGGTGCGCCGGGAATCGGCGGAGGCGGACGCCGCCGCGGCGGCGGAAAAGGGCGAGAACGCCGGGCACGGGAGCGGGGCGGCGAAGTGATCCGCTGGCGGAACGTGCAGAAGAGCGAGGCGCCGACGTGACCAGCTTCCAGGAGCGGCTGACGGACGGGCTGTACGGCCTCGGCTGGAGCACCGTCAAGACGCTGCCCGAGCCCGTCGCCGTCCGGCTGGGCCGCAGTGTCGCGGACCTCGCCTGGAAGCGGCGCGGCACGAGTGTGCAGCGCCTCGAGGGCAACTACGCGCGCGTGGTGCCCGACGCGAGTCCGGAACGGCTCGCCGAGCTGAGCCGGGCGGGCATGCGTTCCTACCTGCGCTACTGGATGGAGTCCTTCCGGCTCCCCGCGTGGAGCGCCGAGCGCGTCAGGAACGGCTTCGACCCGAAGGACCTGCACTTCCTGACCGACGGACTGGCCGAGGGACGGGGCGTCATCCTGGCGCTGCCGCATCTCGCCAACTGGGACCTGGCCGGCGCCTGGGTGACCACCAAGCTGGGGATACCGTTCACGACGGTGGCCGAACGGCTCAAGCCCGAGACGCTCTACGACCGTTTCGTCGCCTACCGCGAGGGTCTCGGCATGGAGGTGCTTCCGCACAGCGGCGGCTCCGCCTTCGGCACCCTGGCCCGGCGGCTGCGCGACGGGGGCCTGGTCTGCCTGGTCGCCGACCGGGACCTGTCCGCCTCCGGGACCGAGGTGTCCTTCTTCGGCGAGACGGCCCGCATGCCCGCGGGACCGGCGCTGCTCGCCCAGCAGACCGGTGCGTTGTTGCTGCCCGTGACCCTCTGGTACGACGAGTCGCCCGTCATGCAGGGCCGCCTGCATCCCCCCGTCGAGGTACCCGGGTCAGGTACCCGGGCCGAGAAGACGTCTGTCATGACACAGGCGCTGGCCGACGCCTTCGCCACGGGGATCGCCGAGCATCCGGAGGACTGGCACATGCTGCAGCGCTTGTGGCTCGCTGACCTGGACCCGGCCAGGGCCCCCGCGCGGCCCGAGAAAGGGACCCCGTGAGGATCGGCATCGTCTGCCCGTACTCCTGGGACGTGCCGGGTGGCGTCCAGTTCCACATCCGTGATCTGGCCGAGTACTTCATCCGCCTCGGGCACGAGGTCTCGGTGCTCGCCCCGGCGGACGACGACACCCCCCTGCCGCCGTACGTCGTCTCTGCGGGCCGCGCGGTACCGGTGCCGTACAACGGCTCGGTGGCGCGGCTGAACTTCGGCTTCCTGAGCGCCGCCCGGGTGCGGCGCTGGCTGCACGAGGGCCGGTTCGACGTGATCCACATCCATGAGCCGGCCTCGCCGTCGCTGGGCCTGCTGGCCTGCTGGGCGGCGCAGGGCCCCATCGTGGCCACCTTCCACACGTCGAACCCGCGCTCCCGGGCGATGGTCGCCGCCTACGCGATTCTCCAGGCCGCCCTGGAGAAGATCAGCGCCCGGATCGCGGTGAGCGAGTACGCCCGGCGCACGCTCGTGGAGCACCTGGGCGGTGACGCGGTGGTCATCCCGAACGGTGTGGACGTCGACTTCTTCGCCAAGGCCAAGCCCAAGCCGGAGTGGCAGGGCGACACGATCGGCTTCATGGGGCGCATCGACGAGCCGCGCAAGGGACTGCCCGTTCTCATGCGGGCCCTGCCGAAGATCTTCGCCGCCCGCCCGCAGACCCGGCTCCTGGTCGCCGGACGGGGCGACGAGGAGGCAGCGGTCGAGACGCTTCCCGTGGACCTGCGCTCCCGTGTGGAGTTCCTCGGGATGATCAGCGACGAGGAGAAGGCCCGCTTCCTGCGCAGCGTCGACCTGTACGTGGCGCCCAACACCGGCGGTGAGAGCTTCGGGATCATCCTGGTCGAGGCGATGTCCGCACAGGCGGCCGTGCTCGCCTCCGACCTCGATGCCTTCGCCCAGGTCCTCGACCGGGGCGCGGCCGGCGAACTGTTCGCCAACGAGGACGCCGACGCACTCGCCGACGCCGCGGTGCGGCTGCTGGAGAACCCGCAGCGGCGCGAGGAACTGCGCCGGCGGGGCAGCGCCCATGTACGGCGCTTCGACTGGTCGACGGTGGGCGCGGAGATCCTGTCGGTCTACGAGACGGTGACCGAGGGCGCGGCCGCCGTGGCCGCGGACGAGCGGACGAGCCTGCGGGCACGACTGGGGCTGGCGCGGGACTGAGCCCGGGCGCCGTCCCCGGGCCTGGAGACGGGCGCGGGCACGGCGGCGGCGGAGCGTTCGGCACGGCGGGCTCGGAGCGGCTGTGAGCCGGTCGGCGGGGGTCCGGTCGGTCCGCGAGCCGGCTGCGGAAGACGCGGGACCGGGTGCGGGCTCTGTGGACGGTGTGCGGGTGCCGGGGCCGACTTTCCGTGGAGGCAGGCTCGTGCCGTGCGGTGCGGCCCAGGCGGCCGGGCGTTCGGCGCCGTCGGCCGCGAGGGGCGGCTGAGTGCGCCGGTCGCCGGGGACCCGGCCCGTCCGCGAGCCGGCTGCGGAGGGTGCGGGCGCTGGGGCCGTGGACGGGTGGCGCGGGACTGGGTACGGGCTCTGTGGACGGTGTGCGGGGGTGGAAGCGATCCCCGGCGGGGACGTGTGCCCGTGCGGGACGTGCGGCCGGGCGTTCGGCGCCGTGGGCCCTGAGGGGCTGCGTGTGCGGGCGACGGTGATCCATTCCGTCTACGGGACGGTGTCGGAGGGCCGGCCGGCAGGGGATGGCGACCGATGCCAGGAGCGATACCCCGCGTAGAGGCGGGGCGGACGGACTGGGCGCCGGGGGAGCCGGTGGTCTGCGAGACGGTGACGGAGGGCGCGACCTTGCAGCCCCCGGTTGGTTGCCGGGACAGCGAACCGGGCTTCGCGGACCGTGTGCGGGTGCCGTGGCCGATCCCCGCGTGGAGGCGCGCGGCCGGGCGTTCGGCGCCGTTGGCCGCGAGGGCGGCTGTGCGAGCCGGTCGGCGGGGACCCGGCCCGTACGCGAGCCGACTGCGGAAGGTGCGGGCGCCGTGGACGTCTGCGGGCACGGCTGAGGCCGGGCGCCGTGTACGGGCGCCGGGGCGATCCCCGGCGCCCGGAACATCCGCCCCGAGGCGCGCCGCTGCCGTCGCTGCCGGGCCGAACCGTCGGGTGGCCACGGCACCCCGCCGCTGCTGTCGCACGCCGCCCGAGGGGCGGGGGACCGTCTCCGTGGCCGGGCGGGACGCGGGGGCGTGCGCAGGCGGCCCGGTAGCCTTGCGGTCCGTGAGCCCAACCCTCATCTGGATCCTCGTCGTCCTCGTCGCGATCGGCCTCTACCTCAGCTGGACCGCCGGGCGCCTCGACCGGCTGCACGCCCGGATCGACGCGGCGCGTGCCGCGCTCGACGCGCAGTTGCTGCGGCGGGCGTCGATCACCCAGGAGCTGGCGACCTCCGGCGTACTCGATCCGGCCGCCTCGATCGTGCTGTACGAGGCGGCGCACGCCGCCCGCCAGGCGGAGGAGGATCAGCGCGAGGTCGCCGAGAGCGAGCTGAGCCAGGCGCTGCGGGCGGTCTTCGAGGAGGCCCCGCAGGTCCAGGCGGTGCAGGAGGCGCCGGGCGGCGAGGAGGCGGCCCGTGAGCTGACCGAGGCCGTGCGCAAGGTGCCGATGGCCCGGCGCTTCCACAACGACGCGGTGCGCGCCGCGCGGGCTCTGCGGCGCCACCGCAAGGTGCGCTGGTTCCGTCTCGCCGGCCACGCGCCCTTCCCGATGGCGTTCGAAATGGACGACGAGCCACCGGCCGCGCTCATGGGACGTTCGACCGTGTGACCCGCCCGCGAGACGGGGTGAAACCCGCCGGTCGCACCCCCTGTCGGGGCAAAACGATCCACCGGCTCACCATTGGCCCTTGCCGTGGCCCGTTCACCTCGCGTTTCCTCTCGTCGAGCAGAATTTCCTCTTTCGCAGAGTGAGGTCCCACCCGTGTCCAGCACGCTCTCCACCCCCCAGAACCCCGAGACCGGCACCGCCCGCGTCAAGCGCGGCATGGCCGAGCAGCTCAAGGGCGGCGTGATCATGGACGTCGTCACGCCGGAGCAGGCGAAGATCGCCGAGGACGCGGGCGCCGTCGCCGTCATGGCTCTGGAGCGGGTCCCGGCCGACATCCGCAAGGACGGCGGGGTGGCCCGTATGTCCGACCCGGACATGATCGAGGGCATCATCGAAGCCGTCTCGATCCCGGTCATGGCCAAGTCCCGGATCGGCCACTTCGTCGAGGCCCAGGTCCTGCAGTCCCTCGGCGTCGACTACATCGACGAGTCCGAGGTGCTGACCCCGGCCGACGAGGTCAACCACTCCGACAAGTGGGCCTTCACCACGCCGTTCGTCTGCGGCGCCACCAACCTGGGCGAGGCCCTGCGGCGTATCGCCGAGGGCGCGGCCATGATCCGCTCCAAGGGCGAGGCCGGTACCGGCAACGTCGTGGAGGCCGTGCGCCACCTGCGCCAGATCAAGAACGAGATCGCCCGCCTGCGCGGCTACGACAACCACGAGCTGTACGCCGCCGCCAAGGAGCTGCGGGCCCCGTACGAGCTGGTCAAGGAGGTCGCCGAGCTGGGCAAGCTCCCGGTCGTGCTGTTCTCCGCCGGTGGTGTCGCCACCCCCGCCGACGCCGCGCTGATGCGGCAGCTCGGTGCCGAGGGCGTCTTCGTCGGCTCCGGCATCTTCAAGTCCGGCGACCCGGCCAAGCGCGCCGCCGCCATCGTGAAGGCGACCACCTTCTACGACGACCCGAAGATCATCGCCGATGCCTCCCGCAACCTCGGCGAGGCGATGGTCGGCATCAACTGCGACGTTCTCCCCGAGAGCGAGCGCTACGCCAACCGCGGCTGGTAGACCGGACCGGCACCACATCGCAGAGGACACCACGTACATGACCGACGCACCCGTGATAGGCGTCCTGGCCCTTCAGGGCGACGTACGGGAGCACCTCATCGCCCTGGCCGCGGCGGACGCCGTGGCCAGGCCGGTGCGGCGTCCCGAAGAGCTCGCCGAGGTCGACGGCCTCGTCCTCCCCGGCGGCGAGTCCACCACCATCTCCAAGCTGGCCGTCCTCTTCGGAGTGATGGAACCCCTCCGCGCACGCGTGCGGGACGGGATGCCCGTGTACGGCACCTGCGCGGGCATGATCATGCTCGCGGACAAGATCCTCGACCCGCAGTCGGGCCAGGAGACCGTCGGCGGCATCGACATGATCGTGCGCCGCAACGCGTTCGGACGTCAGAACGAGTCGTTCGAGGCGGCGGTCGACGTCGACGGTGTCGAGGGAGATCCTGTAGAGGGCGTCTTCATCCGCGCCCCCTGGGTCGAGTCCGTCGGTGCGGGGGCCGAGGTGCTCGCGGAGTACGGCGGGCACATCGTCGCCGTCCGTCAGGGCAACGCGCTCGCCACGTCGTTCCACCCGGAACTGACCGGCGACCATCGCGTACACGCCCTGTTCGTCGACATGGTGCGAGCCGAACGGACGGCGGAGTCCTTGTAGGATCTCTGGCGTTCACGCAGAGATGGGTTACGCGAAGGAGACAGGCAGATGTCCGGCCACTCTAAATGGGCCACGACGAAGCACAAGAAGGCCGTGATCGACGCCAAGCGCGGCAAGCTCTTCGCGAAGCTGATCAAGAACATCGAGGTCGCGGCCCGCACGGGTGGGTCGGACCCGGACGGCAACCCGACCCTCTACGACGCCATCCAGAAGGCGAAGAAGCAGTCGGTCCCGAACAAGAACATCGACTCCGCGGTCAAGCGCGGCGCCGGCCTCGAGGCGGGCGGTGCCGACTACGAGACCATCATGTACGAGGGTTACGGCCCGAACGGTGTCGCGGTGCTCATCGAGTGCCTCACCGACAACCGCAACCGCGCTGCCTCCGACGTGCGCGTCGCCATGACCCGCAACGGCGGCTCCATGGCCGACCCGGGCTCCGTCTCGTACATGTTCACGCGCAAGGGTGTCGTGATCGTCCCCAAGGGCGAGCTGACCGAGGACGACGTGCTGGGTGCCGTGCTCGACGCGGGCGCCGAGGAGGTCAACGACCTCGGCGAGTCCTTCGAGGTGATCAGCGAGGCGACCGACCTGATCGCGGTCCGCACCGCCCTCCAGCAGGGCGGGATCGACTACGACTCCGCCGAGGCCAACTTCGTGCCCTCGGTACAGGTCGAGCTGGACGAGGACGGCGCCGTGAAGATCTTCAGGCTGATCGACGCGCTCGAGGACAGCGACGACGTGCAGAACGTCTTCGCCAACTTCGACGTCAGCGACGAGATCATGGAGAAGGTCGAGGCGTAACACCGCCCCGAACCGACCGGGCCGACGGGACACCACCCGTCGGCCCGTCGCTTTGCCGATCGTTGTCGGTGGCACCCGATAGCCTGCACGAACCGGGGAAACCGCTCGTCGGCGGCCCGGGGAGATCGAAGGGAGGGGCGCGTGCGCGTACTTGGGGTGGACCCCGGACTGACCCGATGCGGTGTCGGGGTCGTCGAGGGTGTTCCCGGGCGGCCGTTGACCATGCTCGGCGTGGGCGTCGTCCGTACCCCCGCGGACGCGGACCTCGGGCACCGCCTCGTCGCCGTGGAGCAGGGCATCGAGCAGTGGCTGGACGAGCACCGGCCCGAATTCGTCGCCGTGGAGCGGGTGTTCAGCCAGCACAACGTACGGACGGTGATGGGCACGGCGCAGGCCAGTGCCGTCGCCATGCTCTGCGCCGCCCGGCGTGGCATCCCCGTCGCCCTGCACACCCCCAGCGAGGTCAAGGCCGCCGTCACCGGCGCAGGCCGTGCCGACAAGGCGCAGGTCGGTGCCATGGTCACCCGGCTGCTCCGGCTCGACGCCCCGCCCAAACCGGCCGACGCCGCCGACGCCCTGGCCCTCGCCATCTGCCACATCTGGCGCGCCCCCGCACAGAACCGACTCCAGCAGGCCGTCGCCCTGCACGCATCGAAAGGCCGCCCCACATGATCGCCTTCGTCAGCGGCCCGGTCGCCGCCGTCGCCCCGGACTCCGCGGTGGTCGAGGTGGGCGGCGTGGGCATCGCCGTCCAGTGCACGCCGAACACCCTCTCCGGGCTCAGGGTCGGCCGGCAGGCCAAGCTCGCCACCTCCCTGGTCGTGCGGGAGGACTCGCTGACCCTGTACGGCTTCACCGACGACGACGAGCGCCAGGTCTTCGAGCTGCTGCAGACCGCGAGCGGTGTCGGCCCGCGCCTGGCGCAGTCGATGCTGGCGGTGCACAGCCCGGACGCCCTGCGCCGTGCCGTGGCGACCGCCGACGAGAAGGCGCTCACCGCGGTCCCCGGCATCGGCAAGAAGGGCGCCCAGAAGCTGCTCCTGGAGCTGAAGGACCGCCTGGGAGAGCCGCTCGGCGCTCCCGCGGTCGGCAGGCCGGTGACCTCCGGCTGGCGCGACCAGCTGCACGCGGCCCTGATCGGCCTCGGGTATGCCACCCGCGAGGCGGAGGAGGCCGTTGCCGCGGTCGCCCCGCAGGCGGAGGCCGTCGAGGGCGCGCCGCAGGTCGGCGTCCTCCTCAAGGCGGCCCTGCAGACCCTGAACCGAGCCCGCTGACCCGTCGGCCCGCCCACCACACCCCGAGGCACACCACATGAACTGGGACGACACGTCCGACACCCCCGCCGCCGAGCGGCTCGTCGGCGCGTCCGCCGACCGTGAGGACCAGGCCGTCGAGGCCGCGCTGCGCCCCAAGGACCTGGACGAGTTCATCGGTCAGGAGAAGGTGCGCGAGCAGCTCGACCTCGTGCTGCGCGCCGCCCGCGCACGGGGCGCCACCGCCGACCACGTGCTCCTGTCCGGCGCCCCCGGCCTCGGCAAGACGACGCTGTCGATGATCATCGCGGCGGAGATGGGCGCGCCCATCCGCATCACCAGCGGCCCCGCCATCCAGCACGCCGGCGACCTCGCGGCGATCCTCTCCTCCCTGCAGGAGGGCGAGGTCCTCTTCCTCGACGAGATCCACCGCATGTCCCGGCCCGCCGAGGAGATGCTCTACATGGCGATGGAGGACTTCCGCGTCGACGTGATCGTCGGCAAGGGGCCCGGCGCCACCGCCATCCCTCTCGAGCTGCCGCCGTTCACCCTGGTCGGCGCCACCACCCGGGCCGGGCTGCTGCCGCCCCCGCTGCGCGACCGCTTCGGCTTCACCGCGCACATGGAGTTCTACGAGCCCCTGGAGCTGGAGCGGGTCATCCACCGCTCGGCGAGCCTCCTCGACGTCGAGATCAACACCGACGGGGCGGCGGAGATCGCCGGGCGGTCGCGTGGCACCCCCCGTATCGCCAACCGCCTGCTGCGCCGTGTCCGGGACTATGCGCAGGTCAAGGCCGACGGCGTGATCACCCGCGAGATCGCGGGCGCGGCGCTCGGCGTCTACGAGGTGGACGCCCGCGGCCTCGACCGGCTCGACCGCGCGGTCCTCCAGGCGCTGCTCAAGCTGTTCGGCGGCGGCCCCGTGGGCCTGTCCACGCTGGCGGTCGCGGTGGGGGAGGAACGTGAGACCGTGGAAGAGGTCGCCGAACCGTTTCTGGTCCGGGAGGGCCTGCTCGCCCGCACCCCGCGAGGACGTGTGGCGACCCCGGCGGCCTGGGCCCATCTCGGCCTCACCGCGCCCCGCGGATCCACCGGGGGAAACGGACAACAGGACCTGTTCGGGGCGTGACGGCGCGGTACTCGCACCACCAGGAACCCCGGTGCCATGCTGAGCGTTGTTCCATGAGTGCGGACTCGCTTAGACTCCGCCGATGCCGCCTCTAAGGGGCGGTGCCGCCCACCCCCATCCACCAGGCCGCCGATTCAGCCGATTCAGCGGTCGTGCGAAGGAAACTCCGTCCCGTGAATACCTTGACCCTCCTCCCGTTCATCGTGCTCATCGCGGCGATGTTCCTCATGACCCGTTCGGCCAAGCGCAAGCAGCAGCAGGCCGCAAACATGCGCAACGACATGCAGCCCGGCAGTGGTGTCCGCACGATCGGGGGCATGTACGCGACGGTCAAGGAGGTCAACGAGGACACGGTCCTTCTTGACGCGGGCCCGGGCGTGGAACTGCTCTTCGCGAAGAACGCGATCGGCGCCGTCCTCACCGACGACGAGTACAACCGCATCGTGCACGGCGTCGAGCACGACCTGAAGGCCGACGGCACTGTGGTGCCGGACGACGCCTCCTCCCTCACCGAGACCGACGAGCCCGCCGACGCCTCCGACGACAAGCCCGTGGACCTCGGCAAGAAGGACGCGGCCGAGGAGGCCGCCGACAAGCCGGCCGAGGCGAAGGCCGAAGCAGCAGAGCTCAAGAAGACCGACGGCGAGGCCGACGCGAAGTAGCCGTGTCCCGGGACCGGAGCGCCGACGCGCCCCGGTCCCGGGTTGTGCGGTTTTCGCGCGGAATCCCGACAAAATGTCATGGCCCCCCGCACGCTGACCCCGCGCGCGGCGGCCTGAGAGGGAGTACGAGAAGGTGGCAGCACCGAAGAAGGGCCGGAGCGCGAGCGCCCAGAGCAAGCCGGGTCGCTCGCTGGCCCTCATCCTGATCGCCATCGTGGCGCTCACCGGGGGAATGTTCGCCTCCGGACACACCACTCCGCGTCTCGGCATCGACCTCGCCGGTGGCACGAGCATCACGCTCGCGGCGAAGAGCGGCCAGGAATCCGCGATCAACAAGACCAACATGGACACCGCGGTCGACATCATGAACCGCCGTGTCAACGGTCTGGGTGTCTCGGAGGCCGAGGTCCAGACGCAGGGTGATCGCAACATCATCGTGAACATCCCCCGGGGCACGAACTCCAAGCAGGCCCAGGAGCAGGTCGGCACCACGGCCAAGCTGTACTTCCGCCCCGTCCTGGCCACCGAGGTCAGCGGCGCCGCGGCCTCCCCGGGCGCGACGCCGAGCGCCTCCGGCAGCCCTTCCGCGAAGTCCGGCAGCAAGGCGACCTCGTCCGGCTCCCCGACCCCGTCCGGGTCCGCCACGCCGTCGGCGACCGCCACCTCGCAGGGCCGCCCGGTGACGGACGCCCTGAAGGCCACCTCGTCGCCGACGCCGTCCGGCTCCCCCACGGCCTCCTCGAGCGCCGGCGCCGCCGCCTCCCCGTCGCCCAGCGGCGGCTCCGACGCGACCGCCGCGCTCCAGGCCCAGTACGCCGCGCTGGACTGCGCAGACCCGGCCGTGCGTGCCAAGGCCGGTGTGGGCGCCAAGCCCACCGAGCCCACGGTCGCCTGCGGCCAGAACTCGCAGAAGCAGTGGCAGAAGTACGTCCTCGGCCCGGCCGAGGTCGCCGGTACGGACGTGAAGAAGGCCCAGGCGGTCTACGACACCCAGGGCGCCGGTGGCTGGAAGGTCACCATGGACTTCACGTCCGCGGGTTCCAAGAAGTTCGCGAGCATCACCGGGAAGCTGGCGCAGAACCAGTCGCCGCAGAACCAGTTCGCCATCGTCCTCGACGGTGAGGTCGTCTCCGACCCCTACGTCCAGCAGGCGCTGACCGGCGGCAACGCCGAGATCACCGGCAGTTTCGACCAGACCGAGGCCAAGGACCTGGCCAACGTCCTGTCCTACGGTGCCCTCCCGCTCTCCTTCGAGGCGCAGAGCGTCACGACCGTCACCGCCGCGCTCGGCGGTGAGCAGCTGCACGCCGGTCTGATCGCCGGTGCCATCGGCCTCGCGCTGGTCGTGATCTATCTGGTGGTCTACTACCGCGGTCTGTCGATGATCGCGATCGCCTCGCTGCTGGTCTCGGCCGTCCTCACCTACGTGATCATGTCGCTGCTCGGCCCGACCATCGGCTTCGCGCTGAACCTGCCGGCGGTCTGTGGTGCCATCGTCGCCATCGGTATCACCGCGGACTCGTTCATCGTGTTCTTCGAACGCATCCGGGACGAGATCCGAGAGGGCCGCTCGCTGCGGCCCGCCGTCGAGCGGGCCTGGCCGCGTGCCCGGCGCACCATCCTGGTCTCCGACTTCGTGTCGTTCCTCGCCGCGGCGGTGCTGTTCATCGTCACCGTCGGCAAGGTCCAGGGCTTCGCCTTCACGCTCGGTCTCACCACGGTTCTCGACGTGGTCGTCGTCTTCCTGTTCACCAAGCCGCTGATGACGATCCTCGCGCGCCGCAAGTTCTTCGCGAGCGGCCACACCTGGTCCGGCCTCGACCCCAAGCGTCTCGGCGCCAAGCCGCCCCTGCGGCGTACCCGTCGTCCCTCCGCCCCCGTCGACCCGAAGGAGGCGTGAGAGATGTCCAAGCTCGGCAACCTCGGCGCCAGGCTCCACCGAGGCGAGGTCGGTTATGACTTCGTCGGCAACCGCAAGATCTGGTACGGCGTCTCCATCCTGATCACCATCACGGCCATCCTCGGCCTGACGGTGCGCGGGCTGAACATGGGCATCGAGTTTCAGGGCGGTGCCGTCTTCACCACCCCGAAGACCAGCGTCTCGGTCGCACAGGCCGAGACGTACGCGGAGGACTCCGCGGGTCACCAGGCGGTCGTGCAGAAGCTCGGCACGGGCGGTCTGCGCATCCAGATCTCCGGTATCGACACCAACCAGGCCAACCACGTCAAGGATCAGCTCGCCAAGGACCTGAGCGTCGACTCCGAGAAGATCAACGCGGATCTGGTCGGCCCCAGCTGGGGCGAGCAGATCGCCAGCAAGGCCTGGCAGGGCCTGGCGATCTTCATGGTCCTCGTCGTGATCTACCTGGCGATCGCCTTCGAGTGGCGCATGGCCGTCGCGGCTCTCGTCGCGCTGATCCACGACATCACCATCACGACCGGTATCTACGCCCTCGTCGGCTTCGAGGTCACGCCCGGTACGGTGATCGGTCTGCTCACGATCCTCGGTTACTCGCTCTACGACACGGTCGTCGTCTTCGACAGCCTCAAGGAGCAGACGAAGGACCTCACCAAGCAGACCCGCTGGACCTACAGCGACGTCGCCAACCGCTCCATCAACAGCACGCTGGTGCGTTCCATCAACACCACCGTGGTGGCGCTGCTGCCGGTCGCCGGTCTGCTGTTCATCGGTGGCGGCTTCCTCGGCGCGGGCACGCTGAACGACATCTCCCTGTCGCTCTTCGTCGGTCTTGCGGCCGGTGCGTACTCGTCGATCTTCATCGCCACGCCGCTCGTCGCCGACCTCAAGGAGCTCGAGCCGCAGATGAAGGCCCTCAAGAAGCGCGTCCTCGCCAAGCGGGCCCAGGCCGCCGCGGCGGAGGAGCCCCTCGGCGATCCGGAGACCGGAGCCCCGGACGACCTCGAGCCCGAGGACGCCGCGCACGCCGTGGTGGGTCAGCGCCACCAGCCCGCGTCGCGTACCCGTGGGCGCGGCCGACCCTCCGGAAAGCGCCGATGACCGACATACGCTCCCTGCTCCTCAGCCGCATCCGGGACGTCCCGGACCACCCGGAGCCGGGCGTGACGTTCAAGGACATCACTCCGCTGCTCGCGGACCCGGCGGCGTTCTCCGCACTCACCGAGGCGCTGGCGGAGCTGACCGTGCGGTACGGGGCGACGAAGATCGTCGGTCTGGAGGCCCGGGGCTTCATCCTCGGCGCCCCGGTCGCCGTCCGCGCGGGTGTCGGCTTCGTTCCCGTGCGCAAGGTGGGCAAGCTCCCCGGTGCCACCCTCAGGCAGGCGTACGACCTGGAGTACGGCTCCGCCGAGATCGAGGTGCACGCCGAGGATCTGTCCGCCGAGGACCGGGTGATGGTCGTCGACGACGTCCTCGCCACCGGCGGTACCGCCGAGGCCTCGCTCCGGCTCGTCCGCCGGGCGGGCGCGGAGGTCGCCGGTGTGTCCGTGCTGATGGAGCTGGGCTTCCTGGGCGGGCGTGCCCGCCTGGCGCCGGCCTTGGACGGGGCACCGCTGGAGGCGCTGCTTCAGGTCTGAGACCCACTGCGGCAACCCGAGCGCAAGGGTGCGGAAGGCCGCAGGACACCGTGAGGCGGGCCCGGAGGAATCCGGCGCCCGCCTCGTGCGTTTGTACGAGCGAAGGTCGTCCCCACACACTGGAGGCGAGCCCGGAGCCCAGGATCGCTACCATGGGGTCTCCGGGGCCTGCCCGGGGGACCCGGAACGCGCAGAGGAGCCCTGTTGCCAGACGAGGCCCAGCCACTGACCGCCGCCAAGCCCGAGCCGACGTCGAAGGCCGCGGCGAAGCCCGCACGGAGTCCGAAGGACGCCCCGCACGGGCCGGTCGAGCACGCCCAGTCGGCGCCCGTCGGCCAGGCGGCCGAGCAGTCGCGCCCCAAGCCGGCTCCCACCGAGCGCTCCGCGGCGGTCCGCCCCACTCCGGCTCCGCCCGCCCGCTCCGGCTCCTCGAACCGTGTGCGGGCCCGCCTCGCCCGGCTCGGCGTACAGCGTGCCAACCCGTACAACCCGGTCCTCGAGCCGCTGCTGCGGATAGTGCGCAGCAACGACCCCAAGATCGAGAATTCGACGCTGCGCCAGATCGAGCGCGCCTACCAGGTCGCCGAGCGCTGGCACCGCGGCCAGAAGCGCAAGAGCGGCGACCCGTACATCACGCACCCGCTCGCGGTGACGACGATCCTCGCCGAGCTGGGCATGGACCCGGCGACCCTGATGGCGGGACTGCTGCACGACACCGTCGAGGACACCGAGTACGGTCTCGAGCAGCTCCGCCGTGACTTCGGGGACACCGTCGCGCTCCTGGTCGACGGCGTCACCAAGCTGGACAAGGTGAAGTTCGGCGAGGCGGCGCAGGCCGAGACCGTGCGCAAGATGGTCGTCGCCATGGCCAAGGACCCGCGCGTCCTGGTGATCAAGCTCGCCGACCGCCTGCACAACATGCGCACCATGCGCTACCTCAAGCGCGAGAAGCAGGAGAAGAAGGCGCGCGAGACGCTGGAGATCTACGCGCCGCTCGCCCACCGGCTGGGCATGAACACCATCAAGTGGGAACTGGAGGACCTCGCCTTCGCGATCCTCTACCCCAAGATGTACGACGAGATCGTGCGCCTGGTCGCCGAGCGCGCCCCCAAGCGCGACGAGTACCTCGCCATAGTGACCGACGAGGTCCAGGCCGATCTGCGTGCGGCCCGCATCAAGGCGACCGTCACCGGCCGGCCGAAGCACTACTACAGCGTCTACCAGAAGATGATCGTCCGCGGCCGTGACTTCGCGGAGATCTACGACCTGGTCGGCATCCGCGTGCTCGTCGACACGGTCCGCGACTGCTACGCGGCACTCGGCACGGTCCACGCCCGCTGGAACCCGGTTCCGGGGCGGTTCAAGGACTACATCGCGATGCCCAAGTTCAACATGTACCAGTCGCTGCACACGACGGTCATCGGGCCCAACGGCAAGCCCGTCGAACTGCAGATCCGTACGTTCGACATGCACCGCCGCGCCGAGTACGGCATCGCCGCGCACTGGAAGTACAAGCAGGAGGCCGTCGCGGGTGCCTCCAAGATCCGTACCGACGCGCCTCGTTCGAACGCCAAGGACAAGGACGCCGTCAACGACATGGCGTGGCTGCGCCAGTTGCTGGACTGGCAGAAGGAGACCGAGGACCCGAGCGAGTTCCTGGAGTCCCTGCGCTTCGACCTGTCGCGCAACGAGGTCTTCGTCTTCACGCCGAAGGGCGACGTCATAGCGCTTCCGGCCGGTGCCACCCCGGTGGACTTCGCGTACGCGGTCCACACGGAGGTCGGCCACCGGACCATAGGGGCCAGGGTCAACGGCCGTCTCGTACCCCTCGAATCCACCCTGGACAACGGCGACCTGGTGGAGGTCTTCACCTCCAAGGCACCGGGTGCGGGCCCGTCCCGCGACTGGCTCGGCTTCGTCAAGTCGCCGCGTGCCCGCAACAAGATCCGGGCGTGGTTCTCCAAGGAGCGGCGCGAGGAGGCGATCGAGCAGGGCAAGGACGCGATCGCACGGGCGATGCGCAAGCAGAACCTGCCGATCCAGCGCATCCTGACCGGCGACTCCCTCGTGACCCTCGCGCACGAGATGCGCTACCCGGACATCTCGTCCCTGTACGCGGCGATCGGCGAGGGCCATGTGGCCGCTCAGAACGTCGTGCAGAAGCTGGTGCAGGCGCTCGGCGGCGAGGAGGCCGCCACCGAGGAGATCGACGAGGCCGTTCCGCCGGCCCGGGGCCGCGGCCGCAAGCGGCGCCGCAACCAGGACCCGGGCGTCGTGGTCAAGGGCGTCGAGGACGTGTGGGTCAAGCTGGCCCGCTGCTGTACGCCCGTCCCCGGTGATCCGATCATCGGCTTCGTCACCCGGGGCAGCGGGGTATCGGTCCACCGCACCGACTGCGTCAACGTGGAGTCGCTGTCGCGGGAGCCCGAGCGCATCCTCGAGGTGGAGTGGGCCCCGACCCAGTCCTCGGTCTTCCTCGTGGCGATCCAGGTAGAGGCACTCGACCGCTCGCGACTGCTCTCGGACGTGACCCGGGTCCTGTCCGACCAGCACGTCAACATCCTCTCGGCCGCGGTCCAGACGTCCCGCGACCGCGTCGCCACCTCCCGTTTCACCTTCGAGATGGGCGACCCCAAGCATCTGGGGCACGTCCTGAAGGCGGTCCGGGGCGTGGAGGGCGTGTACGACGTCTACCGCGTCACGTCGGCACGCAGGCCGTCGTAGTCGTCCCGCGGCCCGGCACACGACCGGCGCACGAAAGGGGCTCCCGTACACGAGGTACGGGAGCCCCTTTCGTGCGAGCCCGCAGAACGGTCAGCCGCCGAACTCCTGCAGCCCCTTCAGAGCCTGGTCCAGCAGCGCCTGACGGCCCTCCAGCTCCCTCTCCAGCTTCTCGGCCTTCGAGCTGTTGCCCGCGGTGCGCGCCTGCTCGATCTGGCCCCTCAGCTTGTCGACGGCCGCCTGAAGCTGCCCCGTGAGCCCCTCGGCGCGCGCCAGCGCCTCCGGGTTCGTACGGCGCCACTCGTTCTCCTCGGCGTCCTGAAGCGCCCGGTCGACCGCGTGCATCCGGCCCTCGACGCGCGGGCGCGCGTCGCGCGGCACATGGCCGATGGCCTCCCAGCGCTCGTTGATCGAGCGGAAGGCGATCCTGGCGGCCTTCAGGTCCGTGATCGGCAGCAGCTTCTCCGCCTCCTCGGCCAACTCCTCCTTGAGCTTGAGGTTCTCGGTCTGCTCGGCGTCACGCTCCGCGAAGACCGAGCCGCGGGCCGCGAAGAACACGTCCTGCGCGCCGCGGAAGCGGTTCCACAGGTCGTCCTCGTGCTCGCGCTGGGCGCGGCCCGCGGCCTTCCACTCGGCCATCAGATCGCGGTAGCGCGCCGCCGTGGGACCCCAGTCCGTCGAGCCCGACAGCGCCTCGGCCTCCGAGACCAGCCGCTCCTTCGTCTTGCGGGCGTCCTCGCGCTGCGCGTCCAGCTGCGCGAAATGCGCCTTGCGACGCTTGGAGAACGCCGAGCGGGCGTGCGAGAAGCGGTGCCACAGCTCGTCGTCCGACTTCCGGTCCAGCCGCGGCAGACCCTTCCAGGTGTCCACCAGCGCCCGCAGCCGCTCGCCGGCCGCCCGCCACTGGTCGGACTGGGCCAGCTCCTCCGCCTCGACGACCAGTGCCTCCTTGGAGTGCCGTGCCTCGTCCGACTGCTTGGCGCGCTGTACCTTGCGCTCCTCGCGGCGCGCGTCGACCGTCTCCACGAGCTTGTCCAGGCGTGCCCGCAGCGCGTCCAGATCGCCGACCGCGTGGTGCGCCTCGACCTGCTCCCGAAGGTGGTCGATCGCGATCTGGGCGTCCTTCGCCGACAGGTCGGTGGTCTGGACTCGCTTCTCGAGGAGGCCGATCTCGACCACCAGGCCCTCGTACTTGCGCTCGAAGTAGGCCAGCGCCTCATCGGGGGAGCCGGCCTGCCAGGAGCCGACGACCTTCTCGCCGTCGGCCGTTCGCACGTACACGGTCCCCGTCTCGTCGACGCGGCCCCACGGGTCGCTGCTCACAGCGCCTCCTCCACATGATGCCTGCGGGTGCCTCAGCGCCCCCGGCATCGTCCACAGTTTCGTCACCGCCAACATAGGCGACCGGCGGGGCGGCTGTCCGCATCCCGCGCGACCGAAATTTCGCAGTTGACGGTCAGGATTTCGTCACCGACGCCTTGTTGATCACGACGGTCGCGTTCGGTGCTCCGTCACCCGCGCCCGTGTTCTCACCGGCGGCGGCGATCTTCTTGAGGACGCTCATGCCGGCCGCGTCGATGGTTCCGAACGGCGTGTAGCTGGGCGGCAACTGACTGTCCTGGTAGACGAGGAAGAACTGGCTGCCTCCGCTGTGCTTCTGCCCGGTGTTCGCCATGGCGACCGTGCCCGCCGGATAGACGTTCCCCTTCAGGCTCGAGTCCTTGAGGTTCTCGTCGGGGATGGTGTAGCCGGGACCACCCGCGCCGGTGCCCTGCGGGTCGCCGCACTGGAGCACGTAGATGCCGTTGGTGGTGAGCCGGTGGCACTTGGTGTGGTCGAAGAAGCCCTTCTTCGCCAGGAAGTCGAAGGAGTTCACGGTGTGCGGGGCCGCGGCCGTCTTCAACGCGATGCCGATGTCACCGCACGTCGTCGCCAGCTTCATCGTGTACTTGGCCGACGTGTCGATGGTCATCGCCGGCTCCTTCTTCCAGTTCAGCGACTCGACCTTGCCCGGGGCGGGCTTCTCGCACGGGTCCGGCGCCTTGCTGGGCGCGGAGGCGCTCGGTGTCACCTCCGCGCTCGCGTTCGCCTTCTTGTCGTCATCGGTGAAGACGCCGGTGGTGAACGACACCACGCTGCCCACGACGACCACGCCGAGGACCGATGCGATCACGGCATTGCGGGTGTGTGCCTTGCGCCGCGTCTCCGTGCGCCGTTGCTGCTGCCGCAAGAACTTCTCCCGGGCGAGCTGTCGCCGCCGCTGATCCTGGCTGACCACGGGGTTGTCTCCTCATGCGTCTCGTACGCCGACCGGTACGCGTGCGTCGGGTGTGCCGTCCGCAGGCGTGTGCCCCGTACCGTATATGGGTTCGCTGAGGAATCGGCAGCGCCGGTAGGCTCTGACCCACAGCCAGTCACCCCCGCACTACACAACGAAGGACGATCGTGCTCATTGCCGGGTTCCCCGCCGGGGCCTGGGGGACCAACTGTTACCTGGTCGCCCCCGCCGCGGGTGAGGAGTGCGTGATCATCGACCCAGGCCACCAGGCCGCCCAGGGAGTCGAGGAAGCGCTCGCGAAACATCGGCTCAAGCCCGTCGCCGTCGTCCTCACCCACGGGCACATCGACCACGTGGCCTCGGTCGTCCCCGTGTGCGGCGCGCACGGCGTGCCGGCCTGGATCCACCCCGCGGACCGCTACATGATGAGCGACCCGGAGAAGGCGCTCGGGCGCTCCATCGGGATGCCGCTGATGGGCGAGTTGGCGGTGGGCGAGCCGGACGACGTCAAGGAGCTGAGCGACGGCGCGAAGCTGGAGCTGGCGGGTCTGGAGCTGTCCGTCGCGCACGCGCCGGGCCATACCAAGGGGTCGGTGACCTTCGGCGTCCCCGAGGCGGCGGACATCCCGCCGATCCTCTTCTCGGGCGACCTGCTGTTCGCCGGCTCCATCGGACGCACCGACCTGCCGGGCGGTGACATGGCCGAGATGCTCGACTCGCTGGCCCGCGTGTGCCTGCCGCTCGACGACTCGACCGTGGTGCTGTCCGGTCACGGCCCCCAGACGACCATCGGCCGGGAGCGCGCCGCCAATCCGTATCTGCGACAGGTGGCCGCCGGCCCGGGAGCGAACGTCGACGACGCTCCCCGACGAGGAATGTGACGAGACCTTTCGTGAGCACCTTCAAGGCCCCCAAGGGCACGTACGACCTGATCCCACCCGAGTCCGCGAAGTACCTCGCCGTGCGCGAGGCGATCGCGGCCCCGCTGCGCAACTCCGGCTACGGGTACATCGAGACGCCCGGCTTCGAGAGCGTCGAGCTGTTCGCACGCGGCGTGGGCGAGTCCACGGACATCGTGACCAAGGAGATGTACACCTTCGAGACGAAGGGCGGCGACCGGCTGGCCCTGCGCCCCGAGGGCACCGCCTCCGTGCTGCGCGCGGCGCTGGAGGCCAACCTGCACAAGACGGGCAACCTCCCGGTCAAGCTCTGGTACTCCGGCTCCTACTACCGCTACGAGCGCCCCCAGAAGGGTCGTTACCGCCACTTCTCGCAGGTCGGCGCGGAGGCGATCGGTGCCGAGGACCCGTTCCTCGACGCCGAGCTGATCATCCTGGCCGACCAGGCCTATCGTTCCCTCGGGCTGCGGAGCTTCCGCATCCTGCTGAACAGCCTGGGCGACAGGGAGTGCCGCCCGGTCTACCGCGCCGCGCTCCAGGAGTTCCTGCTCGGACTGGACCTGGACGAGGACACGCGCCGCCGGGTCGACATCAACCCGCTGCGCGTGCTCGACGACAAGCGGGAGGCCGTGCAGAAGCAGCTGACCGGCGCCCCGCTGCTGCGCGACTACCTGTGCGACGCCTGCAAGGCGTACCACGAGGAGGTCCGCGAGCTGATCACCGCGGCGGGCGTGCCCTTCGAGGACGACCCGAAGCTGGTGCGGGGCCTGGACTACTACACGCGCACCACGTTCGAGTTCGTCCACGACGGTCTGGGCTCCCAGTCCGCCGTGGGCGGCGGCGGACGCTACGACGGACTGTCGGAGATGATCGGCGGACCGTCGCTGCCGTCCGTGGGCTGGGCGCTGGGCGTCGACCGCACGGTGCTCGCCCTGGAGGCGGAGGGAGTCGAGCTCGAACTCCCCGCGTCCACCAGCGTGTTCGCGGTCCCGCTGGGCGAGGAGGCCCGCAGGCTCCTCTTCGCCAAGGTCACCGAGCTGCGCAAGCTGGGCATCGCGGCGGACTTCTCGTACGGCGCCAAGGGCCTCAAGGGCGCGATGAAGAACGCGAACCGCAGCGGAGCCCGCTACACGATCGTGGCGGGCGAGCGGGACCTCGCCGAGGGCGTGGTCCAGCTCAAGGACATGGAGTCCGGGGAGCAGGCCGCGGTCGGCGTGAACGAGATCGTGGCGGAACTGGAGACCAGGCTCGGCTGAGCGTCCGTACGAGGGCCCCGGGGACGATCCCCCGGGGCCCTCGTCATGGGCGCCGGGTGGTGCTGGAGTGATGCGGACCGCCCGGGCCGCTGTGCGGATCGTCAATTCCCCGGACGCCGATTGCCCCTGCGGGATGATGCGTTTTCGGGCGCGCATACGGCGCGCTGGGACCGCAGGGCACCGTGGCCCGGCCCGCGGCCCGGTGGCCCCAGGTCCCCCACGGCGGCGCTGGCCCCGGGCGTTCGCCGGGAGCCCGTCCGCGGGTGTGGTCCCGGCCACGGCCCCGGCCGGAACCGAACGCCCGGCGGCGGCCGTCCGTACTTCCTTATGTCCATCGAACGGTGGAGACGTGCTCACGTGCGGCACAATGACCACTGACCGCAGGTCCACCCCTCGAGTATCGGAATCGACGTGATGAGCAAGACGACAGTGAAGGACGTCTCCACCGAGTCGACCGAGTCGGAACGCGCGGACGCGCCCCGGACGGTGGGCGGCAGTCGTGCGTTCGCCCTGCTGCTGGTGATCACCGGTGCGGCCGGTCTGCTCGCCGCGTGGGTCATCACGATCGACAAGTTCAAGATCCTCGAGGGCAAGGTGAGCGGCAAGACGTTCACCCCGAGCTGCAGCATCAACCCGATCGTCTCCTGCGGCAGCGTCATGGAGAGCAAGCAGGCCGCGGCCTTCGGGTTCCCCAACCCGATGCTGGGCCTGGTCTGCTACGGCATCGTGATCTGCGTCGGCATGAGCCTGCTGGCCCGCACCCGTTTCCCCCGCTGGTACTGGCTCACCTTCAACTTCGGCACGCTCTTCGGCGTCGGCTTCGTCACCTGGCTGCAGTTCGAGTCCCTGTACCGGATCAACGCGCTGTGCCTGTGGTGCTCGCTGGCCTGGGTGGCCACGATCACCATGTTCTGGTACGTGACGTCGTTCAACGTCCGCAACGACTTCCTGCGGACCCCGCGCCCGGTGAAGAACTTCCTCGGCGAGTTCACCTGGGTCCTCCCGCTCACCCACGTCGGCATCATCGCCATGCTGATCCTCACCCGCTGGGGCAGCCAGCTCTGGGCCTGAGCGGTTCCAGGGCCCGGCGGGCCCCGGACCGGGCGACGGACGCGGCGGCGTTGTCAGTGGGGTGACATAGGGTTTCAGCGTGGAGCCCGACCTGTTCACCGCCGCCGCAGAAGAACGCCAGGAGAAGGACCCGACCGCCAGTCCCCTGGCGGTCCGGATGCGCCCTCGCACCCTCGACGAGGTCGTGGGCCAGCAGCATCTGCTCAAGCCCGGCTCTCCGCTGCGCAGACTGGTCGGCGAGGGCAACGGCGGCCCGGCCGGACCCTCCTCGGTGATCCTCTGGGGTCCGCCCGGCACCGGCAAGACGACCCTCGCGTATGTCGTCTCCAAGGCCACCAACAAGCGCTTCGTCGAGCTGTCGGCGATCACCGCGGGCGTGAAGGAGGTCCGCGCGGTCATCGACGGGGCCCGACGGGCCACCGGCGGCTTCGGCAAGGAGACCGTCCTCTTCCTCGACGAGATCCACCGATTCAGCAAGGCTCAGCAGGACTCCCTGCTCCCGGCCGTGGAGAACCGCTGGGTCACCCTGATCGCGGCCACGACGGAGAACCCGTACTTCTCGGTCATCTCCCCGCTGCTGTCGCGCTCCCTGCTGCTGACCCTCGAACCGCTCACGGACGACGACCTGCGCGGACTACTGCGCCGCGCGCTGACCGACGAGCGCGGACTGGGCGGCGCCGTCACGCTTCCCGAGGACACCGAGGACCATCTGCTGCGGATCGCCGGCGGTGACGCCCGCAGGGCCCTGACGGCCCTGGAGGCCGCCGCCGGTGCGGCCCTCGACAAGGGGGAGCCGGAGATCGCCCTGACGACCCTGGAGGAGACCGTCGACCGCGCCGCGGTGACGTACGACCGCGACGGCGACCAGCACTACGACGTGGCGAGCGCCCTGATCAAATCCATCCGGGGCTCGGACGTCGACGCGGCGCTCCATTACCTGGCCCGGATGATCGAGGCGGGGGAGGACCCCCGGTTCATCGCCCGCCGGCTGATGATCTCCGCGAGCGAGGACATCGGCCTCGCCGACCCGAACGCGCTGCCGACGGCCGTCGCGGCAGCCCAGGCCGTCGCGATGATCGGTTTCCCGGAAGCCGCGCTCATCCTCAGCCACGCCACGATCGCTCTGGCCCTCGCCCCCAAGTCCAACTCGGCGACCACGGCGATCGGCGCCGCCATGGAGGACGTGCGCAAGGGTCTGGCCGGCCCCGTGCCCCCGCATCTGCGCGACGGGCACTACAAGGGCGCGGCCAAGCTGGGCCACGCGCAGGGGTACGTGTATCCGCACGACCTGCCCGAGGGCATCGCCTCCCAGCAGTACGCACCGGACGCGCTCAAGGACCGCGAGTACTACACGCCCTCCCGGCACGGCGGGGAGGCGCGGTACGCGGACGCCGTGGAGTGGACCCGCAAGCACCTGCGTCGAAAGCAGCCGTAGCCACCCTGTAGAATCCCTTGAAGTGCTGAGTCCCGTGTCCGGCCCCGGCCGGACACCACCAGAACGGGACAACCAGCCGGAACCCCGTCGCCGTCAGGC
Organism: Streptomyces sp. HUAS TT11; assembly: GCF_051553595.1. Lineage (NCBI taxonomy): Bacteria > Bacillati > Actinomycetota > Actinomycetes > Kitasatosporales > Streptomycetaceae > Streptomyces > Streptomyces sp. HUAS TT11. The sequence goes on from NZ_CP196184.1 coordinate 7,353,949, forward strand.
ACGGGGATCCAGGAGCGTCGCGCACCGTCGAACGGTGTCGCGGGCAGCCCACCACCTCCTTCGGTCACTCCGGGGGTCACAGGTAGGTGGGCCACTCGCGTGCTGCACGTATGTGCCCAGACCAGGGGAGCGGCTGCCCGGCAGGTCCCATGTGGACCCGCAGGGTTTCCCCGGCTGCGGATGCGACCTCCTCTAACCCTGGTGAAGCCGATTCCACAGAGAAACACGAGGTGTTTGGTTCATGGCGAACCAGTCCCGCCCCAAGGTCAAGAAGTCGCGTGCCCTCGGCATCGCGCTGACCCCGAAGGCCGTCAAGTACTTCGAGGCCCGCCCCTACCCGCCGGGCGAGCACGGCCGTGGCCGCAAGCAGAACTCGGACTACAAGGTCCGTCTGCTGGAGAAGCAGCGTCTGCGCGCTCAGTACGACATCTCCGAGCGTCAGCTGGTGCGCGCCTACGAGCGTGCGTCGAAGATCCAGGGCAAGACCGGTGAGGCCCTGATCGTCGAGCTGGAGCGTCGCCTCGACGCGCTGGTCCTGCGTTCGGGCATCGCCCGCACGATCTACCAGGCCCGCCAGATGGTCGTCCACGGCCACATCGAGGTCAACGGCCAGAAGGTCGACAAGCCGTCGTTCCGTGTCCGTCCCGACGACGTCGTGATGGTCCGCGAGCGCAGCCGTGACAAGACGCTCTTCCAGATCGCCCGCGAGGGTGGCTTCGCCCCCGACGGTGAGACCCCGCGCTACCTGCAGGTGAACCTCAAGTCCCTGGCGTTCCGCCTGGACCGCGAGCCGAACCGCAAGGAAGTTCCGGTGATCTGCGACGAGCAGCTCGTCGTCGAGTACTACGCCCGCTGATCACTTCTCGGCGAACGCGGGTACGTCCCACGCAGCAGCCCGCCGTCTCTCCGCCCGCACGGGCGGGCGAGCCGGCGGGCTGTCGCATTCCGCCGGCGGACAGCCCTAATCCGGTACGGACCGGCCGCTCCGGCGCGATAGGCTCGGGGGACGACTTTCTTGATGTTCAGGCACGTTCCAGGGAGCGGGTGCGCACGGTGTCCGGTGGTGAGGTGGCCGGGATCCTCGTGGCGGTCTTCTGGGCGATCCTGGTCTCCTTCCTCGCCGTCGCACTGGCGAGGCTGGCCCAGACGCTCAGGGCGACCACCAAGCTGGTGTCGGAGGTGACCGACCAGGCCGTTCCGCTGCTGTCGGACGCCTCCAGCGCGGTGCGCTCCGCACAGACCCAGATCGACCGGGTCGACGCGATCGCGTCGGACGTCCAGGAGGTCACGTCGAACGCGTCGGCGCTGTCGACGACCGTCGCGTCCACCTTCGGCGGTCCCCTGGTCAAGGTCGCGGCATTCGGCTACGGCGTGCGCCGGGCGATCGTCGGCCGCCGTGAGAACGTGCCCCCCAAGGCGCCCCGGCGTACCGTGATCGTGGGCCGCACCGTCCCGTCCCCGCGGCGGGGGAAGCGGAACACCCGGGAAAAGAGAGACTGACCGAGCGATGTTCCGCCGTACGTTCTGGTTCACCACGGGCGTCGCCGCCGGTGTCTGGGCCACCACCAAGGTCAACCGCAAGCTGAGGCAGCTGACGCCCGAGAGCCTGGCCGCTCAGGCCGCGAACAAGGCGCTGGAGGCGGGGCACCGGCTCAAGGACCGCGCAGCGGACTTCGCGTCCGACGTCCGCACCGGCATGGCCCAGCGCGAAGCCGAACTCGACGACGCACTGGGCCTGAACGCGTCCGTCGACCAACTCCCGGCACCCCGGCGGCATGCAGCCGTCGAGAACCGCAACAGCCCCAAGTACATCGAGCCCCCGATGTACTCGAACAACCGGAATGAGGACCACTGATGGAGTCGGCTGAAATCCGCCGCCGCTGGTTGAGCTTCTTCGAGGAGCGCGGTCACACCGTCGTCCCTTCGGCGTCGCTCATCGCGGACGACCCGACTCTGCTGCTCGTCCCGGCCGGCATGGTGCCCTTCAAGCCCTACTTCCTGGGTGAGGTCAAGCCGCCGTTCGTGCGCGCCACCAGCGTGCAGAAGTGCGTGCGCACACCCGACATCGAAGAGGTCGGCAAGACCACCCGGCACGGCACCTTCTTCCAGATGTGCGGCAACTTCTCCTTCGGCGACTACTTCAAGGAAGGCGCCATCAAGCTCGCCTGGGAGCTGCTCACCTCGCCCCAGGACAAGGGCGGTTACGGCCTCGACCCCGAGCGCCTGTGGATCACCGTCTACAAGGACGACGACGAGGCCGAGCAGATCTGGCACGAGGTCGTCGGCGTGCCCAAGGAGCGCATCCAGCGGCTGGGCATGAAGGACAACTTCTGGTCCATGGGCGTGCCCGGACCGTGCGGTCCCTGCTCCGAGATCAACTACGACCGCGGCCCCGAGTTCGGCGCCGAGGGCGGTCCCGCCGTCAACGACGAGCGGTACGTGGAGATCTGGAACCTCGTCTTCATGCAGTACGAGCGCGGCGAGGGCATCGGCAAGGAGAACTTCGAGATCCTCGGCGATCTGCCGAGCAAGAACATCGACACCGGGCTCGGCCTGGAGCGGCTCGCCATGATTCTGCAGGGCGTGCAGAACATGTACGAGATCGACACGTCGATGGCCGTGATCAAGAAGGCCACCGAGCTCACGGGTGTCGCCTACGGTCACTCGCACGCGTCGGACGTCGCGCTGCGCGTGGTCACCGACCACATGCGCACCGCCACCATGCTGATCGGCGACGGCGTCACCCCCGGCAACGAGGGCCGTGGCTACGTCCTGCGCCGCATCATGCGCCGCGCCATCCGCAACATGCGTCTGCTCGGCGCCACCGGTCCGGTGGTCAAGGACCTGATCGACACCGTGATCGGGATGATGGGCCGGCAGTACCCCGAGCTCATCAGCGAGCGCGAGCGCATCGAGAAGGTCGCCGTCGCCGAGGAGAACGCCTTCCTCAAGACGCTGAAGGCGGGCACCAACATCCTCGACACCGCCGTGACCGAGACCAAGGCCTCCGGTGGCACGATCCTGTCCGGCGACAAGGCGTTCCTGCTCCACGACACCTGGGGCTTCCCGATCGACCTCACCCTCGAGATGGCTGCCGAGCAGGGTCTGAGCGTCGACGAGGACGGTTTCCGCCGCCTGATGAAGGAGCAGCGGGAGCGCGCAAAGGCCGACGCCCAGGCCAAGAAGACCGGCCACGCCGACCTCGGTGCCTATCGCGAGATCGCCGACAGCGCCGGCGAGACCGACTTCATCGGGTACTCGGACGTCGAGGGCGAGTCCACGATCGTCGGCATCCTCGTCGACGGCGTCTCCTCCCCGGCCGCCACGGAGGGCGACGAGGTCGAGATCGTCCTCGACCGCACCCCGTTCTACGCCGAGGGCGGTGGCCAGATCGGCGACACCGGCCGCATCAAGGCGGACTCCGGTGCCGTGATCGAGATCCGGGACACGCAGAAGCCGGTCCCCGGCGTCTACGTCCACAAGGGCGTGGTCCAGGTCGGCGAGGTCACCGTCGGCGCCAAGGCCCACGCCTCGATCGACACCCGCCGCCGCAAGGCCATCGCCCGTGCCCACTCGGCCACGCACCTGACCCACCAGGCCCTGCGCGACGCCCTCGGCCCGACGGCCGCCCAGGCCGGTTCCGAGAACCAGCCCGGCCGCTTCCGCTTCGACTTCGGCTCCCCGGCGGCCGTCCCGACGACCGTGATGACCGACGTCGAGCAGAAGATCAACGAGGTCCTCGCCCGCGATCTGGACGTCCAGGCCGAGATCATGGGTATCGACGAGGCCAAGAAGCAGGGCGCCATCGCCGAGTTCGGCGAGAAGTACGGCGAGCGCGTGCGCGTGGTGACCATCGGCGACTTCTCCAAGGAGCTGTGCGGCGGCACGCACGTGCACAACACCGCCCAGCTGGGTCTGGTCAAGCTGCTCGGCGAATCGTCGATCGGCTCGGGCGTGCGCCGTATCGAGGCCCTGGTCGGCGTCGACGCCTACAACTTCCTCGCCCGCGAGCACACGGTCGTCAACCAGCTGACCGAGCTGCTCAAGGGCCGCCCGGAGGACCTGCCCGACAAGGTCTCCAGCATGCTCGGCAAGCTGAAGGACGCCGAGAAGGAGATCGAGAAGTTCCGCGCCGAGAAGGTGCTGCAGGCCGCCGCCGGGCTCGCCGGGTCCGCCAAGGACGTGCGCGGAGTCGCCGTGGTCACCGGCCAGGTGCCGGACGGCACGACGCCCGACGACCTGCGCAAGCTGGTGCTGGACGTGCGGGGCCGGATCCAGGGGGGACGGCCCGCCGTGGTCGCCCTGTTCACCGTGAACAACGGCAAGCCCCTCACGGTCATCGCCACGAACGACGCCGCCCGCGAGCGCGGTCTCAAGGCCGGTGACCTGGTCCGCACGGCCGCCAAGACCCTCGGTGGCGGCGGTGGCGGCAAGCCGGACGTCGCCCAGGGCGGTGGCCAGAACCCCGGTGCCGTCGGCGAGGCGGTCGAGGCCGTCGAGCGCCTGGTCGCCGAGACCGCCAAGTAGGAATCGGCACCGGTATGAGAAGAGGACGCCGACTCGCGATCGACGTCGGTGACGCCCGGATCGGGGTCGCCTCGTGCGACCCCGACGGGATCCTGGCCACCCCGGTGGAGACCGTTCCCGGCCGGGACGTCCCGGCGGCCCGGCGGCGGCTGAAGCAGCTCGTCGAGGAATACGAACCGATCGAGGTCGTCGTCGGCCTGCCCCGTTCCCTGAAGGGAGGGGAGGGCCCGGCCGCCGTGAAGGTACGGGGTTTCGCACAGGAACTGGCGCGTTTGATCGCGCCCGTTCCGGTCAGGCTCGTGGACGAGCGGATGACCACGGTGACCGCCGGTCAGGGACTGCGCGCCTCGGGTGTGAAGTCCAAGAAGGGGCGATCGGTGATCGACCAGGCAGCGGCCGTCATCATCCTCCAGCAGGCACTGGAATCCGAGCGAGTGTCAGGTAAAGCACCCGGCGAGGGCGTCGAAGTGGTCATCTGATCGCGATACGGTAACGTTCCGCGCGATGCGATGGTGTTCGAACAGCCATCGCACGGCAATGGGGCGGAACGGAAGCCGGGCCACAGGAGCCTGCGACCGCCGCTTCGAGGCGCTAGGGGATCGATGACTGAGTATGGCCGGGGCCAAGGCTCCGCACCGTGGCATCCGGAGGACCCGTTGTACGGGGACGGCGGATGGGGAGGGCATGAGGGCCAGGCGCCCCAGCCCCCCTACGGCGGCCAGCCACAGCAGCACCCGGAGCAGCCGCAGCAGCACTACGGCGACTGGGGCGGCGCCCCGCAGGCCGGATACGACCAGGGGCAGCAGGGGTATCAGCAGTACCCGCAGCCCGGTCAGCCTCAGTACCCCCAGCCCGGACAGCAGCCCGGTCAGCAGCAGTACCCGCAGCACGGGCAGCAGCCCGGTCAGTCTCAGTACCCGCAGCACGGACAGCCTCAGTACCCGCAGCCCGGTCAGCAGCAGTACCCGCAGCACGGGCAGCAGCCCGGTCAGCCTCAGTATCCGCAGTCCGGACCGCAGCAGTACCCGCAGCCGGGACAGCCGTACGGTCAGCAGCCGGGACAGCAGTACCCCGGGCAGACGCAGCAGGGTCAGGGCAACGCCGGCTGGGACCCGAGCGGTCAGTCCGGCGCCCCCTACGCGAACGGTCCGTCGGGCCCGTACGGTGGCGAGCCCGGTGCGTACGGTTCCGAGCAGCCGGACTTCTACCAGACCCCCGACGCGTATCCGCCGCCCGAGCCGCCGAACCGCCGGCGGGCGGAACCGGAGCCCGAGAGCGACTGGGACCCGGGACCGGACCAGGGCGAGCACGCCTTCTTCGCGGGCGGGGACGACGATGACGACGCCGACGACCAGGCGGCCGACGGCCGCAAGGGGCGCGGCGACAAGGGCACGGGCAAGAAACGCCGCAACGGCTGCGCCTGCCTGGCGGTCGTGCTCGTCCTCGGCGGCGGCGTGGGCGGTGTCGGATATATCGGATACCAGTTCTACCAGAGCCATTTCGGTCCTGCGCCCGACTACGCGGGCGAGGGGAACGGCGAGCAGGTCGCGGTCACCATCCCGCAGGGCGCCACCGGTTCCATCATCGGGCAGGTGCTGAAGAAGGCGGGTGTCGTGAAGAGCGTCGACGCCTTCGTGGCCGCGCAGGAGGCGAACTCCGCCGGGAAGAGCATCCAGGCGGGCACGTACACGTTGAACAAACAGATGTCCGCGGCCGCGGCCGTCCAGTTGATGCTCAGCCCCAGGAGCAAGAACAACCTGATCATCGCCGAGGGCTGGCGCAACACGAAGATCTACACGGCGATCGACGAGCGGCTGAAACTCAAGGCGGGCACCACCCAGGACGTCGCCAAGAAGGAGTGGAAGAGCTTCGGCCTTCCCGACTGGGCCAACAACGACAAGGCCATTGAGGACCCGCTGGAAGGATTCCTCTACCCCTCCAGCTATCCGGTCGCCAAGGGCATGAAGCCCGCGGACGTCCTGAAGCAGATGGTCGACCTGGCCAAGCAGAAGTACGCCGCACTGGGCATAGAGGCCAAGGCCGAGAGCCTCAACCTGGAGAATCCGCTGCAGGTGCTCACGGTCGCGAGCCTCGTCCAGGCCGAGGGCAAGTACAAGCACGACTTCGAGAAGGTCGCGACGGTCGTCTACAACCGGCTCAAGCCGGACAACACCGAGACCTACGGACTGCTCGACTTCGACTCCACGGTGAACTACCTGCGTGGCCAGTCCAAGCTCGACACCGGTTCCGTCGACTCGCTGCGGCAGATCAACAACCCTTACAACACGTACAAGTTCAAGGGACTGCCGCCCGGACCGATCGACAACCCCGGCGATGTGGCGATCAAGGCCGCCCTCCATCCGGCGAAGGGCAACTGGTACTACTTCGTCTCGATCAACGAGAACGAGACCCTCTTCGCCGAGACGAACGAAGAGCAGAACCGCAACCGCGACAAGTACTTCAAATCGCAGAAGAAGAGTCAATGACGGACACCGCCGACCGGCGCCGGGCCGCCGTCCTCGGTTCCCCGATCGCCCACTCCCTCTCGCCGGTGCTGCACCGCGCCGCGTACGACGAGCTCGGGCTGAAGGACTGGTCGTACGACCGGTTCGAGATCGACGAGGAAGCGCTGCCGGGGTTCGTGGCGGGGCTCGGCCCCGAGTGGGCGGGCCTGTCGCTGACCATGCCGCTGAAGCGGGCCGTCATCCCGCTGCTCGACTCCATCAGCGACACCGCCGCCTCGGTGGAGGCGGTCAACACCGTCGTGCTCACGAAGGACGGGCGTCGCCTCGGGGACAACACCGACATCCCCGGGATGGTCGCCGCGTTGCGTGAGCGCGGCATCGAGCAGGTCGGCTCCGCCGCGATCCTCGGTGCCGGCGCCACCGCCTCCTCCGCGCTGGCGGCGCTGGCCCGGATCTGCACCGGCGAGGTCGTCGCCTACGTCCGCAGCGAGGCGCGGGCCGCCGAGATGCGTCAGTGGGGCGAGCGGCTCGAGGTCGACGTCCGCACCGCTGACTGGTCGCAGGCCGACCGGGCGCTGCGCGCTCCGCTCGTCGTCGCCACCACACCCGCCGGCACCACGGACCCGCTGGCCGCGGCCGTCCCCGAACGCCCCACGACCCTGTTCGACGTGCTGTACGACCCCTGGCCCACCGCGCTCGCGGCCCGCTGGTCGATGTACGGCGGCGCCGTCGTCAGCGGCCTCGACCTGCTGGTGCACCAGGCCGTGCTCCAGGTCGAGCAGATGACCGGTTGTGCCCCGGCCCCCGCGGACGCCATGCGCGCGGCGGGGGAGCACGCCCTGGCGGCCCGCCGCACGTGAGGGAAGCCGGCCCCCGCCGGGCCCGTGCACGTCCGTCTGCTGGACCTGGGGCTGTTCCCGGTGGCGGACGTGGGAGGATCGTAGGTGGCCGGCCGGAGCCGCGCACTCGGTCGTGCCGTCGCCGTACGCGAGGACGCGCGTACGCAGGGCAGTACCAGAGCGCGAGCACTGAGGAGCACCGTTGAGCAGGTTGCGCTGGTTGACCGCGGGGGAGTCCCACGGCCCCGCACTTGTCGCGACGCTGGAGGGTCTTCCCGCCGGCGTGCCGATCACCACGGAGACGGTGGCGGACCACCTGGCACGACGGCGGCTCGGTTATGGGCGCGGTGCCCGGATGAAGTTCGAGCGGGACGAGGTCACCTTCCTGGGCGGGGTGCGGCACGGCCTCACCCTGGGCTCCCCGGTGGCGGTCATGGTCGGCAACACCGAGTGGCCCAAGTGGGAGCAGGTGATGGCGGCCGATCCGGTGGACCCGGAGGTGCTGGCCGGCCTCGCCCGCAACGCCCCGCTGACCCGGCCGCGCCCCGGACACGCCGACCTGGCCGGTATGCAGAAGTACGGGTTCGACGAGGCGCGGCCGATCCTGGAGCGTGCGTCGGCCCGGGAGACCGCGGCCCGCGTGGCGCTGGGAGCGGTGGCGCGGTCGTACCTGAAGGAGACCGCGGGCATCGAGATCGTCTCGCACGTCGTGGAGCTCGCCTCGGCGAAGGCGCCCTACGGCGCCTACCCGACCCCCGAGGACGTGGAGCGGCTGGACGCCGACCCGGTGCGCTGCCTGGACGCGGACGCGTCGAAGGCGATGGTCGCGGAGATCGATCAGGCGCACAAGGACGGCGACACCCTCGGTGGTGTGGTGGAGGTCCTGGCCTACGGGGTGCCGGTCGGACTGGGCTCGCACGTGCACTGGGACCGGCGGCTGGACTCGCGGCTGGCGGCGGCGCTGATGGGCATCCAGGCGATCAAGGGCGTCGAGGTCGGGGACGGCTTCGAACTGGCCCGGGTACCGGGCTCGAAGGCGCACGACGAGATCGTCACGGGCCCCGAGGGCATCAGGCGGGCCACGGGCCGCTCCGGCGGCACCGAGGGCGGCCTGACCACGGGCGAACTGCTGCGGGTACGGGCCGCGATGAAGCCGATCGCGACCGTCCCGCGCGCGCTGAGGACCGTGGACGTGGCCACGGGTGAGCAGTCGCAGGCGCACCATCAGCGCTCCGACGTGTGCGCGGTCCCGGCGGCCGGCATCGTCGCGGAGGCGATGGTGGCGCTCGTGCTGGCGGACGCGGTGGCGGAGAAGTTCGGCGGCGACAGCGTGGCCGAGACCCGCCGCAACGTGCGGTCCTACCTCGAGAGCCTGGCGATCCGGTGAGCGCGCCGCTGGTGGTCCTGGTCGGCCCCATGGGCGTGGGCAAGTCCACGGTCGGGCAGCTCCTCGCGGAGCGGCTCGGTGTGGGTTTCCGGGACACGGACGAGGACATCGTCGCCGAGCAGGGCCGCTCGATCGCCGACATCTTCGTGGACGAGGGGGAGTCCGCCTTCCGCGCCCTGGAGAAGCGGTCGGTGCACACGGCGCTGGTCGAGCACGACGGGATCCTCGCCCTCGGGGGCGGCGCGATCCTCGACGTGGAGACGCGTGCCCTGCTGGGCGGGCACCGGGTCGTCTACCTGTCGATGGACGTCGAGGAGGCGGTCAAGCGGACCGGCCTGAACGTGGCCCGCCCGCTGCTCGCGGTCAACCCGCGCCGCCAGTGGCGCGAGCTGATGGAGGCCCGCCGCCACCTCTACGAAGAGGTCGCGACGGCCGTGGTGGCCACCGATGGCCGCAGCCCCGAAGAGGTCGGTCAAGCCGCCCTGGACGCACTGGAGTTGAAGGAAGCATGAGCGAGGCAGTGACGCGGATCCAGGTCGGTGGCACCGCGGGCACGGAGCCGTACGAGGTGCTGGTCGGCCGTCAGCTCCTCGGTGAACTGGCCGGCCTGATCGGCGACCGGGCCAAGCGGATCGCGGTGATCCACCCGGAGGCGCTGAGCGAGACGGGTGAGGCGCTGCGCGCCGACCTGGCCGAGCAGGGCTTCGAGGCGATCGCCATCCAGATCCCGAACGCCGAGGAGGCGAAGACCGCCGAGGTCGCCGCCTACTGCTGGAAGGCACTCGGCCAGTCGGGCTTCACCCGCACCGACGTCATCGTCGGCGTGGGCGGCGGCGCGACCACCGACCTGGCCGGGTTCGTCGCCGCTACCTGGCTGCGCGGGGTGCGCTGGGTCGCCGTCCCGACCACGGTGCTGGCCATGGTCGACGCGGCGGTCGGCGGCAAGACCGGCATCAACACCGCCGAGGGCAAGAACCTGGTGGGCGCCTTCCACCCGCCCGCGGGCGTGCTGTGCGACCTGGCCGCGCTGGACTCCCTCGCGGTCAACGACTACGTCTCCGGCCTCGCCGAGGTCATCAAGGCCGGTTTCATCGCCGACCCGGTGATCCTGGAGCTGATCGAGGCGGACCCCGAGGCCGCCCGTACCCCGGCCGGCCCGCACACCGCGGAGCTGATCGAGCGCTCGATCAAGGTCAAGGCCGAGGTGGTCTCGTCGGACCTGAGGGAGTCGGGTCTGCGCGAGATCCTCAACTACGGGCACACGCTCGGCCACGCGATCGAGAAGAACGAGCGGTACAAGTGGCGCCATGGGGCGGCCGTCGCCGTGGGCATGCACTTCGCCGCCGAACTCGGGCGGCTCGCGGGCCGGTTGGACGACGCGACCGCCGACCGTCACCGTACGGTCCTCGAGGCCGTCGGGCTGCCGCTGCACTACCGCTACGACCAGTGGCCCAAGCTTCTGGAGACGATGAAGGTCGACAAGAAGTCCCGCGGCGACCTGCTGCGCTTCATCGTCCTCGACGGCCTGGCCAAGCCCACGGTGCTGGAGGGCCCGGACCCGGCCGTCCTGCTCGCCGCCTTCGGTGAAGTGGGCCAGTAGCGGCGCCTCTCCGGGCGGCGCGGCAGTCGCGCCCCGGCCCGTTCGGCGGGCGACTCGTTCCCCTCGGTGCGGTTGACCCGATTTGCCTGCGGCGACGGGCACTTCGGGCGCTCCCCGGCCGTTCACACAACGGCGGCCGGGGACGGTACCGTTCGGTAGGGAGCGGGGTGCACACCTCGCTGCCGGCGGCGATCGTCACCGCGGCGAGCGAGCCGGAGGCGAGCCGAGCCCCGAAGACGACGAGACGGAGTGGCACCGGATGCAGCACGCAGTGGGAGCTCCGCTGCCGCCGCCCCACCAGCCGGGGCAGGGTCCGGAGACCGCCTGGTCACCGGCCGCACACCACCCGGGACAGCCGGGCGGCCACCCGGGACCCGCTCCGCAGCCCCCGCCCGCGTCCGCGCCGGGCTTCGCGGCAGCGCCCATGCCCCCAGGAGCACCCTCCGCCCACGTCCCGCCCCCGCAGCCACCGGTGCCTCCGGCGCCCGATGCGACGGGCCATGTGCAGCTTCCGCCCGGCGGCCCGGTCGGCATACCGAGCGCCCCGCCGGCCAGCGGGGCGCCCGATCCCTCGTCCACCACACTCGCCGTACTGCTGATCGGCCCGGCGGGCGCGGGCAAGACGAGTGTCGCGAAGTACTGGGCCGACCACCGACGCGTCCCCACGGCCCACATCAGCCTCGACGACGTGCGCGAGTGGGTGCGCTCGGGCTTCGCCGACCCACAGTCGGGGTGGAACGAGAACTCGGAGGCGCAGTACCGTCTCGCCCGCCGTACCTGCGGCTTCGCGGCCCGCAACTTTTTGGCCAACGGCATCTCGTGCATCCTCGACGACGCCGTCTTCCCCGACCGCCCCGTCGTCGGCCTCGGCGGCTGGAAGCGGCACGTGGGACCCGGTCTGCTGCCGGTCGTGCTGCTGCCCGGTCTGGAGGTGGTCCTCGAGCGCAACGCGGAGCGCACCGGCAACCGCCGCCTCACGGACGAGGAGGTCGCCCGCATCCACGGCCGGATGGCCGGCTGGTACGGCTCGGGGCTGCCGATCATCGACAACTCCCAGCTCGACGTGCCGGGCACGGCCCGGGTTCTGGACGAGGTCCTGGTGCGCTCGATCGCCAGCCCACCGACGTGGTGAGGTGACACGGAGGGCGAGCCGACGGCGGATGCCGTGGCGGCCTTCGGCGCGGTCAGCCGCTCAGCATGCGGCAGGAGAGGTCCGTCGCCCCCTCCCGGCGCGCTCCGGCAGGGCCTCCCGAGGGTTTGTGACCGCCTTCGCGGGTCGGCCCACACGCCCGGAACTCCGTCGGACGGCGCCCGCCGCCCGTCCGGACCTCTGGACCGGCGACATCCGGCAGACGCTCGTAGGCTCGGGTCATGTCAGAGGTGTACGCGGCCCGCCGCGAGCGGCTGAGAGAACGCTGCAGCGCGGGTGGCAGCGCGACCGCGCTGATCTCCCGCCCTGCCAACGTCCGCTACCTCTCGGGCGCCGCGCCCGAGGGTGCGGTCCTGCTGCTGGGCATCGACCAGGACGTGCTGGTGTGCACCGGACCGCTGGACGACCAGTACGCCGACGGACGGCCGGACGAGGCGATGCGGGTGCAGGTGCTGCCGGTGCCCGCCGGCGACGCGGCCGTGGCCGCGGCCGACCTCGCGTCCGCGCAGGGCGCCGAGTCCCTGGCGGTCGAGGAGAACCACCTGACCGTCGGCCGGTACCGGGCCATGAAGTCGGTCGCCCCGCGGTTGCGGCTCGGCGACCTCGGCGGCGCGGTCGAGCAGCTGCGTGTGGTGAAGGACGAGGAGGAGATCGCCCTCCTGCGGATCGGCGCGGAGATCGTCGACCAGGCCCTGAGCGAGCTCCTGGAGTCGATCCTGGTGGGCCGCACCGAGCGCCACCTCGCGCTGGAACTGGAGCGGCGCCTCGTCGACCACGGTGCCGACGGACCCGCCTTCACCACCTCCGTCGCCACCGGCCCGAACTCCGGCCGCCGCGGCCACCGCCCCACCGACCGGCGCGTGGAGGAGGGGGACTTCCTCTCCGTGTGCCTCGGCGCCACCTACCGCGGCTACCGCTGCGAGATCGGCCGTACGTTTGTCATCGGCACCTCTCCGGCCGACTGGCAGATCGAGCTGTATGATCTGGTGTTCGCAGCCCAGCGGGCCGGACGGCAGGCGCTGACGCCCGGAGCCGCCTACCGGGACGTGGACCGCGCAGCGCGCCAGGTACTGGACTCCGCCGGGTACGGGAGCGGCATCCCGGCACTGACGGGGCACGGCGTGGGGCTCGAAATCGACGAGGACCCGCAGTTGGCTCCCGCGGCCATGGGTAAACTGGACGCTTGCGTGCCGGTCACCGTCGAACCGGGGGTCCACCTCCCGGGCCGGGGTGGTGTCCGGATCGATGACACGCTCGTCGTACGCCCCGAGGCGGACGGCGGACCCGAGCTACTCACCATCACGACCAAGGAGCTGCTCGCGCTGTAGCGCGCGCCCCCGGGGTCGTACGTCAGTCCAGGAGATTCCGCAACCGTGGCTTCCACGAACGACCTCAAGAACGGCATGGTGCTCAAGCTCGAAGGCGGCCAGCTCTGGTCCGTCGTCGAGTTCCAGCACGTCAAGCCCGGCAAGGGCCCGGCCTTCGTGCGCACCAAGCTCAAGAACGTGCTCTCCGGCAAGGTGGTCGACAAGACCTTCAACGCCGGTGTCAAGGTCGAGACGGCCACTGTCGACAAGCGCGACATGCAGTTCTCGTACAAGGACGGCGAATACTTCGTCTTCATGGACATGGAGACCTACGACCAGCTGCACATCGACCCGAAGGCCGTCGGCGACACGGCGAACTTCCTGATCGAGGGCTTCACGGCCGTTGTGGCGCAGCACGAGGGCGAGGTGCTCTTCGTGGAGCTGCCGGCCGCCGTCGAGCTGATCGTCGCCGAGACCGAGCCGGGCGTCCAGGGCGACCGCTCCACCGGTGGCACCAAGCCCGCCACGCTGGAGACCGGCCACCAGATCCAGGTCCCGCTCTTCATCACCACCGGTGAGAAGATCAAGGTCGACACTCGCTCGAGCGACTACCTCGGCCGGGTGAACAGCTAACCGTGGCTGCCCGTAACACGGCCCGTAAGCGCGCCTTCCAGATCCTTTTCGAGGGGGACCAGCGCGGGGCCGACGTCCTCACGGTCCTCGCGGACTGGATCCGGCACTCGCGCGGCGACACCCGGCAGCCGCCGGTGAGCGAGTACACGATGCAGCTGGTCGAGGGCTACGCGGAGCACGCGAGGCGCATCGACGAGCTCATCGCGCAGTACGCGGTCGGCTGGACGCTCGACCGGATGCCGGTCGTCGACCGCAACATCCTGCGTCTTGGCGCCTACGAGCTGATCTGGGTCGACGAGACCCCCGACGCCGTGGTGCTGGACGAGATGGTGCAGCTCGCCAAGGAGTTCTCGACGGACGAGTCGCCCTCGTTCGTCAACGGGCTGCTCGGCCGGCTCAAGGATCTCAAGCCGTCCCTGCGCCGCGAGGGCTGACGTACCCGAACGCCGGAGGGGCCCGCAGCACCCGTGCTGCGGGCCCCTCCGGCGTTCGTGGGAGCGCCGCGACACCGTCGACAGGCCGCCGGCCCGTCCGGAGCCATATGGTTCCGGACGGCCCGGCGGCACGTTTCTGCTGGAGGGTGGAGAGGTCAGTTCTCTTCGTGGGAGACGGCGCGGCGCGCGTCCGCGTCCAGTACGCCCCAGCTGATGAGCTGCTCGGTCAGGACCGAGGGCGACTGGTCGTAGATGACAGCGAGCGTGCGCAGGTCGTCCTGGCGGATCGACAGCACCTTGCCGTTGTAGTCCCCGCGCTGCGACTGGATCGTCGCGGCGTAGCGCTGAAGCGGGCCCGCCTTCTCGGCCGGCACATTGGCCAGCCGCTCAAGATCGAGGACGAGCTTCGGCGGCGGCTCGGCGGCACCACCGGGCGTGGTGCCAGGCAGCAGCTCCTGCACCGGGACCCCGTAGAAATCCGCCAGCTCGGCGAGGCGCTGTACGGTGACGGCGCGGTCTCCGCGCTCGTACGAACCGACCACGACCGCCTTCCAGCGTCCCTGGGACTTCTCCTCCACACCGTGGAGGGAAAGGCCCTGCTGGGTGCGGATCGCCCGGAGCTTGGCCCCGAGCTGTTTGGCGTATTCGCTGGACATATAGCTCCCCGGACACGGTGTCGACGTGCGGCTCGGCCGCGCGGCTGGTGACTCACTGTGAGGTTACGCAGCGTGACTCTGCCCCGTCAAGCCGAATGGTCCGGACCGACCCTTCCGTGGTAGACGGCCTGCGATGCCGCCGAACGGGTGAAGCGTGAACCCAGGGGGGTGATCGGCGCTCCTTCGGAAGGCTGGTAACGTGTATGGCGCAATTCCGACGTCCTTTAAGGTCCGTCCCGTGAGGCGGAGAAGGAGGTCCGTTTCGTATGGACACGCGGCATTCCGATGCCCGGCCCGTTCTCGAAGGCCCTGACATCGCGCGGGTGTTGACCCGCATCGCCCACGAGATCGTCGAGCGCGCCAAGGGCGCCGACGACGTGGTGCTCCTCGGCATCCCGACCCGGGGCGTCTTCCTCGCCCGGCGGCTCGCCGACAAGCTGGAGCAGGTGACCGGCCGCAGGATCCCGGTCGGCTCCCTCGACATCACCATGTACCGCGACGACCTGCGCATGCAGCCGCCGCGGGCGCTGGCCCGCACCGAGATCCCCGGCGACGGCGTCGACGGCCGCCTCGTCGTCCTCGTGGACGACGTGCTCTTCTCCGGCCGCACCATCCGCGCCGCCCTCGACGCGCTGAACGACATCGGGCGCCCGCGTGCTGTCCAGCTCGCGGTCCTCGTCGACCGAGGACACCGCGAACTCCCGATCCGCGCCGACTACGTCGGCAAGAACCTCCCCACGTCGCTGCGGGAGACGGTCAAGGTCCAGCTCGCCGAGGAGGACGGTCGCGACACCGTGCTGCTCGGTGTGAAGCAGACCGTCCCGGGCGCGCAGCGCTAGCACTCCGGCGTACGTCCCGCGAGTGCGTTCCTGCACGCGCCCGCCTGCCCGAAAACTCCCGAATGAACTTTTTTTACGGAGCCTGAAAGATGCAGCGTCATCTCATCTCGGCCGCCGACCTCACCCGCGACGACGCCGTCCTGATCCTCGACACCGCCGAGGAGATGGCCCGGGTCGCGGACCGGCCGATCAAGAAGCTGCCGACCCTGCGCGGCCGCACCGTGGTCAACCTCTTCTTCGAGGACTCCACCCGCACCCGGATCTCCTTCGAGGCCGCCGAGAAGCGGCTGTCCGCGGACGTGATCAACTTCTCCGCCAAGGGGTCCAGCGTGTCCAAGGGCGAGTCCCTGAAGGACACCGCCCAGACCCTGGAGGCCATGGGCGTCGACGCCGTCGTCATCCGGCACGGCGCCTCCGGGGCCCCGTACACCCTGGCCAACTCCGGCTGGATCGACGCCGCCGTGATCAACGCCGGCGACGGCACCCACCAGCACCCGACCCAGGCCCTGCTCGACGCTTTCACCATGCGCCGCCGCCTCGTCGGCCGGGACGCGGGGCTCGGCCGCGACCTGGCCGGCAAGCGCATCACGATCGTCGGCGACGTGCTGCACAGCCGGGTCGCCCGCTCCAACGTCGACCTGCTGCACACCCTGGGCGCCGAGGTCACACTGGTCGCCCCGCCGACCCTGCTGCCGGTCGGCGTCGGGTCCTGGCCCTGCGAGGTGTCGTACGACCTCGACAGCACACTGGCCAAGGCCGACGCGGTGATGATGCTGCGGGTCCAGCGCGAGCGCATGAACGCCGCCTTCTTCCCGACCGAGCGGGAGTACGCGCGGCGCTACGGCCTCGACGCCGACCGCATGGCCAAGATGCCCGCGGACGCCATAGTGATGCACCCCGGCCCGATGGTCCGCGGTATGGAGATCACCGCCGAGGTCGCGGACTCCGACCGCTGCACCGCCGTCGAGCAGGTGGCCAACGGCGTCTCCATCCGCATGGCCGTCCTCTACCTGCTGCTGGGAGGGAACGAGTCCGCCGTCGGCCAGGCCCGCCCGTCCGTCTCCCACCAGCCTTCCGACCAGCGCCCCGCGCACACCGTTTCCACGGACGAGGAGAAGTAAGACAGATGAGCAAGATCCTGATCCGTGGTGCGAAAGTGCTCGGCGGCGAGCCGCAGGACGTGCTGATCGAGGGCGAGACGATCGCCGAGGTGGGCACCGGACTCGCTGCCGGGGGCGCGCGGGACGTGACCGTGGTCGAGGCCGGGGGCAAGGTACTGCTGCCGGGCCTCGTCGACCTGCACACGCATCTGCGCGAGCCCGGCCGCGAGGACTCCGAGACCGTCCTGACCGGTACGCGGGCCGCCGCGAGCGGGGGCTACACGGCCGTGTTCGCCATGGCCAACACCTTCCCGGTGGCCGACACCGCAGGCGTCGTCGAGCAGGTCTGGCGGCTCGGCAGGGAGCACGGCTACTGCGACGTGCAGCCCATCGGTGCCGTCACGGTCGGGCTGGAGGGCCAGAAGCTCGCCGAACTGGGCGCCATGCACGAGTCGGCGGCCGGTGTCACCGTCTTCTCCGACGACGGCAAGTGCGTCGACGACGCCGTGATCATGCGCCGCGCCCTGGAGTACGTGAAGGCCTTCGGCGGTGTGGTCGCCCAGCACGCTCAGGAGCCGCGGCTGACCGAGGGCGCCCAGATGAACGAGGGCGTCGTCTCCGCCGAGCTGGGTCTCGGCGGCTGGCCGGCGGTCGCCGAGGAATCGATCATCGCGCGGGACGTCCTGCTCGCCGAGCACGTCGGCTCCCGGGTGCACATCTGCCACCTGTCGACCGCCGGATCCGTCGAGATCGTCCGCTGGGCCAAGTCCCGCGGCATCGACGTCACCGCAGAGGTCACCCCGCACCACCTCCTCCTCACCGACGAGCTGGTGCGCAGCTACAACCCGGTCTACAAGGTCAACCCGCCGCTGCGCACCGAGCGCGACGTGCTGGCGCTGCGCGAGGCGCTCGCCGACGGCACGATCGACATCGTCGCCACCGACCACGCCCCGCACCCCCACGAGGACAAGGACTGCGAGTGGGCCGCGGCCGCCATGGGCATGGTCGGTCTGGAGACCGCCCTGTCCGTGGTGCAGGAGACGATGGTCGACACCGGACTGCTCGACTGGGCGGGTGTCGCCGACCGGATGTCCTTCAAGCCCGCGAAGATCGGCCGGGCGACGGGTCACGGCCGCCCCCTCGTGGCGGGCGAGCCCGCGAACCTCACCCTCCTGGACACGGCATACCGTGGGCTCGTGAACCCCGCGGGCTTCGCCTCGCGCAGCCGCAACACCCCGTACGAGGGCCGTGAGCTGCCGGGCCGTGTCACGCACACATGGCTGCGGGGCAAGGCCACGCTCGTCGACGGGAAACTCGCGTGACACCTGTAATCCTGCTCGCCGCCGAGAAGCAATCGGCGGAAGTGACCGACTGGGCCGCGCGTATCGGCTGGCTCGTGGGGCTCGCCCTGTTCATCGCGCTCGTCTACTGGCTGATGCGCGAGGGCTGGAAGTGGCGCGGCACCCTCCAGGGCGGCCTGCCCGAGCCGTTCACCGCGCCCGAGGAGCCGGGTCCGGCGAGACTGAGCATGAGCGGCCGCTACCACGGTTCCACCTCCGCGGGGCAGTGGCTGGACCGGATCGTGGCCCATGGCCTCGGCACCCGCAGCCGGGTCGAGCTCACGCTGACCGACGCGGGCCTGGACGTGGTCCGCCCCGGGGCGAACGACTTCTTCGTCCCCGCCGACCGGCTGCGCGGTGCCCGCCTCGACAAGGGAGTCGCGGGCAAGGTGCTCACCGAGGGCGGACTGCTGGTCGTGACCTGGGAGCTCGGCGACAGGCTGATCGACTCCGGGTTCCGCTCCGACCACGCGGCCGAGCACAACGACTGGGTCGAGACCCTGAACCAGATGATCAACAAGACGGAAGGCGCACGATGACGACCTCCACCGGGGAAGCCACCAAGGTTCCCGCCGTACTCGTCCTGGAGGACGGCCGGATCTTCCGCGGCCGCGCCTACGGGGCCGTGGGGGTGACCTTCGGCGAAGCCGTGTTCTCCACCGGCATGACCGGTTACCAGGAAACCCTCACCGACCCGTCGTACCACCGCCAGGTCGTCGTGATGACCGCCCCCCACGTCGGCAACACCGGCGTCAACGACGAGGACCCCGAGTCCGAGCGGATCTGGGTCGCGGGCTACGTCGTGCGCGACCCCGCGCGCGTGCCCTCCAACTGGCGCGCCAGGCGCTCGCTGGACGAGGAACTGCGCCACCAGGGCGTCGTCGGCATCTGCGGCATCGACACCCGGGCACTGACCCGCCATCTGCGCGAGCGCGGCGCCATGCGCGTCGGCATCTTCTCCGGCAACGCCCTGCCCGACGAGGGCACGATGCTCGCCGAGGTGCGCCAGACCCCGGAGATGAAGGGCGCGGACCTCGCCGCGGAGGTCGCCACCACCGAGCCCTACGTCGTGCCCGCGATCGGCGAGAAGAAGTTCACCGTCGCCGCGGTGGACCTCGGCATCAAGGGCATGACCCCCCACCGCATGGCCGAGCGGGGCATCGAGGTGCACGTGCTGCCCGCGACGGCCACCGCCGAGGACGTGTACGCCGTGCACCCGGACGGTGTGTTCTTCTCCAACGGTCCGGGCGACCCGGCCACCGCCGACCGTCCGGTCGCCGTCATGCAGACGGTCCTGGAGCGCGGAACGCCCCTGTTCGGCATCTGCTTCGGCAACCAGATCCTGGGCCGCGCGCTCGGGTTCGGCACCTACAAGCTGAAGTACGGCCACCGCGGCATCAACCAGCCCGTGCAGGACCGTTCGACCGGCAAGGTCGAGGTCACCGCGCACAACCACGGCTTCGCCGTCGACGCCCCGCTCGACCAGGTGTCCGACACCCCGTACGGCCGCGCCGAGGTCTCCCACGTCTGCCTCAACGACAACGTGGTCGAGGGCCTCCAGCTGCTCGACCGGCCGGCCTTCAGCGTCCAGTACCACCCCGAAGCGGCAGCGGGCCCCCACGACGCCGCCTACCTGTTCGACCGCTTCGTTTCCCTGATGGAGGGCCAGCGTGCCTAAGCGCACCGATATCCAGTCCGTCCTGGTCATCGGCTCCGGCCCGATCGTCATCGGCCAGGCAGCCGAGTTCGACTACTCAGGCACCCAGGCGTGCCGCGTCCTCAGGTCCGAGGGCCTGCGGGTCGTCCTCGTCAACTCCAACCCGGCGACGATCATGACCGATCCGGAGATCGCCGACGCCACCTACGTGGAGCCGATCACCCCCGAGTTCGTCGAGAAGATCATCGCCAAGGAGCGCCCCGACGCTCTGCTGCCCACCCTGGGCGGTCAGACGGCACTGAACACCGCCATCAAGCTGGACGAGAACGGCGTTCTGGAGAAGTACGGCGTCGAGCTGATCGGCGCCAACGTCGAGGCGATCCACAAGGGCGAGGACCGCGACCGGTTCAAGGAGGTCGTGGAGGAGGTCCGCAGGAAGATCGGGCACGGCGAGTCCGCCCGGTCCGTGATCTGCCACTCCATGGACGAGGTCCTGGCCGGCCTCGAGCAGCTCGGCGGCTACCCGGTCGTCGTCCGGCCCTCCTTCACGATGGGCGGCGCGGGCTCCGGCTTCGCGCACGACGAGGAGGAGCTGCGCCGTATCGCCGGGCAGGGCCTCACCCTGTCGCCGACCACCGAGGTGCTCCTGGAGGAGTCCATCCTCGGCTGGAAGGAGTACGAGCTGGAGCTGATGCGCGACAAGCACGACAACGTCGTGGTCGTCTGCTCCATCGAGAACTTCGACCCGATGGGCGTGCACACCGGTGACTCGATCACGGTCGCCCCGGCGATGACCCTGACCGACCGCGAGTACCAGATCCTGCGCGACGTCGGCATCGCGGTGATCCGCGAGGTCGGCGTCGACACCGGCGGCTGCAACATCCAGTTCGCGGTGAACCCCGAGGACGGTCGGGTGATCGTCATCGAGATGAACCCCCGGGTGTCGCGTTCGTCGGCCCTGGCCTCCAAGGCGACCGGCTTCCCGATCGCCAAGATCGCGGCCAAGCTCGCCGTCGGCTACACGCTCGACGAGATCCCGAACGACATCACGCAGGAGACCCCGGCCTCCTTCGAGCCGACCCTCGACTACGTCGTGGTCAAGGCACCCCGGTTCGCCTTCGAGAAGTTCCCCTCCGCCGACAGCACGCTGACCACGACCATGAAGTCGGTCGGCGAGGCGATGGCGATCGGCCGCAACTTCACCGAGGCGTTCCAGAAGGCGCTGCGCTCGCTCGAGAGGAAGGGCAGCCAGTTCACCTTCGTGGGCGGGACGGGCGACAAGGCCGAACTGCTCGAGGCGGCGGGGCGCCCCACCGACGGCCGGATCAACACGGTCATGGAGGCCATCCGCGCCGGTGCCACCCAGGAGGAGGTCTTCGACGCCACGAAGATCGACCCGTGGTTCGTCGACCAGCTCTTCCTGATCAAGGAGATCGCGGACGAACTCGCTGAGGCGCCCGAGCTGACCCCCGAGCTGCTCGCCGAGGCCAAGCGGCACGGCTTCTCCGACCAGCAGATCGCCGAGATCCGGGGTCTGCGCGAGGACGTCGTGCGCGAGGTGCGGCACGCGCTGGGCGTGCGCCCGGTCTACAAGACGGTCGACACCTGCGCCGCCGAGTTCGCGGCGCGGACGCCGTACTTCTACTCCTCCTACGACGAGGAGAGCGAGGTCGCTCCGCGCGAGAAGCCCGCGGTGATCATCCTGGGCTCCGGCCCCAACCGGATCGGCCAGGGCATCGAGTTCGACTACTCGTGCGTGCACGCCTCCTTCGCGCTGAGCGACGCCGGGTACGAGACCGTGATGGTCAACTGCAACCCGGAGACGGTCTCGACCGACTACGACACCTCCGACCGCCTGTACTTCGAGCCGCTGACGCTCGAGGACGTACTGGAGATCGTCCACGCGGAGCGGCAGGCCGGTCCGGTCGCGGGTGTGGTCGTCCAGCTGGGCGGACAGACGCCGCTGGGCCTCGCACAGGCGCTGAAGGACAACGGCGTGCCGATCGTGGGCACCTCCCCGGAGGCGATCCACGCGGCCGAGGACCGCGGCGCCTTCGGGCGCGTACTGGCCGAGGCCGGTCTGCCGGCCCCCAAGCACGGCACCGCCACCACCTTCGGCGAGGCCAAGGCCATCGCGGACGAGATCGGTTACCCGGTCCTGGTCCGGCCGTCCTATGTGCTGGGCGGACGCGGCATGGAGATCGTCTACGACGAGTCCCGCCTCGCCTCGTACATCGCCGAGTCCACCGAGATCAGCCCCTCCCGTCCGGTGCTGGTCGACCGCTTCCTCGACGACGCGATCGAGATCGACGTGGACGCCCTCTACGACGGCGAGGAGCTCTACCTCGGCGGCGTGATGGAGCACATCGAGGAGGCGGGCATCCACTCCGGCGACTCGGCGTGCGCCCTGCCGCCGATCACGCTCGGCGGCTTCGACATCAAGCGGCTGCGCACCTCCACGGAGGCCATCGCCCGGGGCGTCGGCGTCCGCGGACTGATCAACATCCAGTTCGCGATGGCGGGCGACATCCTCTACGTCCTGGAGGCCAACCCGCGTGCCTCCCGGACCGTGCCCTTCACCTCGAAGGCGACCGCGGTGCCGCTGGCGAAGGCCGCCGCCCGGATCTCCCTGGGCGCGACCGTCGCGGAGCTGCGCTCCGAAGGGCTGCTGCCCGCGCACGGCGACGGCGGCGAACTGCCGCTCGACGCGCCGATCTCCGTGAAGGAGGCGGTCATGCCGTGGTCGCGGTTCCGCGACATCCAAGGGCGCGGGGTGGACACGATCCTCGGTCCGGAGATGCGCTCCACCGGCGAGGTCATGGGCATCGACTCCGTCTTCGGCACGGCCTACGCCAAGTCGCAGGCGGGGGCGTACGGTCCGCTGCCCACCAAGGGCCGCGCCTTCATCTCGGTCGCCAACCGCGACAAGCGGTCGATGATCTTCCCGGCGCGTGAGCTGGTCGCCCACGGCTTCGAGCTGCTCGCCACCTCCGGCACGGCCGAGGTGCTCAAGCGCAACGGCATCCACGCCACGATCGTGCGCAAGCAGTCCGAGGGCACCGGACCGAACGGCGAGCGGACCATCGTCCAGCTCATCCACGACGGCGAGGTCGACCTCATCGTCAACACCCCGTACGGCACCGGCGGCCGCCTCGACGGCTACGACATCCGCACGGCCGCCGTCGCCCGCTCCGTGCCCTGCCTGACCACGGTCCAGGCGCTCGCCGCCGCGGTGCAGGGCATCGACGCCCTCAACCACGGCGACGTGGGCGTCAGTTCGCTCCAGGAACACGCGCGGCACCTGACCGCGGCCCGCGACTAGCAGCCCGAGGGGGACACCGGAAACGGTGTCCCCCTCTTCACGAGGACACTGAGAGATGTACAAGCTGTTCTTCCGACTCGTCTTCCAGCGGATGGACCCGGAGCGCGCCCACCAGCTGGCCTTCCGCTGGATCCGTCTGGCCGTCCGGGTGCCCGTGCTGCGCACGCTCGTCGCCGCCGTGCTGGCGCCCCGCCACAAGGAACTGCGCACCGAGGCCTTCGGGCTGCGGATGCACGGCCCGTTCGGGCTGGCCGCCGGCTTCGACAAGAACGCGGTCGCGATCGACGGGATGTCGATGCTGGGCTTCGACCACGTCGAGATCGGCACGGTGACCGGGGAGGCGCAGCCGGGCAACCCCAAGAAGCGGTTGTTCCGCCTGGTCCCGGACCGGGCGCTGATCAACCGCATGGGCTTCAACAACGACGGCTCGCTGGCGGTCGCCCGGCGCCTGGCCACGCGCACGCCCGTGTTCAGGACGGTGGTGGGCGTCAACATCGGCAAGACCAAGGTCGTGCCGGAGGCCGAGGCCGCGCAGGACTACGTGAAGTCGACCGAGCGGCTCGCCGCCCACGCCGACTACCTGGTGGTCAACGTCTCCTCCCCGAACACCCCCGGTCTGCGCAACCTCCAGGCGACCGAGGCCCTGCGCCCGCTGCTGACCGCCGTCCGCGAGGCCGCCGACCGTACGGTGCCCGGCCGCCGCGTGCCTCTGCTGGTGAAGATCGCCCCGGACCTCGCCGACGAGGACGTCGACGCGGTCGCCGACCTCGCCGTGGAACTGGGCCTGGACGGGATCATCGCCACGAACACCACCATCGCCCGTGAGGGGCTCGGCCTGACGTCCGAGCCGGCCCTGGTGAAGGAGGCGGGCGGGCTGTCCGGCGCCCCGCTGCGGGCACGCTCCCTGGAGGTGCTGCGCCGCCTGTACGCACGGGTAGGTGACCGCATCGTCCTGGTGGGCGTGGGCGGCATCCAGGACGCGGAGGACGCCTGGCAGCGCATCCTGGCCGGCGCCACCCTGGTCCAGGGTTACAGCGCCTTCGTCTACGAGGGGCCCTTCTGGGGGCGCGCCATCCACAAGGGGCTCGCCGCGCGGCTGCGCACCAGCCCCTACGCCACCCTCGCCGACGCGGTCGGCGCCGACGTGAGGAAGCCCGTATGACCCTTCACCCGACATCCGGCCACGACCCCTCGACAGAGCCGTCCGGGCCGCCGCGGCTCTCCGCAGAGCCCTTCGGTGCCCGTCTGCGCCGTGCCATGGACGAACGCGGTCCGCTGTGTGTGGGGATCGACCCGCACGCGGCGCTGCTCGCCGAGTGGGGCCTGCACGACGACGTCGCCGGTCTCGAGCGGTTCAGCCGGACCGTCGTGGAGGCGACGGCCGACCGGATCGCCGTCCTCAAGCCGCAGAGCGCCTTCTTCGAGCGCTTCGGGTCGCGCGGTCTCGCCGTCCTGGAGAAGACGGTCGAGGAGGCACGGGCGGCCGGGGCGCTGGTGGTCATGGACGCCAAGCGCGGCGACATCGGCTCCACCATGGCCGCCTACGCCGAGTCGTTCCTCAGGAAGGACGCCCCGCTGTTCTCCGACGCGCTCACGGTCTCGCCGTACCTGGGGTACGGATCGCTGAAGCCGGCCGTGGACCTGGCGCGCGAGAGCGGAGCCGGGCTCTTCGTGCTCGCGCTGACGTCCAATCCCGAAGGGGCCGAGGTGCAGCACGCCGTGCGACCCGACGGCCGGAACGTGGCGGCGACGATGCTCGCCCACCTCGCCGCCGAGAACGCGGGGGAGGAGCCCCTCGGCTCCTTCGGCGCGGTCGTGGGGGCGACGCTGGGCGATCTGTCCTCGTACGACCTGGACATCAACGGGCCCCTCCTCGCGCCGGGCATCGGCGCCCAGGGGGCCACCCCGGCCGATCTCCCCCGGGTCTTCGGAGCCGCGGTGCGCCACGTCGTCCCGAACGTGAGCCGGTCAGTGCTGCGGCACGGTCCCGACGTCGTCGCGCTGCGTGACGCCGCGCAACGCTATGCGGAGGAGATCAGGGCCGCGGTGACGGCCGTCTGAACCCCGTGCGGCCGCCGGATGAGTCCTCCGGCGACCGCCTCGAGGCGGCCTTGAGTCTGAATACATCCTCAAATCCGGGGCAATATGTCCGAAAAGTCGGGCTCGGTGGAGGCTGACCAGGACTTTTCCGCTGTTCTCGCTGACTCCGGCGCACTTGACCGCTAGTCTCCGACGAGAGTGAACGGGCAAGCGTGTTGCTCGTGGCTCGCCAGGTGTGGGGCGACTAGGTTCCTCACCGGTCCGTATCCGACAGTTCGACATCCGAGGTGACGTAGGCGTGGCTCTTCCGCCCCTTACCCCTGAACAGCGCGCAGCCGCGCTCGAAAAGGCCGCCGCGGCTCGCCGGGAGCGGGCCGAGGTCAAGAATCGACTCAAGCACTCCGGCGCCTCTCTGCACGAGGTCATCAAGCAGGGCCAGGAGAACGACGTCATCGGGAAGATGAAGGTCTCCGCCCTCCTCGAGTCGCTGCCCGGCGTGGGCAAGGTCCGCGCCAAGCAGATCATGGAGCGACTGGGGATCTCCGAGAGCCGTCGTGTGCGTGGCCTCGGCTCCAACCAGATCGCCTCCCTGGAGCGCGAGTTCGGCGGCGCCGCCAGCTGAGTCCGGGACACTCCGGGATTGCTGGAATAATCGCTGCATGAGTGAACGTCCGCGGCTGACCGTGCTCTCCGGCCCCTCCGGGGTGGGGAAGAGCACGGTCGTCGCTCATATGCGCAAGGAACATCCCGAGGTCTGGCTCTCGGTGTCGGCGACGACCCGCAGGCCCCGCCCCGGGGAGCGGCACGGGGTCCAGTACTTCTTCGTCACCGACGACGAGATGGACAAGCTGATCGCCAACGGTGAGCTGCTGGAGTGGGCCGAGTTCGCGGGCAACCGCTACGGCACGCCCCGTGCGGCCGTGCTGGAGCACCTGGAGTCCGGCGTGCCGGTGCTGCTGGAGATCGACCTCCAGGGCGCCCGGCAGGTCCGTGAGTCCATGTCCGAGGCCCAGCTCGTGTTCCTGGCTCCCCCCTCCTGGGAGGAGCTCGTGCGCAGGCTCACCGGACGGGGCACCGAGTCGCCGGAGGTGATCGAGCGCCGCCTGGAGGCGGCCAAGATCGAGCTGGCGGCCGAGCCCGAGTTCGATATGACCCTGGTCAACACCTCGGTCGAGGATGTGGCGCGCGAGCTGCTAGCCTTGATGAACGTTGTGTGATCAGGTTTGTGTGATCAGGTCTGATCTTTCCCCATCTTTCGGAAGGTAGAGCGTGTCCTCTTCCATCACCGCGCCCGAGGGCATCATCAACCCGCCGATCGACGAGCTCCTCGAGGCCACGGACTCGAAGTACAGCCTCGTGATCTACGCGGCCAAGCGTGCCCGCCAGATCAACGCGTACTACTCGCAGCTCGGCGAGGGCCTCCTCGAGTACGTCGGTCCCCTCGTCGACACCCATGTCCACGAGAAGCCGCTCTCGATCGCCCTGCGCGAGATCAACGCGGGTCTGCTGACCTCCGAGGCCATCGAAGGCCCCGCGCAGTAAGTCGGCGCAGTACGTCCGGCGGAAGTTCATCGGCGGACCGCAGCAGTTCTTTCCACAGGCCCGACAGCAGTGCTGCCGGGCCTGTGGTGTGTCATGGATGGCGTACGCCTGTGAGTCGCGGCGTACGGATGTCGAGCGCGGGAGGCCCGGTGGGCAAGCCGAAGGTCGTTCTGGGAGTCAGCGGCGGCATCGCCGCGTACAAGGCGTGCGAGCTGCTGCGCAGATTCACCGAGTCGGGACATGACGTCCGGGTGGTGCCGACCGCCTCGGCGCTGCACTTCGTCGGCGCCGCCACCTGGTCCGCGCTGTCCGGCAACCCCGTCGCGACCGAGGTCTGGGACGATGTGCACGAGGTCCCGCACGTCCGCATCGGCCAGCACGCCGATCTGGTCGTTGTGGCCCCGGCGACCGCGGACGTACTGGCCAAGGCGGCCCACGGCCTGGCGGACGACCTGCTGACCAACACGCTCCTGACCGCGCGCTGTCCGGTCGTCTTCGCACCGGCGATGCACACGGAGATGTGGGAGCACCCGGCCACCCAGGAGAACGTGGCGACGCTGCGGCGCCGCGGCGCCGTCGTGCTCGAGCCCGCCGTAGGCCGGCTGACCGGCGTGGACACGGGCAAGGGCCGGCTGCCCGATCCCGTCGAGATCTTCGAGGCCTGCCGCCGGGTGCTGGCCCGGGGCGTGACGCAGCCCGACCTCGCGGGCCGCCATGTCGTGGTCAGCGCGGGCGGCACCCGTGAGCCCCTCGACCCGGTCCGTTTCCTCGGCAACCGCTCCTCGGGCAAGCAGGGCTACGCCCTGGCCCGTACGGCCGCGGCCCGGGGCGCCCGGGTCACCCTCGTCGCGGCCAACACGGGCCTGACCGACCCGGCCGGGGTCGACGTCGTGGAGGTCGGCACGGCGGTGCAGCTGCGCGAGGCGGTACTGAAGGCGGCCGCGGACGCGGACGCCGTGGTGATGGCGGCGGCGGTCGCGGACTTCCGCCCGGCGACCTATGCCTCGGGGAAGATCAAGAAGAAGGACGACCAGGAGCCGGAGCCGGTCGTCCTGGTCAGGAATCCCGACATCCTCGCGGAGATCTCGGCCGACCGCGCCCGGCCGGGGCAGGTGGTCGTCGGCTTCGCCGCGGAGACGGACGACGTGCTGGCGAACGGCCGCAGGAAGCTGGAGCGCAAGGGCTGCGACCTGCTCGTCGTGAACGAGGTGGGGGAGCGCAAGACCTTCGGCTCCGAGGAGAACGAGGCGGTCGTGCTGGGCGCCGACGGCAGTGAGACCCCGGTGCCGTACGGACCGAAGGAAGCACTGGCCGACACCGTGTGGGATCTTGTCGTCCCGCGCCTGTCCTGAGCGCCTCCTCCACGTCCCGGACCCGCCCGACCGGGACATTCGTGCGTGGCGGCCCTGGAAAAGAGCGCGGGGCATTGGGCAGAATGCCCGTGCCGCAGGTCACAGCGCTCCCAAGAGGCGAGACACGTGGGCCCGTGGCAGGACGCGACCGATAAACTGTTCCCGGACGACGCCGGGCGCAGCCCCCGTCCCGTCCACCAATGATCAGCCAGCAGCCGCTGCAACCACAGGGAGCGTTGTGTCCCGTCGTCTGTTCACCTCGGAGTCCGTGACCGAGGGCCACCCCGACAAGATCGCTGACCAGATCAGCGACACCATTCTCGATGCACTCCTGCGCGAGGACCCCACGTCCCGCGTCGCCGTGGAGACGCTGATCACCACGGGCCTGGTGCACGTGGCCGGTGAGGTCACCACCAAGACCTACGCGGACATCGCGACGCTGGTCCGCAACAAGATCCTCGAGATCGGCTACGACTCGTCGAAGAAGGGCTTCGACGGCGCCTCCTGCGGTGTCTCGGTGTCGATCGGTGCGCAGTCCCCGGACATCGCGCAGGGTGTGGACACGGCGTACGAGTCCCGTGTCGAGGGCGACGAGGACGAGCTGGACCGCCAGGGCGCCGGAGACCAGGGCCTGATGTTCGGCTACGCGTCGGACGAGACGCCGACGCTGATGCCGCTGCCGATCTTCCTGGCGCACCGCCTGTCCAAGCGGCTGTCCGACGTCCGCAAGAACGGCACCATCCCCTACCTGCGCCCCGACGGAAAGACCCAGGTCACCATCGAGTACGACGGTGACAAGGCGGTCCGTCTGGACACGGTCGTCGTGTCCTCGCAGCATGCGAGCGACATCGACCTGGACTCCCTCCTGGCCCCCGACATCCGCGAGTTCGTGGTCGAGCCGGAGCTGAAGGCGCTGATCGACGAGGGCATCAAGCTGGACACGGACGGCTACCGCCTGCTGGTGAACCCCACCGGCCGCTTCGAGATCGGCGGCCCGATGGGCGACGCCGGCCTCACCGGCCGCAAGATCATCATCGACACGTACGGCGGCATGGCCCGTCACGGCGGTGGCGCCTTCTCCGGCAAGGACCCGTCCAAGGTGGACCGTTCGGCCGCGTACGCGATGCGCTGGGTCGCCAAGAACGTGGTCGCCGCGGGTCTCGCCTCGCGCTGTGAGGTCCAGGTCGCGTACGCGATCGGCAAGGCCGAGCCGGTCGGTCTGTTCGTGGAGACCTTCGGCACGGCCAAGGTCGACGCCGAGAAGATCGAGAAGGCGATCGAGCAGGTCTTCGACCTCCGCCCGGCCGCGATCATCCGCGCCCTCGACCTGCTGCGCCCGATCTACTCCCAGACCGCCGCGTACGGCCACTTCGGCCGCGAGATCCCCGACTTCACCTGGGAGCGCACGGACCGGGTCGACGCCCTGCGGGCGGCGGTGGGCCTGTAGGCCCCTTCGCACTCGTGCCACGAGGCCCGGCACCCTTTTCGGGGGTGCCGGGCCTCTGCGTCTCGCGGATCGCCGGCACGGGCGACTCCCGTCCCGTGCGGGTCGCGCCCCGGGTGTGCGGACCGCGGGACGGCCGGCCCGCGTCGGTGTCAGTGGCTTTTGGTAAAAATGCAAGCGTGAGCAGCGGGAACGGGCAGCAGCCGGCGGGCGGCGGAGAGGCCGCGCCGCCCGAGCAGCTTGCGCTGATGCGTGAGGCCGTGCAGAGGGCCAAGGCGCCCAGGGCCAGGCCGCGGACGTGGCGAGGGGCCGCACTGGCCAAGGAGCGGCCGGTCGCGCGCGTGCTCGTGGACAAGGGCGTGCTGCATCTGGACCGCTACTTCGACTACGCGGTCCCCGAGGAGCTCGACGCGGTGGCCCAGCCCGGTGTCCGGGTGCGGGTGCGGTTCGGGGCCGGCGGGCGCAGCGTGCGCGAAGGGCGCCGTGAGGGCGGCGGCCTCATCGACGGATTCCTGGTCGAGCGCGTGGCCGAGACCGACTACACGGGGCCCCTGGCGGCGCTGGCCCAGGTCGTGTCGCCCGAGCCGGTCCTCTCGCCCGAACTGCTCGGGCTCGCCCGCGCGGTCGCCGACCGGTACGCGGGCAGCCTCGCCGATGTGCTCCAGCTCGCCGTCCCACCGCGGCACGCCCGCGCCGAGTCCGCCGGGACGGGTGCGCCGCCCGCCCCGCCGCCCGCGCCCGACCCCGGGTCCTGGCGGAGGTACGGACGAGGTCCGGAGTTCCTGCGGTCGCTGGCCTCGGGCGGTGCTCCCCGGGCCGTCTGGACGGCTCTGCCCGGCCCGCTGTGGGCGGAGGAGATCGCCCGGGCCGTGCAGGCCACGCTCGCCTCCGGCCGGGGCGCCCTGGTCGTCGTACCGGCCGGGCGGCCCGCCGCGCGGGTGGACGCGGCGCTCAGGGCGCTGATGGGCGACGGCCGGCACGCGCTGCTGACCGCCGACGCCGGGCAGGAGCGGCGGTACCGGGAATGGCTCGCCGTGCGCCGCGGTGCCGTGCGCGCCGTCGTCGGGACACGGGCGGCCATGTTCGCTCCGGTGCACGATCTCGGGCTGGTCGTCGTGTGGGACGACGGGGACGCCAGCCACAGCGACGACAACGCCCCCCATCCGCATGTCCGCGAGGTGCTGGAGCTCCGTGCCTCGCGCGACTCCAGTGCGTTCCTGCTGGGCAGTTGGAGCTGCACCGTCGAGGCCGCCCAGCTCGTGGCGAGCGGGTGGGCCGCCCCGCTCGTCGCCGACCGGGAGCAGGTGCGGGCGCTCGCGCCGCTCGTACGGACCGTGGGGGACGGGGACCTCGCACGGGACGAGGCCGCCAGGGCGGCGCGCCTGCCCACGCTCGCCTGGCAGGTCGTACGGGACGGCCTGCGCCAGGGGCCGGTGCTCGTACAGGTTCCCCGGCGCGGTTATGTGCCCCGCATGGCCTGCGCCCAGTGCCGGGCGCCCGCCCGGTGCCGGCACTGCGCCGGACCGCTGTCCGCGCAGGACGCGGGAGAGCTGCGGTGCGACTGGTGCGGGCGGCAGGAGACCGACTGGCACTGTCCGGAGTGCGGCGGATTCCGGCTGCGGGCCCGGATAGTGGGGGCTCGGCGGACCGCCGAGGAGCTGGGGCGGGCGTTTCCGGCCGTAGCGGTGCGGACCTCGGGACGCGAGCAGGTGCTGGACACGGTCCCGGGCACACCCGCGCTGGTCGTCAGCACGCCGGGGGCCGAGCCGGTCGCCGAGGGCGGGTACGCGGCGGCGCTGCTCCTCGACGGGTGGGCCATGCTCGGCCGTCCCGATCTGAGGGCGGGCGAGGAGGCGCTGCGGCGCTGGATCGGCG
The DNA here is from genome assembly GCF_051553595.1 of Streptomyces sp. HUAS TT11. Classification (NCBI taxonomy): domain Bacteria; kingdom Bacillati; phylum Actinomycetota; class Actinomycetes; order Kitasatosporales; family Streptomycetaceae; genus Streptomyces; species Streptomyces sp. HUAS TT11. The sequence goes on from NZ_CP196184.1 coordinate 7,385,458, forward strand.
CGAGTGCGCTCGTACGGCCGCAGTCGGCGGGCGGGACGGTGGTGGTCGTCGCCGAACCGACACTCAGGCCCGTGCAGGCGCTCGTCCGCTGGGATCCCGTCGGGCACGCGGTACGGGAGCTCGCCGAGCGGGCCGAGCTGGGATTCCCGCCGGTGTCACGAATGGCGGCCGTATCGGGTCCGGCCGACGCCGTGACGGGTTTTCTCGGCGGGGCCCGGCTGCCGTCCGACGCCGAGGTGCTGGGGCCCGTACCGGTGCCGGTCACCGAGGCCGGGCGGGCACGGCGGCCCGGTGGACCTCCACCGGGTGAGCGGTGGGAGCGGGCGCTCATCCGGGTGCCGCCGGGGAGCGGGGCCGCGCTGGCCTCCGCGTTGAAGACCGCGCTGGCGGCGCGCACGGCACGAGGCGGGAGCGGAGAGACGGTCCGCATCCGGATCGACCCGCCCGACATCGGGTGAGGGACCGCTGCCGCCGGTGGCCGCCGAGTCCCTGCCGGCCGACGGGGGCCCAGGCGCCGCCTCTCTCGAGCCAGGACTCGGCGGACACGCCTGCCGCAGGGCACGGCGCCCGCACGCCGGTGCGCGGACGCCGTGCCCTGCGGCAGCCTGCCGCTGGATCGGGAGACGGAAAGAGAGTCGGGCTCAGCCGTTGCGCGGGCCGGGGAAGGCCGTGGGCCGGACCTCGTCGCGGAAGGCGGGGGTGCCCGCCGTCGGCTGCGACGGCATCGAACGGGCAGCAGGGACCGTGGGCATGGCCCCGGTCACGTTCAGCGTGCGGCCGACGGAAGGGTCGGACGCTCGTTCGGGTTCGGTGGGCGCCTGGGCGGCGGCGCGGCGGGCGCCGTAACGGCGGTGCACCGCCTGCTTGGTGACGCCCAGTGCGGAGCCCACGGCGTCCCACGAGAAACCGAGTGACCGGTCGAAGTCCACGGCAGCCGTGACCAGGGTCTCGACACTGTCCCGCAACTCCTGGGCGAGGCGGACGGTCGGGGCGGGGGCGCGTCCGTAGACGACGAAGCCCGTGGAGGGGCCGGAGCGGCGCGGGCGGTAGACGTTGCCCAACTGAGCGGTGAGGGTGCGCAGTGCGTCCACCTGCCGGCGGACCCGCTCGATGTCCCGCACCAGCAAGTGCAGGCTGGCCCGGGCCTGGGCGTCGTGGGTTGCGTGGTCGGCCATGAACAAGCCTCTCGAACCGGCGTTGAAAAGGGTCGGGCCGCCATCGTGGCCCGCTGTGGTCAACTCTTTCTTGACCAACGCGTTTAGGGGTCTGTGGTCACGGGGCGGGGGCGTAAGGGCATATGCGTACGCCCCCAGGAGTGGTGCGCGCTGCATGAGGCGTTCGCCGTGGTCGTGGGTGGTCGAAGCGCCCCCGCGGCCCGGACCCCCATAGACTGGTGAGCCGACCACCCGCTCCGGCACCGCCGGACGCGTGAGGGTCCGTCAGAGCTCCCGCCCGAGAGGCCGTCACTCCCTTATGAGGCTTGTCTTCGCAGGCACCCCCGAGGTCGCCGTTCCCGCACTGGACGCGCTGCTCGCGTCCGGGAGGCACGAGGTCGCCGCCGTCGTCACGCGGCCCGACGCACCGGCGGGGCGCGGGCGCAGGCTGATCGCCAGTCCGGTCGCCGAGCGGGCGATGGAGGCCGGGATCGAGGTACTCAAGCCGAACAGGCCCCGGGACGAGGACTTCCTCACCCGCCTGCGGGAGATCGCCCCCGACTGCTGCCCCGTGGTCGCCTACGGTGCGCTGCTGCCGCGCGTCGCCCTCGACGTCCCCGCCCACGGCTGGGTCAATCTGCACTTCTCCCTGCTCCCCGCCTGGCGCGGCGCCGCCCCGGTGCAGCACTCCGTCCTGGCGGGCGACGAGATCACCGGCGCCTCCACGTTCCTCATCGAGGAAGGGCTCGACTCGGGGCCCGTCTACGGCACCGTCACCGAGCAGATCCGGCCCACCGACACCAGCGGGGACCTCCTCACCCGGCTCGCCTTCGCCGGTGCCGGACTGCTCGCGGCCACCATGGACGGCATCGAGGACGGCACCCTGAAGGCCGTGCCGCAGCCCGCCGAGGGCGTCACCCTCGCGCCGAAGATCAACGTCGAGGACGCACACGTCGACTGGTCCGCGCCCGCGCTCCGAGTGGACCGACTGGTCCGGGCCTGCACGCCCGCGCCCGGCGCCTGGACCGTCTTCCGGGGCGAGCGGCTGAAGCTCATCCAGGTCGCACCCGCACCGGAGCGGACGGAGCTCGTCCCCGGCCGGTTGTCCGTCGGCAAGAACGACGTCTTCGTCGGCACCGGCTCGTACGCCGTGGAGCTGATGTGGGTGCAGGCCCAGGGCAAGAAGCCGATGCGGGCCGCCGACTGGGCGCGCGGGGCTCGGATCGGCGACGGCGAGAGCCTCGGCGGCTGACCTCTCCGAACGGCCCGACCCGCACGGACGTACGCTGGGACGCGCACGTCATCCCACACCCGGAGCACCTTTTCGTGAGCGAGCAGTCCCGCCGTCCCCGCAAGCCCTACCGCCGGCCCAAGAAGGACCCTGTCCGCGTCCTCGCCTTCGACGCCCTGCGGGCCGTCGACGAGCGGGACGCCTACGCGAACCTCGTGCTGCCGCCCCTGCTGCGCAAGGCGCGCGAGAAGGGCGACTTCGACACCCGGGACGCGGCCCTCGCCACGGAGTTGGTGTACGGGACGCTGCGCCGTCAGGGGACGTACGACGCCGTCCTCGCGGCCTGCGTCGACCGGCCGCTGCGCGAGGTCGACCCGCCCGTGCTCGACGTACTGAGCCTCGGCGCCCATCAGCTGCTGGGGACACGGATCCCCAGCCACGCCGCGGTGTCGGCCACCGTGGAACTCGCCCGGGTCGTGCTCGGCGACGGGCGCGCCAAGTTCGTCAACGCCGTGCTGCGCAAGGTGGCCCAGGACGACCTCGACGGCTGGCTCGAGCGGGTGGCACCGCCCTACGAGGAGGACGCCGAGGACCATCTCGCGGTCGTGCACTCGCACCCGCGCTGGGTCGTCTCCGCCCTCTGGGACTCCCTCGGCGGCGGCCGTGCCGGGATCGAGGACCTCCTCGAAGCCGACAACGAGCGCCCCGAGGTCACGCTCGTCGCCCGTCCCGGCCGCGCCACCACCGAGGAGCTGCTGCGCGAAGAAGCGGCGGTACCGGGCCGCTGGTCGCCGTACGCCGTCCGGCTCACCGAAGGCGGCGAGCCCGGCGCCGTCGACGCCGTACGGGAAGGCCGCGCCGGCGTCCAGGACGAGGGCAGCCAGCTCGTCGCCCTCGCCCTCGCGAACGCGCCCCTGGAGGGCCCCGACAAGAGGTGGCTCGACGGCTGCGCGGGGCCCGGCGGCAAGGCGGCGCTGCTGGCGGCGCTCGCCGCCGAGCGCGGAGCCCTGCTGGTGGCGTCCGAGAAGCAGCCGCACCGGGCCGGTCTGGTGGCGAAGGCGCTGGACGGGAACCCCGGCCCCTATCAGGTGATCACGGCCGACGGGACCCGCCCGCCGTGGCGGGCCGGCAGCTTCGACCGCGTGCTGGTGGACGTGCCGTGCACCGGGCTCGGCGCACTGCGCCGCAGGCCCGAGGCCAGGTGGCGGCGCCGCCCCGAGGACCTGGACGGCTTCGCGCCCCTCCAGCGTGCCCTGCTCACCACGGCCCTGGAGTCCGTGCGTGTCGGCGGCGTCGTCGGCTACGCCACCTGTTCTCCCCATCTCGCCGAGACCCGTGCGGTGGTCGACGACGTGCTGAAGCAGCACCGGGACACCGAGCTCGTCGACGCCCGCCCCCTGCTGGCGGGCGTGCCGGCGCTCGGCGACGGTCCCGACGTACAGCTGTGGCCGCATCTCCACGGCACCGACGCGATGTACCTGGCGATCGTCCGCCGGACCGCCTGACCCCTGACCCCTGACCCGGGTCGGGCTCCCGGGACGAGTGACCGGTTCCTGTCCGGCCGATGCCACGGCCGGACACGCCGTGACCGGGCGGCACATCCCGATCGGAACCCCGGAGCGGGTGACGCCGCCCCGCGGCCGGCCGTGGGGCGAGCGGCCTGCCGGTGGTCGCCCGACCACCTCGTCGCCGTCGTCGGGCGGCGGCTCCCCGTTCCCTGCCGTCGTCCCGGCAGGCGGGCGTGCCCCCGGTCGCGGGAGACGCCCCGGCGAGCGTGACGGCGTCCTCGCCGGGCACGCCGGCCGCGATGGCGGCGACGACCGGGACATGCGCCCGCCCGGTCGGCGGGATCTACCGCCGGCGGGTGACGGTCTTGTGCTCGACGTACCCGGTCAGGCCCACCGCCCCGTACTCACGGCCGATGCCGCTCGCCTTGTAGCCGCCGAACGGACCGTCGAAGCTCATCGGTGAACCGTTGAGGGTGACGGTTCCGGTGCGGAGCCGGCGGGCCACCTCGAGGGCGCGCTCGGGATCCGCCGACCAGACACCGCCCGACAGGCCGTAGTCGGAGTCGTTGGCGATGCGCACCGCGTCGTCCTCGTCGTCGTAGGCGATGACGGTGAGGACCGGGCCGAAGATCTCCTCCTGGGCGATGCGCATGCTGTTGTCGACGTCGGCGAACAGTGTCGGAGTGACGTAGTTGCCCTGTTCCAGCCCCTTGGGGACCTCCGGGCCTCCCGTCACCGGACGGGCGCCCTCCTCGATGCCCAGCCGAATGTAGTCGATCACGCGCTGCTGCTGGTCGGGGCGGATCATGGGACCGATGAAGGTGTCCTCCGCGGAGGGGTCTCCGACCTTCAGGGACTCCACCATCTCCTTCAGCGCCGCGACGATCTCGTCGTAGCGGCCGCGCGGGGCGAGGATGCGGGTCTGCAGGATGCAGGCCTCGCCGTTGTTGCCCAGGGAACCGAAACGCAGTCCCTGCATCACGGAGGGGAGGTCGGCGTCCTCCAGGACGATCGCGGCGGACTTGCCGCCGAGTTCGAGGCCGACCCGCTTGAGCTGTTCGCCCGCGATCGAGGCGATACGGCGGCCTGCCCTGGTCGACCCGGTGAAGGAGATCTTGTCGACGTCCGGATGCGAGACCAGGTACTCGCTGGTCTCCCGGTCCGCGGGCAGGACGCTGAGGGTTCCCCCGGGGAGCCCGGCCTCGTGGAACAGGTCCGCGAGGAGCATCATGCTGAGCGAGTTCTCCGGGGAGACCTTGAGCACCACGGTGTTGCCCGCCAGCAGGGCGGGCGCCAGCTTCGCCATGGCCGCGGAGTAGGGGGAGTTCCAGGGGATGACCGCGGCGACGACACCGATCGGCTCCCGCCTGACGACGGTGTCGAAATCCACCGACGGGTCCGAGGGCGCCACGACCTCCTCCCAGCCGAACTCCTCGGCCGCCCTGAGGTAGGCGTTGGCCTGACGGGTCAGGAACGGCTGGCCGGCCTTGGTGAACCAGAGCGCCGAACCGTTCTCGGCGGAGATGGCGGCGGCGATCTCGTCGGCACGGGCCTCGCGCAGCGCGTTGAATCGCCGGATCACCTCCTGCCGCTCCTTGGGGTCGGTGAGGGGCCACGGACCGTGGTCGAACGCCTCGCGAGCCGCGGCCACGGCGGCGTCCACGTCGGCCTCGGCCGCCTGGGCCGCACGGCCGAGGACGGACCGGTCGTGCGGAGAGAGGATCTCCAGCAGGTCGGGGTTGCTGGGCGCCACCCAGGAACCGCCGATGTAGAGCTTGTCGCGGATCATCATCGGTCGCTTCTTTCTCGTGAAGTGGAAGGGAGGGAAGTACGGGGAAGAGGCGGGGCGGGCGGCTGTACCGCGCGCTCCGGTGTTTCTCGGGAGCGGGTCGGGCGGATCCCCGCGGGTGACCGGCCTGTGCGAGCGGCCGCCGCGGGGCCCGGGGCGCCGGCCCGGGCGAACGGGGGACCGATCCGGGCCGGCTGCTCGCAGGGGCACCGTCAGGAAGCGGGCGCGTGGTCGGTGGACCTGCTGACGTGGGCCCAGCTGCGGGCCTCGGCCGACCGCCCTTCCTCCGCGGCCAGGGCGATGTCCAGGGCGTCGCTGCCCAGGAGCAGCCGGCGCGGGGGCTCGGGTGCGCCGACGACGTCGACGATCGCACCGGCCATGCGTGCCGGGTCGCCGGGCTCATTGCCGCTGTACTCGGCGAAGCGCTTCAGCCACTGACCGACGGTCTGCTCGTAGTCGGCCCCGACGAGACCGGACTCCAGCGCGGCGCCGGCGGCCCAGCCGGTCCGGATGCCGCCCGGCTCGACGATGGTCACCTTGATGCCGAGCGGCGCGACCTCGTTGGCGAGGACCTCGGAGAAGCCCTCGACGCCGAACTTCGCGGTCTGGTAGGCGCTCAGGCCCGGGGTGCCCCCCACGCGCCCGCCGATGGAGGACACCTGCACGAAGTGTCCGGAGCGCTGGGCGCGCAGGACGGGCAGCGCCGCCCTGGTCACATTGATCACGCCGAAGAGGTTCGCCTCGATCTGCGCCCTGAACTCGTCCTCCGGGAAGTCCTCGATCGAACCGCTGGTCGCGTATCCCGCGTTGTTGACCACGACGTCCAGCGACCCGAAGCGGTCGACGGCCGCCGCGACCACGTCCCGGGCGGAGGACGGCGAGGTCACGTCGAGGGGCAGGGCGAGCATTCGTCGGGCGTGCTCCGTCCGCAGATCGGCCAGCGCCTCCGGACGGCGGGAGGTGACCGCGACGCGGTCACCCGCCTCCAGCGCCGCGCCGGCCAAGGCCCTGCCGAGCCCTTGCGAACCACCGGTGATCAGCCAAGTCCGTGCCATGGTCCATCTCTCCTCTCCTGGTGAGTCCGCCGACCCGAGTCAGCGGTCTCGCAGCTCATGTGGAAGCTTTACGGCTATCTGCAACACGACTGTAGCAGTAGTAATTCCTATGGAGGCTGACGAGATGAAGAAGGGGGCTCAAGTGCGACTCGTTGATAGGGTGGGCGCATCATGAGAGCCGACGCCGCACGCAACCTCGCCGCACTTCTGCGCACCGGAGCCCGGTTGCTGGCCGAGAATCCGAGCACCTCGCTGTCGGCCATCGCCCTTGAGGCCGGCGTCGACCGCACCACCGCGCATCGCCGCTTCGCCACACGCGAAGCCCTGCTCGCCGCGGTGTTCCAGGCGAAACTCGACGCCTCCGAACACGTCCTGGACGAGGCGCGGCTCACGGAGGCCCCCGTCGCCGTGGCACTGCACCGGTATGTGGAGGGGATCGTCCCCGTCAGCCGGGAGTGGCCCGTCGACACGCGCCGCATGATGCGCGAGGACCCCGACGCGGACAGCAGGCGTCAGGAACTGAGTGCACGGCTGGACGCCTTTGTCCGCCGTGCGGCCGACGAAGGCTTCCTGCGCCCCGGCATCCCGCTCGGCTGGGCGCGGGCCGTCCTCGATCAGCTGGTCGACAGCGCCGCCCACCGCTTCCCCGAGCTGGAGCCTCCGCAGGCGGCCGACCTGGTCGTGGACGCGTTCCTCAGGGGCGTCGGAGCGCCCTGAGCCGCCTTCGCCCGGCGAGGCCCGGCGGGCGACCCGTGCTGCTCCCGGCTCCCTCGGGCCGGCGCGGTCCGACCGGGTGTCCCCGGGGCCGGAGGTCCGCCAGGCGGACCGGACGCAACAAGCGGCGCCGGGCATGGCAGGCTTGGGTCATGGCCGTGCAGATCAACCCCAGCATCCTGTCCGCCGACTTCGCCCGCCTCGCTGAGGAGGCGAAGGCCGCGGAAGGGGCCGACTGGCTCCACGTCGACGTGATGGACAACCACTTCGTCCCGAATCTCACGCTCGGCGCGCCGATCGTGGAGGCCCTGGCGCGGGCGACGGACACACCGCTGGACTGCCACCTGATGATCGAGGACGCCGATCGCTGGGCGCCCCAGTACGTCGAGGCGGGGGCCGGTTCGGTCACCTTCCACATCGAGGCGGCCGCCGCGCCCGTGCGGCTCGCCCGCGAGATCAGGGCCAAGGGTGCCCGGGCCTCCATGGCCCTCAAGCCCGCGACCCCGATCGAACCGTACGAGGACCTGCTGCCCGAGCTGGACATGTTGCTGATCATGACGGTCGAGCCCGGTTTCGGCGGACAGGCGTTCCTGGACATCATGCTGCCGAAGATCCGCCGCACCCGAGAGCTCATCAGCAAGCACGGCCTCGAGCTCTGGCTGCAGGTCGACGGCGGTGTCTCGGCCTCCACCATCGAACAGTGCGCGGAGGCCGGAGCGGACGTCTTCGTGGCCGGTTCGGCCGTGTACGGGGCGTCCGACCCGGCCGCCGCGGTACGTGCATTGCGCACCCAGGCGGAGCGGGCGACCGCCCGCGCGTCCTGGGCGTGCGACGACTGAGCCAACGGAAACTGAACGCCGACCGTCCCGGCTGATCAAGTACGCCGGATCTGCAAGGATGAACGGCGAATGCAGAGTGTGAACAGCAGTGAGGAGATGGCCGTGTCGGGTATGTCGGCGGGCCGGTCAGCCATGCGGATGGGACCCGCTGAGCTGGTGCAGGCGGCGGCCATGGCCCGTCGCTTCTATCTCGAGGGCAAGTCCAAGATCCAGATCGCGGAGGAGTTCGGCGTCAGCCGCTTCAAGGTGGCCCGGGTCCTGGAGACCGCCCTCGAACGGGATCTCGTGCGGATCGAGATCCGTGTTCCCGCCGAACTGGACGCCGAGCGCTCCGACGCGCTGCGCGCCCGGTACGGCCTCAGGCACGCCGTCGTGGTCGAGTCCCCGGTCGAGGCCGAGGAGTCGCCCGACCCCGAGAACCTCGGTGAGGTGGCCGCCGATCTGCTCGGCGAACTGGTGACCGAGGGCGATGTCCTGGGCCTGGCCTGGGGCCGCTCCACCATCCACATGGCGGCCGCCCTCGACCGGCTGCCTCCGTGCACGGTGGTGCAGTTGACGGGCGTGTACGACGCCGGAACCGCCGAGCGCGGTTCGGTGGAGGCCGTGCGTCGTGCCGCGCAGGTCTCGGGCGGTGACGCCCACCCCATCTACGCGCCGATGCTGCTGCCGGACGCCGCGACCGCGGCCGCGCTGCGCAACCAGACGGGGATCGCCCGGGCCTTCGAGTACTTCGACAAGGTCACGGTCGCCTGTGTCTCCATCGGCTCGTGGGAGCCGGGCATCTCGACGGTGCACGACATGCTGAGCGACGAGGAACGCGCGCACTACGCGTCCCTCGGTGTCGCCGCCGAGATGTCCGCCCATCTCTTCGACGCCGACGGCCGCCGGGTCGGGCGCGATCTCGGAGAACGGTGCATCACCGTCAAGGCGGACCAGTTGCGCCGTATCCCCGAGGTGGTAGCGATAGCCGGTGGACAGAGAAAGGCGGCGGCGATCGACGCGGTGCTGCGGTCCGGGCTCGTCACCAGTCTCGTGACGGACACGTCGGCGGCGGACTACCTCATGGCGGCGGGGCCGACGCCGAAGCCGGCGCTGAACCGGTCGGACCCCGACGGGCCCTGACGGCCGGACGCCCCGGTCGCGACCACGGCGGAGAATCGAGGGGCGGCCGCGTTGCGGGGACGCCGGCGGTGCGCCGGCGTCACCTGCCGCCTCGGGTCTCCGCCGTCCCGTGTCTGGCATGTTCGTGCCACGATGATGCTCCGTGCCCGCACGGCTGCCGTATCGACGATCACCACAACTCGACCAGGGCGGTACCGGAATGACCGACGACCTGGCGGACCGGCTCGTGGTCACGCTGGATCTCGACGGAGTGGACGACAAGGCCGCGTTCATGGAGCGGATCGCCCGCGCCCTCGGCCTGCCCGACTGGTTCGGCCGGAACTGGGACGCGCTCGCCGACTCGCTCACCGATCGCACCGTCTGGCCGCCGGCCGCCGTGGGCAGGGGCCTGCTCCTCGTCGTACGGGGATGGCGGCGGTACGCGACGGCACGGCCCGAGGAGTGGGACGTCGCCCTCGAGGTGTTCTCCGCGGCGGAGCGGCGGACGCCGGGGCTGACCGTCGCCCTCGCCCTTGGAGGATCCCACGAAGAGCCTCGTGACCTGCCTGGATGATCAGTCCAACGACCGCATACCCATCGACATGGGACAATGAAGTACGTGCTCATCCCCCTGACTGACCTGGCAGGGGGCCGCCTCTGATCGACTGGGATGTGCAGCACGTGCGTTTCCTCAACGACATCCAGCCCTCGTACGACCTGACGTACGACGACGTCTTCATGGTGCCGCGCCGGTCCGCGGTCGGCTCCCGCCAGGGTGTGGACCTCACCTCCCCGGACGGCTCGGGCACCACCATCCCGCTGGTCGTCGCCAACATGACGGCGATCGCCGGGCGCCGGATGGCGGAGACGATGGCCCGTCGCGGTGGTCTGGTGGTCATCCCGCAGGACATCCCGATCGACGTGGTCACCGAGGTCGTCTCCTGGGTCAAGAGCCGCCATCTCGTGCTCGACACCCCGATCGTGCTGGCCCCGCACCAGACCGTCGCCGACGCTCTCGCGCTGCTGCCGAAGCGGGCGCACAACGCCGGTGTGGTCGTGGACGGGGACCAGCGGCCGATGGGCGTCGTCACCGACGCGGACCTCTCGGGCGTGGACCGCTTCACCCAGCTCGAGGTCGTCATGTCCAAGGACCTGCTGCTCCTCGACGCCGGCATCGACCCGGGCGAGGCCTTCGACATCCTCGACGCCGCGAACCGCCGTTACGCGCCCGCCGTCGACGAGGACGGCAGGCTGGCCGGCATCCTGACCCGCAAGGGCGCCCTGCGCGCCACGCTGTACACGCCGGCCACCGACGCCGACGGCAGGCTGCGCATCGCCGCCGCCGTCGGCATCAACGGCGATGTCGCGGGCAAGGCCAAGCAGTTGCTCGACGCGGGCGTCGACACGCTCGTCATCGACACCGCGCACGGCCACCAGGAGTCGATGATCGGCGCCGTCCGGACCGTGCGGGCACTGGACCCGCAGGTACCGATCGTCGCGGGCAACGTCGTCGCCGCCGAGGGTGTGCGCGATCTGATCGAGGCGGGCGCGGACATCGTCAAGGTCGGTGTCGGCCCGGGAGCCATGTGCACCACGCGCATGATGACCGGTGTCGGCCGGCCGCAGTTCTCGGCCGTCCTCGAGTGCGCCGAGGAGGCGAAGAAGTACGGCAAGCACGTGTGGGCCGACGGCGGCGTCCGCCACCCGCGCGACGTGGCGATGGCGCTGGCCGCCGGGGCGTCCAACGTGATGATCGGCTCCTGGTTCGCCGGTACCTACGAGTCCCCGGGCGACCTGCAGCAGGACGCGAACGGCCGCCTGTACAAGGAGTCCTTCGGCATGGCGTCGGGGCGTGCGGTGCGCAACCGCACGTCGGAGGAGTCGGCGTACGACCGTGCCCGCAAGGCCCTGTTCGAGGAGGGCATCTCGACCTCCCGCATGTTCCTCGACCCGGCGCGCCCCGGCGTCGAGGACCTGATCGACTCGATCATCGCGGGTGTCCGCTCGTCCTGCACCTACGCGGGCGCAGGCTCCCTGGAGGAGTTCGCCGAGCGGGCCGTCGTGGGCATCCAGAGCGCGGCGGGCTATGCGGAGGGCAAGCCGCTGCACGCCAGCTGGAACTGAGGCAACTCGCTTTCCCCCGGCCCCTGTCGTCCCGTCCCCGGGGCGGCAGGGGCCGCTTTCACGCGGAGTCGCCGCCCGGGGCCGGAAGCGACGCGTGGCCGCCGAGGCGGCGTGCGGGCGGCGGGGCACTGCGCGCGCCGTACGCGGGGCAAGAGGCAGGCGGCCTCGGGCGGCCGGCAGCCCGCGGATCGATGCCCGGACGGCGGCCCGTGGCGTTCCGGGGCAGTCGGGCTTCGGCGCGCCGGGCGAGCGCCTGGGTGCCGGGCCGGGTGAACCGGCTGCCCGAGCGAGGCCGTGTGTCTCAAGTCGGGGTACGGGCGGCGGGGTACCGTGCGCACCGCGCGCGGGCCCAGGGCCTTCCGGGCGTACTTCGGTGCTGTGCTCGACAGCAGCTCACCGCCGGTGGATCGACGCTCAGGCGGCGGCCCGCGGCTTTGACGCGGCGGACGAGGCCGAGGCGCGGGCGAGCGCCGGAATCACCGCGACGGCTTCCGGGCGTAGCGGACGAGGCCGAGGCGCGGGCGATCGCACGGGCGCCGGCCCGGGCGTTCGGGGTCCCGCTGCCGTCGGTGCGGCACGCGGCCGGGTTCCGCTTCAGCGGGTGCCCCGCGACCGTCACCTCGGTGCTCTTCGGGTGCCGGACCGCCCCCGGGCTCGTGTTCTACTTCCTGTGGGGCCACCGCCGTTCCCGGCAGGCCGCCGTGGAGCCCGCGCCGACCGCACTCACCGCAGAGAAGTGAACCACCCGCCTTGCTGAACGACCTCGACGAACGCATCGTCCACGCCCTGGCCGAGGACGCCCGCCGCTCCTACGCGGACATCGGCCAACTCGTGGGGCTGTCCGCGCCCGCCGTCAAGCGGCGCGTGGACAGACTGCGCGCGACCGGCGCCATCACCGGGTTCACCGTCCGGGTGGACCCGAGGGCGCTCGGCTGGGAGACGGAGGGGTTCGTCGAGCTGTACTGCCGACGCAACACCTCCCCGGAGACCATCCGCCGGGGCCTGGAGCGCTACCAGGAGGTCGTGGCGGCCTCCACCGTCACCGGTGAGGCCGACGCGATCGCCCAGGTCTTCGCCGCCGACATGCGGCACTTCGAGCGCGTGCTGGAGCGGATCGCCGGGGAACCCTTCGTGGAGCGCACCAAATCGGTGCTCGTCCTCTCGCCGTTGCTGCGCCGGTTCTCGTCGGGCTCGCCCACCTGACGCCCCCCTGCGGGCCCGGCCGGTCACTCGGCCGTCTTGCGGGCGAGCGCGTTGTTCCCTATCGAGTTGTGCACGCTGAAGCTCACGGCGTCCGAGCGGTAGCGGTCGTCCGACCACTCCACCGGGCGCCCTTCGCGTGTGGTCGTGACGCGGCGGACCCGCAGCAGCGGGCTGGTGCGCCGGATGCCGAGCAGTTCGGCGTCCCGGGCCCCCGCCGCGACCGCGTCGATGACGTGCTCGCCGTACGCGAAGACCAGGCCCCGGTCCTCGAAGAGCCGCTGGGTGACGGAGGGGCAGTCGGGCTCTATGGCCTCGACCGCCGGGGAGATCCAGTCCGCGTACACGGTCCGCTCCAGCAGCACGGGCTCCCCGTCCAGTCCGCGCACGCGCAGGACGTGCAGTACCGGGGTCTGCTCGGCCAGATGGAGGCGTACGGCGTCCTCCTGGGTCGCCGGACGGTAGGTCTGCGCCACGACGCGCCCGGTGGCCTCCCGGCCCATCGCCCGCGCCCACTCGGCGAAGCTGCGCAGCTCCGCGAAGCTCTGGCTGCGCCGGCTGGCCAGGACCACCCGGCGGGCGCCCTGCCGTGACCCGATGAGGCCCTCGGCGGTGAGGGCCGCGACGGCCTGGCGGACCGTGCCGCGAGAGACGCCGTAGTGGGCCGCGAGGTCGGTCTCCGTGGGCAGCAGACTGCCGACGGTGTACTCCTCGCGGTCGATCGCACGACGCAATGCGTCCGCGATCTCCTCATGTCGGGCCGTCATGCTTCCCCTCTTGGTCGACTGCTGTGCACAGCCCGAACAGACTAAACGAGACCTGAGCGTGATCTACTCCGGTCGCGAATGTGCAGGCAACAAAGGTTCAGGGTTTCGCCTCTGTTCACGAACAGGACATCGGGGCCGGGCGTACTGAGGCCAACTTGTTCAGACAAGTGCTTCGTACTCCTCGTGCCTCCCCTGGAGAACCAGTGTCCCTGTCGAGAACCACCGTCCTCAGCGGCGGCCTCGCCGTTGTTGCCGCGCTCGCCCTGAGCGCCTGCGGCGCCGCCACCGACAACGCGTCGACCACCACCGACGGCAAGAGCGCCGCGACCGCCACCTCCGCCGCCGACATGGGAGGCATGGACGCCCTGGTCGCGGCGGCCAAGAAGGAGGGCACGCTGCACGCCATCGCGCTGCCCCGCGACTGGGCCAACTACGGCGCCCTCATCGACGGCTTCCAGAAGAAGTACGGCATCAAGATCGAGGACGAGAGCCCGGACGCCAGCAGCCAGGACGAGATCAACGCCGTCACCACGCGCAAGGGCCAGGACCGCGCTCCCGACGTCCTCGACCTGGGCAGCTCCTTCGCCCTGAGCGCCGCCCAGCAGGGGCTGCTCGCGCCGTACAAGGTCGCCTCCTTCGGGGACATCCCCTCCGCGCAGAAGGACCCGCAGGCCCGCTGGTACAACGACTACGGCGGCTACGTCTCCATCGGCTGCGACGCCAAGCGGGTCAAGACCTGCCCGACCACCTTCGCCGACCTGCTGAAGCCGCAGTACAAGGGCCAGGTCGCGCTCAACGGCAACCCCACCAAGTCCGGTTCGGCCTTCGGTGGTGTCTACGCGGCCGCGCTCGCGAACGGCGGCTCCTTCGACGACGTCCAGGCGGGTCTCGACTTCTTCGCCAAGCTGAAGAAGAACGGCAACTACACGCCCGTCGAGTCGACCCCGGCCACCGTCGAGAAGGGCGAGACCCCGATCAGCATCGACTGGGACTACCTGAACGCCGGCTACGCCGACGAGTTCAAGTCCAAGGGTCTGGACTGGAAGGTCTCCGTCCCGAGCGACGGCCAGTACGCCCAGTACTACTCGCAGGCCATCAACAAGGACGCCCCGCACCCGGCGGCCGCCCGCCTGTGGCAGGAGTACCTCTACAGCACCGAGGGCCAGAACCTCTGGCTCAAGGGTTACGCCCGTCCGGCCCTCATGACCGCGATGGACAAGGCCGGCACGCTGGACAAGGACGCCGCGGCCAAGCTGCCCGCGGTCACGGGCACGCCTTCCTTCCCGTCCGAGGACCAGCAGAACAAGGCCAAGACAGTCATCGCGCAGGGCTGGGGTAAGGCCGTCTCCGGATGACCACCGCCCTCCCGCGTGTGGACGTGGCGCCCGCCGCTTCGGCGAAGCGGCGGCGCCGCGCCCCCGGCTGGCTTGCGGTCGTTCCGCTGCTGGCCTTCACCGCGATCACCTTCGGGCTGCCCGCCCTGGCCATGCTGAACGGCGCCTTCACCGTCAAGGACCAGGCGACGGGCGCGACTTCGTACAGCGGCGAGAACCTGAGCAGCTCCCTGCAGGGCGCGTATCTGACCGCCCT
Source organism: Streptomyces sp. HUAS TT11 (assembly GCF_051553595.1). NCBI lineage: Bacteria > Bacillati > Actinomycetota > Actinomycetes > Kitasatosporales > Streptomycetaceae > Streptomyces > Streptomyces sp. HUAS TT11. The sequence continues at coordinate 7,400,530 of NZ_CP196184.1, forward strand.
GCTCGGCAGTGTGAAACTGTCCGCGGTGTCCGCCGCCATCGCCACGGTGTTCGGGTTGCTGCTCGCCCAGGCGGTGGTGACCTCGCGCTTCCGTTTCCTGCGTGAGGCGGTGCTGACGGCCTCGGGCGTGCTCGCCAACTTCGGCGGAGTGCCGCTCGCCTTCGCCTTCGTGGCCACCCTCGGCAACTCCGGTGTCCTCACCGGGCGCCTGGGTCTGAAGGACGCGGGCTTCGATCTGTACAGCTTCTGGGGTCTGACCCTGGTCTACCTGTACTTCCTCGTACCGCTGATGGTCCTCACCATCACGCCGGCCCTCGAGGGGCTGCGCGCCCAGTGGCGCGAGGCCGCGCAGAACAACGGCGCCACCCACGGACAGTACTGGCGGCACGTCGCTCTGCCGGTGCTCACGCCGTCTCTGCTCGGCGGTTTCGTGCTGCTCTTCGGCAGCGCGTTCGCCGCGTACGCCACCGCGGCCGCGATGGTCGGCAGCACCGTCCCGCTGGTCACGCTGCAGATCGCCGACGCCCTCTCCGGAAACGTTCTCGTCGGACAGGAGAACGTGGCACTGGCCCTCAGCCTCGACATGGTCGTGGTCGCGGGTCTGGTGATGGCCGTGTACCTGCCCCTGCAACGACGGAGCTCGCGATGGCTCGCCTGACCCTCTCCCGCACGCGCGTCCGGCCCGGGCGAGGTCTCGTCCTGGCCGCGGCCGCGGTGTACTTCCTCGTCCCGCTCGCCGCGTCCGTGGTCTTCTCGGTCGACTCGGGCGACCGTGTCACGTTCGGCGCCTACAGCCAGATTCTCGGCACCGAGGGGTTCACCGACAGCCTGCTGCTCTCCCTGGAGCTGGCGGTGACCACCATCGTCCTGGTCCTGCTGCTGATGGTCCCCGCCATGGTCGCGCTGCGGCTCGGCGCGCCGAAGCTGCGGTCCGTCGTCGCCGTCGTCTGCTCACTGCCGCTCGTCGTGCCGCCGATCGCGTTCGTCGCCGGGATCAGCACGGTGCTGAAGTGGGGGCCCGAGTACCTCTCGCGCACCCCGCTCTTCCAGACGATCGTGGCGATCCAGAACGAGAACTACCCGTTCGTCCTCGTCCTCGCGTACGTCGTGATGGCGCTGCCGTTCGTGTACCAGGCCCTGGACGCCGGACTGCGGGCCGTCGACGTGCGCACCCTCGTCGAGGCCGCCCGCAGCTGCGGTGCGAGCTGGCCGCAGGCACTGGTGCGAGCCGTGCTGCCGAACCTGCGCGGGGCCCTGCTGAACGCCTCGTTCCTCACCCTCGCGCTGGTGCTCGGCGAGTTCACCGTCTCCCACCTGCTGGGCTACCAGCCCTTCGCGGTGTGGATCGTGGACATCTCCGGCTCCCAGGCGCAGATGTCCGTCGCCGTCTCCGTGCTCAGCCTGCTCGTGACCTGGATGCTGCTGCTCGCCCTCGCCGCCGTCGGCGGGCGCCGCACCCCTTCCCGTACCGCCCCCTAGGGATGACACCGCCATGACCCTCACCGCCCCAGAGAACGAGAAGACTGCCAAGTCCGGCGCCGCCACCGTCGAATTCCGCGGCCTGCGACGTCAGTTCGGGAACTCCGTCGCCCTCGACGGGCTCGACCTGACGGTCCGTCCGGGCGAACTCCTCGCCCTGCTCGGCCCGTCCGGCTGCGGCAAGACCACAGCGCTGCGCATGCTCGCCGGGTTCGAGCACCCCGATTCCGGTGAGGTGCTGGTCGACGGCGTGGACGTCACGGGCGTTCCGGCCCACCGGCGCGACGCGGGCATGGTCTTCCAGTCGTACAGCCTCTTCCCGCACCTCAGCGCGCTCGACAACGTGGCCTTCGGGCTGCGCATGCGCAAGGTCGCCACCGCGCAGCGGCGCGCCAGGGCCGCGGAGCTGCTGGACCTGGTGGGCCTGGCCGACAAGGGCGAGCGCTTCCCGCACCAGCTCTCCGGCGGCCAGCAGCAGCGCATCGCGCTGGCCCGTGCGCTCGCACTGCGCCCGCGGGTGCTGCTGCTCGACGAGCCGCTGTCGGCGTTGGACGCCAAGGTGCGCACCACCCTGCGCGAGGAGATCCGCCGGCTGCAGCAGGAACTGGGCATCACCACCCTGTTCGTGACGCACGACCAGGAAGAGGCCCTGTCGATGGCCGACCGGGTCGCCGTGATGCGGGCCGGCCGGGTCGAGCAGTGCTCCTCGCCCACGGACCTCTACTCCCGCCCGGCCACCGCCTTCGTCGCCGAGTTCGTCGGAACGGTGAGCCGGATCCCGGGCCGGATGGCGGCGGCCGACGTCGCCGAGGCGCTGGGCAGCCGGGTGCCGGTGACGGGCGGCGCCGCCCCCGCGGGCGCGAGCGTGGACGTGCTGGTCCGTCCGGAGGCGGTGGAGCTGGCCCCGGATCCCCAGGGCGACGCCCAGGTGACGTCCGGAGCCTTCCTCGGGGCCACCACCCGCATCACCGTGCGACTGCCCGAGGGGTACGACATCAAGGCCGACGTGCCCACCCGGCGGGCCGCCGACTTCCCGGTCGGGGCGCGCGTGGCGGTCACGCTGCCCGAGCTGCCGGCCGTGGTGGCCGACCGCGCCAAGGGGTGAAGACCGTCCCGGCCGCACCGCGGCCGGGACGGTCTTCGGTCAGTGCCGGGCCATGCCTTCGGCCCGGCACCCGATTCCCGGTTGTCACCGATGCACCGGTGGGAGATCCTCCGATTTTCCTGACGCCCTGTCCGTGAACACATCGTCCTTCCGCTCGTAGGCCTGGCGGCCGAATGCGGGATCGGGAACGAGAGGGCACGCACGACCCCCCGATTCGGTGGGGTCGTCCGCCCGTCCGCCCCACACGTGCCGAACGGTGGGGTGACAACCGATCCATGACCGTGCCCGTGTACGTCCGGGCCCGGTGAGAAGAAAGAGAATGTTTTGGTGAAGAGCCTTGTCGGCCACGTTTCCGGCGCCCCGCTGCAGGCGGTCCTGTTCGATATGGACGGCACGCTCGTCGACACCGAGCTGCAGTGGTGGGAGGCGGTGGAACACGTCGCCGCACGGCCTCTCACCGAGGCGGACCAGCCCGAGGTGCTCGGCCGTCCGGTGGAGCACACCGCCGAGTGGCTGGCCGCGACCACGGGCGCCTCGGCAGCCGAGCTCGCCGAGCGGCTGCACCAGGAGTTCGTCGGCCGCGTCCGCGCCGGCATCGTCCCGCGTCCCGGCGCCCTGGACCTGCTGGACGCCCTCGCCCGCGACGGCGTGCCCACCGCGCTCGTCACCGCCTCTCCCCGGACCGTCGCCGACACGGTGCTCGAGGCCCTCGGCGCCGGGCGCTTCGCGGTCTCCGTCACCGCCGACGACACCGACCGCACCAAGCCGGACCCCGCCCCCTATCTCGCGGCCTGCCGCGCCCTCGGTGTCGACCCGGCGGCCTGCGTCGCCGTGGAGGACACCCACACCGGCGTCTGGTCGGCCGAGGCGGCCGGGTGCGTGGTGCTCGCCGTGCCCTCGCTCGCGCCGATCGACGCGGCGCCCGGCCGTACGGTGCGGGCGAGCCTCGCCGGGGTCACGCCGGACGACCTGCGCGCCATGGCCGCCGGAGAGCCGGCCGTTCGAACGACCGGGCACGTACTCCCCGTGATGAGCTGGAACCTCTGGCTCGGCGGCACCCCGGTCGACGACCACCGGGCCAAGCAGCTCAAGGCGATCGCGGAGAGCGGTGCGGACGTCGTCGGCCTTCAGGAGACCGGCGGCATCGCGGCCCAGGAGCTCGCCGACGCCCTCGGCTGGTACCACCACCGGGCCGGCGAGAACCTCGGCATCATCAGCCGCCATCCGATCACCCGCCGCTTCGGCGACCCGGACGTGGGCTTCTACGGTGCGGCGGGGGTCCGGATCCGGGTCGCCCCCGGACGGGAGGTCGACATCTGGACGGCCCACCTGCACTACACGCCGTACGGCCCTTACGAGTCCGTCTTCGACGGGCTCCCGGCGGACCGGCTCATCGCCCACGAGGAGGTGCGACTCGCGCAGATGCGCGAGGCCCTGCGGTGGATCGAGGAGTCGTCCGACGACGGAGTGCCGGTCGTGCTCCTGGGCGATTTCAACTGCCCCTCCCATCTTGACTGGCCCGACGTCGCGTGGCCGGTGACGCGGGCGGCCGAGGAGGCGGGCTTCGGGGACTCCTACCGCGAGGCGCATCCGGACCCGGCTGCCGACCCCGGCCACACCTGGTCGCCGATCCACCCGGTGCACGAGGACGGCAGCGGACGCCCCGAGCCGCAGGACCGGATCGACTACGTCCTGCACCGGGGTCTCGAGGTGCTCGACTCCCGCACCTTCGTCAGCGGTGATCCGCGGCCCTGGCCCGACGTGTTCGGCAACGAGTGGCCGTCCGACCACGCGGCGGTGATCACGACGTTCACCGTGTCCCACGGCGACTGACCCGCCCGGACCGGGACGACCGGGGCCGGTGCGACCCGAGGCGACCGCTGCGCCGCTCCTTCGGTCGTCCCGGGCGCATCGCGACGCTCACCCCCGGTCCGGCCCTCGCCCGCTGACGCCACGCCGTGGAACGGCCGACCGCCCGGCGCGGCATCGGGGTCACCCCCGTGCGGGTCCGCGTACGGCGGTATGACGCGGCGTGCTGCCGCCGTACTTGGTGCCCGGGGTGGCGGAGGCCGGGGCGAGACGGGGGAGGTGCGGCAGACGATCGTGCTGCCCGCTTCTTCGGCACCCTGGCCCGCGACCCTCTTGTCGGCCCGGCCGGCGACGGCAGCCGTCCGCCCGTGCTCAGCGCGGCGCAGACCGACCTCGGGCGGCTCGCGCACGGGGCGGCGCCGCTCGTCCGCCGTGTCGCCCGCCACCTGGACGCAGCCGTCCGCTCGGCCGGCGGCCCCGGGGCCGCCTCCTGGTTCGGAGGTGAGCGACGAGCACCGGTACGAGGAAGAGGACGAGGACGGGCCGACGGGGTCGACGGTGCGGCCGTGGTCTGCCCGGCCGCGTGAGACGTCGCTCCGGCGCCCCGGGCCACCGTCCCGGACACGGGCGAGGGCGGCCGGGCGGGGGCCGCGCCGCCGGACCGCTCGGCCTGGAGAGACGTGGGGCGCGGCCGGTCGCCGGGCTCGCCGTGGACGCGGAGCTGCCCCTGACCGTCGTACGCATACGGCCCGGTGACACGGCGGAGGCGGTTCTGGTGCGCATCGATCCCGCTCTGCGGATGTCGCAGGGTGAACCGGCGGCCGGTGCGCAGCTGCCGCAAACGATCGTGAAGCAGCGGCGGGAGCCGTAGGAGCACCGCTGTGACCTGCGCCTCAGCGCTCCGAAAGGCGTCCGGCGGGGCGCGCAACGAATCGCCGCCGTGCCCCCTGCGGACGCAATGATCCGCGCACCGGCGCGCAACGGCTCCTCCTTGTCCGGCCGAGGGCGCCGACCGTACCGTCTAAGCGCCCCCCCAACACTCTTCGGTACCGGTGGAGACCACGCATGCGCACCGCCCTGCTCCAGAGCCCCGGACGCCCCGGCTCGGTCGTCGAGAACCTCAAGGTCCTCGACGAGGCCGCGGGCCGGGCGGCCGCCGCGGGCGCGGGACTGCTCGTCGCGCCGGAGATGTTCCTCACCGGTTACGCGATCGGCGGCGACATCGTGCGCCTCGCCGAGCCCGCCGACGGGGACTCCGCCGACGCCGTCGCGGAGATCGCCTCCACACACGGTCTGGCGATCGCCTACGGCTACCCCGAGCGGGACGGCGAGACCGTCTTCAACTCCGCCCAGCTGCTCTCCGCCGACGGCGACCGCCTGGCGAACTACCGCAAGACCCACCTCTTCGGCCGCTTCGAGCGCGACCACTTCACGCCGGGCGACGTGCCGGTCGTCCAGGCCGAGCTGCACGGGCTGCGGGTCGGACTGATGATCTGCTACGACGTGGAATTCCCGGAGAACGTCCGTGCCCACGCTCTGGCCGGCACCGATCTCCTCCTGGTCCCGACGGCCCAGATGCACCCCTTCCAGTTCGTCGCCGAGTCCCTCGTCCCGGTGCGGGCCTTCGAGAACCAGATGTACGTGGCGTACGTCAACCGCGTCGGTCAGGAAGGGGAGTTCGAGTTCGTCGGACTCTCCACGCTCGCCGGCCCCGACGGGATCGCCCGGGTCCGCGCCGGCCGCGTCGAGGAACTCGTCCTCGGCGACGTCGACCCCGCCCGTCTGGCCGAGTCCCGCGCGGCGAACCCGTACCTCAAGGACCGGCGTCCCGGCCTCTACGGGTCCCTCGTCTGACCCTCAGTCCCACCGAGTACCTTCCGCGCAAGGAGTCCCCAGCCCATGACGTCCACGGTGCCCAACGCCGCCCAGCACACCGACGGGCAGCAGCCGCCGATCACCATGTTCGGGCCGGACTTCCCCTTCGCGTACGACGACTTCCTCGCCCACCCGGCGGGCCTCGGCCAGATACCGGCGACCGAGCACGGAACCGAGGTGGCGGTCATCGGCGGCGGCCTGTCCGGGATCGTCGCCGCCTACGAGCTGATGAAAATGGGCCTCAAGCCCGTCGTCTACGAGGCCGACCGGATCGGCGGCAGGCTGCGCACGGTCGGCTTCGAAGGCTGCGATCCCTCGCTGACCGCCGAAATGGGCGCCATGCGCTTCCCGCCGTCCTCCACGGCCCTGCAGCACTACATCGAGCTGGCCGGGCTCGAGACCGCGCCGTTCCCCAACCCCCTCGCCGAGGCGACCCCGTCGACCGTCGTCGACCTGAAGGGCGAGAGCCACTACGCGGAGACGCTCGACGACCTGCCGCAGGTGTACCGCGACGTGGCCGACGCGTGGAACGCCTGTCTGGAGGAGGGCGCCGACTTCTCCGCCATGAACCGGGCCATGCGCGAGCGCGACGTGCAGCGCGTCCGGGAGATCTGGTCCAGGCTCGTCGAGAAGCTCGACAACCAGACCTTCTACGGCTTCCTCTGCGACGCCGAGGCCTTCAAGTCCTTCAGGCACCGGGAGATCTTCGGGCAGGTCGGCTTCGGTACCGGCGGTTGGGACACCGACTTCCCCAACTCGATCCTGGAGATCCTGCGCGTCGTCTACACCGAGGCCGACGACCACCACCGCGGGATCGTCGGCGGCTCCCAGCAACTGCCCGTGCGTCTGTGGGAGCGCGAGCCGCAGAAGATCGTGCACTGGCCCTACGGGACGTCCCTGCGGTCCCTGCACGAGAGCGGCGAACCGCGCCCCGCCGTGACCCGGCTGCATCGCACCGCAGGGGACCGGATCACGGTCACCGACGCGAAGGGCCACATCCGCACCTACCGGGCGGCGGTCTTCACCGCCCAGTCCTGGATGCTGCTGTCCAAGATCGACTGCGACGACGCCCTGTTCCCGATCGACCACTGGACGGCGATCGAGCGCACCCACTACATGGAGTCCAGCAAGCTCTTCGTGCCCGTGGACCGGCCGTTCTGGCTGGACAAGGACGAGGAGACCGGCCGTGACGTGATGTCGATGACACTCACCGACCGGATGACCCGCGGGACGTATCTGCTGGACGACGGCCCGGACCGGCCGGCCGTGATCTGCCTGTCGTACACCTGGTGCGACGACAGCCTGAAGTGGCTGCCGCTGTCCGCGAACGAGCGGATGGAGGTGATGCTGAAGTCGCTCGGCGAGATCTACCCGAAGGTCGACATCAGGAAGCACATCATCGGCAACCCGGTGACGGTCTCCTGGGAGAACGAGCCCTACTTCATGGGCGCCTTCAAGGCGAACCTGCCCGGTCACTACCGCTACCAGCGCCGCCTGTTCACGCACTTCATGCAGGACCGGCTGCCCGACGGGAAGCGGGGCATCTTCCTCGCCGGCGACGACATCTCCTGGACGGCCGGCTGGGCCGAGGGCGCCGTGCAGACCGCGCTCAACGCCGTGTGGGGCGTCATGCACCACTTCGGTGGCGGCACCGACCCGTCCAACCCCGGCCCCGGTGACGTGTACGACGAGATCGCGCCGGTGGAGCTGCCGGAGGACTGAGGCGTCCGGCACCGGGCCCACAGGGGCGGGCGGCGGGACCCCGGCCGCCCGCCGGGATCAGACCCCGGCCGCCCGGGCCGCCGTGTACACCGCAGCCGCCACGTCCTTGAGCTCCCCCGCGTCCCGCGTCGAGGTCTGCAGGTCGATCAGGATCTCGTCCAGGCCCACCTCGGCGTGGGCGGCCAGATCCTCCACGATCTGGTCGACGTCGCCCTGGAAGAGAGCGCGGTCCGCGCCGTCGTAGGCCTTGGCGGAGTAGGAGGCGTTGACGCGCAGGACGGTCTGGAGCGGTGTGACCCGGCCCCGTTCGGCGGCCAGGTCCTGCAGCTCGCGCCACTGCGCGGCGATGCGCTCGGCGCCGACGGACACCGGGAGCCAGCCGTCGGCCTTGTCGACGAGCCGCCGCAGGGCCCTGTTGTTGCTCGCCGCCAGCAGGATCGGGATCGGCCGGGCGGGCTTCGGCGCGACGGCGACGGACGAGAGCTTCGTGACCGTGCCCTCGTAGGAGACCGGGTCCGCTCCCCATACCGCGCGGCAGACGTCGATCACCTCGTCCAGTGCCTTGCCGCGCTGTTCGAAGGGGCGGACCGCCGCCGCCGCGTACTCGTCCAGGGACCAGCCCGTGCCGAAGCCCGCCACGACCCGGCCGCCGGACGCCGCGTCCAGGGTGGCGAACGCCTTGGCGAGCTGGAAGGGCACGTGCAGGGGGGCCACCAGCACACTCGTCCCGAGCCGGGCGCGGCGGGTGGCGGCCGCGGCCAGGGTGAGCGTCACCAGCGGCTCGGCCACTCCGCGGTAGGACTCGGGCCAGGGCAGTCCCTCGACGCCGTACAGGCCCTGGGAGGAGTCCAGGGGGAACAGGGCCCGCTCGTACACCCACAGACTCTCGTAGCCCATCTCCTCGGCGGCGCGTGCCACGTCGGGCACATCGCGCCCGATGTCGTACTGCTTGTTCTGGGGGAGGCCGAGTCCGAGCCGGGTCGCCATACCTGTCGCTCCTTCGCCTTGGATGTGCAGCTCGTTCAACGTACGACCGCGGTGCGGGGGTTGCCCGTGCGACAGGCGAGAACCGGCCGGATCATCCGGGCAGCGGAGTGAGCAGGATCCGGCTCGCGAATCCCACCACGGCGTCCAGCCGGCCGGCGAACTCGTCCGTGAGGTCCGGAAGTTCCCGCAGCGCCCACAGGGCGCGCCCCGCGGACCAGGCGGCCTCGCGCGCCCGCTCCAGGCTCCAGGCGCCGAGCAGATGGGTGAGGGGGTCGGCGACCTGGAGCAGATCGGGGCCGGGCATCAGGTCCTCGCGGATGCGTTCCTCCAGCGAGAGGAGGACGATCCCCACACGATCGAACTCGTCCTCGAGATCGCCCGGTTCACAACCGAGCGTGTGACAGGTGTCGACCACGGCCAGGGCGAGATCGTGCCCGATGTGCGCGTTGATGCCGGCGAGTGCGAACTGCACCGGGCGCACCCCCGGATGGCGCCGGAACTGGAACAGCGGCCGCCAGCAGGCGGGCCGGGGCCCCTCCTCGGCGACGGACAGGTACCGCTCGGCGAAGCGGACGTCCAGCGTGCTCGCGGCCCGTCGGTCGGGGAAGTCCCCTGCGTCCACACGGCGGTCGACCTCCTCGGTGACGGCGAGGTAGACGCGGTTGAAGACCGCGACGCCGTCGTGCTCGGGCCATGCCTCGTCGAGCGCGCGCATACGCGAGACGACGGTGTCCACCGAGGTCGTGTACTGCTCCAACCGGACCATGGGGGCAGCGTCGCAGGCTCGGGCCGACCCGGGGGCCGGCGGCCCGCGGGCTTCGCCGGAACGGGGGAATGCGCGGGTGGTCCAGGTGGGGGACGGGGCGCCGGCGGCGCGGGCGTGGATGTGCCCCGCGGACCTGGTCACCGGGCTCCCGTCGCGCCGGCCGGACCGGCGCCGTCCGGCGGGAGTATCCGTCCGCGCGCCCCCGCGGCCGGCGGGTTCCGGGTCCGGGAGCGGTTACGAACCGGCGCGTCCGTCCGAGTCCGGTGCGGCGGCGGCGTTCCGACGGTCTTCCTCGCCCTCCTCGTCGTACGAGGACGTTCCCGAGTCCAGCAGCGGCTCCTGCCCCTTGAGATGGGCGGGGGCCATCGCCCGCAGCGCGTGATAGCCGGTGATGACGACCAGCGTGCCCAGCGCGATACCGCTCAGCGAGAAGCTGTCGCTGAACTTCAGGCTGACATTGCCGACGCCGATGATGATGCCCGCCGCGGCCGGCACGAGGTTCAGCGGATTGCGCAGGTCCACCTTGGAGTTGATCCAGATCTGCGCGCCGAGCAGGCCGATCATTCCGTACAGGATGACGGTGATCCCGCCGAGCACCCCGCCGGGGATCGCGGCCACGACGGCCCCGAACTTGGGGCAGACACCGAAGAGCAGGGCGAAGCCGGCGGCGGCCCAGTAGGCGGCGGTCGAGTAGACGCGGGTGGCCGCCATCACGCCGATGTTCTCGGAGTACGTCGTGTTGGGCGGGCCGCCGACCGCGGTCGAGAGCACGGAGGCGACGCCGTCGGCGGAGATGGCCGTGCCCAGCTTGTCGTCCAGCGGGTCGCCGGTCATCTCGCCGACCGCCTTGACGTGTCCCGCGTTCTCCGCGACCAGGGCGATCACCACCGGCAGCGCGACCAGCACCGCGGACCACTGGAAGGACGGTCCGTGGAAGTGGGGCAGGCCGATCCAGTCCGCCCTGCCGACGCCCGACAGGTCGAGGCGCCAGTGATCGGTGAGCTTCCCGCCGGCGTCCACCGAGTGGATCTTCCCGAAGGCCCGGTCGCACACCCACGAGAGGCCGTATCCGAAGACCAGCCCGAGGAAGATCGCGATCCGGGACCAGAAGCCGCGCAGGCACACCACGGCCAGCCCGGTGAACAGCATGACCAGCAGCGCGGTCCACTGGTCCTGCGGCCAGTACGTCGAGGCGGTCACCGGGGCGAGGTTGAACCCGATCAGCATGACGACCGCGCCGGTCACGATCGGCGGCATCGTCGCATGGATGATCCGCGCCCCGAACCGCTGGACCGCGAGGCCCACGAGGAACAGCACCGCGCCGACGACCAGGACCGCGCCGGTCACCGTCGCGCTGGTGCCGCCCTGCGCCCTGATCACGGCGGCGACCCCCACGAAGGAGAGCGAGCAGCCGAGGTAGCTGGGCACCCGTCCGCGGGTGGCCAGCAGGAAGATGACGGTCGCGACGCCGGACATCATGATCGCGAGGTTGGGGTCGAGGCCCATGAGCACGGGCGCCACAAAACTCGCCCCGAACATCGCCACGACGTGCTGCGCACCGAGCCCGATCGTGCGGGGCCAGGAGAGCCGTTCGTCGGGACGGACGACCGCTCCGGGCGCGGGCGTGTGCCCGTCTCCGTGCAGCTTCCAGCGCACGCCGAGATCCATGGTGAAGCTTCGCTTTCTCTGTACCTGAAGAATTGTCCGAACCATTGTCAGGGGCATCAGGCAGTCCTACGCTCACACGGTCCCACTCATGAACTGCGTTCACATTTCTGATCGGAGCCTTGATGAGTGCACGACCCCGCCTGGCCGCTCTGCTCGCCGCCGTGACCGCCTTCGCGGCCGTCCTCGTCCCCAGCGCATCGGCCCACACGGCGCCGAAGGTCCCCAGAACCGCCGTCCTCGACGGCGTCCGGTTGCAGCAGACCAGGATCCGGCTGGAGCACGGAGACCCCCGGTTGCGCGCGGCTCTCAGGGGTCTGACCGAGCGCGCCGACGCCTGGCTCGACCAGGGCCCCTGGACGGTCGTCGACAAGCCGAGGCCCGCACCCGGCGGAGACGTGCACGACTACCTCAGCCAGGCCCCGTACTGGTGGCCCACGCAGCCGAGGACGGCCGACAACCCCTGGGGCTGCCCCTACGAGCAGCGCGACGGGCAGCGCAACCCCGAGGTCGACACGGGCACCGACCGCCAGGACGTGGAGAAGGTCTTCGACTCCGCCTACGACCTCTCGCTGGCCTGGTACTACACCGGCAGGAAGCAGTACGGGCAGAAGGCGGCCCAGGTGCTGCGCACCTGGTTCCTGGATCCGGCGACCAGGATGAACCCCGACCTTGACCACGGGCAGTTCATCCCGTGCCGGTACGACGGCCGCGCCATCGGGATCATCGACTTCTCCCAGTCGTACACCAGCGTCCTGGACGCGATCGCCGTCCTGAACACCGGCGCCCCCGGCTGGTCCGAGGCCGACCGCTCGGGGATGCACGACTGGAACGTCGCCTTCCGTACCTGGCTGACCGACGGGTCCTTCGGCAAGGAGGAAGGTGCCGCCGAGAACAACCACGGCACTTTCTACGACATGCAGCTCGCCGCCCTGGCGTACGCGACCGGCGACGAGGCACTCACCCGGCGGACGGTGCTCGACGCACGCGCCAGGCGCATCGACCCGCAGATCGCCGGCGACGGCAGCCAGCCGCAGGAGCTCGCCCGGACGCGCAGCTGGCACTACTCGACCTTCGACCTCGTGGCGTACACGCGGCTCGCGGCCATCGGCCGGCACGTCGGCGTGGACCTGTGGTCCTACCGGGGACCCGAGGGCCAGAGCCTGGTCAAGGCGGTCGACTTCCTGCTGCCGGCGGCGACGGGTGCCGCGACCTGGTCCTACCCGGAGCTGGAGTTCCACCGGTACGCGGCGAGCGACGTCGTGCACGCGGCGGCGGACGCCGGGGACGCGCGCGCCCGGAAGGCGGTGAGCCTGCTGGAGGCACCGCCCGGCGGCGACCTGTGGGCGCTGCGGCCCGCCGCCGAGCAGCTGGACTCGATCGCGGGCTGACCCGCGGGCGGGGCGTCCTGAGCGAGCGCTTACCATGGGCCCGTACAGCGCCGCGGTGTCGCGAGCGCCTCATCAGGCCACATCGAGGAGCCCCGCCCGTGACCGCCGAAGCCCAGGCCGTACCCGTCCAGTCGTACGGACGGCTGATCCCCGTCGTCGTCCACTTCGACGACCTCGACGCGCTCGGCCTGCTGCACAACGCCCGCTACCCGGTCATGGTCGAACGCGCCTGGACCGTCATGTGGCACGAGCAGGGCTTCGGCTTCGAGGGCGACTGGGAGGCGGCGGGGGACTTCTGCAACGCCGTCAAGGAGCTGCGGATCACCTACGAGGCCCCGGTGAGCAAGCCGGGCGCGTACGCCGTGCACCTGTGGCTCGAGCGGCTCGGGAACACCGGCCTCACCTACGGGTTCCGGTTCTGCTCGGCCGACGGAGCGGTGACGTACGCGCACGGCACCCGGGTCCTGGTCCGGCTCGACGCGGCGACCCTGCGTCCCACGTCGTGGAGCGAGCGGTTCAGGGCCTTGGGTCGGGAACTGCTGCGCTCGGCGGACTGACCTTCGGCCGTTCCCGGTCGCCCGCGCGGAGCACCCCCGCGAACAGGGCGAGCCCGCAGGCGAGCAGCGTCACCAGCGCGAACGAGACCACGAGGCTGGTCGCCTGGGCCAGTCCGCCGATCGCGCTCGGCGCGACGAGCCCCGAGGTGTACGTGATGGTCGCCACACCGGCGATGGCCTGGCTGGGGTTCGGCCCGCTGCGGGCGGCCGCGGCGAAGCACAGCGGCACGACGACGGCGATACCGAGGCCCATCAGCGCGAAGCCGGTCATGGCCACGACCGGATCACCGGCACCGACGATCAGCAGTCCGCCGAGGACGGCGAGGACGCCGCCCGCCCGTACGGTGCGTACCGAGCCGAACCGGTCCACCACCTTGTCGCCCGCGATCCGGGCGACGGCCATGGTGAGCGTGAAGCCCGTGGTGCACGCGGCCGCGAGACCGGCCGAGGTCGCCAGTTCGTGCCGCAGATACACGGCGGACCAGTCGAGGCTCGCACCCTCCGCGAACACCGCGCAGAACCCGATCGCGCCGATCAGCAGCGCCGACTTCGGCGGCAGGGCGAACCGGGGCGGCGGCTCCTCGTCCTCGGCGGGCTGCAGGTCGAGCACCCAGGTACAGGCGACCAGCCCCAGTACCGTCAGGACCGCGGCCGCCAGGGTGTGGTGCAGCCGGGCGTCCGAGCCGAGGTGGGCGGCGAGCGTGCCGGCGGCCGAGCCGATCAGCGCGCCGGCGCTCCACATGCCGTGCAGACCGGACATGATCGACCGTCCGAGCCGGTCCTCGACCTCCACACCGAGGGCGTTCATCGCGACGTCCGCCATGCCCGCCGAGGCGCCGTAGAAGAACAGGGCCGGGCAGAGCGTGAGGAGGTTGGGCGCGAGGGACGGCAGGACGAGGGAGAGCGTCCACAGGGCGATCAGACCGCGCAGGGCGTTGCGGGCGCCGAACCGGTGGCTGATGCTGCCCGCGAGCGGCATCGCCACGGACGCGCCGAGCGCGGGGAACGCCAGCGCCAGTCCGAGTTGCCCCGCACTGACCGAGGCGTGGTCCTGGATCCACGGCACACGGGTCGCGAACGAGCCGGTGACGGCACCGTGCACGGCGAAGACCGCCGCCACGGCGTACCGCGCCCGCTTCACGTCACGTACTGAGTAGACCCTCTCCACCGCGCCCATTCTCGCCCCTCCCCGGATGTGTTCGCCTCGCTGCGTGGCGTAAACTATCAGGAACCCTGCCTGATAGATAGGGAGGAGGGGGCCGGTGAACGGCCCCGCCGATCTGGGAGGATCCCGGCATGCCTGCATCCCCTAGCACCGCCCGGGCCATCAACGACCGGCTGGCCCTGCGGCTGCTGCAGCAGGAAGGCCCCCTGACGGCAGGGCAGTTGAAGCAGCTCACCGGACTGTCCCGGCCCACGGTCGCCGACCTCGTCGAGCGGCTCACCGAGGCCGGGCTGGTCGCGGTGGTGGGGGAGTCGGGCGAGCAGCGGCGCGGTCCGAACGCGCGGCTGTACGGGATCGTCGCCGACCGCGCCCACCTCGCGGCCCTCGACGTGCGCACCGAGGGCGTCGCCGTCCTCGTCGCGGATCTGCTCGGCGGGGTGCTCGCCGAGGCGTCGGTGCCGATCGGCGGCGACACGGGGACGGGACCCGCGGTCGAGCAGGCCGTGGCGCTGGTGGAGCGCACGGCGAAGGAGGCGGGTGCCGCGCCGCTCCACACCGTCGGGATCGGAGCCCCCGGCCTCATCGACCCCGCCACCGGCGAACTCCGTGACTCCAGCGGCCTGCCGGAATGGCACCGCCGCCTGGTCACCGCGCTTCACGAGCGGCTGCCCGCGCGCGTGATCGTGGAGAACGAGACCAACCTCGCCGCCGTGGCCGAGCAGCGCGAGGGCGCGGCGCGCGACCGGGACACCTTCGTGCTGCTGTGGCTGGGACTCGGCACGGGCGCAGCCGTGGTCCTGGACGGCGCGCTGCGCCGCGGCGCCTCGGGCGGCACCGGCGAGATCGGCTTCCTGCCGGTGCCCGGCACCAGGACACTGCCGTCCGCGACGGACTGCGAAGGCGGCTTCCACTCCCTGGCGGGGTCCGGTGCCATCATCCGACTGGCCGGGGAGCATGGGTTGTTCACCGTGGCCACGGGGGGTGAGCCGCAGGCGGCGGCGCTCGTGCGGCGGGCCGTGGAGGCGGTCACCGGGGGCGGGACGACGGCCCGGACCGCCGCCCCGCCGCCGTCGGAGGCGGGACCCGAGCAGGCGCGGCGCTTCCTTGCCTCCCTCGCCGACCGCCTCGCGATCGGCGCCGCCTCCCTCGCCGCCATCCTCGATCCCGGATGCGTGGTGCTCGGCGGCGAGGTGGGACAGTCGGGCGGGACCGTGCTCGCCGGACTCGTCGAGGCGCGGCTCGCACGTATGTCACCGCTGGTCACCGAGGTGCGCCCAGGCGTCCTCGGAGGGGGCGCCGTACTGCGCGGTGCACTGCTGACCGCGCGGGACGGCGCGCAGGACGAACTCTTCGCGCCCCCGGAGAGATAGCGGGCGGCTTCCTGCGGTCAGCCGCGTCCGCCGTCTTGGCACCGCTGCGCCAGGTGCTGCTCGAACGTCGCCTTCCCCACCGCCCGTTCGGGGGTGAGGTGGCCGCCCGCGCGGAATGCGCGGTAGGTCCTGCCCATCAGCGGCACGTTCACCACCGCTCGCCGCCGGCCCGTCGCCTTCAGATACGACCGGGCCAGTGACGCGAACGTCCGCACCTCGGGGCCACCCATGTCCGCGACCCTGCCCGCGGGTGCGCCCTGCGCCAGTTCGGCCAGCCGGTCCGCGACCTCCGCGGCCGCGACGGGCTGATCCGCGACGCCCGCCGGGAGCAGCACGACCGGCAACCTGGACAGAACGGCGAACAGTTGCACGGGCAGGTCGTGGAACTGCGTCGCGCGCAGCACGGTCCAGCCGAGCCCCGACTCCTCGGTCAGCCGCTCCACGGCCGACTTCGTCCGGTAGTAGCCGAGCGGCACCCGATCGACGCCGACGATCGAGATGTAGATCAAGTGGGCCACGCCCGCCCGGCGCGCGGCCGCGATCAGGTTGGCGGCCGCCTTCTCGTCGCCGCCGCGCGGCGAGGTCGCGCAGTGCACGATCGTGTCCACGCCGGAGACGGCCGCGTCCAGGCCGCTGCCGCCCCGGATCAGATCGACGGCGTACCGCGGTGCGTGCCGGGACAGGGCGCGCACCTCGTGTCCACCGTCCCGCAGTCGCTCGGTGACGAGCCGGCCGAGCGTTCCGGTCGCTCCGGTCACCAGGATCGTGGTCATTCTCCTCAGTCCCTTCGGACGGGCGGCGTTCCCCTGCGGAACGTCCGTCTCCCGTCATGACCGATCGGGCTCCGCGGAAAGTGACAGGGCGCGGATGAGGGCGAGCCGGAGGTCGAGGCACCGGAGCGCGTCCGGTTCCGATCACGCCCGCGTCCGGCCGGGCGATCCGCCGGGGCGGTGCCTGCGGTCCCGACGGTCCCCGGCCGTCAGGTCCGGCGGGTGGAGGCCCGGCGGCGGGGCAAGGGCCTCCGTCACCGCCGCCGGACCGCTCGTGGACGGCGCACAGCGCCGGGACCGCCGACCCTAGGAGGAGTGGATCAGACGGGTCAATAGGTATGGACCAATTGCCAACTGTCCTTGTCTCACCAGGCGTTGTTCTGCTGGGTGACGGGTTCGGGCGTCGCGCGGCGGGCCGAGAAGTCCACTATGTGAACCTGTGAGCCACCACACAGCGGTTCACCCGCTTGGCGCTCGACCGGGCGTGGCACACTGTGAGCTGTACCAGAAGCAGCGCACTCCGGGGTCGGTGAAAGTCCGAACCGGCGGTTACAGTCCGCGACCCGGTCGCTTCCAGCGGCCGGTTGACCAGGTGGAATTCCTGGACCGACGGTTAAAGTCCGGATGGGAGGCAGTGCGCGGCGGGCGGGCATTCGTGCGCGCCGCCGTATTCGGGTCGCCCCGAGGGGCGAACTGCGTCCGGCGTCGTCCCGGTGATCCCGACCGCGGTCCGCTGTCGTCCTCGGCAGTCCCCGGAGTCCGTGCCCGAACGTGGCAGGAGGACCCGGGAAGTGTTCACCGGAATCGTCGAAGAGCTGGGTGAGGTCACCGCCGTCGAGAATCTCGGCGACTCCTCTCGCTTCCGGCTCCGTGGACCCGTCGTCACCGAAGGTGCGCAGCACGGTGACTCCATCGCGGTCAACGGCGTCTGTCTCACCGTCGTGGAGCACGAGGGCGACGAGTTCACCGCCGACGTCATGGCGGAGACCCTCAACCGCTCCAGCCTCGGCGCCCTCGCGGTCGGCTCCCGTGTGAACCTCGAGCGACCCACCGCCGTCGGTGCGCGTCTGGGCGGGCACATCGTGCAGGGACACGTCGACGGCACCGGCACGGTCCTCGAGCGCAGGCCCTCCGAGAACTGGGAGCTCGTCACCGTCTCGCTCCCGGCGGAGCTCGCCCGCTATGTGGTCGAGAAGGGCTCCATCACCGTGGACGGCATCAGTCTCACCGTCGTGGAGGTCGGCGCCGACCGCTTCACCGTCAGCCTCATCCCGACGACCCTCGCCCTGACCACGCTCGGCATCAAGCAGCCCGGCGATCCGGTCAACCTCGAGGTCGACGTCATCGCCAAGTACGTGGAGCGACTGCTGGCCGGGCAGGGGGCCTCCGAGTGAACTGGCTCAACTCGGAGGCGTTCACACTCTTCGGCCAGCACATCAAGTGGTCGGACATGATCGGCAACGTGATCGGTCTGATCGGTCTCGCCTTCGGCTGGCGGCGCTCCCTGTGGAGCTGGCCGGTGCAGTTCCTGTCCGGTCTCGTCCTGTTCGCCGCCTTCGCCACGGCCCACCTCTCCGGCAGCGCCGGCAAGCAGGTCGTCGTCATGGTCGTCGCCGTCTACGGCTGGTGGCAGTGGAACCGCGGCAAGGGGCGGGCGGACGACGGCCACATCGCGGTGCGGTTCGCCACCTGGCGCGAGCGCGCGATCCTGCTCGGCGCCGCCGCCGTGGGCACGCTCGCAGTGGCCGGCCTGTTTACCGCGTACCCGTCGTTGTCGTGGGACCCGTGGCCGGACGCGTACATCTTCGTCGGCACGGTCGTCGCCATGTACGCCCAGGCGCGCGGCATGGTCGAGTTCTGGCTCGCCTGGCTGCTCGTGGACGCCGTCGGCGTCCCGCTCAACTTCGCCAACGGCTTCGCATTCTCCGGTTTCGTCTACGTCATCTACGGCGCGCTCGTCCTGTGGGGCCTGCGCGACTGGTGGCTGCGCTCCCGCAGGGCAGGGCAGCCCCTCCTGGAAGGAGCCGCGGCATGAGCACCGCGCCGATCCTGTACAGCACGGACAACGTCGAGGACTTCGCGCTCGATCCGATCGAGCAGGCCATCGCCGACATCGCGGCCGGCCGACCGGTCGTGGTCGTCGACGACGAGGACCGGGAGAACGAGGGCGACCTGGTCATCGCCGCCGAGAAGGTCACGCCCGAGATCGTCGCCTTCATGATGAGCGAGTGCCGCGGTCTGATCTGCGCGCCCATGGAGGGCGAGGAACTCGACCGTCTCGAGCTTCCGCAGATGGTCGACCAGAACACCGAGTCGATGCGCACCGCGTTCACCGTGTCCGTCGACGCGGCCGGTGCCCACGGGGTGACCACCGGTATCTCCGCGTCCGACCGGGCCACGACGCTGCGCCTGCTCGCCGGCGGAGAGGCCGGCCCCGGCGACTTCGTCCGCCCGGGCCACATCTTCCCGCTGCGGGCCAGGCCCGGCGGTGTGCTCGTCCGCAACGGCCACACCGAGGCCGCCGTCGACCTCGCCCGGCTCGCGGGGCTGCGGCCCGCCGGTGCGATCGTGGAGATCGCCGGCGAGGACGGCCACATGCTGCGGCTGCCGGAGCTCGTCCCGTTCGCCCGCAAGCACGGGCTGACGATCGTCTCCATCGAGGACCTGGTCGCCTACCGGCGTTCGCCCAAACTCTCGGCCCCTCCGGGGACGGAGGACCCCGGCGCACAGGAGGCGGCCCCGTCCGAGCCCGGCGTCCGCCGTGAGGCCGAGGTGCACCTGCCCACCCGCTTCGGCGAGTTCACCGCGTACGGCTACCGGTCGCCCGCGGACGGCGTGGAGCACATCGCCCTCGTCCACGGCGAGATCGGCGACGGTGAGGACGTCCTGGTCCGCGTCCACTCCGAATGCCTCACCGGAGACGTGTTCCACTCTCTGCGCTGCGACTGCGGCCCCCAGTTGGAGGCCTCCCTGGAGCGCATCCAGGCGGAGGGCAGGGGAGTGGTGGTGTATCTGCGCGGCCACGAGGGGCGCGGCATCGGGCTGATGTCCAAGCTGCGCGCGTACGAACTCCAGGAGCGCGGTCGCGACACCCTGGACGCCAACCTCGAGCTGGGCCTTCCCGCGGACGCCCGCGACTACGCCGCCGGCGCCAGGATCCTGGCCGACCTCGGCGTGCGCAGCGTGCGCCTGATGACGAACAACCCCGACAAGTCCGAGGCCCTGCTCCGGCACGGCCTCGGGGTCACCCGGCGTGAGCCGATGCCCGTACAGGCGGGCGAGTACAACATCCGCTACCTGCGCACCAAGCGGGACCGGATGGGGCAC
Organism: Streptomyces sp. HUAS TT11; assembly: GCF_051553595.1. NCBI lineage: Bacteria > Bacillati > Actinomycetota > Actinomycetes > Kitasatosporales > Streptomycetaceae > Streptomyces > Streptomyces sp. HUAS TT11. The sequence continues at coordinate 7,420,518 of NZ_CP196184.1, forward strand.
GACCTGCCCTGGCTGGACACGAACGCCGTGTCCGCCTGCGGCAACCAGTAAGAGAGCACTGAGGAGAGACGTGAGCGGCAAGGGTGCACCGGTACTGTCCGTACGCAACGCGAGCGATCTGCGGGTCGCCGTCATCGCGGCACAGTGGCACGACAAGGTGATGGACGGACTGGTGGACGGCGCACTGCGCGCCCTCCACGAGTTGGGGATCGACGAGCCGACCCTGCTGCGGGTCCCGGGCAGCTTCGAGCTGCCGGTCGCCGCCAAGGTGCTCGCGGGTCGCGGCTACGACGCGATCGTGGCCCTCGGGGTGGTCATCCGCGGTGGTACCCCCCACTTCGACTATGTGTGCCAGGGGGTGGCCCAGGGCCTGACCCAGGTCTCCATCGAGACCGGTGTCCCCGTCGGCTTCGGTGTCCTCACCTGTGACACCGAGGAGCAGGCGCTGGACCGTGCGGGCCTGGAGGGCTCCAGGGAGGACAAGGGGCACGAGGCCGTGACCGCGGCGGTGGCGACGGCCGCCACGCTGCGCTCGGTATCCGAACCCTGGCACTGAGGCACGGACCGGAGCGCGTAGGGTGAGGACCACCATGTCCAAGAAGACGTTCGAGGAGCTCTTCACCGAGCTCCAGCACAAGGCCGCCCACGGCGATCCCGCCACCTCCCGCACCGCCGAACTGGTCGGCAAGGGTGTCCATGCCATCGGCAAGAAGGTCGTCGAGGAGGCCGCCGAGGTCTGGATGGCCGCCGAGTACGAGGGCAAGGAGGCGGCCGCCGAGGAGATCTCCCAGCTGCTGTACCACCTCCAGGTGATGATGGTGGCGCGCGGGATCTCCCTGGACGACGTGTACGCCCATCTCTGAGCCGTATACCGAACATCTGCACACCCCACGCACCAACGAAGGAAGCCGACCTCATGCTGCGCATCGCCGTCCCCAACAAGGGTTCCCTGTCCGGCCCTGCGGCGGACATGCTGCATGAGGCCGGCTACCAGCAGCGCAGGGAGTCGAAGGAGCTCCGCATCGTCGACCCGGAGAACGAGGTGGAGTTCTTCTACCTCCGTCCCCGCGACATCGCGATCTACGTGTCCTCCGGCCGGCTCGACATCGGTATCACCGGCCGCGACCTGCTCATCGACTCCGGCGCCAACGCCGAGGAGATCCTGCCGCTCGGCTTCGCCCGCTCCACCTTCCGCTTCGCCACCAAGCCCGGCACCGCCGGCGGCGTCGAGGACCTCGCGGGCAGGACGGTCGCCACCTCCTACGAGGGCATCGTCGCCAAGCACCTCGCCGACAAGGGCATCGACGCCTCCGTCGTCCACCTGGACGGCGCCGTCGAGACCGCCATCGAGCTCGGCGTCGCCGACGTCATCGCGGACGTGGTCGAGACCGGTACCTCGCTGCGCAACGCGGGTCTCGAGGTCATCGGCGAGCCGATCATGAAGTCCGAGGCGATCGTCGTCCGCCGGACCGGCGCCGACGTCGAGGAGCCCAAGGTCCAGCAGTTCCTGCGCCGCCTGCAGGGCGTCCTGGTGGCCCGGACCTACGTGATGATGGACTACGACTGCCGCGTCGAGCAGCTCGAGAAGGCGGTCGCGCTGACCCCCGGCCTGGAGTCGCCGACCGTCTCGCCCCTGCACAACGAGGGCTGGGTCGCCGTGCGGGCGATGGTCCCCTCCAAGGAGGCGCAGCGGATCATGGACGACCTCTACGCCATCGGGGCCCGTGCCATCCTGACCACGGCCATCCACGCCTGCCGCCTCTGAGGAACCGTACGACGATGCCGGACCTGCCCACCCTTCCCGTGACCTTCCGGCCCGGACGCACCCGGGCCGTGCTGCTGAGCGCCGGCGTCGCGATCTTCGTGGTCATCACCGCGGTCGCGATGCTCCTGGAGCAGCTCAGCCCCGGGGAGCGCCTCAGTTTCATCCTGACGGCGGCACTCCTCTTCGGGGTTCTGCTCCTGCTCGCCCGGCCCAAGGTCGTCGCGGACGAATCCGGGGTCACCGTGGTGAACATCACCAGCAGCCGCCATCTGCACTGGGCCGAGATCGTGCAGGTCAACCTGCGTCCGGGTGACCCATGGGTGTTCCTCAACCTGAGCGACGGCACCAGCCTGCCCGCCCTCGGCATCCAGCCGGGCATCGCCAAGGAGCGCGCCATCACGGACGCGCGTACGCTCCGGGCGCTCGCCGAGGCCCGTTCCGCACACGACTCCGGACGACATCACAGCTGACTCGGGCCGTCCGCCCTGCCGCACCGGCCGGAGTCTTGACTAATCTGGTGACAGAGGCGCCCCGAGGCGCCTTTGCCCCTGAGGTTCCGCCCGGTGCTCAGGGGCTCCTGCTACCCGAGGAGTGACTCCCTCCGGCGATGGACGGATCGTCCTGCAGTACCTGCGCCGCCCCCTGCCGACATAGCGCGGACCGTGTCCGCGTGAACGCGGAGGCGGCGGCATCATGAGCGTTCCCTTGCTGCTCCTAGGGGCGGCATTTCTGCTGATCCTGGCCAACGGATTCTTCGTCGCGGCCGAGTTCGGTCTCGTCACGGTCGAGCGGCCCGACGCCGAGAAGGCCGCGGCCGGGGGCGACCGACGGGCCCGCACGGTCGTCGAGTCGCTCAGGGAGCTGTCCTTCCAGCTCTCGGGCACCCAGCTCGGCATCACCATCACCTCACTCGTGGTCGGCATGCTGGCCGAGCCCGCGCTGGCGGAACTCCTGCGCGGCCCGTTCACCATGCTCGGCATCCCCGAGGGCGCCGTCTCCGGCGTCGCCGTGGTGGTGGGCATGCTGCTGGCCTCCGCCGTGCAGATGGTGATCGGCGAACTCGTGCCCAAGAACTGGGCCGTGTCCCGGCCGCTCCAGGTCGCGCGCTTCGTGGCCGGCCCGCAGCACCACTTCTCGCGGCTGTTCCGGCCGGTGATCGCGGCTCTCAACGCGGTTGCCAACCGGCTGGTGCGCGCCCTCGGGGTCGAGCCCGCCGAGGAGCTGGCCTCCGCCCGTACCCCCGATGAGCTCGTCTCCCTGGCCCGGCACTCGGCTCAGGCCGGTGCTCTGGAACAGGACACCGCGGACCTGTTCGTACGGACGCTGTCCCTGGGCGAGCTGACCGCGCAGCATGTGATGACCCCCCGGGTGAAGGTGAGTGCGCTGCAGTCGTCCGCCACCGCGGAGGACGTGGTCAATCTCACCCGTGCCACCGGTCTGTCCCGCTTCCCCGTCTACCGGGAGAAGATCGACGAGATCGTCGGCATGGTGCATCTGAAGGACGCCCTCGCGGTGCCCTCGCACGAGCGGCTGCGCACGCCCGTCACCCGGATCGCCCAAGCGCCCCTGCTCGTTCCCGAGACGCTGCCCGTGCAGCCCCTCCTCGAGCGGCTGCGCAGCGAGCAGCCCATCGCCGTCGTCGTCGACGAGTACGGCGGCACGGCGGGCGTGGTCACCCTGGAGGACATCGTCGAGGAGCTCGTCGGCGAGGTGCGTGACGAGCACGACGGACTGGACCTGCCCGAACTCGCCGTCGCGCCGTCCGAGGACGGGCGCCCCGCCTGGGACGCCGACGGCAGCTGCCGGGTCGACATCCTGCAGCGCATAGGCCTCGACGTGCCGGAGGGGCCGTACGAGACGGTGGCCGGACTGGTCGCCGACCTGCTCGGCCGGATCCCCGCCCCCGGTGACCGGGCCGAGCTGCCGGGCTGGCGGCTCACGGTGCGCCAGGTGGGGCACTACCGCGCGGAGCGGGTCAGGCTCGTGAAGCTCGCGGACAGTCCCGTGCCGGTCGCGGAGGCGGTGCGATGAGCTTGCTGCAACTCGTGTTCGCGGCACTGCTGGTGCTGGCGAACGGGTTCTTCGTGGGCGCCGAGTTCGCGCTGGTGTCGGTGCGGCGCAGCCAGATCGAGCCGCTCGCGACCGCGCGGGCACGGCAGGTGCTGTACGGGCTCGAGCGGCTGCCGCAGATGATGGCCGCGGCCCAGTTCGGCATCACCCTGTGCTCGCTGACGCTGGGCGCCGTCGCCGAACCGACGGTGGCGCATCTGCTCGAGCCGGTGTTCGAAGCGGTGCGCATTCCCGACGGGATGGTGCATCCGCTCGGTTATGTGGTCGCCCTCGCGGCCGTCGTCTTCTTCCACCTGGTGATCGGCGAGATGGTGCCGAAGAACCTGGCGATGGCGGCACCGGAGAAGGCCGCGCTGTGGCTGAGTCCGGGTCTTGTGGCCTTCGCCCGGCTGTGCCGTCCGGTGACGGTCGCGCTGAGCGCCTGCGCCAAGCTGATCCTCAAGCTGTTCCGGGTGGACCCGAAGGACGAGGTCGAGGCGGTCTTCACCAGTGAGCAGCTCAACCAGCTGGTGGAGGACTCGGGCCAGGCGGGACTGCTCGATCCCGAGGAGCAGGAGCGGCTGGAGGACGCGCTGGAGCTGGGCTCGCGCCCGGTGACGGACGTACTCCTGGACCCGGTGTCCCTGGTGACCGTGGAGCCCACGGTCACCCCCGGGGAGGTGGTGGCCCTGACCGCGCGCACGGGCTACTCGCGTTTCCCCGTGGTCGCGGCCAACGGCGCCGTCATGGGCTATCTGCATGTGAAGGACGTCCTCGATCAGGAGGAGTCCGAGCGGGCGGTACCCCAGCAGCTCTGGCGCCCGATGACCACGCTCGCGGCGGACCTGCCCCTGGACGACGCCCTGACGGTGATGCGCCGGGCCGCCACGCACCTGGCCCAGGTGGCCGACGGCTCCGGCCGGGTGCTGGGTCTGGTCGCCCTGGAGGACGTCCTGGAGCTGCTGGTGGGCGAGGTCAGGGACCCCGCGCATCGCGAGGCTCCGCCGCAGCCGCGGACGGCCGAACCGCAGCCGCGGACGGCCGAACCGGAGCAGCGGGAGGCGGTGGCGAGCTGATCGCGGTTCACCCGCGCCCCGGGAGGGGCGCGGGTGACGTGCCCCGCACTCATCCGCGGGGCGGCACCCCGTCCCGCGGTCGCCGTACCCGCCGGGTCCTGGGGCGCTCCTCACAATCCCGGGGGATCCTGGGGTCCGCGGCCCGACAGGACCTCGCCGTACGCCTGCATGAGATCGGGCAGCCGCAGGGTCGACAGGTCGTCCCGGGACGGGATCCCGGGGTACCCGCTCAGCCGCAGATCCCGGTACGCGCAGCTCTTCTCGTACAGTGTGCGCAGGAACCGGCCGTTGCCGAGTTCGTCGATCCAGCCCTGGTCCACGACGTGACCGGCGATCGAGCGGAGCTCCTCCAGAGCCTCCTCGTCCCACATGTCGCCGTTCTCCGCGGCCAGGACCTCGCCGATCGCGGTGAGTTCCAGCGGTCGGTACGAGGGGAAGTCGACCCGGGTGGTGAAGCGGGAGGACAGGCCGGGGTTGGCGGCGAGCAGACGGTCCATGCCCTCGGGGTAGCCGGCGAGGATCACCACCAGGTGGTCGCGGTTGTCCTCGGCCCGCTTCAGCAGCACCTGCAGCGCCTCGTCCCCGTACGCGTCGCCCTTGCCGTACCCCGAGTTGGACAGGGAGTACGCCTCGTCGACGAACAGTACGCCGCCGATCGCCGAGTCGATCAGTTCGTTCGCCTTCACCGCGGTCTGCCCCAGGTACTCGCCCACCAGGTCGGCGCGCTGCGCCTCCACCAGATGGTCGCCGCCGAGCAGGCCGAGGGCGTAGAAGACCCGGCCGAGGATCCGCGCCACCGTCGTCTTGCCCGTGCCCGAGGGACCGGAGAAGACGAAGTGCCGTTTGGGCGGCTGCACGGGTAAGCCCTGTCCGGCCCGCAACCGGGCCATGTTCAGTTGCGCGGACAGCGCCTTGACCTGCCGCTTCACCGGCTCGAGGCCCACCATGCGCTCCAGCTCGGCGAGTGCCTCCTCCAGCAGGGCCGGATCCGTGGGCCCGGCCGGCAGCGGCGACGAGGGCATGGTGGCCTTCTCCCGCACCGGGTCGCCCGGGGCCGGCAGGCCGCCGGTCGGCGGTTCGGGGTCCGAGAGCTTCACGTCCCGGCCCTCGGCGCCGAACAGCGGATCGAGGCCGTCCGGCCCCTCCAGCACGTCGCCCCCGGCGGTGAACGTCATCGCGGTCAGATCGGTCGACTCGTCGTAGCCGTCGCTCTCGGCGATCGCCGCGAGCCGCGCGGAGGTGTCCATGAAGGCGGGGTCCACCCGGTGCACCGCCCGGTACAGGGGCAGGGCGGCGGCGGAACGTCCCGTGCCCTCGTGTGCGCGGGCCAGCCAGTAGCGCAGCTCCTTGCGCTGCGGCTGCTCGCTGCGGCAGCGCATCAGGGAGGCGGAGAGCAGCGGCTCGGCCTGCCCGAACATCTCCAGGCGCACCCGGGCCATCCCCCCGAACAGACCGGCCTCGATGCCGAGCATGGGGTCGTCGATCAGCGGATCGGTGTGCCGGACCAGCTGCTCCCAGTCCTTGACCAGGTAGGCCCGGCAGGCGTGCAGGAAGCGGACCTGCGGGTCGGCGTCCACGGGCGGCAGCCCGGCGAGGGCCCGGTCCAGTTCGGGCACATGGCGGCCGTCCAGCCAGTGCGAGGCGTGCGCGAGCAGCAGGTCGCGCGGGTTCTCCAGCACCGGTTGCACCCACCAGCCCAGCCAGTACCAGGAGTTGAGCGTGCGGCGGTGGCGTGAGCGCTGTTCCCCGAATCGGTCGCGGTGCCGGAACATGCGCAGCAGCGCGGTCGTCGTGTCGACGCGGAGCGCGTGCAGCCCGAGCCAGCCGTCGGCCATCCCGGGATCCATGCGGACCGCAGCGCGGAACTCCTCCTCCGCCTGTGGATAGGCGCCCATCGTGTAGGCGTCGACGCCTCGCAGCCAGGCGAGGTCGGCCGGCGCCTCGGGGCCCCGCGAGCCGAAGTCCATCACGTCCCCCACAAACCGTGCCCCCGTTGGTTCACCGCCGGGCCCGTGCCCGTCGGCCGCCTTGCTCGAACCGCTGTGCCGCGGACCGGAGTTGCAACGGTGCGCGCTGTCCGACGGGCGCACCGAGAGGCATCGTACCTGCGGGGGAGCGGCGTACCGAAGGGTGCCGCACGAGCCGTTCGATGAGCTGGGAGCAGACGGGGCGCACACTGCGCGGTGACCCAGGGTGAACGAATCACGCCTCCCGGCGCCCGAGGCGACGCCTCCAGGGCAGAACGAAGCCCCCGATCACGGGGGAACAACCGGGGGCTTCGCGTCCTGCGGGCGGCTGCGAAAGCCGCACATTGAGAACGTAAGTCCTGTACGGCTCCCGGGTCAAGCTGCCCCGAAGCACTCAAGGAAGTTCTCCCACAAGGGTCTTCGCGAGGTCAGCACACTGCCGATGGTCCATCACTGTGGGTGAGGAACTGGTCCGGACCATGTCCTCTCCCGGGTCCCGGAAGTACCTTGTATCCCTTATTTCCCTGCCGCACCAGGAGGTCGGCGAAGGGGCGCGACGGGTCCCGCGCGAAGTGATGCCGCTCCGCCTCGACCCATCCCGCCCAGAACGCCTTCTGTTCGTCGCCGTCCCGCGCCCGTCCCCGAGCCCAGGCCTCCTCGTGGGGCAGTTCCATCCACAGCAACCGCGCCAGGCGGGGGCGCAGGGCCCGGCGGCCGGCACCGACGCCCTCGATCAGGACCACCGGAGCCGGCGGCAGGATCCGTGCCGGGCCGAACTGCCGGGCGCGCCAGTCGTAGGGGCGGTAGTGCGCCGACTCGCCGCGGCCGAGCGGTTCGATCACCTCGCGCAGCAGTCGATCCGTCCAGGCGAACTGCTCCTCGTGTGTGGCGATGTCGTCGAGGTGCAGCACGGGCGCGCCGCCGAGTGCGGCCGCCAACTCCGCCGCGAACGTGGACTTTCCGGAGCCGGCGTGTCCGTCGACGCCGACGAGCCGCACGGGACCGCAGGACGGGGGCAGTCGGTGCAGGCGCGATGCGAGGCGGTGAATGGCGATTCCCTGGAGCGAGGGGGTGCGGGCATATTTCGATAAAACATTCTACGCGCGGGGCCATCACCCTACGGTCCGGAGGCGGATGCGGTTCCCGAAATGGTGCCGCATTGAACTGTCAAGACGTCAATCAATGGCGTGTTCCTTTTTGTCTCCGACGGACCGGAGAACGTGTTCAACCGACTATTCGGGAATCGCCATTCCGGTTGAGGTGCACGCTGAGCAGGGTGCCTGATGGGCGCCGGGCATCTCGCCGGTGCGGCTGCTGCCCCTCGTCGCCCTCGTCGAGGGCTACCGGCCCTCGCAGCTGCCGGCCGGCCGTGTCCGGGAGGAGCGCCAGTGGCGCTCCATCGCGCTCGCCCTCTACCGGAACCGGCTGCCCGAGGTCGCCGGTCGCCGGTTCACGCCGGTGCTCGACCTGGCGTATCTCGCGCACGCCCTGGTCATGGCCCAGCGTGCGTTCGAGGCACGCGCCGTCCTCACCGCCATGGGGCCCTTCGCCGCACGTATGCCCTGGAGCGTCTTCGGTGATCCCGAGGAACAGCTCTCGCGCGCCCGCCGCGTCTGCGGGCTGCCCGTGCCGGGGGCGACCCGAACCCTTCGGGCTCCATTCCATCCCCCACACAGAAAGGTCCGGTTGTGCCGGAACGGATGCCAGCGCCTCGTACGAGGCGACCTGCAGGCCGGGATTCGGTCGCGATCGACGACGACGCGACACTGCACGCCATGGGATATCCACGGAAACTCACCAGGAGGTTCCGGGCCTTCGGCAATTTCGCCATATCCTTCACCATCATCAACATCATCTCCGGAATCTTCTGCTCGTTCGGATTCGGTATGAACGCGGGCGGCCCGTTTGTTCTCGTCTTCGGCTGGATCGGCGACTCCGTCATGGTGCTTTCATCGGAGCCGCGATGGGGGAAGCGGCGTCCGCCTGTCCGACGAGCGGGGCGCTGTATTTCTCGGCCGGGAAACTCGCGAAACGGCATCGGGGCGCCTGGTCCTGGTTCACGGGCCGGCTCAACTTCGGGGGCCGGGTGGGCGGCACGGCGGCCATCGGATGCGCGGCCACCACGTTCGTCCAGGCCTTCCTGGCCCGCAGTGGTCCTCGTACGAGCCGACCGCGCACCGGACCGTGCTGATCACCGCACTGATCATCGTGATCCAGGGGCCGGCCGACACTTACACCGTGCGGCTCGTCGCCGTTCTCAACCGGATCTCCGTGGGGTGGCTGCTGATCGGGCTCGTCGTGATCGTGGGCGCGCTCGTGGCCGTGCCGGACGAGCACCGTCCCGCGTCCTTCGTCACGCATTTCGTGAACAACACCGGCTTCACCGGCGGCTTCTACGGGGGCATGCTCGGTCTGCTCGTCACCAGCCGGACCTTCACCGGCTTCGACGGCAGCTTCCACATGTCCGAGGAGACGGTACGGCCGACGGTCGACGCGCCCCGGGATCACCCGCGCCATCGGCCGGCCGGCGGTCACGGGCCTGATCCTGATGCTCGCCCTGGTGTACAGCATCGGTGACTACGCCGAGGTGGCCGGCGCCTCGGCGCCGAGCCCGTCCAGATCCTCATGGACGGGCTCGGCACGGTGGCGGCGAAGGTGCTGCTGCTGGTGGTCGTCGGCGCCGTGCTCTTCTGCGGCCCGGCCGATCTCACCGGCAACACCCGGCAGATCTTCGCCTTCTCCCAGGACGGCGCGATGCCCGGCTCCCGCTGATGGCACTCGGTCTCGCCGCGTACCCGTACACCTGTGAAGGGGGTCTGGCTCGCGGTCGTCTGCCCGCTCGCCCTCGTGCCGCCCGGCCGGTGGTCCCACACCGCCTTCACCGCGATCGTCAGCGTCAACGTCGTCGGGCTCTTCCTCACCTGCGCCGTGCCGATCCTCCCGCGGCTCAGGCTCGGCGCCGGGTTCCGGCCCGGATCCCGGCACCTGGGCCGGTGGAGCACACCCGTCGGTGTCGTCGCCGTCGCCTGGACCGTGCTCAGCAGTGCGCTCTTCATGCTGCCCCGGGCGTCGCCGATCACCGTCGGTACCTTCAACTGCGCAGCGATCGCCCTGGCGGTCGTACTGGTCGTGGCCGCGGTCTGGTGGTGCGCCACCGCGCGCCGCCGCTTCCGGGGGCCGGTGAGCTACGGACGGCCGGACGAGGTGGCGGCGATGGATCTCGTCTGAGGGTGCCGTGCATCCGGCGCCCCGGCCCCGTTCGCCCGGTCGCCGCCCGGCACGTCACTCGGTCGGGCGCCGGGCGGGGGTGTGGTGATCATGCCGGTCGGAGTCACGGCATCGCAGGTCATACCAGTGGTCCAGGCCAATATTGGTGGGCGCGTCCCTTGCCGAAATGCTGGCAGAAGTCCCCGGGCGGCGGCCATAGTTGGCCCACATCGTGCGTCTGAACCGCTGCTTCCGGACAACTGGGGGGTCACCCACCGATGACGAGAGCTTCAGAGCCGTCCCGCAGAACCATCCTCGCCGCGGCGGTCGCCGCGGCCGCCGCGACCGCCGGTGCGGGCCCTGCGGCCGCGGCCGCAGAGCCCGACGGCGGGCCGACGAAAGCCTCCCCGAGCCTCGTGGACAACCGTGCCTGGACCTCGTACGCGCAGTGGCGGACCGGCTCCGTGCGAGGGGTCCGTGCCGTCGCGGGAGTCCGCCCGGGCGTGGTGATCTCCGAGCCCGAGGGCCGCACCGACTACACCGACCCGCACACGGGGAGGACCGCCTCCTGGGAGTACGCCACCTGGACCTCGCCGGTGCATGTGCTGTCGGTCCCGTCCACCGAGGCCATCGCCTCGTGGAACGCGGACACCCCGGCCGGCACCTGGCTCCAGGTGGAGCTCAAGGGCACCTACTCCGACGGCACGGACACGCCCTGGTACGTGATGGGCCGCTGGGCGGCCGGCGACCAGGACATCCGGCGGACGTCCGTCGACGACCAGTCGGACGGCAAGAGCGACATCTGGACCGACACCTTCGCCATCTCCGACGCCGCGTCGGGTCTGCGCCTGGCGGCGTACCAGTTGCGCCTGACGCTCTACCGCACACCGGGCACCCGGCTCACCCCCACGGTGTGGCGCATCGGCGCCATGGGCTCGGCCATCCCCGACCGCTTCACGGTCCCCGCCTCGAAGCCCGGCCTCGCCGAGGAGCTGGTCGTCCCGCGCTACTCGCAGGAGATCCACAAGGGGCAGTACCCGGAGTACGACAACGGCGGCGAGGCCTGGTGCAGCCCCACCTCCTCGCAGATGATCATCGAGTACTGGGGCCGGAAACCCACCCCCGGGCAACTGTCCTGGGTCGACCCGTCGTACACCGACCCGCAGGTCTGCCACGCCGCCCGGTCCACCTACGACTACCAGTACCAGGGCTGCGGGAACTGGCCCTTCAACGCCGCCTACGCGGCGACGTTCCAGGACCTCCAGGGCGTGGTCACCCGGCTGTCCTCCCTGAAGGACCTGGAGACGCTGATCGCGGCGGGCATCCCGGCCATAACGTCGCAGTCGTTCCTGAAGGAGGAGCTGACCGGGGCGGGGTACGGGACCTCAGGTCATCTGATGACCGTGATCGGCTTCACCGCCGACGGCGACGTGATCGCCAACGATCCGGCCTCACCGAGCGACGAGGCGGTGCGCCGGGTCTACAAGCGGGCCGAATGGGAGACCATCTGGCTGCGGACCAAGCGGTACAACGCCTCCGGCAGTGTCGTGTCCGGCACGGGCGGCGTCTGCTACCTGTACTTCCCCGCCCGTCTCACCGCGCGCCAGCGCCTCGCGCTCGCGGCGGTGGGCGTCCGCTGACACCGCGCGGATCCCGGCCATGAAGCGGGGCCCCCGGGAAACCGGGGGCCCCGGTGTGTGACCAAGCTCTCCGCCGCGCCGGTGCATTCCGGTGGCAAGGTGGACACATCGGTGGGGGGAGTCCATCGCACAGTCCTACACCAGCGAGATGCCATGACCGCCACCTCAGCCACCACCGCCCGACTCCGCGCCCGCACGGGTGGCCCGAAGGACGACGGACCCAAGATCGTCGAGCATGTCCTGGGCTGGGTCCTCGTGGCGGTCCTCGCGATGCTCGTCACGCAGCTCGGCCTGCTGTGACGCGAGCGGCCCCGGGTTTTCCGGGCCGGCCGGCAATTCCGGAACAACGCCTCATCTGATCGATCAGAGCGGAACATGCCGGTGGTGTCGTTCTGCAATACTGCGGATGTCCCGCTGGCATTCGGAGGCTTGGCCGAAATTGAATATCAGTCAACAGCGAGGTGGCGTAGGCCCCCAGGCGCGTGCCACCGATCGCTCGCTGGCCCGCCGCGCCGAACTCATCGCCATCGGCCGCAAGTTGTTCGCCGACACCTCGTACGACGCGCTGTCGATGGACGACATCGCGCGCCATGCCCATGTGGCCAAAGGGCTGATTTACTACTACTTCAAATCGAAGCGGGGCTATTACCTCGCCATTGTCGAGGATTCGGTGGCCGACCTCGTCACCTCCGCGGCCGGCGGTCTGGAACTCCCGGCGGTGGATCGTGTGCACCGCACCATCGACCGCTATCTGCGCTACGCCGAGCACCATCAGGCCGCCTATCGGACCATCGTCAGCGGCGGCGTCGGGTTCGACGCCCAGGTGCACGCCATCCGGGACGGGGTGCGCGAGGCGATCGTCGCGACCATCGCCGAGGGGGCGTACGGCCGGCGTGACATCTCACCGCTGGCACGCATGGGGCTCTTCGCCTGGGTGTGCAGCGTGGAGGGCGCGACGCTGGACTGGATCGCCCGCCCGGGACTGACCCGGGACGCCATGCGCGAACTGCTGGTGAAGACGCTCGGCGGCACCCTGCGCGCCATCGAGGAGCTCGAACCCCGGTACCCGGCGCCGCCGCCGGCCCGCCGCGACGGCTGACCGCACCGTGGGGCGGCGGCCGCAGCGGCCCCCGCCCCCGGATGTCGTTGGTCCACCGGTCAGTTGATCGCCTTGATCAGCTCTCCGTTCGCGGTGTCACCGCTCAGCTCCCAGAGGAAGGTGCCGCCGAGGCCCTGCTGGTTCTTGTACGTCATCTTCGTCGCGATGGTCGACGGGGTGTCGTAACTCCACCAGTTGCTGCCGCACTTGGCATAGGCGGTGCCGGCGACGGTGCCGGTCGCCGGGCACTTGGTCTTGAGCACCTTGTAGTCGTCGATCCCCTGCTCGTAGGTGCCCGCCGCCGGGCCCGTGGCCGTGCCGCCCGGTGCGGCCTGGGTGACCCCGGTCCAGCCGCGGCCGTAGAAGCCGATGCCGAGCAGCAGTTTCGAGGCCGGTATGCCGAGCCCGGCGAGCTTCGTGATGGTCGCCGAGGTGTGGTAATTCGCCTTCGGGATTCCCGAGTAGGAGTTCAGCGGCGAGTGGGGGGCGGTCGGGCCTGCCGCGTCCCAGGCGCCGAAGTAGTCGTAGGTCATCGGGTTGTACCAGTCGACGTACTGGGCCGCCCCCGCGTAGTTCGCCGCGTCGATCTTCCCGCCGCTCGTGGCGTCGGCCGTGATGGCCGCGGTGACCAGTGCACCTGAGCCGAACTTCGACCGCAGCGCCGCCATCAGGTTCTTGAACGCCTCCCGGCCGCTCGTGTCACAGGTGTTGCCGCAGGCGTTCGGGTACTCCCAGTCGATGTCGATGCCGTCGAAGACGCCCGCCCACTTGGAGTTCTTGACCAGGTCGTAGCAGGACTGCGCGAACGCGGCCGGGTTCTTGGCCGCCTCACCGAAACCGCTCGACCAGGTCCAGCCGCCGAACGACCAGAGGACCTTGAGGTTCGGGTGCTTCTTCTTCAGCTTCAGCAGCTGGTTGAAGTTGCCGCGCAACGGCTGGTCCCAGGTGTCGGCGACGCCGTCCACCGACTCGGCCGCGGTGTAGGCGCGGTCGGTGGCGGCGTAGGAGTCGCCCATCGCGCACTTGCCGCCCGTGACGTTGCCGAAGGCGTAGTTGATGTGGGTGAGCTTCGCGGCGGAGCCGGAGGTCTCGATGTTCTTGACGAAGTACTTGCGGTCGTACGTGCCCCATTCGGTGAAGTAGCCGACGACCTTGGAGCCGGCCGCGGCCGGCTGCGCCGGTCCTTGTGCGGTGGCGGTCGCGGTGCCCGCGCCGGCGAGCAGACCGGCGCCGAGAACGGCGCAGCAGGCGGCGGACACGAGCGCCCGGAAGCGGACGCGCGAGCGGTGGGGTGTGAGCATCGTGTCTCCTCGTGGGGGAGAGGGGAACGCGCGCTGACTGAACGCGTGCCGATTGGCATGAACGCGGTGAAGCGGTGGATCGACCCTAGGAGGACTAGACCATTTTGGTCAATGGTTCGGACCAATTGGGATCCGAGGCGTTTCTTTGAGTAAGCGGTCGTTAACTGGTGACTCCGTGCCTCCGATCGGGCATACTCACAGCGCCACAGCCGCTGGTCAGCAGCTGCCGAGACCCGGAGCGGCGAGCATCGGCGAGGCCCAGTGAGACCCGGCGGAGTCGCCACACCCACGGCGCACCTCCCGCCGAAGCGCCCGACAGGGAGGAGAGCGTCGCCATGCCCGACCGCGCCCCGCAGCCGGTGGATCGCCCATTGCCCACGGACGAGGCCCGGGATCTGATCTCGCTCGTCCGCGACATCGCACAGCACGAGATCGCCCCGAAGGCGGCCGAGGAGGAGGACGCGGGACACTTCCCGCGCGAGGTGTTCCGGCTGCTCTCCGAATCCGGGCTGCTGGGCCTGCCCTACGACTCCGAGTACGGCGGCGGTGACCAGCCGTACGAGGTGTACCTCCAGGTCCTCGAGGAGCTCGCAGCGGCCCGCCTGACGGTCGGTCTCGGGGTCAGTGTGCACACCCTGTCCTGCCATGCCGTCGCCCACTTCGGCACCAAGCAGCAGCAGGTCGAGCACCTGCCCGCCATGCTCGGCGGCGGTCTGCTCGGCGCCTACTGCCTCTCCGAGGCGACGTCCGGATCGGACGCTGCCTCCCTGCGCACCAGAGCGGCCCGGGACGAGCAGGGGGGCGACTGGCAGATCACGGGCACGAAGTCGTGGATCACCCACGGCGGGATCGCCGACTTCTACACCGTGATGGCGCGCACCGGCGAGGAGGGCCCCAGGGGGATCACCGCCTTCCTGGTCCCCGGCGACGCCGCGGGCCTGAGCGCTGCGCTGCCCGAGCGGAAGATGGGCATGAAGGGCTCACCCACGGCGCAGGTCCACTTCGACGGCGTACGGGTACCCGACGCCCGCCGCATCGGCGAGCAGGGGCAGGGCTTCGCCATCGCTCTGGCGGCGCTCGACTCCGGGCGGCTCGGCATCGCCGCCTGCGCCGTCGGACTGGCCCAGTCAGCCCTCGACGAGGCGCTCGCGTACGCCTCGGGGCGGCGTCAGTTCGGGCGTCCGATCTCGGACTTCGAAGGGCTGCGCTTCATGCTCGCCGACATGGCGACGCAGATCGAGGCCGGCCGGGCGCTGTATCTGGCGGCGGCGCGACTGCGCGACGCGGGCCGGCCGTTCGCCAAGCAGGCCGCCATGGCCAAGCTGCACTGCACCGACACCGCGATGAAGGTCACCACCGACGCCGTCCAGGTGCTCGGCGGGTACGGCTACACGGCCGACTTCCCGGCCGAGCGGTACATGCGCGAGGCCAAGGCGCTGCAGATCGTCGAGGGCACGAATCAGATCCAGCGCATGGTCATCGCCCGTCACCTCGCTGGTCCCGAGTCGCACTGAACGACTCCTGCCCCGCCATCGGCCGGCCGGGGCCGCCGGGAGGCGCCGCGAGCCGCACCCACTCCGGGTCGTGGCGCCCCGGGAGCGTCCGGCCTCCGTCGGCCCAGGTCCGCATCAGCGCACGGTAGATGGGCGGGTCCGGGGGCTGCGGTGGCGGAGGCGCTCCCACGGGTGCCGGAACGAACACCCGTCGCAGACGCCCGGCCGCCGAATGCGTCGGAGTCATACCAGGCAAACGCCGGGCCCCGTGCACAGGTCACCGGCCGGGGAATCGAGCGTGAGTTCCCCGGTGTCCCGTACGGGGGTCGGCGCGATGTCACCGGGTGGTGTGCCGTGGCACATCCCTGCAGGCGACGCGTCCGGCGGCCGCCGGACGCCGTCCCGTGCGCGCCGGGGAGCCTGCGGTCCGTACGGCCTGGTCCTGCACCACGCGTGCGTGACGTCGTGCAGGGAGGACGAGCGGTCCCGGGCGGCCGCGAACGGGTGGCGCGGGCCGGTCAGGCCGCCTGGCCCCGCAGCACGGGCATCTGCATCGGGCGCGAGCCCGGGCCGCCGACGTGGGAGAACGGCTGCGTGCGCCAGTCCAGCCCCTGGGGGAGGGTCAGCAGCAGTGCGGTGTCCTGCTCCTGGGGCGTCGTGGACTCGTCCGCGGGGCGGGCGTCGGACGCCGCGCGGCCCGTGCCGCGGCAGACCGTCAGACCGAACGGGTTCCAGGGCGAGGCGCACAGCGCGTGCTCGGGGAGGAACTCCTCGTCCGCCAGAAGCGCGATGGGCTGCGCGCAGTCCGGGCAGAAGACCCGGTACATCTCGAAGGTGTCGTACGCGTCGAACTCGTCGTCGCCGGATTCGACACCCTCCGGCTCGGGCTCGACGACCGGCTGCTGGCGCTTGGACGCGGTACGACCAGGGCGCTTCAGACTGTGCATGGGATTCTCCCCCTCGGACTGGGCCGGTACGGCGCTGTGGCCTCGACCACAGCAAGCACTTCCCGTCCGGTCACGGCGGTAATCACGAAGACATCACGAAGCCTGTTCGCACACTGTGGCGTTCGTCACATGCCGCCGGAGGGTGCCGGGCCCGGGAGGCGAAGCCCTCGGGACATACCCGGCTGCCGGTGCCGGCAACATCACGAACCGGCCATGACCTGCACCGCTGAGGTGCCCGCGGGATCGGGCGCACTGTAGGTTCTAGCGCCATGGAGGAGCTGGACCGACAGATCGTGCAGCTGCTCGTCAAGGACGGGCGGATGAGCTACACCGACCTGGGCAAGGCCACGGGCCTGTCCACCTCGGCCGTGCACCAGCGGGTGCGCCGGCTGGAGCAGCGCGGTGTCATCCGCGGGTACGCCGCGGTTGTCGACCCGGAGGCGATCGGGTTGCCCATGACCGCCTTCATCTCGGTGAAACCGTTCGATCCCAGCGCCCCCGACGACATCGCCGAGCGACTCGCCGGTGTCCCCGAGATCGAGGCCTGCCACAGCGTCGCCGGCGACGAGAACTACATCCTCAAGGTCCGTGTGGCCACGCCCCACGAACTCGAGGAACTGCTGGCGCGCCTCAGGTCGCTCGCAGGCGTGTCCACGCGCACCACGGTCGTGCTGTCCACCCCGTACGAGGCACGACCGCCCCGCGTCTGACCCACCTGCCTGCGGGGCGGCCGGGGCGAGGCGCGAGACTGTTCCCCATGAACGAGCGCACCGCCCCGCAGCAGACCGTCCTGTTGCGCCGAGGAGAAGTCCACAGCCCAGCCGACCCCTTCGCGACCGCCATGGTCGTCGAACGCGGGCAGGTCGCCTGGGTCGGCTCCGAAGGGGCCGCGGACGCCTTCGCGGAGGGCGTGGACGAGGTCGTCGACCTGGACGGCGCGCTCGTCACCCCGGCGTTCACGGACGCGCATGTGCACACCACTGCCACGGGTCTCGCGCTCACCGGGCTCGACCTGTCCGCTGCGCCCTCCCTGCCGGCCGCCCTCGCGCTTGTCCGTGACTTCGCCGCGGCCCGGCCGGAGGACCGCGTCCTCCTCGGCCACGGCTGGGACGCCGCCCGCTGGCCCGAGCGCCGGGCACCCCGCCGGGACGAACTGGACGAGGCCACCGGTGGCCGTCCCCTCTACCTCACCCGGATCGACGTCCATTCGGCCGTCGTCACCACGGCCCTGCTGGATCTGGCGCCGGGCGTCCGCGACAAGGCCGGTTTCGCCGAAGGGGAACCGCTCACCCGGGACGCCCACCACGCCGTACGCGCCGCCGCCTACGCGGCGGTCACCCCGGACCAGCGCACCGCGGCGCAGCGGGCCGCGCTCGCGCACGCCGCCTCCCTCGGTATCGGCTCGGTCCACGAGTGCGCCGGACCGGAGATCTCCTCCGAGGACGACTTCGCCGGGCTGCTGCGGCTCGCCGCGGCGGAGCCCGGGCCCCGGGTGGTCGGCTACTGGGCCGAACAGGACGTGGACAAGGCCCGCCGGCTGGGTGCCGTGGGCGCCGCCGGCGACCTGTTCGTGGACGGCTCCATCGGCTCGCACACCGCATGCCTGCACGAGCCGTACACGGACGCCGCCCACACGGGCGCCGCGTACCTGGACGCCGCGGCCGTCGCCGCCCACGTCGTCGCGTGCACCGAGGCCGGGCTCCAGGCGGGCTTCCACGCCATCGGTGACGCCGCCGTCGTCGCCGTGGTCGAGGGCGTGCGCGCCGCAGCCGAGAAGGTGGGGCTCGCCCGCGTCCGGGCCGCCCGCCACCGGATCGAGCATGCCGAGATGCTCACCCCCGAGACCGTCGCCGCGTTCGCCGAACTGGGCCTGACCGCCTCCGTCCAGCCGGCCTTCGACGCGCTGTGGGGCGGTGCCGACGGCATGTACGCCCAGCGGCTCGGTGCCGAGCGGGCCCGCACCCTGAATCCCTTCGCGGCACTGCTGCGTGCGGGCGTGCCGCTCGCCTTCGGCTCCGACAGCCCCGTCACCCCGCTGGACCCGTGGGGCACGGTGCGCGCAGCCGCCTTCCACCGCACGCCCGAGCACCGGGTCTCCGTGCGCGCCGCGTTCACCGCGCACACGCGCGGCGGCTGGCGGGCCGTCGGACGGGACGACGCCGGGGTGCTGGTTCCCGGCGCCCCGGCGGACTACGCGGTGTGGCGCACGGACGAGCTGATCGTCCAGGCCCCCGACGACCGGGTCGCCCGCTGGTCCACGGACCCCCGCTCCGGTACCCCCGGCCTGCCCGATCTGAGCCCGGGCACCGAACTGCCGCTGTGCCTGCGCACGGTGGTGGGCGGCCGGACGGTGTTCGTGCGCCCGGGCGAGTGATCTCCCGGGGTGGCGCGGTGCCGATCGGGCACCGCGGTTCTGCGGCGCGACCTGCGCATCCTCCGCTCTGACCAGGTCATTGCTGAAATAATCGCAGGTCAAACGGCTGTTGACAGCGAGGCGCAGGGGGCCGGTAGGTTCGGCCGGGTCCACCACCGGACGTCCGACCGGAGAACCTCCGCGCAGTCGCCGGAGCGCCGCTGGGTCAGGGATGGTGTGCCGCACCGGCGCACCACCACTGGGAGCCAGGCTCAGCGCCCGCGCCACGGCGAGGGCAACGTTCCGGTCGGTCGGCATGGTGTGATCCGGGTGGGGCCCGGGCGTTCAGTAGACAACGGCTTTCGGTCGACCCGCAGCCAGCGGGTGCCAGGTCGGCCCGAAGGGCGCCGGGCCCCGATCCGCGGCGCTGCTGTGCGGGGGCGCACACCGGGGCTGCGCCCGTGGCGCGGGGGTTTCCGTCCGGGACCGGGACCCGCGGGACCCGCGGACACAGCAGCGGCCGCTCTTACCCGACTCTTGCGCAATCGACACCCCCTTGGGTGCAAGCTGTCCCGTCGGCCCAGGCCGGAGCCACTATGGTGGTGCCCTGCGAACGGACATGAAGGGGCAGCAGTGAACGACGGCGACGGGACCCTCGCGGCAGGAGCCCAGGGGAGGCAGTTCGGCCCGCTCGGCACCGCCCTGGTGATCATTCCGACCTACAACGAGGCGGAGAACATCAAGGCGATCGTCGGCCGGGTGCGGTCGGCCGTGCCTGAGGCGCATGTCCTCGTGGCCGACGACAACAGCCCCGACGGCACGGGCAAGCTCGCGGACGAGTTGGCCGTCGAGGACGACCATGTCCAGGTGCTGCACCGCAAGGGCAAGGAAGGCCTGGGCGCCGCGTACCTGGCCGGCTTCCGCTGGGGCATGGAGCACGGCTACGGCGTACTGATCGAGATGGACGCCGACGGCTCCCACCAGCCGGAGGAGCTGCCGCGCCTGCTGACCGCGCTCAAGGGGGCCGACCTGGTGCTCGGCTCGCGCTGGGTGCCGGGCGGCCGGGTGGTGAACTGGCCCAAGAGCCGGGAGTTCATCTCCCGCGGGGGCAGTCTCTACTCGCGTCTCGCGCTGGACCTGCCGCTGCGCGACATCACCGGTGGTTACCGTGCCTTCCGCCGCGAGACCCTCGAAGGGCTCGGGCTGGACGAGGTGGCCTCGCAGGGGTACTGCTTCCAGGTCGACCTGGCCCGGCGCGCCGTCAAGGCGGGCTACCACGTCGTCGAGGTGCCGATCACCTTCGTCGAGCGTGAGCTCGGCGACTCCAAGATGAGCCGCGACATCCTCGTCGAGGCGCTGTGGCGGGTCACGGCGTGGGGCGTGGCCGACCGCGTCGCCAAGCTGAGCGGCCGCGGCAAGTCCGCCTAGCCGCGGCCCGGCTCCCTGTCGGGCCGTACGTCCATCCGGCGCGGCGTCCGTCGTCGCCCGTAAGCCGGCCGGCTTACGGGCGAACGCCGCTGATCACCCCCCTTATCCCGCATTGAGCCCGCTTTCGGCACACTGGGACCATGACGACTGGTGCCCCCGCTTCCCCTCACCCCGCCTCCCGGCCACGGCGTTCCCGGCTGCGCACGTTTCTGCCGCTGGGTGTCGCCGCGTGGCTGGTGCTGGAGATCTGGCTGCTCACGCTGGTGGCGGGCGCGGCCGGCGGGTTCACGGTGTTCCTGCTGCTGGTGGCCGGCCTCGTGCTCGGCGCCGTGGTGATCAAGCGGGCCGGACGCCGGGCGTTCCGCGCTCTCGGTGAGACGCTCCAGGCACGGCAGTCGGGCGAGGAGCCCAAGGGCGGTGGCGGCAACGGGCTGATGATGCTCGGCGGTCTGCTGCTGATGCTGCCGGGCCTGATCTCCGATGTGCTGGGGCTGCTGCTTCTTGTTCCGCCGGTCCAGAAGGCGGTGAGCCGTACGGCGGAACGCAGCATCGACCGCAGGCTGCGTGAGGCGGCGCCCGGCAGTTTCGGTGACGCCTTCCAGCAGGCTCGTATTCACCGTCCCGACGGAAAGGTCGTTCAGGGTGAGGTCATCAGGGACGAGCCGTCATCGGCGCCCCAGGAGCCGCGTCCGCCTCTGAACCGCTGAGGCCGCGGCCCGCACACACGATGCGCCAGTGGGCGCCGCACGTCGTATCGACGTGCGGCGCCCACTGGCGCATCGCATGCGTGGTGTCCCGCCAGGGCCCCTGATGGGACTACGCGGACTTGCGGCTGTCCCTCGGATGGACGGCAATGTTCATCGCGCCGGAGCGGAGAACGGCCAGGCGCTCCTCGAGGACCTCTTCGAGCTCCTCGCGGGTGCGTCGCTCCATCAGCATGTCCCAGTGCGTACGCGCCGGCTTGGCCTTTTTCTCTTCCGGGCCGTCACCGTCCACCAGGAGTGCCGGGGCCCCGCAGACCTTGCACTCCCACTCCGGCGGGATCTCCGCCTCGACCGAGAAGGGCATCTCGAAGCGGTGCCCCTTCTCGCATGCGTACTCCACGGCCTGGCGCGGAGCCAAGTCGATGCCGCGGTCCGTCTCGTAGCTGGTCACCACGAGGCGCGTGCCGCGAAGAGCTCGCTCACTCATGAATCGTGCCTCCCGGGCTTGTCGCCCACAGGACAGGTGTCGCTGTCGTCGTCATCCGGTCAACGTCCGGTCGGCGGTAAAGATTCCCGTTCCGGGCCATGCGTCGCCGTCGTAGCCGCCCCTTGTTGTACCCACCAGCGCCCGGTTTGTCACATCTGCCAGCAGATGTCACCCAGCGGCTCGTCTCCTTTGACGCGCAGTAACGGTACGCCTTGCAGGCCAAACGCGTACACTACCGCCCTTTGCCGTCAGGTGCTAAATCCTCTCGGGCACCGGATTTCCCGCGTCGCGCACCGCCTGCCGCACCGGGACCCGGGCCAGCAGGACGAATCCGATGAGGAAGAACACCACCAGCGAGATGATCGCGTCCCGATAGCTTCCGGTCAGCTGGTAGGTGAGCCCGAACAGCAGCGGTCCGAGCCAGCTCATGCCGCGGTCACTCATCTCGTACGCCGAGAAGTACTCGGCCTCCCTGCCGGGCGGCACCAGATGGGAGAAGAGCGAGCGCGACAGGGCCTGGCTGCCGCCGAGGACCATTCCGATGCAGGCCGCCAGGACGAAGAACCAGACCGGTGCGCCGGCGGGCAGGAAGTAGCCCGCGCCGAGCGTCACGGTCCAGGCGACGAGCGAAGCGAGGACGGTGCGCTTGGCCCCGTACTTCCGGGCCAGCCGCCCCATCCCCAGGGCGCCGCCCACTGCCAGCACCTGCACCAGCAGCACGGCCGCGATCAGGGTCGACTGGCCCAGGCCCAGTTCCTCGGAGCCGTACACCGACGCCTGGGAGATGACGGTCTGGATGCCGTCGTTGTAGATGAGGTAGGCCACCAGGAAGGCGAGGGTGAGCGGTTTGCCGCGCATGTCGCGGACCGTCGCCGCCAGCTGCCGCCAGCCGTGCACCGAGGGCGCCGGGTCCGCCGTACGGCGGTCCCGCAGCCGCCGCAGCGGTACCAGTGTGAAGGCGCCCCACCAGATGCCCGCCGAGGCCAGGCAGATACGGACCGCGGTGGACTCCGAGACGCCGAAGGAGTCATGGGCCGTGAACAGGACCAGGTTCGCGACCAGGACCAGGGAGCCGGCGGCGTAACCGAAGGCCCAGCCGCGTGAGGAGACCGCGTCGCGCTCCTCGGGCGGTGCGATCTGCGGGAGATAGGAGTTGTAGACCACCATCGAGACGGCCACCGAAGCGTTCGCGACGATCAGCAGGAGGCCGCCGAGCAGATAGCGCTGCCCGTCCAGGAAGAACATCCCCGTGGTGGCCGCGGCACCCAGGTACGCGCAGAGACCGAGCAGCGGCTTCTTGCGTCCGCTGCGGTCGGCGGCCGCTCCGGCGAGCGGCATGACGAGGATCGCGACGACGACGGAGGCGGAGACCGAGTACGCGAAGAAGGATCCCGCGCGGACCGGCACGCCCAGCGGATGGACGTAACCGTCCGGGTCCGCCGCCGATTTGGCCACCGAGGTGAGATAGGGGCCGAGGAACACGGTCAGCACGCTCGTCGAGTAGACGGAGCACGCCCAGTCGTAGAAGTACCACCCGCGCTGTTCGCGCCGCCGCTCGGCGGGGTCGTCCGCCGCCACTGCCCGCAGGGTGTCGGTGCCCACCCGTGCCCTCGCTTCCCCGTGGAACGTGATCGTGCGCGGGGCGTTCAGGCCCAGGTGCCCCGGTCCTCGAGGACCCTGCGCAGCGTGTCGATGTGATCGGTCATGATGCCATCCACTCCGAGGTCCAGGAGCCGGTGCATACGATCGGGTTCGTTGATCGTCCACACGTGCACCTGGAGCCCCCGCGCATGAGCGGCGCGCACGAAGCGGCGGTCCACCACGGGGATGCCCGACTGGGACTCCGGGACCTGGGCGGCTATCGCCGAGCGGCGCAGCCCCGCCGGTATGCCCCAGGAGCGCAGCCGCAGACCCAGCACGCCCCGGGTGCCGTACGAGGTCGCAAGGCGCGGACCCGCGAGGCGCTGGGCGCGCACGACGCGCGACTCCGAGAACGAGCCGACGCAGATCCGGTCCCAGCAGTCGGTGCGCTCGATCAGGTCGAGCAGGGGCCGCAGGGCGGGCTCCGCCTTGATGTCGACGTTCCAGCGCACATCGGGGAACTCCTCGAGCAGGTCCTCGAAGAGGGGCACCGGCTCGCTGCCCGCCACGCGCGCCTGCCGCACGTCCTGCCAGGGCAGGTCCGCGATCCGTCCGGCCCCGTCCGTCACCCGGTCGAGCGTCGCGTCGTGGAACGCCACCAGCTTCCCGTCGGCCGTGGCGTGCACATCCGTCTCGATGTAGCGGTAGCCCGCCTCGACGGCGCGCCGGAACTGGGCCCGGGTGTTCTCCAGACCGTCCGCGGCCCCGCCCCGGTGGGCGAAGGGGATGGGGCCGGGGTGGTCGAGGTAGGGGTGGCGTATCAGGGTCGTCACCGCTGCAGTATCGCTCCCTCCGGTTGCCCGGTGGCAACGACCGCGCTGCGCGCCGATGCCGCGGGGACGGCGAACATGCGCAGGAAGAGCTGGGCGAGCGGGCCGATGGTCAGTGCGTACAGCACGGTCCCGACGCCGACGGTGCCTCCGAGGGCGAACCCGGTCACGACGACGGCGACCTCGACCGCCGTGCGGATCAGCCGGATCGAGCGGCCGGTGCGCCGGTGCAAACCGGTCATCAGGCCGTCGCGCGGACCCGGTCCGAAGTCCGCCGCGATGTAGAGGCCGGTCGCCGCGCCGTTGAGGACGATGCCCGCCAGAAGAAGGGGAACCCGTACGGCCAGGGCGTGCACGTCGGGGAGCACGGCCAGGGTGGCGTCCATGGCGAAGCCGATCACGAGGACGTTGGAGACGGTGCCGAGGCCGGGGCGCTGGCGCAGCGGGATCCACAGCAGCAGGACGGCGGCGCCCACGATCGTCAGCA
Organism: Streptomyces sp. HUAS TT11; assembly: GCF_051553595.1. Classification (NCBI taxonomy): domain Bacteria; kingdom Bacillati; phylum Actinomycetota; class Actinomycetes; order Kitasatosporales; family Streptomycetaceae; genus Streptomyces; species Streptomyces sp. HUAS TT11. Next base: position 7,444,932 of record NZ_CP196184.1, read on the forward strand.
CCACGCCCATGCTGAGCCCCGTCAGCTTCGACAGTCCCTGGTGCAGGACGTTCCAGGGTTCGAGGCCGAGGCCCGCCTCGAGGAGGAGAGCGGAACTCGCGCCGTAGAGCGCGAGGCCCGCGTACAACTGGACCAGCCGCCGCCCGAGTCGGATCTTCGTGGACATGCCAGTGAACAAAACGAACCCCCCTGTGGTGGCAGTGGCCTGATGCATGACACTCTGTGGCTTGGAAAGACAAGCCAACCATGGCCAATTCAGGGAAGGTGGACTGGACGTCATGGCGCAGTGGACCTCGGCGGTGGGTGCGGCGCAGCTCGCCCGACTGCTCAACTCCCAGCAGGACCGTCCCGCGGGCCCGGGCACCCGTCGCCCGCCCGCCTATCGCGCGCTCGCCGACGGCATCCGGCTCCTGGTGCTGGAGGGCCGCGTGCCCGTCGCCGCCCGGCTGCCCGCCGAGCGGGAACTGGCACTCGCCCTGTCCGTGAGCCGTACGACGGTCGCCGCCGCGTACGAGGCGATGCGGACCGAGGGTTTCCTGGAGTCCCGCCGCGGGGCCGGCAGCTGGACCGCCGTGCCCGCGGGCAACCCGCTGCCGGCACGCGGCCTCGAACCGCTGCCGCCCGAGGCACTGGGCTCGGTGATCGACCTCGGCTGCGCGGCCCTGTCCGCACCCGAGCCGTGGCTCACCCGCGCGGTGCAGGGGGCGCTTGAGGAGCTGCCGCCGTACGCGCACACCCACGGCGACTACCCGGCGGGTCTGCCCGCGCTGCGCTCCATGATCGCCGAGCGCTACACCCGGCGCGGCATTGCGACCATGCCGGAGCAGATCATGGTGACCACGGGCGCCATGGGCGCCATGGACGCGATCTGCCACCTCTTCGCCGGCCGCGGCGAGCGCATCGCCGTCGAGTCGCCGTCGTACGCCAACATCCTCCAGCTGATGCGGGAGGCAGGCGCCCGCCTGGTCCCCGTGGCGATGAGCGAAGGTCTCGGCGGCTGGGACCTGGACCGCTGGCGCCAGGTCCTGCGCGAGGCCGCGCCCCGGCTCGCCTACGTCGTCGCGGACTTCCACAACCCGACGGGCGCGCTGGCCGACGAGGACCAGCGCCGCCGCCTGGTGGAGGCGGCCCGCTCCGCCGGGACCGTCCTGGTCGTCGACGAGACGATGAGCGAGCTGTACCTGGAGGACGATCTGGAGATGCCGCGTCCGGTGAGCGCCTTCGACCCGGCGGGCTCCTCCGTGATCACTGTCGGCTCGGCGAGCAAGGCCTTCTGGGCGGGCATGCGCATCGGCTGGGTGCGTGCCGCCCCCGATGTGATCCGCAGCCTGGTGGCCGCCCGCGCCTATGCCGACCTGGGCACACCGGTGCTGGAACAACTGGCCGTGAACTGGCTGCTCAGCACGGGCGGCTGGGAGCAGGCGGTGGAACTGCGGCGAAAGCAGGCCCGGGAGAACCGGGACGCCCTGGTCGCCGCGGTGCGTGCACAACTGCCCTCCTGGGAGTTCTCGGTGCCGCGGGGCGGTCTGACCCTGTGGGTGCGCACCGGTGGTCTGTCGGGGTCCCGGCTCGCCGAGGCCGGCGAGCGGGTCGGCGTCAGGGTGCCGTCGGGGCCGCGCTTCGGCGTGGACGGCGCGTTCGAGGGGTATGTGCGGCTGCCGTTCACGGTGGGCGGCGCCGTCGCGGAGGAGGCGGCGGTGCGCCTCGCCGCCGCGGCGCACCTGGTGGAGACGGGCGTGCCGGGACCGTCCGAGGCGCCGCGCACCTTCGTCGCCTGAGCCGCACCCGCGCGTACGGAGGCGCGGTCGTACGGGGAGGCGGGTCCCGCCGCCGGTTCAACCCTCCGCCGGCACCGCTTCCACCGCCGGGCTGTTCCGCCGCGGCAGCAGCCCGAGCACCGCCTGCCGGTGGCGTTCGCTGGTGGCGTCGTCGTACGGGTCCGGGGTGGCCGGCACCTGGAGGCGGTGGACCGGGCCGGTGCCCAGGCGGGCGTAGCCGCGGCCCGGCGGAACGTCCCTGGTGGGCGTGGTGTGCGGCGGCACGCCCAGCACCGCCTCGAGTTCGCCGGAGGTCGCGCAGCCCAGCACCACACGGGCGCGGGTGTGCCGGAGCACGGCGTCGGACAGACCGTCGAGGCCGTCCAACTGCTCGGCGAGCACGACCGTGACGTTCGCGGCGCGGCCGTGCCGCAGGGGCACCTGGAGCAGCGCGAGCGGATCCCTGCCCCCGTCCGCCGCCGCGAGGTGCCCCAGCACGCTCGACCGGTCCAGCAGGATCCAAAGAGGGCGCTTGATGTCGTCGGGCGGCGGGTGCCCGGCCTGCCGGGACCGGTTCGCCGCGATCAGGCGCCGTTCCGTCTCGTGGGTCGCCCACTCCAGGCTCGCCACCGCGCCCGCGAGGCCGGACTCGACGGCGAGCACACCGTCCCGGCCCGTCAGGCACGCGTACTCGCCGGTGCCCGCGCCCTCGACGATCAGCACGTCCCCGTACTGCAGTGCCTGGAGGGCGATCGAGCGCACCAGCGTCGTCGTACCGCTGCCGGGCCCGCCGGCGATGAGCAGATGCGGCTCGGTGGAGCGGGGTCCCGTGCGCCACACCACCGGAGGGACGTCGCGCTGCTCCTCGCCCTGGGTGAGGGGGAGCGTGCGCTGGACGCCGGTGGGGTCGGTGAACCCGAGCACCGTCTCGCCGGGTGCGGTCACGAAGCGCTGTGCGGCGATGTCGGTGGGCAGGGGCGGCAGCACGGTCACGGTCAGTTCGTTGGCCTCCTCGTCCCACTGGAAGTGGTACTCGCGGCCGCGCCCCGACTTCGCGTGCACGAGCTGCTCGATCCGTGCACGCGATTCGGCCTCGCCGTCCGTGAAGTAGGCGGGGTAGCGGATGAGGAGGCGCGAGATGCGGCCGGTCCCGTCGAACTCGAACGAGGACAGCGTCCGGGTCCAGTCCCCGCCGGGCGCGTACATCGGAGCCGGGTCCTCGGCCACCGAGAAGTACGGCACGAGCGCCTCGTAGAGCGACTGCAGACGCTGGGTCTGGGCGTCGCTCGGGCCCTTCGGCTGCGCCGATCCGCGCTCGCGGCCCTGCCATCCCGCCGCCGCCATGAGGGTGATGCCGGCCAGCAGGGGCCCGTAGGGCATCAGGGCCACGACCAGGATCACCGATGCGGCCAGGAAGAGGAGCGGTCCCCGTCGGTCCTTCGGTGTCTCCGTCCACTTGCGCCGTCCGGCCACGGCCAGCCGGCGCAGACCGCGCGAGATGGTGATCAGCGGGTGGAGGACATCGGTGGCGCCGCCGGCGGCCGTTCGGGCGAGCTCCCGGCCGCGGGTGATCTGCGCGCTGCCGTTGGTGAGAATGCGGGGGAGGGGGCGCCGGGCCACGTGTTGCTCCTGGGGTGCGTGCGGAAGGTGGGCGGGGTCAGAAATTGAGCCCGCCCAGCAGGCTCGCGAGGCTCGCGCCCCCGGCCTTGATGCTCGGGGCCACGGCTGTGCTCGAGAGGTAGAAGCCGAAGAGCCCGCAGACCGTGGCGTGGGAACCCTTCAGGCCGTGGTTGCGGCAGAACAGGAAGACGACGCTGCCGAGCAGCACAACGCCAGAGATGTTGAGGATCATTGCTCTCTCCTGGTTCACGGGGACAGTCACCATGAGTCCTTCCAGGCTCACAGAATGTATCCATAGGATAAAAGCTGCAACTGGGTGAAATTGCATCGATTTCCCCCGGATGGCGGCGCTGTCCTGCGCACTTCGGGCCGGTCCGTTGCGCTCACCGGGCACTGTCGTGATCTTTGCCGGGTGCGGCGCCCGCCATGTGCCGCCGAAGCCAGTACGCTGGCGATTCACCCGTACGGCGGCACCGCTCGCCGCCGTGCGCGGCGTGTACGACCGCCCCGCTCGCCGTCGTGCGCTCCCCGCAGTCCCCAGCAGTCGTAGTGAGAGGCGGTCCGTCCGATGAGTGACGCCCCCGACCCCGAGGTCGTGGAGCTCGCGACCAAGATCTTCGATCTGGCGCGCCGAGGCGAGACCGAGGCGCTCGTGGCGTACGTCGACGCGGGCGTTCCGGCGAACCTCACCAATGACCGCGGTGACTCGCTCGTGATGCTCGCCGCCTACCACGGACACGCGGACGCCGTCCGGGCCCTGCTGGAGCGCGGCGCCGAGGCCGACCGGGTCAACGACCGGGGCCAGACCCCGCTCGCCGGGGCGGTCTTCAAGGGCGAGCCGGAGGTCATCAGGGTCCTGCTGGACGGCGGCGCCGACCCGTCCGCGGGCACGCCGTCGGCCGTCGAAACCGCCCGGATGTTCGGCAGGAGCGACTTGCTCGAACTGTTCGGCGAGCCCTGATCCGTATGCTCTGACCAGCAAAGACAACGAAAACGGGGGAGGCGGTACGGGGCCGCCCGAAATAAGGTCGCGGCAGCGCGAGACGCCGAGTCATCATGACGTCGTGATTCACGGACGCGATGGCTGGGCAGGTGTTGCCGCACCGCGCGGACCGTGATGCGGTCCGCATGGGCCACCGACGAGAGGCAGAGGAAGATGGTCTACAACAAGCAAGCGACGGCGGGCGCCCCGACGTGTTGTCACGCGACCAGGTAGTGCGTGTCCCCCGGTTGCGTCGACGCTTGATGTGAGGCTGTTTCCCATGTTCGAACCGGTCATAGCGCCCAGCGGTACCCTGCTCGGCCTCCTCCAGAGGGGCCGCGGCGACGGTACGTTGCACGCGCTCACCGCACCGCGGGCCGAAGCGCTCGCGGCGCTCAACCACTGCGTGCTGCGCGATCCCCGCCACGACTGGCAGGTGGAGAACCGCTCCCTCTACTACGCCCGGCTCTACCTCGATCTGCACGGCGAGCTGGACGACATCGAGGCACACCTCTTCAGCGCCGAGGACGTCCTCGACACCGACGAGTGCCGCACGGGACTCACCCTCGCGGTCCTCGGGCACCTCGCGTCGTACGGCAGGCGCGATGCGCTGGAACTGCTGCGCAGGTACGCGGCCTCGGGCTCGAACTGGGCCTGGGCCCTGGACGAACTCGCGCTGCGCGACGACGACGCGGGGCTGCGGGCCCTCGCCGCTCCCGTCCTGGCCCGGTTCCCGGCCGATGCCGAGGGCGAGGCCGAACTCGCGGTCGCCGTCCGGGACGCCTTCGAGCCACGGCCCTGGCGGCTGTGGGCCGACGACTCGCGCCCGTCCATCGCCACGCGTGTGCGTGCCGCCCAGGAGGCGGGCTGTTTCGACCGCTGGCAGCGGCAGATGCGGTCACAGGGTCCCCGGCCGGGGTGGAGCGTGCGGGCGGTCTTCGACTGGGCCCAGCAGGGCATCGAACGCGGTGCCGTGCTCCATGTGCCCGCCGCCCGCTGCCTCACCGCCGTCGCCGGACCCGAGGACCGGCCGGAGATCGTCGAGGCCGCCCGTTTCGGCGAGGACGGGGCCCGGTGTACCGCCCTGCGCTACCTCGCCGACAGCAACGACGCCGAGGCCCTCGATCTGATCGAGGCCGCCGTGGCCTCCGGGTCCGCGCTCGTCGTCGACGCGGCCGTGGACGCCTTCGAACGGATGCGCAGTATGGCCGCCGTCGACCGGGCGCGCGGCTGGGCCCGCCGGCCGGACGCCCTGGGTGCGGCCGCCGGGCGCATGCTCGCCTGCCGCGGCGGCGCCCAGGACAGCGACCTGGTGCTCGCCGCGCTGCGCGAGGGGGTCCGGGGCGAGGGTCCCGACGCGCCGACCCTGTGGACCCTCGTCGACGGTGCGGGACGGCTGGGAATCGCCTGTGCCGCGCCGGTACTGCGCCATATCTACCGCGAGACCGCATCGTCCCATCTCCGTGGCCGCGCCGCCCGCGCCCTGGCCGCAACCGATCCCTCCTTCGCCGCGGGATTCGCCGTCGAGTGCCTCTGGGACTGCGAGGAGTCCACCCGCGAGGTCGCCGCACGGCACGCCGAGACCGGGGACACACGCGTCGTCGAGCGGCTCCGCAGGCTCGCCGCGGATCCGGCCGAGGAGGCCGAAGTCCAGACAGCCGTGCGCAGCCGCATCGGCCCGGACATGCCAACCGTATGAACGTTCGGTGACTCGGGAGTCAGGAGCGTATGGACGAGGGCTGACCTGCCCGGCGGCGCAGCCCAACGCTCACAGGACGTTCCCCGTCCGGAAAGATCGACGTTGACGAGGCCACGTCCGGCAGGGCGAGAACACGGGTATGCGTGTCGTCATCGTGACCGAATCCTTTCCCCCCGATGTGAACGGCGTGGCCCACTGCGCGCTCCAGACCGCCCGGCACCTCGTCGATCGCGGTCACGTTCCCCTCGTCGTCGCCCCGGCCACCGCCGCCGGGAACGGGCCGGACGCCCAGGCGCCGTGCCCCGTCGTCCGTGTCCCCTCCATCCCGCTCCCGGGCTACCCCCAGGTGCGCGTCGCTCTCCCCAGCCGACGCGTCGCCGCGGCCATCACCGAGCACCGCGCCGACATCGTGCACCTGGCCAGCCCCTTCATCCTCGGCGTCCGGGGCATGGCGGCCGCCGCCCGCCTCCGCATCCCGGCCGTCGCCATCTACCAGACCGACCTGGCCGGATACGCCCGCACCTACATCAGCGCGGGCGAGGCCGCGGCCTGGCGGCGCATCCGCTCCGTGCACGCCGCCGCCGACCGCACGCTCGCGCCGTCCAGCGCGGCACAGCACGACCTGGAGGCGCACGGCGTGCCGCGGGTCCAGCTGTGGCCGCGAGGTGTCGACACCGTCCGCTTCCGCCCCGACCTGCGCGACGACGCGATGCGCCGGGAGCTCGCCCCCAACGGCGAGCTGATCGTCGGCTATGTCGGCCGGCTGGCCCCCGAGAAGCACGTCGAGCTCCTCGCCGGCGCCTGCGGGCTCGAGGGCGTCCGGGTCGTGGTCGTCGGTGACGGGCCGAGCGAGCCCACCCTCCGGAGCGCCCTGCCCGGGGCCGCCTTCCTCGGGCGCCGCACCGGTGACGAGCTCGCCCGGATCTTCGCCTCGCTGGACGTCTTCGTGCACACGGGCCCCTTCGAGACCTTCTGCCAGACCGTCCAGGAGGCCATGGCCAGTGGTGTGCCGGTCGTCGCGCCCGCCGCCGGCGGACCGCTCGACCTGGTGGCCCACGGCCGGACCGGACTGCTCGTCCCGCCCGGTGACACGGCCGCCTTCCGGGACGCCGTGCAGACGCTCGTCTCGGACCGCGCGCTGCGGAACGAGTACGGGACCGCCGCACGCGCCCTCGTCGAGGGCCGCACCTGGGCGGCCGTCGGCGATCAGCTCATCGGCCACTACGCGGACGTCCTCGCCGCGCGCAGGACGGCGGTGGCGGCATGAGCTTCGCCACCGAGCGCGTCGGCGGCGGACTGCGGATCGTGCGGCTCGCCAACTTCGTCGCGCCCTCCTCCGGCGGTCTGCGCACGGCCCTGCGCGAGCTGGGCAAGGGGTTCAAGGAAGCGGGCCACGACCCGGTGCTGATCGTCCCCGGGGAGCGCCACAGCGACCGGGAGACCGAGCAGGGCAGGGTCATCACCCTGCCCGGGCCCGTGCTGCCCGGTACCGGCGGCTATCGCGTTCTCACGGACAAGCGGCGGGTCGCCGCCCTCCTGGAGCGACTCGACCCCGACCGCCTGGAGGTCTCCGACCGCACGACGCTGCGCTGGACCGGCAAGTGGGCGCGGCGCGCCCGGATTCCCGCCGTGATGGTCTCCCACGAGACCGCCGACGGAGTCCTGCGCACCTGGGGCCTGTCCGAGAACCTCTCGCGGCGGGCCGCCGACGCGCTCAACATCCGTACGGCACACACCTACGCACGGGTGGTGTGCACCACCGAGTTCGCCGAACGCGAGTTCGTGCGGATCGGGGCCCGCAACGTCGTACGGGCCCCGCTGGGCGTCGACCTGGAGCAGCGGCACCCCTCGCTGCTGGACGCCGGCCTGCGTGAGCGGTACGCGCGCGAGGACGAGACGCTGCTCGTGATGTGCTCCCGCCTCTCCGTGGAGAAGCGGCCCGGCACGGCCCTGGACGCCGTGGAGTCGCTGCTGCGGCGCGGTCGGCGTGTGGTCCTGGTGGTCGCCGGTGACGGCCCGCTGCGGGCCCGGCTGGAGCAGCGGGCGGCCGAGCGGCGGCTGCCGGTCACCTTCCTCGGCCATGTGGGAGACAGGGAGCTGCTCGGCGCCCTGCAGGCCTCGGCCGACGTGTGCCTGGCCCCCGGTCCGGCCGAGACGTTCGGGCTCGCCGCCCTGGAGGCGATGGCCTGCGGAACCCCGGTGGTGGCCAGTTCCCTCTCGGCGCTGCCCGAGGTCATCGGCTCGGCCGGCGCCACCGCGGTGAACACCGGCGAGGCCTTCGCCGACGCGATCGACCTGCTCACGGAGCGGCCCGAGTGCGAGCGCCGGGAGGCGGCACGCGCGCGTGCCGAGTGCTTCGGGTGGAAGACCGCGGTCGACGCGTTCCTCGCGGCCCACGACGTGCAGCCGTCCGTCGTGCGACCGACGGCCTTCGACGACCGTTTCCGGGACGACGCCCGAGAGGGTGTCGCATGAGACCCCTGCGGTTCGTCGCACTCGGCGATTCACTGACGGAAGGCGTGGGCGACCCCGTCGGGGACTCCTGGCGGGGGTGGGCCGCGCTCCTCGCCGGCGGGCTCGCGCCCGCCCAGGCCCCGGCCGAGTTCACCAACCTCTCCTTCAGCGGCGCGCAGACCCGGGACGTCCTCGAACGGCAGACCCCGGCCGCGCTCGACCTGCGTCCGGATGTCGTCTCCGTCGTCATCGGCGTCAACGACACGCTGCGCTACACCTTCGACATCCACGCCGTGGCCGCCCGGCTCGACAAGGTCTACGCGGCCTTCAGGGCCCAGGGCGCGGTGCTGCTCACGGCCTGTCTGCCGGACCCGGGGTCGATGCTCCGCCTGCCCGGTGCGCTGGCGCGCCCGCTGGCGCGGCGGCAGCGGGCCGTGAACACGGTCGTGCACGCGCTCTCCGAGCGGCACGGGGCGGTGCATCTGCACGCCGAGGGTGGGGACTGGATCCAGGACCGGTCCATGTGGAGCGCGGACCGGCTGCACCCGGGGGAGCGCGGGCACCGGCAACTCGCCCTGCGCTTCCACGCGCTGCTCGCCGAGGAGGGTGTCGCGACGGGCACCGCGCCCGCCGCCGAACCCGAGTTCGCACCGCCCACCCGCTCGGCCAGCCTGTGGTGGCTCGCCACCGCCGGAACGGGCTGGGTGGCGAGGCGATGCACCGATCTGCTGCCCCAACTGCTCACCCTCGCCGCCGCCGAGGTGCGCCACAAAGCGCGGGGGACCAGCGCCCGGCTGGACCTGAGCGCCTCGCACGCGGTGGCGTCCGCGCTGGCCGCGCTGTCGGTGGCCGAACAGCCGGACGTGGCGTGAACCGGCGCGCCTAACGACGGCTGACGGCGGTGAAACGCACGGGGGTGCCCGGAGTCGCCTGTGCGGCGGCCGCGAGGCCGGCCGGCCGCACGACCGCGATGACCGGGTACCCCCCGGTCGTCGGATGATCGGCGAGGAAGACGACCGGGCATCCGTCGGGCGGCACCTGGACGGCTCCCAGCACCATTCCCTCACTGGGCAGTTCGCCCGGCCGGGCGCGTTCCAGCGGGGGACCTTCGGTGCGCAGGCCCACGCGGTTGCTCGCCGAGGACACCCGGTACGCGCGGGTGAGGAACGTGCGGAGCGCGTCCGCCGTGAACCAGTCGTCGCGCGGCCCCGGCGTCACCCGCAGCACCAACTCGTCCGGCGGACCCGGCTGCGCAGCGGCGTCCACATACGGGAGGACGCCGGCGGGCCTGCCCAGGGGCAGTACGGCACCGTCCGCGAGCGGCGGCGGGCCGAGGCCGGAGAGCAGGTCCGTGGAGCGGCTGCCCAGCACCGGTTCCACGGTCACACCGCCCGAGACGGCGAGATAGCTGCGCACGCCGGACCGCGCGCGTCCGATGTCGAGCAGCGCACCGCCCGCGACACGCACCGGCGCTCCCCAGGGTGCGGGACGCCCGTCCACGGTGACCGGGCAGGGCGCGCCGCCGACCGCCACCGTGACCGCCGAACGAGGCCGCACGGTGCAGCCGTCGACCGTGGTCTCCAGCACGGCCGCCTCCGGGGGATTGCCGACCAGCCGGTTGACGAGTGCCGCGGCGGGCGCGTCGAGCGCTCCCGAACGCGGCACGCCGAGGTGGGCGAGGCCGGGCCGTCCCGTGTCCTGCACGGTGGTCAGCGCCCCGGCGCGCACGACGGAGAGCGCGCGGTCCGTCATCCGGGGCCCACCGGGACGAAGCGGACCACGGCGCCCGGCGCGAGCAGCGCGGCCGGCACGCGCGCGTGGTCCCACAGGACGGCGTCGGTCGTGCCGATGAGCTGCCAGCCGCCGGGCGACGGGCGCGGGTACACCCCCGTGTACGGTCCGGCCAGGGCCACGGCGCCGGCCGGCACGGCCGTGCGGGGGGTGGCGCGGCGCGGAACGTGGTAGCGGTCCGGCAGACCCGTCAGATAACCGAAACCGGGTGCGAACCCGCAGAAGGCCACCCGGAACCGGGACGCGGAGTGGATGCGCGCCACCTCGTCCCGGGACACGCCCCACAGGTCGGCGACGTCCGGCAGATCCGGGCCGTCGTACCGGACGGGGATCTCCACCGGTTCCTGCACGCGCTCGGGGACCGGCGGAATCTCCCAGCCCGCGAGCCGCGCCGCGAGCCGGGAGGGCTCCCGCACCCCGTCGAGCAGGACGGTGCGGGCCGCGGGAACGATCTCGCGCACCGTCAGCTCGCCGGCCGACCTGCGGCGTTGCAGCTCGGCGTGCAGCGCCTCGGCCTCCTGCCCCGAGGGGACCTCCAGGAGCAGGGCGTCGTCACCGACGGGCATCGCTCTCATGCGAAGGCCTCCACGTGGACGCCGGCGGCCTCCAGCGCGGCCCGCACCCGGCGGGCCAGGCCGACGGCGCCGGGCGTGTCCCCGTGCAGGCACAGGGAACGTGCCCGTACGGAGATCTCACGCCCGGAGTGCGCGGTGACGACCCCGAAGCGGGCGAGTCCCACCGAGCGTTCCACCACGCCGTCCGGGTCGGTGACCACCGCGCCGTCCTCGCCGCGCGGCACGAGCGTTCCCTCCTCGGTGTACGCGCGATCCGCGAACGCCTCGGTGACGGCCGGGAGTCCGGCCTTCTCGGCCACCTCGAGCAGCCGTGAGCCGGGCAGCCCGAGCACGGGCAGCGCGGCGTCGGCGAGCAGCACGCCGTCCACGACCGCCTCGGCCTGCCGCTCGTCGTGGACGACCCGGTTGTAGAGCGCGCCGTGCGGCTTCACATACGACACCCGGGAGCCCGCGGCACGCGCGAAGACCTCCAGCGCGCCGATCTGGTAGGCCACTTCGGCCGCCAGTTCCGCGGGCGGCACATCCATCGAGCGCCGCCCGAACCCGGCCAGGTCGCGGTAGGAGACCTGGGCGCCGATCCGTACCCCCCGCTCGGCCGCGAGTGCGCACACCCGCCGCATGGTGGCCGCGTCCCCGGCGTGGAAGCCGCAGGCCACGTTGGCGCTGGTCACGACGGACAGCAGCCGCTCGTCGTCGGTGAGCTGCCAGCGGCCGAAGCCCTCGCCGAGGTCGGCGTTGAGATCGATCATGGTCCCTCCTGGTCGGGCGATGTCAGGCGACCCGGTACTGCTCGTCACGGGCGTCGGTGATGAGCATCTGCCCCGGTGCGTGGGTGATGGCGAACGGCGGGCGCGAGGCCGTCACCGCGGCCTGCGGGGTCACTCCGCAGGCCCAGAACACCGGGATGTCGTCCGGTTCGGCGTCCACCGGGTCGCCGAAGTCGGGCCGGCCGAGGTCCTCGATCCCGAGGGCCGAGGGATCGCCGCAGTGCACGGGGCTTCCGTGCACCGCCGGGAGCAGTCCGCTCTCCCGGATCGCGGCTCCGAGGTGCTGCGGCGGCACCGGGCGCATGGAGACCACCATGGGGCCGTGCAGGCGCCCCGCCGGACGGCACTGACGTCCCGTCACGTACATCGGCACGTTGCGGCCCTGTTCGAGGTGGCGCAGGGGGACGCCCGCCTCGGCGAGCGCCCACTCGAAGGTGAAGCTGCACCCGATGAGGAACGACACCAGGTCGTCGCGCCAGTGCGCGAGGACGTCCGTCGGTTCGTCCACGAGTTCGCCGTCCTGCCACACCCGGTAGCGCGGCAGATCGGTGCGCAGATCGGCGCCGTCCGCGAGGACCGTGGTGAAGGACCCGGCGTCCGTGACGTCGAGGACCGGGCAGGGCTTGGGATTGCGCTGGCAGAACAGCAGCGTGTCGTAGGCCCAGTCGGCCGGTACCGACACCAGGTTGGCCTGGGTGTGGCCCGCGGCGCACCCGGCCGTCGGGCCGCTGAGCCCGTCGCGGAAGCGGGCCCGGGCGTCCTCGGGGCGCCACGTGTGCGCGTGGCCGTCGACGCGGGTGAGGGGGCGGTCGTCCGCTCGGTTCACGTCAGTTCCTTCCCGCGCGTCTCGGGCAGGCCGAGCAGCGCCAGCGCCGCGAGACCGTAACCGATCGCGCCGAAGACCAGCGCCCCGCCGACGCCCCAGCTGTCGGCGAGGAAGCCCACCAGGGTGGGGAAGACGGCGCCCACCGCGCGCCCGGTGTTGTAGGTGAAGCCCTGCCCCGTGCCGCGTACGGCCGTGGGGTACAGCTCGCTCAGATAGGACCCGAAGCCGCTGAAGATCGCCGACATGCAGAATCCGAGCGGGAAGCCGAGCACGAGCAGAAGGGTGTCGGCGCCGCTCGGGATGTTCGCGTACGCCAGGATGCAGACCGCCGAGAGCAGTGCGAACAGCCAGATGTTGCGCCGGCGGCCCAGCCGGTCGGTGAGGTGGCCGCCGGTGAGGTAGCCGAGGAAGGCTCCGGAGATGAGGAAGGCCAGATAGGAGCCGGTGCCGACGACGGACAGGCCGCGTTCGGTCTTGAGGTAGGTGGGCACCCAGGTCGCCAGCGTGTAGTAGCCGCCCTGGACGCCGGTGGACAGCAGGCCCGCGAAGACCGTCGTGCGCAGCAGACCCGGCGACCCGTCCGAGCCGGGCTTGAAGATCGCCGCGAACGACCCCTTCTGCGCGCTGCGTTCACGCTGGGCCGTCGCCTCCGGGGCGTCGTGCACCCGGCGGCGCATCCAGATCACCAGCAGCGCGGGCAGTGCTCCGGTCCAGAACATCACGCGCCAGGCGAGGTCGTCGCCCACGAAGGAGAAGACCAGCGTGTAGACGACGGCGGCCAGCGCCCAGCCGACGGCCCAGGAGCTCTGGATCGCGCCGAGCGTACGGCCGCGGTGCCGGGCGCTCGCGTACTCGGCGACCAGGATCGCGCCGACCGCCCACTCGCCGCCGAAGCCGAGCCCCTGGAGGGCCCGGAAGACCAGCAGCGTCTCGTAGGTGGGCGCGAAGCCGCAGGCGACAGTGAAGACGGCGTACGTCACCACGGTGATGATCAGGGCCTTCACCCGGCCGATGCGGTCGGCCACGACGCCCGCGATGGCGCCGCCCACCGCCGAGACGACCAGGGTGACGGTGGTGAACAGTCCCGTCTGGCCGCTGTCCAGACCGAAGTACGCCGCCAGCGCGACCATGCTCAGCGGCAGTGTGAAGTAGTCGTAGGAGTCCAGGGCGTAGCCGCCGAAGGCTCCGGCGAAGGCGCGCCGGCCGCGCGGTCCGAGGGCGCGCAGCCAGGCCGACGCGCCGTCGTCGTCGATGCGTTCGGCCGCGTCGGAGTGGGCGTCGGCGGTCAGGGGCCGGGAGGGAGGGGTCGTGCTCATGGGCACCTCGCAGTGAGGGACGGAGGGTGCTTGCGGGATGAGCCGTGCCGTGCGGGTCGGAGGGCGCCGTGCGGGGAACTGCGCCCAACGGTGGGACATTTCGCGCGAAAGGTGCGGCCCCGGAGCGTGGGGCCGGGTGATGCCGTTCGCAGTACCGTAGGGGATCGTTCAACGATCCTTCAATACCCATGTTGTTTCGTCCTTGTATCTGCGATTGAATTCCGGGCATGGCAGAGCAGCTGACGGGACTGGCCGACGACCGCGCCCTCCTGGGGCGCACCAGCACCGCCGAGCGGGTCTCGGACATCCTCAGGAGCCGGATCGCCGAGGGGTACTTCCCGCCGGGCACCCGGCTGTCGGAGGACGGCATCGGGGGCGCGCTCGGCGTCTCCCGCAACACGCTGCGCGAGGCGTTCCGGCTGCTCACCCACGAGAGACTGCTCGTCCACGAGTTGAACCGAGGGGTCTTCGTGCGGGTGCTGACCGTCGAGGACGTCGAGGACATCTACCGCACCCGTCTGCTCGTCGAGTGCGCCGTCGTCCGGGGCCTGGGCGAGCCGCCGTACGCCCTGGACGGCCTCGCCGAGGCCGTCGCGGAGGGGCAGCGGGCCGCGGGGGAGACCGACTGGAAAGGGCTGGGCACGGCCAACATCCACTTCCATCGGGAGCTGGTGGCGCTCGCGGGCAGCGAACGCACCGACGAGCTGATGCGCAGCGTCTTCGCCGAACTGCGGCTCGCCTTCCACGTCGTGGACGACCCCCGGCGGCTGCACGAGCCTTACCTGGTGCGCAACCGGCAGATCCTCCGGGCCCTGCAGGACGGCGACCGGATCGGGGCGGAGGAGCTCCTCGAGGTCTACCTCCACGACTCGCTGGAGCGGATCGTCGAGGACTACCGGCGGCGGGTCGGCGACGAGTAGCAGGTCTCCCGCACCGGGGCGACGACGCGGACCCCGCGGCGCACCCGTGCTGTTTGGGACGTTGTCAGACCGAGGACCTAATCTGTGCACCGTGACTTCGCCTGCATCGACGGACCGTGTTCCGCCCCAGCTCGGCGCGGGACCGCGCCCCGCACCGGGCCCGGCCGCCGACGAGGGGCTGGCGCGGCGGCTGCGCGCGCTCGCCTGCACCGCGCCGCTGCACGACCTGGACGCACGCAAGGCGAACCTCGCGGGCGAGTACACGGTGTACGGGATGGCGGAGGTCGCCCTGTCCGCCATCGACCTGGTCACACTGAACATGGACTTCGACACAGGAGCGGACCACGACCAGATAGTGGCCCGGCTCATCCCGCGCATCGCCGCCCAGGCCCCTCGGCGCCCGGTCGCGGAGCACGAGCGCGTGGCCCGCTGGGTCCTGGAGAACCTGGTCAACGTCGGCAGCGTCGACCGCGGCTTCCGCGCCGTGTACGGCACGTTCACGGCCGACGGTGAGTACGTCCGCCGCGACTACGACTTCAAGCTGATCGAGGAGGTCCCGGGCTACGGCGGGGGCGTCTACCTGAGGACGACGGACGAGGCGGTCAACGTCCTGGTCGGCGCCCTCGACACGGACGTCACGAGCGCCCAGATCGCCGCCGAGGTCAAACTCGACGTGCTGATCAGCCGCGGGCGCCTCGCCGACGCCCAGCTCGCCGCCGAGCAGGCCCGCTACCGCACCGTGCAGTACTCGGAGTCGCTGCGCAGGACCCTGGAGGCGACCCGGCGCAACGTCCGGGCGGTGGACTGGCTGAACACGGTCCCCGACATGATCGCCGAGGCCCTCGACCACGTCGCCGACCGCTACCGCCACGAGAACGCGATCCTCACCAACATCCGCAGGGCCCGCGACGAGTCCGAGGACCCCGAGCACAAGCGGCGTGCCGCCGAGCTCGTCGACATCGTCAAGGACTGCATCCGCAGGCACACCCAACTGCAGTCGCGGCTTCTGGAAGCGGGCCCGCTGTTCCGCGCCGAGCAGGACCGGCAGGCCTTCGCCGCACCCATGGCGACCTCGGGGACGGACCTGTACGGGCATCTCCTCGCACCGTTGCTGCCGCTTCCGCTGGAGCAGGCGATCCGCGTCACGGACGCCTTCTTCGGCCACGGCACGGGTCTGCGCACCCCCGCCTCCGTCCGCGTCGGAGACCTCGTCGACCTGCTCCTGACGCCGCCCGTGGAGCGCGAGCACCTCGGCGCCGAGATGCCCGAGCCGGACCTGATCGCCACCCCGGACGACAGCCGGTTCAGCGAGGAGCAGCTGACCGCCGCGCTGGAACTGCTCGACCTGCCGGCGGACGCGCCGCGACGACTGTCCGGACTGCTGGCACAGGCGCGCCGCCAGGACCCCGAACTGCCCTACCTGGTGGCCCTGCTGACCGTGCACGCGGCCAGCCCGCCGGTCGGCACGGCCTACCGGCAGGGCGAGCAGAAGCTGCTGTTCGCCGTGGACGACGGCACGGAGCTGGACGATCCGGAGTTCGGCGGTGCGGACCTGATCGTCGGCACGGCACTGCTCGATGCGGCGGGCATGGCTGCGGACCGGACGGAAGCGGCATGACCAGCGATCAGTACCAGCACCATGATCAGTACCAGCACCATGAGGAGTCCCGGCCGTGACCGAGCACGTCGAGTGGAGTGAGCCGGAGGCCGCCGCCGCGCCGGTGAGTGCCCCCGTCACCCCCGCCGACGCCGCCGACGCGGCGCGGCTCGTCGCCTTCGGGCTGCAGCCCAAGCTCCAGCCCGCCCGCGACCAGGAGTACACGGAGCTGCTGCGCCGCTACCGCGAGGACCCCCGCTTCGCCCGGCTCGCCGACGCCGTGGCAGGCGGGCTCGGGCTGGTCGTCCTGGAGGTGTCCCCGCGCGCCGGCATGGCGGTGACCGCCGCCGAGGACTCCGTGTTCGCCGTGCGCATGGGCGACTACGCGCGGCGCACCTCCGCCGATTCGGGCGACCGCTTTCTGCACGGCCTCGCCCATCTCGCCGTCGCCGCGCTGGCGTTCCCGCGCCCCGAGGACCTGGCCGACGACGGCTACATCGGGCGCGTCACGGTCAACGGCGTCGACGCCTTCGTGCGCCAGGCCTGCCGCCGGCTCGAGGAACGGGCCGAGGAGCAGGGCGAGAACACGGACCCGGCGACGGACGCGCCGGGACTGGAGGCGGCCTGGCGGATCTGGGCCAGACGCAGCGCGACAGGGGCCACCAAGGACGCGCGCCGGCTCGCGGGCTCCACCACGGGCATCGTCGGCAAGGCCGTCGCGTTCCTCACGGACTCCGGATTCCTCCAGCGCACGGGCGACGACCACGGCGGCACCTACCGCACGACGGCCCGCTACCAACTCCAGGTGCGCGACCTGGCGGGCAGCGCCGCCATGGCCGAACTCCTCGAACTGGGCGTCGTCCCGGTGACCGACGGGACGGGCACCCTGCTGCCCGCCGAGGACACCGACGACCTGGAGCTGGTGGCCGACGCCGGGCTGCCGTTCCACTCGGGCAGAGCCTGAGGCCCCCGGCCTTCGGCCCTCCGCACTTCCGCAGACTCAGCAAGACCGACGACGAGAGTCCCCCGCCATGTACGAGCTGTCCCGGGTCCGCCTCTACTCCATCGGACCGGCCGGTGCGCGCTACGCCGACACCGTGCTGGACCTGCGGGGCGTGGGTGATCCGGTGCCCGACCCCGCGCCCACCCAGGCGGAGTTCTTCGAAGAGGAGCCCGCGGGCCCGCCGCGCCGTCCGGCACCCGCCGGCGTGCTCTTCCTGGAGAACGGCGGCGGCAAGTCCGTCCTGCTCAAGCTGATCTTCTCGGTGATGCTGCCGGGCCACCGCAACACCCTCGGCGGGGCCAGCTCCGGTGTGCTGCGCAAGTTCCTGCTCGCCGACGACTGCGGGCATGTGGCGCTGGAGTGGCAGCACACACTGACCGGCGAGTGCGTCGTGGTCGGCAAGGTGAGCGAATGGCGGGGGCGCCAGGTCTCCAGCGACCCGCGGAAGTTCGCGGAGGCCTGGTACTCCTTCCGGCCCGGCCCCGGCCTCAGCCTCGACAATCTGCCCGTCGCCGAGTCCACCGCCGTGAGACCGCCGGCGGAAGGCGCTTCCGGGGCGGCGGGACGGCGCCGCACGATGAAGGGCTTCCGGGACGCCCTGACGGAGGCGGGCAAGGCGTACCCGCACCTCGAAGTGCACTGGGAGGAGATCCACGACCGCTGGAACGAGCATCTGACGGACCTCGGCCTCGATCCCGAACTCTTCCGCTACCAGCGGGAGATGAACGCCGACGAGGGTGAGGCCGCCGGCCTCTTCGCGGTCAAGAAGGACTCCGACTTCACGGACCTGCTGCTGCGGGCCGTGACCGACACCCGCGACACCGACGGGCTCGCCGACCTGGTCGGCGGTTTCGGCAACAAGCTGGGACGGCGTGCCGAGCTGATGGCCGAGCGCGACTTCACCGCCGGTTCGGTGGATCTGCTCGGGCGCATCGTCGACGCGGCCGAGGCACGGTCGCGGGCCCGGGACATCCACGCGGGCGCCGAGCGGCGCACCCGCACCCTGGCCCGGCGGCTGTCGGCACGCGGGGTGCGCGAGCGGATGCGGGCCACCGACCTGGCCCAGCGCGTCACCGCCGCCGCCCACGCGGTCACGCATGCCGAGGGTGCCCGCGAGCGCAGTGCGCTCACCGCTGCCGAACTCGCCTACCGGCACGCCTCATTGGCCCTGGCGGGTGCGGAAAGGGCGGCGGCCGCCCAGAAGCGCGAGCTGGCCGACGCGCGCCAGCTGTACTCCGCCTGGCAGGCGGCCGAGGCCGTGCTGCGGCACCGCGCCGCCGCCGACCGCTCGGCCCGGGTGGCGGCCGCCATCCGCGAGGCCGAGCGGGACGCCGCGCCGGCGCTCGCCGCGCGCGCCAAGGCCGCCGTGGACCTCGTCCGGGCACTGCACGCCGCCGCCGAGAGCGCCGAGACCCTCGCGAACCAGGAGGAAGAGCGCTCCGCCGCGCTCCAGGCGGCGGGCGAGTCCGCGCACCGGGACGCGACCGCCGCCGCCACGGAGGCACAGCGTGCGCGCAGCGAGGTGGGACATCTGCGCCAGCGGCTCACCGAGGTCGAGCAGGAGACCGCAGAGGCCGTACGCGCCGGCTGGCTGGACGACAGCGCCCCCGACGCCGACCCGGCACGCGCGGCACTCGCCGCGAGCGACGCGGAGAAGGCGGCGGTCGCCGCCTGGGACACCGCGCGTGAGGCGTCCCGCCGGGCGTCCGAGCACGCCCGCGAGGCGGCGTCCGCGGAATCGCGCGCCGAACTGACGGCCGCCCGATCGGCCGACGCGGCCGCGGCCGCCGAGCGGGCGTACGAGGCCGAGCAGGGCACCGCTCGGGCGCTGGCGGCGGAGGAGCGGCTGTCTGAACTGCTGAGCCTGTCCGGCACCGGCGGGGCCCGGGTCCCCCGGCCGCGCCGCGACGAGGAGACGGGCGTGGCGGACATCGCCGCGGAGGGCGGGTCCCTCACCGCCGAGGAGTTGGACCGCTTCGCCGACGAACTGCGCGAGCTGCTCGACGACACCGTCACCTCCGCCGAGCGTCAGCTCTTCGATTTGCGTACCGCCGCGGCGGACGACGCGCGCATCCTCGGTGCCCTCGGTGACGGCGGGCTGCTCCCCCCGGGCCCGGACGTGCTGGCGACCGTCGAGTTCCTCGGCGAGCACGGCATCCCGGCGCTCCCGGGCTGGCGCTACCTCGCGCAGGCGGTCGACCCCGCCGACCATGCGCGCGTGCTGGCCGCCCGTCCCGAACTGGTCGACGGAGTGATCATCACCGACCCGGACACCCACGCCCGGGCCCGTGACGCGCTGAGCGACGCGGCTCTGCTGCCGCGTTCCGCCGTCGCCGTCGGCACCGCGGCCGCGCTGCTCGCACCGACGCCCGCCCTCGACGAGGGCGACGGCGGAGTCTTCCTCGTGCCGCCGAATCCGGCCATGCACGACGAGCACGCGGCCGACGAGGAGCGTCAGGAGCTGCGCGCCCGGGCCACCGAGCGGGACGAGGAGATCAGGGCCCTCGCGGCCCGGCTCGGCAAGGACCGCGAGCTGACCGCCAGACTGGCGTCCTGGCGCACCGGCTGCCCGGCGGGCCGTCTGACGGAACTCGCGACGGCCGCCCGGGACGCCCGCGCCTTCGCCGAGGAGGCCGAGGCCGAACTGACCGAGGCGCGCACCGTCCGTGCCGAGGCCGACGAAGTGGCGGCCGAGGCCACCCAGGTGCGCGACGAGCGCCAGGAGGCGGCGCAGCGGGCGCGGCGCGCCGCCGATGCGCTCGCCGGCCTCGCCTTCAGGCTGCGCGAGCGGGCGGGATGGCAGGCCGCGCTGCGGGAACTGGCCGACGAGGCGGTCGAATCGGAGGCTCGCGCCCAGTCCTGCCTGGAGCGCGCCCGGGCCGCCGACGAGGACCGCAGGGCCGCCCAGCGCGCCGCCGACGACGCCCGCCGCACCGCGCGTGCGCTGCGGGCCGAGCGCGCGGAGATCGCGGGCGCCCCCGACGACGTACCGGCGGACGACGCCGACGCGCCGAAGGCGTCCCTGCCGGCGCTCCGCGAGGCCTACCGTGCCGCCTCCCAGGTGTACGAAAAGGTCGGTGTCGGTGCCGACCTGCGGGCCGAACAGGCGCGCGCCGAGAGCGACGACTCCGCCGCGCTCGCCGAACTGGACCGGCTCAGCAACAAGGTCCGTTCGCGCGCGGAACAGCTCCTGCAGTCCCCGGACGGTTCGGACGGCCCGTCCCGGCAGGCCGCGGCGACGCGCGCCGAGGAGCTGGTGCAGCTGCTGGAGACCCGGATGTCCACGGCGAGCGAGCAGCTCGGCCGGCTGCGCGGCGAGGCCGAGCGGCACGCCCCCGAGAACGGCGAGGCCCACACCGAGCTGCCCGAGGAGACGGCCCCCCGGGACACCGAGCACGCACAGTCCCTGCTGCGCACGGCCACATCGGAACTCGCCTCCCGCGTGGAGGCACTCGGCCGGGCCCGCGAGGCCCATGCCGAACTGCTCGACGCCCACCGGGCGGCCGAGGACGCCGCGGGCGGCTTCGACGAGATCGCGGCGATGCTCCGCGATCTGCTGCGGGAACACACCGCCGAGGAGGAGCAGGAGGAGCAGGAGGAGTACCCGGGCAGCCTCGAGGAGGCCCGCCGGTCCGCCGCCGAGACCCGCCGGTCGCTGCGCGGCTGCGCCGGCGACCTGTCCTCGGCGGAGACGGCCGTGCGCGAAGCCTCCGACGTGCTCGTCCGGCATGCCAACTCCACCCGGTACGAGCAGGTCCGCACCCCGGCCCGGCAGCAGATCCGGGAACTGCCCACGTCGGCGCTGCCGGAGCACGCACAGCGGTGGGCGGACGCCTTCGCGCCCCGGCTGCGCGTGCTCACCGACGAGCTGGCCCAGCTGGAGCGCAACCGCGACTCGATCGTGGACCGGCTGCGCGGACTCGTGGAGTCGGCGCTCGCCACACTCCGCTCGGCCCAGCGGCTCTCCCAGCTGCCCGAGGGACTCGGCGAGTGGTCCGGGCAGGAGTTCCTGCGCATCCGCTTCGAGGAGCCCGACCAGGCCACGCTCACCGAACGGCTCGGTGAGGTCGTCGACGAGGCGACCCGCGCGGCCGTCAGGAAGAACTCCGACCTCCGGCGGGACGGCATGTCGCTGCTCCTGCGAGGGGTCGGCGCGGCCCTCCAGCCGAAGGGCGTCGCCGTCGAGATCCTCAAGCCGGACGCCGTGCTGCGTGCCGAACGTGTCCCCGTCGGTCAGATGGGTGACGTGTTCTCCGGCGGCCAGCTGCTCACCGCGGCCATCGCGCTGTACTGCACCATGGCGGCACTGCGCAGCAACGACCGCGGCCGTGACAGGCACCGCCATGCGGGCACGCTGTTCCTGGACAACCCCATCGGACGCGCCAACGCGACCTATCTGCTGGAGCTCCAGCGCGCCGTCTCTCACGCGCTCGGCGTCCAGCTGCTCTACACCACCGGGCTGTTCGACACGACCGCGCTCGCCGAGTTCCCGCTGGTCATCCGGCTGCGCAACGACGCCGACCTGCGGGCGGGACTGAAGTACATCCGGGTGGAGGAGCATCTTCGGCCGGGGCTGCCGCAGCAGCCCCGGGCCGACGAGGCGGTGCACAGCGAGATCACGGCGACCCGGATGTTCAAGCGACCGTCCGTGGACGTCCCGTAGGAAGCGGCGAGGGGCGCGGCGCCGTGTGTCGCGGGCGCCGCACCCCCGGCATCACGGATGTGACAACTGCCGCCCGGTGTTGCCCTGCCGGCGTATGCGTTCCTGTCGCTGCTGAGCGGTCCGCGCGCGACGCCGGGCCGCCCGGCGTTCGCGGCGCATGGCACGGGCCGTGCTGCTGGGTGCCGACACCACACCGTGGCGCTGGTTCCAGACCTGGCGCGTGATCCAGACGTCGAGCACGCCCCAGGTCGCCACCACCGTGCCGGCCACGCTGCTGAGGACCATGGGGAAGGCCAGCCAGGAGCCCGCCAGCGTGCACAGGAAGGCGATCACCGCCTGGATCAGGGTCACCGAGATGATCAGTACCGCCCGCACCGCGGAGGTGCGCACGGGGTCCGGCAGCCGACGCCGGCGCGCGGGCTCCTCGACCCACAGGGGGCGCCGATACGCGATCGCGTACCGCACTTCCTCGTCCCTGGCGGTGCCCCACCCGCCGTCCGGTTCGCGCACCTGCGATATGCCGGGGTCCGCGTCCGCCGGAATGCTGTGATCCGGTGCCTGAGCCGCCCCTCGCGCCGCCGTGGACGCCCCGGCGCCCCGTCCCGGTGTCTCGCGTCGCTCCACCGTGCTCATCAACTCGTCACTCCCCACCGCCCGCAGACCTCCGCCGGAGTGTCAGACGACTCCGGCCCCCCACTGGTTGCCCGGCTTGCGCAGCTTTACGCCACCTGAGTGCGGCATGCGGCGCCTGCGGTCGAATCCGCCCCCGTTTCCCGTAGGGGGAGACGATCGGAGCTCCG
Organism: Streptomyces sp. HUAS TT11; assembly: GCF_051553595.1. Classification (NCBI taxonomy): domain Bacteria; kingdom Bacillati; phylum Actinomycetota; class Actinomycetes; order Kitasatosporales; family Streptomycetaceae; genus Streptomyces; species Streptomyces sp. HUAS TT11. The sequence goes on from NZ_CP196184.1 coordinate 7,467,702, forward strand.
CGAAGATTCCCCACGGGCGAAAAAATCCGGCCAAGGACCCCGTGTTCCCGCCCCGATGCGGACCGCGCCGTCCCGTTTCGGGGAGGCAATCTCCCGTAATGACGGGACAACTGCCCATGTCGCGACGGTCTCGGGGGCGTTGTGCGCTCCGCCCGGCCTTCGAGATACGGGTGCGTCGGTAGTAGGCTCGCGCCGTTTGTTGACGTACACGTGTACCCCCGGGCCTGGGGGTCGAGCTGGGGGAGGCCATGCGCTTTCGCGGGAACTCCATCCGCCGGAAGATCGTGGCGCTGCTTCTCGTGCCGCTGCTGTCACTGACCGCCATCTGGGCGTTCGCCACAGCACTCACGGGGCGTGAGGCCCAGGCGCTGTTCGACGTCTCGAACGTCGTCGAAAAGGTCGGCTACCCCACCGAGGACACGGTCCGCGTCCTGCAGCAGGAGCGCCGCCAGACCCTCGTCTACCTCGCCGATCCGCGTGCCTCGGACGCCCTCACCGCGCTGCGCCGCAGCCGTACGGCCACGGACAAGGTGGTGGCCGAACTCCGGCGCAACAGCAAGGACAGCGGCCTGCGCGCGGACATGGACGCGGGCTCCGCCGAGCACCTCACCTCGATCATGGAGGCCCTGGACGGCATCGTGTCGCTGCGCCGCAGCGTCGAGGACGGCACGGTCAAGCGCTCCCAGGCCCTGGACCTCTACAACCGCCTCGTCGACCCGTGTTTCACTCTCCTGGCCAATCTGCAGGCCCTCGACAACGTGACGGTGGACAAGCAGGGCCGGGCTCTTGTCGATGTCTCGCGGGCCCGCGAGCTGCTCTCCCGCGAGGACGCCCTCCTGGGGTCCGCGCTCGTCGCCGGCCGGGTCACCCGCGACGAGATCCACGAGGTCTCCGATCTCGTCGCCCAGCGTGCCGTGATGTACGACGTCAGCCTGTCGCTGCTGCCTGCGTCGGAGAGCGGACGCTTCCAGCGCTACTGGAAGAACGCCGACACCGCGTCACTGCGCGTGGCCGAACAGGGGGTCGTCAACGGCACCTCCGGCGCCCCGCACGGGGTGACCGCCAGGAGCTGGGACGAGGCCGCGGGCCAGGTCCTCGGCCGGCTCGACACGATGAGCCGGCAGGCCGGGGACCGCTACCAGGACCGCGTCCGACCGCTCGCCATGAGGGTCATCGCCAAAGCGGCCGTCGCGGGCGTGCTCGGGCTTCTCGCCCTGCTGGTCTCGCTGTTCCTGTCCGTGCGCGTCGGCCGTGGCCTCATCCGCGATCTGCGCCGGCTGCGCCTGGAGGCGCACGAGGCGTCCGGGGTGCGGTTGCCCAGCGTGATGCGCCGCCTGTCCGCGGGCGAACAGGTGGACGTGGAGACCGAGGCGCCGCGGCTGGAGTACGACAGGAACGAGATCGGCGAGGTCGGCCAGGCCCTCAACACCCTGCAGCGTGCCGCCGTCGAGGCCGCCGTGAAACAGGCCGAACTGCGGGCCGGCGTCTCGGAGGTCTTCGTCAACCTCGCCCGTCGCAGTCAGGTGCTCCTGCACAAGCAGCTCACCCTGCTCGACACCATGGAGCGCAGGACCGACGACACCGAGGAACTCGCCGATCTGTTCCGCCTCGACCATCTGACCACGCGTATGCGCCGGCACGCCGAGGGCCTGGTCATCCTCTCCGGAGCGGCCCCCTCCCGGCAGTGGCGCAAGCCGATCCAGCTCATGGACGTGGTACGCGCCGCCGTCGCCGAGGTCGAGGACTACGAGCGCATCGAGGTGCGCCGGCTGCCCCGCGTCGCCGTCACCGGGCCCGCGGTCGCCGACCTCACCCACCTGGTGGCCGAACTCCTGGAGAACGCCACCGTGTTCTCGCCGCCCCACACCGCCGTCCAGGTGCTCGGTGAACGGGTCGCCAACGGTTTCACCCTGGAGATCCACGACCGCGGCCTCGGCATGACGGCCGAGGTGCTCCTGGACGCCAACCTCCGGCTCGCGGAGACCCCCGAGTTCGAACTCTCCGACACCGACCGGCTCGGCCTCTTCGTGGTGAGCCGGCTCGCCCAGCGGCAGAACGTCCGCGTCTCCCTCCAGCCGTCCCCCTACGGCGGCACCACGGCGGTCGTCTTCATCCCCGACATCCTGCTGACCGACGACATCCCCGACACCAACGGAATCGGCTTCCGGCTCGACCGGCCGATGCCCGAGAAGGAGGCCGGGGCCGCCGTGGACGGTGCCCCGGCGCTGACCACGGTGCCGGTCAAGCTCCCCGGTCTCCCGGGTTCGATCCTGGACGGCCCGGTGGAACTGGAGGCGCCCGTCGACCTGGACGAGCTCGACGACTTCCCGGACGGTCTCGACGACCGGGACGGTGAAAGCGGTGGTCTGTTCCGTTCCCGCCGCTCGCTCGCACAGGCCCCGGGCGAGCAGCACCAGCAGGCGCACGACGCCCGGCGTGAACCGGCCCGCTCCGACGAGGTGGACCGTCCCAACGCGCCGGTACCGCTTCCCCTGCGCCGGACCCCCAAGCTCGTCAGCTCGCACGGCCGCCCGGTGAAGGAGCAGGGCCCGCGGCGCGCAGCGGCCGGCAGGGACAGCGGGCCGTCGGACCACGAGCCGGCGGGATCCCAGGAGTCCGGGCGTCCTTCGGACCTGCGGGAGCCCTCGGAAGGAAGCCGGCGCCCGCACGGTGAGCTCTCGGGGAGCCCGGGCCTGCCCCAGCGCCGCCGCACCCGGCAGGAAGCCGGTCCTGAGGAGACGGCCCCGCACCAGGAAGCCGAGACGCAGGCGGCTCCGGCAGGTCCGGTCGCGCTGCCCCGCCGGGTCCGGCAGGCCAGTCTGGCCCCGCAGTTGAAGGAGGGCCCCGACCGGCGCGCCTCGGGGGACGCGTCCCGCACCGCGAGCGGAGCGGGTCCCGTCGAGCGGGACGCCGACGAGGTCCGCAGCCGTTTCGCCTCGCTGCAGCGGGGCTGGCAGCGTGGCCGCGAGGAGAACGCCGCGGGCGACGACGCCCTGGACGGCTCAGCACGAGGAACGACAAAGGGAGACGGTCGATGACCGCACCGAAGGCCGCAGGGCAAGGCGCCGCCAAAAAGGCGTCTGGAGAGCTGAACTGGCTCCTCGACGACCTGGTGGAGCGTGTCGCCAGCATCCGCAAGGCGCTCGTGCTCTCGAGCGACGGCCTGCCCACAGGGGTCTCCAAGGAGCTGAGCCGGGAGGACAGCGAGCACCTGGCCGCGGTCGCCTCGGGAATCCACAGCCTCGCCAAGGGTGTCGGCCGCAACTTCGACGCGGGCGGTGTCCGGCAGACCATCGTCGAGCTCGACGACGCGTTCCTCTTCGTGACGGCGGCGGGCGACGGCAGCTGCCTCGCCGTCCTGTCGGACGCCGATTCGGACATCGGCCAGGTGGCGTACGAGATGACGCTCCTCGTCAAGCGCGTCGGCGTACATCTGGGCTCCGCTCCGCGCACCGATCTGCCCTCGGGCGGGTAGTGAGATGGCATGAGCGGAGACGATCAGGGAAGCAGTCGCTGGTTCGACGACGAGGCCGGGCCGGTGGTCCGTCCGTACGCCATGACGCGCGGCCGCACCAGTCATGCGGCCCAGCACCGCCTCGACCTGATCGCGGTGGTCGTCACGGAGCCGCATGTGGACGATCCCGAGGCGGATCCCTCGCTGTCCCCCGAGCACGTGGACATCGTGGAATTCTGCCGTGACACGCCCCAGTCCGTCGCCGAGATCGCCGCCGAACTCGATCTTCCCGTCGGTGTGGTGCGGGTCCTCGTCGGTGATCTGGCGGACGAGGGCCTGGTGCATGTGACCCGCCCCGTGCCCCCTGCCGAGCTGGTCGACGAGAGCATCCTGCGTGATGTGATCAGCGGTCTGCGGGCCCTGTGACCCCGGCTTCCGCGCGCTCCGGGCGAGCGCGCGGAAGCCCTCGTGCGGGAGGGGCTCCGGCCGCCCACGTCGTGTGGGGCCCGCGGGGGGATGCCGGGCCCGTTATCATCTGACGGGTCGTCGAGGACCGGCCGCAGTGTGCCGATCACTCTGCGCCGACGGTTCCGGGCAGTGGGATCGGAGAGACGGACGTGACCACGGGCTGGCAGTTCTGGGTCGACCGCGGCGGTACCTTCACCGACATCGTCGCGCGGCGCCCCGACGGCCGCCTGCTCACCCACAAGCTCCTGTCGGACAATCCCCACCGGTACGCCGACGCGGCCGTGGCGGGCGTACGCGAACTCCTCCGGGACGACGGGCCCGTCGAGACCGTGCGCATGGGCACCACGGTGGCCACCAACGCGCTTCTGGAGCGCACGGGCGAACGCACCCTCCTCGTCATCACCCGGGGCTTCGGGGACGCCCTGCGGATCGCCTACCAGAACCGCCCGCACATCTTCGCGCGCGCCATCGAACTGCCCGAGCTGCTGTACGACCGGGTCGTCGAGGTCGACGAGCGGATCGCGGCCGACGGGACCGTCCTGCGCGCCCCGGACCTCGACGCCCTCGCGGGGCCGCTGCAGGAGGCCTACGACGACGGGATCCGCGCCCTGGCCGTGGTCTGCATGCACAGCCATCTGCACCCCGCCCACGAGCAGGCCGTCGGCGAGCTGGCCGACCGTATCGGCTTCCCGCAGATCTCGCTCTCCAGCGAGGTCAGCCCTCTGATGAAGCTGGTCCCGCGCGGTGACACCGCCGTCGTCGACGCCTACCTCTCGCCCGTCCTGCGCCGCTATGTCCAGGACGTCGCCGATGAACTCCAGGGCGTGCGGCTGATGTTCATGCAGTCCAACGGCGGCCTCGCGGAAGCGGGGCAGTTCCGCGGGAAGGACGCGATCCTCTCCGGTCCCGCGGGCGGGATCGTGGGCATGGCGCGCATGTCGCAGCTCGCCGGCTTCGACCGGGTCATCGGCTTCGACATGGGCGGCACCTCCACGGACGTCTCGCACTTCGCGGGCGAGTACGAACGCGTCTTCACCACGCAGATCGCCGGCGTACGGCTGCGCGCGCCGATGCTGGACATCCACACCGTGGCCGCCGGCGGCGGCTCGATCCTGCACTTCGACGGCTCCCGCTACCGCGTAGGGCCGGACTCGGCGGGCGCGGACCCGGGGCCGGCCTGTTACCGCGGCGGCGGCCCGCTCACGGTGACCGACGCCAACGTCATGCTCGGCCGTATTCAACCCGCGTATTTCCCCCGGGTGTTCGGCCCGGACGGCGACCAGCCCCTGGACGAGGGCATCGTCCGCGAACGCTTCGCCGCACTGGCGCGGGAGATCCGCGAACGGACCGGCGACGACCGCACGCCCGAACAGGTCGCCGAGGGGTACCTGCAGATCGCCGTCGCCAACATCGCCAACGCGGTGAAGCGGATCTCGGTCCAGAAGGGCCACGACGTCACCCGCTACGCGCTCACCACCTTCGGCGGAGCGGGCGGCCAGCACGCGTGCAGGGTGGCGGACTCCCTGGGCATCCGCACCGTGCTCGTCCCGCCCATGGCCGGGGTGCTCTCCGCTCTCGGCATCGGTCTCGCCGACACCACGGCCATGCGCGAACAGTCCGTCGAGGCGCCCCTGGAGGCCCCCTCGATGGCCGGGATCCTCAACACCGCCGGCGACCTGGAGAGCGCCGTCCGCGCCGAGCTCCTGGCGGAGGACGTCCCCGAGGAGCGCATCCGAGTCGTCCGCCGCGCCCAGCTGCGCTACGACGGGACGGACACCACGCTCACCGTCGAGCTGACCGATCCCGGCACGATGCGCCACGCCTTCGAAGAACGTCATCGCGCCACGTACTCCTTCACGCTCGACCGGCCGGTCGTCGTCGAAGCCCTCTCCGTGGAAGCCACCGGCATCACCGACCCCCCCGATCTCTCCGCCCTCGCCCCGTACGAAGGCGGCACCGCCGCACCCGAGACCGTCCGTCTCCACACGGGCGGTGTCCGGCGCGATGTGCCTCTGCACCGCCGGGAGCACCTGCCACCCGGTGAGACCGTCACGGGCCCCGCGATCATCACCGAGCCCAGCGCGACGACCGTCGTCGACGAAGACTGGCGCGCCGCGGCGACCGGCGACGGGCATCTGGTCATGGAACGCGTGGCGATCACGGAGAGCTCCGACCTCGGCACTCGGGCGGACCCGGTTCTTCTCGAGGTCTTCAACAACCTGTTCATGTCCATCGCCGAACAGATGGGCGCCCGGCTGGAGTCGACGGCCCAGTCCGTCAACATCAAGGAACGCCTGGACTTCTCCTGCGCGCTCTTCGACCCCGAGGGCAACCTGGTCGCCAACGCCCCGCACATCCCGGTGCATCTCGGCTCGATGGGGACCAGCGTGAAGGAGGTCGTCCGACGGCGTGCCGGCCGTATGCGCCCCGGGGACACCTACGCGGTCAACGACCCGTACCACGGCGGCACGCATCTGCCCGACGTCACCGTCATCACCCCCGTCTTCGACACGGAGGGCGAGCGGATCCTCTTTTACGTCGCGTCCCGGGGGCACCACGCGGAGATCGGGGGAATCGCACCGGGCTCGATGCCCGCGCACAGCCACACCATCGAGGAGGAGGGCGTCCTCTTCGACAACTGGCTGCTCGCCGAAGAGGGCCGATTCCGCGAGGAGGAGACGTTCCGCCTGCTCACCGAGGCGCCGCACCCGTCGCGCAACCCGCACACCAACCTCGCCGACCTGCGCGCCCAGATCGCCGCCAACCGCAAGGGAGTCGACGAGGTCGGCCGCATGATCGAGAACTTCGGGGCGGACGTGGTCCAGGCGTACATGAAGCACGTACAGGACAACGCCGAGGAAGCCGTGCGCCGCGTCATCGACGCCCTGGACGACGGCGAGTACGCCTACGAGACCGACTCAGGGGCCGTCATCCACGTCCGCGTGCGCGTCGACCGCGACAACCGTTCCGCGACCGTCGACTTCACCGGCACCTCACCCCAGCTCGCCACCAACTTCAACGCGCCCTTCTCGGTCGTCGACGCCGCCGTCCTGTACGTCTTCCGCACCCTCGTCGCCGACGACATTCCCCTCAACGACGGCTGCCTGCGTCCCCTGGACATCGTCGTCCCGGCCGGGTCCATGCTCGCGCCCGAACACCCCGCCGCCGTCGTCGCGGGCAACGTCGAGACCTCACAGGCCGTCACCGGCGCCCTGTACGCGGCGCTCCGCGTACAGGCGGAGGGCTCGGGCACCATGAACAACGTCACCTTCGGCAACGAGCGGTACCAGTACTACGAGACCGTGGCCTCCGGCTCGGGAGCGGGCGACGGCTTCCCCGGCGCCAGCGTCGTCCAGACCCATATGACCAATTCCCGGCTGACCGATCCCGAGGTCCTCGAGTGGCGACTTCCGGTCCTGCTGGACGAGTTCGCGGTACGGTACGGCAGCGGCGGTCGGGGCCGCTGGCGCGGTGGGGACGGTGCCGTACGCCGGATCCGCTTCCAGGAGCCCATGACCGTCTCCACGCTCTCCCAGCACCGCCGGGTCCCGCCCTACGGCATGGCGGGCGGGACGCCGGGAGCGCTCGGCGCCAACCGTGTGGAGCGCGCGGACGGGACCGTGCTGCGCCTCGAGGGCAGCGATTCGGCAGACGTGGGCCCCGGCGACGTACTGGTCGTCGAGACCCCGGGCGGCGGAGGCTACGGACCGCCGCCGTGCGACCCCCAGCGAGCAGGAGAAGACAACGATGGTCCTCGGGCGCAGTGAGCGCGGCAAGCCTCCGGTGGAGCCCGTCACGCTCAAGATCCTCGTGGCCGGCGGTTTCGGCGTGGGCAAGACGACCCTGGTCGGCGCGGTCAGCGAGATCAGACCGCTGCGCACGGAGGAGGTGCTCACCGAGGCGGGCCGCCCGGTCGACGACACCCATGGCGTCGAGGGCAAGACCACCACCACCGTCGCGATGGATTTCGGTCGCATCACCCTCCGCCAGGACCTGGTGCTCTATCTGTTCGGAACCCCCGGCCAGGACCGCTTCTGGTTCCTGTGGGACGAACTGGCCACCGGTGCCCTGGGCGCCGTCGTGCTCGCCGACACCCGCCGGCTGGAGGACTCCTTCGCCGCCGTCGACTACTTCGAGCGCCGATCCATCCCGTTCGTGGTCGGGGTCAACTGCTTCGACGGCGCGGCCCGTTATCCCGCCGAGGACGTACGGCAGGCCCTCGACCTCGACGACGCGGTGCCGCTCGTCCTCTGCGACGCCCGTGAGCGGGAGTCCGTGAAGGAGGTCCTGATCGAGGTCGTCCGGCACGCGATGGCGCGCACGGCCGACCGCCGCCCGCGCGTCACCACCTGATCCCCGGGGCGCGCGTGCGGCCCGTACCCCCGCCGACCGGGGTACGAGCCGCAGCGGCGCACGCGACGCGCGCGCGTGGAGAGGACGTCAGTCCACCCCGTCCTGAAGCCAGCCGAAGCTCTTCTCCACGGCCCTGCGCCAGTTGTGGTACTCGTGGTCACGTGCCGAGGCCTCCATGGCGGGAGTCCATTCGGCGTCCTGCTGCCAGTGCGAGGTGAGTTCGTCGAGGTCGTTCCAGACCCCGGTGGCGAGGCCGGCCGCATAGGCGGCGCCCAGGCAGGTCGTCTCCGGGATCTGTGGGCGGATCACCGGCACACCGAGCACGTCCGCCTGATGCTGCATCAGCAGATGGTTCTTCGTCATACCGCCGTCTACCTTGAGGGTGGTGATCTGCACCCCCGAGTCCTGGTACATGGCGTCCACGACCTCCCGCGTCTGCCAGCTGGTCGCCTCCAGCACCGCACGTGCCAGGTGCGCCTTCGTGACGTAGCGCGTCAGACCGGTGACGACGCCACGCGCGTCGGAGCGCCAGTAGGGGGCGTACAGGCCGGAGAACGCGGGCACGATGTACGCGCCGCCGTTGTCGTCGACACTCGCCGCCAGGGTCTCGATCTCGTCGGCACTGCGGATGATGCCGAGCTGGTCGCGGAACCACTGCACGAGTGCTCCGGTGATCGCGATCGAGCCCTCCAGGCAGTAGACGGGTGCCTCGCCGCCGATCTTGTAGCCCATCGTCGTCAGCAGGCCGTTCTTGGACGGCACCGGACGGTTGCCGGTGTTGAGCAGCAGGAAACTGCCCGTGCCGTAGGTGTTCTTGGCCGTGCCCACGTCGTAACAGGCCTGCCCGAAGACGGCCGCCTGCTGATCGCCCAGCGCCGAGGCCACGGGCACCCCCGCGAGCCGGCCCACGGCGGTCCCGTACACCTCGGCGGACGACCTGATCTCGGGGAGCACCGCCTCGGGGATGTTCATGGCGGCCAGGATGGCGGAGTCCCACTGGAGTGTCTCCAGGTCCATCAGCATGGTGCGTCCGGCGTTGGTGACGTCGGTGATGTGCCGGCCGCCCTCGGTGCCGCCCGTGAGGTTCCAGATCAGCCAGGAGTCGATGGTGCCGAAGGCGATCTCGCCGCGCTCGGCGCGGGTCCTGAGGCCGGGCACGTTGTCGAGCAGCCAGGCCGCCTTGGGCCCGGAGAAGTAGCTCGCCAGCGGAAGTCCGGTCTGCTCGCGGAAACGATCCTGCCCGTCGGAGCCCCCGAGTTCGTTGCACAGGGCCGCCGTCCGGGTGTCCTGCCAGACGATCGCGTTGTGCACGGGCTTGCCCGTGGCCCGGTCCCACAGGACGGTCGTCTCGCGCTGGTTGGTGATGCCCAGCGCACTGAGCTGGTCGGCACGCAGGCCCGCCTTGGCCAGCGCGCCGTCCACCACGGCCTGGACCTTGGACCAGATCTCCGTGGCGTCGTGCTCCACCCAGCCGGGCTTGGGGAAGATCTGCCGGTGTTCGCGCTGGTCGACCGCGACGATCGCCCCGCCGTGGTCGAAGACGATGCAGCGGCTGGACGTGGTGCCCTGGTCGATCGCGGCGACGTACTTCTGGGCGTTGTCCGTCATGACGTCCCCTTCGTCAAAGGGTCAGAAGGCTGCTTTGTACACGAGGGCCGAGAGCGCCCCGCCGATCAGTGGTCCCACCACCGGTATCCAGGCGTAACCCCAGTCCGAGGTCCCCTTGTTGGGAATCGGCAGCAGGGCGTGGGTGATGCGCGGGCCGAGGTCGCGGGCCGGGTTGATCGCGTACCCGGTGGGCCCGCCGAGGGAGAGGCCGATGCCGACGACGAGCAGGGCGACGATCAGGATCCCGATGCCCGAGCCGTACGCCGTCGTGCCGGGGATCCGGCCGATGCCGGTGCCGGGGTTCTTGCCGAAGAACAGGATGGGCAGCACGAGCCCGACGGTGGCGATGATCTCGGTGATCAGGTTGGCGACCGGATTGCGGATCTCCGGGACCGTGGAGAAGATCCCCAGCGTGGGCAACGCCTTGTCGTCGTCGGCGTTGGCCTGGAACTGCGCGAAGTAGACCAGCCAGGTCAGCACCGCGCCGAGGATCGCCCCCGCCAACTGGCCCAGCAGGTAGTACGGCACGTCCCCCCACTCGGTGATGTCGGCCAGGGCGAGGCCGAGGGTCACCGCCGGGTTGAGGTGTGCGCCGGATTTCGGCGCGGCCGTGTAGGCGCCCGCGAGGACGCCGAAACCCCAGCCGAAGGCGATGACGATCCAGCCCGCGCCCCTGGCCTTGGAGTGGTTGAGCGTGACGGCGGCGCAGACACCCGCGCCGAACAGGATGAGGACGGCCGTTCCGATCAACTCGCCGACGAAGATGCTTCCGTGCGTCATGGCGGCTCCAGGGCCCTCGCCCGGGGCGGTTCCACCCCGGGGCCGTCCTCCGTGCAGGGTGCGTTTTCCGCGGCGACTTCAGCCGAGGGCAGGGAAGGTGCCGCGCCCCGCCCGGCGTCCGCGACGAGCGTGCCGGTGCAGTGGAACCGTCCGTCGGGAGAGGACCCTTCGTACTGGTGTGGGTCCCAGGGGCGCGCTGCCCGCATACGCCCTGATGCGACGATGCCGACGGACATCCGGAAGTTTTCACCGGTGCCCGGAGAGCGTCAAGGTCGGGGACGACAACGGTTGCGGCAGGCCGCGGCCGGAGCGGCGCTGGCCGGTGCCTCGGCCGTGCTCGTCGCGGCCTCGGCGGCGACGTGGCGGCCGGAGCGATGAACGGTGTCTCGGGGGCGGCCCTCGAGGCCTCGGCGGCGCCATGGCGGCCGGCGGGACGGGCCCGCCGGCGATGTCGACGGCAAGGGACGCGTCACCGCGACGCCGTGGCCGGCCTCAGGCCCACACGGGACCGCCCGCCGGGGCCGGGGCGGCCGCCGAGCCGCGGCGTACCTCGTGGCCGGGGAGCCCGGCGCGGCCGAGGACCCAGCTCGCTCCGCTGAGGGCCTTGGCGGCCTGCTTCAGCGGCGCCAGGCACGCGGCCGCCTGACGGTGGTCGGCCACGCTGCCCGGCGCACACAGGACCGTGGCCAGCGACAGGGTGACGTTGCGGCCACCGGCCGACCAGGGCGTGTCCAGCATCGACACGGCGAGCGGATCGAGTCCGTCCGGGTCGGCCAGGACCAGGAAGTCGTCCCCGCCGATGTGCCCCACCCGGGTGCTTCCGAAGGCGGCGCCCTGCAGTGCCCGGCCCACCGCGCGGATCAACTCGTCGCCCGCGGCGAAGCCCGCCGCATCGTTGACCTGCTTGAAGTGGTCCACGTCCAGCCAGCTCAGCGCGAACATCCGGCCGTCCGCGATCCGCCGGTCCACCTCTCCCGTGATCGCGTCCGAACCGGGCAGCCTCGTCAGCGGATTGAGTCCCGCCGCCTCTTCGACCCGGCTCTCGGCGAGGGTCCGCACAAGATCGGCGAGCCGCACGACGCCCACACACCGCCCGGCCCGGTCGACCACCGTCACGTCGTCCGAGGTGCGGTCGCGCCCGCCGTCCGCCACCACGTCCAGCACCTCCCATGCCGTGGCGTCGATACCGACCGTGCGCGGCGGATCGCCCAGCTTCACAGCCGGCCGGTCGGCATACAGCGCGTGGCCGTAGCGCCCCGACATCGACAGCAGGAAGCGCGACCGGTGGACCGAGCGGACGGGGATCCCGGCCCGGTCCACCAGGACCACCCCGGACACGTCCGGGGATCCGTTGAGCAGGGCCCGTACCTGTCCGGCGGACACGGTGGCGGGCAGCAGTGCGGCGGGCCGTACGAACTGCCGCACCGAGGGTCCGGTCCGGGGCGTGGCGGTCGCGGTGGCAGGAAGCGCCGGAACGTATACGTCCGCGACGGGGAGCCGGGACGGTGGCGCGAAGAGGTCGCCCTGCGCCAGATGCGCCCCCGCCGCCCGCACCGCCGCACACTGCAGCTCGGTCTCCACACCCTCGACCGACAGCAGGGCGCCCAGTTGCTCGCACAGCGTCCGCATGGCCCGTACCGCGGCCGACCGTGTCAGCAGGGACACATCGAGCTTCACCAGGTCCGGTTCCATGTCGGACAGCAGACGCAGCGGTATGTCGCCGTCGCCGACGCCGTCGGCACTGACCCCGAAGCCCTCTCCGTGCAGCACCGCGACGGCCTCCAGCAGTGCCCGGTGCGGCACATGTGTGTACGGCGGCACGATGTCGACCGTCACCTCCCAGGGCATCCGGCCCGCCTTGTGCACCGCGTCGCGCAGTGCGGCGAGGTCTGCGAGGTCGGCGAGGGTCGCTGCGAACACGTTGACGTGCAGCGGGAGGAGGGTCTCCCGTCGCGCGGCCGCGCTGACCGCCAAGGCGGCGAGGTTGCCGTCGAGCTCGGGGTCGCGGCGGGCCTGTGCGAGGACGTCGCCGGACTCCGGGCGTGCGAGGATCTCGAGCGCCGCGACTCCTCCGGTCGTCAGATTGACCACCGGCTGGAAGGCGAAGCGGAGAGCATCCGTCCAGGAGGGCACGGGAGCATGATGACGCCCGCCGGGCACTCCCAGGCCCAATTCATGACCTGTTCACACAGGATTCCCAGCTGATCACGGAGCGTGTGAGCGGCCTGTGTGGGCCCGGGCGAACAGCGGTCGTAGCGTCCCCCGGGCACGGCTCGGCCGCTTGTGCGAGGGATCCGCGCCAGTCCGTTCACCGCACCAGAACGACCGCGGATCCGTGCCCGAACAACCCCTGGTTCGCGGTGATCCCGACCCGCGCGCCCGTGACCTGCCGTGCGCCCGCGTCGCCACGCAACTGCCAGGTGACCTCGCACAGTTGGGCGATCGCCTGGGCGGGAACGGCCTCTCCGAAGGAGGCGAGACCACCACTGGCATTGACGGGGACGCGCCCGCCGAGCGCGGTGTCCCCCTCCCGCAGCAGCTTCACCGCCTCACCCTCCGGGCACAGGGCCAGATCCTCGTACCACTGCAACTCCAGGGCGGTCGACAGGTCGTAGACCTCGGCGAGGGACAGGTCCCCGGGACCGATTCCCGCCTCCTCGTAGGCGTGGCGGGCGATCGACGCGCGGAACGTCTCGTCCGCGGGCGCCACGGCCACCGCCGAGTCCGTGGCGACAGCGGGCAGGTCGAGCACCGGGTCGGGGTAGCGCGGCGTGACCGTGGACACCGCCCGTATGCGCACGGGCTCCGGCACCCCGTGCCGGCGCGCGAACTCCATGCTCGACAGCAGGAGCGCGGCTCCGCCGTCCGACGTCGCGCAGATGTCCAGCAGGCGCAGGGGATCGGCGACCACCGGGGAGCCGGAGACCTCCTCAGCGGTGACCCGCTTGCGGTAGCGGGCGTTCGGGTTCAGCGCTCCCAGCGCCGCGTTCTTCACCTTGACCTGGGCGAAGTCGTCGACGGTGTCGCCGTGGACGGCCATCCGCCGGCGCGCGTACAACCCGAAGTACGCCGGATTCGTCGCACCGAGGACCCGGAACCGCAGCCAGTCCGGATCGTCGGGCCGGTCACCGCCCGCGGGCCGGAAGAAGCCCTTGGGTGCCGAGTCCGCCCCGACCACGAGCACCGCGTCCGCGAGCCCTGACAGGATCTGCGCCCTCGCCGCGCCGACGGCCTGGGCCCCCGACGCGCACGCCGCGTACACACTGGTGACCCGCGCGCCCTGCCAGCCGAGTGCCTTGGCGAACGCCGCGCCCGCCACGTATCCGGGATATCCGCCCCGGACCGTGCCCGCGCCCACGATCGAACCGATGTCCCGCCAGGCGACCCCCGCGTCGGCGAGTGCCGCCCGCGCCGCGGCCGTTCCGTAGGTGACGAAGCCGCGCCCCCATTTGCCCCAGGGGTGCATGCCCACGCCGAGCACCGCCACATCGTCCGTCACGCCGTCACCCCCGTCGGCCGCCAGTTCCAGGTCGTCCAGGTGGTCTCCGCGTCCTCGTGCAGCACACCGGGGACGACCTCGACCTCCATTCCGACGCTCAGATCGCGGACGGTCACCCCCGGAGCGGCCTGCCCGAGCACGACGATCCGCTCCGCCTCCAACTCCACCGCGACCAACGCGCAGGGCTCCCAGGGAAGTTCCGGATTCGTCACATAGGGTGACGGAGGCCGGTATCTGGTGTCGGTGTACGACCAGATGCGTCCTCGTCCGGACAGGGGTGTCGCCGTGAGCTCGCCCCCCACGCACTCGGGATTTCGGCAGAAGGTGTCCTCGCGCGGGAAGAACACGGACCGGCAGGCCGAACAACGGGTGCCGACGAGGCGGAAGTCGTCCCCCTCGCCGGTGAACCATCCGGCGACCACGGGGGTGCGTGCATGCGGCATGGGGCCTCCCGGGAAGGAATCCACAACGACCGAACAGTTCTGACGGACCGTCAGAAGCATGTCACGGGCTCGCGTGGGCCGACAGGTGTTGTGGAGGACCGCTCGGCGTGGGGGAGCCGGAGGCTTCCCCCTTCGGCGCCCCGGCTGATATTGGAAGGGACATGACACGACTTTCCGTCGCGGTACGCGCTCTCGTCACCGCACTTGCCGCAGTCCTGGCCGTCGCCTCCGCGTCCGCCACCGCCCGGGCCACTCCGGAGCCCAAGGCGCCCGGGACCTTCGTGGCGCTGCGAACAGTGGACCCGACGATCCTCCAGGAGATCCGCTACTTCACTGCGCACAACTTCGTCGGCGAACCCGTCGACGGTTACCGGCAGCCCCTGTGCATCCTGACCCGCCCCGCCGCCGAAGCACTGCACAAGGCCCAGACGAAGCTGCTGCGCAAGGGGTACACGCTCAAGGTCTACGACTGCTACCGGCCGCAGCGCGCCGTCGACCACTTCGTCCGCTGGGCGAAGGACCTCGACGACCAGAGGATGAAGGCCGAGTTCTATCCGCAGGTGGACAAGACCCGCCTGTTCACGGACGGTTACATCGCCGAGAAGTCCGGACACAGCCGCGGGTCCACCATGGACGTGACCATCGTACGCCTTCCGGCGTGGCCGACCCGGCCCTACCGCCCCGGTGAACCGCTGGTGTCGTGCCATGCGCCCAGGGCCGAGCGCTTCCCCGACAACTCCGTCGACATGGGGACGGGCTTCGACTGCTTCGACACCCTCGCCCACACCGACGACCCCCGGATCGTCGGCGAACAGCGCGCCAACCGGCAGTTGCTGAAGGGCACCCTCGAGAGCCTCGGATTCGTCAACCTGGCCGAGGAATGGTGGCATTACACCTACAAACCGGAGCCCTACCCGGACACGTACTTCGACTTCCCGGTGTCCCTGAAGTCGCTCACGCCGTCCCACTGAGCCGCCCCCGGAGCACGCCCTCTCGGTGATCGGATACAGTCCGCCCCGTGTCCGAATCCTCGTTCGCATCCGCCGACTCCGTGCCGGGCTCGCACTGTTCGAGCTGTGGAGCGCCCTTCGGCCAGGGTGTCTCCGACTGGCCCCGCACCTGCGCCACCTGCGGCACGGTGGCCTACCGCAATCCGCTTCCGGTCGCGGTGGCCCTCCAGCCCGTGTACGACACCAGGGGCACCGCCCTCGTCGTCATCACCCGAACCATCCCGCCCGCTCGTGGGGGCACCGCTCTTCCCGGCGGGTTCATCGAGCACCGCGAGGACTGGCGACATGCCCTCGTCCGGGAACTCAAGGAGGAGACCGGTATCGACGCGGCGGCCCGCGACGTGCGGCTCGTCGACGCCCTGAGCTCACCCGACGGCCATCTCCTGCTGTTCGGTCTGCTCCCCGAGCGGCCCGCCGCCGACCTGCCGCCCGCCGGCTCCACGGACGAGACGGAGGGCTGGCACCTGCTGCGCCGCCCGGCCGAACTCGCCTTCCCGCTGCACACGCTGGTGGTGCAGGGATGGTTCGAAGGCCGCTACGTATGAGCCGTGGGCGGGACGACACCTGAGCGTCCCGCCCCGACCCCGGCGGAAGTGAGGGTGCGCGGGGCAGACATGTGCGCCCTCGCCGGGGTCACGCGTGGCCGAGCCCCCGCAGTCGCACCGGACGCGCCGGTTCCGCGCCGTCGCCGTCCCCGTCGCGCCGTATCACCAGCTTGCGGCCCTTCCACCGCGTCACATACCGCTCGATCTCGGGTTCCGCCCAACCGTCGCCCGCGTCCGGCACCACCAGTCCGCCCCCGGACCGGCCGCGTGCCGGCGCCCACACCTCCAGCGCGAGACCGCCGTCCTCGCCCTGCACGGGCAGCACGGCGCCCGCGCGCGCGAACACCGGAATGCGCCCCAGCGGGGCGTCCACCTCCACGTGCGCCGGCCCCCGGTACACCACCTCGGTCGTCGTGTCGTACCAGCGTCCCCGCGGCAGCAACACGGTCCGGCGGCGCACCCCCGACTCCAGCACAGGCGCCACCAGGAGGCTCTCGCCGAGCAGGAACGCGTCCTCGCAGTCCCTCAGTTGCCGGATCTCCGGATTGCTCCACCACAGCGGACGTACATAGGGCGCACCCGTACGGCGCGCCAGATGCGCCAGCGTGACGAAGTAGGGCAGCAGACGGCGCCGTTCGGCGAGCGCCACGCGCGCGTGTTCCAGGACTTCGTCGCCGAACTCCCACGGCTCACGGCGTCCGGCCCGCAGGCTCGCGTGCGTCCGGAACAGCGGCAGGTACGAGGCGAGCTGGAACCAGCGCAGGTACAGCTCCGGCGACGGACTCCCGTCGAAACCGCCCACATCCGGCCCGGAGTACGGGACCCCACACAGCCCGAGGCCCATCACCAGGGACAACGAGGCGCGCAGACCGGGCCAGCCCGTGGCCACGTCCCCCGACCACGTTCCCCCGTAGCGCTGCATT
Source organism: Streptomyces sp. HUAS TT11 (assembly GCF_051553595.1). Taxonomy (NCBI): domain Bacteria; kingdom Bacillati; phylum Actinomycetota; class Actinomycetes; order Kitasatosporales; family Streptomycetaceae; genus Streptomyces; species Streptomyces sp. HUAS TT11. Next base: position 7,484,785 of record NZ_CP196184.1, read on the forward strand.
CCCGCCCACCCCGAGCGCGAGAAGAGGAAAGGCCTCTCCTCGGGGACGAGTGCGCGCAACCCCTCGAACGCGGCGCGGGCCATGCCCAACGCGTACACGTTGTGGCCCTCCCGGTGGTCACCGCCGCGTCCCTCCAGCGAGTGCCGGGCGGAGCGGGGCAGGGTGTTCTCCCCGAAGGCGGTGAAGGACACCGGTTCGTTCATGTCGTGCCAGAACCCCGAGAAGCCCTGTCCGAGACGTTCCTCGTACAGGCCGCCCCACCACCGGCGCACGCGCGGGTCGGTGAAATCCGGATAGACGCTGTCCCCCGCCCATACGACGCCTTCGACGAGCCGGCCCGACGCGTCCCGTACGAAGGCGTCCTCGGCACTCCCGCCGTCGTACACGGCGTTGCCCGGCTCGGCCTTGACCGCGGGGTCGACGATCGACACCAGACGGATCCCGTCCCGGCGCAACTCCTCGGCGAGGGACGGCAGTTTGGGGAAGCGGTCCCGGTCCGCCGTGAACACCCGGTGGCCGTCGTAGTGGTCGATGTCGAGATGCACGGCGTCGAGCGCAAGGCCGTGTTCCTGGTAGCCCGCGACGATCCGCCGCACCTCCTGCTCGCTGCCGAAGCCCCACCGTGCGTGATGGTGGCCCAGCGCCCATGCCGGCGGCAGAGCGGGCGCCCCGGTCAGCGACGCCCAGACGCGCAGCACGCGCGCGGGAGTGCCCACGATCACCCAGCAGCGCAGCGGCCCGCCGTCCATCCGCACCTCGCAGACGCCCGCCCGGTCGTGCCCGGAGCCCGCGCCCTCCCGGCCCTCGCGCAACGTCACCGTGCCGTCCCACGACGTGTCGTGGAACACCAGATGCGTGGCCGCGTCGGCCACCACCATCTGCACCGGCATCGTGATGTACAGCGGATCGTCGCCGGGCGCGAACGGCTGCCCGGGATCCGTGTTCCACAGCCGGTACGTCCCGTCACGCAACCGGGGCCCCGCGGCCCGGCCGCCGAGCCCGAAGAACCGGGCGTCCGACGGCACTTCGGACCGCTGCATCCAGCGGGCCGCGCCCCCGCCCACCGGCTCCCACCAGCGCGGAGGCAGATCACGGCGCAGGATCACCCCGCCGGGGGTCCGCACCTCGACCGCCCCGTGCCGCGACACCACGACCGTGACGCGCTCCGCCACGACCCGCCAGCCACCGTCCTTGTCCGGTTCCAGCGCGGCCCGGGGATCCGGTCGGGGGCAGCGGCCCGCGAGGGCGTACGACGGCTCCGGGCCGGCCCCGTCCCATCCCCAGAAGACCGCACCGGTCACCGCGACCGTGATCCGCAGTTCGGCCCGGGCGAACCGCACGACACCGCCGCCCGGCTCCGGCACCGCCTCCCGCACCGGCCCGGGCACCCGCGCCCGCTCCGCACCCCGCTGCGGCAACCCGATGGCGTCGGTACGCCTCCTGCGCCACGCGGCCCGCACCGTGCGCAGGCCCTGCGCCGCGCCCCCCGAACCGACCACCTTCACCGAACGCACCAGGTCACGACCGTCCATGCTGCTCACCCTGCCATTGACGTCCCCGTACACGGGTGCCGTTCAACTGCCGTTCACCCGTGCCGGGAGCACAGCTTCACGATGCCAACTATGTGTGGCGCACCCTGGTGCAGAAGTCGATCACATGGCATCGTCCGTGTCAGCCGCGTATCGCGCACACCCCAGCCCGTGCGCGGACCACGCACACGACGCGCACAGTCCGGGAGCCGCCCCATGACCCCAGCGAACCCCACCCCGCTCTGGCAGCCCGACGCCGATCGTATCGCCCGGGCGCAGATCACCAGGTTCCAGGCCTGGGCGGCCGAGCGGCACGGAGCACCCGCCGAGGGCGGCTACGCGGCCCTTCACCGCTGGTCAGTGGACGAGCTGGACACCTTCTGGAAAGCCGTCACGGAGTGGTTCGACGTCCGGTTCTCCACGCCGTACACACGGGTGCTGGGCGACCGGTCCATGCCGGGTGCCCAATGGTTCCCCGGGGCGACCCTCAACTACGCCGAACACGCCCTGCGCGCCTCGGCCGCGCGCCCCGACGAGCCCGCACTGCTGGCCGTCGACGAGACACACGAACCCCGCCCGGTCACCTGGGCCGAACTGCGCCGGCAGGTCGGTTCCCTGGCCGCCGAACTGCGCGCGCTCGGCGTACGCCCCGGCGACCGTGTCAGCGCCTACGTCCCCAACATCCCGCAGGCCGTCGTCGCCCTCCTCGCCACGGCCGCGGTCGGCGGCGTGTGGACCTCCTGCGCCCCCGACTTCGGGGCCCGCAGCGTCCTGGACCGCTTTCAACAGGTCGAGCCCGTCGTGCTGTTCACGGTCGACGGCTATCGCTACGGCGGCAAGGAGCACGACCGCCGGGAGATCGTCGCCGAGCTGCGCCGGGAACTGCCGACCCTGCGGGCCGTCGTCCACATCCCGCTCCTCGGCACGGACACCCCCGAAGGCAGCCTGAAATGGTCGGACCTGACCTCCGCGGACACCGAGCCGGTGTTCGAGCAGGTCCCGTTCGACCACCCGCTGTGGGTGCTGTACTCCTCGGGCACGACCGGTCTGCCCAAGGCCATCGTCCAGTCCCAGGGCGGCATCCTGATCGAGCACCTCAAGCAGATCGGGCTGCACTGCGACCTCGGCCCGGAGGACCGCTTCTTCTGGTACACGTCCACCGGCTGGATGATGTGGAACTTCCTCGTCTCCGGCCTCCTGACGGGCACCACGATCGTGCTCTACGACGGCAGCCCCGGCCATCCCGACACCGGTGCCCAATGGCGCATCGCCGAACGCACCGGGGCCACCCTCTTCGGCACGTCCGCCGCGTACGTCATGGCCTGCCGCAAGGCGGGGGTACGCCCCGGGCGCGACCACGACCTCACCCGTGTCCGGTGCGTGGCCACCACCGGATCGCCCCTGCCGCCGGACGGATTCAGCTGGCTGCACGACGAGGTGCGCGACGACCTGTGGATCGCCTCCGTCAGCGGCGGCACGGACGTGTGCTCCTGTTTCGCCGGGGCCGTCCCGACCCTTCCCGTGTACATCGGCGAACTCCAGGCACCCTGCCTCGGCACCGACCTGCAGTCCTGGGACCCCAGCGGCAGGCCGGTCGTCGGCGAGGTCGGTGAACTGGTCGTCACCAACCCGATGCCGTCCATGCCGATCCGCTTCTGGAACGACCCCGACGGCAGCCGCTACCACGACAGCTACTTCGACATGTATCCCGGAGTGTGGCGGCACGGCGACTGGATCACCGTCACCTCCCGCGGCTCCGTGGTCATCCACGGCCGTTCGGACTCCACACTGAACCGGCAGGGCGTCCGCATGGGCTCGGCCGACATCTACGAAGCCGTGGAGCGCCTTCCGGAGATCAAGGAGTCCCTCGTCATCGGCATCGAACAGCCCGACGGCGGCTACTGGATGCCCCTCTTCGTCCACCTGGCGCCCGGAGCCGCCCTGGACGAAGACCTCGTGCACCGCATCAAGCAGACCATCCGGGAACAGCTCTCCCCGCGCCACCTCCCCGACGAGATCATCGAGGTCCCGGGCATCCCGCACACGCTCACCGGCAAACGCATCGAGGTCCCCGTCAAGCGCCTCCTCCAAGGCACCCCCCTGGAGAAGGCCGTCAACCCGGGCTCCATCGACGATCTGGATCTCCTGCACTTCTACGAGGATCTGGCCCGCAAGCGCGCCTGACCCGCTCCCCGCGTACACGGACCGCACGCCCCGCGACGGCCGCACGGCCACGCGGGGCGTCGCTGTCAGTGGTCGCGATTACTGTGAGTGATGATCGACCGACTGTACGCAGGGGGAAGAATGCCGCACACCGACCGGACCATGCACAGCGTCCTGCGCCGCGAAATCGCCGGCACCATCGGCCTGTTGACCGACGACCACGACTTCACCGCGATGCGGCGCTACCGCACCTTCACATTCGAGGACCACACGACCTACCTCGAGCAGGTGGAAGCCCTGCTCAGGAGGCTCGCCGCCCAGGGCGGCCACACCAGGGTCGCCCTCTTCGACCCCGAGGAGTACGCGGAGTTCTGCGCCGGCATCGGCCTGGAACCGGACGCCGCGGCCAGTCGCACGCGCTTCACGGCGGAACTGGCCGCGACGGGACCGACCGTCCCGTACGAGGGGCAGCCCCTTGCCGAACTGCTCCCGGACCTGGTCGACGAGGCGGTACGGCAGGCCACCTGGCAGTACGCGACCACCGTCCTCGCCGACCTCGGCATCTGCGCCTCCTGCGGAGAGGACATCGGACGCGCCACCTTCGCCCACGCCGCCCGGCTCCTCACCCGCATCCTCGACACCGCGAGCCCCGGCCACCGCCATCTCGTCCTCAGCGTCTCGGCACCGGCCGAGACACTCATCGCCGTGCTCAACGCCGGCGAAAGCCCCGACGGCACGTCCCGTGTGGAGGAGACGGAAGCCCTCGAATTCACCTCCGTGCTGGCCCTGGGCATCGCCACCCACTGCGTCGGCGGCCTCGTCCTGCGTACGTCCGCACCCGACAGGGCGGACCGCGTCCACGGCTGGCGCCTGCGCGCAGGACGCCTGGAGCCGCTCACCGCCGCAGAGGTCTTCGACGCCTACTGCACCGACGTCGACTCCGGCGACCCCGTCCCACCCGAATCCGGCGTCGACTACTGCTCCCCGCCCGACCTCGGGGAGGACGGGCCGGCGCCCGGTCACACCCACGGACGGCCCTGACCGCCGGGGACGAACGAGCGGGATCGCCGGCGCGAGGAACCGATCGGCACGGACGGGCCTGAACGAGCGGGGGCGTCCCACCCGCAGATGGGACGCCCCCGTCGTACGACGTCGTGGTGCCGCCGCCCGGATCACTCCCCGGACAGCACCGCCTGGGCCGCTGTGCGCGCCTCGTCCGCGGTGTCGGTGGCACGCGCGGCCGCGGCGGCGCGCTCGCACTGCGCCAGCGTGTACTTCGCCAAAGTCGCCCGGACGTACGGGATCGAGGCCGCACCCATGGAGAGGGAGGTGACACCCAGCCCCGTCAGCACACAGGCGAGGAGCGGGTCCGACGCGGCCTCGCCGCAGACACCGCAGCTCTTGCCCTCGGCCTTCGCCGCGTCGGCGGACAGCGCGACCAGGTCGAGCAGCGCGGGCTGCCACGGATCCTGCAGACGCGACACCGCACCCACCTGGCGGTCCGCAGCGAACGTGTACTGCGCGAGGTCGTTCGTGCCCAGCGACAGGAACTCGACCTCCTGCAGGATCGACCGGGCCCGCAGCGCCGCCGAGGGGATCTCCACCATGGCACCGAACTTCGCGTGCAGCCCGGCATCGCGGCACGCGTCCGCGAACGCCTTGGCGTCGGAGCGGTCGGCGACCATCGGCGCCATGACCTCGAGGTGGACGGGCAGACCCTCCGCGGCCTTCGCGAGCGCGGTGAGCTGGGTGCGGAGCACCTCCGGGTGGTCGAGCAGGGTGCGCAGGCCGCGCACGCCCAGCGCCGGGTTCGGCTCGTCCGACGGGGTCAGGAAGTCGAGCGGCTTGTCCGCACCGGCGTCCAGCACCCGCACGACGACACGGCCCTCGGGGAACGCCTCGAGCACCTGGCGGTAGGCCGCGACCTGCTTCTCCTCGGACGGGGCGCTCTTGCTGTCGTCCAGGAAGAGGAACTCGGTGCGGAACAGACCGACACCTTCGGCCCCCGCCTCGACAGCGGCCGGCACATCAGCGGGCCCACCGACGTTCGCCAGCAGCGGCACCTGGTGACCGTCCGCCGTGGCGCCCGGTCCGGTCGAGGCGGCGAGGGCGGCCTTGCGCTCGGCGGCCGCGGCCTCGAGCTGGGACTTCTTCTCGTGGCTCGGGTTCACGAAGATCTCGCCCGAACTGCCGTCGACGGCGATCACGGTGCCCTCGGAAAGCTCACCCGCACCCGGCAGCGCCACGACGGCGGGAACACCGAGCGCCCGCGCCAGAATCGCGCTGTGGCTGGTCGGACCGCCCTCCTCGGTGACGAATCCGAGCACCAGAGCCGGGTCCAGCAGTGCCGTGTCGGCAGGGGCGAGGTCGCGCGCCACCAGGACGTACGGCTCGTCGCTGTCGGGCACGCCCGGCATCGGGACGCCGAGGAGACGCGCGACGATGCGGTTCCGCACGTCGTCGAGGTCGGCCACGCGACCGGCCAGGTACTCCCCGGCGTTCGCCAGCAGCTCGCGGTACGCGGCGAACGCGTCGTAGACGGCGCGCTCGGCCGTGCTGCCGACGGCGACACGACGCTCCACGTCCGCCATCAGCTCCGGGTCCTGGGCCATCAGGGCCTGGGCCTCCAGCACCGCCTGGGCCTCGCCACCGGCCAGATTGCCGCGCGCGATCAGGTCGGCTGCCACGGCGTCCACGGCCTGGCGTGCGCGCCCCTGTTCGCGCTCCGCGTCCTCCGCCGGGATCTGCTTGGCCGGGGGTTCGAGCACCGCCGTCCCCATGTGCCGGACCTCGCCGATCGCCACGCCGTGGCTCACACCGACGCCTCGCAGCGTTGTCTCCATCTCACCCGTCTCCGAGTCATGCGGCGGGTACGGCCACCGCGAAGGTTGTCTGTACTGCCGTCCGGTACGGCAGCGCCGTTCACTACGGCGCGGGCGTCACTGCCAGGTGAAGAGCTGGTCGCCCGGCTTCAGATCGCCGTCCTCGCGCAGAGAGGAGAGGGAGTCCGCCGTCGCCTCGAGGGCCACCACCGGGCACACCGGGGACTTGCCGGCCTCCTCGACGGCGGCGGGGTTCCAGCGGACGACCGACTGACCACGCGTCACGGTGTCGCCCTTGTTCACGAGGAGCTCGAAGCCCTCGCCGTTGAGCTGCACCGTGTCGATACCCAGGTGGGTCAGCACACCGTGACCCTCCCCGTCGACCACGACGAACGCGTGCGGATGAAGGGAGACGATGACCCCGTCGACGGGGGAGACGGCATCCATGGGCTCGCGCACGGGATCGATGGCCGTGCCGGGACCGACCATCGCTCCGGAGAAGACGGGGTCGGGTACTGCGGCAAGTCCGATGGCGCGTCCTGCCAGCGGGGACGTCACGGTGGTCATGGGAAGCCTCCCAGGGGTGGAGATCCAAAATGGGCCGTCGCTACCTGTCCCGGACGGCGCACTGGGCAGCAGCGTATGTCATATGAAGTGCCGGTTCCGCATGAGACGTAGGGGTTGAGCGCCCTAGGCACGCAGCCCAAACGATTTGCGCCCGCTCCAGGGCCGTGTGTAGAGTCGTACCCCTGCCTAGGGGCGGACGACGCGGCCAAGCGTCGTTGCCCGGCAGCACCCAAACTTGTCAGATCCTATCTCGGGGTCTCGTTCTGCATGTCTGCGGGGCGGTGGTCAGAGAGACGGAAAATGACTGATAGAGTTTGAAACACCGAAGGGAAGCGCCCGGAGGAAAGCCCGAGAGGGTGAGTACGAAGGAAGCGTCCGTTCCTTGAGAACTCAACAGCGTGCCAAAAGTCAACGCCAGATATGTTGATACCCCGTCTCCAGCGTCTGCTGGGGCGAGGTTCCTTTGAAATAACACAGCGAGGACGCTGTGGACCGGGGGGATTATTCCTCCTCCTGGTCCCGCTCTCGTGGTGTTCGACCGGATATCCGGTAAACATTCACGGAGAGTTTGATCCTGGCTCAGGACGAACGCTGGCGGCGTGCTTAACACATGCAAGTCGAACGATGAAGCCCTTCGGGGTGGATTAGTGGCGAACGGGTGAGTAACACGTGGGCAATCTGCCCTGCACTCTGGGACAAGCCCTGGAAACGGGGTCTAATACCGGATACGAGCCTCCCGGGCATCTGGGAGGTTGGAAAGCTCCGGCGGTGCAGGATGAGCCCGCGGCCTATCAGCTTGTTGGTGAGGTAACGGCTCACCAAGGCGACGACGGGTAGTCGGCCTGAGAGGGCGACCGGCCACACTGGGACTGAGACACGGCCCAGACTCCTACGGGAGGCAGCAGTGGGGAATATTGCACAATGGGCGCAAGCCTGATGCAGCGACGCCGCGTGAGGGATGACGGCCTTCGGGTTGTAAACCTCTTTCAGCAGGGAAGAAGCGAGAGTGACGGTACCTGCAGAAGAAGCGCCGGCTAACTACGTGCCAGCAGCCGCGGTAATACGTAGGGCGCAAGCGTTGTCCGGAATTATTGGGCGTAAAGAGCTCGTAGGCGGCTTGTCGCGTCGATTGTGAAAGCCCGGGGCTTAACTCCGGGTCTGCAGTCGATACGGGCAGGCTAGAGTGTGGTAGGGGAGATCGGAATTCCTGGTGTAGCGGTGAAATGCGCAGATATCAGGAGGAACACCGGTGGCGAAGGCGGATCTCTGGGCCATTACTGACGCTGAGGAGCGAAAGCGTGGGGAGCGAACAGGATTAGATACCCTGGTAGTCCACGCCGTAAACGGTGGGCACTAGGTGTTGGCGACATTCCACGTCGTCGGTGCCGCAGCTAACGCATTAAGTGCCCCGCCTGGGGAGTACGGCCGCAAGGCTAAAACTCAAAGGAATTGACGGGGGCCCGCACAAGCGGCGGAGCATGTGGCTTAATTCGACGCAACGCGAAGAACCTTACCAAGGCTTGACATACACCGGAAACATCCAGAGATGGGTGCCCCCTTGTGGTCGGTGTACAGGTGGTGCATGGCTGTCGTCAGCTCGTGTCGTGAGATGTTGGGTTAAGTCCCGCAACGAGCGCAACCCTTGTCCCGTGTTGCCAGCAGGCCCTTGTGGTGCTGGGGACTCACGGGAGACCGCCGGGGTCAACTCGGAGGAAGGTGGGGACGACGTCAAGTCATCATGCCCCTTATGTCTTGGGCTGCACACGTGCTACAATGGCCGGTACAATGAGCTGCGATACCGTGAGGTGGAGCGAATCTCAAAAAGCCGGTCTCAGTTCGGATTGGGGTCTGCAACTCGACCCCATGAAGTCGGAGTCGCTAGTAATCGCAGATCAGCATTGCTGCGGTGAATACGTTCCCGGGCCTTGTACACACCGCCCGTCACGTCACGAAAGTCGGTAACACCCGAAGCCGGTGGCCCAACCCCTCGGGGAGGGAGCTGTCGAAGGTGGGACTGGCGATTGGGACGAAGTCGTAACAAGGTAGCCGTACCGGAAGGTGCGGCTGGATCACCTCCTTTCTAAGGAGCATCTAGCTGCCGCAAGGCAGCCAGAGCCACTACGTCGGCGAATGATCGACGGTGGTCAGCTCATGGGTGGAACGTTGACTATTCGGCACACTTCGGATGGATGAGGGCGTTAGTACTGCTTCGGCGTGGAACGCGGATCTTGTCGGCGAGTGTGTCGGGCACGCTGTTGGGTGTCTGAGGGTGCGAGCGTTGCTCGTCCTTCGGCGCCGACCCCGGTAAAAGTCTGCTTCGGTGGGCTGTGACGGGTGGTTGGTCGTTGTTTGAGAACTGCACAGTGGACGCGAGCATCTGTGGCCAAGTTTTTAAGGGCGCACGGTGGATGCCTTGGCACCAGGAACCGATGAAGGACGTGGGAGGCCGCGATAGTCCCCGGGGAGTCGTCAACCAGGCTTTGATCCGGGGGTTTCCGAATGGGGAAACCCGGCAGTCGTCATGGGCTGTCACCCGCTGCTGAACTCATAGGCAGTGTGGAGGGAACGAGGGGAAGTGAAACATCTCAGTACCCTCAGGAAGAGAAAACAACCGTGATTCCGGGAGTAGTGGCGAGCGAAACCGGATGAGGCCAAACCGTATACGTGTGAGACCCGGCAGGGGTTGCGTATGCGGGGTTGTGGGTTCTTTCTTCTGCGGTCTGCCGGCCGTGGGACGAGTCAGAAACCGTTGATGTAGACGAAGGACATGCGAAAGGTCCGGCGTAGAGGGTAAGACCCCCGTAGTCGAAACGTCAGCGGCTCGTTTGGAAGATACCCAAGTAGCACGGGGCCCGAGAAATCCCGTGTGAATCTGGCGGGACCACCCGCTAAGCCTAAATATTCCCTGGTGACCGATAGCGGATAGTACCGTGAGGGAATGGTGAAAAGTACCCCGGGAGGGGAGTGAAATAGTACCTGAAACCGTGTGCCTACAAGCCGTGGGAGCACTTTGGTGTGACTGCGTGCCTTTTGAAGAATGAGCCTGCGAGTTTGCGGTGTGTTGCGAGGTTAACCCGTGTGGGGTAGCCGTAGCGAAAGCGAGTCCGAATAGGGCGTATGAGTAGCACGCTCAAGACCCGAAGCGGAGTGATCTAGCCATGGGCAGGTTGAAGCGGAGGTAAGACTTCGTGGAGGACCGAACCCACCAGGGTTGAAAACCTGGGGGATGACCTGTGGTTAGGGGTGAAAGGCCAATCAAACTCCGTGATAGCTGGTTCTCCCCGAAATGCATTTAGGTGCAGCGTCGTGTGTTTCTTGCCGGAGGTAGAGCACTGGATAGGCGATGGGCCCTACCGGGTTACTGACCTTAGCCAAACTCCGAATGCCGGTAAGTGAGAGCGCGGCAGTGAGACTGTGGGGGATAAGCTCCATGGTCGAGAGGGAAACAGCCCAGAGCATCGACTAAGGCCCCTAAGCGTACGCTAAGTGGGAAAGGATGTGGAGTCGCACAGACAACCAGGAGGTTGGCTTAGAAGCAGCCACCCTTGAAAGAGTGCGTAATAGCTCACTGGTCTAGTGATTCCGCGCCGACAATGTAGCGGGGCTCAAGCGTACCGCCGAAGTCGTGTCATTGCAGCATATAGCCCTAACGGGTGTTGTGATGGGTAGGGGAGCGTCGTCTGCCGGGTGAAGCAGCACCGGAAGGTAGTTGTGGACGGTTGACGAGTGAGAATGCAGGCATGAGTAGCGATTCACACGTGGGAAACGTGTGCGCCGATTGACTAAGGGTTCCTGGGTCAAGCTGATCTGCCCAGGGTAAGTCGGGACCTAAGGCGAGGCCGACAGGCGTAGTCGATGGATAACCGGTTGATATTCCGGTACCCGCTGTGAAGCGTCAAACATCGAGCCCATTAATGCTAAGGCCGTGAAGCCGCCCCGGAGCCTTCGGGCAAAGGGGAGTGGTGGAGCCGCCGGCCCAAGGTGGTAGTAGGTGAGTGATGGGGTGACGCAGGAAGGTAGTCCATCCCGGGCGGTGGTTGTCCCGGGGTAAGGGTGTAGGCCGTGCGATAGGTAAATCCGTCGTATGTGTGGCTGAGACCTGATGCCGAGCCGATTGTGGTGAAGTGGATGATCCTATGCTGTCGAGAAAAGCCTCTAGCGAGTTTCATGGCGGCCCGTACCCTAAACCGACTCAGGTGGTCTGGTAGAGAATACCGAGGCGTTCGGGTGAACTATGGTTAAGGAACTCGGCAAAATGCCCCCGTAACTTCGGGAGAAGGGGGGCCACGCTTGGTGAGAGCACTTGCTGCTCGAGCTGGGGGTGGCCGCAGAGACCAGCGAGAAGCGACTGTTTACTAAAAACACAGGTCCGTGCGAAGCCGTAAGGCGATGTATACGGACTGACGCCTGCCCGGTGCTGGAACGTTAAGGGGACCGGTTAGCTCACTTTCGGGTGGGCGAAGCTGAGAACTTAAGCGCCAGTAAACGGCGGTGGTAACTATAACCATCCTAAGGTAGCGAAATTCCTTGTCGGGTAAGTTCCGACCTGCACGAATGGCGTAACGACTTCTCGACTGTCTCAACCATAGGCCCGGTGAAATTGCACTACGAGTAAAGATGCTCGTTTCGCGCAGCAGGACGGAAAGACCCCGGGACCTTTACTACAGTTTGATATTGGTGTTCGGTTCGGCTTGTGTAGGATAGCTGGGAGACTTTGAAGCAGCCACGCCAGTGGTTGTGGAGTCGTCGTTGAAATACCAGTCTGGTCGTGCTGGATGTCTAACCCGGGTCCGTGATCCGGATCGGGGACAGTGTCTGATGGGTAGTTTAACTGGGGCGGTTGCCTCCTAAAGGGTAACGGAGGCGCCCAAAGGTTCCCTCAGCCTGGTTGGCAATCAGGTGTTGAGTGTAAGTGCACAAGGGAGCTTGACTGTGAGACCGACGGGTCGAGCAGGGACGAAAGTCGGGACTAGTGATCCGGCGGTGGCTTGTGGAAGCGCCGTCGCTCAACGGATAAAAGGTACCCCGGGGATAACAGGCTGATCTTCCCCAAGAGTCCATATCGACGGGATGGTTTGGCACCTCGATGTCGGCTCGTCGCATCCTGGGGCTGGAGTCGGTCCCAAGGGTTGGGCTGTTCGCCCATTAAAGCGGTACGCGAGCTGGGTTTAGAACGTCGTGAGACAGTTCGGTCCCTATCCGCTGTGCGCGTAGGAGTCTTGAGAAGGGCTGTCCCTAGTACGAGAGGACCGGGACGGACGAACCTCTGGTGTGCCAGTTGTTCTGCCAAGGGCATGGCTGGTTGGCTACGTTCGGGAGGGATAACCGCTGAAAGCATCTAAGCGGGAAGCCTGCTTCGAGATGAGGACTCCCACCCACTTGATGGGGTAAGGCTCCCAGTAGACGACTGGGTTGATAGGCCGGATCTGGAAGCACGGTAACGTGTGGAGGTGACCGGTACTAATAGGCCGAGGGCTTGTCCATAGAGGCTCGCGTCCACTGTGTTGGTTCTGAAACCACGAACAGCCCCGCCCGGATTTTTTCGGGTGGTGTGGCGTTCTGTTTCATAGTGTTTCGGTGGTCATAGCGTGAGGGAAACGCCCGGTTACATTCCGAACCCGGAAGCTAAGCCTTTCAGCGCCGATGGTACTGCAGGGGGGACCCTGTGGGAGAGTAGGACACCGCCGAACAAATTGTGAGGGAAACCCCGTACCGTTGGTACGGGGTTTTCCGCATTTCCGGACCGATTTCCAGGTCCACAGCGGTTTCCTCGGTTTCCCACCCCCTCCTCACCGTCGTGCGAACCCTGCGGGTAAGGTCAGGGGGCATCGTTGGCTCGTTTCCCGCAGGAGGCCCCCGGGTGGAGGTCCAGGAGACCCGTGTTCAGACGGACCGGGTCCTCACCATCCCGAACATCCTCAGCATGGCGCGTCTCGTCGGCGTGCCCATCTTCCTGTGGCTGATCCTCAGGCCGGAGTTCGGCGGGCCGAAGAGCGACGGCTGGGCGCTGCTCGTTCTCGTGCTGAGCGGCGTCAGCGACTATCTCGACGGCAAACTGGCCCGCCGCTGGAACCAGATCAGCAGCCTCGGCCGGCTGCTCGATCCCGCGGCCGACCGGCTCTACATCGCGTCCACTCTCGTGGGCCTCACCTGGCGCGAGATTCTGCCCCTGTGGTTGACCGCCGTCCTTGTCGCCCGCGAGCTGGTCCTGCTCGTGATGGTCGGCGTCCTCAGACGCCACGGCTATCCGCCGCCCCAGGTGAACTTCCTCGGGAAGGCAGCCACGTTCAACCTCATGTACGCGTTCCCACTTCTGCTTCTCAGTGACGGAAGCGGATGGATCGCGTCACTCGCTGCCATTTTCGGATGGGCGTTCGCAGGGTGGGGTACAACCCTGTACTGGTGGGCAGGAGTCCTCTACGTGGTCCAGGTCCGCCGCCTTGTCAGGGCGGACGCCATGGTCGATTGAGCCCGCCGTTTGGCAGCTGTAGCGGCTCGATGGCCCGCGCGCGGAAACTGCGGGACAATCTAGACGGGTGAAGTCGGCTGGACCGTCGTCTCTTAGAGGAGGACGCTTCCGACATGAAGGCCGTCGTGATGGCCGGAGGCGAAGGCACGCGCCTTCGTCCGATGACCTCGAGCATGCCCAAGCCGCTCCTGCCGGTGGTGAACCGGCCGATTATGGAGCATGTGCTGCGGCTGCTCAAAAGGCATGGGCTCAACGAGACCGTCGTCACCGTGCAGTTCTTGGCCTCTTTGGTCAAGAACTACTTCGGAGACGGTGAAGAGCTCGGCATGGAGCTCACCTATGCCAATGAGGAGAAGCCACTCGGTACCGCCGGGAGCGTCAAGAACGCAGAGGAAGCACTGAAGGACGACACGTTCCTCGTCATCTCCGGTGATGCCCTGACCGACTTCGACCTCACGGATCTGATCAATTTCCACAAGGAAAAGGGCGCGCTGGTCACCGTCTGTCTGACTCGCGTCCCCAATCCGCTGGAATTCGGCATCACCATCGTCGACGACGAAGGAAAGGTCGAGCGCTTCCTTGAGAAGCCGACCTGGGGTCAGGTCTTCTCGGACACCGTGAACACCGGGATCTATGTGATGGAGCCCGAGGTCTTCGGCTACGTCGAGCCCGATGTTCCGGTCGACTGGTCCGGCGACGTCTTCCCGCAGTTGATGAAGGAAGGCAAGCCGATCTACGGCTATGTCGCCGAGGGGTACTGGGAGGACGTCGGTACCCACGAGAGCTATGTGAAGGCCCAGGCCGATGTCCTGGAGGGCAAGGTCGACGTCGAGATCGACGGCTTCGAGCTCTCCCCGGGCGTATGGGTCGCCGAAGGCGCGGAGGTGCATCCGGAGGCCGTCCTGCGCGGACCGCTCTACATCGGTGACTACGCCAAGGTCGAGGCCGGCTCGGAAATCCGCGAGCACACCGTCGTCGGGTCCAACGTCGTCGTGAAGAGCGGAGCCTTTCTGCACAAGGCCGTTGTCCACGACAACGTGTACATCGGCCAGCACAGCAATCTGCGGGGCTGCGTGGTCGGGAAGAACACCGACATCATGCGGGCGGCCCGGATCGAGGACGGCGCCGTCATCGGCGACGAATGCCTCATCGGCGAGGAATCGATCGTCCAGGGCAATGTGCGGGTCTACCCGTTCAAGACCATCGAGGCGGGGGCCTTCGTCAACACCTCGGTCATCTGGGAGTCCCGAGGGCAGGCGCATCTCTTCGGCGCCCGCGGTGTGTCCGGGATCCTGAACGTCGAGATCACCCCGGAACTGGCCGTGCGACTCGCCGGTGCGTACGCCACCACGCTCAAGAAGGGGTCCACCGTCACCACCGCCCGGGACCACTCCCGGGGTGCGCGGGCGCTGAAGCGTGCGGTGATCTCGGCGCTCCAGGCGAGCGCCATCGACGTACGGGACCTGGAGAACGTCCCGTTGCCCGTGGCGCGGCAGCAGACCGCGCGCGGCAGCGCCGGCGGCATCATGATCCGGACCTCCCCCGGTGTGCCGGACTCCGTCGACATCATGTTCTTCGACGGACAGGGCGCGGATCTGTCGCAGGGCGGGCAGCGGAAGCTCGACCGTGTGTTCGCGCGGCAGGAGTACCGGCGTGCCTTCCCCGGGGAGATCGGCGACCTGTACTTCCCGTCGAGCGTCTTCGACTCGTACACCGGATCGCTGCTGCGCAGCGTGGACACGTCGGGGATAGCCGAGTCGGGACTCAAGGTCGTCGTGGACGCCTCGAACGGCAGCGCGGGACTGGTTCTGCCGAGCCTGCTCGGCAAGCTCGGTGTGGACTCGCTGACGATCAATCCCGGTCTTGACGAGTCCCGTCCCACGGAGAGCGCCGACACCCGCCGTTCGGGGCTCGTGCGGCTCGGCGAGATCGTCGCTTCGTCGCGCGCCGCTTTCGGCGTGCGGTTCGACCCGGTCGGCGAGCGGTTGTCGCTCGTCGACGAGAAGGGTCGGATCGTCGAGGACGACCGTGCGCTGCTGGTGATGCTCGACCTGGTGGCCGCGGAGCGGCGCAGCGGGAAGGTGGCGCTGCCGGTGACGACGACCCGGATCGCCGAGCAGGTGGCGGCGTATCACGGGACACAGGTCGAATGGACCACCACGTCACCCGACGACCTCACGCGCGTCGGCGGCGAGGAGTCGACCATCTTCGGCGGCGACGGGCGCGGTGGCTTCATCGTGCCGGAGTTCAGCAGCGTCTTCGACGGCACGGCGGCGTTCGTGCGGCTGATCGGGCTGGTGGCGAGGACACAGCTCACCCTCAGCCAGATCGACGCGCGGATTCCGCGGGCGCACGTCCTCAAGCGCGATCTCGCGACGCCCTGGGCCGTCAAGGGCCTGGTCATGCGTCGTGTCGTGGAGGAGGCCGGAGAGCGGTTCGTGGACACGACCGACGGCGTGCGGGTCGTGGAGACCGACGGGCGGTGGGTGCTGGTGCTGCCCGACCCCGCCGAGGCCGTCACCCACCTGTGGGCCGAGGGCCCCGACGACGCCTCCGCGCAGGCCCTGCTCGACGAGTGGGCGGCGGTCGTGGACAGCGCCGGCCGATAAAGGAAGACGCGACACGCCGGCGTGCCGGACATGTACCCCCGAGGGGGTGTGTCCGGCACGCGGGCGGGGCCATTCGGAGTATGCGCTCACGACATGCGACTATGTGCCCCATGCCGCAGCCGCCCCCCGTTCGGAGCACACCAGGGCGCTCCCCGCGTCCGGACGCTTCCATGTCGTTGCTCACCAACGTCATGGATCACAGCCTCGACGACGGATACGCCGAGGCTGCCGCCCGGAAGCAGACCGAGGGTGAGGGCGGCCTGCCGAGGACGGTGCGGGCCAAGCTCGGGCTCGCGGCCGGTTTGGTGCTTGCCGGCCTCGTGGTGACCGTGGGCGCCGCGCAGGCGCGGGTGGCCGCCCCGACGGTCGCGAAGGAGCGCCAGGAGCTCATCGACCGCATCCAGAGCGAGACCGCGGCCGCCGACAAGCTCGAGGGCACGGTGGACACGTTGCGCGACGACGTCAGCGCACGGCAGCGGTCGGCCCTGGAGAGGGACGGCGGTTCGGACGCGGCCGATCTTGTCGGGGTCCTGTCGGGCGCGGTCGCCGTGCACGGTCCCGGCGTGAAGCTCGTGGTGAACGACGCCAAGGAAGCCACCTCGGGTGGCAACGGCGATCCCCGGGAGACCTCCGACTTCTCCGACACCGGCCGGGTCCGGGACCGCGATATGCAGCGGGTCGTCAACGGTCTGTGGGAGTCGGGCGCCGAAGCGATCTCCATCAACGGGCAGCGGCTGACGGCGCTCTCGGCGGTCCGGGCCGCGGGCGACGCGATACTGGTCGACAACAGGCCGCTGGTGCCGCCGTACACGGTGCTCGCGGTGGGGGACGGCGACCGGCTCAGTACCAGGTTCCAGAACAGCGCCGACGGGTTGTATCTGCACGCGCTGCAGGAGAACTACGGGATCAGGACCGGCATTTCGGTCGAGGGCGACGTCCGGCTGCCTGCCGCTACGAGTGTGATCGTACGTACAGCACAGCCGACCACAGAGAAGGGCACATCGTGATCGCCGTACTGGGTCTCGTCGTCGGAGTCGTGGTCGGGCTGTTGGTCCGACCCGAGATTCCGGCGGTCGTCGAGCCGTACCTGCCGATCGCCGTCGTGGCGGCACTCGACGCCGTGTTCGGTGGTCTGCGGGCCATGCTCGACGGGATCTTCGACGACAAGGTCTTCGTGGTGTCGTTCCTGTCGAACGTGGTGGTGGCGGCGCTGATCGTGTTCCTCGGCGACAAGTTGGGCGTCGGGGCCCAGCTGTCCACGGGTGTCGTGGTCGTCCTCGGCATCCGCATCTTCTCCAACGCCGCGGCGATCCGTCGCCATGTGTTCCGGGCGTGAGGGCGATGAACAACGAGGAAGAGACTCCCGGGACGCCGCGCGGCCCCGAGCACCGGTTGCGCAAGGAACTGCCCCAGGAGAGGCCGGCGGCCGCCGACACGCCCGGGGTGGTGGAGGAGACCGAGGAGCCGAAGGAACCCGAGTCGGCGCTCACCGGCCGTCAGCGCCTTGCCCAGGGTCTGTGGCCGCCGCGTGTTTCGCGGGCCCAACTCATCGTCGCGCTCCTGCTGTTCGGCCTCGGCTTCGGTCTGGCAGTCCAGGTCGCCTCCAACAGCGACAGCGGCAGCGCCCTGCGCGGCGCGCGCCAGGAGGATCTCGTACGCATCCTGGATGAACTCGACGACCGTACGCAGCGTCTTCAGGACGAGAAGCAGGGACTTGAGGACCAGCGGTCCGAGCTGGAGAACAGCTCGGACCGGGCCGAGGAGGCTCGCAAGCAGACCGCCGAGAAGGAGAAACAACTCGGCATCCTCGCGGGCACGGTGTCGGCACAGGGCCCCGGCATCACGATGACCATCCAGGACACGAAGGGAACGGTCCAGGCGGACATGCTGCTCGACGCGATCCAGGAACTGCGCGCGGCCGGCGCGGAGGCGATCCAGGTGAACGGGGTGAGGGTCGTCGCAAGCACCTACCTGTCGGACTCCGGGAAGGGCGTGAGCGTCGACGGGAACAAGATCAGCCAGCCCTATCGTTTCCAGGTCATCGGCAAGCCCCAGGACCTCGAGCCCGCGCTCAACATCCCCGGAGGCGTGGTGCAGACACTGGAGAAGGAGCAGGCCACAGTCACCGTGGAGCGTTCCACGAAGATCATCGTGGATGCCTTGCGGGCGGCCGAGCAGCCTGACTACGCTCGATCGTCCTCCCAGTGAACCGGCGGTGCATGGAGGCGGTCGGGCAAGGGCATGAGGTTGCGGGGGGTCGGCGCACCGAATGGGGGGTGCGTGGTGGAAACTGTCTGGTGGATACGGACGTTGTGAGGATGTCCGGGTCGGTCGGTATATGTAATCAGGGTTCGTCCTGCCCCACGGGCGGGTCTGTTTCGGTCAAGGGGAATCGCCCGTGAAGTTGTTTGCGAAGTTGTTCGGCAAGAGTGCGCGAGAGGGCGGCGAGAACGCGACTGCCCGTCATCGTGCCCAGCCGGGAGAAGCAGAGGGGCACCGCCCCCTGTTCCGTGACCAGGTCGCTGGTCCGGGTGGTGGCATTTCGGGAGGTCAGGGCGCGGCGTCTGTTGACCCCGGTGCGTCCGGCCGCATAGGTTTCGGGGACATGTCGGCCCTCGTGTGTACAAGGTGCGGTCACCGCAACGCGGACAACAGCCGCTTCTGCTCCAACTGCGGTGCTCCGCTGCGAGCGGGCGCGATCCCGGAGCGTGCGTCGGAGACGACCTCCACGATCTCGATCTCGGGTCTGGAGGCCTACGACGCGGAGGCCACCGGTCAGACGTCGGTGCCGACGCTGTCCCCGGAGGCGCAGGCGGCCGTCGACGCGCTGCCGGCCGGTTCGGCGCTGCTGGTCGTGCGCCGCGGTCCCAACTCGGGCAGCCGCTTCCTGCTGGACAGTGATCTGACCACGGCGGGGCGTCACCCCCAGAGCGACATCTTCCTGGATGATGTGACTGTCTCGCGCCGGCACGTGGAGTTCCGGCGCAGCCCGGACGGGTCGTTCACGGTGGCCGACGTCGGCAGCCTGAACGGTACGTACGTCAACCGCGAGCGCATCGACCAGGTCGCGCTCACCAACGGCGACGAGGTGCAGATCGGCAAGTACAGGCTGGTCTTCTACGCGAGTCCGCGGGGCATCTGACCCGCCAGGGAAGGGTCCATGCTTCACACACCGAGCGGCGGTGCCGACAACGGCACCGCCGCCACGGGCAACGGGCCGATGAGCATCGGCGCCGTGCTGAACGTGCTGCGCGAGGAATTCCCCGAAGTCACCATCTCCAAGATCCGCTTCCTGGAGTCCGAGGGGCTCATCGAGCCGCAGCGCACCGCTTCGGGGTATCGCAAGTTCAGCAGGCGCGACGTCGAGCGCCTCGGTCATGTGCTGAGGATGCAGCGGGACCACTATCTGCCGCTCAAGGTCATTCGTGAGCACCTGGACGCCCTGGAGCGGGGCGAGGAAGTCCGCCTCCCGTCCTTGGGCCGTCCCCGTGACCTGGGCGAGGGGGAGCCGCTGGGGGACCTCCTGGGCGAGACCGACACCCCCTCGGTCGCCCGGATCGCGCGTGACGAGCTGCTGACCGCCACCGGGATCAGCGTGGAGCAGCTCGAGGAGTGGGAGTCGTACGGCCTTGTCGTACCGCTTCCGGAAGGTGTGTACGACGCGGAGACCATCACGGTGGCCACTCTCGTGGCGGAACTCGGCCGCCATGGGATCGAGCCGCGACACCTGCGGGTGATGAAGGCGGCGGCCGACCGCGAGGCGGGGCTCGTGGACCAGGTGGTGGCACCGCTGCGACTCCACCGCAACCCCCAGACCAGGGCGCATGCCGAGGCGCGCACCAAGGAGCTGGCCGGGCTGGCGGTGAAGCTGCACGCCGCTCTGATCCAGTCCGCGCTGGGTGTGCGGCTGCCCTGAGCCGGGCTGTTCGCCGGCGGCGGATCGATGGGCCGATCCGTGCCCGACTACCCAAATATCCCGGGCACGGCCTAGGGTTGCTGTGTGAACGAGCTCGATGTCGTAGGTGTCCGGGTCGAGATGCCCTCCAACCAGCCGATCGTGCTCCTGCGCGAAGTGGGAGGCGATCGCTACCTCCCCATCTGGATCGGCCCCGGGGAGGCGACGGCGATCGCGTTCGCCCAGCAGGGCATGGCCCCGGCTCGGCCGCTGACCCACGACCTGTTCAAGGACGTGCTGGAGGCCGTCGGCCAGGAGCTCACGGAAGTGCGCATCACGGATCTGCGTGAGGGCGTCTTCTATGCGGAGCTGGTCTTCGCCAGCGGTGTCGAGGTGAGCGCGCGCCCCTCCGACGCCATAGCGCTGGCGCTGCGCACCGGCACGCCGATCTACGGCAGTGACGGAGTGCTCGACGACGCGGGCATCGCGATCCCGGACGAGCAGGAGGACGAGGTCGAGAAGTTCCGCGAGTTCCTCGACCAGATCTCCCCCGAGGACTTCGGCACGAGCAGCCAGTGACGGTTTCCCCTCGGTGACGGGCCGAGGGTGTGTGCCGGTCGGGATTCGTGTGACGTGAGTCGCCTGATGCGACTCCGGGGATCTTTGTGCTCCGTGTGGTGCCGGAGGCAGCCCGTGACGGTCGCGCTCCGTCGGGAGTTCTGAGCGGAACCGCCGCCGAGAGCCCCGGCACGACGGTGCCGTGGGGTCACGGTCACCGGAGCGGATGGGCGCGGTCGCCGGTCGCGACGGCCGACGAGGATCCGGCGTTCCCAAGATCGTCGAATGGGTGTGGCGGGGAGGAGCACGCGGGCGCGCACTGAAGCACATGCCGGGGGCTCGTGCCATATCTCGGAGGCCGCCGACGAAGCATTCGGCTAGCCTTTCCCCGCGGAAGGGCGCGGGAAACCACTCCTGGGGTGATTATCACTCGGCGTGCCGAGTGTGGCGATCGTTGACGTGCCCTTGGTGACTGCCTACCGTCGAGAAGGCAGGTCAAGGACGGAGGTCGGCGTGAGAATCAGCGGCGGCGGTACGGCTGGGGGTGCCCCCGGACGGAGTCTGGGGGAGAGTGGCCCGCACCCGCTTCACGGCAGCGCGACCGGCTCCGCCCCTCAGCGGCCGACGGCCGCGCCGGGCGACGAAGGGGCGGCTTCCGAGCAGATGGGCTATCGGGGTCCGACGGCGTGCGCCGCCGCGGGCATCACCTACCGCCAACTGGACTACTGGGCCAGGACGGGGCTCGTCGAACCGAGCGTGCGACCCGCTTACGGATCGGGGACGCAGCGGCTCTACAGCTTCCGGGACGTGGTCGTCCTGAAGATCGTCAAGCGCTTCCTGGACACCGGCGTCTCCCTGCAGAACATCCGCACCACCGTGCAGCACCTCAGGGAGCGCGGTTTCCGTGACCTGGAGCGGATGACGCTGATGAGCGACGGCGCGACGGTCTACGAGTGCACGTCGCCGGACGAGGTCCACGCACTGCTCCAGGGCGGCCAGGGCATCTTCGGAATCGCCGTCGGCGTGGTGTGGCGGGACGTGGAGAACGCGCTCTCCCAGTTGCACGGCGAGCACATCGACACGGGCGAGACCATCGTCGGCCACCACCCCGGGGACGAACTGGCACGGCGGCGCAACCGGGCCGGCTGAGCGGCCCCGGGACCCGGGCGAAGTGTCAGTGGCGTAGGGCAGCATCGGAGATGTGAGAACCGCGCCCACGATCCTGCATCTCGACATGGATGCCTTCTACGCCTCGGCGGAGCAGGCGTCCAAGCCGAGCCTGCGCGACAAGGCCGTGATCGTGGGTGGGCTCGGTCCTCGCGGAGTGGTGGCCACGGCTTCGTACGAGGCGCGGGTCTTCGGAGTGCACTCGGCGATGCCGATGGCGCAGGCCCGCCGCCTCGCGCCGCACGCCGCGTATCTGGTGCCGCGATTCGGCTTCTACCGGGAGATCAGCGAGCAGGTGATGGCGCTGCTGAGGGGGCTGTCTCCGCTCGTGGAGCCGTTGAGCCTGGACGAGGCGTTCGTGGATCTGGAGGCCGGTGGAGCCGCCTGGGACGAGGAGTCGGCCCGCCGCACGGGGGTGAAGCTGCGCGCGGACATCCGTGACAGCACAGGCCTGACGGGCTCGGTGGGGCTCGCCGCCTCGAAGATGCTCGCGAAGATCGGCTCCGAGGAGGCCAAGCCGGACGGCCTGGTGCTGATCCGTCCGGGTACCGAGCGCGCGATGCTCGGCCCGATGCCGGTGCGCACGCTGCCGGGCGTCGGTCCCGCCACCGGCGACCATCTGCGCCGCGCCGGGATCACCACGGTCGACGAGATCGCCGAGGCGGGCGAGGACGAACTCGTGCGGCTGCTGGGCAAGGCCCACGGGCACGCCCTGTACGCCATGGCTCTCGCTCGGGACGAGCGGCCGGTGGTGGCCGAGCGGGAGGCCAAGTCGGTGTCGGTCGAGGACACCTACGACGTGGACATCCACGACCGGGTCCGCGTCGGGCTTGAGGTGCAGCGGCTCGCGGACCGCTGTGTCCGCAGGCTGCGGGAGGCCGGCCTGTCGGGTCGCACCATCGTGCTCAAGGTCCGCAGGTACGACTTCTCGACGCTGACCCGGTCCGAGACCCTGCGCGGGCCCACGGACGACCCCGCGGTGGTGCGGGAGGCCGCCGGGCGGCTGCTGGAGTCCGTGGACACGACCGGCGGGGTGCGGCTGCTCGGCGTCGGGGTCAGCGGCCTCGCCGACTACACCCAGGAGGACCTCTTCGCCCAGGCCCACCTGGCCGCGGGGGACGCACGCGCCGAGGAGCACCCGGAAGAGGGGGAGACGGCCGAGACGCCCGAGGAGGAGCCGGCTCCGCCCCCGGAGCACATCTGGCGCGCGGGCCAGGACGTACGGCACGCCGAGTACGGGCACGGGTGGGTGCAGGGCAGTGGTCTCGGCCGGGTCACGGTGCGGTTCGAGACACCGCACTCCGAGCCGGGCCGGGTGCGCACGTTCCGCACCGACGACACCCGTCTCGAGTCGGCGGATCCGCTGCCGCTGGTGCCGCGAAGACCCGAGCCCACGGAGCCGCGGGCGGTGACATCGGCGGCCGGGGACTGACCACGGGAGGGGCCGGCGCCGGCACGGCCCCGATCGGGACGGCCACGCTTCAGGGCCGGGCGGGTCATTGAGGGGTACCGGGCCTTTGAAGGAACCTCAGGTCTCGTCCGACCCCGCCAGATGCCCGAAATCGCGGTCCGGCGGTGGGGGAGACGTCACATCGAGCCCGTAGTGGTGGTAGAGCTGCAGTTCCTGCTCGGGGGAGAGATGGCGTCCGACGCCGAAGTCGGGAGCGTCCTTGATCAGAGAGCGCTCGAAGGGGATCCACAGCGCACCCTCCACGAGTTCGCTGGGTTCCAGGGGGACGAACGCGTCCCTGCTGAACAGGCCCGTACGTATGGCCGCCCACTCGGGCGCACCGGTCGCGTCGTCGAGATACACCTCGTCGATCGTGCCGATCTTGTTCCCGTTGCGATCGAACGCCTTGCGGCCGATCAGACTCCGCGGATCGATATCGGTCTTCACGGTCCCTCCAGCAGGTCGCAACGCATCCGTAAGCACTACGAAAGAGCACATTCTGGAAGGCGGCCACTCGAAGGTGCCTGTGTTGTCGCCGCTGGTAGTCTGGCTAGCGGCTGCTGACCCCGTGCGGGAGAGTCCTCCGGAGTGAACCGGAGGCGCCGAAGGAGCAAACCCTCCCCGGAATCTCTCAGGCACACGTACCGCATGGACGAGGTCACTCTGGAAAGCAGGGCGGGTGTCGACGGCTTCCGCTCTCACCGACGGTGAAAGCCGGAACGCCTTCGGGCGGACCGGTGAAGCTCTCAGGTTGAAATGACAGAGGGGGAGGCCGTCGGGGTACCCGTGCCGTGGTGCCCCTCGAAGGTCGCGTCAGACCAGGAGGCCTCCGCAATGACCGCCCACCGCATTCCCCTCACCGAGCTCGAACGAGGGACGCCCTTCGAGCAGCGCCACATCGGTCCCGACCTCGAGTCCCGCGCGAAGATGCTCGCGCAGGTCGGCTACGGCTCGCTCGACGAGCTCACGTCCGCAGCGGTCCCGGATGTGATCAAGAACACGGACGCCCTTAACCTTCCGGGTGCGCGCACCGAGCGCGAGGTGCTGGCCGAGCTGCGCTCGCTCGCCGATCGCAACCAGGTCCTCGACTCCATGATCGGCCTCGGCTACTACGGGACCTTCACGCCGCCGGTGATCCTGCGGAACGTGATGGAGAACCCGGCCTGGTACACGGCGTACACGCCCTACCAGCCGGAGATCTCCCAGGGCCGCCTCGAGGCCCTGCTGAACTTCCAGACCATGGTGGCCGACCTCACCGGTCTGCCGACCTCCGGCGCCTCCCTCCTCGACGAGGGCACGGCCGCCGCCGAGGCGATGGCGCTGTCCCGCCGCATGGGCCGGAACAAGAAGGGCCTCTTCCTGATCGACGCGGACGCCCTTCCGCAGACGATCGCCGTGATCCGGACCCGTGCCGAGCCGACCGGCGTGGAGGTCGTCGTCGCCGACCTCGGCGAGGGCATCCCGGCCGAGATGGCGGAGCGGGAGATCAACGGCGTACTGATCCAGTACCCGGGCGCCTCCGGTGCCGTACGCGACATCAGGCCGGTCATCGAGCAGGCGCACGAGCTGGGCGCGGTCGTCACCGTCGCGGCCGATCTGCTGGCGCTGACCCTGCTCACCTCGCCCGGTGAGCTGGGCGCGGACATCGCCGTGGGCACCACCCAGCGCTTCGGTGTGCCGATGGGCTTCGGCGGACCGCACGCCGGATACATGGCGGTGCGCGAGAAGTTCGCCCGCAGCCTGCCCGGCCGGCTCGTGGGCGTCTCCGTGGACGCCGACGGCCACAAGGCCTACCGGCTCGCCCTGCAGACCCGTGAGCAGCACATCCGCCGTGAGAAGGCGACGAGCAACATCTGCACCGCCCAGGTGCTGCTGGCCGTGATGGCCGGTATGTACGCCGTCTACCACGGGCCGGAGGGTCTGCGGACCATCGCACGGCGCACCCACCGGTACGCGGCGATCCTCGCGGCGGGTCTCACCGCCGGCGGGGTGGAGGTCGTCCACGGCGCCTACTTCGACACCCTGACCGTGCGGGTGCCCGGCCGCGCCGACGCGGTCGTCGCCACCGCACGCGAGCGCGGGGTCAACGTGCGCCTCGTCGACGCCGACCATGTGTCGATCGCCTGCGACGAGACGACCGGACGGGCCCAGCTGGCCGCCGTGTGGACCGCGTGCGGGGTCGAGGGCGACATCGAGGCGCTGGACGCGAGCACCGAGGACGCGCTTTCCGAGGGCCTGCTGCGCAGCGACGACTACCTCACCCACCCGGTCTTCCACCAGCACCGCTCCGAGACCGCGATGCTGCGCTATCTGCGCCGGCTGGCGGACCGGGACTACGCCCTCGACCGGGGCATGATCCCGCTGGGCTCCTGCACCATGAAGCTCAACGCGACCACCGAGATGGAGCCGGTCACCTGGCCCGAGTTCGGTCAGCTCCACCCGTTCGCGCCCGCCGAGCAGGCGCAGGGCTACCTCACGCTCATCCGCGAGCTGGAGGAGCAGCTCGCCGAGGTCACGGGCTACGACAAGGTCTCCCTGCAGCCCAACGCCGGTTCGCAGGGCGAGCTGGCCGGTCTGCTCGCCGTGCGCGGCTACCACCGGGCCAACGGCGACCACCAGCGCACCGTCTGTCTCATCCCGTCCTCCGCGCACGGCACCAACGCCGCCAGCGCCGTGATGGCCGGCATGAAGGTGGTCGTGGTGAAGACGGCCGAGGACGGCGAGGTCGACATAGAGGACCTGCGGGCCAAGATCGAGCAGTACCGCGACGAACTGTCCGTACTGATGATCACGTACCCGTCCACGCACGGTGTGTTCGAGGAGCACGTCGCCGACATCTGCGTGGCCGTCCACGAGGCCGGCGGCCAGGTGTACGTCGACGGCGCCAACCTCAACGCCCTGGTGGGCCTGGCCAAGCCGGGCCACTTCGGCGGCGACGTCTCGCACCTGAACCTGCACAAGACGTTCTGCATCCCGCACGGCGGCGGCGGTCCGGGCGTCGGCCCGGTCGGTGTGCGCGCGCACCTGGCGCCGCACCTGCCGAACCACCCGCTGCAGCCCGCGGCCGGTCCGGAGACGGGCGTCGGCCCGATCTCGGCCGCTCCGTGGGGATCGGCGGGCATCCTGCCGATCTCGTGGGCGTACGTGCGCCTCATGGGCGGCGAGGGCCTCAAGAACGCCACGCAGGTGGCCGTGCTGTCCGCCAACTACATCGCCAAGCGCCTCGAGCCGCACTACCCGGTGCTCTACACCGGTCCCGGCGGCCTGGTCGCCCACGAGTGCATCATCGACCTGCGCCCGCTGACCAAGGCGACGGGAGTGAGCGTCGACGACGTCGCCAAGCGGCTGATCGACTACGGCTTCCACGCGCCGACGATGTCGTTCCCGGTGGCCGGCACGCTGATGATCGAGCCGACCGAGTCCGAGGACCTCACCGAGATCGACCGGTTCTGCGACGCGATGATCGCCATTCGTGCCGAGATCGAGAAGGTCGGTTCGGGCGAGTGGCCCGCCGAGGACAACCCGCTGCGGAACGCCCCGCACACCGCCGCCGCACTCGGCGGCACGTGGGAGCACCCGTACGCACTCGAGGAGGCAGTCTTCCCGGCCGGGGTCTCGGCCGCGGACAAGTACTGGCCGCCGGTGCGCCGCATCGACCAGGCCTTCGGTGACCGGAACCTGGTCTGCTCCTGCCCGCCGCTGGACGCCTACGCGGAGTAATCGGTCTTCGACATGCGTCGGGGCCGGTTCGGAGCGTGTGTCTCCGGGCCGGCCCCCTTGTCTGCCGGGGCAGCGGCTGCCCCTTGTGCGCCGCTCAGGCGGCGGTCATCACCTCGGTGCCCATCGGGCGGTGCGGGGCGATGATCTGACCGTCGGGCAGAAGCTCACCGGTGTCCTCGAAGAGCAGAACGCCGTTGCAGAGCAGGCTCCATCCCTGCTCCGGGTGGTGCGCCACGAGGCGGGCGGATTCCCGGTCGGCGGATTCGGCTGTCGGGCACGGTGGCTGGTGCTGGCACATGGTGGATGGGATCTTTCGCTCTGTCGTGATGTCCGAGATGGCTGTCGTGTCTGTCCTGCGGCTCTTCCGGTCGTTCATGGCCGCCCCCCGTCGCTGATGCTTCGGTCTGGAACCCAGTGTTGCCCCACGGGCGTCGATCCGCAGGGATTTCGCAGCACCGCTCCTCACAGGTTCATGACGCATCACCCCGGCGGACGGTTCATCCCGAATCGGCGGTCACTTCGGGTGGTTCGCAATGGCCTCAAGGGGCTAGTCCGTCTGGTCCTACCAGCGCTTTGTCCCTCGTACGAGCGCGCTGGGGCACGAACGAGCGAAACCGTTCCGCCGTCCTCGGCGACCCGGGCACGACACACCGCGCCCCGCGGCCGTTTCCGGCGGCGGGGCGCGGTGCGGAGCGGAGGCTACGCCGGGGCCGGCGAGCCGAGCAGCGGAGCGCGGGTGATGCGGTGCGTGAGCACCGGCAGGAGGTCGGCGACCGTGTGCGGGAGATGGGCGGCGATGCCGGGGGGTGCGGGCGCGAGCGGCACGAGAAGGTCGGTCGCTGCGGGAGAGCCGGTCGCCCCGTCGGCGGCGCAGTCCTCGTGCAGCCAGAGCGTGAGCATGTACAGCTCCGGCACGGACAGCAGTCGTGCCTGGTAGGGCTGTGCCAGGGCCTCCGCCTGGCGCAGGGCGCGCTCGGTGGAGGTGACGTACGGGCCCTCGAAGAAGTGCGAGAACGCCCAGCCGTCCGGAGTCAGCATGGTCTCGGCGGCGGCCACGGCGCGATCGCCGCAGCGGATGAGGAAGCGCCATCCGGCCAGTCGGGTGACGGGGGCGCCCACCGGGGTGATCCGGTCCAGCACATGGACCGGCAGCGGGAGTTCGGGTGTCACGGGCCCCTGTGCGCTGCGCAGGGACGGGGTCGGGGCCTCGCGGACCGCGGTGGGGGAACCGAGTGCCGTGAGGACGGAGCGGAGGGCGGGCGCGGGAGCCGGGGGGACATGCAGCAGCATTGGGTCGCCTCTCATTCGGCAGGCACGGTGACGCGAAGGCGTGGGTGGGGCGGGCGGACAGCGCTGTCAGCTCTCGGGGTCGGAGGGGCGGGGGAATTGTGCCCGGACGAATGGCGGCGCTTTGACGCCAGGGTTCTGGGCCGCCAGTGCCAACTCTCTACCCCGTGCGGAAAGTTTATACGACTCGTGTTCATGCAGTGTTTCGTCTAGTCGTTCCGCAAACGACCGGCAAGGAGATATCCGGTCAATGAAAAGCGGGATTCATCCCGCTGTCCGACGGGTGCCGAGGCTTCGACCTCGGAATACTCGTCCGTAGCGGACGGCCGGTTCTCGTCGGCGTTTTTCACCACATGCCGTTGCGGTGAAACTGCGTTTCGCCCCATGCCCGGTGAATGTGCCGCGAGCCACCGGCTCCCAGGCTAGCGTGCGACAGTGCCGCTCGGAGACGTTATCGATCGCGTTGCCGGGGCATCATCCACCGAGACCCGATGGACAGCAGCGGCCGAATCGTCGGCCCACCCGTCTCAGGAGGGACGCTTCGATGGGAGAGAAGGTCGTGGCGGGGTCGTTCGACCTGTCCGATCGGCAGCGCCACCGCGGCAAGCTCAAGGAGTGTCTCGCGGGGCTGGCGCGACTGCTGGAGGAGAAGCGGTTCGATCGACCCAAGAACCTGATGGGCCTGGAGATCGAACTGAATCTCATCGGATCCGACGGCATGCCGAGAATGTTGAATGCCCAGGTCCTCGAAAGGATTGCGAGCCGCGATTTCCAAACAGAACTCGCCATGTTCAACCTGGAAGTCAACATAGCTCCACACCGACTGGGCGCCAGTGTATTCGATCGGCTCGCGGAGGAGCTGCGCACTTCTCTCGCATATGCCGACCGCAAGGCGCACGAGGTCGATGCGGGAATCGTGATGATCGGTATTCTCCCCACGCTCGACCGTGACGACCTGGTCTCGTCCAATCTTTCCGCGGTCGACCGTTACACCCTGCTCAACGACCAGATCGTGGCCGCGCGCGGCGAGGACTTCACGCTCGACATCGAAGGGGTCGAGCGGCTGGAGTGCACCTCGGGATCGATCGCACCCGAAGCCGCCTGCACGTCGGTCCAGCTGCATCTGCAGGTCACCCCGGGGCGGTTCGCGGACGTCTGGAACGCCGCCCAGGCCGTCGCGGCGGTCCAGGTGGCGCTGGGCGCCAACTCGCCGTTCCTGTTCGGGCGTGAGCTGTGGCGCGAGTCCCGGCCGCCGTTGTTCCAGCAGTCCACCGACACCCGGCCGCCGGAACTGCAGGCGCAGGGAGTGCGACCGCGTACGTGGTTCGGGGAGCGCTGGATCACGTCGGCGTACGAGCTGTTCGAGGAGAACCTGCGCTATTTCCCGGCGCTCCTGCCGATCTGCGACGACGAGGACCCGCTGCGCGTCCTCGACCGGGGCGGTACGCCCACGCTTGCCGAACTCGTCCTGCACAACGGCACCGTGTACCGCTGGAACCGGCCCGTGTACGGCATCGCCGACGGAGTTCCGCATCTGCGGGTCGAGAACCGGGTGCTGCCCGCCGGACCCACCGTCATCGACGTCATCGCCAACGCGGCCTTCTACTACGGCGTGGTCCGCGCCCTGGCGGAGGAGCCGCGACCGGTGTGGACGCGGCTGCCGTTCGAGGCCGCGGCCGCCAACTTCGACGCGGCATGCCGGTACGGCATCGAGGCGCGCCTTCAGTGGCCCCGGCGCGGGCGCCACGGCGGGATCACCGAGGTGGACGCCGTGGACCTCGTACGCGACGAGTTGCTGCCGCTCGCCCGGGCAGGGCTCGATGCCTGGGGCGTCGAGCCCGCCGACCGGGACCTCTACCTCGGGGTGATCGAGCAACGGTGCCGGCTGCGGGCCAACGGCGCGAGCTGGCAGGCCGCGACCTTCCACCGGGCCCTCGAACAGGGACTTGACCGGCAGGCCGCACTGGCCGCGACGACCAGGCGGTACCGCGCGCTGATGCATGCCGGCGAGCCGGTGCACACATGGCCCGTCGGGTCGCCGGAACCGGTGCCGCTGGGGTGAGCGAACCATCGGAGGACCCGGGCGGGCCCGCCTCGACCGGCGTCCCGACGGCAGCCGTGCGGATCCGTGGTGAGGCGTCGCCGGGGTGTCCCGGGCCGCCGACGGGGTGACCGTCCGCGATATCGGCCGTGCCCGCTGCCCCGCCACCGGTGTGCCGGGGCAGCGGTCTCGTATGCGCGGACCACACGGAGCGGCCCACGGGCACGGTGCGGCATCCCACGACGCGGGCCCCCGCTGAGACCGGGCCCCGCCGCGTCCGTACGACAGAGCGAAGGAGGGCGGACGCCGTGTTCGGCGTCAGCCCGCGCTCGACGCCCCCTCGTGCATGATCCTCACAGCTACCTGCGAGACCCTTGCCGGGTGAAGATGGGGCGAGGCGGGATCGCTCGACGGGAGGCGGGAGTGCAGGTGGAGGCAGGGGCAGTGGCCGATACTTCAACGGTGGAGCGGCCGACGCGACGGATTCTCCGCGACGAGACGCTGCTGGTCCTCGGGCTCTCGCTGGGCGCGAGCGGGGTCTCGGCGCTGATCAGCTTTGTGGGATCGGTCACCAAACCGGGCGGTCTCAAGGAGCAGGCGGCCACTCTCAACGCCTCGGCGGCGCCGGGACGCCCATGGCTCGACCTGGCCTGGCAGCTGTTCGGGATCGCGACCGCGCTGGTGCCGGTCGTGCTCGTCGCCCACTTCCTGATGCGTGAGGGCACCTCGCTGCGCACACTCGGCTTCGACCGGACCCGTCCCTGGCCCGACCTGGGGCGAGGGGCGGCGATCGCGGCGGTGATCGGCTCCACGGGCATCGCGTTCTATCTGGCGGCCCGCGGCTTCGGCGCCAACCTCACGGTGGTGCCGGAGGCGCTGCCGGACGTCTGGTGGAAGTACCCCGTGCTGGTGCTGTCGGCGGTGCAGAACGCGGTCCTGGAGGAGGTCATCGTCGTCGGCTACCTGCTGCGCCGGCTCGGGCAGTTGGGCTGGACGCCCGGCACGGCGCTGGTGGCCAGCTCGGTGCTGCGCGGCTCGTACCACCTGTACCAGGGGATCGGCGGGTTCTTCGGCAACATGGTGATGGGTGTGGTCTTCGTCTTCCTGTACCGCCGCTGGGGCCGGGTCGGCCCGCTGGTCGTGGCCCACTCGCTGCTCGACATCGGCGCGTTCGTGGGATACGCGCTGCTGGCCGGCAAGGTGGGGTGGTTGCCGACGGCCTAGTGGGCCGCGGCTTCCGCAAGGGGCGCGGGCAGGGGTGCACAGGGCCGCCGTGACCGCCCCGCACCCCTGTCCTGCCGTCACACGAGCAGCTCGCCCTCGATGACGGTGACCGCGCGGCCGGTGAGCAGGGTCCGGTCGCCGCGAAGTTCGGTGCGGACGCGGCCGGAGCGCGGTGACGCCTGCAGGCCGGTGAGGCCGGGGCGGCCGAGGCGCTCGGACCAGTAGGGCGCCAGGGCGGTGTGCGCGCTGCCCGTCACCGGGTCCTCGTCGATGCCGACGTCGGGGAAGAAGCAGCGCGAGACGAAGTCGTACCCCCGGCCGGGATCCTCGGCGACGGCGGTGGCGATGATTCCGCGCGCCGAGCGTCCGCGCAGCGCCCTGTGGTCGGGGGCGAGATCCAGGACCGTCTTCTCGTCGGCGAGTTCGACGAGCAGGTCGCCGACGTTCGGACCGGTGTCGAAGGCGGTGAGGGGCTCCGCGCCGAGGGCCTCGGCGATGCCCTCCGGGATGTCGGCCCGGGTCAGCGGCGCCGTGGGGAAGTCCAGGGTGACGGAGCCGTCCTCGTGCGGCGTGGTGATCAGCACGCCGCTGCGGGTGGCGAAGCGTACGGGGCCCTCGTGGGTGCCCGTGGTGCGCAGCACATGGGCGGTGGCCAGGGTGGCGTGGCCGCACAGGGCGACCTCGGTGGCGGGCGTGAACCAGCGCAGGGCCCAGTCGGCCTCGCCGCCCTCGGGCAGGCGGTGGGCGAACGCTGTCTCCGCGTGGTTGACCTCGCGGGCCACGTTCTGGAGCCATGCGTCGTCCGGGAAGGAGTCGAGGAGCAGGACCCCGGCCGGGTTTCCGGCGAACGGGCGGTCGGTGAAGGCGTCGACGATACGAATCCGCATGCCCCGACGCTAGGTGCCCGGCGGCGGCGGGTGCCAAGGCCAATCCGGGGTGCCTGGCCCGTCTTCGCGTCGTCGGCCGTGCGACCGGATGCGGACGCCGGTTGCCGCAGGCCGACCGCCCGGAATCCCGCGCGGGCGCCGACCGGGTGTCGTGTGTCCGCCCGGTGGCGGTGAGGTCACTCGGCGACGGGGCGGCGCGGCGGCTGGGGGCCCTCGATGGTGATCCACTGGAGTTCGGTGAACTCCTGCAGGCCGGCACGCCCGCCGGACTTGCCGTAGCCGCTGTTCCTGGCGCCGCCGAAGGGCATCGGGGGCTCGGCGTCGAGGGTGGTGCCGTTGATGTGGCACATGCCGGCGTTGATGCGCTGGGCGAGGTCGATGGCGAGAGGGATGTTACGGGTGAAGACGGCCGAGGCCAGTCCGTAGTCGTTGTCGTTGGCCACGCGCAGGGCTTCCTCGGGTCCGTCGACGGTGATGACGGTGACCAGGGGGCCGAAGGACTCCTCGCGGTAGATGCGCATGTCCGGGGTGACGCCGGTCAACACGGTGGGCGCGAAGCACGGGCCGTCGGGCGTTCCGCCGGCCAGGAGCCGTGCGCCGGCCGCGACGGCCTCCCGTACCAGATCCGACAGCCGCGAGATGGTGTCCGATCCGACGACAGGACCGAGCACGGCGTGCGGGTCGAGCGGGTCACCGAAAGGGACCGTGGTGGCGAGGAGGGCCAGACGCCGGTTGAATTCGTCGGCAACGGCTCGCTCGACGATGATGCGTTCGGTCGAAAGGCAGCCCTGGCCGGAGTGGGTGAACGCGCCGAAGGCCGACGCGCTGACGGCCTGATCCAGGTCGGCGTCGGCGAGAACCAGCACAGGTGCCTTGCCGCCGAGTTCGAGGATCGCCTTTTTCAGGTGCGCAGCGGTTCTCTCGGCGATGATCCGGCCCACCAGGGTGGAACCGGTGAAGTGCACCCGCCGCACGGCCGGGTGGGCGATCAGCGCCTCCACCACTTCGGGGGCGTTCTCGGGCGCGTTGGTGACCAGGTTGTAGACCCCGGCGGGCAGTCCGGCCTCGGTGAGGCACTCGGCGATCAGGCCGTGGGTCCGTGGGGTCTGCTCCGAGGCCTTCATCACCACGGTGTTGCCGACGGCCAGTGCGTTGGGCACGGAGTTGCCGACGAGCAGCGCGGGGGCGTTCCACGGGATGACGCAGGCGACCACGCCGACCGGCTTTCGGATCGCGACGGAGGTGCGGCCCGGGGTTTCCGAGGGGATGACCTCCCCGGTGAGGGCCTCGTGGACCGCGCTCGCCGCATGGCGGAACCTCTCGGCGAGAACCGAGGCGTTGTGCCGGCCCCAGCCGGCAGGGCCGCCCGTCTCGGTGGTGATCGTCGCGGACATCTCGTCCGCTCGTGCCTCGAGTCTCTCGCCCACCGTCCACAGGACACGCCTGCGCTCGTTGGCCGCCAGAGCCGCCCAGGTGGGGAAGGCGCGCTCGGCCGCTTCGACGGCGCGGACGACGTCCGCGGGGAGGGCTGCGGCGGCCCGGGAGGCGACCTCGCCGGTGAACGGGTCGTGTGCCGCGTAGGTGTGTGCGTCGGCGGCCTGTTGCCAGGTGCCGTCGATCAGCAGTCGCTGGACAGTGTTTTCGCTGCCGAGGGTCACGGTCGTTCTCCTGCCGTGAGGACGTCGTGCCTCGCGCGGACCCGGACGCCTGACGCGGCGGTGCGGAGTCGGGTCGAGGGGCGACGACGCCCGGGCGGGCGTCCTGGATGCGGAGCCACGCGGTGACGCGGCGAGCCGTGATGACGCGCGGCACCCAGGTCGGCGCCGTACGCGTCCGTGATGTGTCGACGTTCCGCGGGGGCTCGCGCCGCGGTGGCGACGGGGCCGGTTGTCGTCCTCGGGGCTGGAACGGTGGTCCGGCTCCACAAGCCCCCGGTCGGCATCACTGAATGCGCTCTTGTCCGCTCTTGTTCTCGAACATCGGCAAAATCAGTGATACGTCGCGATCGTATCGCTGTTTCACAGCTGCGGACAAGTTTTCCGCTCCCGTGCGGAGCCCCATGTGCGCCGACTGCCGCGCTGGTGGGGGTGGGTGGCGGCAGGTCGGCGCGCACCCGGGCCTCTCGTGCGACGCGGAAGGGGGTTGTCAGTAAGTCTTCTCCGATATATCGTTGACGCATCGCGACAGATCAACGATGGAATGGAGTGATGGTGATGCGATCCCGTGGACAGGACTTCGGATTCGAACGGCACGGGCACCACGGAGGCCCCGGTCAGCACGCTCGGGGCGGCTTCGACGGCCGGCGTGGAGCTTTCGGCCCCTTCGGGCCGGGTGGGCCCGGCGGCCCGGGTTTCGGTGGCCCTGGATTCTTCGGTCCGGGTGGCCCCTGGGGTGGGCGTGGCAAGGGCGGACCGAGGGGGAGGGCACGGCGCGGCGACGTACGGGCGTCGATCCTGGCTCTCCTGAAGGACCGCCCCATGCACGGCTACGAGATGATCCAGGAGATCGGCGAGCGCAGCGGCGGGGCGTGGAAGCCCAGCCCGGGCTCGGTCTACCCGACCCTGCAGCTCCTGGAGGACGAGGGGCTGATCGCCAGTGAGACGGAGGGCGGCAAGAAGCTGTTCTCGCTGACCGAGCCGGGCCGCGCCGCGGCCGACGAGGGGCCCGAGGCCCCCTGGGAAGAGGCCTCTCGCGGCATCGACTGGGATGCGCTGCAGGAGATCCGCCAGGCCGGCTTCGGTCTGATGGAGGCATTCAGCCAGGTCTGGAAGACCGGCAACAAGGACCAGCGCGACAAGGCCCTGTCGGTCATCAACGACGCCCGCAAGAAGCTGTACCTGATCCTCGCGGACGAGGACTGATGACGGTCCCCGATCCGATACGGCGCCCCGCGGCGACACGGCCGCGGGGCGTCCGCTCGTCCGGACGCGCCACGGTCAGGACACCAGCGCGCCCAGCCTGCGGAGCGACTCGTCGAGGGCGGCGGTCGCCGAGTCCTTCAGCTTGCCCGCCATGAGGGAGACGGCCGCGCCGGTGAACTCGCCGTCGATGCGGACCGAGGTCGCCTCTCCGTCCGGTGTCAGGGTGTAGCGGGTGGCGACGTTCACGGCCATCGGGCCCTTGCCGCGGATGGCCAGCACGCGCCCGGGCTGCAACTCGTCGATGGTCCAGGTGACCTCCGCGGGGAAGCCCATGAGCTTCATGTTCTCCTCGAAGGTTCCGCCCACCTCCAGGACCTCGGGGCCGCCCTTCGGGAAGCTCGTGTGGGTCGCGTTCCACTCCCCGTACGCGGGCCAGTCGGTGAGCTGGGCCCACACCTTGTCGGCCGGCGCGTCGATGCGTGCCTCCGCGCTGACTTCGGCCATGCGACCACCCCTTCGTGTCGGGTGCTGCGCCGGGCGCAGCTACGGTGTCGCGGAACGTAGCGGCAGGGCCCGGAACATTCAAGACTGATGAACCGTCAGACAGGTCGGAGGGCTGTGGTCGAGGAGAGCCGTGCAGCGGTGGCGACCCCGGGAGCACGGCGGCGCGACGTCATCCGCAAGGAGGAGGACCCGGCCACCCGTGCCCACCCTGTGTCGGACGCACAAATGCTGCCCACCGGGGATGTCCGGAGGCGACGGGGCTGATGAGGTGGTAGGCGTGTCACTGCCTCAGTCCCAGCACCCGGCCGCGGAGCGCGGCGCACACCACCCGGATCACGACCCCCGGCTCGACGCCGAACTGGCCGCGGTGGTGACGGGAGCACGCAGAAGGGCGCTGCGGGACGGCGACCGGCAGGTGGACACCGCCCATCTGCTGCACACGCTGCTGGAGTCCGATCCCGAGGTGCGCGACGTCTTCGACGGTCCGCACGTGGCGCGGCTGCTCGGCTATCTCGTCCAGCGTGCCATCGGCTACGGCCTGCGCTGGCAGGGTTCCGTCGAGGATTCGGGGGCCGTACCGCTCCTGACCGAATCGGACGGCTGGTCACCCGCGGCGGCGGCTGCCCTGGACGCCGCGCACGGACGCGCGATCCGGCTCGGCCGGCCGTTCGCGCGGGGCGTCGACCTGCTCGCGGCCGTCGTCGCCGACCCCACGTCCAGGGCCGTGGAGGTCCTCGGCCGTGCGGGCGTCGACGCGGCGGCGATGGCGGCGCGGCTGGAGGAGGCCGCGGTGCAGGAGCGTGCGGCCCGGTGCGCGGCGGACGGCGACGGCGGCCGCCGGGCCGGAACCGGGTTCGACGGCCCCCGGTGAGCGTGCGCGGGCGGACCGGGTCCAATCTCTGAGACAGGTGCGTTCAAGGGTGACGCTCATGTCGCCGCCTGTCATCATGTGCCGGTGCATACGTCTCAGGGGACTCAGGGCGGCCGCGGCAGGGGAGTCGGGCTCGGACTCGCCGTCGTGTCGGCGATCGCCTTCGGTGGATCGGGTGTCGCGGCCAAACCACTGATCGAGGCGGGGCTCGACCCGCTCCACGTGGTGTGGCTACGGGTCACGGGCGCCGCGCTCGTGATGCTGCCCCTCGCCCTGCGCCATCGCGCCCTGGTGCGTACGCGTCCCGCGCTGCTCGCCGGGTTCGGTCTGCTGGCCGTGGCCGGTGTCCAGGCCTGCTACTTCGCCGCGCTCTCCCGCATACCCGTCGGTGTCGCCCTGCTCATCGAGTACCTCGCGCCCGCCCTCGTCCTCGGCTGGGTGCGCTTCGTGCAGCGGCGGCCGGTGACGCGTGCCGCGGCCGTCGGCGTGGTTCTCGCGGTCGGCGGACTCGCCTGCGTCGTGGAGGTGTGGTCGGGTCTCGGCTTCGACCTTCTCGGGCTGCTCCTCGCCCTGGGCGCCGCCTGCTGCCAGGTCGGCTACTTCGTCCTGTCCGACCCGGGCGCCGAGGGCGGTGAGGAGGCTCCCGACCCGCTCGGAGTGATCGCATACGGCCTGATCGTCGGGGCCGCCCTGCTCACCGTCGTCGCCCGTCCCTGGAGCATGCGCTGGTCCGTCCTGACGGGTACGGCGGACATGAACGGCACCTCGGTGCCTGCCGTGCTGCTGCTGGCATGGATCGTCCTGATCGCCACGGTCCTCGCGTACGTCACCGGGGTGGTGTCCGTGCGCCGGCTCTCGCCCCAGGTGGCCGGGGTGGTCGCCTGCCTCGAAGCGGTCATCGCGACCGTGCTCGCCTGGGTGCTGCTCGGCGAGCACCTCTCGGCACCGCAGATCATCGGCGGCGTGGTCGTCCTGGTCGGAGCGTTCACGGCCCAGTCGTCCGCGCCCGTGAAGGCATCGGCCGAGCCTGTGACGGGCGCAGGCGGCGCCGAAAGGGAGTTGTCGGCGCGCGGAACGGCCGCATAGGGTGCCGGTCATGCATTCCGACGCACTCGTTCTTCCGCCTCCGGCCGCCTGAGGCGGGCTCTCCGGAATCGTGCCCGGCGGATCGCCCGGGCGGAACGGTGCTGCCCGCAGAAGAAGTCCACGGACCCCGACGCTCCGGGGTCCCTTCCCGAACTTCTGCACCTCTGCGGAGAGAACTCGTGTCGCATCCTGCCTCCGGCCTGCCCGTCGGGCGAGGCCTTGTGTATCTGATCGTCGCCGGTGCCGCCTGGGGCACCGCGGGCGCTGCCGCCTCACTGGTCTACCGGACCAGTGACATGGGGCCGGTCGCCCTCTCCTTCTGGCGCTGTGCCACCGGGCTCGTCCTGCTGGCCGCCGTCCGCCTCGTACGCCCGCGCACCCGTGCGGCCGCGTCCGAACCGCTGCGCCGCAAGGCGCTGCGGGCCGGTGCCACCGGGGCCGGGCTCGCCGTCTTCCAGACCGCCTACTTCGGGGCCGTCTCGGCCACCGGTCTCGCCGTGGCGACCGTCGTCACCCTCGGCGCCGGTCCGGTGCTCATCGCCCTCGGCGCCCGGCTCACCATGGGGGAGCGGCTCGGCCGCGGCGGGACGACCGCCGTCGCCGGGGCGCTCGCCGGGCTCGGGGTGCTGGTGCTGGGCGGCGGGGGTACGACCGTCCGACCGTGGGGCGTGCTGCTCGCGCTCGTGTCGGCGGCCGGGTACTCCGCCATGACGCTGCTGACCCGCTGGTGGGGCCGGGACGGCGGGGTCGACGTCTTCGGCACGACCGTCTCGGCGTTCGCGGTCACCAGCCTGTGCCTGCTGCCGTTCGCCCTGATCGAGGGTCTGGTGCCGCACACCGGGCAACCGGGCGCCCTCGTCTGCCTGGTGGGGTACATCGCCGCGGTGCCCACGGCACTCGCCTACGCCCTGTATTTCGCCGGCGCGTCCGTCGTACGGTCCGCGACCGTGTCCGTGATCATGCTTCTCGAGCCGGTCAGTGCGGCGGTCCTCGCCGTCGTCCTCCTGGGTGAACGGCTCACGGCGGCCACCCTCGTCGGCACCGCGCTGATGCTCGGCTCGGTGGCGGGGCTCGCGACGGCGGAGGCACGTCGGGCACGGGCGCCGGGGGAGGAGCCCGTCCTCGTATGACGGGAGGGTGCGGGGTCCGGCACCGGACCCCGCACCCCGACTCACCCTTCGCGCCTGCGCAGCAGATGCTCGCGCGCGACCCGGTCGCGTGGACCGTTGCGCGTCGCCAGCCCGTCCGCGATGCGGTCCTGGATCTCTTCGGGCTTCCGCCCGGCGTACTTGAACTTGGCCCGCACACCCGTCACTTCGAGCCGCAGGCCGCGGATGCCGGGCAGCATGCGACCGTAGGGCGCCGCACCCGCCGCCGCCCGGGCGGACCCGCCGTCCGGCTGGAAATGGCGCGTCTGGCGGTTCAGCAGTTCGGCCTTCTCGGCGGGATCGTCCACGACATGTGCGGTGCACCGCAGTTGGACCGCGGCGTAGAAGCTGGTGGGCACACCGTGCTCGGACGGGCCGTCCGGCGGGGCCTGCCAGGGACCGGGCACGAACACATAGTCGTCGACCACGCTCAGCAGCACCTCCGGGTCCGCCTCCAGGGCGGCCCACAGCGGGTTCGGACGGGCCAGATGGCCCACCACCTCACCGCGGTCCGGGTCGTAGACGAAATGCAGCGGCTGGACGTACGGCGGTTCGCCGGGCGGGCCGTTCACGGCGAGCTGGCCGAAGTCGCGGCCGACGAGCCAGCGCTGCCACTCGCCGTCGTCCTGCGGAGCGTCCCACGGATGGATCAGCATCACAGCACCGCCAGATAGTCCGGAAGGGCGGTGCCGGGTGCCAGGCCCGCGTCGGGAACCGGGGCGCCGTACTCGGTGCGCACCGGGACCACGCCGGCCCAGTGGGGGAGCGCGAGGTCCTCGGGCTCGTCGCTGATGCCGCCGGTGCGCACCTTGGCGGAGACCTCGTCCAGATCAAGGCGGATCACTGCGGTGGCGGCAAGCTCCTTCTTGTTGGCGGGCCGTGAGTCCCCCGAGCGGCCGGGCACGACGTGGTCCACGATCACATCCAGGGCGACCCGCTTCTCCTCGGAGTCGTCGACCTGGCGGGCGATGCCGTGCACCACCACGGACCGGTAGTTGATCGAGTGGTGGAACGCCGAGCGCGCCAGGACCAGCCCGTCGACGTGCGTCACCGTCAGGCACACGGCGAGCCCCGGGTCGGCCCCGCCCGTCATCCGCAGGGGCCGCGAGCCGGTCGAGCCGTGGACGTAGAGGCGTTCGCCGAGGCGGCCGTACAGCGTGGGCAGGACGACCGGCGCACCCTCGCGCACGAAGCCGAGGTGGCACACATAGCCCTCGTCGAGTATCGCGTGCACCAGCTCCGTGTCGTACGACGCCCGGTCCGCGGAGCGCGTGGGGACGGTGCGATCCGTGGGTGCATAGGCGGTGGCGCGCGACGACGCCGGATCGTGGGTCCCGTGCATTTGCGCTCCCTGTTGCACTAGTGCAAAATCTACTTTGTGCTAGGAGGATATCCGATCCAGGGGCGGCGTGCAGCCGAGATCGCGGCCAGCGTCGAGCGTGCGGTGGGTGCGGGGGAGTTGGAGCCGGGCCGGCTCCTGCCGCCGCTGCGCGAGGTGGCCGTCGAGCTGGGTGTGAACCCCAACACCGTCGCGGCCGCGTACCGCATCCTGCGCGAGCGGGGGGTCATCGAGACCGCCGGGCGCCGGGGGAGCCGGGTGCGGTCCGCCCCCGCCACGACGGGGCGGGACCACATTCGTGTGGATGTGCCCGCGGGCGTGCGCGACGTCTCCAGCGGCAATCCCGATCCGGTGCTGCTGCCGCCGCTGGCGCCGGCCTTCGCTGCGGCCGCGGCCCGGGGCGACCGGGAGCCGGTCCTCTACGGCGACGTCGCCGTGGATCCGGAACTCGCCCGCATCGCCCGGGCGGACCTGGACGCCGACGGGGTGCCGGACGGCCCGCCGGTCGTCGTCTCGGGATCGCTCGACGCCGTCGAGCGCGTGCTCACCGCTCATCTCAAGCCCGGGGACACC
This sequence comes from Streptomyces sp. HUAS TT11, assembly GCF_051553595.1. Classification (NCBI taxonomy): domain Bacteria; kingdom Bacillati; phylum Actinomycetota; class Actinomycetes; order Kitasatosporales; family Streptomycetaceae; genus Streptomyces; species Streptomyces sp. HUAS TT11. Next base: position 7,525,555 of record NZ_CP196184.1, read on the forward strand.
GTCGCCGTCGAGGACCCCGGTTGGGGCAGGACCCTCGACCTCGTCCCGGCGCTGGGGCTGCGCACGGTTCCGGTCGGCGTCGACGACGATGGGCCGCTCCCCGACGATGTGCGCAGTGTCCTGGAGGCCGGCGCGCGTGCCGTCATCGTCACGGACCGGGCGCAGAACCCGACCGGCGCCGCGGTGAGCGCGCGGCGGGCCCGTGCCCTGAGGTCCGTGCTGCGGGAGCATCCGCGGACCCTGCTCATCGAGGACGACCACGGTCATGGGATCGTCGACGTCCCCCTTCACCCGCTCGCCGGAGTCACCCGGCACTGGGCGTTCGTGCGCTCGGTCGCCAAGGCGTACGGGCCCGATCTCCGCCTGGCCGTGCTCACCGGGGACGGCGTCACCGTCGACCGGGTCCGGGGAAGGCAGCGGCTGGGGCCGGGCTGGGTCAGCCTGCTGCTGCAACGGGCGGTCGCGCGGCTGTGGGCCGACGGTGCGGTGGACCCGCGGGCCGTGGCGGCGGCGTACGGAGGACGGCGTGACGCGCTGATCGACGCGCTGGCGCGGCGCGGTGTCGCGGCCCACGGGCGCAGCGGGATGAATGTGTGGGTTCCCGTGCCGGACGAGACGGGTGCGGTCGCCCGACTGCTGCACGCGGGCTGGGCCGTCGCCCCGGGTGCGCGCTTCCGGATGAGCGCGGCGCCCGGTATCAGGATCACCGTCTCGACGCTGACCGCGGAGGAGACCGGGCACCTTGCGGACGCCGTGGCCGCCGCCCTCGGGCCCGCCCCCGTCCGAAGCTACGTGTAGTCGGGGGCGGTGCCGCAGTCCTTCCCGCGGCCGGGCGACTTACGGCGTCGTCCGCTCCGTCGCACCCGGCGGCTGTGCCCGGTCCCGCACGGTGGACTTCGACCGGGCCTGGGTCAGTGCCGCACCCGCCAGCACGACGACCGCCCCGACCGGGGTCGACCAGGTCAGCGACTCGTCGAGGATCGCGACCCCTGCCGCGGCCGCGATGACGGGGATGAAGTACGTGACCATCTGCGCCGTCGTCGGGCCGACCTCGGCGACCAGGCCGTACTGGATGAGCACCGCGAGACCGGTGCCCAGCGCGCCGAGCGCCGCGACCGCGAGCAGCGGCACGACCGGCAGGCGGCTCGGAAGGGTGGTGAACAGCGGGGTGACCAGGGCGAGTTGGACGGTCGCCAGCAACAACTGCGCCCCGGTCAAGGACAGGTGGGAGTGGCCGGTGCCCGCCAGGGTGCGGCGGACGTAGATCCAGCCGACCGGGTAGCTGAGCGAGGCCAGCAGGGCCATCACCGTGCCTGTCACGTCCAGCCCCTGGAATCCCTGCCAGGCGCCGAGCACCGTCAGCACGCCGAGGAAGCCGAGGCCGAGGCCCGCGACCCGGCGCCGGGTGGGCCGGTCCTCGGAGAGCGCCACCAGCGAGAGGACCATGCCCCACAGGGGCGAGGTCGCGTTGCAGATGCCCGCGAGCGTCGACGGGATCGTCAGCTCCGCGTAGGCGAACAGCGAGAACGGCAGCGCGTTCAGGAGGAACGCCGCCACGGTGAGGTGGCCCCAGGTGCGGGCGCCGCGTGGCAGTCGCTCGCGTTTGACGGCCATCGCCGCCGCGAGCACCGCCGTGCCGAACAGCAGTCGGCCGAACGTCACCTGGAAGGGGGCGTACCCCTGCGTGCCGACCTTGATGAACAGGAAGCTGAAGCCCCAGATCAGGGAGAGGACGGCGAAACGGATCCGCCAGTCGAGGGCCGCCCGGCGACCCGGGGGGACGGTGGTCGCGGTGTCGGCGGGTCGGGTCGCGGCGATGCTCATGACGTCACCTTGGCGCATGCCACCTCGTAGCACAATCGAGAATTCGCTGGAGGAATCTCGTAGCATTGCTTATATGTTGAACCTCGAGCGCCTGCGCACCCTCGACGCCCTCGCCCGGCACGGATCGGTCAGCGGCGCGGCCGAAGGGCTGCACGTGACGACCTCGGCCGTCTCCCAGCAGCTCGCCAAGCTCGAGCGGGAGGTGGGACAGCAGCTCCTGGCGAAGAACGGGCGAGGGGTAAGGCTCACGGACGCGGGCCGGCTGCTCGCCGATCACGCGGCGCGCATCCTCTCCCAGGTCGAACTCGCCCAGTCCGATCTGGAGGCGCAGCGCGGTCAGGTGGCCGGCGAACTGCGGGTGTCGGCCTTTCCGACCGCCGCGCGCGGGCTGTTCCCGGCCGCGCTGGCCACGCTGCGGGCCGGCCATCCGGCACTGCGGCTGCGCTCGTGCGAGCTCGAGCCGGAGGCCGGGGTGGCCGGCGTGGTCCGGGGTGATCTCGACCTCGCGGTCGTCCTCGACTGGTACAACAAGCCGATGCCGGTCCCCGACGGACTGGTGAAGGCGGCGATCCTCGACGATCCGGCCGACGTGGCGATGCCCGTGGGCCATCGGCTCGCGGACCGGACCGAGGTGGATCTCGAGGATTTCGCCGACGACGAGTGGATCACCTGGGGCGAGGGGGAGTTCTGCCACGAGTGGCTGATGTTCACCCTGCGCTCCAAGGGCGTAGAACCGCGCATCGGACACCGTGCCGGCGAGACGCACACACAGCTCGGGCTGGTCGCCGCCGGGCTCGGTGTGTGCATCGCGCCGCTGCTCGGGCGCGATCCGATGCCGGCCGGGGTCGTCACCGTGCCGGTGCGGCAGCGGGTGCGGCGGCACGTCTACGTGGTGTGGCGGGCCGACGCCGACCGCCGCCCCTCGATCCGCGCGGCGGTGCAGGCGCTGCGGACCGCGGCGCAGGCCGTGTCGGCGGGGTGAGCGGCCCGGGAAGGCCCGGCCACCGAGGACCCCACCGGACCGCTACACGGGACCCAGCTTGCGGAAGTCCCAGGAGACGATCTTCTGCGGCGTCAGCCGGATCCACGCGTGGCGGCCGTCGTACGGCATGTCCTCGATGCCGAAGTTCTTTCGTGCGAACAGGGTCTCCGGCACATCGAGCTCGGCACACAGGTCCCCGGTACGCGGGACCTCGCCCACGAACTCCGCGACGCCGGACAGCTCCGCGCCCCTGAGCTGCCCGTACTCCTCACCCGTGTCGACCACGACGGCGATCCGCGGGTCGCGGCGCAGTTCGGCCCAGCGCTTGCTGCGCACCACGGAGTACAGCCACAGCGAGGTGCCGTCCCAGGCGAACCACAGGGCGCTCACATGCGGGGTGCCGTCGGCCGACACGGTCGCCACCCGGCAGGTGCGCTGGGCGGTGAGGAAGTCGTCCAGCTCACCGCGCGTCATCATGATCTTCCGGCCCCGGCGCTGCGTGTCGGTCATGCGCTCTCCCTCTTCTTCTCCCACGTCGTGCCAGAGGCGTCATCTGACATCACGTCAGAAAAGAATGGGACGTACTCCGCCCACCCGCAATGGTGCTTCTTCCGTCCGCACGCGGCGATCGCTACGCTCGCCGCCCGACCGCCGACGACAAGGGGAGCCACGGTGCCGTACCGACAGCTCAGCCAGGTCCTCGATCCCCGGACCACCGTGCTGCTCACCGTGGAGTGCCAGCAGGGTGTCGTGGGCCCGGACAGCGCACTGCCCGAACTCGCCGAGCAGGCGCGCTCCTCCGGCGCGCTCGTCAACGTGGCCCGGCTGGTCGCCGCCGCGCACGAAGGCGGGGTGCAGGTGATCCACGCGATCGCCGAGCGGCGCCCGGACGGCCGGGGAGCGAATCACAACGCCCGCCTCTTCCACGCGGCCGGGCGACTTCCGGTCCAGCAGCTCTCCGGCACCACGGCCGTGCGGGTCGCGGCGCCCATCGAGGTGCGGGAGGAGGACTTCGTCGTCCACCGGCTGCACGGCCTGTCGCCCATCGAGGGCACCGAGGTCGACTCCCTGCTGCGCAACCTGGGTTGCCGCACCCTGGTCGTCACCGGTGTGTCGGCCAATGTGGCGATCCCGAACGCCGTCTTCGACGCCGTCAACCGCGGCTACACGGCCGTCGTGCCCGCGGACGCCATCGCGGGGGTGCCCTCCGACTACACCCCCGCGATGGTCCGCAACACACTCGCGTTGGTCGCCACGGTCGCGACCACGGACGAGGTACTGGCCTGTCTCAGTCCGCGGCGGTGTGCGTCGCGGGCCGGAGAGGACCGCGGCGTCACGTGAGCTTGATCTCGTCCCCGGACACGGAGATGTTCGCGGCGGCCAGCGGCTGGGTCGCGGGCCCCTTCTGCACACTTCCGTCGGTCGCCGAGAAGTGGCTGCCGTGACACGGGCAGACGATCACGCCGTTCGAGATGTCGTTCACCGCGCAGCCCTGGTGGGTGCACTTGGAGGAGAACGCCTTGAACGTGCCTGCCGCCGGCTGTGTCACCACCACTCCCTGGTCGGCGAACACCTTGCCGCCGCCCTCGGGGATGTCGGCGGTCTTCGCGAGGACGGTGCCGTCGGTGCCGGCCGCGGCGTTCTCGCCCCCGCCCGAGGTGCCGCTGCTCGCGGTGCTGTCACTCTGCGACGTACTCGGGGCCGAGCTGTCGCCGGAGTCACCGCACGCGGTCAGCGCCGCGGCGAGCCCCGTCACACCGACCGCCGCCATGACGGTCCGGCGGGCGGGTGCCGAGCCGGGCTGAAGCGCTTCGCTGGTCATGCTGACGTTCCCTTCCACGGATGTTTCGTACCTCTGGACGGAGGTACGGCCTTCGAACAATGACCGTTCAGCCACCGTCCAGATCTTGACCGCTTCGAGATCAGGCGGGCGTGAGGCACGGCTGCGGTACCGCTGTCAGAGGGACGGCGAGCCCACGTCCGGGGGTGGTTCGTGACCGCGCGCGGCGCGGGTCTCCGAGGGTTCAGGACCGGCTCGGGCCGTGAGACCACCGCCCGGGCGGGGCCTCCGGATCGAGGGGAGCGCGGGCACCTGGCCTGTCGCGACCGGCGGGTACGCCCCCGCGACGTCTCCGCACGGAAACGTCCACCCCGCTCGTGCGCGGGGTGGACGGACCGTAGGGGTGTGCTTCCTTCTTCGTGTCGCGGTGGCGCGACCGGCTCAGCCCGCGGGCCGCGTCACATAGCCGATCAGCTTGGCCATGTTGGCGACGTAGGCCGCCGAGCTGATGCCCAGCGGGGCCTCCCGCGGCTCGTACGGGGGCTCCGCGGGCGGATCCTGCGGGTTGTACGGCGAGGTGTCGCGGAGATCGCCGACGTTCCTGCTCATGTACGCCTTTCCGTCGTACGGCCTGGGGGTGCCCGGCCCTTCGTAGGGGTTGGTCACCGCGTCCAGCGGCGTGAGCCAGTGGCCGCGGTCGCCGAGTCCGGCGACCAGGGCGGTCGCCTCGGCGTCCGACACCACCGGCATCGGAAACGGTGCGTCACGCAGCAGGTCGGAGAGCTGGATGTCCCGCAGGGAGAAGTACCGGGGCAGGGGGATCGGTGCGCCGCCGGAAAGGGGTGACCGGGCGCGCATCGCGGCCACCTCGGCCGGTGACATGGACGCCAGCTGCTCGTATCCGGCACGCAGTCCCGCGAGGTCGATGGAGCGGCCCCCGGAGTAGTGGCTCAGCGTGTCGTGGTGGTCGTGGTCGTGGTAGTAGGCGCCGTTGCGGATGTTGGAGCCGAAGCGGTGCACGAAGCGTGCACGGTTGCTGCCCAGTTCGACGAAGGTCGGGTGGGTGCGCCCGGCCAGCAGCGGGTTCTCGTCGATCTGGCGCTGCGTCAGCCGGCAGCTTTCCAGCCAGTCAAGTGCTTCCGGGACCCGGCCGAGGTATCTGCGGTCGCCGGTCAGCCGGAAGTAGTGGAACAGCTGCTGGACGTTGGTCTGGGTGGTGTGCGTCGTGAGCGCGCGGGGTTCGTAGGAGCGGGCGCCGGCGGGTGCTCCCGCGGGCCTGCCGTGCTTGGCCCGGGACAGATGCTGAAGTCCCCAGCCGGCCTGCGGACCGGGCTGCTGCATCCGGCGCAGACACTCCATCGCCCGGCGGGCGGGACCGGTCAGATCGTGCCGGCCCAGCGCGGAGACGCACATCAGCAGGAACTTGATGTTCTCGCCGAGCACATCGTCGTTGAAGGTGACGTGCTGGGTGTACTCGCCGTCCTCCATCCCGTGGGTCACGTCGCCGGGGAGCCACGGGGGCCGCCGCTCGGGCCACGGCATCCTGCTGACCGAGCCGTGGTGAGCGGGATGGCGCTGCGGCCAGCCGCCGTCGGCCGCACCCCCGCCGAACTGGGCGGCCAGCACGAAGTCGATCGCACGGTCCAGGGCGCGCTCGAACCGCCGATCGCCGCGCTCCACGTACAGCCGCAGGATCAGCTGGGCGGCGGCGGAGGTGCCCGCGTCGTCGAAGGTGGCGTTTCCGTAGTAGTGCTGGAACTCCTCCAGGCGCCAGCCGTTCGCGCCGATGGTCGAGTACCAGTCCCTGAGGGACTTCTCGCCGGCGAAGTCATGGATGTAGTTCCAGCCGCCGACCGGCAGTTGGGCGTCCACGAGGGCGAGACCGGTGCGCTCCGCGGCCCGGTAGAACACCTCCTCACCGGTGGCGTGGTAGGCGTCGAGCATGCTGTGCCCGACGGACGGGGTGCCGGGCGGCTGGACCCAGCACATGGTGCGCTTGGCCTCCATCTCGCCCCATGTCACCGACAGGTCCGGCAGATAGTTCCAGACGTAACCGCCCCGGTAGGAGACGGTGCCGTCCATGTACGTGGCGGCTCTGCTCATCGCGCGGATCGTCTCGGTCCGCTGATCGTTACCGGTCGGGGCCGTGCCGGCGGTCGATGCCGAGGCCGTTCCCGGGTGGGTCACGGCGGGCAGGGCGATCAACGGGGTGACGGCGAGTCTGCTGAACGTGCGGCGGCTCAGGTTCTCCACGAAGTGCCTTCCTCACGTATGCGTAGTCCGGAAGGTGCGTGCGGCTTCGGAGGCGCAGCGGCTGCACCCCGCTGTCCTGCCGGCGCCGCGGGATCGCCCGGTCCACCGACATGAACTCGGGCGCTGTGTTGCCTCGGTGGACGGTAATGAGTGCGTCAACGTCGGACAAGTATGTGGACGGCATTTTGATAGAAGAACTCTCGAGTCGAGGCCGGTCCGTCGTGCGGAGCGCAACAGGAACGGCGCTTCGGTGCTGCGGTCGGCAACCCGCCTGTGACGCACGGGGATTGACAGAGCACGAGTTCCGGAAGGAAAGTTTCAGACCGCAGGGGTCGGAGTGAAAACTTCTTTCGGAGGTCCGATGGAGCAGGTGGAACGGCCCGGAGAGTCCGGCGGTCCCGGTCGGGGCCCGCTCAGCCGGCGCCGGTTCGGGACGGGGATGCTGTCCTTCGGCGGGGCGCTGGTGGTCGCCCCGCTGGGAACCGGGTCCGCCACGGCGGACGACAGCGGCCGTGCGGCGAACGTGCCGCTACGGCCGGGCGGCCACGGGACGACTCTGCGACACGGTTCCGCGGCGCGGGCCGGACTGCTTCCGGAGCACGTGGACGAGGTCACCGCCGTGGCCGAGCGGTACCTCGGACCGTCGCCCAGGCATCCGTACTGGGCCGGCGCCGTGGTGCTCGCCGGACGTGGGGGAACGGTCGCCCTGGAGAGAGCCGTCGGCAAGGCCGTTCGGTACCAGGACTACGACTCCGCGACCGACACCGCCGTCGAGTTCCCGCCCGACCAGCAGATCGACGCGACGCCCGACACGGTGTACGACCTGGCCTCGCTGTCGAAACTGTTCACCTCGCTCGTCGCCGTGCAGCTCATCGAGTGCGGCCGCATCGAGCTGGAGGCCCCCGTCGCCCGCTATGTGCCGGAGTACGCGGGAGGCGGCAAGCAGGACATCACCGTCCGGCAGTTGCTCACCCACACCTCGGGGCTCCAGGCCGACATCGCCTTCTACAAGTTCGGCAGCCGGCAGGAGATGCTGCAGGCGCTGTGGGACGAGAAGCCGGTCAACGCGCCCGGGACCGTCTATCTGTACTCCGACCTCAGCATGATCTCCCTCCAGCAGGTCCTCGAGCGGGTCACCGGCAAGCCGCTCGACAGGCTGGTCGCCGAAGGGATCACCCGGCCGCTGGGCATGACCGCGACCCGCTACAACCCGCCCGCCTCCTGGAAGCCGCGCATCGCGGCCACCGAGGTGGCGCGGCTGCCCTGGTCCGGTCTCGACCGGGGACTGGTGTGGGGCGAGGTGCACGACGAGAACGCCTACGCGTTCGACGGCGTCGCCGGTCACGCGGGTGTCTTCTCCCGGGCCTGGGACATGGCCGTGCTCGCGCGGACCCTGCTCAACGGCGGTGTGTACGGCGGCGTGCGCATCCTGAGCGAGAAGTCGGTGGACCTGATGTTCTCCGACTTCAACACGGCCTTCCCCGGTGACAACCACGGCCTGGGCTTCGAGCTCTACCAGCACTGGTACATGGGTGCGATGGCCACCCCGAGTACCGGGGGGCACACGGGCTTCACCGGGACCAGCATCGTCCTCGACCCCACGACGGACTCCTTCCTCGTCATCATGGGCAACTCCGTTCACCCGGTGCGCACCTGGCGGTCCGGTTCGGCTCCTCGCGTGGCCGCGGGCGACCGGTTCGCGAGGGCCGTTCCGGTGCGGCCCGCCCACGGCGGCACGGCGTGGTTCGGCGGTATGGCGAGCGCGACCACCGCCACGCTGACCCTGCCCGAGCTGGACACCTCGGCAGGGGCACGGCTCACCTGCGATCTGTGGTGGGACACCGAGCCCGGCTCCGACACGTTGCGCGCGGAGACGTCCACCGACGGCGGTGCGACCTGGCGGCCGCTGCCGTTCACCACCCGGGCGCCCGGTGGCGCCGGGCCGGTGGCCCACGACGACGGTGCCGTGACCGGCTACAACGGCCGCGTGTGGCATGCGCTCGACGCCGTGCTCCCCGCCGGTGCGTCCTTGCTCGTGCGCTGGCGGTACACCACCGACTCGCTCTATGTGGGGCGCGGGGTGTACGTCGGGGCGCTGACGGTACGGACCGGGCGCGCGCTGCTGTACTCGGACGCCCGCCCCGGCGACAACTCCCGGGTGCAGTCGGTGGGCTGGACACGCGAGCGGGACTGAGTCCGGAACCGGTCCGGGCCGGCCGCCGCGCCCGCGTCGGCGCGCGGGGCCCGGCCCCGGGTCCCTGGCCGCCGCCACTGCTCGGAACGGTGGCCCGGGCGACCGGATAGCCTGGGGAAATGCTCAAGGAAGTGACGGCGACCCGCTACATCACGCCTCTGCGTGAGGGCGGTTCGCTGCCGGGACTCGTCGAGGCCGACGACCTCGGGACGTACGTCATGAAGTTCAGCGGCGCCGGACAGGGCCGCAAGACGCTCGTCGCCGAGGTCGTCTGCGGTGAACTCGCCCGCCGTCTCGGCCTGCGGGTGCCCGGCCTCGTGACCATCGGTCTCGACCCGGTGCTGGGCCTCGGCGAGCCCGACCAGGAGGTGCAGGAGCTGCTCAAGGCGAGCGGCGGGCGCAACCTCGGCATGGACTTCCTCAGCCGCGCCATCGGCTTCGACCCGCTCGCCTTCGCCGTGGGCTCCGAGGAGGCCGGCCGCATCGTCTGGTTCGACGCGCTCGTCAACAACGTGGACCGCTCCTGGCGCAACCCCAACCTGCTGATGTGGCACGGCGACCTGTGGCTCATCGACCACGGAGCCACGATGATCTGGCACCACAACTGGCGCGGCGCCGAGAGGTCCGCGGCGCGGCCCTACGACGCCTCCGATCATGCGCTGGCCCCCTTCGCGCCGGACGTGGCGAGCGCCGCCGCCGCATTGGCGCCGCTGGTCACCGAGGAGCTGCTGGCCGAGGTGACCGCCGGGATCCCGGACGAGTGGCTGGCCGGCGAGCCCGGCTTCGACAGCCCGGACGCGTTGCGCCGGGCGTACGCTCGGCCGCTGCTCGCCCGCGCCGCCGACGTCCACGAACGCATCCAGGGCATCGAGACCGAGCGGGGGGCCGGCAAGTGAACGGGCGGGACGTCTTCGAGTACGCGCTGCTGCGGGTCGTGCCGCGGGTGGAGCGGGGCGAGTGCATCAACGCGGGGGTGCTGGTGTACTGCCGCGCCAAGTCCTTCGTCGGCGCCCGGACGTACCTCGACGAGCGAAGGCTGCTGGCGCTGGATCCCGGCGCGGACGTGCCCGGTGTGCGTGCCGCGCTGCGTGCCGTCGAGGGTGTGTGCGCGGGCGGGGCGGCGGCCGGGCAGGCGGCGCACGACGATCCGGGGCGGCGTTTTCGCTGGCTGATCGCGCCCCGTTCGACGGTGGTGCAGCCCGGGCCCGTGCATACGGGGCTGACCGCCGATCCTGCGGCCGAGGCGGAGCGGTTGCTGGACCTCCTGGTGAGGTAATGGATCACATGCGCCGGGTGTGCCGTTGACACCGGGTGCCAGGGCTTCTAGCGTCACGTCTGCTGAAGGTACTAAGCGGTCGCTCACCTGATGGGCGTGCCGCGGGAGCCGCAGAGTTTCCCAGGCGTTCCAGGCTTTCCAAGGGCGAGGAGAAGCAGCAATGTCCACCACTGAGCAGCGGGTCGCGGTCGTCACCGGCGCCGCGCGCGGCATCGGCGCCGCCACCGCCGTACGACTGGCCGCCGAGGGTCATGCCGTCGCGGTGATCGACCTCGACGAAGCGGCATGCAAGGACACCGTGGAGAAGATCACCTCCGCCGGTGGCAGGGCCATCGCCGTCGGCTGCGACGTCTCGGACGAGGCGCAGGTCGAGACGGCCGTCGCGCGTATCGCCGAGGAGCTGGGCGGTCCGACGATCCTCGTCAACAACGCGGGTGTGCTCCGCGACAACCTGCTGTTCAAGATGAGCGTCGCGGACTGGGACACCGTCATGAACGTCCACCTGCGGGGCGCCTTCCTGATGTCGCGCACGGTACAGAAGCATATGGTCGACGCGGGCTTCGGACGTATCGTCAACCTCTCCTCGTCCTCGGCGCTCGGCAACCGCGGCCAGGTGAACTACTCCGCGGCCAAGGCCGGTCTCCAGGGCTTCACCAAGACCCTGGCCAAGGAACTCGGCAAGTTCGGCATCACCGCCAACGCCGTCGCCCCCGGCTTCATCGCCACCGAGATGACCAAGGCGACCGCCGACCGGGTCGGCATGGGCTTCGAGGACTTCAAGGCGGCGGCGGCCACCCAGATCCCCGTGCAGCGCGTCGGGGAGCCCGACGACATCGCCAACGCGATCGCCTTCTTCACGGGCGAGGCGGCCGGCTTTGTCTCCGGCCAGGTGCTGTACGTCGCCGGCGGACCGCTCGACTGAGCCACAGGAGCACGGACACATGACTGAACTGCCCCCTCTCTCCGGCAAGGTCGCCCTGGTGACGGGCGCAAGCCGGGGCATCGGCCACGGCGTCGCCGAGGCCTTCGTCGCCCGCGGCGACCGCGTCTGCATCACGGGACGCAACGAGGACGCCCTCAAGGAGGCCGTCGAGAAGCTCGGCGCCGACCGCGTCATCGGCGTCGCAGGCAAGGCGCACGACGAGAACCACCAGGCCCTGGCCGTGGAACGCACCATGGAGGTCTTCGGCCGGGTCGACTTCCTGGTCAACAACGCCGGTACCAATCCGGTGTTCGGCCCGATCGCCGACCTCGACCTGAACGTGGCGCGCAAGGTGTTCGAGACGAACGTCGTCTCGGCGCTCGGCTTCGCCCAGCGGACCTGGCACGCCTGGCAGCGCGAGAACGGCGGCGCGATCGTCAACATCGCGTCGGTCGCGGGGCTCTCCGCCTCGCCGTTCATCGGCGCGTACGGCATCAGCAAGGCCGCCATGATCAACCTGACCGTGCAGCTGGCGCACGAGTACGCGCCCCTGGTGAGGGTCAACGCGATCGCGCCGGCCGTGGTGAAGACCAAGTTCGCCCAGGCGCTGTACGAGGGCCGGGAGGCGGAGGCCGCCGCGGCCTATCCGCTCGGCCGGCTCGGGGTGCCCTCGGACATCGGCGGCGCCGCGGCGTTCCTCACCTCGGACCAGTCCGACTGGATCACCGGCCAGACGCTTGTCGTCGACGGCGGCATCTTCCTGAACGCCGGGGTCGGATGAGATGAGACGGGTCCCGCGCCCGTGACGGGCGCGGGACACCGGGTCGGGGCCGAGGGGCCGGCCCGCGGCTCTTTCGCGCAATACCCGGGTGCCGTCTGGACGGAAGTGACGCCCGTGCCGGTGAAGGCAAGACACACAGACGGATGACAACGTCGTCATGGACGCCCCGATGCACGCGCCCCGCCGAAGCGGGTCCGGCCGCCCGGGGGCTGCGGTAGGGTCTGCCGCCCACCCCTGGTACGGCAGATCGAGGAGCGTGCGCGTGTTCAACCGCAACCGTTGTCGGCGTCGACTGGCGGCGATCGCGTCCCTGTCCCTGGTGGCCGGTTGCAGTGCGCTCTCCTCGGGGTCCGCCGACGAGAAGAGACCGATCGTCGTGGGCACCACCAGCTCCCCGACCACCCTGGACCCGGCCGCATCCTGGGACAACTCCTGGGAGCTGTTCCGCAACGTCTACCAGACCCTCCTGAACTACCCGGACGGCGCGACCGAGCCGGGTCCCGACGCCGCGGAGCAGTGCCGCTTCACGGATGCGACGGCTCTGGTGTACCGATGCGTGGTGCGCGAAGGGCTGACGTTCTCCAACGGGCACAAGCTCGACGCCCGGGCCGTGAAGTACTCGTTCGACCGGATCAGGCGCATAGCCGTGCCCGGCGGCCCGGCGGGTCTGCTGGGCAGCCTCGACCGGGTCGAGGCCAAGGGCGACCGCGAGGTGGTCTTCCACCTCGGCAAGCCCGACGCCACCTTCCCGTTCGTCCTCGCCACGCCCGCCATGTCGATCGTCGACCCGGCCGACTACCCGGCCACCGAGGTGCGCCGGGACGGCGAGGTCACCGGTTCCGGTCCGTACACGCTGGCGTCCTACCGGGACGGCAAGGAGGCAAGGCTCTCCGGGAACACGCGCTACCAGGGCTACGCCGAGCGCAGGAACGACGCGGTCACCATCCGCTACTTCCAGGACTCGGGCGCCATGGTCCAGGCACTCAGGGGCAGGAAGATCGACGTCACCTACCGCGGTCTCGGTGCCTCCGACATCGTCGCTCTCCAGGGACACTCGTCCGACGAGGACATCCGGCTCGTGGAGAACTCGGGGATCGAGATCAGCTATCTGGTGTTCAACCCGAAGGACCCCTGGGCCGGCAGGGCGGCCGTCCGCAAGGCGGTGGCCCAGGTCGTGGACCGGGCCGCGATCGCCCACAACGTCTACAAGGACACCGTCGACCCGCTCTACTCCATGATCCCGGCGGGACTGACCGGCCACACCACAGCCTTCTTCGACGACTTCGGGGAACCCAGTACCGCCAAGGCGCGCACGATCCTCTCCCGGGCGGGCATCACCGGGCCCGTGCCGCTCACCCTCTGGTACACCACCGACCGCTACGGCTCGGAGACCGCTCCCGAGTTCAAGGAGCTCAAGCGGCAGCTCGAGCACTCGGGCCTCTTCCGGGTCACCCTTGAGGGCCGCCCCTGGAAGTCGTACGTGGAGGGCTACCAGAAGGGCGAGTACCCGGTCTTCGGGCGCGGTTGGTTCCCCGACTTCCCGGACCCCGACAACTACATCGCCCCCTTCGTCGGCGAGCAGAACGCCCTCGGCACGCCCTATCCGCAACCGCGGATCACCGGAGTCCTGCTGCCGCAGTCGCGGCGCGAGAGCGACCGTGCCAAGGTGGTGGACGCGTTCGAGCAGGCCCAGCAGATCCTGGTGGACGACACCAGACTGCTGCCCCTGTGGCAGGGCAGGCAGTTCGTCGCGGCGAGCGAGGACATCTCCGGCGGGGAGCGGGCGCTGGACCCGTCGACGATCATGATGATGTGGGAGCTGTACCGCAAGACGAGCTGGTAGCCCCCACCGGGCACCGGAGCTCGTTGTCAGTGGTCGCCTGTAGGTTCTGAGGCCTGGAAGTGACCGCACATCGGAGGAAGTTGACGTGACCGACATCGCCATGCTGCCGGAGTCCTGGCGGGGCGTACTGGGCGACGAACTGCAGCAGCCCTACTTCAAGGAGCTCGTGGAGTTCGTCGAGGAGGAGCGCGCCAAGGGTCCCGTCTACCCTCCGCGTGAGGAGGTCTTCGCGGCTCTCGACGCCACGCCGTACGACAAGGTGAAGGTCCTCGTCCTCGGCCAGGACCCGTACCACGGCGAGGGCCAGGGGCACGGTCTGTGCTTCTCCGTGCGGCCGGGTGTGAAGATCCCGCCCTCCCTGCGAAACATCTACAAGGAGATGCACGAGGAGCTGGGCACGCCGGTCCCCGACAACGGCTATCTGATGCCGTGGGCCGAGCAGGGCGTCCTGCTGCTGAACGCGGTGCTCACGGTGCGCGCGGGCGAGGCGAACTCGCACAAGGGCAAGGGCTGGGAGAAGTTCACCGACGCCGTGATCCGCGCCGTCGCCGGCCGGCCCGACCCGGCGGTGTTCGTGCTGTGGGGCAACTACGCGCAGAAGAAGCTGCCGCTGATCGACGAGTCACGGCATGTCGTCGTCAAGGGTGCGCACCCCTCGCCGCTGTCCGCGAAGAAGTTCTTCGGCTCGCGCCCGTTCACGCAGATCAACGAGGCGGTGGCCCGGCAGGGACACGAGCCGGTCGAGTGGACCGTGCCGAATCGGGGATGAGCCCCGGGGCGGGGCCGTGCCCGCTCCGGCCCCGCCCGTCGGCCCACGGGCCCCGCATCGTCACCGTCCTGGCCCAGCGCCCGTACGGAGCCGCCTGACCGCGATTGCCGGTGGCGGCGGTTAGCGTCGTGGTGAGGGAGGGTGACGAGCGCGGAGGAAGCCGTGGTGAAGCGACAGGAGCAGGCGGCGCCGGACGCCGTCATGACCCGGATCGGGCAGGGCGTCATGTTGCACCACGGCGGAGACCGCGAAGAGGCCCGGGACCGTTTTCTGCGTCTGTGGGCGGAGATCGGCGAGGACGGCGATCCGCTGTACCGCTGCACGCTGGCGCACTACATGGCGGACACGCAGGACGACCCGGCGGACGAGCTGGCCTGGGATCTGAGGGCGCTGTCCGCCGCCGAGGAATTCACCGACGAGCGCCTCGCCGGCCACGACGGGGTGCTCGCGGTGCGTGCGTTCTACCCCTCGCTCCATCTGAACCTGGCGGCCGACTACATCAAGCTCGGCCGCTGCGAGGCCGCCCGGGTCCATCTGGGCCGGGCGCGCGGTGCGGTGGGCGCCCTGGACGACGACTCCTACGGCAAAGGGGTCAAGGCCGCGATCGTACGTCTGGAGCTGCGGCTCGCCGAGCGGTGGCCGAGGGGCGGCGCACCGGAGCCCGGCCCGCCCGACGGCCCCGGCGGGGACACCCTGGGACCGCAGAGACGGCGCCCTTGAGGCGACCGGCTGCGCGCGTCACGAAAGGGACGGCGATCGGCCCGGCATGCATCCCGGGTCGGCGAGTACCTACGGGACAACACGAATCTCGACATGGGCCCGCCCGCTCGGACGCTCTCCCGGGCTCAACGCCCGTAGGCGCTGCGGCAGATCCTCGCCTCGGGGCTGTCGGGTCGCCACCCTCCGTACCTGCGGCCGAGCGCGCACACGTCCGCGTTCCTCGGGAGCTGCCCGGAGACGGTCGGCGGCAACCGTACCGGACCCCGTGGGCCGGTCGGCCGCGATTGCGGGCCGGCGGGCGGGTGGGGCCGGGCGGCGGGCGGAGCGATGCCCGGTGCGGGCGGGGCCGCGCGGTTCGGGGCGGTCCTGAACGGTGAGGGAGGCTCGGAGGGCTCGACCATCTCCAGTGCCTCCCGGGCCGGGGCCTGGACGACTCGGGGGTCCGTGCTGCCGTCGGGGCGCGGTGCCGAGGGTCGTGTGGGGGAGGGCGGCGGTTCGGAAGCCGGCGGTCGCTGGACGGTCACACAGCCGGTGAGGGCCGAGACGGCCACGGTGACCAGGAGCGCGGCGGTCGTCGTCGTTCGATGCACCCGCGCAACTCTGCAAGGTCATGGCCGGTTTGGGGAGCTGACAGGCACAGGATGCCCCGCATGGGTGATCTCCCGCCCCCTACGGAGGGTCCGCGTCCATCGCGGCTGACGCCGGTCCGCCCGGTTGCCGCCGGCCGGTCCCGGCGCCGTCACCCGTTCCCGCGGCATCCGTCACCCGTTCCCGTGGCGGCCGTCAGCTGTGGAGCATGCCGGCGAGCAGTTCCCGCAGGCCGGCACGCACCTCGTCCGGGGTGGGCACGTCGGCGGTGAAGGAGCCCGCGACGCACGAGAACATCAGCCCGTCCAGCCAGGCCACGAGCGACAGCGCATGGCGGTCCGGGTCGGCCGAACCCAAGGCCGTGACCAGGGCGTTGAGCTGGTCACGGAAGCGGGCTCCGGCCGCGTCGAAGTGCCGGCGCAGCTCCGGCCGACGTGTGGCCTCCAGGGCCAGTTCGTACCGGGCGAGAGTCAGCGCGCGGTGCCGGGTCAGGGCACGGTGGGCGGCCAGGGCCAGCGCGTCCACCACCTGGTCGGGTCCACTCGTGGGAGCGGGCATCTCGTGCGGCGCGAGCACCCGGGCCTCCCGGTCGGCGAGGCGCCGCACCGCGAGCTCCAGCAGCGCCAGCCGGGTCCGCGCCAGATTGGAGGTCGAGCCCTGGGGCAACCCCGCCCCCTCGTCGACCGCCCGGTGCGTCAGCCCGCGCATGCCGCGCTCGGCGAGCAGGGAGAGCGCGGTGTCGGCGATGAGGTCGGTGCGGGAGGAGCCTTCGGTACGTGCGGACATGAACGCCAACCTATCCGTGGCACTACGTCTGTAGTAGAGTCGCCGTATCTGTTCACTACAGATGTAGTTTGGCATGCGCGGCACAAGGAGGGGCCATGGCACCGGCGTCACGGGTCGTCGTCATAGGAGGCGGTGTCGGAGGGCTGACCGCTGCGGCGGCTCTGCACCGGTCCGGCCGCCAGGTCACCGTTCTGGAGCGGGCCGGCTCGCTCGATCCGGTGGGCTCCGGCATCTCGCTGGCCCCGAACGCCCTGCGCGCCCTGGATGTCATCGGGCTCGGGGACGAGCTCCGCGACCTCGCCGCCTGGCAGGGGAACGGCGGGCTGCGCACTCCGTCCGGGCGCTGGGTCGCGCGCCTCGCCGCCGCCGATGCGGCCGAGCGCCTCGGCGGACCGATCGTGCTGCTGCACCGCGCCACCCTCGTGAACACCCTGGCGGCACAGCTCCCGCCGGGGACGATCCGTACGGCGTCCGCCGCGAGCCTCGTCGACCCCGGGGACACCACACGCCCGGCCCGCGTCGCCACTCCCGACGGCGAGTTGGAGGCGGACCTGGTGGTGGCCGCCGACGGCATCCACTCGGCCGTACGTCGTGCGCTGTTCCCGGAGCACCCCGGGCCCCTCTACACCGGGTTCACCACGTGGCGGCTCGTCTCGGCGCCGCCCGGCGTGGAGTTCGCACCGCACGAGACATGGGGCCCGGGCCGCTTCTGGGGCACACAGCCCCTCAAGGACGGCAGGGTGTACGCCTACGCCGCGGCCGTCTCTCCCGCCGGCCTGCACGCACCGGACGACGAGAGGGCCGAACTCGTGCGCCGGTTCGGGGACTGGCACGACCCGATCCCCGCCCTCATCGCCGCGGTCGGCCCCGAGGAGATCCTGCGGCACGACGTGCACCACCTCGCCGAGCCGCTGCCCGCGTTCCACTCGGGCCGGGTCGCACTGCTCGGGGACGCGGCCCACGCCATGCCGCCCCAGCTCGGCCAGGGCGGCAACCAGGCCGTCGAGGACGCGATCGTGCTCGCCCATCACGGCGAGGACCTCGCCGCCTACACCGCCGCCCGGCTGCCTCGCACGACGGTGGTCGCCCGCAAGGCGGTCAGGGCCGCCGGTGTGGGTCTGACCCGCAGCCGTTCGGGCATCGCCGTCCGCAACGCCGCGATCGCCGCGTTGTCCCGGGTCGCCCCCGGGCTCCTCCTGCGCGGCTTCGAGGACATCGCCGGCTGGCGTCCGCCGCAGCAGCCGTATGCTTCCGGCAAGGCACCGGTCCGCAACCCCTAGGAGACACCCCGTGAAGGTCGGCTGCATCGGACTCGGTGATATCGCGCAGAAGGCGTATCTGCCGGTGCTCGGGATGCAGCCGGGGCTCGAACTGCATCTGCAGACCCGCACTCCGGCGACGCTCGGGCGGGTTGCCGACGGCCTGCACCTCCCGCCCGCCCAGCGGCACGCGGACCTCGACGGACTGCTCGCCCAGGGCCTCGACGCCGCGTTCGTGCACGCGCCCACCGGCGCCCACGCCGAGATCGTCACACGGCTGCTGGAGGCGGGCGTGCCGACGTACGTGGACAAGCCGCTCGCCTACGAACTCGCCGACTCCGAGCGACTG
Source organism: Streptomyces sp. HUAS TT11 (assembly GCF_051553595.1). Classification (NCBI taxonomy): domain Bacteria; kingdom Bacillati; phylum Actinomycetota; class Actinomycetes; order Kitasatosporales; family Streptomycetaceae; genus Streptomyces; species Streptomyces sp. HUAS TT11. The sequence continues at coordinate 7,543,881 of NZ_CP196184.1, forward strand.
GTGGGGCTCGCGGAGGAGCGCGACGTCAGCCTCGCGGTCGGCTTCAACCGGCGCCACGCGCCCGGGTACGCACAGTGCGCCGAGCACCCGCGCGAGCTGATCCTGATGCAGAAGAACCGGGTCGGACTCCCCGAGGAACCGCGCACCATGATCCTCGACGACTTCATCCACGTCGTCGACACCCTTCGGTTCCTGGTGCCGGGCCCGGTCGACGACGTGACGGTGCGCGCCCGGGTCCAGGGCGGACTGCTGCACCATGTGGTGCTCCAGCTGACCGGCGACGGTTTCACCGCGCTCGGTGTGATGAACCGGCTGAGCGGTTCGGCCGAGGAGGTACTGGAGGTCTCGGGCCAGGACTCCAAGCGGCAGGTGCTCAACCTCGCCGAGGTCGTGGACCACAAGGGCCAGCCGACCGTGCGCCGGCGCGGGGACTGGGTGCCGGTGGCCAGGCAGCGCGGCATCGAGCAGGCCACGCTGGCCTTCCTCGACGCCGTCCGCGCGGGCAAGGTGCTCAGTGCCCGTGACGCACTGGCGACTCACGAACTGTGCGAGCGGGTGGTGGCTGCGGTGCAGGAGCGCCCCGTCGCACTCTGAGCGCGCGCAGACCCTCGGCCGCGCACAGCCCGGCGAGGACCAGCAGGGCCCCGTGGACGGGCCAGTCGCCGAACCTGACGTACGGGGTGACGCCCCGGGCGAGCGGAACGTCGTAGACCTCCGACGCGCTGCGATCGGTCCCGAGCCAGGAGCCGACGCGTGCGCCGGTAGGACCGTAGACGGCGGAGACACCGGTGAGGGTGGCGTGCACCATCGGCCGGCCGGTCTCGGCGGCCCGCAGCGCGGCCAGCGAGGCGTGCTGCTGCGGCGCCCAGCTGTGCTGGAACGTCGACGTGGAGGACTGGGCGAGCAGCACCTGTGCGCCGTCCTCGGCGAGATGGCGGCTCATGTCGGGGAACGCGGACTCGAAGCAGACCATCGGTCCGATGCGCAGCCCGTGCCCGACGTCCATGACCACCTGCTCGGTGCCGCGCCTGCGGTCCTCGCCGGCCGCCCTGCCCACGGAGGTGGCCCAGCCCAGCACGGAACGTGCCGGTATGTACTCGCCGAACGGGACGAGCCGCATCTTGTCGTAGCGCTGCCCGGTCGGGCCGTCCGGTCCGACCGGGACCGAACTCTTGTATATGCCCGGTTGATCGGAGCGCCGCGCGTCGACGTTGACCAGGATCTCGGCGTTCACCAGCCGGGAGAGCGCCGCGATCCGGTGCGCCAGATCGGGCCGCTGCGCGAGGTCGAACCCGACGCTGCTCTCGCCCCACACGACCAGGTCCAGACGCTGTCCGGCGAGCGCGCGGGTCAGCTGCTCCTCCCGGTCGAAGCGTCTCGTCCCGCTGTCCGCGCCGCTGACGATCCCCGGCTGCACGACCGCGATCCGCATCCGCCCGTCGGGGTCCGGTTGCGGCGCCCAGGCCCAGGCGGCCGATGTCGCGACGGCCGTGGCCACCAGACCGGCCACGGCGGGGACCCGTGAGGCGCGTACCGAGACCAGTACGGCGACGGCCACATTGACCACCACCACCAGGAAGCTCAGCAGCCACACACCGCCGATCGAGGCGAGCCGCAGCGCGGGCTGCACCTGCCACTGGCTCGACCCGAGCAGGCCCCAGGGGCCTCCGAGCCCCTGCCAGGAGCGGACGAGCTCCACCAGGAGCCAGCCGGACGGCAGCACGACGAGGGCGGCGCCGACCCGGCCGGGCGTCGGTGTCGCGGCCAGGAAACGCCGCACCAGCCAGCCCCAGGGCGCCCAGAGTGCGCCGAGCAGCGCCGCTATGACGAACGTGAACACGTTCAGGCTCGGGAACAGCCAGTGGTGCACGGCCACCATGAAGCCGAAGCCGCCGAGCCAGCCGTCGTACAGGGCGCGCCGGCCGGTCGGGGCCGTCCGGATCAGCAGGATCCAGGGGACCAGGCAGACGTAGGCGAACCACCACCAGGAGGGTGCCGGGAAGGCGAACATGGGCAGCGCGCCCGCGAGCGCGGCGGCGGCACCGCGCCGGAAGCGGGAGGCGAGCCAGTCGCTGGGCATCCTCATACGGCGCATCCCTCCCCGGTGCATGTCTCCAGTGTGCGCGCCGCGGAAGATCTCCGACAGAGGGCATGGAGGTGTGCGGGAAGGGCTCGGTCAGGGGCCGGACTCCTGACCGCGTGGACGCGGCATGCGGCGCCATTTCTCCTCGACGACCACTTCGCGCAGCCGCCAGCCCTCGTCCGTGCGCAGAAACGCGAACGTGTACCGTCCGCCGCAGACGAAGTCCGGCTCGGCCGGCTCACCGTCCTTCGTCGCGAACCGCATGGGATTGACATAGTCGGCCCGGATCCCGGCCGTGTCGCCGACGTCGTGCGCCAGGGCGCCGAATCGGACCCGCCGGTTCACGATCAGGTGCTGGCGCATCGGGAACAGGTGCAGCGTCGCCTCCAGCCATTCGGCGACCTGCCCCGCTTCCCCCTCGATGCCGCCGGCCGACCGGTAGTCGGCGCGCCCGTCCGCCGTGAACAGCCCTCGGTACGCCGTCCAGTCGCCGTCGTCCACGGCCACCGCGTACTCGGTGACGAGTCCGTCGAGGGCCAGCCGGTCCATCACGGTCGCGAGTTCCACGCGCTGGGTCATCGGTTCAGTGTTGGGGACGGAGGACGCGCAGCCAAGAGGTGTGCCGAGGGTTCAGGACATGGCGGACCGCCTGACCGCGGACGGCGGGGCAGGCGGTCCGGCCGGCCCGGGACGCCGTGATCGCCAGGCCCGATTCCGGCGGGCCGGTGATCCGAGCGCTCCCGGGAGCGTGATCACCACTCGTAGTGGTGGCGGTCGATGACGCGGAAACTCCCCGCGACGGCGTTGTCCAGGAGGAGGCCTGCGAGGCCGCCCCCGAAGCGGCTTCCGTAGCCTCCGTCGCCGTAGTCGTTGTTGCCGGTCACGACGCCGAAGGTGCTGCCGTAGGGGCCCACGGTGGCAACCGGGGAGCCGTTGTCGCAGTTGAAGCCGCGGTAGACCTCGACGATCTTGTCGCTGTCGTTGTCGACACTGAAGCTGGTGGAGCCCAGTCCGCTGGCCGCGGGGACACAGCCGTCGACGGCGGCGGAGAACGACCGCTCGTTGAAGTAGATCCTTCCGATCCTCTTCTGGCGGTATCCACGGTCCCCACCGCCCGCACGGTCGTCGTGGTCGTCGTTGTTTCCCCCGTATCCGCCGCGGTCGTCGTTGTTCCCGCCGTTCCCGTAGTTGTTCCCGCCGTTGTTTTCGTTGTTCCCGCCGTTGTTCTGGCCGTTGTTCTGGCCGTTGTTCTGGCCGTTCCCGCCGTTGTTCCCGTTGTTTCCGCCGCCCGAGGTGTCGCCACCTTGCGGGGCTGCGGCCGGGACGGCCTCCAGCGGAGCCATGGCCGTCCGCAGGGACGGGGCCGCCTTGTGGGCCGCGGGGGCGGCTCGCTCGGCGGATGGGGCGGCCTTGGCGGATTCGGCGGTGGAGGCGTAGGTGATTCCGGCGGTGACAAGGACCGCAGCGCCCACTGCGGCGGCGGTCACGGAGATGGTACGCGTCGGCATGTCAGTTCCTTCTCTCGCAGAGACGCCGGCCGGGCAGCCGATCTCCGATGAACGTACTGATAGCAACTTTTGGCTGCCATATCGGATATGCCCCCGGAGTGATCTCGTGCGGCCGGTCGGGTGCAAACGCGGCCCTGACGGCGTGTCGCGAGTGCGCCGTCCGGGCCTGGAGCTTTGTCAGGGGCGGCCGCCCGGAGCCGAACTCCGCTGCCGCGCGGTGCTGTTGCCGGGCGGGTCCTCCTCGCTCGCCGCCCGGAATGAGCCCGCGGTGTGCGACCGTGCGATGATCCGTCCACGTGTGTTCGGCAGGAGGAGACATCCATGACGCGTCCCGTCACTGTGGTCACGGGCGGAAGCCGGGGGATCGGCGCCGCGACGTGTGTGCGGCTCGCGTCGGAAGGACACGACGTGGCGCTCTCGTACGTACGGGACGACGCTGCGGCCGAGCGGACCGCGACCGCCGTACGCGCCGCCGGCGGACGGTGTGTCACCGTGCGGGCCGACACCTCCGACGAGCCCGACGTGGACCGTCTCTTCGAGACGGCAGCCCGGGAACTCGGAGCCGTGACGGGCCTTGTGAACAACGCGGGCGTGACGAGCCCGCCGGGCCGGCTGGTGGACGCCGACACCGCCGATCTCCGCCGCGTCGTGGAGGTCAACCTCCTGGGCGTGCTGCTGTGTTCACGCCGCGCGGCCCGGATGATGATCCGGCGGAAGAGCGGGGTCATCGTCAATGTCTCCTCGGCCGCGGCGACGCTGGGCAGCCCCGGCGAGTACGTCCACTACGCCGCGTCCAAGGCCGCGGTCGACGCCCTGACCGTGGGTCTCGCCAAGGAACTGGGTCCGGACGGCATCCGCGTCAACGCTGTGTCGCCGGGGATCGTCGACACCGAGATCCATGCGGCGATGGGCGATCCCGAGCGTCCCCGCCGTGTGGCCCCCACCGTTCCGCTGGGCCGGCCCGGCCGGGCGGAGGAGATCGCCGCGGCGATCTGCTGGCTGATCTCCCCGGAGTCCTCGTACACCACTGGTGCCGTGCTGAGGGTGTCCGGAGGACGGTGACGGCCGGAGCGAGGCTCTGACGGCGGTCTGATCGTCTTCGGCGACGGCGAGTGGGCCGCTCAGGCCGCCTCGATGATCTCGCCGCGCATCGCTTCCGCCCACTCCACGACCAGCAGCTCGTACTCCGCGCGTTCCTGAGCCGACAGCGTGCCGCCGGCCCGCAGCCACAGCGCACGGATCCGCTCGTTCACATCGTCGGCGGACCGTGCGGAACCAGGGCTCATGGAATCGGGGGACATGCGGACAAGCCTAGGGGCAAGGGCTGACAGCACGCTACCGCGCGGCTACGCGCGCAGTATGTGGTTGGTCACGATCGCTTCTGTGGGCGGGAGTTGGGGGATTGTGTCGCGGAGGGGGAACGAACCGTGACGCGGTGACCGGATCGTGCCCGAGCCGGGGCGCGCCCCCCGGGCCCGGCTGCTCACCCCGACCTCATGAATCCCGCGTGCGGCCCGAGCGTGTCCTCCGTGCGTCCGGCGGGAGGGTTCGTTCGTGGATGGTTCCGCCGGGTGCGAACCAGCCTGCCTTCTTCCGCACCGCGGGGTCCGGGTCGGCGGCGCGGGACCGCTGAAGCGCGGCGGCGGCGCGTGCGTCGGAGTGGGCGAACTTGCCGACGAGCTCGGCGGCTCTCGCCCTGACGTGCCGGTCGGGGTCCGTGGCCAGATGGCGCAGTGCGGGGTCGAGGACCCGGTCCGCGCCCGGAGCGCAGGTGTCGCCCTTGCACCGGTCGCACGCCAGGGCGTGGAACGCGGCGATCCTGACCCGCGGGTCGGGGTCGTCGACCATGGTGACGAGGGCGTCCATGGACTCGATGTCGACCAAATGATCAAGAAGGCGGCAGCAGCCCTCGCGGACGGCCGGATCCTCGTCGTACAGGCCGGCCCGGACGGCACGCACCGCGTCCGTCCCGCGGCGGAGCAGTTCCCGATACGCCGCGACCGTGCGCTGCGGGTCACCCAGGCATGCGACGAGGGCGTTGTTGTCGGTTCTGACGAAGCCGAGCATGAGTTCAGTGTCGAGTGCCCCACCGGGCAACGGCAAAGGGATTTCGGCCGCGTGGCGGGCGCCGGTGTCCCGGACGGACACTTCCGCGAGGACAGGACGCTGCACGACGCGCCGTCACAGCCGTGACATCCGAGCCGATCCTCACTCGGCCGGGATGGTGACAGGCGCGTCAGGTGGGGCATAGCGTCGCCTGTGCGGCAGTCGAACGGCCCGGCCGTGAGGCCGGGCGGGGGCGCAGAACGCGTCCCTGCCTCCCCCGTACGGCTGCCGCTTCGTCATGCGGTGGGTCGGACGTGGCCGCCTGGCCGCAAGGGGGGCGAGGAGCCGAGGCGAAGGCGACCGGCCCGCATCGCTCACTCGGTGTTCCCCTCGTCCGGGTCCACCGGGTTGTTGCCGTAGAAGCCGTCCAGTTGCACGTTCAGTTCGGCGAGGTCCGGGTGCTCGGCCAGATCACGGATCTCGGCCTGCGTCAGCACGTCCACAAGGCGACGCATCGAGCGTGAGGCCAGCATGGCCGCGGCGGTCCTGTCCAGTTCGGCGGCGCGCTTGCGGTGCAGTTTGGCCAGGATGCGCAGTTGGCGGGCCCTCAGCTCGTACGGGTCGACACTCTCGCTCATGCGGCCACCTCCTCGCGGCTCACCGGGTGCGGCCGGAACGAGGCGGGCAGACGGGCCGCCGTCGCAGATGCCGGTCGCGTCGCAGGCGGGAGCGCGGTCGCCGGTACGCACAGACGCGGGACGAGCCGAGGGGGTTCCGCCTTCGGTGGCACCCCGGCCGCGTGTCGGTCGACCTGGTGCCGGGCACGGCCGATGTTCGGGTGGGGGCGATGGCTCATGAGGGCGGCTCCTCGGTGTGTGCGTGACCGTCGCGCCATGCTCCCACTCGAACGCCGAAGCCGCAGAGCCGAACTTGTCGGCGCGGCCCCGTCACATGCCTCACACAGGATGCCGCGAGCCTCCTCCGCCCCTTCCTTGCTAGCCCGCGGACTCCGCGGCGTGCGGGCTGAGGACGCCCGCGGTGACCAGGGCGATGATGGCCACGCCCAGGGCGATCCGGTACCACACGAAGGGCATGAAGGACTTCGACGAGATGAACTTCATGAACCAGGCGATCACCGCGTAGCCCGAGGCGAACGCGATCACCGTTGCCAGCAGGGTCGGTCCCCAGCTCACATGTCCCGACTCCGCGGCGTCCTTGAGTTCGAACACGCCCGAGGCGAGGACGGCCGGAACGGCCAGCAGGAAGGAGTAGCGGGCCGCCGCCTCGCGCTGGTAGCCGAGGAACAGGCCGCCGCTGATCGTGGCGCCGGAGCGGGAGACGCCGGGAATCAGCGCCATCGCCTGGCAGAGACCGTAGACGAGTCCGTCCTTGGTGTTCAGGTTTTCGAGCGTCTTGCGCTGCTTCGCCGCCCGGTGCCTGCCGCCGGTCTCGTCCCGCGCCGCGAGCCGGTCCGCGACACCGATGATCACGCCGACGACGATCAGCATGGTCGCAGTGATCCGCAGATCGCGGAAGGGACCCTCGATCTGGTCCTTCAGCGTCACGCCGAGCACCCCGATGGGTATCGAGCCGACGATCACCAGCCAGCCCATCTTCGCGTTGTGGTCCTGCCGCATCTCCTTGTCGAACAACGAGCGGAACCAGGCGGAGACGATGTTCGCGATGTCCTTGCGGAAGTAGATCAGCACCGCGGCCTCCGTGCCGATCTGAGTGATCGCGGTGAAGGCCGCCCCGGGGTCCTTCCAGCCCGCGAAGGCCGCGGTGAGCCGCAGATGGGCGCTGGAGGAGACGGGGAGGAACTCGGTCAGCCCCTGGACGAGCCCGAGGATGAGGGATTCAAGCCAAGACATGGAGTGACGGGGTCCAAGCGCTGATCGTGGAAACGGCGGCGGGCGCACCGAACGCCGGCTGCCGTGCCGAAGCCGTCGATCAAGTGCGCAGGGCCGCAGCGTAGCGCCCCGGCACGGCGGTGCCTGCACCGGGGCTTTACCAACGCTTGGGGCGCTCGGGCCGAACCGCGCGCGCCGGAGCGCTCCACCCGGCCCGGGTCAGGGGCGGTACACGGTGTTGACCACCCCTCGGACGGGTGCTTTCGTAACACCGGGGAGAAAGCGCTTGCCACCCCGCAGTCCTCGGAACTCGACACGCGTTGACCGACGTCCGACGTCATGTCCGATGGAGCGCTGATCACGACCATGCCCACTGCTCGCGATGCGTCCCCAGCCGCCGAAGCCACCGGTCCCGACACCACCCAGGACCCGAAACCCGACGAAGTTCCCGGCCCGGACCCGCGTCCGGGCCGTCCGACGTCCCCGTTCGCCGGCCGGCGCATCAGGGCCGCCGTCGTGGGCGCCGGCGGCATCGCGCGCGGCTCCCATCTGCCCGCGCTCGCCCGGCTCGGCGCCGAGGGCGAACTCGAGATCGTCGCCGCGGTCGACATCGACACGGACGCGGTCGGGCGGCTCTGCGCGGAGGGCGGGATCCCGCACGCGTACCGCGACCTCGACCGCATGCTCGCGGAGCGGCGGCCCGATCTGGTCGTCGTCTGCACGCCGCCCGCCCTGCATCGCGACCAGACCGTCGCGGCGCTGCGGGCCGGTGCCTGGGTGTGGTGCGAGAAGCCACCGGTGCCCGCGCTGGCCGACTTCGACGCCGTCGAGGCGGAGGAAGGGGCGAACGGCGGCCCGTACGCGGCGATCGTCTTCCAGCACCGCTTCGGCTCCGGTGCCCGGCACGTCAGGCGGCTGCTCGCCGGACGGGCCATGGGCCGACCGCTGGTGGCGCACTGCCAGACCACCTGGTACCGCGACGCGGCCTATTACGCCGTTCCCTGGCGCGGCCGGTGGCGGAGCGAGGGCGGCGGACCCGCCATGGGGCACGGGATCCACCAGATGGACCTCCTGCTGGACCTGCTCGGTGCCTGGAGCGAGGTGCGGGCCATGGCCGGGCGCCTGGTGCACGAGGTGGAGACGGAGGACGTCTCGACGGCGCTCGTCCGCTTCCGGAACGGCGCCCTCGCCACGGTCGTGAACAGTGTGCTCAGCCCCGAGGAGACCAGCCGCATCCGCATCGACTGCGAGCGGGCCACCGTCGAGCTGACCCATCTGTACGGGCACCGCAACGGCGACTGGCGCATCACGCCCGCGCCCGGGGTGCCCGAGGAAGAGGCCGCGGGCTGGCGGGACTTCGGCGCCGACGTGCCGAGTTCCCATCTGGCGCAGCTGCGCGAGCTGGTCACGAGCATGCGCGCCGGTGAACGGCCCCGCAGCAGCGGCGCGGACGGGCGGTCCAGCCTGGAGCTGATCACCGCCCTGTACAAGTCCGCGTTCACCGACACGACCGTGCGCGCCGGGGACATCGGTCCGGGCGACCCCTTCTACACGGCCCTGCACGGAGGCGCCCCCGGCTGGGCGCCCACGGGGAGCGGCGCGTCCGTGGCGGGACCGTGCCGGGGGGTTTCCGCATGACCGCGAAACCGCGCGTCGTGCACACGCACGGCGACCGCATCACGCTCACCGAGCCCACGACCGGCGTCGAACTGTTCGCCTACGTCTACGCCCCCGAGTCGGCCTGGGAGGCACCCAAGCCGTATCTGCACCCGATGCGGACGCTCGCCGGCGACATCGTCACCGGCTACCGGCCCCACGATCACCGCTGGCACAAGGGGCTGCAGCTGACCGCCTCGCACCTGTCCGGGCAGAACCTGTGGGGCGGCAACACCTACGTCCACGGCGAGGGGTATCTCGCCCTGCCTGAGCTGGTCGGCTCGATGGCGCACGCCGGCTTCGACGAGATCACCGCGGACGACGGCGGTGCGGTCATCGCCGAACGCCTGACCTGGCATCCGCACGGCGGTGCGCTGTGGGCCGAGGAGGAGCGCCGCATCGAGGTCCACGACGTCGACGCGGCCTCCCGGTCCTGGGCGCTGACCTGGACCTCCTCGATCACCAATCGCCGCGGCGAGGCCCTGGGCTTCGGCAGTCCGACCACGGCGGGGCGGGAGTCGGCCGGCTACACCGGGCTGTTCTGGCGTGGGCCACGGGCCTTCCGCGGCGGCCGGGTCATCGGGCCCGATCCCGGCGGGCCCTGGCCGATGGGGCGCCAGGCGCCCTGGCTCGCATACGCGGGAGAACACGACGGCACCGACGGGCAGGCCACACTCGTCTTCGTGCACGCCCCGGAGAACGATCACCTGGGGGAGCGGGGCACCCACCCCGCCCACTGGTTCGTCCGCACCGAGCCCTTCGCGGCGCTCGCCCCCTCCTGGGCCTTCCACGAGGAGCTGGAGCTGGCCCCGGGCGACACGCTGCGCCGGCGCTACCGCGTGGTGGTGGCGGACGGCGCCTGGGAGCGTGAGCAGGTCGCGGCCTACCTGGAGGAGCACCCATGGTGAGCTCCGGCGGGTTCACGGGACTGCCGGGCGCCGTGGCCGTCTCGCAGCTGTCCGTCTACGACTGGCCCGCCGCCGACGGCCTGTGCGGTGGAACCCCCCATCTGCATCTGACCTGTTCGGAGGCGTACGTCGTGGTCGGCGGCCGTGGTGCGGTGCAGACGCTGACGACGTCCGGCTTCGAGGTCACCCCGCTGGAGCCCGGCACCGTGGCCTGGTTCACGCCCGGCACCGTCCACCGGCTGGTCGACGAGGACGAGCTGCGCATCACCGTGCTCATGCAGAACGGCGGGCTGCCGGAGGCGGGCGACGCCGTTCTCACCCTGCCCGCGGAGTACCTGGCCGATCCGGAGGCCTACGCGGCGGCGACGGTGATCCCGGCGGGCGCACCCGAGGCGGAGCGCGAGCGGATCGCGCGGGCCCGCCGGGATCTGTCCCTGGAGGGCTTCCGGGCGCTGCGCGAGGCGGAGGGCCCGGAGCCGCTGGTCGCCTTCCACCGGGCCGCCGCCGCGCTGGTGCGGCCGCGGCTGGCCGAGTGGCGTGCGCGGTGGTCCACGGGTGCGCGGGCCGCGGCGGTGGCGACGGGTGAACAACTCGACCGTCTGGAGCGCGGCGACGTCTCTCACCTCGCCGAGGCGGTCGTACGGGCCCGCCGGCCGTCCGCCCTCGGGAAGTTCGGGATGTGCGGGCGGCTCGACGTGTACGAGGAGACGTCGTAGGCGGTGCTAGGCCGCGGTCGGCCCGGACACCGTCCAGCCCGGTGCCTGGGGGTGCGCCGTCTTCTCGCCGCGGCGGACCTCCTCGCCGCAGGCGGAGCAGGTGAGGACCGGAACCAGTTCGCTGCCGCACTTGTGCTCGATCACCATGGGGCGATCGCCGTCCTTGCGCAGATGGCGGTCGCCCCACGCCATGAGCGTCATGAGGACCGGCTCCAGCTCGAGGCCCGCCGCCGTGGGCAGGTACTCGAAGCGCTGCGGGCGCTCGCTGTACCTCCTCTTGGTCAGGATCCCCGCCTCCACCAGGCGCTTCAGCCGCGTCGCCAGGATGTCCCGCGGTGCACCGATGTTGCGCACGAGCTGGTCGAAGCGTCCGTTGCCGAGGCAGACCTCGCGCATGACGAGCAGGGAGTACTTCTCTCCGACGAGGGCCAGCGTGTCGGCGATCGAGCAGGGGCGTGGGTCTTTGGAGGCGGCCATGAGCCCATTCTAGGTATGGGTTTGTTTTTCCAACTCTCAGCGTTATGGTGGATCCGGATTTCCTACTCACCGGTAACAGTCACACCGGCACACGCCGGGCAAGGAGGCCCGCACCATGCGCGACGCCGTGATCGTCGAAGCCGTACGCACCCCGGTGGGCAAGGGCAAGCCGAACGGCGCCCTCGCCCACGTCCACCCCGTGGAACTCCTCGCGCACACGCTGCGCACCCTCGTCGAGCGGTCCGGAGTCGATCCGGCCCTCATCGACGACGTCATCGGGGGCACCGTCGACCAGGTGGGCGAGCAGGCCATGAACACCACCCGGTACGCCGTCCTGTCCGCGGGCTTCCCGGACACGGTGCCCGCTACCACCGTGGACCGGCAGTGCGGTTCGTCGCAGCAGGCGGTGCACTTCGCCGCGCAGGGCGTGATCTCGGGGGCCTACGACATCGTCGTGGCCTGCGGTGTGGAGTCCATGAGCCGGGTGCCGATGTGGTCCAACGTGCCCGCCGGCAAGGACCCCTTCGGGCCCGGCGTCGCCGAACGCTACCCGGACGGGCTGGTCCCGCAGGGCATCAGCGCCGAACTGATCGCCGCCAAGTGGTCCATCACCCGAGAGCAGATGGACGCCTTCGCCGTCTCCTCGCACCGCAGGGCCGCGGCCGCCTGGGAAGCGGGCCTGTTCGACGCCGAGACCGCCCCCCTGGAGGGACTGGTCCGCGACGAGTGCATCCGGCCGTCCAGCAGTGCCGAGATCCTCGCCGGGCTCAGGCCCGCGTACTACGACCCCGGCTTCGCCGAGCGGTTCCCCCAGATCGAGTGGAACGTCACTGCCGGCAACGCGAGCCCCATCAACGACGGCGCGTCGGCCGTGCTCATCATGTCCGGCGAGACCGCGGCCCGTCTCGGTCTGCGCCCGCTGGCCCGCCTGCACAGTTTCGCCGTGACGGGCTCCGACCCCCTGCTGATGCTCACCGGCGTCATCCCCGCCACCGAAAAGGTGCTCCGCAAGGCGGGGTTGACCCTCGACGACATCGATCTGTTCGAGGTGAACGAGGCCTTCTCCAGTGTCGTCCTGGCCTGGCAGCAGGAGACCGGGGCCGACCTCGCGAAAGTCAATGTGCACGGCGGGGCGATCGCCGTCGGCCACCCGCTGGGCGCGAGCGGAACCCGACTGACCACGACCCTGGTGCACGCACTGCGCGCACGGGGCGCCCGCTACGGGCTGCAGACGATGTGCGAGGCGGGCGGCCTCGCCAACGCCATGGTCCTCGAGGCGGTCTGAGCCCTCAGTGCCCGCGCAGGTGGTGGCGCTTGCGCCAGGCCACCACCACGCCCGCCAGCGCGGGCACCGTGATGAAGGCCATCGCGATCAGGAAGACGGGCGAGGTCGGCGTGCCGGCACGGGCGCCGGCGACGACGTACGCGGCGGTGTTCGGGATCGAGCCGAGCGCCGTCGCGAGCAGGTAGGGCGTCCACCGCATCTGTGAGACGGCCGCGCAGTAGTTCACCCCCCAGAACGGAAGGCCGGGAAACAGCCGTGCCGCCATCATGGAGCGGAAGGCGTGCCGGCTGAGCTGCCCGTCGGCCGCTTTCAGCCAGCGGCCCCGCAGCAACGGGCGCAATGCGTCCTGTCCGAGTGCCCGGCCGAGCCCGAAGGAGATCGCGGCCCCGAGCACCGTGCCCACGAGCGCCGTGCCCGTGCCCAGTTCCGAGCCGAACAGCGCGCCGGCCGCGAGGTTGAGCAGCGGGCGCGGCACGAACGCGACCGTGATCAGGCCGTAGGCCAGCGCGAAGACGGCGGCCGCCGCGGCGCCCCCGAACTGCGGCGGCCAGCCGTGCGTCACCAGGCGCTGCGGCTCGAACACCAGCATGCAGGTCGCGGCGGAAGCGAGCAGCACCAGCAGCAGGGACAGCCGTGACCACGGTGAGAGCAGTACCCGGGTGCACCGGGCGGCGAATCCGACCGGTGGAACGACCGCGGGCGCGGCGGTGGGCGGCGCGGCGGCCTGGGGAGAGGTCGTGGTGGCGGGCTCCGTGGCGGCGGCCTGGGCCCGGGCCGTGGCGGTGCCCCCAGAGCGGGTGGTGGCATCGAGCATTCGTCGACACTAACCGACCGATGTGTCTGATCGCCGTCTGGTTCGTCTCCCCGGCGTCACTGTTCGGGAAGCCTTCATCCCGCCGTCGACCCGTCGAACTCGGCTGCCTGCGAAAACCATTCGACGCCGGTCGCGGCTTTCGGCGATGATCTGCCACATGTTCCGGTTCGCCTTCGTCCTCACGGCATCCGCTGCCGCGGATGCTCCGAAGGCTGCCGTCCTGATCCTCGTGGCCGCCGTCGACGGCGCCCGAAGCTGACCCTCCCCGGATCGTCCGGCGGACCCCGGAGGGGGAGGGTCGGCAGGTTCCTGGGGTCCCCGTCCCGGCCGGTTCTCCCACCGCCGGGGCCGTCACTCGGCACCACTCTGAGAAGGCTTCGAGGTACAGCCATGCCCAAGACGGCATACGTGCGCACCAAACCGCATCTGAACATCGGCACCATGGGCCATGTGGACCACGGCAAGACCACGTTGACCGCCGCCATCACGAAAGTGCTGGCCGACCGCGGCACCGGCACGTTCGTGCCGTTCGACCGCATCGACCGCGCCCCGGAGGAGTCTGCGCGGGGCATCACCATCAACATCGCCCACGTCGAGTACGAGACCGACACCCGGCACTACGCGCACGTGGACATGCCGGGCCACGCCGACTACGTGAAGAACATGGTCACCGGGGCCGCTCAGCTCGACGGAGCGATTCTCGTCGTCTCCGCGCTGGACGGGATCATGCCGCAGACCGCCGAACACGTGCTGCTCGCCCGGCAGGTGGGCGTCGACCACATCGTCGTCGCCCTCAACAAGGCCGACGCCGGCGACGAGGAGCTCACCGACCTCGTCGAGCTCGAGGTCCGCGAGCTGCTCTCCGCACAGGGATATCCCGGCGACTCCGTACCGGTGGTACGCGTCTCCGGGCTCAAGGCCCTGGAAGGGGACCCGCGTTGGACCAGTGCGATCGAGGCGCTGCTCGACGCCGTGGACACCTATGTGCCCATGCCCGAGCGGTATCTGGACGCCCCGTTCCTGCTGCCGGTGGAGAACGTGCTCACCATCACCGGCCGCGGCACGGTCGTCACGGGCGCCGTAGAGCGCGGCACGATCCGCGTCGGCGACCGGGTCGACGTGCTCGGGGCCGGTCTGGAGACGGTCGTGACGGGCCTGGAGACCTTCGGCAAGCCGATGGAGGAGGCGCAGGCCGGCGACAATGTGGCCCTGCTGCTGCGGGGAGTGCCGCGCGACGCGGTCCGACGCGGGCACATCGTCGCGGCGCCCGGCAGCGTCACACCGAGCCGGCGCTTCACGGCGCGCGTGTACGTGCTGTCCGGGAGGGAGGGCGGCCGGACGACACCGGTGTCGACCGGATACCGGCCGCAGTTCTACATCCGCACCGCGGACGTGGTCGGCGACATCGACCTCGGTGAGTCGGCCGTCGCTCGGCCCGGCGACACGGTGACCATGGCGGTGGAGCTCGGCCGGGACGTACCGCTGGAGCCCGGCCTCGGCTTCGCGATCCGCGAGGGCGGCCGGACGGTCGGCGCGGGCACGGTGACAGCCGTGGAATGAGGGACCGGTCCCGCCGGGTGGGGAACCGCGCGCCGTCACGGGACGGTGGCGCGGTCCCCCGCTTCCCGCGGGGTTGTCGCGGTGCCCGGCAGCGACGGATCCCGGCACAATGGAGTGGTGAGCGAGCCCATACCCGTCACCCGCACCGTCGATCACGGCGTCGCCAAGCTGATGCCCGACGTCGACCGGGAGCGCGCCTGGCTGCTCACGGTGGACGGGGCACCGCAGTCGTACGTCGACCTGGACGAGCCGACGCATCTGGAGTTCGAGTACGCACGACGGCTCGGGCATGTGCTCGACACGGTCGCACCGCCGGGGCGGCCTCTGGACGTGCTGCACCTCGGCGGAGGCGCGCTCACCCTGCCGAGGTACGTGGCGGCGACCCGGCCCGGCTCCCGGCAGGACGTCGTCGAGGCCGACCGGGCCCTGCTGGAACTCGTCGTGGAGCAGCTGCCCCTGCCCGCCGGCTCCGGCATCACGCTGCACCCGGCCGATGCCCGAGCCTGGCTGGAGGCCGCTCCCCCGGACAGCGCCGACATGGTGATCGCGGACGTCTTCGGCGGCTCCCGCGTGCCCGCCCATCTGACGACGGTGGCGTACGCGCGCGCCGCTGAACGGGCGCTGCGTCCGGACGGCGTCTATCTGGCGAACCTGGCCGACGCCGCGCCTTTCGGCTTCCTGCGCTCCCAACTCGCCACGTTCGCCGAGGCCTTCGAGGAACTCGCACTGATCGCCGAGCCGAGCGTGCTGCGTGGACGGCGCTTCGGCAACGCGGTGCTCATCGCCGCCCACCGGGCGCTCGACGTGGCGCCGCTGTCCCGCCGCACCGCTGCGGACGCCTTCCCGGCCCGGGTCGAACACGGCGAAGCGCTGCGGGACTTCATGGGCGACGCCGGGCCCGTGCACGACGAGAACGCGGTCGCGTCACCGGAACCGCCCGACGGGGCCTTCACCATCGGCTGACGGCGGCTCGACCTCCACCGGGTGCCACGGTTCGAGCGGCACCCGGTGCGTGGGCTCAGGACGCCGTCGGGTCGCCGTGCAGGCGTACCGTGCTGAGGATCTTCAAGATCGTCGCGTCCGGGACCTCGTCCTTCACGCCCGTGGCGCCGTACAGGCTCCAGGCGACGAAGTCGCCGGCGGAGTTCTTGAAGCCGAACGTGACGGCCTTGCCGTCGGAGGCGCATGTGCCCTTCTGGGGCGTGTTCTTGGACCGGGCCCAGGCGATGCTGCCCTGTATGCCCGCCGCGGTGGTGTACGGCTTGGCCTTCTTGTCGAAGGTGATGCTCTTCTTGTCCGGCTGCGTGTAGCCGCCGTACACCCACCAGGCAACCTGGTTCACCGCCACCTCATCGGTGGACTTGGCCCCGCTCGCGCCCTTGGTCCCGGTCCCGGCGAGCGCCTTGTCGTCGGTCTGCCCGTCCTTGTTGTCGTCGGACGTGCACCACTTCTCCTTGAGGAACGCGGGCGCGGACATGGTGATCAGCGGCTTGCCCTCGGCCTTGGGGTTGTCGTCCTCGAACCCGATCAGCAGCCCCGGCGACTTCACGTCCCACTCCGGCGGCACGTCGAAGGCCGTGCCCCACTTGGGGTTGACGACGACTTTCCAGCCCGGGACGGTCGGCTTCTCGCTCTCGCCGCCGCGCGGGTTGTCGGACGTGGACGTCGAAGGGGTCGCGCTCTGCGAGGCACTGGTCGACGGCTTTGTGTCGTCGCCCCCGGCCTTGTCGTCCTTGTCGCCTCCGAGAACCAGGAAAGCCGTGACGCCCGCGGTGACGACGACGGCCGCCGCCGCCACGATCGCGACGACCTTGGTCCGGTTGCCGCCGCCACCGGGCGGCTGCGGTGCGCCCACGGGCGTGGGCGGCCCCCACTGCGGCCCGCCGGGCTGCTGGTACGGGTTGGGCTGCTGATAACCCGGCTGCTGATACGGGTTCGGCTGCTGGTACCCCGGCTGCTGGTAGGGGTTCTGGTTCTGCGGGTTCTGCTCGCCCCCGGGCGGCTGCTGTCCTGGCCACATGGGCCATAACCCTAGTGCCGCCTGTGACACGTTTCGGTCACTGCCCATCGTCAGACCCGTACCGGAAAAGGGAGTTGAGCACATCGACGTGCACCGGGAATCGCGGGGCGCCGTCGCCGGTCCGCACGGTGGCGCCGGGCGCCTGCCCGTCGCGCCACGACGGCCGCACGGCCCTCCACGAAGAGACCCGGTACGCGATCGGTCCGTGCCCTGGCCAGAGGTCGCTACCGATGGGTAACATCCAGCCATGAGCGCAGACCAGACGTCGATCGGCGAGATGCTCGCCGCCACGGTGCCGATGGCCAGGACCCTCAACCTGGAGTTCCTGGAGACCACGCCGGAGAAGGCCGTGGTGGCCCTGCCGGACCAGGGCGAGTTCCACAACCACGTCGGCGGACCGCACGCCGGTGCGATGTTCACGCTGGGGGAGTCGGCGAGCGGCGCGATCGTGCTGGCCGCCTTCGGTGAGCAGTTGTCGCGTGCCGTGCCGCTGGCCGTGAGCGCCGAGATCGCCTACAAGAAGCTCGCGATGGGCCCCGTCACCGCGACCGCGACGCTCGGCCGTCCCGCCGCCGAGATCATCGCCGAACTCGACGCCGGCCGGCGCCCCGAGTTCCCCGTCACCATCGCCGTCCGACGCGGGGACGGCGCCGTGACCGGGGAGATGACCGTGGTGTGGACGCTGCGCCCCAACAGCTGACACGGCAGGACAGGACACCGAAGGGCCCCGGCCGGGGGAGGGCGACTCCCGGGCGGGGCCCTTCGGCGTGCCGGCGTAGAGCTCCATGACGGGGACCGGCCCGCGCATCCTCCGCCGTACGCAGTCGACCGAACCTCGGTCCTGTTGTGGCCCGACCCCACCCGACCGCCCGTTACAGCTTGGTCATGTGTTGAGCCAACCGCCATGACCTGTGGGCGCCATGGTGATCTCCGATGCGCCGGATCCCGTGCGTCGTCGATCGATCTCCTCGCGCTCGCGAAAGGCACGACATTGTTCGCTCTCGTCTTCGGAGGGCACCTCGTGTACGTCCTCCTCGTCGCCCTCGTCTCGGCGTCGGTGCTGGGGGTCGTCACGCTCCTCCTCCGTGACCGGACCGACCGGCCCTGGGCCTACGGGGCGTGGGCGGCCATGACGACGGCCACCCTGTTCCTGACGCTGTGGCTCCGGCCCGTGGGTACGGGAGTGGTGAGATGCACGATCAGCAAGGACCTGTGGGAGCCGTTCGGGACGGCCCAGGGCTGGATGAACGTCGCCCTCTTCGTGCCGATCGGCTTCTTCGGGGTGCGTGCGGCCCGGCGGCCGATGCCGCCGCTGCTGCTGACCGTCCTGCTGGCCTGCGGGATCGAGACCGCCCAGGCGTGTCTTCCCGTCATCGGCCGCTACTGCGACTCGAGCGACCTGATCACCAATGTCGTGGGCGGCGCCGTGGGCGTGGGCCTCGGGGTCCTGTCCCTGCGCCTCGCCGGTTCGCGGCTGTCGCCCTGGCCCGGTCGCAGCCGCGGGTGGCCGGTCGTGGCCGGGGCGGGATTCGCGGCCGTCGCCTGTGTGATGGCGACCGTCGTCGATGTACGGGTCGTCGATCACGCCGAGCCGAGCAGGGAGGCGTCCGCGGAACAGCGCACGGTGATCGGTCAGGCGGTCCGCACGGCGCTCGGTGACGATTTCAGGGTCGTCAGCGTCTCGGACAACACGCCGTGCGGCGTGGACGGCGTGAACGAAGAGGTGTGGGCCGAGCTGAAACCCAGCGGAATCGCCTCCCTGAGCTGGCCCGACCGCGACCGGTTCCAGATCGACGTGTCGGTGGGTCCCGAGGCCACGGACGCGACGGCCGGGTACACCATCCCGGGCTCCGCCGGAGCCGTGCCCGACGAGGCGGCCGCCGAGCGGGCCGCAGGCCGGTACGTGGCCCTGCGCTACCCCACCGCCGACCGGAAGCGACCGGCGGTGGAGCGCGCCGGCGACGGCGGGGACGGGACGTGGACCGTCACCTACCCTTACCACGACGACCGGATGCCGTCCGTGACGTCGCTGCGGGCGACCGTCGACTCCGCCGGACGACTCCGCGGCGTCCGCCTGGCCGCTGCCGCCGACAGCGCCCGCGGTGACTGCCGCTGACGGCCTCGCCGAATCGGCCCCGCGGCGGGCGGCGGCCCCGGCCGTCGGCATGGGCCCTGCCGGCGGCCGCGGGTGGCGCGGGGCGACACCCGTCGCCGCGCCGGTGCGGGGTGTCGACCCCGGGGAGGCCGGGTGATCAAGGCATGGCGCCGGGCGGGCCGCCGTTCGCGCCCGGGCTCACTGTTCGGAGAAGCCGAGCCGCAGAACGATCTCGTCGTCGTCGAGCTCACCCGTGGGCACGAACCCGAATTTCCGGTAGAAGGGCCACGGTTCGCCGTCGCCGGGTTCGTAGCTGGTCAGCAGCTCGGTGGCGCCGTCCTCGCGGACCAGGGTGATGACCTGCGCGAGCGCCTCCCGGCCGATCCCCTGGCCCTGGTACCGCTTGTCGACGAGCAGACGCCACAGGAAGTGCCGCCCCGCGTACGGGCCGGTCGGCGGCTTCCACGACAGCATCACGAAACCGACCGGCTCGTCGCCGCGGTACACGGCCCGGTACCAGGGTCTGGCCTCCGGGTCCTTTGCCGCCTGCTTGAGCGACTTGGACACGGAGGCGACGAACTGCTTCTGGTCGTGCCGGACGTGCAGCGCGCGAACGGCTTCCCGGTTGTCGTCGGTGATCTCCCGTAGGTGCACGCCTGGGGAACTCATGCCACACCTCTTCCGCATCCGGCATCTGCGCCGTCCGGGCCTGTGCGAGAAGCCGCCACCGGGCGGCGGTCCCGTCCGTCCGGGCTGCCGAGGACCCGATTCTGGACGTTTTCGCAGCGTATGCGACACAGGCGCTCCGGAGCGTGACGGGCGCGCCGGGGCGTGATCGAGCACCGGGCGCCGAGACCGCTGCGCACCGTGGATCCCCGTGGGCGAGGGCGTGTGCAAAGGGGCCGAGCAGGTAGGCTTCCCGGGGTACGTCCGAGGGGGAAGCGCGCCGCCGTCGCGCACGACACGGATGGCGCAGAGTGGAACGGGAGGAGCCGGCGTTGCACGTCCAGGAATGGCTCGACACGGTGCCCGCGGCCGCGGTCTACGCCGTGGTGGCCCTGGTCATCGGCGTGGAGAGCCTCGGTATTCCGCTGCCCGGCGAGATCGTCCTGGTGTCGGCCGCGCTGCTGTCCTCCCAGCACTCCGGTATCAACCCCGTGGTCCTCGGCGCCTGCGCCAGCCTGGGTGCCGTGGTGGGCGACTCCATCGGCTACGCCATCGGGCGCAAGGGGGGCCGGCCGCTGCTCGCCTGGCTGGCCAAGCGGTTCCCCAGGCACTTCAGCGAGGGTCATGTCGCCACCGCCGAGCGCTCCTTCGAGAAGTGGGGCATGTGGGCGGTGTTCTTCGGCCGCTTCATCGCCCTGCTGCGGATCTTCGCCGGACCGCTCGCCGGTGTGCTGCGGATGCCGTACTGGAAGTTCCTGACCGCGAACCTGCTGGGCGGTGTGGTCTGGGCCGGCGGCACCACCGCGGTCATCTACTACGTGGGCGTCGTCGCCGAGTCCTGGCTGAAGAAGTTCTCCTGGCTGGGTCTTGTGGCGGCGGTGGTCATCGGGGTCGCGTCGATGCTCGTCGTGAGGCGCAGGGCGAAGAAGGCGACGCAGGAGAAGGAGGCGGCCGAGCGGGAGGCCGTCCCGGCCGCCGAGTGAGCCTCAGGGCTTTTCGTGCACCTCTCGGTGGGCCCTCGCCAGGTCCGCGTACATCGTTCCGTTCAGCGCGATCACCTCGCGCTCCTCGGCGGTCAGCTCACGCTTGACCTTCGCGGGCACGCCCGCCACGAGTGAACCCGGGGGCACCCGCATGCCCTGCGGCACCAGCGCCTGAGCGGCGACCAGGGAACCCGCGCCGATCACCGCGCCGTTGAGGACCGTCGCGCCCATCCCGATGAGACAGTCGTCCTCGACGGTGGCGCCGTGCACCACGGCGTTGTGCCCGACGGAGACACGCTCACCGACACAGACCGGGAAACCGGGGTCGGCGTGGAGCGTGCAGTTGTCCTGCACATTGCTGCTCGCCCCGACGGTGATCCGCTCGACGTCGCCGCGCAGGACCGCGCCGTACCAGACGCTCGCGCCCGCGTGCAGCGTCACGTCCCCGATCACCGAGGACGTGGGCGACACGAACGCCTCCCGGTCCACCTGGGGATCCCTGCCGCCGATGCCCGCGATCAGCGCCCTGTGCGTCATTGCCTCTCCTCCTGGTCGGTCCACCGGCACCGTACGCCATGGGTGGGGCGAAGATCACAGCCGTCCTGACGCATCGGCGCACCCGGCGCTGAGTACGGTGAGCGGGTGCTCAGGAGCAAGAACACGTTCTCGTCATGGCGTCACGGTCTCGCGCAGCGAGCCGTGCACGCGGGCTGGGCCTGGTTGCAGCGCACGGGCTCCGTGACCGCCGAGCACCCGGGCCGCTTCCGCTTCGGCGCGATGGGAACCAGTACCAGGCTCGCCTTCCCGCTGGGCACCGTCTTCGGCGAACCCTGGATCCATCTCGGCTCCCACTGCATCATCGGCGAGCAGGTCACGCTGACCGCCGGGCTGATGCCTGACCTCGACCTCGGCCCCGAGCCGATCCTGCGCATCGGTGACGGCGTCGTTCTCGGCCGGGGCAGCCATGTCATCGCCGACACCACGGTCACCATCGGCAGCGACTGCTACTTCGGGCCGTACGTCTATGTGACCTCCACGAACCACTCCTACGACGATCCGCAGCAGCCCATCGGCAAGCAGTGGCCGCGCATGGAGCCGGTGGAGATCGGCCCGGGGTGCTGGATCGGCACGGGCGCCGTGGTCCTTCCCGGCGCACGGATCGGGCGGAACGTGGTGGTGGCCGCCGGGGCGGTCGTACGTGGTGATGTGCCGGACCATGCCGTGGTGGCCGGGGCCCCGGCGCGGGTCGTGCGGCGCTGGACCCCGGAGACCGGATGGCAGCCGCCGCTCAGGACACCCGCTCCGGTGCCGATCCCGGACGGTGTCACGCCGGAGCAACTGCTCGCGCTCTCGGAGCTCGACGACGGTGCTGTCGCCCGGCTCGCGGAGCTGGACGCCGAGGCCTGACTCAGCCGGTGGCCAGCAGCACCGAGCCCACCAGGGCGAGGCCCGCGCCCGCCGCCTGCACCGGGCGCAACCGTTCGCTGAGAAAGCCCCGCGCGGCGAGTGCCGTGACGACGGGATAGAGCGAGGCGAGCACGGCGGCCACCGTGACCGGACCGTGCTGGGCGGCGAGGGCGTACGTGCCGTTGGCGGCGACGTCCGCGAGTCCGACGAAGGCCAGGGCGGGGACGGACCGCCAGGGGAGGCCTTCGTCCGGCAGGGCCGCGGCGCCCCTGCGCATGCCGATGTACAGGGCGGCACCGCCCGTGGCGACGTTCGCGAGGCGCTGCACGAACAGGGCCAGGAACAAGCCGGTCACCGTGGTCGACGCCTCGGCGATCAGCGCGAACACCGTACCGAAGCCGAGCGCCGCGACCAGGGTGAGCAGGATGGCCTGCCGCTGCACCGGCGCGCCTCTGAGCTGCGGTCCGCCCGCGAGGACCACGCCGAGGACGGCGACGGCGATCCCGGCGGCCTGGAGCAGCCCGGGGCGTTCGCCGAGGACGAGCCCGACGCCGATGGGCACGGCCACGCTCAAGGTGGCGAGCGGTGAGACGACGCCCATCGGGCCGAGGGCGAGCGCCTGGTAGAAGGAGAGCAGGGCGACGGGCCCGACCAGGCCGGCCGCGAGCGCGAACCAGAGCCGCGGTCCCGCCTCGCTCCAGCCGCCCGTGGCCAGCACGAGCGCGCCGAGGACCGCGGCCGCGATGGTCTGCGAGACGACCACCACCGTCAACGCGGGCATCCGCCGGGTCAGCAGCCCGCCGCCGAAGTCGGCCAGCCCCCACAGGAGGCTGGTGGCCAGGGCGAACAGTGCTGTCATGGGCCGCCTCGCAGTACAGTGCAGTGAACGATCAGGTGCACCACACCATAGTTCATTCTGATGGACTCTGTCATACACAATATTGGACGGAATGTGTCGGATCTCGACCTGCTGACCCAGTCCCTGGCGCGCAACGTCAAGCGCTGGCGGACCGAGCGGGGCTTCACCCTGGAGACGCTCGCCGCCCGGGCCGGAGTCAGCCGCGGCATGCTCATCCAGATCGAGCAGGCCCGTACCAACCCGAGCATCGGCACGGTGGTCAAGATCGCCGACGCGCTCGGCGTCAGCATCACCACCCTGCTCGACTACGAGCAGGGCCCCAAGGTCCGTATCGTGCCCGCCGACCAGGCCGTGCGGCTGTGGCGCACCGACGCGGGCAGCTACAACCGCCTCCTCACCGGGACAGAGGCCCCCGGACCGCTGGAGATGTGGGACTGGCGGCTGATGCCGGGCGACAGCAGCGCCTCCGATCCGCACCCCTCGGGGACGGTGGAACTCGTCCATGTCACCACCGGCGAACTGACCCTCACCGTGGACGGCGTCGAGCACCTCGTGCCGACCGGTGCGAGCGCCTCCTTCGAGGCGGACTCCCCGCACAGCTACGGCAACGACGGCGATGTGCCGACGGAGATGGTCATGTCGATCTCGGTGCCGCCCGTGCGCTGAGACGGCTCTCCGGCGCCCCGCCCGCGGCTGTTAGCGTGCGGACATGCGCGCACCCATCGGAGACTTCGACCACGCCACGCCCGCCCCCGACTGCCTGGACGAGCTGACCGCTCCGGTGGCGGCGGCCGTACGGGCCTGGAGCGGCGCCGTGCCGGCCGACCGGATCGTCTACGTCGACACCGAGCCGGACTGGGCCGACACCGCGGTCTTCCTGGAGCACTACGGCAAGGACCTGCTCGACCGGTCGGCCAACTGCGTCGTGGTCGCGGCCAAGCGCGGTGGCGAGACGACGCTGGCCGCCTGTGTCGTCCTCTCCGCCACCCGGGTCGATGTGAACGGCGTGGTCCGCCGTCAACTGGGCGCCCGCAAGGCCTCCTTCGCGGCGATGGACGTGGCGACCGGGGAGACCGGGATGGAGTACGGCGGCATCACGCCGATCGGGCTGCCCGACGGCTGGCCGGTGCTGGTGGACTCGGCGGTCGTCGACCTGCCGTATGTGCTGGTCGGCAGCGGCCGGCGCCGGGGCAAGCTGCTGGTGCCGGGGAAGGCGTTCGCGGAGCTGCCGAACGCCGTGGTGCTGGAGGGGCTGGGGGCCTGACCGCCGCACGGGATCGGGGCGTGCGCCGGTAGCCCGCCCGTCAGGCTGCCGGGCGACCGTGGTGGGCCAGGGCCCGATGGGGATCCGTCTCGCCTGGTGCCGGGGCCGGATCCGGGTGGATCAGGGCCGCGGTGAGTTTCGGGACGGCGTGCAGCAGGGCGTGCTCGGCCGCGACCGCGATGTCGTGCGCCCGGCGTACGCTCACCTCGCCGTCCACCACGACCGCCACCTCGGCGCGCAGCCGGTGCCCGATCCAGCGCAGCCGCAGTTCGCCGACCTCGCGCACACCCGGCACCGCGCGCAGCGCCTGCTCGGCCCGGTCCACCAGCGCCGGTTCCACGGCGTCCAGCACTCTGCGGAAGACCTCGCGCGCCGCGTCCCGCAGCACCAGGACGATCGCGGCCGTGATCGCCAACCCGACGAGCGGGTCGGCGAGTTGCCGGCCGAGCGCCGCGCCGCCCGCGCCCACCAGCACCGCGAGCGAGGTGCATCCGTCCGTGCGCGCGTGCAGCCCGTCGGCCACCAGGGCCGCCGAACCGATCGCCCGGCCCACCCGGATGCGGTGCCGGGCGACCCACTCGTTCCCGGCGAAGCCGATGACGGCCGCGACGGCGACGGCGGGGATGTGCTGCACGGGACGCGGGTCGAGCAGCCGCTCGACCGCCGCCCAGGCGGCGAACGCGGCGGACGCGGCGATGGTCAGCACGATCACGATGCCCGCGAGATCCTCGGCGCGGCCGAATCCGTAGGTGAAGCGGCGCGTGGCCGCCCTGCGGCCCAGGACGAAGGCGACGCCGAGCGGCACCGCGGTCAGGGCGTCGGCGGCGTTGTGCACGGTGTCGCCGAGCAGTGCGACCGACCCGGAGATCACCACCACGACCGCCTGCGCCAGGGCCGTCCCGCCGAGCACGGCCAGCGACACCCACAGTGCCCGCATGCCACGGGCGGAGGACTCCAGTGCGGAGTCGAGCTTGTCCGCGGTCTCGTGGGAGTGGGGCGTGAGGAGGTGGCGGAGACGGGGGAGGAGGCCGTGGCCGCGCGGACGAGGCTGACGGTGCGGGTGCTCGTGTGCGGGGTGGTGGGGGTGGACGTGCGCCTGCCCGTGCCCCGCGTGCTCGTGGCTCACCTGAGGACCCCTTTCGCCGCGATGTGGACGCGTTCCCCCTACGGAGCCATTATGTGCGTATGAGCGCACGCATGCACCTGTCACCTGCGCAACCGGCGCAGTCGCGCACGAAGGGCACGGCCGCGGGGCACCCCCGAACCCCCGGCGAGGAACAGTTCGCGCTGGCCGCCGAGCTGCTCGCCCTGCTCGGTGACCGCACCCGCCTCGCCCTGCTGCACTCCCTGAGCGGGGGTGAGGCCGACGTCTCCACGCTCACCGAGGCGTGCGGCGCGGCACGCCCCGCCGTCAGCCAGCATCTGGCGCGGCTCCGGCTCGCGGGCTTGGTCGACACACGCAAGGAGGGCCGCCGAGTGGTCTACTCGCTGCGCGACGGCCATCTGCGCCGGGTCGTGGACGAGGCGCTCAGCCTGGCCGACCACCGGCTCAGCAACCGCCCCGCCCACGACTGACGATCCGGTCCGCGCGCCGGCCGGTCCACCGCCGTGCGGGGGGTGAACGACGTCTCAGGGACCGTGAGGTCGGCGGCCCGCGCCGTGTCCGCACGGCCCGAGGCCCACGCGCACCGGCGGTCGGCGGACCGCACGACGAAGCGCCGGGTCCTGCGGACGCGCGGGGCCGTGGCCGCCGCGCGCCCGAGGGACCCGGCGCTCGGTCAGAGCGGTCAGTGGACGCTGTCGTCCTCGCCCGCCTCCAGCAGGTTCGCCGCGGCACCCACGATGCTGGGGTCGGGGCTGCCGACGATCTCCTCGTCCTTGTCGGTGTAGCCGAAGCGGGCGAGGACACTGCGCATCGCCTCCACGCGTGCCCGCTTCTTGTCGTTGCTCTTCACCACGGTCCACGGCGCGTACTCCGTGTCCGTCGCGCGGAACATCGAGACCTTGGCGGCGGTGTAGTCGTCCCAGCGGTCGAGGGAGGCCAGGTCCATCGGGCTCAGCTTCCACTGCCGCACGGGGTCGACCTGGCGGATCGTGAACCGGGTGCGCTGCTCGCTCTGGGAGACCGAGAACCAGAACTTCACCAGGTCCACGCCGTCGTCCACGAGCATCCGCTCGAACAACGGGGCCTGCCGCATGAAGCGGCGGTACTCGTCGTCGGTGCAGAAGCCCATGACACGCTCCACGCCGGCCCGGTTGTACCAGGACCGGTCGAACAGCACGATCTCGCCCTCGGTCGGCAGATGCTCGACGTACCGCTGGAAGTACCACTGCCCGCGCTCGCGCTCGGTCGGCCTCTCCAGGGCGACCACCCGCGCGCCGCGCGGGTTGAGGTGCTCGGTGAAGCGCTTGATGGTGCCACCCTTGCCGGCCGCGTCCCGCCCTTCGAAGACGATCACGAGTCGCCGGCCGGTCGCCTTGATCCAGCTCTGCAGCTTCAGCAGTTCGATCTGCTGGAGCCGCTTGTGCCACTCGTACTCCTTGCGCTCCATCCGCTCGTCGTACGGGTAGTTCTCCCGCCAGGTGTCCACGGGGCTGCCGTCGGGGTGCAGCAGTACCGGGTCGTCGTGATCGGTGTAGTCGACCCGCAGGCCATCGGTGACCAGAGGTGTCATCCGTCCTCCTCCCGCTCTGTCAGTGGAACTGCGGCACGATCAGATAGATTCCGTAACCCACGACCGCGGCGCAGGCCAGGAAGCAGAGCCCCGCCTGGGCCAGGCCGAGGGCGTGGGTGCCGCCGTCCCGCTCGCGGGCACTTTCGACCTGGGCGATGCCGAGCACGCCGAGTGCGAAGACGACGACCACGGCGACGGTGACTCCGATACTGACCGCGGTGACCTCTCCGAGGGCGGTCCAGTCAAGATGCATGGCCAGAGCTCTCCCTGCTTCAGGCGGCGGTGCCGACGCTCGTGGGGGTGGTGCCACGGAGCGTGACCTCGTGGCTCTCGTTGACATTGTGGGCGTGAATCGGGTTGCGGCGCGAGACGACCACGATGAACGCGGCGAGGGCGGCGGCGACCAGGGCGATCACCACGGTGCCGATGGTTCCGCCGTGCTTGACGACGCTCGCCGAGACGCCGCCGACCAGCGCGGCCGCCGGAAGCGTCACCAGCCAGGCGATCACCATGCGGCCGGCGGTGCCCCAGCGGACCTCGGCGAGCCGCCGCCCGAGGCCCGCGCCGAGGATGCCGCCGGAGCAGACCTGCGTGGTGGACAGGGCGAAGCCGAGGTGGGCCGAGGTCAGGATGACGGTCGTGGAGGCGGCCTCGGCGGCGAAGCCCTGCGGCGACTGGATGTCGGTCAGGCCCTTGCCCATCGTGCGGATGATGCGCCACCCGCCGAGATAGGTGCCGAGGCCGATGGCCAGACCGGCCGACGCGATCACCCATACGGGCGGGCCCGCGTCGTGACCGAGCGCGCCGGCCGAGATGAGGGTGAGGGTGATGACGCCCATCGTCTTCTGTGCGTCGTTGGTGCCGTGGGCCAGGGAGACCAGTGAAGCGGAGGCGATCTGGCCGATGCGGAAGCCCCGGGTCACCGACTCCTTGCGGGCTCGGGCGGTGATCCTGTACGCGAGGTACGTGGCCAGCAGGGCGGCGAGCCCGGCCACCACGGGTGAGGCGACCGCCGGGACGAGGACCTTCTCGACCACCTTGTCGAAGTGCACGCCGTCGCTGCCCGCACCCACCCAGACGGCGCCGACGAGGCCGCCGAAGAGCGCGTGCGACGAACTGGACGGCAGCCCGACGAGCCAGGTGAGCAGATTCCACAGGATCGCGCCCACCAGCCCCGCGAAGATCATCCCCGGGGTCACCCGAGTGTCGTCCACGATGCCGCCCGAGATGGTCTTCGCGACCTCGGTCGACAGGAACGCGCCGACGATGTTCAGCACACCGCTGATCAGGACCGCGGTTCTCGGCTTGAGCGCGCCGGTGGCGATGGAGGTGGCCATCGCGTTCGCGGTGTCATGGAATCCGTTCGTGAAGTCGAAGGCCAGCGCCGTGACGATGACGACGGCCACTAGGAACGTGATGTGGTCCATGTCACGATGCAAGCAATCGAAGACGACCTGCCGGAGAAGCACAGGCAAAGCCCGGGCATGCTTCTGATGGGCGATCAGACACCGAAACCGCAGCTGATCAGGGGTGTCGGAGCGGCTGCAAAGGGTATGTGAAGGGTTTTCGCGGACCACGCGGACGAGGGAACGGGCGCGCGCGGACGGCGGAGTGCCGGAGCGGCGGCACGGGGAAACGGCAGTGGGCCAGGACACGGGGTCCTGGCCCACCGAGAGGGCGTCGATCGCTGCCGGGCCCGATGCCGGCGCCGGCGATCAGGCGGCCGCGGGTGCGGCCTGCGTGAGCTGCTGGATGACCTTGGTCAGCCCCTCGACGACCTCGGCGTCGTCGGCCGGGTGGGTCTCGGCGAAGCGGATCACGGAGCCCGGGATGGAGAGCTTGGCCTCCTCGACGACGGTGCCGCCGGCGATCGTGACGGCCTTGCGGGCCTCGTCCTGCGCCCACACGCCGCCGTACTGGCCGTAGGCGGTGCCGACGACGGCGACCGGCTTGCCGGACAGGGCGCCGGCGCCGTGCGGACGGGACAGCCAGTCGATCGCGTTCTTGAGGACGGCCGGGATCGTGCCGTTGTACTCGGGCGAGAAGAGCAGCAGGGCGTCGGCCCGGCCGGCGGCCGCACGCAGCGTGGCGGCAGCGGCGGGCACGTTGCCCTCGACGTCGATGTCCTCGTTGTAGAAGGGGACCTCGGCCAGACCCTCCTGGAGTACCACCTCCACACCCTCGGGGGCGTGCTTCACGGCGGCCTCGGCGAGCTGACGGTTGTGCGAACCGGCACGAAGGCTGCCGACGAGGGCGAGGATGCGAACGGACATGGCGACACTCCCAGAATCTGCAATCAATACCACCGGACCGGGATGGACCGGGAGGAACCGGTAAGGCCCTTCGTTGAAATTTGTAGCACTCCAACCGGACCGCGGTCCACTTCTCGTGGAGTCTAAACGGACCCAGGTCCGAATCTCTTCCCGCCGCTAGGCTGAGGTTCATGACCGAGCAGCCTCCGCCCGCTCCCGTGCCGCCGCAGGCGGACAGCGAGGACCTCGCGGACCGCACCCTCACGCCACTCAAACCCACCCAGCTGCGCGCCGACGCCGCCCGCAACCGCACACGGCTGCTGGAAGTGGCCGAGCGTCTGGCCGCCGAACGCGGCATAACGAACGTCACCATGGAGGACATCGCCTGCGGCGCGGGCGTCGGCAAGGGCACGGTCTTCCGGCGGTTCGGGGACCGCGCCGGCCTGTTGGTGGAGCTGCTGAGCCACCAGGAGGAGAAGTTGCAGGCCGCCCTGATCTCCGGGCCGCCGCCGCTCGGCCCCGGGGCGTCCGCCGTGGAGCGGCTGCGCGCCTTCGGCATGGGCGTCATCCGTCACGAACACGCCCACCCGGACCTGTACATGGCCGCCCACGCGGACCCGCGGCGCCACCGGATGAGCCCGCCGTACCAGTTCCGGCTGACCCATGTGTCCATGCTGCTGCGCGAGGCCCGGGTCGCGGGCGACCACGAACTCGTCGCGCACACTCTGCTCGGCTATCTGGAGACGGTCCTCGTCGACCACCTGCTCACCCGGCGCGGCATGTCCGAGGAGCGGGTGGAGGCCGGCTGGGGCGATCTGGTGGACCGGTTCACGCACCGATGCGGCGGCTGACGCTGCCGCACGGCCGATGATGGTGTGCGTGACGTCCTTGACCCGAAGAGCCGAGATGTTCGTCCCCGCCGAGCGCGATCCCCGCACCCTCGGCCCCGCCACGGGCGGCGAGCGCGCCCTCCTCGTCGACTTCCTGGCCGCTCAGCGCGCCACGCTGGAACTCAAGTGCGCCGGCCTGGACACACGGCTGTCGCAGCGGTCGGTGGCACCGTCCACGCTCTCGCTGCTCGGTCTGGTACGCCATCTCGCCGACGTCGAACGTCGCTGGTTCCGGCAGGTTCTGGCGGGACGGGACGCACCGCCCCGGTTCTCCTCGCCCCCGGACCCCGACGGCGACTTCACCGGTGCCGTGCCCGACCCGGACGTCGTCTCCCGGGCCTGGGAGGCCTGGCGCGAGGAGATCGCCTTCGCCGAGGCGTTCGTCGCCGACGCACCCCGTCTCGACGTCGAGGGCCACGACTCCTGGCGCGGCACCGTCTCGCTCCGCTGGGTGCTCATCCACATGATCGAGGAGTACGCCCGTCACAACGGCCATGCGGACCTGCTGCGGGAGCGTATCGACGGGGCGATCGGCGTGTAGGCGACGCCGTACCCCACGCTGCCGCGTTTATGCAGGTCAGCGGCGTACTATCGGACATGACAACGGTCACCGGTGCAGCCTTTGCCGCAAGGCGCCGTTATGCGTTTCACTGCCGTCCAGGGACCCGATACGCGGGGGAAGGCGGACCACATGAGCGGCCACGGTCACGAGCACGGCCCCGGAGGGCACTCCGGGCACTCCCACGGTGTGTCGGCGGACGCCGACCGCCGCTGGCTCGGCCTTGCGCTCGCCCTGATCACCGTGTTCATGGCGGCAGAGGTGGTCGTCGGTGTCCTCGCCTCCTCCCTGGCCCTGCTCTCCGACGCGGCCCACATGCTCACCGACGCGGCGTCCATCGTGCTCGTGCTCGTCGCGATGCGGCTCGCCGCCCGCCCGGCCCGCGGCGGCTTCACGTACGGACTCAAGCGCGCGGAGATCCTCTCGGCCCAGGCCAACGGGCTCACCCTGCTCCTGCTGGGCGCCTGGCTCGCGTACGAGGCCGTGCGGCGGCTGATCGCCCCGCCGGCCGTGGCGGGCGTGCCGATGCTGGTCACCGCGCTCGTGGGCATCGCCGTCAATGTGGCCGCCACCTGGTGCATCTCACGTGCCAACCGCTCCTCGCTCAATGTCGAGGGCGCCTATCAGCACATCCTGAACGACCTGTTCGCCTTCGTCGGTACCGCGATCGCCGCGCTAGTGGTCGTCCTGACGGGCTTCGAGCGCGCCGACGCCATCGCCACGCTCGTGGTCGTCGCGCTGATGGTGAAGGCCGCGTACGGACTGCTGCGCGACTCCGGCCGCATCTTCCTGGAGGCGGCGCCCGCCGACGTCGATCCGGACGCACTGGGCGACCGGCTCGTCGCCCGTGCGGACGTTGTCGAGGTGCACGACCTGCACGTCTGGCAGATCACCTCCGGTCAGTCGGCGCTGTCCGCCCACGTGCTGGTCGAACCGGGCGGCGACTGCCACGCCGTGCGCCGCGACCTCGAGGACGTGCTGCGCGGCGGCTACGGCATCACCCACACCACACTTCAGGTCGACCACGCCGCCGAGCAGGTTCTTCAACTGGCCCTGCCGGGGGAGCGGGAGACGGCCGGCGATCCCGGGCACTGCGAGGACCCGCACGGCCCCGTCCACCGGGACGAGCCGCACCACCACTGACGAGGGCGACGGCAGTTCCTGCCACTGTCTTGACCCTCTCTTTCCCCCAATACCTCTGACACAGAGCTAATGTCGGGATGTGGAATCGGAAAGCCTTCCCGACGACCTGGCCGACGCGCTTCTCGGGGTGCAGCGGCTCATCCGGCGGCATCTGCGCCGCGGGATGACCTCGCCACCGCTGCGCGGGGCGGAGGTCGAGCTGCTGCGCCTGGTCGCGGCACGGCCTGGGATGGGTGTGTCGGAGGCCGCCAGGGAACTGCGTCTGGCGGGCAACTCGGTCTCGACGCTCGTCAACCACCTGGTCCGTGACGGCTATCTGGTCCGCGAGACGGACCCGGCCGACCGGAGGGCCGCGCGACTGCTGCCGACGGAGGCGGCCGAGGCGCGGCTGCGTGACTGGCGTGAGAGGCGCACGGCCCTGGTGCGCCGCCAGGTGGGCCACCTGGACGAGATGGATCGCAAGGCGCTCGAGGCGGCCCTTCCGGCGCTGCGCAAGCTGGCGGAGAACCTGCACGAGGAGGCCGAGGAGACATGACGCGGAACGCGAAGGACGGCGAGGCCCCGGCGGTCGACGCCGTCACCTGTGACGGACTGCGCTACTCCTTCGGGGAGACGCAAGCGGTGGACGGCCTTGACCTGTCCGTCCGTGACGGCGAGGTGTTCGGACTGCTCGGCCCCAACGGAGCCGGCAAGACCACGGCCATCCGCTGCATCACCACCCTGCTCCCGGTGCCGGCCGGCAGGATTCGTGTGTTCGGCCACGACGCGACCCGCGAACGCATGGCCGTCAGGCGCCTGCTGGGCTATGTGCCGCAGCAGCTCTCGGCCGACGCCGGGCTCACCGGGCGGGAGAACGTCGCCCTGTTCGCCCGTGTCTTCGACGTCTCCCGGCGCGAGCGCGCCCGGCGGGTCGAGCAGGCGCTGGAGGCCGTCGATCTCACCGCCGCGGCCGACCGGCTGGCCAGGACGTACTCCGGCGGCATGGTCCGCAGGCTGGAACTCGCCCAGGCCCTGGTGAGCGCGCCCCGGCTGCTGATGCTCGACGAACCGACCATCGGCCTCGACCCGATCGCCCGGACCAACGTGTGGGAACACATCAACGCCGTGCGTGCCGCCACCGGCATGACCGTCCTCGTCACGACCCACTACATGGACGAGGCCGACCAGTACTGCGACCGGCTCGCCCTGATGCACCGCGGCCGCGTCCGCGCGCTCGGCACCCCCGACGAGCTGAGGACCGGTCTCAGGGAACGGCTCGGCACCGAAGGCCCTCTGCCGACGCTGGAAGACGTCTTCCGCGACGTCGCCGGCAGCGGACTCGACGATCAGTCAGGAGACTTCCGCGATGTCCGAAGCACCCGCCGCACCGCGTCCCGTGTCGGCTGACCCCGTCCACCTGGCGGACCTCGACCTGCTGGTGGTCCCGCCCCGGGCCCGTACCGGCTGGAAGGTGCTGCCCGCACGGGTCGCGGCGCTGTGCGCGGTCGAGCTGCAGAAGCTGCGCCACGACCGCACCGAGCTGTACACCCGCGCGATCCAGCCGGCGCTGTGGCTGCTCATCTTCGGTGAGACGTTCACCCGGATCAGGGCGATCCCGACCGGCGGCATCCCGTACCTCGACTACCTGGCCCCCGGCATCATCGCCCAGTCCGCGATGTTCATCGCCATCTTCTACGGCATCATGATCATCTGGGAGCGGGACGCCGGGATCCTGACCAAGCTGCTGGTCACACCGACCCCGCGTTCGGCACTCATCACCGGCAAGGCCTTCGCGGCCGGGGTCAAGGCGCTGATCCAGGCGATCGTGGTCGTGCTGATCGCCGCCGTGCTCGGGGTCGCGATGACCTGGAACCCGCTGCGACTGCTCGGTGTGGCGGGGGCCGTCGTGCTGGGCTCGGCCTTCTTCTCCTGCCTCTCGATGACGATCGCGGGCATCGTCCTGACCCGTGACCGGCTGATGGGCATCGGACAGGCGATCACGATGCCGCTCTTCTTCGGCTCCAACGCCCTGTACCCGGTGTCCGTCATGCCCGGTTGGCTCCAGGCCATCAGCAAGGTCAACCCGCTGAGCTACCAGGTCGACGCCCTGCGCGGACTGCTGCTCGGGACGCCCTCGCACCTGCTGTCCGACTTCGCCGTCCTTCTGGTGGCCGCGGCCCTGGGCATCACCTCCGCCTCGTCGCTGCTGGCGCGCCTCGCCCGCTGACACGGCGGTCACCGCCTCTTCCAGAAGGAGGCCATCAGGTCCGCGAGGGCCCTGATGATCTCGGGACGATCCGCCGCCTCCGCCCGGCGCAGGCTGATGAGGAGCGACAGCAGGATCATGACGACGAAGAGGCCTACGACGTAGAGGAAGAGCTGCGGAGCGGCAGCGGCCACTTGCTCCAGCACGGTCCACACAGTGCCTCCCGGACGGTACCGGCCGCTGCTTCCGGGAGGCTTCGCCACGGTGCGAAGGCCTCGACGGAGGCAGGCGGACACCTGTCATCTCGCAGCGCCCGCCGGCTGCGGACCTGGCGGCACGGTCCCGGGAGGGAAGGCGGACCCCAGCGAGGAAGCCTTCCTCCACCCGGGCGGCATGGTGTGGCGCTCGTGGCCGAGCGGTTCGGCGCCACTGCCGCGTGTCCTGTCCCGCGAGTCCGGCGGGGACGGCGTCTTCGAGTCCGGCGAGTTCGGTGACCTGTACGGCCCCGTCTCGTCGACGCTGGCGGTGCCGGGGCAGACTCCTCGTCGCCGCCTGACCAGTAGCTTCGCGATATCGACCATAACCGCGCGAGCAACCCGAACACGCGTGACCCGCACATTCGTTCACCCGTTAGGTCGTGCGACGTCCTTGCGTCCGTGCATGCCGGGCGTGTGCACGGACGGGCCGCGCCGACCGTCCCGGGGCGGACGCGCCAGCCGAGGGCCCGGTTCTTAGACTGGGAACGGAGGCCCGGCTTCCGAAGGTCTGTCCGGTGCGGGAAGGCGGTGGCGCCGATGCCCTACGTGAGTGTGAGCGCGCTGAGTCATCCGGGACTGCTGCGCGAGCGGAACGAGGACAGTCTTGTCGTCGGACCGTGGACCCTGTGCGCCACGGTGACCGAGAATCCGCAGACCCTGGTCTTCCCGCCGGGGACGCCGCTCGTCGTCGCCGTCGCGGACGGGCTCGGCGGGCACCCCGGCGGCGATGTGGCCAGTGCCCTGGTGGCGCGTCGGCTCGCGTCGGTCGGCGCCGTCCTCACGGACGAGGACGCCGTGCGCGACGCCCTGGACGCCTGCAACCGCGCCGTGTTCGAGGCGTCCGGCGGCGACGAGGCGACCGTGCTCGCCGCCATGGGGACGACCGTCGCCGGCATCGTCGTACAGCCCGGCTCCCTCCTGGTCTTCAACGTGGGCGACAGCCGGGTCTTCCTCGTCTCCCACGACGGGCTGCGCCAGGTCAGCGTGGACGACAGCCCACCGGTCGAGCCCGGGCGGCGCACCACGTCCCTGGTCACGCAGTGCCTGGGCGGCAGCCTCACCCATCGCGCCGTCCGGCCGCATGTGGCCACCGCCGCCCTGGCGCCCGGCGACCGCTACCTCATCTGCACCGACGGTGTGACCGACCCGCTGACGACGGACGTGATCGAGGACGTGATGAGCGAGCAGGACGACTGCCGCGCGGCCTTCGAGCTGTGGAAGGCCGCCATCGCGGCAGGCGGCCCCGACAACATCACACTGGCGGTCGTCCGGATGACGGAGGACTAGCCGGGCCCCGGGCCGCCCCACGGGCGAGCTCCGGACCCTTGCTGTACCGCGCGGAAACCGTACGGAGCACGCGACGCTCCGCCCCGTCAGGCGAGATTGCCGATCTCGATCGCCGGGCAGTGGTCCATGACCATCTCCAGGCCGGCCTCACGGGTGCGGTGGTACGCCTTCTCGTCGACGACGCCCAGCTGGTACCAGACGGCCTTGGCGCCGATCGAGACGGCCTCGTCGGCGATCGAGACGGCCTCGTCGGCGACCGCCCCCGCCAGATCGCTGTTGACGAAGACGTCGACCACGTCGACCGGGAACGGGACGGCGTCCAGCGAGGGGTAGCCCTGCTCGCCGTGGACCGTCTCGGCCTTCGGGTGGACCGGCACGATCCGCTTGCCGAAGCGCTGGAGGACGGCGGCGACCCGGTAGGCGGGACGGTCCTGGTTCGTGGACAGGCCCACGACGGCCCAGGTGTCGCCCAGCTCGGTGAGGATCTTGCGGATCGTTGCTGAGTCGCCGTACACGGCCGGTCTCCTTCGACGTCCCCGGAGCGGCAGTTCCGCCCCGGCTGCTGTGGGGGCAACAGCGGGCCGGACACCGGGATTCCCCCAGGAACCGCGGGACATCGGTTCGTGCCCCGAGGGCTCTGTGTGTCCGGAAAGCCGCCCGCTTCCCGGCGCCGGGACGCTTGCACGCCTACGCTCGCTGCGTGCTCCGTATCATCGACGCCCGCAGCGGCGAGCCCACCGAGGTCCGTCCGGGTCTCCTCCGCGTCCACGCGCATGTGACCGCCGCCGACACCTCGGCCCTGCGGGTCCTGCTGACGGCCGACGTGCTGGCCCGGGCCCTGGAGATGGGCGGAACACCCGTCGTCACGGTCGCCGCCCCGACGCCCGCGCTCCGGGCACGCGCCGACGAACTCGGCATCCGGCCCGCCGAGCCGGACGCCCCGGGGGTCGGACGGGTGCTGCACGTCGTCGGGGTGCGGGACACCGCACCCGACGGGGTGCGGGTCGAGGTCGCCCCGGTGACCGGCCCGGCCGGCCCCGCCGGCCCCGCGTCAGCCGTACGCCTCGCCCTGCTCGCTCAGGCGCGCCGGCAGCCCGTGGACCTCGGCGCGGCATCCCTGACCGGGGCACGGGACACACTCGACCGCTGGCGCGCGGCCGTCGCCGTCTGGGCGACCCGGCCCTCCAGGCCCGTCCCCGAAGAAGTTCGGGAGGGGCTGCGCACCGCCTGGGAGGACGATCTCGACGTACCGGCCGTGCTGGCCACGCTGCGCCGTGTGGAGGACGCCGACGACATGCCGGACGGGGCACGCTTCGAGGCCTACGCCTACGCCGACCGCCTGCTCGGTCTGGAACTGACCCGGGAGATCGGGGCCTCGGCATGATCACCCGGTCCCCGGGGGGCCCGCTGCGCCGACTCGTGGTGCTCCGGCACGCCAAGTCCGCCTGGCCCGCCGGAGTACCCGACCACGAGCGGCCGCTCGCCCCGCGCGGCCGCCGCGACGCGCCGGCGGCCGGACGCGCACTCGCCGAGTCCGACTGGCTGCCCGATCTCGTCCTGTGCTCGACGGCCGTTCGCGCCCGCCAGACCTGGGAGCTGGCCTCGGCCCAGTGGGGCACCCCGCCCCCCGTGCGGTTCGACCCCCGGCTGTACGCCGCCGACGTGCCCGAACTGCTGGAGAGCGTGCACCACGCGCCCACCGAGGCGCAGACACTGCTGCTGATCGGCCACAACCCGGGGCTCACGGACCTGGTCCTCGAACTGGCCGGGGACGGCCTCGACGACACCGTGGACCGGGTCAGGGCCAAGTTCCCCACCTCGGGGATCGCCGTCCTCGCCCGGCACGGCGGAACCTGGGACTCACTGGCACCCGGCACGGCACTCCTGACGGACGTGATCGTGCCGCGAGGCAGGAAGGGGCAGGGCACCCAGGGCGGTACCGGTCCCGCCACTCCTCCGGGCTACCTCTGAAGGCCGTCGGCCACTCGTATCACATATCGTCACGATCGAGTGACATTCCGTGCATGCAGGCTTGGAGGTGGAGTATGCGACGCGATCCGTCCCGCGAACCCCCTGCCCAGCGAATACGCCCAGGCGTACGAATCGTCCTGGCGGCCGCGGCCGGCATGGCAGTGGCCGCAGGCGCCATGGCCCTGGTGCCGAGCTCCTCGACCGTCGCCGACAGCCCGGCACCCCTGGCGTCGTCGGCCGTGCAGCCGCCCGGTGATCGGGACTCCCCACCACAGGGCTACGCCGACGCGCCGCCGGGGGACAACGACCGGTCGCAGGAGAGGTCGTCACTGCCCACGGCCTACGCACTGCCCCCCGGCTGTCCGGCCGTCCCGCCACCCGCGTATGCGCTGCCGCCGGGGTATCCGAGCGCCCCCGCGACGGCCTACGCCCTGCCGCCGGGGTACGCGGCCGTACCGCCGCCGGTCTATGTGGTGCCGCCGGGGTATCCGATCGTGCCGCCGCCGGGCTACGCGCTGCCGCCCGGATATCCGAACATCCCCGCACCGACCGATGCGGCGCCCCAGGAACACCCGTCCACGCACGACGGCACCGGGTCGGCTCCTTCGGTGGCCCAGGGGGCGTACCTCCTCCCGGGCGCCGGCCTCACCCTCCCCGCGACCTCCTGATCGCGCCCCCTAGGCTGGTCGGATGCAGGACGAGTACCACACGGTCGCCCGCGCGGGCGTACACGAGACCGAGATCAACCGCTCCCGGTTCCTGTGCGCCCTGGCCCCGGCCGCCGGCGAGCAGGAGGCCCAGGACTTCATCGCCGCCGTCCGCAGGGAACACGCCGACGCCACCCACAACTGCTACGCGTACGTCATCGGCGCCGACGCCGCGGTTCAGAAGGCGAGCGACGACGGCGAACCCGGCGGCACCGCAGGCGTGCCCATGCTCCAGATGCTGCTGCGCCGCGACATGCGCTACGTCGTCGCCGTCGTCACCCGGTACTACGGCGGCGTGAAACTGGGTGCCGGCGGACTCATCAGGGCGTACGGGGGTGCCGTGGGGGAGGCCCTCGACACCGTCGGGACGATCACCCGCCGCCGCTTCCGGCTCGCCACGGTGACGGTCGACCACCAGCGTGCGGGCAAGGTGGAGAACGACCTGCGGTCGACGGGGCGTGCGGTCCGGGACGTGCGGTACGGGGAGGCCGTGACGATCGAGATCGGTCTGCCCGACTCCGAAGTGGAGGGCTTCCGTGCGTGGCTGGCCGACGTCACCGCGGGCACGGCCCGGTTCGAAACGGGCGGAGAGGCGTACGGGGACGCATGACGGACGGACCGGACGTCCGGGGCAGTCGGCCCCGAGGGGCTGATACGGGAGTAACCGCCCGTGGTGTCGGACCCGCCCGTTAGTCTCGGGGATCATGAGGCTGCTGCACACTTCCGACTGGCATCTGGGCCGGGCGTTCCATCGGGTGAACATGCTCGACGCCCAGGCCGAGTTCGTCGGCCACGTCGTCACCACCGTGCGCGAACGCGGTGTGGACGCGGTGGTCGTCTCGGGAGACGTGTACGACCGTGCGGTGCCGCCGCTCACCGCCGTCGAACTGTTCGACGACGCCCTGCACCGGCTCGCCGGCCTCGGCGTGCCCACGATGATGATCTCCGGGAACCACGACTCGGCGCGCCGCCTCGGCGTCGGCGCGGGGCTCATCGGGCGTGCGGGCATCCACCTGCGGACGGATCCCGCGGCCTGCGGCACGCCGGTCGTGCTGTCCGACGCCCACGGGGACGTGGCGTTCTACGGCCTTCCCTACCTCGAACCGGCCCTGGTCAAGGACGAGTTCATGGTGGAGCAGGCGGGCCACGAAGCGGTGCTCACGGCCGCGATGGACCGGGTACGGGCCGATCTCGCCACGCGCGCGCCGGGCACACGTTCCGTCGTCCTCGCCCATGTGTTCGTCACCGGCGGAGAGCCCAGCGACAGCGAGCGGGACATCACGGTCGGCGGCGTCGCCGCGGTCCCCGCCGGTGTCTTCGACGGTGTGGACTACGTGGCGCTCGGACATCTCCACGGCAGCCAGACCATCGGCGAGCGGATCCGCTACTCCGGCTCCCCCTTGGCGTACTCCTTCTCGGAGGCCGGTCACCGCAAGAGCATGTGGCTCGTGGACCTCGGAGCGGACGGCTCGGTCACGGCGGAGCGCCTCGACTGCCCGGTGCCGCGCCCCCTCGCGCGTATCCGGGGCCGGCTGGAGGACCTGCTCGAGGATCCTGAGCTGGCGCGCCACGAACAGGCATGGGTGGAGGCCACCCTCACCGACCCGGTCAGGTCGGCCGAGCCCATGGCCCGGCTGGCCGAGCGCTTCCCGCACACGCTCAGCCTCGTCTTCGAACCGGAGCGCGGCCCCGAGGAGCCCGAGGCGTCGTACGCGCGCCGGCTCGCGGGCCGATCCGACCAGGAGATCGCGGAGGACTTCGTCGCGCATGTGCGCGGCTCGGGGCCCGACGAGCGGGAACGGCTCGTGCTCCAGGACGCGTTCGACGCGGCGCGCGCCGACGCGGCGGCCCGGGAGGTCGCCCGGTGACCATGCGCCCGCCCCACACGGAGGAAGCCCAGTGAGGCTGCACCGGCTCGACATCACCGCCTTCGGACCCTTCGCCGGGACCCAGCGAGTGGACTTCGACGAGCTCTCCGCCGCCGGTCTGTTCCTGCTCCACGGACCGACGGGCGCCGGCAAGACGTCCGTCCTGGACGCCGTGTGCTACGCCCTGTACGGCGCCGTGCCCGGCGCCCGGCAGAGCGGCCAGGGTGTGAACCTGCGCAGCGACCACGCGACTGTGCAGACCCGCACCGGGATCAGGCTCGAACTCACCGTCGCCGGACGCCGGTTGGAGGTCACCCGGCAACCGCCGTGGGAGCGCCCCAAGAAGCGCGGCACCGGCACGACGACCGACAAGGCCCAGACCTGGCTGCGCGAGTACGACACGGTGGCCGGTGCCTGGAAGGACCTCAGCCGCTCCCACCAGGAGATCGGTGAGGAGATCACCCAGCTGCTCGGCATGAGCCGGGAGCAGTTCTGCCAGGTCGTACTGTTGCCGCAGGGCGACTTCGCCCGTTTTCTGCGCGCCGATGCGGAGGCCCGCGGCAAGCTGCTCGGGCGTCTCTTCGACACCCATCGCTTCGCCGAGGTCGAAAAGCGCCTCGCCGAGCGGCGCAGGGCGACCGAGTCCGAGGTGCGGGACGGTGACGCCGTACTGCTGGCGGACGCCCACCGGATGCAGCAGGCGGCGGGTGACGCCCTGCCCCTGCCGGAGCTCGCCCCGGGCGAGCCAGGGCTCGCCGACGCCGTTCTCGGCTGGGCCGCGGTCGCCCGCAGCACCGCCCGTGAGCGGCTCACCCATGCGCACTGCGCCCGCACCGCCGCCGAGTCGGCGCGGGCCGAGGCCGAGGGGCTGCTCGGTGGCACACGCGAACGGGCCCGGCTCCAGCGCATGTTCGCCGAGGCCCGGGAGCGGGCGGCACTGCTCGAGGAGCGGGCGGTCCTGCGCGGCGAGGCACAGGCGCGCCTGGAGCGCTCCCGCAAGGCCGAGAGGGTGGCGCCCGCGCTCGACCTGCGCGACAGCGCGGAGGCCGAGCACCGGCGGGCCGCCACCGACGAGGCACGCGCGCGTTCGCGGCTGCCCGGGACGTTCGCCCAGGACGGGGCGGCGGGGCTCGCCGCCGCGGCGCGCCGGGTCGCCGAGGAGCTCGGCGGACTCGAGTCGGCCCGCCGCGCCGAGCAGCGTCTGGCCGAACTCGCCGCGGAGCGCGCGGATCTGGAGCGC
The DNA here is from genome assembly GCF_051553595.1 of Streptomyces sp. HUAS TT11. NCBI lineage: Bacteria > Bacillati > Actinomycetota > Actinomycetes > Kitasatosporales > Streptomycetaceae > Streptomyces > Streptomyces sp. HUAS TT11. The sequence goes on from NZ_CP196184.1 coordinate 7,585,112, forward strand.
GAGGAGCGCGCCGACGAGACGGTCCTGCAGGATGCGGAGGAGTGGCTGGCCGGATGGGAGGAGATCCGGGCGGACCTGCGGGCCCGGATCGACGCGGCACAGCAGGACGCCGCCCGGGCCGAGCAGCTCGCGGTGCAGCGCGAGCCCGCGCAGCGCCGGCTGAGGGCGGCCCGTCAGCGTGACGAGCTGGCCCGGGACACCGAAGCGGCCCAGGCCGGTACCCTCGCCTCCCGCGAACGTGCGCTGAAGAGCCGCGAACACTGGCTCGACCTGAAGGAACAGCGGCTCAAGGGCATCGCGGCCGAACTCGCGGCGGGGCTCGTCGACGGCGAGCCCTGCACGGTGTGCGGCGCCGTCGAGCACCCCGCGCCCGCGCAGAAGGTCGCCGGACACGTCGACCGTGAGGCGGAGGAGCGGGCCCTCGCCGCCCACCGCGCCGCCGACGAGCAGCGCGCCGAGGACGAGCGGCGGCTCGGCCTCGTGCGGGAGGCGCTCGCCGCGGCGACGGCCGAGGCCGGGGATGCCCCCACGTCCCTGCTGGCCGAGGAGTCGGAGGAAGTGGAGCGGCTCTACGGCACGGCGCGCACCGGCGCCGCACAACTGCACTCCGCGCAGGAGGAGTCGAGGCGGAACGAGCACGAGTGGGAGCGGCGCACCACGCAGCGGCAGCAGGCCGCGCTGCGGGGAGCGGCCCGTATCTCCCGCAGGGACGCCCTCGACCGTGAACAGGCGTTGCTGGAGGAGGAGTTGTTGCGCGCCCGGGGTGACGCGGCCAGCGTCTCGGCGCGCTCCGGGCAACTGGAGCGCAGGGCCGCGCTGCTCGCCGACGCCGCCGACGCCGCCCGCGCCGCGCAGGACACCGCGCAGCGGCTGAAGGACGCCGACGCGCGCCTCGCCGACGCGGCGTTCCGCGCCGGGTTCGACACCCCCCGGGCGGCGGCCGAGGCCCTCCTCGACGACGAGGCCCACCGCGAGCTGCAGCGGCGGCTCGACGCGTGGCAGCAGGAGGAGGCCGCGGTGCGCGCGGTGCTCAGCGACGCCGACACCGTGGCGGCCGCGCAGCAGCCGCCCGCTGACCTCGAAGCCGCCGAACGGGCCGCCGAAACCGCCGTCCGGCGGCTCCAGGAGGCGGTTTCCGCCCAGGACGCCGCGGCCCGCCGCTGCACCGAACTCGACCGGCTGTCGGCACGGGCGGGCGCGTCCGTCCGCCGGCTCGCGCCCCTGCGCGAGGAGTACGACCGGGTGGCCGGGCTGGCCTCGCTGGCGTCGGGCACCTCCGCCGACAACGAACGGAAGATGCGCCTGGAGTCGTACGTGCTCGCCGCCCGCCTCGAACAGGTGGCGGCCGCCGCGACCCTGCGACTGCAGCGGATGTCCTCGGGCCGCTACACCCTGGTCCACTCGGACGACCGCTCGGGCCGCGGCCGCAGCGGTCTCGGCCTGCACGTCGTCGACGCCTGGACCGGGCGGGAGCGGGACACGGCGACCCTCTCCGGCGGGGAGACGTTCTTCGCGTCCCTGGCGCTCGCCCTCGGACTCGCCGACGTCGTCACCGACGAGGCCGGTGGTGTCCGCCTCGACACACTGTTCATCGACGAGGGGTTCGGCAGCCTCGACGACCAGACCCTGGACGAGGTCCTCGACGTCCTCGACTCGCTTCGGGAGCGGGACCGCAGCGTGGGCATCGTCAGCCATGTCGCGGACCTGCGGCGCCGTGTCCACGCCCAGTTGGAGGTCGTCAAGGGCAGGACGGGTTCGGTCCTGCGGCAGCGGGGCTCCGGCTGAGACGGATCAGCGGCCGAGGGGACGGCGGGGGAGGGGCGACGAGTAGACGACACTCGTCGTCACCGAACCCAGTGCGCCGATCCTGCCCGACACTTCCTCCAGATGCCTCATCGAGCGCGCCGCGACCTTGATGACGAAGCAGTCGTCGCCCGTGACATGGTGCGCCTCGAGGATCTCGGGCGTCGCGGCGACCAGGTCGTGGAACGGCTTGTAGTTTCCGTTCGGGTACCGCAGCCGCACGAAGGCCAGGATCGGCAGCCCGAGCCGCTCGGGATCGACGACCGCCGCGTACCCCTGGATGACTCCGGCCTCCTCCAGTCTGCGGACCCGTTCGGTCACCGCGCTCGCGGACATGGCCACGGCGCGGGCCAGCTCGGCGAAGCTGACGCGCCCTTCGTGCTGCAGGACGTCGAGAATGCGCCAGTCGGTGGCGTCCGGTGAATACGCGGTCATTTTCGAGAGATAACAGGCGGATCCCCGGCCGATCAAGAGGTGTGCCGTGGATCGCATCTTCAGGACGCCGAAGGACGACCGTAGATTTCGGGTCAACGAGACACCTCCCTGAAAGGGCCCGACGTGAGCGACACCACGACCCGCGCCAACCCCGTCCTGCGCATCCCGCCCGCCGCCCCCGCGATGGCCGCCGCCCACTTCCGGGCGAGCCTCGCCTTCCACACCGACGTGTCCGACGTGGCCTCCGCGCTGGCGACCGGGGACCCGGGATTCACCCTCCTGGACTCGCGGTCCACCGCGGCCTGGGACCAGGGACACATCCCGGGTGCGCTCCATCTGCCCACCGCCCTTGTTCCGGAGCAGGCCGAGCGGCTGCTCGACAGGTCCGTCCCGGTCGTCACCTATTGCTGGGGTCCCGGCTGCAACGGTGCGGCCCGTGCGGCCCTTGCTCTCGCCGAGCTGGGGTTCTCGGTCAAGGAGATGCTCGGCGGCTTCGAGTACTGGGCGCGCGAGGGTCTCGAGTTCGAGACCCGAGAGGGCCGAGGGCGTCACTCCGCCGACCCGCTCTCGGGCCTCGCGGGTGCTCGCACGGAGGAGCAACCTCCGGCGCCCGCACAGCAGTTGGACTGCGGCTGCTGAGGTTCCGCGGCCGCTCCGCCCACCCTGCGGAAGGGGTGCCTCCGCCGCGTCGCGTGCGTGTAGCTTCTGAGCATGGTCAGTCATACGGATCAAGGTGCGGTCGAGTGGGTGGAGTCGGGCGGCGGGCCGCTCATCGCGATACCGGAGGTGGTGCTGCCGTTCTGGGCGGGCGCCGACGGCGACGAGACGTCCTCCGACTACGACCGGGCCTGTGAGATCGAGGGATACATCGGGCTGGTGCCGGTCGGGGACACCCGCGCCCTGGTCCTGGGCGACGAGCCCGCCTCCACCGCCTTCCTGGCGGAGTTCGGCACCTTCGTACGCTGGTGTGCCGCGGACTCCGAGGCCGCGCTGCTCGACCGCGTCCCCGAAGCGCTCCGTACCGCGGAGTGGGAGCCGGAGGTGCACTGGGACGTGCCGGGCGACGTGGTGTTGTTCGACGCGGCCTGGCCGGGACACGAGTCCACACGCACGGATCATGTGCGGGTGGCGCTCGAACCGGGGCGGTACACGGTGCGGGCGGCGTACGTGGAGCCGGGCCCCGAGGTCTGGATGGGGCTCGTCCAGGTCCGCCGGACGGGCGGCTGACGTGCCACGGCTCCCGTCCCCCACCCTCGAGGACCTCCGGCGCGACCCCCTGCCCCTGCGCGGCAGGACCGCCCTCGTCACCGGCGCCGGCCGTCGTGGAGGCATCGGTTACGCGGTGGCCCGGCGGCTGGCCGCCTACGGCGCCGGCGTCTATCTGCACCACCATGTGCCGCACGACGCCGCGATGCCGTGGGGCGCCGACCGTCCCGAGGAGGTCGTCGCCGGAGTACGCGCGGCCCTCGGCGACCCGGCCGCCCCGGTCGCCGACGGGCCGGCCGACCTGTCCGACCCCGCCGCCCCGGCCGAACTGATCGCGACGGCCGCCGAGGCACTGGGCGGACGACTGGACATCCTGGTCGCCAACCACGCGCTGAGCGGCAGCGACGGGACGCTCGACACCGTCGACGCCGCCATGCTGGACGCCCACTGGGCGGTGGACACCCGCTCGGTCCTGCTCCTGGTCCAGGCGTACGCCCGGCTGCGCGCGGCGACGCCCGCGGTGGGAACGGGCGGACGGGTGGTGATGATGACCTCCGGGCAGGACATCGCGGGCGGTATGCCCGCGGAGATCGCCTACGCCCTTCAGAAGGGTGCCCTCGCCTCGATCACGCGCTCGCTCGCGACCGCGCTCGCGGAGCGGGGCGTCACCGTCAACACGGTCAACCCCGGCCCCGTGGACACGGACTACCTGACCGGTGATGCGTACGAGGCCGTCGCCGCCCGGTTCCCGGCGGGACACTGGGGCATGCCGGACGACCCCGCCCGCCTCATCGCGTGGCTCGCCACGGACGAGGCAGCCTGGATCACCGGTCAGGTCATCGACTCGGAGGGCGGCTTCCGCCGGTGACGGCCGGACCCGGAGGCGACGCCCCGGGACCGGCCGCCCGTCCGGCTCAGAGCCGCGACAGTTCGTCCACCAGGTCGTCCAGGCCCAGCGAACCCTGGGAGAGCGCCGCCATGTGCCAGGCCTTCGCGTCGAACGCGTCGCCGTGGCGCTTCCTGGCGTTCTCCCGGCCCAGCAGCCAGGCCCGCTCGCCCAGCTTGTAGCCGATCGCCTGGCCGGGCATCGACAGATAGCGGACCAGTTCGCTCTCCACGAAGTCCGCGGGACGGCTGGAGTGGGCGCCGAAGAACTCCTGCGCCAGCCCGGCCGTCCAGCGCTCGCCCGGGTGGAACGGCGAGTCGGCCGGGATCTCCAGCTCCAGATGCATGCCGATGTCGATGATGACGCGGACCGCACGCATCATCTGGGCGTCCAGATAGCCGAGCCGCTGCTCCGGGTCGGTGAGGAAGCCGAGCTCGTCCATGAGGCGCTCCGCGTACAGGGCCCAGCCCTCGGCGTTGGCGCTGACACCGCCCACGGTCGCCTGGTAGCGGGAGAGGTCCTGCGACACGTGCACCCACTGGGCCAGCTGCAGATGGTGGCCGGGGACACCCTCGTGGTACCAGGTCGAGACCAGGTCGTACACCGGGAACCGGGTCTGGCCCATGGTCGGCAGCCAGGTCCGGCCGGGGCGGGAGAAGTCGGCCGAGGGCGCCGTGTAGTACGGCGCCGCCGCGCTGCCGGGAGGCGCGATGCAGGACTCCACCCTCCGGACCTGCTCGGCGAGTTCGAAGTGCGTTCCGTCGAGGGCCTCGATCGCCTCGTCCATCAGGCCCTGCAGCCAGGCGCGGACCTCGTCGACGCCCTCGATGTGGGTGCCGTGCTCGTCGAGGTGCGCCAGCGCGACCCAGGGCGTCGCGGCACCGGGGAGGACCTTCTCGGCCTCCTTCTTCATCTCGCCGAGGAGCCGGTGGTACTCGGACCAGCCGTACGCGTACGCCTCGTCGAGGTTCAGGTCCGTGCCGTTGAAGTAGCGCGCCCAGCGGGCGTAGCGCTCGCGGCCGACCGTGTTCGGCGCGCCCTCGACCGTCGGCGCGTAGACGTCGCGCATCCAGTCCCGCAGCTCCACGACGGCCGCGGTCGCCGCACGGGCCGCCTCGTCGAGCTGCGGGCGCAGTGCCTCGGGCCCCTGGGAGGCGAAATCCTCGAACCAGCCGCGGCCCCGGCCGTCCGTGTCGGACCACTCGGTGAGCTGCTCGACGAAGGTCGCGGTCGGTCGCGGTCCCGCGTGCAGCTTGCGCTCGAGACCGAGGGCGAGGGACTCGCAGTAGCCGGCCAGTGCGGTGGGAACGGCGCGCAGCCGCTCCACGATCGCCGCCCAGTCCTCGTCCGTCGTGGTGGGGGTGATCGTGAAGACGTCACGCACGGAGTGCACGGGGCTGTGCAGGTTGCTGACCGTCCTGAGACCCTCGTCGGCCTCGTGCACGGCGAGTTCGGCGGTGAGCCGCTCGCGCAGCAGTCGCGCGCACCGTCGTTCGATGTCGCTGTCCGCGCCCGGGCGGCGCTCCGCCTCGTCGAGCCGGGCGAGGGTCGCCCGCGCCAGCTCGGCGAGCGCCTCCTGGCCCGCGGGCGATGTGTCGGGCAGCTTGCTCGAACTCTCCTTCACACCGAGGTAGGTACCGGTGACGGGGTCGAGGGCGACGAGGGCGTCGACATAGGCGTCGGCGACCTCCCGGGGCAGAGGGCTCCTGGTGGTGTCTGACATGCGGACCATCCTGATACGACACCGTGGTGCGCGTCACGGGGATTCCGCGCTCGGCTTAGGCCTGTTCAGTGGGTTTCGGCGGGCCCTGGCCCGGTGGCAGCAGGGGACCGCAGTCCCATTGCTGGAAGATCAGCCGGGTCTCCACCCGGGCCACCTCCCGCCGGGCCGTGAACTCGTCCAGCACGAGCCGCTGGAGATCCGTCATGTCCGCGACCGCGACGTGCACAAGGTAGTCGTCGGGGCCGGTGAGGTGGAAGACGGTCCGGGACTCGGGCAACGCCCGGATCCGTTCCACGAAGGGACCGACCAGCTCCCGCCGATGCGGTCTGACCTGCACCGACAGCAGCGCTTCCAGTCCGCGGCCCAGCTTCGCCGGGTCGAGCCGCAGTTGATGGCCGAGAATGACGCCCGAGCGGCGCAGCCTCGTCACGCGGTCGAGGCAGGTCGAGGGCGCGACGCCGACCTGCGCCGCGAGGTCGCGGTACGTCGTCCGGGCGTCGTTCTGCAACAGCCGCAGAAGATGGAGATCCACCGGGTCCAGTACGACGGATTCGGCCATACGGCGAACGTAGCACGGGCTTCGGCGCCATGACCCCGGCTTGTGTTCAGTCTGCCGTCCATGGACTCCCGTACTCATGGCACCTACGACGCGCAGGACGGATTCGCGGTGGATCTCCCCGCCCGACGGGCACTGGCCACCGAGGCCGTGCACGCCGGACGTGAGGACCTCGCCGAGTTGGGGCTGCACGCCCCGCCCCTCGACTTCTCCACGACCTACCCCTCGTACGACAGCCGCGACGAGGCCGCCCGTATCGACGCCTTCGCGGCCGACGGCGCGGAACCCGACGGGCCGCCCGTGTACGGACGGCTCGGCAACCCCACCGTCGCCCGCTTCGAGACCGCGGTCGCGCGGCTCGAGGGCACCGGGAGCGCGGTCGCCTTCGCGAGCGGCATGGCAGCGCTCAGCGCCGTCCTGCTCGCCAGGAACACGCTGGGACTGCGCCATGTCGTCGCCGTACGGCCCCTGTACGGCTGCAGCGACCATCTGCTGACCGCCGGGCTGCTGGGCAACGAGGTGACCTGGACCGACCCGGCGGGCATCGCGGACGCCCTGCGCCCCGACACCGGACTCGTCATGGTCGAGTCACCGGCCAATCCGACGCTCGCGGAGGTCGATCTGCGCGCGATCGCCCACGCCTGCGGCTCCGTTCCGCTGCTGGCGGACAACACCTTCGCGACGCCCGTGCTGCAACGGCCCGCCGGGCTGGGGGCGCGGCTGGTGCTGCACAGCGCCACGAAGTACCTCGGCGGGCACGGTGATGTGATGGGTGGGGTGGTGGCCTGCGACGAGGAGATGGCGTGCCGGCTGCGCCAGATGCGCTTCGCGACGGGTGCGGTGCTCCACCCCCTGGCCGGCTACCTGCTGCTGCGCGGTCTGTCGACGCTGCCGGTGCGGGTCAGGGCCGCGTCCGCGACCGCCGAGGAACTCACCCGCCGGCTCGCCGCCGATCCGCGGGTGGCCCGCGTCCACTACCCGCGCATCGGCGGCGCGATGATCGCCTTCGAGGTGCACGGCGACCCGCACGCGGTGATCGGAGGGGTCCGTCTGATCACGCCCGCGGTCAGCCTGGGCAGCGTCGACACCCTCATCCAGCACCCGGCGTCCATCAGTCACCGCATCGTCGACGCGACGGACCGCCGGGACGCCGGGGTGAGCGACCGGTTGCTGCGGTTGTCGGTGGGCCTGGAGGACGTCGAGGACCTGTGGGCCGATCTGGACGCCGCGCTGGGGGCGGAGTCGTCTCCGGCCCCATGGCGGCAGCGGGCGGCCGCGGGCCGTTAGGCCGGCTACGGGGTGCGGGTGTCGTCCGCGATCGGCCGGCCCCCGTACGGCGAACGGCCCGGCGGATCGCGCCGGGCCGTTCGGTCGGTCGTGTGTGCCGGGGTGCGGGACGGTCAGTCGCGTGCGCCCCGAGCACCGTGCGACCCGCCCGCCTCTCCGTACGGCAGGCGCGAGGCCACCGGGGTCGCGTCCAGCCGGGCGGTGATGACGAGGGTCCCGTCCTCGATCTGGTAGTCGAGGGGCAGTCCGAGACCGCGCATCGCGGCGACCATGCCGGTGTTGGACGCCTGGGTGACCGCGTAGACGTTCTCGCAGCCCGCCTCGACCGCCATTGTCACCAGGCGGCCGAGGAGTTCGGTGCCGATGCCGCGTCGCTGCCACGCGTCCTCGACGAGCAGCGCGACCTCCGTCTCGTCGCCGTCCCACAGCAGGTGTCCGAGGCCCACGACGCGGCCCGACGTCGTCTGCACCGCGAGGGTCCGGCCGAACCGCGGGCTGAGCAGGTGCCTGAGGTAGCGGTCCGCGTCCCCCACCGGCCCGTGGTAGCGCATGCCGAGCGTGCGGGCGGAGCACCGCTCGTGCATCTCCTTCGCCGCCTGGAGGTCCGCGGCGTCGGCCCGCCGTACGGTGATGGACTTGCCCTCGGGCAGCGTGAGGACGTCCTGGCTGCGGGGGATGCGCGGTCCGAGCCGGGCGTCCAGCTCGACCAGCGCCCGCGCCCGCGCGAACTCCGTGGGTGTGAACGGCAGATACGGCCGCTCCACCGTGATCACCCCGCCCTCCGGTGCCCGCAGGCGCATCACCGTGTCCTCGAGGGTTCCCTCGACGGGAACGTCGTCCTCCGGCCGGCCGGAGGCGGGGGAGACGGCGGGCAGGGAGCGGATGGTGCAGCGGCCCAGCAACTGCCGCAGCGCCAGCGGGAGTTCCGCCGCGTCCAGCGCGGTGCGTGTGGCCAGGCCCAGAACCCGGGTCGGAGCGTCGACCAGGTCGTGCGCGTCGGCCCGCTCGATCCAGGTCCCGGTGCCGCCCGCCGAGGCGACGACCCGCGAGATGCCGGCCGCCTCCAGCTCCGCCGGGGCCCGCAGCAGGAACTCGTCGACCGTGCCCTGCGCCAGTGGATGCGTCTGCAGGCTGAGGATGTCGATCCGGAGCGAGGCCAGCGCCGTGCACAGGGTGGCCAGCGAGCCCGGTTCGTCGCGCACCGTCGTCCGCATCCGCCACAGCGCGGTGGGGGTTGCGGCCGTGTCGGTTCCGGACGGCCCGGCCTGCCGCTCCTCGGCGGGGGGCCGGGCGCCGGTATCGCTCACGGGCGGTGCGTGACCGTGGCGGCGTGCCCACCATGTGTGGAATCCGGCCGTCGCGACCAGTGCCGCCGCGGACAGCCCGAGGAGCGCGGGTCCGTCGGGTCCGTGCCCGACGAGGTTGGCGACCGCGTCGGCGACCGCGACCGCTGTGAACAGGGCGGCGAGCTCGATGACGTCCCGGCGCCAGTGGTGCACGGGGCGGCCGTGCCTGGCTCGCCTTACATCAGACATGTCTGGAGTCATGCAACCACTGTGAAGGAAGGGTGTTGCGTGATCACGAACGTCGTGTGTCTGATGGGTAAAGTATGCTTCTGTCCTTTTTGTTGCTCTTTTGACCATGGCCTGGCGCACCGGTCCCCGTGGCCGGGTGCCCGCCCGTGAGCCGCGCACCGGGGGATGACTCCGGTGCGCGGCGTGGTGACCGAGGGTACGCGAGTCGGCGCCCGAACACGGAACCGGCAGCCGCGGTGCGGCGTTTCCGCTGCTCGGCGACCCTCCCCCTCAAGTCACCGTCAACGGGGGTGAGTTACTGCCCTACGCGGCCCGGTTGCAACACCTGGGTGAACAGCACGGTACCGTCCTGCTCCCGCAGCCGGACGGTCAGCTCCCCGCTGCCCCCGTCGATGTCGACCTCGCCGAAGAACTGGTAGCCGCCCGCCAGGGAGACGTTCGAGTCCGTCGGCGCCTTCACGAACACCCGCTCGGGGCCGAACGTGCCGTCGAGCGCGCTCGCGGGGAACGCACCGGCGTTGAGCGGCCCGGAGACGAACTCCCAGAAGGGCTCGAAGTCGGTGAACGCGGCGCGCGAGGGCTGGTAGTGCTGCGCCGAGGTGTGATGGACGTCCGCGGTCAGCCACACCGTGCCGGTGATCCGCCGGTGCTTGATGAAGCGGAGCAGTTCCGCGATCTGCAGTTCGCGGCCGAGCGGCGCGCCCGGGTCGCCCTGTGCCACCGCCTCGATGTTCGGCAGGCCCTCCGTGGTGTCGGGCACGACCAGCCCGATCGGCATGTCCGCCGCGATCACCTTCCACACGGCGCGGGACCGGGACAGCTCCCGCTTGAGCCACTCCAACTGCTCGGCCCCGAGGATGCCCTGCGGGTCGACGGCCTGGTCGTCGGGCGAGTTGGCGTTGCGGTAGGTGCGCATGTCCAGGACGAAGACATCGAGCAGCGGACCGTGCCGCATGACCCGGTACACGCGGCCGTGGCGGTCCTGCGGCTGGAGGGTCGAGAGGGGGAAGTACTCGCTGAACGCGCGCCGGGCGCGGGCCGCGAGCACGTCGATGCTCTTCTCGGTGTAGCGCGGGTCCGCGGAGGTGATGACCTCGCCCGGGTACCAGTTGTTGCGGACCTCGTGGTCGTCCCACTGGATGATCGACGGCACCTGGGCGTTGAACCGCCTGAGGTTCTCGTCCAGCAGGTTGTAGCGGAAGTTGCCGCGGTACTCGGCCAGGGTCTCGGCCACCTTGGACTTCTCCTCGGTGGTGATGTTCCGCCAGGCGCTGCCGTCGGGCAGGGCCTGGGTGGCGGAGAGCGGGCCGTCGGCGTAGACGTTGTCGCCGCTGCACAGGAAGAAGTCCGGGTCGAGCTTCGCCATCGCCCGGTAGATGGTGTAGCCGCCGAAGTCGGGGTTGATGCCCCAGCCCTGGCCCGCCAGGTCGCCCGACCACAGGAAGCGCACCCCCCGGCGCCGCCCGAGCGGCGTGGTGCGGAAGGTGCCCCTGACGGGTTCGCCGGTGCGCCGCGGGTCGTCGGGATCGGCCAGCAGCACGCGGTAGTGGACCTGCTCACCCGCGGGCAGCCCGTGCAGCCGTGTGGTGCCCGTGAAGTCGGTGCCGGCGCCCAGCAGCGGGCCGTGCCATCTGCGCGGATTGCGGAACGACTCGGTCGCGGCCGTCTCGACGATCATCCGGGCCGGGCGGTCGGAGCGCACCCAGACGAGACCGGAGTCCGCGGTCACGTCACCGGCCTGGACACCCCAGCCCGCCTTCGGGCGTCCCGACAGGGCCAGCGCCGGTGCCGCGCCGAGCGTGGCGGGCAGGGTGAGGGCGGCCGAGGCGGCCAGGGAGCCGCGCAGCACGCTGCGGCGACCGGGCGTGGGACGGTGTGACATGAAGCGCCTCCAGGTTCGGTTCCGGGCGATGGGCACTGCCACAACTACGCGTGTGCCGCAGCGCACATGGAAACCGCACATGAACAACTGACCGCCGTGACGCGGGGACCACGGACCGGATGCGGCATCCCGGGCCGGGGGAGGGGCGGCGGCGACACGGCGTCCGGCGCTGGTCGCGCGGGTGCCCCCGCGGGCGCCCACCGCAGCCCAGGCCGCCCCGGGCGCAGGCGCGTCGGGGCCGTCGGCGCACCGGTCCCGCCACCCTGCGGCCTCGCGGACCGGGACGGTCAGCGGCTGCCGTCCAGGATGACCCGCGCGACCAGCGCCGGATCGTCGTTCATCGGCACGTGACCGCAGCCGGGCAGTCGCACGAGCCGGGCCCTGGGGATGATCTGCTTGGCGCGGACGCCCTGACGGCGCACCAGAAGACGGTCCTTGGTGCCCCACGCCACGGTGACGGGCAGTCCTGGCAGGTCCTGTGTGAACCGGACGGAGGCACCCGCCCGGAGGGTCGCGGCGAAACCCTCGGCGCGGGCCAGCGCGAGCGTCTCGGCGACCACGGCCTCGGGCGAACGGCGCCCGGGGCGGGCGTAGATGGAACTGGTGAGCACGGTCCGGCCGGCCGCCGTGCGCGCCAGCCGCTGCACGAGCGGCAGCGGAATCCTCTGCGCCGTGTGGCGCATCGCGAGCAGCACCGCGAACGCGTACCGCCGCTCCGCCGGGGTCCAGAACCCCGCCGGGGAGAAGGCGGTGACGGATCGTGCGAGCTTCTCGCGACCCAGTTCCAGGGCCAGCAGACCTCCCAGGGAATTGCCGGCCACGTGCGGTCGGTCGACGTCCAGCGCCCGGCACAGCGAGCCGAGCGCGGGCACCACGGTCGACAGGCCGTACGCGAGTCCGTCCGGCAGGGCCGGGGACGCACCGAAGCCGGGGAGGTCGACGGCGATCACGTCGCGCTCGGTCGCCAGGATGTCCACCACCGGGTCCCAGGCCTGACGGTGATGGCCGATGCCGTGCAGCAGGAGCAGGGGTTCGCCGGATCCCACGCGTGCGTAGGAGACGGTCACGGTCCGCGGGCCGTGCGGAGAGGTGACGCTGAAGGAGACCGTGGCGGGCATACTGCTGCTCCTCGTCCGAAACACGCCGGCGAACTGTCGTAGACAGCTTGTCAGCAACTGCTACCGGCGGGTAGCCCCCGATCGTGGTGAACCCCGTGGGCACGGCGGCCCGTTGACTGTGTCCTGTCCGACAGGTGCGTCACCTGGACAGGGCGGAGCGTGTCGGATGGGATGGAACGGTGACCACCGACACCGCGACCGAGGTCTTCGAAGAGCATCGCCCCGTACTGATGGGTGTCGCCTATCGCATGCTCGGCCGGGTGAGCGACGCCGAGGACGTGGTCCAGGAGGCGTGGCTGCGCTGGTCCCGCGCCGACCGCGACGCCGTGCGCGCGCCGCGCGGTTACCTGGTGCGCATCACCACCCGGCTGGCGGTCGACCGGTTGCGTCAGGCGCAGGCGCGCAAGGAGTCCTACGTCGGTCCTTGGCTGCCCGAGCCGTACGCCACCGATTTCGGCGACGCGGTGCCGGACACGGCGGACCGGGCCGTACTCACCGACTCCGTCTCGCTCGCCGTTCTGGTCGTCCTCGAGTCCCTGTCGCCGCTGGAGCGTGCGGTGTTCGTACTCAGGGAGGCCTTCGGGTACCCCTTCGCGGACATCGCCGCCACCCTGGACCGCAGCGAGGCCGCGGTGCGCCAACTCGCCATCCGGGCCCGCAGGCACGTCGACGAGCGGCGGCCGCGCTACGAGGTCGACCCGGCCGAACGGCGCGATCTGACCGAGCGGTTCCTCGCCGCGTCGGTCGAGGGCGACCTGGACGGGCTGCTGCGGCTGCTGGCCCCGGACGTCCGTCTGGTCGGCGACAGCGGGGGCCGCACCAAGGCGCCGCTGCGGGTCCTGGAGAGCGCCGACAAGGTCGGCAGGTTCTTGGCCGGGGTGGCCGGGAAGGGCGTCCAGGACGTGTCGTTCCGATTCCTGGAACTCAACGGAGGCACGGCCCTTCTCGTCCTGTCGGGCGGCAAGCCGGACAGCGTCCTCCAGGTGGAGGTCGCGGACGGGCTCATCCAGTGCATCTATATCATCCGCAATCCCGACAAGCTGGGCTCCCTGTCCGTCGGCTAGCCGCCGTGCGGACCATCCCGTAGCCCCGGTTCATGAACGTCTTCCGAACCGGGGCTTCGCCGTCATGTCACCGGAGGCGTCCACCGCGAACGCCGTGTGAACGCTCTGCGGTGCGGAGCCTGTGCGGTGCGTAAGGGATCGAGGATTGGTCTTGACCAAGGGTGGGGGCCGCCCTATGGTCGCAGAGAAGTGCAACAACCTTTAATAAACAAGGGCGCTTAAACGCCGGCGCGCCACGGCGATTGCGGAGGACAGGGTGGGGACCACGCAGCTGGAAACGGTGCCGGAGCCTAAGTACTGGCACCTCAAGACCGTACTCACCGAAGCACTCGACTCCGAGTTCTCCGTGGGCGAGATCCTGCCCAACGAGCGGGACCTCGCGGCCCGCTTCGGAGTCGCCCGGGCCACGCTCCGCCAGGCGCTCGAACAGCTCGAACTGGAAGGCCGGCTGCAGCGCCGCCGCGGTGTGGGCACCACCGTCGCGCCGCCCCGCATGGGCGTGGCCGTGGGCTCCGAGCAGCACACCTGGCCGGGTGCGGCAGACGACGCCTGGAAGCCCACCGACTGCACGCTCGCGGTCCCGCCCGCCGCCGTGGCGGACCTCCTCGAGACCGACCGTGACGAGAACGTGCACACGGTGCGCCGTTCCCGGGTCAGCCACGGGCAGCCCGTCGCGGCCGAGCTCATCCACATCCCCGGGTCCTCGGTGCCCGACCTCTCCGCGATAGACGCGCCTTCGGGCCCGGCGCGGGCGCGTGCGCTGCTCCGCGAGCTGCAGCACCTCGAGCTCGAGGGCCAGGAGCAGTCCGTGGAGCTGGGTTCGGTCAGCGCCGAGGACGCGAGGGAACTCGACCGGCTGCCCGGCGCCCCCGTCCTCGTCGTCACCACCCGCTTCTACGCCGACGCGCGCACGGCGGCGGTCTCCGTCGCCACCTACCGTGCGGACACCTGCCGTCTGACCTTCGGGGCCACCGGCGGTGTGGAGATCCACCACGACCCGGAGCGCCGAGCCTCCTGACAGCTCCGCCCGGTGCCCGTGACCCCACCACGGTCCACCGGCCCTCCAGGGCTTGCCCACGACGTCGCGCCCCGGACCCATCGGTCCGGGGCGCGACGTCGTGGGCGCACCGTGCCGCCGTGCGGCCTGGCTCAGCGCCGTGCCGTCACGGTGCCCTCCACCGCGAACAACTGCTCCTCGACGTGGTCAAGCGCCAGCCGCAGGGCGCCGGTCGCCACCGCGGCCTCGCCCAGCTGCGAAAGGGTCACCTTCGGGGGGCGCAGGCAGTAGCGGGCCAGCTCGTTCCGCAACGGGGTGAGCACGCCGTCCAGGCCCGCCGCCCAGCCGCCGATGACGACCAGCTCGGGGTCGAGCGCCAGGACGAGCGCCGCCACATCGTGCACGAGCCGCTGTATGAAGCGGTCCACGGCGGCGCGGGCGCGCTGGTCGCCCTCCCGGGCGAGTGCGAAGACGTCCGCGACCTGTTGCTCGTCCAGCGGATGCAGCGGCTGGTCCGTGGTCGACAGCAGTGTCTCCGGGGTCGCCTCCCGGCCCAGCAGGTGCAGGGCCCCGATCTCCCCGGCCGCCCCGCCGAAGCCGCGGTGCAGCCGGCCGCCGATGAGCGCACCGGCGCCCGGACTCAGCCCGGCCAGCACGAACACGATGTCGTCGGACTCGGTGGCCGCGCCCTTCCAATGCTCCGCGACGGTCGCCGCGTTGGCGTCGTTCTCGACCAGCACCGGGCACTTGAAGGAACGGCTGAGCCGGTCGCCGAGCTTCAGCCCGGTCCACTCGGGCAGCGCCGTGCCCAGCCGTACCGTCCCGTCGGCCTCCACGATCCCGGGACTGCCCACGCCGACCGCCCGCAGCGAGTCGCGCGCCACGCCCGCCCGGCGCAGCAGCTCGGCCACCGTGCCCCGCAGCCGCTCCAGACGTTCGTCCGCCGGTGCCGTCTCGGAGATCTCCTTGGACAGGGTGCCGAGCTCCCGGCCGTCGAGATCGGCGAGGACCGCTGTCACCCGGTGCGCGCCCACGTCGATGCCCAGCAGATGGCCTGCCTCCGCCCGGAAGCGGAATGTCCGCGCGGGCCGTCCCTGACGCCGGGCGGCGCCCTCCTCGGCCGCCTGTTCCACCACCAGCCCGGCCTCGATCAGACCCTCGACGACGCCCTCCACGGTCGGCCGGGACAACCCCGTCACCCGTGTGATCTCGGTGAGGGTCGCGCGGTCCGTGGCGCGCAGCGCATGCAGCACCACCGCCGAGTTGATCCTTCTCAGCAGAGAGGGGTCCCCGCCGGTCAGCCGCCCCAACGTCCGTCCTCCCAGCTCGTGCGCGTGTTGGGCGGATCGTACTCGGCGCCGCGCACACCCGCGAGGGCCAGGCAGCAAACGAGCGGATCGACCTTCCGGGCAGGCCGCGCATCACGGGCGAGCCGGGCCCGCGCCCACCGCCGAATCGGTCCGGCACCACGAACCCGGACGTGCAGGCCGAGATCACGGCCTGCGTGCGGTCGCGCGCCCCGACGAGGCCTTCACGGTGCCGACTCGCGGCATCACCGGCTCCGTGGCGACGACCGGATGTACGGCGGTCTCCAGGTCCGGCGGGCAGCGCGCCATCAGGCGCAGCGCCTCCGCCCCCCGAACGGCCGGCGTCGCCCGGCGCAGCGTCTCCCGGGCTCGTGCTTGCCTGTGCCTCCGTACGCCGCGGCCCCACCCGACCGGTGATTCCGCATGAGACACCCGACGGGATGCTCGGACCGTGGACCGGGCTCGCCGTCACGGTCCGGTGCGGCGTTGCTCGCCGGTGCCCGGTGCCCGGTGCCTGGACCGCCGGGACGCCTCACACCTCATCGGGCCGCCGAACGAACCGAACCCACAAGGTGGCTGACCCCCCGCCAATTGTCAGTGACGACTGCTGTACTGGACGTATGACCATCGACCAGCACCTGGCCACGATCGACCTGCTGCGCGCGCGGGAGTTCCCCGCGCGGCGCGGTGCGTCGGACGTGGGCTTCGGGGGCCCGGGGTTCCACATCGCCCCGTTGGCGGTGAGCGCCGGCCTCGGTACGGGCGACGGTGCGGAGCGGGAGCGCTGGGCGGAGGACCTCGACGCCTGGAAGGAGGCCATCGCCCAGCGGCTGGACGACCGTTGGGGGGAGGGACTGCGCTGGTGGTCGCTGACCGTCGGGGTCCGCAAGGCACGTGGCGAGGAGATACCGGAGCCCTGGGCGACACTCGGCGACCTCGTGGACGAGCTGTATCTGTGGCGGCCGGACGGCAGCGGCCGATGGGTGGCCCTCGGCGTGGCCGAGCGCGACGGGGCGGACGAGGTACGGCTGCTGGCCGCCGTCACGGACCGGGACCCGCCCTGACCCGCTAGCTCTGCGCGGCCTCGCGCAGCCGCCCGTACTCCTGCGCCATGGTCGCCGCCGTCCAATGCGCGTTGAGGCCACTGGGGTTGGGCAGGACCCAGACCCGGCTCGACCCGATCGTACGCTCCTGCGGACCGACGACGGCCCTGCGGTCGTCGAAGGCCGCCCGGTACGCGGTCACCCCGACGACCGCGAGCCACCGCGGCCGCAGCCGCTCCACCTTCGCACCGAGAACGCGCCCGCCCTCCCGGAACTCCTCGGCGTCCAGCTCGTCCGCCCGTGCGGTCGCCCGCGCCACCACATTGGTGATGCCGAGCCCGTACGTCAGCAGCTCCGCCTGCTCCGACGGCTTGAACAGCCGCGGAGTGAAACCGGACAGGTGCAGTACGGGCCAGAAGCGGTTGCCGGGGCGGGCGAAGTGATGGCCCGTCGCCGCCGTCATGAGACCCGGATTGATGCCGCAGAACAGAACGGCGAGGCCGTCCGCGACCACGTCCGGTACCAGACGGTCGCGGGCGGCCTCCAGTTCCGCCGGGGTGAACCGGGTCAGAGGATCGCCCCCGGGGTGTAGCCTGCGGCCTCCGGGCGCTGCTTCACGATCTCGTCGACACGGCCGACGACCGCGCCGACCTGGTCGGCCGCGGCGCCCGTGAAGGACAGTTTGTCGGCCATGAGGGCGTCCAGCTCGTCGCGGTCGAGCGGGATGCGCTCGTCGGCGGCCAGCCTGTCCAGCAGCTCGTTGCGCTCGGCGCCCTGCTCCCGCATGGCCAGGGCGCAGGCGACGGCGTTCTCCTTGATGGCCTCGTGGGCGACCTCACGGCCGACGCCCGCGCGCACCGACGCCATCAGCACCTTGGTCGTGGCGAGGAACGGCAGATAGCGGTCCAGCTCACGTGCGACGACCGCGGGGAAGGCACCGAACTCGTCGAGCACCGTCAAGAACGTCTCGAGCAGCCCGTCCAGCGCGAAGAACGCGTCCGGCAGCGCCACCCGGCGCACCACCGAGCAGGAGACATCGCCCTCGTTCCACTGGTCGCCCGCCAGCTCACCGGTCATCGAGGCGTAGCCGCGCAGGACCACCATCAGGCCGTTGACGCGCTCGCAGGAGCGGGTGTTCATCTTGTGCGGCATCGCGGAGGAGCCGACCTGCCCCGGCTTGAAGCCCTCGGTGACCAGCTCGTGCCCGGCCATCAGCCGGATCGTCTTCGCCAGCGACGACGGGGCCGCCGCCAGCTGGACCAGCGCGGTGACGACCTCGTAGTCGAGCGAGCGCGGGTAGACCTGGCCGACCGAGGTGAAGGCCTGCGAGAAGCCCAGGTGGTGGGCGATCCGGCGCTCCAGTTCGGCGAGCTTGGCCGCGTCGCCGCCGAGCAGGTCGAGCATGTCCTGCGCGGTGCCCACGGGTCCCTTGACGCCGCGCAGCGGGTAGCGGGCGAGCAGCTCCTCGACCCGGCCGAAGGCCACCAGCAGCTCGTCGGCGGCGGTGGCGAAGCGCTTGCCGAGGGTGGTGGCCTGCGCGGCGACGTTGTGCGAGCGACCGGCCATGACCAGCTCGCCGTACTCGCCCGCCAGCTTGCCGAGGCGGGCCAGTACGGCCACCGTGCGATCGCGCATCAGCTCGAGCGACAGCCTGATCTGCAGCTGCTCGACGTTCTCCGTCAGATCGCGGGAGGTCATGCCCTTGTGCACGTGCTCGTGCCCGGCCAGGGCGTTGAACTCCTCGATCCGCGCCTTCACGTCGTGCCGCGTGACCCGCTCACGCTCGGCGATCGAGGCGAGGTCCACCTGGTCGAGAACGCGCTCGTAGTCGGCGATCGCCGCGTCCGGGACCTCGATGCCCAGGTCCTTCTGGGCCCGCAGCACGGCGAGCCAGAGCTGCCGCTCCAGCTTCACCTTCTGCTCGGGCGACCAGAGCGTGGCGAGCTCGGCGGAGGCGTAGCGTCCGGCGAGGACGTTCGGGATACGGGGCTTTGCGGGCGCAGCAGTCACGTGCACCGATTCTACTGGCGATTCGTGCAGGCCAGCGCCATGGGCCGATTCGGCGGAAACCACGAGACCTGCGTCACTGTGGACGGCTCCCCCGCAGCGGACGCGTGCGGGACTCGTGGTGCCCGGGTCCTACGACCGGTGCCCGGGGTCCCCGGGGCGGTCCGCGATCTCCGCCAGGATGTCGCCGTGGCACGGCTCGGGCGTGCACCAGCAGGCCAGTGTCCTGCCGCGCAGCGCGGGGACCAGCTCCAGCAGATCGGGGCGGGACCGCAGGTGCTCCCGGTACTTGTCCATCACCTCGGCCCGTGTCCCGTCGCGCTTCTTCTGCGGGGTGTCGATCTGCAACGGGTTGTACAGCGGGTGTCCGGGGAGGTGCCAGCCGCCCCTGACCATGCGGCGGCCGATGTAGACGACGTCCGCCGGGCCGTCGTCCAGTGCGGGGCCGAACTCCTGAAGGCGGCCCTTGAGGTTGATCACCGTCGTGGTCATGCACGGCCCCCTTCGAGGCGTTCCGTTCCTATACGGCGGGTCCCTCGTACGGCAGCAGGTCCGGGCGCTTGGCCGGGAGGCCGTCGCCGGACGAGCGGCCCGTCAGCCTGCGGCCCATCCAGGGCAGCAGATGCTGCCGGGTGAAGTGCACGTCCGCGGTCCGGCGGGCGAGCCAGTTCGGCGGTGCGGACGGGGGCAGCGGTGTACGCCACTCCGTGTCCGCGGCCTCGTACCCGAGGGTCTGCCATACCGCCTCTGCCACCCGGCGGTGCCCCTCGTCCGTCAGGTGCAGCCGGTCCACGTCCCACATTCGGGGATCGGAGAGCGACGCCGCCCCGTACAGGTCGACCACGAGGGCACCGTGCCGCTGTGCGAGCTCGTCCACGCAGGCGAACAGCTCCTCCATGCGGGGCCGGAAGCGCTCGAGGACCGGGCCCTGCCGGCCGGGGCTGCGCATCAGGACCAGCTGCTTGCACGACGGTGCCAGCCGCTCCACGGCCTCGGTGAGCAGGCCTCGGACCCGGCCCATGTCGCACCTGGGCCGCAGCGTGTCGTTCAGCCCGCCGACCAGGGTGATCACATCGGCCTGCATCGCGGCCGCCACATCCACCTGCTCGTCGACGATCTGCTTGATCAGCTTGCCGCGGACCGCGAGGTTGGCATACCGGAAACCGGGCGACCGCGCCGCCATCCGGCCCGCGAGGACATCGGCCCAGCCGCGGTAGGAGCCGTCGGGCAGCAGGTCCGACATGCCCTCGGTGAAGGAGTCGCCGACGGCGACCAGGCTGGTGT
This sequence comes from Streptomyces sp. HUAS TT11, assembly GCF_051553595.1. Classification (NCBI taxonomy): domain Bacteria; kingdom Bacillati; phylum Actinomycetota; class Actinomycetes; order Kitasatosporales; family Streptomycetaceae; genus Streptomyces; species Streptomyces sp. HUAS TT11. Next base: position 7,605,245 of record NZ_CP196184.1, read on the forward strand.
ACATGGGGTTCGTCTGCATGGCGCCGTTGATGGTATCCCGCGCGCATACCCGCCGGTCGGTCGCCCCGCAGCCTCCCCGACGGCTCGAGCCCGGCCCGTCGGGGAGGGGGCGTGTCAGCCGACGGTGCCCGGCTCCCGCGGCTGTCCGAACAGCTCCCGCAGTACGTCTTCCATCGTCACCAGCCCGGCCAGCCGGCCGTCCTCGCCGTTGACCGCCGCGAGGTGCGTACGGTTGCGGCGCATGGCGGTGAGCACGTCGTCGAGCGGGGTGTCCTCCCGCACCCGCGGGACGGCACGGATGTCCCGCAGCCGGAACGGCTCGTCGGGCGCGGACGCGTCCAGCGCGTCCTTGACGTGCAGATAGCCGATGATCCGCCGGTTCTCGTCCACGACGGGGAAGCGCGAGAACCCGGACTCGGCGGAGAGCCGCTCCAGCTGATCCGGGGTGACGCCCACATGTGTGTAGACCACGCGTTCCAGCGGGACGACCACGTCCCGCACGGGCCGGCGACCCAGTTCCAGGGCGTCGTGCAGTCGCTCCTGGGCGCGGTCGTCGATGAGCCCCGCGGCGGTGGAGGCCTTGACCAGCCGTGCCAGCTCGTCGTCCGAGAAGGTGGCGGTGACTTCGTCCTTGGTCTCCACACGCAACAGTGTGAGCAGGGTGTTCGCGAAGGTGTTCACGGTGAAGATCACCGGACGCAGGGCCCGGGACAGTGCCACGAGCGGGGGGCCGAGCAGCAGCGCCAGGCGGACCGGCTCCGCGAGCGCGACGTTCTTCGGCACCATCTCGCCGAAGAGCATGTGCAGATAGGTCGCCAGGGTCAGCGCGATCACGAACGACACCACACGGCCCGCTTCCGGTGGGATGCCCACCGCATGGAAGACGGGTTCCAGCAGGTGTTCGATCGCGGGTTCGGCGACCACACCGAGGACCAGGGTGCACAGGGTGATTCCGAGCTGTGCGGCCGCCAGCAGCGCCGAAACGTGCTCCAGGCCCCACAGCACACTGCGGGCGCGCCGGTCGCCGGCTTCGACATGGGGTTCGATCTGGCTGCGGCGCACGGAGATCAGCGCGAACTCGGCGCCCACGAAGAACGCGTTCGCGACGAGGGTCAGCAGACCGATCAGCAACTGGACGACGGTCACGGCTCCCCCTCCCGCTCCACGACCGGCGCGTGCATGAGCACACGCGCGGCCCGGCGCCCGGAGGCGTCCACCACGTCCAGGCGCCAGCCGGCGACCTCCACGTGGTCGTCCTTGGCGGGTATGCGGCCGAGCTCCGCGGCGACGAGTCCGGCGAGCGTCTCGTACGGGCCTTCGGGCACCCGCAGCCCCACGCGGGCCAGCTGGTCGGTGCGGGCCGAACCGTCGGCGAGGTACAGCGTGCGGCCGGTGTCGTCCGTGCCGGCCGGGGCCAGGTCGGGCGCCTCCTGGGGGTCGTGCTCGTCGTGGACCTCGCCGACGACCTCCTCGACGATGTCCTCCAGCGTGACGACCCCGGCGGTGCCGCCGTACTCGTCGATGACGACGGCCATGGTGTTCTTGCCGGAGAGCCGGTCGAGCAACCTGTCGACGGTGAGGGACTCCGGGACGAAGAGCGGTTCCCGCATCACCCGGGCGACGGAGCAGTGCTGCCGCTTCTCGGCGGGCACGGCCACGACGTCCCTGATGTGCGCGATACCGACGACCGAGTCGAGGTTCCCGCGGTAGACGGGGAAGCGCGACAGACCGCTCGCGCGGGTCGCGTTCGCCACGTCCTCGCACCGGGCCTGCGCCTCGAGGGCCATGACCTGGACGCGCGGCGTCATCACGTTCTCGGCGGTGAGATCGGCGAGGTTGAGGGTGCGGACGAACAGTTCGGCGGTGTCCGCCTCGAGCGCGCCCTCCTTGGCGGAGTGCCGCGCGAGTGCCACCAGTTCCTGGGGGCCCCGCGCGGAGGCGAGCTCCTCGGCCGGTTCGAGACCGAAGCGGCGTACGACGTGGTTCGCCGTGTTGTTGAGATGGGTGATGAAGGGGCGGAAGGCGGCGCTGAACAAGCGCTGGGGTGTGCCGACGCGCCGGGCCACGGCCAGGGGCGAGGAGATCGCCCAGTTCTTGGGCACCAGCTCGCCGACCACCATCAGGAACACGGTCGACAGGCCCGTGCCGATGACCAGGGCGAGGGACGTGGCCGCGGAGCGCGACAGTCCCAGCGCTCCGAGCGGGCCGGCGATCAGCTTGGCGATCGACGGTTGGGCCAGCATGCCGACCACGAGGTTGGTGACCGTGATTCCGAGCTGGGCGCCGGAGAGCTGGAACGTCAGGCTCCGGACGGCCTTGAGGGCACCTGTGGCGCCACGCTCGCCGCGCCGGGCCGCATGCTCCAGGGCGCTGCGTTCGACCGTGGTGAGTGAGAACTCCGCCGCGACGAACCCACCGCAGGCGAGTGAGAGCAGCACCGCCACCAGCAGGAGGAGCACTTCGGTCATCGGGTCACCTCCGTCCCATGATCGGCCAGGGACGCGGGGACCGCGCGAGGTCGGATACTGGGAGGCTCGCCCATCGGCGGACGCTCACACCTTTCCATGCTGGGACGAGTTGACCCGTCCGGGGGAGGGCAGGACGCCTCCATGGTAAAGGATCGGCAAAGTTGCTCAGTCCGCGAGGGGTTTCACCCAGCGACGCCAGTGTTCCTCGGGCGTGTACCCCGACGACCGCCATGCGTGATGGGCGGTCGTGTTGCGCTGAAGGACCATCGCGTCCCCCCGGCGCCCGCCGAGCCGGACGAACCGTTCCTCGGCGGCGGCCAGCAGCGCGGAGCCGATGCCCGAGCGTCGCCGCTCGGGATGCACGGCGAGCCGGTACAGATGGCAGCGCCAGCCGTCGAAGCCCGCGATCACGGTGCCGACCAGAGTGCCGGCGTCCTCGGCCAGGATGAGCGCCTCGGGATCGCGGGCGACGAGGCCCTCCACACCGTCCCGGTCGTCGCTGATGCCCGTGCCCTCCGCGGCCGTCTTCCAGAAGGCGAGCACGGCGTCCAGGTCCTCGGGGCGCGCGGGGCGTATCCGCAGATCGGTCATGCGGGGATCCCATCACGGAGGGAGGCGGCGGACGCGGAATTTCCGGCATGCGGACGGCTACTTTCCGCGCAGGGACTCGATCACCGGCGCGAACGCCTCCATGTACGGCTCCAGAACCGTGAGATACGAGAATCCGAAGCGTTCACGCTGGGCCCGCACCCGCTCGACGATCTCCGCCAGGGGGCCGGCCAGGACGACGGGAAGCGCCAGAGCCCCCTCGAGGGTCAGGTCCGGGTTGCGCCCAAGCAGCGGACGGACCACACCGGCGGGGTCGTCGGTGACGGCCACCATCTGGATGAGCAGATTGAGTTCGGCGGGCTCCTCGCGGCCGGCCGCGAGCCGCCGGTACAGGGCGACGCGCGCGTCGAGCTCCTCGGCCGGGAGCGGGACCAGCCGGCCCGTCGTGCTCCCGGCGACCGGGCGCGCTCCGGTGAAGGCCGCGATGTCGGCGTGCTCCGCGGCGATCCTCAGCATCCGGTCGCCGTTGGCACCGATCAGCAGCGGCACGCGCGGCTTCTGCACCGGCCGCGGCAGATGCGTCTCCGCGCCGAGCAGCCCGTCCAGCTCCCGCACCGTCCGGTGCAGATGATCCACGCGTTCGCCCGGCGAACCGTAGGGCAGTGCGGCCGCGTCGTGCTCCGACTGCACGTATCCGGTGCCGAGGCCCAGCTCGAGGCGGCCGCCCGTCAGCGCGTCCGTCGTCGCCACCTCCCGCGCCAGCAGCGCCGGATTCCAGAAGCCCGTGTTCAGCACGAACGTGCCGACCCTGGGACGCTCGGTGGCGTCCGCGGCCGCGACCAGGGCGGGGAACGGCGCCGGCCGGCCGAGATGGTCCGGGACCAGGATGACGTCGTAGCCCAGCCGCTCGGCCCGGCGGCACTTGGCGCGCCACTCGCCGACCGGTGCGGGCTCGAGCAGGTTGACGCCGAAGCGGAACGGGCGCGGCATGAACTCTCCTCAGCGGGACGCGACTTGAGTACATGCCGAGTACATCATTCGTGTGCGATCGCCGCCAGCACATTCATGCGCGACGCGCGCAGGGCGGGCAGCAGCGCCGCGACCACACCCACGACCGCCGATCCCACGACCACGGCGACGATCGTGCCCCACGGGATCTCCAGGGCCTTCATCCCCTGCAACGCGAGCACCTGCTGGGTGCACACACCCCACACGAGGCCCAGGGCAAGACCGAGCACGGCACCGAACACGGCGATCACCACCGACTCCAGCCGGATCATCCGCCGCAGCTGTCTGCGGGCGAGCCCGATCGCGCGCAGCAGCCCGATCTCGCGGGTGCGCTCGACGACCGACAGGGCAAGGGTGTTGACGACTCCGAGCACCGCGATGACGATCGCCAGGCCGAGCAGCGCGTAGACCAGGTAGAGCAGCACGGCGATCTGGTCGTGCACCAGCTTCTTGTAGTCGGCCTGGTCGCGGACCTGGACCTGGGGGTACGGGTCCAGGGTCTTCTCCAGGCGGGTGCGCAACCCGTCCTTGGGGGTGCCGGGTGCGGCGTTGACGTACAGGCCCGAGTCCTGCCCGTCCGGCACGTACTTCTGGAGCGTCGCCATCCCGAAGTAGAGCCCGCCCTGGGTGCCGAAGCCGCCGGACCCGCCCTGGTCGGTGAGCGCGCCGACCCTGAGATCGGCGTGCCGCCCTGCCGGGAACGTGACGGGGACCGTGCCGCCGATGCGGACGCCGTGACTCGATGCGAACTTCCTGTCCATCGCGAGCGACCCGTCCGCGAGCGCGGCGGCGGTGTCGCCCCGGGTGTAGGCGATGTGGGCGACATCGTCGAGCCGCGGGTCGTAGCCGGCGGCCGTCGACTCGACGCGCTTGCCGTCCGGCAGCTGCACCGCGACGGGCGTGAACCGCTGGCGCACCACGAGCCCTACGCCCTCCGTGGCGCGGACCCGCGCGGTGATCTCCTGCGGGAAGGGCCGGAAGTTGCTGTTCTGCACCACGAAGTCGGCGCCCAGCGTCTTGTCGATCTGCTGGTCGAACGACGTGGACATGGACGCGCTGGCCACCGACATCCCGCCCACCAGCGCGAGTCCCACCATCAGCGCCGACGCGGTGGCGCCGGTGCGCCGTGGGTTGCGCAGGGCGTTGCGCTGGCTCATCCGTCCGACCGAACCGAACAGGGCCGGGAAGGCGCCGCCGAGCACCCGGATCACCGGTCGTACGAGCAGCGGTCCCGCGATGACGGTCGCGACGAGGGTGAGGACCACTCCCAGTCCCAGCAGGGAGGCCGCGGGCGCGGTCTTCGTCGCCCGGGCGCACCCGGCCAGCGCGGCCACGCCGAGCGCGCCGACGATCGCCCCCGCCACCGCGCGCAGCTTGAGCGGCCGACCGACACCGGCGACCTCGGCGTCGGCGAGGGCCGCCATGGGGGACACGCCGGCCGCGCGCCGCGCCGGGAGGTAGGCGGCCACGAAGGTCACCCCGACCCCGACCACGTAGGCGGCGACCGGCGTCGTCCAGCCGATCACCATCTCGGTGGACTTCAGGTTCATGCCGAAGGCGCTCATCAGCCGGATGAGTGCGGCCGCGAGCCCGATGCCCGCGGCCAGCCCCAGCGTCGAGCCGACCACGCCGAGCAGCAGCGCCTCCGTCAGCACCGACCGGCGCACCTGCCGCCGGTCGGCGCCCAGGGCGCGCAGCAGCCCCAGTTCGCGGGTGCGCTGGGCGATGAGCATGGAGAACGTGTTGACGATGAGGAACACGCCGACGAGCACCGCGATGCCGGCGAATCCCAGCATCACGTACTTGATCACGTCCAGGAACGTGCCGAGTCGGTCGGTGTCGGACTTGGCCTGTTCGCTCGCGGTCTTCAGGTCGTAGGCGGGGGAGCCGAGGCGTGCCGCGATCCGCTGTTCGAGCCGGGCGTCGCTGACGCCCGGCGCCGCGTCGACCGTGATGCTCGTGGCCGCCCCGGGACTGCCCAGCAGCCTGGTCTGGGCGGTCGCGGTGTCCAGGAAGACCAGGGCGGCGCCGGGGTTGGTGGTGGTGAAGGTGGCGATGCCGACGACCCGCACCGTGAACGAGCCGGGCCGGGCCAGGACCGTGAGCGTGTCGCCGATCGCCACGTGCTTGTGCCGGGCGGTGTCGGCGTCCAGGAGTGCCTCGCCGGGGCCCTGCGGCGCATGGCCGGAGGTGAGTTCGACCGGGCTGCGCTCGGTGACGTACCAGTTCTTGGCGATGGTGGGGGCGCCGGTCGTGGGTCCCACCGGGTCGTTCCTGCTGTCGACGACCGTGAGATCGGTGACGGAGGCGTCCACATGGGTGGCGGCGACGCCGTCGATCCCGGCGATCCGCGCGGCGAGCGAGGCGGGAAGCGTCGGTGTCACCCCGGACGGGATCTGCGAGGTCAGATCCTCCTTGGGGCTCACCGTCACGTCGGCCGCCGTGGAGGCGAACAGCCGGTCGAACGTCCGGGTGACGGTGTCCGAGAAGATCAGGCTGCCCGCGACGAACGCCACGGACAGCACGATGGCGAGCGCCGAGAGCGCGAGCCGTCCCTTGTGCGCGAGGAAGCTCCGCAGAGTCGCCTTGAGCACGGCGGACTCAGTCCCCGGGGCCTGACGCGTCGCCGAAGGCCGCCCGGATCGTGTCGAACCGCTTCATCCGCTCGAGCACCGCCTCCGCCGTGGGCCGCTCCATCTCGTCCACGATCCGCCCGTCCCCGAGGAAGAGCACCAGGTCGGAGTGGGCGGCCGCACCGGGGTCGTGCGTGACCATGACGACGGTCTGCCCCAGTGCGTCCACCGCCTCCCGCAGGAAGCCGAGCACCTCCAGCCCGGCCCGGGAGTCGAGGTTGCCCGTCGGCTCGTCCGCGAAGATCAGCTCGGGGCGCGAGGCGAGTGCCCTGGCGCAGGCGACACGCTGCTGCTGCCCGCCCGACAGCTGTGCCGGACGGTGCTTCAGCCGGTCCCGCAGCCCCAGCGTGTCGATCACCTGGTCCAGCCACTTCGGGTCGGGCTTCTGGCCCGCGATGTCCATGGGAAGCGTGATGTTCTCGGCGGCGTTCAGGGTCGGGATCAGATTGAACGACTGGAACATGAACCCGATCCGGTCCCGGCGCAGCCGTGTCAGCTCGCGGTCCTTCAGCCCGGTGATCTCGGTGTCGCCGAGCCACACCTGACCGGCCGAGACGGTGTCGAGTCCGGCCAGGCAGTGCATCAGCGTGGACTTTCCCGATCCCGAGGGACCCATGACGGCGGTGAAGCGGCCGCGTGCGATGTCCACGTCGACCGCGTCGAGGGCGAGCACCGTCGTCTCGCCCGAACCGTACGCCTTCGTCAGGCCCCGGGCGCGAGCGGCGGTGCCGTCCGACCCCGAGCGGCCCCGGGCGTGCTCGGCAGCAGCAGTGGACAAGACCGCCTCCTCGTTGGTGGACGTCCCCACGTTCCGGTCTCCCTGTCCGCAGAGCGTAGTGTGATGCGGCGCACACCCGGTATCCCCCCGAAGTCCAGACACCCCTCCACCGAAGGTCGTGCCCCTGAGGCCGGTGTAAGGGGCACCTTCCACTCCGCGGTGGAGGCCCGTCGCCCTCTTGCCGGTGCTAGCGCACTCGCGCTAGCGTCTATGTATGGCGAAGACCCAGCTGAACGTGCGGGTGGACGAGGACACCGCCCGAGCCGCCCGTGAGCGCGCCCTGGAGCGTGGCATGAGCGTCAACCGGTACATAGAAGAGCTGGTCCGGCAGGACACCGGAGAGGCCGGCCATACGTTCGTCGAGGCCGCCGCCGACTTCATGAAGCAGTACGAGTCGGTCTTCGCGGAGGAGTTCGGCGCCGCCCGGGGCGAGGGTTCGGGCGCACAGCGGAGCGAAGGTCGTCACTGAACCGTTGAACGACCTCTCCATCGACCTCGCCTGGCTGCTGATGGTCGCAGAACAGAAGACACCCGGCGACCCGCAGGTCACCGACTGGGGCGCGCTGGTCGCCGCGGTGAGCCGGCACGACGCGGAGATATTCGGCGTCCCGGTCTACGACACCCCGTACGCGCGCGCCGCGGCCCTCCTCCAACTCCTGCTGCACGTCCCGGCGCTGGAGCGGTCCAACGCACTGTTCGCCTCCGCCGTCGCCTACGGCTATCTGGTCGCCAGCGGCGTCAAGGTCGTCACCTCGGCGGAACAGGTGCGCGACCTCGCCCGGCTGGTCAAGGGCGGTGAGGCGTCGGTCCACGACATCGCGCGGGAACTGCGGCAGTGGAGCCTTTGACTAGTCCTCGGCGCCGGGCCGCCGCGCCGTGCCCAGGACGCAGTACGAGGAAGGCAGCCGGGGCCCCTTCTCCGGGACCAGCACCCGGCGGTAGGGGCCCGGTTCGAAGCCGGCCGACCTGATCGCGGCGATCGGGTCCCGGCCGACGTGGCAGTTGCCGAAGAGCCGCGGCCACACGGTGCGGTCCAGCGTCCTCTGGGTCACCTTCATCAGGCGCCCGCCGCCCCGGCCGTGTTCGAAGAACCGCAGCTCCCCACCCGGGCGCAGCACCCGCCGTATCTCGGTCAGGGCACGCGCGAGGTCCCGCACGCTGCACAGCACCAGCGAGGCGACGGCGGCGTCGAAGGCCTCGCTCTTGACCGGCAGCGCCTCCGCGGCGCCCGGCACCACGTCCACCGGCACGTCGGCGCGCAGGGCGGCGGTCGCTGCCAACTGCCGCAGCGCACGTTCCGGTTCGATGGCGACCACCTCGGCCACGGTGTGCGGGTAGTGCGCGAAGTTCAGACCGTTGCCCGCGCCGATCTCGATCACCCGCCCCGACAGACCGGCGAGGAGTTCGTCCCGGTGCGGGCCGACGGTGCGTTCGGCGGCCACGCTGCAGCGGGCGTAGAAACGTGCGAACAGCGGGTGGTGAACGATGTCCTGGGCTGCGCGAGGCGGCATGACGGGCCTCCCGGAGGGCGGGCGATACCGGGATTCTCCCCCGGATACGCCGGGCACACGCCCGCCCGGCCTTACGGCGAAGGGCGAACCGTCACTTCGTCGCGCCCGCCGCCCGGTGGCACGACATGGTCACCGGCCCGCCGCTACGACGCGAACTCCGAGGTGAACGCGCCCGCGTCCCATGTCCCGCCCAGCCGCGGTGCCAGCCACCCCGGCGCCGCGGCGCGGAAACCGGCCGGTGGGTGCGTCCCCGCTCCGGCGGGCAGCGCACCGAGCAGGGGTGATCCGGCGACCACCGGCAGGTCCGCGAGATTGCACCGTGAGGCCAGATCGGCCGCGACGGGCCAGCTGCCGATGACCACGCCCGCCAACTCAAGGCCTCGCTGCCGCAGTTCACGTGCGGTCAGTTCGGTGGAGTTCAGTGTGCCGAGACCCGCCGCAGAGACCACGAGCACCGGAGCGGCCAGCAGCCGGGCCGCGTCCGCCAGAGTTCCGCCCTCGTCGTCGAACCGCACCAGCAGTCCGCCGGCCCCCTCGACGAGCACGAGATCGTGCCCGGCGGCCAGTTCGGCCGCCGCCTCGGCCACCTCGTGCGGCCGCACGGCCCGCATGCCCGCCCGTCGTGCCGCGGTGGCCGGGGCCAACGGCTCGGGATAGCGCGCCAGTTCCCGGGTCGTCACGGCGCCGGCGAGCCGGGCCACCTCGTCGGCGTCCCCGCGTTCGTCGGGCCGCACCCCCGTCTGTGCGGGCTTGAGGACGGCCACCGACCGGCCCGCGGCGAGGGCCGCCGCCGCCACGGCAGCCGTCGTCACCGTCTTGCCGACTTCGGTGCCGGTCCCCGTGATCACCAGTACGGACATCTCAGCCCTCCCGTGCCGCCGCGCGCATCGCGCGCGCGATCCGTGCCACGTCCGCGTCCCCCGTGACATAGGGCGGCATCGTGTAAACGAGGTCGCGGAACGGGCGCAGCCAGACGCCCTCCCGCACCGCCGCCCGGGTGGCGGCCGTCATGTCCACCTCGTGGTCGAGCTGGACGACCCCGATGGCGCCGAGGACCCGCACCTCACGCACGCCCGGCACGGCCGCCGCCTCCGCGAGCCCCTCCGTGAGACCCGTCTCGATCCGCTTGACCTCCGCGTGCCAGTCCTGGCCGAGCAGCAGCTCGATCGAGGCACGGGCCACGGCGGCCGCCAACGGGTTTCCCATGAAGGTGGGCCCGTGCGCGAGCACCGGAACCTCTCCCCGGGAGATCCCCTCGGCCACCCGCGGGGTGCACAGTGTCGCCGCCAGGGTCAGGTAGCCGCCGGTCAGGGCCTTGCCGACGCACATCACGTCCGGGGTCACCGCCGCGTGGTCCGCGGCGAACAACGCGCCCGTGCGGCCGAACCCGGTGGCGATCTCGTCGAACACCAGCAGGACGTCGTGCGCGTCGCACGCCTCGCGCAGTACCCGCAGATAGGCGGGGGAGTGGAAGCGCATGCCGCCGGCGCCCTGCACCACGGGTTCGACGATCACCGCGGCCAGTTCGTCGGCGTGACGCGCGATCGTGTCGCGCAACAGGTCGGCGTAGGACTCCTCGTAGGCGGCCGGCGGTGCCTCGGTGAAGAGCTGCCGCGGCAGGACGCCCCGCCACAGCTCGTGCATCCCGCCTTCGGGGTCGCACACGGACATCGGATGCCAGGTGTCGCCGTGGTAGCCGCCCCGCCAGGTCAGCAACCGCTGTTTGGCGGGGCGGCCGAGCGACCGCCAGTACTGCAGGCACATCTTGACCGCGACCTCGACCGAGACGGATCCGGAGTCCGCGAGGAAGACATGCTCGAGACCGTCGGGCGACATGTCGACAAGGAGCTTCGCCAGCCGGACGGCGGGCTCATGGGTGAGCCCGCCGAACATCACATGGCTCATCCGCGTCAGCTGTTCGCGCACGGCCTCGTTCAGCACCGGGTGGTTGTAGCCGTGGATGGCCGACCACCACGACGACATGCCGTCGACCAGTTCGCCGGAGCCGTCGGCCGGACGCAGGCGCACTCCGCTCGCCGACTCCACGACGAGCGGCTCCTGCCGGCCGGGCATGGGACCGTACGGATGCCAGACGTGCTGCCGGTCGATCGCCAGCAGTTCGTCCACGGACAGATCAGGCATTGGGCGCGAGATCCGTTCCGGCGCCCCGGCGGCGGACGGCGACGAGATCGGTGCGGGGCTCGCCGGCCTGCGGCGCGGAGTCGGACCCACCGGCGACGCCGTCCTCGTGGGCCCCGCACCCCGCGCCTTCGTGGGCTCCGCATCCGGCGCCCTCGTGCGATCCGCAGCCACCGGACACACGGTGCTCGGGCAGCGTCAGCCGGTCCGTGCCCTCCACCTCGAACCCGGCGTCCGCGATCATCTCCAGGTCGGCCCTGCCCGCCTGGCCCTCGCTGGTCAGGTAGTCACCCAGGAAGACGGAGTTGGCCAGGTGCAGGGCCAGCGGCTGGAGCGTGCGGAGGTGGACCTCGCGCCCGCCCGCGATACGCACCTCCACATCGGGGCACACGAACCGCACCATCGCGAGGATCCGCAGACACCGCTGCGGGGTGAGGTTCCACTCCTTGGCGAGCGGGGTGCCCTCGAAGGGGATCAGGAAGTTCACCGGAACGGAGTCGGGGTCCAGTTCCCGCAGCGCGAAGACGACGTCGACCAGGTCCTCGTCGCTCTCACCCATACCGGCGATCAGTCCCGAGCAGGCCGACAGGCCGGCGGCGTGCGCCTTGTTGACCGTGTCGACGCGGTCGGCGTAGGTGTGGGTGGTGGTGATGTCCCCGTACGTCGCCTCGGACGTGTTGAGGTTGTGGTTGTAGGCGTCGGCGCCGGCCGAGTGCAGCCGTTCGGCCTGGCCGTCGGAGAGCAGGCCGAGGCAGGCGCACACCTCGACGCCCTCGTTCTGCTCCTTGATGGTCCTGATGGTGTCGGAGACCCGGTCCACGTCCCGGTCGGTGGGCCCGCGGCCGCTCGCCACCAGGCACACCCGTTTGGCCCCGCCCGCGACACCGGCCGCCGCGGCCCTGGATGCCTCCTCCGGCTTGAGCCAGGTGTACTTGAGGATCCCGGCCTTCGAACCGAGCCGCTGGGAACAGTAGGAGCAGTCCTCGGGGCACAGGCCGGACTTGAGGTTGACGAGATAGTTGAGTTTCACCCGTCGGCCGAACCAGTGGCGGCGCACCTTGCCGGCCGCGGCCACCACATCGAGCACGTCGTCGTCGGAAGTGGCGAGGACGGCCAGAGCCTCCTCGCGGGTCGGCAACTCGCGCCGCAACCCCTTGTCCACCAGCGTGTTCAGCAGGTCCATGGAGACCGATCCTGTCCTACCCGAGGGGTCCGGGCCAAGGAGACTTCGCACAACAGACTCCGTTCGACGTGTGGGTATTGCCACACCCTGGGTGGCTGGTCGTCCCGCTAGTGTCTGTGCACTGCCTACAAAAGACCCGGAGGACCCATGGCGTTCGGCTGGATCGACGAGCAGGCGCGGGCACGCCGCCGAGCGGGACTCGTGCGCACGCTGCGCCCCCGCGCCGCCGACTCCCCGCTCCTCGACCTGGCGAGCAACGACTATCTGGGTCTGGCACGCCACCCGGAGACCACCGAGGCGGCTGCGGAGGCGGCCCGGGTGTGGGGCGGCGGCTCGACCGGCTCCCGGCTCGTCACCGGCACCACCGAGCTGCACGGCGATCTGGAGCGCGAGCTCGCGGAGTTCTGCGGTGTCGAGTCGGCCCTCGTCTTCTCCTCCGGATATGCCGCCAACCTGGCGGCGGTCACCGCACTCGCGCCGCACGGCTCCCTGATCGTCTCCGACGCGGGCAACCACGCCTCGCTCATCGACGGCTGCCGGCTCGCGCGGGGCACCACCCAGGTCGTCGCGCACGCCGATCCCCAGGCGGCCCGCAAGGCACTCGACACCCACCGCGGGCCCGCCGTCGCGGTCTCCGACACGGTGTTCTCGGTCGACGGCGACGCGGCCCCGCTGGCCGAACTGGCGTCCGTCTGTCGTGAGTACGACGCCGGCTTGGTCGTCGACGACGCCCATGGACTCGGGGTGCTCGGCGCCGGCGGACGGGGTGCCGCGCACGCGGCGGGCCTCGCGGGCGCGCCGGACGTGGTGGTGACCGTGACCCTGTCGAAGTCGCTGGGCAGCCAGGGCGGCGCAGTCCTCGGGCCTGCGCGGGTGATCGACCATCTGGTCAACGCGGCCCGGACGTTCATCTTCGACACCGGGCTCGCTCCGGCCGCGGCGGGCGCGGCGCTCGCGGCGCTGCGCCTGCTGCGCCGCGAGCCCGAGCGTGCACAACGGGCCCGCGCGGTGGCGACGGCGCTGTACGCACGTCTCACGGCCGAGGGCCATGAGGCGGTGCGGCCGGACGCCGCCGTGGTCTCCGTGCGGGCGCCCTCCCCCGAACTGGCCCTGCGGTGGGCGGCGGACTGCCGCTCGGCGGGGCTCGCCGTCGGCTGCTTCCGCCCACCGTCGGTGCCCGACGGGATTTCACGACTGCGACTGACCGCTCGCGCCGACCTGACCGATGAGCAGGTCGAGCGCGCCGTACGTGTGATCGGCGAGACGCGGCCGTGAGTCGGCGAAACGGCCGTGCATCGCGCGTCGTACGGGTGGTGCGCCCGGAGTCGTAGGCAGTCGTGAGGGAGTGATCGCTACGGAAGTGACTCGGAAATCAGCGGAAATTTGGCTGATATATGCCTGAGTTGCTTCGAAGGTGATCAGCTCAGTCCGGTCAGAAAATCCTCCCAGGCGTCGGGGGTGAACAGCAGGGCGGGGCCGGTCACGTTCTTCGAGTCGCGCACGGCCACAAGTCCGGTCCAGCGCCCGGCGGTCGGCCGCGCGGTCTCCACGCAGTTGTTCATTCCCGTACTCCGGCTGCTGCGCAGCCATCGCACGCCGTGCAAGGAGGTACTGGCGGGGATGTGCCGAGGCAGTGCTGACATGGTGCCTCCTTATGCTTCGCCGGCCAACGCGGCGATGTAATCCAACGAGTCCTCGGGTGAAAGGGCGTGGATCTGAAGGGCGTCGAAGGCCTCGCTGTAGGCCTGGAGGTCTTCTTTCCGCTCGAGGTAGAGGCTACTCGTCAAGTGGTCGAGAACGACGACATCCAGATCAGATCTGCTCGGAAATGAGAAGATTACGAAAGGCCCGGTGACCCCGATGTGTGCCCCGGCGGCGAACGGCAGGACCTGAAGCCGCACCTGCGGCAGCCGGGCCGCCTCCCGGAGCCGCTGCAACTGGTGCGCCATCACCTGCGGGCCCCCGACCACCCGGCGCAGCACCGCCTCGTCCAGGACGGCGGACAGTTCGAGCGGGGGATCCGCACGCAGTACGTCCTGGCGGGCCAGCCGCACCTCCACCAGGGTGTCCAGCTCGGCCTCCTGAAGCGCGCCCACGGCGGCCCGGGTGACGGCGCGCGCGTACTCGGGCGTCTGCAGCAGCCCCGGCACCACGGAGGTCTCCAGCGTGCGCATCCCGCTCGCCTGCGACTCCAGACTGATGAAGTCGCGGTAGGTCGGCGGCAGCACCCCGCGGTACGCGTGCCACCAGTTCTGCCGCCCGCCGCCGTCCTCGGAGCCGGCCAGTACGAGCAGCAGTTCGCGCAACTCGGGGTCCTCGGCACCGTACGCGTCCAGCAGCAGACGCACATCGGTCGGTTTCACACCGCTGGCACCCGTCTCGATCCGGCTCACCTTCGACTGGTGCCAGCCGACGAGAGACGCGGCCTCACCACTCGTGAGCCCCGCCCCGGTCCGCAGGGCACGTAATTCGGTGCCGAGTTTGCGACGGCGCACCGCTGGTCCGTACTGCATGGCCGACTCCCTCCGCATGGCGCGCGGTTTTCACGGCGACGGTAGAGGATGCGTCCGTCACCCACCCAAATACGGTCGGTCGTCGCAGAGTTCACCGCTTCGGGCGACAGATATATGCATATCTCGAGGGATCGCACCCGATGGGGCCCTGGTGATGGCAGTGTGGCGCGCAGCACCAAGTCCGGGACCGCTACTGAACCAACCGCTCCGTGTCGGACTCCGGTCCCGAGGGAAAGGGACGACGTCGCCATGGCAGACCATCAGGAAGCATCCGTCACTCTGCCGAGCGATCCAGCCTCGGTGTCCGCCGCCCGACAATATGTTTCGAACGTCCTCGCCGAATGGGGACTGCCGAGCGACACCGAAGTCGCCGACACCGTACGCCTGATCGTCTCCGAACTCGCCACCAACGCGGTGCAGCACACCCTTGGTCAGTCCCCCACGTTCACGGTCGACATCGTGCTCGACCGGGACGAGTTGCTGCGCATCGGGGTCACCGACAGTCATCCGCGCTTCCCCAAGCGACTGCCCGCGGCCGTGCAGCAGGACAACGGCCGCGGCATGGTGATCATCCGCTGGCTGACCGCGGAGCACGGCGGCAGACTCACCGTGCGACCCACCCGCGAGGGAGGCAAGACGGTGGCGATCGAACTGCCGTGGGCCGCACCGGTGCAGTCCGTCACGGCCGTCGGTCAGCAGGAACCTTGAAGCGGCGGTGGCCGTGCCCGGACCGGCGGGCCCGACGCCGCGCCTCCTCAGACGTGCCGGGCCGCGCGGCCGAAGGCGCCGCGCAGCAGGGCCCGGAAGGCGTCGGCCGCGGGTGCCGCCTCGTCGGTGCGGTAGGCGACCGAGACAGTACGGCGCAGGGTGCCCGGTTCCAGATGACGCGACCCCACCGGTGTCGCCGCGGTCCTGGCCACCATCTCCGGCACCACCGCCACCCCGAGCCCCGCACTGACCAGTGCGCACACCACGGCGTATCCCGGTGTCTCCACCACCACGGACGGGGTGGCCCCGGCAGCGGCGAGAGCGGCCTCCACGCCCTGCCTGGCCGGGTGCCGCGGCGCCATGCTGATCAGCGGCTGCCCGGCCAGCTCGGCGGGGGGCAGCCGTGAGGCGTCCGCGGTGAGCGCGTGGCCGGGGCTGGTGACCAGCACCAGCTCCTCGACCAGTACCGGGTCCAGGGACACCGAGGCCGGCAGCGGTACCGGTTCGGCGGGCTCGTAGGTGTGCGTGAGCGCCAGGTCGATGTCGCCCGCCGCGACCGCCTGGACCCCGGTCGGCGGGTCGTAGTCCGCGACCGCCAGCTCGACGTCCGGATAGGCCCGGCGGAAGGCGCTCAGTGCCGGTGGCAGCAGATGGATTCCCGCGGTGGGGAAGGTGCCGAGCCGCAGGGTGCCACCCGCGAGGCCCGCCAGGCGTGCCAGTTCGTGCCGCGCCCGCTCCAGCTCGTCCAGTACCCGTCGAGCCCGCACCACCAGCAGCTCGCCCGCGCCGGTCAGCCGCGTCCCGCGGGCGTGGCGCACCAGCAGGGCCGCTCCCGCCTCGCGTTCCAGTTTGGTCAGCTGCTGGGAGAGCGCGGGCGCGGTGTAGCCGAGTCGCTCGGCGGCCCGGGTGATCGAACCGGCCTCGGCCACCGCCACCAGCGCCGCGAGTCGTGTCGGGTCGTACACATGGGCCCCTTGGGTTCGGGGGATCGACGAGACCAAAGAGATGCTTAAGACAGACCCAGGATATTCCATATACCTGCTGAAGGCCCGTGCCCGGCAGGGTGGGGCGCATGGACACACAGCTCATCGCCTTCACCGGGGTCGCCGCAGGCATGGTCGCCATGCCCGGTGCCGACTTCACCGTCGTCGTGCGCAACGCCTTGATCTCCCGGCGGGCCGGTGTCGCGTGCGCCCTGGGGATCGCGGCCGGGCTGCTCATCCACACCACGCTTGCCGTCGCCGGGGTCGCGACGGTGCTGGTGGCCGTGCCCGGGCTGTTCCGCACGCTCCAACTGCTCGGCGGGGCCTACGTCCTGTATCTGGGTGTGCGGGCACTGGGTGCGTCCTGGCGCCCGCGCCCCGCCGCCGCGCCGCCGCGGGCGGAACAGGAGGCCTCTTCGGGGCGGCCGATGTGGCAGGGGTTCGTGACCAACGCCCTCAACCCGAAGGCCTCCCTCACGTTTCTGAGCCTGCTGCCGCAGTTCGTGCCCGCGGGCAGCCCCGCGCTTCCCCGGACCCTGGAGCTCGCGCTGATCGTTCTCGTGCTCGCCCTGGTGTGGTTCCCCGTCGTCGCGCTGCTGGTCGACAGGCTCGGCAGGTGGCTGCGCAGCCCGCGCACGGCACGAGCGCTGGAAGCGGTCACCGGGAGTGCTCTGACCGCTCTGGGCCTGCTGCTCGTTCTGGAGCCGCTGCTGATCTGACGACGGCCCGCTGGACCAGCCGGGGCATGATGCGCCACAGCCCGGCGCAGACCACGAAGGTGCCGGTGGAGGCCGCGATACCGGCGGCGCGGCCGAGGGACACATCCACCACCAGCAGCACCGACCCGGTGAACGCGAGTGTGAGGACCACCAGTCCCGCGGCGGCCAGACGGGACGAGATCCGCACGATGGCCGGCTTGGCGTGCTGCTGGAAGAGCGTGCGGTGCAGCGCGGCGGGTGCCATGAACAGCACCGCGGCCAGCATGGAGAGCAGGAGGGTGCAGACGTATGTGGTGCGCTGGGCGGTGTCGAGGGACGGGAAGCGCTGGGTGAAGGCCAGGGTGAGCAGGAAGGCGAAGAGGATCTGCACACCTGTCTGGATGACGCGCAGTTCCTGCAGCAGCTCGGCGAAGTTCCGATCGGCGCGCTCCAGCGGCGTCTCGTTCCGTTCGTCGTGGGGGGATCGGTCGGCCATGGTCAACGAGTAACCGCTCCGGACCGCCTCACGCGCGGGTGGGGCGGCGGCGTGTCGCGCCGCCACCCCACCGGCCGGGTCAGCCGACCCGGCCGTACCACACGCGCTTCGTCCACAGCTTCTGGAGCCTCACGACGTCACCGGTCTTCGGTGAATGCCAGATCCTTCCCTTCCCGGCGTAGATGCCGACGTGGTAGACGTTCCGACCCGAGTGGAAGAACACCAGGTCTCCGGCCCTGCGCCGGGAGGCGGAGATGTGGTGCGTCCTGTTGTACTGAGCCGCGGCCGTCCGGGGCAGCTTCTTGCCCGCCTTCTTGAACGCGTACAGCGTGAGCCCCGAGCAGTCGAAGCGACGTGGCCCGGTGGCCCCGTACTGGTACGGGGCGCCCCTCTTCGCCGCCGCGACCTGGAGAGCCTTCGTCGCCAGGGAAGCGGCCGCCGCGTCGGCGCTGAGACCGGGGACGGTGATGCTGCCGCCGACGGCGGCGAGGGTGAGGGCCGAGGCGGTGCCGGCCCGGGTCAACAGCGACGGGACACGATTGAGCGCAGACATGCGCAACCCTTCGTCAGCCGCCTGTGAAGGATGACCTGTCGGATTCGGGCTGGCGAAGTAGCCCGGCCGCTCACGCGGCTTCACCCCAAGGACCGTCCGGATCTCTCTCGGACGGCCCGCCTTGCCGGGTCCTCCACTCCTGCCGATCCACTCCTGTCGACCGGTCGTCCGGGCGGCGGCAGGATTCGGCGTCCGCCCGGACCGCCCCGCCGCGGGTGGCGGGGGCTTGTCGTCAGGAAGGGATCTTCACGTACAGGCGTCGGAAAATCACAACGAAATCGGGGGTTTGTGGTGTTACTCACCACTCACTCGTTCGGCTGGACATCCCTGCGACCGGGGGCCGTTGGGGGGACGAGTGAGGCCCCGACCTGCACCGGAGCACCTCATTCCGCCCTCGGGCTACGCGCGTTGCCCAACTTCGCGGGCTCTCCGAAGGAGGGGTCCCTACTCCAACCAGGGGTACACCATTTGGTTCGTTTGAACCGCGCGTGGACGGTCGGTGCCCCCCGAAGCACCACACGACGACCCCTGCCGCCGCAACTCGCCGTCCACTGCGCGTCAGTCACATCCCGTCAATCCGCACCGGGCGGCAGCGCGATGCGGGCGGCGCGGCGTTCGCCGTCCAGGACCCGCAGCGCCCGGGTGAGAGTGGGGCCGTGCAACTCGTTCTCCCCCCTCTGGTGCATGAGCGCCAGCGCCTCCCGCAGTGCCGACGCCTTGCTCACCAGGGCCTGGGCGGCCCGCAGTCCGCGGTAGGTGTCACCGGAGTGCACCGGGTTGATGCGGCCGAGGAGATCGACCACATCGAGGTAGCGGTCGATCAACTCGGCCTCGGCGCGGGTGAGTGCGGGCAACGGGGGAAGTTCGGGGGGCAGCATCGGGCGCTCACCTCGCGCCGGGCGCGGTGCGGGACGCCTTGCGGCTCGTGATGATGCCGTCGACCAGCCCGTACTCCACGGCTGCCGGCGCGTCGAAGATCTTGTCCCGCTCGATGTCCGCCGCGATGCGCTCCGGGCTTTGGCCGGTGTGCCGTACGAGCATGTCCTCCAGTTGATTGCGGGTACGCGTCAACTCTGCGGCCTGAATGGCCAGATCGGTGGCCTGCCCCTGGACGGGCTCGGGCAGGGACGGCTGGTGGATCAGGATCCGTGCGCCCGGCAGTGCGAACCGCTTGCCGGGTGCGCCGCCCGCGAGCAGAACGGCCGCCGCGGACGCCGCCTGACCGAGGCAGACCGTCTCCACGTCGCAACTGACGTACTGCATCGTGTCGTAGACGGCGGTCATCGCGCTGAACGAGCCGCCGGGGGAGTTGATGTACAGCGAGATGTCCCGGTCCGGGTCCAGGTACTCGAGGTGCATGAACTGCGCCATCACATCGCTGGCCGAGATGTCGTCGACCGGCGTCCCCAGGAACACGATCCGCTCGTCCAGCAGCTTTGCGTACGGATCGAGGGTCCGCTGCCCGTAGCCGGTGCGTTCGGTGAACTCGGGCAGCACTGAGCGGGCGGTCGGTCGGTTCATGGCACGCGCCTCCTCGGGATCGCTTCTGTAAAAAATGTACAGGACGTACGTGCCTGGAGGAGGGAAGCACGCTGAGAGCGAAACGGCGCCGCCGCGGGACAGGGGGGACGGGCCGCCGGCCTTTTCATGTGTGCAACCGGACGGGGCTTTGGGGCGGGCGTTCCCCTCGGGGCAGAACGGGATCTTTGGTCGGGAGAGGCCGGTCAGGGCCTCCGTCTAAGCTGGACCACATGGCCTACGAGATTTCGGTGACGCAAGCCAGGGCTGAACTCGCCGATCTGATCAACCGTGTGGTGTACGGCGGCGAGCGTGTCGTCGTGACACGGCACGGCAAGCCTCTCGTCGCCCTGGTCTCCGCCGCCGACCTGGAGCGCCTCGCCGCACTGGATGCCGAGGAGGAGCAGGTGATCACCTCGGTCTCCAGCGTCCGCGAGGTCTCCTCCGCCCCGCGCGAGCGGCACCGGTTCGGCATCGCCGCCGAGCACCGGGGGCACAGCGCGTCCTGACGGCGTACCGCTGAGGGCACCGTCGTGGCGGCACCCGGCACCCGGTGCCCGCGTGCGCCGCCGGGGCGCGGTGGGTGCGGTCGGCGGTGCGGGTTCGGGTCGCGCTGACGGCTGTCGTGCGGTATACGGTCCCGCCCCCGCGTGCCCTGTTCCGGTACGGGTGCGAATCCCGGGACGGCCGGGATCGGCCCGGGACCCCGACGGCCGCGGAGACGCCGGAACGCCGTCGACGGGCCCGGTCGGCCGTACGGGGGACGGGCGCTCGTGGTCCGGTCGGGATCACAGCTCGGTTAACGTCCTGGAAACCCGGTCCAACTAACCTGCCCCTCCACGCCATCAGGGGCTCTGCCCCATGGCCGCGGCAGCCGGGCCCCGCCGGGTCCGAAGTGAGGACTGTGAGGTGGGACGTTGCAACTGACCCCGCACGAGCAAGAGAGGCTGCTGATCCATGTGGCCGCCGACGTGGCCGAGAAGCGCCGCGCCCGGGGACTGAAGCTCAACCACCCCGAGGCCGTCGCGCTCATCACGTCGCACATCCTGGAAGGCGCCCGTGACGGCCGTACGGTCGCCGAGCTGATGGCATCCGGGCGCAAGCTGCTCACCCGGGACGACGTGATGGCGGGCATCCCGGAGATGGTCCACGACGTCCAGGTGGAGGCCACGTTCCCCGACGGCACCAAGCTCGTCACCGTGCACGACCCGATCGTGTGACCAGGGAGCGGCCATGATCCCCGGAGAGATCCTGTTCGCCGACGAGCCCGTGCTCTGCAACGCGGGCCTCGATGTCACGCGGCTCACCGTCCTCAACGCCGCCGACCGGCCCGTCCAGGTCGGATCCCACTACCACTTCGCCGAGGCCAACCCCGGCCTGGAGTTCGACCGGGCCGCCGCACACGGCAGACGGCTGAACATCGCGGCCGGCACCGCGGTGCGCTTCGAGCCCGGAATCCCCGTCGCCGTCGAACTCGTCCCGATCGGGGGCGCCCGTGTGGTGCCCGGCCTGCGCGGAGAGACCGGAGGTGCCCTCGATGCCTGAGATCTCGCGTGCCGCGTACGCCGATCTGTTCGGGCCGACCACGGGGGACCGCATCCGGCTCGCCGACACCGATCTGATCGTCGAGATCGAGGAGGACCGCTCCGGCGGGCCCGGACTCGCCGGGGACGAGGCCGTGTTCGGCGGCGGCAAGGTCATCCGTGAGTCCATGGGCCAGTCGCGCGCCACGCGTGCGGACGGGACCCCGGACACCGTGGTCACGGGTGCCGTCGTCGTTGATCACTGGGGGGTCGTCAAGGCCGACATCGGCATCCGCGACGGCCGGATCAGCGCCATCGGCAAGGCCGGCAATCCGGACACGATGGACGGAGTGCATCCGGACCTGGTGATCGGCCCCGAGACGGAGATCATCGCGGGCAACGGGCGGATCGTCACGGCCGGCGCCGTCGACGCCCATGTCCATTTCATCTGCCCGCAGGTGGCGGAAGAGGCGCTCGCCTCGGGCATCACCACCCTCGTCGGCGGCGGCACCGGACCCGCGGAAGGCTCGAAGGCGACCACGGTCACTCCCGGTCCCTGGCACCTGGCCCGGATGATGGAGGCGATGGAGCAGTACCCGGTCAACCTCGGTCTCCTCGGCAAGGGCAACACCGTCTCGCACGACGCGATGCTCTCCCAGATCCGTGGCGGTGCACTCGGGCTGAAACTGCACGAGGACTGGGGCTCCACGCCGGCCGTCATCGACGCTGCCCTGACCGTCGCCGAGCGCACCGGCGTCCAGGTGGCCATCCACACCGACACGCTCAATGAGGCCGGTTTCGTGGGCGACACCCTCGCCGCCGTCAACGGGCGCGGCATACACGCGTACCACACGGAGGGGGCGGGCGGCGGCCACGCTCCGGACATCATGACGGTGGTGTCCGAGCCGCATGTGCTGCCCAGTTCGACGAACCCGACTCGTCCGTTCACCGTCAACACGGCGGAGGAGCACCTCGACATGCTGATGGTGTGCCACCACCTGAACCCAGCGGTGCCTGAGGACCTGGCGTTCGCCGAATCCAGGATCCGGCCCTCCACGATCGGGGCGGAGGACATCCTTCATGATCTGGGCGCGATCTCGATCATCTCCTCCGACTCCCAGGCCATGGGCAGGGTC
This sequence comes from Streptomyces sp. HUAS TT11, assembly GCF_051553595.1. NCBI lineage: Bacteria > Bacillati > Actinomycetota > Actinomycetes > Kitasatosporales > Streptomycetaceae > Streptomyces > Streptomyces sp. HUAS TT11. The sequence continues at coordinate 7,627,642 of NZ_CP196184.1, forward strand.
GGTGAGGTGATCATGCGGACCTGGCAGACGGCCCATGTGATGAAGCGGCGGCGCGGCGCGCTCCCGGGTGACGGTCGCGCGGACAACCGCCGAGTGCGTCGCTATGTCGCCAAATACACCATCAATCCGGCGCTCGCCCAGGGCCTCGCCCATGAGATCGGTTCCGTCGAGACCGGCAAACTCGCCGACCTCGTCCTGTGGGAACCGGCGTTCTTCGGCGTCAAGCCTCATCTCGTCATCAAGGGCGGCCAGATCGCCTACGCGCAGATGGGCGATGCCAACGCGTCCATCCCCACCCCGCAGCCGATTCTGCCGCGGCCGATGTACGGGGCGATCGGGCGGGCTCCTGCGTCGAACTCGGTCAACTTCGTGGCACCGTCGGCGATCGAGGACGGACTGCCCGAACGGCTCTCGCTCGGCAAGAAGTTCGTGGCCATCGAGTCGACACGCCGGGTCACCAAGGCGGACATGCGCGAGAACGACGCACGTCCGCAGGTGCGGATCGACCCGGACAGCTTCGCCGTGCACATCGACGGGGAACTGGTCGAGGCGGTGCCTGCCGCCGAACTGCCCATGGCCCAGCGGTACTTCCTCTTCTGATGTCCAGGGCAGCGCTTCTCGTCCTGGCCGACGGCCGCTTCCCCGCCGGCGGGCACGCACACTCCGGCGGGGCAGAGGCGGCCGTGCGCGCCGGACGGATCACCGGGGCCGCGAGTCTGGAGGAGTTCTGCAGAGGGCGTCTGCACACGACCGGGCTGGTGTCGGCCGCGCTGGCCGCGGCGGCCGCACTCGGCGCGGACCCCGCCGTCCTGGACGAGGCCGCGGACGCCCGGTCGCCGTCGCCCGCCCTGCGTGCCGCCGCCCGCAGGCTGGGACGGCAGCTGTTGCGGGCCGCCCGGCCGGCGTGGCCCGGCCCGGAACTGGACGCGGTGGCACGGCAGTTCCCCAAGGGAGCGCACCAACCCGTCGTGCTGGGGCTGGTGGCACGGGCCGCCGGGCTCGGGGCGGCGGACGCGGCGCACTGTGCGGCGTACGAGTGCGTGGGCGGACCGGCCACCGCGACGGTGCGGTTGCTCGGCCTGGATCCCTTCGAGGCCACGGCCGTGCTGGCGCGGCTGGCGCCCGAGATGGACCGGGTCGCCGACCGGGCCGTCCGGGCCGCGTACCGGGTGCTGGACCAAGGGGCCGACGCCCTGCCCGCGGCCTCCGCCCCGCTCCTCGAGATCGGCGCCGAAGCACATGCCGCGTGGCCCGTACGTCTGTTCGCGTCCTGACCCGGACCCCGCCCGAGACCTTCCACCGACCTTGCCGTCCCGCCCCCGGGCGTCGGACGGCCGATGCCGGCCGACCCCGGCTGAACAGGAGCCGCAACCATGCATCTCGACCATGTGCACGACGGCCCGGCGGGCGTCGGCGCCGACGCCCGCCGGCCGGACGGCACCCGCCGTGCCCTGCGGATCGGGCTCGGCGGGCCGGTGGGTTCGGGCAAGACGGCGACCGTCGCCGCACTGTGCCGCGCCCTGCGCGACGAAGTGTCGCTCGGTGTCGTCACCAACGACATCTACACCCGGGAGGACGCCGCCTTCCTGCTGCGTGAGGCCGTACTGCCGCCCGAGCGCATCACCGCCGTCGAGACGGGGGCCTGCCCGCACACCGCCATCCGGGACGACATCTCGGCCAACCTCGAGGCCGTCGAGGACCTGGAGGACGACACCGGCCCGCTCGATCTCGTCCTGGTCGAGTCCGGCGGCGACAACCTCACGGCCACGTTCTCCAAGGGGCTCGTCGACGCCCAGATCTTCGTCATCGACGTTGCGGGCGGGGACGACATTCCGCGCAAGGGCGGTCCCGGGGTGACCACGGCCGATCTGCTCGTCGTCAACAAGACCGACCTCGCCCCCTACGTCGGCTCCGATCTCGCCCGGATGGCCGCCGACGCGAAGGCGCAGCGGGCGCAGCTGCCGGTCGTGTTCCAGTCACTGCGCACCGAGCCGGGTGTGACCGCCGTCGCCGACTGGGTGCGGGCGCGACTGGCCGCATGGACGGCGTGAGCAGGGGGGTCAGGGCCGCCGCGCGGATCGTGGCCCGGGGGGACGGACGGGGCGGCACATCCCTGCCGGTGCTCGAGGGCGAGGGGCCGCTCGCAGTGCGCCGCACTCGGGCGAGCGGGGACGAGGCGCGCGTCCTGCTCGTCGGTGCCATGAGCGGACCGCTCGGCGGCGACCACTTCACGGTCGAGGCGGAGGTGGCGGACGGCGCCCGGCTGCACCTCGGCTCGTCCGCCGCCACCATCGCCCTGCCCGGGCAGACCAAGGAGGAGGCCCACTACGAGCTCCGTCTGGACGTGGCCGCGGGGGGAGAGCTGCACTGGCTGCCGGAGCAGTTGATCTCGGCGCGGGGCAGTGGGCTGACCGTCACCGCACGCATTCGGCTCGCCTCCGGTGCCCGTCTCGTGTACCGCGAGGAACAGGTCCTCGGCCGCTTCGGCGAGGAACCAGGGCGGCTCACCAGCCGACTCGCCGTACGTCTGGACGGGCGGCCGCTGCTCGACCAGGAGCTGTCCTGCGGGCCCGGCGCCCCCGGTGGATGGGACGGGCCGGCCGTGCTGGCCGGACATCGGGCCCTCGGTCAACTCCTCGTGATCCGCCCCGAGTTCGCCGACACACCGGTGGCGGCAGGACCGCTCGGTGAGTACGCCGCGCTGTGCCCGCTCGCCGGACCCGCCGTGCTCGTCACCGCGGTCGCGCCCGACGCGCTGCGCCTGCGCCACGTCCTGGACGGCGCGTTGTGCGACCTGAGTTGAGTCCTCTTCTCCGCTCAACGGAGAGTGACGTACCGCTTATCGGATTGGCAAAGAAAGTCAAGCGACCCCTGTTCTCAGGGACCTCACAGACGGAAGGATCTCCGTACCCATAGGAAACCTTGGAGGGGGAGGTCCCACTTGAGGGGATTCAGACCGACGCGACGGGTCACCGCGCTCGCTTCCGCGGGGGCGCTCGTCACGGCGACGCTGATAGCCGGGGCCGTGGCGGCTCCGTCGGCCACCGCCGACTCGCGCCACGGCCAGGACCGGGAGGCGCGCGGCGCCGCGATCGCCGCGGCGCGTGCGGCCAGGACCGGCATCGACTGGAAGGACTGCCCGGCCGACTGGGGTCTGGTGAAGCCCATCCAGTGCGGGTGGGTCACCGTTCCACTCGACTACGCCCACCCGGACGGCAAGCAGATCAAGCTCGCCGTCGACCGTATCGGGAACACGGGCACCAAGCAGGAGCGCCAGGGCGCTCTCGTCTACAACCCGGGCGGACCGGGCGGCTCGGGGCTGCGCTTCCCCACCCGGGTGACCGGCAAGAACCCGATCTGGGCCAACGTGGCGAAGGCCTACGACTTCGTCGGCTTCGACCCGCGCGGTGTCGGCCACTCGGCGCCCATCTCCTGCGCCGACCCGCAGGAGTTCGTCAAGGCGCCCAAGGCGGACCCGGTCCCGGACAGCGAGGCGGACAAGTCCGCCCAGCGCAAGCTCGCCCGTGAGTACGCCCAGGGATGCCTCGAGCGCACCGGCCGCACGATGCTGCAGCAGATGACCACGCCCAACACCGTGCGCGACCTGGACGTCATCCGCGCAGGGCTGGGCGAGAACAAGCTCAACTACCTGGGCGTCTCCTACGGGACGTACATCGGCGCCGTCTACGGCACGATGTTCCCGGGCCACGTCCGGCGCATGATCGTGGACAGCGTGGTGAACCCGTCGCGCGAGAAGATCTGGTACGAGGCCAACCTCGACCAGGACGTCGCGTTCGAGGGCCGCTGGAAGGACTGGGAGGACTGGGTCGCGACGAACGACGCCTCCTTCCACCTGGGCACCACCCGTGCGGCGGTGCAGGCGAAGTGGCTCCAGCTGCGTGCCACGGCGAAGAAGCAGCCGATCGGCGGCGTCGTCGGCCCGGCCGAGCTGATCTCCTTCTTCCAGAGCGCCCCGTACTACGACTCGTCCTGGGTGCCGGTCGCGACCGTCTTCAGCCAGTACGTCGCCGGTGACACCCAGGCGCTCGTCGACGCGGCCGCGCCCGACCTGTCGGACACGGCGGGCAACATCTCCTCGGAGAACGGCAACGCGGTCTACACGGCCGTCGAGTGCACCGACGCCAAGTGGCCCACGAGCTGGCAGAAGTGGGACCGGGACAACAGCCGGCTGCACAAGGACTACCCGTTCATGACGTGGGCCAACGCATGGCTGAACCTGCCGTGCGCCACCTGGCCGGTCAAGCAGCAGACCCCGGTGAACGTGAAGACCGGCAAGGGCCTGCCGACCGTCCTGATCGTGCAGTCCACGCGTGACGCCGCGACGCCGTTCGACGGCGCGGTCGAGCTGCACCAGCGCTTCAAGGGCTCCCGCCTGATCATCGAGAAGGGCGCGGGCTCCCACGGCGTGACCGGTCTGGTCAACCCGTGCATCAACAACCGGGTGGACACCTACCTGCTCACCGGCAGGACCGACGGCTCCGACGTGACGTGCACGCCGCACGCCACTCCGCAGCCGTAACCGGGCACAAACGCGAGGGGGCGGCCGGAATCCCGGCCGCCCCCTCGTCGTACCCCTGCGGTGCCGTCAGGCGCACCGCAGGGAGTGTCAGTAGGGACCGTTGACGTTGTCGATCGAGCCGTAGCGGTGGTACGCGTAGTTGCACGCGGCGGTGATGTTGGCGACCGGGTCGTAGATGTCCCACGAGGTTCCGGACACGTGGTACGCGTTGAACGTGGGCTGGATCGTCTGCAGCAGGCCCTTGGAGGGGATGCCGGCGGCGGCGTTGGAGTCCCACAGGTTGATGGCCCTGGGGTTGCCGGAGGACTCACGCATGACGTTGCGGTAGATGCCGTTGTAGGACCCCGGAATGCCGTGCTGCGCCATGATGGCCAGCGACTCCCGGATCCAGCCGTCCAGGTTGTTGGCGTAGGTCTTGGCCGGGGTGGCGGCCTTCGCCGGGGTGGCGGTCTTCGCGGGGGTGGCGGCCTTGGCCGGGGTGGAGTCCTTCGTGGACGTGGCGGCCTTCGCGGGGGTGGAGCTGTCGCCGGAGTTCCCGTCGGGCGAGGTCGAGCCGTCGGGAAGGGTCAGGACCTGACCGATCGCGAGGTGGTGGGGGGACCAGATGTCGTTGGCCTCGGCGAGGGCCTCCCAGCCGCCCGGCACCTGGTAGGTGTGGGCGATCCGGTACAGCGTGTCGCCCGGCTGGACGGTGTAGGTGGCCGCGGACGACCGGGCGGACGAGCCGGAGTCGCCGCCCGACGAGGAGAGGTTCAGGACCTGGCCGGGCACGAGGGTGTAGGGGCTGGAGATCTTGTTGGCCTCGGCGAGAGCCTGCCAGCCACCCGGCACGTGCGCGGAGCGGGCGATCCGGTAGAGGGTGTCGCCGTTCTGGACGGTGTGGGTGGGCACGGAGTTTGCGGCCACAGCCTTGGCGGCGGGTGCGGCGTTGGCCTGGACGGTGCTCAGCACGGCCGTGCAGCACAGGGCGAACATGCCGACAACGGTGGTTCGTCCCCCGAGTCGTCGGACCCGGGCCTTTCGGTGAGAAGCAGGAATAGGCATGGTGCGGACCTCGTTCTAGCGATTGCCTGTCCGCAGCTGCCGATTCCCGTCGACAAACAGCCCCGCATTTCGGTTAGCGGCGCGCTGCGGCGGAGTCATTCTTAGCCGCCGCAAATTACTAATCAATTACCCTCTGTACTAAGCAGGCTAGTGGGGGCAGAGCCACTCAGGGTCCCCTTTGCCCCGGGAAATCAGGGCAGTAAGGACCGGATAAAGCACTAGCGGGCTTCGTAAGTGAAGTGCATCACGTTCCACGCAAAGCGGGAATGGGCGTGATTCAGGGAACAGTAATGCCGCTTTCTTCGTGCACTTAAGCGGCAGTTCATCTCAAGGGGGCCCAATGAGTCAAATAGCAATTAGTGCCGCAATGAGAATTAAAAGCCCAAATCGGACACGCGGGTGTCCGTTCGCCGTAGAGGCGAGGTGTCCCGGGGGCGCCGGCCGCGTCAGCTCAGCGGCATCCTGGGGAACCTGCCGGCCTTCTGTGCCGTGTCCTGGGCCTCTTCCGCCTTGACCGCGGCCGCGTACCGGTCGACGTACTCCTGCTCGGAGAGCGACAGGATGGCGTACATGATCTCGTCGGTGACGGCGCGCAGGATGGCCTTCTCGTTCTCCATACCGGCATAGCGGGAGAAGTCCAGCGGCTTGCCGAAACGGATCACCACCGGGTGGACGTTGGGGATGACCTGCCCGGGCGGCTGGGCCTCGAACGTGCCGATCATCGCGCAGGGGATCACGGGGACCCGGGCCTTGAGGGCCATCACCGCGACGCCCACCTTGCCCTTGTAGAGGCGGCCGTCGTGGGAGCGGGTGCCCTCCGGGTAGATGCCCAGCAGCTCGCCCTTGCGCAGCACGCCGAGGCCCTCGCGGATGGCGGCCTGCCCGGCGTCCTTGCCGGAGCGGTCCACCGGGATCTGCCCGGCGCTGCGGAAGAAGGCGGCGGTGAGGCGGCCCTTGATGCCCGGCCCGGTGAAGTACTCGGCCTTCGCGAGGAACGTGATGCGACGCCTCAGGACGGCGGGCATGAGGAAGTGGTCGGAGAAGGAGAGGTGGTTGCCGGCGACGATGGCCGCGCCGTCCGCCGGTACGTGCTCCAGGCCCTCGATGCGCGGCCGGAAGACCAGCCTCAGCAGGGGTCCCAGCACCACGTACTTGAGCAGGTAGTAGAACAAGGGGTGCTCCTCACTCCAGCGGATCGGCTCCACCGCCGCGTTCTAGCAGCTCAACCGGACTGTCGTGGGGAGTCTAGGGTCAGGTACGGTCCGCCGGAACCGCGGCGGACCGTACTCGCCCTGTCGGCGCCGTTTCTGACGGTCCGGCAGCGAGATGGGCGGGCCGCACACGCTTCGTGCGGCCCGCCGGGGCGGACCGCACGAAGCGTGTGGATGTCGCGGAGCGGGAGGTCACTGGTATTCGTCGTCCCCCTGCTCGAGGGAGAACGTCCTCTCCTCCGTCCGGCGGCCGTCCTGCCGTCGCGCGTCCTGCCGGTGCTGACGTTCCTGGCGCTCCTGCTCCTGGGCGCCGAGGGTCTCCTCTGTCATGTCCCTGAGGTGGCCCGATTCATCCGCGTACCGGTCATGTTCCCGATCGGTCATGTCGGCTCACTCCTCGACGAGGTGAGACAGGGGCGCAACTCCGCCCCCGATCAGCCTGGCACGAGTCGGATTCCCCTGCATATCGGCGGAGTGCGGGGCACGCGGGGTGCCTTATGTCTCCTCCTCCATACGGATCGACTCCCTGAGCTGTTCCATGGCGGGGCTGTCTTTGCCATCGTTCATTTCCAGCAATGCGCGCGATCGCGTCGAGCTTGCGCTGTACGGCGTGCTCTGCCCGCATCTCCGAGTTCTTGAGCAGCGCGAGGAGGAGCAGCGTGACCGCCGTCATGGACTCCCCGGCGAGCAGGAGCCACTCCAGCGGGAGCTTCGCCACATGGGCCGAGACGAAGAAGCCGACCAGGGCCAGGCAGATCAGGAAGAAGAGCGGGGAGCTCGTCAAATTGGAGACTTTCTCCGCGAGTTCCTCGAATCTGCCGCGCCGCGGACCGCCGCGCTCGGCGGGACTCTGAAAGGTCATGGCGGAAGAATCACCCGGCTTTGCCCGCGGCCGGGGGAGGCCCTACCGCCGAGCGGTCCTCCTGCACGGGGCATGCACCCGCGCGGGGGACCTTCGCGGCCGCGGCCCCTTGTGGCACCGGGACCCCCGGTGAGGCTGTGGGCCGTGGCGGTCCGCCGGGCGTAACGTGCCCGCGGGAGGTGGGCCGGCATGGCGGTGCAGGTGGCGGTGTGCGGACCGGCGCGGTGCGGCGAGCGGGAGTGGGACCTCGCACACGAGCTGGGGCGGCTGCTCGCCGAGCGGGGAGCGGTGGTGATCTGCGGCGGGCACGGCGGGGTGATGGCGGCCGTCGCGGCGGGCGCACGGTCCCGCGACGGCCTGGTGGTCGGAGTGCTGCCGGGCCCCGATCGCACGGGTGCCGGGCCCGATCTGAGTGTCGCGATCGCCACCGGTATGGGGCAGGCGCGCAACGCGGTCATCGTGCACAGCGGGGACGCCGTCGTCGTGGTCGGCGGATCCTGGGGGACCTTCTCGGAGCTGGCGCTCGCGATGCGCCGGGGCGGTGTGCCGGTGGTGCAGCTCGGCGACGGCTGGCGTCCGGTCGACGCCGACGGCCGGGATCTGCCCGGCGTCGGTTACGCGCGGACGCCCGCCGAAGCCCTCGACCTCACCGGGCTGTGGCCCTGACCGGCAGTTCGACCTGCCAGGTGTGCACGGCGTAGTGCAGGGCCATGCCGTGGCGCAGATACAGCCGCAGCGCCTCGGAGGTGTTCTGCGTGTCGACGCCGAGGCCCACCGTGTCCCGCCCACGGGCCGCGAAGGCGCCGAAGGCGTGCCGTAGGAGGTGGCTGCCGATCCCGCGGCCCCGGGCCGCCTCCAGGACGCCGAGATGGCGGATCCAGCCCATGCTCGTGTCGTCGTTCCTCGCCATGAGGACGCCCGCGTCGCCGAAGCCGGCCAGGGAGGCGATCCACACCAGTGACCAGTCGGTCCGGTCGGGGCCGAGACTCTCCAGCCATTGGTCGTAGGGGCGCGGGTGGTACTCGAAGTGGTCGGCGAAGGCGGCGTCCAGCAGTTCGTGCACACGCCGGCGGTCGGCGTCCGTGCGGCACTCGCGCGGCGTCACGCCCGTCACCGGGCCCGGCACGGGCAGTGGGTCCCCGGCCGCCGACAAGGGGCGGGTGAGCACGTTGAACCGCCGTATCACCCGCCAGCCGCGGGCGGCGAGCAGCGTCGTGTCCAGGGTGGGGGAGGAGTTGAGGTACAGGTGCACCACGGCGCTCGGGGCGCCGTTCTCCGCGGCCTTCTGCGCCGCCCGGGCCTCCATCAGCTCCAGCAGCCGACGTCCCGCCGCGTCCTCGGCGGGAAGCGTGTACAGGTCGACGTCGATCCGCTCTCCGCGGGCCACGTCCCACAGCAGCCCGTACGCCACGAACCGGCCGTCCCCGTCGACCCCGACCCATGAATCCCGCGCGAGGTCGACCCCCGGACGCCGCAGATCGGACTCGACGGTGTGCGGATCGGTCTCCGGCCGCCCGATCTCGGCCAGATCGACGGCGTTCAGGAGTTCGCACAGGCCGGTCACGTCGTCGAGGGCGGCCGGGCGCACGGTGAGGGTCATCCGCTCACTGTCGGGGAACCGTCCCGGACGCCGCAAACGGATTCGGGCGCGCCCGGGGGCCGTACGCGGGCACGGCGCCCGGGGCGGTTCCCGACCGTCCCGGGCGCCGTGCCGTGTCAGGCCGCCAGCGCCTTCTCCAGCGTCTCCAGGGCCGACCGCAGTTCCGCGTCCGTGACGGTCAGCGGCGGGGCCAGGCGGATCGTGGAACCGTGGGTGTCCTTGACCAGGATTCCCTCCTGCATGAGCCGCTCGCTGATCTCGCGGCCCGTGCCGATCGCGGGGTCGACGTCGACGCCGGCCCACAGCCCGCGGGAGCGGAAGCCGACGACGCCCTTGCCGACGAGCGCGGCGAGCCCGTCGCGCAGCACCACACCGAGCTCGGCCGCCCGCCGCTGGAACTCGCCCGTCTCGAGCAGGCCGACCACCGCGGAGCCCACCGCCGCCGCCAGCGGGTTTCCGCCGAACGTCGAGCCGTGCTCACCGGGCCGCAGCACGCCGAGGACGTCCCGGCCCGCCACCACCGCGGACACCGGCACGATGCCGCCGCCGAGCGCCTTGCCGAGCAGTACGACGTCCGGTACGACCCCTTCGTGCTCCACGGCCAGCGTGCGGCCGGTGCGGCCGAGGCCCGACTGGATCTCGTCGGCGATGAACAGGCACCCCGCCCGGCTGGTGAGGGCACGCACCCCCGGGAGATATCCCTCGTCGGGGATGATCACGCCCGCCTCGCCCTGGATGGGCTCGATCAGCACGGCCGCCGTCGTCTCGTCGACCGCCGCCTCCAGCGCGGCCAGGTCGTTGTACGGAACGATCCGGAATCCCGGTGTGAAGGGGCCGAAGCCCGAGCGTGCCGTCTCGTCCGTGGAGAAGCTGACGATCGTCGTGGTGCGGCCGTGGAAGTTGCCGGACGCCACCACGATGGTCGCCCGGTCGGCCGGGACGCCCTTGACCTTGTACGCCCACTTGCGGGCCACCTTGACGGCGCTCTCCACCGCCTCCGCGCCCGTGTTCATCGGCAGCACCATGTCCTGGCCGGTGAGCGCGGCCAGGGACGCGGCGAACTCGGCCAGTTGGTCGTTGTGGAAGGCGCGGGAGGTGAGGGTCAGCCGGTCCAGCTGGCGGTGCGCCGCATCGACCAGTACCGGATTGCGGTGCCCGAAGTTGAGGGCGGAGTAGCCGGCGAGCATGTCGAGGTAGCGGCGGCCCTCGACGTCCTCGACCCAGGCGCCCTCGGCGCGGGCGACGACCACCGGAAGCGGGTGGTAGTTGTGCGCGAGGACCGGCTCCTCGGCACGGATCAGCTCGGCGGACGAGCGGGTACGGGCGGGTGCGGTCATGGGCGGATCTCCTGAGTGCAGCACTTGATGCCGCCGCCAGCCTTCTGGAACTCCGACAGGTCGACGGGGACGGGGTCGTAGCCGTGCTCGGTGAGCCGGGCGGCCAGCGCCTCGGCCTTCGGGGCGATGAAGACATGGCGTCCGTCGGAGACGGAGTTGAGGCCGAAGGCCATGGCGTCGTCGTGGGTGGCGAGCACCGCGTCCGGGTACAGCCGGGCGAGGACCTCGCGGCTGCCGGGGGAGAACGCCTCCGGGTAGTAGGCGATGTTGTCGTCGTCGAGGACGAACAGCGCCGTGTCCAGGTGGTAGAAGTACGGGTCGACCAGGGTCAGGCTGATCACCGGGTGCCCGAAGAACTCCTGGACCTCGCGATGCGCCTCGCGGGTCGTACGGAATCCGGTGCCGGCGAGCACATAGCGGCCCGTCCACACCAGGTCGCCCTCGCCCTCGCAGACGGACTCGGGGCGATGGACGGTGTAGCCGGCCGCCTTGAACCACGTCTCGTAGTGGAGGGACTCGGGACGCCGCTCGGGCGCGTGGAACAGGGAGCCGAAGACACGGCCGTCGACGACGACCGCCGAGTTGGCGGCGAACACCATGTCCGGGAGACCGGGGACCGGCTCCACGGTGTCCACGGTGTGGCCGTGGTCGCGGTAGACGTGGATCAGCGACTGCCACTGATCCCGGGCCAGATCCACGTCCACCTGCAGGTCGGGATGCATCCAGGGATTGATCGCGTACTGCACGGCGAAGTGTCTGGGTTCGCAGACGAGGAAGCGCCGCCGCCGCGGCACACGGATGTCGGGCACAGAGGGGTTCCTCCGCTTCCTGGGGCGTTGACAGGGTGAGACCAAGGTAGGAAGCGACGGGGACGGCCGACAAGCAAGGATGGCTGCGCGTCGACGCATGAATGATGCGTCTTCGGGCTGGTCAGCGCACGTCTGCTGCGCTGTCGGGGGCGACGTGGCTCGCGCCCGCCTCAGGGCTCTCCGGGAGCAGATGGGACAGTACCATCACGCTGATCGTCTTCCGGATGAACGGCTCCGTGCGGATGCGTTCCAGCACCTCCTCGAAGTGCCCCACGTCCCGCGCCCGCACGTGCAGCAGCGCGTCCGCCCCGCCGGTCACGGTCATGGCGGCCGTGATCTCCGGATGGTTGCGCACGACCTCCGCCAGCCTCCGGGGCGGCGCCGCGCCCTCGCAGTACACCTCGACGTACGCCTCCGTGCGCCAGCCCAGCGCCGACGGCTTGACCGTGGCCGTGAACCCGGTGATCACACCCGTCTCGCGCAGCCGGTCCACCCGGCGCTTGACCGCTGTGGACGACAGGCCGACGGCCGCGCCGATCTCGGCGAAACTGGTCCTGGCGTTCGCCATCAGGGCGGTGACGATCTTCCGGTCGAGCTCGTCGAACGGCGCTGGCCTGCTGTTCATGCGGGCACTGTATCCAGCGGGAACGTCCATGCTGCGCACATGTCCACACGTGCGGAATGCTCCTAGACTCCACGTTCATGCTGCGCGCCCTCGCCGTCGACGACGAACGCCCCTCTCTCGAGGAGTTGTTGTATCTGCTGCACGCGGATCCGCGGATCGGCAGCGTGGAGGGCGCGAGCGACGCGACGGAGGCGTTGCGCCGCATCAACCGTGCCCTGGAGTCCGGGCCCGCCGGCCCCGACGCGATCGACGTGGTCTTCCTCGACATCCACATGCCGGGACTCGACGGCCTCGAGATGGCCCGGCTGCTGACCGGGTTCGCCCGGCCGCCGCTGGTGGTGTTCGTCACCGCCCACGAGGGATTCGCCGTACAGGCCTTCGACCTCAAGGCGGTCGACTACGTCCTCAAACCGGTGCGCCGCGAACGGCTCGCCGAGGCCGTGCGCCGGGCGGCGGAACTGCGGGAGGCCACACCGCTGATACCCGTGCACGAGCCCGACCCTGACCACATATCCGTGGAGCTCGGCGGTGTGATGCGGTTCGTGCCGGTCGAGGACATCACCCATGTGGAGGCGCACGGCGACTACGCCCGCCTGCACACCGCCCAGGGCAGCCACCTGGTCCGCATCCCGCTGTCCACCCTGGAGGAGCGCTGGCGCACGCGCGGGTTCGTCCGCATCCACCGCCGTCACCTCGTCGCCCTGCGCCATGTCGACGAACTCCGCCTGGACGCGGGCACGGTGAGCGTCCTCGTGGCCTCGGTCGAACTCCAGGTCAGCCGGCGTCACGCCCGTGAGCTGCGGGATCTGCTCATGCGCCGGACCACCGGCCGATGAGGGGCAACGGCGTGCCCCAGGACCCCACCGAACGGCGTGTCGTCGTCACCGGTCCGCCCCGGCGTACCCGCAGGACCTCCGGGTACTACCGGCCGCGTACCGAGATCGACGAGCAGACCACGCTCGGCCACACCTATGTCCGCTCGTTGATGCGCAGTCAGCTGCGTGTGGCCGTCGTCGTGTTCACCGTGCTGGTCCTCCTGGTGGGGCCGCTTCCCCTGGTGTTCGCCACCACACGGAACGCGGGCCTCGAATGGGTGGTGCTCGGCTTCTGCCTCTACCCGGCGCTCGTCCTGCTCGCCCGCTGGTACGTGCGCCGCGCCGAGCGCAACGAAAGAGACTTCGTCCGGCTCGTCGAGGACCGCTGAGGGACCGTCGTGAACCAGAACTACGTCGTTCCCGCGGTCGCCCTCGTCGTCCTCGCCACGGTGCTCGTCGGCGCCTTCGGGCTGCGGATCTCCCGCACCACGTCCGACTTCTACGTCGCCTCCCGCACGGTGGGGCCCCGTCTGAACGCCGCCGCGATCAGCGGTGAGTACCTCTCCGCCGCCTCCTTCCTCGGCATCGCGGGCCTTGTCCTCGTCCAGGGCCCCGACATGCTCTGGTACCCGGTCGGCTACACCGCGGGCTATCTCGTCCTGCTCCTGTTCGTCGCCGCCCCGCTGCGCCGCTCCGGTGCCTACACACTGCCGGACTTCGCCGAGGCCCGGCTGGCCTCGCATCCCGTGCGCAGACTCGCCGGGGCCTTTGTCGTCGGCGTCGGCTGGCTGTACCTCCTGCCCCAGCTCCAGGGCGCGGGACTCACCCTGACGGTGCTCACGGGTGCGCCCGACCCGCTCGGCGGGATCATCGTGGCGGTCGTGGTGGTCGCGACCGTCGCCGCCGGCGGTATGCGCAGCATCACCTTCGTCCAGGCGTTCCAGTACTGGCTCAAACTCACCGCTCTGCTTGTGCCCGCGCTCTTCCTGGTGCTGGCCTGGCAGGCGGACGGTGCGCCGCGCGGGGCCTTCGCCGAGCCGCCGGCCTTCCGCGACCACCGGGTGGTGCGGATCGACGAGAGCCTCGATCTGAAGCTGTCCCGCCGGCTCGACGTCACGGCCACGGGCACGGTCGACGGCCGGCGGTACACGGAGCAGCGCGTGGACCTGGCCCCCGGCGTCCACCACATCGAACGCGGTACCCGGCTCGCCTTCGGCAAGGGCGACCGGGTCCCCGTCGCCGACGGCGGCGGCAACGGCGACATGTCGACATCCCCTGAATCCGGCAGCGAGGAACGCCCGCTGTACGCCACGTACGGACTGATCCTCGCCACGTTCCTGGGCACCATGGGGCTGCCGCATGTGGTCGTCCGCTTCTACACCAGCCCCCACGGTGTCGCGGCCCGTCGCACGACGGTCGCCGTGCTCGCCCTGATCGGCGCCTTCTACCTCCTGCCGCCCGTCTACGGGGCTCTCGGGCGGCTCTACGCCCCCGAACTCACCCTCACCGGGGACGCGGACGCCGCCGTGCTGCTGCTGCCCGACCGGATGATCGGCGGAATCGGCGGGGACCTGCTGGGCGCGCTGGTGGCGGGCGGGGCGTTCGCGGCCTTCCTGTCCACGGCCTCGGGACTGACCATGGCGGTGGCGGGAGTGCTCACCCAGGACGTGCTGCCGACGCGGGGCGTACGCCACTTCCGGCTCGGCACGCTGCTGGCCATGGCGGTGCCGCTGGCGGCGAGCGTCCTCGTCGGCGGGCTCCCCGTGGCCGACGCGGTGGGGCTGGCGTTCGCCGTGTCGGCGTCGTCCTTCTGCCCGCTGCTCGTCCTCGGCATCTGGTGGCGCCGGTTGACGCCGCCCGGGGCCGCCGCGGGCATGCTGGTCGGGGGCGGTTCCGCGTTCGTCGCCGTCACGGCGACCATGGCCGCCTATCCGGGCACCGGGACCCTGCACGCCCTTCTCGCCTGGCCCGCGCTCTGGTCGGTGCCGCTCGGATTCCTGACCATGGTGCTCGTGTCACTGGCGACGCCGGGGCGGGTGCCGGCCGAGACGGACGCGATCCTGGCCCGGTTCCATCTGCCCGAGGAACTGCGGGCGGAGGTGAAGGCGTGAGCGGCTTCCTCGCGGGTCTGTGCGTGGCCGTACTCCCGCTGCTGGCCGCCGGGTTCTGGCTGGGGCGGCGCACCGCGCGCCCCGAGAGTCTCGGCGGGCTCGGCACCCCCGTCGAGCACGCCACCTTCCAGACCCTGCACACGGCTTCCCTGGCGGCTCCGCCGCTGCGTGCGGGGCTCACCGGGGAGACGGCCCGCAAGTCCGCACGCCGGCTGCGCACACTGCTCGGCACGGACGCGCTGTGCCTCACCGACAGGGCGGCGGTGCTGGCCTGGGACGGCGCCGGGGAACACCATCGCGACGAAGTGCTGGGCCGGCTCGTCGGCCCGCTGGAGACCGGCCGCGGTGAGGCCTTCCGCCTGCGGTGCGACGAGCCGGACTGCCCGCTGCGCTGGGCCGTCGTCGCCCCGCTCACGGTCGACGACCGGGTGCACGGCGCTCTGGTGGCCTGCGCGCCCCGGGAGTCCGCCGTGCTCGTCCGGGCGGCCGCCGAGGTCGCGCGATGGGTCTCCGTGCAACTGGAGCTGGCGGACCTCGACCAGTCCCGAACCCGGCTGATCGAGGCCGAGATCAAGGCGCTGCGCGCGCAGATCTCCCCGCACTTCATCTTCAACTCGCTGGCAGTGATCGCCTCGTTCGTGCGCACGGATCCCGAGCGCGCCCGCGAACTTCTGCTGGAATTCGCCGACTTCATCCGCTACTCCTTCAGAAGCCGCGGCGACTTCACCACGCTCGCCGACGAACTGCACGCCATCGACCACTACTTGGCGCTGGTGCGGGCCCGTTTCGGCGACCGCCTCTCGGTCACCCTGCAGATCGCCCCCGAAGTGCTGCCGGTCGCCCTGCCCTTCCTGTGTCTTCAGCCGCTGGTGGAGAACGCCGTCAAGCACGGTCTGGAGGGGACGGCCGACAAACGGCACATCAGCATCACGGCGCAGGACACGGGCGCCGAGGCCCTGGTCGTCATCGAGGACGACGGCTCAGGCATGGACCCCGAGCTGCTGCGCCGGATCCTCGCCGGAGAGGTCAGCCCGTCGGGCGGCATCGGCCTGTCCAACGTGGACGACCGGCTGCGGCAGGTCTACGGCGACGACCACGGGCTCGTCATCGAGACCGCGGTGGGTGCGGGCATGAAGGTCACCGCCCGGCTGCCGAAGTACCAGCCGGGGGTGCACTCGGCGGGTCGGTTCCCCCGGCAGTGACCCTCAGGAATTGCGGGTGGCGACCATGCCGAGGGTGATCAGGCCGAGCACGATCCAGCCGAACCACAGCCAGCCGCTGCCGCCGAGCGCCACCGTGTAGGCCGTCACCACCACGAGCCCACCTACGGTGAGCACCCCCATCGCCTTCGTGGAACCGGGCATCGCAACACCCTCCTCATGGTTCGTCGCTTCCCATGGTGCCCCGTTCTGTCTGCGTACGGTGCAGACGACCGGATGAGTTCCGGACATCCAGGCACCTTTGCCCGTCCACGAGGCCGATGCGCAGCGGGACAAGTGATGGCCGTACTCGCTCGGCGGCACGTCCCGCGCGCCTGCCGCGTCCGAGAGACTCCCGGTCTGCGCGAGGGCGGTGTCCGAGGCCAGCCGGGTGAAGCCGAGCATCTGCCGGTCGTGGTTCCCCCGGCAGGACACCGGCCGGCCTGCGACGGTCCCCGAGCGGCCCGTACACCGGTCCGTGCGCCCCCAGCGCCGGGCAGGCGGTGCGCCGCCCGGGCCGACTCGAAGCCGGCGCAGGTGGGCACCACGGCCAGGCTGCGGACGTCGGCGAGCCCTTCCCTGGCCTCCTGCGTCCGCTGCTCGCACTCGGCGCGTCCCCGGACGCGTGTCTTCTCGGCGGACGTGGTGGACACCAGGGCCATCACCTGCCCGTCCGGCGCCTTCCCGGCGCAGCCCCGGTCCACGGCCGGTCGTGGCGGTCCGCCCCGGAAGCGGACGCCGGGCCGGTCGGCGATGACACGGTCCCCGACCAGGACGAGTCCGGGGCCGCAGGCGGCCGGCGCGCGCAGCACGGGTGAGCGTTGCGGATGATGGTCGCGGCGGCCGAGCGGCGGGCCGAACCAGTGAAGCGTGATTGCCGCATCCGCCGAGGAGCGGTGCGCCGGCCGGCAGGAGACCGGTCCTCCGGACCGCCGATCTCCCGGCCCGTCGCACAAGAGCGCGCAGTGCCATCACCGCTCCCCCCGGGCGCTCCCGCTCACCCTGCGAAGCGGAGGCAGGGTGTCAGGCACCACGCTACCGAACCGGGCGGCAGTTCAGACAGGCTGAAGAGATAAGGGAATCAAGCGGTGCGACGGAACTCAGTTGCCGCGGGCGTTGAGCGAGGCGAGATAGGCGTTGTACGCCTCGAGTTCCTTGTCGCCGTCGCGGTCCGCGGCCCGGTCCATCCGTTTGGCCTGCCGCTGTTCGGAGCTGTACCACTGAAAGAGCAGGGCCAGGAGGACGAGCACCGAGGGGACCTCGCTGAACGCCCAGGCGATGCCGCCCGCCGAGGTCTGGTCCGCCAGCGCGTCGATGCCGAGGGAGGCGGGCGGGTGCTCGTACGTGCCGACCAGCGGGGTGGACGCCATCATCAGCGCGATTCCGAAGAACGCGTGGAACGGCATGCCCGCGAACAGCTCCAGCATGCGCATCAGATGGCCGGGGCGGTGCGGTCCCGGGTCGATGCCCATGATCGGCCAGAAGAACACCAGGCCGACGGCGAGGAAGTGCACCATCATCGCGATGTGCCCGGCCCTGGACGCCATCAGGAAGTCGAACAGGGGGCTGAAGTACAGGCCGTACAGGCTCGCGATGAACAGCGGGATCGTGAAGGCCGGGTGGGTGATGATCTGCATATAGCGGCTGTGCAGCAGCATCAGCAGCAGTTCGCGCGGACCCTTGCGGCCGCGGCCCGCGGTCGGCAGCGCGCGCAGCGCCAGGGTGATCGGCGCGCCCAGCAGGATCAGGATCGGGGCGAGCATGCTGATCACCATGTGCTGCACCATGTGCACGCTGAACATGACCATGCCGTAGTCGTTCAGCTTCGTGCACATGGACAGCATCACCATCAGCACGCCGACGGCGTAGGCGATCGTGCGGCCCACGGGCCACTTGTCGCCACGCCGGACCAGCCGTGCGACACCCCAGCCGTACAGTGCGAGCCCGGCCAGACAGGCGACGAGGAAGAACGGGTCCGTGGACCACTCCAGACCCCGTCCCAGCGTGAACGGCGGCAGATCCGTGGTCATGCCGTGCCCGCTGTGATCCATCCGCCGGCTCCTGATTCGTGGGGGTGTGCGCTGTCTGTCCGCACCAGAGTAGAACCGCCCCCGGTCGCGCTCGCGACCGGGGGCGGCTGGAGCCGGACGGTGCCTACAGGACCGTCTCGGCCTCGGCGTAGCGCTCGGACGGCACCGTCTTCAGCGTCTCCACCGCCTCCGCGAGCGACACCATCAGGATGTCGGTGCCGCGCAGCGCGGTCATCTTGCCGAACTCGCCCCGGTGCACCGCCTCGACGGCGTGCCAGCCGAATCGGGTGGCGAGCACGCGGTCGTACGCCGTCGGCGTGCCGCCGCGCTGGACGTGCCCGAGGATGACGGGACGGGCCTCCTTGCCGAGCCGCTCCTCCAGCTCCACGGAGAGCTGGCGCGCGATACCGGCGAAGCGCTCGTGACCGTAGACGTCCTTGCCGCCCTCGTCGAAGTCCATGGTGCCCGCCTTCGGCTTGGCGCCCTCGGCGGCCACCACGATCGCGAACCGCTTGCCGGCGTCGAACCGCTCACCCACCCGGGCGGCCAACTCCCCGATGTCGAAGGGGCGTTCCGGAACGACGATCGCGTGGGCGCCGGCCGCCATGCCCGAGTGCAGCGCGATCCAGCCGGTGTGTCGGCCCATGACCTCGACGATCAGCACCCGCTGGTGGGACTCGGCGGTGGTCTTCAGCCGGTCGAGGGCGTCGGTCGCCACGCCCACGGCCGTGTCGAAGCCGAAGGTGACGTCCGTGACGGCGATGTCGTTGTCGATGGTCTTGGGCACGCCGACGATCGGCAGACCGTTGTCCGACAGCAGCCGGGCCGCCTTGAGCGTGCCCTCACCGCCGATCGGGATGATGGCGTCGAGACCGAGCTCCTCGACATGGCCCCTGGCCCGCTCCATACCGTCCCGCAGATGCTCGGGGCGGACCCGGGAGGAGCCGAGGATGGTGCCGCCGCGAGCCAGGATGCCGCTCACCGCGTCGAGGTCGAGCTTGAGGTAGTCGCACTCCAGGAGGCCCTTCCAGCCGTCGCGGAAGCCGATGACCTCGTCGCCGTGGTCGACGACGGCGCGGTGCACGACGGACCGGATGACGGCGTTCAGGCCGGGGCAGTCACCGCCGGACGTGAGGACACCAATGCGCATAGCCCGAAATACCTTCTCCACGTGGGCCGGGGACCGGACCACGCTGTCCGGTTCGATCCCCGCCAGCCTACCGGCGGAGGGGGGCGGGGCCGCACTGTGCGTCCGCCTGCTGGACGCGCCCGCTCAGCTGTGCGGACAGGCCGTCAGACGGGCCGGTCCCGCCCGTCGGCCCGGCCGGCGTACACGCCCTCGGGTGGACGGCGGAGAACCGTTTCCGGGCCGGCGGGGCAGACCCTAGGCGGGCTGCTGGGCCGACGTGATGCGCTCGGTGCGCAGCGCCTCGTACCAGTGGTCGTCGACCGGCGGCAGCGCGTTCACGTCGAGCGCCAGTTTCAGCAGCATGTCCGCGATCAGCGGATTGCGTGCGAGGACGGGACCGTGCATGTACGTGCCGAAGACCGTGTCGTTGTACGCGCCCTCCGTACCGTCGCCCGTGCCGTTGCCCCGGCCGAGCCGCACCTGCGCCAGGGGACGGGCGGTGGGACCGAGGTGGGTGACGCCCTGGTGGTTCTCGAAGCCGGTGAGCTGGGGCAGGCCCAGGCGCGGGTCGATGTCCCCGAGCACGTCGCCGACGCACCGCTCGCCCTCGCCGCGCACCGACACCACGTCGAGCAGGCCGAGGCCCGGTTCACGCTGCCCGAGGTCGTTGACGAACTCGTGGCCGAGGATCTGGTAGCCCGCACAGACCGAGAAGACGATCGCACCGTTCTCGACGGCCCGGTACAGACCGCCGTCACGGCGCAGCCGCTCCGCCGCGAGCCGTTGCGGACGGTCCTCACCGCCGCCGATCAGGTAGATGTCGCCGGAGGTGGGGATGGGCTGGTCGCTGCGTACGTCCAGGCGTGCCACGTCGAGTCCGCGCTGACGGGCCCGGCGCTCCACGACGAGGGCGTTGCCCTGGTCGCCGTAGGTGCTGAGCAGGTCCGGGTAGATCCACACCAGACGCAGGCTGTTGTCACTCATCGAAGATCGTCCTTAGTGGTCAGTTGCCGACGCGGCGGCGCAGGTCCTGGAAGGCCGTGTAGTTCGCGATGACCTCGATCCGTCCGGGCGGTGCCTGCTGGACGGCCTGGTCGAGGTTCTCGCAGACCTGGAAGGACTGGTTCGCGACCTCCAGGCGCACGGCGAGGTCCAGCTTGCGGTCGCCGATGACGAAGATCGGGTGGCCGGTCAGCCGCGTGTAGTCGACGTCCCACAGCCAGGAGGTGTCGGTGCCGTCCGCGCCGCGGGCGTTCACCGAGAGGATCACCGGGGTCGGCGGCGGGTCAATGAGCGAGAAGGTCTCCAGCCAGCCGGCCGGGTTCTTCGCGAGCAGCAGGCGCAGGTCGCGGCCCTGGAACTGGACGACGTCGTAGCGCCCGGCCACCGCCTGGACCTGGTACATGCGCTCCAGGGCGACCTGCGGGGGCACGCCGAAGACGGCGGCCACCGCGGCCGAGCTGGCGGCGTTGGCCTTGTTGGCCCGGCCCGGCAGCTGGAGGTGGATCGGCCAGGCGGAACCGTGCGGGTCGAGGACATGGTCGCCGGACAGCGCCCAGGACGGGGTCGGCCGGCGGAATCCGCACTCGCCGCAGTACCAGTCGTCGCCGGGGCGCTGCATCACACCGCCGCAGGACGGGCAGGACCAGGCATCGTCCTTCCACATCTGCCCGGCGGCGACCCAGACCACGTTGGGCGAGGAGGAGGCGGCCCAGACGACCAGCGGGTCGTCCGCGTTGGCGACCACGACGGCCTTGGAACCGGCAAGCCCCTCGCGCCAGTTCTCCGCGAGCATGCGGGTCTCGGCGGCGCGGTCGAGCTGGTCGCGGGAGAGGTTGAGCAGCGCGATGCACTTCGGGTCGGTGTCCCGGGCGACGCCGGCGAGGTACTTCTCGTCGACCTCGATGACACCGAACTTGGCGTCCGAGCCGCCGGCCAGCGCCGAGGTGATGCCCGCGGGCATGTTGGCGCCGAGCGCGTTGGAGACGACCGGGCCCGCGGCGCGCAGCGCCTCGGCGATCAGCCGGGTGGTCGTCGTCTTGCCGTTGGTGGCCGAGACCAGGATCACGTCCAGGTTCTGGGCCAGTCGGGCGAGGAGGTCGGGGTCGAGTTTGAGCGCGACTCGGCCGCCGATCACCGATCCGCTTCCGCGTCCGGCGGCGCGAGATGCCGCAGCGACCGCCTTGCCCGCGGTCACGGCGAGCTTGGCCCGCGGCGTCAGCGGGTCCGAGTTGCCTGCCATCAGTTCTCGATCCTCCTTGCATACGGCGCCGCGCCCTGTCCCGGCAACGTGTGGACCTCAGCCTATCGAGATCCGTTCACGCACCCGAATCGTGGCACCACGCCGACGTTCGCGCCGCCTTGAGGACCGTACCCTTGCCGCCATGCGACATGGCTCGATCCCGGGCGCCCGAGGGCGCGTGAGGCCCGTCACCCTGCTCGGTGACCCGGTACTGCGCAACCCCTGCGAGCCGGTCACCGACTTCGGCCCCGAACTGGCCCGGCTCGTCGAGGACATGTTCGCCACGATGTACGCCGCGCAGGGAGTGGGCCTGGCAGCGAACCAGATCGGGCAGCCGCTGCGGGTGTTCGTGTACGACTGCCCCGACGACGAGGACGTCCGCCATCTGGGGCATGTGGTGAACCCGCGGCTGGTCGAGGCCGACGGGGTGGTGCTGCGCGGTCCGGAGGGATGTCTTTCCCTGCCGGGCCTCGAAGCGGGCACGGAGCGGTACGACCATGCCGTCGTCGAGGGCTTCACGGTGGAGGGCGAGCCGGTCACGGTGCACGGCACCGGCTGGTTCGCCCGCTGCCTGCAGCACGAGTGCGACCACCTCGACGGAGGCCTGTACGTCGACCGGCTCGACGGCCGCCGG
This sequence comes from Streptomyces sp. HUAS TT11, assembly GCF_051553595.1. Classification (NCBI taxonomy): domain Bacteria; kingdom Bacillati; phylum Actinomycetota; class Actinomycetes; order Kitasatosporales; family Streptomycetaceae; genus Streptomyces; species Streptomyces sp. HUAS TT11. The sequence continues at coordinate 7,649,830 of NZ_CP196184.1, forward strand.
CAGCGCCGGGTGATGCGGCAGGCGGCCAGGGAGTCCTGGGGCCGCCGGGTCGCCGCCGGCCCCGGTTAGCCGCGCCGGTCCGTGCCGTTCGGCGTCGGGTGGGTGCGCCCGGCCCCGGTGGAGCCGCCGCCGGGCGCCCGCTCAGAACCCCGGGCCGCCCACACGGTCCCCGGCGGCGGCCAGCCGGCCCCACAGCAGGTCCGCCAGGCTCCGCACCAACTCGGCCCGGGAGCAGGGCCGCTCGCCGAGCCACCAGTCGCCGGCCGCGTGCATCATCCCGACGATGCCGTGGCCCCAGACCCGCGCGAGCTGGTGGCTGCCCGGGCCGAGGTCCAGCCGCTCCTCGATGAACACGGCCAGCTCCTCACCCATCCGGCGCAGTACCGGGATGGAGTGCCGGCTCGTGTCGAAGCCCTGGTCGCTCGGCGTACCGCCCTCCGCCGGATGCATCAGGAAGCGATAGACCTGCGGACGGGCCTCGATCGCCGCGAGATAGGTGTCCAGCGTGGCCTCGACCCGCTCCCTCCGCTCGGCCGGGGCGTCCAGGGCCGCCCGCAGCGAGCCGAGGAGCGCGTCCGTGTGGCGCTTGGCGAGAGCGGCGTACAGGCCGCCCTTGTCGCCGAAATGGCGGTAGAGGATCGGCTTGGTGATGCCTGCCTCGGCGGCGATGGCGTTCATCGAGGCCCCTGGGCCGTCGCGCAGCACCACCCGGTCGGCGGCCTCCAGCAGCTCGCGCCGTCGGCGGTCGGCGGACCGCTGCTGATCGGCCCGCTGCGTGGTCTCCATGATCTCTCCCCACCCGTGCTGTATCGGTGACGCCTGCGCAAACTAACACTGAAACGCAGGTCGGTATCGAACGAGCTGCCGACCACCCGTCGAAGACCTTCGGCTCCGGCCGGGGAGTTGACTTTCCTACTGGTGAGTAACAGACTGAGGTTACCGCAAGTAACAGCTTAGCGCAGCGCTGGAGGGGACATGGCCGAGTTCACCATGGAGCTCAACGACGAACAGAAGGAGGTCCGGGACTGGCTGCACGGCTTCGCGGCCGATGTGATCCGCCCCGCGGCCGCCGAATGGGACGAGCGTGAGGAGACTCCCTGGCCGGTCATCCAGGAAGCCTCGAAGGTCGGCATCTACTCCCTCGACTTCTACGCCCAGCAGTACTTCGACCCCACCGGCCTCGGCATCCCCGTGGCGATGGAGGAGTTGTTCTGGGGCGACGCGGGCATCGCCCTGTCCATCGTCGGCACGGGCCTCGCCGCCGTCGGCGTCCTCGCCAACGGCACCGAGGAGCAGATCGGCACCTGGATCCCCCAGATGTACGGCGACCCGAACGACGTCAAGGTGGCCGCCTTCTGCTCCTCGGAGCCCGACGCCGGCTCCGACGTCGGGTCCATGCGCACACGCGCCGTGTACGACGAGGCCAAGGACGAGTGGGTGATCAACGGCACAAAGACCTGGGCGACCAACGGCGGCATCGCCAACGTCCATGTCGTCGTCGCGGTCGTCGACCCCGAGCTGGGTTCGAAGGGCCACGCTTCCTTCATCGTCCCGCCGAACACGCCGGGCCTCGCCCAGGGCCAGAAGTTCAAGAAGCACGGCATTCGGGCCTCGCACACCGCCGAGGTGATCCTCGACAACGTGCGCGTCCCCGGCTCCTGCCTGCTCGGTGGCAAGGAGAAGCTGGACGAGCGGCTCGCCAGGGCCCGGGAGAAGGCGAAGGCGGGCGGGGTGTCCCCGGGCGAAGGCTCGGGGCGGGTGAAGAACGCGGCCATGGCCACGTTCGAGGCGTCCCGTCCCGCTGTCGGCGCGATGGCCGTGGGCACCGCCCGGGCGGCCTACGAGGTGGCGCTGGACTACGCGAAGACGCGCGAGCAGTTCGGGCGGCCGATCATCGACAACCAGGGCGTGGCCTTCCAGATCGCCGACATGCGCACGCAGATCGACGCGGCGCGGCTGCTGGTGTGGCGGGCCTCGTGGATGGCGATCAACGGCAGGCCGTTCACGGCGGCCGAGGGCTCCATGTCGAAGCTGTTCGCCAGCGAGACGGCCAAGAAGGTCACGGCCCAGGCGATCCAGATCCTCGGCGGCAACGGCTACACGCGCGAGTACCCGGTCGAGCGGATGCACCGCGACGCAGGCATCTACACCATTTTCGAAGGCACGAGCGAGATCCAGCGGCTGGTGATCGCGCGTACCCTCTCGGGGCTGCCGATCCGCTAGTCACCGGTGCCTGAGCGGCGTCAGCTGCTCGATGTCGTACCGTCTGCGCAGTTCCTCGATCGCCTCGTGGTCCGGTGGTCCGGCCTGCCCCAGGATCTCCAGCAGCTCCTCGAAGTACCGTTCGTGATCGGGCGGCGGGGAGGCCTGGAAGAACATCTTCGCCGGGGTCTCCGTGGGGTTCGCGAAGGCGTGCGGGCACCCCGGCGGGACCACGATGATCGTGCCCGGGGTCGCCCGCACCACCCGGGTGCCCGACCGGGACTCCCATTTCTGCCAGTGGTCGGGGGTCCGCACGCGCGGTTCGAAGGCGAGCACGTCCAGCTCGCCCTCGAGCACGTAGAACAGCTCCTCGCTGCGTGTGTGCACATGCGCGCCGACGTCGAACCCCGGCGGCACGATCACCTCGAACGTGGACGCCGTGCGCGAGTGCGAGCCCGTCACCTTGAACGTCACATGCTGGGCCGGTGTGCGCACCACGCGTCCGTGGCCCGGCGGCACGAGCAGCCCTTCGCTCGCCCGGGCCTCGTCGCCCGCACCCGTGCCCTCGGCCGCCGCCATTCCTTCGGTCGTCGTCATGAGCCGCTCACCACGTCACAGGCGGGGCCTCGGGCCCACGGATCGACGCGCCCTTCCCGAAGGGGATCCGGGCGCGGGATACCGTGAGCCGCGGCCCCGGCATCCGGTCGAGAAGGGCGTCCACCAGCAGTCCGGCCCCCGGCCTCGCCGGCATGCCGCCGGGGCGGCAGTGCGGGCCGAAGCCGAACGCCCCGAGCAGCTCCCGCGCCCTCTCCCGCAGCCGGTCGACACCACGTGCCGTGAAGGCGGGCGCGACCGAGCGGCGCAGCCGGGTGCGGTCGGGCGGGTCGAGGAGGCCGACGGCGCCGGGCCGCGGCACGAAGTGCGCGGGGAACCGGGCGGATTGACGGCCCGCCACCGTCTCGCGGCCGGAACACGGAGCGTTCGCGACCGCGCGCACGGCGTCGTAGCCCGTCACGAGCCAGGACCGGCCCTCACCCTCGGGCAGTTCGATCCGGGTGACCGGGCCTTCGTGCATCAGCTCGGCCGGCGCCGGGTCGCATTCCACACCGATCGGCTCGGCGGCGGGCCGGGAGCGGACCGGCGGCAGGGTGCCGCTGATCGTCTCTTCGGTCATCTCGCGCCGCCTCACTGTCCGTGCCGGTGGTCGTCTCACTTGGACCCGTTGGCCGGGATGTGCCAGCGGCCCAACGCCATCTCCGCGGTGATGCCCGGTCCGAAGCCGGCCAGCAGACCGCGGGCCGAGTGCTCCGCGCCGCCCGCCTCGAACAGCCGGCGCAGGGCGTCCAGGACGACCGCGCTCGCGATGTTGCCGTACTCGGTGAGCGTGGCCCTGCTGAACCGGAAGGCATGGGGCGGCACCTGCAGAAACCTGCACAGATCGTCCAGGATGCGCGGGCCGCCCGCATGGACGATGTAGAAGTCCAGGTCGGAGGCGTCCCAGCCGTGTTGTCGCGCCAGTTCCTGAAGTGCCGGGGCGAGCGGTTCCATCGTGGTGGGAACCCGTTTGTCCAGCAGGAAGTGGAATCCGGTGGCCCGGACGTCGTACGCGATCCACTCCTCCGTCTTGGGGATCAGGTACGAGCCGTTGCGCTCCAGCTTGATGCCGGTACCGCCCTTGCCGCGGACGACCGCCGCCGCGATGCCGTCACCGAACAGGCCGTTGGACAGCAGTGAGCCGACGCCCAGATCGGTGGGCTGGTAGCACAGCGAGCAGAACTCGCAGGCCACGATCAGCGCGTTGGCGTCGGGGTACGCGGTGCAGAAGTCGTGCGCCCGGTTGATGGCCGCGCCGCCGGCGGCACAGCCCAACTGGGCTATGGGTATCTGCCGGGTGTCGGTTTCGAAGTCCATCGAGTTGATCAACCACGCGGTCAGCGAGGGCATCATGAAGCCGGTGCACGACACATAGATGATCACGTCGATGTCCCGGGTGAGCAGTTCGGCGTCGTCCAGGGCCTGCTGGACGACCGCGGGCACCCGGGCTTTGGCCTCGGCCTCGTAAAGGTTGTTGCGCTCCTCGAACCCGGGGTGCTTCAGCGTCTCCTCGATGGGCTGCACGATGTGCCGGGTTCGGACCCCGGTGTTCTCGATCAGTCGCAGTGCCAGCGGGAGTTGGGGGTGGTCCGGGTGGCGGGTACGCGCGAGTTCGAGCGTCTCCTCCATCGTGATCACGTATTCCGGAACGGAGACCGCGGGTCTGCACAGAGTCGCCATGGAGCGCGCCTTCTTTCGCCTTGGCGGGGGACTTTGCTCCCCCGGCGGAAGGGGGTGTTCACCCGTCTGCGGGTGCCCACCCACGATCACCCGGTGCCCCGGGGATATCTCGTCGGCGTACTCCACTTCAGCGATAAGCGCAGAGTGAACAGTTGATTACTATGGGTGATAGTTGCTGGTGGGGCCGGTCTCCCGGCCGAGGCGCGGTAGCCGCGGGGGCAACCAGCGCCCCGGTCGTCCTTCCCGTGCCCTAGCGGCGTGAACTGTGCGCGATGCAGGCCACGTCGATCCGGTCCGCCAACTTCGCGAGCTCGATGGTCAGTGTCGCCACCGTGTCCTCGTCCAGGCCTTCCTCGCCGGCCTCGACCAGGCGCACCCACCGGCCGCCGAGCGTACGCAGCAGCTTGCTGACGTCGGCGGCGGCCACCTGCAACGTGCCGTGGTCGTCGACGATCAGAGGGAGGGTCACTTCGCGGTTCACAGAGGGGATCGTAACCGTGGAACGCTCACGCTCCGTGCCATACCGTGGTGATGTTGCAGAACTCGCGGATTCCGTGCCCGGACAGCTCCCTGCCGTACCCGGAGCGCTTCACGCCGCCGAACGGGAACGCCGGATGGGATGCCGTCATCCCGTTGACGTACACGCCGCCCGCCTCGAGATCCTGTACGAAACGGTCCAGTTCGACGCCGTTGTGCGTCCAGACGTTGGAACTCAGTCCGAACGGCGTGTCGTTCGCCACCGCCACCGCCTCGTCGAGGTCCGCGACCCGGTACAGCGTGGCGACCGGGCCGAACGCCTCCTCCTGATGGATCCGCATCCGGGGGGTGATGCCGGCGAGGACCGTCGGCGGGTAGTACCAGCCCGGCCGGTCGGGGCGCTCACCCCCGCACAACACCTGCGCGCCCGCCCCGACCGCGTCCTCGACGAGTTCCTCCAGGTCCGCGCGGCCCTGTTCGGTGGAGAGCGGCCCGACGTCCGTCGCCTCCTCCATCGGGTCGCCGACCTTCAGTGCCGCCATGCCGGCCGCGAACCGTTCGGCGAAGGCGTCGAACACGTCCGTGTGCACGATGAACCGTTTGGCCGCGATGCACGACTGCCCGTTGTTCTGCACCCGTGCCGTCACCGCGACCTCGGCGGCCCGGTCGAGCTCCGCCGAGGGCATGACGATGAACGGATCGCTGCCGCCCAGTTCCAGCACCGTCTTCTTGACCTCGTCCCCGGCGACCGCGGCGACGGAGCGGCCCGCCGGCTCGCTGCCGGTGAGGGTCGCGGCCCTGACCCGCGGGTCGCGCAGCACCCGCTCGACGGCGCCGGAGCCGATGAGCAGGGTCTGGAAACAGCCTTCGGCGAAGCCCGCCCGGCGCAGCAGGTCCTCCAGGTAGAGCGCGGTCTGCGGGACGTTCGAGGCGTGCTTGAGCAGCCCGACGTTGCCCGCCATCAGTGCGGGCGCCGCGAAGCGGACCACCTGCCACATCGGGAAGTTCCACGGCATCACGGCGAGCACCGGGCCCAGCGGCCGGTAACGCACCAGCGCCCAGGAGGCGCCCGAGTCCTTCACGTCCCGCTCCGCCGGTTCCTCGTCGGCGAGCAGTTCCTCCGCGTGTTCGGCGTACCAGCGCATCGCCTTGGCGCACTTGGCGGCCTCGGCGCGGGCCTGCTTGATCGGCTTGCCCATCTCGGTGGTCATCACCCGCGCGATGTCCTGCTGGTCCTCGTCGAGCAGGTCGGCCGCCCTGTTCATGCGCAGCGCGCGTTCCGCGAACGTGGTCGTACGGTGGCTGCGGTAGGCGGCATCGGCGATGGCGAGCCTGCGTTCGATCTCCTCCTCGCCGAGGGCGTCGTACGTCTTGAGCGTCTCGCCGGTCGCCGGGTTCACGGTGGCGATGGGCATGGCTGACCTCCTGGGAACAGGCTGTGTCTCGACCTTCCCGCGCGACGGCGGCCACCGCAACGCGTACTGTGCACTCAGCCCGAGTGCTCCGCGAGCCGGTCGAGAAACGCCGCCTGGGCCGTCACGATCAGATCCCGGGCCCGGTCGAGGCCGAACCACTCCACGCGGTCCAGTTCGGGGAACTCCTTCAGCTGCCCCGACCTCGGCGGCCACTCCATGGTGAAGGTGCCCGGCACGACCGTCGCCGGGTCGAGGTCCGCCTCGACCGCCCACGCCGTGACGGTCTTGCCGCCCGCCTGCCGCACCTCACCGAGCGCAAGGGCCTCCCCGTCGGGCGGCGGCAGTCCCAGTTCCTCCTGGAACTCGCGACGGGCGGCGTCCCACGGGGGTTCGCCGGGCTCGTACTCGCCCTTCGGCAGGGTCCACGCCCCCGCGTCGCGGCGAGCGAAGAACGGGCCGCCCATATGGCCGAGCAGCACCTCCGGGCCGTGCTCGGTGCGCCGGAAGACCAGGAGGCCGGCGCTGCGCCTCGCCCGGCCGCTCACGGGGCCGCCTCGGGGTGGGCGGCCAGCACGGTCTCGACCGTGTCGGCCTCCTCGGGCCGCTTGTCCTCGCGGTAGCGCACCACCCGGGCGAACCGCAGGGTGACGCCCGCGGGATAGCGCGTCGACCTCTGCAGTCCGTCGTAGGCGATCTCGACGACCAGTTCGGGGCGTACGGTCACCACCCAGCCGGTGTCGTCCACGGCCAGTTCCCGCAGCCGCTCGGTCTGCCAGGCGAGCATCGTGTCCGTCATGCCCTTGAACGTCTTGCCCAGCATGGCGAAGGAGCCGTCCGGGTTGCGCGCGCCGAGGTGGAGGTTGGAGAGCTTTCCGGTCCGCCGGCCATGACCCCACTCGGCGGCCAGTACCACCAGGTCGAGGGTGTGGACGGGCTTGACCTTCAGCCAGGAGGCGCCGCGCCGGCCCGCGCTGTAGGTCGCGTCGAGCGCTTTGACCACCACCCCTTCGTGGCCGCGAGCCAGTGTCTCGGCGAGGAAGTCCTCCGCGGCGGGCACGTCCTCGGGCCCCTCCACCAGCGTGCGCCGCACCCGCATCGGCTCCGGGACGAGCCGGGCCAACTCGGCGTGGCGTCGGATGAAGGGCAGGTCCAGCAGGTCCCGGTCGTCGACGGACAGGACGTCGAAGAACACGGGGGAGACGGGCACGGCGGCGGCGGCCGTCGCCACGTCCACCCGTGACCCCACGCGTCCGGCGGTCTGCTGGAACGAGCGCGGACGCCCCTTCTCGTCCAGGGCGATGACCTCGCCGTCGAGGACGAACCGCTCGCCCGCCAGCTCCAGGGCGGCCGCGGTCACCTCGGGCAGGCGGTCGGTGATGTCGTCGAGCGTGCGGGTGTGGACGCGTACCGTGTCGCCGTCCCTGTGTACCTGGACGCGGATGCCGTCGAGCTTCTCCTCGACTGCGCAGGCGCCCAGCTTCGCGACCGCTTCCGCGACCGACGACGCCGTCCGCGCGAGCATCGGCAGCACCGGGCGGCCCACCGTGAGCCGGAACCGGTCGAGGGCCGCCGGGCCGTCGGCGAGCAGGGCCTGCGCCACGGTCTGCAGCGAGCCGGCCAGCATGACCGCCCTGCGCACGTCGGCCGGGACGGCCCCGGTCGCCTCGGCCAGGCCCTCGACGGCGAGGGCGTCCAGGGCGCCCTGGCGCACCTCGCCGGTGAGCAGTCCGACGAGGAACCGCTGCTCGTCCTCGGTGGCCGCCGCCAGCAGCTCGCCCACCAGCCGCCTGCGTGCGGTCTGCGACCCTGCGCCGGTCGCCGCCCCGATCCCGGTCAGCCGGTCGTCGACGTCGCGCACGGAGAGCGTCGGCCCTGCGGCGGGCGGAACCGGCTGACCGAGCAGCTTCCACCCGATGCCGAGCCGGCCCTGCGGCAGTCGCCCGGCCAGATACGGAATGACGATCGGCACGTCGTCCGGGTCGGCGGCCCGGAACAGCTCGCCGAGCAGCGCGATCTTCCGTGATCGCGCCGATGTGGCGGCGACCTCCCTGGACACCTGGGCGAGCCGGCTCAGCAGCATGCAGTCATGGTGCACCGCGGGCGCCGGGTCTACACCCGCGCGACCGCGTCCAGGTCGGTCATCAGCAGCTCGCCGTTGATGGCGGCACCGGCCCGGTAGCCGCGGCTGGCCGCGTTCACGACCTGCTCCGCGAAACCGCCGGCGTTGCCCGCCGCCCACAGGCCGGGCACGGTGGTCTGCCCCCGCTCGTCGATCACCGGGTAGCTGCCGAACGGGGTCTCGTTCAGCTCGGCACCGAGGCGCTCGAACAGGCCGATCTGCGGGACGGGGCGGGGTGCCACGAACAGCACCGAGCGGTCGTGAACCGTGCCGTCCGCGAGCCGGACGCCGGTGAGCCGGTCGTCGTCCACCACCAGCCCGGCCACCTCGCCCGGAACCACCGCGACCCCGGCCGCCGCAAGCCGGCGCAGGTCCTCGGCGGAGAGCTCGCCCTCGGTGACGGTGTGCAGGAACAGGGTCACGTCCTTCGACCACTGCGAGACCATCAGGGCCTGGTGCACGCTCATCGGTGTCGAGGCGAGCACCCCGAACGCCTGGTCGCGCACCTCCCAGCCGTGGCAGTACGGGCAGTGCAGCACATCATGCCCGAAGCGCTCGGCGACGCCGGGAACCGTGGGCAGCTCGTCCTTCAGGCCGGTCGCCACCACCAGTCGCCGGGCGTGCAGAACGGGACCTTCCGCGAGTGTCACCTCGAACTCCCCGAGCGCGTCCCGGACGGCGTCCACCACCCGGCCGTGCCGAAGCTCCACGCCGTACCGGGCGATCTCCTCGCGGCCCACGGCGAGGAACTCGGCGGGCGGCATGCCGTCGCGGGAGAGATATCCGTGCATGTGGGCCGCGGGCGCGTTGCGCGGCTCGCCCGCGTCGACGACGAGCGTGCGGCGCCGCGCCCGCCCCAGGACCAGGGCCGCGGACAGTCCGGCCGCACCGCCGCCGACGACGATCACTTCGTACTTCTCGGTCATGGTGACCACCTCCGCGGAGACAGTCGCCCGACCGGTGCGGGATTGACAAACAAGTTTGCCGTAACTGCAATACCTGTCATGACTACGGACGAGGTTCTCGCGGAGGTGGGTCCCCGGCTGCGGCGGATCCGGAAGGAGCGGGAGGTAACACTCGCGGGGCTGTCCGAGGCGACCGGCATCTCCGTGAGCACTCTCTCGCGGTTGGAGTCCGGGCTGCGCAAGCCCAGCCTCGAGTTGCTGCTGCCGATCGCGCAGGCCCACCAGGTGCCGTTGGACGAGCTGGTCGGCGCCCCGCCGGTGGGGGACCCGAGGGTGCGGTCCGAGCCGATCGTGCGCCATGGCCGCACCCACTGGCCGCTCACCCGCCAGCCCGGCGGCCTTCAGGCCTTCAAGGTGCTCGAGCCGAAGCGGCGTCCCGAACCCGATCCGCGTACGCACGAGGGCTACGAGTGGCTGTACGTCCTGTCGGGGCGGCTGCGGCTGGTCCTGGGTGAGCACGACGTCGTGCTCACGGCAGGGGAGGCGGCCGAGTTCGACACCAGGGTCCCGCACTGGTTCGGATCGACGGGGGAGGGCCCGGCGGAGTTCCTGAGCCTGTTCGGTCCGCAGGGGGAGCGGATGCACGTACGGGCGCGGCCCCGCCGCTCATGACGGGCGGTGCCCGCCGTTGACGCACCCGATGGTTCCCTGATCGGCAAGCGACCGCTTAGTATGCGATCGGCCCCGATCGGTCCCTTCACCGGCCGAGGCCCTCCGGAGGCGGACAAGACAAGCTGGAGGCCCCGCATGCAGGCATGGCAGGTGCACGAGAACGGCGAGCCGGGCGAGGTGATGCGGCTCCAGGAGGTGGACCGGCCCACGCCCGGCGACGGCCAGATCCTGCTCACGGTGCGCGCCGCGAACATCAACTTCCCGGACGCGCTGCTGTGCCGGGGCCAGTACCAAATCAGGCCGCCGCTGCCGTTCACCCCCGGCGTGGAGATCTGCGGCGTGACCGAGGACGGCCGTCGGGTGATCGCCAACCCCGTGCTGCCGTACGGCGGTTTCGCCGAGTACGCCGTCGCCGACGCCGCGGCCGTGCTGCCCGCACCCGATGCGCTCGACGACGCCGAGGCCGCGGCCCTGCACATCGGCTATCAGACGGGCTGGTTCGGTCTGCACCGGCGCGCCGCTCTGGAAGCCGGCGAGACGCTGCTCGTGCATGCCGCGGCGGGCGGGGTCGGCAGCGCGGCCGTACAGCTCGCAAAGGCGGCCGGCGCCACCGTCATCGGTGTCGTCGGCGGAGCCGGGAAGGCCGCCGTCGCCCGGGAACTGGGCTGCGACGTGGTGATCGACCGGCACGCACAGGACGTCGTCGCGGCCGTCAAGGAGGCCACCGGGGGCCGGGGCGTGGACGTCGTCTACGACCCGGTGGGGGGCGACGCGTACACGCAGTCCACGAAGGTCGTCGCCTTCGAGGGGCGGATCGTCGTCGTGGGCTTCGCCGGCGGGTCCATCCCCAGCCCGGCGCTCAACCACGCCCTGGTCAAGAACTACTCGATCCTCGGCCTGCACTGGGGCCTGTACAACACCAAGAACCCCAAGCTGGTGCAGCACTGCCACGAGCAGCTGACCGCACTGGCCGCTCGTGGCGCCATCAAGCCCCTCGTCAGCGAGCGGGTGCCGTTGAGCGGGGCGGCGGCCGCCGTCCAGCGCGTCGCCGACGGCGTGACCACCGGCCGGGTCGCGGTCGTACCGGGGAACGGAGCGTCCGCATGACCGACTCGGCCGAACTGCGGGACCGTACGCGGGAGTTGCTGGCCGCGCACCCGCCGGCCGCCGCCGGCCGCCTCGACTTCCTCAGGGCCCGCTTCGACGCGGGGCTCGCCTGGGTCCACTACCCGGAAGGGCTCGGCGGCCTCGGCGCGCCACGCTCGCTCCAGGCCGTGGTGGACGCCGAACTGGAGGCCGCGGACGCCCCCGACAACGACCCCCGGCGCATCGGTATCGGTCTGGGCATGGCCGCGCCGACCATCCTCCGCTACGGCACCGAGGAGCAGAAGCAGCAGTACCTCAGGCCGCTGTGGACGGGCGAGGAGGTGTGGTGCCAGCTGTTCAGCGAACCCGGCGCCGGATCCGACCTCGCGGCGCTCGGCACCCGGGCCGTCCGGGACGGCGAGGGGTGGAGGGTCAACGGGCAGAAGGTGTGGACCTCCAGCGCCCATCTCGCCCGCTGGGCCATCCTCATCGCGCGCACCGACCCGGACGTGCCCAAGCACCAGGGCATCACCTACTTCATCTGCGACATGACCGACCCCGGTGTCGAGGTCCGGCCGTTGCGGCAGATCACCGGCGAGGCCGAGTTCAACGAGGTCTTCCTCACCGACGTCCGCATCCCCGACTCCCGGCGTCTCGGGGATGTCGGAGACGGCTGGCGTGTCGCACAGACCACGCTGATGAACGAGCGCGTCTCCATCGGCGGCATGCGCATCCCGCGCGAGGGCGGCATGATCGGCCCGGTCGCGAAGACCTGGCGCGAGCGCCCCGAACTGCGCACCCACGACCTGCACCAGCGGTTGCTGCGGCTCTGGGTGGAGGCCGAGGTCGCCCGGCTCACCGGCGAGCGGTTGCGCCAGCAGCTCGTCGCGGGCCAGCCCGGACCCGAGGGGTCCGGGATGAAGCTCGCCTTCGCCCGCCTCAACCAGGAGATCAGCGGTCTGGAAGTGGAACTCCTCGGCGAGGACGGCCTGCTGTACGACGACTGGACCATGCGCCGGCCCGAACTCGTGGACTTCACCGGCCGTGAGGCCGGGTACCGCTACCTCCGCTCCAAGGGCAACAGCATCGAGGGCGGGACCAGCGAGGTCCTGCTGAACATCGTCGCCGAGCGTGTGCTCGGACTGCCCCCCGAGCCGCGCACCGACAAGGACGTCGCCTGGAAGGACCTCGCCCGATGACCGATCTGCTGTATTCGGACGAGGAAGAGGCGCTGCGGTCGGCCGTCCGCGACCTGCTGGCCGACCACTGCGACGCGGCGGCGGTGCTCGCGCGCATCGAGTCGGACACGCCGCACGACCGCTCGCTGTGGAAGCTGCTCACGGAGAGCATGGGCCTCGCCGGGCTCCTCGTGCCGGAGTCCCTGGGCGGCCAGGGCGCCACGCACCGTGAAGCCGCCGTCGTGCTGGAGGAACTGGGGCGCGCGGCGGCTCCCGTGCCCTACCTGACGAGCGCGGTGGTGGCGACCGAGGCCCTGCTCGCCTGCGCGGGGGCGGAGGCCGAGAAATTGCTGACGGAGCTGGCGTCCGGGCGGACCGTGGCCGCGCTCGCCGTCGGGCTCGCCGTACGGCCGGAGGGCGACCACGGTGTCGTACGGCAGGAGGGCAATGCCCTGTCCGGGCAGGTCACCGCGGTCGCGGACGCGGCCGTCGCCGATGTGCTGCTGGTACCGGCCGACGACGGGGGCCTGTACGCGGTGGCTGCGGACGCCGTGACCGTCACCCCGCAGGTCTCCCTCGACCTCACCCGGCCGGTCGCCACCCTCACGTTCGACGGGGCGCCCGCGCGCAGGCTCACCACCGACGCGCCGACCGCCGTACGACGAGCGCTGCGGGCCGGCGCCGGACTGCTCGCCTCCGAGCAACTCGGCGTCGCCGACCGGTGCCTGACCGAATCCCTGCGCCATCTCAAGGAGCGCAAGCAGTTCAACCGGGTGGTGGGCGGCTTCCAGGCGCTCAAGCACCGCCTGGCCCAGCTGTGGCTGGAGGTCGTGAGCCTGCGGGCCGCCGCCCGGAACGCCGCCGACGCGCTCGCCGGGGGCGGTGAGGACGCGGACATCGCCGTCGCCGTCGCAGCGGCCTATGCGGCACCCGTCGCGGTCCACGCCGCCGAGGAGGCCCTCCAGTTGCACGGCGGGATCGGGATGACCTGGGAGCACCCGGTGCATCTCCACCTCAAGCGCGCCAAGGCGGATTCGATCGCGTACGGAACGGCCGGTGCCCATCGCGAGGCACTGGCCCGACTGGCCGACCTGCGGCCGCCGGTGTAGGCCCCGCACGGAGCGGGCCCGCGACCCCGGGGGACGCGGGCCCGCTCCGGGACCGCCGCCCGGACGAAGTGAACGAGCGGCGGCGGTCCGGCCAACTCCTGCCGGGGCGGCGGAAGGCGAGCGCGGAAGGGCCGCATACTCCCTGAGGTCCGGTAAGGCCCTACAAGGGAGGCAGAGCATGACCCTCACCACCCGTCGCAGAGCCCTCACCACCCTCGGCGCCGCCCTCGCCGGCTCGCTCGCCCTGCCTGCCGCGGATGCGTGGGCGGGTGCGGGCAAGCACGGCCCCCGCCCGCTGTGGCGGGCCCACGCCCACAACGACTACGACCACCCGCGCCCCCTCTTCGACGCCCTCGACCACCGCTTCGGCAGCGTCGAGGCCGACATCTACCTGGTCGGCGACCAGCTTCTGGTCGCCCACGACCCCGTCGACCTCGACCCGAAGCGGACCCTGGAGTCGCTCTACCTCGATCCGCTGGCCGCCCTGGTGAAGGCCAACCACGGCTCCGTGTACCGGGGTCGGCGGGCACCGTTGCAGCTCCTGATCGACATCAAGACGGAGGGCGCCTCGACGTACCTGGAACTCGACCGTCATCTCAGGCGCTATCGGCACCTGTTCACGACCTGTGCGCACGGTCGTGTGCATCCGGGCCCGGTGACCGCGGTCGTCTCCGGTGACCGCGCGGCCCGCGCCCCGATGGAGGCGCAGACCGTACGGCGCGCCTTCTACGACGGGCGTCTCAGCGACCTCGGCACCTCCGCGCCCGCCTCCTTCATTCCCCTGCTCAGCGACAACTGGACGCTCAACTTCAGCTGGACGGGCGACGGTCCGTTCCCCGACGACGAGCGGCAGAAGCTGCGCGCGATCCTCACCGAGGCGCACGGTCGCGGACAGAAGGTGCGCTTCTGGGCGACGCCCGATGCCGCGGGACCGGCCCGGGACGCGCTGTGGAGCGCGCTCTTCGACGCCGGGGCCGACTACTTCAACACGGACGACCTCGCCGGCCTCGAGTCGTTCCTCGGCTCTCACCGACGGCCGTAGAACCACACGTTCGGGGGACACGTCAGCCGCCCGAAGGGACCCTCCGCTACGCCACACTTGCGGCCGAAAGCCGCGTAGTGACGTGGCGGAGGAGGCTGAGGGTGGCTATTTCCATCTCTGTGGTGCTGTTGCTCCTGATCATCATGGTGATCTACATGCGCAACGGCGCGCTGAAGATCACACACGCCATCGTCTGTTTGCTGCTCGGGTTCTTCCTGGCGAGTTCGAGCATGGCTCCGACCATCCACCAGGGGCTGGCGGCGACGGCGCAGATCGTCGGCAGCCTGCGCCCCTGACGCTCACGATCCGGAGAAGACCCCGACCCCGTCCGGGACCGGCCGCTCGGCGCCTCCGCTGGGGTGGTTGCGCACCGTCACCGTGCGCGCACCCGGAGCCCGGGTGACCAGTGTCGTGGAGCCTCCGCCGTCCAGGTTGAAGCCGTCCGTCGCGCCCGATGCCCGCAGGACAGCGGCGACTTCGGCGACGGTGAGGCCGCTGCGGTAGGCGGCCCCGCCGTCCGTGGCGAGCAGCAGCAGTCGGCGGCCGCCGTCCGCGATGCCCACCGCGGTACGCACCGCGGACGTCTCGCCGTCGAGTCGGGGCAGCGGCGCGCCGTGCCGCAGCACGGGGAACCCGCCGATCGCGAAGAGACAGGGAACGCCGGACGAAGCCGCCACCAGGCGGTGCTGCACCTGGACCGGTTCACCCTCGAACAGCTTGCGCAGATGCTGAGCCCCCGCCTCACGGCCGACCAGCACCGTGGTCCCGCGTGGAATGGAACCCCGGCCGGGAGCGTCGGCCGCGGCGACGACCCGTCCGTTCCTGACCGTCACCTCGTAGGTGTCGCCGCTGCACGGTGCGCCGCGGTCGGTGTCGGTGCCGCAGGTCGCCCGCACCCGGGACACGCTGCCCCAGTCCGAGGTGTACGCCCCGATCGAACCCTGGGGCAGTGCGTACTGGTTGAGCCCGCGCAGGGGCAGCCGTTCTTCGGGGGTGGTCACGGAGCCGGTGAGGGACAGCCGGTCGAGGCGGGCCCTGCGGTCGGTGCCGACCCCCAGCACGTCCTCGGTCGTCGTACCGGCAGGCAGGCCGGGACCGAAGCGCTGGCCGCGCGGCACGGCGGCCTTCAGCGCACGTCCGTTCGCGACGGCGGGGCCCACGGCCGAGTTCGTGGCCTGGACCCCCGGGTGCTGGGTCTCGGAGATGTTGAAGAAGTCGCCGTTGATCCCCGCCACGGCCCGCTGGGCGTCGGCGAGGTGCGACACGACGTCCCGCGCCGCGACGACACCGGGGTGCAACAGGCCCACGCGCACACGGGGGTTGCCCAGGTCGACGGTGACGAGGTGGGCGTGGGTCACCCCGTGCGAGGCGGAGATGTCGAACTGGCTGTACCGGACTCCCGGTGCGACCGTCCGGGCCTGGGCCGCGGCACCGGCCGGACCGGCCGCCACAAGAGCCGCGCCGGTCAGCGCGCTCCATGCCACGAGAATCGTCAGTGCTGTCCTGAACCGTCCGACGCGACGCGTCACAACTCCCCCTGATGTCTCGTCACCTCTCGGGATTTCAGGGGAAGTGCACCAGACCGGCGGGCCCCGCGCGGTGTTCAGGCGTCGACGACGCGGGAACGGATGAGAAAACGCACTCCTTCGGGTGCTTCCAGGGAGAAGCCGCTGCCGCGGCCCGAGACGACGTCGACGATCAGCCGGGTGTGGCTCCACACCTCGTACTGGCTGCGGGACATCCAGAAGCCCACCGGTTCGTCGACACCGTCGACGTCGAGCTCCGCGAGCAGCACGTCCGCTCCACCGGTGCGGAACTCGCCCCGGGGATAGCACATGGGGGCGCTGCCGTCGCAGCAGCCGCCGGACTGGTGGAACATCAGCGGTCCGTGGACCTCCCGCAGCTGCCGCACCAGCTCGGCGGCCGCGGGGGTGAGCTCCACGCGCGGAGTCATGTCCGTCGTCACGCGCCCCATTCCAGCGCGGGACACGTTGCAACGACGTTGCGCCGGCGGGACGTCACCGGCCTCGCTCAGATCCGGTAGCCGCGCAGCTTCCGGTAGAGCGTCGCCCGGCCGATCCCCAATGCGGCCGCCGTACGCGCCTTGTTGCCGCCGTGGCGGCGCAACGCCTCCAGGATCGTGGTGCGTTCGGCGTGATCCATCGGGCTGAGGGGCCGGGCCGCGGGCCCCTCGCGCACGGGGTCGGGCAGCTCCTCGCGCCGGACCGGTCCGGACGTCCGTCGGCCCTCGGCCAACGCCCGTACGACATGGGCGAGTTCCGTGACGTTGCCGGCCCAGGGATACCGTTCCAGCGCCCGCAGCGCGTCCAGCGTCCAGGTCAGCGGAGGCTGCCCCGGGGCCGGCCGCGGGGCCAGGGCGGGCAGCAGGTCCCGTATGTCCTCGGGGCGTTCCCGCAGCGCGGGGAGGGTGACCGAGCGGGCGGCGAGCGTGTCGAGGAGCCGTTGGAGACAGGGGCCGGCCGCTGCTCCGGGGGTGTAGGTCATGAGCAGCCGCGCGTCGGGATGCGTGTCGAGCAGGGAGTTGAGAGCGGCGACGCCGGACTGGGCGAGCCGCTCGGCGTGGCGGAGCAGGAGAGGGCGACCGGCCGCCAACTCGGCCAGGTCGGTGTCGAGTTCGCTGTCCTCCGCGGCGTCGGCCACCCGGGCGGACCGCTCGCCGAGCAGTTCCCGGGCCAGTGCCGTCTTTCCCGTCCCCCGCTCGCCGGTCAGCAGCAGCGGCTCGGGGACGCGGGCCAGGGCGACGGCGCGCCCGGTGGCATGCCGCCACGGGACCGAGGAGCCGATCAGGGCGACGGACCGCCGCGGCGGCGACGCCACGGCGCCGCTCAGCGGCTCGAGCACCGCCACGACACCGACGGCCACTCCCTCATGCCGTACCGGGGTGATCCGGGCGGTGCACCCGGTCCCCGCGGGCAGGTCCGGGACGGCGGGATGGCCGTTCCGGCGAACGGCGATCGCCGTACGCTCCAGAGCATCCAGGGCCTGCGGCGACAGGATCCGCTCGGCCGCCGCGCTGACCAGGCGGTTGCGGCCGTCCAGCACGGCCACCGCACGGCCCTGACCCTGCGCGGCCCGCAGATAGGCGTCGAGCAGCACCCGCTCGGTCCGCCGTGCCCGGGTGAGGAGTTCGGCCTCCACCGCCGCCGCGGCGGCCTCGGCGAGCGCCGCGCCCGGATGCGGTCCCGCTGCGGACCACAGCGGGGACACGACGGTCACCGTGCCGAGCGCCTGACCCGTCTCCGGGGCCGTCACCGGGACGCTGACGCCCGACACGTCCTGCCAGCGGTCGAGGAAGTGCTCGGGCCCGTGCACCTCTGCCCGGCGCCGGCTGCGCACCGCGAGGGCCGCGCTGTTGGGACCCACCGTCCGCTCCGACAGATCGGTCCACGGCTGGGGTCCCGCTGCGCCGCCTGTGCTCCACAGCACCCGGGGCCGCTCGTCGGTGAGGAGGAGGACGCAGTGATCAGTGCCGAGGGCGGGCGCGATCCGCTCCAGCACGGGGCGAGCGGTGCCGAGCAGGGCCGCCCCGGCCGGCCGCAGGGGGCCGGCGGTGCCCTTCTGGAGGTCGTGCGGCACTCCGAAGAACCGCGCGCGCCGCCATGAGGCGACGACTTCCTCCGGTACGCCCTCGGGCAGTGGGCGCCCGGACAGGAACCGTTCGCGGGCCCGGCGCAGCGGAGTGAGGGAGATGGCGGCGGGGGAGCGCTCAGTGGTGGTCACGACACCGCCCACCGTATCGCCTTCAGTTGAAGCGACAACAACCGCGGGCCCAGGGGTGTCCTCCTCGGCCCTGTCGGGCTGTCTCGTATTGAGACACCCACGACCCCGTGGGCCGCTCCACGATCTTGGATGCCTGGTGTCCGTTCCCACCGTCAGGAGCGTCCCGTGTCCACCGTCGTCGAGACCGACGTCCTCATCGTCGGCAGCGGCCCGGCCGGTGCCTCGGCCGCGCTCGCCCTGAGCACCTACGGTGTGCCGAACATCGTCGTGACCCGCTATGCGAGCCTGGCGGACACGCCCCGCGCGCACATCACCAACCAGCGCACCATGGAGGTGCTGCGCGACCTCGGCGTCGAACAGGACGTCATCGCACACGCCACTCCGCAGCACCTGATGGGCGACACGACCTTCTGCACCAGCCTGGCCGGTGAGGAACTGGGCCGGGTGCGCTCCTGGGGCAACGACCCGCTCGTCCAGGCGGAACACGAACTCGCCAGTCCCACCCGTATGTGCGACATGCCGCAGCACCTGATGGAGCCGGTTCTCGTGAACGCGGCCGTCGCCCGCGGCACCCGACTGCGCTTCCAGACCGAGTACCTCTCCCACACCCAGGACGCCGACGGGGTGACCGCCACCGTGCGGGACCGGCTGCGCGGGGACACCTACGAGATCCGGGCCCGGTACCTGATCGGCGCGGACGGAGGCCGTTCGAAGGTCGCCGAGGACGCGGGGCTGCCCATGGGCGGTCAGATGGGCGTCGCCGGGAGCATCAACATCGTCTTCGACGCGGATCTGAGCAGGTACACGGCGCACCGGCCGTCCACCCTCTACTGGGTCCTCGCGCCCGGCGCGACCGTCGGCGGTATCGGCGCGGGGCTGGTGCGCTGTGTGCGGCCGTGGAACGAGTGGCTCATCGTCTGGGGGTACGACGTCGAGGCCGGCGCCCCCGACCTGACCGCCGAGTACGCCGAGTCGATCGTCCGCAAGCTGATCGGTGACGACGAGATTCCGGTGACCGTCAGATCGTCCTCGGCCTGGACGGTCAACGAGATGTACGCCGAGACCTACTCCACCGGCCGGGTCTTCTGCGCCGGTGACGCCGTGCACCGGCATCCGCCGTCCAACGGCCTCGGCTCCAACACCTCGATCCAGGACTCGTACAACCTGGCGTGGAAGCTGAAACTGGTCCTCGACGGCGTCGCGGATCCGAAGTTGCTGGAGACCTACAGCGCCGAGCGCGCGCCGGTCGGCCGGCAGATCGTCACCCGTGCCAACCGGTCGATCCGGGAGACCGCCCCCATATTCGAGGCCCTCGACGGGCTCTCCCCGCAGACCCCCGAGCAGTTGTGGGCCAACATCGCGGCCCGCAAGGAGGCGACGGATGCCGCCGAGACCCAGCGGGCGGCACTGCGTGAGGCGATCGCCTTCAAGGTCTACGAGTTCAACGCCCACGGCGTCGACCTCAACCAGCGGTACGTCTCGGGCGGGATCGTGCCCGACGGCACCCCCGACCCCGGCTTCATGCGCGACCCCGAACTGCACCACCACCCCTCCTCGCGTCCCGGCGCCCGGCTTCCGCACGCCTGGATCACCTCCGGCACCCGCACCCTGTCCACGCTCGACACGGTGGGCAAGGGGCGCTTCACCCTGCTGACCGGTATCGGCGGCGAGTGCTGGGTGCGGGCGGCCGAGGCGCAGGCGATCGAGATCGCCACCGTGGTCGTCGGGCCCGGCCAGGCGTACGAGGACCCCTACGGCGACTGGGCCCGGCTGCGGGAGGTGTCCGACGCGGGAGCCCTGCTGGTGCGGCCCGACGGGTTCGTCGCCTTCCGGCACGCGTCGGCGGCCGAGGACGCGGCCGGACTGATCACGGACGCACTGGAGCGGATCCTGGGCCGCGCCTGAGCGCGCGACCATGGAATGAGCGGACCTCGCAGAGGAACGAGGAGCCGGGATGAGCACGGACGCCACCGAGACCACCGTCACCCCGTTCCGGCACGCCCGCTTCGATCTCGTGCTGGAGCGTGCGACATGACCGTCCCCGCCGAATTCTTCTACGAGACCCGGCCGGTGCGGGTCGTCTTCCGTCCGGGTGCCGCCGTGACCGCGACCCCGGACGAGGCCGGACGCCTCGGTCTGCGGCGGCTGCTCGTCGTCTGCGGCGGCCGCGGCGAGCCCATCGCGCGCACGGTCGCGCAGGCGCTGGGCGACGCCTGCGTGGGAGTGCACGCCGAGGCCCGTATGCACGTACCCGCCGACGTCGCCGACCGGGCCGTGGACGTGGCGCGGGCGGCAGGCGCCGACGGATGCGTCGCGGTCGGCGGCGGCTCGGCGATCGGCCTGGGCAAGGCGATCGCCCTGCGCACCCGGCTGCCGCTGATCGCCGTGCCGTCGACCTACTCGGGTTCGGAGATGACCCCGGTGTGGGGCCTGACCGAGCACGGCGTCAAGCGCACCGGCCGCGACCCGGTCGTCCAGCCCCGGAGCGTCGTCTACGACCCCGAACTCACCCGCTACCTCCCGGTGCCGCTCACGGTGACCAGCGGCATCAACGCCCTCGCGCACGCGGTGGAGGCGCTGTACGCGCCGGACGCCTCCCCGCTCGTCTCGCTCATGGCGCAGGAGGGCGTACGGGCGATGGCCGGGGCGCTCCCGTCGGTGGCCGCCGATCCGCAGGACCTCGACGCGCGGGGCCGTGCCCTGTACGGGGCGTGGCTGTGCGGCGCGTGCCTCGGCGCGACCACCATGGGGCTGCACCACAAGCTGTGCCACGTCCTGGGCGGCACGTTCGGACTGCCGCACGCGCCGACGCACACGGTGGTGCTCCCCTACGTCCTCGCCCACAACGCGCCCGCGGCGCACGGGGCCGTGGCCGCACTGAGCGCGGCACTCGGCGCGCAGGACGTACCGCGCGCCCTGTGGGAGCTGGCGGGTCGCCTCGGCGCGCCGCGTTCGCTCGCCGAACTCGGCCTGAGGCGCGGGGATCTGGCCGTCGCCGCCGCCCAGGTCGCGGGTCTGCCGTACGCCAACCCCCGTCCCGTGACGGCGGACGGGGTGCTGGGTGTGCTGACGGCGGCCTACGAAGGTCGGGAGCCGGACTCCCCCGGGGCACCGGGATAGGACGCCGGGTGTCTCGTAATGAGACACCCGCCGCACGGTGGTGTGCCACAAGATCAAGAAGGGGGGATCGTATGCAGGCGCGGCTGCTTCGGCGTGCCCACGACCGCCGCTCGCGCGGCTGCGCCCCGAAGAAAGGTGAACATCATGGCCCTCGCACTGCTCCGGCGCCGGCGGCCCAGGGGCGCCTCTGCCGCGGCGGCGGGCCTTTCGCTCCCCCTCCCGCAGGGCGCGGGCGCCGTCGCCCGTGAGGTCGTCGACCCCATGGGCTCGCCGATGGCGGCCGCCGACGTCACGGTCACCGCGCTCGAGACGCACCGGGTGGCCGCCCGCGGCACGACCGACCCGTACGGGTTGTTCCTCGCGACGCTGCCGCCCGGCCACTACAGCCTCCTGGTCGCAGCGGAAGGGCTGCAGCCGCACCGCGAGACGCTGGAGATCGTGGCGGGCACGACGCCGGCCGGCGAGCGGATCTGGCTGCAGCCGGCCGAGAGCCAGCAGCTTCCGGTGCCCGGCACTTGGCTCTTCGACCCCCCGCACACGGCGATCCGGTTCATCGCCAAGCACGTCGGCATGGCGCACGTCCACGGCCGTTTCGAACGCTTCGACGGCGGCATCCAGGTCGCCCAGGACATGGCGCAGTCGCGCGTCCACGTCCGCATCCACGCGTCGAGCATCACCACCGGCAACAACACCCGCGACAGCCATCTGCGCTCCGCCGACTTCCTGGACGTCGAACGCTTCCCGTACATCGACTTCGCGAGCACGCGGTTCGTGTACCGGGGCGGCAGCAAGTGGAGCCTCCAGGGTTCCCTGACGATGCACGGAGTGAGCCGGTCGGTGTCCCTGGACACGACGTACCTCGGCACCGTGAACGGCGGCTACGGCGAGGAACTGCGCTGCGCGGCCCTGGCCAAGGCGGAACTGCACCGCGAGGACTACACATTGAACTGGCGTTCGATGTTGGCCCGGGGGATCGCGGTGGTGGGGCCGACGGTGCAGCTGGAACTGGACGTCCAGGCCATGTACCGCACTCACGACACGCCGACGCCGCCGGAATAGGACCCCGGAAGGCCGGGCGTGCCCCAATGCGAAGGGGGTACGGCCCGGCCTCCGGTCGTTCGCGCCCGCGGCGATGACGGGCTCGCCCGTCCGGCGCGCCGGACGACGCCGGCGCGGGCCGGACCCACCGAGGCGGGGCCGCCGGGCGCAACGTGCCCTTCCGTTGCGGCTTCGTGGGCTTGGGGCGAAGCTCAAAGGGGACTGTCCGGCTACACGAGCTGGGGTGTTGCGGTGGGTGCCATGACTCCTCCGACGTCCGGCGGCCACCGGGAGCCTTCCCCCGGGCCCTTCGCCCCCAACGGGGACCCCGTCCTCGCCGCGCGGTTCAGCGTGCCCCTGACCCCGGACACCTTTGTGCGCCGGCCCCGTCTGACCGAGCGGCTCAGCCAAGGTGTGCGCGGCCCGTTGACCCTGGTCAACGGGCCCGCCGGAGCCGGCAAGACCCTGCTCGTCGCCGACTGGATCGCCGCCGAGGGGGCGCGGGAGCGGGCGGCCTGGCTGACGATGGCGCCCGAGGACAACGGGCCCGGCGTCTTCTGGACCTATGTGCTGGAGTCCCTGCGGCGGCACGGGCTCGCGGCCGGGGACGACATCGGCAGTCCCGCGCGCCCCGGCGAGGTGGACCACTCCCTGCTGACCAGGCTCGCCGCGCAACTGAGCCGACGCGAGGGGCCGCTGCTCCTGGTCCTGGACGAGTTCGACCGGGTGGGCACGTCGGCGGAGGTCGCCGAGGAACTGCAGTTCGTGCTCCGGCACGCCGGTGACGGACTGCGGCTGGTGATCATCAGCCGTACCGAGCCGCTGCTGCCGCTGCACCGGTACCGCGCCGCCGGCGAGGTCACCGACATCCGCGCCGCCGATCTGGCCTTCCGCCCCGAGGAGACGGCCGAGCTGCTGAGCCGGCACGGCATGCATCTGTCGGACGACGCCGTCACGGCACTGACCGACCGCACCGGCGGCTGGGCGGCCGGGCTGCGGCTGTGCACCCTGGCGGCACAGGGAGCCGATGACCCGGAGACCTTCCTGAAGGACTTCGAGGCCGGCCGGAGCACTCTCGCCGACTTCCTGCTCGCCGAGGTGCTGCACGCCCAGCCCGTCGAGACGCAGGACCTGCTGTTGCGCACCAGCGTCCTGGAACAGATCCACCCGGACCTCGCCAACGCGCTCACCGGCCGGGACGACGCGGAGGCGATCCTCGCCGGGCTGCAGCGGGCGAACGCCTTCGTCGAGACCATCGGGCACGCGTGGTACCGGCTCCACCCCCTGTTCGCCGAGATCCTCCGTGTACATCTGCGGGTACGGCACCCAGGGCTCGAGTGCGAACTGCATCGCAGGGCGGCGCACTGGCTGAGCGAGGCCGGCCTGCTCACCGAGGCCCTCCCGCACGCGGCGGACGCGGGGGACTGGGAACTGGCCGCCACCCGTTTCGTCGACGAGCTGTCGATCGGCCGGCTGCTGACCGGGCTGGACTCCGACCAACTGGACGCGCTCTTCTCCCGGATGCCCCCCGACGCCACGGGCCCGGCGGCGGACCTGGTGCGCGCCGCCCGCGAACTCGCCCGGCACGACATCGACCGCGGTGTCGAACATCTTCACCAAGCCGAACAGCACCTCCCGGCCGGCGGGGACCCCAGCTCACCGGCCCTGCGCCTCAGCTGCGCCCTGCTGCGTGTCCTCGCCGCCAGGATGACCGGCTCGGCCGACCGTGCCGAGGCCGCCGCAGCCGACGTGGAGACGGCGGAGCGGGCCGTCCCCGCCGAGTCCCTGGCCCGGCACCCGGAGGTTCCCGCCCTGACGCTCACGGACCTGGGCTCGGCCCAGCTGTGGGCGGGACGGTTCGAGGCCGCACAGGCCTCGCTGTCCGCCGCCGCCGAGGTGGACACGGGACCGGAGACGGCGTTGCCGCGGCACGAGTGCATCGGCCGGCTGGCCCTGATCGACTTCCTGAACGGCTGGCCGGGCCGCGCGGAGGCGCACGCCTGTGAAGCGGTGGCCGAGGCCGAGCGGTCGGGGCTGCCGCCCGAGGCATGCACCGGCATCGCCCAGCTGGTGCTCGGCGCCGTCGCCATCGACCGCGACGACCTCGACACGGCCCGGGCCCACCTGGACCACGCAGCCTCCTCCACGCTTCCGCGCGACCCCCTCGTCAGCGCGGGGCTGGCGCTGCTGCGGTCCCGCCTGCTGCTCGCCAAGGGCCATCCGCAGGCGGCACTGCGCCTGCTGGAGGAGCACCGGCGGACGCCGGCCCTCCTCGAGCCCTCGCCGTGGGTGAACGACCGGACGGCCCTGACGATGGCGGGTGCCTACCTCGCCGAGGGCCGTCCGCAGGCCGCGCAGGAGGTGCTCGAGGAGGAGGGAGGCGGCGGACCGGAGAGCGTGGTCGCCGCCGCCCGTGCCCGGCTCGCCACCGGAGACGGCACGGCGGCACACGATCTGCTCGAGGCGCTTCCCACGGGGAACGGGGAGGGGCCGGCCATCACGGTACGAGCGCTGCTGGCACGGGCCCAGGCGGCGGACGCGGCGGGCGACGGGAGAGAGGCCGAGCGCCTCGTCGCACGCGCTCTGAGCGTGGCCCGGCCGGAGCGCCTGCGACGGCCGTTCCTGGAGGCCGGGCCCTGGCTGCGGCGGCTGGCGCGCCGCAGGCCCGACCTCGTGCAGGGCCACGCATGGCTGCCGGCCTCGCTCGTCGGGCACGTCCCGGCGGCGGACGCGCCCGACCCGTCACCGGAACCGGTGACCGAGCCGCTCAGCGAGCGCGAGCACGAGGTACTGGAGCGGCTGGCGCAGATGATGTCGACGGAGGAGATCGCCGCCGACCTGTATCTGTCGGTGAACACCGTCAAGACGCATCTGAAGAGCCTCTACCGCAAGCTCGCCGCGACCAGGCGGGGCGAGGCCGTGCGCCGGGCCCGGGACCTGCACCTGCTGTGACCGGCGCGCCGCCCGGCCGGGCGGCGCAACCACGCAGGACGGCCCCCGTGTCACTCGGGAAGGCGCCGCATCTCCACGACGTGCAGTCCGAGGGACTGACAGCGGGCGAGAAGGCCGTACAGGTGCTCCTCGTCGACGATCCGGCCGAAGAGCACCGTCTGGTCGGGCACGACGACGCTCTCCAGCTCCGGGAACGCCTTGGTCAGCACGTCCGACATCTGGCCGTCGACGCGGAACTCGTATCGCATGACAACGCCTTCCGCGGCCCGCTCAGTGGACGAGCACCTTGGCCTTGGCCGCCTCGTACTCGGCGTCGGTGATGTGACCGTGGTCGTGCAGGCCGGCCAGTGCGGCCAGCTCGTCGGCCCTGCTCGTACCGGCCTCGGGGGCGGACGCGGCCGCCTCCCGCACGTACGCCCGGAAGGCCTGTTCCCGGGCCTGCGCACGCCGTACGGCACGCTCGCCCATGGACCTCCCCCTGGCGATCAGATACACGAGGACACCGGCGAACGGCAGCACGCACACGAACAGCATCCAGCCGGCCTTGCCCCAGCCGCTCAGTCCGTCGTCGTCGAAGACGTCCCTGACGACCCGGAACAGCAGCATGAACCACATGACCCACAGGAAGAACCACAACATGGTGAGGAAGGCGCTGAGCAGCGGGTAATCGCTCACGATGACCTCCGGTGCCGGCCCGCCCCTCGGCACGCGCGGCGGGCGGTGACTCCTGACGCACTCCACGGTGGGCGCGGTGCGGGTCCCTCGGATCACCCGGGGCGGGTGGCGTCGACGGGAACTCCGCGGGCGGAGACGACCCCCCGGTGACCCGCGGGCTCGGGATCTTCCGCCGGCTCGGGGAAGCCGCGATCGTGCACGGCGCTCATGGCGCTCCGGCTCCTCAGGGATCCGTTGCCCGCATCCGGTCCGGAAGCCGGGCGCTCGGCGCGCGGTGAGGGGCCGTACGGGCGGCCCCGGGGGCGCCTACCGCTCGGCGGCGTCCTTCGGCGCCACGCACAGGGCCCAGATGATGAACCCGTACAGCGCGATCAGCGTGAGCGACCAGACGGGGTAGTACGGGATCGACAGGAAGTTGGTGATGATCAGCAACGACGCGATCGCCACCCCGAGGATCCTCGCCCAGGTGGCCATCATGAACAGGCCGATGCTCACGATCACGGCGAGCGCCCCGAGGACCAGGTGGACCCAGCCCCAGCCCGTCAGATCGAACCGGAAGACGTAGTCGGGGGTGGAGACGAAGACCGCGTCCTGGGCGATCGCCATGATGCCCCGGAAGACATCGAGGACGCCGGAGACGAGAAGCATCACGGCGGCGAAGAGCGTCAGACCGGTCGCGGCCGCCAGGGTGCCGGCCGAGCGCTGGTGCGACGGGGTGGTGGCCATGGGGGACCTCCGTTCGTTGCCCGGCTGCTGCTCACAGCCTCATCTGTGAGCGTGCGCCCGGCGCGCGCCCAATTCCTCACCCGGGAGGGGTGAGGACACCAGCGCTCGCACGGGTGATCGACCATGGCCCTGCCGGGGAGACGGGGCCCCCGCCGTCGCGCGGTCGCCGGCTCTGCCAGGTCGGCCGGGCGCCCGTGTGAGACCCCCTCAGGGGCGTGCGGTAGGGTTTACGTGCGTGATCACGCGGAATGCCGCGGAAGACGCACCGGGACGTGGCGCAGCTTGGTAGCGCACTTGACTGGGGGTCAAGGGGTCGCAGGTTCAAATCCTGTCGTCCCGACGGTGCAGTACATTTCGTCGCAGTTCAGAGGCCGTCTTCGGACGGCCTCAGCTGTGTGCGGACCGCTCACAGCCAGTCGCGACGTGCCGCGTGCCAGGCGAGTTGCATGCGGGTGGCCGCGCCGGCGAGTTCCATCATGTGCTGGATACGGCGCTGCACGGTACGCCTGCTCAGGGCCATCTGGGTCGCGATCGCCTTGTCGGTCACTCCGGCCACCAGCAGGGCGAGCAGCCGCCGGTCGGTCGCGGAGAGCGGGTCCGGTCCGTTCGTGGCGTCGGCACCCGACAGTGCGCCCGTGTCGTCGGCGCCCAGCGGTACCGCGTCCTCCCAGTAGCGTTCGAAGAGGGCGATCAGGGCGGCCAGCAGATTGCTGTCGCGTACCAGCGCGGTGGTGGGTTCGTCCGGGCTGCCGTTGGGGCCTCCCGGCACGAGCGGGAAGATCGCGATCGAGCGGTCGGCTATCGCGAGGCGCAGCGGCAGGTGCGGCACCGCGCGGGCGATCTCCCCGGCGTGTACGCCCGCCACCACGTTGTCCATGGCGCCCTCGTCGTCGAAGAAGGCCTTCTCGTAGAGCACGCGGTACCGCACCCCGCGCTCCAGGGCCTCGAACTCCGCCGTGTTGCTGCCCGAGGGCATGGCCACGTACTGGGCCTTGCAGAACCAGAGCATCTCGTCGTGCGCACTCGCCTGGATCTGCCGCAGATGCTGGCGCAGCGCCTCCGCGCCGGTGATGACCTCGATCAGCTGGCCGGCGTCCTGCCTGCGCACGGTGTCCCGGTAGACCTCGAGCAGGCTGGTGGCCTCCGCCCGGGCCAGGTCCAGCGCGTCGGCGCTGCGCTTCAGCAGGGGCAGCAGCGCCACGTCGGGGGGAGTCGCCCGGAAGTACCGGGGGATGCCGTCCGTGTGGTTCGCCATGCCCTTGGAAGTGAGCATGTACAGGATGCGGGCGCACTCGGCCTCGTTCAGCCCGGTCCTGCGCGCGACGTCGACGGTGGTCGCCCGGCCCGTGTTCACCAGCACCCGGTACACGGACTCCTCGACATCCGAGACCCCAGCCGCCTCCAGCGTCACGGCGCCCTCCCCGAGACCTCCGGTCTTCAACGGTTGGACACCGTACTGCATGGAGCGCGTAAAGCGGAGGGTGATCATGCCGGATCGGTGTCTCGTACAGTTACGTGGGACCCTCTTCGAATCATCGATACGATAACTTCGCAGTCATTGATTACATGAGCTGTTATCGTCGACCACATGGACACGAGACAGGCGATAATCGAGGCCGCGGCCGAGCTGCTGGCGCGGTCACCGAGCGGTGACGTGTCCACCCGTGGGGTGTGCGAGGCGGCCGGGGTGCAGCAGCCGGTGCTCTACCGCCTGTTCGGCGACAAGGAAGGGCTGCTCGCGGCCACGGTCGACCACGTCTGGGACCAGTACCTGGGGGCCAAGCGCGCGGCCGAGAAGTCCGCCGACCCGCTGGAGGACCTGCGCGCCGGCTGGGACAGCCACACCGCGTTCGCGCTGGCCCATCCCAACGCCTACAAGCTGATGTTCGCCCCGACCCTGCGCTCCGCGCCCGAGGCGGCCCGGGAGGCGATGCGCATCCTGCGGGAGGTCCTCGAACGGCTCGCCGTGCAGGGCCGTCTCCGGGTGCCGGCCGACGTCGCGGCCCGCATGGTCATGTCGGCCAACACCGGGATCGCCCTGTCCCTGATCACCCGGCCCGCCCTGTATCCGGACGCCGGCCTGTCGACGCTCGTCCGTGACGCGATCCACCACGCCATTCTGGTCGAAGGGGGCGCGGACACCTCGGCCCGGGACGCCCGGGCGGCCGCCGCCGCCACCCTGCTCGCCTCGCTGGACGGGCTCGCCCCCGAACCCTTCACCCCCGCCGAGTCGGGCCTCCTCGAGGAGTGGCTCGAACGCATCCCCGCCGCCGGTCCGTCCGACTGAGTGTCGCGGCCGAGTAGGGAAGCCGCCCGCACGGCGCGACCGGGGGTGTCGTCCCGGCAGCCGTACGGCCTCCGCCCCGGTCGAAGGTGACGCTGTTTCAGCGCAGAGCGGCGACGGCGGTGCGCAGGAGGAGGGCCTCGGCGCGGTCCCACGAGGTGCCGTTCTCCACCACGAGCGTCCGCCAGCCCGACGGGCCGAACCAGAACCACAGCAGGTCCGCGGTCTCCCCGACGGTGTACGGGGGTGCCGGGGCGAGTGTGTGCAGATGACGGGCGGCGGCCCGGAGCGCGTCCCGGTACGCCGTGGTGTACCGCTCCCACAGTGCCTCGCCGTGCTCGTGCACGGGCAGCGCCTTGCGGATGGCCTCGTGCACCAGGAACTGGCTCTCGTTGCCGAACCGCGTGCCGCGGGCCAGCGCCTGGAGGACCGACTCCGGTGTCCGCAGGTCGAGCAGCACGGCCAGGGCCTGCTCGTAGTCCGACTCCCGCACCCCCTGTTCCACGATCCGGTCCAGGATGTCGCCCTTGCTCCCGGCGCTCGCGAAGACCGTCTTGGAGGCGACACCGGCCGCGGAGGCGATGTCCGCGACGGTCACCCGGGCATAGCCGCGGTCGGCGAACAGTTCCGTGGCCCGCTGGAGGATCAGCGAACGTGTACGGGCGGCGGCCTGCTCGCGCAACGGCGAGACATACGGGCGAGGAGTGGGCATGGGCGCCATTCTAGTGAACGTGATCACATGGTTGCTCTATTCATTAGGCGCCCTATAACCTCAATTTGCGCAGGCCGGTGGGCCGGGCGTGTTCAGGGCTGCCGTGGCCGTCGCATCGTCGTGCGGTACGGAGTCGCACGACTGCTGAGAGGCATGAACGTCATGGGTATGGACGCCACGGACCTGGCCGAGGGGCTCTTCCGGGTCCTCGCCACGGGGGATCCCGCATTGGCCGTCGACGTGGTGCACGAGGACTTCCGCAACCGGGAAGCGGCCGTGGCACCCGCGGCGTGCGCCCTGCCGGGGCCGGCGGGCACCCTCGCCTCGGGGGCGTGGATGCGGTTCGCCTTCAGCGATCTGCGCTTCCCCGTCCTCGCCGTCGCCCACAACGACGAACAGGTCTGGGTGCGCCTGCGTATGCAGGGCCGCCACACCGGCGCGTTCGTCCGCTACCGGGACGGCGCACTCGACCAGGCCATCCCCCCGACCGGCCGTGAGATCGACTTCGAGCAGATCCATGTGCTCGAACTCCGCGACGGCAAGGTGATCGGACATGAGGCGGTCCGGGACGACATCACGATGCTCGGTCAGCTCGGGGTCTTTCCCCCGGCCCCGCCCACCGCTCTGCGCATGGTCGCCTGGCGGGTGACCGGCCGGGCCTCCCGCGCCGCGGCGCAGGTCACGGCCGAGGCGGCCCGGGCGGCCGCCGCACTGGGCGCCTGACGCGGACGCGGGAAACCCGCCGGTGGCGGCGCGCGACAGGGCTCGCGGGCGGCGTCCGTGCGGGCCCCGCGTCCCTGTGCCGTGCCGGGACGTGGCAGCGCCGTACGCCTCGATGATGCCGGTGTGCGGGCCGCGGCAGCAGGTTTTTGAACGAGGACCGCGCCCGTGCACCGGAAGCTCAGTCCTGGGCCGCCCACATGCCTCGCACATGACCGAGGTGGCGGGTCATCACCTTCCGTACGGCCCCCTCGTCCCGCTCCAGCAGGGCGTCCAGAAGCTCCAGGTGCTCCTCGGCGGAGGCGAGCAGCCGGCCGGCCTCGACCAGAGCGGTCAGCCCGTACAGGCGGGACCGCTTGCGCAGGTCGCCGACGACCTCGACCAGATGCGCGTTCCCGGCGAGGGCGAGCAGTCCGAGATGGAAACGGGTGTCGGCCTCGACGTAGGCGATCAGGTCGCCGGCCGCCGCCGCAGCGACGATCTCCCGTGCGGCCGGTCGCAGTGCCTCGAGCGAGACGCGGTCCGCGGTCCGGGCCAGATGCATGGTGGTGGGAATCTCGATGAGGGAGCGCAGATGGCCGAATTCGTCGAGCTGCTTCTCCGAGACGTCCGTGACCCGGAAGCCCTTGTTCGGGACCGTGGCGACGAGACCCTCCTTGGCCAGGTCGAGCATGGCCTCCCGCACCGGTGTGGCCGAGACGCCGAAGCGGGCGGCGAGCGCCGGCGCGGAGTACACCTCGCCGGGACGCAGCTCGCCCGCGATCAACGCTGCCCGCAGGGCGTCGGCGACCTTCTCGCGGTAGCTGCTCTTCTTGCCGCCCAGCGTGGGCAGCGACGGAGCGGCGGGGGGCGAGCTGGGGCGCGGGGCGGCCATGGGGGTCTCCTCGAACGGGCATGTGCGGTGTGGCGGGCCGACATCGCTCAGCCCCCACGATGTGAGGGTGCAATGTCACGCACCACCAGTATCCCGTGTACGGGCGCGGCGGTGTGCCGCTACAGGACGAAGCCCGCGGGGAACGGGTCCTCCGGGTCCAGAAGGTACTGAGCCGTTCCGGTCACCCACGCCCGCCCGGTGAAGCTGGGCAGTACCGCGGGGACGCCGGCGACCTGGGTCGTGTCGAGCAGCCGGCCGGTGAAACGCGTACCGATGAAGGACTCGTTCACGAACTCGGTGTGCAGGGGGAGCTCGCCGCGGGCGTGCAACTGGGCCATGCGGGCGCTGGTGCCGGTGCCGCACGGGGAGCGGTCGAACCAGCCGGGATGGATGGCCATCGCGTGCCGGGACAGCCGCGCGGTGGACCCGGGCGCGTACAGATGGACGTGGTGGCAGCCGCGGATGGTCGGGTCCTCGGGGTGGACCGGTTCCTCCTCCGCGTTGATGGCGTCCATCAGCGACAGACCCGCGGCGAGGATGTCGTCCTTGCGGGCACGGTCGAAGGGCAGCCCGAACTCCTCCAGCGGCAGGATCGCGTAGAAGTTGCCGCCGTACGCGAGGTCGTACGTCACCGTCCGCCCGTCAGGCAGGGTGGCCTTGCGGTCGAGACCGACCGAGAAGGACGGCACGTTCTTGAGGGTGACGGCCTTCGCGGCTCCGCCCTCGACGGCGACCTCGGCGACGACGAGTCCCGCCGGGGTGTCCAGGCGAATCGTGGTGACCGGTTCGACGACCTCCACCATGCCCGTCTCGACGAGCACGGTCGCCACCCCGATCGTGCCGTGCCCGCACATCGGCAGATAGCCGGAGACCTCGATGTAGACGACCCCCCAGTCGCAGTCGGGGCGGGTGGGCGGCTGAAGGATCGCGCCGCTCATCGCCGCGTGCCCGCGGGGCTCGTTCATGAGCAGCTGCTTGATGTCGTCGCGGTGTTCACGGAACCACAGGCGACGCTCGTTCATGGTGCTGCCGGGGATCGTGCCGATCCCGCCGGTGATCACGCGGGTCGGCATGCCCTCGGTGTGGGAGTCGACGGCGTGCAGGACGAGTTTGCTGCGCATGGCCCTCCAATCATGACGCCCGGGTCGCCTCGGCGGCGCCCGGCCCGAGTCGAGAGACCCACCGTGCTCGGCGTCGCGCGGGCACGGGACCCCGTGCCCGCGCGACGCGTGCGCGAACCGGCGGGTTCACGCACGGTGGTCCGTTCACGCGAGGCCGGCGGCCACGGCCTTCTCCGTCGCGGCGCGGACCGCGGCCTCCTGCTCCGGCAGCAGCGGGACGCGCGGCGGCCGGACGGGACCGCCGTGCCGGCCGACGATGTCCATCGACAGCTTGATCGCCTGCACGAACTCCACCTGGGAGTCCCAGCGCAGCAGCTGATGCAGCTGACGGTACAGCGGAAGCGCGGTGTCGAGGTCGCCGGCGACCGCGGCTCGGTACAACTGCACCGACGCCCGGGGCAGGGCGTTGGGGTAGCCGGCCACCCAGCCCTTGGCGCCCGCGACCGCGAGTTCCAGCAGGACGTCGTCGGCACCGATCAACAGGTCCAGTTCCGGCGCGAGCTCGGCGAGCCGGTAGGCGCGCCGCGGGTCTCCGGAGAACTCCTTGACCGCCTGGACGAAGCCCTCGCGGTGCAGCTTGGCGAGCAGTTCGGGGACGAGGTCGACCTTGGTGTCGATGGGGTTGTTGTACGCCACGACCGGCAGGCCCGCCTTCGCGACCTCCTCGAAGTGGGCGAGAACGGACCGTTCGTCAGCGCGGTAGGCGTTCGGCGGCAGCAGCATCACCGAGGTGCAGCCGGCGTCACGTGCCTGTTCGGCCCAGCGGCGGGCCTCGGCGGCCCCGTACGCGGAGACCCCGGGCATCACCCGCTCGCCGCCGAGCGCGGACACGGCGGTCTCCACGACCCTGGCGCGCTCCTCGGGAGTGAGTACCTGGTACTCGCCGAGCGAGCCGTTCGGCACGACGCCGTCGCAGCCGTTCTCCACCAGCCAGGTGCAGTGGTCGGCGAACCGGGCGTGATCGACGGCGAGTTCGTCGGTGAGCGGGAGGGCGGTGGCGACGAGAACGCCGCGCCAGGGGCGGTGCTTCGGGACGGTCATGGGCGATCCCCCATCTCGGTGATGTGTGACATGGTACTGATGTTGGCGTGGGTCGGCCGGTGGCTCACTGTGCATCCGGCCGTTCGTGCAGTGGTTCACGGGCCAGCACGTCCAGCGGCACCGGACGGGCGAACGGGGTGCGCGTCGCCTTCTGCGCGCAGCCGGCGACCCCGGCGACCCCGGGAGCACAGATCCGGCCCTGGCACCAGCCCATCCCCGCGCGGGTGAGCAGCTTGACGGTGCGCAGGTCCCCTGCGCCGAGCCGGTCGACGGACTCCCGTACCGTCCCGGCGCGCACTTCCTCGCAGCGGCACACCACGGTGTCGTCGTCGACCTGCTCGGCCCAGTGGGCGGGCGGTGCGTAGA
The DNA here is from genome assembly GCF_051553595.1 of Streptomyces sp. HUAS TT11. NCBI lineage: Bacteria > Bacillati > Actinomycetota > Actinomycetes > Kitasatosporales > Streptomycetaceae > Streptomyces > Streptomyces sp. HUAS TT11. The sequence continues at coordinate 7,683,679 of NZ_CP196184.1, forward strand.
CGCCGTCGAGCGCGGTGGAGAACTTCCGCAGGGCGGCGCGGCCGCGGGCGGCGCGTTCCCACTCCTGGGGATCGGGTGCGGTGCCGCAGAGCCGGGCGGCGATCGAACGACCGGCGATGTGGCCCTCGGCGAGGGCGAGTGCCGCGCCACCGATTCCGGTGGCCTCGCCCGCGGCCCACACACCGGGGACATCGGTGCGCTGTTCGTCGTCGACGGCCACGCCCGCCACCCCGTCGATCCGGCAGCCGAGCGTGTCCGCGAGTTCGGTGTGCGGCAGCATGCCGTGCCCGACGGCCAGGGTGTCGCAGGGGATGCGGCGGGCGGTGCCGGGCCGCGGACGTCCGCCGGAGTCCAGCGCGGCGACGGTCACCGCCTCGAGCCGTCCGTCCCCGTGGGCCTCCAGCACCGTGTGCCGGGGGAGGATCCGTACCCCGTGCCGCAGCAGCCGGGCGGCGTACAGTGCCCCCTCGACGGCCTTCCCCGGCTGGGCGGCGAGGGCTCCCGCATGCCGGGCGAAGTCCCCGGGGCCCGCGGACTCCACGAGCGCGGCGACGGCGACCCCCGCCGCCGCGAGCCCGGCTGCCACCGGCAGCAGCAGAGGTCCGGTCCCGGCCACGACCGCCCTGCGGCCCGGCACCACGAGTGTGCCCTTGAGCATGGCCTGCGCCCCGCCGGCGGTGAGGACACCCGGCAGGGTCCAGCCGGGGAAGGGAAGCACCCGCTCGTAGCCGCCGGTGGCCAGCAGCAAGGCGTCGGCGTGGACGGCGACCGGTTTCTCCTGCCCGGGTCCGGACAGCGCGTGGACGGTGAGGCCGGAGCCGGCCCGTTCCACGGTCCAGACATGGTGGTCCGTCAGATGCGTGACACGGCCGGCCGCGAGGTGCCGGTCGAGTCCTTCACGCAGCCTGGTCCAGGTGCGCCATTGATGGTGCAGGGCCTGTGCGCGCCGGGCGCCGAGCGCGGCCGCGGGCTGCCGGTAGAACTGCCCGCCCGCCGCGGGCGCGGCGTCGACGAGCGTGACGCGTACGCCCCGCGCGGCCGCCGCGATCGACGCGGCGAGCCCGGCCGGACCGGCACCGATCACCGCCAGGTCAGTCGCCATGGCCCGTTCCCTCCTGTGTGCGGATCACATCGCCGGGCCGTACCGCTACGAGGCAGGCGCGCTGGTTCGGCCGGTCGTTGACGGTCACGAGGCAGTCGAAGCAGACGCCGATGCCGCAGAAGATCCCGCGCGGCCTGCCGTCCCGCCGGGTGGTGCGCCAGGAGGTGATGCCGGCGGCCCACAGCGCCGCGGCGACCGTCCAGCCGGGCAGTGCCGGAAGCTCGCGGTCGTCGAAGGTGACCGTGAAGGCGGGCTCAGGCCTGGCGCCGGCCAGCTCCAGGGGATTCACACGGCCTCCTGTTCGAATCGTTCCGGCCGGAACGGGGTGAGATCGAGCTCCGGTCGGCCCCCGCCGAGGATCTGCGCGATCAGGTGGCCCGTGCCGGTGGAGAGCCCGATCCCGGCCCCTTCGTGGCCGCAGGCGTGGTACAGCCCCGGTGCCCGCGGGTCGGGGCCGATGGCGGGCAGGTGGTCCGGCATATAAGGCCGGAAACCCAGGTAGGTGCGCATCGCCCGCGCCTGTCCGAGGAACGGGAAGAGCCGGGTCGCGCCCGCTGCCAGCGCTCGGGCCACCGGCAGTGAGAACGACCGGTCGAATCCGACCCGTTCACGGCTGGCGCCGATCAGGACCGGGCCCGCGGCCGTGCCCTCGACGACCGGGGAGGTCTGGAGGGCCGCCGAGTCGCTGGCCACATCGGCGACATAGTCGGCGGCGTAGACCTTGTGCCGCACCCGCGGCGGCAACGGCTCGGTGACGAGGACGAATCCACGACGGGGGAGCACGGGCAGCGTGACCCCGGCGAGCGCGGCGACTTCGCCGCTCCAGGTCCCGGCCGCGTTCACGACGGCGGGTGCATGCACGTCGCCGTGGTCGGTGCGCACGCCGCGCACGGCCCCCTGAGGTGTGCGCAGTACACCGGTCACCGTCCGCCCGGTCAGCAGCCGGGCCCGCGAGGCCCGCACCAGATGGGCGGCGGCGAGGGCGGGCATCACCTGACGGTCCTGCGGGTACAGCACACCGCCCGCGAGCCCCGGGGCCAGGTACGGCTCGAGGTCGTGCAGCCGGTCCGCGGGGACGTCCACCGCCTCGACTCCGGCGGCCCGCTGGCCGTCCGCGAGTCCTTCGAGGGCCGCGAGTCCTTCGGGGGCCGATGCGACGACGACGCCGCCCTTGGGTTCGTACTCGACGGTCCGGCCCAGTTCGCCGGCCAGTTCGTCCCACAGCCTCAAGGAGAGCAGGGCCAGTTCGAGTTCCGGACCGGGCTCCTTGTCGGAGACGAGCAGATTGCCCTCACCCGCGCCCGTCGTGCCTCCGGCCACGGGGCCGCGGTCGACGAGCGCCACGTCCAGACCGGCGCGGGCGGCGTAGAGGGCGCATGCCGCACCCACCATCCCGGCTCCCACGACCACGACGTCGCAGGTCAGTTGCTCGCTCACGTCAGTACTATGTCACATGGTTCACCGGGGAAAGCAAGACCTCCCTTGCATCGTTCGCCAACTCGCCCGGCCAGGTCCGCATTTGAACGGCGTCAGCGGCCGACGGCAAAACCTCGGAAGCCTCCTGCTTCTTTTATTGACAGCGGAAAAGAACCCACTTAGGTTCCGGGGCCATGCCCTCGAGTCCTCCCACGGAGGCGTTCCCGGCGCACACGCCGGCCGCCTCACAGGTCTTCGTCACCGTGCTCTGCCACGGTCCCCTCACCCGCTCGGACATCGGCGGGCGGGCGGGGCTGTCGGCGGCCGCGGTGACCAAGGCGGTGCGGCCCCTGATCGAGGCCGGCTACCTGGTGGAGGACGCGGGGGAGGAGACCCGCCCGTCCCTGGGCCGGCCCGCGAACCCCGTGCGGGTGGACGGCGGACGCGCGCTGTTCATCGGGATCAAGATCACCGGCGACGAGATCATCGCCGTGCTGACCGACCTGTGCTGCCGCATCCGGGTGGCCCGGCATCTTCCGCTGACCGCCCGCGATCCCGGGGCGGTGCTGACCCTGGCGTCCGAGCTGGTGCGCGAACTGCTCGCGGAGGCCGACGGGTCGGGCGCCCCGGTGCACGGACTGGGCGTCGCCGTCTCCGGCGACGTGGACCGCGCGGCCGGTGTCGTGCGCTACTCGCCCTTCCTGGAGTGGCACGACGTCCCGCTCGCCGAACTCCTCGGGATGACGACCGGCCTGAAGGTCACCGTCGACAACGACGTGCGTGCGCTGACCGTCGCCGAGCAGTGGTTCGGCGCGGGCGTGGGACTGTCGGACTTCGCGCTGGTGACCGTCGGCGCCGGTATCGGCTGCGGTCTCGTGGTGCACGGCAGGGTCGTGTCCGGTGCCCACGGCGTGGCCGGTGAGATCGGCCACGTCGTCATCGATCCCGCAGGCCCGCCCTGCCACTGCGGCAACCGCGGCTGCGTCGAGGCCATCGCCGCGGACCCCGCGATCGTCGCCGCGGTGCGCGAGAGGACGGGCGTGGCCGTGACCGACGCCGCCGGGGCCCTGGAGCTGGCCCACCGGGGCGACCAGGGTGCCCGCGACGTCTACACCCGGGCCGGGGACGCCATCGGGCGGGCCATCGGCACCGTGGCCAATCTGTTCGGACCCGAACGCGTGATCATCTCCGGCGAGGGCCTCGTGGCCTACGACCTGTTCGCCGGGCAGATCCGTGACGCCTTCGCCGCGGCGGCCTTCGGCACGGCCGCGCAGTGCGATCTCAAGACCCGCCCGCTGCCCTTCGACGAGTGGGCGCGCGGTGCCGCCGCCACCGCCATCCAGTCCTTCATCCGATCCGAAACCCGCCACTGACACCCACGGGTGCCCCCAGAACCCGGTCACGGCTCCGCCCCGAGGGCCGTGATCTCCACCCATGCAGAGCCGCCCCCGAATCCACAGGAGGTAGGACCCATGCGGTCATCCTCGTCCTTTGTCCTGCCCGTCCGCACCCTCAGAGCCGCGGCCGTGCTGGCCGTCGCCGTGGGGTTCGCGACGGTCGCCCCGATCGCCCACGCGGGCCCGACGGCCGGGACCCCGGCCGGCGGCGTCCACCGGGCCGTTTCCGCGGCGGACGCCGCGGGCGGCCAGGAGCAGGCCGCCAAGCCCTACATGGGCTGGTCGAGCTGGAGCATGCAGTCGTCGAAGTACCCCGGCCTCAACCCGGACGGCGACTACAGCTACCTCACCGAGGCGAACGTCCTGAAGCAGACCGACGCCCTCGCCGCCAAGCTCAAGCAGTTCGGCTACGAGTACGTCAACATCGACGCCGGATGGTGGCGCGACAACGCGTGGAAGCCCGAATTCGACGCGTACGCCCGGCAGACGCCCGACCCGGTCCGCTTCCCGAACGGGATGAAGTCGGTCGCCGACCACATCCACGCGCGGGGCCTGAAGGCCGGCATCTATCTGCCCGTCGGCCTGGAGAAGGAGGCCTACGGCGACGGCAAGGCCCCCATCAAGGATGCTCCGGGGTGCACCACGGCCGACATCGTCTACGGCGACCTGCGCACCACCAACGGCTGGGACAGCGCGTACAAGCTCGACTTCTCCCGCCCCTGCGCGGAGAAGTACGTCGACTCGCAGGCCCGGATGCTCGCCGACTGGGGCTATGACTTCCTCAAGCTCGACGGTGTCGGACCCGGCTCCGGCAAGAGCGGCGACCAGTACGACAACGTGGCCGACGTCGCCGCCTGGCAGAAGGCCATCGCGGCGACCGGACGCCCGATCCACTTCGAGCTGTCCTGGTCCCTGGACCGGGGTCACGCGGCGGACTGGAAGAAGTACTCCAACGGCTGGCGCATCGACACCGACGTCGAGTGCTACTGCAACACCCTGGTCAGCTGGGAGAACTCGGTCGACGACCGCTTCGACGACGCTCCCGCCTGGAGCCGCCAGGCCGGTCCCGGCGGCTGGAACGACCTCGACTCGCTCGATGTCGGCAACGGCGCCATGGACGGTCTCACCAAGGCCGAGCGGCAGACCTACGCGACGCTCTGGGCGATCTCCAAGTCCCCGCTCTACACCGGTGACGACCTCACCCGGCTCGACTCCTACGGCCTCTCCCTGCTGACCAACCGCGAGGTCATCGCGGTCGACCAGAACGCCACGCCGGCCGCTCGCCCCGTCACCCCGGCCGACGCCCAGCAGGTGTGGGCGGCCGAGAACGCCGACGGCAGCTACACCGTCGCCCTGTTCAACCTCTCCGACGCGCCCGCCGCCGTCACCGCCGACTGGGCATCCCTCGGCTTCACCGGCAGGGCCTCGGTCCGCGACCTGTGGAACCATGAGAACCTCGGCACATACAAGAACAAGGTGACCGAGGCGCTTCCCGCCCACGGGTCCCGGCTGTTCACGGTCACTCCGCGTGACGGTGCGCTCACCACGACCGCCTACGAGGCCGAGGCACCGGCGAACACGCTCGGCGGCAACGCCTCCGTTGCCGACTGCTCCGCCTGCTCCGGCGCCCACAAGGTCGGCAACCTCTACCTCGGCGGCACGTTGCGCTTCAACGACATCGTGGTCCCGAAGGCAGGCACGTACACGGTGAAGATCGCCTACGTCAGCGGTGACGCCCGCTCGGCCGCGGTCTCCGTCAACGGGGGCGGTGCGACCGGCCACAAGTTCCCCTCCACCGGGGACTGGGGAACCGTCGAGACGGTCAGCGTGCCCCTCACTCTCAAGGCGGGTGCCAACACGATCACCTTCGACAGCGGCGAGTCCGGCTACGCCCCGGACATCGACCGGATCGACGTACCGAAGACGTCCTCCTGACCGAGCCCCCACGGAGCCCGACATGTCCTTTGATCCGTTCGACCGGCCGTCCAGACGCAGCCTGCTCGCCCTCGCCGCCGCCACCGGGGCGCTCGCGTCCCTTCCCGCCTTCACCGCCACCGCGGCGCCCCGCCGCCCCGACTCCGCGCCCGAGATCGACGGAGCTGCGCGCCAGGAGCTCTGGTGGCAGGCGCCCGCCGACGACCACTCGATGATCGAGCAGGGTCTGCCCGTCGGCAACGGCAGGATCGGAGCCCTCGCGAGCAACGACCCGGGCCGCGAACTCCTGCTGATCACCGACGCCACCATGTGGACCGGCGGCCTCAACGACTCCCTCGACGGGGACGGCCAGTTCCCCTACGACCGTGAGCACTTCGGCTCGCTGACCCTCCTCGCCCGGCTCGCGGTCGACATCCCCGACCACGACCTGTCGACCGTCTCCCGCTACCGACGCGCGCTCGACCTCGCCCGGGGCGTCGTGACCACGTCGTACGTCCGCTCGGGGGTCACGTACGAGCGGCAGATCTTCGCCAGCCGCCCGGACGACGCCATCGTGGTGCACTTCACCCAGAGCGGAGGCGGTCGCTACACCGGTACCGTCACCCTGGAGGGCACCCATGGCGAAACCACCGCAGGCGCCTCCTCGTTCGGGGCAGCCTTCCCCGGCGGTCTCCGCTACGGAGCGGCGGTCTCGGCGTACGGCAGCGGCGGCCGGGTGAGCGTCAGCGGCTCGCGCATATCGTTCGCCGACTGCAAGGACCTCACCGTGGTGGTGAGCGGCGGCACCAACTACGCCCCCGACGCCTCCCACCACTACCGCAACCCCTCCCTCGACCCCGAGCAACTGGCCCGCACCAAGGTGCGCGCCGCGGCCTCCCACTCGGCGGACACGCTGCTGCGCAGCCATGTCGCCGACTACCGCTCGCTGTTCGGGACGCTGGACGTGTCGCTCGGCACCTCGTCCGAGACACAGCGTTCGCTGGACACCTGGGAGCGGGTCAGGGCCCGCGCCCTGGACAGCGCCCCCGACCCCGAACTCGAAGCCGCCTACCTTCAGTTCGGCCGCTACCTGATGATCTCCGGGTCGCGCGGGAGCCTGCCGATGGGGCTCCAGGGGCTGTGGCTGGACGGCAACGACCCCGACTGGATGGGCGACTACCACACCGACATCAACATCCAGATGAACTACTGGATGGCGGATCGGGCCGGACTGTCGCAGTGCTTCGACGCTCTCACCGACTACTGCGTCGCCCAACTGCCGTCGTGGACCGAGCTGACCCGCACCCTGTTCAACGACTCCCGCAACCGGTACCGCAACTCCTCCGGGAAGATCGCCGGCTGGACCGTCGCCATCTCGACCAACCCCCACGGGGGAGGCGGCTGGTGGTGGCACCCGGCGGGCAACGCCTGGCTCTGCAACACCCTGTGGGAGCACTACGAGTACACGCTCTCCCGTTCCCACCTGGAGAAGATCTACCCGCTCCTGAAGGGCGCCTGCGCGTTCTGGGAGGCCCGGCTCCTGCCGTACACGCTTCCCGACAGCGGGCGCGAGGTGCTCATCGCCGACAGCGACTGGTCGCCCGAACAGGGCCCGCTCGACGCGAAGGGCATCACCTACGCGCAGGAGCTGGTATGGGCGCTGTTCGCCAACTTCCGTACGGCGGCGCAGGAGTTGGGCAAGGACACCGGGTACGCGAAGACCATCGCCGGGCTCCAGGAGCGGTTGTATCTTCCCCAGGTCAGCCCGAAGACGGGCTGGCTGGAGGAGTGGATGTCACCCGACAACCGCGGTGAGACCACGCATCGGCATCTCTCTCCGCTGATCGGTCTCTTCCCCGGGGACCGGATCCGTCCCGACGGCTCGACTCCGTCCGACATCGTCGACGGCGCCACCGCCCTGCTCACCGCCCGCGGCATGAACAGCTTCGGCTGGGCGAACGCCTGGCGCAGCCTGTGCTGGTCACGTCTGAAGAACGCGGAGAAGGCGTACCAACTGGTCGCGACGAACCTCCACCCCTCCACGGACGGCAGCAACGGCACGGCCTTCAACCTCTTCGACATCTACGAGGTGGAACAGGGCCGCGGCATCTTCCAGATCGACGCCAACTTCGGCACTCCGGCGGCGATGATCGAGATGCTGCTCTACTCGCGTCCGGGGCATCTGGAACTGCTCCCCGCGCTCCCCGACGCCTGGGCCGACTCCGGCTCGATCACCGGAGTCGGTGTGCGCGGCGGGTTCGTCGTCGACCTGAGCTGGCGGGACGGGAAGCCCACCGAGGCCCGTGTCCGCAGTGTCGGCGGACGGACCACGACGGTGGAGTTCGCGGGTGCGTCCCGCACGGTGACCCTGAAGCCCGGCGGGTCCGTCACGCTGAAGGGCTTCGCGCGGTGAGGCCCCGGTACGCACACGTGCGCCGTCTGTGCGCGGTGGTGCTGATCACCACGTGCCTCCAGGCGGCGCCCGCGGCGGCGCAGGCGTCCGGTGGCCGGCACGACGTGATCACCTGGGGAGCGAGCGCCGATCGCCTCGGTGACGCCGTCGCCGACCGGAGCTACCGGCTGGTCGTGCACACCAGCGCGGCCGGGGACGATCTGCGCATCCGGTTGTCCAACGCCTTCGGCGACCGGCCGGTGACGTTCGACAGCGCCTACGCCGGCCTGCGCCGCCAGGGCGCCGAACTGGTCCCCGGCAGCAACCGGCGGCTGACGTTCGGCGGCGCGCGGTCCGTGACCGCGCCCGCGGGGGCCACCGTGTACAGCGACCCGCTCCCCGGCCGGCTGGCCGCCGGGGCGGACCTGGTCATCAGCCTGCACGTGGCGGACGCGGCGGGTCCGGCGACCGGGCACGGGATGGCGATGCAGACGTCGTACGTCGCCCAGGGCGACCACACCGCCGAGGAGAACGCGGCCGGCTGGACGGGCACGACAGGTTCCTGGTTCTACCTCGACTCCGTCACCGTGCGGACCGGCACGGCCACGGGAGCCGTGGTCGCGCTCGGCGACTCCATCACGGACGGCTGGGCGTCCTCGTCCGACGCCAACCGGCGCTGGCCCGACTACCTCGCCCGACGGCTCCAGAAGGCGGACACCGCGGTCAAGGGCGTGGCGGACGAGGGGATCTCGGGCAACAAGGTCCTCGCGGACGGGGCGGGACAGAGCGCCCTGAACCGGCTGGACCGCGACGTACTCTCCCACCCCGGTGTGCGCACCGTCTTCCTCTTCGAGGGGGTCAACGACATCAAGGCCCACACCGGTGTCACCGCCCAGGACATGATCGACGGCTACCTGCAGATCATCGACCGTGCCCACGCCGCCGGGAAGTGCGTCGTCGCAGCCACCGTCGCGCCCTTCAAGGGCTGGTCGGAGTGGGACCCGGCGGCGGAGGCCGTACGACAGGAGGTCAACACGTTCATCAGGGACAGCGGCGAGTTCGACGGGGTCACCGACTTCGACCGGATCCTGCGCAGCCCCTACGACCCCGAACGGGTCATGCCGTTCTTCGACGGCGGCGACCATCTGCACCCCAATGACAAGGGCATGCAGGCGATGGCCGACGCGGTCGACCTCACGAGCCTCGACTGCCGCTCCTAGCGCCGGAGCGGCGGGATCGGCTGGACGCCGTGCAGCGCAGGCACCCGGGCCGCCCGGGTGCCTGCGCGGGGAGCCTGGCGGACACCCGGGACCGTGAAGAGTTCGGCTCATGACGGCGTTCCCCGTCGGACCACCCACCGAGCGCCCGCTGCGGACCACCTCGCGGGCCTGCTCCGGGAAGCGAGCGAGCGGTGGGTGCGCGGCCGCAAGGGCGACATCACCGTCGTCGACAGCCGGCACCCCGTCCTCGTACGGGGACCCGGACGGGCCCCCGAGCTCCGCGGCGACCTGCTGCGCCCGGCGCGGAACCCGCCGACGGGTGTGTGCGGTGCGGGATCCCCACAAGCGCGTGGACGCCCTGCCGAGCGGCCGTCATGCGCGCGTCGAGATCGACGGCACCGGGTTCGTGACCACCGAGCACAGCACCCGCTGTCCGTACAGGTCGGACCGGGACGGTGCCGACATCCCGGCGAAGAACGAGGCGGTCGGCCTCGTGGTGGACGGGAAACATCCGGAGCGGCCGGAGAGCCCGTTCAGCGCGATGCTGTCGCCGGCCCGGCGCCGTGGAGAGCGAGGCACCGGGCCCGACACGACGTTCAGGACAGGCAGCCGACGTGCGCGAGGGCCTGCTTGAGCAGGACCCCCTGGCCGCCCGGCATGTCGTTCTGGACCACGGCCGAAGCGGCCTCCTGCGGGCTGAACCACACGAGGTCGAGCGCGTCCTGGCGCGGGCGGCAGTCGCCGGTCACCGGGACGATGTAGGCGAGGGCCACCGCGTGCTGGCGGGGGTCGTGGAACGGGGTGATCCCCTGGGTCGGGAAGTACTCGGCGACGGTGAAGGGCTGCAACGAGGCCGGGACGCGGGGCAGCGCCACCGGCCCGAGGTCCTTCTCCAGGTGGCGCAGGAGTGCGTCGCGGACCCGCTCGTGGTGCAGGACCCGTCCGGCGACGAGCGTGCGGCTGACGGTCCCGTCGGGCCCGATCCGCAGCAGGAGTCCGATGCTGGTGACTTCACCGCTGTCGTCGACGCGCACGGGCACGGCTTCCACGTACAGGATCGGCATGCGGGCACGTGCCGACTCGAGGTCGTCGGCACTCAGCCAGCCGGGCGTGGTTTCGGTCGTGTCAGGCATTGCCCGATCGTACGGTCCACAACTCGCCTTGTCCGCGTGTCACTCCAGGTCAGACGCAAGTCACACGGACGGTGCTCCTCCCGGCCCACAGCCGGCCGCCGAGAGGGGATCCGGTCGCCCGACATCGCCCGGGCGCGGACGGCGCCGAGGGCCCGCCGTGGCCGCGCTGTCCGGGCCCCGGCACGGCCTGCGACGGCCGGCCGCCGCACCGGTCAGGTCCCCGTCGGTGCCTGGTCCCGCAGGGTGTCGCGCAGCCGCCTCAGGTCGTCCGCCGGCCGGCCCAGACCGTTCAGGCCGAGCCGGGCCGCCTCCGTCCGGGGGTCCGGGTGCGTGGTGAACGCGAGGTTCAGGGCCTGGCGCACCATCCACTGCTGGCAGACGAGCAGCCGGCCCGCGCGGTGCTGGGCCGCGACGAGGTCGGGGTCGGTGAGGGGCAGACTTCGCAGACGCCCGAGCAGCCGGTGCAGGGCGACGCTCTGCCGGTGGCAGTCCCGGGCGGTCTGGCCCGGCACGGGACCGGGCTCACCGCAGGCGGCCACGGCGCGGTCCGTCATGATCTGGAGCGCCACCGCCTCGTCGAGAATGCAGGTGAGGCCCTTCAACTGGGCGGTGCGCGGAACGAGCTCCACACTGGTGGGGTACCCGTTCGGCCCCGAGCTGATCCTCCGAGACGGCTTTCGTCCGGATCCCCGGCCGTCGCGCACGGCAGCACGCCGGGGGATGTGCACCCGGGCCGCGGCTCCGGGTGGTCGGGCGGTCGCGCCCGCCCGGCACCGGGTGCTGGATCGTCGGTCGCCGGGCCGGCCGGCTCGCACCAACGGCTGAGGAGGCGATGCTGTGAACTCGCTGTCACCCGGTTTCCGCGGGCGCGCCCGTTCCCTCGCCGAGCGGCTGCCTCCCGGGCAGTACCCGACCGAGTCCTTCCCCGTGCTGTCCGCGGGGCCCACTCCGAGGGTGTCCACCGAGGACTGGACCTTCACCGTGACCACGGAACGCGGCGACACGCGCACCTGGACGTGGGAGCAGATGACGGCCCTGCCGCAGCAGGGGATCGTGCAGGACATCCACTGCGTGACACGCTGGTCCAAGTTCGACACCCGGTGGCGCGGGGTGCCCCTGGACGCCTTCCTCGAGGATGTGGCGACGGAGGCCGGCTTCGCCGTGGTCAGCAGCTACGGCGGCTACACCAGCAACATGCCGCTGGAGGACCTGCTCGACGGCAGGGCGTGGATCGTCCACACCTACGAGGGGTATCCGTTGTCGCCCGAGCACGGTGGGCCCGCCCGGCTGCTGGTCCCGCATCTGTACCTGTGGAAGTCGGCCAAGTGGGTGCGCGGGCTTCGGCTGGCTCTCGAGGACGAACCCGGGTTCTGGGAGTCGGTCGGCTACCACAACTACGGTGACCCGTGGCGCGAGCAGCGCACCTGGGGCGACTGAGGATGGCCGTGTCCTGGCGCAGGGCCCGGCTGGTCGAGCGCCGCTCCCAGACTCCCAGCGCCCGTTCCCTGGTGTTCGCCGCACCCGGCTGGCCCGGCCATCTGCCCGGCCAGCACGTGGACGTGCGGCTCACCGCCGACGACGGCTACCGGGCGGTGCGCAGCTACTCGCTGGCCGCACCCGCCGACGGCGAGAGCATCGAGCTTGGGGTGCAGACGGTGCCCGGCGGGGAGGTCTCGCCCTATCTCGCCGACGATCTGCCGCTCGGTGCGGACGTGGAGGTGCGCGGGCCGCTCGGCAACTGGTTCGTGTGGCGCACCGAGCAGCCGGAGCCGGTGCTGCTGGTGGCCGGGGGCTCGGGTGTCGTCCCCTTGGCGGCCATGATCCGCGCCCATCACCGCACGCAGTCGCGCAGCACCTTCCATCTGCTGTATTCGGTGCGCACCCCCGACGACGTCTGGTACCGCGACCATCTGGCCGACGGCGACCCCCGGCACGACGTCCGCATCGTCTACACGCGGCAGGGCCCGCCGACCGGCACGCGCACACCGGGCCGGGTCGGACGGTCCGACCTCGACGGACCTGCGTCCCGTCTGCAACCGGCCAGTCCCGTCTACGTCTGCGGACCCACCGGCTTCGTCGAGGCCGTCGGCGATCTGCTGACCGACATGGGACGCGATCCCGCCACCATCCGCACCGAGCGCTTCGGGTGACCGGGCGCTCAGCCCCTCGGGAGGTATCCATGGCAGACGGCACCGACCACCTCGACGGCAACTGCCTTGCCGGCCCGCTGTCCGAGATCCTGGCCGTGGAGCCCACCACGGCGTGGTGGCGCTGCCCGGAGTGCACCCGGTCGGGGCCACTCGCCGGGCTCCATGTCTACGGGCCCGAGCCCGGTCTGACGGTCCGCTGTCCGGGGTGCGCATACATCGCCCTGCGGCTGGTCAGGGAGGGGGAGCACATCTGGCTGACGGTGGGCAGCGGCACCGGCGCGTTCCGCTTCAGCACGGCTTGAGGGGCTCGCGTTCCGCTCCTGCACGGTCTGAAGGGCGCCCACGGCCCGGACCGGCGGCAGGGGAGGCGGTTCGCTCAGCCGTCCGCGCCGGCCGTGGAGCCGGCAGCATCCGTTCCCGAGCCGCCGGCGCGGTACTCGGTGGTCCAGTACAGGAGCGCGAGGACCGGAAGGGCGGTGCCGAGGATGCCGACCGCGCCCCAGCCGCCGTCGCGGTAGGCGATCGAGCCGATCTGGGATCCGAGGGCGCCGCCGACGAAGAAGGTGGCGATGAACGCGGCGTTGAGCCGCGCCCGGGCGTGGGGGTCGAGCTGATAGATGGTGTGCTGGCCGAGGATCATCGTGGTCTGCACGGCCATGTCCAGCACGATGGCGGCCAGCGCGATCAGCACGATGCTGTGCCCGGCCACGCCCGCGACGGCGAAGGCCAGTGCGGCGGCGCCGAACGCGATGCCGGTCATGGTGCGGGTGAGCCCCCGGTCCGCCCAGCGTCCGGCGAGCGGGGCCACGGCCGCACCGGCCGCCCCGACCAGGGCGAAGAGGCCTACGCCGACCTGCGAGTAGTGGAAGTGCGGGCCGGTGAGGAGGTAGGAGACGGTGGTCCAGAAGGCGCTGAAGGCAGCGAACATCGCCGCCTGGTACAGGCCGCGGCGCACCAGTGCGGGATGGGTGCGCATCAGCGCGATCGTGGAGCGCAGCACCTGGGCGTAGGGCACGGTCGTCGTCGGGGCGTGCCGGGGGAGTGCGGCCCGCAGGGTCAGGGCCAGCAGGGCCATCAGGACGGCCGAGCCGAGGTAGACCACACGCCAGCCGGCGAAGTCGGAGACCAGGCTGCTGACCGTCCGGGACAGCAGGATGCCGGTGAGCAGGCCGCTCATCACCCGGCCCACGATCCGGCCGCGCGCATGGTCGGGGGCGAGGCCCGCGGCGAAGGGGACCAGGATCTGGGCGACGACCGAGGTGGCACCGCTGATCAGCGAGGCGGCCAGCAGCATGGGGAATCCGGTCGCGAGGCCGGCCGCCACCAGGGCGAGCGTCGTGACGACGAGCAGGGCGGTGATGAGGGTGCGCTTCTCGAGCCGGTCGCCCAGCGGGACCAGGAAGAGCATGCCGATGACGTAGCCGACCTGGGTGAGCGTGATCAGCAGGCCCGCGGTGGCCGTGCTGACGTGGAAGACCTCGCGCAGCGAGGAGAGCAGGGGCTGCGCGTAGTACAGGTTGGCGACCGTCATGCCGCAGGCGACGGCGAGCAGCGCGATCAGCCAGCCGGGTATGCCGTGGGCGGGTTCTGCGCTGGTCCTGTTCCGGTGTGCGGTTCGCAGAGCGGATGACTGAGGCACGGAGACACTTTTCTCGAGAGGCCGGCGAATCCGGCGGGGCAGGGACTGCCTGTGGTGGCCGTGCGGCTTCGTCGCCGCATCCACGAGGAAGTAAGCGTCCGGTGCCTCGTGGTACTTCCTCACCCGCGCTGATGATTCTTGATGGTGCCCATCTCTCACATCGATGGAGCGCGGGCCCGGGACTCCGGGCCCCGGAGCGAGGGTCACTGCGCGGCGGCTGCCCGTACCGGGTGCTTGCTCAGGATCGAGACCCGGTTGAACGCGTTGATGGTGATCGCCACCCAGATCACGGCGGAGACCTGGTCGTCGGTGAGCACCTCGCGGGCCGCGGCGTAGGCGGACTCCTGAGCGGCGGCGTCGGAAGGATCGGTGACCGCCTCCGCGAGGGCGAGCGCCGCGCGTTCCTGCGGGGTGAACACCGCGGTGTCGCGCCAGGCGGCCAGTACGCCCAGCCGCTGGGTGGTCTCGCCCGCGCGCAGGGCCGCCCTGGTGTGGAGGTCGAGGCAGTAGGCGCAGCGGTTGAGCTGCGACACCCGAAGGTTGACCAACTCCACGAGGGTGCGGTCGAGTCCTGCGTCGGCCGCGGTCGCTCGGACCGTCTCGGACGTCTGGAGCAGAGCGTGATAGGCCTTGGGGCTCTGCTTGTCGATGAAGATCCGCGAGCCGGTGGGCTGCGTGTCGGTGCTCAACCTGGGACTCCTTCGGGGTCGCCGCTCCGGCTCCGCTGGTGTGGGGTGCTCCGGTCGGGTTGTCGTCCTGTGATCACGATATACTTGTTGAAATTGAAACCATCATGGGGGTGGAAGGCGGTGTCCCATGAGTAACGTCGAGGCGGAGTCCGTCGAGCTGCGCTGCGGAGCGACGGTGGACGACCGGCGGGCGTCGAAGGAGCCGGAGATCGAGGTGCTCACCCCGCGCGACGTGCCGCTGGGCGGCCCACGGGCCATGACCGTGCGGCGTACGCTGCCGCAGCGTGCCCGCACCCTGATCGGCGCCTGGTGCTTCGCCGATCACTACGGTCCCGACGATGTCGCCGAGACGGGCGGCATGGACGTCGCCCCGCATCCGCACACCGGTCTGCAGACCGTGAGCTGGCTCTTCAGCGGCGAGATCGAGCACCGTGACAGCCTGGGCAGCCACGCCTTCGTACGGCCCGGCGAGCTGAACCTCATGACGGGGGGCTACGGCATCAGCCACTCGGAGGTCTCGACGCCGGGGACCACGGTCCTGCACGGGGTGCAGCTGTGGGTGGCGCTCCCCGGGGAACACCGCCTCGCCGAGCGGGACTTCCAGCACCACGTACCCGAGCCGGTGCGGCTCGACGGGGCCGAAGTCCGGGTCTTCCTCGGCTCCCTCGCCGGACACGACTCCCCGGTGCGGACGTTCACGCCCCTGCTGGGCGCCGAGATCGTCCTCGAGCCGGGAGCGACGGTCACGCTCGGCGTCGACCCCGCCTTCGAGCACGGTCTCCTCGTGGACCACGGCCGGGTCGGCATGGCCGGCACTCCGCTCGAGGCGGCGGAGCTGGGTTACGCGCCCACCGGCAACGACTCGTTGACGCTCGTGAACGAGTCGCAGGACAGGGCGCGGACGGTACTCCTCGGCGGAACCCCGTTCGAGGAGGAGATCGTCATGTGGTGGAATTTCATCGGCCGCAGCCATGAAGACATCGTCCGCGCCCGTGAGGACTGGCAGAACTCCTCCGAACGCTTCGGCGCGGTGGAGGGATACCCGGGTGATCGCCTTCCCGCCCCTGCCCTGCCCAACGCCGTCATCATGCCCCGCAGGAACCCACCGCGACGCTGAACCGCAGCTGAAAGGCACTGACATGAGCCAGCCGTCCGCCGAACCGACCGTCGAGCGTGTCGACGCCAAGCACCGTTACGAAATCCTGGTCGACGGCGAGCGCGCCGGTCTGACCGCCTACCGCGACCATGGCGACCAGCGTGTCTTCTACCACACCGAGGTCGACGACGCCTTCGCCGGACAGGGCCTTGCGTCGCGGCTCGTCCAGGAGGCGCTGACCGATGTGCGGGCCTCCGGCAAGCGCGCCGTGCCCGTCTGCCCCTACGTCGCCAAGTTCCTCGGCCGGCACGAGGAGTTCGCCGACATCGCCGACCCGGTCACCCCCGATGTCCTGGAGTGGCTGGACACGCAGCTGGGCTGACCGAGCGAAGGGCGGAGCCGTGGTCGAGAGGCCCGTCGGTGCGCGGCCCGGCCGCGCACCGACGCCCGCGGTCCCGGTCGGCCGTGCCCCTCACCCGCAGGGTCGTCCGGCGCGGTGCGCGGAGGGCCGACGGCCGGACCGGTGCGGCGGTGCGCCTACTCCGCCGCGCCCGGCAGCAGTCCGCGCAGTGTCTCGCACTGCCGGTGGTCGATCATGTGCCGGACGGCCTCGGTGACCGTCTCGGCCAGCGTCGGCGAGACCTCACGCAGCAGCCGGCGCCCCTTGTCCGTGAGGGCCACCTCGATGCCGCGCCTGTCGCCGCACACCGAGCGCCGAGTGACCAGATCGGCGTGGTGCAGACAGGCGATCTGATAGGTGAGGCGTGTCTTGGGCCGGCCCAGCAGCTCGGCGATCCGCGACATGCGCAGTGCCGCGCCCGGCTGGTCGGCCAGCAGGCACAGCACCAGGAACTCGTCGTGCGAGACGCCGAGGGTGTCCTTGACCTGGGAGCGCAGTCGCTGCTCGATGGCCCCGGCCGCGGCCAGCAACTGCATCCAGGCCCGCAGTTCGGCCGGCAGCAGCCCGCTCTCGTCCGTCCCGTCGGATGCGGGCTGGTCGGCGGGGGCGGGTGAATCGGCCATGGTCCCTGAGTTTACCGGTTGTCCAGAATTGGATGAGAGGTGGAGTTCGTCTCCGGGGCGAACCACCGCTCCTTGCTTCTTCGCCCCTTGCTTCTCACAGTGCGGACGCCCCTCTTGACGCGGGCCGGAGCCGGATCGACACTCGGAGTGAATTTCCTAGTGGATCAGTAGGGAAGCATGGGGTGCCTGGAGCCGGTCATCGGCAGTGTGAGCCGCACACGCCGGCAGCGCCTCCTTCTGACCTCCCGCCGTCACATCGATCTGCTGCGTGTCTGCAGCGCGGCCGGCCTCCTGCGCTGAACCCGGCCCGTGCCGGGCCCCGCCGCTCACCCCCGCGCCGCCCGGGCGTCCCGACCGACCGCGGGCAGCCGCCCTCCGCACCCTCGCGCACCAGCACCCGGGGAGACACATGTCCGCTCACGACCTGACCGCCCTCCCGACGCCCCGGCCCGTCCCGGTCTTCCGGGGCCGTATCGGCCGCGACGCGCGCAGCGGCCACTACGCCGTACCGCGCCGCTACCGCCTCCATCTGTCCCTGGCCTGTCCGCACTGTCTGCGGACAGCCGTCGTGCACAGCCTGCTCGGCCTCGAGGCCGACTGCCCCGTGACACTGTTGCCCGCGGTCCCCGACGGACCGGGCGGCGAGCACTGCGAACTGCGGCCGCTGTACGAGGCGAGCGCCCACCACTACCCCGGGGCCGCCGTGGCACCGGTGCTCAGCGACGACTGGTCGGGCCGGATCGTCAGTACACACGCCCCGGACATCATGCGCGATCTGGCCCGGCACTTCGGCACGGGCGCGGTGGCGCTGTATCCGCCGGGCGCCGAAGCCGAGATCGAGGGCGTCCGGCGGTTGTGCGAGCTGGGCGTCGACGCGGCCGCACAGCGCGCCGGGCGAGTCGACGCCGACGCCGAGGAGCGGGCCGCGGCGCTCGGCTCGCTGTTGCGCACACTCGGTGCGCTCGAAGGCCGGCTGGCGGAGGGGGAGTATCTGCTCGGTGGGCAACTCACTGCGGCCGACGTCGAGTTGTGGGTGAGTCTGGTGCAACTGGACACCGTGCACCGCTGGCACCTCGACGCCGCCGCGGTACATCGCATCGCCGACCACCCGCGTCTGTGGGCCTACGCCCGCGCGCTGGCCGCCCACCCGGCCTTCGGCGGCCTTCTCGACCTCGACGGCATCGCCCGCAGGCACCACGCGCACTGCCGGGGACTCGAGGCCGCGGGGGCGGCGGTGCAGATCGTGGACTGGTGCGGGCACCTGCCCGAACCGGCGCGAACGGTCGTGGACACCCGCCGATGACAAAGGCGGCCCCGGTGGTCACGGGCCGAACTCCTGCCCGCCGATGACGGCCTCGGTCCCCGTCACGCCGGACGGTGATACGCGACCGCCCCGGCCGGATCCGATCCGGCCGGGGCGGCTGCCAGGCTGAGGCCGCTGCCTACGCGAGGGTCGTCAGCGCCTCGTTCCAGGTCGCCGACGGGCGCATGACCGCGGCGGCCTTGGCCGGGTCGGGCTGGTAGTAGCCGCCGATGTCGGCCGGCTTGCCCTGGACGGCGGCCAGCTCCTCGACGATCTTCTTCTCGCCCGCGGCGAGCGTCTCGGCGAGCGGGGCGAACGCCTTGGCCAGCTCCGCGTCGTCGGTCTGCCTGGCCAGCTCCTGCGCCCAGTACAGGGACAGGTAGAAGTGGCTGCCGCGGTTGTCGATGCCGCCGACGCGACGGGTCGGCGACTTGTCCTCGTTGAGGAACGTCGCCGTGGCGCGGTCGAGGGTGTCGGCCAGGACCTGCGCACGCTGGTTGCCGGTGACCTTCGCGTACTGCTCGAAGGACGGCACGAGCGCGAAGAACTCACCGAGCGAGTCCCAGCGCAGGTAGTTCTCCTTGACCAGCTGCTGGACGTGCTTCGGGGCGGAGCCGCCGGCGCCCGTCTCGAAGAGACCGCCGCCCGCCATCAGCGGGACGACCGACAGCATCTTGGCGCTGGTGCCCAGCTCCAGGATCGGGAACAGGTCGGTGAGGTAGTCACGCAGCACGTTGCCGGTGACGGAGATGGTGTTCTCACCGCGGCGGATGCGCTCCACGGACAGCTTCGTGGCCTCCACGGGGGCCAGGATGCGGATGTCCAGGCCCTCGGTGTCGTGCTCCTGGAGGTACTGCCCGACCTTCGCGATCAGGTTGGCGTCATGCGCACGGGTCTCGTCCAGCCAGAACACGGCCGGGTCGCCGGTGGCACGGGCCCGGGTGACGGCCAGCTTCACCCAGTCCTTGATCGGGGCGTCCTTGGTCTGGCAGGCGCGGAAGATGTCACCCGCGGAGACCGTCTGCTCGAGGACGACGTTCCCGGCCTGGTCGACCAGGCGGACCGTGCCGGTGGTCGGGATCTCGAAGGTCTTGTCGTGGCTGCCGTACTCCTCGGCCTTCTGCGCCATGAGGCCGACGTTCGGGACGGAGCCCATGGTCGCCGGGTCGTAGGCGCCGTTGGCGCGGCAGTCGTCGAGCACGGCCTGGTAGACACCGGAGTAGCTCGAGTCCGGCAGCACCGCGAGGGTGTCGTGCTCCTGGCCGTCCGGGCCCCACATGTGGCCGGAGGTGCGGATCATGGCCGGCATGGAGGCGTCGACGATGACGTCGGAGGGGACGTGCAGGTTGGTGATGCCCTTGTCGGAGTCGACCATCGCCAGCTGCGGGCCCTCGGCGAGCTCGGCGTCGAAGGAGGCCTTGATCTCGTCGCCGTTGGGCAGGGCCTGAAGGCCCTTGAAGATGCCGCCGAGACCGTCGTTCGGGGTCAGCCCCGCCGCGGCGAACGTCTCGCCGTACTTCGCGAACGTCTTCGGGAAGAAGGCGCGCACCACGTGACCGAAGACGATCGGGTCGGAGACCTTCATCATCGTGGCCTTCAGGTGCACGGAGAACAGGACGCCCTCCTCCTTGGCGCGGGCGACCTGGGCGGTGAGGAACTCGCGCAGCGCGGCGACCCGCATCACGGAGGCGTCCACGACCTCGCCCGCGAGGACCGGCACGGACTCGCGCAGCACGGTGGTGGAGCCGTCGTCGCCCTTCAGCTCGATGCGCAGCGAACCCGCCTCGGAGACCACCGCGGACTTCTCGGTCGAACGGAAGTCGTCCCCACCCATGGTCGCCACGTTCGTCCTGGACTCGGAGGTCCAGGCGCCCATGCGGTGCGGGTGGGTCTTGGCGTAGTTCTTCACCGAGGCGGGGGCGCGGCGGTCGGAGTTGCCCTCGCGCAGGACCGGGTTCACGGCGGAGCCCTTGATCTTGTCGTAACGGGCGCGGATCTCCCGCTCCTCGTCGGTCTTCGGCTCGTCCGGGTAGTCCGGCAGCGCGTAGCCCTGGCCCTGGAGCTCGGCGACCGCGGCCTTCAGCTGCGGGACGGAGGCCGAGACGTTCGGCAGCTTGATGATGTTGGCCGCGGGGGTCTTGGCCAGCTCACCGAGTTCCGCCAGGTGGTCGCCGATCCGCTGGTCCTCGGTCAGGTGCTCGGGGAAGACCGCGAGGATGCGCCCGGCCAGGGAGATGTCACGCGTCTCCACAGTGACACCCGCCTGCGAGGCGTACGCCTTGACCACCGGCAGGAAGGAATACGTCGCCAGGGCCGGGGCCTCGTCAGTGTGTGTGTAGATGATGGTCGAGTCAGTCACCGGGTGCTCCGCTCCACGTCTGCAACATTGCTCGACATCAAGATATCTCGTGAGTGCGCCCGGCTCGAGGAGGGGTCCGCGCCGGAGACGCCCCGCCCACGGCGCTCCACCGGCGGGCGGTGGGCCGCGGGCCGCCCGCGGGGCCGGCGAAACCGGTACCCGGACGAGCCCCCGCCCGCTCCAGCGGATCCCCGCGGCGCCCGGCCGCCGTGACGGGGGCCGGGCGCCGCGGACACCGTCACAGAGGGTCGATGCCGCCCTGCGTGACCACCATGTCGTCACCGCTGCGGGGGTGCGGTATGACGGCCGAGCCCTGCTGGAGCGCCACCGTCCGGGTCGGTGCCGGGATGCGGATGCCCTCGGTCCGGTACCGCTGGTGCAGACGCTTGATGAACTCGTGCTTGATCCGGTACTGATCGCTGAACTCGCCGACGCCCAGGATGACCGTGAAGCCGATCCGGGAGTCGCCGAACGTGTGGAAGCGGACGGCCGGCTCATGTTCGGGGACCGCGCCGGTGATCTCCGCCATCACCTCGGCGACGACCTCGGTGGTGACCTTCTCCACGTGCTCCAGATCGCTGTCGTAGCCGACACCCACCTGCACCAGGACGGTCAGCTGCTGCTCGGGGCGGGTGTAGTTGATCATGTTGGTCTTCGCCAGCTGCCCGTTGGGGATGACGACCAGGTTGTTGGAGAGCTGGCGCACGGTGGTCTGGCGCCAGTTGATGTCGACGACATAGCCTTCCTCCCCGCTGCTCAGCCGGATGTAGTCGCCCGGCTGGACGGTCTTGGAGGCGAGGATGTGGATGCCCGCGAAGAGGTTCGCGAGAGTGTCCTGAAGAGCGAGCGCCACGGCCAGACCTCCCACACCCAGGGCGGTGAGCAGGGGTGCGATCGAGATGCCCAGCGTCTGCAGCATCACCAGGAAGCCCATGGCGAGGACCACGACCCGGGTGATGTTGACGAAGATCGTGGCCGACGCGGCGACCCCGGAGCGGGACTGGGTGACCGTCCGCACCAGGCCGGCGATCACCCGGGCGGCCGTTCCCGTCGCCACGAAGATGAGGAGCACGCTCAGCGCCTGGTCGACGTGGTGCTGGACCGTCGGTGTGAGCGGCAGCAGCGCCGCCGCCGAGGCCGCACCGCCGGCGATCGCCGCCCACGGCACCAGCGCGCGCAGAGCGTCCACGATCACGTCGTCGCCGCTCCACCTGGTGCGCCGCGCGTGCCCGCCCAGCCAGCGCATCACGATGCGCAGCAGGAACGCGGCGACCAGCCCCGCGACGAGGGCGATTCCGGCGAGTACCAGGTCGTCGAGGGTGAGCGCGCGGTTCACCGCCCACCTCCCGCGGCCAGGAGATCGCCCGAGGGCCGGATGTGAGGAGTCGTCACCTTGCCACCTGCTCGAATACGGACCGCACGCCCGCGCGCCCACGGACGCACGACGGCGTGCAGACGGGATGCACGATCACGCCCGGAGCGGATGTGCGCCGTCCGGAGCGAAGGTTCATCCTGCCGTATCCGGGTGGCAGGCCGTCACCCGGCCGATCCGAAACGGCCACTGACGTGCGCTCAGCGCATTCGCGCCGCCGGCCGGGCACGGCCGCGGTCATCGGTTCTCCGGCGCGCACGGGGAGTTCGTCGCACCGGGGGCGGTCACAGGTCCGTGAACGACCCGTGCCGCCCGGCCCCCGAGGAGAAGCGGGCCGCGCCCTCCAGGCCCTCCGCCAGCACGTCCATGCCGTAACGCAGTTCACCGCGCATGGCCGCGGCCTCCTCCAGGCCCTCCTGGTCGAGCACGGAGGCACGGTCGCCGCGCAGGCAGGCCTGCGGGAACCGGGCGATCCCGGCGGCCAGTTCCTCCGCCTCGGCGCGGGAGCGGCCCGTCGGCACGACGCGGTTGGCGAGCCCCATCTCCTGTGCCTCCTGGGCCGGTACGGGACGGCCGGTGAGAATCATGTCCATCGCCCGGCTGGTGCCGATGAGACGCGGCAGCCGCACCGTCCCGCCGTCGACGAGCGGTACGCCCCAGCGGCGGCAGAAGACCCCGAACACCGCGTCCTCCTCGACGACCCGCAGATCGCACCAGAGCGCCAGTTCCAGACCGCCCGCCACCGCGTGCCCGGCGACCGCCGCGATCACCGGCTTGGACAGCCTCAGCCGGGTCGGCCCCATCGGGCCGTCGCCGTCCTGGGCCACGTGGTTGCCGCGCCGGGTCCCGACGGCCTTGAGGTCGGCGCCCGCGCAGAACGTGCCGCCCTCGCCCCACAGCACCGCGACCCGTGCGGAGGCGTCCGCCTCGAACTCCCGGAAGGCGGCGGCGAGTGCGGCGGCGGTGGGGCCGTCCACCGCGTTACGGGCCTCGGGGCGGGAGAGCACGACGGTGGTGACGTACCCGTGACGTTCGATCCGGACCGGCATCGGGCTGCCCCTTTCACACGGACGGGAGGGCTGGCCCCGCCGAGGTTACCCGGGAGTACGGCCGATGTCCGGTCTCAGATCACCTTCAGCCGTACCAGCGCGCCCAGGGTCAGCGCACCGGGCAGCAGGGGCAGCCACACCGTGATGATGCGGTAGGCGAGGACGACCGCGGTCGCCAGGGCCACGGGGGCGCCCGCCGCCACCAGGGCGACGATCAGCGCCGCCTCCACCGAGCCGATGCCGCCGGGGGTGGGTACGGCGGCGACCGCGATGGTCGCGGCCAGGTAGGCCACGGCCATGTGCGCGGGAGGCACCGGGAGCTCCAGCGCCCGTCCGACCGCGGCGAGCCCCGCCGCCTGGAGCGCGGGGAAGGCCAGCGATCCGCCCCACAGGGCGATCGCGCGCGAGGGACGGGTGTGCACCGTGCGTGCCTCGCCGAGCGCCGAGCGCAGGAAGGTGAACACGGCGGTGCGCAGCTTCCGGACGGCGAGGACCACCAGGGCCGCCACGCACACCACCCCGGCCACGGCGAGCAGCACCGGACCCACCGCCGGAGCGGGCACGAGGCTGTTGAGGCGGAGGGCGTTCGGGAAGGCGATCAGCAGCGCCAGCAGCAGCCCGGTCCGGGCGATCGACTCGGCGAGCAGATACAGCGCGACCGCGGCGGAGGAACTGGCCAACGGCACCCCGCACACCGCCATGAAGCGCAGATTGACCGCGCTCGCGCCGAGCCCGGTCGGCAGCAGGTGGTTGGCCGCGCCCGCCGCGAACTGCGTGGCGAGCAGCCGGCGCACGGGCAGCCGCTGCACCACGGCGCCCTGCCGGGTGAAGGCGGCCGCGACCCAGGTCAGACAGGTCGCACCGGCGGCGGCCACCAGCCATGGCCACTCGGCCGAGGCCAGCTGGCCGAATCCCGCCGCGAGCACGGCCCGGTGCTGTACCGCGACCACCAGTACGAGGACGAGCGGGAGCAGGCACAGGATCTGGCGGACCGGAACACGTCTGGGGAATCCCTGGGGGAGACGTACGGCACTCACATCGGCAGAGGTTCTCCGCGCCGCACCAACGTGAGGTTGCGGGCGTGGGGACAGCGGCTGACGTGCTGGGCAAGGCACGGATACGCCGAGGTGCGCAGCCGTCGTCCGCCCGGGCGCGGCCGCCTTTTCGCCGGGGCCCTCGGCCCGCGCACCTCGTCCATTGACCTCAATATCGCTCGAGGTTCTAACGTCGGTCACATGAGTATGGAGACCACCGCCTGGCAGCAACTGCACAGTGTCATGACCGCGCAACGGGAGCGCCGTCCGTTCGACCGCGGCACGCTGCACCGCATCGGCGCGTTCGCCCGTCCGCACCGCCGCCGCATCGCGCAGTTCGTCGTGGTGAGCGTGGTGACCGCGCTGCTCGCCGTCGCGACGCCCGTACTCGCCGGACGTGTCGTCGATGCGATCGTGTCGCACGGCGACGGGGGGAGGGTCGTGCGGCTCTCGCTGCTCATCGCCGTCATCGCGCTCGCCGAGGCGGCGCTCGGACTCCTCGCGCGCCGGCTGTCGGCCTCGCTCGGAGAAGGGCTGATCCTCGATCTGCGCACGACTGTGTTCGATCATGTGCAGCGCATGCCGGTCGCGTTCTTCACACGTACGCGTACGGGTGCGCTCGTCAGTCGTCTCAACAACGACGTCATCGGTGCGCAGCGCGCCTTCAGCAACACCCTCTCGGGAGTCGTCGGCAACTTCGTGACGCTGCTGCTCACACTCGCCGTGATGCTGACGCTGTCCTGGCAGATCACCCTGCTCGCACTGCTGCTGCTGCCGGTCTTCGTGGTTCCGGCCAGACGGACGGGCAGCCGCATGGCACGGCTCCAGCGCGAGGCCGCCGACCTCAACGCGGCGATGGGCACGCGGATGACCGAACGCTTCTCCGCGCCCGGTGCCACGCTCGTGAAGCTCTTCGGACGGCCGGAGGAGGAGTCCGCCGAGTTCGCGGCGCGAGCCCGGCGGGTGCGGGACATCGGGGTGCGCACGGCCATGGCGCAGTCCGCGTTCATCACCGCGCTCACCCTGGTGTCCGCCCTCGCGCTCGCCCTCGTCTACGGACTCGGCGGCTGGTTCGCCCTGCGCGGCACCCTGGAGGCGGGATCCGTCGTCTCGCTCGCGCTGCTGCTCACCCGGCTCTACGCGCCGCTCACCTCGCTCGCGGGTGCGCGGGTCGAGGTCATGAGCGCGCTCGTCAGCTTCGAGCGTGTCTTCGAGGTGCTCGATCTGAAGCCGCTGATCGAGGAGCGGCCCGATCCGCGCGAGATCCCCGAGGGGCCGGTGGCGGTGGAGTTCGACAACGTCCGGTTCGCCTACCCCAGCGCCGACAAGGTCTCCCTCGCCTCGCTTGAGGAGGTGGCGGTCCTGGACACACGGGGCGGGACGGAGATCCTGCACGGGGTGTCGTTCCGTGCCGAACCCGGGCAGACGGTCGCGCTGGTGGGGTCCTCGGGCGCCGGCAAGTCCACCATCGCCGCGCTCCTCCCGCGGCTGTACGACGTCGACGAGGGCGCCGTGCGCGTGGGTGGCGCCGATGTCCGCGACCTGAGCGCGCGGTCCCTGCGCGAGACCCTCGGCATGGTGACCCAGGACGGGCACCTCTTCCATGACACGGTGCGGGCCAATCTGCTCCTGGCCCGCACGGACGCGACCGAGGACGACCTGTGGAACGCGCTGCGCCGGGCCCGCCTCGAGGACCTCGTGCAGTCCCTGCCCGACGGTCTCGACACGGTCGTCGGCGAGCGCGGCTACCGCCTGTCCGGCGGCGAGCGCCAGCGGCTGACCATCGCCCGTCTGCTGCTGGCACGGCAGCGTGTGGTCATCCTGGACGAGGCCACGGCCCATCTCGACAACACCTCGGAGGCCGCCGTCCAGGAGGCGCTGACGGAGGCGCTGGAGGGCCGCACCGCCGTGGTCATCGCCCACCGCCTGTCCACCGTGCGGTCCGCCGACCTGATCCTCGTCGTCGAGGAGGGACGCATCGCGGAGCGGGGCACGCACAAGGAGCTGCTGGCCGCGGGCGGGCGGTACGCGGAGCTGTACCGGACACAGTTCGACAAGGCGGCGGTCCGTGGGACCGGCGCCGAGGCGGTGGCCTAGTCGCGGTGGGCGTCCGAGCAGGCCGGACCTTAGCGTGAGGGTGGGGAGGGGCGCTGCTGAGGGAGACGGTGACGATGTCAGGGATGGATTACGCGGCACTGTTCGCCGCCACGCCGAGCCCCTATCTCGTGCTGGCTCCCGACCTGACGATCGTCGAGGTGAACCAGGCCTATCTGGACGCGACCAAACGGACCCGGGACAACCTCATCGGGCTGCACGTCTTCGAGGCCTTCCCCGACAACCCGGACGATCCCGAGGCCGACGGCGTACGGAACCTGAGCGCCTCGCTGCACCGGGTCCTGATCTCCCGGCGCCCCGACACGATGGCGCTGCAGAAGTACGACATCCCGATCATGGGCAGTCCCGGGGCGTTCGAGGAGCGCTGGTGGTCCCCGATCAACACACCGATCCTCGGTCCGGACGGCAGCGTGACGTGCATCATCCACCGAGTCGAGGATGTGACCTCCTATGTCCGGACCCACCTCCGGGGCCGCTGGCCGCAGTCCGAGCGGCTCAGCGCCCGCGAGGCGCTGGAGGCCGAGCTGTACTCCAGGGCGCGCGAGTTGCAGCGGCTGAACGAGGAGCTGCGGCTCGCCCACACCCGGGAGCGACGGGTGGCCGTGGCGTTGCAGGAGGCGATGCTCCAGTCGCCCGACCTGGCCCGGCACGAGAACGTCGCGGTGCGTTATCTGCCCGCCACCGGCTCCCTGAACGTGTGCGGCGACTGGTACGACTTCATCGACCTGTCCGACACCCGCTTCGCGGTGGCGGTCGGCGACGTCGTGGGGCACGGACTGGAGGCCGCCGCCGTCATGGGGATGCTCCGCAGCGCGCTGAGCGCGGCCATCCGCGCGCTGGAGCGGCCCGCCCAGGCGCTGGAGGTGCTGGGTCTGTACGCCCGGTCGGTGGAGGGCGCGCTGAACACCACCGCCGTCAAGGCCATGGTGGACACCCGCAGCAAGCTGATCATCTACAGCAGTGCCGGTCACCCGCCCCCGATCCTCGTCCACGTGGACGGGTCGCACGAGCTGCTCGACCAGGCGACGGACCCGCCGCTCGCGGCCCGGCCGCAGCATCTGCCCCGCCCGCAGGCCGGCCAGACCTACACCCCCGGCGACACCCTCGTGCTCTACACCGACGGGCTGATCGAACGCCGCGGCGAGCACATCGAAGCCGGGCTGGCCCGGCTGACCGAAGTGCTCTGCCGGCACTGCGCACTCAGCCCGGAACACCTCGCCGACGTCCTGCTGGCGCAGCTCGGAGTGGAGGGCGGCGCCCGGGACGACATCGCCCTGGTCGTCGTCCGGCTGTGACGGCCCGCCGCGGCCGCCTCCGGCGGACGCACCGGCCCCGGAGGAGCGACCGCGGCCCCCGGGGAGGCGCGGCCGCCGGACGTGCCGCGCGATGCTGCGGCGCGGCGCCCAAGGCGAAGCCCTTCTCCCGTACGTCGGAGCCGAGCAGCGGGGTGGGGTCGGTGCGGCGTAGGGGAAGATCCGGCTCCTCCGGCCGACGCCGGCCCCCTTCCGCCCGCTGCCGTCGGGCCGGCCGGCAACGGCGTGGCGCACACCGCGGTCCCGCTGCCTCGGGCACCGTCGTCGCCGGGAGGGCGGGCGGAGGCGGCCGGCTCAGTGGCCGATGGTGTCGAGCTCGGCTACGGCGTCGGCGGGCAGGACCAGATCGGCGGCGGCGATGTTCTCCCTGAGATGGGCGGGCGAGGAGGTGCCGGGGATGACGACGACGGCGGGTGAGCGCTGCAGCAGCCAGGCCAGGGCGACCTGCTGGGGCGAGGCCTCCAGACGTGCCGCCACCTTGTGCAGGGTCTCGGACTGCAGCGGGCTGAATCCGCCCAGCGGGAAGAAGGGGGCGAAGGCGATGTCCTCGGCCGTGCACCGGTCCAGCAGGGCGTCGTCCTGCCGGTTGGCGAGGTTGTAGAGGTTCTGCACGGTGACGACGGGCGCGATGGACCGGGCCTCGGTGAGCTGCGCGGCGCAGACGCCGCTGAGCCCGAGGTGACGGATGAGGCCCTGCTGCTGGAGCTCGGCGAGGGCGCCGAACTGCTCCGCCAGGGGTTCCCCGTCCGGGGCGTCGTGGCCGCCGACGCGCAGGTTGACCACGTCCAGGGTGTCCAGTCCCAGGTGTGTGAGGTTCTCCCTCACCTGCGCCTTGAGGTCCGCCGGGTCCAGTGACGGGACCCAGCTCCCGTCGGCGGCCCTGCGGGCGCCGACCTTGGTGACGATGTGCAGGCCGGCGGGGTACGGGAAGAGTGCTTCCTTGATCAGTTCGTTGACCACGGCGGGGCCGTAGAAGTCGGCGGTGTCGATGTGCGTGATGCCCGCCTCGACGGCCGCGCGCAGAACCGCGACGGCCTGGTCGCGGTCCCGGGGCGGCCCGAACACGTTCGGTCCCGCGAGCTGCATGGCGCCGTAGCCCATACGCGAGACGGTCATGCCGTCCGCGAGGTCGAACGTGCCGCCGGCAAGGGTGGTGGTCATCGGGGGTTCCTCTCGTTCCATGTCCCGCAACGGATCTGTGCCCTTGGCAGACCCGGATGCCGTCGCCGGGGGGATCGCCCGGCGTGCCGTCCATCCTCGAAGCGTGTCGAGGGCGACGGCAGTTCCCCGGTGTTCCTGGGACCGGCAGGACCAGCCAAGGACGTCCGGGCGGCCTGCCCCGGCCGCACCCGTGACCACACGCCTCCGCGTGACCAGGATCTCGTGGCCGGACTGTTCGAAATTCGGGCAAACCCTGCTAGGAATGTGTAATAGTCATCTATTTCCTTCAGGAAAGCCCGCTCATGGCCCACGAGAGCACCCCCGACCCTCACATATTCGAGATGGACCTCACCGCGGACGAGGCGCGCCGGCGTACGGAGTTCTTCGCGGCGATGGAACCGGACTGGGACCCGGTGGCGGCGATGGCGGCCGAGGACGAGGCGTACCGGATGCTGTACTCCGGCCTCGACGAGCATCAGCAGCGGATCTACGAGCGCCTTGTGGCCGCCGGAGTGCTGCCCCCCGACCTCGGGCAGGGCCGTGCTGCCGATTGATCCCCACGCCGACCGGGCACGCCGCGCCTGGCTCCCGTGTCCGAACTGCCGGGACCACGAGGACTGCGAGAACTGCCTGGCCGGCCGCACCTGCCACGTCCACTGGCGCTATCTGCTGTCCAACTCAGGGCCCGTGGTCCATCTGCAATGCCCGAACTGCACCCATGTGTGGTTCGAGGACACGGCGGCATGACCCCTTCGACGGGCTCCTGCGTATTCGGTGCGGCGAGGTCCGCCCGGCCCCACCGGGCAGGGAGCCTGCCTCGCCGAGTTTCTGCGGACCTGCGCTGCGGGGAGGGTCCTGGTGTACGAAGACCGCCGCCCGGCCTGGCGGTCCCCCCGCGAACAGGGCGGACGGGAAGTGGGACAGAGCGGGCGGCCGGGGCCCGACGGCCGTCGGACCGCACGCGGCCTTCTCCACGGAGTGATCACTCGGCCGCCGGGCCGGGCGGCTTGCCGCCCCGGAAGTCCGGGAGCCGCCGGCGGCGCGTATCGCGCTGAGCGCGGTGGTCTGCTGGACCCGGCGCCAAGTCATGTACGGCAGTCGATCCCGTCTACGCCTTTGATCACGCGTTCGCGTCCACCCACGAGTGGTCGGCCCGCCAACCAGTAGTGAGGCACACCGCCGACGTCGACAAGCCCGCGGGGATCGGCGTACCGGGCCGACCTCGGCGTACACGTGCTTGAACCCGTCGGCGGCCGGCTGCGGCTCATCCCAGACCTCGGCCCCCCGGGCAGGCTACCGGCGGCCACACCGTGTCGCGGCTCGTGGACAGCTCCGAGCGGATGTGTCGGCCCGCCCCGCGCTACGGCGAGGTGGGCGGGTGCGGGGAGCGGAGGACGAGCAGGGTGATCTCGCTGGGGGCGAAGACGCGGAACGGCGGGCCCCAGAAGCCGGTGCCGCGGCTCGTGTAAAGGAGGGTGCGGGTGCCGTGGTGGCTGAGGCCGGCGAGGGCGGGCTGGTCGATGCGGACCAGGTGGTGGAAGGGCCAGATCTGACCGCCGTGCGTGTGGCCGGAGAGTTGGAGGTCGATACCGTCGGCTGCCGCCCGGTCGACGAACTTGGGCTGGTGTGCCAGGAGCAGGACGGGCAGGGCGGGGTCGGCGCCGTTCAAAGCTTCGGCGAGGTCGGCGCGGTGACCTGCCAGGCCGGAGGAC
Source organism: Streptomyces sp. HUAS TT11 (assembly GCF_051553595.1). Lineage (NCBI taxonomy): Bacteria > Bacillati > Actinomycetota > Actinomycetes > Kitasatosporales > Streptomycetaceae > Streptomyces > Streptomyces sp. HUAS TT11. The sequence goes on from NZ_CP196184.1 coordinate 7,714,268, forward strand.
TCGGCGGTGACGTCGTCCACGCCGGCGACCACGAGGGTGTCGCCTCCGCGTTCGAGCAGCAGATGGCGGTTGCGCAGCGGCTCCCAGCCCAGCTCGTCCATCAGGTCGACCCAGCCCTGGGCCTCGCTGTAGTACTCGTGGTTGCCGGTGACGTACACACGGGCGCGGGTCGCCCGCACGGTACCGAGTGGGGCGGCCTGGGCGCGGCGGCGTTCGGCCGTGCCGTCAGCGATGTCCCCGGTGTGGCAGACCACGTCGGCTTCCAGAGCGTTCACTGTCTCGCACACCCGTGCCGACCAGCGAGCGCGATCGAGTGGGCCGTAGTGGGTGTCGGTGATGAGGACGACCCGGAGGCCGTCCAACCCGGCACCCAGTCGCGGGAGTCGCACGTCGAGACGGCGCACGCGTGGCACGCGGCGGGCCTCGGCATACCCCCAGCCGAGCAGTACGACGGCTGCGCCGAGGACGGCCCAGGTGACGATTCGGGCCCGGTCCTGGCTGCCGCCGACGCCGGCCACGGTCAGGGCGAGCCGCAGGAGGATGCCGAGCAGAACGGACCAGGTGAACAGAATCCAGCTGGTGCCCAGCAGGGTGTCACCGATGATCGCCGCCCGGTCCTGCTGGCGCCGGCCGTGGCCGCGCACCATCGCGAGCGGCATACCGATGAGGCCGAGGGCGAACAGGGCGGTGCCGACCAGCGTGACGGGCACCGGCCAGTGCTGGCCGGTGTACAGGAGCGCCCAGCAGGGCACGGCCCACAGCAGGACGGGGGCGATCAGGGGGATGTAGCGCATCAGGCGGTGCAGTCGACTCTGCCGCGGAGCTTGCGCCTCGCTGTCGGCGGGACGGGTGTCGCTGGTGTCGGTCACGCTTCCCCTCCCTGACCAGGCTGCCGTCTCGCGTACTGTATCCGGTCGCCTTCGGGCCGTCCGGACCGGCGTTCATGGGTGCGGCCCCTTGGGGCGGAGGGTTCTCCGCCGGACGGCGGGGCTGGCCCGCAGACACCTCCATCGGCATCAGCCGCGATCAGGGCGCTGCCCGCGGGTGAGCTGTTCATGCGGGCTGAGAGCGGATGTCACGCACCAACTCGACAGGTGATCCCGGGAAGTGACCCGCACTCCTATTTCGCTGATGTGACGTCAGGTGTGTCGGTGTTTCCTCAGTGGCAGTCCCGGCGCATTCGGCGACGAGGGACCGGGCAGGCGCACGGTCGGCGACGTCACGACAGCCGGGTTCGCGCGGAAGCCCGGGCCCGGGGCCTTCTCGGCAGGGGCAAGCGACGTTCCTGGCGATCGTCGGGTCCGACACGTGCCGGTGTAGGGTAAAGAACGCCCTTGACCTGCAGAAAGCGGGCAGGGAGCTGTCTTTCAGGAGCCCAAAATGCTGCGCACCATGTTCAAGTCCAAGATCCACCGTGCCACCGTCACCCAGGCCGACCTGCACTACGTGGGATCGGTGACCATCGACGCGGACCTGCTCGACGCGGCCGATCTGCTGCCCGGTGAACTGGTCCACATCGTCGACGTCACCAACGGCGCCCGGCTGGAGACCTACGTCATCGAGGGCGAGCGCGGTTCCGGCGTCATCGGTATCAACGGCGCGGCGGCCCATCTTGTGCACCCCGGCGACCTGGTGATCGTCATCAGCTATGCCCAGGTCCCCGACGCCGAGGCGCGGACCCTGCGGCCGAGGGTCGTGCACGTGGACCGCGACAACCGGATCGTCGCACGGGGATCGGACCCGTCCGCCCCGGTACCCGGCTCGGACCAGGAGCGCAGCCCGCAGGCCGTCACGGCCTGATCGAGGGGGAAAACGTGTCCACAGGCGACGGCGGGGGGCGCGGCGCGCTCGCCCTGCTGCACACCTCACCCGCCCACGTCCCCGTCTTCGACGCCCTGCGGGACCGGTTCCATCCCGGGCTCGAACTCAGGCATCTCGTGGCCGAGGAACTCCTCGAACGTGCCCGCGTGCACGGCCCGGACGCCGTGGCCGACGCCGTCCGGCACCTCCTCGACGCGGCGGTCGCGGCGGGCGCCCGCGCCGTGCTGTGCACCTGCTCGACCATCGGTGCGGTCGCCGAGCGCACGGAGGTGGACGTGCCCGTGCTCCGGGTGGACCGGCCGATGGCCGCCGCAGCGGTGGCGACGGGCCCCCGCATCGTCGTGATCGCCACGGTGGAGAGCACCCTGGCGCCCACGATCGCGTTGATCCGGGAGGAGGCGGCCGGAGGCGACGCCGAGGTGCGCACCGTACTCGTCGAGGGTGCGTGGGAGCTGTTCGAGGCGGGGGACACCGACGGATACGTGCGGGCGGTCGCGGGCAGCGCCGACACGGTCACCGGTGCCGACGCGATCGTCCTGGCCCAGGCGTCCATGGCCCCCGCTCAGTACCTGACCTCGACCGGTATCCCGGTCCTTGCCAGTCCTGAGCCCGGGCTCGCGGCGGCCGCTGCGGCGCTCCATGGCGCCGCACAGCCGACCGGGTAGATTCCGGGCGGTCGGTGGCCCACCCGGTCCTGCCGACGTCCCGCGACGGGGTGAGTGCCGATCGGTGCCCCGGGTACCCGGGGCACAAGTCCAGGGCCGATGCAGCGAATGGCTGGAGGACACGATGACGCATCCGTTCCCCGATCCCGCACGGCCGGGACCGCCGCCCGGACCGGGACCGACCCCGGGACCGGATCCGACCCCAGGACCGGTTCCGACCCCGGAGCCGGGACCCGCGCCGGGCCCGGAACCCGTGCCACCCGAACCCGTACCGCCCGGCCCGGCACCGGTGCCGCCCGGACCGGGCCCCGTTCCGCCCGGTCCGGGACCCGACCGTCCGCGTCCCGGACCGGAACCCGTGCCCGACCCGGAACCCCGGCCCACCCCTCAGCCGCCTCCGTCCCCGATCCCGGAGCCGCCGGGTCCCGACCCGGTGCCCGGGCCCGAGCCGGGACCGCCCCTGACATAGGCCGACCTGCGCGGTGGCCCGGTGCCCGGAGGGAGACCTCCGGGCACCGGGCCACCGTCACGCGCGGCGTGGGCGCGCTACGCCCCGACCTCCGTCCGGTCCCCGCCCCACAGCGTGTGGAACGAGCCCTCGCGGTCGGTGCGCCGGTACGTGTGCGCCCCGAAGAAGTCCCGCTGGCCCTGGGTGAGCGCCGCGGGCAGCCGTTCGGCCCGCAGCGCGTCGTAGTAGGCGAGCGCCGCGGAGAACCCGGGTGCCGGGACGCCCTGGCGGGTCGCCGCGACGAGGACCTCGCGCCAGTCGTCCTGCGCGTGCGCGATCTCACGGGCGAAGGTCTCGTCGGAGAGCAGGCTCGGCAGGTCCGGGCGGGCGTCGTAGGCGGCGCGGATCCGGTCGAGGAAGGCCGCGCGGATGATGCAGCCGCCGCGCCAGATGGAGGCGATGCTGCCGAGGTCGATGTTCCAGTCGTACTCCTCGCTGCCCGAGGCGATCTCGTGGAAGCCCTGGGTGTACGACACGATCTTCGACGCGTACAGCGCCTGCTCCACCCGGTCGGCGAAGGCCCGGGCCTCGTCCTCGGCCAGCGGCGCGGGCTTCGGGCCGGCCAGGTCGCGCGAGGCCTCGCGCAGCGCCGAGTGCCCGGACAGCGAACGCGCGAACACCGCCTCCGCGATACCCGACACCGGCACCCCGAGGTCGAGGGCGATCTGCACGGTCCAGCGGCCGGTGCCCTTCTGCTCCGCCTGGTCCTGGACCACGTCCACGAACGGCTTGCCCGTCGCCGCGTCCACGTGCGAGAGCACCTCCGCGGTGATCTCGATCAGGTACGAGTCGAGCCGCCCGGTGTTCCAGGTACGGAAGATCTCGGCGATCTGCGCGGGGGAGTAGCCGGCGACGTCGCGCAGCAGCTGGTACGCCTCGCCGATCAGCTGCATGTCGGCGTACTCGATGCCGTTGTGCACCATCTTCACGAAATGGCCGGCGCCGTCGGGTCCGACGTGGGTCACGCAGGGTGCGCCGTCCTGGGCCTTCGCGGAGATCTTCTCCAGCATCGGGCCGAGGGAGGCGTAGGACTCGGCCGAGCCCCCGGGCATGATGCTCGGGCCGTGCAGCGCGCCCTCCTCACCGCCCGAGATGCCGGTGCCGACGAAGTGGATGCCCTGTTCGCGGAGCTCCTTCTCACGTCGGCGGGTGTCCGCGAAGTGCGCGTTGCCGCCGTCGATGATCATGTCGCCCGGCTCCAGGAGCGGGGCGAACTCCTGGATCACCGCATCGGTCGGCGCTCCGGCCTTCACCATGATCATCAGACGTCGGGGCCGCTCGAGCGCCGCGACGAAGTCCTCGGCGGTCTCGGTCGCCACGAAGTCGCCCTCGTGGCCGAACTCCTTCACAAGGTCGTGGGTCCGTGCCACGGTCCGGTTGTGCAGGGCGACCGTATAGCCGTTGCGCGCGAAATTGCGGGCGAGGTTGCGGCCCATGACCGCGAGACCCGTGACGCCGATCTGGGCTGAAGTGCTCATAACGGTTGGCTCCTAGAGGTCCTGGAATCGGCGGTGCCGGTTCGGTCCTGAGGACGTCCTCAGGGGGTGGTGCCGGTCGTGTTCGTCAGTATTGCCCGGTGACCATCCTGACGTGCCGGTACGCCCGGCGCACATCCGCGTGTCGCGGCAGGGGCGTGCAGGTCGCACCCGCACCGGCCGGTCGTCCGGTCCCGTCCGGAAACGGGGGGCGGAACCAGGTCAGTTGATCCGCCGAAGAGGCCGATTGCCGTCTTGTCATGGCCTGTTCGCAACATTTACTTTTGCCCCTCCTGACGCATGTCGAGGGGGTCCCCATGGCCGTACGCGGCCGGCACCGCCGGTATCAGCCGACAAGGATCAACCGCGCCTCGCTCACCCTCACGGCGGGCGGTGCCGGCATGGCCATCCCGCTGATCGGCGCCGGGGTCGCGCACGCCGCGGACGTGGGCACCTGGAACAAGGTCGCCGCCTGCGAGTCGACCGGCAACTGGAGCATCAACACGGGCAACGGCTACTACGGCGGACTGCAGTTCACACAGTCCACCTGGGAGGCCTACGGTGGTACGGCCTACGCCCGGCGTGCGGATCTCGCCACCAGGGACCAGCAGATCGCGGTGGCCGAGAAGGTCCTGAGGGGGCAGGGCCCGGGCTCCTGGCCGGTCTGCTCGGTACGCGCGGGCCTCACCCTCGCCGGCCCCGGGACCCGTTCGAGCGGTCCCACCGGAGACACCCCCGGCCGCGACACCCCCGGCACCGCCTCGCGGGCCGCCGAGCGCTCCGTACGGGAGGTGAAACCGCAGACCACACCCCAGTCGCAGGCGGGCACCGCCGAGATGTACACAGTGGTGCGCGGGGACACGCTCTCCGGGATCGCCGACACGCATCATGTCCGGGGTGGTTGGCAGCGGTTGTACACGGCCAACCGTGAGGCCGTCGGGGCCGACCCCGATCTGATCCTGCCCGGCCAGCGGCTGGAACTGCGGGCCAAGGCCCCGGTGCGCACGGAACCCGCACCCTCCCGCACCCACAAGTCGTCCACCCACCGACCCACTTCGGACCGCACCGCCAGCCACTCCATGGTCGCCCCGGTGACCGCGGCCATGGGCACGCCCTACCATGCCGCGGGCGGGGCGTGGTCGAAGGGTTACCACACGGGCGTCGACTTCCCCGTGCCCACCGGAACCTCCGTGAAGGCCGTGGCGCCGGGACACGTCGTCGCCGCGGGCTGGGGCGGCTCCTTCGGCTACCAGGTGGTCATCCGGCATGCCGACGGCCGCTACACGCAGTACGCCCATCTGTCGGCGATCTCCGTGAAGGACGGGCAGAGTGTGGTGGGCGGCCAGCGCATCGGCCGCTCCGGCTCGACCGGCAACAGTACCGGCCCGCATCTGCACTTCGAGGTGCGGACGGGGCCCGCGTTCGGCAGCGACATCGATCCCCTCGCCTATCTCCGCGCGGGCGGCGTCAGGCTCTGACGCCCGTCGCGAGCGGTCAGGATTTCACGCGGGCCCGATGCCTGTCCGGGGCGGGCACGGGCACGAAGGGTCCGGCGTAGAAGGGGGCGTACAGCGGGGCCGGCTCCCAGCCGTCGTACGCGTCCTCCTCGACGGCCGTCGCCACGGGCACGTCCTCCTCGGCAGGGGCGGGCGCCTGCGCGGGGACCGCGGCGATCACCGTCTGGAGCGGCTCCGGCTCGGAGACGGGTTCCGGGGCGGCCGATGTGGCCGCTGCCGTGCGCTGCTCGCCGCCGATCCGCTCCGTGGTGAGCAGGATGAGACCTCCCGCGGCGACGACACCGCAACCCAGGGCGAGCGCGGTGCCCGTGGCGCCGTAGCGGAAGGTCTCGCCGAACATGGTGATGCCGACCGCGGCCGCCGCCACCGGGTTCACGACCGTCAGCGTGGCGAGCGGGGCGGCGAGGCCCGCACCCCGGTAGGAGGCCTGCGACAGCAGCAGACCTGCCGTGGCGAAGACGCCTATCACCGCGAGGCTCGGCACATCGGCGAGCGCGACCCCGCTCTTCCAGTCCACGGCGACCGTCTTCGTGAACACCGACGACATGCCGAACGCGACCCCGGACGCGACCGCCAGCAGCACACTGCGTACCGCCGGATGCCGGTGCGCCGCACGGGCCGCGACCATGAGCGCCAGCACGCCGCCCGCGGTGACCAGGGCCACCGTCACCCGCTGGGCGCCGCTCAGGGTCTGGGCGTCGGAGGTGCCCACCAGGGACAGCAGACCCGCCAGGCCGACGGTCGCCATGACCGCGCCCCGCCAGGCGGTCGCCCCGGACCTGCGGCCCACGAACAGGGCGGCCATGGGCAAGGCGAAGACGATGGTCAGCGCACCGAGCGGCTGGACCACGCTCAGGGGACCGTAGGCAAGCGCCGCGACGTGCAGCAACCCGCCGAGACCGTTCAGCACGACCGACGCCCACCAGGCCGGCCGGCGCAGCGGCGCGCAGGACTCGTCCGGCGAGGACACGGCGACCCGCTCCTGCACGATTGCTCCGCCGGCGTAGGCGACGGCGGAGAACAGGGAAAGGAGCACGGACAACGCGAGGGCGCTCATGAGCGGCTCCTCTGCGGGGGGCCGGAGCGTGGCGCCCGGCGCGGCTGACAGTCGGCTTCCATAATCAACACGATGCCGTGCGGAACCCTTCCCGTCGTCGTACCTGAGCACGCATTGGGTCATACTGCCGATGGAGTACGAACACGTTCCCGTCCTCCCCTGGAGGGGTGACCACGGATGGCTCCCCCCTGCTGAGAGGCCCGGCCGGCCTTGGTACTACTGGCCTTCGTGGACCTCGACCCCGAACTCGCCGCGCTCGGCTCCCTGGGCGGCTTCTTCGTACTACGCACCGGAGTGCCCCGGCGCGGGCCTCTGCCGGACCTCGCGTACGCGTACGCGGCCGCACCGTCCGACGGTCCCGACGACGCCTACCGGGATCCGGTGACTTTCCGTGTCCGCAAGGTCGCACGGAGTCTGCGCGCCCCGGAGGTCCGGGTCGCCGCCTCCATCGCCCACCAGGGACTTGCGGCCCGGCTCTGGTCCGTCGCGCTCGGGTGCGCCGCCCTGTACGGGAGGGTTCCCGACCTCGACCCGGGGCGGCTGTCCTGGGACCCGGACGGCAGCGCGCCCGAGGATCTGTGGCTGGACGAGGTGCGTGCGCTGCCGGTCGACGCGCTCGACGCGGTCGTGCGCGAGGCCCACCTCGTCCCGCTGACCGCCGCCCTGGCCTCCCGCAACGGTGTCTCCGCAGGGCTGTTGTGGGGCAACGCCGGCTCCGCCCTCGCGGGCGCCGTGCGCATGATCGGCCACTGGGCCCGGGCCGAGGGCCGCGCGGACGTCGCCGAGCGGGCCCACGGGCTGGCCGCCGGGTTGTTCACGCACCCCGACCTGTCCGGCACCCTCGATCCCGCGACCGGCCGGCGGCGTAGTTGCTGCCTCTACTACCGGCTGCCCGGCGGCGGTGTGTGCGGCGACTGCTGCTTCGACCGCCCGCCGGGCCGGGACTGACACCCGTGTGGTCTTCCGCAACCGCGGTATCTGGGTGACCATGTGGGAACCAGCCGCTGAGACAGGGGGTTCCCGGTGCGTGTGGGCCTGCTGACCCGGGAGTACCCGCCGGACGTGTACGGCGGCGCGGGTGTTCATGTCGAGTTCCTCGCCCGGGAGTTGCGCTCCCTCACCGACCTCGACGTGCACTGCTGGGGCGAGGGCGGTGCCGGGGGCGTGGTACGCCATCGGTCGTGGCCGGCCCTCGACACCGCCAACGACGCGCTGCGCACCTTTTCCGTGGACCTCTCCATCGCCGCCGTCCTCCAGGACCGCGAACTCGTCCACTCCCACACCTGGTACGCGAACCTCGCAGGGCATCTCGCCAAACTGCTGTACGGCATCCCGCATGTGATGACCGCCCACTCGCTCGAGCCGCTGCGCCCCTGGAAGGCCGAGCAGCTCGGCGGCGGGTACGCCCTCTCCAGCTGGGCCGAACGGACCGCCATCGAGTCGGCGGACGCCGTGATCGCCGTCTCCGGCGCCATGCGCGACGACATCCTCGGCTGCTACCCGGCCCTCGATCCCGCGCGGGTCCACGTCGTGCACAACGGCATCGACACCTCGCTCTACCAGCCGGACCCCGGCACGGACGTTCTCGCCCGCCTCGGCCTCGACCCGAGCCGCCCCTACGTCCTGTTCGTCGGCCGGATCACCCGCCAGAAGGGCGTGCCGCATCTGCTGCGCGCGGTCCGGCACATCGACCCCGACACCCAGGTCGTGCTCTGTGCCGGCGCCCCCGACACCCCGGAGATCGACCGCGAGTTCCGGGACCTGTTCGAGGAGCTGAGCAGACGTCGCGAGGGCGTCCACTGGATCCCCAGGATGCTGCCGCGTCCGGACGTGATCCAGCTCCTCACGCACGCCGCCGTGTTCGTCTGCCCGTCGGTGTACGAGCCGCTCGGCATCGTCAACCTCGAGGCGATGGCGTGCGGTACGGCGGTCGTGGCCTCGCGCACCGGGGGCATTCCGGAGGTCGTCGACGACGGGCGCACCGGCCTGCTGGTCGACGTGGACGACGACTTCGAGGAGCACCTCGCCCGCGCCCTGGACTCGGTCCTCGCCGATCCGACGGCGGCCGGGCGCCTCGGAGAGGCCGGCCGGGAGCGCGCGGTGAAGCAGTTCGGCTGGGACACGGTGGCCCGCCGCACGGTTCGTCTGTACGAGGAACTCCTCGAACAGGGGTAGTCAGTGAACAGAGAGCGGCACAACCGGGCTTAGAGGGGCGGCGGCATGCGGCGCGGTGGACCTTCGGTGCTGGGAATCGTACTGGCCGGCGGGGAGGGGAAGCGGTTGATGCCGCTGACCACCGACCGCGCGAAACCGGCCGTGACCTTCGGCGGAACATACCGCCTCGTCGACTTCGTCCTGTCCAACCTCGTGAACGGCGACATCCTGCGCATCTGCGTGCTGACGCAGTACAAGTCGCACTCGCTGGACCGGCACATCACCACCACCTGGCGGATGTCCAGTCTGCTCGGCAACTACGTCACCCCCGTCCCGGCCCAGCAGCGGCTCGGACCGCGCTGGTACCTGGGCAGTGCGGACGCCATTCTGCAGTCGCTGAACCTGATATACGACGAACAGCCCGAGTACGTGGCGGTGTTCGGCGCCGACCACGTCTACCGGATGGACCCGCGGCAGATGGTCGCCCGGCACATCGACAGCGGGGCGGGCGTGACCGTCGCGGGGATACGGGTGCCGCGCGCCGAGTCCCCCTCCTTCGGCGTGATCAGCCCGGGCTCGGACGGCCTGACCGTGGAGCGCTTCCTGGAGAAGCCCGCCGACCCGCCCGGGCTGCCGGACGACCCCGAGTGCGTCTTCGCCTCGATGGGCAACTACATCTTCACCACCAAGGCGCTGATCGAGGCGTTGCAGCGGGACGCCGAGGACCCGAACTCCGTGCACGACATGGGGGGTTCGATCCTGCCGGCCCTCACCGACCGCGGTGAGGCGCAGCTGTACGACTTCAGTGCCAACCACGTGCCGGGCGAGACCAGCCGGGACCGGGGGTACTGGCGGGACGTCGGCACGCTGGACGCCTACTACGACGCCCATATGGACCTGATCGCCGAGCGGCCGGCCTTCAATCTCTACAACCGCAGCTGGCCGATCTACACGCACTCCGGCCAGCTGTCGCCCGCCCGCTTCAACGCCGGTGGCATCGCCAGCGAGTCGATCATCAGCGCGGGGTCCCTGATCCGGGGGCAGGTGACGCAGTCGGTGCTGTCACCGGGCGTCGTCGTGGACCCCGGTGCCGTCGTACAGGGTTCGATCCTGCACGACAACGTCCACGTGGGACGGGGTGCGATCGTGCGCGGGGCGATCCTCGACAAGAACGTCGAAGTGCCGCCGGGCGCGACGATCGGTGTCAACCCGGACCGGGACACGGAGCTGTACACGGTGTCGAAGGGCGGGGTGATCGCGCTGGGGAAGGGACAGCACGTGCCGTAGGCGGTCCGGCCCGTGTGCCCCGCGACGGCGGCCGGGGCACACCGCACGGCCACCCGAATGACGCACCGGGCGGGCCCTCGGCAGGCAGGGCCCGCCGCCGGCCGCCTATCGTCGCCCATGAGCACGTGCCGATCGGCCCGGGAGCGAGGGGGACGCTCCGGCGCAGTACCCCGGGTCGGCGGGGGCCGACGAAAGCGAGGCCGGACATGACCGACGCGGGCGTGCACGCCCCTCTCCGCGGACGAGCGGGTCCCCGGACGCGCTCGTCGCGCGCGGCCCCCACGTCGCCGTCGGCGGCGGCACCCTCTCCAGGACCCGGAGGGGTCCACCCGTCCTGACGTCCCCACGGCGGGCCCGCCACCGATCCGGCCCCGCCCCGAACCGCTCCCCGCCGAGGGACGGGACGTCCGGACCCCGGACCGTGAACTCGCCCCGATCCCCCGGGTGTTCCGCGGCGCCAGACCGTCCCTCGCCGACTCCACGCACCCGCGCGGCCCCGCTGCCGGGCACCGGTCTTCCGCGACGCGCCCCAGGTCAACCGCCTCGGATGCTCCGGAATCCGACACGGCGCCACCACCATGTGGGCAACGACGTCGATCCTCCGGAGGTCTTCCCAGATGAGATGGACCCGGCGCCTGCGCCTCGCCGCCGCGGGCGCGGTCGCGGCCTCGGCCCTGTGCTCCCCGCCGGCCACCCCAGCCGCCGATCCGCCCGACGGCAGGCTCACCGACCTGGTCAACCCTTTCATCGGCACGCAGAACGAAGGCAACACCTTCCCCGGTGCCGCCGTTCCCTTCGGCATGGTCCAGCTCTCCCCGGACACCGGGCACAGAACCGGCTACGACTACACCCAGCAACGGATCCGCGGCTTCTCCCTCGTCCACCTCTCCGGCGTCGGCTGCGCCATCGGAGGGGATCTGCCCGTGCTGCCGACGACCGGTGACGTCACGGAGACGGACTACGCCAAGTACGCGGCCACGTTCAGCCACGCCGACGAGCAGGCGAGCCCCGGCTACTACCGGGTCCGACTCGGCGACGGCATCCAGGCCGAACTGACGGCGACGGCACGTACCGGAGTGCAGCGGTACACGTTCCCGGCCACCGGCAAGGCCAATGTGCTGCTCAACGCGGGCCAGGCGCTGCACAAGAACATCTCCTCCAAGGTCGAGATCCTCGACGACCGCACCGTGCGCACCACGATCACGGGCAGCGGCTTCTGCCGTTCGACGCGCCCGTACACGGTCTACACGGTCACCCGCTTCAGCCGCCCCTTCACGGCACACGGAACCTGGTACCAGGACTCGATCACCCCGAAGGCGACGAAGTCCTCCGGCCCCGGGCGCAACGGCGCCTACGTCACGTTCGACGCCACCAAGGACCGGACGGTGGAGGCGAGAACCGCGCTGTCGTACGTGGACGCGCGCGGCGCCGAGGCCAACCTCGCGGCCGCGCAGGCCGGTTCGTTCGACGACGTCCGGGAGGCGGCCCGTCGCGCCTGGGAGGACCGCCTCGACGACGTCCGGGTACAGGGGGGCGACCGCACCCTGCGGACCACCTTCTACTCGTCCCTGTACCGGTCGTTCCTCGCGCCGAACATCGGCAGCGACGCCGACGGCCGCTACAGGGGCTGGGACCAGCGGATCCATCGCGCCAACGGGTTCACGTACTACCAGAACTGGTCCCTGTGGGACACCTACCGCACCCAGGCCCAGCTGCTGTCCCTGCTCGCCCCGCGCGAGGCCCGGGACATGGCGCTGTCCGTGCTCGAGATCGACGCGCAGGGCGGCTGGCTGCCCAAGTGGGGCTACGGCACGGTCGAGACGAACATCATGAGCGGCGACCCGGTGACCCCGTACCTCACCCACGCCTACCAGCAGGGGCTGCTGAAGGGACACGAGGAGCGGGCCTACCGTGCGCTGAAGAAGAACGCGGACGGCGTTCCCCCCGCGAACACCATGTACGTGGGCCGGGAGGCGAACCGCGAGTACATCGCGAACGGCTTCGCGCCGTACATCAAGAACCGTCCGTACGCCAAGCCGGGCGACTCCGACTACCACTACGGCGCCTCGGTGACCCTGGAGTACGCGCTGTCCGACGCGATGCTCGCCCGGATGGCGCGCGACCTGGGCCATGACGCGGACGCGGCGCGGTATGCCGCCCGCTCGCGGAACTACCGGAACGTCTTCGACCGCTCGACCGGCTTCTTCCGCGCCCGGGACGCCTCCGGCGCCTTCGTGGGGCCGGCCGACCCGGCCAAGAGCGTGGGCTTCCACGAGGGCACCGCCTGGCAGTACCAGTGGCTTGTGCCGCAGGACCTGCGCGGCATGGTCGGCCTCATCGGGGGCGACCGTGCGGCCAACGACCGGCTCGACGCCTTCTTCGCCTACGACCGACTGCTCAAGGACCCCGCGGGGACCGCGCGCGACGTCTGGGTGAACGGGCCGTACGCCTACTACAACGCGGACAAGTACAACCCGCAGAACGAGCCGGACCTCATCGCCCCGTACACGTACCTCTCCACCGGCCAGCCCTGGAAGACGACCGACGTGGTGCACGCGGCGCTGACCCTGTTCACCGACGGACCGACGGGCATGACCGGCAACGACGACCTCGGCACCATGTCCGCCTGGAACGTGCTCTCGTCGATCGGGATCTTCCCCGTGCAGCCCGGATACCGCACCTGGGGGCTGACCACGCCCGTGTTCGACCGGGTCGACCTGGTGCTGGACCGGGCGTACTACCCCGGCGGCCGACTGACCGTCACCGCGCCCGGCACGTCCCACAGTCAGCGCTACATCCAGGGGGTGCGCGTCGACGGAAAGGCCTATGAACGGACGTACATCACCACCGACACCTTGCGCCGTCCGAGCACGCTGGAGTTCACGGTCGGCGCGCGGCCGTCCGGGTGGGGCACGGCACCGAAGGCGGCGCCACCCGCACTGAAGTGACCTCACGCGTCTCACAAAGTCCCGCCTCTCTCGGAGAGGCGGGACTTTATCTGCTGTTAACTGAGCGTAGCCTGATCGTACTTGACCGTAATCGCCAGTCGGAGGTTGACTTCGTGTTCTCCCATCGTCGACGCGAGGCAAGCCATTGACTTCCGACCTGCTCGCACCACTCGACCTGGCGTTCTGGAACATCGAATCCGCCCGCCATCCGATGCACCTGGGCGCCCTCGGGGTGTTCGCGTGCAACTCGCCCACCGCGGGTGCCCACGCCGCGGACCTGCTGGCGGGCCGTGCCGCTGCGGTGCCCGGGCTGCGCATGCGGATCCGCGACGTGTGGCTGCCGGACGGTCGGCTGAGGCGGGCCCTCCCCGCGGCGCGCCTCCCGCTCGCCCTGGGCGGCGCGGCCCGCGAGCCCGCACCGGACTTCGACCCGCTCGACCATGTACGGCTGCAGGCGCCCGCCGCCGACTTCCACGCCGCCGCCGGACGGCTCATGGAGCGCCCGCTGGAGCGCGGCCGACCGCCGTGGGAGGCGCATGTGCTGCCGGGGGAGTCCGGTACCTCCTTCGCCGTCCTGTTCAAGTTCCACCACGCGCTCGCCGACGGACTGCGCGCCCTCACGCTGGCCGCCGCGGTCATGGACCCGATGGACATGCCGGCGCCCAGGCCGCGTCCCCAGGCACCCGCCCGCGGGCTGCTGCCGGACATGCGCAGACTGCCGGGTCTGCTGCGCGGCACGCTCGCCGATGTGGGCCGTGCCCTGGACATCGGTGCCGCCGTCGCCGTGTCGACCCTCGGGACGCGTTCGTCGTCCGCGCTCATCTCCGAGCCCAGCGGCACCCGCCGCACCGCCGGCGTCGCCGTCGACCTCGACGACGTGCACCGGGTGCGCAAATCGGCGGGCGGAACCGTCAACGACGTCCTCATCGCGGTCGTCGCGGGCGCACTGCGCCGCTGGCTCGACGAGCGGGGCGACGGCAGCGCGGGCGTAGAGCCCCGTGCCCTGATCCCGGTCTCCAACCGCCGCCCGCGCACCGCGCAGCCACAGGGCAACCGGCTCTCCGGCTATCTGATACGGCTTCCGGTGGGCGACCCGGACCCGTTGCAGCGACTGCGGACGGTCCGTACGGCCATGGACCGCAACAAGCACGCCGGGCCCAACCGGGGCGCGGGCGCCGTCGCGCTGCTCGCCGACCATGTGCCCGCGCTGGGCCACCGGCTGGGCGGACCGCTGGTCAGCCAGGCCGCCCGGCTGTGGTTCGACATCCTGGTCACCAGCGTGCCGCTGCCGAGTCTCGGCCTGAAGCTCGGCGGCAACCCGCTCGCCGAGATCTATCCGCTCGCCCCGCTGGCCCGTGGTCAGTCCCTGGCGGTGGCGATCTCGACCTACCGCGGCCGGGTCCACTACGGGTTCGTCGCGGACGCGCGTGCGGTGCCGGACCTGGCGCGCCTGGCGCGCGCGGTGCCGGACGAGGTGGAGACGCTGCTGGCGGCCTGCCGCGTCTGAGCGGTTCGTCACATCCGTCGAGGGCGGCCGCACCGGTGCGCGGCCGCCCTCGACGCCGTCCGGCCGCGGGGGCGTGCGCCGATGCGGAACTCGCCCGCGCCCCCGACCGGACCTGCCGCTGTTCGCCGATCATCACGGGTTTGGAGACCCGGCCGCGCGCTCCGTAAAATTCGCTGTTCGAAAGCGAGCGCGGTCGGAGCGCTGCGCGGGTGAGCGAGGAACGGCAGCGCGATGACGGTGACAGAGGACGGCCTGGCAGGCGCCGGACCGGCGGCCATGGACGAGATGGCGTACGGCCCCGGCATCGACCCGGAGCGACTGGCCGTCTGCCTCGGCGTGCTCGCGGAACTCGACGACCTCGACGTGGACCACCCGGACGCGATCAAGGTGCGCCGGGCCACCTCGCACATCTACCGCTCGGTCAAGCAGCGCCGCCGCCAGGAGCGCCGTGCCGCCAAGACCGCCCACGACAAGGCGGTCACCGAGGCCACGGCGACCGGGTCCGCGCAGCGCATCGACGACGAGACCGAGGGCATCCTGCCGTC
The DNA here is from genome assembly GCF_051553595.1 of Streptomyces sp. HUAS TT11. Lineage (NCBI taxonomy): Bacteria > Bacillati > Actinomycetota > Actinomycetes > Kitasatosporales > Streptomycetaceae > Streptomyces > Streptomyces sp. HUAS TT11. The sequence continues at coordinate 7,729,752 of NZ_CP196184.1, forward strand.
CTCGATCACCGGGTCCGGCCAGATCGCCGGCATACTCCAGCGCCCGCGCTCCTGCTATGTGTGCAAGTCCCGCTATGTCGAGGTCGACTACTTCTACCACCAGCTCTGCCCGAACTGCGCCGACGAGAACCGGTCCCGTCGCGAGGCCCGCGCCGACCTCACCGGCAAGCGCGCCCTGCTGACCGGTGGCCGCGCCAAGATCGGCATGTACATCGCGCTCCGGCTGCTCCGGGACGGCGCGCACACCACCATCACCACACGCTTCCCGAACGACGCGATCCGCCGCTTCAAGGCGCAGCCGGACAGCGACGAGTGGATCCACCGGCTGAAGATCGTCGGTATCGACCTGCGCGACCCGGCCCAGGTGGTGGCGCTGGCCGACTCGGTGGCCGCCGAGGGCCCCCTGGACATCCTGATCAACAATGCGGCGCAGACCGTGCGCCGTTCCCCGCAGGCCTACAGCGAGCTGGTCGCCGCCGAGTCCGCCCCGCTGCCCGCGGGCGAACTGCCGTCCGCCGAGGTCATCGGCGCGTTCGGCTCCGGAGCCGTCGCGGCGCTGCCGGTGGCCGGCGGCTCGCTGACCGCGCAGGACGTCACCGGCCTCGCCCTGGTCTCGGGTTCCGCCTCCCTGGAGCGGATCGCGGCCGGTACGGCGATCGACGCGGGCGGGCTCGTACCCGACCTGCACGACACCAACAGCTGGATCCAGGCGGTCGAGGAGGTCACACCGGTCGAGCTGCTCGAGGTGCAACTGTGCAACTCGACGGCGCCGTTCATCCTGATCAGCCGACTGCGGGCGGCGCTGTCCGGCTCCCCGGCCAGGCGGACCTACATCGTGAACGTCTCGGCCATGGAGGGCGTCTTCAGCCGCGGCTACAAGGGTGCCGGCCACCCGCACACCAACATGGCCAAGGCCGCTCTGAACATGCTCACGCGCACCAGTGCCCAGGAGATGTTCGAGAAGGACCGCATCCTGATGACCGCCGTCGACACCGGCTGGATCACCGACGAGCGACCGCATCCGGACAAGGTGCGGCTGGCAGAGGAGGGCTTCCACGCTCCGCTGGACCTCGTCGACGGAGCGGCCCGGGTATACGATCCGATTGTGCGCGGCGAGCAGGGCGAGGACCTGTACGGCGTCTTCCTGAAGGACTACGCCCCCGGGAAGTGGTGATCCGGAAGCGGTCCGGAGGGCGGCGGCGCGCCGCCCCTGGCGTGTGGCCCGTCGCCAAGTGGGAACTCGACCTGTCGTGAGTACCGCGCAAGGAGTTCTCATGGCCATTCCACACGAGATCGATCCACGCGCCACCGGCGATCCCCGCAACGTCTACACGAGCGACGAGCAGTTCTACCGGTCCGACCGTCCGGAGCGGCCTGTCCTGCCCGAGGACAGGCCGCGCGGTGGCAGGCCGGCCGACCCGGTGAGGCACCGCAGCACCTGGGCGACGGTGGCGCTGGTCGCAGGGATCATCCTACTGGTCCTCATCGGGATCGCACTGTTCCCGTGAGTGGCCGCCACCCTTCGAGCCCGTCGTCACGAACGAGGTGACGCCCGTGACATCAGATCCGATGCGGCGCACATGAGCGCAATCGATGCCGGATGGCGTACGTCCCGGAGGCGGAGGACTCCGGGACGTACGCGGGCCCGGCCCGGGTTCCGCCGTCGCCCGGCAGGTGGGTGCCGGTGATCCGGTCGGCCGTGTCCGACGCCGGCCGGAGCACGGCGCGGGCGACGTCCTCGAGCCGGCCGAAGCGGCGGAGCGGCATCCCTGCGGCGACGGCGTCCTCGCCGTGCGCCCGGACCGATCGGGCCGTCTCCGTGCGGACGAGCCCGGGGGAGTGACCCGCACCTTCGGCGCGAGTTCGCCGGCGAGATGCCGGGTGGGGTGCAGCAGGGCGGCCTTGCCGGTTCCGTGGTCGCCCACGTTCGGGTCCGCAGGCCCGCCACTCTGGGTGCAGATGTCGACCACGGTGCCGCCGCGCTCGCCCGTCCAGGCCCGCCGGATGCACTGGGCGAGCCGCAGCAGTGCCTCCACGCCGACGGTGAACGCCTCCCGTCGGCGCTCGGGTCCGGCCTCGATGAGGGGGGCCAGGGGACCGGTTGGTCGCGGCGTTGCCGACGAGAACGTCGATCCGTCCGAAGGAGCGCAGGGGCCAATGCGGTGAGCTCTTGCGGACGGACGGGGTCGGCGACGTCGCCCGTGACCCCGGTACCGCCGAGTTGCCCGGCGGCCGTCCGCACCCGGCCGCGGGTCCCGCGCACCAGGGCTCCGGCCGCCGCGGGAGCCCCCGCCACGGCCCTTTCCGGTCCCGCGCGACCCACCGGTGACGATGGCGACCCCGACCTGGAACCCGTACGGCGACGTCATCCCCGTACCGTCTCCGGACGCTCCGTCAGATGACAGGCCGGTGAGGTACGTCAGTACGAAATTCGCTGGCCGTTCCGGTGGCCGGGCGCCTAGCCTCACGCGCAGTCCCCGCCCCGTCAGGCCGGCCCGGAGCCGCCACCCGTACCGTTCGACCCCGAGGAAGGCGGCCGACCGTGAACGTCCCTCACATCCTGCTGTCCGGCATCGTCGGCTCGACGGCGTACGGGCTCGCGCACGCCGGCTCCGACGTGGACCGGCTCGGCGTCTTCGCCGTGCCCACGCAGAGGCTGCACGGCCTGCACCCGCCGAGGGAGTCCCACGTCGGTACCGATCCCGACCGGACCTTCCACGAGGCCGCGAAATGGTGCCGGCTCGCGCTCGGCGGCAACCCCAGCGCGACGGAACTGGTGTGGCTGGCGGACGAGTTGTACGAGGTCCGCACCCCGCTCGGCGACGAGCTGATCGGTATCCGCGCGTCGTTCCTGTCCGCCCGGCGCGTCCGGGCCGCCTATCTGGGCTACGCCACCCAGCAGGTCAGGAGGCTGGAGTCGCGGGGTGACCGGGACCCGTCGGCGGACGTGCGCAGGCGCACCGCCAAACACGCACGCCACCTGAAGCGGCTGTGCCACCAGGGGCTGGAGCTGTACTCCACCGGACAGCTGACCGTCCGCCTGGAGGACCCCCAGGAGTACCGCGCGTTCGGCGAGCGCGTGGCCGAGCACGCCACGGTCGCGAGGTCCTTGCTCCGGTACTACGAGAACGCCTTCGACGAGGCGCGCTGCGTGCTGCCGCAGGAGCCGGACGAGGCGGCCGCCGAGTCGTGGCTGCACCGGGTCCGTGCCCACTTCTACGCGCCGGAGGCCGCCCTCACCCGCTGAAGCCCGGGCCGGTCGGCCGCCGACCGTCGGGAGGCGGCGACGGCGAGCAGGGACAGCACGGCACAGACGGTGTAGGCTGTGCCCGGCCACGCCAGCAGAGCCGGGTACGGCGTGGGGTGCGGCAGCCCGTCTTCCATGCCGATCAGGAACGGCACCAGGCGGGTGGCCGTGGCCGCGAGCCAGGCCGCGGTCACCACCCGGCCGAGCAGCCGATGGCGCTCGGGCCCGTGGGCCGACCACATCATGGCCGGCAGGCACCAGACCCAGTGATGGCTCCACGAAATGGGAGACACCAGCAGCCCGTACAGCTCGGCGGCGACCAGGACGCCCAGCGCGTCCTGGTGGCGCACGGCGTTCCACAGTGCGCAGGCGGCCAGCGCGGTGGCCAGGGTCAGGGCCGCGCACCAGGCGAGTGCGATCGGGGTGTCGGGTCCGAGGAGCCTGCCGAGCGCGCCGAGCAGGGACTGGTTGCGCACGGACCACGAGGGGCCGATGCGCTGAGTCTGCGTCACCAGGCCGGTCCAATAGCGTGCCGACTCCTGCGGGGCGGCCACCCAGGCCAGGGCCGTGGCCGCGGCTGCGGCCACGGCAGCCCAGACGGCCGCCCGCCATTGCCGGGTCGCCAGCAGATACAACCCGCCGAAGGCCGGAGTGAGCTTCACCGCGGTCGCAAGGCCGAGGGCCGCGCCCCGGGCCGCCGCCGGGCGCGGCACGGCCACCGCCGCGAGGACCAGGGCTGCGAGCAGCAGGTTGACCTGCCCCTGGTCCAGGGTGTGCCGTACGGGCTCGAGCCACAGGCCCCCCGCCGTCCAGAGCATGACACGCGACATCCGGGGGCGGCCGCGGCCGGCGGACAGCAGCCGCTCGGCGCAGTGGACGATCACCCCCAGGGCCGCCACGGAGGCCGCCTGCCACAGGACGACCACGACCGTCCAGGGCAGGTGCGACAGCGGCAGGAAGACCAGCGCGGCGAACGGCGGGTAGGTGAACGGCAGCAGAGGGATGGGCGGGCCGGTGTGCAGCCGGTAGTCGTAGAGGTGACCGGAGAGCACCAGGGGGGAGGCGTCACGGTAGACGCGCAGATCCAGCGGCTCGGGGGAGAAGCAGACGGCAGCCAGGACGTGAAGGGCCACGGACGCGGCCAGGCACCAGCCGGCATGGCCGGCCGTCCACTTTCCGATCACGCGGAGCCGTGCCGGGGCGATTCCGTGTCGGCGGCACACTTCGCAGAGTCTGTCGCCGCCGGATCGTCCTGCTCGGTCATTACGCCGACGGCGGCATGTCGCAGGCGGCCGGGAGGCGGAGCCGCTCCCCGGCAGGAGGGCCGTCGGGGACCGCCGTCACACGGCTGCGGCCGTCGGCACGGCGTCGATGCGGTGCCGGGGCGCAGGACCGCGACGGTCGTGGTACGGCCCCGGAGGCCTCAGTCCATGACCCCCAGCCGGACCCGTCCCGCCGCCACCAGCTCCAGAACCGTGCGCCAGTCCTCCAGCACGCCGGCGTTGAGGCCCATGACCTTCGCCGCGTCATCCGCCTGACGCAGAGTGACCGCGTCCTCGGCCAGCGGGTCCCGTTCGAACGCGAGGACTTCCCGATGCGTCATGGGCCCGCCCTGGCGGCGCAGGGTGAGCGCGCTCTGCGGGGAGAGCCCGCGCTCCGGGGACACGGCCGCCAGATAGCGCTTGGCGGCCACGTGCAGGCGCACGAGGCGGGAGACCCGCTCGCCGAGCAACGGCCGTACCGCGTCGGCCGCGAGGTCGGCGTGTCCGGCGTCGTCGCCCGGCCGCAGCAGATGGCCGATGTCGTGGACCAGCCCGGCCACCTGGAGTTCCTTGTCCGCGGGGCGACTTCGGCGCAGCAGCGCGGCGGTCTGCAGGGCGTGGTCGTGCAGATCGACCGGGTCGCCGCTGCGGTCCGGGGTGTCCCATGCGCCCCGGCAGGCGTGCAGCAGATCCATCAGCTCCTCGACGCTGCGCAGCTCCATGCGTCAGTCCTCTCGCGAGAAAAGCCGTTGCCGAGTGTCAGCAGATCATGGCGAGCTTGCGACTCGGCCAACGGGACTTGAACTGAGCACGAGCCGAACCGCGCCGGGTCGAGCCACGCCGAGGAACGCTGATCCGGACATGTGAGGGAGCGATGAGCAGTTCGACGATTGCGCCGATCGGGTGTACCAAAACGGGATGACCAGCAACAAATTGGTTAATAATGAGTGGGAATGGGTGCCCCACGACTCAAGACAGTTACCTGGTTGTTTCAGCCCCATCGAGCGGCAGCCCGCTCATTTGGTTAACCTGGACCGAGCGGACAGCCATTGGGGTCCCACCCACACCCACGGTCCGTCCCGGGACAAGCCGGTTACCACGGCCTGCCCTCGTACGAGTTGCCGGCGCCACCGCGTCCGAACAGTTTCGACCCAGACCCGAGCGGACGCGCGGGGCCACGGCGGCAGGCCGGGGCGGCACGTCCCAAGGGTTACCCGACACATAAGGAGTGCGCGGTGACACCGGAGAAGACGCATCACGATGACCGCCCCAAGGAACGCGTGGAGCGCGGCGGCCTGCGGACGGAGAAGAAGCTCGGCAGCCTGGACGTCTGGGCGCGTTCGGCCCCGATCCGTCTGGCGGGCTACGAGGACGACCTTGCCGAACCCCACATCCTGCCGAGCGTCGACTGACCCGGCAGGATCCGTCGTGATCGCCTGCGGCATGGGCGTGTCGGACACGCGCCCATGCTGATCAGGGAAGCCGCGGCCGGTGACTGGCCGCGCATCTGGCCCTTCTGGCACCGGATCGTCGCCGCCGGGGAGACCTACACCTGGGACCCGGACACCGACGAGAAAGCGGCCCGCGCCCTGTGGATGGCGCCGGCCAAGCGTGTGTACGTGGCCGAGGACGACTCCGGGACGATCGTCGGTTCCGCCTTTGTCACCCCGAACTACGGCGGCCCCGCCGCCCGCATCGCGAACGCCGGTTTCATGGTCGACCCGGACCGGGCCGGCCGCGGGGTCGGGCGCGCCCTCGCCGAACACATCCTGGCCTCCGCCGAGGCCGAGGGCTATCGGGGGATGGTCTTCAACGCGGTCGTCGAGACCAACCCCGCGGTCCGGCTGTGGACGTCCCTGGGCTTCACGATCGTGGGCACGATCCCCGCGGCGTACGAGCATCCACGGTTCGGTGCGGTGGCGCTGCATGTCATGTACCGCGCGCTATGAGCGCAGGCGTGGCCGGAACCGGAGGCTCAGGCGGCAGGCGTGCCTGGCGCTCGGCGCCGTCGTTCTCTCCCCGCGTCCGGCGGTATGCGGTGTCGGGGAGGTTCGGTCACGCAGGGGGACGGGCCCGGGGGCCACGACCGCCGCGGACGCCTCATGGCCGTGCGCCGGTCCCGGCGCGGGCGCACACGATGCACAGCTCCGTGTGCGGCACCGCCAGCAGCCGGTCCCGGCCGATGACGTCGCCGCACACCGTGCACCGGCCGAACCCCGGCGTCCCCACCCGGGGGAGGGTCGCGACGACCCGGTCCAGCAGAATCCTGGCGCGGTCGGCGTCGGCGCGCAGGGCGGCGAGCGCGCTCACCCGCGCACCCACGTCGGCGGGGTCGAGGTCGCAGTCCGCGTAGAGGGCGGGCATCTTCGACTCCGCGTCCGCGAGTTCCTCGCGCAGTACGTCGGCCTCGGCGGCGAGCCGATCCGTGATCGCCTTCAGATCGTCGGCCGACAGTGTGGTGGGCATGGAGACTCCAGGTCGATCGGTGGGCGGCGCGGTCTCAGGGCTCGAGGAGGGTCTTGATCATCCCGTCCTCCTTGGCCTGGAACATCGCGTAGGCCTTCGGGCCGTCCTCGAGCGGTACGGCGTGGGTCTTGAAGCCGTCGACACCGAGTGGATCCTCGTCCGTGAGCAGGGGGAGGATGTCCTCCACCCACCGCCACACGTTCGCCTGCCCCATCCGTAGCTGGATCTGCTTGTCGAACAGCGTGAGCAGGGGCATGGGGTCGGCGGTCCCCCCGTACACCCCGGAAACGGACAGCGTGCCGCCTCGCCGCACCAGGTCGATGCCCGAGTGCAGAGCCCCGAGGCGGTCCACTGCGGCGTGTTCCATCAAGGGCTGGGCCACGGCGTCGGGCAGATGACCGGTGACCCACTGCGCCGCCTTGGCGAACGGCGCTCCGTGCGACTCCATGCCCACGGCGTCGATGACGGCGTCCGGTCCCCGTCCGTCGGTCAGGTCCCGTACGGCCTCGGTCAGGTCCCTGCCGTGCCGGCGCAGGTCGAAGCAGGTGACGCCGTTCGCCGCCGCTCGCTCCAGGCGCTCGTCCACCAGATCCACGCCGATGACCAGTCCTGCGCCGCGGTGACGGGCGATGCGGGCGGACATGTCGCCGATGGGGCCGAGCCCCAGTACGGCCACGCTCCCGCCCTGCGGAACCGCCGCGTACTCGACGGCCTGCCACGCGGTGGGCAGCACGTCGCTCAGGTACACGTATCGGTCGTCCGGCGGGCCTTCGGGCACCTTGATGGGCAGCTTGTTGCCGAACGGAACCCGCAGGAACTCGGCCTGTCCACCCGGCACCTGTCCGTACAGCTTCGTGTAGCCGAACAGCGCGGCACCGGATCCCCGCTCCTCCACCCGGGTCGTCTCGCACTGCGAATGCAGGCCCTGGTCGCACATGAAGCAGTCACAGCACGAGACGTTGAACGGTATGACGACGCGGTCTCCCGGCGAGAGGGCGTGCACCTGGGGGCCGACCTCCGCCACGACGCCCATCGGCTCATGGCCCAGGATGTCGCCCGGGTCGAGATAGGGGCCGAAGAGTTCGTACAGATGAAGGTCGGAACCGCAGATCCCGGTCGATGTGATCCGCACGATGATGTCGTCGGGCTTCTCGATCCGGGGGTCGGGGACGGTCTCCACGCGCACGTCCCGCCGACCCTGCCAGGTGAGTGCTCGCATCGTCTCGCTCCTCGAGGTCTCGTGTGCGGGGTTCGGCGCAGGCGGCGCGGGTGCCCCGGGGCGCTCGCTGTGACAGACCGCCGACGGGCCCGCCGTCGGCGGGCGTCACGGAGCGTGGTACGGCAGTCAAGTCACGGTGCCGAGCGTCCGCCGCCCGTCGCCGCGGTGCCGTCGGAGCCATGGGCGGCACCCTCCTGCCGGAAGGCCTGCGAGGGCGTCAGCGGCACACGAGGTACCGCCCTGCCGCCCCGGCGTGAAGCCGTCGGCCGGTGTGTCGTGCTCGGGTGGACCCGGCGGCCGCGACGACGTGCCGCGTGACAGCGGGCTCGCCCCTCGGCACGCCCGGGTGCGTTCCCGTGGGCCTCGACGCCCGAATCGCGAGCGCCGAGGTCAGTCCTCACCTCTGACGATGTTCGACTCCGGGCTGCGCCACGTCCCGGTACCCGTCCGGTCCTCGAGGGCCGGTATGCAGGTGCGCAAGGTGTTCTCGCGCGGGGTCCGGGACTTCGCCCAGCCCGTCTGAGGCGGGCGGACGACGGGTGTCTCGCTCGGGTGTGCGGTCACTGCGATTCATCTTCCTTCTGCATCCGACGGCGGCGAGGGCTCTCCCCACTCCGGCCACTCGGCGCCAGTCGGTCGGGTCCCCACCGACGGCTCCCCGAAACCTTCACCGTGCCCGTCGACGCCGTTGCGTCCTGCCGTCGTCACTGTCCGTGCACGCCGCGGGCCGTAACGGCCGGACCGGCCGGGCGGCCGTACCGCCCCGGCTAGCCCAGGGGTGCCGTGCGCCGCCAGGGCTGCAGCGCCTCCAGCCGGCCCGCCAGGTCCAGCAGTGCCGCCTCCGAGCCCGGCCGTCCGACCAGCTGCACCGCGCACGGCGCGCCGTTGGGGAACGCGCCGAAGGGAACCGACATCGCGGGCCAGCCCGTCAGGTTCCAGGGCGGCGTCATGGGGGAGCAGGCGGTGTTGACCAGGATGTTGCGCAGCCAGCCGCGCTCGTGCCACGGTTCCGCGGCCGGACTGCGGCGGGCGAGCGCCGGGGTCAGCAGGATGTCGTGCTCGGCGAAGAACGGCTCCAGGATCCGGCGCAACTGCTCGCGGCGGGCACCGGAGCGCGCGCCATGGACGAAGCGGCGGCCCACCGAGGCGTGGACCCGGGTGCGCCGCGCCAGCCGTCCCGTGTCCAGGCCCTCGGCGTCGACCGCCGTACCGGCCGTCCAGTGCGCAAGGGACGTCGTGCCCAGCCACCACGGGTAGGGCGGGTCGGCCGGGTGTACGTCGTGCCCCGCCTCGGCGAGCAGGGCTGCCGCGGATCGGGCCGCCTCCGCGTACGGACGGCTGACCCGCACGCCGAGCACGGGGCTGCGCAGGGAGAGCGCGACCGTGTGTGCGGCGGGCGGCTTCGTGCTTGTCTCCCGTCGGCCGGCCAGGACTTCGAACATCAGCCGCGCGTCCTCGACGGTCGTCGCGAGCGGCCCGTTCTCGGACATGCCGAACCAGTCGCCGTTGCCGATGCCCGCGGGGACCGTGCCGTGTCCCGGCTTGATGGTGACGAGCCCGCAGTTGGCGGCGGGGATGCGCAGTGAGCCCATTCCGTCGTTGCCGAGCGCGATCGGCACCAGGCCGGCGGCCACCGCCGCGGCACTGCCCCCGGAGGAGCCGCCCGCCGTGCGCGAGGTGTCCCACGGGTTGCGGGCGGCCCCGAACGCCCCCTCGGTGGTGCCGAAGACGCACAGCTCGGGCACGTTCGTGAGCCCGACCACGACCGCCCCTGCCGCGCGCAGCCGGGCCACCGTGACATGGTCGTGGTCGGCGGGCGTGTCCGGGGTCGCGGCCGAGCCGTTGCGGGTGGACTCACCACGTACGGCCAGATTGTCCTTGACGGCCACGGGGACGCCGGCGAGGGGGAGTTCGGCCAGATCGGTACGGTCCGCGACCTCGTCGGCCTCGGCCGGCGCGGAGTCCGCGCGTATGGTGCGGAAGGCGCCGACGCGGCCGTCGAGCCGCTCGATCCGCGCGAGGTGTTCGGCCACGACCTCGCGCGGGGTGGTCCGCTTCTCGCGTACGGCGGCGGCGATCTCTGCGGCGGTACGGCCGACCCAGCTGGTCACGGGCGCTCCCTGTCGGTGCTCGGCGCGGTCGAGGCGTGCACGTACTGGCGAGTACGTGCAGCACTGTGCCCTGCCGAGGGCGCCACGTCGAGACTCTGGCCGCGCCCTTGCCGCGGATGTTCCCCGGGTCACCGACGGGGTCGCCGTCTCCTCGCATCCGGGACTGAACGGTCATCCGATCACTTGCTCAAGTCCTATCGTTACGCGCCCCATTGACAGCCTCCCGGAGACAGCTCAATCATCAGACCTCCGATGAATTGGAGGTGCTCATGAACGCGTATCCAAGACGTCAGGTTCTCGGAGCCGCCGCGGTGGTGGCCGCGGGGGCGACCCTCCCCCTCTCCGCCCCGGCCTCGGCCCGGTCCACCGGCTCATCCGGCGCGGACGCCCACTGGGTTCCGGTCCCCGATCCCGTTCCCGTCGCCCTCGACGGCTACTTCGACAACGATGCCATCGACACCGCGTCCGCCCGCGGCGGCAACTTCGACGGTTCCGGCTACACCTTCCCGGGCGAGGAACTGCCCGCAGGACGCGTGGTCGTCGACGGCATCCTCTTCGACTTCCCGTCCTCCGCCGCGGGCGCCGCCAACAACATCGTCGCCCTCGGCCAGCGCGTCGACCTGCCCAAGGGGCGTTACCTCTCCGCCCTGTTCCTCACTTCGGGCAGCTACGGCAACGCCTCCGGCCAGGCCACCGTGCACTACGCGGACGGGACGACGACGACCGGCGGGCTCGGCGGGTCTGACTGGTACGCGGCGGGCGGTTCGCTGTCGGCTCCGTACCGCTATGCACCGGACGGCAGCAAGGACGAGCACACCGTCGGCATCGGCACGGCCGAGGTCTGGATCGACCCCCGGCGCGAGGCGGTCGGCCTCACCCTGCCGACCACCAACCCGGCCGCGGAGGGCAAGGCATCCCTGCACGTCTTCGCGCTCTCCCTGCAACCGGTCGCCGAGGGACGGGCGCTGGCGCTGCGCGACGCGCACTCCACGTTCTCCCTCCTCGAGGCCGGCGGTGCCCAGAGCGTGGAGGCGACCGTGGTCAACGCGGGCACGGTCGCCGTACTGGCCGCCGACGAGGTGGCCGTGAGCGTCGACGTGCCCGGTGCCCGTACCGTCGAACCGGGCCGGGTCAGGCGTCTCGACCCCGGTGAGCAGGCCCGGGTACGGATCGGCATCCGCAACCGCGGCGGCACGACCCCGGGCACGGTGCGGCCCGGCACGGTCGCGGTCCACAGCGGCCGCCGCCAGGTCGGCGCGCAGACGGCGGACCTCACCCTCGGCGTGCCGGACTACCGGCCCACCGACGCCTTGCTCGCCGGGCACCAGGCGCCCTATTGGTTCCACCGTGTGAAGTTCGGCATCTTCATCCACTGGGGTGTCTACTCCGTGCCGGCCTGGTCACCGGTCGGCCAGCAGTACGCCGAGTGGTACTGGAACAACCTGCAGAGCACGGACAACGCGGTGTACGCCTACCACGCGCAGACCTACGGCGAGGACTTCGCCTACGACGACTTCATCCCGATGTTCACGGCGGCCCGGTTCGACCCGCGGTCCTGGGTGGAACTGTTCCGGGACGCGGGCGCCCAGTACCACGTGCTCACCTCCAAGCACCATGAGGGCTTCGCCCTGTGGGACACCAAGCTCTCCGACCGCAACGCGGTGAAGATGGGCCCGAAGCGCGATCTGATCCGGGAACTCTTCGACGCCTCCGCGAAGTTCGCACCGGAGCTGCACCGGGGCCTCTACTTCTCGATGCCGGAGTGGTTCAACCCTGACAACCCGTGGATGGGCCACGCGCCGCGCAACCCGTACACCCTGGAGCCGGTCCCGTACACCGGATACACGGCGGGCAAGGACTATGTGAAGGACTACCAGGCCCCTCAGATGCTGGAGCTCGTCCACCGGTACGACCCGGCCGTCCTGTGGTGCGACATCGGCGGCGCCAACGACAGCCTCGACGTCGTCGCCGAGTACTTCAACCACGGTAAAAACCGGCCGAAGCCGTACGAGGTGGCCGTCAACGACCGCTCGGGCATCGCCTTCCACGACTTCACGACCCCCGAGTACACGACGTACGACAACACCGTCGTCGCCAAGTGGGAGGCGAGCCGGGGTCTCGACCCGTTCAGCTACGGCTACAACCGGGCGACCCCCGACGACCGCTACATGACGACCGAGGAGGTCGTGCACAGTCTGGTCGACATCGTGTCGAAGAACGGCAACTTCCTCCTCGACATCGGTCCTCGCGCCGACGGCACCATCCCGGAGATCATGCAGACCCGGCTGCGTGAGACCGGCCACTGGCTGAAGACCAACGGCGAGGCGATCTACGACACGACGTACTGGTCCCGTATGGCGCAGCTCGGTGAGGACCTGCGCTTCACGGTCCGGCAGAACGAGGCGTTCTACATCCACTCGCTGACGCAACCGGGCAGCACCCTGACGGTGGAGGCGCCTGTGCCGATCCGCGGCGGGGACAAGGTGACGATGCTCGGCCACGACCGGCCGCTGACCTGGCGGGTGCGCAACGGATCGCTGGTGATCGACGTGCCGCAGGCGGCACGCAGGGCGGGCCGCCATGTCTGGGTGTTCAAGGTGGAGTGGCACAGCTGAGGGAGCAGGGCCGTCGGCGGCGAACCTCCGGGCGTGCTGCCCGGTGCGGGGCCGGTTCGTCGCCGTTCGACGGTCCGGCGAGGGGGCGGGGCGGTCCGGTCGTCGTCCGGCCGGGGTGATCCCCGCCGCCTCCGGCGTTTCCACCGCCGTTCTCCCCGGGGGGACTACTCGCTCCCCCGGGGCAGGGGCCGCGAGTCGAGCGCCGCCCCGGTGCTCTCCCGCTCGATCAGTCGCGGCACGGGTACCTGGACCGTGCGGGCCGGGCCACCGTCCAGCAGCGCCGTCAGCTCTTCCGCCGCCTTGCGGCCGAACTCCACCGTGTCACGGGAGAGTGCGGACAGCCACGGCTTGACCATGCGGCACAGCGCCGAGTCCTCCCACGAGATCACCGAGACGTCGGTCGGCACCGCGAAGCCCAGCTCGGCCGCCGTGGTGACGCCGGCGAGCGCCATCACGTCGTTGTCGTAGACCAGCGCGGTCGGCGGTGCGTCCTCGGCCAGCACGCGGCGGGTGACGGCGGCGCCCTCCGCGTCCGAGTAGTCGGTGGTCACCGACCGCACTTCGCAAAGGCCCCGCCGTTCGGCCTCCGTGCGCAGCGTACGGATGCGGCGCTCGGTGTGCGCGAGGCCCGGAAGGCCCGCGATGTGCACGATCCTGCGATGGCCGAGCGCATACAACTGGTCGACCACCGCCGCCATCGCGCCCGCGTCGTCGGCCCAGACCGTGGACAGCCCGGGATGCCGTGCGTCCGGCACCCCGCCGATCACCACGGCGGGCAGGCCCAGTTCGTCGAGCAGATCGGGGCGCGGATCGTCCGTACGCGGATCGACCACCATCACGCCGTCCACCCGGTGCTCGGCCCACCAGCGCCGGTAGACGCCGCACTCCGCGTCCACGTCCTCCACCACCTGGAAGAGCAGGCCCAGGTGACGCTCCGCCAGTACCTCCTGGATGCCGGAGATGAGCTGGAGGAAGAAGGAGTCCACGCCCAGTGTGTCCGCCGGGCGCGCCACCACCAGGCCCACCGTGGCCGCACCCTCGCCGGAGAGCTGGCGCGCCGCGGTGCTCGGCCGCCAGCCCAGCTGCTCGGCGACCCGGCGCACCCGGTCGCGGGTGACCTCGGAGACGCCGGGCCGTCCGTTGAGCGCGAAGGAGACGGCGCTCTCGGAGACCCCGGCACGCCGGGCGATGTCCTTCATGGTCGGACGGCGTGCGGGGGACCGCTTGGCGGGCACGGCGGCCCCTTTCTGTGAGTGGACTAATGCGCTTGAGTACTCAGACCCTAAAGCGCATTAGTGAGAACCTGCAAGTATTCCTTCGAAGGGGCTCTGACCTGGACTAATGAGCGACGTATTTCATTAGCTGAGGCGAATCCATTGACTTCTCTCGAACGCGCCGTGCATGGTCGCTGGCGACACCAGCCGCCGACGCCGCAAGGGAGCCGTGTCACCGTGCCCACTCCATCCCGCAGAACATTCGCCGTCGCCGCCCTCGCCGCCCTCGTCCTGCCGCTGAGCGCCTGCGGTTCCTCGGACGACGGCGGTGGATCCACCGACGCCTCCGGCAAGGTCGAGGGGGACATCACCTTCCAGACCTGGAACCTGCGCGCCAACTTCAAGCCGTACTTCGACGGCCTGATCGCCGACTTCGAGAAGAAGTACCCCGGCACCCATGTGAAGTGGATCGACCAGCCCGCCGAGGGCTACGCCGACAAGCTCAGCGCGGACGCGGCGGGCGGGACCCTGCCCGACGTGGTCAACGTCTCGCCCGACCTGCTCGCCCCCCTGGTCAAGGCGGGACTCGCCCTCGACCTCGACAAGGCCGCGGCCAAGTACCGGCCCGAGTACCTGGACGGAGCGTGGACGGGGCAGCAGATACCGGGCGTGAGCGGTACCTACGCCTTCCCCTGGTACCTGAACACCGGCCCGATGTTCTACAACAAGGGCCTGTTCAAGAAGGCCGGACTCGACCCGGACTCGCCCCCGAAGACGTACGACGAACTCTTCACCGACGCCCTGCAGATGGCGCAGAAGAGCAACGGCAAGGTCGCCACCCTCGCCAATGTGCCCACGGTCGAGGACTTCGGCCGCTACGGCGTCGAGCTGATGAACAAGCAGGGCACGGGCTTCGCCTTCAACGACGCGAAGGGCGTCGAGCTCCTCACCAAGTACAAGGAGCTGTACGACGCCAAGGCGCTCGACCCGCAGGCCCTGACCGCCACGCCCGAGTCCTCCGGGAAGAAGTTCCTCACCGAGGCCGTCGCCATGAACCCGGGCAGCGCGCTGGACCTGGAGAACTTCAAGAAGCAGGCGCCGAACCTGTACAAGAACATCGGGATCACCGACCAGATCACCAGCACCGGTCACGTCAACATGTACGTGATGGGCGTGATGGTCAACTCCCGTACCAAGCGCACTCCGGCAGCCGTCGCCTTCGCGCACTACGTGACCGACGCGCAGAACCAGATGTCGTTCGCGAAGCAGGTGGCCATCTTCCCGAGCACCGCCGGCTCGCTCGACGACCCGTACTTCACCAAGGAGGACGGCACGGACGAGACGCGGGTGCGGATCGCGGCCGCCAAGTCCCTGAAGAACGCGGTCAACTACACGCCCGTGCTGTTCAGCGACCAGATGAAGACCGCGCTGCGCAACGAGGTCGCCAAGGCGCTCCAGGGCAAGGAGAGCCCCAAGGCGGCACTCGACAACGCTGTCAAGGCCTGCGACCAGCTTCTCCAGCAGCAGGGCTGAACCATCATGGCCACATCCACCGTGTCGCGGGTGCGGCGCCAACTGCCCACCAGCCCCTGGCTCTTCGCCGTGCCGGGGCTGGTGGTGACCGGCGTCTTCATCCTCTATCCGTTCGTCTCCACCGTGGTGAACGCCTTCACCGACCGCCGCACCCTGATCCCGGGCAGGTTCGTGGGGCTCGCCAACTTCCGCGAGCTGCTCCATGACGACATGTTCTGGATCGGCCTGCGCAACAGTGCGCTCTACGTCCTCGGGGTCGTCCCCGCGCTCGTCGTGCTGCCCCTGCTGCTCGCCCTGCTGGTGCAGAAGAACATCCCCGGTATCGCGTTCTTCCGCTCCGCCTTCTACACCCCGGTGGTCGCCTCCATCGTCGTCGTGGGCCTGATCTGGGTGTGGCTGCTGGACGAGCGCGGTCTGGTGAACTCGCTGCTGGAGACGATCGGAGTCGGCCGGGTCGGCTTCCTCAGCGACCAGTGGCTGCTCCTGCTGAGCGCCATGGCCGTCACGGTCTGGAAGGGCCTCGGCTACTACATGATCATCTACTTGGCCGCGCTCGCCCATGTCCCCCGTGAACTGCACGAGGCCGCGGCCGTGGACGGCGCGGGTGCCGTGCGTCGCTTCCTGACGGTCACCGTGCCCGCGCTCCGCTCCACCATGGTGCTGGTCGCCGCGCTCTCCTCGGTCGCCGCCTTCAAGGTGTTCTCCGAGGTGTACCTGATGGCCGGTCCCACCGGTGGCCCGGCCGGGGAGGACACGACCCTGGTCATGCTCGTCCAGCGCACCGGCACGGGCCTGACCGGCCGGGTCGGCTATGCCTCGGCGATCTCGCTCGTCGTGTTCGTCGTCACCGTGGCGCTGATGCTGCTCGTCCTGCGCGCGGACCGGAGGGAGGACGCATGAGCGTCGTGGAGAAGGCACCGCCGTCTGCCGCGCCGGCCGCCGTGCGCCGCGGACCGGTCACCGACGAGCACGGCCGCCGCATCCGGGTGTGGGAACTGGTCCTGAGGTACGTGCTGCTGCTGTGTGTGCTGGCCCTGACGGTCGGCCCGTTCCTGTGGCAGCTGTCCACCTCGCTGAAAGGCCCGACCGAGGACATCTTCAGCTCCCCGCCCTCCTTCCTGCCCGCCCACCCGACGCTGCACAACTACGCGCGCGTCGCGGACACCATCCCCGTGTGGGACTACGCCCTCAACTCGATGAAGGTCGCCACCGTCAACGTCGTGACCAACTGCGTAGGCTCGGCCCTCGCGGGCTACGCACTGGCCCGGTTGCGCTACCGGGGCCGCAGGGTCGCCACCCTCGTCTTCATCCTGGCGATGCTGGTCCCCGCGGAGAGCATCATCATCGCCCAGTTCACCACCATGCGGGAGCTCGGCCTCAACAACTCGCTGGTCGGCGTGGTCCTGCCGGGCAGCGTCGGCGCCCTGAACGTGCTGCTGATGCGCAACGCCTTCCTCAACCTCCCCTTCGAGATAGAGGAGGCCGCGTTCGTCGACGGCGCCAACGTCTGGCAGCGGTTCGTCAGGATCGCGCTGCCGTCGGTCAAGGGCACCCTCGCCGTCGTCGCGATCTTCGCGTTCATGTTCTCGTGGGACGACTTCCTGTGGCCGCTGATCGTGCTGAGCGACCCGTCGAAGTTCACCCTGACCATCGGACTCAACTATCTGCACGGCACCTTCGCCAACGACGAGCGCCTCGTCGCCGCGGGCACCGTCATCGCGGTGGCGCCGCTCATGGTCCTCTTCGCCTGCCTGCAGCGCTACTTCTTCCGCGGCGTGGGCGAGGGCGCCGTCAAGGGCTGAACCTCCGTACGCGCACCACTGTCTGAAGGAATCCGCATGCCGCATGACGTGCGCTTCGGCGTCAACTACACCCCGAGCGAGGGGTGGTTCCACCACTGGCTCGACTTCGACCTGGACTCCGTACGCGCCGACCTCGACTCGATCGCCGCGCTCGGCCTGGACCACATCCGGGTCTTCGCGCTGTGGCCCTACTTCCAGCCCAACCGCACCCTGATCCGCCCCCGCGCGGTCGAGCAGCTTCTCGCGCTCGCCGACGCGGCGGCCGAGCGCGGACTGGACGTCAATGTGGACGGTCTGCAGGGGCATCTGTCGAGCTTCGACTTCCTGCCCGCCTGGACGCAGACCTGGCACCGGCGCAACATCTTCACCGATCCGGAGGTCGTCGAGGGCGAGGCCGCCTACCTGCGGACGCTTGCCGCCGCCCTGGCCGACCGGCCGAACTTCATCGGCATGACGATCGGCAACGAGGTCAATCAGTTCGCCGCCGGCCCGCATCCGGACCCGGACCGCATCACCCCGGAACAGGCAGGGCGGTGGCTGACCCGATTGCTCGCCGCGTGCGCCGAGGGCGCCCCCGGCAGACTGCATCTGCACGCCTCGTACGACGCCGCCTGGTACCAGGACGACCAGCCCTTCACCCCCGAGCACTCGGCCCGCCTCGGTGATCTCACCGCCGTGCACTCCTGGGTGTTCAACGGAACCGCCCAGCGCCACGGCCGCACCGGGACCGCCACCGAGCACCACGCGGCCTACCTCGTCGAGCTCTCCAAGGCCTGGGCCGACGACCCGCATCGCCCTGTGTGGCTCCAGGAGGTCGGTGCGCCCGCCCCGCTGATTCCCGCGGAGCACGCCGCGGCCTTCACCGAGGCGACCGTCACCAACGCGCTCGACTGCCCGGACCTGTGGGGTGTGACCTGGTGGTGCTCGCACGACGTCAGCCGGGATCTCGCCGACTTCCCCGCACTCGAGTACGGGCTCGGCCTCCTGACCAACGACCGGCGGCCCAAGCCCGCGGCCGCGGCGCTCGCCCGGATCGCCGGTGCACAACGGGCGGCCGAGCCCGCTCCCCGCACCACCGCACTGGTCGTCGACACGACGGCCGGCCGCTCCGTCTGCGCTCCCGGCGGCCCCGTCTTCGAGGCCTTCGCCCGGCTGACCGCCGACGGGGCCCGGCCCACCACAGTTCTCGCGCGCCGCGCCGACGACAAGGAGCACCTCGCGGCGCGTGGCATCACCGAAGTCGTCACCCCCGATCAGGTCACCGAGTAGCCCGTCCCCACACCGTCCCCACGACGAAACGGAGCACACAGTGAACCTCAGCAGACGCGCGGTCCTGCTCGCCGGAGCGGCAACCGCGCTCACCCCCGTGCTGCCCACGCCCGGCGCCTCGGCGGCGACCCGAGACCTCCAGCCGCACGCCTCCTACTGGTACCCCGACTCCCTGCCCTCCGGCACCCCGGGCACCGGCATCACCTGGCGCAGCCTGAAGAACTGGAGCGCTGCCACCGACACGGACCTGGCCTTCAACGCAGCCTCCGTGCCGCTCGCCACCCGATTCACCCCCACCCCCGCGAACACCACCGCACGCTCCGGCCAGGCCCGCGTCCAGTCGCTGGTCTCGTTCGGGCCCACCTCGGCCAACCCCTCCCAGGGCGCGCCCACCGCCGACTACTACGCCCTGACCCACTGGGCGTACCTCGACGAACTGGTCTTCTGGGGCGGTTCGGCCGGCGAGGGACTGATCCTCGCGCCCAACGCCCCGATCGTGGACGCGGCCCACCGGCACGGCGTACCCGTCCTCGGCAACATCTTCCTGCCACCCGTGGCCTTCGGTGGACAGCTCCAGTGGACACGTGACCTCGTTCAGAAGGACGCCGCGGGACGCTTTCCGCTCGCCCGGCAACTCGTCGCGCTCGCGCAGGCGTACGGCTTCGACGGCTGGTTCGTCAACGCCGAGACCGGTGGCGGGGACAGCGCGCTCGGTGCCGACATGCTCGGGTTCGTCAAGGAGCTGAAGGCGCTGAGCGCGGCGAAAGGGCTGCGCGTCACCTGGTACGACGCGATGACCGTGAACGGAACGGTTTCCTGGCAGGGCGCCCTCGACAGCCAGAACCAGGCGTTCTTCCAGTCGGCGGACACCATGTTCGTCGACTTCAGATGGTCGAAGAGCTCACTGGCCTCCTCGGGCACGCTGGCCGGGCAGCTCGGCCGCAACCGCTATGAGCTGTGGGCGGGCGTCGACGTGGAGTCGGGCGGCACCGGCACCTCGGTGAACTGGGACGCGATCGTGCCGGCCACCGCCGCGCATGTCACCTCGATCGGCTTGTACCGGCCGGAGTGGACCCGTAACCACCTGCCCGCGAACCGCACACCCGGCGACTTCCACACGGCCGACGACCTCTTCTGGACCGGTGCGTCCCTCGACCCGTCCCGGCCGGACACCACGGCGAGCTGGCGCGCCCCGGCCCTGTCGGTCGCCGACCGGTCCACCGTCGACGCGCTCCCGTTCGCGACCGTCTTCAACACCGGGCACGGACTGAAGTGGTACGAGGACGGCGAGGCCACCTCTTCCACCCCCTGGAACCACCTCGGCCTCCAGGACCGGCTGCCGTCCCGCCGGTGGGTCGTCCGCACCAGTGGCACCCGCCCCTTCGTCGCCTTCGACTTCGCCGACGCCTGGCGCGGCGGCAGCAGCCTGCTGGTCTCCGGGACCCTCGATGCACCGGCCACGCTGGAGCTGTACGCGACCCGGCTGCCGATCGGCCCGCAGACGGTCGTCGAGGTGACCCATCGGGCCGACGCGGGCGACGTCCGCACGGAGCTGGCGGTCGCCACCACGGAGCCGGGCGCTGCGGGCCAGGCGCCCGCGTACACCTTCTACCCCCTGTCGGGCGGCGCCGGCTGGCAGACCACCACCGTGCCGCTGACCGGGCTGTCCGGCAGGGTGCGCAGGCTGGCCGTGCGACTCACCGGCAGCGGCGGCGAGGTGCGCTGGCGCCTCGGGCGGCTCGCCGTCCGCGACGCGATGACCGCCCCGGCGGCCCCGGTCGGCCTGCGCGTCATCGACGCCGACGGCGGTGACCTGCGCTTCGCCTGGCAGGCCGCCCCCGCCGCCCCCAGGGCCGGAGCCCCCGTCGTACGGCACCATGAGCTGTACCGGATCCTGCCCGACGGGACGCGCCGCTTCCTCGGCGGCACCTGCCAGTCGGCGTACTACGTCGGTGGGCTCACGGCGGAGCAGGGCGAGAATGCCGCACGGTTCGAACTGCGCGCAGTCGGGGAGCTCTACAACGTCTCGACTCCGGCCACGACGACCCACCGCTGGTAACACCCGCACCCACACCCCACGGAGCACCCCATGCATGACGACCGCACCCTGGTCGAAGCCCGCCTGCGCCGCGTCCTCGACGAGCGCATCCGCCCCGCCGTGTACCCCGAGTCCGTGCCGCTCCAGGTCGCTGTGTGGCACGCACCCGGGGAACCGGTACCGGTCGCCGAGGGCCTTGCGGCTCCCGTCGAACCGATCGCGGTGGGCGCTCGCTGGGGCGCCCCGTGGGGTACCAGCTGGTTCCGGGTGACCGGGACCGTGCCCGAGGCCTGGGCGGGCAGGACCGTCGAGGCGCTGCTCGACCTAGGCTTCGACGAGAACATGCCCGGCTTCCAGTGCGAAGGCCTCGTCTACCGACCCGACGGAACCCCGGTGAAGGGGCTCAACCCACGCAACCAGTGGGTGCGGATCGGGTCCCCGGCCGAGGGCGGCGAGCAGGTGGAGCTGTGCATCGAGGCCGCCTCGAATCCCGTCATCCTGGACTACCACCCCTTCCGGCCCACGCAGCTCGGCGACAGGGAGACGGCGGGCACCGAGCCGCAGTACCGGCTGGAGCGGATGGATCTCGCGGTGTTCGACGAGACCGTTTGGCAGCTGGTCCTCGATCTCGAGGTGCTCGGCGAGCTGATGGCCGAACTGCCGGTCGACTCGGCGCGGCGCTCGGAGATCCTGCGCGCGGTGGACCGGGCGCTGGACGCCGTCGACCTCCAGGACGTCAACGGCACGGCGGAGCGGGCCCGTTCGCAGCTCACCGAGGTCCTGGCGGCCCCTGCCGCGCCCTCCGCCCACCGCATCAGCGCAGTCGGGCATGCACACATCGACTCGGCATGGCTGTGGCCGCTGCGCGAGACGGTGCGCAAGGTGGCCCGTACGACGTCGAACATGACCGCGCTCGTCGAGGACGAGCCGGAGTTCGTCTTCGCCATGTCCCAGGCCCAGCAGTGGGCGTGGGTCAAGGAGCACCGGCCCGAGGTGTGGGCGCGGGTCAAGAAGGCCGTGGCGGAGGGCCGGTTCGTGCCGGCGGGCGGCATGTGGGTGGAGTCCGACACCAACATGCCGGGCTCGGAGGCGATGGCCCGTCAGTTCGTGCACGGAAAGCGGTTCTTCCTGGACGAGTTCGGCATCGAGAACGACGAGGCGTGGCTGCCCGACACCTTCGGCTTCGCTGCAGGACTGCCGCAGATCATCAAGGCCGCCGGGTCCAAGTGGCTGCTCACGCAGAAGATCTCGTGGTCGCAGACCAACAAGTTCCCGCACCACACGTTCCTGTGGGAGGGCATCGACGGGACCCGGATCTTCACCCACTTCCCGCCCGTCGACACCTACAACTGCTCGATGAAGGGCAGCGAGATCGCCCACGCCGCACGGAACTTCAAGGACAAGGGGGTCGCCAGGCACTCGCTCGCGCCGACCGGCTGGGGTGACGGCGGCGGCGGCACGACGCGGGAGATGGTCGCCAAGGCGGCACGTCTGCGTGATCTCGAGGGCTCGGCGACGGTGGTGTGGGAAACGCCGGAGAAGTTCTTCGAGAAGGCGGAGCGGGAGTACGCCCATCCGCCCGTCTGGGTGGGCGAGCTGTACCTGGAACTGCACCGCGCCACGCTGACCAGCCAGGCCAGGACCAAGCAGGGCAACCGGCGCAGCGAACACCTGCTCAGGGAAGCCGAGCTGTGGGCGGCCACGGCGGCCGTGCAAGCCGGATTCCGCTACCCGGGCGAGGAGCTGGACCGCATCTGGAAGACGGTGCTGCTCCACCAGTTCCACGACATCCTGCCCGGCTCCTCGATCGCGTGGGTGCACCGGGAGGCGCGGGCCACCTACGAGCGGATCGCCGGCGAGCTGAACGGGATCATCGAGGCGGCACAGCGGGCGCTGGCCGGTGAGGGATCGGTGCCGCTGGTGTTCAACGCGGCCCCGCACTCCCGGGCCGGGGTCCCCGCGGGCGGGGCGGGCGAGTCGGCCGGCGCGGGCGAGGTGTCGCTGACGGCGCGCTCCGAGGGCGGCTTCGTCCTGCACAACGGGCTGCTGCGCACGGAGGTCGATGCTCGGGGGCTGGTCGTCTCCGTGTACGACCTTCGGGCCGAGCGTGAGACGGTCGCACCCGGGTGCGCCGCCAACCTCCTCCAGCTCCACCCCGACTTCCCCAATATGTGGGACGCCTGGGACGTGGACGAGTTCTACCGCAACACGGTCACCGATCTGGTCGAAGCCGACGAGGTCGGGCCGGGTGAGGACGGCGTGTCGGTGCGCGTCGTGCGGTCCTTCGGCGACTCCCGGGTCACTCAGGTGCTGTCGCTGACGCCGGGGGAGCGGCGGCTGGAGCTCGACACGGAAGTCGACTGGCACGAGACGGAGAAGTTCCTGAAACTGGCGTTCCCCCTGGACGTGCATGCCGAACGGTATGCGTCCGAGACCCAGTTCGGGCACTTCCACCGGCCCACGCACACCAACACCTCCTGGGAGGCGGCGAAGTTCGAGGCCTGCAACCACCGGTTCGTGCATCTGGAGGAGCCGGGCTGGGGCGTGGCGGTGGTGAACGACTCCACGTACGGCCACGACGTGACCCGCACGGTGCGGGACACCGACTCCGGTACGACCACCACCGTCCGGGTCTCCCTTCTGCGTGCCCCGCGCTTCCCCGACCCGGAGACCGACCAGGGTGTCCACCGCTTCCGACACGCGCTGACGCCGGGAGCCACGATCGGGGACGCGGTGCGCGAGGGCTGGCGGATCAACCTGCCCGAACGGCGGATGGACGGTGGGCGCGCGGTGGAGCCGCTGGTGACGATGGCACAGGACGCGGTCGTGGTGACGGCGGTAAAGCTGGCCGACGACGGCAGCGGTGACGTCGTGGTGCGCTTCCACGAGTCCCGCGGCGGTCGCACCGAGGCCACGCTCACCGCGGGGTTCGAGGTGGCGGCGGCGGTGGCGACGGACCTGTTGGAGCGGCCGCTCGGCGATGCGCCCGCACCGCACCGCGAGGGCGGCCGGATCACGCTGCGGCTGCGCCCGTTCGAGCTGGTGACCCTGCGGTTGAAGCGGGCCTGAGGCGGACGCGGGGCATCGCGCGCTCAGTGCGCGGTGCCCCGCCGGGAGCCCACCGGGACGGTTTTGCGCCCTGGATCACCAGACGGCGGTGCGCACTCGATGTGACTCGTCCCGAGCACGGCCGTCTAGGGAGTGAGCTGCGCCCGCAGCCACTGCTCCACCTCGCCCACGTGCGCGGCGGCCGCCGCTCGGGCCGCCTCCGGATCGTGGGCCACCAGGGCACGGTGAATCGCCGCGTGCTCGCGGCGGGTGCGGGCGAAGGCGCCCTCCTCCTGGTAGCCGCGCCAGACACGGGCCCGGAAGGTGCGTGAGGACAGGCCCTCCAGTATCGCCGCCATGGTCTCGTTGCCGGCGGCGGCGGCGATCTCGCGGTGGAAGGCGAGGTCGTGCGCGAGGATCTCCTCCGGGTCCTCCGTCGCGTTCATCGCGGTCAGGTGCTTCTCGACCTCGGCGAGTTGTTCGTCGGTGATCCGGGCGGCGGCGAGGGCCGTGGCCGTCGACTCCAGGATGCGCCGGACCTCGAGCAGCTCGACCAGGCGCGGTCCGCGCGAGAGATCCGCCACCACACCGAACGTCTCCAGGAGGTCGCCCGCCTCCAGCAGGGTCACATAGATGCCCGAGCCGTGCCGCGCCTCCAGCACCCCGAGGACCGTGAGTGCACGGATCGCCTCCCGCATCGAGCTGCGCGAGATGCCCAGTTGGACCGCAAGATCGCGTTCCGTCGGCAGCCGCTGGCCCGGCTCAAGCCGGCCCTCGGCGATCATCGCCTTGATCTGCTCGATGGCGCGCTGCGTCACCGTCCCCTTCTGCGGAGCGTTCGCCGTCTTCTCCGGCTCCGTCCCCTCGGTCGGTGTCTCGTCCACGCCACTTCCTCCCGTTGCCGTGCGCGGCAGTCTAATCACTGATGTGGTCCGACCACTACGGTCGGATTACCGGAAATCTTGCCGCCGAAGGGTGTTGTGCGGGCTGAGTGGTCTGATAAGTATGCGGGCAACTGGTCGATCACGCTCGATGAGGAGCCGACAGATGGCCCGCAGGACAGTGCGGTACGGACGGCAAGGCAGGCGAATCTCGTCGTGGGCGGTGCGCGCGACGGCCGCGGCCGCCTGCTGCACCTTGGCGCTCACGGCATGCGGCAGTACGAAGGACGCCGGACCGGCCAGCGCCGGAGGCGACGGCACCGGGAAGGTCGGGGTGATCCTGCCCCTGCTGACCTCGCCGTTCTGGCAGTCCTACAACGACTACGTGCCCAAGATGGCGAAGTCCGAGGGGGTGGACGTCCTGAAGACCGTCAACTCCAACAGCGACCCGTCCCAGCAGATCACCGACATCAACAACGAGCTCAACCAGGGGGTGAAGGGCCTGGTCGTCGCTCCGCTGGACAGCGCCGCCATCGAGGCCGGGCTGGACCAGGCCGAACGCAAGGGCGTCCCGGTGGTCGCCGTCGACGTCGCGCCCGACAAGGGCAAGGTGGCGATGGTCGTGCGTGCCAACAACGTCGCCTACGGCGAGAAGGCGTGCGACTACCTCGGTCAGCACGTCGACGGCGGCAAGGTCGTGCAGATCATGGGTGACCTCGCCTCGGTCAACGGCCGGGACCGCTCCGAGGCGTTCCGCGACTGCGTCAAGAAGAAGTACCCCAAGCTGAAGGTCCTGGAGATCCCCGCAAAGTGGGAGTCCGACACCGCGGCCTCCAAGCTCGACACGCTCCTGAACGCCAACCCCGACATCAAGGGCATCTACATGCAGGCCGGCGGCGTCTACCTGGCGCCCACGCTGCAGACCCTCAAGTCCAAGAACATGCTGAAGACGGCGGGCCAGAAGGGCCACATCGCCATCGTCTCCAACGACGGCATCCCGCAGGAGTTCGACGCGATCCGCAAGGGCGAGATCGACGCCACCGTCTCGCAGCCGGCGGACTCCTACGCCAAGTACGGCATGTACTACATCAAGGCCGCCATGCAGGGGAAGACGTTCAAGCCCGGCCCCACCGACCACGGCTCCGAGATCGTCAAGCTGCCCAGCGGCATCCTGGAGGACCAGCTGCCGGCCCCGCTGGTCACCAAGGACAACGTCGACGACCCCAAGCTCTGGGGCAACACGGTCAAATGAGCACATCAGTCGTCACCCCCCTGGTGGAGGCGCGGGGGATCGTCAAGCGGTACGGCCCCACGGTCGCCCTGAGGGACGGGCAACTCACCGTGCTCCCGGGTGAGTCCCATGCCCTCGTCGGTCGCAACGGCGCCGGCAAATCCACCCTCGTCAACGTTCTCACCGGCCTGCAGGCCGCCGACGAGGGCACGATCCGCTTCGACGGCGAGCCCGCGCCCCCGCTCGCCGACCGCGACGCATGGCGGCGCAAGGTCGCCTGCGTCTACCAGAAGCCCACGGTCGTACCGGAGTTGTCGGTCGCCGAGAACCTTCTGATCAACAGGCAGCCGACCGGTCGTGGCGGACTCATCAGCTGGCGCAGGCTCAAGGCCGAGGCGGCCGAGGTCCTCGCCACCTGGGACGTGCACGTCGATCCGGACGCCCGCACGGCCGACCTCAAGGTCGAGGACCGCCAGATGGTGGAGATCGCCAGGGCGCTGAGCTTCGGCGCCCGCTTCATCATCCTCGACGAGCCGACCGCGCAGCTCGACAACCGGGAGATCGAGCGCCTCTTCACCCGCATGCGGGCGCTGCAGGAATCCGGTGTCACCTTCCTGTTCATCTCGCATCACCTCCAGGAGGTGTACGAGGTCTGCCAGACCGTCACGGTGCTGCGCGACGCGCGCTGGATCACCACCGCCCCCGTCGCGGATCTCTCCCGCGCGGCCCTGGTGGAGGCCATGGCGGGCGAGATCGTCGCCGAGCGCGCGACGTCGGCGCGGGACGCCGTGGCGGACGACGCCCCGGTGGCCCTCGAGGCGCGGGGGCTGACCTCCGAGTCGTACGACGGCATCGACCTCTCCGTGCGCCACGGAGAGGTCGTGGGACTCGCCGGCTCCAGCGGCAGCGGGAAGATCGAACTCGCGGAGACGTTCGCGGGACTGCGCACCCCGACCGGCGGCACGGCCCGGCTCGACGGCAGGCCGCTGCCGTTCGGCGATGTGCAGGCCGCGCTCGGGGCGGGCGTCGGCTGCGTGCCCCGGGACCGGCACGAACAAGGGCTCGTCGCCGGGATGACCGTCGGCGACAACGCCACCATGAGTGTCCTGGGCCGCCTGGGCAGGTACGGGTTCATCGGCACCCGGCGCAAACGCGTCTTCGCCGCCGATCTGATCCGGCGTCTCGACATCCATGCCGAGGGCCCGGACCAGCCGGTCTCCGACCTGTCCGGCGGCAATGCGCAAAAGGTCGTCATGGCCCGCGCCCTGGCCTCCGATCCGCGTCTGCTGGTCCTCATCAACCCCACAGCGGGCGTCGATGTGAAGTCCAAGGAGTCGTTGCTGGCCCGGATGGACAGCGCCCGTGAGGACGGCACCGCCGTGCTCGTCGTCTCCGACGAGCTCGACGATCTGCGGCGCTGCGACCGCGTCCTCGTTCTCTTCCACGGCCGGATCGTCGCCGAGCACCCGGCGGGCTGGCACGACCACGAGCTGATCGCCTCCATCGAAGGAGTGGACCATGGCTGACACCGAGGCCCCGCCGGTGAAGCCGGTGAGCATGCCCAACGGCCTGTCGGCGAGGGCGGTGCTGCTACGACGCGCTCGTGAACTCGCGCTCGTGCCCGCGCTGTTGCTGATGCTCCTGCTCGGGGCCCTGCTCAACGACTCCTTCTTCACCGAGGCCACCCTGATCTCCATTCTGGCTTCCTCCGCGGCGCTCGCGATGGTGGTGCTCGCCGAGTCGCTGGTGCTCATCACCGGCAAGTTCGACCTGTCGCTGGAGTCCGTGGTCGGTATCGCGCCGGCGGTGGCGGCGCTGCTTGTGCTGCCGGCCGCGAAGGCAGGCTGGGGCACCGAACTGCCCGCCTGGCTGGCCATTTTGGCCATCCCTCTGATCGGTGCGGTGATCGGTGCCTTCAACGGCCTGCTCGTGGTGAAGGTGAAACTCAACGCGTTCATCGTGACCCTCGCCATGCTGATCATCCTGCGCGGACTCCTCGTCGGCGCCACCAAGGGCAAGACGCTCTTCGACATGCCGGACTCCTTCTTCTCGCTGGCCACCACGACATTCCTCCGCATTCCGGTGTCGGTCTGGGTGGCCGGCGTCGCCTTCGCCATCGCCGGGCTGGTGCTCAAGTACCACCGTCTCGGCCGCTCGTTGTACGCGATCGGCGGCAACCTGGAAGCGGCCCGCGCCGCCGGTATCCGCGTCGACCGAGTACGGCTCGGCGTCTACGTCGTCGCCGGAGTCCTCGCCTCTGTCGGCGGCCTCATGTACACCGGCTACGTCGGCGCGATCGGCGCCAACCAGGGTCAGAACATGATCTTCACGGTGTTCGCCGCGGCCGTCATCGGAGGGATAAGCCTCGACGGCGGGCGAGGCACGATGTTCGGGGCGCTCACCGGTGTGCTGCTGCTGGGTGTGGTCAAGACGATGCTCACCATGGCCCAGGTGCAGTCCTTCTGGATCGACGCCATCTACGGCGGAATCATCCTGGCCGCCCTCATGATCGCTCGTGTGACGACGGGCCGTGCCCAGGACTGACCTTCCTCGTTGGCGCAGATCGCCGTACGACGTACGACCTCGCACGACCTCGTGCCCCGGACCGAAAGGCCTCTCGTGTCCCCAACTGCCGCCCGTATCACCGCGGTCGACACCTTCGACATCCGTTTCCCCACGTCCCGCGAGCTCGACGGCTCCGACGCGATGAACCCGGACCCCGACTACTCGGCCGCCTATCTCGTGCTGCGCACGGACGCCGCCGACGGCCTCGAGGGGCACGGATTCACGTTCACCATCGGGCGGGGCAACGAGGTACAGGTCGCGGCGATCGAGGCGCTGCGCGGACACGTCGTCGGAAGGGACGTGGACGAGCTGTGCGCGGACCCCGGCGCGCTCTTCCACACCCTGATCGCCGACAGCCAGCTGCGCTGGCTGGGGCCCGAGAAGGGCGTGATGCACATGGCGATCGGCGCGGTCGTGAACGCCGTGTGGGACATGGCCGCCACCCGCGCGGGCAAGCCCCTGTGGCGGTTGCTCGCCGAGGCCGAACCGGAGTGGCTCGTCCGCCAGATCGACTTCCGCTACATCACCGACGCGCTCACCCCCGAGGAGGCCCTGGACCTCCTGCGGCGCGGGAGGCAGGGCGCCGCGGAGCGCACCGCGCGGCTGCTGGCGGAGGGCTACCCGGCCTACACGACCTCGGCGGGGTGGCTCGGCTACAGTGACGAGAAGCTCACCCGGTTGGCCGCGCAGGCGGTCACCGACGGCTTCCGGCAGATCAAGCTGAAGGTGGGTGCGGACCTCGCCGACGACGTGCGCCGGTGCCGGGTGGCCCGTTCCGTCGTGGGGCCGGATGTCCGCATCGCCATCGACGCCAACCAGCGCTGGAACGTGGACGAGGCGATCACCTGGACCCGGGAGCTCGCCGAGTTCGACCCGTACTGGATCGAGGAGCCGACCAGTCCGGACGACGTGCTCGGTCACGCCGCGATCCGCAAGGCCGTGACGCCGGTGAAGGTCGCGACCGGCGAACACGTGCAGAACCGTATCGTCTTCAAGCAGATGCTCCAGGCGGGCGCCATCGACGTCCTGCAGATCGACGCGGCCCGCGTCGCCGGCGTCAACGAGAACCTGGCGATCCTGCTGCTGGCCGCCAAGTACGGGGTGCCGGTCTGCCCGCACGCGGGCGGGGTCGGGCTGTGCGAACTGGTCCAGCACCTGTCGATGTTCGACCTGGTCGCGCTCTCGGGCACGACCGACGACCGGGTCATCGAGTACGTGGACCATCTGCACGAGCACTTCATCGACCCGGTGGTGATCAGGGAAGGCCGCTACTCGGCGCCCACCGCGCCGGGTTTCTCCGCGGCGATGCGGCCCGAGTCCATCGCTCGGTACACCTTCCCCGGCGGTTCCTTCTGGGCCGCCGACCTCGAACAGAAGAAGGGGCATGCGGCATGAGCGACTTCGAGGGTCTCAAGGCCCTGGTGACCGGCGGGGCCTCCGGGATCGGCCGGGCCACCGCCGACCTTCTGGCGGCGCGCGGTGCCGAGGTGGCCGTACTGGACCTCGACCCCTCGCCGGTGGACAAGCCGCTGCTCGCCTACCGGGCCGATGTGACCGACGACGCGTCCGTCCGCGCGGCCCTGGCCGCCGCGGTCACCGATCTTGGCGGCCTGGACGTACTGATCAACAACGCGGGCATCGGCGCCCAGGGCACCGTCGAGGACAACGACGACGAGCAGTGGCGGCGGGTGCTCGACGTCAATGTCCTGGGCATGGTGCGCACGACCCGCGCCGCACTGCCCCATCTGCGGGAGTCGGCGCACGCGGCGATCGTGAACACGTGCTCGATCGCCGCGACGGCAGGTCTCCCGCAGCGGGCGCTGTACAGTGCCAGCAAGGGTGCCGTCCTCTCGCTGACCCTCGCCATGGCGGCCGATCACGTCCGCGAGGGCATCCGGGTGAATTGCGTCAACCCCGGTACGGTGGACACCCCTTGGGTGGCCCGTCTCCTCGACGCCGCCCCCGATCCGGCCGCCGAACGCGCCGCGCTCCAGGCCCGCCAGCCTGCCGGCCGCCTGGTGTCGGCAGCCGAGGTGGCGGCCGCCATCGCCTACCTGGCGAGCCCTCTGTCCGGCTCCACCACCGGCACCGCACTCGCGGTCGACGGCGGCATGCAGGGCCTCCGGCTGCGGCCGGTGGGTCAGTGAGCACCCTCGGCGGAAGCGGCATCGAGGTCGGTCCACTGGCCTTCGGCGCCGCCGGGATCGGCAACCTCTACACCGAGGTGAGCGAGGAGCGGGCGTACGAGGCGGTCCGGGTCGCCTGGGACAGCGGGATCCGCTACTTCGACACGGCCCCGCACTACGGACTCGGCCTG
Organism: Streptomyces sp. HUAS TT11; assembly: GCF_051553595.1. NCBI lineage: Bacteria > Bacillati > Actinomycetota > Actinomycetes > Kitasatosporales > Streptomycetaceae > Streptomyces > Streptomyces sp. HUAS TT11. The sequence continues at coordinate 7,760,570 of NZ_CP196184.1, forward strand.
TCCGAACGCCGCCTCGGCGCTGCCCTGCGCGAGCACCCTCGCGCCGAATACACCGTCTCGACCAAGGTCGGCCGTCTGCTGGAGCCCGCGGGCACCGGCGGCGACGACCTCGCGAACGGCTTCGCCGTACCGGCCACGCACCGCCGCGTCTGGGACTTCAGCGCGGACGGCGTGCGGCGCAGCCTGGAGGACAGCCTCGAGCGGCTCGGCCTCGACCGCGTCGACGTGGTCTATCTGCACGACCCGGACGACCATGCCGAACAGGCGCTCCGGGAGGCCGCTCCGGCGCTGGAGAAACTGCGCTCGGAGGGTGTGGTGGGCGCGATCGGCGTGGGCATGAACCAGGCCGGGATGCTGACCCGGTTCGTCCGTGAGACGGACGTGGACGTGGTGCTGTGCGCGGGCCGGTACACCCTGCTCGACCAGCGGGCGCTGGACGAACTGCTCCCGGCGGCCGTCGACCGGGGCGTCTCCGTGGTCGTCGGCGGCGCGTTCAACTCCGGCCTGCTGGCCGATCCGAGACCCGATGCCACCTACGACTACGCGGCGGCGCCGACCGAACTGCTGGACCGTGCACTGCGGATGAAGGCGCTCGCGGAACGGCACGGCACGACGCTGCGCGCCGCGGCGCTGGCGTTCTGCGGCGCCCACCCGGCCGTGGCGAGCGTGCTCGTCGGCGCGCGCTCGGCGGCCGAGGTCCGCGACTGCGCCGAACAGTTCGCGGCGACCGTCCCGGCCGCGTTCTGGCAGCAGTTGAAGGATGCGGACCTGCTGCCGGCCCACGCACCCGTCCCCGTCGAGGAGCCGTCATGAGAGTCGCCCTGCACACCAGGGTCCGCGCCGATCGCATCGAGGCGTACGAGGCCGCCCACCGCGAGGTCCCCGAGGAGCTCACCCGGGCGATCAGGGCCGCGGGGGCCACCTCGTGGACCATCTGGCGCAGCGGGACCGACCTCTTCCATCTCCTGGAGTGCGAGAACTACCCGCGGCTGCTGGCCGAGCTGGAGGCACTCCCGGTCAACGTGGCCTGGCAGGCGCGGATGGCGGAGCTGCTCGACGTCGTGCACGACTACTCGCGCGAGGGCACGGACGCCGGCCTTCCCGTCGTATGGGAGCTGCCGTGACCGTCGACGCCCATCACCACGTCTGGGACCTGTCCGTCCGCGACCAGGACTGGATCACCGGGCCCGCACTCCAGCCCCTGCGGCGGAACTTCACCATGGCGGACCTCGCGCCCGAGGCACGCGCGGCCGGTGTCGACCGGACCGTGCTGGTGCAGACGGTCACGGTGGCGGAGGAGACACCGGAGTTCCTGGCCCTGGCGCAGGACGACGACCTCGTCGCCGGGGTCGTCGGCTGGACCGATCTGACCGCACCCGATGTCAAGGACGCCCTGGCCCGGCTGGGCGAACTGCCCGGCGGTCCGTACCTCCGCGGGATCCGGCACCAGGTCCAGGGGGAACCGGACCCCGAGTGGCTGCTGCGCCCCGACGTACGGCGGGGTCTGGAGGCGGTCGCGGCGGCGGGTCTGGTGTACGACCTGGTGGTCCTGCCCCACCAGCTCCCGGCGTGCGTCCGGGTGGCCGCCGATCTTCCCCGACTGACGTTCGTCCTGGATCACTTGGGAAAGCCGCCCATCACCTCCGGAGACCTCGAACCCTGGGCGTCCCGCGTGCGGTCGCTCGCCGCCCTGCCGAACACGGTGTGCAAGCTGTCGGGGATGGTGACCGAGGCCGACCATCGGGACTGGAGCCCGGCCGATCTGCGTCCGTACGCCGACACCGTGCTGGACGCCTTCGGCCCCGACCGGCTGATGTTCGGTTCGGACTGGCCGGTGTGCACACAGGCGGCCACCTATGCCGAGGTGGTGGACACGGCGGGCGCGGTCACTCGGGATCTCGGGGATTCCGAACGCGCACAGATCTTCGAGAACACCGCCGCCCGGGTCTACCGGCTCTGAGCCACCCGGGCCGCCAACCGCGTGGGCGGCAGGAACTCGCGGACATAGCTGCGTTCCCAGCATGCTCCCGTGCTGCGCAGTTCCTGCCAGGTCGTGTACCGGTAGCGGAAGAGCCGTGCCCGGACGAAACGGGGCGGAGCGTCCGGTGGGAACGGGGAGCGACGCAGGAGCCGCAGTGTGTCGCGGTCGTTCTCCAGCAGGCGCTCGACCAGTCCGCCGAACCAGGATCCCGCGTAGGCGGGGGAGAGCGCCGCGAACCACATCAGCCAGTCGAGCCGCAGATGGTACGGCGCGAACTGGCGCGGCCAGCGTCGAGGATCACCCGGCTTTCCCTTGAACTCGTACTCCCGCCAGTCGGAGTCCTCACGCGGCAGGACCTCGGCCGTGCCCTCGATCACCACCTCGTACCGGATCCGGCTGACGCTGCCGAACGCCCCGTAGGTGTTGACGAGATGCAGCGGATCGAAGGAGCGGTTCATGACCTGGCCGCGGGAGACCATGTTGCGTACGGGGTGGTAGCTGAGGACGACCAGGCCCACCGCGACCGTCAGCACCACGATCTCGTACCACAGCGGCGGCGCTGCCACACCGGGAGCTGTGGCCGGGAACCGGACCGCCGACAGGGCGAGCACGATGGTGATCCAGTTCAGCCAGGCGAAGTTGCCGGACAGGACCAGCCACAGCTGGGTCACGATCATCAGGGACGCGGCCGCTGTGGCGACCGGCTGCGGGGTGAACAGCAGGACGGGGACGAGCAGCTGGGTGACGTGGTTGGCCGCCACCTCGACCCGGTGCAGGGGCTGTGGAAGATGGTGGAAGAACCAGCTCAGCGGACCGGGCATCGGCTGTGTCTCGTGGTGGAAGTCCAGGCAGGTCAGCTTCCGCCAGCAGGCGTCCCCGCGGATCTTGATGAGACCGGCGCCGAACTCGACCCGGAAGAGGATCCAGCGCAGCAGGAACAGCACGACGACCGGCGGGGCCACCTCGTCGTTGCCCAGGAACACGGCCAGGAAGCCCACCTCGAGGAGCAGTGACTCCCAGCCGAACGAGTACCAGGTCTGACCGACGTTGACGATCGACAGATACATCGCCCACAGGGCCAGCCAGAGCACCATGCCTGCCCAGAGCGGCAGTTGGGAGTCGAGCCCGGCGACCAGCGCCACCGAGACCGCGCACCCCGCCCACGACCAGGCGGCGAAGAAGCGGTCCGAGTAGTGGAGGTGGAAGACGCTGGGGGAGTGCTTGAAGGGCATCCGGGCCAGATGGCGCGGCACGGGCAGTATGCCGCGCTCCCCGATCAACGCGCGGAACTGAAGCGCGGCGGAGAGAAAGGCGAAGAGGTACACGACGGCCAGGGCCCGCTGGAAGACCAGCCGGCTGAGCCAGTACTCGGGTGCCACGAACCAGTCCACGGTGACCGCTCCTCTCCCTCCAGTGTGACCCGGTACCCCGGTCCGGGCCGAGGGCTCCGTGACTCTCCGTGCGTTTCCTCTCCACTTGCGTAACTCGAGCGAGTGAAGCAGACATGTAGTGACGAATCGTCCTGGACGAAGCGGAGAACGCGGTGAAGACGCCCACCAGGTCGCTGAAGGCGCCCCTCAGGACACCCCATGCACCCGTCGCAACGATGAAGGCGCCCGCCAGGGCGCTGGCGGCCGCCTGCACGCTGTCGGCGGCAACCCTGCTGTGCGCCGGGTGCGGCGGGAAGGGACTCATACCGGGTCCCCCAGCCGGGGGTGACGTCTTCCTCCAGTCGGCCGCGGCCCGCGGCCCCGACCCCTTCACCGACTCGACGGTCCGCTCCGGCGCGCTGCCCGCGTCCGTCACCCGGGCGACGCAACCGGTGGCGTACGAAACCGGCGGGGCCGCACGGTCCGTCTCCGGCGCCACGCCCGGCCTGTATGCCGGTACCCGCTCCGTCGGCAGCTGCGACGTGGAACGGCAGGTCGCCTATCTGACCGCCGATCGGGTGAAGTCCCGGGCCTTCGCCCAGGCGTCCGGCATCCACGAGGCGTCCGTCCCCGCCTATCTGCGCGCCCTGACATCGGTCGTCCTGCGCGCCGACACACGCGTCACCGACCACGGTTTCCGCGAAGGACAGGTCGCCGACCGCCAGTCCGTGCTGGAAGCGGGCACGTCCGTCCTGGTCGACAACCGCGGCGTGCCCCGGGTGCGCTGTGCCTCCGGCAGCCCGATCGACGAGCCCACGTCACTGAGGGGCACCCCGACGACCCACGGCCGCCCGTGGTCCGCCTACCGCCCCGCCCAGGTTGTCGTCGTCACCCCGGCTCCGCAGACCATCGCCAACATCACGCTCGTCGACATCGAGAACACGAACACGTGGATAGAGCGCAGGACGGGGGACGACGGGCGCCGGGACATCGATGTCCGGCCGCCGCAGGCCGATGTGCAGCCTCCGCAGGTGGACGTACGGCCCCCGCGCGCCGCCGTACGGCCGCCGAGGTCCGACGAGCAGAGCGCCGCACCGGAGCGGTTCGGGATCTCCTTGCAGCCGGCGCCGATCCCGAGCGGTATCCCTCCCCTCGAGACCCCGGACCCGGCAAGGAGCGACGCCCCGCACGAGAAGAACCTGACGCTGGAGCGGCCCCGGGCCGGCTGCGTGCTGCCCAGCGTGACCGTCACCACCGCGCCGTTGACGACGCGCGAGACCCGGGTGCCGGGGGATGTCCCGCCCGGGGACGTCGACTGTCCCACCGCCTCCATCGCCGCCGCCGTCACCACGCCGCCGGTCTCGCCCGGGGCGGGCGCGCCGTCCGCCCGGCCGATCGCGCCGACGCCCGGTGCGTCCGTCGGCGGCAGTCCGGTCCCCGGCGACACGAGCACCGAGAGCCCGCTGTTCGACAGCCCGGCCGACGCGGTCGGCCGCTGAACCCTCCGGGGCGCCCGCGGCCCCGGAGACCGCTGGGCAGAAGTCGAAGATTCCGGCAAATCCTGACATCGTGGGCGCATGGCTGATCGGGCAGCGAGCGCCCTGTCGCGGTCGCAGGGCCGGCCCGCCCCACCGGATCCGATCCTGGCGCTCAACCGCATGGGCAGCTTCGACTGGGACCTGGACACCGGGCTGTTCCACTTGGACGCCCAGGCCTACGACATCCTCGACCTGCGCCCCGAGGAATACGACGGCCGCCCCGAGAGTCTCGCGCTGCGCATACCGCCGACCGAGGGCAGGCGCCTCGACGCCGTCGTCGCCCGCTCGATCAGGGACGGCAGCGCGAACTACGGAACCTACTTCCGCATCCGCCGCCGGGACGGCACCCTGCGCTGGACACACAGCCAGGGCTATATCCATCGGGACGAGACGGGCAGGCCGCACCGGATCATCGGCATCCTCCGCGACGCCACCCAGGAGCTGCGGGACGGCCGGGCCCGCAGCGAACAGACGCCCCAGGACGAGGCGCTGCGCCGGCAGACGGACGTCGTCCAGGTCACCACCGCGGCCCTGGCCCACGCCCGCACCGTGCAGGACGTCATCGACGTCCTCAAGGACAGCCGGGGTCTGACCCACCTCGGGGCGATGTCTCTCGTGGTGGGGATGGTGGAGAGCAGCCGTATCAAGATCGTCGCCGAGGGTCCCGAGGGCCGCTGCCTTCCGGGAGCCGGCGTCACGCGCATCGACGAGCCGTATCCCATGGGCGAGGCGATCAGGACGCTCACTCCGCAGTTCATCGAGTCACCGGAGGAGTTCGAGGAGCGCTACCCGATCCTGTGGCCGTACCTCACGCAGCTGGGCATCACCTCGGCGGCCTATCTGCCGCTGATCGTGCATGCGCGCCCCATCGGGGCCGTGGGTCTGCTGTACGACGACCGGTACGGCTTCACCGCCGAGGACCGCAACGTCCTCGTCGCACTGGGCAGCAGCATCGCGCAGAGCCTTCAGCGCGCCATGTTCTACGAGCAGGAGAAGGACCTCGCCCAGAGCCTGCAACAGGCGATGCTGCCGCGTTCCATACCCAGCGTGCCCGGCGCCGACATCGCCGTCCGCTACCGTTCGGCCTCCCTCGGCCGGGACATCGGCGGCGACTGGTACGACCTGATCCCGCTTCCCGGCGGCCGGGTCGGCGCCGTCATCGGCGACGTACAGGGCCACGACACACACGCCGCCGCCGTCATGGGCCAGCTGAGGATCGTCCTGCGGGCCTATGCCGCCGAGGGTCACACGCCGGCCACCGTGATGGCCCGCGCCTCGGTCTTCCTCAAGGAGCTCGACACCGAGCGCTTCGCGACCTGTCTGTACGCCGAGGCCGACCTGTCCAGCGGGGTGGTTCAGCTGGTCCGCGCCGGCCATGTCGATCCACTGCTGCACACGGCCGAGGACTGCTGCCGGCGGCTGCCCGTCGAGGGCGGGCTCCCGCTCGGGCTGTCCGCGGAGTTCGGCCGCCTCGAGTACCCGGTGACCACCGTCGAGCTGGACCCCGGCCAGACCCTGCTGCTGTGCACCGACGGACTGATCGAACAGCCCGGCACCGACCTCGACGACGGCATGCGGACTCTGCGGGACCTGGTCTGCACCGGCCCGGGCGATGTGAGCGACCTGGCCGACCGGCTCATCGCATCGGCCGAGGAGCGGGGTGGCCACGACGATGTGGCACTGCTGCTCCTCCGGCGCCGGGGGCTGGCCCAGCGGTCCGGCGGCCGGCTCCAGCACCATGTCGGGCCCGGTGACCCGCGGGCGCTCGGCGAGGCCCGGCGCATGATCCGCGCCGCCGTCCGCGCCTGGGGGGTGGGGGAGCGCTCCTACGAGATCGAACTGGTCGCCGACGAGCTGATCACCAACGTGCTCCTGCACACCGAGGGATCCGCGGTCGTCACACTTCGGGTCCTCGCCGGCCACGACCGCAGGCTGCGGGTGGAGGTCGAGGACTCCTCCAGCGCCCTGCCGCGCCGCCGGGAAGCGGGTGAGTCCGGTGTCTCGGGCCGCGGGCTGCTGCTCGTCGACCGGCTCACGGACGTGTGGGGAGTGGAGGCGCGGGGCGGCGGCAAGGTCGTGTGGTGCGAATTCATGGTTCCGCGACGCGGGTGAGACGCGTGACCGGTCGCGAAGCCGGGCGCGGGTGGCACTCTGGTACACATGCCGGAACTGCCCGAGGTCGAAGCGCTCAAGGATTTCCTGTCCGAGCATCTCGTCGGCCACGAGATGGTGCGGGTGCTGCCCGTCGCGATCAGCGTCCTGAAGACGTACGACCCCCCGGTCACGGCCTTCGAGGGCCGCGCCGTCACAGCGGTGCACCGGTACGGCAAGTTCCTCGACGTGGAGGCCGACGGACTGCACTTCGTCACCCATCTGGCGCGAGCGGGCTGGCTCCAGTGGAAGGACCGCCTGCCCGACGGCGTGCCGCGGCCCGGCAAGGGCCCGCTCGCCCTGCGGGTCGCCCTGGAGACGGGGGAGGGCTTCGACCTGACGGAGGCGGGCACCCAGAAGCGGCTCTCCGTCCACGTCGTCCACGATCCGCAGGATGTGCCCGGCGTCGCCCGGCTGGGCCCCGATCCACTGGCCGCCGACTTCGACGAGCAGCGCCTCGCGAAGCTCCTCGAGGGCGAGCGCCGCCAGATCAAGGGCGCGCTGCGCGACCAGAGCCTGATCGCCGGTGTCGGCAACGCGTACAGCGACGAGATCCTGCACGCGGCGAAGATGTCCCCGTTCAAACTGGCCTCGTCGCTCTCCCCGGCGGAGACGGGACGTCTGTACGAAGCCCTGCACAGCACGCTCACGGAGGCGGTCGAGCGCTCCCGGGGGCTCGCGGCAGGCCGCCTGAAGTCGGAGAAGAAGAGCGGTCTGAGGGTCCACGGCCGGACCGGTGAGCCCTGCCCGGTCTGCGGCGACACGATCCGCGAGGTGTCCTTCAGCGACTCCTCGTTGCAGTACTGCCCGACCTGCCAGACGGGCGGCAAACCGCTGGCGGACCGCAGGTTGTCACGGCTGCTCAAGTAGGGCCGCCGCCGGGGGCGGACCGGAGACCGGACCCACGCGGTCTCCTGCTGCTGTCCGGCGGATCGAGTGGACCCGAGCAACCGGATAGGTGGCACCGTCCCGGGCCGATGGTGCGGTGTCGCTCACGCCGGTCGCTCTTGCCGTCCGGCCGAGTGCAACCGGGCGTCGGCGGCGCGTGCCGGCGGTGCAGGCAGGGGGTCAGCGGGACTTCAGAGTGACCAGGTGCTGCCCGTCCCTGGTGCGCACCTCGAAGTGGTCGATCTGCCGGGACTGGAGCGCGGCGCCTCCGTGCACGGTGGTCGCCTCCCCGTCCTCCGCGGGCACCATCCAGCTCGTCACCGTCTGCTCCGAGCCGTCCTTGCCCACCGCGACGAGCCGGCAGGGGTGCGGCCCGGACCGGTCCTTGACCGTCACATCCACCTGGCTGCCCCAGATCCGGTCCTGCGTGCTGATCTCCGCCCAGACGCCGGTGTCCGGGTCGGTCGCGCTCATGGCGGTCGTGTCCGAGGACCCGCCGTGCCCGGAGCCGAGTGCCAGCGACGGGCCGCCGACCGCGAACAGCACGGCGGCCGCGACCGCGTACAGCAGGCGCTGTCGTCCGCTGCGGCGTTTGGCCGTCACCTCGTCGAGCACCCGCTCCAGCAGGCGGGGCCCGGGGGCCGCGAAGGGATTCACGGACCGCGGGGTCGCGTTGCGGTACAGCATCAGCTGCCGTGCGGCCGGACGGAACTCGCTCACGCGCGCCTTACAACTGGCGCATTCCATGAGGTGGTCCTCGAAGCGGAAGGCTTCCGTCTCGTCCAGAACGCCGAGCGCGTAGGCGCCGACGTCGCGATGGCGTTCCAGGGACCTCATACCAAATCCTCATGACCGGTGAGCGGGGTGGGGGTGGTGCTGCTGTTGCCCACCGGTACGGACCAGACACCCGAATCACTCAAGGCCGTTACCGAATCGCGGCCAAGACATTCGGAGCCGTCGGGCCGGCGGATTGGTCCCGGTTCAAAAAAGATGGATGGCGAGGTGCCCGAGGGGGAGACCCAGCTGCCAGGCCGGAGTCCAGACCTTGGGGCCGTCCTCCTCGCCCACAGGGACTCCGCCGGGCACCGCGTCCAGATCGGGGGCGAGCAGCTCGGTCTCCTCCAGCCAGCGCCAGGCCGCCGACGCGAGCTCCAGGTCCGGGGCGGGCCCGCCGCACGCGATCGCCTCGGCGGCCAGCTGGGCCATGCGCCGGCGTACCCAGTCCTGCCACGGCTGGTCGTACGCCGTCAGCGAGAGCCAGGTCTCCAGCTGCGAGACCACCCGGATCCCGGACAGCTCCCCGCCGGTGTCGGACAGGAAGATGGTCAGTGCCAGGGCGTCGCGCCCGGCACGGAACTCGAAGGACGTCGGCGGCATGAGGTCGCCCGTGCGGAGCAGTTCGTCCGCGATGTACTCGGCGTACAACCACGCCATGGGGACGGCCAGTTCACCGCCGCCGGTGCCGTCCGTGCTCTCTTGGCCTTTGTGCAGCATCCCTTCCTGCCTTCCTCCGGTGCGTGCGCGTCGCCCGAACCCGGGCCCCAGTCCGGAACACGGATGAAGCAAGCTGATTGCTCAACCATGGTCGGCAGCAAGGCGCTTTACGGAGGCTTGACCCAGCCTACGGTTTCACCGCAGGTCGGCCGCGTATCCCGGCAAAACTCGGCGCAGGGCGCGCAATGCGTAGTACGCGCGAGACTTCACCGTACCGGGCGGAATTCCCAGGGCCTCGGCGGCCTCCGCCACACTGGCCCCTCGGAAATACACCTGCACCAGTACGTCCCGGTGCTCGGGAGTGAGTGTCTTCACAGCCTCGCGTACGTCGAGCATCGCGGCGGATCGTTCCGCGTGGTCGGCGATCACCCTCGCGTTCTCCAGTACGGCGTCCCCGACCTCGGCAGGTCTCGCCTGGCGGGCTCGCCGCGCGTCGATCGCGAGCCGCCGGCCGACGGTCAGCAACCAGGGGCGCACGGAGTCGAAATCATGCGCTCGAAGCGCTTCGGGGTGTTGCCAGGCGCGTACGAACGTCTCCTGCAGCAGATCCTCGGCGCGTTGCCGGTCGCCGTCCGAGAGCCTGAGCAGCAGGGCGAAGAGAGGGCGGCCGTGCTCGCGCTGCAGCTCGGCCAGCTCGTGCTCGGCGGTCGTCCCGGTCGGGGTGGTGGTTACGGCCGTCATGGGCGTATGGCAACGCGGGCCGCGCCGTACGCACAGGTTCGGGACCGGGCCGTGCGGTGGGCGGTCGCTGTTCGTCGGTGAACGGTTCGGCGAGCGGTCGGCCGCCCTGCGGACGGCCGTGGGGCGCCGGTCTCCCGGACTCCGGAAGGGCGGCCGGGGCCCGGGCGACGTCAGGAGGATCCGGCGGTCCTCGCCAGCTTGGAGCGCTTGTACGAGTACCCGAAGTAGACGACCTGACCGATCGCGAACCACACCGCGAACCGCACCCATGTCTGCCACTGTAGAAACGTGATCAGCCAGACCGAGAAGACCACGCCCAGCGCGGGTACGAACGGCATCCACGGCGTGCGGAAGGAGCGCGGCAGTTCCGGCTGCCGGTAGCGCAGGACGATCACCGCCACGCACACCACCACGAACGCCAACAGGATCCCGATATTGGTCAGTTCGGCCGCCTCGCCGATGGGCAGGAACCCGGCGATGGCGGCGGAGGCGATTCCGACGATCCATGTGACGCGGGTGGGGACGTGCCGTGTGGGATGCGTCTTCGCGAACCATCCGGGCAGCAGTCCGTCCCGGGACATCGAGAACCACACCCGGGTGACGCCCAGCATGAAGGTGAACATCACCGTGAGGATGCCGATGATGGCCCCGACCGCGATCACGTCCGCCAGCCCGCTGAGTCCCACGGCCTTGAAGGCGCTCGAGAACCCGCTCTCCTTGTCGATGTCCTTGTAGTCCTGCATACCCGTCAGCACCAGGCAGGCCGCCACGTACAGAACCATGGAGATCCCCAGCGAGTACAGGATCGCCTTCGGCATGTGGCGCTGCGCGTCCCTGGACTCCTCGGCGGCGGTCGACATGGCGTCGTACCCGAAGACGGCGAAGAAGACGGTCGCCGCCCCCGTGAACGCCCCGCCGACGCCGTAGGGGAAGAAGGGGTGGTAGTGGCCGGTGTCGATGTGGAAGACGCCGACGCCGATCACGAGCAGGACCACGAGGATCTTGAGGGCCACCACCGTCGTCTCGAACCGGGCCGCGTTGCGGATGCCGAGGTTGAGCAGCCATGCGATCAGCAGGCACAGGACGACCGCGAACAGATCGACCCGGTGGCCCGCACCCGTGCCCGGGGCGCCCAGCATCCACGCCGGCAGATGCGCGCCCGTCTCACCGATGAGGAAACCGAAGTAGCCCGAGATGCCGATCGCGACCACGGCCACGATCGCCGTGTACTCCAGCAGCAGATCCCAGCCGATGAACCAGCCCGCGTACTCGCCGAGCACCGCGTACCCGTAGGTGTAGGCCGAGCCGGCCTTCGGGATGAGTCCCGCGAACTCCGCGTAGGACAGCGCCGCGCAGGCGCTCGCCACCCCCGCGACGAGGAACGAGACGAGGACCGCGGGTCCTGCCGTGCCGTTGGCGACGGTGCCGGCCAGGGTGAAGATGCCCGCGCCGATGATGCCGCCCACACCGATCGCGGTGAGCTGCCACAGCCCGAGTGAACGATCGAGCCGTGTGCCGTCGTGGACTTCCGTCTCTTCGATGCGTTCAATGGGTTTGCGGCGGAGAATCCCCTCACCCATCCTGAGCCGGGCCATGAGCCTCACCCCTTCGCAGACGGCAATGGGCTGACGGCGGATCATGATGGCGCAGGGAACGGGAGGGACGGAAGACCGCATGCGTGCCCCGGCCGGGACGAGCGCCCGCCGGACGCCGTCGGAGCCTGCGCCGCGGGCGTCGGCGGCGCCGCTACGGAACGACCGTCACCGGCCAGCGCCCCGCCTTGACCAGCCGGATCGCCACCGAACCGATGATGCGGTGGCCGGCCTGCTCGGAGGCGCCCACCACCACCGCGTCCGCCTTCAGCTCGTCGGCCGCCTTCACCAGCCCGTTGTAGGGGTCGCCGCGGAAGGTGTGGAACTCCCAGCGCACCTCGAATATCCCTCTGACGCGCTCCGTGGCGTCACGGATGTACTTGACCAGGTCCTCCGCGATCGCGTCGGTGGTGTCGGCCACCGGTACCCCGAGCGCCGCCCCCGCCGCCATCACAGGCTGCACGTAGACGACGGCCAGCAGCGCACGCTGCCGACGGGCGAGACCGCCGGCGTAGGCGGCGGCCCGGAGCGAGGAATCGGAGCCGTCGACGCCTACGACGATGACTTTGGGTCCGTCCGTCCCTCGCTCGAACTGATGCGAGTGCTGTTCCGTCACGGCCGTGAGGCTATCGGAAACCGCAGGTCCGGGGCCCGTTCGGGCGCCGGGGAATTCCACGCGGGTCGGCCGGACACGGTGGCTTGCGCCGATCCGTCCCGGGCTGTCCGCCGTCCGATCCGATCGCACTCACCGCACTTCGACCATGCGGGCGAACACCACCACGTTCCCCGCGTAACCGTGTTCCTCGGAAAAACCCCCTCCGCAGGTGATGACGCGCAGTTCCGGGGCCGCCTTGTTCCCGTAGACGCGGCTGCCGGGGAAGTTCTTCTTGTCGAAGACCTCGTTGCCGTAGACCTCGAACACGGCCGTCTTGCCGTCCAGGCGCCGTACCTCGACGCGGTCGCCCTGTTTCAGGGCGCCCAGTCCGTAGAACACCGCCGGGCCCACCTCGTTGTCGACGTGGCCCACGATCACCGCCGTGCCCTTCTCACCGGGAGAGACCCCGCCGGTGAACCAGCCCGCGAGATTGGTGTCCTCGGGCGGTGGCGCGCTCACCCAGCCGGAGGAGTCGAGGCCGACCGGTACGACGGGCGCGTCGACCTGGATCGCCGGGATACGGACACGGCTGACCACGGAGTACTGCAGCGCGGCGGGTGTTCCGGCGTGGCTCAGGGCGCCGGTGGTGCCCGCGGCCGCCGCCGAGGCCGGCTGCGGCGGGCCCACGTCGACGTGACCGGAACCATTGCGGACGAGGGCGAGGCCCGTCAGCAGGGCGATCGCCATCATGCCCCACGGGGCCCGCTTCTTCTGCCGGTCCTCCGCCCCGGCCGACCCGGACGCAGACATTCGCCAATCCCCTCTCGGCGCGGCCGTCACCACGGCGGTCACGATCAACAGCACGCTGAGCGCGCCGGAATGCGTGAGCGACGGGGAGGCGGCGAACGGGTGTCGGCCGTCGGGGGTGCGACGGCCGGGATCCCTCAGAGGGATCGTGACCTGTGGTGTGTCTCCCGGGCAGGAACGCCGTCGCCCCGGATCCGTTCGGGACCCGAGGCGAGAAGGTCCGGCTTTCAGCGTCGGGGAGGGGTACGCCGGCGCGCCATGTGCCAGGCCGCGCCGACCGTACCGATGATCAAGGCGGCACCGAGGCCGACCTCCTTGAGGTGGAACCCGCGGACGCTGCCGCCGACACCGGCCTGTACGCCGTGCTGCTCGTACCCGCCTTTGCCGCCTCCGCCGTTTCCATAACCCCCGCCGCCATTTCCGCCCCCGTACCCTCCGCCCCCGATGCCGCCGCCGTACTGGCCTCCGATTCCGCCCCCGTACCCTCCGCCCCCGATGCCGCCGCCGTACTGGCCTCCGATTCCGCCGCCGTACCCTCCGCCCCCGATGCCGCCGCCGTACTGGCCTCCGATTCCGCCGCCGTACCCTCCGCCTCCGATGCCGCCGCCCCCGTAGCCGCCTTCGCCGCCTCCGCTGTCGGGCGCACCCCCGCTGCCGCTCTGCTTGGGTCCTGCGGTTTCGCTGTGCGCGGCACCGACGGTGAGCTTGCGGTGGCCGTATTCATGGCCGCACCGGAAGGCCACGTCGTAGGAGGTGCCGGGGCGTGCGTTCCGGTCGACCACCGCTGTGGCCGAGATCGCGCCCTTGGGGATGGTGACCGTCTGGAACACGCCGGAGGTGACGGTGGCTTCCTCTTTGCAGCCCTGTACGGGCAGCGAGAGCCGGCCGCCGGGAGCGACGGTCTCCGGCTGGAGGTTGTAGTCGAAGGCCGGGTTGCCGACGTCGTCGCTGGCGGCGGCCGATGTGCATCCGGTGAGGGCGAGGGCGCCAAGGCCCAGCACTGCGGCCGAAAGTGCGCGTATCGCGGGCATGGAAGCCTCCGGGTCCCCGAGGAGCCTTGCTGCGGACGGATTCCGCTTGCGCCTGAAATGCACCTCGATGATCGAAACAGTAGGAAGGCCGCTTCGGGGGCGCGATCTCAGTCGTGCGAATGGGGCAAGCACGTGCGCCGCCCAGGGGACGCCCGGCCGTGAAAGGGGGTGGCACGGGCCGGCGCGGCGGGGAGGGTGCTCGCAGTAGGCGGCCGGGGCGGGAGTCCCGTGAGGTCCCGCCCCGGCCACCCGTGCGCGACGGCGCCGGGGCCGTCACCCGTGCACGTGCGGGAACAGCGTCAGGAAAGGCTCCGCGGACGCCGCGATTCCCCGGCTGTAGGGCGTGTCGAAGTCCCAGATGAGGAAGAGGAGGAAGGCGATGAGCGCGGAGAACAGCCCGGCGAGCACCAACTCGCGTGGCGTACGCCGGATCTGGAGTGCGAACACCATGCCGATGGTGATCACCGCACCGCCGATGAGCCCGAACCAGACCACCGTCGGCATGGTCGCGCCCGTGGAGTCGGCCCGGGCCGCTCGTGCCGTGTCGGCTGCCGCCACCTGATCGAGGAGCGGCTGGTAGGACTGGGCCTGGAAGTCTGTCTTCGGCTGATAGTCGGTGACGTCCTGACGGATCCGCTGGAGCAGTTCCGCGCCACGGGGGGTCACCTTGCCGTGATCCGTCATGGCCTTCCACTCCGCGGTCACGACATGGCCGACATACGCGTCGATGTCGTCGCGGACTCGGTCGCGGACGTCGGGCGGATAGACCCGGACGCGCTCCGAGATCTCGTGCAGTGCCTGAGCCTCGGCCTGCACATGGTCCTGGGCGGCGCTGCGGGCTTCCCAGACACCGGCGATGGCGAGACCCAGCACGATGGCGTACACCACACCGATCCACATCGTCATGTACTCGATCACATCCGGTGTCTCGGACGGATCGTCGTCCTCGGCGGCGGTGCGATGCCGAAGCAGGGTCACCGCGACCACGACGGCACAGGCGGCCGCCATCGCGAGGGCGAGAACAAGCCATTCCGACAAGAAGTGCCTCCAGGGGTCAGCGCGGACGCAGCGCGGCGACGGCGAATACCGCGGGCGCGGCGATGAGCAGGGTGAACATCAGCGGTGAGGGAGCGTCGTGCGGAGGGCGCGGCCGGGACACCGAGTGGTACCGGGGGTAGTGCACGGGAGTCGCCGACGGGCGCGGGCTCGGCCGGTGCGAGGGGGGCGGGGCCTGCGGTGGCGGGGGCGGCGGTGGCACCCGGACCGGCACCGGCCGTGGTGGCGGCGCCACGGGGGGCGGTGGGGGAGGGGGCGGTACGGGTCTCGGTGTCGGCCGTGGTTTCGGTGGAGGTGTGGGGGTCGGTGTCGGCGTCGGTGTGGGGCTCGGCGTAGGGGTCGGCGTAGGGGTGGGGGTCGGGGTGAAACACGGGGGAATGGGCCAGTGGCCGCCGCCCGCGACCGCCACCGCGTCCGTGCCACCGGGGCCCGTCGAGGCGTAGGCGCACGCGTCGGCCGACGCCGTTCCGGCAGGGGCGCCCACAAGGATCCAGACCATCGCCACCAGGGCCAACGCCCGTGGAACGAGGGTGGATCGGGGCCGTTCGGGTCGATGCACGACCGAGATCATCGGCGTGCGCGGGCCCCGCTACGCGTACACGCCGACGAATTGCCCTGAAAGGGCGAGATCCACTGTCCGGTGGTTTCGCGAACCGTGTCCGCCCTGACCCCGGTCGGGTACATGTGCGCGAGGGGGCTCGGGTGCGGCCGGGACGGGTGACCGGGGGCGGGTCACAGGTTCCGGAAAGAAATCTGTGGCCCGGTTGAACACATCAGGCGGTCCCGTCCGTACCTAGGTCCAGACGCGGCAAGGAGCAGAGAACGCCGCAACACCCAAGCAGATAGCGGGAGTTGAGAATGAAGACATCCTGGCGGAGCGCCTCCCTCGTGGCGACAGCTGCGGCCGTGCTGGCGCTCACGACGGCGTGCGGTCAGGAGAACGGCACCCAGTCGACGGGGAGCCAGAACGTGGGCGCGACCACAGCCGCAGGCGGCTACACGGACCCCGGAAACGGCTACGGTGCCGACTCCACCTCGGCGCCGAGCGCCGCGGCCGCCGCGGGGCAGTCCGCGGGCCGACTGGTCGTCGCCGAGAACGCGAAGCTCGGCAAGATCGTCACGGACAGCGCCGGATTCACCCTTTACCGCTTCGACCAGGACACGGCCTCCCCGCCGAAGTCCTCCTGTGACGGGGACTGTGCGACGACGTGGCCGCCGGTGCCCGCCGACGGCGCATCGGCCGCTTCCGGCATCGACCCGTCCCTGCTCGGCGAGGTCACCCGCGCGGACGGCACCAAGCAGCTGACCGTCGCCGGTTGGCCGATGTACCGCTACGTCAAGGACACCAAGGCCGGTGACGCCAACGGCCAGGGCGTGAAGGGCACCTGGTTCGCGACCGCGCCCACCGGCAAGAAGGCCGGCGCAGCGCTGCCCGGACTGTCCGTCCGCAACGACCCCAAACTGGGCCAGATCGTCGTGGACAAGAACGGCATGACGGTCTACCGCTTCATGAAGGACAAGGCATGGCCCAAGTCCGTGTCCAACTGCACGGGCGACTGCATCGAGAAGTGGCCGGCCGTCGCCCCGGTCGCGGCCAACGACACCAAGGGCGTCCAGAAGAAGGGCCTGATGGGCTTCACCCGCTCCGACGGCACCAAGCAGATGACCGTCAACTGCTGGCCGATCTACACCTTCTCCGGTGACACGGCGCCCGGGGACACCAACGGCCAGGGCGTGGGCGGCACGTGGTACGCCGTCGCGCCCGACGGAAAGCCGGTCGGCGCGCCCAAGTAGGGATCACCCCTCCCCAGGTTCGATCCATCACCCCGCCCGGTCGGTCGCACGACGCCGAAGGGAGTGGACACCCGGAGCAACAGAGTCGGCCGAACGGGACACCGGCGCGCAGGACCAGGCCCGCCCCCTCTCCACCGCACGGAGGGGGCGGGCCGCTTCGGCATGTGCGGGGACGGCCGGCGCCGGTGCGCGTGAGGGCTCGACGAGACCCCCGTCCCGCTGCGGCGGGACCACCGGAAACGGCGCGCTGACCGGGAACGGATGGTCAATTTCCGTTTTTGCTCGCTCCGTTGGCGGACGATCAGTAGCCTCTGCTCGAACACCGGATCGGCCACACCGTCGTCTACGCCTTGGAGAGCTGCATGGAGCGCCCCGCCTGGGCCCCGCGAAGCATCGACATCTCCGTGCCGAGCGTGTCCCGCATGTACGACTTCTACCTGGGCGGCTCGCACAACTTCGAGGTCGACCGGGTGGCGGCGCGCAGGGCGATGGAGTTCATGCCGGGCCTCCCCAAGATCATGCAGGCGAACCGGGCGTTCATGCGCCGGGTGGTCCGCTACGCCGTCGAGGAGGGCATCACCCAGTTCCTCGACATCGGCTCGGGAATCCCGACCTTCGGCAACGTCCACGAAGTGGCGCAGCAGGCCCACCCCGGCGCCCACGTCGTGTACGTCGACCACGACCCGGTGGCCGTCGCCCACAGCCAGGCCGTTCTCGAGGGGAACGACGACGCGGACGTCGTCGCGGCCGATCTCCGCAAGCCCGAAGGGATCCTGTCGAGCCCTCAAGTGGAGCGCCTGATCGACCGGAACCGGCCAGTCGCGCTCCTCCTCGTTGCCATACTGCACTTCGTGGAGGACACGGACGACCCGTACAGTGCGGTGGCCGAACTGCGTGACGCGCTCGCGCCGGGCAGCCTGCTCGTCGTCACGCACGCGTCGTACGACGGGATCCCGTTGCCGCAGGAGCGGGCCGAGGGCGCGGTCGACGTGTACAGGAACATCCGCAATCCGCTGATCATGCGCTCGCGCGACGAGATCGCGCGGTTCTTCGAGGGGTACGACATGGTGGAACCCGGGCTGGTGCCGATGCCGAAGTGGCGGCCCGACACGGCATCCGAGGACGAGGATCCGTATTCCTTCGCGGGGTTCGCCGGCGTGGGGCGCTCGGCGTGACCGCCGAGCCGGGGGGACCGGAGGACAGACTGCGCAGGTTCGCGACGATCTGGAGCCGGGCGGTCTTCCCGGTCACCTCCACGTCGCTGACCCGACCCGATTTCGAGGAACTGCTGCTGCCGCTGGCCCGCCGGCTGCGCGACGCGCTGCGGGCCAGGGCCTTCGACGCCGCCGTGGCCAAGGGGATCGGCGCCGCGCTGATCGAGGCGCACTGCACCGACCCGGAAGCGCTCAGCCGCACGCTGGACTGCGCCGACGCGTACCTGGTGCTCTACTGCGGTGATCCGGACGCTCCCGCAGAGGCACAGGAGGCGCTGCGCACCCGCTGCTCGCGGCTGCAGCACGCGATGGCAGCCGGGTTCGCCGAGGCGCTGAGGGAACGGACGCTGGCCGAGCAGGAGACCATCTCGCGGGCCGCCCTCACCGCCCAGGGCGCCGTGGCGCACGCGCTGCACACCAGCGAGGCGCGCTTCCGCGCCGTGTTCGAGGGCGCGGCGATAGGCATCTGCATCTCGGACCTCGACGGCAACGTCCTTCAGGTCAACGGCGCGTTGCTGCGTATGTTCGGCGGGTCCGAGAACCTGGTGCGCGGACGCAACGTCGTGGAGTGGACACACCCCGACGACGCCCCGCAGGTCTGGCGGCTGTACGACGAACTGGTCCGCGGCCAGCGGGAGCACTACCACGTCGAGAAGGCCTTCTACCGGCCCGACGGAACGGTGCTGTGGACCAATCTGACGGTGTCCCTGCTGCGGGACGCGGACGGGCGCCCGCAGTACCAGCTCGCGCTCATGGAGGACACCACCGAGCGGCGCCTGCTGAATCTGCGGCTGCGCTACGAGGCCACGCACGACGCCCTCACCGGACTGCCCAACCGCACCCTGTTCTTCGAGCGTCTGGAGAAGGCGCTCGCGGCGGGCGAGGGGCAGCGGTTCGGCCTGTGCTACCTCGACCTCGACGGCTTCAAGACCATCAACGACAGCCTCGGGCACGCCGCGGGCGACCGGTTGCTGGTCGAGGTGGCCGACCGTCTGCAGTCCTGCACCACCGCGCCCGGGGAGATGGTCGCCCGTCTGGGCGGTGACGAGTTCGTGGCGCTGACCACCGGGCCCGACACCGAGCGCAAGGTCGACGAGCTCGCGGGGCGGATCATGAACGCGCTGGTCACCCCGATCAGCGTCGACGGCCGGGAACTGACCGTGCGCGGCAGCATCGGCATCGTCGAGGGACCGGTGGGCGAGCGCGGTCCGGCCGAGGTGCTGCGCAGCGCCGACATCACCATGTACCGGGCCAAGTCCGCGGGCGGCAACCGCTTCGAGCTGGCCGACCCCGAGGCCGACGCGCGCGCCATCACCCGGCACGGGCTGACCACCGCGCTGCCGACGGCTCTGGACCGCGGTGAGTTCTTCATCGAGTACCAGCCGCTGGTCCACCTCGGCGACGGCACCGTGCACGGTGCCGAGGCGCTGGTGCGCTGGCTGCATCCGCAGCACGGTGTGCTCGGCCCCGACCGGTTCATCCCGCTCGCCGAGCGCACCGGGCTGATCGTGCCGCTGGGGCGCTGGGTCCTCGAAGAGGCGGTGCGGCAGGCCCGTTCCTGGCAGGAGAGACACGACCGGTCGGGTCCGCTGCGCATCAACGTCAACCTGTCCCCGTGCCAGCTCACCCACCCCGGTCTTGTGGCCGACACCGTGGCCATCCTGGAGCAGGCGGGACTCGAACCGGACGCACTCTGCCTGGAGGTGACGGAGTCGGCGCTCATCGGCGCGGACGACAGCCTCCTCAAGCCGCTGCGGCGCCTGGCCGAGATGGGGGTGGACATCGCACTCGACGACTTCGGCACGGGCTATTCCAACCTCGCCAACCTGCGGCGGCTGCCGGTGCGGGTACTGAAGCTCGACCGCTCCTTCACCCAGAGCATGCAGCAGTACCCGGCGGATCCCGTCGACCTCAAGATCGTCGAGGGGATCGTCTCCCTCGCACACAGCCTGGACCTCGCCGTCACGGTCGAGGGCGTGGAGACCGGCGCCCAGGCAGAACAGCTGCGCATCCTCGGCTGTGACACGGCGCAGGGGTGGTACTACGCCCGCCCCGGCCCGCCGGAGCGCCTGCACGAACTGGCGCTGCTGGACGCGACGGGCTGATCCCGGCTCGCCAGGAGACCCGCGGAACGTTCCCGCGGGCACGTCCGGCGTGGCCCGCCCGCCTGCTCAATCGGCGGGCGCAGGCTCCTGCGCCCGGGTCGCGTAGCGGCTGCGCATGACGGGGCTCGCCGCGGGGCCCGCGGCGAAGACATAGGCGTCGCTGTCGTCGAGCCGGCGACCCGTTCTGGCGTCCACGACCACGGGTTCGACCTCCTCGCCGCTGTTCGCGTCGACGAGGATCATGCTGCGCTGCTCGGGAGCGAGGCGGGCGTTGCCCCATGCGGCCAGGGCGACGATCACCGGGCGCAGCGAGCGGCCCAGTTCGGTGAGCACGTACTCGTACCGGACGGGATGGGTCTGGTACGGCCGCCGCTCCAGCAGCCCGTCCGTCACGAGGGTCTTCAGACGCGTGGTGAGCATGCTGGAGGAGATGCCCAGGTTCTCCTCGAACTGGTCGAAGCGGGTGTAGCCGTCGAAGGCGTCGTGGAGGATCAGCAGCGTCCACCACTCGCCGACGTGCTCGACCGTCGTGGACAGCGGGCACTCCCTGTCCTCCAGCCTGATGCGACTTGCCAAGGTGGCCATCTCCCCAGTCACTGCTAAAGTAGAAGTTACTTGGTGCTATTTTAGCAGTAAGTCGCCGGCGGTGGCCTCCCGCCGTCGGATCTCCCCATGGAAGGCTCGTTTGCCATGCCCATCAGCGACTCCCTCGACGGCCGGCGCGCGCTGGTCACCGGTGGTACCAGGGGTACCGGTGCGGCCGTTGCCGAACGCCTCCGGCAGGCCGGGGCCACCGTGCTCGTCACCGCCCGCACCCCCACCGAGGACGTCGAGGAGAAGACGTTCATCGCCGCCGACCTCTCGACCCCCGAGGGCGTCGCGCAGGTCGTCGCGGATGTGAACGCCCGCCTGGACGGAGTCGACATCCTGGTCCACAACCTCGGCGGATCGCAGGCCCCCGCCGGCGGCTTCGCGGCGCTCGGCGAGGACGACTGGGCGCGGGAGCTGAACACCAATCTGCTGGCCGCAGTCCGACTCGACCGCGCACTGCTCCCCGGCATGATCCGGGCCCGCGCGGGTGCGATCGTGCACGTCACCTCGATCCAGCGGCGCATGCCGCTGTGGAACGGCACACTCGCCTACGCGGCCGCAAAGGCCGCGCTCAGCACCTACAGCAAGTGCCTGGCCAACGAGGTCGCGCCGCACGGGGTGCGCGTCAACGCGGTCTCGCCCGGCTTCATCCTGACCGGCGCCGCGGACGACCTGGTCGGGCGTATCGCGAAGGAGGCGGACATCAGCCAGGAGACCGCGCTGGAGCGGCTCATGGACTCCTTGGGCGGCATCCCGCTCGGCCGCCCCAACCGGCCGGAGGAGGTCGCCGAGCTCATCGCCTTCCTGGTCGGCGACCGCGCCTCGTCCATCGTCGGTGCCGAGTACGTCATCGACGGCGGCACCACCCCCACCGTCTGACCCGTCAACCGTTGTGAGGACCCTCATGCCCGACGTCCAGCTCCGTGCCATCGCCCCCGACTCGCTGCCCGAGGTGGTCCTGCGCTACCTCGAGGCCCACCGCGTACGCGACAGCGCCACCGCGATCGCCACGTTCACCGACGACGCCACCGTGATCGACGACGGCGCCACCCACCGGGGGCGCGCCGCCGTCGAGCAGTGGCTCGACCGGGCCGCCTCCGAGTTCACCTACACCACCGAACTCGTCGGTGCCCAGCAGGCGGGCGACGCGCACTATGTCGCGACCCAGCACCTCGAAGGCGACTTCCCCGGCGGCACCGTCGACCTGCACTATCGCTTCACCCTCGGCTCCGGTCTGATCGAGCGGCTCGTCATCGAGCCCTGAGACCGGACGCGACCCGCCCGGCTCACCGCTCCAGCAGCATCCGCTGAAGCTCCCGCGCCGCACGCGGCGGGGCCACGTCGCTGCGGTGGGCCAGGGCGATCGTCCGGTACAGGCCGGGACGGGCCAGCGGGGTCACCCGCAGGCCGCGCCCGCTACGGGTGGCGACCATGCGCGGGACGACGGCGACGCCCAGTCCGGCCCGGACGAAGCCGAGCACCGCGTCCATCTCGCCGCCCTCCACCGCGAAATCCGGCTCGAACCCCTCGGCGCGGCATGCGGCCACCGTCAGCTCCCGCAGGTCGTAGCCGTGCCGGAACATCACCAGGCGCTCGCTCTCCAGATCGGCGACACGGACCGTGCGGCGGCCGCCGCCGGGTCGCGGGGCGTCCGGGGAGGACACCACCACCAGGTCCTCGCGCAGCAGCTCCACCGTGGTCAGCGCGGGGGAGGGGGTGGGCAGGGGCAGCACGACCAGGGCGAGGTCGAGGGCGCCGCGCGCCAGCTGCCGGACCAGGTCGTGGGAGCCGCCCTCCTCGATGAGGAGCTGGATGCCGGGATAGCGGTCGTGGAAGCCGCGCAGCACATCGGGCAGCAGGCCGGTGCACACGCTCGGTGTCGCGCCCAGGCGGACCCGGCCCCGGCGCAGCTGTGCCAGCTCCTGCACCTCGTACCTGGCCGTGTCCGTGTCGGCGAGGATGCGGCGGGCCAGCGGCAGCAGCGCCTCCCCCGCGTCCGTGAGGGTGATGTTGCCGCGGGCCCGCAGGAACAGGTCGGCGCCCAGTTCCCGCTCCAGCGCCTTGATCTGTTGCGACAGCGACGGCTGTGCCACATGGACTAGGTCGGCGGCCCGGGTGAAGTGCCGGGTCTCGGCGACCGCCACGAAGTACTGGAGCTGCTGGAACTGCATACCCCCAGCATAGGGCTTGGCTATCGAAACGAGCCGGACCATGTCTTGGACCGATAAGGACCTTCGGCCCTAGCGTTCCTGAACATGGCTCTGGCAACGCGGACGGACCGACGGACGTCCATGGCGCGCACCGTGTGGGACTCGACCGTCGGCAAGAAGACAGTGATGGCGATCAGCGGCCTGATCATGCTGCTGTACCTGGTCGCCCACATGATCGGCAATCTGAAGATCTACTTCGGGGCGGGCGAGTTCAACCACTACGCCCACTGGCTGCGCACGGTCGGCGAGCCCTTCATGCACTACGGGTGGACGCTGTGGCTGATCCGCGTGGTGCTGGTGGTCGCCGTCGTGGCCCACATCGTCTCCGCGTACCAGCTCAGCCGCCGCGACATCAAGGCGCGTCCCAACAAGTACGTGCACAAGAAGCCGCAGGCCAGCTACGCCACCCGCACGATGCGCTGGGGCGGGATCATCCTCGCCCTGTTCGTCGTCTGGCACCTTCTGGACCTGACGACCGGCACCGTGCACTCCGGCGGCTTCCAGGAAGGCCACCCGTACCAGAACGTCGTGGACACCTTCTCCACCTGGTACGGCAACGTCATCTACATCGTCGCGATGCTCGCCCTCGGCCTGCACATCCGGCACGGCTTCTGGAGCGCGGCCCAGACCCTCGGCGTCGGGAGCCGTACCCGTGACCGTGCCCTGAAGACCACCGCCAATGCCCTAGCGCTGCTGCTCACGGCCGGATTCATCGCCGTTCCCGTGGGCGTCATGACCGGAGTGGTGAGCTGACATGACTGCTTCCGCCGAATACACCGACTACGCGACCGGTGAGCCGGTCGTCGACACCAAGGCGCCCGAGGGCCCGATCAACGAGCGCTGGGACACGCGCCGGTTCGAGGCCAAGCTGGTCAACCCGGCGAACCGGCGCAAGCACCGGATCATCGTCGTCGGAACCGGCCTCGCCGGCGGCTCCGCGGGTGCCACCCTGGCCGAACAGGGCTACCACGTGGTCCAGTTCTGCTACCAGGACTCCCCGCGCCGCGCCCACTCGATCGCCGCGCAGGGCGGTATCAACGCCGCGAAGAACTACCGCAACGACGGCGACTCCGTCCACCGCCTCTTCTACGACACGGTCAAGGGCGGCGACTTCCGGGCCCGCGAGTCCAATGTGCACCGCCTGGCGCAGATCTCCGTCGAGATCATCGACCAGTGCGTGGCGCAGGGCGTCCCGTTCGCCCGCGAATACGGCGGCCTGCTCGACACCCGCTCCTTCGGCGGCGTCCAGGTCTCCCGCACCTTCTACGCCCGCGGCCAGACGGGACAGCAGCTCCTGCTCGGCGCCTACCAGGCGCTCTCCCGGCAGATCGCGGCCGGCAACGTCGAGATGCACCCGCGCAGCGAGATGCTCGACGTGATCGTCATCGACGGCAGGGCACGCGGGATCGTCGCCCGCGACCTGGTCACCGGCAAGATCGACACGTACTTCGCGGACGCCGTCGTGCTGGCCTCCGGCGGTTACGGCAACGTCTTCTACCTGTCGACCAACGCCATGAACTCCAACGCGACCGCCATCTGGCGGGCGCACCGGCGCGGCGCCTACTTCGCCAACCCCTGCTTCACGCAGATCCACCCGACCTGCATCCCGCGCACCGGCGACCACCAGTCCAAGCTCACCCTGATGAGCGAGTCGCTGCGCAACGACGGCCGGATCTGGGTACCGAAGGCCAAGGGCGACACCCGGCCGCCGAACCGGATCCCCGAGGACGAGCGCGACTACTACCTGGAGCGCATCTACCCCTCCTTCGGCAACCTCGTCCCGCGCGACATCGCCTCCCGAGCCGCCAAGAACGTCTGCGACGAGGGCCGCGGTGTCGGGCCCGGCGGCCAGGGCGTGTACCTCGACTTCGCGGACGCGATCAGTCGCATGGGCCGCAAGAAGGTCGAGGAGAAGTACGGCAACCTCTTCGACATGTACGAGCGGATCACCGCGGAGAACCCCTACGAGGTGCCGATGCGGATCTACCCCGCCGTGCACTACACGATGGGCGGCCTGTGGGTCGACTACGACCTGCAGACGACGGTCCCGGGGCTGTTCGCCATCGGCGAGGCCAACTTCTCCGACCACGGAGCGAACCGCCTCGGCGCCTCGGCGCTGATGCAGGGCCTCGCGGACGGCTACTTCGTCCTTCCGTCCACGATCAACGACTACCTCGCCCGCAACCCGCACCAGGACCAGGTGACGGTCGAACACCCCGCCGTGCAGGAGGTGCTGGCCGAGACCGAGGACCGGCTGAACCTGCTCCTGTCCGTCGACGGCGACCGCACCCCCGACTCCTTCCACCGCGAGCTCGGCGAGCTCATGTGGGAGTTCTGCGGCATGGCGCGTACCGATGCGGGTCTGCGCAAGGCCCTCGAGCGCATCCCGCAGATCCGCGAGGAGTTCTGGCGGCGCATCAAGGTCCCGGGCACCGGCGAGGAGTTCAACCAGTCGCTGGAGAAGGCCAACCGCATCGTCGACTACCTGGAGCTCGCCGAGCTGATGTGCCTCGACGCGCTGCATCGCAACGAGTCCTGCGGCGGTCACTTCCGCGAAGAGTCCCAGACCCCCGACGGTGAGGCCGCCCGCAAGGACGACGAGTTCGCCTACGGGGCCGCCTGGGAGTTCACCGGCACCGGCGACGCGCCGGTCCTGCACAAGGAAGACCTGGTCTTCCAGTACGTCCACCCCACCCAGCGGAGCTACGCATGAAGCTCACCCTGCGCGTCTGGCGGCAGCAGAACGCCGACGCCGAAGGCGCCATGTCCACATACGAGGTGGACAAGATCTCGGCCGACATGTCCTTCCTGGAGATGCTCGACACCCTCAACGAGGAGCTCATCCTCAAGGGTGAGGAGCCCGTCGCGTTCGACCACGACTGCCGTGAGGGCATCTGCGGCGCCTGCTCGCTCGTCATCAACGGCGACGCGCACGGCCCCGAGCGCACCACCACCTGCCAGTTGCACATGCGGTCCTTCAAGGACGGCGACACGATCGACATCGAGCCCTGGCGGGCCTCGGCCTTCCCGGTGATCAAGGACCTGGTCGTGGACCGTTCGGCCTTCGACCGGATCATCCAGGCCGGCGGCTACATCTCGGCCCCCACCGGCTCGGCACCCGAGGCCCACGCCGCGCCGGTGCCGAAGGCGGACGCCGACTTCGCCTTCGAGCACGCCGAGTGCATCGGCTGCGGCGCCTGCGTCGCCGCCTGCCCGAACGGCGCGGCGATGCTGTTCACCTCGGCGAAGATCAACCACCTGAACGTGCTGCCGCAGGGCGCACCCGAGCGCGAGACCCGGGTGCTGGACATGGTGGCGCAGATGGACGCGGAGGGCTTCGGCGGCTGCACGCTCACCGGCGAGTGCGCCACGGCCTGCCCGAAGGGCATCCCGCTCGTGTCCATCACCAGCATGAACAAGGAGTGGCTGCGCGCGAGCCGCAAGGCGGGCCGCCGATAGCACACAAGCAGGTCGGCGCTGCTCGGGACGGGGCGGCGCCGACCGTCGACGTTCGCCGTCGGAGTGCGGACGGGCGGGACCGGGGGTGGTGCTCCCCCGGTCCCGTCAGGCATCCCCGCGTCGGTAGTGTTCGCGCATGATCTTCGGACGTCGTGGCAAGGAGCGGCTGCTCGAGGCCGTCGCCGGGTTCGAGGCCGCCGTACGCGGCCGGGACGGTGCTCGGTCGGAGCGCGGAATACGCGAGATGCACCGGCACTTCGCCGATGCGGCGGACCACGAGGTGGCCCAGGCCGGGCCGCGGCTGTCCGCGCTGCTGCCTCAGGTGCCCGTGGAGCCCCGCGGCTTGATCGCCGTGATCGTCGGTGCCTGTGTCGAGCGGGGCGCGCAGGCGCCGCAGTGCGCCCCGGGCGTCTTCGACGGACTCGCCGAGGCACTCGAGGGTGCGGGCGAGTTCTGCGCCCGCTGGGAGGCGACGGGGGGCGGGGACCTGCCCGAGCCGCGGCCCGGTGATCCCGATCCGGTGATCGCCGAGCGGGTCGGACGGGAGGCGGCCGCCGGCTGGTGGACGCTGCCCCAGTGGGAGATGGCGTCCGTTGCGATGCTGAACGACCCGTCGGTGCGCACCGGCCTGGACGACGGCCGCCGCGCGGAGCTGCTTGCGGCCGTGCGGTCGGTACGGGATGCCTCCGGGCACGACTTCAAGTGCCTGGAGTACGCGCTGCTGGTGCTGGACGACGAGCCGCTCGTGGTGCTGCATCGCCCGAGCGGCACCGGCTACGCGCTGCGCATGAGTGGCATCGGCGACAACTTCCAGCTGCACACCCTGCTCGCCGATGTCCTGGTCGGCGGCGGTCATGTGCCCGGACGCGCTCCGTCCGCGCGGGAGGCCGCGGTGTGCCGGGACGCGCCGGGCCAGGTGCCGACGACGGGTGCCTTCAACCTGGTGACGCCCGGTGGGGAGTGGGTGTGGAACGAGGGGACGCCCACCGACATCCCCGTCGTACAGGGGGCCCGGCTGCTGGTCCTCGACCCGCCGCCGTACGAGCGGGGCTGGCCGGCCGGGCGGTTCTTCCCCGGCATGCCGGCAGACGTGGTCCTGGAGCGCGTGATGGCCGAGGAGGAGGCCCGAGGATGGTTCGCGCACTGCGTGGACGCGAGGTGAACAGTACGTCCGGACCCGGCTGCCGTCGGCGGCTGAGCGAGCCGTTCAACTAGCCCACACCCGCTCTCCCTGCTCCGGTTACGCGTAGGTCAGCCGGCATCGGAAGAACAGGGGCGGCAGATCGCATCCCAACGGTC
The DNA here is from genome assembly GCF_051553595.1 of Streptomyces sp. HUAS TT11. NCBI lineage: Bacteria > Bacillati > Actinomycetota > Actinomycetes > Kitasatosporales > Streptomycetaceae > Streptomyces > Streptomyces sp. HUAS TT11. Next base: position 7,788,426 of record NZ_CP196184.1, read on the forward strand.
TGCTCGCCGCTTCGCCGAACCGGCCCGTGACCAGGAGAGAGCCATGACCGGCGTTTCCACCCTCGCCAGCCCCCCACAGCCCGTGGCACCGACGCGCTACACCGTCACCCTCGCTCGTGACGAGGCGGACGTGCAGGCCGCCCAGCGGCTGCGCCATGACGTCTTCGCCGGGGAGATGGGTGCCCTCCTGTCCTCCCCGCAGCCGGGTCTCGACGTCGACCCCTTCGACGCGTACTGCGACCACCTGCTGGTCCGTGACACGGTGACCGACGAGGTCGTGGGCACCTACCGCCTGCTGCCGCCGGACCGGGCCGCGGTCGCGGGGCGCCTGTACTCGGAGGGCGAGTTCGACCTCGGCCCGCTGGCCGGTATCCGCTCCGGGCTCGTCGAGGTCGGACGCTCCTGTGTGCACCCGGACCACCGCGACGGCACGGTCATCGGCCTGATCTGGGCCGGGATAGCGCGCTACATGGTCGACGGCGGGCACGAGTGGCTGGCCGGCTGCTGCTCCCTGCCGCTCGCCGACGGCGGTGCGCTCGCCGCCGGCACCTGGGAGCGGGTGCGCACCAAGTACATGGCGCCCGAGGAGTACCGCGTACGGCCGCTGCTGCCCTGGCGCCCCGAGGTCGAGGCTCCGGCCGGGCACACCGAGCTGCCCCCGCTGCTGCGCGGCTACCTCCGCCTGGGCGCCTGGGTCTGCGGGGAGGCCGCTCACGACCCGGAGTTCGGCGTCGCCGACCTGTACGTCCTGCTGTCGATGCGCCGGGTCAACCCGCGCTACCTGCGGCACTTCCTCTCGCTCGTCCCGGCGTGATGAACACGACCCGGACCCGTGTGACGAACGTGTCCCGTACCGTCGTGACCTGGCGCCCGCGCCGCGCCGCACTGCTCGCGGGCCCGGGTGCGACCGCACTCCAGGCCACCGCCACGGTGACCGAGCCGCGGCGCGGGAGCGTCGCGCCCGAGGCGAGCGCACCGACGAGCGCCTGGCTGCCGAGCGCACCCTGCACCCCGAGGGCGTGCGTGGACGCGACCGCCTCGGCGGCGTCCGCACCGCGCGGCCTTCTGCGGCTGGCGGCCGTGCTGGGCGTACTGGTCCCGGGGATCCTCGTGTTCCCGCTGGTCCGCCGCCTGCCCGTGGCATCCCGGGGGCGGATCGTCAGGGCCTGGTGCCGGACCCTCGTGCGGGCGGCCGGCGTCCGGGTACGGCTCACCGGGACGGCCCCGCAGCAAGGCGGTCTGCTGATGGTCGCCAACCACATCTCATGGCTCGACATCCCGCTGCTCGCGGCCGTCCGTCCCGGCCGGATGCTCGCGAAGACCGAGATCCGGCAGTGGCCGGTCGCGGGTGCCCTCACCGCGAGCAGCGGTGCGCTCTTCATCGACCGTGACCGGCTGCGGGCCCTGCCCGAGACGGTCGCCCGGATCGCGGGCGCGATGCGCGCCGGGTCCGCGGTCGTGGTCTTCCCCGAGGGGAGCACCTGGTGCGGCCGGGCACAGGGGCGCTTCCGCCGGGCCGCGTTCCAGGCGGCACTGGACGCCGGCGTCCCCGTCCAGCCGGTGCGACTGCTCTACCGGTTCGACGAGGGCCCGGCCAGCACGGCGCCCGCGTTCGTGGGGAGCGACTCCCTGCTGACGTCGGTGTGGCGCGTCGTCTCGGCGCGCCGGCTCGTCGCGGAGGTGCGGGTCACGCCGGTGCTCGCACCGGACGGGACCGACCGGCGTGCCATGGCCGCCGCCGCGCAGCTGGCCCTCGGGCTGCCGACGGCCGAGCACCCGGATCCGTCGGCGCACTCCTGATGCACCACCACCGGGCCGGGGCGGATGCCCCGGCCCGGCCCCCGGGTCCCGCTGCGCCGCCCCGGAAGGACAACCCCCTTGTCCGGACGTCGTTTTGCGGATTGCTACGGTGCACCGGTGTCCGAATCTTCACGCGATACCGCCGAGGGTGCCGGCTGGGGCGACGCCCGGCCCGGTGAGTACCGCGCACTGATGCCATCTCAGGTCGAGAAGCTCTCCTGGCTCAACCCGAAGACCCTCTGGGCGGCCCGCAACGGCGTGCTGGCCTCGTGGTTCGGGGATCCCACGGGGCAGACCCGGAGCCGGTGGGCGGAGCAGCAGCAGGCTGCGGGCGCTCCCGCCGACAGGGTGATCAGACGCGACGGCCCCGACCGCTTCTCCTTCATGGTCATCGGAGACACGGGTGAGGGGGACGACCCTCAATACGCCGTGGTGCCGGGCTTCCTGAAGGCCGGTCAGGACACCGACTTCGCGGTGCTGGCCAGTGACGTCATATACCCGGTGGGGGCCACCGCCGACTACGGGACGAAGTTCTTCCGTCCCTACCGTGACTACCGGGCCCCGGTCTACGCGATACCCGGCAACCATGACTGGTACGAGGACCTTCAGGGGTTCATGAAGGTCTTCTGCGATGCCGCACCCCTCGCCCCGGCCCCGGCGCCACGCCCGCTGACGGGTGCCTGGCTGCGCTCGCTGCTGTGGCACAGGCCGGGCAGGACGGACGAGCAACGCCTCGACGAGGCACGGAAGTTGCGCTCCGCTCCCACTCAGCAGGCGGTGCAGCCGGGCCCGTACTGGGCGATCGACGCCGGGCGCGTCCGCATCGTCGGGATCGACACGGGTCTGCTCGGCACCCTCGACGCCGAACAGGGCCGCTGGCTGCGGGAGGTCTCACAAGGGCCCCGGCCCAAGATCCTCGTGACCGGTTCGCCGTTGTACGTGGACGGCGAGCACCACCCCTGCCCCATCCAGGGCGGAGGCACGGTCGACGACATCGTCCGTGACCCCGCCCACCACTACGTCGCGGCGATAGGCGGCGACATCCACAACTACCAGCGCTATCCGGTGGACGTGGACGGCCGCACCATCCAGTACGTGGTCTCCGGCGGTGGCGGCGCCTTCATGCACGCCACCCACACCATTCCGCGTGTCTCCGTCGCGAACGTCGGCGAGCAGGACTTCCGCTGCTATCCGCTGCGGGGCGACTCCCTGGCCTTCTACAGCAGGCTCTACGGGCGCCGGCTGCGACTGCGGCGCTTCTTCACCCTCACCGAGGCGGAGGCGACCGCCGTCGTCGCCGAGCGCCTCGGCATTCCCATGACCCGTGCGCAGGGCACACCGGCGCGGGTCACCCGGCGCATCCGGCTCGTCGCCCGTCTGCTGGGCGCCGGTGGCCGCCCGGACCGGACGGCGCGTTTCCGCCTGCCCGTACGCAAGCTCTACACCCGGCTCTTCTCGCCGGGTTCGGCCACCTACAGCCCGCCCTTCTTCAAGAGCTTCCTGCGTATGGACGTCACCGAGGAGGCGGTACGGCTGCGCTGTTTCGCGGCGACGGGGAACCTGCGTCAGGAACTCGACCCGCCCGTCGAGGACGAGGTGATCATCCCGCTGGTGTGACGCGGGAGAGGGTCTGGGCTCCACCGAACCTTTCCGCCGCCCTGCCGAGGCCCCCCGCGCCCACGCGGGGGGCCTCCGTTCGATCCCCCCGCTGTGGTGGCGGGGCCCCTCCGCAGCGCCCTTCGGCGAGGCGCGGTACTCCCGTCTTGCATGAGAATCACCGTTCTCGTACTGTGGTCGCCAGGGGAGAACGAGCGTTCTCTGGACGGAGATGACATGACGACCGATGCACGCCCCCCGTTCCCGCCCTTCACCCGGGAGACGGCCGCGCAGAAGGTGCGCCAGGCCGAGGACGGGTGGAACTCCCGCGACCCGGAGAAGGTCGCCCTCGCCTACTCGGTCGACTCCCGCTGGCGCAACCGTGCCGAATTCATCGACGGCCGGGAGGAGATCGTCGCCTTCCTGACCCGCAAGTGGCGGCGGGAGCTGGAGTACCGCCTCATCAAGGAGCTGTGGGCCTTCGACGGCAACCGCATCGCCGTGCGCTTCGCCTACGAGTCCCACGACGACTCGGGCAACTGGTTCCGTTCCTACGGCAACGAGAACTGGGAGTTCGACGACAACGGCCTGATGCGCAAGCGGTACGCATGCATCAACGACCTTCCCATCAAGGAGTCGGAGCGTCTGTACCACTGGCCGCTCGGACGCCGGCCCGACGACCATCCGGGCCTGAGCGACCTGGGCCTCTGACCGCCCGGCGGCGGGGGCCGCAGACCCGGAGAGGGGAGGCCCGTCCTCCCTACGCCGGCGTCTGCCCGGCGATCCGCGCGAGTCGGCGATAGGAGTCCACCAGCGCCGCACGGTCGTACGTGCTGGTCGTGACGAGCACCTCCTGCGCCCCGGTCTCCTTGAGCAGCCCCTCCAACTCGTCCGCCACCTGGTCCTCGGTGCCCGCGATGTGGCCGACGAGCCCCGCCTCGTAGATGCCGCGCTCCTTGTCCGTCATCGTCAGGGACTCCACGCGCTCGGCCGACGGCAGCGGCGGGAAGGTGCCGCGGGTTCGCGCGTGCGCCATCGACCACGCCTCGGGGAGCAGGATGCGGTGGGCGTCCTGCGGCGTCTGTGCCACCGCGATCGTGCCGGAGACGACGACATACGGCTCGCCCGCCCACACGGAGGGCCGGAAGGTCTCCCGGTAGAGGTCGATACCGCGCAGCATCCGCTCCCGGTTCCTCAGGTCCCCGATGACCATGGGCAGCCCGGCGCGGGCGGCGATCATGGCGCCCTCGCCCATGGCCAGCACGAAGGGCGGCACGGCCAGGCCCTCCGTGGGCCGCGCGTGGACCCCCGTGGCGGAGGTGCCCCGAAACCATCCCAGGAGCTCGTCGAGTTGGCCGGCGAAATCGTCGGCGTCGTCCTTGTCCCGGCCGAGCGCCTTGCGTACCCCGTCGGTGAAGCCGACGGAACGGCCGAGGCCCATGTCGACCCGACCGGGGAAGAGGGCCTCCAGCACGCCGAACTGTTCGGCCACGACGAGCGGCCGGTGGTTGGGCAGCATCACGCCGCCGGTCCCCACCCGGATGGTCCGGGTGGCGGCCGCGACGGCCGCCGCCAGCACCGTGGGTGCGGAGCCGGCCACACCGGGCACTCCGTGGTGCTCGGACACCCAGAACCGGTGGTAGCCGAGCCGCTCCATCTCCTGTGCCAGCCGCACGCTCTCCCGCAGGGCCTCGGTGCCGTCGTGCCCCTCTCGCGTGCGTGAACGGTCGAGCACGGAGAAACGGGTTTCTGCGATCGCTGAACTCACACAACGTTCAACGTCCCGGGCGGCCCGGGATTCCCGGTGGCGGAGCGGCCGCTCGCCGAGGTGTGCGGGCTTGGCTCCGATATATGAGGCGATATGGCGTCACTGCGGGGACGGGTACTCGTCCGGATCGAGACGAAGCCATGTCGGGAGAGCGCTCGCACATCGAGGAGTCCGCGGGCGCGCATCGAGCCGGTCGGCCATGTCCACTACGGCCGGGTGCTGGTCCGCCCCCGGCGGCGCACCGTCCGGCAGTGGCTGCTCCGTGAGTCCGCCGCCCACCCGTCGCGGACCGGCTGATCCGCCGGCCAGGAGGCCCGGGCCGCCTGGCCCACGCCTTCGCGGAACCGGCCCGCCGTCCCGGCTCAGCCGACGTGGACGCGAGGGCGGCGCATGCGGTCCGGTTCGGCCTCGCGCAGCACTTCGCGGGTCACCGGTGCCACCTCGCCCTGGCCGAAGAGGAAGAAGCGGAGGAAGTTGCGGAAGGGGTCGCCCTCGGTCCACTCGAAGTAGATGTGCGGGATGCAGCCGGTGGTGTCGCGGACATACAGCATGAGGGCGGCGAGGGCGTTCGGGATCGAGGACGACTCGAGGGTCAGTACGCGGTAGCGCCCGTGCAGCACCTCGCCGCGCACGGTCAGACCCGCCTCGAACTCGGAGGGGTCGCCGACGGTGACCTCCACGAAGACGAAGTCGTCCTGGGGCGTTATGTCGTTGTCGACGCGGATCTGCTCGATCTTGTCGCGGTACTCGGCGGCGTCCCTGCTGCCGGGCTCGTTGGCGATGAACCGGATCTTGCGGCTGGCGATGTCGCGGACGAACCGTTCCGCCATGGTGTCCAGGGTCACACTGGTCACCCGCAGCTCGAAGGCACGGGCCAGCCGGGAGAGCAGCGACACAAGGATGATGCCGGCGATGAAACAGGCGCCGATCTTCACACCGTCCGGCCGCTCGATGACGTTCACGACGGTGGTGTAGAGGAAGACGGCCGAGATCACCGCGAAGCCGACGGTCCAGTTGCGCTGGCCGGCCTTGCGGGCGGCGATGGTCACCGCGATCGCGGCGGAGCTGATCAGCACCAGCACGCCGGTGGCGTAGGCGCCGCCCTGCGCGTCCACGTCGGCGTCGAAGATCCAGGTGACCAGGAACGCGACCAGGATGAAGACGATGACCATGGGCCGCACGGCGCGCGCCCAGTGCGGGGCCATGCCGTAGCGGGGCAGATAGCGGGGCATCAGGTTGAGCAGTCCGGCCATCGCGGAGGCGCCCGCGAACCACAGGATCGCGATGGTCGAGACGTCGTAGACGGTGCCGAAGGCGTTGCCCAGGTACTCGTGCGCCAGATAGGCCAGCGCACGGCCGTTGGCGGCGCCCCCCGACCGGAACTCCCTCTCCGGGATCAGCAGGGTGGTGATGAAGCTGGTCGTGATGAGGAAACCGCTCATGACCAGTGCAGCGGTCGTGAGGAGTTTCTTCGTGTCGCGGATGCGGCCGGTGGGTTTTTCCTCGGTGTCGTCGGGGTCGCCCTGGACGTGGGGCATGACGGCGACGCCGGTCTCGAAGCCGGACAGGCCGAGGGCGAGTTTGGGGAAGACGATCAGTGCCAGGCCGACCATGACGAAGACGTTGCCGTGTTCGGTGGTCAGTGCGCCGGTCCAGTCGGTGACGACGTGGCCGGCGGTGGCGACGTGCCACAGGCCGACGACGACGACCACGGCGTTGAGTGCGAGGTAGATGCCGACCAGGGTGAAGGCGACGCCGATGGCTTCGAGGAAGCCTTTGAGGAACACCCCGCCCAGCAGGGCGATCAGGAGCAGGGTGATGACCATCTGGTGGCCGTGGAGGGTGCTGGTGAGGTGGGGGTTCTCGATGAGGTGGGTGGAGGCGTCGGCGGCCGAGAGGGTGATGGTGATCAGGAAGTCGGTGGCGGCGAAGCCGAGCAGGGTCAGGACGAAGAGCTTGCCCTTCCAGAAGGAGAGCAGTCGTTCGAGCATGGCGATCGAGCCCTGGCCGTGGGGGCTTTCCTTGGCGACGCGGCGGTAGACCGGGAGGGCGCCGGCGAGGGTGACGATCACGAGGACGACGGTGGCGATGGGGGAGAGGAGTCCGGCGGCGAGGGCGGCGATGCCGGGCTGGTAGCCGAGGGTCGAGAAGTAGTCGACGCCGGTCAGGCACATCACCCGCCACCAGGGCTGGCCCTTGTGCGGGGGTTCGGGTTCGGTGGGCGGCTGCTGCGCGGAGCCCCTGCCCATGTCGGACAGCCCCTCCAGCATCCACGCCCGCAGCCGGCTCGCGGGCGGTGGGTGTTCGGTGGTGGCCATCGGCGCGCTCTCCTGGCGTACGGCTCGGTGCGGGAATCGGCCATCACACGGACGGCCGCACCAGCGTATGCAGAGAGTGACGCGCGGGCCCACGGATGGAGGATCCGAAGGCGTCAAGCTTCCGTTAAGAACGATCGTGTCGGCATCAATGTCGCATCAAACCGGCATCAATGGCCCATCAAAAGGCCAGGAAGTCGGTGCACACAGGAGCCGAGCCGGTGAGGCGGCCGGCCGACCCGAGGTGAACACACAGCGTCACACCGCGGAGAAGGGCCCGCCTCCGGTGAGGAAGCGGGCCCCGGTCAGCGAGCGCCGAATGCGGCTGCCGCCTTTCCGGAGGGGTGCCTGCCGGGCGTGGGGCGACCGTTCCGGGCGGGGCTTCCGGCCGCGTGGTGCACGTATTCGCGTACCAGCCGGAAGCCGGCGGTCCAGGCCAGCAGCCTGCTGGCGCGGTTGAGCGTCGAGCAGTTCCAGCTGGGCCGGTGGCCGCGCGCGGTGATGTCCCCGCACAGGGCGGTGACACAGGCCAGGCCGAGGTGGAGGCGGCGTTGGTCGGGGCGGGTGAAGACGGACACGTCCTCGTAGAGGGTGCCGCGGAAGTGCGTGCTCGCGACCGCCAGAAGTTCACCGGCGCGGTCCACCGCCGCCCAGCCGTGACCGGAGGAGGCGAGTCCCGCCGGGCCGCCCCAGGCGTCGTGGATCCACGACGCGTCCGAGTCGAGCACCGCCAGGGACCGGGCGTCGCGCGGCTCGAGACGACGCACGGTCAGACCCCGCGGGGTCGGCGTGCGGTGAGGCTCGGCCTGCAGCGTCCAGACCATGCGTTCCCATGGTGTGAGCCGGTCGAAGGCCGAGCGCAGAGCGGGCAGGAACCGGGCGGGGGCGTCGATGTAGTGGTGCGCCAGGGGTGCCAGGGACTCGGGGGTGAGCGCATCGGGCGTTCCGCGCAGGACTGCGTATCCCGCGCAGGACACGGCCACCGCGCGTGGCCGGTCCGGCCTGTCCGCCCACCAGTGGCCGATGCCGGTGCCCAGTACGTGTTCGCCGACGACGGCCGGGCCCGGGGCGCCGGTGGGCAGCCAGCGGGTGAGCACCGGAAGCCGGTCGGGTGCGAGTTCGATCATTTCGACGCCTCCACGTCGGACGGTGAAGACGCTTCGACGGTCGTGGAGCCTTGACAGCGAAGTCGCTTCGGCGGTGGGTGAGGACAGCGGGGACGGGGCGGGCGTCGGGGGACGCCCGCCCCGCCGGCCGGCGTTACGCCTGGCCGGCCTTGGTGCCGTGGTTCGCCTTCTTCCTGCGGCGGGCCCTCTTCTTCCGGGCACGTTTGGACATGCGGGTCAACTCCCTTTCCTCATGGGTGGTTCAGGCGGCCCGGCCGACCAGCAGGTCCGCCAGCTTGTTGAGTCGCTTGACGGTGCGCTCCTCCTGGGCGGCCGGCGCCGGGTCGACGCGGTCGGCGCCGTCGTAGTAGGCGCCGTTGACGATCTCCACCGCCGGGTCGCACAGCCGGACCACGTGGGCGGCCCCCTCGGCGGGTGTGGCGCCCTCGAGCGCATAGAGCGGCAGGAGAGCGGTGTCGCAGACGCCCGGGTGCACGGAGACCGCGGTGACGCGCGGGTCGGCCGTGAAGACGGTGAGGGCGAGCTGGGACTGGGCGTAGGCCGCGAGCCGTGAGTAGCGGCGGGCCCGGTTGGGGTCGGACCACTGGATCGACGCCGTGCGGTGCAGGGTGGACGACACATTGACGACACGGCCGCCCGGGGCGCTGGTGAGTGCGGGCTCCAGGAGGCAGGTCAGCAGATAGTGCGCGAGGAAGTTGACCTGGAAGGCGATCTCGTTGCCGTCCGCGGTGACGGTGTGGCGTTCCGGTGCGGCCATCCCGGCGTTGTTGACCAGCACGTCCAGGCGCGGGTGCTCCCGCACCACGTGCTCCGCCAGGGCCTCGACCTCCTCGAGGCGGGTGAAGTCGGCCGCGTGGCAGTGCAGTCGGGCCTCGTCGATCCCGCTCGTCGAGATGAGACGGTCGACGGCGGCGCGCGTCTCATCGGCGGTGCGTCCGTGCAGCAGCACGGTGGCGCCGCGTTCGGCGAGCAGGCGCGCGGTCTCCAGTCCGATGCCGGAGGTGGCTCCGGTGACGAGGACGGTACGGGACGTCGGATCGGGCATGGTCCATCCAGGGATGCGGGCACACCGGCTCGGCCCGTGCGGGGCGGCCGGTCATGTGCGGATACGAGAAAGGGCGCCGGACGTGGGTCACGGCGCCCCTTGGGCTACGGAAGTCGCGTCGGCGTCAGAAGGCGGACGCGGGCGGTTCCGGGCAGCGAGGCGCACGACGGGCCGCGCCGGGATGCGGCGGCCGGTCGAAGAGGAGCCATGCGCTGTTCACGTGTCCATCCAAAGGGCCCCGCGGGTCCGGGACAAGTCCGGCACGCGTTCTCATACGCCGCCCTGACGAACCTGTACGCGTTCTTGGCGGGGCCGCTCGGCCCCGGGCAAAGGGCGGTTCAACCGAGGCCGGGCACCGCCGAGATCACCATGTCGATCAACTTGATGCCGACGAAGGGCAGGACCAGCCCGCCGAGCCCGTACAGCAGCAGGTTGCGGCGCAGCAGGTCGTGGGCCGACGAAGGCGTGTAGCGCACGCCGCGCAGGGCCAACGGGATCAGCGCCACGATGATCAGTGCGTTGAAGACGATGGCCGAGGTGATCGCTGACTTCGGGCTGTGCAGACCCATGATGTTCAGGGACTCCAGACCCGGGTACGCACCCGCGAACATCGCCGGGATGATCGCGAAGTACTTCGCCACGTCGTTGGTGATGGAGAACGTGGTGAGCGAGCCCCGGGTGATGAGGAGTTGCTTTCCGATCCTGACGATGTCGATGAGCTTGGTCGGGTTGGAGTCGAGGTCGACCATGTTGCCGGCCTCCTTGGCGGCGGACGTGCCCGTGTTCATCGCCACGCCGACGTCGGCCTGTGCCAGGGCCGGGGCGTCGTTGGTGCCGTCACCGGTCATCGCGACGAGCTTGCCGCCCGCCTGCTCCCGCTGGATCAGGGCGAGTTTGTCCTCGGGCGTCGCCTCGGCCAGATAGTCGTCGACGCCCGCCTCCTCGGCGATCGCCCGCGCGGTGAGCGGGTTGTCGCCGGTCACCATGACGGTGCGGATGCCCATCCGGCGCAGCTCGGCGAAGCGCTCGCGGATCCCGTCCTTGACGACGTCCTTGAGGTGGATCAGTCCGAGGACGCGTGGGCCGTCCCAGTCGGACACGGCCACCAGCAGCGGGGTGCCGCCCGAGGCGGCCACCGACTCCGCGAGGCTCCGGGCCTCGGGCGGGACCGGTCCTCCGTACATCTGCACCCACTCCAGGATCTGCGTCGCGGCGCCCTTGCGGATCGACTGCACCGCTCCGTTGTCCCAGCGCAGATCGACGCCGCTCATCCGGGTCCGCGCACTGAACGCGACCCGTCGCGCCTGACTCAACTCGCCCTCGGCGGGCGCCCGCAGGCCGTGCCGCACCTTGGCGAGGACGACCACCGAACGGCCTTCGGGCGTCCCGTCGGCGAGTGACGACAGTTGGGCCGCCCGGGCCAGGTGGCTCTCGGGGACCCCGGGCAGTGGCACGAACTCCGTGGCTTCGCGGTTCCCCAGGGTGATGGTGCCGGTCTTGTCCAGGATCAGGGTGTTCACATCGCCGGCGGCCTCGACGGCGCGGCCCGACATGGCGAGGACGTTGCGCTGCACCAGCCGGTCCATGCCCGCGATGCCGATCGCGGACAGCAGGGCGCCGATCGTGGTCGGAATGAGCGTGACGAGCAGTGCGACCAGAACGGTCGTCGGCTGGGCGGCCTTCGCGTACGCGGCCATCGGCTGGAGGGTGACCACGACCAGAAGGAAGATGACGGTGAGCGAGGCCAGCAGGATGTTCAGGGCGATCTCGTTCGGCGTCTTGCGCCGGGACGCGCCCTCGACGAGTGCGATCATCCGGTCGAGGAAGCTGTGCCCGGGGCGGGCGCTCACCCGTACGACGATCCGGTCGGAGAGCACGGTCGTACCGCCGGTGACGCCGCAGCGGTCGCCGCCCGACTCACGGACCACGGGTGCGGATTCACCGGTGACCGCGGACTCGTCGACCGCCGCGACCCCGTCGATCACATCGCCGTCGGCCGGGATCGTCTCGCCCGCTCCGACCAGAACGACGTCGAGCGGCCGCAGAGCGGTGGCCGGGACGGGCTCCGTGCGTGCCAGGCGCGGATCGGTGCCGTAGCGCCAGTCGAGCAGCCGCGTCGCCACCGTGTCCGTGCGCGCCCTGCGCAGCGACGCGGCCTGTGCCTTACCGCGGCCCTCGGCGACCGCCTCCGCGAGATTGGCGAACACCACCGTCAGCCACAGCCAGACGCTGATGACCCAGGTGAAGACGGTCGGGTGCAGGACGGAGGAGAGGGTGGTGAGCGTCGCGCCGACCGAGACCACGAACATCACGGGGTTTCTGACCAGCGCTCGCGGATGCAGCTTGCGCAGCGCGTCCGGGAACGAGCGGGCGAGCTGGGCCGGTTCGAACAGCCCGCTCGGGGCGCGGCCCCCGGCCGGTGGTTCCGCTGCGCCCTGCGGGGAGCGGGAGGTCGGGACCTGCGGAGGAGCGGTGGGAAGCATGGACACCTTCGTGCCTCGGTGGAAACCGGAGTCCACGCACCGGGGCACGCGGACGTACCGTTCGGGCCGCGGAAACGGGCTGGTCGCGGGGCCCGTGCGGAGCCGGGGCCCCGGCCCCGCACGGTTGCGCGCAGGACCGGACATGGGACGACGGGGCGCCGCGCGCTCGGCCGACCCGAGGCGTCTCGGAAGGGAGCTTCCGCAGGCGGGGCGTCATGCCAGTGACGTCCGCGGCCTCTTGGTCGGACCGCCGGAGACTCTAGCCGCGTCCGGCAGCCGAACTGTCCGGCTCGGCCGGGAATTTGCGGCACTCATACGCGGCACGAGCGAGGGTCGTAAAGGTCCCGTCAATGCGGCCTGAGAACGCATCAGGGGCGCGTCAACGCGGACCGTGCGTGGCCGGAACCGGTCGCAGACTGAGCGGCAACGGGGGACGGGCGACCGTCCGTGGTCAGACGTTGGAGGGTCCGTGACGATCACGGCCGGAACAACACGCGCCCCGAAGGGGGTGGGCGCGGAGCCACGGCAGCCGGCGGTCGTCCCGCCCGAGGGGGACAACGGCTCGCGGCCGAGAGGGGGACCGCGGCCGGGTGGGCGGAGGCGTCACCTCCGCCGCGGGACCGTGGCCGCGCGGGCCGCTCTGCGCCGCCGCTGCTGGGCCACCTCGCCCGCGCGGCTGCGCTTCCTGCGCGCGGTCACGGTCTCGCTCGCCGCCGCCCTGGCGCTGCTGCTCCTGCTGGCCGGCCGGGCCGCCTCCGGCACCTGGGACTCCGTCGCCGGCCGTGACGCGCCGCGCACCACCGGCGCCGCCGACCTGAACCTCGCCCTGAACGACATGGACGCCCAGGCCGCCAACATCCTGCTGTCCAGCGGGAACGCCGGCCGGGGCCGCCTGGTGACGCCCTATGAGAAGGCCGTCGGCTTCTACGGGGCCGCACGCCGCGAGATCGGTCACGATCTGCGTACCCTGGCCGTCGCGGCCCAGGGAGATCGTGCCGACGAGCGGACCGTCGAGTCGCTGACCGACGGCTTCGCCGAGTACCAGGAGCTGCTCGGCCGCGCGTTGGAGAACGACGGGCACAGCGGCGGGAAGACCGCCGCGCTGGCGGACTACCGCCGGGCGACGGATCTGCTTCAGCAGCACCTGCTGCCCGACGCGCGACGGCTGGTGGAGTCCAACGACAGGGCGTTCGACGGGCAGTACGCCCGTGCCCGCTCGGGCCTGTCCGTGCAGCTCACCGCCGTACTCGCCCTCGGCGTGCTGCTCCTCGCCGTGCTGGGCCTGCTCCAGTGGTGTCTGGCCCGCCGCTTCCACCGGGTCCTCAACCCCGGTGTGCTCGCTGCCACCGTCTGCACCCTGGTGGCGGTGGTCCTCGGAGCTCAGCTGCTCTCCTCCTCCGCCGCACATCTGCGGGTCGCCCGCCGGGACGCCTTCGCCTCCGTCGTCGCCCTCTCCCGAGCCCGCGCCATCGCCTACGACGCCAACGCCGACGAGAGCCGCTACCTGCTCGACCCCGAGCGCCGCGACCGGTACGCGCGCTCCTTCCTCACCAAGTCCCAGCAGCTGTACGGCATCAAGGACGCCACTCCGGCGACGTACGGCACCGGTGTCGCCGACACCTGGAAGGCCTACCGCACCGACCCGGACGACCTGCGTTTCACCGGTGAGTTCCGGCGTGAACTCGACAACATCACCTTCCCCGGCGAACGGGCCGCGGCCGAGAGGACGGTGAACGCCTACGCCGTCTACCAACGCGACGACCGCACGATCCGGGCCCTGCTCGCGGCGGGCAAGGAGCACGAGGCGGCCGAGTTCTGCATGGGCTGGGAGTCCGGCACGTCCAACGCCCACTTCGGCCAGTGGATGGCCGCGCTGGACCAGGTGACGGGCATCAACCAGGCCCACTTCGACTCCTCGGTGCGGGAGGGGCGCTCGGCCGTGGGCGCACTGCTGCCCTGGGCGGGTGGACTGCTGGTCGCCGCGGCCGCCCTCACCGTCCTCGGACTGCGGCCCCGGCTCGCCGAGTTCCACTGAGCCCGCCCTCACGAGTCGGCCAAGCGTGCCTCTTCGAGATCCAGGGAGCGTTGGAGGCGCCTACGGGTCGTGTCGCTGATGGCATGGCCGTCGTACAGGCGCCGCAGCTCCGCCGACTCGACCACGATCAGGTCGCGGCGCAGCTGGCGGTAGACCAGGTCGGCGGATTCCACGGGCACCCCGCCGTCGCTGTCCGTGAGGCGGTCGCGCGCGTCCTCGAGGCGGGCGTTCAGACCCCGGCGGAGCCGGTCGATGACGACGTCCGGTGCCGCCTCCAGCGCGGCCAGCTCGTCCAGGCGCCGGATGCCGGCCCCTGCCAGGCTGCACCGGGCCGAGGCCTCCTCGCGCTCGGTGTGGTCCGGCTCCAGGGCGATGCCGGAGCGCCGGACGACCGGGGCCAGGGTGAAGCCCTGGACGACGAGGGTGACGACCACGACCGATGTCGTGAGGACGAGCACGAGGGGCCGGTGGGACAGTGCGCCGCCGTGTGCCGTCGTCACCGGGATCGACAGCGCCGCCGCCAGGGGGACGACCCCACGGGTGCCCGCCCAGGTCAGGACCACCGGCACCCGCCAGTTCAGCCGTGGGAGGCCGCCCTTGCGCTGCACGACCGCGGACAGGGGCGCGAGCCACAGCAGGCGTACGGCGATCAGCGTCCCGGCGACGGCCAGGGCGTACAGCGGCCAGGTGCGGTCGCCGTCGGACAACGCCCGCACCTGCGCGGGCAGCGCCAGGCCTATGAGACTGAAGACGACACTCTCGAGCAGGAAGACCACCGTGCCGTAGACCGCGTGCAGCTGCAGCCTGATACGGGCGTTGGTGAGCCGGTCGCCCCGTCCGCCGAGGACCACCCCGGCGACCACGACGGACGTGACGCCGGACGTGTGCGCGGCCTCCGCGAGGACGTAGGCGGCGTACGGCGTGACCAGGGAGATGACGGTCTCCAGGACCGGCTCCTCGGTGCGCCGCCGGATCAGTGCGACCACTGCGGCCAGTGCGGCTCCGATGAGCGTGCCACCGCCGGCGAGCACCATGAACTCGGCGCCCGCCGAGCCCCAGTCGGCGGCCGCGGACGTCACGGCGACGCCCACCGCCACCCGGAACAGCACCAGGGAGGTCGCGTCGTTGAAGAGGCTCTCCGCCTGGACCAGCATCTGGACCTTGGGCGGCAGCGCGAGCCGTCGGCCGAGCGCCGTGACCGCCACGGGGTCGGTGCTCGCCAGCACGGCACCCAGCACGAGCGCCATCTGCCACGGCAGAGGCGTCACCAGCGAGGCCACCGCCGCGACCGCGGCCGCCGAGGCGAGGACCAGGCCCACGGCGAGCACCCCGACCGGCTTCCACACCGCACGCAGCTCGCGCCAGGGCATGTCCTCGGCACTCGCGTACAGCAGCGGCGGCAGCACGACGAGACCGATGATCTCCGGGCTGATCTGGATCTGCGGGGTTCCCGGCAGCAGCGCCACGGCGAGGCCCGCGACCACGAGCAGGGAGGGTGCGGGGATGCGCCACCGGCGGGCGAAGGTCGCCACGACGGTGGCCAGTACGACGAGTGACAGAACCGTCCCTACGCTGCGCATGCCGTCCCCTGGGGCTCGAACGGAGCCACCCTGGCTCCACGCCGACCAGACTTCCCGGCACACCGCGTTCACCCTATCGGTCCAGGGGGCGTCAAGGCAGTGTCAAGGTCCACGTGAGCGACGCCAAGGATCCGCTAACGGCCGCGCGGACGAGCCCGGGAAGGGCTTCCGTGGGAGCAGTGAGTACGAGAAATGACCTGTCCCCCCGTGGGAGTTGAGCCAGTGAGCGGAGCGCCTCGGCTGCGATGAACGACGTACGGCCCGGACGACTCAAGGTGTACCTCGGCGCCGCCCCGGGAGTCGGCAAGACCTTCCGGATGCTCGACGAAGGGCGGCGTCGGGCCGTCCGGGGCGTGGACGTGGTGGTCGGGTTCGCGGAGTGCCACGGTCGTCAGCAGACCGAGAAGATGCTGGAGGGCCTGGAGATCGTGCCCCGCGCACGGTGCGAGTACCGCGAGGGGGTGTTCCCCGAGATGGATCTGGACGCGGTGCTGGCACGCCGTCCCGATATGGCCCTCGTCGACGAACTGGCTCACACGAACGTGCCCGGCGGCGGGCGCAACGCCAAACGCTGGCAGGACATCGAACGGCTGCTCGCGGCCGGGATCGACGTGATCACCGCCGTCAACATCCAGCATCTGGAGTCCCTCAAGGACGTCGTCGAGAAGATCACCGGGGTGCCGCAGCACGAGACGGTGCCCGACGAGGTGGTGCGGCGCGCCGATCAGATCGAACTGGTCGACATGCCCCCCGAGGGGCTGCGCCGCCGCATGGCGCACGGCAACATCTACGCACCCGAGAAGATCGACGCCGCCCTCGCCAACTACTTCCGGACCGGGAACCTGACCGCGCTGCGTCAGCTGGCGCTGCTGTGGGTGGCCGACCGGGTCGACGAGGCGCTTCACACCTACCGGGCCGAACACGCCATAGGCCGGGTGTGGGAGACCCGCGAACGCGTGGTCGTCGCGCTGACCGGTGGCCCCGAGGGCGACACCCTGATCCGCCGGGCCGCCCGGATCGCCGCCCGGTCCGCCGGAGGTGATCTGCTCGCCGTGCACGTGGCCCGCAGCGACGGGCTCGCCGCGGGTGTGTCGCACGCCTCCCTCGCCCGGCAGCGCCGGCTGGTCGAGGACCTCGGTGGCAGCTACCACTCGATCGTCGGCAATGACGTCACCACCACGCTGGTGGACTTCGCCCGTGCCGAGAACGCCACCCAGCTGGTTCTCGGCACGAGCCGCCGGGGTCGCCTGGAGCAGTTCCTCACGGGCCCGGGAACCGGAGAAAGAGTGACGGCTCTCTCCGGTGACATCGACGTCCACATGGTCACGCACGAACGCGCGGGACGAGGCACGCTACTGCCCTCGCGGCGCCGCACGCTGTCGACGGCCCGGATGATCGCGGGACCCGTGGCGGGTCTGGTGCTGCCGGTGCTGCTCACCGCCGTCCTCGCCCAGGTGCGCGGCACGCTGAACCTCACCAGCGAGGCCCTGCTCTTCCTGCTCGCCGTGGTGGGTGTGGCGTGCATCGGCGGGGTCGCCTCGGCGGTCGTCGCCTCCGTGACGGCGTCCCTGCTGCTCAACTACTGGTTCATCCCGCCCATAGGGCAGTTCACCCTGAACGATCCGAACGCGCTGCTCGCCCTCGCGGTCTTCGCGGTGGTCGCCGCCATCGTGGCGGCCGCGGTCGACCGCTCCCTGCGCCTGTCCCGGCGCTCGGCGCGCGCCGCCGCCGAGGCGGAGACCATGTCCTCACTGGCGGGCAGCATCGTGCGCGGGGGCCAGACGATTCCCGCCCTGCTGGAGCGGACCCGGGAGACCTTCGGCATGGAGTCGGCCGAACTGGTGGACGAACCACCGGATGTCGAGGGCGTCACCGCCGTGCCCGCGGGCCCCGGCGCCTTCCTGGCGCTGCGCGGCCGCACCCTGTCGTCGTCCGAGCGGCGCGTGCTCGCCGCGTTCGCCGCGCACGTGGGATCCGCGGTCGAGCGGGCCAGGCTCGCCGAGGCCGCGGCCGAGGTCGAACCGGTCAAGGCCGCCGACCGGATGCGTACGGCGCTGCTGCGGGCCGTCGGACACGATCTGCGCACCCCGCTCGCGGCCGGATGGGCCGCCGTCACCTCGCTGCGCAGTCGCGATGTGCAGTTCTCGGTCGAGGACCGCGAGGAGTTGCTGGCGACCGCGGACGAGTCCATGGCGAAGCTCAACCGGCTGGTGGAGAACCTTCTCGACCTCAGCCGCCTGGAGGCGGGGGTCCTCACGCTGAAACTGCGGGCCACCGCGCTGGAGGAGGTGCTTCCGACGGCGCTGGCGGACTTCCCGGAGGCCGAGGCGGGGAACCTGGAGGACATCCCGGTGGTGCTGGTGGATCCGCCTCTGCTCGAACGGGTGATCGCCAACCTGGTCGGCAACGCCGTCCGCCACACACCGTCCGCCTCCAAGGTGCTGGTGACCGCCAGCGCGCTGGCCGGCCGGGTCGAGGTACGTGTCGTGGACCGCGGCCCCGGTCTTCCGCCGACCGGCCGTGACCGGCTCTTCGAGCCGTTCCAGCGGCTCGGCGACACCGACAACACCACGGGCCTGGGCCTTGGTCTCGCCCTCTCCAAGGGACTGGCCGAAGCGATGAACGGAACCCTCACCCCCGAGGACACGCCCGGCGGCGGCCTGACCATGGTGCTGTCGCTGCCCGTCGCCGAGGCGGCCGGGCATGTGTGTCCGCGGAGTGCGCACAGCGTAGGAGGTGCGTCATGAGCACCGAGACCGGTATCCGGAGACTGCACCACGCGGCGGGCCTCAGGGGTCCGATCGGCGCCTGGTCCCTGCGCGAGGGCCCGGCGGTCGTCGCGGGCCTCATGGCCCCGTTCGTGGTGGCACTGGCCCTCCTGCCGTTCCGCACGGACCTCTCGCACACCGATTCCGCCCTGGTCTTCGTCGTGGTGGTCGTGGCGATCGCCTCGATCGGCAGCCGCGCGGCGGGCCTACTCGCCGCGCTGTCGGCCGCGGCCTGGTTCGACTACGTCCTCACCCGGCCGTACTGGACCTTCGGCATCACCGACTCCTCCGACCTCGGGACGGCGCTCCTCCTGCTGGTCGTCGGACTGATCGTGTCCCGTCTCGCGGTCCGGGCCCGCCGTCTGGCGCGATCACGGACACCGACGCCGAATACCTCGCCCGCATCCATGCCACGGCCGTCCTTGCCCGGTCCGCCGGATCCGCGGACGTCGTGGTCGGCCACGTCCGCGGCGAACTGACGGAAGTGCTGGGTCTGCGTGACTGTCGTTTCGAGTTCGGCACACTGCCGGGGCAGCCGCCGCGGCTGCGACAGGACGGGACTCTGACGGTCGGCGGGCGCCGCCGTGCCCTCGATGCGGACAGCCGGCCCGAGGGAGAGATCGAACTGCGCGTCTACGGCAACGGCCGCTGTCAGGGGCGCTTCATGCTCACCCCGGGCGCCGGGCCCGTACCCCCGCTCCTGGCCCGTCTGGTCGCGGTGACCCTGGCCGGCGAGACAGGGGCGGTACTCGACACGCCGGGGCCGGAGCGCGAAGGCTGACCCCACCGCTCGGGGCGCCGTGGACATCGCCGGCCACCCCGAGCCGGGGTGCCGCTCCGAGTACGAGGCGTTCCGGAAGGACGAGTGGAGGGCGCCTGCCACGGAGGCGGCGGACGCAGCCGTCGTGCCGGCACACCCTCGCCGGGGGACCGGGTCCGGCGGGGCTGCGGAGCCGTCATTCCATCCCGGACATCTTGAACACCGTGTGGGCGGTCTCGCGTTCGATCCGCTCCTGGATGCGGCGCAGCGCGGTGGCCCCGCACAGCAGGGAGCCGAGATCGGCGGACTTCCGCACGTCCTCGTGGACGCGGTACCAGAGATCGGGGTTGTTCACCAGCACCTGGGGATCGAGCTCGACCCGCTTGCCGAACGCGTCCCGCAGCACGAGCCGCTGGGAGACGCCCTCGAGGCTGCGCAGCGACACCAGCATGTCGGTGCGGACCCGCTGGGTGCCGAGCAGTCCGCGTGAGGCCAGCCAGCCCTCGCCCGCCGACACCCGCCGTGGGTGGAGCACCAGGAAGAGCAGTACCGACAGCGCGAGCCACAGCGCGGCCCGCCACCAGGTCTGGTGGCCGGAACCCCAGTCGATCAGGAGCAGCATGCCGAAGAGCAGGGCCGCGCAGCGGATCGAGCTGTGCAGGTCCCCGGCCCAGCGCCGGTCGTACACCGCGTGGCCGGCCTTCTGCGCGTGCGCGCCCACCGTGTCGTCTCGCGCGTCGTTGCGGCGTCCCATACCGCTGACGATATGGACCGGACGAGCCCGGACAAGGCACCTTGATACGACTCTGACGAGGCACCGGCCGTTCTTGACGCGGCCGCAGCGGCGCGCGCCGGTCGGCCACGTCACAGGTGCGTCAGGGCGCTGTCAAGGTCGGCCGGTTCGGCGCGAAGAACGCGCAAGGGGCGGTCGGTCACGACGGGCCGCGCTCTCCTCGGACGCGCCGGCGACGGTGGCGTACGACCCCGAGGCGATCGTCCTCGTACGGCCCGCCGCCGGGCGCACGGCCTCGGGGTTCATCCTTCCCGTCACGCCGTCGCGGGACTGCCGGCCCTGCTCGCCGCCGCCTCCCCGGGCGTCACCCCGAGGACCGCGCCCGGACGCACGCCCTGGAGCGTGAGTGGGCCGCATGGGACCCCGGTGTGCCGCACGTCCGGCTCAGCGAGGAGCGCCGCTCCCTCGGCCGCCCCATCGCCGCCTACGTGATCTGCAGACTGCGCTTCCGGCTGTTCTGACGAAAATCCGGACCCGACGGCCATGCCTCCCCGCAGGCCCCCCAGGGGGCCGTAAGAGTCCCGTCAAAGGGGCGCAGAGCGCCGTAAGGGAGCCGTCAACGAGCGTCGAATCCGGACAGGAAGGCTGTTTCTCTTAACCGTCCTTGTTCCAACCGAACCTCATTCCAGGAGCTCACGATGGCCGATCTGGCCTTCGTCGTCACCACGATCGCGTGCTTCGCGCTGGTGATCTTCGTCGCCAAGGGGGTGACGAAGCTGTGACCGTCGAGAACACCGTCGGCCTGGTCGTGGCCGTCGCCCTGCTGGGCTATCTCGTCCTCGCCCTGATCTTCCCGGAGAGGTTCTGAGACACGACATGGGTCCCGTACTTGCAGGCGTGCTCCAACTGCTCGCCCTGATCGCCGCTCTGGCGCTCTGCTACATCCCCCTCGGCAACTACATGGCCAAGGTCTACACCTCCGACAAGCACTGGCGTGTCGAGAAGTGGATCTACAAGGGCATCGGTGCCAACCCCGACACCGAGATGCGCTGGCCCGCGTACCTGCGCGGTGTCCTCGCCTTCTCCGCGGCCGGCATCCTCTTCCTCTACCTGCTGCAGCGGCTCCAGGGCGTCCTGCCCGGCTCGCTCGGCTTCCAGGCCATCGACCCGGACCAGGCGTTCAACACGGCCGTGTCCTTCGTGACCAACACCAACTGGCAGTCGTACTACGGCGAGCAGGCCATGGGCCACGTCGTGCAGACCGCCGGTCTGGCCGTACAGAACTTCGTCTCCGCGGCCGTCGGCATCGCCGTCGCCGTGGCGCTGGTGCGCGGCTTCGCGCGCTCGCGCACCGGTGACCTCGGAAACTTCTGGGCCGACCTGGTGCGCGGCACGATCCGCATCCTGGTGCCGCTCGCCGCGGTCGCGGCGATCGTCCTGGTCGCCCTGGGCGCCATCCAGAACTTCTCCGGCATCCACGAGGTCGGCCAGTTCATGGGCGGATCGCAGCAGTGGAACGGCGGCGCGGTCGCCTCGCAGGAGGCCATCAAGGAGCTGGGCACCAACGGCGGCGGCTACTTCAACGCCAACAGCGCCCACCCCTTCGAGAACCCGTCTCCGTTCTCGAACCTGCTCGAGATCTTCCTGATCCTGCTGATCCCGCTCGCCCTGACCCGCACCTTCGGCGTGATGGTCGGCTCGGTCAAGCAGGGCTACGCGATCCTCGCGACCATGGGCACCATCTGGCTCGGCTTCACGGCCCTGATGATGTGGACCGAGTTCGCCCACCACGGCCCGGCCTTCCAGATCGCCGGCGGCGCCATGGAGGGCAAGGAGGTCCGCTTCGGCGTCGGCGGTTCGTCGATCTTCGCCGTGGCGACCACCCTCACCTCGACCGGTGCAGTGGACTCCTTCCACTCCTCGTTCACCGGCCTCGGCGGCGGCATCACCATGCTCGGCATGATGCTGGGCGAGATCGCCCCCGGTGGTACGGGCTCCGGTCTGTACGGCATCCTGATCCTCGCGATCATCGCGGTGTTCATCGCCGGTCTGATGGTCGGCCGTACGCCCGAGTACCTGGGCAAGAAGATCGGCTCGCGCGAGATCAAGCTCGCGGCCATATACATCCTGATCACCCCGGCGCTGGTCCTGGTGTTCACCGCGTTCGCGATGGCCCTGCCGACGCCCGGCAACTCGATGACCAACAGCGGGGCGCACGGATTCTCCGAGATCCTCTACGCCTACACGTCCGCCGCCAACAACAACGGCTCGGCCTTCGCCGGCCTGAACGCGGACACCCAGTGGTTCAACACCACCCTCGGCCTCGCGATGCTGTTCGGCCGTTTCCTGCCGATGGTGTTCGTCCTGGCGCTGGCCGGCTCGCTCGCCGAGCAGAAGCCGGTCCCGGCCACCGCGGGCACCCTGCGCACCGAGAAGCCGCTGTTCACCGGTCTGCTGGTGGGCGCGATCCTCATCATCACCGGTCTGACGTACTTCCCGGCCCTGGCGCTGGGCCCGCTGGCCGAGGGGCTGGCGTCATGACCACTCGCACAGAGAAGCAAGAGGACACAGTGTCCACAGCCACTCCGACCCGGGCGCCGCACAGCGACGTACCCACCGGGCACAAGACCGCAGAGGGCCGTGTCGGCGCGGGCCTCTTCGACCCGAAACAGCTGATCAAGTCACTGCCGGACGCCTGCCGCAAGCTCGACCCACGGGTGATGATCAAGTCCCCCGTGATGTTCGTGGTGTGGGTCGGCTCCATCCTGACCACGGTGTTCTCCTTCAAGGACCCGAGCGACTGGTTCGGCTGGGCGATCAGCGCCTGGCTCTGGCTGACCGTCATCTTCGCCAACCTCGCCGAGGCCGTCGCCGAGGGCCGCGGCAAGGCGCAGGCCGACACCCTGCGCAAGGCCAAGACCGACACCGTCGCGCGCCGGCTGCTGCACGACGGCAAGTCCGAGGAGCGGGTTCCCGGTACCGACCTGAGGATCGGCGACCTGGTCGTCTGCGAGGCCGGCGACATCATCCCCGGTGACGGCGACGTCATCGAGGGTGTCGCGTCCGTCGACGAATCGGCGATCACCGGTGAGTCGGCGCCCGTCATCCGCGAGTCCGGCGGCGACCGCTCCGCGGTGACCGGCGGTACGAGGGTGCTCTCCGACCGCATCGTCATCAAGATCACGACGAAGCCCGGCGAGACCTTCATCGACCGGATGATCAGCCTCGTGGAGGGCGCGGCCCGGCAGAAGACGCCCAACGAGATCGCGCTGAACATCCTCCTGGCGTCGCTGACGATCGTCTTCCTGCTGGCCTGTGCCACGCTGCCGCCGTTCGCGGACTACGCGGGCACGCATCTGACGATGGTCGTGCTGGTGGCCCTGCTGGTCTGTCTGATCCCGACCACCATCGGCGCACTGCTGTCGGCGATCGGTATCGCGGGCATGGACCGCCTGGTCCAGCGCAACGTCCTCGCCATGTCGGGCCGTGCGGTCGAGGCCGCCGGCGACGTCTCCACGCTGCTGCTCGACAAGACCGGCACCATCACCCTCGGCAACCGCCAGGCGGCCGAGTTCCTGCCCGTCAAGGGCACCACCGAGGCCGAGGTCGCGGACGCCGCCCAGCTCTCCTCGCTGGCCGACGAGACCCCCGAGGGCCGCTCCATCGTCGTCCTGGCGAAGGAGAAGTACGGTCTGCGCGAGCGCCACCAGGGCGAGCTGGCGCACGCCGAGTGGATCGCCTTCACCGCCCAGACCCGTATGTCGGGTGTGGACGTCGACGGCAGGAAGATCCGCAAGGGTGCGTCCGGTTCGGTCATCGCCTGGGTGCAGGAGCAGGGCGGCACGGTCGCCGAGGACGCCGACGCGATCGCCGACCGCATCTCCGAGGCGGGCGGCACCCCGCTGCTCGTCGCCGTCAAGGACGGGCAGGGCGCCCGTGTCCTCGGTGTCATCCACCTCAAGGACGTCGTCAAGGAGGGCATGCGCGAGCGGTTCGACGAGCTGCGCCGCATGGGCATCAAGACCGTCATGATCACGGGTGACAACCCGCTGACGGCCAAGGCGATCGCCCAGGAGGCGGGTGTCGACGACTTCCTCGCGGAGGCCACTCCCGAGGACAAGATGGCGCTGATCAAGCGGGAACAGGCGGGCGGCAAGCTCGTCGCGATGACCGGTGACGGCACCAACGACGCCCCGGCCCTGGCGCAGGCGGACGTCGGCGTGGCGATGAACACGGGCACGTCGGCCGCCAAGGAGGCCGGCAACATGGTCGACCTCGACTCCAACCCGACCAAGCTCATCGAGATCGTGGAGATCGGCAAGCAGCTGCTGATCACCCGTGGCGCACTGACGACCTTCTCCATCGCCAACGACGTCGCGAAGTACTTCGCGATCATCCCGGCACTGTTCGCGGCGGTCTACCCCGGCCTGGACAAGCTGAACATCATGCACCTGGCCTCGCCGGACTCCGCGATCCTGTCCGCGGTCATCTTCAACGCGCTCATCATCGTGGCGCTGGTGCCGCTGTCCCTGAAGGGTGTGCAGTACCGGCCGGTGAGCGCGGACAAGCTGCTCCGCCGCAACCTCGGGATCTACGGCCTCGGCGGCCTCATCGCCCCCTTCATCGGTATCAAGGTCATCGACATGATCATCTCCCTCATCCCCGGGATCGGCTGATCGCCATGAACAACTCCGTTTCGAACACCGCCCGGTTGCTCGGGGCGGGCCTGCGCGCCCTCCTCGTGCTGACCCTGGTGACCGGCGTCATCTACCCGCTGGTCGTCACCGGCATCGCCCAGGGGCTGTTCAGCAACAAGGCGAACGGCTCCGAGATCAAGGCGGACGGCAAGGTCGTCGGCTCCTCCCTGATCGGCCAGGCCTACAACCTGCCGCTGAAGAAGGGCCAGGAGACCCCCGATCCCGACCTCAAGTGGTTCCAGGGCCGTCCCCAGAACGGCCTCGGCTCCAACAGCGTCAACACCCAGTACAAGCTGATCCTGTCCGGCGCCACCAACCGTTCCGGTGACAACGCCGACCTGATCAAGTGGGTCAAGGACGCCAAGGCCGCGGTCGTCAAGGACAACTCGGTGGCCGGCTACACCGTCGAGCCGTCCGACGTCCCCGCCGACGCGGTGACGTCCTCCGGCTCCGGCCTGGACCCGGACATCTCCCCGCAGTACGCGGAGATCCAGGTCCACCGGATCGCCGACAGGAACGGCCTGCCCGTCGCCCAGGTGGAGAAGCTCGTCAAGGACCACACCACGAGCCGTACCCTCGGCTTCATCGGTGAGCCGCGGGTCAACGTCCTCGAGCTCAACATCGCGCTCAAGGGACTTGTGACCAAGAGCTGAGGCACCACGCGACCCGAGCGGGAGTCGGCGGTCCGGGAGGCATCCGGCCCCGCCGACTCCCGTCGCCATGAGGCCGGTTGCGCCGCCCCCGGCGCCCACGGCCCACGCACGACACGAAAGGCGCACACCCATGACCAGGGTGCTGGTGGTGGAGGACGACCCCCAACTCGTACGGGCCCTCGTGATCAACCTGCAGGCCCGCCGCTACGGGGTGGACGCGGCACCCGACGGTGCCACGGCCCTGCGCCTGGCGGCCTCGCGCCAGCCGGACGTGGTGATACTGGACCTCGGCCTGCCCGACATGGACGGAGTGGACGTCCTGAAGGCCCTGCGGGGCTGGACCCGTGTGCCGGTCATGGTGCTGTCGGCGCGTCAGGCGTCCGACGAGAAGGTCGCCGCCCTGGACGCCGGCGCCGACGACTACGTCACCAAGCCGTTCAGCATGGACGAACTCATGGCCCGGCTGCGGGCCGCGGTACGCCGCACCGAGGACGTGCCGCTGGCGCCGGAGACGACGCGGGTGGAGACGGGCGAGTTCGCCATCGACCTCCTCGCCAAGAGAGTCATCAGACACGGTCGCGACGTGCGGCTGACACCGACCGAATGGCACCTGCTGGAGATCCTGGTCACCAACCCCGGCCGGCTCGTGACGCAGAAGTACCTGCTCCAGGAGGTGTGGGGGGTGTCCCAGAGCAACAAGACGAACTACCTGCGGGTCTATATGGCCCA
The DNA here is from genome assembly GCF_051553595.1 of Streptomyces sp. HUAS TT11. Classification (NCBI taxonomy): domain Bacteria; kingdom Bacillati; phylum Actinomycetota; class Actinomycetes; order Kitasatosporales; family Streptomycetaceae; genus Streptomyces; species Streptomyces sp. HUAS TT11. The sequence goes on from NZ_CP196184.1 coordinate 7,814,515, forward strand.
GTTGCGCCGCAAACTGGAGGCCGACCCCTCACACCCCCGCTATCTGATCACCGAACCCGGCATGGGTTACCGATTCGAGGGATGAACATGGCTCGCGGCAAGCTTCGGATCTACCTCGGTGCGGCACCGGGTGTCGGCAAGACCTACGCGATGCTGTCCGAGGCGCACCGGCGCGTCGAGCGTGGCACCGACTGCGTGGTCGCCTTCGTCGAACACCACAACCGGCCGCGTACCGAGGTGATGCTGCGTGGGCTCGAGGAGATACCGCGCAAGGAACTCGAGTACCGGGGCAGCATCTTCACCGAGATGGACATCGACGCTGTCCTGGCGCGCCGGCCCCAGGTCGCCCTGGTCGACGAGCTGCCCCATACGAACATCCCCGGTTCCCGCAACGCCAAGCGCTGGCAGGACGTCGAGGAGTTGCTGGCCGCGGGGATCGACGTCGTCTCGACCGTCAACATCCAGCACCTGGAGTCCCTCGGTGACGTCGTCGAGTCGATCACCGGGATCCGGCAGCAGGAGACGGTGCCGGACGAGGTGGTGCGCCGCGCCGACCAGATCGAGCTGGTGGACATGTCGCCCCAGGCGCTGCGCAGACGGATGGCGCACGGCAATATCTACAAGTCGGACAAGGTCGACGCGGCCCTGTCCAACTACTTCCGGCCCGGAAACCTGACCGCTCTGCGGGAGTTGGCCCTGCTGTGGGTGGCGGACCGGGCCGACGAGTACCTGACCGCGTACCGCAGCGAGCACCGCGTGTCGAAGATCTGGGGTTCGCGCGAGCGGATCGTGGTCGGTCTGACCGGTGGCCCCGAGGGGCGCACCCTGATCCGCCGGGCCGCGCGCCTCGCGGAGAAGGGCGCCGGCGGTGAGGTGCTGGCCGTCTACATCTCCCGCAGCGACGGCCTGACCTCCGGCTCGCCCAAGGAACTCGCCGTCCAGCGCACCCTGGTCGAGGATCTGGGCGGGACCTTCCACCATGTCGTCGGGGACGACATCCCGGCGTCGCTGCTGGACTTCGCACGCGGTGTCAACGCCACGCAGATCGTGCTGGGCGTCTCCCGCCGCAAGCCCTGGCAGTACGTCTTCGGGCCCGGCGTCGGTGCGACGGTCGCCCGGGAGTCGGGGCCCGACCTCGATGTCCACCTGATCACCCATGCCGAGGCGGGCAAGGGGCGCGGGCTGCCGGTGCCCCGTACGGCGCGGCTGGGCCGTGTGCGGATCATCTGGGGCTGGCTCGTCGGTGTGCTCGGCCCCGCGCTGCTCACGTTCCTCCTGACCGGTCTCTCGCCCGAAGTCGGCCTCGCCAACGACATGTTGCTGTTCCTGGCGCTGACGGTGGCGGCGGCCCTGCTCGGCGGGCTTGTGCCCTCGCTCGCCTCAGCGGTGGCGGGATCGCTGCTGCTGAACTGGTTCTTCACCCCGCCGGTGCACACGCTGACCATCGCCGATCCCAAGAACATCGTCGCGATCGTGATCTTCGTCGGTGTCGCGGTGTCGGTGGCCTCGGTGGTGGACCTGGCTGCCCGGCGCACCCATCAAGCGGCCCGCCTGCGCGCCGAGTCGGAGATCCTCTCGTTCCTCGCGGGCAGCGTTCTGCGCGGCGAGACCAGTCTGGAGGCCCTGCTGGAGCGGGTGCGCGAGACTTTCGGCATGGAGTCGGTGGCGCTGCTGGAGCGGGAGAGCGACGTGGCGCCGTGGACCTGTGCGGGAAGCGTCGGGCCGCGGCCTTCGCAATGCCCGGAGGACGCGGATGTCGACATGCCGGTCGGGGACCACATGGCCCTCGCCCTGACGGGCCGTGTGCTGCCGGCCGAGGACCGCCGGGTGCTGGCCGCCTTCGCCGCGCAGGCCGCGGTCGTGCTGGACCGGCGGCGGCTGCAGGAGGAGGCCGACCAGGCCCGGACCCTGGCCGAGGGCAACCGTATCCGCACCGCGCTGCTGGCCGCCGTCAGCCATGATCTGCGTACCCCGCTGGCGGGTATCAAGGCGTCGGTCTCCTCGCTCCGTTCGGACGACGTCGAGTGGTCGGAGCAGGATCGGGCGGAGCTTCTCGAGGCGATCGAGGAGGGCGCGGACCGCTTGGACCATGTGGTCGGCAATCTCCTCGACATGTCGCGTCTGCAGACCGGCACGGTCGCCCCGATCATCCGGGAGATCGACCTCGACGAGGTGGTGCCCATGGCGCTCGGCGGGGTGCCGGAGAACAGCGTCGAGCTCGACATCCCGGAGACGCTGCCGATGGTCCTGGTGGACAAGGGCCTGCTGGAGCGAGTCGTCGCCAACCTCGTCGAGAACGCGGTCAAGTACAGCCCGCAGGACGAGCCGGTACTGGTGTCCGCGAGTGCTCTCGGCAACCGCGTCGAGCTGCGTGTCGTCGATCGGGGGCCCGGAGTGCCGGACGAGGGGAAGGACCGCATCTTCGAACCCTTCCAGCGCTACGGGGACGCCCCGCGCGGTGCCGGAGTGGGTCTCGGCCTCGCGGTGGCCCGCGGCTTCACGGACGCGGTCGGCGGCACCCTCAACGCGGAGGACACTCCGGGCGGCGGCCTGACCATGGTGGTCAGCCTGCGGGTGGCCGAGGAACGTGCGGTGCGGCCCGTGCCCTCCACGATCGCCATGACGTAGGCCCGTGGGGCGGCTTCGCCCCACGGGGCTGCGGCCGCGAATGCGCTCTCCGCGGCCGGCCTTCCGCGCAACGGGCGGCCGGCCGCGGACCCGCACGCCGCCTACGGGCTCCTCTCGGCGCCGGCTGCGTCGTCCTGCTCGAGCCGTCCGACGTCCAGTCGCTGCCGCCGGAATCGATGGCGCCGCGCCGTGGCGAGTGCGGCCTCGAGTTCGGGGGGCGGCACGGCGAGGACGGGACAGCCGGCGTGGGCGAGGCAGTAGCGGCTCACCGGGCGGCCCAGGGCGCGGCGCAGACGGCCGCGGCGTCCGGCGCCGACGACGAGCACATCGCTGTCGCGATCGGCGACCTGTACCAGGACCCGGCCGGCCGGCCCGCGGCCGGCCACCAGATGGACGGGTACCCCCGGGCCGTCGTCGCCGAAGAGCCGGTCGACGACGTCGAAGAGTTCCAGGAAGGCGCGCTGCTCCCGCTGTTCGACCAGGAGGGGCGGGGCGGGGTTGTCCTGCGCCGTGATGTCACCGCCCGGTACGTTCCAGGCAGCCACCGCCCACAGTTCGGCGCCGGTGCGTCGCGCCTCGTCGACCGCCCTGCGCAGGGCGGTGATGCTGCCCGGTGAGCCGCTCACGCCGACAACCACCCGAGGGTGCCGGGGCGGTGGGGTGGAGGCCGAATGCTTCATGGCTCCTGTCGTCTCCTCACACGGTACGGAGTCCGCCCCTCCCATCTCACTCCTGGTCCGGGATCCGCGGGCACCTCGGGAGCGCATCTTGGCGCTCCTCTGACGTGTCGGCGGATCGTCCGCCACGAGTGAGCCCGGTCGGGGGTGCCCCTCCCGGTTCCTGGGGACGGGGTTTCACCGGCGGTCGGTGCTCGGGCACGTGTGCTGCCGCTCTGTGGTGAGGCAGTCCCCACGCCGGGGTCGCCGGGGGCGGCGACGACGGCGGCCGGGCCGGGGGCGGCCGGGCGCTCAGGAGTCCGACCGCTCCTGCGTGACCCGGAACACCTCCTGGTCCAGGCAGCCCGTGTCCAGGCCGAGTCCCAGGACGTTGCGGCGGTGGGCCGCGGTGAGTTCCGCCTCCAGGGGCGACGGAGGCACCGCGAAGACCGGGCAGGTGGCGTGGGCCAGGCAGTAGCGGCTCACGGACCGGGAGCAGGCGCGGTGCCAGAGGCTGCGCCGTCCGGCTCCGACGACCAGTACGTCGCCGGCGCGATCGGCTATCTCGACCAGGGCGAGGCCCGGGGTGCCCCGCGCGACGAGGGCACGCGTCACCACGCCCGGTCCGCCCTGGCCGAAGACATCGGCGAGGGCGGTGAGCATCCGCTGCCGGGCCAGGTTCTGCCAGGTCTCGATCATCGTGGTCGTGCCGGGGCCGTGACGGGAGGCGAGGTCGCCCCCGGGCGGCTCCCAGGCCAGCACCGGCCACAGTTCGGCCTCCCGCCGGCAGGCCTCGTCGGCGGCCCGGCGCAGGGCGGTGAGACTGCCCAGGGAACCGCTCACACCCACCAGGACGCGAGCAGGGGCTGTGGGGGCGGCGCCGGTACCGGGCATGACTTCACCGTTCCTCGTACGCGCCCGCGGGCCTGTCCCGTGGGCTGCCCTTGTGCGGGCCCCTCCATCTCACCCCTGGTCCGAGGGCCGCGAACAGCCCGGGGACCGTTTTCTTGGCGCTCCCTTGATGAGCTGTCCGAAGGCCGTCGTGCCCTCGTGTCAGCATCCCGTCAGCGTCGCCCCGATCGCCGTCAGCATCGCGTCATGAAGCATCCGAACCCCCGGGTGGTGGGGCATAGCGTCATGTGCGAGCCCCGGTACGCCTCCCCGCTGTCGGGGCCACCCCCCTATCTGATGAAGCACCCGGATCCTCCAGGAGGCATCCCATGACAGACATCCTGAGCGGTGAAGACCCGGAACCTTGTGAACGGTTCCCGGCCGGACCTTTGTTCGTCCCGGTTCGGTCGGGTCCGGTCGGGTGTGCGGCCCGCATCTTCCGCACCCCCCTCGGCGACCGTACGGCCGTCGGCTTCACCTCCGAGGAACGCCTGATCGCGACGCTCGGCTCCGACCAGCAGTGGATCCGGCTGGCCGAGCCCGCACTGCGCGCGCTCACCGCACCGCTGGGCGTCACCACCGTCACGGTGGACCCCCAGTTCTCCGCACCGGCCCCCACGCCGACCCGGGCCGCGGAGCTGCCCCGGGTGCCGGAGAAGCCCCCTGTGAGGAGTTCACGCACGAGCAGCTGGGATCCGCAGGCCGTCGGTGTGCTGCGGGTGACCGGTGCCGCCGCGCTCGTCTCGGCGCTGGCGCTCTGGATCGGTTGAGAGGGGAAGGCATCATGACCACCGTCCGCGAACCCGCGGTCACCACTTCCGAAGAGCTGTCGGTCTGGCCGGCCTCGACCGCCGAACACCACCGCGGCGATCTCGCGGTGGGCGGCGTCCCGCTGACCGAGGTCGCCGAGCGCTTCGGGACCCCGGTCTATGTCATGGACGAGGCCGAGGTGCGTGAGCGCTGCCGCACCTATCGGCACGCCTTCCCGGAGGCCGAAGTCCTCTACGCGGCCAAGGCGTTCCTGTGCCGGGCCATGGTCCACTGGATGGACGAGGAAGGCCTCGGCCTGGATGTCTGCTCGGGCGGCGAGCTGGAGCTCGCGGTCACGACCGGGTTCCCGGCCGAGCGGATCGTGCTGCACGGGAACGCCAAGTCCCCGCGCGATCTGGAGACCGCGCTGCGCCTCGGTGTGGGTCGCATCGTGATCGACAGCCCGTCGGAGATCGCGCGGCTGGCCGCCGCCGTCGGACCCGGGGGACGCCAGAAGGTGATGGTCCGGGTGGTGCCCGGCATCAGCGCCGGCGGTCACGAGAAGATCCGTACCGGTACGGCGGACCAGAAGTTCGGTCTGTCCATCGCCGACGGCTACGCGCAGCACGCCATCGGCCGCATTCTCGACCAGCCGCAGCTCGAACTGACCGGTCTGCACTGCCACCTGGGCTCGCAGATCACCAGCGTCAAGCCGTATCTGCTCGCGGTGCGCCGCATGGTGGGGCTGATGGCCCGGCTGCACGAGCAGCACGGGCTGGTCCTGCCCGAACTCAACCTGGGCGGCGGTCACGGCGTCGCCTACCGTCCCGGTGAACAGGCCCTGGACCTCACCGCGCTGGCCCGTAAGGTCCGTGCGGAGCTGAGCGAGGCGTGCGCCGCCGCCGGGCTTCCGGTGCCGCGCCTGATCATCGAGCCGGGCCGCGCCATCGCGGGCCCGTCGGGGATCGCGCTGTACCACGTCCTGTCGGTCAAGCGCACCGGCGACCACACGTTCGTGGCGGTCGACGGCGGCATGAGCGACAACCCCCGGCCCGCGCTCTACGGCGTGCGCTACGCGCTGCGGCTGATCGGCCGCCAGAGCACCGCGCCGACGGCGCCGGTGACCGTGGTGGGCCGCCACTGCGAGGCGGGCGACGTCATCGCCACGGACGTGCAGCTCCCCGACGACGTCCATCCCGGGGACCTGCTGGCCGTGCCGGTCGCGGGCGCGTACCACCTGTCGATGGCCTCCGGTTACAACATGGTCGGCCGGCCTCCGGTGGTCGCGGTCCGCGACGGCCACGCCCGACTCCTGGTGCGCCGGGAGTCCCTGGACGACATCCGCAGCCGGGACGTCGGGCTCTAGTCGCCCCGTCCCCGTCCGATCCACCTCCGGGCGAGTCGACGGCCCGGCCCTCGCCCGGAGGTGTTCCCAACCCTGTCCGAACTAAGAGTGAGGTCCTTGTGACGGCCGAGAACGTCGTGGGGCTGATCGTCGCGATCGCCCTGCTGGCCTACCTGGTGGTGGCCCTGATCAAGCCGGAGCGCTTCTGATGGCCGCCCCCGCGCCCGTGAGGGAGAAGCCGAAGCAGAGCGTGCCGGTGAGCGCCCCGGGGCAGTCGCGCAGGGTCGGCGCCGGTCTTCTCGACCCGCAACAGCTGTGGTCGGCCCTGCCGGCCGCTCTTCGCAAGCTCAACCCGGTGGCGCTGGCCCGCAATCCCGTCATGTTCGTCACGGAGGTCGGCGCGGCCCTGACGACGGGTCTCGCCATCGTGCACACGTCGTTGTTCGGATGGCTGATCGCCGCCTGGCTGTGGCTGACCGTCCTGTTCGCGAACCTCGCCGAGGCGGTCGCCGAGAGCCGAGGGCGCGCCCAGGCCGACACCCTGCGCGGGATGCGCCGTCAGACCGTCGCCCGGCGCGTGGTGGGCGGGCAGCACGGCGCCCCCGAGGGCTCGTACCTCGAGGAGAGCGTCGGCGCCGGGGAGTTGCAGCCCGGCGACCTGGTGGTGGTCGAGGCCGGGGAACTGATCCCCGGCGACGGTGATGTCATCGAGGGTGTCGCCAGCGTCGACGAGTCGGCCATCACCGGCGAGTCCGCGCCGGTGATCCGCGAGGCGGGCGGTGACCGCTCGGCCGTCACCGGTGGTACGCGCGTGCTGTCGGACCGGATCGTCGTCCGCGTCACCCAGGAGCCGGGCGGGTCCTTCCTGGACCGGATGATCTCCCTGGTCGAGGGCGCCGACCGGCAGAAGACGCCGAACGAGCTCGCGCTCAATCTGCTGCTGGTCATGATGACGTTCGTCTTCCTGGTGGCGGTCCTCACGCTCCAGCCGATGGCCGTCTTCTCCAAGGATTTCATGGCCGCCGCGCACGACAGCCAGGCGATCACCGCCGACGGCGTCACCGGGATCGTGCTGGTCTCGCTGCTCGTCTGCCTGATCCCGACGACGATCGGCGGTCTGCTGTCCGCGATCGGCATCGCCGGCATGGACCGGCTGGTGCAGCGCAACGTGCTCGCCATGTCGGGCCGCGCGGTGGAGGCCGCAGGCGACGTCAACACCCTGCTGCTCGACAAGACCGGCACCATCACCTTCGGCAACCGGCGTGCGAGCGACCTGCTCACCGTCGACTCCGTGACGGGTCGTCGGCTCGCGGACGCCGCGGCGCTGTCCAGCCTCGCCGACGAGACGCCCGAGGGCCGCTCGATCGTCGTGTACGTGCGCGACACGTTCGGCCTGGAACCCTCCGCGCCCGTGGACGCCGCATGGGTGCCCTTCAGCGCCGGCACCCGGATGTCCGGAGTGGACCTGACCGGGGACACCTCCCGGGCCGACGGGGGACCGCGACGGCTGCGCAAGGGCGCGGCGTCGGCGGTCGCGGCGTGGGTGAAGGACAACGGCGGCGCCGTACCCGCGGCTCTGGACGTGTGCGTGCGGCAGGTGTCCGCCTCCGGCGGCACCCCGCTCGCCGTCGCAGAGCAGTCCGGGGACGGCCCGGCCCGGGTGCTCGGTGTCGTCCACCTCAAGGACGTGGTGAAGCCCGGCCTCAGGGAACGCTTCGCCGAACTGCGCCGGATGGGCATCCGCACCGTCATGGTCACCGGCGACAACCCGGTCACCGCAAAGGCCATCGCGGACGAGGCGGGCGTCGACGACTTCCTCGCCGAGGCCACGCCCGAGGACAAGCTCGCGCTCATCAAGAAGGAGCAGGCGGGCGGCCACCTGGTCGCGATGACCGGTGACGGCACCAACGACGCGCCCGCGCTCGCGCAGGCGGACGTCGGCGTGGCGATGAACACGGGCACGTCGGCCGCCAAGGAGGCCGGCAACATGGTCGACCTCGACTCCGACCCCACGAAGATCATCGACATCGTGGAGATCGGCAAGCAACTCCTCATCACCCGGGGCGCGTTGACCGCTTTCTCGATCGCCAACGACATCGCCAAGTACTTCGCGATCCTCCCGGCCATGTTCGGCGGGGTCTACCCGGCGCTCGGCGCGATCAACGTCATGCGGCTCCACTCGCCGACGTCGGCGATCCTGTCCGCGGTCGTCTTCAACGCGGTGATCATCGTCGCGCTGATCCCGCTGGCCCTGCGCGGCGTGCGCTACCGGCCCAGCAGCGCGGACTCCCTGCTCACCCGCAACCTCTGGATCTACGGCATGGGCGGGCTGATCCTGCCCTTCCTCGCGATCAAGTTCATCGACGTCGCCGTCGTCCAGTTCATCCCCGGGATCTGACCATGACCTTTCTCTCCAGGATGCCCGCCTGGGTCGGCCACCACGTGGCGGCGATCCGGGTGGTCATCGTGCTCACCCTGCTCGTGGGCCTCGCCTACCCGCTGGGCATGACCGCCATCGCCCGGATCCCGGGGCTGGACCGGAGCGCGCAGGGCTCCGTCCTCACCGGCGCCGACGGCAGGCGGGCCGGCAGCGAGCTGATCGGCCAGTCCTTCCTCGACACGCAGGGCGACCCGATCCCCTCCTACTTCCAGCCGCGGCCCTCCAACGCGGGCACCGGGTACGACGCGTCGGCCTCGGCGGCCGGCAACCTCGGCCCCGAGTCGACCGTCGACGTCCTGCCGGTGAAGGGACAGCCGGACTCCGGCAAGCAGAGCCTGCTCACCCAGGTCTGCGCCCGCAGCAAGGCGGTCGGCGAGCTGGAGCACGTGGACGGCTCCCGCCCGTACTGCACGGCCGACGGTGCCGGCGCCGTGCTCGGCGTCTTCCGCGCCGGCGGCACCACCGGCAGGGCCACCCGCGTGGTCAGCGTCAACCAGGCATGCCCCGCCGCGCCGTTCGTCACCACGTACGAGGGCGTGACGGTCGTGTGCGCCACCCCGGGGGAGGACTACGGCAAGGCCGTGGTCACCCCGGTCCGCGGTGCCGCGCCCGCCCACCCCGAGGTACCGGCCGACGCGGTCACCGCGAGTGCCAGCGGACTCGACCCCCAGATCAGCCCCGCCTACGCCGAGCTCCAGGCGCCGCGCGTCGCCCGTGAGCGCGGTATGGGCGAGGCCGCCCTGCGCAAGCTGATCGACCGGTACACCAGCGGCCGGGGACTCGGAGTCCTCGGCGCACCGGCAGTGAACGTCGTCCAGTTGAACGCGGCCCTCGACCGCACGCACCCCGTGAAGGGCGTCTGATATGTACGCCTGGCTCCAGGCCGGCCTCATCCTCGCGGTCGTCGTCGCACTGCACGTACCGCTCGGCGACTACATGGCGAAAGCCCTGGACGGCGGTCCGCACGGGCGCGTCGAACGCGGCCTGTACAAGGTGTGCGGCGTCGACCCGGACCGTGAACAGGACTGGCGTCACTACCTGTTCGCGCTGCTCGCCTTCAGCCTGATGAGCATCGCGGCGCTCTTCTCCCTGTTCACCCTCCAGGGCGAGCTGCCCTGGTCCACCGGACACCAGGGCATGCCCTGGCGGCTCGCGCTGCACACCGCGGTGAGCTTCACCACCAACACCAGTTGGCAGAACTACGCGGGCGAGTCCACCACCGGTCACCTCGCGGTGATGGCGGGCCTCGGCGTCCAGGCCTTCGCCTCGGCGGCCGTCGGCATCTGTGCCGCGCTGGCCCTCGTCCGGGGCCTGATGCGCCGGGACACCACCCAACTGGGCAACTTCTGGGTCGATCTGATCCGTACGATCTTCCGGGTCATCCTGCCTCTGTCGATCGTCTTCGGGATCGTCCTGATCGCCCTGGGCGTCCCGCAGAACCTGGGCGGCGCGCACACCGTCACCACGGTCGCGGGCGGACAGCAGACCCTGCTCGGCGGTCCCGTTGGCTCCTGGGAGCCGATCAAGCTGATGTCCGGCGACGGCGGCGGTGTCTTCAACGCCAGCAGCGCGCATCCCTTCGAGAACCCGTCGGCGTACACCAACGCCCTCGAGATCGTGCTGATGCTGCTGATCCCGACCGCCTTCATCCGCACCTACGGACGGATGATCGGTTCGCTGCGGCAGAGCTGGACGCTGCTCGCGGTCGTCGGCATCCTCTTCGGCCTGCTGCTCGCGGCCGGCAGCCTTGCACAGAGCGCCCACTCCGGCACCGTGACCGCGGCGGTCGGCGGGCAGTACGAGGGGACCGAGACCCGTGTCGGCATCCCGGGGTCCACGCTCTTCGGTGTGGCGGCCACCGGTTCGGCGGACGGCGCGGCCAACGCCGCCTACGACAGCTTCTCCAGCTTCGGCGGAGGGGTGCTGCTGTCGGCGATGATGCTCGGCGAGATCGCCCCCGGCGGCACCGGCAGCGGACTGTACGGCCTGATCATCGCGGTGATGATCGCCGTGTTCATCGGCGGCCTGATGGTCGGCCGGACGCCCGAGTACCTGCGCAAGCGGATCGGGTTCCCGGAGATGCGTTACGTCGTCCTGTACGCGCTGGTCGCGCCGACGGCCATCCTGGGCTGCTCGGCCCTCGCCGTCGCGCTGGGGCAGGGGCAGTCGTCCATGGGCAACCCGGGACCGCACGGCCTGACCGAGCTGGTGTACGCCTACACCTCCAACGTCAACAGCAACGGAAGTGCCATGGCGGGCTTCAACGGCGCCACCGACTTCCACAATCTGCTGATGAGCGCGGCCATGCTGATCGGGCGCTATGTGCCGATGGTGTTCCTGCTCGCCCTCGCCGGGCGGCTGGCCCGTCAGCAGCCCGGCGTGGTCACCGTCGGCACCCTCCAGGCCCGTGGTGTCAACTTCATCGCCCTGGCCACCGGCGCCGCCCTCATCCTGGCGCTGCTCAACTTCCTGCCGGCCCTCTCGCTCGGGCCGCTGGCGGAGGGGCTCCTCTAGTTTCCATGAACCCCGGGCGGGCCGGTGCTCCTCACCACTGGCCCGCCCGGCCGTATCGCCGGGACGCGCCCCAGGACACCGCAGAGGAGACTGTGGGGGACCGTCCGACCGGCCGTGGTGAGGTCCCGATGGCGTATGGCCTGGCACGTCGTGAGCTGAGACCGAGAGTCCCCCTGCGTCCGGGTGAGGGCGAGAAGCACCATCTGACAAGCCTGGAGGGTCTGGCCGCACTCTCCCTGGACGCGCTCAGCTCGGTGGCGTACGGACCCGAGGCGATCGTGCTGGCTCTGGTCGTGGCCGGGACCGGGGCGCTGACCGCCACGCTGCCCATCACCCTTGCGATCACGTTCCTGCTCGCGGCACTCGTGGTGTCCTACGGCCAGGTCATCGCGGTACACCCGGACGGCGGAGGGGCCTACGCCGTCGCCAAGAAGGACCTCGGACGGACCACCAGCCTGCTCGCGGCGGCGAGTCTGGTCGTCGACTACGTGCTCACCGTCGCCGTCAGCCTCGCGGCGGGGGCCGACGCCTTCGCGTCCGCGTTCCCGGCGCTCGCCGACGAAAAGCTCGCCATCTGCCTCATCGGACTCGCACTTCTCACCGCGGTGAATCTGCGCGGAGTCACCGACAGCGCCCGGGTGCTCATGCTGCCCACCGTGCTGTTCGTCGTGGCCGTCCTGGGCATCGTCGTCCTCGGTCTGGTCCGCTCCCATCCGGTGGCCGTCGTCGGCACCCATCAGTCCTTCCCGGCGCACGAGTCGCTGGGCCTGCTGCTCATCCTGAAGGCGTTCTCGTCCGGCTGTTCGGCCCTGACGGGCGTGGAGGCCATCGCCAACGCCGTACCGACCTTCCGCACCCCGCGGGTCAAACGGGCCCAGCGCACCGAACTCATGCTGGGCGCACTGCTCGGGATCATGCTCATCGGACTCGCCCTGCTCATCCGCCGCGACCATGTCGCCCCGCGCGGGAACGTGACCGTGCTCGCCCAGCTCGCCGCGGGCGCCTACGGCACCGGCTGGGCCTACTACGCCACCAATCTGATCGTCACCCTGGTCCTGCTCCTCGCGGCGAACACCAGTTTCGGCGGACTGCCCGTGCTGATGAGCCTGCTCGCCCGCGACCACCGCCTGCCCCATCTGTTCGGGCTCCGGGCCGAACGGCCGGTCTACCGCTACGGCGTGGTGGCCCTGGCCCTGCTGGCCGCCGTGCTGCTCATCGCCGTCGACGCCGACACGCACCGGCTGATCCCGCTCTTCGCGATCGGCGTCTTCATCGGCTTCACGCTCAGCCAGATCGGTCTGGTACGGCACTGGACGACGCAGCGCCCCGCCCGGTGGCTGCACCGGGCACTGATCAACGGCACCGGCGCCGTGCTGACCACGCTGGCCGGAGTCATCCTCCTCGGTACGAAGTTCCTGGAGGGCGCCTGGGTGGTCGTCATCGCGGTCCCGCTGATGATGCTGCTGTTCGCCCGTGTGGAGCGCTACTACGCGGAAGTGGGGGAGGAGCTGGGACTCGGCCGCATCCCGGATCCCCCGGACAGGTGGACCGGAAGTCTGGTGATCGTTCCGCTGGGCGAGGTCAGCAAGCTCGCCCGGCACGCCGTCAGCGCCGCCCTCGCCCTCGGCGACGAGGTGGTCGCGGTGGCCGTCCACGCGGACCCGGAGAAGACCCGCGCGCTTCAGGAGGCATGGGACCGCTGGAATCCGGGCGTACGGCTGGACGTCATCGACAGCCCGCACCGCTCCCTGGTGATGCCGATCGTCGAGTACGTGCAGCGCGTGTCCCGGGACGGACGGCAGATCGCCGTGCTGATCCCCGAGGTGGAGCCCCGTCACCGCCGCTACGAGATCCTCCAGAACCAGCGTGGCCTGCTGCTCGCCACCGTGCTGCGGGCCCGCACCGACGTAGTGGTCTGCATGCTGCCGTACCGGCTGACCGTATGAGCCCGGCTGGTGCGACCGTGCACGGTCGGCCGGGTGACCCGTCCGGTCGATCGCCGTCAACCTCACGTACCGGTTACAGAACTCTCAACCTCTGGTGTCGAGGCAGTAAGGGGACGACGATGGGGGCATGACTCCGGCCCAGCGTGCCCTCCACAGACTCGACGCCTGGCCCGACCTGTCGACAGGTCCGGCGAGTTGCGGCGTCGGGCGGGCGCTCCGCTCGCCGCACAGCGAGATCGTCCACTTCCACACCGACCACGAGGCGGACCTCCATCTCACCACCAGGGCCATCCAGCGCATCTCCGGCGACCTCGCCGGATCGACCGCCATCCGCATGGTTCCCGGATCGCGATGGGTGACCGTGCACCTCGACTGCAACGCCGACGTGGACCTGCTGTTGAGCCTGGTCAGCGTGGCGCTCCAGGCGCATCAGACGCGTCCGCCGTCCGGCGGCGCGCCCGAGGCGTGCAACTTCCGTCGGGTGACGGTGCTTCCGCGCGACCGCCAGGGCGCCTGTCGCTGAGGGGCGAACCGGCCTTCGCCCCGGCGGCATGGGCGTCCGGTCCCGCCACGGCCGAGCCGCCGTGTCCGCGGGGCCGATACGCCGTTTCGTGATCAGCCCTGCCCGGCGTCGGTCCGGTCCGCGGGTCCCGACACCGCGATCGTGCCCTGGGCGACCGCGCACAGCGTCTCCACGCCCGCTTCGTCCACGCCGAACAGATCGCACCGGCACACGACGCGGGTGCGGCCGGCCCGGACGACCTGTGCGCGGGCGCGCAGGACCGCGCCCGTGGCCGGACGCAGATAGTCGATGGTGAAGCCCGAAGTGATCACCCTGCCGCCGGCCACGCTCCCTGCCGCGAAGGTCAGCGCGTTGTCGGCCGCGAAGCCGAGGACCCCGCCGTGGACGAAGCCGTACTGCTGGCGCAGTTCCTCGCGGATGTCCATCTCCAGCGTCGCCTCACCGCCGCCGAAGGCCACCAGCCGGGCGCCGACCAACACACTGAAGGGCTGCGCCCGCAGCACCTTCCGAGCCAGTGCCAAGTCCAGGACGTCGGTCACGCATACCTCACTTCGCCAGTGAAGTGAGAATGGCGCCCGTCGCCGGCGTCTGTCAACATCGGGCCATGGCCGAGCCGGACGACCGTCTGTTCTTCCTCCTGCAGCGGGTGGCGCATCAGCTGCGCACCACCGCGGACCGGCGGCTGCTGACCGCCGCCGGGATCACGACCGCCCAGCTCGGCGCCCTGTTCGCCGTCCACGACCGGCCCGGCCTCACTCAGCAGGAACTCGCCCGGGTCCTCGGGTTGCGCGAGTCGGCGGTGACCGGGCTCGTCGGACGGCTCGCCGCGGCCGGACTGCTCTCCAAGGGCGCGCACCCGCGTGAACACCGCGCGGTGGTTCTGGAGTTGACCGAGGCGGGGAGCGGAGCACTGCGGGCTGCCCGGCCGGAGATCGACCGTTTCAACGCGGAACTGCGCACCCTGCTCGGCGCCGACGGGTTCACCAGCACGGCGGCGGCGCTGCACGATCTGGCCCACTGGCGGCCCTGAGCGCGGCGGCCGGGCATCCGCAGGTGCCGCCGGCGCGGGGGACCGGCGGCCGTGGCCGCCGCCCGCTGCTCCGGGTGCCCGCTTCCGGCAGTGGGTGAGACCGTGTAAAGGGGTCGATACCGGGTACCCGCAAGCGCCGGGAAGGACACCGGACGGGAGCGGACACGGCGCCGACGTCATCGACCCGGGAGGAGGGCCGGCAGTGCCGCGGATGGCAGAGGACGAGGCACGGCGGCGGTTCGCCGGGTCCCCGGTCGCGCGGCTGGCCACCGTCGATCCGCAGGGGCGCCCCCATCTCGTACCCGTTGTGTTCGCAGTCCACGGCGACGCCGTCGTGATGGCCGTCGACCGGAAGCCGAAGAGCTCCCGGCGGCTGAAACGGCTGCTCAACATCGCCGCCCATCCGGCCGTGTGCCTGCTGGTGGACGTGTACGACGAGGACTGGGACCGGCTGTGGTGGGTACGGGCCGACGGCGGTGCCCGCACCGTCCCGCCCGACGCCCCCGGGGACCGGGACCGCGACGAGTACCGCAGTGCCCTCGCGCTGTTGACGCGCAAGTACCCCCAGTACCGGGACTGCCCGCCGGACGGACCGGTGATCGCGGTCGCCGTCCACCGCTGGAGCGGCTGGGAAGCGGCGTCCGGCCCCCGGGCGGACGGGTGAGGGGGCCGGACGACACCGTGACAAGGATTCCGGGAGGTTTCCATGAGCAGGATGGTTCGTGACGTGATGTCCCTCGACGCGGTCGCCGTCGAACCGATGACCTCCGTGGCGAAGGCGGCCCATCTGATGCGCGACCAGGACGTCGGCGGCGTGCTGGTGAGCTACGACCGCGATCTGTTCGGGATGCTCACCGACCGGGACATCGTGGTCCGCGCCGTCGCCGAGGACCGCGATCCGCGCACCACGCGCGTGGGTTCGGTGTGCACCCGTCCTCCCGTGGTGACCCTGGCGCCCGACGACACCACCGATCACGCGGCCGAGCTGATGCGCCGCTACGCCGTGCGCAGGCTTCCCGTCGTCGAGGGCGACGGGAGCCCGGTCGGCATCGTCAGCCTGGGCGATCTGGCCGCCACGGAGGAACCCGGTTCGCCTCTCGCCGACATCGGCAGGGCGTCCCCGGACCGCTGAGCCGGGCCGCCTCCCCGGGTGGCTCTTGGTGCGTGCGCCGAGGTCGCCGACCGGTTCTGCCGAAGTCGCGGACGCCGTGATCAACAGACGGCACAATGGCGGCGAACGACGGGCACTGCGACGGCCCGTGCACCGGGGGCGGCTGCCCCGGTGGACGAAGAAGGGGAGGGCGACGTGAGCGAGCACCAGCGTCCGTCGGGGGCGGCGCCCCGGCTGAACACCGGGGTGGCACACAACGCGCGGGT
Organism: Streptomyces sp. HUAS TT11; assembly: GCF_051553595.1. Taxonomy (NCBI): domain Bacteria; kingdom Bacillati; phylum Actinomycetota; class Actinomycetes; order Kitasatosporales; family Streptomycetaceae; genus Streptomyces; species Streptomyces sp. HUAS TT11. Next base: position 7,830,615 of record NZ_CP196184.1, read on the forward strand.
GTGGAACTACTGGATCGGCGGGCGGGACAACTACGAGGTCGACCAGCAGGTCGGCGACCAGGTCGCGGGGATGTTCCCGGTGATCCGGGACGTGGCCCGCGCGGACCGTGAGTTCCTCGGGCGCGCGGTGCGGTTCCTGGTCGGCGAGTGCGGCGTACGGCAGTTCCTGGACGTGGGCACCGGGCTGCCGACGTTCGACAACACCCATGAGATAGCGCAGCGCATCGCGCCCGATTCCCGGATCGTGTACGTCGACAACGACCCCATCGTGCTCGCCCACGCCCGCTCGCTGCTGACCAGCGCGCCCGAGGGGGCGACCGACTACATCGACGCCGATGTCCACGACCCGGAGACCGTCGTGCGCGGCGCGGCGGACACCCTGGACCTGAAGCGGCCGGTCGCGGTCATGATGCTGGGCATCCTCAACTTCGTCCTCGACATGGACCGGGCCCAGGAGATCGCTCGTACCCTCATGTCGGCGGTGCCCTCCGGCAGTTACCTTGTGCTCACCCACCCCACCACCGACGCCGACCTCGGCGGCCAGGGCAACGTCGACGCCATGCGGTTCTGGAACGACAACGCGACCCCGCCGATCACCGCCCGCACCCGCGAGGAGATCTCGACCTTCCTCGACGGCCTGGAGATCCTGCCCCCGGGCCTTGTCTCGTGTGCACGATGGCGACCCGACTCCGACTCCGACTCCGCGGCCACGGTTCCGCAGTTCGGCGTGGTCGCCGTGAAGCCCTGACGGACGTCCCCGGCCGGCCGCGCGCTCACAACGGCGTGCGGCTGGCCGTCAGCAGATAGGACCCGTAGGCCAGCGAGAGCACGGCAAGGACGGTCCCGATCAGCAGCACATGTTTCGGGCGCACCCGCCAGCTGCGCGCGAAGGCGAGCGCGATCGGGAACAGCAGGGGAAACGCGGGCACCAGGAAGCGTGGTTTCGACGCGTACGGTCCGGAGCCGCCGACCGTGATCAGTACGAGCATGCCGGCGTAGACGATGAGCGCCAGCGGGGCGCGGTCGAAGCACAGCAGGCAGAACAGCACGACGGCCGCCACGACGAGCACCAGCGCCAGCGGATAGACGACACGGCCCCCGTACAGCAGCAGTGCCTTGAGGAAGCGCACCGAACCGGCGCCGAAGTCGAAGCGGGAGTCCCAGGCGTGCTGCACCTTGAAGTAGCCGTCCAGCAGATCGCCCGTGCGGTGGCCGACCCACAGCACGAAACCCGCCCAGCCCAGGGGGGCGATGGCGGTGCCGATCCACAGCGACGGTGGAACGCGTGCGCGCCGGACGACGATCTCCCGCACCGCCACGGCGGCCACCGCCGCGGCCACGGCGAACCCGGTGGGCCTGGCCAGACCCGCCAGGGCGGCGAGCGCCCCCGCCCACATCCACCGGCCGGTCATCACGGCGTACAGGGACCAGGCGGCGAGCGCGGTGAGCAGCGACTCCGTGTAGGCGATGTCGAGGACCACGGCGTGCGGCAGGGCGGCCCACACACCTACGAGCGCGGTCGCGACGGCCCGTCCGTACACATGGTGGCCGATGGCGTAGATGCCGTACGCGGCCACGACGGCGGCGCTCCACGCGACCAGCAGGGCGACGACACCCCAGGAGACGGGCAGGAGGGTGTGGACGGCGCGGATCAGCCCCGGATAGAGCGGGAAGAAGGCCCAGTCCCGTTGGACGGCACCGGTGGTGGCGAGCACGTGGACGCGGGTGCCGTAGCCGTGCTCGGCGATGTGCAGATACCAGCGGGAGTCCCACGAGGTGGCCAGGCCCTTGAGCAGCGCGTGGCGGTCGAGGCGGTTCGCCAGGGCGATCGCGCCGATGCCGGCGAGACGGACGGACAGGAACAGGGCGAGCGCGGGCGCGGCGCCGGGCAGAAGCCGTCTGCCGAAGGGGAGGCGGACGCGACGGGCGGCGCCCCCGGCGCGTTCGGGGACGGCTGTGGGTGTGGACGCGCCCACGCCGTGCCCCTGCGGCACCGACGCGCGGTCCGCAACATGAAGTTTGGCCATGATTGGGTCATATACCACCGCTGTACGAGAATCTTCCGTGAGTCGGTGCTGAACTCGGTGAATCGCGCCCGGCCGCACGGGCTGGAACGGGCGCGGGACGGGTGAACAGCGCGCAGAACACCGCCACTCCAAGGGACTCGCTCGGGAGGCGGAAGAGGTTGACACTCCGTCGGGAGCACCGATGGGGCCGCCTCCACGACGCCGTCCCTAGAGTGGGTGGGTGACGAACAGCAGCCGGCCGCTCGCCGTATTCGATCTGGACAACACCCTTGCCGACACCGCGCACCGGCAGCACTTCCTGGAGGACCGATCGCGTGACTGGGGCGCCTTCTTCGCGGCCGCGCCGCAGGATCCGCCACTGGCGGAGGGTGTCGCGCTCGCGCTGAAGAGCGCCGAGGAGTGCGAGGTCGTCTATCTCACCGGGCGGCCCGCGCGCTGCCGCAGGGACACCGTCGACTGGCTCGCCGCCCATGGACTGCCCCGGGGGCGTGTGTACATGCGGGCGGGCGGCGACTACAGGCCGGGCCGTTCCACCAAACTGGAGATCCTGCGCGAGCTGGCCCGAGGCAGGGAGATCCGCATGCTCGTCGACGACGACGAACTGGTCTGCCGGGACGCCCGACGAGCCGGTTTCCCGGTCGTGCACGCCGATTGGGCGACGCCCTCAGCCGCACTGAAGGACGCGCAGGAACGGGAGGGGCGGACCTGAGCGGGTCCGGCCACCCGGCTAGTCCAGTCGGAAGCCCACCTTGAGGCCGACCTGGTAGTGCTCGATCTGCCCGTTCTCGATGTGACCCCTGACCTGTGTGACCTCGAACCAGTCCAGATTGTGCAGGGTCTGCGAGGCGCGGTCGATGCCGTTGCGGATCGCCTGGTCGATGCCCTCCGTCGAGCTTCCGACGATCTCGGTGACCCGGTAGGTGTGGTCGGTCATGCGGGTGCTCCTCTCCGCGCGGCGGCTGTGTCGCACGTCACTCCACGGTGCCGTACGGTGCGCCGGACCGCGAGACGTGGAATCACCCCTTGACCGCGGCATTGGTCCATACCAAAATCCCGGAACACCCGTACGAGCCTCGCGCTCGCCCCCCACGTCGGGCCCCGTCCCCTGTCCGCACGACAGAACAGGAGCCACCGTGAGACGCCGTCTGCTCGCCCTCGGCTGTGTATGCGCCTGCCTTCTCACCGCCTGCGGAGTCCTGCCCGGTGGTGGCGGGCCCGAACGGCGGACCGTGACCGTGTGGCTGATGAAGGACAGCGCCTCTCCCGCGTTCCTCGAGCGCTTCACCCGGGCGTTCGAACGGACCCACGACGACCTGCGGCTCGACATCCGCATCCAGCAGTGGACCGGGATCGGCACAAAGGTGCAGTCGGCGCTCGGGCGGACCGACGGCGGCGGTCCCGACGTCATCGAGGTGGGCAACACCCAGGTCGCCCAGTACGTCGACGGCGGCGGGCTGCTCGATCTGACGTTGGAGTCGATGCGCGACTGGGGCATGGACCAGTGGCTGCCCGGCCTCGCCCAGCCGGGCAGGTTCGGCGGACACCAGTACGGCATCCCCTGGTACGCGGCCAACCGCGTGGTGATCTACCGCAAGGACCTCTTCGCCCGGGCCGGCATCACCGAGCCGCCCAAGACCCGCGAACAGTGGCTCGCCGACACCGCGAAGCTCGACTCCCGGGCCACCCAGGGCATCTACCTGCCCGGCCAGGACTGGTACACGCTCTCCGGGTTCATCTGGGACGAGGGCGGCGACCTCGCCGAACAGACCTCGGCGGGCAGATGGGAGGGCACACTGCAGACGCCCGCCGCGCTGCGCGGAATGGCGTTCTACCGGCGGCTCCAGGCCCTCGGTTCCGGGCCCGTCGACGCCGACGAGGAACACCCCCCACAGGCCGGGGTCTTCGCCGAGGGGCAGGTCGCGCAGATCGTGGCGGTACCGGGGCTCGCGCAGGCCATCACGGAGAAGAACCCCGAGCTGGACGGGAAGTTGGGGTTCTTCTCCGTCCCGGGCAGGACGGCGGCCCGTCCCGGGGCGGTCTTCACCGGCGGGTCCGACCTGGTCGTGCCCAAGAACACCGGCGACCGTCCCGGCGCGACCGCGGTCGTCGCCGCACTCGCGGGCACCACCTGGCAGACCGATCTGGCCCGCACCATGAACTACGTGCCCAACAAGACCACCCTCGCCAGGGCGGTTGCCGACGAGGAGGGCGCCGCGGCGATGGCGGCGGGCGCCGCACGGGGCCGGGCGACGCCCGCCGCTCCGGCCTGGGCGGCCGTCGAGGCGGACAACCCCATCAAGACCTATATGACCGAGGTGCTCGAAGGCGCGGACCCGGCCACCGCGGCGGCCCGTGCCTCGCGCAGTATCACCCGGGCACTGGCCGACGGCTGACAGCGGGCCCCGCCAGGGTGCCCGCTGCCGGCCCTCACCGGGGCGCCGTCACCGCGCCATGCTCAGGGACAGCGCGAACCTCGCCTCCTCGTCCGTCCACCAGTGCGTCAAGGCCATACCGGCCGCGGCCAGTTCACGCCGTACGCCGTCCTCGCGGAACTTCGCCGACACCTCCGTGCGCAGCTCCTCGCCCTCCGCGAAGTGGACCGCCAGATCGAGCGCGGGAATCTTCACGGTTTGCTCCCGGCGCGCCCGCAGCCGCATCTCGATCCACTCGTTCTCGCTGTCCCACAGGGCCACATGGGTGAACGCGTCCGGGTCGAAGTCGGCGCCCAGTTCGCGATTGACGACGGTCAGCACGTTCTTGTCGAACTCCGCCGTCACACCGGCCTTGTCGTCGTACGCCGCCACGAGCACCGACTCGTCCTTCACCAGGTCCGTGCCGAGCAGCAGCGCGTCGCCCGGTGCCAGCAGGGACCGCACGGACGCGAGGAACTCCGCACGCTCGGCGGGCAGCAGATTGCCGATCGTGCCGCCGAGGAAAGCGACGAGCCGCGGCCCCGGAGTCTCCGGCAGGGTGAGGCCGGCGGTGAAGTCCGCGACGAGTGCGTGCACGTCGAGTTCCGGCCGCTCGGCGATCAGCGCCTGTCCCGCCTGGGTGAGCGCGCTCTCGCTGACGTCGACCGGCACATAGGTGCACAGGCCGGTCAGCGCGTCCAGCAGGTGCCGGGTCTTCTCGGACGATCCGGAGCCCAGCTCGATCAGGGTGCGGGCGCCGGTCGCCGCCGCGATCTCCCCGGAGCGCGCGATCAGGATCTCCCGCTCCGCGCGCGTCGGGTAGTACTCGGGCAGCTCGGTGATCTTCTCGAAGAGGTCGCTGCCGTGGGCGTCGTAGAACCACTTGGGCGGCAGCGTCTTGAGTGGCTGGGTCCCCTCCGCCCGGGAGGCGTCGGGACCTTGGGACAGGCCGAGGCCGCGCAGCACGTCGGCGCGCAGCGCCGCGTCCGCGGCGTCCTCGGCAAGGGTGCGGGTGAGATGGAACGGGCTCACGTGCTGGGCTCCTCGTGGGGTGCGGATGCCGGGTCGTCGTGAAGGTCCTTGAGTGGGGTCAGCAGGACGTCGGTGGGCGTGGCCGCGAGCAGCGTGCGGTCGGGTACCTCCTGCCACTGCGGGTCGTCGTCGTACGGCTCGGAGGCCACGACGGTGTACCGGCCGGGCTGGGAGAGATACCAGAGCGTGTCGCCCCACGCCGTCGCGGTGATCGTCCTGCCGTCGGTGAGCAGCAGGTTGAGCCGCGAGTCGGGGGCCGCCGCGGCGACCTCCAGCACGGTGTCGGCCAGTGCCTGGGCGCCTTCGTCACCGGCCCGTAGCCAGTTGAGGACCAGCGCCCAGACGATCGCCGAGTCGGTGCGCGCCTCCAGCGACAGCAGTTCGGCGGGCGGCAGGGTACGGGCGAGCTCGGCGACCGACCGGGGCCACCCCGCCACGGCGCCGTTGTGGCTGAACAGCCACCGGCCCGCCGCGAACGGCGCCGCGGAGGCCTCCCCTGCGGCACATCCCTCGGTCGCGTCGCGCACGGCGGCCAGAAGCGCGCCCGAGCGCACGACCCGCGCCAGATCGGCGAAGGACGGGTCGGCCCAGACGGGGCCCATCCGGCGGTACCGCGCCGGCACCGGGTCCCCCTCCGCGTACCAACCGACCCCGAAGCCGTCGGCGTTGACCGTGCCGTACCGCTGCCTGCGGGGCGCCCACGACTGCCGGTACAGGCTGTGGCCGGGCTCCACGAGGATCCGGCCGAGCGGCTCCTCGGGGCCCAGATAGGCCAGGTGGCGGCACATCAGGCGTCCCTCGCGGTGCGGAAGCCGGAGAAGATCTGGCGCCGGATCGGATAGTCCCAGTTGCGGAACGTGCCCCGGCAGGCCACCGGGTCCACGGCGAACGAACCGCCGCGCAGGACCTTGTGCTCCGACCCGAAGAACACCTCCGAGTACTCCTTGTACGGGAACGCCGTGAAACCCGGATACGGCAGGAAGTCGCTCGCCGTCCACTCCCACACGTCACCGATCAACTGCCGCACCCCGAGCGGCGAGGCGCCCGCCGGGTAGCTGCCGGCCGGGGCCGGCCGCAGATGCCGCTGGCCCAGGTTGGCGTGTTCGGGCCCCGGGTCGGCGTCACCCCAGGGGTAGCGCCGGGAGCGGCCGGTCTCCGGGTCGTGGCGCGCCGCCTTCTCCCACTCGGTCTCGGTGGGCAGCCGGCGCCCCGCCCAGCGGGCGTACGCGTCCGCCTCGTACCAGCACACGTGCAGGACGGGCTCGTCGGGCGGTACGACCTCGGTGACACCGAAGCGCCGCCGCAGCCACTGCCCGCCGTCCCGCTGCCAGTACAGCGGGGCCTGGAGACCGTGGGTGCGGATGTGCTCCCAGCCCTCGGGGGTCCACCAGCGCTCGTCGCCGTAGCCGCCGTCCTCGATGAAGGACTGATAGGCGGCGTTCGTCACCGGAACGGCGTCGATGCGGAAGGCGGGCACCAGCCGCTCGTGCGCGGGCCGTTCGTTGTCGAGCGCCCACGGTTCGGTCGAGGTGCCCATGGTGAACGGACCGCCGGGGACCAGGATCTCGGACGGCCCCGCGTACGGCGGCACGGGCTCCGGATCGGGGGCGGTGAGCGCCTGCGGCCCCCTGCGGAGCTGGTGCGTGATCAGCATCGTCTCGTCGTGCTGCTGTTCGTGCTGGGCGATCATGCCGAAGGCGAAGCCCTCCTGCGTCAGCCGCCGGCCCTCGAACCGCGTGTTCTCCAGCACGTCCAGGGCCCGGCCGCGCACCTCGGCGGCGTAGCGGCGGGCCTCGTCCGGCGCCAGCAGCGGCAGTGTGGGCCGCTCGGAGCGGGGGTGCTCGAAGGCGTCGTAGATGCCGTCGATCTCGGGCCGCATCGCGTCGCGGCCCGCGACCGTGCGCAGCAGCCACAGCTCTTCCTGGTTGCCGATGTGCGCGAGGTCCCACACCAGCGGCGACATCAGCGGGGAGTGCTGCGCCATGAGGTCGGGCTCTTCGACACAGGTGGTCAGCAGCGCGGTGCGGGCGCGGGCCGCGGTCAGAGCGTCCAGCGCGCGCTCCCTGAGCCGGTCGGGGTCAATCGGTGACCGCTCGTCGGTCATGTGTGGATGTCCTTCCCGTGGAACCGGGTGTCCTGCCCGCCGGAACGGGTGTCCTTCCCGTGGAACTGGAGCAGCAGATCGTCGGCGGGGCAGCGGCCCCGGGCCACGTAGCGTTCGGTGAACCGGGCGACGGCACTTTGGACCTCGTCCGTGGCGCCGAGCCGGGGCAGTGCCTCGGCCGCGGCCGCGAAACAGGCGGTGGCGGCCTCGCGCAGTTCGGGATCGGTGAGACCGTCGCGAGTGGCGGCGATCCACAGCGGATTGCCCGGAGCCGGCTGCGAACCCGCCCGCTCGGCGAGGGGTTTCACCGTCCGGTAGGCGGTCTCGGCGGCCTGGGGGTCGTCGAAGAGCGCGGTCGTCACGGCGAGCGGCACGATCCACCCGTCGTCGCCCGGCTGGGCGTCGATCATGCGGAGTTCGAGGTGGCCGCGTGGCCGTATCGGCGGGAACAGGGTGGTGAGGTGGTAGTCGAGATCACCGCGGTCCGGCGGATCGGCGGACCGGGCCCAGTCCCGGAAGGTCATGCCGGTCGGCACGCGCCAGGGCCCCTTCTCGGCCCGGATGCACATCACGGGCGCGTCCATCACATGCCGGGCCCATGCGACGCGCGGGTCGCCGTCGAGCGGCGGAGCGCTGCTGCGTCCCGGCTCCATGGCGGCCCAGAAGGACTGCCGCGTCGAGCGCCAGCCCGTGGGCCGGCCCCGGGACAGGGGCGAGTTGGCGAACGCGGCCAGCAGTACCGCGCCGAGGTGATGCGCCAGCCACCAGCGCCGGCCGTGCCCGAGCGGGCCCGGCTCCTCGTATCCGGCGTCCAGGCACACCTGGACCGACGCGGACGAGCACATCATGGAACGGCCCTCGGGGCCGGTGCGGTCGAGATAGCTCTCCATCGCGTCGTAACGCGGTTCATGGAGGTAGCGACGCGGAGGGTTCCAGGGATCGTGGCCGATGCCGCTGATGCCGATGTCCATCTCGCGCAGAACTGCGCGGACCGCGTCGAGGTCGGCCGAGACGGCCCCTATGCACTCCATCAGGGAGGCGGCGGGAGCGGAGCTGAGCTCCAGCTGGCCACCGGGTTCGACCGTGAGGGCCGATCGCAGGGGCAGGGACCGCAGTGCGGCGTAGGCCTTTCGGAGACGTTCGGGTGGTACGGGGAGCCACGGTTCGCGCAGCTCGTGGACGAGCCATTCCACCTCGACACCGAGTGTGCGGGGCGGTCCGGTCTTGAAGCAGATGCCGCGGACCAGTGCCTCCACCTCGGCGTCGGTGACGGCGGAGCGCTGCTCCGGACAGTCACTCACCGAATCTGACATGTCGGGATCCTCCTGAGATTCCACCATGCCGCCGACCAGGCCCCGGTTGGGCCGAGTCGGCACACACTCGTCCACCCAAGACCCTCGCACCGATTCGCACAAGAGTGCGCAGTGGTGCTTTTACGGCTTCTTGCTCTTCGTTTCCCGGTGGGAAATCAGTTGTTCTCGGGGCCGGGAAACCCTGTTGCGGCTCACGACCAGCATCGCTCAGGATGCGTTCATGAGCACGACGGGGGAAGCCGGCGCCACGCCGGGGGAGGCCGTGCGCCGCGCGCTCACGGCGCCCACGGGGGTGGCGCCGTGAGCGCGCGCCTGCGCGGGATCGGGCAGCAGACAGAGTCGATCGTCGCCGCGGGGGGCTACGGCACTTCCAGCGGGCGTACGGTGACCATCGCCGCGGCCGTCGATGCCGCGCGCGCCGGCACCCGGATGTTCGGACCGGACCCGGTGCGGACGCCGCAGGTCGCCGCGGTGGGCACGCGGTTCGAGGTCACCGGGGAGAGCAGCCTGGAGGCAGCCCGGCGGCTGGTGGGCCGATCGGGTGATCCGCCGGCCGTGCTGAACTTCGCCTCCGCGCGCAACCCGGGAGGCGGTTTCCTGAACGGCGCCCAGGCGCAGGAGGAGGCCCTGTGCCGGTCCTCGGCGCTGTACGCCTGCCTTCGTGAGGTGAAGGAGTTCTACGATCACCACCGGGCGCACCGCGACCCGTTCTACTCGGACCGCGTGATCCATTCACCGGGCGTGCCCGTGTTCCGCGACGACCGCGGCCGGCTGCTCGACGAGCCCTACCCGGTGGGTTTTCTGACCTCCCCGGCACCCAACGCCGGCGTCGTGCTGCGCAGGAGCCCGGAACGCGCCGGCGAGCTGCCGGGCGCTCTGGTGGCCCGGGCCGAACGGGTCCTCGAGACAGCGGCCGCCAGTGGCTACCGGCGCCTCGTCCTGGGCGCCTGGGGCTGCGGGGTGTTCCGCAACGACCCGGCGCAGGTGGCCGGTGCCTTCCGCACACTGCTGGTCGGGGGGCGCTTCGAGGGACACTTCGGCGACATCGTCTTCGCCGTACTGGACCGCACTGCGGGGGCAGCGACGCGAGCGGCGTTCACTGAGGCCTTTGCGGACGTGTGCGCTGTGTGAGTTCGGGGCCGGGTTTTCGCGGGGTGCCCGGGGCGGTCGGGGTGGCGTGCGGGGTTGCGCGGGTGTTGCGGCCGATGCGTGCGCTGACCCGTCGGTTTCGCTGTGCTGGTCGCCCTGCGGGGGCGGCTGTGCGAGCGGCGTTCGGTGAGGCGTTCGCGGACCCTGTCACTGCGTCGTTCGGCTTTGGTGGAGTGCCCGGGCGGGTCGGGTCTGCGCTTGCGTGATCATGTCGTGGGGGTCTGCGGTCCCGGGTGCGCTGCCCGACTGTTCGGCGGGTGCGCGCCGACGGCGGTGCGGGCAGACCTACGCCACGGCCCCGTACGGCTGGGCCGTACGGGGCCGTGGCGGCGGTCGGTCAGCCGGTCACCGGGTCGGCGGCCGTGGCGACGGGCACCTTGTCCGTGTCCGTGCCCGAGCCGCCGGTGAAGCCGCGCAGCGGCACATGGCGGATGAACAGGGCGATCACGATGCCGAGGACGGCCGCGGAGGCGCCCCAGGTGAAGGCGGTGTCGATGCCGTCGCTGACGGCCTTCGCGAAGGCGTGCCGGACGCTCTCGGGCAGGGCGCGCAGCGCCTCGGGCGTCATCTGGGCGACCGTGCCACCGGTCTTCCCGGCGTCGGCGGACGGGCCGGCCGCCGAGGTGAAGGAATCGGCGAGGGTGTGGGTGTAGAGGGCGCCCAGCACCGAGACACCGAGGGAACCGCCCATGTTCCGCAGGAACGTGGCCGCACCGGTGGCGGCGCCCATGTCCCGCAGCGGCGCGCTGTTCTGGGCGATGAGCATGGTGGTCTGCATCAGGCAGCCCATGCCCGCGCCGAGAACGACCATGTAGAGCGCGGTGATGGTGCGGGAGGTGTCCGGGCCCATGGTGGCGAAGAGGGCGAGCCCGACCGTCATCAGGAGGCTGCCCGCGATCGGCAGGGCACGGTAGCGGCCCGTCCGGCTGATCACGGCACCGCCCGCGAGGGAGAGCGCCATCGCGGCGATCATCATCGGCATGAGCAGCAGGCCGCTGTTGGTGGCGGAGGAGCCCTGGACGTACTGCTGGAACTGGGGGAGCAGGGTCACGCCGCCGAACATGGCGAAGCCGACGACAAGGCTGAGGGCGCCCGCGAGGGTGAAGTTGCGGTTGGCGAAGACCGACAGCGGCATGATCGGCTCGGCGGCGCGGCGTTCCACCATGACGAAGGCGGCGAAGGCGACGACGGTGATCACGGCCAGGCCGATGATCATGGCCGATCCCCAGTCGTACTCGGTGCCGCCCCAGCTGGTGATCAGGACCAGCGTGGTGATCCAGACGGTCAGCAGCGCGGCACCGGTCCAGTCGATGCGCACCTTGCCTGAGCTGCGCGGCAGCCGTGCGAGGACGAACCAGCAGACCGTCAGGGCGACGACACCCAGCGGCAGGTTGACGTAGAAGGCCCAGCGCCAGGAAAGGTGGTCGGTGATGAACCCGCCGGCCAGCGGGCCGCCGATCATGGCGACGGGCATGACCGCCATCATCACGCCCTGGTACTTGCCGCGGTCCCGGGGCGGGACGATCTCGGCCAGCACCGACATGACGCCGACCATCAGGCCGCCCGCTCCCAGGCCCTGCATCGCGCGGAACCCGATCAGCTCGCCCATGTTCTGCGACATACCGCACAGCGCGGAGCCGATCAGGAAGATCGCGATGGAGGACAGGAAGGTGATCCGGCGGCCGATGAGGTCGCCGAGCTTGCCCCAGATCGGAGTGGCGGCGGTCGAGGCGAGGATGTAACCGGTGGTGACCCACGCGAGGTGGTTCAGGCCGCCGAGATCGCCCACGATCGTGGGCAGCGCGGGCGCCACGATCATGTTGTCCAGCATGGCGAGCAGCATGGCGATGACCAGGCCGCTCATCGTCACCATGATCTCGCGGTGGGTGAAGCGAGCCGGCGGGGCTGTCTCGGCGCCGGCCGAGGCCGGTGCTGTCTGCGTCACGGGCGGATGCCTTTCAGCGGAGTAGGCGGAACGTCGGGATGCGCGAAAGACCGAAGAGTGAAGGAGGCGGGACGGTTGTGGTGAGAGCCGCGTCCGCGCGATGCCTCAGGCAGGAGAGAGGCGAATCACTTACCGGCCGGTCAGTAGATTACTTGCCGACCGGTAAGTTGGCAAGGGGGGGCCACCATGGCCACGATCGAGCCAGGCACTCAGTGCGGGAGCGCCGCATGCGAAGGGACGACATGGCGATGGCAGGGGCAGGGGCAGGGCACCGGCGGGGCAGCGACACGAAGGCCCAGATCCGCAAGGTGGCCATCGAGCTGTTCACCGAGCAGGGCTACGAGGCGACCTCGCTACGGGAGATCGCCGAACGCCTCGGCATCACCAAGGCCGCCCTCTATTACCACTTCAGCAGCAAGGAGGACATCGTCCGCTCGCTCTTCACCGACCATCTGGACGCCCTGGACTCCCTGGTCGCCTGGGCCCGGGAGCAGCCTCCCGGCCCGGACCTGCGCACCCGCGCCGTGGACCGCATGGTCGACATGGTCACCGGCAGCGGTATGTCGGTGATGCGGTTCGCCCTGGCCAACCAGCGTGTCGTGCGCGACCTTCACCCCGGCCGCGAGAACGCCTTCGAGCGACTCACCGAACTCTTCGAGATCGTCGCCGGACCGGACGCCTCGGTGGAGGAGCAACTGCGGCTGCGGGCCGCACTGCTCAGCGTCAACACGGTGCTGCTGGCCGCACAGGGACTGAAGGTCTCCGACGAGCGTGTCGCCGCGGTGGCCCGCGACATCGCACACCAACTCGTACCGCCGCTCGCCGACGACGCTTCGGCCGAATCAGGGTCCTGACATGACGTCCGACCCCTTGACCGCGGTCCCGGGTGCGGGTGGGGGCACGGCTTCGGGACGCGGGAACGGGGCGTCGGGACACCGGGCGGGTGTGATCGGTCGGGCGGGTGCGGTGCGTCGATCGGGTGTGATCGGTCGGGCCCGGGGGCCGATGATGTGTCCGGGGCCGATCTGCCGGGGGCGTCGCCTCCGGTCGGCCTGTCGAGGGCTTCGTCGGTGTCGGGTGACGATGAGCGATAAGAGGACGGGGCCGGGGCGATGATCCGACCGGACAACACGTCGGACCGCCGACTCCGCCGGCTCTCGGGCCAACTCACCTGGCATTGGGAGCACCAACTGCGCCCCCGGCTGTCCGGGCTCGAGGACGCCGAGTACCTATGGGAGCCGATCGCCGACTGCTGGTCCCTCCGCGCCCGGCGTGACGGCACGATCGCGCCGGACCGGGCTTTTCCGGCACCGGAACCGCCGCCTTTCACCACCATCGCCTGGCGCATGGCCCACATCGGCCAGACCCTCGCCCAGCGCGCCGACTTCCACTTCGGCGACCGGAAGTTGACCCTCGATCGAGTCCCATGGCCCGGGTTGACCGCGGCCGACGGCCTGGCCTGGATCGACAGGGGATATGCCGACTGGTGTGCCGGTCTGGACTCCGCCGACGACAGCCTGCTGAGCAGACGCAGCGAGGGCCCGCCCGGCACGGCCGACGGCCGGTACCCTTTCGCCGACGTGATTCTGCACGTGAACCGTGAGGTCATCCATCACGGGGCCGAGGTGGCCCTGCTCCGTGACCTCTACCGGAGCCGGAGACAGTGACAACGCCCTGATGCGGATGGAGCCGCAGGCGGCGCAACTCCGGCATGCGGATGAAGCCGCGGAACGCCCCTGCCGCCCGCCGACGGATGCTCAGAAGTCGTCACTGGTCCAGCGACGGTATGCGCGGACCGCTTGCTCCAATGAGGGGACGCGACGACGGCGACCGTCCACTCGGACGGGGCAAAATGTTGGCCGGAAGCCCTGCCTCTGCTGCACACTGGCCGCCATGTTGGCCGGCTGGGTAGGAACCGCGCATGCCTGAAGACCTGACCGTCGAACACGAACGTGCCTACAAGGGGCTCGAAGCCCTCGCGCGCCTGGTCGACGACTTCAGCGGAGCACTGCAACCCGCAGGTGAGGACGTGCGCCCGTTCTTCGTGGCATGGGGCATGCTGGCCAATGTTCACCGGCAGGCCGCGGCTGTTGTCCTCCTCCATCGCCAGGGCTTCGGCCATGAGACCGCCCCCAACCGGCGCAGCATGCTCGAACACGCGGCTCAGGTCTGGTGGCTGGCCGAAGACGGGCCGGACGCAGTGGACAGCATGAACCACGCGCTCCGGTACAAGCAGAGGAAGCTGCGGGAGGCGACCGACAGCGCAGGCATCACCTACGACACGACGATCGCCGACGCGGCCGTGGCCCTGCCGCGGAGCCCGGCGCAGACGTACAACAACATCGGGCACCTGCTGCAGCGCATCGGGGCGCCCCTGCACGCCGTCTACGCGGGGGAGAGCCTGCTCTCCCACGCCACGCTCACGTCCGCGGAGCGCTTCTACGCGGGCATCGACGCCGAGACCGTGCAACTGTTGATCGAGCCTCAGTACCCACAGCATGCCCCGAGCCCGGACGGCCGGGCGCCGTACATCGCGCTCGTGCTCACCTGGTTCGCGATGTCCTGCTTCAACCAGCTGCTGGCCGGCCAGCCATGGAGCGACGAGCTGCAACTCGTCGCCCGGGAGACCGGCATCGAGGACATCGCAGCACACACGAACGGCGCCCACTGACCGGGCACACCGGGCAGAGGGGCGCCGTTCCCGCGCGAGCGTGACGACGTGGTGCTCGGCAGAGACCTGGCGGGTCTCTTCGGACGACCCGACGATTGAGGTCGAAACGGGTGCCGACCTCGACGTCGGGGGGTAATGGCACGGCCATTACCCGGGGGCCGAACTCCTCCTCGAGTCGCGGGCGCCACCTGACGCTGGTCGAACACCCTCGGGATGCACCTCGCGGTGCCCGAGCGGCGGCACACCACCGGGGGACGCGGCAGCGGAAACCTGCCATGCCCCCGCACATGTCCGGTAGCTGCTGACGGTGACAGCCGGTGACCGACGCCCAGGGTGGGGCCCATGACGTTACCCAGGTGGCGAACACCGTTTCCGCCTGGCTCAGGGGGCCAGCACGATCCTGCCGAACACCCTGCCCGCGTCCATCTCGCGGTGCGCCGTCACGGCCTGGTCCAGTGGCAACACCTGGTGCACGACCGTGCGCAAGTCCCCGCGCGCGGCATCGGCGAACTGGGACGACCGTACGGCCTGCCGGTCCGGGACGGGCACGGTGTCCGAGCTGAAGGTGGCGAACGACAGCGACTTGCGGAAGGACTCCAGCAACCGCGTCCCGAAGTCCGCCGGTGGCTGCCCGCCGACCACGCCGACGGCAACGTACCGTCCGTCGGAATTCAACCTGTCCAGCACCAGCGGAAGCTGGGGACCCCCCACCACGTCGATGACCACATCGAAGCCGGACGGGGCGTCCGCGCCGCCGCCCTCGCCGGAGCGGTCGAGGACATGGGTCGCTCCCAGATCCCTCAGGCGGGCTCCGCGCTCCTCCGATGACGTGGTGACCACCACGGCGCCCGCGCCGCCCCTGGCGGCGAGCTGGACCGCGGTGATCCCGATGCTGCCCGCCGCACCGCGAACGAGAACCGTCTCGCCGGGCACAAAACGGGCGCGTTCCAGGGCAAAGTGGGCGACCACGCCGGAGCCACCGAGAGCCACCGCTTCGGCGCCGGTCAGGCCGTCGGGCAGCACAAGGACATCCTCGACCGCGGCGACGGCCTGCTCGGCGTAACCACCGGACAGGCCGGTGAACGCCCATACCCGCCGACCGATCCACGAAGCGTCCACTCCCTCTCCGACCGCGGTGACGCGTCCCGCGACCTCGCTGCCGAGGAGATGGCCCTCCTGGAAACCGTAGGCGGCGAGCGTTCCCCGGCGGATCACGGCATCCACGCCCCCCACGCCGATCGCCTCCGTGGCGACCCGTACCTGTCCCGGTGCAGGGACGGGTACGGGCAAGTCGACAACCTCCAGGCCGTCGGCGTCTCCGAACGTCTTGATCACTACGGCTTTCATCTCGGTTCCTCGAGTCGGTGGAAGGATGGGGCACAGCGGCGGGGGCCGTGGGTGGCAAGCCAGCCCCTGGGTCGAGGCGTCACCGGCGGAGTGTCGGTGCGGGGCGGGACCACCGCCATCGGAACGTAACGGACGCACCCGTCCGCTTGGCTGAAGTGAGAAACGATGACCGACCATTTGCCTCACACCGCTCGCTCCGACGCCCGCGACAACCGCGCCCGCATCCTGGAAGCCGCCCGCGCGGTGTTCGGCGAAGAGGGACTGAGTGTGCCCATGCGAGAGATCGCCCGGCACGCAGGCGTCGGCCCCGCCACGCTGTACCGGCACTTCCCGACCAAACGGGACCTGATCGGGGAGACCTTCGCCGAGCAGCGGCGAGCCTGCCACGCCATCGTCCGCGACGCCCTCGCGGACTCGGACCCGTGGCACGGATTCCGCGGCCTCGTCGAGCAGATCTGCGAACTCCATGCTCACAGCCGCGGATTCGCCGACGCCTTCATGACGGCCTACCCCGAGGCCATGGACTTCGCCGCCGACCGTGAGCCGGTTCTGCGCGCGGTCACCGAGCTGGCTCGCCGGGCCCAGGAGACCGGCCGGCTGCGGTCCGGCTTTGTCGTGGACGACCTGATCCTGATGCTCATGGCCCACCGGGGTGTCCAGGACGCGCCACGTGACGCCCGCCTCGCTGCCTCCCGCCGCTTCGCCGCCTATGTGATCGAGGCGTTCCGAGCCGTCCCGGGGTCGGCAGCATCTGTGTCACTGCCGCAGGCTCCACGCCTGCGGCTCGCGTACTCGCCCGCCACGCCCTGAACGCGTCGGCAGGAGGTCGGTCACTTCGGCAGCCGGACATGCTGTCCTGGTGCCACCACCAGCGGGCACCGTCTCCGTCGCGGCGACCCCGCCGAGGATCTCTCATCCGGCTTCCGGGGCCTCGGTCCTCCGTCGCGGGTCCGTGGCGATGCCGTCCCACTCCGGGCCGTGCAGCCACAGGTTCTCGGCCGCCTCCCGCATCAACTCCGGATCGTCCGGTCGCTGCAAGAGTCCAATCGGCAGGCCAGATTTCGAGCCCAGACAGGTAGCGGCCCGTCCATCACGTGCGGACACAACTCATGAAGCATGCCGAGGATGTCATCCACCTGAGGTCAAGGAGGTAAGGGCCGGCAATCCGGGCGATGCGAAGCCGAAGTCCATCGACGATCTGCCGCAGTCGGCCCTCGTTGTCGTCATCAACTGCGGTCTCCCTGACCGTGATCCAACCGTGGTCCTCGAACACCCCGCGATCCTGAGGAGATCATGTGCCCCACTGCGCCGAGAGCGGCAAGATCGCCCGGACAGAACCTGGCCGTCGGCGAGTTGGGGTGCTTCCTGCCGTCAGGTCGGGTGGGTGACCTTCCAAGCGGGCGAACGGCACTTCGACGAGGTCAACGCGGCTCGGCGCCGTTGTGACCTGAAGGGTCAGTGACACGGCCTTCGGCGTGGTGGTCGCGGATGGTGTCCAAGACCTCGGGGAGCCGGCCGCGGGCCGCAGCGGAGCGCAAGTGGTCCAGGTAGTCGCGGGATTCGACGATCTTTCCGTCCCTGACACGCATGATGAAGACGCCCGGGACGGTGAAGGGTTCGCCGGTCTCCACCACGATGCCTTCGTACTGGAACTCAGCAACGATGACCTCGGGATCGGCGGTCTCGTGCACGTTGATCCGGGTCGGACGGCGTCTGAGGGTCGGGCCCTGGTGCGACTGCGGCCCGCCGCCGAAGTGGGCTCGCAGCGCCTCGTGGGAGAGAAGCGGCGGTGCACCCAGCGGGTGGAACGGGTGCGAGACGTCAGTCTGCTCCGCGTAGAGGTCCACCACGTCCGTCCATCGCTCTTCACAGACGCCGTGCACGAGTTTCAGGAAGACTTCGCGAGGAGTGTCGGTCACCGGCTCACCATAGTCCGGCCCCTTCTCTCCGCGATGACTGGAACCGTGATCGGACTCCTGGGGGGCGATGACGAGCGAAGTCGCCGCCGAGGGCAGTGAGGGCACAGACGTCGAACGTCGACGGCATTCGGCGGGAACCCGGAACGGTAGCCGCGGGTGACCATCGGACCGACCCGCCATGGTGCAAGGACGTCCGCGGTGCTCCGCCTCAGTGATCGGCCAAGGTCGAGTGCCGGGCCGGGCTTCTTGGGGGAGAAGAGGCTGTGGGTCCCCAAGTCCACTACCCGCCGCCAGTTCTCAGCTGGAACGGGCGACGACCTGTCCGACGACGGAGAAGCGTTGCCCGCACTCCGGGCAGGTCGCCTCACCGAAGGCATGAGTGAGGGCGTGTGCGACCTCCTCATGGCCGTCCGTCAGGGCGAGGTCGTAGAGGCGCCTGCCGAGGCCTTCCAGGGCGCGTGGATCGGCCGGGTGGAGAGGGAAAGTCTCGACGTCGTCGGAGCGGGCGTAGTCCTCCACCGTACTGAAGAAGCCCCGCACTCCGAGAATCACCCACACCGACGCGCATCCGTCGGGATCGGGGCACTCGAGCTCGTATTCCTCGCTGACGACGCCCCAGATCAGGTCCTCCGCCCAATGGATGCCGCCCTCCAGGTTCAGGACCGCCTCGACCAGATAGCAGTAGTCATTCCGGTCGGTGGTGACCTGCCGACACCGGTGTGCGGCGCTCAGTAGGCGTGTGACTTCCGGTGCGTACTGGTGGCGCAGGTTCCGGGTCTCGTACCGCTGGTCGGCTTGGACGAGAAGCGCGCCTGCCAGGTGGAGGGCCGAAGCAGCCGTGTCGGCTTTGCCGGCCTCCGCCATGTCGGCCAGCGTCCGCAGCACCAGCGGATGGGCGACATCCAGGGAGCCGTTGTGGTACAGCTCCGTCCAAAGGTCGCTCCAGGCCTGGCTGTCCCGGCCCCGGACAGCGCGTTCCAGCAGGGACTTCAGCCGGTCGGAATCGGCGTCGTCTGCACGGGTGACAGGAGAACTCGTCGTCATCTTCGGCATCCAAGCAGACTGCCGTGGGAGCCGGGGTCTCGGAATCGTCGCGACCATGCGCTCGGGGCGTGGGGACAGCGGTCGGCTGCCTTGTGATGATCAACGGCACGGGCGGGTCATGCCTGGTACTCGGTGAGATCGATGGTGTGAACGCGCAGCGGGTAGCCGTACACCGGGTGTGCCGTCTCCCGCTCGGGCACCATGCCGAGCTTGCGGATGACGTTCTCGGAGGCGTTGTCACCGACCCGGTTGATGCTGATGACCCGGTCCAGGCCGCGGTCCTGGAGCGCGAACTCCAGCGTGGCGTGGGCGGCTTCGGACGCGTATCCCTGGCCCCAGAACTGTGAGCCGATCCGCCAGCTGATCGCCACGGCGGGCATCACCTCCGGCAGGAACTCGGGCACGGACAGCCCCGTGAAACCGATCAGTTCGCCCGAGGCCAGCAGCTCGACGGCGAAAAGTCCGAAGCCCTCCTCGTCCCACTCCTCCTCCCACCGCTCGATGTCCTCGGCGGTGTGGTCCAGGTCGCGCACCGAGCCGTCGTCGATCCAGTGCATGACCCGTGGGTCCCCGTTGATGTCCGCCATCGGCGCGAGGTCGTCGTCGTGCCAGCTACGGAGGAGGAGGCGGGGTGTGCGGATCTCGGTCATGCGCCCATCCTGCCGAAGGCAGGGGCCTCATCGGTAATCCGACGCTCGCACGTGCTGCCGCCGCGGAACCACAAGGCGTCAGGCCGCCTGCACCGCACGCACAGCGTGGCGAGTGACACAGGGAGCCGACGGCCGGGCGGACGACGTGCCACTTCGCCGGCACGGTCGAGACGCGAGACCGATTCGGCGGCAGCCCGCCACAGCAAGACCTTCGGGGGCCGATGCGGTCAGTGATCCCGCGGCGATGGGTCGTCGGGAAGACCTTTGGCCGGCTCCTGGACCCGGCTCATGACCACCGACAGCTCGCACAGGACTGCGAGGCCCTCCGCACCGCTCGGAGGCCGGCTCGGAGACCATGATCAAGCCGGCGATGGCCGACCTGATGAGCCACCGGCCGACCCGAGCGTCCGCTCCGAACTGGCGCGACGCCTGACCACTCACCAGCGGTCAGACGTCGTAGGGCCAGACCGTGACGTGTTCCTGTGCCACACGGACCTCGACCCACGACCCACCGACGCCGTCCGGTAGCGGTGGGCCGGCGAGATCGAACAGGATCAGCGTTCCGCCCACGTCCAGGACGGCCCCTCCGTCCTCGGTGAGGCTCAACTGTCCGCGAAAGACAATGCGGTCACCGTCCTCCCGCAGCTCAGAGGTGGCAACGGCCCCTGGCCGGGTGTTCCCTGCCCAGGCGATGTCCTCATCCACGGTCCACTCGACATGGTGTTCTCGCCCCACCGCCTCCGGGGTCCCCTGCCAGTGCGCCACAGCAGTGCCCACGACCGAGTGCACTCGGACAAGCACGGGCCTCGACGAGGCGCACAGCACCGCGTCTACCTTGACCAACACCTCGCCATCATCCTTGATCGGCTCACCGAACAGCTTCGCCGGGACACGTCGCTCTTTCAGACTGTGTTTGAGCCACATGCATGACGACCGACGCTCAACGCCAGCCGAGTTCCGGTGCCACATGGGTGAGGATGCTCTCCAGCACATGGGCGTTGTAGTCGACCCCGAGCTGGTTCGGGATGGTCAGCAGCAGGGTGTCCGCGGCCTGGATCGCCTCGTCATCCCGCAGCAGCTTCACCAGTTCCTCCGGCTCCGCCGCGTAGGAGCGCCCGAAGACGGCCCGGGTCGTGTCGTCGATCATGCCGACCTGGTCCCGGGAGTTGCGGTCGCGCCCGAAGTAGGCCCGGTCGAGGTCGTCGGTCAGGGCGAAGATGCTGCGGCTGACCGAAACCCGGGGCTCCCGGGTGTGGCCCGCCTTCCTGTACGCCTCGCGGTACGCCTCGATCTGCTTGCGCTGCTGGACGTGCAGCGGCTCGCCCGTCTCGTCGTCCTTCAGTGTCGAACTCTGCAGGTTCATCCCCAGCTCGGCGGCCCAGACGGCGGTCGCGTTGGACGCGGAGCCCCACCAGATCCGGTCGCGCAGCCCTTCGGAGTGCGGTTCGATCCGCAGCAGCCCGGGCGGGTTGGGGAACATGGGCCGCGGGTTGGGCTGGGCGAAACCCTCGCCGTCGAGGACCTTGAGGAATGCCTCGGTGTGGCGGCGGGCCATGTCTGCGGCCGTCTCGCCCGGCGCGGGGTTGTAGCCGAACAGGCGCCAACCGTCGATCACCTGCTCCGGTGAGCCGCGGCTGATGCCCAGTTGCAGCCGACCGGCCGAGATGAGGTCGGCGGCACCCGCGTCCTCGGCCATGTACAACGGGTTCTCGTAGCGCATGTCGATCACGCCGGTCCCGATCTCGATCTTCGACGTGCGTGCACCGATCGCCGCGAGCAGCGGGAACGGGCTGGCCGCCTGCCGGGCGAAGTGGTGCACCCGGAAGTAGGCACCGTCCACGCCGAGCTCCTCGGCCGCGACCGCAAGGTCGATGGACTGGTGCATGACGTCCGCAGCCGACCGGGCCTGAGATTGCGGGCTGGGCGACCAGTGACCGAAGGAGAGGAATCCGATTTTCTTCACCTGGTGATCAGCGTCCGGAGGCCGCGTTTGATTCCCTCGGCCGCTCGTGGCCCCGCGCCGGCGCCGCCCATCCCTCCAGGTCGGGAGCAGCACGAGCCCGGACGCGGTCGGCACCTCGGCGACGGCGAGCGCGTCCCCCCGCCGCATCAGGCAGGGGTGCTTGTCGGAGGTGCGTCCTGGCCCGGTGTGAGGAGCCCGCCGCCGTACTCCGGCGGAGCCGTCTCCTTCCGCTGGTTCGAGCGGGCGGGGTTGTCATGCGTCCGCGGCCCCGTTGTGGCTGGTCGCGCAGTTCCCCGGATTCCTCCTCAGTGCTGTCGGGTGACCGTGAAGTGCCGCTCGGCGCCTGGGCTTTCGAGTTCGTCCAGCACGGCCACGGCCAAGTCTTCGACGCTGATGCGGGACTCCCCGTCCGGGCCGAGGAGCAAGGTGCCCGTGCCGCGCCGGTACCGGCCGGTGCGGGCGCCGGGTTCCAGCAGGGCCGGCGGGCTCAGGTAGACCCAGTCGGCACCGGAGTGGGCCACACAGGTCCGCAGCTGGGCGACTCCGACGGCGGCCACCGCGCGGTACTCGGCGGCCACATACACGGGGTTGTCGGCGACCGGCAGATCCGGGGCGCCGGGGCTGCGCAGGGCGCCGGCGCCGCCGATCACGAGGACGCGGATCCGGAGCCGGGCCGCGGCGTCCAGCACCGTACGGGTGGCGGCGACCAGGAACTCCTCGTCGGCCGGGACGGTCCGCACGGTCAGGACGACGGCGTCCGCGGTGGCAGCGGCCAGTGACTCGCCCACCGCGGCTGCGTCATTCACGTCCACCGCGACCGGTGTCACACCCGGGCCCTCACTCGCCGGCTTCCGGGACAACGCCAGCACCCGGTGCCCGCGCCGGCTCGCCTCGGCGACCACCCTGCCGCCGACCATCCCGGTGGCCCCGAGCACGGCGATCGTCATGCGCTGCGTCATCGGACGTCTTCTCCTTCGTCGCGGTGTTCTTCCGTGCGGCCGGGCCGAGTTGCGCGGCCACCAACGCGGTCAGCGCCAGGGCGAAGCCCAGGGCCTGCGGCAGACTCAGCAACTCGCCCTGCGCGATCCCGATGACCGTCGCGACCAGCGGAGACAGCAGAACCAGGGGTGCGGAGGCGGCGACCGGCAGCCTGCCGATCCCGCGGAACCACAGTGCGTACGCGATCAGTCCGCCCATGCTCCCGAGCCACAGGTAGCCGCCCGCGGCGCCCGCGTCGATCCGTTGCGGCAGCCCCTCGACGGCCAGGGTGAGGGGCAGCAACAGCAGGCCGCCGACAGTCAGTTGCCAGCCGGCCAGGGTCAGCGGTCCGACACCCGCGGGCCGGCCCCAGCGTTTGGTGAGGACGACCCCGCCGGCCATGGTGGTCGTATGGCCCAGTCCGGCGAGCACACCGACGGCGTCCAGCCGGGCCTGCGGTCCCAGGACGACCAGGCCCACTCCCAGTACTCCCAGCACGCTCCAGGCCAGCCGCCGGGCCGTGGGCCGGTCGTGGAGCACCGTGAGGCCGAGACCGGCTACCAGCAGCGGCTGGGCGGCGCCGAGGGTGGCGGCGACACCACCGGGGAGCCGTTCGGCGGCCACGAACAGCAGGGGCATGGCGCCGATGTTGAGCATGCCGAGAACCGCGGTCTTCCACCACCACTTCCCGCGCGGCAGCACCCGGGTGATCGCCAGCGCGAGCAGCCCGGCGGGCAGGGCCCGCATCAGGCCCGCGAACAGCGGATGCCCGGGCGGGAGCAGCCGCGTGGTCACCACATAGGTGGTGCCCCAGGACGCGGGAGCGAGCGCGGTCAGCAGGACGGTCGTCGCCTGCGCCTTGTTCCGATGCATGAGGGGAGTCTCGACCGGACATACCGATGATTCCAAAGCATGGTTGTCATCACAGTCATGAAGGAGAACGATGGATGAGTGGACCTTCAGCAACTGCGCTACGTCGTCGCCGTCGCCGACACCCTCAACTTCACCCGTGCCGCGGAGCGCTGCCAGGTCGTGCAGTCCGCGCTGAGCCACCGGATCGCGGCGCTGGAGCGGGAGGTGGGGGTCCGGCTGTTCGCCCGGTCGAGCCGCCGGGTCGAACTGACCGGCGCGGGCGCCGCGTTTCTCGTGGGCGCGCGCGAGTGCCTGGCCGCCGCCGACCGTGCGGTGGCCGACGCCGCGGCCGCGGCCGGTGTGGTGCGCGGGCGGCTCGCCGTCGGCGTGATCGTGACCACGGCCGCCGTCGACGTACCGGAGGTGCTGCAGCGGTACCGTGCCCGGCATCCGGACGTCCGTGTCGTCCTGCGGTCCGGGCGCAGCGACGACCTGGCGGCGGCGATCCGGGCCGGGGAGCTGGACATCGCCTTTCTCGGCCTGCCGGAAGGCGAGCGGCCTGCCGGACTGGAGACCGTCGTCCTCGATCACGACCGGCATGTGCTGGTGGTGTCGGCCGGGCACCGGCTGGCGGGCGCCTCCGGGGTCGCGCTGACGGAGATCACCGACGAGACGTTTGTGGACTTCGTGGCCGGGACACCTGCCCGCGCCCAGTCCGACCGGGCGTTCGCGACCGCCGGTCTGGTCCGCGACGTCGCGTACGAGGCGGGCATGGTCGAGCTGATCACACGGTTGGTCGCGCGCGGACTGGGCGTCGCGCTGCTTCCGGAGGCGTTCATCCGACCGCTCGCCGAGGACGATCCCCGACTGGCCCTGATCCCGGTGGCCGATGGGCCGCGCCGCCTGGAGTACCTGGCCTGGAGCCGCTTCAACCCCAGCCCGGCCACCCGCGCGATGCTCGACGTCCTCGGTGTCAGCCAGCCGTCGCCACGGTCCTAGTCGACGGCTGAACACACTTGTTCGTCCTGCGTCCCGGCGACAAGCGTCCCGCCTCGTACGGGAAGGCCTGGGCACTGGGGACTGCGCCGGCGGTCACCGCAAGTGCGGGGAGCGCGCCGGGAGCCGGAGGGCGGGTGGCGCAACGTCACCTTGTTTCGCGCCGTGCGGGCCCTGGGGCGGTTCATCGCGTGGGGTGACCTTGCCCGGGAGGAGGTTGAGGAGGTTCGTGCGAGCGTGGAGCCACTACCGGATGATGTGCCGGTGTGCCCGCCGCCAATTCGCTCCCATGAGCACGAAGTCGGCCACGAAGATCACGGCGCCGATGATCAGAAGATAGAAGAGTCCCTGCATCAGTGCGCCGACGAGTCCCAGGGCGATCGCCACAAGTATGAAGAACAGGAAGAGTGCCACCATGGCTGTTCACTTCTTTCCGTCCGGTGATCGGCAGAGTGAAGCGGCGTCCGCGGACGGCGACGGACTCACAGAGCCTGTCGTAGCTTGCAGCCTGCAAGGAACTCCGTGCCCTCCACCTTACTCCCAATGGCCTTGACCTGGCCTTTTCCTTCGGCGCCGCCTTCTCGACCCGGGGCTGGTTCAGGGCGTGTCCAGGGGCTGCGGGGGTTCGGCGGCCGGGAGGGATCCTTGAGCAGCGCTGCGTGGGTCAGTGCCGCGCACGCCAGGTCGTAGTCGACAACCAACCACCCGTACAGGCCGGTGGGCAGCGCCGACCGGTGCAACGGGCCGTGCCGGCGCAGCGCCTCGCAGCGGCGCGGTGCATCTGCCGTGAAGCCGGCATCGGCGGAGCGGGCACGGTGACGTCGCCGTTCAGGCCATGTGTGTCGGCCAGTCACATCGCCCGGCGTCCGTCGAGTTCACACCGGTCATTGAGCCCGCTGTCCGGCTGAATACCTGCCGACGCCCAGACGCGGGTCTCTTCGCGAGCCGCTCAGCGCTTCGAGACGGGACGGGCGTCCGTGTGTTCGTCTGACGGTGGTATTGCCGGAAGGGACTGCCGTGGTGCCGTACGGTCCCGTGAAGCCGCGGCGAGCTGTTTATGCCGGTGCTCTCGCTCTTGGCCGTCAGGACGGCTGGACTTGGTCGAAGAGGGCGAGTGCTTCGGCGGGGTCCGGGCTGACGAGGCGTTCCAGACCGGCCGTCGTGATCTTCGCCCACTTGCCGGCCCGCGCCCACATCTGTTCCTCGAAGGCGCGGACGGCCTCGTCCAGATCTTCAGGGTCGGAGGCGATGGACTCGGCGAGTTCGGCGCCTTCCAGCATCGCGAGGTTCGCGCCCGCCCCCAAGGGGGGCATCAGATGGGCGGCGTCGCCCAGTAGCGTCACCCCGAAGACATGGGTCCAGGTATGGGACACGGGCAGGACGTAGAGGGGGCGGTGGACGAAGGCGGTGCCGTGGCGGAGGAGGTCGAGGACGGGAGCGGCCCAGCCGTCGAACAGAGCCAGCAGGCTCGATCGCACGGCCTCGACGTCGGCCAGGTCCAGGTTCGTGTGCCAGTCCAGCGGCGCGCGGAACTGGGCGTGCACCTTGACGTGGCCGCCGCTGTTGCGCTGGGCGACGAGCGCGCGGTTCACGCCGTACACAGCCATGGAACCGTCGCCGACCAACCGGGCGAGGCCAGGGTGGCGGGTGTCGACGTCGTCGAGGGAGGTCTCGACCGAGGTGACGCCGGTGTAGTGCGGCGTCACGGACGAGACTGCCGGGCGGATCCGGGACCAGGCGCCGTCCGCGCCGACCACGAGGTCGAACGTCTCCTGTCGCCCGTCCGCGAACCGGACCAGTACGCCGTCCCGGGTCCCCGGCACCACCTGCGTCACGCCCCGCCCCCACTGGACGTCGAGAGGGCCGAGCAGCAGATCACGGAGTTGCCCGCGGTCGACCTCGGGATTGGCCCGGTCATCTGGACGGGGTCGCCAGTCGCGCAGGACCGTCCCGGCCGTGTCCAGGATGCGCATGGCCTGCCCCTCGGGACGGGACAGCGCCTGGAACTCCGCCAGCAGCCCCGCCTTCTTCAGGGCGAGCTGGCCCAGCCCTTCGTGCAGGTCCAGCGTGCCGCCCGGGGGACGGGCGTCGGGGGCGGGATCGCGTTCGAGGACGGTGACAGGGTGACCATGGCGGTGCAGGACACGCGCGCAGGTAAGGCCGGCTGGGCCGGTCCCGACCACGGCGATACGATGGCTCATGGCGATACACTGTATTGCGGCGATACGGTGCATCGCAAGAGTACGGTGTGACCATGACTGTGTGGGACCGGCCGGAGCCGCCGACTCGCCCCGTGCCGCTCGACCGGGAGCGGATCGTAGCCGCCGCCGTCGCGCTGGCCGACGAGGGCGGGCTGGAGGCGGTGTCGTTGCGCAAGGTCGCCGGCCGGCTGGACGTCGGCCCGATGCGGCTGTACGGATACATCTCCACCAAGGAGGAGCTGTTCGACCTCATGGTGGACGAGGTCCAGGCCGAGATTCTCCCCGAGGAGCAGCCCGGTGACTGGCGGGAGGCGCTGCGCGTCCTCGCCCACCGCACCAGGCAGGCCGCTCTCCGCCACGCATGGCTGGCCGACCTGCTCGGCGGCCGCCCGACCCTGGGCCCGAACGGCCTCGCCGTGACCGAGGCCACGCTCGCCGCCCTCGACGGCCTCGCCGACATCGACACCGTGATGCGCGCCGTGGAAACCGTCAGCGCTTACTCCACTGGCGCGATCAGGCGCGAGATCGCGAACCTGCGGGCCGAGCGCGCCACGGGCCTGTCCAAACGCGACTGGCAGCGCGCCTCCGGACCGCACGTGACGAGAATGTTGGCAACGGGCCGCTTCCCGGCGCTGGCCAAGGCCGTGTACGACGGCACGGACGTGGACGCCGAGGCATCCTTCGCGACCGGCCTGGACTGGGTCCTCGACGCCGTGGCCGACAAAATCACCCGGCCGTCGGCGTGACGCTTCGCACTTGCGGAATGTGAGCGGGGTCGTGGCCGGTGTCCACGGGCCGTGCGGGCATGCGCCGCCGCCACGTCATGACGATGGAGTTGCCCTCGGGGCGCCGGGAGCGCCCGCTTCGTGGGTCGGGTCGTGCGCGTGCTGCAATCCGGCGCCCGAACGCGACCGCGGGCTGTGGGACATCCTCGACGAACTCCGGGAACGAGCCCTCCGACTCGGAGATC
Organism: Streptomyces sp. HUAS TT11; assembly: GCF_051553595.1. NCBI lineage: Bacteria > Bacillati > Actinomycetota > Actinomycetes > Kitasatosporales > Streptomycetaceae > Streptomyces > Streptomyces sp. HUAS TT11. The sequence continues at coordinate 7,858,187 of NZ_CP196184.1, forward strand.
TTCGAACCGTTCTCGCTTCCGAGCCTGACCCGTACGGCCCGACGAGGCGGCCGACGACCGGGAATCGGGAAGCCTGAACGCCCGAAGGTTCGTCAGGAGTTGGCTTCCGCCCAGCCGGCCGCCGGTGCGCGATTCCCGGCTCCGGAAGGGACAGGTCTTCTTCCCTGTGGAAGCGGTCCGCCCTCCTCAGGCGGGCACCACCGGGGCGTCCCAGTCGATGCGGTACCGGTGCGTCCAGCCGAACATCCTCTCCGGCGTCAGGAACGTGCGCGTCGCCAGTGGCATCAGCAGGGCCGTGATCTTGGTCGCGACCGGGCCCATCGACTTCTGGCTGTTGGTCTTCGCGGCCTGGGCCGCGACCTTCTCCACCCTGCCCCGTCTCAGGTGCTCGTACGTCGCGAACGCCGCGCCCACGTCAGGGATGTCCCGCAGACACCGCGCCAACTGCACCGCGCTCTCGACCGCGAGGGACGCGCCCTGCCCCGAGCTGGAGGACGGCGCGTGGGCCGCGTCGCCGACCAGGACCATCCGTCCCCGGTGCCAGGCGGGCACCGAAGGCAGGATCTCCAGCCCTCCGAAGGTGAGGAGTTCGTCGTCGCCGGTGCCCCGGAGCAGATCGCGGCCGGGCACGTCCCCGGCGAACTTCTCCCGCAGGATCCGCATCCACGCGGCCGACGGCGTCGCACGGGCCTGCTCCGCACTGAGCGGCTCTTCGTACGGCAGGTTGCCGAACCAGGCGGTGCCTCCGCCCGGCACCGGCCAGTAGCCGAGGAACGCGTGCTCGCCGAAGGAGAAGTACATGGTGTCCGGCCGCGCCCGAGGGACCTCCGCCTTCGAGTGCGCGCCGAAGCCGAGCAGGCCGGTGTACCGGGGGCCGGGCGCTGCCGGGTCGATCAGCCGCCGGACCGTCGACCGGATACCGTCGGCCCCGACCAGCACGTCCGCGGTCACCCGGGTCCCGTCGGTGAACTCGGCGGTGACGCCCGCCGGGGTTTCCTCGGCGCCGGCCAACCGCTTGCCGTACACGGTCTGCACGCCCGCCGCGGCGGCACGCTCGCGCACCGCTTGGTACAGGTCGGCACGCCACATCACCTGGCTGGGCGGCAGACCCGTCAGGCCCGCGAACTCGCCCATCCGCCGGCCCCGTCCATCGGTCATGACCATGCGGTGGATCGGCTGACCGGCCAAGCCGTCGTCCACACCGGCGACTTCGAGGGCGCTGAGCCCGTTGGGTGCGACCATCAGCATGCCGCCGAGGCCGTCCGCCGTGTTCTTGTAGGCCTCGTAGACGGTCGCCTCGATGCCGGCTCTACGGAGTGCGAGGGCCGTTACCGGTCCGGCGATGCCGCCTCCGATGACCGCCGCCGTCTTGATCGCACTCATGTGTCTGTTCCTTTCCCGTGCCTGGGTCGGATGGTCAGCGGGCGTGCCGGGTCGTCGACGGTCGGGTGACCGCCCGTCCTGTGGGCGAGCCGCAGGTCCTGGAGGTAGGCGCGGGAGCACATGGCGCTGAGGAGCGCGATGCCACCGCGATGGACGCGGACCTCGCTGTCGGTTGCGACACCGGTCAGACGGATCCGACGGGCGCCGGTGAGGGCCGGTTGCGCGGTGGTCCGGCCCTGCGTGTCCTTGACCTTGCCGCGGGCGGTCCACCGCAGGTCCCAGTGCTCGACGACGGCGTCGTCCGGCACCAGCAGCTTGACCGTGGTGCGCTGGAGTTCCAGGCGCAGCTCGATGTCGTCGGGCAGGTCCGGGGAGCGCAGGTCGAGTACGGCCAGACCCCGGCGGGCGCGCACCTGGATATGTGCGGCGCGGGTCCAGTTGCCCAGCCGCTTGGTCACGGTGTGGTCGGCGTGGACGCGCTCGGTGGCGGCGGTCGTCTCAGTGCTGGTGGTGGTCATCTCCGTGGTCTCCGTCCGTTCGTGGCCCTTGTCGCTTCCTCTCGATAGTTGCAGTGCAACTAGTCTCATGTCAACTAGTTTCAGCGTGGGTAGTATGCGAGCATGAGCACCCCGCCCCGTAGTTCCCCGCTGGCGCTGACCGTGCTGGCCCTGTTGCACTTCCAGCCGCTCCACCCGTACGGGATCCAGAGATTGATCAAGCAGTGGGGCAAGGACGAGGTCGTCAATGTCGGCCAGCGCGCGAGCCTCTACCGGACGATCGACCGGCTCCTCGCAACGGGCCTGGTCACGGTCCGGGAGACCGGCCGCGACCAGCAGTACCCCGAGCGGACGGTGTACGAGCTGACCGACGCGGGGCGCTCGACCATGCGTGTCTGGCTCGACGAGATGCTGGCCGCGCCGAAACAGGAGTTCCCGCAGTTCCCCGCCGCGTTGTCGTTCGTCCTCATGCTCGCCCCGGAGGAGGCCCTCGACGTGCTGGAACAGCGCGCCGCGACCCTCGCGCAGACGCTTGACGCGCACGACAAGTCCTTGGCGGAGCAGACGGAGGTCCACGGCCTGCCGCGGGTGACCACACTCGAAGAGGAGTATCTGCGTGCGATGACCGCCGCAGAACTGGACTGGATCCGCGCCGTCACGGACGATCTGCGCAGCGGTCGGCTCAGCTGGAGTTTCGAGGAGCTGGCCGGTTTCGCCCAGAGCACGGGGCAGCAGGCCCTGGCCGGTCGAACGCCCTCGGAGCCGCACCTCGACCCACAGTGACCGCACGCCGTACATGGTTCGATGGGTCGGGCCGCCGAGCGATGCCGTGATCAACCGTCACAGTCGTTCGTACAGTGGCGTACTCCACCTTGGGTTCTGACGCCGGAGGCCGGCTGCCGGCCGCGCGATAGGCTCACCGGCCGTACAGACAGGGCTCAGAGGGTTGAGGGGGAGGAACCGTGCAGCTCACGGTGCACTGGGCGGACCTATGGGTGCCCGCTTCGATGATCATCCTGAGCGTCGTCCTCAGCTTGGTGACTCGTCGGAGGCGGCACAGGCGGCAGACAGCAGTCAGGCGGGGCTCACGGACTCACTGGGAATGGCTGCCGTTCATGTTCGGGCTGACCACGGCGCTCGGAGAGCTTTCGCTCCTTCTTGACCTGCCCGATCCCTGGACCACGATCATTGACGTGATCGCCCGTGCGTTCGCCCTCACCACTGTGTTCATGGTCTTCCGGACGGCTTTCATCCTTTTCGTGCGCGGCACTCGGCGGGTGTTCCGACGCCGAGGAGTGGACACCGGCATCTGACGGCAACTGCCGCGGATGCTGGAACGCTGGGGGCAGTCGGCGCCTCTCGGATGACATCAGTGGCTGACAGAACAGCAGTCCCAGGCATGTGCCTACCCGTGTTGACAGAGGCCGACGGCTTCTCGGCCTGATCAAGGCCTCCACCGCCACGGGAGCCGTGTGCTATCTGCTCGGCCGGCTTCAGGTCGTCTTCGCCTTCCCGTCGCATGCATGTCCCGATTACCTGGAGATGCGCCCCACCGTCCACGTCGATCGCTACGCGGACGGCGTTTTCCCACTGCAGGCCACCTGCTACTGGGACAACGGTGAGCAGAAGGAACTCGTGAGCAGCTGGATCAACCCACTCCTGTTCACCTGTATGGCCGTAGTGACCAGCTGCCTGGTGATGCTGGCAGCCCGCACATACCGCCGCTGCCGGCAAGGGCACACGCGTTGAGCGACACCGCCCACCGTAAGGACATCACCCGACCGGGCCGTCACACTCGGACCCATGCTCACCGCCATCCCTACGACAGCGGCTTCTGAAGGCAAACCTCGTGGCGGTGTGCACGGTAAGTACACGCCGCCCGTGACCGCACAGCGTGATCCGAACCAGTGCCTCGGGTCGTATGCCCCGTACGTTGTGACGGCACTTTCCTGAGCGGGTCCCGCCGGATCCCACCGATGCCGAAGGAGGGTCCTCACCCTCGCGAACCACCCCGGGCGTTGCCCGAACCATCCAGGCGAGCCCTTCGGTTGCGCCACCACGTCACCACCCACAGGATGTTCACCCCGCCCAGCGTGACCAGAACGGCCACCGAGTCCGCCCGGACCGCGAGACCGTGTCCCGGCCCGAGTCCCCGTACCGCGCGGGCCAGGAGGGTGAGGTCGGCGGGGAGGGTGACGGCGGCCATGAACGCCAGGCAGAGCACGGTGCCGATGACCAGGGCGACGCTGTAGATGCGGACGGCCCGGCGCTCGTGCGCGGGCAGCCGGCCGCTGGGATCAGCGTCCCCGGCCCCATCGGCAGGGAGTGCTCGTGTCGCCCTTCGGAACACGTACCGCGCGTAGGCCCGTCCGTCGCCGTAGAGGTTCCGGCAGCCGGTGAGGTCCTGGAGGACGAAGTAGAGGTCAGTGCGGGTGAACACCATGAGCTGGAAGGGCAGCGGCATCAGCGCCAGCAGCAGAGCGGCGGCGAGCAGTCGGTGAGCTGCCGTACCGGGGGCCGTCGCGTTGAGGAGCAGGACGACGGTCGAGGCGACGGACAGATTCAGGGCGATACCGGCCAGGTAGGCAGTCAACCGGTGCTGTCGGCGGGCGAGTTCGATGCCGCTGATGTCGGTCTGCATCACGAGGAACTGAAGCCGCGTGCCCAGCCGGATACGCCCCGGCACACCCGCCGCGCGCGCGGTGGCCAAGTGCGCCAGCTCGTGGGCCAGTACGAGCGTCCACCCGGCTGCGGCCCCGCTCAGCAGCACCAGGCTCCCGTGCGGACTCCACAGCAAATCCCGATAGTTAGGCAGCAGTTCGGGACGCCGGACCAGGACCACCACGGCGGCGGCAAGCAGCGCTACGACGGTGAAGGCGAGTGCCGGGTGCAGAGTGAAGCGGACGTGTCGCGGGCGGAGCCACGGCAGCGAAGGGCGCGGTGTCGCACGGTCCGCAAGCGTACGGTCCCCGATCCGTGCCACGAACCCCAGCGCGGCCAGGTCCGAGACGAAGTCCGCGATCTCGAAGTCCTCACCTGTCTCCTCGTGCAGCGTCCGCGCCGTACGGCCTACGCTCAGCCCGGCAGCGAGCAGTTCGACGGCTCGCGCACCGACGTCCGGAAGAGCGACGAAGGTCTGAGTCGCCATCCGGCCGACGATCCACTCGTCCCGGTCCCGCCGCACCGCGAGGTCGTGCAGCACCACGTGCGCCGACGGCTCGACAGGGCGAGCGCCGTCGGTCACCGCATCGCTCACGAGGGTTCCGCAACGGGGGAGTCGGCACTGGACTGCGCACCGCATGCGGGGCAGTCGGGACGTGGATCCGAGCGTTGCATGATCGGATCACCGGGGACCATGAGGTTGAGGCCGAACCGGTAACCGGGGTCGGTCGGCGGGATGCCGCACAGCAGCGCGATGGCCGCGTGCGCCAGCAGACCGCCCGACAGGCCCGCCGTCACGGCGTTGACCGGGTTCCACGGCATACGGGGCGACGCCACGTCCTCGTCCTGACCGGGTCCGAGCCGCAGATCCCGCCGCTCGGCCTCCGCGATGCGCAGGCACTCCCAGCACGCGCCCCGGCCCGGCGCGAAGACCCCGACGCTCACCAGCGGACCCCGGTAACCGGCCTCCGCCCACGGCATTCCGGCGCCCAGGCAGACCTCATTGGCCCATCTGCGGATCACGGCGGGCCGGTCGGCGGCAAGCAGGAGCAGATCGTACGCGGCCCCGGCCCCGTCTCCGCCCACCCCGCTCGACAGCAGCCCCGCCAGGTCCCCCGGCCCGCGCACTTCGCGCCGCTCACCGGTGACCGTGACCGCCGAGTTGAGTGCCCGCAGCACCCCCAGTGCCGCGTCGACTTTGGGCGTTCCGAGGTCACGCTCGCCGTACAGCGTCTGCCGGTTGAGGTTGGACAGCTCGACAACGTCCGGGTCCACACAGTGCAGTGCGCCGACGCCGGAGGCAACGAGGTCCCGTGCGGCGGCTCCGCCGGTGCCGCCGACGCCGATCAGCAGGACGCGGGCGCGGCGCAGTCGGGCCTGCGGCTCCCAGGAACTCTCCCTCGGTCGCAGGTCCATCCAGCGCAGCAGCGTCATTCCTCTGCTGTACCGCTCCCGTTCCGCCGCGGACAGCTCGGGCGGCGGCGCGGCATCGGCGTCCTCCACGAACCCGGCCTCGGTCAGATCGGCCATCACCTGGCGGATGTCCGCGGCCGGCACACCCAACTCGGTGTGCCGCAGGAGGACTTCCGTGACGATCTCCGAGGGGTCCCGCGTGCCGTCCATTGCCTCGACCAGGGTCCAGACCCATCCGTCGGGGTCTTTGACCTCGGAACCGATGCCGTAGACGACGCTTCCGATCCTGATGTGACCGTCCACCGTTCGGTAGGCCCGGTGCTCCGGCTTGATCCGGGGCCGCCGCATCACTCGCACCGTCATCTTCACGCCAATCTCGTCAACACCGGCTTGTCCAGCGGCAACAGTGATTGACAACGGTGACGGCTCACGCGAACTCTGGCAAGAGCACGTCGACCCTGCGCGGCCCATGCGGACCCCGCGCACACCGATCAGTCTCACGGAAGGACACGACATGGCGAAGAGCAAGATCGAGATCCGGCCGCTGGACAAGAAGGAGACCACTGGCGAGAGCGGCGGCAACGGCGGCTCCTGATCGGACACGCATTGAACGACCGTTACCTCACGGTTGCGGAAGTCACCGATTCGGCACGGCAGTTGGTCTCGCGGTTCCCCGGAACCGCACGACTGCGCCGGATCGGGACATCCCGTGAGGGCCGTCCGCTCCTTATGCTGTCCGTCGGGCACGGCCCTCACCACGCCCTGGTGGTCGCAGGACCGCATCCGGACGAGCGGGCGGCGGCCGGCACGGCCCTCGCGGTGGCGAAGTCGGCGGCACGAGGCGACCGGCTCTCCGCCGCAACCGACCCGTCGCTGGTCACCTGGGACATCGTCCTGTGCCTTGACCCGGACGGTGCTGCCCTCGCGGAGGCGGGAGCCCACGCCGGCCGTGGTCTCGGACGCGACTTCGATCCCGTATCCGTACCCGACCTCGGAAGCGGTTCCGGACCGGGATTCGGGCCAGGTCTCGGCCCGGGCTCCGCCAAGACACCCGCCAGCCTGGCAAGCTACTACCGCACCGCCTACCGCCCCGTGGCCGCCGAGCAACCCGAATGGGCCCCCGTCGCCGCTCACCCGATCCCGGAGACCCTTGCCCTCCTCGGCGTGATCGACGAACTGCGCCCGTTCGTCCAGTGTTCCCTGCACAGCACCGATGTGGGGGGAAGCTGGGTCCAGTTGACCCGCGACCTCCCCGGTCTGGCCGTCCCCTTCCGTGAGTCGGCCGAGGCGGTCGGCATCCCCCTCCAGCGGGGCACCTACGACGCCCTGTACTGGGAGAACCCCAGTCCCGCGATCTACGTCCTGCCCCCGCCGGACAGCGCGGTACGCCTGGCGGCCGGGTCGCAGGACATCGCCCGCTCCACCTGGTGCGCACCTCAGCACCATGGCGGCGTCACCGCCATCGTCGAAGTACCCATCTGGGCCACCCCCATGGTCGCGGACACCACCCCGGAACCGGAGGCCGCCCGCACCCTCAGTGACCTGGCCGACCTGGTGCGCGACGGCGGCCGACAGGTCACCGCGGTCCTCGGCAAGGCCCGCGGCTTCCTGCCCCCACCCGAGACCGACCCCCTCCGCCGCGTACTGGAGTGGATGGCCGCCGGCCTCTACGACCTGGTCGCCACCTCCTGGCAACCCCTGGCGCAGCAGGCCGCCGCCGCGAAAACCCCCGATGACCCACGCCATCTGACGAGGGCCCAGGTCACCACCCTGGACATCGTGGCCCGACGCCAACCCCTGAGGGCGGCGGGCCTCCTGCTGCGCCTGCTCGAAGCGTCGGACAACTCCGCCGCCCCTGCCCTCCACGACGAACTGAACGGCCTCTTCGCCACCTGGTGCGCGGATTTCGAGACCGCCGTGCACCCACGCCCCGTCCCCGTGCACGCCCAGGTGGCCCACCAGACCCGTACGGCAGTGGCAGCGGTGGAGTGCGCACTGAAGGCCCTCGGTCCGGACTGAAGACCTGGGGTCGCCGCACCCACCGTCAAAGCTCACCGCGACGTCGAAGGCCCCCGAACTCCGAAGGCCGCCTTGTCGAAGCCCGGTGCGGCCTCGGAGGGCGCTGTGGTCGGCGACGGGCCGAGCAGGGTGATGCCGTGCACGCGCTGCGCCTGCTCGACGTGTGCCCGGGAGGCGCAGCCGGAATCGACGACATGCTCGGCGGGCACCAGGTGCCGCTCGGCGAGCTTGTCGTGGTTGGTGCCGGTGAGCTCGACGACCTGGACGATGGATCCTGCGCACCGGGTCCGATCGCACACCGGAGATGACAGGAACCGGCCACTGACTGCGTGTGCGGCACGGCCCTGACACCGTGCCGCACGGGGACCCCACTCGCTCTGTCGGCAACAGACCGGGCAGAGAGGACCCACCGCGAAAAGAATGGGCTTCGACGCCCGAGTCAGGATCGGCTGAAGCCCTGACCGCGTCGACGAACCGGCCGCCGGTTCACCGCTTGACCGCACATCGGTGGCATGAAGTCACTGCTGCCGGGGCTTCTCCTGTGGTTCCTGTAGTTCGAGGTAGCGCCGCAGTGCCTGGCCTGCTTCACGGACGTGGCGTCGGATGTGGCGCTCCGCGGCACGGGGGTCACCCTTTCCGATCGCCTCCAAAATGGCCTCGTGCTCATCGACAGCGACGGACAGTCGGCCGGGGGCCCGCGCGGAAAGACGGTTGCCCAGGCGCACCTGAGCGATGAGGTTCTCTGCTATGGGGATGAGCCGTCGGCTGCCTGAGCCCTCCCAGATGAGGCGGTGGAACTCGAGGTCCAGTTCTCCGTAGCGGTTCAGGTTGTTCGCTTCGATGGCCGCTCGCTGTTCCGCCAGTAGCTGACGCAGTTGTGTGGCGATCCGGTCGTGATCCGATGCCACGGCCGTCCGGCGCGCCGCGAGGCCGTCGACGGCCTCCCGCAGCTCGTACAGTTCCAGTAGGTCGTCCGTGCCGGCTTCGGGGACGAAGTAGCCGCGGTGCGGAACGGCGATGAGGAAGCCTTCGCGTTCCAGCGCGGCGAGGGCGGTCTTGATGGGGGTTGGGCTGAGGCCGAGTTTTTCGGTCAGGGGGCGGACGGTGACGCGGGAGCCCGGGGTGAGGGAGCCGTCGAGGATGGCCGCCCGCACGTGGTCGTAGGCGGCGTTCAGCAAGGTGTGGCGCGGGACGGTCATGATCGCCGGTTCCCCCCTCTGTCTCCGTGTGTGTCGGCACGGAGGACGCTACCCGCCCGAAGGTGCAGGGCGCGGTGGGGCAGGTCAGTGCAGTCTGCGTTCGTACCAGCGCGAGAGCATGGTCAGCGGCAGGCAGATGACGAAGAAGACGGCGAGTACGGCGCCGAGGATCGGTACCGCGTGGGAGGAGCCGCCGGCGAGGGTGAGTCGTTCGATGGAGCGTTGTGACGCTTCGAGGATGTCGACGAGTCCGATGACGGCGGCCAGTGAGGTCTGTTGGGTCAGGTTGACGACGAGTCCGATGAGTGGGGGGAGCGCTCGCCTGGCGGCCTGGGGCAGGAGCACGTGCCGCATGCGTCCGCTCCAGGAGAAGCCCAGTGCCGCGGCGGCCTCGGCCTGCCCGCGCGGCACCGACTGGACGGCGCCGCGGACGACTTCGGCCACGTTGGCGCTGCCCCACAGGGACAGTCCGATGGCAGCGGCGATGAAGGTGTTCACCCGTACGCCGACGATGGGCAGGACGAAGAAGATGAGGAAGAGGATGATGATGATCGGCAGACCGCGCCAGATTTCGACATAGGCCCGGACCACGGCCCGGACGGGCCTGCTGGGCAAGGTGAGTACGGCACCGAGCAGGACGCCGACCAGGAGGCCGGCGGTGATGCTGACCAGGGCCAGCAGAGCGGTTTCGCGCAGGCCGCCTGCGAGGTAGTCGGCCACGGGTCCGACCCATACGGGCATCAGTGTCCTCCTGGTATCGCGAAGCGCCCCTCGACGGCTCTGGCGGCCAGCGACATGAGCCAGACCAGTCCCAGGTAGACGATGCCGATGGCGAGGAACATCTCGAACACCCGGAAGGTGACGGCGACCAGGTTGACAGCCGTTTCGGTGAGTTCCGGATAGCTGATCGCGACCATGAACGATGAGTTCTTGAAGACGGAGATGAGGATGTTGGTGACCGACGGCAGTGCGATGCGGGCGCCGATGGGGAGGGTGACGTGTCGGAAGGCGGCCGGACGGGGGAAGCCGAGAGCTCGGCAGGCTTCGACGTAGCCGCCTTCGACGGCTTCGAAGCCGGCGCGGAAGTTCTCCACGTTGTAGGCGCCGCCCCAGAGAAGCAGTGACAGCCAGCCGACGGTGAAGCCGCCGAGTTGCAGTCCGGTCTCCGGCAGTGCGAAGTAGAGGAAGAAGATCTGCACCAGGAGTGGAGTGTTGCGGAACATCTCGACGTAGACCGTGATCAGTTGGCGGGCGACCGGAATGCGGAGCGAGCTGACCGCGCCGAGCAGTGCACCGACGACCAGGGAGCCGGCCATGCCGATGGCGCTGATCGCCAGCGTGCGGAGCAGGCCGGTGCCGAGGTCGCCGAGATGGTCGACGATGAAGCCCGGATCGAAGTGGTAGCCGGAGACGTCGAGCATGTTCAGCACCGGATGGTGGAGCCGGACGGGTAGGTCAGGTCGTGGCCCGGGCGGGGCAGGTACTTCGCGAACTGCTGCCGTGCGGAGGTGTCGGTGACGGTCTTTTGGAATTCGCTCCAGAAGAAGTCGGTCTTCTGCATGTGGGCCAGGGCGCCGTTGATCCAGGCGAGCATCTTCGCGTCGCCCTTGCGGACGCCCATGCCCCAGGGACTGTCGGCCTTGGCGTCGCCGACGACCTTGAGGTGGGGGTTCTTCGCTGCCAGGTCGAGCAGAAGGGTGTCGTCCTGGGCGAATGCGACGCCGCGCTTCTGGTTCAGTGCGGTCAGCGCCTGGCTCGTCTGTGCGAACAGGTCCTGCTTGACGTCCTTCATGCACTGGGTCAGCCACAGGCTGGCGGTGGCGCCGCTGATGCTGATGACCTGCTTGCCGGCCAACTCGTCGAAGGAGGTTATCGGGGAGTCCTTGGGGACCAGCAGCTTCACCCCGCTCGCGAAGTAGGGGGTGGAGAAGTCGATGGTCTCGGCCCGTTCCGGGGTGTAGTTCATCGTCGCTTCGATCAGGTCGATGCGCTTGGAGGTCAGGAACGACACCCGGTTGGCTCCGGTCACGCAGGTGAGCGTCAGCGCGTTGGGGTCGCCGAAGGCGTAGGAGGCCAGCTGGTGGGCTATGTCGATTTCGAAACCCGCGTTCTTCGACGCTTCGTCGATGTATCCGAACGGCGGGTAGTCGCACTTGACGCCGAGGGCCAGCTTGCCCCTGCTCTTCACCTCGGCGGGCAGCGGCGCCCCCACGTCGACGGGGCGGGCGGACGAGCCGGAACCTCCGGCGGACGATGATGACCCCTCTGACGAGGAGGAGCAGCCGGTGGCGAGAGCCAGGACCATCGCCGCAGAGATGACAACGCCGAATCTCGATTTCACGACTCAACTTCCTTCTGCCCGCTCGGGCGGGCTATCTGAGTACCTTGCGCAGGAACTGGCGGGTACGGTCGTTCCGGGGCCGATCCAGCACATCGGCCGGACGGCCCTGCTCCGCGATCACGCCACCGTCGACGAACACCAGTCGGTCGCCGAGTTCGCGGGCGAAGCCCATCTCGTGGGTGACACACAGCATCGTCATTCCGGAGCGGGCGAGGTCACGCATCACGTCGAGGACCTCGCTGACCAGCTCCGGGTCCAGTGCGGAGGTCACCTCGTCGAACAGCATCACGTGCGGATCCATCATCAGCGCGCGGGCGATGGCGATCCGCTGCTGCTGACCACCCGACAGTTGCCGCGGGTACGCGTCGCCCTTGCCCGCCAGCCCCACTCGGTCGAGCAACGCGATGGCCCGCTCGTACGCCTGGTCTCTGGACAACCGCAGCAGCTTGCGCGGCGCCAAGGTGAGGTTGTTGATGGCGGACAGGTGTGGGAAGAGGTTGAACTGCTGGAACACCATGCCGATACGTCGGCGTACCTTGTCCAGGTCGACGCCGGGCCCGGTCAGATCCTCGCTCTCCAGCAGAACCTGACCGGAAGTCACCGGCTCCAGCAGGTTGACGCAGCGCAGCAGGGTGCTCTTGCCACCACCGGACGGACCGATGACGGCGACCACCTCACCGCGGGCCACCCTCAGGTCGATGCCTTTGAGCACCTCGACGGTGCCGTACGACTTGCGCACCCCGCGCAGCTCCACCATCGGCGCCTGCCCGTCGGCGGGTGACCGGGCGAGCGGACCGTCCACGCTCGGCGACCGGGTCATCGGGATGTCCGACGGCCACGGTCCGTGCCGGTCGTTTCGGCCGTGGAGGTCGCCTCCTGCGGCAGGTCCGCATCCCGTGCCAGCCGGGTCGGCCGGTCGACCTGCAGGCTGTCGGCGTATTTCAGCGCACTGCCGGTGTTGAGCACCAAGACCTCCTCGTCCCCGGCAAGCCACTTGTCGGCACGCAGTCGGCGTACCGCGGCCAGTGTCGCCGCCCCCTCGGGGCACATCAGCACGCCGTCAACGGCCGCGCAGGCCACCTGCTCCTCGAGGATGTCCTGGTCGTCGACGGCGATCGCCGTGCCGTTGCTGTCCCGCAGGGCGGACAGGATGAGGAAGTCGCCCAGCGCTGCGGCGACGTTGATACCGAACGCGACGGTGTGTGCCTGGTCCGCCGGCCACGGTTCGGCGGTCTCGGCCCCCGACTCGAAGGCCCGCACAATCGGTGCGCAGCCGCTGGACTGCACGGCCACGAACCGGGGCAGCCGCCCGGTGATCCAGCCCAGTGCGGTCAACTCGTCGAGCGCCTTGCGGATACCGATCAGGCCCACGCCACCACCGGTCGGGTACACCACGACATCCGGCACCCGCCAGCCGAACTGTTCGGCGATCTCCAGGCCCATCGTCTTCTTGCCCTCGATGCGGTAGGGCTCGCGCAGCGTCGCGGCGCTGAACCAGCCGTCCCGTACCGCCTGCCCCGCGATGCGGCCCGCGTCGCCGATCAGACCGTCCACGGTGTACACCCGGGCGCCCGCTGCAAGGGACTCCTTCCGGGTCACCTGCGGAGCGTCCTCGGGCATCACGACCAGACACTCCATACCGGCGCGCGAGGCGTAGGTGGCCCACGCGGCGCCGGCATTGCCGTTGGTCGGCAGCGTCAGCTGCCGTACGCCGAGTTCGTGGGCCCGGGAAACGCCGACCGCCGCGCCCCGCGCCTTGAAACTGCCGGTCGGCAGCATTCCCTCGTCCTTGGCCAGCAGACCCGGTACCCCGATCCGTCGGCCGTACCCGGTTAGCGGCAGGATCGGTGTCCATCCCTCGCCGAGGGTGACCACGTTCGCGGGGTCCCTTACCGGCAGCAATTCCCGGTACCGCCACAGGTCCGCTCCGCGTGAGGCGATGTCTTCCGGTCGGACCGAGGCCCGGACCCGGTCTAGGTCGTAGCGCACGAGCAGCGGCGAACCGCAGTGGCACACGTTCTGCGGCGCGTCCGCGTCGTACCGTTCGGCGCACCGTCCACACTCCAGGTGGGACAGCGCGCTTGTCCAGCTTCCGTCGTCGGGGTACAAGCGGGTTCTACCTCTCTCTGTCCGGCCGGGGACGGCCGGTGGTGGGGGCGGTAGGATCCGCCCCCACCATGCGATCTACTTTCCGAGGCGCTGGAACTGGGCGGCGGTGAGCTTCGAGGACGGCCCGTAGTACGCGGCGTTGAAGAGCATCCGCTGCTCGGACCGGTTCCAGGTGCGGAACCCGATCTCATTGCCGAAGGTGACGACGTAGCCGTTGCCGATCGTCCAGGACAGCCCGTTGACCGCCCCGTTGAGGTGTTCGCCGCCGATGAGCCAGCCGCTCTTCAGCTGATCACCGCTGTCGGGGTACTTGGCAACCACGTCCACCGGGTACGTGCTCGTGCTGGTCAGCTTGTACGCGTCGTCCGACACGAACCACACGGGGTTGTCCGCCGGCACCCCCCAGGCCGCCGGGTTGTTCGTGTCGAACTCCTGGCTCAGCAGCGATCCCGGGCAGTAGAAGTCCGAGTTGGAGCCGCTGGGCAGAGTGGAGGTGATGGGCAGGCTGAACAGCGACTGGGCCGTGGCGGTTCCGCTGCCGAAGGTGACCAGCGTGCCGCCGCCGGTCACGAAGTCGTGCAACTGGTTCCAGCCGGTTGTGCCGACGCCGAACGCCCAGGCCCACTCGGGCGGGTACTTCGCCGAGCTCAGGCCGTTGACGATGGAGTTCTTGCTGACCCCGTCCGGGATGATGATGGCGTCGTACGTGTCGGCGAGGTTGGCGTAGTCGCCCGCCTCCACGACCGAGTAGTTCACCCCGTACTGGTCGAACGTCCACATCAGCCAGCCGGACGGCATGTTGTCCGGGGGCTTGAGCAGGCCGATCTTCGTGCCCGGCTTGAGCTGGACACCGGCCACTGCCGGCACCGCTCGGATGGCGGACACCGGGATGCCGGTGTCCTTCGACTGGGTGTGCAGGAGCTCCCTGGCCGCCGAGGAGGGCGGGACGAGGAAGGTGCCGGCGGGGAAGGTGCGACCGCCGTCGGTGAACTGCGCTGCGGCACGGAAGGTGGGGATGTTCTCCTTCTGCAGGGCGGCGACGATCCGGAACACCCCATAGGACTCCGGCCCGATCGCGTAGGCCCCGCTGCTCGCCGCTGCGGACGGCTTGGCGACCACCGGAGGCTTGATGGAACTCAGCAGTCGGGTGTCGGCCGAGAAGGCCGTGGTGATGAGGTCGGCTTCGAAGCCGAGCAGCATCGGCAGGGTCTGCGCGGTGGTGTCGTACGGCCGCTGCGGCGGTCCACCGGGGTATTGCAGCAGCTGCGGGTAGCTTTGCACCTCCAGCAGCGTCTTGGCGAACGCCGCGTACGGCTGCTGCAGGTAGATGACGTACGACCCGGCCGGGTACTGCTTGCCGTCCGCGGTGAAGGTGCCCTGTGCCTGACGGATCTCCACGGCGCCGAGGTGGAAGATCTCGAGGGCGTCGTGGACGGCCTGCGGGTCGCGCTGCCCGGCCGGGATGACGTAGGCGTACGGGCTGGTCCGGGTGACCGCCTTGGTCCCGACACGGTAGGAGTTGTAGAGCCAGTTGTAGGTGTCGTAGGCGACCGCCTCCAGGCCCGAGTAGAAGGCCTGGGAGACCCAGTCGATGATGTTGCGCAGCGTCCAGGTGTTGGAGTCGTACGGCTCGATGAAGTTGATGTCGGTGCTCTGCTGGCCGAGCGGTTTCGTGCCCACGTTGGGGTAGGCGAGGTTGGAGGCTGCCGCCGCCTCGGTCAGGATGCGCGCCGAGCCGTGGTAGACGCAGTATTGCCGGGACGGGGACCAGTAGTCGTATGTCGAGCCCCAGCCGTTGCCCTTCATGCCGGCGACGGTCATGCCTCGCTGCATCGCCAGGCCCACCGTGTCGGTCTGCTGCACCAGGATGGTGTCGATGTTGGGGTCGTACGGCGACAGGTACGGCGGAGTGAACAGCCGGGGGGCATTGGCTCCGGCTCCGTGGGAGTCCTGGAACACCTGGGGTCGGTACTTGTTGAGGATCGAGACGTTGTATCTGCTCTCGATCTGGGTGAGCATGATCCAGTCACGGTTGTCGTCGTGTCCGGTGTACTTGTTGTACAGGTCGGGGTAGGTGCGCGAGTAGTCGGTGCCGGCCGTGGCGGCGAAGTAGTCGTTGACGAGGACGATGCCGTCCGGGTTCTGGCAGGGCTGAAGCAGGATGACCAGGTTGTCGAGGATCTTCTCGATGTAGTCGGACTTCTCGGTCGCCAGCCGGTAGGCCCATTCGATGGCGGCCTGGGAGTTGCCGACCTCGGTCGAGTGGATGCCGGCCTGCACGAAGTAGAAGGGCTTGCCCTCGGCGGCCAGCTTCTTGGCGTTGGCCTCGGACAGTCCTCGGGGGTCGGCGAGCCTGGCGTTGGTGGCGACCAGCTTGTCGAGATTGGCGAGGTTCTTCGGCGAGCTGATGGTCAGCAGGACGTAGGGATGTCCCTGAGTGGTCTTGCCGATCTCCTCGTACTTCACCCGGTCGCTGCGGGCGCCGATCAGCTGGAAATACTGGACCATCTTGTCCCATTGGGCCAGGAAGCCTTCGGTTCCGATCGGAGTTCCGAAGTACTTCACCGGGGCCGGGATGGACCCCTGCTGCCGCGTTCCGGCAGCCGGCTGATCGTGATCGGTCCGGGTCGGGGACATCGCGGGCGCCGCCGAGGCGGTGCCCGGACCGATCACCGTCGTCGCTGCGGCCGCGGCGCCGGCCACCGCGGTGGTTCGAAGAAGGGTTCGGCGGGACAGACTTGAGCTTTCGCTGCTGGTCATCTATCGACATCGCCTTTCACGGTCCAGCCGGGCCGGACCGTTGTCCGAGTGAAGTCGGGGGGTGGGCCGACTTCACTGCCCTGCGGGTGTCGTACAACGCCATGTGCGGCGCGGCGCTGCGCCACGATGGTTGCCGCGATGCCTGGGTGCCGCGCGCTGCTGCCGGGCAGAGCTGCGGTGATCCGCGAGCCTCCCGACCCCGGGCCGTGAAACCTTGCGCGCCAACACAATGTGTCAGCGGACAACCAGTGAGAGCAACGACTTCAGATTGGATTTAATATCAAGTACACACGGCGCAACATCTGGTGAGGCCATGGCAGCGGGGCGCTCGCAGGACGGGCAACCGACGATCGCCAGAGTCCGCTCAGCACGGCGACGGTCCTCCACCTGGCCCCTCACCGGCGGAGCACCGGTACCGCGTTACCTCATGTGCCGTTGACATCCCGGACCTGCCGCTGCCCGGATGGCAGCAGGCCGTCGACCAGGACTCCGAGCCGTGGCACCGCGAACAGACCGACGACAAGCCGCCCGCCTCACGAGGTGGAGGAGGCGCGGCTGGGTCAGGTCGTTCCAAGGAGGTGCGTCCACCATGACCGTCCCAGACGGTGAGACAACCGAGTTGTGCTGGTGCGCTGCCACCTCGATGTGGTTACCTGGGTGCATGACCGTGCTTGTGACCCGCCGCCACGTTGACTACGTGCGTGTCACCACCACGTGTTGTCGCGCCACGCGCTGAATCCGCGCTGCGGCATCTGACCACGTTCTTTTCACCGCACAGCGCTGAGCGCCAACCGGCTTGCCGGTACGTCGGCCTGTAGTGGTTTCTTCGCGCATTCCCGTTCCTTGCATTGCGAGCATCCGCGCCTTCCGCACAAGGGAGCACCTCCATGAGTCAACCCCTCGACTCCGTCACCGCCGGCCATACCCCGGAGGACGAACCCACCGGTCCCGACACCTCCGCATGGTCCTTCGAGACCAAACAGCTGCACGCGGGTGCCGCACCCGATCCGACGACGGGAGCTCGGGCGACACCCATCTTCCAGACGACGTCGTTCGTGTTCCGCGACACGCAGCATGCCGCCGACCTCTTCTCGCTCGCCGAGCCCGGCAATATCTACACCCGCATCCACAACCCCACCCAGGACGTCTTCGAGCAGCGCATCGCCGCACTCGAGGGCGGGGTCGCCGCAGTGGCGCTTTCCTCCGGGCAGGCGGCGGAGACCCTGGCGATCCTGACGCTCGCGAGCTCCGGCGACCACATCGTCTCCAGTACGTCGCTGTACGGAGGCACGTACAACCTGTTCCGGCACACGCTGCCGAAGCTGGGTATCGAGGTCTCGTTCGTGGACGACCTGGATGACTTCGAGGCCTGGCGGGCGGCGATCCGGCCGAACACCAAGGCGCTTTTTGCCGAAACGCTGGGCAATCCGCGTGGCAATGTTCTTGACGTGCAGGCGGTCGCTGCCGTGGCGCACGCGGCCGGGCTCCCTCTGATCGTGGACAACACGGTCCCGACTCCCTATCTGCTGCGACCGATCGAACACGGCGCGGACATCGTCGTGCACTCGGCGACCAAGTTCCTGGGCGGGCACGGTACGACCATCGCGGGTGTAGTCGTCGACGGCGGCACCTTCGACTTCGGGGCCCATTCCGAGCGGTTCCCCGACTTCACCGAGCCCGACCCCAGCTACCACGGGCTGCAGTACTGGCCGGCGCTCGGCCCGGGAGCCTTCGCCGTCAAGCTCCGGGTACAGCTCCTCCGCGACCTCGGACCTGCCCTCTCCCCGCACTCGGCCTTCTTGCTCCTGCAGGGCGTCGAGACGCTCAGCCTGCGCATCGAACGGCATTCCTCAAATGCCCAGGCCCTGGCCGAATGGCTCGAGCGGCGCGACGAGGTCGCCGCCGTGCACTATCCGGGCCTGGAGTCCAGCCGGTGGTACGAGGCGGGGCAGAAGTACCTGCCGCGCGGCACGGGTGCCGTGGTCTCCTTCGAGCTGCGGGACGGTGTCGAGGCCGGGAAGCGGTTCGTGGACGCAGTCGAGCTGTTCAGCCATCTCGCCAACATCGGTGACGTGCGCAGCCTGATCATCCACCCGGCGTCCACCACGCACAGCCAGCTCGACGAGGCCCAACTGGCCGCCACCGGCACGTCCCCCGGCCTGGTGCGCCTGTCCGTCGGCATCGAGAACCTCGCTGACCTCAAAGCCGACCTGGAGGCAGGCTTCCGGGCGGCAAAGGGCGCGTCCTGAACACCGTCCTGACGCCCTCCGCGGTTCCCCTCCCTCCGGCCTCCGGGGCCTGGCGGGAGGGGGACCCGCCCGGGCGCCGCCAGTGGTACGAGCGCGACGAACCGCTCTCCTTGGAGTCGGGACGTGAACTGCCGAACATGCGGCTCGCGTTCCAGACGTGGGGGCGGCTCGCCCCCGACCGCTCCAACGCGGTGCTCGTACTGCACGCCCTGACCGGCGACAGCCACGTCGTCGGGCTCGTCGAACCCGGCCACCCCACCCCCGGCTGGTGGAACGGCCTCATCGGTCCCGGGCAGGCACTCGACACGAACCGCTGGTTCGTCCTGGCTCCGAACGTGCTCGGCGGCTGTCAGGGCAGCACCGGCCCGTCGTCCTTCACACCTGAAGGTCGCCACTGGGGCAGCGCCTTCCCGTTTCTGACGCAACGTGACCAGGTCGCTGCCGAGGCGGGCTTGGCTGACGCACTGGGCATCGACCACTGGGCGCTGGTCATCGGTGGGTCGATGGGTGGAATGCGGGCGCTGGAATGGGCCGTATCGCATCCGGAGCGCACTCGGGCACTCCTGCTGCTCGCCACGACCGCGGCGGCGAGCGCCGAACAGATCGCCTGGACAAACATCCAACTGCATGCCATCCGCAGCGACCAGCACTGGCGCGGCGGCGACTACCACGATGCGGCCCCCGGGCTCGGGCCGCACACAGGACTCGGCCTGGCCCGTCGCCTCGCCCACATCACCTACCGCAGCGAACCGGAGCTACAGGCCCGCTTCGGCCGCACACCTCAGGGCACGGAAAATCCCTGGAACGGCGGTAGGTACCAGGTCGAGTCCTATCTCGACCACCATGCCAACAAGCTCGTGCGCCGCTTCGACGCAGGCAGCTACGTCACACTGGCAGAGGCCATGAACAGCCACGACCTCGGTCGCGGTCGGGGCGGAACACGCGCCGCCCTCGGCCGTGTGACCGCCAAGACGCTCGTCGCCGGAGTGGACTCCGACCGTCTTTATCCACTCTCCCAGCAGGCGGAGTTGGCGAACGGTATTCCCACAGCAGATCACGTGCGAACGATCGAATCCCCCTACGGCCACGACGGCTTCCTCATCGAAGTGGAACAAGTTGCCGCACTGGTGAGGGAACTGGACCTCTAGTTGTAAACCCCTGTGCGGATCAGTGGACGCCGAAGATGTCTTTGACCTCACGGACCGCGTAATAGACGAGCACATACCCGGCCGCGGGATCGGCCCACCACCAGCCGACCGCCCAATTGAGCACAAGACCGAGAAGGACGGCGGCAGCCAGCAGACCATCAATGAGGGTGACGCGGCCCTCAGCCTGCAGCACCAGGTTCCCCAGCGCAGCGCCCGTGCGAGCCTTGCCGAGCGCCAGAGCGAACATCACCACTGCGGTCACGGCTGTCCAGCCAACGCCAAGCAGCGAGTGATGTGGCCTGAATCCGTTGGCCAGCACCCATGTGGACTGCACCAGCAGATACACCGCCAGGAGAGCGAAGCCGAGGCCGATGAGCCGTAGAGCCCGACGCCGGCGCTCCTCGCCGGTGTCCGACAGTTCCCAGATCACCACCGTCGAGGCACCGATCTCGATCAGGGAGTCCAGGCCGAACCCGGCCAGCGCTACCGACTTCGCGGAGATCGCCGCGATGGTGAGCACCACGATGCCCACCACGTTCCAGCCGAGGGTGACGTACTCCAGGAGATATCCCCGGCGGAGCAAGTCTGAACGGGCAGCTCCATCGGTGCTGGTCACGGTGAGAGTCTGACAGATCACGCGCAGCCTCCGCACACACCCCGCCCTTACCGGCGGTGATGCCGATCGCAAGGGGAAGGGCGGGTGACCAGCCGGGATGTGTGGTAGGTACTGCCGCCTTGCCGATGAGTACCCGTACTCATCCCCAAGGGCGCCCTCCGGTCCATCGTGGGGTTCACCAACCCGGACGGATCGAAGGAACTTCGATGTCGAATGCCTCCCGCCCGCGCCGTATCCCGCGCCTGCGCCGACTCCTTGTGCTTGCCACGGACAACTGGCTCTCCCGGGGCTATCTCGCTCTGTTCGCCGCCTCCGTCCTGGGCACGTTCCTCTTCCCGGGCGGCGGCTTCGCCCCGGACCCTCTGATGCTCACGGCACCCCTCTCCCTCCTGGGTGTGGTCCTTCCCTATGGCCCTGGCACCGAGAGCAGCGGGGCGGTCGACGTGCTCGCCGTCGGCCTCTGGACCGTTTGGCTCCTCTTGTGCGCCCTTGTGAACGCGGCCGTGCTGGGTGCCCTCGTCCCGAGGTCCGTGACCACCGCACCGGCCGGTGCCCGTGAGCCCCGCCCGCGTAGCGAGGCCCCTTCTGAGCACGGTGGAACGGGCATGGCACATTCTGCGCATCCCCGCCTGCAAGGAATTCGGGCCCTGCTGGCGCCCGCCGTGGACAACTGGCTCGCGCGCGGCTACCTCGCTGTGGTCGCGGCGGCGCTGGCGTTCTTCCTGTACGCCGTGTACCTGTCGCCGGACCCGGGGTTCGCCGGGATCTGGCCGCTCATGGCCACGGCGCCGCTCAGCATCCTCGTCTCCCTGGTGGCGGCACTCGCGGACCACTCCTCGCTCTCCTGGCTGGGTCCGTTGCTTTTCTCCGCCGGTGTGGCACTGTCCGGACTGGTCAACGCTGTACTGCTCGGCCTGCTCACACGCAGGCTGCGGGCGCCAGGAACGCGCTCAGCCACCTGAGGGACGCCGAACAGCGGCCGGGGATGCCGTGGGCTTCTTCCGTTGAACGGCCGGGGCTTCGAGCCGGGGCATCGTCAGTAGACCACCACGGGTCTGCAGAAGTGCGAGCCTGTGCTCTCCTACACCGCGCATGGGGCGTACCTGCCTGGAGACATCGATCAGATCTTCAGGAAGTGATGAGTGAGGTGTATCCCGAAGAAGCAAAGGCCGAGGGGATGCTGCTCCGGAAAGCGTGCTGCCCGGGTCCGACGGCACCCAGGCAGCACGTCTGACATCCGGTTATCCAGTCCGTACGTGACTGCTGTGCACGCCTACTTGACCCGGACCGTTGCTGTAGCGGTTGTTCCGTTGTGGGCGGTGTCACCTGTGTAGGTGACGGTGTACGTGACCACCCCTCCCACCGGCGGGATGTCGTTGATCGTGAAGGTGTTCAGGCTGCTGACGCCGGCGGTGCCCACGCTGATGCCGTTGGGAGACGCCGAATCCGTGCGGGTCACGCTGACATCAGTTGCGTCCGGAATGGCGATGGGCGAGCTGAGCGTACCGTTCAGGGTCAGCGGCTTGTTGCGTTTGGCCGTGGCGGGAACCTGGAGCGTCATGGTGGTGTCGGCCTTGGCGGGCGTTTCCACATGCAGTGTGACGGGGCCGCCGCCGCTGGGCTGAGTGAGGGCGAAGAGGCGGTTGTTGAACGGATCCCACGTGAGCCCCGCAGGCACGAGGTCGTCGGAGAGATCGTAGTTCTGCACGGCTGTGGAGTTTCCGGGCAGGAAGACGGACAGGTCCGTCGAGGCCGGCCCGGCCATGCCCGTCGCAACCCTGCCGTCCAGGGAGATCGCCACGGCGTTCGGTGACCCGACGGTTGTGTAGTTGCCGTCTGCACTCAGGTCCGAGGTACGCAAGACCTGGGCATACTGCGGCGAAGCGCCGGCAGTGACGAGGTCCTTGCCGTCCAGGGTGAGGGCCATGTCCGACAGGTTGCCGCTGCCCTCACTGCCGGGGTCCGAGGCGTATGCCGTCGACACCGCGGTGCCGGACGAGACGTCGTAGACCTGCACTTCGGTCGGGCTCTGTCCGGTGGCTCCGGCCGCCAGCATCCCGGGCGCACCCGAAGACGACGCGAGGATCGGTGCCGACTTCCACGAATGGTTCCCGTCCTGGTTGAGCGCCATATACCAGCCGGCGCGGTCGAGGGAACCGAGCTTGCCCTGGAGTGAGGTGTCGTAGCCGAACCACAGCTTGCCGGCTGCGAAGGTCAAGTGCTGTGGCGCGATGCCGATTCCGGTGGAGCGGCGGGTTGTCTCCTGAAGAGTGGACCTGTTGATCAAGGAGATGGCGTTGGCACTCGGCAATGCGACGTAGACGAAATCCTCGTCCATCGCGAGCCCCGCCGCGCCGGACTGCGAAGGGATCTCGGTGACGACGGAGCCGTCGTAGTCGGTGACCAGGACGCTGCTGTCGGCGGGGTCGCTGATGAAAAGGTGCTGATAGACGCTGTCCACCACGATGTCCGAAGCCGAGGAGATCGGCAGCGAGACGCCACTGTCCGCAGCAGCCGGGGTGTTCCCGGTGCCCACCAGGGCGACGGCGGAGAGTAGGACGGTGGGCAATGCTCCTCTGCGGGTCATGCGACCGACGGGCATACGGGTCTCCCTTTGTCTGTGTGTGACTGGACGCGTTCCGACCACTTTTCGCGCACCGGTTCGCGCTGACGGCGGTGTAGTGGCACGGCTCAGGTTGTTTCGAGTTCGAACGGACTGTGTGAATCCGGGCGAAGGTCCGCGTGGCGGCACGAGTCAGAAACGCCGCGGTACGGCGCCTGCTGCGTAGCACCGGGCTCCCGTGGAGGTGACGTCAAAGCGGGGCGGCTCAGCGCCCACTGTGGCCCGCGAGCTGCCGTATCGCTCCGTGCGCTGGCGTCGCAGGCATGAGCCCGACGCGGCGTTGAACCCGTTCGTGGGGGCCGTCCGACGGCCGCGGCAGCGGCGACGTTGCGCGAGTTGCACCGGGTTCCGGGGTATCGCGGACGTGTCGGTGGTGGTGCCGCCGCTGAACTCGTATCCGTAGGGATACGTGTAACCGGCGCCGCCGTACGGATCCTCTCCGCGTGGTCTACCGCTTCTGTCCGTCCATCGCACGAGTCGTGCTCTCCCTCTCCTGGCCGACCGGCACGGCCGTCCGTTTAGAAAGAGCGAACTCGGCCGTGATCGTTACACCTTGGCCACGCGGGGCAGTACGAATCGGCTGAATGGGATGAGTCATTCAGTGATGGAACGTGGCAAGACATGGGCATGAGGCCGCCGTTGCCTCACCGGTCACGGCGCGCTGCGGCTGTCGCCCCGCCCTTGACCACAACACCGCGGCGCTCAAGGCTGTCCCGCACGTCAGGCCGTGGCTGTCATCCCGACCCGTGTGAGAGAGGATCAAGGGCAACCTGGTCCATCAAGTGTGCAAGAGGCAACTGTGGTTGACGAAGCGCGGACGCTCGAGCTCTTCCGGTTCGCAGATACGGTCCAAAGTGTCGCCGTTGAGGTGAGCTGCGATGCACCTCTGACGATGGGCGAAGAGCGGTACTACCCGGCTGAGATCGTTCTGAAGAGCGACTTCGTCAACGGGCGGGTCGGTCTACAGGTATCGCACGAGGATCTGGACGAGTGGGAGCGTTGTCTCGACGCCCTTCAGGCGGAGGAGGGGGCCGAGTGGCCGGCCGGTGGCCGCAGTGCCTGGCTGGACGTGGTTCCGGATGACCCGATGGAGGTGACGGTGCACGACTCGCCATCGACGCAGATCGCGGTACGTGTACCGATCGACGTCGCCTCGGACTGGCTGCAGGAAAACCGGCTGCGGTCGGCTCGTGTCCGAGCGGCTGTCTCAACGTCCCCATAGGGCTCTCAGGGTGTGATGATCTTCGTACTGCTGGTGCGATCGCGACGTTCGAGTCGTCTCGGACGGCACCGTTCACCGGCCTGAGCCCGTGCTCCTTCCGCACGTTGGTGACTGCACTGCACTGCGTCGCGACGGAGCGGACGCGGTCCAGCACTGGGCCTGGCGGCACACTCCAGCGCCCACACGAACCTGACTCTCACAGGCCCGAATCTGTGGGTCAGGGTGCCGGCCACTGCAGGAAGTCCTGCACGATGGGGTCCGGCTCACCCGTCTCGGGGTCGAGACCAGCGAGCCAGCGTCGTTGCTGCTCGCGCCAGTGGACGAAGGGAGCCGACCTACCCCAGAGGGGGCGTCACCTAAATGAATGAGTCCAAGGGTTGTCGTCGCAGTCAGTAGTCGTAGGCGATCAGCGATCGCTTCACCGGCTGGTCAGTCTTGTCGTTGTGCCAGATCGCCGCGGTGAGCGCCAGAATCCGCACGATCACCCCCGCTGGGCTCTTGCCGCCGTGTCGTTCCAGGTCGAGCTGGCCCTTTAAGGTCTGGTTGATCGACTCGATCACCTGGCGCAGCGGCTTGAACAGGTGCGCTCCGGCCCGCTCGGGCTCGCCCTTGCGGGTCGGACGCAGCAGCTTCAGGTGACGCTCAGCGAAGTCGTGCTCGAACTCGCGGTCGTAGTGGTTCTTGTCGCCGATGATCGTCTGGCTGGGATGGGATGCCACCACGTCCGGCGCGGTGTCGAGCATGTCGCGCAGCGTCTCGCGCTCGTCGGCCTTCGCGTCGGTGACGGCGAACAGGACCGGCAGCCCGCCGAGGGTGCACACCAGGTGCAGCCGCAGGCCCCAGAAGTAGCGCGAGTGTGACGCGCAGTAGCCGTACTGGGCCCAGCCGGCCAGGTCCGAGCGTTTGGCGGTCTCTCGCGAGCAGCCGCAGCCCACCGGGGTGGAGTCGACCGCCCATACGTCGTCGCTCCACAGCGTCGTGTCCGTCGCCAAAATGCGGATCATGTGTGTGAGCAAGGCCGATGCGGCGCGTAGGCGCTTGTTGTGGCCGGACTGGCCGGACTGGCCGGGCATGCAGGGGAACAGGTGCCGGAAGTCCCGGCCGGCCCGGCGCAGCCAGCGGCGTTCGGAGCTGTAGCCGAGCAGCGCGGACGTGACGGCGAGCGTGAGCAGTTCCGCGTCGCTGAGCGTAGCCGCGATCCCGACGGCGGGCCGAGCGGGAGCCAACCACGGCGAAGCCTTCAACTCGTCGTCGATGCGGGCATAGAGTGCCGTTGCGAGGGTGTCGAGATCGTTCGTCACAGGCTGATCATGGCCGCCCTCGCCTCATGCGCTCAGCCTCGAGGCTGTAGTGTCCGCGGTGATGGACGGCTCAGCAGGAGAACCTCAGCCGCCTTGGGATGCCGTGGCCGCGCTGGTGCGGGCGGCGCGGGCAGGCGACGTGTTGGCGATGGACGAGGTGCTGACCGTGGTGACGCCGTATGTGACCCGGTTGTGTCGGCCGATCGCCCTATCGGATTGCGAGGACGCCGTCCAGGAGGCGCTGACCGCGGTCTTCGTCGGGATGCGGGGACTGCGCGATCCGCAGGCGTTCTACGGATGGGTACGCACCATCACCGTGCGCGAGGCGATGCGGGTGGCGCGGCGCACCGCCGTCGAGCAGGCCGTCGATCCCGACACAGTCGCCCGCCTGCGCGGTCTCGTCGGCGTCGGTGACGGCGAGCTGTCGGCACAGGTACGGGACGTGCTTGCGCGGATGCCCGTGCATCATCGCGCCGTGCTCGTCCTGCGCGAGCTTGAGGAGCTTGATGAACGAAGTGCGGCCAAGGTACTGGGTATTGCGCCGGGCACTGTCAAGTCCCGGCTGCACCGCGCCCGTTCGGCGTTCCGGAAGGCGTGGCAGCAATGAGCGTTGATGCCGTGACCCGGCTACGGCTGCTGGCCGCGGGCCTGCACACCACGTTGTACGTGGAGGAGCGCCTGGAGTTGCCGTACGACAAGGTATGGGCGGTCGCCTCGGATCTGGCAGGCGAGCTGCCACAGCTCGTGCCTCTGTTGCGCGAGTTCCGCGTCCCGCCCGGCGACGCCGATCGCAAGCGCGCCTTGGCGGTGGGTCCGCTGGGCTGCCGCAGTGCCTTCGACGTGCGGCTGGCTCCCGGCTGGTGCCTGATGCAGTCGCGACTGGTGGTGGGGGGGATGGCTGCCGAGCCGGAGGGTGACGGCACGCGCTTCGCCATGCTCGGCGCGGCACGTCCAGCCGCCCTGCGGCCGGTTCAGTGGGCGTACGCTCTCGGGGCCCGCCGCAGCCGGGCCTTCATCCGGAAGGTCGCGTTGCGGGCGGCCCTGCGCCCATAGTCTTTCAACGCCCCGTCACGAACAGCTCCTTCATCGCCCCGGCGACCACGTCGGGACTCTCCCGAGGCAGAAAGTGGCCGATGCCCGGCACGATCCGCACGGTGAGATCGTCCGCGTGACTCTCGCCCCCGGCCAGCATGGACGGTGGGAAAACGTTGTCCCGCTCGCCGCCCAGCAGCACGGTCGGGACGGTCAACCGCTGCCCGCTCCACGTGCCGCGCAGCAGCGCCGGGATCTCCCGGACCACGTACTGCCAGAACATGGCCTGCCCAGCGTGCGCGGTGGCCTGGGCTGCGGCGCTGAACTCCGCGAGCTCGTCGGTTTGCCAGACTGACTGGTCGGCGACCTGGTGACGCAGCAGGAAGCGGGCGAACGCCGGCCAGCGGCGCAGCACGGCCCGGCCGATCACCGGGTACTCGATGAAGGCGGTGTACCACTGCCGCCAAAGGTTCGGCAGGATGGCCCGCTGCCGGGCCCACGGGTGCGCCATGTTGAGCGCCAGGTAACCACTGAACCGCTCTGGTGCCCGCAGGCACAGCCGGAAGCCGACGTGGGCACCCCAGTCGTGCCCGACCAGATCCACGCGATCAAGCCCGAGCGCGTCCAGCAGCGCAAGCATGTCGTCGGACAAGCCGTCGATGTCGTAGCCCCGCCGGGTCTGCTCCGACCAACCGAAGCCACGCAGATCCGGGCAGATCAGCCGCCGTCCGGCGGCCGACAGGACGGCGACCCGGTGCCAGGCGAACCAGTGCTGCGGGAAGCCGTGCAGCAGCAGGACCGGCGCCCCGGTCCCGTACTCGGCGACATGCAACCGGATGCCGCGCACCTCCAGCCAGCTATGCTTCGCCCCTTCGGCGTTCGGGAGCGGTCTGTCGACGGCGGCCGTGACCGAGGTTGTGCTCGATGTCATGGGAAACACCTCTCGCCTTCGGCGGGTCTCCTGAGGGCCCGCTTCGGCATGACAGGAGGCAGGACCGAGCCAAAACGTTCCCTCCTCCTGGTTGGAGAAGTGGGTCAGTGGTCGAAGGCGATCAGGGACCGGGCTGTGTGGTGCCCGATGGTGCTTTTGTCATGGACACCCTCGCATCATGCGCGCATGTGACCCCTTGGACTCATTCATCTAGAGGGCACTCGTCGAACTCGGCGCGCATCATCTTGACCAGGAAGTCGACCATGCCGCAGTCGAAAAGCCTTCATCGCGTGTCGCCGTAGCTGATCTGCCGGCGCCAGGCCACCACGGGCCAGCTGTCGGGGTCCGAGTCGAGCGTCAGCCAGCCCAACTCGTTGGCGTTGCAGCCGGAGCCCCAAGGCAGGACGGAGCCGCCGTCCGCGACGATGCCGGGGACACCACCGTCCCGGTCCCACAGGGCCCGGAACGCAGGCGTGCTGTCGGGAATGTTGCCCGGATCCCACTGCAGGAAGTCGACGGGCAGCGGCCCCAAGATGCCGAGTTCCCCGATGTCGCCCGCACCGTAGACGGACATGAACGCCTTGTAGTCACTCGGGAGACCGGCACCGAGAGCCTCTTCGGCCGCACGCCAGTTCACCTGCTCATCTGCCCCATGCTCAGCGGACACGAGGCTGGTCAGCGGCTTCAACGAGCTCGCAGCGGACATGACGCTCTCCGGGGCATCGAGGTTGGGTCATGGCCGTGACGACCGTCCCAGGGCGGAACGGCACCGCGGTGATCGCTGCAGGCGACGAGAACGGCGCTATCCTGCGATGGGACCCCAAGACCGGCGATCGGATCGGGGATCCCATCACCGGATCCCGCGCCCGGATCATGCAGATCACCTCGCTGATCCTTTCGACCGGCTCCACCCTCCTCATCGCCACGGACTCCGACAGCACCTTGTGGCGCTGGGATGCGTCAACGGGCGAATGGGTCGGGGAGCCGATATCTCTGGGCTCGGAATACCCGACAGTGGCCCCAGCTGTGGTGGAGGGTGCCGCGCGGCTGTTCACCTCGGGGACCGACAACATCGTCCGTGAGTGGGACACAGCAACCGGCGAGTTGATCGGGGTTCCGTGGGTTGGAATCGACATCGAAGTACTCGCGCGTGCCGACGGCAGCACATTGTTCGCCACCGGGTCACCCGAGGGCGACATCAGCTTGTACAAGTGAGAGTTCCCGCAGTGGCGATGCGCTGTGGCGCGTCTACACGAAGTCGTACGCTCTGCTCCAGCACGCGCTGGGTAAGCCGAGCTTTCCTGGTCGAGTCGGTGCGTCTTGGTACTCCAGCAGTTCGGCTGCCGGAGTACCAGGACTTTCGCATCCGGCGACTACTTGAGTGCTACTGCGTCACCGGCCGACACGATCCGGGCCGTCGTCGTCGTGCCAGGGAAGTACCAGCGCCAACTCCCCGCCGCTGTGACGGTCATCTTGGTGCTGAGCTGCCCGGAGCTGCTCGTCGTCACAGTCTTGACCGTGCTGTAGTGCGCGGCACCGGCCTTGCGGTACTGGAGCTTGACGACCTGCCCGGCGAACCCCTGGTACTTGAGGGTCTCCCAGTTCGCTCGCGACAGCTTGCCGGTGATCGTGAGCTTCGCGCCCTTGGCGACCGGTTCGGGGGCCGCGTCCGTCGTCAGCCGCGAGGCGCGCTTCACCTTGTACTGGGCGATGGAATCGGCAATCCGGTAGTCGCCGTCGTTGGCCTTGACCGTGGCGTTCACGGTCCAGAGACCGGCGACCTTGTTGGAGTCGATGTCGTCACTGTCCGGGATCCAAGCCGGGTCCACCGTCATGGTGGCCGTGCACACCGACGTGGTCGAGGTCTTCTTCCGGCACGTCGTGCCCGTCCAGTCGAAGAAGCCGTACAGGTTGGAGCGGTTGAAGGTGCTGACATAAGTGAGCCCCTTCACCCCTGAGTTGTCCTTGACGGTGATGGCGATCGGGAAGGTCACCTTCTTCGCCGTGCCAACCGTGACGTTGGCCCCGCCGTTGACGACGGCGGACACCACTCGGACGTCCCCCCGTCCTTCGGCGTGGGCTCCCGTCGTCGCCAGCAGCACCAGGGCGACCGCCCCTCCCGCCGCCATCCAGCCGGTTCTTCGCCTGGAGCGTGTTGTGCTTTTCATGGCCCTCCCCTTGTGAACCGATCATGAAGTCGATCAGTCGCAGAGGTTACACACGAGGTTCGCCACTACGCGTGCGCTTTGTCGTGACGTTGTGCGGAACCGCACGCTCGGACGCTCCCGGGGTGGTCTGAGCACGAAGGTCCATCTGGCGAACGACAGTCAGGCGCGGCCGCTCGCCATCCACGCCACCGCAGGGCAGCCGGTGACGCGCCGGCCTTCCAGGCGGTCGTGGTGCCGAGCCGGGTTCCGCGGGAATCGGGCGCGGGAGACCGAGAACCCGCCCTGCGGTCGTCCGCGCGGACACCCGCCCTGCGGTCGTCCGCGCGGAGCGGGCTTACTCCGCTCGCGCGATCCGTGGCCACTCCGTCGGCGGGCATCCGGCCGGTATTCCGCAGCACGCCCGACCAGACAGCCGCATGGTGGCGACAGCCCGCGCATGGTTCGACGCGAAGCCCGTCGTTGCTCTCGGGGTCGCGGCCCCCTGGGTCAGGCTGCGGGCGGCTACGAGGGGGAGTGCGCCGCAGCGGATTCCCTTCTCGCTTCGGATACGGGCGTGTTCTTTGCGTTCGGTGGCCAGGGCGTTGTGTGACGGGCGGCGCCGATCGACTTCAGTGCCGCCAGCGTGTTCGCGGCGCCCTTTCTGCGACTGGCGCAGGCAGTTGAGTCCGACGACGGAGCAGGGTCTCCAGAGCCGTTCGTCAGGATGTGCGGCGCACGGTCAGGACGTTGTCGGTGACGGTGGCCCGCTGGCCTTCGGGTCCGGTGGCGGTGCGTCGGGGGGCGTGGCAACGCTCGGGCGTCCACGAATCGTCCAATTCGAGTGAGGCGAGGACTTCGTCGGGGTGGGGGAAGCGGACGTCCTCTCCGGCTTGCCAGGACCACGGCGCGATGGAGGCGTGTTCCACGATGATCAGCAGTCCGCCAGGGGCGACGGCGGCCGCCGCGCGGCGCAGCACCTTTTCGCGGGGGATGTCGAGAGGGGTGTGGAAGTAGCTGGCGTTGACCAGGTCGAAGCGGCCTTCGGGAAGGTCGTGGGCGAGATCGTGGCGGGCGGGGTGCACGCGTTCGGTCACACCGTGGGCGCGGGCTCCGGTGGCCACGCGCTGCAGGGCGGTGGGGGATATGTCGACGGCGGTGACGTTCCAGCCTCGGGTGGCGAGCCAGATGGCGTCGCCACCGTGGCCGCAGCCCAGGTCGAGTGCTGTGCCGGGGGTGGGGGCGAGGGTGGTGACGAGGTCTGCGAGGACGGCGTTGGGTTTGGTGCCCCACTGATCGTCCAGGCCGGAGCAGTGCTTTTCCCAGAAGGCTGCGGAGTCGCTGCCGATGCTCATTGCGGGCTCTCTTTCGTCAACGGTGGCCGGATCAGATGGCGTGGGTGGGGGTGTCGGCTGAACGTCGGTGCGGGTGTGCTTTTTGATCAGTAGAACGATGGCGGCGAGCGCGAGACCGAACGTGACGGCGCTGGCCACGAACGCCAGGCGGTAGCCGTGGAGGTAGCCGGCCAGGCGTACTGTCCGGGTGATCTCGCCGTCGTGGTCGGTGAGGAAGCCCGTGAGGGCGGAGATGTAGAGGGTGTTGAGCAGGGCGGGGCCGATGGCACCGCCGATCTGCTGGGTGGTGCTGATCATGGCGCTGGCCACGCCGGTGTCGGAGGGGTCGATGCCCGCGAGTGCGGTGTTGGGCAGGGCGACGAAGAAGACGCCCAGGCCCAGACCGGTGAGGATCATGGCGGGCAGGATGACGGGCAGATAGCCGCTGGTGGCCTTGACCATGACCAGCCACAGGGAGCCGACCAGGGTGACGGTGAGCCCGGCCGCCATCAGCCGCTTGGGGCCCGTCCTGGCAACGAGCGGTGCGCCGAGGGTGGCGGCGGCGATGATGCCGACGCTGAAGGGGAGGAAGGCCAGTCCGGGGTGCAGGGGCTGGTAGCCGAGGTTGACCTGCAGGTGGTAGGTCAGGAACAGCATCAGACCGAACAGGCCGGCGCTGGTGAGCAGGGAGGCCAGGAACCTGCCCCCGCGGTTGTGGTCCAGGACGACGCGCAGGGGGAGCAGCGGGTGGCTGCTACGGCGTTCTACGGCGACGAACGCGACGAGCAGGATCGCTCCGGCGGCCAGCAGGATCCAGGTCAGTGCGCTGGACCAGCCCCCTTCGGCGGCGTGCGTGAGGCCCCGGACCAGAGCGATCAGGCCGGTGGTGACCAGCACGGCTCCCGGGACGTCGTAGCGGCGCGGCCCTTCGGCGCGGCTTTCCCGGACGGTGGGGATCGCGGCCAGGGCGGCGGCGAGCGCGATGGGGGTGTTGACGAACAGGCACCAGCGCCAGTTCGCGGTGAGCACACCGCCGGCGATGAGTCCGACGGCGCCTCCGGCGCCTTGCAGGGCGCCGTAGACGCCGAACGCCTTGGCGCGCTCGCGGCCGTCGGTGAAGGTGACCGCGATCAGTGACAGGGCGGCCGGCGCGAGGAGTGCGGCGAAGACGCCTTGCAGCGCGCGACCGGCGAACAGCGCCGCACCGTTGGGTTCGACACCGGCGACCATGGAGGCGAGGGCGAAGCCGACCAGTCCGATCATGAAAACGCGCTTGCGGCCCACGAAGTCGACGATGCGACCGCCCAGCAGCAGCAGACCGTCGAACGCCAGTGCGTAGGCGGTCACCGCCCACTGCCGGTTGGCGTCACTGATCTGCAGATCGGCCTGAGCCCGGGGCAGGGCGATGTTGATGATGGAGGCATCGAGTACCACCATCAGCGTCGCGACCGAGATCACGGTCAGCGCAGGCCAGCGCCGCGGGTCGAGCGCAATGCCCGGGCTCGTCGTCTCGGTCGTTGCGGTCATCACTGTCCAATCAAGGGGTGAGCTGGTCCAAAGGGGAGGCGGTTCGGGCCTCCGGGCGGGACCGCGCTCACGACGATGCACGCGTACCTGCCAAAGTTGCAAAGCTGGATGCCGTTTCGGCAACCTGGGTTCATGGATGAACAGAGGCGACACGATGTGCTGGCGGCCGTCGGTCCCCGGCTGCGGAAACTGCGGCGCAGCAAGTCACTGACGCTGGCCGACGTGGCGGCACAGACGGGGGTCAACGAGAGCACGCTCTCGCGACTGGAGAGCGGGGCGCGCAAACCGACCCTGGAACTCCTGCTCCCGCTCGCCGAGCTCTACGACGTTCCCCTGGACCAGCTCGTCGGCGCACCCCCCACCGGCGATCCGCGCATCCATCTGCGCCCGGTGAGCCGCGACGGCATGACCTATGTGCCGTTGAGCCGTCCCGGGGGCGTTCAGGCACACAAACTGCTGATCTCGCCGAGGCCGGAACGTGAGCCGGAGTTGCGCACCCATGGGGGTTTCGAGTGGCTGTATGTGCTGGCCGGACGGCTGCGCCTGATGCTGGGCGAGCAGACGCTGGTTCTCAAGGCAGGGGAAGCGGCCGAGTTCGACACCCACGTGCCGCACTGGCTCGGCCCGGACGACGACCAAGTCGTGGAACTGCTCGTGCTGTTCGGGCAACAGGGGGAGCGGGCTCACCTCAGGGCCCGCACCACCTGACCCCGCCCCGGCGGTGACACGATCCGGCGCCGGGGCGGGATCAGGCGCCCGAGCCGATGTCGAGACCGTGCACACGTGTGCCGAGAACCCGGCGGGAGACCTCTGCCTCCATCGCCCCGCTGAAGGACACGGTGTCGATCGTCCTCGTCGCGCCGGCCGCCTTCGCGTCGGCCGTCAGCAGGTCCATGTGTATCGCGGCCGCCGCCGTGACACCCGCCGCCGCGGCGTTCGGCACACCGGCGAACACATCCGCGACATTGCCCGCGGCCCACACCCCCTCGACGCCGGTGAACCCCGAGGGATCGACCTGTACCTGCTCGCCGGCACCCGAGGGATGCCCGACGATGCTCAGTCCCATTCCGTCGAGGAACCCGGCACGCGCCATGAAGCGGGGCGCGACGACCAGGTTGCGCACCGGGACAAGTCTCGCGGAGGCGAGCCGGACACCCTCCAACCGGTCGTCGCCGTCGATACGCAGAGCCGTCACCTCGCCGTCCACCACCACTACGCCGAGTCCGGCCAACTGCCGCCCTTGCTCAGCGCTCAGCTCGGTGCCGGTGTGACGAAAGAGGGTGACGTCCTTGGACATCTGGCGGAACAGCAGCGCCTGGTGAAAGCTGCCCAGTACGCCGATGGCCGTGTCGCGGACCTCCCAGCCGTGGCAGTAGACGCAGTGCAGCACATCGCGTCCCCACCGCTGGGCCAGGCCGGGTATGTCCGGTAGTTCATCGACCAGGCCGGTGGCCACCAGCACACGGCGTGCCCGCGCCCGTTGCCGGTCGTCCGTCACCACACTGAAGGCGCCGCCTTCCCGGTGGACCTCGGCTACCCGCGCGTCGACCACGCGGACGCCGTATCCCGCCACCTCCTCCCGCCCCAGGCGCACCAGCTCCAGGGGCGAGATGCCCTCACGGCCCAGGATGCCGTGCGCGCCGACACCGACAGCGGGGGCGTTGCGCGGCTCACCCGCGTCGATCACCACCACCGAGCGGCGTACTCGGCCGAGGCTCAGCGCCGCGGACCGTCCCGCAGCGCCACCACCGATGATCACGACATCCCACGGCTGCACGTCCGCCTGCACCGGACTTGTTTCGCTCATGCCCACAGCCTGGGAAAACCTCAGACAGATCGGCAAAGATTCATGCCGTTCCGGCAAGGAACTTTTTCCGGCGTGCTCCACTTAGAAGTTCTGACGTCGTTCTTGCCGACATCTGCTGTTCCGATGCTCCCAGGGGCAGGGGCAGGGGCAGGGGCAGGAGCCGGTGCCGGGACTGACCGCTGTCGGCGCAGCTTCGGGTGCGCTCCGGGTGGGCGGTCACGACGGAGCGCAGGGCGGTCTGCTCGGTGATGCCGAAAGGGCATTTGGCGAGGATGCCGGGCCGCCCGAAGGGTCCCGGCCGTGGTGCGCACGTCGTCTGCCGCCTCGGAGCGCCCTGGCCGAGTACCCCGGTCAAGACGCTGCCGGTGCGGGCTCTCATGGCCTGGTCGCCGGAGTTGCGCACCATGAAGTCGTCGTACGGCAGTGGCGTCGGGAGGCTGACGGAGCGTAGCCGGATGGGGTGCCTGGATGTGGCAGGATTGTGTTGTGAATGCGCTTCCCCCGTCCGGCGCGGGGACGGCAGGGGATGGCCTGCGGTCTGTCCTGGAGCGCTTCGACATCGGAGTCGTGGTGCGCCGGATGGCGGACGGCTTCGACCGGCTGGCGGCTTACACCAGCTTCGAGTGGCCCGTGGACCGGACGGCCGTGGTGCGCTGGAACGTCGACCTCGTCATGCGCTGGATGGTCAACGGGGTTCCACCGGACGACTATCTCCGGTCCGAACTGCACGAGTTCCTGCGGGCCCGTGCCGTCGCCCGTCAGCCGATCGAGGACAGCATCCTGGTCTACCGCCGTGGTGCGCGGATGTTCTGGGAAGCGCTCCTCGAGCTGGCGGGCGACGAGGATCGGGCGGTGCTCGTCGCGGAGTGGAACACGGTCTGGGGCTGCCTGGAGGACTACCTCGACCTGGTCGTGGACGTGTTCGTGCAGGCCTATGCCGACCAGCAGGATGCGCCCTCAACGGCCGGTGACCGGCGTGCCCGTGCGCTGTTCGACCGGTTGTGCGCGCGGCTGCCGGTCACGATCGAGGACCGTGACCGGGCCGCCCGGCTCGGGTTCGACCTGGTGGAGCCGTATCGCCCCTTCACCGCCCGGCTGGCCGGGGCCACGGTCGCCGGGCATGCCGATCTCGCCTCGCGGCTGCGCGCGTCGGGGGCGCTCGCGTTCACCGAGGGGTTCCGGGTGACCGGTCTGACACCGGACCGGTTCGTCTGGGCGGCGTTTGCCGACGACCCGCGGCTGATCCTGGCGCAGGATCCGCCCCTCGCACGCGATCAGCTCGGGTCGGCCGTCGACGGCCTGCGTGCGCTGATCGAGATCGCGGCCCGGTCCGGACGCCGGGGCCGGGTGCGCGCCGATGACTACCTGCCCGAACTGCTGCTGGCCGATTCACCGGAAGCCTCCGACCGGATAGTCCGGCGGGTCTTCGGCCCGCTGGAGCGGGCCGAAGCCGTAGACCTGGCGGACACCCTGCGGTGTCTCGCCGCCCACGGCTTCGACAACACGGCGACCGCGGCCCAACTCCCGGTGCACCGCAACACGTTGCTGTACCGGACAGCGCGGATCGAGAAGCTGACCGGTCTGTCGCTCAAGGATCAGCGGGACCGCACCCTCGTGCTGCTCGCGGTCACCTGGGAGACCATCACCGCGGACGTACGGTCGGCCTCGGGACGGCCGGAGGCCCACGGATAGGCCTCTCTGCGCACGTCGCCCGTTGGGGGAGAACGACTGATCACCGTGAGTCGGGCACCGATCGGTGCAGCGGTCCGAGGTACGGAAGCCGCCGAAACGCGATCACTCCACCACCCTGAGCACGCCCGAGACCGTGCGACACGGAGGACGGGGTCAGGTCGGTCGGGCGATATCCCGGATCCGGCGCGCAAGACCCAGCTGCATGGCGCCGAGCATGATCAGCCACAGCCCGGCCAGGAGGGCCAGCATCAGCAGCGACAGCCCCGGCCAGGCCAGCAATGTCAGGCCGGCGAGGACACCGAGCAGCCCGATGAAGACATTCCACCCTCGCCCGGGCAGGCCGGGATGGTCGACCGCCGCGAACACGGCCGTGAAACCGTCCACGATCCAGTAGACGCCGAGCAGAACCCCCAGCGCGAGCAGCGTGATCAGAACGTGCCGGATCGTGTACAGCCCGAGTAGCAGGCTCACCACGCCGAGGATCGCCGTGAGGGTGCGGGCGGTACTCGTCTCCTCCAGGCTTGCCGATCCCACCAGCCGAAACACCCCAGTGGCGATCAGTTGGGCGCCGAGGAGCACCGCGAGCACAACGAGGGTCGGACCGGGCCATGCCACGGCGATGACACCGGTGACGATCGAGACCAGCCCGTAGAGCAGATGCCAGGTCCAGGAGCCACCCATGCGGGCGGCAGGGCTCTTGTTCATGCCGCGAAACTATCGGCGCCCCCGGTGGGCGAATTCCCAAAATCCGGCCTCTTCTTCGTGCCCGTGCACAGGATGGACGGGCGTTGAATGGCGGGGGCAGAACGCGCATTCGGTGAGGAGCCTGTGCCCGATTTCGTCACGCACCGGAGGCCGACTGCGGTCGCGGCGCGGACCCCGTGGGAAGTGACCGCGGGGCATTGCGAGAGAGCGTTGCGGAAGCTGCCCCGACAGACGTGTTCCAGTTGGCGATGGGGAGAGTGCGAAGGTATGGCCGGTCTTGTTGACTGGGAGAGCTTCGGCGTGATGGCCGGGGGTGCCAGCGGTGCCCTCACCGGCCTGCTGTTCGTCGCGGTGTCCCTGAACGCCCAGCGGATCGCCGGACATCCGGTTCTGCGGGCGATCGCAGCGCAGACCCTTGTGCTGTTCATCGCACCGCTGGTCATGGCGACGGTTCTGCTGGTTCCTCGCCAGCCCGGCTGGGCCCTGGGCACCGAGTTCATCGCCGCCGGGCTGGCCGGGGGTCTGAGCCTGATGGTCATCGGGCGGCGCCGGCGCGGTCCGGCCACCGCTCCCGAACGGCCGGCCGGCCTGTTCGATCGCCGTGACACCGGCATCGCCGTCATGTTGCTGTTCGTGACGGGCGGAGCCGTCCTGGCGTCGGGCAGCACCGCAGGGCTCTACCTGCTGCCGCCCGCCTCGCTCGTGGCGTTCGTGAGTGGTGTGCTGAGCGCATGGAACTTTCTGCTGCCACCGCCGGACGTGCTGTAACGGCGCTGCGCCGAAGGACCTGTCTCCGGCAACGCGCCGGACAACCCACGGTGAACACGTACCGGTCGCCCCCCTGCGCTGGTTCCGGTCGGACGGACCGACGCATCGGCGGCTCCGGGCATCTTCGTGCGCCGGCCGCCACTGGCCGCCCGGGCGTCGGTTTCCACTGCCCCATGCCCCGGCGAGAGCCGGATCGCACCGAGCCTCTGGAAGGTAATAGAGATGCACGCCATGCCCCGGGCCGTCGGTGGGCCCGCGGCGGTCGGTCGGCTGCGCAGCGTTCTCCACGACCTCGACAGCGAGTTGCTGGCACGGCAGGTGGCCCGGGATCTCAGGGGCGCTCCGGTGGGTCGGATAGCCGCCCATGGCTGCCAGGCGGGCGTCATGGAGGACATCATCCGGCGCAGCCTGGAACTGGTCAGGAACTGGCTGCTGAGCGGGCAGGAGCCCGACGGGGGAGTGCTGTCCGACCTGTATGAGGCGGCGCGCGAGGCGGCGCGGCACGGTCTGGCCGCCGAGGACGTGATACGTGCCTGCTGTGCGGCGGCGCGGGCGGTACGGAGCACCGTGCTGGAAGCCGGCTCGCCCGAGGGCGGTGGTGTGCGGTTGCTGCCTCACCTGGATGTGCCGTGGGCGTTCCTCGACGTCGCCCTGACAACGGTCACGCGGGCGTTCGCCGACCAACGGGACCTTCCGTCCGCCGACGGCAACTCCCGGGCGGCGACGCTGTTCGCCCGGATCTGCGCACGGTCGGCGACGAGCATCGAGGACCTCGACCGGGCGGAGCGTCTGGGCTTCCGACTCGCCGGACCCCACTGTCCCTTCGTCGCGGCGATCGACGGCGGCTCGGCTGCTGCACACGCAGGCCTGGCGGCGCGCATCCGGTCCGCGGGTGCACTTGCCTGCGCCGAGGGTCACCGCGTTGCCGGTCTGACCGGGCCGGGCTTCGACTGGGCCGGTTTTCTCGCCGACAGCGCACTGATTCTCGCCGCCGAGTCGGCCATCAGCGATGCCGGGCTCGCGGACGCGGTCGGCGACCTGCACGATCTGGTCACTCTGGCGAGCCGGGACGGACGCCGGGGACGGATCCGCGTGGACGACTTCCTGACGGAGCTCATGCTCGCGAACTCCCCCCGGCTGGCCGAAGACATCGTGCGGCGGGTCCTTGGCCTGCTGGATGCCGAGGACCCCTCCGGGACGTTGTCACAGACGCTGCGGTCCCTGGCCGCGCACGGTTTCAACCGGACGGCGGCAGCGGTAGCGCTCCCGGCCCACCGCAACACCTTGCTCTACCGCATCAACCGGATCGAGAAGCTGTCCGGCCTCGACCTCGACCTGCACGCGCATCGTGAGCTGGCCCGGCTGGCCGTGGTCTGGAGGGACACAGTGGGCAGTGAGGTCCCGGCCCGGCACGAGTGAGAGCCGGCGGTGGGCGGATGCGCCGTCGCGGCCTGTCCTCGGGAAGCGGTCCGGTCGGGGGCCATCGAACGAACGCGTGCGCCGCGGCACCTGCGCAGTCGGCATCTTGAACTCAGCTGCGGTCGGACGTCGTTGCTGTGCACAACAGGGGGCGAAATCGTTGGGGCCGTGCACAGTGCGAGCGGCGGCATGCTGACTGCGGCAGGACAGAGTCGCCCGGGTGTCTGCCCGGGCCGCTGCCGTAGCGACAGAGGATGCTGACATGACTTCCGCACCGGACACGATCGTTCTGATCCATGGTTTGTGGATGACGCCGCTCGCCTGGGAGCACTGGGCGGCACGGTACGAGGAGCGGGGCTTCACCGTGCTGACCCCCGGATACCCCGGGATCGAGGCGGGGGAGGCCGGGGTGGCGGCGCTCCGCGAGGACGCCTCGGCGATCGCCGGTGTCGGAGTGCGCGAGGTGCTGGACCATCTCACCGAAGTGATCGAGAAACTCGAAACTCCGCCGATCATCATGGGGCACTCGTTCGGTGGGACGTTCGCCCAGCTGCTGGTGGGCGCCGGGCTCGGGGCCGCCGCGGTGTCGATCGACGGAGCCGCCGTCAAGGGTGTGAACGCGATGCCGTTGTCCGAGCTCCGCTCGGTCCTGCCGGTCCTGAAGGACCCGGCGAACATACACAGGGCCGTCCCCTTGACGGCCGAGCAGTTCCACTATGCCTTCACCAACACCCTGGATGAGAACGCGTCTCAGCAGGCATACGACCGCTACGCGGTGCCGACGCCGGCCCGCATCCTGTTCCAGGGCGGCTTCGCGGCTGTCACCCGGCACGCGGCTACGACCTTCGACTTCTCCGACAACGACCGGGCGCCGCTGTTGTTTGTCTCCGGCGGCAGCGACCACATCCTGCCCCCTGCCGTCCAGCGGCAGAACTACGAGAGGAACGCGAAGCACTCGACGGCGGTCACAGCCCACACCGTCTTCGAGGGCCGCGATCACTTCACCTGCGGCGAGCCCGGGTGGGAAGCCGTCGCCGACTTCGCCCTCGACTGGGCGCTGAGTCCGCGCGCCGGAGTCCTCGACGCCACGGCCGGCGAACGCTGACCGGATCCGACGGGACCAGGTGAGAAGGGAGACACCCACCATGTCGAAGACGGTGGCCGACGGCCTGTGGGAGATGCTGGTCAGCGCAGGCGTACGGCGCTGCTACGGAATCGTGGGCGATGCGCTCAATCCGGTGGTCGACGCCATGCGCCGCAACGGCCAGGTCGACTTCGTACACGTGCGAAACGAGGAATTCGGCGTCTTCGCCGCGGTCGCCGAGGCGAAACTGACGGGGCATCCGGTCGCCGTGTGCGGAACGGCCGGCCCCGGCGTGGCTCACCTGATCAACGGGATGCTGGACGCCCTCAAGGAGGAGGTGCCCCTCATCGTATTGGCCGGCGACACCGAAACCGGCCTGATGGACAGCGAGACCGTCGAAGAACTGAACCCGTACCGGTTCTTCGCGCACGCAGCGGTGTACGTGGGCCGGCTGGTCAATCCCGGCCAGCTCCGTACCGTTGTGACCTCGGCGGTGACGGCCGCGGTGACGCGGGGCGGTCCCGCGGTCGTCGCACTGCCCGGTGACACAGCGGCCGCGGACGCGCCGAAGGATCGCTACGAGATACGGCTGCCCCGGCCGGTGCGTGCGCCGGCCGGGGCGGAGGATCTCGCCGCGATGGCCGAGATGATCAACGAATCGGGCACGGTGGCGGTCTTCGGTGGCCAGGGCTGTGCCGGGGCGCACGCCGAGGTGACGGCGCTGGCCGGAAAACTGAGTGCGCCCGTCGGCTACTCACTCAAGGGCAAGCAGTTCCTCGAACACGACAACGCGAACGCGGTCGGGATGACCGGTCTCCTCGGCTACGGCGGCTGCCATCACGCGCTCCAGCACGCGGACGTGCTGCTGATGCTCGGCACCGACTTCCCGTTCGCCGGCTTCCTGCCGCACGGCAGGACCAGGATCATCCAGGTCGACCGGAACCCGGAACGTCTCGGCCGACGAGCACCGGTGGCCTTGGGCGTCACCGGCGACGTACAGGCCACCGTGGCCGCGTTGCTGCCGCTGGTCGAGCCGAAACCCGACGGCGGGTTCCTTACTCGCTGCGTGGAGGAGACCGAGGGGTTCCATCGCAGGGCACGGCACTACACGAGCAAGGGCCCTCGTATCAAACCGATCAGGCCCGAGTACCTCGCCGGTGTCCTCAGCGACCTCGCCGACGACGACGCACTGTTCTTCGCCGACACCGGCACCCCCGTCATCTGGGCCGCCCGGCACATCAAATACGGCCCGAAGCGACGGCTGTTCGGATCGTTCTCCTGGGCGTCGATGGCCACCGCCTCACCCGGCGCGTTCGGCGCCCAGCTCGCCTTCCCCGGCAGACAGACGATCGCGCTGTGCGGCGACGGAGGATTCACCATGCTCGCACTCGGCGATCTGCTCACGGAGGTACAGCGCCGACTGCCGGTCGTCCACATCGTGCTCAACAACAGCAGCCTGGACTTCGTCAGGATCGAGCAACAGGAAGCCGGCTTCGTCCCGTTCGGAACCGACTTCACCAACCCGGACTTCGCCGTCGTCGCCGAGGCCATGGGTGCCAAAGGCATTCGCATCGAAGACCCCGACGACGTCGCGGACGGCCTCGCGGCCGCGCTGGCACACACGGGTGGCCCGGTCGTCGTCGACGTCCTCGTCGACCCCTACGCACTCGCCGTCCCGGCCCATGTACCGGCCAGAACCGCAGTCGGATTCACGCTCAGCGCGGCGCGACAAGTCCTTGCCGGCCGTCTCGACGACGTCATCGACACCGCTACGCACAACGCCCGGCTCATCTGAACGGCCGCCCTGCCGAACAAGGAAGACGCACGATGTCAGACAGCCACAACTCCCCGCCGGAAACCGAGGGTGCCGCGCCCAACTGGCGCGAGATCCACCACGGCGGCTCACCGGAGGCCGAAGAGGCTCACTTCCGCGAGCTGGCGGACGCCATCGTCGGCGTCCAGCGGACCAACAAGCAGAAATCCGGCTCGCAGGTCTCCCGTCGCACGTTCCACGCCAAGATTGTCGTCGGAGTGGACAACGCCGAACTCGCCTTCCGGGACGATCTGCCCGCCGACCTGCGCGCCGGAGACTTCACCGCCGGGGCGCGGCTGGGGACCATCGTGCGGCTGTCGAACGCCGGCGGCATCGTCCGGTCCGACGGCAGCCCCGATCTCCGTGGCGCAGCACTCAAGATCGCCCTCCCCGGTGGCCGTGAGCACGACCTCCTCATGACCAGCTATCCGGTCTCCCACGCCCGTGACGCCGCCCAGTTCGTCGAGATCGCCAAGATCGGCTCCGGTCGCAAAGCCCTGGTCCTGCCGCGCATGCTGGCGAAGTTCGGCCCTTCGGAGACCGCACGCGTCCTCGGCAATCTCAAGAAGGCCAACCGCGCCTCGGTCAGCCTGGCGCAGGAGTCCTACTGGAGCCGCGGGGCCGTCCTGTGGGGCGATACCGGACCCGTCCGGTTCCGCCTCAGCCCGCTCGGGCCTTCCACACCTGCGGCTGCCCCGCCAGCGGGCGCGGCCAACCGGCTCCAGGCAGAGTTCGCCGCACGGCTGAGCACGTCGCCCGTCCGGTTCGCCCTGCACGTACAGAAGTTCGTCAGTGAGCGGCTGACTCCGATCGAGGACGGGGCCGTGGAATGGAAGGAACGCGACACGCCCTGGCTCGGCGTGGCTACCCTGACCATTCCGGTCCAAGACCTCCTCGATCCGCAGGGACAGGCCATCCGCGACCGCGTCGACAAACTCGCGTTCAACCCCTGGCATGCCCCCGCGGACTTCCGCCCGCTCGGCAATCTGAATCGTGCACGCCGTGTGGTCTATGCGGCCAGCGCCAGGGAGTGGCAGACCTGACGGAACGCCGAACAGGCGGGTCAGTGGGTTGGTCGCTCCGTCGG
Source organism: Streptomyces sp. HUAS TT11 (assembly GCF_051553595.1). Classification (NCBI taxonomy): domain Bacteria; kingdom Bacillati; phylum Actinomycetota; class Actinomycetes; order Kitasatosporales; family Streptomycetaceae; genus Streptomyces; species Streptomyces sp. HUAS TT11. The sequence continues at coordinate 7,901,071 of NZ_CP196184.1, forward strand.
ATGTCGACGTTGTCGGTCCCGCGATCGGCCCCGACCGACTACGACACCGCATGCGGGGTGGTGCCGGAGTCAGCGGGGCCGCCTTGCGGGTGCGTCATGCCGCCTGGCCGTTCCGGCGCCCCCGTGCGACGCCGGCGGGCCGGGCGGGCCTCTTCCATCAAGGACAGTGGGGACCGATCTGCGCGGTGGACGGCGCGCGTTCACGCCCGTCCGGGTAGGACCCCGGCCCTGCCCGGAGCACCCCAACGGAATGTCCTGGGGGCCGGTCGTGACGCAGCGCCCACCGGGCCCCAGGCCATGAACGGTCCGCGCGCGGCATCCACGGCTTCCGCGAACCCCGCCGGGATCGACCGGCGCGGCCGCCCACGTGCCGCACAATATGCCATCGATCAATTACTCTCCGCGTATGCGCTGCTTGCGGAGCGGAACGGGGACCCCGGGGCGGTCGGGGCATGTCGGCCTGCTCCTGGGGCTCGTTCTGCTGGTCCTCGCTCATCTCGCAGGCAGCGTCCACACCTTTTGGGCCGCAGGACCCCACCTGAGCGTCGGGGTCACCGCCTGCTTTCATCCCGCCCCGGACACCGATCACGGACTCCACCCGGCACCCGAGCACCGCCATGAAGCCGGCGCTCACATCGATCACGCGGTAGACCGGCCCAGGGCCTCGGACGCCACCGTCTGCGAGTCCGGTCAGCACGCTTCGGGCATCGCTCCCTCCGAAGCGGCGCCGACCACGGTCAGCCACTCCGCCTGGACCAGTCCGTCCCGTGCCCCGGTTGCTGCGGAAGGTCCCCGGACTCTCGCGCTCCACTGCGTCTGGCGTCAGTAGGCGCCGCCCGCACGCCCCGACCATGTGCCAACTCCGCGGTCGAGGCATGCCTGCGCGCCCTGATTCGCAACGACCTCACCCGCCGGCAACACGCGCGGTGCGAAGGAGACGCACGCCCATGCACCTTCCCCTGCTCGAACCTCTCGGGGCTCACGCGCCCCTCCCCGTGATCGCCCGCCGCCCCGCTCAGTTGGTCGGCAACACGCCCATCCTGTGGATCGACGAACCCTTCGCCCCGCCCGGCCGCGGTTTCTACGCCAAGCTGGAGGGAGCCAACCCCGGCGGCATCAAAGACCGCCCAGGCCTGCACATGGTCGCCGAAGCGCGACGACGCGGTGACCTCGCGCCCGGTGCGCCGATCATCGAGTCCTCCAGCGGCACCCTCGGCCTGGGGCTCGCCCTGGCCGGAGTGACGTACGGCCACCCGGTCACGGTCGTCACCGACCCCGGCATGGAACCGTCCATGGTCCGCCTTCTCACCGCCCTCGGTGTCCACGTCGACCAGGTCGCCGTCCCGCATCCGGAGGGCGGCTGGCAGGAAGCCCGCCGTGAGCGCGTGGCAGCACGGCTGACCCGAACTCCGGGCGCCTACTGCCCTGACCAGTACCACAATCCCGACAACGTGGCCGCGTACCGGCCGCTCGCCGCCGAACTCATCGCCCAACTCGGCCGCATCGACGTCCTGGTCGCAGCGGTGGGCACCGGCGGCCATTCGGCCGGCATCGCCGCCGGACTGCGCGAGTCGTTTCCCGAACTGCGGCTGATCGGGGTGGACGCGGTCGGCTCGACGATCTTCGGACAGCCCGCCGGACCCCGACTCATGCGCGGCCTCGGTTCGAGCATCCATCCCGAGAACGTGGACTACGCCGCCTTCGGCGAGGTCCACTGGGTGGCCCCCGCCGAGGCGGTATGGGCCTGCCGCCAACTGGCACGGCGCCACTACGCATCGGGCGGCTGGAGCGTGGGCGCGGTCGCACTCGTCGCCGGCTGGATCGCGCGTTCGGTCCGGGCCGGCACGCGGATCGCCGCGATCTTTCCCGACGGACCGCACCGCTACCTGGAGACCGTCTACAACGACGCCTGGTGTCGCGAGCACCGGCTTCTGGGCCAGGAGCCACCCGAGGAACCCGACGAGATCGCCGAGTCCGACGAGTGCGTGGTCACCAGCTGGACCCGGTGCAGCCAGGTCCGGGACCCCTTGGGCCGTGACGTCGTGAAGGCGGGTGTCCGATGAGGGAGTTGCGGGCCCAGGTGGCCTCCTTCGACCGGCCGGCACGGCTGCTGATGGCCAACCAGTTCGCCATCAACCTCGGCTTCTACATGCTCATGCCCTACCTGGCGGACCACCTCGCCCATGGACTCGGCCTCGCGGCCTGGGCGGTGGGTCTGGTTCTGGGCGTCCGGAACCTCTCCCAGCAGGGCATGTTCCTGATCGGCGGCACTCTCGCCGACCGCTACGGCTACAAGCCCATGATCCTGGCCGGCTGCGTGATGCGCACCGTCGCCTTCGGAGTGCTGGCGTCGGTCGATTCCCTACCCGCCCTGATCGGTGCCTCGGCCCTGACCGGGCTGGCGGGGGCACTGTTCAATCCGGCCGTCCGCGCCTACCTCGCCGCCGACGCGGGCGAGGAGCGACGTGTGGAAGCCTTCGCGGTCTTCAACGTGTTCTACCAGGCGGGCGTCCTCGTCGGCCCTCTTGCCGGACTCGCCCTGCTGGCCTGGGACTTCGGGGCGGTGTGCTCGGTCGCGGCACTCGTCTTCGGTGCTCTGGCCGTGCTCCAGGCCCGCGCACTGCCCCCGTACCCCCCGGCCGACCGGGGCGCCGAACCGGCATGGCGAGCGGTCGCCCACGACTGGCGCACCATCGTCGCCAACCGGCCCTTCCTCCTCTTCGCCGCCGCCATGACCGGCTCCTACGTCCTTGCCTTCCAGGTCTACCTCGCGTTGCCGCTCAAGGCCCGCGAACTCTTCGGCGAGCAGACCGGATTGGTCACAGGCGCCGTCTTCGCGGCTTCCTCGCTCGCCGCGCTGTCCGGGCAGCTGAAGCTGACCGCCTGGGCGAAACGGGCCTTGGCCGGTCCCCAGGCCATCGCATACGGCCTCATGGTGATGGGGGCGGCGTTCGCCCCCCTGCTTCCCGGCCCGTACGCGGGACCTCTCGGCCTCACGGCGGGCATCCTCGGACTTGTTCTGTGCGCCGCCCTGCTGGCTTGGGGCGGGGCGCTGCTCTACCCCTTCGAGATGGACACCGTGGTTCGGCTCTCCGGTGACCGGCTCGTCGCGACGTACTACGGCGCCTACAACACCGCCTCGGGCATCGCGATCTCGCTCGGCAATCTGGCCGTCGGCGCCCTGTTCGACACCGGGATCCCATGGCTGCCCTGGGCGGCGCTGGCCGCCACCGGGTTCACCTGCGCAGGACTCGTCAGGCGACTCCACCACGCCGGGCACCTGGCGCCGAAGCCGGTCCCCGTGCCGGGATGAGGTGATCCGCCGGGGCCGGGCCACGACGGCGCGGTCCCGGTCCCTCAGTCGACAGCGGGCTCGGGGAGGTCACGCAGCCCCAGCCGTAGGTGCTCGACGTGGTACAGGGCCTGCTCCAGGAGCTCGGCGACGTGGTTGTCGTAGAGCGCGTAGACGACCGACCTGCCCTGACGTTCCCCGGTGACCAGGCCGAGATTGCGCAGCAGGCGCAGCTGGTGGGAACAGGCGGACTGTTCCATTCCGACGGCGTCGGCCAGTTCCGTGGCCGCGCACGGCCCTTCCTGGAGGCGGGCCAGGATCCTCAGCCGCGAAGGTGTCGCAAGGGCCTGGAGGGTGGTGGCCACATCGACGGCGCCGACGGATTCCAGGCGCTCGCGTGCGGTGGCGGTGGTGTTGACGTCAGCTCCGTGGCCCATACCCACCATCCTACGGACATGAAGACATGAATGCGTGTTCATGTGTTCCTGTACGGTGGAGAGGTGGCACCGGCTCGCCCCGGTCGACTCCATCTCGTCATGCCGTCGTGAAGGACCCTTGTCTCCCATGCCCTCCACCCTCACCGCGCCCTCCACGGACCGGGCCGCGCCCCCGCGTGACGGCGGTGCATCCTGGCGCCGCACCCGGGTCTTCGGCCTGCCCGAGGCACGCTGGGCCGCCGCGGCCACCGTCCTTTTCCTGCTCGCGCTCCCGCTGCAGCCGGCCGGCGCCCCTGCGTGGGCGTGGGGACCCCTGTACGCACTGGCGTACGCGACCGGTGGCTGGGAACCGGGATGGGCGGGCCTGCAGGCGCTCAGAGAGAAGACCCTCGACGTCGACCTGTTGATGATCGTGGCCGCGCTGGGAGCGGCGGCGATCGGTCAGGTGATGGACGGCGCGTTGCTGATCGTCATCTTCGCCACGTCGGGCGCCCTGGAGGCGATCGCCACCGCGCGAACGGCCGATTCCGTGCGAGGACTGCTGGACCTGGCACCCGCCAAGGCCACCCGCTTCGACACCGATGGGAGCGAAGTGATCGTCCCGGTCGAAGCACTCGAGGTCGGGGACATCATCCTCGTGAGGCCCGGTGAGCGGGTCGGCGCCGACGGCCGTGTCCTGGACGGGGCAAGCGACGTCGACCAGGCGACCATCACCGGTGAGCCGCTGCCCGTCACCAAGGAAGCGGGCGACGAGGTCTTCGCCGGCACCCTCAACGGCACCGGCGCCCTGCGCGTACGAGTCGAGCGGGACGCCTCCGACACCGTGATCGCCCGAATCGTCCGGATGGTGGAGGAGGCGTCCGAGACCAAGGCGCCGACCCAGCTGTTCATCGAGAAGGTCGAACAGCGCTACTCGCTCGGCATGGTCGTGGCGACCCTTGCCGTCTTCCTCGTCCCGCTCGCCGTCGGCACAGGGCTCACCCACTCCTTGCTGCGCGCCATGACCTTCATGATCGTGGCCTCGCCGTGTGCGGTGGTCCTGGCCACCATGCCGCCGCTGCTGTCCGCGATCGCGAACGCCGGGCGCCACGGCGTGCTGGTGAAGTCGGCGGTGGTCATGGAACGGCTCGGACAGGTCGACGCGGTCGCGCTCGACAAGACCGGAACACTGACCGAAGGCACGCCACGCGTGACCGACGTCCGACCGCTCGCCGGGTCCGGGCTGAACGAGAGCGAACTGCTCACCCTCGCCGCAGCGATCGAGCACCCGAGCGAGCACCCACTGGCCCGTGCTGTCGTCGACGCAGCCCGCGAGCGCGGGCTCGACCTCCCTGTGGCGGACGACTTCGACTCCACGCCAGGGGTCGGGGTGAGCGCCTCCGTCGGCGGTCGGGCGGTCGCAGTGGGCACACCGGCACGACTGCTGGACGGATCGTCCCACCCGCACTCCGCGCAGGCGGCCGACGTCGTGCGCGCACTGGAGCACAGCGGCCGGACCGCTGTGCTGGTCACCGTGGAGGGGACCCCCGTGGGACTGCTCGCCGTCTCCGACCGGTTGCGCACCGACGCCACCGCGACCGTGGCCTGCCTGGCGTGCCTGACCGGCACGACGCCCGTGCTGCTGACCGGCGACAACCCGCGCGCCGCCGCCCGCCTGGCCGCCGAGGTCGGTATCAACGACGTACGGGCGGGGCTGCTGCCGCAGCACAAGGTCGACGCGGTCAGGGAAATGGAGCAGGCCGGCCACAGGGTGATGGTGGTCGGCGACGGCGTCAACGACGCCCCTGCCCTGGCCGCCGCCCACACCGGCGTCGCCATGGGCCGGGCAGGATCCGACCTCGCGCTGGAGACCGCCGACGCGGTGATCGTCCGCGATGAGCTGCGTACGGTACCCGTTGTGATCGCACTGTCCCGGCGGGCCCGCAGGCTGGTCCTGCAGAACCTGATCATCGCGGGCGTCTTCATCGCCGGTCTGGTCGCGTGGGATCTGATCGGCACCCTGCCGCTGCCACTCGGTGTAGCCGGCCACGAAGGGTCCACCGTCATCGTCGGCCTCAACGGACTGCGGCTGCTGCACGAGGCCGCGTGGAAAAGGGCAGTCCGGTGAGCCGCCGCAAGGTTTCCGCACCGGCGGAGCCCCGGTGCACGGTCACCGTGTGCCGGGGATGCTGCTGCGGCACGGACAAGGTCACCGGCGTGGACCACGCCGCACAACTCGCGGCGCTCAGGACCGAACTGTCGTCGGACGCCCGAGTCCGGGCGGTGAACTGCCTCGACGCCTGCGAGCAGGCCAATGTCATCGTCGTGCAGCCCTCGACGGCTGGGCGAGCCGCCGGTGGGCGCCCGGTCTGGCTCGGGCTGGTCAACGACCCGGAGGCGACCGCCGACATCGCGGCCTGGATACGCGCCGGAGGACCTGGCCTCGCGGAAACACCCGAGATCCTCGACCTGTACGCCTTCGCGCCGTCACGCCGGATACGACGGGCCGTCGAGGACTGAGCACCTCCGCCCGACCCGTTCCCTCAAGAGGTGCAGCGCGTCGGCCGGACAGGCGTGGCTGTGCCGCCGGCCGTGGGGCCCCGTACCGGTTTCACACGGTGCGGGTGGCCATTGCGGGCGGCGCCGAACGTCGCCCGGATGAACAGCGGCGCAGGCGTTAGCCCTGCGGGTTTGAGGAGTGGCTCAACGGGGCTGTGCCCGTCGGGATCGGTTGCCGACCACGACGGGCACAGCCCACGGAGATGGCGATCGCTGGGCAGGGTGGTTCGGCTGCCCGCTCGGATCAGGCCCGGTACGCCATCAGCGCCATCATCCCCGCCTCGCCGTGATACGCGTTGTGGCAGTGCAGCATCCACTGGCCGGGGTTGTCCGCGTCCAAGTAGACGGACACCGTCTTCTTCGGGAGCACCATCGTGGTGTCCTTGCGCGGGCCTTCGGTGCCGAGTTGGTAGGTGTGGCCGTGCAGGTGCATCGGGTGCCACATGGTGGTGTTGTTGACGAAGTCCAGGCGGACACGCTGGCCTTCCTCGACGAGAACCGGGTTCGCCGTCGGGTCGTTCATGTCGAACCGCTCGCCGTTGACGGCCCAGTCGTACGCGGCCATGCCGCCGGTGAGCTCGATACGGTGCACTCGGTCGGCCTTCCTCGCGGAGAGCCGGGCGTCGTCGGCGGCCCTCAACCGGGAGGCGCTCATGATCATGCCGTTCAGTTCCGCCGGCCGGACGGTGGACTTCGGTGCGCTGCCGGATCCAGTGCGGACCAGCGCCATACCGGTGGCGTTCTTGCCCTCGGCCAGGGCGATCAGAGGGAAGACACCGTCGGTGAGGGTGACCAGGACGTCGTAGCGTTCCCCCATGCCGACCAGCACGGCGTCGACTTGCTGATGCCGGACCGGGAACCCGTCCGTGTGCGTGATGGTCATCTTGTGGCCGCCGAGCGCGACCCGATACGCCGTGTCGCCGCCGGCGTTGATGATGCGCAGCCGGACCCGTGTACCGGGCTTGGCCGTGTAGACGTCCGGATCTGCCGGCACACGGCCGTTGATCAGGTGGTACGGGTACCTGACGTCCCCGGCGTCCCCGCCCAGCAGCGCACTGTCGGAGTGCATGAGCATGAACTTCATCGGCATCCCGCCCCCGGAGGCGGACGGCGAGGCACTCATCCCATCCATGCCTCCGCTCATGTTCATCCCATCCATGTGGCCCATGTCGTGGGAGTACGAGCCGGAGCTCTCCATGCCCGTTCCGCTCATGTCGCCCATGCCCTGCTTGAGCTCGGCGAAGACCTCGTCGGGCGTCCCCGTGACGCCGTCGACCCAGTCGTCGAGGACGACGACCCACTCGTCGTCGTAGTTGAGCGGCTCCCTGGGGTCCTCCACGATCAGCGGCGCGTACAGACCGCGGTCGAGCTGGACACCGACATGGGGGTGGAAGAAGTAGGTCCCGGGAGTGTCGGCGACGAACCGGTAGGTGAAGTCGGTGCCGGCTCGTACGGCGGCCTGGGTGGCCGGAGGCACGCCGTCCATGTCGGCGCGCAGAGCGACGCCGTGCCAGTGGACGGACGTGGTGGTCTTGTTCGGCAACTGGTTGGAGAATTCGGCTGCGAGCGTGTCACCGGCGGACAGCCGCAGCTCCCTGCCCGGGGCTCGGCCGCCGAAAGCCCAGCTCTTGGCCATGACACCGCCGCCAAGGTCAAGCATCGCGGGCGCGGCGGTCAAAGTTGCCTTGTGCACCTTGCCGGTGCTCTTGCGCTGCTTGTCCGCGGCGGCGACCTGCGGGCCGCGGGGGTTGATCAGGCGGGGCTCGGAGCTGGAGTTGCCGGAGCCGCTGCTGCACGCGGCGAGCGCGCCCGCGCCTGCGACGCCGAGTCCGGCCAGCAGGACGGAGCGGCGGTTGATGCTGTTCATGTGGTGGTCCTCTGTTCGATGTGCCGTCGGTCGGGCCGTATGCGGGCACACCTCACTCCCGAATGGGGCGCGAGGGCGCCTCGGGATCGCGGCCTAGATCAGCAGGCGAGAGAGGACAGAGAGATCGGGCGGGGCGCGAGGTGCCGTCCCCGGAGGCACGTGCCCGGCGAAGTCGCCGCACAGGCCGTCCGTAGGGGCGGCGAAGGGTGCAGCAGGAGGGGGCACGAGATGCCACGTGTTGATGCTCGCGCTGGAGCAGTGCCCGGTGATGAGACCGGAGCAACCGCTGTGGTCGCCGTCCATGGGCGGTGCGGCGACTCGAGGGGCCTCGTCGTCCATGACCATCGTCGCCGGCGTCATCCCCGTCGACGTGTGACTCATCCCGGACATCCCGCCCGTGGTGGATGCGGAGCCCGAGGGTGTCGTGGAGGGGGCGTCGTGGTGGACGAGGACGGCGAACGCGGCGACCAGCGCAATGATCACAGCACAAGTCCAGCGCGTGGCGCCGGCCGGGGATTCGCTCCGCCGGTGCAGGGCTGTCGTCATGGCTTGGGCACCTGATTCGTTCGAGTGCAACAGAAACCTCAATATACCGAGGTGGGGTATCACTGCCACTCGGGGTGCATCGTCGAGGTGCGCCGGACGCCACGGTGCCGACGGCCGCAGGAGCCATGGCGATGGTGAAAGCACGGACACCCCCGGTGCAGAACCGTCGCCCCCTCTGCCTTCTGGATGCCCGAGCGCGGGTGCCCTCCGGCCGGGCGCCGGAGGTGAACTTCTCGACCAGCGGGTGCTCGGGGAACCAGGCCGCACGGTCATCCATCGGGGCGCTTCCCCTCTTCAAAATACCCCCCGGGGTATCCCTGGTAGGGTGGGAGACAGATACCCCGGGGGGTACATCGCTCGCTCAATAGGAGTCGCAGTCGTGTTCTTCGTCGACACCATGGAAATCGAGGGCCTGGGCAACCGCAGCTACCTGTCCGGCGGGATGCGGACCGCGCTGGTGGTGGACCCGCCCCGTGATATCGAGCAGGTCATCGCCGCGGCGGCGCGACGCGGGGTGTGCATCGCCTTCGTAGCCGAGACGCACCTGCACAACGACTACGTCACCGGTGGTCTGGAACTGGCCCGCGTGACCGGGGCCCGCTACCTGGTGCCGGCCGGGGCGTCGGTCGCCTTCGCCCGCACCCCGGTCGCCGACGGAGACACGTTCACGGTGGACGAGCACCTGGTGCTGCGCGCGATCGCCACCCCCGGTCACACCCCGCACCACACCTCGTACGTGCTGGAGGAGGACGGCCGAGGGGTGACGGCGTTCACCGGCGGGTCCTTGCTGATCGGCACCGTGGGCCGGCCGGATCTGGTCGAGCCGCGACTGACCGAGCAGCTGGCCCGCGCCCAGCACGCTTCCGCCCACCGTCTGGCGGACGAACTGGACGACGAGGTACCGGTGCTGCCCACCCACGGGTTCGGCAGTTTCTGCTCCTCCGCTCAGGCGGAGGGAGACGCGACCACGATCGGTCGCGAGCGCCGGGCCAACGACGCGCTGACCCAGGACGTGGACACCTTCGTCGCCGAGTTGCTCGCCTCACTGGACGACGTGCCCGCCTACTACACGCACATGGGCCCGGCCAACGCGGCCGGCCCCGCGCCGGTCGACCTCACCCCGCCCGCGCCCGCCGACGGCGAGGAGATCGCTGCCCGCCTGGCCGCGGGGGAGTGGGTGGTGGACCTGCGCAGCCGGGTCGCCTTCGCCCAGGGACATGTGGCCGGATCTTTCAACTTCGAGGCCGAGGGCAAGCTCGCCACCTACCTCGCCTGGCTGATCCCGTGGGGCAAGCCGGTCACCTTGCTGGCCGAGACGTCCGAGCAGGTCGCCGACGCACAGCGGGAACTGGCCCGGGTCGGCATCGACCGCCCCGCCTCCGCCGCCACCGGCGATCCGGGCGACTGGATCCGGGCAGGCGAGGTGCTCGCCTCCTTCCCACGCGCCCGCTTCGCCGACCTCAGCGCGGTGCGTGAGCGCGGCGAGCAGGTGGTGGTGCTGGACGTGCGGCGCGATGCCGAACGTGCGGGCGGGTTCGTCGACGGCTCGGTCCACATTCCGCTCCACAAGCTGCCCGGCCGCGTCAGCGAGGTGCCGGACGGAGTGGTGTGGGTGCACTGCGCCGGAGGGATGCGCGCGGCCATCGCCGCGTCCCTCCTGGATGCCGCCGGCCGCGACGTGGTCGCCGTCGACGACGGCTTCGACGCCGCCGTCGCGGCGGGCCTCACCCTCGCCGGCCGCGATGACACCGACTGAACGACGTGCACGGAGCGATCAAACGATGTTTTCACCTCTCCGCCGCGGACCTGCCCGCCTCACCCCGCAGCAGGCCCACCGGCAGACCAGCGACAGGCAGGCGGTCCTGCTGGATGTCCGCGAGTTGCCCGAGTGGGAGGCCGGGCACGCGCTCGGTGCGCTGCACCTGCCGCTGAGCCGCCCGACAGCTGGGGCGGGCCTTCCCGAGGCTGCACAAGACATGCCGGTGGTCGTCATCTGTCGCTCCGGAAACCGCTCCCGCACAGCCGCCGACCTCCTCGACGCCCGCGGTGTCGAGGCCAGTGATGTCGTCGGCGGCATGACCGCCTGGTCCCGCGCGGGCCTGCCGGTCACCGGTGACCGCGGCATCGGCGGTGGCATAGCGTGAGTGCACTGATCCTTGCCCTGGTCGCCGGTGCCGTGGTGGGGCTCGCGCTCGGCGCGCTCGGCGGAGGCGGCAGCGTTCTGGCGGTGCCCGCGCTGATCTACTTGCTTGGCTTCACCCCGGCCGCCGCCACGACCGCGAGCCTGATCATCGTCACCGCCACTTCGCTCGCGGCCCTGTATGCCCATGCCCGCAGCGGCACCGTGCGCTGGCGAGCCGGCGTTCTGTTCGCTGCGGCCGGGCTCCTGCCCGCCGTTGTCGCCGGCGCCGCCGCCGCTCGCCTGCCGCAGCCGGTCCTGACCGTCGCGTTCGCCGTCGTCGCCGCGCTGGCTGCCGTGCGCATGCTGCGCCCCGGCCGGACGGACACCGGCCGGACGGACACCGGCCGGACGGCGGTCCGGCCGGTGAAGGCTGTGGGGGTCGGCGCGGGACTGGGGGCGCTGACGGGACTGCTCGGGGTCGGCGGGGGCTTCCTCGCCGTGCCTGCCCTGGTCGCGGTGCTGACATTCGAGATGCAGGCCGCCGTCGGTACCAGCTTGCTGGTCATCTCGGCGAACTCACTGGCATCGCTCGCCACCCGTGGCGCCACCACGGCCGGGGTCGACTGGGCGGTGATCGCGCCCTTCACCGGGGCCGCGATCCTCGGCGCCTGGGACGGCAAGCGCCTGGCCGCCAAGGTCAGCGGCATCCTGCTGCGGCGTGCCTTCGCCGTCATGCTGCTGGCCGTCGCCGTCTTCATGCTCGTCGACGCCGTTGTCTGAGCCCAGTGGTCCAGCCAGTGGCACAGTCCGTTCAGGCCAGCGACAGAAACAGCTTTTCCAGACGGGCGCGCATCTGCTCCCGGTCTTCCGGCGCGGCCATGTCCTCATCGGTCAGGCAGCGCTGCAGACCAGTGGCGATGATGGCGAAACCTGCCTTGTCCAAGGCTCGGGACGCGGCCGCAAGCTGCGTGACCACGTCCTCGCAGTCCCGCCCCTCCTCGATCATCTTGATCACACCGGCGATCTGGCCCTGTGCCCGGCGCAGCCGGTTGACCACGGTCTTCAGTTCCTCCGCCGCCATCGCCAAATCCACAGCCCACACTCCTTCGCGGAATACCCCCTTGGGTATCCTATCGAAGGGGGTAACCCATCAAGAACAAAGGAAAATCCTCCGTGGCACACACCACTTCCCTCACCGCCGAGCAGGCACGCGCCCGGCTTGCCGACCTGACCGTCATCGACGTACGCACCCCCGGCGAATACGCCTCCGGCCATCTGCCCGGCGCCCACAACATTCCGCTGGACCACCTGGACGCGGCCCTGTCCGTCCTGAAGACCGCCGCCGACCGCGGCGACCTGCTCGTGGTGTGCGCTTCCGGTGCCCGCTCAGCCCAGGCCCGAGAGCGCCTGACGGAGCACGGCATCACCGCCGCAACCCTGACCGGCGGTACCACCGCCTGGGTGCAGCTCGGCCACGACGTCCACCGCCCCGCTGGCGGCACCCGCGCCGCATGGGCGATGGAACGCCAGGTCCGCCTCGCCGCCGGCTCCCTCGTCCTGGCCGGGCTGCTCGCCGGTCGGCGTTGGCCCGCTGCGCGCCGGCTGTCCGCGGGTGTCGCCGGTGGTCTGGTCTTCTCGGCCCTCACCGACACCTGTGGCATGGCCAGAATCCTCGCCAAACTCCCCCATAACCAGCCCAAGGCGACCGACCTCGACGCCACACTCGCCGCCCTGGGAGGCTGACACCGCGCACCGTCGCAGCACCCGGCTGCGGATTCGGACAGCCTGCCGCCCGGCCGATGCGCACCGGCATCCGTTACGCATTGCCGGCCGAGGTGGCGGCTCTCCTCGTCGGTGCCGACGCTGCCGCCGGGGTGGTGCCTCAGCCGCGCCGGCAGCTGAGGGCGACTGGTTCTTCCTGCTGGAGCACAACCTTTTGAGGTCTGTCGCTCGTTCGTCGGAGATTCGGGCAACGGCTCCTGGCTACGGGCAACGAGCGGGCGGAGTCCGATTTCGTTGCCCGATCGTGCGCAGTTGCGTCCCTGGCGCTCCGTCGGTGCGGCTCCCGTCACATGGACCGCCAGGAGGACAGGTGCCCAGCAGTTCCATCACGAGCGTGTGACCCTCGGAGTCGACACCCACGCAGACGCCCATGTGGCGGCCCTGCATCACCACTGCGGACACACCGCGCTGAATACCGACCACCTGCCGGCCGCGCCTCCCCTTGTCTGAACAACACGGCTCGGGCGCGTATGTGGTGTGGTGATGGGGGCCACGGTGGCGCGCGCCGAGCTGCCCAGCGAGGAGTCCGACCTTGTGGACGCACGGTTGGTCCGGCCGGGCGTCCTGACCGGGCAGCGGGGCGCGTGCTGTTTGCCGACGTGTGGGCTCGGCGCAGGGGAGTGGTATTGCCGTCCCCGAGGCCCGGGCCGTTACCTGAGGAAGATGCGCAGGCCGAAGTCGTTGCCTCGGTGCCAACCGGTGCTGATCTTCGGGCTGTGGTGGGTGTCGCTGCCCCAGCCGTAGAAATGCTCCCAGGTCACGTCGTCGCCGTACCAGTGGTTGTAGTCCGTCTCCGCGTAGGCCTGTACGGCCTTGCCGTCGTGCCTGGTGTCCCACAGGTAGAAGGCGCCGGAGGCGTAGGACTTGCCGTTGACCTTCTTCGTGCACTCCATGTACTTGGCGGAGCCGCCGGTGATGTGGATCGTCTTCCAGCCGGAGCACTTGTTGGCCGAGGCCTTCACGGTGCCCGCGGACGGAGCTGACGGTGCGGCGGTCGCTGCCGGGGCGGCCGCGAGTGCGCCAGCGAGCGCCAGGCCGGCGGTTGTGAGGGCGATGTGCTTGCGTGAGATCACGGTGGATCCTTTCCTTCGGCCGACGGACGGTCCCCCCGTTGGGTGCCTTGTTGTCCGTCGGGCCAACACCACCGTGCCTGCCGCTCGGTCTCGCGGCAACGGTCTCATGGGGCGGGTTTCGTGAACCTGCGGAGTATGTTGCAGACGCAAGCGGACGACTTCGCTCCCTGAGCGGGTTTGTCCATAAGTGACCGTTATTGGCTTGGCTATACAGCAGAATTTGCGCCTTTCGTAATCCACGGAGCATGTTGCATGCGCAAGCAGATGGCTTTGCTTTCCGGGCGCGTTCCTCCTTGAGGGATGGTGTTTTGACCGGGTAGGGGAAGGGAGGTGACGTCGCGCTTCGGACCAGGAGGTCCGGCTCGGACGTGGGCACGCTCTCGGGTATCGCCGGGGCCCGCCCGGCACCGGACAGCTCACCATCGGCGGCGGCCCCGGTGGCGGCTCGCTCCGCCTCTCCGGATGCCGAGGCGGGTGCGGCGAGGGCGGCGGCAGCCGGCTCGGACGCCGAGGCCGGCGACGGTCGTCATCCACCCCCGGTGGCGCGGCACTTGGGTACGGCGCCCGTGGGCGCGGGTACTGGCGCGATCCGGGGACAGTGTTGACGGTGCTGCAGGAAGCGGGGGCATCGTTTTCAGCGAGCTGTGCGGATGATCCAGCCGTGCGCGTACTCAAGAGTGATCTCGGCTGTCATGGCGAGGCTTCACAGCGCACGCCCTGTCTCACCGCCTCGGGCAGTGTCCCGATGTGGCTTGCAGCTGTCATTGACCCCATCGGTCTTCGGCCTCTCACCGTGATCGGGGCTGTCGGTTGTGCGGAGTTGGGCGCTGACCGGCCCTTCCCGGATCAGTCCGTTGGCGTCTGTGATGGCCGTCGACACGGACCAGAGGCCCCCTTGGCATGTACGGTCTGGTCCCTACACTCGCCGTGTGAACAACTACACGTGCACGCAGTGCGGCACCGTTGGTCTGGCGGAGGGTTTCATCGAGGACGCCGGTGAGCATTCGCGCGGGTACGCGCGCTGGATCGAGGGCGCGTTGGAACGGGGGTTCTTCGGCGGCGCCAAGCGGATGGGCCGGCCCCGCCGGCAGATCGAGGCGTACCGCTGCCCCAAGTGCGGTCACCTCGAACTGTTCGCCGGCGCCCAGGTGTAGTGCCCTCCCGCTGTCCCGCCCTTGTGTCCGTCTGCCCGCCGAGACAAACCGCGCCAACCCCTACGTCCCTTCTGCCACGTTCGGCTGCGAGGACGTCCGCCCGTACCTGTTCGGCCCGAGTGAGGTCGACTGCAACCCGGCCACCGGCGTCAGCGAGGGTCCGTCCGTGCAGGGCCGGGAACAATGGAGCGGCCCGCGGTACGTGCGACGGCGCATAGATCACGACAACTCCAGCAGGGGGACTGGCACCATGGGACGGTGCCTGCTTCCTCCGAACTTCCCGACACCGCACAACCGGCCCTGGACGTGCTGCTGTGCGGTCTGGCCGGCAACCCGTCGGCGCCTGCGGAGGTCCTGATTCGTCTGACGGCGGCAAACATCGATCGCTCTGGGCTGGCCCGTCGCCGCGACCTCCCCGCGGAGGCTGCGGCCGCGCTTGCCACCGACCCTGATGTGGCCGTGCGGTTGGATCTCGCCTCGAATCCGAACCTCCCACCCGCGGTTCAGATCGTCCTCACCGACGATGACGACCCACGGGTGCGGGGCCGACTGGCGGAAGGAACGGAGTACTTCACCACGGTCGGTGTGCACGGGCGCCGAATCCCGGACCCGCTCTCGCGCGAGGCCTACGAACTACTGGCCCGCGACCCGGAGCCGAAAGTCCGCCGCGCGCTGGCCTTCAACCGTCACCTGCCGGACGATGTGCGGGCCGCGATGCTCGATGACGAGGACCCGCGAACGGCCGCCATTGCCGCTGCCGAATGGCCTTCGGCCCCGACCGACCGGATCGGCGAACTCCTGTCGCGGGTGACCGGCGCCTTCGGCCGGCAGATGCTTCTGCTCCGCCTGGACGGCCCGCTTCCCACAGAGGCAGCACACGCCATGCTCACCGACCTCGACTTCACTGCAGGCGATGAGTACAGCATGGGTCTGCTGCGGCAGATCGCCGAAGTCGTCGACCTGGACACCGGTCTGGTCGACCGATTCATGGCCAGTCCGGACCTTCGCGCGGCGGTGGCGGCCAACCCGACGCTGTCAGCCGAGTATGTCGCGGACTTGGCGCACGATCCGGACAACCGGGTCCGCGCGGCTGTTGTCGCACGGCGCGGCCTCGATCCTGCGTTGCGTGAGTCGATACCGGTCGACTACGACGACCGGAGCAGCGCCATCGTCGGCTGGCTGCTCACCGAGGACCTGTCCGGGCAGGAACAACTTGCGTTCGCCCGAAGCCGTCACCAGATCTTCCGCAAGACCCTGGCCATGCGGCCCGAACTACCGGAGGAGACTGTCGAGATCCTCGCCGACGACGAGAGCTTCGCGGTTCGACTGTTCGTCTGCGAGCGGCAGTCGAACGCCCCCGGCCGGCTGCTGGCCCAGATCGTCGAAGTGTGGGCCGGCTACAGCCGATGGGACATGCTCGCCCACAAGAACTTCCCCGCCGATGCCGCCACTCGCCTGGCCTGTTCCGAAGAACGCCACGACCGTGCGGTCGCCGCCGCACATCCCGGTTTGTCGGCCGACACGCTCGAGACCCTGCTGGCCGACGACGATGACACGGTCCGACGTCGAGCCGCGACCAACCCCGCCGTTCCAGCCGACCGGCTGATCGAACTGCTCGGGTCCGCCGACTCCACCATTGCCGCAGGAGCCGCCGCGAACCGGATGCTTCCCGTGGTCACGATGCGCCAGATGGTGGATCGAGCAGGGTTGTGACGACACGGCGCGATCACCGGCGTGGTCGAGATGATCGATGGCCTGTGGTCCGTCCACTGGGCCGAGCCGGAGCGGCACCGGACCACGACGTCCGCCTGCACCCGAAGGAAGGGTCACCCCCGGATGCCGACGCCGACCGTAGGTCCGTGACCTCGTTACCTGTGGTCCCTGGCCAGGAACTTGATGACGGTCTGGACGAAGTCGTCCGGACCGTCCACCCACGGGCTGTGCGCGGCACCCGCCTGGACGATGTGCTCGCCGCGCGGGAAGATCCCAGCCACCTCGGCGGCGGAGTCCGGGCGGGGGGAACCGTCCAACTCACCGGAGATGACCAGGACGGGCACGTCCAGTTCAGCCAGTACGGCGCGGGCGGCGGCCGCGCCGTCGAAGGCGCCCGGCGCCAGGTAGGCGTTCGCCGCCTCCATGTCGAACCACTCCTCGCACGCGGCGGCGTGCGCCTGCGCGGCGGCATCCCAGCGACCGTAGGAGAGGCGGTCGAGCAGTGCGAAGTCCTCGTCGCTCGCCTTCCCGGACACCGCCCGTTCGAAGGCCGGCCGGACCTCCTCGTACCAGGGCTCGTCACGGCGCAACTCCAGCGCCTCGCGGCGCCGTTCGACGGGGAAGTCGACGCCGGCAGTGCGCGCCCTCGCGCAGACCAGGACGAGTGAGTGCACCCGCTCCGGGTAGCGGGCCGCGTAGGCCAGCACGAGGTCACCAGCAGCCGAGTGACCGAGAAGGTCCAACTGTTCCAGTCCAAGGGCGACGCGCAGCGCCTCGATGTCCTCGGCCTGCCGGTCCACCCGGAGGCTCGCGAGGTCTGCGGGCTTGTCCGAGTCACCCGTGCCGCGCAGATCCAGCAGCACCAGCTCCCGCTGCGCGGCGAGCCCACCGAGGTCGCCGAAGTAGGCGGAGGGCATCATCGGCCCGCCGGGGATGCAGACGAGCGGTCGGTCACCCCCCGAGCCCTTTCGGTGGTAGGCGAGGCGGGTCCCGTCGGGCACGTCGAAGGTCAGCATGAGCGGGATGCTTGCAGGTGGCGCGATAACCCGCCAGGGAATAAGCGACCCGGTGCACCGATTTTGCAAGCCCTTCGACGGGCCTCGCGCTGCGGAACAGAAGAACTTGACCGGGAACACCACCCTGTGGGCCGTAGTTGATCGGACCTCTGGCGGACAGCGCGGCCCAACGTGGCCCGGTTCGTGTGGGCCCGATTGCTGAGGCCGGATGCGTCGGTGTAGCAGGTGCCGTAGGGCTTCTCTGGGGAGGCATTGGGGTACTCCTCGAAGGAGCGTCGCTGCAGTGCGGGCGGCCGGAAGCCCTCGACGCGGGTTCGCATTACGGCACGCCGTCACCGCCCCGAGCGTGGCCGAGGTATGTGATCGCCGGCTGTACTCGTAGTGTTCTGCTCGACCTACGATGACGCGGTGAAGTTCGTGATGGTGCCGGGTGGCTGGCAAGGCGGGTGGGTGTTCGACTCGGTGGCTGCTGAGCTGCACCGAGACGGTCACCAGGTCGAGGCGGTGACCCTGTCGGGGTTGGAGTCGGACGGCCCGGTCGATGTGGACCGTCCGCCGAACCTCGACACCCATATTGCCCAGGTGGCCGAGATCATCGACCGTGGCGACGGAACTCCCGTCGCGCTGTGCGGGCACAGCTACGGCGGGATGGTGATCGCCGGTGTTGCGGATCGGCTCAGCGACCGCCTTGATCAGCTCGTTTTCATCGACGCCTACGTCCCGGACGACGGAGATTCGTGCTGGTCTTTGACCAGCGACAGCTTCCGGGAGTTGTTCATATCCGGCGCCCGCGCCGACGGTCGATGGGTCGCAGTCCCCGAAGGGCTCGACCCTCGCGCGCGACCGCACCCATTGGCGAGCTTCGTCCAGTCGATCAGGCTGGGAGACAACTCCAGCCGCGCGCTCGGCCGAACGTTCATCAGTGGTGGCGCGTGGCCGGGTAGCCCGTTTGTGACCCTGACCGAACGGTTGCGCAACGACTCAGGCTGGCGGGTCCACGAGATCCCCGTCGGCCACAACATCGCCCGCCGCGACCCGCACAGCCTCGCTGCCGTTCTCGGCGCATTGCCGCCCGATTCCGCCTGACGCACAGCCGCTCACTCCTCTGTGTCGTCGCCCTCGTCAAGGTGGCCGGTCGCCGGGTCGCGCAGGGGCCGCAGGCCCTCCGTGCGGCGGGCCGGCGTCGAAGTTGTAGCGGCCCAGGCAGTTGAGGTTGGTGTGCTTGAGCGGGGAGACACGGGTGACGTCCTCGTCGCGGCCCTGGACACACCGAAAGGACCCCTCCCGCCGGATGTTCCGGCGGTAGAGCCCGACAGGCAACGCTGCGGGCCCTGGGTTTTGAAAGCGTGGCCCCGAACGGCGTCTAAGAATCACAGGGACGCTCCCCGGTTTCACTTGCGGCGGTACTGCCGGCGGTGGGGGTCGAGGGCCGCGGTCCGGAGCATCGGTGACGAGGTGTTGTCCAAGGGGTTCGGGCCCGGGTTCGGGTCCGTGGCGTCGCAGACGTATCGCGGGGCGGCTGGTCGAAATCGTCGGCGGGGTGGCTGGGGCAGGAGACGCCGCCGTACCGCCAGGTCCAGCCGGCCGAGGGGCTGCCGTCCTGTCCGTCACGGCCGTCGGTGCCGTCCTCGCTTCCCTGCCGGACCTTGAGCTCCGGCAGATCCTGGCAGCGCGGACGGGCCCGGTCAGTGGAGTCGGCGCCGTCCTGGCCCGCCGGGAGGCCCAGCAGGCTCGGACGGGCCGGTGACGGTGGGCGCCGGTTTCCCTGTCGGGCCGACCGACCCGGGATGGGTACCGGGACCTCGTAC
The DNA here is from genome assembly GCF_051553595.1 of Streptomyces sp. HUAS TT11. Lineage (NCBI taxonomy): Bacteria > Bacillati > Actinomycetota > Actinomycetes > Kitasatosporales > Streptomycetaceae > Streptomyces > Streptomyces sp. HUAS TT11. The sequence continues at coordinate 7,920,419 of NZ_CP196184.1, forward strand.
GGTTTCAGATTGCTGACCGCTCGAGAGGGGGCCGGCGTAACAGGAGTGCGCACCTGCGCGCCCAGCACGCCGGCGTCGCCCGCCAGCGTGGAGACGGCGGAGCCTCGCTGGGCTGCCTCGTCGGCCATCACGTCGGCACGCTGCGCTTGGCGGTCGATGGGGATGAGCTTCGTGGTCAGCGAGTCGTATCCGGTCAGGGCCCCGTTCTCATGAGCGGCCCGGTTCGCGACTTGGGCGGCCCGGGTGGCGCCGCGCGTGCTACATGGCCGCCGCCGCGGTGGCAGGCGTTGGCACCAGGTCGGCGATGGCCGTGAGCAGGGCGGCGTCCATGCGGCCTCCTCGGCGTGGTCACAGAGAGCTGATCGACCTCCTGAGTGGGCGGTCCTGCCTGCCCGCCCTTCGTCGAGGTAGCCCGCACGCTACGCGGCGCGATCCCGCTCGGTTTCAAGAGCGTGTGGTACGCGAGGCCGATCGCCAGAGCATCGATGAGGATGTCTGTCACGAGCGGCTTGCCGCCGAACGAATGCGTGAAGTACGGGGTCCCGAGGCCGTCACCGGGACCGAGCATTCCCCGGCTCCGTCGCTTCCATTTTAAGTGGCTCAGTCATTCACCGTCGTCGGGGAACTCCCAGTTCTCGGTGCCTCCCAGCAAGGCGGGAGGGTCCAGTCGGGTGACGGAAGGGCCGGGTTGGCGGCCGTGGACCCCACGACTGCTCAGGGCGCGGTGGCCCGGCGACGCTCGTACACTGAGGGTGTGTAATCTGTCACAAATTGTGACAATTGCAGCGACCGGGAGCCGAGCACCTGCGTGCATCAGCCGCCATGCGGCTCTGACAGGAGGGACACCAGTCATGAGTTCAGGCTCAGGTATAGGCCGGACCATCGCGGCCGCGCTGGCCGCGGCCGTCGTCGTCGCGCCGGCCGCGTTGGCTACCACAGCCGCTGCGGCGCCTCTGTCCACCTTGAGGTCGAGCACCCTGCCTTCCCCTCAGCCATCACCGAGTGACGCCCCGGCGATGCTGGCGCTGGCCCAGCGCTACGCCACCGCCCTGCGCGGGCTGAACGGCCCTGTGGTCGAGCAGACGTTCCTCGGCAACATGATCTCCCATCACGCCGCCGCGGTGGCCATGGCCCAGCTCGAGCTGACCCGCGGCACCCATCCCGAGGCCAAGACCCTGGCCAGGCAGATCATTACGGCTCAGAACCGCGAGATCACCGAGATGACCACCTGGCTACGGCAGTGGTACGGCCTGACCGCAGAACAAGCCCAGCAGAAGGCCCCGGCAACGATCCGGGCGCTGACCAACCACGTTCACAATGGCTTGCGATCAATGCAAAGTCGGTTGGCCGCAGTTCCGGCTGGTCCCAATTTCGACAAGGCGTTTCTGGCGGCGATGGTCCCGCACCACGAGATGGCCATGGTCATAGCTGACGCCATGCCCGGGCGCGCCACCCACTCGCAGGTGACCGCGCTGGCCCAACAGATCAGCACTTCCCAGACCGGCCAGGTGGCGCAGATGCGGGACTGGCTGCGCGCCTGGTACGGCGCCAGCGGCTGACCTGCACCGATCGGCTGCGGAGACCTGGATCGGCTTGAGGAGGGCTCGGACGTGATCTGCTCCGCCAAGTCCGGTGCAAGTCGACGTTGTACGAGACGAAGCGCCGCGAACAGCCCAGGAGGCGAAGATGCTCATCGAGGGCGTCATGCTTCTGTGGTTCATCCAGGTCGTGATCGGTGTGCTGTTCGTGGCCATCGACATTCACACGACGCCGGAGGCCACGGTGATGAAGTGGGGCTTCGTGATCATCACCGCGTTCAGCGGACTGTTCGGGGCGTTACTGTACGTGCTCAGCTGCCGGGAACCGCTGCCAGGAACCCACGAGCAGTACGTCTCCGCCAAGTGGCGGCAGGTGGTTGGCTCCACGATGCACTGCGTGGCTGGCGACGGGATCGGCATCCTCGCTGCGAAGGTCCTAACGTCGGGGGCCGGCTTGCCGATGTGGGCCGACGTCCTGTGCGAGTACGGCCTCGGATTCCTGTTCGGCTGGACCGTGTTCCAGGCTCTCTTCATGAAAAGCATGTTCGGCTCGTATCGCACGTCCTTGTCCAAAACCTTCATCGCGGAACTGCTGTCCATGAACGCCGTCATGGGCGGGATGACCGCAGTCATGGTTCCGTGGCTGACGCACGACATGGCCGCCACACACCCGACCGGCCCACGGTTCTGGTTCGTCATGTCCATAGCGCTGTGTGCGGGGTTCCTCGTCGCGCTGCCGATGAACTGGTGGCTGGTCGACCACGGTCTCAAACATGGGATGATGACGGTCCGCGGCGACGCCGGCCCGGTCCCCCAGGTCGCGGCACTTGCCCTCGCAGGCGCCGCGCTCGGCGGCGACCAGCAACACTCGCCCGCGCTTGCTCAGCACACTCCGATGTCCGGTAACGGTGTCATCGGTTCCGCAGATGCCACAGTGCCGCCCACCGGCCGTACACACCACATGGAACCGCGGATCAGCAGGGGCCGACTCGCCGTGATGACCGTGGTCAGTTTTGCGATCTTCGGTGCGGGCTTCCTCGTTGCGGGTCTGCTCGGAAACCTGACAATGCGATAGTCACCCCCGGAGCCTCGATTGCGCCAGGACTGACGACCACCAGCCACACCAAGATCATCACACCGAGGTCAGACGGAGGTCCCCAGCCCGGCTCTCACAACAGACCCGACCGGTAGGGAAGAGAGCTCCAGAGCGACGCGCCCGGTGTTCGGTTCGCGGTCCTCCCGCACCGCCAGAACGCTCTCCCCGATGTGGTCTGCGAACGGTGTCTCCTCGCCGATCGCTCCCACTGCGACGAGCCCTGAGTCGCCCATGTCGTAGCCAGCGTTCGGCTCCGATGCCTCAATAATCAGACACCAATCCGATCCGGTCGTGATGTGAACGGCTGCCCCCTGGTCATCGATCAGCCACACATCCAACGGGCCCGCAGGGTCATCACTGCCGTACAAGTGCCACGACCCGACGACCTCTGCGAGTCGACGCCCCACCAAACTCTGCGTGCTCACCCCAGCGCCATGAAGCGGGCACTCGTTCGACTTGTCAGACTCCATCGGCCGACAGTACCGCCGACCGACCTCCCAGCTCACAGCCTTGTACGGGACAAGCGTTTACGGTGTCGCCTCGTGGCGATCCTGATCATTGGTGGTTCCGGGTTCTTGGGTACCGAGTTGGTTCGGCAAGCAGCAGTGGCCGGGCACACGACGGTCGCGACCTACGCGACCAGGCCCGGGAGCAGTCGAGACGTCGAGTGGCACTCCCTCGATCTACGGGATCCGGAAAGCATTGAAGCGGTCGTGGCCGAGGTCAGTCCACGTGTCGTCATCAATGCGTCGAGTGGCAGGGCGGACTGGTCGGTCACGGCAGAGGGCCCTGTCCGTTTGGCGGTGGCGGCAGCGAAGTCCGGCAGCCGTTTGATCCATGTCTCCAGTGACGCCGTGTTCTCAGGCGCGAGCGTGCACTACGACGAGTCCTGCCCGCCTGATCCCGTCACTCCGTACGGGGCGGCGAAGGCAGCTGCGGAGACGGGGATTCTTCTCATGCATCCGGACGTCGTCGTCGCCCGCACCTCGCTGATCATCGGCGATGGGCAGTCCGTGCATGAACGTGCCGCGCACGAACTCGCCGCCGGGGCCCGGGCCGGCGTCCTGTTCACCGACGACATCCGCTGCCCGGTGCATGTGGCCGACTTGGCCTCTGCTCTCTTGGAACTCGCGTCGGGAGACGCGAGCGGTATCCACCACCTCGGTGGAAACGAGGCACTGAGTCGTCACGAACTCGGCATCCTCATCGCCAGGCGCGACGGACTCGACGCCTCCCAACTGCCCACGGGCCTGCGGGCGGAGAGCGCGCTTCCCGGAGCCCTCGATATACGCCTCGACAGCCGCGCGACCCAGCGCACACTGCGTACCATGCTCCGCGGCGGCCGCCAGTTCCTCACCCCTGCGGCTTGAAACGCCTGGCGGCCGACTGCCGGCGAGCTCGCATCCCCCTCCACCTCATAGCTGAAGGCAGCCAAGGCTTTTTCGGAGGCCCGCGGAGTGGCGGCTTTCACGGGAGGCGTTCGTCGTAGGGTGTGAGGTGCTCGAAAGAGGACAGCGGCCAAGGGAGCCACGTATGACGCGGTACCTGATCTCGTTCGATGATGGCGCGATGACCTTCCCCGAGGAGGAGTTGCCCGAGGTGGCCGAGGCCTCGCACGAGGTGGTGCGTAAGGCTCAGGATGCCGGTGTGTGGGTCTTCGGCGGTGGACTGGAGAGGCAGCAGGCAAGCGTCGTGGCCACCGACGGGACGGTCACCGACGGCCCGTACCCGGAGACCAAGGCGGTGCTCGGCGGGTTCTCGATCATTGATGTGGCCACACGCGAGGACGCGCTGGAGTGGGCTGCCAAGATCGCCGCCGCGTGCCGCTGTGCGCAAGAAGTCCGGGAGATCATGGCCGACCCGACCGTCTGAGCGAAGACGACCCGCTGCGGCTGGGGGCCTGGTTCGGGGGCTCGCTTGAAGGGGCGTGTGTCCAGCGCGAGTTGGCCGTCAAGCGCGCATGCCCACGCCCAACTGCCTGGCGATGTGACGAAGGCCGACCGCGCGCGTGCGATAGAGGCCGCTGCCTTGGCGGTGGAGTACGACGCCTCCGGACAACAAGATCTGCTCGTACTCAACGGCGTCCTGCAGGGCCTCGGTGACGTCGCACTCTGATGGGAGGCGAGGGGGCAGCGGTAGTTGAGTGATGACGAGATAGCCGATGAGGCACTGTTGCTGACCCAATCGCCCCGGTACGGGGCAACGGTTCAGGACCCCGGCGGCACGGTCCAAGAGGATGCGGTGGGTTGACTGTGCCGCCGGGCCGGGACGGTGGTCAGGGCACGATGTAACCGGCGGCGCGGAACAGGTCGTACCACTCCGCGCGGGTCAGCGGCACGTCCGACCCGAGGGCGGCGTCCGCGACACGCTGCGGTGTGGTGGTACCGATGACCACCTGCATCCGGGCGGGATGCCGGGTGATCCAGGCCGTCGCGATCGCCAGGGGCGGCACACCGTACTTCGCCGCCAGGCGGTCGATGACGGCGTTGAGTTCGGGATGGTTTGCCGAGCCGAGGAACGGGCCGTCGAAGAAACCGGCCTGGAACGGTGACCAGGCTTGCACGGTGATGTCGTGCAGCCGGCAGTAGTCCAGGAGCCCGTCGTCACGGGTGACCGACTGCTCCAGGCCCTGCATGTTGGCCGCGACGCCTTGCGCGATGAGCGGGGCGTGCGTGATCGACAGCTGGAGCTGGTTCACCACCAGCGGCTGGCTGACGTAGCGGCGCAGCAGGTCGATCTGCCGGGGGGTGTGGTTCGAGACACCGAAGGCCCTTACCTTGCCTGCCGCGGCCAGCTGGTCGAAGGCACGCGCGACTTCTTCGGGTTCGACCAGGGCGTCGGGGCGGTGCAGCAGCAGGATGTCGAGGTAGTCGGTGCCCAGAGCCTTGAGCGAACCGTCCACCGACTCGACGATGTGCTCGTAGGAGAAGTCGAAGTACGGGCCTTCACGGACGATGCCCACCTTCGACTGGATGATCAGCTGTTCGCGCTGTGAGGGGCCCAGTTGCATGGCCTCGGCGAAGCGGCGCTCGCAGCCGTGCAGCTCACTGCCGTACACATCCGCGTGATCAAGGAACGTGATGCCCGCGTCCATCGCGGTGGCGAGGAGTTCTCGCACTTCCTCGTCACTCTTGTCCTGGATGCGCATCAGGCCGAGCACGACGTTCGGGACGACCATGTCGGTGCCGGGCAGGTTGAAAGTCTTCACGATCGTGTCCTTGTCGGTAAGGGGTATGTCGGTGCCGTTACGGGGCGGCTCAGGCCGCCGGCAGGCGGGAAATCTGCTCGGGGGTGAACGTGACGTCGGTGGCAGCGCCGGGAGTTCGGGCGCGTTCGCGATCCCGCACGGCAGGCGCCACGGCAGGAACGCTGTGCCCAACTCCGGGCAGCGCTCCAACCGGCGCAGGCTGGAGCGGAACCTGGGTGAGAACCTGTTCCGGACCGACGCCAGACGACCGCCCAGGATCTCGTTCGCCTCGTCGATCCGGTCCACGGTCGCAGTTTGAAATGCCCGCCATGAGGATTACGCCCTCGTCCGGCGAGTCACGTATCGCATCGGCGTACACCACACATGGGTCGGGGCTGCGGAACCGGTAGAGGCCGATCACCTCGACGCCCAAGCCCTTCGCCGACTCCTTCGCGGCCCGCTCGAGATGGGCCGGATTGCCGCTCGCCGTCCTGCTGTCGTTGCAGGGCCGCAGGCGGCCCCCTTCGTCGCGTCGAGCACGTCGTTCGGGCCCCGATCGAACGCGCGCAGAGCCACGGCGATGAGCGACTCGTTGTACCTGACCTCGTCGGCGTCGCGGTGGGCCACGTCCGCCGTATCGATGAGCGTGACACCGGCGTCGAGTGCGGTGTGGATCGTTGCGATCGATCTGCGGGCTTCGTGGGTGATGGACAACGGCATGCCGTCGGGCCCCGTCGCCGAAACGGCCTGTCCGCCGATCGTGCGTTGCTTCATCGGAAATCTCCTCCGGTAACGGAAGACAGGTGGTCGAGGTCTCCTCGCACGGAAGGCCGGTCCTGCCCGAGCCTAAGGACCGCAAATCCAGAAGTCCAACAGTTGTTGGTCATGACATTGAGAGACGGAATGGATAAATGGATCTGCGGCAGGACTCGCCCTCGAGCAGCGCGCCGAGGTGGCCGTCTCCGCTCCGCACAAGTCCAAGGGGGGACGTGATTGGGTCCAGGTGACAATCGCCGACGACTTCACCTGGCCGAGAGACAGCGACCAAAAGGATGACATGAAACACGCCATCCCAGGGCCCAGGGCCCAGGGCCCATCGGCGACAGCGTGGGCTGCCTCGCCTACGTGGCCATCACCCGCACCTGCGGGCGCCTGGACATGGACGGTCTGTCGTGGATCGAGCACCACTCCGATGGAAATCCCGCAACCGGGCACACGCCCCGCATGCCCGGCCGCAACAGCGACGAGAGGTCGCTTCGGGACCGTACATGGTTATGGAAGATCCTCCGAGGCAGGCATCCTCTCTCTGCCTGACAGTTGCTGGGTCGGTTGAGCGCCTCCGGGCCATGCCGGCGTTCCTTGCTCTTCCATCGCCTGCCGCCGTAGGTGCGTGGTCAGTGCAGTGCGTGGGCTCTACTTACTGCGGGTTAGTGCTTATAAGTTCCCTATGCGCGATTAGTCGTACGCTAAGCTTCTTTACTGAGTCGTGACTCTCTATTGGGTGGCCGATTACTCAGTCTGTTGAGGTGGCCGTCTCCGGCGATTCTGGATCTGGGTGTGATGGGGGGACGTCAAATGGATCGACCTTCCCAGTCCGTCGACCTGCCGGTTGACGAGGCATCCTGCCGTCAACCCCAAGCGGCTGTCAGGACCGTGCGCATCGACAACACAGCTCGCGACAGCGTGCCCGATTCGGACGGCGCCGACCCAAGGCGCACACGCCCCTGAATCAGGTCCAAGGTCAGGGCCCTGAATCCCAAGTTGCGAGCGGACGCTGCTACGTCCTTGCCGTCCTGTGTCCCGCCAGGCAGTGAGGGACGCCTGCCACACCGCTGACCTGCTCCCCGAGAACCGCCTCGGTCACGCCGTCCGTTGACCGAGCGCTCCTCGACGCCCACCCGCATCGCCGATCCTGCCCGCAGCACCCGCCTGCCGCAGGCGCCGAGAAGGCGCAGACGCGGTCGCCGACAGCCGGAGGACTGACGCCCGTGCACAACACCGCCGCCATGCTCATCGAACTCGGGGTCATCATCCTCGCCCTGGGCCTGCTCGGACGGCTCGCAGGACGGGTCGGGTTCTCACCCATACCCCTTTACCTCATGGCAGGACTCGCCTTCGGCCACGGCGGCATTCTGCCCCTGCGAGCCAGTGAGGAGTTCGTCGCCACCGGCGCCGAGATCGGCGTCATCCTCCTGCTGCTCCTGCTTGGCTTGGAGTACAGCGCCTCCGAGCTCATCACCAGCCTCAAGACCCAATACCCCTCCGGCGTGGTCGACTTCGTCCTCAATGCGGTACCTGGCGCCGGGATGGCGCTGCTGCTCGGCTGGGGTCCGGTCGCCGCCGTCGCGCTGGCAGGTGTCACCTGGATCTCCTCTTCCGGGGTCATTGCCAAGGTCCTCGGTGACCTGCGGCGGCTTGGCAACCGTGAGACACCGGTGATCCTGGGCATCCTGGTCCTGGAAGACCTCTCCATGGCGGTGTACCTGCCCATCCTTACCGCTCTGCTTGCCGGGGTGAGCCTGGCGGGCGGTGCCGTCACCGTGCTGATCGCCCTTGGCACGGTCGGAGCCGTCCTGTACGTGGCGCTGCGGCACGGCCGACTCATCAGCCGTGCAGTCTCCTCCGACAATGCGGAAATGCTCCTGCTGGTCGTGCTCGGCCTCACCCTCCTCGTCGCCGGCATCGCCCAGGACCTCCAGGTGTCCGCCGCTGTTGGTGCCTTCCTCGTCGGCATCGCCCTGTCCGGCGAAGTCGCCGAAGGAGTCGGCAACCTCCTCACCCCGCTGCGGGATCTATTTGCCGCCGTCTTCTTCGTCTTCTTCGGTCTGTCCACCGACCCCGCAGACATCCCACCGGTTCTGCTGCCGGCACTCGCACTCGCCGTCCTGACGACCTTCACCAAGATTGTCACCGGGTACTGGGCTGCCCGTCGCGCCGGGATCTCGGCCGAGGGCCGATGGCGGGCGGGCGGCACTCTCGTAGCCCGTGGCGAGTTCTCCATCGTCATCGCCGGGCTCGCCGTCGGAGTTGAACCACGCATCGGCTCCCTGGCCACCGCCTACGTCCTGATCCTGGTTGTCGTCGGTCCGCTCACCGCCCGCTGTACCGAGCCCCTGGCCCGCCTCCTCGTCACCCGCACCTGGCAGGAGTCGCCGGATGCCGCCATGGTGACCGAACCCGTCGAGGCAACCGCACATGCCAACCGCTGAATACGCCGGAGCGGTGCCCGCTGCTGCGGCATCGCGTGCGCCCCTGCTCTCTTCACGGCAGTGCCCGAGCACACGCCCGACGACATCCGAACCGAGGGGAAACGACGTGACCATCCCGACCGTCATCGGGACGTTCCTCGATGGCTTCGAACAGGTCCTCTCGGACGCCGCCACCACGGGCCGCCGCCTGACCCGCGACGAGATCGAGTCGCATCGCGCTCTGGGCGCCAGAGCGGCCGAGACCGGACACGGCTGGCGTGATCTTGTGCGCGCCCACATCACCGCCGGCCGCGACGGCCGCCCCGTGGCAGCCGATCCGGTACATGTCCTGACGGTGATCGAGCAGGCAGTGGATGCCTTCGCCGACGGATATGAACGTGCGCAGCGACTGGTCGTCCGCAAGGAGGAAGCGGTCCGGCGCGAATTCATCGACGACCTGCTCCACGGGCGCGGCGATCCCGGCCAACTGGCCTCGCGTTGTGAGCGGTTCGGGCTGCGCCTGTCCCGCGGCCATGCGGTTGCCGTGGCACAAGGGCCGGAGACCTACGACGAGACCGACCGTGTCCCCCGGCAGGTGGCGGACAACTTGTTCGCACGCTTCGAAAGCCGCAGGATCCTCTTCACCACGAAGGACGGGCGGATGGTGTGCATCGCCCCCGGTGACCAGGAAGACGTCCTCATCCACTTCGCCAAGCTCGTATACGCTGCCACCGGCGCCAGCCAAGTGGCCATCGGCCGCCCCCGGACGGGAACCGTTGGCATCGGTCACAGCTACGAAGAGGCCCTCAACGCCCTGGACGTCGCTCAGCGTATGGGCTTCGAAGACCCGCTACTGCGCGCCTCCGAGATGTTGGTCTTTCCCGTCCTGGCCAGGGACCGGCAGGCACTGGTGGATCTGGTGCATCACACCCTGGAGCCGCTGGTGCAGGCGCGCGGTGGAGCACAGCCGCTGCTGGACACACTCACCACGTACTTCGACACGGGCTGTGTGGCTGCTGCAGCAGCCCGGAAGCTGTCGCTCAGTGTGCGCGCGTTGACCTACCGGCTGGAGCGCATCCATACGCTGACGGGCAGCGACCCGACCGACCCCGCCCACCGCTACACCTTGCAGACCGCGGTGCTCGGAGCCCGGCTGCTCGACTGGCCGAACAGACCCCTGTGAGACGGCTCGTCGCCTCCGACGGTATTGCCTGGCTTCATACGGAAGGACAGGTGGACGATGCTCACCGGCGACAACTCGACCAGCGCGGCGACCTCACCGCGGGCGAACCGGATACCACCGGTCCGCAGGCGCCCCATGGCGGCTGTGTTGGCCCGCTTGGCTGGACGGTACCCAGACGACCTTCACCAGCTCAGCGCGTTCGGAACGACGCCGCGCGAGTCGGCACGTCACCGGCTGGTGGGAGTGCCAGGAGAGTGGTGGCGCCTGTCGCAGAAGACCGGACTCGGGGCCCAGCGGCTCGATGCCGGACGGGCCCCTTGTCGCGGTTGGACGCGGATCTCAGCCGATTTCGACCCTTCCGTTGGCCACGGCGGTCGGTGTGGCCGCGGACTGTGTGTCGCTGTTGCGCCGAGTGATGCCCTTCAGCAGCTCGGAGAGGTCGACTCCGGTGCTGGAACTGAGCAGTTCAATGCCCTGGGTCACATTGTCGGCGACGGTCCGTGACAGCCGGCTCGCACCGTCGGTGGAGATGACCGTCATTTTGTCCACTGCGCTCAGCGGCTCGGACGCCTTGGCGACGACCTGCGGCAGTACCTCCACGAGCATCTGCAGTATGGCTGCGTCGCCGTACCGATCGAAGGCGTCGGCCTTCTTTTCCATCGCTGTGGCCTCGGCTGTGCCCTTCGCGCCGATCGCGGCCGCCTCAGCCTCACCCTCCAGCCGGACTGCCTCCGCGATCGCCGCACGCCGGGAGCGCTCCGCCTCTCCCTGCTTCAGCCCTTCGATGGCTTCCGCCTCGGCCAGCGCACTGCGGCGTTGCTTCTCCCCCTCACCGGTGAGCCGGGCCCGCTCCGCCTCAGCCTGTGCGGCAGCGATGCCGGCCAGCCGCTCGGCCTCGGCCTGCTTGACCCGGGCCACACGCCGTGCCTCGGCGTCCTGCTCGGCGGCGTACCGTTGGGCGTCAGCCGGCTTGCGTACCTGGGTGTCGAGCTGGCGGTCAGTCAGCGCGGCCTGCCATTCGGCGACCTTCTCCTGCTCGGCAAGGATCTCCTGCTGCCGGGCAGCCTCCGCCAGCGGCCCCGCGGCTGCCGCACGAGCCGCAGCCTCGTCGGTCTCCGCCTTGATTTCCGCCTGCTTCAGGGCAAAGGTCCGCTGGGCTATCGCGATTTCTTCCTCGGCCTTCAGCCGTGCCTGTTCGGCGGCCCGCCGGGCGACAGCCTCGGCGATGTCGGCTTCCTGCTTGGCGCGTGCGGCTTCCGGGCGCCCGAGGTCCTCCAGGTAGGAGCCTTCGGTGGTGATGTCCTGGATCTGGAAGGCGTCCAGCACCAAGCCCTGGCCGGACAGGCTCGCCTCCGCTTCCTCCGCCACCTGGCCCGCGAAGGCGGCGCGGTCGCGGATGATGTCCTCCACCGACATCCGCCCCACGATCGCACGCAACGCGCCGGAGAGCACCTCCTGGGTGAAGCCGACGATGCCGTCCTGCTGCATCAGGAACCGCTGGGCGGCAGCGCGGATCGAGTCCTCCGTGCCGCCGACCTTGACGATGGCCACGCCTTCCAAGTTGGCCTTCACCCCCCGCAGGGTCACCGCGCCCCGCACCGCCACGGGAATGTGCCGCGAGGACAGAGCAAGGCTGAACTTCTGCTGCACGAAAGGCACGACGAACACGCCGCCACCGACCACGACCTTCTGGCCGCTGTTGTCGGTGAACACCCGCCCGGTGTCCGGGTCGGTGGACTTCTTGCCGCGCCGCCCGGTCACGATGAACGCCTCGCTGGGGCCCGCGACCTTGTAGCGGCTGATGACGACCAATGTGAGAAGGACGAGGAGCACGACGATTCCCGCCACGCCAATAACGACTGAATTCATGGGTATTCCCCTCAAAATCGAAAGAGGTCAGGTCAATGAACGGCGCCGTCGCATCGGTGCAGCGGCAAAGACGGCGGGACCGCTCAGCGCTCTACCAGGCGCACGGACACCGCTGTGGGAGACAGCGCCTGTTCCACCCATACCTCGGCACCGCGAGCGACGGGACGGGGACTCCTGGCCGCGAGTTTCACGGGTTGCCCGGCGAGACGGACCAGTATCTCGCCGTATCCGTCGGCCGGGATTGCGGTCACCACGGCCCCCGATGCACCGATCAAGTCCCCCTCTCGAGGGGCGACTCCGGAGTGATCCCTCATCAACGTGCGGCTGAGACGATAGGTAAGCCAGGCCGTGACGACACCGGCCGGTGCCCCGACGGCGGTCGCTGCCACCGCACCCAGCCCGGTCGTGCCCATGACGATCGCCCCGGAGAAGCCGAGCATGGAGACGAATCCGGCGATCAGCGGCAGCGACAACAGCCCGTCTCCCAGGGCGTGCAGCCCATCAATACTGTCGAAAAGCCCTTCGAGCACACCATCAAAGATGAGCGACAGGGCAAGGAGGACGATCCCCGTAATGCCGAAACCCAGAAACCAGGCCATCCGCGCACACCGCCCCTCCTTGCCCTTCCCCCGGTCAGCACGCGCATCGTCACACGCGGGCATCGGTCGAGACATTGCCTACGTCCGGCAATCTTCGTCCGCGTTCAGTGCCGCGCTCCGGCGGATGCCCGCGGCGGCTCGTCGGAAGGCGGTGGTTCGTTCGGTGGCCATGGCAGGGGCGAATGATTGTCGATGCTGAGCTGCCGCTCGTACGTGCCTTCCGTTCTGCTCATACGTGCAACGCCCACGGCCGCCCCCTGTCTGATCCGGTGTTTCTGTGCACAACCCTCCATGGCACCCCCAACGAGGGATTCGAACTCGGCGTTCGCCGACCTTCCTCTCGAGCAGCCTGGGAGGATGAGACTTGGCCGGTCGCCGGCTCCACAGCGCAGAACCGGTCGGCGCATGTGTCTGCTGGGCGCGGAGCAGCGGAAGGAAACACGATCATGATCGAGTGGGTGCCCCTCCGTCCTGGGGCCCGTCCTGTTCCCGAACCGCTGGCCACGCCATTGGTGTGGGCTGCCGCGTCGTGCGGTGCGCTGCTGCTGGTGACACTCCTCAACGCGGTCGTCGGCCCCGCTCGACCCTCACTCGCCCTCGGCGTTCTGTCCCTGCTCGCAGCTCTGCTGGGAGTGCGTGCCCGCTTCACCGCTGCCCCGGGCACAGCGGCGCTGTGCTGGCTCTTCCTCAACGGCTTCGCCATCCCTCCCGCCGGCACCCTGACCTGGGCCGCACACCGCGACGCGTTCTGGCTCTTCTGCCTGTTGACCGCAGTTCTCCTGGGCACGACACTGGCCCGCCTTCTCCACGCCCGAGCCGCCTACCGCCGCCTCTCAGCTGGAATGGACGCCTCCATGACAGAGACCCACCGCGATGCGCACGGACGATGAGCCATAGGTCGGCAGTACATTTTCCGTTGCCTGCAACCTGAGTCACCCTGGGCAGAGGCGGAGGTTCCGCACCGGTCCTCACTCCGCGGGCCGTGGAAGCGGTACCCGTCGTCCCAGGCCGGAACTCCTGATCCGACGGCACCTCCTTCGACAAGGCCCGGTTGGGGAGCGTGGAAGTGACCCCTGCCGCCGAGGGGAGGGTTGTCCCTCGGCGACAGGGGCTTCTGGCGGAATCCGCGCTGGCGCTCGATGTCAGTGAGGTGTCTGCGGGACGAGGCGAGTTCGACGCGCGCTGTGTGGGAGCAGTGCTGCACGACGTCCTTGGCGAGGAGGAATGGCGCGATGGTGCTGTCTTCGAAGTAGGCAAGTGCTCGGCGACGTCGGCGTAGTCGTGGCCGACGTCGCCGTCACAGGGCGACCGCAGTGGCGCGAGGTTGTGGCAACCCGTGCCGAGCCTCGACGCACGGGCTACGCGATCTCATAGGTCGTCGCAGGCCCGGGCCTTGGCCGATGTTCGTACCGAGGCCTCCGTCGTCGGCCGCAGCAAGATCTTCGTCTCCGAAGGGTTCACCACCCTCTGCGAAACGCTTCGCTCATGAGTCAGCAGACACTCCTTCGAGGAGGGCCGCGTTCTGGCGTTCCAGCGCTTTGACCACCCCGCCGTACCAGCCCTCGGCGACAGACGCGGCCAGAGGGTCCGGGAAGATGTCCTCTTCGCCCTTCTCCACTCCGTCGAAGATGCTCCGCGCGACGGACCCCGGGGCGGTTTTGGGAATGTCGAGCACGCGGGACATGTCGGTGTCGACCGGCCCGCTCAGGACGGCGTGGACCCGTACACCCTGGCTGGTCAGCAGCGCGCGCATCGACTGGGACAGCGAGAACGCGGCCGCCTTCGAGACCGAGTAGGCCGGCATGACCGGCACCGCCGCGACGGCCGCCAGCGACAGTACGTTGACGATCGCTCCCCTCGAAGCGGTCAGCAAGGGCAGGAAGGCGTGGGTCACGCCGAACGTTCCGTACAAGTTGACGGCGAGCTGTTGCTCGAGCGCGGCCCGATCGCTGAGGTCTTCGTAGATCGCCAGCCCGGCGTTGTTGATGAGGATGTCCAGCGATGCGACGCTCTGGACGGCCGCGTGAATCTGTTCCGCGCTGGTCACGTCGAGAGTCAGTGGCGTGACGCGCTCGTCCGAATGAGTCAACGGCCGGCGCGTACCCGCGTACACGTGCTTCGCACCCCTGCTCAGCGCTTCCTCGACCAGCGCCTGCCCGATACCGCGGTTGGCTCCGGTCACCAGAACTGTCTTGTCAGTGATTGACATGCGTCCTCCTAGCTGTGCGGACGGTCCGCGTACTCCCGCCGTCCGAGTCGTCGAGGATGCAGACGTCGCACGGTCGCGAAATCGGGTGCCCGCAAGGCGCCCAGTTCGGACCTCGGCCGACGTCCATACTCCGAACGCCACACGTGCGGGAGAGAGGTAACGCGAGTGAGGACGGCTACCACCGACATGATCACCAGGGCGCGAGCCGGGGACGGCGACGCGTTCCGGCAGCTGACCGAGCCACACCGCAGGGAACTACAGGTGCACTGCTACCGGATGCTCGGCTCGTTTCAGGACGCGGAGGACGCTCTTCAGGACACGCTCCTGTCCGCCTGGCGGGGCATCGGGGCGTTCCAGGAACGTGCCTCGATCCGCACCTGGCTGTACCGGATCGCTACCAACCGGTGCCTCGACGCGCTTCGTTCGGCGAACCGCCGGCCGGCCGCACCGTGGGACGTCTCCGAGATCGAACCGCCCGAGCCGACCCGGCTCGGGGAGGCTGTCTGGATCGAGCCGTTCCCCGACGCCCTCCTTGAAGGTGCGATCAACACCCCGCTCGGCCCGGCGGCCCGGTACGAACAGACCGAAGCCATCTCCTTGGCATTCGTGACCGCACTTCAGCTCCTGCCGGCCCGCCAGCTTGCCGTGCTCATCCTGCGCGACGTACTCGGCTACCGCGCCAAAGAGGTCGCCGACATGCTGGACACGACCGTCGAATCGGTGACCAGCGCGCTCAAGAGGGCCCGTGCCGGGCTGCAGCGCCACCAGCTGCCACCGACCGGCAATCACGAACCGCCGCCCGCTCCCGGCTCCGCCGCCGAACAGGCGCTCGTGGCGAAGTTCACCCGGGCGTACTCGGCCGGCGATATCAACGCCTTGCTCGCCCTGCTGACCGACGGCATCTACCTCTCCATGCCGCCGATCCCCCTCGAATACCACGGCCGTACCGACGTGGCCCGCTTCTACGCCACCGTTCTCCGTCCGGACTGGACCTATGACTTCGTGCCGACACGCGCGAACGGCCAGCCGGCGCTCGGCACCTACCTGCGCGCCTCGGCCGGAATCCGCCACGGAATCGGCCTCGTTGTCCTCACCCTCAGCGGCGACCAGATCTCTGCGATCACCCGCTTCGACGCCGGCGTGCTCCCGTCGTTCGGCCTGCCACGCTCACTCCCGCGCTGAACTCGGTTCTGTCACTCGGGCCGGAAGGACCCTCAGGGCTTGCCCCGAACAGCCAAACCGGAAAGGCATCACAATGAACACACCGCCGATCGTCTCGCCACAGGAGTGGCAGGCTGCGTGGCAGCAACTGCTCGTGAAGGAAAAGGAGGTGACCCGCGCCCGTGACGCACTGGCCGCCCTGCGACGGCGAATGCCATGGCAGGCCGTGGACAAGGCGTACGCGTTCGAGGGACCCGAAGGCAAGGTGAACCTGCTCGACCTGTTCGAGGGGCGGCGTCAGCTGATCGTCTACCGTGCCTTCTTCGAGGTCGGCGTGGACGGCTGGCCCCACCATGCCTGCCGTGGCTGCTCCATGATGGCCGATCACGTCCCCGACCTTGCCCATCTGAACGCCCGCGACACAACGCTCGCCTTCGCCTCCCGTGCGCCGCAGGCGGACATCGAGCGCGTGAAGGCACGGATGGGCTGGAAGATGCCGTGGTACACGATTGCCGGCGACTTCGACATCGACTTCGGCGTGAACGAATGGCACGGCACGAACGCATTCATTCGCAACGGCGACAGCGTGTTCCGCACCTATTTCATCCACAACCGCGGCGACGAGGCATTGGGGACCACATGGAGCTACCTCGACATCACCGCGCTGGGACGCCAGGAACAGTGGGAGGACTCACCGGAGGGCTACCCGCAGACCCCGCCCTACGAATGGTGGGACTGGCACGACGCATACGGCGAGCACACACCGTCGCGGTGGTTCGGAGACCCCGACCCGGACCATCCCAACGACCAACGGCCGCCGCGTGTCGGCGTGGAAGACCGCGGCCGGCGTACGGCTGGCTGATGTAGACGGCCTCGAACCGGAACGCCCCGCCTGTCACGCACCGCACTCCCGTGGAGTAGTCCCCGAGCAGATGAGCTGTGGTGGTGCCGCGTCACGGTGGTGTCCTTCAGCGCGGCTGTCCCTGGCAGCTGCCACTGGAGGATCGGGTTCGAGGAGCGGGTGTTGCGGGTGGCGGCTTACTGACGCACGAATCTGATGTTGCGGCAGGCAGCGCCGCACAGATCAGGCGCTGAGCGTTCGTCGGCCCTGGTGGGCGGCTGACGGGGTGCCGGTCGCGGGGCCGGTCCGAAGCTGTTCCACGGATAACGCCCTCGTGTGGCCGGTGGTGAGGTTGGTCAGGGCTGTCTGGCCTTGCGACCGTCCTGACCGACGATCACAGCCCTCGTAGCAACCTGATCACCGGGTTGCTCCGCTCAGGCGATAGCGGATCTGGAGGTGCCCGATACCACTGCCAGACGGAACTTGGTTTCGTCCTCGGTATCGGGGGCTGCGGAGAGAACGACGATCTTGCGTTCCGCGTCGCCGTCGGTCAGGACGTCGCAGTCCACCGCGATCGGCCCGGTCGCCGGGTGCTGGACGATCTTGTGGTCTTCCCGGTGTGCGCCGACCACGCCGGAGGCCCACAGCTCGGCGAAGCGCGGGCTGTCCGTCGTGAGATCCCGGATCAGGCCGGCCAGGCGCTCGCTGTCCGGGAACCGGCCCGTGGCGCGGCGCAGGTCGGACACGACGGAAGCCTCGACCTCCGGCCGGCTGAGCGAGGTCACCGGCCAGTGCGACAGGGAAGCTGCGTCTCCGTCGGCCGGGAAGGTGTCGCGAGCGAAGTTGCGCCGTGCCGGAGGCACTGAGGACGGGTCGCCCAGCAACGCCGCCCAGCAACGGTTCCACCAGATGAGCTGCCAGTCCGCGGCGAACACGGCAGCTGCGGAGTCGCCGAGCCGGGTCAGCATGCGGCGCAGACCGGGCGGGATGTGGTCCGAGACCTCCCCGCCGCCCGGAGGGGCAAGCCCGGCCAGCCGGTAGAGATGATCCCGCTCGGCGTCGGTGAGTTGCAGGGCGCGTGCCAGCGCTGCGGTCACCTGCGCCGACGGAGTCACATGG
Source organism: Streptomyces sp. HUAS TT11 (assembly GCF_051553595.1). Taxonomy (NCBI): domain Bacteria; kingdom Bacillati; phylum Actinomycetota; class Actinomycetes; order Kitasatosporales; family Streptomycetaceae; genus Streptomyces; species Streptomyces sp. HUAS TT11. The sequence goes on from NZ_CP196184.1 coordinate 7,938,409, forward strand.
CGTCCCTGCTCCAGGCGGACCACATAATCGACCGAGATCCCCGCGAGCTCGGCAAGGTCCTCCCGGCGCAGTCCCATGACCCGGCGCCGGTGACCGCTGGGCAGGCCCGCTGCGTCCGGTGAGAGACGACCGCGCCAGGTGCGCAGCATCGGGCCGAGTTTCGCGACGTCAGCGGTCATGAGACCGATGGTCGCACGCGACGCCACCCCGAAGGTGGTAATGGTTTTCCTACCGAATCCCTCTCTCTGGTCGCCGGCCCGGCGACCGACGACTCTCATGGACATGACCTTGACGTTCTCCCACGACCACGTGGGCATCACCGTTACGCAAGAGGACCTCGACCCCACCATCGCGTGGTATTCGCGCAACCTCGGATTCGATGTCGAACAACAGTTTGAGTCCCACGGTACGACGTTCGTCTTCCTCAGCGCAGGCGACGTGAAGATCGAGCTTCTTGCGGGCGCGTCGAACCGGGGCGCGGCGCCGACCGACAACATCCTCACGAGCATGCACACGTCGCGCCTGCATCACTTCTGCCTGGCCGTAGCAGATCTCGACGTGGCGCTGTCCCGGCTGCTCGAGCTCGACGTGCCGCTGATCGGCGGTCCCATGGACATACCAGCAGCCGGCCGGCGTATCGCCTTCATCACCGACAACGTCGGCACCATCATCGAGCTCAGCGACCCCGGCACACGGATCTCCGGCCGGGAGGCAGAGGCACAAGAGTGAGCGGCGCAGACTTGATCGGGCCCCGGGACAGCAGGGCGTCGTCGACGCTGACGGTCTGCATCACCGGGCTCGTGTCCGAGCCGAGCACGCCCTCTAACCCGCCCTCCCCTGCTGCCCACGACCGGTCGGGCGCTCGCGTCCCCACGCGGCCAGCGGCCGGAGTGCGTCGTCGAGGCGCATGCCGTCCTCGGTCAGCGAGTACTCGACGCGGGGCGGTACCTCGTCGTAGGAGAAGCGGTGCACGATGCCGTCCGCTTCCATCTCACGTAGGTGAGAGGCCAGCACCTTCTCCGTGATCCCCGGAAGCAGCCGACGCAACTCGCCGAAGCGCCGGTGGGGATGCTCGTGGAGCGCCCAGAGGATCAGCACTTTCCACTTGCCGCCGATCACCTCCATCGCAGTGTCGATCCCGCAGGCGTGTCCGTCTGGTGCGCCCGGCCGGTTCAGCGTCGTCATGCCCACCCCTCTGACGTGCTCGCTCACCCCGGGGTAACCACCCACTCCAAAGTAGGTACTTGATCGCCTCCGGGCATGTGACCAGCCTAATCGGCATGGCACAGAACACTGTTGAGAAGACCTCCGTCACCCTGCTGGGCCTCGGTGCGATGGGCACCGCACTGGCCCGTAGCTGGCTGACCACCGGCCACCTGCTCACCGTCTGGAACCGCACCCCGGCCCGCGCCGCGGCACTCGCCGCCGAGGGGGCGAGCGCCGCGGACAGCGCCGCCGAGGCGGTCGCAGCGAACACCCTCGTCGTTGTCTGCCTGTTGGACGACGCCTCGGTCGGCGAGGCGTTGGCCGGCACCGACCTGGTCGACAGGGACGTGGTCAACCTGACCACCAGCACCCCCGCCCAGGCCCGCGCCCGCGCCGACTGGGCCCGCGAACGTGGCGCCCGGTACCTGGACGGCGGAGTCATGGCTGTCCCTCCGATGATCGGCGTCCCGGAAGCCGGCGGCTACGTTTTCTACAGCGGTTCGCGGGAGCTGTTCGAGCGACACAAAGAGACCCTGGGCGTCCCGGCCGCCACTACCTACGTCGGCGCGGACGCGGGCTTCGCAGCCCTGCACGACGTGGCCCTGCTCAGCGCCATGTACGGGATGTTCGCCGGGACCGCGCACGCCTTCGCCCTGATGCGCAAGGAGGACATCGACCCCGCGTCGCTCGCCCCGCTGCTCGCCGACTGGCTCGTGGCGATGGCCCCGGCAGTTCACCAGACCGCCGACCATCTGCGGAGCGGCGACTACACCCATGGTGTCGTATCCAATCTCGCCATGCAGGTGGCCGGCACGCCGACATTCCTGAGTACCGCCGAGCAACAGGGCGTCAGCCCGGAACTGCTCCGCCCCTACTTCGAGCTGATGCGGCGCCGCCTGGCCGAGGACAACGGCGAGGAGGGCCTGACGGGCGTGATCGACCTGCTGGTGCACTGACGAGCCACGCTGAGTCGCCGCACACGCTCTGCGCCCCCTGCCGGCGGGTGCCCCGCGGGCGACGGGGAAGGCGTTCGGTGACGCCGAGGGCCTTGCCAAGGCCCTCGGCGGTCGGAGGTCCGGTGTGCCGCTGCTCGCCCAGGCTCCGCAGCGGTGGGAGGTCGGCCGCGTCGACCACTTGGTGACGTCGGCCGCAGTGAGACCAGGCCCTTGAGGGGCGTCCGCGCAGCTGCCGCAGTCCCGCCGACGCTCGGGATGGTGACAGCCGCGCAGACGTCGAGCGCCGTCCGCCTCAGAGCGTGGCGGCTGACCGTCCGCGGCTGATCAACAGCTGGAGGCGGTTCAGGCGGTCCGCGGTTTCCGTGCCTGGCACGGGTTGGAGCATAAGAAGTCGTTGCCGGGACAGTGGACTGGCGAGAACGACACAGTCCAGATCGAGGTGGCCCACGTGCTGGTTGAACACGATCTTGGTTGAGCAGTGCAGTGTCGACACCCGGTGCTGATTCCACATCTCGTCGAACTCCGCGCTGGCTTCGCGCAGATCGGAGACAAGTGTTGTCGCGGCAGGATCATGGCCGCGCTGGGCGACTGTGGCTCTGAGGTCGGCCACGTACGACAGGCTGGTCGCCTCTTCCTCCTGCGGTGACGCCGAGCGCAGTACGGAACGCCAGTGCGCGGAGGTGAACCACTGCCAGGTCAGGTTTCTTTGATGGCCGGGTCTGTCCGTGAACGAGCCGAGCAGTGCGAGGTTCAACGGGTTCTGCGCCACGACATTGGAGAGGTCGTCGCAGATGGACGCAGGTGTGGTGGCAGCCACCGCGTCCATTGTGTACGACAGTCCCGGGTCGATGTAGTGCGGCGGCTCGGCCGGCGTCGGAGGCGCCTGTCCGGCCAGCAGATACAGATGGTGCCGTTCGTCGGGTGTCAGCCGCAGGGCGGTCGCAATGCCGGCCAGCATCGAGGCCGATGGCTGTGGCCCGCGGGCCTGCTCGAGACTTTCGTAATAGGCGGTGGACATGTTGGCCATCGCCGCCACCTCGTCGCGGCGCAGCCCGGGAGTCCGACGCCGGGTGCCGGGGGCGAGGCCGAGGTCCTCAGGGCGCAAGGCCGCGCGGCGACGGCGCAGGAAGTCCCCCAATTGGATCCGGTCTGTCAATTGAGTGCCCGGGGTGGGCCTCAAGACCGCGTTTGCACCGCCGATCGGGTTGATGGCCGCATCGAAAGGGTTCTTCATGCATCGCATCGTCGCACTTGGGCCGTCGTATTGTGCAAACGGGCTGACCGGCGACCTGACTGCCGCCCGATTTATCCACCGCTCGTCAGTACGTGGCTGAGCCGTTCCTTCATCAACTTCACATGATTACAGTCCTGCTGGTCCCAGTTGTGTTGATGGATACGAAGGATGAGAGAGAACAATATGGATGCCACGCCCCCCGTCGTCCTCGTTCATGGTTTCTGGCACGGGAGTTGGTGCTGGAGTCTGGTGAGTGAGCAACTTGCGAGCCGTGGTGTTGCCTCGGTTGCGGTGGATCTCGACGGACATGGGCTGAAGAGCCGCTCGCCTCAATCACTGTGGCGGCGTCCTTTCGACGCCGGTGCCTTTGCCCTGGAGCCCTCACCGGTAGCCGGGATCACCGCGTCCTCGGCTGCCGCGAGCCTGGTTGAGCAGGTGCGGCGAATCGGAAACGGCCGGCCGTGCCTGGTCGTGGCGCACAGTATGGGCGGCACCGTGGCCACCGCCGCCGCGGAACAGGCGCCGGAGCTGTTCGCCGAACTCATGTACGTAGCGGCGTTCGCCCCTGTCAGCGGGATGCCGACAGGGCAATACATCAGTATGCCGGAGAACGCCGGGGAGTTGGTGGCGAGCGGACTTTCGGCAGACCCGGCTTCCGTCGGAGCGCTGCGCTTCGACACGGGCGACAGCGATGGGTGGGCCGCCATCCGCGAGACGTTCTACAACGACGAAATCGACGAGGCGACCGCTGTGGCGGCCATCTCGATGCTGACACCGGACGCACCTGCCGGGGTTGCCTTCGAACCGATCATCGTGACCGCCGAACGGTACGGTTCGATCCCGCACAGCTATGTTGTCTGCGCCCGGGACAATGCGATACGTCCCGAGTTGCAGCGCCTCATGGCGCGGGAGATCGACGATATTTCGACTCGGCCGACGACGGTTGTGGAATTGGATTCCTCACACTCGCCGTTCCTCTCCCAGCCGACCGCCCTCGCGGAGATCATCCAGGCGGCACACACGGCGATACATCGGAGTAAGCGGTCACAGCGGTCACGCACTGCCGGGGTTTGACGCGGCCCGGGCACGGCCTGGGCACCTGTGGACGTGCTGCCGGCGGTCTGAGGTCTGACGGGGGAGTGGCCTTGAGGACACCGAACACCTCACCGTCTTCGCAGGCCACCTGCGTCGCTGAATTGGGCGCCCGGTGCTCGGCCGGTCGTGATCGAAGGCGTCGTACTGTTCGGCGACGAACCGCACACCACCAAGCTGATCGTCCTGACCATGCTCGCCCTCACGACCGTAAGGAACGCAGCGCAGCCCAGTGGCGTGAGCCTTTCTCCTCCGCCGGATTCCACCTGGACCGCATCGTTTACACGCCTGATGACTACCCTTCATCGAGGCACTTCCGCGCTGACTGGCAGATCCGCCACATGGTGCGCGAAGGAGCGGCTCGGTCAGTCACTGCCGAGCCGACTGTGCAAGTGTCGGCGCCACAGTCTCAGTCACCGCGATGGGCGCGCCGTGGTGCAGTGCCCGATCGGCCTCTCGTGCCCGGTGAGCGGCGGCTGCTCGGGCGCGCGATTCCTCTGCTCCTACGGCCACAGGAGCTCATGGATCCTCGCGGGGACCACGGACCGGTGGTACGGATCCGGTTCTGCCGTCTGCCGTCTACGCCGTCACCGGCGGTGTGCAGACCAGCGAGGAGGTGACCCTGTGGTCCCGCACTTTCGGCAGGGGCGGGCGGCTTCTCGAGGCGCTCGGCCGATTCGCGGTCAACGGGTTGGCCACTCTGCCCGGTGGCGACACGCATCGCGTCCAGGGCAGGCTGATGCAAACCGTGCATCGTCCGAGCTTCACAAGTGAACAAGCAAGGAAAGGAATGTCGTGCTTCCGGCTCGTCGCACCGCCTCACTCACCATTCTCGCTGTCGGTCTCGCACTCACGTCGGCTGCGGGAACAACCGCCTCCGCAGCCAGGCCTGTTCCCTCACACACTCCGGTAACTGTCAGCCGCTCATTCCATGAACTCGAGCGCGAGTACGATGCCCGCCTCGGGGTCTGGGCACTGGACACGGGAAGCGGACGGAACGTCTCCTGGCGCTCCGGAGAACGGTTCGCCTACGCCTCCACGTACAAGGCGCTTGCGGCGGGCGCGGTGTTGCGGCAGGAGTCGGCCGATCAGCTGGACCAGGTGGTCACGTACTCCAAGGGCGATCTGGTCAGCTACTCACCCGTGACCAGTGAGCACGTCGACACCGGCATGACGCTAGGGGAGCTCTGCGATGCGGCGGTGCGGTACAGCGACAACACCGCCGGAAACCTTCTCCTTCGTCAACTGGGCGGACCCGCAGGGCTGGACAGAGAGTTGGCTCGGCTCGGGGACCGTACGACGCACGTCGACCGGTATGAACCCGAGCTGAACTCAGCCGTGCCCGGCGATGTGCGCGACACCACCAGCCCGCGGGCTCTGGGCAACGACGTGGAAAAGTACGCTCTCGGTGACGTACTGCCGAAGAGTCGGCGCGAGGTCCTCGACCAGTGGCTGCGGGAGAGCACCACCGGAGGGACCTTGATTCGAGCCGGGGTGCCTGAGAACTGGACGGTCGGCGACAAGTCCGGTGCCGGGGACTACGGAACGCGCAATGACGTCGCCGTAGTGTGGCGGCCCGATCGGGCACCTCTGGTGCTGGTGGTGATGTCGTCCCGCCGGACACAGGACGCCTCCTACGACGATGCGCTGGTCGCCAAGGCTGCCGGGGTGGCAGTCGAATCATTGAGGTAGAGCCGGGCGGCAGTCGTGGCACGGCTGCCGGTTCAACTGCTGGTGGTGGTAGGCGGCATGGGTACGGGGTTGGAGAGGATGGCGTGCAGAGGTAGGTTGCCTGATCCTCGGACCAGTGGTCCTTCCTCAAGTCGGCAGGCACGATGCGTTCCGCCGCCGCGGGTCGGTCGAGCCGGGCGGCGGCAAGTTCCCCAGGGCGGTCAAAAGGATCAACGACGGCCAGGACCAACTGCTGGCGTACTACGGCTTCCCGGTCGGGCACTGGACCCACCTGCGCACCACGAACCTCATTGAGTCGGCCTTCTCTGCTGTCCGGCTGCGGACCAAGGCGACCACCCGCGGCGCCGGCTCCCGTACTGCCGCCGCCCTGGCCATGGTCTTCAAGCTCGTCGAGTCCGTCCAGCAACGGTGGCGGGCCGTGAATTCGCCCCACCTCGTCGCCTCGGTCCGCGCCGGAGTGCGCTCCGCAAGCGGATACCTCGTCGAACGCCCCGAAGCCCACGCAGCCTGACGCACCTCAACCCAGGCTGTGTCCGTGCCGACGGTTAGTCTTCGGCGACGTGCGCGAGTCGGGAGGGGCAGTCATGGTTGAGGATCCGATCGACCTGATCCGCCTGGAGGGAGATGGCAACAGCGTCATTCTCCGGATCACGGGGAAGGAGGAACGGAAGCGTCCCACCGAGGCCGATTGCCTGGTCGGGGAGTTCGTGGTCGATACGCCCTTCGTCCGTGGCGCCCTCGAGACCTGGGTCTTCCCCGAGGACCTGCGGCAGTGGCAGCAGGCTCTCGACTCGCTCGACGCGGGACAGGACCTCGCCTGGCGCGAGGGACAACGCGCCCCGTGGCTGTTCATCGAACTCGACGAAGACGGCCGGTGCCAGGTCACGATCAACGACAACTCCATGTCCCTCACGACGATGACGGTCACCGTCCCACTGCCCGACGCCTGGTTCGACGACGCATACCGACGCCTGGACCTGGTCTGGGAGACCTGGCCCATGACCGAGGACTGAACCATCGCCAACGACCGAGATCGCCACCTCATGGGGCTGGAGACTCGCCACGGGCTTGATCCACAGGCCTTGAGGTTTGATCTACAGGCCTTGAGGTTTGATCTACTAGGTTGTCTGGCCCCCGTGTTGTCAGCCGATTGCACGCAAGGCACCGCTCTGTCCACGCAGCCCTCCGGTCCGAGGGTGGTGGCTCTCTCGGCACGGTTCATCGATCTTTCGCTTTCAGGAATGCAGGACGGAACCGAAATCCCCCGGTTGCTAGCTCTCGGCAAGCACCGGCTCCCAGGCGCTGTCGCTGTCGTGCCGATGCACGGCGGGCTCGGGCAGTGTGCGGAACATCAGCCAGCTCAGCGCGGGCATGACGATCAGCGGGGCCAGGGCGGTCTGCAGGGACGTTGCGTCGGCGAGGGCGCCGATCGCGGGACTGGCCAGTCCTCCGATGCTGACCGCCAGGCCGAGCGTGATCCCGCTCGCGGTGCGCACCCGGGACGGCAGGTAGTCCTGGCCGAGCGTGACCTGGAGGGAGAACGGGATGTACAGGCCCACCGAGGTCAGGGCGACGAACACGTACAGAGCCGGTCCCGGCACGAACACCACGCCCGCCACCGCCGCAACGCTCACGAGGTAGGACCAGGCGGAGATCGTCACCCGGTCCCATCGGTGCGCCCAACTCCCTCCCAGCACCGAGCCGACCACGCCGCCGGCGTACAGCACGAACAGTGCCGCGGTGCCCGCCACGGAGTTGCCGCCCATGCGCTGCGTGGCGTAGAGGGAGACGAACGCGCTCAGGCCGACGAAGGTGATCGAACGGAAGACCACCGCCAGCGAGAGCCGCACGAACGACGCTGCGTCATCGCTTCCCGTCGGCGCCGCCTTGATCGTCCCGTCGGCGTGCATGCGCCGCAGGGCCCGCAGCGCGGGCAGACACAGCGCGCTGCCCGCGAGGGCCGGCAGCACCAGCAGCGGAGTCCAACGCAGTCCTCCCGGACCCACGACGGCCGCCACCAGCAGCGGAGCCAACGCGAAGCCGACGTTGCCACCAGTGGAGAACCAGCCCATGGCGCGGTGACTGCCCAGGCTGGCGAGCCGTGCGACCCGCGCGGATTCGGGGTGATAGGCGGCCACCCCGATCCCGGAGATCGCCACGAACAGCAGGGTCAACCCGTAGGAATGGCTCAGCCCGCTCAAGGCAACACCGGCCCCGCCCAGCACTGTGGCGAGCGGCAACAGCCACGGCATGGCCCACCGGTCGGTCAGTGCGCCGAACAGTGGCTGCGCAATCGACGACAGCAGTGAGGCCGCCAGGATGAGACCTGATGCCGCAGCGTAGGTGTAAGCACGTTCGGAGACGAAGAACGGCACCAAGGCCGCCACGGCTCCCTGGTAGATGTCGACACAGGCGTGACCGACGGACAGAAAATTGATGGATGTATTCCTTCGCATGCAGTCATGCTGCGAGCCTCACCCGGTGTCGCGCTTTCGATAAACTGCCACATCATGAAGGAAAGCCGCCACTCTGTCGACACCCCGACATACACCCGGCAGCTGCGTTCGGGTACCGGGATCGACGCCCACCGGCACGACGACCACCAGGTGGTCTACGCGGCCCGGGGCGTACTGTCCGTGACGACCGAGGCCGGCACATGGATCGCTCCGCGTACGCGTGCCATCTGGGTGCCCGCGGGCACCGTCCACGAGCATTACGCCCACGGTGACACCCAGCTCCATCTCCTGGGAATCGCCGTACGCTACAACCCCCTGGAGCTGGACAGGCCCGCTGTTCTGGCGGTCGGCCCGCTACTGCGCGAACTGATCATCGCCTACACCCACACCCCCGACGACCGAAGTCCCGAGCGCGACCGCCTGCACGCGGTGCTCCTCGACCAGCTACGGGCTTCCCCTGAAACGCCGCTCTATCTGCCGACTCCCGTTTCCCCACTGCTGCGGGACCTGTACGGCATCCTGCGCGACGACCCCGCCGACAACCGCACCCTCACCGAACTCGGCCAGCGGATCGGAGCGAGTGACCGCACCCTCTCCCGCCTCTTCCGCAGCGAACTCGGGATGACCTTCCCCCAGTGGCGCACCCAGCTGCGCCTCCATCACGCTCTCATCCTCCTGGCCGACGGAATACCCGTGACCACCGTGGCCCACCAGTGCGGATGGTCGTCGGCCAGTACTTTCATCGACGTCTTCCGCCGCACCTTCGGCCACACCCCAGGAACCCATCTCGAAACCTGATAACCGGCCCATCTGGCCGGTTGGTTACAGGGCCAGCTGCACGGCGAGGCGGCCCTCCGACGAAGCGCAGGGCAGGCGGGCCGGGCCGGCGCACCCAAGGCGCTGGTGAGGGCACGGCCCACCGGCCTGGTCCGGGAGGACAGGACGCGAGGACGTACTGCTCGCGTTCGCCTACGCCGGCGACCCGCGCCACTCCGGGTGATCGGCCGCTGCGGCTCCGGTGCCGTCGTACCGTCGACGGGCACCCGCATCCTGTCCGCTCAGCAATTCCGCTGCGTGGCGCTGAGTGTGCAGCGCGGCGAGTTGCGCCTCGGCGACGACGTCACCGCGTTCTCGTATCAGGTCCTCGTAGATCGGCAGGTGATCGTTTTCCGTTGAAACGCGTGTCATGTTGGCCCAGTCTCATTGCGATCGATGAAGAGCCCGGTCCACTGTCAGGCTCGGTTGAGCCGGGCAGCGATCCCGTGACCGATCAGCAAATAGATGACGGCAGGCAGGCCATAATTGAGGACAACGCGTACGCCTTCTGTGTCCATTGTGAAGATGTCCTGTGCCCACCAGGACAGCCAGTTCGCCGTGCCTCGCACAAATTCAACGAAAACATTCGCGCGGTTCGCTTCGAGCAGGAACAGCATGATCCACAGGCCCAGCAGGGCCGCCGCAGTGTCGGCGATCGTGCAGATGGCGATGGCCGTACGCCGCGTGGTGGCCTGACGGCGCGCCGCGTGGTCCGGGCCCGGGGGCTCGTTGTACGCCCGGTATCCAGGAGTTGGGTCGAGGTTGCTCACAGGGAAATCCGATCTCACGTGGTGCAATGTCTGCACGCTCGGGCCGGGGTGCCGAAATTCAGCCGGTTCTGCACCCTGCTTCTCCCTGCTTCTGCGTTCCGCACGCACTGCGGTGTTACACCGCCGTTCGAGATGCCTCAAATGTGGCTGCCTATGTGAGCACTTGCCCATATGTTCACGCGTCAGGGCGCTTTTCCGGACAGGATGGAGGGGTGTGTTTCGGGTGCCGTCACAGTCCTCGGCCGTCAGTTTGCATAATTGGTTGCCAGGTTATGAAGTAGACCGGTGCGTCTCTTCACAGGGGTGTCGGTTTCGAAACTTTCTCCCGTCCCCTGTGGCTCTCCTGACGTGCGATGTGCCGTCGGCAAGGCCGCGGTGCCCATCCTCACGGTGCATCGGTGTTCTCCCTCCGGCTGGGCGGCCGAGCGCACGGCTCCACCGGTCTGCGCATGCGGGGAGTCATGGGTGCCGATCGGGCCGATCCTGCCGCCCCAGCCCGAGCGTTCTCCCGGCCCAGGCTGGTGCCCGATCGGTTGTGCCTGCAAGGCGTGGTCCTCAGGGCGGTCGGCGTCCGCTGAAACGCCAGGGACCGGACGGCGCGGTTCCGATGAAGCCGCGCCGTCGACGCGCAGAGAGCCGTCCAGGTGTCGGCCTGTCAGGCGCTCAGTGGGGGGATGCCGGCCATGCCTCGCCCCTGCCGCTCACGATCACTCACAGAGCAGCCTGTCCCGGTGAGGACGAGGGAGTGATGCCGACGGTCAGCGTGACGAGCAGCGTGGCGGTCGACCGGAAGGGCCCCAGGTGGTCGCGGTGAGCGAAGAGCGCCTGGGGCCCTTCCACTGGCACGCTCACGCGGCGCTCTGCGATGTGGACAACCAGGCGCGGTAGCGGCGCAGCGCCCGTCGCTGCTTGCGCTGTTCGGAGATGAGGGCGAACGCGGGGTGGGTGTTGGGCGTGGGCCGGCTTCCGCGGGCGATGCGGCGCAGCTGGTGGCGGACCTGTGCCATGCCGGCGGCGGAGGCGAGGGCCTTGTCGGACCAGTTGACCGACCGAAGCTGCTCGTCGGCCTCGCGGCCCTGGCGCCAGCGGTCGGGCAGGTCCGGAGTGACGGCGAGGGCAGTGCCCATTCCGATGATCGCCACGCCGCTGTCGAGGACTCGTTCCGCGGTGTGGCGCTGGGTGATGCCGCCGGTGAGCATCAGCGGCAGCGGGCTGGTCTTGACCAGGTCTTTCGCCAGGTCGAGGAAGTACGCCTCGCGGGCCTGGGTGCGCGCGTCGGCGGGGCGGCCCGACATCGCCGGGCTCTCGTAGCTGCCGCCGGACAGTTCGACCAGGTCGACACCGAGCGGTTCGAGCATCGCGATCACCTGGCGTGCGTCGTCGGCGTCGAAGCCACCGCGCTGGAAGTCGGCGGAGTTGAGCTTCACCGCGACCGCGAAGGACGGGGAGACGGCGGCGCGCGCGGCGCGGACGACGTCCAGCAGCATCCGGGCCCGGTTCTCCAGCGATCCGCCCCACTGGTCGGTGCGCTTGTTGACCAGGGGGGACAGGAACTGCGACAGCAGGTAGCCGTGCGCGGCGTGGACCTCCACGCCGTCGAAGCCCGCCTGTTCGGCACGCCGGGCCGTGACCGCGTACCGGGTCACGGTGGCCTGGATCTGCTCGGGGGTCATGGCGACGGGGCGGCCGAAGCGGTTGCTGTGCTTGCCCAGGTCGACGGCGACCGCGGACGGGCCGGTCAGTGCCTGGGCGTGGACCATGACGTTGCCAGTGATCAGGAGTCCGGTACCGCCGACGGCCCAGCGCCGGTACAGACCGAACAGCTCCTTGTCCGGGAGTTGGCCGTCGCCGGCCATGTTCTCCTCCATGGCCGCCTTGGCGATCCGGTTGTTCAGCATGTGCCCGGAGCGCAGGGACAAGGGCGAGAACAGCTCGCTGGTCATCCGAGTTTCCCTCTCGATCTGGATCGCTTAGCATGTATACAGCGTTCACATTAGGGCGACGATGTAAGCAACGTAAACATGAGGGAGTGTGAACTATGTCGCAAGCGGGCGGCACCTATCACCACGGCGATCTGCGCGCCGCCTGTCTGCGCGCCGCGCGGGAACTGCTCGAGGAGGACGGCAGCGCCGGGCTGTCCTTGCGGGCGGTCGCAAGGCGGGCCGGCGTGTCGGCGACGGCTCCCTATCGCCACTACGCGGACCGTGACGCGCTCGTCTCCGCGGTCGCCGCGCAGGGCTACCTCGAACTCGCCGAATATCTGGCCGCGGCGCATCCCTCACCCACGACTCCCGACGAGCTCGCGGCGGTCGCCGTCGCCTACGTCCGCTTCGCGCTCGAACGCCCGGCGCTGTTCCGGGTGATGTTCGCAGAGCCCTGCGATCCGAACAGCGAGGAACGGCTTGCCGCGACCACCGCAATCTCGGAATACGTGCGTCGTATTGTCCGTGGCGCCTTCCCCGGCGCCGACGTGGAGGCGCTGTCGATCACGGTGTGGGCCCTCGTCCACGGCCTGGCGTTCCTGCACCTCGATGGCAAGCTCGACACCTCGACCCCCGACGTGGTTGCCGCCCAGGTGCGCGCCGCCGTCCATGCCTTGTTCACCGCCCCTGCGGCGCTGTCGCAGGCGAGGGCATAGCAGCTCGCGCGCCATCCGCAGGGGCTGGCGAAGAGGCTTGCTGTCCTACGGGACGGCTGGTCTACGACCCCGTGCTTGCCAACCGTGAGGCGACGATCGCCACGAAGTGCTGCAAGAGGGCGAACGGCAGCGCCTGCGTCTCGTCGAACAAGAGCTCTGCCGGCTTCTCCTCCTCCGGGGTCGTAGTCAACCACCGTCGCGGCTGCCGGTCCGGGAGCCCGTGAGGCAGGCATGGCAGGGGTTCCGCCCGGAACCCTGCGGGCCTCGTTGAGCTCGAAATAGGCGCCCTCCTGTCCGCCGGCGCCGCAGCCACTTGCGGGCCGTGACCCGCGAAACTCCCATTCTCCGCAGCGACATGCACGATGGGACGCCCGGAACGAGCGGCTGCTGAAGGCGGTGCGGGAGCGGAGCGGCAACGGGCCGCGAAAGTGGGCGGCCGTGGTGTCTGCCGCTTGCTGACCGGGTGGCGACGGTCTACTACCGAACGAACCTCACCATGCGGCAGCTTGCTTCGCTGTTCGGCATCTCGGCTGCCACGGTGTGCCGGGTCATCCAGCGGCTGAGGCCTCTCCTCGCGCTCGAGCCGGTCTCACAGCCCGTCGATGCCGCAGACCAGCTGTGGATCGTGGACGGAACACTGGTCCCGGTCCGTGACCGCAAGGTCGGCGCCTCGAGCCGCAACTACCGGTTCTCCGTAAACGTGCAGGTCATCATCGACGCCGACCCCCGCCTGGTCGTGGCCACCGCCCACCCGGCCCCGGGCAACACGGCTGACACCCACGTATGGGGGGACTCCGGCCTGCCGCAGCACCGCCGAGGCGTCACCGTGCTCGGCGACGGCGCCTACATCAACCCCGGCCTCGTCGTCCCGCATCACAAACGGCCCGGCCGATCCCTCTTCGCCGTCGAGGAGGCCGACAATGCGGCGGCGCAGGCCAAGGACGGTTATCGGCCGGTCGATTGGCGGGCTTCTGCCACCACGCTCGCCGACCTCGCGGCAAGGTTCGCCGTGACGGCTGCCCAGGCCCTCACCTTCTTCTGCCGCACTTCCGGCACGTGCGGGTCATGGAGAGGAGCCGGAGGCGGACAGTTTGTCGTGATCGCAGGGGATGGCGCTGCGGGTAGTTGGATCCCATCCGGATCGAAGTCCTCGGACTGGCCGAGCACTTCGACGGTGCGGCGGCATCAAGGACGGGGGCTGCGACATGATCGCGCAGGGTCGCACTTTTTGTCACCACCCAGACCTTCCTGTCCCCCAGCAGGTGGTACCGTCCGGTCCTGTTCTATAACGGTTCACCGGTAATTCCGAACCATCATGAAGACCGGTGTGAGGGTGGGCTCATCGGTCGCATTCGGGTCGGCCTGAACGAGGCAAAGTCACCCGCTCAAGCAAGGGACCACGACGGCCGCCGTCATCCGGCAGCCGCAGGAAGTGGGCGGGCCACCGAACGCGGGTGGTTCTTTCCCCAGGAAGGGCTGAGAAATGACCACATCGCAACAGAGGGAGAGCAGCGCTCCTCTCGACAAGTCCGGCGACCGGCTGGACAAGGGGGTCCTCCTCGTTGCCGGCGTGATCGTGCTGGGCGGGATCATGTCGATCCTCGACATCACGGTGGTGTCGGTCGGGCTGCGGACGTTCCAGAAGGAGTTCGACGCGACCTCGGCCCAGGTGGCCTGGACGATGACGGGTTACACGCTGGCTCTGGCGAGTGTGATCCCGCTCACCGGCTGGGCCGCCGACAGGTTCGGCACCAAACGCCTCTATCTCCTTGCGGTCACCCTGTTCGCCGCCGGGTCCGCGCTGTGCGCGGCCGCCACCTCTTTGGAGATGCTGGTCGCGTTCCGGGTCGTCCAGGGACTTGGCGGCGGCATGCTGATGCCGCTGGGCATGACGATCCTGACGCGTGCCGCCGGCCCCGAGCGGGTCGGACGGGTCATGGCGGTGCTGGGCATCCCCATGCTGCTCGGTCCGATCTTCGGCCCCATCCTCGGCGGTTGGCTGATTGATGCCGCCTCGTGGCACTGGATCTTCCTGATCAACGTGCCGATCGGCGTGATCGCGCTGGTCTACGCGGCGAAGGTCCTGCCCAAGGACCACGTACAGCCGTCGGAGACCTTCGACTGGCTGGGCATGGTGATGCTCTCGCCGGGACTGGCGACCTTCCTGTACGGCGTCTCGTCCATACCGGAGACCGGCACGATCTGGGACGCCAAGGTGCTCGTACCGGCCGTCATCGGGCTGGTGCTCATCGTCGCGTTCGTGCCGTGGGCACTGCACCGGCGCAACCTCCACCCGCTGGTGGACCTGCGCCTGTTCCTCAACCGCGACATGAGCATCGCGGTGATCGCGATGTCGCTGTTCGCCGTCGCGTTCTTCGGCGCAAGTCTGCTGTTCCCGCTCTACTTCCAGCAGGTGCGCGGGGAGTCCGCGCTCGACTCCGGGCTCCTGCTCGCCCCGCAGGGCATCGGCGCGATGATCACGATGCCGATCGCCGGGATGCTCGCCGACAAGATCGGCCCCGGCAAGATCGTGCTGACGGGCATAACGGTGATCACTGTCGGCATGGGCATGTTCACACAGCTGACCGCCGACACCTCTTACACCTACATCATCGTTGCGCTCTTCGTGATGGGCCTCGGGATGGGCGCGTCGATGATGCCGATCATGGCATCGGCGCTGGCGACCCTGAGGGAACACACCGTAGCCCGGGGCTCGACGCTGATGAACATCGTCCAGCAGGTGGCGGCCTCGATCGGCACCGCCCTGTTCTCGGTGCTGCTCACCAACGGCCTCAAGGACATCACCTCGACCTCTCCCGCCGAGGTGCGCGACCAGATGGGGGACGCGTTCGCCTCGGTGTTCCTGGTGGCAGCCATCCTTATCGCCGTCTGCCTCATTCCCGCGGCCCTGCTGCCTCGCAAGAAAGTCAAGGCCGCCGACCCCACGGTGACGGTGGGCCACTGAGTTTCAGCATCTGCCAGTCGGAGTCGGTCACGAGGGATTAGGGGTGTATCACTGATCGCTGCGTTCGTAACGGGCCGCCGTGGGGGGCCGTGCTGATCTCCGAGGAGCGGCCCGGCCGTTCGGCCCCGTCCTGCCACCAGGTTGATCGTTTCCAGGACGCAGCGGCGCACGGTGGTCGCTGAGATGTGGTTGCCGTCGGCCATCTCGGCGAGCCGCTGGTCATGGCGCAGGACGGGCTCCGGGCCGGTTTGGCTGCAACGCACGTTGCTCGGTGCAGTGCACAGCGAGGCCCTGACGGGCGCCGGACCCGTCAGGGCCTCGCTGCGCGCTGCCGTCGAGCGGGAGGCGCTCCAGTTCATCGTCCGCCCTTGGCGGACGGCAGGATGCACCGCGCGGGCGTTCGCGGGCAGAGACCTTGAGTAACACGGTCCCGCTCAGCCCGTGCGGGTTCCTCCGACCGGCGGGAAGCCTCGCGTGTGGAGGCTCCCTGAGGTGGGCCCGTCTGCCGGAACGGCGGTGTGGACAGCAGGTGGGCTGCACGGGTCGCCTCCGGGCTTGCATGTGACCGATGCGTCGGGCAGGAGGCGCGCGCACCTTACGGGCCGGCCGACGGGGGCTTTCGGCGGCAGCGGCCGATGAGTTCGCGCGCCTTCAGGCTGAGTGCGCCTCCCGCTGCTCACTGTGGGGGTGGGTCCGATGAGTTTTCGACGGGGAAGGGGTCTACACGGTCATGACCACTCAGGTACTCAAGACTCCCGAGGTCGACCTCACCTACGACGTCCACGGCCCGGTGCCGACCGCCGATGGATCCCCACCGTTGGTCATGATCGGCCAACCGATGGATGCCAGCGGCTTCAGCACGCTGGCGTCGTACTTCCCTGACCGCACCGTGGTCACCTATGACCCGCGTGGCCTTGGCCGTAGCGCCCGCAAGGACGGCCGGGTCGACCATGCGCCCGGGATCCAGGCTGCCGACGTGCACGCCGTCATCGAGGCGTTGGGCGCGGGCCCGGTCGAGATGTTCGCGAGCAGCGGCGGCGCGGTGACCGCGCTCGCCCTCGTGGCGGCGTACCCCGACGACGTGACCACCCTGGTGGCGCACGAGCCGCCGATCATCCCGGTGCTCCCCGATGCCCAGGCTGCCGAGCGCGCCCGGGCCGGCGTCCGGGATGTGTACGAGCACAAGGGGCGGGGTGCCGGCATGGCGGCCTTCGTCGCGATGACGTCGTGGCGGGGCGAATTCACCGACGACTACTTCGCCCAACCCATGCCGGATCCCGCCGCGTTCGGCATGCCGACCGATGATGACGGCTCCCGGGACGACCCGCTGCTCTCCGACCGGTCGTGGGCGGTCAGCAGTTACCGGCCCGACATCGACGCTGTCATTGCGGCGCGGACGCGGGTCGTTGTCGCAGTGGGCGAGGAGACTGGAGACACCTTCACCGGACGCACCTCGGTGGCAACGGCCGAACTGCTCGGCCGGCAGGCGACGGTGTTTCCGAGCCACCACGGCGGCTTCCTCGGTGGCGAGTCCGGCTACGCCGGGCAGCCCGAGGCCTTCGCGCACAAGCTGCGCGAGATCCTCGACGATGCTCGCTGACGGTCTGCCCGCGCGGTTACGGCGGGCGTGTCAGGCATGGGGTTCTCCTCGTCGCTGCCCTCAGGGATAGGACCGGTGGGGCGTAGACCTCGCGTTGTACGGCGGGGTCCCCAGGGCAGGGGATGACGGCCTGCCGGAGCTCGGCCGTGTCCATGGGGTGCAGCCGCCCGCACCACACGGTCCAGCCGTACGCGTGGGGTGGGGTTCCGCGGCTGTGGTGGCGAGCAGGACGGCGCTCGGTACGGTGCTGCCTTCCAGCGCGGACACCAACAGCGCGCGCAGCGTGTCGACGAGGTGTCAGCCCTTCGTGGTGGCGTCACCGAAGTCGTACGTCGCGAAGTCAGCCACCGGCCGATAGCCGAGCCGCTGGTAGAGACCGTTGCTTGTAGGGTTCGCCAGGTCGGTGAAGAGCAGGACCTCCTTGGTACCCGATTCGAGCGCGGCCCGGCTGGCCTCGGCGGTGGCGCACCCCGCGTAGCCGCGGCCGCGCAGCGGCGCAGGAGTGTAGACGGTGGTGACGCGGGCCTGCCCGGCGACCTCGGGCGAGGCGCTCGCCATGGAGACAGGTGTGCCGTCGGGGGTCTCCCACAGCATGACCCCGCCCTGGGCGAGCCGGCTTTCGGTCCAGCTCTCCGGGTCGCGGGTCTCCGCGCCTACGTCCGTGCAGAACTCGTCGTACCACTGTGCGATCAGTTTGCTGTCGTCCGTTCCGGCGGCGCGGGCGCGTCCAGGGGGCGCGGGCTCAGGCGGGGTGAGCGTGCCGAGACGGTAGAGGCGCTGACTCATCGCGAGCCGGGCGATGGTGTTGGTACGTCGCTCCCAGACGGCCGCGAACTCGGCGGCCGCTTCCGCCGGTCCGAAGACCGACGGGACCGCCCTGTCGTCCTTGACGAGCCGTATCGCCAGCGTGTCAGCCGCCTCGCGGGGGAGAGCGGTGAGCTGGAGCTGGAACGGGGGCGTGTGCATGACGGTGGCGCGCACGGTGCCGTCACCGCTCACGAGCCGGCCGAAGTAGGGCGCATCCTCGCCGTACGCGGTGATCCCGGTCGTGCGCAGCATCTCGGTGACCGTCAGCTGGACGGTGTGCAACGCGGGCTCGGACCGGAGGAACCCCCCGGCTCGGTCGAGGAACTCCTCCACGTCCAGCGTGAAGTGCCAGCTGTATGCGTCTGTGGCCATGCGCCACGATCTCGCGAACACGGCACTGTCGCATACGAATTACACGGCCACCCGGCTCTGGCCACGGCATCGCCGGTTCTGGGTCCCTCGCGATGGTGACCGGCAGTTCGGTGCCGAGGAAAAGCTCGGCGGCCCGGCGGACGTACATCGCTGAGGCCGTGAGGTCCAGGACGGCCGAGCCGACGAACCTGTGGACAACGAGCCCGCCACTGTCCAACACCCCGGTGTATGCGAGGAGTTGACGATCAGACACGTGCTGGGGACTTCAAGCCTTGCTGTCCAGATCGCTTCCCGCCTCACGAGTCGTACCAGCGAACTCGACCGCCGTTTCACGGAAGACGCTCGAAGGGTTGATTCCGGCCAGGCCCGAGCGTATAAATAAGCAACTTTCTTTCTTACAGAGCGCTGATGGCGAGATGAGGGCACCGTGACCCGCCGTTATCCAGCAGGTCCGCAGCGGTTGCTGCGTTCGTTGAACGGTCGTGCCGTCCTCGAGGCGATCGACGAGGCGGGCCCGGTCACGACCACCGACCTGGCCGGGCGGATCCCGCTCTCCCGGCCCACCGTGGCCGCCGCGGTCGGGCTGCTGCTGGAGCGCGGGGTGATCACCGAGGTCGGCCCGGCGACCGGCCGCAAGGGACCGGCCCCCGCGCAGTACCGGGTGAACGCCGACTGCGCCTTCGGGATCGGTGTCGACGTCGGTCACCGGCGGATCCGTGCCGCGGTCGCCGACGTCACCGGCCGGATCCGGGCGCGGGCGGAGACCGGCCAACACGGCGACCGGGGCGCCGACGCCCTCGTCGGACAGGTCCTGGAGATGTGCGCGGACCTCGCGGGACAAGTCGGCCGGGAGCTGCGGGAGATCACCCAAGTCGTAGCCGGACTGCCCGCCGCCGTCGGTCCGGACGGACGCCGGCTGTCATACGCGGCCGGGCTGCCGGACGCCGGGAAGGGGCTCGGTGAGGCGCTCGGCCGGGCGGTCCCCGTGCCGCTCGTCCTGGAGAACGACGTGAACCTCGCGGCACTGGCCGAGCGCACCCACGGCCTCGGTACCGAGACCGACGACTTCGTGCTGGTGAGCCTGGGCGTCGGGCTCGGCCTCGGACTGGTCGTGGACGGGCGGGTCCGGCGCGGCGCCACCGGGGTCGCCGGTGAGGCCGGCTACCTGCCCAGCGACCGCATGATCGCACCGGTCGGGCAGCGCCGGGACCTGGTGCAGGAGCACCTGGGCGCCCGCTACATCAGCGCCGAGGCGCGGCGGCTGGGCCTGCCCGGTGACGGCAGCCCGCGCGCCGTCTTCGAGTTGGCCCGCGCCGGTGATCCCGGCGCGCTGGCGATCGTGGACGACACCGCCCGCAGCGTCGCCTATGTGGTGGCCTGCGTCGTCCCCCTCATCGACCCGGCGCTCATCGTGCTGGGCGGCGCCATCGGCGCCAACGGCGATCTGCTGCTCGAGCCGGTCGCCCGTCATCTGGCCGATTTCACTACCTTCCGGCCGCCCATCGTCGCCTCGGGGCTCGGCCAGGACGCCGTGCTCACCGGAGCCACGACCATGTCGGCGGAGCTGGCCCGCGAGGCCGCCTTCGCCGCCGCCACCACTCCCGTGCCGCAGGCTGAGCCGTCGACTCTGTCCTGAGAAACACCGCGGCGACGCTGTCTTGCCGGACAGCATCGCCGCTACTGGTCACCGGGCGTTGCCGCGCCCGTCGACCGACGACCGATCCGTCACCCAGGAAATCCCGTCTCCGAGGAAGGACGATCAGTGTTCAAACCTATCACCGGGGCCGCGGCCGCCACGGCCGCCGGAGTCCTGCTGCTGGCAGGCTGCACCTCCACCGGGCCCTCCGCCTCCCAGCCCGAATCCGCCATATCCGCCGGCGCCTCGCACGCGGCCACCACGGTCACCGTATGGACGTTCAACCACCTCCCCAACGAAGTGGCCGCGTTCAAGGCGACACTGAACCAGCTGCACACCAAGTACCCATGGCTGACCGTGAAGTTCGTGCCCAACAAGGACGACGCCGCCTACGCCAAGGCCGTCGCCGCGGGTGATCCGCCCGACGTCTTCATCAGCTCCGTGCCCGACAACGTGGGGAAGTTCTGTTACAACGGCACGGTCGCCGACGTCGGCCCCTACCTGACCTCGGCCAAGATCGACGCAGCGAAGACCTTCCCGGCCGCGACCCTGGCCTACACCCGCTACCAGGGCAAGCAGTGCGCGCTGCCGCTGCTGACCGATGCCTTCGCGCTCTACTACAACAAGCAGATGTTCAAGGCGGCCGGCATCACCGAGCCGCCGAAGACACTCGCCGAACTGACCGCCGACGCCAAGAAACTGACGGTCAAGAACTCCGACGGCTCCATCAAGACCTACGGCTTCGTGCCGCGCTCCGATTACGACGTCAACCGGTACCTCTTCACCGGCGCGCACAGCGGCACCGAGTTCTACGACGGCAACGGGAAGACCACCTTCGCCTCCGACCCCAAGTGGCAGCAACTGCTCAAGTGGGACCAGGAGTTGATCGACCACTACGGTGAGGCGAACGTCCAGAAGTTCGTCGGCCGTTACCAGCCGCACGCCGACGACGCCGGCAACCCGCTGCTGACCGGCGCCGCCGCCATGGAGCTCGACGGCGAGTGGCACGTCGGCGAGATCGCCTCGGAGAAGAAGGACTTCGACTACGGCGTGGTGCCGATGCCGGTCCTGGACGGCTCGTCGGGCACCTACGGCGCGGGCAGCACGCTCGGCACCGTCGCCTACCTGTCGGCCGGCTCGCAGCACAAGCAGGAGGCGTTCTTCGCGCTCCAGCAGCTCACCACCGACACCACGTTCCTCAACACCCTCGCCGACACCGTCTACAACGTCCCGACCACGTTCGCCGCGCTCAAGGCCTGGGACAAGCGTGACGACCCGCATTGGAAGCCGTTCGTCGACATCTTCGAGAACAAGCACTCCTCCTACAAGACGCTCACCCCGGCCGGCATCGAGGACCTGGACGCCTGGCGGGTGTTCCTGCTCGACTACGAGCAGGGCAAGGTGAAGGACGTGGCGAGCGGTCTCGCCGAGGTCGGCAAGAAGATCGACGACCTCAACTCCGAGAACGGGCAGTAGCGATGACGACCGTTCTCGCCCCCGTCGGCGACGCCCCGGGCACGGCGCACCAGCGCACCGCCCGGGGCGGGCGGCGCCGACCGAGCCGGGCCCGCTGGTGGCTCGTACTGGCCTTCCTGTCCCCGTTCATCATCGGGTTCTGCGTCTTCGTGCTGTACCCGGTGGCCGCCACGCTCTACTACTCGCTCACCGACTTCCAGGCCGGCTCCTACCGGCCGGTCCAGTTCGTCGGACTGCGCAACTACCGCGCCCTGTTCACCCAGTCCGACACCTTCTGGGTGTCCGTGCGCAACACCCTGTGGATGGTCCTCGTCATGGTGCCGCTGCGCACCGCCTGGGCCATGTTCACCGCCTGGGTGATCATCCGGGTCAAGCGCGGCCGGGCCGTGTACCGCACGCTGTTCTTCCTGCCGTCGATGGTGCCGGTCGTGGCCGCGGCCCTGTCGTTCATCGTTCTGCTCAACCCGGTCGGCCCGCTCAACCGGCTGCTGGACGTCTTCGGCGTCGACGGACCCGGATGGTTCTCCGACCCCGCCTGGTCCAAGCCCAGCCTTGTCCTGATGGCCCTGTGGGCGAGCGGCAACGTGATGGTCATCTTCTCCGCCGCCATGCTCGACGTGCCCCGCGAGCTGTACGAGGCGGCCGAACTCGACGGCGCGGGCACCCTGCAGAAGTTCCGCAGCGTCACCCTCCCGGCGATCTCCCCGGTCATCTTCTTCGCCCTGCTCACCGGGATGATCTACACCTTCCAGTACTTCACCGAGGCGTTCGTCGCCTCCAGCTCCGCGAACGCCACCTCGTCCAGCAACGACCTGATCGGCTACCCCGCCAACTCCCTGCTCTTCTACTCGACCGAGCTGTACCGGCAGGGCTTCGGGTACTTCAAGACCGGCTACGCCTCGGCCATGGCCTGGCTGCTGTTCCTCATCATCTTCGCGGCGACCGTGGTGTTCATCCGTGCATCGCGCCGCTTCGTGCACTACTCGGGCGGTGGCCGATGAGCACTCTTCAACTGACCAAGCGGCGTCCCGGGCGCCGTGCGCTGTACGTGGTCGCCGAGCACGCTCCCGCCATCGCCGTCGCACTGTGCTTCCTGCTGCCGCTGACCGTCTGCGTGCTCACCGCGTTCATGACCCAGCACCAGGCCGGCACCGGCTCCCTGTGGCCCTCGCCCTGGGAGTTCGGAAACTTCGGCGAGGTCTTCCATGCGATGCCGTTCGGCCGCGACCTGCTCAACACCATGCTGTACGCCGGACTTTCCACCGTCGGGGTCGTCGTCTCCTCGGTGCCCGTGGCCTACGCACTGGCCCGGCTGCGGTGGCGCGGCCGGGAGGCGGTCTTCCTGGTCGTCCTGGCCGCAATGATGATCCCGGCCCAAGTCACCAGCCTGCCTCTGTACGTCATGTACGCACACGCCGGCTGGGTGGGCACACTCAAGCCGCTCATCGTGCCGTCCTTCTTCGGCGACGCGTTCAGCATCTTCCTGCTGCGCCAGTTCTTCCTCACGATCCCGGACGAATTCACCGAGGCGGCCCGGGTGGACGGTGCGGGCGAACTGCGCATCCTGTGGCGGGTGCTGATTCCGATGGCCCGCCCGGCCATCGCGGCGGTCGGCCTGTTCGCCTTCCTCTACGCGTGGAACGACTTCTACAACCCGCTGCTCTACACGGGCAACAGCGACACCGGGCAGACCCTCGCCGTCGCCCTCAGCCAGCTCGCCAAGAACGGGCACCAGAACGCCTACCAGCTGCAGATGGCGGCCTCGCTGCTCTTCCTGCTGCCGGTCCTGGTGCTGTTCTTCCTGGCCCAGAAGGTCTTCGTCGAGGGCATCGCGCTGACCGGCGTCAAGGGCTGACCCGCATATCTCTCCTGGGAGCACGAGTGAAAATCACCGTTGTCGGCGGTGGCAGCACCTACACACCCGAACTGATCGAGGGCTTCGCCCGGCGCGCCGACGTGCTGCCGGTCGACGAACTCGTCCTGCACGACATCGACGCCGAACGCCTGGACGTCATCGGCGGCCTGGCCCGCCGCATCCTCGCCCGGCACGGCTTCCCCGGCCGACTGACCACCACGACCGCCCTGCCCCAAGCGGTGGACGGCGCCGCCGCAGTCCTCGTCCAGCTGCGCGTGGGCGGCCAGGCGGCCCGGCTGGTCGACGAGACCCTGCCGAACGAATTCGGCCTGCTCGGCCAGGAGACCACCGGCCCCGGAGGCTTCGCCAAGGCCCTGCGCACGGTGCCGGTGGTACTCGACATCGCCGAGGAGGTACGGCGCCGGGCCCAACCCGACGCATGGATCGTCGACTTCACCAACCCGGTCGGCATCGTCACCCGCGCCCTGCTGGACGCAGGCCACCGTGCCGTCGGCCTGTGCAACGTGGCGATCAAGTTCCAACGGCAGTTGGCCGCCCTGCTGGGCACCGACCCCGACCGGGTACGCCTCGGCCACGCCGGCCTCAACCATCTGTCCTGGATCCGCTCGGTCACCGTGGACGGCCTGGACCGGCTGCCGGATCTGCTGACAGGCGAGACACTCGACGAACTCGCCGCACAAGTCCGGGTCCCCGCAGGCGCACTGCGCGACCTCGGCGCCATCCCCTCCTACTACCTCCACTACTTCTACTGCACACAGGAGGAGATCCGGACCCAAAAGGCCGGCGCCCACCGCGCCCAGCAGGTCCTCGCCATCGAGAAGGAACTGCTCACGCTCTACGCGGACCCGACCCTCGACAGCAAGCCCGACCTGCTGGAGCAGCGGGGCGGGGCCTACTACAGTGAAGCCGCCGCCGCCCTGGTCACCAGCCTGCTCACCGGCGACGGCGCCCATCACTACGTCAACATCCGCAACGACGGGCTACTGGCCGGCCTGCCGGACGAAGCGGTGGTCGAAGTGGCCGCCGACGTCGACACGGCAGGGCCCCATCCTGTGCCCGTACCGCCGCTGCCACCCGAGATGCTGGGCCTCGTCCAGGCAGTCACCGCCTACGAGACCCTCACCGTGAAGGCGGCCCTGACCGGCGACCCCACGGTGGCACGGCGGGCCCTCATGGCCAACCCGCTGGTACGCGAATGGGGAGTTGCCAACACCCTGCTCGACGCCCTGATGGAGGCCAACCGCCGCCATCTGCCCCGGTTCTTCGCGAGCGAGGCGGCCGATGCCTGACCTCGTGGTGGGCGTCGACGGCGGGAACTCCAAGACCGACCTCGTCCTCGCGGACACCCAGGGGCGACTGCTGTCCTGGGTACGTGGCGCGGGCACCCGACCGCACACGGAGGGCATGGAGGCCACCACCGAACGACTCGCCCGCCTCGGCCGACAGGCGCTGGCGCAGGCGGGCTTGCCCGAGACCGCTCCGGTGACGGCCGGCGCATACTTCCTCGCCAACGTCGACCGGCGGGCCCAGGAACGGCTGGCCCAGCGGCAGCTGACACGGCTGGGTGTGGCCGAGCGGACCGTCGTGCACAACGACACCCTCGCCGTCCTGCGGGCCGGCGCCCCGGACGGCTGGGGGGTCGCGGTGGTGTCCGGCGCCGGCATCAACGCCGCCGCCGTCCATCCGGGCGGCCGCTCGGCCCGGTTCCTCTCCCTCGGGGACATCACCGGGGACTGGGGCGGCGGACTCGCGGTGGCCCGAGCCGGTCTGGGCGCCGCGGTCCGCGCGGGCGACGGGCGGGGACCGGCGACCCGGCTGCGCCGGGAACTGCCGGTGCACTTCGGGCTCGACAGCGTGGAAGCCGTCGCGCTGGCCGTCAGCGCCGGGGAGATCCAGGTCACCGCCCTGCACGCCCTGGCACCGCTGGTCTTCGCGGCCGCCGAGAACGGGGACACGGTGGCGCGCGGCATCGTGGAACGCCTCGGGGACGAGATCGCCACCATGGTGACGGCCCTGCTGCGCCGACTGCGTCTGCTGCGCACCACGACCCCGGTGGTCCTCGGCGGCGGCACCCTCCAGAACGACCACCAGCTGCTGCGGGACCACATCGGCGCCCGCCTGGCCGCCGAGGCACCGCTGGCCCTTCCCCGGGTCCTGGACGTAGCACCGGTCGCCGGGGCCACAGCAGAGGCACTGGTGACCGCGGGTGCCCCCGCCGAAGCGCAGGCACGGCTCCGCGAGACCATCGCCGCCCGGAAACCACCGGGCGCGTCCGCCGACCGAGCACCCGGCTTGGACCAGCGTGGGTGGCCGAGGACGGGATGATCTCCACCGACGACCCGCGGTCATGGCACACCCGCACGTCTTCCGAGGCCCGCCGTGACCGCGGTCAAGCGGCCGCTGAACTTGGCACCGGTCCGACCTCCGACCGTCTCTGACGTTGACGCCCTGGCGGGACAACAGCGACGCCACGGTGGGAACGACGAGCCGACATCCACGAAGCATTCCTGAAACTCGCCTGCTGCCTCCTCACCCATCGACAACTCAGGGCACTGCGCCGATGTCGGGATGTAAGGCTGCTGGTCGCCTATCGATGTCCAGGGTCATGCCATGATCCGGCCTCATGAGTGACCATTCGCTTTCACCCGCCTGGCTGGCCTCGTGGACAGACAGAGTCTCCGAGACCCTCACGGCAATGACAGGCGAGTTCGAGCGTCGGCACGGCTTTCCCCCAGGCGCTAACGAGGTTCGGTCGGCTAACCGCGACGATCAAATCGCGGCTCGCGCGCTTGCCCAAGCGAGCCTCATCCCGGCCGACCTGGTCACCTTCTACGACAGCATCGGCGACGTCACCTGGGCGGACGTCGGCAACGGCTACTTCCTCGACCCGGCAAGTGACGTCCTTCTGCTACTCCAGGAGTACGGCGTTGTCGACGTGGGCGCGGATCAGAGGGTCCACGGTCTGGTCATCGGCTCGAACGGTGGCGGCCTGTTCTACATCGCGGGCCCTGACGGGTCGGTTCATCGGACAAGTACGGCGTCGCTGGATGAACCGGAGCTCGGCAAGGTGGCAGATGACCTGCGGCAGTTTCTAGAACTGCTGGAGCGATCCTTGGCGCGGTTCGTCGCCGACGGCGAGCCGGGATCTCTGTAGGTCAGCCCGCGAGCGCCATTCTGTTAGCCATGCAGTTCGATCTTGGCAGCACGGACGAAGCGTGCTTCTGCCTCACTGAATTGGTCAGCGGCGTCGAGGTGTGACCTGCTAGCTGTTGGAGGACGAGACTGCCAGCTTTCCAGCAGGGCTTCGAACTTCTCGTTGTCCAGAGCATGAGGTGACAGCGCGCTCCGGGCCGCCTGGCAGGACCGCACCGTCGCTCGGGTTTCAGGAGTATCCGGCATACCCAGCTCATCGGGTCCCGAGGAATCAGTAGAGCGGAGACCGCCCAAGGCAGCCAGCGCCTGCATGAGTTCCACGGCAGGAGCTCTCACGCTCTGCGATTGATCATTCATTATTCGGTCAAGTTTGCCCCACGCTCGCTCGTAGATGGCCTGCTTGCCGAAGTTATAGGCCATCGTCTCAGCTGCGTCAGTCATCCCCGCAGCAGGGGCAGCTACGTCATCAG
This sequence comes from Streptomyces sp. HUAS TT11, assembly GCF_051553595.1. Lineage (NCBI taxonomy): Bacteria > Bacillati > Actinomycetota > Actinomycetes > Kitasatosporales > Streptomycetaceae > Streptomyces > Streptomyces sp. HUAS TT11. The sequence goes on from NZ_CP196184.1 coordinate 7,965,624, forward strand.
GACCTTCCAGTTCGATGATCGTTTGAGCCGCCTTAAGGGTCGTGAGAGCATTGTCAATAGCGGCCTTTCCGGCCCTGATGCTCTCCGCTGATAGATCTCCCCCGTTGTCCATGACGAATCGCTCGCCCAGCTCCTTTACGCGATTCGCTGCAAGGAGGAATGAGGCGTAGGCCTCCCGTTGGATGCCACGGCGCCACTGCAGGTGAGCAGCGTTCGCCTCGGCGCGAACAGCGTCCAACGCTGCACGGTATGCAGACCTTGCTTGAGCCAATCCCGCCTCGTGGGTGGCCTCCGCCGTGCGCAAGGCGGCCTTCATCTGCCATCGGCCGATGAGCACGCTGGCGGGAATCCCGATGAGCGCTACTGCGGCTGCGGACACCGCACCTATCCCCTGAAGGTCCATGTCGGTCATGGTGCCCCAACCGTAGGGCCCCGTTGCACGATGGGTCGGGGGAGTCCCATTGATCGTGGCAAACGGTAGAGCCCGCGGTCAGTGGTCGAAGAAGTGACGGGCAGGCTCGCTGACCTGCACGTAATCGATCAATGCTGCGACCTGCGACTTAGCTGTCGAAGGTTGTCGGCATTGGTCGTCGTTGAGTGCCCTTTGACGGCCCCGAGACGGCCCAGGGCTGCCGGGTCGGCCGAGTTGATCCAGCTTGCAGACGTCTTCTGGGCCGACGAGGAGCTCGGCATCGAGGAGTGAGTGCAGGGCAATGCTGCTTCCATCTGCCGTTGGCGTCACCACTGCCTAGAGCCAGACGCCGGCTGCACACGGCCCGACCGCCTGCTGCACGAGGCCAACAGGGAGTCGTACCAGTGCGGTTCGGCGGCCTGCCCAGTCGGACGATGTGCGAAGGCGGTGGTCGCCCGCATTCTGATGGACGGAAGCCACTCAGCGCAGTACGGCCGACAGCAGGTCGGTGCCCAGCGCCGCCAGGTCGGGCAGATTGAGGGAGTAACGGACGTAACGACCGTGCCGCCGAGCCGTGAGCAGCCCCGCACGGCGCAGGACGGCAAGGTGGCGGGACACCTCCGGGGATGAGAGTTCCCAGAAGTGGGCCAGCTCGCCGGTGGTGTGCGGGCCGCGGGCCAGAGTGCGCAGCAGCCGCAGCCGTACCGGATGCGCGAGCGCCTCCAGCCGGAGTGTGACCGTCTCCAGAGAGACCGGCTCGGTCGGACTCGGCTCGGCGACGGGGTACTGCACCACCGGATGCCACCTGGGCGCGTGGACCGCGACCAGGTGCGGGCGGCCGAAGACGCTGGGAATGAAGGTGACCCCGGCGCCACGGGCGGCGGTGGCCTTGTCCTGCACCTTGTCCACGATGATGCAGTCGCCGTCCGGTGCCAGGGTGACCGCGCCGGAGACCGAGGCGAGTGCCGCCTCGACGCCATGGCGCCTGAGCAGTTCGTTCTTCAGTCGCAGATCGGTGGCGAGCTGCACCGCGACGTCCGCCCAGGCGCTGTCGAAGAAGGCTTCGGCGCATTCTTCGAGGGTGTGGCGCACCCGCGCTCGCATCGCTGCAGGGTCCGCGAGCAGCCGTTCCGCGAAGGCCTCCTGCAGCGCGCCGCGGGCCTGGGCCACGTCCAGGGCCCGCTCGCGCGCCGTCGTGTCGGTGAGCGGCGACGCCCCGGGGAAATGGACCCGGTTGCTGCCGCACGTGGTGACGAGCGCGGCGGTCACATACGTCTCGTCGTCGATCCGGTCCACATCGTCCAGCTCCTCTGCGAGGGTCGGCCGGGGCCGCGCGGGGATCAGGAAGTCGGCCTGTGAGGAACGCCAGAGGAAGTCCGCCTCCCTGAGCCGCTCGGCCAGCTCCGGCCGCAGCCCGGCCCATACGTCCGCGGCCCAGCCGGCGAACTGCGGATGGTGACCGGGTTCGGCCAGCACGTGCAGCATCGCGGTCAGCTCGGCAAGCGGGGAGGCGGCGAACCGTACTCGCTCGGACGGTAGACCGCCGATGTCGATCCTCAGCGTCATCCCCCCATCATCACCGCCCCGACACCCCGGCGACGGCGTCGATTGACGATGTGCGTCAACCGACGTGCCCTGCCCCAGCGGCCGAACGCACCGTCTGACGCCATGGCAACCATCACCAGAGTTCAGCCCCGCGTCCTCGTCCGCGCCTCAGGAGGCCCCCGCTATGCCGTCGCCCTGGCCGTGGACGCGTTGGGCACCGGCCTGCTGCGGCCCTTTCTCCTGCTCTACGGCGTGACGGTACTGAGGCTGTCCGCTCCGGTCACCGGCACCGCCATGACGGTCGGCATCGTCACGGGTCTGGTGTGCATGCCCGCAGTGGGCCGCTGGCTGGACCGCGGCGCACGCAGCACGGTCGTGGCGGCGTCGATGCTGGTGCGGGTGCTGGGCGTGGCGCTGCTGCTGGCCGCCCCGGCGGGGCACGTCTGGCTTTTCGCGACGGCGGCACTCTTCCTCGGCATCGGCAACCAGGCATGGCCGACCGCCCACGCCGCGCTTGTGGCCACGGTCGCCCACGGCCGCGAACGCGACACCGCCCTCGCAGGGGCCCGCGCCCTGCGCAACGCCGCCCTGGGTGTCGGTGCACTCCTCGCCACCGCATGCCTGGCGGGCGGCACCACCGCACTGCGGGCGCCGGCAGCTGTCACTGCGCTCGCCTACCTCGCCGCAGCCGCCTTGGCGTGGTCGGTCCACGTACACGCACATCCAGCGGAGGCCGCACCGGCCAAGGACCGGGACGACGAGCCCGCACCCCGGATGCTCGCGCTACTCGCCGCCAATGTGATCTACGTCTTCTGCCTCAACGTCCCCGAGATCGCGCTCCCTCTGGTCCTGGTGACGCAGCTTCACGCGTCCCCGGTGTGGCCGGCAGCCGTCTTCGTGGCCAACACGGTGCTGGTCGTCACCCTGCAGGTGCCGGTCACCGTCCTCATGTCCCGCTTCTCCCGGCGGACCGTGCTGGCCCTCTCCGGCGTGGTGCTGACCGCGTCCTACCTCGGCTTCCTCGCGGCCACCTCACTGGGACACGGCTGGAGCACCCCGGCCATCGCCATGGTGTCCGTGGTCTGCACGATCGGCGAGATCATCTACGCCGGCAGCGCCACCGCGCTCGTCACCGCACTCGCCCCGGCCCATGTCATGGGACGCGCCCTTGCTCGCTTCCAGCTCTCCACGGGCTTCGGCCTCGCTGTCTCTCCCGCGGTCATCACCACGGTCGCACCCCACGGGCCGGCCGCCCTCTGGGGCAGCCTCGCCGCCGCGACACTCCTCTCCGCCTTCGCCGTCGCCACCGAGAAGGATCAAGAAACGCGGCTCAGCGGCAGCTGCAACCGGGAGCGAGCAGGGTTGTGAGTTCGGCAATCGCCTCTGGTGGGTCCTCAGCGAAGAGCCGCACCTCGACGGCGCCCCGGACGACTTGCTCAGCCTGGTGACTGCGTGCCTCGCCAAAGACACGGGCCACCGGCCGTCGTCCGCTGTCGTGGCGCGGCAGACCGCCGAACTGCTCGGCGAGCAGGCGACCCAGGTCCTCGGCGATGTCCACGACCGCCTTGCCGATGTCCCGAACCTGATCGCGGAGCAGTGCCACCCCCGACCGTTGAAGCCCCCGCCTGCCCGCCACCGCCATAGCCCTGCCCACAGCCGTGCCCGGCTCATTGTCGTGGCAGCCCCTGTGTTCGCGGCGGCCGCCGCTGAGCCCCGGGCCGGGATCCGAAACCGAGGGGGCCACTGCCATAGCAGTGCCGAGACATCCCTCGCCTCATATCGGCCGCCGATCACCTGGCGCGACACTGGGTCACATCGACGCTTCGTCCCTCTTGAGCCTTTCCAAGGGGCGAGGCGGGCGCGAAGCCCGGGTCCCTGCCGGCGCGCGTGGTTGCCCGCTGTAGCCCGCTTGTTCAGTCGCACGCGTGCCAGGGGCCAGGCCGCGAGTGCGCTCACAGCGCCGGGCGTGGTCAGCCGGAGGAGCAGTCGCCTGGTTGCTCGCTGCCGTACGCGACAGGCGCCCGTTCTGGAGTGCGGGCGCCTGCCGATACCGCGTCCGGGTCAGCCCTCGGTGCTCGCGGGGACCTCGCCGGGGCTGTCGACGACCCCGCGCTCCATGACGGCGTTGATGCCGTACAACGTGTCGGCGGTGACGCCCGTCCGCTTGTCCGCGGTCATGTATGAGCGTGAGCCGAGATAGGCGAGGGTGTTCTTGTTGAAGATCCACTCGTCGCGGGTGGCGGATCCAGGGTCCTTGCGGGTGATGCCGATGCCGTGACGGCCTGCAGCGTCGACCGTGTCGGGTATCACGGTGACTCCGGGGATCCTCTCGACGACCTTGTACAGAGCCGAGGCGGTGGCGGGCGGCATGATCGTCGAGCCCAGCAGCTCACCGACGTTCCTGAACACGGTCTCGTCCTCCGAAAGGCTGCCCCACGGCTCGGTCTGTGCGTAGAGCAGTGTGCGCAGGTCCTCGGGATTCGTGGGCAGTGTGTCCAGCCACTTGTAGGTGGGGTGGTCCAGGCCGGCACGCACGAGCGTGGTGGCGACAATCGGGATCCGCTCGCCGGGTATCACCGCGTCCTTGCCCGTTTCACGGATCCAGCCCGTCGTGGATGTGGGCGTGGAGCCCTGCACGGTCCACACTTCGTACGTGTGCAGCGCCCCGAGCCCGACCGGGCCGCCGAAGGCGCCCGTGTTCTCGCCGATCAGGCTCTCGGCATACACCAACTGGTTGTCCTTCACCGGCTTCACGTCCCGTGACATGGCCGCGGCGGAGATCCGGTCCAGGGAGGCGGACGCGCTGTTGCCCATGGCAGACTCGGCCGCGGAGGCGGCCCGCCTTGAGGCGGAGGTGTGGTCGTTGCCGGACGCGGTGACGACCAGCACGCCGGTCAGTGCAGCTACCACAGGGAGAACCATCGCGGGACGGAGCAGCCGATGTAGGGGCTGTGCCGTCGCCGTTCGGGTGTCGGCGACGCGGTACTGGTCGGACTTGTGCATCAGAACTTCCTTGTAGCGGAGATGACGGCTCGGCGAGAGGTCCCAAGGGGCGGAAGTCGCCGACAGTTCTTCCGGCTCACGCTCGGCCGGGCCGATGCCGTGCGGGTTGTCGGCGATCATCGGGTTTCCTCCTGCGGAAGGAGCGCCGCGAACGCGGCCTCGCTCTGTGTCTCTCCGCGAGCACCGCACGGTTCCACCCTGGCCTCACACCCTGGTGCGGCACTCGACTTGGCCGACCGGCTCCGGGCGCGCGAGGGCCGCGAACGCAGGGTGCCGACCGGGATGGCAGCCGCGCTTGTCGGTGTAGCCGGCCAGGACCGGCACCAGGGCCAGCACGTCGTCGACCAGGGCGGCGACGAACCGGGCGAGGTGGTCCTGGGGCAGCCAGTCGCTCAGAGACGGTGGCAGCAGAACCTGGTGCGGATCGAACGCCCGGAACGTCTTGTCCACCGCTGTCGCAGGACCCATCGGCCGCTTCTTCCAGACCGGCTCGACCTCGAACAGCCCGTCGGCGCCATGCATACCGCGATCACCCCGCCGCGATGATCACGAGTCGTAGGCGGGTTGCCCGTCAGTGAGACACGCGCTCCTGAACAACCGGCGCGCCGTTGGGGGTCACCGCACCCCGACCAGCGACGAATGCCGAGAACTCAGTCAGCTGCTCGGGGGTGAACGCGCGCTTGGGGAGCACGATGAAGAGTCGCGCTGACGGGTGAAGTAGGAAGGCTTCGCTTGTCTCTCGGATCTTGATGATGGCAGCCCACTTGAATTCACCACGCTCAAGATCCGTTTCGATCGTGAACCGATCCGCGGTCAGAAGCACTTGCGTGGGCTTGCACAGGCGAGAGGCTTGCTTCTTCACTCCCATCCTTGTGCCGAGTGTCAGCAGCAGGACGTACAGCACCCCGACGCCTATGCAGAGGAAGCCAGTGGAATCCGGGCCGTCGTCACCGCGCCCCAGCGTCAGGGCAAGGCCGAGTACCAGAAACACGATTGCGACGGCCCACACGATGATGCGTCTTCGCCGGGCCATCCTGAGGCGGGCGTGTATGAGCTCGTCCGGTTGCAATACGTAGGACAGATCGATGTTCACCATGGACCTCCGAGGCAGGGATGATGCGGCATCCTCCCAGCGTGTCCAGGATGCGATCAAGTTTGTACGTCGTAACCGACGGAACGAGTGCAAAAGCGCGAAGCTCTGTTCGACCACCCACCGGTGACACCCGGACCTGAGTCGCGGTCGGTGCCGCGACGGGCGACGACGGGGGTGTTCCCAGGGCTTGGGCCAGTGGATGCGCGTGGTCCCAGCCGTGGTCGGCGTGGAGCGCAACTGGTCGCCGTCGGAGCCGTCCCGCCGGACGCGCACGGTTGCTGCGGCCTGGAGCAGGACCGCCGGCACGGGGGGATCGCCCGGCGCAGCGTCAGCAGGCCCGAGGAGATTTCCTACTACATTGTCTACCGTCCCGCCGACATCACCAGGACGGGCTGATCCGCATCGCGGCAGCCGACGGTTGGTCGAGGAGTGCTTCCAGAGGGCGCAGCAGGAATGCGGCCTCGACGACCATCAAGTGCGCCGCTGTCCCAGCCGGCGCCGCCACATGACCCTGGCCATGGCTGCCCACGCCTGCCCTGACCGTTCTGCGCGCCCGCCAGCTCGACACGGACAACGCAGAAACGGATCCTCCCAGCTCATCCACCTCAGCCTCGCCGAGATCCGGCGCCTGATCGCTCGGCTCACCGACCGCCACCCCACCCCGGGCGATCACATCGTTCAGCGGTCGGCATGGCGCCGCAGTCGCCGACACCGAGATCGCCTCAGGCACTACAAACAGCGAGGCGCAGCCCGTGAAAGCTTCTCAGCAGTCCGAAAGCACCGTCGCAGTGCTTACAGGACAAGCTCAGACCAGTCCGGGTTGTGGTTTCGGTTGCCGCGCCAGTGCGGCTTTCGGTTCCCACAGTCTGGTGGTCCGGAGATAACCGTGCACCACTGAGGTCATCGCCAGAATGAGAAGCGGTCCGAACACCCATGGGTGGTCGGCCATCTTCACCGGCAGATAGCGATATGACAGCAGCAGTGCAGCGAAGACCGCTGTGCCGTGAGCGACCAGTTGGATTCCGGGCCGGTCCCAGCCGCGTGCGAGCGAGCGCAGACCCGCCTCGATCGTGTACGCAAAAACCACGCCGGCAACGATGTCCGCGCCGTAGTGGAAGCCGAATCCCAGCGTTGCGCCGAGCGTGGCGACGAGCCAGAACGTACCGGCGATGCGCAGAACGCGTGGACCCCGACGGGAGTGAATGAAGATCGTGGTAGCCCACGCGGTGTGCAGACTGGGCATGCAGTTGCGCGGAGTGATTCCGTCGAAGGGCATCAGGTGCGGTGCATTGACCGGCGTCGGGGTGTTCGGCCACAGGTCGCCCAGCGCCCAGCTCCCGCCGTCGGCGCCGAAGGCGAAGACCGGTCCGACCACCGGGAACAGCATGTAGATGCTGGGCCCGAGGAGGCCGATGACCAGGAATGTGCGCACCAGATGATGGTCCGGGAAGCGGCGTTCGGTCGCGACGTTGCGCAGCTGGTAAAGGGCCACGACGACCGCGGCCACCGCAAGCTGACCGTAGACGATGTTGAGAGCATGGGCGCCGATCGTGCCGGTGGACCTGACCATCCGGCCCACCAGCCACGAGGGGTTGCCCAGCGCGTGATCGGCGGTTGCCACGTACTGGTCGAGCACCATCGATCGGGTCTTCGATGTGATGAGCAGCCAGGTGTCACCGGTCTTGCGACCCGCCACCAGCAACAGGGCCAGCCCGACCCCCTTCAAGAGCAACATGCGTTCCTGGCCGGTACGGCGGGTCACAGCAAGGACGGCACAGCCCAGGATCACCCACAATGCGCCGTTCCCGAAGGGGTGTCCCTGAGTCACCCTGATGTGGGCCGCCCACCGCACGAGAATGAAGACGACGTCGATGCCGATCGCGATACCTGCCGCGAGGAACCGCTGCCGCCGGGGGAGTACCACCATCATCAAGGCCAGACTGGCGTACAGCAGGAAGCCTGACTTGGGCGGGACCACCACCTCTTGCACCTGCTGGGTGATCGGACCGGGCAAACCGTAGTGACGTGCGGTAATTTCCAGTGCGACGAGGAACCCGAGTGTCGTCACACCCGCCGCGGCCCACAGTATTGCCCGTGGTTGACGCCATGCGGAGAAGCTAATTCCGCGTCTTATTCGCGAAAACACCCGCGATGCTATCGATATCAATGATGGGCCGATTTGTTAGATGTTGGTCGATTAATTCACTTCGTGCTGGACGGCATGTTCTGTCGGCGAGGGGCGATCGGGTGATCGTCGCGAGTTCGAACATGTTAGCGGAATGTTCGTTCGGAAGACATGGAACGGCAGCCTGGCGTCAGGGTGTTCGCGCCGCGCTGCCACCGCGAACACCGCGAACACCGCGAACACCGCGAACACCGCGAACATCGCGAACATCGCGAACATCGCGAACATCGCGAACATCGCGAACATCGCGAACATCGCGAACATCGCGAACACAACCGTCCGCGCCCACCCGGTGCCTGACGGAGCATCGGTGGGTCGACACGACGTTCGAGCGTGTTCGGTGGTCGGCACGGTGGGGGTCGTGCGCCCTTGATGTTTCGTTGCGCTTCGGCGGGGCCTCCGTGCTCGACGCCGGGCGGCGCTCCGCGACATGGGGGACGGGGCGACCGGCGGGCGGTGAACCGCCGTCGACGCGAGGTGTCGGAACTGCCCTGAAGGCACAGCGTCGGACTCAACCGTCGGACAGACTCGATTGCCCGTCGCATCCGAGTCGAAGTCCGCCTTGCGGGGAACCCGGTTGAACGACAGACGCGGATCCACACACGGATGAGGTTCAGCCCGCAACACGCCTGTACTTATCGGCACATGACCGGACAGTGCGGGCCGTAGCCCTGCCGTGCGGCGCGGTCGACAGTGGTTCGCACCAGTGGGAAAACGTCGGCGAACTCCGAACCCCCGGCGCCGGGGTGACCTGCACACCGGGTACCTCCCGTACGCACGGAGCCGCGCCGAAGGCGAAGTCCCGCCGTACGCAAAGCCGGTACGTCGTCCTTACGGCGCCCCGCGCGCACGAACTGTACGATCGCTGTTAGCCCGCTGTACGCCTTCTCCATGTGTCATGGCGGACGGTTGTGAACGCGGCGGGTGCGATCCCGTGTGTCCACTGCCGACTCAGTCTGGGTTGCACGCCCGGCGGCCGGGCTGACAACGTTGTCTTCTGGTGAGGCCGGACCGTGCGTGCGTATCGCGACGCTGGAGAGGTTACGTGCCCATCAGATCTCATCCCCCCTTGCCCCGCGGGATCCTTCCGAGACCCGCCCACCGGCATCGCCGGCCACTGCGCGCGGCGTTGGCCGCGCTGCTGACAGGAGCGCTCGGGATCGCCGCGCTGGCGGGGGGCGGCGCGGCCGCAGCACTGCCCGCCGCGACCACGTCCGCAGGGTCCGCAGGGACATCCGGCGGCACGGACTACACCAAGCTCGTCGACCCGTTCGTGTCGACGGCCGGCGACGACGGCAACGACCTGCCGGGCGCCCAGGCGCCGCACGGTCTGGCCAAGGTCAACCCGCTGACCACGCCGAACCGCAACCACACCGGGTACGACTACAACGAGGACCACATCGCCGGGTTCACCGCGACGAACCTCGACGGCGTCGGCGGCTCGGGAGGCGGTGGTGACCTGCTGGTCGTCCCGACGTCCGTGCAGTACGACAGCCGCCCCGCCGCCGGCACATACGCCCACGCGTACAGCCACGACGACGAGAGCGCGACGCCCGGTTCGTACCAGGTGGGCCTCGGGGCGATCTCCGGAACCGCGTCGTCGGTGAAGCAGGACTCCGGCACCATCAAGGCCGAGATGACCGCGACGACGCGCACGGCGCTGGAGCGGTACAGCTTCCCCGCCGGGTCGAACCCCGAGCTCGTCCTCGACCTCGCGAACAACTTCACCAGCCGTACGCGCTCGACCATGAAGGCGACGACGCTCCCGGACGGGACCACTTCGATCGCCGGACTGATCGCGGGTTCGTTCAACGGCGCCTCGTACAAGCTGTACTACAACGCCACCACGAACGTCCCCGTGACCTCTCTGAAGAGCTGGGGCAACGACGGCAAGCTGAGCGACGCGACCACGCAGGACGGGTCCGACACCGGGGCCGTGCTCGGGTTCGACAAGTCCGCCGGGAACGACATCGAACTGCGTATCACGCTGTCTCCGATCAGCGCGGAGCAGGCCGCGACCGACCAGCGCAACGAGGTGGGCCACCTCACCTTCGACCAGGCGCGCGCGCAGTCCAAGGCGGACTGGAACAGCGCGCTCGGCGCGGTCGACGTGCACTCCTCGGCGAAGTCCGACCCCGGGTCGACGCTCACCAAGGAGTTCTACACGCACCTGTACCGCATGTACGCGCTGCCGGTGAACGCCACCAGCACCAGCGGAACGTACCGCGGCGCGGACGGAGCGGTGCACAAGGCGAACGGCTTCACGTACTACGACGGCTGGTCCACCTGGGACGACTTCCGCAAGTACTCCGTCGAGGCCTACATCGACCCGGCCACCTACCGAGACATGATGCAGTCGCTGATCGAGCTCTTCGCCGACGTGCACACCTCCGGCAAGAGCCTCGGCAGCCTCACCCACTCGGTCCCGACCGTGCGCTGGGAGCGCTCGGCCGTGCTGGTGGCCGACGCGCTGTCGAAGGGCTACAAGAACTTCGACCGGCTCGACGAGGCGTACCCGGCGCTGCTGTCCTACAGCGGCTTCTACACGGGCGCGCAGCTGCGGCAGGGATATGTCGCGAGTGATCCCGGTACGACCGTCCAGCGCGGCTACGACCAGTGGGCGCTCTCCGTCATCGCCGAGGCGCTCGGCAAGAAGGACGACGCGAAGAAGCTGCGGGCCCAGTCGACGATGGCGATCGACAACCTCGTGAAGTCCGGCGCCTGGACCGCGGCCGACGGCACCAAGGTGGGTCTGCTCACCCCGCGTGCCGCGGGCGGCGACTGGCAGAGCGCCGACTACGAGAAGTTCGAGGCGGCCGGCCTCTACCAGGGCACGCTCTGGCAGTACCACTGGTACGACGCGTACGACATGGGCGGCCTCATCAAGGCCATGGGCGGCGAGAAGGCCGGCAAGGCCGCGATCGAGCACATGTTCGGCGAGGACTCGAACGTCGACGACGGCTCGACCATGCTGCACTCCAACGCGAACGAGATCGACCTGCAGGCCCCCTACCTCTTCAACTACGTCGGTGAGCCGAGCCTGACGCAGAAGTGGGTGCGGTCGATCTACACCGGCACGACCTGGAATCGCTACATCGCGACGGGCTCCACGAACGAAGCCCCCAGCTCCGGCGGCCAGTTCACCCCGCCCGTCAAGACCCAGGTCTACAAGCTGTCCCCGAACGGCTTCCTGCCGACCATGGACAACGACGCCGGCACCATGTCGACCATGTTCGTCGGCGCCGCGCTGGGCCTGTTCCCGGTGACCGCCGGCTCCAGCCAGTTCCAGATCGGCAGCCCGTTCTTCGACTCCACGACGATCACCTACGCCAACGGCACCCGGTTCACGGTGAAGGCCGACGGGGTGTCGCCGAGCAACTACTACGTGCAGAGTGCGACCCTCAACGGCAAGCGGTTCGACAACACGTGGCTCGACTACGCGCAGATCATCGCCGGCGGAACCCTGGACTTCACCATGGGTTCCAAGCCCTCCCAGTGGGGCGCTCACACCGAGCCCGCGTACTCGCTGGACAGCGACTCGGGTGACACGGGTGACGGCGGCGCAGGCACGGACAAGGGCGACACCGTCGTGTCCGCCCGCCCGGACACCGTCGAGACCACCGCGGACGGCACCGTCGACGGCAGCGTGAAGCTCACCCTGTCAGGACCGGCGTCGTTCGCCGCCCACAAGGGAACCAGCCTCACCAAGACCGGCGCGGCGACCGTGACCGGCCTGCCGAAGGGTGTCACCGCGGACCTCCGCGTCAGCGACAAGCGGACGGCGACGCTGTCCCTCACCGGCACCACTGACGTCGACGCACGCTTCGGCATCACGTTCCGCGACGCGGCCTTCGCCCACGGTGTGCGGGCCGCGACGGTGAGCGGCACCGGGATATCCCCGACCGACCCGCTGCTCATCTCCGCCGCCGCGGTGCAGCGAGGGGCCCTCGGCACACTGGTCGACCAGGCATCCCTGGTGCGCAGCGGCAACTACTCCGACGGCTCCTGGAATCTGTTCAGGGCGGCGCTCGAACGCGCTCGTACCGTCCTCGCGGACACCACCTCCGCGACGGGCACGATCATGGCAGCCGACGATGCGCTGCACTCCGCGATCGACGCGCTCACCATCGACGAGGGCGGCTACGCCGTCCTGCAGGCCGAGGCCCCCGACCAGATGGAGGGCCCCAGCCTGGTGAAGGAGGCGTACTACTCGGACGGCGACCTCGGCGGTGTCACCGAGGGAGCGTGGGAGCGGTACAGCAAGCTGGACTTCGGCGGGGTCGCCCCGCGGAGCATCTCGGTCCGCTACGCGAACTCGCAGCCGACGAACGCCAAGCCGAGCAGCGTCGACATCCACGCGGGCGCCGCGGACGGCCCCGTCGTCGGCACCGCCTCGCTCCCCGGAACCGGCGGCTGGCAGTACTACACCACGGTGCAGGCGGCCATCACCGACCCGGACGCCCTGCTGAGTGCGAAGAGCGCGACGTTCGTGTTCCACGCCCCGTCCGGACAGCAGTGGGTGTCGAACTTCGACTGGTACCAGTTCTCGCCGAACGAGGTCTCCTCGTCGCCGTCGACCACGCTCGCCACGCTGACCGCGGTGAACAGCACCACGACCGGCAACGGCTCGCTGCCGCTCAACCTCTCGAACGGCATCTTCGAGAACGTGACGAACGGCGCGTGGGCGCAGTGGAAGGACACGAACCTCCGCGACGGCGCTGACATCGTCACCGTCCGCTATGACAAGCCCCAGTCGCGTGCGGCGTCGGACTCGCACATCGAACTGCACCTCGGTTCGAAGGACGGACCCAAGCGCGTCGACATCCCCCTCGAGTACAGCGGTTCGGGCTGGGGAACCATCGCCACCACGACCGTGCAACTCGACCCGAGCGTCTTCACCGGCGTCCAGGACGTGTATGCGGCCTTCGTCTCCAGCACGCAGACCGGCACCCAGCCCTACGTGGGCAACATCTACTCGCTGACCCTGGCGCAGGACGCCGACGCCCCCGTGGGCTTCGACGCCACCGCGTTCCGCTCCAACAGCGGCGGCGGGCTCAAGAGCGAGCCGGTCGGGTGGACCGGCGCAGGCTCCGCCACCGACCTCGGCGGCACGTACAACGGAGCCTGGCTCAACTACGGGGACATCGACTTCGGCAGCTCCCCGAAGAGCACCGTCACGATCACGTACGTCAACAACTCCGCGCGCTGCGGCACCGGTTCCGCCGTCCAGCTCTACCTGGACTCCTTCGACGCGGCCAACCCCGGAACGCCGTACGCGACCGTGCCGCTGCCGGTCACGGGAGCCGCGTGGTCGTCCGGAGGGACGACGAGCCTGACGCTGCCCAAGGCGATCACCGGCTCGCACACCGTCTACCTGCGGCTGACGACGAACCCGGACTCCTCGCACCCGTACGTCGCGAACCTGGGCCGGATCACCTTCAACCACGTCGACACGCCCGCCGTCACGGACAAGTCCGCCCTGCGGAAGGCGATCGACCAGTACGAGGGACTCTCCGGCGACGCGCAGCGCTACAACGCGATCGACTTCGGTGTGTACGTGCGCGAACTCGCGGCCGCACGCGCCCTGGTCGACGCCGACGATGTGACGCAGTCCGAAGTCGACGCACAGACGCGCAGCCTCACCCTCGCCGCCAACCAGCTGATCCCCCTGCCGAGGCTGAAGCTGGAGGACCTGGTCGCGACCGCGTCGGCCCTCGACAACGACCGCTACACGGACGCGTCATGGAAGGCGTTCACCGAGGCACTCGCCGCGGCGAAGACCGCGGTCGGGGACGACACGTCCACGGACGCGACCCTCACCGCACGGTACGACGCCCTTCGCCATGCGGTGTCCGCGCTCACCACGAAGCCCAAGACGGTGCCGGCCGCGCCCGACGCGGTGTCGGCGACGTCGTCCCGCACGAGCGTGACGGTCGCCTGGTCCGCACCCAAGGACGACGGCGGCTCTCCGGTCACCGGCTACAAGATCACCCTCGACGACGGCCACCAGGTCGAGATCGACGATCCGGACAGCCGGAGCACCACGTTCACCTGGCTGCGATCCGGCAGGTCGTACACGGCACGCGTTCAGTCGGTGAACACGTTCGGTGCCTCCCGCCCGAGCGCCGCCACGGCACCCGTGGTGGCCGACGGCGGCAGGCCGCAGACGCCCACCGTGACGGGTGTGATCACCGACGGCAAGCAGGTCCGGGTGACCTGGCGCGCCGCCGGCGACGGCGGATTCCCGATCATCGGCTACACCGTGGCCCTCGGTGACGGAACCACCGCGCACCTTCCCGCGACGGCCGACACGGCACTGCTCACGACCACGGGCAAGGCCAAGGCGCACACGGCCACCGTCACCGCGGTCACCCTGGCCGGCACCTCGGACGACTCTCCGGCGACCGCGCCGGCACCCGTCTCGGCGACGGCCTCGGCGGACGCCTCCGACCCGGCGTACGAGCCGTCCCCCTTCCCGGACGAGACGCTCAAGGCGAACTACGCCTCGGACACGTGGCCGGGGTCCGGCGACGGGACGGACTACTTCTACGGTTTGCTCAACGGCATCGGTGACCTCGGCTCCGGCATCCTCGGCGCCAACACCAAGGTGCCCTTCGGTACACCGCTCACCGCCGAGAACGACCGGATCGCCGTGCGCATCAACAACGCGGCGACGCAGAAGGAGGTGGACCGGGCCGAGGTCGACGCGACGAACAGCTCCACCGTCACCATGGCCGACGGCCTCGGGTCGCGGCTCGGCACGATCTACCTCGACGCCCTGAACGGCGGCCGACTGCCCAAGACCGGCGCGCTGTTCTCCCGTGTCACGCAGGGCCTCGACAAGGGTGGAGCGGCGAAGGACCACTTCGGCTACCTGCGTCCGTACGTGCGGCTCGGGTTCGTCGGCGACGGCGGTGACATCTACGAGTCGCAGGACGGCTCGTACGGCAGCCTCACCACCAGCGGCTCGTACCCGAGCGGCCACACCTACGGCGGCTACGAGGCGGGGACCATCCTCGCCACGCTCCTGCCGGAGCTGGCACCGTCGATCCTGGCGCGCACCTCGGAGTACGGGAACAACCGCATCGTCCTCGGGTTCCACTACCCGCTCGACGTCATGGGCGGCCGCATCACCGGCCAGGCCACCGTGGCGCACCGGTGGGCGGACCCCGACTTCGCGAAGCTGCTGATGCAGGCCCACACCGAGATGGAGAACGTGCTGCTGGCCAGTTGTGAGAAGGAGGGCTACGGCGACACACTCGCGGCCTGCGCGGGCGACCCCTACGCCGGACTGAGCACGACGCAGGACGTCGACCTGTACACGCAGCGCCTGACCTACGGCTTCCCCCAGGTGGGCAAGTCCGGGCAGACCCTCAAGACACCGTCCGACGCGGCGGCGCTCCTGACCACGGCCTTCCCGAACCTGACGGCCGAGCAGCGCACGCAGGTCCTCGAGCAGACCGCGACGGACTCGGGCTACCCGCTCGACCTCACCGCGGACGGCGAGGCGAGCTGGCAGCGGATCAACCTGGCGGCGGCGATGGCGGCGAAGGTGGTCGTGGGCGCCGACGGGTCCGTGAAGGTGACGAACCACTCGGACGCCACGAAGGCCAGTGTCGCCGACGCCGAGGCGATCACCGTCGGAGGCGTCGCGATCGACGGGTTCGATCCGGACGTGTCGACGTATGTCGTCGACTGGCCGAAGAACAAGGGGATCCCGGCCGTCACCGCCGTACCGGCCCAGTCCGGCGCACGGGTGAAGGTCACCGAGGGCAGTTCGGTCCTCTCGTCGACCGGGTCCCGGTTCACCACCCGCACCATCAAGGTGACCTCGGCCAACGGTTCGGTCACCCGGACCTACACGGTCGGGTTCCAGCGCACGGACCGCGATCACCGGCCGACCGCGGCCGGAGGTCACGGCGGAGACGGCGGTGACGGCGGATCCGGCCATTGGCTCCCCGGCACACGGGGCCACGGCTACAACGGAGCCGGCCTCGTCGGCGGCGCCGGACTCTGGTCGGCGTTGACGGATTGGGCGGAGCCCCTGTGGATCCCTCGGGCGCAGCGCACGACGTGACCGACGGACCTGCCGCACCCCATGCGGGTGCGGCAGGATCACGCTGAACCTTCGTGACGCAGGACCGCCGCCGACGGCCCCTCCGGATGAACGTGTTGCTGTTCATCCGGAGGGGCCGTCGGCATGACGGCACGGCCGTTCACGGCGGTGGCGTGGTGGTCCACCGTTGGGCGCGGGGGAGCCCTGGCCGCCGAGGCCCCGGCTGCCCGGCCGGCGAGGCACCCCGAACCCGCGTCATCACTGTGACGCTTCAAGGCAAGCTCCGTATCGTGGCGCCGTGACGGACGAAGAAGAGCCCAGGCTCCACGTGAACCGTTGGGGCGACACTTCAGGTGGGGCCCCAGGTGTGAGCGGGTCCCGCAGGGTGGACATGTGCTCGTGCTTCGACCGGTCCAGGCCGCATCCGCGAGCCCGAGTCGGCTTCCACCCCGAACGGCAGAACAGCTCCGCCCCGGGCCGGCGGCACCTGCTGGACTTGGTCGACGAGGCCGCAGACGACGAGCGCGAAGAGTTCAACGAACACAGCCAAGCGCCTCGGTGTGCCTGCTGCAGATCGTGATCCCGCTGATGGGCGTCCGGTGACAGCGAACCTTGACCACGCGCCATTGAAGGCTCGACTACTGGCCCTCTGGTGACAGCGCAGTTTGATCGCCCAGCTCAGGCCCGATGCGGCGTGCCGTTGGCGGGTGGCGCATGATGCCCGGCATGGAGGGCACGGTCGAGAAGATCAAGGTCTGGTTCCGGTTCGTTCCTCGCGAGGGGTGGTTTCCGCAGGATACCGAGGGCCTTTGGGCTACGATGCTCAGCGCTGACACGGCTCGTCTGCAGAACGTGCCCTTTCTTCAGGATGGGGTGGCCGAGGGTGACGTTGTACGGTTCCGGACTGACTCGGAAGGGCTTCACTGGGCCGTGGGGCGGGTCAGCGCCTCCGGCAACTGCACGATTCGCGTAGTGCCCCTTCCTTCCGGCCCGTTGGGACGAAGCCCTCAGGCACTTCATCAGTGTCTTTCGAGATTCGGGCTCGGTGGCGAGGTCTTCAGCCAAGACTTCCCGATGGTGGCCTACAACGCACCGGCCGGAGGCGACTTCCACGGGATCAAGGCGCTCCTGACCCGGGGCCAAGAGGATGGGTGGTGGCACTACGAAGTCGCCTGTGCCACCGATGAGTGGTGGAACGCCTGAGCTTCGCGCGCCGCGGGAAGGCCATCGGTGTGGGGCCCTTCAAGCCGCTGCGGCAGAACGACATGGCCCATCTGAACTCGGTCGGGCCGGCTCATGACTTCGATGCCGTCGGCCATCAGACGTTCAACATCGGTTGGGAGAAATCGTGTTCCGTCGCCTGGCCCGGATGTCGGCGTTGTTCGCGGGCGTGCTGCTGGTCGGGGGTCTGGCCGCCCGTGATCCGGACGGCCTGCACTCCGCCGAGCATGCCGGGCCGTTCCCGCACGAGTCTCCGTCGGACGCCGCCGACGTCAGCCTCGACCAGGCCCTGTCCGACTACGGTGTCCGCCTGCCCGAGGGGGCCGAGGACATCGCTTACGGTGCCCTCAAGGCATTGGACGGATACCCGTTCAACGTCCAGTTCTCCATGCCGTGCGCCGGTGTCCCGGCGTTCGTCCAGGACAACCGGCTCGCCTCCGCAGGTGAGAAGACGCCCGACCAAGTGCTGACGGATGTCGTGGACGCGGGGTTCACGCCGGACGCCGGACCGGCCTACACCCGGGCGAAGGGAACGAAGCTGCCCGAGGTCGTTGGAGCGGTCTTCGAACGATCGGGAACATGCAGGATGTTCCTCGGTGCCTGAGCCGATCGGAAGCTGTCGCAGTACCGGCGCCCACCTCGGGCCGGGCGGGTGACGGCCTGGCGAAGGGCACTCGCCCAAGCACGGCCGGAAGCCGGCACCCCCACAAGGGGGCCCCGGCTTCCGGCCTGTCGTCCGGCCGACCGATGGTGACCGGAATCGGGAAATGGCTGTCACGCGGAACCGGACGGCCTGGTCCAGGACCCGCCACATGATCGGCAGCGAGGCCACCGGACCGAACAGCTCCTCGCGATCGGTCAACACACCGATGCCGCTGATCGCGTCCGCGCCATCGGCCTACTGCCACGGCGAGATCGCTGAACACCCGCCCCCGGCCCATGGGTCGGCACGCCCTTGCAGTTGCCGGGCAAAGGGTCGGTGTCACCCTCAACCAGACCCGTGTACCCGGACAGCTCCCGCAGCGGACCGACCCCGGCGTGCGACACCACGCCCTGCGCGTCCGCGCTGAGCACGCCCCGACGTACCCGCTCGCTGCATCTCGTCCATGGAGTGCCGTCCACCTGACGATCCCCGGCACCTTCGAACAGCCCGAGAATCCCGACAGGACGGGCACGGCCCGACCATGGGCACGGACCACCACGGGTGTCGAACGGACGGTGCCCCGGGATCCCCTCCGGCCCCTTCCTGGCGATTCCAGCAGGGCGGACTCGACGTCCCACCGGCGGCTGTCCGCGTCACCGACCGGGTAGGTGTTCCTTCGTGTGTGCCGTGCGGCTACCGCTCGTGGACCGTGCAGGTCAGGTGGGTCACCCGCTGCGTGGGCTCCACGCGGACCTGCTCCAAGGCCACGCGGTCCGCGTCCACGCCCTCGAACAGGCGGATTCCGGACCCCAACAGCACGGGTGACAGCGTGATCGTGAACTCGTCGACCAGGCCGGCGTTCACGTACTCCAGGATCGTCGCGCCGCCGCCCGCGATGCGGACGTCCCGGTCGCCGGCGGCCTCGCGGGCCCGGTCGAGCGCGGGCTCGATGCCGTCGTTGACGAAGTGGAAGGTGGTCCCGCCCGGCCGTTCCCAGGGGTCACGCTTCTCGTGCGTGACGACGAAGACAGGAGTGTGGAACGGCGCCTCCTCCGGCCACGCCTGCTCGCCGAGGTCGAACATGCGCTTGCCCATCACGCTCGCGCCGGTGCGCTCGAACGTCTCCCGCGCGATGTCGTTGTCACGACCTTCCTCTCCGCCCTCACCGAGCTTCAGGTTCTCCCGGAAGAACCGCTGCGGGAATGCCCACTGCTGCAGTTCCGTCCACTGCGCCATCCAGCGCTGCTGCGCATCCGGGTCGTCCTTGCGCTCCTCGGGCGCGATGAACCCGTCCAGCGACATCGTCACGCTGAAGAACACCTTCCCGGCCATCAGTCCTCACCTCCCTTCCGAAGGATTTCGGCGACGTAGGCAGCCAGGTTGCCCAAGGTCTGCCGGCCGCCCTCGATCGCGTGGTACTTCTCG
The DNA here is from genome assembly GCF_051553595.1 of Streptomyces sp. HUAS TT11. Classification (NCBI taxonomy): domain Bacteria; kingdom Bacillati; phylum Actinomycetota; class Actinomycetes; order Kitasatosporales; family Streptomycetaceae; genus Streptomyces; species Streptomyces sp. HUAS TT11. Next base: position 7,985,207 of record NZ_CP196184.1, read on the forward strand.
ACCGCCTCGTCGCGCAGCTGCTTGGTGGGGAACACCGTGCGCATCTCGATCCGGGTCGCCGCGCCGTCGGGCGCGAACGTCAGGACCGACTCGAAGGCGTTCGGATCGTCACGGGACTCACCGTGGAGCAGCGCGATCCGCCCAGGCGGGGTGATCTCGGTCCAGGTGATCCACTCCTGGTAGTCCGTCCCGTCCGGTCCGTGCATCACGAAGTCCCACTCCCCGCCGGCGCGGAACTCGAACGCCCGCGTGGTGGTGGTGAACCCCTCCGGTCCCCACCACCGCGACAGGTGCCGCACCTCGGTGAACGCCTCGAACACCAGCTCCCGTGGGGCACTGATGGCCCGGGAGATCACGATCTCTCGGTCGGCTGTCGCGGACTGCGCCGGCGTTCCTCGTCCCGTCGTGCTCATCAGCTACTCCTCCTGCCTTGCCTGCTTGAGGTCCTGCACGTACTCGTCCAGCCGGTCGAAGCTCTCGTTCCAGAACCGCTCGAACCCGCCGGTCCACTCGTGAACCGGTCGCAGCCCGCGGGCGTCGAGGCCGTACAGGCGTTGCTTGCCTGCCCTGCGGTCCCGCACGAGTCCGACCTCCCGGAGCACCCGCAGGTGTTTGGACGCTCCGGGCTGGGTCATCCCCAGCTCCTGTGCCAACTCGGTCACCGGCCGCTCACCCGCCCGCAGCAGCAGCAGGATCTCCCGGCGCTGCGGCTCGGCGATCGCGTTGAAGACGTCCGACGTCGTCGCTGCTCGTGCCATGGAGCAATCATATGCCGATATCGGCATGCGTCAAGCCGGGGGCGGCCAGGCGGGTCCTGCCGGATGACGATGGTGACCCTCGTCAGCTACTGCGGAAACGCGCACCCCAGAGACGGCGCGCGCACGACGGCGGCGGGCAGGGAGGGCGATGGGTGAGCAGTACGCCGGCGGCCGGCGGGTGAGCCGGCACCGGCCGGTGGCCGACGCCACGGTGGGCATCACCGTCAACCCGATGTGGGCCCGTGACGTCCGGCGGCTCGTCGCGAGCGCGTCAGTGTTCCCCGGCCGTGGCCGCCCGTGCCTGTCTGAGCGTCCTTCGGGCCCGGGAGCTGGATGCCGGGAGAGCAGAAACGGATCCTTTGACCTCGTCTCCCTCAGCCTGCCCGAGCTCAGACGACTGATCGCCCGGCGCACTCACCGCAGACCGGCCGCCAGCGACCACATCCTGCACGGTCGCACCGGCGACACCGCCGACAACACCAAGCCCGCGCCAGCCGCGACAGGCGACGCGGCCCCAGCACCGGAAGCCGCCCACCCGTCACGGCACAGACTTTTGCGGTACTAGGCCTTACATGCGAGGAGCTGGACCTCCTGGAACTGCCGTTGGTCGGTGGGCTTGGGCTCGATCACCAGGCGGGCCGACTCTGCCAACCCGTGATCGCGCAGAAGCTCGGCGAAGAGATCGGGGGACCAGCGGTAGGCCGTCACCACCGTGTGGTCGTAGGCCTGCGTCTCCTTGTGGGGGCCGTCAGTCGCGGGGAAGTCGATCAACAGGTGGCCGCCGGGAGCCAGAACCCGGGCGATCTCGGCCAGGACGGCGGGCAGGTCCTTCGGCGGCGTGTGGATGACGGACCACCGCGAGAGCACCCCGCCGAGCACGCCGTCCTCGATGTCCAGCGCGGCCATCGAGCCGACCTCGAACCGCAGCCCGGGGTTGGCCTCGCGAGCGAGCTCGATCATCACGGGGGAGGCGTCGACGCCGAACGCTTTCAGGCCCAGCCCGTGGAGGTGAGCCGTGAAGTGGCCCGGTCCGCAGCCGAGGTCGGCGACCGCTCCGTCCCCGCTCGTCCGCGCCAGCTCCGCGAAGGCACTCAGGAGGGCACGCTCCAAAGGGCGGTCGTGCAGGGGGTCGTGGAACAGCTGCGCGTAGGTGGGGGCGATGGCGTCGTAGGCCTTGCTGGTGGCGTGCAAGGTGTCGAGTTCGGTCACCCGGAGACCGTAGCGGTAGGGGAGGTCCTGCGGGCGCGCCTTAATTGCCTTTCGTGCGCCGGCGAGCGGGAGCTAGTGTCTGCGCAGCGAGTGCCCCACGAGGAGTGAAGACATGGTCGGTCGTCCGAGCGCGCGTTGACATTGTGAGGCCGTGAGCGGCCTGTCATCGCGTGCTGCCCTTTGATGCGCGGCACAGCGAGCCGTCCTTTCCCCGCTGTCTGACATGGTCGGTGCGCCTGTCGTGCGCCGGTTGGCGGGTCTCGTCTTCGGTCATCCGAGAGGTCCCTGTGCCGTCCTCTTCCTCTGCTGTGTCCGATCCCGGTCGACCTGTTCCGTCACGCTTGTGGCGGGACGCCGACTTCCGCAGGCTCTGGGTGGGTCAGACGGCCTCCCAACTGGGCGAACACACAAGCCTGGTGGTTCTGCCGCTCTTCGCCGTCCTGACACTCCACGCCGGTGCCGGCCAGTTGGGCGTCCTGCGCGCAGTGGGGCAGACGCCGATCCTGCTGCTGTCGCTCTTCGTCGGCGCGTGGGTGGACAGGTGGCGGACCCGCACACTGATGGTGCTGGCGGACGCCGGTCGTGCCCTGGCCCTCGGCGCCGCAGCCGTGACCGGTCTCCTCGCCGGACTCGGCCTGCCCGCGCTGTTCGTGGTTGCCTTCGCGGTCGGGGCTCTGTCCGTGTTCTTCGACGTGGCCTACCAGGCGTCTTTGGTACGGCTGGTGGCGCGCGATCAGTTGGTGCGGGGGAACAGCGCTCTCGAGGGCAGCCGGTCCGCTGCGCAGATCGGCGGTCCCGCCCTCGGCGGTGTCTTGGTGTCCGTCCTGTCGGCGCCGATCGCGGTCGCATCCAGCGCAGTGTTCTTCGCGCTGTCGTTCCTGTCGATCCGGCGGATCGACCGCAGCGAATCCATCCCGGAACGCTCGGAACGACCTCCTCGGGTCTGGCGGCGGATCCACGAGGGCCTCCGCTTTGTCGCCGGCGATGCCTCGCTGCGGACCGTGTGCCTGGCATCAGCCGCCTTCCAGTTCTTCTTCGCGGCTGTGATGACCGTCTATCTGCTGTTCCTGCCTCGGGACCTGCACCTGTCGGGCACCGCCGTAGGGTTGGCGCTCGCGGCGACGGGGCCGGGCGCGCTCCTGGGCTCGCTGCTGGCCGCCCGCCTACCGAGCCGCTTCGGGCATGGCGCTGTGCTCGTGTCCGCGGCAGCACTCGGCGACGGCGTCTTCCTGTTCGTGCCCGCGCTGCACGGCACCTCGGTGGTGACGGTTCCCGCGCTCCTTACTGTCAACTTCGTCTTCGGAACGTTCAGTCAGTTGGTGAATGTCACGGTCATGGCCGTCCGGCAGACCGTCACTCCGGACGGCATGCAAGGCCGCGCGGCCGCGACGATCAACTTTGTCGGGATGGGGCTGACCCCGCTCGGCTCGCTCCTCGGCGGCTTTCTCGCGGAAGCCTGGGGGACGCGCACCAGTCTCCTGGTGACAGCCCTGGGCATGCTGGTGTCGCCGGCGCTGATGGCCCTGTCACCACTCGGCCGCCTGGGACGGACGCTGCCCGTTCCGTCGGGGACTCCGGTCCCGTCCGCGTGAGGGCCTTTGTCGCCCCGACGGCAACGAGGCGCCCGCACGGTCGTTCCGCTCGCCGTCTCAGGTGATGTTGATGTTGACGTGCCAGCCCATCCTCATCAGGCGCTGCTGGGTCTCCAGCGTCAGTTGGTGATGGGGACCGAGGGTGCGCACGTAGTGCCGGAGGATGTCGACGAGCAGCAGTCCGGCCTCGTGCCGATGTCCCAGGGTGTGCAGCGCGGCCACCAGATTGCCGCCCACGGCGAGCGTCTGGAGGTCGTCCGCGCCCAGGGCCCGCTGGTAGCCGGTGTACGCGCGGTTGAGCAGATCGTAGCCCTTCTGCTGGTCACCCGCCTTGAACAGCACGGAGCCCAGGAGCGAGGCAGTCTCGAGGGAGTCGGGGTGGCCGGGGCCCAGAACCGCGTCGCGGCCTTCCAGCGTCCGTCCGATGAGGGCGAGCCCTTCTTCCCACTCCTCGCCCATCACCAGTGCCGCCCCGAGATTGTGCGCGTAGGCGAGCGTGTCAGGGGCGTCGGCCCCGAAGTGGCGTGCCGAGCGTTCGTAGGCTTCGCGGTGCATCGCCTCCGCTTCGGGCAGATGGCGCCGCTGGTAAAGGGCGTGTCCCAGCGCGTCGTACAGCGCGACCGTCATCGGGTGAGCGGGGCCGAGGAGGCGTTCGTAGTCGGCGAGGAGGTCCCGCATCACCGGCTCCGCCTCCTCGTACAGCTCGCGGTCGAACAACTGCTGGGCGAGTCGCTGTCGTTGGACGGTCTCCGGTGGCAGATCCGGGGTGTGCTCGCCGCGCGGGCCCCCGTCCGGTGGTACGTGGTCCTGCCCGGGCTGTGCCGTGCCTCGGTGTTCCGGGTGCATGGTGTTCCTCTCGTCGCGATGGTGGATCAGATCCCCGAATGCACGAACGGCGCCCAGACACGAGGCGGGTGGCCGGCCCTCCTCAGTCCCCGGACCGCTTCGTACAGGGCCTGTGCCGCCTCGCCGGTGTGCAGGGTCCCGTCGGAGGCGAGCGTGGCGTAGAGGTCCGCGGTCACCTCGGCGGCCGTGGTGGCGCCGACGGACCACAGCGTGCCGACGACCTGCCGCCACCCGGTGTACTGGAGGGCACTGGTGACGGCCATGGCCTCGTCGGGGGCCCCGGCTCCGCCGAGAGCGGTCTGGCACGCGGAGAGGAAGACGAAGTCGCCGTGGGCGTAGTGGTCGGCACGCAGATCGGCCACGGTCAGCACCGCGTCGTGCAGCACCACGCCCCCCTGCGAGGGCCGTGTCAGGTCCTGGCCGCCGTGACAGCTCAGATGTGCCCAGCGGTGTGTGCGCAGCCCGGCGCGTACGGACCGCCGGGTCGCGTGCTCACCACGGAGCACGGTCGATGTGGGGAACGCCGCTTTCAGTACGGCCAGTTCGTCCTCGACCTGGGGCAGGGGACCGTAGCCGGGTGTCGACGGCAGTCCCACCGCCAGCATTCCGTCCCCCGGTGCGGAGGAACGGGCGTCGGCACGGCTGTCGAGCAGGGCGCGCAGGGTGGGCGTGTACGAGGGCGTCACCCGGTCCTGGACGCAATCCCCGGCCGCGTCGGCGGTACCGGCGCCGGAGTCCGGGATTCCGGCGGCATGCAGGGGCAGGAGCGCGAGCAGGCCGGTGGGGCACCACCACAGGCGGGGGAGGCTACCGTCTGTGGGTGGTCGGGTGGTCAACCCCAGTGCCCGCAAGCAGGGTTCGGTGATGTCCCGCCACAGCCATTCCAGCGTACGGGTGACGATGAGATTGAGCGTGACCTGGGCCAGCGCGTCGCGCGGTCCGGTCTCGTACCGCTGAAGTGCCGTCAGGTAGCGCTCTGTCCTGGCCAGAATCTGCGGATAGCCGACATCGAGCGGGACCGTCCGGGTGGCGGACGTGGTGACGATCAGCGCGTCGGTGCGCCACTGGCTCGACACCACCAGCACGACCGGACCGCCGGCCGCCGCCCGGCGCAGCTCCTCGATGCCTGCGGGGCGTCGGAAGTCCTCGAAGCCGGTCAATGTCCTGATATGGGCGACGAGGTCTTCGCGTTCGGCGGCCAGCGTCAGACGCCGGTCGGCGATCCGGCCCCACCACGGCTCGGCGGCGCCCGCTTCGGGTGATGTGTTCAACTCCCTTTCGACGACGGTCAGTCGCTCGGCCAGATCCGCCTCCACGACTTGCAGAGCGCCCAGTTCCGTACGTGAGTCGAGCAGTTGGGACCACAGCACGCCTCGCCCCTGTTCCAGCAGCTCCACCGCCCGATCCGGGTCCCCGGCGGCGACCGCGCAACTTGCGGCCTCCCCGGCGAGTCCGCTCCAGAGGGTGAGCAACTCCTCCTGCGCACGGGTGTCCTGGGCGGGGGACACCAGCGACGGCAGAATGTCGAGCGCCTGGGCGTACAGCTTGACGGCCGCGTCCCAGGCACCTCGCCGGCACCGTGCCCGCGCCGCGTAAGCAGCGGCCGAGGCGCGGGACGAGGGAGGTACCGAGGGGTCGGTGACGAGCCCTTCCCACAGCGTCACGGCCCGGTCGGTCTCTGCTGCCCCGCCCAGCTCGGCCAGCAGAAAAGCAAGCAGCAGCACCGCGTCGGCCCGCTGCGGATGCCGCGGCGCAGTCACCCGCACGGCCCGCTCACTGAGTTCGAGCGCCCGGTCGGCGTCGCCGCGCCGGTCGTGGAGACGGTAGAGGCTGTACGAGAGGGAGCTCAGGCCGCGGAGGCGGCCGCCCAGGTCCGGATGGTGCGGGCCGGTCTGCTCGACGGCGCGCAGCAGGCACTCGTACGCCTCCCTCACGTCCTCGAGGTCGGCGGCATCCGGCACCGCCCCGGACGCCCTCCTGCGCTCCCACTCGAGCTGTGCCGTCTCGTGGACGAGGTCGGTGAGGCCGAAGGGCGTGACCTGCCCGAGTAATCCGAAATTCCGGGCCATGAGCGCCTCGCCGAGACTTGTGAGATGGGCCGGCGCCCCCGGGTGGTGCCGCAGATCCGCACTCGCCGTCCGGGGGCGGACCGCCTCACGGAACGCTTCGACGGCCCGGTCGAGAAAGGACCGGTCGTGGGTGTACTCGGACGCGGCGAACAACGCCCGCCCGAGGGTGTGCAGATGATCCGCACGGCGTGCGAGGCCGGCTGTCCCCGCTTCCTCGCCCGGGCCCTCCTCAACGGCTCTCTCGCCCGCAAGGAGAGCGTCGTCCAGGTCCTGGACGACGCCGGTCTCCTCGAACCGGCTCAGCAGGGCCTTGCTCAGGCCGGCCAGAGACGGGGCCCGGTCGGGCGATGCGAGCGGTGTGGCGTCGGCGCCCTGCGTCAGCAACTCGATCGCTCGGTGCAGCGGGCGTGGGTCCCGGGTGAGGAGATACCGCGAGTGGTACGCGCCCCCGAGGCGGCTTCTCCGGGTGGCCAGGCCCCTGTCGTTCTCGGGAGTCCGCGCCAGCGCCCGCTCCAGCTCCTCGATGCCCTGGTCCAGTTCACCCGGGTCACCGGTCAGCTCATGGCGCCCGAGGCGCGCGCAGGCGAGTCTCTCCTCGAACATCGCACGCAAGTGGTGTTCCGGCGAAGTCGTCCGCACGGCACGGGCACTGAGCCGGACCGACTCGGCCCAGGCGACGGCGTCACCCGTGAACCCGGCCCGGTACTGGAGCACAGCGCTGAGATTGTCGAGGCGAAGCGGCAGTTCGGGGTCCCCTGGCTCGGTGCCGCGCACCGCGTCTCGCGCCGCCTGCTCCGCCCGCTCGAGATCCGCCGGGTCACCACGCCGGAAGTACCGCATGTGCAGGGCCAGACTCAGGTTCGACAGGTCCCCGGCCCAGAACTCGTGGTCCGGCGTGTATGCCTCGACCGTGCCGTTGAAGAGCTCGATCACCTCGTCGAGCTTGTTCAGGTCCTCGTCGACCTGTACCTCTTTCAGCAGGAGGATCGCCCGGCGCCCCCACTGCTCCGGGCCGATGAAGGAAGGGTCGTAGTTCCGCGGGTTGCGGGACAGCAGCGCTCGCACCTCGTCGGGCACCCGGACCGACTCGGCGCCCTCGATCGCGCCGTACAGCATGAGCGCACCCCACAGGTCATCGACGGGTCCGTCCTGGCCGAGGGCCACCGTGCGCGCCCAGTGCAGGCCGGCCAGTGCGTACACGGCCCCGACGGTGGTGCCCTGCCCGGTCAGGACGGTCCGCCAGATCCGCCCCGCCGGGGCCAGCACACCCGGCCCCGTCACCGCGTCCGGGTCGCCGCCGTGTTCCCATCGGCTCACCCGTTCCCGTACCGCGTCCACGGCTTCGTCCAGGTCCACGCAACTGTCCCCCGTAGCGATGCGTCCACAACTACCGTAGGAGATCAGGACCTTTGTGACCACGACAGGAAGGAAAGGCCGCGTTGCCCAGCGCCGAGGATCGAGCCCTGGCCGGGTGGCTGTGCGCCGTCGCGCCGGAGTTGCGCGCGGGCGCGCTCGGCGACGAAGAGGTGTTGGCCTGGATCGACGCGGCACTGGCCGCGGTACGGAATGGCGAACCCGCTGCCCCGGTGTGCCGTCGTCTGGGCTATCCGTCCCGGGCGGAACCGGACAAGCACACGGGTGATCTGACGGCTCTCGACGACTTCGGCTTCGATCCGGTGGTCGTCCGGGGCGAGTACCGATGCCCGACGGGACGCTGCTCGCGCAGGTCGCAGGCGGACGAGTCCGGCAGGGAGCCGCGCTGCCAGGTCGACGACGCGCCGATGATCCTGCGCGCGAAGCCCTGACGATGAACACTGTCCTGGCAGAGCTGGGCAAGAAGCTCGCCGACCGCTGGATGGGCGCTCTGCTGCTACCCGGACTGCTCTTCGTCGCCACCACCGTGTGCGGAGTGCTGCTCGGGCAGGGATCGGCACTCGACTCGGCGCACCTTGCCGACGAACTGACACGTCTCGGCGAACGGATGACGACCGGTCCGGCGGCGACGGCCCTCACGGTGGCCGGAGCCCTGCTGGCCGCCACCGTGTCGGGACTGGTCGTGCAGGGGCTCGCGGCCGCCGTACGGCGCGTGCGGGTCGCCCGCCGTCCCCGGCGCTGGGTGAGGTGGCGGCGGGAGAGGGCCCGCGCCGCACGAGAGCGGGCCGGCGGCACCGGTCCGGAGCGCTACCTTCCCGCGCGGATCACGGACATCGGCGACCGCTTCCGACTGGTCGACGAACGGGTGGACGCCCAGTACGGGCTTTCGGCGGCCCTGGCGTGGCCCCGGCTGTGGCTCCTCCTGCCGGAGACCACCAGGCCGCTGATCAGCTCCGCGTACTCCCGGTACCAGGGTTCGTCGGAAACCACCGCGTGGGGGCTCCTCACCCTGTGCCTGGGCCTGGTCTGGTGGCCGGCGCTGCCGGTGGGCGCGGTCCTGGGCCTCGTCGGCCGGCACAGGGGCCGAGCCTCGGGCGCGGCCCTCGCGGACCTGGTCGAAGCCGCCCTCGACCTCCATCAGCGGCAACTGGCCGAGGCACTGGGAGTCGACCTTCCGCACGGCCGGATCACGCCGGCGGAGGGGCTGCAGATCAACGACATGCTCAACAAGAGGGCGTGAGCAGTGGAGTCGACGACAACACGCCGCAACTGCGGCGGGAAACTTCGGGCCACGGCTTGCTCTTCCCCGCGCTCGCCGACGACAAGGGCCTGCTGCTGTGGCTGTCCGCGGCCCTCCCGGGACGGTTCTCGCGGCCGGTGCGGGGACCTACGGCATCACGGCGAAGACGGTGCGCCTGGCCGAAGCACTGCCGCGATGTATTCCTAATTTAATAGAAGCAAAGCGTGCCCGATGTCTTGACAGTCGCGTTGCGTGGCGGCAGTGTTCGGCAGCGTGTCGAGGGGTGGCAACGTTGTCATCCTGGTTCCACAGTCCGCCGTTCCCTGGATTTCGCCTGATCGGAGCCATGTTCATGCCGGATCAGTCCTCCGTGCCCTCCCGTCGTGCCGTACTGTCGGCGGGGTCGACCCTGTTGGCAGGGTTCGGTCTCGGGATGGGGCCGCTCGCCTCCGCCGCCACGGCCGGAGCCGGTCACCCCGACCGGGAGACGCCGTCGGGCGAACTCGCCGCATACCGGCCGGTTTCGGTGTCCTCGACCGACTACGCCCCCACGCCCGCGGAGTTCGCGGTGGACGGCCTCGCGGTGCGGGGGGTCAGGGGCAGCGGCTGGCGCGCGGCGGCAGGCGATCCGCAGTGGATCAAGGTGGACCTCCAGGCGCTGTGCGAAGTCACCTCCGTGCGGCTGGTGTTCGAGGCCACCTCGGACGATCCGACGTTCACGGAATCGCCGACCGGCAGCCCCCGCGACAACACCACCGGGCAGGAGATCCTGTCCAGTTGCGCCGTGGACTTCGTCATCGAGACCTCGCGTGACGGCAAGACCTGGACGGCGGTGTACCACACGGATTCCGGCAAGGGCGGCGAGATGGAGATCGTCCTGCCGAAGGCGGTCACCGCACGCTGGGTCCGCATGACGGTCGACAAGCGCTCCAACGCCAACCCGCTCGGCCTCAACGGACTTCAGGTCTACGGCAGCTGCCGCACGCGGCGCCCGGAGGTCACCGGCTGGACCGACTGGGGCGTGCGTGAGCGGCACCCCGAGCCGCTGAAGGTGGCCGGCGACGGCACTGTCCCGCTGGAGTCCGGCTGGGACCTGACCATGGACGACTGGGCCGGCGCCGACGGTGCCGCCCTGTCCCGCACCGCGTACGACACGAGCCGCTGGCTCCCGGCGACCGTCCCCGGCACCGTGCTGACCTCGCTGGTGGACCAGGGCCATCTGCCCGACCCGGTGTCCGGGTTCAACAATCTGCACGTGCCCGAGGCCCTGTCCCGGCACTCCTGGTGGTACCGGCGCGAGTTCGCCCTGCCCAAGGGACTGCAGACCGGCTCGGAACGGCACGTCTGGCTGGAGTTCGACGCCGTCAACCACGAGGCCGAGGTCTGGTTCAACGGCACGAAGGCCGGCTCCTTCACCAACCCGTTCTCGCGTGCCTCCTACGACGTGACCCAGTTGCTGGCGTCCGACGGCCAGGCGCTCGCGGTGAAGATCACCCCGATGCCGTTCCCCGGCAGTCCGACGGACAAGGGCCCCGCGGGCCTCGCGTTCGTGGACGCGGGCGCCAACATGATGAACCGCAACTCGCCCACCTACCTTGCCTCCTCGGGCTGGGACTGGATGCCGGCGGTGCGCGACCGTGCGGCCGGCATCTGGAACCACGTCCGGCTGCGCTCCACCGGCGCCGCCGTCATCGGCGACCCGAGGGTAGACACACTGCTGCCCGACCTGCCCGACACCGGCACCGCGGAGCTGACCGTGGTGGTCCCGGTGCGCAACGCCGACTCCGGCGACAAGCGTGTGACCGTGACCGCCGCGTTCGGCCGGGTGCGGGTCACCCGGACCGTGACGGTGGCCGGCGGCACCAGCACGGAAGTCGCCTTCGCCCCCGCCGACTTCCCGCAACTGCGCCTGCGGGACCCAGAGTTGTGGTGGCCCAACGGCTACGGCGAGCCGCACCTGCACGACCTCACCCTGACCGCGTCCGTGGACGGCCGGGAGAGCGACCGCCGCACCACCCGCTTCGGCATACGTCAGTTCGGCTACGAGTACGGCGCAGTGCCGATGACGTTCCGGTGGAGCAGCGACATCTTCACCCAGACCGTGGACTTCCCCCGGCAGAAGGCACGTTACATCCGCATCCTGTGCCACACCCGCGCCACCCAGTGGGGCTCCTCGATGTGGAGCCTGTCGGTCCTGAACAGCACCACGCCCGGCGACGACCTGGCCCTCGGCAAGAAGGCGACGGCGTCCTCCACCGACGACCCCTCGCGCGGGGCGGGCAACGTCACCGACGGCAACGGCGACACCCGCTGGTCGTCCTCCTTCGACGACGAGCAGTGGGTCCAGGTGGACCTCGGCTCCTCTGTCTCCTTCGACCGGATCGCCGTCAACTGGGAGCAGGCGTACGCGAAGACGTACACCGTCCAGGTCTCCGAGGACGGCTCCGCGTGGACCGACGTGCGCGACGTCGACAACGCCGCCGCTCCGCTGCCGTTCAACACCTCCGGCTCGGCGAGCATGCAGAACGTCGAGTTCGACGCGGTCACCGCCCGCTACATGCGGGTGTTCTGCCGGACCCGCGCCACCGGCTGGGGCTTCTCGATGTGGGACCTGGCCGTCGTGGACAGCGGCAGACCGGGTACCAATCTGGCGCTGCGCAAGCCCGCGACCGCCTCCTCCGAAGGCGAGGGCACGGTCGCAGGCAACGCGGTGGACGGCGACGTCAACACCCGGTGGACCTCGATCTACGAGGACGACAGCTGGATCCGGTTCGACCTCGGCTCCCCGGAACGGTTCGACCGGGTGGCGATCACCTGGGAGCAGGCGTACGCGCGGACATACACGATCCAGGTCTCCGACAACGGCACCGACTGGAAGGACGTCAAGTCGGTCGACAACTCGATCGCGCCGCTGAAGATCAGTGTCAACGGTGTGCGGGTGTTCTGCCGGGGCGGCAACTGGGGCTGGGACGAGTTGCTGCGCCGGATGCCGGCCGAGCGCATGGACACGGCGGTGCGGATGCACCGCGACATGAACTTCACGATGATCCGCAACTGGGTGGGCAGCAGCAACCGGGAGGAGTTCTACGCCAGTTGCGACCAGCACGGCCTGCTCGTGTGGAACGACTTCCCCAACGCCTGGGCGATGGACCCCCCGGACCACGACGCGTTCAACAGTACGGCTCGGGACGTCGTGCTCCGCTACCGCATCCACCCGAGCGTTGTCGTGTGGTGCGGGGCCAACGAGGGCAACCCGCCCGCCGCGATCGACGACGGCATGCGCGACGCGGTCCACTCCGGGGCACCCGGCGTGCTGTACCAGAACAACTCGGCCGACGGCATCGTCACCGGCGGCGGTCCCTACGGCTGGGTGGAGCCGGAGAAGTACTTCTCCGCCACGACCTACGGCAGCAAGAACTACGGCTTCCACACCGAGATCGGCATGCCGGTCGTCTCCACGGCGGAGACCGTGCGCCGCCTGGTCCGCGACGAGCCCGAATGGCCCATCGGCGGCGCCTGGTACTACCACGACTGGAGCACGAAGGGGAACCAGGCCCCGCAGAACTACCGCGCGGCGATCGAGTCCCGGCTCGGTACCGCGAAGGACCTGGACGACTTCTGCCGCAAGGCGCAGTTCCTCAACTACGAGAACCACCGCGCCATGTTCGAGGCGTGGAACGCCAAGCTGTGGGACGACGCGAGCGCCCTGCTGCTGTGGATGTCCCACCCCGCCTGGTACAGCACGGTCTGGCAGACCTACGACTACGACTTCGACGTCAACGGCGCCTACTACGGCTCCCGCAAGGCCGCCGAGCCCGTCCATGTGCAGGCGAGCCCGGTCGACGGGCAGGTCATCGCCGTCAACCACACCCCGCGCGAGATCCGTCAGGCGACTGTTGTGGCCCGCTGGTACGACCTCGACGGCCGCCAGGTGGCCGGCGAGCAGAAGGCGACCGTGGACATCGCGCCGTCCGCGACGGCGAAGGCGTTCATCGCCGACCCGAACGGCCCCCTGCCCGACCTGTACCTGCTGCAGTTGCGACTCATGGACGAGCACGGCAAGACGCTCGCGGAGAACACCTACTGGCGGTACACGACCCCGGAGGCCATGCAGGCGCTGAACAAGGCACGGCAGACCAGGGTCGCGGTGGACGTCGCCGGCTCGCACAGCGGGTCCGACGGACGGCGCGAGCTGACCGCGCGAGTGACCAACCGGGGCTCGTCGGTCGCGGCCATGCTGCGCGTCTCACTGGTGGACACCCCGTCGGGCCACCGGGTGCTGCCCGCCGAGTACAGCGACAACTACCTGTGGCTCCTGCCCGGAGAATCCCGGACGATCACCGCGACGTGGCCCGCGCATGTGGACGCAGCGCGGCCGAGGCTCCGGCTCGAGGGCTACAACGTGCCCGAGGTGACGAGCGGCTCGTAGCGGGGACCGGCCGCGACTGAGCGGCCTTCCGGTTGCCTCGGCACCGGGGGCCGCTTATCGGCCTTCCGTTCGCTCGAACTGGTCGTAGTCCTGGCCAGCGCCGATCCCGCTCCTCCTGGTGCCTTTCTCGGTGCTCACCGGGTCGACGGCCCACCGGGCTGTCCTGACCCAGTCCTTCTTCTAGCTCGGCTCCGCTGGTACGGGGGGCCCGGCCTTGAGGGCGTCAGTCTCGGTTGAGCGATCGACTCACGTGGGGCACACGATGGCTTCGCGATCCCCCCACGGCTGCCGCAGTGATGACACCCCAGAGCCTTGGCGACCTACGCCTACTGCACACACCGAAGGGGCAGTTGAAGGCCCAGCCCGGTAGTCGGCGCTTGATGCCGGGGGTGGGAGGCTCGAAGCGGCCCCGCTTGGTGCAGCTCCATGGCCAGGGCTATGTCGTTACCGGGGCGCAGAGAGCGCACAAAGTCACGAGATCGCCGACGGCGGAACCTGGTGTAGCGGGCATCGGGTGGGCCGCCGGGCCTGGCAAATGTCCCTTGGTATGCCAACCTGCCGCCTCAGAGGCGACGTATACACCCCTTCCACGCAGCCCACGGCGTCCAGCACGGCGACACCACGCCGTGGCCCTTGACCTCGACATCTGGCTGCGCACAAGGGCCGGCCACCCGCTACAGCGCTGTAGCACGGCAGCCCGACCCATTGCCACTAGACCGCTCGCACAACAGTTCCCGCGAGGCATCAGCCGGGTCCGCCCAGCACGATCTTCCACACCCGGGTCGCCACCTGGAGGTTGAGCCGATCCTCCACGTTAGCGAGGTCTTTGCCGCTGATGTCGCGGATGCGCTGGAGCCGATAGCGCAGCGTGCTGCGATGGATCGCGAGGGATTCGGCCGTCTCGTCGTAGTTGCCGCCGCAGTCGAAGTACCGGGACAGGGTCTCCACCATGGCCGTGTGATGCCGGGAGTCGTAGTCGATGAGCTGCCCGAGCCACTCGTGGACGAACGTCTCTAGTTCTTGGTAATCGTTGCCAGGTCCCAGGATGCGGTAGAGGCCGAGTTCGTCGAAGAACGTCGTGCCGTAGCACTCGCAGGAGTAGCGGCGCACTTCCAGGGCACGCTGGGCCTCCTGGTAGCGGTGAGGGATGTCGTCCAGGCAGTCGCAAGGGGCGCTCACTCCGATCGCCCCGGACCGTGTTCCGGTCTCCCGGGCGAGTGCCTCGTACAGTGCGCGGGCGTGCGGCCTGTCGTCGGCGACCAGGACCACGTGGTCGGAACGTCGGGTCAGCAGCGAGCGCATGCCCACGTTGGAGGCCGCCCGACCCACGGTCTGCGCGAAGGAATCGTCCGCAGTCCGGTTCGACCACTGCACCACGACGACGTAGTGGCTCCGGTGCAGGTCGTGTCCGACTGCCTCGGACCGGGCGTAGGCGCTCGCCTCGTCCGTCCCTGTCAGAAGGTCGTCGACCAACTCGCGGTGGAGCCTCAGCTCCACTTCGGCCAGATTACGCAGGTGCGCTAGCTCCGGGGCGAGCGCCGTGGCGGCCTGTTCCATCGCGAGCACGGTGTGCTCGTCGGCCTCGTCCCGGGGATCGACCAGGGCGAGCACGCCCAGGATCTTGCCGTGCGGGCGGATCAGCGTGATCAGCCGGTCCTTCATCCGAGCCGGCCCGGCCTCCCGGGCGACGGCGTGCAGCATTTCGTCCTGGCGCACGGGGTCCGGCTCCGGATAGGGGTCGGGGCGGTTGGGGCCGGTCCAGGACCTCAGTCGACCGAAGCGGTCCTCGACCACCGCGGGGAGCCCAGTCAGCCCATGCAGTGCGCGGGTGATGGCTTCTTCACCGCCGCCCGAGGCAGCGACGTCGGCCATGAGTGCGTGAACGGCTCGCTGGTACCCCAGCTCAGCCACGACGGAGATCAGCTGCCGCTGGAGGGCTGTGCGTTCCCCCCTGAGCCGGTGCAGCGCCAGCGCGTCCTCTTGCCGGCGGCGGTGTGCGAAGGCGACTGACAGAGCAGCAGCGGTGTGCCGGATGAGCGTGAGGAGCAGGGAGCGTTCAGCCTCGGTGGGCTGGGAGCGGGATGTAACCACGAGGTAACCGTGGAATCTCTCAAGTCCGCGCAACCCCAGGGCCCAGCCCCAGGGCCGGCCGGACACGGTCACAGGGCCGTCCTGCCCGGCCAGCTCCCGCACCCTCCGCTCCACGGCCAAGGCATGGATCCGCCCGTTCCTCGCGCTGGGGACCAGGTCGCCGTCCACTCTGAGGTATCCGGCCTCGGCGCTGTATCGCCCTGCGGCGGCTATATGGTCCATGGCCAGGCGCAAAATCTCGCCTTCGTCCAGGGTGTCGAACAGGGCCTTGGAGAGCACCATCAGTTCGTGGAGGGCATGGTCGGCTGGGGTTGACACGCGCGGACCGGGCCCTCTCCGCACGGCCATGTGGGGCCGCCCGACGCCGCCCCACGAGAGACCCGCCTCCCGGTCAGAGCGACGGGACAGGCTGTATACCCGACTGCCGGACATGGATCACTCCGTTCTCCCGAGCCGTTAGGGAGGCGAGCGGTGTTCCGGGTACCCGCTCTCGGGCAGGCTCATCCGAGATATGGGGATTCTTCCTCTAGTACTCGTGGGGCGACCGGACCCGCGCATTTCTGACTCGCCAGGCGCAGGCGTGGAGCCAATCGGCTCGCCACCCTGGGGAGTGTTCGAACCCCTCCGTGCGCACCGGCAGGAAGGGCTGGGCGATGACCGAGCAGCATGGCAGGCCGGCTGCCTCGTACAAGACGTACTGGGAAGCCGAACGCGCCGTGGACCACCTCCCTGACCATGGGTTTTCCGTGGAGGGGGTGGCGATCATCGGCCCGGACGTGCGCCTGGTCGAGCAGGTGATCGGCCGGATGGACTATGGCAGGGTCGCTCTTCACGGGGCGGCGAGCGGTGCGCTCCCAGGTGTCCTGACCGGACGGCTGTTCGGCCTCGTGAACTGGCTCGACCCCGTCGTCTCCGGCTCCTCGCTCTGCGCGGACTGATCTTCGGAGCTGTCGTCGGCGCGCTGTTTGGCATGCCGCTGCAGGGCCGCCGCCAGGCTTTCTCCTCGCTCCGTTCGACGCAGCCGAGCCGGTAGGAGGTCGCGTGGTGCTGACGAGGCTGTGCAGCTGATCAGCGCGCTGCAGACCACCGGCGGAGGTCCCATCCACACCTGAACGAACGTGATTCGGAGAGTCGGCGCAGGCCGCCGCACCAGGAGGAGATCTTCATGGCCAAGGCAGTGGGCATCGACCTGGGCACCACTAACTCGGTGATCGCCGTGTGGGAGGGCGGCGAGCCGTCCGTCGTGCCCAACAGCGAGGGCAACCGCACGACACCGTCCGTGGTGGCCTTCACCGACACCGGCGAGCGACTGGTGGGCCAGCTGGCCCGGCGCCAGGCGATCCTCAACCCGAAGGGCACCATCTACTCGGCCAAGCGGTTCATCGGCCGGCACTTCGACGAGATCTCCGACGAGGCCAAGGCGGTGGCGTACGACGTCGTCGAGGGCGACGGCGGGGCGGCCCGCTTCAAGGTGCGCGACAAGCTGTACGCGCCTGAGGAGATCAGCGCTCAGGTGCTGCGCAAACTCGCCGACGACGCTTCCAAGCAGCTGGGGGAGCGGGTCACGGAGGCGGTCATCACGGTGCCTGCCTACTTCAATGACGCTCAGCGCACCGCCACCAAGGACGCCGGACGGATCGCGGGACTGGAGGTGTTGCGGATCATCAACGAGCCGACCGCAGCGGCCCTCGCGTACGGCATGGACAAGAAGCAGCACGAGACCGTCCTCGTCTTTGACCTGGGGGGCGGCACCTTCGACGTGAGCATCCTCGACGTCGGCGACGGCGTGGTGGAGGTGCGCTCCACCGCCGGCGACAGTCACCTGGGCGGCGACGACTTCGACCGGCGTCTGGTGGATTACCTCGCGGACGACTTCCAGAAGGAGAACGGCATCGACCTGCGCAAGGACCCGCAGGCGCTGCAACGCCTGTTCGAGGCGGCGGAGAAGGCCAAGACCGAGCTCAGTTCGGTGACGCAGACGCAGGTGAGCCTGCCGTTCATCACCGCCGACGCCTCGGGCCCCAAGCATCTCACCGACTCGATCATGCGGTCCACGTTCGAGCAGATCACCAGCGACCTGGTGGAGCGGTGCCTGGGACCGGTCCAGCAGGCCATGGCCGACGCCAAGGTCGGCGAGAGCGACATCGACGAGGTCATCCTCGTCGGCGGTTCCACACGCATCCCGGCGGTCCAGACCCTCGTGCGTCGGCTGACCGGCGGCAAGGAACCCAACATGACCGTCAACCCCGATGAGGTCGTCGCCCTGGGCGCCGCGATCCAGGCCGGGGTGCTCAAGGGCGAGGTCAAGGACGTCCTGCTGCTCGACGTCACCCCCCTGTCGCTGGGTGTCGAGACGCGCGGTGGCGTGATGACGAAGATCATCGAGCGGAACACCACCATCCCCGTCCGTCGCACCGAAACCTTCTCCACCGCCGAGGACAACCAGCCCGCCGTCGACATCGTCGTCCTTCAGGGCGAGCGCGAACGGGCCGCCGACAACCGGGTGCTCGGCCGGTTCCAGCTCACCGACATCCGGCCGGCGCCGCGGGGCGAACCGCAGATCGAGGTCACCTTCGACATCGACGCCAACGGCATCCTCAACGTCAAGGCACGTGACCGGGACACCGGCAAGGAACAGGGCATCACCATCAGCGAGAGTTCCAACCTGGACCGCAGTGAGGTCGAACGCATGGTCCAGGAGGCCGAGCGCAACCGGGGCCAGGACCAGGCACTCCGCGAGGCCGTCGACGCCCGCAACGAGCTCGACGCCGTCGCCTACCAGGTCGAGAAGCGCCTCGCCGATCTGGGCGACGCAGCGCCCGCGCACGAGAAGGCACGCGCCGAGATGCTCGTGTCCGACGCCCGCGCGGCGGTCAAGGAAGAGGCGGGTGTGGAGCGCGTGCGGCCCCTGGCCTCCGAACTCCAGCAGGTGCTCGCCGGGCTGGCGGCCCATCAGGGCGCCACTACCACCGGCGGTCCCGGCCAAGACACCCCCGGGGGCGGCGCGACCGGTGGCCCGGGCGGCGGTGGCGGTGACGACGACGTCATCGATGCCGAGTTCGACAAGGACTGAGGCGCGCCATGCCCAGCCGTCCCCAGGAACCCGACCGGGCCGCGTCGGAGCCGGTCGAACCGGTCCCGGAAATCGCCGAACGCCCTCCTCGCGGGGATTTGCCCCAACCGGGCCCGCCCCGGCCCAAAGCGGCGAACGACGAACCGGGACCCGACGCCGCCGGCCCCACGCCAGCCGAGGACGAGTACACGACCGCAATCCAGGAACTGGAGGACCGCTGGCGGCGCGCACTCGCCGACCTCGACAACCTTCGCAAGCGCCACGCCAGGGAACTGGAGCGCGAACGGGCGGTCGAGCGATCCCGCACGGCGGCCGCCTTCCTGCCCGTCCTCGACAACCTCGAACTCGCCTTGACCCACGCCGGTGCCGATCCGGGCGCGATCGTGGAGGGCATCCGGGCCGTACGCGACCAGGCGGTGAACGTCCTCGAACTGCTCGGCTACCCGCGGCATGCGGAGACCGGCGTCGCTTTCGACCCGGCCCGGCACGAGGTGGTCGGTGTCGTCCAGGACCCCGACGCCCCACCGGGCACAGTCGTCGAGGTGCTGCGCCCCGGCTACGGGGACGGCGAACGGCAGCTCAGGCCTGCCGCCGTGACGGTCGCGAAGCGGGAGTGACCGGTCATGGCACGGGACTTCTACCAGGTGCTGGGCGTGTCACGGACCGCGAGCCAGGACGAGATCCAGCAGGCATATCGCAAACTCGCCCGCAGGTACCACCCAGACGTCAACAAGGACCCCGGGGCGGAGGAGCGATTCAAGGACCTCAACGAGGCATACAGCGTCCTGTCCGATCCCAAGACCCGAGCCCGCTACGACCGCTTCGGCGAGGATTTCCGTAAGATCCCGGAGGACTTCGACGAACGGGTCGCGGCGGGAGCGGGCGGCGGCTTCCGCGGTCGGAGGACCGCAGGCGGTGGCGGTCCTCGCGTCCGGTACACCACCGGCTTCGGCGACGACTTCGGCGCGGAGGGCATCGACATCGAGGACCTGCTCGGCTCCATGTTCGGAGCCGGCGCCGCCCGAGGCGGCGTCCCCGGAGCGGACCAGGAGGCGGAACTGCCGCTCACCGTCGAGGAGGCGTACCGAGGCGGCCGTCGCACCGTCACACTCGCCGGCCCCACCGGGCAGCCGCGGCGGTACGAGGTCGAGGTGCCGCCGGGCGTCACCGACGGGCAGAGGATCCGGCTGGCGGGTGAGGGCGGCCGGGGCAACGGTGACGCCGTCGCAGGCGACCTGTACCTGCGGGTGCGTATCCAGCCCCACCCCCGGTTCCGGCTGGACGGCCATGACGTGCAGGTCCAGGTCCCGGTCGCCCCGTGGGAGGCGGCCCTGGGTGCGACCGTGCCGGTGCCCACGCCCGGCGGCGGCACGGCCAAGGTCACGGTGCCCGCCGGCTCGTCCAGCGGCCGGCGGCTGCGGCTGCGCGGTGAGGGCATGCCGAACCCGCGGGGCGCGAACGGCGACCTGTACGCCGAACTCCGGATCATGGTGCCGTCCAGGCTCAGCGACCGGGAGCGCGAACTGTTCGAGGAGCTCGCCGCCACTTCCTCGTTCGACCCCAGGAGGACGCGATGAACGACCGACCCGCGGGAGCGGGAGGCATCGGCCGGGCCGGCGTGGGCGCCCGTCCGGTACGAACGGGCGCCGACACCACCGCCTCGACGGCTGTACGGTACGCGCTCGTCCCCGTCCCCAGGCTCTCCCTGGCCGCCGTGGCCCTTCGCTCGGGGCTCCACCCCGAGCTGATCCGCCGGTTCGTCGCTCTCGGCCTGGTCGACGCGGAGCGCGACTCCGCGGGGCGACTGGTGTTCGACGCCACGGCCCCGGTAACTCTCGCCCGTATTCAGCGGCTGCGCACCGGGCTGTGCCTCAACTACGCATCCATAGGCCTGGTGCTCGACCTGCTGGACCGCATCAGCATGCTCGAAGCCGCCCTGCGCCGCGCCGGTACGAGGAGTGAAACACCCCCATGGACATGAACCGTCTCACCCAGAAGTCCCAACAAGCCCTCCAGGAGGCCCAGAGCGCGGCCGTCGAGATGGGGCAGACCGAGGTCGACGGGGAACACCTGCTGCTCGCGCTTCTCGATCAGGAGGACGGTCTGATCCCACGGTTGCTGCAACAGGCCGGCACCGAGCCGAAGGAACTGCGCGCGGCCGTGCGCGAGGAACTCTCCCGCCGCCCGAAGGTCACCGGTCCCGGCGCGGCACCCGGCCAGGTCTTCGTCACCCAGCGCCTGTCCCGCCTGCTCGATGCCGCCGAGCGGGAGGCCAAACGCCTCAAGGACGAGTACGTGTCCGTGGAGCACCTCCTGCTCGCCCTGGCCGAGGAAGGCCCGGCGACCGCCGCCGGACGCCTGCTCAAGGAGCACGGCGTGACCCGGGATTCGTTCCTGAGCGCGCTGACCCAGGTCCGCGGCAACCAGCGCGTCACCTCCGCCAACCCCGAAGTGGCCTATGAGGCTTTGGAGAAGTACGGCCGCGACCTGGTCCTCGAGGCCCGGTCCGGGCGGCTGGACCCGGTCATCGGCCGTGATGCGGAGATCCGCCGCGTCACCCAGATCCTCAGCCGCAAGACCAAGAACAACCCCGTCCTCATCGGCGATCCCGGTGTCGGCAAGACCGCCATCGTGGAGGGCCTGGCCCAGCGCATCGTTCGCGGCGACGTCCCCGAGGGCCTGCGCGACAAGACCGTGTTCGCTCTCGACATGGGCTCCCTGGTCGCCGGCGCCAAGTACCGCGGCGAGTTCGAGGAACGCCTCAAGGCCGTGCTCTCTGAGGTGAAGGCCGCCCAGGGGCGCATCCTGCTCTTCGTCGACGAACTCCATACCGTCGTAGGTGCCGGCGCCGCGGAAGGGGCCATGGACGCGGGCAACATGCTCAAGCCGATGCTCGCCCGCGGCGAACTCCACATGATCGGCGCCACCACCCTCGACGAGTACCGCAAGCACATCGAGAAGGACGCCGCCCTCGAACGCCGTTTCCAGCAGGTGCTGGTCGACGAGCCGAGCGTGGAGGACACCATCTCCATCCTGCGCGGACTGCGCGAACGCCTGGAGGTCTTCCACGGCGTGAAGATCCAGGACACCGCGCTGGTCTCCGCGGCCACCCTCAGCCACCGCTACATCACCGACCGGTTCCTGCCCGACAAGGCCATCGACCTCGTCGACGAGGCGTGCGCCCGGCTGCGTACCGAGATCGACTCGATGCCCGCCGAACTCGACGAGCTCACCCGCCGTGTCACCCGCCTGGAGATCGAGGAGGCGGCCCTGTCCAAGGAGAGCGATCCTGCCAGCAAAGCCCGCCTGGAGGAGCTGCGCAGGGAACTGGCCGACCTGCGCGGTCAGGCCGACGCCAAACACGCCCAGTGGGAGGCCGAACGGCAGGCGATCCGCCGCGTGCAGGACCTGCGCCAGGAACTGGAGCAGGTCCGCCACGAGGCGGAGGAGGCCGAACGCGCCTACGACCTCAACCGCGCCGCCGAACTCCGCTACGGCCGCCTCCAGGACCTGGAGCGCCGACTCGCCGCAGAGGAGGAGCAACTGGCTGCCAAACAAGGGCAGAACCGGCTGCTGCGCGAGGTCGTCACCGAGGAGGAGATCGCCGAGATCGTCGCCGCCTGGACCGGCATCCCCGTCGCCCGCCTCCAGGAGGGCGAACGCGAGAAGCTGCTGCGCCTCGACGAGATCCTGCGCGAGCGCGTCATCGGCCAGGACGAGGCCGTCAAACTCGTCGCCGATGCCATCATTCGCGCCCGCTCCGGCGTCCGCGACCCGCGCCGCCCAATCGGCTCGTTCATCTTCCTCGGCCCCACCGGCGTCGGGAAGACCGAGCTGGCCAAGACCCTCGCGGCGGCCCTGTTCGACTCCGAGGAGAACATGGTCCGCCTCGACATGAGTGAGTACCAGGAGCGGCACACCGTCAGCCGGCTCATGGGCGCACCGCCCGGATACATCGGCTACGAGGAAGGCGGCCAGCTCACCGAGGCGGTACGCCGCAAGCCGTACTCGGTTGTGCTGTTCGACGAGATCGAGAAGGCCCACACCGATGTCTTCAACACCCTGCTGCAGATCCTCGATGACGGCCGCATCACCGATGCTCAGGGCCGCACCGTCGACTTCCGCAACACCGTCATCATCATGACGTCCAACATCGGCTCCGAGCACCTCCTCGACGGCGCCACCGCCGAAGGCGAGATCAAGCCCGACGCCCGCGCCCTGGTGATGGGCGAGCTGCGCGGGCACTTCCGCCCGGAGTTCCTCAACCGCGTCGACGACATCGTGCTGTTCAAGCCGCTCGGCGAGCGGCAGATCGAGCGGATCGTGGAGCTGCAGTTCGACGAACTGCGGCAGCGGCTCGCCGAACGCCGCATCACCGTCGAACTCACCGACGCTGCCCGGGAAGTGATCGCCCACCAAGGTTATGACCCGGTGTACGGGGCCCGGCCGCTGCGCCGCTACATCTCCCACGAGGTCGAAACCCTCGTCGGACGCGCCCTGCTGCGCGGCGACGTCCAGGACGGCGCCATCGTCCGGGTCGACGCCGAACACGGAGAGCTGGTCGTCACCTACGACCAGCCCGAGGACGGGAAGGGAGCGCGGGCGGCATGAGCACGATGCAGGCGCAGACCGTCAGCTGCCCTCACTGCGGGCGCACCAACCGCGTGCCCGTGGCCGCAGAGGGCCGCCCCAAGTGCGGCCACTGCAAGCAGCCCCTGCCCTGGATCGTCGACGCGGGGGACAACGACTTCACGGACGTGGTCGAGAAGGCCTCCGTGCCCGTCGTGGTCGACCTGTGGGCGACCTGGTGCGGCCCCTGCCGGATGGTCACCCCCGCCCTCGAACAAGTCGCCCGGGAGCTCGCCGGACGGATCAAGCTCGTCAAGGTCGACGTCGACAAGAACCCCCGGGTCAGCGGGCGGTTCCAGGTGCAGGCGGTGCCGACTCTGCTCGTCCTCGACCATGGCGAGTCGGTCGCCCGGCAGACCGGCGCAGCACCCGCGCACGTCCTGCGCTCGTGGGTTGAGCAGGCGGTGGCGGGCCGGCAAACCACTGCAGGAGGATGAACACGATGGGCCAGCCACCTCGGGAGCCCCACGGAAATGCAGTCCCGGAGAGTCTGATCTTGTACGGGGTCTATCCCCGGCTGACGGCCGAACAGATCGGCCTCCTCGCCTGTCATGGCCGCCACCAGGCAATTCACGCCGGTCAGATCCTGATCCGCTCCCAGGCCCTCGCCGAGCGCGGCCCGCTAGTCGCGAAGATCGAGCGGACCGTGGGGGAGGACGGGCACGGGGCGTTGGACGCTTCCGTAAGGCACTGCGAGGCGGTCCGCGAATCGCGTGCGCAGAGCCTGCCCGATGACGTCAATGCTCCGCCCAGCCGGTCCGCCGTGCCGGGCGAAGAAGGTTGTACGGCCGCGAACCCACGAGAAGACGGAGGTGATGGGCGATGACCTTGCCCGTTCGGCGCCACCGCGGTGGCGGAACGACGGAGCGGCCCGTCGGGTGGGCCCGCAATCCGCTGATGGAATTCGACGAGCTGCTCAACCAGATGAGCGGATTGCTCGAATCCACGGTGGGCGGCGCCGCGCCCGCGGCCGCGTGGACCCCCCTCGCGGACGTCATGGAGACCGATGACGCCTTCGAGGTCGAGATCGAACTCCCTGGCGTCAAGAGCAAGGACATCGACGTCGAGGCCCACGGACAGGAACTGGTGGTCACCGGAGAGATCAAGGAAAAGGAGCGCAAGGGCGTCCTGCGACGTGGTACCCGCCGGACCGGTGTCTTCGAGTACCGGCTGCGGCTGCCCGGAGAGGTGGACGCCGAAAAGGTCACAGCGGAGATGTCGGGCGGTGTGCTTACGGTCACCGTTCCCAAGGCGGAGGTCGCCAAGCCCCGTCACGTCCAGATCACCGAGAGCGGCGAGCGCGGCGAGAGCGGCGGTCGTTGAGCCGAGGAGCTCGGCGGTGCGGGACAACGGTCCGGCGCCGCCGAGCGCTCCGGGAGCGAAAGTGGCTTTGAGATGACCGAAACGAGTTTCTCCTCATTCGACACCATGGTGGATAGGGCTAACCGGCTCCTCAGGGAAATCGAGCAGGCCAACGGATGGCCCAAGGACCGCCGGAAGCAGTCGTACGCCGCACTACGCGCAGTCCTGCACCCGCTACGGGACCGGCTCTCCGTCGACGGGGCTGCGCACTTCGGGGCGCAGCTTCCGACCCTGATCCGCGGCATCTACTACGACGGATGGAGGCCGTCCGAGACTCCAGTGAAACTGAGCGGCGAGGAATTCCTCCAGCGTGTCCGGGACGACTTTCCCTACGCGGTCGACGGTGGTATCGAACGAGTCGTGCACACCGTGCTGGAGGCTCTGGAACGCCACGTCAGCGAAGGCGAGTGGGACCACCTCAAATCCAGTCTGCCGAAATCACTGGCATCCGTACTTCTGTAGCCGCTCGGCAACCGAACCGCCCGGCCAGGAACGGGGGGACGGCACGGTGCGCAAGGCCAGCCAGCACGAACAAGGTACCAAAAATGGCCATACTCGCGGGTATCACACGCCCGTCCAATTACCGGGGCAATGGGACGCCTGGGCCTGGCAGGTTAATTCAGGGAGGCTTATTGGTCCCGACATGCGCATGCGTTCCCGCGTCCCGTCGGCCAGGCTGACTGGGAAGCCCAGGCGCCGGGAGCCAACCCGGCGCCCGCAACCGGAGGTTGCCGTCATGACCGTGATGTCCATCGCCAGGTTCGAAAGATTCTTCCGCGCGGCCGCGGGCCTGGACGTCGACAAGAACGATCTCAAGCGCTATAGCGACTTCGTCGACGCCAAGCTCTACGATCTGCTGACTGTCGCCCAGGCCACTGCCAAGGCCAACGGGCGCGACATCATCCGGACCTGTGACCTACCGATCACGAAAGGCTTGCAGGAGAGCATTCACCACTTCCAGAAGATCGACCAGGAAGTAGAACTCAAGCCGATCCTAGAACAACTCGCCACCCACCCCGCTCTGGACCGGACGCCCGACGAGGAGACCGAGGCGGCCTATCCGGACGTCATCGGCGGACTCAGCCTGGCCCTTGCCCAGACCTTCAAGATCCTCCACCCCGACCTGAAGAACCCCCAGACCCAGCACTGGGACGAGGCCCGAGCCCTCTTCGACCTGCTGTTGTGAGTGGCAACCGGACCCGGCGGCGCAGGCCACCGCTAAACAGCGTCACCGCTATGCCTCCTCGGCTGCCGCAATGATCCTGCCGGCCTGCTCCAGGACCTCTCCACGTGCAGGGCGCTGCGCCGCCAAAGTTCCACCATCAGCGCCAGGCGGCCCAGGGCCCCGCAGAGTGCCGCGTCCGCGGTCGAACTCCTCCGAGTCTCGGTCGGGCAGGGGCCGCTTCTACGCGGCGGTTGTCACCTGCTTGTCGCCGAGTGCCCGACCGGAACGGCGCGCCGCGCGGGCCGGCGTCTTGCGTCGACCCTGCTCGTCGCCTTCCGTCTTCAGCGATGGCCTGGTCGATGTGCGGTCCACGGGGAGCCACAGCATCCTGTGCGGCGAAGGCTCCGGACGGCGCCTGGTGGACCACCCGCCGACAAGTTCCAGCAGGAGAACGGCAACGAGCTGCGCAAGGCCCCCACCCGCGCTGCAGCGGTTGTTCGAGGCTGTGGAATGAGTCAGGCCCGAGCTGAACTCGGGCACCGGCCTGTCGAGTTCAAGGTCGTCAAAAGGTCGATATCGACCGGTCGCCGGCGCTCGCGCAGCGGTTCCAAGTCGTGGCGGTGCCGACCCTGGCCCTGCTCGATACGGCAGTGGGGATGTCCGGCCGGGCGTCCTCGCCCCGGAGCTGAGCCGCTGAGTGGAGGAGACCATCGCGGGCCGCGGCCGAGCGGTCCCGCCCACGGAAGGAGCACCCTCATGGTCACGATTCCCGACCCGCACCTGGAGATGGTGCGCCCAGTGACTCCTCGTACCCCGGAGGGCTGCGAGGAGTGCCTGATGGAGCATTCCCCCTGGGTGCACCTGCGGCTCTGCCTCACCTGCGGCCACGTCGGCTGCTGCGACTCCTCGCCCCTCAAGCACGCCAGGCGGCACGCGGACAGCGCCGGTCACCCCGTTGTGCAGTCCTTCCAGCCGGGAGAGGACTGGCGCTGGTGCTACGTCCACGAGGCGATGGTCTGATGAGCACGGCCGAGCACAAACATGGTGCGGTTCGCGAGACACCGGACCGGCACGGGGCCTTCCCGTGCTTGGCACCGGAGCAACTGGAGGACCTGACTGCGCACGGTGAGCGCCGCAGGACCGCCGAGGGCGAGGTGCTGTACCGCGAGGGCGAGCCGTTCCGGGAGTTCCTCGCGATCCTCAGCGGGAGCGTCGAGATCCTCGAAGACCACGGGGGGCCCGACGAGCGCACGGTGGCGGTGCACGGACCCGGCAGGTTCCTGGGTGAACTCGGGCTGCTGGAGGGTCAGGCGGCGTTCGATACCGCCGTGGTGCGCGAGGCGGGCGAGATCCTGGCGGTACCGGTGGAGCGGCAACGTGCTCTGGTCGGCCGCGATCCCGTCCTCGGCGACCTGATCCTCCGCGCTTACCTGGGCCGCAGGTATCTGCTTATTGGCCTCGGTGTCGGCTTTCGGATTCTGGGGTCGTGTTATTCACCGGACACGCTGCGGCTGCGTGAGTTCGCCGCCCGCAACCGGCTGCCCCACCGTTGGGTGGATCTGGAGAAGGACAAGGAGGCGGAAGCGCTGCTGCGTCGGTTCTCCATCCGTCCTGAGGAGACTCCGGTGGTCATCTGGAAGGGCGAGCGGGTGCTGCGCAATCCGAGCAACGCCGACCTCGCCCGGCTCATCGGGCTGCCCGCCCCCTCGCCGGAGACCGGGCAGTGCGACGTGGTGGTGGTCGGTGCGGGCCCCGCGGGACTGGCCGCCGCCGTGTACGGTGCCTCCGACGGCCTCACCACGGTGACCGTCGACGCTGTGGCCACCGGAGGCCAGGCCGGTACTACGTCTCGCATCGAGAACTACCTCGGCTTCCCGTCGGGCATCTCCGGTGGCGAGTTCATCGAACGCGCGGTCCTCCAGGCCCGCAAGTTCGGTGCCCGAATCATGGTGCCGGCCCAGGTCAACGGGCTCACCCCGCAGGACGATGAGTACGTCGTCACCTTCACGGACGGCTCTCGGACCCGGGCGAGCGCCGTGGTTCTCGCCTCAGGAGTGCGGTACCGCAGGCTCGAGATACCCGGCATGGACCGCCTGGAGGGCATCAGCGTCTACTACGCGGCGACCGTCCACGAGGCCAGTCTCTGCCAGGCGGATCCAGTCGCCGTGGTCGGCGGCGGAAACTCCGCCGGGCAGGCGGCGCTGTTCCTCGCGAACCACGCGTCCAAAGTCCACCTCCTCGTCCGGGGCGGCAACCTCAACGCGGACATGTCGCGCTACCTGGTCGACCAGGTGGAACGGCACCCGAAGATCGAGGTACTGCTCCACACCGAAGTCCGGGGCCTCTCCGGGGAGGAGAAACTGGAGACGCTTACGGTCGAGGACAACGCCAGCCGTGAGCTCGGGGAGTTGCGGGCCGCTGCGCTGTTCGTGTTCATCGGGGCCCGGCCGCGCACGGAATGGCTCAGGGGCGTGCTTGCCCTGGACGAGAAGGGCTTCGTCCTTACCGGCGCCGACGCCCAGGGCGTGGCCGACGCGACCCGGTGGGCCGCACTCGGACGCGGTCCGTTGCTGCTGGAGACCACGCTTCCCGGGGTCTTCGCCGCTGGCGACGTCAGGAGCGGCTCGGTCAAGCGGGTGGCCTCAGCGACCGGTGAGGGTGCCATGGCGATCCGCCTCGTGCACGAGCACCGGGAAAAGACGGGCAACCTGGTCCGCACAACAGGCCCCGACGGGGGTTGGCCGGTGGCGGGCCGGCCCGTGTCCCGGCGCTCACCCTCACTGTGACGGACCCCGTAGGCGGCCCGGCCCATCCGCTGCCGTCCCACCTGCGCCCATGGCACGGCCGCCGGTTCCCATGGACGTGATGAACCGGGCGGAGGCAGAGGTGATAACCGGCATCGGGCTGGTGCCCGACGACCAGGCGCAACGACTCTGGTGCGACCAGGAACGCCCGTTGATATGGACGAGCACTCACAGCGTGGCGTGCAGGCAGCCAATGCCAATGGTGACGAGGTTGAACAGGCGGGCCTGGTGCCGAGCGATCCCGTCGCGCTGACGGTCCCACAGTTCGTGGTGTACCAGCCAGCCAGCCAGCCGTCGCGGAGCGGCACCACGTAAAGGTGACCCGCAAGATGTCGCTGTTGATGGGCCGAACGCCGCGGGGTGACCACGTCGGCGAGCGCTCGGGAGAAGCCGGAGCACGGCAGCCCGGGCCGGTCGACGCGGACCATCCCGCCTAGCTAGGTGAGCCGTGCGTTTGGATCATCGGATCGTTGGTCCGGGTGTCCCGTTGGCTGACGCGCAGTGGGCGCGGATCGAGCCGTTACTGCCGGGCCGGACACCGAAGAGGGATGGCTGGTGGCGCGGCGTGCGGTGTGGGCCGGGGTCGCGCGGAGCGAGTGTTCGCGGTGGCGCACGGGACCGTGGCCCGGTGGTGGGAGCAGGCCCTGTACGAGGAGGACGAGGAGATCTGACCGTACCGCCTGTGCCTGCTGGCGGGGGCCAGCGTGTCACGCGGCGTCGTCCTTACCTCGCGGGCATCCTGTGGGCACTTGCGATCGCGGGGGCAGCCGACGAGAAGGAGTCATGCGGGTGTCGTCTCAGGGCGTTACGGTCGTGGCTCTCCTGGCGGATCCGGACGCGCCGACGGAGATCGCGCAGCGCATGGCCCAGACACTTCCTACTCGGCTCGCTGACAAGTCAGGCCACGGGCGACGGTTCGACGTCGAGGTGATCAGTGAGCCATTCACCGCAGGAACCGAGGACCCGCCCACCTTGATGCGCCGGATCATGGAGCGCGGAAGAGCGGAGAACTGGGACATTGTCGTGGCCCTCACCGATCTTCCGCTGCACTCACACGGGCGCAAGCTCGTTGTGGATCTGAGTCACGAACACGGCTTGGCGCTGCTGTCTCTTCCTCCGCTGGGGGGCTTGCGTCTGCAGACGAGGGCTCGGCGGGCGGTGGAAGAAGCCGTGCTTGGCTTGGCGGGCCCGCGGGCCACTGGGGCTGACGGACCTCCGCAGAGTCAGCCGCTTCTGAGGCCCTTCGCCAGTCGTCTCGCGCCTATTCACCCGGGCCCGGTCGGTGAGGAGGAGACCGCTGATTTTCGGTACGTCGTCAGCGGGCCGCGCGGTTACCTGAGGGTGCTCTTCGGTATGGTCCGCGCCAACCGGCCATGGCGGTTGGTACCGGGCTTGTCGAAAGCCCTGGCGGCCGCACTCGCCACGGGAGCGGTCGCCACCGTGAACTCCACCATCTGGAGCCTGGCCGAGACCCTGAGCATGCCACGCCTCGTGATCGCCACGGTCGGCTCTGTCGGGCTCATGATCGGCTGGCTGATCGTAGACGCGCAGCTATGGCATCGACCAACAGAGGTCTCGCGGGAGGCGAGGCAGAGGGCGGGGCTCTACAACGCCTCGACCGTCATGACCGTGGGCCTCGGGGTGCTTGTCTGCTACGGGGGTTTGATCGTTATCAACTTGGTGTGGGCTCTGTTCATCATCAACGGCCGAGTGTTCGCTTCTGTGACACGAACACCATTGCACGCCACGGAATACTTGACGTTGTCATGGTTCGTCGCTTCGGTCGCCACCGTGGGCGGCGCGCTGGGATCCGGTTTGGAGAGCGATGAGGCGATCCGGGCAGCTGCCTACTCCAAGCGCGAACAGGAACGTCGCCACATGCTCCAGAACGGTCACAGTGACTAGCTGTGACCTGGGCGGGTTGGGCGGTGGTCGTCCGGGGTCCGAAGATTCCGGGTCGGTCGGTGCGTGGCCGTTTCGCGTCGGGAGTCGAGGGGGACCCGGAAGGCACGCCGCCGCAGCGCCCAAGCCTCGCCTGGCTGGCCGGCGGCGCCACCACCGTTCCACCTGAACCGTGTGAACGGCCCACACAGGCATGGCGGAGCCATGGACTCCGTCGTACCAACTTTCGGGAGTCTGGCTCTTTACGCCGTCTCCACCACCGCCGTGCTGCGCTCATGCCGCGGCAACGAAGGAAGCCATCATGAAGGCAGCGGTATACGAAGGCCCGCGAACGGTCACGGTGAAGGACGTACCGGACGCGAAGATCGAACACCCCTGCGACATCATCGTCAAGATCACCACCACCAACATCTGCGGTTCGGACCTGCACATGTACGAGGGCCGCACCTCGTTCGAGTCTGGTCGCACCCTGGGACACGAGAACATGGGCCAGGTCGTGGAGGTCGGCTCGGCCGTCCGCAAGGTCCAGGTCGGCCAGTATGTGGTTCTGCCCTTCAACATCGCCTGCGGCTTCTGCAAGCAGTGTGAGCGGGGTCTGACCAACTACTGCCTGACCATGCAGCCGGAACCGGCCCTTGCCGGAGCCGCCTACGGATTCGCCGACATGGGCCCGTACCAGGGCGGCCAGGCGGAACTGCTGCGCGTGCCCTATGGCGACTTCAACGCGCTGCGACTGGGTGAGGACGCCGCCGAGCGGCAGACCGACTATGTGATGCTCGCCGACATCTTCCCCACCGGCTATCACGCCACCGAGATGGCCCACGTCAAACCGGGTGACCAGACGATCGTCTTCGGGGCCGGTCCCGTTGGGCTGATGGCGACCTACTCCGCCCTCCTCAAAGGCGCCGGCCGCGTTTGGGTAGCCGACCACCAGCCCGACCGGCTGCGCAAGGCGGAGGAGATCGGGGCCATCCCGATCAACACCGCCGAGCAGAACCCGGCGGAGGTCGTCAAGGAGGCCACCATCGGTCTGGGCGCTGACAACGGCTGTGAGTGCGTCGGCTACCAGGCACACGACCCAGAGGGACACGAGGACGCCAGCCTCACGCTCAACGGACTGATCGACTCGGTCAGGTTCACGGGCGACATCGGCGTGGTGGGCGTGTTCCTGCCCGAGGACCCCGGCGGCGCCGAGGCCCAGGGGGAGCTGGAGGCGCAGGGCAAGGTCCCGATCGACTTCGGCATGATGTGGTTCAAGGGCCAGCACATGGGCACCGGGCAGGCGCCAGTGAAGAAGTACAACCGCGCGCTGCGGGATCTGATCGCCGGCGGGAAGGCAAAGCCGAGCTTCATCGTCTCCCACGAACTCAGCCTGGACGAGGCCCCCATCGCCTACGAGCACTTCGACGCCCGTGACGAGGGCTGGACCAAGGTGGTCCTGCATCCCAACGGACACGGCAACGGCCAGAAACGGTAAGGGACCCGAGGGCCGCCGTCCGCCTGCTCCCCCTCCGGACCGGTCCGGCAGACGGGCGGCGATCGCCGCGGCACCGGCCGAGGCAGACAGGCGGCGATCGCCCGGACCCGGTCGGACCTGAACCAGCGCACACGATCGTGGATGACCTGAACCAGCGCACACGATCGTGGAGTCAACGGAGACGGCCAAGTTGAGGCCCTCGTTGGCGCAGGCCCGGGCCAAACGCCCGTAGTAGAGCCTTGCAAGTTGCCGGATTTCTCGGGCAGGTGCACCCCCGTATCGGTCGGTGGAAGACGCGCCTCAGGCTGAGCAAGGGCAGCGGCAGCGCGATGTGCTCCGGCGCGTGATCATGGCGCTGACGGGACGGGTGTTGTCCGGGCAGGGCAGCTCCGACGCCGGGACTGAACAGGCGAAGCTAGGGGTGTGGTCACCCTGTACGCGCGGATGCCGGTTTGTGAGTGCACGTCGGCCCTGGGCCACACGCACGCCGGGCACAGCGCAGCCAAAGAGGCGGCGCGGCCAACGCGACCCGGTAGGGCGTCCCGGCTAGGCTCACACCCGTGACGTGGCTGCGGGCCTTCGCGGAGGTCGCACGATCGGGGCTCACGATCGAGGAGACGCGGCTGGAGCCCCTGCTCGCGCTGCGCACGGCCGCCGGAGTGGCGATCGTCATCGGGCCGGCCCTGTGGCTGGTCTCCCCTGCATACGCCGCGTCCGCAGCCCTCGGCGCCTACTCCGCAGGTGGGGCCACTTTCCAGCGCTCCTGGCGTCCACGCAAGGTGATCGCGCTCGGCGCGGGGGCGGGTCTGGCGCTCAGCACCTTCGTCGGCTACCTCGCGGCAGGGCGACTCGTGACGTTCCTCCCTCTGCTGGCCGTATGGGCCTTCCTCGCGGGCATGGCGTGGGCCGTGGGATCGACCGCCGGGATCGTCGCAGCGACGACGGTCGGCAGCATGCTTGTGACCATCACCCTGCCCACGAGCGGCGGCGGAGCCCTGGAGCATGCCGGGGTCATCGCGCTCGGAGGCGTGGCGCAGGCCGTGCTGATCTTGCTGTTCCCGATCCGCCGTTGGGGGGCACATCGTGACGCACTCGCTGACGCCCTGGCCGCTGTGGCGGATTACGCCCGCCGGCTGCGGCACGACCCGACCGCCCCGTTCGACCCGGAGCCGTTGATGACAGCCCGGGACGCGGCCGCCGTGACGCCGTCACAAGCCCGCACCCGTCCCCCCGTCCTCCACGGCCCCCGGGGCCTCGCCGAGCGCATTCGGCCGGTCGTCGCCGCGCTCGCCGACCCGGACGTCGGCGCCCCGGCGGAGGGACCCGGACGGGACCGCGCGCGGGAGCTGCTCAAAGCGGCCGCCGACGTCCTCGACGCGGCCGCCCGTTCGATTCGCCGCGGCACCCCCGCCAGCGTGCCGCCCGAAAGCGCGGACGTTCTGCGCGTGGACGAGGAGCACGAGGTACTGGAGGGGCCCGCCCGGCAGGCCGCCGAGCGGCTCGTGGAACTGCTCTGCGAGGCGATGGAGGTCGCTAGGAGCGGCGGTGCCTCCAGGAAGACGCCCCCGCCGCACGGTCCCGCGAGCGCCCAGTTCCTTATGCGCCCGACAATGTTCCGTCTACTCCCAGTCGTCGTCCGGGCGGTGCGACGTGAGCTCCGCCGGGACTCGCCCGTGTTCCGGCACGCCGTCCGCCTGGCGGCGGTGGCCACGCTCGGCTATGTGATCGCCGCCCGGCTACCCCTGGGCCACGGCTACTGGGCGCCCATCGCCTCGGTGATGGTGATGCGACCGGACTTCCACCGGACGTACGCGCGCGCGGTGGCCCGTTTCGCCGGGACCATGGCGGGGGTCGCCCTCGCCACCGGGATCGTTCGGGCCCTGGGCCCGGACGCCCATGTGTTCGGGGCGCTAGCGGTGGTCTCGGCGGGCCTGTCGTACACGCTGGTCCGTACCGGCTACGCCTACTCCCAGTGTTTCACCGCCGCGTACGTCGTCTTCCTGCTCGGCATGGGCGGCCAGGCGTGGGAGCAGACGGTCCCGGAGCGGATGGTTCTCACCCTTCTCGGCGGGGCCTTGGCAATGCTGGCGTACGTGGTGTTTCCCGCATGGGAGACGCCGCGGCTGCCGGGCCGGCTTGCGGACTGGCTCGCCGCCAACGGCCGCTACGCGGCCGCGGTGCTCCGCAGCTATGCCGAGCCGTCCCGCGAGCATCGTGCCGACATACGCAGGGCCCTGCTGGCGAGCAGGGAGGCACGTGCCGCCTGGCAGGAGGCCTTCGACCGCGCAAGGCAGGAACCGATCCGCCCCAGGGGCCTGACGTCGCGCGAGGCGGAGGAGGCGCAGGAGGCGCTCAAGCGGTTCGGCCGGGCGGCGATGCTCATGGAGAGCCATGTCCCGCGAGCCGACAGCCATTTCGCCCCCAAGGCGGAGCGGTTTGCCGAGGCCCTGGAGGCGGACACCGCGCAGGCGGCAGCCGACGTGCGCGAGCACAGGAATCCCGACTGGGGGCGCGTGGAGGAGGCGCTCCACGCGTGGGAGGGCGCTGCCGCCGAGGACCGGAGCCCGGTGGTGCGGCGCGGGGCGGAACTGCAGAAGCAGGCCTTGGAGGACCTCGCGACGGCCGTGAGCCGCACACCCCTGGAACGGGACGTCGGCTCTGCTCGCGAGGAGCAGCGGGTGCGGGCGGCCGTGGCGGCGGAAGGTGTGAAGGATCAGGAACCGTGCACCGGGGAAGGTGACGAAGTCGGCGACGGAGAGCGCCCCACGTCCTTGAGCGGGAAGTAGTCTCCCGGCCGCGTGGAGCGCCGCCACACGTACACCGCTGTCGCCATCACGAGGATCAGTCCCGCCAGGATGAGCAGTTCGATCCCTTCGACGTTCCACCGGAAGGACTTCTCCGCCTCGGCCGTCACGATGAGCACCTTGCGGATGCCGGCAATCAAGCCGACGACGAGGAACGGCTCCGCGTCGAGGGTCTGGTTCCTGATGGTGAGGCGGACGGTGTGGAGCAGTTCGGCCACGATGAACAGCACAAGGCCGTTGTCCAGGGCGGAGAGAACGACTGTCTCCTCGCGGTACGGCCCCTGGATCGACCTGATGACGTCGCGGACGACCCCGACGCTCAGGAGCCCCGCGAGCAGTACGAGGAACGCCGCGACGACGAGGTGGATACCGTCCTCGATGAGCTGCAGGAGGCCCTGTACCCGGCCGCCCTCGATCTTCGGGAGAATGGGTCGCACAGTCAGCATGCTAGAGGTGCCCCGGCCCGCAGGCACGGCGTGCTGCCGAACGGGTGGACCAGGGGACCCCTCTCTGTGACCGCGCAGGGGCCTGCCCGCCAGCACCGGTGGCACACGCCGACCAAGAGCGCGGCATGCGTACGCTGATGTCCTCGTTCAACGGCCAGCTGCGGACCATTCAGGTCCGCGCAGGGCCGCCGCCTCAGACGTCCCTGTCACCGAGAAGGCCGACCCGTCCGACCCGGGGCACGTGGCGGCGCCGTTCGCGGGGGTGGTGACCCTCGCGGTCGCCGAGGGCGACGAGGTGGACGCCGAGGCGACCGTGGCCACCATCGAGGCCATGAAGATGGAGGCGGCGAACACTACGCCGAAGGAGGACGGGTCTTGCGCCGCGCCATCAACCGCATCCAGCACGCGGAGGGCGGCGACCTGCCGGTCGAACTGGTCTGACGGACACCGGCGGGGCAGTCGCTCGACGTGAACGGCCAGCCCGCCGTCTCATGCCGCCAGGTGGGTCCACCGCCCCCGCCGTGCATCGTCGCGCGCACCGGCACCTCGAGCTGAGCTCACCCCACCGCCAGCGTCTGTCTCGCTCAAACGTCCCTACCTATGGGATCCCAGAATGGGTGCTGGTCCCGATTGCGGTCGCTGCGAAACACGGGAGATCGTGGAAGCAAGGATGCCGTTCCGGCTCGCTGATCATTGAGAGGAGGAACTGTGGCGTATATCGATGACAGGCAGCTGAAGATTTTCGAAGAGCAGCCTGAGCAGGGGAACCCACGACTCACCCAGGCCCTGGATCCTGGGCGCACACGCCGGCGGGGAGAGTACGGGCACGCACCCGTCTGGCGGGCCGTGGCCCCGCATCGGCGGCCGACGGGTGACCGTCCGCCTATTCGCGCACCCGCACCAGCCAAAAGAGGCACGCAATGGATCCATGGCTGATCTGGTTGATCACTGCAGCTGTGCTGGCAATGGCGGAGATCTTCACGCTCACTGCTGCACTCGGAATGCTGGGTGCGGCCGCGTTGGTTACCGCGGGATTCGCCGCGGTCGGACTGCCGTTGCCTCTCCAATTCTTGGTGTTCACCGTCGTCGCCGTAGCCGGTGTGGTGTTCCTGCGTCCCATTGCGTTGCGACACCTGCTCCACCCCCAAGTGGAGCGGTTCGGCATAGACGCATTGGTCGGCAGGACTGCCTATGCCGTTTCGGAGGTGACGGGCCTGGGCGGCAGGGTCCGCATCGACGGCGAGGAATGGACAGCCCGCACCTACGACGAGACGCTGGTGATTCCTCCCGGAACGACCGTCGACGTCATCGAGATCAGCGGCACCACCGCACTCGTCTACCCCCGGGAGTGAAACGATGGATGCGCTCCTCATCGCCGGCGTGATCGTCGCGCTCATCGCGGTGTTCACCGTGATGCGGGCGGTCCGTATCGTGCCCCAGGCACGCGCTCGTAACGTCGAGCGACTCGGCCGCTACCAACGGACATTGAAACCCGGTCTCAACCTCGTCATCCCCTACATTGACCGCGTTCATCCGGTGATCGACCTGCGGGAACAAGTCGTCTCCTTCAAGCCGCAACCGGTCATTACCGAGGACAATCTGGTCGTCGAGATCGACACTGTCCTTT
The DNA here is from genome assembly GCF_051553595.1 of Streptomyces sp. HUAS TT11. Taxonomy (NCBI): domain Bacteria; kingdom Bacillati; phylum Actinomycetota; class Actinomycetes; order Kitasatosporales; family Streptomycetaceae; genus Streptomyces; species Streptomyces sp. HUAS TT11. The sequence continues at coordinate 8,022,104 of NZ_CP196184.1, forward strand.
ATTTCCAGGTCACCGACCCACGAGCGGCCTTCTACGAGATCGCCAATTTCCTCCAAGCAGTCGAGCAGTTGACCGTCACCACCTTGCGGAACGTCGTGGGATCCATGGACCTGGAAAAGACCCTCACCTCCCGCGACGCCATCAACAGCCAACTCCGGGGCGTGCTGGACGAGGCCACGGGTAAGTGGGGACTCAGGGTCAACCGGGTCGAGATCAAGGCCATCGACCCCCCGCAGTCCATCAAGGACGCGATGCAGAAGCAGATGCGGGCCGAGCGGGACAAGCGGGCCGCGATTCTCGGGGCCGAAGGTCAACGCCAGTCGCAGATTCTCACCGCTGAAGGCGACAAACAGGCTGCTGTCCTTCGCGCGGAGGGCAATCGTAGCGCTGCGATTCTCCAGGCCGAGGGCCAGTCCCGGGCCATCGACGAGGTGTTCCAGGCCGTGCACCGTAACGACCCCGATCCGAAGCTGCTCGCCTACCAGTACCTCCAGATGCTGCCGCAACTGGCGCAAGGCTCGGGCAGCACCTTCTGGATGATCCCCAGCGAGGTCACCTCCGCACTCCAGGGCGTATCCCGCGCCTTCAGCGAGGTGCTTCCCCTGTCACCGGCCACCCGCGAGAAGTCTTCGGACGACATGGCTTCCAAAGCCGCCAACGACGCGGCGCAGGCCGCTGAAGCCGCGGCCGAGGCCGTCGCCGACGCAGCCAAGGCCGACAGCGTCGACGTCACCGATCCCTCCCGGCACCGACAGACTGAGCACTACCGCTAAGTCCAGTCAAGCAGGATCGACTCATCCGCGCCTCCGTCAGCCCTGGGCGGAAGCGCCGTTCGGCTGTCGACGCCACGGACGGGGCCTCGCCACGTCAGCCGACGTACTCGACGTCGATACCCTTCAGGCAGGCGGCGAACGCCACCCACGACCGTGCCCCGAACCACAGTGCCGCATCCCAGCCGCCTTGGCCGTGGCCACATATCGGGCCAGAAACCAGCACCGCGGTGCACAGGCATCAGGGCCAGTCGTATCGCGGGCCGGACCACCATCCCGCGAGGTCTTTTAGTCTCGATGGAAACGCCACCGGCCCTCAGTTACCACATCGACCTCGTCGTCGTGGACGCGGATGGCCGTCTCGTCGTCGATGAAGTAGACCGGGAAGTCGGCCCGCTCGACGATCCGATCGGCCCAGGCGTCGTTCCGCTCCGGGAAGTGCGGTGAGTACAGGTGGGGTTTGAGATACCAGTCGAAGAGTCCGAACGGCGGCCGCACCGTCGTTGCGCCGAGCGCGTGCAGGTCTGCGGTGTCGCCGATGACATCGGCCGAGTGTTCGCTGAGATGCTGGCTGAAGATCATCGATCCGGCGCTCACGCCCACGTAGACCCGGTCCTGCAACACGTCGAGGAACGCGTCGGCCAGGCCGTTGCCGGTGATGCTGCGTGCGAGGTGGTAGGGGTTGCCACCATGGACGTAAATGACGTCTGCGTGCGAGAGCCGGTCCACGACCATTCCCCGGGGCAGACCGTTGAGTTCCAGGAGGTCGAGCTCCCGCCAGCCAAGGCTGTGCAAGCGGCTGAGGTCTTCCACGAACCATCCGTGATCGCCTGGCTCGGCGACGGACGCGGTGGGGATGCAGACAAGCTTCGCCGACGTGAACGGCTTTCCCAGCATGTCCCGGAGCGCGATGCGCTGCGTCTCGTTGCGCAGACCGCTCGCCGTCAGCAGAAACTTCATCGGCCGAGTCAATCACTAGCAGCGCTTGCGATCAACACGCCAGGAACCGTCCCGCACTCAAGGGTTTCTGGGGGCGGCTTCGAGGGCTGACCCTAGCCGTTCGGACGGCGGATCGCCCAGGTGACCTCGAGTGCGAGGATGTCCGCAATGAGGTTCAGCGGCTCCGGCTCGTCGTCCGACGCGAGAGGGGGATCGTTGTCCTCACTGTTGACGATCAGGCAGTGTTGGTAGTCCCCTGCATGGGTGCTGGACCAACTGAGGGCCGTCATAGGCGCCGATGGTGCTGCGGGCCACGTCGGCACCGGAACCGGAGATGGTGGGTCAGGCCTTGGCTCGCATGTGCTTCTGTGCCCATACCTCGAAGCTGGTGAGGGGGATTCCGAGGTCCCTGGCGTACTGCGGGCGGCCCGGCTGGGCGGCCACGTTGAGCCACTCGTGGGTAGCGCCCATGGCTGGCATTCCGGCGGTGAGAGCCTCCTCCTCAGTCATGTTCGGTGCGGTCAGTGGCATGTCCAGGGCGCGGGAGAGCGTCTCGGCGATGTCCGTCATCGACAGGTAGTCGCCGGCCAGTTCCAGCTCGATTCCGTCGAATCGCTCCGGCGCGGCGATGGCGGCGGCCGCTGCCTTGCCGATGTCATCCACCGCGATCAGGGACAGGTGGGTCCCGGGGTTCAGGACGCTGACGAGGCCGCCCTTGATGCCGCGCGGGAAGAGGAACGCCATGGACGGGAGGAAGTTCTCCATGAAGAAGCCCGGCTTGAGGAGCGTCCAGTGGGGGAAGCCGGCCGCGCGGAGCCGGTCTTGGATGGCGGTTTTGGCGCCCAGGGTGGGTTCCATCGAAGCCCAGCGGCCTTCGGCCCACCCGGGGGTTTCGGTGTGTTGACCCGCTCCGGTGACCGACGTGTGCACGAACTGCGGCACCCCGGCGGCCATGGCGCCCTCGATGAGGTTGACGCCCTGGGCCACCTCGCCGTCGAAATCGAAGCCTTCCGCGGTCACAGCGGGCATTTGCACGGAGAAGACGGCGCGAGCACCCTCGGCGGCGCGTATTACCGAATCGCGGTCGTGAAGATCGCCGGTGGCCAGTTCGACGCCGAGCGCTTCGACGGCCTTGGCCCGGTTGGTGCCGGGGTCGCGCACCAGGGCGCGGACGGGAACGCCCGCTGCCCGCAGCGCGCGGGTGGTGGCCCCACCCTGTCGGCCGGTGGCGCCGGTGACCAGGACAGGCGCGGAATCTGCGGACATGGTGCTCCTCGGATACTCGACACGAAAACGGCGGGGCCCGCCGTTTTCGTGTCGGCTAGAATATGGCGGGCCCCGCCGCTTATCAATCCCTGGAGGTGACGCCATGCCCGAGGGGTTGCGCGCTGACGCCCGGCGCAACTACGCGCGCATCCTCGCCGTGGCCGAGGAGGAGGTCGCCGCCCATGGAGCCGGCGCCTCACTGGAACAGATCGCCCGCACCGCGGGAGTCGGCTCAGCGACCGTGCGCCGGCACTTCCCCACCCGCCAGGCACTGCTGGAGGCGGTCTCCCGGAAGCGGATCGAAGCCCTGTGCAATCGCGCCCGCGACCTGGCCGGCAGCGGCGACAGCCGCAACGCGATGCTGGAATGGCTGAGTGACGTCGTCGCCTACTGCGTCTCCGCCCGGGGACTGGCAGCCGCGCTGACCTATGACAGCACCAGGGCGGACCCGGCGCACGAGAACGTCTGCTCGGCGGCACTGGAAGAAGCGGGAGACCCTCTGCTGCGGCGCGCCGTGCAGGATGGCTCGGTGGCGACAGGCGTCACTGTGGCAGACCTGATCACGTTGATCGTCGGCATCGTCCTGGCCACGGAGTCCTACCCCGACCCCGCCGGCCGGGCGGACCGGTTGTTCCGGCTCGCCGTGGCGGGATTGAGCCCGCAGAGCTGAACAAGGTGCAGAGACTGCAAAGCCGAGAACGGGCCTGCGCCTTTCGTGGCACGCTCATCACCGCGACTCGTTCGCAGCGTCCGCCGGCCACGACCCGTCGGACAGGGTCTTGCCCAATGCTGTGAGTTGGTTGGTGATGTCGGCGCGTCACCCGATCGCTGTGCACGGGATGTTGACGTGGGTGGTCCGGCGTAGCGTTTCGGTTTCGATGTTGAGCCAGTGCCGCGAGAGGGTGACTTCGGTGCCGGCGGGGATCGCTGCTCCGGCCCTTGCGTGCGGTCCGTTGATGCATCAGAGGCAGCCCGCACAGCTGCGCGCCGACAGATCATGGACGCATGGGTGTAACCTACACAAGATATGGTTGCTTAGGTATACTACCTAATTCGCTTCGTTGCCGCCCCATACCCGAGCGGCGGACGATTCGGAGGAACGGACAAGCCGTGTCCCTACCTGACCAGGCACCTGTAGCTGCCTCCCCGCCGCTCGAGCGGGGCAGTCACTACAAGTGGATCGCGCTGTCGAACACAACGCTCGGCGTGCTTATGGTGATGATCAACCAGTCCATCGTGCTGATCGCCCTTCCGGACATCTTCCGGGGCATCCACCTCAACCCGCTGGACCCCTCCAACACCAGCTATCTGCTGTGGATGCTCATGGGCTTCATGGTGGTCACGGCGGTGCTGGTCGTGACCTTCGGCCGACTGGGCGACATGTTCGGCCGGGTGCGCATGTACAACATGGGCTTCGCCGTCTTCACCCTGTGCTCGATCCTGCTCTCCGTTACCTGGTTGCACGGCAGCGCCGGCGCCTTGTGGCTGATCGGCTGGCGCATCGTCCAGGGGATCGGCGGGGCGCTGCTCTTCGCCAACTCCACGGCCATCCTCACCGACGCCTTCCCGGTCGAGCAGCGCGGTACCGCGCTGGGTATCAACTCCCTGGCCGCGATCGCGGGTTCGTTCCTCGGGTTGGTCCTCGGCGGTGTCCTGGCCCCGATCGACTGGAAGATGATCTTCCTGGTGTCGGTGCCCTTCGGCGTCTTCGGCACGGTCTGGGCGTACCTCAAGCTGCGCGACACCGGGGTGCGGCAGCGGGCCCGGATGGACTGGTGGGGCAATGTCACCTTCGCCGTCGGCCTCATCTCCATCCTCGTCGGCATCACGTACGGCATCCAGCCGTACGGCTCCAGCACCATGGGCTGGGGAAACCCGTGGGTGCTCACCGCCCTGATCGGTGGCGCAGTGGTGCTGGCCGTCTTCGTGCGCATCGAGACAGTTGTCGCCGATCCGCTCTTCCGCCTCTCGCTCTTCCGGCTGCGCGCCTTCACCGCGGGCAATATCGCCAGCCTGCTGACCGCGCTCGGTCGAGGTGGCCTGCAGTTCATGCTGATCATCTGGCTGCAGGGCATCTGGCTGCCGCTGCACGGCTACAGCTTCGAACGGACACCGCTGTGGGCGGGCATCTACATGATCCCGCTGACCATCGGGTTCCTGTTCTCCGCGCCGGCCTCGGGCTGGCTCTCCGACCGTTTCGGTGCCCGCATCTTCACCGTCGTCGGCACCCTCGTCACCGCGGGCAGCTTCCTGGCGCTGATGACCCTGCCCACCGACTTCAACTACTGGCTCTTCGCCCTCCTCCTGCTTGTCAACGGCCTGGGCTCGGGCCTGTTCGCCTCCCCCAACCGGGCGGAGATCATGAACTCGGTGCCCGCCGAATCCCGGGGCGCGGGTGCCGGAATGACCGCGACCTTCCAGAACTCCGCGATGGTGCTCTCCATCGGCATCTTCTTCAGCCTGATGATCGCGGGCCTCTCCCACACCCTGCCGGGAGCCATGCACGACGGGCTGGTGCAGCAGGGCGTGCCGGAGGGGCAGGCGCAGCAGATCTCACATCTGCCGCCGATCGGGGTGCTCTTCGCGGCCTTCCTCGGCTACAACCCGTTCCAGCAGCTGCTCGGCGGCCACCTCGCCGGCCTTCCGGATGGCGGCGCCACCCTCACCAGCAAGGAATTCTTCCCACACCTCATCTCCGCGCCCTTCCATCGGGGCCTTGTAGTGGCCTTCTGGTTCGCGGTGGTCGCTTGCCTCATCGCCGCCGTCTCCTCATTGCTGACCGAACGGGTCGACCGCAGCCGCCGGGTGAAGGCCCCCGAGTCACTTGGTTCCGAGTTGGCGGCCGTGTCCGGCGAGGCCGGTCTTGCCCCCAGCGAGCTGGTGGTGCCGAGCGAGGACACGCCGGCGACCGGTGCGGTCGAGGCGCCGGGAAGCGGGACGCCGACGGGTCGGCAGCCACGCTGAGACGCGGTCGGGGACGGTGAGGTTTCCGCAGCGGTGATCACCTGCGGGTCCGTCCCGGCCCACTCGTTGCCGGTGGGTTCCCTCTCACGGGGTTGACGACGGGGGTGAACGGTATGCCTGTGCGGCACGGTGTCAGGGGCCGTGCCGCACAGGCGGTCAGTGGCCCGCTCGTACCATCTCGTGTGTGCGATCGGGCCCCGTGCGCAGGATTCCGGCGGTCCCAGCGGTGATCACGCACAGGACGGTCAGTAGCAGGAACGTGTGGTTCAGCGCCGCGAGATGGGTCATCCAACCGATGATCGCCGGGCCGGCGAGCATGCCGAGGTAACCGAGCCCGGCCACGCGGGAGACGTTGACGCCGGCAGCGGCGGGGTCGGCGTGCCCTGCCGCGCTGAACAGCTGGGGCATGCAGCCTGACAGTCCCAGGCCGAACAGCGCCCAACCGGCGAACGCCGCCCATATCCACGGGGAGACGGCAACGATCGTGATACCGGCCGCGGCCATGGCCGAGCCGTAGCGAAGAACGGCCATCGGCCCGAACCGTGCGGAGAAGCGGTCGGCGAGCAGCCGGCCGGTGGTCATCGTCGCCGCGTAGGTGCCGTAACCGAAGGCGGCGGTACTCGCAGGCGCGTCGAGGATGTTCTTCAGATGCAGGGCGCTCCAGTCGTTGGCGGCTCCCTCGCACAGCATGACCATCCAAGCCAGGGCGGCAAGCATCCAGATGCGCCCCGGCGCGGTGCGCTGCTTCGCTGCCGGTGCTCCCTCGATCTGCGCGGTGTCGGTGGCGGATGCCGCCGCCGAGGGCAGGAGACCGCGTGCCGAGACCAACGCGGTCACGACGCCCACGGCTCCCACGGCGCCGAGCGTCGCGGCCGGACTCATGCCGGTGCTCGCGGCGCCCGCTCCCACGAGGGCGGCAACGACGCCACCGACGGAGAACGTGGCGTGGAAGGCCGACATGACGGGCCGGTCGTACGCCTTCTCCACGTGTACGGCGTGGGCGTTCATGCTCACGTCGAGACAGCCGTTGCCGAAGCCGAAGATCAGCAGCGCGCCTGCCAAGGTCCAGGGATCCCGGGCAAGGCCCGGCAGTACGAGAGTCGCAGCGCAGAGCACGCCGGTGGCTGGGACCACGGCGCGTGTCCCGAAACGGTCGGCCAGTCGGCCGGCCACCTGCATACCGACGAAGGCACCGAGGCCCAGCAGTACCAGAAGGCCTCCCAGCGTGGCGTGGCTGATGCCCACGCGCTCCTCGACGGCGGGAATCTGCACCACCCACATGCCCACCAGGGCGCCGTTGAGGATGAAGTAGACGAAGGTCGCCACTCGGGCGGCTCGCAGCGAACGTTCCATGCCGGTGACCATAACGAACATTCGATATGTTTGAAATACCCATCTTCGAACATGTTGAATGTTCGTTCTCTGTGGTGTTCAATCGCTGCATGAGCAACGCGGAGCGTCATCGGCTGATCGTGCAGGCCATCAAGGAATCGGGCAGTGCCACGGTTTCGGAGCTCGCCCAGCTGACTGATGCCTCGGAGATGACCATCAGGCGCGACCTCGACACCTTGGCCGCGCAAGGCGTCCTCGAACGCGTCCGCGGCGGTGCACGCACCCTCCTGCTCAGAGGCGAGGAACCGCCCTTCGCGCTACGCGCCCACGAGTCCATCGACGCCAAGCGCCGGATCGCGTCCGAGGTGTCCTCACTCATTGCCGACGGCGAGACCGTCCTCCTCGACAGCGGCACCACCTGCCTGGAAGTCGCCCGCCTGCTGCGTGGACGGCAGGTCACCGTGATGCCACTGTCGCTGCAGGCCATCCACGTACTCAGCGACCCTCCGAGCCCGACCACGCTGCTGGTACCGGGCGGACAGCCCCGTGCCGCCGAGGGCGCCCTCACCGGCCCCCTCACACTTGCCTCCCTGTCCGCACTGCGCTTCGACACCGCGGTCGTCGGCTGCTGCGGCCTGAGCGCCGCCGAAGGCCTGACCGCTTACGACCTCGACGACGCGACAGTAAAGAAGGCGATCATTGCTTCCGCACGCCGCATCGTCGCCGCCGCCGACGGCAGCAAGCTCGGCCACACCGCCCACGCCTTCGTCGGCCCCTCCGCTCTCCTCCACACCCTCGTCACCGACACCACGGCCCCCGCCGACGAAGTAGCCGCACTAGACGGCGCCGGCACCCTCGTCAAGACCGTCTGACAAGGTCGCCGTGCGGGTCCACGTACTGCGATCCAAGTCCGCTGCCGACTCAGAGTGGTAGCAGCACCGTATGGCGTCATGGATCACATCGCCGATGCCGGGCTCGACGATGCCGCCCTCAGGTTGTCCTGCGGACTCGCCGTTACAAGGGGCAGTCAGCCACCGGCCGGTACCGGCGTCCGGCTACGCCCCGGACGCCGAGCGCGCAGACCAGGACCGCCCCCCAGGAAGGAGTGAACGACCGCCCTGCCGACAACACGGGGGTCGCCGACGCTACGGCCGAGCGGTGCGTTCAGGGCCTACGCCGCACGCGAAGACGGCGTAGGCAAACCATTGCTCAAAGCTTTAGTGGCTTTCAGCATTCCGGGCATTCCGGCCCGGAAGGTCCGTCTCGTCACCGGAGCGTGAGGGCTTCGGCGTGAGTACGGTCTCTCGCTTGTGTCTGCCGCTGGTGCGGCAGGGTTGCGCCACCTGCCCGCCCCGTCGTGGCCTTGCGGCTGTGGCGGGTGGCGCGGGTCTTCTGGTCGGCTCCGCGAGGCTTCGACGCCTTGACGGCGTCCTGGTCTCCGGCCACTCCGGTACCAGTCGTGCAGGCCGTCGCGAGGGCGGCGAGGTTGAGCGCGGCGTTGTCGTCCCGGTCCAGGACCAGGCCGCAGGCGTCGCATGCGTAGGTCCGGATGTGCAGCGGCAGCTTGGCTTTCACCGCGCCGCACCCGGAGCAGGTCTTGGAGGAGGGGTACCAGCGGTCGGCCACGATGGTGCGGGTGGCGTGGCGCTGGTGGGTCTTGTAGCCGAGCTGGCGGCGGATTTCGCCGAATCCGGCGTCGGCGATCTGGCGTGCGAGGCGCCGGTTGCGGAGCATGCCGGCGACGTTCAGGTCCTCGACCACGACGGTGCCGTATTCGGCCGTCACGGCGGTGGTGAGTTTGTGCAGGGCATCCTGGCGGATGTTCGCCACGCGGTGGTGCAGCTTGTTGCGGGCGGCGTTGGCCTTCTCCCATCGCTTCGACGGCTTGCGACCGGTGCGGCGGTCGGGGCCCTGGCGTCGGGACACCGTCCGGCAGGCGCGGCGCAGCATCTTCAGCGCACCGTCGTAGTGCCGGGGGTTTGGCACGGTGCGGATCTCGCCCGTCGAGTCGGCCATCACCGCCAGGCTTTTCACGCCGAGGTCGATGCCGACCGCCACGTCCGGACGCGTGACGCGTTCGAAGTCCCGCTTGACCTCGGCCTGGAACGAGGCGAACCAGCGTCCGCGCTCGTGCCGTACGGTCACGGACAGGATGCGTGCTGTCCGGCCTGCACCCGGGTGAGGAGGCCGGCGGTGGGCTCGTGGCTGCGGATCGTGCCCAGCCTGGGCAGCGTGATGTGTCGGCCGTCAGCGTCCACGCGGATGGTGCCGGTGGTGAACCGGCAGGCAAGGCGTGCCTTCCGCTTCGACTTGAACCGCGGCGCACCCATCCGCTTGCCGCGCCGCTCGCCGTTCTTCGACCTTGCGTAAGTGTCGAACGCGGCCGACGCGTTCGCCAGGCCGGTGTTGTACGCCTCCTTGGAGTTCTCCTCCCACCAGTTCGCGAACCGTGGGTCAGTCTTCTTGGCCTCGTTGAACGCCTTTCGCAGCGACGGCAGCGACCACGGCCGCCACTGCGTCAGGTCCGCTTCGGCAACGCCGTAGGTTTCCTCCGCCTTGCGCTGCCACCACGAGGCGCTCACCCAGCCGACAGCCCAGTTGTACGCCGCGCGGGCCGCACCGCAGTGGGAGCGCAGCGCGGTCTCCTGGGAGGTGTTCGGGTCGAGCGCGAAGCGGTACGCCTGCACCACGAACCCGGGCTGCGGCTGGAACCTCTTCATTCGGCGGCCTCACCGGTCGCCAGGGCCACTGCACGGGCGGCCCGGTTCTTTGCCGCTCGCTGCCCGTACAGGCGCGCACACATTGATGTGAGCACCTCGGTGATGTCCCGCACCAGGTCGTCGGTCGTCTCATCAGAGTCGAGGACGACCAGGCGCCGGCCGGACGCGGACAGTACGGCTTCGAGGTGTTCCACGCCGAACCGGGCCAGCCGGTCACGGTGCTCGACCACGATCACAGCGGCGGACGGGTCGGACAGAACCCGGTGCAGCTTGCGCCGGCGTCCGTTCAGCCCCGAACCGACCTCTGTCACGACCTCCGCGACCTGCAGGCCAAGACCAGTGGCCCCCTGGACCACACGGGCCACCTGGCGATCAAGGTCAGGCTTCTGGTCCGCCGACGAGACCCGGCAGTACGCCACAACGCGACCGGACACTGCCGCAGCGCCTTCGTCGACCAGCCACGTCCCGGACGGCGTCTGGCGAACCGGGACCGGCATACGGCCCTCTTTCGCCCACACCCACGCGGTCTGGTAGTGCACACCGTTGCGCGCCGCCCATTCGGAAAGCTTCACACCATCAAGATAACAGTTGAGAAAGACTGACGTTCACTGATGTACCACAACAGTTGTTAACCCTTCGCCCGCGCGTGGCGCCCGGGTCCACGACCGGGTGGTGAAGGTGCTGAGCCTGCCTTGGGTCAGCGCGAAGCGGGGGAGCGAGAGCCAGAGTTCGGTGTGCATGGCCTCCAGCAAGCGCAGTTCACAGTCTGGTTCACTGTCCTCGGGACGGAACAGCCGTGCGGGGTCCAGGGCCTCGGGTATCGCGCCGGAGCGCTGGATCTCCGTACCCCGCACGGTGAACGCGTAGAGCTCCTTGCCCTGTTCGGCCACCGACAGGTGGAAGGCGGGCGGGTGTTGGCGCGGGGACGAGCGTCCTGGGTCACGCCACACCACCACCGCACGTCCGGACGATGAGGCGGCTGGAGCGGGGGACAGGAACCTCTCGTCGAGGCGGCGATGGGAGTTGCCGTCGAAGGCGAAGGCCCATGCTTCGGCGGTTCGGCCTGCGGAGACCACGGCCCGGTCCTCCCACAGTTCGACGCCTTCCCGCTCGTGCGGGTTGGGCACCCGCCAGGGCATGATGCGGCGATGTGCGGGTGCGCTCAGTTCGGCTCCTTCCTCGCCGATGAGGGCCGGCAGACGAGCGGGGTCGACTTCCTCGACCCAGACACAGCGGTACCCGTCGAACCGCTGCCCGTTCGCCGCAGGCTCCGTCAGCCAGGCAAGGCCTGGCGGATCGAGATCGGGCGCTGGCTCGGGAGCGGGTCCCGTTTCCCCGGCCCGCGGTGTCGCGAGGATTTCCCGCCCACGCTCCGGAGTGATCAGTGGACCCAGGACCGGATCGGCGAGCAGACCGATCGGAGCGATCAGCAAGGGGCCGGGCGCCTCCCACAGCGCAAGCGCGTCGCGCAGCACCCGCCACGCGGCATCGGTGGCCCCCCAGCGGGCCGACTCCCGGGCCTCGGCGACGGCCCGGCCCCATGGACCCGGAGGCGCGTAGGAGTGGGTGCCGTCCCGCATCGCGCTCAGTACGGCCTCGGCGGTGCCCCGGTCGACCCCACGGGCGGTCATCATCCTGAGCCAGTGGTCGTCCCCGCCCAGCCGCCATTCGCCGCGTGCCGGCGCCATGGCCTCCAACGGCAGAATCTCAGGCATGTAGCGCGCGTCGGCCACCAGGTCGTCGTATCCCTGAGCGTTGTGCGGAGCCAGCAGCTGCCGGAGCTGGTTCAACAGCGTCGCGCTGCGTGGCCGACCGAGGGACAGCGCCTCCTCGAGCAGGGGCAGGGCCTCCTCGTGCCGTCCGCGCAGGGCCAGCAGTCGGCCCTCATCCACATGGGCGTCCTGGACGCGAGTGGTCGCGTTCACGAAGCCGGGTCTCCCCGCCCGGTCGGATTGGAAGCCGCGGTACTTGGCCTCCATATACGCGCGGAACGACGGGTAACGGTCCGGCAGTTCACCGCTCCATCCCCGGTAGACGTAGAGCGCCCACTCGCCGTCCTGGTCACTGTCGCCCGGGTCGAGCAGGGCGTACGACATGTCGGAGTCCGTTTCCAGCTGCAGCGCCCGTTGCCACATCCCGGCCAGCAGGACGTCCTCCTCGCGCGGGTCGTCACCCAGATTCTCCTGATACAGCGGGGTCATGCCGTGTGGATCCCGGAACCAGCCGATGTCCTCGACACCGCCGAGCTGATAGACACCGGCCGTCTCGTCCACATGCCACCCGTCGCTCACGGCCAGGAACTCCCGGTACGAGGGTGGCAGCCGCCGCCCCAGCCGCTCCTCCGCCGCGACGATCGCCGCTTCGCCCGCCCCGGGCCTGCCCAAGGGGACAGCGCTCTGCCCGCCGTCCTCGTCCTCGCCCGGTATCCACTCCTCCTGCCAACGTCCCAGGAACTCATGCCAGTTGAACGACTCGCCACTCATGGCCGAATGGTGTCACCAGGCACCGACAACGGTCCGGCCTTGTTCCCGTACAGCTGCGGCCAAGGGCCGTCCGTGGCCATCCGCCCTGATCAGCGGCCTGGGCCGCACCAGCCGGGGCGACTTGCGCGTGCCCCTGTTCGCAGCAGCGGGCGGAGGGCGAGCACCAACAACAGCATGAGGCCGTACACGACTGCCGCTGCCCACAAGCCGTAGACCGCAGGCTGCGGCATGTCCGGCACCAGCTGGGGCTGAGGCTGTCCGTTGCGGCTGGCGGCGCTGTAGCGGTGGATCGTGATCGAGCCCGCGGCACACAGCAGCACGGATGCAAGAGCGGCGGATACGGTCAGAGTCGTCTTCAAACCGGCCATGGCCCGCGCGGCGCCCGGTTTTCTGTCCACCCGGCCCGCGTATGTCGCCTGGGTGCAGTTCAAGGCTTGGGTCGCCCACCCCGCTGCAGACTGCTCCGCGGGCAGGGTGGCCTGGGCCCGGTGTAGGTCGCGACGATCGGAGAGCACTTCACTGACGTCGTCGATCTCCACACGGATGTCGGCTTGTGACTCCGCTGCTGGCTGCGCGTACTGGCTCTCCCGCCTCGCGTGGTTCTGGATCTCCCGTGTGATGATCCGGAAGAGGTATGCCTGGGGCTGCTCAATGGGGGAGGGGTTTCGGAGTGCCTTGGCGAAGGCGTCCTGCACGATGTCCTCGGGGCTGACGAAAGTCTCGGGCACGTGCATTTCGCGCAGCTTCTTCCGGGCGAACCTCGTCATCTTGCCGTAGCGGCGGGCGTAGACCTCCTCCATAGAGAGCTCTACCTCTTGGCCGACCTCATACATTGCGTCGCCCCGTCCCACCTCCCGAGGAGAGGCGAGTGGCTCGTCTCCGATGATTTCGTCCCTCCCACTTGCGCAGCGGTTGCCGCCGTGCTGTTGACCGGTCCGGTGAGGCTTGGCACCAGAGCAGGCGAAGCGATGAGCACCACGTGCTGGAGTTCCGTTCATCTCCTTTGGCCGGCAGCCTTGTTGTCCCACCCGAGAGCGGCCGGACCTGAGAAGAGAGTCGAACCTCGGATGTGCTCTACACGACGCCGGAGCCTACCCGCAGGACGCCCGTATCGGCCGCGAAAGGGCAGTCAGGAATGCAAGGTCATGCTGATTGCCTTGGAGAGTGGCCCGGCCACGACTTCGCACCGCGCCATGGACGTCTTTCGTACGAGGCCGGTGACACCTGGTGAGCTTCATCGAGTGCCGACGGCGTCATCCGTGGCCGGTTCCCGTACCCGTGTGCCGTCGAGAATCCGGTGTAGCACCATCACGGCCTGCCGGAACACGCCGAGTATCCGGGCGCCGCGCAGGGTACCGATCCGATCACCGTCAGCTGCGCACCGGTCCGTGGCCAAGCCCAACCGGTACAGCGAGAAGACACCGCGTTCACGGGGTGGAGGGGTCGCCGTCTACGACAGTCGTCGGCCGAGGTTCGTGCCGTAACCGAGTCGGATGCAGAGCCAGCCACGGTCAGCGAAGGATATCCAGGGTTCATTTTCACTCGAAACCCCTGGTCAGCGGCATGATCCGGTTGTTCTCGACCGGATCTGTGCTGACGGCCACAGCGAATCGAATGCGTGGAGGCGCATACTGAACCATGACAAAGCCTGCTGCGCCCAAGCGTCATCTGCCTACCAGCCCGTTCAAGGCCCCTGTCCCCCCGGCTCCCAAGCACTTCGCCGTGGGTGACCAGGTCACACATGACATGTACGGCCTCGGCCGGGTGATCGGCATCGAGGAGGGAACCGCAGCCCTCGTGGACTTCGGCTCGGCGCAAATGCGGATCTTGAGCCCGTACGCCAAGATGACCAAGCTGTAGGGCCGCCGTGCCCGGTCACGGCACACCCAGGCCCCGTCAGGGGACCTGCAACGAAAGAGAGACCCCTCATCGATCTGACCTCGCTGTTTTCCGCCGTGGAGACGCCGCCCTGCCGCCCCACCGCAGCATCGCCGCTTCCGACCACCAACCCCTTCCAGGCCCCTGACTTCGGGGAAGAGGAGACCTCTCCTCTCAAGGACGCACAAGAGTCCGCCTCGGACAAAGGTGCAGCGCGACCCAAGGCAAGTTAGGCCTGTCCGCGTCGCGCCCTCTCAGGGGGACATGTGGGAGACGATCCGAGCTTCACGCTGCTCTCGTCGACTACGGACACAGCTCTGGCCGGTTCATCCCGAAGCAACTCGGCCGAGCGTTTGACCTTGACGGCGCCGCGTGCCACAGCCCGCCGGTGGCTTCGGGTCCTTCAGGCGTCGTTCCGGCGTCCCGCCGAAGACGCGTACTTCGCCGGGGAGGTGCCTATGCATGCGGTGAAGTCGCGGGTGAAGTGCGCTTGATCGGCGTAGCCCAACTCCGCCGCGAGAGCGGACCAGTCCTGCGGGTCGGTGGCAGCACGTGCGGCGGCTTCCTGCATGCGGGCTCGCCGGATCACCCACTTGGGTCCGATGCCGACGTATTCGGCGAACAGCCTCTGCAACTGGCGCACGCTCATGTGGGCGATCGCGGCCAGCTGGGACACCCGTAGAACAGCAGGGTCGCTGCTGATCGTTTCGACCAGCCCGGCCGCATTGTCGATGGCGGGGTCGGGCGCAGGCCGGAAGTCGCGCAGGAGCGTGGCTGCGAGGTGGAGCGCCGTGGGCACGCGGGGTTCGGTGATGATGGCGTCTGCTGCTGCGCGCGCTCCCGGGCCGAAGATCTCTTCGATGTCCAGGACTCGGTCGGTGAGGGTGGACACCGGGGCGGTGAGGAAGGGGCGGAAGCCGCCGGGTCGGAATCGCAAGCCGAGTGCCCGGCCGGTGCCGGAGATCTCTCGGGTGAACGTGTCGCTGACGATGCCTGTGATCTGGGCCTGCCCACCGGTGGTGAAGGTGAGGTGGACCACCGGGTGAGTGAGGACTTGCTGCCGATGCGGTTCGGTGAGGTCCCAGTGGAGGATCCAGTACCCGTCCACGAACGGGGTCAGATCCGCCGGGGCCGGCTCGTGGCCGAGTCGGAACCGCTCGGCTGCGGTGCGCGGGTCGAGGATGGCCCGCTGTCGCGTTTGTTCAATACCCGTCATCGTCACCCTGTCTACCGTGCCTGACGGCAACCGGGAAGGGATGACGTGGAGACGAGATCTGTGATGGCCCGAGCCGCCGAATCGGCGGTGGACATCGTCCGAGGGATCGGGCCGGACGCGTTCGACGAGTGCACGCCGTGTCCGGAGCTGAAGGTCGGGGCACTCCTGAATCACCTGATCTTCTTGACCGGTGTGCGGGGGCACGCCGCGGGACTGAAGCAGCCCCCGCAGGCACAGAATGACGTGGCTGAGGGACACGCCTTCATCGCGGAGCCGGATTGGGCCGAGGCGTTTGCCGCCCGGTCGGCGGCGACCGCCGCCGTCTGGAGCGCTCCGGAGGCATGGGTCGGCGAGACGGCGCTGACCGGGAGCGGGCGGATGCCGGCACCCTTCATCGGTGGGATCGTGCTGGGCGAATGGCTGCTGCATGGCTGGGACCTGGCGGTGGCCACCGGGCAGAAACTGAACGTGGACGACGAACTCGCCGCAGTGCTGTACGAGGACATCGCCGGCAAGGCCGAGATGGCGAGGCAGTACGGGGTGTTCGGCCCTGAGGTCAGCGTGTCGCCCACGGCGCCGTTGTTTGACCGGGCTCTGGGAATGGCGGGCCGTGACCCGTCATGGAAGCGCCCGGCTGCGTAAGCGAAGGGGGCGCAATCAATCCCTTGCGGTGCGGATCGTAATCCACGGGCCCGGTGAAGTAGGGCAAGTCCTACGCCCCCGGGATGGTCCGTTTCCCCACGAGCCGTGTCGCGCGCCCGGAGGGGACAGTCGAAGTACCCAAGCGCCGTGTCCGGGCGAGGGTGAGGCACGCTCGGAGCTGTTGGGCGGTGCGCGTCGAGCACTTGGTCCCCGCTGAAGGGAACACAATTCGAGTGGACGGGGCACGCACGCCGCCGAACAACGGGTAGCCCGCCGTGGCGCAGCACGTCCAGATCGTCGATGCCGTCCGCGCCGGCCACCATCCCGCCCACGATCGACAGGGCCTTCGCGTCGGCGGCCGTCCCGGCACCCTTCCTTGCTGTGAGCGGCGGACGGAAGCGTAGAAACTCCCATTCTCGCAGGTCAGCGGGCACCTCTTCTCATGTCGCCGTCCACACACCGACCGTTGCGCGGTGGCGCCAGGCTGAACAGCTGCCGCAGTGGGACGATTCTTCCCGTCCTGTTTGGCGCTGATCGTCGCGGTGACAGCTCCGTCGCCGCTGGGAGCGACATGTCAACGAGCGACGCCCCTGCCATCGGGCAGGGGCGTTGCTCGAGACGGTCTGTTTCAGGATGCCTTTTGGTCGGCGGGCTTCTCGATCTCGGTGGTCACCCGTGCCCCTCGGAAGAGCACCGGGAGCCACAGGAGACATGCCAGCAGGGGGACCGCGGCGTAGGTGGCCATGCCCACACTGGAGCCCCATCCGTCCATGAGCGTGCCGAGGACGAGATAGCCGGTGCCGATGAGCGCCGACTCCACGAATGCGATCATCGACAGCAGGCTCGCCCGGTGGCGCGACGGCACCGCCTCGTTGAACACGTTGTCCACGATCACGGCGGTGATCTCGGGAATTCCGACCAGGACCAGGAACGCGGCGATGGTGACCTGGACAAGGCCGAGGCCGCTCAGGCCCAGCGCCACGGCGAGGGTCAGGAGAGACACCGGGACGATGACCCGATACCCGATGCGCCGGTCCGCGCGGTCCGACAGCAATGGAGTGAGCCCGCCGGCGAAGAATCCCGCCGAGATGACCGCGCTGACCAATGCGGTGCCCGCGCCCTGATCGGAGAGGGTCTTCTGCGTAAAAATGATGTATGGCGTCAAAGTCGCATGCATCAAGCCGGACACCACGACAAGCGTCACGAGCGCCGGCGTGGCGACCCGAAGCATCGCCCGCCATGCTGTGGCGTCGCCGTGCGCCTCCTCGGCTCCGTCCTGCTCGTCCACCGCGTCCACGCCGCGGATCTCGGGCACCCGTGACATCAGCACCACCACGGCCACGACGAGGCACGCCGCCGAACCGACGTAGACGATTCCCCAGGAAATCCGCTGCAGTTGGCCGCCGAGGACGATGGCGGCTCCCGAGGTGACCGTCCCGAGCATGGTGAACCGGGACTTGATCTTGACGTAGCCGGCCGTTGCACCACGACGCACGAGCAGGTCGTACAGCAGGGCTGTGTCCGAACCGGATACACATGCCATGCCCACGCCCTGCCTGATGAACAGCGTCAGGAACACCCAGTAGTTGGAGAACGCCACCTGACCGAGCAGACATCCAGCTATCAGCACCTGGCCGATCACGATGCTGGCACGCCTGCCGATTCGGTCGGCGATGACTCCCGTCGGCAACTCCGCAAGTCCGCTGACCAGGTAGAGCAGTGTCTGAAGCAGGGCCACTTGCCCGGCGGAGAAGCCTCGCTGCTGAAGGAAGAGGACGAATACGCCGCGCTGGAACAGCGTGTTGGCGAGCACGGCGTATACGTAGAACGGACGCGTGACGCTTTGTGCTGCATCGTCGACTGCAGCCGACTCGCCAAGGGCCTCCGTGGTACCGGTCATGCTGCGGGCTCCCCCTGGTGACTCCGTTGATCATTAGTGTTGGGCCCCCGCCGCCGACCGGAACCTCCAGGCCATACTTCGCGCAGGATATTGGGCCGACCCTCCGGGAACCGTTACCCGCACCGGCGAGCTTCACCTTCTCGGCCACCAGCGCGGACAGACCGCACCGCTCGGCCAGCCGGATCGTGGGAAACCAACCCGGCATGCGCGATCGGGTCGGGGGCGTCGAACGCGACGAACAGCTCCGCGGGCCTGTGCGAGACTTGCACCTGTCTCTAGTCAGGAAGCCCGGGGTTTCAGTCCTGGGAGGAATGACTTCCTCGGTGTGGAGCCGCGCAGCGGTGGAGTGTTCTTAGCCGTGTCCGGACAGCGAGTTGATTGCCCGTCAGCAACCATACTAGGGTGTTTTGCGTGAAGATTGTCGCGCAGGTGAAGCTTCTGCCTGCGTCTGCTCATGACGCGGACGCACTGGCAGCGACCCTGCGTGCCTGCAACCGGGCCGCGAATGCCGCCTCCGAGGTGGCGTTCGATCGTGATCTGAAACGGCGCAACGGGCTGCAGGAGGCTGTGTACCACCGGATCAAGGCCGACTTCGACCTCGGAGCACAGGCGGCCGTGCGCACCATCAAGAAGGTGTGTGACGCCTACGCCACCCTGAAAGCGAACATCAAGGCGGGAAACCTTGGGCCGGAAGGCGGCAAGCGCCGGATGCGGGCCGAGAACAGGCCGGTCCGGTTCCGTGAGGGCGCGGCCCAGCCGTACGACGACCGCATGCTGACCTGGAACCTTGACGAGCGGACAGTCAGCATCTGGACGGTGGCGGGCCGGTTGAAGGGCATTGCGTTCGTCTGCTCGCCCGAGGCGATGAAACTTCTCGCCTCCCGCAAGGGCGAGTCGGACCTGGTGATGCGGGACGGCATGTTCTTCCTGACCGCCACTGTCGACGTGCCCGAACCCGCCCCGTACGAGCCCACCGGGTTCCTCGGAGTGGACCTCGGCATCGTCAACATCGCCACCACCTCGGACGGCCAGATCATGTCCGGCCGCCAGGTCAACCGCTACCGCAAGCGCCAACGCGACCTGCGGACCACATTGCAGAAGAAGCGGACAAAATCTGCCACACGCCGGTTGAAGAGCATCCGACGGCGGGAATCCAGATACGCCACCCAGCGCAACCACATCATCGCCAAGAAGCTCGTGCACACCGCTGAACGCACCTTGCGGGGCATCGGACTGGAAGACCTGTCCGGTATCCGGCAGAGGGTTACGGCCAGGAAAGACCAGCGGGCACGACTGCACTCCTGGGCTTTCGCCCAGCTCGGCGCGTTCGTCGAGTACAAGGCCAGGCGGGCAGGTGTCCCCGTAGTCCACGTGGACCCGAGGAACACCTCCCGCCAGTGCTCCGAGTGCTGGCACACCCACCGGTCCAACCGGATCGACCAAGCCAGGTTCGTCTGCCGCTCCTGCGGAGTGGTACTCCACGCGGACCACAACGGCTCCCGCAACATCGCCCACCGGGCCGATGCTGTGTGGCAGCGGGGCGCAGTCAACCGCCCCAGTACGGCCTAGCGCCATACCGGACGCAGGGGACCACAGTACGGCTTGGTCGTGCTCTGCCTGCAAGCCCGGTCCTTCAGGACCGGTAGTTGACCTTGGAGAAGCCGGCTTCCGCCAGCCAGTCGGTCGCATCCGCGACGGTGTACTCGGATTCGCCATCTGTGTCGATGAGCATGTTCAGCGAGACCATGAAGCCGTAAGTATTGTGGCGTCGGTCGTCGTCGATCATGGCGTCGTAGGCGATCAGTGTGCCCCCGTCGGGCAGGGCGTCATAGGCCTTGCGGAGCAGGAAATGGCGCTGCTCGAGATTCCAGTCATGGAGAATCTGCCCCATGATGTAGACGTCGGCAGGAGGCAGGGGGTCGGAGAAGAAGTCGCCGCTGTGGAAGAAGAGGCGGTCGGACAGGCCGTGCGTGGCGATGAATTCCTCGAACACGGGGCGTACCGGTGGCAGTTCGAAGACGGTTGCGGTCATCTCGGGGTGGGATTGCAGTACTGCTGCGGGTACGGCCCCCAGAGCGCCACCGAGATCGACCAGGTGCTGTCGGCCGCTCCAGTCGAAGTCGGAGGCGAGCGCTCCGGCCAGGGGTGTGCTGACGCCGTTCATGCCGTTGGGGAAGTTGCGCCACGCGAGGGGGTCTTGGCTGAGCGTTGCGAAGAACGGGGCCCCGGTGTGGGTGACTTCGTTCTGCTGGGTGCCGGTTCGCAGTGCGTCGGTGAGGTTGTCCCAGAAGCCGAAGAGACGGGCGTTGGCCATTTCCAGGATTCCGCCGATGTAGGAGGGCTTGGCCCGGTCCAGGAAGATCTCGGCCGTGGGGCTGTTGCGGTAGATGCCTTCATCGTCGCGGTTCAGCAGGCTCAGTGACACCAGGGCGTCGAGGAAGTCTGCGGAAGATCTGGGGTGGAGACCCACTTCGGTGGCGATGGATGCACGATCTCGACCGCCGCGAGCGAGGACGGTGAAGATGTTCAACTCCACCGCGCTCAGTAGTGTCTTTGAAGCCATGAATCCCAGACCCAGCTGAAGGATCGGTTCGGGGGTGATCGATTCGTTGACGTGCTTGTCTCCAGTTGCTGAATGGCAGTTGTCGGGTTCATCAGTGGTTGCGGCCTTGCATTGCTGTATGTGTCGCGTGTGCGCCATGGATAGACCGGAGTGGGGCGAGCCGTGCCTCGGGAGTTGCCGACGATTTCATCGACTGGGTCGGCTGGGGGTGGGCGCGGATGAATTCCGCGCGTCTTGCCCGGGGTTGTGCGGCAGCTCGGCGATCCGGCAGGGACGGCCTTCCACGGTGGCCGGATGCGCGGTGCCTGTCGCATGCGCCGCACTTGGTGCTGGGTCGGGGGACGAATACCGCCCCGCAATGCTGAGTCGGGAAGGACGGGCTCAGCGGGCCGATTTCGCCGAGAACGGAGCGGGTCAGGGGAGGGTCCTGACCGCAGGAGTGTTCAGAGGGTCTTGATCTGGCCGCCGTCGATGACCACCTCGGCTCCGTTGATGTTTCCTGCCACCGGTGAGGCCAGGAAGAGGGTGAGGTCGGCGACCTCCTGCGGCTCGGTGATCCGGCCCGAGGTGATGCCCATGCTCTGGGGCACCACAACGTCCAGCGCCTCTTGCGCCGTGGTGCCGGCGGCTGCTGCTGTGGTGTCCGCAAAAGCGCCCGGAGCTGTCCAGAACGGTGTGCGCACGGGGCCGGGAGAGATCGCGTTGACGCGGATGCCCTTCGGCGCGAACTCCTCGGACAGCGACTTGCTCAGGTTGGTCAGCGCGGCTTTGGCTGCCGAGTAGTCCACGACCATGGGGAAAGGTGCCCGGGCGTTGATGGAGCTGATGTTGACGATTGCCGCGCCTTCGGCCTCGGCCAGGTGGGGGAGTGCGGCGCGACTGGCACGCACGGCGCTGAAGAAGGTCACGTCGAAGATCCGCTGCCAGTCGGCGTCGCTGACCTCGAGGAATCCGTTGCGGGGTTCGGCAGCGCCGACGTTGTTGACGAGGATGTCGATCCGGCTGTGACGCTCTGCCGCCTGACGGACCAGGGTCTCGGCTCCCTCCGGGGTTGCCAGGTCGACGGGCACGACCGTGACGTCGTAGGTCTTGGCCAGTGCACCGAGTTCGGGTGTGGAGTGGCGGCTGCCGGCGACGACGTGGACGCCTTCGCGGGCCATCGCCTCGACCACGGCCAGGCCGATGCCCTTGCTGGCTCCGGTGACAACGGCGACCTTGTCCTTGAGATGCAGTTCCATGATGAGCATTCCTTTGTGGATTGATTGATACATAATTTTGGCAAGCAGCAGCCCGACTCACGGGGGGTGTGAGTCGGGGCGCGCCTTTGGTCAGTCCAGGGCGCGCATCGCCACGGTGAGGGCGTCCTCGGTGAAGGTACGGCCAAGGCGCGCCTGGCCGACGACTCGGAGGCCCTGGACGAATGTGGTGAGGAAGCGGGCCAGCTCGACCGGGTTCTTGTCCGCCGACAACTCGCCCCGCGACTTCGCCCGCTCCAGGGCTCCTGCAAGTGACGACTCGACGTGTCGCATCGCTGCGGCAACGCGTTCGGCGGCAGGGGGTTGGTCGCCGCACTCGGTGGCGGTGTTGACCACGAGGCATCCGCGCGTGGGGTCGGCCAGATCGGCCTCGATCATGGCGCCGAGGATCTGTCGTACCGCGGGCCGGATCTCGCTCGCCTGCTCGAGGATCTTCACCAGGTCGTCCGCCTGGAGAGCGGAGTAGCGATCGAGGGTGCGAAGGTAGAGCTGTTCCTTCGAGCCGAAGGCTGCGTAAAAGCTGCCGCTCCCGATGGACAGTTCTTTGAGCAGATCCTGCAGGGACGTCTCGGCGTAGCCGCGACGCCAGAACAGGTCCATCGCGCGGTCGACCGCCTGGTCGACGTCAAACTCCCTGATCCGTGCCATGCCGGGAAGCCTAGCACTCTTTCTGGATTGGTCAATACAGAAAAAGGGGCGCCATGATCATCTGCCCCGCACCCGCGAGGCGTGTGGCCTCTGACCTGCAACGATTGAGTCGCCCGGTGGACTGTGCCCGGCGCCGGCCATGACAGATGTCGGGCGATGCCCAGGGGTGCCGCGTGGCCGACTGCCGGCGCAGCGCCTTGTGGAGGCGTGCGGAATCCTCACTGTCAGACCCCCACGCAAGGATCAGCGCATGACGACAGCCGCACCTGCCCTTTCGCTGACCGACCGTGCCGCCTACGACCACGCGGTCGAGCGGGCCCTTGCCGCAAGCGCGGCGTACTACCAGGACGGGAACACCACTCTCGACGACGCCTCCTACGACGCCCTTGCCCGCGGGATCGCCGCCTACGAGGAGGCGTACCCCGACCACGTCCGGGCCGACTCTCCCATCGGGAAGGTCGGCGGTGGCGTGGCCCCGGTCGGCGATGTGGCGCACACCGTGGCCATGCTCTCCCTCGACAACGTCTTCGACGCCGAGGGCCTGACGAAGTGGGACGCGTCCCTGGCCAGACGGATCGACCACCCGGTGCAGGGCGGGTACGCGGTCGAGCCGAAGCTCGACGGAGCCGCGATGGCGGCCCGCTACCGTGACGGGCGCCTGGTGCAGCTCGTCGGACGTGGAAACGGCACCCATGGTGAGGACCTCAGCCACGCCATCGGCTCCATCGTCGGCCTGCCCACGCAGGTCCCCGGCGGCGCCACCGTGGAGATCCGGGGTGAGGTACTGCTGACCCGGGACCAGTTCGAGAGGGCGAACGAGATCCGCTCCGCGCACAACGCGAAGGTCTTCTCCAACCCGCGCAACGGCACGGCCGGAACCTTGCGGGCCAAGGACCGGCCGTACACCATCGAAACCACCTTCTTCGCCTACGGAGCGGTGGCGCTGGACGGCGTCGACTTTCCGACCGGCACCGGCCACGAGGCCGTCATGGGCCAGGTCGCCGCGCTGGGCGTGCAGACCACCTCCGCCACCGATGTCGGGCTGCGCGTGTATGCCACCCTGGCCCAGGTGCAGGCCCGCGTCGAGGAGATCCAGCAGCTGCGCGCCGAGTTGCCGTTCGGGATCGACGGGGTGGTCATCAAGGCCAACGACTACGCCGAGCAGCGGACGGCCGGTTTCGGCACACGCCACCCGCACTGGGCCATCGCCTACAAACTGCCGCCCGTGGAGGCGCAGACCAAGCTCCTCACGGTCGAGTGGAACGTCGGCCGCACCGGTCATATAGCCCCGCGCGCCGTGCTGGAGCCGGTGGAGGTCGACGGCAGTACCGTCACCTACGCGACGCTGCACAACCCCGCCTTCATCCGCAACAGCGGCCTGAAGATGGGCGACACGGTCGTGCTCTACAAGGCGGGAGACATCATCCCGCGCGTCGAGGCGCCCGTGGTGGCGCTGCGTACGGGCGAGGAGACCGACATCGTCCTGCCCGAGGCGTGCCCGGGATGCGGCGGGGACATCGACAAGTCCGGTGAGCGGTGGGAGTGCGCGGGCGGGGCGAGCGGTGGATGCGGGAAGTTGCCGTCCCTGAAGTACGCCGTCGGTCGCGACCAACTCGACATCGACGGCCTCGGCGTCACCTATCTGGAGACTCTTGTCGACGCCGGTCTGGTCGACGACGTCGCCGATCTCTTCTTCTTGAGCCAGGAGCAGCTTGCCGAGGCGACCGGAAGCGACAAGCGCGCCGACGCGCTGCTGGTCCAGCTCGCCAAGGCCAAGGAGCAGCCGCTGAACCGGGTGTTCTGCGCGTTGGGCGTCGTGCGGACCGGTAGGACGCTCTCGCGGGAGATCGCCCGTCACTTCGGCACGATGGGCGCGATCCGGGCTGCCACACCGGATGAGCTGGCGGAGGTCAACAAGCTTCCTGGCGCGAACGCCCCGAAGATCGCGGCTCACATCGCGGCGCTGGGCCCGGTCATCGACAAGCTGGCCAAGGCGGGGGTGAACATGGTGGAGCCCAGCGTCGGCGATACGGAGACGGGAAGTCGGCCGCTGACCGGCGAGGCGGTCGTCGTCACGGGAGGCATGCACGGGCCGCTGGCCGGCCGCAACCGCAACGAGATGAATGAGCTCATCGAGCGCGCGGGCGGGACGGCTTCCAGCAGCGTGTCGAAGAAGACGACCATCCTCGTCGCAGGAGAGGGAGCCGGGTCCAAGCTGGCCAAGGCCGAGCAGCTCGGCACCAGGGTGGTCACCGAGGACGAGTTCGCCGCGCTGATCGCCGAGCACCTCGCCTGAACACCCCTTCACCGAAGTCAGGCGGCCGTCCGAACCCGCACTCCAGACGTTGACGCCGGCCGAGGCGGCATAGGAGCCTCCTTCCGCCTTGCCGAGATCTCCCTACAGTTCCGATCGATGCGCGTATGAGCCGGCGCGCTCCAGGTCGCCTCGCCGCGCCTATTTTCGACCCACCGTGAGCGGCACCTACGGCCGTGACGGCACCGGAGTCGAACTGGTTGATCGCTGACTGGGCGGCGTCGTGGGAGGTGGAGAAGATGCCCGCGTCCTGCTTCGCTGCGGCCGAGGCCAACGTCACGGGCTGACCGATCGGGACATACGAGGCGGTGAACGAGGTGCCCGATCGAGTGAGCTTCACCCAGATGGGACGGTAGATGTCGACGCTGGCCCGGGCGTGGGTGTCCAGGTATCCGTCGCGCTTGGCGTCCCACTCGAACACGACGCCGTTGCGGGCGGTGACCGCGAACTTCCTGCCTTGGTCATGTCGTTGCGGACCATGACTCCGGACTTGGCTCAGGCGTTGGCGTCGTTGACCGACACGACCCGGGTGGTCACGCTCGAGTCGGCGTTGAACGAGCCGGCCCGGTAGATCGAGCCGAACTGTTCGTTGTGCTGACCGCCCGACACCCCACACGTCGGCGCCCGCCGCCGCGATCCCGAATCCACGGCCGCTCTGGCCTAAGTACGAGCTGACGGCCGAACCTCCGGCGGTGGCGAGGCCCTTTACGGTGACGTGCACATGTACCTTCCCGAATCCAAGGACTGCGGCCGTGTGCGGTGGGTCGACGCCCTCGACGCTTTTGAGCGGCTCTCGCCCACCGCCGTCGTCTCTGGGCACAAGCGCGACGGCGACCCGGACAGCTCAGAGACATCGCGCGCCCGCCCCTACATCCAGCAGTTCGCCCTCGCCGCCGAGGAGGCCGCCGGACATCAGGACTTGTCGGAGGCGATGGTCGCTCTCTATCCGGCCCGGACCAACCGCGGCGTGTTGTTGAACTCGGCAAAATCCGTGACGTTGCGGCGTTCGAACTCTGCGAAGACGGGACCTGTTCTCTCGGCGTTCGCGGTTGAGCGCCTGCAGCTGGCAGTCTTACGGCGCCGTCCAAGCCAGGGCCCGTAGGGAGCTGCCGGGACGGGGGCGTCGGTGCTGTCCTCAAGTCCAGCGCTCTTCGTGCGTTAGCCGCCTCCGTGAGGGCGCCGCCGCGCCCGACTCCATCGACAGGCTCGATGCAGACGGCGCCCCCAAGGTGTCAGAGCGGCGTGATCACATACTCCTCGCCTGCCTTGGCCTCGAACACGGCGACAGTGCTTTCGGGGCGTTTCACCTCTGTGTGAGCGCCGCCCGTGGAGTGCACAGTGACCGGGGCGGTGGTGCGCAGTCGGACGGTGCCGCTCTGACGCGCTGCCAGGTGCGCGTGGGCCAGGGCGCCGTCGCTCCAGGAGAGGTCGACGGTGAGGCCGCCGCGGGCGAGGAGGCCGGTGACCCGGCCTTCGGGGAGCTGCGTAGGCAGGGCTGGCAGCAGGTGGACCTCACCGGTGTGGGACTGAAGCAGCCATTCGGTCACGCCCGCGGTTGCCCCGAAGTTGCCGTCGATCTGGAATGGCGGGTGCAGGTCGAACAGGTTCGGGGCGGTGTGGTCGGGGGTGAGCAGGTCGGTGAGGAGCTTGTAGGAGCGAGCGCCGTCTTCCAAGCGCGCCCAGAAATTGATCTTCCAGGCGAGGGACCAGCCGGTGCCGTCATCCCCACGCATCTCGAGCGTCTTCAGAGCTGCCTTGAACAGTTCCGGGGTGGTGCGCTTGGTGATCTGGTTGCTGGGGTGCAGGCCGTACAGGTGGGAGACATGGCGGTGCTGCTGCTCGGGCGCGCCCGCGTCCCAGTCCTGCTGCCACTCCTGCAGCTGTCCCAGCGCACCGATCTTCATGGGCGGCAGTTTGGCTCGTGCCTCGCTCACCCGGTCGGCGTACGGGCTCGTGGTGCCGAGCGCCGTGCAGGCGGCGAGGTAGCCGTCGAAGAGGTCGCGCAGGATCTGGTTGTCCATCGTCGGGCCCGCACACGCGGACACGCCGGCGTGGTGCGCGTTCTCGGGCGAGACGGACGGACAGGTCACCAGGTAGCCGGTGGTGGGGTCGGGGACGAGCGCGTCGAGGAAGAAGCGGACCGCCCCCTCGACGACGGGCAGCCGGCGGCGCAGGGCTTCGCTGTCGCCGGTGAAGCGGTAGTGCTCCCATACGGAGGTGGCCAGCCAGGCGCCGCCGGTGGGCCACATGCCCCAGAAGGCACCGTCCACGGGCGCGGTGCCGCGCCAGGCGTCGGTGTTGTGATGGGCGACCCAGCCGTTCGCGCCGTACTGCACCCTGGCGGTCTTCTGTCCGGCCTGGGCGAGGTCGTCGAGAAGGGCGAAGATCGGCTCCCAGCATTCAAGAAGGTTGGTGGTGGGCGCGGGCCAGTAGTTCATCTCCGTGTTGATGTTGATCGTGTACTTGGAATCCCAGGGCGGGGAGAGCTGGTCGTTCCAGATGCCCTGCAGGTTGGCGGGCTGGGTGCCGGGACGGGAGGAGGCGATGAGCAGGTAGCGGCCGAACTGGTAATGCAGGGCGACCAGTTGAGGGTCATCCCCCTGGGCGAACGCGGCCACCCGTTCATCGGTCGGTGCGTCGGCCGCCTCCGTGACGCCGAGGTCGAGCGTGACCCGGCGGAAGAGGGCGCGGTGGTCGCGCACGTGCCGGGAGCGCAACTGTCCGTACGGGGTGTCGGCGGCGGCGTTCAGAGGGCGCTCGGCGCGGGCGCGGTGGTCGCCGGAGGTGTCCCGGTAGTCGTTGTAGCTGGTGCCGACGGACACCAGCAGGGTCACCGCGTCGGCCCCGTCCACGGTGAGCGTGCCGTTCTCGCTGCGTACGGTGCCCCCTTCGGCGCGGGCTCGGACCAGGGCGCGGAAGCGGATGCGGCCGGTGACCCCCTCACGTGTCTGCCCGGTCCCTTCCAGGGCGGCGGTGATCCGGTCCGGGGACGACGTCTGGGCCTGCTGAGGGCTGTCGAAGGCGGCGGTGAGCGACAGGACACCGGGGGTGCCGGCGGTCAGCCGCACCACGATCACCTGGTCGGCATGGCTGGCGAATACCTCGCGACGGTACGCCACCCCATTGCGGGCGTACGTCGTGGTCGCCACAGCTGTGTCCAGGTCCAACTCACGACGGTAGGAGCTCACTTCACCAGTGCCCGGAAAGGTCAGGCGCAGGTTGCCGACCGTCTGGTACATCAACTCCCCGACCGGGTTGCCCATGAAGGTGGAGTTGATCAGATCCTGAGCGGAGTTCCACTCGCCGGCGAAGACCCGGCGCTGGATCTCCGGGAGGTTCGCCAGGCCCTTGGGGTTGGCGGGTTCGTAGGGGCCTCCCGCCCACAGGGTGTCCTCGTTGAGCTGGAGCAGTTCGGTGTCGATTTCACCGAACACCATGGTGCCGAGGCGGCCGTTGCCGAGCGGCAACGCCTCCAGCCACTGGCTTGCGGGCTCGTCGTACCACAGGGCGAGGCGCGAGGCCTCCGGCGTGGCGGCATCCTCCGCTTCTGATGCGGTCTGCGACGCCGTGGACGCCGCAGCGGGTGGGAGGCCGACGGCGAGCGCGGCGGAGGTGGCTGCGGAGGTGACGAGAAATTCTCTTCGTTCCATGGGAATGCCTGCCTTTCGATCGCGGGTGGGGCCGGTCATTCGGGTGTGTGCAACTTGGGGGCAGCGAGCGCGGCTTGACGCGGGCTCGCTGCTGTACGGGTCCTTCCGGCGGGAGTTCGCCTCGCCGGTACGCAGGTCGGCGTCCCGGCCGTGGTCGCCGCCGTCTGACGCGGTGTGGTCAGCCGGACGCGGGCGGCGGCGAAGGAGGAGCGAATGCCTGGCGAAGGCGGCGTTGCCTACTCCTGTGCCTTGCCTCCGGTGATGCGGGACAGCGCCAGGGCGATCAGGATGATCGCGCCGTTCAGGGCGCCGATCCACTGCGCGGGGACACCTCCGAGAGTGAGGACGTTCTGGATCAGGAAGAGCAGCAGGATGCCGGTGAACGCGCCGAACACGGTGCCCTTGCCGCCGTTGAGACTGATACCGCCGATGACCGCGGCGGCGAACACGGTGAAGATGTAGCCGTTGCCCTGGGCGGAGGCCACCGAGGCCAGGCGTCCCGAGAGCAGCAGGCCGCTCAGCGCGGCGAGGACGCTCGCGGTCACGATGACGATCCACAGCATCCGGTCGGTGCGGATGCCGGCCGCTTTCGCCGCGTCGACGTTGCCGCCGATCGCGTAGAGGGAGCGACCGAAGCTGGTGAAGCCGAGCACCACGATCCCGATGGCGAACAGGATCAGGCAGGTCCACACCGAGGCGGGCATGCCCAGCCACTGGGCTGTGCCGAGGTAGAGCATCGATGGGGGCAACTGGAAGAAGGTCTGGCCGCCGGAGATGCCCGTCAGGATGCCGCGCAGCACGATCAGCATGCCGAGCGTCACGATGAAGCCGTTGAGCCCGAACCGGATGATGAACAGGGCGTTCACCACACCGATCAGAAGGCCGACCGTCAGGGTGATGGGGATGGACCAGCCGCCGGGCAGGAGTCCGATCCCGTGCGCCGCGCCCGCCGGGATGGTGAGCCAGGCCGCGACCCCGGGGGCGAGCCCGACGGTGGACTCCAGGGAGAGGTCCATCTTCTTGACGATCAGCACCAAGGTCTGCGCGAGGACCAGCAGTGCGATCTCGGACATGGTCTGCAGTACGTTGATCAGGTTGTCGGCCTGCAGAAACACCGGATTGACGATCTGGCCGACGATAGCCATGACGATGATCGCGGGAATGAGTGCCAAGTCGCGCAGCCGCGCGAAGGCGATTTTGCGTTCCCCCGTCCTCGCGGCGGCCGGTTGCTCGCTCGCGGTGTCCGGCTGCCCGCCGTTCGGGCTCTTCGCGGCGGCTGCGGTCGCACTGTCAGACATCGAGGTCCACTCCTTCCATTGCGGCCACGAGCTCGTGGTCATGCCAGCCGCCGGCCTTCTCGGTCACTACACGGCCCTGGAACATCACCAGGACCCGGTCGCACATGCGCAGGTCGTCGAGTTCGTCGGAAGCGATGAGCACCCCGGTGCCGGACTCGGCGATCTCCTCGACCTTGCCGAGGAGGAACTCCTTCGACCGCACGTCGACGCCGGCGGTCGGATTGATCAGCACCAGCACCTTGGGGTCGTTGGCCAGGGCCCGTGCCATGACGACCTTCTGCTGGTTGCCTCCGGAGAGCCCGGAGACGGGCAACTCCGGCCCAGGCGTCTTGATCGCCAGATTCTCGATCATGGAGCGGGCGAAGGCGTCCCGGCGGCGTCCCTCGATGAAACCGGGCGGACCGAGCCGTTCGGGAATGGTCAGGGTCCCGTTGTCCGCGATGGACATCTCCGGCACGAATCCCTGGTGGTGGCGGTCTTGCGGGACGAAGCCGACCCCGGCCTTCAGCGCCGCGGGCACGCTGCCGGACCGTGGACGAACCCCACCGATCGTCACTGTGCCCCTGTCGGCGGCCCGTAGTCCCACGACCGTCTCGGCCACCTCCGTACGGCCGCTGCTCGCCGCGCCGGCGAGACCGACGATCTCCCCGGCGCGGATGCGGACGGACACGTCCTCGTACGCGCCCTGCACAGCAGCACCTTCCACGGTGAGTACATCCGGGGACGAGGTGTCCGCGGGGCGAGGGCGTGCCCTGGCGGTCTCGGTCGCGCCCTCGCCGGTCATGGCGGCGACCAGTTCTGCGCGGGGCAGTGCGGCCACGGGGGCGGTCAGGATGTGCCGGGCGTCGCGGAACACCGTGACCGTGTCGCAGATCTCGTAGATCTCCTGGAGGTGGTGGCTGATGAACAGGAAGGTGACGCCCTGTCGTTGAAGGTCCCGGATCCGGGTGAACAGCCGGTTGATCGCGGCACCGTCCAGCTGCGCGGTGGGTTCGTCGAGGATGATGAAGCGCGCCCCGAACGACAATGCCCGGGCGATCTCGACGAACTGCCGCTGCTCGATGCCGAGTTCTCCCGCGGGGGTGCGCACGTCCACGTCGACCGACCAGGTCCGCAGCAGCTCGCGTGCCTTTCCGCGTACCGTTTGCCAGCTGATGAGGCCGCCGCGGCCACGGTCATGCCGGTTGAGGAAGAGGTTCTCGGCGACCGTCAGCCCGGGGATGATGGTGGACTTCTGGTAGACGCAGGCCACACGTTGCCGCCACGCGTCACGGTCCGCGGGTCGGGGGGCCGGCTCGCCGCCGAACGTCACCGTGCCTTCGTCCGGTGCGTGAAGCCCGGTGAGGATGGAGACCAGTGTGGACTTGCCCGCACCGTTGCGCCCGACGAGCGCGTGCGTCTGCCCTGGCGTGATCGTGATTCCGGCGTCGCGCAGCGCCACCGTGGACCCGAACCGCTTGGTGATCCCTGCCGCCTGGGCGACGGGCGGAGCCGTAACCATGTCTGCGTACCGCCTTCCGGTCAGCCGAGGTTGTTGCCCCAGAGGGACTTGTCGTCGCTCTTGAGGCTGGGGACCCCGCCGTAGGTGCCGCCGTCCGCCGTCACCAGGGGTGCGGAGAGCTGGTCTTCCAGAAGGCCCTCGCGCACCTTGATGATCGTGCTGTCGTGGTCGGTCTTGCCCGGCTTGAACGTCTTGCCGTCGAGCGCCGCCTTCAGGTAGTAGAGGGCGTACTTCGCGTAGAGGTCGGCCGGCTGGGAGACGGTGGCGTCGATCCGGCCCGCCGCGATGTCCTTGAGCTCCTCGGGAATGCCGTCGTTGGAGACGACGAACACATGCTTCTTGTCTTCAGGACCGACCAGCAGGTTTTTCTGCTTGAGCACCTGGAGCGTGCCAGAGAGCGCGAAACTGGACTGCATGTAAACGCCCTTGATGTCGGGATGCGCGGTCAGGTCGGTCTGGAGCTTCTGCGCCGCGACCGCTCCGTCCCAGTTGGTGGCTTCACCGAAGACCTTGATGGACGGGTAGTTCTTCTTCATGCACGCGTTGAACGCCTCGGTACGGTCGCGGCCGTTGACGGAGGCGAGATCGCCCTGGAGCATGACGACCTTCCCCTTGCCTCCCAGCTTGGTCCCGAGGTACTGGCAGGCCTTCTCGCCGTATGCGCGATTGTCCGCGCGCACGACCATGTACACATTTCCGGTGTCGGGACGGGTGTCCACCGAGACGACCGGAATCTTCTTCGCCTCCAGCTGCGCGAGGGTGGGCGCGATGGCGGCGGTGTCCTGCGGTGCCATCGCGACGCCTTTGACGCCCTGGCTGATGAACGTCTGGACGTTGGCGGTGAGCTTGGCGACGTCGTTCTGCGAGTTGGTGGTCTTCAGGTCAAGCTTGAGTTCCTTCGCGAACTGCGGGGTGTACTTGATGTAGGAGTTCCAGAAGTCGGTGTCCGAGCGCGGGTAGTCGACCCCGATCACCCCCGAACCACCGCCCTGGCCCGAGGCCGACGCGGATCCGGAACCGCCGCAGGCGGTGAGCGCGGTCACGGTCAGGGTGGCGAGGGCGCCGAAACAGGCGTATCGGGTGGTTCTGAGCTTCATCGCTCGTTCTCCTTGCTGCTGGGTCACGTGGACGGGCTGTGTGCGGAGCCGGCTGCGTGGGGTGCGGATGCTGTGAGTGAGAGCCGAGAGAAAGGGGAGCGGGGTCAGGCGCGCGGGCGAATCCGCAGGCCTTGCATGCCGCCGTCGACGGGGAGGTCGGTGCCGGTGGTCGAGCCGGACAGCGGGCTCGCCAGGTAGGCGATTGCTGTGGCGACTTCCTCGGCGGAGACGAGACGGCCCATGGGCTGGCGGGCGTTGAGGGCGGCGCGTTCGGCCGCTGGGTCGGCGGCCCGGTCCAGGAGGCGGCCGATCCACGGGGTGTCAGCCGTGCCCGGGCTGACGCAGTTGACGCGGATGCCGGAGTGCACGAGGTCGGCGGCGGCTGCCCGGGTGAGGGCGAGCACGGCGCCCTTCGTCGCTGAGTAAAGCACCCGGTCGGGCAGTCCCGCGGTGGCGGCGATGGAGCAGGTGTTGACGACGGCCGCGCTGTCGGAACGGCGCAGATGGGGGAGAGCGGCCCGGGTCACCCGGACCATACCGAGGACGTTGACGTCGAAGACCCGGTGCCACTCGTCGTCCGTGTTGTCCTCGATGGTGCCCTGGGCGCCGATCCCGGCGTTGTTGATCAGGATGTCGATGCCTCCGAGCACGCGCGCGGCCTCCTCGACGGCTGCTCGAACGCTTGCATCGTCGGCGACGTCCGCGCGGATACCGATGAGGGGTTCGGGAACGTCCTCCGGTTTGAGGTCGAGGCAGGCGACGCGGGCACCACGGACAGCCAGTAGGCGCGCCGTGGCCAGCCCGATGCCGGAGGCGCCGCCGGTCACGAGGGCTGTCAGTCCCGCGAACTCGAGGGCGCTCATCCGCCGGCCTCCCCGCTCCACACAGGGCCGTCGGGGTAGCGGTGGTCCGCTAGTGACCGCGGGTGCAGTTGTGCGCTGATGCCGGGGGCGGACGGGGCGAGGTAATGGCCGTCGCGGATGCTGACCGGGGCGGTGAAGTGCTCGTGCAGGTGGTCTACGTACTCGATGACACGGTTCTCGGTGGTGCCGCTGACGGCCACGTAGTCGAACATCGCCAGGTGCTGCACCATCTCGCACAGTCCGACCCCGCCGGCGTGCGGGCAGACCGGGACGCCGAACTTGGCGGCCAGCAGCAGGATGGCGACGTTCTCGGTGACACCGGCGGTGCGGCTGGCGTCGAGCTGCAGGACGTCGAGCGCGCCCGCCTGAAGGAGCTGTTTGAACATCACCTGGTTGTGCGTGTGTTCACCCGTGGCCACCTTGATCGGCGCCACCGCCCGGCGGATGGCGGCGTGGCCGAGGATGTCGTCCGGCGAGGTGGGTTCCTCGATCCAGTACGGATCGTAGGGCGCGAGCGACGCCATCCAGTCGATCGCCTGCTGAACTCCCCACGCCTGGTTGGCGTCGACGGCGATCCTGATGTCCGGGCCGACCGCCTCGCGGGCCAGCCGCATGCGGCGCTCGTCGGCCTCGCGGTCGGCGCCGACCTTCAGCTTGATCTGCCCGAAGCCATCGGCGACTGCCTCCTTGGACAGCCGTACCAGCTTCTCGTCGTCGTAGCCGAGCCAGCCGGGGGTGGTGGTGTATGCGGGGTATCCGTGCTTCAGCAGGTCCGCTGTGCGTTGGGCGCGGCCGGGCTCGGCCCGGCGCAGGATGTCAAGGGCTTCGTCTCGGGTGAGGGCGTCCTGGAGGTAGCGGAAGTCGACCAGGTCGACCAGCTGCTCCGGGGAGAGCTCGGCCAGAAGCCGCCAGACCGGCTTTCCGCTACGACGCCCGTACAGGTCCCAGACGGCGTTGACGATCGCTGCTGCGGCCATGTGGATGGCGCCCTTCTCCGGGCCCAGCCAGCGGAGTTGGCTGTCGCCGGTCAGCCGCCGGGAGAAGCCGCCGAGATCGGCCAGTACCTCCTCCACCGGCAGCCCCACGATCAGCGGGGCCAGGGCTCGTACGGCGGCGACCTCGACCTCGTTGCCGCGTCCCACGGTGAAGGCGAGTCCGTATCCCTCGTCCCCGACGCTCGTACGGATCGTCACATACGCGGCCGAGTAGTCGGGCTCGGGGTTCATGGCGTCGGAACCGTCGAGGTCCCGCGAAGTCGGGAACCGTACGTCGACGGCCTCGACCGCGCTGATCAGCTCACTCATCGGGCCCGGCACCTTCGGCTTGGAGGGTCCGGTGCTGTTTCGGCGCCATGGTGACCACCCATCGTCGTGTGTCAAAAAGATGTCCTCTCTGCTGGAGCAGATGCTGGACATGGGATGGATTTATAGAGTCGGCCGGTCCGAGTGTCCATACCTCGGGAGAAAAAGGCATGGATTGACGCGTCCCACCTGTGCTTTTACATCGACGTCATGTACGGGGTGAGGGTTGTGTCATCCCATCTCTTCCGTAGTGATGGGATGTATTGCTACGCTGCCACCGCCTGGGCGACGAGCAGGGAGCAGCCGCATGTCATTGACCGACAAGGCCATCGACCGCATCAGGGATCTCATCCAGTCCGGCGAGCTACCGCCAGGCGCCAAACTGCCGCCCGAGCAGCAACTGGCCGCGGAGCTGGGCCTGTCCCGCAATCTGATGCGGGAAGCGGTGAAGGCACTGGTAGTCGCACGGGTGCTGGAGATCCGCCGGGGCGACGGCACGTATGTGACCAGCCTCGAACCGGAGCTGTTGCTGAGCAGCATCGGGTCAGCGGTGGAACTGCTGCGCGGCGACACCCTGCTGGAGCTGACCGAGGTACGCCGCCTCTTCGAACCGGTCGCCACAGGGCTGGCCGCCACCCGGATCTCGGCCGAGGAACTGGCCGAGGTGGAGCGGCACCTGGACGCGATGCGGGCGGCCCGGGACGACGTGGAGCGGCTCAACGAGCACGACGCCGCGTTCCACCGGGCGGTCGTCGCGGCCACCCGCAACGCCACCCTGGCCACCCTGCTGGAGGGGATCTCCAGCCGGACGCTGCGCGCACGCGTATGGCGCGGTCTGGTCGACGACAACGCCGCCGCCCGCACAGTTGCCGAACACGAGGCGATCCACCAGGCGCTGGCTGCCGGCGACGCCCCCCTCGCCCAGGCTGCTGCGCTCCTGCACGTCAGCACCACCGAGCAGTGGCTGCGCGAGCACCTGGAGCCGAACGGCGGCGTCCCGAGCGACGTGGTGAACGTCTAGCAGTTCCTTTCGCACCATGGTCCATCAATCGGTCATCACCCCCCGTGTCCGGGCCCACGGGCCAGACACGGGCAGGCACGTTCCCTCAGAGAGGAGCACCCCGATGAGATTCCTGCGCGTGGGCCCTGCGGGCTCCGAGCGTCCCGCCGTCCTCGATACCGACGGCGTCGCCTACGACCTGACCCCCCTGAGCGCCGACATCGACGGCGCCTTCCTGGCCGGTGGCGGCGTGGAGCGCGCCCGCACCGCGCTGGCCGAGGGAGCTCTCCCGCGCACCGATCTGACCGGACAACGGACCGGCGCTCCGCTGGCGCGCCCGGGCAAGGTCGTGTGCGTCGGGCTGAACTATGTCGATCACGCCGAGGAGACCGCGACCCCGCCCCCGGCCGAGCCGGTGGTCTTCATGAAGGCCGCCAACACGGTAGTCGGACCCGACGACACCGTTCTCATACCGCGCACCAGCATCAAGACGGACTACGAGATCGAACTCGCGGTGATCATCGGCCGGACCGCCCGTTACCTGGACTCGCCGGACGCCGCCGACGAGGTCATCGCGGGCTACGCCATCGCCGACGACGTGAGCGAACGCTCCTTCCAGCACGAGCGCGGCGGGCAGTGGGACAAGGGCAAGTCCTGTGAGACGTTCAACCCGCTCGGGCCCTGGCTGGTGACGCCGGACGAGACCGGGGACCCCCAGGACCTGGCGCTGCGGCTGCGGGTCAACGGCGAGCCACGCCAGGACGGCCACACCAAGAACATGATCTTCGGTGTACATCACCTTGCCTGGTACCTGAGCCAGTTCATGGTGCTGGACCCCGGCGACGTGATCAACACAGGAACCCCGGCAGGAGTCGCCTTCGGCGCCAACGACTTCCCCTACCTCCGGGCCGGCGACGTGGTCGAGGTGGAGATCGACCGGCTCGGCCGTCAGCGGCACACCGTCGGGCAGGCCTGATGGCCTCCGCGGTTCGCCCCTGGTACGCCGAACGGGTCCCCCTAGGACGCTCCGGAGTGACGGTCAGCCGCCTCGGGCTGGGCACCGCTCCGCTGGGCGGTCTGTTCTCGGCCGTCGGCGACCGAGAGGCCGCCGCCACGTTGGAGGCCGCTTGGGCGGCCGGGATCCGGTACTTCGACACCGCCCCGCACTACGGTGCCGGGCTCGCCGAGCGGCGGCTCGGAGCATTCCTCACCGGCACCGGGCACCCGCGCTCGGAATGCACGGTGTCCACCAAGGTCGGCCGACTGCTCGTGCCGGGCGACGCCATTTTGGGAGAAGAGGACTTCCACGGCGAACCCGGCCTTGTCAGGATCCGCGACTACAGCACCGAAGGCGTCTACCGCTCCCTCGCCGAGAGCCTGGAGCGCTCCGGCCTCGACGCCTTCGACATCGTGCTCATCCACGACCCGGACGACAACTGGAAGGAGGCCGTCACCGGCGCTTACCCGGCGCTGGCCCGGCTGCGCGCCGAAGGAGCGGTCCGGGCGATCGGCGTGGGGATGAACCAGACGGCGATGCTCACCCGCTTCGTGACCGACACGGACCTCGACTGCGTGCTCGTGGCCGGCCGTTACTCCCTGCTGGATCGCAGCGCGGCCGACGAGTTGCTGCCCGCGTGCGCCGAACGCGAGGTGGCGGTCCTGGTCGGCGGTGTCTTCAACAGTGGCATCCTGGCGAATCTGGGAGCCGATGCCACGTACGACTACGCGCCGGCCCCAGAAGCGGTGCGGTGCCACGCCCTCGCTCTGAGCGAGCGCTGCGCGGCCCACGGCGTGGCACTGGCCGCCGCGGCCCTGCAGTTCCCCCTGCGGCACCCCGCTGTCACCGGTGTCGTCGTCGGGGCGCGCAGCGCGCAGGAGATCACCGTGAACGTCGCGCATGCCACCGCGACGATCCCCGAAGAGCTGTGGGCGGCGCTCGATGCCCTCGAACAGGACGGACGATGAGCAGGCTCGACGCACACCACCATGTCCGGCGGCCGGCATCGGCCCCACCGTCCGCCACGGGCCCGGGCCCGCGGCACCGTGTACACGAGTGGCTCGACGCTCCCGGCATGGCCCCGCTACGGCGGGACTTCACCTTGGCGGACCTGGCGCCGGTAGCCCTGGCCGCGGGCATCGACCGTACGGTCCTGGTCCAGGTCCTGCCCGACATCCACGAGACCGCCGAGTTCCTGATGCTGGCCGCAGCGGGCGATGTGGTCGCGGGAGTCGTGAGCTGGGCCGACCTCACCTCGAACGACCTCGCCGGCACTCTGCACGCCCTGCGGGCGGCGCCCGGCGGTGACCATCTGGTGTGCCTGAGACACCTGGTGCAGGGTGAGCCGGACTGGGGCTGGCTGAACCGGCCGGACGTGCGCCGGGGGCTGCGCACGGTCGCGCAGGCTGGCCTCACCTATGACGTGCTCGTCGTTGCGCACCAACTGCTCGCCGCCGTCACCGCCGTCAGGGAACTGCCGGAGCTCACGTTCGTCCTCGATCATCTGTCCAAGCCGCCCATACCCAGGGGCGAACTGCAGCCCTGGGCCTCGTTGATCCGTGAACTGACGGCGCTGACCAATGTTTTCTGCAAGCTGTCCGGCATGGTCACCGAGGCCGAATGGCACCAGTGGAGCGTGGCCGCCTTGCGTCCCTACGCCGACGTGTTGCTCGACGCCTTCGGCCCGGAGCGGGTGATGTTCGGCTCGGACTGGCCGGTCTGCCTGCTGGCCGCCTCCTACGAGGAGGGCGTCGACGCGGCGGAGGCACTGCCCGCCGAGCTCACCGCAGCCGAGCGTTCCCACGTCTTTGCCGTGACGGCCGAGCGCGCCTACGGACTGGGCGAGAGGGACGGGCGAGGGCGAGCCGGTGACGGAGGTCCTTTGGGGTTGGCCCGGTGAAGGTGCGCCTCGCCTACGGGCGGTCAGGGCTTGACATCGAGGTGGATCCGCGTGCGGCGACGGTCGTCGAACCCGTCCACCACGAAGGGGCCGCGGATCAAGTGGCCGTCCTGCGCGCGGCCCTGCGAGACCCCGTCGCTGGACCGCCGCTGCGCGAGCGGGTGCGCCCGGGGCAGACGGTGGCCATCTCGGCATGCGACGGCACCCGCCCGCAGCCCCGGCACCTGATGATCCCGGCCGTCCTCGACGAACTCGACGGCGTCGTCCGCCTTGAGGACGTGGTGATCCTCGTCGCGACCGGCACCCACCGCGGCAACGACGACTCCGAGCTACGGGCGATGTTCGGCGACGGGATCGTGGACGCGGTACGGATCGTCAACCACGACGCACGCGATGCCGGGCAGTTGGCGTGGATCGGCACATATGGCAACGGCGTACCAGTGTGGCTCAACCGCGAGTGGTGGGAGGCGGACGTGCGCATCACCACCGGCTTCGTCGAACCCCATTTCTTCGCAGGTTTCTCGGGCGGTCCCAAGCTCGTCGCCCCCGGGCTCGCCGCCCTGGAAACGGTGCTCGTGCTGCATGACGCGGCCCGCATCGGCGACCCGTGCGCCACCTGGGGTATCACGCACGGAAACCCGGTCCACGACGACGTGCGCGCCATCGCCGAAGCCACCGGCGTCACCTTCGCGCTGGACGTGGTGCTCAACCGGGACAAGGACATCGTGGCCGCATTCGGCGGCGACCTGCTGCCGATGCACACCGCGGCGACGGCCACGGCCAAGCGGATGGCGATGCGCCCGGTCGAGGCGCCGTTCGACGTTGTCGTCACCACCAACTCCGGCTTCCCGCTGGATCAGAACCTGTACCAGGCGGTCAAGGGGATGTCAGCGGCCTACCAGGTGGTTCGGCC
Organism: Streptomyces sp. HUAS TT11; assembly: GCF_051553595.1. Taxonomy (NCBI): domain Bacteria; kingdom Bacillati; phylum Actinomycetota; class Actinomycetes; order Kitasatosporales; family Streptomycetaceae; genus Streptomyces; species Streptomyces sp. HUAS TT11. The sequence goes on from NZ_CP196184.1 coordinate 8,061,515, forward strand.
CGGGGGGGTGATCGTGTGCGCGGCCGAGTGCCGTGACGGCTTCCCCGACCATGGCGCGTACCGGCGGGTGCTGGCCTCCGCGCCGTCCCCACAGGCGCTGTTCGCCGACATAAGCGCCCGGACCGAAACGATTCCGGACCAGTGGCAGGTGCAGATCCAGGCCCGTATCCAGTCGGGCAGCCAAGTCATCATGCACACCTCCTTCCTCAGCGACGCAGAGCTGGCCACAGCCCATTTGCGGCAGACCCACGACATCTCCGCCACCGTGGCGGAGACGCTGGCCGCCGTGGGCCCGGACGCCCGCCTCTGCGTCCTGCCGGAAGGTCCGCAGACCATTCCGTACATCGAACAGGGGCGGCCGTGAACGAGGTGCTGGACCTGGGATACGCACGGCTCGACCTCGGCCGTGAGGCGAGGCAGGGGCTGCCCGAGGTCGTCTACGGCCCCGGCAAGAGCGTGGAACAGATAGCCGGAATCGTCACCGGACTCCTGGAACACAACACCGGGCCCGTGCTCGCCACCCGCATCGCCCCCGATGCGGCGGAGGCAGTCCTGGGGCGGGTGGACGGCGGGGTGTATGACGAGAAGGCCCGACTGCTGTCCTGGCGGCCAGCCGCCGCCGGGCACTTCTCCGTCATGGTGGTGGCCGCCGGAACGTCCGACGGTCCGGTGGCCACCGAAGCCGCTGCTGTGGCCTCGGCCATCGGACTGGACACGACGGTCGTCCACGACGTGGGGGTGGCGGGACTCGACCGCGTCCTGCAGGTGCGCGGCCGGCTCCAGGACGCCGACGCGGTCATCGTGGTGGCCGGCATGGAAGGCGCCCTCGCCAGTGTCGTCGGCGGCCTGGTCCGCGCCCCCGTTGTCGCGGTGCCCGTCTCCACGGGATACGGCGCCTCGCTGGAGGGCGTCACCGCACTCCTCGCTATGCACGCCTCCTGCGCCGCCGGGGTGACCGTGGTCAACATCGACTCCGGTTTCTCGGCGGCCATGGCGATCCACCGCATCGCCCATGCCCGGCTGACAGCAGACCACGGAGGCACCGAGTGATCTGCTGGGTCAACCCGTTCACCGGACTGGCCGGGGACATGCTGCTGGCCGCCCTGATCGATGCGGGGGCACCGCTCGACCGGATACGGGCCGCTGTCGCCGCCACCGGCCTGACCGGCTGGGACCTGACCGCCGAACGCATTACCGACCACGGACTGACCGCCACCCGGGTCCGGGTGGAGGTCACCGACCCCTGCACTGAGCGCCGTGCCGCCGAGGTACTGGAGATGGCCTCCCGGGCAGCCCCCCAGCCCGTCGCGGCCCTCGCCGTCGCCGCTGTGTCCGCCGTCGCCCAGGTGGAGGGGCAGCTGCACGATGCCGACCCGACCACCGTCCACCTGCACGAACTCGGCGGCCACGACACCCTCGTCGACATCGTCGGCAGCGCCGCGGCCCTGCACGCCCTCGGCGTCACTGACGTCATCAGCGCACCCCTGCCACTCGGCCGGGGCCGAGTGAAGAGCGCACACGGCGTCCTGCCCTGCCCCGCGCCGGCTACCCTCGCCCTCCTGAGGGGAGCGGCTGTCACGGGCAGCGACCTGCCCGGCGAAACGGTGACACCCACCGGGGCCGCGCTGCTCCACGCTGCCGGAGCCCGATACGGCCCACCGCCGCCCATGACGCTGGGCGCCACCGGCTACGGCGCAGGCACCCGCCGCCTGCCCGACCGGCCCAACGTCGTTTCCGTCAGCCTCGGTGCCCCCCTTCCATCCGCACCGGACGAGGACGTGGTCGTTCTGGAGACCAACCTTGACGACGTCACCGGCGAACTACTCGGGCACGTCATCACAAGGGCGATGGACGCCGGTGCCCTCGACGCTTGGACGACCCCTGCGGTGATGAAGAAAGGCAGACCCGCACAGATCCTGCACGTCCTCACCACCCCGCACCACGAACGACGGCTGCGGGATCTGGTCTTGGCTGAGACCGGCGCCCTCGGCATCCGGCGCGTCGGCGCAACACGCACGACGCTGCCGCGCGCCTTCGAGACCGTGGAGGTCGCCGGACACGTCGTACGGATCAAACACGGTCCGTACGCAGCCAAGCCCGAGCACGACGACGTAGCGGCCGCAGCGTCGGCCCTGGATCTGCCCTTGCGTGCCGTCGCCGCGCGCGCCCTTCGTCTCAGCCGAGGAAAAACGATGGTGACGAGTCAGGAGGAAGAACGTGCCGAGTGATGACACCTTGGAGCACCGGCTCGAGGACCGTGTGCGTGTGCTCGGGGGCCCCATCGCCGTCGCCTACTCAGGCGGCGCCGACTCCGCCCTAGTCCTTGCCGCGGCTGTACGTGTGCTGGGGCCCCAGCGAGTCCTGGCCGTCACCGCCGTGTCGGAGAGCCTGGCCGGCGGGGAGCTTTCCCACGCCCGGCGCCTCGCCGACGAGCTCGGGGTCACCCATCTCGCGGCGCGCACATATGAGTTGGCGCAACCCGGTTACCGAGCCAACGGTCCCGACCGCTGCTACTTCTGCAAGTCTGAGGTGCTGGACACCATCGCCGCACTTGCCCACCAGCAGGGCCTCGAGATGGTGGCCACCGGCACCAATGTGGACGACGCCGCAGACCCCTACCGGCCGGGCATCCGCGCCGGACGCGAACGCGGCATCCGAACGCCCCTCCTCGACGCCGGCCTGACGAAGGCGGACGTACGCCGACTCAGCAGGCACTGGTCGCTGCCAACCTGGAACAAACCGGCGACTCCTTGTCTTGCCAGCCGCGTTCGCTACGGCATCGAGGTCACCCCTTACCGCCTGGCCCGCGTCGACCGCGCCGAGGCGGCCATACGGGCCTTGCTGGCCGAGGCCGGACTGCAGGTCACGGACCTTCGGGTCCGCGACCTTGGAGACCGGGCCCACGTCGAGGTGGATCCGGCCCTCGTAACCCGGACCGCGGCATTGCCCTCCCTCGCTGAAGCGCTGGCCGCCGCAGGCTTCGTCGACCTGCCCCACCAGGTCGAACCATTCCGCTCGGGACGGCTCAACATCGATTCCTGATGCCGTTTGTCAAACCGCGAGAGTGCTGGGCGGCGTGAACTCGTAGCACAGTCCGTCTCGTAGGAGCAAGGCTGATGCCTTCTCAGATTTCAAGATCGACTAGTTGGATTGTCCTCGACGCCGACGAGACGTTCGCACAGCTCACAGGCGCCGAAGAGGGATCGAACGGTGAACGTTTCCCATTCCAGCACAGTGTTCAACTTCGTCCCTACCCCAACAGGGGCGGCGACGTCGACCCGTACGTCAAGCCTGAGACCGCGTTCAGATCTCGTCGTAGGACAATCGGGCGGTGACGCGACCCCCCAACTGTGACCGCTCCCTTGAAGAGCTTGAACGCGACCGCTGGCCAGCCCCGTCGGCCGATACCACGCGTCTTGTCGCTACTGCGCACGCCTTGCGGCGTCGGCCGATCGGCGAGCTGGCAGTCGAGGACATGCGTCTGTTGATCGGGCAGGACATAGGGCTGCCCTGGCCCTCAAGGTACTGCGGGACAACCCGATGGCGGAAGGTGACATGTACGAAGGTGATCTGCTGTCCGCGGTCCTCACCAGGAACCCAACCGTCTGGGCCGAGTCTTCCGGACTCGGCCGAGAGCCTCGCGCGATCGTCTCGGAGTTGATCGACCTGCCACCTGACCTGCAACAGAAGGTTCAGCGGTTCCTGAATCAGTAGCGCGCTGATCCGGGAAGTTACCCATGGGCGGGCAGACCGGCGTATCTATGAAACCTCTCGCGCAAGCGGGCGCGGGCCCTGCCGTGTCGCCGGTCGGCCGCGGGTGGGGCGGCGGACCATGAGGCCGATCGCTGCCCAGCGGATCATGGTCTCGGAACGGGCCGGGCTGGTCTCGTAGTCCCTGGCGAGGCGGCGATGAGCAGTAAGCCACGAGAAGGTGTTCGATCGCCCAGCGCTTGGGCTGGACCTGGAAGCCACACTGGCCAGGATCCTTGCGGACGATGTCCAGCTCGCGGCCGAGCATCTGGGCGGTCCAGTCAACAAGCGGCTGGCGAAGCCCTGGCCCGCCCAGATCTTCCGAATCTGCGGATGGTCGAGACGAGTCCACAGCAACGACCGCTTTGCGCCATCCCGATCCTGGACACTGGCCGCGACGACATGGATCGCGACGAGCAGGCCGAGGGTGTCGGTTACCAGCAACCTCTTGCGGCCCTTGACCTTCTTGCCCGCGTCGAAGCCCTTGGTGGCCGCCGGGACGGTGTCGGCGGTGCGGACAGATTGCGAGTCGATCAGTCCTGCGCTCTGCCTTTCGGCCGTCGGCCTCACGGACCCTGCCGCGCAGGACGTCGTGGACGTGTTCGACGCTGCCGTCGTCGTGCCACCAGGTGAAGTACCAGTACACAGTCAGCCCGGGCGGGAAGTCCTTCGGCAGCTGCCGCCAGGGGCACTCGGTCCGCACCACGTAGAAGAGCGCGTCCACGATCCGCCGACGTGGGTGCTTCTCCCGACGTCCGCCCCTCGGCCCTACCCGCGCTGGCGGTAGCAACGGCTCCACCCACACCCACTGTTCGTCCGTCAGATCCGACGGATAGCCGCCCCCCAACACCACTCACGCAGAGCTCAACGACCGCTCCATTCCGGCACGCCGAACGCCCAGGAGAGAGGGGAGTCCGCGCGCGTGGAGCGTGCGGACTCCCCAATGCCGGTCAGGGGGCCGGCACCGTGTCCTCGAACGTGGTGCCTGCCGACCGGAAGGCGGACACCTTGGCCGCCACCTGGGCAGGGGTGAGCACTTGATCCTTGATATGCAGGACATAGTCGACCTGCTGGTCGTACGCGCGTGGGCTGGTGCTGCTCTGCCCGCCGAAGTCGATCAGCCACTGATTGAAGTTGATCGACATCGGCCGCTCCGGCAGGTACTGGGCGTCGTGCGTGCCGAACAGCTGGCCGTCGACGTAGTAGCGGATGGAGCTGTTGTTGATGGTGAGCACCAGGTCGTGCCAGCCGGCGTAGCTCTGGCGGCCCTCCGTGTGCTGGTTGACGGCCTGCCACGGGTCCGGGTTGTAGGTCTCCCAGGACGTCGTGTACAGGATGTTCGACGGCTCGCCCCAGCCACCGTTCGGGAGGTACTCGAAGTCGTACTCCGAGTAGTCGTCCGCCATCGGCGCCTTGAGATCGTTGATGGTGAAGAACGTCTGCACGAGGTGGTCCCCGTCGGGCCCGCTCTTGGGCGCGTCGTTGAATTTGACGCGCGCTGCGTACGTGCCGTTCTTGAACTTCATCGCCTTGGTGAGGACTTCGGTCTGCTTTGTGCTCCCGCCGGTCCCGGACGTCGATGTCTCCAGGTTCATCACCGAATTGCCGCCCGAGGAGGAGAACGTCACGTTCTCCGGCGCCCAGGTCGCGCCCGGCACGCCCGGACCACCGGAGTTGGAGCGCACGCTCCAGCCGTTCGCGGAGATCCTCGGGTCGTTGTACGCCGAGTAGTTGAAGTCGTCGAAGAGCGTCGCCCCGTCGGCCGGCGGGTCCGTGGGCGGATCGGTCGGGTCGGTCGGATCGGTCGGGTCGTTGCCCTCGGGTGCCGTGCCCCAGACGACGCCACCGTCCACCTGGGCGGTGACCTTCGACCAGTTCGCGTACGACGTCTGCGAGGCGCCGAAGGAGTAGTCGTCGCTCTGGTTCAGCGGCTGCCAGTCGGAGCGGTAGAACCGCAACTGGAGGTCGCCGGTGTCGGCACCGGGCGCGAGAGAGCCGGCGCCCGATGTGAAACCGATCTCCAGATACCGGTCGGCGTTCGAGGTCGGGTGCTCCAGCGTGCCGAACGTGCCGGTGATGTTGGCGCAGCCCTTCACAGCCCAGGAGCACGCGAAGCGGTAACTCGTGCCTGCTGTGTCGGACTTGAAGTAGTAGCGCAGCTTGACACTGCTCAGCGGCACCGCGGAGCCGCCGGCGTTCCTGACCTTGAGCCACGGCTCGGCCTGGTCGCTGCCGGTGGACCCGGTGTGATACTGGACGGTGAGGTCGCCTGCCGCCGCGTCGGCGGTCGAGGGCAGCGCGAAGAGGCCCACGGACCCGAGCACGGCGGCGACGGCGCAGGTCAGGGTTCTTCCGATGGTCGTCCTACTCATGACTGTTCCTTTCCGGAACGGTGGGGGATGGGGACGTACGGATGGAGCGGGCCGTACCGCACACCGAGCGCGTCGAGCCGAGTCGAGTGCGCCCCGAGCCGGCGCCGGAAGTCCGGCCATGACGCGGCGCCGTGCCAGGCGCGGTCAGCGAATGCGGACAGGCGGGGGAAGGCGAGATAGTCGATGTGCCCGGGCGTGGCGGCGAACTCCGTCCACAACTCGGCCTGTATGCCGACGAGGTCACCCGCGGCGTCCGGCTCTTCAGGCAGGTCGTGGCTGTGGACCGCGGGCAGGTCGACCACGGCGCCGGGCTGTCCGGCCGGCTCGTCAGGGTCGTCCGTCTGGGCGTAGTCCAGGTACGCCGCGCGGTGCTGGGCGCTGATGACGGTATGGCCGCGCTTGAGGGCGATCCGGGTGTGCTCGGGTTCGCGCCAGGTCATCACGGTGAACTCCGGCGGCAGCTCCTCGCCGGTCTCCGCCCAGGCCACCGGGGTGCGCCCCCGCTCCAGCAGATGTGCCCCGACCCTGCGCAGGAACCAGCTGTGCAGCGCATCCACGCCCGCCAGGCCCTCGGCGTCGGCCCGGGCCCGCGCCACCGGACTCGCCGCCCACTGCGTCGTCGGGCATTCGTCGCCGCCGATGTGCACGTGCGGCGAAGGGAAGACGTCCAGCACCTCGTCGAGAACGGCACGGCAGAAGTCGAACACCGGCTCCTGAACGCCGAGGATCGTGTCGCACACCCCCCAGCGGGTCCACACGTCGACCCGCCGCCCGGGCACGGCCCCGAGCTCGGGGTACGCGGCGATCGCGGCGCGGGCGTGCCCCGGCATCTCGATCTCCGGCACCACGGTGATCCCGCGCCCGGCTGCGTAGGCGACCAGATCGGTCAACTCCCGTCGGGTGTAGAACCCTTGGTGCGGCAACCCGTCGAAGACGGTTGACCCGGCCGGCCCCACCATCGACTCGGCGCGCCGCCCGCCCACCTCGGTGAGCCTGGGGTACGCCGCGACCGGCATCCGCCAGCCCTGGTCGTCGGTGAGATGCAGCTGCAGCACGTTCAGCTTGTGCAGTGCGAGCAGATCGACGTACCGGCGCAGCATCGACACCGGCTGGAAGTGCCGGGCCACGTCGAGCATGAACCCGCGCCACGGGTGCCGCGGCACGTCGGTGATCTCCACGCACGGCAGTCGCAGCTCGGCTGGAGGTCGCCCCGACAGGGATGCGGGTGGCAGGAGTTGGCGCACGGTCTGGATACCGTGCAACAGCCCCGTGACCCGCGCCGCCCGCAGCAGGACGGCGTCCGGCGAGACGGTCAGGCCGTATCCCTCCGCGCCCAGCCCGGTCAGCCGCGGGTCGAGCGCGAGAACGAACGGCCCGTCCGCGCGGGGCCCGAGGGGCAGTCCGACGGCCGTCCGCAGCAGGCGCGCGGCGGGTTCGGCGCCGGGGGCGATGCGCAGGGACGTGGTGCCGTCGAGTGTGAAGTGACCCGGGCGGTGAGCGAGGTTGGTGGGCTGAGGGATCAGGGCAGGGCGAGGTGCGGACACTGCGTACCTCCGGGACCTTTGGGTGGCGGCGGGTCAGCCTTTGACGGCGCCGGCCGCGAAGCCGGACGTGACGTGCCGCTGCAGCAGCAGGAACACCGCGAGCGCGGGCAGGGCGAACAGCGTGGACGCGGCCATGGTGGCGCCCCAGTCGGTGCCGAACGTGTTGTGGAACGAGGACAGCCATACCGGCAGCGTTCGATGGTCCTGCTGCTTGATGATCAGGAAGTTGGCGTACGCGAACTCGTTCCACGCCGTGATGTAGCCGAACAGCGACGTCGCCATCAGTCCGGGCGCGAGCAGCGGGAACGCCACATGCCTGAAGGCTCCGAACCGGGTGCAGCCGTCGACCTGTGCCGACTCCTCCAGCTCCGCCGGGATCGTCGCGATGAAGCCCCGTAGCACCACGATCGTGAACGGCAGCGTCATCATGAAGTACACCAGCGTCAGCGTCGGCAGCCGGTCCAGCATGTCGGTGTCCCGGGAGATGATGTACACGGGGATGATCAACGACTCCCACGGTGCCATCTGCGCGACGAACACCATCAGCATGAACTGCCGCCGCCCCCGCCACCGCATCCGCGCCACGGCGAACGACGCGCCAAGGGCGACGATCAGAGCGAGCAGCACCGCGCCCAGTGTCACCAGGACGCTGTTGCGCCAGAACAGACCAAAGCCCTCCGCGTCGATCGCCCGCTTGAAGTGATCGAGTGTCCAGGTCTGCGGCAGCAGTTGAGGGTGCTCGGACTGGATGTCGCGGTTGGGCTTGAAGGACGTCGTGATCATCCAGTAGACGGGGAAGAGGCAGATCACGACGGTGAGGGCCGCGGCCAGGTGCAGGGGGAGGCGGCGCACCGCCCGCCGGGTGCTCACAGCTCGGCCTCCTGACGGAACATCTGCCGGAAGTACACGACCAGAATCCCGGACATGAGCACGACGGTGACCATCGATGCCGCGGAGCCGAGGTCGTAGCGCTGCTGGGCGAGCGCCGTCTGGACCGCGTACACCGGAAGGATCGTCGTCGCGTCGCCGGGGCCGCCGCGGGTCATCACCCAGATCTGGACGAACGCTCGGAACGTCCAGATGACTTCGAGCGAGAGCACCAGCATGAATATGGGCCGCACGATCGGCAGGGTCACCGACCGGAAGATGCGGAAGCCTGACGCGCCGTCGAGCCGTGCGGCCTCGTACAGCTCGGACGGCACGGTGGTGAGCGCCGAGTACAGGGTGATCGCCGCGAACGGCACCGACTGCCACACCACGAGCGTCACCAGGATCCCGAACGCCGCGCCCCCGTGCGCCAGCCACGGATACCCCTCGAAGGACGTGAACCCGAGGCCCGTCAGGACATGGTTGACGATGCCGAACTCCGAGTGGAACAGCCACTGGAACACGGTTGTCGCCGCCACGACCGGCATCGCCCACGTCAGGACGAGCGAGCTCAGCACGGCTGTGCGCCAGCGCCGCCCGAGCCGCTCGATCATCAGCGCCACCAGTGTGGAGAGCACCATGATCAGGGCGACGTTCACCGCCATGAACAGGAACGTGCGGCGCACCACGGTCCAAAAGCGCGGATCCGTCAGCAGGGTCCGGTAGTTGTCGAACCCCACGAAATGCGCGTCGCCGAGGATGAGTTCGCGTAGCCCGAAGTCCTGGAGGGAGATCAGGACGGCCCGGGCCAGCGGATAGACCAGCAGATACAGCATGCCGAGGACGGCGGGTGCCACCAGTAGGTACGGCCAGGCGCCGGACATGGTGGCGCGGCGGGCCGGCCCCGGTGTGCGCCGGGGCGGCCGGGTCAGGGGGCGGGGCGCGGTCCGCTCATGAACGACCGACACGGCGCACACTCCTTCCTTCGTCATGGGACAGGTCGGGGGTCAGGAACCGGAGTTCATCGCCTGTGTGATGGCCTCGGACGCCTTCGTCGCCTCGGACGCAGCCGCCTTCCCGGTGAGCACGGCCGTCATGTAGTCCTTGATCGGGTTCTTGGCCTCGACGGCGGCCCACCCCGGCGTGTTGGGCGTCGCGTGCCCTTCGGCGGCGCCGACCGCCATCGCCGAAGCACCCGGATCGGCCGCGACCGCGCCTGCGAGAGTCGTCTTGTTCGGCACGTAGCTCATCGCGACGGCGAGCTTCTTCTGCCAGGCGTCACCGGTCAGTTCCTTGATGAACGTGTACGCCGCGTCGTGATGCTGCGACACTGCGGGGATCACCAGATCCGAACCGCCCGTGAACACGGCTCCGGGCTTGTCGGCGGTCTTGCCGGGGATCGGGAAGAAGCCCAACTTGCCCTCGAGGGCGGCGTTGTTCTGGACGATGACATTGGCGCCGCCGGGTGTGCTGATGATCTGCGCCACCTGCCCCTTCGCCATCACCTCGGCCTGCGGGGGCTGTGCCTCGTCGGAGTCCTTCGGTCCCTTGCCGAGCGCCTGCAGCTTCTTGTAGAAGTCCATCGCGTGCAGCGCCTCGGGGGTGTCGAGCGCGCCCTTCCAGTCGCCGCCGGACTGGGTGGCCAGATCGCCGCCCTCGTCCCAGATGAAGCCCGAAAGGGTGTACCAGTTCTGCCCGGGCAGGTAAATCCCCTGTTGGGAACCCTTGTCGAGCTTCTGCGTGGCACTGATCCACTGATCCCGGGTCTTGATCTTCGATGCGTCGACGCCGGCCTTTTGGAAGAGGTCCTTGCGGTAGATCACGACGCGGTTCGCCGCGTAGTAGGGGATGCCGTACTGCTTGTTCTGGTAGGAGCCCGGTTCGGCGAGCCCCTTGAGCCAGGAGCTGCCGCCGAGGTCACTGACCTTGTCGCTCAGGTCCAACAGGCCGCCGCTCTGGGCGAACTGGGCCACCTGGGTGTTGCCGGTCTCGATCACGTCGGGTGCGTCGTTGCTGGCGAGGGCGGCCGTGACCTTCTCGCCGATCCCGTCCCACTCCTGGATCTGCACCCGCACCTTGATGTCGGGATGCGCGGTCTCGAAGCCCTTGACGAACTCCTTCTGGAACGCGGCCGACACGCTGTCGCGCATCAGCCACACGTCGATCGTGGTGCGCCCACCGCCGCCTGACCCCCCGTCGTCGGAGCCGGACGAACTACAGGCACTGAGCCCGGCGGCCGCGACGAGCGCGGACAGGCCGGCGAGCAAGCGGAGCTTCACGGGTCACCTCTGGGAGTCGGACCTGACCAGTTGACGAACTGGTCAGGTGACCTCTGGTGGTGGAGAAAGGTGGCATAGACCAATGGGTGCGTCAACCCCCCAGGTAAAGCACGCTAGTTGCCAGTCTGGTTGTCGATCTCGCCCGTGTCGTGGTCAACTGGTCAGGTAACTGGTCGTACGGAGCGAGGGAGCGGAACGTGAGCGCCGAGGGACACGAGGCGAACGAGGGGAGCACACCGGGATCGGTACTCAAGCGGGAACGGGTGCGTGACCACATCCTCGAACTCATCGAGTCGCAGCACCCCGGCGACCCGATCCCCTCCGAGCGCACGCTCAGCGCCCGCCTCGGGGTGTCACGCCCGACACTGCGCGCCGCCGTGGACGAACTCGTCGCCGCGGGCCTTCTCGTCCGCGAACACGGGCGCGGTATGTTCGTCGCGCCCGAGAAGATCACCCAGGAACTCGTCTCCCGGGAGCAGGCGATGACGCTCCCGCAGGCGGGCGGAGCGTGGTCGAGTCGCCTGCTGGAGTTCACCACGATCCAGGCGGGCGCCCGCGTCGGCCGCCGGCTGCGCCTTTCACCCGCGGCGAAGATCGTGTACGTGGCCCGGCTCCGGCTTGTCGACGGGGCGCCGATGGCCATCGAGCATCTGCACATCCGCGCCGACCTCGTACCGGGCCTCAGTGCCCAGGAGCTGGAGGACGGTGACCTCTACGAGCACCTGCGCGGGCATCACGACGTTCACGTCCGCGAAGCCATGCAGACCATCGAGCCGACCGTCGTCACCCGCGCCGAGGCCGACGTCCTCGACGTGCCCGAGCTGTCGCCCGCGATGCTCATAGAGCGGCTCACCATCGACGCGGCCGGGCGACCCGTCGAGTACGTGCACTCGCTCTACCGCGGCGACCGCTACCGCATCGTCTCCCGACTCACCCTCGGCCCCGCCGCGACCCCCACGGAGCCGGTGGCGGACCACCATCCGGGCATCCCGCCCGGCGACTTCGGCCGCCTCGGTACCGTCGCCTCCTCCACCCGGGGTGACGTCCAGCAGGCCCCCTGACACCGCTGGAGCGGCCGGTACGGTCGCGGGCCGCCGCGTGACTGCGGTTCCGCCGCGGCCGACCACCACCATGGCCGCCGCGCGGCGGACCTGCGCGGGCACGGCACGGCGGAGGGTCAGGAGCAGCCGTCGGCTACTGGGCGTGGTACGGGAGCACGGCGTTCGGCCGCGCGCACGGTGGGTTGTAGGCCTCATGGGGCACGTACTGGCTCCACTGGCTGCGTGTGATCACGTCGCCGACGGTCGCGCACACCGAGTCGGTGTTGGCGGACGGGTTGACGTTCCACACGTCGATCGACTGGGAGATCGTGGTGGCCAGCAGTACCCCGTCCGCGCTGAAGGCGACGTTCCCCCCGCTGATCGCGCCGTCCGGCTGGAAGGCGGAGGACGCCTGGAACAGGGGTGCGCCTGGGTTGCGGGTGTTCCAGATCTCGAGGTGGGCGTTCCCCTCGCCCTGTCCGATGGGTGTGTCCTGGGGGACGCTGCTCAGCACGAACGTGTTGCCATCCGGACTGAACGCGGGGGTGTCGCCGGAGTAGCCGTTGACGTGGAAGGTGGCGGGGTCGCCGACGATGCGGTCGTCGACGATCCGGAAGAGGCGGAAGGTGCCGGAGGAGTCGCCGACGGCGAGCCAGTGTCCGTCCGGGCGGAAGACGCCGGTCGACACCTGCGTCCCTGGGGTCAGACGGCGGGCGGGATGCGCGACGGGATGGCGTGGGTCGGAGATGTTCCAGGACAGCAGCGCGTCGTCGGTGTCGGCGATCAGCAGGCGGCCGTTGGGGGAGAGGGCGATGTGGAAGGCGTCGGCGGGGACCTTCGCGACTTGCCGTGGGCGGGCGGGCTCGGTCACGTCGAACAGCTTCACCGTGGGCGCGGTCCCCTTGTTCGCACTTCGGTCCTCGTTGTTGTCGTCGACGGCCAGGATGTGGCTGTCCGGGGTGAAGGCGAGGCCGTGCACACCCCGGTCGATGCCGTCGACGGTCGCGATGACCGGAAGGCCGGCCCTGGTGGCGTCCCGGAGCCGCAGGACGAGCCGTGTCCTGTCGTGTCCCTCGGGGATGTGCTCGCTGTCGGCGAGGATCTTTCCGTCCGCGCTGAACGCCGCGGCCTCGGCACCGATGTAGCCACCGGGGAGATGCGCGACATCGCGGTGGGGCGGTTTCCCCGTGAGGTCGATGACCTTGCCCGAGTCACCGCCTACGACGGCCAGAAGCCGCTTGCGACCCGGGCTGAAGGCCACGGCCACGTCGAATCCGTCGGGCCGCGCTCCGTAACTGCCCGCGGCGCCCGGCTGATAGGGGTCGCGGGTGTCCCACTGCTGGACGCCCGCGCCCGTTGCGTGCAGCAGTACACGCCCGCTCGGCGCGAACAGGGCGGGCCCGTTGAAGGACTCGTTCACGCCGGAGAGCGTGTAGACGGGCGTCACATCCGCCATGGAGTGGGTCTGCCACAACTGGTCGCGGCCTTGGCCGTACGCATCGCCGCACACCGTCGCGAGGACAGCGTTGTCAGGACTGAAGGAGACGGACAGCAGGCCGTCGACACACAGGTCGGTGGGGCCCTCGTTGCTCGCGGGCGCCGCGAGTCGGCGCGGCGGCTTCCCGGGGACCGTGCTCCAGAACCTCATCACGCTGTTGTTCCCGTCCCCGGGCGCCGCCAGTATCGCGCCGTCCGAGGTGAAGGCGAGCCTGTGCGCCACCGGGCGGTATGCCGACGAGCGCTGTGTGTCCCCGTGGAAGCCGTCGACGGTGGCGGACGGCTGTCGACCGGACGCCGACACGTCCCACAACCGGATCTTGTGGTCTGCCCCGGAACTGGCGAGGGTCGGCCGGCTCGGCGAGAAGGCGAGCGAGTCGACCTCGCCGTGATGACCGGGAAGAGCGGCCAGTTGACGCGGCGCCCGTGGCGCGCTCACGTCCCACAGTTCGATGGCGCCGCTTTTGGTGCCCGCAGCGAGATACCGGCCGTTGGCGCTCGTCGCGAGCGCGGTGGCGGCGTCCTCTCCGAGGCCGAGTGTGCTGAGCTCATGGGGGTGTGCCGGGTCGGTGAGGTCCCAGAGCCGCAGTGTGTGAGCTGCCGCACCGGTGGTCGCCGCCAGCACGTGCCCGTCGGGAGTCAGGGCCAACGGGCCGCCGTTCGGCCCGGCGATTCGGGCCCGGGCGTGACCTGACCCGCTCCAGACGGCGATGCCGCTGTCCGTGGACATGACCAGGGTGTGCCCGTCGCGGGATTGCGCCATGTCGGAGACCGCGTCCACGCTGTCGAACACACCGGGGGCGGCCAGCGCGGCCAGCACCGGTCCCGAGCCGGTCTCGGGGTCGAGCCGGTACGAGGTCAGGGCCAGCTGTTTGGCGAGTCCGGGATTCGTGTCGAGCATGCGTTCCGACTCGGCCGCCACCAGGCGGGCCACCGCGCTGTGCCGCTGGGCGACCGCGTTGTCTCGCTCGAAGAAGGCGACCACTGCCGTACCGGAGGCGATGAGGGCCAGGGCGACCATGACGGTGATCGCCGTGCGCCGCACGCGCCGGCGCCGTGCCGCCGCCCGGCGTGACACGGCAAGGAACGCGGCGATGTCGCCGGGCAGGCCGCGCTGCTGTGACCACTCCGCGCCCGCTTCCAGGTCACTTCCGCCGAGGAGGTCGTCCGACCTGCTCGACTCCCGCCAGCGCGCCCACCGTTCGCGCGCGCGTCGCAGCCAGTCCTGGAAGTCGCGGTCCCTGCCCACCCAGGCGCGCAGTGTCCCCCACTCCCGGATGAGAGCTTCATGGATGAGCTCCGCCACCGGCTCACCCTCGTCGCCGCGCCGTCCCGGCAGGGGCACGGTACGGGTGACGACGACGCGGTCGCGCGTGAGCGCCCTGAGGACGTCTTCGGTCTGCTGCTCCCGGGCTTTCGCCGAAAGGGCGTCCGTGGTGTCCTCGGCCAGTTCGCGGAGGACGGCGAGCGGGACCTGTTGCCGGACGGCCGGAATATGGTGCGCCTCGTCGGCGGGCCGTACCAACGCGGTGAGGATGCGTCGTACGGTCGGCCGGGCTTCGTGGGGCAGTTGGCGTACCACGTCGTCGCACCATGTCGCGATGCCGCCGGACACTGTGCCAAGTGCCTGGTACGCCTGATGGGTGAGGTGTCCGTCGTTCTTCCGCCGACGCTGCCACAGCCGGTGGAGGGTCAGTTCGAGCAGCGGCAGTACGGTGACGGGGGCCCGTTGCGCGTTGGCCTCGTCCGGGTCGATCGCCAGGATGTCGGTGACGATCCGGTCGGCCAGCCCCTTCTCGAAGTGTGCTCCCACCGCTTCGGCGGGGCGGGTGACGATCGCGTGCAGGTCCTCCTTGCTCAGCGTGGCCTGCACGCTCAACAGGCCCGGAGCGACGGCGTCCAGGACGTCCGGGGCCAGAGCGGCCAGCCGGGGGTAGAAGTCATCGCGCATGACCAGGAGCACCGTCAGGGCCGCGTCGGACGTGACCGCCGCGGCAATCCCCCGCAGGGCCGCACGCTGTGGCTCGGGTGTCTGCCCGTCCGGCGACGTGTGCGAGAGCAGTTCCTCGAACTGGTCGACTATCAGCAGGACACGGTTGTGGTCAGGGCAGTCGGCGAGCCGTTGCTCCACGGCGGCGGCGATCCCCTGCGTACGGACACCGCGCAGTCCCGCAACCTCGAGCGCGGACAGCAGATCGTGTTCCGGGCGTACGGACACAGGCAACCAGCGGTCGCTGTCCGGTAGTCGTCCTGCGGCGAGCGCGGGGACGACTCCGGCCTGGACGAGTGAGGACTTGCCCGCACCGGAGGGCCCGAGGAGCGCGACCGCCCGGCGCTGTCCCGCCAGTGTCTCGACGACACGCTCCACGGCGGCCTCCCGCCCGTGGAACCAGGCGGCGTGCTCTGTGGCGAAGGGCTTCAGTTCCCGGTAGGGACACATGTCGTACAGATGCAGCGCGGTGCACACCTTGCGGAGCGTCTGGGCGGGCGTGGCGTACGCGATGCCCAGGCCCTTCAGATAGGTGTCGGGTGCGGCGATCGCCGTGACCATCCCGATGACAAGTCCGGTCATCGCGTCGACGACGGGCGCGCCGCTGAATCCGGTCGTCAGGTCGTTGGCGGCGGTCAGTTGCAGCAGGGGGTCGTCGGATCCCTGACCGTTGCCGGGCGGCAGCAGGTCACCGGCTACCGCGAATCCGTGGTGGCCGCCGGGCGGAGCCTGGGCGGGAAACCCGAACGACCTCACGTGGTGGCCCTGGCACCCCTCGGCGGAACCCAGCCGCAGTGGCTGGACCCCTGCGGGCGGGGCGTCCAGTTCCACCACGGCGATGTCCAGATCCTCGGGCGCGCGCCACTGATCGGTCCGCACATACCCGTCCGCCTCGGGGGCGCCCGGTGCGTGGGGGAAGGCGAGCCGGACGCGCCCGCCGGGTCCGGTCCCGGCCTTGACGACCACGTGGGCGCAGGTGACGACTGTCCGGTCCGCCACGAGGAAACCCGCGCCCACCGTGTGCTGTGCGCCGTCGAGCACCTGCACCACTGGCGTGTGGGCTCCGGGCTCCGACTCCTGCAGGGCATCCTGGGCGGGCGCGCTCACGGCGTCACTCCTCCGCGGCGTCCCGCCGGCGTCCGGCGTCCTCGTGACGCCATGTCATCTTCACCTTGAGGTGGCACCCGACGCCGGTCTTCGTGATCACAGCGCCCGCCTCGACGGCGAGATCAACACCGAACTCGACCTCCACCTCGTCGGGGCCTGCCTCCCGCAGCCGGCGCATTACGCTGCGTGCCGTGTCGGTCACCGGTCCGAGTGCCGCCTCGAGCGTCACGGGCAGGTTGTGGACGGTCTGTGTGACGCGGCCCGCCTTCACCGGCCCGCCTGCTTCGGGTGACGCCTCGATCAGTACCGATCCGCCGCCCTCCAACTCCAGACGGGCGAGCCCTTCGACCATGACCCCAACTCTCCTACTGTTCACGGTTGTTACCACCCTCTCACGGGGGCACGACGTCACGCCAGGTGCCCGTGTGCGGCTGGAGCCGATCGCTCGGATTTCATGGCGACCATCAGTCGGGGCAGACCGCTCACCGATGAGCCTGACCAAGCCCTACGAGGATCCTCCGCCCGCATCCGGGGCTTCGGGCGGAGGACCCGCGGTGGTGATGTGGGTCAGCAAATCCCGCGCTTCGCGGATGCGTGGATGGGTGGGATGGAGGAACTGCTCGCACTCATACAGGGATTGACGGACCATCACTACCGCTTCGTCCCGGCGACCCAGACCGTGCAGAGCCGCGGCGATGACCATGGCCGACTGCCCGCTCCCGGCGCGGGACGCGGGCGGCGTCGGCTGCCGGGACTCGGTGAGCGCCTCCTCGTACCGGCCCTGCCCATTCAGGCTGCGCACCAGGAGAGACCGCAGGGAGGCGGCTCTGTTCTCCGTCGCGCGGGACAGATTGCCGCGCGCGACCGCTTCCGCCTCCTCGAAACGGCGCTGTCCGCACAGGGCTTCCGCCAGGCACGCCAGAGCGGACAGCTCGATGTCCGCCACCTGGGTGAGATGTGCCAGACGGGTCACCTCACGCAAGATGCCGGCGGCCTCGGACTCCGCGTCCGCGTACCGCTCCTGACCGAGGAGAACAACCGCGCGATTGACCCGAACCACCAGCAGAAGGGTCCGGCCGTTACCGCTCGTCTGCTGCAACGCCTCCGTCAACGCCTCCAGTTCGGGCAGTACGTGCTCCCTGCGCCCGTGCAGTACCGCGGCCGTGAGGGCGAACGTCCTCGCCATCCACACCGGCTCGGGACTTCGGTTCCAGAAGACGCGCCGCGGCCGGTCCGCGAGAGCCTTCGCCCGGGCCTCGACCTCCTCGTACTCGCCCGTCCCGAACTGTTCCAGGAGACCGCGGAAGACCGTCGCCTGCGCACGGGAGATCCCGCCCGTAGCCCACCCGAACAGGCCGATGTCCCTCTGTATGAACTCCACGCGGTGCGACCTTACGGGTCCACCTCGATCCATGCCCTCGAGGGTCGGTCGCGCGCGCATCGATGTGAGCTGATGGACCCACTGTCGTCCGTGTCGGACCGCTGCGCCCAGGCGTGCTGATCGGAGAGGTCACGCCTGCCTGCCCGTCTCACTCTCCCCGCGCGCGGATCACGGGTGAGCTACCCTGCCTGCATGCGCGGACGGTTCACCGGCTGGCCGGAGCAGGCCATGGACGTGTTGTGGCAGCTCCAGGGCGAACCGACCCACGCGACGCGCGAGCGCTGCCGCGCGGACCGCGAACGCCTGGTCCGGCAACCGATGATCGCCCTGCTGAACGAGGTCGCGGACACCGACCCCCGGTACGAGGACTTCTCCGTCTGGCACTACCGCACCGACTCCTGGTGGTGGCAGCACCAGGGCGCGGTGATCCGACTCGGCCGCAAGATCGAGATCGGTCTCCGGTTCGACCTGGACGGCCTGCGGATCCAGGGTGCCTGGTGGTACCCCGATCCCGGCCAGGTGGAGGTGTTCCGCAAGGCTGTCGCCGCCGAGGGGAGCGGCCGCGAGCTGTCCGCCATCGTCGAGGACGTGCAGAAGAAGGGCTACGAGATCTCCGGGGACGTGATGAAAGGCCCCCCGCGCGGCTATCCGACAGACCACCCCCGTGCGAACCTGCTGCGCCACCGTTCGCTGATCGCCGCCCGTCTCCTCGGCTGCGAGGAGTGGCTGCACACCCCCGAGGCGGTCGACCGGGTCCTGTCGGCCGCCGCCGACCTGGACGCCCTGCTGATGTGGCTGCTCCGCCACGTGAAGCGTGCCGCCTGACACCACGAGACGCCGCGCGGCACGAGACCCACACCCGTGCCGTAGGCCCCTGCGCTCAAAAGGTGATGCACACCTTCAGCGCCGACCGGTCGTCCATTGCCCAGCAATCGAGGGCACCCTGTCTCATGCCCTCCGCGCTATGGGCGGAGTTTGCCTGAGCCCCATGACCCCACGGAGCAGGACTTGCGATCCGCACTGGAGTCGCTGAAGCCCCTCCTGGTCGAGGTCCGGCCTGGGTGGTTCAGTGTGGCCGAGGCCAAGGCTTCAGCATGAGACCGGCGTGTCGGCTGGTAGGTGGTCATCTTCGTCGCCGCGTCGGCGTCTGGGCCGCGGCCAACAACGTCGAGTTCGCCTACACACCGACCAGCAGCTCCTCGCTCCACCGCATCGAGGCGCAGTTCACCGCCCTGCGCTACTTCGCGCAGGACGGCACCGACCATGCCAGCCAGAAGGAACAGGGCACCATGATCCGCCGCTGCATCATCTGGCGGAACAAGCACACCGCAGATATTCGCTTGCCCACCATCGTCACGCGGGCCAACGTCGCCTGACATCCGACGAAGGCAGAGAAGATGACCACGCAGACCCACCCCGACGACCACGAACTCATCGAGGCCGCAGCACACGTCGCCCGCACTCGCTGCCGGGGCGACAACCACACCATGGCGGCCGCAGCCCGCGCCCGGGACGGCCGGATCATCACCGCGGTGAACGCCTACCACTTCACCGGAGGACCCTGCGCTGAGCTGGTCCTCATCGGCGCGGCAGCCGCCCAGGGCGCCTACGAGCTGGACACAATCGTCGCCGTGGGCGACCGCGATCGAGGGGTCGTTCCCCCGTGCGGCCGGTGCCGGCAGGTCCTTCTTGACTACTTCCCCGCCCTCAAGGTCATCGTCGGCAAAGGCGACCGCATCCGAACCATGCGTATCACCGAATTGCTGCCCGAAAGCTACGTCTGGGCCGACCACCAACTCGACGCCGAGAAAACAGCGCCCCTCAGTACGAGCTGACACCGCCGGACCACAACAGGGCGAACGTTGCCCGATGCGGCACTAGGGTCACCACCATGCGATGGGGGGATCGGCCGGTATGGGTCCGGTGCACGGCGGTGGTGTACGTGGCAGGGTTTCTGGAAGGGACGGGAGCGCACGGGTACTTTCTGGTGAGGGGCGGGCTTGACGCCTACCACTACGCACCGATGCTCGTCCAACTGCTCTTCCACGTGCTCCTGCTGCTCGATCCGCTGGTCGCACTCTTGATGATCCGTGGCCGCCCTGGTGGACCGCTACCGGCCGCCGTGGTCATGCTTGCGGACCTGGCCGGCAACTGGAACATCGCATGGAGCGCCGTCACGACGCATCCCACCCAGTTCCTCCGTCCGGTAGGGCTCTTGCCGATCACGCTCTTCGGTGTCTTCGTCCTGCTCACGGCGCTGCCGCTCCGCCGGGCGCTGGCGTCGGGAGGTGGCATCAGGGCCGGTGTGTCACCGCTGTCCGAGGCGGGGTGACGGCCGGGGCGTCAGCCGAATCGCTCGGGAGGACCGAGAGTCTCGGCCTGCCCCACTCCCGCCCTGCCGCGATGGACTCCAGCAGGTTGCCTCCGGACGGACTGTGTGCGCCCACGGCACGTGCACGGCATCGCGGGTGTGACTGACCACGGGACCTCGCACCGAGCCGGCAGGTGAAATACCGGTCCGAACATCAGGGCAACCGCGACCGGCCCCGAAGGGTCTAGAGAGCAACACACATCATCAGGTTTGCCATGAGGCGATGGCGAGCCCGACGCCCCGAAGGGGGATTCATGCGCATCCGCCCGGCCGCCGCCGCCGTGTTCCTTGCCACCGCCCTCCCCGCAACAGTGACTCCGGTACCCGCCCAAGCGGCGGACCGTGCGGCACCCAGCGACACCACGTTCTCGAAGGTCGTCGTCAACGGCGGCGAGGACATCGTGCTCGGCCTGACCACCAGAAAGACCATCACCATCACGTGGACAGCGAAGGACCCGGACGGTGTCGCCGCTTCCTGGGCCTACCTGTGGCACGGCCCCAACACCGACGACGCCGACGGCATCCTGCCGACCTACCCGCCGGCCGGCACATGCAAGGTGTCCCCAACCGAACGCACCACCTCCACCTGCAAGGTGAGCTTCGCCGTGGACGCCGCGCGGGACGTCGACGACAACGACCTCGCCGGCACCTGGAAGGTGCTCGCCGAAGCACAGGACGCCGACGACGACTGGACAGCCGTCGACGTCGTCACCACAGCCAAGTTCAAGCGGTACGCCAAGATGACGGTGAACGCCTCGCCCGAGCCGGTGAAGAAGGGCAAGAGCATCACGGTCACCGGCAAGCTGTCCCGCGCCAACTGGGAAAGCGGCACCTACACCGGTTACGAGGGCCGGTCGGTCCAACTGCAGTTCCGGAAAAAGGGCAGCACCACGTACACCACCCTGAAGACCATCACCAGTGGCAGGAGCGGAGCGCTGAAGACCACCACCAAGGCCGGAACGGACGGTTACTTCCGCTTCCGCTTCACCGGTACCACCACAACCGGCCCGGCCACGGCAGCCGGTGATTTCGTCGATGTCAGATGACGGTGGCGGGCCGGGCGCCGCAACGGCACCCGGTACGCCGACGCGCAGGGCGAACGCGGCTGTGTCAAAACATGTGTTCCGGACAACGCCGTCTTCCGCGACAGCCGCACCGCCGCCCTGATCGATTTCGAAGTGGCGGCTGGAACCATCCCCTCGGGGGCTTGCCATGACCGTCCGTTACTGGGCGCCCATGTTCCATCCCCGGCAACTGTGGCAGGCCTCCTGTCTCGCCAGGCTGACCGGGCCCGCGCATCCGGATCCTGGCCGACGACTACGGCCTCTCGCCCCAGGACCTCGCCGAGGTGAACCACGCACCGGAAGACGGCGGCGAAGCCGAGAGCCGGCGAACCCGCCTCGGCTCGTTCTTCACCGGCAACCTCTGCGACTACGTCGACCCGGAAGTGCTCGCCGACGCGCCCATGGTGAGGTTCCCGCCGTTCTACCCGGAGGAGTACCAGGCGCAGTTCGCGAGCGTCGGCGCCGCGTTCGACCGGCACGGCTCTCCCCGCTCAAGCAGCGCAACCTGAACCTGCTCGGCCGCCACAGCTTCACCGCCGGTGTCCCGGCCGTCGGCGCCGCACGCCCGCTACACGAACCGGACACGCACGAACTGGACGAGGACGACGCGGGCACCGTACGGGATCGAGTCCGGCGCCACACGCGAGGGAAGTGGCAGCATCCTCGGCCGGGAGGCCGTCCGTTCCACTCCGCCTTCTTCCACGAGCCGGATCCTCCATGGCTTCGGTGCCGACGCCGCCTCTCATGTGCCCGTCCACGCATGGCATTTGGGCGACCAGTAGGCGGCATTCAACTGGAGTACACGTCGATTCAAGGTCTGATCATCAGAGTTCGACCTCGTGTCTACTTCTCATTCGCGTGTCGGCCTCGCCTCCGTATGCGCCGCGTCTTTGACGTTCTCGGGACTTGTCTTCACAGGGATGCTTGCCGCGCAGCCCGCGGCTGCCGCGGACCCTGCCGGATACCAGAATGTTCGGATCAACGAGGTCACCTCGTCGAACAACGACACGGTAGAGCTGTACAACGCCGGATCGGCCGCCGTGAGCATCAGCGGCTGGAAGATGTCCGACGACAGTTTCTCCCCGCAGTCGTTCAGCCCGTCCTCCACCACGATCCCGGCGGGAGGCTTCGTCACCTTCAACTCGCCCAAGGGGCTCGGTGACTCGGACAAGCTGGTGATCTACACGTCCGACGGCACGGTGGTCGACCGCGTCGAGTGGGCCACCGACAAGGCGAAGCCGGCGGTGGCACGCTGCGGCGGGGACGGCACCGGGGCGTGGGTGACCTCGACTGCGTCGACTACGTTCGGCGCTGCCAACGGCGCGGGCTGCCCGTCGTCGGTTCCGGCGGCCGGCCAGGTGCGGATCAACGAGGTCACCTCGAACGGCTCGGACACCGTGGAGCTGCACAACGGCGGAACGAGCGCGGTCAGCATCGGGTCGTGGAAGTACGTCGACAACGACACCAGCCACACCCCGGCCTCGATCTCGTCCTCCTCGCCGAGCGCGACCAGCATCCCCGCGGGCGGCTACGTCACGTTCAACTCCACCCTCGGCCTGGGTGACAACGACTCGCTCTTTCTCCTCGACAACAACGGCAACACCATCGACTCGGTGACCTGGGCGACCGATGGCGCCAAGCCGTCCGCCGAGCGCTGTGCCGACGCCACCGGGTGGTTCCAGACTTCCACGACTGCCACGCTCGGCAGCGTGAACTCCTGCTCGGGCTCGGGCGGAAACCCCGGCGGAGGCACGGGCGGAGGCGACACCGGCCACCTGTTGGGCGGCGGCGGCTCGCTCACCAAGAACTGTGCCCCCGAGGCGCCCTCCGGTACGGGTTCCCGCCCGGCGGGCACGCCGGCGTGGCCGGGCGGCCTGGACGTCACGATCGCCGACAACGTCTGCGCGTTCACCACGTCCACCGGCCCGGAGGGCCGTGACCTGAGCGGTCTGGCGTTCGACCCGGCCAACCCCTCGGTGCTGTGGGCCGCCAAGAACAAGAACTGGCTGTACAAGCTGGTCAAGAGCAACGGCAAGTGGATCCCGGACCCGTCGTGGAGCGCGACCGGCAAGCAGATCCGCTTCCAGGGCGGCTCCGGCGAGCCGGACTCCGAGGGGCTGACGGTCGGCGCCAACGGCCACATCTACGTGAGCTCCGAGCGCGACAACACCAAGAACACGGTCCCCAAGGACACGATCATGGAGTTCGACCCGGCATCGACCGGCTCGACGCTGACCCCGATTCACCAGTGGGACATGACCTCGCAGTTCCCGCAGCTCAACACCGGCAACAAGGACGACGCGAACCTGGGCTTCGAGGGTGTCGGCTACGTGCCCGACAGCTGGCTGACGGCGAACGGCTGGATCGACCCGCTCACCCATGCCGCCTACAACCCGGCGAACTACCCGTTGCACGGGTCGGGCCTGTTCTTCGCCGGCCTGGAGTGGGACGGCACGCTGCACGTCTACGGCCTCAACTCCGACGGAACGTTCACCACGTTCGGCACGATCGCCACCGGCAAGGCATCCGTGATGGATGTGTCGTTCGACGCCGGAACCCAGCGCATCATCGCGAGCTGCGACAACACCTGCGGTGAGACGCACACCTTCATGAAGATCAACGCCAGTGGCGCGATCGTCCCGGACGTGACCTACACCAACCCCGCCGTCATGCCGACCGACAACCTGGAGGGCTTCGCGATCGCCCCGCCCTCGACCTGCGTCAACGGCTCCCGCGAAGCGGTCTGGACCGACGACGGCATCTACGGCTTCGGCTCTGGAACCTCCTCCTACGGACACGCCCTCTACAGCGGCACCTTCCCCTGCTGACCCCAACCGCACCAGCCTGGCCGCGGGCGAGCCCGCCGGCACCCTGCGGAACAGCGGGGGCCGGCGAGGCGTCCTGGCCCGGGCTCGAAGGGAACGGCGACGGCGCTGTGCGGTGAGCACGCCACGGTCGCACACGCGGCAGGAGGGGCGGCCTCCCACCGGGAGGCCGCCCCTTCCGCTCCGCCCTCTCCCACAGGCCGAAGGCTCCGCCCTCGATCACGATGAGAAGCCCGATACCGGTCAGAACCACCGGCAGCAGGACGTGGCACCAGCGGCTCACAACCCCGGCGATGACAGGCAGGGTGGTTGGCGCGTCGATTGCGAGCGGGCAGCAGTCACCATCATTGAGCTCTGTACGACCGGGCAGCCAGGTGCAACGCCGAGGCGGACCGCGGGTCGGCCGCGGTCGCCGGCTCTCGGTAAGCGCCGTACCGCCCGAGAACCTGAATCGAAGGTCGTTTCGTCTCCCTGAACGTGAAAGGCATGGCAGACCTCGACGAGGCAGAGCTCGTGCGTCGTGTCGCCGGCGGTGACCGGATGGCGTTCGACGAGTTGTATCGGCGTACATCACCCTGGCTGGCGGTGCGGCTCCGCCGCCGCTGCGCTGACGACGACGTCGTCGCCGACGTGCTCCAGGAGACCTACCTGGCGGTCTGGCGGGCGGCCGGCAGCTACGCGGGCTCCGCGACGGAGGGCAGTGCGGTCGGCTGGCTCTGGACTATCGCCGCGAACCGTCTCGTCGACGCGTTCCGCCGGCGCGCCCGGCACGAGCGGCTGCCGACCGTTGCCCTGGTCGAGGAGACCGCGCCGGCCGCCGAGGACGAGGTGATGGCGAACCGAGTCGACCAGGACCTCGAGCAGGCACTGCTGCGGCTGCCACCGGAGTTGCGGCAGGTGCTGCAGGCGATGGTGCTCGACGACCTGTCGGTCCGCCAGACGGCGGTGCTGCTCAGCATGCCGGAGGGCACGGTAAAGACCCGCGCGCGACGGGCCCGGATCGCGCTGCGGGAGGCGCTCTCATGACTCATCCCACCACCGTGGTTCTGGCTCGCTACGCCGAGGGCGGGCGCGGGCTCGACGACGCCGCGCTCTGGTCGATCGAGGTCCATCTCGACGCCTGCGCGGAGTGCCGTGAGCAACTGGCCGCAGAAATCACCCCCGCCACTGCGGAGTTGCTCGACCGAGTCGCCGTCTCGCTCGACCAGGTGATCCACACCAGCCCGCTTCCGGCCCGGCGACGCACACGTGCGGCAGCCGCGCACAGACGCCTGCTGGCCTGGACGCTGCTGCCCTGGCTCGCGGTGACCGTCGCGGTGCTGGGCTGCGGCGTGCTCCTCGACTCCGCCGAGCCGAGCCTGCCGTCGCTCGTGCTGCTGCTGGCCCCGGTGGCTCCGCTGCCCGGCGTCGCGGTGGCCTGGAGTCAGCGGATCGATCCGGTGTGGGAACTGATCGCCACCACGCCCGCAGCCGGCCTGGCCATGGTGTTGCGGCGCACGCTCGCGGTGCTTGTCGTCGTGCTTCCGGCGTTGCTGATGGCGGGTGTGAGCACCGGCACCTCACTGGCCCTCGTCCTGCTGCCGTGCCTGGCGTTCACTGCTGCCACCCTCGCGCTCGGCGCCTTCATCGGTGTGCGGCGCGCGGCGATCGCACTCGGCGTCGCCTGGTCCGCGGGGGTCCTGCTGCCGAGCGTGGCGACCGAATCCCTGTCTCCGGTGCTGCAGCCGGGCAGCAACGCCGCCTGGGTGGCGACCACCGTGGCCCTTGCCGCGGCCACCCCGTTCGCCGCCACTCGCTTCCGCCGCCTTGCCAGTGGCAACTGACCCCCATTTCAGGAGAGATCTCATGCGACCGGTGAGTGCTGCCGAAACGGCCCCCATCCTTCAACCCTGGCTCGTCCACGCGAGAAACCTGCGGGTCAGGGCCGGGCGCCACCTGGCCGTCGACGGCCTCGACCTGGCACTGAAGGCCGGAGTGCACGGTCTGCTCGGCCCGAACGGTGCCGGAAAGACCACGCTGATGCGCGCGTTGTCCACCGTCGTCAAACCCGCCGGCGGCTCGTTGACGCTGCTCGGCGCGCAGGTCGACGGCCGCGCCGACCTGCGCGAGGTGCGTCGCGGACTGGGTTATCTGCCACAGCAGTTCGGCTTCTACCCGCGGTTCACCGTCCGCGAGTTCGTCGAGTACATGGCCTGGCTCAAGGAAGTGCCCAAAGCCGCCATACCGGATGCCGTGCAACGCGCGATCGATCGGGTGGCTCTCACCGACAAGGCCGACACCAAGATGAAGGCCCTGTCCGGTGGCATGCTGCGGCGGGCCGGCATCGCCCAAGCGATCGTGAACGACCCCGAGTTGCTGCTGCTCGACGAGCCCACCGTCGGACTCGACCCCGAACAGCGTCTCGACTTCCGCGACCTGCTGCGTGACCTCGGCGCCGACACCTGTGTGCTTGTCTCCACCCACCTCGTCGAGGACGTCGTCGCCGCCTGCACGGACGTCATCCTCGTGAACGAAGGCCGCCTCCTCTTTCAGAGCACCCCCGACGACCTGATCGCCCGCGGCGGGCCGGGCGACGCGGGCGACAGCCCTGCGGAGCGCGGGTATTCCGCACTCCTGCGTCGGCACCGGAGCAACCCATGACCCGTATCCTCGGCATCGAGTTCCGGCGGTCGGCCGCCCTTGGCGCAGCGCTACTGATCGCCGTCGCCGGCACGACCGTGCTTTACGCCACCGCGGGGCGATGGTCCGCCGGGTGGATGGCGCTGGCCATGACTCAGCGCGAATACCTCGCCGTGATGTCACCCCTCGCGATGGCCGCCGGTGCCTGGCAGTCCTATCGGGAGCACCGGGCGAACGTCGCCGAGCTGTTCGCCGGCGCCCCCCGCCCGGGACCACAGCGCATCATGCCGATCCTGATCACGACCGGGCTGGCGGTCCTCGTCGCGTACCTGCTCGCGCTGCTTGCGGCGGCACCACGGATCGCCGACACGGCGCGCTACCTGCCGCCGACCGTGTTAGCCGTCGTGGGCGTCGGGCTCGTCGCGATGATCGCCTCGGTCTGGCTCGGGCTGGCCGTCGGACGCCTGGTGCCGGCGCTCGCCACCGCACCGGCGCTGGCCGTGATCGGCTACGCGCTGCTGATCTTCGCGCCCCACGCACTGCCGGACCACGGGCTGATGGCGGCATTCTCCCCGAGCATGGGGATGAGCATGTTCAGCGACTACGACACCGTCGGCGACGGAGTCAGCGTCGCCCAGGCGCTTTGGACGGTCACGGTCGCGATGGCCGGTGTCGTCCTCTTCGCCGCCCGCAACCGTAGGTCCGCGTTCGCCGCGCTCATACCGCTGGCAATCGGGGCAACAGCCACAGCCATGGTCGCGCCGACCGGAGCTGCCTACGACCGACAGACGCTCGACCCGGTCGCCCAGGAACTGGTGTGCACCGCGGACGCTCCCCAGGTCTGCGTCAGCCGGGCGCACGAAGGTGTGCTGCCCGAGGTCGCCCCCAAGGCCCGGCACGCTTTGGAACTTCTGTCGGCGACACGGCTCGTCGAGGCACACGAGGACACCTCCACGATCTCTCCTCCCACCTCACCGAGGCCGAGGGCCGACACCGCGCTGATGGACATCACGATCGACAAGCACGGTCATCTCGCCGACCCGGACAGCTTTGAACCGAGGATGCTCACCGAGGTGTTCACCGGCCCCCTCAGCTGCGGAAACACCCGGGACATCGAGGTCGCCACCGCTGCGGCCTCCTGGCTGCTCGACCGGAAGCCGACCGCCGGTCTCAACGGCTTCGAATTCGACGAACCGGAGACCGTCAAGCTCTTCAAGACGCTCAAGGCACTGCCGCCGGCCGAGGCCGGTACCCGGGTGACCGGCGTCTACCAGGCCGCCCGGAAGTGCCAGGACACCGTAGGCCTCCTGACCCGAAGCGGCCGATGAGAGGGCTGACGCTCTACGCCCGCTCGCGCCGGGTGCCGACGGCGCTCGGCGTGGCGGTCGCGGCCACCGCCATGGCATCGCTGCTGACGACGATCTTCAGTGACACGGGCGAGGCGGGCAGCACCGTGCTCGTCCTGACAGTGCTGCTCCTCGTGGCCGCTGTCACCGCCACGCTCGGCGGCCCCGACGACACCCTGGACCGCACGGCGGCGAGGCCGTGGGGGTGGCTGCGGACGGCCCACCTGGCCACGGCCCTCGGATGCATGCTCATGCTGGGCACGCTGCTCACCGGCCCCCGGTTCGGCCCGTTCGGATCTGTCGTCCGCGACACGGTCGGCCTGCTGGGTCTGACCGCCCTCGGGGCGGCCACGATGGGCACCGCTCGGGCGTGGTTCCTGCCTCTCGGATGGACGCTCGGCGCAACGGCGTACCCGGGCACGGGCATCGTGGGCGAGGCGCTCACCTGGCAGACACAGGAACCCGACAGCCGACCTGCGGCCGTGGTAGCAGCGGTGCTCGCCGCCGCCGGAATCGCCGCCTACGTGAGTCGGGGCCCACGCCCCCGAACGTCGTCGGAGAACATCTGACTGGGCCGTCGGCCGATCTCCCGGGCCGGCCGGTGCAGTTATCGGAGCCGAGCCATCTGCGGTGTTCAAAGATCTGGGGTTCGGCTGCGCGGGTTGCCTAGTGGTCTTGGGTTCCTTTTCACAGGTCGGACTGCGTTTGGACAGGCCCGACGCTTGTGTTCGGCCCAGCGCTCACGCGACGTCCAGGGTGATTCCGGCGAGCTCACGGACGGCACGGAGGAATGCCCTCATGTCGGGCAGGTTGTCGAGGCGGCTCTTGTAGGCCTCGATCCGTTGTGCGAAGTCGATCGCCAAGGTGTCAATCCGCAACCGGAGATCGGCGGGAGAAGCGTCCGTGATCGCATCGAAGTAGCCGACGTCGGAGCCGATCGTCAGGTCGACGAAGACATCCGCCTCCCTGAGGACCGAGCGCAGGCTCGGCTGCTCGGAGCCGGACAACGAGGCGACAAGCTCCGTCCGGCGGTCGGAGCCGGGGGCAATACCGAAGAGGTTGATCTCGGAGGTTGCGTCCAGCAGGACCGCATGAAGCAGACGGACGAGATCTCTGGGGGTCGAGAGTTTGAACAGCCCGGCCCGATTGGTGTTCTCCCAGGAATCGGGCTTGCGCCGGTCTGCGGTCGAGCGCCCTGGGACGAAGCCGTTGTCTCGCACCGTGTGGGGATCTTCTGCTTCGATCTCGTACTCCCAGTCGACGAGCACGGGCTCGCGATCCAGAGCCTCCTCGGCATCGTCCCGGTAGTACGTGGGGATCGCGTATCGGCTCAAACCTGCTGTCAGGCGCCACGCCAGGCCCAGGTAGACGGCCATCTCTTCCATGTTGTTGTTGTTCACGGAGTATTCGGTGAAGGGAGTTGGTCCCGGAGGCCACTCCTGGAACAGGCCAGGCCAGTGCTGGGTCACGGCTGCCTCCCTGCCGGGAAGGTAGCGATAGACATTCAGGCCCTGGGTCTGCGAGGCCTGGAAGTGAAGGGGATACACAGCCGCAACCTAGGCTGCGCACCCCCCGATTCACTATCGGATTGTTGCAAAGGAGCCGAGCAGACCAGCTGCGACATGACGAAAGCCCCGAATCGTCCCGGAGCTTACCTGCGAGGGCCTCGTGGGCCGCTTCACGTCCCGGCAGGGTCCCCCTCTCCCAGACCCTCGAGGATTCGGTCGTTCATCTCCTGCTCCTGGCCGTCGATGCACTTGGCGCAGCTCTTGAGCAGCACGTCCACCGAGAGGGTGCCCCAATCCGTCTCCCGCTCGTCCGCAGAACGAAGAACTGCGGTTGGCTCACTGTTGTCGGCGAGGTCCGGCCGAACACGCGGAAGTGGGCGCGGGATTCACAGGCGCACGATGACCAGGGCGGTGTCGTCGGTGGCGTCGTCAGGTGGGAGCAGGTCGGTGAGTACTGCGTCGGCGAGGGTTTCGGGGTCGTCTGCCTGGTGGCGGGCCAGGGAGTCGGCGAGCCGGGCGAGGCCGGTGTCGATGTCTTCGCGGCGGCGTTCGATCAGGCCGTCGGTGTAGAGCGCGAGGACGGCGCCCTCATGGAAGGTCGTGGTGGCCTGGATCCGGGGGACGTGTTGAGGACGGGCACCCAGTGGGGGGTCGGTGGCCTGGTCCAGGAACTCGACGGTCCCGCCCCTCTGCAGGAGCGCGGGTGGGGGGTGGCCGGCGCTGCTGTAGGTGATGGTGTGGGTGTCCCAGTCGATGAAGGTCGTGGCCACGGTGGTGTTCTCGGCGCCTTCGATGGTGCGGGCGTACAGCCCGACGGTTTCCAGGGCGCAGGCGGGGCCTTGGGCGACGAGGGAGGCGGCGCTGAGGGCGCTGCGCAGTTGTCCCATGACGCCGGCCGCGGACAGGCCATGGCCGACAACGTCGCCGACGGCGACGGCGATGCGATCGCCGGGCAGGTCGATCAGGTCGTACCAGTCGCCGGCCACGTTCAGCGCTTCGGCAGCGGGCCGGTAGCGAACGGCCGCCGGGTGCCGGCCGACCGGGCGGGGGGCGGGCAACATGGCTTCTTGCAAGGTCAGCGCGACTTCACGGGCGCGGATGAGTTCGGTGAGTTCGGTGACGTCCTCCACCCGGCGCAGCAACAGCGTCAACCGCCCATCCGAGCCGAAGACGGGAACGTTGGTCAGCGTCCAATACCGCTCGTGCCACACGCCAGGCTGATCGGGGTCCGGCACGTCGTGGCGCTCCAGCGTCAGTGTGTCTCGCTCGCCCGTATCCGCCACCCGGCGTAGTGACGCCAATATCCTGAGCAGGTAAGGCCGGTCGTTCGCGGGGTAGTCCTCAGGCAGGTAGCGACCCACCAGTTGCTCGTGGGTGAGGCCACGGATCCGCAGGAACTCCGCATTGGCGTCCACGAAGATCATCTTTGGGGTGAGCAACGCCACCGCCCCGGGGAGTGCCTGGAACACCGCCGCGTAGTCGACCTCCGGATCCGACATGACTTTCCTGCCTTGCCGCCGCCGCTGTCTGTCCTTCCACGATACGAGCGGGGTGTCACAGCTCG
This sequence comes from Streptomyces sp. HUAS TT11, assembly GCF_051553595.1. Lineage (NCBI taxonomy): Bacteria > Bacillati > Actinomycetota > Actinomycetes > Kitasatosporales > Streptomycetaceae > Streptomyces > Streptomyces sp. HUAS TT11. Next base: position 8,092,639 of record NZ_CP196184.1, read on the forward strand.
CGCGCTGGCGAGCGGACGTCGGCGGTCCGCCTCAGCTGAGTCGCGCGAGTGCTGGATCAGCCGCGATTCGTATACGGCGTCTGCCGTTGACTTCGTCCGGCTCCAGTCAGCTACGCAGGGTACTCGATGGGTGACACGGTGGACGCTCTCACGCTGGAGGCGATCTTCGTCGCTCTGCCGGTGGCGGCACATGTCGGTGGAGAGGTCATCGGCCGCCGACGCTTGGGAGTCTGCACTCGTGTAGATGGTGTCCCGAACGCCGTGGCGCCGGCTGAGATCACGGCCATGCTGCGTGGGATGGAACTGCCCGCCATGGGTGCCTACGTGGAGGGTGACGTGATTGATCACGCTCACCACGGCCGCCGGGTGAAGATTCGGCCGCCTCGTTGATCACTCCCGCGCCGTCGCTGGGCCGTGTGAGGTCGCCCGAGGGTACTCAGCGGCCACCGACAGTGACAGAAGAGCCCCAGCCGCCAGCGATGAAAGCGCAGGCCGGAGGGTCCCGGCCATAGGGGTTTCCGTCCAGGGGCGGCGGTCAGGCAAGACGGCATGCTTCTTTCCGCCGGACAGCGGAGCTCCTGGGGGGCGTGATCACCGCTGTTCCGGGCGAGCGCGACCCGGTCTCCCAGCTCCAACGAGCCTGCTCACACTGCTCTTTGGCATCGCGCTCATCAGTGTCGTGTGGATGCTGCGTCGGACCGGACGACTACCTGCGTATCTCGACTTCAGACGGAAGGCGTTGGGCTCGCTGGTGCCGCCAGGGGGTGACAGTCCCGGCGTCGGGAGGTTCGGCGCAGCCATGATCGCCGTGGATGGGTTCTCCTCGTCGGTACCGCTCGCCTCATACTCGGCGCGCTGGGTGCACCGTCACGATGCCTCTCGCGGAGGACAATGTCAGCCTGGTAAACCGGGCTCCATATGATCTTGTGGGCTAGATGGGGGATGGGGCAGATGCGTCACCGCAAAGGGACCCGTAAGGTCCTCGCCACCGTTACTGCGACTGTGCGTGAGTGGAGGGACGAGGAAGGGCGGGGCGTGCTCGACTCACCCCAGACTCCCGGCGGTTGCTTCGGCCACTACTCCGACATTCAGGCGCCCGGCTTTCGCACGCTGTCACCGGGGCAACAGGTTGATCTCATCTGGGAAGCGCCTGGCTTCAAGCAGGACGGGTACGACTACCGCGCGGTGAGCATCATCCCCAGGTCCGTCTGACAGCCGCGCCTGACATCAACGGCGGCGAACGCTGCTACAGCGAAGCGGCTACGGCCAGACCAACGACGTTCCGTTCAAAGCCGTTTCAGCACCCTGCACCGCACGGTGACCGAACTCCCAAACTGGGGGTCAACCGCTTGCCTGTGCGACGAGCGACGGCCTGTCGCCGGCAGCGTGCACCAAGCCAGCAGCTGTCTTCCGGCCGTTTGAGGACGGATCATTCCTTCGTGGCGTCCAGCATCGTGGTTCAGCACACTTATCTCCTCGGCTCCGGAACCTACGACCGCTGGGCCCGGTTGTGGGAGATTCCGACGCAGTGAGCCACTATTTGGATCAGTGCATGTCGGTTCGGAAGCAGGCAGTGCCGCCAAGGCCGCTCAGGGTCGGCGACTTGGTGGCCGCTTATTCGCGGGGCCTCGGGGAGTGGACTGTCGCGCAGATAGTCCGACTCGATGCCGATTCACACACAGCAGCCGTGCTCGAGTTGGACTGGTCCGGCTCCGAGCCGTCGTGCGTGGCCGACCTCGGCGACGTCGCCCCGCTTAGGCTCACCCACCACTCATGGAACGGTGCGATGTCCTTCTGCAACCACACATGGGTCCTGCCCCGCAGCCACAAGGTCGTCGGAGCGATGCCTCTGTTCCATGACGAACCGGCGAATTGCTGGGCCTCCGGATGGAATCTGGGGGACCAGCTCGCCCGGCAGCGCCGGTGGAATAGTGGCGTCCGGGGGGACCCGGTGGTGGCCTGGAAGGCGGCGTACACCGGCGAGGCGGTCAATGAATTCCTCAGTCAATCGACAGCACCTAGATCAGAGGTCACGCAGCTGACGATCAGGGACATCGACTCCCTCGACTGCGCTCAGCTCGTCCAGCGTTTCCCCAGGGTGGCCTGGCTACATCTGCACGGACGCCTTGGCCTTCTCTCCGCCGCGGGTGAGCTGAACCGGCTGGTCTCTCTCCAGGGGATCCGCATCATCGACTTGTTCGGCATGACCAGAGAGGACCGTCTTCAACCGCAGTGCGTGGCGAAGCTGGAATCAGTGGACCTCTACAGCATCCCTGCCGAATACGCCTCTGCCATGCGTAGCATCTGGCGACCCGAAATCCCAGCAGGCACCTACGTGTCCATCCTCCGGGCCCGCAAGCCCGAGTGGGTCGAGGAGAACCGGAGCAACCCGCTGCGCGAATGGGACGGCCGCGAACAGATCAGCGCCACCACCTACAAGAGGGCCGTCGCCCAGTACAAGACGACGCGGAATGCGATCCTTCAAGTGTTCGCCGCAGAGCCCGCAGACATCCAATTGACACGAGCGGAGGAGATTGGGCGTGCTTACGGAGAGGCTTTCAACCGGCTTGACCGCCGATCGGTCTTCATCGAGACCGTAGAGCGCGAAGAACTCTTCGCCGCCCTTGACCACATCGTGAACGAGGCTGAAGCACTTTACGGTCCCGGTCTCGAAGGCGCCCGCGACAGCCTCATCTCGGGAGTGGAGTCCGTCCGAGATTGGTAGCGAGGCATCCATGGCCCTGTTAACGCCCGTCGCGGGATGGAGGGGGCGCCGTCGCCGACTGCGAGTCCGTCGGGGCGTGCGCGGGGTGCTCCCATCCCGTCCGCCATCGACCCAGGCAGAGCCGAGCAGACGCGGCCCCTGGCGTCCAGGAAGCTCCTATAGGTCGTCAAGCAGTCTGTAGGAGTTGTACCTGTGGGATGTTCGTGCTGGTCAGGTGCTTGTAGACCTCGCGCGCGATGAAGCGTTTGAGGCAGCGGAAGATGTCCTTCTTTGACATGCCTTCGGCTGTGCGGCGTGCGACGTAGAGCCGTGTGCGAACGTCGTAGCGCATGCGCACGAGGGCGATCGTATAGAGGGCATGGTTGGCCTGGCGGTCGCCGCCGCGGTTGAGGCGGTGGCGGTTGGTCCGGCCGGAACTTGCGGAGATTGGGGCTACCCCGCAGAGGTGAGCGAAGGCGGCTTCGGATTTCAGACGGTCGGGGTTGTCGCCGGCGGTGATCAGGAGCTGGGCGGCCGTCTCGGTGCCGACACCGATCAGTTCCAATAGCCCCGGCGCCGCCTGCGCGACCAGGGGTTCGAGTTCCGCGTCAGCCTCGGCTATCTCCGCAGTGAGGTTTTGGTGGCGGCGAGCCAGTCGCCGCAGCGCGGTTTTGACCGCGCAGTTCGGGTCGGCGAGATCGGTACCGGGGCGGGAGCGCGAGAGCTGCGAGATCAGCTGGTGAGTGGGCAGGCCACGTAGGCGTTCACGTACCTCGGCAGGGGCCGAGACGATGAGCGTACGGATCTGGTTGATTGTCTGGGTGCGGGCCTTGATGGCCGAACGCCGGACGACCCGCAGGGATCGGATGGCCTCCACGATGCCGTCGCGGGTTTTCGGCCGGCCGTTCGCGCGGCCGGACAGGACGGCGGTCGCGGCCGCGTAGGCATCGACGGGATCGGACTTGCCGTTGGCCCGCCGGGCCTTCCGGTCGGGACGGTCAACGTCGACGACCATGACCTCGTTCGCCAAGAGGAAGCGGGCGAGTTCGGAGCCGTAGGCGCCGGTCCCTTCCACCCCGACCGCGAGCACATCACCGTGCGAGCGCATCCACTCCAACAGGCGCCTGTAGCCGTCGGGAGTCGTGGGGAACGGTGCGGTGGCAAGGTGCCGGCCGATGGAGTCGATCACCGCGGCCTGATGGAAGTCGGTGTGGGTGTCCACGCCGCCGACCACCACGATCTGGTCTGCCATGCTGTGTCTTGCTGTCCTTCCGTGCGATACGCGAGGGATCGCACGGGCCGGTCGGGCGGCTGGACAAGACTGTGGTGGGACCTTTGGCCGAGCTCCTATGAGGTCACAGGCGCCCGACCGGCCGCGTGCAAAGCGCCGCCCAGCCGGCCGACGATTCCTGGAGAGGACAGCTCGAAGCGTCAATCGTTCGGTGGGTCAGGCCTGCCGAGCAGCGCCGCGGTGAATCCTCACAGTCGTTCGTACAGTGGCGCGCTCCACCTTGCCGCCCTGAACCACGCCCGCTCCACGGTGTGTGGGTCGACGGCGGACGGGATGGGAGCTGGGGAAAGTGGTGGGCTGAGGAGGATATGTCGCCCGGAAGGGAATCCTGTCAGAAGTCCGGTCTAGGTTTGACCTGTGAACCACAGCCGTTCCAACGCCGGGGTGCCCCACGAGCCTGACTTGCCGCCCTACCAGGCAGTCCTGGCGGAGACTGATTGGGATTCGCTCGAGACGGCTTTCGGGAGCGGTGAGGACCTTCCCGGGGTTCTGGCACGGTTGTTGGAGCCCGATCCCAAGGTCCAGGTCACCGCTTTGTCGGAGCTGGGCGAGCTGGTCAACCACCAGAACACCATCTACGAAGCCACCGCCCCCGCCGTCATGTATGTCGCAGGCATCCTCACCCACCCCGCGGCCATGACCCTCCGGCCCTATCGCGACATCCCCATCCGCGCGACGCTGTTGGGTTGGCTGGCTTCCACCCTTCAAGACGCCTCCGACGAGATGGTCGGCTTCATCGAGCAGCGCTTCCCTGGCTTCCTCGCCCCCGGCACCATCGTGGCGGTCTTCCGGGACCTGCGCCCGATGCTCTACCAGGCCGTCGCGCCCTTCCTCCAGGACAGCCACGAGAACGTGCGCGAAGCCGCCGTCGTCACCGCGCTCATCCTCGTCGAACACCCCGCGCTCGCCGAGCACCGCGATCACCTCGCCGTGCACGCGCGCCGCGTCCTGGACACCAGCGGCTACGACCCCAACCGCCGCGTCGCGTGGAGGACCCTCGAAGCCTGGGGCCACAATCCGCCCGGCCCGGAGCCTCTTCCGGAGGAGCCCTGGGTCTGGGGACCACACAGCGATGGCCGCGGCGATCTCGAACCTCCCTTCTGACCGATACGCTCACGACCCACCGGCGGACCACCGCCGCAGGTGAGAGACACAAGAGGCGGCTCGCTGGGTGGCCGTACGAGCGTGGCGTGCGCTATCGGCGTCCTGAGTAGCCCTATCGGACCTCGGCTGTACAGCAGAGACGTACAGCAACCCCAGCAGCCGGCAGCGCCCCACGCTGACCCCCATGGGCTTCCCGGCAGCCTGTATGACCTCCAATGACCGATCTCTACAGAGCTACGGATCAGAAGCTCCCGTGCCACCCCCGTGCCAGATTGTGGGGGGGAACACGGGGAATGGCGGGGAACCAGGTCGCCGGCCAGATTGGCCCCGTCACCGCTCCACCGCAGGTCAGCTCAGCAGCAGCTCGTAGACAACCTGAGCTTCCCAAGCTGAGTGCTCGGGGCGCCTGAGCCTGACTGGCCGGCGCACCCTCATGAGTAAAAGCCGACCCAGTAGTCCTCGTGGCTGCATACGAAGTCTCCTGGACGCTCCGCCCTCAACACCTCGTACCGCGCGGCAAAGACGTCCAGAGCCTTGTGGAGCGAGCAGCCGAAGTGACCGCGGAGTGCGATGAGGCCACGCATGATCTGGTTGCTGAGGATGTGGTCGTCGGCAACGCTGACTGCGGCATCTTCGGTCATGCTCGTGATCGAAGCCCATCAGCATCTCGTCGGCAACGAGGTTTCCTGACGTGGTCTGCCCGACGGAGGAAGGGAATCGCTTGGCCGCCTCGTGGTGTGCTTCCGCGTAGCAGGCGCAGCCTTGCCCAATCCTGGGCCGTCTCCGGGCCGTCCGAGGCCGCTCGTGACCAACGACGACCAATGACAACCCGTCGGACGCGCACAGTCAGCGCGCCGACCAGCCAAAACCCAACTCTCCAAGATCCTCGACAAGACCCAGGGCAAGGAAGACATGGCCTCTGGTCTGACTGCAGTCTTTGACGGCAACACCGATGCACCCTGCCGTACCAGGGAAGTCGATTCCGGACACTGCGCAGGACGCTAGCGAGCCGCATGCCCGGCCCTTGGGCCGCAGGAATGAACTCCTAAAGCGGGTGTCACAGGTTCGAATCCTGCCGGCGGCACCAGCGCAACGGCCCCGGACCGACCATGGTCCGGGGCAAAACGTATTGCCGTCTATGATCCACAACGGGCGCCGACAGCCCGGGGTCCTGAGGGCACACGTGCGCGCGGCATGTCCGGTCGTGCAGGCATGAGCGGGGAACAGCGGGGAACTTCGAACCGCCAGTGGCGGCAGCGTCGGGTTTGCCACCAGGTTTGCAGGTCGGTCTTATTCGCCAGTCTTGCCGAACACGGCTTTGACCAGACTGGCGTCTCCGGTGTAAACCCTCATGCGCTGCACGTTCCCGTTGGCGAGCGTGAGATCGAATCCCGCAGTGCCCATGAAGAGGTGCTTGTCCGCTGGGGCGATAGTGGTGGTGGCAAGCGAGATCGTCAGCGCATCCTTGCCGGCCCTGGCTTCCCATATGGCGTCCGCGGAGTTCGACAGGCGCAACTCACCCCACGGCGTTTTGACCTTGCTGTCCGGCCTGACGAACAGTGCACGTACCCGGAGTTCAATGCCCTGATGGAAGTCGGCCACGTCCTTCGCCGAGCTGACCGGGGCCCTACGGATAGCGGCCACCCAGCGGAAGAGCGGAGGCGTACTGCCAAACGATGATCTAGAGGAGATTGTCACGGGCTGCATGCTTGCACTCCACATACCTGCTCTACAAGGTGCGTTAGCCACAGGCCTACAGGCCCCATAGCGGATGCCTCAGTCTGTCCGCCGCCCGTCCGGACACCGTCAAGTGAGCCCGACTTGTCGACCGGTCGTGCCGCCTGCATGCGACGTCAGTCGCGGAGTCTCGGGGTGACGGCAGCGCTGACGGCAACGAGGGCGAACGACAGCAACTGGCAATGGCCCGCTACGGCGGTGGCGCAACCCTGTCGCCCTGAGCTGCAGGGAGCGTGCCCACATCTTCTAAGCGCCTGGTCTCTCGGCACGTCACACGGCTGTGGACCGATGGCATCCAGCTTCGAGCGGATCAGCAAGGCATGAGCAGGCGGGCCATGCGACTTGCAGGCGTGGTACTGGACGACGCCGAGCGTTGGCAGTAGGGCTTCATGCCGTTCGTAAGCGTTGGACCGCTGCGTTTCGGGATGAGACATCACCAGGTCCTCTCTGTACAGGACTTGGAGTGCACAAGCGGGCTCGTTCCGGGACGCTTCGATCAGTCGCTCACCGAGCACGGCGTCGATTTCGTGGCGCTGGCCGCCCGCCATGGACTGCGTCGCCAACAGCTCACGAACAACTGGTGGAAGTGATGAGCAGCCTGCTGCGCATCGCACTGCTGCCGCGCCACAAACGGACCGGATCGAGCGGGGAACAGCGGGGGAACCACCGTGAAAGCTGTCCGGCGCGAGGCGGCCGCCCCGAAGCCGTTCACCCAGGTCGGCGGGTGAACCGGCCGCAAATGGTCGCAGCTTGCCTGATACCGACCGTCAACCGAGGGCCTGCGAAGTGAGTCCAAGGCCCTCGCCCGTGATCGGCCCGGGGCCCTCGTGCCGCTGCCCCCAGGGAACCCGCCCGCTCCGGCATGAGAGTGGCACGGACCATGGACCCCTGTGCGAGTCGCGGAAGCGTATCGACACCGAAATCACCGGCTCAGGTCCATGACACGTGGCTAGTGTGATCAGGTGACAGAATTCAGCGTCCTTGGTGACAACACGGAGTGGCAGAAGGACTTCGAGCGGCGGCTACGCGCCTCGTACACGGCGGCCGGGCTCGGTGCGGCGGCGGTGGAGCAGATGCTCGAGGATATACGCGCCGGTATCGGCGACTGGACCATCGCCGAGATCACGGACGCCGGGACCCGAGTGGGATACGTCGCCGTGGTCGTGGCCGACGACAACGGCGCGCTCGTGGGCCGTATCGGCGATCTCCGCGTCGACGCGCTCCACGCCGGACGGGGGCACGAGCAGGACGCCCGAGAGTGGGCCGAGGGATGGTGCACGGAGCGCGGCGCACGCCGGCTGAACGTACGCCTCACCGAGCCCGTCAGCCAGCTGTTCGACGGGTATCAAGTCCGCGGCCAGCTCAGGGCACGGAGCGTCAGCTCCCCGCCGAAACCACTCGATGACGTCACCGCACGGCCGATGACAGCCGCCGAATACCCCGAGTGGCTCGCGTCCGAGAAGGTCGCCTACGTCGGCGACATCGTCCGGGCGGGAGCCCTGAGCCCCGAGGAAGCCGTACGCAAGTCCGACCGCGACTTCGCGAAGCTGATCCCCGAGGGCCTGGAGACGCCCGACAACACGTTCCTGGTGCTCGAGGCGGCGGGTGAGCAGATCGGCACCGGCTGGCTGAAGCACAGGTACCTCCCGGGCGTCACCTACGGCTACTCGCTGAACATCCAGGAGCAGCACCGGGGCAAAGGATACGGGCGGGCCGCGATGGTGGCGGGCGAACAGGCAACGCTCGCAGCCGGTGACTCGGCGCTGATGTTCACCGTGTGGGGCGGCAATGAGGTGGCAATGAACCTCTACACGAGCGCTGGCTACCGAGTCGTAGAGGAAAGCCGTTCCATCGGCCTTCCCGGCTCCGCGGCCTGACGCGGCTCACAACAGCACGACGGAACCGCCGACGCGCTACCCGGTGAGACCGATCAACTGCATCGGACGTTTGGTCCTCATGGGCGACGCAGCCTCTACGCACCCTGCAACGCGTGAGGTCTGTGTCGTCAACGTCAGGAACCTCCACGTGACACCGGGGCCGGCTCCGCCACATGCTGGGCCTTCTCGACCAGTTCGGAGTGGGCGTGGGACATCGAACCCGCGTAGCGAGTGTGCAGGACCGCGTATGCGGATCGCGACTGACCTGGCGATTCCCTGACCTGGTCCGAAGCGGGGTTGGCCCCGCCGGTCGCCGTCGGTCCCCGCTGCGTCCCCTCCGAACGGGCGCGCAGCGGGCACGAGGCACCTCTCGATGCGCAACTGATCAGGAGTTCGCCTCTCGGTGCGAGGCGTGGCTGGTCAGCCGACTGGATCCGCGTTGGCGTCGATCTTCTTCATGCACGCGTCGTCGTAGGCCAGGAGGGTGATCACGCCGTCCCCTTGGTCCATGTACTCCGCGACCATGGTCCAGCCGCGCTGTTCGAGGAGCTCGTGGGCGTCATAGATCGCCCCGGATTTGTCCTTGCGCTTCTCCGGCTCCTGGGCCGGCTGCCAGTCCCGCTCGCGCAGCTCGCGCACCACCGCATCGTAGCGAGCGACGTCGACCGTCGCGGTCTCGGTACCGACGCCCTTGAAGCCGATGCCGCACGATCGCAGTGAGCCCGCCTCAGCGTCCTCGTTCACACCGGCGTATTCCGGTACGGTCGCCGGAGCGCCCGCGTCCGCCGCAGCGCTGTCGAGGTCCGTCCGTACGACCTCTTTCGTGAGCGGTCCATTACCCTTGGGTCGAGGCGACGGCGGCGACGCGGACGTCCCCGTGCCCGCGTCGCCGGTGCTACAGCCCGCGGCTCCGAGCGCAATGACCGCTACGGCCACGGCGGCCCACTTCGTCCTGTGCACAGCCGAACCCCCCATGTGTGGGGGCGTGTACCCCCAAGATCAAGGGGGAGTATGCCACGGGGTATCGACCGAGCGGCACGCGGCAAGCGTCTGGCCCGCTCTCTCTACGCTCGCGGCGGCACGGTCTGACCAGGCCGGTGCCCCGGTAGCCGCCGTCAGCGATCACGGTGGTGCGACCGACGGCGTCCTTCGCTCCGGACAGTGCCCACACCTTGCAGTCATGTGGCTGCCGGGCAACGGGCGGCGGGCAACTGAGGTCGGCGGAGGGACTTTCGGCTGGGGCTGCCGGGGGCAAGAGATCGGGGCCCTTGCGCCGACCGCGAATCGGGCGGTCTGCGGACCCGCCCGCATCAGCCCGATGTGGGCCCCGATCTGCGAGGCTCGCCTCATGGCGGCTGACTGAAGTCTCGGAGTCGACCGCACTGCCCACGACGAACCGGCGAATGCCCTGCTCAGGCGGCACAGAGGTGGGGACAACCCCCTGAGATGGTGGGGGGCTCGGCCCCCACGAGGCCTACGGCTGACAGGCTGGTGGCGGTGGGAGGGCCCTAGCCAGACTCGCCTCCATGACGATTTCCTCCGAAGCCACGGTCACGACAGGCCCGGCCGCCGTGCGGCCCCGCAGACCCCGCCCCGACGCCGGCAGCGACTTCGCCCGGCTGTCGCAGCGCATCACCGAGGCGGGTCTACTGCGGAGGCGCCCCGGCTACTACACGGTGCGGCTCGGTCTGGTGATCGGGCTGCTGGCGGGGGGCTGGGCCGCCTTCGTCGCGCTGGGCGACACATGGTGGCAGCTGGCGGTCGCCGCCTTCCTGGCGTTGATGTTCGGTCAGGTCGCTTTGGTGGCCCACGATTTGGCCCATCGGCAGGTGTTCCGGAAGCGCCGCGCGAGCGGGATCTGGGGCCGGCTCTTCGGCAACCTCGGCATCGGTATGAGTTACGGCTGGTGGATGAACAAGCACACCCGCCACCACGCCAACCCCAACCACGAGGAACTCGACCCCGATGTCGCCCCGGACATCCTGGTGTGGTCGACCGAGCAGGCCCGCAACAGCAATGGTCTGGCCCGATTCATCGGAGGCCATCAGGCGTTCTTGTTCTTCCCGCTGCTGACGTTGGAGGGCTTCAACCTGCACGTGTCGAGTGTGCGGGCGCTGCGCTCGCCGTCGATGAAGAACCGTCTGCTGGAGGGCACACTGCTTTTCCTGCACATGGCGGCCTACTTGTCCGCCCTGTTCCTGGTGCTCTCTCCGGGCAAGGCCGTGGCGTTCCTCGCCGTGCACCAGTGCCTGTTCGGTGTGTATCTCGGCTGCACGTTCGCCCCGAACCACAAGGGCATGCCCACCATCACCGGCGATGACCGCCCCGACTTCCTGCGCCGCCAGGTACTCACCTCCCGCAACGTGCGGGGTGGCCGGCTCACCGACGTGATGCTCGGCGGGCTCAACTACCAGATCGAGCACCACCTGTTCCCCAGCATGCCCACTCCTCATCTGCGGCGGGCCCAGGTCGTCGTACGCGCGTACTGCGCGGAAATCGGCGTGCCGTACCACGAGACCAGGCTGATCCAGTCCTACCGCGAGGCACTCACCCACCTGCACCGAGTGGGCGAGCCCATCAGGCGTCAGCGCAAGATGTCATGAGGGCAGCAGCACATTCGGTGCCGCGGGGACGTCGATCTCAATTGTTGGTGTCCTCCATGATCGAGCAGAGGACAGAGGAGATGAGCCGGGCGACCGAGACGGACGATCTCTGTCGCGCTCGTCGGCGCATGGCCCGGGGGCAGTCTCACGGACGGCTTGAGCCGATCAAGTGAAATGCCGTAGAACCGAGTCGTGTCGGTCTGTGGTCCAGTCGCCGCCGGGTACCTTCTGGGGTCGTTATTTGAGTTCTCGGAACCTCATGACGAACTGCCTGCTGTCTTCCAGTGGAGGGACTGGCAAGAATGCCTGTAAGTCACGTACTGAAGGGTGTTTCCCTGTGTCTGGCGGGCGGAATTTCGGGTTGGTCGAGTGGGGTTCCGGGGGTTGCCCACGAGCGTTCGGACATCCCCTGCTATGCCGCACCCTGCCTGTTCCCTGAAGCGTCTCCATCCGTGCGTAACACCGGACTGCCTCCGTGGGGTGCCCCTGCCCTCCTACCGGGTGCGGAAGGCAAGAAGGTGCTGGTGGTCGGAGATTCCTGGGCGCGGGATGCGGCTACCGGGATTGCTGCGGTTTTGAGGGGGAAGGGGCAGGTCAAAGATGCCTCGGCGCTCGCCTGCGGGATCCGTAAGCCGATCAATCCGCTGCCGAACAAGCATTGTCCGAACTGGGAGGTGGAGTGGCCTGCCCTGATGGGCAAGGTGCGACCGGACGCGGTTCTGCTCAGTGTCCAGTGGGATGTGGCCGAGCAACAGATCGATCCTGGTGGGAAGCAGGTGACGATCCGCGACGACGAGGCGCGGAGGAGATTTGTGACGAATCTCGACCGGGCCATCCGGATCCTCTCCAAGAGAAGGACTCCGGTCTACGTCTTCGGGTCTACCTTTCCGCATGTCAAGGGCTCGGTTGCGGTCCTGCTGTCCGGTATCTTTCTGGAATTCAGTAAGAAGTATCCTGGAGTCCATTACCTGGATCTCTACCATCAGCTCTGCAATGACCTGAATCAATGCCCGAAGACAATTTCGGGGATGCCGGTCTACGGCACTGACGTGCACTGCAGCAAGGAAACAAAGACGCGCCTGGGGAATTGGATTCTCAATTCGATGTTTCATCGCGGACGGCATGCGTGAGAAATACGCTCAGTGCGCTTGCGTGATCCGCCGAATTTCCTTGTCTGTGGTGGCGTTTCGCCCCCAGGACGTGGCGGAGCGGACTCGGCCGGTGGTGCGGATCTTGTGTAACAGGTCTATGAGCCTCCCCGACGTGGTGAGGACTGGCCGACCAGTGGCCGACAAGGGGGACTGAAGTTGTTTCGCAGTTCCGACGCGCTGCCGCATGCGCTCCGCGGCGCTTCGGCTCCGGTGTGGAGGCGGCCGTCTCCCGTTGCCGCAGAGCACTGTCTCGCTCCGGGAGGACGGTCGCCGATCGAGGATCATCGCTACGACGGCGGCTTGCCTTCGCTCTGTGCGGCCTGCAGGTCGGCGAGGAGTTCGGCCTGACCGGCCAGCACCCCGGACAGGATGGTGCGGGCCACCCGCAGCAACTCGGCAACGTGCGGGCTGGTCAGCGAGTAGTACACGGTCGAGCCCTCTTTGCGGGTCTTGACCAGGTTCGCGCGCCGCAGCACGGCCAGCTGCTGCGAGAGGTGTGCGGCCTCGATGCCCACCTCGGGGAGCATCTCGGCGACCGCATGCTCGCGCTCGCTCAGCAGCTCCAGGACCCGGATGCGGGCCGGGTGGCCGAGGGTTTTGAAGAACTCGGCCTTCAGTTTGTACAGCGGTGTGCTCACCGTGCCATCCCCTCACCCGGGAAGCCGCACGGCACTATCAGCCGGGCCTCGGCGCATCGCATCCACCCACTCGTCAAGAACATGCGGCCCATCCTCGCCTGCGGCAACCGGTCAGGCCGAATCCGCACCTGGGAAGAGGGCCGCCAAATCCAGCCGTGATGACCTTGATAATTGCCAATATTAGCAATTAAGGGTCATGTGAGAAGGTTTGCGTGCGGATCATTCCGCTGTGCGGCGCCGACGTCACCTGGCCCAAGTGCCCGACTTGCCGTCTCAAGTGCCGTCCTGCCGCTGTCGGCGCGGACGGCCAGTGTCCTCGCTGCGGTGAGCCCCGCACGCTGAAGCTGTCCGTCGACGGCCGGTCCACCCGGGTCATCCGCGACGCCTACCGGGGCTGACCACTGCTTCGCGTGGGGGAGGAGTGCGGTGACGGGTGGCTGAAGTGCCCGGTCCGCGGCCGGAATTCATGGTGAGTGAAGGGTGAGTGGGGCGGACCGGTTCGTCAAAACGGCGGCCTGTCCGGTCGTTGCCGACTGCTGCCCTTCACCACGGGGGTGAGCGTCGCCGTCGAGAGGTGCACTCTGGCCGAGGCATGCGGCGACGGACAGAGTGCCGAGGTGTCCCCGACGGTGCAGCGCCCGTCGATGGGCATGAGGGTGGCTTCTTTGTGACGGTGGTCGGTCTCAGGCGTGCCGATCGGTCAGAGGGGAAGGGTGATCCAGATGCTCTTGCCCCGGGCGTCGGCATCCGCACGCACCACCGCGGTGCCGCCCAGGGCGAGGACGAGCTCCATGACGGTGGCCAGGCCGCCGCCCGCCGCGCCGGTGACCGCTCCGTACAGCAGGGGCTGGTAGGGATGGCGGTCGTGGACGGCGATGGCCAGGCAGTCCGGGCTCGCCGCGTAGATCACCGTGACCTGCGGGGACAACGGCGCGGCGTGCCTGACGCTGTTGGTGACGAGCTCGCTGAGGATCAGCAGGGCCGGGTCCACGGTGGGGTGGCGTAGTCCGATTCCCCACTCGACCAGTGCCTGCTGGGCCGTCTCGCGGGCCATCCGCACGGCCGACGGCTCGGTGGGCAGGGTGAGTACATGCCGGTAGGGCAGGGCTTCCAGCTGCGTGGACACGTTTCACGCCTCCGCGCGGGTGGGACGGATACCGGTGACGGTCTTGGGATGCTGGGGCGGCAGGGTGTCGTGCCGGCCGTGCCTCCAACCCGACGGGGTACGCCGGCAGTGGACGGCATCAGCGGGTTCTGTGATCACCTCGGCCGGTCCGGCGACGGTGACCGTGCAGCCGGTCGCGGCCACGGTGCGGATTTCCTCCCCATGGTGGGTGGCCGTCGCGGCCGGGGTCGGCGTACGCACGATCAGACGGCCGTACCCCCACACATGCCTCGCCGGGCGCACTGCGGCCGGATGCCGCTGTACGCACATCAGCCGCCCCGCGCTGCGGCCCTCCAGCAGCCACAGGGCCTCAGTGCCGAAGACCTCGACCATGCGCAGGATGAAGGGGGGAGTGCTCATCGCAGGCCTTCCTCGCTGGAAATTCGGGACTGCTGGTGGACGGGTAGGGCGGGCAGGACTCCGGCCGTCTCCAGGTGGTGGCGCGCGGCCCGGATCGCCTCGGGGGTCGTGGCGTACTCCTGGCTCTCGTGTCTCAGCAACTCCAGGGCGCCGACGGAGTCGAGGACTCGGCGCTGACCCGCTCGTATGCCGGAGGCCAGAACGAGGATGCCGCGACGGTGCAGTTTCTGAACTGCGTCCTTGAGGACCAGGGCACCGGTGGCGTCCATCGTCGACACGCGGGACATGCGCAGGATGACGACGCGGACATCGGCGACCTCGGTCAGCTCCAGCAGGAAGCGGTGGGCGGCGGCGAAGAACAGCGGCCCGTCGATGCGATACGCGACGATGTGCTCGGCCAGCAACGCGTGCTCCTCCACGCTGTGGTTGCCCCGGTCCAGCGGCACCTGGTCGAAGCGGGCCTGCTTGGCCACGGCGCGCAGGGCGAGGCCGCCCGCGACGACCAGGCCGATGATCACGGCATAGACGAGATCCAGGGCCAGTGTCGCCAGGGCGGTCAGGACAAGGATCAGAGCATCCGAGCGGGTGGCCTTCGCCATGGCCTTCAGCGAGCCGACCTCGACCATCCGGATCGCGGTGGCCAACAGGACGCCGGCCAGTGCGGCGAGCGGGATCTTCGAGACCAAGGGCGCCGCCGCAAAGACGATCACCGCGAGGACGGCGGCGTGGGTGAGAGCAGCGAGCCGAGAGCCGGCACCGGTGCGGACGTTCACCGCGGTGCGGGCGATCGCGCCGGTCGCCGGGACCCCGCCGAACAGCGGGGCGGCGATGTTCGCCAGACCCTGTCCGAACAGCTCCCGGTCCGGGTCGTGCTGCTGCCCGACCGTCATGCCGTCGGCAACCGATGCGGAGAGCAGAGACTCCAGGGCGGCCAGGGCGGCGACCGCCACCGCGGGGGCGAGCAAGGTGCCGAGGGAGCCGAGGTCGAGGAAGGACAGCGACGGCAGGGGCAGCCCGGAGGGCAGGTCGCCGATCGGCTTCGCCGCGTCCAGACGGGCCGACTGCGCCACGACCGTGGCCGCGATCACGGCAAGAATGGAGAAGGGAACAGTCGGCCGCCATCGGGCCCCGACCAGCATGACCGCCGCGACCGCGACCGCGAAGCCGAGCGCCGTCCAGTTCGGGGATGTGGCGAACTCCTCGACCGCCCGCCAGGTCACCACCAGCACCCGGTCGCCCTCGGGCTTGGGCACGCCCAGTGCGTTCGGGACCTGCTGCAGACCGATCACGCAGGCGATACCGAGGGTGAAGCCCTCCACGACGGGGGCCGGGATGTATCGCATGTAACGGCCGGCCCTGAGCACGGCGAGCGCGACGAGCAGAACGCCCGCCATCAGGCCGACCGTGAGGACGCCCGTCGGCCCGTACTCGCCCACGATAGGGACGAGGACGACCGTCATGGCACCGGTCGGGCCCGACACCTGCAGATTGGAACCACCGAACACAGCGGCGAGCGCGCCCGCGACCACGGCGGTCGCCAGGCCCGCCTCGGCGCCCAGCCCCGAGGAGACGCCGAAGCCGAGCGCGAGCGGCAGCGCGACGATCGCCACGGTGAGACCGGCCAGCAGGTCCCGACGTGGATCACGCCGCAGCTCCATGAGGTCGGTGCGGCCCGGCAGCAACGCCACCATCCGGGCCCATACACGGCTGAACACGGTGCTCATCGCGCGGCGACCTCGGATTCGCGCAGCTCGGCCAGCAGTTCGCCCCGCCCGGCCAGCATCTCGGTCAGGATCCGTCGCGCGGCCCGCATCAGGTCCGCCACATCGCCGCCCGCCAGCTCGTAGACCACCGTCGAACCCTCCCGCACCGACGTGACGATCCCCGAGCGGCGCAACACCGCCAGTTGCTGCGACAGGCCCGAGGGCTCGACCTCGATCGCGTTCAGCAGTGCCCGCACCGGCATGGGCCCGTCCTGGAGCAGCTCCAGCACCCGAATCCGCACGGGATGTCCCAGCATCCGGAAGAACTCGGCCTTGGCCTGGTACAGCGGAACGGACATGACCTCTCGGCTTCCCCTACAGGCCCCATCCGGGGCACACACAAAGGGCTGTGCCCGCGGCTACCTGCGAGCACAGCCAGGACAGCATCTAACCAATTGCGAAATTTTGCAATTCAGCATTCGTCTACTGCCCGGTCTCCCGGCCGCGAACCGTCTCGGCGGGCGTCCGGCCGGTCTGGTCGACAACGTCGCCGATCTGCTCTTCCTGGGGCGTGGACAACTCGTCAGGTGACCGGAAGCGACGGGTGCGCCGGCTTGCTGCTGGTCCAGCCAGTGCTGTGACCGGAAATGATCACGGGGTTGGTGCTGACGTCTCAGCGTTGCCGGTAATGCGCGTCGGGCTGATGGATTCGGCGCCCTCGGTCCACAGCTTGCGGGCCGACTGGTCGCTGCGGTTCAGCTGCGCACTGCAGCCAGGCACTCGTCGTACAGGTCCATGATGTCGCCCTTGCCGCCGTTGCCGACCCATGTCATCGATGCGGCATCGAGGCACGCGAACGCCGTCGCGATCACCGCGCGGGTCCTCGGATCCGTACTGCCGGAACCAGTGCCCATGCGGGCTTCGATGAACGGCAGCAGGTCCTCCTGGAACCGCAATCGCTTTTCGAGCCAACCGGCACGCAGCGAGGCGGTGTTGTGCAGAAGACGGAACCGTTCCAGGGCCTGTTCGCGGCTGTCGTGCAAGGCCAGTACGGCAGCGATCCCTGCGCGCAGGGTCTCCCAGACGTCGGCTTCCGGGGGCTGTTCGCTGATCGTGTCCGTCAGGACTTGCCCGAACCGGCCCTGGTCGCCGCCGAGAAGGTCCTCCTTGGTGCCGAAGTAGCGGAAGAGGGTGCGCTGGGAGACGCCGGCCTCCTGGGCGATCTGGGCGATGGTCGTCTCGTCGTAGCCCTGCTCGGTGAACAGGCGCAGAGCCGTCTCGAGGATCTCCTGGGAGGCCATCTGCCGTGTTCGGTCCCACAGCGTGGTCGACCCGCCCGTTGCCCTCTTCGCTACCTGCTTCATGCCCCCAGGTTAGCCCAGCACTGCCAGTCTGGCAGCAGCATCACCTTTGGCAGTCGCTGCCATGATGTCGTACGCTGCCACAGGGCGGTCGTTGCGGCACGGCCCGCCGCGCCACGGTCCGGAACGCGTGCCGACCGCCGCCCCCACCTCCCGGAGCACACAAAGGAACACATCATGTCTGCACCTGCAGCTTTGATTACCGGTGGAACCAGCGGCATCGGCCAGGCGACCGCCGAACTGCTCCATTCCCGCGGCTACCGCGTCATGGTCACCGGCCTCGGCAATGTCGCCAACGCGGGACTTCCCGAAGACGTCGTGGTCGTCCAGGCCGACGCACGGTCCCTGCCGGACATTGACCATGCGATTGACCAGGCACGCGAGCAATTCGGCTCCCTCGACCTGCTCTTCCTCAACGCGGGTATCTCCCGTCCCGGCTCGATCGACTCAACCGACGAAGACACCTTCGATGCGCTGTTCGACATCAACGTCAAGGGCAACTTCTTCACCCTGCAAAAGGCGCTCCCGCTCCTCAACGAAGGTGCCTCTGTCGTGTTCACCGTCGGCGCCGGCGAAGGGGTCGGAGCCGCCATGACAGCCGCCAAGGGCGCTCTGGTGCCCCTTGTAAGGTCACTCGCGCTCGAACTCGCCCCCCGCCGCATACGCGTCAACGCCGTCAGCCCAGGACTGATCAACACCCCCGCCTACAGCAAGATCGGTGTCTCCCAGGAGATGATCGATTCCTGGGCTCGGGAGGTTCCGCTCGGCCGTGTCGGCGCTGTCGCCGACATCGCCGAAGCCGTGGCCTTCCTCGCCTCGGACGCCGCCGGCTACATCACCGGCGACAACCTCATCGTCTCTGGAGGTGTCGGAGTTCACGCCCGTCCTTGACGAGCAGATCCGCACTCGGCTCTGACCGGAACAGTCACCGGGTCCGGTGATCAGGCTGGGGCCATTGTGAGCGGCCCGCCCCAGCGGATGTTCTTCTCGCTGGGTATGTGCGCGCCCTCGGCGCTGGGTGAGAACGTCGGGGTGGCGGGGCGTGCGCGATGCGCCGGCACAAATGGCGGTGAGGGCGCGCGGGGTCTGCACGGTGTGGTAAGGCGGCTGGGGTCGGCCAGGGTGAACTGGCGAAGCGGCCTGAAGTGCACCTCAGTTGGGGGCACCCCAGGAGACATAGGTCGGGGTGAAGCACAGCTCGGCCGCTGCTCACCTCGCCACGCTGGGCCCGATCCTGCCAAGCCGGCCAAGGCCGGGTGCCGAGTGGCGGCACAGGGCCCGCCCTAGAGGCGGCCCGCCTCCACGATCCGGCGCAGGAAGCGCTGGGTGTGCTCCTGCTGCGGGGCGCCGAACACCTCCTGTGCCGTGCCGTGTTCCAGGATCACCCCGTCCTTGAGGAAGCACACCTGGTCGGCCACCTCCCGGGCGAAGCCCATCTCGTGCGTGGCCAACACCATGGTCATGCCGTCGTCCTTGAGATCCCGGACGACGGAGAGGACCTCACCGACCAGTTCCGGGTCGAGCGCAGCCGTGATCTCGTCGAGGAGCAGCACCCTCGGGCGCACTGCCAACGCCCTGACGATGGCCGCGCGTTGCTGCTGACCACCGCTCAACCGATCAGGGAACTCGGCGGCCTTGGCGCCGAGCCCGAGCCGGTCGAGCAGCTGCCGGGCGTGCTCCTCCGCCTCCGCCCTGGCAACCTTGTGCACGCGGCGCGGGGCCAGGGTGATGTTGTCGAGCACGCTCATGTGCGGGAAGAGGTTGTAGGCCTGGAAGACCACCCCGATCCGGCGTCGCACGGCGTCCTGGTCGACACGCGGATCGGTGATCTCCTGCTCGTCCAGCCAGATCGCGCCGTCGTCGATCTCCTCGAGCAGGTTCGCGCACCGCAGCAGCGTCGACTTGCCGGAGCCGGAGGCCCCGATGAGCGCGGTCACGGTGTGCGGGGTGACGGCAAGGTTGACGTCCCGCAGGACGACCGTGTCACCGAAGGTCTTGCGGACGGACTCGAAACGCAGGACGGGGGCGGCGTCCGCTCCGGGCCGGGTGTCGCTCACAGCGTGCCTCCCTGGGCCCGGCGGCGGTCCATCCGGGCGGTGACCCAGTCGGTGAAGCGGGTCATCGGGATGGTCAGCGCCACGAAGACGAGCCCCGCAATGATGTAAGGGGTGTAGTTGAGACTGCGGCCCACGATGATGTCGGCGGCGCGCACGGCGTCCACCGCCCCGCCGATCGACACCAGCCCCGTGTCTTTTTGGAGGGAGACCAGATCATTGAGGAGCGGCGGCACCTGGCGGCGTACGGCCTGGGGAAGCACCACATGGCGCAGGGCCTGCCGCTTGGTGAGTCCCAGCGAGCGGGCCGCGGCGCGCTGCGACGGGTGGACGGACTCGATGCCGGCGCGGAACACCTCGGCGACGTACGCGGAGTAGGTCAGCGTGAGCGCCGTACCGCCCAGCAGGACCGGGTCCACGGTCACGCCCTGCAGACGCAGCGCCGGCACACCCAGGACCACGATCATCAAATTGATGATCAGCGGCAGCCCGCGAAAGAAGTCTGTATAGGCGGCAGCCAGCACCCGCAGCGGGAAGAACGCCGGGCCCTTCAGTGTGCGGGCCACGGCGATCAGCATGCCGAGGACGAGGACGGCGGCGCCGCACACCAGCAGCAGCCGGACGTTGAGCCACAGGCCCTCGAGGACCTTCGGCAACGCCTCACGCGCGTACTGCCCGTTGAAGAACGTCTCCTTGGTACGCGGCCAGCCCGGTGCGTTGACGACGATCAGATACAGGACGACTGCGGTGACCAGAGTGGAGAACGCGGCGATCGCGGTGGCGCGGCGGGCGCGGGCGCGCTTGTAGGCCTCGCGCTCGATCCGCCGCTGCGAGGGGACGTAACCGTCGTCCCCGCCGGGCGTGCCGGTGTCGTCGCCCGGGCCGTCCTGCCCGGACTCCTGCTTGATGACCGTCACTTGAGGACCGGAGCGTCCACAGCGTCGGACAGCCACTCCTGCTCGATCTTTGCGAGCGTGCCGTCCTTGCGCAGGCTGTCCACGGCCTGCGTCACGCAGGAAGTCAGTGCGCTGCCCTTGTCGAGGACGAGGCCGAACTGCTCGGGCGTACCTCCCTCGTTCTCGAACTGACCGACGATCTTGGCGTCGGTGACCTCGGCCGCCGTGATGTAGAAGGCGGTCGGCAGGTCGACCACGATCGCGTCGACCTGACCGTTCTTCAGCGCGGACTTGGCCTGGTCGTTCTTGGCGTACACGGCCGGATCCTGCTTCGGCTTCACCACGTCGTTGATGTAGTCGAGGCTGGTGGTGCCGACTTGGGCGCCCAGCTTCACGTTCCGCAGATCGGCGATGCTTGTCGCCTTCGCCGCCTTGGAGTCCTTGAGCGCGATGACGGCCTGCCGGACGTCGTAGTAGCCGGAGGAGAAGTCCACGGCCTTCTTGCGCTCGTCGCTGATCGACACCTGGTTGATGTCGAAATCGAAGGTCTTCTCGCCAGGAGCGAAGGCCTTGTTGAAGGGCACCGACTGCCAGACGACATCGCCCTTGCCGTAGCCGAGCTGCTGTGCCACCGCGTAAGCGACCGCCGACTCGAAGCCCTCGCCACTGGCGGGCTTGTCGTCCTTGAACCACGGCTCGTAGGCGGGGGAGTCGGTGGCGATCGTCAGTTTGCCGGCGGTCTCCGTGGCCAACTTGCCCTGGGCACAGGAGGTTCCGGCCGACCCGGAGCCGGAGGGGGCACCGGCCGCCTGCTCCTCGGGCTGCGGCGCGCAGCCCACGGCGAGGGCGAGCAGGGCAGCAGCGGCGGCCGCAGGAACAGTACGACGGATCGCGCGTCGGGGGAGGTGCATGGCGGGAGACTGGCAGCGTGCGCCCCCCTCTGTCGAGCCATATCGGGAACTGTCCGCATAGTGGGAACGGGTGTTGCACTGCTGTGAACAGCCGCCCTGAGCATGGAAGGCCGTGCCTTGCCCGTGAGCCGGCCCACCCGCGACGATGCTGGAGCTCGAAGACCGTCGCATCGGCCGTCGGTGCCCACCCCCACCGCGTCGTGCACAGCACCCGTCCGGCCCTGTTCCATCGCTCCGGATCGCGTCCGGAAAGCGCTGGGCTCAGTTGAGCACAGTGCCGGTGGACGGGCGCAAGGTGGCCGAGGGCTGACCGAGTTCCCGGCTCCTCGGTGGTCACGGAGGCGGCAACAACCGCATCCGGCTGCACCGCGCCCGGCATTGCTGCGGATTACGGCAGTCTGCGTGATCACTCCCTCGGACGGGAGCGGTGCCTGCCCGCTGCGCCGACATGCTCTGCGGCAAGGGCGGGAACATGTGCCGGGTGCCGATGGTTATGGAAGGCGTGGTGGTGAAGGGGACAGTGTCCCCGGGCCTCATCCATTGCCCATGAGGACGATCGTTCGGCTGAAGCCTCATGGAGCCTTTCGCCGCGTAGGCGACCGCCCTTCACCACCGCGTACGCTCATCAGCCCCGACCGGCGTCCATTGCAGGTCGGGGCTGATGTGCTTGTCACCGCCGGTGCGCGACCGGGGCAAGGCCGACCTGTTTGCCTGGGTGTGGACGTGCGCGGCATCTCGCCCTCGATCGAGAATGTCGAGCCCACTCGGTTTCTTGTCGGCTACCTGAGCGATCTGAGAGCCCAGAGCGCCGAAATGCATCGCACAACGGCATCTCTGCCCTGAGCGCAGCGGAAGCGGCGGGTGGTTGACGGGACTCATGGGTCACCCGTCCCTCGACGCCACCGGATCGGCGAGTCCCGATCCCCGCCCGCCAAGGCGCGATACCCGCTACTGGATCGCCGAACTCGCCGAACTCGCCGAACTCGCCGAACTCGCCGAACTCGCGGGAGGAGTCGAGGTCGGCGTCCGGGCGTTGCCTTACCGGCTTCAGTCTGATGGCCGCTCATGAAGGCCGGAGCACCCTCCCCACCGGGATATGAAGCCTACGGGCGGTGTTATGGGGGATTGTTGCAACACGAATTCTTTGATCAAGCGGCAAGCGGCCGGCCTGGGGATCCCCTCAACGAGCTCAGCCCTGGGACTGCCGGGCAAGTGCGCGCAGAAGATCCCCATCCGGACGAGGTGGTTCACGATGACCGACCGCTCTGGGGCCCACGGCGGCCGGAGATGGAGCGCTTTCCCCGAAGGGCGGCCGGATGTCGAGCAGCATGGTCGTCGCGTCCGGCCAGGCGTCGCGGCGTATATGTGAGACGGCCGCCCGTACGATGATCAGGTGACAACCCGCCGCACCCTTGGTACTGGCCCTCAGGACGCGAACAGCATCCGCGCCGCCCAGGCCGACCTTCTCGATGAGCTCCCCGGAGTCCGTCTCCCTGACGTCGACGAGCTGCGGGCCCGCGGAGTGCTCGGCGCCCGCCTGGTGACGTCCCCGAGCCCGCGCCGCGCTCTCGGGGACGGTGGCCGTTCGGTCGAGGACCCGTCCGGTTGATGCCGGTCGGCCCGAAGCGTTTCCTGCGTGAGACCGGAACACGCAGGCCCGGCACCGTCCACGGTGCCGGGCCTGCGCGAGAGCTGGGTCAGATGACCCGGATGTTCTCCGCCTGGGGGCCCTTCTGGCCCTGGGTGACGTCGAACTCCACGTGCTGGCCCTCCTGCAGCTCGCGGAAGCCCTGAGCGGCAATGTTGGAGTAGTGGGCGAAGACGTCCGGGCCGCCGCCCTCCTGCTCGATGAAGCCGAAGCCCTTCTCCGCGTTGAACCACTTCACAGTGCCCTTGGCCATGCCTATCTCCTTCAAGAGGGTTCGGGCCTGCACCTTGCGGGCCCGGAGGTGATCGCCCTGGTCCGGAGTGGGCTGCACAGCAAAAACGCCCGCGGGCAAGGTGTCCACGGGCGCACGACTTCGGAACCACGACTGCTCTGAGGGCTACGCTAACGCCTTTGCTGGCGCACCGCTAACCGAAACGCTGCCAGACTTGTCATACACCGATGCCGCTACTGCCGCGGGCCATTGAAAGCGAAGGTCGATTCGCGGCAAGTGTCCTATTGGCAGGGCGAGCCATCACGCTCGCACGGGCCGCACTACGCTGCCCAGGCAGCAGAGACGGGGCCGGGCTGAACGAACCCGCGCGGCAGGCGACACATACGCCAAATTGGCAGCCCGGACACATCCGCGCCGAGACCACCCGTGCGCAGCCGGCGGGCGCCGCCCCGCCTGGCCGGGACTACCTACCATCGCGGCCGTTTCCGCACCATTGACCCTGTTGCCGTCAACGGCAGGTGACCGACCACGTCTGCGGCCCAGCGGCGTCCCCGGCCCCTGTACGCCGCCGGGGAGATCGAGAGCCTCCGGCGCCGCGTCCGCCGCGCCGAGCCTTCCAAGGGGCAACCGGCCCGACGCCGGCGTTTCAGCCGCGCGCAACGCCGATACAGCGCCACCGTGACGCAGTCGCTCGAACGGTGGGAAGCCGTACGAACCCGCAAGCGCCGGCCGGCACACGGCCGACCAGCGGGCAAGCCCACCACCCGAAAGGATTACGGCCGAAGTGGCCACTTTTTCCGGTGCACCCCACGGGCCGCAGCAGTTCCACATGGCGAGAGCTCATCTGGCCCCTCTCGCCATGCTCCCTCATCTGGCGAGGCCGGCCGGGCGGATCAAAGCGCGGACGCGCGGTCGCACGCCCTGAAATCCGCCGGCGAGGTGGCCCGGGCGTCAGACCCGGAGCGATACGTCGCCCGGACCGGGTGTGGTGCCCGGCGAGCCTGGTCCACGAGCCGAATTCCAGGGATCCCGGAGGCTTGTCTTCCGCAGGGGCCGACAGCCGGCCCCGTGTGCGTGCAGCCGTGTCGGGGCAGCCCCGTCCGGGCTCGCTCACCCCGACCTCGTCACCGCGGGCGTGCTGCCCTGACCCTGGCGTGGGGCGGGACGGTTCCCCGGCTCCAGAGCGGGACGCGTACGTGTTTATCGCCGGCAGGCCGGGTCCCTCACGCCGTTCACGACGTCCGCAGCCATAAGCCTTTCAGCGCAGGGCACTTGAGATCGGCTCGATGTCGCTCAGAGTTGAAATCGGCGTTGGTGCCTGCATGCAGTCTGGGCCGCGCAGTGGCGTTCGCCCGCCTTGCGAGCCGTGCCTTTTGGGACACCAGCCACCGAGATCCTGCCGGTGGAGAAGGAACGGCGCGCCGTACTGGGACGGCCCTACAGCATCGACGCCCACGCACGGCGCGGGGGCGCGCCGCCTCCGCCTCGCGACCCGCCTCTTGTGCTCCCGGCCGGCCGCACCCGGCTGCGCGCTGCATGCCTGCGGGCGAGGGCAGAAGACCCGCTGCAGCTCAAGGCCGGTCGGCTCCCCGGTCTTGGGCAGCCGTCTTGGCGTGGGCCTCGAAGATCATGGCCGCACGTCAGGCACACGGGAAGGTTCCCGAGCCTGCCGGATCCGCGGGCCGGCGTAAGGGGCCATGATCCTCCGCGCCACGCCGGCTCCGGCCAAAGCGGTTCCACCGCCCGCACGCACCGCTCAGCGCAGGCTGCCAGGCGACGTCCACGCCGGATTCCGGTCGCGCAGCTCGGTCGCCTTCCGCGGTCGGCGAGCCCAGAGCCTGTATTGCCCATAAAATGACATTTGAGGTGGTCGCGCTCGCGGACCCTGGAGAGCGCGTATGTCACTAGACATTGATTTCACAACCTTCTGTGACGCCGCGCCGAACCCCTATCTGGTGCTGGACGAGGACTTGGTGGTCCGGTACGCCAATCCGGCATGTCTACAGATCACCGGGAGAACCAGGGAAGAGCTCATCGGGAAGTACTTCTTCGACGCGCTACCAAGAAACCCCGGCGCCCCCGGGAACGACGCAGACCACCTCAAGGCGTCATTGCTGAAGGTCCTGGACACCGGGAAGCCGGACATCCTGACGCTGCAGCGATACGACATTGCCGCCCCCGGTCGGCCGCACGAGTTCGAGGAGCGGTGGTGGTCCGTGATCCATACTCCGATTCCCGGGCCGGACGGCAGGGTGAAGTGTCTCGTCCAACGGGCAGACGATGTCACCGCCTTCGTCCACTCACCCACGGCACGTCAGCTCACCGAGCACGACAAAGGCATCGCCGCCGAGCTCTACGCGAGGGCGCGCGAGCTCCAGCGGGTGAACCAGGAGCTGCGCCAGGCCCACGCCCGTGAACGTCAGGTCGCCGTCACCTTGCAGGAAGCCATGCTCGACGACCCCGACCTGCTCCGATACGGAAACATCGCCGTGCGGTACCTGCCCGCGGCGACATCACTCAACGTGTGTGGCGACTGGTACGACATCGTTGCCCTGCCGCCCGATCTCTACTCGGTGGCGGTCGGGGACGTCGTGGGGCATGGCCTGCACGCAGCGGCCGTCATGGGTATGCTGCGCAGCGCACTGAGCGCAGCCATCCGGGCTCTCCCCAGCCCCGCCCAGGCGCTGGAAATCCTCGGCTTGTACGCCCGCTCCATCGAAGGCGCGACGGCCGCAACCGCGGTAAAGGTGCTCATCGACCCCCGCACCAGACTGATCATCTACAGCAACGCCGGGCACCCACCGCCCGTCCTGCTCCACCACGACGGGACGTCAGAGCTGCTGGACCGGGCCACCGATCCGCCGCTCGGCGCCCGCCCGCATCATGTCCCCCGCCCCCAGGCCAGCATGTCCTACAGCCGGGGGGACACGCTCGTGCTCTACACCGACGGGCTCATCGAGCGCCGCGACGAGGACATCGACACCGGCCTGGCCCGTCTGACCAAAGCCCTGACCCAGGACAGCACCCTTGCCCCCGACCAGCTGGCGGACTCGCTGCTGGCCCGCCTCGGCGTCACCAAGGGCGCCAACGACGACATAGCCTTGGTCGTCGTTCGCCTATAACTCTGAGCGACGTAACTCACGCGCTACGTCACCGGGTCGTGCCCTCTGCGTGCGCGATCGGACGGCGAGTGGTGGGGAATGTGACGAGGATTCTTGGTTGGCACAAAAGAGGGATGGTTGACACCGGTCAGACGTTCGATCCGCGAGGAGCGGACCCTGAGGTTTGCTGGAGAGGAGCCGCTGACCGTCTGCTCCAGTGCTGCGGATCGGCGGCGTGCATGCCTGGTTCGTCCGCGTCGGCGCGACAGCGCATTGTTCTGGTAACTCCCTTGCCGGGAACCAGGGTTACGGTGCGATGTGGGAGTCGTGAAAAGTTCCCGCATGGTTCTGGGGATTCGGTCACGGGAACGGAAGGATCCGGGGGGCTTTCTCGGCGCTCGCGAACAGGTCGGGCGCCGCTCCATGCGATGGGAGACCGATCAACGATGTTCACTCCGGTGCGGAGCAGAATACGGACGGCCGCGCTCGCGCTCTCGGCCATCACGGCCCTCACCTTAGGCGCGACCGCCACGACCGGCGCGGCAGCGGCCCCCGCTCCCGCGAAACAGGGACCAACCTCGGTGGCGTACGTCGAGGTGAACAACAACAGCATGCTGAACGTCGGCAAGTACACCCTCGCCAACGGCGGCGGCAACGTCTTCGACGTCGCCGTGATCTTCGCGGCGAACATCAACTACGACACGGGCACGAAGGCGGCGACCCTGTATTTCAACGAGAACGTGCAACGCGTCCTCGACAACGCTGCCACGCAGATACGGCCGTTGCAGCAGAAGGGCATCAAGGTCGTCCTCTCGGTGCTCGGCAACCACCAGGGCGCGGGCTTCGCCAACTTCCCGTCCCAGCAGGCGGCTTCGACGTTCGCGAAACGACTCTCGGACACCGTGGCCAAGTACGGCCTCGACGGCGTCGACTTCGACGACGAGTACGCCGAGTACGGCAACAACGGCACCGGCCAGCCCAACGCCAGCTCGTTCGTCTACCTGGTGTCGGCACTGCGCGCCAACATGGCGGGCAAGATCATCAGCCTCTACAACATCGGACCGGCCGCGTCGCGCCTCTCCTACGGCGGCGTCGACGTCTCGTCCAAGTTCGACTACGCCTGGAACCCGTACTACGGCTCCTGGCAGGTCCCCGGCATCGCACTGCCCAAGTCGAAGCTCTCGCCGGCGGCCGTCGAGATCGGCCGGACCTCGCAAAGCACGGTCGCGAACCTGGCCCGCCGCACGGTCAGTGAGGGGTACGGCGTCTATCTGACGTACAACCTCGACGGCGCCGACCGCAGCGCCGATGTCTCCGCGTTCACCAGGGAGCTGTACGGCAGTGACGCCCACTACACGCCGTAGACCGACCACCCTCCCCAGCGTCCGGTGTCCCCTCGGGGCGTGCTGCATCCCGTAGGGCCGCGCCTCGGGCAGGCCGCGCCTTCGACAACGATGTCGGAGGCGCGGTCGCACAGGTACCGTGACCTGCGCTGTACCAAAGTGCCAACCATCTCTCAGATTCTGTGCTTCCGGCCGCTGAAGTCGGTAGGCATCAGCGCAGGCCAGGAACGTCGCCCCGTGTCAACCAGCAGTCTTCGTCACAGGGAACTTCTGCCGGCCTGCCAGGAGCACACAGGTCGGCGTCCCGCCACCTCAGCCCAGGATGGACCCCGACCTCTACGCCGACTTGGCCGCCGCGGGCGGTTTGGCCGCGGCCCTGGAGCAGGCAGCAGCCGACCTTCGAGGGGGTGGTCACCCACCGGGGCTTTTGATGCCTCTCAGGCCCTCGGTTGGCGGTCGATGTCCCGCTCAACCGTAGGCAGCGGCCTCTAGGGTGTTCATCGCGGAAGTCCACCGATCGCCCCGGAGATGCCATGCCCCTGCAGATGAAGTTGGTCGCGATAACCCTGGACTGCCCCGATCCGCCGGCCCTGGCCGCGTTCTATCAGCAGGCCACGGGCTTCGAACCCCACCCGAAGTCGGACGCCGAGTTCGCGGGTCTCAACCGTGAGGACGGACTTTTCATCGGCTTTCAGCGGGTCGACGACTACCGGGCTCCGTGTTGGCCTGACCAGACCGTTCCCCAGCAGTTGCACCTTTGCTTCGACGTCGTGGACCTCGACGAGGCCGAGGCTCAGTTGCTGGAGTTGGGCGCGGGCAAGCCGGATCACCAGCCTCATGAGGCCGCC
Source organism: Streptomyces sp. HUAS TT11 (assembly GCF_051553595.1). Lineage (NCBI taxonomy): Bacteria > Bacillati > Actinomycetota > Actinomycetes > Kitasatosporales > Streptomycetaceae > Streptomyces > Streptomyces sp. HUAS TT11. Next base: position 8,121,366 of record NZ_CP196184.1, read on the forward strand.
AAGGCGCGCGTGCTCACTGACCCGGCTGGTCATCCCTTCTGCATCTGCCGAGGCTGACTGCTGGGTTCAGGAGGGCATCGTCCGCACTGTCGCTTCCCCAGCGGAGCGTAAATGGTGCGAGAGGACGACAGGGCGAGTCGAGTCACGACGGCTGCTCCCCGTTCTCGACCTGAACAGGATGAGGCCGGACCGCAGGACGTGACACGCCACGTCATTCCCTGCCCGCAGCGTCAGCGCCCCTGCCCCTACGCCCGACCCCGACTACGACGCCTTCGTAGTGCGTCAGGCTCGATGCGGTTGCGGTCAGTCCCACCAGCCGTCGTCCGCGTGCCAGCGTTGTACCCACTCCAGAAAGCCGAGTGCTTCCGACGTGGGATACGGAGAGGCGCCGACGTCCGTGACAAGCCATACCCTTCCGCGCTGGGGACCCGTCACAACGAGTACCCAGTAGGAGAGTTCATCCTCGGTGCCGAGCACGATCGAGCCGTGGTTGTAGACGTCGGCGATGCGCTCGGGGCGGTCTTCGGACGGGGCCTCGCCCTCCCAGGCCCACGTCTTCTGGAGTGGAAACCGGGCAGCAGGATTCCGAGCCGCCTGGTAGGGCCAGCCCGGTGGGAGCCAGCCCAGGGGCAGGAGGCCACCGTCTTCCGGTGGCCCGAGAGATGACCCATTGGCGATCTCGGCGACCAGGCTGCGGTACGGCTCGGGGAGGACGACCCCGTTCTCGGATTCCCACGCCGAGACGGATTCGTCTCCCAGCGCGGGCTCGCGCCACGCCGGCTCGAAGGCGGAGCGGAGGAACTCCAGAGTGGCCTCGTCCGGGCGCTGGTCGGGTGATGTCGTTGTCACGGCAGCATGCTGGCAGACCAGACTGACAGAGCCGCCACGAGGCGTCACGCTCAAACGGCGGGGCGGAGAAGCCGACCCTTTCGACGACGGCCGAACACTCACCCCTTGACGGCAGTCCGACGGCAGCGGCGCGAGGCCCGTGCCGATGGTGTCGTACGGCCTCGTCCCGGGACGCCCCTGTTGTCAGTGCCGCCTGTCATGGTTCTGATCATGTTCGACGGACTTCACGACATTGACTGGGCCTCGATGGAGCACGCGTACGGCTCGGCCGAGGAGGTACCGGTGCTGCTGACGGCGCTGCGCTCTCCGGACGCAGAGGAACGCCACAAGGCCCTCGACCGCTTCTACGGCGCGGTCCACCACCAGGGCAGCGTGTACCCGCCCACGGCAGCCAGCCTGCCCTTCCTGTTCGACCTGGCCGTCGACGGCGCCACGCCCGACCGGGCCGCCGTAGTCGCGCTGCTGGTCAGCATCGGCCGGGAGTCGCTCGACCGAGGCTTCGAGGACGACGGCACCGAGATCGAGTACTACCCCCCGATGGGTTGCGCGCAGGCCGTCGCGTTCCTGCGCGAGCGGGGCGAGGAGTTTGCCGGACTGGCTCGCGATCCGGAGCCGGACGTGCGCCTGGCCGCGATCCCCGGGCTCGGGCTCTTCCTCGACGACGCCGACCGGGCCGCCGCGGTGCTGCGTGAGAGGCTGGCCGCCGAGCACACCATCGCGGCGCGGCTGGCCATCGTGGAGGCGGCGGCCACTCTGGCACTGCGCCTGCCGGCGGCCTTGCACCAGATGACGGACTGGCTCGCTGTGCTCGCCGCCGACCCGGACCAGGGCCCGCCGACCCGGCTCGCGGCCCTGGTCGAGCGGGCCCGCTGCGCCCCGGACGAGATCGGCGAGGAGGTCGTACCGGCCGCCGTCGGCCTGCTGCGGGAAACCGCCCGCGCCATACCCGCGCGGCGGATCGCAGCGGCCCGGAGCCGCCCGACGGCACCCACGGACGCGGTTCCGCCCCAGATCGTCGCCGCCTTCGAGGATCTCGACCGGCACACGCGCGTCTACGCACCGACCACGGCCCTGCTCCGTACGTTCCATGAGGCCCTGGGGGCCCGGGTGCCCGAGCGGACCGCGGTACTGGCCGAGCAGTTGAGCAGCCCCGACCCCGGCTCGCGCCTGGACGCGGTCCGTATGAGTGGGGAGCTGATGCGAACGTGGCGCGGGGACCACACCCGGCTTCTGCTGCTGCTCGCCGACCAACTCACCGCGGCCGACCAGGAGGTCGCCGCCGAGGCCGCGGCCGTCCTGGAGTCCTGCCACCCGATCGCCGGCCCGGTTCGGGAGGCGCTTGCCGCACACATCGACGCGCAACGCGCGGCGCACGGCCCGGACGTTTGGGCTGCGCCAACGACACAGTTGCGCAGAAGCCACCAGGATGCGGTCCGAGCCTTGGCGCGTCTCGGCGACACACGTGCCCTGCCGAGTCTGCTGACCGCGCTGGACAGCGACGTCGACGCCTGGCGTGCGATCCAGGTCGCAGAGCATCTGCCACAGGCAGCCGACCAGTTGGTGCCCCGACTCTGCGACCACTTGCGCCGCATCGATCTCTCCCGGCAGTGGACCGAGATGAGCGCCAACTCGATCCTCTCCGCCCTGGCCATGCTGGGCGACCCGGTCGCGCTCCCCGTGATGGTGGACACGCTGGGCGCCGCGGTGCGCCATGAGCAGAACGGTGTCACGGGATCGGCGCTGGAGGCACTGAGCGCGTTCGGCCCGGCGGCGGCCGACGCACGGGACAGGATCCGGTCGCTGACGACGGCCACCGACACGCACATACGGCCTGCCGCCGTCGCCGCGCTGTGGGCCGTCGGCGGTGACCCGGCCGAGGTCATGCCGCTCCTGCTCGGCCTCCTTGACGACGACATCACCTTCTGGATCAGTGACGCGGCTGATCTGCTCGGCGAGATGGGCCCGCGCGCGTCCGTCGCACTGCCGCGCCTGCGGGCCCTCCTGACGCACGGCTACGAATGGGTTCGGGTGCACTGCGCGGCCGCACTCTGGGAGATCGGGGGTGAGGCCGAGGCATCCGCCGTCCTGGACACCCTGCTCGAGGCCATGGCCACGAACCCTGCGACGGCCAACCACGTCCTGGCCTGTCTGGACCGCATGGGCCCCTTTGCGGCACGGGCCCTGCCCCTGCTCCGCGAGCAACTGGCCCTGCCCCGGCGCGGCGGCAGATTCAAGAGCATCGACCACGACGAGGAACTCCAGCAGGTCGGCCGCACCCTCATCGCCCGGCTCGACCCTCCCACACCGGGAGCACCCGCTGCGCGAACGCCCTGAGGCCGCGCCACCCCTCCGCCACCGGCATCCTGCCTGCCCACCAGCAGATGCAGCACCGGGCTCTCGAGGCCCTGTGCCACGTACCGGTCCGGTCCACGAGGGCGCTACCGGCCTCCCCTCGTAACTCGCCACTGTCGGACGCCATTCTCGCGGGCGGTCCCCACCCCGGCTGCTGGTCGCGGAGGGTTGTCGAGCACGGCCGGTTCCGCACATGGCAGTGCGGAACGCCATGCGGCGTCAGCGATACGAGGCCGCCATCCGGCCTGTCCTCCCCGTCACAGGGTTCGGTGCGGGTGGGCCGGAGTTACTTGGGCAGCCGAGCCCGAGCGTTCGCTGGACGAGTTCGACGTCGGCTACGGCAGCCGGGAAAAGGTATGCCCAAGAGCCGGACAGGGGAGTCGGGCTCTCCAACAACACCCGGCTCGACTGCCGGACGAACAGGCCGAACTGCCCCGCACCGCCCGGAAGGGCATGCGACACCAGCCCGGCCGGTCGTCATCACGGCCGGGTGACCCGCAGGTGTCGTCGTTCGGCCAGCTCCTCCGCGCCGACCACAGTCAGCACCGGGGTACCGGGAGGCGCGAACATGGTCACCACCAGCTGAGACTGCGCGTCCGGAAGGTTGTTGGCGCCCTGGTAGTGGATCACGTCGCCACCGGGCTCGAACAGGGCGTCACCGGCTTTGAGCACGCGAGGCGGCTGTCCCTCCAGCTCGAAGAGGATCTCGCCCTCGGTCACGTAGCCGAAGAGCGGACCGGGGTGCCGGTGCGGCGGCGCGCCGAGGTCACCGGGCGGCAGGGTGACCCGGATGGTCCTGGCCTCGGCGTCGGCCGGGATGCGGGCCGTCACCCCCGGCATGGCCGCTATCACCTCAACGCCCGGCGGCAGGTGTGCGTGCTCAGCGCTCATGTATTCCTCCAAGCAGGGACTGTTCACAGAAGAGGACAGGACAGCCCCCTCGTCTGTGACAGCCCCGTGCGGCGAGCGAGCCGAGAGCCGCGCCCAAGATCCGGTCGTCGTGGTGGATAAGGATGCTCAGCCCCTTCAGTCCCGCAGTCCCGTCTCGGGCATACAACGCCGTGTCGTCCTGGGCCCAGCCTTCCGGTGGGAGCACGCAACGGTCGACGGCGCGCCGAGGACCACTGGGGGACGGTTCGGTGTCAGCGGCGTCCCGAGGCCGATGCAGTAGTGGCGTTCCAAGGGGGCGCGCCTTTGGGACAGGGGTGATGCGTTGCACCGGGGTACTGATGAAGCCAGCCACAGGTAGCAGGAGGCTCCAGGAATGTGTGCTGGGGCCTCCTGCGGTCCGACCCACCGAAGCGTGACGTCAGGCGATGCCGCCGTTCAACTTCAGATCGATGGCGTTGGCTATGGGGTTCTCGAGCAGGAACAGGCAACCGTCGACGATGTCCGCCATGGTGGCAAGCCGCCCGGTGAGCGTCATCTTCGCGGCCGTGTCACGGAGTTGTTCGTTGGCCGCGACATGAGGGCTGTCCGTGATGGCCCACGGATGTATCGAGTTGACCCGCACAGGTGCCAGTTCGACGCTCAGCGTGCGCACCAGTCCCTGCACGGCGGCATTGACCGCTGTGAGCGTGGTCGATCCCGGGTACGGAAGGTCCTTGGCCATGCCGCCGAAGAGCAACACCGACGCATTCGCGGACATCCGAGGATGGAGCGAGGCGACCACGGTCGTGTAGCCGACGATCTTCGTCGTGGCCAGAGTCGTCGCCGTGTCCACGTCATAGGCGCGGGCCGAGTTCATGTCGCGGACCATTCCGACCAGGACCACCCGGTCGACGTGGCGCACCGGTTCGAGCGCGGCAGCGATGTCGGCCGGACGGCTCAGGTCCAGCGCCAGCCCGGTGACCGTACCGCCGGAATCCGCGACAAGTTCCCCCGCCACCGACGTGGCGCGCTCCTGGGTGCGTCCGGTGATGAAGACGTCCGCGCCTCGCCGCGCGTACTCCGCGGCCAGTGCGCGCCCCGTGCCTTGGGTGGCACCGACGACAAGGACTGTGCTCATGTGTGTTTCCTTCGGGGGGTGCGAAGTGCTGCTTGGTCCACCGGTCGACCAGATGCTCGACGTGGGCAGGATCCCTTTGACTCATTTCCGTGGCGCTCGTCGCTGTCGGCCATCCCGGATCGGGTCCGCTGATCGGGGATCACATCCACTGCCGTTCAGTCCGGCTCCCGGGCGTCCTGCGCGGAGGGCTATGAGGCGTGAGGGGGCGTCGGGCACGCTAGACGGGAGTACTTGTTCGTGCCCGCCCAGACCGGCGATCGGCCTGCCCGGGACCTTCGTGACGGTAGTACGCGCGGCGCTGACGGTACAAGCTGATCAGTCGCTGGGAGTGCACCTTTGGCCAGAAGCCGTCGTCGGTGGAGAAGCCGGCACCGTTGTCGGCGGTTGCTCGGCGGTTCTCCGTGGCCGGGTCGAGCCGAGCCGCCGCGCATTGAGAGCAGCCGCGCGGGTGTTGCTGTCGGCGGAGCCTCGGCCGCCCAGCGATCGCTCGCGGTAGAGCTGAGACGGGGCGGTCTCCTGCTGCGACCCGCCGCGAGGTGGGTCGGTTGCCCACTCTCCTCAGTAGAAGTCCCTGCGGGCCAGGACGTTACGGCAACGCCTTCAGTGCACCCGGCTGTCTTCGCGTGGTGGCTCGGCCGCCTTGATCTGCATCGCAACGTCGAGTCGGTGCTGTGACCGCGCAGGGTGACCGGGTCGGCGGTCGTCGCGGTTGGATGGGGGAGGGGGCGTCTGACCGACCGCTGGAGGCGCGGAGGCTGAACCTGTCCATGTGCGCAGACTGACCGACCGGGAGGGGCAGAGGCTGCGGCAGTTCGTTCACCGGGGCAGCGCGGGTTCGGTGCCCTCGGTGGCGGTGGCCGCCCTCGTCGACTCAGCCCTTACGACGAGGACTTCGTCGTCGAGACGGTGACGTCAGCGGCGCCGCCCCCGCCGCCTGGGCGAGGACGGCGGCGGGATGTCCACTGGCTGGGTGGTCAGGTACCAGGAGCTGCCACCGTCGTCCTCTTGGATGACCAGGAAGCCGGGGCGGGGCAGACGCAACGTACGCCGCCCGTCGCGCAGGCCGGACACGCCATCGCCACCGGGGGTGTTCTTGGGCCATGCGGGTGGGCGGCAATCGCAGTCGGGCCAGGATCGCAGACACCCGCACACGTAACGGACCGTCCAGCCGCTGTCGCTCTGGAACTGGACGGCGACCAACGCCGGGCCGCCGTTGTGGCGGAGCACCTCGTCACCGTGGCCGCGGTGTTCGGGGGCGAGCGCGGCCGCGGCCGACAGCGGGACGATGCGAGTCGACCAATGGTGGTCGTTGCTGCTGTTAGCGGTGGTGACGCGCAGGTGGGTGGCGTCCGCGGGCAGGTAACAACGGCCGTGGTACCCCCCGATGACCGAGATCAGAGAAATGCCGGTGGCGATCAGATCCTCGGTGCGCGTCACGGTCTCGAGGAAGAAGTTGCCCTCGCCCGTGACATCGACCTCCACCAGGGCAGGACGGCCGGGCTCGGGGCGGTCGATGAGGACCTCGGTCTTCCCGTCGCCGAGACCGGTCGACACATGGCGTTCGCCGGTGTCGGTAAGCGGTCGCGGGCGGTCGGGGCCGGCGGCCGGTGGGAGGGCGTCGATCGGGATTGGTCGGTCATTGCGTCGGGCGTCAAGACGGATCATGGCGGCGCGGCCGTCGTGCAGCGCGGTCAGCGCATCCGGTTGCATACGCGCCGCACTGGCCCGGTCGTACGCATCCAACGCCGCCCGGTACTCCTTCAGGACGGCCGGGGTGGCGTCGATGCCGCCGGCTTCGAACTCCAACGCGGCCACCTCCTCCCCAAAGGCGGTCACCGACTCCTGCACCGCTGCGGGCAGTTCCGCCGCGGGCAGTTCCTCTGCAGGCAGTTTCACTGCGACGGGCCGGCGTCGGCGCAACACCGGGTAGAGCCCGCCCAATCCCAGGCCGAGCAGGAAGCTCAACACATAGCCGATCACGCCCGGCATCCTCGCACAGGCGTTCACCGCTCAACTGCCCCTCCGACTACCCAAATTGCTGAACCGGTGAATCTTCCCGGTCACGGCGCCGGCATCCGCCTGAGCTCGGCCGGTGATCCCGTTTGCACCGCCGCCGCTTCGGCCTGCCCGTTCTCGCGGCGATGCTCACCGCTGCCGGCTGCTCGTGGAGCGGTGACGACTCCGCTGTCCTGCTCGACCTGGCCGCGTCCATCACACGGCCATACCCGAGGGGATCGGCGACCGGTAATCGTCATCCGGCGACCTTTGGCCGCACCTCCCCATCGGAGAGGTCGCGGCAGGCCGGGACGTTACGGTGATGCCGTCGATGGACCAGGTTGTCTTCGCGTGGCGCCTTGGCCACGTTCATCTGCCTCGCAACGTCGGGCCGGGGGCGCCGAGTTGACTGTGTCCGTGGTCCTTGCAGCCCCAACGACGGGCCGCCGGTGTGGGAGGACATGGCGAGCTGCCCGTGGTACGTGAGTGCGCTGAGTTCAACGTCCAGCAGGATGATCACGGCCTCTTGAGCCGTGAGTCACCAGGGCGCGTGTCGGGTCGTGATCAATGAGCATCGCACCCCTCGACGGAGCGCCCGCCCCGTCGAGGGGTGCGATGCCCGGCGATCGGCGGCCGAGCCGTGTGGGCGCGAGTGACCGGAAGCGATGCCGCAGGCAGGCAGCCGCGCCCGAGGACCCGGCTGCGTGTCCGTCTGGACGTAGTGTCAGACGATGGCGAGCCGGTCCACCAGCAGCTCCGCCCTCCGCTCGGACTCCTCCGGCGGCAGCCGTCCCGCCCGGGTCAGGGTCGCCAGCCCGTGCAGGGCCGCCCAGAACACCTCGGTGAACAGTGCCGGATGGACGCCGTCCCCGGCGACCTCTCCGAGGCTCTCCAGCAGGGCGGCGAAGGCGTCCTTCAGCGGCTCCGGGGTGTCCTCGTGCGCGAACGCCAGGCCGCCGTCGAGCTGGAACATCGCGTCGTAGACCGCCGGATTGTGTTCGGCGAAGTCGAGGTAGGCGCGAGCGAGGGCGGTGACCCGGGCGCGCGGGCCGTCCGCGGCACGGGCCGCGGCCCGCAGCAACGCGGCCATCTCGGCGGCGCCCACGAGGGCGACGGCGCCGATGATCTCCCGCTTGCCGCGAAAGTGGCTGTAGAGGACGGGCTGGCTGTACTCGATGCGCTCGGCCAGCCGGCGGGTGGTGACCGCGTCCCAGCCCTGCTCCTCGGCGAGTTCGCGGGCCGTCGCCAAGATGAGACGTTCGCGTCGCGCCCGTTCGCGCTCCTTGCGTTCCTGTACCGACATGATTCGATCCTAGCATTGCTAGACAAGCGAGCGGCAGTAGGGTTAGCGTTGCCTTGTCATCTAGCAGCGCTAGATCCTGGGAGGGGTCATCATGCTCAACGCACTCCAGGTGTTCACCACCGTTGTCGTCGGCGTGATGGTGGGGGTGGAGTTCTCCGTCGCCTTCGTCATCAACCGCATCCTCGATGCACTCCCCGACGACAGTGGCCAACTCGGCCGCGCCCACGGAGGCCGGATGCTCGGCGCCGTGATGCCGGTCTGGTACATCACCTCGCTCGTCCTCGTCGCGGTCTGGGCCGTCGCCGGATGGCACCACCACGGCACCGGCCTCGTCGTCACCGCCGGCGCGCTGCTGATCCTCAGCGTGATCATGTCGATCCTGCTGCTCGTCCCGATCAACAACCGGGGCAAGACGTGGACCCCCGACAACCGGCCCGCCGACTGGAAGGAGCAGATGAACCGCTGGGACCGCTTCCACTACGTGCGCGTCGCCGTCATCATCGCCGCCTTCGCCCTGCTGGTCGCCGCCCTTACCTGAGCCCGCGGGCCGACACCGCGCCGATAGCGCACCATCCCCATTCCCCGGGCGGCAGCGGACCATCGAAATCCCGACATCCGGGAATGCAGCTACCGCTGAGGGCGCGCAACCGCGATCCCGACGAGCTACGCCTCTCGATGAACTGCGCGGCTCTCGGCTCTGGTTCGGGTGAGATCTTTGATCCAGATCACCGAGGCACGCAGGGGAAGCCCGGCGAGGTGGCTTCCCGGGGTCTTGTCCTGACGGGTCGCGTAGCCCCGCCATGCCTTGAGCTTGTTGATCAGGCGCTCGACGATGTTCCCCTCCGGGGCGTTCCCCCGCCCGCGCTTCACCAAGGAATGCGTACCTCGGGGATGGACAAGAGGAACCAGATGACCAGTGGTAAAACGAAGACCAGGACGAGGCCGGCCAGCATTTTCGCCCAAGTGGCGGCCTTTCCGCGGTCCTCCTCGGACGGAGCGTCAAAGCGGTTGCTCACCGTTGCCCTCCCCTCGATGCTCGTGCTTTCCCCACGGGGCGCGATGGAACAGTGCCCAATTCGAGGTCGCTTCTCAACGTCTTGAGCTGTTCCGGCACTTGCAGGGCCCCTGACGAGGGAAGTCCCCAGTTCGGTGCCTGCAGGACACCGTACGCCGACCGGGCGCCCATTGCGGCCGTCGCGTCGACGGTCGTGTTTGTGGCCGCCGTCGCGAGCGCATAGGCGCCGCCGGAGCGGTGCGGGCCGAATTGGGCGAGCAGGGCGTTGACCCAGGCGCGGCGGTGCCTGTCGCCGACGAGAGGTGGTGCCCCCGGTCACCCGTGGCTCCGACCGCTCGAAACACTCAGCGCCCCGGATCAGGAACCTGCCGGCTCGCACCCCCCAGCACCACCCGGTGAGGAGTTATTGCGCGACGATCAGTGCAGGCAGGATGACCCACACGGCGAGCACCGCCGGGGCATCAAGGAGACCACGCATGGCTGACTGCTATCCGTACCGAATCGTGTCCAGCAGAGGGGACCTGACTCTGATCTGGCGGCCTGGCGAGGGTGACGAGCCCGACGAGCTCGTCGTCGACGACCGCGGAGGACTCCTTGTGTTCCATGACCTCACGACGCCGCAAGGACACTGTGATCGCAACGGCTGGGAGTTTGTCCGGGACGGCGAAGCCACTCTCGATCTGCGCGCCGTGCGGCGCTGGGTCGAGCACCCCGACCTTGATTCGGTCTCGGCGGGACTGCTGCTGGACGCGTGGAACTTCTTCGAAGACCTCTCTCACAGCCTGAAAACCGGCCCACCTCTTGCCCCGCAGGGATCCGTTCACGACAACGCCTACGACAAGATCTTCGGCGGTGACGCACTCGAGCCGACCGCAGGTGAGGGGGCCTGGACGGAGGAGGAGGCCGCGGCCGTGCGCGAACTCCTGCGAGTGGGGCTGGAGCTGTGGGAGCACGCTGTGCGTGGCTCCGTCACCGGCTGAACGAAGCCACGGCCGCCCGGCAGCAGCAGCGCCGACCGCTCTCCCGCCCCGCTTCGTCAACTCGCCCCGAACCATCATCAGATGGGTCGTGTGACGCCTCGCGCGAAGTGGAGCTGGCGTGGGGAGTAGGTCGGTACGCGCGGTGGACGGGTCGGCTGACGACACCTTGTCTCCTTCGTGACGCCTGTGGTTGAGTGACAGGGGAAGCGATTGAAACGATTCATTTCATGTGCAAGGCGGTGTACACACCGCGTGCCGAATTGTGTTTCGTCGATGGGGGCAAGCGTGAGAAATCGCAGGATCGCCGGGCTGATGCTGTCGCTCGTGGCGGCCGTGTCGGGGCTCGGCGCGACGTCCGGCGCGGCGGGCGTGCCCGTCCCGGACCTCCAACAGCGCCCGGCCGTAGGCGGGTCGGGCCTCGCGGTGAGCGGGCTCGAAGTCGAGCATCAGGCCCGACCGCTGGGCGTGGACGTTCCTCGGCCGAGGCTGAGCTGGCAGGTGACCTCGGAGAACGGTGCCGCCCATGGCACCGCCGTCGAGCAGGTGGCCTACGAGGTCGAGGTGTCGACGTCGCAGGGCGGCCGGGGGCAGGTGTGGGACAGCGGGCGCGTGCGTTCCTCCCGGTCCTTCGACGTGGCGTACGACGGACCCGCTCTCGTGTCGCGTGCGAGCTACTACTGGCGGGTACGGGTCTGGGACCGCTCCGGAAAGGCGTCGCCGTGGAGTGGTCAAGCGCGATTCGAGACGTCCTTCGTCAACCCCGGTGATTTCCACGGGGCGTGGATCGGGGCACACGAGAAGGCCCCCGCGCTGCGGCTCGACGACGCGAAATGGATCTGGTACCCCGAGGGCAACCCGGCCGACTCGGCCCCCGCCGGGACGCGCTACATGCGCCGGAGCTTCGACCTGCCGGACAAGGCGCAGATCAGCGCGGCAGAATTGCAGCTCACCGCCGACGACCGCTTCACCCTGTATGTCAACGGCACCGCGGTGGCGCGTTCTCCGCTCGTCGCGGACTCCTGGAGGACGGCGCGCATCATCGACATCGCCCCCTACCTGCACACACGCACCAACGTGCTGGCGGTCGAGGCCACGAACACCAATCAAGGCCCGGCGGGCGTGCTCGGGAGCCTCCGTCTCCAGGGGGCGGGATCGCCCATGGACCTCGTCACCGACAGCGGCTGGAAGGCCTCCGACTCCGGGCACGAGGGGTGGGAGCAGCCCGGGTACGACGACGCGGCGTGGCCGAACGCCCTCGCGGCAGCCGGCTACGGCGCGGGCCCCTGGGGCCGGTCGGTGTCGGCTCCACCGCCACCCGAGACGTTGTTGCGTGACGAGTTCACCGCAGCCAAGCCCGTCGCGTCGGCGCGGGCCCACATCGCGGGCCTTGGCTACAACAAGCTCTACCTGAACGGCCGGCGCGTCGGCGACCGGGAGCTCGAGCCCGGATTCACGGTGTACGACAAAACCGTCCTCTACTCGACGTACGACGTCACGGACGCGCTGCGCACCGGCGGCAACGCCATCGGGGTCAGCCTCGGCCGCGGCTTCTACGCGATGACCGACCCGGACGAGTGGAAGGCGTCGTCCTGGTGGGGTGAGCCCAAGCTCAAGCTGGAGCTCGACATCACCTACACCGACGGAACACACCGGCAGGTGGTCAGCGACGACGGATGGAAGGTGTCCGACGGGCCGACGACCACGCAGTCGCTCTGGTTCGGGGAGACCTACGACGCCCGCGTGGAGCAACCCGGTAGGGAGCGTCCGGGCTTCGACGACAGCACCTGGCGCACCGCACTGACGGTCGACGGCCCCAAGGGCACTCTCCGCTCCGAGAGCTTCCCGCCCATCAAGGTGACGGACCGTCTGAAGGCCGGGCACACCACCACGCCGGCCGACGGCACGCACGTCTACGACTACGGCACCCCCACAGCAGGATGGGCGCGCATCGGGGTTCAAGGACCCGCCGGAGCGACGGTCACCGTCACCTACGGCGAGAAGCTGCGCGCCGACGGCACCGTCGACAACACCGGCGCGTTCGGAATGGCTCTGCAGACCTACTCCTACACCCTCAAGGGCGACGGGGTGGAGCACTACCAGCCGAGCTACAGCTACGCCGGTTTCCGCTACGCCCAAGTCGTGGTCCCCAAGGGGGTCACCCTGCGGTCCGTCGACGGGATGAGGGTCCATACGGCGGTGGCGTCCACCGGCGACTTCACCAGCTCGAGCGACCTGCTGAACCGCTACCAGGACGCGCAGGCCGACACGATCCTCAACAACCTCCACTCGATCCCGACCGACACGCCCATGTACGAGAAGCGGCCCTACACGGCCGACGGCTTCCTGTACGCCGATTCGGCGATCGCGAACTTCGACATGCAGAACTTCTACGAAGGCTGGATGCGTTCGCACCGAGACGACCAGAACGACGACGGATCGATCGGCCCCACCGTACCCACCACCGAGTCCGGCAAGCAGGTCAAGGACCCCATCTGGTCGGCCAGTTTCATTCTCGGCACCTGGGACCTGTACTGGTACTACGGCGACACCAAGGCGGTCGCCGACAACTACGACGGCATGAAGGCCTGGTTGGCGCACTACGAGCGGGACATCGCCGGCACTGGCGGTATCTACACGGGGTTCAGCTACGGCGACTGGCTCTCGCCGGAAGGCGCCAACGCACCGGAGGGCACCAGGCTGTCGGGAACCGCGTACATCTACCTCACCGCGACGAGGCTCGCGACGATGGCGAAGGCGCTGGGCCACGACGCCGACGCCCGGCACTTCGACGCGTTCGCCGCGCAGGTCAAGGACACCTTCAACGCCACGTTCTACGACCGGGACAAGGAGGCCTACTACGACGCCGAGGCCGCGGGCTACCGGCAGACCGCGAATCTGCTCCCCCTGAGCTTCGGCATGGTGCCCAAGGAGCACCGCCAAGCCGTGATCGACAACCTCGTACAGGACATCCACGCCCGCGGCGACCACCTGGACACCGGTGCGCTCGGCACCAAGGTTCTCCTTCCGGTCCTCACCGATGCCGGGCACGCCGACCTGGCCTACACGGTGGCCGCCAACCCGACCTACCCCGGCTGGGGTTACTGGTTCGAGGGCCTGGGCGCCACAACCATGTGGGAGGAGTGGAACGCGAACTCCCGCTCGCACGACCACGCCTTCATGGGCACGGTGGACGACTGGCTCTACCAGGATGTCGCCGGCATCGAACCCGCCGCACCCGGCTACACGAAGGTGACGATCCGCCCGCACCTCGTGGGCGACCTGACACACGCCTCCGCCCATGTCCAGTCACCGCTCGGTCGGATCGCCTCGTCGTGGACCCGGAGCAAGAGACAGTTCACCTTGCGTGTCGACGTGCCGGTGGGGTCGACCGCCGACGTCCTCGTACCGGTGAGCGGCCGGCAGCAGGCACATGCACCCGCAGCCGCGACGGCCGGCGCACACGCCGACGGCTATGCCCGCTTCACCGTCGGCCCGGGCAGCCACCTGTTCCGCGTAACGGGCTGAACGGCTCGTGTCGTCCTGCGCGGACCTCGCCCATGGACAGTGGCTCGATCATCTGCGCACGGCCGCGACGGGCGTACGACGGTGGCACGTCGTACGACGGTGAAGGTCCGGCCCATCTCGCCGGGAGCAGAGGCCCGCACCATGGTGCGGGCCTCTGCCCATCCGGTCGGCTGACATCGAGAGTTCGGGACGGAGGGTGTCGCACCGGGCCGCTGATCCGTTGCCCTCACCCGCCCTGCCGCCGGATCGACAGACCACTGAACGGGGCAGTGGGCATCTCCCGCGCAGGGTTGCCCGCCCAGTACGCCTGGGCCGGGACCTGCTCGCCCTTCATGAGGAAGGCGTCGGGGGCGAGTGTGGAGGTGTCGCCCATCGTGACGCCGTAGTGGACAAGGCTGTTGACGCCGATGGTGCAGCCGTTGCCGAGTGTGGTGCGGTCCGATTTGAAGGTGCCGTCCTCCTGCGAGTGGCACTGGATCCGGCTGCCTTCGTTCAGGGTGCAGTCGTTGCCGATGGTGACGAGGGAGCGTTCGGGGATGAAGCAGCCGTCGTCGAAGACGTGGCTGCCGATCCGGGTGCCGAGCAGTCGCCAGATGATGCTCTTGTACGGGGTGCCGTTGAAGACGGCGATCGCCTCGGTCGGGGTGGTGATCTTCCAGTACCGCTCGTGCCGCCAGAAGGGTTGCTCGTAGATGGAGCAGTACAGCGGTCGCAGGCCGCCACGGCCCGCGACGGCGCGTTCGGTGAGCAGCATGTAGACGATGGCGAACAGCATCGTCAGAATGCCGGCCAGCACGATCACCGCTGCGCCGAGGGAGTCGTAGAGGTCGACGGCGGCCGATGCGATCACCGTCACGCAGAAGAAGTACAGCCATCGTGAGAACAGGTGCACACCCATGGTGAGGGCGTTGTGCTTGGTCTTGGCGGCCAGACGGCGACGGAAGACCTCGCCGTCCTTGAGGTGGTCGAACCTGCTGTCCCGGAGGACCGTGCGCGGGATCTCGAAGCTGGGCGAGCCCAGAAGCCCGATGTTTTCCCGGACCGCTCCGTCGAGCGGAACCATGACCTTGGTCGCCAGCAGGCAGTTGTCGCCGGTCCTGCCCCGTGCGGGGTAGGCGATGTAATTGCCGAGGAAGTTGTGCGGGCCGATGGTCACCGGCGACACGCTGAAGGAGGTCGGGGAGAACTCGGTGTTGATGATCGACAGCCCGTCGGCCACCATCGTGCCCCGGCCGACGGAACTCAGGTAAGGGATGTCGTGCTTGACCGCCATGCCGAAGTTGGAGCCCGTCTGTTCGACGGGGGAGAGCTTGTAGCCCAGGCGCAGCAGGTAGTGGACGATGCCCGAGCTGTCTCCGAACAGGATCGTGAAGAAGCGCCGGTTGGTGAAGAGGACGATGATCCGGTGGACCGCGTACCGCACGCCGTACAAGGGGTAGACGACGTCCGGCTTGAGGGTGAGATTGAGCGCGCGGGGAACCGTCGCCGTGAGCAGTACGCCCAGGACCACGGCCCCGAACACGATGATCGCCGAGCCGGCCAATGCGTCGGCGTAGAACGTCCAGTCGTCCAGTGCCGTAGGTCCGGGTTGAAGGATGGAATCCGATTCCGGGACGGCCGCGACGAGGATCACCACGCCTGCGACGACCAGTGGGATATAGAGGAAGAGCGCCATCAGCACCTGGGTCACCGAGTACACGGCCCTGCGGGCGCCACCGCAACGGGCGGGGCCGACCCGGCGGTAGTCGACTTCGGTGGGCTGGGCCGGCGACCCGTGCCAGTGCTCTCCGTCGGGCACCACCTGGCCGGCGTGCAGCGAGGAGGTGTGGCCGAGCTGGGTCCGGTCACCCATGGCGGTGTCGATGTCGAGCACCGTCACCTCACCCACCAGGACGTCCTTGCCGAGCGTGATGGGCCCGGTCCGGATCACTCCCGATTCGGCCCGGTAGCAGTTGTAGTAGGTGTCCTTCCGGATCACCGAGCCTTCACCGATGGTGAGCAGGTCCGTGCACACCGGGACGTGCCGGGAGAAGATGCTGACGCGGCGTCCGATCTTCGCGCCGAGTGCCCGCAGATAGAGGGGGTAGAGCGGTGAGCCGACGAACAGCACGAGCGGGCTGGAGCGGATCAGTGTCTTGACGCACCAGAATCGGACGTAGGCCAGGCTCCAGATGCGGATCCGCTGGGGCCGCCACCGGCCGATCAGCACCCACTTGGCCACCACCGGCAGCACGGAAGCGCCGAGGAAGAGCGCGGCACCGAACATCACCGCCCGTAGGTAGGTGCCCAGCAGGCCGACGCCGTCGGAGATCCACTCCGCACCCTGCGCGAGGGCCAACGCCACGACGTAGGAGTAGGCCAGGAAGAACAGCAACTGCAGCGCCCCGCACGCTACGTAGTGCGACGTGCCGGAGACGGGGGGTGGTGGTTTTCTGCGGGTCGCCGCCGTCGGCGGGGAGGCCTCGGGCGTCGGCGATGCGGTATCGGTCAGGGCCGCCGCCAGGCTCCTGACGGTCGGATGCCGATAGACGTCCTTCATCGACACCGACGGCACATCGTCCCGCTTTCTGAGCCGCGCACAGAAATGGGCCATGACCATGGAGTCCGCGCCCAGGTCGCTGAAGAAGTTGCTGTCGACCGAGACCCGGTCGACCCGTACGATCTGAGCCAGCACCTCGGCAAGGACCTGCTCAGAAGCGGCCGTCGACGATTCCCCCGGATCCGGGGTGAGAACATCGACCGGGTTGTCCACCATGTCGGCTCCATGACGCAAGCGGCCCGCTCTCGATCCAGCGGGACACGGCGTCCTCGGACCTCGCCCGACGGTCCGAGCGTGCGATCCGCGACCGACGCGCTGCGTCAGAGTGCGGCCGCACCGAAGGGCGCCGCATTGGCATTGTCTGCCCGGGCCCGCAGAATGGCCACCCCGTCGATGCGCCGCGGTGCGGCTTCGCGCGGGACCTTTCCGGACCGGAAGATCTCCTTGGTGGTCCATCGGAGGCCGGCGACGCCCGCCGGGGTGGGTGGCGTCGTCGGCGCGGCCGAGTGGCAGCGGTAGAAGGCGAGTTCGCCGGCCCGTCGATTGCGGCGCCACGCCACGTGGCTGCCGTCCCCGCCACAGCCAGAACGACCGCTCGGACACTCATGCCGCGAGGGCCCGGCAACTTGAGCCGGTCGCCCCTGCCGCCCGCGAGCCGGGCGGCTTCGGCACCGTCGGCAGCCGATGTGTGAACGCCGTCGCCCTGGCCAGGCCGTGATGGTCAGTAACCGGTCCGAGGCTGAAGGCGAGCCCTTCTCTGGGCGGGCCTTCGTGCAGGGCGGCGTCCCGAGCTGCTCGGCCTCGGACAACCATCGCCAGGGAATCCCTCTCGGCTGCGGGCTGAGGCGCGTGCGGACCACAGCGTTTATGTCGGTGCGCGAGGCCTCGTTCGTGCCGGGACGGCCGGAGCGGGGATTCGCTGCCCGGCGACCTTTCCGTGGACGCGCGGGAAAAGGGCCCGGAGAGTCTCGGTCGCCCAAGTACCGGGTCGGTCCGAGCGCGTGCGCAGCCCTTCAGCGCATCCGCCGGTACGGGAAACTCGGCGATCTCCCTTACTCAACGTAACGGAACGCTGACCCATTCTCACACCAGAACTCGTGTCTGAACACGTTGTATGGTTTGTCGTGCACGATGTCTTGGCGGAAGCGCTGTGAGCGACCTCGTCGGCCAAGAAGCAACCACTCCTCCTGAAGGCAGGGCACGAGAATGTCGCTGACAACCACTACGTTCGGGGTGCGTGCCACCGCCGCAGAGGTACTCGACGGAGTCGATCTGCGCGGCCGCCGGATGATCGTCACCGGAGGGTCCTCCGGCCTCGGTGTCGAGACGGTCCGCGCGCTCGCCGGTGCGGGAGCGCAGGTGACCATCGCCACCCGGAACCCCGCTTCCGCCGAGGCGCTGGTCAAGGAGTTCCCGGAAACGCAGGCGGTCGCACTCGACCTCGCCGACCTGGCTTCCGTCCGCGGCTTCTGCGACGCCTGGGACGGGCCTCTCGACGCCCTCATCGCCAACGCCGGCATCATGATGCTCCCGACCCGTGAGGTGAACGCACAGGGCTGGGAGATGCAGCTCGCCACCAACTACCTCGGCCACTTCGCCCTGGCCGTCGGCCTGCGCCCCGCTCTGCAGGCGGCCGGGAACGCGCGCGTGGCCGTGGTCAGCTCCGGTGCCCAGTTGCGGGCCGGGTTCGACTTCGACGACCCGCAGTTCGAGCGGCGCCCCTACGACCCGTTCGTGGCCTACGCGCAGTCGAAGACCGCCGATGTGCTGCTCGCCGTCGGCATCAGCCGTCGCTGGGCCGAACACGGCGTCACCGCCAACGCCTGCGCGCCGGGCGTGATCCACACCAATCTGGCACGCCACCTCGACCGGGCGACCCTGCAGGCCCTCGGTGCCATGGACGCGGACGGCAACCTCGTCACCCCCGACTACTTCAAGACTCCGGCCCAGGGCGCCGCCACCACGGTGCTGCTGGCGGCTTCTCCGCTCCTCGACGGCGTGACCGGGCGGTACTTCGAGGACAACCAGGAATCGGAGGTCGTCGACGGGGGCCCCGACGTGATGACGGGCGTCGCCAAGTGGTCGATCGACCCCACCGCCGCCGACCGGCTGTGGGACTACGCTCTCCCCGTGGTGCGCTGACCCCTGTGCACCACGGGGGACCGACCCGACGGCTGCGCGGAGCCGCCGACGTGTCGCCCATCGTGCACGTGGTCCCCGTCGCCCCCGGGGGAGCTGGGACAAGGGGCGCAGCTGTGGCCGAGGCTGCCGCAGTCAGGGTCTTCTTCGCCGGGGGCGGGGGCGATCCGAGCACAATGACGGACTGGAAGGTGCCTGATGAGACCCGTGACCCGACGCCAAGCCGACCACCATTCCGCGCGGTCGGCCGCGACCCGGGCGCAGGTGATGTCCGCCTTTGAGCGCATGCTCGATTCCGGTCAGGCCTTCTCCGAGATCAGCGTTCAGCGGATCCTGGAGGAGGCGGGGGTGTCCCGGGCCACGTTCTACGCGCACTTCCAGAGCAAGTCGGACATCCTGGTTCGACTCTCCGACGATCTGCGGGAGTCACTGCTCGCGCTCGCACGCCAGTGGGACCCGGCCGGCGGGGAGGACGGGGTCGACCGGCTGACCCGGTTCTTCGAGGAAGTGATCAAGATCCACCGTGCTCACCAGGGTGTGCTCACCGCGGTTCGGGAAGCGGCGTCCTACGACTCCGCGGTGGGCGATTTCTACACCGCCAACCTCGAAAGCTTCGAGGAGACGTCGCTGCGGACCCTCCTGTCCGATCAGGCCGCCGGCTCGACTCCTGCCGACGTCGATGCCGTCTCCGCGAGCCGGATCATCGTCTGGGGAGGCGCCCAGGCGATCGCGCACCACATCCGAGTCGACGACGGCAGCGGTGACGCCGTCTTCGCCCGCGAACTCGCCCGGATCTGGTGGTACGGCGCCCACCGTCGCCCTGCCGGAGCCTGACCACGCACAGGGCTCAGCCGAGTCCTGGCGCGGACAGGCCTTCACCAGGCGCAACACGACTGCGTTGCGGTCCGGCCCGTAGTCACGGTCGCTGACTTCGGGTCGGACCGCCGTCTACCGTGTTGGCCCGGCGGCCACTTGTCCGCACCGTCGTCGGCCTCGTCGTCGATGTGGTGCATCCCCGCCTCGAGAGGGGTCGGGCCGGATCACATGGGCCGTGGCCCGGTACCGGGCGCCGACGAGCCATGTCGCTCCCACGCACCGGAGCGACGATCAACCGACCGCGGTTCAGGCCCCCTTGGGGAAGGCGTGCCTCCTGCCGCCGATCACCGCCGCCCCGGCGGCGATCAGGAGCGCCAACGACGCCCAGGCGATCGACGTCGCGTCCAGATTCGCCAGCAGAAGGCCACCGATGAAACCGCCGAGCGCGATGGACGCGGAGAAGACCGTGATGGTGATCGACTGAGCGACGTCGGCGGCCGCTCCCGTCGCGTCGATGGCGCCGCCGATGAACAGACTGGGGGAGCTGCCGAACGCGAAACCCCAGGCCGCGACGGCGATGTAGACCAGCAGCGGTGCACCCGAGAACAGGGCCAGAACGAGCACGCAGATCGCGAACAGCACGGTGCTGCCCACCACGAGCCTGCGCAGGTGCCGGTCGATGTGCGTACCGACCACGAGCACGCTCAGGACGGAGGTGACACCGAAGGCGAACAGCACCCAGCCCGTCTGCCCTGCCATGCCCGCGTAGCGGAGGAAGTCGGTGATGTAGGTGTAGAGGATGTTGTGCGCGACCATGTAGGTGGCCAGCGCGAACAGGATCGTGCGCAGCCCGGGTATGACCAGGACCTGGGAGACCGTGAAGCGTTCGTCCACCGGGCCGCCGGACAGGTTGGGAAGCGTCGACCGGATCCACACCATGGTGAGGACGACCAGGGCGGCGGATGCGTAGAAGGCGATCTGCCAGCCGCCGAGTCCACTGAGCCAGGTTCCCAGGGGGATGCCCAGGGCCAGGCCGATGGGGGTTCCCGCGAGGGCGAGGGCGATGGCCCGGCCCTGTCGGCCCTGCGGGGCGAGCCGGGCGGCGTAACCGCCGAGGAGAGGCCAGATCAGACCGGTGCCCAGGCCGGCGACGAACCGGATCACCAGGGTCAGCGCGTAGTCGTGGGACAGCGCGGTGAGCGCGTTGGTGACGGCGACAATGCCCAGGGCGAGTTGCAGGACGTTCTTGCGGTGCCAGGTCGCCGTCGCCCGCGCGAGGGGAATCGCCCCCAGTGCCGTGGCCAGCGCGTAGAGCGTGACGGTCTGGCCGGTGAGCGAGACGCTGGTGTGCAGCGTGCGGCTCATGTCCGGCAGCAGGCCGGCCGGCAGGCACTCGGTGAGGATGCTGATGAACCCGGCGAGGAAGAGGCCGAGCAGGGCCTTGCCGGGAAGGCGGTCCCGTCGGGGTGTGGTGGTGGGCCGGTCCGTGCTGGTTGTATCGGTCATTTTCTCTGTTCCGTGAGCTGGGTGTGATGTGGCGAGGGCGTTTCGCCCCGCCGGGGGCGGGGCCGCTGGACGGGGTTGCCGGTGAGCGGTCAGGGGTTGATGAGGACCTTGAGGCTGTTGCGGTCGGCCATGTCCTGGTAGCCGGCCGGGACGCCGTCGAGGCCGGTGGTGGCGTCGAAGACCTTTCCGGGCTCGATGGCGCCGCTGAGGATGTCGGGCAGCAGCTGCTCGATGGAGGCGCGGACCGGAGCCGGTCCGCCGGCCAGCCGGATGTTGTGGCGGAAGAGGCTGCCGAACCCGACCGGTGCCTGTTCGTACTGCGGCAGGCCCACCCGGCTGATGGTGCCGCCGCGGCGGACGACTCCGAGGGCCTGCTCGTAGGCGGGCATGCTGCCGACAGCGTCGATGACGACGTGGGTGCCGTGTCCGCCGGTCAGATCGCGGACCGCCGCGATGCCCTCCGCACCGCGGGCGGGGACGACCTCGGCGGCGCCGAACTCCCGGCCCAGGTCGGTACGCGTCCCGTGGCGTCCCATGAGGACGCTCTGTTCGGCGCCCAGCCGCCTGGCCGCCAGCACGGACAGCAGGCCGACGGCGCCGTCGCCGATCACCGTGACGCTGGTGCGCTCGTCGACGCCTCCCGACACGGCCGCGTGGTGGCCGGTGCCGAGGACGTCCGCGAGGGTCAGCAGGGAGGGGACGAGGGCCGAGTCCGCGGCCACGGGCAGCCCGACCAGGGTGCCGTCGGCGAGCGGGACGCGGACGGCTTCGGCCTGGCCGCCCTCGTCGGCCAGGCCGTCCCAGAGGCCGGCCCGGGGATGGACGCAGGAGGTGTGCAGGCCCTCGCGGCAGAACGCGCAGGTGTTGTCGGAGACGGAGAAGGGGGCGACGACCAGGTCGCCCTTCCTGAGGGTGGTGACCTCGGAGCCGATGTCCTCCACCACACCGATGAACTCGTGCCCCATCCGTGCAGGGCCGTCGTGCGCCGCCATGGTGGCGTAAGGCCACAGGTCGCTGCCGCAGATGCAGGAGGCGGTGATCCGGACGAGCGCGTCGGTGGGCTGCTCGATCACGGAGTCCGGGACGTCCTCGATCCGGACGTCACCGGCCTTGTACAGGAGCGTTGCGCGCATCAGAAGTCTCCGATCAGGTGGGGTGCGGAACCGGCCGGGAAGGGGGCGTGCCCGCAGGCAGAGGCCGGTCGGTGCTGTCCCCGGGAGCAGGCAGGGCGGCACGGAGTGACCCCGGGCCGCCTTCGCGGTCCCCGGCGGAGCACCCAGGCTGCTGTGGCCGCCCGGCCCGGGCCAGACACCTGACTCAGCTACGTCTCGTACGACTGCCACCAACAGGGACAGGCTCGAGTCGGGACCCGGCGTGATACTCGAAGCCATGGCTCCCCAACGCATCTCCCTCACCGGCCCGCCGGCCGGGTCCGGGTCCGGATCGGACCCGGGACACGCCTCCGAGCGGCAGCTCGACCCGCGTATGGAGCTCAGCGACTTCCTGCGCACCCGCAGGGCCCGTCTGAAACCGGCCGACGTGGGGCTTGCCGACTACGGCGGACGGCGCCGGGTGCCCGGCCTGCGGCGGGAGGAGCTCGCGCAGGTCTCCGGAGTCTCCGCCGCGTACTACACGCGCCTCGAGCAGGGCAACGCGCACAACGTCTCGCTCGAAGTGCTGGACGCGATCTCGCGCGTGCTCAGGCTCTCGGAGGCGGAGCACGCCCATCTGCTGCGCCTCGCCCAGCCGAGGCAGCGCAGGCCGCGCCCCGCACCGCAGCGCCAGCAGGTGCGGTCCACGCTGGTGGAGCTGCTGACGGCGATGGAGGGCGTACCCGCCTATGTATGGGGCCGACGCACCGATGTACTGGCGTGGAACCACACGGCCTCCGCGCTCTTCGGTGACTGGGGGGCGCGTGCTCCCCAGGAGCGCAACTGGGCCAGGATCACCTTCCTCGACCCGGCGGCCCGGCGGCTCTTCGTGGACTGGGAGTCCAAGGCGTACGACGTGGTGGGGCAACTGCGGCTGGGCGCCGGCCTGCACGCGGACGATCCGCAGCTCGCGGCCCTGATCGGCGAACTCTCCCTGAAGAGTGAGGACTTCAGGAGGCTCTGGGCGGCCCACGACGTCAAGAAGAAGACGCACGGCGGAATGCGGATGATGCACCCGCTGGTCGGCGAACTGACGCTGCGCTACGAGACGTTCACGCTGCCCGGAGACCAGGAGCAGTCGCTGACGAGCTACCACGCCGAGCCCGGTTCGCCCTCGGAGGAGGCGCTGAGTCTCCTGGCGAGCTGGGGCGTGGACGCCTCCAGGGACCGGCCCGCCGCCACGCGGGACTGAACCCGCCACCGCTCCGGGGCGCATCCGGATGCGGGTGACGCGGACATCGAAGGCCGGCCCCGGTTTCGATGGTGGTCGTACTATCGATGGCCCGACCGCATCGCATGCCAGCCCGAGGAGTCACCGTGGCCCGCCCCCGTACCGCCGCCCGGACAGTGGAGCACCCCGACCTGTCGGACATCTCGCTCCAGCAGGTCCTGGAGGCGCTGGTGGATCCGGTGCGGCGCGGGCTGGTGCTCCAGCTGTCCCGGGCCGGAGAGGACAAGAGCTGCGGCACCTTCGATGCCCCGGTGTCGCCGTCGACGCTCACCCATCACTTCAATGTGCTGCGCGAGGCCGGTGTGATCCGGCAGTACTACCAGGGGACGGCGAAGATGAACACGCTTCGCGCGGACGAGATGGAACGGCGGTTCCCCGGTCTGCTGTCGTCCGTGATGACCGCCGCCACGCAGTCCGCGGCGGATGCGGTCTGAGGGGGCCCGGGTTGTCCTGTTGCCGGGCGGAGGATGCATCTATTTCGATGGTGATCGAAATTTGACGACTGTCGAACCTTGGGGCAGGGTGGATCGTGCACTGCGCCGATTCGGCGTATGCCTCCTATTCCTGCCTTGAGGACGGTTTCGTCATGGCACGACTCGTACAGTTCGACCGGCTCGGCGGTCCCGAGGTCCTGACCCTGCGCGACGTGGAGGTGGGCACCCCGGGCGCGGGCGAGGTGCGTATCCGTGTCGATGCGATCGGCCTGAACCGGGCCGAGATCATGTACCGCGAGGGCGCCTACTTCGACCGGCCGGCCTTCCCCTCCACGCTGGGCTACGAGGCCGCGGGTGTGGTCGAGGCGGTCGGTGAGGGGGCGGACGGTTTCACCGAGGGTGACCCGGTGGCGGTCGTACCCGCGTTCCTGCAGAGCGAGTACGGCACCTACGGCGACCACGTCGTCGTTCCGGCCGCCGCCGTCGTCCCCCGCCCGGCGAACCTGGATCCGGTGCGGGCCGCGGCGGTGTGGATGGCCTACATCACGGCGTACGGCCCGCTGATCGAGTCCGGTCGTGTACGTCCAGGTGACCATGTCCTGATCACCGCGGCCTCCAGCAGCGTCGGACTGGCCGCCATCCAGATCGCCCGCCACATCGGCGCGATCCCGGTAGCCACCACGCGTGGCTCCGGAAAGAAGCAGCGTCTGCTGGACGCCGGTGCGGCCCACGTCATCGTCACCGACGAGGAGGATCTCCCCGCCCGCGTCAAGGAGATCACCGGAGGTGAGGGCGTCCGGCTCGCCTTCGATCCCGTCGCCGGCCCCGGCGTCGAGACCGTCGCCCGGGGCATCGCCCCCGGCGGCAGCCTGGTCGTCTACGGCGCCCTCGACCCGCGGCCCACCCCGCTGCCCAACGCGCACTCCTACCCGGAGCTGACCAGCAGCACCTACACGCTGTTCACGATCACCAAGAACCCCGAACGCCTGCGCCGCGCCGTCGCGTTCATCAACGCGGGTCTTGCCTCGGGATCCTTCACCCCGGTGGTGGACCGCACCTTCGACCTCGCGGACATCGTCGAGGCCCACCGCTACATGGCGGCGAACGGCCAGGTCGGCAAGATCGTCGTCACGGTGGGGCACACCGACGCATCGTCGTGATCCGGGCCGAGGCGATCGCCTGACCGGCCGGGGTAGGCAGGGGCACCCGCTTCGCCGACTCCGGCCGAGCTCCGCGCGGTTCGGGGGTCACCCCCGTCCACGAGCGCGGGCGGTTCCTGCGTTCCCTACCGGACGATGCGTGCGACCGTCCCGGCTTCGGGATCGCCGTACGCGGCGATCAACTGCTCGTCGGTCATGCGGTCCACTTCCTCGCTGCGTGCGACGGGAAAGATCACATGGTTGTCCCGGTCCGTCCAGTACTCAACTACGCGGAGCGTGTCGGTGGCGCGGCTCATGCTGTGCTCCCTCGTGATGCGTGGGTGGTTCAGGTTGCGTCTGTGCACGTCGAGGGTCAAGGGGAAGTAGGTCTTCCGTTTTGGTCGAGGGAGGCGTACGTTCTGCGTACCCCGCGACGGCGCCTCTCCAGGCCCCGGCCCGCAGCCCCGGGGAGAGGCGGGCCACGCGGGGGCCAGTTTCCTGGCCCGGCCCGGCGTTGCCCGGCGGGCCGGCCCAGGGTGCCGCTCGGGGACGGGACGGCCCGGCCGCGCGTCGTGCGCCGGGTTTCCGGCCTTCCCCGAGGGGACGGAAGTTGAACACAACCGGAAGCCGCCTCCGTGGACGCCGGAGGCGGCTTCTGTTCGTTCGGGAGCCCGACGCGGGGGGTACGGCTCTCGGAAGGCGCCGCGCCGATCCGGAGCCCCTCGGCTGCGCGGTGTCGGATCGCACACCCAACAAGGAGAAGCGGGCCGCGTCCCACGTTCCTGCGGACGGGCCCGCCTCAACGGTCATCGCCGCTCAGTTCCAGCCGTACCGCTCCCGCAGTCGGTGCACCACGAGGTTGAACCGCATCCGGTCCAGCGCGCACGCCTCGCGTCGCATGCCGTCCTCGTGCAGCCGCAGGACGCGATCGACGTCCACCCATGAGTCGCGCCCCGAGCGGTCCCAGGGCCCGCTGCCTATCGGCACCCACTCCCGGTCGCCGTCGTGGCGCTTGCTGGAGAGTTGCACGGCGAGCAGGGTGCCCGTCGCCTCGCGGGCGACCACGAGGACCGGACGGTCCTTGCCGCGCCCGTCGTTCTCCTCGAAGGGCACCCAAGTCCACACGATCTCACCGGGGTCGGGGTCGCCGTCGTGCGCGGGGGAGTACTCGGTACGCACCCGCCCGACCCGGCGGGGGTCGGCCTCGGTGGTCGCGGTGGGCCCGTAGCGGCCGGGAACGTCTTCGTCGGCAAAGGCAGTCACCCGGCTCACGTTAGAGCGTCGCCGTGGGCGCCCACCGAGCGGGGTCGCGGCGTGAGACCTCGTCAGTTCACCGGCCCCGCGTCACGGCTGGGGCGGGTTGTCCCGGTCCTGCGGGGACCGCATCTGCTGCCGGAGCGCGTCCGGGCCCTTGTCGACCTGGCCCGTGGGCCTGTCCTGGGTGTTCTCGGCGGCGGTACGGCCGCTGTCGCCCGTGCGTTCCGGGTGGCCCGCCAGCATCCGCTTGAGCTTGGCCATCATGGACATGGCGCCCTCCTTGCGGTGGTCCTCCCTCCAGCATCGGGGTCCCAGGTCGCAGGTGCATCCGGTACGCGTCGGTGGTGCCGCCTCGGGGCCGGAGCCGGTCAGAAACCTATGCCGTGCAGTCCCGCGATCGGACCGGTGAGCGCCGCACGGCTCCGCCTGCTGAAATCGTCGACGAGGACTTCGTCCGCGTCGTTCTCCAGGGCCCGCATCGTGTGCTCGGCCACCTCGTCCGCCCCGATCTTGGGGGCGTCGACCGATGCGCTGAGGTCCGTGTCGACGAAACCGCAGTGCACGCCCACCACGAGCGTTCCCTGCTTGCGCAGTCCCTGGCGCAGCGCGTTGGTGAGCGACCACTGCGCGGCCTTGGAGGCCGAGTAGCCCGGTGCCGTCTCGATCGCCCACCAGGAGGCCGCGGAGAGCACGTTCACCAGGGCGCCGCCGCCGTCCGCCGCGAGGATCGGGGCGAAGGCGCGGGAGACGGACCAGGTGCCGAAGTAGTTGGTCTCCATCGTGCTGCGGGCCACGTCGAGGTCTCCGTCCAGAAGGCGCGTGGCGCCGTTGCCCTGGCCGGCGTTGTTGATCAGGAGCGTGACGTCCTGAGCCGTCTCGGCCGCCGCCGCGACGGTCCACGGGTCCGTGACGTCCATCAGGAGCGGAGTGAGCCGGGGATCGGTCACGGTCTCCGGCCGCCGGACCGCCGCGTAGACCTTCGCAGCGCCTCGGTCGAGCAGCGCCCGGCTCAGGGCCGCGCCGATGCCCCGGTTGGCACCCGTGATCAGGGCCGTCTGTCCTTCGATGCGCATGGGTCGCCTCTTCGATCCTGGGGCGGGCACAGGACCCCATCCATCTGCATTGGATTTTCCAAGTTAGCACGTGGCTTGGTTTTCCCAAGGCATGTAGTTTTGGGTTTATGGCCAGAGGGAAACGACCTGACGTCACGCCGGACCTGCCCGTCTGCTCGATCGAGCGCAGCCTGGCCCTTCTCGGGGACCGCTGGACCCTGCTCGTCGTCCGTGAGGCCAGGGGAGGCGCGACCCGGTTCAGCGACTTCCGTGACGCCCTCGGCATCGCCACCGATCTGCTCACGCAGCGCCTGGCGTCGCTGGTGGACGCCGGTGTCATGGAGCGCCGCACCTATCAGGAGCCGGGCCGGCGAGCCCGCTTCGACTACCACCTCACGCAGGCGGGCCGGGACCTGACGCTGGTGCTCGGTGCGCTGCAGCAGTGGGGTGACACGTATCGCCCGCCCGTGAGCGGGCCGAGCGCCGTGCGTCGCAGCCGTACGACCCTGCAACCCCTGGAGGTCGCGTTCGTGGACGGCAGCGGCTCGGCCGTCGACATCACGGACGTGGAGTTCGTGCTCGGTGACGGCGGTCGCGGGCCCGCGCCGACCTCGACGCGCGAGGAGACGTCCGGCTGACGGGAGGGGTTCCGCGCCCGCCGGGGTGGGGAGACGCCCCACTTGACGGTTCTAAGTAGACTGGTCATATTGGAATGGTCAGCACGCGAACCGAGGTGGCATCCCATGGCACGGGCCTCCAAGCGCGAGGAGATCGCGCAGGCAGCTCTCGAGCAGTTCCATTCACACGGCTTCCACGCCACCGGCATCAACGACATCACTGCCGCCGCCGGTGCGCCGAAGGGCTCCTTCTACAACCACTTCTCCAGCAAGGAGGAGAGCGCGCTGGAGGCGCTGAGCCGCTACGCCGACAGCGTGCGGTTCGACATCCTCTTCACGCCGGGGCAGCCCGCCCTCGACCGACTGCGGGCCCACTTCGAGTTCCTGGGGCGGATGACGGTCGACAGCGGCTTCGCACGGGGCTGCCTCGTCGGCAACTTCGGGGCCGAGGTCGCCGACCACAACGAGACGATCAGGTCCGCGGTCCGGCAGAGCTTCGACCAGTGGGCGGGCCTGATCGGCCGGGTGCTGACCGAGGCCCGGGAGGCGGGCGAACTCGGTGCCGGCCTCGATACGGACGAGGCGGCGCGGTTCATCCTCAGCGCCTGGGAGGGCACGCTCATCGTCGCGCGCGCCGACAAGACCTCCACCCCCTTCGACAGCTTCTTCCACATGGTCTTCGGCGTCGTCCTGCGCTGAGCGCGCCGCGCCGCCGGGACGAGGCCCGCACCACCTTCACTCTCCGGCCCACGCGGGCCGGCAACCGAACGAGGAGATTCAGCATGTCCACGTATCGAGCCTTCGAGGCCACCGGCGTTCACCAACTGCGACTTGTGGAGCGAGAGTTGGTGGAGCCCGCCCCCGGGCACGTCCGACTGAGAGTGGAGGCCTGCGGCGTCTGCCACACCGACGTACTGGCCCTGGAGGGACTGCGTGCCGACCCCGCACAGCCGCTCGTACCCGGTCACGAGGTCGTCGGCGTGATCGACGCGGTGGGCGCCGGCGTCACCGGCTGGCAGCCCGGGGACCGGGTGGGGGTCGGATTCCTCGGCGGCCAGTGCTGGGAGTGCGAACCGTGCCGGCGCGGCGACTTCGTCAACTGCCTCGGCCAGCAGCAGACCGGCACCACCGTCGACGGCGGCTACGCCGAGGTGGTCTACGCACGATCCAGCGGGCTCGTCCGCATTCCCGACGGCCTGACCGCCGCCGAGGCGGCGCCGCTGCTGTGCGCCGGCCTGACCACGTTCATGGCGCTCCAGCAGGACTCCGCACGGGCCGGTTCCCTCGTGGCCGTTCAGGGCATCGGCGGTCTCGGCCACCTCGCCCTCCAGTACGCCCGCAGCCTCGGCCACCGTGTGGTCGCCATCGCCCGGGGGAGCGAGAAGGAGAAGCAGGCGCGCGAGATGGGCGCGCACGAGTACATCGACAGCACGGTCCAGGACCCCGCCGCGGCCCTGCGCGACCTGGGGGGCGCGGCGCTCATCGTCGCCACCGCCGCCAGCGGCGCCTCCATGAGCCCTCTGGTCGGCGGCCTGGCCCCGGGTGGAAAGCTCGTCGTGGTCGGCGCGGCCCCCGACCCGATCACGGTGTCCACGGCCGACCTGATCTTCGGCACGCGCACCCTCGCGGGCAGCCTCACCGGTTCGTCCATCCAGAACGAGGACAACCTCGCCTTCGTTCTCGCACACGGCATCCGGCCTGCCGTCGAGGTCCTGCCGTTCGAGCAGGCGATGGACGGCTACGAGCGGATGCTCTCGGGCAAGGCCCGGTTCCGCGTGGTCCTCGACGTCGCCGCCTGAGCGCCCGCCGCCGAACCCGGAGGCACGCAGTCGCCGGTGCCGAATCGATACGGACGGCCCGTCAGCGCCTGTACAGGTCGTCGCCGGGCAGCCAGGCGTCCGGGTCGTGGATGCCGAGGTCGCCGACGTGTCCGGTCAGGGCGTCGACGACGGCCAGGACCGAGGCGCGCTCCTCGTCGCGGCGCCACACCAGCGACCAGGTCCAATAGACCTTGGGCGCGACCAGGGGACGCCGGACCAGGTCGGGCGGTACGACAGTGGTCTGGCCCTTGGGGGAGTTGACGACGGGGCGGCGGCAGCGGCGCACGTGGTCGAAGAAGGCCGCGCCGGTGACGCCGCCGTCGGTGCTGCGGACGGCTCGCGCACCGGTGTCGTCGGACAACTGCTGGGCGAAGGCGTTCCAGGACGCCCAGGACGTGGTGTCCGCGTCGAGGAGAACGATGGCGTCCCGTGTGCGCACGTCGCTGTCGTCACCGCCGGGGGCGACGGCGTACAGCCGGTCCGCCCCGATGAGCCGCGCGTGGAGGCCCAGGCGCTCGAGCTCCCCGGCGGCGATCCAGCACACCGCGACGTCGAGGCTGCCCGCGGCCACCCGGGCGGCCTGGGTGTGCGAAGGGGCGACCCAGGCGTCCACATGCACCTGGGCGACCGCGGTGCTACGGGTACTCAGGTCCGCGGGCAGCCAGTTGACGTAACCCAGCCGTACCGGCTCCGACCCGGCGAGACGGCCCGCCCGGCGTCTGAGGTCGTCCGCCCGCTCCAGCAGGGCACGGGTGTGCGGCAGCAGGGCCGCGCCGGCCGGAGTCAGGGACACCGAGCGGCGGTCCCGGTCGAACAGCCGCACACCGAGGTCTCGTTCGAGTGCCTTGATCTGCTGCGACAGTGAAGGACCGGCGATCAGCAGCCGCTCGGCGGCGCGGCCGAAGTTCAGTTCCTCGGCGACCGCGAGGAAGTACCGCAGTTGGCGTAGTTCCACGTTCGCCATGCTACGTCGCTGGAAGGCTCCGCCTATCAGCAACGAGGGAGCCGGTCATGGCGTTTGCCCAGGCGGTAGGGCAAAGATGGGACTACGGCTGCGTCGGCCCCCGCTCCTCGCGGCGAGCCCGCCCACCTGGAGAGGGATCATGCGCGTGTTCCTGGTCGAGATCACCACGGCGGTTGCCCGGGACCCCGGCCGGGAAGAGGCGGTCCGCGGTCGCGCAGCCGAAGCCGTCCGGGCCGGGGAGCCGGCCCCCGCCGAACCGGGCCGCAACCACCCCGCGTCCTGACCCCAGCGTGCCGGCCCGCCCTCGACGCCATCCGGTCGCTCCCGTGCTTCGAGAGCGACGGAGCGCCCCCGGCGGGCCTCCGCCCGGACCGACCCTCGGAGGACATCTCCATGCGTGCGCGCACTCAGCGCCTCTCACCCGCAGGCACGACCACCACAGCACCGCACTCGCCCTGGGCCCACGTCGCCCGGGCCGCCGCCGCGCTCGCGGCCGGCATGGGGGTCGGCCGCTTCGTGTACACCCCGATCCTGCCGCTGATGCACGCCCAGGCCGGGTTGTCCGCCGACGCGGGCGCGCACCTGGCCACCGCCAACTACGTCGGGTACCTCATCGGTGCCCTCGCGGGCATCCTGGCCCCCGCGCTGGTCCGTTCGCCCGCCGTGCTGCGCGGCTCCCTGGTCGTACTCACCCTCACCCTCGCCGGGATGCCGGCAACCCACAGCACCGCGGCCTGGCTCGTGCTGCGACTGCTGGCCGGGATCGCCAGCGCCCTGATCTTCGTCATCGCGGCCAGTTCCCTGCTCAGCCACCTCAGGGAGCATCCGGCCCATCTGCCCGGCTGGGCCTTCGGCGGGGTCGGTGCCGGAATCGCGCTGTCGGGCCTGCTGGTCCTCGTGCTGCGCGGCGTCGCCGACTGGCAGGCCGCATGGTGGGCCTCGGCCGGGCTCGCCGCCGTCCTTGCCGCACTCTCCTGGAACCTGCGACCCGAGCACGCGCCCCCACCCGGCACGGCCGTCGCACAGGCGGGGCCGAGGCAGCCCACACACCGCTGGTTCGGTGCGCTGTTCGTCAGCTACACCCTGGAGGGCATCGGTTACATCGTCGCCGGCACCTTCCTCGTCGCCGCGATCGGGCAGAGCTCCCCGGGCTGGGCCGGCAGCGGCGCCTGGGTGCTGGTCGGTCTCGCGGCGGTGCCGTCCTCGGCGTTGTGGGCCCGGCTCGGCCGCCGCTGGTCCCGTCCCGATCTGCTGCTCGCCGCCCTCGCCATCCAGGCGGTCGGGATCGCACTGCCCGCCCTGTTCGGATCGGTGGCGGCCGCCCTGGTCTCCGCGGTGCTGTTCGGCGCCACCTTCATCGGGGTCAGCACCCTCGCGCTGGCCACGGGCGCGCATCTGCAGTACCCCCGTTCCGTCGCCCTGCTGACCACCGGATACTCCGTGGGCCAGATCGCCGGGCCGCTCGCGGTCGCCCCGCTGCTTCACCACGGCTACCGCCAGGCGCTGCTGCTGGCCGCCATCGTGGTGCTCGCCGCCGCCCTCGCCGCGGGGCTCGTCCGGATCGGATTCCCGCACCACATGGCGGTCGTACGGCACGGCACACCCGAGGACCGGAGCGTGCCGGCCGCCGCGGCCGGGACCTCGACCGACCGCACCTGAACCGACCGCGCTACTGTCGGGCTGACGGGGCGGCCGCTCAGCGACGTCATGCCACCCCCGGCCTGAGACGTGGAGTTACGTATGACCACTGCACGGGATCTGCTCATTGTCGCCCTGGACGCCAACCCCGGCCGTCCCGCCGAACCGGGTGAGCTGTCGCTTGCGCTCGCGGGAGCCGAGCTGATCGACCTTCTCGACGCCAGGGCCGTCTCGCTGGACGGTGACCGCGTCGTGCCCGCCGATCCGCCGGTGACGGACGACCGCCTGGTGAAGGACGCCGGGTCGTCACTCGTGCGGCAGATGCCGTACGAGTCGGTCGAGGACTGGCTGTGGCGCCGGGGGCGGGGCCTGTCCTCGGCCTATCTGACCGCCTTCGAGGAGGAGGGGCAGTTCGCTCGGCAACACCGGCGCTGGCTGCCGTCCTGGACCGGAGTGGCGTCGCTGGTCGACTCGCCCGACCGGCGCCGGGCCACGGACCGGTGGGCGTCGGGGGAACCGGTACTCGCCACGCTCGCCGCGACCGCGGGCATCCGGGACATGCCGACGGCGGAGCTCCCCGACGAGGTCGGCGAGACGGTGGCGACGGTGCTCGCGGCCGTCGACGACGCGGTGACGGAACTGACGGCCGTACGGCAGCGGCGGGACATCGAGAAGGCGGCCTTCGACAACATCTGGAGGGGACCCGCCTGAGGCGGCCGGGCGCGAGCCTCACAGTGCCTCGGCGTCCAGGGGTCGACACAGGTTCGCCTTGACCTCGCGTGTGCGGTCGTCGGCGAGGACCTCGACCCTGTTCTCGATCAGGGCGCGCACGGTTTGCTCGGCGACGTCCTCGGGAGTGATCTTCGGCGCGTCCACCCAGGAGGCCAGCTCCGTCTCCACGAAGCCGGCATGCACCCCGACCACCTGGGTTCCCTGCTCGCGCAGACCCTCCCGCAGCGCGCTGGTCAGGGACCACTGCGCGGCCTTGGACGCCGCGTAACCCGGCCAGCCGGGCCGGCCGACCCAGGACGCCACCGACAGCATGTTCACCAGGGCACCGCCGCCGTTCCTGGCCAGAACGGGGGCGAAGGCGCGGGCGACGGCCCAGGTGCCGAAGAGGTTGACCTCCATGGCCTCGCGGGCGCCGTCGAAGGAGCCCTGGAGCAGCTTCGTCTCCCAGCCGCCGACACCGGCGTTGTTGATCACGACGGTGACGTCGCCCGCCGCCTCGGCGGCCGCGGCGACCTGCTCGTGGTCGGTCACGTCGAGCCGCAGCGGAGTGACATCGGTGTCGGTGACACTGTCGGGATCCCGCACGGCCGCGTAGATCCTGGCCGCGCCGTGGTCGAGCAACGCACGGGTGAAGGCCCTGCCGATACCGCGGTTGGCTCCCGTCACGAGGGCCACCGAGCCTTTGATGTCCATCGCTCCTCCTCCGCAGTCCCACCGTGCGCGGCCATGAGGGGGCCACTGCCCACCGACTCACCATCGCGCGCGGTACGAGCGCTCGCACCCGCGGGCCCTGCGGTGTGCCGTCCACGCAGTTCGTGCGGACACCGGCGGAACCGGGGGCCCGACCGTAGACGACCGGTCGTAGACTTCAACCATGGGACGAACCAGTGATGCCAAGGAGCGGATTCTCACGGCCGCTCAGTCGCTGATCGAGCAGCGGGGCTATTCGGCGCTGGGAGTGGCCGAGATCTGCAAGGCGGCAGGTGTGCCGAAGGGTAGCTTCTACTACTTCTTCGACTCCAAGGAGGAGCTCGCCCTCGCGGTGCTCGACGAGCACTGGGCCGGTCAGTTCGCCGGGTGGAGCCGCATCCTGCGCGGCGATGCCCCGCCGCTCGAACGTCTGCGGCAGCTGTTCGAGGAGACCGAGGCCGAGCAGCGCGCCGGACAGCAGAGCTGCGGCACCGTCTCGGGCTGCCTGTTCGGGAATCTGTCCCTGGAGATGAGCAACCAGACCGAGGCCATCCGCGAACGGCTGCAGCAGATTTTCGAGGCCCAGGTGGACATGGTCGAGGAGGTCGTCGCGCAGGCGCGCGAGGGTGGACAGGTCACCGTCGCGGACAGCCGCGAGGCCGCGCGATCCGTGGTCGCCCAGCTCGAGGGCCAGGTACTGTTCGCCAAGCTCTACAACAACACGCAGCGCCTCGACGCCCTGTGGGCGAACTGCCTGGCCCTTCTCGGCGCCACGGCACCCGGTGCGTCGCATCGCGCGGGAGCATCACTTGTCTGAAGGGTGACGCTGTTGCCGTGATGCATGTCACCTGTCAAAATGGTGACGTGAAACTCGAGCATGCCTTTCCGTGCGGGAGCCCCGCCCTCGACTTCGCCGCGACGCTGCGTGCGCGTCGTTCGGTTCGGTTCGAGATGTTCGTGTCTCCGGACCGGCTGGACGCCTGGTTTGTCGAGTCCGGGATCGTCGACGCCGTCACCCCGAGCCGCGAGTCCGACGTGGAGCGGGCCATCGAGGTCCGGGAGGCGATCTACACGCTGGTCGGCGCCCGGATCGCCGGGGAGGAGTTCGACCGGGGAGCACTCGCCGTCGTGAACGCCGCCGCCCGTATGCAGCCCGCCACACCTCAGCTCACCCCCACGGGGCGCTGGACGGACGCGACGCCCGACGAGGCGCTGTCCGTGGTGGCGCGGCATGCCGTCGAACTTCTGAGCGGGCCGGATGTCCCTCTGATGAAGGAGTGCGGCAATCCTCAGTGCACGCGGGTCTACATCGACCGTTCGCGTGGCATGCGCCGGCAGTGGTGCGGCATGGAGTCCTGCGGGAACAAGCTCAAGGCGCAGGCCTACCGCGCCCGCAAGAAGGAGGCCCAGGTACCCGCCTCCCGCTGACCGGGCCCCGGGCCCCTGCGTGTTCCGACGGGATCTTGCGGGCGGCCGGCTCGTCGCCCCCGGCAGGGGATCCGGCCGTGGGGGCTGCGAGCCGGCCGGTACGCCGTCCGCTCCAGCGGATCAGCGGTGCCGCAGGGAGTCCGCCTCCACGACCGCTTCGGCGAACGCCTTCGGGGCCTCCTGGGGCACGTTGTGGCCGATGCCCTTCAGGGTCCTGTGCGCATAAGGGCCGGAGAACTTGTCCCGGTACATCGAGCCGTCACCGGCGGGCGTGAACGGGTCGACCTCCCCGTCGAGAGTGACGGTCGGAACACCGATGACGGGTCCCTGGGCGAGCCGCTGCTCGAGGGAGTCGTAGCGCGGGTCGCCCGCCGCGAGACCCAGTCGCCAGCGGTAGTTGTGGATCACGATGGCGACGTAGTCGGGGTTGTCGAAGGCGCTGGCGGTGCGCTCGAACGTGGCATCGTCGAAGTGCCAGGTCGGCGAGTTGAACTTCCAGACGAGCCGGGCCAGTTCGTCCCGGTACTGCGGGTTCTCCAGTCCGAGGCGCCCCCGCTCCGTGGAGAAGTAGTACTGGTACCACCACGCCCACTCGGTCGTGGGGGGCGCCGGCTGCTTGTTGGCCTCGCGGTTGGTTATCAGGTACCCCGTCACGGAGACCAGCGCCTTGCAGCGCTCGGGCCACAGCGCCGCGATGATGTCCCCCGTCCGCGACCCCCAGTCGTAACCGGCGAGGACGGCCTTCTCGATCCGCAGTGCGTCCATCAGGGCGATGATGTCGAGGGCGACCACCGACTGCTGTGCGTTGCGGAAGGTCTTCTCGGACAGGAAGCGTGTCGTCCCGTGGCCGCGCAGATAGGGCACGATCACTCGGTAGCCCTTGGCCGCCAGCAGCGGCGCGACATCGACATAGCTGTGGATGTCGTAGGGCCAGCCGTGCAGGAGGATGACCGCGGGGCCGTGGGCGAGGCCGGCCTCGGCATAGCCGATGCTGAGCTCACCCGCCTTGATCTGCCGCAGCGGGCCGAACGACGTGTGTCCCTGCCCGGCCGTCGAGCCCCCGGGCGTCCGCATCCCGCTCGGTGCGGCTGACGCGGCCGCGGCCGGGCTCGCGCCCCAGCCGATCAGTGACGTCCCGACCGTGCCCACACCCGCGACCTTGCCGAAGCTCCGCCTGTTGATCATCCGAGACCTCTCTTCTGAGTCGTACGGCTGTGACGGCCGCGTGCGCATCGTCCGGCCGCGTCCGAATCGCGGGGGACCGGTGATCGCCATAGGCTCGTGGCAAGACCCTTGCATCCCGTAGATCACCTGTCAAACCGGTGACGAATTCAGATTTTGGAGCGTCATGAGTGCAGTCGCTGGCCCGACTACCTGGGTGTGTGGCATTTTTGCGTCACTCTCTTGACGGGTGATGATTGGCGCATACGGTGTGGTGGTCGGCAACCAGCGGACGGCAGCCGGTCACGGTGGACCCGGCCGCCATCCGCGTTCGTCGCGGATGAGGGCGAGATGTCACAGGCAGAGAAGCGTCCCGAGGACGCCGCCGCGGCCGCGCGCCGCGCACGCCACGGCGTCCTGCCGAAGCCCGTACGGCCGGCAGACACGGTCGAAGAGGGACCCGCCGCGACCGCCGACGCGGCGGAGGACGCCTTCAACCCCGATGAGTGGCCGGTGCGCACCTGCCGGTGAGCCACGGGCGCGGCCCCGGAGCGGCGGCCGGCCCCACCCATCCCTGTCCGCACCGCGAGTCCCGAACGATGTCCCAGACCCTTAAGATCATGTCGGCGGACGTGGCAACGCTCGTGATCGCCGTCGGCTGTTCCACCCAGGTCTTCTGACGGCCTCCCGCACCACCCGGGGGCGGAATCCGGTGGCCCGCTCGATCTGGAGATTCCATGAGTGACAAGATCGCCCTGTCCACCTGGCCCACACCGCTGGAACCCCTGCCCCGGCTCGCGGCGGCGATCGGGCTGGGCGAGGACGACCTGTGGATCAAGCGGGACGACCTCATCGGCCTCGGTGGCGGCGGCAACAAGGTCCGCAAGCTGGAATGGACCGTCGGGGCCGCCCTCGCGGAAGGCGCGGACACCCTGGTCACCACCGGCGCCGCACAGAGCAACCACGCCCGGCTCACCGCAGCCGCCGCGGCGCGCCTGGGACTCGACGTCGTGCTCGTCTTCCCCGGCACACCCGACGCCGCCGCCGGCGGCTCGGGCAACCTGGTGCTCGACGGCCTCTTCGGTGCGAGGATCCTCTGGGCCGGGGACGGCGCTCCGAGCGACCTGGCCGGCGCCGCCGAGGACGTCTGCCGGGAACTGGCCCGGGAAGGCGCCCGCCCGTACCTGATCCCGTTCGGGGGCTCCAGCCCCCTCGGAGCACGGGGATACGTCGAAGGCGGCGAGGAACTGCGGACCCAACTGCCCGACGTGGACCACGTCGTGGTCGCCCTGGGCTCCGGCGGCACCATGGCCGGACTGATCGGCGCCCTGGGCGTCGAGCGCGTCCTCGGGGTGCACTGCGGGGCGGTGGCCGAGCCGGCCGCCACCGTGGCCGATCTCGCCGGCGCGGTCATGGGCCGCGCCGTCGCCCCCCGCACCCTCCGTGTCCGTACCGACCAGGTCGGCGCCGCATACGGCGTCCTGCACGAACCCGTCCTGGAGGCGATGCGGACGGCCGCGGCCACCGAGGGCATCGTCCTCGACCCGGTCTACACCGGACGGGCCATGGCCGGTCTGATCGCCGCCGTCCGGGACGGCGACATCCGCACAGGACAGCGCACCGTGTTCCTCCACACCGGCGGACTCCCGGGGCTGTTCGGACACCCCGAAGCCGTGCACCGTTCCGTTGCCGCACTGCGCTCGCACAGGTCCGGCTGAGGCATCCTGCGGTCCGAACGGGCGTCGGGCGTACGGGAGATCTCCCGTACGCCCGACGCCCCGGTGCGTCAACGGCTCATCGCCCCGGCGCCCGCGCAACTCGGGAAACCGGTGCCTCGGGCCTCATCCCTCGTCCCTCTGAACCGTGACCTTCTCCGAACGCGGCGGTGTGGACCCGTTGAGCCCGGCAGCGCCGTTCGTCACTGTGCCGTTCTGGTCCATCGAGGACAGCAGCCGGCGGGCCAGCCCCAGACCGGTGCCACCCATCGTCAGCGCCTTGGCGAAGACGTCGGCCATCCCGTCGGCGCCGTTCAGCAGCACCATGTTGTCGACGTTGCCGAAGGCGGACGCGCCGGCCTGGACGATCTCCGGCCACTTCTCGGCCAGTTGCTGCGCGACCACGGCCTCCTGGTTCTCCGCGAGGGCTGCGGCGCGCGCCTTGATGGACTCGGCCTCGGCCAGACCCTGGGCCTTGGTCGCCTCGGCCTGCGCCAAGCCCTTGGCCTGGGCCGCTGCCGCCTCCGCCTCACCGGTCGCGCGGGTCGCCGCCGCTGTGGCGGCACCCCGCGTCTTGGTCGCCTCGGCCTCCGCACCCGCGGCCGTCTTGACCCGGGTCGCCTCGGCCGCGGCCGCCAGCTCGGTCTCCTTCGCCTTCGCCTGCGCCGAGGAGATCCGCACATCGCGCTCGGCCTCGGCCAGCGTGCGCTTCTCGTAGGCCTTGGCGTCCGCCGGCTTGCGGACGTCCGCCTGGAGCTGCTGCTCACGCCGGTGCGCCTCGAGTTCGGCGACCCGGGTCTCCTGTACGACGACCTCCTGCCGGGCCGCCGCGTCGGCGAGCGGACCGGCCTGGCGTGTCGCGGCGGCCGCCTTGTCGCGTTCGGCCTGGTAGCCGGCCTGGAGGATCTCGCTGTCCCGCGTCGCCTCCGCCATCCGCGCGAACGACTGCTGCTCCGCCTCGGTGGCGAGACGGTTCGCCTCCGCCTGCGCGATGCGCGCGTCCCGCTGTACCGCCGCCGCGTGCGGCGCGGCGAGGTTCCGGATGTACCCCGTCGGGTCCTCGATCTCGTGGATCTGCAGCGAGTCGACGATCAGACCGAGCTTCTCCATCTCCGTGCCGCACGCCGCCCGAGTCTGCCCGGTGAGCTTCTCCCGGTCGCGGATCATGTCCTCGACCGTCAACCCGCCCACGATGGACCGCAGATGCCCCGCGAACACGTTGTGCACGCGCTCCGACATCAGCTTCTGCTGGTCCAGGAAGCGGCGGGCCGCGTTGGCGATCGACACGAAGTCGTCGCCCACCTTGAAGATGACCACGCCCCGCACCCTCAGCGGAATGCCCTGCTGGGTCACGCAGTCCACCTGCAATTCCGTCTCGTTGAGGTCCAGCGAGAGTTTGCGCACCGCCTGCACGCCCGGCATCACCAGAGTGCCGCGCCCTGTGACGATGCGGAATCCCATGCCCTCTTCGAGGCCTTCGGTCCGATGCTTCGAACCGGAGATGATCAGCGCTTCGTTGGGCTCCGCGACACGCCACATGAGCTTGAAGATACCAACGATGCAGACCAGTGCGAGGACAGCTGCCCCCGCCACGACGCCGATGACCATCGGCATGCGCCCCCTTTGCCTGGTGCCGGGTCGGCACCGAACGAAGGGAGTGTGCGCCTGTGCAAGCCGGGGGTGAAGACGCTGACGGATCCTTGTCGCCATCTTGACACGTACGGCTCTCACCTGCGGCGAGGTGGGCTCAACTGTCGTACACCGTCTCGACGTAGACCGTCCGCGGCGGCAGGTGCTCCACCACCATGACCACCGTGCCCGGCTCGATACGCCCCTTGCCGTCCGCGGGATAGGCGAGGAAGTGCTCGGCGCCGCCGCGCACACGGACCATCACCTCACCGACCAGCCCGGGTCCCACGGTGCCGGTGACACGCCCCATCAAGCCGACCAACGACGCATCGCCCATGGCCACAGCGTACGGTCAACGGGCCTACGCCGCCCGGTTGTCCGCCGACATCCCCGCCCCGGGCCGGTGTTCGTGCCATCGGAGGTCCGCCTCCAACTGCGCCGCCAGCGACACCAGAAGAGGCTCGCTGTGCGCCGGGCCGAGCAGTTGGGCACCCACCGGCAGCTCGTCGACGAAGCCCGCCGGGACGTTGACGCCGGGCCACCCCAGCACGTTCCACGGCCACGCGTACGGGCAGGCGGCGATCATCGCGCGGTCGGTGCTCCAGCCGCTCATGTCCGCCAGCGTGCCGATGCGCGGTGGGGGAGCGGCCGTTGTCGGGGCGAGCACGACGTCGTACCTCGCGAACAGCGCCCCGACCCGTCGGTGCAGTGCCTCCTCCGCACGCCGCGCCGCACGCAGCGGAGCCCCGGCGAGCAGCCGGCCCAGGCGTGCCGCCTCATGGGTGCGCCGGTCCAGCAGGTGGGGCGAGGTGACGTCCCGCACCCGCTCGGCGATCCCGGCGGTCGCCCGCGGCACGAAGGCGAGCCCGATCCGCCCGTAGCGCGGTTCCGCCTCCTCCACCACATGCCCGAGCGCGGCCAGCCGTTCGGCGAGCGCGTGGACCCGGTCCCGTATGCGAGGGTCGAGGCGCGCCGGCACTGCGGTGAAGGGCGGCTTCAGCGACAGAGCGATCCGCAGCCTGCCGGGATCGCGCCCCACCGCGGCCGAGACGTCGAGGGCGGGCGGTCGGTGCAGGTCACCGTCGCGGTTGCCGCTCGCCGCGTCCAGCAGCAGGGCCGCGTCCGCCACCGTACGGGCCAGTGTGCCGTTGACCGTGATGCCCTGGAACGACTCGGGGCGCGGCCAGGTCGAGATGCGGCCGCGCTGCGGTTTGATGCCGACCAGATGAGTCCAGGCGGCCGGGATGCGGATCGACCCGGCGCCGTCCGAGCCCAGCGCCGCCGGAACCAGGCCGGCGGCGACCGCCGCGGCGGACCCCCCTGACGATCCGCCGGGGGTGTGGCCGAGGTTCCACGGGTTGCGGGTGGCACCGAAGGCGGGGCCCTCGGTGAACGGCCACTGCCCCAGTTCACAGGTGTTGGTCTTGCCGACGATCACGGCACCTGCCGCCCG
Organism: Streptomyces sp. HUAS TT11; assembly: GCF_051553595.1. NCBI lineage: Bacteria > Bacillati > Actinomycetota > Actinomycetes > Kitasatosporales > Streptomycetaceae > Streptomyces > Streptomyces sp. HUAS TT11. Next base: position 8,162,504 of record NZ_CP196184.1, read on the forward strand.
AAGCCGCCGTACCGCCTCGCCGTCCTCGGCCGCCGACGGAAACGTCCCCCGGCAGCCGAACGCGGTCGGCTCGCCCGCCACGTCCATGTCGTCCTTGACGGCCACCGGCACACCGAGCAGCGGTCGCCGCACCCCGGCCGCGAGTTCCTCGTCGGCCGCCTGTGCCTCGGCGAGGGCGGCCTCGGCGCGCACCAGGCGAAAGGCGTTGACCGAGGCCTGGGTCGCCTCGATCCGGGCCAGCGTGCGCTCCACGAGGGTGCGGGATGTCACCTCGCCCTCGGCGAGCATGCGGGTGCAGTCGGCCAGGCCGGGAGTACGGTCGGACGCCATGGGGGACACCTCCGGGAGTCCGTTGTCTACTGCACGGTAACCTGTGGCCGCTCGGCGGGCTGACGATTGCCCGATTTCCCTTGTCAGGAGGGTTGTTGAGCAGCCGTCCCGTACCCGGGGGCGGCCCGCCGTGACCGTTCTGCAAAGATGCGGTGCGTCATGGTGGAGATACCTGAACGGCCCGACCCTCCGTCGTCCGCACCCCCCGCGGTGCCGACGAGTGCCGATGTGGCCCGGCTGGCCGGTGTCTCGCGCGCGACCGTCTCGTACGTCCTCAACAACGCCGGCGCCGTACGCATCAGCGAACCCACACGGCGCCGTGTCCGCGCGGCCGCCGAGGAGTTGGGGTACGTTCCGCACGCCGCGGCCCGCAGTCTGCGCGCCGGGCACAGCCGCATGGTGCTCATGCCCGCCCCGAACGTGCCGGTGGGTCCGCTGTACGGCCAGTTCATCAACGAACTGCAGTGGGCCCTCAGCCGCCTCGACTACACGGTCGTCCAGTACGCCGGCATCGGTCTGCACGGTGACGAAGCCGCCCGCGCCTGGGCCGAGTTACGGCCCGTGGCGGTGATCGTCCCCGGCGGCGGCCTCGGGCCGAGGGGTGTGCAGATCCTCAGGCGCTCCGGCGCGCGTGCCGTGGTGACCCTCGGCCCCGAACGTGTCGACGGCGCCCATGCGCTGGTCATGGACCACTACGGGGTCGGTCACAGTGCAGGAGCGCATCTGCTCGCCCGGGGGTGCCGCCGGATCGGAGTGGTCATCCCGCAGGAGCCCGGCCTGGAGTACTTCTCCAAGCCCAGGCTCGAAGGGGTTCGGTGCGCACTGGAGGACACCGGTGCGGCCGTCACCGAGCTGCCGCTCGCGTACGAGGAGGAGGCCGCCGCCCGGGTCGCCCGGGGCTGGCGCTCTCTGGGTCTGGACGCCGTGTTCGCCTACAACGACGAGTACGCGATGCTGCTGATGCGCGCGCTGCAGGACGCCGGGGTGGGCATTCCGGAGGAGACCGCCGTCATCGGCGCCGACGACCTGCTGCTCGGGCGGCTGCTGCGTCCGCGGCTGAGCACCATCCATATCGAACTGCCGTCCGGACGCTTTCTCGCCGAGCTGGTCGACCGTGTCGTGCGCGATCCTGGAGGTGTGCCGGAAGCGCACAAGGTGCTCGGGGCGCGCGTCGTGCACCGCGAGTCGAGCTGAGCGCACGGCGGTCGCGGTGCACCCGCCGGACCCCTTGGGCTGCGGCCGGTGCGCCCCGTGGCCGTCCGACCGGCCGTGAACGACACGGGACGTCCGCCAGGTCGGAGGTCCCGTCCGGTGACCGATGGGAGAGCCGTGATGCCGCTCGACCCGATGAACCGGCGGTCCCGGCCGCTGACCGGCGCCGACTACGCCGTCACCGAGCCCGCCACGGGAGACACACTGACCACCGTCACCCTCGCGTCCGAACAGGACGTGGAGGCGGCGGTCTCGGCCGCGGACATCGCCCGGCACGCCTGGTCCGGGGCTGCGCACTCCGAACGCGCCGCCGTGTTCCGCAGGGCGGGCGACCTGTTCGCCGCGCACGGGGACGAGCTGCGCGACTGGATCGTGCGCGAGTCCGGATCGGTCCGGGAGAAGGCCGACCTCGAGTTGCGCGCCGCCGTCCGGCAGTGCTACGAGGCGGCCGCTCTGGTGTCCCGGCCCACCGGCCAGGTCCTGCAGTCGGAGTCGGCCCCGCTGTCGTACACCCGCCGTGTCCCCGTCGGCGTGGTGGGCGTGATCGCACCGTTCTACGCCCCGCTGTTCCTCGCCGTCCGCTCTCTGGCACCGGCACTCGCGCTCGGCAACGCCGTCGTCCTCAAGCCCGATCCGCGCACCGCCGTCTGCGGAGGATTCTGTCCCGCCGCCGTCCTCGCCGAGGCCGGACTGCCGGCCGACCTGCTGCACGTGCTTCCCGGGGAACCCGACGTGGGGCAGGAGATGATCGCCGACCCGAGGATCGCGGTCATCTCCTTCACCGGCTCCACCACCGCCGGCCGTGCGGTCGCCGAGGCAGCCGGGCATCACCTCAAGCGGGTTCATGTGGAGCTCGGAGGAAACGCCGCGCTGATCGTCCTGGAGGACGCCGACCTCGACGCGGTGATCTCGGCGGCGGCCTGGGGGTCCTTCTTCCACCAGGGGCAGGTCCGCACGGCGACGGGCCGTCATCTCGTCCACGCCTCGCTGTACGACGAGTACGTCGAGCGTCTGGCGGCCAAGGCCGACGCCCTCACCGTCGGCGATCCGTACCGCGAGCAGGTGCACCTCGGGCCGGTCATCGACGCCGCCCAACTCGACCGCATCCACGGTCTGGTGGAGGCCAGTACGGCCCGCGGGGCGAAACTCGCGGCGGGCGGCACGTACCGTGGGCTGTTCTACCGGCCGACGGTGCTGGCGGGCGCGGGCGACAGCACGCCTGCCTACACGGAGGACGTCTTCGGGCCGGTCGCGCCCGTGCGGCCCTTCCACACGACCCAGGAGGCCGCGACCCTGGCGTCAGCCGGGCCGTACGGCCTCTCCGTCGGGATCGTCACCCGGGACACCGTGCGCGGTCTCGAGCTGGCGGCGCGCATCCGTACAGGCATCGCACACGTCAACGACCAGACCGTGAGCGACGCGGTGCCCTTCGGAGCCGCCGTGTCCTGCGGCACCGCCGCCCGCTTCGGAGACGAGGCCGTGATCGAGGCCTTCACCGACGAACGCTGGACGACGGTGCGCGAGGATGTGGCGACCTACCCCTACTAGTCGTTGCCTCCGGGCGTCACTCGCCGTTCTGGCCGGCGTCGGACTGCTGCTCGGCGACCGCCTTGCGGACCTCGTCCATGTCGAGCTTGCGGGCCTGCCCGATGACGTCGTCGAGGGCCGCCTGCGGCAGGGCACCGGGCTGCGCGAACACGGCCACGCGGTCACGGACGATCATCAGCGTGGGGATCGACTGGATGCCGAAGGCCGCCGCCAGCTCGGGCTGCGCCTCCGTGTCCACCTTGCCGAACACGAGGTCGGGGTTCTCCTCGGCGGCCTTCTGGTACACGGGGGCGAACTGACGGCACGGCCCGCACCAGGACGCCCAGAAATCGATCAGGACGAAGTCGTTGTCCTGCACCGTCTGGTCGAAGTTTTCCTTGGTGAGCTCCACGGTGCTGCTCATTGCCTATCCCTCTTCCTGATGTCGGGGCTGAGCCGCTGTCCACAACGGCGACACAGGGGTATGTATTCCGCGCCCGTACCCGTGTGGCCACCGCGCACACCAACAACCAGACTGTCCCCATGACGGAAACGGAATCCATCGCCTACGACGTAGTGGTGCTCGGCGCCGGACCCGTGGGGGAGAACGTCGCCGACCGCACGCGTGCGGCCGGCCTCTCCACCGCGGTCGTGGAGAGCGAACTGGTCGGCGGCGAGTGCTCGTACTGGGCGTGCATGCCCAGCAAGGCCCTGCTGCGGCCGGTGATCGCCCGCGCCGACGCCCGCCGCGTGCCCGGCGTCGCCCAGCTGGCGCAGGGCGACCTCGATGTGCCCGCGGTCCTGGCCCACCGCGACTACGAGGTGTCCGACTGGAAGGACGACGGCCAGGTCGCCTGGCTGGACGGTATCGGGGCCGACCTCTACCGGGGCCAGGGACGGCTCGCCGGGCCGCGCGCGGTCACCGTGACCGGCCCCGACGGAGAGCAGAGTGTGCTCACCGCGCGGCACGCGGTGGCCGTGTGCACGGGCAGCCGCGCCCTGCTGCCCGGCCTGCCGGGGCTCAGCGAGGTGAAGCCCTGGACGAGCCGCGAGGCGACGAGCGCCAAGGCCGCCCCGGGCCGCCTGGTCGTCGTGGGCGGAGGTGTGGTCGCCGTCGAGATGGCCACGGCCTGGCAGGCCCTGGGCTCCCAGGTGACCCTCCTGGTCCGCGGCAAGGGCCTGCTGTCCCGTATGGAGCCCTTCGCCGGGGAACTGGTCGCCGAGGCGCTCACGGAGGCGGGAGCGGACGTACGCACCGGCACCTCGATCGAGTCCGTACGGCGCGAGGGCGGCACGCTCGTGGTCGTCACGGACACCGGCGACCGCATCGAGGCGGACGAGATCCTCTTCGCCACCGGCCGTGCACCCCGCACCGAGGACATCGGGCTCGAGACCGTCGGTCTCGAGCCCGGTTCCTGGCTCTCGGTCGACGACACCCTGCGGGTCACGGACAGCGAGTGGCTGTACGCGGTCGGCGATGTCAACCACCGGGCGCTTCTCACCCACCAGGGCAAGTACCAGGCGCGTATCGCGGGAGCGGCGATCGCGGCCCGCGCGGCGGGCGTCCCGCTGCTGGAGACGGACCGCTGGGGCGCCCATGCCGCGACCGCCGACCATGCGGCCGTCCCTCAGGTGGTCTTCACCGACCCGGAGGCGGCGGCCGTGGGCCTCTCCCTCGCCGAGGCGGAGGAGGCGGGCCACCGCGTGCGGGCGGTCGACGTCGACCTGTCACGGGTGGCGGGGGCCGGCCTGTACGCCGACGGCTACCGCGGCCGTGCCCGGATGGTCGTCGACCTGGACAGCGAGACCCTGCTCGGCGTCACGCTGGTCGGCCCCGGTGTCGGCGAACTGATCCACTCGGCGAGCATCGCGATCGCCGGCGAGGTGCCGATCGACCGTCTGTGGCATGCGGTGCCTTCGTACCCGACGATCAGTGAGGTCTGGCTGCGCCTGCTGGAGGCGTACCGGGGCTGACGACGTCACCGGCGGGGGACACCCGGGCCCCCGCCCCGCTCCATGTGGACGGCGGGGCGCCCGCGGAACCGAACACCACCGCGGACGCCCCGCCCATGCGCTCCGGGGCACCTGATCCACAAACCAACCACGAGGCGGCTTCGGGGCGTTCAGGCCCCCGTTCGCCCGTCGTCCGCCGCCTCCCGGGCGAACACGTGAGGCCCGGGGAGCGAGCAGTGGGGCGTGCGGGGACCGGAAACGGAGCAGCCGCCGCACCGGTCCCCGACTCCGCACAGACCCGGTGCCTGAACCGAATCCCTGGCGCTAGTCGAACTTCACGTACTTGAAGACGTGCCCGAACTCACCGGGACCGATGGTGCTCTGGGCTTCGCCCCGACAACCGCTGGACTGGTACGAACGAACCGTCCGGTCCGTGTTGTTCGACGAGTAGAACGGAGGGTTGTTCCCGGACAGGGAGTAACAGCGGCCCGACTGCGGGGAGGACAGCACTCCGTCCAGCGCACCCACTCCGGAGGTGCTCCAGGAGAAGTCCCCGCTCGCCGCCTGCGCGGGCGCCGGCAGCAGTGCCAGCACAGCGGCAGCCAGTAGTCCCGAGCCTGTCGCCCGCATGATCTTCACGCCATTCATTTCCGCAGACTCCGATCTTCGCGATTACTTCGCACGCAATTTTTCGCTGTGGAACATGGAATTGAGAATCCAGTTCCCGAGGCGCAGTTCAGATTGCTTACTGAGGTGACTCGGGCCGTAGACGGGAATCCCGGAAATCTCTTTCGGGCAATTGTTCAGATCGTTGCACAACTGGTGATGGGTATCCAGATGGTGCACCCTGGGATACTTCTTGCTGAATTCCAGAAGAATCCCGGAGTAGGCGACTGTCACCGAGCCCCGGTAGTACATGCCGGGCCATCCGAGCAGGTATACCGGGGTGTGCCTTTTGGAGAGGATCCGTACGGCCTTGTCGAGACTGGTGACGAACGTCCTTCTCGCTTCTTCGTCGAGAATCGTCACTGGCTTTCCGCCCGGGGCGACCGGCTGTGCCATGGTGTCCATCTGGACGCTCATCAGAACCGCGTCCGGACGCACCTTGTCCATCCGGGAAGGCCACTCGACCTCCCAGTTCGGACAACTCTTGGCGCCGCTTTTGTGCTGAACGCGGATCCCGCAGCCGCCCTTCGCGGCATCCGTGACTTTTCCCTTTCCGGCCAGGGCCGTGGTAATCCCGGCAGCCGTGGCCATCCCCCAGGAGTCCCCGACCACCAGCACTTTCTTCCCTTCCGCACCCGGCAGGAGGGTGGGGTCGCCCCACGGCGGGACGCCGGTGTTGCGCGAGGCCGAAGGTGTTTCAGGGTACGAGCATGGAGCGGAGTAGCACGGAATGTCCGAGTGCGTTCGCTCTTGAGCGGCCCCGGGGGCACCGCTCAGGCACCCAAAAATTCCGGTTGCCAGGCACATGGAGACGCCTTTGAGGACTTGAAACGCGGGCATTTTCGCCAGCCCCTCCAGAGATTTCGAGAACTCGGCGGACCAGAGGGTACTGGCGAAGAACGGCCGGCCGGCCGCCCAACATGGCGAGGCCGGTAGGAATTACACCTGATCGGCCCTGGACGACCCGAAGGACGTCACCGCCCGATGCGCGCAAACTGGCGTGCCGGAACTTCACGCCGACGGCCCGAGGGCTAACCTCCTGGTGATCAATCCGATTCCTGCCGGGGCGGCACAGGGGTCCTTCCGTCTGATTGCAGCGCTTCTGCGCGCGGAATCCGCAAACGCCGTCCGACGATGACGGACTCCCGAGAATCCAGGTGGATGATGATGTTGATGCGAGGAAGAATTCGCGAACTCGGCGTCGCCGGAGTGGTAGCCGTGCTGGCCTGCGCTTGCAGCCCGCACCATGATGAGACGGCCACAGCGACACGCTCAAAAGCCGTAGTGGGCAGTGCCGGTGAACCGCACTACGGGGCAGCTGTTCCCGCCCTCGGCTCCCCTTCGCTGTCCCCCGCGGTCACCGGCAAGACCGTCCTGGTGGTAGGTGACTCCTGGTCCGCCAGCATCGGTCTGGGCATGAGCGAGGTGGGGGCCGCTCACAACACCATCGTGAACGCGGGACTCGGCGGCTGCGGAATCCTGCTGCCTCCAGGCAAGGAGACCCCGGCAGCCTGCCGCACGTGGCCCACCCAATGGCCCGCCTATCTGAAGAAGTACAAGCCCGATGCCACCCTCCTGACCGTCGGCTTCTGGGACGTCACCCCTCAGCGGCTGGCAGGTGACCAGGAGGCCCGCGACCTCACCTCACCGACCCACGAGGCGGCCTTCCGGGACCGGCTGAGCCAGGCGATCTCCATTCTGACGAGCCGGAACACCCCGTTGTACCTGATGACTTCACAACAGGTCGGCAACCCGAAGTACCGCTCCTCCGCCCTGGTGATGAACCGCCTCCTGCGGGAGGCCGCAGCGCAACACCCCGGTGTACGGCTACTGGATCTGCGCGGCCAGTTGTGCAATGACGCCGGCTGTCCTCGAGTCCTCGCGGGGACAAAGGTCTACGACCCCACGGACCATCCCACCAAACCCGCCCGCGCACGACTGGCCGACTGGGCCCTGAACACCATGTTCGCCAAGGACGGTGCCTGAGGTGTCGCTGGCCCTCGAACACCCCCCGGCCACAGTCGAAAGACGGACTCCCCACAAGAGAATCGATGCGATCGACGGACTGCGAGCGGTCGCCGTTGCCGCAGTCATGGCGTTCCACTACGGAGTCGGACTCGACGGCGGATTCCTGGGCGTCGATCTCTTCTTCGTCATCTCGGGGTTCGTCATCACCCGGCTGCTCCTGGCGGAACGAGCCCGAACCCCGCGCCCTTCACTGGCCGGCTTCTGGTTCCGGCGAGTCAAACGGCTCCTGCCCGCCGTCCTGCTGGTGGTGGGAGCCGTCCAGGCGTGGATGCTCCTGCAGGATCCTCCAGGACTGCGCCCCACCGTCAACGCCCAGACACTGGCCGCCCTCACGTACACATCCAACTGGTACGCGATCCTCGGACACATCGACTACTGGGACGTTGCCCAGGAGCAGGCCCCACTGAACCACCTGTGGTCCCTGGCCGTCGAGGAGCAGTTCTACCTCCTGTGGCCTCTTCTGCTGATCGGGCTCACCACCTGGGGAGCCCGACGGATCCGCCGTCCCCACCGGCCCCTCCTAGCGACCGCTGCGGTCTGCTACCTGCTGGCACATCTGCTCTACCTTCCCGGCGCCCAGGAGCGCGCCTATCTGGGCACCGACACCCGGGCCGGGGCGCTCCTGCTCGGGGCCGCCATCGCCTTCCGGCCGGGGCTGCTCTCCCGGTTCGCCTGGCCGGCGGCAGCGGTCCTCGGCTGGCTGTGGTGCACGGCGGACATCAACACAGCCGCGTTCTACGTCTGGCAGTTGCCCCTGGCGGGGATCGCGGCGGCCGCCGTCATCGATGCCATCGCGCACGCGGACCGGTTCCGCATCACACTGTCGGCCCGCCCGCTCCTCTGGCTCGGGCTCCGCAGTTACGGGCTCTACCTATGGCACTGGCCCGTATGGGTCTACCTCGGTGTCAGCCACCCGGAGTGGAACCAGGGCACGAAGGTACTCGTGGCCCTCTGCGCGTCCGTTCTGCTCTCGGCGGCCGGCTATCGACTGATCGAACGCCCCGTTCGCGTCTCGACCTGGCGCCCCCGCGCTCTTCTCCCCGCTCTGACCGTCTGCTGCGTCACGCTGGCCCTGGTCACCGCCGTCCCCGTCACCCGCCCCGTGGACGCCCGCCACAACGGCCCGATCGTCACCGGGCCGAACACCCCGGACGGGAAGGGGAACTAGCCGCACATCGGTTACGAAGAGCCACGTGTCGGGTGGCGGCCCTCCAAAGGCCGGAGGGTCGCCCGATGTTCGGCCCTCCGCCGTCCCGCAGCAGACCGCGCTCACAAGGGCGTGAAGACTTTCTTGCGGCCGGGGTCAGGGACGGGAATTCGGTTCCTGTTGCCGGGTTCACGAGCCGGGCAGCGTGAATCCCAGTTCCGCCGCCGCCCGTTCGGGCGTCGGCTGCGCCCAACGCGCCAGCACCGCCTCGTTCGTCGCCAGCGAGCGCAACTCGGCACGGTCCAGATACAGCACGCCGTCCAGATGGTCCGTCTCGTGCTGCACGATGCGGGCCGGCCAGCCCGCGAACTCCTCGTCCACCACGGTGCCGTGCTCGTCCAGCGCCCGCAGCCGTACCCGCGCATGGCGGGCCACCACGGCCTGCCAGCCCGGCACGCTCAGGCAGCCCTCGAAGAACGCGGCCCGTTCGCCGCCGAGCGCCTCGTACGACGGGTTGACCAGCACCCGGAAGGGCTGCGGCAGTCGGCCGCGCGCGACCCTGACCTCCTCGGGCACGGGCGCCGGGTCCTCGATGACCGCGATCCGCAGCGGCACCCCGACCTGTGGGGCCGCGAGGCCCACGCCCGGCGCCGCGTGCATCGTCGTGCGCAGGGCCTCGACGAAGCGGGCCAGCAGCGTGGGCGACAACTGGCCGTCGAACGGCTCGGCTCCACGGCGGAGCACCGGATGGCCCGCGGCGACGATCGGCAAGGGGTCGCCGGCGACGAGGAGTTCTTCGACCAACTCGGCGATCGGACGGCCAGGGGGGTTCGTGCGGTCGACTTCAGATGCCATCCGGCCAGCATGACAGGCGAAGCGCGAGGCGAAGGCGGTTGCCGGGCATCCCTGTGGCAGATGTCACCGCACGAGAGACCGATATGTGACGTAGGTCATGAGCGGTGCGGGGAACCCGCCCACACGGCCCTCCGACTACTGGACCGCCACGTCCCGCCTCCCGGTCCGTGGCCCCGAGTCCGTCCCCACCCCCGGAGAAGCCGCCGATGTCCACCGCTCCCACGACCACGACGGACGAGCCGACCCGGCCCGCCGCTCCCGCTCCGTCCCGATGGGCGCCGCTGCGCCCGCTGGTGCTGCGCCTGCACTTCTACGCGGGCGTCCTCGTCGCCCCGTTCCTGCTGGTCGCGGCCGTGACCGGATTCCTGTACGCCGCGTCGTTCCAGGCCGAGAGGATCGTGTACGCGCAGGAGACGACCGTCCCGGCCGGTGGCAGCAAACTGCCGATCGGCCGGCAGGTCGCCGCCGCCCGCGCGGCACACCCCGACGGCACGCTGTCGGCGGTGCGGCCCTCCGCGGAGAAGGGCGCCACCACCAGAGTGCTCCTGTCGGGTGTGCCCGGCGTGGACGAGGACCATGTACTCGCCGTCTTCGTCGACCCGTACACCGGCAGGGTGCGGGGCGCGTTGGAGCAGTACGGCTCCACCGGGGCCCTGCCGCTGCGCACCTGGATAGACGAGTTCCACCGCGATCTGCACCTCGGCGAGAACGGCCGCCTCTACAGCGAACTCGCGGCCAGCTGGCTGTGGGTGATCGCCGGCGGCGGCCTGGTGCTGTGGTGCGCGCGTCGGCGGGCGCAGCGCAAGGTGCGCGGGACGAACGGCCGCCGTCGCACCCTCGGCCTGCACGGCACCGTCGGCGTCTGGACCGCCGCCGGATTCCTCTTCCTCTCCGCCACCGGCCTGACCTGGTCCACGTATGCCGGGGCGAACATCGACGAGCTCCGCACCTCACTGGGCCAGGCGACCCCGTCCCTCTCGGCGACCGTGGGCGGCCAGCACGCGGGCCACGATTCGGCGGGGGTCGGGGACGGTCGGCACGGTGTGGGCCTGGACAGGGTGCTCGCCGCCGCGCGCGCCGAGGGCCTCACCGACCCCGTCGAGATCGTCCCGCCCGCCGACGCGTCATCCGCCTACGTCGTCCGGCAGATCGAGCGCGGCTGGCCGGGCAAGCAGGACTCGGTGGCCGTCGAACCCGCCACCGGTGAGGTGCTCGACGTGCTGCGGTTCGCGGACTACCCCGTGCTCGCGAAGTTGACGCGCTGGGGGATCGACCTGCACACCGGTGTCCTCTTCGGATGGGTCAACCAGATCACCCTGATGGGCCTCGCCCTCTCCCTGGTCCTGCTGATCGTATGGGGCTACCGCATGTGGTGGCAGCGCGGGCGCGCGGGCATGTTCGGGCGACCGGTGCCACGGGGCGCCTGGCAGCAGGTGCCCCCTCAGATCCTCGTCCCGTGCATGGCAGTCATAGCGGTGCTCGGCTACTTCGTGCCACTGCTCGGAATTCCGGTGGCGGTGTTCCTGGCGGTGGACGTCGTCCTCGGTGAGATCGCCCACCGCCGGGGCAGGCGTTCCCGCGGCGGCCGGACACCCGGTCCGGCACGCTGACGCGGAACCGGCACGGCCGTGCGGCGGGGCCGTGTGCCGCGGGGCCGCTCCCCTCGGGCGGACCCGTGACATGACGGCCCTTCATGTCACCCCGTCCGCCGAGGGTGCGGTGCGCATGGATTCTGCCGGGGTGGCTCGGACCCATGGGGCGGCCCGTGCCCGGAAGAGCCGGGCACGGGCCTTCGCCGTCGTCATCCGGGGACCGTCACACCTGCGCGAAGTCGCCCCCGAACGCGGACGCGATCCGCAGATGCGGCTCGGCCTCGCCGTCGCGACCCTGCCGCTGCAGGGTGCGCCCCAGCAGCAGCCGGGCGTAGTGCTCCACCGGGTCGCGCTCCACGATGATGTTCAACTCGGCCTCGGCGCGGCGCAGTTGGGCCGAGTGGTAGTAGGCGCGTGCCAGCAGCAGCCGCGGCCCGGTCTGCTCCGGCACCTCGTCGACCAGCCCCTCGAGGACCCGCGCTGCCGCGTAGTAGTCCTTGGCGTCGAAGAACATCCGCGCCCGCTCCCAGCGCTCCGCAGGTGCCCCGTGGTCGTAGTACGTCGTTTCCACTCGATACCTCCTTACGGGGCTCACAACCGAGCCGGATTGTTGAATATTCCACGACCTCCCTCGAGTGGTCCCGGGGGAGGCTATGCGGCCGCCAGCTCGGCGTTCGCTCGCTGGAGGACCAGCGCCAGCACCCGTCCGGCCGTCTCCAGGTCCTCCTGGGGGATGTCCGCGTAGAGCCGGGAGGCGACCTCCTTTCCGCCGCTCTGGATGCCGTCGTACAGCTCACGGCCGCGGTCGGTGAGGGACACCCGGTCGTCGGCGGACGCGACAAGCATTCCGCGCGCGACGAGTCCCTCGACGGCCGTGCGGATCTCCGGCTCGTCGGTGGTCCTGAGCGCGTCGCGTACGAGACTCACGAGCGAGGTGCGCTCGAGGACCCCGCCGTGGTCCGCGAGCGTCCGCAGCGCCGATGACTGGGTGAAGGTGGTGCCGGTGCGAGCGAGGACGCGCTCCAGCAGTGCGCGGCTCGCGTAGTGGGTGAGGCCGATGAGCCGGCCGTCGGCGACGGGAACGGGGTGGGTCATGACGTCTCCTCCATGATGCCGATGTCGGTGCTTGCGGCCGACGGGTCGAGTGGTGCGCCGAGCAGGGTGCGCAGTTCGTCGGTGAAGGCCTGGGTGCGGGCGCTGTCGGGGCCGCCCAGTGGTTGCAGGAACTGCTCGTGGAGCCGCTGGACCACCTGGATCGCGCGCCGCGCGACCTGCTGCCCCTCCGTGGTGAGGGAGAGCTGTACGGCCCGGGGGTCCGCCGGGTCGCGCACCCGGTCCACGAGACCGGCGGCCTCCAGGGCGCGGGCGAGCTTGGAGACGTAGAGCGCCTCGAGCCCGGTGTGGTCGGCGAGCTGACGCTGACTGGGGCGCAGGCCGCCGCGCCGCATACCGAACAGCGTTGCCACCAGCGCGTACTGGGCGTGCGTCAGGCCGAGCGGTGCCACCGCGCGATCGACGGCCACGCGCCACTTCATGGAAAGCCGCCAGACGAGAAAGCCGGGAGTCGCGCCTTCGGATGCCGTACTCATGGAGATTACCGTACATGGCTACTATAGCCATGGCTACTGTATTTCCGGCCCCGTCAGTCCTCCCACGGGCCAAGGCTCGCGTGGGGGAACCTCGACGTCAGGTTCGATTCAAGAGCGCCTCGACGGACGCGTGGTTGGCCTGACGCGGGAGTCCGCGCAGGACTAGGTTGTGCGGCATGAGCAATCTGGATCGCGAGGCGGTGCCCGCCGTGTGCGGTGGCCGCGGGTTCGTGGTGGCGGAGCCGGTGCGCGAACTCCTCAGTCCACGCCGTGTCCGGCTCGGCGAGTCGACGGAGGTCCGCCGACTGCTTCCGAACCTGGGGCGTCGCATGGTGGGCGCGTGGTGCTTCGTCGATCACTACGGTCCGGACGACATCGCCGACGAGCCCGGGATGCAGGTCCCGCCGCACCCGCACATGGGCCTTCAGACGGTCAGCTGGCTGCACGAGGGAGAAGTGCTGCACCGCGATTCGACCGGCAGCCTCCAGACCATCCGTCCGCGCCAGTTGGGCCTGATGACTTCGGGCGGGGCGATCAGCCACTCCGAGGAGAGCCCGAAGTCGCACGCGCGCTTTCTGCACGGCGCGCAGCTGTGGGTGGCCCTGCCCGACAGCCACCGGCACACCGAGCCGCACTTCGAGTACCACGCGGAACTTCCCGTGGTCACGGCACCGGGCCTGACGGCCACGCTGATCCTGGGCGGGATCGACGGCGCGACATCGCCCGGTTCGACGTTCACTCCGATCGTGGGCGCCGATCTGTCGCTGACACGCGGATCGGACGTACGCCTGCCGCTGGAGGCGGACTTCGAGTACGCGGTGCTGTCGATGTCGGGCGAGGCGTATGTCGACGGCGTGCCGGTCCTGCCGGGCTCGATGCTCTACCTTGGTTGCGGCCGCACCGAACTCCCGCTGCGCGCCGAGTCGGACGCGGGCCTGATGCTCCTCGGCGGTGAACCGTTCGACGAGGAGCTGATCATGTGGTGGAACTTCATCGGACGCACGCAGGAGGACATCTCCCGGGCGCGTGCCGAGTGGATGACGGGCTCGCGGTTCGGTGAGGTGAAGGGGTACGACGGCGCTCCGTTGCCCGCGCCGGAACTGCCGCCGGTACCGCTCAAGCCGCGCGGACGGGTGCGCTGATCCGGGTGGTCGATACGGCCGGGGAGGGCAGGCCCGCTTCGGCCGGGGCGGCGACGGTCGTTGGGGTCACACGTGGCCCGAGCCGCCGTTCCCGTACCGCTCGGTGAGCTGGTCGGCGATCGCGTCGAGGTCCTGCCCGATGTAGTCGGGTTGCGGTCCGACGTCGAGTGGCGCGTTGCCCTCGCGGAGGATGAGCGCCGTCTGCCAGTCGGCCGCGGCGGCGCCGATCGTGTCCCAGACATGGCACGCGACCAGACAGATGCCGGCCGGGTCGACATCGAGTGCGGAGGACACTGACCGGTAGGCCTCCGGCGCCGGTTTGTGGCGTCGCACGGCCTCGACGCTGAAACGGCGCTCGAACAGATGGGTAAGGCCCGCCCGATCCAGCTGCCGCCCCGAGATGTCGAGCGTGTTGTCGGTGAGCGTGAACAGTCGGAAGCCGTGGTCGTGCAGGCGGCGCAGGGCGGCGGGGACCTCGGGGTGGGGCGGCATGGCGGCGAACCGATGGGTGAGTTCGGCGGTGTCGGTGTCGCTGATCGTGATGTTGCGGGTGGCGGCGAGCATCCGCAGTACGGCGCCGCCGATGTCGGTGAACGGGACGTAGATGCCGCTGAGTGTGAGCGCCTCGGAGTAGGTGATGAGGTGGGCGAACCACAGGCGCAGGGCGGCGGGGTCGTCGAAGATCCGCTCGAAGGTGGGGCGGATCGCGTCCAGGTCGAGCAGGGTCTCGTTGACGTCGAACACGACGATCGGTCGCTCAGGCATAACCGGCTTTCGTTCATCCGTGGGCCAGCAGACTCGGACCGCCGCCACGGCCACTGGGACGGCCGGTCCGGTCGCCTCGGCGGGGCGCGGGCAACCGGAGCACTCGGGCGAATGTGTCATCGACGGCATCGACAGTATGAGGCGCGAGCGATGCGGTAGGAGGTCGTACACGAGGGCGCCACACAACTCTGCGCCGTGTCGCTGACGCCTGCTCGGCCGATCGGGTGATGTCCGCGGGGGCGGTGTCATCGACCGGTGCGGCACTCGGTCGTGCGACCGACGGTCATACGGCGTTCGGCGGAGCGTCGACGCCCGGCGGGGGACACCCGGGCCTGCGGCAGCCACGACAACGCTGCTGCCGCCGGGCCGTCCCCCGAGTGTCAGCCGCCCGGGCTGAACGCGGGCAACCTTCAAGAAGCGGCGGTACGAGAGGTCCGATTGGCGGTTCCGGACCCGTGAAGTAAACTGTCCGTACAGTTCACTTCTGGAGGCATGATGAGCGAGATTTCTGCCGGCGCCAGCGGTACCTTCACTCTGGGTGAGCTGACGCTCACCCGTCTCGGCTTCGGCTCGATGCAGTTGACCGGCCCCGGTGTGTGGGGCGAGCCCGCGAACCGTGCGGAGGCCGTCCGGGTTCTTCGACGGGCGGTCGAGCTGGGCGTGAACTTCATCGACACGGCCGACTCCTACGGCCCGTTCACCGCCGAGCTCCTGATCAAAGAGGCTCTGCATCCGTACGCCGATGACCTGGTCATCGCCACGAAGGCCGGATTCACCCGGCAGGGACCCGATCAGTGGATCCCCCTCGGCCGGCCGGAATATCTGCGGCAACAGGCCGAACTCAGCCTGCGCCACCTCGGCGTCGACCGCATCGACCTCTTCCAGCTGCACCGCATCGACCCCGCCGTGCCGCTGGAGGACCAGGTCGGCGAGCTGAAGAAGCTCCAGGACGAGGGAAAGATCCGCTACATCGGCCTCAGCGAAGTCAGCGTCGACCAGGTCGAGGACGCCTCACGAATCGCCGACATCACCACGGTTCAGAACCTGTACAACCTCGCCAACCGCTCGGCCGAGGACCTGCTCGACCACGCCACCGGACGGGGCATCGGTTTCATCCCCTGGTTCCCGCTGGCCACCGGTGAACTCGCCGGGCCGGACGGCCCGCTCGCGGCGCTGTCACAGGAGTACGGAGCCTCCCCGTCCCAGCTCGCACTTGCCTGGCTGCTCAAGCGCTCGCCGGTCATGCTCCCCATCCCGGGCACGTCGAGCGTGGCGCACCTGGAGGACAACATCGGTGCCGCCTCGATCCAGTTGGACGACCAGGCCTTCGAGACCCTTGCAGGAGCGGTCTGACACCCCCGGTCGCTTGTCCCTGTACAGGGACACCACTCACAGGGAGCCGAGGCGACGGGCCACCACCGGATCGTCACCCGTCTCGGCGGTCCCCGCGGCGAACGCCTTCACAGGAGCAGGACGATGACATCGCGCAAGGCCAAGGACCCTTCCGTACCGCGGGAGGTGTCGGAGGGGATCGTCGCCCACCCCACCGGGCCGCGGAGCGAACGCATCCATGAGACGGTGCTCCTCGCCACACAGGAGCTCCTGTCCGAGGGCGGATTGCCGGCGGCCACCGTGGACGCGATCGCAGCCCGTGCCCAGGTCAGCAAGGCGACCGTCTACAAGCACTGGCCGTCGCGGACCGCGCTGGCCGCGAAGGCGTTCGGCCGCATGATGGCTCAGGCACTGCCGCTGCCGGACACGGGCTCCGCCGTTGATGACCTGACCGAGCAAGTGGTACGCGTCAGCGCCTTCTACGGCAGTGAGCGCGGAGTGGTCTTCGCCCAGCTGCTCGCCGCCTGCGTGGACGACCCGGCAGGCGCCGCCTACTTCCGTGAGTACTTCCTCGCCGGTCGGCGGGCCGCCATCACCGAACTCTGGCAGCGCGCCGTGGACAGAGGCGAGGCGGATCCGTCGATCGCCGTGGACGACGTCATCGACATCCTCTTCGGCCCCTTGATCTTCCGCCGCCTCACGGGCCACTACACCCTCACCGAACACCATGCCCGCGCACTCGCCGGCACGGCGCTGAAGGCGCTGCTGACGGCGGACGCGCTCTCCTCTCCCCATCGCACACCACCGGAAGGGTGACATGCCGAAGACCTTCCTCATCACCGGCGTGAGTACCGGACTGGGCCGCGCCATCGCCACGGAAGCACTCCACGCGGGACACGCCGTCGTCGGAACTCTGCGCGATCCGGAGCAGATCAAGGACTTCGAGTCCCTCGCCCCGGGACGGGCGCACGGCCGCATCATGGACGTCACCGACCACGACCAGGTCACCGCCGTCGTCGAGGAGGTGACCCGGGCCGTCGCTCCGATCGACGTACTGGTCAACAACGCCGGATACGGCGTGGAGGGCACCTTGGAGGAAGCCTCCCTGGCCGACGCTCGTGCCCAGTTCGACGTCAATGTGTTCGGCGTCATCGCCGTCACAAAGGCCGTCCTGCCCTCCATGAGGGAACGCCGCACCGGGCACGTCTTCTTCATCACGTCCATGGGCGGACTGCGGGCGTTCGCCGGCCTGTCCCTGTACCACGCCAGCAAATACGCCGTCGAGGGCATCGCCGACAGCCTGCGGCCGGAGGTCGCACCCTTCGGCATCCGTGTCACCAGCGTCGAGCCGGGATCGTTCCGCACCGACTGGGCGGGCCGTTCCATGCACCGCGTCGAGCGCAGCGTCCCCGACTACGACGAGGTGTTCGGCCCCATCCGTGAGAACCGCCTCGCCATCAACGGCAGCCAGCTCGGCGACCCCGCCCAGGCCGGCAGGGCACTGCTCACGGTCCTCGACGCCCCCGACCCACCGGGGCACCTGCTGCTCGGCAGTGACGCCGTCCGCCTGGTCGCCCAGGCCCGCACGGCCGTCGACGAAGAGTTCGCCCAGTGGCACGCACTCTCGGTGTCCACGGACCTCCCCGACGGCAAGGCCATCGCGTGACGACGCACCCGCGCCGCCGCGGGCACCACGCTGCGGCGACCCCGGGCCCGCCGCAGCGAGAAGCAACGAACCGACAGGAAACGGAGGGGACATGACGACGCAGCAGAAGGTGTGGTTCATCACCGGCACCTCGCGCGGATTCGGCCGCGAGTGGGCCGAGGCGGCTCTGGAACGCGGAGACAAGGTCGCGGCCACCGCCCGCACCATCGAGAGTCTCAAGGCGCTCACCGACAGCTACGGTGACCGTGTCCTGGCCCAGCAGCTCGACGTCACGGACAAGGCCGCCGTCGACGCCGCCGTCGCGCACGCCCACGAGCACTTCGGACGCTTGGACGTGGTGGTCAACAACGCCGGCTACGGCCTGTTCGGCACCATCGAGGAGGTCTCCGAGGACGAGGCAAGGGCACAGATCGAGACGAACCTGTTCGGCGCGCTGTGGGTGACCAAGGCCGCCCTGCCGATCCTGCGTGCCCAAGGCAGCGGCCACTTCGTGCAGGTGTCCTCCATCGGCGGGCTCATGGCGTTCCCGAACCTGGGCCTGTACCACGCCTCGAAGTGGGCGGTGGAGGCCTTCAGCCAGTCCCTCGCCCTGGAAGTGGCGCCCTTCGGACTCCACGTCACCATCGTGGAACCGACCGGCTACAGCACGGACTGGGGCGGCGACTCGGCGGTGAACGCCACGCCGATCGATGTGTACGAGCCTGCCCGCGCCGCCCGCGCGGCACGTGTGAAGCCCGGCATGGTGGGTGACCCCACCGCCACTCGCGAGGCGATCCTCGCGATCGTCGACGCCGACGAACCCCCGCTGCGCGTCTTCTTCGGCCGAGGCCAGGTCGAACGCATCGAAGAGGAGTACGGCAAGCGCCTGGACACCTGGCGCGCCTGGAAGGACCTGTCCGAGCGGGCACACGGAAGCCCGCAGTAGCCCTTCACCGATGTGGGCCGGTGTCCATCCGGATGGACACCGGCCCACGTGGTGTACGCGGGTTCCACCGCCGGGCGGCCCGCTCGGCGCGGACCGTACGGGTCGAACCGGATGTGTCAGTACGGCGACCAGGACTGTCGCCGCCCCCACCGGGCGGCCCTGGGCGTCGGCCACACCCGGGACGAACACGCGCCCGCGGCGGACGGCATAGGGTTCGGGTGATCAAGCCCCTGGCGCGAGCGAACTGGTGGACATCCCCGTGACGGCAGCACTGGCGTGCAGGAAGATCCTTTCTCTCGAAGCGGGATCCGTCTACGCCTGGGAAACCGCAGAAGGGGTCACCGGAAACATCCTGATCGACCCGGAGGAATCGGTCGCGCGCCCCTGTACACCGGAGGGACTGACTCTCGGCGACATGCTCCTCGACAAAAACATCGGGAATGTGCAAAACCCCGACCCGGACCCCGAACTCCGCATTGCTTTCCTCGTCGTGGCGTCGGCGATCCTCCAGGAGGGGGAGCGGCAGGGGCGACTGCCTGACAAGATCACGCGCACCTACTGGTAGGCGCCACGTCACGACGACTCGAGAGGGCGCGCTCTTCCGGAGCGGAGCCCGGCCTCCGGCCATTCGACTTGACGGAGGTGCGTCGTGAACGCGGCGCGCGGACCGCGCAGTGGGATCCGGCAGCGCCCCCGATCGGCAGGCCGGACGATCTTCACGATGCGCGGGACTCGATCGGCGCGACGGCCTCCGCGATGCCGAAAGCCGTATCGCACGCGCCACGTTGCACGCTGCATCGCACGCCACCGAAGGCGGGCCCACGTGTGCGCCCCCTGTGCGAAACCGCAGGCCGGGGTGGACGGCCGTGCCGGCCTTCCACGTGAGCTCCCACGATTGCCCAGCTAACCTGCGCAGGTAAACTGGACAACCTGGGCTGACGATTTTAGGGTGAGGGCCATGAGTGACCACCCTGGACCGTCGCCGTCCGCCGTCCGTGCCTCGCAGGAGGTGCGCGGCGTCATCGGGCGCCTGCGGCGCCGCATCCGCGCCGCCGGAGGCACCGAGGACATCAGCCTCACTCAGGCGTCGGTGCTGGCCCGCCTGATCGACAACGAAGGGCTCACGACCAGCGACCTCGCCTCCGTCGAGGGCATGCGTCACCAGTCGATGGCGAGCACGGTCGCCGCACTGGCCGGCCTGGGGCTGGTCGAACGGCGCCGCGATCCCGGGGACGGTCGGCGGCTGCTGATCGCGCTCACCGCGGAGGGACGCAGGCGGGCCGAGGAGGGCAGGCAGGCGCGGGGTGAATGGCTGGCTGCCGAACTGCAGAAGAAGTGCACCGAAGAGGAGCGGCAGACCGTGATCGCGGCCATGGCCGTGCTGGAGCGACTCGTCCATGAGTGACCGGACGACCGCGGCGCGCGGCGACACCCGGAAGACAGGCTTCGACCGCCGGCTCGTCCCCCCGATGATGCTCGGCTCGGTCCTGAACCCGATCAACTCCACCATCGTCGCCGTCGCGCTGGTGCCCATCGGCGCCGCCTTCGGGGCGCCGCCGTCGCAGACCGCCTGGCTGGTCTCCGCCCTCTACCTGGCCACCGCCCTCGGGCAGCCGATCGTCGGCCGGTTGATCGACATATTCGGCCCGCGCCGCCTCTTCCTCCTCAGCACGAGCCTCGTCGGCGTCGCCGGCATCGTCGGTACCCTCGCTCCCGACCTCGGGGTCCTCATCGCGGCGCGGGTCCTGCTCGGCTTCGGAACGTGCGCCGGCTATCCCGCCGCCATGGCACTGCTGCGCAGCGAGGCCGAGCGGACCGGCCAGGACAGTCCCGCGGGCGTACTGACCGCGCTGGCGGTCGCCAACCAGACCATCGCCGTGATCGGTCCCCTGCTCGGTGGGCTGCTGATCGGGCTGGGCGGTTGGCGGTCCACCTTCGCGCTCAACATCCCCCTGGCCGCGGTCGCGGTCGCTCTCGGCATGCTGCGTCTGCCCAAGCAACCGGCCACGGACGCCGCGGCCCGGGGCAGGCCCGGCGCACGGATCGACCTGCCGGGCATGGGTCTGTTCGCGGCCATGCTGGTCTCGTTGCTGCTGTTCCTGATGAACCTGCACGCCGGCACCTGGTACCTTCCGGTGATCACCGCCGCCGCCGGAGCAGCTTTCACCGTGCGGGAGTTGCGCGCCGGGACGCCGTTCATCGACCTGAGGGTGCTCGGCGGCAACATCCCGCTGCTGGCCACCTACGGGAGGGCACTGGTGGCCTACGTGGTCTCCTACGCCTTCCTCTACGGCTTCACCCAGTGGACGGAAGAGGGTTACGGGCTCTCGCCCCTTCACGCCGGCCTTGTGCAGATACCGATGTTCCTCGTGGGGATCGCCGTCTCCGTCACCGTCGGCCGGCGCAACGGGGTCCTCGGGAAACTCCTGTTCGGCGCCGTCGGTCAGATCGCCGCCTGCGTTCTGATGCTGACCCTGACCGCCGACAGCCCCGTGTGGATGCTCGTCGCCCTCGCGGTCGTCTTCGGTGTGCCCCAGGGGTCCAACAGCCTCGCCCTGCAGAACTCCGTGTACTTCCAGGCCGATCCGGATCGCATCGGATCCTCCGCCGGCCTGCTGCGGACCTTCGCCTACCTGGGCTCTATGGTCGCGTCGTCCGCGACCGCCGCGTCCTTCGGGGAGCATGCGAGCACTTCCGGAATGCATCACCTCGCCTGGATCATGCTCGGCGCCGGAGTTCTGTATCTCCTTGTCTCCGTCTTCGACCGCAGTCTTCGACGCCTCTCGGCCGACCCGGCCGGCCCCGCCGACAGGGCATAGCCCATCTGCGCGGGCGAACCCGCACCGCAACCTCCGCGCAGGCACCCGCCCCCTTCCGACCGGGTGGTCCTGATGCCGGGACCCACGCACCACCGCGCCGGGCGGCGAGTGTCTCGAAGCCCGACTCACAAGCCGGCGCCCGTCATTGAAAGGCCGACCATGCCGCGTACCGCCCTGCTGTCCATGGACCTCCAGGTCAACCATCTGGCCCACGTCCCCGCCGACCACCTGCCGACGGCCGTCCGGGCCCTGGAGACGGCCCGCGCCGCCCGGGTGCCCGTCATCCACGTCGTTCTCCGGCTCCGGCCCGGCCATGTCGACGTGCACCCGCGCAACAAGATCTTCGGCTCTCTGCCGACCCATCTGTTCACGGCCGACGACCCCGGTGCCGCCATCCACCCGGACGTCGCTCCTCGCGGCGACGAGATCGTGGTGCACAAGAACCGCGTCAGCGCCTTCGCGGGCAACAACCTTCAGCAGATCCTCGCCGCACAGGACATCGATCACCTCGTCCTCGCCGGCATCGCGACCGGCGGCATCGTCCTGTCCACCGCCCTGCAGGCGACCGACCTGGACCACCGCGTCACCGTCCTGTCCGACGCCTGTGCCGATCCCGACCCCGACCTGCACGACAGCCTGATGACCAAGGTCTTCAACCGCCGCGGCGATGTCCTCACGACGAAGGAGTGGGCCGACACCCTGACGCCCGACGCGTGACGCGGCCTCGGGAACCGAGCGCGGTGGAGGGGGGAGTTTGTCCGGCCGCTGCCGCCGGTGTTCTTGCGGGCGGGCGGAGGCGGCCGGACGACCATCCACGGCTTGGCCCTGGGGGACACGGACAGCGTCAGCCGACGGAATCGGCCCGCCATCCAGCGGTGACACACCCCGTCTCGGCCACACCGTGCGCGAGCAACTGCGCCGCCTCGGTGCGATCGGTCGTGGTCGCCGGCCTTGCGTCCCGTATCCGCTGCGAGGAACGCGCGACCGCCGACGAACCGATCGCCCCGGCTCCGGGCCGGTCCCGGACGGGCCCCGGATCGGTCCCGGACCGCACAGCCCGAGCCGGCGGGGATTCGTCCGTGGCGGAGGGGAACGGCTGCGATTCGCGGCGCGGCCCCCGGATGCGAGCGAAAGGTGCGCCCGTCACCAACTGCTCTTCGTCACCCCGGGGAGCTCGCCCGCGTGGGCCATCTCGCGAAAACGGACGCGGGACAGGCCGAAGGTGCGCAGATGGCCGCGGGGGCGGCCGTCGACGGAGTCACGGTTGCGCAGGCGAGTGGCGCTGGCGTCGCGCGGCTGGCGCCGCAATTCCCGCTGAGCGGCGGCGCGTTCGTCGTCGGGCGTCCGTGGGGACATGATGATGGCCTTGAGTATGGCGCGGCGCGCCGCGTAGCGCGCCACGACAAGCCGTCGCTGCTCATTCTTCGCGATCTTGCTCTTCTTCGCCATCAGACCTTTCCTCCCCGGGCGCGGATACGGGCCACGGCGGCCTCGATGCCGATCGCGTCCACCGTCTTGATGCCCTTGACCGCCAGGGTGAGCCGGACATGGCGGCCTTCACTGGGCAGCCAGTAGCGCTTGCGCTGCACGTTGGGGTCGAAGCGGCGCTTGCTGCGCCGGTGCGAATGCGAGATGTGATGGCCGAAGCCGGGCTGTCGGCCGGTGAGTTGGCAGTGTGCGGACATGTCTCCTCCTCGTGCACGGCCGTGGCCGTCCGTGCGGTGCTGCGGTTGCCGCGTGCTGCGGTCGCCACGTGATGTGGCCGTGACGTGGTGCGCGGCAGCGAGGCGAGCAGAGTAACAGCAAGATGAAAATGAAAACCAACACCATGTATGGTGTCGTCCATGGCCCGAAACGAACTGCGCCCGATCATCAAGCTGAGATCCACCGCCGGCACCGGCTACACCTACGTCACCCGCAAGAACCGCCGTAACAATCCCGACCGGCTGACGCTGCGCAAGTACGACCCGCTCGTCGGCCGCCACGTCGACTTCCGTGAGGAGCGCTGACAGCCGTGAAGCCCGGAATCCACCCCGCCTACCGCCCGGTCGTCTTCCGCGACCGCGCCGCCGACTTCGCCTTCCTCACCCGGTCGACCGCCACCAGCGACAAGACGGTCGAATGGGAGGACGGCAACACCTACCCGGTGATCGACGTCGAGATCTCCTCGGCGAGTCACCCCTTCTACACCGGCACCCAGCGCGTCCTGGACACCGCGGGACGCGTCGAGCGCTTCGAGCGGCGCTACGGACGAGGACGGAGCGAGCGGTGAGCGAGCACCAGGCGCGGCTGCCCGTCGCCATCGTCGCCGGTCTGCACGCCGACGCCCGCCGGGCCGCAGTGGAGGAGATCCTGCGTACGATCCCCGGCTCGGTCGCGCTGCACCACGACCTGACGGCCGCCGTCGACGGCGCGGTGCACCGTACCGTCCGCGACGCCGTTCGGCAGCTGGACAGCGGCGAAACCCCCTTGGTCAACGACTGCCCGTGCTGCGCGCTGCGGGAGGACCTCGTGCCCGAACTGCGGCGACTGGCGGAGGAAGGCAGGCACCGGCTGGCCGTCGTGGAACTGTGGGACTCCGTCGAGCCCCAGTCCATGGCCGGAGTCATCGCCGCCGCGGGCGCGCCGCTGGTGCTGACCGGGGTGGCCACCGCCGTCGACCCGGCACTCGTACTGCCGTACCTCTGCAACGGTGACGACCTGGCCGACGTCGGCCTGGCCGCCGCGCGGAGCGATCAGCGCACCGTCGCCGACACCTTCGCCCGGCAGCTGGAGTACCCCACAGTGATCGCGCTGGCCGAGGACGACGCCCCGCACGGCACGGAGGGACAGACCGCAGACGACGGTGATCGCGCGATGCTGGACCAACTGACGCCGGGCGCACGGAAGGTAGGCCTGGAGCGTGGCGCCCTGGGGTTCGCTCTGCTCACCGGTTTCGACGTGGCCGCGGCCGCCGCACGCCAGCACTGTGCCTGCGCGCTGCTGCCCCAGGAGTGTGACGAGCACGGTGTAAGCACCGTCGTCTGGCGGCGCGAACGGCCCCTGCACCCTCAGCGTCTCTACGCGGCACTTGAGGAGTTGACCTGTGCCGCGGCCCGCAGCCGCGGCCGGTTCTGGCTCGCGGACCGCCCCGACGCACTGCTGTCCTGGGACGCCGCGGGCGGTGCGCTGTGCGTGGAGTCGGCGGGGCCCTGGCTGGCCGCCCTGCCCGACGCCGCTTGGGAGTTGGTGCCCGCCGAGCGCCGGCTCGCCGCCTCCCTCGACTGGCACCCCGAGCACGGCGACCGTTGCCAGTACCTGACGTTCACCTCGCCCGGTCTCGACGGCGGAGGTCTGCTGGCCCTGCTCGACTCGTGCCTGCTCACCGACGACGAGTTCGCGGCGGGCAAGCAGCGCTGGATGCAACTCCCGTCGGGCTTCGACGAATTCCTCGACCCGGTCACCTGAGCCGCGGGTCCGCCGGGGCGCCACAGGGCGGGTGTACGGAGACGGGCCCTCCTGGATTCTCCACCTTCGCATGCGCGGGGAGGAGGCGACGGCGGCTCCAACCTCCTGAAGCGGCCCCCCGGTGAAGCCGCCGCTGCACCGAGGCTGCGAACGTGAAGATTGCGTGGGTGCCGAAGGCCGAGGCCGACGTGGGTCGGCCGTGAGGGAAGAGCCTCGGGTGACGGCGGGCAGGGCCCGTCACCCGAGCTGAAACCTCCTTCCGTGCCCCGAAATTGCGGGTCACGGCCCTTCGTCCGGACTGGGTGGGTTCGGCCGTGTTCCGGGCCCCGCTCGGGGGCGACCGGTCGTGCGTAAACCTTGCCAATGCTTGACGATCCCTTCCGCGAACGTTCAACCGACCATCACTGCGGGACGTTGTGTGCTGCACCTAAGGTCCTTGAGGCTTTCGAAAGAAGGGACTCATGGACACACTCCTCGCGGTCCGGGCTCGCGGGATCGGCAAATCCTTCGGTGACGTGGTCGCACTCGACGGGATCGATCTGGATGTGACGCAAGGTCAGATCCACGGTCTGGTGGGACCGAACGGCGCCGGCAAGACGACATTGCTCGGCCTCCTGCTGGGTCTGGCCGTCGCCGACAGCGGCCGCCTCGAGATCCTGGGTACACCGGTCGGGCGGGCACTCGACGCCCCTGACGGTGTCGCCGGCTTCGTGGACGGCCCCGGTCTCTACCCCTCGCTCACCGCCCGGCAGAACCTCGCCGCGCTGGCCGCCCTGCGTGGCCGCGACGAAGGGGCGTCGGTGATCGGCGACACGCTCGACCAGGTCGGGCTCACCGACGTCGCCGACGACCGGGTCCGCGGCTTCTCCCTCGGCATGCGCCAGCGGCTGGGGCTCGCAGCCGCCCTGCTCACCAAGCCTCGGCTGCTCGTCCTCGACGAGCCCTCCAACGGCCTCGACCCGGCCGGAAAGAAGCACGTGCACGGTGTGCTCTCCCGGCTCGCGGCGGACGGCACCAGCGTTGTGCTCTCGAGCCACCGCATGGACGATCTCGAGGCACTGTGCTCCGAGGTCACCATCATCGCCACCGGGCGGGTCGTGTTCACCGGTCCGCTCAGCAAGCTTGCCGCCGAGAACCGTGAACTCGACTACCGGCTGCAGACATCCGACCCCGAGGGCGCCCGCCGACTCGCGGACGACACGGCCGGGATCAGTGTCGTCGACGGCGCCATGACACGGCAGGACGCCGGGACGCTCGTCGTGCGCGCGCTGGTGCCCGCCCTCGACGAACTGGTGTCGGGCCTTGTGCACGCCGGCATCGCGGTACGCGAGCTCGCCCCGGTGGTGTCGCCGCTCGAGGCCGCGTTCCTCGCCCTGACCGAGCAGCAGGAGGCCGACCGATGACCGCGACCATCGCGGTGGACAACGTTGCCGGCGCACGCCGTGTGTCGGTGCCGCGCGGGTACCGATTCGAGCTCGTCAAGCTGGTTTCGCAGTGGCGGATCCGCTTGCTGGTCCTCGCCTGCTGGATCGCGCCGGCGCTCTTCGTCGCCGCGGTGGGTCAGCAGAGCACGCTGCCCGTCGACACCCTCTTCGGCCGCTGGATGCTCGCCACGGGCTGGGCCGGGCCCCTCGTCATGCTCGGCTTCGCGGGCACCTGGGCGCTCCCGCTGCTGACCTCGGTGGTCGCCGGCGACGTGTTCGCGTCCGAGGACCGGCTCGGCACCTGGCGCCACCTGCTCGTGGCCGTACGGTCGCCCCGGCGGATCTTCGTCTCGAAGGCACTGGCGAGCCTCACCGTCATCGTGCTCCTCGTGGCCGGGATGGCCGTCTCCAGCACGATCGGGGGGCTTCTGGCGGTCGGCAACCAGCCGCTGGTCGGCCTGGACGGCCACCTGCTGACACCCGGGGACACCAGCGTCCGGGTGCTGCTCGCCTGGGTGTGCGCACTCGCCCCCACCCTGGCTCTCGCCGCGATCGGTCTGCTCGGTTCGGTCTCGCTGGGGCGTTCCCCGATGGGACTGCTGCTGCCCGCGATCGTCGCGCTCGCGATGCAGCTCGCGCAGATGCTGCCACTGCCCGTGTCCGTGCGCCTCGCCCTGCCCAGCTACGCCTTCCTCTCCTGGAACGGCCTGTTCACCACCCCGGAACAGCTGGGCCCGCTGCTGATCGGTGTCGTGGTCAGCCTGGTGTGGGCCGTGCTCGCCACGGTGCTGGCCTACGTGCTCTTCGTGCGCCGCGACTTCACCAACGTCAACTACGACGGCTCGGGGCGCCGTGCGATCACCATCGGGCTCCTGCCGCTCGTCGGCCTGGTCGTGGTGACGGTGCCGACCGTCGCGGTGTCGACCGGGGCCACGGGCTCCGGCATCGACCAGGACAAGGTGCAGCGCTCGGTCGCCACGGCCTTCGCCCACCTCTACCGCGTCCAGACCAAGCAGCTCAACCGACCCGACGTCACCGAAGCGCAGTTGAAGGCATCGGCGACCTGCGACAAGGGCTCCTCCCGAGTCGCCCCCGAGGGGCCGGGCAACGACTGGCGTTGCGTCGTGTCCTGGCATCTCCCCGGCATCAAGGCCACAGGGTCGGCCATCTACCAACTCGACATCACCGCGGACGGGCGGTTCATGGCCGATGGCGATGGACCGAAGGAAGTCAACGGCTACTTCCTGGTGCGCACCCCCGAAGGGGATGCGCCGAACCCGCTCTGGCAGTTCGACGGCAACGTCGAACTGCTTCCCACCTCGAAGGGATAACTCGATGCAGGTAACACGGCAGCGTCGGAACAACGAGAAGGCACAGCTCAGCCTTTTCGGCAGACGCGTCGGTCGCCGTACTTCTCTGGTCACAGTGGGCATCGGCGTCGTTCTCGCCGTCACGGGCACCGCAGTCGCCCAGACGAAGCAGTTCGGCACCGACCAGGTCGGCCAGACCACCGCCAACGGCCAGGTCATCTCCAGCGACCAGTACATCGCCCCGTACGGCAGCCGCACCGTCATCAACGACGGCAAGATCATGTCGTCCTCGGTCAGCCCGGACGGCACCCACCTCGCGGCCGCGGTCACCGACGGCGACGCGGCACTGGTCATCATGGACCTCAGCACCGGGCAGGTGAAGCAGCGCGTCGGCACCAACGCGGCGGACGATCTGCGCATCTCGAGCAGCTCCGTCGGCCAGGAGGGCCCGACGTACTCGCCCGACGGCACGCAGTTGTGGCTGGGCCAGACCGATGGCTACACCAAGTTCACCGTGAACGCGGACGGCACGCTCTCCGCCCCGAAGACCGTCTCGATCCCGGCCGACGGCTCCAAGCACGCCCTGGTCGGCGCGGCGGTGTTCTCCGCCGACGGCTCGACCGTGTACTCCGCGGTCAACGGCCAGAACCGGGTGGTCGCCATCGACGCGGCCACCGGGACCATCAAGCAGAGCTGGGCCGTGGGCAACGCCCCCCGCGGCATGGCCATGGTCGGCAACAGGCTCTACGTCAGCAACGAGGGTGGACGCCCGGCCAAGGCCGGCGACACCACCATCAACTCCTACGGCACCCAGGTTCCGGCCGACCCGGACACCGGTGCCACCACGACCGGCACGGTCAGCGTCATCGACCTGGCGGACTCGTCCGCCGCCGTGGGGAGCATCGGCGTCGGCCTGCACCCGACCGCGGTGTACGCCAAGAACGGCGTGGTGTTCGTCACCAACACCGCCGACAACAACGTGTCGGTCATCGACACCCGCAAGAACAAGGTCGTGCAGACCATCGCCACCCAGCCGTGGCCGGAGGCCTCGGTGGGCTACGAGCCCGACGCGGTGACGCTCACCGACGACGGGCACCTGCTGGTGACGCTGGGCCGCGCCAACGCGGTCGCCGTCTACCGGTACAAGTCCGCGCAGGAGCCCGCCAGTTACGTCGGTCTGCTCCCGACGGACTACTTCCCCTCGGAGATCGCCACCGTGGGCAAGAAGGTGGTCGTCTCCAACACCCGTGGCATCGACGCCCTCCGCCCCACCAACAGCGCCGGGCACGGCACCCACGACACCACGTCGAGCCTGACGCAGTTCACGCTGCCCTACGACAGTGTCATCAGGTCCCAGACGGCCAAGGTCTTCAAGCAGAACGGCTGGACCGGCGGCTCCGTCAAGCTGGCCAAGGGCAAGGGCAACAAGAAGGCGGTGCCGGTCCCCACGCGACTCGGCGACTCGTCGACGATCAAGCACGTCTTCCTGATCGTCAAGGAGAACCGGACCTACGACCAGGTCTTCGGTGACATGCCGCAGGGCAACGGCGACCCGTCGCTGGCGCAGTTCGGCGAGAACGTGACGCCGAACCAGCACGCGCTGGCCGAGCAGTTCGGGCTGTACGACAACACGTACGACATCGGCACGAACTCCGCCGAGGGTCACAACTGGCTGATGCAGGCCGACGACCCGGAGTACACCGAGTCCTCGGCGGGCGAGTACCAGCGCAGCTACGACACCGAGAACGACGCTCTGGGTCACCAGAAGACCGGCTTCATCTGGTCCGGCGCCCAGGCGGCGGGCAAGTCCGTCAAGGACTACGGCGAGTTCCAGTCGATCGAGAGCAAGCCGGCCGGCGCGACCTGGCAGAACCTGTACTGCGACACCAAGAACATGCAGGCCACCGGCCAGAAGACCGCCTACCCCATTCAGACGGGCTCGGCGATCCCGTCGCTCAACAAGGTGTCGGTGCCCGGCTTCCCGCTGTTCGACACCAGCGTCCCGGACATCTACAAGGAGCAGATCTGGGAGCAGGACTTCGAGCAGAACGGTCCTGCGAACCTGAACATGTTCTGGCTGTCCAACGACCACACCGGTGGCCCGGCCAACGCGGCCGCGCAGGTCGCGGACAACGACCTCGCGGTCGGCCGGATGGTCGACAAGATCTCGCACAGCAAGTACTGGAAGGACTCGGCGATCTTCGTCGTCGAGGACGACTCCCAGGCCGGCCTCGACCACGTCGACGGCCACCGTGCCCCGATCCAGATCATCAGCCCCTGGGCGCAGCGCGGTACCGTCGACAACCGGTACTACTCGCAGATCACGATGATCCGCACCATCGAGCAGATCCTCGGGATCCACCCGATGAACCAGAAGGACAGCGCGGCCACCCCCATGGCCACGGCGTTCACCAAGAAGCCGAACTACACGCCGTTCACCACGCTGCCCAACCGGACCTCGCTGACCCTGGGCCTGAGCACCCAGCCCACCTGCGGCCCGGACACCCCCGCCCCGCAGGACGCCAAGGCGGCGCCCGCACCCACGTCGGCGAAGGCGCCGGCCGACAAGCAGGCGCTCGCGGACAAGTGGGACACCTGGAAGTCCAAGCAGCACCTGACCGGGCCCAACGCCATAGCCGACTACGCCAACCCGGCGCAGATGGACCACTTCACGTGGTACCAGACGCACAACTGGAAGACGCCCTACCCCGGCGAGAGCAAGATCTACACGCCGAACGACGTACCGGGCGCCTACATTCCGTCGGCGGAGAACGACGGCTGACGTAGCCCGATTCCGTCAGAGGGTCCCCGGCCGGCGTCAGCGCCGGCGGGGACCCGCTGTCGTGGGCGCGTCATTCGGGCCTCCCGCCCGACGAAGCCTGCGCATCACACAGCGCCCGGCGGGTCTCTCGCGTCGGACGAGGAGGCGGGCCGGGGACGAGTGCGATCCAGCGTGCCGTGACGGTCGTTCAACTGGCGCAGTTTGCACCGAAGTACGCAGTGCCGAGGAGTCCGTCGCCGTCGGCCGTCGCCCGCCGCGGCGTCCCGCCCCAGAAGTCGCGGGGGAACGACCGGGTCGGCGACCGTGCGGCTGCTGTGACCGCTGGGCCCGGCGTGTGGCGCGGAGGTGCCCTGACCTGGCCCGGTGTGGCGTCATGGGGCTGTTACTCACTTTCGGGTGACACCCGGGACTCGGGTGGGGTGGCGGACCCTGGCGTACACATGCCACAAGCCGGTGATTGCAAGGGCGAACAACCCGACACGACGTCAACCCACCGCATTCCGCCGATAAATGGACCATGCAGACGAGAGTCATGGAGACATAGGCATCCCGTAACACGGTTCACGTTTCACACACATCACCCCCACCCGGACGGCACCGTATGAGGGCGCGGCCGACCCGGCCCCGCACCCGCACACCGCACCACCCCGCACCACACACGGGACGGTGCCCGCACCAAGCAGGGGGAACCTGTGTCCACTTCCACCACCGCACGCCGCCTGGCCGCCGCCACCCTCACCGCCGCCGCCCTGGCCGGCGCCGCCACCGTCCCGGCCACCGCCGCCGACCACCGCCCCCACCGGCCGGACGTCCAGATCACCCGCGTGCAATACGACTCCCCGGGCCGCGAAGACCGCTCCAACCGCTCCCTGAACGCCGAATGGGTGCAGATCACCAACACCACCCGCCGCCCCGTCAACCTCAGCGGATGGACCCTCACCGGCCGCGACCACCGCACCTACACCTTCCACCACTACCGCCTCGCCGGCCGCGCCACCGTCCGCGTCCACACCGGCATCGGCCACGACACCCGCACCGACCTCTACCAGGACCGCCGCAACTACGCCTGGGACAACCACACCGACACCGCCACCCTGCGCAACGACCGCGGCCGCATCATCGACACCACCTCCTGGGGCTACCGCCACCACCGCTGACCCCACCCACCGGTGACCGACCCCACCACGGGCCGGTCACCGGCACCCACCACCCCACCCCACCCCGCGCCGGGCCCCCACAGGCACGGCGCACCACTCATGTGTGCCCCTCTCCGGCCCCGTCGGAGGGTCGCTCCGCATGTCGGAGGGTGCGCGGCACGTTTCGCGGCAGGGCCGGGGTCCTTCGCCGGGCGAAACTGCCGATGGTGGTCGCCGGCTCAGTCTGCGGCGAGAAGGTGGGCGGGGGCGATCCGGGACAGTCCCCGGATCGGTACCGTCAGAGCCGCCCCCACCAGGACGGTTGCGGCGAGGGTGGCCAGCAGCGGGGCGCCGGCGACCGCGAGGAGGTGACCGTGCAGCACAGCTTACAACTGGTCGCCCACGCCGGCTGGTTCCGGAGGATGCGGCCCGCCACCGTCCTTGATGTCCTGCTCGCAGGTTCGTCGGTCGTAGGACTGGTCATTGGGGATCAACAGCACTCCGGCAACCTGATCAGGGTGCTCTGCGGCGAGCCAGCCGTCGCCCGTGAGGTCACCGCCCGGCCCGAACGCCTCCGACGAATAGACCGTCCGACACCCCAACGCCACGCGCTCCTTGTCGACCGCGCAGGCGTCCACCGCAGGGCCGGACACGTCGTCGGCGCCGTCGAAGCGGAAGTGGAAGTGGACCTGGTCACCTTCAGAAGGCTCCTGCGGGTGGGGCTCAAGGCGCCAGTCGACGACCTCGGCGGTGACGCCGAGAGGCCGCCCGGACGTGTCCTCGACCTGCACCCTGACACCGGCCTCACCGCGCTTCGCAGTCGTGTCGGTGCAGCCCCAGAGGGAAGAGCAGCCGGACACGGCGAGAATCACCAGAGCCAACGGAGCACCGGCAAGTATCCGTGCGGGGAACACTCGGATGACCTCCAGTCAGGTGGAGCGGAACAGTCTATCCCCGGGCATGGCGGCTGAGGGTGACATCAAACGAGCGCCTCCTCGCCTTCGTCACCCGCCTCATCGACAACCGCCGACTGACCGAGTGACACAACGTCGTGCTGCTGGAGTACCGGTACTCCAGGTGCAGATCGTGTCCAAGAGAGGCGCATCGCCGAGGCACGGCCGTTATTCCAGCCACAACCCGTCGCGCATGATGACTCTGCCGCGTAGCTCCGGCTCGCCGCGCCAAGCGCGCACAGTCCTCGGGGCCACGCGTACATACACAAAGGAACCTTCTTCCACGCGCGGATCCCATCCGAACTTGTCGGCGAACGCCTCCGCCGCGTCTCCCGGCACCTCATGGTCCGGGAAGCACTCCGCCTCTCCCTGGAGGAGCACCACGTCGAAGGTGTCCGGTAGCGACAGGCGCACGCGCGGCTCTTCGCGCACGTTTCGCGCAGTCACGGAAGTGGAGCCGGTGCACATCCACACTGCTCGCCCATCCCACAGGAACCACAGCGGCACCTGGTGCGGCCCGTGATCAGGGTGAGCCGTCGACACCCATACATCCCGCTCGCCGACAAGCCGCTCCAGAGCGTCGCGCACACGCTCCGCCGTCCGGCGACGAACGATTCCCGTGGTCTCCATGAGGACCGACCCTAGCCAAGCAGGCGCGAAGGGCACCTGAGGCGCAGGACCTACTTCCAACGACCGATGAACCCTTCGGCTCTTGGCTCGGGGTGACCGACTTCGGTGCCCGGAGTGGCCGGCGGACGTGCTCACTGACCCTTGTCTCCGGTGACCGCCGGCTCGTGACCGCGACCCAGCAGGCCCGGAAGAGCAGCGGCGGACCTGGTGCTCATCCAGTCCGGCCGGCCCCGACAGCAGGAACAGGCGAGTTCACCGGTGGTGCGGTTGCGACGGTCCGGGTACCGGTGATGGCCCGGTGCCACCTTGACGAGGTCGACGACGGCCCAGCGGTAGAACCGCCGTCCCGTCGCGCCGCGTCCGGCCGAAAGCTTCCGCCAGGTCCTCTTCGGCACCTTCCTCACCAGCACATCAGCGCGGGACGCGCCTGCGCCGGTGGTGGCCAATAGGCGAGGCCCGTGCGCCTGTCACTCCACGTACGGCGGGCGATCCTTCAGAAGGACCGGTAGATCCCCTCGGGATCGTCGTGGGCCCACGACGCGTACTCCTCGAAGCCCATGTTGCCGATGCTCAGGTTCGCGTGGACGTCGTGGACGCCCGCCGGGGCGGTGCGGAACTCGCGGCCGAACCCGGTCAGTTCCTCGTAGTCCTCGTCGTCCGCGCAGTCCTCCCGCGTCAGCGTGGTCACCGCCAGCAGAGGGTGGGTTCCGGACTGCATGGACGTCCGGTCGGCGAGGAAGACGACGGCCAGGTTCTCGTCGGCGCGGACCACGTTCAGCACATCGTCGGCGGTCGAGTCCGCCCACGCCGGATCGTTGATGACGTGGATGCGCGCCTCGTACAGCCCGTCGCCCCACGACTGCGTCAGCGCGGTCGCCACGTCCTGCCATGCGGCGTCGTCGTGGTAGTCGGTTCTCACCACCAACGCATCGAACTCGTCACGACCGGTGACGGCGGGCAACACTCTCATGGAGTCTTCTCCTTGGCGACGATCGGTGAGCATCAGTGCGCATCGGTGCGACTGTCTCACGTGTCGCTCGTCGCGCTCCGCCGGGTCGGCCTCCGTCGTCGGCAAGTCCCCTTGCCCGACCGCCCACCACGTGCATAGTGGTGCGCGGCGCCCGATCGTGGGGGAGACGGGTGCGCGGAGGGGGAGTGCCGTGCGCAGGTATGTGCACCATCAACTGTCGGCCGTCGTCGAGGCGGTGGGCGCCACGTTCGTCAGCGCACCCGTGGCGTTCGCTCTCGGTGGCCTTCCCGACGCCCATGTGGCGTGGTGGGCCATGGTGCTGCTCCCCGTACTCACTTTGGTGTTCGGGGCGCTGGCCTGCACCCGGCCGGCGTGGCTGGGCGGTGAGAGGAGGGACTTCGAGACGGCGGTGCCCCTCGCCGATCCTGACAGGATCCTGCCCGCGTCGCGTGAGTCGCTACGGCGCAGCTTCGACCTGGGCTTCCCGGTCTTTCTTGCGGTGTCGGGTGTGATCGGTGCGCTGCTGTGGGGATCGTTGCCGGGGCTCTGGCCGCTGGTGATCGTTCCGGATCGGCTCGCCAAGGCCGCGTTCGGGGCCTACTGGGAGCGCCGTCATGGGACGGTGCTCTGGTTGGGCAACGTCCCGGAGCAGCCCCTGGGCAAGAACCAGTGGCTCTATTCGTCCGTACGGCAGCCCACACTCTGAGCGCCGGACGCAGTGACTCATCTCGTCCGGCGCCGGCAGGGGTTCGCTTCCGAGGCGCCGGCAGATGAAGTCCCGCCGGAGGGCGGGGGCCGAGGAGTCGGTCTCGGCGGGGTGCCGGTGCGGGCGGGAGGAAGAGCCGACCACAGGGGTTCACGGCGATCGAGCTGCCCGGCCGGCGCTGTTGTCGCCGGCGCTCCCACGCCGAGTCGCCTGCGCAGGTCGAACTCAAGTCTCCTTTCGGACAGGGCAATCGGGTCCGGCCCGGCCAAAGGGGACGGAGGGCGAGAAGTGCGACGTCACGGCGACCGGGCCGGCTCAGGAGGGGTGACCGGACGGGGACGGCTCGACCGTGACGTCCGACCCGGGCTCTTTCGTTACCTCAGGCACCCTTGACAGCGTGCGTACTGTTTCGCGACGTTTGAGCATTGCCGGATACGCGTGTCGGTCATCGCCGTTCGGGGATCGCGCGTGTGCACGGCGTGGGTCATCAGATGCCCACAGCAGTGGGAGGACGCGGACAGCGCGTCATAGGGGGGAGCGGTCGTCCATGCGATCCATGAGTAGTCGCCAACACGCCTTGTCGTTCCGTGCCGTCATCGGCACGCTTCTCGCGGCGCCTGCGGAAGGGCGGTTGATGTGAGGTGGACATCACCGTTCACAGATTCGACGAACTGACCGACTCGCTGCGCGGCGCCTGGCACCAGGCCATGGACGCGTCGCCCGAGTACGCCAACCCGTTTCTGGCCCCGGAGTTCGCGATCGGGATCGGCAGGTACCGGGCCGGGGCACGCGTGGCGGTCCTGCGTGAGAACGGGGAGCCGGTCGGCTTCCTGCCGTACGAGCGCAACGCCTTCGGCGTAGGCCGGGCCATCGGTCTCGGCCTGTCCGACTGCCAGGCCCTCGTGCACCGGCCCGGAGTCTCCTGGGACACCCGGGACCTCCTGCGGGGTTGCGGACTGTCCATCTTCGAGTTCGACCACCTCGTCCAGGAGCAGAAGCCGTTCGGCCCGTACGTCACGGGGACGTTCGCCTCACCGGTGCTCGATGTGAAGCCGGGCGACGGCGACTACGCCCAGTGGCTGCGCAGCGCGTACCCCGGACTGGCCAAGACGGTGCTGAAGAAGGAACGCCGTCTGGGGCGTGACAAGGGGGAGGTGCGCTTCATCTTCGACGAGCGCGATCCGGCCGCGCTGCGCACTCTCATGCAGTGGAAGTCCGCCCAGTACCGCCGGACCGGTCGGATGGACCGGTTCTCACGGCCCTGGATCGTGGACCTGGTGGACTACCTCTCCCGTGTCCGCGAGGAGCACTTCACCGGGGTGCTGTCCGTGCTGTACGCCGGTGACCTGCCCGTGGCGGCGCACTTCGGGCCGCGATCGAGCACGGTGCTCGCGGCCTGGTTCACCGCGTACGACCCCGAGCTCCGCTACTACTCACCCGGGTTGATGATGCACCTGCGGCTGGCGGAGGCGGCGGCCCGGCACGGTGTGACGCTCGTGGACATGGGGCGCGGCGACAAGGAGTACAAGGACTGGCTCAAGACCCGGGAACTGCGTGTCGCCGAAGGGTTCGCGAGCAGGCCTCACCCGGTCGCGACGGCCCACCGGCTGTGGCGCCGGCCGGTGCGTGGTCTGCGCAACACGGTTCTCGCCCATCCCCGGCTGAGGGAACCCGCCGACCGGTTGCTGAAGACGGTCGGCAGCCTGCGCACATCCGGTGGACCCGACTCCGGGAAGGCGGGGCCCCGGACGGGCTGAGCAGGGTTCTCACCCTCCCGGCGGGGCGTTCCCGCCGGGCCGGGAGTTCGAATGTGCCACTCGGCCGTGTCGGCCGTCGATGCGTGGTGCCCGTGAGCCGCTTCCGAGGCTCCTGGAGCGGCGCATGCATCACGGCCGATGTCCGGTTCGTCTCGGCACGTGGGTGGCGTCCGTGGCCTCCGAGGCGGACGGCACCTCGTCGGGGGCGGGGCCCCGACACGGGTGCGACCCCCGCTGCTGCGTGCGGCTCGCGGGACCAGCAGGCGCAAGGCGCTCACGGATTCCGGTCCACGCGGGGCGTCCGGCGTCGGCCGCGGAGGCCGACGCCGGGGCGGGCGTATCCTCACGCTCGCCGTGTGACGGCTTGCGGCGCCCTGCGCCGGGGCACAGGGCGCCCACAGATCACTTCTCCTGCGCCTCGGGCTCTTCGGGGGCGAGGAGCACGGCCACACGGCTGGCGTGGGCGACCGCGTCGCTGACCCGCGGGTGGAAGAACGCCTCGACGGATCCACGGTGATGGGGGCTGACCACGATGAGGTCGGCGCCCACTTCCTCGGCGGTCTCCGAGATGGTCGGCGCGATCATCGTCGTCAGGGCCTGGGTGACGGTGCCGTCCGCCGAGACGCCCTTGTCGCGCAGTTCTGCGACGGCCTCGTCCAGTACGGCCTTGGCCTCGGAGTCGTCCTCCAGGGGGACGACGGCGCCGAGCGAGGGCGAGGCGGCGGAGGCGGCGATGTGCAGAACGCTGACCTTGGCCTGGGTCAGCTGGGCCATGTCACCGGCCAGACGCAGCGCGGTGTGGCGTGCGGGGCTCGGATCGATGGCGACCAGGATGTGGTGGAACATGAACGTGTTGACCTTTCCGAGAGGTGCGCAAAGTCTGGCGAACGCTGGGACATCGCGTCGTCAAGGGATGAAACCGCGCAGGGTGGCCTGCTGTTCCTTCATGATCGGAAAAAAGTCACATCGGATGTGACGTCCGGGCCCGGGGCGGATCGTCCAGCACGTCTCGATCCTCGCCGGGCGACCGCCGTGTTCGTTGACCGCCTCATGACCGGGAAGGGTCGGTTGTCCCAATTTCCGGCGGACGCCGACCGGCGCGCACCGAGGAGCGCGCCGGTCGGCGGTGGGGCACAACACCGGCCGGATGGACTCCCCGGAGAGCCTGTCGGCCCTGTACCGGGGCACGGGTGTCAGCCGGGTGTGTCCTCGTTCTCCACGGGAGGTGTGAACGCGCGCAGCCACCGCTCCGTCTGCGCGACATGGGCCCCGGCGGCCCCGGCGGCCGCCGCGGGGTCGCGGTCCGCGATGGCAGTGGCCAGGACACGGTGGTCCTCGTCGCTCTTGGCGCGCAGTTCGGCGCCCTCGGGCAGTGTGAAGACCTGGTACTTGCGGGAGCGGGCGCGGAAGACCGACAGAAGGGAGGCCAGAGTGGGGTTGCCGCCGACCCGCGCGATCTCCGCGTGGAAGCGATGGTCGAGCGCGGACGCCGAAACGGGGTCATCGGTGTCCTCCATCTCCTCGATGAGCGTGAAGAGCGTGCGCACGGTCTCCGGTGTCGAGCGCGCCGCGGCCTGGGCCGCGACGTGGGCCTCCAGTACACGTCGGATCTCGTAGACCTCCAGCAGGCCGGGGAGGGGGAGGAGCTCGAGGGTCAGCGAGAGGCTGCCGATGACGTCCTCGGGCCTGAGCCGGGAGACATAGGTGCCCGAGCCGTGCCGTGGCTCGATCACGCCTAGGGCGGCGAGCATCCGTACGGCCTCGCGCAGCGATCCGCGTGAGACGCCCAGCTCCTCGCACAGCTCGCCTTCCGGCGGGATGCGCTCACCCGGGCCGAGACGCCCCGTGGCGATCATGTGCCGTAGACCGTGGAAAGCCTTCTCGACCGCGGACATCCGACCCCCTCAGTTCTCTTCGGGCGGGTTGCGGCGACGGCCCGGAAGCTCCGCGGCGCGGCGCGGTGGGCCATCGGACGCCCTACGGTATCGGCCAAAGTCATCTGATGACTCCGTCCCTGTGGTCCCTTGCGTCCAGGGAAGTCGTCATGTCAGCATGCGGAGTCATCATATGTCTCCGGGTGCTGTTCTCTGACTGTTCCGGCCCGGTGGATAGGGAGTCACGTGAGCGAGTCCGAGGTCGCCACCGCACCTCACCCCCTGCTGCTGGCCGACGGAGCGCCCGCCGTCCAGGCCTGGTCACTGGACCCCGGTCTGAAGCACCTGAACCACGGTTCCTTCGGCGCGGTTCCCCTCGTGGCCCAGCGGCGCCAGGAGGAGCTGCGCGCGGAGATGGAACGCGCGCCGGTGGTGTGGTTCCCGACACTGCCGCAGCGGATCGCCGCCACCCGCGTCGAGCTCGCCGCTTATCTCGGGGTCGCCGCCGACGACCTCGCGCTGGTCCCGAACGCGAGCGCCGGCGCCAGCGTCGTGTTCGCCGCACTGACCCGGCGTCGTGGTGGAGAGATCGTCGTCACCGACCACGGCTACGGTGCCGTCACCATGGGCGCGGAGCGGCTGGCGCGCCGTTGGGGCGGCCGGGTCCGCACCGCCCGGGTGCCGCTGGACGCGGACGAGGAGCAGGCGGCCGCGGCCGTGATCGCCGAGATGGGGGAGGACACCGACCTGGTCGTGGTCGACCACATCACCTCGGCCACCGCCCGCCGTATGCCGGTGGAGCGGATCGGCGAGGCGGCCCGGAGCCGAGACATCCCACTGCTCGTGGACGGCGCGCACGCACCCGGTCTGCTCGCCTCCCCGCTCGCCGAGGCGACCTGCGACTTCTGGGTCGGCAATCTGCACAAGTGGGGTTGCGCGCCGCGCGGCACGGCCGCGCTGATCGCCCGGGGCCCGCTGCGCGACGGGTTGTACCCCCTGATCGACTCGTGGGGGGCGGCCGACCCGTATCCCGACCGCTTCGACCAGCAGGGCACGCTGGACGCGACCGCCTACCTCTCCGCACCCACGGCCCTCGACTTCGTCGAAAGCACCTGGGGGTGGGAGAACGCACGCCGGTACATGGACGAGCTGGCCAACTATGCCGCGTACGCGATCGGAGCCGCGATCGCCGATCTGACCGACACCCCCGGCGACGCCGTCGACGTGGGCATGCCGGTTCCCGGAATGCGGCTGGTACGGCTGCCGGACGGCCTGGGTCCCACCCGCATCGAAGCCGACGCGCTGCGCGACCGTGCGGCCCGGGAACTGGGCGTGGAGGCGGCCTTCACCAGCTTCGACGGCATCGGTTATCTGCGGGTGTCCGCCCATGTCTACAACACCCCGGCCGACTACGAGTACTTCGCCGAGTCCTGTGTCCCCGTCCTCGGCGAATGGGCCCGCGCCGCCCGTCATTGAAGCCGAACTCGCGCCGACGGCGGCCGGCCGTCGCCGACCGGCAGCGCGGGTGCCGGATGCGGGCTGTGCCCCCCGAACACCGCCGAGCCGACCGCTGCCGTCCACGGCAGTCTGGTCCTCGCCGGATCTTCTGCCGGTCGGGGTTTCCGGGGCATCGGCCGGGCCGGCCGGTTCCTGCTCGGTGCACCGGATGATGCCGGGGTTCCGGACGGGATCTCGAACCGGGCGACGCCGCAAGGCCACCGGTGGTCCGACACGTCGAGTGTGGTGGCGGTTTCGCGGCTGGGGATCCGGGTGTCCGGGCAAGTGAGCCGTGCCGGTCATGGGCCTCGAGCAGGTCCGCTCACCGTTCGGCGCCGATGGACGCACCGCGGCGCGAACATGCGGTCGGCTTGAGGATCCGGCCGCAGCCGGCCACGGTGAGGGCCGTGTGCCGGGTCGCATCCATCGAGGACCCCGCCGCGCCCGCTTCCACGTCGGCCATGGCCGCGGCGAGGGCGACGGCGGGATCGGCGGCCGCCCGTCCGGGCTGCTGATGCGGATCGGTCGGGACGACCGACAGCCCGTCCTCGCTCACTGCTCCGCTGTACTCGGCTCGGCCGGCCGCCCCAGGCGGACCGTCTGGCCCGACGGTACTGAACGCCCGCGTCCCCCCTGCGAGGCGGACCGCACCGGGAGGACGGGACCCAGTCCGCACCGGGCCCTTCGGTTTCCCTGTGATGTGACGTGAGGCTTACGTGGAGATGCGCCACCGGGATCTTCCGGAGTGCACGTCGGCCGTGCACAGTCAAGAGCCGCCGTGAACGGATCGGTTGCTCCCGTGCCGACGGGCGCCTCCGTGCCTGCCTCGCGACCTGTCCGGGCACACTCCACTTCGTGGTCGGGAGTACAGCCGATGGAATCTCACCGCCGCCCGCAGCAGCACGGGGCCGACGCCGAGCCGGGCGGCATCGGACGCCGAAGGTTCCTGGGGTACGTGGTGGCCGCCTCGACCCTGACCGTGGCGGCCCAACTGGGTGAGGGCATGCTGGCTCCCGAGGAGGCGACCGCGGCGGTGCCCTCACCGCCGGGGCCGGCCGAGATATACGACCTCAACGACATGCTCACCCATGCCACCCTGCCCACAGCGAACCTGATCACGATCCGGATCGACGCCGACGGCACGGCATCCTTCGCGCTGCCGCGGGCCGAGGTCGGACAGGGCATCACCACCTCCAGCGCCATGCTCATCGCGGAGGAACTGGACCTCCCCGTGGACAGGATCAGGGTGTCGCTCGCCGACGCCCGGCCGGAACTGCTGTTCAACCAGCTCACCGGCGGGTCGAACACCACCGTCTCCACCTTCACACCGATCCGTGTCGCGGCCGCCGTTGCCCGCGGGCGGCTGCTGAAGGCGGCGGCCCTCGAACTGGGCGAGGCGATCGACACCCTGACCGCGAAGGCCGGGGTCATCACCTCCGCACTGACCGGAAGAAGCCTCGGCTACGGCGAACTGGCCGCCAAAGCAGCATCCATGACGAGCACCCAGGTTTCGGTGACCCTCAAGGAACCGCCGGACTTCGAGGTCATCGGGACCCCGCAGCGACGCCTCGACGCACTCGAGGCGATCACCGGACGCAAGCGGTTCGCGATGGACCTCCAGGTGCCGGGCGCGCTGCCCACGATGGTGTGCCGCCCGCCGACCGTCAACGGCACGGTCCGCTCGGTGGCGAATCTCGCGGAGGTACGGGCACTGCCGGGCATCACGGACGTCGTTGCGGTCTCCACCGGTGTCGCCGTGCGCGGCCGCACCTTCGGGCAGTGCATCGACGCGGTCCGCGCCCTCGAGGTCGACTGGGGGCCGGGTACCGCGGAGGGCAAGTCCGACGACACCGTGCGCGACGAGCTGCGCAGGGCCGAACTCCCACTGCCCGCCATCGATCTGCTCACCAGGTCCGTCGACGCCCGCTTCACCTTCCACTTCGCCAGCAACAGCGCGCTGGAGACCAACTGCGCGGTGGCCGACGTCCGGAAGGACTCCGCCGAGATCTGGGCCAGTCTGAAGTCGCCGATCACCGCACAGGAGCAGATCGCGCTGGAACTCGGTCTTCCGGTCACCGCGGTCAAGGTCCATGTCACCGAGGGCGGAGGGTCCTTCGGGCGGAAGCTCTTCCACGACGCCGCCGCCGAGGCCGCCGAGATCTCCAGGGCCATGGGCAAACCGGTGAAGCTGATGTGGCACCGCACCGACGACTTCCGGCAGGGCCGTACCCACCCCATGTCCACCTCGCGGGTCCGGGCCACCTACGCACTCGGCCAGGTGCTCACCTACGACCAGCGCCACACGTCCGTGTCCACCGACTTCGGTCATGGCGTGGGCGAGATCATCACCGCCGAGGCCGCCAGGCTGCCCGTCGGCGGCCTCGCCTTCTCGGAGACGATCTTCACCCTCACCCAGCAGACCCCCTACAACTTCGGTGTCGTCACCCAATTGCTCAGCGAGACCGACCAGGGGTTCAACACCGGTTCCATGCGCAACATCTACTCGCCCAACGTGCGCTGCGCGCAGGAACTTGTGGTGGACGAGCTGGCGAAACGGCTGGGAAAGGACCCCTACGCCGTACGCCGCGCCTTCCTCAAGGACTCCCGGGCGCGGGCCGTTCTGGACAAGGCCGCCGACGTGGGAGGCTGGGGTCGCAGCATGCCCGCCGGCACGGCACAGGGCATCGCGATCCACCCCGAATACCACGCGTACGTAGCCGTCCTCGCCGAGATCGACTGCCGGCCGCAGACCACCGGCCGGAAGATCCGCGACGCCTACGCCGGACCCCGTGTCACCAGGGTCGTCTGCGCGGTCGACGTGGGCCTCGCCGTCAACCCGCGGGGCCTGGAGGCCCAGATGATGGGCGGCATCATGGACGGCATCGCCCTCACCCTCAGTTCCGGCCTGCACCTGGACAACGGGTATTTCCTGGAGGGCAGTTGGGACAACTACTTCTACACCCGGCAGTGGAACACGCCGCCCGAGCTGGAGATCGTCGTCATGCCGCCGACGACCGGGCACCCAGGTGGAGCGGGTGAGCTCGCCGTCGCGGGCGCGATGGCCGCCGTGGCCTGCGCCTACGGCCGCGCCACCGGCGCGATGCCGACGACCTTCCCGATCAACCACGGCGAACCGCTCGGCTTCGAGCCGCTGCCGACCACGCCGCCCGTCCCCGCGTCGCCCACCGACGGTCTGAGCCGCGCCTTCTAGGAGTCCACGTGCCCCAACACACCTTCATCCTGAACGGAAAAGCCGTCACCGTGGACATCGAGGGCGACGTGCGGCTGCTGTGGGTGCTCCGGGACGTCCTGGGCGTCACCGGACCGAAGTACGGCTGCGGGCTCGGCGTGTGCCAGGCCTGTACGAGCCACATCAACGGCAAGGCGTTCAACCCCTGTTCGGTCCCGGTCAAGGACATCGGGCCCGATGACGAGATCACCACCATCGAGGGCCTGCCCGCCACCGTCGGCAGAGAGTTGCACCCGATGCAGGAGGCCTGGCTCGAGCACGACGTCGCCCAGTGCGGCTACTGCCAGCCCGGCCAGATCATGGCCGCCGTCGCGAAGGTGCGTCAGGCCCGCGAGGAGGGCCGCGAGATCGGCGAGGCCGAACTCGACGAGATCCGCAACATCTGCCGCTGCGGGACGTATCACCGCATCCGGGAGGCGATCGTGGCCGGGGCCGCGAAGTACTGACGCAAGGAGCGGCGGCCCCCGCCCCCGGAGGGGAGGGACGGGGGCCGCGCAGGCGGTCAGACCGCTGCCGGGTCCTCGCCCCGCGGTGCGGTCGTCCTCCTCTCGCGCAGGACCCGCGAACGGGAGGCGAGAGGGACCGCGGAGGAGAGCAGTCCGAGTGCCGTTGCGGCGGTGCCCCAGGCGTAGTCGGGAGACCACCGCAGCCCCAGGGCGGCGTCGAGCGACCAGGGGCCCGGGCCGGTGAACGCGAGCACCGCCGCCGCCGCGCCGTACCAGAACGGGACCTCGCAGCCGCCGCGTTGGGCCCAGAAGCCGTTGACCGACGTCGCGACGGCGGCCACCGTCATCGTGCCGACGACAAGCGCGCAGCCGCCGGGTGTCAGCAGGCCCGCCGCGAGCGAGGCCGCACCCAGGAGCTCGGCCAGTCCGGCCACCAGCACCATCCGTGCACCGGGCACGAAGCCCCACTGCTCGAAGATCGCGCCGGTGGCGGCACGTCCCGAACCGCCGAACCAGCCACGCAGCTTCTGCGTCGCATGTCCGAACAGCAGGGCGGCGAGCAACAGCCGCAGCAGTAGCAGTCCGACGCTCATCGCGGTGACCTCCCGTGTCCCGATCCGGCCGGTGCGCGACTCAGCGGTGGTGTGTGGTGGAGCTGCGGTAGTCGGTGTAGGTGTACGGGTTGTCGAGGACCTTCGTCTCGGGGATGTCGGGGTTCATGCCCTTGTGCCACTCCTCCTCGCCGATCGTCGACCGCAGGTGCTCCACGGTCTGCTCGACCTCGTGCCGCACCGCGCCGAGGTCGACGCC
This sequence comes from Streptomyces sp. HUAS TT11, assembly GCF_051553595.1. Lineage (NCBI taxonomy): Bacteria > Bacillati > Actinomycetota > Actinomycetes > Kitasatosporales > Streptomycetaceae > Streptomyces > Streptomyces sp. HUAS TT11. Next base: position 8,207,044 of record NZ_CP196184.1, read on the forward strand.
GAGCAGGCGGTGTTCGTGCTTGACCACCTTTCCGTTCACGACCACGGTGTGGACGTCACCGCGCTGCGCCTGGAACGCCACGTGGCCATAGGGGTTGAGCAGAGGGAACGAGACCGGAGAGTGGTCGTTCTTCAGCAGGACGACGTCGGCCTTCCTGCCCACCTCGAGACTGCCGAGGTCCTTCTCGCGGCCCAGGGCCCTGGCGCCGCCGAGGGTGGCCCATTCCACCACCTGGTCCGCGCGCAGGGCCGCGTGGGTGACGGTCTCGTTCCTGCCGTGCGCATCCAGGTGCTGGCGGGCCCGGTCGGCACCCAGGGTGGTGCGCATGGCGGAGAACAGATCGCCGCTCCACCACACACTGGTGTCCATCGACAGCGAGACGGGGATGCCGTGGGACCGTATCGCCCAGGTGGTCGGGTAGCCCTGCCCGGCGCTCTGCTCGCTCTCCGTGGACACCGACACCGAGCCGCCCGTCGCCGCGATGCGGTGGTAGGAGTCGGCGGACAGCGTCGAGGCGTGCACATAGACCGTCTCGGGTGTCATGAATCCGTGCTCGTACATCAGCCGGATGCCGTCGTCGTTGGTGGCGCCCCAGACCCCGGCATGGGTGGTGACGGCCAGGCCCAGCTCGCGCGCCGCCTCGAAGGCCGGCTTCTCGGGGAACTCCGGATCGCCCGTCACATCGAAGGCGAGCTGGAAGCCGAGCATGTCGTCGTCCGAGATGCGCCGGCGCACGAAGTCCCGGAACCCCGGCGCCCGGGTCCATTCCGCAGGAGCCTGCTGGATGTTGCCGTAGGCGAGGACGAACCGTCCGGGGACCGACTGGAGCGCGTCGACCGCCGCGTCGGCGTGATCGGGTGTCTGGAGCCCGTGCGACCAGTCCACGACGGTGGTCACGCCGGCGTCGAGCGCCTCCACGGCGGCCAGCCGGTTCCCGGCGTAGACGTCCTGGGGCCGGAAGACCCTGCCGTGTTCGAGGTAGTACCAGACGAAGTACTGGGTGAGCGTCCAGTCGGCGCCGTAGCCGCGCATCGCCGTCTGCCACATGTGCCGGTGCGTGTCGATCATCCCCGGCATGACGATGCCGCCGTCCGCGTCGATCTCGACCGTCCCGTCCGGTACGGCGAGCCGCGGGCCGACCGCGGCGATGCGGTCGCCTGCCAGAAGCACGTCGGTGCCGGTGAGCACCGAACGGCCCCGGTCCATGGGAAGCACCGTGCCGTTGCGGAAGACGACGGCCCGTCCCGGCAGGAATTCGAGGGGTTGGCTCATCACTGTCTCCCTTTCGGACGAACGTCCGTATGACGGTCAACTGTTGTCGAGGATCGTGGGTCCGCATCAGGCCGATGTCAATACCGGACGCAGGCGAATCCTCGGTGGTCAGAACACGTGCCCAGTGTCCGATGGACGGACGGCGCGGATGCCTGGATGGACTCCTGTGTGTGCCGGAGCGCGTGTCGCTGCATAAAGTGCCTGTGTCAGGCTGTCCGCGAGGCGGACGGCCGTTGTCATCGGCAGGAGGAGTTCCCATGCCCCGTGAAGGAACCGGGCCCGACTTCATCGAAGCGCTGGCCCGAGGGCTTGAGGTGATCACCGCCTTCGAGCCCCGCCGGCCGGTGATGTCGCTGACCGACATGGCCCAGGCGACGGGGCTGGCCAGGCCCACCGCACGCCGGATCCTGCTGACCCTGGCCGAGTTGGGCTACGCACGACAGCAGGACGGCGGGTTCGCGCTGACCCCTCGGGTGCTCGACCTGGGGATGGCCTACGTGCGCTCGATGGGTCTGTGGGACGTGGCGAGGCCGCATCTGGAGCGGCTGGTCGAGCGCACGAACGAGTCGTGCTCGATCGCCCAGCTCGACGGCTCGGACATCGTCTACGTCGCCCGGGCCTCCGTACCCAAGATCGTCACGCTGGCCGTGCAGATCGGCACCAGGTTCCCGGCGCTGCAGACCTCGTTGGGCAAGGTGCTGCTGGCCGCGCTGCCGCCCGCGGACGTCACCCGGGTCCTGGCCGAGCCGACCCGGTCGGGCCTGGTCCCCGTGTGGCGGCCGGAGCGGGCGGAGTGGGAGGCCGAACTGCGCGAGGTGCGCGCCCGCGGCTGGGCGATGACCGACGAGCAGTTGGCGAGGGGCATCCGGTCGGTGGCCGCGCCGCTGCGCGACGGGTCGGGCCGTGTCGTCGCGAGCGTCAACGTCAACTCGCACGCGGCCGAGACGTCGGTGGAGACACTGCTCCACGACCACCTGCCGGTTCTTCTGCAGGCCGCGGGCGAGATCAGCGTGGACTTCGCCCGGCTCGACTCCGCGCCGCACCTGACCCGGCCGGCAGGTGTGGCGGTGAAACCTTGACGCCTTGACCGTCGGAGCCTCAGAATCGCAGCCACGGACAGGCGTCCGCTGGGCGGACAGAGAGGCAAGGTCGGTCGATGTCAGAGAGCTCGACGCCCACTCGTCCGGCCGGCGCGGGTCCGCTTTCCGGGGTGCTGGTGGCGGACTTCTCGCGCATCCTGGCCGGTCCGTACGCCACGATGCTGCTCGCCGATCTCGGCGCCGACGTCGTCAAGGTCGAGGGACCGCACGGCGATGACACCCGGTCCTGGACGCCCCCGGTCCGGGGCGAGGTCTCGACCTACTACCTCGGCATCAACCGCGGCAAGCGCTCCGTGGCGCTGGACCTGCGGCAGGAGTCCGACGTCGTGATCGCGCGCGAACTCGCCCGCCGCGCCGACGTGCTGATCGAGAACTTCAAACCCGGCGGGCTCGCCAAGTACGGTCTGGACTTCGACACGGTGCGTCGCGACAACCCCGGCGTGATCTACACCTCGATCACGGGCTTCGGCTCCGGTGCCGGCCGTCATGTGCCCGGATACGACCTGATGGTGCAGGCCATCTCGGGCCTGATGAGCCTCACGGGCGACCCGGACGGGCCGCCCTACCGGGCCGGGATCTCCGTGTTCGACGTCATGGCGGGCAACCACGCCACGATCGGCATCCTGGCGGCGCTGCGCCATCGGGATGCCACCGGTGAGGGCCAGTTGATCGAGGTGAACCTGCTCTCCTCGGCCCTGACCGGTCTGGTCAACCACAGTTCCGCGTATGTCGCGGGCGGAACCGTGCCCTACCGGATGGGCAACGCCCACCCCAGCGTGTTCCCCTACGAACCGCTGCCCACGGCCGACAACGACCTCATCGTGACAGCGGCCAACGACGGGCAGTTCCGCAAGCTGTGCGAGGTGCTGGGCATTTCGGAGATCGCCGACGACCCGCGCTTCGCCCGCAACGCCGACCGCACCGCCAACCGGGAGGAGTTGCGGCCCCTTCTGGTGGAGCAGTTGAGGAAGCGCGGAGCAGAGGAATGGTTCGACCTGCTGGTCGAGGCGGGCGTCCCGAGCGGGCCGATCAACACCATCGACGGCGGCTTCGCCATGGCCGACCGGTTCGGTCTCGAACCGGTCGTCAGCGTGGGGGAGGGGGAGCGCGCCGTACCCACCACCCGGCACCCGATCCGCTTCTCCGCGACACCCGCCACCTATCGGCTGCCACCGCCGCAACTGGACGAGCACGGTGCAGAACTGCGCACGTGGCTGTCCGAACCCGAGGAGCAGGGCCGTGTCTGAGCCGACGACGGGCGCCGCGTACCCCACCGCGCTGGGCGCGTCCGACCTGAAGAACATCACACTCCTCGGCCATGACCTCGCCGAGGACATCATGGGCTCGGTGGGCTTCGGTGAGCTGGCGTTCTGGCTGGCCGTGCAGCGGCGCCCCAGCGCCGGCGAGACACGCGTCTTCGAGGCCGTGCTCGCCGCCCTGGCCGACCACGGGTTCACCCCCACCGCCATCGTCACCCGGCTGACCTACCTGTCCGCGCCGGACTCCGTCCAGGGCGCACTCGCCGCCGGTCTGCTCGGAGGCGGCTCGCGCTTCCTCGGAGTCACCGAGGACACCGGCAGGTTCCTGCACGAGGTGCTGGAGTCGCAGGACGGGACACTGCCGACCGACGAGGCGGGCTGGGACGCGGTGGCCCTGCACACGCTGCGGGAGCGGCGTGCCTCCGGCACGTTCGTCCCCGGACTCGGCCACCATGTGCACAAGGAGGGCGACCCCCGCACGCCGCGGCTGATGCGGATCGCGACGGAGGAAGGCCTGTTCGGTCCGCACCTGTCGCTGTTCGCCGCCATCGGCCGGGTCCATCCGACCGTGCTGGGCAAGACGCTCCCCCTGAACGGAGCCGGAGTCTGCGGCGCCGCCCTCGCCGACCTCGGCCTTCCGTTGCCCCTGCTGCGCGGCTTCGCCCTGTTGGCCCGGACAGCCGGATTGATCGGCCAACTCGCCGAGGAACTCCGTCACCCGGTCGCGCAGGACGTCTTCCTGTCCGTGGACCTCAACAACACCCCCGTCCCCCCGGATCCCTACCTCCCGCAACCGTTCGACGACGGCCGGCGCGACGGCTGACCGCGCCGCCGACGGGCCGTCGGGCCGTGGACCGTCGTCACCGCATACGCACCGCCGACCAAGGAGCCGCAATCGTGTACGTCGACGAGGACAACATCACCGACCTCGCCGCCCGGCGCTGGGCGACCGCCCACTCGCCCCGGCAGGCGGAGCTCATGACCGCCCTGATCCGCCATCTGCACGCCTTCGCCCGTGAGGTGCAGCTGACCGAGGACGAGTGGATGGCCGCGATCCAGTGGCTGACCGCCGCCGGCCGGATCAGCGACGACAAGCGCCAGGAGCTGATCCTCACCTCCGACGTCCTCGGACTGAGCATGCTCGTCGTGCAGCTGAACAACCGGTTCTCGGCGCAGGCCACGCCCGCCACCGTGCTCGGCCCGTTCCACATCGACGGGTCGCCCGCCGCCCCGTACGGCTTCGACATGTCGGACGGCATCCCCGGAACACCCCTGTTCGTCACCGGCAGGGTCGTCGACGTCGACGGCAAGCCCGTCGCCGCGGCCGTCCTCGACGCGTGGCAGGCCGACGCCGACGGCGCCTACGAGGCCCAGATCCCCGACATCGACGAAGCCCGGCTGCGGGCCAAGTACCAGGCCCGGGAGGACGGCACCTACTGCATCCGCACCATCGCGCCCCGGGGGTACGCCATCCCCATGGACGGACCGGTCGGCGACCTGATCAGTACGACGGACATCAGCTACTTCCGGCCCGCGCACGTCCACTTCCTCATCGACGAGCCCGGATACCGCAAGCTCATCACCCACCTGTTCCAGGAGGGCAGCGAGTACCTGGACAGCGATGTGGTCTTCGGTACGAAGGACGCGCTCATCGTGCGGTTCACCGAGAAGCCGGCGGGCACCGCTCCCGACGGCAGCCACATCGAACAGCCGTATCTGCACGCCGAGTACGACTTCGTCCTCCAGCCCGGCTGACGGCGACGGGCGGCACCAACGCGAGCACGGCCCGCCGAAGGTGCCAGGAGGATGGGACGACAGGAAGCCGCCGCCCGACGGGCGACGGCTTCCACCCCCCTCGACCGAACGGCCGGGGTCAGACTCCGCGTGCCTGCGCGGGTTCGAGGATCACCGGAAGCTTCTCCAGCCCCCGGAACGCCGGGAAGGGCACCTTGAGCCACGCCGCCTCCGCAGCGGGATCGGCCGGCTCGATGTTCGGGAACCGCTCGAAGAGCGTGGTCAACGCGATCCGCATCTCCATACGGGCCAGCGGCGCACCGAGGCAGTAGTGCGCTCCGCTGCCGAAGCCGAGATGGGCGCTCTGCAGGCCCTTCCGCCTGATGTCGAAGGTGTCCGGCGACTCGAACTTCTCCGGGTCACGGTTGGCGGAGGCCACGGCGACCTGCACGAGGGAACCCTTGGGGATGACCGTGTCCCTGATGGTGATGTCCTCGAGCGCGTGACGGAACGTCGCGTTCTCCACCGAGCCCTCGTAGCGGATGATCTCCTCGATCGCGTTCGGCAGGAGCTCGGGGTCCGCCATGACGTCCCTCAGCTGGTCGCGGTGGCGCAACAGGTTGTACACGGCGTTGCCGATGAGGTACGCGGTGGTCTTGTGGCCGGCGAAGAGCAGCACCCAGAGGGTCGAGAGCAACTCGCCGTCGTTCATGGCGCCCTGCTCGTCCTGCGTCCGGATCAGATCGCTGAGCAGGTCGTCGGTGGCATTCTGCCGCTTACGCGCGATGAGCTCGACGAAATAGTCCCGCAAGGCACCCTCGGCCACCGCGAGTTTCTCTTTGTCCGCCTTGCTGAAACCGGTACGCGCCACCGTCGCACACCGCTTCTGTGCGTCCTCACGCTCCTCCTCGGGAATACCGATGAGTTCGCAGATGACGATGAGCGGCAGCGGAAATGCGAAGGACGACAGCAGATCGATCGGCGCGGACCCGGAACACCGCTCCAGCAGTTCGTCGGTGACCTGCTGAATTCGGGGACGCAGTGACTCGATACGACGCGGGGTGAACGCGCTGTTCACGATGCGGCGCAGCCGGGTGTGCTTGGGCGGGTCCGAGAAGAGCATGTTGTCGTCGAGCGCGACGGACGAGTCACCGAAAATGGTGTGGTACGCGTCCATGGCCGCGTACATGTCCTTGCTGATGCGCGGATCCGTCAGCGCGGCCTTCGCGTCGTCGTAGCGCGTGATCAGATAGGTCTCCACGCCGTGCGGAGGGGACAGCCGGCACACCGGCGCGGTCTCGCGCAGGCACCCGTACACCGGGTAGGGGTCGGCGCGGTACGAGGCCTCACCACGGGATGCCGCCGCAGCCGCTCTCTCGGTCGCCTCTGTCACGTCCCGTTCGTCGAGCTGAGTCATTCCCACGGCCTTTCTGAATGTTCCCGCTCGCCCACGGGACAGCGGACATATGACGTTCGACCCAGCATTCCCCGGTGGGATCCGGACCGTAAACGCCATTCGCCCGATCGCACGACCCCCACCTGCGGGTACGCGCCCGGCACCTTCGGCGGGGCATTTGTGCCGCTGTGCGGGTGATCACTGAATATCGCTCGGCAGCGCATGGCAAAGAACTAGAAGCAGGCCGGTGACAACGGCCGTCTCAACCGCAGACGCTGACTCCGGAGGAGAACACGCGATGAACGATCGCGGCAACGACTATGTCCCAGTCCTGGTCGTGGGAGGCTCACTCGTGGGCCTGTCCGCATCCGTTTTCCTCGGCAGACTCGGGGTTCAGCACCGCGTCGTCGAGCGTCATACGGCCACCTCGGCGCATCCCCGGGGCCGGGGCAACAACATGCGCACGATGGAACTGTTCCGCACCGCGGGCCTCGAGCCCGCGATCCGGCAGGCCGCAGCGACGCTGTCGAGGAACCACGGCATCCTCCAGGTGGACACCCTGCACAGCGGCAACCGCCGCTGGCTGTCCGCGCGGCTGACCGGGAGGCCGCCGGAGGACGGGGTGTGCTCGACCGTCCGGTGCGCGTGCAGCCAGAACGACCTGGAGCCGGTGCTGCTCCAGGGCGCCCGCAGCCTCGGCGGAGACGTGCGCTTCAGCACCGAACTGCTGTCCTTCACCCAGGACGACGACGGGGTGACCGCCGTCCTGCAGGCCCGGGACTCCGGCGAGACCCACACCGTGCGTGCCGACTACCTTCTCGCCGCCGACGGTCCCCGCAGCCCCGTGCGCCAGCGACTCGGCATCGAGCACTCCGGTTCGGGAGACCTGTTCCACAACGTCAGCGTCACCTTCCGCAGCAAGCTCCTGCGCGAGGTGGCGGGCGACGACCACTTCGTCGTGTGCTATGTCACCGAGCCCTCGGGCGACGGCGTGCTGCTGCCCGTGGACAACGAGGAGCAGTGGGTCTTCCACGTCCCGTGGTTCCCCGAGCGCGGGCAGACGCTCGAGCACTTCACCGACAACCGCATCACCGAGCACATCCGGGCGGCGGTCGGAGTGCGTGATCTGGACGTCGAGATCACCGGAAAGGCCCCGTGGCACGCGGCGGACCGGGTGGCGAACAGCTACCGGGCCGGGCGGGTGTTCCTCATGGGCGACTCGGTCCACGAGATGCCTCCGACCGGCGCGTTCGGTTCCAACACCGGTATCCAGGACGCGCACAACCTCGCCTGGAAGATCGCGGCGGTGCTGCGCGGCTGGGCGGACCCCAAGCTGCTGGACAGCTACGAGGCCGAGCGCCGCCCCGTGGCGCAGGCCACGAGCGCACGCGCGACGCTGCAGGCGGCCCGTGAACAGCACCCCGGGTACACCGCCAGGACGGCGACGAGCGACTCGACGGATCTGATGACGGTGGCGCTCGGCTACCGCTACGCCTCCGCGGCGGTCGTGGGCGCGAAGGCGGAGGAGCCCATCATCCCGGACGAACTGTCGCTGTGCGCGGACCCCGGGACACGTGCACCCCATCTGTGGGTCACCCGCCAGGGTGTCACTCTGTCCACCGTCGACCTGTACGAGCGCTCCTTCGTTCTGCTCGGCGGGAGCGTGGACTGGCGCACAGCCGGCGAGAACGTGGCCGCGAAGCTGAACGTGCCGCTCGAGTCCTGCACGATCGGCGCGGGCGCGGAGTTCGACCTGGACACCGGGGACGGCCCGGACTGGGCGCCGGTGCACGGGACGACCCCTGCGGGCGCGGTCCTCGTGCGGCCCGACGGCTTCGTGGCCTGGCGGTCCGAGGGAGAGCCGCGGGACAAGGAAAAGGAACTGGCCGAGGTGCTCCTTCAGATCCTGGGGCGTTGACCGGACAACGCCCGGAACCCCGATTCCTCAGGTGCGACCACAGAAATGGGGCCTGTCCATGACTTCACTGCAGACGGCGGACGGCGCGGCTCAGGCGGCCGGCGCCGGGCACGGTGGGTCGGCGGAGGGTGATGCGCGCCGCGCACGGGTGGACGTCCACCACCACTACACCGCGCCGGAGTGGATCGACTGGGCGGATAAGCAGGACATCGTCGATCGCAAGCACCTCCCGCCCTGGACGCAGTGGGACGTCGACCGGGCCCTGACGTTGATGGACGGGGCGGGAATCCGGACCAGTGTGTTCACCGTCGCGATGCTCGGGCGCCTCCAGGACCCGAAGTTGCGCAAGGAGAGCGCTCGTATCGCCCTGCAGGCGGCCGGAGACCTGGCCGACAGCCACTCCGGCCGCTTCGCCTTCTACACCCCCGTCTTCCTCGACAGCCCCGAACTCTCGACGTGGTCGCTCGGCTACGGGATGGACGACAGAGGGGCCGTCGGGGTCAGCGTGCGGACCAGTATGAAGGGCCTGTACCTCGGGCATCCGTCCCAGGACCGGATCATGGCGGAGCTGAACGAGCGCTCCGCCGTGGTCAGTACGCACCCCATGGACGTCCCCGGCGGGGACGGGGACCTACCGGGCGTCCCGCCCTACCTGTGCGACTTCCTGATGGACACGACGCGTGCCGGGATCAGTCTCATCATGAACGGGACCCTGGACCGCTTCCCGAACATCACCTTCATCCTGCCGCACGGGGGCGGCTTCCTCCCGTACATCGCGAGCCGTCTCGAGGTGTTCGGAGACCATCTGACACCGAAGGTGGACGCCGCCCGGGTGCGCGACCATCTGCATCGCTTCTACTACGACACGGCAGGTCCCATGTCGCCGTCGGCGACGCCGAGCCTCTTGTCCGTCGTGGGTTCCTCGCGGATCCTCTACGGCAGTGACTGGCCTCCCACCCCGGCCCACCTGGTGACGGGCGTCACCGCACCCGCGCTCGACAACGACCCCGCCCTCGACGAGGAACAGCGTCGCTGCATCAACCGCGACAACGCCCAGCGCCTGCTGCCCGCACTCGCCGGGGGCCGGCAGCACGTCTGACGCCGCACGCCCGGCGTCCGCGGATCGCATCGCGTGGTCGCGGACGCCGGGCGGCAGTTCGTCGGCGCTCAGGACCGCAGGAAGTCGGCGAGGCCCTCCAGCAGCCGGTCGACGTCGTTGGAGTCGTTGTACGGCGCGAGGCCGACCCGGAGCCCGCCGGTGTCCCCGAGGCCCAGCCGGCGGGATGCCTCGAGAGCGTAGAAGGACCCGGAGGGCGCGCTGACACCGCGTTCGGCCAGAAATCGGTAGGCGTCCACCGTGCTGCGTCCCTCGAAGGTCATCAGCAGGGTCGGCGTGCGGTCGGCCGCCCGTGAGTGCACCGTGACCTGCTCGAGCTGGGACAGGCCCTTGTCGAGCTGCGTCCTCAACGTCGCCTCGTGTGCCTCGAGTTGGTCGAAGGACGACGTCAGGCGTGCGCGACGGGTGCCGGCGGCGTCGGGGTCGAGCCCGGCGAGGAAGTCCACCGCGGCACGGGTCCCGGCGAGCAACTCGTAGGGCAGTGTGCCGAGTTCGAAGCGCTCCGGCACGGTGTCGGTGGAGGGGAGCAGCTTGTCCGGGTGCAGGGTCTCCAGCAGCTCCGGGTCGGCGGCGAGGACGCCGAGGTGGGGACCGAGGAACTTGTACGGCGAGCAGACGAAGAAGTCGGCGCCGAGCGGTCCGAGGTCGACCAGCGAGTGTGCGGCGTGGTGCACGCCGTCGACGTGGAGCAGGGCCCCGGCCTCGTGCACCAGACGGGAGACTGCGGGGATCGGGGGACGGGTGCCGATCAGGTTGGAGGCCGCGGTGAGGGCGACCAGCCGGGTGCGCTCCGACAGGACGGCGCGGATGTCCTCGACGCTCAGTTCCCCGGACGTGAGGTCGAAGTCGGCCCAGCGGACGGTGGCTCCGGCCCGTTCGGCGGCCTGGACCCAGGGACGGATGTTGGAGTCGTGGTCGAGGCGGGTGACGACGACCTCGTCCCCCGGGGCCCACCCCTTGGCGAGGCTGCGCGAGAGGTCGTAGGTGAGCTGGGTGGCGCTGCGCCCGAAGACGATCCCGGACGGTTGCGCGCCGAGGAGATCCGCCATGGCGCGGCGGGACTCCGTGACGAGGGTCTCCGCGTTGCGCTCTCCGGCGGTCCCGTGGCCCCGGTTCGACAGGGGCCGGGCGAGTGCGTCGGTGATGGCCTGGATGACGGGCTGTGGAGTCTGGGTGCCCCCGGGACCGTCGAAGTGGGCGGTGCCGGCGGCCAGGGCGGGGAACTGCGCGCGGATGCCGGTGATGTCGTAGCGCACGGAGGGCTCCTGTCCAGGGCTGGAAGAGACATGACTGTGTCGGCGGCGTCCGTCGCGGAGCCGTTGCACACGTGGCATGACGTTAGCCCAGGAGGCCGGTGGCAGAGGGTGCCGGTGATCGGGCGCCGCTACCGCCGGGCGGGTGCGCCGGGAAACGACCCCGGATGCGGGCGGCCGGGTGGCAACGGGCAGGCGCACGGACCTTCGTGCCCGTCATCCCGTGCCTGTCATCCGCTCCACGAGATCCAGCCAGGTGGCCCGGATACGGGCGGCGGGAATTCCGTCGTCCCGCAGCAGACGGTCCCACAGATCGATGTCGGCGAAGGCGAGCAGGGCGAAGGCGAGCATCTCGGGGTCCCCGCCGCCGCCCGCCCCCCGCAGCAGCGCCGTGACATGTCCGTGGAAGGCGTGGTGGATCCGGGAGGCGCCCCGGCGCTCGCAGTCCACGTGGCGTACCAGCGCCATGCCCCGGTCCGTGGTGCATGTGGCGCGGTCGAGCAGGGCGCAGCCGAAGGCCGCCAGCCGGTCGGCCGCGGACACTCCCGGTCCCAGCGGGGGAGGGCCCGAGGTGTAGGCATCCTGGAACGCCTCCTCGGCCTCGTCCAGGAGGGCGAGCAGCAGTCCGTCCCGATCGCCGAACCGCCGGAACAGCGTGCCCTTTCCGACACCGGCCGCCTCCGCGACCGCCTGCATGGTCACCTGCCCGGCGCCGCGTTCGGCCACCAGCCGTGCGGCCGCCTCCAGCAGCCGGGCCCGATTGCGTGCCGCATCGGCCCGCTCGGCCGCCGGACCCTGTGACGGGAGGGTCATCGTCCGCTCTCCGGGACCAGTCGCACGTACACCGCGGCGTCCTCGATCCGTACCGGGTACACCGGGACGGGAATCCGCGCGGGCGGGTCGAGGGACTTGCCGGTCCGCAGATCGAAGCGCGAGGCGTGCAGCCAGCATTCGATCGTGCAGCCGTCGACCTCGCCCTCGGAGAGCGCCACCGCACTGTGCGAGCACACGTCGTGGATCGCGAAGACCTCCTCCTCGGCCCGGACGAGGGCGAGGGGAACGCCGTCCGGCTCGAACCGCCGGGGGACGCCGTCCTCCAACTCGTCGAACGGGCAGACGTATGTGTAACCGCTGTTGGGCATAGCTCACCTCGACCGGGCGATGGCAGTTGAGTCGCGCCACCCCGTTCACAGGGGTGCATCGAGCGGAATCCCGGCCCGGAGCGGCACATGTGATCGTTGGGCTGGGTCGACCCTAGTGACCTGGTCAGGGTCCGGCCTCCGACCCGGGTCGGAGGCCGGTCTCGGTAGTTCGGCCTACGTCCGGTGGCGGCCGGCCGATGCGATGTGCGGGCGGCCGGACGTATCCGGTGTCCGCCGGTGTCCGCCTCACAGCACCTTGCGCTGGACGAGGGCCGCGAGGACGAGCGCGCCCGGCAGCAGGGGCAGCCAGACCGTCAGGACGCGATAGCCGATGACGGTGGTCGTGGCCAGGCCCATCGGTGTGCCGTAGGCGACCAGAGCGAACACCGTCGCCGCGTCCACGGGCCCGATTCCGCCCGGTGCGGGCACGGCCCCGACCGCGGTGCTGGCGGCGAGGAAGGCGAAGACCACCTGCGCCCAGGACAGCGTCATCCCGAGCGACGTCCCGAGTGCGGCGATCACGGTCGCCTGGAACACCGGTGCCGCGGCCGACCCGCCCCAGAGGGCCAGGACCCGGCTGGGCATGGTGTGCAGCAGCCGCGCGTCGGTCAGGGCGGTCTGCACGAGGCACAGCACCGGGCGGCGCAACCGCCGTACGACCGTCAGGAGCACGGCTGCGACGACGAGCACGATCGCCGTGATCCCCACGGCGAGCAGCACCATCCCTTTGTCCGGGACGAGTTCACCGAGCCGGAGCATCTCCGGGAAGGCCACGAGGAAGACCAGCAGGACCAGTGTCTTCGCGATCGGCTTGACCAGCGAGTACAGGGCGAGCGAGGCGGTGCCCCGGGCAAGGGGTATGCCGCGGCCCTGGAGGAAGCGCAGGGTGACGGCATGGGCGCCGATGCTCGCCGGCAGTACGTGGTTGGCGGCGCCCGCGGCGAACTGCGAGGCGAGCAGCAGCCCCGGCGGAAGCCGTTCGGGCACGGCGCCCTGGCGGACCACCGCGGCGGTCACCCAGCCCAGACAGGTGAAGGCCACCGCGACCAGCAGCCACCAGGGGTCGGCGGAGGCCAGCCGGGCGGCGCCGTCGCGCACGGCACGCCAGTCGGTCGCGGCCCATGCGCCGATCAGCAGGAGCGGGAGCAGACTCAGGGCCCGGCGGGCGAGGCGGCCGACCGAGGGCGAGCGGAGGTGGGCAGGGAGCGGTCCGGGGACTTCTTCGAGCGGCAGCAGGGACACGGCGCACGTCGTCCTTCCGCGTCGCACCGGCGTGATGCGCGGCGGACGGATACAAGGCGAGGCATGGGGACGGCGGAAACCTTCCCCGCGGGCGTGACCGCACGGTGTCCATCAGTCGACGCAGCGTGGGCAGCCGGGCGACGTCGAGCAGCGGCTATGGCAGGTTCCGGTGGGTCACGGCGGGGCGCCGGAGGGACGGGCCCGCCGCGGGCGGGGCCGCGTGGCGGCCGGTGACGGTCTTGCGCTGCACCACGACGAGCGCGGCGTCGTCGCCGAACGTGCCGCCGCAGAAGTCGAGGATGTCGCGGCGGACATGGTCGACGAGCCCGGCCGGAGTGTCCGTGTCCGGCCAGGCGGCGACGCGCTCGGCGAGAGGGTAGAAGCCGTCGGAGCCGTCGCGGGCCTCGGAGACGCCGTCGGTGTAGAGCACGAGCATGTCCCCGGGCCGGAAGGCGAAGGTCTCGACGTCGCCGCGCGGTGCCTGGGGGAGACACATGCCGACCGGGATCGAGTACCGCCGGGGGGCCAGCACGGTGACCTGCGTGTCCCGCAGCCGCAGCGGCGGCGGGTGCCCACAGTTGAGGATGTGCACCTCGGGCGCGTCGTCCGGGATGTCGATCAGCACCGCGGTGATGAAGGACTCCTCCGCGTCCGTGCCCTCCTTGACGGGCTGGGACATGCTCCAGCACGCCGTCGCCTCGAGTTCGCTCCGCAGGTCGGTGAGCGTCGGCTCGCGATGTGCCGCCGTCCGGAACGCGCCCAGTACGAGAGCCGCGTCCTCGATGGCGGGCAGACCCTTGCCACGGACGTCGCCGATGAGCAGGCGGGTGCCGCGCCGGGTGGCCACGGCCGCGTACAGATCTCCGCCGATGCGGGCCTGGTCCGTGGCCGCCGCGTAGGCGCTGGCGATGCGCAGGGTGCCCATCCGTTCCGGCAGCGGCTGCAGTACGACCTGCTGGGCGGCCTCGGCCACCGACCGTACCTGCCTCAGTTCCGCAGTGTGCCGTTCCCGCAGCCGGCAGAAGATCACGGTGAATGCGCTGATCACGACCAGGGCGATGAGCTGGCTCTCGTGGTTCGAGGTGAAGACGCTGGTGCGTACCGCGGAGAGCACCACGAGAGCCGCGATCGAGAGGGCGCCGACGGCGGCGGTGAGCCTGGAACCGCCGAACGAGGCGGTGAGCGCCGGTGCGACCACCAGCAGCGGCCCGAGGTGAATGTTCTGTGGGGCAAGGATGTCAGCGACCGTGATCGCCACGATCAGGGCGAGAGGCATCACCACGAGGCCTCGGTTCGACGTCCAGGCCCAGCCGCCACCGTCGTGAGGCTGCGATCGCATACTTCATGGATACACCCGGTCGCGGCCACGTGGCATGTGGCTCACTCGGGGTCGGAGGGCGGAGCGAGCGGTCCGTGGTGCCGCAGGAGGGCGTAGCCGACGCCGATGCCGACCGCCAGCGGCCACTCGAGGGCACCGACCACCGCGAGCGCGCCGAGGCCGGCGTACAGCGGCAGGCCTCCCTTGGCGGGGAGAACGCGGCGCACGGCGGTGACGGGAAGGGCCGCGACCTGCCGCACGGCCCGGGTGGCCGTCTCGCCGAGCGGCGGCACGGTGAGGGTGAGGCCGCGCCCCCCGTGTGAAGCGCCGGGGCTGGTCTTCGGCGACGTCGACCTCGGCCGTGCGGCGGGCCGCTGCGGCGTCTTCGCCCTGGGGGCGGGGCGCGAGGTGCTCTTGCTCCGCGTGGCCGGACTCTTGCTGCGTGTTGCCGGGCTCTTGCCGTTTGCGGACGGGCGCTTCTGGACGGTCTTCGGCGTGGTCACGGTTCACATCCGTTCGTGGGTGCGGGACTTCGCCCCCCGACGAGGCACAAGCTACCTGCGGGGCAGGGAGCCTGCGAGCCAGGAATCCATTCGGCTCAGCTCGCCGGGCGGCGGCGCGGGGGGCGGGTCAGGATGAGCGGAATTGGACGAGGAACCGGCCCGTCCGGGGAGGTGACACACGATGTCGCTGCTGTCCGGAGTGCGTCTGCCGCTGCCGCTGCCGCTGCCGCTGCCGTCCGTGCCGCCGCTGCCCTGGGGACTGGCCGGCGGCCTGGCCGCCGGCGTGCGCGGAGCCGCGGACGTGACCGCGATGCTGCTCGGGATCGAACGGCGGGACGTGTGGTCCCGTCCGGGGCGCTGCCACATCGAGGCGCGCGGGGTACGAGGGCCCAGCGGGACCTGGGTCGGCCGCGTCGTGGAACACGCGCTGGAGCAGCATCCCGGCGTCGTTTGGGCGCGGGTGAACGCGCCGGCCGAGCGGGTCGTCGTCGAACTGGCCTCGCCGCCACCACCGCTGCGGGAACTCGTCGAGATCATCGACCACGCGGAGTCCCACGGGGCCGCCGCCATCGGGGGCTCGGGCCTGTTCGACGGGTGGTGCCCAGAGCCGCATCACCCGTCGGAGGCACCCGGCAGACGCCCTGCGCTCCCGGTTCTCGCGGCGGACGTGGCGGGTCTGCTCCTCACGGCGGCCACGCGACTGTCGCCGTGGACACCTCTGCCCGCCGAGGTGGGGGCGCTCGCCACGGCCGTGCAGCAGCATCCCTGGCTGCGCCGTGTGGTGCTGCCGGGCCTGAGCGCGCAGGACAGCCGGGCATCGGTCGTTCCGATGCTCAATGCCTTCGTCCAGGGTGTGGCCACGCGCGGCGGCGGGCTGGTGCTCGATGTCGCGCAGCGGGTGGCGCAGTGGCGCGAGGCGAACGCGGCACTCGACGCATGGGTGGAGGCGGAGCCCCGACTCGTGCGGGGACCGCGGGACGCGCAGGCCGAGCCGATCGTGGTGGAACGGCCGGCGGTGCACGAGGACGTGACCGCGCGCTACGCCGAACGGGCCATGGGGGCCGCCGCGGCCGTCGGTGCCCTGGCCCTGCCGTACGCGGGCCCCCGGCGGGCGCTCGCGGTGGCGTTGTCGGGCCTGCCGAAGGCACCGGAGGCCGGGCGTGAGGGCTTCGCCACCACCCTTGGCCGGTATCTCGCGCTGCGCGGCGTCGTGGCCATGGACCGCAGCGCGCTGCGCCGCCTCGGGCAGGTGGACACCGTGCTCCTCGACGTGGACGTGCTGCGGGGCGGCCGGCACGAACTCACCGAGTTGGAACTGCTCGGCGGCGCCGAGCCGGCGGAGGTCTCCGACCGGCTCTTCAGCCTGTTCGATCCGGCCGCACCCGGTCGGATCCACCATGACGAAGACGGCTGGGCGCTCGGCCCGCTGGAGGACCTGGAGCTCACCGGCCGCACCGGGCGGCGGCACGCGGACCGGATACGCGGCCGGGGCGGCGAACTGGTGCTGGGCCTGGCCTGCCGGCGCCGCCTGACGGCCGTCGCTGGCGTGGCGATGCAGACACTCCCGGGTGCGCAGGCCCTGGCGGCGGCGGCCCGTCGTTCCGGGATCCGGGTGGTCCTCGCAGGCGACCGGCCCTACCCGGAGCTCGGCTTCGTCGACGCGATGGTGCCCGGGGGGAGCGATCTGGTGGCGTCGGTCCGCGCCCTGCAGGCGGACGGCGCGGTGGTGCTGCTGGTGTCCGGGAACCGCCGGGCCCTCGGGGCCTCCGACTGCGGCATCGGGGTCCACCGTGAGGGCGAGCCGCCCGCCTGGGGCGCACACCTGCTGGTCGGCACCGACCTCGACTCGGTCGCGCTGGTCCTGAGCGGTGTCGGTGCGGCCCGGCAGGTCGACCGGGACAGCGCGGTACTGGCCGCGAGCGGCAGCGGAATCGGCGCGGTGGCGGCGATGCGGGCGCCGGTCGGCGAGGCGTGCTCGCGTGGGCAGGCGGCGTGCAACACCGCCGGAGGCGTCGCCTTCGGCCTGGGCGTCTGGCGGGCCAGGCAGTTGTTCTCCCGCCCCGTCACCCCGTCCGTCGAGACCGTGCCCTGGCATCTGATGCCGCCCTCCCGGGTCCTCGACCGGCTGCACACGAGCGGCGAGGGGCTGTCCGACGCAGAGGCCGTGACACGGGCCAAGGGCGGTTCGGGTGCCGCCGCGGCGCCCGGGACCACACTGCTGTCGGCGTTCGTCGAGGAGCTGGCCAACCCGCTGACACCGGTGCTGGCCGGCGGTGCCGCGCTGGCCGCCGCCGTGGGCTCGCGGGCGGACGCCGCACTGGTCGCCTCGATCACCGCCACGTCGGCGCTGGTCGGCGGGTTCCAGCGGGTCCGGACCGAGCGCGCCCTCGCCGAGCTCACCGCCCGCTCGGCGGTCGGGGCGCGGGTACGGCGCGAGGGCCGCGAGCGGCTGGTCACCGCAGAGGACCTGGTACCCGGGGACGTCGTGCTGCTCAGGCCCGAGGACGTCGTGCCGGCCGACTGCCGGCTGCTGGAGGCCGACGGGCTCGAGGTCGACGAGTCGTCGCTGACCGGCGAGGCACTGCCCGTGGCCAAGGACCCGGCTCCCGTGGTGGCCGCGCATCTCACCGACCGCCGTTCGATGCTCTACGAGGGCACCACCGTCTCCGCGGGGGAGGCGCTCGCGGTGGTCGTGGCCACGGGCGCCGCCACCGAGGTCGGGCGCACCATGGCCACGGCGCGGGAGGCGGCACCGGTCACCGGGGTCGAGGCGCGGCTCTCGTCGCTGACCAAGGCCAGTCTCCCGGTGGCGACGGTCTCCGCGCTGGCGGTGGCCGGAGCCGGGATGCTGCACGGGCGCCCGCTGGCCCAGAGCCTGGCATCGGCGGTGAACCTGGCGGTCGCCTCCGTCCCCGAGGGGCTGCCGTTCCTCGTCAACGCCGCCCAGTTGGCCTCCGCACGCCGGCTGGCCGACCACGGCGCGCTGGTGCGCAATCCGCGCACGATCGAGGCGCTGGGCCGGGCCGATGTGCTGTGCTTCGACAAGACCGGCACGCTCACCGAGGGGAATCTGCAGCTCGCGGCCCTGAGCGACGGGGACCGTATGCTCCCCGTCGACCGGCTCGGCGCACCGCACAAGGCGATCCTGGCGGCCGCGCTACGGGCCACGCCCGCCGCCCGGCAGTCCGAGCCGATGGCCCATCAGACCGATCGGGCCGTGGCCGCGGGCGCCCGCCGGGCACGGGTGCCGGCCGGCCGCGGCGCGCCCCGATGGCGGCGCACCGACACCCTTCCGTTCGATCCCTCCCGCGCCTACCACGCCACGGCGGGACGCACCGCGGACGGCACCCTGCTCAGTGTGAAGGGGGCCCCGGAGACGGTGCTCGAGCGTTGCCGGCGCAGACGCCTGAACGGGGCCGAGACGGTGCTCGACCGATCCGGGCGCGGCGCGCTCACCGCGGCGACCGAGGAACTCGCCGGCGCGGGCCGTCGTGTCCTCGCGGTCGCCGAACGCACCATGCGACCCGGTGAGGAGCTCACCGACGACGCGGTACAGGACCTGGTCTTCCTCGGATTCGTGGTGCTGGCCGACCCGGTGCGCCCCGGCGCCGCCTCGGCCACCGCCCGGCTGCGCGCGGCCGGTGTGCACACGGTTCTGCTCACCGGGGACCACGCCGCCACCGCCGAGGCCATCGCGACCGCGGTCACCGGCGATCCGGACCAGACGGTGTGCACCGGGCCGGAGCTGGACGAGCTGGACGACGACGCGCTCGACGTCCTGCTGCCGAAGGTGGATGTGATCGCCCGGTGCACCCCGCGCCACAAGGTCCGCATCGTCCAGGCGTTCCAGCGTCTCGGACGGGTCGTGGCGATGACCGGTGACGGCGCGAACGACGCGCCCGCGATCCGTCTCGCCGACGTCGGCATCGCCCTGGGGCGGCGGGGCACGCCCGCGGCCACCGCCGCGGCCGATCTGGTCATCGGTGACGACCGCCTGGAGACGATCGTCACCGCGCTCACCGAGGGCAGGGCGATGTGGGCCTCGGTCAGGACGGCGCTGGCCATTCTGATCGGCGGCAACCTCGGCGAGGTCACCTTCGGAGTGCTCACATCCGCGATCTCGGGCAGCTCACCGCTGAGCGCCCGCCAGATCATGCTGGTCAACCTGCTGACCGATCTCGCCCCCGCGCTGTCCATCGCCGTCCGCACCCCGGCCGAGAACACGGGGGAGCGACTGCTGGAGGAAGGCCCCCAGCAGTCGCTCGGCACCGCGCTCACCCAGGAGATGCTCCAGCGCGGACTGACCACCGCCCTCGGCGCGGGTCTCGCCTGGACGGCGGCACGCTTCACGGGAACACAGCGCCGTGCCGCCACGGTGGCGCTGGCCGCGGTGGTCGGCACGCAGCTCGCGCAGACCCTCATCAGCGGCGGTACGGACCGGCAGGTGCTGGCCGCCACCATCGGCTCCGCCGCCGTCCTGGTCGGGATCATCCAGACCCCGGGCATCAGCCAGTTCTTCGGGTCCACCCCGCTGGGCCCGGTCGGCTGGGGCATCGCCCTGACGGCCATCACCGGCGCCGTGCTGCTGCATTCGGCGGTGAAGCCGCTCTCGTGCCGCCTGGCCGGAATCGGCCTGCTGAACGGGGAGTCCGCGGAGACCGCCGCCGTGGACGCGGCGCCGCCGCAGTCGGCCGCGACCGCCCTCGCCATGGTGCCGCTGACCTGGCTGGGCGGGGCGCTGTCCCGCCTGGGTGTGTCGGTACCGGGTCTCGGACCGTGGGCCGACCCGGCCGCAGACGTGCCGTAGACCGGCTCGGGCCTCGACCGGCCACCGGGCGTCCGGGAGCGGTCGTGCCGGACAGACGGGAAGCCGCCGTCGGCAGTCGAGGATCCGACTGCCGACGGCGGCTTTCGTCCGGCCGGTTCGCGGGCCCGGCTCAGGCGGGGCTGTTGCGCAGCTCTGTGAGCGTCGCCGCGGTGAGCGGCCGAGGGCTGTGGTCCGGATCGACGAGGACGACGGTGCAGTCGGCCGCGTGGGTCAGGGCGGTGGTGAAGCTGCCGTCGGCGAACTGGGCGAGCGGACCCCGTGGAGAGCGCCCCACGGCGACGGTGCGGGCGTGGACGTCGGCGGCGTGCTGGGCCAGGACCCGGCCGGCGGCCGCGTGGTCCCCGACGCTGGTGAGGATCTGGCCGGTGGCGGGGATGCCGTGTGCCGCGAGGCGGTCGAGGTGGACGGTCACCGCGGCGCGCGCCTGCTCGGTGTCCTCGGTGTCGACGGCCTGTTCCTCGACGACGGCGGTCTGCTGCACATGGACGACCTCCAGCGGGCTGCCTGCGTCACGGGCGAGCTGTGCCGCGGCGTCGACGATGACGGCGGCCCGGTCGTGTGCGCCGACGGCGACGATGAGCGGAGGTGTGCCGGGCGCGGCCGCGGGGCCGACCGGGGTGAGCGTCGCGGTGACAGGCGGCCCGTCCCCGGTGCGCTGTTCGGCCTGGCGGAGCAGGCGGTGCCCGGTGGCCAGGACGGGAATGGCGAGCACGAACGTCGCCGCGCCGACGTAGAAGGGGACGCTCAGATCGGTGGCGTCGGCGAGCTTTCCGGCGACGTAGGGGGCGAGGCCGCCGCCGATGAAGCGCAGGAAGCCGTAGGCCGAGGAGGCCACGGGACGCTCGACGGGGGAGACGAGCATGACGGCCTGGGTCGTGAGGGTGTTGTTGATGCCGATGAAGGCGCCGCTGACGATGACCGCCACGATGACCACGGCCGGGGTGCTGACGCCGGCGGCGATGACGGCCATCACGATGCCGAGGCCCAGCAGGTTGGCGTACAGGACCGGGGCCGTGCCGTAACGGGCCTGCAGGCGCGGCGCGAAGAAGACGCTGAAGGCCGCCACCAGCAGGCCCCAGCCGGTGAAGACCAGGCCGAGCTGATGAGCGTCCAGCTCCATGGGGTAGGGGGCGTAGCCGAGCATGGTGAAGAAGCCCCAGTTGTACAGCAGGGCCATGATGCCCATGGTCAGCAGTCCGCGGTGGCGCAACGCCTTGAGCGGGGCGAGGGGTGAGGTCCGGTGTTGCGGTTTGGGCAGGGAGGGGACGAAGGCGATGGTCGCGGCCAGGGCGATCGCCATGAGGACGGCGACCCCGAAGAAGGGCCCGCGCCAGCTGATGGCGCCCAACTCGCCGCCCAGCAGCGGGCCCACGGCGATACCGAGGCCCAGGGCCGTTTCGTACAGGATGATCGCGCCGCCGAAGCCGCCGCTGGCCGAGGCGACGATGACGGCCAGGGAGGTGGCGATGAAGAGCGCGTTGCCGAGCCCCCATCCGGCGCGGAAGCCGACGATGCCGTTGATGGAGCCGCTGGTGCCGGCCAGTGCGGCGAACACGACGATGATGATCAGGCCTATGACCAGGGTGCGCTTGGCGCCGATGCGGCTGGACACCCAGCCGACTATCAGCATCGCCACCGCGGTGACGATCAGGTAGCTGCTGAAGAGCAGGGAGACCTGGCTGGGTGTGGCGTGCAGGCTCTCGGCGAGGGCGGGCAGGATCGGGTCGACCAGTCCGATGCCCATGAACGAGATGACGCAGGCGAACGCGACGGCCCAGACGGCCTTGGGTTGCTTGAACGGGCTGGCGGCCGTCCCGTGCGATGCACTCATTGCAGTGTTCTCTTTCGAGCGGAGTCGTTGAGTTCGAGAGGTGTCGGGAGTGCGCGTGATGGGGGTGGAGGAGGCAGGGGTCAGGAGCGGGCTTGGCGCTGCTGGATCGCCCGGGCGAGAGCCGGAAGTGCGGTCTTGACCGCACGCTGCTCGGGACCGGTCAGTTCCTCGACCAGTTCCCGCAGCGCCTCGGCGTGCTCGGTGCGGCGCTGCCGGAAGACCTCGAGGCCGGTCTCGGTGGCTTGGACCAGTACGCCTCGCCCGTCGCTGCTGTCGGCGACGCGCCGCACCAGGCCGGCGCGCTCCATACGGGTGACGAGCTGGGTCATGTTCGGCTGGGAGACCCGTTCGGCCCGGGCCAGTTCGGTCAGCCGATACGGACCCTCGCGGCTCATCCGGCCCAGGGCGGAGGCTGCCGCGACGCTCAGGCTGGCGGTGGTGGCGCTGGAGCGTACATAACGCACCAGCTGCTCCACCGCGATCATCAGGTCCTCGGGTGATGCCGCGGGGGTCTCAGAGTCCATAACCCGATTATGCATAACCGCATTATGCATCTAGGTGTAGTGCGAAACAATAGTTCGGACGGGCCATGCCGCACAGATGGGGCCGCGCCCGCCCGCCGGCGTTCCGGGACCCGTTCGGGGCTTCCGGAATAGACAGACCTGTCTGTAAGTTTGTGCAGGTGCCCGAACCGTCGGGCCCCGCTCGGAACGAGGTGACCGTCATGCCCGCCACAGTGAAGCGACTTCCCGCCCGGGAACGGATCCTGAGCACGGCCAGTGATCTGTTCGCGGCGCACGGGCTGCGTGGAGTGGGCGTGGACCGCATCATCGCGGACTCGGGCGTCGCCAAGGCCACCCTGTATGCGCACTTCCCGTCCAAGGACGCCCTGGCGGCGGCGTATCTGCGCCGTACCGACGACTCCTGGCGCGGCAAGCTGCGCCGGGCGGCACTCGCCGCGGGAAGCGACCCCCGTGAGCAACTGGTCGGCATGTTCGACGCCGTCGCCGAGTCCTACCGCCGCCACGGCTTCCACGGTTGCCCGTTCATCAACGCGGCCGCCGAGAGCGAGCCGGGCAGTGCGCCGTACACCGTGACGGTCGAGCACAAGCAGTCCGTCCGCGACTGGGTGCGCTCCCTGGCGGAGGAGGCCGGCGCCGAGGACCCGGACGAGTTGGCGCTTCAGCTCACGCTGCTCATCGACGGCACGCTGGCGGCGGGCAAGCTCGAGCAGAACCCGGCCATGCCGACGGCCGCCAAGGCCGCGGCGCGCGCCCTGGTCGACCTGGCCGCACCCGCCCGCCGCTGATCCCCGAACCCGTCCCCCGGCCCGGCGCCGGGGGACGGTCCGACCCCTCGACAAGACAGACCTGTCTGTCCGAATGGAAAGAACGACCATGACAGTCCGCACCCTGGTCCTGCTCGCCCATCCCGACCTGCGCCGGTCCCGGATCAACTCCGCGCTGGCCGACGCCGTACGGGACCTGGACCATGTGACGCTGCACGACATCCACGCGGCCTACCCCGACCGGATCATCGATGTGGCCGCCGAGCAGCGACTGGTGCGCGAGCACGACATGATCGTCTTCCAGTTCCCCTTCCACTGGTACTCCGTCCCCGGCCTTCTCAAGCAGTGGCTGGACGAGGTGATGCTGCGCGACTTCGCCTACGACTCCGGACCGCTGCTCCGGGGCAAGACCCTCCAGCTGGTCACGTCCACCGGAGGCGTGGAGGAGGCCTACCACCCCGGCGGATTCCATCGCTTCACCATGGCGGAGCTGCTGCGGCCGCTGGAACAGACCGCCCACCGCATGGGCCTCGCGTACGCGGAACCCCTGGTGCTGCACGATGCGCGCGGCACCGAGGAGCTCGCCCTGCACGCCAAGCGCTACCGCGAACTCCTGGCGAGCTTCGGCTGAGCGCCGCCCGCCGCATCCACGATCGCCGGGCCGGGGGAGGGGCCGGGACCGGCATACACGATCGACGTCCCGCACACGGCCGCGCGGATGGGCGTCCGGCCGCCGGCGACGGGACGGAGCGCCGACCGCCGCCCACGCGGGCGGCGGTCGGGGAACGACGCCGGGCCGCGCAGCAGTGCTGCGCGGCCCGGCACAATGCGCCCCGTGGGCGGGTGGTCAGCGGCGGCGCCGGGTGACGCCGGGCAGTCCCACCATCCGCCAGATCCTGACTTCACGCACCAGCCCGGGCATCTCCCTGAGCAGCACGGCGGTCGCCAGGCCTGCCACGAGCAGCGCCTCGGCGATCAGTACTCGCTTGGCCATGTTCGTACTCCTAGGTCGTCGTCTGCGCTCGTGAGTGCCGTGTCACCCCGGGGGGAGGTTCGGCATGGTCCTCGCGATCGCGTTGTGCTTCCTCCAGTGGATTCCGGTCGAGCGCCGTGCGTCGGCCGTCCCGTCCTTGTGATGCCCGGTCTGACGGCTGTACGGGCCCAGGTTGCCCTGGTGCAGTCCGGAGACGTGGGTCGGTGTATCGGGCCGCACGTCCGGCTTGCCCACTCGGATGCTTCCCATCGTCCGCTCCTTGCCGGTCTACGGTTGTTCGGTCAGTTCCGCGAAGAACTGACCGACGGCCGGCCATACCCGGCTGCCGCCGGACAGGCCCCGCCACTCCCGCCGTACGATCGCCACCACCCGGAAGCAGTCGTCGATCGGGGTGATCCAGTGCTCCCGTGCGGAGTGCGCCGTGTTCACCAGCAGCGCCTCCACGTCGGGTTCCAGGGTGGCGAGCGGCTGGCAGTCCGCGACGACGTCACTCCATGCCTCCGGGTCCGCCTCCCAGCGGGTGGCACCGGCGGGGCTCGGATAGTGCGCGGTCACGGTGCCGTCCGCGCGCCGCACGAAAAAGGCGAGCCCCACGGGGACACCCAGCCCCCGAGTACCCACCGGAGGCAGGCGTACCCGCCGCTGCGGCACCAGCCGGTACCGCCCCTCGCTCGCCCCCGCCTCGTTGAAGAGCAGGGAGCAGGGCCGGCAGGCGCACAGCACCTCCTCGCCACCCCCGTCGAGCAGATGGCGGTGTTCGGAGGGGACGTCCGCGCCGCACAGGTCGCAGCGCTCCACGTCCGTGCGCCGGTCGGCGGCGGAGCGGATGACACGGGCGAGCGCGCCGGAGGTCATGACCGGTCTCCGACGGACGCCGCACGCAGGGTGAGTGCTTCGAGCGGTACGAAGGTGCTCGGCCGGCCCTCGGGCCCCGGGGCACGCTCGACGCCGGAGAGTTCGGGGGCCAGGGTGAGCACGGCCTCACGGACCGCACTCTCCAGTTCGGTGGTGGAGGAACCGCATCCCTTGGCGGCCAGTCGCACCCGTGCGACGCCTTCCTCCACGCCCATCAGCTCGACGTCCCCGCCCCGCTCGCGTACCGAGGGGCGAAGACCGGCGACGGCACGCTCGGCCCGGCGCTCGGGAGGTTCGGGGTGGATGCCGTGGAGCACGAGGAGGTGGCCGATGAGGTCGTCCCCGACCAGGCGCTCCACCAGGTGGGGGTGCGCGCCGTCCATGACCCGGGCCAGGGCCTCACCGTAGACCGCGGCGAGGACCTGCACCGCTTCGATGGCCGCGCCGGTCATGGGGCCGGGAGCGCCTTCCAGTTGCTCGAGCAGCAGGTCGAGCCGCGCCAGTCGCTCCGCGACCGTCGCCTCGTCGAGCCGTGCGGTCTCAGGCATGGGCCGCTCCGTACGTGGGCGAGTGCAACTTGGTCAGCGTGTTGTTGTTGCCGAGGTACATGTGTACGCCGCAGGGCAGACAGGGGTCGAAGCTGCGGACGGTGCGCATGATGTCGACGCCCTTGAAGTCGTCGGGACCGTTCTCCTCGAAGATCGGCTGACCCATGACGGCGTCCTCGTACGGGCCGGGGGTGCCGTACATGTCCCTCGGACTGCCGTTCCACGGTGTCGGCGGGTAGGGGTGGTAGTTCGCGATCTTCTTGTCCTTGATCACCAGGTGGTGGGACAGCACACCGCGCACCGCCTCGTGGAAGCCGCAGCCGATCGCCTCGTCCGGTACCTCGTAGTTCTCGAAGACCTTGGTCTCGCCGGCGCGGACGAAGCCCATGGCCTTCTCCAGGAAGTAGAAGGCCATGGCGGCGGCATACGCGACGAAGTACGGCCGGGCCCGGTCGCGCTCGATCGTGTTGCTCCACTGCGGGATCTTCCACTCCAGCGTCATCTCGGGCAGTTGCTCGCTCTTGGGCAGCGAGATCTGCACGCTGTGCCCGGTGGCCTTGACGTACGGCGTGTCGACGAGGCCGTTGAGCGCCGTCGACCACAGCCGGGCCAGCGGGCCGCCGCCGGTGTCGAGGGCGAGGTGCTCCTCGCTCCTCTTGTCGTACCAGCGTGGGCTCATCACCCAGCTGTAGTTGCCGCTGAAGTCGCGCTTCTGCGGCATGGGGACCGTGGTCTGGTTCCAGGGGTGGCGCATGTCGACGGCGTTGCCCAGCGGATCGTGGGTGACGAACGCCTGCTCGTTGACCCAGTCCTCGTAGTAGGAGCTGCCCAGCAGCACCCGGATGCCCAGGTTGATGTCGACGAGGTCGTTGGTGAGGAGCTTGCCGTCCACGACGATGCCGGGGGTGACGTACATCGCCTTGCCCCACTCGCTCATCGTCTCGTAGCGGTAGTCGCAGACGTCCGGGTTCTGCCAGGCGCCCCAGCAGCCCAGCAGGATGCGGCGGCGGCCGACCTCCTCGTAGCCGGGCAGCGCGTCGTAGAAGAAGTCGAAGACGTCGTCGTTCATCGCGACGGCCTTCTTGACGAAGTCGATCACGCGCACGAGACGGGAGAGGTAGTCGGTGAACGTGGTCGGCTCGGGCATCGTGCCCACGCCGCCCGGATACAGGGTGGACGGGTGCACATGGCGCCCTTCCATCAGGCAGAACATCTCCCTGGTGATCCGGCTAACCTTCAGCGCCTCCTTGTACACCTCGCCCTCGAAGGGGTTGAAGGCGCGCATGATGTCGGCGATCGTCCGGTAGCCGTGGATCGCGCCGTTGCGTGCCTCGGTGCGTTCGGCCTTGGCCAGCACGCTCGGGTTCGTGGACTTGACCATGGCCTCGCAGAAGTCGACGAAGACCAGATTGTCCTGGAAGATCGTGTGGTCGAAGATGTACTCGGCCGCCTCGCCCAGGTTGACGATGGTGTCGGCGAGCATCGGAGGCTTGACGCCGTACGCCATCTGCTGGGCGTAGTTGGAACACGTGGTGTGGTTGTCGCCGCAGATTCCACAGATGCGTGACGTGATGAAGCCCGCGTCGCGGGGGTCCTTGCCTCTCATGAAGACGGAGTAGCCGCGGAAGAGCGACGAAGTGCTGTGGCACTCCACCACCTCCCGGTTCGCGAAGTCGATCTTCGTGTAGATGCCGAGATTGCCGACGATCCGCGTGATCGGATCCCAGGACATGTCCACGATCTGCGCGGGTTTGCGCTTGGCGCCCCGCGCCTCGGTTGCCGTCATGTCCGTGCTTTCCTCACTCTCTTTCGCTGGGTGTGTCTCAGGGGCGCCAGTGCGCGTCGTAACCGCTCGTCAGCTCGGCCTTGGGGTGACGCCACTTGGGCTCGCGGTTGACGGCCATGTTGGTGATGCCGCGCAGTCGACGGATGACGGCCCCGTAGGGTCTGATCAGCGCCGCGGAGAAGGTGGCGCCCGTCGGTTCGTCCATGAACGGCATGAAGGCGTCCGGGAAACCGGGCATCGTGCAGCCGATGCAGATACCACCCACGTTCGGGCAGCCGCCCACGCCCGACATCCAGCCGCGCTTGGGCACGTTGCAGTTGACGACCGGACCCCAGCAGCCCACCTTGACCTGGCACTTGGGGGAGTTGTAGTCCTTGGCGAAGTCGGCCTGCTCGTAGTAGGCGGCGCGGTCGCAGCCCTCGTGCACCGTCTTCCCGAACAGCCACTGCGGGCGCAACATGTGGTCCAGCGGGGGCGGCGGTGCCGACCCGGCCGCGTGGTACAGGAGCCACGTCAGCGTCTCCATGAAGTTCTCCGGCTGGATCGGGCAGCCCGGAATGTTCACGATGGGCAGCGCGCCCTGCGATCGGAAGTCCCAGCCCAGGTAGTCGGCCAGGCCCATGGAGCCGGTCGGGTTGCCCGCCATCGCATGGATCCCGCCGTAGGTGGCACAGGTCCCGACCGCGACGACGGCCCACGCGCGGGGCGCGAGGTGGTCGATCCACCAGTTGAGGGTGAGCGGCTTGCCGGTGTCCGGGTCGTTGCCGAACGACGTCCAGTAGCCGTCCCCCTGAATGATCTTCTGGTTGGGGATCGACCCCTCGATCACCAGGACGAACGGCTCCAGCTCGCCCCGCGCCGCGGCGCGGAAGGGCGCGAGGAAGTCCTCGCCGCCCATGGCGGGTGAGAGCACCTTGTTGTGCAGGTTCACCTTGGGCAGGCCCGGCACGAGTCCGAGGACGATGTCCTCGATGGCCGGCTGACCGGCGGCCGTCATCGAGATGGTGTCGCCGTCGCAGCTCATGCCCTCGGAGATCCACAGGACATGGATCTCGTCGAAGCCGTTTCTCTGATCGGCCCTGTCGGGGGGTTGGCTGACCTTCGTGGTCCCGCTCATGTGCTCGGCCTCCCTTGCAGTCGGTCCCGGAGTCGGTCGTAGGCCGCGGCCACCGGTCCGGCGAACGCCAGGGCGGGGGGCTCGACGGGCGCGTTGGGGTGTGGTCGGGTCGGGGCGGTCTGCTTGGCCCGTGCGAGGAGCCGCCCCAGTTCGTCGAGTTCTCGCTGGGAGACCGCGTCCCGGAGGCGGGGCATCAGCTCGCCCTCCTCCTCGCGCAGGTGCTCCTCGATCTCCTGGCGCAGCCGCGCGACGAGTTCGCTCTCGCGTGTGTCGTCCTCGCCGAGCCGGTCGAGGGCCAGCAGGGTCTTCTCCGCCGTGATGTGCTCGGCCAGATGGTCGTCGATCACCTGTTCCGCGTCCGGGAGCACCTCCCTGGCCAGCGGGTACACCATCAGTTCCTCGACCGTCGTATGCCTGGACAGCTCCCGTACGAGGATCTCGACCACGGCGCGGCGCTGCGGCCCGGAGGCGGCGGCGTGATAGTCGCGGAACAGTTGCTCGACCACACGGTGGTCGTGCTTCAGCAACTCGATGGCGTCCATGACACCCTTCCCGGTCCAGGACGGTGATCGTCCGCCGGCCCGGCGGGGCGGTCGGCTGCGGGAGCCAGCGAGCGGATGGCGCCGTGCAGCCGGGCCATCACCTCCGGCGGCATGGCCTCGACCCGGTCCAGGATCAGCGCGGCCCTGGGATCGGTGGCGCGCGCCTCGCGCTTCTCGTCGTCCGTGAGCACCAGGGTCCGCAGAGTCAGAATCTCGTCGATCTCCGCGGCGTCATGGAGGTCGCCCGGGCTCTCGGGCGCCACCTGGGGATGGTCGGGCAGGATGATCGGGGACGACAGCACAAGGCCGTCCGACCCCTCCGCGCCCGCCAGTACCGGGAACGTGTGCAGATTGGCGCAGTCACGGGTGTGCTCCGCGACCTCCTCCGGAGGGTCGATGGAGGAGAAGAAGGCGACCTGCTCGCCGCCGATGAAGGTGTGCGTGGCGATGAGGGCATGGGCCAGGGCCTCATCGCGTCCGGACTCGGCGGGCACGCCGCCGCAGGTGTTCTCGGTGCGCACCCGCAGCCGGTGCAGTGCTCCTGGGCCGGGGAGCCGCTCCGCGCGCAGTGTCGTCCTGGCCAGGACCGGACGGCGCCGGCGCACCAGGCGACCGGCACCGCCGGGCAGTTCCTCGGTCTCCTCGCCGGCGGGGGCACCGAAGTCGAACTCCCTTTCCCTGCCCACGAGATCGTCCAGCGGGACGACGAAGTCCCGCTCGCGGGGCACCGCTTCGTCGAACGCCAGATACACCGCCCCCGATGCCTCCACGGAGTCGGCCGGTACGTAGTGGCCCTCCTCGGTGCGGCGCTCCACGGCCCTGTGCTGCATCTGCAGGTAGCGCACCCGTACGCGGACCACCGCGCCGGGCTCCGCCCTCAGCAGGCACTCGGTCTGCTGCCGCCAGGCCTCCACGGAGCCCGAGATGCTCGGTGCCACCGGACCGTGTGCCTCCGCCCAGGCGCGCGGAGCGAGGATGCCGAACTGCCAGCGCACCCGGTTCTTGGCCGACGACCGCCGGTACGGATAGAGGAGGTAGCCCTCGTAGAGGACGGCGTCGGCGACCGCGCACGCCTCATCGACCGCGGAACCAGCCGCTCGCGTGCCTCCGGACGTCCGGTCAGGGTCGCTCACCGTCGCTCCTCACTCACAGCGTGTCCATATTGCAGTGGTTTACAACAATCACACCTTTTTTTGGCGGCGGCTCGTATTGGCGGCGGACGGGTGAGAGACGCGTCGGGCGCAGGCCGGAGCAGGCCGCGGGACCGGCGATCGATGCCGTGTCGGTGGGGTGTGAGGGGGTACTGCGGGAGTGGACTCCCGGCTGTCGGCCCAGGCGTCGAGAGGCACCGAATGCGATGCGCTAGGAGACGGAGGCGGCGGCGATGGGCATGCAAGGCGACGGCTCGTCGGACCACAGGAGTCCGGTGGGCGATGCGGCGGCCCGCCTGGCCCAGGACACCGCGCAGTTGGCACGGAACGAGCTGCTCGCGGTGGAGAGCGAGATCAGGGCCGCGCTGCGGCGCATCGGCGCGGGCGGAGCGCTGTCGGGCGCCGCCGGGGTGTGCGGTGTCCTGGCGCTGTGGTCGGCGCACGAGACGCTGTTGCAGTCGCTGGAGCCGATCCTGCCGGGCGCTCGCGCATCCGCCGTGCTCGGCGGTGCCTACGCCATGGGGGCCCTGGCCCTCGCCCAGGCTGCGCGCAGGCGCCTGTGCGCCGTGCCGGGGCGGCCGGCGGACGCCATCGACCAGACGGACAAGTCCGCCGCGCGCACCGAGCCGGGACCGGCCCACCGGGGTGACGGCCCCGCATAGACGCACCGTCGGCGGGATCAGCCGCCCGATCGCCACCGTCGGTGCCGGACCGTCCGCCGGCGACGCCCGAACGGCCGACCCTGCCGCGCCGGCACCTCGCCCGTTCCGCCAACCGGGTGGTCGCGAGGCGCTCGTCGCGGCGCGTACGAGGGGCGCGGGACACCTGAATGCCGTCGCAGTGGCAGTCTGCGGGCGCGGACCGAGGCCGCCCCGGCGGGCCACGGCCTTGCCGGGCGGCACCGTGCTCGCGCGCCGCGGGGGCCGTCGGCCGCTTCGCAGCGCGTACGGAAGGAACGGTGCTCGTGGAGACGATCCCCATCGACTCGGCCCATCCGGCCGGTGCCGGCGGCACGGTCACCGAGTCGGCGTACCGGCGCGTTCGAGCCGCGCAGGGCGGGAGCACCGCGGTCGGTGACGCAAGCGCCTGGGACCTGTTCCGTATGGCCTTCGCCTCCGTCGCCCCGCCCGGAGGCCGTCCGCTCTCCGCCCCAGGAGGCAGCGGCCATCCGTGATCCCGTCCGGGAGCCGGGTGCTGCCTCACCGTGCGTGCCACAGTGAGCCCATGTGCGGTCGCTATGTGTCCACCCGCAGCCCCGAGGACCTGGTCCGCCGCTTCCACGTCACCGACTGGAACCGGGAGGACGTCCTGGAGCCGAGCTGGAACGTGGCGCCGACCGACGAGGTGTGGGCGGTGCTGGAACGCGCGCCTCGCGGCGGCGGCACCGTCCGGCGGTACCTGCGCCCGTTGCGGTGGGGGCTGGTGCCGTCCTGGGCGAAGGACGCGAAGTCCGGCGCCAGGTTGATCAACGCGCGGGTGGAGACGGTCGCCGAGAAGCCGGCCTTCCGCAGCGCGTTCGTCAAGCGGCGCTGTCTGCTGCCCGCCGACGGTTTCTACGAGTGGCAGCAGATCCGGGCGAGCGACCGGTCGAAGGCCCGCAAGCAGCCCTACTTCATCAGCCAGGAGGACGGTGAGGTGATGGCCCTCGCGGGGCTCTACGAGTTCTGGCGCGACCCCTCGGTGGCCGCGGACGACGACCCCGCGGCCTGGTGGACGACCTGCACGATCATCACCACGGAGGCCACCGATGCGGCCGGCCGCATCCATCCGCGGATGCCGCTCGCGGTGGCACCCGACCGGCACGACGCCTGGCTTGCGCCGGAGCACCGGGACCCGGACCGGCTGCGTGTCCTGCTGACCCCTCCGGCGGACGGCCGCCTCGACGTGCGCCCCGTGTCCACCGCCGTCAACGACGTCCACCACAACGGCCCCCGGCTGCTGGACCCGGCCGCGCCGTAGCCCGGGGCGGGAGGACCGGCGGCGGCGGTCCCGGCCCGGCGCCGTTCAGCCGCTCCGCGCCGGCCGCGGCAGCGCGAAACGCACCGTGTGCACCTGGGGCGAGAAGTGCACCACGGCGGGCCCCGAAGGAGGCGGAAGCCCGGCCGCCGTCGTCAGCGTCTGGCGGAGGTCCACCACCTCGGCGCGGCACAGCGTCCACGGCTCGTGGTCCACGGTGGTCCGCCACAGCACGGGCCCGATACGGGTGAAGGCGTGCCATCGGGAGGTCAGCCACAGATCCCTCGCGTCCGGGGTGAAGGGTCCGCCCGGACGGACGGTCAGGCGGTAGGACGGAAAGCCTCCGCGGCGTACGCCGGCGTAGCGCACAGCACCGTCCTCGTGGCGCACCTGGAGAACGCCGAGATGACACGGCGCCCCGATCAGCCAGGCCGCCATCATCGCCCGCGCGGTGACCTCCACGGACAGGAACCACACGCCGTCCAGGCCATCGCGACGGCGCACAAAGGTGCGCAGGTTGGTCTCCGCGAAGGACAACGGAGCGGACGGCAGAACGCCCGGGCGCAGGGCCGCCATCACGAAAGGCGTGAATCCCACCCACGCCGCGCCGTCGTACGTGTCGACCGTCAGGCCCGGGGGCAGCAGCGCCTGAACGAACCGCGGTTCGTAGGGCCAGTGGACGAAGGTCTGACTGAGCCACCGCGCCTTGAGCACGGGCAGGACGACATGTCGCCCGGTGGTGCGCGACACCATGGGTCCAGCCTACGCACGCCGCCGGTCCGGGGCGCGGGGCGCGGACGTCGTTCGGGTCGTCCCCGGCACACAGGCCCGCGTTCGGCTCCCGGCGGACGGACCGGGACGGGACACCCGCCCGTCCCCGCGACGTGCTCAGGACCGGTGCCGGCCGCCCGGGGCGACCGGCAGCGGCACGGTGACGACGGGACAACGGGCCTGGCGCAGCACGCCCTGGCTCACCGAGCCGAGCAGCATGCCGGTGAATCCGCCGTGGCCCCGCGTGCCCACCACCAGGGCCAGCGCGTGGGCGGAGGCATCGGTCAGCACGGTCACGGGATGGCCGTCGACCACCTCGTGGTGCACCTCGACGTCCGGGTGGGCGGCGCGGGGACCGGCCACCGTGCCGGACAGCAGCCGGTCGCTCTCCCGCTGCGCCGTGTCCGCGTCGGCCCCCGCAAGCGGGCCGGGATGCCGCACATGGAGCGCCCGCACGGTCGCGCCCCGCAGCGCGGCCTCCTCGAAGGCGAAGTCGACGGCCGCCGCGGAAGGTGCGCTGCCGTCCACACCGACGACCACGTACCCGGGCTCCTCGGTGGGGTGTTCCGGCTCGGGCACGACGACCACCGGGCAGTGCGCATGGGAGATGACGGGCAGGGCGACGGATTCCGAGCCGAACATCTCCCGTATCCGGTTCAGATGCCATGAGCCCAGGACGACGGCCGTGGCCGCGCGACTCTGTTCACGCAGGACGGGCACCGGGTTACCGTCCGCCAGCAGTCCCGACACCCGGATCCGGGGCTGCCGCCGCTCCGCGAAGGCCACGGCCGTCTCCAGCACATGACGGCCGGCCTCCTGGAGCGCCCGATCGCGCACCTGCCAGGACTGCGGAAGCTCCCATCTGCGGAACTCCGTGGTCGGCACGGTGTCGGCGTGCACCAGACGCAGGGGCACCCGACGGTGTGCGGCCTCGTCGGCAGCCCAGGCCAGCGCCACCCGCTTCGCCGGGTCGGGATCGACACCGACCACGATCGGCCGGCGGTCGTCCGGTCGGGTCATCGCCATCTCCAGCCGCTCGTACCGGGACGCCTGCCTCGCCCGAGGCCCGGCCCCTCCCGTTCCGGGCGCGTACCCGCCGGGTCGGGCCACCGGCGGTGCACCTCCGTCCCCACCAGTCTGGACGGCGACCGTTGCGCAGGCATGGGCGGCGGGTCCGGATCCTCGGCGCCCGGGGCTCCACCGTGTGAGCGGACGTCCGTCGAAGCACGCCCGGACGTTCCGCATTCCTTGGGCTGTCCCTTGACCGCTTCCCGTCCGGGCCGTGAGGATTCCCGTGACCCGCACAGACCGTGTCCGCACGGACACACAGGTGTCCCATGTGCACCGCACCACCGAGTCAGGAGTTGCCGCGCCCACATGACCCGCTCCCAGCCCGGTCCCGCGCCACGCCCTCGCGCCGCCCTCGCCATGTCCCGGGAGGCCGCGGCAGCCGTCCTCGACCGCGAGTCGCTGGCCGCCCTCGCCGCCGTCTGCGACCTGGCACTCCCCGTCCTCGACGACCTCACCACACCCACGGCCGTCACGGTCCTCGCCGATGTCGACGTTCTGGTGACCGGCTGGGGCTGCCCTCCGCTGGACGAGTCCGTGCTGAGGTCGGCACCCCGGCTGCGCGCGGTCGTGCACACCGCGGGCAGTGTGCGGCACCACATCACCGAAGCCTGCTGGGAGCGGGGCATCGAGGTGTCCTCCGCCGCCGCGGCCAACGCCGTGCCGGTCGCCGAGTACACCCTCGCGATGATCCTGCTCACCGGCAAACACGTCCTCGAACGCGCCCGTGACTACCGTGCGTCCCGCAGCAGCGACGACTGGCTGGGCACCCCGCGCACCGTCGGCAACTTCCGCCGCACGGTGGGCATCCTGTCGGCATCACTCATCGGGCGCCGTGTCATCGAACTGCTGCGCCCCCACGACCTCGATGTGCTCCTCCACGATCCGTACGTCTCCGAAGCCGAGGCGGCCGGACTCGGTGTGACCCGCGTCGGGCTGGACGAGCTCTTCGCGCGCAGCGACACGGTCAGCGTGCACACGCCGCTGCTCCCCGAGACCCGCGCTCTGGTCGGCCGCGGACTGATCGAGTCGATGCGCCCCGGCGCCGTTCTGATCAACACCGCACGCGGAGCGATCGTCGATCAGGGCGCACTCGCCGAGGCCGCCGCGGCGGGCCGCATCCGGGCCGTCCTCGACGTCACCGACCCCGAAGTACTGCCTCCGCACCACCCGTTGTGGGAGTGCGGCAACGTGCTCATCACCCCCCACCTGGCCGGTTCCCAGGGCAACGAGTGGCGCCGGCTGGCCGATCTCGCCCTCGCCGAGACCGCGCGCTGGGCCTCGGGTGCCGGATTCCTGCATCCCGTACGACGCGAGAGGGCGGCGATCCAGGCATGAACACCCCCTTCGAACTGCCGCCGGAGGACCGCGGGTCGAGCCCGTACACCGGGTACACCCGCGCGCACTGGGAGGCCGTGGCGGACGGGCTGCTGGCCTCCGCGTGGCGCTGGAGCACACCCGGTGACGCCCTGCTCCACCTGCCCGGACGGCCGTCGCGCTCGGGGGTGCGCTCCGACGGCCTGGAAGGTTATGCCCGCACGTTCCTCGCCGCCGCGTTCCGCGTGGCGGGCGCGGACGGGGACGATCCGCACGGATGGCTGGAGCGGTACGCGCGCGGACTCGCCGCCGGCACCCGCACCCCGGGCCGTGACGACACCGAGTCCTGGCCCCTGGTCCTGGACCACGATGTGCAGGGCCAGCCGATGGTGGAGTCGGCTTCGGTCGCGCTCGGGCTGCGGCTGACCGCCCCCTGGCTGTGGAAGAACCTCGATCCCGGCGTCCAGGACCGGGCGGAGCAATGGCTGCGCAGTGCGCTGCGCCACTCGCCCGCACCGAACAACTGGTACCTGTTCCCGTTCACCGTCGCCGGGTTCCTGGAATCGGTGGGCCGCGGGGACGCGGAGACCGCGGCGGCCCGGCAGCGCGCGGTGGACCTGCTGGAGGGCTGGTACCGCGGCGACGGCTGGTACACGGACGGGGACCACCAGGCGTTCGACCACTACAACGGCTGGGCCCTGCACCTGTATCCGATGCTGGACGCCCACCTCGCAGGGGACGGCGAGCGGTCCGCCCACTACGGCGCCCGGCTGCGCGAGCACCTCGAAGGGTTCTCGCTCCTGTTCGGCGCCGACGGCGCACCGCTGCACTTCGGCCGGTCGCTCGTGTACCGGTTCGCCGCCTCGACAGCCGTCGCCCTGGGTGCGGTCACCGGACACACCCCGCTGACCGCGGGCACCTCCCGGCGGCTGACGAGCGGCACCCTGCGCTACTTCCTGGACCGAGGAGCGCTCACCGGGGACGGTCTGCTCAGCCTCGGCTGGCACGGCCCGCACGAGGCCACGCTCCAGGCCTACTCCGGTCCCGCCTCCCCCTACTGGGCGTCGAAGGCGTTCGTGTCCCTCCTGGCGCCTGCCGGTCATCCGCTGTGGACGGCCAGGGAGGAGCCGGGGCCGGTCGAGGAGGCCGATCGGGTCCTCGCCCTGCCCGCACCGGGACTCCTGGTGCAGGCGACACGTGCCGACGGGACCGTACGGTTGCACAATCACGGCAGTGACGACGTACGCCATCACGAGGGCGAGGCGGCGGACGGGAACGATCCGCACTACGGGCGGCTCGCGTACTCCACCCGCACCGGGCCCACGGCGCCCGGGAACGTCGCGGACAACCACTTCTCGGTGGTGGTGAACGGCCGGGCAAGCGTCCGGCGCCGCATCCACCCCCTGGGGGCGGGGCACGGCGAGGGATGGGGCTGGGCCGCGTCCTGGCACCGGCCCGTCTTCGTCGCAGGCCCGCCGATGGTGCCGGGCCTGCGGGTGGAGAGCGTCACGGTGGCGCGGGGCCGGTACGAACTGCGCGTCCACCGCGTGGTCGGCGCCCCGGACGGAGCGCGGGTGCGTCTCACGGGCTGGGCCACGGGGCCCGATGACACCGCGGTCTCGGCGCTGCACGGGCTCCACGGCTGGGACGACGGCCACGAATCACTGCGCGCGCCCCAGGGCACGGCCTGGACCCGATGGGCCCACGTTCCTCGTCTCGGCGGGCGGACCGGCGGCACGTCGGTGCATGTGTGCCTGGCCACCCTGACCGCCGAAGCCGAACCCACGCCTCTCGTGGACGCCGTCACCGCCGTGGCGGTCGACGGCGACGGCGTCGAGGTGACGTGGGCCGGCGACGGGGCACGCTCGGTGGTCCGGTTCCGGCCGATGAGCGTCTCACTGCTGTGAGCGGATGCCGGGCCGTCAGCCGATGTGGTAGCTGTCCCCGTACACCTTCCAGTCCAGCGGCGGGTCCAGGTTCAGGTTGCCGTTGCGCAGGAAGACACGCTGCTCGGTGTCGACACGCGTGGTGTCGCTGTGGGCCTCCTCCTGCTTCATCGCCCACACCCGTGCGTCGAGGAAGGCGTTGAGGTAGGCCACCTCGGCGCCGCCCTGCGCCGGGGGCTTCGCCGTACGCAGCGCACGCTTGCGGATGTTGCGGAAGCTCGTGGCGTCGTCACCGTCGCCGTGCATCACGATGGCGTCGTAGTACGTGAACTGCCCGAGCACTCCCAGGCCGTCGGCCTTGCCCTGCTGGACGGCGGGGTTGAAGTACACACGGTCGCGTTCGTCGTTCTGCGCCTGCTGGAACGCCGTGTCCTGCGCCGCCGTGCGCCAGTCCCTGGGGAAGTTCGGGTCCAGTCCGGCGTGGGAGTCGGTGCCGTTGACGTTGCGCAGTGCGGGCAGGTACTTGGCGAGGACGTTGCCGGGCTTGCGGTCGGCGTAGAGCTGGACGAGGTCGAGCATGTCGCCGGTGCCGGAGCAGAATCCGATGATGCCGGCGGTGTAACCGCGCCCGTCGCCGATGTCCTCGATGTACTTGTACTGGGCCTTCCAGTCGAGCGAGGAGTTCTCCGCGCTCGAGACCAGCTTCATGGCGATCTCCTTCTTCGCCGGATCGTCGAGTCCTGTCGCGCGGGCGGCGGTCGGGGCGGCCGCGGCGTTCGCGGCGTTGAGCAGCGGTAGCGCCGCGAGAGACGCACCGAACAGGGCGAGTACGGTGCGACGGGAGGCGCTGCGGGCGCCTGCCGCGTCGGGGGACGGATGCACCACTGGGACTCCAAGTGGGTTCGGGGGGTGGGGAGTTGTACTGATAGGAAGGTTTCCTATCAGATCCCTGGAGTGTTGGGTACCCGTCAAGCAACAGGTTCTCGTGGCGGCGCCGGTTCGAAACGACCGGCGTCAGGGCAGCGGCTGTTCGGCCCAGATGACCTTGCCCGTCGGCGTGTAGCGGGTCCCCCAGCGTTCGGCGAGCTGAGCGACCAGGAACAGCCCGCGCCCGCCCTCGTCGGTCATCGCCGCGTACCGCAGATGCGGGGAGGTGCTGCTGGCGTCGAAGACCTCGCAGACGAGACTGCGGTCGCGCAGCACACGTACGCGGACGGGCGCGCTTCCGTAACGGATCGCGTTGGTCACCAGCTCGCTGAGCACGAGCTCCGTGGTGAACAACAGCTCCTCGAGCCCCCACTCCGTCAACTGCCGTGTCACCGCCGCGCGTACCTCGCCGACGGCCGCGGGCTCCTGCGGCACCTCCCACTGGGCGACGTGGGAGGCCGGCAGTGCCCGGGTGCGTGCGACGAGCAGGGCGACGTCGTCGCTCGGACGGTGCGGCAGCCGGGCGTCGAGCACGGCCCGGCAGGTGTCCTCGGGCGACGGTCCCGATCCGGCCAGGGCGGCGCCGAGCAGTTCGAATCCGGCGTCGATGTCCTGTCCGCGGCCCTCGATGAGCCCGTCGGTGTAGAGGACGATCCGGCTGCCCTCCTCCAGCTCCAGATCGGCCGTCTCGAAGGGAAGCCCTCCGAGGCCGAGCGGCGGGCCGGCGGGCACCTCGGGGAACTCCACCCGGCCGTCGGGCCGGATCACCGCGGGCGGTGGATGGCCGGCGCGGGCGACGACACAGCGCCGGGCCACCGGGTCGTAGACCGCGTACAGGCAGGTCGCACCCGTGACCGGGGCACCGCCCTCGGCCGTCTCGTCCTGGTCGATCCTGCCCACCAGTTCGTCCAGCAGGCCGAGGAGTTCGTCGGGCGGCAGATCGAGCGCCGAGAAGTTGTGCACCGCCGTGCGCAGCCGCCCCATCGTGGCCGCGGCGTGCAGCCCGTGGCCCACCACGTCACCGACGACCAGCGCCACCCGGGCGCCGGACAGCGGCAGCACGTCGAACCAGTCGCCGCCCACCGCGGCCTGCGCCGGAAGGTAGCGGTAGGCGATGTCCAGGGCGCCCTGTTCGGGCAGCTTCCGCGGCAGCAGACTGCGTTGCAGGGTCACCGCGAGACCGTGCTCGCGCGTGTACCGGCGGGCGTTGTCGATCGAGACCGCGGCCCGGGCCACCAGCTCCTCGGCGAGCGCCAGCTCCTCCTCGTCGAAGGGGTCGGGCTTCTCGGAACGCCAGAAGTTGGCCACGCCCAGCAGGAGCCCTCCGGCCCGCACCGGCACCGTGATCATCGAGTGGATGCCGTACTCCACGACCTGCGCGGAGCGTTCGAGGTCCTGGGCCAGCCACCCGTGGGCCTCGGCCAGGCACGGCTCGACGGTGGCCGGGCCGCCGGCGAGGGCCTGGGCCTGGGGGGAGGTCTCGACGAAGCGGATCCGCTCACCCACCGGATACAGGGGAGGGTCGTCGCGGATCCCGCTGAACGCTGCGCGGCACAGCCCGCCGGCCGCGTCCGGTTCCTCGCCGTGCAGTACCGCCTCGAACAGGTCCACGGTGGCGAAGTCCGCGAACCGGGGCACGGCCAGCGCCGCCAGCTCCTCGGCGGTGCGCGTCACATCGAGGCTGGTCCCCACGCCCACACCGGCGTCGTACAGCAGAGTCAGGCGCTCCCGTGCCTCCTCCGCCTTGCCGGACAGGGCGCGCAGTTCGGTCGAGTCACGCAGGGTGGCGACATGGCCGGGCGGCCCGCCCTCCAGGTCCGTGGGCCGCTGGTTCACGGCCAGCAGCCGGTCTCCGACCAGGTGCACCTCGTCCGTCGCGACCCGCCCGGACGCCAGCAGCTCGGCGGTCTCGGAGGGAAGGCCGAGTTCGGTCACATGCCGGCGCTCGGCGTCCGCCGGCAGATCGAGCAGACGCTGCGCCTCGTCGTTGGCCAGCAGCAGATCGCCGTCGCCGCCGACGATGATCACTCCCTCCCGGACCGAGTGCAGTACCGCGTCGTGGTGTTCGTACATCCGGGTCATCTCGCGCGGTCCCAGACCGTGGGTCTGGCGCATCAGACGTCTGCTGACGAGCGCCGTCCCCGCCGTGGCGAGTGCGAGTCCCGCCGCGGCCGCGGCCAGCACCAGTGGCAGCTGCCGGTCCGCGACGCCGCCCACGTGTTCGGTGGTGATCCCGGCCGACACCAGGCCCACGACGTCGCCGTCCGGCGCCTTGACCGGTACCACGGCCTGCACCAGCCGGCCGATGGTGCCGTTGATCTCCTCGATCTCGGTGCCACCCGCCAGCGCGGGCGCGATGTCCCCCACGAACTTCTTGCCGATACGGTCCGGCCGGGGGTGCGTGTAGCGGATTCCCTCGGTGTTCATCACGACGACAAAATCGACCTTCGCCCCCTTGCGGGCGGCCTCGGCCCGTGGCTGCAGCACCGCTGTGGGGTCCGGGCCGCTCAAGGCCTCCCGTGTGCCCGGCGCGTTGGCGAAGGACTCGGCGACGGCGAGGGAACGGTTGCGGGCCTCCTGCGTGGTGTCGTGCCGCACCTGCAGGACCAGAGCCAGCACCGCGGACACCACCAGCAACAGCACGATGACCACTTGCAGGAAGAAGACCTGACCGGCGACGCTGCGTCCGCCCAGTGCCGTCTGCAGTCCGGCGCGGGAGTCCGGCCACGGGGGGCGCGGCTGCCGCCGAGGGCCGGGGCGTTCCCCCGGCGACGCGTGCCGGGCGTCGTTCTCGGGCGCTCGGGCGAAGCGGTGCGCATGCGGACCGCCGGGACGGGTCGACCGAGTCCCGGTTCGACGCAGGAGCCGGACCATGTGCCATGTCTACACTGCCGGGCCTCGGGAGGCGAGGGGCGTCACATGCACCGTCGGCCGGTGACCCCGGCCCCGAACGGTGCCGCAGCCGTGCGGGGTTCACGGGCCGGGCGAGCGCGGCCCTTCGCCCGTGCGCCACCGGCCCCATACTCACCCGCACGGGACCTCAGGCCCGAGTGGCGCTTCGAAACCCGCTTTCGGGTGAACCCGCAGCCTTTCTGCGAACGAGGCGCGCGGGTGTGCTACACCATCGCACTCGGCGGGACCACCGTGCCCGCACCGTCGTTCGCCGCACGTCCGTCCGGGGGTCTGTCGTGCACATCCTGCTCGTGGCCAGCGCGTTCAACAGCCTCACCCAGCGCGTCCATGCCGAACTGCGTGACCGGGGCCACCTCGTGGCGGTGGAACTCGCCGTCCCTGACCGGTCGTTGGCGGACGCCGTACGACGGCACGCACCGCAGCTCGTCCTCGCGCCGATGCTGCGGACGGCGATCCCGCGTGAGGTGTGGGAGGCGTACCCGTGCTTCGTGGTCCACCCGGGCCCGGTGGGGGACCGGGGGCCCTCCTCCCTCGACTGGGCGATCCAGGAGGGAGCGGAGCGCTGGGGCGTGACGGTCCTGCAGGCGGTGGAGGAGATGGACGCCGGTGACGTATGGGCGTCCGTCGCCTGTCCCCTCCCGCCGCTGCCCAAGAGCGACCTGTACCGCAACGAGATCGCCGACGCGGCCCTCGCCGCCGTCCTGCTCGCCGTGGAGCGCTTCGCCTCGGGTACCCACATCCCGGACCGGCAGGACACCGCGCGGACCCGGCCGTACCTCGATCAGAGCATGCGCCGGATCGACTGGCACGCCGACTCCACGGAGACCGTGGTGCGCAAGCTGCGCGCCGCCGACTCGCAGCCCGGCGTGCTCGACACGCTGCTCGGCGAGGACTGGTACCTGCACGGCGGCCACCCCGAGGACGTCCTGCGCGGTGCCCCGGGGGAGCTGCTGGCGACCCGGGCCGGGGCGATCTGCCGCGCGACCACGGACGGGGCCGTGTGGATCCCCGAGCTGCGCCGCCGGCGTCGTCCGGGACAGCCGGCCACGTTCAGACGTCCCGCCGTGAACGCCCTCGGCGCCCTGCTGCCGCCCGTGCCCAGCCTCCCCGCGCTGCCGGAGCCGGGATGGCGCACCTGGACGGACATCCGCTATCGGGAGGAGGGCAGCGTCGGTTTCCTGTCGTTCTCCTTTCCCGGCGGCGCGATGAGCACCGCGCAGTGCCGGCGCCTGCTGGACGCGTACCGGGAGGCGTGTACGCGTCCGACCTCGGTGCTTGTGCTCGGCGGGCAACGCGACTTCTTCTGCAACGGGATCCATCTCGGTGTCATCGAGGCCGCCGAGGACCCGGCGGCCGAGTCGTGGGCGAACATCAACGCCATCGACGATCTGGTCGAGGCCGTTCTGAGGACCACGGACCGGCTGGTGGTCTCCGCGCTCGCGGGCAACGCCGCGGCCGGCGGGGTGATGCTCGCCCTGGCGGCGGACGAGGTGTGGTGCCGCAGCGGCTGCGTACTCAACCCGCACTACCGGCTGATGGGCCTGCACGGCTCGGAGTACTGGACCTACACTCTTCCCCGCCGCGTGGGTGCCGCCGCGGCCGAACGGCTCCTGGGCGAGGCCCTGCCGATGAGCGCCGCTGGCGCCTGCGGACTGGGGCTCGTCGACCGGGTGTTCCACTGCCGGCCGCAGGACTTCCGGGCCGAGGTGGGCAGGCTGGCGGCGCGGCTCGTGTCCCTGCCGGGTACCCGGACGCGCATCGCGGCGAAGAAGGCGGAACTGGAGCGGCAGGAGAGCGTCGAGCCGCTGTCCGCCTTCCGGGAACGGGAGCTCGCCGAGATGCACCGGGTCTTCCACAACCCCGCCGCCCCCTTTCACGAGCTGAGGCGCGCTTTCGTCCGCAAGGAGAAGGCGACGCGTACACCCCCGCACCTCGCCCGCGCGACGGGCGGCCGGACGACAGCGGAGCCGTTCCGGTTCGGGAGCGCGGCCACCGGAAGGACCACGCCGTGAGCGTCAGTTCGTTCGCCCCCGAGACCGAGGCGCGCTTCGCCCTCGCCCGGCAGGTCGCCGACGCCGTCCTCTTCGAGGGCTCGCCGCTGCACCCGTACCGCGCCTCCGCCGCCAGGAACGGACTGCGCCGGCAGTTCGGCGTACTGGTGCCACCGGCCTGGAACGCCGCCGACGACGAGCACGACTTCCAGCACACCGAATGCCTGATGGAGCCCGGAACGGGTGCCACCCTGGCGGTCGAGCTGCGATTCCTGCGCGCCCGGCGTCCCGTTCCGCGGCGGGCCCGCTCCGAGGGCGGGTCGCAGACCGCGCCCGAGCGCGGACCGGGCGGAGAGTCGCCGGCCGCCCCGGCCGGGGGAACCGAGGAACGCGTCGAAGCGGTCGTGGCGGTGGACCGGCTCGCCGAGGGCGACGGGATCACGATCCCCTTCGTCCGCCCCGCGGGCGAGGAGAGCGAGCCGATCCGGGACGAGGGCGGCCGCGTCGTCGGCCACCGGATCTTCCGGCACGAGGAGATCGGCGGTGTACTGCGGCTCGCGGCACGCCGCATCGAGGGGCCGTACCGGCTGATGCGGCTGACCGCGGTC
Organism: Streptomyces sp. HUAS TT11; assembly: GCF_051553595.1. Taxonomy (NCBI): domain Bacteria; kingdom Bacillati; phylum Actinomycetota; class Actinomycetes; order Kitasatosporales; family Streptomycetaceae; genus Streptomyces; species Streptomyces sp. HUAS TT11. Next base: position 8,250,675 of record NZ_CP196184.1, read on the forward strand.
GTCGAGAACACCAGCGCCTGGACCCCCGAGGAGAACGGCAACGCCGACCGCGACGCGGCCCTGCGGCACTCCTTGGTCGCCACCCACCTGCTGATCGGGCTCAGCGCCGGGTCGTTCCTGTCGATGACCGAACCGCCCGAGTGGGCGCGAGGCGTGAGCGCGGCCTGCCGCAATCTGCACACCTGGCCCGTGCTCGCCGGTCAACCCGGTCGCGCGGACGTGGTGCTGTCCTCCCCGGTCATTCTCGGCGACCACCCGGTGGTGGGTCCGCACACCCGCCGTACGGCGCTCGAGGCCACCGACATCGACGCGGTCCTCGCCCTGGCCGACTCCGCGCCCCCCGAATGGCGGGAGCCGGGAGACGGAACCGGCTCCGGCCCGGCACCCGACCGGGTCGTGGTGAACGGCCGGCACGTGGTCGCCGGGTGCCGGGTGCTGCTGAACCCGGGCCTGCGGCGCACCGACGCCCAGGACTTCTTCCTGCGGGGCCGCACCGCCACGGTGGAGGCCGTGCTGAACGACGTCGACGGCTCGGTGCACCTGGCGGTGACGGTCGATGACGACCCGGGTGCCGAGATCCGCAGGGACCAGGGGGTCTTCCTCTACTTCCGGCCCGACGAGGTCACGCCACTGGAGGACGACGCATGAGCGCTTCCCCGCACGAGGGTCCGGTCCTCGTCGCCGGTATCGGCAACATCTTCCTCGGGGACGACGGCTTCGGCGTGGAGACCGTGCGCGCACTGAAGGAGCGGGACCTGCCCGAGGGCGTGGAGCTCCAGGACATCGGGGTGCGGGGGGTGCACCTCGCCTACCAGCTCCTCGACGGCTACGACACCCTGATCCTGGTGGACGCCACCCAGCGCGGCGGGGAGCCCGGCACGGTGTACGTCATCGAGCACGACGTCGCGGAGACGGACGGCGCGCAGCCGATGCCGCTGGACGGCCATCGGATGACGCCCGACGCCGTACTCGGCCTGCTCGGCACGCTCTGCGCCGGAACCGGTGCCCGCCCGCCACGGCGCACGCTGGTGGTGGGGTGCGAACCCGACGTCGTCGAGGAGCGCATCGGCCTGAGCCCCTCGGTGTCCGGGGCGGTGCCGCAGGCCGTCCGCGTCATCGAAGAACTGCTGCGCCCCGAAGAGCGCGGTGGACCGCGCCACGCGCCCGCGTCGGGGACCTTGGAGCGGTGAGACGACCCGGCGCACGGCCGGGCGCCGCGGTTGCGGCGAACGGTGTACGCGGCCGGGCGGCGACGGCGTGCCGATCCGGCTGAGCGCGGTGCCTCGCCTCTAATGGAGCCCGGCGGGCCGCGCGCGCACGCCTCGCCCCACACGGCGGGAGCCCGGGTTCGCCGGGACGGAGAGCCATGCACGAGATGTCCATCGCGATGGCGGTGATCGGCCAGGTGGAAGAGGCGGCCGAACGGGCCGGTGACGTCACGGCGGTGCTCTCGGTGCGGCTCCAGGTCGGCGAACTGGCGGGTGTCGTACCCGATGCCCTGTCCTTCTGCTTCGAACTCGCCTGCGCCGGGACCGTGCTGGAGGGCGCCGAGCTGGTGACCGACACGGTGCCCGGACGGGCCCGATGCACCCCGTGCGCGCACGAGTGGGCGGTCGGTATGCCGCCCCTGCTGAGCTGCCCCCTGTGCGACAGCGGAGCCACCGATCTGTTGTCGGGCCGTGAACTGCAGATCGTCGGCGTGCAGTGGGAGGACGGCCGCACGCCTGTTCCCGCCGCCCCACCGATCTCCGAGGAGCGCTGAACCATGTGCCGTGTGGTGGACCTGAAACAGGCCGTGCTCGCCAAGAACGACCGGGCCGCGGACACCCTGCGGGCCGGCCTGGCCGCCCGCGGCACGACCGTCGTCAATCTGCTGTCGAGCCCCGGGAGCGGCAAGACCGCCCTCCTGGAACGGGAGCTCGGTCTGGCGCGGGAACGCTCCGTGCCGGTCGCGGCGCTCAGCGCCGACCTCGCCACCGAGAACGACGCGGCACGGCTGGCGCGTTCGGGCGTCCCGGTCAAGCAGGTGCTCACCGACGGGCTGTGCCACCTGGAGGCGGCCATGCTGGCCCGGCATCTGGAGGGTTGGCTGCCGGACGCGACCCGGCTCCTGTTCGTGGAGAACGTGGGCAACCTCGTCTGCCCGGCCTCGTACGACCTGGGGGAGACCCTGCGGGTGGTGCTCGCCTCCGTGACCGAGGGCGAGGACAAACCGCTCAAGTACCCGACGGCCTTCGGTCTCGCCCACCTGGTGGTGGTGACGAAGACCGACATCGCCGAGGCCGTCGAGTTCGACGAGGCGGAGTTCCGGGCGAACGTCGAGCGGGTCAACCCCGGCGTGGAGGTGGTGCTCACCTCGGCCCGTCGCGGCCTGGGGCTCGGGTCCCTGCTCGACCGCGCGCTGGCCGCCGCGGCCGGTGCACCCGTGCACACCCCCGTCATGGCCCGTGAGCCCCACGAGCACGGTCACAGTCACACCCACGACCACGCCGACGGTGCCGGCGTCCTGACGCAGCCCCACTCGTGAGCGGTGTGCCGCCGACGGCCGTCGGCGTCCGCGCGCCGCTGCGCCTGCGGGTCACCGTGCGCGGCGTGGTACAGGGCGTCGGCTTCCGGCCGTACGTCCACTCCCTCGCCACCGCGCTCCGGTTGTCCGGGCATGTGACCAACACACCCGAGGGCGTCGTCGCCGAGGTCGAGGGCCCGTCGGAGGCGGTCGCCCGGTTCTGCGAGCGCATCGCCGTGGACGCCCCGCCCCTGGCCCGCGTGGACGCCGTGGAGCAGGAGGAGATGCCCGTCGGCGGGGACAGCGGCTTCGCCATCCTGGCGTCCCGCACGGACGGGCCCGGGGGCACCCTGATCCCGCCGGACACCGCGACCTGCGCCGCGTGCCTGCGTGAACTGGCCGACCCCGCGGACCGTCGCCACCGTCACCCCTTCGTCAACTGCACCCACTGCGGCCCGCGGTTCACGATCGTCACCGGCCTGCCCTACGACCGGGCGCACACCACCATGGCCGGTTTCCCGATGTGCGCCGGATGCTCCCGCGAGTACGCCGATCCGGCCGACCGCCGTTTCCACGCCCAGCCGGTGGCCTGCCCGGCCTGCGGGCCCCGGCTGCGGCTGCTGGTCCCCGCGGCGCAGGGCGACGGGCGAGCGCTGCCGTCCACGGAGACGGATCCCGTCGCCGGGGCACGCGCGCTCCTGGCGAACGGCGCGGTCCTCGCGGTCAAGGGCCTGGGCGGCTACCACCTGGCGTGCGACGCCACCGACCCCGCGGCGGTCGCCCGGCTGCGCCGCCGCAAGGCCCGAGGCGACAAGCCCTTCGCGCTCATGGCCGGGAGCCCCGACGACATCGAGCACGTCGTACGGATCGGTCCCGAGGAGCGTGACCTGCTCACCGGCCGCACCCGCCCCATCGTGCTGCTGCGCCGCCGCACGGACCCCCCGTTCCCGGCGCAGGCCCCCCACCCGGTCGAAGGTGTGGCTCCCGGCAGCCCCGACCTCGGTGTCATGCTGCCCTACACCCCGGTGCACCAACTGCTGTTCGGGCTGCCCGGCGACCCCGCGGGTCCCCGGCTGCTCGTCATGACCAGCGGCAATGTGTCCGGCGAGCCCATCGTCACCGACGACGGCGAGGCACTGACCCGACTGGCGCATCTGGCCGACGCCTGGCTCACCCACGACCGGCCGATCCAGGTGCCGTGCGACGACTCCGTGGTGCGCGTGTGCGACGGGCAGCCGCTGGTCGTACGCCGCGCCCGGGGGTATGCGCCCCTGCCGGTCACGCTTCCCGTCCCCGTGCGCCCTGCCCTCGCCGTCGGGGGAGACCTCAAGAACGCCTTCTGCCTCGGCGAGGGCCGACGGGCCTGGCTGTCCTCGCACATCGGTGACATGGACGACCTCGCCACCCAGCGGGCCTTCGAACGCGCCGTGGCACAACTGGAGTCGATCACCCCGGTGCGGCCCGGGCTGCTGGCGGCGGACCGGCATCCCGGTTACCGCTCGGCCGGATGGGCCGCCCGCAACGCGGCGGGCCGGCCTCTCGTCCGTGTCCAGCACCACCACGCACACATCGCCGCGGCCATGGCCGAGAACGGTCTCGACGGCGGCCGCCCGGTGATCGGGGTCGCCTTCGACGGCACGGGCTACGGCGACGACGGGGCGGTGTGGGGCGGGGAGTTCCTGCTTGCCGACTACGACGGCTTCACCCGGTTCGGGCACCTGGCGTACGTGCCGCTGCCCGGCGGCGACGCCGCGGTGCACCGGCCCTACCGGATGGCGCTCGCGCATCTGCGTACGGCCCGGATCGACTGGTCGCCCGAGCTGGCCTGCGTGGCCGCGTGTCCGCCGGGCGAACTGCCTGTTCTCGAACGGCAGCTGGAGCGCGACCTCAACTGCGTTCCCACCTCGAGCATGGGCCGCCTCTTCGACGCGGTGTCGTCCCTGGCGGACGTGTGCCATCGGGCCGGGTACGAGGCCCAGGCCGCCGTGGAGCTGGAGGCCGCGGCGCTGCGCGCACCTGACGGGGACCGTACGGCCTACGCGTTCGCCCTTCGCCCACCGGCGACGGACGGTGGGCCGGTGCTCGCCGATCCGGCTCCCCTGCTGGCCGCGATCGCAGCGGACCTGCGCTCCGGCGTGGGCCCCGCTCCGGTCGCCGCCCGCTTCCACCGGGCCGTCACCGGCCTCGTCCACCGCGTGTGCGTCCTGGCCCGCGAGCGGCACGGTGTCGACACGGTCGCGCTGACCGGCGGTGTGTTCCTCAACAGCCTGCTCTCCTCGGCCTGCGCCGAGGCCCTGCGCGAGGACGGCTTCACCGTGCTGCGCCACCACCAGGTCCCGCCGGGCGACGGCGGACTGGCCCTCGGCCAGCTCGTGGTGGCCGCACGCGCCGCGACGGGACCCGACTGACCGACCGCCCCGGCAGCGCCGGGCTACGCACCACCACCATCAGCGAGGAGAGGCCCATGTGCCTTGCGGTACCCGGCAGAGTGCTGGACATCCAGGAACGCGACGGCACGCGGATGGCCAGCGTCGACTTCGGCGGCGTGGTCAAGGAGGTGTGCCTGGAGTACCTGCCCGACCTCCAGGTCGGCGAGTACGCCATCGTCCACGTCGGCTTCGCCCTGCAGCGCCTCGACGAGGAGTCGGCGAAGCAGACGCTCGAACTGTTCGAGACCCTCGGCATGCTGCAGGAGGAGTTCGGCGATCCCTGGGACATGGCCGCGGAGTCTGCGGGAACGCCTCCGCCGTCGCACGAGGAGGCGCGGAAGTGAAGTACATCGACGAATTCCAGGACCCGGAACTGGCCCGACGGCTGCTCGACGAGATCCATGCCACGGTGACCAGACCCTGGGCGCTGATGGAGGTCTGCGGCGGGCAGACGCACTCCATCATCCGTCACGGAATCGACCAACTGCTTCCCGATCAGGTCGAGTTGATTCATGGTCCGGGCTGTCCGGTGTGCGTGACCCCGCTGGAGGTCATCGACAAGGCGCTGGAGATCGCCTCCAGGCCAGGCGTGATCTTCTGCTCGTTCGGGGACATGCTGCGGGTACCGGGCACCGGACGGGACCTGTTCCAGGTGCGGGGCGAGGGCGGTGACGTACGCGTCGTCTACTCGCCGCTCGACGCGTTGAGGATCGCGCAGCAGAACCCGGACCGGCAGGTGGTGTTCTTCGGTATCGGCTTCGAGACGACGGCACCCCCCAACGCGATGACGGTCCACCAGGCGCGCAAGCTCGGCATCCGGAACTTCAGCCTGCTGGTCTCCCATGTGCGGGTGCCCCCCGCGATCGAGGCGATCATGCGGTCTCCCAGCTGCCGGGTACAGGGGTTCCTCGCCGCCGGCCACGTGTGCAGTGTGATGGGCGTGGACGAGTACCCGGAGCTGGCGGAGCGGTACCGCGTCCCGATCGTCGTCACCGGTTTCGAGCCCCTGGACATCCTCGAAGGCGTGCGCCGCACCGTGGCCCAGCTGGAGCGCGGCGAACACACCGTCGACAACGCCTATCCGCGCGCCGTGCGTCCCGAGGGGAATCCGGCCGCCAAGGCGATGCTGGCGGACGTCTTCGAGGTCACCGACCGCTCCTGGCGCGGCATCGGCGTGATCCCGGCGAGCGGTTGGCGCCTGTCCGCCGAGTACCGCGACTTCGACGCCGAGTCCCGCTTCTCGGTGGAGGACATCAAGACCCGTGAACCGGACGCGTGTCGCAGCGGTGAGGTCCTGCAGGGCCTGATCAAGCCGCACGAGTGCGAGGCGTTCGGCACTCTGTGCACACCCCGCACCCCGCTCGGAGCCACCATGGTCTCCAGCGAGGGCGCCTGCGCCGCGTACTACCTCTACCGGCGCCTGGACATCACCCCAGCGCCCCGGGAGGCGACACCCGTTGTCTGAGACGATCGACCTGAACACACCGTCCGTGGACCCGGCGGCCTGGACCTGCCCGGCTCCGCTGCGCGACCAGTCCCGGATCGTGATGGGCCACGGCGGGGGCGGGACGCTCTCGGCCGAACTGGTCCGGCACGTCTTCGCGCCCGCCTTCGGCGGGGAGACGCTCGCGCAGCTCGGTGACTCGGCCGCCCTGTCGCTCGGCGGTGTCCGGCTGGCGTTCTCCACCGACTCCTTCGTCGTGCGACCGCTGTTCTTCCCCGGCGGCAGCATCGGCGACCTCGCCGTGAACGGCACCGTCAACGACCTCGCCATGAGTGGTGCCTGCGCCTCCTACCTCTCCTGCGGGTTCATTCTGGAGGAGGGCGTCGAGATGGAACGCGTCGTCCGGGTCGCCGAGGCGCTCGGCGGGGCCGCGCGGACGGCCGGGGTCGAGGTGGTGACGGGCGACACCAAGGTGGTGGAGGCGGGCCACGGCGACGGGATCTTCATCAACACGGCCGGTGTCGGCCTCATCCCCGACGGAGTGGACCTGCGCCCGCAGCGGGTGGTCCCGGGGGACGTGGTGATCGTCAGCGGGCCGATCGGCGTGCACGGCGTGGCCATCCTGAGCGTCCGCGAGGGTCTGGAGTTCGGGGTGGAGATCGAGAGCGACTGCGCGGCTCTCGGCGGACTGGTGCAGGCCATGCTCGCCGTCACCCCGGACCTGCACGTGCTTCGCGACCCCACCCGGGGCGGCCTGGCGGCGGCACTGAACGAGATCGCCGCGGCCTCGGGCACGGGGGTGGTCGTCACGGAACGCGAGATCCCGGTCCCTCGGGCGGTGGCCGGTGCCTGTGCCGTGCTGGGCCTGGACCCCATGTACGTGGCCAACGAGGGCAAACTGGTGGCATTCGTCCCGCGCGAGCACGCCGACGCCGTCCTGGAGGCCATGCGGGCCCATCCGCTGGGCCGGGAGTCCCGGATCATCGGCGAGGCGGTGGCGGACCATCCGGGCATGGTGGTGGCCCGTACCGGCCTCGGCGGTACGCGCGTGGTGGACATGCCGATCGGGGAGCAGCTGCCGAGGATCTGCTGATCCACGGGGCGGCGATCCCGGCAGATGGCGTACATCCGGCGAAGGGCCGCGGGAGGCAACGCCCCGCGTCCTGCGCGGCGGACAGCCATCGCGTATGCGACCGGCCGGCCCGCCGACGGCGACGTCAGCGCGATCGTGATCCGTCCGCGCGCCGAGGCCGCCCGACCGAAGGTCTCCTCCTCCGCCCCGCGCAGGCGGCGGAGGAGGACCGGGCCCGTTCCGGCCGCGACACCGTCGGCGCCTGCGACCGGTACGACCCGATCGGTGCCCGATCCGTGGCAGCAGCGGCCGGATCACCACTCACGGCTCGTCGCCGACTTCACTCGGCTCCGGGCGAGGTGAGGACGAGGTTCGCGGTGCGGAGGCGAAGCCGGAACCCGAGGGACTCGTACAGGCGTACGGCGTTCACATTCGACGACAGCACATGGAGAAACGGTGTCTCGCCGCGTTCCCGGATGCCGGCCGCGACAGCCAGGAGAAGACGTGTCCCCAGCCCCCGTCCTCGCCATTCCGGATCGGTGCAGACCCCGCTGATTTCCGTCCAGCCCGGCACGTGCAGCCGTTCGCCGGCCATGGCCACCAGGCGGCCGTCGCGCCGGATACCCAGATAGGTGCCCATCTCGATCGTTCGTGGCAGAAACGGGCCCGGCTCCGTGCGTCGGGCCAGTGCGAGCATCTCCGGAACGTCCGTCCGACGCAGGCGGACGGCCTCCTCGTCCGGTGCCGCGGCGATTGAGTGGTCGACGAATTGCAGCAGGGGGACGCGCGCCGTGACCTCCCAGCCGTCCGGTGGCTGCACGGCGGGGCCGCTCAGCACGACCCGCGCGCCGGGGCCGGTGAGTGCGGCCATGTCCGTCCAGTCGGCTTCATCCGGGCGGTCCGGCAGCGCCGTGAACGGTGACATGTCGACCGGGTAGCGCAGTGCGTTGCCGCGCCGCTGCGCGAAGTGGGCGTGCGGCCCGCTCAGCGCCGAGTGGATCGAATTGTCCAACGGATGCGAAGGCACTGCGGTGTCCTCACTTGTGGGATCAGGTACGGATCGCGCCCCGGCGGTCGTCCGTGCGTGCAGCCGACGGGACTGTGTGCCGACCGCCCTCAGCGACCGGCATCGGTGCCGCCGCCATGTTCGTCGGCCTGGCGCGTACTCGGGATCGCGATCGGTTCGAGAAGCCGTCGCGGCCCGCTGAGCATGGCGGACACGGGATCGAGCGTGGAGTTGCCCGCCTGGAACCCGGGTCCCGGTTCGATGCGGATCTCCGGGACCGGCGCGACCGCTCCGCATTCCTGGCAGCGTCCCTCGTGGTCGAGCAGGCCTTCGTCCCGGTCGTGGCGCAGGTCGCGCTTCGCCCCGGCCGGGGAGTAGAAGGCGTCCCCCCAGGCCATCATGGCGCGCACGATCGGCCACAGTGCGGTGCCCTTGTCGGTCAGCCGGTACTCGACGGTTCCCGCTCCGTCGTCGTCCCGGGTGAGTACGCCCTCCCGGACGAGGAGCTTCAGCCGGTTGGTCAGGACGGCGCGAGGGATCCCGAGCTGGGTGGCGAGGTCCCCGAACCGGCGGACCCCGTAGAACGCGTCACGGACGATGAGGAGTGTCCACCTCTCTCCGACGACCTCCAGTGTCCGCGCCAGCGAGCAGTTGCGGTCCGGATAGGTGCTGGGGAGGGTCATGCCCCGAGTCTACCTCTCGCGGTTCACTCACTGAACTCGCGGTGTTAGGCTGGAGCAGTTCACTGACTGAACTGTCTCGGCGACCGCGGGATCCACACGGACGCCGAGGCGTTCGGCACACACGCCAAACGGCTCCTGCCTCGCTGTGTTTCTCGCTGAATCACCGGCCGCACCCCGGGATCCGACGGGCTCGACATGCGGCTTCGACGTCCGTCGCGGAGCCGGGCACACAAGCACCGAATCGATCGACGAGGAGAACTCCCATGTCGTCCGTGCTCATCACCGGCGCGTCCAAAGGAATCGGCCGGGCCGTCGCCGTCGAACTGGCACATCGTGGCCATCGGGTGATCGCCACCGCTCGCAGGCCGGAAACCCTGGCCGACCTCCCCGTGGACCGGCGTCTGCGCCTCGACGTCACCGATCAGGGCAGTGTCGACCAGGCCATCAGGGACGCCGGCGAGATCGACGTGCTGATCAGCAACGCCGGTGCGACGGTGCGCGCACCGCTGGAGAGCGTTCCGCTCGCGGAGGTCGAACGGCTCTACCAGCTCAACACCTTGGGTGCGCTGCGCGTCGTGCAGAGGGTACTGCCGGCGATGCGGGAACGAGGATCCGGCCGCCTCGTTTTCGTCTCCAGCATCCAGGGACGGCTGGTGCTGCCGATGATCGGCCCGTACGGCGCCAGCAAGTGGGCGCTGGAGGCGATCGCCGAGACACTCGCCATCGAGACGGGCCACTTCGGCATCAAGGTGAGCATCGTGCAGCCGGGCGCGGTGTCCACGAACGGTGCCGCGCAGGCCGGGACGTTCGTCGAGGAGGACAGCCCCTACGCCCCGCTGTACCGGCAACTCGCCGCTCTGCGCGGCGAGGTCATCACCGCCGAGGAGGTGGCCGCGGTCGTGGCCGACACGATCGAACGGCCCGAGCCTCCCCTGCGTGTGCCCGCCGGTGTGCCTGCCGAGCGAGTCCTGAAGGCGCGCAAGGAGGCACCCGAAAGCGAGCCGTTCGTGTGGGCCGAGCTCGATTGGTAGCGGCCGGTCCGGGCCGGGTGCCTCCGGTTCGGGGGGACGTCTCACCGGGGGCCCGGCCGCACACCGGCACCGCCGCGGCCCTCGACGGGGGATCCGCGGTGGCGGGTACGGGACGACGTGGGAGGGGTTGTCCGCACGTGCGGTGCTCGCTAGAAGAGCCGCTTCCACGTGTTGCCGCGCGGTCATCGCCCGCCGGGCCGGCTCGGGGCGAGTGGACCGTCGGCTCACTCGAGCGGTGTGGCGCGGGCCGGTGTGCCGCTACCCGCGCTGCGGTGGTCGGTGTCCCATGCGGACAGCACCGTCAGGGCCTCGTCGGAGGGTGAGCCGGGGTCGGCGAGGAACGTGAGCAGGGTCAGGTCCGGGTCGCCGGGGAAGGCCAGTGTTTCGGTGCGGAGGGTGAGACGGCCCACCACCGGGTGGTGGAGGTGCTTGGTGTGATGGCTGAACTGCATCACCTTCTGTGCGGCCCACCAGCGGCGGAAGCGATCGCTCTTCATGGACAGCTCGCCCACCAACTCGGCGGTGCGGGTGTCGTCGGGATGGCGGGCCGCATCCATGCGCAGCGTCCCCACGAACTCGGAGGCGACCCGCTCCCAGTCGTCGGCGAAGAGTGATCGCGCCGCCTCGTCGAGGACCATCCAGCGTGCCGCGTTGCGGTTCCGGGCGGGCATCGCGTCGAAGTCGTGGAGCAGGGCACGGGCCATCCGGTTGGTCACCAGGATGTCGGTACGACGTCCCAGCACGAGGGCCGGGGTGCCCTCCAGCCGGGCCAGCAGCGCGTGGACCCCGGGGCGTACCTTCTGCACGGCACGGTGACCGCGGTGGCGCCCACCGGAACGAGGGCGCGCCACCGCGCTCAGATAACTGCGCTCCGCCGGGTCGAGTCGCAGGGCGTTCGCCAGGGCGTCGAGGACGGAGTCCGAGGGGGTGATGGGCCGGCCCTGCTCGAGGCGCGTGTAGTAGTCCACGCTGACGCCCGCCAGCGCGGCGAGTTCCTCCCGGCGCAGCCCGGGGACACGTCGCGGCGCAGCATCGTGCAGGCCGAGCTCCTCCGGATCCATCGCCGCGCGCCGAGCGCGCAGGAATTCGCCGAGCCCCTCGTTCCGCTCCATGTCCCCATGGTCCCTCCCGCCGAAGCACATGTGGTGGCGAAGGTGGCCCTCCGGATCCCAGGAAGGGGCGGGCCGGTTCCCTGGCCGACATGGGAGTCCCCCGGCGGTTTGCTGGGATGCGGGACGCACACCTCGTGCTCCCGCATTCCGCTTCGCCGTGCGCACCGCACGGCCTTCCACAGGGAGATCCCCACATGACTTCGACCTGGCTCATCACCGGTGCGACCTCGGGCTTCGGTCGCCTGGTCGCCGAGCGTGCGCTCGCCGCCGGAGCACACGTGATCGCCGTCGGCCGCCGCCGCGACCGGCTCGCCGAGTTGGCGGACCGTGCCTCCAAGGGGCACGTCACCGAGTTGCCGCTGGACATCACCGCGCCCGACGCGGAACAGGTCCTGGCCGACGCGGTGCGGGCAGCGGACGGGCTGGACGTCCTGGTGAACAACGCCGGCTACGGGTTGTTCGGCCCGGTCGAACAGATCGACGCGGACAGGGCGCGCGCGATCTTCGAGACCAACGTGCTGGCCAACCTCGCCGTCCTGCGCGCCACGCTCCCGGCGCTGCGCGCATCCCGCGGCCGGATCGTGCAGATCTCCTCGCTCAACGGCCAGTTCGCATGGGCCTCGTCAGGTCTGTACTCGGCGTCCAAGGCCGCCGTGGAACTCGCCGGCGAAGCACTCGCGCACGAACTCGCCCCCACGGGTGCGAAGGTGACCATCGTCGAACCCGGCGTCTTCGCCACCGAGTTTGCCACCCGCGTCGATGTCGTCGCCCCGCACGACGTGTACGCACCGACCGTGGGGAAGTTCCTCGCGGACTTCTCCGCGCTGCCCCCCTCGGCGTTCGGCAACGCCGAGACCGTGGCGGACGCGATCATGGGGGTCGTGGCGATGGAGGAGCCGCCTCTGCGGCTGGCCCTCGGCGCGGACGCCGTCGAGGGCATCCGGGAGTCGCTGCGCTCCCGCCTCGCCGAGCTGGACCGTTGGGAGTCCTTCCAGCCGGCCCCGCTCGGTCAGGCCGTCTGACTGCGGCCGACGCCGGGGTGCGGAGAAGTACGGCTCTCGACGCGGTGGGGGTGGGAGGTAGTCGCCGCTCGTGTTCCTTGTCGCGGTACCCGGGCGGCGGTGACCCGTGGCTGTAAACTGGTCGGTTTCCGATCGGGCGGTAGGGAGTTAGCCTCGGCGTATGACCACGGACCTGAAGCAGGGCTCCCGGGAGCGACTGCTGGAAGCGGCGGCCACGCTCGCCTATCTGCAGGGTGTCGGCGTCGGTGTCGAGGCCCTGTGCAAGGCGGCGGGCGTGTCCAAGCGCTCGATGTACCAGCTGTTCGAGAGCAAGGACGAGTTGCTGGCGGCGAGCCTGCGGGAGGGCGCTCCCGCCGTCATGGCGCCGCTCCTGCCCGGCGCCGACGACGAGCGTTCACCGGGCGAGCGGATCCGGTATGTCTTCGAGCGGGTGGAGGCGCAGGCCGCCCTGCCGGACTATCGCGGCTGCCCGTATCTGGCGGTCCAGGTCGAGCTCAAGGACCCGGACCATCCTGCCAGCCGCGTCGCGAGCCGGATCAAGCAGGAGCTGGCGGAGTTCTTCCGTGCCGAGGCCGAACAGGGTGGGGCCGCCGATCCCGAGCTGCTGGCCCGCCAGCTGGTGCTGGTGTTCGACGGGGCGAGCGCCCGTGCGGGGATCGGTGCCGACTCCCTGGCCGGTCTCGTCGGCCCGACGGTGGACACCCTCCTCGGCGCCGCGGGCGTGCGCTGAACCGTCGGCGGGCGGGTGCGGGGGCTGTGAGCGGGACCGGTGCGCCGCCGCCGCAGACCTTGGGTTGGAAAATCAAACTAAAAAGCAGGGCCGCATCTTGCCTGCGGGAAACCGATCGGTTTACGGTGACGTGAAACCGATCGGTTTCCTGTCTTGGAGGTAAGAAATGACTGCTCTCAAGGACGCGACCGTCCTCGTCACCGGCGGCAACAGGGGCATCGGCAAGTCCCTGGTCGAGGAGCTGTACGCGCGCGGCGCGGGCAAGGTCTACGCCACGGCGCGCGACCCCCGTACGGTGACGCATCCCGACGCCGTGCCGTTGGCGCTGGAGGTCACCGACCCTGCCTCCGTGGCGGCCGTGGCCGCACAGGCCGGGGACGTCACCGTCCTGATCAACAACGCCGGCGCCTCGAGTCACGCCTCGTACCTCGACTCGCCGCTCGATGACGTACGCCGCGACATGGAGATCAACTTCTATGGTCCGCTGCTGGTCACACGCGCCTTCGTGCCGATCATCGAGGGCAACGGCGGCGGTCACATCCTCAACTTCCACTCGGCCCTGTCCTGGCTGGCCGACGGCACGCCCTACAGCGCCTCCAAGTCCGCACTGTGGTCGCAGACCAACTCCCTGCGCCTGCACCTGAAGCCGCGGGGCATCACGGTCACCGGCCTGCACGTGGCGTATGTCGACACCGACATGGCGGCGCACGTCGACGCCCCCAAGTCCAGCCCCCGCGACGTCGCCGTGGCCGCGCTGGACGGCATCGAGGCGGGAGTCCACGAGGTGCTGGCCGACGATGCCACGCGCGGTCTCAAGTCGGCACTGGCCGGGGACCTGGAGTCGCTGTACGAGCAGCTCCGGTAGCCCTGGGGCGCGGCCTCAGGAAGGGCGCGGCCAGGTCATGGCGGGGCTGCGGCTCCGGTGAACAGACGGACGACCGGTTCCAGGTAGTCCACGTGCGGGCCGGCCAGCCGCGCCAGGCCGGCGGGGGACCGGACCAGGGCGAACCGGTCCAGTTCCGGTTCGCGGCCCAGCGACTCCTCCGAGGAGACGAGAGCCCGGAAGCGGTCGTGCAGCAGCGCCACAGGCCGGCGGGGTGCGGTGAAGAGGGCGCCGACGTTGCCGCCGGCGCCGAGGGTGACACGCCACAGGGTCAGCTCCTCGGCGGCTGTCTCGACCCCGGTCTCCTCCACCAGTTCCCGTGCCGCGTGTCCGCGGAGCGCGGCCAGATCGAGCGGTCTGTCGCCTTCCGGAGGCTCGAGGGAGCCACCCGGCAACTGCCAGCGGCCGGGTGCGGCCGTGGCCGATGACATCCTTCCCACCATCAGACGCCCGTCCTCCGTCGGCTGGAGCACGCTCACGAAGAGGGCCGGCAGACGGCGGGCGGTTCCCTTCACCCGCCGCAGGGCGTAGTGCCGGTACGTCGTCCGCGCCCAGGTGATGACCAGGCCGTGCGGATCCTCGCGCTCCAGTCCGGCGCAGGCCGCCACGGGGCCGTCGAAGAGGTTCGGGTTGGCCCGGACCGCGTCCTCCCAGACGCGGTCCAGGGCCGACCGCTCCTCCGAGGACAGCCACGGAGCGGCGGTCTCGACGAATCGGATGCTGCGCACGTCCAGGAGGTCGACACCGGAGGATCCCGGCGGCTGCTCGATCACTGCCTCATGCTGTCACACCGGGCCTGAGGCCGATCGTCGGTCAGCGTGCCGGGAGACGGCCGTCCGCGCGCGACCGTCCCGCGGCTCCCGGAGCCGGTTCCTCAGCCCGCCCTCCCGTACACCTCGTTCGTGTTCGGCCGCGGCGCGGGCCGGTGGCGGGCGGCGGGGCCCTCCGCGAAGGCGTGCAGAAGGTTCTCCGTCGTGCGGGTCACGAAGGCCCGGGTGCGGGCGTCCATGCCGTGGTCGCGACCGCCGTCGGGGGTGCCCGCCATGAGCGCCTCCACCCAGCGCATGGTGCCCGTGGCGAAGACGCCGGCACCGCCCGGGACCGTGTAGTAGGCGGAGTCGCTGTGGCTGCGCACGCCGTTGCACACCAGGGGCGAGTGGGCCGTTATCTCCAGCGGTTCGGGCACGGAGGCGCCGGGCGTCACCCGGTCGTACTCGACACCGACCAGGTGGTCGAAGCCGTCGCCGGGACGCACCCCGGTTCCCTCGTACAGCCAGTGGTCCGCGGCGTGAACCACGTACGGCGCGTCCGTCGGGTAGCCCTCGTAGAGCACGCCCGTGAGTGAGGACTCGGGGTCGGCCGCCGGGGCCCGGCGGAAGTCGGTGGTCGCGAGGGCGGGACGGGTCGCGTAGCAGGGGTCGGCCCGGACGGAGGACTTGTAGCAGACCACGGTGCGGTCCGGCAGCGTCTCGCCCTGTTCGATGCGGACCCGGCGGAAGCAGGTGTTGGCGCCGAGGAAGGCGACGTTGGTGCCGGCGTCGCGGGCCCGGGTGACGTACCGGCGCTGCTCCGGGGTCCAGTACTCGTCGTGGCCCAGGCCGATCACGGCCGCCGCGCCGTGCAGCACCTCCGGGTCGCGGTGCACGTCGGTGCCCGTGGTGTACGCCAGAGGTATGCCGAGCCGTTCGGCCAGCACCACCACCGCCCGTTCGTACACGAGGAACTTCTCCGCGCCGTCGGCGTCGTAGGGCCGGTCGAAGGTGACGGCGAGGGAGCGGGTGGCGTAACCGCCGGAGGCGCCGTCGTAGAGGCTGTAGCCGCCCCACCGGTTGTAGGCCTGCCAGGTGGCAGGGGCGTGCATGAGCACCGTCCGCCCCGCACCCCGGGTGGAACGCACGATCAGCGGGACATGGCGCTGATGGCCGTTGTCCGCGTCCAGACGCAGCAGATACGCGCCCTCGGGCCAGCCGGTCGTGCTGAACGTCAGCGTGCGCGGCCAGTCGGCGCGGACGGTGCGGGTCCCCGGCAGCAGCCGCGGCTCGGGCTGGACGCGGCCGGGTATGCGGGGCGAGCGCCAGACGAGACGGGCCCCGGCGCCGCCGTACCAGCCGACGCGGAAGGCCGAGACACGGAAGGAGGGCGCGGTGGTCGAGACGTACAGGCCGCACTCCTCGCCCGGCACCACGCTCACCCGGTCGGCGTAGCCGGCCACGGCCGTCGCCGGGCCCTCGCTGCTGATACGCCAGTCGGGTGATCCTCGAAGGTCCCGTTCCACCTCGGGGAGGTGGGAGGCGTCCGCCTTCGGGTGACCCCGCGCGGGCGGTGCGGGATCGCATGAGGCGGCCGTCGCCGAGGCGATCCCGACGGCGGCGCACGCACCGACGAAGCGCCTGCGTCCCAGTGGCCGTGGTCCGTCGCCCTCCGGCGTGCCTCGTTCCTCCGGGTCCACATCGCCTCCCGTGCCGTCGGCCGACGCGTCACCACCCCGAGGTCAGCGTGGCACGGCGCCGTGGGCCGCGCGCTCCGGGCCGCCGGACGCTACGAGGGCGCGGAGCGCAGCGCCTGTATCACCGCCCAGGCGACCGAGACGAACGGGACGGCCACGACGGCGCCGATCACGCCCGCCACGATGCCGCCCGCGATGACGGACACCGCGACGACGAGCGGGTGCAGGCGGACGGCCCAGCTCATCACCAGGGGATGCAGCAGATGCCCCTCGATCTGGCCGATGACCACGATCAGCAGCAGAACGGCCGCGGCCGTGAGAGGACCGCGTCCGGCGAGCGCTACGACGGTGGCCACACCGAGAGCGATGGGCGAACCGACCAGCGGCACGAACGCGGCGAAGAACTCCAGCAGGGTGAGGGGCAGCGCGAGCGGCACCCGGAGCGCGAACAGGGCGATCCCCACGAGTACGGCGTTGGTGGCGGCCACGATGATGATGCCCCGGGTGTACCCGGCGAACGTCCGCCAGGCCGCGTGTCCCGCCCGGTCCCACGTCGGGCGCGCGCCGACGGGCAGGAACGTGTCGCGTGCCCAGGACCACAGGCGTTCGCCCGAGTGGATGAAGAACACGGAGGAGAACAGCGCGAGGGCGGCCCCGGTGATCAGTTCGACGACCCTGCCCAGGCCGCTGACGGCTCTGCTGAGCAGGTCGGCGCGGTGGGTGGCGAGGTAGGAGGAGATCTGGTCCTGGAGGCCGGAGAGGGTGTCGCGGTTGACCCGGAACGGCGGCCGTTCGAGCCAGCGTTCGATCTGACGGATGCCGCCGCGGAACTCCCCGGTCAGCCCCGACCATTCGCCCGCCACCGCCTCGCCCACCAGGGCGAGCAGCGCCAGGACCAGGATCAGGCTGCCGACCAGGGAGATCGCCACGCACAGGGGCCGCGGAAGCCGGCGGTTCAGCCGGTCGGCGACGGGATGCAGGACCGAGGTGACGACCAGGGCGAGGAACAGGGACACGGCGACGAGGTGGAAGCGCCCCAGCACGATGAAGACGCCGTAGACGGCGACCCCGACCAGGACGAGGCGCCATGCGTAGGCGGCCGCGACACGCAGCCAGGGGACCGTGTGTTCGGCCGGGACGACTCGCGGGGCGGCCGAGGTGCGGCGGGCGGGACGAGCGGAGCGGGGCGGCCGGCTGCCGAGCACCACGGCGCCCTTCCTGCGTCCCCGCCCCGGGTCGCCCGCATCCGCCACCGCGTCTCCCGCGTCCTGACTGTCGGTCATCTCCACAGCACAGTAGGGGCAAAGCGGACACGGGGCCGCGCGCAACGCGCATGCGCACGTCGGGGGAGGTCCGGCGGGGGAGAGCTCCCGCAGGCGGGGCGGCCCGGCGGCCGGTCACTCAAGGTGAGCGATGGCCCTCGCTCCGGCCCGTCAGCCAGTATCGTAAGGGCCTGGAAGTTGCCGGTGATCCGCACCTTGTCTGAGTGATTCGGTCGGAGGAGAGCGATGAGCGCGGAAGGACGTGGCCCGGCCGAGCAGTATCTGCCCAAGCTGCGGCTGGACGAGCTGCTGGACGAGCTGCAGGCCCGCATCGATGCGGCGCGCGGCACGCAGGACCGGGTGCACCGCCTCCTGGAGGCCGTGCTGTCGGTCGGGCGGGAACTCGATCTGCCGCAGGCGCTGAGGAGCATCGTCGAGGCGGCGGTCGTGCTCGTCGACGCCGAGTACGGCGCCCTGGGCGTCATCGGTGAGGACCGCATGCTGTCCGAATTCCTCACCATCGGCGTCGGCGACGAGGAACGGGAGAAGATCGGGGCGCTGCCCAGCGGGCACGGCATCCTCGGTGAGCTGATCCGGCACCCGGAGCCGCTGCGCCTGGCGGAGCTCTCGGACCACCCGGCGTCCTACGGCTTCCCCGACCATCATCCGCCGATGCACTCCTTCCTCGGTGTGCCCATCCGGGTGCGCGACAAGGTCTTCGGAAACCTCTACCTCACGGAGAAGCGGGCCGCCGCCGAGTTCGACGCCGAGGACGAGGCCGTGCTCTCCACCCTGGCGGTGGCGGCCGGTGTCGCCATCGAGAACGCCCGGCTCTACGAGGAGACGCGGCTGCGTGAGCGCCTGCTGCGGGCGAGCTCCCAGGTCACCAGCGCGCTGCTGTCCGGCGCCCCCAGTGCGGACGTGCTGGAACTGATCGTGGAGCAGGCGCGGGGCATCGTCTCCGCCGATGTGGGGATGATCGCCGAGCGGGTCGCCGGGGAGGAGGTGCTGCGGCCGCTGTTCGCCGTCGGCGCCGAGGCGGAGCGGCGCAGGGGCCTCGTGATGTCGGGGCAGGACGGTTTCGTGGAAGCCGCGTTCAGTACGGCGGAGCCGGTGATCAGCCCCGATATCCAGCAGGACCCCCGGATCGACCAGGGTTCCGTCCTGTGGGCCGGGCTCGGGTCCGTGGTCGGCGTCCCGCTCGTGGCGAGCGGCAAGTCCATCGGGGTGCTGGTGCTGGGGCGCACCGCGGGGCGAACGCCGTTCACCGACACCGACGCGGGCCCCCTCCTCGGCTTCGCGGGGCAGGCCGCACTGGCGCTGGAACTGGCCGAGCGGCGCCGGGACGCCGAGCAGATCGCGCTGCTGCAGGACCGCGACCGGATCGCCCGCGATCTGCACGACCTGGCGATCCAGCGGCTGTTCGCGGCCGGGATGACCCTGCAGAGCACCCAGCGTTTCGTGGACCACCCGGAAGCCGCCGAGCGGCTGTCGCGGACCGTCGACGACCTGGACGAGACCATCAAGATCATCCGTTCGACGATCTTCGGGCTGCGCGCGCACGGCGGCGGCCCGGAGAAGGCCGGTCTGCGCAGACGTGTGTCGGAGGCGGTGCAGGCGTCGGCCGGCACGCTCGGTTTCACTCCCGCGCTGCGCATCGAGGGACTGGTGGACACCGATGTCCCCGGCGACGTGGCCGACCATGCGCTCGCCGTCCTCGGCGAGGCCCTGAGCAACGCGGCACGGCACTCCGGTGCGCATTGCGTGGACGTCCACCTGCGGTTCGCCGGCGGCGAGTTGACCCTGACGGTGGCCGACGACGGCTGTGGGGTACCGCAGGGCGTGGCACGCAGCGGGCTGCGGAACCTGGAGGAACGGGCCAACGCGCTGGGCGGCACTCTCACCGTGGGCGAACGTGCCGACGGTGGCGGAACGCGCCTGGTGTGGCGGGTTCCGGTGCGCTGAGCCCGGGGCACGGTCGCGCGGTGCCCCACGTGCCGCAGCCAGCGGTGAGGACCCCGTGGCCCCGGCCGGCCCGGGTCAGTGGGGGGAGCGGTCCCCGGGTACGGGCCCCTCCAGCTGCGAGGCGAGGACTGCGGCCTGGACCCGGCGCTGTACGCCGAGTTTGGCGAGCAGCCGCGAGATGTGGTTCTTGACGGTCTTCTCCGACAGATACAGCTTTTTGCCGATCTCCCGGTTCGTCAGACCGTCCCCGATGAGCGCGAGGATGTCCCGCTCGCGGGGCGACAGGCCCGCCAGCTCGGGCGCCACGGCAGGCTGCTCGGCCGGGTCGGCGCGGAGCGAGTGCATCAGCCGGGCGGTGGTCGCCGGGTCGAGCATGGACTGGCCGGAGGCGACGGTGCGGACCGCCGAGACCAGGTCGGCCCCCTTGATCTGCTTGAGCACGTAACCCGAGGCCCCCGCCATGATCGCGTCGAGCAGTGCGTCCTCGTCGTCGAACGAGGTCAGCATGAGGCAGGCCAGCTCCGGCATCCGGCTGCGCAGCTCGCGGCACACGCTGATGCCGTCGCCGTCCGGTAGGCGCACGTCCAGGACGGCCACGTGCGGCCGCACCGCCGGGCCGCGGGCGAGCGCGTGCTCGACCGTGTCGGCGTCACCGACGACGCAGATGTCGGGTTCCGTGTCCAGCAGATCGGCGAGGCCGCGTCGTACGACCTCGTGGTCGTCCAGCAGGAAGACCCGGATCGGGTGCTGCTCGCTGAAGGTGCGTGCCTCGGCCATGGGTACCTCACGTTTCCCGGTGGAGGGCGGACCGCGGACTGCCCGTGCCGACGATCGTCGTCGGGCGGACACGGTGAGCACTAGGGCCGACCGGCCCCAGGTACCACCATGCTCCCTCACCGGCCCCTCGAACCGGACCGCCGACTCATGCCGGTCGCGTCGCACGGCCGGTGCCCCGCGGGGCGCGCGCGACGGCCGACGTTCGCGCGGCGACCGCATCAGGCTGACGCCGGCGCGCCGGATGCCGTGCCGCGCCGCCTACGTCGGAGCGGTCCGAGATTCCGCGAGGTGGAACTGGACGTCCACGACGCCCTCGACGGCCCGGGCCAGACGCGCCGCCACCGGCACCAAAGAGGTGTCCCGGATCCGACCGCCGAGCTTCACCACCCCGTCCTCGACCTCGACCCGCACGGACGAGGCCGGGGGCCGGAAGAGATACGCCACCACCTCGCGCCGGATCTCCTCGGCGATCTCCTCGTCGTCCCGCAGGAAGACCTTCAGCAGGTCCGCGCGGCTGACGATGCCCTGGAGGTCGCCCAGCTCGTCGACGACGGGAAGCCGTTTCACCTTGTGGCGCGCCATGGTCCGCGCGGCCTGCGCGAGCGTCGCGTCGGCACGGGTGGTCAGCGCCGGCGCGGTCATGAGCTGCTCGGCCGTCACCGCGTCCGCCTTGGGCGGGTCCGCGGGCCCGTGCAACCGGGTGAACGGGGAACCTCCGGGCGGGCGGTGCGCCGAGGAGCCGTCGTCGCGGAACTCCTCCTTCGGCAGGAGGTCGGCCTCCGACACCACGCCGACGACGCGGCTCTTGCCCTCCAGGACGGGCAGGGCGCTGACCCTCCAGTCGTGCATCATCTGCACGATCTCCTTGAAGGGGGCGCGGCGGCCTATCGCGGCGACCGTCTGGGTCATCACATCGCTGACGATGTGGGGGGTGCCGTACATGGCGTCTCCTCCGGTCGGGGACGGCGGTCGCCGCAGGCTGCCCCGGAGAGCCGGGGGTGCTCCCGGGGTCGTGTTCCCGGCGGGAAGCGCACCCCGCGGGTCGTGCGGATCAGGCGCTCGCGGTGCCCGGTGGGCGGCCCGCGGAGCATGCTGGTTGTCGGAGGGTCGTTCACGACGGCCTCCAGCTGCGGGGACCGGACGACTCCAGCGTCTCTCCGGATCCGGGTGCGGGCCATGGGCCGCCCGGCCCCAGGCCCGGCTTTTCGGTACTGCAGAGGGACCTCGCCGCCGCGGATGACGGGCACGGTCCCGGTGTCCCGGATCAGACGCGGGACATCGCGCCCCGGGCACGGGCCGGACCCGCAGGAGGCTCGAGGGCAAGAGCGGAACATCTTGGACGCAGGAGGTGCGGACCATGGTTCGGCACGTCACCGCGGGAGTCGACGAGACCGACGAGAGCCTCGCGGCGGCCCACTGGGCGGCCCGGGAAGCGCTACGTCGAGGTGCCGCGCTCCGCCTCGTGCACGCCGGTGAGCGGCCGGCGTCTGCTGCGCCGTCAGCGGCCGTGGAATCCGGTCCGCGGGACCGGGCGGAGCAGACCCTGGAGCGGGCCGTCCGCAGTGTCCGTGCCGCGCATCCGGGACTGCCGGTGGCGTCCCTGCTGGTGCCCGACTCCCCGGTCACGGTACTGCTCGGGGAGGCCGAGGGCGCGGAGTTGCTCGTCCTGGGCTCCCGTGGCCTCGGCCGAGCCGCGGGCTTCGTGATGGGGTCGGTGTCCCAGCGCGTCGTCGCCAGGTCCCCGGGCCCGGTCGTGCTCGTCAGAGCCCTCGAGGCGTGCACCGACGAGCATCTGCCGGCCCTGGACGGTGTCTCTCCCGAGGAGATACCCGAGACCCCGTACCGCGACGTCGTCCTCGGGATGGACACCCGGCACCCCTGCGACGAACTGATCGCGTTCGCCTTCGACGCCGCCCGGCGCCGTGGGGCGTCGCTGCGTGTGGTCCACGCCCTCGGTGCGGCGCTGGACAACGCCGCCGAAGGACGCTCCGGCGCGGGGCACGACACGGAGCTGCTCTCCGACGAGGAGGACCTGATGGCCGCGATGCTGCACCCCTGGGTGGAGAAGTGCCCGGGCGTCACGTTGTCCGAGACCGTCACCGCGGGCCGGCCCGCAGCGGAGCTGGTGCGGGAGTCCGCCCATGCCTCCCTCGTGGTCGTGGGGCGCCGCACGCGGGACACCCGGCTCTGCACGCAGCTCGGTTCCGTGACCCACGCCCTGCTCCACCACGCCCGCTGTCCGGTCGCCGTCGTCCCGCACGCCTGAACTGCGCCCGATCCGCACGGACCGTGCGGTCGCCGGCCCCCGGCCCGTACGACCCGGCCACACACCGATCGTCCGGGTCCGCCGGCGCTGCCGGCAGCACCACCGTCGTACGTCCCTCCTTGCTCGGGGTGGCGCTTCATGGGCCGATCGGCCCCGGTTCGGGACCTGCGGCCCCTGCCCCGCCTTCCCCCGGTGCCATGACGCTGGAGTCGGACACCGGGACCGGGAACCACGACCAGGAGGTGGACGCCATGCCCCGCCCCGTCGTCGGCCTCGACGGAACGGCCGAGATCCGGGCCGCCGCCGTGGAGGCACCTCCCACGCCCCCGGGGCACCGGGGCCACCGCGGAGGTGCAGCTCGCGCCGGGCACCGGAACCGCCGCCCGGACGCGGTACCCATGCATCGGGCCGAGGCGGCCGAACCACTGGTCCTTGACACCCGGGCGACGAGCGGCGTCGAGGGCTTCCCGGCCGGCCGGCTCGCACACGCCGCCCTCGCGTACGCCGACGGTCCGGTGGCACCGGTACACGCCGCGAGGCAGGCGCCCGACGAGCACGAGCCGGACCCCCCGGGCCCTGCCGATGCCGCGGCGGCCCGCTCCCGGCGACCGGGCCCGGGCTCCACGGCCGCGGACCGGTCGCCGAGCATGTCCGCCGCAGAGGCGGCCCGGGTGGGCGCCACAAGCCTGCGCGTCGTGCGCTCCCGGCACCGGCCCCTCGTCCATGCGCACCGCCGTTCGGCGGACCACGATCCGTACGCGGGGCCCGGCGGCTCCCGGCCGGACCCGACGGTCGGCCGGGGTGTCCGCCGCACGCTCCCGGGCACCCGTACCCGTCCCGCCACCCATCTGCACCACACCGCCTGCCCGGTCGCCGTCGTTCCCCCAGGAGCGTGACCGGCGGTGTCCGCAACCATCCGCACCACCGCCCCGACGACCACCGTCGACGACCCGTGGAGTCCCCCATGCCCGAGGCCGCACAGCACCACGGCACCGCACCGACCGACGAGGAACTGCGCGCGCTGGACGCCCACTGGCGGGCCGCCAACTACCTCGCCGCGGGACAGATCTACCTCATGTCCAACCCGTTGCTGACCGAGCCCCTCGAGCCCGGGCACATCAAACCGCGGCTGCTCGGCCACTGGGGCACCTCGCCCGGGCTCAACCTCGTCCACACCCACCTCAACCGGGTCATCAAGGCGCGCGGCCTCGACGCGTTGTGCGTATGGGGGCCAGGACACGGCGGGCCCTCGGTACTCGCCAACTCCTGGCTGGAGGGCAGCTACAGCGAGACCTACCCGGACGTGACACGGGACGCCCAGGGCATGGAGAGGCTGTTCCGGCAGTTCTCGTTCCCGGGCGGAGTACCCAGTCACGTCGCACCGGAGGTACCCGGTTCGATCCACGAGGGCGGGGAACTCGGCTACTCCCTCGCGCATGCCTACGGCGCCGCCTTCGACCATCCGAACCTGCTGGTCGCCTGCGTGATCGGCGACGGCGAGGCGGAGACCGGGCCGCTGGCGGCGTCCTGGCACTCCAACAAGTTCCTCGACCCGGTGCACGACGGCGCGGTCCTGCCGATCCTTCATCTCAACGGCTACAAGATCGCGAACCCGACCGTGCTCTCCCGGCTCCCGGAGCCCGAACTCGACGAGCTGCTGCGGGGATACGGGCACGAGCCGATCACCGTCGCCGGTGACGACCCCGTCCAGGTCCATCGTGCTCTGGCGCAGGCCTTCGACGAGGCGCTCGACCGCATCGCCCTGCTGCAGCGCACGGCGCGCGAGGAGGACGTCACACAGCGCCCCCGCTGGCCGATGATCGTGCTGCGCACCCCGAAGGGATGGACCGGGCCGGCCGAGGTGGACGGCGTGCCGGTCGAAGGCACCTGGCGGGCGCACCAGGTCCCGCTGGCGGGCGTCCGCGAGAACCCCGAGCATCTGCGGCAGTTGGAGGCCTGGCTGCGGTCGTACCGGCCCGAGGAACTCTTCGACACCGACGGTCGGCCGTGTGCCGAGGTGCTCGCCTGCGTGCCCGACGGAGCGCGGCGGCTGGGCGCCACCCCGTACGCCAACGGCGGGCTGCTCGTGCGCGAACTCCCGATCGCCTCCCTGGACGACTTCGCGGTGCCCGTCGACAAGCCCGGCGCGACCCTGCACGAACCCACCCGCGTCCTGGGCGGCCTGCTCGAACAGATCATGAAGGACACCACGGCGCGCCGCGACTTCCGCCTGGTCGGGCCCGACGAGACGGCCTCCAACCGGCTGGAGGCCGTCTTCGGTGCCACCGGCAAGGCGTGGCAGGCCGAGGTGCTCCCGGTGGACGAGCACCTGGACCGGCACGGCCGGGTGATGGAGATCCTCTCCGAGCACCTGTGCCAGGGCTGGCTGGAGGGGTATCTGCTCACCGGACGGCACGGCCTGTTCTCCTGCTACGAGGCGTTCGTGCACATCGTCGACTCGATGGTGAACCAGCACATCAAGTGGCTGAAGACAGCGCGCGAGCTGAACTGGCGCGCGCCCGTCGCCTCCCTCAACTACCTGCTGACGTCCCATGTGTGGCGCCAGGACCACAACGGCTTCTCCCACCAGGATCCCGGGTTCGTCGACCACGTCCTCAACAAGAGCCCGCAGGTCGTCCGCGTCTACCTCCCGCCGGACGCCAACACCCTTCTGTCGGTGGCCGACCACGTGCTGCGCAGCCGCGACTACGTCAATGTCATCGTGGCGGGCAAGCAGCCGTGCTTCGACTGGCTCTCGATGGACCAGGCCCGTGTCCACTGCGCACGCGGCGCCGGCATCTGGGAGTGGGCGGGCACCGAGAACGGCTCCGAGCCGGACGTCGTCCTCGCCTGCGCGGGCGACGTACCGACCCAGGAGGTGCTGGCCGCGGCACAGTTGCTTCGCCGCCACCTGCCCCAGCTGGCCGTGCGCGTCGTCAACGTGGTCGACATGACCCGGCTGCTGCCGCAGGAGGAACACC
Source organism: Streptomyces sp. HUAS TT11 (assembly GCF_051553595.1). NCBI lineage: Bacteria > Bacillati > Actinomycetota > Actinomycetes > Kitasatosporales > Streptomycetaceae > Streptomyces > Streptomyces sp. HUAS TT11. Next base: position 8,276,290 of record NZ_CP196184.1, read on the forward strand.
CGCACGGCATGCCGGACTTCGAGTACAACGGCCTCTTCACCACCGACAAGCCCGTCATCTTCGCGTACCACGGCTATCCCTGGCTGGTCCACCGGCTCGCCTACCGCCGGCACGGACACGGCAACCTGCATGTGCGCGGGTACCGGGAGTCGGGGACCACGACCACGCCGTTCGACATGGTGGTCCGCAACGACCTGGACCGCTACCGACTGGTCATGGACGTCATCGACCGCGTACCAGGACTGGCCGTGCGGGCCGCAGGCGTACGGCAGCAGATGGCCGACGCCCGCGCCCGCCACCACGCATGGATCCGCGAACACGGAACGGACCTGCCGGAGGTCGCCGACTGGACCTGGGCGTCCTGACTCCCGTTGCGCGCCGGGGAGTTCGAGTTCGTTCCGACGACCGCACGCCCCGGCCCGGACGGACCGGGTCCCCGGGCGGGAACTTCCGGGTCCTCAAGAGTTCGAGACCGAACCACGTCGTTCTGCCCTCGTCCGTGGGACGCACGCCCCAGTCGGGGGCGAGGGCACGTACGAGCAGCGGTCCGCGGCCGTACTCGTCGTCGGCCGGGTGGCGCGGTCGGGGCAGGTTGCGGGCGGCGGTCGCTGGTCTCGACGGTGGGACCGGTGTCCGTGCGGCACACATGCACGCCGATCGGACCCTGCGCGGGCCGCACGACGCGGGTCCGGCGGGCAGGTCGGTCGAGGCCGTGGCCGGTGGCCCGCGGTGAGACCGGTCATCTCAATGCAACCTGCGCGGCTTCGCGGCGGTATGTCGCTCAGTGACCCCACAAGGCTCGAACGTGTCCGCGAGCGGCGGCCGGCGTGATCGCTCCCGGTCCGCGTCCGCCCGTTCGCAGCATGCCCGGACGGGCATCCCGCACATCGCGGAATCGCCGCAGCCACCGGAAGCCACTGCCCCGACGCCCGCGGCCCGAGCCGGCGAGCGCCCCGCCCGGAACGGTCCCGTCCGGCGCCTGATGAGGGCCGACCGGCCCAAGCGGATCCCCGAGGGGCCGGAACAAGCTGGATCTGCTGGGCGACACCGGCGCCGTGCCGGTCGCCCGCGCCGTTTCGGCTTCCGGACAGTCCCCGGGACAGCGACCCGGGGAGAGGAAGGAAGGATCGACATGAAGGGCTTCGTCTTCCACAGCCCGGGACGCTCCGCCTGGGAGGAGGTGCCGGACCCCGACATCAAGGAGTCGACCGATGCCATTGTCCGCGTCGACACCGCCACCGTCTGCGGCACGGACCTGCACATCCTCAGGGGCGACGTGCCCGAGGTGCGCCCCGGCACGGTCCTGGGCCACGAGGCGGTCGGCGAGATCGTCGAAACGGGCCGCGACGTGCACACCGTGCAGCCCGGGGACCGCGTCCTGGTCTCCTGCATCACCGCCTGCGGCCGGTGCGGCTACTGCTGGGAGAGGACGTACGGCCAGTGCCGCGGCGGCGGAGGCTGGATCCTCGGCCATGTGATCGACGGTACGCAGGCCGAATACGTGCGCGTCCCCTACGCCGACCTGTCGGTGCACGCGCTGCCCGGCACGGTGGACAGCAAGGACGCCGTACTGCTCGCGGACATCTTCCCCACCGCCTACGAGGTGGGTGTCCTGAACGGGCATGTACGGCCGGGCGCCACCGTCGCCGTCGTGGGGGCCGGTCCCGTCGGGCTCGCCGCGATCGCCACGGCCCGGCTGTTCGCACCCGAACGTGTGATCGCCGTGGACATCGCCGGCACCCGGCTGGAAGCGGCCAAGAGCCTGGGTGCCGACGCCGTGGCGGACCCCGGGGAGGCGCCCGAGCAACTGGTCGCCGACCTCACCGACGGTCTGGGCGCAGACGTGGCCATCGAAGCGGTCGGCGCACCGGAGAGCTTCGAGTTGTGCACCCGCATGGTGCGGCCCGGCGGACGCGTGGCCAACGTCGGTGTGCACGGCAAGCCCGTCACGTTGCACCTCGAGGATCTGTGGATCAAGAACGTGACGATCACCATGGGGGTGGTCGACACCTACTCCACGGCCACGCTGCTGAAGATGGCGGCCGCCGGCCGGCTGCCCACCTCGTCCCTGGTCACGCACACCTTCCCGCTGGACCGGATGGAGGAGGCGTACGACGTATTCGGCCGGGGCGCCGACACCGGTGCCCTCAAGGTCGTACTGGGCGGTCAGCAGCACGAGGTGGTCGCCGTCCGGGCGGCCCGAGAGAGGATGTGACGGGCCATGGCCGCACGGGGACCGTCGGGCGCGGTGGCGGGCCATCCCGCGGGGAACCTCGGACGCCGGATCGCTCTGCGACGCGAAGAACTCGGACTGTCCCTGGAGGAGACCGCCAACCGGGCGGGCATGGCACCCAGCTACCTCCAGTACCTGGAGTCGCAGCCGACCGCCGCGCCGGGGATGAGCAGCCTGCTCAGCCTGGCCGGCGCGCTCGAGACCACGGTGCTCGAGCTGACCGGCGGCGACGTCGATCTGCCGCCCGGTCTCGGGCAGGCGGGACGGCACCCGCAGTTCACCGAGCTGACCCCGGAGGAATGTCGTGACCTGCTCTCCACCCACGGTGTGGGGCGACTCGCGATCGACACGGCCACGGGTCCGGAGATCCTCCCCGTGAACTACGGGGTCGACGCAGGAGGCATCGTCTTCAGAACCGCCCCCGAACACGCCACGTCACGGGTGGCGGGCGCCCGGGTGGCCTTCGAGGTCGACCGGATCGACGCCGCGTTCAGCCAGGGCTGGAGCGTCCTGGTGCGCGGCCACGCCGACACCGTGACCGATCCCGAAGAGGTACGGCGCCTGGACGAGCAGGCGTACAGCGCCCCATGGGTGGGCGGAGAGCGTGACCTGTGGATCCGTATCGACCCCGACACCATCACCGGGCGGCGCATCACCGTGACCTGATGCCTCCGAGCAGCGCCGAGGACGAAGTCTCACGATCGCGCCGCCGCCCCAGGCGAAAGACGGACTGACTCATGTATCCGAACGACGGCTTCCGTGAACTGGACCGCCAGGAGTGCCTGCGTCTGCTGGCGATGGTCCCGGTCGGCCGTATCGTCCACACACGCCAGGCGCTGCCCGCGGTCCTTCCGCTCAACTTCAGCCTCGACGGCGACGGCGCGGTGCTGCTGCGCACATCGGCGGCCTCGGAGCTGGTCCGCGCGATCGACGGGTCGGTGGTCGCCTTCGAGGCCGACGAGGTCGACGCGGTCGCGCACTCGGGCTGGAGTGTCGTCGTGACCGGGCCGGCCGCGGTGGTCACCGATCCCGCGGAACGCGAGCGACTGACCCGGACGGGACCGCGCTCCTGGGTGACGTCGCCGGAGGAGGTCTTCGTACGCATCGAGCCCGAGCTGGTGACGGGTCGGGCACTGGTGGGCAGCCGCACTCTGCGCGGGCTCGACCCGTCCCGCTGAGCGGACGCGGCGGCCCTGCGGGTACGGATCCCGGGGCGCCCGGGCCACGGCGGACAGTGACGGAAGCGACGGGCCCGCGGGCCCGTCGCGACAGCAGTGGCGGGGCGGTGCGGTCGCGGACCCGCGAGATTTGTCGGCAGAGACGTGCGAACGACCCGTATGACCCCGCTGACCAGGTGTTTCGGGGCACGATACGCCGATCGAGAGCCGGTCGGGACAGGGTGCAGGGCCACTCGGCCCATGCAGAGAAGCGGCCGATGATCCACCCTGAAGGTGTCGTAACCCTGTCCCCGCCCAGCAAGACCGGAGGACACCATGCACGGCACTCCCCACCTCGTGAGCGATGTGATGACCCAGCGGGTCGTCGCGCTCGGCCGAACGGCCACCTTCAAGGACATCGTCAAGGCCATACGGCAGTGGAACGTCAGCGCGCTGCCGGTCGTGGGGGAGGAGAACCGGGTCGTGGGCGTCGTCTCGGAAGCCGATCTGCTGCGCAAGGAGGAGTTCCGCGGCGGCGATCCGGACCGCTACGACCGCCTCGACCGCCTGTCCGACCTGGTGAAGGCCGGCGCCGTGACCGCGGAGGAGCTGATGACCACGCCGGCCGTCACCGTCCGCGCCAACGAGACCCTCGGCCAGGCCGCCCGCACCATGGCCCGGGCCAAGGTCAAGCGGCTGCCCGTGGTGAGCGACGAGGGCACGCTGCTGGGCATCGTCAGCCGCTCCGATCTGCTCAAGGTGTTCCTTCGGGACGACGAGGACATCGCCGAGGAGATCCGGGACGAGGTCGTCGCCCATCTCTTCCCCGCTCCGCTGGAGCCGGTCCGGGTCGAGGTGCACGACGGCGTCGTACGGCTCACCGGCCGCGTCCGGGACACCACGCTCGTGCCCGTCGTGTCGCGGCTCATCCTGGGCATCGAGGGCGTGGTGGACGTGGACTGCGCGCTCGCGGGACCGCCTCGCGTACCGGACCTGGACCCCGACCTCCCCGAGGGCGACACCGCCCGATGGCCCTGGAGAGCCGGAAGCATCACGTGAACCGACGCGCACCGCAGGGGCGTCCCCCGCATCCGGGCGGGAGACGTCACGGTCCGCAGCCGCGGAAGAAGGTGACGACCCATGGCGAGGACACGTCGCAGTTGGAGGGTGAGGGCGAGGGCAAAGGCGAAGGACAAGGCAAGGGCGTGGACATGGCGGTGGCGGCGCAATCCGCTCCGCCGTCGCAGCGACCGCCTGGAAGCGTGGATCGTGCTCGCGACCTGGGTGTTCGTCCTGCTGGCCGGAGTGGTGGCGGGTCGGACGGCGGCCGGAGCGGCGGATCACGCGGTGGCCGTCCGCAACGCCCATGCGCACCCGGTGCAGGCCGTCCTCACCGAGGACGCGGCCAGGGCACCGCAGGGGGTCCCCGAGTACAGCGACGGCAGTGTGTGGGCCAAGGTGAGCTGGACCTCCGCCGGGGTCACGCGCACGGGTCTGACGAGGGTCGAGCCGGGGCAGCGTGCGGGCACCGCGGTCACCGTGTGGACGAGCCGTGGAGGCGAGCTGGTAGCCAAGCCGGTCGGTGACGATCAGGCCCGTGTGCAGGCCCGGCTCGTGGGCACGCTCGTCGGGGCCTGTGCCGCAGGCGGGATGCTGGTGTGCGGACTGTTCGCGCGCGGACGGCTGGATCGCCGGAGGATGGAGGAATGGGACCGGGAGTGGGAGTCCGTCGGCCCCAGGTGGCGCAGGACGATCGGCTGACCGGGCCGGTGCTCGGCGCCGGGACGGACCGGGCGCCCGTCCCGGCGCAGGTCATCCCGCCCCGGCCCCGGACAGATGGCAGTCCACGTCGACGACTCCCTCGACGGCGCGTGCCAGGCGGACGGCCACCGGGATCAGGGTGGCATCCGTGATCTTCCCGGTCAGGGTGACGACACCGTCGGTGACCATGACGTGGACGGGCTCGGCCGGAGCCGGGAAGAGGATGTCGACGACGTCGCGGCGGACCTCGTCGGCGATGTCGTTGTCGGGCCGCAGGAACACCTTCAGCAGATCCGCGCGACTGACGACGCCCTCGAGCATGCCCTCGCCGTCGACCACCGGGAGACGCTTGACCCCGAACCGGGCCATGATGCGGGCCGCCTGGGCCAGCGTGCTCCCCGGGCGCACCGTGACGGCCGGCGCGCTCATCAGCTCCTCGGCGGTCATCGCTCCGGCCTTGGCCAGGTCGGACAGGCGGCGCCGCTGCGTGTACCGGTCCGGATCGCTGTCCCGGAACTCCTCCTTGGGCAGCAGGTCCGCCTCGGAGACGACACCCACCACGCGGCCCTCGCCCTCCAGCACGGGCAGGGCACTGACCTGCCACTGCTCCATGAGCCGCACGATGTCCTTGAACGGGGCGGCACGGCCGACGGCGACGACGGAATGGGTCATCACATCGTCCACGAGGTGCGGGCTGCCGGTCACGGTCTCCTCCTCCGTACGTCGGGTGAGGTCGGGCGGCATCGGTCCTCAGCGGGTTCCGCTGCCGTAGGGGGCGTACAGATCGAGCAGCCTGGTACGGGCCGCATGCAGCCGGTGGGCGAGTACCCGGCCGACCCACACCGCGATGGCGCGGCCGAACTCGGCGTCCTCGTCGCACAACGTCCGGACGGTCGCCGCGTCGAACTCGTAGGCGCGCACCGGAGTCATCGCCTCGGCGCCCATCTGCCACACATGGGGGGTGAAGTGCCAGGACCACCCGACCAGTTCACCGCGGGCCAGCGACTCGATGACGGCGGATCGGCGGCCGGGCACATGCAGGTCGAGCGCCACGGTGCCGGTTCGGACGATCCAGAACCGGTCGGCGTGCCGCCCCTCCTCGAACAGCCGCGTCCCCTCCTCGAAGGAGACCTCGCGGGCGATCCGCATCAGCCGTTCCCGGTAGTGGGCCGGGAGGGCCGCGGTCATGGTGGTGGCAGAGGTCATCGCTCCGTGTCCTTTCGTTCCAGGCGCCGCAGCCGGTCGCCGGGGCCCTGCAGCGGACCGCCGTCGGGGCATCGCACGGCGGTCCTGCGCGGCCACGGGCTCCGGGCCGTCGGGCCCGGTCCGGTCCGGGACGGCGCTCGCAGGACGGCTCGCCATCGTGCCCTTCCGGAATGCCGTGGACTTCCTGTCTCCAGCGTGGGCGTCCCACGGCGTACGGCAACACGGGCCGCCCGGTCCCGATGGGGGGTCTTTCGGCCCCTCCTTCGGACAGCGTGCCGAACAGCCCGGCGGGGCGGGACGGACGGGCCCACCGGGCGGCTCGGAAGGTGGCGCGGGGCACCCGTCCACGGGGCACGGCCGAGCGTTGTACTGCCGTGTGCGGTCGAGGCCGCCGGTACCGCGACCGGAAGGGCCGGCGGTGCGGGCCGCGGCCGGGAACGGCGTCCCTGCCGAAGGGGCGTACCCGGGTGCTCGAAGATGCGGCGCCGGGGCGAGGCGGGAAGGACCCCATCCGGTTCTCCCGGATCCAGATTGCGCGGTGCGCGGCCGTCAGCCGCTTCTCCGCGCCGGTCGCCGGGTCCTTCCCGTCGTCTACAGGACACCACGTGTGCCAGGGAACCGCCAGGGCCGACCGGCCCCCGTGGCGCAGCGGGCGGCCCTGACGCCGTGCCCGCCGCCTCCCGACGGCCGCCGGGGCCGAACGTCCCCGCCCAGGGCCGAACCGCCCCTGCTGTTCATGGGGGCCGGATGGGACCGTGAAGAGGGAGGAGCCCTGTGCCCGTCTCGGCGGCCCGGCGAAAGGCGGTGGAGAGGATGGAGCTGCCCCTGGTCGTGGGCGTCGACGGATCGGACTTCAGCCTGACGGCCGTCGACTGGGCCGTGGACGAAGCGGTCCGGCGCGGTCTGCCGCTCCGGCTGGTGCACGCGGCCCTGCCGGAACCCCGGGACGGCGCGGCGTCGCCCGACGGCCAGGAGCGGCCTGCCGGGCAGATGATGGCGGAGAACATCATCGGCTCGGCCACGGAGCGTGCCCGCCGGCGCGACCCCCGGGTGAAGGTCTCCTCGGAGGTGCAGGCCGAGAGCGCGGTCCACGCCCTTCTGCGCGAGGGCTACCACGCCGTCGCGCTGGTGACCGGATCCCGTGGCCGCAGCGAGTTCAAGGGCCTGCTCCTCGGCTCCGTGAGCCGGGCCGTGGCCGCCCGGGCCCGCTGCCCGGTGATCGTGGTCCGCGGCGACAAGGCCGGGCTGACCGGCGTGCACGAGCGGATCCTGCTCGGGGCCGCGGATCCGGCCGCGATGGGCGAGGCCCTGTCCTTCGCCTTCCGTGAGGCCGAGGCACGCGGCTGCGTCCTGGACGTCGTTCGGGCCTGGCGGTTCCCGGCATACGACAGCACCGACCACCCCCGGCTCACCGAGGCTTTCGCACGCCGGTACGAGCAGCGGGCCTCCGCCCTCCTGGACGTCCTGCTCCAGGACGCTATCCGGGACCACCCGGACGTCACGGTGCGCCGGGACACGGTCGAGGGCCCGGCCCGCACGGTGCTGCTGAAGCGCTCGGCGGCCGCCGACCTCGTCGTCATCGGCGCACGGCGACGGCCGGTCCGCATCGGCCTCCGGCTCGGCAGGGTGGCCCAGACGCTGCTGCACCACGCGGACTGCCCGGTCGCGGTCGTGCCGCGACGGGTGTGACGGTCGAGACTGGTGCCGACGGCGTCGTACCCGACCTCGCAGCACCGCTCGCGGAAGGACCCCGCAGTGACCGGCTGGACCTGGAAGTACGAGGGTTATGACCCTGTGCACGAACGACTGCGGGAGTCCCTGTGCACACTGGGCAACGGCTACTTCGCCACGCGCGGGGCACTGCCCGAATGCGTCGCCGACGATGTGCACTACCCGGGAACCTATGTGGCCGGCTGCTACGACCGGCTCACCTCGGAAGTGGTGGGACGCCGGATCGCGAACGAGGACCTGGTCAACCTTCCCAACTGGCTTCCGCTGCGGTTCCGCCCGGCCGGGGAACAGTGGCTGACGCCGGACAGCGGAACCGTGCTGGGCCACGACCAGACCCTGCACCTGTCCTCGGGCCTGCTGGAGCGCCGGACCCGGTACGGCTACGGCGCGCCGGGCACGTTGTCGGTACGCCAGTGGCGAGTTGTGCACATGGCCGATCCCCATCTCGCCGCCCTGCGCACCGAGTTCACGGCCGAAGGTACCGCCGTCGAGCTGGAGGTCGAGGCCGCACTCGACGGGGGCGTCACCAATGCGGGCGTGCCGCGCTACCAGGACCTGGACGGCTGCCATCTGGTCCATGTGCACACCGGCACCGCGGCTCCGGACACGGCGTGGCTGCGCTGCCGCACCCGCACCTCCGACATCCGGATCGGTCTGGCGGCCCGCCTGGCCGTCGACGCGCCCGTCACCACGCGGCACCCCGCCGCGCGCGCGGTGCAGTCCGTCCGGCTGCACCTGCCACCCGGACGGACCGTCACCGTCGACAAGACCGTCGCCCTGCACACCTCGCGCGACGCGGCCATCAGCGACCCGCTGGACGCCGCGATCGACCGGGTGACCGCGGCCCCCGGTTTCGACGAACTGCTCGCCACCCATCTCACCGCCTGGAACCAGCTGTGGCGCCGTGCCGACCTGGACGTGCCAGGGGAGGCCGGGCGGGTGCTGCGACTGCACCTCTTCCACGTCCTGCAGACGCTCTCGCCGCACACCGCGGAACTGGACGTGGGCGTGCCCGCGCGGGGACTGCACGGTGAGGCGTATCGCGGGCACGTCTTCTGGGACGAGCTGTTCGTGCTCCCGTACCTCAACCTGCACTTTCCCGAGGTGTCCCGCGCCCTGCTGAGCTACCGCCACCGGCGTCTGGACCGGGCCCGTGCCGCGGCACGGGCCCTCGGCCGTCGTGGGGCGCTCTATCCGTGGCAGAGCGGCAGCGACGGACGCGAGGAGTCCCAGGAGGTCCACCTCAACCCGCGCTCGGGGCGCTGGCTGCCCGACCACACACGGCTGCAGCGGCACGTCGGCTCGGCCGTGGCGTACAACGTGTGGCAGTACTGCGAGGTGAGCGGCGACGCCGAGTTCCTGCACACCAAGGGTGCCGAGATGCTGCTCGAGATCGCCCGCTTCTGGGCCGACTCGGCGACCTACGACGAGAGCCTCGGCCGGCACCGCATCCGCGGCGTCGTCGGACCCGACGAGTACCACGACGCCTACCCGGACGCGCCCGCCCCTGGCCTCGACGACAACACGTACACCAACGTCACCGCCGCATGGGTGCTCACCCGCGCGCTGCAGGTACTGCGCGAGCTCCCCGAACCCCGCCGGCGGGAACTCGTCGAGCGAGCCCGACTGGACAGCGGCGAACCGGACCGATGGGAGGAGCTCTCCCGCACGCTCCATGTGCCGTTCCACGACGACGTCATCAGCCAGTTCCAGGGCTACGGGGATCTCGCGGAACTCGACTGGGACGGCTACCGCAAGCGGTACGGCGACATCCGCCGCCTGGACCGGATCCTGGAGGCGGAGGGCGACAGCGCCAACCGCTACCAGGCGTCCAAGCAGGCCGATGTGCTGATGCTCGGCTACCTGTTCGGACCTGCCGAGCTCCAGGAGCTGTTCGCCCGGCTGGGCCACCGGCTCGACGAGGACATCTGGCGGCGCACCGTCGACTACTACCTGGCCCGCACAAGTCACGGATCCACCCTCAGCGGCCTGGTCCACGGCTGGGTCCTCGCCCGGGCCCGGCGCGCCGACGCATGGTCGTGCTGCCAGGAGGCGCTGCTCGGCGACGTCGCCGATGTGCAGGGCGGAACCACGGGGGAGGGCATCCACCTCGGAGCCATGGCGGGCACCCTCGACCTCGTCCAGCGCGGACTCACCGGTCTCGAGTCCCGCGGCGGAGTACTTCTGCTCGACCCCGTGCCGCTGCCGGAGCTGTCGTCGTTCGGCTTCTCCGTGCGCTACCGCAGCCACTGGGGCGTGCGGATGCGGGTGGACTGCGGCGGGCTCGAGATCGCGGTGCCGCCGTCCGACCGCACCTCCATCGACATCGGGCTGCCCGGCCGGCCGCTGCGCGTCGAGCCGGGCGAGACCCGCCGGGTGCCGCTCCCGGACTGAAGGGCACGGGCTGTGCACGGCCCCCGCGGGCCCGCACGCCCCTTCGCGTCACCGTGCGCGCGCCGGGTCGATGCCCGGTACGCGGTCACGGCGTGACGTGGCCCGCCAGTTCCACGATGTCGTCGGAGGCGACGTCGTGCAGCCTGATGGCGAGATCCTCCAGCGCGCGGCTGGCGGCGAGTTCGTCGCCGATCTCCGGGATGGGCCGGTCGATCGGATTGCGCCTGGCGGCGCCCCGGCCCGTGACGATCGACGTGTCCTGGGTGCTGAGCACGGCACGCGCATGGGTGTCGTCGCCGTCCTCGGTGATGTAGATCTGCACGGTCCACTGCTTGGCTTCCATCGTGATCACTTCCGTGCGCAGAGGTGCGGCGCGGCCGGGAGACTCGAGGGCGCGCGCCGAGAGCCTTGACTGCGGGCCCTCCGAACCGGGTGACCCGCGTCGAGCGTCCCCCTTCTCAGCCTGCGCCTGCCGACGGGCGCCGGTCCAGTCGTCCGGGTGCCCACCGAACGGCGCACCGGGGCGGTCAGGCCGCCGACGGGCCCGGCGGCCTGACACCGTGACGCAGTCACCGCGCTCGGCGGCGGCCCGGCGCGAATCCATGGGGCACCGGCGCCGCCCGCCCCTCACTCGAACCGCGATGTGTCGCCCGCGCCCTTGCGCACGATCTCGGGTTCACCGCTGGAGAAGTCGACGACGGTGGTCGGCTCGGTGCCGCAGTCGCCGGAGTCGACGACCGCGTCCACGACGTGGTCGAGCTGCTCCTTGATCTCCCAGCCCTGCGTCATCGGCTCCTCCTCGCCCGGCAGGAGCAGTGTGCTGGACAGCAGCGGCTCGCCGAGTTCGGCCAGCAGCGCCTGTGCCACCACGTGATCGGGGATGCGGACGCCGACCGTCTTCTTCTTCGGGTGGAGCAGCTTGCGCGGCACCTCGCGCGTGGCAGGGAGGATGAACGTGTAACTGCCCGGTGTCGACGCCTTGATCACTCGGAACACGTCCTTGTCGACGTGCACGAACTGGCCCAGCTGCGCGAAGTCCCGGCACACGAGCGTGAAGTGGTGCCGGTCGTCGAGATGGCGGATGGCCCGGATACGGTCGATGCCGTCACGACTGCCCAGGCGGCAGCCCAGCGCGAAGCAGGAGTCCGTCGGATAGACCACGAGCGCGCCGTCACGGATGCTGTCGGCGACCTGGCCGATCGTGCGGGGCTGGGGGTTGTCGGGGTGAACGTCGAAGTACTTGGCCATCCGCCGAGTCTCGACGACCGGAGGGGGTGCTGTCCACGCGAGCACCCCTCGGGAGCGTGAAGACGCCGGGCGCCCGGCGTGTCGGATACTCCGCCCTGCGATCCTGCGTGCCCGGCCACCGCATGTGCCGGCCGGGTACGCAGGACCGTCATGACCGACGGTTCAGTCCTTGAGCCGGTCGATCTGCCGGATCTTGTTGGTCGCGTCCAGCGCGGCGACCTTGTACGACTCCGCGAGTGTCGGATAGTTGAAGACCGCGTCGACGAGATAGTCGACCGTACCGCCGCATCCCATCACGGCCTGGCCGATGTGAATCAGCTCGGTGGCCCCGGTGCCGAAGCAGTGGACCCCGAGCAGGGTCCGGTCCTCCGGGGACACCAGCAGCTTCAGCATGCCGTGCGAGTCACCGATGATCTGCCCGCGGGCCAGCTCCCGGTAGCGGGAGATGCCGACCTCGAAGGGCACGCAGTCCTCGGTCAGCTGGTCCTCGGTCCGGCCGATGAAACTGATCTCCGGGATGGTGTAGATGCCGATGGGCTGGAGGTCGAACATCCCGTGCACCGGCTCGCCGCAGGCGTGGTACGCCGCCATACGGCCCTGCTCCATGGAGGTGGCGGCCAGCGCCGGGAAGCCGATCACATCGCCGACGGCGTAGATGTGCGGCACTTCGGTGCGGTAGTGCTCGTCGACCTTGATGCGGCCACGCGCGTCGGCGGTGAGGCCCGCCTTGTCCAGGTCGAGTTCGTCGGTGAGCCCCTGCCGTCCCGCCGAGTACATCACGGCGTCGGCAGGTATCTTCTTGCCGCTTTCCAGGATGGTCAGGGTGCCCTTGGGGTGCCGCTCGACGGCCGCGACGGTCTCGCCGAAACGGAAGGTGACCGCCAGGTCCCGCAGGTGGTACTTCAGCGACTCGATCACCTCGACGTCGCAGAAGTCGAGCATTCCCGGCCGCTTCTCGACGACGGTGACCTTGCTGCCCAGGGCGGCGAACATGGAGGCGTACTCCATGCCGATCACCCCGGCCCCGACGATGACCATCGAACGGGGCACCCGTTCCAGGTCGAGAACATTGTCGGAGTCCATGATCGACTGACCGTCGAACTCGACGCTCGCCGGCCGGGCGGGCCGGGTTCCGGTGGCGATCACGATGTGCTCGGCACTCAACAGCTTCTCGTTGCCGTTCAGTTCGAGGAGGGAGACGGTGTGCGGGTCCGCGAACCGGCCGGTACCGGCGAACAGGGACACATGGTTGCGGGCGAGCTGGTTGCGGATGACGTCGACCTCGCGGCTCACCACATGACGGGTGCGCGTGATCAGGTCGGCGACGGTGATGTCCTCCTTGAGGCGGTAACTCTGTCCGTACATATCGCGCTGGGTCAGGCCGGTGAGGTAGAGGACGGCCTCGCGCAGGGTCTTGGAGGGAATGGTCCCCGTGTGGATGGAGACTCCGCCGACCATGTCGGGGCGGTCGACGACGGCGACCCGGCGGCCGAGCTTGGCCGCGGCTATCGCGGCCTTCTGGCCACCCGGGCCGGATCCAATGACGAGCATGTCGAAGTCGGGCACGCTCCGGAGTCTGACAGGCCCGACCCCCCGGCCGAAAGGCCCGAGTTGACGGCACCGGTGCTGCGAGTGCCCCTGCGCCGCGAGCGGTCCCAAGTGACGGAACGTCTCACGCCCGGCCCGTGGGCGGGGCCGCCGTACGCGACCAGCCGGGAGACCGTCAGACGGGTCGCGCCAGGCGTTCCGTCAGCACACGGGCCCGGGCCTGCTGGACCGCTCCGGCCTGGGAGAGGGAGAAACGCAGCAGACCCGGGGGCGTTTGCAGGCTCAGGGTGTCGGTGACGACGCTGCCCGGGCCATGGCGGTCGATGGCGAAGCGGTAGCCCATCCGGACCCGGCCGGGGCTGCGGACCTCACCGGAGATCTCCGCGGACTCCGGGAGACCTTCCGGAGCGGCGACCAGTGTGACGCCGATGACGTTGTCGTGCCGCAGGAGGCCCAGGAACCGGAAGCGTTCCACGGCCGTGTAGTGCACGGTGCCGTCGTCGCGGCGCACATCGCGGACGGCGACCAGGAGCGGCGACAGCCCGATGTAGTGCGACGGTTCGGCAAGATGCGCGAAGACTGCCGTTGGCGGCGCGGCGATGTGGAAGGTGTGCTTCAGCTCGGCGGACGGCACCTGGGACCCCTCCTCGGTTCGACAGGGCGATCCTTCCACCGCCGGGGCGGATGCGGCTGCGATCGGGCGGAAGTGCCCGGACTTCCGACCCTGGACCCTGCAGTCCGGGCGGCGGGAAGGGCTGCACCGACGTCGCCGTCGGGGACGGCGGGACGAGAGCCGTGTCCGGCCGGCGGGCGATCAGCGGCCCGAGGCGCGACGATGGACGAGGGACCGATACCCGGAGGTACGGATGGCGGGCAGCGGACGGGACCACCAGGGCGACGCGACCGTGTTCGGCGGCGATGCGGCGTGACGGCCGCGTCCGGCGTTCCCGGAAACCGGCGCCGACCCGGACTGGCCGACCAGACCGTCGTGGTGATCGGCGGCTCCGCGGGCATCGGCCTGGAGACCGCCCGTCAGGTGCGCGCGGACGGCGGCCGGGTGATCCTGGTCGGCCGTGACCCCGAGAAGCTGGAACGAGCCGCAGGCGAGCTGGAGCCCGTCGGTACGGCGGCGTTCGACGTCACCGACACCGACCGCCTGGAGCGGTTCTTCCAGGACCTGCCCGGGCCGATCGACCATGTGATGGTCACCGGCAGCGGCCCCACGTACATGCCCTTGGCGGAGATGGACCTCGCCGCCGCCCGCGGCGACTTCAGCCGGCGCCTCGCCATGACACTCGGGGTCGCCCTCTGCAGCCGTGACAAGGTCAGGGCCGGAGGAACGCTGGTGTTCATGGGCGGCACCGGCGCCCGGCGCCCCGCCGTCGGCATGGCGGTCGTGTCCGCCCTCACCGCTGCGCTGCCCGCCCTTGTCGCCGACCTGGCGCTGGAACTGGCGCCGATCCGGGTGAACCTCATAGCCGCCGGATTCGTCGACACTCCGCTGTCGGAGGCGCTCCTGGGCGATCGGCTCGAGGCCCGCCGCGAGGAGCTGCGCGCCACCCTGCCCATCCGACGGGTCGTCGGCCCGGCCGATGTTGCCGCACTCGCCGTACACATCATGTGCAACGACGCGCTGACCGGCGCGACGTACGACATCGACGGCGGCCAGCAACTCCTGCCCCACTGAGGCGAGGCGGCGCGCGGGGCGACGAGCAGAGGTCCACGATCTCGAGTCGACCGACTCGGCAAGCGTGAGTCGTGGGCAAGCGGCCGATCGTACGGCGCACGTCGGAGAAGTCGGCCGGGTCCGATGACCTGTCGCACTCGACTCACGAAGGGGACCGGCGACAGAGTGATGCAAGCGCAACGGCACGGTCGACCGGTTCTCGACCCGTCGGCCAAAGTTCCTTTCCCGGCCGGGGGTTGAGCGCGGGTCGCGCGGCGAGGCGCCGGTTCACGCACGGACGTGCCGGTGCTGCCGCCCGCGTGTCCTTGGTCGCGTCGGAGCAGGAGTCGCTCACCGTGCGCACCGGGGCGGCCATGGAACCGGGCATCGCCCGACCGCACATGTCGAGTCCGGTGACGGCTCGGCCGTAGTGCCAATGGGCCGGTGTCGTCAGCGCGTTGTCGAACTCCCAGCCGGCCGGGGAGCGGCCGAGGCAGTAACCGCTCTGCTTGTTCGTGATCCAGCTGCCGCCACCGGTGATCGGGGCGCCGGTGGTGGGGGAGTTCGGGGGCGGCGGCCAGGACGGTGAGCGGGGCCGCCGCCGGGGCGCAGCGGCGCAGCGGCGCAGGGTGCGTGGGCCTCGGCGGCCGCGGACGCCGAGGACGAAGGGCCTGGACCGGCCTCTCCGCTCGCGCTTCGCGCCGCCCCGGTCGTGGCTTCGGATCGGGAATCCCCGCCCGTCCCACTGGTGCACCCGGCCAGCAGCAGCGCCCCCGCCACCGCGGCCAGGACCGGTCTCCACTCGGCCATCCCAGCTCCCGCCCCGTGGCGCCGCGTATGGAAGGAAGTGTGGCGCACCATGTGACGCCGGAACACCAACTCGCCTTGTATGACGCAGACTTGAGCCCATGACATGACCTGGATGTCGGGGTGTCATCGAGTGGTCACGGGATGGTCGGGACTTGGTCCTAAGGATCAGGACGTCGAACGCTTCGGCTCGCGGAAATCCGACCGAGGGGCGCTTGGGAGATCGGTGCCCGTGGCCGTCCGCCATGACAAACCCGGGTATGTCCACGTCGGCACCGTGAAGGCCGCCGCCCACCCCATCCGGCTCGGCTCCTGATCGTTCGGTGGCGGGACCGCGGACCGTTCCCCGTCCTCAGTGCCGCACCAGGCAGAACGGATGCCCTGCCGGATCGGCACAGACACGCCAGCTCCGCCCGCCGGAACCGCCGTCCAGCACCGTCGCCCCCGAGGCCAGCGCTTGTTCCTGCGCTCGGTCCAGGTCCGCGACACCGAGATCCAGATGGAACTGCTGAGGACGGGTCGGGTCGGGCCACCGCGGCGGCACATAGTCGGCTACCCGCTGAAAGGCGAGGACGAGTCCGGACGGCGTGTGCAGGGTCGCCCAGCCGTCGCCCAGGGCCCATCGCCGATCCTCCTGGTTGACAGCCCCACCGAGCAGCGCCCGGTAGAACTCGGCGAGTTCCGTCGGTTCGGAACAGTCCAGCACCACACACTGCACGTCAGCGATCACGGGCTGATCCTAAGTGCCGGCCGACGGCCCCGACCCTCAATATCGAGGAGCGGCGCGAGGACCGGACTCGCCCGGATACTGAGGACATGGCATCCCTCGCCTTCATGACCTTGCCCGGGCTTGTCATCCTGCTGACCGTGCCGGCCTTCGTTGATCAGTTTCTGCTGCGTCTGGGCAGGGCCGGCCTTTTGCCGTGGCGGAACGGAGCACGGCAAGGCCAGATTTCGGCGACCGGGTTCGAGCAATTGCACGCGAGCCTTTCGCCGGGCAAGCAGACCGAGCTGAAGGAGCGCCAATCGGCACTCCTGATGCGCGACGACGAGGAGGACGGGGCGCCACCGAACCGAACGACGGTGGATCTGGACGGAGGGACCGCGGTTGTCCGTATGCCGCCGGCCGACAGCCAGTGACCGCATGACCCGCCGGATCGCACCTGACAACTCCGTCCGCGACGCAACCATCCCGGTCTCCCGACCTGAAAGCGATCAAGTACACGGTCCCGGCACGAACGTGATCGGCGCACGAACCCCGCTGTCGCGGGGCGGGACGGAGCAGCGCATTCACTCCGAAGAGGGCGCCTCACGGACCTGCCCGTCGGCCTGCGCACGCACCTTGCCGGCAGCGCGTGGATCGGTGGCGGATCACGTCGTGGTGGCGAATTCGACGAGGTGCCGGGCTGTGCCGGCGGGATCGACGATCTGATGCAGGTGTGCGCCGGGCAGGTGCGCCACGCGCCAGCCGCGTTCACGCGCTTCGGCGGCAGGGTCGTCATACGGAGGTCCGAACAGCAAGTAGGAGCACGGATGGTCGTCCCAGCCGTCGGGGACCGGGACGCGCTGCCGGTAGTAGGACAGTGGCAGGGTGGGCTGCTCCTCGATGACGGTCCGTCGCATCGTCGGATCGGAGAACATGGGTGCGACGTCGGCCTCGTCCCACCAGTCGGTCCAGCGTGGCAGCCTGCCGTCCACGGCCATCAGGTCGAGGAACTCCAGCACCTCGGGTGAGGCGACAGCGGTCGGTCCGATCCGGGCCGGCAGCGCGGCATCGACGAAGATCGAGGAGGACACCGGATGCTCCAGGCCCGAGCGGATCGCCGGGAGGAACAAGCCCGCATTGCTGTGTGCCACCAACGTGAGGGGGCTGTCGGCCGGGACCTGCCGGAGTTCGTCGCGGACCGCACTGACGACGCGGGGCCAGAACGGCGGAGCGCCGGCGCCGATGTGCAGCAGGGACGGCACCAGTACCCGGTGTCCCGCCGCCGTGAGGTGCTCGGCCACGGGGCGCCAGGTCGAGGGGCCCACGGACGGACTGTGCACGAGAACGAAGATCGGCTGCATATGACGATCCTGTCGCCCATGACAGCGGAGCCGCGACGGTGTTGGCCGACAGCAGAACGCCCGGCTTCGACCAGGTCACGAGCTGCTTACCGACAACTACGCTCATCAATGTGTACGGACCGGCTGCACCGGTACGCCGCCGCCTGATGCATGGGAGGCCTCCTCATCGGTCGGCCGCCCGGCCGGGCCGTTTCCGGCGCTGTTCGCGACCGCCGTGCCCCGCGTAGGCGTGCCCACCCGCTGAAGCGCACGGAAACCGGTAACGGACCTTTTCTGAGACATAACTGACGGCGACTGCAGCTCGTCGACTGCCCGTCGCCTGCGGACGGCGGCGACTGTCAGGTGGCTGTTCCGGCCCGTCCTGCGCATGGACGAAAGGCGGTGCCCGCGCCGTGCGGCGCGGGCACCGCCATAGCGGTGGGGCTCCCGAACTCGGTCGTTCTCGGGTGGGGCCGGCCCCACCCGAGAACGGCGTCAGACGAGGGCGGTGGCCGGCTCGGCCCACTCGGCCGACACCACCTCCCGCTCCCTCGCGGCGGCGTCCGCCGTGAGGGGGAGCGCACGGGGCAGCGGACGTGTCTCCCGCAGGCTCGGCGAAGGAGCCACGGGTACGAGCAGGGCGTGATCGCCGGATCGCGCCCGCTGCGAGAACCAGATGATTTTGCCCCCGGCATCGGTCGCGCAGCATCCCCAGCCGTTGCTCAGCGCCGCGATCTGCGCCAGGCAGCCGCTCGGCGCGTAGTGCGGCTGGATGTCCCGCTCGCTGTCCTGGACCGCGGTGATGAGGTGATGTCCGTTCCACCACATCTCGATGGTGGTGTTCTTGTCGGCCGCGTGCGCGTCGATGGTGCGCAACAGCGCGTCCGAGCACCGGCAGACGGGCTCGACGAGCATCTCCAGGTCCCAGTACCGGAGATGGGCGGCCAGGATGCGCCTGACCTGCCCGATCCGCTCGGGGCTGATCTCCACGTCGAGGTGGTAGTAGTAGGGTGCTGCGGTCTTCATCGTCGTTGGCTCCTCACCGGTGAAGCTCGCGCTTCTGCTCGTCCCTGCGGGCCGAGCCCCGAACACGAAGCGTGAGCATTCATCGCTCCTGAGTCAGTCCCAGAGTGCGAGCGCTACTCCATTCGTGCAACACGAAGCGCACCGGCCCAAAGTGGTTCAATTCCGAACAGGACGCTGCGTCGCCCACCGTGCACCATGGGTGAAGGTCTCGATCGCCGTAACGGACCAACCCCACTCCGTGCACGGCCTTCGCGCACCTTTCCGGACCGCGACCCCGCGAACCGTCCGGAACCGTGCTCGGGCGAAGAGGTTGGGAGGTGACCGGTGCCATGTTGCTGCCAGCCAGAGACGAGGTCGCCAGGCATCTCGAGCGGTACCGGGCGTGGGAACGCCTGATGCTCGCGTCCCCCGACAACCGGTCGGTACGTGGCAGCTTCGAGGACACGGGCTACACGCTGTGCGTGCTGATGGGCAAGCGCTGCGCGCGCGAGGCCGTCGACGCCGCCGAGCTGTATCTGAGCGCCCGTGAGCCCCGTGCGCGACCCGTACGAGATGTCTGGGCCGCACCGTCGGCGAACGCGTAGGGGGCCGCCGTACGCGGCGGAGGACCGAAGGCCGGAAGGCCGACTGCGACCCGAGGACCGGAGGGCCGGTGTCCACCGGGGCTCGATGACGGCGGAGGAGGCGAAGTCCATGGAAGGGCAGGCCGTGCGCCGTGGCGGTGTGCCTCCCGCCACCGGAGGCGCCGGACCCGTGCTCGGACGCATTCCGATCGTGGACGTCCGCCCCGCCGTGGACGGCGGGCGGCGCCCGGCCAAAGCGGTCGAGGGGGAGACCTTCCAGGTCACCGCCACGGTCTTCGCCGAGGGCCATGGTGCGATCGGAGCCAATGTCGTTTTGAGGGACCCGGAGGGCCGACCCGGACCGTGGACGCCGATGCGCGAACTCGAACCCGGCAGCGATCGCTGGGGCGCCGAGGTCACTCCCTCGTCGGTCGGCAACTGGACCTACGTCGTCGAGGCGTGGGGTGATCCGATCACCACCTGGCGGCAGCACGCACGGATCAAGGTGCCGTTGCGCATCGACACCGAACTGGTCCTGGAGGAAGGCGCGGAGTTGTACGAACGGGCCGCCGAAGGCGTTCCGGAGGGACCGCGGCGGGAGGTGGTCCGCGATGCCGTCCGCGCCCTGCGCGACGAGTCCCGCCCGCCCGTCGCCCGTCTTGCGGGTGCGTTGACGCCTGAGGTGGGTGGGGTGTTGGGGCGGTTTCCGGTGCGTGAGGGGGTGTCGTGTTCGGATGTGCGGGGGGTGGTGGTGGAGCGGGAGCGGGCGTTGTTCGGTTCCTGGTACGAGTTCTTTCCGCGGTCGGAGGGGACGGTGGAGCGGCCGCACGGGACGTTTCGTTCGGCGGCGCGGCGGTTGCCGGTAATCGCGGGGATGGGTTTCGACGTGGTGTATCTGCCGCCGGTGCATCCGATCGGGTCGACGTTTCGCAAGGGGCGGAACAACAGTGTGTCGGCGGGTGCGGGGGATGTGGGGGTGCCGTGGGCGATCGGGTCGCCGGAGGGCGGTCACGATGCGGTGCATCCGGATCTGGGGTCGGTCGAGGATTTTGTGTGGTTCGTGGGGCGGGCGCGGTCGTTGGGGTTGGAGGTGGCGCTGGATTTCGCGTTGCAGTGTTCGCCGGATCATCCGTGGGTGGGGAAGCATCCGGAGTGGTTCCGGCATCGGGCGGACGGGTCGATCGCGTATGCGGAGAATCCGCCGAAGAGGTATCAGGACATCTATCCGGTGTTCTTCGATGGGGACATGGAGGGGCTGGTGGCGGAGACGTTGCGGGTCCTTCGGTTCTGGATGGGGCATGGGGTGCGGATTTTCCGGGTGGACAATCCGCATACCAAGCCGGTGGTGTTCTGGGAGCGGGTGCTGGGGGAGGTCAATCGGCGGGATCCGGATGTGATCTTCCTGGCGGAGGCGTTCACGCGGCCGGCGATGATGCGGACGCTGGCGCAGGTGGGGTTCCAGCAGTCGTACACGTATTTCACGTGGCGGAACACGAAGGGGGAGCTGACGGAGTATCTGTCGGAGTTGTCGGGGGATTCGGCGTCGTACATGCGGCCGAACTTCTTTGTGAACACGCCGGACATCCTGCATGCGTATCTGCAGGGTGGGGGGCGTGCGGCGTTCGAGGTGCGGGCGGTGCTGGCGGCGACGCTGTCGCCGGCGTGGGGGGTGTACTCGGGTTACGAGCTGTGTGAGAACGTGCCGCTGCGGGAGGGCAGTGAGGAGTATCTGGACTCCGAGAAGTACCAGTTGCGGCCCCGGGACTGGGAGGCGGCCGAACGTGAGGGACGCACCATCGCGCCGTTGATCACGCGCCTGAATGCGATCCGCCGGGCCAGTCCGGCGCTGCGGCAGTTGCGGGACCTGCACTTCCATCACGCGGACAACGACGAGGTGATCGTCTACTCCAAGCGTTCGGGTTCGAACACGGTTGTGGTGGTGGCGAACCTCGATCCGCACCACACCCAGGAGGCGACGGTGTCGTTGGACATGCCGCGGCTCGGCCTGGACTGGCACGAGTCGGTGCCGGTGCGTGATGAGCTCACCGGTGTCACCTACCACTGGGGCAGGACCAATTATGTGCGTCTGTCGCCGGGCGAGGCTCCCGCGCACGTGCTGACCGTCCTGCGACCGTCCTCACCGCAGACCGGAGGGTCACCCACACGATGATCGTCAACGAGCCCGTCCCGGACACCTTCGAGGACGTCCCACAGGCCACCGGGGTGAACCTGTTCGTGAGCAGTTGAGACACCGCGCTGATCCGCCGGCCGCCAGGGAAAGGACGCGACGCCATGGCGAAGACCCAGACCGCAACGCTCCGCCCGGACGGCCTCGGTGGCGCCGCACTGCTGCCCTCGCTCTCCGGGCTGCTGCGTGAGTGGCTGCCGCGTCAGCGCTGGTTCGCGGGGAAGGGCCGGCCCGTCACGGATCTGGCATTGTTGTCGGTGACCGAGCTGCATCCGGACTGCCTGCACGTCCTGATCCGCGCCGATCACGCCGAGCCGCCCGCGATACGCGCGCCGGGCGCCGCCCCGGCCCACGACTGCTATCAACTCTTCCTGAACACGGGGGAGTCGCTGTCACCGCGGCCTTCCCAGGCCCTCCTCGGGCGTGCGACCGAGGGTCCCCTCGCGGGTCTGCCGCTGTACGACGCTCTCCAGGAACCACGCTCGGCATCCCTGCTCCTGGAGCGGCTGCGCTCGTCGGACACCACGGGCACGCTCCGCTTCGAGCGTGACTGGCGGGTGTCGATCCCCGCCGGACTGGCTCCGCGGCTCCTCGAAGCCGAGCAGTCCAACTCCTCACTGGTGTACGGGGACTCCTACATCCTGAAGATCTTCCGGCGGGTACGGCCGGGAATCAATCCGGACCTGGAAGTGCCCTGGGCGCTGGCCCGGCAGAAGTGCACCCGGGTGCCCGCCCCGGTGGCCTGGTTCCGTACGACGAGCCCGTGGAACGCGACGCTCGGTGTGCTCCAGCCGTTCCTGCGCGGCGGCGTCGACGGATGGACCCAGGCTCTCGAGGCACTCGCCTCGTCGCGTGAGTTCACCGAGGAGGCATTCGAGATGGGGCGGGCCACGGCCGAGGTGCATCTGGCGCTCGCCGCCGCGTTCCCCGTGAAGTCGCAGGGCCCGGCCGAGAGCAGACGACTTGCGTCCGGGATGGTGGAGCGCCTCCGGGACGCCATCCACGCCGTGCCGGACCTGCTGCCGTACGCCTCCGGACTGCGGTCCGCGTTCACCGAACTGGCGGCGCTGGATGTGCCACGGCCCGCCCAGCGCATCCACGGCGATCTGCACCTGGGCCAGGTACTGCGCGCGGAACAGAAGTGGCATGTCATCGACTTCGAGGGCGAGCCGGCCCGCCCCCTGCCCGAGCGGCGCCGCTCGCAGTCCCCGGTGCGCGATGTCGCGGGCATGCTCCGCTCCTTCGACTACGCTGCTCACGCCCGACGGCCGTGGGACCCCGAGTGGGCGCTGCGCTGCCGCGAGGCGTACTGCGCGGGCTACGCCGCCGAGGCGGGGTGGGACCCCCGGGCCGAACCGGGTTTGCTGCGCGCCTACGAGACGGACCGTGCGGTGTACGAGGTCGTGTACGAGGCCCGGCACCGCCCCGACTGGCTGCCGGTCCCGATGGCGGCGGTCGTGCGACTGGCCGACACCGCGGACGGAGGAGGCTGACCTCGTGACGCTCGAGACCGCTGCACAACCACCGCACACCTCCCGGCAGTTGGGCACCCCGATGGCCGCGCCCACGACGACCCCGGGCGACCGGGAGCGGCTGCTGGCGGGCACGCACCATGATCCGCACTCGGTACTCGGAGCCCACCCGGTGCCGGGCGGGGTCGCCTTCCGCGTACTGCGCCCGGACGCGCTCTCGGTCACCGTCGTGACGGCGGATTCCTGGGCGGAACTGCATGACGACGATGACGGCCTCTTCTCGGGGCTGCTGACGCTGCCCGAAGTTCCGCAGTACCGGCTCCTGGTGGCCTACGAGGGCACCGTGCTGGAGACGGACGACCCCTATCGTTTCCTGCCGGCCCTGGGCGAACTCGACCTGCACCTCATCGGTGAGGGGCGCCACGAGCAGCTTTGGAAGGCACTCGGTGCCCGGGTGATGACGCATGCCGGAGTCCGCGGCACACGATTCACGGTGTGGGCGCCGAACGCGCGCGGGGTCAGGGTCTGCGGGGACTTCTGCCACTGGGACGGCGCCGCCTTCCCGATGCGTTCGCTGGGCTCCAGCGGTGTGTGGGAGTTGTTCGTGCCCGGGGTCGGCGAGGGGGCGCTCTACAAGTACGACATCACCCGGCCCGACGGCACGCACACGGTGCGAGCGGACCCCATGGCCCGCTGTACGGAGATTCCGCCGAACACGTCCTCGATCGTGCACGCGTCGCACCACGAGTGGGGGGACGAGGAGTGGCTGGCGCATCGCGCGGACACCGCGGTGCACCGGGCGCCGTTCTCCGTGTACGAGGTGCATCTGCCGTCCTGGCGACCAGGTCTGACCTACCGTCAGCTCGCGGAGCAGTTGCCCGCGTATGTGAAGGAGCTGGGCTTCACGCATGTCGAGCTGATGCCGGTCGCCGAGCACCCCTTCGGCGGCTCCTGGGGCTACCAGGTCACCGGCTTCTACGCGCCCACCGCCCGGCTGGGCGGCCCCGACGACTTCAAGTACCTCGTCGACGCACTGCACCGGGCCGGTATCGGTGTGCTGATGGACTGGGTGCCCGCGCACTTCCCGCGCGACGACTGGGCGCTGGCCGAGTTCGACGGGCGTGCCCTGTACGAGCACCAGGACCCGCTGCGGGCCGCCCACCCGGACTGGGGCACCCTGGAGTTCGACTACGGCCGGCGTGAGGTGCGCAACTTCCTGGTCGCCAACGCCGTGTACTGGTGCGAGGAGTTCCACATCGACGGCCTGCGGGTGGACGCGGTCGCCTCGATGCTCTACCTGGACTACTCGCGCGAGCCCGGCCGGTGGAGCCCGAACGAGCACGGCGGCCGGGAGAACCTGGACGCGGTCGCCTTCCTGCAGGAGATGAACGCCACCGTCTACCGACGCTGCCCCGGCGTGGTCACCGTCGCCGAGGAGTCCACCGCCTGGGACGGCGTCACCCGCGCCACGCACCACAGGGGCCCGAGCGGCTTCGGCGGTCTGGGCTTCGGCCTGAAGTGGAACATGGGCTGGATGCACGACTCGCTGCAGTACATGAGTCACGAGCCGGTCCACCGCAGGTACCACCACCACGAGATGACGTTCTCGATGGTGTACGCGTACAGCGAGAACTATGTGCTGCCGATCTCCCACGACGAGGTCGTGCACGGGAAGCGCTCACTGGTGTCGAAGATGCCGGGCGACTGGTGGCAGCAACGCGCCAACCACCGCGCCTACCTCGGCTTCATGTGGGCCCACCCGGGCAAGCAACTCCTGTTCATGGGCCAGGAGTTCGCCCAGGGCGCGGAATGGTCCGAGGCCCACGGCCCCGACTGGTGGCTGCTGGACCCGGCCTACGGCGCGCAGGCCGACCACCGCGGCGTGCGCGACCTGGTACGCGACCTGAACGCCGTCTACCGGCGCACCCCCGCCCTGTGGCAGCGGGACACCGAACCCTCCGGATTCCGGTGGACGGTCGGGGACGCAGCCGAGGACAACGTGTTCGCGTTCCTGCGCTACGACGACGAGGACACACCCGTACTGGCCGTGTCCAACTTCTCCCCCGTCGTACGCCACGACTACCGCCTCGGCGTCCCCGACGACATCCCCGCCTGGCACGAACTGCTCAACACCGACCTGGCCAAGTACGGCGGCAGCGACATCCACAACCCGGACCCGATTCCTTCCGAACCCGGTCGCGGACACGGTGTACGCCTCACCCTCCCTCCCCTCGCCACTGTCTGGCTGCGC
The DNA here is from genome assembly GCF_051553595.1 of Streptomyces sp. HUAS TT11. Lineage (NCBI taxonomy): Bacteria > Bacillati > Actinomycetota > Actinomycetes > Kitasatosporales > Streptomycetaceae > Streptomyces > Streptomyces sp. HUAS TT11. Next base: position 8,301,587 of record NZ_CP196184.1, read on the forward strand.
CCTGCCGTTCCCCATGCCGCAGGTGGCGCGGAGCCGCTCTCCGAACGGTGAATCCGCCATTCCTGGAGGAATTCATGGGCCGTTTTTCTTGAATTCCCTTCCCGATGTCACGTGCCGGAATCGAATGAATGCCGAGAGTCATCCGGTGGTGGAATTGTTTGCCGGAATGGAATTCGGGAATGGCCTTATCAAGTGCTTCGGACAGGAGGCACGTTCGTGGGAGTCGGCCCCACCGGGTCCCGGGTGTCCTTCCTGTCCGCGTGTGCGCGCCCTCCCACGGTGACTGTCCAGTCAGCCCCTTGAGGGAGTTGAAAAGCACCATGCGCATCACGGTCAAGACCAAGCAGCATCCGCACGACGACGCCCCCGATACGGCCGAGGCCTTCGCCCGGCTGCGGGGTCTGCCCGACGGCCCCGAGCGGCACGCACTGCGTGACGGGATCGTCCAGTCGTGGCTCCCCATGGCCGAGCGCATCGCACGCCGCTACCGAGGCCGGGGCGAGTCCATCGAGGACCTGTGCCAGGTCGCCGCGCTGGGCCTGGTCAAGGCGGTCGACCGCTACGACCCTGGTCGAGGGTACGCATTCGAGAGCTATGCCATCCCCACGATCACCGGGGAGATCAAGCGGCACTTCCGCGACCACATGTGGGTGCTGCATGTGCCTCGGCGCGTCCAGGACCTGCGCAATCGGGTGCGTGTCGCGGTCAAGGAGATCTCGCAGGAGACACCCGGGCACGGCCCGACCGTCGCCGAGATCGCCGAGCACGCCCACCTCGGTGAGGACGACGTCCGGGTGGGTCTGGAGGCGATGGACAGCTTCACCGCCCTGTCCCTGGACGCGGAGGTGGCGGGGAGTGACGACGGCTACGCGCTGGGCGACGCCCTGGGAGAGTCCGATTCCGGATACGACCTCATCGTGGACCGCGAGGCCGTGAAGCCGTGCCTGCAGTCCCTGCCCGAACGCGAGCGCACGATCCTCTATCTCCGCTACTTCCGTGGCATGACCCAGAGCCGGATAGCGAGCCAGCTCGGCATCTCCCAGATGCATGTCTCGCGTCTGCTCAGCGGGTGCTGCGCGCGAGTGCGTGAAGAAGCGCTCGCCGACAGAGCCTGATGCCGAAACCCACCCGCACCGCCACCTCACCGGGTCCGGCCTGCATCCGGCCGCCCGGCCGCTCATCGGCCGGACGGCCGTTTGCGGTGGGCTCACTGCCGAACCCTCCCGGGAACGGTTGGCCAGTGCGCCGACCCTTTCCGGACTATCCGCGAGGAGCTATTCGAAACACTCCTGCGTCGGACAGCGAGGGGAAATCCCTGAGCTGCCGCCGTCGGGGACTCCCGCCGAGGCGGTCGGCGTCAGTGGCTCGGCGGCTCCTCCGGAAGCTGCGTCGGTCCGTACCGGTCGAGTGTCTCCTCGAGGAGAACGCGGAGGTGCTCCGGCAGTTCTCCGTCGCGGCCCCAGATGAGTATCAACTCCGCGACGTTGCGCAGCTTGATGTTCGCGTGCTGGGAGACCTCCCTGAGGACCTCCCACCCCTGGTCGGGGCTGACATGCCCCAGAGCGACGAGCATGCCGATCGCCTGGTCCACGACCGCGTGGGAGGCCACGGCCTCCTTGAGCTGGTCGACCTCCTCCTCCAGCTGGAAGATCCGCTCCGACTCGGAAGCGGTGGTGTCCGGCTCCTCGTTCCCCGGACGGGGTGTCGTGGTCATCGTCCCCTCCGGGTGGCGAGGCTTCGGCGATGTCTGGCTCACTCTCCATCGTCGCCATTCGGCCAGGTGTGTGCGAGCCGGGGAAGGGTACCGGGGCGGGCACAGCGGGCCACGGAGGTGAGGCTGCCGTGAGCCGTCCCGACGACGACAGGGCCGGCGCGTACGACGCGACCCCGTTCCTGCCGCATGACGGCGGACTCGAGGCGTACCGGCGCGCTGCCGAAGGCTGCCGGGGATGCCCGCTGTACGAGAACGCCACGCGGACGGTGTTCGGCAAGGGCGACGCCGCGGCGCGGATCGTGCTGGTGGGAGAGCAGCCGGGGGATCAGGAGGACCGGAAGGGTGAACCCTTCGTCGGCCCGGCCGGACGTCTGCTGGACCGGGCGCTGGAGGAGGCGGGCATCGACCGGGGCGCCGCCTACGTCACCAACGCGGTCAAGCACTTCAAGTTCACCGTCGCCGGACGCGGCAAGCGGCGTATCCACAAGGCACCCAGCCTGCGGGAGGTGTCCGCCTGCCGGCCGTGGATGCACGCGGAACTGGACCTCGTCCGTCCCGAGGTCGTGGTGGCGCTGGGCGCGACCGCGGGCAAGGCGCTGCTGGGCAGCTCCTTCCGGGTGACCAGGGACCGGGGGAGCGTGATACCGATGCCCGGCTCCGACGACGAGCGGTGCGTCGTCGCGACCGTGCACCCCTCGGCGGTCCTGCGGGCCGACGACCGGGAATCCGCGTACGCCGGACTGGTCTGCGACCTGAAGGTGGTGGCAAGGGTGCTCGACGGGCGTGCCTAGACCCGCCCGGACCGGTCGGCGTCCGCCCGCCCCGAGGGGCGGCACCCGTACGGCCGGGGCCCATGGGAGGGGCCCCGGACGGCTCAGCACAACGAGCGTGACCGCTCGCTGCGCCGGTGCAATGGACGGGTGACCGCGCCTCCGGAGGACTGCCTCGCGCGCAACGAGTGGATCTGCGGCGAGTATGTGCGCAGTCGCCGACACATCCTGTTCGACGCGGTGCTGCAGCATGTGGAGCTGACCGGCGTCTCCGTGCTCATCGCCCTGGCCGTCGCCGTGCCCCTGGCCGTGCTGGCGCGCCGCTGGGGCTGGGCCGCCGCCCCCGTTCTCGCCGTCACCACGGTCCTCTACACGATCCCGTCGCTGGCGATGTTCTCGCTGCTCCTTCCGTTCTACGGGCTCTCGGCGGCGCTGGTGATCGCCGGTCTCGTCCTGTACTCGCTCACCCTGCTGGTGAGGAACATCCTCGCGGGGCTGCGTGCCGTACCCGAGGAGACCCGGCAGGCCGCCCGCGGCATGGGATACGGTCCGCTGCGGCTGCTGCTCACCGTCGAACTGCCGCTCGCTCTGCCCGCCGCCATGGCGGGGTTGCGCATCGCCACCGTCTCGGCCGTCTCGCTGGTCACGGTCGGGGCGATCGTCGGATTCGGCGGGCTCGGGAACCTGATCTACGCGGGCATGAACACGTATTTCAAGGCGCAGGTGCTGACCGCGTCCGTGCTGTGCGTGGTGATCGCGGTCGCTGCCGATCTGCTGCTGCTCGCGGTGCAGCGCCTGATCACCCCCTGGACCAGGACGAGACGGGGATGAAGACCCTCGACGACACCTGGAACTGGCTCGCCGACTCCGCGCACTGGGCGGGCGACGACGGCATCCGGCACCGGTTGGCGCAGCACCTCGTCCTGACCGTCGTGTGCCTGGTCGTCAGCTGCCTGATCGCGCTTCCGGTCGCGTTCGTCCTCGGGCATATCGGCAGAGGCGGCGTGCTCGCGGTCAACATCTCCAACGTCGGCCGCGCGGTCCCCACGTTCGCCGTGCTGGTGCTCCTGCTGCTCACACCGGTCGGTGCCTGGGGAGAGGGGCCCACCGTCGTCGCCCTCGTCCTGTTCGCCGTGCCGCCGCTGCTCACCAACGCCTACGTGGGCATGCGTGAGGTCGACCGGGATGTGGTGCGGGCCGCCCGGGGGATGGGGATGACGGGCCGCCAGACGCTGTTCCGCGTCGAACTGCCCCTGTCGCTGCCGTTGGTCCTCAACGGGGTGCGGATCGCCGCCGTGCAGCTCGTCGCGACCGCCACGATCGCCGCCCTTGCGGGCGGTGGCGGGCTCGGGCGCATCATCACCGCGGGGTTCAACCTGGCCAGTACGCCGCAGGTCGTCGCCGGGGCCCTACTGGTGGCCGGGTTCGCGCTGATCGTCGAAGGGGTCTTCGAGACCGTCGAGCGGCTGGCTCTGCGCCGGACCAGGGGCGCGCCGTGAGGTGGTGCGCCGCGGCCGTAGGAGCGCTGCTGATCGCGGGTTGCGCGACGGGACCCTCCCTGGAGACACGGGGCCGGGTCACCGCGCCGCCCGGGGACAGCCGGCATCTGACCGTCGGTTCGGCGGGATTCACCGAGAGCGACCTGCTCGCCCACATGTACGCAACTCTGCTGGACCACGCCGGCTACCGCACATCCGTTCTCACCGTCGCCAACCGCGAACTGTACGAGCCCGCACTGGAGTCGGGGCAGATCGACGTCGTACCGGAGTACGCGGCCACTTTCGCGGACTGGCTCAACACCAGGACCCATGGCGCCGACGCCCCGCCCGTCGGTTCGCCGGACCTCGCCGCCACCATGCGGTCCCTGCGGGAACTGGCCGCTCCGCGCGGACTCACCGTGCTCGATCCCGGGCGTGCCGTCGCCCGGAACGCCTTCGCGGTGACACGCGCATTCGCCCGCCGGCACCGGCTGAGAACCCTCGGCGATCTCGGCAGATCAGGACTGAAGGTACGGCTCGCGGCGGGCGACGAGTGCGTCCGGAGACCGTACTGCGCACCGGGCCTGAAGAAGACGTACGGCATCAACATCACGGCCGTGGACCCCAAGGGCGTGGGGACGGTCCAGGCCAAGCGGGCCGTGCAGAGCGGGCGGGACCAGATGGTGCTGACCACCACGACGGACGCGACCCTCGACGAGTTCGGACTCGTGCTGCTCGCCGACGACAGGCATCTGCAGAACGCGGACTACGTCGTCCCGGTCGTCAACCGTGCCCGCGCTGGCACGGCACGTGTCTCCAAGGCGCTCGGCGCCCTCGACCCCGTACTCACCACGGAGGACTTGGCGTCGATGAACCGGCAGGTGGACAGCTGGCGGCGGCTGCCCGAGGACGTGGCGCGCAACTATCTGCGGGACAAGGGCCTGCTGAAGTGATGGGCCGGTGCCGTTCGGTGGGTCGTGAGCAGGTCATGCGGAAGGAAAATCTGTTCCCGTCGTGCGAGGGGGCGGTGCGTGTGGCGCGGTAGAAAGGAGCCATGCCGGAGAGCGAGACCCGAGCGGGGGCCATGGACGATGTCGACGCGGTCACCCGTGCGGTCCTGACCGCGTCCCGCCTCCTGGTCTCGGTCTCGGCCCGCTCCCTGGCCGAGGTCGAGGAGCGGGTCACACTCCCGCAGTTCCGCATGCTGGTCGTGCTGGCCACGCGGGGTGCCACCAAACTGGTCGCGCTCGCCGACCTGCTCCAGGTGGCACCCTCGACGGCGATGCGTATGGTCGACCGACTCATCGCCGCCGGTCTGGCCGACCGGCAGACCAATCCCGACAACCGCCGCGAGACGTTGCTGCGGCTCACCGCGGAGGGGCGGAAGGCCGTCGAGGACGTCACCGCCAGGCGCCGTGCCGAGATCGCCGCGATCGTCGAACAGCTCGCGCCCGGGCAACGCGCGGCGCTCATCGAGGCCTTGACCGTCTTCAACGAGGCCGGGGGAGAGCCACCCGTTGCCGGCGCGGACGACCCGGAGCCGCATCCGCCCGGCCGGCCGGCGGGCCCGGCGCCCGCGCCAGGCGACTGATCCCGCTCGGACGCCTGGCGCGGGGCTCCTGGCTCAGCCGACCGTCGGGCTGGGAGCGGGACTGGGGGCGGCGGTGTTCACGTTCAGGTCGGGGCGGGGCGTGAGGACGACCATCGGCTCACCCGCCTGGGGCGGGGGCGGCGTCATCTGGTCCTTGGGCAGCTTGGGCGGGGTGGTCTCCTGGAAGAGGACCTGATCGAAGTTGATCACGCCGGTCTTCTCCATCATGGTGATGTGGTCGAGCACCGTGTCGTTGGCCAGGTCGGCGAGCTGACGCACGAGGGTGTTCTTCGTGGTCCCGCGGATCTTGGCGATGACCGGGAAGATCTGACCGTGGGTCACCCGCATGATGTTGGCGGCGGTGATGTCGAACTGCTTGCCGTTCTCCGCCGCCGAGGTCGCCACGAACTGCTGCTGTTGCGGGCTCGCCTGGTTCGGGAGCGTGATGCCCAGCTCGGGGGCGATCTTGCGGCACATCGCGTCGAGCCCGGCGTGCCCGACGATCAGATGCTTGCCCGCCTCCTTCATCTCCGGCGACGCGCCCTTCTTGAGCGCGATTTCGCCCAGGGGGTACTCCCACAGTCCCGCGGCACGCACCTTGACCACGAAGTCGCGGTCCGCCTCGGTGAGCGGTCCGTAACGGGTGTTGGCGATGACGCGGTCCGGGGAGCTGGACGTTGTCTGGACACCGAGCATGGCGGGGTAGGCGAGGGCAGTGAGGGTCAGGCCCAGCGCACCGGCCACGAAGACGGTTCCGGCCATGTTGCGGGATATGGGCATGCTGTCTCCAGGAGCGAGCGGCTGTAATGCCAGGGAGTACGTAGAGGCCGCTCCGATCCATCATTGCCCAGGGTAAAAATTGCACGTCGCCATGTGTCATGCGTCACATGGCGTGCCGCGGTGTCATGTTCCGGCCTCCGGCGGCCTCCGAAAGCCGACGGGACTTCCGGCACCGGACTCGGTGCGTCCAGGACGCGGCTGAGCGTGTCGTGGACGCGGAGTCCCACCGACAGTGCGGCGACACTCCGCGTCCCCGGCCGTTCCGATCGGCTCACGCGGTGGCGGGTGCACCGAACCACTTCGGCAGTCGGCCGTACAGCTCCTCGGGATCGTCGCCTGCCCAGACCACATGACCGTCCGGTCGCAGGAGCACGGCGGGTACGTCCAGTTCCTCGGCGGCGTCGACGACATGGTCGACCCGGTCCTCCCAGCCCGCCACCGAGAGCCGGCCGGTCTGGTCGAGCAGCAGCCCGCGGCCGGCGCGCATCCGCTCGTAGAGGCGCCCCTGCTTCAGCCCCATGTCCCGCAGTCGCCGGCCGAGCAGCTCATGGCCCTCGCCGACGTCGTAGCGGATCCCGATCGCGATGATCTTCTCCGTCAGGTACCGGTTCACCTCCTCGAAGGCCATCAGCTCGGTCACCAGTCTGCGCACCGCCCGTGCACCCGGCTCGAGGGACATCAGCTCCATCTGCGCGCGGGTGTTGTCCAGTACGTCGGCGGCCACGGGGCGCCGTTCGGTCTCGTAGGTGTCCAGCAGTCCCCGCGGCGCCCAGCCGTCGACCTCGGCGGCCAGCTTCCAACCGAGGTTGAACGCGTCCTGGATGCCGAGGTTGAGTCCCTGTCCACCGGTCGGCGGGTGGACGTGCGCGGCATCGCCGGCGAGCAGCACCCGGCCCACCCGGTAGCGCTCGGCCAGCCGGGTGCCGTCACCGAAGCGGGACAGCCAGCGCGGTGAGTGCACGCCGAAGTCGGTGCCGGCGACCAACCGGAGCTGCTGTCTGACCTCCTCGAGGGTAGGGGGCACCGAGCGGTCCTCGGCCACGCCCTCGGCGGGCACGACGAACCGGAACACCCCGTCCTCGAGGGGCATGAACCCGAACCGGAACTGCGTCTTGCGGACTTCGGCCATCACGGCGGCCAGTTCCTCGGGCGGTGCGGTCAGTTCGACCTCGCCCAGCAGCGTCTCGACCCGGCTGGGTTCGCCGGGGAAGCCGACGCCGAGCAGTTTCCGTACCGTGCTGCGGCCGCCGTCGCAGCCGACGAGGTAGCGCGAGTGCAGCCGGGTGCCGTCGGCCAGTTCGACGGTCACCCCGTCCTCGTCCTGGCTCAGCCCCACCAGTGCGCGGCCGCGGCGGATCTCGGCGCCGAGTTCCGTGGCGTGCTCGGCCAGCAGGCGGTCGGTGACGGTCTGCGGGATGCCGAGGACGTATCCGTGCGCGGTGTCCAACCGCTCCGGTGACGGCTTGCTGATACCGGCGAAGAAGCCGCCGACCGGATGCTGCTTGCCGAGCGCGAGGAACCGGTCGAGGATTCCGCGCTGATCCATCACCTCGATACTGCGCGCGTGCAGTCCGAGCGAGCGGACGACCCTCGTCGGCTCGGGATCCTTCTCCAGCACGACCGCGTGCACGCCGTGCAACCGCAACTCGCCGGCCAGCATCAGGCCCGTCGGTCCGCCGCCGGCGATGATCACGTCGATCACAGGAATCCCCCGTTCGATCCGGTGCATTCCCGCCGGGCCGCTGTCCGGAGCCCGGCGGTGCGCACGGCCGCAGCCGTGCGCGGCTGGAGATTCTGCAGTACGACCAGGGCCTTGCCGCAAGGCCCCCGGTGCGCTATATGTTGAGAAGGGTAAGGGGCAGCTGTCCTCTTGCCCTTTGTCGTCTCCGGACCGGAGACACTCCTCGCGGTTCGCTCGCCGCCCTGAGGGCCGATGCCGTTCAGCCGCGCAGCCTCGACGACGCGGTGCACCTGCATCAGCCGCGCGATCCAGGGGCGATCCACCTTCCGGGCATGCGGGGACGGCGGATGAAACAGGTCCCTGAGCCGTCGTAGCGCCTCGCCGTCGCCGGATGCCGATGCGGGGCCGGTCTCGATCGCATCGGCGAACGTGAGCCCTTGACCGGTCGGACTCAGGAACGCCTCCTGGCTTGTCGTGATGGTCGCGTCCGGGTGCTGGGCCGGTCCCGTGCAGCGCCTCGATGGTCCCGTCGTCGATCCGGGCGTGGAAGGGCGGCGGCCGCTTCCAGCTCGGAGTCGAGCTGGAAGATCCCACCGTCTTCGGTCCCCGGCGAGCAGGCGGTCGATCTGGTCGGGGGAAGCCCATCGGGTCTGCCCCTACTCCCATGCCACGCGCGGCACCATCGATGTGGCGCCGGTGGTGAACGGCACCCGGTTGTGACGCCGGTCCGCGGACCGGCACCCGGCTCGGGTGTGCCTTGAGTTCGGCCCGTGCCGACGGGCGGGTCCAGTCGGCGCGGGGGCAGTCATCCCCACCACGCGACGACCCCGGCACCAGGGCAGACGCGAGGTGTTCCGCACCCTCGGCCCTCGCGGACGTACTGCTCGAGCCGTCCCGGCACGGCGCCGACCATCAGGACATCTAGGCGTCCGCCACCGACTCGAACGGAACCTCCCCGCGCGGGACGCCCCGGGCATCCGCGTCCACCGAGCGGCGCAGCGCCTCATGGAGCTTGGCCGGGGTCAGCACACCGAGGAAGCGGGCTCCGTCCAGCACCGCCACCCACCCCGCGTCGTGCTGCAGCATCTCCCCGAAGGCCTGCTTGAGCGGGGCGCCGACCGGGACCCAGGCGTTCATCCGACGGGCGTGGTCGCGGACCAGGCCGCCCGTACCGAGTTCGCCGGCCCCGGCCCATCCGTGCAGATCGCCCGCGGAGTCGAGCACCACGGCCCACCGGGCGCCCTCGGCGCGCAGGCGGTGCGCGGCCCGTCCGGCGGGCTCGTCGAGCCGTGCGACCGGTGGCTGCGCCAGGTCGCTCGGTTCGATCCGGGTCACGGAGAGCCGCTTCAGGCTCCGGTCCGCGCCCACGAAGTCGGCGACATACGACGTCGCGGGCGTGCCCAGTACCGCCCCCGGCGTGTCGAACTGCTCGATGTTCCCCTGCCCGTACACCGCGATGCGGTCGCCGAGCCGGATCGCCTCCTCGATGTCGTGCGTGACCAGCAGGACCGTCTTGCGGACGGCCGCCTGCATCCGCAGGAACTCGTCCTGCAACTGCTCCCGGACCACCGGGTCCACCGCGCCGAACGGCTCGTCCATCAGCAGCACCGGAGGGTCCGCGGCCAGCGCCCTCGCCACGCCGACGCGCTGCCGCTGGCCGCCCGACAACTGGTCGGGGTAGCGCGGCCCGTACGTCGACGGATCCAGACCCACCAGGTCGAGCAGTTCGGCGGCCCGCGCCCGGGCCCGGGCCTTCTTCCAGCCGATCAGGGAGGGCACGGTCGCCGTGTTGTCGAGAACCGTCCGGTGCGGAAAGAGGCCCACCTGCTGGATCACATAACCGATCCGCCGCCGCAGACGCACCGGGTCGACGGCCGCGATGTCCTCGCCGTCCACGAAGATCCGCCCCGAGGTCGGCTCGATCAGCCTGTTGACCATCATCATCGTGGTCGTCTTGCCGCAACCGGACGGTCCGACGAGGGTGACGAGCTCGCCCTCGTCGACGGCGAAGGACAGGTCCTGCACGGCCGTGGTGCCGTCCGGATACCGCTTGGTGACCTCGTCGAACCGGATCATTCCCTCACGCTAACGGCGCCGGTCACTCCTCGCTCACCAGCACCACCTCCAGGGTGCGCGGACCGTGCACCCCCTCGACCCGGTCGAGCTCGATGTCGCTGGTGGCGGACGGCCCGGAGATCCAGGTGAGCGGGCGGGCCGGATCGAGACGCTCCAGGGCCTCGGGCACGGACGACACGACCTGCCCGGGGACACGCACGACGCAGATGTGGTGGTCGGGGACGAGCGTGATGCGGCGACGGCCCTGGTCCGGCGAGCCGTCCAGCACGATGGTGCCGGTCTCGGCGATGGCGACCGCGCAACCGGTGACCACGCTGTCCACGCGGTCCAGGTCGTGCGGGGTGCTCTCGGCCCGGTCGGGGACCTGCTCCACGCCCGAGAGCCAGCCGGACGGCAGACCCGGCGGCACGGCGACCCGGTGCGCGTCCCGGGCGGTCAGCAGCCGGGCGAGGACCGCCGGGAGGTGCTCCGCGTCGCTGCGGTGCACGATCGCGCGATAGTCCGTCAGGTTCTCCGCGAGGAGGTCCACGGTCTCCTCGACGGTGCGGTCGCCGTGCCGCCGCAGATACGCACGGGACATCGCCTGTTCGTACGGCGTGTCGTCCTTGTCCGTGTCCGCCAGTGCGCGCCGCACCCGGCCCAGGACGAGATCCCTGCTGCTCACTTTGCCTCCTGCCCTCCGTGCGTACGCTGCCACCAGTCGCGGAACGGTTCGGCCGGGACCGCGGGCAGATCCCGGCTCGCGCTCCACGCCCTGCCCGGCCCCGGAAGGGTCCGCGGCAGGAAGCGGCGCGAGCGTGACGCGAGACGCTGGCCCGAGCGCAGCGCGCCCGGGTGACCGAAGGCCCAGCGTGCGGCCCGCATCGCCGCCCTCTCGGCGGCATGGCCCTTCGCCGGCTTCAGCACGACCTTGTTGCCCGCTCGTGTCACGGTCCCGCCCTCCACGACCCGCTCCCGGAGATGCACCAGCACCTCGGGGATGTCGATGGCGACCGGGCACACCTCGTAGCAGGCCCCGCACAGCGAGGACGCGTACGGCAGCGAGGCGTCGATCTCGCTCTCGGTCCCCCTCAGCTGGGGGCTGAGGATGGCGCCGATGGGGCCCGGGTAGACCGACCCGTAGGCATGGCCGCCCGCCCGCTCGTACACCGGGCAGACATTGAGACACGCCGAGCAGCGGATGCAGCGCAGCGCCTGGCGTCCGACCTGGTCGGCCAGCGTGTCGGTGCGGCCGTTGTCCAGCAGGACGAGATGGAAGGCCCGGGGGCCGTCCGCCGTCCCGGCGTCCGTGGTACCCGTCCACATGCTGGTGTACGGGTTCATCCGCTCCGCGGTCGAGGAGCGGGGGAGTGTCTGCAGGAACACCTCGAGGTCCCGCCAGGTCGGCACGATCTTCTCGATGCCGACGACGGAGATCAGCGTCTCGGGCAGGGTGAGGCACATCCGCCCGTTTCCCTCCGACTCGACCACCACCAGCGTGCCGGTCTCGGCGACCATGAAGTTGGCACCGGAGATGCCCGCCTTGGCGCGCAGGAACTTCTCCCGCAGGTGCAGCCGGGCCGCCTCGGCCAGTTCGGCGGGAGTGTCGGTCAGCCCGTCGGGCGCCGGGCGGCCCCATTCGCCCATCTCGGAGCGGAAGATGTCACGGATCTCGCCGCGGTTGCGGTGGATCGCGGGGACCAGGATGTGGGAGGGCCGGTCCTTGCCCAACTGCACGATGAGCTCGGCGAGATCGGTCTCGTACGCCCGGATGCCCGCCGCCTCCAGCGCTTCGTTCAGGCCGATCTCCTGCGTGGCCATGGACTTGACCTTGACGACCTCGGACTCGCCGGTCGCCTTGACCAGTCCGGTGACGATCCTGTTGGCCTCGTCCGCGTCCGCCGCCCAGTGGACGGTGCCGCCCGCGGCGGTGACCGCCTCCTCCAACTGCACGAGGTAGCGGTCAAGATGACGGAGCGTGTGGTCTTTGATCTGCCGGCCCGCCTCCCGCAGCTCTGCCCAGTCGGACACCTCCGCGACCGCCTTGGCGCGCTTGGCCCGGATGGTGTGGGTGGCGTGCCGCAGATTCCCGCGCAGGGTCTTGTTGCCGACCGCCGCATGTGCGGCCTTGGGGAACGACGGCATCCCGACGAACGTCCCGCTCATGTGATGGGCCCCTTCACCCGGACGACGGTCCTCATACCAGCGGGTCCTCCTTCGTGCTCGCCAGGATCTCCGCGATGTGCACCGGGCGCATCCCCACACGCAGCCGGGCCATCGTCCCGCCGATGTGCATCAGGCAGGAGTTGTCGGCCGCGCACAGCGTCTCGGCGCCCGTGGACTCGGCGTTGCGCACCTTGTCGACGCCCATGGCCGCCGAGACGTCGGAGTTCTTGAGGGCGAAGGTGCCACCGAAACCGCAGCACTCCTCGGCACCCGGCAGCTCGACCAGGTCCAGTCCCTCGACCGCCCGCAGCAGCCGTACGGGACGGTCGCCGAGGCCGAGGCTCCGCAGCCCGTGACAGGTCGGGTGGTAGGTCACCCGGTGCGGGTAGTAGGCGCCCACATCCGTCACGCCCACCACGTCCACGAGGAACTCCGTGAGCTCGTAGGTCTTCGGGACCACGGGTGCCAGAGCGGTCGCCACCGACTCTCCGCGCCCCTCCGCCCGCGCTCGCTCACCCAACCGCGGGTACAGCTCCCGCACCATCGCCCCGCAGGACCCCGAGGGTGTCACGATGGCATCGTACTCACGGAAGACATCGGAGAACTTCAGCGCGAGCGGCTCCGCTTCATGGCGATAGCCCGTGTTGTAGTGCGCCTGCCCGCAACAGGTCTGCGCCATCGGGAAGTCGACCTCAACGCCCAGTCTGGACAGGAGTTTCACCACGGCGCGCCCGGTGTTCGGATAGAGCGTGTCGTTGACGCAGGTCAGGAACAGGGCGACACGCATCGCGGCTCCTTGTGGTCGATCATCGGATGAGTGCAGCGTAATCGGCATACGTGGTCTGGGCGAGACCCCGGTTCACGGCGTGGCGATCCGGGCCTGCGCATCGCGCCAGGGCGCCGTGTCACCCTGTGGCTCGTACCGCGTCAACCGCTGTGTGCGGGACACCAGTCGGCGCATCCCGGCACGGTCGCCGACCAGACCATGGGTCCGTGCCTGGACCAGCACATTGCCGAGAGCCGCCGCCTCCGTCGGGCCTGCCACCACCGGCAGACCGCAGGCGTCGGCGGTCAGCTGGCACAACAGGGCGTTGCGGGCACCCCCTCCGACCATGTGCACGACGTCGACCGGGTGGTCGGCGAGCCGCTGGGCGTCGGCGACGGCCCGACGGTGGGCGAGTGCGAGGGAGTCGAGGATGCAGCGGGTGATCCCGGCCGGAGAGTCCGGCACCGGCTGACCGGAGGCGCGGCACGCCTCGGCGACCCGTGCCGCCATCCGCCCGGGGGCGAGGAACGCCGCGTCCCCCGCGTCCACGACGGACCGCAGGGCGGGCTCGCCGGCGGCAGCGGACAGCAGTGCGGGCAGGTCCGGTTCGCCCCACTCCCGCAGGCACTCCTGGAGCAGCCACAGTCCCATGATGTTGCGCAGATAGCGGACGGTGCCGTCCAGCCCCAGCTCATTGGTGAAGTTGGCGGCGCGGCCGGCCTCGGTCAGCACCGGAGCCGCGAGCTCAAGTCCGGCCAGGGACCAGGTGCCGGTGCAGATGTAGGCGAACCGCTCACCGGCGGCCGGTACGGCGGTCACCGCGGACGCCGTGTCGTGCGATCCGACCGTCGTCACCGGGACGGGCCCGGCAAGACCGGTCTCCTCCAGTACCTCGGGCCGCAGCACCCCCGCCGGATCGCCCGGCCGCCGCAACGGGGCGAACAGGCTCAGATCGATACCGAGACGGCTCGCCACGTCGTACGACCAGTCCCGCGTCCGGGGGTCGATGAGCTGAGTGGTGGACGCATTGGTCAGCTCGGTGCCCTGTTCGCCGGTGAGCCAGTGGATCAGCAGGTCGGGTATGAGCAGCAGCCGTCTCGCCCGCTCCAGTTGCTGCGTTTCACGCGCCGCCGTCAGCTGGTAGAGCGTGTTGAACGGTGCGTACTGCAACCCCGTCGCGGCGTACAGCTCCCCGGGCGGGACCGTCGCCCACACCTTCTCCGCGGCCCCCTCGGTGCGGGTGTCGCGGTAGTGGACCGGATTGCCGAGCAGAGCGCCGTCCGCGTCCAGGAGGCCGTAGTCGACCGCCCAGCTGTCGATGCCGACCGAGTCGACCCGGCCGGCCGAGCGCAACCCGTCGAGAACACCCGCGTACAGCGCGAGGATGTCCCAGCGCAACCCCTCGGGGATCCGCACGGGCCGGTTCGGGAACCGGTGCGCCTCGCTGAGTTCCAGGGTGCCCGGGCCCACGCGGCCGACCATGACACGCCCGCTGGAGGCACCCAGGTCGACCGCAGCATACGACTTCACGGCGGTGCTCATCGAAGGAACGCGGCCGCCACGCCGGCGTCCACCGGGACATGCAGTCCCGTGGTGTGGGTGAGGTCCCCGCCGGTCAGCGCGAAGACCGCGGCCGCCACGTGTTCCGGCAGCACCTCGCGCTTGAGGATGGTGCGCTGGGCGTAGAACTCGCCGAGCTTCTCCTCCTCCACCCCGTACACGGCAGCCCGTTGGGCGCCCCAGCCGCCAGCGAAGATGCCCGAGCCGCGCACCACACCGTCGGGGTTGACACCGTTGACGCGGATGCCGTGCTCGCCCAACTCCGCTGCCAGGAGCCGTACCTGATGGGCCTGGTCGGCCTTGGTCGCCGAGTAGGCGATGTTGTTGGGGCCGGCGAAGACGGCGTTCTTGGAGGCGATGTAGACGATGTCCCCGCCCAGTTCCTGGGCGATCATCACCCGGGCCGCCTCGCGCGAGACGAGGAAGGAGCCCCGGGCCATGATGTCGTGCTGGAGGTCCCAGTCCTTCGCCGATGTCTCCAGGAGTGGCTTGGAGATGGAGATCCCGGCGTTGTTGACGACCAGGTCGACCCCGCCGTAGGCCAGCACCGCCGCCTTGAAGGCCTCGCCGATCTGCTCCTCGGACGTGACGTCCACGGTGACCGCGACGGCCCTGTCGGGCCCACCCAGCTCTTCGGCTACCGCGGCGGCGTTCTCCGCGTTGAGATCGGCTACGACGACGCATGCGCCTTCGGAAACCAGTCGGTGCGCGATCGCCTTCCCGATGCCGCTGCCGGCGCCCGTCACCAGTGCCACCCGGGTGGCGAGCGGCTTGGGCTTCGGCATCCGCCGGAGCTTGGCCTCCTCGAGCGCCCAGTACTCGATGCGGAACTTCTCCGACTCCTCGATCGGCGCGTACGTCGACACCGACTCCGCGCCGCGCATCACGTTGATCGCGTTGACGTAGAACTCGCCCGCCACCCGGGCGGTCTGCTTGTCCTTGCCGAACGAGAACATGCCGACGCCCGGCACGAGCACGATCGCCGGGTCGGCACCGCGCATCGCGGGCGAGTCGGGCAGGGCGTGCCGCGCGTAGTAGGCCGCGTACTCCTCGCGGTAGGCGGTGTGCAGTTCCCTCAGCCGGTCCGTCACCTGCTCCAGCGGCGCGGTCGGCGGCAGGTCGAGGACCAGCGGCCGGACCTTGGTCCGCAGGAAGTGGTCCGGGCAGGAAGTGCCGAGCGCGGCCAGACGCGGGTGCCCGGAACGGGCGAGGAAGTCGAGGACGACGTCCGTGTCGGTGAAGTGCCCGACCTGGGCCCTGTCCTGGGAGGCGACGGCACGGATGTGCGGGGCCAGAGCCGCCGCCCGCTCCCGCCGCTCCGCCTCCGGCAGTGCCTCGTACCCCTCGATCACCGGTCCGAACGGCTCGGGCCTGCCGCGCTCGGCGAGGAAGGCCTCGGCGGTACGGATGATGTGCAGCGAGTTGCGCTCGCACTCCTCGGAGGTGTTCCCCCAGGCCGTGATGCCGTGCCCGCCGAGGACGCACCCGACGGCCTGCGGGTTGGCCTTCTTCACCGCGGCGATGTCCAGGCCGAGTTGGAAGCCGGGGCGCCGCCACGGCACCCACACCACCGTGTCGCCGAAGCACTCGGCGGTCAGCTTCTCCCCGTCGGCGGCGCAGGCGAGCGCGATGCCGGAGTCGGGGTGCAGATGGTCGACGTGGGCCGCGTCGACCAGCCCGTGCATGGCCGTGTCGATGGAGGGGGCCGCGCCGCCCTTTCCGTGCAGGCAGTAGTCGAACGCGGCGACCATCTCGTCCTCGCGCTCGACACCCGGATAGACCTCCGTCAGCGCCCGCATCCGGTCAAGCCGCAGCACGGCCAGCCCGGCCTCGGTGAGGGTGCCGAGGTCGCCACCGGACCCCTTGACCCACATCAGCTCCACGTCACCACCGGTCACGGGGTCGCGGCCGGTGCCCTTCGCAGAGGCGTTGCCACCGGCGTAGTTGGTGTTGCGCGGATCGGCGCCGAGCCGATGGGAACGGGCCAGGAGGGCGGCGGCTTCGGGGTGAGGTGCCATGGCTTCTCGGTCCTCCGGTGGATGGCTTGAATCGTTTCAGGAACCTAATAGCCGTCCAGGCCCGACGTCAAGACATCGGTCATGGGCGGACGGCCTCCGATTTATCGAGAGCGGAGCCCCGACATGTCCCGCTGGTGACGCAACGGGCATCGCCCCGCACTGTGCGTGAAACGATTCATGCACATGGCTGCTGGATGGGCGGCTGCGGCGTCAGGTCGCGGATCCGGGGGTGAACCGTGAGCGGCTCGCCGGACTCGAACGGTGTCGTCCCGGGTTCGTCAGAGGTCCCCCGGGTTCGTCAGAGGTCCCCGCCTTCACCGCCCCCGCCCTCCGGACGGCCTCGGCGTCCCTCGTCCGGTGCGATCCTCTCGACCATGTCGGAAAGCTGGCTGCAGGCCTGCTGGATGTCGTGTTGGGTCTGATTGCGCTCGCTGACCGCCGCCCCGAGCAGCAGCGCGGTGAATGCGATGGAGCCGTTGAACGCCTGAAGCATGATCATGTTCGTGAGCAGATTGTGTACGGCGAACGGGCCCGTTCGCTCCGCGGCCGCGACGATCGCGAAGGTCGACAGGGCCAGCGCGCAGGGTGCCGCCCCGGCCCGCTGGAACCGGAAGGCCGCCCAGATCAGCACCGGGAAGCCGAGGAACAGGAGCGGAACGGGGCTGGTCTGGAGGAAGCCCACACAGACGGTCGCCGCCACGAGCAGGGCCCCCTCCGCCCAACGGGCCCTCGGAACGGACCGCGGCCGGCGGACCGAGCGGAGGACGAGCAGCACGGGGGCGACCAGCAGGACACCCATGGCGTCGCCCGTCCACCAGACCGACCACGTCGGCCAGAACCCCTGGGCGGACAGCACACCGGCGAGGAGCAGGGTGGCACTGCCCACCGTCGCACTGACGAGCATCCCGGTGAGCGCACCGAGGAAGACCAGGACGAGAGCGTCCCGCAGCCGATCCATTTCCGTGCGGAAACCGGCGCGGAGCAGGAGCGCGTACGAGCAGAGAGGGGCGAGTGTGTTCCCGGCGACGATCGCGAGCACGGCGGGCAGCGACGGCCCGAGTGACATGTTGATGAGGAGGGCGCCCAGTGCGATGCCGGGCCAGATCCTGCGGCCGAGGAGAAGCAACCCGGCGAGCGCGATACCGGTCGACGGCCACAACGGGGTGACCTGGCCGCGCACCAGTTGCTGGAGGAGGCCCAGCCTTCCCACGGCGTAGTACAGCGCGGCGACGGCACAGATCTCCAGGGCGGTGATGCCACCGCGCCGGAGCCTTTCATGCCGCGCGCCACTCATCGGGAGGTCTCCCCATCGGCTCACCCCCGGTCTCCATCGTCCGTCCCCGGCGCCGGATGCACCACGTCGACGGCGGGCGGCCGCGTGCGGGGTTCGCACTGCGCGCCGGGATTCAGCCCCCAGGTGTTCTGATGGCGAGGATGGCCATGTCGTCGTGCCCGTCGCTGGGGTGGCTGTCGGCGAGGGCCTGGACGAAGTCCTCCAGCGGCAGACCGGCGTGGGAGGTGGCGAGCGTGGCGAGTTCGTTCAGACTTTCGTCGATGGGATGTTCAGGATGCTCGACGAGCCCGTCGGTGAAGAACACCACGGTGGTGTCCGGGGGCAGCGGATGGGTGTGTTCGGGGCGGGGCTCGCCCGTGTCCACCCCGAGGGGCAGTCCGGGCTCGGCGAACAGATACTCCGCTCGCCGGTCCGGGGTGATCAGCAGCGGGGGGATGTGGCCCGCGGTGCTCCAGTTCAGCCTCCACGCCGCACCGTCCGGTTCGATGCGGGCCAGACAGGTCGTGGTGACGGGTGGGTCGGTGACGGCCTGCAGGATGCGGTCGAGCTGCGCGAGGACCGACCCCGGTGGGTTGCGGCGGTCGAAGAGCAGGGCCCGCAGCATGTTGCGCGTGCAGGCCATGGTGGCCGCGGCCTGCATGTCGTGGCCGACCACGTCGCCGATGACGACGGCCACCACGTTGTCCGGGAGCAGGATGGCGTCGTACCAGTCACCACCGAGGCGACTGGGTTCGGCGGCGGGCCGGTAGATGGCTGCGGCGGCGAACGGCCGCAGATCGGGCAGGGTCGGCAGGAGCAGCCGCTGGAACTGCTCGGACGCGGAGCGCACCCGTTCGAACAGCCGGACGTTGTCGATCGCGATGCCGGCCGCGCTGGCCAGGGCCAGGAGGATGTTCTCGTCGTGTACGTCGAAGGGATGCCCGTCGTGCCGTTCGGAGAGATAGAGATCACCGTAGATGCGGCCGCGAATGGTGATCGCGACTCCGAGCAGGGTGTGCAGGCGCGGGTGGCCCGGGGGGAATCCGGCTGAGGCCGGGTGCGCGGAGACGTCGTCGATCCGCAGGGGCTCGGGATGGTGGATCAGATACCCGAGCACCCCTTTACCGAGCGGTAGGCCGACGGCGGCCAGATCGGCGCGCTCCTGTTCGGACAGACCCTCGGCGATCAGCTCCTCCAGGTGCTCTCCTGACTCGTTGAGCACCCCCAGCGCCCCGTACCGGGCACCGACCAGTTCCATGGCGGTGGTGACGATACGGCGCAGCACCGCATGCAGTTCCACCTCACGGCTGATGGCCACGACCGCGTCCAGCAGACCCTGCAGCCGGTCCATCGCGGCGAGCAGGGCACGCAGCTCCTCGTCGATCCGACCCAGCTCTTCGCGCAGACGCAGACGGAGGGCGGGAAGACCGAGCTCTCTCGGCTCCTTCCCCTCCTTGTCACCGGCCATCACGAGCGCCTGTCCGCCCGCCGGCAGCGACGGATCCGCTCACCCAGCCACTCACCCGAGCGGTACACCGCGGCCTCCCGACTCGACCGTGATCGACAGCACCACAGCGTGACACGACGGTACGGAGCACGGCGCCGATTACTCCGCACGCGGCATGCCACGGCGCCCGGGAGCCGGGCGGGACCGGCGCGACGCGCCCTGTCCGGTGTGCGATGTCGGGCGGGGGGCGTCTGCCGGGCGTTCCCGTTGTGTGTGTCGGGTGGGTCGGAGGGGTTGCGGGCAGTGCCGTCCGGTGTGGGGTGTCGGTCGTGGGGTTTCGGGCGTTCCCGTTGTGTGTGTCGGGTGGGTCGGAGGGGTTCTGGGCAGTGCCGTCCGGTGTGGGGTGTCGGTCGTGGGGTTTCGGGCGTTCCCGTTGTGTGTGTCGGGTGGGTCGGAGGGGTTGCGGGCAGTGCCGTCCGGTGTGGGGTGTCGGTCGTGGGGTTCCGGGCGTTCCCGTCGTGTGTCGGGTGGGTCGGAGGGGTTGCGGGCAGTCCCGTCCGGTGTGGGGTGCCGGCCGTGGGGCTTCGGGCGTTCCCGTCGTGTGTGTCGGGTCGGCCCGAGGAGCCCCAGGCACACCGCCCGGTGTCGAGCGGCGGTCGGGAGCCTCAGGCGCCCCAGCCGGCCTGCTGTCCGCCCACCCGCTCCGCCGCGATCTTCTCGGCCCAGCCGGAGCGCCGGTACGCCGCGATCGGGTCGGGGTCGAGGCCGACCTCCTGGCGGACCTCGCCGAGGAGGGGGCGCACGTCGGTGTTGTACGCGTCCATCAGCACCGCGTTCGCCGCGAGCACGTCACCGGAGCGCTGTGCCGCGACCAGCCCCTCCCGATCCACGAGCAGCGCCTTCGCCGTCGCCTCCTGCACGTTCATCACCGAACGGATGATGGCCGGGATCTTCGCCTCGATGTTGTGGCACTGGTCGAGCATGAAGGCGACGCCCGGACCCAGGCCGCCGCCGCGGACGACCTCGTACATGATGCGGAACAACTGGAAGGGATCGGCGGCACCGACCATGAGGTCGTCGTCGGCGTAGAAGCGGGAGTTGAAGTCGAACCCGCCGAGCTTCCGCTCGCGCAGCAGGGTGGCGACGATGAACTCGATGTTGGTGCCGGGAGCGTGATGACCGGTGTCCACGACGACCTGGGCCTTGTCGCCGAGCCTGAGGCAGTGGGCGTAGGCGGTGCCCCAGTCCGGGACGTCCGTCGTGTAGAAGGCGGGCTCGAAGAGCTTGTACTCCAGCAGCATGCGCTGTCCGTCGCCGAGCCGTCCGTAGACCTCGGCGAGGCCTTCGGCCAGCCGGTCCTGACGCTCCCGGATGTCGTCCTGGCCGGGGTAGTTGGTGCCGTCGGCGAACCAGAGCTTGAGATCCCGTGAGCCGGTGGCGTCCATGATGTCGACGCACTCGAGCAGATGGTCGACGGCCTTGCGGCGCACGCCGGGATCGGGGTGGCAGATGCTGCCGAGCCGGTAGTCGTCGTCCTGGAAGGTGTTGGAGTTGATGGCGCCCAGTGTCACACCACGCTCCTGTGCGTACTGCGCCAGCGCGGCGTAGTCGTCGACCTTGTCCCACGGGATGTGCAGGGCCACCGTGGGTGCCACACCGGTGAACTCGTGCACTTTCGCGGCGTCGTCCAGCTTCTCGCGCGGATTGCGGGGCACCCCCGCTTGCGCGAAGACCTTGAAGCGCGTGCCCGAGTTCGCGTACGCCCATGACGGCGTCTCGACTGCCTGGGTCTTCAGAGCGGCTTTCACCGCGGCGAGCTCGGTCACTTCGGGGCTCCTGGGGCGTCAGTGGAAAGCATGCTGCATGAAACGATTCAGAGACCGAAGCTATGAGTCCTCTCGGGAGGTGTCAAGCCTTCCGGCAGCTACTGCCTTCGAAGAGGGCGCGGCCACCTCTGGCTATCGAAAGTTTTTCGATGCGGCCCCATTGACGTGACATGGTCGGCGCGCCTAACGTCCCGGCAACCGAGTTGAAACCTTTCACGACGCAGTGAGGATGTCCCCGCCGACGTCGTCGAGGAGCTTCCATGACCCACCCGTCCGACGCGGGTCCGTCCCCGGTGCTGGCGCTCAAAGGCATCTCCAAATCCTTCGGCGCCGTGCGCGCCCTCAGGGACGTCTCCCTCGAACTGTTCCCCGGTGAGGTGCACGCCCTCGCCGGTGAGAACGGCGCGGGCAAGTCGACCCTCATCAAGACGCTCGCCGGAGTGCATCGACCGGATGCCGGCCAGGTGCTGCTGGACGGCGAGCCGGTCGTCTTCCACGGCCCGGCCGACGCACGCGACGCAGGCATCGCCGTGATCTACCAGGAACCGACCCTCTTTCCGGACCTCTCGATCGCCGAGAACATCTTCATGGGCCGCCGGCCCAAGCGGACCCTCGGCCGCATCGACCACAAGGCGACGAACGCCGCGACCGCGGCCCTGATGCGGCGCCTCGGTGTCGAACTCGACCCCGAGCGCCCGGCTCGCGGCCTGTCCATCGCCGACCAGCAGATCGTCGAGATCGCCAAAGCGCTGTCCTTCGACGCCCGAGTGCTGATCATGGACGAGCCGACCGCGGCGCTGACCGGCAGCGAGGTGGCCCGGCTCTTCGGTGTCGTCCGCACACTGCGCGAGCAGGGCGCGGCGGTGCTGTTCATCTCCCACCGGCTCGAGGAGATCTTCCAGATCTGCCGGCGTGTCACCACCCTGCGCGACGGTGCCTGGATCGCGAGCGAACCACTGGACGGGATGACCGAGGACGATCTGGTCCGCCGGATGGTCGGACGCGACCTGGACGAGCTGTATCCCAAGCAGGACGTCGAGCCCGGGCGGATCGCCCTGAGCGTTCGCCGGCTGACCCGCGAGGGCGTGTTCACCGACGTGTCATTCGACGTGCGGCAGGGGGAGATCGTCGGTCTCGCCGGACTGGTCGGGGCCGGCCGTACCGAGGTGGCCCGGGCCGTGTTCGGCGTCGACCGATGGGACGCGGGCGAGGTCGAGGTCGACGGCCGGGCGCTGGCGAACGGCGCGCCCTCCATCGCCATGGCCGCCGGGCTCGCTCTTGTCCCCGAGGACCGCCGGGCCCAGGGCCTGGTGATGGACATGTCCATCGAGCGGAACATCGGCCTGACCGGGCTGCGCGCGACGGTCAGGGCCGGACTCGTGGACCGCGGCGCCGAACGCAGCCGGTCCCTGGACTGGGCCGTCAAGCTGCGGGTCAAGTACGCCCGGATCGCCGACGCCGTCTCCACCCTGTCGGGCGGCAACCAGCAGAAGGTCGTCCTGGCCAAATGGCTGGCAACCGGCCCGAAGGTGCTGATCGTCGACGAGCCGACGCGCGGCATCGACGTCGGTACCAAGGCCGAGGTGCACCGGCTGCTCGGCGAACTGGCCGCCGACGGGGTGGCCGTCCTGATGATCTCCTCCGACCTGCCCGAGATCCTCGGCATGGCCGACCGCGTGCTCGTCATGCACGAAGGACGGCTCACCGCCGAGATCCCGCGCTCCGAGGCCACCGAGGAAACGGTGATGGCCGCAGCCACCGGGAGGGCCGCCGCATGACAGCCATCGAGGGGGCCGCCCGCAGGGCCCCGCTCCGCACCGGGAGGCCGGACGCATGACGGTGACCGCGCCCAACCCCGCCCCGACCGCCGACGTGCCCAAGTCGAGCGGCACCCGGCTCGTGGACCGCGTCTTCAAGATGCGCGAACTCGCCATCCTCGTCGTCTTCCTGGTGATGATCGTCGTCACCCAACTGGGCAACAGCGAGTTCCTCTCCGAGCAGGGCATCAAGGACCTGCTGCTGAACGCGACCATCCTCGTGCTGGTCGCCACCGGCCAGTCCCTGGTCGTGATCACCCGGAACGTCGATCTGTCGGTCGGCTCGACCCTCGGTATCAGCGCCTTCGCGGCCGGCACCTGGCTGCACGGCGGAGGAAACCCGGTGATCGCGCTGGTCCTCGCCGTTCTTCTCGGCGTCGGATTCGGCCTGCTGAACGGACTGCTCGTCAGCCTCGGCCAGGTGCCGGCCCTGGTCGTCACCCTCGGCACGCTCTACATCGTCCGGGGCATCGACTCCATCTGGGTCGGCTCACGTCAGATCACCGCGGCCGATCTCCCCGGCGGGTTCGTCGACTTCGGCTCCGGAGGCATCTCGGCGATCCCCTGGCTCGCCCTCATCGCCCTCGTGGTACTCGTCGGAACCGCCTACTACCTCAAGCACTTCAGCAGTGGACGCGAGCTGTACGCGCTCGGCTCCAACCCCGAGGCCGCACGGCTCGCCGGCATCCCGGTACGCAAGCGGATCCTGGCGGCCTACACCTTCTGCGGCGCCCTCGCGGGACTCGCGGGCGCGCTGTACCTGGCCCGGTTCGGCAACGTCGACTCCGGCACCGGGAGCGGCTACGAACTCACCGTCGTCAGCGCCGTCGTGGTCGGCGGGGTCGTCTTCACCGGTGGCTCCGGCAGCGTCTACGGCGCGGCGCTCGGCGCACTGCTGCTGACGTCCGTCAACAGCGTGCTGCCCGCGCTCGGCGTCAGCTCCGTCTGGGTGCTCGCCATCAACGGCATCCTGCTCCTGCTCGCCATCGCGGTCGACCGTGTCGTCGCGCTGCGCGTGGGCCTGGCCCTGAAGAAGAGGAACGCCCGCCATGCCTGACTCCTTGACGCGCGCGATCCGCTGGGACACGGTCGTCGGCGCTCTCCTCCTGGTCCTCCTGCTGCTGTCGTTCTCCTTCGTGGACGGCTTCGGCAACGCCCTCAACCTCTCGTTCCTGATCGGCAACACCCTGCCGATCGCGCTGGTAGCACTGCCGATGACGCTCCTCGTGGTCGCGGGGGAGATCGATCTGTCGGTCGCCTCGACCGCGGGCCTGTCGGGCGCCGTCATGGGCAAGTTGTGGAACGAGGGCATGGCGATCGAGACGATCATCCCGCTGTGCCTGGTGCTCGGTGTGGTGTGCGGACTGGTCAACGGCCTGCTGGTGACCCGGCTCGGCCTGCCGTCCCTCGCCGTCACCATCGGCACCCTCGCCGCCTATCGGGGCATCGCACAGATCGTGCTCGGGTCCGACGCCGTGACCGACTTCCCCACGCAGTACCTGGACTTCGCCGCCGGGCGCATGGGGAACAGCTTCCTCCCCCAGGCGTTCCTGCCCTTCCTGGTCCTGTTCGCGATCGCGGTGGTCGTCCTGCACGCCACGCCGTTCGGCCGGTCCCTGTTCGCGGTCGGCGCCAGTCAGGAAGCCGCCCGGTTCGCGGGCATCCGGGTCAAGCGGGCGAAACTGATCCTGTTCACCGCCACGGGGTTCATGGCCTCGCTCACGGGTGTCTTCTGGGCGCTGCACTACGCCAGTGCCCGCTATGACAACGCCACGGGGCTCGAACTCTCCGTCGTCGCGGCCGTGTTGCTCGGCGGCATCGACTTCGACGGCGGCAAGGGGACGCTCGGGGGCGCGATCGCCGGGGTCTTCCTGCTGGGCGCGCTGCAGAACGTGATGAGCCTCCTGAACGTCTCCGCCCAGTCGCAGATCGTCGTCACCGGCGTGCTGCTCGTCGTCTCCGTGCTCGGCCCCCGGGTCGCACGCCGGCTATCCGTCGCGAGGGCGGGCCGCCAGGCCGCCTCGACACCGACCTCGTCACTCCGCTCACCCTCGTAAAGGACCTCGTCTCATGCGCCAGTCATCGATCCGTCGTGCCTGTGTGACCGTCGCTGCCGTCGCCTCCCTCGCGCTCGCCGCCACGGCCTGCGGCGGCACCACCAAGAACGACGTCAAGGACTCGGGCGGCGGCTCCGCCGCCTCGGCCGGCAAGGCCGACCCCAACGCGGCCCTGAAGAAGGGCCTCACCGTCGCCTTCCTGCCCAAGCAGGTCAACAACCCCTACTTCACCTCCGCCGACGGCGGCGGCAAGAAGGCGCTGGAGGAACTGGGGGAGAAGTACAAGGAGGTGGGCCCGAGCAGCGCCACCGACACCAGCGGGCAGGTCAGCTACGTCAACACGCTCACCCAGCAGCAGGTGAACGCGATGGCCGTCTCCGCCCAGGACCCGGGCGCGCTGTGCACCGCGCTCAAGCAGGCCATGAGCAACGGCATCAAGGTCGTCACCTACGACTCCGACACCAAGCCGGAGTGCCGCAACGCCTTCGTGTCGCAGGCCGGCGCCGAGGACCTCGGCCGCACCGAGGTGCAGCTGCTGGCCCAGCAGATCGGCTACAAGGGCGAGATCGCGATCCTTTCCGCCGCGCAGACCGCGACGAACCAGAACACCTGGATCGACTACATGAAGGACGAACTCAAGGACCCCAAGTACAAGGACGTCAAGCTCGTCAAGATCGCCTACGGCAACGACGACGCCCAGCAGTCCTTCCAGCAGACCCAGGGGCTGCTCCAGCAGTACCCGAACCTCAAGGGCATCATCTCCCCGACCACCGTCGGCATCAAGGCGGCGGCCCAGTATCTGTCCGGGTCGAAGTACAAGGGCAAGGTCAAGCTGACCGGTCTCGGTACCCCGAACGACATGCGCCAGTACGTCAAGAACGGCACGGTGGAGGGTTTCGAGCTGTGGGACCCGGCCAAGCTCGGCGAGCTGGCCGCCCGCACCGCCGTCGCGATGGCGTCCGGACAGATCACGGGCAAGGAGGGCGAGACCTTCACCGCCGGTGCCATGGGCAGCTACACCCTCGGCAAGGACGGGGTGATCACCCTCGGCAAGCCGACCGTGTTCGACGCCAAGAACATCGACCAGTTCAACTTCTGAGCCGGGAGCGGTACTTCATGCAGCGCGTCTGTTTCCTCCTCAAGGTCCGTGGGGACCGGATCGCCGAGTACCGCGAACGCCACGCCGCCGTGTGGCTCGAGATGCTGGCAGCGCTCTCGGCCACCGGCTGGCGCAACTACTCGCTCTTCCTGCGCGACGACGGTCTGCTCGTGGGCTATCTCGAAACGGAGGACTTCGCGGCCGCCGTCGCCGGTATGGAGGCCACCGACGTCAACGCCCGCTGGCAGGCGGACATGGCCCCGTACTTCGAGTCGCTCGACGGCGCCCGCCCCGACGAGGCGATGAAACCCCTCAGCGAGGTGTTCCACCTCGCCTGACGCTTCGATCGGCGGGGGGCAAGCACCGAGCCGGGACGACGCGCGTGCCGTCCGGCGCCCCCCACGGCACCGGGGAGGACGCCGGACCTCGGTTCCCGGTGGGGCCGACACGGGCGCGCGGCAGGCGGACGCCGGGCAGGGGTCCGGTGGCCGCTCCCGGTCACGGCCGCCGCGTGCCCCGTGTGACCGGCTCATTCCTACGGGGCGGTGACGGTAATGTGAAGGCTCGCCTGCCGCCCCTCGTCTTCATGGAGGTCCCCGCCTGATGGCCCAGTCGGTGGGTATCAAGGACGTCGCCCGCGCCGCCGGAGTGTCGGTGGGTACGGTCTCGAACGTCATCAACCGGCCCGAGACGGTCGCATCCGAGACCCGCGCCCGTGTGCAGTCCGCGATCGACCGGCTCGGCTATGTGCGCAGCGAGTCGGCCCGGCAGCTGCGGGCGGGACGCAGCCGCATCATGGGGCTGCTCGTCCTCGACATGGGCAACCCCTTCTTCGTGGACGTGGCCCGCGGCGCCGAGCGGGCCGCACGCGAGGCGGGGCTCGGCGTGATGGTCTGCAACAGCGCCCAGAGTCCCGCGGAGGAGGCCGACTACCTGTCGCTCTTCGCCGAGCAGCGGGTACGGGGAGTGCTGCTCACCCCCGCCGACGCGTCCGGGCGCAACATCGAGACGTTCCGCCGCCACGGCATCCCGTTCGTCCTGGTCGACCGGGTGGCCGAGGGCGCCACCGAGTGCTCGGTCTCGGTCGACGACGTGGCGGGCGGCGCGCTGGCCGTCCGGCATCTCGTCGACGCGGGGCACCGCTCCATCGCGTACGTCAGCGGTCCGCCCGGACTCAACCAGGTCAGGGACCGTCGCACCGGGGCCTTGAACGCACTGGCGGAGGCGGGACTCGGGCCCGAAGCACTGCGGGAGCTGCCGACCGAGCGGCTCGACGTCGCCGCGGGGCGGGACGCGGGTGCCCGCCTGCTCGGGCTCGCCGAGCGCCCGACCGCTGTGTTCTGCGCCAACGACCTGCTCGCGCTCGGCGTCCTGCAGGCCCTCTACGCGGCCGGTGTGAGCGTGCCCGAGGAACTGGCCATCGTCGGCTACGACGACATCGAGTTCGCCGCCGCGGCGGCGGTGCCGCTGACCTCCGTGCGGCAGCCCGCGGTGACCATGGGCGCGCTCGCCGCGGAGCTGCTGCTGGAGGAGACCGAGGAGGAGGCCGGGGGCCGGGCGCACGAGCACCGGCGGGTCGTGCTCCAGCCGGAGCTGGTGGTGCGCCGCTCCAGCCTGGGTACGCGCTGATCCCCGTGCCGCCCCGTGAGCCGCGGCTTCCCCCGGGTCGTTCCGGCCCCGTGCGGCGTCCCGAATCCGGCTGAGCGGCCGGTCAGTAGGTATTTTTCCTGATCCCGGCCGCCGGCCCCACAGGACCATGTGCTGAACTGGGACGCGGCCTTGAAATCGTTCGTCCCGGGAGCACCCTTGAGCCTCAGCTATCGCCAGCCCGGCGTCGTCCTCACCGACCGTCGCTTCACCGTGCCTCTCGATCACGGCAACCCGGGCGGGGAGACGATCGAGCTCTACGCCCGGGAGGTCGTCGCCGGCGCGAAGGCGGACGCCGACCTGCCCTGGCTGCTCTACCTCCAGGGGGGTCCGGGCTTCGGGGCGAATCGTTTCGTCGGTCAGCAGGCCTGGCTCGGGCGGGCCCTCGAGGAGTACCGCGTCCTCCTCCTCGACCAGCGCGGTACCGGCGCCTCCACGCCGGCCAACCGGCAGACTCTCCCGCTGCGCGGCGGCCCCCGCGACCAGGCCGACTACCTCACGCACTTCCGCACGGACTCCATCGTCCGCGACTGCGAGGCCATCCGTCCGCAGGTCACCGGCGGCGCCCCGTGGACGGTCCTCGGGCAGAGCTTCGGCGGCTTCTGCACCGTGAACTACCTCGCTGCCGCTCCCGAGGGCCTGCGCGCCGCCCTGATCACCGGAGGCCTGCCCTCGCTCGACGCGCACGCGGACGACGTCTACCGTGCCGCATACCCGCGCATCGAGCGCAAGGTCGCCGCCCACTACGCCCGCTATCCGCAGGACGTCGAACGGGTCCGCCGTATCGTCGAGCACCTGCTCCAGCACGAGCCCGTCCTGAACAGCGGCTACCGCCTCACCGTGGAGGCCTTCCAGTCCCTCGGCATCCTCCTCGGCGGCAGCGAGGGCAGCCACCGCCTCCACTTCCTGCTCGAGGACGCCTTCGTGCGCACCGCGCAGGGCTTCGCGCTCTCCGACGCCTTCCAGGAGGAGGTGCACGGGCTGCTCTCCTATGCCGCCCACCCCCTCTACGCGCTGGTCCACGAGGCGATCTACGGCCAGGACGACCGGCCCACCGCCTGGGCGGCGGAACGGGTGCGGGCGGAGTTCCCGCAGTTCGACGCGGCCAAGGCACTCTCGGGCGACGGACCGGTGCTGTTCACCGGAGAGTCCGTGCACCCCTGGACGTTCGACAACGACCCGGCGCTGCGCCCGCTGCGCGAGACCGCGGACCTGCTCGCGGAGCGTACCGACTGGGCGCCGCTGTACGACGCGTCCCGCCTCGCCGCCAACGAGGTGCCCGTCGCCGCGGCGGTCTACCACGACGACATGTACGTCGACACCGCCCACGCTCTGGAGACGGCCCGCACGATCCGCGGTCTGCGCACCTGGGTCACCGACGAGTTCGAGCACGACGGCGTCCGTGCGAGTGGACCCCGCGTCCTGGACCGGCTGGTGGCGCTGAGCCGGGACGAGGTCTGACGCAGCCGGGGCACATCGCTCGGTGAACGGCCGCCCCGCGTTCCACCGGCCGTTCACCGCACACCCCAGCGGCCTTCGGGGCGGCGGCGCCGGTCTGCGGGGACATGATCGAGCCGGAGCACGCCCGGCTCGAGCCCCTGCCCGGCCGTCGGCGGTGGGCCCTCGCCGTCCTCGCCCGCCCCGAGGAACTCCAGTACGGCTGGGTGGCCGCCGTCGGCGTGTGGACCGACGGCGGCCACGAGGTTCGCCTACGCCCTGCGACGCACCAAGCGGCCGGGATCGACCCGGTCGTGTCCAACGCCCGCGAACCGCTCGGCGAGCGGGAACAACGGGCGAGTGCGGCGGTGGTCGGGGTGTCCTCGGTGGAGTACCCCGACCACCGGGACGGTGCCATCGCATACGGGAACCGCGCTGTGCGGGCACGTCGCGGCGGCGGACGCCGGCAACCGAGGATCTTCCCCGAACTCACGGCTCAGGGACCGGAACCGTGCAACGGCCGCCCGCCGGACGGCTCGTCGACCCCCGCCAGCGCAGTGGCGGCGGAATCGTGCCCGGACCGCTCACCGCTGGAACACCCCACCCGCAGGGAGGCGTTGACGGAGGAGGAGCCGGAGACGTCCGCGCGGACCTCGGCGGCCTCTCGGGCGCAGGCCGTGGGCGAGCGCTGCGGTGGCGCACCGGCCCCGGTGGCCCGGGCATTTCGGCCGCCGGACGGGGGCGGCCTCGACTCGGTGCGGAGGCCGTGTTCTGATCGTGACGGCGCCCACGAGGACGGCTTGTCGAAACGGGGATCGATGGACGACGAAGAACTGCTGGCGGACCGCTTCCAGGCGCACCGCGGGCATCTCAGGGCGGTGGCCTACCGGATGCTGGGATCACTCAGCGAGGCCGACGACGCCCTCCAGGAGACCTGGCTGCGGCTGAGCCGCTCCGACGTGAGCGAGGTGAGGAACCTCGCCGGCTGGCTCACCACCGTCGTCGGCCGGATCTGCCTCGACATGCTGCGCTCCCGTACCGCGCGGCGCGAGGATCCCATGGTGGAGAGCTTCGTCCCGGACCCCGTGATCGCCCCACTGGAGCGTGTCGATCCCGAGCAGGAGGTCCTGCTCGCCGACTCGGTCGGCCTCGCCCTCCTCGTCGTGCTGGAGACACTCGAGCCGGCCGAGCGGCTGGCGTTCGTCCTGCACGACATGTTCGCCGTTCCGTTCGACGACATCGCGCCGATCGCGGGGCGTACCTCCACCGCGACCCGGCAGCTGGCCAGCCGCGCCCGGCGCCGGGTACAGAGCGCCGAGCCCGCAACGGATCCGGACCTCGGGCGTCAGCGCGAGGCGGTCGAGGCGTTCCTCGCGGCTTCGCGCGCCGGTGACTTCGACGCCCTGGTCGCCGTGCTCGACCCGGACGTCGTGCTGCGGGCCGACTCCGGGCCGCTGGTCACCGGCCTGGCCGCCTCCAAGGTGGCGCGTGGCGCGGCGACCGTGGCGAAGGGAGCGCTCATGTTCCGCCAGTACGCCCAGTACGCCCGGTTCGCGCTGGTCAACGGTTCGATCGGGCTCGTCACGGCGGTCGAGGGGCGGCCCATGTCGGTCATGGGCGTCACCGTCGTCGACGGCAGGATCACCGGCATCTACATCCTGGCGGACCCGGAACGGCTGGGGCGGCTGGACTTCGCGGCTGCCTGATCGGGTGGGTCGGACGCCGCCGCGCCGCGACGTGTGCGGCGGCCGGCCCGCGCCGTCGACCGGCGGAGTGCGGGGCGACGGCGCACCCGCCGGGCGAGTGCCGGCCCGTCCCGGCCGTACCGCGGTGGGCCGGTACGCGGGTGACGGCGCCGTCCGCCCCTCGACGTCCCGGACGAGCCCGAAAGCGATCGGGGGGAGCCGCGGACGACGTACCCCTGCGCATGTGCCGACTCCCGGGTCGTGGGCGCCCACCGGCCGTGGTCGCGTCTGACCTCGTGGGCGACATTCCAGGGGCGCCGAAAATCGGTTTCCGCGGTGATGGACCAAGTCGTTAGGGTGGACGGCATGCACGCCACCTCCGTCGGCCCGTCCGGACTCCGTGCCGACTGCGGGAACTGCTTCGCCCTGTGTTGTGTGGCGCTGCCCTTCGCGCGCTCGGCCGACTTCCCCGTCGACAAGGGCGCCGGGACGCCCTGCCGGAACCTCCAGGACGACTTCCGCTGCGGCGTCCACTCCGAGTTGCGGCCGCGCGGCTTCTCCGGCTGTACCGTCTACGACTGCTTCGGCGCCGGACAGAAGGTCTCCCAGGTCACCTTCCGCGGCCAGGACTGGCGGTCGGGAGGGCCGGAGCACGCCCGGCTGATGTTCGACGTCTTCGCCGTGGTGCGCCAACTGCACGAAATGCTCTGGTACATGACCGAGGCGCTGAGCATGCCCGCTGCCCGCCCGGTGCACGGCGACCTGCGCCGGATGCGGGAGAGGACGGAACAGCTCACCGCGCTGTCCCCCGAAGAGCTGGGGGAGCTGGACGTGGGCGCGCATCGGCAGGAGGTCGACGTGCTGTTGCTGCGCGTCAGCGAGCTGGCCCGTTCGGGGGGCGGCCGGCGTGCCAGGGACCGGCGGGGGGCCGATCTCGCCGGTGCCCGTCTGAAGGGCGCCGACCTGCGGGGTGTGAGTCTGCGGGGCGCCTGTCTGATAGCGGCCGACCTCACTGGCGCCGACTTGCGCGGCGCGGATCTGATAGGAGCCGACCTGCGTGACGCGGACCTCACCGACGCCGATCTGACGGGTGCCTTCTTCCTGACGCAGCCGCAGGTCAACGCCGCCCGGGGCGGCGTGGGCACCAGGCTCCCCTCGTCAGTCTCGCGCCCCGGTCACTGGACAGCACGCCTGTGACGACGGGTCGGCGACGGGAGCCGGGGGCCGCGCCACGGCGGCCCTGCGGTCGAGGTGCAGCCGCAGCCCCTCGGGCATGAGCGTCAGCCGCTCGGCCACGCGCAGCCGGTAGCCGGGGTCGGGCCGCAGCTCGTAGCGGCGCAGCAGCAGGCCGAGCACCAGAGTCGCCTCGTGCAGTGCGAACTGCCGCCCGATGCAGGCCCGGGCCCCCGTTCCGAACGGCTTGAAGGTGTGCGCGGGCCGGGCCCGTACCGCCTTCGCGTCGAACCGGTCGGGATCGAACCGCTCCGCGTCGCCACCCCACACCTGCGGATCCCGGTGCAGCATCGTCGTCAGGACCAGTGCCCAGGCGCCCCGTCGCATCGGATGCGTGTCGTCCAGGACCGTGTCCTCACGTGCCTCGCGTGCGAAGGCGGGAGCCGTCGGCCACAGCCGCAGCGACTCGTCGAGGACCCGGCGGACGTATCGCAGCCTGGCGACCTGGTCGTAACCGGGGCGGTCCACGTCGCCCCAGACCCGGTCCACCTCGTCCCGGGCCCGTGCGGCGACCTCCGGGTGCCGGGAGAGGTAGTGCAGGGCGAAGGAGAGCGCCCCCGAGGTCGTCTCGTGGCCGGCGACCAGGAACGTGATGACCTGGCGCCGGACGTTCTCCGCGGTGAGCCGTTCCCCGCTCACCGGATGCGAGGTCTCCAGCATCCGGTCGAGCAGGTCGCCCTCGCCGCGGGTGGCCCGCCGGGCCCGCACCACCTCGTCCACCGTGTGGTTGAGGTAGGCCATGTCCGCCTCGTTGCGCCGGGCCGCACCGCGCAGCAGCAGGGGCGTCAGCGGTCCGGGCACGACATTGCGGCGCTGGGCGAACGTGAGTGTGCCGACCATGGCGTTCACGAACGGGTGCGGCCTGGTGCGTTCGAAGGAGCCGAAGTCGTGGCCGAAGCCGGTCCGTGCGATGGTCTCCAGCGTCAGTTTGGTCATGTCGCCGGGCACGTCCACGGCTCGGCCCGCGGACTGCTCCGCGTCCCAGCGGCCCGTCAGACGCTCGGCCACGTCCAGCATCATCGGGTGGTAGCCCGCCATGGCCTCACGGCTGAATCCGGGAGCCAGGACGTCGTGCGCCAGCTGCCAGTTGGGCTCGTGGTTGTACGCGGTGAACAATCCGTCCCCGGCGACGGGCCGCAGATTGGCGACACCGAGGCCGACATGCTTGGCGAACCTGGATTCGTCGGCGAGGTCGGCCGCCAGGCGTCCGCCCCAGACGAACACGATCTCCCGGCTGAAGAACTTCCGCCGGAAGACGGGTCCGAGCAGGCGGCCGTAGCGCATCGAGTCCTGTACCGGCCTTCGGACATCGGCACCGAGCACATCGCCGACGAGCGGGATCCGGCGCGGCGGGTGCGGGATGCGCTCCAGCTCCGGCCAGCCGAGTTCCGCCCCGCGAAACCCCTTGGGTGGCGCGGTCACCGTCGTCTGCGCCATGGCGCCACTCCCTCGATGCGGAGGACGTCGCTCCCGTCCCGCGCGTGTTGTACGTGGGTTCAATAGCGGTTCAGTGTGGTCCCGTTGCTGAACCGGCGTCAAGTACAGTGCGGGCATGGCCGGGAACCAGGGGGAGCGCACGCGTCGCCGGCTCAGCACCGGGGAGCGCAGGGAGCAACTCCTCGCGGTCGGGGCGCGGTTGTTCTCGGAGAACCCGTACGACGACGTGTGGATCGAGCAGGTCGCCGAGATCGCCGGTGTCTCGCGCGGACTGCTCTACCACTACTTCCCGACCAAACGGGATTTCTTCGCGGCCGTCGTGGAGCGCGAGAGCGCGCGGATGCTGCGGATGACCGCGGCCGCCCCCGGGATCCCGCTGCGGGAGCAGCTCACCGCCGGTCTCGACACGTTTCTTTCGTACGTCGCCGAGCATGCGCACGGCTTCCGGGCGTTCCATCGTGCGGACGCGGCGGGGGACCAGGCCGTGCGGAAGGTCTACCGGCAGTCGCTGGCGGCGCAGGAGCGGCAGATCCTGGCCGCTCTGGCGGCCGATCCGGAGTTCGGCTCGGTGCCGGCCGAGCGGCCTGACCTCGAAGTCGCCGTCCGCGGCTGGCTGGCGTTCACGACGGCTGTGTGCCTCGAGTGGCTCCGCGGTGCGGAACTGTCCCGCGAGCAGGTGCGCGATCTGTGTGCCCGCGCGCTGCTGGGCGTCCTCGAGCGCTGACGGGCCCTTCGGATGTCCGGGCTGGTTGGCGTGCGCCCCGATCTCCGATAACTTAGGCAAGGCTTACCTAAGGAGGTTGGGGATGGGTGACCGTCACGACTGGACGGCCGCGCCCGCTGCGGCGCAACGTGCCCGCTCGGTTCTGGCCGCAGCGAGTTCCTGCGCGGTGACCATGGAGACCGGAAGGGAGGAGGCGGTGGGCGCGCACACCGTCACCGCCGACGGCCGGGTCCTGCTGCGCCTGCACGAGGACAGCGCGCTGCTGACCGCCGCGATCTGCGCGCCGCGGGGAGAGCCGTCCACGGTATTGGAGTTCGCCGATGTCGCGCCCGTCCCCGTGCGGTCGCGGATCCGTGCCCGGCTCTGGCTGGCGGGCTCGTGCGTACCGGCCGATGGGCAGCTGGAGTTCCGGCCGACGCGCATCGCGCTGCGCAGGGCGAACGGCGTGGTCGTCGTGGACCCCGACGAGTACGCGGCCGCCGAGCCCGACCCGCTCGCCACCGCCGAGGCCGGGCTGCTCACTCATCTGGCCGAGGCCCACCCGGACGCCGTCGAACGTCTCACCCGACTCGTCGAGCCGGACAGCCTGCACGGTGCCGTGCGCGTCCGTCCGCTGGCCGTCGACCGCCACGGGCTGACCCTGCGCATCGAGCGTGCCCGCGATCACGGAGACGTACGGCTCGCCTTCCACCGGCCGGCCGACGATCTCGCGCAGCTGACCGAGCGGATGCACGTCCTGCTCACCCAGGCCTCCCGGGCCTGTCCCCGTGCACTACAGAGGCAGCGCACACACGGCGACCGGTGACGCGAACGGCTCTCCCGCGAGCCGCAGCTCCCCGCTCGCGCGGTCCACGTGGAACACGGTGACCGTGCCCGACCGCTGGTTCGCCGCGAACAGCAGTCCGCCGTCCGGGGACAGCGCGATGTGACGCGGGAAGTCCCCACCCACCGGCACCGAGTCCAGCAGCTCCAACCGGGCGCCGCCCGCCTCGATCGCGTACCGCGTCACGGTGTTGTGGCCGCGGTTGGCGAGATAGGCGTACGCCCCGTCCGCGCTCACCACGAACTGCGCCGGATAGTTGGTGCCCCTGCCGGTACCTGTGGACTGCGGGTCGCCCGGGACGAGGTGCCCGCTCGCCGGGTCGTAGGCGCACACGACGGCCGTGTCGTCGACCTCGTCGGCCAGATAGGCGAAGCGGCCGTTCGGGTGGAAGGTCAGATGCCGGGGGCCCGCACCGGGCCTTGTGTGCGCCTGGGAGACCTCTGTGAGCGTTCCCCCGGACGGGTCGAGACGGTAGGTGTAGACGGTGTCGGTGCCCAGGTCGACGGCGAGCACATGGCCGCCGTCGGGGCTGGTGACGACCTGGTGGGCGTGCGGTCCCTGCTGGCCGGGCCCGGGCGGAGGGCTGGAGTGGGTGACGACGTCGGTGCGTTCGCCGAGCGCGCCCGAGGCCTCGACACGATGCACGGCCACGCTGCCCGAGCCGTAGTCGGCGCTCAGCAGCCAGCGCCCGCTCGGGTGCACCGACAGATGGCAGGGCCCCGCTCCGCCGGTGCCGCGGGTGCCCAGGATCCGGTGATCGGGCAGGCCCACGGCCGTCACGGCGCCGGCCTCCTGCTCGTCGACGGCATACAGCGTGTGCCCGTCCGGGTGCACCGCCAGATACGACGGATCGGCGACCCCGGTCAGGGTGCCCGTGCCGGTGATCCCGCCGGTCCCCGGGTCGTACGTGGCGAGGCCGATGCCCTTGCCGCCGCCCTCGACGGAGGTGTACGTGCCGATGTAGAGCGGCCGGGGACCGGAGGGTCGGCGCGGCGGTGAGTGCTGCTCGGCCGGAGCCGCACCCGGCTCGGGTGGCGACGACTGCCGCGGCGCCACCGGCGCCGGGATCGTCGTGACGGCGGTGGCGGCCGCGGCGGCGCCGAGGAAGCGGCGCCTGCTCCAGCCTCCGCCGAGCGAGCTCCGCGCCGGTTCCGCACGCCTGTCCATGCCGCCCCTCGGGAGTCGATCGCCTCAGCCGACACAGCCACCATGGCGCGTACCGCCCGTCAGGTGCAAGGCGGGCAACCGGCATTGCGTGCGATGCAACACGCCCCGGCTACCAGTCGCCGTCCCCGACCGGCTTGCCCGGTGCGTCGCCCAGCGGCTTCACCTGCTGCGGTGACGGCTCCTGCCACGGCTCGTGGTCGTCGCCGAGCCAGTCGCCGACCGGCTTGACCTCACCGAGGGCGTCCGTGGGTGCGAGGTCCTCGCCGTCCTGGTCGTAGTAATCGAACCACGGCAGCCCAGCCCGTGTGTACGCCGCGCGGTCGACCGGAGACGGAGGGGGCGCCTCACCCGTGATCCGCCGCCATTCCGGCGGTGTCACCAGATGGACGAACACCCGCCCTGCCGGCTCCTCCGCCCAGCTTCCGGCCGGCCAGTCGTCCTTGTAGACCTCCTGCCGCATGGACCCGCCGACCCCGAGGCCCATGGCGGCGGCGCGGCGCGGGGCCGCGCCGGGGGCGGCCATGGCCGCGGGCGCCGGTACGGCACCCGGGGCGGGCGGAGGCCCCCCGTAGGGCCCAGAGGACGCCGAACGAGTCCTGAGCGCCCGCTCCCGCCTGCGCCGCTCCTCGTCCCGCCACTTGGCGAGCGGCGCCTCCTGGAGCTGGAAGGTCTGCAGTTGGATGCCGCCCCACACCTCCTCGCCCGTGACCTGGCCCTCGACCGTGGCGCCCAGACCGAGCGGCACCGCCACGAACTGGCGGACCGTCCCCTTGCCGGAATTGATCCCGTCGAGCCACGGCTGGCGCGGAAGTACGACGTAGTTCTGCGGACGGCGGCTCAGCCGGGAGCTCCAGGGCCTGCCCGAGACCGCGCACACCTTGCCCGCGCCCACTTGCAGGGCGGCGGGCTCGGTGGCGCCGAAGCCCAGCCACAGGGCCTCGCGCAGATAGACCGGCAGCATCACACCGCCGCGCGCCCGCCACTCCGCCGGCACGGTCTGCGGGTAGTCCTCGACCCGGCGGACGGGGAACTGGCCGAGGCCCGGCGGCAGCGCGTGCGTGCCCGTCTCCGGCAGGCGCAGTGTCCGCATGAAGCGCACCCGTACACCCCCCGGCAGCACCAGGGAGTCCCCGTCGATCCGCACCGATTCCATGCGCACTCCCCTTCCCCGCCGGATCGTTCGTCCTCACCTAGAACGCCGGGGCGCGCCCGGACGGTTCCGGTCCTTGGGAAGACCGCGCAGCCGGGCCGAGCGAGGGCCGCGCGCACGATCCCGCAGCCTGGCCAGGCGCGGATTGCGCTCGCGCTGCTCCCGGGCGCCGCGGTCCAGCTCCTCCAGCAGCCGACGGGTGCGGTGCTCGGTGTCCATCTCGTCCAGGATGCGGTTGACCTCGGTCAGGATCGCTCCGTGGAACTGCCACTGACGGGTGTCCCGTTGGACCTCCTCCAGCAACAGCTGGGCCAGCTTGTCGCGGGTGGCGCCCGCCGTGATCAGCTCCTCCGCCAGCCGGGTCTCCGCCGACTCGGCGCTGCGGCTGACGTCGGTGGTGACCAGCACCGCGAAACTGACCACGGCGTCGGCGATCTCGGAGAGCAGCCGTTCCAGCGTCGCCCCGATCTCGGGCTCGAACAGCGGCTTGGCCTCCCGCTGCTTCGCGAGATCGGCGAGGGTGCGCGCGATCACCCGCAGCACCACCGTGACGATCTCGAGCGTGTCGAGGCCGGTGCGCAGCACGATGCGGTGGAGCAGTCCCTCGCGGACCCGGGGGTTGAGCTTCAGGCTGTCCTCGGCCTGCCGCAGCGCCGCGTCCACGCCGACGATCTCGTGGTCGAGCCGGCGCGCCTCGTACAGCCGTGCGGTCGCCAGCGAGGCGGGCACACGTCCCGCGGCCTCCTCCCCGACGCGCAGCATCAGCTGCCGTACGCGCCGTGCCATGGCCTCGATCTCCTCGCCTGCGGCCGTGACCCAGACGGGGGGAGCGATGAGCAGATTGATCCCCAGGCCGACCACGGCGCCGATCAGGGTCTCCAGGACCCGCGCCCACGCCGTGCTGCCCACCTGGGTCACTCCGAGGATCAGCATGGCGCTGATGGCCACTTCGGGCACGTACTCCTCGACCCTGACCAGATGGCCCACGGCCAGCGAGGCCAGGATGATCAGGGCCAGGCTCCACCAGGTGAGGCCCACCAGGATGCTGAAGCCGATGGCGATGACAACGCCGGCGACCACCGAGTTCACCCGGCGCACACCGTTGGTGATCGTCGCGTAGAGAGTCACCTGCACGACCAGCAGGGCTGTCAGCGGCGCGGTCAGGGGCGCCGCCTCGGGACTGAGGTACAGGGCGATCACATACGCGAGGGTCGCGGCGGCAGTCGAGCGCACCGCCTGGACGACCTCGGGCTGCCGGCGCCACCTTTCGATCCGGGCGGAGACCGTCGCCCACGCATCACGCACATCACGCATCCCTAGGGGCCTTCCCGTTCCACCCGGGCGACGAACGTAACCATGAACACAAAGAACACGTTCGAAGGTCGCCCGGAGGAGCGTCCGCCCTGCTCAGCGGTGTCCGTACCGGGCCGGGACGGCGGCCTCAGGCGTACAGCCCGCCGAGGAAGGAGGACAGATGGGCCACCATCCGGTCGATCTGCTCCCGCATGCCGAGGGTCTCCTCGAACCGGAGCCCGGCCTCGGGCACCTTCTTGCCGCGTACATAGAGGGAGCACGCCAGGTCGGTGCACATGTAGACCCCCACCGAGTTGCCCTCGCGTCCGGCCGCCCCCGCCTTGCGTGCCGTCATCAGGGAGACGCCGCTTCCGGGGTGGGTCGTCAGGCAGAGCGAGCACATGCTCCGGTGCAGGAAGCCGCGTTGCGACGACGGAGAGCGCATCGCGACGCCGACGAGCCGGTCGGCGTGCTCGGTGACCAGATAGCTGCGATCAGGTGCACCGAGGTCGCGCCAGCCCAGGAAGTCCAGGTCGTCCCAGGGGCGTTCGCCGAGGTCGCGGGGCAGCGGCAGACGACTTGCAGCGCCCTTCGAGCAGTTGACGAATGAGTTGCGGATGTCCTGCTCGGAGAGTGGTCTCATGGGGATTCCTCCGGGGGCCGTTTCAGGTGCCTAGGGGCATTAGGTTTACGGCTAAGCTACCTAGCTTCATGGGGGGAGAGCGAGTGGATTTCTCGTACGACGGGGCACTCGATGCGGCGGCCGGGCGCGCCCTGCGTCATGTCGCGGCCCGGTCCTCGGGGCCCGGCGTGAACCGAAGCCTGCGGCTGACGCTCAACTTCCACCCCGACCGGATCGTGCGCGGGCGGCCGATTCTCCAGGCCATGGCAGAGGACGGCGTGTACCGCTCGCAGTTCGTCACCGGCATCAGCAACGGCGGGCTCACCGCCTACCCCGGTGGGGACCGATGGCGCTGGGAGAGCCGGATCTTCGGGCAGGCCTACGACCATGCGCCCGCTGACGAGCGCCCCGTGTACGGTGCGCTGAACTTCCGCCGTCAAGTGGTCGGCGCGGCGCCCCGATTCGGCTCCTCCCACTTCCGGCTCACCGCCGCGGTGCTCGATCGGGCCACGTTCTGCTACCCCGACAGCGCGGCCGAGCCGACCGACTTCGGGGTGGCCGCCGGGATGTGCCTGCTCGAGCCGGCCGAGGCCGACGACCAGGACGCCCTCGACGACTACATCGAGGCGCAGGTGCACGGACCCGTCGAGCTCGAGCGGGACGTGGAGGCGCTGGTCCTGGACGCCGGCTACCGCGGCACCCCGGTCGAGGCCGCGGCCCGGCGGCTGCCGTGCCCGGTCCGGTGGCACCCCGGATACCGGCTGTCCGTCGCGGAACTGCGCCGCCACCCGGACTACCGCGGCGCGGAGTACGTCGAGCTGGGGGAGCGCATCGCCGAGCACGGGCATCTCGACCCCCGGATCATCGGAGACGCCTCGCGCACGGGCCGGTACGAGACGCAGGACCTGAAGAGGGTGTGGCACTGCCTGGCCCGCTTCGGGGCGCCCGTGGGCGCCGGGACGGCGGAGGCGGACCGGTCTCCCGCCGCCACCGTCATCCTCGCCCCGGAAGGCGACCCGGCCGGTGCCTGAGCGGGATCCGTCGGCACCGGCGCGACGCGGGCCGCTTGTCACACCCCCACCCTAGGGTGGGAGCCATGGACACCACCGACACGCTGCGGGTCAGGCTCGAGCCCTGGGCGGAGGGCGACTTCTGGCTGCTGCGCAGGACCAACTCCGCGGAGATGACGGAGCACCTCGGCGGCCCCGAGACCGAGGAGCAACTCGAGGTACGCCATCGGCGCTATCTCACGCCGGGAGCCGGACGGATGTACCGGGTCACGCTCGCGCAGACCGGTGAGACGGTGGGGTCCACGGGATTCTGGGAGCGGACCTGGCGGGATGCGACCGTGTGGGAGACCGGGTGGGGGGTACTGCCCGAGTTCCAGGGGCGGGGCCTCGCCGCGCGGGCGGCGCGCGAGATCGTCGAAGCGGCGCGGGGCACCGGGACGCACCGGTATCTGCACGCGTTCCCCGACGTCGCGAACGACGCGTCGAACGTCGTGTGCCGAAAGGTCGGCTTCGAGCTGCTCGGGCCGGTCGCGGTCGAGTACCCGAAGGGGCACTGGATCACGTCCAACGACTGGCGGATCGATCTCGGCCGTCCCTGACGCCGCCGCAGGCCCGGCGTAACCCGGTCAGAAGCCCTCGGCGGGCTGCCCGGCCCCGGCGTCCACCTCCGCCTCGATGTCACCGCGCGGCCTGCCCTGCTCCTTCGCGTACTCGGTGATCGCGATCTGAAGGTCGCGGTCGAGATCCCGCCAGGCCCGCAGTGCGGTCTCGTACAGGTCGGTCTGCTGCTTGGTCCAGGGGGTGGCTGTGGGCGGACCGTACTTCTCGCGCAGCTCGTCGGCCTTCGCCTGCGCGTCGTTCGCCGCACGCCGCATCTCCACGAGTTCTTCAAAGGTCGTCGCCACGGCCCCGGATACTAGGCGCGCATCGACGTGCCCGGTCCCACGACCCGCACGCCCGGCACCGAGATCGACCGGTCGGCCCTGGGCGGACGCCGACACGCCGCGATCCGCCCGGCCGCGTGAACCTGTGAGCTCCGACAAGGGAGTATGTCGGCGAAGGCTCACCTGGCAGAGTGACTTTCGACGGTGAGCGGGCCCGCGTGGACGGCGACGAACGGGCCCGGAGTCCCGGCGGCGAGGGAACGGCGAAGCGGCCTGGCGACCGGTGACACGTGCACCCCTCCGCGGCCCAGCGTCCTCATGTCTTAAATTAGGGTCTGATTTAAGACGGTGAGGAACACGTGTTCCAGCCCGGCGCAGGGGTATCGTGCAGGTCGGGACGGGTCGGAGGGAGCCACATGGGCGGGCGGAACGGGCGCACCGTGCGCGATCTGCGCCGGGGCAATCGCGCCGAGGTACTGCAGCGGCTGTATTTCGACGGCCCGATGAGCCGCTTCGAACTCGGCCCGGCGACGGGTCTGAGTTCCGGTTCGATCAGCAATGTGGTCGCCGAGCTCGTCGCCGACGGACTGGTCGAGGAGGCCGGCAGCGTCGACTCCGACGGCGGCCGTCCGCGCACCCTGCTGCGGGTCGCGCCCACCAGCGGTCATATGATCGGCGTCGACGTCGGCGAGACCCGTGTCCGTGTCGAACTCTTCGACCTGGCTCTGACGGAACTGGCCCGCACCGAGCGACCCCTGGAGCACCAGCGGTACGACGTCGAAGTTGTCGTCGGTCACATCCGCGACGGGATCGACGAGGTCCTGGCCGCGGCCGACATCGCCCCCGAGCGGCTTCTCGGCGTGGGTATCGGTGTGCCCGGCATCGTGGCCGGCACCCAGGACCTGGGGGCCGTCGTGCACGGCCAGACCATCGGCTGGGACGCCGTCCCGGTCGAATCCCTGCTCCGCTCCACCTGCCGGCTCCCGGACTCCGTCCCCTTCTTCATCGACAACGGTGCCAAGACCCTGGGCCAGGCCGAGATGTGGTTCGGCGCCGGACGCGGCGCCCACAACGCGGTCGTGGTGCTCTTCGGCTCCGGTGTCGGCGCGTGCCTCGTCACCGAGGAGGTGGGCAGCGGCCGGGCCGTGGAGTGGGGTCATCTGACGGTACGGGTCCGGGGGCGCCGATGCCGCTGCGGTGCCCTCGGCTGCCTGGAGGCCTACGCGGGTGCGGAGGCGCTCCTGGACCGCTGGCGCGAACAGGGCGGGCGGCCGCCGCAGCACACGGACGAGGAGACCGCGCTGACCGCCATGCTGGCCGCGGCCTACCCGCCCGAGGGCACCGAGGCCGACCCGGTCGCGCTCGCCGTTCTGGAGGAGACCGCCGAGTACCTGGGGGCGGGACTGTCGGATCTGATCAACCTCTTCCAGCCCGAGCGGATCCTGATCGGCGGCTGGGCCGGCCTCCAGCTGGGGGCCCGGTTCCTGGCGGCGGTGCGCCGCTACGCGACGTCGTACGCCCTGCGGTATCCCGCGGAGCGGGTCTCCATCGACCTCGGCAGGCTTGGCCCGGACGCCGTGACGGTCGGCGCGGCGATCCTGCCGCTCGCCGACTTCTTCGCTCGCGGCGGCCGTCGCGCGGAGCCCGCCACCGAAGGGCGGCCGCCCGCATGGCGGACGGCGCTGGAGGAGCGGGCGCCGCGCTGACCGGCCGGACCGTGCCGGTCCGTTGATCACGGTTGCCTCCCGGGGGTTTCGCCGATGCCCCTCGCGGTACTCGCGGCCTCGCCCGACAAGGGGGCCGCGCGGGTTCGCGACCCCCCCTCGCGGGGCGAGGAAGAGGAGGACGCCGTGACCGATCGGCGGCAGGAAGGTCCCGGGGAGCGCTCCGGCCCCATCCCGCGGGACATGCCGGACCAGCAGGCCCGCCAGGAGGAGGACCCCTGGGACGCCCGTCCAGGACGGGGCTCCGGGAAGAACGCCGAGGACGAACGCGCCGACGACGTGCCCGACACGGACGAAGCGGGTACCGGCCGGCGGGGCGACCCCCGGTCCGGCACGGTCCACCCCGAGCATCCGGAACCGGACGAGCCCCCCGGCTGACCCGTGCAGGGAGCGGTTGCGTATGCGCCGCTCCCGACCGCACGGCCCGTACACGCGAGCCACCGACCTGCCGCACGCGGGATCACCCGGTCACCCTGGATAGGCTGACCGGGTGGGATGGTCCAAGGGAGAACGACCGGGAACGGCGGCCACCGCGCTGACGCCTGCCCGTGCGCACGGACGCGGGCCCGGCCGGGACCGGTGCGGCGCCGGGCCGAAGGCGGAGGCCCGGTGACGGACTTCGAGGCGATCGACGCCCTGCTGGCCGGTGCCCGGGAAGCGGTGCCGCTGCCGCCCGCCGGTGAACGGCGCGCGCTGCGCGAGGAGTTGAACCTGTCCCGGGCACAGGTGGCTCAGGCACTCGGCGTCGGCCCGTCCACGGTCGGGGGTTGGGAAGCCGGTCGTGACCCGAGCGGCGACGTACGGGACAAGTACGCGTACTTCCTCGAAGGCGCCCGTGCGAAGCTGGCGGAGCGGGCCACGGCCGAGCCGGCCGGGCACGAGCCGCCGATGGCCGGGGACGAGGAGGGCGGTCCGCATGAGTCCCCTCACGACGGCGACGATGTCGAGGCGCTGCACACGGCGCAGCCGTGCGTACTGTGCGGTCGGCCCGCGCGCCATCAGGTCGCGGGGTTCCCCCAGCACCTGGACCCGGCGGAGTGCGGCACCGCGCGGACCGGGGAGAGCGACGCGCAGGCGGGCGGCGAGTCCGCCGCGACGGTGCGGGTGGTGCCCGCCGGCCGCCGTGTCCGGACGGCCGACGAGGCTCCCGACCCGATCCGTGAGGCCGTCGCGGCCGCGCTCGCCGCGCACCTCGGCGATGTGGAGGCGGCGACGGCGGCCCTGGTCGCACGAGCCATCCCCGACGCGATGGCGTTGCTGGACGGGACGCGCAGGGGCGGCCGTTACGACATCGTGGCGCACCCCTGGATCCCGGACGTCCTGCGCAAGCAGACCGCACGCGGCGCGGACCGGATCTGGGAGGCCCGCCCCAAGTGGGCACGGACCGAACTGCCCACCGGCCGGCACCAGGTGACGGCCCTGGACATCAACGGCGCCTATCTGTCGGCCCTCAAGACACACCTGCCCATCGGCCAGTTGGAGCACTCCAGCGGCTTC
Organism: Streptomyces sp. HUAS TT11; assembly: GCF_051553595.1. Lineage (NCBI taxonomy): Bacteria > Bacillati > Actinomycetota > Actinomycetes > Kitasatosporales > Streptomycetaceae > Streptomyces > Streptomyces sp. HUAS TT11. The sequence continues at coordinate 8,346,018 of NZ_CP196184.1, forward strand.
GACCACGACCGCAGGCGCGCAGGTGTCCATCTGATCACGCCGCCGGCGTGGGAGCACGACGCGGTGCTGCCCAATCCCCTCGGCAACCGCGACGAGCCGGGTCCGTTGTGGGTGACCGAGCCGACCCTGCGTCTGCTGCTGCGACTGTCCGGTCCGAAGTACGCACTGTGCGACCCCCCCGAGATCCATGAGTCGTTCACCTCGGGCGCGACCGAGAACCTGCTGGAGAAGTTCCGCGTCGTGCTCAAGGATGCCCGCGAGCGTGCCATCGCCGAGGAGGACGAGGTGACCGTGGAGTACGTGAAGGCCATGTACTCCAAGTTCGTGTCCACGATGGGCGAGTCGAACTACAACCGGGAGCTGTACCGCCCCGACTGGATGCATCTGATCCGCTCCCAGGCCTTCGCCAACCTCTGGATGAAGGCGTACAAGGCCCATGAGGAGGGGCTGGTCGTCGTCCGCGCGATGGGCACCGACGAACTCCATGTGCTCGGCGAGTGGCGGCGTGTCTTCCCGGAAGGGCGCGGCGTGTCCGAGGTGAAGGTCAAGGACACGTACACCGTGGGCTGCGGCACTGATCCCGCAGCCGCGGGCGAACCCGGCGACTGAAGGGGAGAGGAGCGCGAGTGCCGCAGCACACCGGCGAGTTCGGCGCCTACGGCGCCCGCGGCGTCAAGGGCAGCGAGGCGGTGGCCCGTCAACTGGACACGCTCGCGGGCGTGATCGCGACCCCGGTCACGAAGCGGCGCGGTCTGCCGGCCCGGCTGCACTACCTCACGCGCACGGAGCACGCGCGCCGCGGGTGAGCAACCAGTCGCGGATGTACGGGAGTTCATGGCCCGGGTGCGTGGGGCCGACCGGAGCGCGGCCTGCCCCCGGGCCCTCAGGAACGGGATGCGAACGCGTCGACGCCGGTGAGTTCGGCGGACAGGGCCCACAGGCGCGCCGCCTGCTCCGGGTCGGTCGCCCAGTCCTTGACGCCGGTGCGCGAACCGTCCGGCGCGGCGGGCTCCGCGATCTCGCAGTCCTCGCAGTAGACCCCGCCGAGGCCCGCGAGCCGGGGGGAGGTGGCGGCCCACACCTGGGTGGCCGCACCCTGCTGCGGTGTCTTGAAGGCGTCGGGGTTCACCAGGGCGCCGGTCTCGTCGATCCAGCCGCGCTCGATCATCTCCGCCTTGGCGAGATGACGCTGCAACGGCGTGAGGATCCCGCCGGGATGCAGGGAGAAGGCGCGCACGCCGTGCTCCCGGCCGAGCTTGTCGAGGTGCACGGCGAAGAGGACGTTCGCCGTCTTCGCTTGACCGTAGGCTCCCCACTTGTCGTACCCCTGCCGCCAGTGCGGGTCCTCCCAGCGGATCCCGGAGTTGTGGTGGCCGGTGGACGAGACCGACACGACCCGCGCCCCGCCCTGCCGGATCGCCGGCCACAGGTGGTTGACCAGCGCGTAGTGCCCCAGGTGGTTGGTGGCGAACTGGGCCTCCCAGCCCGGCCCCACCCGGGTCTCCGGGCACGCCATGATGCCGGCGTTGTTGATCACGATGTCGATCGCGCGGCCGGAGGTGAGGAACCGCTCGGCGAACGCCCGCACGCTCTGCAGGTCACCGAGGTCGAGTTCGTCCACCTCGACCCGCTCGAGGCCGGCCAGTGCCTCCTCGGCGGCCGCACGGCGCCGAGCCGGGACGACGACCCGGGCGCCCGCCCCGCTGAGTGCGCGCGTCGTCTCCAGACCCAGTCCGGAATAGCCGCCCGTCACCACCGCGAGACTGCCGGAGAGATCGATCCCCTGAAGTACCTCGTCCGCGGTGCTCCGGGCACCGAAGCCCGATCCGATCTTGTGCTGTGCAGTGTTCATGTGGTGCACGCTACGAATGAGAGGGCGCTCGAAGTCAAGCGGGGATCACCCCTGCGGAGCACGGGCAGGAGAAAGCCCCGACCGCGACGGGGGAATCACGGTCGGGGCAGCCGATGGCGGGTGCGGACGGCGGTCGCCTCTCGGCGAAAGGCTCCACAGGGCTTCAGCCGAACGATCGTCCCTGTGGGCGAGAGATGAGGCCCGGGGACACTGTTCCGTCCGCTCCCACGCCTGGTTCAACGGGAAACTACCGTTCGGTGTTCCGGGAAACCCGCGACGTCCCTGTGATCTGCCTCACCGCCCGGAGCGTCCGGGGGCGGCGTTGGACCTAGGTGTCCGGCGCCAGGGGACTGTCCGCCAGCATGGCGAGCAGATGCGACGGGTCCCGGTAGATGGCCCGGGCTCCGGCCTCCCGCAGGTCCGCCTTCGGTATGCCGCCGGACAGCAGGCCGATGCATGTGACCCCCGCCCGCGTCCCGGCTCGCATGTCCCACACGGTGTCGCCCACGAACACCGCGGCCTCGGGCGGAACGCCGGCCAGTTCCAGGGCGTGTTCGACGGGCTCGGGCGAGGGCTTGCCGGCCTCCACGTCGTCGGCGCTCGCCGTCGCCGCGATGGCGTCGTCCGCGGCGATGGCCTGGCGCAGCGCCGACAGTTCCCGGCCGCCGGCCGAGGTGGCGAGCACGACGTTCCAGCCGTCCTGGTCGAGCCTGCGCAGCAGCCGCCCCGCGTCCTTGAGGGGTGGCAGGCGGTCGAAGAACGTGCCGTACAACGCGGTGTGCGCGGAGACCAGAAGGTCGACCTCGTCCCGGTTCCGACGGCCCAGCAGGTGTGCGATCAGATCCTCCGAGCCGAGGCCCACCGACCGGTGGATGGCGTGCATCGACACCCGGTGACCCGCCTGACGGAACGCCTCCCACCACGTCGTGACGTGCAGATGATTGGTGTCGACGAGGGTGCCGTCGACGTCGAACACGGCCGCCCGTCCCATGCCCAGTCCTCCCTCGTGTGGGGGGTCGGGTACCACGTCAGGGCCCCGCCACACGCGAGGGCGCCGTCCGCTCGCGCGTCCAGGCCAGCAACTCCTCGGCCGTCCACGTCGTGATCACACGCTCGGGGGGCACCCCGCACTCCTCGGCCCGGGCACAGCCGTGGATCTGCCAGTCCAACTGGCCCGGAGCGTGCGCGTCTGTGTCGATCGAGAACAGCGTCCCGGCCTCGACCGCCTGCCGCAGCAGTCGTCGCGGCGGATCCAGCCGCTCGGGCCGGCTGTTGATCTCCACCGCCGTACCGGACTCGGCACACGCGGCGAACACCGCTTCGGCGTCGAACTCCGACTCGGGGCGTCCCCGCCCGGTGACCAGCCGCCCCGTGCAGTGACCTAGTACGTCGGCGAGCGGGTTGCGCACGGCCGCGATCATCCGGCGGGTCATCGACCGCGCGTCCATGCGGAGCTTGGAGTGGACGGAGACCACCACGACGTCGAGCCGTTCCAGGAGGGCCGGGTCCTGGTCCAGCGAGCCGTCGTCCAGGATGTCGCACTCGATGCCCGTGAGCAGGCGGAACGGCGCCCATCGCGCGTTGAGCGCGGCAACCGCCTCCAGCTGCTCCCGCAGCCGCTCGGCGGACAGGCCGCGGGCCACGGTGAGCCGGGGGGAGTGGTCCGTGAGGACGGCCCACTCGTGACCGAGCCGTGCCGCGGTCCGGCCCATCAGCTCGATCGGGCTTCCGCCGTCGGACCAGTCGGAGTGCAGATGGCAGTCGCCGCGCAGCAGCGCCCGCAGACGTTCGCCGCCGTGCGCGAGGGGTGCTCCGGCCTCCTGCTCCAGCTTCTCCAGGTAGCCGGGGGCCTGTCCGGCCAGCGCCTCCCGCACCACCTGGGCGGTCTTCGGTCCGATGCCCTTGAGGGTCTCCAGCGTCCTGGCGGCGGTGCGCTCCGCGACCTCGTGCCGGGGCAGCGCGGACAGCACCTCTGCGGCCGTGCGGAAGGCCCGTACGCGATAGGTCGGGGCCCCGGCCCGCTCCAGCAGGAACGCGATCCGGTCCAGGGCTTCGACGGGCTCCATCGGCACCTCCTCACCCCAGCGTTGCCCAGCGGCGTGCGGCGCGCACGACGAGGGGGTCCGAGGGCGGTTTCACCCGGGTGGGTCAACGCGCCGGACGGCCTGCCGGGCGTGCGCCGGGGCCGCCCCGACGTGCGGTAACCCACCCCCTGAGCCGCTGAGGTGCCGGGATGCGTTCTACCCTTTTTGCATGACAGAAATAGCTAGCCCGCACATCTCCCATCCACGCATCACCGTGCTCGGGGTCCAGCCCGGCACACCTCCGTTCCGGATCGTGGAGGTCGACGGCGAGATGGTCGGTCGGGCGAGGTCGCTCGTCGACGTGCTGGACGTGGCCTCGGAGGCCGGGGTCCCGGTCCACGACCTCGACGACCCCGAGGTGATCCGCTGGGTGGGCGGCGACAAGCTGACCTGGTACGTGCACTGAGCGCTTGTCCCGTGCCGGGCGCACGGCGCGGTGCGCCGCGGAGTCGGTCGTACGCCGGTTGCGCCCTCGTCCCGTCGGCCCGTGACAGGCCGACGCCGACGACTCCGTCCGCCCGCGGCGATCACGGGCGGACGGGATTTTCATCGTGGTCGTCCGAGGACGGTCAGCCGACCGTCCACTTCTGGTTGGCGCCACCCGAACAGGACCAGATCTGCAGCCGGGTGCCGTTGGCGGAGTTGTTGTCCGTCACGTCCAGGCACTTGTTCGCCTGGGGGTTGACGATGTCGCGGGCCCCGGAGACCGTCCACTTCTGGTTGGGCCCGCCCGTGCAGTCCCACAACTGGACCTTGGAGCCGTCCGCGGTGCCGTTGCCGACGACGTCCAGGCACTTGCCGAGGGCGCGCACGGTGCCGTCCGAACCGACCGTCCACTTCTGGGCGGCGGTTCCGTTGCAGTCGTAGAGCTGGACCGGCGTGCCGTTCGCGGGGTTCGCCCCCGCCACGTCGACGCACTTGCCCGCGAGCCCGGTGATCGGGGAGCCGGTGCCGCCGGAGGTGTTGCCCGTCGTCACGGTCACGGAGTCGACGACGAGTTGCTGCGGGAACACGGTGGAACCGTCGGGGTCGCCCGGCCAGTAGCCGCCGACGGCGAGGTTGAGGATCAGGAAGAACGGCTTGTTGAACGCCCAGGCCTTCCCGCCCAGATCCGCAGGGGTGCGCCGCTGGTAGACGTTGCCGTCGACGGACCAGGTGATCGAGTCGGGCGCCCAGTCCACGGCGAAGGTGTGGAAGGCGTCGGCGAAGGCCTGGCCGTTCGGCAGTGAGTATCCGGCGCCTATGCCGCCCGAGCCCGAGTATCCGGGACCGTGGATGGTGCCGTGGACGGTGGAGGGCTCGAAGCCGACGTTCTCCATCACGTCGATCTCGCCGCTGTTGGGCCAGCCGACCTGTCCGATGTCGTTGCCCAGCATCCAGAACGCGGGCCACATGCCCTGCCCGCGCGGGATCTTCATTCGGGCCTCGACATGGCCGTACTGCGCCGTGAACTTGCCGGAGGTGTTGAGCCGGGCCGAGGTGTACTGGCAGGTGCCGTACCAGCACTGGTAGTTCGCGGGGTTCTCGCGGCGGGCCGTGATGACCAGATGGCCCTGCCCGTCCAGAGCGGCGTTCTTGTTGCCCGATGTGTAGTACTGCCGCTCGTGGTTGTTGACGTTGTCGCCGGTCTCGATCTGCCACTTGGAGGAGTCGACGGCCGATCCGGCGGCGCCGTCGAAGGTGTCGGAGAAGACGGTCGCATCCGCCGCCTCCGGTGCCGCATGGGCCGGGGCGGCGGTGAAGGCCGATGCGGCGAGTACCGCGGAGAGTGCGGCGAGCAGACATCTGCGGAGCAGACGCGGGGAGTTCATGACGCTCCCTTCCACGGCCACCCGGGGCACGGGTGGGCCGACTGAGGTGGGGGGTGCCGGCGCGGCCGCGGTCGCGGACCGCGCCGGATGGGTTCCGTGGGGCGCTGTTTCGCCTCTTGATTCAAGAGGTGAAGTAAGGGAACGTCAAGAACCTGGTACGGACCAACAGTCGGACTTGTCGAACGGCCCCGCGCCGGGGGCCGGCTCAGGCCCGGCTGCGCTCGCGGGCGTGCACGGCCCGGCCGAGCCGCTTCCCGAGAAGCAGGTAACCGAGCAGTGCGCCCGCGGTGTTGAGGATGACGTCGTCGATGTCGAAGGCGCGGCCCGTGATGACCGCACCCTGGACGAGTTCCACCGTCAGCATGACGATCGCGGTGACCACGCCGACCCGCAGGATGCCCCGGGTCTTCGGGGCGAGGACCGGCAGGATGATGCCGAACGGCACCCCCAGCAGGATGTTCCCCCCGATCTGCTTGACGGCGTCCCGCGTGGCCGGTTGGTCCAGGTAGGCGCGCAGGGAGCTGCCCGGACGCAGATTGCTGTGGATGAGCTCCTGGGACGCGGGTGACGGCTCGAGCGTCATCCGGGCCAGTGCCACGGCGAACGCCACCATCGCCGCGAAGGCGAGCGCCATGGCCAGCAACCGAAGGGGGAGCGGGAGCGGTCGACGCTTGCGTGGGGTCGCAGAAGTCCGGCGGCGTGCGGACTTCGCGCTTCGGGCGCCTATCGCTGTACGTGCCATCCAGCCCTCCCGTTTTCGGCTTCCCTCTGGGTAAAAGGGCCTACCCCCGAAAGGGCCGCTGATGCCGGATCAGCGGGCGGTCGGCCCAAGTCGATCGCCGGAGGTGTGGGCAGGATGCGCCGCGGTCGGTTTCCCTTCCCGCGGGCTGGGCACTCCGGGCAGCAGCCGCTCGCGCGCCGCTGCTCCACGGGCTTCGCGCAGTGCTTGGATGACATACCGGACATGTCGCGACCGCGGTGGACGGAGGCGGTGCATGAACGCGCGTACGACAGGCCGGGTCGTACTCGAGGTCCTCGGCTGGTGGGCCGGCCTCACCCTGCTCTGGCAGGTGCTCATCAGTACCGCGGACACCCTGGAGTGGGTCGTCGGGGCGTCCGCCGCGTTCGTCGGGGCGCTCGCGGCGCGGGCCGCACGACGGGCGGTGGGTGCCCGTTGAACGGCTGGATCCTGACGGCCACCGTGGCGCTCGGCGCGGGCGTCGGAGCCACGGTATGGGGTGTCGCCACCGGACCGCTGCGCCGCCGGGTCGTCGCCCAGAACCTGTCCAGTGCGGTCGCCTGCCCCGGACTGCTGCTGCTCTCCCAGGGGTTCGGGCGCCCGGCGTACCTCGACCTGGCCCTGCTCCTCGCGCTGCTCGGCCCCGCCGGCACCCTCGTCTTCGCCCGGCTGCTCGCCGACGACCTGACCGAGGACCCGCCCCACGCCCGCGGGGTCACCCTGGCCGTCGCGGGCTACGGGGCCGTGGTCGTCCTGGTCCTGTGCGCCGTGACCGGGCCGGGCCGGACGATGGCCAAACTGCTGGTCGTCGGGGCGCTGTTGATCGGCGGCAACCTCGTGGCCTCCCGGGCCCTGTCCGGCGGATTCGCCGCGAGCCGCCGTGGATGAGCCGCTGATCGTCGTCGTGCTGCTGCTGGTCGCCGTCTCGGCGACGGCTGCGGTCGCCGTCCGCGACCCCGTCCACCAGGCTCTCGTCCTCGCGGTGCTGGGCGTCGCCCTCGCCCTGCTGTTCACCGTGCTGCAGGCGCCCGACGTCGGTCTCTCACAACTCGCCGTGGGCTCGGTCCTGACCCCGCTCCTGCTGATGCTCTCGGTGCACAGGGTCAGACGGAGAGAGAAGGGCCGGAAGGGGAAGGCACGATGACCCGCGGCGTCCGGCTGATCGTTCTGGCCCTCGGCGGTGCGGGTCTGGCGGCCCTGCTCGTCGCCGCGTGCCTGGACCTGCCCGGCTTCGGCGGCACCTGGCACCCGTACGGCGACCGGGCCGTTCGGGCCTCGCTGTCCCGCCGGACCGCCAACACCATCGCCTCCGTCAACTTCGACCAGCGCGCCTTCGACACGCTCGGAGAGATGAGCATCCTCTTCGCCTCCGTCGTCGGGACGGTCGTCCTGCTCCGCCAGACCCGTGAGGAGAAGCGCGGGAAGCCGGAACCGGAGCAGGTCGCGCTCCCCGTCCGCCGCTACGCCCTGATCGTCCTGCCCGTCGCCGTCCTGAGCGGCCTGTACGTGATCGCCCACGGCCAGCTCAGCCCCGGCGGGGGCTTCCAGGGAGGAGTCGTCGCCGCGACCGCCCTGCACCTGCTCTACCTCGGCGCCGACTACCGGGCCCTCGAACGCGTCCGGCCGGTGGGCCTGTTCGAGGTCGGCGACGCGCTCGCCGCCTCCGCCTACGTCGTCACGGGACTTGCGGCCGTCCTCGCGGGCACGGCGTTCCTCGCCAACACCCTTCTTCCGTACGGCACCTTCAACACCCTGACGTCCGGGGGCACCGTGCCGCTGCTGAACGCCGCCATCGGCATGGAGGTCGCCTGCGCGGCGGTGGTTCTGCTCGCGCGCTTCCTCGACCAGGCCGTCGAGATCGAGGAGGAGAACGGGAAACGATGACCGTACTGCCGTACCTGGTGTCCGTCTGGATCTTTCTGACCGGCTGCTACGGCCTCGCCACCAGCCGCAACCTGATCCACGCGGTCGGCTGCCTCGCGGTCTGCCAGTCCGCGACCTATGTCCTGCTGCTCGCCGTCGGCTACCGCGACGGCGGCACCGCACCCGTCTACTCCGACATCAAGCCCGGCTCCCGTCCCGTGGTCGACCCGGTCGTGCAGGCCCTCACCCTCACCGACGTCGTGGTCGGCGCCACGGTCACCGCGCTGCTGCTCGCCCTCGTCATGCAGGTGTCCAAACGCCATGGCACGGTCGACCCGGACGAGCTGCGGGAGTTGCGCGGCTGATGAACCATCTGCTGCCGCTTCTCGTCGCGGCTCCGGTGCTCGGCGCCGCCCTGCTGATCGCCTGCGGACGCCGACTGCCGCGGGTGGCCGCCGAGAGCATCGGTTGCGCCGTCTCGGCGGGCACCGCGGGCCTGGCGGTGTGGCTGTGCTTCGGCTCCTCGCCGCCCCTGATCGAATGGGTCGGCGCCTGGACGCCGGTGAACGGCCGCAGCGTCGGCATCGTCCTCGTCGGGGACGGACCGGGGCTCGGACTGGCCGCGCTCGCGTCCCTGCTCACGGTGGCCGCGCTCGCTTACTCCTGGCACTACTTCGACGTGTCGCCACGACGGCACGCAGGCTCCTTCCCCGCTCTCATGCTGCTGTTCCAGGGCGGGATGTGCGGCTTCGCGATCACGGGCGACCTGTTCAACGCCTTCGTCTTCTTCGAGTTGATGAGCGCCGTCGCCTACGCCCTGACCGGCACCCGCGTCGAGGAGGCCAGGGCGGTCCAGGGTGCGTTGACCTTCGGCGTGGTCAACTCCCTCGGCGCGTACGCCATGCTCATGGGCATCGCGCTGCTGTACGCGCGCACCGGCGAACTCGCCATGACGCAGATCGGCCGCGGGCTCGACGCCCACGGCGGCCCCGACGCGCTGACGCTCGCCGCGTTCGTCCTCGTACTGACCGGTCTGCTGGTCAAGGCCGCCGCCGTGCCCTTCCACTTCTGGCTGCCCGACGCGCACGCCGTCGCCCCCACCCCGGTGTGCATGCTGTTGTCCGGTGTCATGGTGGAACTCGGCGTCTACGGGGTCTGGCGCGTGTACGGGACCGTCTTCTCGGGACCGGGCGGCATCCCGGTCCCCGACCTGGAACGGGCACTCGTCGTGCTCGGCGTCCTGACGGCGGTCGTCGGCGCCGTCATGTGCTGGTACCAACGGCATGTCAAACGCATGCTCGCCTGCTCGACCGTCGCGCACACGGGCCTGTTCCTCATCGCCGTCGGCACCCTGCGGCCCGAGTCCGACGACGGGGCGGCTCTGTACGTGCTCGGTCATGCCGGCGTGAAGGCCGCGCTGTTCGCCTGCACCGGCGTACTCCTCGACCGGTTCGGATCGGTCGACGAGCTCGCCCTGCACGGCCGCGCCCGGCCGCTGCGCGGGGTGGCGGTGATGTACGTGATCGGCGGACTGGCGCTCGCCGGACTCCCGCCGTTCGGCACGTCCCTGGGCAAGTCGGTCATCGAGGAGTCGGTGGGAGTGCCACTGACCGTCCTGTACGTCCTCGTGTCCGCGGTGACGGCCGGCGCCGTGCTGAGGGTGGCCGCGCGGGTCTTCTACGGGCTCGGTCCCAAGCCGCACGGCGGGACCTCCTACGAGACCAAGGGGACCGGTGAGGAGCCCGAGACCCGGCACCGGCTGAGCCGGATCCCGGACACCATGACCGCCGTCCCCGCCCTGCTGCTGGCCGCGTCCCTCGCGGTGGGCGTGGTCCCGGGCTTCGCCGGGTCCGTCGCGCACGCCGTGAACGAGACGGGGTCCGGCGGTGCGCCCGCCGCATCCCACTGGACCGTGCCGGGCGTCCTGCTGGGACTGCTCTCCACGGCTCTCGCGATCGGACTGGCCGCGCTCGCCGTCACCCGCCCGGAACCACTGGGCGAGCAGAGGTGGACGCTGCCCCTGCGCCGCCTGCAGTCCGGGCACATCGGGGACTACGTGGCGTGGGTGCTGGCGGGCGCGGCCTTGCTCGGGGCGCTCGTCCTGCCGGGACTCCCGGCGGGCTGACGGCGCCCCGCGCGTCGCTCAGGTGCCGTAGGACACCTTCACCTCCTTGAAGCCCAGGGACTTCAGCAGTCCCTCCAGCATGCTGGTGGTGTTCGTCTCGGCGCGGGCGGTGAGCTCGCTGTCCTTGGCGGCCTCGCCGATGTGCTGGACGGCCAGCTTCTGCACGGCGCGTTCGCTGTTGGGGTTGTCCGAGAAGAGGTCGCCGAGGCGGTTCAGCAGACCGCGCTGCTTGGAGACGGCGTAGGAGCGGTCGACGTCGAGGGCGGGTTTGCCCAGCGCCGCGTGGGGGAGCCGGAGCGTGGCGGACGTCCGGTCGTCGTTGACCGACACGTCCTTCTCGCCGACCTTGCCGAGGTCGACGTAGGCGTCGACGGTTCCCGCACCCACGTAGAGCGTGCGGGTACCGCGGATCGCCGACGGCAGGAACCTGGAGTCCTTCTCCAGGTCCACGACCACCTGGAAGTTCCCGGACGCGGCCTCGTAGCGGCTCATGTCCTGTATGGACCTCAGGAGCGTGGGGCCCGACCGGTCGTGCGTTTCCGTGCCGAACAGGTCGCGCAGCCCCGGCAGCACGCTCAGCCGCAGCCCGGCGAACAACACCGCGAGCACCGCGACGATGGCGATGACCGCCTTGGTCCACCCGGACATCGGGCGTTTCACGGACGTCGGTTCGGGGGCCTGCTTCGTGGACGTCGTCATGTCGACAGTCCTCCTTTCTGTATTCCGGGTGCCCGCCATGTCCCTTGCTGGAACACGGTGTTGGGGCTCGCAGAGGTCGACGGTAAGGGAGCGATGATCAGACGAGGACACCGCCGCCACGGTTCCCCCGAAGCCCCGGACGACCTGCGGTGTCCGTGCGTCGAAGGGTCCGGTGGGCGATCTCCGGAGGCGGCCTCGGGAGGTGGTCAGTAGCATGTGGCGGCAGACCCATTTCCGATCATGGTCACGCCGAAACGTGCCGGGATCGGGTTGTGACAGGACCGGATCACGAGAACCGATCGTGCGAGGAGCGGATCGTGCGTGACATCGCCGTCTTCAGCGGCAGTGCCCATCCCCAGCTGGCGGCGGATGTCTGCGCGCACCTCGGGGTGCCGCTCAGTCCGGTGCAGGTCAGCCGGTTCGCCAACGACTGCCTGGAGGTGCAGCTCCAGGCCAACTGCCGTGAACGCGACGTCTTTCTCGTGCAGCCCCTGGTCACTCCGGTGCAGGAGCACCTCGTCGAACTGTTGCTGATGTGTGACGCGGCGCGTGGCGCCTCCGCGGGCAGGATCACCGTGGTCATGCCGCACTATTCCTACGCCCGCTCGGACAAGAAGGACGCCCCGCGGATCTCGATCGGCGGACGGCTGGTGGCCGATCTGATGGTCGCCGCAGGGGCCGGCCGGGTCCTCGCCATGACGCTGCACTCCCCACAGGTCCACGGCTTCTTCTCGGTGCCGGTCGATCATCTGCACGCCCGGCGCGAGCTGGCCGCGCACTTCCGCAAGTACGACCTCTCCCGGGCGACCGTCGTGTCGCCGGACCTCGGCAACGCCAAGGAGGCGGCGGCCTTCGCCCGGATGATCGGGGCGCAGGTCGCAGCCGGCGCGAAGCAGCGCTACGCGGACGACCGGGTGAGCATCAGCGCCGTCATCGGCGATGTCGCAGGGCGGGACGTGATCGTGCTGGACGACGAGATCGCCAAGGGCAGTACGGTGCTCGAACTCCTCGAGCGTCTGCGCGAGTCGAGGCCGCGATCGATCCGCCTCGCGTGCACCCACGGACTGTTCGCGGCCGGTGCCCTCAAGCGGCTGAGCGAGCAGCCGGACGTCCTGGAGATCGTGTGCACGGACACCGTGCCCGTCCCGGTCGAGGAGCGCACCGGGAAGCTGAAGATCCTGTCCATCGCCCCCGCCCTGGCCGAAGCGGTACGCCGCATTCACAACGGCGAGTCCGTCAGCGCCCTGTTCGACGAGCCACGGGGCGTCTAGTGCCGTGACCGCCCCGCAGTCCGGGCGCATGTGGCTCGACGCCGAGGCCGACTCGGAATCGCACCTCCGGTGGGCCGCCTCGCAGTTCGAGGGCGACACGGCCTCGCCGCCCGGGTCCAGGAGCCGCGCCGAGCCCTCACGAGCCTGTCACCGTAAGGGAGTTGCCGAGATTCTGAAGTGGTGTGTGCGACCCGTGAACTGGGGTGATGGACCGTATCGCCTATGAGGCGGCTGTGAATTGGCGATGTGTTTGAACACGGCCGCACGCGTCTGCGTACAGGGAGGGGGATGTTTCATGCCCGGACCGCCATGACGTGTAGGAGTACTCCCGTGGGACGCAACTCGCGCAGACGCCCGACAGGCGCACGGCGCGCGACCTTTGCAGCGGTCGCGCTGATCTTGGGCGGAGGGGGACTGGTAGCGGCGAACGTCTACGCCTCGGCGAGCGAAAGCTGGGGCGGGGGAGCGAACCAGAACGGCACCGACCAGGTGAAGTCGGGGACCGCCACCATCGACTGCCCGGACGTCGGCCAGAAGCTGACCGATGTGCCGAACGCCGCGAAGCAGAACGTCGACGCGGAGCTGTCGACCCTCGACAAACAGATCACCGAGGCCTACGAGCGACTGGCCTCGACGCGTCAGGCACAGGGCGACGACGCGAACTACGTGCAGAACGAGATTCTCGGCCCGCTCAAGGACAACCGCTCCGCGGTGATCGACCGGATCAAGGACGACTACCGGAAGGCCGGTGGGACCGCACCGAGCGCCGTCGACGGCATGGCGGCCTGTACGGGAATGGCGGCGGACCAGGGCCTGCCTCCCGCCGGTGGCCAGAACGGCGAGGGGGGAGGCGAGCAGCAGAACGGCAACGGCGGCCAGGACGCCGGCCAGCAGCAGGGTGACGGCGGTCAGGCCGTGAGCGGACCCGTCGCCTCCGACTTCGTGGACATCACGACCGTGCAGCCCGACGTCCGCAAGCCCGTACCGCAGGCCGGGGCGTCGACCGGTGAGTTCGTCACCAAGTGCGGTGTGAACGAGAACGGCAAGCACAACACCGACAACGTCATCGTGGCGCCCGGCGTGAAGAACGGCGCGCACCACCTGCACGACTACGTCGGCAACCAGTCCAACGACGCCTTCGCCACCAACGACACCTTCGCGGCGGCCGGGACGAGCTGTGAGAACCAGGGCGACAAGTCCTCGTACTACTGGCCGGTGCTGCGTGTGCAGGACGGCACCCAGGACTTCGACCAGGATGCCGACGGCGGCGGCAAGGAAGGCAACGTCGGCCGGATCCTGGTGGCCAAGCAGGCCGAGATCAAGTTCGTCGGCAGCCCGACCGGTGAGGTCGTCGGGATGCCGCGGTTCCTGCGGATCATCACCGGTGACGCCAAGGCCTTCACGAACGGTCCGGCGAACGCCAACGCGCACTGGAGCTGCACCGGCTTCGAGGACAAGGTGCAGCTGACCGACAAGTACCCGATCTGCCCGCAGGGCAGCCAGGTGGTGCGGTCCTTCGCGTTCCAGAGCTGCTGGGACGGCCAGAACATCGACAGCGCCAACCACCGTACGCACGTGGCCTTCGCCGACGCGGGCGGCAACTGCCAGAACGGCTTCAAGGCGATCCCGCAGCTGACGATGCGTCTGGTGTACGACGCCCCGCAGCCGAGCATCGACAACGGCCAGGTCAAGAACGCCTACGCGGTGGACGGCTTCCCGGAGCAGTTGCACAAGCCGATCACCGACCACGACGACTTCATCAACGTCATGACCGACGATCTGATGAACCAGGTGGTCGGCTGCATCAACGACGGCCGGCAGTGCGGCGGCGGCGCCGACGACCAGCCGCCGGCCACGTCCGCACCGTCCGACGAGCCCTCCTCCGGCGGGGACGACGGGAATGCCCCCGGCAACGGCGGTGGAACCGGTGACAACAACGGCGGCGGCAACGGCGGCGGAGCCGGCAGCGACAACGGTGGTGGCGGCAACGGCGGCGGCGGGAACGACAACGGGAGCGGCGCCGGAGGCGGCAACCAGACGGAGCAGCCCCCGGCGGACACCCCTGGCACCGCACCGGACGCCACCCCGGGCGGTGGCTCGCACGTCGACCACGGCGGCGCCACCCCCAAGGTCGACACGACCCCCAAGTCCGCGCCGAACGGCCAGTCAGCGGCGCCCCAGAGCGACTCGGGCGACGACAACACGGGGCAGGCTCCGGCCACGGGTGACAACACCGCGGCCGCCGCGGCACCGGCCGGCGGCGGGGACACGTCCGTTCCTCCGGCACAGACCGAGCCGCAGGCGGTCACGGGCGGACTGGCCGAGACCGGCGCCCAGCTGTGGCCGGCTGCGATCGGCGGGGTCCTGGTGATCATGGGCTTGCTGCTCCTGCGCCGCATCGGACGCCGTTCCGTCTGACGCCGTCCTCGTACGGCACGAACGAAGGCGACGGGCCTGCCGACAGGCCCGTCGCCTTCGTGTGGGCGGTTCCGCCGCGCCCGCGAGCCGGCCCCGCCGGCTCAGCCCGTTTCCACGGAACCTGCGGCCTCCGGCCGGCTGAGGGCCTCCTCCACCGACGCCGACGGCGGCAGCACCTGGGCCAGTCCGGTGATCCGCAGGATGCGCAGGATCAGCGGCTCGGTGCAGACCAGGTGCAGGGTTCCGCCCTGTGCGAGCACACGGCGTCGCGCCCGGAAGAGCAGACGTAATCCGGAGCAGTCGAAGAACTCCACCGGGCGGAGATCGATGACGATCCGTGGTGCGGGGCGGCCGGTCGCGGAGTCGAGGAACGGTGTGATCTCGGACGCCGCGACGACGTCGATCTCCCCGTGGAACTCGAGCACCAGATGACCGCCGTCCCGATGGATACGCAGGTGCCGGGTGAGCGGTGCAGGGTCGTGATGCACGTCGACATCGCCTCCAACCGGCTCCTCGCCCCCCTGCAAGTTACCCTCGCTAGAGTGAATTTCAGCATGTTCGATTGACATATGTCTTCGAAATGCGGGAGGGGCGTCCGATGAAGTGCGTGGCGCGACTACGGCGCCCGACGGACGCCGCGGACACACCGACGTGGGCGACGTGCCCCGGCACCCCGGTCGTCAGTCCATCAGCAGCACCAACTTGCCCGTCGTCCGGCCGGTGTCGCCCAGCTCATGCGCCTTGGCGGCCTCGGCCAGCGGGAAGGTCCCGGCGATCGTGGCGCGCAGCTTCCCGGCCTCGACGAGTTCCGCGACCGTCCTCATGCCGTGGCGGTCGGCGTCGACCAGCATCTCGGTGGCGCGTACCCCGAGTGCCTCCGCCTGCCCGGCCAGCTCCTTCGAGCCCCGCGGCAGGATCGTGACCAGGATTCCGCCCTTGCGCAGCGTCCGCAGCGAACGCTGGACGTAGTCACCGCCGACCGTGTCCAGAACCACGTCGACGTCCCGTACTGCTTCGGCGAAGTCGGTGTCGTGGTAGTCGATCAGTTCGTCCGCGCCCAGTCCGCGCACAAAATCGTGCTTCCCGGCGCTCGCCGTCCCGATCACGTGGGCGCCGCGTGCCTTGGCGATCTGCACGGCCACGTGCCCCACCCCGCCGGCGGCAGCATGGATCAGCACCTTCTGCCCGCGCTGCAGACCCGCCGTCTCGACCAGGGCCTGCCAGGCGGTCAGGGAGACCAGGGGCAGAGCGCCCGCCTGGGCGTGGTCGATCGACGGTGGCTTGTGCGTGAAGGCGCGGGCCGGGGCGGACACGTACTCGGCGTGCGAACCGTGCCCGAAGGGATAGGACAGCAGGCCGAAGACCTCGTCGCCGGGCTTGAAGGTGGCGACACCGATTCCGGTCTCCTCGACCACGCCCGAGACGTCCCAGCCGAGGACGAACGGAGGCTTGCCGAGGAATCCGCCGGTGGCGCGGTGCTTCCAGTCCGTGGGGTTGAGTCCGGCGGCGCGCACCCGGATCAGCACCTCGTTCGTGCGCGGTGCGGGGCGTTCGACCTCTACCACCTTCAGGACCTCGGGACCGCCGAGGACGTCCTGGCTGACGGCTCGCATGGTGTTCACAGTGCTCATGGTGTCCCAGCGTGCCCGGGCCCGCCCTCCGGAGAAATGGCACAATTGCCAAGCTTCGATAAGATCGTGCCATGCAGCCAACGCAGCGAGTCGTGGTCCTGGCGCTCAACGGCGTGTACCCCTTCGAGCTGGGCATCCCCAGCCGGATCTTCGGTGCCGCCGACGACCGGTACGAGGTGCTGACCTGCTCGGTGGACGGGCGGCCCGTGCGCACGAACGCGGACTTCACGATCGAGGTCGAGCACGGACCCGAGGTGCTCGCCACGGCCGACACCGTGGTGGTCGCGGCCATCGCGCCACCCCACATCACCGCGGAGCTCCCCCCGGAGATCCTCGCCGCCCTGGCGCACATCCGTCCCGAGACACGGGTCGTCTCCGTGTGCACCGGAGCCTTCGTCCTCGCCGCCGCGGGGTTCCTCGACGGCCGGAAGGCCACCACGCACTGGCAGCTCGCCGAGGACTTCCGGCGCATGTTCCCGCACATCGCCCTGGACCCGGACGTGCTCTTCGTCGACGACGGCAGGGTTCTCACCTCCGCCGGAGCCGCCTCCGGTGTTGATGTCTGCCTGCACGTGGTCCGCAAGGACCACGGCAGTGACCTGGCCAACAAGGTGGCCCGGCGCTGCGTGGTGCCGCCGTGGCGGGACGGCGGTCAGGCCCAGTACATCGAGCGGCCCGTGCCGGAGTCCACGGCCGCCGGCACGGCCGCCACCCGGGAGTGGGCCCTGCAGCGCCTCGGAGAGCCGCTCGCACTTGCGGACCTGGCCGGTCATGCCCGGATGAGCCGCCGCACCTTCGCCCGCCGCTTCGGCGAGGAGGTGGGCATGAGCCCCGGCCGCTGGCTCATCCAGCAGCGTGTGACCAGGGCCCGCCATCTGCTGGAGTCCACCGATCTGCCGGTGGACCAGATCGCGGGCGAGGTCGGCTTCGCGACGGGAGCCTCCCTGCGCCAGCATCTGCATGCGGCCATCGGAGTGTCACCCCAGGCCTATCGGCGCACCTTCCAGACGGCACGCTGACGACCGCCGCTCACCGGCTGCGGTGCAGGGCGACCAGCAACTGCCAGGAGTGGTCGGCGATCCGGTCCGGGGTCGCCTCGATGAGTCCGTGCAGCCAGTCGGCCAGCACGCCCGTGAAGGCGGCGGCCACGGCGGACGCGACCAGGGGCGCGTCCGCCGCCCCCGCCCGTTCACGCTCGGAGAGGCTGCGGGCGCGCAGATCCCGGTGCAGGACGCGGCCGAGCGGACCGCCGCCGCCCGGGGCCAGGAGGGCTCGGTAGAGGGCTCCGTGCGGGGTGAGTCCGGCAAAAAAGGCGTGGAGCGCCGGCGGGGCGTGCACGGGATCGGGGCGGCCGCTCCAGGCGTGCAGCGCGTCCACGGCCTCCCGTACGACGTCGGCGCAGGCGTCGATCGCCAGCGCCTCCAGATCCGCGTAGTGCAGATAGAACGTCGCACGGCCGACTCCGGCCCGCCGTACGACGGCGGCCACCCCGACCTTCTCCAGCGGACGCTCGGCGCATTCGCGCAGCAGTGCCTCCCGCAGCCGTGTGCGGGTGCGGGCCGCTCGAGGGTCCTGTGCCGACATCACGCTCATCCCGCGGCGAGCACGGCCGCCAGGGCCAGGGCGCCGGGCAGCGCCTGGGCGAACAGGATCCGCCGGTTGGCCGTGACGGCACCGAACACGCCGGCGATCACCACGCACACCAGGAAGAAGACCTGCACACGGAAGCCGGTCGGATCACCGGCGATCAGCCCCCACACCAGACCGGCCGCCAGAAACCCGTTGTAGAGACCCTGGTTGGCGGCCATCGGTGCCGTGGCGCGGGCCATCTCCGGCCCGAAACCGTGCAGTCCGCGTCCGGGCTTCTTCTGCCACAGGAACATCTCCATCACCAGGATGTAGATATGCAGGGCGGCCACCAGTCCGACCAGCACGTTCGCCAGGATCTCCATGTGTCGACGCCCCCAGCCGAGGTTCACTGATTTCCTGGACAGATGTCCAGGATGATGACCGGAGCACTATAGCCGGGCAGCGTCCAGGAGTTGACGCCAGGGCCACATGTCACACGGGCCGGCTCCCGTCCGTCGTTCCCGTAACCACCGCGATCAGGAGGCCGCACCGAGATGAATCCGCCCGCCCGTAGCGCCCGTCAGCGCACGCACGACACCCTGCACCGGCTGGAACACGACGTCGACGCCTGGATCGCCACCGCCGACCCCGCAGGGGGCAGCCCGTACCTCGTCCCGCTCTCCTACCTCTGGGACGGCGGCACCCTGCTGGTGGCCACCCCGGCGGAGAGCCCCACCGGGCGCAACCTGTTCACGACCGGCACCGTGCGTCTGGGCATCGGGCCCACCCGGGACGTCGTGATGATCGACGGTGCGGTGCAGGCGCTGGAACCTGCCGAACTGTCCGAGGGGGCGGGCGACTCCTTCGCGGCGAAGACGGGCTTCGATCCCCGCCGACTCAGCACGGTCTACCGGTACTTCAGGATCACGCCCCGCCGCGTCCAGGCGTGGCGCGAGGCGAACGAACTGTCCGGACGCGATCTGATGCGGGACGGCGAGTGGCTCGCCCTCGACTGAATCGGGGGGACCGGGATACCCGGGGAACGTATGCGGGCGGGGACCCGCCCGCCCCGGATTCCCAACGGAGGAAGCATGGCAGTGGTGGTGGCGTCCGTCGTGGTCCTTGACTGCGCCGAACCCGAGAAACTCGCCGTTTTCTACAGGGAGTTGCTCGACGCGGAGGAGGTCGACGCGACCGCGAACCGGGTGGAGATACGCGCCGCCGACGGGATGCGGTTGGCGTTCCGCCGGGATGTGAACGCCACCCCGCCGAGCTGGCCCCGCCCGGAGAACTCCCTCCAGGCCCACCTGGACTTCCTCGTCGAGGACCTCGACGAGGCCGAGCGCAAGGTGGTCACCCTGGGGGGCCGGCCGCTGGAGGCCAAGGACGCGGCGGGGCCGTACGAGGAGCGGGGTTGCTGCGATCCCGCCGGGCACTCCTTCACCCTGCGCCTCAGGCCGGCCACGGCACCGAAGCAGGGCTAGGTCCTGCCGCTTGAATCATGCCGGCGTCGCGGACCGAAAGGCGCGGTCTCTGCCGGCCGGCCTGATCCGAACGACAGACCCTGCGGCCCGCCGTTGTGTGGCGGCGGGCCGCAGGCCGCCCCGGAGCGGGTGTCAGTCCCGGCCGCCCTTTCCCGCGGCCGGCCACACACCGGTCGACCGCTCGATCGCCTTCGCGCCCGTTCGGTCCGCGGCACTGCGGGCCACGGCGAAGAGTGCGCCCTGGATCGCCGCGGCGAGGAGCACCTCGCCCCATCCGCGGTCCTTGTCCAGGGCGTCGGGCGCATCGTCCTCGTGGCGTATCGCCTTCCAGGTCCTGCGGAAGGCCATTCCCGCGAGCGTTCCGCCGATCCAGCCGAACGCGAATCCGACGGGCCGGTAGACGAGCGGAAGCTTCGCCCTGGTCTTCTTGTTCGTCGCCACGTATCTCTCCTTTGCCGACTGCGATTCTCGCCGCGCCCCCTACAGGTGCCCCCGATACGTTCGAAGTCGACGGTGTCACCGAAATCCCGCGTCGGGCAGGGGGCGTGCAATGTGCCCTCGCGGCCGCCGGGGCCCGGGCGCGCACCGGCGGATCCGCCTCACCACCGGCCGGGAGACGCTGCTTCCGCCGACGAAGGAGCCCCCTTGGTCACGCAGGGAGCGGCTCCGCGCCGATCGGGTCCCCCGGTTGTGCGTTGCACATCGTGTGAGACGCGCGCAGGGGGGCAGTCGGGCGACGTGAGTGGTACTTCCTCGGACGCGAAACGGCCGGACACGACTCCCTCCGGGCGCAGGCCCCGGCGCGGTGACGAGGCCCGGCCCGGGCCACCCTCGTGCCACGGCGCCTCGGACCGCAGGACGCGGATCACGGTGCTCGTGGCCCTCGGCGCGAATCTGCTGATCGCCGTGGCCAAGGCCGTCGGCGGCCTGTTCGCCGGGTCGCCCGCCCTGCTGTCGGAAGCGGCGCACTCCGTGGCCGACAGCGTGAACGAGATCTTCCTGCTCGCCGCCCTGCGCCGCAGTCGCCGCCCGGCCGACCGCCGTCACCCCTTCGGCTACGGCAAGGAGCGGTTCTTCTGGTCGCTGCTGGCGGCCGTCGGCATCTTCGTGATGGGTGGCTGCTTCTCCTTCTTCCAGGGCTTCGAGGCACTGCAGGGCGGCGCGAAGGAGTCGCACGAGGGTTATGTCGCGGGCCTCGTCGTCCTGGCGGTTGCGCTGGTTTCGGAGGGTGTCTCCCTGGTGCGGGCCCTGCACCAGGTGCACCGGCAGGGCGGTACGGCCGCGCAGGGGCTGCGGGACCCGGCGCTTCGCACGGTGGTCGCGGAGGACAGTACGGCGGTGCTCGGTGTGGTGCTGGCGATGGTCGGCATGGCGCTGCACATGGTCACCGGAAACGTGGTGTGGGAGGCATCCGCCTCGCTCGCGATCGGCGCCCTACTGGTGTACGTCGCCTACCGCCTCGGCCGGGACGCTCGCGAACAGCTGATCGGCCAGGCCGCCGATCCGGAGCTGAGCGACCGCATCCGGCAACTGCTGGAGGTGCAGCCGGAGATCGACAGCGTGGAGGAACTGCTCACCATGCAGCTGGGCCTCGACTCGATCCTGGTGGCCGCCCGTGTCGATGTGGTCCCCGGCCTCGACAGCGAGGAGGTCGAGGAGATCTCGCTGCGCATCCGGCACTCCCTCATGCATGCCGTGCCGGAGGCGGACCAGATCTTCCTCGACATCACGGACGCATCCATCCACGCGGCGGGCCGCCGCACGAACGGCGACACGACGAGCCCCGCCGCGACGGGGGAGCGCGGCGGGGCCTGACGGACGGTTGCCCGGTCGGGGGCGGATCATGCACGGGTCGTCCGCGATTCCGGCTTGTTCCTCACCCGGCCCGCTCACCGGCGCGGTGGCCGCGCGGAATCCTGGGCGGGGTCAGCCGGACGCCGGGGGCGCGGCCCGCAGCCCGTCGATGATGAGGTCGAGGATGCGCGCGGCTCTGGCTTCGCCGTTCCGTGCCGGATCGATGCGCCACAGAACACTGAGTTGCAGCAGGACGTCCTCCGGGTCGAGGCCGGGTTTGAGCGAGCCGTCGGCCGCTCCCGCGTCCATCAGTACGCCGATGGCGGCGACGAAGGGCCCGTAGTACTCGTCGTCCACTCCGGCGTTGGTGGCGGCGTGGATGACCTCGGCCACGCCGTACTTGAGCCGTCCGTACCTGGCCACTTCGGCGAACCAGAGCCGGAGGGCGGTGAGGGGCCGGTTCTCGGCGAGGAGTGCGGGGGCGAGGTCGATGAGCTGCTGGATGTCGTGCCGGTACAGCTCGAGGATGAGCGCATCCCGGGTGGGGAAGTGGCGGTAGAGCGTGCCGATCCCGACGCCGGCCTTCTTCGCGATGCCCGTGAGCGAGGCGGAGCTCGAGGCGGCGAACGCCTCCCGGGCGACGGTCAGGATCCGGTCCCGGTTGTCCAGGGCGTCCTTGCGGGTCGGTTTCGAAGGCAGCGAGTTCACGGGTGTCAGTCGTCCGTCCGGTGCGAATTGCTAAGCGGAGGGGCCTCCGGTACGTTGGTGGGCATAGCGGAGGGGCCTCCGCTTCATTTTGGCACACCCCACCCACACCGTGGAGGAACAGTCATGCCCGAATTGGTTCTGGTCACCGGGGGAAGCGGTTACATCGCCGGTTGGTGCGTCGCCGAACTCCTGCGGCGCGGTTACGAGGTGCGGACCACAGTGCGCGGCCGGGACCGGGAGCAGGCCGTCACCGACGCCGTCTCGACCGTCGTCGACCCGGCCGGCCGGCTGAGCTTCGGCGTCGCCGACCTCACGCACGACGACGGCTGGGACGCGGCGCTCAAGGGCGTCGACCGCGTGCTCCACGTCGCGTCACCGCTCGGTATGACCTCCGACGACCCGGGCACCCTGGTGACCACCGCCCGCGGCGGCACCCTGCGGGTCCTGCGCGCAGCGACCGCGGCCGGGGTGAAGCGTGTGGTGATGACGTCGGCGGCGAACGCCTCGAGCCCCTCGTCCTATGCCACGCAGGGCGTGACCGACGAGACGCTGTGGACCGACCCGGACGACCCGACCCTGATCCCCTACCGCCGCTCGAAGACCGTCGCCGAGCGTGCGGCCTGGGACTTTGTGCAGGAGCACGACGGCCCCACCGAACTGACCACGGTGCTTCCGGGCGCGGTCTTCGGACCCGTTCTCACGACGAGCACCATCGGATCCGTCGGCATCGTCGGCCGCATGCTGTCCGGGGCGATGCGCGGCATTCCGAGGATCGGCCTGGAGATCGTGGACGTCCGGGACCTCGTTGACGTCCATATCCGGGCGATGACAGCACCGCAGGCCGCGGGGGAGCGGTTCCTCGCCACGGGTGAGTTCCTGTGGATGTCGGAGATGGCGCACCTCCTGCGCGACGGCCTCGGCGCGGACGGCCGGCTGGTGTCCACGCGGCAGGTGCCGGACCTGGTCGTACGGCTCCTGGCCAGGTTCCGGGACCCGTCGCTGCGGGAGATCACGCCCGCCCTCGGCCGGCGCAACCGCCACACCACCGAGAAGGCGCGCCGGGTCCTCGGCTGGCAGCCCCGTCCCGCCCGGCAGACGGTCCTGGACTGCGCCCAGAGCCTGATCGAACACGGCGCCGTCCGGATTCCGCCCCGGGCGGGCAGTGGCCGGTAGGCGGGGGCCAGGTTGAGGTAACGCAACCGAGGGATCATTCTGGACCATATGGAGGAAGTCGCCGCAGCGGCGATCGTCGACGCCCGGGGCACGGTGACGGGATGGAGCGAAGGTGCCCAGCGGCTGACGGGATACCCGCCCGAGGAGGTCGTGGGTCGCGCGGCAAAGGATCTCCTGGCGGAGGGCACGGTACCTCCGGCGCTGACCGCTCTGACCGGCACCGTCGTGGTGCGGCATCGGGACGGGCAGCCCCTGCCGCTGCACCTGAGCGCCGTCCCCATGGCCGGCCCGGACGGCGACCCGATCGGTTTCGTGGTGGTGACCGCGTCCACGTCGGAGGAGAACCTCCTGGTGGCCCAGGCGTTCCAGCAGGCGCCGGTCGCGCTGTCCGTCTTCGACACGGCGCAGCGCTTCCTCAGGGCCAACGACAGGGCCGGGGAGCTCATGGAGGTCGATCCGGACGGCCTCACCGGACAGTACTTCCCGGACACCGCGGATCGCTGCGACGATCACAACCAGCGGTTCCAGAGCCATCTGCGCCAGGTCGCGGAGAGCGGCCTCCCGGTGCACTACGAGAGTTTTCGACACAGCCCCTCGCAGCTTCGCAAGCGGGCCTGGACCATCGACATGTGGCCGGTGTACACCACCTCGGACCGGGTGACCGCCGTCGCCACCTCGGCCTGGGACAACAGCGAGCAGCACTGGGCGCGCCAACGGCTGATGCTGCTGAACGAGGCCGCGATGGCGATCGGCACCACGCTGGACGTGGTGCGGACCGCCGAGGAGCTGCTGGAGGTGGCCATTCCCCGGTTCGCCGACTTCGCCAGCGTGGACCTGATCGACTGGGTCCTCGACAAGGACGAACCCCCGAAGTCGGCCGGCGACGACATCGTGCTGCGCCGTATCGCCCACCTCTCGGTCACCGAGGGCATCCCGGAAGCGGCGGTCAGGCTGGGGGACACGGACACCTATCACCCGCTCTCCCCGCCCGTCAGGGCGCTGCGCGAGGGACGGGCGGTGCTGCGCAGGGCCGGGGAACCCGACTTCGACCGCTGGGTGCAGCAGCGCAACGCCCAGGACATCGGCGACCCCGCCTTTCGCAGGGGCGCCCACTCCATGGTGACCGTTCCGTTGCGGGCCCGCGGCACCACCCTCGGTGTGGTGGTGTTCGTGCGCATCGCCAACCCGGACCCCTACGCGGCCGACGACACCGTCCTCGCCGAGGAACTGGCCAGCCGGGCCGCCGTCAGCTTCGACAACGCCCGCCGCTTCACCCGTGAGCGATCGACCGCGCTCGCCCTGCAGCACAGCCTGCTGCCGCGCGGGCTGGCCGAACAGGCCGCGCTCGACGTCGCCCACCGCTACCTTCCCTCCGGATCACAGGCCGGAATCGGGGGCGACTGGTTCGATGTGATCCCGCTGTCCGGGGGACGCGTCGCCCTGGTCGTCGGTGACGTGGTCGGGCACGGCATCCGCTCCTCGGCCACCATGGGCCGGCTGCGCACGGCCGTACGGACCCTCGCCGACGTCGACCTGCCGCCGGACGAGCTCCTCACCCACCTCGACGACCTCGTCACGCACCTGGCGGCCGACGAGAGCGGTGAGGAGGAGGTCGGCGAGCTCGGCGCCACCTGTCTGTACGCGGTCTACGACCCCGTCTCGCGGCGGCTCGCGCTGGCGGCCGCGGGGCATCCGGCGCCCGTCGTCCTGCAGCCCGACGGCGATGCCCGGCTCGTCGCCATGTCCGCCGGGCCGCCGCTCGGCGTCGGCGGACTGCCCTTCGAGGAGACGGTACTGCAGCTGCCGGAGGGCTCCCTGATCGCCCTGTACACCAACGGGCTGATCGAGGGGCGCGACCGCGATCTCGACCGCGGCGCCAACGAGCTGTGCCGGGCCCTGCAGACCTCGCGCGGCTCCCTGGACGACCTGTGCGACAAGGTCGTGAAGTCGGTGCTGTCCGACGAGCCGGGCGACGACGTCGCGTTGCTGCTGGCCCGTACCCGGGCCCTGGGCGCGGACCAGGTGGCGACGTGGGACGTGCCCCCGGACCCGGCACAGGTCGCCGTCACACGGCAGTGTGCCATCGAGCAACTGGCCGAATGGGGCCTCGGCGAGGTCGCCTTCGTCACCGAACTGGTCGTCAGCGAACTGGTGACCAACGCGATCCGCTACGGCGGGGCGCCCATCCAGCTGCGGTTGATCCGCGACCGCTCGCTGATCTGCGAAGTGACCGACGGCAGTTCCACCTCACCGCATCTGCGCCGTGCGCACGTCTTCGACGAAGGAGGCCGCGGTCTGCTGCTGGTCGCCCAGCTCACCCAGCGATGGGGTAGCCGGCAGACCAACGAGGGCAAGACGATCTGGGCCGAACAGCCCCTGCCTGCCTGACCCTTCCGGCAACGGCGAAAGGCCGCACGGGCGCAGCCGTGCGGCCCGCGGAGCGGGTGCGCTCACTTCCCGGCCGGCTCCAGCACGAAGACGGGGATCTCTCGGTCGGTCTTCTTCTGGTAGTCGGCGTACGGCGGGTAGGCCGCGACCGCCCGCTCCCACCACGCCGCCTTCTCCTCGCCCGTGATCTCACGGGCCGTCATCTCCCGGCGCTCGGGGCCGTCCTGGAGCATCACGGTGGGGTGGTCCGTGATGTTGTAGTACCAGACGGGATGCTTGGGCGCGCCGCCCAGTGAGGCGACCACGGCGTAGCGGCCTTCGTGCTCGACGCGCATGAGCGGAGTCTTCCGGATCTTGCCGCTCTTGGCTCCCAGGGTCGTGAGGATGATCACCGGCAGGCCTGTGTCCTGGAGCGTCGTCCCCCGGGTGCCACCGGAGCTCTCGTACAACTCGACCTGCTCGCGCACCCACTGAGTCGGGCTGGGTTCGTACTCGCCCTCAAGAGGCATGGCATCCGTCCCATCGTCGTGTACGACTGCTGTCACGTCCGTGGTGTCCTGGTACGGGAGTTCCATACCTGGGACCACACGTGTCGAAATTCAACACCAGCCGCTCACGGTTTCATCCGCACCCCACGTCCGACACGGCCGCCCCGACAGGGATCGGCCAGGCGCGCGCGGATGCCGGGGGGCGATTCCGGTCAACTCGGCGCCACCAGCATCCGCACCGCGAGCGCCGCCATCACCGCACTGGAGGCGAACGCCGTCAGCAGCCGTCCGCGGGGTCCGGTCAGCGCCCTGCCGAGCAGCGCGCCGCTCCCGGCCAGCGTCAGCTGCCAACTGGCGGACGCGGCGAAGGCCGCGAGGACGAAGAGCCCCTGCTCCAGCGGCTCCGCCGAGTCGGTCGCACGGCTCCCGAGGACCAGCGCGGCGAAGTAGATCACGGTGGTCGGGTTGAGCAGCGTGACGCCCAGCAGTCCCAGATAGGCGCGCACGGGTCCCGGAGGCGCCGCGGGGACCGCGGCGGCGTCTCCCGCGGAGCAGTATCTGCGCAGACCGGTCACGGCCGCGTGCAGGGCGAGGGCGGCCAGTACCAGGGCCGAGACCCAGCGCAGGGGCACCAGCACCGGCTGCAGCGCGGCGGCGAGGGCGGCGCCGCCGGCGGTCGCGACCAGGGCGTAGATCCCGTCGGCGCTGGCGACGCCGAGGGCGGCGCACGCACCGGTCCGCAGGGACGTACGGGCCGTGAGGGAGACGAGGTAGGCGCCCACGGCTCCCACGGGCACCGCGATGCCGTAGCCCGCGACCAGCCCCGCGACGAGCGCGCCGGTCATGACGGTGAGAGCGAGTGCCTCCGCTGACGGCCGGGCTGCTGTCGGCGTCCCACCGGGCAGGCGGCGGAGGAGGTCGGCGGCAGAAGGGCTTCGAACGTCGGCATGCGCAGATCTTCGGCGAACGACGACGCCCCGGCAAGCGGTTTACGATGGCACTTGCGCAAGCGCGCGGCGCGTCCCGGCGTCGCGGCGCCACGAGCCGACCGACGACACGTTTCGGCCCTCAGGGCATCCGGCGGCATTCGACCGAACTTCGGGTGGCCCTGTAGATGCCTTGGGCATCTAATGGAGCTCGGCAAGAGGTGAAACTTCGCGTGCGAGGTCATTCATGATGAAACCCGCTACAACCGCGTCAGAACCGGTCACGTTCCCCCAGGACCGCACCTGCCCCTACCACCCGCCGACCGCCTACGATCCGTTGCGCGAGGGAAGGCCCCTGAGCCGGGTCACCCTGTACGACGGGCGGGACGTGTGGGTGGTCACCGGGCACGCGGCCGCCCGTCAGCTGCTCGCCGACCCCCGGCTGTCCTCCGACCGGACCCGCGTCGCGTTCCCGATGACCAACGAGCGCTTCGCCCGTTCCCGCGACCGCAGGCTCACGCTGCTCGGCGTCGACGACCCGGAGCACCACGACCAGCGCCGCATGCTGGTGCCCAGCTTCACCGTCAAGAGGGTCACCGCGATGCGCCCACGCATCCAGGAAACGGTCGACCGGCTGCTGTCGGCCATGGTGGCCGCAGGACCTCCGGCCGAGCTGGTGCGCGCGTTCGCGCTGCCCCTGCCGTCGATGGTGATCTGTGACCTGCTCGGCGTCCCCTACGCCGACCACGAGTTCTTCGAGGAGCAGTCCCGCCGTGTGCTGCGCGGCCCGTCCGCGGCCGACACCCAGGACGCCCGCGACCGGCTCGACGGGTATCTCGGGGACCTGATCGACAAGAAGCGCGCGGAGCCGGGGGACGGACTGCTGGACGAGCTGATCCAGGAGCAGCTGCGCGACGGCGCGCTGGACCGGGCCCAGCTGGTCTCCCTGGCCACGCTGCTGCTGGTCGCCGGGCACGAGACGACCGCCAACATGATCTCCCTCGGCACGTTCACCCTGCTCCGCCATCCGGAGCAGCTCGCGGAACTGCGTGCCGAGCCGGAGCTGATCTCGGGTGCGGTGGAGGAACTGCTGCGCTTCCTGTCCATCGCCGACGGGCTGCTGCGGGTGGCCACCGAGGACATCGAGTTCGCGGGTGCGACCATCCGGGCAGACGAGGGCGTGCTCTTCTCCACGTCCGTCATCAACCGGGACACCGCGGCGTTCGCCCAGCCGGACACCCTGGACTGGCACCGCCCGGCCCGCCACCACATCGCCTTCGGGTTCGGGATCCACCAGTGCCTCGGCCAGAACCTGGCCCGGGCCGAGCTGGAGATCGCCCTGCACGCCCTTTTCGAAAGGCTGCCCGGCCTGCGGCTGGCGGCCCCGGCGGAGGAGATCCCCTTCAAACCCGGCGACACGATCCAGGGGATGCTGGAACTCCCCGTGACCTGGTAAGAGGCTGGACTCCATGACCGGCGACATCTCCATCACCATCGACAGGGACGTCTGCATCGGTGCGGGCCAGTGTGCCCTCGCCGCGCCCGGCGTCTTCACCCAGGACGACGACGGCTACAGCGAACTGCTGCCAGGCAAGGAGGACGGCGGCGGTGACCCGCTGGTGCGGGAGGCCGCGCGCGCCTGCCCGGTGAGCGCCATCACCGTCACCGAGAAGGGGGCCGAGACCTCTCCCGCACACTGAGCCGAGCACACTCACGCGTCGAGGACGGCCGGGGAGAGCCGCCGCAGCCGTACGGGATCACCGATCGCCTCGTACGAGGCGACGCTGCCGTCCTCGACCGTGACCGCCCGCGAGGGTTCGCGGCGGCCCGGGACCGGGTGACCGAGCTGGCGGCCCGCCAGTTTGGTAGCGCCACGCCCCAGGGCCGTCGGAAGGGGGCCGGTCGGGGAATGTGCCCGTTCGCCTCCTCGGCCAGGCCGACATGGGCCCGGGCGTCGTGTACGTACGACTCCCGCAGCGCCGGATCTCCGGGGTGCGGAAGGATCTGGTCGACGCCCCGGCCGGGCATCACGTCACCGGGCACCTCCCCAAGCTGAGACTGCGCAGGGCGCGGTGCGCCGGTGCCGCTCTACCGGTGGGCCTCCAGCAGGAGACCGGCCGCCAGGCCCGCCTGCGCGGCGGGTTCCGCGGTGCCCTCTATGCCGGCGGTCACCATGGCACCCTCGGCCAGCAGATACAGCTGACCGCCCAGCGGCACGGGGAGTCCCGCGTCGGCCACCAGGCCGGCCAGATAGGTCCTGAACGCCTGTTTGTGGGCCCGCACCTGGGCGAGTACCCGTGGGGACGTGGCACCCAGTTCCCCGTACGAGTTGATCCACGCGCAGCCGCGGAAGTCGGGCTCCAGGAACCACAGCCGAAGCCAGTCGAACACCGACAGGATCCGCTCTCGGGGGTCCGTGCAACGGTCCACATGGGCGGCCAGTCGCTGCCGCCAGACCACATCGCGCCGCTCCAGATAGGCCTCGACCAGTTGCTCCTTGGCCGGGAACAGCTGGTACAGCCGCTTCAGCGACAACCCCGACGCGCTGCGGATGTCGTCCATCCCGACGCTGTGTATGCCGCGGCCGTAGAACAGCTTCTCCGCGGCGTCCAGGGCGCGGTCCCGGGCGACTTCGCTGTCCATGTACGAGCCCTCCTGGGCGCCCTCGGGGAGAACCGGCGTTCTCTACCGTAGCAGTCATACCGGACCCGAGGTCGTTCAGGGCCCGGCGGCTGGGGTCCGGCACCCCCTAGAGTGCTCGGGTGACCGAAGTCGCTTCGAAGCCCTTTCTGTACGTCGTCGTCTGCGCCTCGGGCATCGCCGAGGACATCAGCAAACTGATCACCGCCGCACAGGAGCGGGACTGGGAGGTCGGCGTCGTCGCCACCCCCCTCGCGCTCCGCTTCTTCGACACCGGCACGGTCGAGACACTGACGGGCCGGCCGATCCGGTCTGCCTGGCGCACCCCGGGCGAAGCCCGGCCGTTCCCGGCCCCGGACGCGATCGTCGTCGCTCCGGCCACCTTCAACACGGTCAACAAGTGGGCCGCCGGCCTGGCGGACACCCTCGCGCTGGGCACCTTGTGCGAGGCGTACGGCCTCGGCGTCCCGATCGCGGCGCTGCCCTGTGTGAGCGAGGCGCTCGCGGCCCATCCCGCCTACCGCGCCAGCCTCGAACGGCTGGGCGGCATGGGGGTCAGGTTCGGCGAGCCCTATGCCGGGGGCACGGACAAGAAAGGCGGGCGCCCGGACTTCGGATGGGAGCGCGCCTTCGATCTGCTCACGCCGGTGAGGTGACTCGCGGGGCCGCAGCGCCGAAGGACCTGCCGCCCTGTATGTCCCGTCTGTCCGGACTGGACGCTCTAATGTCGTTCCATGACCGGAGACCGTATCGAGCTGGCCGTCCAGGATCACGGGGGCAAGGGTCCGCCGCTGCTGCTCCTGCACGGCGCCGGACGCACGCTCACCGACTGGGCCGCCGTCGCGCCTCTGCTGCTGTCGCGCCACCGCGTGCTGGCCGTCGATCTGCGCGGCCACGGCCGCTCCCCGTCCGGACCGTGGCGTCTGCCCGCGGTGCTGGGGGACCTCGAGCGGGCACTGGCGGCACACGGGATCTCCGAAGCCCTCCCCGTGGGGCACTCGCTGGGCGGCGTGCTCGCCGTGCTCTACGCACTGCAGCACCCGGAGGTGACGCCCGGGGCCGTGAACCTCGACGGATTCGGCTGGGGACGCCCCGACCAGTACGTGGGTCTTGATCCGGACTACGTCCTGCGGCACCTCGGCCTGGTCCGGGCACTGACCGCCGAGGGACTGGGCAGAGAGCTGTCCGCGGACGGGCTGAAGGAGCTTCTGGCCGAGCAGCGTGCGATGTCCGACCGGCTGGGCGTGCCGTACGAACTGCTGGAGGCGGGCGTGCTGCGCTCCGTACACGAACGCGAGGACGGGATTCTGGAGGTACGGCCCGGCCGGGGCGAGGTCGTGCAGATGCTCGCGGAGATCGACACCCTCGACCTCTTCGCCCTGTTCCGCGCGATGCCCACTCGACTGCTGCTGGTCCGCGCCCAGCGGGTGGAGCCGGCCGTGTCCGGCCTGGGCTGGTTCGAACCGATGATGGCCGCCTATGCCAAGGGGCTGGCACGGGACCTCGGTGCGCTGGCCGAGGAGCGGCGCCGGGTGACCGTGGCCTGTGTCGACGCCACGCACGCCATGCTGCTGGAGAACCCCAGGGCGGTCGCGGAGACCGTCCTCGGCTTCACCGCCTGAGCGGCTTCACCGCGGCTCCACGGTCGTGACCTCCGAGCCGCGCGGCCCGCGCCCTCGTTTCTCGGGGCGCGACGGGTGTGCCGTCCTTCGGGGCGGTCCGGTGGAAGCGGCCGTTGCGCAGGATGCCTGCCCGCGGGCCCCGAGCGGCTTGAAGGGGAACTTGCTCTGTGCGGTCGGCACCTCCTCGCCGAGGAGCGCCTCGAGAATCTCGCGCAGTTCCGGGTCGTGCCTGGTGACCGTCGGACGCTTCGGGCAGCGCCCGGAGCGCGACGCCAACCGACCGCAGAGCGCGGGCAGTTGGCCGTTCACCTGAATGACCGGAGGACGCGGGGCGGTCCTCCGGGGCGGTACCCGTGTGCCGGCCGGGCCCGGCGACCCCGTGGTGCCGGACCGGCCACCGAGGCGTCGGCAGGCGAATTTCCGGGAGCAACCGGCCGGACGGTCCCGGAATTCCGGGCACCGGTTCCTGTTTGACTGACTTTTTGTCAATCAGGTGTCGGGGGAGAGGGGAAAGGGAAACCGAGGGGGTCCCTTGTTGGCGCTCGGCGATCTGTGAAAAGGTGTCACCGTCGGCGCGCGGACCTCGACCTTTTTTCCCGCTGCGCATACCGGTGTTGTCGTTCACCGCCCCCTTCGAGGCAACCGTGCGGGGCGGGTGCTCGAATTGCCGGAGACCTCATGGGCACTTCCCGCGTGGGCGGTCGGGCCGTGCCTGTTCAGGTCTGTACCGAAGAACTTCCGCGTGGGCTTTGGAGGATCGTGGACGCGCAAGTGGGGGTCCAGCAGAATTCCCCCGGCCCCGTTCCTTCGTACGGCCCGACCGACGAACAGCTTGCCGCCGAACTGAAGAAGTCCGCCGGGAAGAGACCCGTACATCAACCGGTCGGTGAACTGCTCGACCGGCACTGGGAGTCCGCCTACGTCTACGCCCGGCTGTGCACGGACGGCGCCCATCCCGCCGGAATGCTCACCACGGCGGCGTTCACCCGGCTGTTCGAGGATTCCGCGGGCCAGGGCGGGCCCACGGCCGCATGGCGGCCCCAACTGCTCGTGACGGTACGGCGACTGGCCGGCCAATGGGACACCGACCACCGCCGCACGCTCCTCCACCCGGACCTGCGCTCCCGGCCCGGCAGCGCCGAGCGCGCCGCGCTGCGCCTGCTCCCGTCCGAGAACCGGCGGCTCGTGTCCCGCGCCTTCCAGCGGCTTCCCGAGCCCGCGCGCTGTCTGCTGTGGCACGTCGAGGTCGAGTGCGAGGAACCGGCCCTGCCCGCTGCCCTGTTGGGGATCGACCCTCTCGACGCCATGATGAGGCTCGAGCGGGCGCGTGAGGCGCTGCGCGAGGTCTGTCTGGACATCCACCGTGAGTCCGCCCCCGACGAGGGCTGCCGCCGCTACGCCCGACTGCTGGACGTCTCCCTGCGCCGGAACGGCACGCCTCTCGATCCCGATCTGCGGCTGCACATGGACGGCTGCGCGCACTGCCACAACGCGGCCGAGCAACTGGACGGCTTCCACAAGCGGCTTGCGGTCCTGCTCGCCGAAGGTGTGCTGGGCTGGGGTGCGCAGGCGTACCTGGACGCCAAGAGCGCTCAAGCCCGGGCGGCGACGGCGTCCGCACCCGGGCCCGTGGGGGGAGAGCCGCTGATCGACCCCGCCCACGCGACCTCGTCCCCCGAGCCCCCCGCACCCGCCGTCGTGGCACCCGGCGCCCCTGGCGGCGGACTGCGGCGCTTCTCCGGCGCCGCTTCGGCCGTTCTGCGCGCCCGTTCCTCCGCCGCCCACAAGGCCTCCCGCCCCTTGCCGCACCGCCGGCAGATCGCGCTCGCCGTGGCCGCTGTCAGCGCGCTCGTCCTCATACCGCTGGCCGTGTGGTCCGGCTCGAGAGCGGACGGGCGGGCCGCGACGGGCGCGGGCGCACCTTCCGGCGACCCGGGAGCCGCGCCGCAAGGCGCCTCCGCTTCGCCCTCGTGGGTCGGTGCCGCCGCCGATGTGCCCACGGGTGCCTTCACGGGCCGGCTCCGTCACCAGGACAGCGGCCTGTGCATCGGCCTCGACCAGCAGGGAGCGGTTGTCGGCGCGGAGGCCGTACTCGTCTCCTGCACCTCGCCCGCGGCCCAGCAGTGGTCGTACGAGGCCGACGGCCTGCTGCGCAGCGCGACCGACCCCGGCCTGTGTCTGGACTCGCACCTCGGCTATGCGGTCCAACTCGCCGCGTGCGCGGACGAGTCGCAGCCCGAGGCGAAGAACGTGCGGTACGACATCACCCTCCAGGGCGCCATCGTGCCGCGCTGGGACCAGGGCCTCGCCCTGGCCCCAGCGGCGCCCACGGCCGACGCGGGGATCGTGGCCAAGGCGCGTGCGGAGGACGGCACCCAGCGATGGGCGGCCGACACCCCGAACGCGCAGCAGATGCAGTCGCTCGACCCGGCGGCCTCCGGTGCGGCGAGCGGTGACCCCTTCGCTGCTCCCTCCGACGTGATCGGGGAGCCGACCGCCCCACCCGGGTCCCCCGCGGGGGCGGATCCGTCCTCCGCCCCGGGACGGGACACGTGCCCCGCCGGGGACTGTGCGCCGGGCGACCAGGGTGACCAAGGCGACCAGGGTGACCAAGGCGACCAGGGTGACCAGGGCGGTCACGGGGGGTGGGGCGACCACGACGGTCGGGGATCGCACCGGGACCGGGGCGGTCACCACTGACGCCGCCCGCGTCCCGCGACGTCACTCCTCGAGCAGGTTCAGCTCCGCCCAGATCGTCTTGCCCTCCGCGGTGTGGCGGCTGCCCCAGCGCTGGGTGAGCTGGGCGACCAGGAGCAGACCGCGGCCGCCCTCGTCGTAGGTCCTGGCCCGGCGCAGATGCGGGGCGGTGTGGCTGCCGTCGGAAACCTCGCAGATCAGCGTGGCGGTGTCGTGGATCAGCCGGAGCCGGATGGGCTGTTCGCCGTACCGGACGGCGTTGGTGACCAGCTCGCTGACCACCAGCTCGGCCGTGAACAGGGCCTCGCTCAGCCCCCATGCCGCGAGCCTGCCGACCACCTCCTTGCGGATCGCCGCGATGCGTGACGGCTGGGAGGGCACCGACCAGGTCGCGACCCGTGCGGCGGGCAGCTCCCGGGTACGGGCGACCAGCAGCGCCACATCGTCGGCCGTCCCGTCGACGGGGAGCAGGGCGCGCAGGATCCGGTCGCAGGCGTCGTCCAGCGAGTCCGCGGCCGACGCGGCGCCCTGGTCCGCGGGGACCCCGGCGAGCGCCCCGTACAGCAGCAGGCGCCCGGCGTCGACGTCATGGTCGCGGGTCTCGATCAGCCCGTCGGTGTACAGGCCGAGCACGGTGCCCTCGGGCAGCACGATCTCGGCCGACTCGAACGGCTGCCCGCCGAGGCCCAGCGGGGGGCCGCCGGGCAGCTTGATGTCCCGGGGCGGCTGTCCCGGCGCCATCATCACCGGCGAGGGGTGGCCGGCACGTGCGAGCGTGCACCGGCGTGAGACCGGGTCGTACACCGCATACAGGCAGGTGGCGCCCACTTCGCCGGTCGTGCTGTCCTGTCCCGCCTCCTTGGAGAGCTGTACGACGAGGTCGTCGAGGTGGGTGAGCAGCTCGTCCGGCGCCAGGTCGATGTCGGCGAGGGTGCGCACCGCGGTGCGCAGCCGCCCCATCGTCGCCGATGCCTGGATGCCGTGGCCGACGACGTCGCCCACGACCATCGCGACCCGCATCCCGGACAGCGGGATCAGATCGAACCAGTCGCCCCCCACTCCGGCGCGTGCGGCCGGCAGATAGCGGGAGGCCGCCTCCAGCGCGGCGGTCCGCGGCAGGGTGCGCGGCAGCAGGCTGCGCTGAAGGGCGAGCGCCGTTCTGCGTTCGCGTGAGAAGCGGCGGGCGTTGTCGATGCAGACGGCGGCCCGGGCCGTGATCTCCTCGGCGAGGAGCACGTCGTCGGGGGTGAAGGGGTCCAGGCGCCGGTAGCGGGTGAGCACGGCCACGCCGAGCGTCCCGCCACGGGCCAGGACCGGCACCGACATGGTCGAGTGCACGCCGAACTCGCGCACCCACCGGCGACGGGCCGGGTCCCAGTCGAGCCACGTGGTGAGCATGGTGGCCGCGTCGGCCACGACCGTCGTCCGGCGGGCCATCAGTGACTCCGTCTGCGGCGCGCCCTCGGGGTAGAGTCCGATCCCGCCCGGCTCGACCAGCACCTCGGGGGAGCCCGGGTTGACGGACTGGTGGGCGGCCCTGCGCAGCGCGATCGGTGCGGTGAGCGAACTCGGATAGGTCTCGGACCCGTCGGTGGGCGGATCCAGCAGATCCACGGCTACGAAGTCCGCGAGAGCCGGCACACAGACGTCGGCGAGCTCCTGAGCCGTGCGGGTCACGTCGAGTGTGGTGCCGATGCGCACGCTCGCCTCGTTGACCAGCTGGAGTCGCTCCCGCGCGAGGTAGTGCTCGGTGAAGTCGTGCGAGGCGATGCACACACCGAGCACCCGGCCGTCACCGTCCGTCAGAGGGGCGTACCGCACCAGCCAGGCGTGCGCGCTTTCCTCGCCGCTCGAGCGCAGGTAGGTCTGCACATCGCGTCCCTGCCCGCTCTCCAGGACGTCCCGCGCATGGTTTTCCAGGGCCTCGATCTCGGGCGTGGGACTGACCTCGGAGATCCGAAGACCGCGGATGCGCTCCGAGGGCAACCCGATCACACCGGCCATCGCCTCGTTGACGTCGCACAGCCGCAGGTCGTGGTCACAGACCGCGATGGCACAGGGCAGGTACGTCATCGCGCTCCGGACCAGCGCGTCCTGCGTGGGACGTGCCCCGTGGTCCAGCGGTGCGACCACGAGCCAGCCGCCGCCGCGCTCGGGCGGGCGGTGATTGGCGAGCAGCCACACCGAAAGGCTGCGGCCGTCCCGATGCCGCAGCTCGACCGTGCCGCTCCACCGGACTCCGCCCGGCGGGTGCGGCGGCACGGGACTTCCCGGGACGAGCAGCTCGGCGGCCGGACGGCCCACGGGCTCGTCCTGCGTATAGCCAAGCAGCCGGCGGGCGTGCTCGTTCCACTGAGCCAGGATGCCGTTGTCGTCGACGACTGCCCGAGCCGTGGCCGCCTCGCCTGAGGGATGGACCGGGCTCATCGACCCCACTCCCTTGAGCGACTCCCAGTGACCAAGCGCATCACTCGTGTTTCCAGCGTAGTGCGTGGCCGGATTTAGTACCGAGCGGATGTGACCCGCGCGCCAGAAGTGTGGGGACGGACCCTTGACGCACGACTGTGCCCCACCGTCAGAATCTGTTTGGTCACGATCAGTTGTGAGTACTTCTGGGCCCTGATGAGGGAGAGCCGCCATGACGGTCACTCGCAGATCGATATTGATCGCCGGTACGGCAGCCCCGGCAGCCGGCGCACTTCTCGGAGCCGCCGTCGAGGAGGCCGCGGCAGCCACGGGCACACCCGGGCGCCGGATCGTCGCGCTGCGCGACGGCTGGCGGTTCGCGCTGGTGGACCCGGGCGGTGTCACCGACCCGACGGGCGCCTACGCGGACGCCGCCGCCCCCGGCTACGACGACGCGGGGTGGCGCCGGGTCGCCGTGCCGCACGACTGGAGCATCGAGCAGACACCCACCACGGAACACGGCACCACCAGCGGCACGGGCTTCTTCCCCGGCGGCCTCGGCTGGTACCGCATCGCCTTCACCCTGCCGCCCGGCTCGGCCGGCAAGCGGATCTCGGTCGAGTTCGACGGCGTCTACATGGACTCGTACGTCTACTGCAACGGCACCGAGGTCGGCAGGCACCCCTACGGCTACACGGGCTTCGCCCTCGACCTGACCGATCTGGTGCACACCGACGGCAAAACCGAGAACGTCATCGCGGTCAAGGTCCAGAACCAGCTCCCCAGCAGCCGCTGGTACTCGGGCAGCGGCATCTACCGCGAGGCCCGTCTTGTGATCACCGAGCCCGTGCACGTCGCACGCTGGGGCACCTACGTCACGACGCCGGAGATCACCGCGTCGCGGGCGCTCGTACGCGTGCGGACCTCGGTGGTCAACGACTCGGGCGCGGCCAAGGAGGTGGAGGTCCGATCGAGGATCACGGACCCCGACGGCCGTACCGTCGCCCATACGTCGTCCACGGTGTCCGTCACCGACACGACGACCGAGACCCATGAACTGACCGTCCCGGAGCCCCGGTTGTGGGACTTCTCGACCCCACGGCGCTACACGCTGGAGACCGAGCTGCGGGTGGGCCGGACGAGCACGGACACCTACCGCACCACCTTCGGCATCCGCTCCTACCGCTTCGACCCCGACGAGGGTTTCCACCTCAACGGTGCCCACGCCAAGATCAAGGGTGTCGATCTCCACCACGACCTGGGCGCCCTCGGCGCCGCGATCAGCATCGACGCCGTACGCCGGCAGATGACCATCATGAAGTCGATGGGTGTCAACGCCTTCCGCACCTCGCACAACCCGCCCTCACCGGAGATGATCCAGGTCTGCGAGGAGCTGGGCATCGTCATGATGGTGGAGGCCTTCGACTGCTGGCACACCGGCAAGACGACCTACGACTACCACCGGTTCTTCGACGACTGGTGCGAGAGGGACGCCACCGAGATGGTGCTGGCGGCCCGCAACTCCCCGGCCGTGGTGCTGTGGTCGATCGGCAACGAGGTCCCCGATTCCACCTCCACCGCCGGGCTCGCCATGGCCGACCGGATCATCACCGCCATCAGGGCGGCGGACGACACCCGGCCCCTTGTCATCGGCTCGGACAAATACCGGAACCTTCCGGCCAAGGGCTCGGCAGCCGACCTGATGCTCGCCAAGCTCGACGGGCTCGGCCTGAACTACAACACCGCCAGGTCGGTGGACGCACTGCACGCCGCCTACCCGCACCTGTTCCTCTTCGAGTCGGAGTCGTCGTCGGAGACCTCGACCCGGGGTGCCTACCAGGAGCCCGAGCATCTCAACACCGGCGAGAACCACACGCCCGGCAGACGCGCGACCTCCTCCTACGACAACAACCTCGCCTCCTGGACGATGAGCGGTGAGTACGGGCACAAGAAGGACCGGGACCGCAAGTGGTTCGCCGGCCAGTTCCTGTGGTCGGGCATCGACTACATCGGAGAGCCCACGCCGTACAACGTCTTCCCGGTCAAGGCCTCCTTCTTCGGTGCCGTCGACACGGCCGGATTCCCCAAGGACATGTACCACCTGTTCCGCAGCCAGTGGACGAGCGAGCCCATGGTCCATCTGGTGCCGATGAGCTGGAACCACGAGGAGGGCGACACCGTCGAGGTGTGGGCGTACGCGAACGTCGACACCGTCGAACTGTTCCTGGACGGAAAGTCCCTGGGGACGCGGACGTTCGACACCAAGACGACCACGGACGGGCGTACGTACCTGGAGACCACCGAGGAGACCGGCGACGACAAGACGTTCACGAGCGGCCCGCACCCCGGCAGCTACACAAGTCCCAACGGCAGTGCGGGCAAGCTTCACCTCACCTGGAAAGTGCCTTACAGGCCCGGTGAGTTGAAGGCCGTGGGGCGGCGCAAGGGCAAGGTCGTCGCCACCGACGTCCTGCGAACCGCTGGCGCCGCGCACGCCCTTCGTCTCACGCCCGATCGTTCCTCGCTCGCCGCCGACGGCCGCTCGCTCCTCTTTGTGACCGCCGAGGTCGTCGATGCCCATGGCGTGGTGGTGCCCGACGCGCAGCATCTGATGAGCTTCCAGGTCACCGGCGGATCCCTCGCGGGCCTCGACAACGGACAGGAAGAAAGCGCCGAGCGGTACCAGGCGAGCACCCGAACCGCCTTCCACGGCAAGGCACTCGCCATCGTGCGGTCCGGCACCGAGGAGGGCCGGCTGAAGGTGACGGCCCGCGCGGACGGGCTGCGCACGGCCACCACCACCGTACGCACCACCCGCGCCTCTTCGAGGGCGACCACCCCGGCGCCCGTGTTCGAGCCCGACCATCCGGCGGCCCCCACCTACCCCCTGGCGGACGCCGGTTACTCGGGCCGCCCCGACACGCTGCCCGCCGCCATGCTCGACGGCAACCCGGCCACCGGCTGGTCCAACGCCTTCGCCAAGTCGGCCACCGCCCTGCTGCCCGCGTTCAACGGTGCCCGGGCGAAGGACTGGGTGTCGGTGGACTGGGGCCGGACACGGCGCTTCGACCGCGTCGAGGTGTCCTTCACGCTCGACGCGACCCACGGCCTTCCCGCCTCGGCCGAGGTGTCGGTCTGGGACGGCAGGCGGTACACACCCGTCGAGGACGCGGTCGTGGACTGGGCCACGACGTCCGACTCGCCCACCGTGATCACCTTCGACGCGGTCCGCGGCTCACGCGTCCGTCTCCTCCTGACCAGCGCCCACCCGGGTGCCGCCGACGGCGCGCTGCGCATCAGCAGGCTGGAGGTGCCCGTCGGCTGACGCGCCGTCACGCCGGTGTGCGGTGAGCGTGTACCGCCGGGCCGGGGAGAGCGGCTGCCGTATCTCGACGTACTCGCCGTGCGGCAGCCGCTTGACGATGCCCGTCTCGCGTCCGTGCTCCACCAGCTCGCGGTCCTTGGCCTGGAGCCCCAGACAGATACGCCGGGTCACGACGAGGACGAGGACCGGAACGACCAGTACCGCGATCCTGATGGTCCATGTCAGCGCATTGATGGACAGATGCAGATGCGTGGCCAGGATGTCGTTGCCGCCCCCCGCGAGAAGGATCAGATAGATGCTGAGCCATGCCGCGCCGAGTGCCGTGCGCAGGGGCCGGTTGCGCGGCCGGTCCAGCAGATGGTGTTCGCGTGTGTCCTTGGAGACCCATGCCTCCACGAACGGGTAGACCCCGATGAGGACCAGCAGCAGGGGGAACACCACCACCGGGATCAGCACGCCGAGGATCAGCGTGTGTCCGCCCACGGTGATCTCCCAGCCGGGCATGATGCGGACCAGTCCCTCGGCGAAGCCCAGATACCAGTCCGGCTGGGCCCCCGTGGACACCTGGTCGGCGCGGAAGGGCCCGTAGGCCCAGACCGGATTGACCGTGGCCACTGCGGAGACGAGCGCGATCACCCCGAAGACCAGGAAGAAGAAGCCGCCCGCCTTCGCCAGGTAGACCGGGAAGAAGGGGGCTCCCACGACGTTGCGTTCCGTCTTCCCCGGCCCCGCGAACTGCGTGTGCTTGTGGTAGACGACGAGCAGCACGTGGGTGACGACGAGTGCCGCCATGATCCCGGGGACGAGCAGCACATGGAGGGAGTAGAAGCGGGAGACGATGTCGTGGCCGGGGAACTGCCCGCCGAAGACGAACATCGACAGATACGTGCCCACGATCGGCACCGACAGCAGGGCGCCGTTCACGAACCGCAGTCCGGATCCCGACAGCGCGTCGTCCGGGAGGGAGTAGCCGAACAGCCCCTCGAAGATGCCGAGGACGAGCAGCAGCCAGCCGAACAGCCAGTTCACCTCGCGCGGCTTGCGGAACGAGCCGGTGAAGAAGTGGCGCATCATGTGCGTCAGCATCGCCGCCACGAAGATCAGTGCGGCCCAGTGGTGGATCTGCCGGATCAGCAGCCCGCCGCGCACGTCGAAGCTGATGTGGAGCGTCGAGGCGTACGCGTCGGACATGCGGATGCCGTTCAGCGGTACGTAACCGCCGTGGTACGTCACCTCGGTGGTCGAGGGGTGGAAGAAGAGCGTGAGGTAGATGCCGGTGAGCACCAGCACCACGAAGCTGTAGAGGCATATCTCGCCGAGCAGGAACGACCAGTGGTCGGGGAAGACCTTGCGCAGGTACTTCCGGCCCAGCGAGTGGATGCCGAGCCGTCCGTCGAACCAGTCCGCGACGCGCTGCCCGGACGAGGCGGGTGCGGACCGTCGCCCGTTTGCCGTCATG
Source organism: Streptomyces sp. HUAS TT11 (assembly GCF_051553595.1). Taxonomy (NCBI): domain Bacteria; kingdom Bacillati; phylum Actinomycetota; class Actinomycetes; order Kitasatosporales; family Streptomycetaceae; genus Streptomyces; species Streptomyces sp. HUAS TT11. Next base: position 8,387,190 of record NZ_CP196184.1, read on the forward strand.
CCGACACCTCCTCGGCCGCGGTCCCCGCGTCCCGTCGAACGTGCGTGAGCTTGTCGGGGTTGGTGACGATGAAGACATCAGAGATCTGTTCGCCGTCGGGCGTCAGATCCATGACCATCACCGCGTAGGGTGCGTCGCCGTCGAACACCACCGCGGAGTCGTCGCCGTTGACCCGGCGGTAGCGGATGTCGAGGCCGGCCCCGCGCCGGGTGGCATACCCCGCCAGCAGACGTGCGGCCTTGTCGCGGCCGCGCACGGGCCGCAGGCCGGCCGCCGCCTTACCGCCGCCGTCCGCCCATACGGTGACGTCCGGTGCCAGGATCTCCATCAGCGCGGCGATGTCCCCGCCGAGCGAGGCCCGGACGAACCGCTCGGTCGCCTCCTGACGCACTCGTGGATGCGCCCGGTAGCGCGGGCGTCGGGCGTGGACGTGTGCTCGGGCGCGGTGCGCGAGCTGGCGAACGGCGGCGGGACTGCGGTCCAGAACGTCCGCGATCTCCGTATGGGCGTACCCGAACGCCTCGTGAAGGACGAACACCGCCCGTTCCAAGGGGGTCAGGGACTCCAGCACCACGAGCAGCGCGAGCGAAACCGACTCCGAGCGCACCGCACGCTCGGCCGAATCGTCGGGTGCCGCCTCGTCGAGCAGGGGCTCGGGGAGCCAGGGGCCCACATAGGTCTCGCGGCGGCGGGCGATGGCGGCGCGTCGCGCCAAGGCGTGGTTGACCGCGATGCGCACCAGGTAGGCGCGCGGGTTGTCGATGCGGTCGGCTTGGGCGTGGGCCGTGCGACCGGTCCACGACAGCCAGGTGTCCTGAAGGACGTCCTCGGTGTCGGCGACACTGCCGAGCATGTTGTAGACGATCGCGAAGACCAGTTCGCGATGGTCGACGAACACCTGGGTCGCGGTGGCGGCCTGGTCGCCTGCCGGGTGGTCGGTCCTTTCGGGCATGTCGGTCCTCCCTGGGGTGCGCTCCTCCAGTGCGACTCCCGGAAGGGGGGAGAATGTGACACGACACGGTCCGACGTGACGCAGATCTCACTCGCCGGAACGCTCCGCGGCCCTGGTGCCGGGCGGCGTCCGCAGCCGCGGCGCCTTCTAGAGGAGCGGGGGAGACAGTGGCGGTCCCGCTTTCGACCCGCCCTGATCCAGGTGGTATTCGTGAGCAATTGCCCTGGCGGTGGTGTGGGGACAGGCCGGCCGCCAGCATGGAGTTCGGCGAACGGGAACCGGCGGACTGCGGCAGATCGCCAGGGAACGCGGTACTTCGACGAAGGCTCTGGTGCGGGAGGCCGCCGCCGTCGCCCGCCGCCGTGTGGATCCGCCCCGACTCGGAGTCGACTTCGACCCGGCCCGGCGCGCCGCCGTGGCGGCGTACATGGTCGTCAGTGGCGTCGGCGTCGACCCGCCGTACGGCGCGTCGGCGGATCCCACCCGTGACCTCGTCTCCGGCAGGACCGACGTCCATGGCGCCGCGGACGGCCGAGGTCCTGGCCGACATGACCTGACGGCGGTCCGGGTCTGCTCGGCCCCGCCCTCGGGGTCGAACCCGCGGAGTCGCCTTTCCGCGCGGTCCCCGACGAGGATGCCCTTCCCGCGGGAGGCCGGTGGCGCAGGCAGGATGTGCGTGAGCGGCACCGGGGCGCGCGGGCCGCACACGCGGTGCGGGAAATATCGAATGCCGGTGCGAGCGGCCGCAGTTGACGTGGTGTCCAATTGAATTTCCCTAGGGTGCCGATGTTGTCCAAGTGCCTTGTTGGTCGTGAGTGACGTGTGCAAGGGTGAGCCTCCCCAGGCATGGGCAATGGCCGGGTCCGAACCGCTGCTCTTCAATTCGGATCGTCGGCGGGCTCAAAAGGCTCACGCTCCGACGGTCGTCGCGCAGCCCTCGCACGCGGCCCCTTCCCGCGCCAGCCAAAAAGGTCCGCACCAATCCCGCTCCGTTTTGGCGACCGCAGAACTCCGTGTGCCACCTTGCGCCTTGGAAGGAAACCGCTCAGTGCACACCCCCCACCCGCCGCGTCCGCTACATCCTCCCCGTCCCGGCATGCCGCCCGGGGAGTCCGACGAGACCCTGGCCACCCGGCTCAGAGGCCGTCCCGTGGGCGAGGACACCCAGCCCGTCGCGCTGCTGATGGCGCGGCACTGGCAGGCGGCGCACGACTACGCGGCCATCTGCCTCGCCTCCACGGCGGATGTCGCCTCGATGGTCACCGCCACCGCCTTCCACCGCATACTCGGCCAGCTCCAACGCTCCGGCTCCGCGGCCGCGCTGCGTCCCCAACTCCTCGTGGCGGTACGGGACACCGTCCGGGAATGGTCGGCGCAGGACCGGATATCCGGCGCGGTGCCCGCGTTGAGAAAACCCGCGGGGGGCCGTGGGATGCGCACCGCGAAGTCGCTGACACGCGAAAATCGAGCCCTCGCCGAACGCTCTTTCCAATCGTTGCCCCAACTCGCCCGGTGTCTGTTGTGGCACGCGGAGGTCGAGGCCGAGCACATTTCCGTTCCAGCCGTCCTGCTGGGCATGGACTCGGAGAGTGCGGCTGCCGCACTGGAGCAGGCGCGCGAGCAATTCCGGGCGGCCTGTGTGCGCTCGCACCGTGAGCTCGCTCCCACCGACGAATGCCGCTATCACAACCGGTTGCTCGACGTGCCCATGCGCCGCGGCAGCGCCCTGCTTCCGGAGGTGCAACAGCACGTTCTGGAGTGCCGCTTCTGTCGTTCCGCCGCCGAGCAACTGAGCCATTTCGAAGGCGGACTCGGCGGACTTCTCGCCGAGGCGGTCCTCGGCTGGGGCGCACACCGCTACCTCGACTCGCGTCCCGGACGCGCCTCGTCCTTTCCCCGCGGTGGCGGCGGTTCCGGCCTCGGCGGAAGACGCGCGGGCGCCGGCGGGCGGCACCGGCTGCTGCCGGGGGTCCCCGCGCGGGTCGGCCGCGGCATCCTGGCCGGGGAGCCCCAGACCCGGGCGCTGCTGACCGGTGCGGGCATCGCCGCGGCGGTCGCGATCGCCACGCTGCTGGCCGGCGGCATCTGGTCGGACGACGGCGGTGCCGACCCCGTGGCCACCAGCGCGAGCGGCGGGCTCGCACCCGGTGCGGACCAGGACACACCGCCTGCCGTGCCCTCGCCGCCCGACTCGGCCGGTCTGTCCACACAGCCGCAGCAGACCAGGCTGCGTTATGCCGCGGGCGACCTCTGTCTCGACATTCGCGGCACGGTGAAGTCAGGCGCGAACGCCCGGCTCGCGGCTTGCTCCTCGGCATGGACCCAGCAGTGGTCCTACGAGAGCGACGGCCTTCTGCGCAGCGTCGCCGACCTGGGGTTGTGCCTGGACTCCCACGCCACCGACGGGGTCGTCGCGCTGGCCCGGTGCGACACGGACGAGGCGCGCGCGAACGACGTCCGCTACGACCTCACCGTCCGGGGCGAACTGCTGCCGCGTTGGAGCGAGGACCTCGCCGTCACCCCCGCGGACGCCGATCCGAACGCCGACGTCGTCGTCAGGAACCGGGACGGCTCGGGCATCCAGCAGTGGGCGACCGACCGGCAGCCGGCGCAGTCCCCGTCCCTGTCGATCGCCGGCACGGGCGGACCGCCGGCCGCGCCGGACCCTCGGCTGCCGTCCCGGGCGCAGGGCCGCGGTCTCTGAGCACCGCCGGGTGAGCGGGCGGCGCCGGCCGCGTCGGCCCTGAGCCGGCCGGTGGGCGTCACGCCCCGGGTGTGGCCGCCGTCAGCCGAACGGCGCCGGCGGAGGGCGTGTGACCAGGGCCGAAAGTTTCGCCACGTTTGCGGTGCTCTGCCGTACCGGTCGATGGGACGCGCGTGTGCCGCGGGGAACGGGACGTGCCGATACGGCCGTTGCGTCCCAGGGCGGTCGGCCGGTGTCCACGCACGGCGTGGTCCGGCGGGCTCCGCCGTGCCAGGCCGAAGTCCGCTATGGGCAAGGACAGTTGACGAGGATCAAGGGGCGGCGGCCCGCTGCCGGAACGGGCCGTAGCTGCCACGCGGCACCCGCGCGGAGCACTCAGCTGCTCTTCGGGGGAGCGGTGCTCTGCCGCACCACCAGGTGGGTCGCGAGCTCGATGCGCAGTGCGGACTTGCCCGCATCGTGCGGGCGCAGCAGCATCCGGGCCGCCTCCTCGGCCATCTGCCGCAACGGCTGGTGGACCGTGGTCAGGGAGGGGCTCGACCACTGCGCGAGCGGTACGTCGTCGTAGCCGACCACGGACAGATCGTCCGGCACACTCAGACCCTTCAGCCGTGCCGCCTCCAGCACGCCGAGCGCCTGCAGGTCGCTGCCGGCGAAGATGGCGGTCGGCCGGTCCGGGCGCTCGAGCAGGTCCATGGCCTGTTCGAAGCCGCCCTGCACATGGAAGTCACCGAAGCGCACCAGGGCCGGGTCGGGCTCCAGGCCCGCCATCGTCATGGCCGAGCGATAGCCGTCCAGCCGCGCGAGGGAGCACATCATGTCCTCCGGGCCGGTGATGATGGCGATGCGCTCGTGCTGGAAGTCGGTGAGGTGCCGTGTGGCCGCCAGACCGCCGGCCCAGTTGGCGGAGCCGACGGAGGGCACGTCCGGATCGGGGTCGCCCGCCGGATCGACGATGACGAACGGGATCGCCCGCGACCGCAGTTGCTTCTTCACCTTGTCCGGCAGCGCGGAGAAGACCAGGACCACGCCCAGGGGCCGGCGGCGCAGCACCCCTTCGATCCAGTCGGCTCCGGGCGCGTGCCGCGTGCCGCTCTCCGTGAGTACGACGCTCGCCTTGTTCTGCTTGGCGACGTTCTCCACGCCTCGGATGAGTTCCATGGCCCAGACGCTCTCCAGCTCGTGGAAGACGAGCTCGATGAGCGGGGCCTGGGGCGGGGCCTGGGACCGGCGACGGTAACCGTGCATGTCGAGGAGCTGTTCGACCTTGGTGCGGGTCGCCTCGGAGACATCGGAGCGGCCGTTGAGGACTTTCGAAACCGTCGACAGCGACACACCGGCTTGCTCGGCCACCTCGGCCAGGGTCACTCGGCCGTCCACCTCGTCGTTATCGCGCATGTCCGAAGGATAGGCCACGAGTGGCCGATAACGGTTTGGTCGCGCGCGTGCACCCCCGTTGACCGTGTGGGGTGCCTCCCATACTGTCCGACAGCAGCGACTTTCGGCGACGTTGCCGAAACTTTCGAAAGGCAGACGATGAAGATACGCGCACGGTTGCCCCGTCTAGTCGCCGGTGGCGCGACGCTTGCCCTGGCGCTGAGCCTCTCGGCCTGCGGGAGCGGAACCGGCGGGGGCTCGTCGGACGACGGGAAGATCCACGTTCTTGTCTACGGAGATGCCAGCAACAAGGTCGAGAAGCAGATTGTTGCGACGTTCAACAAGACTTCGGACGTCAAGGCCGTCCTCGACACCATCCCCGGTGCCGACTACCAGCAGAAGCTGCAGACGATCATCAACACGCCGCAGGCCCCCGACGTGTTCTTCAACTGGGGCGGCGGCAGCATCCAGCCGTTCGTCAAGGCCGACCTGCTGCTGCCGCTGGACGACTTCATCAAGAACGACCCCGGTCTGAAGTCCAACTTCCTGCCGTCGGTGTTCAACAGCGCCGTCGTCGACGGGAAGGCCTACGGCATCCCGATGCGCGGGACCCAGCCCGTCCTGCTCTTCAACAACAGCAGCGTGCTGAACGACGCGGGTGTGCAGCCGCCCAAGACGTGGGACGAGCTGCTGAGCGCGGTCAAGACGCTCAAGGGCAAGGGAGTCACCCCGATCGCACTCGGCGGCGGCGACCAGTGGCCCACGCTGATGTGGTTCGAGTACGTCTACGACCGCGTCGCGGGGCCGGAGCTGTTCGAGAAGGCGCTCGGTGGTGACAAGAGCGCCTGGGAGAGCCCCGAGAGCAAGAAGGCGCTGAGCATGCTCAAGGAGCTGGTCGACGCCGGCGCCTTCGGCACCAACTTCGACTCCGTGAAGTACACGAACGGCGCGTCGCCTGCTCTGGTGGCCAAGGGCAAGGCGGCCTTCGAGCTGATGGGTTCGTGGTACTACGCCCAACAGCAGCAGGACGCCAAGGACTTCGCGGCCAAGGGCCTGGGCTACACCACCTTCCCGAGCGTGTCGGGCGGCAAGGGCGACGAGGCGGACGTCGTCGGCAACACCAACAACTTCTACTCGGTGCTGAAGAAGACGAAGCACCCCGAGGCCGTCGAGAAGTTCCTGAAGCTCATGTACTCCGACGAGTTCGTCAAGGCGCAGATGGCGATCGGCAACCTGCCGACCACCACCAACACGGAGAAGTTCCTCGACACCTCCGCGAGCCCGGCGTACTCGCACTTCCAGTACGACCTGGTCAAGAAGGCACCCTCGTTCCAGCTGTCGTGGGACCAGGCGTACCCGCCGTCGGCCATCACGCCGATCCACCAGGCCGTGCAGCAGTTCTTCAACGGCCAGATCGACGCCGACGGATTCATCAAGGCCATGCAGGCCCTCCCCACTGAATGAACCGCTCATGACCACAGAAACGACGAGCGCCCCTCCTGCCGCCGGCTCCCGCACCCCGGCCCGGCGGCGGTCGGAGGGCTCCTACACCGCACACGTGGGACGCCCGGGCTTCGCCTGGGCGGTCCCCGCCACCCTCTTCTTCCTGATCTTCGCCATCGCACCGCTGGTCATGGTGGCGGTGCTGTCCTTCATGAGCTGGAACGGCCTCGGGTCGCCCCGATTCGTCGGTATGGACAACTGGTCCCGGGTGCTCGACGACCCGGTGATGATCAAGAGCATCTGGCTGACCCTGCTGGTCACCGTGCTCGGTGTGGCCATCCAGACACCGCTGAGCATCCTGCTGGGCGTCTGGGCCGCGGGACAGCAACGCAACCGCGCGGTGCTGTCGGTGATCTACTTCATTCCGCTGCTGCTCTCCTCCACCGCCGTCTCGGTGCTGTGGCGGGCGCTGCTCGACCCGAACTTCGGTATCCCGGCGCAGGCCACCTGGCTGTTCGGTGACGGCAACCTGTTCGGCAAGCAGGCCAGTGCGATCGGTGTGCTCGCGTTCGTGAGCACCTGGCAGTTCACCCCGTTCCACACGCTGATCTACCAGGGTGCCGCCCGCGCGATCCCGCAGGTCCTCTACCAGGCGGCGGAGATCGACGGTGCGGGACGCTACCGCCAGTTCTTCCACATCACCCTGCCGCAACTGCGCAACTCGGTCGTGACCTCGATGATCCTGATGATCGTCGGCGGACTCACCACGTTCGAGACGGTCCTCATCCTGACCCAGGGCGGACCGGGGACCGACACCACCATCAGCGCCTACTACATGTACCAAAAGGCCTTCAAGAGCTTCGACTTCGGCGCAGGCGCCGCCATCGCCCTCGTCCTGGTCGTCGCCGCGACGATCATCTCGCTGATCGTCGTGCGCGTGTCCGGCTACGACAAGATGCGCAGTTCCATGGAGGGTCTGTCATGAGGCGACGCCCCAACCATCTGGCCGGCGTGGGCTCGGTGGTCTGGCTGTTCCTGGTCGGCCTGCCGCTCTATGTGATGGTCGTCGCGACGGTGCAGCCCCAGTCCGAGTACACCCGGAACGGTCCGCTGTCCTTCCCGCACAGCTTCACCTTCGACAACTACACCGGGGCCTTCGACTCCGGCTTCGGCCAGTACTTCCTCAACACGGTGATCGTCACGGCGTGTGTGGTCGGACTGGTGCTGCTGCTCGTCCCGCCGCTCGCCTACGCGATCGTGCGCAGCCGCAGCAGGATCACCTCGCAGGTCTTCCGGCTGTTCCTGCTGGGGCTCGCCATCCCGGCGCAGGCCGTGATCGTCCCGATGTTCTACCTGATCAGCAAGGCCGGTCTGTACGACAACCTCCTCGGTGTCATCCTGCCGACCGCCGCCTTCTGCCTGCCGATGTCGGCCCTGATCCTCAGCGGCGCCATGCGCGACATCTCCCCGGAGCTGTTCGAGGCCATGGCCATGGACGGGGCCACTCCGCGGCGCATGTTCTTCCAGCTTGTGGTTCCGCTCTCCGGGGGCGGCCTGTCCACGATCGTGGTGTTCTCCGCACTCCAGGCATGGAACGGCTTCCTGTTCCCCCTCGTCCTGACCCAGTCCGACTCCACCAAGCTGATCACCCTGGGTCTCTACAACTTCCAAACCGAACACGGCATCAACATCCCCGGGCTGCTGGCAGCCGTGGTGTTGTCCATGGTTCCCGTCCTGCTCGTCTACCTGTTCGCCCGTCGCGCCCTGGTCCAGGGGCTCATGGGCGTCGGAGGAAAGTGACCGCCAACGTGGCAGTTGAGACCACCCCCGAAATCCCCGTCTGGAACGATCCGGCCCACGACATCAACACCCGGGTGACCGCCCTGATCGGCGCCATGACCCTCGAGGAGAAGATCGCCCAGCTCTACGGTGTGTGGGTCGGCGCGTCCGACGAGGGGGGTGAAGTGGCCCCCCATCAGCACGACATGGAGGAGGCCGTCGACCTCGACACCCTTCTGCCGAACGGCCTCGGCCAGTTGACCCGTCCCTTCGGCACCGCCCCCGTCGACCCCGCTCTCGGCGCGCTCTCCCTGCTGCGCACACAGGCGCGCATCACCTCGGCGAACCGTTTCGGCATCCCCGCCGTCGCGCACGAGGAGTGCCTGGCCGGCTTCGCGACCTGGAAGGCCACCGCCTATCCCGTCCCGCTGTCCTGGGGCGCCACCTTCGACCCCGAGCTGATCCACCGCATGGCCGCCGCCATCGGCCGCGACATGCGGTCCGTGGGTGTGCACCAGGGCCTCGCACCCGTGCTCGACGTGGTCCGCGACGCCCGCTGGGGCCGCGTCGAGGAGACCATGGGCGAGGACCCCTACCTGGTCGCCACCGTCGGCACGGCCTATGTGCGGGGACTTCAGTCCTCCGGCGTCGTCGCCACGCTCAAGCACTTCGTCGGCTACTCCGCCTCGCGGGCCGGGCGCAACCTCGCCCCGGTCGGCATGGGTTCACGCGAATGCGCCGACATCCTGCTTCCGCCCTTCGAGATGGCGGTCCGCGAAGGCGGAGCCCGGTCCGTCATGAGCGCCTACAACGACACGGACGGCGTGCCCGCGGCGGCCGACGAGAACCTGCTCACCGGGCTGCTGCGCGATGTCTGGGGATTCGACGGCACCGTCGTGGCCGACTACTTCGGCATCGCCTTCCTGCGGACCCTGCACGGGATCGCCGGCGACTGGAGCGAGGCGGCGGGCACCGCCCTCCGCGCCGGAGTCGACGTCGAACTGCCCACCGTGAAGACGTTCGGCGCACCTCTCGTCGAGGCCGTGACGGCCGGACGGGTGCCGGAACGCATCGTCGACCGTGCCCTGTACCGGGTGCTTTCCGAGAAGGCCAGGCTGGGACTCCTCGACGCCGACTGGAGCCCGGTACCGCCCGCCCTCTCCGGCGCCGACCTCGACGACCCGGACGCGCTGCGCGGCACGGTGGACCTCGACACGCCCGAGAACCGGGACCTGGCCCGGGAGGTCGCCGAACGGGCGGTGGTGCTGCTCGCCAACGACGGCACACTGCCGCTGGACCGGCCCCGCCGTATTGCGCTGGTCGGCCCCAACGCCCAGGAGCCGACCGCCGTGCTGGGCTGCTACTCCTTCCCCCTGCACGTCGGCGTGCACCATCCCGAGGTCGCGGACGGGATCGTCCTGCCCACCCTGCGCGAGGCCGTGGAACGCGAGTTCCCCGGAGCGGACGTCACGGTGGCCCGCGGGACGGGAATCGACGACGGCGACACCGCCGGCATCGACGAGGCCGTCCGTGTGGCGCGTGAGGCCGACGTCGTCATCGCGGTACTGGGCGACCGCGCGGGACTCTTCGGCCGCGGCACCAGCGGCGAGGGCTGCGACGCCGAGTCGCTGGCGCTGCCCGGGGCCCAGCAGCAGCTGCTCGACGCGCTCCTGGACTCGGGCACCCCGGTGGTGACGGTGCTGCTCGCCGGGCGGCCCTACGCGCTCGGCCGTGCTGTCGACGGGGCCGCCGCGATCGTGCAGTCCTTCTTCCCGGGAGTGGAGGGAACCACCGCCCTCGCGGGTGTGCTCAGCGGCCGTACCGACCCCGGTGGGCGGCTTCCCGTCAGCGTGCCGCGGGGTCCGGGCGCCCAGCCCGCCACCTACCTCGGTGCGCGGCTCGCCCAGTCCAGCGAGGTGTCCAACATCGACCCGACTCCGGCCTTCGCCTTCGGGCACGGACTGTCGTACACGGCCTTCGACTGGAGCGACCTCGCGGTCGAGGAGAAGGAGACGGGCACGGACGGCGCCTTCCGTCTGGCGTTCACGGTGCGCAACACGGGGGAGCGGGAGGGCACCGAGGTCGTGCAGCTGTACCTGCACGATCCGGTCGCCTCGGTCGTCCAGCCGGTGCAGCGGCTCATCGGATACACCCGGGTGCCACTGGCGGCCGGCCAGGCGCGGCGGGTGCGGGTGACGGTTCCGGCCGACCTCGCCTCCTTCACCGGCCGCGGCGGACGGCGCATCGTCGAACCGGGGGATCTCGAGCTGCGTCTGGCCGCGTCCAGCGCCGACCCGCGTCTGACGGCGACGGTGACGCTCACCGGCCCGGAGCGGTCCGTGGACCACACAAGGCGGCTCCACGCCGTCTTCGGTGAGGAGGCCGGGACGGCCGAGTGACGCGGCGGCGGCCCGGACCGGTCTCGAACGGTCCGGGCCGCCGCACCGCCCGAGCGTGGTGCCGGTCTCAGGAGACGATGTCCCGCGGCGCCTTGCCGGACAGGAAGTCGGCCGCGTTCTGCACCGCCGCCAGCGCGATCCGCACAAGGGTCTCCCGGGTGACGCCGGCGACGTGCGGGGAGAGCACCACGTTCGGCGCCTTGAGCAACCTCAGGGCGGACGTGGGCGGTTCGGGGTCGAAGACATCGATCCCCGCACCGGCCGGCGTGCCCTTCTCCAGCGCGTCCGCGAGTGCGTCCTGGTCGATCAGTGCGCCCCGCGCCGTGTTGATCACGAACGCGGTGGGCTTCATCAGCGCGAGGCGCTCGGCGTCGAGCAGATGCCGGGTCGCGTCGGTGAGCGGCACGTGCAGCGTCACATAGTCCGAGATGCGCAGCAGTTCGTCGAGCTCCACGTGGCGGGCGCCGAGCCGTGCCTCGACGTCCGCGTCCACGCGCTGAGGGCTCGCGTACACGATCGTCATGTCGAAGGCGGTCGCGCGGCGTGCGACCTCCTGACCGATATGACCGAGCCCGATGACGCCGAGTGTCTTGCCGGACAGCTCGGTGATCGACCGCTGCAGCCGCGGCAGCGCCCAGTCGGCCTCGACGAGCGCCGTGTGCGCCGGCACCAGCTGCTTGGCGAGGGCGAGCATGAGGGCGAAGGCCTGCTCGGCGACGTTCTGCTTCTCCGCGCCGCTGGAGCCGATGTTGCAGACGGGCACGTCACGGGCGCGGGCCGCGTCCAGGTCGACGTAGTCGAAGCCGTGGCTGGCGCACTGGATGAGTTGCAACTCGGGTGCCGCGGCGATGTGTTCGGCGGTCACGGGGGCCAGCCCCGTGACGATGACGTGTGCCGCGCGCAGCGCCGCCGGATCCTCGTCGGGCCGCTCCACCACGGTGACGTGGGCCTCGCCGGGGAAGACGGAGGCGAGCCCGGCGCCGGTCGAGCGCCCGCCGACGTGCGGCGAGACCACGGCCAGGACGTTCTTGACGGGGGTCATGCGGATTCCTCGATCAGGTCGCCGATGCCGAGCGTGCCGGGACCGGCGTGCCCGGACAGGGCGAGGGTGAGATCGAACTCGGCCAGCAGACACCGGATGACGTGCTCGACGCCCGCCTGTCCGTCGAGCCCGAGCCCGTAGGCGTACGGCCGTCCCAGCAGCACCGCCCGCGCGCCCAGCGCGAGGGCCTTGAACATGTCGTCGCCGGTGCGGACTCCGCTGTCGAACAGCACCGCGAGCCGGTCCCCGACGGCCTCCACCACCCGCGGCAGGGCGTCCGCGGCCGCCACGGAACCGGCCACCTGCCGGCCGCCGTGGTTGGAGACCACCACGCCGTCCATCCCCGCGTCGACGGCCCGGCGGGCGTCGTCCGGGTGCAGGATGCCCTTCAGCACGATCGGGCCGTCCCAGTTCTCCCGCAGGAACGCCAGATCGGGCCAGGTCTTGCCGGGGTCCGCGAACATGCCGACGAAGTGCATCACGGCCGCGTCGGGGTCCTCGTGCACCGGTTTCGCCAGGCCCGCCTGGAAGGCCGGATCGGAGAAGTAGTTGGCGGTGCCGACACCGTGCAGGAACGGCAGGTAGGCCTGGTCGAGGTCGCGGGGCCGCCAGGCCAGCATCGGCGTGTCGAGCGTGACGAGCAGCGCGGTGAACCCGGCCGACTTCGCCCGGGCCAGGAAGCTGCGCGTGACCTCGCGGTCCTTGGCCCAGTACAGCTGGAACCAGCGTTCTCCGTCGCCCGAGGCCTCCGCCACCTGCTCCATCGGAGTGCTGGAGGCCGAGGACAGGACGAACGGCACGCCCTGCGCGGCGGCGGCGCGCGCCGCCGCGGGCTCGGCGTCCGGATGCATGATCGACAGGACGCCGATCGGCGCCAGGGCCAGCGGAGCGGGCAGTGAGCGCCCCAGCACCTCGACCGACAGATCGCGCTCGTGCACGTCCCGCAGCATCCGCGGCACGATCCGGCGCCGCTCCAACGCCGCCCGGTTCGCCCGTGCCGTGCTGCCGGTGCCGGCGCTGCCCGCCACATACCCGACCGGGCCGGGCCCGAGCCGCTGTTCGGTGAGCTGCTCAAGCCTGGTCAGATCCGTGGGCAGCCGCGGTACCGCGCCCGTCATGCCGTGCAGATATATCTCGTACTGGAAGTCCGCCCAGTGCCTTGTCATCCGTACGTCCCGCCTCTCGTCCCTGAGACCGAGCTCTGTGCCCACGATCCTTCCGACTGTGACAAGGCCCGTCCAGCCTGGTGCACACAACGCGCGACTGGGATCATCACCATGTGATGAACCAGCCCCTCGAGGCCCGCATCCGCGTCCGGGACGAGATCGTGGCCGATCCCCGGGTCGTGGAGGCGGTTGTCGCGGCGGTCAACACCCAGGTGCCGGTGTACGCCGCGCTCGACGACAGCCGGCTGCCCGAGGTGCGGGCCATCGCCGCCTGGGGTCTGACCCGGCTGCTCGACCTCTGGGCGGGCGACGGCAGTCTCGGTCCGGCGGACCTGCGCCGATTCCGTGGCATCGCGGCGGCGCGCGCGGCCGACGGCCGGCCCGTGCAGGCGGTGCTGCGCGCCTACCGGGTGGCGGCGGCCGTCGTCACCGAGGAGGTCGCCGCCCGCGCCCACCACCTCACGGCGACGGACGGCCTCTCACTCGCCCGGGTGCTGCTGACGGCGCTGGACACCCTGTCGGAGGAGATGGCCACGGCCTACGCCGCGACCACCGAGGACCTCGCGGGGGATCGGGACCGCGCGCTGCGGTTGCTGCTCGACGATCTCGTCGCCGGCAGGCACGCCTCGGTCGGCGCGCTCACGGACCGCTCGGCCCGGCTGGGCGTCCATCTCCCGGATCCCTACTGCCTCCTGGTGGCCGAGCCGGTGACGGGCGAGGGCCCCGACATGCCGTACGAGGCCGCAGCCGGACTGGTCGGTGCGCTCGGTGACGGCGGTACGGCACTGTCGACGGTCCGGGGCCCGCGCGCCGTCCTGCTCTTTCCCGCGACGGCCCTGCACCGCGCGTCGGCCCTCCTCGTCGAGCGGCGCTGGCGGGGCTGTGCGATCACCGGCGAAGGGCTGGACCGGGTGGCCGTCGCCCACCGGCTCGCCGCCGACGCGCTCGACACGGCGCCCGACCACGCCCATCGGCCCGGCCGCCTTCTCACCGATGCCGACGCGCACGTGCTCGCTCTGCTCGCCGGGCATCCGGCCGCCACCGCGGACCACATCGCCCGCCTCGTCCTCGGGCCGCTGACCGACCCCGGACAACGCCATCTGCTGGAGGCGCTGAGCGCGTACATCGACGCGGGGTCGGCGACGGCCGCGGCCCGAGCACTGCATCTGCACCCGCAGTCGCTGCGCTACCGCCTGCGACGCGTGCAGGTACTGACGGCCCGGGACCCACGCGACCCCTGGCAGCGTCTGACCCTGGACATCGCCCGCACGATCAGGCCCTGACCGGTGCCGCGGCCCGGACCGCGGCGCCGAGGACGCCGAGGACGCCGAGGGGGCCGGGCGAGGGCGCCGATGCGCTGCGGGGTCGCCCGCCCGACCGGGTGACCCGGGCGGGCGGCACGGCGTACTACGCCTGCCTCGTCGGTCCCCCGACCCGGGCCACGGCTCGGACCGGGGCGCCGTCCGAGCCGGGCAGGTGCAGCGGGAACAGGAACACGTCCACCGGGCGGCCGGTCTCCTGTGCGGCGAGGACGCGGTCGAGGCCGGTGAGGTTCTCGGCGATCACACCGGCCGCGCCGCACAGCACGCGGTGCGCGGGCAGGTCCGCATTGCCCGTGGGATCCACACTCAGCGCGTCGACCCCGATCGTGCGTACGCCCGCGTTGACGATCGCCTGCGCGGCCTCCGGGGTCAGCCACGGGTGTTCCAGATAGGCGTCGGTGCCCCAGTACGCCGACCAGCCCGTGGCCAGCAGCAGGATCGCGCCCGGCTGCAGACGCAGCAGGCTCAGCGCGGGCGCGAGCAAATCGGCGGTGACGGCCGCCCGGGCCCGCAGACCCCGTACGTCCGCCACCACCGCCGGACCGGCGAACCGCTCCAGCGGCAGCGCGTCCAGTGCGGGCCAGGCGGAGTTCACGTGATACGGCGCGTCGACATGGGTGCCCGACTGGGAACCCAGGTGCAGGGCGAGGACGTTGACGCCGTCCGTGGCCACGCGCAGCGCCCGTTCCACCTCGACCTGCGGGTCACCGGGATACACGGGCATCCCGGTGACCACGGGCACCGACAGGTCGAGCCAGGTGTCCATCAGCCGCCCTCGACCGCGAGCGCCGGGGCCTTCTCGTCCCGGGCGCCGGGGCCGGTGATCGGCGGCACCGGCGACTCGACCGTGCGGGCCAGTCGCGCGCCGTGCGGTCCGTATGCCGCCCGGGGCTCGGGGAAGAGCCTCAGCAGCGCCAGGAACAGGACCGCGGCGACGGCCAGGGACAGCGGCAGGCTGATGTCGACACCGTTCGCCAGGTCGCCCAGGGGGCCGACGAACTGGCCGGGAATGTCGGTGAACAGCACACCGATCACGGCGGAGACCCACCAGGCGGTCATGCCCCGCCAGTTCCAGCCGTGCGAGAACCAGTAACGGCCGCCGCGCTGGCGGCGGTTGAAGACCTGAAGCGCGTCCGGGTCGTACCAGCCGCGCCGAGTGTAGAAGCCGAGCATCATCACGACCATCCACGGAGTGGTACAGGTGATGATCATCGTTGCAAAAGTGGAGATCGACTGCACGAGGTTCAGCCCGAATCGGCCGATGAAGATGAACGCGATGGACAGCACGCCGACGACCAGCGTCGCCTGCACCCGCGACAGCCGCGGGAAGACCGACGAGAAGTCCAGCCCGGTTCCGTACAGCGACGTCGTGCCCGTCGACATGCCGCCGATGAGCGCCAGCAGACATACCGGAAGGAAGAACCAGGTCGGGGAGATGGCGAGCAGGCCCCCGACGAAGTCCGGGGCCGCAGGGTCGACGTACTTCGGCGCCTGTTTGGCGATGATGCTGGCGGTCGCGAGACCGAACACGAACGGCAGCAGCGTCGCGATCTGCGACAGGAACGCGGCGGTGACCACCTTGCGGCGCGGGGTGTGCGCGGGGATGTAGCGCGACCAGTCGCCGAGGAAGGCGCCGAAGGACACCGGGTTGGACAGCACGATCAGCGCGGCGCCGATGAACGACGGCCAGAACAGCGCCTTCGTCGCCGGATCGGCCGAGGCGGTGAAGGTGCCCGCGTACGACGGGTCGAAGTCACCGCCGAAGGCGATCGCCCCGAGCAGGAAGAGCACGGTCGCCGAGGTCACCGCGATCTTGTTGACGAACAGCATGAACCGGAAGCCGTACACGCACACCGCGAGCACCAGGCCGGCGAAGAGCGCGTAGGCGACGACGTACGACAGATTGCCGCGATCGAGGCCGAAGAGCCGGTGTGCGCCGCCGACCAGTGCGTCGCCCGAGCTCCACACCGAGATCGAGAAGAAGGCGACGGCCGTGAGCAGGGAGAGGAAGGAGCCGACCACACGGCCGTGCACACCGAGGTGGGCGGAGGAGGAGACCGCGTTGTTCGTGCCGTTGACCGGGCCGAACACCGCCATCGGGCAGAGGATCAGCGCGCCGACGACCACACCGAGGAGGGTCGCGGCGAGTCCCTGCCAGAAGGAGAGGCCGAACAGGATCGGGAAGGCGCCCAGAACACAGGTGGAGAAGGTGTTCGCGCCGCCGAAGGCGACTCGGAAGAGATCGAACGGCGTCGCGGTGCGGTCCGCGTCGGGGATGCGCTCGACGCCGTAGGTCTCGACCTCGGTGAGGGACGGGGGCGCGGCGGCGGGGGAGGCGGGGTTCTCGGGCAACGGAGCTCCTGCTGGGGAAGGGCGGCGGAGCGCGTTCGTGGCGCGGTGGGCCGGTCCGGCCCGTGCCGTCGCGAGGGTGTGCGGGGCGTGGTGGGCCGTCCGTAAGGGTTTCGCAGACTTTAGGCGCGTCCGCACGCACCGCACCAGTGGACGTTCCATCCAGCTTCCGTTGCCTCGATGGATGGTTCATCCACACCGGCCGATGGAGTGCGGGGGGCCCGGCGTCCGGCCTCGAGCAGGGCGTTCTCCCCGCTGCGCGTGGAGCCATGGTCAAACTTGACAAGAGGCAACTCAAGTTTTATTCAGGCAGTAGAGGCAGTCAGCGGAACGCGGAAGCGGCTCCACTGCCCTGCAGTGAAGACGTCGGCGCGGGTACTCGCGGAGCGGACCTCTACAGGAACGATGCGAGGAGGCAGGAGCCCCATGGCACGTCCGGTCGGTATCGACCTCGGCACCACGAACTCGGTGGTCTCGGTCCTCGAGGGCGGTGAGCCCACCGTGATCACCAACACCGAAGGCGCCCGGACCACACCGTCGGTCGTGGCCTTCGCCAAGAGCGGCGAGGTGCTGGTCGGCGAGGTCGCCAAGCGGCAGGCGGTCACCAACATCGAGCGCACCGCGCGCTCCGTCAAGCGGCACGTGGGCGACTCGTCCTGGCGCTTCCCGGAGAGCGGCACCGTCGACGGCAAGCAGTACACCGCACAGGAGATCTCCGCGCGGGTGCTGCAGAAGCTGAAGCGGGACGCGGAGGCGTATCTGGGCGAAGACGTCACCGACGCCGTGATCACCGTGCCGGCGTATTTCGACGACGCCCAGCGACAGGCCACCAAGGAGGCCGGTGAGATCGCCGGCCTGAACGTGCTGCGGATCATCAACGAGCCGACGGCGGCGGCCCTGGCCTACGGCCTCGACAAGGAGAACGACCAGACGGTCCTCGTCTTCGACCTCGGCGGCGGCACGTTCGACGTGTCCCTGCTGGAGATGGGCGAGGGCGTCATCGAGGTGAAGGCCACCAACGGCGACACCCGTCTCGGCGGTGACGACTGGGACCAGCGCGTCGTCGACCATCTGGTGCAGCAGTTCAAGAACGCGTACGGCGTCGACCTCGCGAAGGACAAGATGGCCGTGCAGCGTCTGCGCGAGGCCGCCGAGAAGGCGAAGATCGAGCTGTCCTCGTCCACCGAGTCCTCGATCAACCTGCCCTACATCACAGCCTCTTCGGAGGGCCCGCTGCATCTGGAGGAGAAGCTCACCCGGGCGCAGTTCCAGCAGCTCACGGCCGATCTGCTGGAGCGCACCAAGGGGCCGTTCCACCAGGCGATCAAGGATGCCGGGATCAAGCTGTCGGACATCGACCACGTGATTCTCGTGGGCGGGTCGACCCGGATGCCCGCGGTGACGGAGCTGGTGCGGGAGTTGACCGGCAAGGAGCCGCACAAGGGTGTGAACCCGGACGAGGTCGTCGCCGTCGGCGCCTCGCTCCAGGCCGGTGTCCTCAAGGGTGAGGTCAAGGACGTCCTGCTGCTGGACGTGACCCCGCTGTCCCTCGGTATCGAGACCAAGGGCGGCATCATGACCAAGCTGATCGAGCGCAACACCACGATCCCGACCAAGCGGTCCGAGATCTTCACCACGGCCGAGGACAACCAGCCGTCCGTGCAGATCCAGGTCTACCAGGGCGAGCGTGAGATCGCGGCGTACAACAAGAAGCTCGGCATGTTCGAGCTGACCGGTCTGCCGCCGGCGCCGCGCGGTGTGCCGCAGATCGAGGTGTCCTTCGACATCGACGCCAACGGCATCATGCACGTCACGGCGAAGGACCTCGGCACCGGCAAGGAGCAGAAGATGACCGTCACGGGCGGTTCGGCCCTGCCGAGGAACGACATCGACCGCATGGTCCGCGAGGCCGAGCAGCACGCCGAGGAGGACCGCAGGCGGCGGGAGGCCGCCGAGACCCGCAACCAGGCCGAGCAGCTTGTCTACCAGACCGAGAAGCTCATCGGTGAGAACGGGGACAGGATCCCCGCCGACGCGAGGAGCGAGACGGAGAGCGCCATCGGCGAACTCAAGGAGGCGCTCAAGAGCGAGGACACCGCGGAGATCCGGCGGACCATGGACAAGGCCGCCGCCGCGGCGCAGAAGATCGGCAGCGCCCTGTACGAGCAGGCGCGCCCCGAGGGCGGCACCGGGCCGGAGCAGGGCACGGCGAGCGGCGGCGCCCGGTCCGAGGACGACGTCGTGGACGCCGAGATCGTGGATGACGACAACACCTCGCAGGCGGGCTGACCATGGACCGGAGCCGGCCGCAGAGCCCGGAGTTGCTCCGTCTGCTGGACGAGCGCACCGCCGATCTGCAGCGGGTGAAGGCCGAGTACGACAACTATCGCAAGCAGGTCCGCCGCGACCGTCTGGCGGTGCGCGAGATCGCCACGGAGAACGTGTTGCGGGCGCTGCTGCCCGTCCTGGACGCGGTCGAAGGGGCCCGTCGTCAGGAGTCCATGACGCCGGGCCTCAAAGCCGTCGCCGACGTCCTGGAGGCGCAGCTGGCGTCTCTGGGCCTGAAGGCGTTCGGGGAGGCGGACGAGCCGTTCGACCCCACACGCCACGAGGCGGTGACGCATGTCGTCGCGCCGGGAGCCGAGCGGCTGACCTGTACCGAGATCCTGAGCCGCGGGTACCTGGTCGGTGACCGGCTGCTGCGTGCCGCGCGCGTCACGGTCACCGGCCCGCCCGCCTCCGGCAGGGGCGGGGGAGCGGAACGGACCGCCGGAGGCGGAGGCGGCGGCGAACACCGGGACCCGCGGGGGTGATCCGGTGTATGTGGTGACAGCGGACCCCGGTCATTCCTCCTCGGTGGGTGCGTCGGCCGGTCGGTCCCCGAACTCCGTGTCGGGTCCCTGGGCCCGCACCCGCTGCACCTGCTCCAGCGACTCGCGCAACTCCGAGAGCCAGTCGTCGGTGTGCCGCTGCACCAGGCGCACACACCAGGCGAGCGCGTCGCTGCGGCTGCGGGCGACCCCGCCGGCGATGAGCGTGTCCAGCACCTGACGCTCGGGCTGGCGCAGCCGGGTCATCACGGGAGCCGCGATGTGCGTGAACAGTGCACGCTGACCCCCGCACTCCACGCCCCAGGAGACCTTCTTGCGGAACCGGTGCTCCGCCTCGCGCGCCACCGCGACCCGGTCCTCGCGCGTGCGTTCACGGAACTCCTGGACACGGGCCCCGATCGCCGCCTCCCTCTCGGCGGGCGAGGCGCCCTCGGCGAGCCGCGGCTCGGGGACACGGCCGACCACGGTGATCTCCTCGCGGTCGACGACGACCTCCACCAGGCTCTCGAAGAGGTCGTCGGGCAGGCGGCCGGCGAACCAGCCGCGTAGCTGTTCGTGCTGTTGTAATGACGATTACTCCACCTCGGCGTGAAGGCAAGGGCGCGGAGGGGGTGTTTGCCAGGAGCTGAAGACAGCGCTTGCGGTCATGGCCAAGCGGAATGTTTCAGGCCGATTGCCGAGCTGTGGGATTCCGGCCAGAAGGCCGCTTTCCGTCCCCGCTGCCCGTGCGATGCCGGGCCGCACACGTTCGAATTCCGTGACTTCACGCCACTGATTCAATACTCAAAGTTACCGAAACGAGGGGGGTCGATGTGAGTTTCCCGCTCGGACTCGGCAGACTCCGGCTCGCCGAACCGGCACCTCGAACGGTCCGGGATCCCGCACAGGCACCACCGACCCGGACCGCGACCCCGTCACGAGCGGAAGGATGCACACAATGCCGAACACCGCGCGCTGGGCAGCGGCCCTCACCCTCACGGCCACCGCCGTCTGCGGCCCCCTCACCGGGTCCGCCCTCGCCGCCCCGGACACCGCCCCCGTCTCTCTCTACGCCCCCTCGGCGCTCGTCCTGACCACAGGTCACGGCGAGAGCGCAGCTCTCGTCACGCCCCAGCGCGCGGTCACCCTGACCTGCGCTCCCGGCGCCTTCGGCAGTCATCCGGACGCCGTCGACGCCTGCGCCGAACTACGCGCCGTCGGCGGCGACTTCGACGCGCTGGCGATCAGAGACGGCGTCTTCTGCACCAAGCAGTACGACCCTGTGGTCGTCACCGTCCAGGGCGTCTGGCAGGGCAAGCGCGTCGACTACGAACGGACCTTCGCCAACGAGTGCGTGAAGAACACCTACGGGACAACCGTCTTCACGTTCTGAGAGACGCGGATCGCGAGGTGCCCGCACATGTCGATCCAGGGCTTGTGACTGGGGAGTGCAAGCCCTGACGCGGTGCTCCACGCGATCTCGCAGCGGAGCCGGCCGGACGGAGTGGGGCCGTCCGGCCGGCCTCCGCAATCACTCGCCGCTGATGGACCAGCGCCCGACCTCGCGATAGCCGGAGTCGTGGACGGCCGATCCGTCGCCGGGCTCGAGCGCGAAGTGCCCGAGGTTCCCGCCCCAGTAGCGCAGGATCCGCCCCAGCTCCGAGGCGGCCTTCCCGTCCCAGCCCGTGTCTCCCATGTCGACCTCGAGAACGAACTTCACCGGGTTCCTCCGAGGATGCCCCGGCCTCTTCAGGCCGGGGAGGAATCGGATTCCTGCGGAGCACGTATACCTGCACGCGATGCGGAGCCATGCGCCCTCGGGACAAGAATTCCGCGTTCGTGATGCTGGTCCGGGCGGGTTGGTGCCCGGCAGGTGCTGAGGGCGTAAGACCTTCCGGGCCGCTGGCCCGGAAGGCTGCCTGAGCCTGGAATCCCCGCACACGCCCGAAGGCACCCCGCAAGGGGCGTCCGGCCGCAAGGCCGGACGGGAATCCCCGCCTTCAGGCGGGGGAGCCTTCAAGTACGCGTCTCCCCTTCCCCCCATACAGTGATCGTCCGTAGGCCCTCGGCTCCATCGTTTCATCGACGCCCTCGTCGGGACCCGGCAATCCCGGCAGCGGCCACAGGCGGGTGAGCAGGCCCGCCGCGCGGAGCGCCGGCCCGAGGAGTCCCTCGGCGGAACCGGGCGCCGTCGGCCCGGCCGCGGTGGACTCCGGGTGCCCCCGGGCGGTCGGACGGCAGACCGTACGATGGGGTCCACGACGAGGCGACGGCGCCGACGACACAGGGACCCTACGACAAGGGATGCGATGGAGATCCGCCGAGCGCCCGCCGGGGCCGGCCTGCCGGACATGGCTCCGGTCCGTGAACCGGCCTTCCGGATCGTGCCGGACACCGATTCCCAGCAGACGCCCGCGGCCCGTGCACGCCCGGCCGGCACGGCCACGGTGCGGAGCAGGGCCCACGACAGGCATCCCCTCGCCGTGCACGAACCGGAGGCCGGATCGGCTCTCCTGCAGATTCACGCCTCGACGGCACTGCCCCGTTCCCCCCGGCCGGAACGGCTGTTCCGGCCGCTGCGGACGCCGCCGCCGGTGACCCCCGCGAGTCGGCGCGCGCCCGCAGCCGTCGCCCCGTGCCGTGGCGGACCGCGCATCCGAGCCCGTAACGACTGACCCGCACCTGGAACCGCGCTCGCTCGGACGCGGACACCTCCCCGATCGCCGCCCCGCACAAGAAAGCAGGCCATGTCCTCCACCGCGCCCTCGTGTCTCCCGACCTCCCCCGAACTGCCGAGCGAGCCCGTGGACATCCGACTCGTCGTCACCGACATGGACGGCACGCTCCTCGACGGCACCGGGCGGATACCCGAGGACCTCTGGCCGCTCCTCGCCGAACTGCGCCGGCGCGGGGTGCTGTTCAGCCCGGCCAGCGGACGCCAGTACGCGACCCTGGCACGGCAGTTCGCCGACGCGGGGGACGGCATGGTCTTCGTCGCCGAGAACGGCACCTATGTCGTACGCGACGGCGTGGAACTCGGCTCCGATCCGCTGGACGCAGCGGTGGCCGCCCGCGTGATCCGGACGACACGGCGGCTCGCGGCCGAGGGAGTGGACATGGGCGCGGTCCTGTGCGGCAAGCAGTCCGCCTACGTCGAGCGCGCGGACGAGGCCTTCGTGGCCGAGGCGAAGCGGTACTACGCCGTGCTGCGCATCGTCGACGACCTCACCGCCGTCGAGGACGAGTTCCTCAAGGTGGCGCTCTACGACTTCGGGCCCGTGGAGCGGACCACCGCCCCCGCCCTCGCGCCGTTCGCGGCGAGCCATCAGGTCGTCGTCTCGGGCGAGCACTGGGTGGACATCATGAACGCCACCGCCAACAAGGGTGCCGCTCTGCGCAGGCTCCAGCGGGAGTTGGGCATCACACCCGCGCAGACGCTGGTGTTCGGCGACTACCTCAACGACCTCGAGATGCTCGATGCGGCCGAATGGTCCTTCGCCATGGCCAACGCGCACCCGGACGTGCTGCGGCGCGCCCGCTATGTGGCACCGCCGAACACCGAGAACGGCGTCCTGCGCACGATCACCCGGCTGCTGGGGTTGCCCACGCGCTGAGAACGGCCGCGGCTCACACCTCCGGGCGGCGGCGGATGCGGGCCGCCAGGACCGCGACGTCGTCCTCCGCATGGCGGGCGTCGAGCCGGGCCAGGACGTCGGCGAGCAGGTCCTCGACGCTCGTTCCGGGCCGCAGCCGCAGCCCGGCGAGCCGGGCCAGGGAGACGTCGATGTCCTCCTCCCGCCGCTCCACGAGCCCATCGGTGAACAGCAGCAGCGTCTCCTCGGGCGCGAGTGTCCGGGTGATGAGTTCGTAGCCTCCCACTCCCGTCCCGAGCGGCGGTCCGACCGGTACGTCCAGCAGCTCTCCGGTTCCGTCCGCGCCGAACAGCGCCGGTGGCAGATGCCCCGCGCTGGTCAGCGATGCCGTGCCCCGCGCCGGGTCGACCTGGACGAGGACACAGGTCGCCGGACGGCGGCTGCCGTCCTCGGCGACGGCGGCGTCCAGCCGGCGCAGCACCCGATGGGGCGGCAGGTCCGTGGAGGCGATGTACCTCAGCATCGAGCGGTAGGCGTTCATGTCGACCGCCGCGTCCAGGCCGTGGCCCATGACGTCGCCCAGGACCAGCAGGGTCCTGCCGAAGTGCAGCCGCACCGTCTCGAACCAGTCTCCGCCCACCAGGGTGCCGCCACCGGCCGGCAGATAGCGGGTGGCCAGGTCCAGGTTGGGATGCGGCCGCCCCGGCTCGGACAGCAGCGCCCGCTGGAGGCGGTACACCGTGCCGCGCATGTCCGTGTACCGGCGTGCGTGCCCGAGGTGCACGGCCGCCAGTCGCGCCGCGAGATGGGGGACGGCGGTGTCCCGGTCCGCGAACGCCGGGCCGTCGCGCACCGCCAGGAGCACCCCGTACAGCCGGCCGTGCCCGACCAGCGGAACGGTCATGACCTGGCATGGCGCCCGCCCGGACGGGTCCACCGTAGCGGTGGTCGGACGGCCTTCGTCCAGCGCCCGCACGGACAGCGAGCGGGAGCCGCCCTCGCCCGATGCTGCGAGGAGCTCCGCCGGTCCCGCCGTCGCCACCCGCTCCAGGTGCGGGTCGGACACGGGCACCATCGAGGGGATGTCCTTGGGCAGCAGGTCAACGGCCGCCGCGTCGCAGACCAGGTCGCACACGTAGTCGACCAGTTCCTGGCAGGTGGTGTGCTCATCGAGCGTCGTGCCGATCGACTCCAGCGCGTTGTCCAGTCCGTACAGCGTCGACGACACCTCGGAGCCCACGCCGTACGGCGGGTCTGCAGCGTGGCCACCGCCCACAGTGCACCTCCGCGACGACGCCTCTCCGAGTCCATCCACGCACGGGACCGCCCCGTACGCACCCGGGCACCTGCGCCCCTGGTCAGAGATCGTTCACCAGCACGGCAGCCCCGTCGAAGCGCCCGGCCTTCAGATCGGCGAGGGCGCGCTGCGCCTGTGACAGCGGATAGGGGTGTGTCGTGGCGCGTACGCCGTAACGGGCCACGAGCTCCAGGAACTCCCGGCCGTCCTGACGCGTGTTGGAGGTGACGCTGCGCAGTTCCTTCTCGTAGAACAGCTCGCTCTCGTAGCTCAGGCCGGGCACGTCGCTCAGATGGATGCCGGCGACCGCGAGGACCCCGCCCCGGTCCAGCGCCCGCAGCGCCACCGGGACGAGGTCGCCGACCGGTGCGAACAGGATCGACCCGTCGAGCGGCTCCGGCGGCGCGTCGTAGGCATCGCGCGCCGACGTGCACCCGAGGTCGAGCGCGAGTCGCCGGGACGCCTCGTCCCGGGTCAGGACGTGCACGGTGGCTCCTTGGGCCAGGGCGACCTGCGCGCACAGATGAGCACTGCCGCCGAAGCCGTACAGCCCGAGGCGCCCGCCCGACGGCAGCGACGTCCGCAGCAGCGCCCGGTATCCGATGATTCCCGCGCACAGCAGCGGGGCCAGCGCGACGTCGGGCACGTCCGCCGGGAGCCGGTAGGCGTACGCGGCCGGCACGGTCGTGTACTCCGCGTAGCCGCCGTCGGAGGTCCAGCCGGTGTACTCGGAGTCGGGACACAGGTTCTCGGCCCCGCGCACGCAGTACCGGCAGGTGCCGTCCGTGCGGCGTAGCCATGCGGCCCCCACCCGCTCGCCGACGGCCCATCCGCTCACGTCCGCGCCCGTCCCGGCGACCTCGCCCACGACCTCGTGGCCGGGTGTCACCCCGGATCGGCGCACCGGCAGATCACCCTCGGTGACATGCAGATCCGTACGGCACACACCGCAGGTCCGCACGTGCACCAGCAGCTCGTCGGGCGCCGGCTCCGGGACCGGTCGCTCCACGAACCGCAGCGGCTCCCGCTCGACGGGAGCCGGTCGGTCCACCACCCATGCGCGCATCGTCAGTGCCCCGTCCCGTCCCATGACCGTCCCCGTTCCAGTGTGGATCAGGACCGCGGTTCGGCGCGCGGCGCGGCACGGGCCTGGCTAACGTGAGGAACGCAGCCCGATCCGTCGTACGGGGAAGGTCGAACGCCATGGCGGTTCAACCCGAGGGAACCCCCTGCTGGGCCGACGCGATGTTCACCGACGTCGAAGCGGCCATGTCCTTCTACGGCGACGTCCTGGGGTGGACGTTCGGTGAGACGTCGTCCCGGTACGGCAACTACACGCAGGCGTACGCCGACGGCAGGGCGGTCGCCGCGGTCGTGCCGCCCATGGACGGTCAGGAGGGCCAGTCGGCCTGGTGCCTGTACCTCGCCGCGGCCGACGCCACCGCGACCGCGAGGAGGATCAAGGACCACGGCGGTGCGGTGCTGATGGAACCGGTGCAGGTCGGGGACTTCGGCACCATGGCCTTGGCCCGTGACCCGAGCGGCGCGGTCTTCGGCGTCTGGCAGGCCGGCGTCCACGAGGGTTTCGAGGTGCGGGGCGTGCCCGGCGCCTATTGCTGGGCCGAGGTGTTCACCCGCGAACCGGACCGGTCCGACGCGTTCTTCCCCGCCGTCTACCCCTACCGTGCCAAGCAGATCGAGGACGAGGCGATCGACTTCCGCGTCTTCGAACTCGACGGGAACCCCGTGCTCGGCCGGATGAGGATGACGGACGACTTCCCGCCGGAGCTTCCGCCGTACGTCAACGTGTACTTCACCGTCGAGGACTGCGACGCGGCCGTCCAGCGGGCCACCGAGCACGGTGGCGTCCTGCGGTTCGGCCCGATGGACAGCCCCATCGGTCGTTTCGCCGCGCTGAGCGACCCCCAGGGCGCGAACTTCTCGGTCATCGACGTCACCACCACCCGGGGGCGGATGCCGGAGACGACCGATGTCTCCTGACGGCTGACACCGGGGCACCTGCGCGCACGTCCCGGCGGCATGCACGGGCGCCGGCCGGCCCGCGGTCCAGCCCCTCCCCGGCAGCAGGCGCCCGCACCCCGGGAGCCGTGGCGAGGTCCGGAGCGTGGCATGATCGGGGGCATGCCTGAACGTGTTGTGGCCGCCTGTGACGGGGCTTCGAAGGGGAACCCCGGACCTGCCGGATGGGCCTGGGTCGTCGCCGACGAGGACGAGATCCCGACCCGCTGGGAGGCGGGCCCGCTGGGCAAGGCGACCAACAACGTTGCCGAACTCACCGCGCTGGAACGTCTGTTGACCGCCGTCGCGCCGGATGTCGCGCTGGAGATCCGGATGGACTCCCAGTACGCGATGAAGGCGGTCACGACCTGGCTGCCCAACTGGAAGCGCAACGGCTGGAAGACCGCGGCCGGCAAGCCCGTCGCGAACCAGGACCTGGTCGTGCGTATCGACGAGCTGCTGGACGGCCGTGAGGTCGCGTTCCGCTACGTCCCCGCGCACCAGGTCGGCGGCGACCGCCTCAACGACTTCGCGGACCGCGCCGCCAGCCAGGCGGCCGGCGTGCAGGAAGCGGCCGGCAGCGCGTACGGCTCCCCGGAGCCGCCGGCGTCTGCGCAACCGGCGGCGGCCGCCGCGTCCCGCCGCCCCGCACCCGCGAAGAAGCGCGCCACCGGGCGCACCCTCAAGGCGAAGTTTCCCGGCCGCTGCGTCTGCGGCCGCCCCTACGCCGCGGGCGAGTCGATCGCCAAGAACGCCCAGGGCTGGGGCCACCCCGAGTGCCGGACGGCCGGCGACGCCTGACGGCCGGGGAACCCTCCACCGCGGTGGCGTGACGGCACGGGCCGCCTTGCCCCCATCCGGCGAAGCGCTTGTTGTCCGGTCCCGGTCACATGGCGCGGCGGAGCGCGCCGGTTCGCCGGATGCACAGGGGCGGAGTACACCGGAAGAGGGACACCCGAGCCGCTCGCGGTGCGCACCGCCGTCGTGCGGCACTGGAGGTGACTTCCATGGCAGAACGCCGTGGGGGCAGCGACGCACGTGACGCCGGGATGGCGACGCTGGACGCCTTGTTCGCCCGGTCGCCGATCGGTCTGGCCGTGCTGGACACCGATCTGCGGGTGCTGCGGATCAGCACCGCGGGCCCGGCCACGCGTGGCCTGCGGGAAGAGGACCTCGTCGGGCGGCCGCTTCCCAACGCGCACCACATGGTGGAGGAGAAGGCGGCCAGGGACCTCCTGCGGGGTGTGCTGAAGGACGGCGTTCCGGTGCAGGGACGGATCATGCGGGCGCGGCCGCCCACGAACCACGGTCACGAACGTCTGTACGAGATCTCGGCCTTCCGGCTGGAGGAGCGTTCGGGCACGGTCCTCGGCGTGGCGATGACGGTGGTGGACGTCACCGACCGGGAGAAGGCCCGGATCCGGCTCGGCATTCTGGACGCCGTGCGCGAGTGCGTGGGACGCACCCTCGACGTGGTGGCCACATGCCAGGAGCTGGCCGACGAGCTGGTCCCCGCGTTCGCCGACGTGGTGGTCGTGGAGGTGGTGGACGCCGTGATCCGGGGCGACGACCCCCCGCTGTCCCCGCTGCCCCGCGATGCGCGGCTGCGGCGTGTCGCCTTTCGCAGCAATGCCGCCGGAGTGCAGCCCCAGGCGTACCCGGTGGGGGACGTCCGGGCCATTCCCGGACCGACCCCCTACAGCCAGGCCGTGGCCGACCTGCGACCGCGTACCGTGGCGCTGCGCCCCGACCTGCCGTGGCTGACGGCCGACCCGGCGCGTGCACGCGCCATCAGCGAGACCGGGTCGCACAGCCTGCTCGCCGTCCCGTTGGACCTGCGCGGCGCCGTGATCGGTCTGGTGTCCCTGTACCGCGCCAGGACGCCCGGCGCGTACGACGAGGACGACCTCGAACTCGCCCGGGACGTGGCCCGGCACACCGCCCTGTGCATCGACAACGCCCGGCGCTACACCCGGGACCACACGGTGGCGGCCACCGTCCTGCGGCACATCCTCCCGCTGTTCCCCGCCTCGCTCACCGCGCTGGAGTCCGCCGGCATCGCCCGTCCCGGTGAGGGCGGCAGCGGGTGGTTCGACACCATCGGCCTGTCCGGCGCACGGACCGCCCTGGTCGCCGGAACGGTCGCGGGGGGAGGCATTCAGGCGGCGGCGACCGTCGGGCAGTTGCGCACCGTGGTCCATTCCTTCGCCGCGCTCGACCTCGACCCGGAGGAACTCCTCGCCCGGCTGAACGACACCGCCGCGCTCCTCGCGGCCGAGCGCGCGGCGGTGCCGCCCGGCACCCCGCTGCACCGCGAGCCGCTGACCGCGAGCTGTGTGTACGGCGTGTACGACCCGCTGACCCGGATGTGCACCGTCGCCCGGGCGGGGCACCCGGCTCCGGTCGTGGTGCATCCCGACGGCACCGTCGACCGTCCGGACACCCCGGCCGGGCCGGGGCTGGGCAGTACGGATCGGGCGCCGTTCGCCGCCGACCGCATCCGGCTCCCGCACGGCAGCGTGATCGCCTTCGCCGGCAACGCGGTGCTGGCCTCGCACCTGACCTGTGAGAGAAGTCCGCTCCGCCTGGCGGTGGCGGACGGCGATCAACCCGTGCAGCAGCTCTGCGACGACATCCTGTACGGCCTGCCGGCCGACATGGAGGCGGACGACGCCGTTCTTCTGGTGGCCCGCACGCGTCCCTTCCCCTGCGACCGCATCGCCACCTGTCGACTCGACGACGAGCCCACCGCCGCCGCGACGGCCCGGCGGTACGCGCGCGACCGGCTCGCCGACTGGCGGGTGGGTCAGGAGACCGCGCTCAACGCCGAGCTCATCGTCAGCGAACTGGTCACCAACGCTCTGCGCTACGGCGGCCCGCCCCTCGAGTTGCGTCTGATCCTGGACCGGGGACTGACCTGCGAAGTCAGTGACTGCAGCGCCACGGCACCGCACCTGCGGCACGCCCGCACCACGGACGAGGGCGGACGCGGACTGTTCATCGCCTCGCAGCTGTCCCAGGCCTGGGGGACCCGTTACTCGCCCGACGGCAAGACCGTGTGGACCGAGCAGGCGCTCGAACCACCGTGATCGCACACGCCCCGGCGGAGCCCTGCCACGGCCGGAGGGGTTCGATGCGTGTGCCGCGGTGAAGCCGCCGGAGCCGGGCTCAGGAGTCGGTCGTTCGAGGGAAGCCGCACCGGGCGCCGGCCTGCACGCGTGTCCGCCCGCGCGGGGCGGCGTTGAAGGAGTGTGACGAACCAGAACACCCGATTGCCCCGGGAACTGCGGGAACTGATCGAGTCCGGCCCCATGGCCCACCTGAGCACCGTCAACCCCGACGGCAGCCCGCAGGTGACCGTCATCTGGATCGGACTGGACGGAGACGACGTCGTCAGCGGCCACATGGCGCGGCATGTGAAGCTGCGCAACATGGAGCGGGACGCCAGGGTCGTGCTGTCCTTCGACGCGCCCAGGGTCCGGGGCGCCTTCTTGAACGAGTACGCCGTGTTGCGGGCCCGTGCCACCGTGCAGCCGAGCGACGGCACCTGGGACCTGCTCAACCGCCTGGCCAAGGTCTATGTCTCACCGGAGACCGAGTTCCCGGCGCCGAAGGGCCCCGGCTACATCGTGCGCTACGCGGTCGAGCGCATCGGCGGGGTCGGCCCGTGGGCGGCGCCCTCGCACTGAGGCCGACCGGGCGTCCGCTGCCGGACATCGGTGCCTCCCGAGCGGTGTGCGCGCAGGCGCGTGGCGCACCCCGGTCCGCGGTTCGGGGGCACGCCACGCGGATGTGCCGTTCCGTCAGTGATGTGCGGCGGGAGGGGGGGATCTCCTGTCGGCGCCACGGGAGCCGTGGTGCGTGCTCGCAAGCCAGCGCACCTGCTCCGGGGCCGGTTCGGCGGCCGCGGCGGACGTGGCCACGACGTGTGAGGCCGATGCCCGGGTGCGCAGGGTGCGCAGCAGGACGGGGACGGTGATCGGCCAGGGCCGCGCCGGGCCGGATCACGTTGTGCAGGGCGGTGGTGATCGCGTCGGCGGCGACCGGGAGGGTGGTGCGGACCTCGCCGTTGAGCCGCTCGGTCACCGCCGCGGGGCCGGAGACCGTGTCGCGGATCCGGCCCGGGGCGCGGGCGGCCCCGACGCCGGGTGAGGCAGCCGCCCGCGGCGCATACTGGAGAAGGTGGGGCGGGACAGGACGACCGGTCATGAGCGTTTGTGGGAAGCGCGGTGACAGAACCGGGGATCGACTACCGAGCCGTCTTCGAGGCGTCGCCCAGCGCGATGCTGGTACTCGACGCCGCTTTTGTGATCCTGGACGCGAACGCGGCCTATCAGCGGCTGGTGGGCCGCACCCGCGACCAACTCGTGGGCCAGTACCTCTTCCAGGCCTACCCGGACAACCCGTACGACGGTCACGGCGCGGGGCGCGACGACATGGAGTCGTCGCTGCGCCGGGTGCTGAAGACCGGCTGCCCGGACGCGGTCGGTCCCATGCGCTTCGACGTGGAGGATCCCGGTCGGCCGGGGGCCTTCGCCGAGCGCTACTGGAGCCCCATCAACGCCCCCGTCCTGGACGCCGACGGACGCGTCGCCCTGATCGTGCACCGTCTCGCGGAGGTGACCGACCTCGTCGTGTCCGGTCCCCCCGGCATCGACGACCGGCGCCTGCAGATGGAATCGGAGCTGTATGCGCGCTCCCGCGAGCTGCAACGGGTCAACGAGTGGCTGCGCGAGGCCAACGCCCGGGAACGGCAGGTGGCCCTCACCCTCCAGAGCGCGATGCTGCCCGCCCCTCAGCCGCTGGCGCACCACCAGGCGGCGGTGCGCTATCGCCCCGCGCTCAACACCCTCAACGTCTGCGGTGACTGGTACGACGTCACCCGGCTGGCGACCGGCGACCACGCCGTGGCCGTCGGGGACGTCGTCGGTCACGGCCTGGCAGCGGCCGGTGTCATGGGTCAGCTGCGCAGCGCCCTCAGCGCCGTCATCCGGGTCGCGAACGGCCCCGCCGCGGCACTCGACGTGCTCGACACCTACGCCCGCTCCGTCGACGGGGCCCTGTCCAGTACCGCCGTGCAGACCGTCATCGCCGCGGACGGCCGTCGCATCGCCTACAGCAGCGCCGGTCATCCGCCCCCGCTCCTGGCCGACCCGGACGGCACCGTACGCTTCCTGGACCGGTCGACGGACCCCCCGCTCGGCGCCGCTCCCCGACCCACCCCGCGCCCCCAGGCCACCGCCACGTGCGCGGGCGGTGCCACCCTCGTGCTGTACACCGACGGCCTGATCGAACGTCGCGGGGAGGACATCGACGAAGGCCTGCGACGTCTGGCGGACCGCCTCGCCGAACACCACCGGCACCGGGTCGAGGACCTGGCGGACGCGCTGATCGAGCTGAGCGCCGGGACCGACGACACGGCTCTGGTCGTCCTCCGGCTGTGAGCGAGCAGCCACTGCGGTGCCGACCTCTGCAAGAGCAGAGACGGGCCGCCTCGCAAGCCTCGTTCCCGGTGCCCGGCGAACGAGGCCCGGGCAGCACATCACGAAGGAAAGACATCATGGAAATGTCCGGACGCACGGCCCTTGTCACCGGTGCCACCGCAGGCATCGGTCGCGCGGTGGCCGTTCTGCCGGCGCGCGAGGGTGCGGAGGTCGTTGTGCACGGCCGCGATGCCGAGCGGGGTGCCGCAGTTGTCGGGGAGATCCAGGACGCGGGCGGAACGGCCCGCTTCGTGCAGGCCGACCTGGTCGACCCCGAGGACGTCCGGCATCCGGCGGACGCGGTGGGTGATGCCGACGTCCTGGTCAACAACGCCGGCATCTACGAGTTCCGGCCGACCGGGGGCATGAGCGTCGATCTGTTCGACCTGCACATGGACCTCAACACCAAGGCGCCCTACCTACTCGTGCGCGCGCCGGCTCCCGGCATGGTCGAACGCGGCCGCGGCTCCGTCGTGAACATCAGCACCCTGGCCGTCGCGGTCACCACCGCGGGCACCGGTATGTATGCGGCGTCCAAAGCGGCGCTGGAGCAGCTCACCCGGGTCTGGGCGGCCGAGTACGCCGAGGGCGGTGTGCGCGTCAACGCCGTCGCACCCGGTCCCATCCGTACCCCCGGAACCGATGCCATGGATCCGGCCACCGTCAGGGCCATCGCCGACACCACGGCCATGCGCCGCATCGCCGAGCCGGAGGAGGTCGCCGAAGCGGTGGTCTTCCTCGCCTCCGACCGGGCGAGCTATGTCACCGGGGCCCTCCTGGAGGTGGCCGGTGGCCGCCGCGCGATCGGTGGCTGACCTTTCGCCGTCGTTCCGGGCCATGTCCTGCCGACCCCGGGGGTGCCGCTCGCGTGCTGCTGCCGATCAGGCCCGACCGCACATGGACCGCCTCCTGAACGCCGTCATCGTTCTGTGGAACGAACGAGCCGGAGCGTAGGGTGCCTGTGGTGGCGTGTCAACGGCCCACGTCCGGTGCATAGTTGTGGGCCATTCCACCCCGATGTGCCGGCCACCGGCCGCCGGCAGCCGTTCTTCGAACCGAACCTTCATGTCCCCATTGACACTCTGGAAACGGCCCACATACTGTCACTCAGCAACTCGAACAACGGTCGAAATATCGAACAATCGGTAGGGGTTGATCTCCCGCGGATCCCGACCGCGCGCCCGCGCCGTCCGGCCCCGCTCGTGCCCCGTCACGCACCCGCCCCGTACGCACTTGTCGGAACGTCACGGCTTCCCCGTCCCCGGCCGGAACACCCAGGCGGGCCGCCCGAGCCTGCCGTCGCACCGCCCCGGCCGTACAGGACCCCCGTGGCCTCCGCCGTCACCGAGGAGTTCACCATGCCCGAGTTCTCACGGCGCGACGCCCTACGGCTGACCGCGCTCGCCACCGCCATCCCCGCGTTCCAGGCGATGTTCCCGGCGGCGGCCGGCGCGGCGACTGCCCCGACGGCCGCCGCGGTGGGGGAGGGCTCTGCAGCGGGGGCCGTCCTTGCCTCCGCCTCGCCCGTCCCCTCGTCCTGGGTCGTCAAGCCGTTCGACAACACGCGTGTGACGCTGGCGCCGAGCCTGTTCACGGACAACCGCGACCGGGTGCTGAATTTCCTGCACGCCTACTCGGCCGACCGGATGCTCGCCGTCTTCCGCACCAACGCGGGGCTCGACACCCTCGGCGCCCAGCCGCCCGGCGGCTGGGAGACCGCGGACGGCAACCTCAGAGGCCACTACGCCGGACACTTCCTCAGCGCACTGTGCCTGGCGTACGCGGGCACCGGCGAGCCGGCCTACAAGGAGAAGGCCGACTACATGGTCACCGCGCTGGGCGAGTGCCAGGACGCCCTCGGCGCCCTGGTCGGCACCGGCGACCCGGCGGCGCCCAGTCACGCCGGCTATCTGGCCGCCTACCCCGAAACGCAGTACATCCGGCTGGAGCAGTACGCGACGTACCCCACGATCTGGGCACCCTGGTACACCTGCCACATGATCATGCGCGGGCTGCTCGACGCCTATCAGCACACGGGCAATCACCAGGCGCTGGAGATCGTTCTGGGCATGGGCGACTGGGCGTACAGCCGGCTCGGCCACCTGCCGCGCACCCAGCTCGACCGGATGTGGAAGATCTACATCGCGGGCGAGTACAACGCGATGCCGGTGGTCATGGCCGACCTGTACGCCCTGACCAAGGACGAGAAGTACCTGACCACCGCCAAGTGCTTCGACAACACCTACCTGTTCGACGCCGCCGTCGCCGACGAGGACACCATCGACGGAGAACACGCCAACCAGCACATCCCTCAGTACCAGGGATACCTCGAGATCTACGAACAGACCGGGGAGCGCGCGTACTTCGACGCGGCGAAGAACTTCTGGGACATGGTGGTGCCGCACCGCACCTATGTCGACGGCGGCATGGCGGGCTCGGGGGAGATATTCGGAGCACGGGACGTCATCGCTTCCACGATCCAGAAGAGCAACGCCGAGACGTGCTGCGTCTACAACATGCTCAAGCTCAGCCGCAGCCTGTTCTTCCACACCGCCGACCCGAAATACATGCAGTACTACGAGCGGGCCCTGTACGGGCAGATCCTCTCCTCACGGCAGAACACCTCAAGCGACACCAATCCGCTGCTGACCTATTTCGTGCCGGTCAATCCGGGCGCCCGCCGCTCGTACGGAAACCTGGGCACCTGCTGCGGCGGCACCGGGCTCGAAACCCACGCGAAGTTCCAGGACTCCGTCTACTTCAGTTCAAGGGACGGCTCCACCCTCTACGTGAACCTCTACCTTCCGTCCACCCTCCACTGGCCGGAGCGCGGGCTGACCGTCACCCAGTCCACGCAGTACCCGACCGACCCGAGCAACACCAGCAGCCTGACGGTGACCGGCAGCGGCCACCTCGACCTCCGGCTGAGGGTCCCCTACTGGGCCGAGCAGGGCTTCACCGTCCGGCTCAACGGAGTGCGCCAGAGGATCGACGCCGAGCCCGGCGCCTACGTCTCGCTGAACCGGCGCTGGCGCACCGGGGACCGGGTGGAGATCACCGCGCCGTTCACCCTGCGGATCGAACGCGCTCTGGACGACCCCGCCACCCAGGCCGTCGCCTACGGCCCCGTCCCCCTGGTGATCCGGAGCTCGGCCACGGCGTACCAGAACCTCACCCTGTACCGCGACTACCCCCTCAGCCGCGATCTGAGCAGCGCCATCCGGCCCACCGGGGAACCGATGACGTTCACCACCAACGGCCTGACGCTGGCGCCCTTCTACATCAACACCACGGACAACTACCACGTCTACTTCAAGCGCGCCGAACCCGAGATCGTCTTCGGAGCCACGGCCACCGGCATCGAGAACCGGCCCGACGCCGAAGGCCTGACCTTCCTCGACGAGGTCTGGGACCGTGGACCGTTCCGCAACAGGGGCGGTCTGGTGCAAGCGGTCACCGCGGTCAGCCGGGATCGTGTGGCGGCCGGGGAGCTCACGGCCGACGAGCGCAACACGCTGATCAAAGCCGCGGCCCGGGCGGACATCGCCTCCTGACCGCACCCCCTGTCCCGGCTCTGCCCGGCGCCCCGACCGGTCCACGGGGCGCCGGGCGGGGCCGTCCCCCGGCCTGACCTCGGAACGACAGGGCGCCCGGTCGGCGCCATGTCCGGCCGCGCCGGTCGCCGGCGTCGCCGGCGTCGCCGGCTCCCGTTCCGGACGGGCGGGTGGGGCCGCCGTCGTGACTGCTGCCGCTCCGCGCAGCCGGCCGGGCCCGCTGCCGCGACCCCTTCGACGGGCATTCCGGATGCCGCGGCGGACCGTCGCCACGTCCGGCACGGTCAGCTCCGGGGGCCGCTGGAAAGGAACACCGGGGTGACGGTGAGATCCACGTGCACGGTGCCCGCCTGATGTCGGACCGACCGCTGCTCACCGAAGGCGTCGACCGCCCGGACGGTGGGATGGGGCCAGGACCGGGCGACGGGAACCGGGGGCTGGTCCTCGCCCGTGAACACGTCACCGTCGGCCCAGAGAATGTGCAAGGGACCGCGCCCGTCGCGTATCACCTCGAAGGCGAACACGGGGCGCCCGTCATGGCCGCCGTCGAGTCGGCGCACGGCGGTGGTGCCGCGGAGGTGCGCGGTCAGCAGTGCGAAGGTGTCTGCGGCGGGGCGTCGGCCGGTCATCCGCCGGTCCTCGTAGTCCATGAGCGCCAGCTTGCCGAACAGGAACCCCATGAGGTTGAACCGATCGCTGTAGTCCGGGATCTCCGGCGCCAGGTTCCAGCACGCCGTCCTGGTGATCCCCGAAGCGAGGGCGAGCACATTGCGTGTGACGATCTGCCGCTGATTGATTCGGTCCCGCTTCGCCGCCAGCTGAGGGGAGCAGCCCTCGAGGAACATCTGGAGCTGAGGCGGAAGGTCCGGCATCCGGGCGTAGAGGGCGCGCATCGTCCTGCGGTCCGGGGTCTCGGCGGCGCCCTTCTCGGCACCGTCGTCGGCGAGGTCACCCGTGTCCGCCCCCACCGCGGCGCCGGAGCCGACACCGGTGAAGGCCGCCGTCATGGTCTGCTCGAACACCCCTTGTGCCTCGGGGAGTTCGAAGAGGGTCGGCCCGTTGTACTCGCCGGCCACGACGGGCCGTTCGTAACCGTGACGGCGCATCATCCGCCGTACGGTCGCAACCTGCTCCGGGATCGCCCGAGGATCGCCGTAGAGGTGGACCGAGAACAGGTCGAAGGCGTCCCGTCCGTGCTCGACGAGATGGTCGAAGAACCGGCGGGCCTCGCTGTCGGGCGGGCTCGAGAGGACGTCGTACCCGCAGCCGCCGAGCACCACTGCGGAACCCGGGTCGCAGGAGCGGACCGCACGGTGGAAGACGGTCAGCTGCTCGACGTATTCCGGTGCGGTGCCCGCCCAGAGCAGGCCGGTGTTGCTCGGCTCGTTGTTGCACTGCCAGTGGTCGACACGGCCCCGGCAGCGGCTGACCAGCGCCCGCACGAACCGTTCGTACTGCTCGAGATCCTTGGCCGGTGACGACGGCAGGAAGTTCGACGGATGCCGGGTGGCCCACGGAGAACTGCAGCAGACGGTCACCCAGGTCTCGACGGCGGGATCCAGCTGGCCGAGGATCGCGTCGACGACCGTCCAGTCGAAGCGCCCCGGTTCCGGTTCGACCTGGCTCCAGTACACATAGACGCGCACCAGCCCGGCTCCGAGTGTGCGGGACTCGGGCACGAAGCTGTCCGGCGTCCCGAACATGCCATAGCTGATGCCGCGGACGACGCCCAGCCGGATGCCCGCCGGACCGTCGGCGGGTCCGTCCTTGGTCCCGATCGTGCCCTTGCTCATGGTCTCCCTCATGTCCTTGATCCTCGCTTGCGTATATCTCGTATACCTAAGGTTGAGTCTATATACTCGCACCGTGAAGGAAAAATCGGACAGCTCGCCACCCCCCTTGATCTGGACCCAGCCCGCGCCCCGGCGCCGGCAGAGCCCTCTCGAGCGGGACGACATCGTGCAGGCAGCCGTCGCGATCGCCGACGAGGGCGGGGTGGACGCGCTGACCATGGCCGCGGTCGCCCGCCGGCTCGGCCCGTACACGCCGATGGCGCTCTACCGTTATGTGCTGAACAAGGACGGCCTCGTCGACCTCATGCTCGACCGTGTCACCGGCGAGATCCCGCTGCCGGCGGACCCCGGCGACGACTGGCGCGCCGACCTGCGCCAAGTGGCACTCGACAGCTGGCACATGGTCAAGCGCCACCTCTGGTACGCGCAGCTCGTCCCGACACGCCCGCCGCTGGGCCCGCGGATGATGCGCCGCACCGAGTTCCTGCTGCAGGTCCTGATCCGGCAGGGGGCCACGGTCGGTGACGCCATGACCTACACGGCGCTCCTCGACCGGCACATCTTCGGCAGCGCCCAGCAGGAGGCGGAGGAACTGGCCATGCGGCGCCGCCATGGGCTGCACACCCCGGAGCAGCTGACGCAGGCGATCACAGCGGCGCGCGAGCTGGCGGCGGCGGGGGGCCGACATCCGGCGCTGACCGCGTGGATGACGTCCCCCACGGGGCCGGACATGGACGAACAGTTCGCGCTGAGTCTCGCCTTCCTGATCGACGGTATCGCGACCCGACTGCCCGGCCCGGAGCGCAGCGCCGATACGACGTTGGACCTGAATCCCCCAAGGCCGGTGCGGTAGGCGTGGTGCGGGTTCAGGTCACGTGGGGGCAGGGTGTTGCCGTGGCGGTGCGGCGTGCCCGCAGGGCTACGGCGTCAGGTGACGGCCCCTTGACGCAGCCAGCCTCGTTCGGCTGCGAGGAGCGCGATCTGGAAGCGGGTCCGAGCCCCGAGGGCGCTGCCCGCCTCGCTGACGTGCTTCTGGACGGTACGGCGGCTGACGTTGAGTACGCGGGCGATGGCGTCGTCCTTCATGCCCGTCGCCATGAGGCTCAGGATTTCGCGGGTCCGTTCGTCGACCTGCGCCGGCTCCCGGCCCTGCCGCGGCACGGGCGAGTCCTGCCTGCTCTCCAGCGTCGCAGGCGTCGCGTGCTCCCAGATCGTTTCGAACAGGGCGACGAGTGCGTGGACGAGGGCGGGGGAGCGTACGACGAGCGACCCCGTCGAGGGCCGGTCGCTGTGCAGAGGCAGCAGAGCGGTGGTCGCGTCGAACAGCACCAGTTTGATGGGCACATGCGCGCTCAGCCGGAGCCGGCCGCCGCCGACCGTGCCCCGCAGAGCCGTCTCCAACGACACCGTGTCGGTGAGACCCTCGGTCTCGTAGACCGACCGCAACCGAACACCTTCCCGGACGGCTGCCTGAGCGGCATCCGCGTGGGCCGGCCCGTCCGAGGGCCCGGTCACATAGGGCGGCTTGGCCAAGTGCAGCACCTCGTGGCTGCTGCTTCTGAGGAGATGCACATAGCGCGCGGCGACCTCTGCGCCGTCTTCCACTGCTTCCACCAAGTGCGTCTGTGCGCGGGACGCCGAGTCGTAGATCTCGTGAAGCCGCTCCATGTAGAGCTCGGTCCGGGCCAGTTCACCGCGTCTGCGGGCGAGCAGCGGCCCCAGCGACGAGCGTGGCGGGACGGCCTTCCACCGCGGGGGACGGGCTTCGACGCGGATCACGAGGAGAGCAGCCTCAAGGGCCTCAAGCGCTCGCTCGGTCTCTTCGGGAGAGGCGCGGACCGCATCGGCCACGGCGAGGCAATCGGCCGACGGCCGGCCCACCAAGTACTCCAGGACCCGCCCGCTGAGCGGGTCGAGGCCGGTTCCCGCCCACGGGCTGTGCGACGTGACGTCCATGGGGCCTGACGCTCCTGTGGTGTGCATGATTGCTGTTGATCGTATGTCCTCGCCGCCGGACGTGCTCCCGTGCCGGGCCGCGCCGTTGCTTTCGGGCGCGTCCACTTGCTCGCCCAAGTGGCCTTGCACGGCATCCGCATGAACCCACCCACGGCCTTCTCGCTCGGGACCGGAAGCGGCGGACGTCGGCACCCTGGGCTCGTGCCGGACCGTTGGCGGGGGTGGTGTGCCGGCGCGGCGGAGCGGTGCGAGACCCGGGCTGCGCACGCCACCTTCCCGGCCGCAACGTGCCACCGCCACGATCCGTACCCGGCTGCTGCGAGCGACGCTTAGGCCCGGGTGGCCACGGCGGTGATGCCGGACGCCCGTAACGTGCGGGCCATATGTTCCATCTCCGGGAGCGTTCCCGAGCAGTCGCCGCTCAGCACGCTGTGCAGCACCGCCCTGGTGGCCGCCAGGTCGATGCCGAGCTCGGCTCGGAGCACCCGCATGATCACGACGTTGTTCGATGACGCGCCGAGCACCCGCAACGTCACCGGTCCGTGTTCGGCGAGCAGTTGCTCCCGCCGCTCGCTCGGCATGTCCCCGCCGCACAGGGCGAGGGCGAATCCGCAGGACGAGCATGCCGACTCGACATCCCATCGCACGCGGCCGTCGGCAAGGGACTGGACACCGTGGCACTCCGTCGCCGCGCCGCAGTCCGGACACATCGCGGAGTACGTGACCGATGCAAAAACGGCGTGCTCCATCCTCACCCCCATGGGGTGAGGGTAGACGAAGGCCGACGCGCGGTGAGCGGCCGTTTCCGTTCCCGCAGACATGACCCGGGAAGCCGTAAAGGAGTCCTTGACAGGTCGGCAACGTAAAGGCAGCCTTGACATGTGGCCGACTCTCCGATGTCCCTCGCCGCTCTCAGCGCCCTGCTGGCCGACAAGGCCTCTGCCTTGGCCGAGGCGGTGGGCAGTCCGCTGACACCGTCGGCCCATCTCGACCTGGTCCGGCGTTCCGAGGCCATCGACGAGTTGGCCGAGCGGGTGTTCAAGCTGTGTGTGCAGCAGTCCCGGGACGCCGGCCACACCTGGCAGGAGATCGGGGACCTGCTCGGAGTCACCCGTCAAGCCGCCTTCCAGCGCTTCGGCAAACCCATCGACCCCCGGACGGGAGAACCCATGGACAAGACGGTGCGCATGGCCGACGCCGCGGAACGCGCTCTCACCGTTGTCACGGCTGTCCTCGAAGGCCGGATGGACGAAGCCCGGCGGTCGTTCAACGCCGAGGTGCTCGCGGCATTCACCGACGAGGTGCGAGGGAACGGCCTTGCCGCGGTCATCGGCCTGGTCGGCGCGTTCGAGGGCTTCGGGGAGGGTGAACCCTTCGTCCGGCGCATCGGTGACCACACGGTCGTCGACATCCCGCTCCGGTACGAGGCCGGCGACATGAAGGCCCGTGTCGCGTTCGACACGGACGAGAAGGTCGCCGGCCTCTTCATCCTTCCCCCCGAGACACCGTGACCGGGCCGTATCCGTTCTGCTTCTGCCGCAGCGAGAGAGCCCTGCCCGTGTCGGCCGACTCCTTCGGCACGTCGCCTGTCTGACATTCGGCCGGAACGAGAACCGGTAGCCCGGGGGAGGGGCAGGGCGCGACACCGGCATGTAGGCAGCCGCCGAGGCGGGGCGCGCGCCGAGATCCGTCCGGGCAACGGGGGTTCGACGATGTGTCCTGCCCGTCCGTCGGCCGGGCGGCCGGGGAAATCGCGGCGGAGCGGTTGGCTGCGATCAGGACAATTGTCAACATCCCACGCAGAGTTCAAGTGAGTTGATCTTGCCTCTCCAGGCACCGTCCGGACATCGGACGGGAGGATTCCCCCCGTCGGGGAGGTGGGGGGTGAAG
The DNA here is from genome assembly GCF_051553595.1 of Streptomyces sp. HUAS TT11. Classification (NCBI taxonomy): domain Bacteria; kingdom Bacillati; phylum Actinomycetota; class Actinomycetes; order Kitasatosporales; family Streptomycetaceae; genus Streptomyces; species Streptomyces sp. HUAS TT11. The sequence goes on from NZ_CP196184.1 coordinate 8,428,118, forward strand.
TTTCTTCACGAAGAACCGCCCTCCGGTGACCCCGATGACTCCCGGAACGTGACGCGAACTGCCGTATGGGGCGGCCGATGTGGAGGGGGCGCCGCCGTCGGGCGGGAGTCGGCCCAGGCGGTCGGTGATTCGGTGAATGGCTATTCACCAGCTAGGGTGAATGGGAATTCACCTCACCTCCACACCGACCGCCGGAGCACCCATGCCCCCGATACCCGCGCCGTCCGATCGTTCCGCACCCCCTGCGCGGCCGGTCGGACGCACGGGACTGCGGGACCGGATGACGGTCCCCGTGCTGGCCTTCGGTGGAATCCTCATGGCCGTCATGCAGACCGTCGTGGTTCCGCTGCTGCCCGATCTGCCCCGCCTCACCGGCTCGTCCGCCGGCACCGTGTCCTGGATGGTGACCGCCACCCTGCTGTCCGGTGCGGTGCTGACCCCGGTACTCGGGCGTGCGGGAGACATGTACAGCAAACGGCGCGTGCTGGTGATCGCCCTGGCGCTGATGACCGTGGGCTCACTGATGTGCGCGCTGTCCTCCGACATCGGGGTGCTCATCGCGGCCCGGGCGCTCCAGGGCGCGGCGGCAGCGGTCGTCCCGCTGTCGATCAGCATCCTGCGCGACGAACTGCCGCCCGAGCGGACCGGATCCGCGGTCGCCTTCATGAGCTCCACCGTGGGCATCGGCGCGGCGCTCGGGCTGCCGCTCGCGGCGCTCGTCGTCCAGTACGTCGACTGGCACGCCATGTTCTGGCTGACCAGCGCCCTCGGTGCGCTCGGTCTCTTCCTCGCCTGGTGGGCCGTGCGTGAGTCGCCCGAGCGATCCCCCGGCCGGTTCGACGTCCTCGGCGCACTCGGCCTCGCCGCGGGCCTCGCCAGTCTGCTGCTGGCCGTTTCGGAAGGCGGCCAGTGGGGCTGGAGCAGCCCCCGGATCGTGGGTCTGTTCGGCTGCTCCGTCGTGATCCTGGTGCTGTGGTGCGTGCAGCAGCTGCGTGCCGAACACCCCCTCGTGGACCTGCGGCTCGCGGCCCGCCCGCGGGTCGCCCTGCCCCACCTCACCGCACTTCTCGTCGGCTTCGGCTTCTATGCGAACTCGCTTGTGACGGCGCAGCTCGTCCAGGCCCCGAAGGCCACCGGCTACGGGCTCGGGCTGTCGATCGTGGGCAGCGGGCTGTGCCTGCTGCCCGGCGGAGTGATCATGCTGCTGTTCTCGCCGCTCTCGGCCCGGATCTCCACGGCCCGCGGTCCCCGGGTCACCCTGGCCCTCGGCGCGGCGGTGCTCGCCCTCGGATACGCGGTACGCATCGCCGACAGCCGCGACCTGTGGATGATCATCGTGGGTGCCTCGATCGTGGCGACCGGCACCACCCTCGCGTACTCCGCGCTGCCCACGCTGATCCTGCGTGCCGTACCGGCCGGGCAGACGGCCTCCGCGAACGGTGTGAACGTGCTGATGCGCACCATCGGCCAGGCCACCTGCAGTGCCGCCGTCGCGGCGGTCCTGGTCCGGCACACCAGCCTCGTGGGCGGAGCCTCCGTCCCCACCCTGCACGGCTATCTGCTGGCGTTCGCCATGGCGGGCACGGTCGCCCTGGTCGCTTGTGCCGCCGCCCTCACCATCCCCGGAGACAATGCTCCCGACGGCGGTGTCCGCAGGCTCCGGCGGCGGGCGGCGCCGGCCGAGGAAGAGGCACTGGAAGGAGCGTGATCACGGTGACCGACGGGCGCGCCGCCGCATCCACGGACCGGATCACCGGGCAGGCGACGGCATCCCTGCACGAGGCGACGGCGACCAGCCGCAACGCCGAGGCCGCGCCAAGGACGCCCGCACCCCGTACGGGCGGTCAGGGCAGGCCGCCGGGGCGCCGTGACGCCGAGTCCACCAAGGCCGCCATCCTCCGGGCCGCGCGACACCTCCTCGCCCGGCACGCCCACGGGGACATCACACTGAAGGCGGTCGCCGACCGGGCGGGGGTCAGCCCTCCGCTGATCCTGAAGTACTTCGGCAACAAGGACACTCTCTTCTCGCAGGTCATGTCGTTCGAGGCGGACGTGGCCGCGCTGCTCGGCGCACCGCTCCCCGACCTCGGGCGGCACATGGTGCGCCACGTCCTGAGGAGCCAGACCGAACAGGGAGCGGACCCGATCCTGCGCATCGTGTTCGCGCCCCTGCACGGTGAACAGGGCGACATCCTGCGCGCCAACTTCCGCACCCAGGTGAGCGACCGTCTGGCCGCGCGGCTGACCGGTCCCGACGCGGGCCTGCGCGCGGAACTCGCGCTGGGATCGCTGCTGGGCCTGGGAGTGATGTTCGGGATCGCACGCGGCACACATCTGCGCGCCAGGGACCTCGACGACATCGTCGACCGCTGCGCCCCGGCCGTCCAGGCGCACCTGACACCCTGACCGGGCTCGGTTGAGGTCCTCGACCGGGCTCACCTCACGGCTTGACCGGCCGAGCTCGGGTCCGTGACGGGGCTCACTCATGGGCTGACCGGCCGAGCCGGTCAGCTCCTCACCGGGCCCAGGTCACATCCTGACGGCCCTCAGTTCACACCCTGCGGCCGGAACTGGATGCTGATCCGGGGTCCGGTCGCGCGAGTGGACTTCAGGACGGCGTGTTCCCAGGTCCGCTGGCAGGAGCCGCCCATCACGATGAGGTCGCCGTGCCCGAGCGGCCGCCGGATCGTCTCCCCGCCGCCGCGCGGGCGCAGAGCCAGATCGCGTGGCGCACCCACGGAGAGGATGGCGACCATGGTGTCCTCCCGCGCGCCGCGGCCGATCCGGTCCCCGTGCCAGGCCACGCTGTCCTTGCCGTCGCGGTAGTAGCAGAGGCCCGCCGTGACGAAGGGTTCCCGCAGTTCGGCGGCGTAATGGGCGGACAGTGCGGCGCGTGCCTCCTCGAGCGCGGCGTGCGGGAGCGTCTCGCCGGCGCGGTAGTACGACAGCAGACGCGGCACGTCCACCATGTGCTCGTACATCTGCCGACGCTCCGCATGCCACGGCACCTCGGCGGCCAGCTTCTCGAACAGGGTGTCGGCCCCGGTCAGCCAGCCCGGCAGCAGGTCGATCCAGGCCCCTGCCCCGAGCAGGGTCCTTTGCAGCCCCTTGAGCGAGCCGAGCCGGATGTCGTCGGTCTGGTCGAAGAGCGAGCCCTGGAGGTGCATGGCCATAGAGGCAGGGTACCCCTCCATTCGAAAATGTGTTCTGGTGCCGATGGAGGCCGGCCCGAGGCGGACACCATGCCGCCCGCGGCTTCGGCAACGCAGGCGCCCGTGTGCCCGGCTTCGCTCGCGTCTCTCTCGCAACCGGGGTCCTGTCGAAGCCGGAGCCCCGCCAGTCGCTGCGCCCCGGACCGATCCCTCGGTCGGCGCGCCTCATGGGGACCGGGCCCACCGCTTCGTTTCGGGGAGGTCACCCTGTGAGCAGCTGTGTGCCTATGACGTTCAGGAGCGCCAGGCGGTCGGCGTCCTCGGTCCCCGGCCGGGCCGTGTAGACCATGATGCGCAGATCGCTGCCGGCGACGCCGAGGACGTCGCAGTCCAGGGTGAGGGCACCGACGTGGGGGTGGTCGACGGTCTTGCGGGCGGCTTGGTGTTCGGCGACGGCGCCTGATTCCCACAGATCGTTGAAGGGGGTGCTGCGGCGGCGCAGTTCGGCGATCAGGGACTTCAGGCCCGGGTCGTCGGGGTAGCGGCCGGCGGTGCGGCGCAGGTCGGCGACCTGTGCCGCTTGGAGCGCGCCCTTCGATTCGGGGGTGTGACGTACGCGGCCGTGAGGGTTGAGGAAGTTGCGCCAGACCGCGTTGAGATCGTTCCCGTGCCATTCCCCCATGAGCGCCGTGTAGAGGGGATTGGCGAGCAACTGGGTCCAGGAAGCGTCGAAGACGGCGACCGGTGTGCCGGTCAGCCGGTCCAGCATGCGATGGACGCCGGGGGTGATGTGCCGTGGGATCGTGCCCGGACCCGGTGGGGCGAGGCCGGCCAGCCGGAAGAGGTGGTCCCGTTCGTCCTGGGTGAGCCGCAGGGCGCGGGCGAGGGCTTCGACGATCTGGGGTGAGGGGTTGGTGGCGCGTCCCTGTTCCAGCCGGATGATGTAGTCGGCGGAGACCCCGGCGAGCTGGGACAACTCCTCGCGGCGCAGTCCGGCGGCGCGCCTGCGTCCGCCCGAGGGCAGACCGACGGTCCGGGGCGAGACCTGGTCGCGCCAGTGGTGCAGGGCCGCGCCGAGTTCTGTGGTCGCCATGCCCTTGATTGTGGCAAGAGAGGTTCTTGTCTGTCCTGGTACTGCCGTTCCCATGAAGACGGGTCTACTCCCTGATCGTGTGGTTCCTGCCGATCGTGGAGGCATGACAGAAGCACAAACGCCCGCAGGGCCCGTCGTGGGGTTCATCGGGCTGGGTGACCAGGGTCTGCCCATGGCCGTCGCGATCGCCGAAGCGGGATTCCCCCTGCATCTCCGGGTCCGGCGTCCTGCCTCCCTGGACGGCCTCGGCAAGGTCACCTACCGGCGGCACGACACGGTCGGTGAGCTGGCCGCAGCCTGCGACATCGTCTGCCTGTGCGTGAGCACCGATGACGACGTCCTGCACCTGGCCGGGGAGATGCTCGAAGGGCTGCGTCCCGGAGCAATCGTCGTCAACCACGGCACCGGCCTTCCCGGCAACGCCGTGCGACTGGCCGAGCTGTGCGCGAAGGGCGATGCGGAGGTGTTGGACGCCCCGGTCAGCGGCGGTCGCCCGGCTGCGCAGGAGCGCCGGCTCACCACGATGGTCGGCGGTCCATCGTCCGCGGCCGAGCGTTGCAGGCCCGTGTTCCAGTCCTTCTCCCGTCACGTGGTGCACCTCGGCGGGACCGGTGCGGGACAGACCGCGAAGCTTTTCAACAACGCGCTGCTGATGATGAACCAGGCCACGATCGGGGACCTCGTCGAACTGGCCGTGGAGCTGAAACTGGACCCCGGCCGGCTGCTGGAGGTCCTCAAGCTGGGCAGTGCCGCCAGCGCAGCACTGTCCCTGCTCAACACGATGGTGCGGCTCGACAACGTCGAACACCTCTCCGGTGTGGAAGCACTGGACATGGAGTTGTTCGACCAGGCCGTGCGCGAGGCCGGAATCGACGCGACCGCCGTCACCGAGCGCGGTCTCGCCGGGGCACACGGGCTTGCGCGGCTGCTGCACCGCCTCGACGCCGGAACAACGCCGGCGCTCACCTCCTCCGAGGAAACCCGGGCCGGCCGATGACGTGACGCGGCCGGACCTGCGCGAACGCAGCAGCCGGGGCCACGGGCGATACGGGCGGATCGCCCGGACCACCTCGCGCCACGGCAAGGACACCCTCCTCACGGTTCGACCCCACACTGTTCGCCGCCGACCGGGCGTCCTGCCGACAACCGGCTCGGTACCCGATCCGCCGGAGCTGCGGCGCCGGCGATCACCACCTGGGTGGCGATCTGCCCGAGGCCGTCGCCGAGCGGTGCCTCGCCGAAAACCCCACTCCGGCCGCTTCGGCCGACATTCGAAAGGAACAGCACCATGAGCAAGCTCGCCCTCGTCACCGGCGCCACCTCCGGCATCGGCAAGGCATTCGCCGAACGCCTCGCCGCGGACGGCTACGACCTGATCATCGTCGGCCGCAACAAGGAGCGCCTCGAGGAGTTCGCGGCCAACCACACCGGCGTCAACGTCCGCACCGTCGCCGCCGACCTGTCCACCGACGACGGCGTCGACACCGTCGCCGAGATCTGTGCCGGCGAGCCGCTGACCATGCTCGTGAACAACGCCGGTGTCGCCCACTACATGCCGCTGGCCGAGCTGCCCGCCGACAAGGCCCGCGAACTCGTCCACGTCAAGGTCGTCGCGCCCACCATGCTCACCCGCGCCGCGGTTGCCGGCATGCAGGAGCGGGGCGAAGGGGCGATCGTCAACGTGGCCGGGATGATCGCTTTCAGCGGTCCCGCCGACAAGTCCGTCATGCCCCGCCGCGCCGTCTACGCCGGTTCCCTGGCCCACCTCGTCGCCATGTCCCAGACCCTCGGCGCCGAGTTGGCGGACACCGGCGTCCAGGTTCAGGTCCTGTGCCCGGGCGTCGTCGCCACCGAATTCCACACGCGGCAGGGACTCGACATGAGTGTCGTGCCCCGTATGAGCGCCGAGGACGTGGTCACCGCCGGGTTGCGCGGCCTCGAACTCGGCGAGGTCGTCTGCGCACCCGGCGTCGAGGACACCGCTCTCCTCGACGCCGTCTTCCGGGCGGACCTCGACGCCTTCGGCGGACAGAGCCCGGAACTCGCCTCCCGTTACCGGTCCAGCTGAACCGGTCCCAGGGCGGTCCCGGACCCGACCACTTGGCCGGGTCCGGGGCGGGGACCGACAGGCGGATTCCTGAGGGGAGCCGCCGAGCAGCGTCAACGATCACATCGGCAACACCCCTGCTGTGAAGCAACCTTGAGGACCCGAGCGTCGTCCTGATCAACAACGACCGCGTGGCGCGACCGATCCGAACAGGCCCCGGACGGATGTACGGGCGCGGATACACACCATGTGCCCGTCCCCCGCGACGGCACGGGCGAACTGCGCCGGGCGGCCGACCTGGCGGCGGAGGCGGGTGGTCGCGCCGCCGCACCGAACGGGGCCCGGCGTCGTCCGCGCGCCGCGGACGCCCTCCTGGACACCGTGCCGTCGCCCGTGCACCCGACTGCCGAACTGCCGGCTCCACTCAGTGTGTTGACCCGTCGAACGGTTTGACGGCCGCTCTCCCGGCGGACCGCGGACCGCCGGTGCCGGAACCGGCGGCGGTGCGACACCCGCCACGGGGCAACCGCGCCCTGCCGCCGACCCGTGATGTGGACGTGACCGCGGCGGAAGTCCCTGCGCCGACTCGACCAACCGCCCCCGAACAGGCTCGAGGGCACCGTCGACTCCTGGTCGCCCGAGTCCTGCGGCGCCGAGCTGCACGCCGGCTCGGGTGGCTGCCGCACGCCTTCCACCCGCCGGCCGAGGGCAGCGGCAGGAACGCCGTCGGCGACATGGTGCACGGGGCCCGTGCGGCCACACCGGACGCCGCCGACCTGTACGGCGCACGCAGCACCGAGCGCCGGGCGGTCGACAGCGTGTGGGCCGCCGTCCAGGTCGGCCGCGTCCGGCACCCCGGCTTCGGGGCGCTGACGGCCCGCAGAGCGGAAGGGGCCCCGCCGCGACGGGGCCCCGGCGATCAGTGCTCCTTCTGCGGCGTCACTTCGCTGGGCCGTACGACCACGTATCCCTCGCCCTCCAGCTTCAGCTGGACCGCTTCGCCCGAACCACCGCGCAGCATCGACCCGATGGACTGCGACCGGTGCAGCGACGTGTTCAGGTGCGCCGTCCAGCCCACCACCGCATCGGTGTCGACGAAGACCGGATACTGCGGCGAGACGGGTATGACGAGGGGGTTGCCCTCGCAGATCAGACCCAGCTTGCCGGACCCGGTGAACACGCTGTTGAACAGGCCGCCACCGGCGATGCCCGCGCCCTTCACGGTCTGGATCCGGTACGACAGGGTCGCGTCGAAGCAGAGCACGTTCCGTCCGTTGACGGTGAACTCGTCGCCCTGCTCGACGTCCACGACAAAGCAGTTCTGCGCCTCGTGCGCGAACCACGCCTCGCCCTGGCCGCGCACCGCCATCAGCGGCAGCCCCTCACCGGTGACGGCCCGCTTGAGCATCCCGCCCACGCCCTGGCCCTTGCGTTCGAACTGCAGATTCCCGCGGAAGGCGACCATCGCCCCCTGCCGGGCCATCATCTCGCCGTTCACGACATACCGGATGGACTTGGCGTTCTGCACGGACATGCCGGGCGCGGAGGCCGGCTGGACCATGTGGTCACTGGAAAAGAGGTCACCCTTCATGCGCGCATCCTGTCCCGGAGGGACTCCCTCCGCCAAGATCGCGCATGTCCTGATACGGCAACAACCCCGACCGGCGTCGGGAACGCCCGGCGAGAACGGTCCTTTCGCCGCTCCGGGCTGACGAGTTCCTCACAAGTGTTCGTCAGGGTCGGAGCATGATCACAGCAATACGTGTGCCGGCCGGGGTCCTCGTCGCCTCGCTCCTGGTGACCGGGTGCGCACAGGGCGGCCGGGCCACGGCGCCGCGCGCGGCGGCCGCCGAGGCGGTCCGGGAGACCTCCGTGCCCGTGCCCGCCCCTTCCGCCTCCACCACCCCCCGAGAGCTGCCCGGCCTCGGGCCCGGGACCCTGGCCGAGGTCCCCTCGACCGCCCGGCAGGTGGTTGTGGTGACCGGACAGGGCAGAGACTCGTCCGACTCCACCGTGGTGCTCCACGAGCGCACCGCCTCCGGCTGGCAGTCCGGCCAGGAATGGCCCGCGCACAACGCCCTCAAGGGCTGGACCAGCCACCACACGGCGGGTGACCTGCACTCGCCGATCGGCGTCTTCTCCCTCACCGACGCCGGTGGACTGCTGCCCGACCCGGGCACCCGGCTGCCGTACGACCACTCGGGCGGCTTTTCGATCGTCGGGACCGGCTTCGAGGGCGAGTCCCTGGCCGGCTCCTTCGACTACGTGGTCGCGATCGACTACAACCGAAAGCCGGGCACCTCGCCGCGCGACTGGACCCGGCCCCTCGGAGCGGGCCGCGGCGGAGGCATCTGGTTCCACGTGGACCACGGCGGTCCCACCCACGCCTGCATCAGTCTGAGGAAGACCGACATGAGAGCGCTGCTGCGAGCGCTGGATCCGGCCCGGCACCCGGTGGTCGTGATGGGCGACGCGGCGTCACTCGCGCGCTGAACCGTGTGCCGCGCGGCCCTGCGCAGGGATGTGAGGAGCATGTCAGTGTGTGGGAAGCCTCTCCCGCCCGTCCCTGTGCGGAACGCTGCACCTAGCATCGGCTGCGTGTGCGCACATCTACGGGTCGTGGACGACGACGAGCAGCAGACCGAGCTCATACGCCCGACGCGGCCACGCGAGCGGCACACCGCGACCGTGGTCCACAGTGCCGGGGCCGCTCGCGAGGGAGCGCGGCGGCGACGGCCCGGTCTTGTCCCCCCGGCCCCGGCACCACGCGCGTCCGGAGGCGGCCGTCCGTGCGGCAGGGGCCTCCGGTGAGCCGGGAGCTTCCGCTGCGCAAGAGCCTGCTCGTCCGGCTGATGGTGACCTCGGTGCTGATCGCCGTCTGCTCGGTGGCGGCGACGGCCTGGCTGGCCGTGCAGACGACGACGCGCGCCATTCAGGAGGAGCAGGGACAGGTACTCGCCGACGACACGGAGATCCTGCGGGAACTGAGCGGATACGCCGCCACCCACCCGGACTGGTCGGACGTGGGCAGGACCCTCCACACGCTGTCGGTGCGCACGGGGCGCCGCATCGCCCTGACGACGCCCGAACGCATGCCCCTCGCCGACTCCGCGACCCGTCGCACCCCCCTGCCGCCCCGGGCCTCGGCCGTCGTGGACCCCTTGCGCACCGACACCTACTCGGAACCCGGGGCGCAGCTCAGCGGCATCGACCCCCGGGCCGTCGGACCCTACCGCCTCACGTCGAAGGAGCGGGCCCGTGTGCACACCCTCGCCCTGGTACGGCAGAAGTGCTTCCGCCGTGCCGGGTTCGAGACCACGGTGAGGACCTCGCCGAGCGGCCGGTCCGTGCTGACGGGGGAGGAGGCCGCGTCGGGCGACGGCTACGTCGCGTCCGAGTGCACCGACGGAAAGCTCAACACCCCCGTGCCCGCCGAGCAGAAGGCCTTGGCCGCGCTGACCGACCTGACCCACACATGTCTGGCGCGCACCGAGGCGCACCCGCCGCAGGTGATCCTCTCGGTCGGCTTCTCCGTCAAGGGCATCGAGGCCGACTACATCCAGGACGGAAAGACAAGGACGGGACGTCCCACGACCGCCGACGCATCGACGGACAACTGCGTCGCCGAGTCCCGCAGGCAGCAGCTCGACCCCTACGTCGCCCCCGTGGCCGATCTCTTCCTGGGCAACGGCGGCGGCACCCTGCCGCGCTTCGACATGTCCCCTGCCAACAAGGCCAAGGTCATCGGGGTCACCGGACTCGTGCTCGTGCTGACGGTGGGCGTGACCGCGGTGGTCGCCACCCGGCTCGTACGGCCGCTGCGGGCACTCACCCATGCCGCACAGCAGCCGCCGGAGCGGCACGTCCGTGTACCCGTCACCACCCGGGACGAGACCGGCATCCTGGCCGAGGCGTTCAACGCGCTGACCGAACGCAGGGAGCGTCTGGAGGCGCAGCGCAAGGCGCTCGTCAACGACGTCGCCCACGAACTGCGCACCCCGCTGACCAACATCCGGGGCTGGCTGGAGGTGACCCGCGACGGGGTCGTCGACCCGGACCCCGAACTGCTGGCCTCGCTCCATGAGGAGGCTCTGGTTCTCCAGCGCGTCATCGACGATCTGCAGGACCTGGCGGCCGCCGACGCAGGGACGCTGCGGCTGCACCGCGAACCCGTACGCGCGGACGATGTGCTCGCGCAGGTCGCTGCCGCCCATCGGGTCGCGGCCGACTCCGGTGGTGTCCACCTGGTCACCACCGTGGACGGCTGCCCATGGCTGGACGCCGATCCGGTCCGCATGCGGCAGGCGGTCGGGAATCTGGTGTCGAACGCGATCCGCCACACCCCCGCCGACGGCACGATCACGCTCTCCGCGCGGGCCGCCGGCGACCGGGTGGTCATCGAGGTGGCCGACACCGGCGGCGGCATCGCGGCACAGGACCTGCCGTACGTCTTCGACCGGTTCTGGCGCGCGGAGAAGTCCCGCAGCAGACGAACCGGGGGAAGCGGCCTCGGTCTGGCCATCGTCCGTCAACTCGCCGCCGCTCACGACGGTACCGTCACCGCCGCGTCCGAGACGGGGGTCGGTTCGGTCTTCACGCTGGTACTGCCCGGGATGGCGGCACCGGCGGACGGCTGAGACGTCAACAGCGCGGTACCCACTTCGCGTTGCGACCGCTGATCGTCCCCGAAGAGGGGAACGATGTCCCGGGAGTCTCTATGCGGAGGACGGGAACGCATGACGGTGCTCGGTGTCGACATCGGTACGTCCAGCAGCAAAGGCGTGCTGGTCGGTGGGGACGGTACGGTTCTGGGCACCGCCGTGCGCCCGCATGCGGTAAGCCGGCCCCGGCCCGGCCACGTCGAGATGGACGTGCGTGTCTGGTGGGACGAATTCATCGCGCTCGCCCGCGAGTTGGTGGCGCCGGGCACCGTCGTCGACGCGGTCGGCGTCAGTGGCATGGGCCCCTGCGTCGCCCTGGCCGACGAGACGGACACACCGCTGCACCCGGCCGTCCTGTACGGCGTGGACACCCGCGCCACCGCCCAGATCGCCCGGCTCGACGCCGAACTGGGCCGCGACGCCGTGCTCGGCCGCTGCGGATCCCTGCTGTCCACCCAGGCGGTCGGCCCCAAGATCGTATGGCTGGCGGAGCACCGTCCCGATGTCACCGCCCGCGCCCGGCGGCTGTACATGCCGAGCTCCTATCTCGTACGGCAACTCACCGGTGTCTACGTTCTCGACCACCACTCGGCCAGCCAGTCCGTGCCGCTGTACGACTCCCTCGGCCAGGAGTGGTACCGCCCCTGGGCGCGGCGCATCGCGCCGGACATCGAGTTGCCGCCCCTGCGCTGGCCGGGTGAGATCGCCGGCCGTGTCACCGCCGAGGCGTCCGCCGCCACCGGGCTGCCCACCGGGATTCCGGTCGTCACCGGCACCATCGACGCCTGGTCCGAGGCGCTGAGCGTGGGCGCCCAGGGCACCGGCGACCTGATGCTCATGTACGGCAGCACCATGTTCCTGATCAACACGGTGTCGGAGCGGCTGCTGGTGCCCCAACTGTGGAGCACCGTGGGGGCCTTGCCCGGTACACGCAGTCTGGCGGGCGGCATGGCGACGTCGGGGGTGATCACCGACTGGCTGCGGGATCTGCTCGGCGCTCCCGACCACCACGCGCTGCTCGCCGAGGCCGAGGCGTCCGGCCCCGGCGCGAAGGGCCTGCTGATGCTGCCCTACTTCGCGGGCGAGCGCACCCCCGTCGCCGATCCGGACGCCCGCGGGGTGATCGCCGGTCTGACGGTGGAGCACACCCGAGGTGATCTGTACCGCGCCGCGCTGGAGGCCAGCGCCTACGGTGTACGGCACAACGTGGAGGCGATGCGTGCGGCGGGCGCCGACATCCGCCGGGTCGTCGCCGTCGGCGGGGGCACCCGGGGTGGTCTGTGGACCCGTATCGTCTCCGACGTCACCGGCCTGGAACAGGAGATCAGGACCGTCACGATCGGCGCGAGCTACGGAGCCGCTTTTCTCGCCGCCGGCGCGATCGCGGACGTCGACATCGACACCTGGAATCCGGTGCGGGAGCGTGTTGCGCCCGATGCGCGACGCCGGTCCCGGTACGACGACCTGTACGGCCTCTATCTACGGCTGTACCCGGCGACCCGTGACATCGCCCATGCGCTCGCCCGGCATCAGCGCGCCCTCGCCGAGGACCCGCCGCGGTGAGACCGGCCGACCCACGGTCCCGCCGAGGTCCGTCGAGGGTGCGACGGACCTCGGCGGCGGACCGGCTCAGCCCTTGATCTCGGTCCAGGCCTGGACCCACTTGGCATACGGCACGCACTTGATGTCCTCACGGCCGTCGAGGCACTGCTCGATCGGCGTCGTCCAGAACGCGATGTCCTTCCAGTAGCCCTCGTCCGTGGCGTGGAAGGTGTCGCAGAACGCCGGGTCGCTGGTCTCGTCGCAGGACTTGATGTTGGCAGGCGCCTCGCCGTAGTACTCGGCGACCTCGGCGTTGACCTTGGGCGAGATGATCCAGTCCATCCACTTGTAGGCGCAGTTGGGGTGCTTGGCCTTGGCGGAGATCATCCATGTGTCGGACCAGCCGGTGGCGCCCTCCTGCGGAAGCACGGCCTTGACCTTGGCACCCTCGCTCTCGGCGAGGTTGGCGATGACCTGCCAGGTCGTGCCGACCACGGAGTCGCCGCTCTTGAAGGAGGAGATCTCCTTGAGGTAGTCGCTCCAGTACTCGCCGACGTCGGCGTGCTGCTTCTTCAGCAGATCGACGGCCGCGTCGAACTGCTCCTGGTCGAGCGCGTACGGATTCTCGATGTCCAGGCTCGGCCGGGTCTCGCGCAGATAGAGCGCGGCGTCCGCGATGTAGATCGGGGAGTCGTAGGCGGTGACGTGCCCCTTGTACTTCGACGCGTCGTCGAAGACCGCGGACCATGACAGCGGCGGGGGCGACACCTCCTTCGTGTTGTACATCAGCAGGTTCGCGCCACGGCCGTGCGGAATGCCGTACGCCGTGCCGTCCACGGAGTTCCAGCTCTGTCCCTTGAGCCCGAAGAAGACGTCCTGGTAGTTGGGCACCAGATCCGTGTTCACCGGGGCCACTTCGCCGGAGGCGATGAGCCGGAGCGACGCGTCACCGGACGCGGAGAGCGCGTCGTAGGTGCCCGACTTCATCAGCTTCACCATCTCGTCCGAGCTGGCCGCCACCTTGTTGTGGACCTGGCACCCCGTCCGCTTCTCGAAGGGGGTGACCCAGTCGGCCTTCGGGTCGGAGGATCCGTCCTCCACGTACCCCGCCCAGGAGACCAGGTTGACCTGCCCCTCCGTCGGGCCGAGCTTCGACTGTGCCTCGATGTCCGGAGGGTTGAAGCCGGACGAGGAGGACGACGTGCTCGACTCGGCGAACATGCCGCAGGCGCTCACGAGGAGCAGGGAGCAGACGGCGGCCGTCGCTTTGAAGGATCTGTACAGGCGCAAGGGAATCTCCACGAAGTGGGGAAGTGGGGGGAATCAGGGGGCAGAGTCGTGACGGCCGATGCCCGGGGGGCGTCGGACGTGCAGGATGCGACCCGGGTGAGGGCGCGGCGGTGCCGTGAACGGCACCCGGTATCGGACGGCGTGGTGACCGAAGTGGTCTTCGTGCGCCGCGGATCGCAGCGGCGTACTGGGACGTGACTCCTGGTCGAGGGGTGGATCGGCGGATCCACCCGGGGTCCGCTCGGGGACGGGTGGCGTCTCCGGGCGGTCGGCGTGGCCCACACCCTACGGAGGGTTGCATGTTGGTTCAACTTCGGTCTGTGGAAGAGGAGTTGACGGAGCGTCAAGATGCGGTGAAGCGAGCGGGGCGTATACGGTCGCCGTCATGTCCGACTCCCTGCACCAGCCCGGATCCTCGCCCTGTCTGGTTCCGTACTCCGTGCCGACGGGCACGGGCACGGCCGCGAGAGACGGCGGTCGCCGCACAGGGGCGGCCACGGCGACACTCGACCCGGCCACCGAGGCCGGCGTCGCGGCCCGGGTCCGCCGCACCCTGGAGGCCGTCTTCGACACCGTCGCCCACACCCGGGCCGACACCGCGGCGCTGCTGACCCGCATCGCCGCCCAGGGCCGTGGCCCCGTGAGCGCCGATCTCGCGGCGCTGCGACCGGGCCTCCATCTCCACCTCGCCCGGCAGGAACTGGTCTCCGGCGTCGGATTCATCGCGGCACCGGGGCTGCTCGGTGACGTGCCGGCGTGGCTGGAGTGGTGGCAGACCGGCTCCGACGGTGCCGTACGGCCGCTGATGCTCGATCTTGATCCACGGCAGTCCGCTTATTCCGACTACACGCACTGGGACTGGTTCGCCCTGCCGCGGGACACCGGACGCCGTGCGGTCGCCGGGCCGTACGTCGACTACCTCTGCTCCGACGAGTACAGCCTCACCCTGTCCGCGCCCGTCCACGTGCAGGGCCGTTTCGCGGGGGTCGCCGCGGCGGACGTGTACCTGCGGCACTTCGAGGCCGCCGTGATACCGCTTCTTCAGGGGCTGCCCGGCCCCGCCTACCTGGTCAACGCCCGCGGCCGCGTCGCCGCCTCGGCCGACCCGGCCCATCTGGTCGGCTCGCTCACCAAGGGACCGGACTTCGGTGCGCTGCTGGCCGAGGGACGGCCCGGCCGCCACGAGGGGCTGCGCCTGGTCCCCTGCGACGACATCCCGCTCGTTCTCGTCGTGGCGGACGACTGAGCGGTGTCCTGTTCTGCCCGCCCCGGGGGCGCGCCGAGATCCGGCACGCCGATCACCGGCACCCGAGCCGTGCCCCGACTACCGGCATCACAGGTGGATCGGTGATAGTGAACCCGGAATAAATAGATGTACGAGGCAGTCAGGAAGCCCGTGGACACGAGTGAGAGCACGACCGACAACAAGACGGCCCCGGACGACGGTGCGCCGGACGGGCAGGAGAGACCGAGCACGGGCTGGCGCCGCTGGGCGATGGACACCCGGCCGCTCCGCCGCCCGGCCTTTCGCCGCCTGTGGTCGTCGACGATCGTGACGTCCGTCGGCAGCCAGCTCACCGCGGTCGCCGTCCCCAAGCAGATCTACGACATCACGCACTCCTCCGCGTGGGTCGGCTATGCGAGCCTCGCCGGGCTGCTGCCGCTGACGGTCTTCGCGCTGTGGGGCGGCGCGATCGCCGACCGCATGGACCGCCGCAGACTGCTGCTGCTCACCAACCTGGGTCTGGCCGTGACGTCGGTGCTGTTCTGGGTCCAGGCCGCCATCGGCCTGGACTCGGTGCTCACCCTGGTGGTGCTGCTCGCGCTCCAACAGGCCTTCTTCGGCCTCAACTCGCCGGCCCGCAGTGCGTCCATCGCCCGGCTGGTGCCGCCGGAGGAACTTCCGGCGGCCAACGCGCTCGGCTCCACCGTCATGCAGACCGGTCTGGTGGCGGGCCCCCTCCTCGCCGGCGCCCTCATCCCCGTGATCGGCCTGTCCGAGCTCTACCTGATCGACGCCCTGGCCCTGTGCGTGACCTTGTGGGCGGTCGCACGGCTGCCCGCCATGCCGCCGCTGACCGCGGCGGCGAAGGGCACTACGGGATGGCAGTCGATAGCCGAGGGATTCCGCTACATCTCGGTCCACAAGGTCCTGATGCTCTCCTTCCTCGCCGACATCATCGCCATGGTGTTCGGCATGCCCCGCGCTCTGTTCCCGCAGCTCGCCGCCCAGACCTACGCGCCCTACGGCGAGGGCCTGGCGCTCGGTCTGCTCTTCGCGGCGATCCCGATCGGCGCCGTGCTCGGCGGCCTGATGTCCGGCACGTTCTCCCGGGCCCGTCGCCACGGACTGATGGTCATCGCCGCGGTGATCGCCTGGGGAGCGGCCGTCACCGGCCTCGGGCTGAGCACGAACCTCTGGGTGGCCGTCGCGTTTCTGGCCGCCGCCGGAGTCGCCGACATGGTTTCCATGGTTTTCCGCGGCGCCATTCTGCTGTCCGCGGCGACCGACGACATGCGCGGCCGTATGCAGGGCGTCTTCACCGTCGTCGTCGCCGGCGGACCGCGTCTGGCGGACGTGCTGCACGGCACGGTCGGCTCGGCCGCCGGTGTGCGCGCGGCCATCGCCGGCGGCGGTCTGATGGTCATCGCGGCCACCCTTGTCCTGGCCCTGGCCACCCCGGCCCTGCGCGAGTACCGCATCTGACGGGCCCCCGCGCCCCGGCCCGCACAGGGCGCCCACCTGCACCGGAATTCCCCGAGAAAATCCGAATCAAGATTCCCGGAGAAATTCTCCAGGCGCCTTTCCAATTCAACGGGGGTATGGTCATGGCATGAATACGGCGAGCCTTGTAGTACTGGCTGTATCGCAGGAACAACTCAACGTGTTCTTCGCCTTTATCGGCGGCATGGTGGTTGCCGGAGCGTTGATCTGGGCCGTCAGGCTCGGGATGGACGTAAGGGACCGCGAACCGGCACCGCCCAGCCCCGAGGAGCAGCCCCGGCTGCCCGAGGGCGGAGCGGTCCATGAGGAACGAGAGGTGCGGGAACCCAGAGAGGTGCCGCGCGCGGCGCAGGAGAGCGAACGGCTCATGCCGTACCAGCTCCACCATGCGGCCAGCCAACGCTGCGAGGACCAGAAGCGCAAGCGGTGGCTGCCCGGGTCCAGCGGTGCGTTCGGCAGCGGAGGTCCGGGTCACGTCTGAGCCTCGGCCGTCCGTGGTGCCGCGGGCGTTTGGGCCCCACGGCGGTCACGGCAGATCGGCGGCCGAGTCCTCCGGTGCGAGGTCCGGGCGCAGACGCAGCCAGGACGGTTGCCTGAGCAGGCCGGACCGGGTGCGGGTGCTGTAGCGGACCTCGCCGACCAGCCTCGGCAGGACCCAGCGGGCATCCGGCACCCTCGGGTCGCGGTCGAAGGGGCAGACGCGCGTCTCGACCGTGCTGAGCAGTCTGGCGAGTTCGGTTCGCTCGGCTTCGGTCCAGCCCGTCCCCACCCGGCCGACATAGTGCAGGCGTCCGGCCTCCCGCTGACCCACCAGCAATGCTCCGGGCAGCCCGGAAAGGCGCCCGCGGCCGGGCAGCCAGCCGCCGACGATCACATCCACGGCCCGGACGTTGCGGATCTTGATCCAGGACCGCGAACGCACACCGGGCTCGTACACCGAATCCAGTCTCTTGCAGACCAGCCCTTCCAGGCCGCTCTCCCGGGTCGCCTCGAGCGCACGCGCCCCGTGCCCCACGAGCGCACCCGGTGTCGACCAGTGCGGTCCGGTCAGCCCGAGCTCCTCCAGCTGGGCCCGGCGGCGCGCATAGGGAAGCGCGGTGAGGTCGCGCCGCAGGAACATCAGGTCGAACAGCACGAGGTGCACGGGAGTGTGTACCGCGCGGCGCGCCGCCAGCGCGGGGGAGTGGGCCAGCCCCATACGGGACTGCAGCCGCTGGAAGTCGCCGTGCCCGCGCTCGTCCGGCGCCACCACCTCGCCGTCCAGCACGGCGGGTACCGCACCGAGGGCCTCGCCCAGCGGGCCGAGTTCCGGATAGGCGCCGGTGATGATCTCGCCCGACCTGGCGCGCAGCTCGAGGGTGCCGTCGCCCGGGAGGTAGACCACCGCCCGCTGGCCGTCCTGCTTCGTCTCGTAGGCCCACTGTGTGTCCTGCCGCGCGGGCGGCAGGACACCGGGGGTGGCCAGCATGGGGGCGATCAGCGGCAGTCTCACGGGTCAGTTGTGGACGCCCCGGCCCTCCCTCACGCGTGCCGGCGGGGCGATTTCCCCTGAACGGCGCCCATCTCCGGCACCGCCCGGTCGCTCACCCCCGAGCGGCCTGCGCGATCAGCTCCTGCAACCGCAGTCCGCGCCGGGCGTCCAGCTCGCCGGGCACCCCGGTGCGCACGGCCGTGGCGAACTCGCGGCGCAGCACCGGCCAGGCCTCCTCGTAGTCGAGCCCGGTCGTGTCGTACACCAGCGGGGGTTCGGAGCCGAAGAGCTCGATGTGGGTACCACCCTCCGGAACGTTCACCGATCCCGACAGGGAGCACTGACTGACCGCCCCGCCCTCGTGCTCGCAGGTCAACTCGACCCAGCGGCGTGGATCCCCCGCGCTCCGCACCCGCTCGATGGGACCGATCGCCGCGTCCAGCAGGTCGAGCAGATGAGGGCCGACGTCCAGCAGCGCGCCGTGCTCCAGGCGCCACGGGGTCGCGAAGTCCCCGCCCAGGAAGGCACCGCTCAGCCCGCGGGACCGGGCGCCGGCGACCTCGAGTTTCCGTGCGGCGGCCAGGAAGCGGCGCGCGGCGGGATGGTAGCGGTTGGACAGGACGAGCTGCGAGACGACGCCCGCCTCCTCGATGGCGTCGGCGAGCCGTCGAGCCGAGGACAGATCCCCTCCGAGGGGCTTCTCCAGCAACAGGGCCTTGCCCGCCTTCACGGCCCGCAATGCCAGCTCCGCCTGGATCGCGGGAGGAACCGAGAAGGCCACCGCCTCGCAGCTCTCGAGGAGTTCGTCGAAATCGGCGGCGACGTCCGCGCCGTAGGGGGCCGCGGTCTCCCGGGCCGCCTCCTCACGGCGTGCCCACACCGACGTCAGCCGGGTCTCGGGCCCGGCCGCAAGCACGCGCGCGTGCACCGCGCGCGCCCAGGGGCCCGCCCCGACCAGCCCGACCCTCACCGGTTCCCCGGTCCATGGCAGCGAGATGTCCGTCATGGACGGAACTCCATCATGATTCGACGGCCTTGACCAGATGTGCCCCGTGCGCCCGGTGAACCTCGCGAGACGCAAGGGAACTTGACCGAACCGAGGCGGTCCGCCGGCGCCCCGGCCTCCTAAGCTGACCCGGCAGTGATCAGCCCCCAGCCTCAGGAGCAGCCGTGACGCCATCCCGTCGGCACACCGTCACACGCACCACCCTCCTGCCCGGACCCGCCGTCGCCACCGCGGTTCCCTTCGCCCTCGCCGCCCTGCTCGCCGGGGCGGGCCCTGCGGCCGCGGGCACCGTCGGGGCGGCGGGTGCGGGCGACCCGTACTTCCCGCTGGAGGGCAACGGCGGTTATGACGTGCGCCACTACGACCTGACCCTCGGCTACGACACCGGAAGCGGCCGGCTCGACGCCACGGCGGTCATCGGCGCGCGAGCCACCCAACGTCTGAGCCGCTTCGACCTCGACCTCAAGGGCCTGACCGTCACCGGCGTGACCGTCGACCATGTCAAGGCGTCCTTCCGCCGCGACGGTCAGGAACTCGTGGTCACGCCACGGCACGCGCTCGCCCGGGGCCAGGGCTTCCGCGTCGCCGTCGCCTACCGGGGCAAGCCCGGACCCGTCACCGACCCCGACGGCTCGCTCGACGGCTGGATCCCCACCGACGACGGCGCGTTCGTGGCGAACGAGCCGCAGGGTGCCATGACCTGGTTCCCGTCCGACAGCCACCCCACGGACAAGGCGTCGTACGACATCACCATCACGGTGCCGCAAGGGCGGACGGCCGTCTCCAACGGTGTACTCGTCGGCCAAAGGACGGTGCACGGGCGTACCACCTTCCACTGGCGCCAGTCCGAACCGATGGCGGCGTACCTGGCCACGGCCACCGTGGGCACCTTCAAGGTGGAGAGCTACGCCACCCGCGACGGCATCAGGGTCTACAACGCCGTCGATCCGCGTGAGGCGTCCGCGGCGGCCCCCGTGCTCAAGGAACTCCCGTCCGTCCTCGCCTGGGAGAGCAAGCTCTTCGGTCCGTACCCCTTCCGCGCGGCCGGTGCCATCGTGGACAGGGCACCGGACGTCGGCTACGCCCTCGAGACCCAGACCCGGCCCGTCTACGACCGCGCGCCCAGCCTGAGCACCCTCGTCCACGAGAACGCCCACCAGTGGTTCGGGGACTCCGTGAGCCTCACCCGCTGGCAGGACATCTGGCTCAACGAGGGCTTCGCGACCTACGCGGAGTGGCTCTACAGCGAGCAGCACGGCGGCAGGACGGCCCAGCAGACCTTCGACGCCCTGTACGCACGCCCGGCGAGCGACGACGTGTGGTCCTTCCCGCCCGCCGATCCCGGCAGCGGGGCGCACATCTTCGACAGCCCCGTGTACGACCGCGGTGCCATGGCCCTGCACAAGCTCCGCACGACCGTCGGCGACGCGACGTTCTTCCGGATCCTGCGCACCTGGGCGGCGCAGAACCGGGGCGGCCATGGGACCACGGCCCAGTTCACCGGGCTCGCCGAGCGGCTGTCGGGCAAGCGCCTGGACGCCCTGTTCCACACCTGGCTCGACACGGCGGGCAAGCCGTCGGCGCCGTGAACCGGTGCCGGACCAGGCGCCGTTCGCGCTGCCGCACGGAGAGGGCGCGTCAGCCGCTGTCCGCCCTGGGTCGCGGCGTATGAGCCACCGCGTCACCGATGCGCCGGACGAAGTCGATGACCTCGGCATTCCCGTCGAGGTCATCGACCGGGCGGCGCGGTGCAGCGGCGTCCGGGCGGAATCGTGCCGTCTCCGGCGCCTTGGGACGAGGGTGGTCCCCCAGCGCTGAGCGCGGACATTCCCGAAGGCACGTCACGCGGCCGGACGACAGCGCTGCTCACTCCCCTTCAGCCTCTTGACCGGTCCGGGCGACGAGTTCGGGGTCCACGGCGTCGGCGGACCTCGCCGAAGGCCCGCCCCGGCAGGCGTTCCGGTTCGAACGCGGCCCGCTGCGGCTCTAGGGTCGCCGGAAGATCGTGATCGAGTGCCCGACGTCGTCGATCGCCCTGCTGCCGCGGATCAGCCGTTCGAGGCGGCCGTCGGCCTTGGCGATCGACGTGTCGGACACGACGAGCAGCCCGTGCACCCGGCTCGGAGGCACCTTGAGCGGGTTGTGCCCGTGGATGCCGTACCAGGAAGGCACACCGCTGCCCTTGTAGACGAGCCAGACGTCGCGGGTGCCCGGGTAGCGCTCGCGCAGCCGGTCGGCCAGCCGGCCGAGATCCTGTCCCCAGTCGACGTTCGAGTCGTGCAGCCGCAGGTGCGTCTTCGCGGGGCCGCCGAACGCCTCGTTCGAGTACGGCAGGTAGTACGGGTATGCGCGCAGCGAACTGAGCGCGGTGAACACGACCAGGACGGCCGTCACGGCGTACGCCCACCGCCGCCGCAGCGCCGGTACACAGGCGGCCGCCACGGCGAGGAACACCGGTACGAAGAGCGCATAACGCACCCCGAGATCGCGTGAGCCCTGCATCGCCGCGGCCAGCAGCAGCGCCGGGGGAATCAGCACGTAGGGGGCGGCGGCACGCAGCCGTGGCACCGCCGCCAGGGCCGCGGCACCGGCGAACCAGAGCACCAGCATGCCGAGCGGCGTCTTCACCAGCAGGGCGGCCGGCAGGTAGTACCAGAGGGAGCCCGTGTAGAGCCGGCCGAACAGATACCCGCGCCAGGTGTCCCCCTCGAAGCCGAACTGGATGCGCATCCCGTCGCGGTACGGGTCGGGGAAGGGCAGCCGGTCGATCAGCAGCTCGCGCAGTCCGTGCACCGCCGGCACGTGCGAAGGGGTCGTCCAGCGCAGTCGCGGGTCGACGACGAGATACGCGGCCCATACGACGCCGACCAGAACCACCGCGACGCCGAGGGCGGCCGCAAGCGCGCGGACCGTGCGCCGCGCCCTCGGGACTCCGCCCCCCATCGCATGCCAGTACGACCACCCGGCCAGCGCCACCAGCACGGGCACCGCGGGCAGCGTGCTCATCTTCGTGGCCACCGCCGCGCCCGACGCCACCCCGGCGAGCGCCAGATGGGGCAGCGGTCTGCGCCGGGCACGCCACACCATCCATGCGGCCGTCACCACGAAGCCCGCCGCGGGCACGTCGAGCGTGGCCAGCGAACCGTTGGTGATCAGGTCGGGTGAGAACGTGTAGAGCGCGAGTGCCACCAGACCGCCCGTGGAGCCGACGAGATCACGGGCGAAGCCGAAGACGGCCAGCCCGAAGAGCAGGGTCACCACTATCACCGGCAGCCGCGCCCAGAACATCACCTGCCACGGGTCGTTGCCCGACTCGTACAGCAGCCGACGCCCCAACCGCCCTTGATCGCCCTGGAACCCCGGCTCGAGACGCGGGTGCGCGAAGACCGTGCCGGTGGCGATGATGAGCTTGCCGAGCGGCGGATGTTCGGGGTTGAACCGCAGGCTGTGCTCCCGTACGTACACGATCGCCGTGCCCACGTACACGGGTTCGTCGATCGTCGGGGTCTGCTGCACGGCGGTGCTGACCATGGCGAACGCCATCTGCGCCAGCAGTGCGAACACCGCGAGCACGAGCAGCGGCCGCCGGTGGCGCCGCAGCCCGGCCCAGCGGCCCGGGGCGTTCCGCTTGGGGGAGGACGGACCGGGGTGGGACGTCTCGGAGGGCGCCGGGGGTTCACTGCGCTCGCGCGCCCGGAGCGACTGCTGTTCGTACGTCATCGTCGGCGCTCCCCGGTGTACGTGCGGGCCGAGCCGCCCGCGCACCCGACGCCCATGAATGCTGCCATGTCCTGTGCTACGTCGGCACGGTGGGAGCTTGCTCAATCACGGGTGGGCCGGATCGGCGAAGGGACGGGCGGCCCGGTTCGGCCGTCATCGGTCGCAGGGCTGCTCCACGGGCCGCGCGGGCCGGCTGCGTGAGACGACGCGGGCACCTCGGGCGTCGAGCAGGCGCACCTGCAGTGAACCGCAGGCACAACGGGTCCACGTCGTCCGGCCGTCGGCCGTGTCGTGCCGGGAGAGCACCTGGAACGGTGCCGCCTGGTCGGGCCATCCACAGTGCGGGCAGGCCGGGGCGGGGGTGCAGGTCATCAGGGACTCCCTTCTGCCGCTCGGGCGAAACCATGTCGATGCCACCAGGGTGGCCGCACACCGCCGTTCACGTCCACGTTGACTTGCTCGACACGACCGTGAAGCGTGGACTTCATGATTGACCTACGCCGACTGCATGTCCTGCGGGCCGTCGCGCACTACGGCACCGTCACCGCCGCCGCGCGTGCCCTGCACTTCACGACGTCGGCCGCATCCCAGCAGATCCGGCAGCTCTCCCGCGAGCTCGGTGTCGAACTGCTGGAGCCGCAGGGCCGGGGCGTACGGCTCACACCCGCCGCCCGTGGTCTGCTGGCACACGCCGACGCCATACGGACGCGATGGGAGCAGGCCGAACACGACCTGCGCGCCGACGACGGGGAACTGGCCGGAGTGCTGCGGGTGAGCGGATTCCCGGTGGCCGTCTCGGAGCTCCTCGCCCCGATGGCGGCTCGTCTGCACGCGCACCATCCCCGGCTGTCCGTGCGGATCCGGGAAGCGGGGCTCCCCGAGGCCTTCGATCTGCTCTTCGAGGGGGAGACGGACCTCGCCGTCGTCGAGGTGACGCCGCGCAATCCGCCGCGCGGTGACGCCCGCTTCGAGCAGGAGCCGCTGATGGACGACCCTTTCGACCTCGTCGTGCCGGTCGGCCACGAGCTGGCCGGCCGTGAGTGCGTCGATCTCGCGGAGGCGGCTCTGGAGCCCTGGATCGCCCCGGTGGCGGACAGTCCGTGTCGGCCGCATGTGCTCTCCGCATGTGCCGCGGCCGGTTTCACACCGGACATCGTCCATCACGCACTCGACTGGAACGTGACCGCCCATCTCGTCGCCCATGGACTCGGGGTCGCACTGGTACCGCGTCTGGCCCGGCTGCCACCGCACCTCGCGCTCACCCGCGTCCGCTGCGCCGGCGACCCGCACCGCAAGTTCCTCACCTGCGTACGCGCCGGAGGGACCCGCCGTCCGGCCGTCGCCGCGGCCCTGGCCCAGGTGCGTGAACTCGCGGCCGCGCCGGCCGGCGGTTCCACGGCTCGGGTCGGCCCCCAGTCGTGAGGGGAGACGCGCAGCCGACCCGCTGGCAGGAGGCGATTCCGGGACGGCGGGACGGGCGCCGGGCTCACGGACGGGCGCGACGGGGCCGCGGCGCCGTACCGGGCGGTCAGGGGCGGGCGTAATCCTGTCTGACGACCGCCGCGAGTTGGGCGAGGGCATCCTGGGCGGCGGTGCGATCGGCGGCGTCGAGCACGGCGAGGGCGTCCGCAGCGGCCTCCCGGACCCGCTGTGACACCTCGTCCAGCGCTGCCATCCGATAGGCGACCGTGCGCCGCGCGGCACGCTCCTCGGGCGTCACCCCCGCCGGCCCGCTGCGGGGGAAGACGGCGGCCTCGTACGCGGCGATGTGCAGGAGCACCCCATGGGCGATCCCGTCGGCATAGCCGC
Source organism: Streptomyces sp. HUAS TT11 (assembly GCF_051553595.1). Lineage (NCBI taxonomy): Bacteria > Bacillati > Actinomycetota > Actinomycetes > Kitasatosporales > Streptomycetaceae > Streptomyces > Streptomyces sp. HUAS TT11. The sequence continues at coordinate 8,452,634 of NZ_CP196184.1, forward strand.
GCATCCCGGCTTCACGCCGGGCCGCCTCGAAGTGCGTCCATGCACGTCGGCGCAGGAAAAGGGCGCCGAGTGCGCCCACTGTGCCCGCGCCGGCCGCGGTGAGAAGAGCCAAGCGCGCACCGCCGAAGAGCGCGCCGATCAGCGCCCCGCTCGCGGTGGTCAGGCACACTAGTCCGCTGACGAGCAGCAACAGAGCACGGGCGGGCGTGATCGTGGTCATGAACGTGCAGTGTGCCAGCCGTCACTGTGGCATGTGGCCCGGGGACCGGCTCCGGGCGTGTGGTGGACGTGATGTGTGACACGTGCGGGATCGTGGTGCTGCGGCCGGCCGGTGGATCGGTGCTGCGCACGGCTTGATCGGTGATCAAGCGCGGCATATCCGCTGGCCAAGCGGTGTTCCGTGCATTTGACACTTTGTTGCGTGCGCGGATAGGAAACTAGGCGCGGAAGTGGAGAGGTGGACCGTGCGTGAGCCCAATGTGATCGGCGACTGGCAGGAATGCGCAGACGAGCATGCCGGTCTGCGTGTCCGCGTCTCCGGTCTGGAGAGGGCCGAGCCGCCGCGCGGGCGTGACGAGGCCGCCGAAGGCCTGACCTATTTCCGCTTTCGGGTGACGGTGGAGAACCGCACGGGGGAACCTGCCGGAATCCACCTCGAGGACGGTCAACTCGACATCCGGACCGGCCCCGACGGCGAGAGCGCGTTCCTCGACTGGCGCAACTCGCAGTTCATCGAGGGCTTCGATCTGTACCCGCTGCGCCGGGCGACCGCCGTCCTGTACGCAGCCGCCCCGGAGCCGTTGCTGAATCTCGTCGACATCCAGGTGCAGTTGAAGGCGGACGACGACTGGGCCGATCGGTATCTGTGGTCCGGAGACATGACCGTGGCGGACGGCGAGCCAGGTGTCCCCGCACGGAACGACAACCTGTCGGAGATCCTGGCCGGCCAGATCACCGCGTTCCTGCGTGAGCAGGCCGAACGGGGCCAGGGCTGAGTCGTCCGCCGGTGTGTGGCTAGTCGCCACGATGCCGCCAGTACCACACCGCACCTGCGGCGAGGGCGAACAAGAGGATCAGCGGCACGATCAGGCCGGGGATGCGGGCTGGGCTCATGAAGTCGCTCGAACGGTGAGGCGGCTGTACGGATGTGCGAAGGGTGCCATGGCGTGATGGTGCCCTGCTCGATGGCTCGAAGTCATGCGTTCGACGTCTGGATCTGTGTACGAGTACGTTCGCGGGGCCTGGGGTCGCCGTGGGCGTTCGTCACTCGCGGTAGACGGTGAGCACGGCGCCGTTGATCTCGATCCGCTGCGGGGTGGGGCCCTCACCGCGCCGGAGCATGGCGAGACACTGGTCGAAGAGTGCGAGCTCCTCCTCGCTGAGCACGGCGGCCGCGAGGTCGAGCAGTTCTCCGATGGAGGCGTCGGTCAGATCGGCCGGAAGCTCACCGGAGAGCAGGACCACGGATTCTCCCGTCGGTCCCTTGACGATGGCGGTGGTGGGGCCGCCGTGTACGAAGAGCAAGGTGTCCCCCAGAGGACCTGGGGTGTGCGGCTCACGCGCCCAGGCAGGAGCAGAGACTAGCGCCGGATCATGCGTGTTTGGGCGGAAGTGACTTCTTCTAGTGCAAGTGGCCCGTGGGGCGGGGGTGCGCCCTCCGTATCGGCGCCGGCTGTCAGGAGTCGCCCGAAGGGCGGTTGAGCAGCGACTCGACCAGTGCCGCGACATGGCGACGGTCCTCCGACGACAGTCGCTGCACGCTCGCGATGAGGACGTCCACCTCGGGGTCGCCGGGGGGCGTGGGCGTCGACTCGGCCGCGGGGGCGTAGAGATGAATGCCGCAGGCCTCCGCCGCGGCCTGGCGAATGGTCTGCAGTGGAAGTCCCAGACCCTGCGCGAGCCCCTCGAGGGTGGCCGGCTGGGGCATGCGGGCCATGTGGTCGGCGGTCGCCAGATGGTGGACCGTCGAGCGTGGGATGCCTCCGCGGCGGGCGACGTCGCCGTACGACCAGCGCTCGCTGTCCAGCCGGTCACGGATGATCTGCTGCAGTGCGTTGGCCACCGATGGTCACTTCCTGCTCGCCGCCGGGCGGAACTTTTCCGCGTCGGATCATTCTAGGGGCGAGTTGGGTGAGTTACGGAAGGTGTTCTCCTGAACCGCTTGCGTCACCCGCTTTCCAGCCCCTAGTGTCCAATCTCGTTGGACAGCTCGTCCGACGGAGTTGGACACGATCCGGGGGGACCTGATCCTGTCCGACGGGAACACATCCCGAACCCTGAGGGGGAATCGATCATGATGGATCCTCGTGAGCTCGACGCCGAGTCCGCTGAGCTGCTGCCGGGCCGTGAGGCCCTCGGTCGCCTGAAGTTCAGCTTCGGCAAGACCGTGAACGTCAGCAAGCACATCGCCAATGTCTCCGCCCACAACGAGTCGGCCGCCCTGAACGACCACTCCGCGTGGTCGGTGGCGGACTCGGGCGCCGCCCAGGCCATCAACATCCACCAGTGATCCGGTGCCGCACGGTCCGTCGCCCCGGCACCGTGCGGCACCCGGTACCGCCGCGGCGAAGCATCACCACACCTCCGCCCGCCGCGGCGGTACCACCACCGGGCACCGGTATCCGACGGGATATCACCAACCCTGCCGGGCGGCGGTCCGCGTCCGCCCGGCTCCCACACGCTGCACAACGAAGGTCTTGAGGAAAGGACACGCCATGAGCATGAACGCACACGAGCTGGACGCCGAGTCCGCGGAGCTGCTGCCGGGCCGCGAGGCCCTGGGCCGGCTGAAGTTCAGCTTCGGCAAGACGGTGAACGTCAGCAAGCACGTCGCCAACGTCTCCGCCCACAACGAGTCGGCCGCGCTCAACGACCACTCCTCGTGGTCGGTCGCCCAGTCCGCGGCCTCCCAGTCGATCAACATCAGCCAGTAACCCCGTACGACGAGGGCAAGTCGGGCGGACCGCGCAGGGGGCTGGCGCGGTCCGCCCTACGGGGAGGAAGCGGGTATGACGCTGCTGGGGGAGAACACCGCGGCTCTCCACGACACCGGCCCGGTGCCGGGTCCCGGGGGGATGCCGGTGACGTACGAGCAGGTCGCCACGGGCGAGCTGACCGTCATCGGGATGGGGAAGCCGATCGTGCCGCGGTTGAGCGCCGGGCTTCGACTGCACGGTGAGTACCAGGGGTCCGGGTTCACCGAGCCCAGGTACATCGCCCGCCGGGGGGACGGGCAGGTTGTGCAGTTGTCCCGGCTGCTGCACCTGGTGGCGTCGTCGATCGACGCAAGCCGCGACATCGAGACGATCGCCCACCGGGTCAGCGCCCGGTTCGGGCGCGAGGTGAGCGCGGAGAACATCCGCTATCTCATCGAGAACAAGCTGGACCCGCTCGGCGTGACGGTCCCCGAGGGACTGCGGGACGACCAGATCTCGGCACCCAGGTCGGACCTGCTCCTCGCACTCAAGGGCCATCGGGTCATCTTCAACGAGCGCCGGGTGGCGAAGATCGCCCGCGCGCTGGCCTGGCTGCACCGCCCTCTCGTGGTGGTGGCCGTGCTCGTCGGCGTCGCCGTCCTGGACGTGTGGCTGTTCGCGTTCTTCGGCGCGATCACACCCGTGCTCGAGGTACTCGATCAACCGGTGCTGCTCCTCGTGGTGTTCGTGCTGACGGTGGCCTCGCTCGTGTTCCACGAGTTCGGCCACGCCTCCGCATGCCGCTACGGCGGTGCCCGGCCGGGAAGCATCGGCTGCGGACTGTTCCTCATCTGGCCCTCGATGTACACGGACGTCACCGACGTCTACCGCATCGGGCGGGGCGGGCGCTTGCGCACCGATCTCGGCGGTATCTACTTCAACGTCGTCTTCATGCTGGCGCTGGCGGGCGCCTACGCCCTCACCGGCGAGCCGTTCTTCCTGGCCGCCGTCTATCTGAACCACTTCGAGATCCTCGAACAGCTGATGCCTGCCGTGCGCCTGGACGGCTACTACATCCTCGGTGACCTCGCCGGTGTTCCGGATCTCTACGGCAAGATCAAGCCGATCCTGCTCAGCCTGATCCCGGGAGCCAGGGGCAGCAAGGCCCGGGCCGAGGTCGCCGCGCTCAAGAAGTCGTCCCGGGTCATCGTCGCCACCTGGGTCCTGACGATGGTGCCGCTCATCATCGGCGAACTGGGCTACGCGCTCTGGAACCTGCCGCGTATCACCACCACGATGATCCGCTCGCTGACCGAGCAGATCGTCGGCACGGGCGGTGCCTTCGCCGAGGGGGAGATCGCGGCGGGCCTGATGGGCGTGGTCGGCTGCATCATGCTGCTGTGCCCGATGGCGGGCGTGGTCTATCTGTCGGTGAAGCTCGGCGGTCGTCTGTGGCGGGGTGCCGTGAAATCGACGGACGGCCGGCCCCGGCTGCGCGTGACCCTGTGCGCGCTGCTCCTGGTCGGACTCGGCGGTCTCAGCTACGCATGGGTGTCGGGCATGACCCCGGAGCCACTGCCGAAGAAGCCGCCGATCGCTCCGATACTGCAGCCGGGTGTGTCGCCCTCGGCCCCTCCGGCCCGGCGGGCCACGACCCCGGATCCGGGTGATGCCGCACCGTCGGCGGGCGTCCCGAGCGCTTCGTCCGGCACCGCCTCCCCGGACGCCTCGGACGGTCCGTCGGCCTCGGCGAGCCCGTCGGATTCCGCGAGTGCGCAACCCAGCGCCTCGAAGTCGCCGTCCGAGGGCCCGGTCGGGCCCAGCGGCAGCCCCGGGACGAGCGGGCAGCCCCCGGTCTCCGGGTCGGCCGGCCCCGGATCCGGCTCGCCCTCCCCTTCCGTGCCGCCCGAGAGCCCGACCGCACCGGAGAGTTCCAGCGAGCCGCCGGTCGACTCGCCCACACCCAGCCCTTCCTGATCACCCCGGGCCCGTCCCGGGCTGAGCGGACCGGCCCCGGGCCCAGCACCGGGGCCGAGCCGCTTCCGCCGGTCCGAGAGCGCAGTGCGTCCCCTGTCCTGCGGAACTCCGTCCTACGGCATCACTCAAACGGGAGTCCCACGTGAACCAGCACCGCAAACCCCGTCCACCTTCCGCCCTCTCCCAACGCGCCGTACGCGTCGGGCTGTTCGCCGCCGGCGCGGCCGGTCTCGCGACGGCCGTGCCCGCGCAGGCCGCGACGGCGGCCCCGCGGCACGCCGCGGTCGCCATCGACCAGACCTTCACCCGGGCCGACTTCCGGCACCACACGCAGACCAAGGACTCCTTCACCGTGCGCCAGCTCGGTACGGTCAGCGCCGCGACCGTGCGCAACCAGGTGAACGCCGTCGGGGTGGGCTGCTCGGTCGACGACCGTTGCCGCTCGGTCGCGCTGTCGTTCCAGATCGTCACGATGGCCGGGGAGCGCACCCATCTGACGGCGGTGAACCGCGGGGACGCGGTCAACAAGTACTGCGACGGCTGCCAGACCCTTGCGGGCGCCTACCAGTTCGTCGTCTCCACGCCGCGCCCCTTCGCCCTGGACGGAGAGTCCCGCCGGCGCCTCAACGACATCCACCGGCGGCTGGACGCCCTGACTCGCTCCACGCTTCCGGCCGCCGACATCAAGACACGCGCGGACGCGCTGGCCGCCGAGGTCGACAAGGTGCTCAGCGAAGCCGTCGCGAAGGCGCCCAAGGGCCACGAGCGACCCAAGGTCACCCTCCACCGCCACCTCGACGGCTGGCCCGCCCACTGACCGGGCCCGCCAAGGCCCGCCGCCCCGTGGAGTCCGGGGCGGCGGGCCGCCTTGTGTGCGCCCGGCGGCGTGTGCGCCGCGCCGATTGGCCGGAGATCGCCGTACCGGCGCGAGCTCGGAGTACATACGATGCGATGACCCCGGCCTTCACAGCTCCTTCACAGGTGGGGGTGGGTGTGCCTGCAAATATGACATGCCCATGACGTACAGCTCGGTATCTGATCCAACGCACTGGTCCGCGACGGCCCCGTGCTCACGCGCGGGGCCGCACCCCCCAATGCCCGGTGGTGCACACCGCCGGGACGCCGATGCAACGGATGGGAGAACCATGGCTGGTGGAATGCTTCTGAGCGGCGCGACAGCGGCGCTCATCGCCACCGCACTTCCCGTGCACGACCCGTCGTCCGGGATCGTCGACCCGCCGCCGGACAAGATCGTCATCAAGATCGCCACGGTGAACGGCTCCGGTTGTCCCCAGGGAACGGCCGCGGTCGCCGTCTCGCCCGACAGCACCGCCTTCACGGTGACCTACAGCGACTACCTCGCCCAGGTCGGGGGCAATGCCGACCCCACCGCGTTCCGCAAGAACTGCCAGCTCAACCTCATCGTCCATGTGCCGCAGGGCTTCACGTACGCCATCGCCAGTGCGGACTACCGCGGTTTCGCCTCACTTCAGCGCGGTGCGTCCAGCGCGGAGAAGGCGTCGTACTACTTCCAGGGATCGCCGAACACGGCGGCCATCACCCATCCGTTCAGCGGTCCGTACGACGACAACTGGCAGGCGACGGACGTCACGGACTGGGCGCAGCTGGTCTGGGCGCCCTGCGGTGTGCAGCGGAACTTCAACATCAACACCGAACTGCGCGTCAGTGCCGGCACGTCGGTGCCCGGCAGTACGAGCTTCATGACGATGGACTCCACGGACGGTGACATCAGCACCGTCTATCACCTGGCCTGGAAGGAGTGCCCCGAGTTCTGACCCGCCCTCCTTCGGGCCGTCACCGGCTCCTTCCCGCCGGAGCCGGTGACGGCAGGGCGGGGGGCCCGGATGCCGAGGCGTACGGGGCCGACCTCGTCCATTTTTGGACCAAGCGGGTTGTTCAAATTTGGAGGAGGGGTTAGCGTGAGGGTCTTCCAAATTTGGATGACTAGATCGTCGTCCTGCCCCGCCCCCTCTTCTGCTGGAGAACTCTCATGACCGTCGCCGTCGAAACCGGACTGTGGCAGCTCGACCACACCGCCTCCACCGTCGCCGTGCAGCACAAGACCATGTGGGGGCTGGTCACGGTCAAGGGTTCCTTCCATGCCCTGAGCGGTCAGGGAGAGGTCAAGCCGGACGGCACCGCGCAGGGCACCATCACCCTGGACGCCGCGTCGCTCGACACAAAGCACACCAAGCGCGACAAGCACCTGCGCTCGGCGGACTTCTTCGACGTCGACCGCCACCCCGAGATCACCTTCGCGGTGCACCGTGCCGAGGCGCGGTCGGACGACACGGCTCAGATCACCGGTGAGCTGACCGTGCGCGGCATCAGCCGGCCACAGTCCTTCACGGCGCGCGTCACGCAGGCAGATGCGGAAGCGGTGACGCTTGAGGCCGAGTTCACCGTGGACCGTGCGGAGTTCGGCATGGGCTGGAACCAGTTGGGCATGCTGCGCGGCCTGACGACCGTCGTCGCCACCCTGCGTCTCACGCGCACGGCGTGACGACGGGGACGGAGCCTCCGTTGCCGTCGTCGTGACCCCGCGGCGGGGCTCCGGCCTCCGGCTCCCGCATGACCGTCGCCCTCCGTTGCCTGCATGATCCGGGTGGTGTCACCGGGCCGCAGGCATCGGTTGAACGTCGACGGAGGCAGTGCTCCCGGCATGCGGGGGCCCCTATGTCCTTGGTCAAGCTGTCCGGGTGGTGGTTCGGGGCGTCTGGAACGATGTGTCCGTGCATGCTGATGATCAGGTTGGCGAGGGTGTCCCCACGGAGCTCGCGGTGTTCCTGCGGGGTGCGGTCGACGACCGCCCGGTGACGATCGCTCCTTCCCTCTGTGAGGGCTGCGGTGGGCGGGTGTTCTTCGTGCTGGTCAACGCGTCCGGAGCGCAACGAGAGTGCTCTGGCTGCGCCGGCCGTGCGTTCATCGCGGACAGCGAGGAGTACTGGAACGAGGAGTCCTGGGAGGACGACGAGCCCGGTGCGGTCGGCTGCCCTTGCGGGAGCGAGGAGTTCGAGGCCGCGGTCGCCTTCTCCCTCGGCGACGACGGATCGGTCCGCTGGGTGACCGTGGGTCTGCGGTGCATCAAGGACGGATTCTCCGGGGTCTATGCCGACTGGAAGATCGACTACGGCCCCACGGATCACCTCCTGACCATGGTCTAGGTCTACCGAGCGAGCGCGCCGGCCGGCTGCGGTCCGTAGAAGGCGCCGTCGCCGCGCATCGCGAAGGGGACGTCGGCCCGGGGCCCCGGAAGGCGGCGAAGCGGACGTCCCGTACCGTCGGCCGTCAGCTCGTGCGGGTGCGCAGGGCGGCCAGCGCCCGGTCGGCGTGCACACTCATGCGCAGTTCGCTGCGCACCACCTCCAGGACCTTGCTGTCCTGGCCGATGACGAACGTGACGCGCTTGGTGGGGGACATGGAGAAACCGCGCCGGACCCCGAACCGCTCCCGGACGGTCCCGTCCACGTCGGACAGGAGCGGGAAGCCGAGCGTGTGGCGCCCGGCGAAGTCCTGCTGACGTTCGACGGAATCGCCGCTGATGCCGACAGGCCTGGCACCGACGGCCGCGAACTCGGTCGCGAGGTCCCTGAAGTGGCACGCTTCCGCCGTGCAACCGCGGCTGAGGGCGGCGGGATAGAAGAACAGCACGACCGGCCCGTCGACGAGGAGTTCGGACAGCCGCCGCTGCGCACCCGTCTCGTCCGGCAGGTCGAAGTCCTCGATCACGGTGCCCACTTCGACGTCCGCCATGCCGTGACCTCCGCGTTCCCCGGGATGTTGCGCGCCCACAGGACCAGGTGCGCCGGGCCCGATGCTACTGGATGGTACGGCGGCGTTCAGCGGGTGGGACGGTCCGGGCCTCCGCCTGCGGCGACCGGTCGTGCGGGACGGTCCCGTCACTCACCCCCGTCGGCTGTCCGATGGTGATGACGACCTTTCCGAACGGCGCGGCCGACTCGTAGTAGCGGTAGGCCGCCACGGCTTCGTCGAGCGGGAACACCCGGTCGACGACCGGCCGGAGCCGATGTGCGGAGATGACTTCCTTCATGCGGGTGAATTGGGCGCGACTGCCGACGGCCAGAGCACGGACCGTCGCGGCGACGCTGAACAGCAGACGGGGCTCGATCGGTCGCAGGTCGCCGGACACGGACCCGACGAAGGCGACATGCCCGTCGACGGCGAGCGATTTCAGCGACTGCTCCAGCGTTCCCGCGGTGTCGACCACGCGGTCGACTCCCCGCCCGCCGGTGAGTTCACGTACGGCGGTGTGCCAGTCCGGTATGTCGAGGTAGTTGACGACCTCGTCGGCTCCCAGATCGCGAAGGCGCTGCTCCTTGTCCACACGGCCGGTGGTGGCGATGACCCTCGCACCCAGGAGTTCGGCGAACTGCACCGCGAACAGGGAGACGCCCCCGGCGCCGGTGGTCAGCACGGTCTGTCCGCGCTGGACTCCGAGGCCGTCGCCGGTCAGGGCGTTCCACGCCGTGACGGCGGCACAGGGGAGCGTCGCCGCCTCGGCGTAGGAGAGGTGGTCGGGGACGGGCACCAGGGCGCCCTCGGGAAGGACGGCCGGCTCGGTCAGCATTCCGTCGAGCGAGCCACCCAACTGCGGCAGGCGCTCCTCGCGGCGGGATTCGCGCCCGCCTACCCGCAGACGTGTTTGGACGACCCGCGGCTCGAGCCGATTCGCTCCGCCCTCGAACGCATTCTGCACGGGCACCTCCCTTACCCGGCGGTGGTCGTCGACCGGCTCGGCGACCTCGTGTCGGCCAACGCCGCCTTCCACAGGCTCATCGCCGGAGCGGACCCGAGTCTCCTGCTCGCGCCGATGAGCGTTCCCCGGGTGCTGCTGCATCCTCAGGGCCTGGCGCCGCGCATCGTGAATCTCGACGAGTGGGCGTGGCGCATCATCGAACGTCTTCGGGCGGAGAGTGCGCGCAACCCCGACGCCCGGCTCCAGAGCCTGGTCTGCGAACTCCTCGACCTGGCACCACCGCGTCCGCGCGAGTCGCCGGACCACCTCGGCCTCGCGGTACCGCTGCGCCTGAGGGCCCATGATCCCGCTGACACACGGGAGCTGACGCTGGTCACCACCCTCGCCCACTTCGGCACGGCCGTCGACGTCACGATCGCCGAACTCCGCCTCGAGGCGTTTCTGCCGGCCGACGAAGGGACCGGCGCCATGCTGGCCGAACTCGTCGAGTCATGACCGCTCCTGCCCGGGCGATCCACGGCACGCTCGGCACCTGTTGCGCCAACCATGCTTGATCGAGCCGAAGTTGATCACCTATCAGGTGTCCTGGATTCCGCATCCTTCGTTCGGGGACTGGCATCGGGAAACGCCGGGTCTCTAGGATGGAGTGCCCGCCGAGCCGGCTCCGACGGCGCGGCCCGTCTCTGGGGGAACGATGCAGCCTGGCAGGCAATTGTCCACGTCGATCGACGCCACGGTCCCGACGGCCGCCCGAATGTACGACCACTACCTGGGCGGAAAGGACAATTACGCGGCCGACCGGGCAGCCTGCGAGGAACTCGACAAGGTCGTCCCCAGCACCCGGGCCCTCGCGCTGAACAACCGCAGGTTCCTTCAGCGCATGGTGCGCACACTGGCGGAGGACTACGGCATCCGGCAGTTCCTGGACCACGGATCCGGGCTGCCCACGCAGGACAACGTCCACCAGGTCGCCCAGCGTGTCGACCCCACGAGCCATGTGGTGTACGTGGACAACGACCCGATGGTTCTGGTGCACGGCCGGGCGCTGCTGGAGCAGGACGACCGCACGGCCGTCATCCAGGCGGACATCCGGGACACGGAGGGGATCTTCTCCCATGAGGAGACCCGCAGGCTGATCGACTTCTCACGTCCGGTGGCCGTGCTCTTCAACTCGGTGATGCACTGCATCCCGGACAGCGACACCGAGGGGCCGCCCGCCCTGATCAGTCGTGTCGTCGAACAGTTGGTGCCTGGCAGCTTCATGGTGATGTGTCAGCTCGTCAGCGAGGACCCGAAGGTCCGCGAGTTCGTCACCGACTTCATGGCTCAGGCCACGCAGGGACACTGGGGGCGGGTGCGCCAGGAGAAGGACGTCGCCGCCTGGTTCGAGGGGATGGACATCCTCGAGCCGGGGCTGGTGGAGGTGTCCACCTGGCGGCCCGACACAGAGGTCGCGCCCCGCCAACTCACCCAGGAGTGGATCGAGTTCGGCGGCGTCGGTCGTATCCGCTGACGAAGGGCCCCGCGATCGGAGGTCCTGCGCTCAGCCGGGGGAGTAGCGCTCTTCGAGTGTTCTCCGCAGCAGGGCGACCGATTCGCGGGGGTTGAGGGCTTCGTCGGCGAGCCGGTCGAGTGCCATCCGGTACTCCTCCGTCTCGTCGCGGTCCTCGAGGAAGTTGGCGCTTCGGATGTGCTCGAGATACACGATGTCGGGCAGGTCAAGACCGCCGAAGCGCAGATAGGTGACCGGTATCGCCGGCGCCGAGGCGTTCGTGACGTCCAACGGCACGAACTGCAGGGTCACGTGCGGATACCGGGCCATCTCGACGAGATGCTCCAGCTGTTCGCGCATCACCTCGCGGCTGCCCAGCACCCGCATCAGGACCGACTCGTCGATGATCGCCCACAGTTGCGGGGCGTCGGGACGAGCCAGCAGTTGCCGCCGCCGCATCCGCAGTTCCACCCGCCGTTCCACCTCGGTCGCCGAAGCCGACGGCAGTCCCCGTTCCACCACGGCCCGGGTGTAGGCCGCGGTCTGCAGCAGACCGGGAACGTACTGGATCTCGAAGGTGCGGATGGCGGCGGCCGCCTCCTGCAATCCGACCAGCCGATCGAACCACTCGGGCATCAGTCGTTTGTCGTAGCGCTGCCACCAGCCCGGCTCACCCGCGCGCTGCAACAGCTTGACGAGGACCGCGGCCTCGTGGTCGTCGGCCTCGTACAGGTGCAGCAGCGAGCGGACGTCGTCCTCCGTCGGCGGCTTGCGGCCCTTGCCGGCTTCGATGCGCGAGAGCTTGGCGGGGCTGAAACCGAGCGCTCGCGCGGCCTGCTCCTGGGAGAGGCCGACGCCCTCGCGCATACCGGCCAACTGCACCCCGACCAGCATCTTCAGGAGAGTCGGAGCAGGCTCCGTCCGGTTGAGATACGGTTCCAGTCGAGAGACACGGCGGGACTCGACGGACATCCTGACTCCCAGTCGGTCGGCAGACAACAGACCATCATTATCGCACTCGCCCGGTCCATGCCGCATGTGCCGACGGCATTGTGCCGCCGGGAACTTCACACCAGATGGTCGAACTCGCCCTCCTTCGCGCCGGCCAGGAAGGCCGCCACCTCGGCAGGCGTGTACACGAGCGCAGGTCCGTCCGGGTCACGCGAATTGCGCAGCGCCACCGCCCCGTCGGACAGGGCCGCCACCTCGACGCAGTTGCCCTCGGCATTGCTGTGCCGGCTCTTGATCCAGTGGGCGCCCAAGGCGCTCGCCCGCACTCCGTTTGGCACTGAAGGCACCACAGTCTCCTTGCTCACGTTCCGACACGGGGCGCCGGCCCACGTGGGGCGGAACGCACCCGACGGGGCCCCGTGGTTCTCCTACCCGTCGTGCAATTTCTCATGCAATTGCACGACGGTGCTGACGGCGTGGATAATAGCGGGGCGTCAATCGCTGGACTGGCGCAGCGCGCTGACGTCGCATCAGGGAGACACCGTGTCCTTGCCTGCACACCGGGTTCCGAGCCGCCCTGGCGGGCGAGGCTGCGCCCCGGGCGGGGCGCGCGGCCTGCCGGGTCGGGACGCCGAGCGCGCCGCCAAGACGGAGAGGACGACCCCCGGGGCCTGGCCCCACACTGTCTGCGGGGAGCGGAAATGACCACACCACTCAAGGACTTGGGGCACGTGCCGTGGGAGGCCATCAAGGACTCCAGCGGGTCGGCGGAAGCCATCCCGGTCCTCCTCCACAGTCTCGCCTCGGGTGACGAACCCACTGCCCGGGCGGCCCTCGGTGACCTGAGGGAACGAATCTGCCAATACGGGTTCGTCGTCGACCAGGCGACGGCCGCCACCGTCCCGTTCCTGTGGGAGCTTGCCCGGTCTCCCCAGGTGACGTGTCGGGTCCAGATCATCCACCTGCTCAAGAACATCGCGGATGCGCGGCAGTGGGAGAGTACGGCGACTGCCTATCCCAAGTTGCGCAACTACCCCCACGATTACGTGAGTTGGGAGCAGCAAGCCCGTCGCGCCGTCCGCGCCGACCTGGGCGGGCTGCGCCAGCTGCTGGCCGAGCCGGATGTCGAGCTCGTCGAGGCCGCGACCGAACTCGCCTCCACACTCGCGGCCTGACGATAGAAAACCCGCGCGTCGCGGATCGCCGGACGCCCACCGAAAGGCCGTTGCACGCGGTGGTCGCCGCGGTCTTCCGTGCGGGAACGAGGAAGGTACCCGCCCGCCCGGAATGGCCCCCGGGGACACGGGTATCCGCTGCTCCACACCCACCGTAGAAGGGAGCAACGTGACCATCGAGAGACCGTGGACGTACGAACCGGGCAGCGGCCACATCGAGGGACAGGACCTGGCCGGCTTCACCGTCGACGCCACGGACGGAACCGTGGGGCACGTCGACCGGCAGGCCGACGGGCCGGGCATGCGGCATCTGATCGTCGACACGGGGGTGTGGGTGTTCGGCAAGAGCGTGCTCATTCCCGCGGGCGTCGTCAGCGGCATCGACACCGACGCACAGCAGATCACACTGGCGTGCTCGAAGGACGAGGTGAAGGACGCACCTCTGTTCCGCACGGATCGCGAGACCCTCGATCCCGAATATCTGTCCAAGGTCGACGACTACTACCGTGGTCTGCCACCACGCCGTGCGGAGTGACGGCGCGGGTGCGGCGTCACGCGGCACGGCATCACCGCGCACGTCACGGTGGGTCCGCCGTGACACCCATGGCTTGTGCGCGGCCGGGTAGACGGTGGCCGATATGAACGAACGAGACCATGGCACATCCACCTTCGTCCGCCGGGCGCCCGGTACCCGGCCGCCCGGCGGACGAGGTCCGCTGCCCGAGGGTGAGCGATGACACCGGCGGAACTGCCCCCGGGTGGTGCCCCTCCGGCCGCCGTCGGTGCGGCCGGGAAAGCCGGCGGTGCGACCATGGACGGCGCGGGCGCCCCGGCCTGCGGGCGGCTGCGTGCACGGATCCCGGCCGCCTCCGGGGTCACCAACGCGGCGACGGCCCGCGACCACGTGCTGGCGGTCGTGCGAGGCCGCGAGGGCGCTTCGGCGGTGCGACCCGACGCCCAGGCCGTCACCGATCTGCTGCTGGTCACCTCGGAGCTGGTGTCCAATGCCGTCCGGCACGGCGGTGGCCTCGTGGCCTTCGCTGCGACACCCACGCGCGAAGGGGTACGGCTGCACGTGCGCGACCGCAGCGCCGAGATCCCCTCGACGGCCTTCGGCCCGGCCGCGCTTCCGGCCGGGGACACGGTCGGCGGATACGGATGGCCGTTGATCACCACGCTGGCCCGGGACATCGCCATCGAGCGGTGCCCCGACGGGGGCAAGATCGTGAGCGTGCTGGTGCCGCTCGGGTGACGGCGCGAATCCCGGTCTCCGTGATCGTGAAGCCCCGGAGCGCCGAGAAGGATCGTCCGAAGAGCGGCCTGACGGACACCCGGGGCGGGTCGGCCCGTCGTTACCAGGGAAGGAAGACGTGCACGTCCTTGCCGTCCGGATGGACGACGACACTCACCTGGTCGCACAACGTGTTCACCAGATGCCAGCCGATACCGCCCGCGCGACCCGGGCGGAAGGGCCGCGGTGAGGGAGGGGTCGTGCTGGTGTCGTGCAGTGTCACATGCACTCCGTCGAATGTCGGCCGCATCCACAGTCCGAAGGGGCCCGGAGCGTACTGGACGGCGTTGGCGGCGAGCTCGTCGACCACCAGGAGTATGTCGTTCCAGTGCTCAGGACTCGTCGGAGGCGATGCCCGCGCCAATCGGCGCAGGAAGTCCTCGGCCGCCAGTCGTGCGTCCGTCACATCGTGCAGTTCGCCCTTGAAGCCGGCCTTGAGGTTCTCCACCGACTCGAACGGCCAGGTCTTGTCGTCCCGACGCGGCTCGGTTGCCATGCCGTCCTTCCCCCGGCCGGCGCACCGGCCGGTTGTCCTCGTACGTCGCACTGACGCCCGGCCCCCTCTATCACGGTTGCCAGAATGGCGATGACTACGCCTCCTGGATCACAGAAAAAACGACGCATATGTCCCTATGTGCCAGAGATAAGCGTGTCCTGCATCGATCCCGTGAAGAGGCCGTATCCGGTCGTGTACTCCCAGGAGCCGGGGGTAGAGGCGCCGAACGGATCGACCGTGTCGGTTCGAGGCGGAGGGCGCGGCAGGTGTGGGAAGCGCGGTGGGAGTTGACCGTGAGGTGACCGAGGCAGACGAGGCGGGCAGCTGTCCCAAGGCGCTGGCCCGTCAGGTCGGGGACGCGGTGGAAAGCCTGGTGTCGCTGTGGATCTCGGCATCGGACGCGGTCACACCGCGTCTTTCCAGACATCAGTTGAAGGCGCTCACGGCGGTCCGGCACCGCTCGGAACTCAATCTCACGGCGCTCGCGGAGACGCTCGGCATCGCACTGCCCGCGGCCAGCAGACTGTGCGACCGGCTGGAGGTGGCGGGACTGCTGGAGCGGGTGGCCCATCCCCACAACCGGCGGGAGCTGCAGCTCAGGGTCACCACGCAGGGACGCAAGCTGCTCACCGAGGTGGCCGAGCGCAGGTCGGCGAGCCTGGCCGCGGTGTTCGCCGCCATGACACCCGCCCAGCGGGCCTCGCTGGAACAAGGACTGCACGCCTTCCGGGAAGCCCATGAACCAGGGCCGAACCGACCGGACCACGGGACGTAGCAGGACGTCCGGCGAGGTCGTCACGAGGCCGCCCCGGCCACCGACGTGCGGGCGTCTTCACGCCGGTGACGTCTCCTGGCCGCTGTCGACGTGGCACAGCAGCAGGCACACGTCGTCGTCACGCTCCGAGTCCCGCAGCATCGGGTCGAGCACCCGGTCGGCGGCCCCCTCCAGATCACCGTCCAGATCGGGCTCCGCAAGGTCGGCCATCGCGACGGTGAGCCGCTCGATTCCCGGGTCGATGCCCTGTGTCCGTCGCTCGACCAGGCCGTCCGTGTAAAGGGCGAGGGTCGAGCCGGGAGGCAGCGCGGCGGTGTGGTCCTCGATGTCCTGCCGCAGCGGAATGCCCAGCATGGCTCCCGGCTTGGCGTCGAGGGTGTGCACCCGGCCGTCCGGCGTGCGCAGCACCGGCGGTGGATGCCCCGCGGCGGCCCAGGTCAGCACGGGTTCGCCCGGCCGGAAGCGGGCGATGACCGCGGTGGCGTACAGATCCGGCTGCAGATGGTGGAGGAACAGATGCAGCCGGGTGAGGAGGCGGCCGGGGCTGCCTCCGTCGACGGCGTACGCGCGCAGGGCAGTACGCAGCTGGCTCATCATCACCGCCGCGCGCAGTCCGTGCCCGGTGACGTCGCCCACGACCGTGATCAGGCTTCCGTCGGGCTGGCGGAAGGCGTCGTACCAGTCACCGCCGATGTTGAGACCGTGGGTCGCCGGGAGGTATCGCGCCGCCAGCCGGAGTCCCGGGCCGTTGGGCAGATTGGTGAGCAGGGCCCGTTGCAGCGTCTCGGCGATGTCGCGGTTGTGTTCGAAGCGCTGCGCGTTGTCGATCGCGATTCCCGCCCTGCGGGCCAGCTCGATCAGCATCACGGCGTCGTCCGGGTCCCACCGGTCGCCCGGCGGGGTGAGGATCAACACGCCCAGAGTCGTCCGGCGCGCGGACAGGGGCACGCACAGGAGGGGCACGGTGGGGTGGAGGGCCGAGGGGGGCCGGTCGTCCACGCCGGGCAGCCCTCCGGGATGCGCGGCCGCGTACTGCGGTCTGCCGGTCCGCGCGGCCACCACGGCGGCCGCCGGACGGGGAGCATGCCCCCGCTCCGCCTCCTCGTCGGACAGCAGCCACACATCGACGCCACGCGCGTAGGTCGGCGTCAGCAGCTCCGGGAGCAGGCGCACGATCGCCCCGTGGTTGAGGGACGCCGTCAGTGCCGCGCTGGCATCGGCGAGGAACGTGAGCCGGCGACGTGCCCCCTCCGCCTCGGTGCGGGCGGCCCGCTCGGCGGCGAACAGCTCACGCTGCGCCTCACCGGCCGCCTCCAGCTCGGCGTGCAGGGCCAGGACACCCTGGTTGGTCTGATGCAGCTCCTCACGGTGGAAGGCGACCACCGCCTCCTGCTCCGACAGGGCGTCCAGGACCCGGGCGGCGTCGTCGTCCGCGCTGAAGAGCGCCTCGGCCAGGGCCACCGGGTCCGTGTGCGCCGGCTCGGCACCGGGATCGCCGGCCTCACCGGACGCCGGGACGGAGGCACGCCATGTGGGTGCCCCGGTGTCGTCCGGTCCGGGACGGAGGCTGAGCCGGAGCTGCCGCGATCCTTCGCCGCCGGAGTGGGGTGTGGCGCCGAGCGTCAGTCGCCAGGTGCCGCCCTTGGTCAGGCACTGGCGCAATTGCGCCGTGAGCGAGGTGACCAGACGGGAGCGGTCGACGACGGAGACACCGTGCTCGGCCGTGAGCCCGGCGATGGCGACCCGGGCCCGGGCCGCGTCGACGACGGTGGTGATCTGCCAGGTGTGGGTCATGGTTCACGATCCGACGGTGTGGGCGACAGCACGGCCACGGTGGTGTCGTCGCGGACGGGCCGGGCGGAACTGCTGGCGTCGCGCACGATCAGGGCTGCCGTCACCGCCGGGTCCAGGGTCGAGGACGGCACGCCCGCCTTCAGGGACCAACGGCTGGGCAGACCGTCGCTGTGCAGTACGAGGAGGCAGTCGCTGGACCAGGGCAGCCGCTGGTGGGGGAGGTGAGCCGGACGATGGGCGCCGACAATGCCGGGATGGGACAGCAGGTGCTGCCAGTTGCCGCCGGAGCGGAACCGGGCCCCCACGTTGCCGACGCCGGAGAACGCCAGCCGTCCCGCGGCAAGGTCGAGTTGGGCGACGGCCACGGCGGCGCCCCGGGTGTTGCGCAGCGCGCCGTGCAGCACCTTGAGCAGTTCCGGGGGCGTCAGATCGGCGTCCTGGCGCAGTTGCCGGACGGCGGCGTCGGAGGCGTCGGCCGCGGCGGGGCCGTGTCCCAGCCCGTCGGCGAGGAGCACCGTGATGCGCTCGCCCGAGCGCACACAGGCCCAGCCGTCGCCGGAATCACCGGCCACGAAGGGGATGTTGACTCCTCCGGCCCGCACCGGGGCGGCGTCGCGCCGGTACGGCTGCCCCGTACGGGAGGAACGGGCCCTGGCCGAGGCGTGTATCCGCGCGAGGGCGACGGTGCCGTGACCGGGCGTGCTGTGAACGTCGAAGACGTCCGCCAGACGCCGGCACGTGCCGAGGCCCGCGCCCAGGGAGGCCGTGGTCGAGAAGCCGTCGCCGAGCGCGGCCGGGAGGTCCGGGATTCCCGGCCCGTGGTCGATGGCGACGATCTGGAGCGCCGGCTGCGGGGCGGACGCGTCCGATGCCGGTTCCGCGTCCACCGTCTCGATGAGGATCTGGCCGCCGCCCGCGTGCTTGAGCAGGTTGGTGGCGAGTTCGGTGGCGACGAGCTCCGCCGCGGCCGTGCGGTCCGCCGGGAACCCGGCCTGGCCGCAGGCGTCGTTCGCGGCCACTCTGACGTCCCGGACCCGGGTCGGGTCGTGTACGGGTACGTCCCGGACGCGGGTCATCGTGCCTCCTCACGAGGGCGCGGCGGTACGCCGACCCAGCAGACCACGGTGACCGAAGTGCCACGGCCCGGACTCGTGTCGATCGAGAACTCGTGGACCAGCCGCCGTGCTCCGCCCAGCCCCAGGCCCAGTCCGCCGCCCGAGGTGTAGCCGTCGGTGAGGGCCCGCTCGACATCGGGGATGCCCGGACCCTCGTCGGTGAAGGTCAGCCGCAGACCACGGGCGCGGCCGCGGTCGAGGAAGACGGACTCGACCTGCCCGCCGCCTCCGTGCACGAGCGTGTTGCGCGCGAGCTCGCTGGCCGCGGTGATCAGTTTGGTCTGGTCCACCAGACCGAACCCGACCTCGGCCGCCGCCTGCCGCACATGCTGCCGCACCCATGCCAGATCCGTGTCCGAGCGGATGGGCAGGCATGCGGCGACGCGGCCCGATGTCTCCGTCACGCGTTCTCCTGGCGACCTTGACCGGGGGACAGGGGAGTGGATGGCTGCGCCAGCATCCGCAGCGCCTCTTGGACGTCGAGCGCGGTCCGCAGACCGGGCAGGGTGAGTCCGAGTTCGACCAGGGTGATGGCGACCGCGGGGCGCATACCGGCCACGACGGTCTCGGCGGCGAGCAGCTTGGCGTTCGCGGCGATCTCGGCGAAGACGCGGCCGAGGAAGGAGTCGACTATCTCGACGCCGGAGACGTCGATGACGACGGCGCCGGCCGAACTGCCCGCGACGGCCCCGCCGATGTCCTGCTGGAGCTGTTCCGCGGCCTTGTCGTGCAGTTCGCCCTGGAGGGTGACGAGTAGGACGTCACCGATCCTCAGGACGGGGACATGGGTGCTGACGGGGCCCTCGGGACCCCAGCTCATCGTGGGCCCCCCGCACCCGTCGCGCGGTCGACGATCACGGCGCCCTCCTGGTGCAGGGCATGGGCGAGAGCATCGGCGAGGCTCGCACGGGTGATGACCGAGCCCAGGTCGATCCCCAGGTGCACGATGGTCTGCGCGATCGCCGGCCGGATGCCGGAGACGATGCACTCCGCCCCCATCAGGCGTGCCGCCGCCACCGTCTTCATCAGATGCTGGGCCACCAGGGAGTCGACGGTCGGTACGCCGGTGATGTCCAGGATCGCGAACTTTGCCTGTTGGTCGACGATCGCCTCCAGCAGGCTCTCCATGACGACCTGGCTGCGGGCGCTGTCCAGGGTGCCGATCAGCGGCACCGCGACGATGCCGCTCCACAGCTTGATGACGGGTGTGGCGACTTCGAGCAGTTGGACGCGCTGCCGATCGATGATGTCCTCACCGGCGCTGAGGGCCGTCTCCATGACGAACAGCCGCAGCGTGCCCATCAGGACGGTGAGCGTGACCACATGCGGACCCGACGTCTCCCCGTCCGAGCCGGCCAGGTCGGTGATCAGCAGATCCGTGATCGAGGGGCGCAGCGCAGCGACCTCGTCGGCGATCTGGGAGGGGGCGGCACCCCCTCGCGCCCGTGAGGCCGCCATGCGCGTGAGCTGTTCACGCACGCCGGTGAAGCCCGGAGCCCGCAGGTCCTCGATCCGGCCGGACGCGGCGACCGAGGCGAGCGCCTCCACCAGGGATCCGGCGGCTTCCGCCGCCTCGTCGCGGGAGACCGTGAACACCGTCCGGAACAGCGCCTCGTCCGCCCAGCGCTGAGCGATCTGTTCGCGACGGCGTTGCAGGAAGTCGCTGATGATCCGTGTCGACGTTCCCCGGTTCGCTGTCGACTGGTCCGTCACGTCCTTGGTCTCCTTCGTATGTCTGCTCCCCGGCTGCGAGGGAGCCTCTTCGGAGAGCGCGGTTCATTGTCGCGCGACAACTGTAATCATGCGGGATGGCACATGACACCCGTGGCTGTCCAGAAGATCGTCCAACGAAAGAGGGACCTCGCCGACCACCGTGCGGACACATGGCTTCCGGTCGGCGCGGCGCGAGCGCCGACGTCCATGAAGACCCTATGTGGCGCTCTGCCGCCCGAACCAGTCGAGACACACCACGAGCGCGTCGTCCTCGGGGTCGGGTCCCCCGCGGTGGTCCGAGAGCTCTCTGAGAATGGCGCGCGGTACGGCCGCAGCGGGCAGAAGCCTCGTCGACGCGATGGCTTTGGCCAGTGCCCGCTCGCCGTACTCCTCGCCCCCGGGCGCGATGGTCCTGTGGACGCCGTCACTGACGAAGACGAGCCGGTCGCCCGGTTCGACCTGGAACTCCTGGGCCGCGTAGTCGGTCTCCTCGAACATGCCGAGCGGCAACTGGGCCTCGAAGTCGACCCGTTCGACGTTCCTGCCGCGCATACGCAGCATCTGCGGGGAGCCGGCGTCGACGACCTTCACCCGCCCGGTGGACAGTTCCACGTCCAGCAGGAGCACGGACAGGTAGCAGGCGCCCCGGTAGTGGGCGTAGACGGCCTGGTCGGCGAGGGCCGCCTGGTCCTCGAGGGGGATGCCGGCGCGCCGGGCGTTGCGCAGTGCGTTGATCCCGAGGTTGGTCAGCAGCGAGGCCTCGATGCCCTCGCCCATGCCGTTGGTGATGTACACCATCAGACCGTCGGACCCCGCGGACCAGTCGAAGTTGTCTCCGAAGATCGCGTATGCGGGCTCCAGTTGCGCGCCGAGCGCGTACTCGGGCCGGGAGCACGACCGGCCCGGGAGCAGCTGCCACTGCATCTCGGCCGCGAGTGTCAGGCGGTCACGTCGACTGGCCTGGAGATAGACGTCCGTGTCGCGCGCGGCGACGATCACCTCGTGCCCCAGGACCTCGGCGATGTCGATGAGCTCGGGCAGGGCCTCGGCGGCGTCCTGCGAAGGAATCACGACCACCAGCACACCGAGCCGGTCACCGCGCACGGTCACCGGCAGGTGGATCCTGACCTGGTCGCCGATCTCCTCCATGACGGGGTCCTGCGCGCCGAAGGCCCGCCCGGCCGTGCTGCCGTGCACGGGGACGGGTTCCGAGGTGCAGGGCTGCGCCGCGACGGCCTGCAGGACGGAGAGTCCGTAGTCGGCCATCAGGAGTTCGACGGACTCGGCCGCGTACGCGCTGCGCAGCACTTCCCGGAGCGCGTCCACCAGACGGTGTGGCGACGCGTTCCGTAGCGCTCTCTCAGCTGCGACGAATCTGTTCACGATGTCGGATACGCCATTCTTCCTCTAGTACGACTCCGGGTTCGCGTCCCGCAGGGGGGTGCGCACCCGGGCGCCGGTGTCTGTCTCTATCGTTGTGCCTGAGCTGTGGCCCCGGCAGGCCGACACCATCCGAGAAGTCTGGGAGAGTGAGTAGGTGACTTCCTCCAGCCCACGTCCGGAGCCCAGTGAGGTGGCCCGTGTGACCTCTGAGGCGGCGGAGCTGCTGGAAGTCCTGTGGGGACGCGCTTCGACGGCCCCGGTCTCCGCCTCCCAGTTGCGGGTGCTCTTCATCCTCGAGCACAACGAGGGCATCAACCTGCGTACGCTCGCCGACGCCCTCGGCTCGACCCCTCCGTCGACGAGCAGGCTGTGCGACCGGCTGCAGGCCGTCGGGTACATCGAGCGTGTGGCCAGTTCGACCAGCCGGCGGGAGCTGCGCCTGTACCTCAGCCGTCGGGGCGGATCGTTTCTCGCCGAGCTGCGGTCGCGTCGTGAGCACGCGCTCGAGTCGGTGCTGGCGCAGATGCCGGCGGCCAAGCGTACGGCGCTCCTGCAGGGCCTCGAGGCCTTCGTCGCCACCGCGGCGGCCCAGCTGCACGAGGTCGACGGAGCCGACGCCCGCACGGCGTGAGCCGAGGGAGGACAGCTCCTCCCCGCGGGGACACCGAGTACGCGCCGCGGTCTGTCGGCGCAGGCAGAAGGCTCCGCCCACCGCAACATCCCAGTTCCCTCCATACGTTCGATGACCCACACTTTGTTGCCTGGTGACTACAGTTGTCAAACGGCAAGTATTGTCGCCGCCTAAGCCGCCCGCGTGCGCGAACGCCCACGCGGGCGGCGACGGGGCTGTGCGGTCGGTGTCCGGCGTGAGAGCCCGCGGGCTACGGCCTGCTCAGCGTGTCGCTCGTCCCCGCGAGGGCCTCTTCGGCGGTCCCGAAGGAGGGCACCGTGAGGCTGACGCCCGTGAGATCGAGGATGCGCCGCACGGCCGGGGCCGGGGCTATCAGCCCGACGGAGCCTTCGACCTGCCTGGTCTCCTTGTAGGCGCGGAGAATGATGTTGATGCCGGACGAGTCCATGAACGGCACCGCCGAGAGATCGAGCAGCAGATGCCGTCGCCCGTGGTGCACCTGGTTGGCGAGGTGATGGTGCAACTCCGTCGCCGTGTCCACATCCAGGAAACCCTTCACGACGATCAGCGCGACGTCCTCGCGGGGCATCGTCACATCGATGGACAGGGGGGTCTGCTCAGCCGACACAATGTCCTCCCATGGTTACGACGAGCGTGCGGGGCTCCGCTTACCCCGGGGCGAGCACCGGATGCAGCGCCGGCCACGCTCCGGAAGTGATCAACATCTCGCCGCCGGGGCGGTGCCCGGCGGCGATCCCGGCACCAGGTACCCCTCGAACCGCGCACCACACCTGCCCGTCGCGGCCCTGCGGCAGGTGGTGCGCACGGTGCCGCGCGTACTGATCCGGGCGGATGGAAATCGGGCACGCGGCGGACGCATACTTCGTCCAGGGGCGGGCACCAGATCGCAGACCGCTCGTGGGCGCCCACCCCCCTTGGTGCCCCGGGCCGTCCGGCCCCGCCCTTGCCATCCCCCCCGGCATGCGGCGGGGCCGGCTCTTTTCCTCCTGCGGGACACGGGGACATGCCCTCCGGCGGTTGCCGGAGGGCATGTTCGCTCCGGCTACCGCCGGTCGCGGGCCTGCGAGGGATCCGGCGAAGCGGGCGGAAGCGCGGGGGGCTCCCCACCAGGCCCGGCCGACGTGGTCTCGCCGTCCGAAGTGCCGGTGTCCGGCGCGCGGTCCTCGGCGCCGGACGGACGGAGCAGTTTGGCGCCCTCGCGCACGCGGTCCAGGGGCTTGGCCAGGGAACGCAAGGAGAAACCTTCCCGCTTGCGCTGCTCCTGCCGTGGCGCCGGCAGGGAGCCGAAGGACTCTCGGTAGGCCGCCAGTGCCTCATGGGCGAGGTCGGCCGCTTCCCGGTACAGATCCCGCGACTTCGTCATGGCGTCGAGGGCCTCGGCGTAGGCGGCGGCCTGTTGGCGCGCCATGGCCAGCTCTTCTTCCAGGGTCGTCAGGTGCCATTGCTCGCGCAGCCGGGTCAGCGCCTGCTGCGCCCCGTCGGGCAGCGGCGCCGGGGACCGGGCGGCACGTCGTACCGTCTCGATGAGTTCGGTGGGCAGCGAGCCGTCGAGGAACACCGAACGGACGCTGAAGTTCCTGTCGTCCGCGCCGGCCGTGGCCGGGCCCCGGGGGAGCACCACGGCGCCACCGCGCGGCACCCGCACCCCGAGGTCGTAGAGCGCCCAGTTGACGACCTGGAACTGCTCGGGTGCGGCCCGGTGCTCAACGACGCGATGGCGCAAGGACGGCGGTAGCAGGGGCGCCAGCGGGCGCCGCCCCCGCTCGTCCGGGGTCATCGCCTCGTGGACCACCACATGGATGCTCCACGAGCGGCGTGCGCAGTCCTTGAGCAGACGCCGAAGCGCACGGTCGTCCGCCGGCAGGGGGTTGATCCCGCGAAAGCGAAGACCCGGGACGACGTCGTGGTCCCAGGGGACGTCGGCGTCCTCGGGCCAGAAGACCGTGGCGGGCGAGAGCCAGCCCGGGTCCCAGGGCCGGTCCGCCTCGGCCACGAGCACCCAGCTCCGCTCGTCGTCACCGGGACCGGGCGCCGGCTCGATGTTCAGCCGGGCCCGCACCACGACGTCGTCGGCGACCAGCCATCGGGCCTCGAAGGAACGCTGAGCCACGCCGTCGTCCGAGCCCTCGAACTCGAGATGGTCCTGGACGACCTCGCTGCTGCGCAGCTCCCGCAGCCGACGGCGGACGGTCTCCTCGGCGCCCGGGACGGGATACCGCCCATGTGCCAGCCACACGGTGTCGGGGGCTGGGGCGGGGACGGTGGGGGACTTTGCCATGGATCACTCTGCGGGGGTGAGGGCGGGGGACGCCTCCCAGTATGGTCCGCGCACGCCGCGGGCCCGGAGGCGAGGTCGGTCATGATCGCTTCTTCCACCGTAGTGCCCGGCCATGCATTGATGTACGCCACATCGACGGGACACGCGTTTCGCGTCAGGAATCGACCCCCACGGACAGTGTCCGGGCAGGTGGACTCCGTGCCTGCCGCGGGACGTGCCGTCGATTCCCCCAGGTGCCCGCCACACGTGATTCCATCGTTCGATCAACGGATTCTGAGGTGAGGGTCTTGTATCGGTGCGGAATCCCGCCGTACGGTCCACGTCATCACGTGTCGCCGGAAGTCTGGGGTACACCATGGACCGCGCCCGACTGCGCCGGCTCCTCGCCCGCGAGAGCGCCGAAGCCCAACAACTGAACCCGCGTTCGAAGGCCGCTTACGAACGTGCCGACCATCTCTTCGGCCGGGTGCCGATGACGTGGATGAACAAGACCGCGGGAGCGTTCCCGCGCTATCTGGCCGCGGCCCGCGGTGCTCGCGTCACGGACATCGACGGTCACGAGTACATCGACTTCTGCCTCGGTGACACCGGCGCGATGGCCGGTCACTCGCCGGACGCGGTCGCCGCCGCGGTGCAGCTGCGGTTCACCGAGCTGGGTGGTGCGACCGCGATGCTGCCCACGGAGGACGCCGAGTGGGTCGGCGCGGAACTGACCCGGCGTTTCGGCTTGACGCGCTGGAGTTTCTCCCTGACGGCGACCGACGCCAACCGGTGGGCGATACGGCTCGCCCGGGCGGTCACCGGCCGTCCGAAGATCCTCGTGAACAGCTACAGCTACCACGGCAGCGTCGACGAGTCGCTGATCGTGGTGGGTCCCGACGGACGCGGGGCCGCTCGGCCCGGCAATGTGGGCGCGCCCTGTGATGTCACCCTGACCAGCAGGGTGGCCGAGTTCAACGATCTCGCCGGGCTGGAACGGGAGCTCGCCCAGGGTGATGTGGCGGCCGTCCTCATGGAACCCGCGCTCACCAACATCGGGATCGTCCTGCCGGAGCCGGGATACCTCGACGGCGTCCGCGAGTTGACCCGGCGGTACGGCACCCTGCTGATCAACGACGAGACGCACACGTTCTCCGCCGGTCCGGGAGGCTGCACCGCGGCCTGGGGACTGGAGCCGGACGTGCTGACCATCGGCAAGGCGATCGGCGGCGGCGTTCCGGCCGGTGCGTACGGACTGTCCGCGGAGTTGGCCGAGCAGTTGCTCGGGCGCGCGGACCTGGACCTCGTCGACATGGGCGGTGTCGGGGGCACCCTGGCCGGCAACGCGCTGTCGGTCGCCGCGACCCGCGCGACCCTCGAACACGTCCTCACCGACCAGGCGTTCGCCGGCATGGACGCGCTCTCGAGGCGGTTCGAGGCCGGTGTGCGGGCGGGGATCGAACGATGGAACCTGCCCTGGTCGGTCTCGCGGCTCGGCGCCCGCAGCGAATACCGTTTCGCGAACCCGGCCCCGCGCACCGGTACGCAGTCCGCGGCCGCCTCCGACACCGATCTGGAGGACTACCTCCATCTGTATCTGGCCAACCGGGGTCTGCTGCTCACGCCGTTCCACAACATGGCGTTGATGTGCCCGGCGACCACCGGCAAGGACGTCGACACCCACACCGAGGTGTTCGGCGCCGCCCTGTCCGAGTTGTTCGGCTGACGCGGATCGCCCGGCGGGGCAAGGACCACCGGAAAGGAAGAGCGTGGACGAGATCGACCGGGCCATTCTTCGTGAGCTGCAGACCGACGGGCGCATCGCCTACTCCGACCTCGGTCCCCGGGTCGGTCTCTCCGCCTCCGCGGCCCGGCAGCGTCTGCAGCGGCTCCTCGACTCCAAGGCCGTCCAGGTGGTCGGAGTCACCGATCCCATGCGGATGGGCGGCCAGGCGATGGCCCTGCTCGGAGTCGGGGTCGACGGGGATCCCCGCGCCGTCGCCGAGGAGTTGGCCGCCCACGAGGAGGTGGTCTACTCGGTGCTGACGTCGGGAGGGTTCGACCTGTTCGTGGAAATCGTCTGCGCGGGGCCCCGTGAACTGCTCGATTTCGTCAACGACGTGGTACGGGAGGCCGATGGCGTCGCACGGATCCAGTCCTTCCCGTACTTCGGCATTCATACCCACCGGTTCCTGTGGAATGTGGGTTAGGGGGAGTTGTGCGACGTTCCGAGCTGCGAGCGGCGATAGCATGTCAAAGTGCCCCTCCGGGAACGTAGTTGCGCATGAACCGTCCGTGACGGGGCACCCGGCTCCAAAATCGAGAGAGAGGGCCTGGTCGTGCTCGTTCCGGATTCGAAGGTCGTCAGAGGGCTGCTGACCCGGTACGCCTCCCTGCAGATCGCTCTCGCCGAACGGGAGACGCCCGAGAGGGTGCGGGAACTCGAAGATGTCAGCTACACGCTGTGCATCATGATGGGGACCCGGAGTGTCTTCGACGCGATCTCGGCGGCGGACGCGCTGCTCGTCGCGGAGGCTCAGGTGGTCGGCGCCCAGGAGTCGGACGGTGAGAGCGGGCTGCCGGTGCCCGCGTGACACGGCGATTTCCGCCACCGGTCCGGGATCACCGCGCCACGGCGGGGGTCGCGGGACGGTGAGTCCGGAGCGGAGGCATCAGGGCAGCAGCTTGTCGAGCGCGGCGTGCCCTTCGGAGGCGAGTTTGCGCTCGGCCCATGCCAGAGCGCTGGGGGTGATGTCCCTGCCCGAGGCGAGGACCAGGTCGTCCGGTGAGGTCTCCGGGGGAGCAACGTGCAGCAGATGGTCCGGAGTGGCGTGATCATCGGACGGACGACGAGACGCATCAGGCTGTGACGTCGACATCTTGTCTCCTATGCGAGTCGATCCGCAGTGGTGGCACCCGCCGACCGTCGCGGGGGGACACCACCTTTCCCTCACTTTTCATCGAGATGACGCCGCGCGCATCCCGGGAGGCCAGGCCACGCCCGACACAAGGCCGACCGTGATCGACCGTTCACACAAAGTGAGTTGACGTTCGGTGTGCATGACCGGACATGGCGGCGCAGACCTGCCCGGCCGAGTCGTCGTAACCGTTCCCGGCCGGGCGGCGTGCCCTGTACAAGATGCGGAACGATGGGCGGCACGCCGCACTTCATACGGCGTACGGTGGACGCATGGACATGGACCCACTGGACCGCGCCCTGCTGCGCGAGCTGCAGGACGACGCACGGCAGACGAACCGGGACCTCGCCGCCAAGACCGGTGTGTCCCCGTCCACCTCGCTCGAGCGGGTGCGGCTGCTGCGTGAGAGGGGGGTCATCACCGGTTACCACGCGGCCGTGGAGCTGGAGGCGCTGGGCCGTCCCGTGCAGGCCCTCATCGCGGTCCGGATCCGGCCGCCGGCCCGACCGGTCATCGAGGGGTTCCGCGAGTGGGCCGCCCGACTGCCGGAAACCATCGGGCTGTTCGTCACGTCCGGTTCCCACGATTTCCTCATCCATATCGCCGTCCCGGATGTCAACGGCGTCTACGCCTTCGTCATCGACCGTCTGACCGAGCGCCGCGAGGTCGCCGACGTCCAGACCACCCTGGCGTACGAACATGTCCGCTCGCGCCGCATCGAGCCCGTCGCGGAGCGGCCGCGCGAGCGGCGCAAGGGCCGCTGACACACCAAGACGTCATGGCCGCACATGTGGTGCCGCAGACGCGGGATCGCCGCACGACGTACGGTGCCACGCCGCTCTCGCCCCCGTCTTCCGAGTGAAGTTCGGCCACGGTGTTCTGCTTCCGCACGGCCACCTACGCTTTGCGTGCCAGACCGCAGAAATGCACAGGAGAGCAGACAATGGCCGACGAAATGACACCCGCCGCCCCCATCGGCTTTGCGTCCGAGGAGATCGACCCGACCGTTTCGACCCGTGCGGCGCGCCTGAAGTGGGTCGTGGTCGTCGACCGCGACCTTCCGCCGGGGCGCGCCGTGAACGCCGCGGTCTGCGCGGCGGCTGCCACGCAGTCGTCGGTGGCGGGACTGCTCGGCGAGGACACGGCAGACGCCGAGGGCACCGTCCACCCGGGGCTGCCCTGGAGCGGCTGCTCGATCCTGGCCGCGGACGCGGCGGCCCTCCGCGCGATCCGTGCCAAGGCGGCGTCGTACGCGGACACGTTCGTCGCCGACATGCCCGCCCTCGCCCAGGAGACGCTGGTCTACGCGGACTACCGCGCCGCCCTCGGCAAGACCGCGGCCGAGGACGTCGCCTACTGCGCGGTGAGCATCGTGGGTCCACGCAACCGGGTCGGCAAGCTCGTCGGGAAGCTGCCCCTTCTGCCGTGAGCGGCGGGTGCGCCGCTCACGGGTGTGCGGTGTCCGCGCCGTGAGCTCCCGAACCGGCCGCCCCCGCCTCAGGACACGGCGTCGACCACGGCCGCCAGCGCCGAGGCGAGTCGGGTGAGCCCGGGCCCGGCGGCCCCGCCGGGCTCCGCCATGTAGGTGTCGCGCCGGATCTCCACCATCAGCGCGGCGACCCGCGAGTCCGCCCCGTAGTGCGCCAGGGGGACGTACGTCCCGGAGAAGGGGCTGTCGACCTCCGTCCCGCCGAACTCCGCGAACGCCTCACGCGCCCGGTCGAGCAGGCCCTGCGGTGTGTGGAAGGGGTCGGTGCCCAGACACACCGGCGGGCGGCGGCCCTCGCCGTGCAGCTCGTAGGGCAGCCGGGCGGTGGGGTAGGAGTGGACGTCGAGGACGACAGCCCGCCCGGTGGCCGCCAGCCGGCCGGCGACGGCCTCCGTCATCGCGCGTGCGTACGGACGGAAGTAACGGCCGATCAGCGGTTGCGGGTCGAAGCCGGCGGGGCGCAGTGCCCGGCGGTGCGTGGTGCGGGTGTAGACCGCTCCCATCCCCACGGCGAGCATCTCCTCCCGCTCGTCCGGGAACCGCTCGGGGTCGACCACCAGCCGCGACAGCCGGTTGACGAATCGCCACGGCGGGGCCGTCGCGGTCTGTGCGGCGAGATCGGCCAGAACGTCGGTGTGCGCGTCGGTGATGTGGTCCAGCTCGCGGTCGAGTCCCGTGTCGTCGAGGAGGATGCCGGCCCGCACGTCCGCCGGTATCCCGCGGGCGGAGTGCGGCACATGAAGAATCACGGGGGACTCCTCGGCACCGGGCAGCAGGGCGAACGGCGCGGCGGCGTGGGACACGGAGGCTCCTTACGGTGCGGCGACCCGGTGACGCTACCTCCGGGCCGTGCTCGGCCGGCACCGCGGCCTTCCGCGACCCTGCTCCGCCGTCACCCGGTCAGGGCCGCACGTGCCGCCGCCAGCGCCTGCTCGGCGTAGCCGCGGCCGAACAGCACCGTGTGCACCAGGAGCGGGAAGAGTTGGTGCAGCCCGATGCGGTCCCGCCAGCCCTCGGCGAGCGGCGCCGTCTCCTGGTAGCCGTCCAGCACACGGTCCAGGTGCGGGCAGCCGAACAGACGGAGCATGGCCAGATCGGTCTCCCGGTGCCCGCCGTGCGCGGCCGGGTCGATGACCCAGGCCTGTCCGTCGGCGCCCCACAGGACGTTGCCGTTCCACAGGTCACCGTGCAGCCGGGCGGGCGGCTCGGCGGGGCCGGCCAGTTGCGGCAGCCGCTCGCAGACCCGCTCCACCACGGCGGCCTCGGTGCGGCGCAGCGTGCCCTCGTCCACCGCACTGCGCAGATAGGGGAGCACCCGGTGCTCGGCGTACCAGACCGGCCAGTCACCGCCCGCGACGTTGCGCATCGGGGCGAGACCGATGTACGCGTCCTCGGGACCGTCCGGGGGCGGGGCGCCGAAGGCGGGTGCACCGGCCGCGTGCAGGGCGGCCAGGTCACGGCCGAAGCGGGCCGCCGCCCCGATGCCCGGCCGACCCTCCGGGACACGGTCGGTGACCAGCCATCCTTCGTCGTGGCCGTGCACGGCCGGGGCCCGCACCGTGCCGGAGTCCGCGAGCCAGGCAAGACCCGCCGCCTCGGCCCGGACCGCGCCGGGATCCGAGCCGCGCTTGACCATCACCGCATGACCGCCGTCGAGGGTCACTTCGGTCAGCGCCCCGGACACCGGGCGCTCATCCGCCACCGGGCGTCCGGTGAGCCGGGCCGCCGCGGCCCCCGGGCCTTCGGACATGGTCGGCACCTCGTCGCATCGCTCAGGAACCTCCGGGAGGAGGCCGGACCACACCGTACGACGCGGGCGGTCGCGGCCGCTCGGCCGATGCGCACGGCGGCCCACCGGGTTCAGCGGCCGAGGGCGGTGCGGAACCACTCGATCGTGCGGCGCAACCCGTCCTCGGTGTCCACCTCGGGCTCCCAGCCGAGTTTGCCGCGGGCCAGCGTGATGTCCGGGCACCGCGCGGCCGGGTCGCCCGTGGGCCGCGCGATGAAGCGGATCTCCGAGGGGGAGCCGGTGAGCTCGATGACGAGACGGGCCAGGTGGAGCACGGTGACCTCGGTGGGATTGCCGATGTTGACCGGGCCCCGCATACCGTGTGCGGCCGCCGCGAGGATGCCGCGCACGGTGTCGTCGATGTAGCACAGTGAGCGGGTCTGCCGACCGTCACCGGTCACCGTGAGCGGCTGGCCGCTCAGCGCCTGCCGGATGAAGGTGGGCACGGCCCGTCCGTCCTGGCCGCGCATCCGCGGACCGTAGGTGTTGAAGAGCCGCACTATGCCGGTGTCGGTGCCCTTCGCCTCCGCGTGCGCGGTGGTCAGGGCCTCTCCGAAACGCTTGGCCTCGTCGTAGACGCCGCGCGGTCCGACCGGGTTCACATGGCCCCAGTACCCCTCGTCCTGGGGGTTCTCCTGCGGGTCCCCGTAGACCTCGCAGGTCGAGGCGAGGACGAAGCGGGCGCCCGAGCGATGGGCGAGGTCCAGGGCGTTGCGGGTACCGACACTGCCGGTGTCCATCGTGTGCAGGGGCAGCCGCAGACAGTCGGCCGGTGAGGCCGGTGAGGCGAGATGCAGCAGGAGATCGGGAGGCCGCCCGACGGTGAACCCCTCGGCGATGTCGGCCTGTATCAGCGTGAATCCGGGCCGGTCCAGCAAGGCGGCCACGCTCTCGCGCCGGCCGGTGCTGAAGTCGTCCACGCACGTGACCGCGGTGCCCGCATCCAGCAGGGTGGCGCACAGGTGCGAGCCGATGAATCCGGCGCCGCCGGTGACGACGGCGTGTTCCCAGTGCCGTG
Source organism: Streptomyces sp. HUAS TT11 (assembly GCF_051553595.1). NCBI lineage: Bacteria > Bacillati > Actinomycetota > Actinomycetes > Kitasatosporales > Streptomycetaceae > Streptomyces > Streptomyces sp. HUAS TT11. Next base: position 8,484,572 of record NZ_CP196184.1, read on the forward strand.
ACAAGGCGTTGGCCATGCACATCCTCTTCCTGTGTCGGCGACTGCGTATCGAGCGCGCTCGGCACCGGACGGCTGACGACGCGAGGGCGCCGAGTACCCCGATCAGCGTCCGTCGGCCGGACGCGGGAGGCTCGGTGGTCTACGGCAGACGGGTGACTCACGGAGAGCGAGTGCCCAGGTCGGGGCCCTGCCGCCGGACGGCGGGTGCGCGTCGGGCCGCGCGGGCCGGTGACGGCCGTTGCGGACACGGTCCGTCGACGGGCGGTCCCGTGACCGTGACCACGAGGCGGACCATGGCTCCGGCGGTTCTCGCTGGCTTGCCCCGCTCCGGGGACACTATGGAGTGAGGCACAGCGCCCACCACGTGGCAGGAGCAGAGGCGTGGTACCGGCTGTGAGAGGAAGAGCGGGCATGGGCAGGGCGGAGTTCTTGGGGGCAGACCAGGGCCCGGCTGCGGCCGGCCCGGCGGTGCCGCCCAGCGGTCTCCTCGATCTGCTGAATGTCGCGGCGGTGGTGCTGGACGCGGAGGGCCGGGTGGTCTTCTGGAGCCCGCAGGCCGAGGAACTCTTCGGGTACTCCCCGGCCGAGGCACTCGGCGAGTTCGCGGCCCGGCTGATGGTGCACGAGGAGCACTGGGACGAGGTCATCCGGCTGTTCGGCGCGGTCATGGAGTCCGGCATCGGCTGGGCCGGAGCCTTCCCGATCCGGCACAAGGACGGCAGCACCCGCCTGGTGGAGTTCCGCAACATGCGATTGCTGAACGACGTCGGTGAGTCCTTCGCCCTCGGCCTCGCCACCGACCACGCGACCGTCATCCAGGTCGAGCGGGACGTGGCCCTGTCCGCGCGTCTGGTGTCGCAGTCCCCGATCGGGCTCGCCATCCTGGACCCCGACCTGCGCTACCTCAGCGTGAACCCGGCATTGGAACGCATCCACGGTCTGACGGCCGCCGAGCACCTGGGGCGGCGGGTCAGGGACGTCCTCACCTTCCTCGACGGCGTCGCCATCGAGCGCGTGATGCGGCAGGTCATGGAGACCGGCGAGCCGGTCGTGGACCGCTATGTCGTCGGCCGGACCCATGCCGACCCGGATCACGATCATGCCTGGTCCGTCTCGTATCACCGGCTGGAGGACTCCGGCGGGCGCATGCTCGGCATGGCCGACTCCGTCATCGACATCACTGAGCGCCATCGGGCCGCCGCCGAGGTCGCGGCGGCCCGCCAGCGCCTGGCGCTGATCGCCAAGGCGTCCGCCTCGGTCGGTACCACCCTGGGTCTGGAACAGACGGCGCGCGAGCTCGCCGACGTCGTCGTCCCGGACCTGGCCGATGTGGCCGCGGTGGTCGTGCTCGACCGGGTCCTGGACGGCCGGAGCGCGCCGGGCGCGGCCTCGGGCCGGTTCCGCTCACTGGCAGTCAGCGCGGCCCACCCGGCGGGGACCGAGCACGCGGCCGGCCCGCTCGAGGAAGCCGCCGCGCACGACGCCGACCGGCTGATCACCAGGAGCATCCAGACCCGCAAGCCCGTCGTGGTGGCCCGCACCAGCCACCGGGATCCGCTGGGCGTCGTGCATCCCGAGGAGGCCACCCCCTTCCTCGCGGCCGCCGGAGTGCACTCGTACCTCGCCGTACCGCTGGTGGCCCGAGGAGAGGTCCTCGGCGCCCTCGACCTCAAACGCACCGACGCCGGCGGGCCCTTCACCGAGGACGACGTGTTCCTCGCCGGAGAACTGGCCGCCCGCGCCGCGGTGTCCATCGACAACGCCCGCTGGTACCAGGCCCAGCGTCAGACGGCCCTCACCCTGCAGCGCAGCCTGCTCCCCGTGCTTCCCTCGTACCTGCCCGGCCTGGTGGTCGCCTGCCGCTACCAGCCGGCCGGAGCCGTCGGCGAGATCGGCGGCGACTGGTTCGACGCGATACCCCTGCAGGGGGAGAAGTCGGCCCTGGTCGTCGGCGACGTCATGGGCAGCGGGATCAAGGCCGCGGCCACCATGGGCCAGCTGCGCAGTGCCAGCCGGGCGTTCGCCGAGCTCGACCTCGCGCCCGCCGAAGTGCTCCGGCATCTCGACCACCTGACCGAGGGTGTCGAGCAGACCATCGCCACCTGCATCTACTGCGTCTACGACCCCCACCGGGGCGAATGCCAGATCTGTCTCGCGGGCCATCTGCCGCCGGCCCTCATGCGGCCCGGCCGGGCCGCGGAGCTGCTCGACCTGCCCACCGGCGCCCCGCTGGGGGTCGGCGGGGTCCCCTTCGAGACCGTCACCGTCGCCTTCCGCCCCGGCGACCAGCTCGCCCTCTACACGGACGGTCTGGTCGAGACCCGGCGCGACCCGATCGACGCCCGCCTGGACACCCTCCTCGACGCCCTCACGGCCACGCACGGCCGCAGTCCGGAGGAGGCGTGCGACTACGTCCTGGACGCGCTCCGCCCGCCGGGCGGCGAGGACGACGTGGCCCTGCTGATCACCCGGGGCAGAGCCTGACCGGACGCGGCGGACCGGCCGCGTCGATTGCCCGGTCCGCTCCGCTCCTGTCGGGTCACGTACTGCTCGTGGCCGGGGGGCGGGGTGAGGAGGCGGCTGTCGGAACCCGGGTGCCTCGCCTGCCCGGCCGTGCGTCGGTGGTCGCCGGACGCCCGCGTTGCCGCAGGCGCGCGAGTGCCCGGGCGTCAGCGACCGCCGCTGTCCGTCGCGGCGTGCACGGTGGGCACCACCCGGCTCAGCAGGAGCACCCCCCACAGGATGCAGCCGACGCCGATCGCCTCCGGGAGCACCCACCAGCCCGTCCGGATCCGCTCCCCGAAGAGGGTGATGCCCAGCAGCAGGCTCACCGTGGCGTCACCGATGGTGAGCGCCGGCTGCGACGCGGCAAGCCAGCCCGCCTGAAGGGCGTTCTCCAGCAGCAGGACGGCGCAGACACCGGTCAGCGCGAACCCGTACGTCTGCCAGGACGTCAGGAAGGCGCCGAGACCCCGGTCGGAGAACGTGCCGGTGGCGGACTTCAGCAACGCCGCGGTGAGGGCGTTGCCGATGGCCGATGCCGTGGCCAGTACGGCGGCACGGAACAGCGGCGGGCGACCCGGGCGGGCGAGGGCGACGGCCGCGGTCATGAGCCCCACGCAGAGCGCCACCGCCGGGATCCAACGGACCATGGGAGCCTGGTCCTCCACACCGGAAGGGGCGGCGGCGCCCAGGACGAGCGCGAGGCCGGCGACCACCCCCGTGATGGCCCACCAGACCGGGGGCGGCAGCCGGCGGCGCATGAGCGACGCGCCGATGAGCAGGGCGAAGGGCAGCTCGAGGACGAAGAGCGGCTGGACCAGGGCCATCGGGCCGTTCACCAGGGCGAGCGCCTGGAACAGTGCCGCACCGGCGACCCCGGCGACTCCGATCGTCCAGGCCGGACGGTGGGCGAGTGCGATCAGGAGCCGCAGACCGCCGCCGCGGGCGACCGTGGACGCCGCCTTGCGCTGGAACGCGGTCCCCACCGCGTTGCTGGCGGCCCCCAGCACGGCGAACAACGCGGCGAGCACGATCATCTTTCCAGCATGCCCTGTGCCGGGCGCCGGTGCGCCGCAGGCCGGGCCGCGCGACGCCGGGGCGAGGGCACTCGCAGGCCGCGGGACGGTACGCACCGGGCGCCGCGGCAGCACACGCCGGACTCCCCGCGGGGTGGGTGTCGAGTCCGGGAACGAGGTCCCGGCGCGGGCGCTCCGACGCATCGGCACCACCCTGAATTCAACATGAGCAAAAGGGAATTCCCGCAGTGGCCGGCTTCTGCCGCGACGAGAACCGCCCTGACGGCGGCGATCGCCCCGGGATCGTCCGGGCCGTTCCCGTGGGCTCAGGACCCGCCGCCCCTGGGCTGTCCGGCGGTGGTGCGACCGCTGTGCCATACCGTTCGCACACGCGTTCATCGTCGCCCGTGATGGAGCAGGGGAAGGGGCCCTCGGCGCAGTCCCGTCGACCGGCCGGGCCAGCCCGTCGAAGCCCAACTCGTGGCGGTGACCCTCATGTTCGGCGTGCGGGAGCGGGCGGTGGCCCGGCACCTTCTCCGTGGTCAGTCCGCAGGGGAAGGTGCCGGCCCGGTCGCGCCCTGCGGTCCGCTCGGCCGCGCCGCGGCCGCCAGACTCGGCTGGAGCCGGCGGGCGGCATCAAGATGGTCGGCGGTCCAGATGATGCGGACTGCGGTGGCGGTGGCCTGCCCGCGGTCGTCGGTGAGGTCCTGCCGCAGCGAGTCGACCAGGCGCGCCTCGGCCGCCGCGTTGTGCGGCAGCGGATCGGGCACGGGGGTGTGCCGCGTGAGGCCCGTGGCCAGGGCCCGGTACCAGCCGGACACACGGCCCGCGATGGTCGTCAGGACCAGGCGGGCGTCGGCCCGGTCCGTCTCGCTGTGCGCCTCGCCGTCGTGCTGCCACAGGCCCAGCACGGCGTCGGCGGCCAGCCGCAGGCCGACGATGCCGGTGACCAGGGTGGTCATCTCGGCCAGGGGCACCGGCTTGGGGCCGCGTTCGGCGAGGTAGCTGCGGAAGGCGTCGTCGAGTCTGCGGGCGGCTGCGGCCGCCCGACGCCCCTCGTCCAGCGGCGCGCCGGGCGGAACCGGACCGGAACCGCAGCGGCCGACGGCGTACTTGACCGCCCCGGCGAGATAGCGGGCACTGTCCGTGTACGCCCTGGCGAGGGCACGGTCGACCGCGGCGGCGGCGCCACGCGGCCAGAAGAGCAGGCCCACCACCACGCTCACGGCGCATCCGATGGCGATGTCCTGAAGTCGCAGCAGGGCGATGTGCCAGTTGGGGTCGTGGCCGATGTTGAACAGGATGACGAGGGTGATGGTGAAGGCCGCCTGACCGGCGGCGAAGGAGATGGCGCAGGGCGCGATGCCCGCGACCAGGACGGCCAGGGGCAGCAGGAACCACAAAGACGTGCCGTGATGCCCGAAGATGTGCAGCAGCCCGGCTCCGATCACCGAACCCGCGATCGTACCGCCCAGGGCACGCAGCGCCTTCTGACCCGTGTTGAGGGCGTTAGAGCGCAGCACCGACAGGGTGCCGAGAAGCACCCAGAACGAGTGCGCTACACCCGCCAGGTCCGCGAGGGCGACCGCCGCGCCCAGGCCGAGCGCGCCCCGGAGACTGTTGTGCAGCCAGACCGAGTGCCGCTGCAGATGTGCGGCGGCCCGTTCGCTCGCCGCTGCCAGCGGTGCGCTCAGGCTGCCGGGTTCGTGTCCGAGCAGACGCTCCGGCCAGCTGCGCCGTTCGGCGGCCGCGGACAGTTCGACGTTCTCGGCGATCTGGAGCGTCGCGAAGCCCAGTTCCTGAGCGCGGAACGACAGATCCAGGGTGCCGAGGAAGGCGCTGACCGCCGACGCGGTGCCGGGCGCGGGCCGGTGTGTGGGCAGTCGGGTGGTCGCGCTGCGCTCCATGTCGTTCATGGCCGAGCGCAGATCCGCCAGGGCGGCGTGGAGGGCGTCCGACGGGTCGCCCGGCGCGTCGAGCAGGTCGGCCGCCCGGTCCAGGGTCTCGGCGGCGGCCCGGCGTACGGAACGGGCCGCTCGGTCGCAGGAGGGCGGGTCCTCGCGCGGGGTCACGCTGTCGGCCACGATGCTGCACAGCCAGGTGAGTTCGTCGACCAGGCGGACCAGGGCGCGGGAGCCGACGGACAGCCCGGTGGGCCGGTAGAGGGTGCCGTCGAAGGCGCGCCGCAGGTCGTCGGCCGCGGCGGCGGCCTCGTCGGCGGCGGCGTGGCAGTCACCGCCGCTCGGCGCGTGCGGGCCACGGGCCAGCCGGGCGGCGTCGGCGCGCAGTTGGGCCGCCACCGCGCGGCACACCCGCGAGGCGGGTGCGCTGAGCGGATCGGCCGCCGGACGCGGCCACAGCAGGGAGATCGCGAGCAGCGCGGCGGCGGCCGCGCATCCCGCTCCGGCGAGTCGCTCGGGGAGCTGCGACGGCGACGTGGGTGTGGTGACCGGGAGGACGAAGGCCAGCAGCAGCGCCGTCGACGCGCCCGCGAGGACGGAGCTGACCACACCCGAGAAGAGGATCAAGAACGCCACCACGACCGTGGCGGTCACCGCGAGCCAGGTCTCGCGGGCCACGAGCGTGCCGACGCAGATGAGCAGCCCCCAGACCACCGCGAGGCCCAGATGGGCCCGCAGCCGCTGCACCATCGGTCCCGTGAACTCCACCAGGAGCAGCATCGCGAACGAGCCGAACGCCGCGAAGGTCGCCATCGTCGGTGAGCCGAACACCTGGCCGCACAGCGCGAACAGGGCGGGCATCACCAGTGCGGTCCGTCCGGCCCTTCGGGTCGCCGCCAGCTCCGGATCGTGCGCACGCAGCCATGCCGGAACCCGTCCGATCATCCGGGGGCGGCCAGGTCTGCGCACGCGCCCACACCGCTCTCTCAGCCGCTCCTGGGCCACACCTCGGGCCCACCGCCATGCCACTCGATCACGGGGGACTCGGCGACATCGACCTCGTCCCAGCCCTCGAGCCCGGCACGCTGAAGGAGCACCGCCAGCTCGTGCAGGCTGTACGCCATCCCCAGGATCTCGCCGTCGGCCCGGATGCGCCGACCGCCGGTATCCGACGGTGGGGAAACGATCACGCGACGCTCGGCCATACCCCCAGATTCACCCGTCGGAGGCGGGCCCGCATCCGCGGCCCCCCGGTCTGCGTCCGAGCCGGTCAGCGGGGCCCGACGGCCCGCACGGACAGTGATATCGAAATGTCGCCTGGTAATTGTGAAGGAGTGGTTGACGTGGCGCGCCTGGAATGCAAAAGTCCGGCAGCTGCACCACGCGTGACCAAGAGGTCACTCAGGCATATGCCGAAGGCTCCGAACAGGCATAGTGCCGCGTGAGTTCCACCTGCCCGAAACCTGAGGAAGAACATGCGCTACACCGCCGCCGCATTGGCCGTCGCCGCGCTCGTGTTGACGGGTTGCTCCCAGACGAGCTCCGGCAGTGACGGGTCCGCCGATCCGTCCTCCACCGCCGACCGAGCCGCCAGCGCGCAGCAGATAGCCGCCTGCACGAACGCCCTTGTCGCCAAGAAGAACGACACCGCGGACAGCGGCTCGCCGGAGTGCAAGACGCTGTCCCCCGAGGACTACCTGAAGGCGCTCCAGGCGGCGAAGGACAAGGCGCAGAACGGGGGTGCCGACGCGTCGGCGTCCGCCGAGGGGTAGCCGCCCGGGGACACCGCCCCCGCCGCCGAACTCGCTGTGAAGCGGCGGGAGCCGGCCGAGGAAACGGCGCTGCAGCCTCGCGGCGCCGTTCAGCCGGCCGGGGCGAGCCAGCTGTGGCCCACCGGAAGCAGGGCGTCGGTCTCCTTCGGGCCCCAGGTGTTCCGGGGGTAGGGGTGCACCGGTACGACGTCACCGAGGACGGGATCGACGAGGCGCCATGCGGCCTCCACGGTGTCCTGCCGGGCGAACAGCCAGCGGTCGCCGGAGAGCGCGGCGCCGATGAGCCGGTCGTACGGCCGCATGTCCGAGCCAGGAAGCCGGCTGAACGCCAGCTCCTCCTGCTGGGCCTGCCAGCCCTCGCCCGGCTTCTTCCCGGCGAGGGTGAGGGACACCTGGGTCTCGGGCCAGACGCGGAAGCGGAGCATGTTGGTGGCGGGCGCGGGACGCAGCCCGAAGACGTCGTGCGGAGGACGGCGGAAACGGATGCAGACGTCGGTGGCGGTCACGGGGAGGCACTTCCCCGCGCGGATGAGGATCGGGACGTCCGCCCAGCGCCAGGAGTCGGCGGCGAGCCGGACCGCGGCGAAGGTCTCGACCGTCGAGCCCGGGTCCACTCCGTCCACGTCCAGATACCCCTCGTACTGCCCGCGAATGACGGTCTCCGGGGTGAGCGGCCGCAGCGAGGAGACGACCTGGGCCTTGGCGTCCTGCCAGGAGCGCAGCCCCGGCCCGGAGGGCGGGTCGGCCATGACGGTCGCCAGCACCTGCACCATGTGGTTCTGCAGCACGTCCCGGATGGCGCCGGTGCGGTCGTAGAAGCGGCCCCGGTCGGAGACGTCGAAGGCCTCGGCCATGGTGATCTGGATGCTCTCCACGTGCGTACGGTTGAGCAGGGGCTCCCACACCGAGTTGGCGAAACGTGCGAAGAGGACGTTCTCCACCGGGTCGAGGCCGAGCCAGTGGTCGACACGGTAGATCGCGTCCTCGGGGAAGTACTCCTGCATCGTCGTGTTGAGCGTGCGCGCGCTGCTCAGGTCGTGGCCGAAGGGTTTCTCGACCATGACGCGGGCGCCCTTCGCCCGTCCCGCGGCGGCGATGCCCCGGGCGATCCGGCCGAAGAGGGAGGGCGGCACCTCCAGATAGAACAGGGCGCGTCCGCCACTGCCCATGGCCTCGGACAGCGCCGCGTACGTGGCGTCGTCGTCGAGGTCGCCGTCGACGTAGCGCAGCAGCCCGAGCAGCTTGACGGCCGCGGGCGACCCGGGATCGATGTGGTTGAGGGCGAGTGAGGCCTCGGCGTAGGAGCGGAACTGCTCGAGCCCCCAGCCGGCCTTCGCCACGCCCACCACGGGGACGTCGAGGACGCCGCGTTCGACGAGGCCCACGAGCGCCGGGAACGTCTCGAGTTTGGCCAGGTCGCCGGTGGCGCCGAAGATCACCAGCGCGTCCGTCTGCCGTGCTGTCATCGCTGACCCTTCTGTGCCGAAGCCGTGCCGAAGTGCCTTCGTGGCTCATGCGGTCGAAGCCGGACGGGGACGGCCCGAGGCCCGTCCCGGTGGAGCGCCCGGCACCCGGCCGCGGCAGGGGGCCGGGCGCTCCGTCCGGCGGTCATTCAGCCGCTCCTCTTGGCGTCGAGGGCGCTGTCCAGGGTGCAGGCCGCCATGATGAGCGACAGATGGGTGAACGCCTGGGGGAAGTTGCCCAGTTGCTCGCCGGAGGGACCGATCTCCTCGGCGAACAGACCGACATGGTTGGCGTACGTGAGCATCTTCTCGAAGGCGTAGCGTGCCTGCCGCAGGCGCCCCGCGCGGGCGAGCGCGTCCACGTAGAGGAAGGTGCAGAGGCTGAACGTCCCCTCGGAACCGGGCAGTCCGTCGGGTGAGGCCGCCGGGTCGTAGCGGTAGACGAGGCTGTCCGAGACGAGTCTGCGGTCGATCGCGTCCAGGGTGGACAGCCATGCCGGGTCCTTCGCGGCCAGCAGACCGACACGGGGGACGAGCAGCAGCGAGGCGTCCAGTACATCGCTGTCGTAGTGCTGCACGAGGGCCCGTTGGGAGCCGTTCCAGCCCCGGACCATGATCTGCTTCAGGATCGCGTCACGGGTGTACCGCCAGCGCTCGATGTCGGCGGGCCGGCTGAAGTGCTCGGCGAGTTTGATACCGCGGTCGAAGGCCACCCAGCTCATCACCCTGCTGAAGGTGAAGTCCCTGCGGCCGCCGCGCGTCTCCCAGATGCCCTCGTCGGGCCGGTCCCACTGGTCCGCGAGCCAGTCGAGCACATCGGCCGTTCCCTGCCAGGCGTGGTAGCCGGCCTGGACGCGGCCGAGCTCGCGTGCCTCGGACAGGGCGTAGAGGGCCTCGCCGTAGATGTCGAGCTGGAGCTGGTCCATCGCGGCGTTGCCGGCCCGGACCGGATACGAGCCGCGGTAACCCTCGAGGTGCTGGAGAACCTCCTCGCCCAACTGCGGATCGCCGTCCACCCGGTACATGATCTGCCGCCGTTCGCCCGGCAGATCGATACGCTCGCGCAGCCGGTCGCTGAGCCACTGGGTGAAGGCCACCGCCTCCTCGGCGAAACCGAGGTCGAGGAGGGCGCGTACGGACAACGACGCGTCGCGGACCCAGGTGAAGCGGTAGTCCCAGTTGCGCTCCCCGCCCACCTGCTCGGGCAGGCCCATGGTGGCGGCCGCGACCGGGGCACCGGTGGGGGCGTAGGTGAGCAGCTTGAGCGTGATCGCCGAGCGCCGCACCATATGGGGCCACCGGCCGTTGTAGTTCGCCGTGCTCACCCAGTCCTGCCAGAAGTTGACGGCGGACCACAGGTCGTCGGTGAGCTGTTCCTCGGTCGGTACCGGCGGCGCGTCGCCGTCCGCCGCACACACGGTGAGGACCGCTCCCGCGGCCTGTCCGGCGTCGAGCGTCACCGTGCCGCGCACGTCGTCACCCGTGCGCTCGAGCGGAAAGGTCGCCTGCAGGTGCAGCGCGATCCCGGGGGTGCGGAACGCCGCGCCCGCCGCGTCGAGCCGAAGGTCGTGCGCGGCGCGACCGTAGTCGAAACGCGGCCGGCAGTCGAGGGTGAAGCGGACCGTGCCCCGCACGGCGCGGACCACGCGCATCAGAGTGTGGCGGTCGGTGGGACGGCGTGCGGTGCTCGGGGGCATCCAGTCCATCAACTCGCCGACGCCGTCGGGGGACATGAACCGGGTGACGAGAACGGCGGTGTCCGGGTAGTAGAGCTGGCGGTAGGTCACGCCCTCGGCCTCCGGCGCCAGCCGGCAGTGACCGCCGCGGTCGTGGTCCAGCAGCGCGGCGAAGATGCTGGGGGAGTCGAAGCGGGGAGCGGCGAACCAGTCGAGCACGCCTTTGGCGGACACCAGTGCGACCGTCTGCAGGTCGCCCACCAGTCCATGGTCGGCGATCGGCGGATAGCGGTCCATCACCACACTCCGAGCTGTCCGGTCGGCTCCCCGGAAAACTAGTCGAGCCGGGTGAGCCCGGACGCGTACGCCTCGGCTGTCGGGCGACGGATCCCCCGTACGGCCGAGGTGCGCGTGGGGTCAGGGACATGGCGGGCGGCACGTCGGCGCGCGGGGGACGGCGGCTACGACCGCTGCGCGCGGGGCCCGCCGGTGTCACTCGATCGTACGTCGAGGGACGGGAGCCGAACCTCGACCGAAGGGTGAGACCGGCGAGCACAAGGGACCGATTCCTGGCCCGGGCCTTCGCCGCGGTCCCGTCCCTCTTCAGGCGGCCGCGGATCCGTCGCGCTCCTCCACGTCGCGGTGAATCGGTGCCGTCGAGTCCGTCAGCGGCACGCCCGTGCCGCCCCGCAGGGCCGCGACGATCTCCGCCGCGATCGACACGGCGGTCTCCTCCGGTGTACGGGCGCCCAGGTCGAGGCCGACGGGCGACCTGAGCCGGGCCAACTCCCGGTCGCCGACACCCGCTTCGCGAAGCCGCCGGTTGCGTTCCTCGTGGGTGCGGCGGGAGCCCATCGCCCCGACGAAGGCGACCGGCAGACGCAGCGCGTCCGTCAGCAACGGGATGTCGAACTTGGCGTCGTGGGTGAGGACGCACAGGACCGTGCGGGCGTCGGTCGCGGTCCGCCGCAGATAGCGGTGCGGCCAGTCGACCACGATCTCGTCGGCCTCGGGAAAGCGGACGCGCGTGGCGAAGACGGGGCGGGCGTCGCACACCGTCACGTGGTAACCGAGGAACTTGCCCGCCCGTACCAGCGCCGCGGCGAAGTCGACCGCCCCGAACACGATCATGCGGGGTGCCGGGAGGCTGGACTCCACGAGCAGTGTCACGCCTCCGGGGCAGTGCGATCCGTCCTCGGAGACCCGGACCAGGCCGGTGCGGCCGGCGTCCAGCATGGCCCGGGCCTCGCCGGCTGCCGTGCGGTCGAGCTCCGTGTGGCCCCCGAGACCGCCCTCGTACGCACCGTGGGACGGCACCAGCAGGGCCCTGCCGAGCAGTTCGGCCGGGCCTCGCACGACGCGTGCGAGAGCCGCGGGGTCGTCGCGGGCGGCCGCCGAGAGCGCCGAGCGGAACACCGCCCGGACCGGCGCCCCGGCGCCGACCGGAGTGACCACGACGTCGATGACCCCGCCGCAGGTCAGCCCCACCGCGAAGGCGTCCTCGTCGCTGTAGCCGAAACGCTCCAGGACGGTTTCGCCGTCCCGCAGCGCCTGCACGCACAGGTCGTACACCGCGCCTTCCACGCAGCCGCCGGAGACCGAGCCGACGGCCGTTCCCTCGCCGTCGACGGCGAGGGCGGCCCCGGGGCCCCGCGGTGCGCTGCCGCCCACGGACACGACGGTGGCGACGGCGAAGTCCCGGCCCTCCTCGATCCAGTCGTGCAACGTCGCGGCGATGTCAAGCACGCAGTGCTCCCGTCCCGGCGGGCAGGACGCGGTCGGGCCGGATGGGCAGACTGCGGTGCCGCACGCCGGTCGCGTGCCACACCGCGTTCGCGATCGCGGCCGCCGCTCCCACGATGCCGATCTCGCCGATGCCCTTGATCCCGACCGGATCGTCCGGGTCCGGGTCGTCGATCCAGTCCGCCTCGATCCGCTGTACGTCGGCGTGCGTGGCGACGTGATAGCCCGCGAGGTCGGCGCCGACGTGGCCGCCCGACGCCCGGTCCCTGACCGCCTCCTCGTGCAGGGCCATGGAGATGCCCCAGATCATTCCGCCGACGAACTGGCTCCGTGCGGTGAGGGGGTTGACGATGCGGCCCGCCGCGAAGACGCCGAGCATGCGCCGTACGCGCACCTCGCCGGTGGCGACGTCCACGGCGACCTCGGCGAACTGGGCTCCGAAGGAGTGCCGTTCCTTCTGGGCCAGGGCGCCGATGGCGGCCGTGGTGTCCGAACGCACGGTGATCCCCTCCGGAGGGACCGTGCTGCCAAGGGACAGCCTTTCCCGCAGTTCACCGGCCGCGGCGGTGATGGCCCAGGCCCAGGAGCGGGTGCCCATCGAGCCTCCGGCGATCATTGCCGGTCCGAAGTCGCTGTCCCCGATCCGCACCCGGACGCGGTCCGTCGCCACCTCCAGCGCGTCGGCGGCCACGAGGGTGAGCGCCGTCCGTGCCCCGGTGCCGAGGTCCGCCGCGGCGATCCGCACCGTGAAGGTCCCGTCCGCCTCGGCCGTCACGACCGCCGTGGACGGTCCGGCCCCCGCAGGGAACGAGGCGGCTGCGGTGCCGGTGCCCAGCAGCCAGCGCCCCTCACGGCGCAGACCGGGACGCGGATCCCGGTCCGCCCAGCCGAACCTGCGGGCACCCGCGCGGAAGCAGGCAAGGAGATTGCGGCTGCTGAACGCCCGGCCGGACACCGGACCCCGTTCGGGCTCGTTGCGGGCGCGCAGCTCGATCGGGTCGATCCCGCACTTCTCGGCGAGTTCGTCGAGCGCCGCCTCCAGTGCGAACGACCCCGGTGCCTCGCCCGGCGCGCGCATCCACGTCGGTGTCGGCACATCGAGCCGGACCACCCGGTTGGCCGTGTGGTGGGCGTCGGCGTCGTACATCACCCGGGCGACGCCGGCGCTCGGCTCGACGAACTCGTGGACCGTGGAGGTGAGGTTCACCGAACTGTGGTCCAGGGCGCGCAGCCGTCCGTCGGCGTCAGCGCCGAGCCTGATCCGCTGTGCCGTGGGGCTCCGGTAGCCCGCCAGGGCGAACATCTGGCGGCGGGTCAGGACGACGCGCACCGGGCGCTGGAGGACGGTCGCGGCCATGACGGCGGCCACCTGGTGGGCGCGCACGCCCTTGCTCCCGAAGCCGCCGCCGACGTGTTCGGACCGCACCCGCACCGACTCCGGGTCGAGCGAGAACAGCTTCGCGAGTCCGTCCGCGACCCAGGTGCTGCCCTGATTGGAGTCGACGACCTCGAGCCGGCCGCCGTCCCACCGGGCCGCCGCCGCATGGGGCTCCATCGGGCTGTGGTGTTCCTCCGGGGTGGTGTACTCCTCGTCCACGACGACGGCGGACGCGGCGAGTTCGGCCTCGAGGTCACCCTTCTTCGTCACCGCCGGCATATGGCCGTCCAGGGCGTAGACGTCCGGGTGGCCGCCGGAGAACGCGACGTCGTGCGGCTCCGACTCGTAGTGCACGACAAGCGCCTCGGCGGCCTCCCTTGCCTGTTCGGAGGTCTCGGCGACGACCAGCGCCACCGGCCAGCCCATGTGCGGCACCCGGTCGTGCTGGAAGACGACGGAGGTCGGCTCCGGGGGGACACCGAGCAGACCGATGTGGTCGCTGTCGACGCGGGGTGCGTTCTCGTGGTGCAGGACCGCGAGAACGCCCGGCATCGCGAGCACGGGCGCGGTCTCCAGGGAGCGGACGCGGCCACGGGCGACGGAGGAGAGCACCAGCCAGCCGTGGGCGAGTTCGGCGAAGGGGATGTCACCCGCGTAGCGGGCCGCTCCGGTGACCTTGTCGCGCCCCTCCACGCGCGTGTGGGCGGTACCGACGGCCCCCTGCGCCGTCGTGGCCCTGGTCGTTGCGGTGGTCATCGGGCCGCCCCTTCGGCGAGTGCGGTCAGCTCGGACACCACGAGGTTGTGCATGAGGGTCACCTTGTATCCGTTGCGGGGCAGCGGCTTCGCCGCCGCCAGTTCGGCGTCCGCCGCCGCGGCGAAGGTCGCGGCGTCGGCGGGGGCCCCGACCAGTACCTCTTCGGCCGCCCGGGCCCGCCACGGCCGGGACGCGACCGCCCCGAAGGCCAGGCGCGCATCCTGTACGACGCCGTCCCGGACGTCGAGGGCGGCGGCGATCGAGCCGATGGCGAAGGCGTACGAGGCGCGTTCGCGTACCTTCCGGTACCGCGAGCGGGCGGCGACCGGGGCGGCCGGCAGGGTGACGCCGGTGATCAGTGCTCCGGGTGGCAGGGCCGTCTCCAGGTGCGGTGTGTCGCCCACGGGCAGATAGAACTCCGCGAGCGGCAACTCGCCCGGCCCGTCGGCGCTTTCGTAGGTGACGGCGGCGTCGAAGGCCGTCAGAGCCACACTCATGTCCGAGGGGTGGACGGCCACACAGTGGCCGGACGCGCCCAGGATCGCGTGGTTGTGGTGCTCACCCTCGACGGCGGGGCAACCGCTGCCCGGGACACGCTTGTTGCAGGGCTTGGTCACATCGGCGAAGTAGCCGCAGCGGGTGCGCTGGAGGAGGTTGCCGCCGACCGTGGCCATGTTGCGCAGCTGCCCCGAGGCGCCGGCCAGCACTGCCTGCGTCAACGCCGGGTAACGACGGCGGACTTCGGGATGGGCGGCCAGGTCGCTGTTGGTGACGGTCGCACCGATGCGCAGCCCGCCGCCCGAGGTCGACTCGATGCGGTCGAGGGGGAGCTCGCGGACGTCGACCAGCAGGGCCGGCCGTTCGACCCCGGTCTTCATCAGATCGACGAGGTTGGTGCCGCCGCCGAGGAACCGTGCGTGGGGCTCGGCGTCGAGCAGAGCCACCGCCGTGGCCACGTCGGACACCCTTCGGTAGCCGAACTCCCTCATGCCGCCGCCCCCTTGGGCTGCTCTTCGGACGCGGCCGCCCGGGCGACCGCCTGGACGATCGACACATAGGCGCCGCACCGGCACAGATTGCCGCTCATCCGTTCCCGGATCTCGTCGTCGGTCAACGGTGGTGGTCCCGCTTCGGGCCGGACGTCGTCCGTGACGGCGCTCGGCCAGCCCGCCGCGTGCTCCTGGATCACCGCGACGGCCGAACAGATCTGTCCCGGTGTGCAGTAGCCGCATTGGAAGCCGTCGAGCTCGAGGAACGCCTGCTGTACGGGATGCAGCCGCTCGCCCTCGGCCACGCCTTCGATGGTGGTGATCTCCCGTCCTTCCGCCGCCACCGCGAGTTGCAGGCAGGACACGGCCCGCCGCCCGTCCAGCAGGACGGTGCAGGCACCGCACTGCCCCTGGTCGCAGCCCTTTTTGGTGCCGGTCAGATCGAGGCGTTCACGCAGGGCGTCGAGCAGTGTGGTGCGGTGGTCGACGGTCAGCGTGAACTTCTCGCCGTTGATGTTCAAGGTGATGGCGCTGGACGTCGATGGGGCCATGATCAGCCTTCTTTCGCGGATCCGGAAGAACGCCCGAGGGGACGGTCCGGTATGCAAACGAGTCGGAGACAAGGAGATGGCGCTGTACTGAGCGGGTTGACGGCGAGCACACGCGGCATCCGCGCAGGCGACGGCGGCGGGGGCCGCCGGGAAACCGCCTCGGCCGCTATGGTGGTCGTAAGCGGACAGCTGTCCGATACGCGGAAACGTACCGGACAGCTGTCCGGTTAGCAAGGTGGGGTTCCGGCCACGGCCCCGCGAGGAGGACGAGTGGAGCGGAAGAAGGGCACGTCCCCTCTGCGCTCGGATGCGGAACGCAACCGGCGGCGGATCCTCGAAGTGGCGCTGGCCGAGCTGACGCGTGCCGCGGACACCCCACTGAGCGTGATCGCCAAGAAGGCCGGGGTCGGCCAGGGCACGTTCTACCGCAACTTCCCCAGTCGTGAGGCGCTCGTGCTCGAGATCTACCGCTTCGAGATGCAGCAGCTCGTCGACAGCGCGGCCGAGCTCCTGGAGGCCCGGGAACCGGACCGGGCCCTGCGTGAGTGGATGGACCGCTTCGCGCGGTTCGCCATGGCCAAGGCCGGTCTGGCGGACGCGATCCGTCAGGCCACCAGCGGCCCCGACCAGCCGGCGAAGCCGGGCTACGCCGCGGTGACGGACGCCGCCGAACTCCTCCTTCGTGCCGGCGAGGAGGCGGGCACCATCCGCCCGGGGGTGACCTCGGACGACCTCCTGCTCGCCATCGCCGGTCTCTGGCAGATCGATCCCCGCGGGGACTGGCAGCCGCGGGTCGCCCGGCTGCTGGACTTCGTCATGGACGGCCTGCGTGTGGGGGCACCCGGACGGTGAGTGCCGCCGGACCCTCCGGCGCGGCCGCACGACCGCCGCAGGGGCAGGCACGTGCGGGCGGGCACCCTCGCCCCTATCGCCTGTGCGCCCTGTAGTGCTTCATCAACGCGGTGATCCGGGACAGGTCCGCCCGCCCGTTGAGCTCGCTGAGGAGATCGTCGGGGCACAGCTCGTACAGGTCGCCCCACCATCGACGCCCCGGTTGTCCCAGATCCGGTAACCACCGGGAACGCCCCTGGCGACGTAGCGCCTCCTGCTCACGGTCCCCCATTTCCGACACCCGTGTCCTGCCGAGTGATGGGCAGCGGCCCACCGGGTGAATATGGCAGGTCGGCCGGGCGGACCGCCATGCGAATCGGCGGCGAAGGCCGGGCGGCGGTCGAGTCGCCGCCGGCATCGGCCGGAACGGTAGCGGTACCGTCCGGCGCTGTCACTCCGCGGATTCCTGGAACGACAAGGCGGAGGGTCGCAGCTCCGCTCGACGCGGGCGTCCACGAGCGGGGGGCGTACCCGGCCTCGATGTCCTCGACCCCGCACGGCGGGTCCCGATGCGCCGTCAGGCGCCCACACCGTGCTCGGCGAGCGGGCCCACCGACAGACCAGCCCCCCTGCAGGTGGCGACGATTCCGGGCAGCGCTCCGAGCGCGGCGTGCCAGCACCCGGCCGCCGAGGCGCGGTCGGAGTCGTGCAGCAGGAGCGTGCCCCCTCCACGCAGTTCGGACTCGATCGTCGCGCGTACGGACGCCGCCGTCGCGTCGGCGGTCCAGTCCCTGCCCCAGGCGGACCACAGCACCGTCGTCAGCCCGCTCCTGCGGGCGGCGGCCCAACGGCCGGAGGTGAGGATCCCGTACGGCGGCCGGTACCACCGGGGCCGGCTGCCCGCGATGTCGGTCAAGGCCCGTACCGTACGGGTCAGTTCGGCGGCGTCACGTGCGGGGCAGGGCAGCCAGGGCCGGTCGTGGGCCCAACCGTGAACGGCGAGTTCATGCCCCCGTTCGACGGTTTCGCGGGTCAGCGCCGGGTGACGGACGACGCTCTCGCCCAGGACGAAGAACGTCGCCCGCACACCGAGCCCCTCCAGCGCGTCGAGGAAGCGCGGAGTGGACGCCGGATCGGGGCCGTCGTCGAAGGTGAGGGCGACATGGTCGGCACGGCCCGTGCCGGCGAGCCGGGGGAGGAGGCGGCGCCGCAGCCCGGGCAGCCAGGTGACGGCCGGGCCGATGTGTGCGGCCGTCACCGCGGCGAGCGGCACCAGCGCGATCGCGGCTCGCCGCGGGGCGACGTGGGCTGGTTGAACGGGCATCTGCCGCATCCTCCTCCCGGCCGCCGCGGGCCGCGGACCGTCGCGTCACGACCTCTGCGGGGCCGGCTTCTGGGTGCCGGGATCGGTTCCGTCGCGTCCCCCGGGGGCCGTGTCCCACGCGCCGCTGACCGACGGAGCGCTCGCCAGCCCGATGCTTCCGGCCCCGATGAGCGCGATGCCGATCACCTCGGGAAGGACACGTACCCCGAGGGCGATCTGCTCGTCGAACAGCGCCCACCCCAGTGCCACGCTCGTCAGCGCGTCACCCAGCGTGAGAGCGGGCTGGGACGCCGTCAGGGTGCCGGCGCGCAGCGCGCTCTGCAGCAGGAGGAAGGCCACCGCCCCGGTGCCGACGGTGGCGTACGGCGGCCACTGGGCCAGGACGGTGCCAGGATCCTGGGCGAGCCGTCCCATGACCTCCTTGAGGAGGGCAGCGGTTGCGGCGAAGGACACGGCGGACGACAGCCCGAGCAGCCCCGCGCGCGGAGCACCCTTGACGGGCCGGGCCGCGACGACGAGCAGTGCGGCGAGGCCCAGGACCGCCCCTCCCGCCACCAGCCAGCGCTCCGCGGGAGCCGTGGACCGGCCCGCCGAGGGCTGTGCGGCGCCCAGGAAGACGGCAAGACCGATCGCGAGGGCCGCGAACGCCAGCCATGTGCGACCGTTCGGGCGACGCCGGAAGACCAGGCTGCCGACGGCCAGCGTGAACAGCAGTTCGCTGGCCAGCAGGGGCTGGACCACGGACAGGCTGCCCACTGCCAGCGCGAACGCCTGCAGAACGGTGGAGAGGGCGAGCAGAGCGGCACCCGCAAGCCAGTGCGGACGGCGCAGCACCCGCGCCAGCCATCGCACCGCCTGGCGGACCCCCCTGCCGCCCTCCGGTTCCTCCGTCGCCGCCCTGCGCTGCAGGACGGAGGCCGAGGCGTTGGAGAGCGCCGCCAGCAGGGCGAGCACCACGGTCAGATAGCTCACCTGCACTCATCCGAACCGTGAGGCCAGCCGCCGGTAGACGGAGGGGGCGACACCGCGCACCCGGGCGGGAAGGCCCAGCCAGCCGGGTACGAAGATCTCGTCCCGGCCCCGGGAGACGGCGCGCCAGACCGCGTCAGCCACGCGCTCGGGCGGCACCGGCTTGGGCCGGGACCGCAGGTAGGGCACACCGCGGCGGTCGAAGAACGGGGTGTCCACCACGCCGGGCACCACATGGCTCACCCCCACACCCGTGCCCCGCAGTTCGTAGCGCAGGGCGTCGGCGAACGCGCCGAGCGCCGCCTTGGCCGCGGAGTAGACGGCCTCGCTGCGCACCCCGACGGTTCCGGCGAAGGAACCGATGATGACCATGCGCCCTGAGCCGGCCTCGACCATATGGGGGACCAGATGCCGTATCAGATGCATCGTGGCGAGCAGGTCGACGTCGATCAGCTCGTCGATGGCGGACGTCGGCATGGTGCGGAAGTCGCCCGCCCAGCCGATGCCGGCGCAGGCCACCAGCACATCGACCCGGCCGAGGCGGTCGAGGGCGAACTCGGCCAGTTTCCGATGTGCGCCCGGCTGGGTGTGATCGGTGGGAAAGGCGATGGCCGACGCCTCTGCGGCCACACGGGTGAGCCGGGCCGGGTCGCGGCCGTTCAGCACCAGACGCCACCCGCCCTCGGCGGCCAGCCGATGGACGACGGCGGCACCGATGCCGGAGGAGGCGCCGGTCACGAGCGCGGTGCCCTGCTGAAGCGCCGGAACACCTCGGGGCTTGCAGGCAGGCGTATGTCCCGCGGGCAGAGCGGGGCCGGATCGGACACGGGAGGGAGCATGTGACATGGCGGCTGACCTCAGCTGCGACGACGAACACCGAAGTGACGGGCGGAAGGTGGCTGCTCCCCGGTTCGGGGGAAGAAGCGGACGTACTGCGGTGATCACGCCTGGAATGCTCCGGAACGCTGGAGCGGGTGGATGGTTTGCGACAGCGTGGCAGGGGACATTGGCTACCAATGTGTGCATTTTCCCCTGCGTTGCGACGACAGGCGACGCGAGCGTCCGTTGGTCATGGCTGAAGCCGTGCACCCCGGCGCGTGGTCACAACACGAGTCGCGGCGCGTCCTGATCGTCAGCGCGAGCATGGGGGCGGGACACGACACGGTCGCCCGGGAACTGGCGCGTCGTGCCCGGGACCGTGGTCACGAAGCGCACATCGTGGATGTGCTCGGCCTGCTGCCGTACGGCCTGGGCGCCGGCCTACGGGTGGGTTACCAGTCGTCGGTACGGCACTTCCCCTGGGCGTACGGCGCGGTGTTCCGGCTGCTGCTGCGCCGGGGGAGCGGGTGCCGCCCCAGCGGCGTCCCGTTGGCCCGCCTCGCCGGAGCCCGGCTGGCGGAACTCGCGGCACGCACCCGGGCGGACGTGGTGGTGCCCGTCTTCCACCTCGGCGCCCAGCTGACCGGGCACCTCCGGTCCCGGGGACGGCTTCGGGTGCCGAGCGTGGTCTTCCTGATCGATTTCGCCGTGCACCGGCAGTGGCTCCATCCCGGCAACGACCGCTACCTCTGCCTCACGGACGAGGCCGCCGCAGAGGTGCGCCAGGACATCGCCAAGCCCGCCGAGGCCATCGGACCGATGGTGGCGCCGGAATTCTTCATGCCGGGGCGCACGACGGCCCGCTGGACCCGGCGCTTCGACCGGTATGCGCCCGGACGCCCGCCGGTACTGATCTCCGCAGGCGCCTGGGGAACCGGCACGCGCCTTCCCGCGACCGCCCGGCTGCTGGCCGGGCACGGCTTTCTCCCGGTCGTCCTGTGCGGCCGGAACGAACGGCTCCGGACCGGCCTGACGGCGGTTCCCGGCGTTCTGGCGCTGGGCTGGGTCGCCGACATGACCGGCCTGATGCACGCGTCCGACGCACTCGTCGACAACGCGGCCGGTCAGACGGCAGTGCAGGCCCTGGCTGCGGGCCTTCCCGTGGTGGGCTACCGGCCGTTGCCGGGCCATGGGGCGGAAGGGGTGCGCCGGATGACCGCGCTCGGTGTCGCGGACCTCGCCGCCGACGAGGCCGGTCTGCTCGCCTCGCTCGGCCGGCTCACGCCCGAGGGGCCGGACCGGGAGCGCCAAGTGGCACAAGGTCGTTCGCTCTTCCGGGGCGACGTCTCGACGCGGCTGGAAGAGTTCCTGGACGTGGTCGTCGGGTGAGCTTCCGGCGCCTGCGTGGCGCCGCTCGATGCCTGCCCGGTGGCCGACGAATGCGTGCCGTACCCGTGGACCCACCCGGGTCACCCGGGTGCGGCACGCTGTTCGCCGCTACGTGGTGGTGGGGGTGTGGTGGCGACGGCGGTTCATGCCGACGGTCAGGCCCATTGCGGCGAGGCCCAGCAGGGCCGTGACCGCACCCACTACGCAGTTGTTCCAGATGATGCCCTTCCCCGCGCCGTGTGCCGCCGTGACCACCCAGGGGGAGATCAGAAGCCACACGCCGAGAGGCACGACCACCCACGCCAGGCGGAACATCCGTTCCGGTGCCAGCGTGAGCCCCAGCCCGATCATGGCGATCGCTATGCCGATGATCAGGTTGTTGACGGTGAGATTGCGCTCGGAATTCGAGAAGTGCACGACCCAGGGTGAGATCGCGGCATAGGCACCAGCCATGAGGATGAGTCCTTCGATGGCGATCGCCGAGCCGCTCGAGGCTGTGCGTTCGAGCCGTTCCCGCATCTCCGCAAGTTCGGGATGCGTGCCCATTCCACTGGGCTGCCGCGCGTACGACATCGCAGTCGGCTCCTCTCCATGAGGAGAATATTTCCCTTAGGCAACGAATTCCCCTATTTGGGTGATTTATTCATCGAGTCGGCCGTTGTTGCCTGAGGTCGCCGGTCTGCCGAGCCGGAGCTATTCTTCGGCGGTTTCGGTGCAGGGCGCGGGGTTTGCGCACCGGACGTGACCCTGCCGGCGGGTCCGGGGACGGAGGCGCGGACATGCGGGCCGGAGCGGGGTGGCGGCGACGTCGACCGCGGTCCCGTGGTGAGGGGGGATCAGCCGGCCCGTGACGCACAGCCGTTGGCCGGAGCGGGCGAGCGGGCCGAGTTCCGGTGCGCGGACGGCGGGCGCCGGACCACGAAAGGCCCCTGGAATTCGCCGAGGAGGGGCCTTGGTGTGATGGACCGTTCCGTGCCGCCGATGGTCCCGGGCCTGCCGAGCGGGTGGAAGGTCGTGCCCGGCTGCGCCGACCGGGTGTCGGCCCCCGTGGCGCGGAGGTGATGCGGAGGTGATCAGGCGCGCTGGACGGGCGAATCGACGTTCCGGTACGACGGGCCGCACCCACCGGGGCCCGGCCCGCCTCCGGAGGCGGCGGTCTCAGGCCGGCCGGCCTCCGCGGCCGCGCGCCTTCTCCAGGTGCTCCAGGAACCACTGGCCGGCCACCTCGGCGACTTCCTCCAGGGCGCCGGGTTCCGGGAAGAGGTGGGTGGCACCCGGTACGACATGGATCTCGTGCGGGGCCGACAGCCTCTCGGCGGCCTCCCGGTTGAGGCCGAGGACCGCCTCGTCGGCGCCGCCGACGACCAGGAGGACCGGTGCGGCCACGCGGTCGAGGGCGTCGCCCGCCAGGTCCGGCCGTCCGCCCCGCGACACGACCGCGTACACGCGCTCGGGACGCTCGGCCGCGGCCATGAGTGCCGCAGCCGCTCCGGTGCTGGCTCCGAACAGGCCGGCCGGAAGATTCCTGGTGTTGGGCTCCTGTGCCAGCCATTCGAGGGCGGCGACCAGGCGCCGGCTGAGCATGGGAATGTCGAAACGGTGCCGGGCGGTGGCGGCGTCCTCGCGTTCCTCCCGCTCGCTCAGCAGGTCCAGCAGCAGTGTGCCGAGACCCGCCTTGTGCAGTTCGGCCGCCGCCGCCCGGTTGCGCACGCTCAACCGGGAACTGCCGCTGCCGTGTGCAAACAGGATCACCGCGGGCACGTTGCCCGGTACGACGAGATCACCCGTCAGCACCGCTTCCTCGGTCGGGACCATCACCAACTCGGAGATCATCATGTTTTTACCTCCCCGCGGCTGACCTATATCCCACTATGTCGGATACCCCCGGCGGACCGGCGCACGCGCGGTCCGCCGCGTCAGGCCGGATGGAGCTCCCGCAGGGCCTCCTGTACCTCTTGATCGGATATTTGTTCGAAGTCTGCATAATGTTCGCCCATCGGCATACGGTGGGCCGGCTGGTCGAGGCAGACGAGTGCGTCGACTTCGCCGCGCAGGGCGCGGGCGGTGTCGACGCTGCAGACGGGCACGGCCAGGATGAGGTACGCCGGTCCCTGACGGCGCAGGTGGCGCAGAGCGGCGCGGGCGGTGATCCCGGCGGCGGTTCCGTCGTCCACGAGCACGACCGTGCGCCCGGTGACACGGGGAGCGGAGCGCCCCGCCCGGTAGAAGCCTTCGCTCCGGTACAGCGCGGCCCGTTCCCCGGCGATCTCCGAGCCGAGCTTGTGCTCGTCCAGATGCATGGCCGCCAGTCCCACGGAGTCGAACAACGGGGGCTCGTCGTCGGCGATCGCCCCGATGAGGACGTCCGGTGCGCCGGGCACGCCGATGGTGCGGACGACCAGCACGTCCAGGGGAACCTTCAGGGACCGGGCCACCTCCACTCCGATCGGAACGCCGCCGCGCGGGAGGGCGAGCACGACGGCATGGGCGAGGTCGCCTCCTCCGGTGCGTGCTGGAAGCCGTTCGGCCAGCTCACGGCCAGCCTGCCGGCGGTTGTGGAAACGCACGACGCTGCCCCCTTCCTCGGAGCCCGGTGCGGGCCGGCCGGCCGAGGTGTGCGGAGGGTGGAATACGCCATCGCATCGCGGTGACGCGGCGCGCCTCGAGGCTCCGGCCGAACCGGAATGCGTGAAAGTCGTGCCTGAAGTAGGTGCTGTGCTCGGGTACCCAGGGCGGCCGGTCGGACGCCCGATCCACCGGGCCGATTCCCGGGCGGCGTGCCGGTGCCACCGGCCGGCACCACCAAGGGTTCCGGCATCGGCGCCGGCCGGATCACCGGCGTTCGCTTCGTCTCCGCATCCGCTTGTCCTGATCCTCGTCCTCGTCCTCGCCCGGGAGCGGGTCGGGGAGGCGGTAGGCGGCCAGGGCGGCGGTGTCGTCCTGGAGCTCTGCGCGGCTGAAGGCCAGAAGGTCCTGGTGGAGGTGGTCGAGGAGATCGCGGGGCGGGAGATTCCCCCAGGCGCGGATGCGCTCGATCAGGGGGTAGAAGTTCCCGTCGCGGTCGCGTGTCTCGGTCACTCCGTCGGTGTACAGCAACAACTGTTCACCGGGGCGGAAGGGTCGCACCTCCGCGTCGTAGTGGTCCCCGACCAGCACTCCGAGATTGATGGGCGGTGCCGGATCGGCGGGTTCCAGCTCGGTGACCCCGCCGGGGCCGATGAGCAGGGGCGGCGGGTGACCGCAGTTGACGATGCGGACGATCTTCTCGTCCTCGGCGATCTCGGCGAACACGGCGGTGACGAAGCGTTCGGCCATATCGGTGCCCGACAGCTCCGTGGCCCTGCGGCTCATGCTGGTCTCGACCCGGTGCGCCACCCCGACGAGCTCGGGCTCGTCGTGGGCGGCCTCACGGAAGGCGCCGAGCATGGTCGCGGCCGTTTCGACCGCGATCAGTCCCTTGCCGCGGACATCCCCGATGAGCAGGCGGACCCCGTGCGCGGTGGGCACCGCCTCGTAGAGGTCGCCGCCGATGCGGGCCTCGGCCGCGGCGGACAGATAGAGGGTCTCCACGCAGATCCGGCCGAGGCGGTGGGGCACCGGGCGCAGGAGTACGCGCTGCGCGGTCTCCGCCACGGACCGCACGGTGGCGAGCGTGCGCTCGCGATGCGTCCGGTGGGCGGCCAGGATCGTGCCGAGGAGGCCGACCAGTGCGGTGGAGATGTAGGTGGCCACATAGTGGCGGTCCCACAGGTAGCCGACCGAGCGCCCGGCGCAGCACGGAGTCCCGGCCAGAACGCCCTCGAGCAGGACCGCGAAGACCGTGACGACGGCGACGCCGGCGGGGCCGTAGGCGAAGGCGGCGACCAAGGGGAGGGCGATGAGCAGGAAGCTCACCGGCCACTGCACGGGAGTGATCGGCTCGAGTGCCAGGACGGCGAGGACGTAGATGGCCGGCAGCCAGCGCATCCATAGCGGCGGGGCGGGCGCCGACAGGTCCGTTTCGCTCCACCGCCCCGTGCCGCGGCTTCCGGCAGTCCTGCGGGCGGGCCGCCTCACCATGGGCTCCGCCGAGGGCGAGCCCACGCCGCCGGAGGTCCCGGCGGATCCGGTGGGCCCACGGCGGGGTGGCCCGACGCCGGACCGAGGTCCTGGCGGATCCAATCACTCGGCCTGTGCACAAGAACTCCTGGCAGGGCTTGATCAGGACAACCGGACGTCCACGGGTCGACAGTCACCTGATCATTGCTCCGACAAGGGCATTTCGGGATCTTTTCGGTGATCGTATGCCATAAGGATCACTCTGAGGGGTGCTCGGCTGCATGTCCTGACGCTCGGGGCGCGGGCATCCTCGCGGAGGCGACCGGTGGCACGGGGGCGCCCCGATCGAGGCGGTGAGTCGGCGCCGAGTCGAGCGATTCCCGCATCGGATCGCGTCCCCGTCGGCGCGCGGTCCTGGACCGCGAGGCGCCACGCCACGAGTGACCGCGGCCGGGGCCGGCCCGGGCGCGGCAGCGGCGGGAGTGCTCACCGACGTGGCCGTCCCCCGGTCGGGGGAAGCTCAGGACTCCGTCGGTCCACCGTGACCGGGGCGGTCTCAACCGCCCACCCCGGCCTCCCACTTGAGTCGACGCAGCGCGTGGTCGCTGAACAGATGCCGGCTACGGTCCAGCAGCAGCCGCACCTCGGGGTCCCCGCGTGGCACGTCCACCGACGGGCGCCAGCGCTGCACGCACTGTGCGGCCCAGGTGCGCAGCTTCGCGTCCCCGTCGTCCAGCAGTTCGACCGCCACCCGCAGCGCCTCCACACCGCCGCGGGCGTCGAGCAGCCGGAACGCCGCCAGCCGTACGTGCCGCGGTCGCCCCGGGCCGGTGCGCTCCAGCAGCCATTCCAAGGGCACGTCCCTCGACGACGGCAGGAGAGCCAGGGTCGTCTCACGCACGACACAGGGCGCCGGATCGTCCAGCAGCGGCCGCATCCGCTCGGCGTCCACGAGGTCCAGGATCCGCAGCCCGGCCACCGCGTGCGCCCGTACCCCGGCCGCCGGGTGGGCCAGCATCGGCCGGAGCAGACCCGCGTCCGTACGGCCGCCGCTTTCGGCCAGCCCGATGACCGCCCCGGGGGGCAGCCCGGGAGCGTCCGGTGCCGCGCACCGGTCGCGGTACCAGACCGTCGGATCGCCTCCGTGCTGTCGCATCACGTACCGGGCGTAGGCACGTACGAGTGCGGAGCGGTCCGCGAGGAAGCGGACCGCGAGTTCAGGCCGCCCGGCCTGCCGCAGCGCGGTGACCCCGGCCGAACGGGCACGCGGGCTGCGAGCGTTGAGCAAGGGCCCGAGCACATCGTCGTACGCCTCACTGTCCTTGAGGGCGATGAGCGCCGCGTCGGAGCACAGATCCTGGACGACGGCGTCCTCGTCACGGGCGGCGGCACGTGCCAACTCGGCCGGGCGCAGGATCCGTTGTCCGATGGCCAGCCGGTAGGCGAACCGGCGTACGGCACGGTCGGGGGAGGCGAGGAGCGCAGTGAGACCAGTGGCCGGTGCCCGGCGCAGGACCTCTTCGAGCAGCCCGACCCCGAACGCACCTCTGCCGCGGCGGCCGGTGCGCAGGATCAGGGGTGCGAGGTCGACGGCTGCGTCCATGTCCAGGGCCTCGTGCAGCAGGTCCCGGGCGCGCTCGCGGACCGGTTCGACCCAGTCGGCGCAGCGGATCACTATCAGCGGCAGCAGTCCGGGGTACGACCATGCCCGACCCACCGCTCTCTCACGGACCCGACCGTTGCGGTGGCAGAGGTCAGAGGCCGGCTGGGCGAGGCCCAGCCGTGTCAGCTCGAGGAGCAGGGGTGCGGCGGTCCTCTCCTGGGCCTGGGTGGCCGAGCCGTACCACGATTCCTCACGCACTCGGACGTCCAGTGCCAGCCAGTCGTCCGCGTCGGTCGCGCGCAGCACGCTCCGCAGGGGTGCGGGCCGGGTGGGCCGGAGTCCGGCAGCCACGTGATCCTCGATGTCCTCGCGCACGTCCGCCCCCGCTGTTCCGTCCGGTCGTATCGGGCGATCGTAGAGGGCGGACCGCACCCGGGTCGCGGGAGATACGGCTGGTCGCGGGGCCGGGACAGGCGCCCGGTGCCGCAAGGTCCCGGGGGCGGACCGCCACCGCACGCCGGACCCGTGACGCGGACCCACTGATTCGAACAGAGCGCCTAACCGTGCCGGACCGGTGGCCGTCCGAGCGGAGCGACGTCGGAGTCCGCCCCGCAGACCGTGGTGAAGGCGGGGACCAGTGCCGCCGACGCGAACAGCACCACCCGCCCGGCGACCGTCGGCCTGCCGTGCAGCCGGAGCGCCTTGGCGACGAGCTTGCCGATCTCCGCCGCGCCGACCGCCGGCGCGGCCGCGACGATCCCCTCGGCGCCGATCAGAACCGCGGCGGGGGTGGCGGTGACCCCGTAGTCGGTGTGCGTCCGGCGGCCGGGGTCCGCCAGCAGCCGTCGTGGTCCGTCGCCGCCGCCCGCGGCGACGGGCACGGTGTGCGGGCCGCCGCTCACGACGGCGATCGTCACACTGTCCCCGTGCGTCCGCTGCCATCGGGCCACCTGGGGAAGCAGCGCGGTGTGAGGGCCCGGTGGGCGATCGCTGAAGACGAGGAGGAGCGGGCGTCCCGGCGCCAGCAAGTCGCACAGGGTCCGGGTCCGGCCCGACTCGTCCCGTAGCGAGAACGCGGGTGCGAACAGGCCCGCTCGCACCTCCCCGGTCTCCTTGGCCCACAGCCCGGCCCACAGCGCCGACATCACGACCGCCAGCCCCGCGAAGAGCCAGTGCGGATGTCCGTCGGCGGCGACGAATGCCGCGAGAACGGCGAGGAGCGCGTTGCGGGCGACGGTCGACCAGCCGACCGGAACGGCCTTGAGCCCTCCGAAAAAGTCGCAGACAGGGGTCCGTCCGAGCATCAGGTTCAGCGCGATCACACCACTGAACAGGGTCAGCAGAAGGAGTGCCCCCAGCCCGCCGACACGCGCCCACGGGGGCACGACGAGTGCCAGGGCGACGGCGAACTCGCACGTCACGAGGAGCCGACCGAGCGGGGCCGCCGTCCGGGGCGGCAGACCGAAGTCGACCAGGGCGCGGGGCAGACCCTCCAGGTCGGTCGACTTGACGGCCGCCGCCACGCCGAAGACCGTGGCCGGCACGATCGCCACCGGCAGGATCATCTCGCCCATCCCACAACACCTCGCATTCGGCTTCATGGCGCGGGGACGAGAGAGCGGGCGACTGCCCGACGCGCTGCGCCCACGACTGACACCTACCGGGTTCCGGCCGGGAGCAGCCCTGGGGACCGCAACAACACCCGGACGCGCGCGGGTATCGGCGAATCGGCTGCCCCAGGCCTTTGCCGGCGCCGGCTGCACTCTCGGCGGGTCTCCGTGTCACCGGCACGCCCTTGACGTTCACGGAGCCCGTCGCCGCTGGATCCGCTGCGTCACCGGGCACGACTGCGGGTGCCCGCGCCACGTCCTGGGCTGGGCAGGGTACTCGGCCGGAGGCAGCATGGAAGTACCCGAAGCCAGGCCCCGGCATGGAGCTGTGCGGAAAAGGGCAGCAGGTCGCGCCGCGGCACGTGGAGGAGACCTGGGATGACAGACGAATCCCTCCAGCGCGACGGAGACCGGACGGGCCCGGGCACGCCCCGCCAGAGCGGACTGCTCGACATGCTGAGCGTCGGCGCGGTGGTACTGGACTCCGGTGGGCGCATCGTCTTCTGGAGTCCGCAGGCCGAGGAACTCTTCGGCTACAGCGCGGAAGAGGCGCTCGGTACCTACGCGGCGCGCCTGCTGATCCAGCCGGAGCACCTGCAGTCGGTCCTCAGTCTCTTCATCGAGGTGCTGGAGACCGGCCGCAGCTGGGCCGGCGCCTACCCCATCCGGCACAAGGACGGCCACACGCGCCTGATGGAGTTTCGCAACATGCGGTTGCTCGACAGCGCCGGAGAGGTCTATGCCCTCGGGATCGCGGCCGACCACACCACCGTTCAGCGCGTCGAGACCGACCTGGCGCTGTGCGAGCGGCTGATCAACCAGTCACCGATCGGCTTGGCGCTCATGGACCCCGACCTGTGCTTCCTCCTGGTCAACCCCGCCCTGGAGCGCATCGACGGCATCCCCGCCCATGAACACATCGGCCGTCATCTGAGGGAGATGCTGACCCTCCCCGACATGGACACGATCGAGTCCGCCCTGCGCCAGGTGCTGGCCACCGGCAGCCCCGTGCTCGACCAGTACGCCGTGGGGCGTACGCCCGCCGACCCCGACCAGGACCGTGCGTGGTCCCTCTCTTTCTACCGCCTGGAGGACCCCGGCGGGCGGGTCCTCGGCGCCGCCACCTCGGTCGTGGACGTCACCGAACGGCACCGTGCGGCCACCGAGGCCGACCGGGCACGCCGCCGTCTGGCGCTGATCGCCGAAGCCTCCGTGCGGGTCGGAACCACCCTCGAGGTGGAGCAGACAGCCCGGGAACTGGCCGACATCGCGACGCCGGAACTCGCCGACGTGGTTGCCGTGGACGTCCTCGACTCCGTGCTCGCCTGCCGTCGTACCAGCGCACCCGACAACGGTCCGGAGCTGTTCCGGGCCCTGGCCCTCAAGGCGGCCCAGCCCTCCGTGGCACTGCGGGCCGCCGACCCGCCGGGAGACCTCGCCACCTACGCGGGTGATCGCCTGGTGACGCTGTGCGTCCACACGGGCAGGCCGGTGCTGGTGCGCCACGTGGCCCCCGGCGACCTCGAGCGCATCGGCCGCGACCCGGAGGCCACCTCACTGCTGGCCCGTGCCGGTGTCCACTCCTATCTCGCCGTACCCCTGATCGCCCACGGCGAGGTGCTCGGAGCCCTGGACCTCAAACGCACCGACAACCCCGCTCCGTTCGACCAGGACGACGTCGTCCTGGCGAGCGAGCTCGCCGGTCGCGCCGCCGTGGCGATCGACAACGCCCGCTGGTACCAGAGCGTGCGCAACACCGCGCTCACCCTCCAGCGCAGCCTGCTGCCCGACCACCCGCCGCACCGGACGGGGCTGCAACTCGCCACCCGGTACCAGCCGGCCCAGGCCACCAGCGAAGTCGGCGGAGACTGGTACGACGTCATCAGCCTGAACGGGGACAAGACCGCGCTCGTCGTCGGCGACGTCATGGGCAACGGCATCGACGCCGCCGCCACCATGGGACGCCTGCGCACCGCCACCTGCGCCTACGCGGATCTCGACCTTGTACCGGACGCCGTGCTCCAGCACCTCGACAAGATCACATGCGGTCTCGAGCACTACATCGTCACGTGTGTCTACGCCGTGTACGACCCGCACGAGCGGCGGTGCCGGATCGCCAACGCAGGGCACATGCCGCCCGCGCTGGCCCGACCCGGCCGCGCTCCCGCACTGCTCGACCTGCCCACCGGCGCCCCACTCGGCGTCGGGGGCGTCGCCTTCGAGACCACGACCGTCGACCTGGACCCCGGCGATCTGCTCGTCCTGTACACGGACGGGCTCGTCGAGACCCGCCACCACCCCATCGACGACCGTCTCGACCTCCTCCTCGGCCTTCTCGGGGAAACCTGCCGCCCCCTCGAGGAGACCTGCGACCTCCTGCTGTACGGTCTGCGGCATCCCGACGACCACGACGACGTGGCCCTCCTCGTGGCACGTGCGCAGTGAACCGGGCGGGAGAGCGTGAGAGGCGGGGGACATGGTCGCGGGCCGGGAGTGGGACGAGACGCTGTTCGCCGGCACGGCGGCCTACTACCGGCGCGGCCGGCTTCCGTACGCGCCCGGCCTCGCCGACGTGCTGGCGGACGTCCTGGAACCGGACGGGCAGGGGCGCCTCGTCGACGTGGGGTGCGGGCCGGGCACGATCGCGCTGGCCCTCGCGCACCTGTTCGCCGAAGTCGTCGGTGTGGACCCGGACCGCGGGATGATCGAGGAAGCCCGTCGCGGGGCGGCCGGGTCGGGCATGACCGGGAAGATGCGATGGGTCCGGTGCCGGGCCGAGGACATGCCTCCCGACCTGGGCACGTTCACCGTCGCGACCTTCGGTCAGCCGTTCCACTGGATGGACCGCGGGCTGGTGGCGGGCACCATCAACGGCCTCCTGCGGCCCGGGGGTGCGCTGGTGCATGTCTCGGACGAGAAGACGGAGTCCCGCGACGTCGACGGTCTTCCGCATCCCGCGGTGCCCTGCAACGCGATCGAAGAGCTGATCAAGCACTACCTCGGGCCGGTGCGGCGTGCCGGCCAGGGGCGGCTGCCCAAGGGGACGCCGGCGGGCGAGGCGTCGGTGCTCACCCGGGCGGGCTTCGCCGGTCCCCAGCGCCATGTCGTGCCCGGGGGGCAGCCGCTGGAACGTACCCACGACGATGTCGTCGCCTGGGTCCACTCGATGTCGTTCTCCGCTCCGCACCTGTTCGGCGCGCGTCGCGGCGACTTCGAAGGAGACCTGCGGCGGCTGCTGGAACGGGCGGCGCCGTCGGGAGTGTTCTCCGAACGCGTCCCGAGCACCGAGGTCTTCGTCTGGTGGCGGGATCCCCTCGGCGCGCCGAGGAGCGGCCGTCAGGTCCGGCCCGCTTCCGCGACGGGAGGCGCGCACTGGGGGAGAAGGCCCAACTGCTGGGCACGGAGCACCGTACCGAGCCGGTCCCGGGTGCCCAGTTTGCGATAGATCTTTTCGATGTGCTTGTGAACCGTGCGGTCCGATATGCCGAGCCGGCGGCCCATGGCCGCGGCGGTCAGGGCATCGCCGAGCAGAAGCAGGACGGTCGTCTCGCGCGGCGTCAGGTCGCAGTCGGCGGCCAGTTCACGGGGGGAGGCCGGGGCATCGCCCGCCGCGACGACGTGCCCCCAGCGTGTGAGGAGTTGCCGGTGCTGCTCGACGGCCGCCAGGAGAGGCTGCAGGCGTCTTCCGAAGCGGATGCCGTCGTCGTCGAAGTCCGTGCCGGAACGGTAGATGAGACAGCCCGTGATCGGTGCCGTCGTGCCGGGCAGCGGAACGGCGAGTACATGATCCGCGTCGATCGTCTCGTGGATCAGACGCGCCGTGGGAGTCGTGGACCACTCGGGACCGGCCGCCTGCCGTGCCGTGACCGGTGCAAGGTCGTGTCCGCCCGTGTAGTGGTGTGCGAAGGGGTAGCCGGCCCGCAGCAGACCCATGGAATCCTCGTCGAGCGGATCGAACGCCGGGGCGACGCCCGGGGACAGGCCCAGCGTGCCGCTGCTCTCGTTCCACTCGTCCAGTTTGTAGATCAGTGCGTCGCCGCCGCACACCCCTGGAAGGACGGATGCCATCAGGGGCCACAGACGATCGGGTTCCCGTTCCTGGAGTGCTGCCACGGCCACCGACAACATACGTTCGTAGGCCCGCTCCTGACCGGTTCTCACGTGTCCCTCTCCGCCCGTCTGCATACGCAGTTCTACCCATACCAGCCGAGCACTACGTCGGCGCAGACTTCAACCGGGCAACAGCAACATCGACGGACGTACGTCGCTCCACCGACCTGCGGGGTTCACCGTCCGCGGTGCGTAGGCGTGCGAGCAGACCACGATCGACGGGCGGTGTCTCCGGCCCGGCAGGTTCCGTGCGGGCCGCCGGCACAGGGGAGCGGCGGCCCGCACGGTTACGTCGCCCCGGACATGGGGGCTCTCAGACCCTGCGCCAGCGTGCCAGGGCGAAGGAGAACAGGCCGAAGAGCACGACGCCGCACGCCACCAGGACGAGCAGCCACGGTCCGAACGGGGTCCCGGCGAACCAGCGCAGTGTGTCGTCCAGCCCCTTGGCCCGGTCGGGCCGGTAGTCGACGGCCGCGCGCAGAGCGAAGGCACCCACAGCTGCGAACACCACTCCGCGCGCAGCACCCCCTCCCACACCCGTCACGTCCACCAGACGCCGGACCTTCGGAGTCATCTCGCCGAGCCGGAGGTGGTCGTGGTAGTCGCGCCGTACGGCCCGCACACCGATCCAGACACCGGCCACGACGATCCCGGCCGCCGCGACGCCCACGATCCACTGGCCGGCGGGCATCCCCAGAGCACGCGCGGTGACATCCCGGGACTGCTCGTCGCTCGATCCGCCCCCGTCACCGGAGCCCGCCGCGAAGGACACCACGGAGGCGGCCACGAACGCGTAGAACACGCAACGGGCCAGTGCCGTCAGCCGTTTCCCCGCCTTTCGGCCGTCCGGGCCGACCGATCCGAACGCGGCTTCGGACAGCCGCCACACCGCCATGCCGACGAGCCCGATGCCCAGAGCCCACAGCAGCACGGAACCGAACGGCTCGCCCGAGATCTCGGCCAGGGCACCCTGGCGGTCGGCCTGGTGACCGCCGTCCCCGAACCCGATCCGCAGAGCCAGCACTCCGATCAGCAGATAGATGACTCCGCGAGCGGTGAGCCCCGCCCGGGCGGCGCCCCGTGTCACCGAACCCCTCGCCGCGCGCCGCCCCTCGAGCCGTCCGGTATGCGCCATGGCCCTCAAGTCCATCTCGACCTCCCCGGATCCGTGTGCCCCGGCAAACCGGGGGCACACCGGGCGGGGCGGCCAGGGCACCGCGGGGGCACCGCCCGTGTCCGGCGGGGGCGAGCGGCTCGGGTCCGTCCCTTCGGCGCCGGCGGTCCGGCGGGTGCGGCCCGCTCGCCTCCTCGTGGTCGTCGTCCCGCCCCGTCCGGACCTGCGATGCGCGATGATCTCGGCATGAAGCGACGACAGACGGTGACGTTGGGCGTCGACCTCGCCGCGAGCGTCCGGCGCACCGCGGTGTGCCGGATGGTCTGGGGCCCGGGACGTGCCGTCACCGCCGGGTTCGAGACGCCCCACGGAGAAGGGGAGTTGGCGGCGCTCGTCCGGACGGCCGACAAGACCGGGCTCGACTGCCCGCTGGGCTGGCCGTCCGACTTCGTGGCGACGGTCCTCGCGCACCACCGGGGCGCACGACTGCCGCCTCCCGTGCGGTTCGCTCAGCGGACGGACGGGCGACCGGGGCTGGACGCGCTGCGCTTCCGGCTCACCGACGACCTCACCTGGAAGGCGACCTCGATGCGCCCTCCGCTGTCGGTGTCCACCGACCTTCTGGGGGTCGTCGCCCTGCGAGCCGCCTATCTCCTGGATGAGCTGACCGCGGCAGGTGTCGCCGTACCGCGGGACGGCTCGGGGCCGGTCGCCGAGGTCTACCCGGCGGCCGCACTGCGGCGATGGGGGATCCGCCTCACCCGTAGCTACAAGAGCGCCACGCCCGAGGCGCGTGCCCTGCGCGCGCATGTCGTCGGCGCGCTCGAGGCGGGTTTGCAGGTGTCCCTGTCCGAGTCGGTGCGTGAGAGGTGCGTCGACAGCCACGACCATCTCGATGCCGTGGTCTGCGCGTTGGTCGCCCGTGCGGTCCAGCTCGGGGACACGGTGTGGCCCGGCTCCGCCGAAGAGCGGCAGGCCGCCCGGCAGGAGGGCTGGATCCATCTGCCGGGAACGGATCTCGGTACCCTCGCAGGCCCGTCGGCCTGACGGGCCTGAGTGGGCCGGGGAGCCCGGCGCCGACCGCCCCGGGCGGATGGGGCCGGCCCCCTGTGCCGCCCGGTACCCCCTGACGAGGTGCTCTACGGCTTCGGCCGCCGACCCGACGTCCGGCGTCTGGGCTCGACTCTCCGGGTACCGGCGCTCACCTCGTCGAAGTCGAGTATGTCGTCGCCGTACAGATCCTGAAGCCAGTTGATCTGGTAGATCGTGTCGAGGTACCGCTCGCCGAGGTCCGGCGCGATGGCGACCGCGGTGAGGTCGCGCGGCTCGTTCTGGGACAGCCACTGCATGGCGCCGCTGACCACGGTTCCGGTGGAACCGCCGAACAGGAACCCGTGCCTGGCGAGGCGGTGGCAGGCACGGATGGTGTCCGCCTCCTCGACCTTGACGACCTCGTCCACATAGGACTCGTCGAGCAGCGGCGGGCGCATGCTCATGCCCAGGCCGGGGATCATTCGGCGGCCCGGCTCGCCGCCGAAGCTCACCGAGCCGACGCTGTCCACCGCGACGATGCGCACGGGGTGGTGCCAGTCACGGAAGTAGCGGGCGCAGCCCATCAGGGTGCCGGTGGTGCCGGCGCCGATGAACAGCACTTCCAGCCCGGGGAACTCGTGGGCGATCTCCGGTGCCGTCTTGCGGTAGTGCGCCCGCCAGTTGCCCGGGTTCGTGTACTGGCTGAGCCACACGTACCGGTCGTCGGAGGCGCACAGCGCCCGGACGTACTCGATGCGCGCCCCGAGGAAGCCGCCGTTGGCGTCCAGGTCCGCGATGATGTGCACCTCGCTGCCCAGGGCCTCCATCAGGAGTCTGGTCGAGAGGTTGCAGCGCGAGTCCGTCACGCACAGGAACCGGTAGCCCTTGCTCGCGGCGATGGTGCTCAGCGCCACGCCCAGGTTTCCGGACGAGGACTCCACCAGCACCGAATCCGGCTTCAGGAGCCCATCCCGCTCGGCGCTCTCCACCATCTCGATCGCGGCCTTCAGCTTGATCGAGCCGGCGAAGTTGAAGCCCTCGCACTTCAGATAGAGAGAGCGCCCGAAGATCGACTTGAGGTCGACATACAGCTGGCTTTCGTTGAAGGCGTAGGGAGTGGAGATGACGGGCACGGTGGCCTCCTGGTGCCAGAGCCGACGTTCAGCCGTATCGGCGCAGCTCGTGGAAGAAGTGGTCGATGAGGTGGAGGTGTCCGGCCAGGGCGACTTCGTCGTAGACGTAGTTGCCGACTGCGAGGTCGAGGACGCCCAGTCCGAAAGGGGAGAAGATCACTGGCCGGTCTGCAGGCGGGGTCACTCGTCCGGTCATGACGTCGTCGAGTGTCCCGTCCAGGAAGTCGCGGTTTCCTGTGAGCTGCTCCGCCAGGTGCGGGGAGGTGTCGGCCTTGAGGCAGTGCTCGACGTCGTCGACGAAGTTGGCGGAGTCGAGCAGGATCTCGGGAGCCAGGTCGCGCAGTGAGACGTGCAGGACCAGAGGGTTGTGTGCGAACCAGGCACGGTCGGTGACATGGGGTTTGCCGGCGATGGTGGCGAAGACGACCAGATCGCTGGAACGGATCAGGTCCTCGGCGTTGTCGTGCACCGTCACCTGTGCGGCGTGTCCCGCGACGCCGGCTTCCCGCAGATAGCCGCAGAAACCGTCGGCGCTGTCGGCCGAGACGTCGTACACGCCGACACTGTCGAAGCTCCAGCCGGTACCGGCCAGGAAGGTGTGGATGTAGCGGGCGATGAGCCCCGTGCCGAAGAACCCGACACGTGTGGGGCGGGCCCTGCCATGGCTGAGCCAGTCGGCGGCCAGAGCGGCGGACGCCGCGGTCCTGGTGGCGCTGATGATCGAGCTCTCCAGGCAGGCGAACGGGTAGCCGGTGTCGTGGTCGTTGAGGATGAGGACCGCGGAGGCCCGGGGGAGTCCGGCGTCCACATTGGTCGGGAAGCTGGAGATCCACTTCAGGCCGTCCACGTTCACCGACCCGCCGATGGAGGCCGGCAGGGCGATGATTCTGGCCGTGGGGCGGTCCGTGAAGCGCAGGAAGTAGGACGGCGGGTTGACCGAGTCCCCGGTGCCGTGCAGCCGGTAGGTGGCCTCGACCAGTTCCACGATCTGCTTCTCGCGCCCGCGGAGCGCCTGCTGCACCTGGTCGCCGGAGATCACGGCGAACGTCGGTGCCGGAGCCCGGTCGCGAGCGGTGGGCTGGGTGGCGGAGGAGGTTGTGGGGGTCATCGCTGGCTTGCCTCCGGGGTCGGGAAGCCGTCCGCCAGACGCTGGGGCTCTGCCATGGCGACCAGCACCTGGCGCTCTCCGCTGAAGGCTTCTCTGCTGTGCGCGGTGCGTACGTTGTCGACGAGCATCAGGTCTCCGGCCTGCCAGGGTTCGCGGCGGGTGTGGTCCTCGTAGGTGGCGTTGAGCAGTTGGACGACGTCCTCGCCGATGGGGCTGCCGTCTCCGAAGCGGGTGTTGAAGGGCAGTCCGTCCTCGCCGTAGATGTCCACCAGGTACTCGCGCACCTCCGGGGCGAGCGTCCACTCGTTGAGGAAGGCGATCTGGTTGAACCAGCAGCGCCGACCGGTGACCGGGTGCCGTACCACCGCACTGCGGCGCTGGCGGGTGCGCAGTGATCCGTCGGGCTGCCAGTCGAACTCGATGGCGTGGTCGCGGCAGTACTGCTCGATGGCCACGGGGTTCTCGGTGCCGAACGACTCCTCCAGGGACGCCCCGATCTCGTCGTTGTAGGAGCGGGTGAGCAGCCAGCCCT
Source organism: Streptomyces sp. HUAS TT11 (assembly GCF_051553595.1). Taxonomy (NCBI): domain Bacteria; kingdom Bacillati; phylum Actinomycetota; class Actinomycetes; order Kitasatosporales; family Streptomycetaceae; genus Streptomyces; species Streptomyces sp. HUAS TT11. The sequence goes on from NZ_CP196184.1 coordinate 8,521,931, forward strand.
CACGCTCGAACCGCTCGGTCAGTGCGCCGGGCAGGGCCTTCAGGACGCGTTCGGCGTCGGCCACCGCGGTCGCCCCGCCCTCGCCGGGTGCGGACAGACAGGCGAACAGCATCAGGCCCGGAATCTCCAGGGTGTAACTCAGTTCATGGTGCATACACATCGGCTGGTTGGCCGGCCAGGTGGCGGAGGAGTAGAGCCCCTGGCTGTACCTCTCGCGCGGGGCGAAAGCTTCCTTCTCCGTCATCAGCTCACCGGCCAGCGCCGTGAAGACGGCTCGGACCTGCTCCGTGTCCCGCAGTCCCAGGCCGCGTACGAGCACCGCGCCGTGCTCGGTGACGTGTGCACGCAGGGCGTCGCGGTGCTCTGCCGCCCAGGCGACCGTGTCTCCGGGCGCCTGAACACGCAGGATCGGAGGCCTGTCCGGATCCAGCTCCACCTCGAGCAGCGAGGCCAGGGAAGAGGAGGACGACATCTGCTTTTTCCTTTCGATCGTCTCTGTGATGGCTCGAGGAAGGATCAGGGGGTGGCGAGCAGTTCGGTCGCACCGAGGACGGCCCGTGCTGCCTCGACCGGACGGGTGCGCAGGAAGTAGTGGCCGCCGTCGGCGATCTCGTGCAGGTCCACGTGCTCGGCCAGCAGCTGCCAGTCGCGGTATCGGTCGTGGAAGCCGGTCGTGTGGGGGTCGTCCGCGGCGATGACCACGGTGATCGGCGCGGACAGCTTCACGGTCGGCGGTGTCTCGAGGGCGTCGGCGAAGTAGTGGTGTGCGGCGGCACAGTCGTGGCGGTAGGCGGCACCGACATGCTCGGCGTGCGACGCGCTCAGTTCACCGAGTTCGGTGTAGCCGCTGTCCGCGGTGAGTTTCGCGGCGATCTCGGTGTTGGTGAGTCCGGTCAGCTCGGCGACGGCCGCGCGCCGGTCGCCGGCGGTGCCCGGCAGTTGAGCCGCGAGGAACACCCGCGCAACCACGACTCCTCGCCGCTCCAGCCGCCTCGCCGTCTCCACGGCCGCCGCGGCTCCCGAGGAGTGGCCCCACAGCATGACCCTGGTCAGACCGCGCCCGGTGATCTCGGCGACGATCTGCTCCGCCACCTGTGCCAACGGCGCGAACGGCTCGCCCTGGGCGGCCAGATCGTGTCCGGGCAGGTCGACGGCGTACACCGCGGGTCCCCCGGCGGCGAGCGCGCCGGCCATCGGCCGGTAGTTGACCGCGTTGCCGCCCGCGTAGGGGAAGCACACCAGAGCGCAGTCGGGGACTCCGTCGGACCGCGACAGCGGCTGAAGCAGCCCCGTGTGCTGCTGGGGTGCGCCGTCGAGGAGTGCGGCGAGGTCGGCCAGCACCGGGTGGCGGGTGATGTCCTTGAGGGACACCGCACGGTTCAGGGCGATGGTGAGCTTCACCGCGGTCAGCGAGGTGCCGCCGCAGTCGAAGAAGTGGTCCTGCCGGCCGATGCGGTGTTCGGGGACGCCCAGCAGCTCCGCCCAGGCGGCCGCGAGCCTGCGCTCGCCGGGTGTGCGCGGAAGGCGGTCCGCGTCCCCTGCGGGGTCGCCGTCGGGTGCCGGAGCGTCCTGTTCGGCCAGTGCGGTCAGGGCCTTGCGGTCGATCTTGCCGTTGGCGGTCAGCGGCAGGGTGTCCTGCCAGTGGAAGGCGGAAGGGACCATATAGGCGGGCAGCGCGGCGCCGAGAGCCTGGCGGAGCACCTCCACCTGCTGGTCCCGTCCGGTGTAGTAGGCGATGAGGTGTTTGCTGCCGCCTGCCCGTTCGGCGACGACCACCGCGCCGTCGCGCACGCCGGGAACCCGCAACAGGGTGTTCTCGATCTCGCCGATCTCGATACGGAAGCCGCGGATCTTGACCTGGTTGTCCCGGCGGCCGAGGAACTCAAGCTTGCCTTCGGGGTGCCAGCGCCCCCAGTCGCCGCCCAGATAGAGCCGCTCACCCGGTCGGTACGGATCCTCCAGATAGGCGGCGCGGGTCCGCTCGGGGTCGTTGACGTATCCCCGGCCCACGCACACACCGGAGAACGCGATCACTCCGGGGGCGCCCAGCGGAACCAGCGACAGGTGCTCGTCGACGACGTGGACGCGCACGTTGTTCACGGCGCGCCCCAGCAGCACCCGGTCGCCCTCCGGCATCCGGTCCATGATCTCGTGGTTGGTGTCGTCCGAGGTCTCGGTCAGCCCGTAGGCGTTGACCAGCTTGATCCTGGGCTTGATCGTGAACCAGCGCTGGACGAGTTCGGGCTTCAACGCCTCACCGGTCACCGACACATACCTCAGGTCCGGCAGGTCGTGGGGGTGCTGCTCCAGGTACGAGGCCACCACCTCGAGATAGGAGGGTACGACCTGTGCCACGGCGACCCGGCCGCGGACGAGCGTGTCGACGAACCGCTCCACGTCCAGGATCGCCTCCTGCTCGACCAGCAGGGTGCGACCGCCGACCAGCAGCCCGGCGAGCAGTTGCCACAGTGAGATGTCGAAACACTGCGGTGCGGTCTGGGCGACCGACTGACCCTCGTCGATGCGCAGATCGTCGATCTTGGCGAAGAGATGGTTGAGCATGCCTGCGTGCTCGCACATCGCCCCCTTCGGCTCGCCCGTGGAACCGGAGGTGAAGTAGATGTACGCGAGCTGATCGGCACTGACCTCGACCTCGACGTCACTGTCGGCGTGCTGCTGCGCGCAGGCGTCTTCGATCAGCAGCTTCTCGGCACCCGGCACCGTGGTCAGAGCCTGGTCCAGGCTGTGCGTGCTGCCGGGCTCGGTGAGCACCAGCCGGCACCCGGCCCGTGTCAACGTCGCCGCGATCCGTCCGGCGGGGAAGTGGGGCTCGATCGGCAGGTAGACGCCGCCGGCCTTGAACACCGCCAGCACGGAGGCCAGCCAGTCGAGGTTGCGCTCGGTGACCACCGCCACCACGTCTTCGCGGTCCAGTCCGCGGGCCAGCAGCGCCCGCGCAAGCCGGTTGGCCCGGCAGTTGAGCTCCGCGTAGGTCCAGGTGCGATCGCCGTGCACGGCCGCCACGGTGTCCGGATGCTTGCGCACCCGCTGCTCGAACAGTTCGTGTGCGCGTGCTTCCGGCAGTTCCCGGCGCGGTCCCGCGAGTCCTTCGAGCTGGTACTGCAACTCCTCGGGCGACAGCAGGCTCTGCCGAGCATGGTCGGCGTCCGCGTCTGCCGTCATCAGGCTCAGTGCGGTCACGTGGTAGCCGCAGATCCGGGCCGCGGACCCGGTGTCGAGCACCTGGGTGCGATACCGCAGCCGCACCACAAGCCGCCCGTTCTCCTCGTGCCAGCCCACGCTCAGCGCCGCGTCGTCGACCAGTCCGCCCTCGGTCCCCGCGGGGTCGAAGACGACCTCGTACGACGGCCCGGTCACCCGCAGTTCGTGTCGCAGACCGTCCACCGGGAACTCCCGGTGGGCCAGCAACTCGGACTCCGCACGACGAGCCCTCGACACCAGCAGGCGCCATGATCCGGGCGCTGTCGTCAGCCGGCACGGCAGCGGTCCGTGCTTCGGTCCGGTGACGTAGCCGGTCACCACCTCCGGCTCGCCCGACAGCACCGCGAGGACCTTGGCATGGGCGGCCAGCAGTACCGCGCCGACCGGCACGCCCAGTGCCTCCGCCAGCCCGCGCACCTTCTCGGAGAGGTCGTCCGGCACAGTCGTCTCGTACTCGGCCACACCGGCCACCGGCTCCCGCACCCATCGGGGAACGGCGGTGGAACCGCCTGCGGTCAGTACACCGCTCCAGAACTCCCGGTCCGTCTGCACGTGCGCTCCCATCGGATGACCTTCCTCAGCTCGCCGTCGGCGTCTGGCCGTCGGCCGAGGCCGTCACTGCTGTTGCCGCCGTCGCCGAGTCGATGCCGACGAGGGGCTCCTGGTGGACCCCGGTCATCTCGACCGCGGGGTTTCCGCCCCACAGTGCGTTCCCGGGTACCTCCTCGCCCTTCATGAGGAAGGAGTCGGGTGCCAGCACGGCTCCGTCACCCACCGTGACGCCGTAGTGCACATGAGCGCCGACGCCGAGGGTGCAGCGATCACCGAGCGTGCTGTAGTCGGACTTGAAGGTGCCGTCCTCCTGCGAGTGGCACTGGATCTTGCTGCCGGCGTTGAGCGTGCAGTCGTCTCCGATGCTCGCGAGCGACCGCTCCGTCAGATAGCAGCCGTCGTCGAAGACCCTGCTGCCGATGCGGACACCGAGCAGGCGCCAGATCACGTTCTTGAAGGGGGTGCCGTTGAACAGGTTGAGGAATTCGGACGGAATCTTCCACAGCCGCTCGTGCCACCAGAAGTAGGGGTCGTAGATCGAGCACAGCTGGGGGCGCAGTCTGCGGAACCGCAGCAACCAGCGCTCCACCAGAACGTAGTAGAGGGTGGAGAAGCCGAGAGTGAGTGCCAGATAGCAGGCGATCACCACCTGCCCCACGGCTCCGTACAGGACGACGGAGACGAGGCCCAGGGCCGTGAGCACGAAGGTGTGCAGCCAGCGCAGAATCAGGTGGAGGGCGATGGAGCGCAGGTTGTAACGGTTCTTCATGCGGAGGTGCCGGTGCAGCTCGTCTCCGCTCCGCAGATGGTCGAAGCGGGTGTCGCGTTCCACGGAGCGCGGGATCTCGAAGGACGGCGAGCCGAGCAGCCCGACCCCTTCGCGGACGGGACCGTCGAGGGGAATCATCACCTTCGTGGCCAGCAGGCAGTTCTCGCCCGTCCTGCCGCCCGCCGGGTACACGATGTTGTTGCCGAGGAAGTTGTGCGCTCCGATCGACACCCTGGACACCTGGAAGGACGTGCTCGAGTAGTCGACGTTGATGATGGACAGCCCGTCGGCCACCATCGTCCCCCGGCCCACGGTGACCAGGTACGGGGACTCGTGCTTCACCTCCGTCCCGAAGTTCGAGCCGGTCTGCTCGACGCGCGACAGGTTGTATCCGAGGCCGCGCAGGTAGTGGACGATGAACGAACTGTCACCGAAGAGCCAGGCGTAGAACCGGATGTTCGTCATCTGGGAGATCATCCGGTGCGCCGCGTACTGGAAGCCGTAGAGCGGGTAGGGCTTGTCGGGCTTGATGGTCAGGTTCAGCAGGCGCGGAACGGTGTAGAGGGCGGCGAGACCCACGACGACGAAGCCGAAGAGCAGCACGGCGGACAGTGCCAGAGCGTCGATCAGGAACTGCGACACCGAGACGTGGGTGGTGTCCGGATCGAGCCGGTCGCCCAGTGCCGGGACCTCGATGAACAGCATGTACACACCGCCGACGGCCAGCGGGAGGTAAACGAGGAACAGCTGGAGCAGCGTGCTCAGGCCGAAGCACGCCCGGCGCAGGGTTCCGCATCGGGCCGGGGCGACCCGCACGTGGTCGACGTCCGTGCGTTGTGCAGGGGAGCCGTGGTGGCGCTCGCCCTGCGGGATCGTCTGACCGCGGTACAGGGCGGAGGCGTGTCCGAGCTGGGCGCCGTCGCCCATCGACGAGTCGATGTCCAGCACGGTCTTCTCGCCGATGAACGCGTCGCGGCCGATGGTGACCGTGCCGGTCTGGATGCGTCCGTCGTGCGCCCGGTAGCAGGGGAAGTAGGAGTCCTTGCGAACGATCGTTCCGGCGCCGATGGTGAGCAGGTCGGTGCAGACCGGCACCTGACGGGAGAGGATCGTTACTCCTTTGCCGATCCGTGCGCCGAGTGCGCGCAGATACAGCACGTAGAGCGGATTGCCGACGAACAAGATCATCGGGTTGGCGTGGAGCAGCACCTTGACGATCCAGAAGCGGAGGTAGGCAGGGCTCCAGACCGGGAACTCGCGGGGCGTCCAGCGGCCGACGAGGGTCCATTTGGCCACGATCGGGAACGCGCACATGATGACGAAGCCGAGGCTGCCGAACGCCATGGACCGCAGATAGACGTCCAGGAGGTCCGACCCGGTGGAGACCCACTCGTAGCCCGTCGTCGCGACGACTCCGGTGACGAACGAATATGCCAGGAACACCAGCAACTGGAGTGTCCCGCACATCGCGTAGTCCAACCTGCCCGCCCGAGTCACCTGCCCTGCGGTGACGTGTTCCGGTGCCGATGCGGGCCGTGTGCCGTTGACGTGGGCGGGCATGGTCGTGGTCCGGTCCTGGGCGAGGGCAGCCGCCAGGGTTCGGATCGTCGGATGCCGATAGATGTCCCTGATGGTGGCGGACGGCAGGTCCGGGCGCTTCCTGATCCGCGCGCAGAACTGCGCCATCACCAAGGAGTTGGCACCGAGGTCGTCGAAGAAGTGGCTGTCGGCCGACACCTCTTCGACACACGCGACATCAGCCAGTACTTCGGCGAGTTTTGTCTCGGTGTCCGTCGTCGCCGGGTCGCCGCTCCCGGACCCGGCGATCACGGAATCACCGGACCCGGTTGTCAAGACCTCGGCAGACTTCTCCACCATTCGAGCTCCTCGAAGTATTTTCGACAACCATTGGCCAGTGGCCGGTCGGGCGCCCTCGCGTTCGGAAATTACCTGAACGAGTAGGGAATTGCGGAAGCCACGAGGCTACGCTCTCGTCCGATCCCGAAACCACGGGCTTCAGTGTTAGTCGGCCACTGTCAGATTGCCACTTGAACTCGCTTTGGATGACATGACGGCGCCGCCCAACAACCGGGAATTTCTCGGCTCTTTACCTCGCCGGGGAGGGTGCGGTTCACTCGAGCGGAGCAACGCTCCACGCGGTCGGCCGAAAGCGGAACCCGGCCCGACTCGCATCGGTGGACGCGACCTGGTGGGTGTTCAGCCGACTCGACGAGGAGTCACTTTTCGTGGCTGGAATACCAGGCAAGCGGTTCGGTGCATCTGACGAAGACGATGCTTCCGCGGGTCGCTCGAACTGTGTGCTCACCAGTGCTGTACGGTGAGCCGGTCACGCACGCCCCGTCGGTCGGGGTGGGCTGCCGCATGAAAATCGGTGACCCCGTGCGGACTGTGACCGTCCCTCTCGACGGGCGCCGCGACGAACCGATGCGAACGGTCGCCGACTGCGATCTGGAGTTGGTTGTCGGCACTGAAAGCGGTTGGGGGAGACTCTGTCCTGGCGGCTCACCTGCCCACAGAATCGGTGCTCCGGGACTCAGTTGTTTGTCGGACGCTGTCCGCGGGTGTACTCGGAGGTCGCCTGTCCCGTTGGCGACGCTGTCCGGGCCGAGGGCAAAAGCCGGCTCGCCGGAGACGACCCCGCGGTCATCTCCCGCCCTCGAAAGCTTCACCGGTCCATACCCGGATCCACTTACCGCGCGGTCCACGGACCATTTTACCCACCACTTCGTGACGCAGCACGGCATGCCGTTACTCGCGCTGTTACCGGGCATGCGGGCTCGGTAAGTGCCCCGATTTCTCGGGCTCGCCGGGCCGTGGGCGCCGGCGGCGGGAATGTGTACACCCGGGGCGGGAGCCGCTCGGACGCGTCGGCCACTCGCTGCCCGGGCCGAGAACCGGACGCCTTGACGAGGCGAGCACATGTGTCGCCGGCGCCGGCCTGCCGCCGAGGTACGCCACGCCGGGCGCAGCGGTCGGGGGGCAACGGCTCGACCTGCGAACGCGGCCGGACAGGGCGCCGGGCCGGAGAATCGGCAGCGCGCCCGCCGGCCTCGCCCCGGCCACCCTTCGACGGCGCGGAGTGCTCCTCGAACCTCGAGCCCGGCGTACCGGGCCGGGCGGGGCGTCCTCGGTCGTCGGGGCCGTGCAGGCGGCGGAGGCCGGGGCCTCGGCGGGCCGCCACCGGCGCGCGGTCGATCAGCGACTCGGCAGCGGACGGACGGTGAGGATCTGCTGGGCCTGCCCGACCGGCCCGCTGACGTCGTGCAGGACCGTGCTGGTGAGACCCTGTCCCGTCGGGCCGAAGGTGACGGTGGTGTCCAGACCCGTCCAGTCGCCCTCGGGTTGGCGGTGGAGGTGGACGGTCAGGTCGACGTTCGGGAACATCCACTTCGTCGGGGGTTGTCGTGCGGCGATGCCGTTGGCGGTGTCGACTAGGGCGAGGTAGGACGCGAGCGGGCTGCTGGACTCGCCGGCGACGAGGTCGAGGGGGGTGGAGACCCAGGCGGTCGTACGGCCCGGCTGCGGTGGTGCGACCGGGCGGACGTCCAGGGAGGCGATGTAGCCGCCGGGCCACACCGATGTCATGGGCCAGGTGGCGAGGGCTTCGGGCGGAGCGAGCGCGCCCTCGGAGCCGCCGCTGACGGCCCTGGTGTCGACGGTGGCGAGAAGCCACGCGCGGGCGCGGACCACCGGGCGGCCCTCGATGAGCACCACGGCTTCGAGGAGTTCGATGGTGCGGCCGGGCCGGACGGTCTCGACGCGGATCTCGCATTCGTCCAGGGCGAGCCGGCCGAGGATGTCGTAACTGATCCGGGCCGGCGTCAGGCCGGGCCGCGGGCGGGCGGCCAGGTGGTGGTCGATGGCGTGGGCGATCAGGCCGCCCAGCGGGCTGAAGTGCTGCTCGTCGGCGTCCCATGCGCCGCCGGCGTGCGCGGTGGGCTTGTAGCGGTGCTCGTCGGTGCGCACGTAGTAGCTGTCGGGGCGGTGTGTGCCGCTGGTCAATGGACGCATCTCCTCGAGGTGATCACAGGGTGTCGCGCAGGACGGCGTGGACGGCGGTCCGGGCCGTCGCCGCGACCGGGGCGAGCCGCGTGACGGCGGCCGTCACGCCCACCGGTGGCGGTTCCGGCCTGCCGGTGACCGCTGCCGGGGACGGGGGCAGACCGGTACGGAGGACGTGCGGGCCGGGTGCGGTGCCCGAGGGGGGTTCCGAGGACTTCGGACGATGAGCCGCAGGACGAGGAGCCGCCCGCGCCCGCTGCGTCCGCCGGCGCCTGGTGGCCGGACCCAGGCCGCTGGGACCGCTGCAGGGGTCGGAACGTCGTCTTGCACCCAGCCATCGTCTCGCAGGAAGCGCGCCGTTTGGTGGCGAATATTGCTCCTTCGGTCCCTCCCCGTGCAATCTTCTTGCCATGGATGCCATGGACAGGGCAATCATCGCCGAGCTGGAGCGGGACGGACGTCTGACCAACGTGGAACTGGCCCAGCGGGTGGGGCTCACCACCGGTCCCTGCCTGCGACGCGTCCAGCGGCTCGAAGCGGACGGGGTCATCCGCGGCTACCGTGCCGTCATCGACCCGTCCGCCGTGAGCCGTGCCTTCGAGGTTCTTGTCGACATCACACTCGAAGCACAGGACGCGGAGACCGTGGAGCGGTTCGAGCAGACCCTGGCGGGCGCCCAGGAGGTGCTCGAGCTGCGCAGACTGTTCGGCAGTCCCGACTATTTCGTCCGCGTGGGCGTCGCGGACCTGCCCGCCTACGAGGCCTTCCTCACGGGGCGCGTCATGACGATCCCGCGCGTCAAGAACGTCACCTCGCACTTCACCATGAAGATCGTGAAGGCTGCCCGCTGATCCGACGGCGCCGGCTCCACGGTCGGGCCCGGCAGCACGGCACGCGTACCGGCGGCGGGGCGGGCCGCAGCGGGCGCGCAGCCGGTTGCACCCTGAGCCGTACGGGCGTTACCTGGAAGTAATCGGCGGTGAAGCGAGAGCACTCGGGGCCACGGTCGCAGGCCGACGGCCCGTTTTTCACGTCGGTGCTCCGGGGTCAGCGGCCCGCCGTCGCCGCCGTCATCCAGCGTTCGACGCGGAGGTGACCCAGGTGAAAGCCGTCGTCTATGAGAAGCCCTTCAGTGTGGCTGTGAGGGACGTCGACGATCCACAGATGCAGCACCCGAACGACGTCCTCGTACGGGTCACGTCGACCGCCATCTGCGGGTCTGATCTGCACATGTACGAGGGCCGCACGGCAGCCGAGCCGGGCATCGTCTTCGGACACGAGAACCTCGGCATCGTCGAGGAGATCGGTTCGGGTGTCACGTCCCTCGCCAAGGGGGACCGCGTGGTGATGCCCTTCAATGTGGCCTGCGGATTCTGCAAGAACTGCCTGGCGGGGGAGACGGGCTTCTGTCTGACAGTCAATCCGGGCTTCGCGGGCGGAGCCTACGGGTATGTGGCGATGGGTCCGTACGAGGGCGGCCAGGCCGAGCTGCTGAGGGTGCCGTTCGCCGACTTCAACTGCCTGAAGCTGCCGCCGGGCGAGCAGTTCGAGACCGATTTCGTCCTGCTCGCCGACATCTTCCCGACCGGCTACCACGGCTGTGAACTCGCCCAGGTGTCCCCGGGCGAGAGCGTGGCCGTCTACGGTGCCGGCCCGGTGGGCCTGATGGCCGCGTACTCGGCACTTCTGCGCGGCGCGTCCAAGGTGTTCTGCGTGGACCGGGTGCCCGAGCGGCTCGCCAAGGCGAAGGAGATCGGAGCCATCCCCATCGACTTCACCAAGGGCGACGCCGCGGAGCAGATCAAGGAGCAGACACACGGAGAGGGGACCGACAAGGGCGTGGACGCGGTCGGGTACCAGGCTCAGGCGCACGACGCCAGCCACGAGGAACCCGCCGTCGTCCTCAACGCGCTCGTCGAGACGGTGCGGCCGACCGGCAGGCTCGGGGTACCGGGTCTGTATGTGCCCTCCGACCCCGGCGCTCCCGACGAACACGCCAGGCACGGCCAACTCCTGGTCTCCATCGGCAAGATGTTCGAGAAGGGCCAGAAGATGGGCACGGGTCAGTGCAACGTCAAGCGGTACAACCGGCAGCTGCGTGATCTGATCATCGCGGGCCGGGCCAAGCCCAGCTTTGTGGTCTCCCACGAACTGCCGCTGGATCAGGCACCGTTGGCGTACGAGAAGTTCGACAAGCGGGTCGAGGGCTACACCAAGGTGGTCCTGCACCCCGGTCACGCACTGGCGGCATAGGAAAAGCGCCCCGGGCTGACGAGGCCCGGGGCCGCTGCTGCGCGCACCCGTGTCCACGCGACCTCACGGCGGGTCTCCCGTCAGGCCCGGCGCCGGCTCCCGCACCGGCGCCGGGCCTGACCGGCTGCGGTTCGACGGCTGGATCACCGGGATCGGCACCTCCTCGGGTACACGGCTGGTGGTCGGGCACTGGGCTCGTTCACCGTTCGGGCCGTTCAGCGACGTGATGATCGAGGGGCCCGACGGGCACCGCCTACTGCTCGCCCCCACCCGGGAGTCGGCCGACTTCATCGCCGGCACGTACACCTTCGACGAGGTGCGGGTGGTACCGGTCGGGGTGGATGTCGTGGGCAGGGCCTGGACGGTCCGTGCGTCCGCGCTCCGGCTGCACTTCGTCACCGGCCGAAGGGGCCTTGTCGGGCTCCTGCTCAGGGTCGTGCCGGGTTCCCTGGCCGCGCGCCCGGCCTGGGCCGCGGCGGTGGCTCTTCCCGCCCGTGTCCTGCTGGGTGTGAGCACGTGCGGCGCAGCGGGCCGCGGACGGTACGAGTGGTACGGGGCACGGGATGTGCGGCCCGTCCTCCGTGCCGCGGTCGTGTTCGAGGGCCGCGACCTGGGTGTCCTCGCATCGGTCCTGCCCCCGGTGCGCTTCGGGTTCAGTTCGACCCCTCGCAAACCGTGCGTCGTGGGCGTCACGGTCACGGTGTCCCTGGAGAGCGGGAACGGCGCGCAGGCCCGCCCCGGCGGCAGGGGATCGAGCCGGACGGGCTGAGGCGGCCCGTCGATCGCCACAGGATCTGCGCGAGTGTGAAGGTCCCTGACGCCCTGGTCCACGTACAGGCCCTCCGCCCCCGCTGCTCGCGCCGGGGACGGGCGCCCGAACCGCGGCTCGTGCGACACCGCGCCCCGGGCCGCTCCCGGCCGGACGAGAACCAGGGCACCGGCGGTCGGGGCACCAGGATCGCGGCGCCCACGTTCCGTCCTCCACGAAAGGGCGACGCCGGTAGGCCCCGCGGTTGACCCCGAAACGGGTGTCTCTGCCCACCGTGCGAGGACGCGGTCCAGTGAACTCGGCAGAGCCGGGGAGCGCGGAGGAGGGGTTCGAAACACGATCCGTGCCGCTCCGTCCCGGGGCAGGCGGCGGTGCAAGCCGTGCACAGCTCCAGCACAGAGGCTGTTTCCGCCGTGCGCTCGTCCCCCGCCGACTCGCGGGAACGCCCGGACGACGGCTCGGGACGCGGATCGGCGGAAGTGCCGGCGCGGAAACCTTCGACACACCGTCGGGCGGCGCGTTGCCGCGCCTGAGGTGCGATTCCGCGGTCCGGGCCGAACATTGGGAGGTACGGGTCTCCGCCCCGAGACCCCGAGCCGGGGCGGAGACTCGCCATGTCGGTGCGGCCGCCGGACGGTCGGGAGGACGGCCGCCGAGTGCGGAGTGCGGCCACCGAGGGGCGGATGCCGTCCGTACCGCCCGCAGAAGCCGGCATCGGCGAAACCGGGCCGGTGCGCCGACCACCCGGGCGGGTGAAGGGTGCCACTCCTTCGGCTCAGCCCGGCAGGCCCGTCGGAGGGAGCGCAGGAACGCTTCTGGAGGAAGTTCCCCTCAGAAGGAGGACGTTCATGAGCGCCACCCGACGTTCCCGCTCGCTGCGCAAGCCCCTGGCCGGATTCACGGCGCTGATCGCCACCGCCGCCCTGACCGCCGCCGCCCCGGCCCTCGCCACTCCGGCTGCCGCCGCCTCCAAGGCGACCTGCGGCGATCCCCGGGTGACCCTCGAACCCACCGCTCAGGCGTTCCTCGACAAACTCGCCGCGGCGGACGGCCCTCCGATCCAGGAACTGACCCCCGCCGCCGCCCGTCAGTCGCTCCTGGACCTCCAGGCCGCGTACCCGGTGACCAAGCTGCCCGCCGACATCACCACACGCACGATTCCCGGCGGCCCCACCGGCTCGGTGTCCGTCCGCATCGTCCGGCCGCACGGTGTGACCGGCAAGCTCCCCGTGGTGATGTACTTCCACGGCGGCGGCTGGGTCCTCGGGGACGCCTCCACCCACGACCGGCTCGTGCGCCAGATAGCCAACGGCGCCAGGGCCGCGGTGGTATTCGTCAACTACACCCGGTCGCCCGAGGCCAGGTACCCCGTCGCCAACGAGCAGGCCTACGCCGCCACCCGATGGGTCGCCGAGCACGGTGCCGAGATCAACGTCGACGGCTCGCGGCTGGCCGTGGCCGGCGACAGCGTCGGCGGCAACATGACGGCCGCAGTCACCCTGATGGCCAAGGAACGTGGTGGACCCAAGATCGCCCAGCAGGTGATGTTCTACCCGGTCACCGACGCGTCGTTCACCACCGAGTCCTACCGGCGCTTCGCCACCGGCTGCTGGCTCACCGCCGCGGGCATGAAGTGGTTCTGGGACGAGTACGCCCCCGACACCTCGGTCCGCTCCCGGATCACCGCTTCCCCGCTGCGCGCCGGCGAGGCCGAACTGCGCGGCCTGCCGAAGGCACTGGTCATCACGGACAGCGATGTGCTGCGTGACGAAGGCCGCGCGTACGCCGAGAAGCTGCGCGCCGCCGGAGTGCCCCTGACCTACCTCCACTACCCGCGGATGGTCCACGACTTCGTGATGCTCAACGGCCTCGCCGACAGCGAGGCCGCCAAGTCCGCGGTCGCGCACGCCAACGCGGCTCTGCGCCAGGCCCTGCACGGCTGACGCGCCGGGCGGCCCCGGCCCTGTCCGGCAGCAGGGCCGGGCCACGCGCCGCCGAGCGCAGTCCCCTGACCGCCCGGGTGCGGGCTCGTGGGTGAGAGCCGGACCCGCACCCGGGCCACGACGTGTGTCAGCGACCGGCCGCCGAGGCGACGGCGGTCCGGGCAGTGCGTTCCACCAGCGAGATGCCGTCGTCCATCGAGGCGTTGCCTGCCGAGAGGACCGCGACCAGGTAGCGGTGCCCGTTCACGGTCACCTGCCCGATGCTGTTGATGTCCCACAGGCCGGTCGCACTGCGCTGCAGCCAGCCGTTCTTCAGCGCCCAGCCGGAACCCGCGGCCGACGAGACCCCCCACGACTGGTCGCTCTCGATGTGGGCCATGAGCGACGTGATGTACGCGCGGGACGCCTCGTTCAGCGGGCCGGGACCGGTGTTCGACGCCGAGCCGGTGCCGAACACCGCGCCCAGCAGACGTATCTGATCACTCGCCGTCGTCTGCGTGAGCCCCCACAGGAATCCGGCACCGCCCTTGGTCGAGGTCAGCCCCAGGCGCTTGTTGGCCGCCTCCAGCCCGGGGGCCAGGCCGATCTCCCGCCACAGGGCGTTGGCCGAGTCGTTGTCGCTGTGCCTGATCATCGCCTCGGCGAGCCCGCGCTCGCGGGGGTCGAGCGTCCTTCCCGCGTCCTGCGCCTGGAGCAGCAGCGTCGCCAAGATGTCGACCTTGATGATGCTCGCGGTGTCGTACGGGGTGTCGTCGCCGAAGACGGCCGTCCTGCGGTTCGTACCGTCCATGCTCAGCACCGCGGCCGTGACCTGCGGCTTGCCGTGCGGCTGAACCGACGCGGGGACAGCGGCCGGGGCGTCCGGACGTGTCGCCGGAGCCGCCGCGGTCGCCGGTGACGGGTCGAGGGTGCCGGCGGAGACGAGCGCCGTCACCGACGCCAGCAGCACACCGGCACAGGCGACGACGCGCATGCCCCGGCGCTTCGCCGAGGTCTCCGGGTGCCGCGCGGGGAGCAGTCGGTAGCGCATGGTGGAAGTGGCCTCTGCAGTTCGTGGGGGAGGGACACCGAACTGCGAACGTAGACAAAACCCCCGCGTCGTGAGGTGACCGCCGTCACTACCACCGCCGATTCGTCCGCAATGTGGGAAGAACCACAGACCGCGGCCGTGGGCCGCGTCACAGCCGCACGGCTCCCACCGCGCCGGACGCGCCCGCGACGGGCACACGTGACCGGATCGTTCCACCGCCGTGCCGGATCGGGCCTGCGTCCGGGGCGTTCCGCCCGGTCACAATCGATGCCATGAATCGCGCACTGATCGTCATCGATGTCCAGGAGTCGTTCCGTGCCCACCCGCTGTGGGGCCGGATCTCGGATCCGAAGATCGCCGAGCAGGTCGACCGGCTGGTCGCGCTGGCCCGTGCGGCCGGTGACCTCGTCGTCTGGGTGCTGCACACCGAACCGGGCTCCGCGGGGGTCTTCGACCCCGAGTCGGGCCAGGTCCGCCTGCTGGAGGAGCTGGAGCGACCGCTGCCGGGCGAACCGGTGCTCCACAAGACGTCCCACAACGCGTTCACCACCACCAACCTTCAGCAGCTCCTCACCGAGGCGGGCGTCCGGGAGCTTCGGGTGTGCGGTATCCGCACCGAGCAGTGCGTGGAGACCACCACCCGCGTCGGCAGCGACCTCGGCTACCGCATGGTGTTCGTCACCGACGCCACCGCCACCCACCCGATCGGCGACCTGAGTCCCGCCGCGATCATCGAGCGCACCGAGGCCGTGCTGCGCGACCGCTTCGCCCGCATCGCCACCGTGGCCGAACTGGAGGCGGAGGCGGCCGGCGCGTGACCCGTGTCGTCTTCGTCCTGCTGCCCGGCGTGCACCTGCTCGACCTCGCCGGACCCGCCCAGGTCTTCAGCACGGTCGGGCAGTTCGGGCGGCCGTACGAGCTGACGTACCTGGCGCAGGACGCGCGGGTCCCCAGTGCTCAGGGACTGCCGCTGCTCGCGGAGACCGAGTGGCCCGAGATGCGGGCCGACGACCTCCTCGTGGTGCCCGGCTGGAGCGGGCCCGCGCTGCGCGACAGTCCGACGATCGGGGACGAGGTGCTGCGGCGGCTGCGTGCCCATCATGCGGCCGGCGGCACGGTGGCCAGCGTGTGTGCCGGTGCCGAGGCGCTCGGCCGGGCGGGACTGCTGGACGGACGCCGCTGCACCACCCATCACGACGTGCAGGACGAGCTGGCGTCGCGCCATCCCGGCGCGATCGTGGTCCGGGACGTCCTGTTCACCACGGACGACCGGGTGGTCACCTCGGCGGGCATCGCCAGCGGCATCGACCTCGCCCTGCACCTGGTCGCGGCGCGGCACGGTCCGGCTCTCGCCGCCCGCGTGGCCCGGGAGATGGTCGTGCACACCCGGCGCAACGGTCATGAGCCCCAGTCGAGCGCCATGCTGCGGCACCGCGCCCATCTGGACGACGCCGTGCACCGCGTGCAGGACCTGATCGACGAGCGCTTCACCGTACCGCTGCCGTTGGCGGCTCTCGCGTCCTTCGCGGGGGTCAGCGCCCGCACCCTCACCCGGCGCTTCGGCAGTGCCACCCAGGGTCTGACACCGCTGCGGTACCAGCAGACGCTGAGACTGGAACGGGCCGAGCATCTCCTGGGCCACGGCGCCACCATGGAGAGCGCGGCCCGCGAGGTGGGATTCGAGGACGCCCGCATGCTGCGCAGGCTGCGCGGGCGTCCGGCAGCTTGAGGCGAGGAGCCGATCCAGCGCCGTGCCGTCCCGCTCGACACCGCGCGGGTGGGTCCTCGCCCCGGGCGCGGTCCCCGGACCCGGTGGGTCAGCAGTCGCCGGCGTCCGTGACCGCGGCAGGCGGTCTGAAGCACGCGTGGACGATCTTGCCGTCGGGGCAGGGCCGGGCGTACCACTCGTCGGCCAGCGCCTCGACGAGCAGCATCCCGCGTCCGCCGAGGCGCTCGGTGCTCGGAGCCCGCCGCGCGGGCAGATCGGTGGAGGCGTCGTGGACCACCACGTGCAGACAGCGCGTGTCCCAGGTCAGCACCAGTTGCGCGGAACTGCGGGCGTGGACATGGGCATTGGTCACCAGTTCCGAGACGGTCAGCAGTACCGCGTCCACCGTCTGCGGCGCACACTCGGTCCAGCCCAGTGCCTCGAGATGGTCGCGGGCCCAGTCACGGGCCGCCTTCACCTCGCTGTTCAGGGGCAGGGAGCGTGCCCATCCCACTGCCCTCATCGACGATGCGCTCACCGTGTCCCTCCCTGCCGGAGCCATGCACCTCGCGGGTACCCGCGCAGAGCCCGTTGACGCGGCCCCGGACGCCCGTCGGCGAAGCTCCCCGTGCAGTCGGTGGTGCAGGAGGGCCACGGCCGTTTCTCCGGCGCGGTTCGCCGGAAGCCCCGAGGCCGGTCGTTACTGTTGGTGACCGCCGTCGGGAGGAGCCGGGATGGAAACCCACGCGGTACCGATCGGCAGCACGGACCGGGTGATGCGGATCGCCGTGGTCCTGCTCGTGGCCGCGTCCGGGGCCGTGGAGACGATCTCGTTCACCGCACTGGACCATGTCTTCGCCGGTGTGATGACCAGCAATCTCGCGCTGCTCGGGATGGCGATCGGCCAGGGCCGTGCCACCGGGGTGAGCGCCGCGCTGCTGGCACTGGCGGGGTTCGGCGTGGGTGCGGCGGCGGTCGCATGGGTCACCCGCGGCCGTGAGGGCGTGGCCACGCACTGGCCGTCGCGTGTGCTGTCCTGCCTGATCGCGGAGGTGGCTCTGCTCGGGGTCGGCGCAGGCGCCTGGGCAGCCGTCGACGGTGCCCCGGACGCGATGCTCCGGGACGTGCTGCAGTTCGGCTCCGCGATGGCGATGGGGGCGCAGGCCGCCGCCATGGTGGCGGCCGGACGCGCGGCGGCCCCGACCACCTATCTGACGGGCACGCTGGCCACGTACATCGTGCGGGGTGTGGGCCGTTCACGGCGGGCGGACGGATGGGTGCCCGCGCGGCTCGGCGGTCTGATCGTGGGTGCGGCAGGTGCCATGGCCTTGCGACGGGTGGCCCCCGCGTGGGCGGGAACACTCCCCGCCGTACTCGTTGCCGTGGCGGTCGTCCTTGCCTGCGGGCCCCTCCTCAAGGCCCGTCGCGGCCTGGTCGCCCCGGAGTGAGGGACGACGGTGTGCGCGACGGCGACTCAGGCGCCGCCGACGGCCATGGCCCGCCGCGAGGCGTCGCGCAGCACCTCCGCGCTCTGCGCCAGCGCCTGACGCTCTTCGGAAGACATGGCGGGCTCGTGCATCTGCTGGACACCGCCCGCGCCCAGCACGCTGGACAGGGACAGGGTGACCCCGTGACGGGGGCAGTGGGCGGCGACCGGCAGCACCGCACGTTCGTCGCGGAGAACCGCCTCGACGAGCCGGGCGGACACGGCCCCGATGCCGTACTGGCTGGCGCCCGTGCCCTCGATGATCGCGATATTGGCGTACCGGATGTCGTTCTCGACCTCTCCGCGCACCTGCTCGACGGATGCGTCGCCCTCGGCGAGCAGCTGGGTCACGGGGATGCCGCCGACCGTGGCGGAGGACCACAGAAGCACCTCCGAGGTGCCGTGTTCACCCACGACCAGGGCCTGCACATCACGCGGCCGTACGTGGAGCCGGTCGGCGACCTGTACGCGGAAGCGCAGGCTGTCGATCAAGGTGCCGGTGGAGAACACCCGGTCGTGACCGGAGAGTTCACGGGTGAGGTCCGCCAGCGGGTCCGGTGGGTCGGTGACCACCATCAGGACCGCCTGCGGTACGACCGCGACGACCCGCGGGACGATGTCGGCGTACACCCTCGCATTGGACTCCAGCAGCCGCAGCCGTCCCTCGGGGTCGGACCGGTCGGTGGCACCGCCGGCCTTCTCGTTCGTCCCCGCCGTGATCACGACGACCGCGGCGTGGGCCAGGTCCTCGTAGCGTCCGGAGCGTATGTCGACCGCGGGGGACAGCGGCGTCGCGTAGCGCATGTCGGCCGCCACGCCGTCGGCCCGGGCCGTGTTGCGGTCGATCAACACGATCTCCCGGCAGGTTCCGCCCCGTTCGACCAGGGACAGTGCCGTGGCCGCTCCGACCGCGCCCGCGCCGACGACTCCGACCTTCATGCCGGCACCTGCCCTCCGCCGGCGTCGGGCCCCGGAGCGGGTGCCTCGAGAGCCACCACCGCCTCGCTGGTGTACACCAGGAAGGTGAGCGTCTCCTGGAAGTACAGCCGCACGCTGTCGTCGTCGTGCGACAGATAGCCGATGGACACGTCCTGGCCGATGTGGAGTTCGAAGTCACCACCCCGCGTGGACAGCAGAAAGGCACCGTCGATGGCGGGTGCCCAGACGATGTCGCCGTCCAGGAGCCGGGCCATGTGCCTGATGACGGGGTAGCCGTAGTCGGAGGTCTCGCTGACCGCCGTGTACGCCTCCGCGCTGAGCGCAAGCGTGTACGGTCCGCCGACGCCCGCCAGCCGCAGGGCGGTCACCGCCTGGCTGACCGCGTTCGGGTACTCGCGCACCTCGTAGGGAAGCGTCAGGGGCTGGTTCGACGAGCTCTCCCGCAGACCGGTGACGCCGGCCGCGGCGTAGCCCTCGAACACCGCTCGGTCCTCGGCGTGGGCGAGTTGCCTGGCGGCGTCCTTGACCGGCTGCCAGTCGGCGTCCTTGGCTCCCCGCGCCACGTCGTCGACCTGCCCGCGGTCGACGGTGAAGGGGACACGCAGCTCGACCAGGGGCTGGACGAGACGGGTGTGGGCGGTGATCCCCGTGGCCGGTGGCTCGATGGTCTGCAGATGGCCCGTGCCGACACCGGACAGGTCGAGTCCGCCGGGCTCGGGCACATCGACGATCCGGCGGGCCGCGACATGCCGCTCGAACGTACGCTGGGCCTCGTCCTCCAGATCCGCCCAGGCGGCGGCGGAGATGGGCGCCAGTTCGCGGTGAAGGTTGTTCATCGGCGTCACCTGCCCTTCAGGTCGCCGATCCCCAGGGAGCCGTCCGGTGCTCGGGACTGCCCGAGGAGCACCGTGTCGGTGTGGACGTACGGGGATTCGGCCCCGGTTTCGGATTCGGTCTCGATCTCGGACCCGGACTCGTCCGTGCCGGGCGGGTCGGGGAGGTCGTCGAGGAAGTCACTGGTGGGCACGTGGAAGAGGGAGCCGGTGACCGCGGTGGAGAAGTCCAGGATGCGGTCGTGCGCCGCCGGCGGCGCGCCAAGGAACATGCGCTCCAGCATCGTCTCGGTCACGTCGGGGGTACGGGCGTAGCCGATGAAGTACGTGCCGAACTCGCCCTCGCCGACGGTGCCGAACGGCATGTTGTCGCGCAGGATCTTGCGCTCGGTGCCGTCGGGATCGACGACCGTGGTGAGCGCGACATGGGAGTCGGCCGGCTTGGTCTCGTCGTCCAGCTCGACATCGAACAGCTTCCGGCGCCCGATCACCATCTCCTGTGCCTCCACCGGAAGGGCGTTCCACGCCTGGAGATCGTGGAGGTACTTCTGCACGATGACGTAGCTCCCGCCGGTGAAGGGCGGGTCCTCGTCGCCGATCAGCACGGCCGCGCTCGCCACCGGCCCCACCGGGTTCTCCGTGCCGTCGACGAAGCCGAGCAGGTCCCGCACGTCGAAGTACTTGAACCCGTGCACCTCGTCCCGGACCGTCACGGCACCGCGCAGGCGCTCCATGATCTCGGCGGCCAGCGCGAAGCACAGGTCCAGCCGGGCGGCCCGGATGTGGAACAAGAGGTCACCGGGTGTCGACACGGCGCGGTGCACCGGTCCGGTCAACGCGCGAAAGGGGTGCAACTCCGCGGGGCGCGGCCCGGAGAACAGGCGGTCCCAGGCTTCGGAGCCGATGCCCGTGACACAGCTCAGCATTCCGCCGGAGGAGGCGCGGAAGCCTACGGCCCGCTGCAGTCCGTTCAGATCGGACAGCAGCGCGCGGGTGGGTTCCTCGCCACCTCGATCGATGGTCATCACCAGGAAGATCGCGGCAGTCGTCAACGGGGACAGCACCGACTGGGGCACAGGCTCGGGGGAGCTTTCGGCCACGGGCCACACCCCTTCCCAGGTCACGAGCGGGGCATCCGGACACGTCCACGAGCCGCCGCCTCCGCCCGCCCCTGCGGGCCGCACATCGGCCGTGCGTGATCCATGCGGCGGTGACGGGAAACGTCTCTTCACTCTAGGGCCGCCCCATCGGGTCTGCCACCGGTCAGCGATGCGACCGGGCCTAGGGGACGGCGTCGCTCCGGGCACCGGGTCCGCCCGCCCCCGAGGTCCGGAACCCGGCGTCCCGCACGCGGGCGCCGGGCGCCGTCGCGAGCCCGTTCGCCGCGCCCGTCGAGGCGGCGGGCGGTGGTTCTCCGGGCGGACCGGCGCGGACGGGCCCGGACGGGCCCGGTGTCAGGCTGCTGCCGGTGCCGTTCGCCTTGTGGCGTCGGCGGTCGTTCGATATGACGCCACGTCAGCCATGTTCAGTGCCGACGCAGTTGGCTTGGTGAAGGCATGTGCGTAGGGGTACGGGGCGGTGGCGGCCTTGGCTCGCGCCGGAAGGGCGACGGTCAGCACGCCGGCCGCACCGACAACGGTCACGGCCATGAGAAGACGTCTCATCGGAGATCTCCCGCAAGGTCGGAGGAGGGGCTGTCCGCTCAAGAGATACGCGCATCACGAGCGTGATCCCCGAGGGCCATGCCGCGTTGTGGCGGCAATACCACCAGACGGACCATCAGATGTTCGTACTGCGCGGACAGGTGTGCCGGACCTGTCAATCCAGTCGACCGGGAAACCTGCGGCATACCGAGCGGCACGGCGACCTCCGCACGAGAGCCGCGCTCTGCCCCCGTCCCGGGCCGCACCGCGCGTTTTGTGCAGCGACAACGCTCGGATCGTGCAGGCGTTCACAAGCGCGTAACTCGCAGACTCGATGGCCAAGCACACGGTGCGTCAACACCGACATGCGGAGGCGGAACTCAATGCGGACGTTCGTCTATACATCCCGTCCCTCACGGGTGGTCTTCGGTACCGATACCGTCGGCCGGCTCCGGGAGGAGGTGGAGCGGCTCGGCGGGTCCCGGGTGCTGCTGTTGTCCGGTTCATCGCCGGCGGGGGCCTCCGTGCGGGTCCGTGAGGCACTCGGCGATCTGGTCGTGGCGGACTTCGACGGCGCGGTGATGCACACGCCGGTGGAAGTGACCGAGCAGGCGCTCGCCGTGCTGAGGGAGGCGTCCGCCGACTGTCTGGTGGCCGTCGGCGGCGGCTCGACGACGGGCCTGTCCAAGGCGCTGGCCCTGCGTACGGATCTGCCGCAGGTGATCCTGCCGACCACGTACGCCGGTTCCGAGGTGACCCCCGTGCTCGGCGAGACCCGCGACGGGCGCAAGGTCACACAGACCTCCGCGGCGATCCTGCCCGAGACCGTCGTCTACGACATCGCCTTCACCTCGACGCTCCCCGTCGGCATGTCCGTGACCAGCGGCGTGAACGCCATGGCGCACGCCGTGGAGGCGTTGTACTCGGCCGACGCCAACCCGGTCACCGACCAGCAGGCCCTGGAGGCGATCTCCCGTATCGCCCGGGCGCTGCCCCGGCTCGCCGACGACCCCGCCGACCCCGCGGCGCGCGCCGATCTGCTGCACGCGGCCTGGCTCGCCGGCACCTGTCTCGCCACCGTCGGCATGGGTCTGCACCACAAGCTGTGCCACACCCTCGGTGGCAGCTTCGACCTGCCGCACGCCGAGACGCACACCGTCGTCCTCCCGCACGCCATGGCCTACAACGCCGCCGCCGCACCCGACGCCATGCGCCGTATCGCCGAGGCCCTCGGCACGGCGGACGCGCCCGGCGGCGTCCACGACCTGATCGCTTCCCTGGGTGGTCCCACCTCGCTGCGTGATCTCGGCATGCCGGAATCGGGCTTGGCGAAGGCGGCCGAGCTGGCCGCCGCGACCCCCTACCCGAACCCGTGCGAGGTGACCGCCGAGGGCGTGGCCGCACTGCTGTCCGACGCCTGGTCAGGGCGCCGACCCGGCACGGGAACCGTCGCCCCCACGGGCCAGGTGGCCCGGCTCACCGAGCAGGTGATGGCCTCCTTCGCGCAGACCCCGGATCCACGCGTCCGCAGCCTCCTCACCGACCTCGTCCGGCGTCTGCACGCCTTCGTGACGGAGAACGACCTCACCGACGCCGAGTGGCAGTACGCGATCGACTTCCTCACCCGCACCGGGCAGATCTCCGGCCCCACCCGCCAGGAGTTCGTGCTGCTGTCGGACACGCTCGGGATCTCCAGCGCCGTGGATCTGCTCACCAACTCCCGTACGCCCACCACCACCCCGTCCGCGGTGCTCGGCCCCTTCTACGTCGAAGGGCCGCCGGAGACCGAGCACGGCAGCGACATCTCCGGCGGCCTGCCCGGTACGCCGTTGTGGGTGGACGTGCGGGTCCTGGACACGGCCGGCGAGCCGCTCAAGGACGCGGTCGTGGACGTCTGGCAGTCCAATGAGGACGGCTTCTACGACGTCCAGCTCCCCGACCTGGACGGGCCGGTGCTGCGCGCCCGGCTGCGCACCGACACCGAGGGCCGGATGACCTTCTGGTCGCTCCTGCCGGCCGCCTATCCGATCCCCGACGACGGACCGGTCGGGCAGATGCTGGCCGCAGTCGGCCGCCACCCCTTCAGGGCGCCCCACCTCCATTTCATGATCGACGCCCCTGGTCACCGGCGGCTCGTCACCCAGCTGTTCGTGGCGGGCGGCGCCTACCTCGACAGTGACACCGTCTTCGGCGTCAAGGACGCGCTCGTCGTCGACTACACGCCGCACACCGGCCCCACCCCCGACGGCCGCCCCGTCGACGGGGAATGGCGGCGCCTCGAGTACACCTTCCGCATCGCGCCGTCGGCCGGCTGACCAAGGAGCGCCCACCCATGACCCGCACGGACACCTACGACACCGACGTCCTGGTCGTCGGCAGCGGCCCGGCCGGAGGTTCGGCCGCTCTGCTTCTCGCCACGTACGGCGTACGCACCCTGCTGGTGACGAAGTACGGCTGGCTGGCCAACACCCCGCGAGCCCACATCACGAACCAGCGCACCATGGAAGTGCTGCGCGACCTCGGCGTCGAGGCCGAGGCGCGCGCGGTCGGCAGTCCGTCCCACCTCATGGGCGACACCGTCCTGTGTACCGCCCTCGCCGGTGAGGAGATCGGCCGGATCCGCAGCTGGGGCACCGGCCCGGCCACGCTGACCGAGTACGCGTCCAAGAGCCCCTGCGAGATGATCGACCTGCCGCAGACCTACCTGGAGCCGATCCTGGTGAGCAAGGCGGCCGAGCGCGGCGCGAAGATCCGCTTCGACACGGAGTTCCTGAGCTTCACCCAGGACGAGGACGGCGTCACGGCGCTGTTGCGCGACCGGATCCGCGGCGACGAGTTCACCGTGCGCGCCCGTTACCTCGTCGGCGCGGACGGCGGGCGCAGCACGGTTGCGGAGCAGCTCGGCCTGCCCTTCGACGGGCGGATGGGCAAGGCCGGCAGCATGAACATCGTCTTCAAGGCCGATCTCACGCGGTACTGCGCGCACCGTCCGAGCGTCCTGTACTGGGTGCTGCGCCCGGGAGCGGAGACGGGCGGCATCGGCATGGGCCTGGTCCGTATGGTCCGCCCGTGGAACGAGTGGCTGCTGGTCTGGGGCTACGACATCGAGCAGCCGCCGCCCGCGGTGGACGAGGAAGAGGCACGGCGCATCGTGCGCGACCTCATCGGTGACCCCGGGCTGCCGGTGGAGATCACCTCGACCTCGCTGTGGACCGTCAACCACAGCTACGCCGCCTCCTACGGAACGGGACGGGTGTTCTGCGCCGGTGACGCCGTGCACCGGCACCCGCCGTCCAACGGCCTCGGCTCCAACACCTCGATCCAGGACTCCTACAACCTCGCGTGGAAGCTCGCCATGGTGATCCGCGGCGAGGCGGGGCCCGCGCTGCTCGACAGCTACACGGCCGAACGCGCCCCCGTCGGACGGCAGATCGTGGAGCGGGCCAACCTGAGCCGCGACCAGTTCGGTCCCGTCTTCGACGTGCTCGGCGTCGGAGCGGGAAGCGACGAGGAGACCATCGCCGAGGGCCTCGCGGCACTGCGGGCCTCGACGGCCGACGGAGCGAAGAAGCGACGCCTCCTCGAGGACGCGGTCCAGCTGAAGAACTACGAATTCAACGCGCACGGCGTCGAGATGAACCAGCGCTACGTCTCCGGTGCGGTCGTCCCGGGCGACGGTCCGGACGAAGACCGCTCGGTGGAGCCGGAGTTGGTCGCCCGGCCGACGACCAGGCCCGGCGCCAAGGTTCCGCACGCCTGGCTGGTCGACGCCACAGGCGGGCGGATCTCCACGCTCGACGTCGTCGGCAAGGGCGTCTTCACCGTCCTCACCGGGCTGTCGGGCGGGGTGTGGGACTCGGCTGCGGACGCCTGCCGGGACGAACTCGGCGTACCGCTCAGGTCCGTGCGCATCGGCGACCCCGACTTCCGTGACGCGTACGGCGAATGGAGCCGTGTCTCGGAGATCGCCGAGGACGGTGCGCTGCTGGTACGCCCGGACGGACATGTCGCATGGCGGTGCACCGGTGCCCCCGGGAACGCGGCGGCGGCACAGGCGGAACTGCTGGGTGCCCTGCGTCAGGTGCTCGGGCGGTAAGGAGCAGTCATGGACAAGCAAGTGGCCACGGCCGAGGAGGCCTTGGCGGACGTGGCGGACGGCCGGTCGTTCGCCGTCGGGGGCTTCGGGCTGAGCGGCGTGCCGGAGGTCCTCATCGGCGCCCTGTACGCGAGCGGGGCGACCGATCTGCGGGTGGTGTCGAACAACTGCGGTGTGGACGGCCGCGGCCTGGGCGTCCTGCTGGCCGCGGGCCGGATCGCCCGGGTCACCGGCTCGTACGTGGGCGACAACAAGGAATTCGCCCGCCAGTACCTCGGAGGCGAACTGGAGGTGGAGCTGATTCCGCAGGGCACCCTCGCGGAACGGCTGCGCGCCGGAGGCTGCGGCATTCCTGCCTTCTTCACCCCGGCCGGGGTCGGCACACAGGTCCAGGAGGGCGGCCTGCCCTGGCGGTACGCCGCCGACGGATCGGTCGCCGTCGCCTCGCCGCCCAAGGAGGTGCGGGTCTTCGACGACACCGAGTACGTCCTGGAACGCGCCATCACCACGGACTACGCCCTGGTCAGGGCCGCCCGCGGGGACCGGCACGGCAACCTCGTCCTCCATCGCGCGGCCCGTAACTTCAATCCGCTCGCGGCGATGGCCGGCCGCATCACGGTGGCCGAGGTGGAGGAGTTGGTCGAGCCCGGTGTGCTCGACCCCGACGAGGTGCACGTGCCGGGCGTGTTCGTACAGCGCGTCGTGGCGCTCACCCCCGAACAGGCCGCCGACAAGGGGATCGAGAAGAGGACGGTGCGCGAGCGATGAAGCGGCTTCTCCTCCGGCGCTCGTACAAGGCGGTGTGTACACGGTGAGCTGGAACAGGCATGAGATGGCGGCGCGCGCCGCGCGTGAACTGCGCGACGGAGACTACGTCAACCTCGGCATCGGGCTGCCCACACTGGTGGCCGACCATCTGCCACCGGACGTCGACGTCGTCCTGCACTCCGAGAACGGACTGCTCGGCGTCGGGCCGTACCCGGCGCCCGACGAGGTCGACGCCGACCTCATCAACGCGGGCAAGGAGACCGTCACCGTACGGCCAGGGGCGTCCTTCTTCGACTCCTCGCTCTCCTTCGGCATGATCCGCGGCGGGCACATCGACACCGCCGTCCTGGGCGCGCTGCAGGTGTCGGCGCGCGGGGACCTGGCCAACTGGGCGGTTCCCGGCAAGATGATCAAAGGCATGGGCGGTGCCATGGACCTCGTCCACGGCGCCCGCCGGGTGGTGGTGCTGATGGAGCACTCCGCGAAGGACGGCACCCCCAAGATCGTCGAAGAGTGCACGCTGCCGCTGACGGGACGTGCGTGCGTGGACCGGATCATCACCGACCTGTGCGTTCTGGACGTCACCCCGTGGGGCCTGGAACTGGTCGAGACGGCGCCCGGCGTCACGCTCTCCGAGGTCGTCGCCCTGACCCCCGTCGTCGTCAACTGCTGACCCGCAAGGAGCCCTCGATGATCGAGCGACCGCGTGATGTGTACATCGTCGACGCCGTCCGGACCCCGTTCGGCCGCTACGGCGGCGCCCTGTCCGGCGTCCGCCCGGACGACCTGGCGGCAGGCGTGCTGCGGGCCCTCCTGGACCGCAGCCCGGATCTGGACCCGGCCCGCATCGACGACGTGCTGTTCGGCAACGCGAACGGAGCCGGCGAGGAGAACCGCGACGTGGCCCGGATGGCCGTGCTGCTTGCGGGACTCCCCGTCACCGTGCCCGGCGCGGCGATCAACCGGCTCTGCGGCTCGGGCATGGAGGCCGTCATCCAGGCGGCCCGCGCCATCGCTCTCGGTGACGCCTCCGTCGCCGTCGCGGGCGGTGTCGAGTCCATGAGCCGCGCCCCGTGGGTGCTGCCGAAGCCGGAGCGGGCCTTTCCCGCGAAGGACCAGCAGCTGTACTCCACCACACTCGGCTGGCGCCTGATCAACCCGCAGATGCCGCAGGAATGGACGATCCCGCTCGGCGAGAGCGCGGAGCTCGTCGGGGCCAAGTACGGCATCACCCGTGAGGCCCAGGACGCGTTCGCGCTCGCCAGCCATCGCAACGCCGCACGCGCCTGGAGCGAGGGGCTGTACGACGGCGAAGTGGTTCCTCCCTCGGGCGTGACGCTGCCGCGCGACGAGAACATCCGCGACACCACCTCGCTGGAGGCCCTCGCCGCGCTGAAGCCGGCGTTCCTCGCGGACGGGACCATCACCGCAGGAAACGCCTCCCCGCTGAACGACGGGGCGGCCGCCCTCCTGCTCGCCGACGAGGAGGGACTCGCCGCGATCGGCAGGGAGCCCCTTGCGCGGGTACGGGCGGCCGCGGTCACGGGCATCGACCCGCGGTACTTCGGACTCGGGCCGGTGGACGCCATCCGCAAGGTGCTGACCAAAGCGAAGGTGGCACCCGGCGACCTTCGTACGGTCGAGCTCAACGAGGCCTACGCCGCGCAGGTGCTGGGCTGCCTGGCCGCACTGCCGGAAATCGACCCGTCGGTCGTCAATCCGCGCGGCGGTGCCATCGCCATCGGCCATCCGCTGGGTGCCTCGGGTGCCAGGATCACCGGGGCGGTCGCCCATCAGCTCGCCGCGGCGGGCACCGGCAGGGGTCTGGCCGCCCTGTGCATCGGAGTGGGGCAGGCGCTGGCGCTGGTGCTGGAACGCTGAGGCCCGGGTGCGTGCCCGGGCGCCGCGGCCTCAGCCCGAGCGGCGCAGGGCCGCCGGAGTGGTGCCGAGTCGTGCGCGCATCACCCGTGTCAGATGCTCCTGGTGGGAGAAGCCGGACTCGACGGCCACCTCCCCGATGGCCATGGTTCCGGCGCGCAGCAGCCGGCACGCCTGCTCCAGCCGCAGCGACAGCAGGTACTGGTGCGGTGACGTCCCCGTGCTCGCCCGGAACTGCCGGGTGAACTGGCTGCTGCTCAAGGAGACCGCGGCGGCGAGGTCGGCGATCGGCAGCGGTTCGGCGAGGCGCTCCGCCATGAGCTCGCGCACGGTCGCGAGCTGCTTGCCGGACAGCCCGGACCGGAGCGGCCGCGGTTCGACGGGGCGGGTGCCGTGCCGTCGTACGAGCTGGGCGGCGAGCATCTCCGTCAGCTGGTCGGTGTAGGTCCGCGCCGACGGCTCCCAGCGTCGCGCCGTGCCCTCCAGCGCGAGGAGGAGCTGCTCCGCGAGCGGATCCGAGGTACCGAGCTCCTCCGAGAGCTCGACGGGCCGTCCCTCATTGGCTTCGCGCAGCGCCTCGTCCGTGAGGTAGGCGTGGACCGTGTCGAGTCGTCCGCCGAGTTCGACGGACAGGGTCCGGCCGGCCGGCTGCAGGAACAGCCCTCCGGTGGGGATCTTCCGGGTACGTGTTGCCGTGCCCCGCCCTCGCCGCACGGTGACCGGCCCGCTGAGATGAAGGATCAACAGATGGGTGGGTGCCGGATCGAATTCGGCGTGGTAGGGCTGCTCCTCCTGTGCCGACAGGTACAGCCGCTCCCATCCGAGCCCGGCACTGCTGCGCCGCGTGCGCACGCCGGGCTGTCCCAGAATCCCCACCGTGTCGCTCAGTCCGAGCTCTGTCATGGTGCGACCTCCCACTGGCCCCCACTGATTGAACAATAAACGACGTCCTTTGTGAACGCGCGGGGAGACGGAGGGGAAGGGTGGAGGACCCCTCCGGCGCGAGAGCGTGGTCCGGATCATCACCGGCGAGGGCGGTCCACGGGCCCGCTCCCGGAGCCGGATCGGTGGCACGCCCGGAGGGACGCGGCGGCCGACCTCCACGGGCCCGGTGCCCGGCGGCACGACCGCACGGCACGCGACACGGTGCGTGACGGCACCCGCTTCCGCCTGGACGGGGAGTTGACGAGCTGTTCCCCGAAGATCGGTTGTGCCGGGCCGTCGGCTCCACGGACGATGACCGCCATGAGTGAAGCTGATGCCCACGAGGAAGCCCACGACGGGGTCCGCGGTCTTGTCGAGCGGATGAGTGAACACCATCGCGACGCCGTCCGGCGTCGGGAGGACGAGGAGCTGGCGCACGCGGTGGACGACGCCGCCTTCGACCTCGGTACCGACATAGCCCACCCCACAGTCGGGCACGCCGCGGTCGGATTCGACGCCGACACCGATCTCGCCCTGGACAACGAGCCGCCGGAGCTGCGCGGCCCCGCGGCCGGCTGAGACGGGGCGGCCCCCGGTGACATCGTGCCGGGGGCCGCCCGGTCCCCGTACCGGTCGGGCGGTCGGTCGCCGGGCGGCACGGCGCCCGAGCCCACCTGCGAGGCCCGGTCTGTGCGCGGGCCGATCATCCGGCGAGGGAGGTCCGGTCGTCACACACCGGCCGGGGTACGGAGAGAGGATGGCTACATGGCCCTCAACGACGCGCTGAGCCACTTCCCCGGGGCCCGTGGCCCGGTTGTCCTCGTGTCGCCGTGTGTCCGCAGCCGCCTGCGGCCGGCCGCTTCCCCGCTTCGGGCGCCGACGGGGCGACGGTCCTGCTCCCCGCCGGGCGAAGGCCATGGGCGGCGCTGACGGAACCGCTGCCGACCGCGGGCCCCTTGCGAGCGGCGAGGGCGTGGAATCGGACGGCGCGGTGACGGCGGTCATCGATGCGGACGGCACGGTCGCCGGCTGGACGCAGGCCGCTCACGCCCTGCTGGGCTACACCGCCCGCGAGGTGCTGGGGCGGCCCTTGGCCGGTTTGCTCGCCGCAGCAGACGCCGGTCCGTTCGTCGCGGCCGTCCTGCGGGGGGCCGCCGCGCCGGGGGGCTGGTCGGGCACCGTGCGGCTGCGCCACCGGGGCGGTCATGACCTGGATGTGCAACTGCGGATCTCCAGGCTCTCCACGAGGGACGGCGCGACCAGATGGCTGGCCTCGGCCAGCGACGGCCGAGCCGCCGCCTACCGGCGGCTCATGAGCAGGCGGCTCAGGCTGCTCAATGAGGCCAGCACCCGGATCGGCACCACACTGGACGTCATGCGCACCGGGCAGGAACTGGCCGACTTCGTCGTCCCCTGCCTGGCCGACTACACCACCGTGGACCTCGCGGAGTCCGTACCCCTGGGTGAGGAACCCCTGGCGCGGCTCGGGATGGACGCGGGCCGCATCCCCGTCTTCCGCCGGGCGGGGGTGGCCTCGATCCACGAAGGGATCCCGGAGTCGTTGTGGGAGCTGGGACAGCCGGTCTACGTCCCGTCGGCCTCACCGTTCACGCAGGTCCTCACCAGCGGGGAGTCCTATCTGGAGCCGGTGCTGAACCCGTCCCTCCACTCCTGGCTGGTGAGCGATCCGCAGCGCTCGCGCGTCATCCGTGAGACCGGTATGCACTCCGTGATGATGGTGCCGATCCACGCGCGGGGCCGGGTGCTCGGTATCGCGGTCTTCGTGCGGACCGACAACCCGGCCCCGTTCGAGAGGGACGACCTGCTCCTCGCCGAGGAGCTCGTGGACCGCGCCGCCCTGAGCCTCGACAACGCCAATCGATACACCCGCGAGCGCACCGCTGCCCTGGCCCTGCAGCACGATCTGCTGCCTTCTCGCGTGTTCGGCGGGCCGGCGCTCGATGTGGACTACTGCTATCTGCCCGCCGACATGGAGCACGGGGTGGGAGGCGACTGGTACGACGCGATTCCGCTGACCGGGGACCGGGTGGCCCTCGTTGTAGGCGATGTCGTCGGGCACGGCATCGCGGCGGCGGCCGCGATGGGCAGGCTCAGAATCGCACTGCACACGCTGGCCGACATGGATCTGCCCCCCGCGGAGCTGCTGAGCCGGCTGGACCGCACGGTGGCCCGTCTGGCGCAGGAGAAGGCGGACCACGCGGATCTCGCCGTTCCCACTCTGGCCGCGACGTGTCTGTACGTCGTCTACGACCCGATCGAACGGCTCCTCGACGTGACGCGCGCGGGACACCCCCCACCCGTCGTCGTCGGCCCCACCGGAGAGGCGACGGTGCCCGAGGTCCCGGCGGGCGTCCCCATCGGGCTGGGGATGGGGCTGTACGAGTCGGCCCGCATGCAGATCGCGGACGGCACCCTGATCGCCCTCTACACCGACGGGCTGGTGGAGTCCCGGTCCGAGGACATCGAGTACGGCATACACCGTCTCGCCGCCGCCCTGGCTCATCCGACGCTGCCGCTCCACGAACTGTCCGCGAAGGCCGTCGCCACCGTGCGCACCGGCCCACCGTCCGACGACGCCACCCTGCTGCTGGCCCGCACCCGGCCGCTTCCCCGCCTTCCGGACACGGGGGTGCCGCGGCGCCGGGACCCTCCCGCCCGTCCCTGACGCCCACCGCCAAGAGCGATGTGCCCCCACTGCCGGCGGCGAACCCGTGACGGACCACTTCGTCAGGGTCTCGAGCAGCGCTGCTCCGGCTCTTGCCGCAGGCTGCCGCGGCTGATTGGGTAGCGCGCTACGTGCACGACGAGTGCGGCCGGTACGACGAGGGAGTGCGACGCAATGGATGCGGGGACGCGAGTGGACGCCGAGGGCAGCCTGCCCGCGGGGTTGGGGCGGGCGATACGCGAAACCGCCGCAGACATCGCGGACCTGCTGACCGAGGTCGCCGACACGAACGGACCCGTGCCGAACTCGGAGTGGACCGTGGGAGAGGCCGCCGCCCATCTGGCGCAGGCCAACGAGCTGATGGCCGATCTCGCCGCGGGACGCGAACGCCCCTATGGGGACGGCACGCCCCAGAGCCTGGCCGACGCCAATGCGCGGGCGCTCGCGGCATTCGGGGAGCGCGGCGCGCGACCCCTGGCGGCGATGATCGTGCAGCAGGCGGAGGCGTTCCTCGACGCGGCGGCGCGGGCCGAGCCGGACGGGTCCGCGGAGCGGGTGCTCGTCACGCCGCTCGGGCCCATGGACCGCTCCGTACTGGCCTCCTACCTGCTGACGCACATGCTGGGCCACGGCTACGACCTCGCCCGGGCGGTGGGCCGGCCGCACATGATCGATCAGGCCCGGGTCGAGCTGTGCCTGCCGTTCCTGCTTGCGGCCATGCCCCGGGTCGCCGACGTCTCGGCCGTCGCAGGGCTGACCGCCCGCTACACGCTCCGTCTGTGGGGCGGGACCGAATTCGGCGTCACCTTCACCGGTGGCACCGTCGACGTGACACCCCAACGGCCCGTCCGCTCGGACTGCACACTCCTCACCGAGCCCGTCACGTTCCTGCTCATCGCGCTGGGGCGGTGCAACCCCTGGCTGGCCATGAGCCGCGGCCGGGTACTGGCCTGGGGGCGCAAGCCGTGGCTGGCACCCCGCTTCCCGACCCTGTTCGTCGCGCCCTGATCCGCGTCCGGCGCCTGGAGTCCGGCACACCCCGCCCCCGGCCCTGCGGGTGAGTGCGGGGTGCCTGTCCGGGCCGACCGATCAGGAGAGGCTGCCGAGGCGGGCGCTCTGCCACAGGTCGACGCCCGCGTCGGTGGCGTACTTGTCGATCTCGGCCAGTTCCTCGGCGCTGAAGTGGAGGTTCTCCAGCGCGGCGACGTTCTGCTCCAGTTGCTCGACACGGGAGGCGCCGATGACGAGCGACGTGACGCGTTCGTCCCGCAGGGCCCACGCGAGAGCCATCTGGGCCAGCGACTGGCCGCGACGGGCGGCGATGTCGTTGAGGGCCCGCAGCCGGTGCAGCACGTCCTCGGAGAGCCAGGAGGTGTCGAAGGACTTGTCCTGCGCGGCCCGCGAGTCGGTCGGGATCCCGTCGAGGTAGCGGCCGGTCAGCAGCCCCTGTGCGAGCGCGGTGAAACCGATGACACCGAAGCCTTCCTGCTCGGCCGTGTCCAGCAGGCCCTCGTTCTCGATCCAGCGGTTGAACATGTTGTACGACGGCTGGTGGATCAGCAGCGGGGTACCGAGGTCGCGCAGGATGGCGACCGCCTCACGGGTGCGCTCGGCGTCATAGGAGGAGATACCGACGTAGAGGGCCTTGCCCTGGCGGACGGCGGTGTCCAGCGCGCCCATCGTCTCCTCGAGCGGCGTGGTGGCGTCGAGTCGGTGGGAGTAGAAGATGTCCACGTAGTCCAGGCCCATACGGCTCAGGGACTGGTCGAGCGAGGCGAGGACGTACTTGCGGGAGCCGCCGCCCTGACCGTAGGGGCCCGGCCACATGTCCCAGCCGGCCTTGGTGGAGATCACCATCTCGTCCCGGTACGGCGCGAGGTCCTGCTTCATCAGGCGCCCGAAGTTGATCTCCGCGGAGCCGTAGGGCGGGCCGTAGTTGTTGGCGAGGTCGTGGTGGGTGATCCCGAGGTCGAAGGCCCGCAGAGCGATCTCGCGCTGCGACTCGAACGGCCGGTCGTCTCCGAAGTTGTGCCAGTAACCCAGGGACAGGAGGGGAAGGTCGAGTCCTGAGCGCCCGGTGCGCCGGTAGCGCATGGTGCCGTTGTAGCGCTCGGGGTCCGCGACGTGGTTCATCGGGTGATCTCCGGGTGGTGCAGGGACGGGGTGTCCCGGAAAAAGGGGGAGGTTCACACACTGCCTGGGCGTGATCCTGAAGTCCAATAGTTCCTTTTCATCGGATTCAGCGGTGTCGCTTCTGAATGATCGGTCTGGTGGAAGCCGACCCTGCCCGGTCGACCCTACGGGGGCCGTTCGCGAAGGGCCGGCCGGGCGCCCGGGCGGAGAGTCGATCGATCAGAGACTGGTGAGCAGGCCGTCGAGCGGTGCGGGTATGCGGTCGGAGTCGAGTGCCGCGACGAGCACATGGCCGTAGCGGATCTTGCGTCCCTTCTTCGTGCCGAGGAAGCGCCGCAGCTGCTGTTGTGAGCCGCGGTCCTGCTGTGCGGGCTGGTGCAGAAAGGTCTGCAGGGCCCGCAAGTCGCCCTCCGCCGCGACGAGTTCCTTCACCCGGGCCACGCCCAGCGCGCGGATGAGCTCGTCCTCAAGATCCGCCGCACAGACGAAGAACTCCTGCTCTGCCGCATCGGCCCGCTGCAGGCCGCGGACGTAGTAGGGCCGCTCCGCCGCGTCGCACAGCCCTGTGAGGCGGAGGCCGAGACCAGGTGGACCGAGCAGGCGGGCGTAGCGTCCGACGTTCATCGCGCCGCCCATCGACACGACGCAGACTCCTTCGGCCGCGAGGTTCCGGCCGCGGCCCGCGGCCAGCGCGTCGACCGCCGCGACATCGCTCGGCCCTTCGAGCAGCACGGCCGTCCGGACGGACAGCCGGGCGGCCAGCTCGCGTGCGGGGTCGCCGGGACCACCGGCCGCCCACGCCGTGACCGCTTCCCGGAACGCCCCCATGTCAGCCATGAGACGAGTCTCCGCCATCTCCGGCCGCCACTGCCGGGATTTTCCGCACGCGCGTCGATCGCCGGGGAGCGAGCGTGCCGACGCGCCCCGCCGGCACGCGGGCTTCGATCACGCCGGCCCACCCTCCGGATGCGGGCATGGCCGGCCGTCGACCGGACCCGGACAGGCCCGGGCTACGATCACACCCGACATGGGCGGAGTCGGGGGGCGGGACCGGGTGAAGCGGCGGCTGATGTGGACGGCATGCACCGGAGTGACGGCTGTGGCGCTGCTGACGGGGTGCAGCGACACCTCCGCCGGGGCCGTCCCTCACCGGGCGGCGTCACCTGCCGTGTCCGCGGGCCGGGCGGCGGCCACCGAGTCGTCCAGGGCGGCCGTTGCGGAGCACGTCAAGACGGTCGTGGAGGACCGCCTCTCCGCCGATGAGGAACGGTTCGGCTCGGGCACGGGATCGCCCTGCGCGACCTCGTCACCGGCCATGTTCACGGCCCGCTGCGGCGCTGCGGCACAAGCCACCGGGGCGGATGCCTCGTTCGTCCTGGAGCAGATCGATCGGCGCGAGGGCTTCGCGACTCTGCGTTCCGTCGCGAGGAAGCTCCGCACCGCTGTGACCGGATACGAGCGGCTCGGCTGCGCCGACGCGCCGACC
This sequence comes from Streptomyces sp. HUAS TT11, assembly GCF_051553595.1. Lineage (NCBI taxonomy): Bacteria > Bacillati > Actinomycetota > Actinomycetes > Kitasatosporales > Streptomycetaceae > Streptomyces > Streptomyces sp. HUAS TT11. The sequence goes on from NZ_CP196184.1 coordinate 8,557,072, forward strand.
GAAGCGGCTGCTCGGCATGCGTGCCTCGAGCCCGCGGCCCTGATCGCCCAGGGATTCCCGGACCTCCGCAGCGGCGCGAATCTCGGGCTTCGGGGTGCCTAGACGAGCGGGTTTGGTGTCGGGGCGGGTGCGCGAGGTCGAGGAGAGGGCGCTCACGATCATGACTGCTCGGCGTCGCCGCGGCGGTCATCTGTTTCGGGGGTCCGCCCGGCAGGGTCAGGGATAGAGGCCGGCCCGGAAGGCGAACGAGACGAGTTGCGCTCGATCACGTGCACCGACCTTCGTCATGGCCCGCACGGCATGCGTCTTCACGGTGAACGGCGACACGGACAGCTGGGCCGCGATCTCGTCGTTGCCGAGACCGCTTGCGACGAGAACGACCACGTCCCGTTCCCTGGGTGTCAGAGCGTCGAAGCGTCGCAGCAGTTCCCGGTCGATCACCGGCGGCGGACTGTCGGTCATGTGACCGATGAGCGCGGCCGTCGCGGCGGCCGACAGCGCACCGCCACCGCCGACGACCTCGTTGATTCCGGCGACGAGCTCAGCAGGGCTCACGGTCTTGCTCAGGAAGCCATTGGCGCCCGCGCGCAGGGCGGCGAGAACGATGTCGTCCTGGTCGAAGGTGGTCAGTACGATCACCCGCGTCTTTTCGGGCGGGTGCTCCTCGCGGATCCGGCGGGTGGCCTCGACACCGTCGATGCCGGGCATCCGGATGTCCATCAGGACCAGGTCGACGGGGTGGTCCCGGAGGAAGGGGACGACCTGGAGTCCATCGGAGAGATCACTCACGACGACGAGACCCGGGTCGAGCCGGAGCATCGCCCGGATCCCGGCCCTGATGTCGTCCTGGTCGTCGACGATCAGAATGCTGGTCATCGGACGACGGCTCCCAGAGGGCTGAACTCCGCATGGACCCGGAATCGCCCGTTGTGACTGTCGATCGTCAGCCGCCCACTGGAGGACTCGACGCGTTCGCGCATCCCCACGAGTCCGAGTCCGCTGCCCGACCCTGAGCCGTGGGACGAGTGAGCGACGCGGTTCTCCACGGTGACGCAGATCCTGCCGTCGCGCTCGCACACATCCACCGTTGCCGTCCCCTCTCCATGCCGGTAGGCATTGGTGAGTGCTTCCTGAACGACCCGGTAGACCGTCACGCCGACGCTGGGCTCCACGAAACCGGCGGGGATGTCGATGGCGGGTCGGATGTCGAGGCCGATGCTTTCGAAAGAGGCGATGAGTCCTTCCAGGCCGCTGAGTGCGGGCGTCGGCCGGAGCGCCTCGTCGTCACGGTCGTCGTCCCCGAGGCGGAGGAGCGCGAGGATGCGTTGCGTTTCGACGACGACGGTGCGGGCGCTGGACCTGGCCGAGACGAGGGCCTGCCGGGAGGACTCGGCGTCTTCGGGCAGCCCGATCTCCGCGGCACCGAGGTGCATGCTCAGCATCGCGACCTGGTGGCCGATGACGTCGTGGAGGTCTCGGGCGATACGGAGTCGTTCTTCGGCCACTCGTCGGGTGGCTTCGATCTCGCGGGTGGCGATCGCGCTTTCCGCCCGTTCCTCCAGCGTCCACCAGTGCTCTCGATGAATGCGGAGCGCGGCCCCCGTCGCACCTCCCGCCACGGCTGAGAAGAGGGCGGCGGCCCCCACGACCGCGCCGCCGCGGAATCCTCCGAGGGTCATGAACGCCCCCAGGAAGAAAGCCGCCACGATGCCGGTCGCGGCCAGCGGCTGTCTTCCCCTGAGGGTGACCGAGAACAGCACGAGCACAGCCATCATCCACACCGACAGGGGGTCGTGGCCCACCGCTGTGACGGCGAAGGACGCCGCGCTCGTGACGACCAGTCCCGCCCACGGTCTCCACCACGAGAGGGTGACACCGCAGCCGGCGAGGAGCACGGAGAGGGCCGTCGGCCAGTCCGAGCCCCTCAGTGCCGCCGCCACGATCTGGCCGGTGAACACCAGCGCGGCCACCGCATAGGCGACTCGGTGCAGCACCTCGGGGCGGCGGACCCACAGCGGTGCCGCGGGCCCGTCCTGACTGTTCTGCGCCTTGACCATGAACTGATTCTCGTCCACGTGTGCGGCGGCCGTGTACTTCGAACGATGTAGACGGCGAAGCCGCCTCGGTCGACGGGGACGGCGGAGCTTCGGTCGGTGGGGGCGGCAGAACTCATTCCGTCGAGGTGGACGGCAGAACTACTTCGTTCGAAGTACGCGGCCCCTCCCGAAGGCGCTGAGACTCGTCATCGAGGCGACCGTCTCACACCGTCACGACGACACCGGGACACCTGATGACTCAGACCACCTTGACTTCGACAACGTCGACCACGGCCACGACGACGCCCTCCGGGCTCCGAACGCTCTACTTGATCCGGGTCGTCTTCTCCCTGATCTGGGTGGCACTCGTCGTCACGACCTCCGCCTCGCTCGTGTCGACGGACAGGCCCACGGTGATCGCGGGCGTGCTGCTCATCGTCTACCCCCTCTGGGACGCCGTCGCCACGCTCCTCGAGCGTCGCCTGGCCGGCCCCGGCTCCACGAACCGCGTCAGTACCGTCAACATGGGTCTCGGCGTCGCCGCCACGGCCGGAATGGTCATCGCCGTCTTCTCCACCATCGGGACGGCCCTGCTCGTGTTCGGCCTCTGGGCCCTGCTCTCCGGAGCCATCCAGCTCGTCGTGGCGATTCGACGCCGGCGCACCGTCGGCGCCCAGTGGCCCATGGTCATCAGCGGTGGACAGTCCGTCCTCGCCGGTGCCACCGTCGCCGCCACGTCCGCCTCGGCGACGAGCAGTCTGTCCACCGTCGCCGGATACTCGGCCTTCGGTGCCTTCTGGTTCCTCGTCTCCGTCATCGCCCTGAGCATCCGCACCCGACGCGAAAAGCGTTGACCACCGCCGTCGAAGTCACCGCCTCTCCCGGGGCACGGCGTCTTCACCGGAGGTACGACCAGCTGGGAGACATGACCAGCGATCTCGCGCGGCGGCCCGACATCGGACCCGTTCGTCCAGGTCGGGCCGCGTCAGGCGCCGGCTCCTGGCCCGTCAGCCGACCAGTCGCCCCAGCGTCGGTAGAAACCGGCGTCTTCCTCAGAGGGCTCCAGGGGTGCGAACTGCCTCAGTTCGCCGGCCCGGATCATCCACAGGCGGAAGAACGACTCCTCCTGGTCCATGACGAACAGTTGCACGGCGTTGGGCTCCTGCCACGGGCACTCGGCGACACGCTGTCGCAGGGCTTCCAGATCGGCGTGGTTGAGGGCACCGGCCCACACACTGCACTCGGGCCACTTCCAACCGCCCCAACGGGATTCCCCGTCGGTGGTGTGGGTGAGGAAACCGACGCCGGAAACACCTGGCTGTTCACGTCGGGGCGCTTCCTCACGCAGCCATTGACTCAGCGCTTCGACGTTTTCCGCATCGGAGGCGTCGGCCGAGATCATGACATTGGCCACCCAGCTCACGTGGATTCCCCCATCCCCTCGGCCCCGCTCCGGCCGGTGATCGGCAGCGTACATCCCGAGCGCCGACTCCGGCCGGGCTCGGACCGGCTCGGTGCCGTGCCGGCCGAGCCCGGCATCAAGAAGCGGGCGACGGGCGATGTCGGTGAGCGATCTCGCCGCGGTCGTCCCCCGCTCCGGCGGAGGGCGGCCGCCGGGACGTCATTCCGGCTTGTCCACCGGGACCTTCAGCGGACGCGCCAGACCCGCCACCGCCTCGTCCAGGCGCTGCAGGTGCCGCAGCACCCGGTCGGTGACGCGGTCGTAGCGCGGGGCGCCCAGGGTCCCAGGTTTCAGCATGGACGTGATGCTGGGGCCGGTCTCGATGCGTACGGTGCTGCGCTCGTCCCCGACGTGTCCGGCGATCGCCTCGATGTTGGCCACGATGCGTCGGCCTGCGACGCGCAGCCGGGGATCCGCCGCGATCGAGGGGTGCTCGGGCAGCAGCTCGGCGGTCGCCGCCAGGGAGCGGGCGTGGTAGGCGCAGGTCTCCAGCATCGCGACGATGTAGCGGGCGGTGTCCCGGCGCGCCCGCAGGGGCGTGATCGGATGGGTCAGCGGCTGTGTCGAGGCACGCAGGTCCGCCAGCGCCTGGTCCAGGTCGCGTGCCTTGTCGAGGAGGTCGACCGCCGGGCCGCCGCTCAGCTGGTCGACCGCGGCGTCCGTGACATCGTCGAGTCGTGTCAGGACGGTGGCGAGGAGTTCGTCCGTACGGCGGTCGGTGTGCACCGGCAGGACCACCGCCGCCGCGACGATTCCGCAGGCCGCGCCCAGAGCCGTCTCCTCGATGCGCATGACGAGCACGGTGGTGCTGTATGTGTGCAGCAGTGTGTAGAGCAGTCCCAGCATCGCGGTGACGAAGAAGGACATCAGCGTGAACGACAGCGGGGCCGTGTAGAACATCGCGAAGATGAACACGAGCACCAGCGCGAACGCCGTCCACGTGTGATGCCCGACCAGCCCCGCGAGGACGATACCGGCCACCACGCCGAAGACGGTCCCCAGGAGCCGGCGGTACCCCTTGACGAGGATCTCGCCGGTGGAGGCGGTGTTGATGAACACGATCCAGCAGGTCAGCACCGCCCAGTACCAGCGCTGGCTGGAGATGAACTCACCGCCGACGATCGCGAGCGACGACCCGACGGCGACCTGCACGGCCGCGCGCGTCGTGGGGCGCTTCAGGCCGGTGCGTTCGGCCTCCTCCTCGCGGGCCTCCTCGCTGCCGCCGATGGCGGCGTCCTCCGCGTGCAGTTCCTCCCGCGAGCGGGTGGTCGCGGGGGTGTCGTCCGTCTCGTCCTGAGGACCCTCGAGGGCCATCCGCAGTCCGAGCACCGCACGCGAGGCCTCGCCGATCCCACGGAAGACGTCCTGGACCGCGGTCGGCCCGGGCGGCAGGTTGTCCTCCTCCCGATAGCCGAGGAGCCGGTTGCGCACCTGCGCCAGTCCGGTACCCCTGGCCTCGGAGACGGGCTGCAGGAGCAGCAGGCGCAGTGCCTCGAGGTCGCGGCGCAGCGTGGCGGTCGTCCCGTCGTGCTCGGCGAGCGGGCCGCCCGAGGGGAGGGGCGCCCCGGGCAGATGCAGGGTCAGCGTGTCGGCACGCTCGGTACTGCGCGCGGTGAGCAGCAGAAGCCCCAGCCGCTCGGCGGTGATCTCGGCGTCGGCGATACGTCGCTGCACCAGCCGGGCCACCGCTTCGTCGGAGGTCCCCTGCTCCAGCCACCCCTGGATCATCATGGCGGTCTCGTGCAGGGCCGCGGTCCTGGCGCGAGCCTCCTCCAAAGCCTTCTCCCGGTCGTCGGGGCCGGCGTCGAGCAAGGCCACCTGGGCCGAGAGCAGTTGGGCGAAGCGGGCCCGGAAGGCACGGCGCAGCCGGTCCAGGATGCCCGCCGGTGTCTCCGGCACGAGTGCGAACCGCACCACGGCGCTGCTGCCGAAGGCGAGGACGATCGTGCCGCACAGCCCAGGGAGTGCGGAGACCGTCGCACCCACGAACAGGGAGAGGAAGTAGACCTGGAAGCCGATCAGGCCCAGCGCCGTACCGCGGTCGCCGAAGCGCCGTCCGTAGACGGCACTGAAGATGAGTGCCACGAAGAAGATGTCGCCCGCCACCACGTGCGACCTCAGCAGCGCGCCGAGCGAGACGGAGGCCAGCGCGACCGGCAGGCCCAGGGCGAGGGTGACGGCCTGTTCCGGCCGTTCCTTCTCGCGGATGGCGAAGGTCGCGACCATCGCCGCGATCGCGCCCGCCACGAGATGGGACACGTCGGTACGCAGCACCGCGAGGACGGCCAGCGTGAGCGCGATCGCGCACACCGTTCTGAGGCCGGCGGTCAGGCGCAGCAGACCGGGGTCCGATGCCGCGATGCGATCCCACAACTCCGCCCGCACCGACCGACCTGACACCCTCACTCCGCTGTGCTCTTTCCCCGCGTCCCGTCGTGATCTCCTCTCCAGCATCGCACGGGGTGGCAGTCGGTCCGGCTTCGGACGCCCATGGAGCTTGATGCGACGGCGCCGGTTGCGGCTTCTCCGATGCGTGGCCGAGCGCGGCGTCTGCACGGGTGGTCCACGGCATCCCGGCGGGCGACTTCGGCGAACCACCACCGGCTGGAGCTTCGCAGGGCCCGCTGCCTGTGTGGTGCTGCGCGGGGACGGAGCACGTCTTGGGCCCCGAAGTGCGGCGAGCTCGGCACGGTGCGTGCGCTTGCGCCGCACCGTGTGAGCTGCATCTTCACGGCTTGATCCGTTGAGAGGCAACTGAGAGGTGCCTGTGCCAGGCTCGGGCCCCCCACCTCGTCAGGAGTCCCTGGATGCCTCTGATCAACGGTCTGCCCGCCCACGTCCTGCTGGTCCACGTGGTCGTCGTGCTGATCCCTCTCACCGCACTGGCCTTGGTGACGGCGGCGCTGTGGCCGCGCGCCGCCCGGCGCCTGGGTCCGCTGCTGCCGCTGCTGGCCCTTGCCGCCCTGGTCAGCGTGCCGCTGACCACGCATGCCGGCGAGTGGCTGGAACAGCACGTCGACAACTCGGCCTTGGTGCGCCGGCACACCGAGTTGGGTGACGGGTTGCTGCCGTGGGCCTTGGGCGTGTTCGTGCTGGCCGCGGTGGTGTGGTGGACGGCCGGGCGCGCCGCGGCGGAGCCTCGGCAGGGCGGCGGCGCACGGTGGGCCGCGCTGCCTGTGCGGATCGTCGTGGGGGTGCTGTCACTGGTCGTCGCGGTGGGGGCGGTGGTGGACGTCTACAGGATCGGCGACTCCGGAGCGAAGGCCGCCTGGCATGACGCCTACTCGAAGACGGCGACGGGGCAGAAGGGCGACTCCTGATTCGGGGCCCTGTCCGGGTTCCTGTCGCGGGTCCGGTCGCGGAGCCGGGGACGGGGCGCGCTGCCTGTTCGGGAGCGGACCGGGCGGATGGGTTCGCGGCGCGGCAGGCATGCGATGCTGGTAGGAGAAGGTCTCCCCTCATGTCACACCACGCCGCGACCGTGCCGGGGTCCACTTGGGTGGCCAGGTGGGCGGGAGTTCTGCTGTGCCTCGCGGTCGCCGCCATCCATGTGGTCGACCAAGGCGGCCTCACGGCGACGAGGGACCCCCACTACATCGGCGTCGCCTATCACGTCCTGGAGATCGCGGCCGTGGTGGCGGCCGTGTTGCTCATCGTGGGTCTCGTCCGATCGGGATGGTTGCTGGCCGTCATGGTCGCCGTCGGTCCCCTGCTGGGCTACGTCCTCTCCAGAGGCCCGGGACTGCCCGACTACAGCGACGACATCGGCAACTGGACGGAGCCGCTCGGGCTGGTCAGCCTTGCCGTGGAAGGGGCCCTGCTCCTGTTGTCGTTGCCGCTCTTCATGCGGAGCCTGCGCCGCAGAAACTGACGCTGCGCCGCTCGTACGTCGGACATGGACCAAGGACACCGTCTCTCCGGGGGCCGGGACCACCGGAGAGACGGGTCGTGAGCGATCGAGCCGGACCCGCTCGCCTGCGCGCCGGTGCATCGCGGGCCCACGCTTCGGCGGGCCGTGCGGTGCGGCCGCGCTGGGCGGACCGCCGCCGGATCCGGCGGCTTCGTGCCAGCGCAGCAGGTCGTCGCCGGGACGGCAGCCGGTCAGCAGCCTCCGCAGTTGTAGTAGAGGACGTCCCAGTGGTTGCCCTCGTCGGCGTAGATGTTGCCGGAGCCGGACTGGTACTGGGGCGCCCCGTCGCCGCGCAGGCCGATGTAGGCGAAGTTGCCCTTGATGTAGTTGGTGACACAGGTGTTCTTGCCGTAGTCGAGCTTGTAGCCGTTCCAGTGCGAGTAGGTGCCGCTGGCGTGGCCGGTCTCGGTGCCGCCGGTGATGTTGAGCGCGCATCCGGAGGCACGCTTGAGGGTCTGGGCGCCCTGAGCGGTGGCGAGGTTGAGCTGGGCGAAGGAGGTACAGGTCGCGTTGTTGCGGTCGGAGCAGTTTCCGGAGGACGACCAGGTGATGCCGACCTCACGGAACATCGAGGTGGCGGTGGCATGAGAGATCTTGGTGACGGCGGCGGCCTGGGCACCGGCCTGGGCGGCGAGCGCGTCCCCGGCGCCGCCGAGGACGGCGAGACCGGGGACGACGGTGAGCGCGAGGGCCGTGAGGGCGGAGCGGAACTTCATGTGAGGACCTTCCTGCGAGTGGGCCGTGTCTCCTGTGGGGCGGCTGTGCAGGTGGTGCACGCAGATGGTGCCCGAGTTCTACGCGCGTCCGCCAGAGGGCAGAATCAGGCAAGTCTTCGGGCGAATCGGTCTACTACGGACCCGTCGGTGCGCGATTCCATGGCAGTGATCGCTTCCGGGACTCCGGGAGGGGTCGTTCAGGGGCCCCGCTTCGTGGGCCGTAACCACGCGCGCACGCATGGGAGTTGTTCATGCCGCTCGATCACTACGTCACGCTCGGCCGGTCGGGGCTGCGGGTCAGTCCGTTCGCCCTCGGCGCGATGACCTTCGGGGAGGACCCCGGGGGCGCCGGGTGCAGCGTCAAGGAGTCGGAGAAGATCCTCGCCACGTACCTGGATCTCGGCGGGAACTTCGTCGACACCGCCAACCTGTACACCAACGGCCACTCCGAGAAGATTCTCGGTGACTTCCTCGCCGCGCGCCCCGGTCGGCGTGAGCGTGTGGTGCTGGCGTCCAAGTTCTTCGCCAATCTCTTCCCCGGAGATCCCAACGGGGGCGGCGCGGGCCGTTCGTCGATCATCGCGCAGCTCGACGAGACCCTGCGCCGACTGCGGACGGACTACCTCGACCTGTACTGGCTGCACCAGTGGGACCGGCACACCCCGATCGAGGAGACCATGCGGGCCCTCGACGACCTGGTGCGGGCGGGCAAGATCCGCTACGTCGGCTTCTCCAACACGCCTGCCTGGGTGACGGCTCAGGCCCATACGACGGCGCTGCTCAAGGGCTGGACGCCGCTGGTCGCTCTGCAGGTCGAGTATTCGCTGCTGGCCCGCACGGTCGAGGGCGAACTGGAGCCGTTCGCGTTCGACCAGGGGATGGCGCTGGTGCCGTGGAGCCCGCTGAAGAACGGGTTCCTGTCCGGCAAGTACCGGCGCGGCGCGGAGGTGACGGATTCCGCGCGCACCCCCTTCGTCGGCGGCCCCGGCGAGGAGGAGTTCGTGGTCATCGACACCGTCGCGGAGGTCGCCGACGCCCTCGGAACCACGTCGGCGGCCGTGTCGCTGGCCTGGCTACGCGCCCGTCGGGGCACCGTCGTGCCGATCGTCGGCGCCAGGCGTCTGGAGCACCTCGAGGCCAATCTCGCCGGCCTGGAGGTGACCCTCGCCCCCGAGCATCTCCGACGGCTGGACGAGGTGTCGGCGCCCGCCCTGGACTACCCGGCCCCCATGCACGGCGCGCTGCGGTCGATGCTGCAGTTCGCGGGCGCCACGGTCGACGGCGAGGCGTCCGGGGTGTATCCGCCGCTGGTGCAGAGCGATGTGCGGTACTGACCGGTCCGTGTGCTCGCGCCGAGGCGACCCCTTGTGCGGGCGCGTGTACGGGGACGGCGGGCAGGACCGTGAGGGCCGGGATGCCCGCCCGGCCGTCACGAGGGCGCACCTCGTTCCAGGAGGACGTCCGGGCGAGTCAGCGGGCGCCGTCCATCGCCTCGTCGAGCAGCGCGTGAGCCGTGGGCAGTGCGACGGCGCGGTCGGCCGGGACCAGTCCGATGCGGGTACGCCGGTCCAGCAGGTCGGCGGCGTCGAGCGCACCCTCGTGGCGCACGGCCCACAGCAGTTCGGCGCGGGTGGTGGGGTGACCCGGGAGGACGGGGCCGGCAAGGTTCGGTTCGCCCGTGGCCAGGGCATGGACGGCCTCGGCCTCGGTGCCGTAACGGCTGATCAGGCGTTGCGGCGCACGCAGGGCGGCCAGCGCCTGCGGCGGTGCCGCGCCGACCAGCGGCACCGCGGCGGTGGGGGAGGGGCCCGCGGAAAGCCGGTGGGCGGCGACCGCGGCGTCGACGGCGTCCTCGGCCATGCGCCGGTAGGTGGTCAGTTTGCCGCCGACCACGGTGATCACGCCGTCCGGCGAGGTGAGGACCGCGTGCTTGCGGGAGATGTCGGCGGTGCCGTTCGCCGTTCCGGAGCCTGTGGCCGTCGTGGTGTCCAGCAAGGGGCGCAGTCCGGCGAAGGCACCCACCACGTCGTCGCGGTGGACCGGCACGTCCAGGGCGGAGCCGAGGACGTCGAGGAGGAAGCCGATGTCGGTTTCCGGTACCTCGGGGACATCCGGGATGTCGCCGTCGACGGGTTCGTCGGTGAGCCCGACGTAGACCCGGCCGTCTCCCTGCGGCAGGACCAGGACGAAGCGGTTGGTCTCGCCCGGGATCGGGATGTGCAGGCCGGCCGGCAGCGAGCCGAGACGGTCCGCGCGCAGCACGAGATGGGTGCCGCGGGAGGGCCGGATGCGCACGCCGTCCACGAGACCGCCCGCCCAGACGCCGGTGGCGTTGATCACCGCCCGCGCCCGGATCTCGCCCTCCTCACCGGTGAGTTCGTCGCGTACGCGGGCCCCGGAGCGGGTGAGTTCGAGCGCGCGCACCCGGGTCAGGACGCGGGCGCCGTGCGCCGCCGCCGTGCGGGCCATCGCGGTGACCAGGCGGGCGTCGTCGGTCACGCGACCGTCCCAGGACAGCAGGCCGCCGCGGAGCCCGGCGCCGCGCAGCGCCGGGGCGAGACGGCGGGTTTCCGCCGCGGAGAGCCGGCGCGGCGCGGGCAGCGTCGTCCGGGCCGTGCGTGCCGCGAGGCGCAGTGTGTCTCCGGCGCGGAACCCGGCCCATGCCAGGGCGGCCTGCGGGCGGGAGACCAGGGGGGTGAGGGGCAGCACGAACGGCTGGGCGCGCACCAGATGGGGCGCGGTGCGCTCCATCAGGACTCCGCGTTCTCGTGCGCTTTCGTGGGCGACGTCGAACTGGGCGGACGCGAGGTAGCGCAGTCCGCCGTGGATGAGCTTGGAACTCCAGCGGGACGTTCCGAAGGCGAGGTCGTGGGCGTCCACGGCGGCAACCGTCAGTCCCCGGGCGGCGGCGTCCAGCGCCGCTCCGGCGCCGGTCGCGCCGAGACCCACGACCAGGACGTCCACGGCCGAACCGTCGGTGGACAGGGCCAGTTCGCGTCGGCGGCGGGCGGCGTTGAGGGATGTGCCCGCCGGCGGGGCCGCGGGTGTGGGCGGAGTGCTGCTGGTGCTCATGGCGTCAGGGTCCTCTCGAGGATGGTCCGCAGTTCTCCGTAGAAGGCCTCGGGGCTCAGCTCGTCGTCGTCCTCGTCGGTCATGGTCCGCAGGGACAGCGTGAAGGACTGGGCCACCAGGAGGAGCGCCCTGGCCTGGCGTTGGGGGTGGCCGGGGCGTACCGAGCCGTCCGTGTGGCCCGTTTCGACGGCGTCGGCGAGCAGCTCGAGGAGGGCTTCCTGGCTCGCTCCGCGCCGGTCGAGCACATAGGGGAGCAGCAGCTCGGGGTCGACGTCGACGATCTTGCGAAAGAGCGGGTGGCGGCGGAAGGCGTCGACTCCCTGGACGAGCCCTTCCACGATCAGGGTGCGTGCGTTCGTCCCCGGCTCGGGCTCGGGCATCGCGCGGGTGGCCGCCTCGATCCACTCCCGGGTCATCAGGTCGCCGACCAGGGTCCGCACATCGGGCCAGCGGCGGTACAGGGTCATCCGGGAGACGCCCGCGCGGCGGGCCACGTCCGTGAGGGTGGTGCGCCGGACGCCGACGGCCAGGACGCAGTCGCGCACCGCGTCGAGTACCGGATCGCTGTCCGAGGCGTTGTGACGAATAGGCGTCATGTGTCACAGTGTAACGCGCCCTGTGGCCGCGCAGGGCGGTACTTCGTCGAGACGACCGGTGAGGACAAGCACCATGGACATGCTGTGGAGCGGCTGGGGAGACCCGGCCAGGGCGACGCCGCTGCCCGACACGGTGGTCGGGCTGCTGCGCGACATGCTCGGAGTCAAGCCCCGCAGCGCCGAACCCGTCGCACTGGACGAGATCTCCGTACCGGAATCGCCCCTGGACGCCGCCGTGCGCCAGGCTCTGCTGGCGGCGGTCGGCGGCGAGCACCTGCGGACGGACGCGGAGTCGCGCATCCGGCACACGCGAGGCAAGTCCACCCCCGATCTGCTGCGCATCCGTGAGGGCGACACCACCGACATCCCCGCGGCCGTGGTGCTCCCGGCGAGCCATGATGAAGTCCTCGCCGTCCTCAAGGCCTGTGTCGTGCACGACGTGGCCGTGGTGCCGTTCGGCGGTGGAACCTCGGTCGTCGGCGGCCTCGCCCCCGAGGGGCGGCGAATCTTCGTCGCACTCGACCTGCGCCGTATGGACGCACTGCTCGCCCTCGACCCGGTCTCCCGCACCGCCACCCTGCAACCCGGTCTGCGGGCTCCGCACGCCGAAGCCCTCCTGGCCGAGCACGGCTTCACCCTCGGCCACTTCCCCCAGTCCTACGAGTGGGCGACGATCGGCGGTTTCGCCGCCGCGCGCTCGAGCGGACAGGCGTCCGCCGGCTACGGCCGGTTCGATGAGATGGTGCTCGGCCTCACCGTCGCCACTCCGGCGGGCACCCTTGAGGCCGGCCGCGCTCCGCGGTCGGCGGCGGGCCCCGATCTGCGGCAGCTCGTCCTCGGCTCCGAAGGGGCGTTCGGCGTCATCACCTCCGTCACCGTGCGGATCCGCCCCGTCCCGCGGATCCGACGCTACGAAGGCTGGCGCTTCGACTCCTTCGAAGCCGGCGCCGCCGCCCTGCGGCTGCTTGCCCAGGACGGGCCCCGGCCGACCGTACTGCGCCTGTCGGACGAGACCGAGACGCTGATCGGTCTCGCCCAGCCCGACGCCATCGGTTCCGCCGGGGCGGAGCAGGCCGCCGGATGCCTCGCGATCGCGGGCTACGAGGGCACCGAGGAGGACACCTCGTACCGGCGGGAGCGCGCGGCGGCGGTCCTGAGCGAGTGCGGCGGTATCTGGGTGGGACCGGAGCCCGGGGAGCGCTGGGCCCACGGCCGCTACTCGGCGCCCTATCTGCGGGACGCGCTGCTCGACGCGGGGGCGTTCGCCGAGACGTTGGAGACCGCGGCCTTCTGGTCACGCCTCCCCGAGCTGTACTCCTCCGTCCGCGAGGCCCTCATCGGCACGCTCAGCGCTTCGGGCACCCCGCCGCTGGTGATGTGCCACATCTCGCACGTCTACGAAAACGGCGCCTCGCTCTACTTCACCGTGGTCTGCGCCCAGGGTGACGATCCCGTGGCACACTGGGCGCCCGCCAAACAGGCCGCCAACGAGGCGATCATGGCGGCGGGCGGCACGATCAGCCACCACCACGGTGTGGGCACCGACCACCGCGACTGGTACGTGCAGGAGGCCGGACTGCTCGCCGTCGACGCCCTCCAGGCGGTCAAGCGGCGTCTGGACCCCACCGGGCTGCTCAACCCCGGCATCCTGCTGCCGGCCGACTGATCCCGTTCCGCCCACCCGACCACCGTCCGTCCACGATCCGTCAGGCGCCTTCGGAGGCACACCGATGCGACAGTTCACCGCCATCGTCAACCCCACCGCCGGCGGATCCAACGGGGTGGCGACGCTGCTGAGCGTGGCCCGGCTGCTGCGGGAGGCCGGGGCCGAGCTGGAGACGGAGTACAGCAGCAGTCTGGCCCACGCCCAGGACCTGGCACGGCAGGCCGGAGAACGGCAGCGGGTGGTCCTGGCCGTGGGCGGTGACGGCATCGTGGGCGGTATCGGTGGGGCCCTCAGCGGCACCGACGCCGTCTTCGGCATCGTTCCGGCGGGCCGAGGCAACGACTTCGCCCGCGCGCTCGGCCTGCCCGCCGACCCGGCCGAGCTGGCCGAAACACTGCTCCACCACGAGCCGCGCCGTGTCGACACCATCGAAGTGGACTCCGCACGGGGCCGCACCGTCGCGCTCGGCAGCGTGTACGCGGGTGTGGACGCGCTCGCCAACCGCCACGCGAATCACACGAAACTCCTGAGCGGAGCCGCCTCCTACTATGCGGGCGGCCTGCGTGCGGTCGTGACCTGGCGTCCGGCCACCTACCGGATCACCGTCGACGGCGAGGAACTCACGCACCACGGCTACACCGTGGTGGCCGCCAACTCCGCCTTCTACGGCTCCGGCCGCATCATCGCCCCCGGGGCGCGCGTCGACGACGGCCTGCTGGAGGTCGTGATGATCCGCCATGCGCCTCGCCGGCTCTTCTTCACCCTGATGAACGAGCTCAAGACCGGCGCGCACGTCCACCGGAGCGAAGTGCGGATCGTGCGGGGCGCGGAGATCCGCATGGAGGCCGACCGCGACGTCCCCTTCGGGACCGACGGGGAGGTGGACGCCGTTCTCCCCGTGACGGCCAGGGTCCTGCCCGGGGCGCTCGCGGTGCTGTGCTGAACGCCCCGGCGGGCCGTCGCCGCCGAACACGGCCGAGTGCGGCCGAGCGCCGCGGGGGATCACGCCGCCGGGCCCGATGTGCCGCCCCTGCGGCCCGAGCGGTAGCGGCTCCAGCGCGCCAGCGGCTCCAGTGCGTCCACCAGGGCCCGACCGTCCGGGGACAGCCGGTAGCGGATCTGTACCGGGGTGGTGGGTGTGACGGTGCGCTCGATGAGCCCCGCCGCCTCGAGTTCCTTCAGGCGCTGTGAGAGCAGCCGGTCGGAGATCCCGTCGATCACGGCCCGGAAGTCGCCGAACCGGGAGGCCCCCTGACGGGCCGCGCTCAGGATCGAACCCGCCCAGCGGCGTCCGATCAGCTCGAGGGCGTCATGGAAGCTCGGGCAGCTCTCGTCGTGGATGGAGCGGCGCGCGAGGGGCGAGGATGCGGCGGGAGCCGACTCGATGGGGTTCACTTACAAAAGATTAGCACCTTACTCGAAGTTTGGGCGGGTGGCGCGTTCCCCTGCACCGTGGACGCATGACCGACTACGGACGCCCTCTCTCCTTCGGGCTGAGTCTCGACCCCGCCGCCGACGCCGTGCACCGGACCCGGCGCCTCGCGCGTGCGGCGGAGGAGCACGGCCTGGAGTACCTCGCCGTCCAGGACCACCCCTACCAGCCCGGCCATCTGGACACCTGGACCCTGATCACGCACCTGGCCGCGGCGACCGACCGCATCACGTTCCTCACGGACGTCGCCGATCTGCAACTGCGCCCGCCGGCCATGCTGGCGAAGGCCGCCGCGTCGCTCGCCGTCCTCACCGACGGCCGGTTCCGGCTCGGTGTCGGCGGGGGCGGTATCCCCGACGCCATCGCGTCGATGGGCGGCCCGGCGCGACGCGGCGAGCCGATGGTCGCCTTCACCGAGGAGTCGCTGACCGTCATGCGCCAGGCGCTGGCGGGAGGCGTGGTCCGGCTGCGGAGCCCGCACCGTTCCGTCGGCGGATACCGGGCCGGTCCGGTGCCCCCGAACCCCGTCGAACTGTGGCTCGGCGCGCAGAAGCCCAAGATGCTCGCCGTGACCGGCAGGTCTGCGGACGGCTGGATATCCCCCCTGAACATCTACGTCCCGCCGCAGCAGGTGCCCTCCCGCCAGGAGATCATCGACGAGGCGGCCTCCGCCGCGGGACGCGATCCGCGGACGATCCGCCGCGTCTACAACGTGATCGGCGCGATCGGGGACCACGGGGGAGTCCCGGGCCTCGTCGGCGACGTACGGCGATGGGTGGACACCCTCACCGAGTGGGCCGTCGTACTCGGTTTCGACACCTTCGTCCTCTGGCCGGCCACGGACCCCGACCGGCAGGTCGCCCTCTTCGCCGCCGAGGTCGTCCCCGCCGTACGCGAGCGCGTGGCGGCCCTGCGGAGCGGGCGATGAGCGCCGACCCGGGGCCGGCGCCGGCGGAACTCGCCGGCAAGCTGATCACCCCGGAGGACAGCCGCTACGGCCTGCTCCGCTCCACCTACACCACCGTGGGCCGTCCGGCCGCGGTCGCCCTGCCGCAGTCCGCGGCCGACGTCGCCGCAGCACTGCGGATGGCCCGCGAGCGTCGCCTCCCGCTCGCGGTGCGCAGCGGTGGGCACGGGCTGAGCGGCAGGTCCACCAACAACGGCGGGCTCGTCGTCGACCTCGGTGCGATGAGACGGGTCGAGGTGGTCGACCGCGCCGCGCGCCTCGTACGCGTGGAGGCGGGTGCCCGCTGGGCGCGGGTCGCCCGCGCCCTGGCCCCGCACGGGCTCGCCATCAGCTCCGGCGATCACGGCAACGTCGGAGTCGGCGGTCTGGCCACGGGCGGCGGCATCGGCTGGCTCGTACGGCACTACGGGCTGACCGTCGACCGCGTCCGCGCCGTCGAGGTGGTCCTGGCCGACGGGACGATCACCCGAGCCGACCCCGGAACCGATCCGGATCTGCTCTGGGTGATGCGCGGTGCGGGCGGCGGCGCGGGCGTCGCGGTGGCCTTCGAGATCGAGGCCGTCGAGTTGCGCGATGTGGGATTCGCACAGCTGGCGGTGCCGGTGGATCCGGCCGGTGAGACGCTGCGCCGCTGGGAGGCGGCCATGGCACAGGCGCCGCGGGAGCTGTCGACGGCGGTGACACTGGCGGCCCAGGGGCCCTCGGCGACCGCGTTCATCACCGCGGTCGTGGCCTGCGACAGCCCTGCCGCGATCCGCAGGGCCCTCGAGCCGCTCCTCGGGATCGGCCGCGTCATCGTCCGGCAGGCCCACCTCGTCCCGTACACCGAACTGGTCTCGACCGCGCATCTGCACCCCAACACCGGGCAGATGCGGTCCACCACGACCAACGGACTGTTCGCCGAGATGGGTCCCGCAACGGCCCGCGCACTGGTGGCGGCGTCGACAGGACCGCATCCGGTGCTCGTCCAGTTGCGTTCGCTCGGCGGCGCGTCCCACGACCCGGCCCCGTCCGCCACCGCCTTCGCGCACCGCCATCAGCGGACCCTGGCCGTCGTATCGGCGTTCCCGCCGGACGACCGGCCGACGGCCGCCGCCGTCTGGGCGCGGCTCGGGGTACACGCCGACGGCGCCTATGTGAACTTCGAGAGCAATCCTGACGAGACGACGTTCGCGCGCGCCTACCCGGGGCAGACCGGTGCCCGGGTGGCCGAACTGTGGAAGCGCTATGACCCCGACGGGCTTCTGCGGGGGCGGGCCGACTGACGGCCGCCACGGCACACGAGGGGGGAAGCAGGCGTACGCAGCGGGGTGTGTCCGGACACGGCGATACCGGCGCGGGCGTTCGTTCCGCCCGGCGGCAGGTTCACTTCCGGGCCGACTCCACGCATGTTTCGGTGGCTCCCATGCAGGGTTCCGCATCCGGCAGATGCGTCTGTGCCCACTGCCCGAGCGCCTTGAGCGCGGGCTCGAGTGCCGCACCCGACTCCGTCAGCCGGTAGGAGACCCGCAGCGGCGGGCCCTCGTCGACCTCGCGCACCACCAGGCCGGCGGCGCCGAGTTCGGCGAGCCGGTCGGAGAGCATGCGCTCGCTGAGGCCCGGAATCGCCCGCCGCAGGTCGGCGAAGTGCGCCGGCTGGTCCACGAGCACCGCCACGATCGGGCCGCTCCAACGCTTTCCGAGCAACTGGAAGACGCGGGTGATACCGCCGTCCACCTGTTTGCATGCCGCCACGTCGTGACCCTGAGCCGCCATGAGGACAGCTTACTACCCCTACAGGGGATGAAAAAAAGTAAGCTCCTGTGATAGGTATAGCTCTGTACGAATTCTTAGCTCGGCTCGTCCGGGCTCGGGCACGTTCTTTGGAGACCCCCATGGCCACCCTGCTGCACATCGACTCGTCCGTCTTCTCGGGCGAGGCGTCCGCCTCGCGCACTGTCACGGACGCCTTCCGCAAGGCCTGGCAGGAACAGCACCCCGACGGCACGGTCGTCTACCGGGACCTGGCCGCGAAGCCCGTGCCGCACATCAGCGCCGAGTCGCACACCGCGGGCTTCGCCGACCCCGCCACCCACTCCTCGGAGCAGGCGGCCGCCTTCGAGGAGCGCATCGCGCTGATCGAGGAACTGGAGCAGGCGGACGCGGTGCTGATCGGCGCCCCGATGTACAACTACTCGATCCCCTCGACCCTCAAGGCCTGGCTGGACAACGTGATCCTGTTCGGCCGGACCGCGGGCGAGACCTCCTCCATCAAGGGACTGCCGGTCACGGTCGTCGCCAGCCGCGGCGGCTCCTACGCGCCGGGCACGCCGAAGGAGGACTTCGAGTACGTGCAGAACTACCTGCAGGCCGTCCTGGCCGACACGCTCGGTCTTGACCTCGACTTCATCGTCCCGGAGCTCACCATGGCCCCGCACAACCCGGCCATGGCCGAACTGGTCCCGCTCTACGAGGCCTCCCGTGAGCGTGCCTTCGGCGAGGCGGCCGCCAAGGCCAAGGAGCTCGCCGAGCGCCTCGCCGCGTAACCGGCGAGGAGCGGAACGCCGTCCACCGCCCGCGTCACCGGGCGCCGGGCGGCGTTTCCCCACGTCTGTCCCGTACGCCCCGGGAAGCAGGCGAGAACGCTCCGCAGACCGTAGCCTGGCGGAAGGCCCGCAGCGGCTCGTGCCGGTTGCCGGCGCTTCGGCGATCCCCTGTCGGCCGGCCCGTGGCATCCCCTCTCACTCACCGCACTCCATGCACCGCCCCTTGCGGCGGAAGGACGATCGCGGAGGTTCTGATGACTGCGACGGTGGACCCGGATCGCTCCGAATGGGACGTCATCGTCCTCGGCGCGGCTGCCGCCGGAGAGAACGCCGCCCAGTACGCCGCCCAGTTCTCGGGCCTGTCGTCGGTGCTCGTGGAGAACGTTCTCGTCGGCGGTGAATGCTCCTACTGGGCGTGCATGCCCAGCAAGGCTCTCCTGCGGCCCGTCGAGGTGGTCGACGCGGCCGCGCACTCGCCCGGAGTCATGGCCCGGCTCGAACCCTCGGCCGTGCTCGAACGACGTGACGTCGTGATCAACGGCCTGGACGACACCTCCCAGGTGACATGGGCCCTGGACACCGGCATCGACGTGGTGCGGGGCTACGGGCGGCTCACCGGTGAACGGCGGATCGCGGTGAGCAGGGACGGCGGCCCGGTCCGGGAACTGACGGCCGGACACGCCGTGGTCATCGACACGGGTTCCTGCCCCGCCGTACCGGATGTCCCCGGACTGCGGGCCGCGCTGCCCTGGAACTCCCGGGATGTCACCACCATGAAGGAAGTGCCCCGGCGGGTCGTCGTCCTCGGCGGCGGGGTGGTCGCCTGCGAGGCGTCCACCTGGCTGCACGGCCTCGGAGCCGCCGAGGTGACCGTCGTCCAGCGCGGACCACGGCTGCTGGCCCGCTGCGAGCCGTTCGCGGGCGAGTTGGTCGCCGAGGAGCTCCGGGACTGCGGTGTGCGGCTCTGCCTGGGGCGCGGGATGTCCCGGGTGGAGCGCTCCGACCCGCGGGACACCGGCCAGGGGCGTGTGCACGGCGGCGAGGTGAGGGTGACGCTCGACGACGGCACGGTGCTCGTCGCGGACGAGATCGTGGTGGCCGCCGGCCGTACCCCGAACACCGGCGACATCGGTTTGGAAACCGTCGGACTGCCGCCCGGCGGCTACCTCGACGTCGACGACCACCAGGCCGTGCGCGGCGTGCCCGGCGACTGGCTGTACGCCATCGGCGACGTGTGCGGACGTGCCCTGCTCACACACATGGGCAAGTACCAGGCCCGTATCGCCGGAGAGGTCATCGCGGCACGCGCCGGCGGCTCCCCGGATCTGCCCTCATCGGCCGAAGGACACCGAGGGCTGCCCCAGGTCGTCTTCACCACCCCGGAGGTCGGCAGCGCCGGTGTCACCGAGGAACAGGCGCGGGAGGCGGGCATCGACATCGAGGTGGTGGAATACGACCTCGGCGCGCTCGCGGGCACCTGGGTCATGCGCCCCGACTACCGGGGCCGGGCCAAACTCGTCGTCGACCGCGCCGAGGACGTCGTGATCGGGGCGACCTTCGTGGGAGCGGGCATCGCCGAACTCGTGCATTCGGCGACCACGGCGATCGTCGGACGTACTCCTGTCTCCACTCTGTGGCACGTGGTGCCCAGCTATCCCACGGCCAGCGAGATCTGGCTCCGGCTCCTCGAGACACTGCGATCGCAGCGCCATGCGGCACGCGCCGGGGGAGACGCGGCAGGGGAACACGGCTGAGGGACCGAGAGGCCGGGAGGACGACACCTTCGCGCGCCGGGGTGGGAATCCGCGTCGCCTTGCGGTGCGGGAGGCGTCGCGGCAGGGTTCGACGGTATGGCCACCTTGCTGATCGTGCATCACACACCCTCGCCGAACTGCCAGGCGTTGTTCGAAGCCGTCGTCTCCGGTGCGACGGCACCTGAGATCGAGGGTGTGCGGGTGGTCCGGCGTGCGGCGCTGGCGGCGACCGCATCGGACGTACTGGACGCCGACGGCTGTCTGTTGGGCACCCCGGCGAATCTCGGTTACATGTCCGGGGCCCTCAAGCACTTCTTCGACCAGATCTACTACCCGTGCCTGGACGAGACGCGCGGCCGGCCGTTCGGCTACTGGGTGCACGGCGGCAACGACGTGACCGGGGCGGTACGGGGGATCGAGTCCATCACCACGGGGCTCGGCTGGCGACGCGTGGCCGAGGCGGTGACCGTGACGGGCGAGCCGGGCAAGCCCGACGTCGAGGCGTGCCGGGAGCTGGGTGCGACGGTCGCCGCCGGACTGATGGGCTGAACCCCGCCCGGCTTGCCCACGCCGCACATACGCGACCGGGAGGCGCCGCACCGTCGGCCGATCGGGCGTGCGGTGCGGCGTCGACCGCGGCCGTACCTCGTCCATGGCACCCGACCGTGTTCGAGGTGGGGCCCGCACGCCTTCCGCACATCCGGCGTTCTTGCTTCCGCAGCGGGGGCGTGCGCCGCGGTTCATGCCCACTGCCCACTCTCGGCCCGTTCGAACGTTCAAACCGGTGTCGCAGCAGGAGCTGACAATGGGTCACGACGGTCACACGCACGGGCACGGGCACCACCATCACCACGATCACGGGCACGGCGAGGCCTCATCGTTGCCGCCCGCGCTCGACATGTCGGTTCCCGACGGGGAACTGACGCCTGGTCAACTCTCGCGGCGCTCCATGTTGCGCCGCACCGGACTGCTCGGCGCGGGCCTGGCCGCGGGGAGCGTCCTCGCGGGTGCGGGCCAGGCCGCGGCGACGTCCGGGGCGCAGTCCTCACGCAGTGGACGGTCGCACGGATACCTGTGGCTGGCGGGCGACCACCACATCCACACCCAGTACAGCTCCGACGCCAAGTACCGGGTCCTCGACCACGTCCGGCAGGCGAACGCGCACGGCCTGGACTGGATGGTCATCACCGACCACGGCAGTGAGGCACATGCCAAGATCGGTGTGGAGAAGGTCAACCCGGACATCGTCGAAGCGCGTGAGCGGATCGACGACACGCTCGTCTTCCAGGGCCTGGAGTGGAACATCCCGGCCGCCGAGCACGGCACGGTGTTCGTCCACCCCGGCCGGAACGAGGTCGCGGTCCTCAAGGAGTTCGAGAACTCCTTCGACGGCTCGGCGAAGAACGCCGGCGCCAGTACTCCGGCGAACGAGGCGCTCGCCATCGCGGGCATCAACTTCCTCGCCGACCAGGTCCGCCGCCGCAAGGTGGCCGACGCCCTCTTCCTGGCCAACCACCCGGCCCGCAAGGGCATCGACTCCCCGCACGAGATCCGTGCCTGGCGCGACGCCCAGCCCTCGATCGCGGTCGGTATGGAGGGTGCCCCGGGCCACCAGGCCGGCGGTCTGCCCGCTCCGATGGGTCCCGGCTCCGCGCGTGGCATCTACGACAACAGCCCGAGCGCCGACTCCTTCTCCGGCTATCCGCTGGAGAGCTACCGCACGTGGGGCGGTTTCGACTGGATGACCGCCACGGTCGGCGGACTGTGGGACAGCCTGCTCGCCGAGGGCAAGCCCTGGTGGATCACGGCCAACTCCGACTCGCACAACGTGTACGCCGACAGCGCCGTGCGGGGCCCGAACAGCGACTTCAACGCCAACGGCCGTTACGACGACCCGGTGTACGGCGGGGGCCTCAACCTCACCGACACCGACTTCTGGCCCGGCCAGTACTCCCGCACCCATGTCGGCGCCGCCTCCTTCTCCTACCAGGCGGTCATGGACGGCATCCGCGCCGGCCGTGTCTGGGTCGACCACGGCGGTCTCATCAGCGGCCTGAACGCCCAACTGCGCGCGGACGGCCGGGCGGTGACGCTGGGCGACGTGCTCCACGTCCGCCGCGGCGGCCACGTCGACCTCGTCGTCGAGATCAGCCTCGCCAACGGCCCGAACTGGGCGCAGTTCGTGCCGACGCTGGCCCGCGTCGACGTGATCCAGGGCGCCGTCACCGGTCGGGTCGTCGACAAGGACACCCTGGCCACGCCGAACACCAAGGTGGTCAAGTCCTTCGAGGTGAACAGGTCCACCGGGTCGGTGCGCCTCACGTACTCCCTCGGTCGCGTGGACAAGCCGGTGTACGTCCGGCTCCGGGGCACCGACGGCAACCGCACGGCCGTCGGCCTGCGCGGCGCCTCCGTCGACCCGGCCGGACCTGCGATCGACGTCGTCGGCGACGCCGACCCGTGGAAGGACCTGTGGTTCTACTCCAACCCGATGTGGGTCCTGCCCGCATGAGCGCTCCGCACGACGCGTCCGGCGTCCACTCCGTTCTCGGAGTGGACGCCGGTACGGCGACGCTCCGCGAGGCGGACCATCTGATCCACGATCTGGTGGAGCGTCTGGACCTCCCCGGCGGCACGATCGCCTGCACCCACCTGATCCGCACCGCCGAACGGCGTGGCACGGCGGTCTCGTTCGCGCTGCCCGGCGTCGCGGTGGCCGAGTCGGCATTCGCGCTCCTGCCGGGTGCTACGGAGGGGGTGGATGTGGGAGCCGCGCTGGGGGAGCGGGCGTACGGTCCCGCGGTGGCCGTCCGCGCGGCGGCCCTGGCCGCGGCGGAGCACACGGCGAGGCAGGGCGGCAGGGCCGTGGTGTTCCCCGGAGCGGACCGCCTCACCGGCACGGTCACGGTGGCCGACGTGCTGGCCCTCACCTCGGTCGAGCGGGTCACCGTGCTCGGCACGCCGGCCGGTGGGCAGGGGCCCGATCCGGCCTTCCCGGTGCAGACCCGCGACCATGTGCGGCCGGAGTGGCGGGAGGGTGCGCTGACGCTGGTGCTGGTTCCGGCCGCGGGCGGAACCCTGGCGCCGTTCGAGGTGCCCAATCCCACTCCTTGCTGCGCGGTGCACAGCTGACGGAAGGCGACGGCCGGAATTCTGCGGCGCTGTGTCGGCGATGAGTTCCGGTGCCGGGGCCGGTCCACATCCCGGACGTACATCCGCCGGGACGACATGAACCAGGGAGCCGCCCTCATGGCCGACGACACAGAGCAGATCCGGGCCTTGGTCGAGAAGTGGGCGGCGGCCGTGCACCGGGGCGAGCTGGAGGGGGTCCTCGCGGACCACGCGGACGACATCGTGATGTTCGACGTGCCGCCGCCCTGTCAGGGGGTGCGCGGCATCCGGGCCTACCGCGGTGTCTGGCCGCCGTTCTTCGCCTGGCAGGCGGGGGGTGCCGTCTTCGAGATCGAGTCGCTCGACGTCACCGCCGGGAGCGACGTGGCGTTCGCCCACGCCCTGCTCCGCTGCGGAACGCCGCAGGACCTGGCCGAGCGGCCGGACAACCGGCTGAGACTCACCTTGGGGTTGCGCAAGGAACGGGACCGCTGGGTGGTGGCCCATGAGCACCACTCGTTCCCCTACGCGGAGAACGAGTCCTGGAAGACGCGTGCTCCGGGCCTCTCCAGGGGGCGGACGCCTTGAGCACGGCGTCGTCGCAGACCGCGTCCGCGTGCGTCTCCTCGGCCGCGTGTGCCGGCGGGGCCTTCTTCACGTGGGCGGACGAGGGCGCCGTGACGGCGTCACGGACACTCTTCCGGCTGGGCGACACCGGAGCGACTGCCTCCCGCGCGGTCCGCGCTGTCGGCGGGCGGCAGCGGTGTCCACTGAAGGCGGAGCAGCTTGTACATACGGTGGAACAGGAAGACGGCCATGGGCAGTTCGACGAAGACGGCCAGTGCGGCGGAGGCCCAGACGGCGGGTGTGCCCAAGGCGAGCGAGACGTCGAACCAGGCGTCGCACACCAGCAGCACGGCGCTCGACAGTGCGGGGATCACCACGGCCCGGTGACGCCGCCTGCCGAGGACGGCCGTGGCCCCCAGGGCTATGAGCAGCAGTATGTCGAAGCCGACCCAGGTCGTGCGCCACGCGTGGACCCGGTAGTCGGTGGGCAGTGTCAGCCCCAGGACGACCGTCCAGGGGACCAGGGCCAGGGCGCACACCGCGAGCAGTTCGACCATGTGCCGCCGACGCCGCTCGCGGGGGTCGTCACGCCCCGCTCGACCCGTCGCCGTGCCGGGCAGCGGCTTCCGGGCCGTCAGGAAGGAGTCGGTCGCCATGGTGCCTTCGGTCGCCTGACTCATCGGCGTGCCGAGTCGTCCGGGGTGGTGCGCGACGACCCGGGGTACCAGGCTGCGATGCGTCCGGTGGTGAACCAGCCGATTCCGGCCAGGAGCACACCGGCCACGGCATTCGGAAGATGCCGGCTCAGCACCATCACGGCGGCGGCCACATCCAGGCCCACCGCGAGCAGGACGAACGCGGCGCGCTGCCATGGTTCACGAGGCGCGGTCGCGGCCACCGGGCGATGGGGTCTGCTGCGGAGGAATCCCGGAGTGAGGTGGCTCATCGCGGTCCCCTCGCCTGCCTCATGTGCCTGTTGTCCATGCCCGCCTCCAGTGCGCCCACCCAATGCAACCACCAACCTGAGGGGGGTCTCCATATATTTCCGAGGAAGAGACCCAGGACGTGACAATCCCGCGTGATCTGAGGCACACGAGAGCGAAAAGCTCTGTTAAATGCTGATTATCACCTTTGTTCATGGAGTCTCCGGGATACGCCACGATGTTGTGCGGCGGTGTCGCCATGGAGATCCGCCGACCGCCTGCCGGGGCCCTTTTCGGTCAACGCGCGGTACCGGGGCGCCGGCCGGTTCGTCCGCGCCGACAGGGGAGGCGTTCTTTCGTAGACTGGCGCCCGCCGTCCGCCGGAATCACCGGCTCGCACCGCGTACCGCCTCTGCTCTTTGTCCGGGCAAGCCGTCCGTCGCCCGCGTCACCCCCGTCCGTGCCCAGCCATTCGTTCGCCGAGGGACGTATGCAGACCAAAGTTGTCCAGTACCTGACAGGAATGACAGCGGCCCTACTACTGCTGGCCGCGGCACCGGGAGCGGCCGTCGCCGCCAAGCAGCCGTCGCTGCGCACCGCCCACGCCACGGACCAGGAGGCCGACGCCTGGCAACCGCCGCTGTCCACCCGAGGCCGCTCCATCGTCGACGCCACGGGCCGTCGCTTCCGGCTGAGATCCGCCAACTGGGACGGAGCACAGGGATCGTGGACGGGCAGCGGCAGCACCGCCGACCCCGCCAACCACCACGCCGGACAGAACTCCTACGGCATACCCCTCGGCCTGGACCGTGTCCCCCTGCCCGAGCTCCTCGCCGACTTCCACGACCTCGGCATCAACAGCATCCGGCTGCCGTTCTCCAACGAGATGATCCATGCGACGGCGGCCGTGCCCGACGCCGCCGTCAGCGCCAACCCGCAGCTGCGCGGCAGGACACCGCTGCAGATCTACGACGCCGTCGTGACCGCCCTCACCGACGACGGATTCGCCGTCGTCCTCAACAACCACACCAACACCTCCCGCTGGTGCTGCGGTATCGACGGCAACGAGCGGTGGAACAGCAGCCAGTCCACCGGTCAGTGGGCGGACGACTGGGTCTTCATGGCGCGCCGGTACGCCGCCGATCCCCGGGTGGTCGGCGCCGACCTCTACAACGAAGTGCGCCGCGACATCCTTGACGACCCCAACTGGGGGTCGGGTGACGAGCACGACTGGTCTGCCGCCGCCCAACTCGCCGCGGACCGCATCCTCACGGAGGCGAACCCCGCTCTCCTCATCGTCATCGAGGGGATCAACTGGACCGGGCTGCCCGTCGACGGACTGCCGCACGGCCGGCCCACCCTCACTCCGGCACGCACGCTCTCCCACACGCTCGTGGCCACCCACAAGCTGGTGTACTCCGCCCACTTCTACGGGTACACGGGGCCCCACCACAGCGGTGCCACCGGCATCGGTGAGACCCACGACCCCCGCTACCAGGACCTGACCCGTGAGGAGCTGTACCGGGAACTCACCGACGAGGCCTTCTTCGTCACCGAGGCGGGGCGGCACTACACCGCTCCCGTGTGGATCAGCGAGTTCGGCGTCGGAGCCGGCGAGAAGGGGGCCGCCGCCCGCGCATGGTTCGGCAACCTCACCGACTACTTCGCCGACCATGACGCGGACTTCGCGTACTGGCCACTGGTCGGGTGGGAGGGCCACGACGACTGGGCCCTGCTGCGCTACGACACCGACGGCCACAGGCACGGCATCCTGGACCCGGCCGACTGGCGCGGCACCGCCTGGAGCCACCTCATGACCGCACCGACACACACCGGGCCGGTCGCCCCGGTTCCCACGTGGCGCATGCTCAGCACCGACCACGGCGACCAGGTCCAGTCGCTTCGGGCGCGGGCGGGCGGGGACTGGGATTCCGGCGCCTACAAGGCGGCCTGCCCCGACGGACTGCGGCTGATCGGCCTCAGTCACACGGCCGGACGCGGTCTGTGCACCGACATCGACGCCGGTGATCTGCGCGCCGAGGGCGACGTCCAGACGGTGGTCACCGACGAGCGCCATGTCCCCCAGGGCGGCGACTGGGCCTCGGGCTACACGAAGTTCCAGTGCCCCTCCGGTCAGTTCCTCATCGGCTACAGCCGCCGCGGCGGCCGTGTGTCGGCGGCGCTGTGCGCCCCCGCCCGCACCGCGCTGGGAGGCACGGGTCGAACGGTCTGGTTCGACCGCTCCGACAACCGCCCGGCCGACGCCGACGGCGGTGACTACGCCTACGGCGACTACAAGGGCCAGTGCGCCGACGCCGAGTACGCCGCCGGGATCGCCTTCACCACCCGGCTGGGCAGCACGGCGGGCCCCGCGGCCGTACTGTGCCGCACGCTGTCCTGAGGAGGGGGTGGGCGCCGGGGGCCGGCGGCAGGGAGCGCCGGAGACCGCCGGGTGCCGGGCCGCGGCCCCGCCGGCGCCCGTACCGCACGTCATGTGTGCCGAGCGGCGTTACCCCTGGGGCCGCACCTTCCCGGGGACGGAGCCGCTCGCGGCGCCGGTGTGGCCTGCCGCGGAACCGCAGACGATCAAAGCGGGGAACACCGCCGGCCCCGGGGACGCCGTCCCGCCGACCCCCTCGGTACCGGGGCCGTGCCCGCGCCCGCCCGGCCCGGAGAGAACCGGGGACCGCCCGCGCGCCGGGGCAGCCGTCCTGTCCGGCCGGGGCGGAGGAGAAGGCCCGGCTGGAAACCGCCGACGCAAGGTGCCATCGTGGAACAGGCCCGGGCACACCCGCCCTGAGCAGCAACAAGAACGGAAACACCGTACCCGCGCGGCCGGCGCGGGACGTGGAAGTGGTGCGTGCGGGATGATTCTGGCAGTCGTATTCGCCGTCCTGGCTGCTGGCAGCAACGCGGTGGGAACCGTGTTGCAACGGCGTGCGGCAGTCGAGGTGCCCGAATCCTCGGCCCGGCTCGCCCTCGTCCGGCACCTGCTGCGCAGTCCCATCTGGTTCGGCGGCATTCTGGGGGTCGTCTTCGCCGCGCTGTTCCAGGCTCTGGCCCTGAGCGCGGGCCGGCTGGCCATGGTCCAGCCGCTCTTCATCCTCGAGCTCCCGCTGGCGCTCCTGGTCGGCAGTCTGGTCTTCCGCGTACGGGTGTCGGCCAAGGCATGGTTCTGCGTGGCCTGCATCTTCGTCGGCCTGGCTCTCGGGCTGTTCTCCGTGGCCCCGTCCGGTGGGCGCGATCAGATTCCGGGGGTCTGGTGGGTGCCGACGCTCGCCGCCGTCGGCGGGGCCGGTGCCGTACTCGTCCTGACCGGACTACGCCGCCCGCAGGGCCTCGCTCGCGCGGCCTGCCTGGCGGCGGCGGCCGCCATCGGCAACGCGCTCACCGCGGCACTGGTCAAGTCGTCCATGGCGATCCTCTCCGACGAAGGAGCGACGGGATTCTTTCTCGCCTGGCAGACCTATGGCTTCGCGGCCGCCGGATCCCTCTCGATCTTCTTGCTGGGATACGCCATGCAGGGAGGTCCGCTGATCGCGTCACAGCCGGCACTCACGCTCGGTGACGCCTCGGTCAGCTTCATCCTGGGTGTGACGCTCTTCGCGGAGTCCCCGCGCCGCGGAATGTGGCTGCTCCCGGCGTTCGTCGGCCTCGTCCTGCTCGCGTACGGCGTCTTCGCCCTGTCCCGCACCCGGTGCCTGGCGAAGTGCATCGACCGGGACGAGGAGGAAGCGCAGCAGCAGGAGCAGCATGCCGCGGCGGCCATGTAGCGCGAACCGCGGCTCAGAGGGCGAACCCCGGGGTCTCGCCACGAATCGTGGCGACCGCTGCCCTGGCCGCGGCGCCTCGAGGTGCGTGTTAGCCCGTTCGGCTTCATCCTGAAGTCCGGTCCACCGCACCAGGCCCCACAGGCCGACCACCCACGGGGAGGTCCTGTGATCCTGTTTGCCCTTCTGGCGCCCGCACTGATGATGGCCTTCCTCTTCGGGATGGCCGCCTTCGAAGACCTCCTCTTCATGCCTCCGGCAGCCACGGACGACGTCAGCCCCCTCGACGACTCCGCGCAGTCCGCCAACCCCGAGAGCGCCTCTCCCACGGGGGCGACCGTGGACGCGGGCGATCAGTGGGTCGAGCCGCCCGCGCGCGGATGAGCGATCGGTGTGCGGCGGGACGGCGTCACCGGTGCCGCGCCCTGATGGTCGCCTCGGATCCCCGCGGCCGGAAGCGGTGTGCACCGCGATGGACACGATGCGTGACCGTGCCGAGCGCGCTGTGTGCCGGCGCCTCACGGGGGAGTGACGCGGGGTGCGAGCCGGGTGGCCTGGACGCCGGAGAGCTCGTCGAGGGAACAGCCGCGCGGCTCGACGCGGAAGACGAGGGTGATCAGGAAACCGAGCCCACAGGCAGCCGCCACCGCGTAGAGCAGCGCGGCCTGGCCGATGCCCGCCAGGAGCACAGGGAAGAGGAACGTCCCGAGGGCTGCCCCCAACTTGCCGCATCCGGCGGCGAAGCCGTGTCCGGCCGAGCGGATCTCCGAGGGGAACACCTCTGCGGGCAGAGCGAACGTCGTGGCGTTCGGCCCGAGATTCATGAACATGTTGAAGAACCCGAACCCGATCAGCACCATCGGGAGATGGGCGTCGGCGCCGCCGGGCAGTCGGCTGCCGATCGCCAGGACGCAGAGTGCGACGGCCATCACCGCGAATCCGACCAGTTGCAGCGGTACGCGGCCGACACGGTCGATCAGGAAGATCGCCAGCAGGAATCCGACGACGAGGAAGACGTCCAGCAGGGCGGTCCCCTTCGTGGAGACGATGTCATCGGCGATGAACGAGGTGTTCGCGCGGTGCACCGTCAGGGAGGCGAGGAGGGTGGGGGTGAAGATGCCCACCCCGTAGGTGGCGATGTCCATCAGGAACCACGGTGCCGCCGTGAAGACGGTCCGCCTGCGCCACTGCCGTGAGAACAACCGGGGCTGGAGGAACGCCCCGACACCTTCCGCCGGGGGCTCGTGCCGTTCCTTGTCCGCGTCGGTAACCTGGACGGGAACGCCCACGAGCGCCCGGCCGACGTCGCGTGCCTCCTGTTCGTGCCCGTTCTGGGCGAGCCATCGGGGACTCTCGGGCACCCGGCGGCGCAGCCAGATGATGATCAGGGCCGGGATGAGCCCGAATCCCAGCATGATCCGCCACGAGGTCACATGGGGATACGCCTCGAGGGTCACCACCCCGGCCGCCGCGCCCAGCAGGATGCCCGCGGCCTGCAGACTGAAGGCGGCGACCAGCCACCGCCCACGGGCCCTGGACGGCAGGATCTCCGCCAGATAACTGGCTGCGATCGGGTAGTCCAGGCCCACCGCGACGCCCAGCGCGAACCGGAAGACCATCAGGGACCAGACGTCCCACGCGACCGCGCACAGCACCGAGAAGACGACGAACAGCCACAGATCGACCCGGAAGATACGGCTTCGACCGACCCGGTCACCCAGCGGTCCCAGCAGCGCCGCGCCGAACACCGAGCCCACGACCGCCGCAGCGGACAGCAGGCCCTTCTCGACGGCACTCACCGAGAAGTCCGCGGCGATCAGCGGATTCGCCACACCGATGATGAAGAAGTCGAATCCGTCGAGCAGAATGCCGAGCCCGGCCAGCAGCCAGAACCTGATGTGCAGTCGGGACACTGAGGCGCCGTCCAGCGCTTCGCCCAGGGGTTTGGATCGGTCGAACACGTGCTGAGCAGGCGGAGTCTTGGTGGCCACGTCGTCCTCACCGGTCGCTGTGCAACAGTGCTCGCCGCACGCCATCTTGCGGACAGATCACTGGCGGACGGGGATTGGGGCGACGTGGCCCCGCCAAGGCACTCGAACGGGCGAGATCACGGGCGGCGGCACCCGCAGGTGGTGACCGGGGCTTTCCCGGCCGGTCGGGGGTGCCGGAAGAAGAAGGTGCCGGTGAAAGGGTGTCGGGGGCGGTTCCCGGAGGTGACTCAGGGATGCCTGACCGAGTCGAGGTGGGCGAACACCACCACGTTGGATTCGTAGTCGTGGGACTTGTGGTTGTAGGTGCCACCACAGGTGATCAACCGCAGCTGAGGGGTGGCGTTGCCGGCGTAGACCCGCTTGTCGGGGAACTTCGCCTTGCTGAACGTCTCGACGGCGTCCACCTTGAAGCCGGTGACGACGCCGTCCGCGCGGGTGATGTCGAGCGTGCTTCCCGGCTTGAGGGTGCGCAGCAGCACGAACACCGCCGGTCCGGTCTTGGTGTCGACGTGACCCACCACGACCGACGTTCCCCGCTCACCCGGTGAGACCCCGCCCTTGTACCAGCCCACCAGGTTCTTGTTCGTCACGGGCGGTGGAGTGAGGTGCCCGGAGGCATCCAGCGCGATCTCCGAGAACGGCGCGTTGACTCCGATCTGCGGAATCACGATGCGCTTGGGCGCCGACCTAGGCAGCTCCTGGGCCGCCGGCAGACCCGTACGGGGCGCCGGACCTGACGGAGCGACGAGTGCCGGCGGCGTCACGACCACGGACGGGACGACGGCCGCGGGCAGCGTCGGCGGCTTCGGATCCGACGGGCTCGACAGCGAGTGGTGGATGAGTACGGCGCCCAGCCCCACAGCCGCCGCAGGCAGCAACAACAGGGCACGGTAGATGGGACGGGACGCAGACCTGTTTCGCGGCTGTTTCGGCGGGGCCGGTTGAGAGAGGGTCATCAATCAAGGCCTGTTCATGAACGAGGGCGGCGGTAGGACATCAGTGGGCCGGACGGCAGCCGGCCCCAACGCCGCAGTCGCGGGCGCCGTCACCCTTCGCGAGTGACGGCGGCCGCGACCGCACAGTCGGCCGACGAGTGCCGATCAGGCCTCCGCCGCTCGACGCCGCAGCATGTACGCACCCGCGCCGAGACCGCCGAGCAGCAGCACCGAACCAGCGGCCAGGCCGTTGCTGGACTGCGCCAGCCCGCCGCCACCGGCTTTTACGGCACCGCTGGGCGCCCTCTCCGCCCCGGGCCTGCCCTCGTCGCTCTGGTCGTCGTCCGAGGCAGCCGGGTCGCTGCTCTCGTCTTCGGCTCCACCGCCGGCGTTCTCGTCGGCGCCCTCGCTGTCCTCGCCGCGCTCGTGGTGCGGTCGGCCGTGCGACCGGCCGCCGTCGTCGTCAGCCCTGTCACCGTCCTGGGTCTGAGCCATCGCCAGGGCGCCGCCACCGGCCTTCACACCGCCGCTGGGCGCCCTCTCCGCGCCAGGCCTGCCCTCGTCGCTGGGCGCCCTCTCCGCGCCGGGCCTGCCCTCGTCGCTCTGGTCGTCGTCCGAGGCAGCCGGGTCGCTGCTCTCGTCTTCGGCTCCACCGCCGGCGTTCTCGTCGGCGCCCTCGCTGTCCTCGCCGTGCTTGTGGTGCGGTCGGCCGTGCGACCGGCCGCCGTCTTCGTCGCCGGGCTGGGTCTGCGCCATGGTCAGAGCACCGTCACTGGCCTTCACGCCGCTGGCCAGCGACACGGCATGCGCGGCGGGAGCGGAGAGCGCGACGGCCGCGGCGACCGCAGCGGAGGCGAACATGGTCCGGGTCACTCGCATTAGAGGTAGTCCTTTCGCCGCCGCCACGAAGGCCGGCACTATGCCGGCACAGCGGAATCGCAGCAGCAACGTGCTCACCCTCAACCCGAAGACCACCTCCGACCGCTGCATGACACGGGAAGTGGGCAACCCCGTACTCCCTCCGGGTGTCTCCAGACCGAAAAGTAACCCGGTTGGCAGCACCCCCATCAGTACCAACATCATCACTGATGCATGGAGAGCGAACGTCTGTGCCGACGCAGGTGTACCGCATTCACACGATCGATGACGTTGCATCAAATCCCTGTGCGAACAGCTGCGCGGAGGCGGCGCGCGAATTCCCGTCGCGGCCTTGGGCGTAGTCCGCCCCCGGGTGCGGCGAACCGATCGGGTGTGCGAGATCGGTACCAGCGGCGCAGTTCCGTGCCTGATTATCGGTTCGACGGCCCGTGACAGTCGGCGCGCCGCCGACGTTTCCGGCCGGGGGACCGGCGCCTGCGCGCACGGCGCGGACCGGGACCAGGACGGCCGTGATCAGGGCGATCGAAGCCACCACGGCCCGCCGGAGTCCGGCGGTGCCCATGGTGATGGTGCGGGGCTCCGGGACGAGCCGTACGGGCACCGACAGGCACACAGCCCCTGAACGGGCCCGCTCTCCCGTCGGCACCCACGACCGGCCCGGCTCTCCGGCCTTCCCGGCGGCCGGAGGCCTACGCAGAGCACATCGGCGCCCCACCGAGGTGCTGCCGAACCGTCAGCGGCCCGAGGACCCCGACGCGGCCGTCGGTGGCGATCGCGGTGACGGCCCGCAACGAGGGCGTCGCGGGGGGTCTTGATCGCGGAGTGGCGAAACGAGTTCCTCGATGTCACCGGGCATGCGCCGACGGTGGGCCCGGTCGCTTCCGGGCGGCAGCTGGATTCCCGCCCCACCTGCACCCCCGACTGCGATGAGCAGGTTTTCCCCCGGACTCAGGGGCACTCGGACAGTGAGCGTGGAGGTACTGACATGGGTACCGGAGAGAAAGCCAAGGCAAAAGCCGAACAGGTTGTGGGGAAAACCGTGCGGAAGGTGGCCCACGCGGTGCACAAGGACACCCTCGCGGCAAAGGGTGCCGCCCTCGAGGCGCGGGGCAGAATGCGAGGTGCGAAAGAGAGCACCAAGGACTCCCTGAAGCACTGACAACGTCGTGGTCATGCTGCCGGCCAGTGCAACAGGAGATTCGTGTCCTCGTGCGGTGAAAGGGCGCCTACGCCACAGACGATCCAGGGCGCAGGTCAGGAAACTACGTGAGGTGATCGGCGCAAGCACTCCGTAGTGGCCCGCATCCGAGAGTCCGGTTGCGCACTCGGACGGCTGCGATCCTCGTGGGTTGCAGCCGTCGGCGAAGCCGATCGCTGCGATGGGCACCGGAGTCGGAGCCGACATCCAATGTGAGCCATGTCCGCCGGTGCACCCACTTCGAGTTTTTCGACGGGGGCAGCAGCCGAAGGGCTGCGGATCACGACGCCACCGGCCGGGGCTCCTCGCCGTCGTAGGCCGCCAGCGCAGTCTGGCGGCATTCCAGCAGGTCGCCGAGGAGCTCGGGGGTCACATGCTGTTGGGCCAGTGCCACCGTAGCCTTGGCCTCGACGGAGGCCCATGCGTGCCGGGCGCGCTTGTTGGCGCGGCGCCTGGTGTCGCTGCGCAGGAAGCCCGCCCCCGCCGCGAATCCGGCGGAGGCCAGAGCCGCGAGGGCGGCGGGAACGCGCGCGTCCGCCGAGGCCAGTCCTGCCGTTCCCGCCGTGCCCGCGAGCAAGGCCGCCGGGAAACCGAGGACGATGTCCGTCTTGGTCCAGAACTCGGCCCGGCGGTGGGCGAGTTTCCTCTGGTGTGTCGCCTCGTCTCTCAGCCGCTCGATCTCGGCACGCAGACCGTGCGCGGGCTCGTCCGGACTCAGGCGGGTGGTTCCGTCAGCGGGAGTGGCCATAAGGGAATTCCAACATGCCTGTGCCAGAAGGTACTTGGTGAGTTCGGACAGCCTTCGGGCGCGATGGACGTGAGCTTCCCACGATGGTGGCCCGCCGCGTGGTGCAGTGGATCCTCGGCGAGAGCCCGGATGCCTGGGCTTGATCTTTTGCACTCGGTGAGCAGCGCCGTGCCGCTCACCTGCCGGATGGACCGTCGTCGGGCCGCTTGACCCGCCGAATCAGATCGTCCAGGCGATCAGCGATCTCGTGGTCACGACCGTTCACGAGGTGCTGATGGATCAGCGCGGCCCGCACGGACGAGTGTCCCCGGCGATGCGTCGGCTCCCGCGTGGACCGGGCCGAGCCGAGCCCGCGCGGTGCCGGCCATCCGTCCGCGTCACGCGATCGACGGGTCTGACTCCTCGCGTACCGTCCAGGACGGACCGTCCGCGAGGGCCTGGGTCGTCTCTCGGATCCCATGCAACGGGAATACGACGACCGAGGCCGCAGCCAGGGCGCACAGGAGCCAATCGAGCACCCAGGGCAGGCGGTCGGGGCCGACGTAGAGGACGGGGGCGGTGATCAGTGCGGCGAGCAGAGCCCCGCCGACTGTCCGGGTGTGAACAGGTGCAGAGAATTTGGCGGTGCTCGGCAGGCGCCGGACAGCGCGGTCGGACATGGTGGGCGGGTGGTGCCGTTCAGGTACGGGCGTGCCTCGTCCGGGTCACTCAATCCCATGATCACCTCGCCGCTGTCGGCGACGAATGCCGCGGGCAACTCCTCGTCGATCAGCTTCCACCGCTCCGGCCAGCAGAGCCAGCCTTCCTGGCCGCCGAGGCGCAGGGCCGCCCGGCCCACCTCCTCGCGAGAGCCGCCCAGCCTGATCTCACGCCCGCCATCCCGCAGGACGAGCCAGTGGAACTGCGTGACGTCCAACTCACCCGGCTTGTCACCGCGCTTGAGGTAACGCATCCGGACGGGTTCCCCGACCCGGACCCGTACGGCGTGGAGCTCGCCCCGGCCGGCGTCCTCGGCCAGTACGACCAACTTTCTGCGTGCTTCGGCCTGGCTCGCCTGGCGGCGCGCAAAGAGGAGTGCCTTCACCGTCACCACGAAGACAAAGATGATCAGCGCGCCGGCGAGCACCCCGCCCGAACCGGCGGCCAGCCGGGTGAGCGCGAACGGGGTCAGGATGAGGAGGACAGCCCCCGTCGCACGGCCCACGTCGCGGGCGGGCAGCGGGAGCCGGCGCGGCAGCGGTGGCACCGGGGACGGCCGGCTCGCAGCGGCAGGTGCCGGGCTGAACGCCGGCGCCGCACGGCAGGCGAGCGCCCATGCTCCAGCCGCGAGAGCGGCCGCCCCGAGCGCCGACAGTATGTCCCCGCGCGGCGCGGGGGCGTCGTAGCGTACGAAGACCAGGGACAAGGCGACGGCGGCGCAGGCCAGGGCAGTGCCGCCGAGAGCACGGGTGATCAGGGTGGAGCGTCGCATGAACGTCCTTCACCGAGGAGGTGGAGCCGGGGTGGGGCACCGTCTCACGAGGCTGGGTACGCACGGAGCGATGGCTTCCGGGAAACGTGCAGGTAGGGATCCGGTGAGCCGGTGGCCGTGCAGCGCACCAGTTTTGTCCATGATCCAGAAGGTGTAAAGGAATGGTGAATCAACTCTTGTGTCGTCGCTCGGACTTGAGCCTCATGGCGGCGATGTCGTTCGCGACTGCTCCCACCACCGGTGCGTTGGCGGCCTCGACTTCGGGCAGGAGCAGCGAGCAAGAGGAGACGCGCCCGGTGCGTCGTCAGGCGCCGTCTTCCGAGCTGGTTCCAGGATCCGAGCAGCGGCAGGTGACTGGATCACTGAAGCTCCGGGCCGAAGTCGTTCCACCGTCCGAGCGGGCAGGGCCCTCGTGTCTTCGACCCGCAGAGCTATGATCGCCAGAGTGGATGACTCCCTGATACCCCGGGCTCTGACCAGTGAGGCGCAGCTCCGAGAGTTGTACGCGGACCCTGGAGAGCGGGCGGTACGCAAAGAACTCGACCACATCGACGAGATGTCGCGCCGCCTCGTCGCGGTCTCGCCCGTGGTGTTCGTCGCCACCAGCGATGCCAACGGCCGCTGTGACGTGGCGCCTCGGGGCGGCACCCCCGGTTTCGTCACCGTCCTCGACCAGCGGCATGTGGTGATTCCGGACGCGACGGGAAACAATCGGCTGGACGGCTATCGCAACATCCTGGCCAACGGGCACGCCGGGCTCAACTTCGTCATCCCTGGCCGGGACACCACGCTTCGTGTCAACGGCGCAGCCTGGATCACCGCCGATGGAGACCTGCTGGCGCGGCTGACCCCGGTCGGCAAGCCGCCGAAAACTGCGCTGGTCGTGCGGGCCGACGAGGTGTACGTCCACTGCGCTAAGGCCTTCGTCCGGTCGAAGGTCTGGCGCCCCGAAGCGTGGCCGCTGAAGGAGGAGCAGCCGACGCCGGCCGAGGTCGCCCTTGCCCATCAGCGCGACCCCCACTTGACGCTCGCCGAGGTCGAGCAGGATCAGCGCGACTCCCTCCTGCACCGACTGGCCTGATACCGGCTCGTCGCGGCGGCACACATCAGGTGCCGAATCCTGGTCGCGGGGCCGACGCTGGGCTGCGCGAGGCGAACCGACGTCGACGACAGACGGAGACCACGTCGGCGCACGTCAGAGCGACACCTCCTGGCAGGGCCCACGGTGGGAGACTTGGCGCATCACTTCGAGTGCTGCCGCGCATACTGGCTTACGGGCGCCCAGTTGCCCGCACACGGCTCGTCGAGTAACGACCGGTATGGCCGCCAACGGCCGTTGTTCACAGGACTACGGATCAGAAGGCCGTCATTGCCGATGCGAGTGGTGCGGGCGGACGGGGCTACGGGTGATGAGCCAGTAGACAAGGGCCGCTGGTGGGCAGAAGCACAGCAGCAGGATCAGCACCTGTGGGTTCAACCCGGCCGAAGCCTGCACTGATGTCTTCCCCTCCGCCGGTAGATCCGCGGTGATGGCGCCGAGTTGCGCGACAGTGGTTGCCTGGTAAGCGATGGCCGCGCGGTCCTCAAGCTCGGACAGAGTCAGTCGGCCGGCCGCGTAGTGGTCTTTGAGTCGGTCCACGGCGTCATCCCGCTCTGCGTCCGAGATGTTGATCGCAGGCCTGTCGCGGATTTCCTCAGCACGGTTCATATGGGCCTCCGGGTGATGGCGCGTTGGCGGACGGGCGATCGTGCAGGTCGACCACTGCGATGACGACCCGGGTCCAGACGCCTGGGGCGTCGTGGTTTCCGAACCGAGAGGCAAGTTCCTCGATGTGCCCGCGCAGCTCGGCAAGTGCCTCGTCGGTCAGCCGCAGGGCACCGCGATGCAGGTCGATCTCTCGCCGCTGACCCGCCTGTCTGGCTTGGTGGGCGGCGTTGATGTCAGCCCGGGTCGCGTCGAGCATGGATCCAAGGAACGCCGCCTGCTCCTCTGGAGTCGCACCGTCCGCTGGTGGCTCGGTGACCGCAGGGGCATAGACCCGTTCGACCTTGCCGCGTGCCAGCGGCCGGTATTCGGCGATCTCGATGAGCCCGGAACGCTCCAGCCGGCCTAGGTGGTAGTAGAGCCGATCAACTGGCAGCCCGATGTGGTCGGCAAGTTCGCGAGCAGAGCGGGGCATCTCCCACATCGCCTCCAGCAGTCGGATGCGCAGGGGGTCCGCCAGCGCCTTGTGGACTCCATGCCATCGCCGGGGCGAAGGGGGAGAGGCTTCCGCACTCATTGACGATCGATTCGCATGGTGAAGATTACTCCAATCATTGGAATATTCTCCAACGATCCACCATGCAGCGGCAGTTCGCAAGACAGGCGACGCCTGAACCGAGGCAGGCGTAAAGGGGGATGCACCGGTCAGCGGCAGCTCCACGAACAAGAGCAAACCCAGGTAATCAGCCCGGTGGGCGGGCTGCTCGGGCCTCACCGGAGCAGCGTCGAGTCGACCAACTACCCCAAACCAAATGGCGGTTCGTCGGTCCGCATCGGAGTCGGGATCTGCACCCGTCCCGGCCGGTTACAGTCGAGGCTCCCGCTCTTCCCCGCTGCGGTTCTATGCGCATAGCATTCGTTGTCATGGGCAACTCAATTTGACTCCGAAGGCCTGACGCAGGCCGTACGGTTCCCAGAAGAGGAGTGGCTTCCATGGATTGGGCACGATCCTCAGGTCGAAGCATCGACCGTCGTACGGTGCTGAGAGGTGCGGCAGCCGTGACGGCCGCGCTCGGTGTGGCCGCAGCCGTCGAGGTCGGTTCCGCCGGCACGGCCGCGGCCTACGGCTGGACCCGTACCCTGCAGCAGGGTGTGTCCGGCTCCGACGTGGTGGAGTTGCAGATCCGCGTCGGTGGCTGGGCCGCGTCGAGCGCTCAGCAGACCTATGTGGCCTGGGACGGTGAATTCGGTCCGGCCACGGCCGCCGCCGTCCGGCGCTTCCAGACCGCCTACGGGTTGTCGGCGGACGGTGTTGTGGGTCCCCAGACCCAGAGTGTGCTCAACAGCCTCGAGAAGAGCGACGAATCGACCGCTCACTTCGCCTGGAGCGAGTTCACCTCCCATGACGGCTCCGGCTTCGGCGGCGGCAAGGTCGGTTCCACACAGGTCAAGGAGAATGTGCGCCGGCTGATGTACAAGCTGGAGGCGGTGCGCAAGAAGGCCGGAAACAGTTCGATCACCATCAACTCGGGTTTCCGCAGCACTTCCTACAACGCTTCGGTGGGCGGCACGTCCAACAGCATGCACGTCTACGGGGACGCCGCCGACATCGTGGTCTCCGGTCACACCACCCTCCAGGTGTACCGAATCGCCGAGACATGCGGCTTCTCCGGTCTCGAGGCGTACTCGCATTCCTGGCAGCACGTGGACAGCCGTGTGCAGTACCCCTCCTACGGCTCCGGCTCGTGGTGGTGGGAGAGCGGCGTCGTGTGAGTCACCGCCTTCGGTACATGACGAATCGCGCGACGAGAGCCGGGCGTTCGGTGCGTCAGCCCGCTGTGTTCTCGACCCGCAGCCGTACTTGTTCCTGAAGGCTCCGCAGGCTGGTGTCGAGGGCCTCGTGTACCGACCGCTCGCCGGGATCGTGCTGTTCGTCGAAGAACGACAGATGGACGGTGACCTCGCTGGCGCCGCTGCCGATGCCTGCGACCTGGAGCCACCCCGCGTAGTAGCCCTCGTCGCGCGTGCCCCACTCGAGCCGCATCTGCTGCGGTCGGGCCCTGAGCAACGCGGAGGTGTCCTGCTCGTCGTGATCGTCGTGCACGGTGACGGCGGGCGGGTCCTCCACGTGCACGTGCAGGGCGTTCGGCAGCCAGCTGTCCAACCGGTCGGTGTCGGCGGCCTGCTCGAAGACCTGCTCGGGCAGCGCGGCCATGGTGCGTGAACGTTCGTACTCGGCCATCGGTACCGCTCCTCGTGTCGAGGTCGTACAGCCGGACGAGTGCCCCTTCCGCCGTCATCGAAGCCGTCATGGAATCGGTCAGCGGAATCCATGACACGCCGCACGTGCCGTGATCCCGGTGTGCGGCCCGGTGCAGTGGCACCCGTGCACCCGCCCGGTTACATTACGTTCGGAAGGTGTAACGAATCGATGGCGTGGTGCTGTGCCGTGCCGGGAGGCCGGCGGATGAACAGGGGCGATCGCGACGTCGATGCCGGAGACGGCAAGGTGCCGGGTCCCGGCACGAGCGACGGGATTCCCGCCCGGGCCGGCGGCCGGCCGCGCGACCCGGCCATCGAGGACGCGATCATCCAGGCGACACGCAGACGTCTGGTCACCGACGGCTACTCACGGATGACCATCGGGGACATCGTCGCCGACGCCGGTGTCACCAGGCCCACTCTCTATCGGCGGTGGGCCAACAAATACGACTTGGTCGTGGACGCTCTCGCGTTCGGCTTCCGTGCGCAGCGCGAGGCGTATCCCGATGTCGACTTCGATGACCTGGCGCCGTTCGAGGCGTTCCGTGAGGCCGTGCGCCGACTCGACCCGCGGTATCACAACAAGGCCGCGATGGAGCTGCACGGCAACTTCATGGCGGAGGCCGAGCGCGTCCCCGGTCTCCTCGAGCAGCTGCGTGAGCACGCGGTACAGCCTCGCTGCGAGGAGCTGACGGAGGTTCTTCGGCGGCTCCAGGAGCGCGGTGCGATCCGGAAGGACGTCGACCTGGACGCCGTGGTCTCGCTCTGTTTCGGAAGCTACTTCGCGGACTACCTGCGCACCGGCGAGGCGGTCACCGACTTGCCCGACCGGGTCGTCCGGACGCTCTGGCCCGCTCTTGTGGAACAGCCCGAGCCCACTGGCTGACCTGCGCTGTCAGGCGCCAGGTGCGCACTGGACGGCAACGAGCGCCACATCGTCGTCCAGCCGGCCGCCCGTGTACCGGACGAGGTCGTCGAGCACCTGCCGGAGGAGGACCTCCGGGTCGCCCTGCTCCGTGCGCCAGCGGGTGCCACGGTCCGTGAGCGGGTAGAACCTGCCCGAATCGTCCCTGGCTTCGGCGAGGCCGTCGGTGTACAGCAGGAACACGTCGTGCGGAGCGCAAGCGACGGTGTCCTGCCGGTAGGCGGCCGGGTCGAGGCTCGCCAGGCCGAGGGGCGGCGCGGGGGCGCGGCCGGACAGGGCGGTGATCCGCTGGTCACGCAGCAGAAGCGGCAGGGGGTGCCCGCAGCTGACCGTTCTCATGACGGCCTCGTCGGTGGGAAACTCCACGAGCAGCGCGGTGACGAAGCGCTCCGCGGCATCGGCGTCGGTGTGGGATGCCTCTGTGACATGGCGGCGCACGCTGCGCTCGAGTGCCGCGGCCAGGTCCGGAAGCGCGGCGTGCTGATGGGCCGCCTCACGGAAGGCCCCGAGCAGCGCCGCCGCATCGTCGAGCGCCCGCAGACCCTTGCCCTTGACGTCGCCGATGACGAGCCGAGTGCCGTACGGGGTCCGCGCCGCGGCGTAGAGGTCGCCTCCGACCCGGGCCAGGCTCTCGGCGGCACAGTACGCCGAGGCCACCCGCAGGTTCGCGATACGGCGGGGGAGCGGCCTGAGAACGACGTGCTGGGTCGCCTCGGAGATCGCCCGCAGCTGACCCGCCTCCTTACGGACGCGCTCCCGGGCACGGCAGAGGGCGACGAGGAACACGGATACGGTGAGCAAGGCGGCGGCGTGGACCGGCATGACGGCAGAGTGGAGCAGGTCGTCACGGAGGTCGCAGACCATCGCGGCCAAGAGCGAGAGGGCGGCCGCGGCGACCGTCCATCGTGCGGTCGAGAGCGCGGCCACCAGGACGGGCGCGGCGATGAGCAGGGAGCCCAGATGAACACTGATGGGCACCACGAAGGCGATCACGCTGATGACCACGACCGGTGCGACCGAAGCGGCCACGGCCGGGCCACGTCCTACGGGACTGCTCAAGGCCTTGTCTCCTTGCCCATCTCCTTGTGAGGTCCCCGTCCGGTGCCGCCGGGCGAGGTGTGCGTCGCCGGGCGAATCAATCATCGAGAAACCCCAGGTCAAGCTTGTGATTCTCGGGGAGTGAGTTTCTTTACAGACATTGACTCTAACGATACTGAGGCCACGGAGATTCCCGGGAGCGGAACGGGTGCGGCACTCGGAGCCCGAGCTTCCGACCGGGGCCGGCATGCGGATGTCCGTATCTGTGGGGAGCTCGTCCGTTCGGCCATGGCGGAGGGTGGGAGGAGGCGGGAGGCTGGAAGCACGACGGATCGGCGGGCGATCAGGTGACGCCGTAGCCGCCGGACCTCACACATGATGCGAAAGGCCAGGTGACGACCATGACCGCCGCTCCTACCGCCGTTGCCGGCGTGAACGTGCCGGACACGAAGCTCGCCCGCGAGGCGACGGAACTGGTGCGTGACACCACCAGTGAGCTGATCTACCACCATTCGCGCCGGGTCTACTTCTGGGGAAGCCTGCAGGGCCGCAACCGCGATCTCAGCTTCGACCCGGAACTGCTCTACATCGGCGCCATGTTCCACGACCTCGGACTGTCCGAGCGCTTCCACGACAGCGGGCGCCGCTTCGAGGTCGACAGCGCGGACGAGGCGCGGCGTTTCCTCTCGGCGCACGGGGCACCGGAGGACAGCGTCCGGCGTGTGTGGACGGCCATCGCCC
This sequence comes from Streptomyces sp. HUAS TT11, assembly GCF_051553595.1. Lineage (NCBI taxonomy): Bacteria > Bacillati > Actinomycetota > Actinomycetes > Kitasatosporales > Streptomycetaceae > Streptomyces > Streptomyces sp. HUAS TT11. The sequence goes on from NZ_CP196184.1 coordinate 8,599,472, forward strand.
TGCACACGACACCCGGCATCCCCGAGTTCATGGAGCCCGAAGTCGCACTGGTCACGGCGGGTGTGGAGTACGACGTGCTCGGCATCGGTTATGGGGACGTCGGCGACGGCGACCGTGAGGCCGTCGTCGCGCTGCACCCGCGCCCGGACTTCAAGACGCGCATCCTGCAGGCCTTCACCGAGGGGATCCGCAACAAGCCCGAGACGACGTTCGGAAACGTCAAGGCGGATGTGCTGGCCCACTACGTGCCCGGATTCGAGCGTGGCGACTTCGTACGCACCATCCAGGACTCGCCGTGGGCGGAGTAGGCCGGAGCACCTCCGCGCCTCATGTGGTCGCTGTGATGGCCTTCGACCAGGTGCAGTTGCTGGATGTGACGGGGCCCGCCGAGGTGTTCACCACGGCCAACGCCTACGGCGCCCACTACGACGTGCGGATCGTCTCCGTCACGGGGGAGGACGTGCGCACCTCCTCGGGGGTGAGGGTCGGCGTGGACGGGGGTGCCGAAAGCCTGCCGGAGCGTGTCGGCACCCTGGTGGTGCCCGGCTGTGTTCCCTGGCAACGGGCCATCGCGGACCGGGTGTTGATCGGCCTCACCACCGCCCTCGCCGAAAGGTCCCGGCGGATCGCATCCGTGTGCGCCGGCGCCTTCGTCCTCGCCGAGACCGGGGTGCTGGACGGACGGCGCGCGGCGACTCACTGGGAGCTCACGGGCGAACTGGCCGCCGCCTACCCGAAGGTGGAGGTGCAGGCCGATCCGGTGTTCGTCCGGGACGGCGACATCGCCACGTCGGCGGGCGTGACCGCGGGCATCGACCTCTCGCTCGCACTCGTCGAGGAGGATCACGGATCCGACCTCGCCCGCAGCGTGGCCCGGCACCTGGTGGTCTTCATGGCGCGACCCGGAGGGCAGTCGCAGTTCAGCGTCCGGATGGCGCCGCGGGAGGCCCAGCATCCCGCCGTGCGGCAGGCCATGAACGTCATCGCGGCCGACCCCCGAGCGGACTGCAGCCCGGACGGCATCGCCCGCCACGTCGGCTTGAGCAGCCGGCATCTCACCCGGCTGTTCCGCAACGAGGTCGGTATGACGCCGGGCCAGTACCTCGAGTCGGTTCGGCTGGAGGCGGCCCAGGCGCTGCTCGAGGCGGGCAACGACTCGATCGACGTCGTCGCGGAGGAGTCGGGGTTCGGTTCGGCGGAGACCATGCGCCGGGTTTTCCAGCTCACGCTGGGGGTGGCCCCGACGACCTACCGTGCCCGCTTCCGTACCACCGTGCCACAGGCTCGCTTCCAGCTCAGTCCCTGATGCGCCGGACCGTTGACCGGAAGGACCGCCGTCAGCGCGGTCGTATGCACAAGGCCCGTACAGCGGCTCGAAGCACCTGGTCTTTGGGTCAGGAGCGCGGGCCCGGACGTCGTGGTCGGTCCTCCGTACGCAGGCCGTGGTGGCGCAGGCGCAGTCTGCGCTGGACCGCTCCGGCCTCTGCTTCCCCTCGGCGGCGGTGACCGAAGGGAAGCAGCGGCCCCGGGGCCGGAACGGTCATGTCGGCGGGACCGGGAGGCGAAGGCCCCGTTCCGTCATTCCGTGACGGAGTAGGAGTGGGCGCCGGTGCCGGCGAGCGCACCCCCGTCCACGATGAGGTACTCGTCCCGGATCGGGCGTCCCGCGAACCAGGACTCCAGGATCTCCCGGGTGCCCGCCGCGTAACGGGCCTGGGCGGACAGTGACGAGCCGGAGATGTGCGGGGTCATCCCGTGGTGCGGCATGCTGCGCCACGGGTGGTCGGCCGGCGCCGGCTGCGGGAACCAGACGTCACCGGCGTAACCGGCCAACTGCCCGCTGCGAAGGGCGCGTTCGATGGCGTCCCGGTCGACGATACGGGCGCGCGCCGTGTTGATGAGATACGCCCCGCGCTTCATCGTGCCGAGCAACTTGTCGCCGAAGAGGCCTTCCGTCTCGGGGTGCAGCGGAGCGTTGATGGTGACCACGTCGCAGTGCGGGACCATGTCGGCAGCGCTCTCGTGGAAGGTGAGGCCCAGCTCCTGCTCCACCTCGCGGGGCAGCCGGTGCCGGTCGGTGTAGTGCAGCTTCACGTCGAAGGGGGCGAGACGGCGCAGCACCGCGAGCCCGATGCGGCCCGCGGCCACCGTGCCGACGTGCATGCCCTCCAGATCGTAGGAGCGGGCCACACAGTCGGCGATGTTCCAGCCACCGTCCAGGACCACCTGGTGCGAGGGCAGGTAGTTGCGGACGAGGGACAGCGTCATCATCACCACGTGCTCGGCGACACTGATGCTGTTGCAGTACGTGACCTCTGCGACCGTCACACCGTGGGAGATGGCGGCATCGAGGTCGACATGGTCCGATCCGATGCCGGCGGTGACGGCGAGCTTGAGGTTCTTGGCCGCGGCGATGCGCTCGGGGGTCAGATAGGCCGGCCAGAAGGGCTGGGAGATGACGATGTCGGCGTCGGGCAGTTCCCGGTCGAAGACCGAGCCGTCGCCGTCCTTGTCGGAGGTGACGACCAGGGTGTGCCCGGCCTCCTCCAGGAAACGGCGCAGACCGAGTTCGCCCGAGACGCTGCCGAGGAGGTGGCCCGGGGTGAAGTCGGTCGACTCGGGGGTGGGAGTGGTCTGTCCACCGGGGTAGTGGCCGATCACGGGGAGATCGTCACGGGCGTACGAGGTCGGGTATCCGTCGGTGGGGTCTTCGTACAGAACGCAGAGCACCTTGGCCATGTCGCGGCTCCTCAACTCCGATGTGCGGGAGCTCTGCTGAACTCCCGTGCGGGAAGGTGCACTTCACGATCCTCGTGGTCGAATGCGCAGGTCAAAGCGAATGTCGCTATGCCCGTATAGCCAATGGCTATCAACTCCCGCTGCCCCGTCCGACGTCGAGGTGCGTCTTGAGCAGTTCGTCGAGCGCCTCCCGTACGCCGGCCTGACGCGCCACCCTCAGGAGGGCCCCGGCCAGTACGGACGGAGGGTTGTCCGGGCCTGTCACCAGCCCCACGCGCGGTCCGCGTGCCGGCCCCTCCAGTGGAATCACCCGCATTCCGTCCGGCACGCCGAACATGTGCAGCCACGCATGTGAGATCACGCTCGACCAGCGGCCGCCGGGGAGGTGTGCGTACAGTCCGGCGACGCTGTCCGACTCGATCGCCGGGGCGGCCACGGCGCCGTCGGCCGCGAAGCACTCGTCCATGATCCGGCGGTTGCGCATGCGTGCGCCGAGCAGGCACAGCGGTAGTGAGGCGGCCTGCGACCAGCGCGCTGTGGACGCGCTGGCCATCGGACCGTCGGCCGGGGTGAGGAGCACATAACGCTCCTCGTACAGCGGGAACCGCCGGGCGCCGCGCAGGCTTTCGTCGTCGAGGTACGTCATCGCCGCATCGAGCTCGAAGTCGCCCAAGCGTTGCCCGATCTCGGCGGACGACAGCGAATCGACGCTCACCCGGGCCCGCGGATGACTCTCGCAGAACGGAGTGGTCAACAGGGACGCGGCGGGCAGCGCCGTCGGGACCACGCCCAGCCGCAGCGTGCCGGTGAGGCCGCCGCGAAGTTCGGACAGCTCCTGGTGCAGGGCGTCGCGCTCGGCGAGGATCCGGTGCGCCCAGGCCAGCACCAGCTCACCCTCCGGGGTCAGCCCTTCGTACCGTCTGCCGCGACGCACGATCGAGACGTTCAGTTCGTGCTCGAGGCGGCGTATCCCGGCGGACAGTGAGGGCTGCGAGACATAGCAGGCGGCCGCCGCCCGGGCGAAGTGCCGTTCGCGTGCGAGGGCGACGAGGTATTCCAGCTGACGCAGCAGCATGGTGCGGCCTCCGGACAGGGTTCGGCCGCGGGCGAGCGGTTCCCCATGGAGTCCGGCGAACTCCCCCTGCCCGTCGGCGAGATGACACTCGAGGGCCCGGTGGCAGCGGTTCCCGATCCGTTCGGTGCGGCGGGGCGCTGTGTCATGGGCGGACGTAATCTACGGCGCCCCTCCGGCACTGTCGATCCGGGCGCCGGGGGATCTCGCCATCGAGTGCCCGTGGTGTCTGCCCGCCGGCCCCTCGATCCCGTCGTCGACGGATGGCGACGGAGGGTGTCCGGGCGGCCACGACCGCCTGACGGGGAGGAGGGCCGCGCCCCTGCCGGTGACGTCCTTGCGGGCCTGCTCGCCCGTGTTCGCACCCCTCCGACGTGCTGTGATGAGCCTCACCGCAAACATGAGGCACCCCTCGAGTACGCTGGCACAGGTGAAGATGAGGGGACCCTCCGGATGAGGCCCCCGTCACTCGGAACCCGACTGGTCCGGAAACTCCGGATCACGGCACCACGGCGGTCACCTGGCCGCCGGACCTTCGGAAAGACAAGGAAATGACCATGAATAAGATGATCAGGCGCGCATCGATCGCTCTCGCTTCCACCGCGATGGTCGCAGGAGCCGTCCTCGGCGCCGGAGGCGCGGCCTCGGCGGCGACCGCGGGACCCGTGGAGCACGCCCAGGCCTCGGTCACCGCGTTCGACGCCGGCCACGCACGTGACGGTTACCACACGGAGCGCCACGAGGGCTGGAACCGCGGCTGGTACAGGGACGACCACAAGGACCTCCGTCATGGCCACCACTCCGCGTGGGAAGGACGTGGAAACGTCCACCACGTCCGTGGCGGGGACGACCACCGGTGGGTCGCCACGGCCTCGTCGCACGGTGTCAGCGCCGAACGCTGGTATCAGGACCAGCTGGACCTGTTCAACCTCTGATACGACCGCAGGTCGTCGTGGTTTCGCCGAGTCGCAAGGACGTGGCCCGAGGGCGCGCCCTTGCCCCGTCGGCAGACCGCTCGCCGGACCTGAGTCGGCCCCGGGCCGATGGGATCGCTTTCCGGCCGAACGGGGTACACGGAGAAGCCGTGTGCGCTGTCTTCGCCTTCCGACGCTTCAGGGCGCGCTGTGATGCCACCAGCCCCCGAAGCGCTGCGGGGCGATCGGAGTGCCGGACCGGCGGGTGCAAGGGAATGAGGAACAGTGAGATCAGTCAGAACCGTGGCACATGAGCTGCCCGTGCGACTCGTCGTGTCGCACGAGATGTCGATGGAGATGTTCGCAGGGCTCTGGTACGAGGCCGACGACCCGTATGCCGTGCGGGCCGCCTTCTATCCCGTGGACCGGAGCGGACGGGTCGAGTGGGCCCTCAGCCGTGAGATGTTGGTGCAGGCGTTGAGCGAGCACACAGGGCAGGGCGATGTCCGGATGTGGCCGGCCGGCGGCTCGGGACGCGACGTGCTGTACCTCTCTCTTCGTTCCCCGCGGGGCTCCGCCCTGCTCGAACTCCCCGCACAGAGCGTGGAATCCTTCCTGCGTGAGACATGGTCCCTGGTGCCGCTGGGGGCGGAGTCGGAGCGGCTCGACCTGGACGGCGAGCTTGCGCAGCTGCTGGCGGGAAGCTGAATGTCGCTCCCTGGATGACGGGCGCCCCTGGAGCGTGTGGGTCCGGCGGCCGATCGAGGCACCGGGCCCGTTGTGTGACCGGAGTCATCCGAAGCCCACACGGTGTCGAAGCCTCCTTCGACCCCCTCGACGAACTTTCCCCGTGCCGCGGACGTGTGTCCGGCGGCGGGTGGTGGCGTCGCCTCGTCGACAGCGGGACGCACGGGACGGGCGGGCATGCACAATCGGTGTCACCTCGGTCTTGACCGGAGTGCGGCGCTGAGAGCCGGGCCGACGGCGGGATCGGCGGGTCGAAGGCCGACGCCGAGTGCCTGGGCGAGGCGGTGCAGAAGACCGCGTGGAGCCGGCGGACCGTGGTTCTCGTCCTCGGGCACGGCTTTCGGAGCACAGTGTCCCATCGGTGTGCGGCACCGGGGCCCAAGTCCCCGCCGGGACGTCGCGGAACAGCCGGTCGTGGTCGACGCACGGCCGACCGACGTCTTCCCGGGCTCCTTCCCCCCTGCCGGCCCGCGCTGACGACGACCTACACGCCATTGTCGTAGGGGCCGAACTCCCCCTGGAAGTCCGCTCGGCCGCATACGGCCGGACTGTCGTCGCCACCTGTCCGCTCCGGCGATTCTCGTGGAGCTGGGTTCGAGAAGGTGGGACGCAAGAACGCGAGGTTCCGTCCGTGCATTCGGCCCAGCCCGGGCATTCGGATTCCCTCGCCTCGACGAGCCACTCCCTGAGCACCCCCGGACTCGGCGATGGCGTCCGCGGGGTCAGTTCCCCATGGGAGTGGGGCTACTCTGCCGCATCGGCGGTGGGGTCCGCCACGAAGAGGCGGAGACGGTAGGTGGTCGGCTGCATCAGGCGCCCGCACAGTGTGTCGATGCGTACCGCCGCCCAGTCGATCGGCTGGTCCGACTCCCGCAGTCGGTGGATGTGGGCGCGCCACTCCGACTCGTCCTGGGTCTCGAAGAGAACGTCCCAGTGGCCTGCGCCCGCCGGGAAACGGGCGGCGGCCTGCTGCCATGCGTCGTGTCGTCGACGCTTCCTCCTGCGCTGTCCCGGCATCGGATCAGCTTCGCCGGATCGCACGCGGGCGGCAAGGTGTGACCCGTACCGACCCACCGGACCGTGCTGATCACATGTCAGAAGGCAGCTGCCGCCCGCCGACCGTATCGGCGCGGGCGGTCACACCTCTTCGTGGCACTCGCCGCATTCCTCTTCGGGGCACTCGACGGTGGTCAGCATCTGCTCCACCTGCCGGGCGGTCAGCGGGGGTTCCGGCAGTTGCTCGTGCGAGCAGTCGGCACGGAAGGCGTCGAGCATCAGGTGCAGATGGCGACGCCAAGCTCTGGGCGCCACGGTACGGGTGGCCTGGATGATCCCGGCCTGCGACCAGATCACGAAGGCGAGGTCTTCCGGGGTGACGTCGTCGCGGAGCACACCCTGCTCCTGGGCGTTACGGAAGATCTGGGCGCCCAGTTCCTTCGCGCGTGCGTCCATGTTCCGGCTGATCGCGTGGGTGGGCAGCCGGGCCGAGATCAGGTCGTTGAAGGCCCGGTCGCAGGCCTGGAGCTCACACAGCTTCTCCAGGTAGCGGCAGAACCCTCGCCAGGCGTCGTCCATGCCCGCGGCATCCTCGGCCGCGACGAGCAGGTCCGTGAACTTCGCCGTGAAGAGCTCTTCGATCAGATCGAGGCGGCTGGGGAAGTGTCGGTAAAGCGTTCCGATCGCGACGCCGGCCTCGCGGGCTATGCCCTCCAGCGAGGCGCCCAGGCCCTGTTCAGCAAAGGCCTTGCGGGCGGCGCACACGATCGCGTCCCTGTTGCGCTGCGCGTCACGGCGCAGCGGCTTGGCCGACGCCTGGGACGCGGACAGGACGGTTCGCTGGCTCATGCACCGAGCGTAACATGAGGGACCCCTCGAAATAGGGGGACTGTGACCTTGTAGACACCGTGACCTGCACTGCTCCACGGGCACGGCGACGGGGCGCGCACCTGTTGGGGTGCGCCCCGTCGCAGGGTGAAGCCTCAGGCCGCCGGAGCGGACGCCCGCGGCCCTCGCTGCTTGAGCTGATCGGCGACGGCGGTGAGCAGTTCGTCGGACAGGCCGGCGTCTGCCACGGCCCGGGACATGAGGACCGCGCCCACCAGCGCGCTGAGGGTGAGCATCGCCTCGGCGCGGGTCTCCTCGGACTCCTCGTCGAGCCCGGCGATCAGGTCCAGATAGGTGCGGACCTGACGTTCGTAGGCCTCTTTGAAGTGCTCGTCGCCGCGGCCGGCGGCGGCACCCAGGGTGACCAGGGCGCATCCGGTGGCCGGCGAGTCGCGGTGCTGCTGCCTGAGATAGGCGTCGATGAGGCCGGTCCGCGGTTCCTGCTCGTTCTTCCGTGCGGCTCGCTCCATCTTCGCCGAGCCCTCGGCGAGGGCCAGGCCCGCGGCCTGGGCGATCAGGTCCTCACGCGAGGCGAAGTGCTTGTAGAAGCCGCCGTGGGTGAGTCCCGCTTCCTTCATGAGGTCCGCGATGCCCGGTCGGGTCACGCCCTCCGCGCGCACCTTGCGAGCCGCTATGCGGAGCACCCGCTCGCGGGACGCCGCCTTCTCCGCCTGTGAGTGCCCCATGCCGGGCCTCCCTCCGAGAAATGGCGCAGACGCCGATAGAGATTTAGATGACGCACATCATACACATGGGTTCGAAGTTTGGACTGAGCTGCCGATATTTGACTTACAGGATGATGGGAGTAATCCTCACTTCTGGATGCTGTCCATCATCCAGATTTTGAGGAGAGACCATGTCCGAGACCTACGACCCGCACCGCACGGCGGTGCTGCTCGTCGACCCCTTCAACGACTTCCTGTCCGAGGGAGGCAAGATCTGGCCGCGGCTGCAGGCCCAGGCCGAGGAGGTCGGTCTGCTGGACAATCTGCGCTCGGTCGTCGCCTCCGCCCGCGAGTCGGGCGTGCAGGTGCTGTTCGTCCCGCACCGCCGCTGGGAGCCGGGGGACTACGAGACCTGGGACCACCCCAATCCCACCCAGCGCAACATCATGAAGTCGCAGAGCTTCGCCCGCGGGAGCTGGGGCGGGGAGTTCCACAGCGACTTCCGGCCGCAGCCGGGTGACGTCGTCGTCCAGGAACACTGGGGGCAGAGCGGGTTCGCCAACACCGACCTGGACCTCCAGCTCAAGCAGCACGGCATCAGCCATGTGGTGCTCGTCGGCCTGCTGGCCAACACCTGCATCGAGTCCACGGCACGCTTCGCCATGGAACTCGGCTACCACGTGACGCTGGTCCGCGATGCCACGGCCGCCTACCGGCCCGAGATGATGCAGGCCGCGCACGAACTGAACGGTCCCACGTTCGCCCACGCGATCCTCGGCACGAGGGAGCTCGTCGCCGCCATCGAGGGGGGCAAGGCGTGACGCTGACCGGAGAACTCCTGATAGGAGCAGCCGCCGTGCCCGCCTCGGCAGGCACGATGAAGGCGCTCAACCCGGCCACCGGAGAGCTGATCGAGCCCGAGTTCGCCTTCGGCGGTCACGCCGAGGTCGACCGCGCCGTCCGTCTCGCCGACGAGGCCTTCGACAGCTACAGCCACACCGGCCTGGCCGAACGGGCCGCGTTCCTGGACCTCGTCGCGGACAAGCTCGAGGCGGTCAAGGGTGCACTCGCCGCACGCACCTCGCTGGAGACCGGCCTGCCCGCCGCCCAGTTCGAGGGCGAGACCCTCCGGACGGCCGCGGTGTTCCGCAAGTTCGCCACCGTCGTCCGCCAGGGCCGCTTCCTCCAGGCGACCATCGACCCCGCTCAGCCGGACCGGCAGCCCGCACCACGCGTGGACCACCGGATGCAGAAGGTGGCCCTGGGCCCTGTGGTGATCTTCGGCGCGAGCAACTTCCCGATCTCCTACTCGGTGGCGGGCGGCGACACGGCCTCCGCCCTGGCCGCCGGCTGCCCCGTCGTCCTCAAGGCCCACAACGCCCATCCGGGCGCTTCGGAGATCGCCGGTCGTGCCATCCGGCAGGCCGTCGCGGAGGCGGGGCTCCACGAAGGCGTCTTCTCTCTGGTCCGGGGCCCGGGCAACGAGATCGGTGAGGCCCTGGTCGATCACCCCCTGGTCCGGGCGGTCACCTTCACCGGTTCCGAGGCCGGTGGCATGGCTCTCTTCCGCCGCGCCCAGCAACGTCCCGACCCCATCCCGGTGTTCACCGAGATGACCAGTGTCAACCCGACCTTCGTCCTGCCCGCCGCCGCGGCGGCCCGCGGTGCGGAGATCGGCGCGGGCCTCGCGCAGCGTGCGCAGTACAACGTCGGGCAGGCCTGCCTGAAGCCGGCCGTCCTGCTGGGCGTCGACGGCCCCGGCTTCGAGGAGATGCGCGACGCGGCGAGGGCCGAGGTGGAGAAGGTGGCCGCGCGGACCATGCTCACGCCCGGCATCCACGACGCCTACACACGCAATGTGCAGCGGCTGGAGGACAGTGGGGCCACGCGTATCGGCGCCGGCCCCGAGCCGATACGCACATGGGACGGCCAGTCCCTGCTGTACGAGGTGAGCGGTGAGCAACTGCTGGCCGACCCGGCCCTTCGCGAGGAGGTCTTCGGCCCCGCTGTCCTGCTCGTCCGGCTGACCGGCCTCGGGCAGCTCTTCGAGGCGGCACGCGCCTTCCGGGGGCAGCTGTCGGCCACCTTGCACGCCGACCGGCCCGACCACGCCGCCGCGGCACGGCTCCTGCCCATCCTGGAGCGCCGTACGGGCCGCATCGTGGTCAACGCCTTCTCCATCCCCCAGGAGGTGTCCTACGCCTCCGTCCACGGTGGACCGTTCCCCGCGACGTCGGACAGCCGGTTCACCTCCGTCGGAATGAGCGCGATCGAGCGGTTCCTCCGTCCGGTCACCTACCAGGGGTTCCCGGACGAACTGCTGCCGAGGCCGCTGCGCGAGGCCAACACGCTGCACCTGTGGCGGCTCGTCGACGGCGAACTCACCCGCGACTGACCCCGCGCCCCGTCCCGTTCACCGAACAGGGCCCGTCCCGGCGCCGGCGTCCCCACGCCGGTGCCGGGCCCCCTGCGCCCCTGCTCACCTCCGTGCCTCCGTGAAGGGCCCCATGACCGCACCGCCCCCCGTCCCGGCCATGAAGCGCGGCACCATCCCTGTCTTCGCCGTCGCCACCGCCGTCACCGTCGCCAACATCTACTTCACCCAGCCCCTTCTCGAGCGGATCGCCCTGGACCTCGGTGCCTCCTCCACGGCCGCGGGAGGCGTCGCCACGGCCGGCCAGATCGGCTACGCCCTGGGCATCGTCGCGATCGTCCCCCTCGCCGACCGTGCCCCGCTGCGCAGGGTCTCCCGCATCCTGCTCACCGTCACCGCGCTCGCCCTGCTCGCCGGAGCGCTTGCCCCCTCGATCGCATTGCTGAGCCTTGCGACCCTCGTCCTGTCGACGACCACCGTGGTCCCTCAGATCATCATGCCCACCGTCGCCTCGCTGGCGGCCAAGGGCCAGGCGGGCCGAGCCCTGGGTGCCGTCGGCACCGGACTGACCCTGGGAGCCCTGCTCTCCCGCACCGTCTCCGGAGCGCTGTCCCAGGCGACCGGAACATGGCGCGCCGACTATGTCGCCGCCGCCCTCGTCACGGCCTCCCTCCTGTTCGTCCTGCCCGGATACATGCCGGAGCGCGCTGCGAACACCGGCAAGGACACGCCCGGTTACCTGAAGCTGCTCGCGTCCATGCCCCCGCTCGTCCTGCGCCACCCCGCCCTGCGCCTGTCCGCTCTCCTCGGTGCGGCGGTGTACGGCGCCTTCTCGTCGTTCTGGGCCACCCTGGCCTTCCATCTGTCCCAGAAGCCGCTGGAACTCGGACCGGCCGCGGCGGGACTGTTCGGTCTCAGCAGCGTCCCGGGCGCCCTGGCGGCCCGTTACTCCGGACGGCTCACCGACCGCTATGGCCCCGACACCGTCAACGTCATCGCCCTGGCGTCCGCCACCACCGCCTTCCTTGTTTTTCTGCTCGACGGCGACTCACTGGCGGCCCTCGTCATCGGATGCAATCTGCTGGGCTACGGCACCACCAGCGCTCAGATAGCCAACCAGGCCCGGATCTTCGCAGGGCCCCTGGCGGTGCGGGCCAGGCTGAACACCCTCTACATGTTCTCCCTGTTCGCGAGTGCCGCGGTCGGCTCCGCTCTCGCCGTGACGCTCTTCGAGAGCCATGGCTGGACGGCGGTGGCGTGGGAGGGGATGGCCTTCCTCGCCGTGGCGGCGCTCATTCTGACGATGCACGCCGTCAACAGGCGCGGCACCCCTCGAGGCCCGGGGACCCGGAGTGCCTCCCATGCCGCCCTCCCTGCGCCCACCGTGGGCGGACACCGGTAGTCGCTCCGCGACCCGCGGAAGAAAGGAACACCTCCATGGCCACCCTCCACCCGACAGACACGAACAGCGAACGCCAGGCCCGCGAAGCGGTGCGCAGACGGCTGATCGGCGCATGGACACTCGTGTCGTACACCGCGACGAGCACCGACGGACATGTCATCCACCCGCTCGGACCAGCACCCCGGGGGCTGATCGTCTACACCGCCGACGGCTACATGTCCGCCCAGTTGAGCCGTGGCGACCGTCCGGCCACGGGATCCGAACGCCTCGAGGACACCCCACCGGAGGAGTTGGCCCGGGCCGCGGTGACCTATATCGCCTACGGAGGCCCCTTCGACGTCGTGGCCCCGACCACCGTCGAGCACCACGTCACGACCAGCCTCTTCCCCGATTGGGTCGGCCGGCCCCAGGTACGGAAGGTGACGTTCGACGGCACATGCCTGAAGCTCGGTCTGGTCAACCCCGTCCGCATGTGGGGTGGGTACCGCACGGCGGAACTGACCTGGCGGAAGCCGGACTGATCGTCCCGCCCCACCGTCCCGGCCCGCCGGCGCCCTCGAGCACGGCAGCGTCAGGTGCTCCGGTCCGCTGTGCGTCGACCCTCTTCGGAGTGGCCCGTGGCAGAGGACCGGCGGGTCACCCCCGGTCCGTCGCTCCATCCTCGCTCGTCCAGCGGGGACGCAGCGGGTCGTGGGGATGACACACGGCCGGTTGTCCCGAAGCCCAGGTTGTCGACGGATCGAGGCGCACCGCGACTTCCGGGATGCGGCCGCCGAGCCGTGTGCTCTGCCCGAGCCGATCGGTCAAAGCCTCGAGGCACGGGCGGAACACCGCCCGTGCCCACGGTGCCGGAGGTGATCCACACCCGCGACGTCCTGGCCCGCGCGTCGACGGGCGGACCGCACGCGTCAGGTGCGCATGCACCGCAGTGCGAGGGCCGCGATGTCGTCGTCGAGCCTTCCGTCGCTGTAGCGGAGCAGATCCCGATGAAGCCGGTCGAGCAACTCGCGGGGCGGAGACGACCGCTGCTGCCGCAGCCAGTCAGGCAGGGGGAAGAAGTCGCCGTCGCGGTTGCGGGTCTCCGTCACGCCGTCGGTGTAGAGCAGCAGTTGATCGCCCGGCGCGAAGGCCACGGTGTCGACGTAGTAGCGGTTCCCGACCAGCGGGCCCAGATTCAGGGGCGGTGAGACGCTGGTGGGCTCGGCGAAGCGGATCTCTCCGCGGTGCACCAGAAGGGGCGGAGGATGGCCGCAGTTCAGGATTCTGACGCAGTCGCTGCCGTAGGGGATCTCGGCGATGAGCGCGGTGGCGAAGTGCTCCGGCAGGTGCTGGGTGGGGAACGCCGCGCTGTGACGGGCGATACAGGTCTCGAGACGGTGGATGATGCCCTTCAAGTCGGGCTGGTCGTACGCGTTCTCACGGAAGCAGTTGATCAACGCCGAGGCGGCCCCCACCGCGGACAGCCCCTTGCCACGCACGTCTCCGATGAGCAGCCGGATCCCGTACGGCGTCTCGGCCGCCTCGTAGAAGTCGCCTCCGATCCGGGCCTGTTCCTGGGCCGCCAGATACAGCGACTCGATCGCGACGTCCCGGATGCGGCGCGGCAGCGGTCGCAGCAGGACCTGCTGGGCCGTGTCGGCGACGAGCCGGACCTGGACGAGTGTCTCCTCCCGCTGCAACCGCAGATGGCTCGCATAGGCGGCCGCCAAGGTGACCGCGACGATCGCCGCAGCCGTGTAGGGCGTCCCGAGATCGGAATAGAGAAAGCTGAGCCCGATCATGACCAGCAGACAGAAGACTCCCAGAAGAACCGTCGCGAACACGGACCACATCGAGGCGGCGAGCGCGGGCGCCGCGGGCAGCAGGCGGCTGATGGCGATCTCCCTGGGCGTGGAGAACGCGAGGCTCGCGATGAGGATGGTGACGATCACCGGGGACAGCAGCGCGGATCCCCGCCGTCTCGCTCGCTGCGGACGACGACGCGGGAGCCTTCCTGTCCTGATCACAAAGGGCACCATATCCGGACGAACCAGGCATGGGTGGCGATGTCCGGCGCGGTCGCGGGCTGCCGCGGAGTGGCGGCAGCCCGCGACCGGTCAGGTGGCGGAGTGCGCCGAGGCGCCGGGCTGTGTGTAGGCCTGCCACGGGGTGAGGGGTCCGTGGTGGCCTTCCCCGCAGACGACGACGGCCTCCAGCGGTTCACCGCAGTCGCGGTGACGGACCTCCAGCGGTGGTCCTTCCGGGTCCGCGGTGTAGTGGTCGCCCCACTGCTTCAGCGCGATCATGACGGGCCACAGGTCCCAGCCCTTGCGGGTGAGCCGGTACTCGTGGCGCGTACGCCGACCGGGCTCCCGGTAGGGGACGGTCTCCAGGATCCCGGCACCGACCAGCGTGCGCAGCCGGTCGGCGAGCACGGCCTCGGAGAGTCCCACATGCCGGCGGAAGTCGTCGAAGCGGCGCACACCGTTCATGGCGTCGCGCAGCACCAGGAGGGACCACTTCTCGCCGATCAGGTCGAGGGTGCGCTGCACCGTGCAGTTCTCGGTGCTGGTCTCGAGCCACGTCATGGGGCCATCGTAGGCTGACTTCGACATTGACATCCAGGGGTGTGCATAGCTAGCTTCGAACAGGGAAGGCAGCTGACGAGGAGACATACATGAGCAGGTCACGCACGTTCGAGTGGGAGGACCCGAGGGTCTCCGCTGCCGCCGTCGGGCAGCAGAGCGGTCTCGACTTCCTCCGCAGCGTGATCAGTGGACGTCTGCCCGCACCTCCCATCGCCGCGACCCTCGGCTTCACCCTGGAGCAGGTGGAGTTGGGCAGTGCCGTCTTCGCGCTGGAACCGGGGGAGGAGCACTACAACCCCATCGGCAGCGTCCACGGCGGTGTCTACGCCACTCTGCTCGACTCGGCCGCCGGCTGTGCCGTGCAGTCCGTCCTCCCGGCCGGTATGGGCTACACCTCACTCGACCTGAACCTGAAGTTCCTGCGCCCCATCACCGTCGACACGGGCAAGGTCCGCGCCGTCGGCAGCGTCCTCAACCAGGGTCGGCGCACCGCTCTCGCCCAGGCCGAGCTCTTCGACTCCAACGACCGTCTGCTCGCCCACGCGACCAGCAGCTGCATGCTGTTCCCTGTGCCTGCCGCCTAGGCAGCTGTCCGCCGGATCATGGACGGGGCGTAGGCGGATCGTTGCTGCGGCAGTGGTCGTGTCGGAGTGGTGTGGCACCATGCCTGTGATGGTTGACCTCCTGGATGACGTGGGGTGGTCCGGGTTCTTCCATGCCATGGGGCCCGCCCACGACACGCCGCATCATCTGGCAGCGCTTCTCGGCGGCGATGACAGGGCTTTCGTCGCCGGGTACTCGCATCTGTGGTCGACAACGCTTCGTCCCGAAGGCAAGGTCTGGCCGGCGACGGCGCCCACCGCGCTTCGTGTTGTCGAACTCTTGAACCATCTGGTGTCGGCGTCGGACGATCCCTCACTGCCGGACGCAATGCTTGCCTACCTGTACGCGGTCGGCGTGGCCGCCGATGTCGGCGACCGGGCCGCGGAGACCCGCGTCCGGGTCGAGGACCGCGCTCAGGAGCTTCGGTCCTGGACCGACAACTACCTGTCGGTCGATGCCGACGGCCGGTACCGGATGTGGCAGGAGGGGACCGGCCTGGGTGAACTCGTCCTGGATCAGGCCACGCTCGCCTGTTTCGACCTGATGCCCACGCTCCTGCGGCAAACACTGTCGCACCTCGCCTCGGAGCGGGTCGGCCGCAGGACGTGTGCCGCTGCAGCAGTCGGGGCGCTGGCCCGCCACCCGTCTGCCTCTGCGCAACGTCCGGTGTTGCTGGAGCGGTTCGCGTCGATGGCCCGGGCTGCCGAATCCCCCTACGAACGGGCGACGCTGCTGGTCGCTATGGGCCACCTCGGCGGCGACACCCGTTCTTGGCTCACCCACCCGAATGCAGGTGTTCGGGGCTGCGCGGCTCTCGCGCCCGGCCTTGCCGGAGACGACACGGCCGAGCGGGTGCTGTCGGGACTGGCCCGGTCACCGCGCGCGTTCGGTCAGTCCTTCGGCGACATGGCTCCACCGCTGCAGTTCCAGTTCGAGCCCTATCAGGGCCTGCTCAGAAGGTGGTTGGTGAGTTGACGCCCCCCGCTGGGGTGCTGTCCGCGGCCTCGCCGCCGCCCGGTCGCAACGGCCCTCCGCAAAGCCCCACCTTTCGGTGAAGCCCGGGCGCAGTGCGTGAGTACGCGTACGCGTGTTCCGCCGCCCGCCGCCCGCCGCCCGCCGCACACGGATCCGGCGGCCCGGGCTGCCGTGAACCGACCCGGCGGAGCCCGAGAAGCGGTCGGCGGTTCTGACAACTTCCTGATGAGTGCCGCTCAGGGTGGTGATCGGCATCCTTCCGCCGGCGTGGCCGGGCGAGCGGGGACCCCGGGCCACGCGTGCCGGGGCCGCCCGTCCGGCGGCGCGCGGCATCCCGACGTATTCCGGAGTCCCACTCATGCGCCATACCCGTGCCGTCCCGGCCGTCGCCGCCCTGTCCGTCACGGCCCTGCTGCTCACGGGCTGCGGCGCCGACGGCCCCGAGGCGACCAAGGCGTTGCCCTCGGCTGGCGGCGCGTCCGGGCCGCCGGTGGCCCTCACACTGAACGCCTCGGACGGCCAGAAGCACGTGTCCGTCACCGGGGGCGGCCAGGTCCGGGTCACCGGCGGCAGCATCACCCGGGTCTCGCTGACCACCGCGGACGGAGACCCGGTGCCCGGTGTGCCCGCCGCGGACGGGAGGAGCTGGGCACCCAGATCCCCGCTTCGGCACGGCACCTCCTACCGGTTGACCGCCGCTGCCGCGGACGGCCACGGGCACACGGTGAGTCGGCGGATCGCGTTCACCACACTCGACGACAGCGACCGCTACCGTGCGACCCACGTTCCGGAGAACGGGTCCACCGTCGGTGTGGGCATGCCCGTCTCCTTCACCTTCGACCGGCCGGTGAGGGACAGGAAGGCGGTGGAGTCGGCCTTTCGCATCACCGCCGGCAGCGGCCAGACGGTCGTCGGGCACTGGTTCGGTGACCGGCGCCTGGACTTCCGGCCCGAGCAGTACTGGGAGGCCGGCTCGGACGTCACGGTCAAGATCGGGCTTGACGGGGTCGAGGCGGCGCCCGGGGTCTACGGGGAGCAGGAGCAGACCTTCCATTTCCACGTCGGCCGCCGGCAGGTCTCGACCGTGGACGCGAGCGCCCACACGATGCGCGTGGAGCGCGACGGGGCACTGCTGCGGACGATCCCGATCACGGCGGGCGCGCCCGGCAGGACCACATGGAACGGGCAGATGGTCATATCCGAGAAGCTGCGTACGACCCGCATGAACGGTGCCACGGTGGGCTTTGCCGGGGAGTACGACATCCCCGACGTCCCGCACGCGATGCGGCTGTCCTCCTCCGGCACCTTCGTACACGGCAACTACTGGGGTTCCGACTCGGTGTTCGGGCACGAGAACATCAGCCATGGCTGTGTGGGTCTCAACGACGTCAAGGGCGGCGGAGACCAGGGCCAGGACGCGGCCTGGTTCTACGACCACTCCCTGGTGGGTGATGTGGTCGTGGTCAAGAACTCGGACGACCGGACCATCAACCCGGACAACGGCCTCAACGGCTGGAACATGTCGTGGAGTCAGTGGCAGGCCGGTTCGGCGCTCTGACTGCGCCGTGGTCCGGGCGGTCCGGTCCGCCACCGGCTCGGTTTCGTCCGGGCGCACCGAACGGGCCGGTCGCCCCGCGGGCCCCGTTCGGCGAACGACGGCGTGAGGGTCGGACCGGCGGGTCGCCGGGAACCCCGTTGGCTGC
This sequence comes from Streptomyces sp. HUAS TT11, assembly GCF_051553595.1. Classification (NCBI taxonomy): domain Bacteria; kingdom Bacillati; phylum Actinomycetota; class Actinomycetes; order Kitasatosporales; family Streptomycetaceae; genus Streptomyces; species Streptomyces sp. HUAS TT11. The sequence continues at coordinate 8,617,117 of NZ_CP196184.1, forward strand.
GGAGCCTCGGCAGGGACCACGTCGCCCCGTTCGTCTCCCGGCCACACGCCGTCGTGGCCGGCAGTCGCATGGCAGACACCGAACCCGCGCCCTGACGTCACGGTCACCGTGCCGGCGTGAACGCCGACAAGCTGACAGAGGGGGGACAGGCCGAGCCCACGGCCGCCCGTCCATCCGGTGCGTGGTTTCTCGGCCCGTCGGAACCGGTCGACGACCTGGGACAGGTTCGCCGCGGGCTCGGTCCCGGTCAGGTGTATCGACCGGGGCGGGCCGCCCGGCAAGTCCCGGTTCCCCCCAGCGCCACGACCGCTGTCAGCCGCGGTCCCCGCTCACCTTGTAGCCGACGCCGAACACGGTGAGCAGGCGTACGGGCCGACGGGGGTCGGCCTCCAGCTTCTTGCGCAGGTTCATGATGTGCACGTCCACGGCGCGCTCCGTGGACTCGCGGTCGATGCCCCGGGTGTACTGCAGCAACTGGCGCCGCGAGAACACCCGTCCCGGTTCGGAGACCATCGCCAGGAGGATCTCGAACTCGTCCGGCGTGCACCGCACCGGCTCGCCGTCGCAGAGCACTTCGCGCCGTGCGGAATCGACGGTGATCCCGGCGGCACGCACCACCTGTTGCTCCCTGTGCTGCCGAGCGGTGCGCCGCAGCAGGGTACGGATACGCGCCGTGAGTTCGCGAGGACTGTACGGCTTGGTCATGTAGTCGTCCGCGCCGAGGTCGAGGCCGTGCAGGACGTCTTCCTCGGTGGAGCGCGCGGTGAGCATGAGGACCGGGATGTCGCCCTCCTGCCGCAGGACCCGGCACACGCCGAACCCGTCGATCACCGGCAGCATCAGGTCCAGGACCACGAGGTCGGGCCGATTGCGCCGGACCGCTTCCAGGGCGGCCCCGCCGTCGTGGACCACGGTCGCGGTGTGCCCCTCCCGCAGCAGCGAGCGGCGTATGAGTTCGGCCTGCTTTTCGTCGTCCTCGGCGACGAGTACATGTGCGTGCACGCTCGGGATCATAAGAAATGCGACGGGACCTGGTCGACAGCGGGGTTGACCCGGACCCCACCGTGCCGCCCCGGGCCGCCCTCGAGGCCGATGATCCGCGCGCCGCCACCGCGCCCGATCGGACGGGCGACGACGGCGATCGCGGGTGTCAGCCCTGGAGCGCGACCTCGCCGCGCAGCACGGAGTACAGGACCATGTCGCGCCAGGCACCACCGCGGAAGCAGGCCCCGCGCAGCACTCCCTCCCGCGTGAAGCCGGCCGACTCCAGCGCCTTCTGCTCCGCGACGTTGGCGATCTCTGTGCTCGCCTCGATCCGGTTCACCTGTGTGTGGGCGAACAGGTACTCGGCGAGCCGCCGTTGGGCGAGCTTGCCGAAGCCCTTGCCGCGCTCCGCGGCAAGGAGCGCGATGCCGATGTTCCAGCAGGACGATTCAGGGCCCTGGAGCACCTGCCGCCATTGCACCTCACCGACGAAACGGCCGTCGCGCGCGGCGACGGCCAGGCGCCCGCCCTGACGGGAGACGAAACCCTGCTCCGACCACTGCCGACGCAGCTGACCGGGGTTGCGGTATCCGAAGAAACCGAAGTCCCCTGCTTCCGAAGGGTCCTCGTAGAGGTGCTCCAGGAGACCGAGGTCGGGTTCGGCGATGGGGCGCAGGTGCACGGGCTCGGACATGGCGCCACAGTAGCCACCGCTTCGGCATGCCTGGACAGCGGGCACGTCGGCGCAGTGCCTCCGCCCCGGCGGCATGTGTGCGACACCCGGCGTCTGACACAGTCCTCCGGCCTCGGCACTTCACCCGGGAGGAAGCGCAAGAGCGTCATGCCCGGTTTGTCCGGGGCGTCGGCATCATGCTGCTCCGTGGGCGCGGCGGGCCCCTTCACGTCTTCTGCCTGTGTCGGCGTCCGCGACGGGTGTCCTGGCCCCGCTGATCACGGTGCCCTTCCTTCGCGCGGCGAGCCCCTTCGTTCCGCCGCCCGTGACGGCGTCCTCGGCGCGACGAAGTGCCGGGCGGCGGCCGCGGCATCCACGGTGGAGTGGTCCTTGTCGGCCGGCTGACCGTCACCGGCAGCGTCGTCGGCGCGGCGCCCCGTCATGTCGTGTGGGGTGCAGGTGTCGCGGCGGGCGCCCGTCTGTCCGCCCCGGCCGCGGCCCCCGGACAGGGGCCTGGTTCGGCCGCCTTCGTGACGGACCGACACCACGCCCTCGGGGCAGGGCGGGGTCCCCCGAACGGTGGCTCTGCGATCGTTACAAGACCCATTGCTCCAGTCGGGGGAGTCAGGACGGCGTGCTCATGAGGAGTGCCGTGCGATGCCAAGCCCTTTTCTGCTGATCAGAGAGCAGGTAGGGGCGAAGGTGAACCAATGGGGCACAACCCGCCGGTATCGATGCCCCATACAGCAGAGCGTTACGGATATGTCGGTGTTTTGTAACACGAACCCTGTTGTTGATCTAGCGTCGCGGCGACCGGCCACAGTTGCGGACCTCGGCACCGAGCCGGGAAATCGGATGGCACGCCGGTCCTGACAGGACGGGTGTGCATGAACGTGAGGGGACAGCGCATGTCTGTTTCTCGTACCACGGTCCGCCTGATCGCCACGTTCGTGGCATCGGGCGCCCTCGTCGCGGCGGCCGCCATGCCGGCCATGGCCGACGGCGGCGACCACGGCCGCGACCACGGTCGGAGCTACTCGCAGGCCCACCGTCCGGGCGGGCTGCTGGGCGGCCATGACTGGGACCGCAACCGTGGCCGGTACGGCCACCACTACAACCACGGGCGCTTCGGCAACTGGGGCCGGCACCACGGCTGGAACGGATGGCAGCGCTGGCACAACGACCGGAACCACCACCACTACCTCGGTCGCCGCTAGTCGGATTCGTCCGGAGCACCGTCCTGATCTGAGCAGGATCCCTGCGGTGTGGTGTCCGTCCATGCTGACGGCGGCGGCGTTGCCGTAGCGGGTGGCGACGCCGTACCACTGCCCCAGGTGCTCACGATGTGACGATGCCGCGACCGGGTGACCGTGTGATCGCTCGGGTAGGAGGCCGGGGCCCTCTCGGGGGTCCCGGCCGCTTGCCGTTGTGCGCGCACGGACGTGGAGTCCACGCGCCCGCGTCCCCGGCGGTACGGTCCCGCGCCGCGACGAGTGCCGGTGGCCGGGCGGAGCGGGCGGCAGCCTGGGGAGCGGTCCGTGCTGCGCCGATCGGTGGCTGCTGACGGCGGGTGGTCCTGCCGACCGCGGACCGGGGCATGGATGCTGCGGAGGTGTTTCCATGCTCGGCGGTGGCGTGCTCATGCGAGTCGATGAGAGCGGGCGGGTGATCGAGTGGAGTCCCCAGGCCCAAGCGATGTTCGGGTGGTCTGCGGAGGAGGCCGTGGGCCGGTCGGTCGCCTTCCTGGTCCACGAGACCGCTGCCGATGCGGTACGGCGTCGGGTCGGCTTCGACGGCATGGAGTCGCTGCTGGTGCGGCCGGTGCTGACGGGTTCGTCCGTGGACTGGGAGGTACGCGGAGCGGAACACGCGGTGTCGGACCAGGATCTGGCGATCCTGCAGGCGATGTTCGCGCAGTCGCCCGTCGGGCTGCATGTGCTGGACGACCGGATGCGCATCGTCCGGATGAACACGGCCACGCACGCGTTGCGCGGTGCACCGGACGGCGGTCTTGTCGGCCAGGTGTTCACCGAGGCCTATCGGCTTGCCGATCCGCAGGAGGAGGAGACGGTCGCCCGCCAGGTCCTGGAGAGCGGGGAACCGGCCCTGAACCGGCTGGTGCGGGGGATGCGGGGGTTCGGGGACGAGCGGCGGAGCATCTATTCGGTCTCCTACATCCGGTTGGAGAACGCGGGCGGGGAGGTCCTCGGGCTGGTCGCCTCGGCGGTCGACGTCACCGACCGCGAGCGGGCACGGCGGCGGCTGTCCGTGCTGGACGAGGTCCGCAAGAAGGTGGGGGAGCGGCTGGATGTGATCGCGGCCTGCCAGGATCTGGTGGACGCGGTGGTGCCCGCGTTCTGCGGGATCGCCGTGGTGGAGGTGATCGAGGACGTCGTCCGCGGCGAGGCGCCGCCGCTGGTTCCGGTCGACCGCGATGTGCCCCTGCGCCGTGCCGCGTTCCGGGGGCGGGTGACCGCGTACCCGGTGGGGGACGTGCGACATCTGCCGTACGGAACCCCCTTTTCACGGGTACTGGCCGATCTGCGCCCGCGGCTTCTGCCGATCGACGAGGACACCCTGTGGCTGGCGGCGGATCCGCCCAGGGCCGACGCCATCAGGCGCTCGGGCGTCCACTCCCTGATCGTCGCCCCGCTGGCTCTGCGGGGCGAGGCGCTGGGCGTGGTCAGCTTCTACCGCCATGACCTCGAGGACCCGTTCGAGGAGGAGGATCTCGCGCTCGCCGCCGATGTGTGCGCGCACGCGGCGCTGTGCATCGACAACGCCCGCCGGTTCGCCCGCGAGCGGACCATCGCCGCGACGGTGCAGCGCCGGCTCCTTCCCCAGGCTCCCACGGGGTCGTCCACGGTGGACTATTGCCATCTCCACCTGCCCGGACCCGAGGGCGGGGGCGCCTGGTTCGACGTGATCACCCTGGCCGGGGCGCGGACGGCGCTGATCGTCGGTGACGTCGCCGGTCAAGGGATGGCCGCGGCCACCACGATGGGGCAGCTGCGGACCGTCATCTACTCCCTGGCGGCCCTGGACCTGGAGCCGGACGAGCTGCTGGCCCGGCTGAACGACACGACCGTACGTCTGGCCGCGGAGCGCGCGGCGCTGCCCGCCGGTGACCCCCTGCATCGGGAGCCGCTCATCGCAGGATGCCTGATCGCGGTGTGCGACCCGGTGGATCTGACGATCACCGTCGTCCGGGCCGGGCTGCCGGAGCCCGTCGTCGTTTTCCCGGACGGGAGTTCGTCCACCCTCTGCGTACCCGCGGGCCCGTTGCTCGCCAGCACGGGCAACGCCCCGTTTCCCGCCACCACTGTCGATCTGCCTGCCGGAAGCATGGTGGCCATCAGCACGGCCGGACTGGCCGAGAAGGTCCTCGCCCCGTCGGCGCCGCTGCGATCGGTTCTGGACGACGGTGGGAACCGGCCACTGGGCGAGTTGTGCGACACCATCGTGTACGCGCTCGACGAGGGCGGATGGCCGAGCGAGAAACTGCTGCTGCTGGCCCGCACCAGAACGCTCCCCGAAGAACGGATCCTCACCTGCCGACTGCCGGACGGTCCCGAGGCCGCACCCTTTGCGCGCCGGACCGTACGCCGTCGGCTCGCCACCTGGAACGTCGAGGAGGAGACCGCTTTCACCACGGAACTGATCGTCAGCGAACTGGTCGGCAACGCGGTGCGCTACGGCAGTCCGCCGCTGACGCTGCGCCTGATCCTCGACGCGGTGCTGACCTGCGAGGTCAGCGACACCGCACCCAGCGGTCCGCATATGAGGCACGCCCGTACGGTCGACGAGACGGGACGGGGCCTGTTCATCGTCGCCACGCTCGCCACCCATTGGGGCACGCGATTCCAGGCGGAGGGGAAGACCGTCTGGGCGCAGCAGTCCACCGGAACGACATGAGCGGACGCAGAGCCGGCGGGGGAGATGTGCGCCGACTCACCTGCGGACGGATCCGTACGGGGCTGCGGGCCGCAAGGGAGCGGTGGCCTACTTGACGGGCGCGAACACACGCTGGGCCGCCACCGCGGCTCCGCCCCGGGCCCACTGCTCGAAGGGCAGCGGCCGGACCACGAGATCGCAGTCCGCCGCGGCACCGAACGCGTGATCGGCGAAGGTCTGCCGGATCTGATCGGCGAACAGATCGTAGGAGGCCACGCCCTCCCCGGAGATGACGATCCGTTCCGGACCGATGAGATTGGCGACCGAGGCGAGGGCCAGGCCCAGGGTGTGTCCGGCGTGGGTGAAGACCGCTCGGACGGCGGGATCGCCGGCGTGGGCGAGCCGTACCGCCTCGTCCATGGTCAGTTCGGGATCGCCGGTGGCCTGCCGAGCCTGCTCGGTGATCGCATGGGTGGAGGCGACGGCCTCGACGCACCCGGTGTTGCCGCAGGTGCAGGTGCGGTCGCTGGTGCCGACGGGAAGGTGTCCGATCTCGCCCGCCACACCGTGGGCCCCGGAGATCACCCGGCCGCCGACGGAGAGTCCCGCACCGATGCCCGCGCCCACGGTGACAAGGGCGAAGGACGACAGGCCCGCTCCCGCGCCGAACCATTGCTCGGCCACCGTCAGGGCCCGTACGTCGTTCTCGATGACCGTGGGCACGCCGGTTTCCGACTCGACGAGCTGGGCGAGTGGCACCCGGCGCCAGTCCAGGAAGGGCGAGTACTGCACGTGCCCGGTCCGCCCGTCCACGTCGCCCGCGATGGTGACGCCGATGCCGTGGAGCGCGTCGGCCTCGACGAGACCCGCGGCCGCGCGCAGTTCGTCGACGAGCCGGCCGATCGCGAGTACCACCGTGCCCACGTCCCGTGATCCGAGCGCTGCCCGCCGGGAGGCCAGCGGTTGTGCCGTCAGATCGGCGAGTACGCCGATGAGTTCGTCGCCGGTGACCTTGACCCCTACGAACCGGGCACGTGTCGCCCGTACGGCGATCAACGTCGCCGGACGTCCGGTGGTCCGCTCCACGCTGGGCCGGCCCGCTTCGGTGATCCAGCCGTCCGCGATCAGGGGAGTGGCCGCCTTGGTGACGGCACCCGGCGACAGCCCGGTGCGCCGGCCGACGTCGGCGCGACTGAGCGGGCCGTACTGGAGGAGGGTCTGGAAGACCAGAACGGCGGCGGGCGACTGGTCGGCGAGGCTCATGAAAGCGACTTTACATTTCCACAGGAAATTAATGCAAGGGCGGAAAGGGTGGATTCGCGCCTTCCTTGAAGTCGAACTTTGAGGGGATTTTTCCCGTATACCGAGTACTTGCGGGGCGTGGCGGCGGACATTCCGGCTCACGACTATGTTGACGATGGAAGGTAAGTCTGCCTACATTCGCGGCACTCCTCGTCGGGGCGGCCCAGGTACCCGGTGGGGAGCGTAGCCGCACACTCCTCGTCGATCACTCTGGACGGTGTCCCGGGACCAACCTCCTCGCACACCGGTTCACCAGGCCTCGATCCTGCTCGATTCCTCCAGGCGGAAGACCGCTCGCAGTCGCGCCGAGATGGAGTACATCCATGGCTCGTCCCGTTCGCCCCGTACGTCTTCGAACGCTCACCTGTGTCACCGCTCTCGCGGTGGCCCTCACTGTGCCCGCCACCACGCCCGAGTGGGTCTCCCAGGCCGCTGCCCCGGCCGGCTCCACCGCGGCAGTGGCCGCCGAGCCGTACATGGGTTACAGCACGTGGAGCCTCGAATCGACCAGCTTCCCCGGCTACGGCGGGGAGAACTGGCTCACCGAGTCCCATGTCCTGGCGCAGGCCGGAGTCCTGGCGTCAAAGCTCAAGTCCCACGGCTACAACCACGTGAACCTGGACGCCGGCTGGAACGTCGGCAACGGCACGAACGTCTCGGACGGCTACGCCCGGCCGACGGCGGACCCGAAGAAGTTCCCGCACGGCATGAAGTACATCGGAGACCAACTGCACAAGAAGGGCCTGAAGTTCGGCCTCTACCTCGCAGTGGGCCTCTACCAGGACTACTACAACAACGGCGACACGCCGATCTACGGTGCGCCCGGCTGCACCACCAAGGACATCGTCTATCCGGACCTGCGCAAGACCAGTGGCTGGGACGACGTCTCCTACCAGCTGAACTTCGCCAGCCCCTGCACCACCAAGTACATCCAGTCCGTCGCCGACGAATTCGCCGACTGGGGAGTGGACCTCCTCAAGATCGACGGAGTCGGGCCGGGCTCGAACCAGGGCGACGACGCACACGACAACGTCCCCGACATCAAGGCCTGGCACGCCGCCCTGCAAAAAACGGGCCGTCCGATCCAGTTCGTCCTGTCCTGGTCGCTCAGCCACGACCGAGCGAACGTATGGAAGGCCAACTCCAACGGCTGGCGGGTCGACACGGATGTCGAGTGCTACTGCGACACACTGGTCACCTGGAACAACTCCGTCAAGCAGCGCTGGAACGACGTCGTGCAGTGGATACCGGACGCCGGGCCCGGACACTGGAACAACCTCGACTCCCTCGACGTCGGTGCCGGCGCCATGGACGGCAACAACAACGTCGAGCGGCAGAGCTACATGACGCTGTGGGCCGTCGAATCCGCACCGCTGTACATCGGTGACGACCTCACCAGGCTCGACTCCCACGGACTGGAACTGCTCACCAACGACGAGGTCATCGCAGTCGACCAGGCAGGCAACCCCGCCAAGCCGATCAGCCAGGACACCCCGCAGCAGGTCTGGTACGCCCGCAACACCGACGGCAGTTGCGCCGTGGCCCTGTTCAACCTGGGCAGCGGCCGGTCCGACGTCACCGCGCACTGGAGCGACCTCGGCATCAGCGGCAAGGCGGCTGTGCGTGACCTGTGGAGCCACAAGGACCTCGGCTCCGTCCGTGGATCCTTCACCGACAGCCTTCCGCCGCACGGCTCACGTCTGCTGCGCATCACACCGGGCAGCACCGCAGGCCGCCCCGGTGTCCCGATCGCCGTGCACGCCACCGCATCCGGCGCCACCAGTGTCTCGCTGGCCTGGGACGCGGTGAACTCGGGCAGTGCCACCACGGGCTACGACGTCTACGCCAACGGGTCCAGGGCCGTCACCGCCACCGGCACCTCGGCCACGGTGAGCGGGCTCCGCCCGGGTACCGGATACTCCTTCACCGTCGTCGCCCACGACGCCAAGGGCCGGACCTCGGCGCCCGGCAAGACCGTGGCGATCACCACCCCGGCCGCCGGCGGACCGGTCCCGTACGAGGCCGAGGCCGCGACCAACACCCTCGGCGGCAACGCCTCCCTCGCGGAATGCGCCCGGTGCTCGGGCGGCAAGAAGGTCGGAAACCTCGGCTACAGCGGATCGGTGGCGATCAACAACGTCTCCGCGCCCGAGGACGGCACGTACCTGATGAAGATCGACTACACCGACGGCTCCTCGGGCCGCACGGTGGTCGTCACCACGGGCGGAACGTCCTTCCAGGTGCCGCTGCCCGGGAGCAACGACAACAACTGGGGCCGCCCGCGGTCCATCACCGTGCCCGTGCACCTGAAGGCGGGCGCCAACACCATCACCTTCGGCAACGCCGGCGACTACGCGTCCGACGCGGACCGGATCACTTTGTGATCACCCACCCCCCGGAACCAGCACCCCATGGCGCATCGCCGCGGAGCCGACCGGCACCGTCAGCGACGTCGACCTGCTGAAATATGAGGGACACGAGCAGGAAGCTGCTCACGAACAGCTGAACAACCGACAGCGACCGGCGTCCGAAAGCCGGTCACCGGTGTCCGGCCCGCCGTACACGGCCCCTGACCAGGTGCCTGCCGGCGGGCCGGCACAAAGGAAAGGAAAGGACTCTGCATGCCTGACACCACCGCGCGGATCCTCGCCCTGCGCGCGGCCGGCACCTCACTCGTCGTGGAGCTCGCCGAGCCGGTGCCCAGAGTCCTGCACTGGGGGGCCGACCTGGGCGACCTGCCGGAGTCCGCCCTGGCCGCACTCGCCCTCACCGGTGAACCCGCCGTGCTCAACAACTCCATCGACATCCCCCGCCGTTTCACGGTCTGGCCCACCGAGGCCGACGGATGGTCGGGCACCCCCGCCCACCAGGGCCATCTGGCCGGTGCCTCCACCGCACCCCGGCTGAGCCTGGCCGGGACCTCGTACCAGGCGCAGGACGAGGGCGGGGAACTGTCCCTGCGGCTCACCGAGCCCGGGGCCGGGCTGGACGTCACCGTCACCTATCGGCTGGAGCCCTCCGGGGTGCTGGCCGTGCAGAGCCGGATCACCCGGCACGAGGACGCCGACCCGGCGCCGTACGACCTGGCGCAGGTCGCGACCCTGCTGCCGCTGCCCCGCAGGGCCCAGGAGATCCTCGACTTCACCGGCAAATGGAGCCGGGAGCGTTCCCCGCAGCGCCGACCGCTGGGCTTCGGCACCTACGCGCGGCAGGTGCGGCGCGGCAAGCCCGGACTGGACTCGCCGTATCTCGTGACGGTGGGAGTGCCCGGCTTCGGGTTCGCGGCGGGTGAGGTGTGGGGCGTGCACATCGCCTGGAGCGGCGACCAGCAGTACCTGGTCGAGCAACTCCCGGAGGGCGCCGGCGCCCACGCGGCGGTGCTCGGCGGCGGCGAACTGCTGCGGGCGGGAGAGATCCGTCTCGCCCCGGGGGAGTCCTACACCACCCCGGTGTGCCACTTCGCCTGGTCCGGCCAAGGGCTCGACGGACTCGCCGAACGCTTCCACACCCTGCTGCGGGACCGGCTCAACCACCCGCGCAGCCCGCGCCCGGTGATCCTCAACAGCTGGGAGGCGGTGTACTTCGACCACGACCTGGACCGGCTGCTGCGACTGGCGGACAAGGCCGCCGAGGTCGGTGTCGAGCGGTTCGTCCTGGACGACGGCTGGTTCCGCGGACGCCGTTCCGACAACGCCGGTCTGGGCGACTGGACGGTCGATCCGGTCGTGTGGCCCGAAGGACTCACGCCGCTGGTGGACCATGTGCGCTCGCTCGGCATGGAGTTCGGCCTCTGGGTCGAGCCGGAGATGGTGAATCTCGACTCCGATCTGGCCCGGGAGCACCCCGACTGGGTGCTGGGTTCGTCCCGCGGAGCGGGCCCGTCCTCACGGAACCAGTACGTCCTGGACCTGGCCAACCCCCAGGCGTGGGACTACCTCCTGGAGGCGCTGAACGCCGTGGTGGACAAGTACGGCATCGGCTACCTGAAATGGGACCACAACCGCGAACTGCACGAAGCCGTCCACGGTCCCGGGGACCGTCCGGTCGCCCACGCCCAGGTGCTCGCGCTGTACCGGCTCATCGACGCCCTCAAGGAGCGCCACCCCGGCCTGGAGATCGAGAGCTGCGCGAGCGGCGGTGGGCGCGTGGACCTCGGCATCCTGGCCAGGACCGACCGGGTGTGGGCGTCGGACTGCATCGACCCGGTCGAGCGTCAGAGCATCCAGCGGTGGACCGCGCAGCTGCTGCCGCCCGAGCTGATCGGGGCCCATGTCGGCTCCGCCACCAGCCACACCACCGACCGGGTCACCTCCGACACCTTCCGGTTGATCACGGCCCTGTTCGGGCACGCCGGAATCGAGCAGGACCTCACCCGCTGCACCCCGGAGGAGCTCGCCCGGCTCACCGCCTGGACGGCTCTCCACCGTGAACTGCGCCCGCTTCTGCACGGCGGCCGTACCGTCCGCGCGGACCTCGGCGGCGATGCGACCCTGCTGCACGGCGTCGTGTCGCAGGACCGGACGTCCGCGGTCTACTGCTGGGCGCGGGTGGCCACATCACCCGAGGGCCAGTACGGACGGGTACCCCTGCCCGGGCTGGCCGCCGAGGCGACCTACCAGGTCCGGGTCCGAACCGAACTGGGCCTGCCGTCGCTCCACCAGACCTCGGGCCCGGGCTGGCTGGCCCCGGCGCTGGACGGTTGGCTGACACTGCCGGGGGCCGTCCTCACGATCGCCGGACTGCCCATGCCGAACCTCAACCCGGAACAGGCGCTGCTGCTCGAGGTGCGCCGGACCGAGCGGGCGTCCGGCGCCTGATGTCCCCGGACGGGACCGGTCCGATGCGGTGGCCGGAGCGTGACCTGCGCAACGGGTCCGCCCCGGCCACCGCTCGGTTCTTTCCTGGCTGTGAGGGGACTGCCTACGGACGAGCACGGGGCCCCCGGCCATGCCCTGGCTCCCCGCCCGGCGTCGGCCGCCCCGAGGCCGGGTCAGGGCCGCACGCGGGCCGGCCGGGAGAGGGTAGGGCGCGAAGCTGCCGGTGCGAGCGTCGTAGGACGGCCTCGCCTCGGGGATCCGCACGTCGACGCTGCAGGGGCGGGCCCGGCGGCCGTCACCGCGGACGAGATCTACGGAGCGCCAGTCCGCCGGCCGATCGGGTCGCCGTTCTCTCAGTGGGAGCACAGCCTGTCGCGGTGGGCGGGAACGCCTCGACGCCGTGAGGTACGGCCACGGACCGGCACCCGGTCGGGGGCGCGGGGAGCGTCGGCCGAGCCACGGCCGGGTGAATCAGGAACTACCGGGGGCGCAAGCCTGGAACGGGCACTCGCCACCGGACGGTCCACGAGCAGAGCGCTCGGGCCGGCTGTGCGGCTGCGTTCGCCGCCCCGGGGCCGTCGAAGGGGCCGACATGCCGCCGGGCGGGACCGCTGTCGGCGGCCCGCCCGGCGGATGTGCGCATCGTGCGACGTCAGCGCAGGCCGAAGGCCCGAGTGATCGTCTGCGAGACGCTGTTGCCGTCACTGTCCCGGGCCGTGACCCGGAGGCTGACGAAGCCGGCGGACCCCGGTGCGCGCAGCGCCGTCCGCCATCCGTCGCCCTGGCCGCTGAGCGCGGCCCGCTGCCAGGTCGCGCCGTCGTCGTACGAGACGTCGAGCGTGGGCCTTGCGATCGAGGCCTTTGTGCCGGGCAGGTGGGACGCGGTCACCGACAGCCGGGCGTGCCGATCGGCCCGGCCCGCCTTGTCGGTGTCCACCCCGTAGTCGAGCTGGATGAGAGGCAGGGACACCGCCGACTCGCTGCCGGTGACCGCGGAGGTGAAGTCCCACTCGGTCAGCGTGTGCGTCGAGTACGGGTTGGCCCAGGCGCCACGGTCGTTGTCGACCACGAGCCGGTAGGACAGGCGTTCCGCTCCGAGCCCGGGGACCTGCAGCCACTCGGCGTTGCCCCAGTCGAGTTGCTGGTCACCCTGGTAGAGGGACATCCAGTCCTTGACGTCGAAGTTCGCGTCGGCCTCGCCGACATGGCCGGATCCCGAGTCGCCCCAGCCGGGCGCGGTGATGTACATCGTGTCGAGGTAGCGCACCGGTTGGTAGCCGATCGGACCCATGCGGGGCCGCTGGATCGGGCCGAACCAGCTGACCTCGGCGGTCTTCCGGGCCGGGTAGTGCAGGACGTCGATCGCGTGCTGCCCCGTCTCGCCCTGGATGAACGCGTCGTCCAGCCAGGTCGCGCCGGAGGTGACCCAGTCGGTCCGCTCGCCCTGGGCGGGCGTGGTGAGCTGGTTGCCGACGGCCCAGCCCCGCCAGACGTCGGGACGGAACTCCATCGCCTTGCCCTGACGGTAGTTGCGGAAGGAGACGTCCACCCGTCCCAGGTCCTTCGGCTCCTCCCGCCAGGTCGGGTCCGCCGGGACCGCACCGGTCCAGTGGTGCACCACGTCGTAGACATAGTCGGTCGTGGGGTGGGAGGTGACCTTGAGCGTGACCGCGCCGTGCCGGAGCGAACCGATCAGTTCCGCGCCCTGGTCGGCGTCGAGGGTCGCCACCGTCAGCGGAGCCGGGCTCTCCGGGCTCCAGGGAGTCTCGTCCCAGGGCTCCAGCCGGCCGGTGCCGCCGTTGACCACCACGAGCATCTGCGCGCCCGCGGCCGCGGCGGCGTCCGCCTGTGCCTTGATCCCGGCCGTGTCCTCTCCCTGGACCACCACGGCCTTGCCGCGCACGTTCTGCCGCGCGAGTTCTCCGGCCGTGCCGTCGCCGGCGTAGACCGCGGTGAGCGTCCGGGTGCCGGCGGGCAGCGGCCTGGCGCCACGCTTGACCAGCGGGTCGGCAAAGGTCTGCGACTTCGTGCCCAGGGTCAGCGCCGGCTGCTCCAGACGGAAGCGAGCGCCGAACTCGAACTCGCCTGTGGTGACCTTCTTTCCGGTCGGAAGGGCCCAGATGCTGTCGTAGGACGGATCGGGCAGCATGGACGACTCGACCAGGCTGTCGGTGAACGACCGGTGGACGTCCAGGCGCGGTGCGACAGCGGTGGTCTGCTGCGGCACGCGTGCCAGGATCCGCCGCGTCTTGCGGCCGTCCAGGCTCACGGTACGGTCCTGGTCCAACTGCACGTCGTTGAAGGCGAGCAGGGCCATGCCCCGCGAGTGCGGTCCGTCTGCGCCCTGCACATCGGCGGTGAGCCAGCCGCTGTAGTTCCCGACGGGCAGTCGTGCCGTGCCGGTTCCGGACGCGTCGAGGTCCAGCACCGTGAAGAGGTGCTCGGCGCTGAGGACGACCCGGCCGCCCAGCGGATGGCCCGACCGGTCCTTCGCGACGACGGTCAGATTCTGACGCCGGCCCTCCCGGGCCGCGCCGATCAGCGTACGGGCCCTGACCGCACCGGAGTCGTCGGTGCCGGTGATCATGGCGCTGACCGTCTGGTCTCCGGCCAGCTGGTCCAGCTCCGCGGTCAAAGTGACCGAGGCGGTGCCGTGCGCGGGGACGGTGACGCGGTTCGCGGAGAGAGTGAACAACCCCGTCGGCACAGTGCCGTCGACCGCCAGGTCGAGACCGACCGGGGCGTCGCCGACGTTGGTGTACGTCACCTTCTGGACATCGGTCTCACCCGGTTTCGGGGGCCAGGTATGGAAGCCGGAGTAGGCGGTCGTGGTGGCGAAGACCGTGGTGTGCACCGCGGCCCGCGCGTCGAGCCGGCCGGCGCCCGCCTCGTAGGGGGTGTACGACGGAGTCGCCTTGGCGCTGCTGACCAGTGCCTCCTTGAGCTGCGCGCCCGTCCAGTCGGGGTGTTCCGAGGCGAGCAGCGCGGCGGCGCCGGCGACGTGCGGCGTGGCCATCGAGGTGCCGCTCATCGTGGTGTAGTAACCGGAGCCACGACGGTAGTGCGAGCGTGCCGCGAGGATGTCGACACCGGGTGCGGTGATCTCGGGCTTCAGCCCGGCGTCGCCGTCCCGCGGACCCTGGCTGGAGAAGTCGGCGAGCTGGTCGGCCGAGTCGACGGCGCCCACGGTCAGGGCGGCGTCCGCGGCACCGGGGCTGCCGATGGAGCGCGGGCCGCCGTTGCCCGCCGCGATGACGAACAGCGCGCCCGTGTCGTTGCTCAGATCGTCGACGGCCTGGCTCATCGGGTCGGTGTGGTCACCGCCGCCGCCCAGGCTCATGCTGATGATTCTGGCGTGCTGGTCCCGGGCGGCCCACTCCATGCCCGCGATGATCCACGACTCCTGGCCGCTGCCCTCGGAGTTGAGCACCTTGCCCACGGCCAGCCGGGCTCCGAAGGCGACACCTCGCTCCTGCCCGCCGGAGGCGCTGCCCGTGCCCGCGACGGTCGAGGCGACATGGGTGCCGTGACCGTTGTAGTCGGCGATGTCGTCCTCGCCCGGGACGAAGCTGGCACTGCTGTCCACCTGCCCGGCCAGGTCCGGGTGTTCGGTGTCCGCGCCGCTGTCGAGCACGGCGACCTTCACGCCCTGACCGGTGTTTCCCTCCGCCCAGACCTGCTGCGCGCCGATCTGGGCCGTGGAGTCGGCCAGGTCGGCGGTCACCTTGCCGTCGAGCCAGACCTTGGCGACACCGCCCGCGAAGGCCGGCTTCGCCGACCGTGCCGTAGCCGCGGAACCTCCGGTCAGCGAGGCCCAGAACTGTGGTGCCTGCTTGCGGTTCTGGGCGAGGGCCGCACCCTGGATGCTGTCCAGGCGGCGGACGACGGTCGAACCGGCCACCTTGGGCTGGGTGCGGGACCTCGCGGCGGCGTCCGTGTAGTTGACGATCAGCGGCAGCCGGGAGCTGTGCGCGTCGTCATAGCCGTCGGCGATCAACCGGGTCACGTTGAAGAGCTGCTTGTCCAGCTTCCCGGCGCTGACGTACGGCAGGACCTCGTCGGGGTACACGTACGTCGAGCCGTCGATGACCGTGCGGTGGAAGCCGGACGTGGCGCCGTCCGGGCTCTCGAAGGACCGGACGACGCTGCCGTCGGCCGCGGTGCCGATCGTCACCTTGTCACCGGTGATCAGGGTGACGCTGTGTGTGTCACCGCGGCCCGCGGGCCGATGCACCGCGTCGACGGCCGAAGCCGCACGGCCCGCGTCACTGTGTGCCGCGGCGCCGGCCGGTATGGCCGATGCCGCCAGCGCGGTGACGACGGCAAGCGCGAGCGGCCCTGGTCGGAGTCTGGGAACGATAGGCAAGGAGCACTCCTCAAGGGATGCGGAGATCGGAAAACCACCTGAGGATGTGCTCGCCCCGGGCCGCGGGCAATGTCGCGGGAATGGCGCAACTGGCCATTGCGCAGATGCGCCACCCCCCGGCGCGCGCGATCCGTCGTGCCCCAATCGGCGCCGATCAGGGCGCACTTCGCGAATCCCGCGTGACTTCCCGTGGCGCTCCCGCTCCCCTGTGCCGTCGGCGGCCGCCGACGACCGACCTTCATGGCCGCAAGGATCTCCACTCACGAAGACGGCACGTGATCCTCCACACGACGAGGGCGACCAGGCCGACGGGGAGCCAGATGGCGAGGTAGACCAAGGGATCGGGCTGGTGCAGAGCGGACGTGACGACACCTGCAAGGCACGCGGCCGCGGCGGATGCCACGATCACCTTCCCGGTGGGCGCAAGTCTGTCGTCCGGCTCCTGCCGGGGCGGGAACCACTCGTGTGTCGGGCGACGCGTCCGGCCTGCGGCGTGGAGGGCGAACACCGCGCCGTGCAGCAGAATCAGACCACCGGCCAGCCACAGGCCCGGTACCAGGGTCGGCGCCGTGACGGCTTCCTGGACCCGCCCGTCGAAGGTGATGCCGGTCCGGCGGCCGTGCCACAGGAGGATGCCGACGTGGTCACCCCTGCTCAGCCTGGACAGTACGGGATCCGGGTCGTCGAGTTCGATCCTGCCGGACACCGGCGCCGGCCCTCGGACGTCCACCCAGTACTCGCCGCCCCTGCCGTTGGACATGTTCCTCAGATCCCGCACCACCGCGGGGACCACGACCGAACCGGACGTCTCCCGGTATCCCTGCGCCGTCGAGAGGCTGCGCGGATACGGCAGCGTCAGCACGGCGAGACCTCCGAGAAGGAGCAACAGCCCCGAAACCGCCCACCCGGACGTCCGGTGGCGGACCAGCCACGCGGTGGCACCGGCCATGCCGTCACCCCCCTCAGGAAGACATGACTCGGGACGCCCTCGGACGGTTGTAACGCGGGCCCGGAGCCACGCCGGTGGCGGTGGTCAGACCGGCAGCAGGCGAGTGATGAGAGCGCTCAGCTGCCGCACGTTGCGGCACTCGTACATCTTCAGGAGCCCGGCGTAATCGGGGGCGGCGGAATCGCCCGTGCCCCACTGGGTGCGTGGCTCGGGATTGAGCCAGTGGACACGGCGGGCCCTCTCCGAGATCCACCGCACCGCGGCGAGGTTCGGGTCGCTCATGTTCGTACGCGCGTCGCCGAGGACGAACACCGAGGTACGGGAACCCACCGCGTCGGGGTACCGCTCGGTGAACTCGCCGAGGGCGGTCCCGTAGTCACTGCTGTCGTGCCAGCCCGTCACGGTGGCCTCCGACCGGATGCGGGCGGCCAGTCCCTGGGGGTCGGTCCCGCCGTGCACCAGGAGCCCGGTCACCTCGTCGATGCGGTTGACGAAGGCGAACACCCGCACCTTGCTGAACTGGTCGTGCAGCGCCTGCACCAACAGCATCGTGAAGTCCGAGAATCCCGCCACCGAGCCCGACACATCACACAGCAGCACCAGTTCGGGCCGGACGGGACGGCGGCGACGCAGCACCGGATGCATCGGCACCCCGCCCGTCGACAGTGATCCCCGCAGGGTCCGCCGCAGGTCGATGGTCCCGTGGGCGGCACGACGGCGGCGGGCCGCCAGCCGGGTGGCCAGTTTGCGTGCGAGCGGGTGCACCGCCCTGCGCAGTTCGGCGAGTTGAGTCTGTCCGGCGAGCAGGAAGTCGACCCGGTCGGGGGTCGGGGCGACCGCACGTCTGGCGATCTCGTCCCTCCCGCGTCGCTCGGCCACCCGGCGCCGGGCCTCGGTGGCGACCTGCCGGCGGAAGACCTCGATGCGCCTGCGGATCTCGTCCTCCAGCAGCCGGTCGGTGAACCCGGACGCCGCGTTCTGCGCCCTGACGGTGTCCCGGACGCGTGCCAGCAGGGTCTGTGGACGCAGCCGCTCGAGCGTCTGGTACGACGACCAGCCGTCCGAACCGGGTGAGGAGCCGTAACCGCCGAAGCCGTCCACCGCCTCGACTGCCAACTGCGCCGTCATCGCCTCGTCGTTGGCGGTGAGCGAGGCCACGAGCCGGTTGCGCAGTGCGTCCCGGTCCGCGTCCCTCCGCCCCTCCGGGCCTCCCACGCGACGCGGGAAGTACACGTCGAAGACCGAGTCGAACACCCGTCGTTGCGCCTCGCCGTGCAGCAGGGTGGCGGCCAGCCCCTCGCGCAGCCGTTCCCGGTCCGTGAGCCCGAGTGCCTCCAGAGCCTGTGCGGCGTCCACGGTCTCACCGGTGCCGATACGGACGCCGTGCGAGCGGAGGGCGGCGACCAGACCCGTCAGCCGTTCCGCGACGCCCGTCTGCGCCGCCGGGGAGTTCACACGGCACCCAGGTCGAGTTTGGCGGCCGCCTTGAGGATGTCGTCCTGGTGCTTGAGGAGTACGCCGAGGCTGTCCCGTACGACGGTCTCGTCGAGGGTGTCGGCCCCGAGAGCCAGCAGGGTGCGCGCCCAGTCGATGGTCTCGGCGACCGAGGGAACCTTGCGCAGATCCATCTCGCGCAGTGCCCCGACCACACGCACCACGGACTCCGCCAGCGTCTCCTCGAGTCCCGGCACCTTCAGCCTGACGATGCGCCGCTCCAACTCCTCGTCGGGAAAGCCGATGTGGAGGAAGAGGCAGCGGCGGCGCAGCGCCTCCGACAACTCCCGGCTCGCGTTGGAGGTGAGGACGACGAAGGGACGGTCGGTGGCGGTGATCGTGCCGAGTTCGGGGACGGTGATCTGGAAATCGCTGAGCACTTCGAGCAGCAGCCCCTCCACCTCGACGTCGGCCTTGTCGGTCTCGTCGATCAGCAGGACCTTCGGGTCCGTGCCGCGGATGGCGGTCAGCAGCGGACGCGCCAGCAGGAACTCCTCACCGAAGATGTCCGTACGCGTCGCGTCCCAGGTCTCGTCGCGCCCCGCGCTGATGCGCAGCAGTTGCTTGGCGTGGTTCCACTCGTACAGCGCACGTGCTTCGTCGATGCCCTCGTAGCACTGCAGCCGGACGAGTCGTGCCCCCGCGACCTCGGCCACCGCCTTGGCGAGTTCCGTCTTGCCGACCCCGGCCGGGCCCTCCACCAGCAGCGGCTTGCCCAGACGATCGGCCAGGAAGACGGTCGTGGCCACCGCGGGTGACGCCAGGTACCCGGTTGTGGCCAGGCGCGCGGAGACGTCGTCGACGGATGTGAACAACAACGTGGCCTCCGGGTCATCACGGCGGACTCTGACGCTCAACTATCTAAGCGCTTGCTCACCCATCCTGTCACGTGTGACGGAGGCCACGTCGACACCGCGCGGACGCGTCAGTTGGCGATGCCGACCGGTTGCCGGACCGCCTCCGCCTGGTCGACGACCCGCAGCATGTGATGGGCGACGTCGGCGCGCGAGACCAGCACGCCACCGCGCGGGTTGCGCCCGATCGCCGTCCGGTAGACACCGCTGAGGGGTTTGTCGGTGAGCCGCGGTGGCCGCGAGACGGTCCACTCGAGGTCGCTGCGGCGGAGAATGTCCTCCATCAGTGCGAGGTCGGCGTAGTGCGCGCGGAACATGGTGCGGGCGAGGGGGCTTCCCAGATGACGCATGAAGAATCCGTCGCCCGGATCATGCTTCGGCGGATGCGGCCGGTCGGGCGAGGGCACCGTGCCGATCGGTGACGCGCTGACCACCACGAGACGCCTCGCGCCGGTCGTCTGCATCGCCGTCACGATGGCGCGCGTGCCGCGCGAGGTGATGCCCACGTCGGCCTTCGGGCGTCGCGGTCCGAGTCCGGAAAGCACGGCGTCCCTGCCGTCGACGGCGGACGCGAGCAGGTCCGCATCCGGCGCGGCCAGGTCGGCCGTGATCACGCCGAACCGCCCCGCCAGGCCGCTCAGGGGCCGGGGGTCGCGTACGACGGCGGTGACGTCGTGACCGGCCGCCACGGCTTGTTCGAGCAGATGACGGCCTATGCCGCCGGTGGCTGCGAAGATCGTTAGTTTCATGGGTCGTTGTCCTC
Organism: Streptomyces sp. HUAS TT11; assembly: GCF_051553595.1. Classification (NCBI taxonomy): domain Bacteria; kingdom Bacillati; phylum Actinomycetota; class Actinomycetes; order Kitasatosporales; family Streptomycetaceae; genus Streptomyces; species Streptomyces sp. HUAS TT11. The sequence goes on from NZ_CP196184.1 coordinate 8,637,213, forward strand.
TTTCGGCTCGTTCCGCTTCGGAGAGCGGCGGTGTGCCGACAGGCGCGGGGACCTCCTGCCGTGTCTGCTTCCTGGGAGCAGCGGCGGTGCGGGACTGTGACATCCGAGCCGGGGATGTGACCCACGTCGCACGGAGCGCGGCCGCGGTGCACCGGTCGACCTGCCGGGGCCGAGCGGGACGCCGCGTCCGCAGGCGCGTGGTGGGGGTGTGTACGGACGCAGCCGGAGACGTTCTCGGTGGACCGCGGCCCGGCTGGGCGCTGCATTGACGCGGCTCGCGATGCCGGCGTTGCCGGCGGGGCTGGGCGAGGGCGGGCACGCATCGCGCGGAGGGGGCTTGGACATGGGGCCGCACCCGGATCCCGGGTGCGGCCGTAACGCGTTCCGTTGCCTCCACTTCTACCCCGTTGATTTCAGGACGGGATAAAGCCGTCGCGAAACCCCCGGCGGTGATGCGGAACGAGCCGGAGAAGGCCCCGTCGGGGCACGGGCCTGCCGACCTCGGGCCCACACGGTTCGGCAGGCCCGCTCATCACCGGGGCACACCGTCGGTGTCACGGCCGCCGGCCCACCGCAGCGCCACAGGGGGGCCGCCGTCCCCGCGGCGATGCCCGAGGTGAGTGTGCGGCCCCGGCCGCCGTCGCCGGGTTTCGAGAAGCGGTACCAGGCCCCCGCACGGTGGCCGTGTCGTCCGGCGCCGAGCGGAGCACGTGGCTCGCCGGCGGCCCCAGCAGGGTCGCGAGGGCCGCGCCGACCGCCATCGCCGGCACCGACGCCCGTGTGAGCAGGCCGGGCGGCAACCGAAATGACCACGACACCACGGCGAGCGGGGTCACGTCGGCGGCCCGCAGGAGCAGCCGGTCGTTGAGTGGCGTGGTTCCCGGCGCCGTCCAGCCACCGAGCACAAGGCGCCTTGAAATCGCCGTCGTCCAGGGGGTGGCACGGGCCGTGGGCGTCTGTCCGGATGACGGCACCTGGCCAAGGACCGGTTGACGCAAGGGCGCTGCGATGAGCCGGGCGGCCCCGGCGAACCGCAGTGCCCGCCCGCGACGTGCGCGGGCGGGCACCGGCCGGTCGGCCGTGTCAGGAGTGGTTCACAGCTCCTTGATCCGGATGTCCCGGTAGGAGATCACATCCGTGGTGCTGTGGACCTGCAGTCCGATGTAGCCAGAGGCGAACCGCCGTCCGTCCGTGCCCGGGTCGTCCGAGCGCGGCGGGTAGAACTCCTGACCTCCGATGTTGTCGAACTCGTTGATGAGAACACCGTTGCGGTAGATCGAGTAGTGCTGGTCGACCACACGGATCTCGTAGTCGTTCCACGTTCCCTTCTGGGTCACTCCCGCCCCGGCGAGCCCCACCCGGTCGAAACCGTAGATCGAGCCCGTCTTGTACATGTCGCCGTCGGGCCGGTCGAACACCTGCACCTCGTGCCCGTACTCGATGGCGACCCATTCCGGTCGCGACTCTGCCGGGTGGTCGTGCACGCCCGGGAAGCGGACGAACACACCGGCGTTGGCGTTGCCGGTTCCGGGCGCGTCGTCACGCCATTGGAGCTTCAGCGAGAAGTCGCCGTACTTGCGCTGCGGGAACCAGAGCATGCCCAGGCCCCCCTTCGTGGTACCGCTGGTGATCGACCCGTCGGTGTTGAGGGCGAACGAACCACCGCCCACCTGTTCCCACTTGGCGAGGGACCCCGCGCTCCCGTCGAAGATCTTGCGGTAGCCCTCGGTCTGTCCGGGCTTGCCGATCCCGGACTGACGGGCGGCCCGCTGGATCGCGTTGTACTCGCGCTTGTCGACGACACCTTCGTCGCGGAGGTCGTCCAGCACCTTCTGCACGTGCTTGAGGAACAGGGCGTGGGACGTCCACTCCTTCTCGTCCTCGATCAGCTCGTTGATCCGGCACCGGTTGTTCGTGACCCGGTTGGGAACACCCGAATCGACCGTACCGACGATCACCGTCAACCGCTCGTCGTACTCGGGGCAGTTGGGCGCCGGGACGCCGCCTCCCGCCACGACCGTGAAGTTCACGGTGCCCGGTGTGGAGGTGTTGCCCGCCTTGTCGCTCGCCCGGTAGGCGAGGGAGTGGGCGCCGGCGCGGTCGACCACCACGGGCACGGTGTACGCCAGGTAGGGCCCGGCGTCGAGGGAGTACTCGACGCTCGACACACCGGAGCCGCCCTCGTCGGTCGCGCTCACCGTCACCTTGGCACTGCCGACGTACGCGCCGTCGGAGTTCTTCGTGCCCTCCACCGCGACGCCCGTGACGGGTGCCGTCGTGTCCTGCGGCGGCGCCGCCACGACCGTGAACTGCACGCTCTTCTCGGCCGAGACGTTGCCCGCCTTGTCGGTGGCGCGATAGCGCACGGTCTGGGCGCCGACCTGGTGCACCATCACCGGCCCGCTGTACGGCTGCCATGCGCCCGAGCCGACCGCGTACTCGATCGAGTTGACTCCGGAGCCGGTGTCGGAGGCGGTGACGGTGACCGTGGCCATGTCGATGTACGTCCCGTCGGCGTTCCGTTCACCGCTCACCGTCGCCGAGGTCTCCGGCGGTGCGGTGTCGTCGGACGGCGGTGCGACGACGGTGAACTCGACGCTCTTCTCCGCCGAGACGTTGCCCGCCTTGTCCAGGGCCCGATGGCGGACCTTGTGGCTGCCCGTCAGGTCGACGACGACCGGTGTGGTGTACGGCTGCCAGGCGCCCGTGTCCCCGATCGCGTACTCGATCCGGTCGACGCCGCTGCCGCCCTCGTCGGTGGCCGCGATCGTCACGGTCGCCGCTCCGACGTACTCGCCCTGGGCGTTCTGCGCGCCCGTCACCTGGGCGGACGTCTGAGGCGGTGTCGTGTCCGAGCCGCCGCCCTCGGTCACCACCAGCACGCCCTGCATCTGCCCGTGTCCGGGGATCGTGCAGTGGTAGAGGTACCGGCCGGGGGTGAGCGTGACCTCGGCCGTGTGGCGGCCGCCCATGTCGTCGTTCGGGTTGGCCAGGATGTTGACCTGGACGTCGCTGTTGTATTCGGGGTCGCTGGTCACGAACGTCAACGTGTGCGGCATGCCGGTGGTGTTGCCGGTCGCCGCGCTGTTCTCGAAGACGATCGTCGCCGGACCCGCCACCGCAGTGGTGGGCGCGGAACCGTACTTGGTGATGTCGTCGCCCGCGGTCCAGGTGAGAACCTGTGCGGCGTCCGGTGCCTTGGCCCGCGCCGCATCCTGTCCGGCAGCGGACGTCGTCTGCAGGCCGAGCATCATGAGCAGGGCGGCCAGTAGCGCCGCCCACATTCTCCTGTGCCGTATCACTCGGTCCTCCTCGCCAGTTGGTCGGCGGCCGGCGTCGGCCCACCGCCCGTGTAGGTGACCCGCCACAGCGCCGACTTGGAGTCGCTGGTGAAGAATCCGCGGCCGTAGTCGAGGACGTACAGCGAACCGTCGGGACCGAACTTCCAGTCCATGAGGTTCTTGATGCCGTCGTTGCCGATCGGCACGATCTTCTTCAGCGACTCCGAGTGCACCGGCAGACCGCCGTCCCCCTGGGTGGCGGGGTCCATGAGCACCGCGTTGCGCGGTTGGTCGGCGTCGTAGAAGTCGCCGATGAACCACTTGCCGTCCCAGTAGGCGGGCCACTTCGTCGTGTTGGCGTTCGCCGCGTCGTATCGGTACACCGGCCCGTTCATCGCGGCCTGACCGCCGCCCTTGAGCCAGGGCAGCCGGTAGGTGGCCTCCTCCTGCTTGTAGGACGGGACGCCGTTCGCGTCGCGGGGGTAGTCGGGTCCGCCGCCCTGCGGCGAGTACCAGACGTTGTTGCCGGTGACCGGCGGCAGGTTCACCAGGCCGTCGTTGTTCGGCGACTCGTTCTTCGGGTGGTCGCAGTCGTACCAGCCCAGCGGCTGCGAGGGGTCGGGCAGGTTGCGGTCCCGGTAGGGCTGCTTGTTGCCCATGCAGTACGGCCAGCCCCGGTTGCTCGCCTTGGTGATCACGGCGAAGGTGTCGTACTTGGCGGGCCCCCAGATCGGCGACGGCTGGCCCGCGTCCGGACCGACCCAGCCCGCGTAGAGGATGTCGGTCGACTTGTCGACGAAGATACGTGCGGGGTTCCGTACTCCCATCGCATAGATCTCGCCGCGCGTCTTGCCGCCTCCCTCGGCTGTCTCCTTGCCGGTGAAGAGATTGCCCTCAGGAAGGGTGTACGTGCCGTCGGGCTCGGGGTGGATGCGCAGGATCTTGCCGTTGAGGTTGTGGGTGTTGCCCGCGGTGCGGCGTGCGTCCGCGAACGAGACGCCCTTGTAGTTGGGCTGGGGGTTGTTGCCCGAGTAACCGCCGCTGAATCCGCTGGAGTTGTTGTCCCCGGTGGCGACGTACAGGTTGCCCTTGGAGTCCCAGGTCATCCCACCGCCCGCATGGCAGCAACTGTGGATCTGCACGGGCCACTTGAGCAGGACCTTCTCACTGCCGAGGTCGAGCTTGTCCGTGGCGAGGTCCAGTGTGAAGCGGGAGACGCGCCGTTCGGCCATGTGCGTGTCACGGTTGATCTGGGAGTGGGGGGTGTAGTGCAGGTACACCCAGCCGTTCTGCTCGAACTTCGGGTCCAGTTCGATGCCGAGCAGCCCCTCCTCGACCTTGGTCAGCTCGTCGCCGCCGCCCTTGTTGCCGAAGACCGTCAACTCACCCGCGAGGGTCACTTTCCCGGTCTTCGGATCGTAGACGTGGATCTGGCCCTTGCCCTTGCCGACGTCCGGGTCGTTCCAGTCGGTGATCACGGGCTGGGAGCCGTCGGCACCGCCCCGGCCGATGTACAGCACGCGGCCGTCGGGTGCGGCCACCAGGCCGTGCGGTTCGCCGATCTGGTCGCTCCGACCCGGCTGGTTGGGCTGGGTGAGACGCTCCGCCTTGTAGTTGCCGGTGATCGTCGCCTTGCAGTCGGCCTGCACCAGCCGTGTCGTCCACAGCAGTGCGCCGCGCAGATGGGCGCGGAAGTCCGTCTCGTCGTACGACGAGACGGTGCCGCCCATGCCGGTGTAGAAGGAGCGTCCGCCGTCGTAGTCACGGCACCAGCTGACCGGGTGGTCCGAGCCGTTGCCGTTGGCGCCCGGCTGGTACGTCGACTCGCGTACCCGCGCCACGGTGTGCACCTCGCCGGAGGGGTTCTTCGCCCAGTTCAGCCACTGGTCGGGCCGCTTCCACTGCACCGGAAGGTCCCTGGTGGCCGGGTGCAGCCGGTCGCCCACCTCGACGGTGGCACGCTGGACGCTCGTCGGGCTGTTCGCGGCCGGCCGGGCTCCCACGAGGCCGGTGAACCACTCCGAGTACGGCTCCGCGCGGGCCGCGTCATGGATGCCGACGAATCCGCCGCCGGCCTCCATGTAGGCCTCGAGGCCGGCCTCCTCGTCCGGGTCGAGGACATCGCCACCGCCGGTCAGGAACACGACGGAGTTGAAACGGCCCAGCTTCTTCTCGTTGGTGAAGACCGAGGCGTCGTCCGTCGCCTCGATCTTGAAGCGCTGGCTCGCCGGGCCGGTCAGTCCGATCTTTTCGATGGTCTCGATCCCCGCGTTCACCACGGGGGACTCGTCCCCGGCCGCGGCGGAGCCGTAGAAGATCAGCACCCGAACGTTCGCGCCGCCTGGCGGCGACTTGATCGACATCGTTGTCGGGGACGGTTCCGGGACCGGACGCGCGCTGGCGGTGGGACCCGACAGCAGGCCGGCCGCGAGGACGCCGGCGGTCAGGGCCGCAGCCCAGAGACGTCTTGTTATGCCCTTGGTGCTCAACTCGCGTAAGTGCGTGGGTTCTTGATGCGAGGTCAACCGCATGTGGTCACCCAACCCTCCTCGGTCGCAGCAGCAGCGCCAAGGAAGCTAGACCTCTTTGCTCGGTTCGCCAATAGGTATGACCGCGATGCAACGAACTTTGTCCTGAGTGTGGATAAACGGAGCGTCGGCCGGTACCGTCGCACAGGTTCATCACAGCTACGTCTTTGCAAATCCCGTATCAGTGTGGGGAGTTCGCCATGGACAGACGCAGCTTCAACCGACGGGTGCTGCTGGGTGGTGCGGTCGTCGCGACATCGTTGTCCCTGGGGCCGGAGTCCGCCGTCGCGGAGGCTCCGGCGAAGACGGCCGCCGCCGGGGGCGAGGTGAAACACATCAAGATGTACGCCGAGCAACTCGCCGACGGGCAGATGGGCTACGGCCTCGAGAAGGGCAAGGCGACGGTTCCCGGCCCGCTGATCGAGATCAACGAGGGCGACACGCTGCACATCGAGTTCGAGAACACGATGGACGTCCCCGCCAGCCTGCATGTGCACGGCTTGGACTACGAGATCTCCAGCGACGGCACAAAGCTGAACAAGAGCGACGTCGAACCGGGTGGCACACGCACCTACACCTGGCGCACCCACGCCCCCGGCCGCCGGAAGGACGGCACCTGGCGGGCGGGCAGCGCGGGCTACTGGCACTACCACGACCACGTCGTCGGGACCGAACACGGCACCGGCGGGATCCGAAAGGGCCTGTACGGCCCCGTGATCGTCCGCCGCAAGGGAGATGTCCTGCCGGACCGGACGTACACGATCGTCTTCAACGACATGACGATCAACAACCGCGCGCCGCACTCCGGACCCGACTTCGAGGCCACCGTGGGCGACCGGGTCGAGTTCGTGATGATCACGCACGGCGAGTACTACCACACCTTCCATATGCACGGTCACCGCTGGGCGGACAACCGCACGGGCCTGCTCACCGGGCCCGAAGACCCGAGCCGGATCGTCGACAACAAGATCGTCGGACCGGCGGACTCCTTCGGGTTCCAGGTCATCGCGGGGGAGGGCGTCGGCGCGGGCGCATGGATGTACCACTGCCATGTGCAGAGCCACTCCGACATGGGCATGGTGGGGCTGTTCCTGGTGAAGAAGGCGGACGGAACGATCCCCGGGTACGACCCGCACGACCACGAACCCGGGCACGAGCACTGACGGGCCCGCGGCCCGCTCGGGGGCGAGCCTTCCGCGGCCCGCTCGGACGTCCCGCACCGGACGTCCGAAGCGCAGGGCCGCACGGGGCGTGTCGCGTGGCGCCCGCCCTCGGGGGCGGGCGGCCGTGGCGGCGGAGGCCGTGAGGGGGTCTATGCGTCCGACCAGGAGTGGAAGACGGCTGCCTGGCCGTGGTGGACACCGGTGGCGTCCGTCACGTTCCACATGGTGACGTCCTCTATCCAGAAGCGTCCGCCCGTCCTGGTCCGGCGCAGACCTCGGTATCCCGATGCGTAGCCGTCGGCGGCCACTGAGGCGATGAAGGAGTCGCGACCGGGCTGGTCGTGAGGTGCCGCGGACAGACGCGAGGGCAGCGCGGTGAACTCCTCCCAGGTGTAGTCGAAGCGCTGCTGGGCGGTGTGATTGGCGTAGACGAACACCGGATCGTCGGCCGTGTCATGGGCGAGCAACCCGAACGGCGCCTGCCGGTACAGCCACTCGGCCGCCTCCTCGTCCGAGGACCGGGCGGCCGGGCACAACGGCCGGCCCGTCTGCCGCTCGTAGCTGGACAGCAGGAGCCGGGAGAAGGCCGGATTCGCTCCGTCCGGCAGATTCGCGTGGTGCATGGATCCTCCGTGCGTGGCCCACCCGTCCCGGGCGCCTGACCGAGTAATCGAACAAGTCGACAAACATGATGCATGTGCGAAGTGGCGCGCCCTTGAGCGGGGTGCGCGATTCCCGTCGGTCGTCGCCTCGGCGTGCCGTCCGGACCGTCGGGTGTCACGTCCGCAAAGGCGCATTGCGGCTGCCGGGGGCCGCACACCCGGGCGAGCGCAGCGCTGCAGGGACGTCCGTTCGATCGCAGGGGGAGTGATGTGCGCGGGGTCGGGCCTTTCCGGCGGGTGCCGGTTGAGAAGACGATCGCCCTTCGGCACGGTGCGCGCCGTTCGGGGCGCTGCACTGCCGAAAGTCGACGGGCCGACCCCGCCACGGCCCATGTTGATGCATGTTGTTAGTTGTTGCAATATCAGTGCAATAAAGACATTACGTGTCCCCGCTCCGCAGTCCCGGGGTCTCACGAAGAAGCGATCAGTAGAAGTGACGCCCGGGGTGCGGCCCCTCTGGAGGAGGGGCCGCACCCTGAACCTCAGTTCCGGGTCATGGCGGGCGGGGCGGCATCGGCGCCCCAGCTCGTCGGCTTGTCGGAGAGCTTGATCTTGATCGTGCCGGAGCGCAGCAGGTCCTTGTGGGAGAGCCAGCTCTGGCGCAACGTGCCCTTGCCCGTGTCGACCGAGGACACGTACTGGAGCTTGGATGCGTCGGCGCCCGGTGCGTGGATGGTGATCGTGCGTCCGTGTTCCGGCCGGATCTGGACCTTGTCGAACATGGGCGCCGTGATCACGTAGGTGGCGGCGCCGGGCTGGGCCTCGAAGATGCCGGCCATGGCGAAGACGAGCAGCGACGAGGTGGCGCCGAGATCGTCATTGCCGGGCATGCCGTACACGCTGTCGGTGAAGAGTGTCCGCATCGCGCGGAGCACGGCCGAGGTCTTCCACGGCGCCCCGGTCCACGTGTACATCCACGGAGCGTGGAAGTCGGGCTCGTTGTTGGGGTTGAAGGCGAAGTTGTTGTGGTAGTCGTAGGCGCCGGTCACCCAGGAGTCCGAAGCGGCCTTCGCCGGGTCGGTGAGCACGGTCGGCATGTCGAAGAACTTGTCGAGCCGCTGCTCGGCCTGCGCCTGGCCGCCCATGAGCCCGAAAAGGGTCTGCGGGTCCTGCTGGGCGAGCCATTGGTACTGCCACGCGGTCCCCTCGTGGAACGGGGCCGTCTGGGTGGGGTCGGGGTTGCCTGCGACGGTGCCGTCCGCGTTCCTGGCGACGGGGAACCCGGCGAAGCCCTGCGATGTGACGCCGGGGTCCCAGAGCTTGGTGAAGTTGTCGCAGCGAGAGGCGAGCGTCGCGGCCTTGTCCTGGTAGCCGAGGCCGTCGGCCATCGTGGACAGGGCGCAGTCGGCGAGTGCGTACTCGAGCGTCGCCGAGCCCGCCTGCCGGCTGTCGCCGTACTTGTACCCGGGCAGATTCTGGTAGCCGACCCAGCCGTTCTGGACATACGTCGGGTTGCCGTCACGGCCGCGGAATACGGACTGGTCCGCGGGAACGTCGTTGACGTTCTTCCAGAGCGCGTCGAACAACTGGCGCGCGGTGCCCTTGTCGAGCAGCCCCCGGTTGTAGATGTCGACGATCCACGGGGTGATCGGGTCGCCGCTCATCACGTTGGTCTCGCTGTTGCCGAGCGCCCAGCGGGGCAGCCAGCCACCGTCCTGATAGATGTGCAGCACGGACTTGGCCATGTCGGCGGCCTTGTCCGGGTTCAGCAGGGCCACCAGCTGGTTCTGCGAACGGTAGGTGTCCCAGAGCGAGAACATCTGGTAGTAGGTGGAATCCGCGCGGTGCACCTGGTCGTCGAAGCCGCGGTAGCGCTTGTCGACGTCGGACCCGATCGACGGATGCAGCAGCGAGTGGTAGAGCGCGCTGTAGTACGTGCGCTGGTCGGCGGTGCTGCCGCCGGCCACACGCATACGGTTCAGCTCGTCCTTCCAACCGGTGTGCGCCGCGGTGCGGGCCCTGTCGAACGACTTCGGCTGCTCCGCCTTGCGGTTGAGGCGCGCACCGTCGATCGAGGTGTAGGACAGGCCCACCGAAGCGCCGACCTGGTCGCCCTTGGCCGGGTCGAACGTCACCCAGGCACCGGCGCGCCTGGTGCCGCGCGAGGCGTCACGCTGGTTCGGGGTCAGCGTGCCGTCGCTCCATGTGCCGAAACTCGAGAACGTCCGGTCGAACGTGGCACTGAAGAAGATGCGGTAGCGCTCCTTGCCGGTCTCACCGCAGAAATTGCCGCCCTGGAGCCAGCCTTCGACGGTGTTGTCGCCGACGACGTGGACGTCCCCGGCGTAGGTGCTTCCGTTGCTCTGCCCGACCTCGATGAGCACGTTCTCGGCGCCCGATCCGGCGGGGTAGGTGTAGCGGTGCTGGCCGGTCCGCTGCGTCGCGGTGAGCTCGGCCTGGATCCCGTTGTCGAACTTCACACCGTAATAGCCCGGCGCACGAGTCTCGTTGTCATGGCTGAACTTCGCGCCGTACTGTGCCGGGTCGGACGATGTGACCGCACCCGTGGTCGGCATGAACCGGAAGTCGCCCATCGTCTGGCAGCCGACGCCCGACAGGTGCGTATGACTGAAGCCGAGGATGGTGTCCTGCTTGTAGTCGTACGAGGCGTACTGGTTCAGCTGTGTGTCGGGGCTCAGCTGCACCATGCCGAACGGCACGGCGGCGCCCGGGAAGGTGGTTCCGTCACCGTTGTTGCCGATGGACGTGTCGACCAGGGTGGTGGGGTCGTCGGCGAACGTCGGCCCCTGTGCCTTGGCGTTCGCGACGCCGGAGGTGGCGGAGGCGGCGACCACGGTGGTGGCGAGCAACAAGGCGGTGAACACGCGTTGCAACGCTCTCATCGCGTTCCTTTCTTGCGACAACGTTGTCAATCTCGCGCCCTCGATCTTTGTCCTTCGGGTGCCGTCCCGTCAATGCATCGTCGGTCGCAGCCGGTTCGCCCTGATGTGATGCCAACTGAGGGGAATGTGCGCCGATTTGTGAGGCCGCCTGCGACCGGAACGGTACGGTCGAGATGCGCGGCCGGTGGTCCGCGTCGAGCTGGGGGAGCGGTGCCGGTCCGAGGCAGATCCTGTTGTCGTTGCGCCGATCGTGTGTACTCGTCTCCGGTGATCCGCGATCACGTTCGCCGACGCGGCATGCGGACCGTCACCCCCGGCGCGTGGACCGGACCGGACGACGTCCGCGGCGGGGCCGGCTCGGAACTGTCCCGGTCGGCGACACCGCCGACCGGACGTGCATCGTGCCTCCGGGGTTCGACGTCGAGGTGTGTGGGCAGCGCAGCACTGTCGTGCCGTGGCTTGTCCGACTGGGACAGTGGCCAAGCCCTTGTGTGTGAACCGACCCGCTTGCCGTTGCTCGCCGGATGGTGCAGTCGTGTTCTTCGAGGGGCCGCAGGTGGATGGTCGTGGTTGTCGGACGCGGCGCATCAGGGCGTCTCTCGGGCGTGCCCCTACCCGGAGCCCGTCGGCCGTGTCGCGGAGCGGCCAGGCGTCGTCGGCGTGCGTGAATCGATCCCGAGCGCGAGGCTGGATGTGTGGCTGAGCGTCGTGTGATCGTGTATCCACCCTCGGAGACGGGTGGTCGACGGGTGCGTGCGGACGGGGACATCCTGGGCACCGCGTATTCGCTCCAGGAGCTGGCGTTCTTCTTGCAGAACCAGGGCATCATGGACCAGGACGAGCAGTCCGTCAGGACATGCGAACTGATCGAGTGGCGCGGTGGTGGGCCGGACGTGTGGCAGCACTGAGCGCGCCCCGGGGCCGGCGATCGGGTTTCCTGTGCCGCCTCACTTCGAACGGCCGTCAGGTGTGGCAGCTCGGCAAAGGGCCCGGCGACCGTCGTCGGTCTCGGCGGCATCACTTCAGGCACATGTCCGGGGCTTCGAACCTCCCGTGGGCTGAGGGCAATTGACCGGGCGCGCCGTCCGGGACCATGTCCGCGGATACGTCCCGGTGCCTGCGGGCTGCTCCCGGGTGGCGCGACCCGCGCGGTGGAGGTCCCCGGTGGCGTTGGGTTCGGAGGTCTTGCCGAGGCTGTCCGTGTCGGCCCTGACGACGTAGACGGGTCACGATTCCCGACCGGGGCCGTGTCCTCACACCCTGTCCGGAAGGGCGTAGGGGCACGAGGTGTCGTTCTCCTCGAGCGTCGCCGGGCCCGCCTCTCTGAGCCGGCCGGCGGTTGCGCCGATCCGCGGACTCGACTTCCCCGCCGCGGTGGACGAGGCGGGTGTCCTGTCCGCCTCAGGTGCCGGGCAGCAGCCCGGTTTCAAGGTGCTCGTGGTGCTGCGCGCGGCTAGGGTCGAAAGGCACCTCAATCAGCAGTGCAGGCCATCCGTACCGGACGCCGCGGCCGTCCACTCCGGCCCCGCACCGATGGGTGGCACTTCCTGAAGGAGCGTGGTGGGCGTGGCCCGGAATCGCCGTCTGATCCTGAGCTCGCCGTCCGAGGTCTGGAGCCTGCTCTCCGACGGTCATCGATACAGCGAGTGGGTAACGGGGAATCAGCAGGTCCTCACGGCCGACCCGCACTGGCCGGACGTAGGTGCACGCCTTCAACTCCGGGTCGGCGTCGGCCCCCTGGCTCTTGAGGACACCTGCGTCGTGCGGGTCTCCGTACCGGAACGACGTCTGGAACTGGAGGCGAAGGCAGGCCCCTTCGGCGCGGCGCGCATCGCCATGAACCTGATCCCCTGGGGCGAGAACACCCTCTTGATCCTTGACTGGCACCCCCTGCGGGGGCCGGGCACCAGGATGCACGGGGTCCCCGTGGACTACTTCATGGCAATCCGGAACGGCATGATGCTGACGAAGCTCGCTCGGATCGCGGTGCGCGAGCACGGCAAGAGGGACGTCCGCAGCGAGTAGGGCGTCCGCCGCGGCGGACGCCCTACTCGCTGCGGTCCCGCAGATTTCCGGGGCGGGGTGGGCTCGCCGGGTGCGGCGACGGCACCGAGGCCGTCGGCGCCGGGGGGCACGGCGATCCGATGCGGCCGGCCCTGTTTGCCAAGGGAAGTCGGCAGTCGTCGCTGTCACAGCAAGGATCCCACCGGTGGAGCTCCAGTCGCTCCCCGGCCGAAGGTACTGACCACGGACCCCGATGACCCTGCGGCCACGTCCCGGGCGGACCCTTCCGAAAAGACGGGCGCCGAGTGGCGACGCGCCTGCGCTACCGCTGCGGTGGGTTGTCCCGACCTCGGTCGCCGAGCTGGTCCCTCAGCTTGTCCTGGGCCGTGTCGACCTGGCTCTGGTACTTGTTCTGGGTCCTTTGATCGACGTAGTCCCCCGCCTTGTCGACGGCCTGGTCCGATTGAGCCTCGTGGCCCCGCAGCATCTGCTTGAGCTTGTCCATCACGGACATCGTGTCCTCCTCGAAGCAGTGGTTCCGCGACCACTCCAGGATCACCCTCTATGGCGTGAGCTGCATCTGCTGCGTCGATTCCGCTCCGCCCTCCAGGACCAGGATATGGACCGGACCCGCCCGACCGACGGACCGCGGAGTTCCTTGCCGGGGGCCTCCGGAGCCCAATGCAGTTGCTTTTGAGTCGGCTGGTCCGTTGACCTGCTCGTGGAGGGGTGGGGGCCGGGATGCCGGTCGCGCATTGGGATCTTGACCAAGGTGTTCACGCCGGAGCTTGTGGACGCGGCCGTTGCTAAGCACGGGCGGGGTGAGCTGCGGCGCCGACTGCTTCCGGCCCGGCTGGTCGTGTACTTCGTGCTCGGGCTGTGCCTGTTCGCCCGGGAGTCGTACGAGGAGGTGATACGCATGCTGACCAGCGGCATACCCGGCAGCCGGGCCCTGGCCCGGGTCAACCGATCGTCGCTGTGCCGGGCGCGAGTCCGGCTCGGTGAAGAGGTGCTGGAAACGGTATTCCGGCAAGTGGCCGGCCCGCTGGCGGTCCCGGAGACGCCCGGCGCGTGGTGGCGTGGTCTGAGCCTCCTGGCGCTGGACGGCACACAGTTCGACGTGCCGGACTCGGTGGGCAACGGCGATACCTTCGACGGCCCCTCCACAGGCGGGACGCCGTTCGGCTTTCCGCAGGTGCGAGCTGCCGTGCTCGCGGAGATCGGCACCCACGCCATCCTCGACGCCGGCCTGGGCGGCTACCGGGACGGCGAACGGCGCCTGGCCTACCCGCTGGCCAGCTCGACAAGCCCCGGGGATCTCGTCATCGCCGACCGCGGGTTCTGGTCGGTCGAATTCGTCCACGCCTTCACCACGTCCGGCACCCATCTGCCGGCCAGGCTCCAATCCAACCACCTCGGTACCACTCAGGCGGAGTTGCCTGACGGCTCCCGGCTGTCCCTGATGCGCCCCGGCAAGGATGTCCGCCTCCGAGCAGCCCGCGAAGGCCGGGTCCTGCCGAAGGAGACGACCTACCGCGTCATCACCTTCACCAAGAACGACAAGGCCGTGCACCTGGGCACGTCCCTGCTGGACACCGAGCAGTACCCGGCGGACGAGCTGATCGCCCTCTACCGGCAGCGCTGGGAGATCGAGCTGGCCTTCGACGAGATCAAGAACCACCTCGGCCCCGGCGGATCGCTCCGATCGCGCACCCCTGAAGCCGTGCGGCAGGAGCTGTGGGCCCTACTCGCGGTCCACCAGGCCGTCCGTCGGTTCGCGCACGACGCCGCGGCGAACGGCCCGGTCCTGGATGCCGACCGGCTCTCCTACCTCCGCTGCGTCCGGATCGCCTGGCGCAGCGTACCGTCCCAGCACGGCACCTCCAGGCGCACGCTGACCAACGCCTGGAAGGGGGCCATCCAGGAAGCGCGGTCCCGTCTGCTGCCGCCCCGGTCCGGCCGGGACCGGCCCCGAGCGATCAAGAAACCGATGCGGTGGCCGATCCTGAGAACCCGGAGCGGCCGCAGCAAGGTCGCACCGGGGCGATGGGCGCATAACCAGACCACCAAACAGCGCAAACACCGGGGCGCCGGCAGGCCCGTGCCTCGCGCTCAACCGACTTGACCTCCCTACAGCTGGTCCCCCCTGCTGGGTTGTTCCGGAGGATGCATCCCGCCACCGTCCTTGATGTCTGTTTCGCAGGTGCGCCGGTCGTAGGACTGGTCATTGGGGATCAAAAGCACTTCTGCAACCTGCTCAGGGTCCTCGACGCCGAACCAGTTTTCGCCTGTGATGGCACCGTCCGGCCTGGACCACCCCCGGGATGAATAAACCGTCTGACACCCCAACGCCACGCGCTCCTTATCGACCGCGCAGGCATCCACTGCAGGGCCGGATATCTTGCTGGCGCCGTCGAAACGGTAGTGGAAGAAGACCAAGTCACCTTCGGAGGGCGTCTGCGGGTGGGGCTCAAGGCGCCAGTCAACGACCTCGGCGGTAACACGGAGAGGCTGCCCATCCGTGTCCACGACCTGCACCCTGACACCAGCCTTACCGCGCTCCGCCGTCGTGTCGGTGCAGACCCAGGAAGAGCAGCCGGACAGGGCGAGAATCACCAGAGCCAGCGGGGCAACGGCGAATACCCGTGCAGGTAACACTGAGATGACCTCCGGTCGGGGTGGGGCGGGGAAGCGTACCCGGGGTCTGGCAGCTGCGGGTGATGGCGACGAGCGCCTGCGGCGGCGAAGCCGAAGCGCAGAGCAGCCCTGTGAACTGGGCGGGTGCTTAAAGCAACTGCATTGGCCTCCGGAGCCACCGGGCCGAAGTGCGGTCCCAGGAGGAGCTGGGGCACCTCCGGCGGTGGACCCGAAGGAGGTGCAGCCGACCTGAATCCGTGCTGGTGGATCAACGATGCCTCTGTGTGGCCGCCCCGGCGAACAGAACCGTCGCCGCGCCGAGAAGGAGCAGGTGAACGGACCCGGCGACCCAGAGCCGCAGGGCCATCAACCCGCCGCTCACCACCACCGCGGCACAGCCGCTGATCCATGCCGCGCGACGCGCGGCGATCGCCGTGCGTCTACCCACGTTTCCGAAGTCCTCACCCGAGAACAGGACGTGAGCCCCGTGCCAGATGATGAGCAGCACTGACGCCGGAATGAGGACGATCGCAACCAAGAGATCCACCCACCATGCCGGCTGCCGCATGCCCTCAGCATGCCGCTGCCGGGACAGAAGCAACTGAGTACGCGTACTCATGTTGCGCCCCGACTCCGGCCGAGGTGCGGTACGCCGATGTCCGACGTGGGGGTTCCGGTGCAGTCCGGGTCGGTGACGTCGGTCTGCGTCGGTGCCGCGCGACACCGCAACCGAGCCCGGCAGTGGAATGCGGAGCCCCTTGGCCGCCTCGTCTACTTGGAGCGGTCCTCCAGGTACCTGGTGTGGATCTCCTGGCGCCGCGCCTCGGTTTCGCGCAAGGCTGTGGCGAGCCGGCCCGCCTCGTCCTGGAGCAGGCCGAGCTGCCGGTCGAGATGGCGTTCCGGTGGTTCCTGCCCGGGTGCGAGCCGGTTCCACCAGCGAGTCCGTACGAACGTGTCGACGGCCTCCGGTACGTCCTGCCGCACGACGCGGGAGAGCATATGGACGCCCTCGGGATCCTGTGCGAGGACCTCGGCGACCCAGCCCGGGTCGAGCAGCGCCGCCACCAGCTCCGTCAGTTCGGTGAGCCTGCCGGAGGCCGCGGGTGGCAGCTCGACGTCGGCGAGATACACACGCAGCTTCTCGAAGTCGGCGCGCAGTTCGTCCAGTTGCGCCGACGGGTCGGGGAAGTCGGGCGGTGCCGGACGCTCCGGCGGCGCGATCAGCGCGCCCGCTGCGTAGAGGCTGGCGACCACGACGGGCCAGTACGCGCCGGCGACGCCGGTGAAGGTGAGCCCCAGGCCCACGATGCCACCGGCGCTCCCGAGGAGGTTCTTCCGGGACTCGACGTAGCGCATGAACCTATTGGTAGCCACGGATCTCCTCGAAGGCCCCGTCGAGCGAGCCCTTTTGGGCGTCGAAGAGACGGCCGCCGGTGAGTTCGGCGATGTGCTCCAGCTCCGTCTTGTCGGAGTCGCCGAACAGGATGGGGAAGACGGGGATGTCGCGCTGGTGGCCACTGAGACCGCGATGGAAACCGTCGAACTCGCCGGCCTTGGCGCCGCTGGTGTTCTCGCCGTCGGTCATCAGCACGATCGACGTGAAGGTGTCACGGTTGTCACCGAGGTGCTCGTAGGCCTTCTCCAGCGATGTGTAGATCGCGGTGTTGCCGCCGGCTTCCAGGGCCCGGGTGTCCGTGCGGATCGCGTCGAGGCCCCGTTGAGGATCGGCGGGCTCGACGATGTGGGTGCGCACACTCTTCACCTCCGAGCCGAACGGCATCAGCGTGACCTCTTCACGGTCGCGGAAGTCTCCCGTGAGGTCCGCAAGGGCCGTCTTGAGTCGCTCGAGGCGCTTGCCCTGCATCGAACCGGAGGTGTCCAGCACGTACACCGTGCGGGAGGGTCGGCGCAGCTTGTTCTCGTACGAGTCGAGGAGGCGATCGGCGACGGAGCGGGTGCCCGGGAAGGGGAGTTCGCGACGCCGGCTCGTGTCGAGACCCGGGCCCGGCGCCACAGAGGCGACCACCGGCCGGCGGTGGGTGCGCTCGGTGATCAGCCGCTGTACGGACGGGGTGCGCAGTGCCTCGGCGAGCCGGCGGACCTCGTCGCGTGTGTCGGGATCGGACGACGCCAGGGAGGAGAGCGGATAGTCGGCGGTGACGACGCCGTCGCGGGGGCGGATCACGGTCAGGCCCGGGATGCCCTTGAGGACGGACTCGTAGTTGAGCAGGGCGTCGACGTTGCCGCGGTGGGCATAGGCGGAGGCCAGCCAGCCGGACGACCCCGACGTCAGCTTCTGTCCCTTGAAGAACTCCTTCAGCTTCGGGGTGGCCTTCTCGACGTCCGCGTCGGTGAGGGCGGACTGGGCGCCGGACAGACCGGACGCCACGGAGATCAGTGTCGAGAAGCCCGAGTTGGAGCGGGCGGGATCGGTCATGCCGTACGTCAGGCTGCCGTCCTGCACAGCCTTCTCGATCTGCGACCACGTGACCTGGTCGGGCTTCCAGTGGAGGGAGCGCACGGTCCGGGCACGGACACCGATCGCCACGGGGCTGGACATGACCGGTGTCTCGGAGACGACCTTCCTGGCGGCGTCGGGGCGCAGACGGAGATAGTCGTTCGAGGACAGCCAGAGGGCGTCGTATGCGCCGTCCGCCTTGCCCTTGGCAAGCAGGTCCACGGCGTCGAGGGTGCCGATGTAGGTGGGGCGGACGGTGATTCCGGTGCTCTTGCGGACCTGGTCGAGGACCGGGGCCATGTCGCTCAGTTCACTGGACGCGAGAACGCGGAGTGTGCCGGGCCGGGGCTGCGACCGGTCGTCCTCGGACGGCTGGTGCTGTGTGGTGCAGGCCGTCAGCAGGAGGACGAGGCCGGCGATCAGGGAGAGGCGTCGTCTCACGCGAGGCCTCCCTCCAGCGCACCCTGCGACCGGCTCCGCTGCAGGTACGCACTGGCCTGTTGCAGTTCCGACGTCAGCGACTCCACGGTGACAGCCATCGTCTCGGTCGCCTGGGCCTTGTATGTGTCGATGGCATCCAGGGTGCGATAGATCTGCTGGAAGGCCGAGCGGAGGGTCTCCGCGCCGACGGCCGGGTCGGCAGCGATGCGCTGGATCTCACCGCTCTGCGTGGCGAGCATCTCGGCATTGCCTCGGATCAGATCCTCGGTGGTGCCGCGCAGGGCATTGACCTGGTCGACGACCTTGCGCTGGTTGTCGAGGGCCGAGGCCAGCATCACGGAGATGCGCAGGGCCGAGACGGTGGTGGTGGCCGCCCGGTCCACGCCCTTGATCAGCTCGTCGTTGTTGCGCCGCACGACGTCCATCGCGAGGTATCCCTGCGCGCACACCGCGAGCTGGGTCAGCAGGTCCTGGTGCTTCTGCCGGACGGGGAAGAGCACGTCCGCGCGGAGTGTGTCGGCCTGGGCCGGGTCGCTCGCCTCGACGCCGGAGATGTGCTGCTCGACCGCCGTGTCCAGGGCTTCGGTGAGAACGACGTACTCCTGGAGCTTGCCCATGGTCTCCCACAGGCGGACCCGCTCGGTCTGCAGTGCGGCGTTGTCGCGGCGCAGCTCGTCCTGACCACCGCGCAGGGATCCCACGATCTTGTTCAAGGTCCCTTGCGCGGAAGCATACTTGGCGACATGGTCGCGCAGCTTGTTGCCGCCGGGGAGTCGGGAGAGCAACTTACGCCCCTTGCTCGCCGGCATGTCGCGCGGGTCCAGGTCCTCCACCACGCGCCGCAGTTCGACGAGCGAGCCGCCCACCCGGGACTGGGCGTCCTCGCCCTTGCCGGGCAGGCTGCGTACCGTGCGCTCCAGCATGCGGTTGGACTGCGCCGAGGCGGCACGCATGTCGCTTGCGCCCAGTGCCGTGATCTCCCCGATCTTCCCCGCGAATTCGGGGGAGCGGGCGTCGAGCAGGGCGAGCCCTTCGACGTAGCCGGCGGCCTTCCTGGCCATGTCGTCGCGGACGGAGTCGTCCAGCGGCACGAGCCCGGCGGCCTTCTCCCGGGGCACGGGCGCCACCGGCTCGGGCGGGGTGAGGGTCAGTGCCTCGTTGTCGGTGTTCGTCATGTGTGTTTCCCCCCTAGTCCCGGGCCCGGCGCGCCATCTCGTGCAACACCGCGGAGGTGGGCACGGGCACCTGCCGGATACCGGTCAGTTTCTGATTGAGGTACGAGGCGTACGGGGCCGTGGCCGCCGTGAATTCGGCACTGTCACCCTGCGGCCGGAACCCGTGCCGCACGGCGAGCTTGCGCAACGCGGGGTCGGTGCTGAGCAGTTCACCGAGGTCGCGGCCGGCCTGCGTGAGCGGTACGACCGTGTGGTCGCTGTTGGCCGTCGTGTCCGGGTAGAGGACGGTGAGGTCGTCCACGCCCCGGCCTTCGTGCAGCAGGGCGGCCACCTGGGACTCGTACACGAGGACGAGCGGATTGCCGACGCCACTGACGAAGTCGCGGAACGCCGCGTCCGAGCTGGGCTGTTGAGCTCCTTGGACACTGATCAGCTTGTGCATGAGGGGCGCCGTGCGGTCGATGTCGGCCCTGCCGGCCGCCACGCGACCGCCACCGGCCACGTAGCTCGCTGCGGCGAGATACAGGGCACCGGAGTTGGAGGTCTCCGGATCCGTGGTGGCGATGTAAAGGGTCCCCGTCAACTCCGCATGTGCGCGGGCCCCCTTGAGCTGCTGCCAGGTACGGTCGTGGCGCGCGGCGTCGAGGTAGGCGGCCATGTGAAGGGTGCCGCGGTCGTGGTCCAGGGTCGCGAGCCCGTTCGCGGCGAGCACCTGGGCGGAGCTGCGGTGCGCCACGACGACCAGCGGTGAGTAGAAGGGCCGCGGCAGGGGCTGCCGTGCGTGGTACTTGTCGGCCAGTGCGTCGGCCGGCGCCTGGCTGGAGGGGAAGGCGAAGTCGTACCCCTCCAGTTCGAGATCCTCCATGGCCCAGGAGCCGGAGGTCTCCGTCTTGACGGTGTAGCCCTTGGCGGCGAGGGCTTTCACCACGGCGGGATCGGCGAAGAAGTCGGCCTTCTCCGAACCGATCACTCCTCGCACGGTCTTCGTTGCCGTGCCCGTGTCCTTACCTTCACGGCCTGCTACGACGGCTGCCACCACACCGCCGATCAGCAGTACCGCGAGGACGATTCCTGCGATACGTCTCACGCCGGGGAGCGTGCTCTCGGAACCCAACGTTCCCCCCGTCAAAGGATGAACGCCGGGTGACAGACGCATCCCGGTATGCAACGGGAACAGACGGTTCCGCCGAAGAGGGGACGGCGAGGCGTCGAGATGCCCTCAGAGGTGCCGCAACGGTGCCCTGTTGGTGTCCTGTTGGTGTCCTGGGGAGGATCGGCGCAGCAACTGCCCGGCTCCGGCACAAGTTCCGAGGGCGTCGCGGAGGTCGTCTGCTGTACAGGAGTTGACTCCTCGATATTGTGAGAGAACACTCTCACATCATGGTGCAGGGAAATCGTCTGGGCGACATAGAGATCACCGATCCGAAGGCCATGCGGGCGCTGGCACATCCTGTGCGGCTTGCGCTCCTCGAACGTCTGCAGCGGTACGGGCCCGCGACGGCCACGCAGTTGTCCCCGCATGTAGGTGCCACCCCGTCCGTGACCAGTTGGCATCTGCGCCATCTCGCGGGCTTCGGACTGGTCCGCGACGCCGCGGCGGGCGGGGACCGGCGGGAGCGGAGGTGGGAGGCCGTCGCGCGGGGCTTCCGGGTCGAAGTGCCCGAAGGCGAAGAGGGGCAGTCGGCCGCCCACGCGCTCTCCCGGCAGATGTTCGCCGGTGCCGCCGACCTGCCACACCGGTGGCTGTCCGAAACCGAGCCGGAACTCGAGCCGCGGTGGCGCAGAATCGCGGGCCTGGCCAACACCCGCGTGGTCGTGACCGCCGAGGAACTCGCGGCCATCGAGGACGCGATGGAAGCCGTGCTCGCCCCGTATGTCGTGCGTGACCCGGCGCAGCGGCCGGACGGCAGCCGTGATGTGCGGCTGCTGCGCTATGTCCTGCCCGAGGGTGCAGCGGAGGGGCGGAGGAGCGACACACAGTGACCTCCACATCGGACACGGCGTCCACGGCATCACTGTGGGCGGACCGGCGGTTCATGCGCTTCTGGGCCGGACAGACGGTTTCGCAGTTCGGCGACCGGATCACCGAGCTCGCGCTGCCTCTGATCGCCGTGACGGCGCTCAACGCCTCCGCCGGCCAGGTCGCCTGGCTGACCGCGCTGGTCTGGGCCCCGAATCTTCTTGCCATCGTGCTGGGCGCCTGGGTCGACCAGCGGGCCCACAAGCGACGCCTGCTGATTCTCGCCGATCTGATGCGGGCGTGCGTGCTGCTCACGCTGCCGGTCGCGTACCTCCTGGACGCGGTGACACTCGGTCAGTTGTATGTGGTGGCGGTGCTGGCGGGCCTCGCCGGGGTGGTGTTCAACACCGCCTATCCGCCCTTCTTCGCCCACCTGGTGCCGCCGTCTTCGTATGTCGACGCCAACAGCAAGCTCAGCGCAGGCCGTTCGGCCTCCTTCGTCGGAGGACCCGCGCTCGGCGGTGCCCTCGTACAGGCCTTCACCGCGCCGCTCGCCGTGATCGCGGACGCACTGTCCTTCCTGGCCTCCGCGGTGCTGATCGGCACGGTACAGGTCGACGAACCGGTCCATGGCACCCGCGGGCCGACGGCGGACTCACTGCTGCACCGCGCCCGGGACGGGCTGGTCTTCGTGGTCCGCCACCCGATACTCCGGGCAAGCCTTGGCTGTGCGACGACCGTCAACTTCTTCACCTTCCTCACGGGCACCGGTCTCATCGTGCTGTTCGCCGACCGGGTGCTGGAGCTGTCCGCGGGGACCATCGGGCTGGCATTGGGCGTCGGGTCCATCGGGGCGCTGCTGGGCGCGGTGACCGCCCCGAGGATCTCGCGCAGGGTCGGCGTGGGACGGAGCATCGCCGTCGGCGCGGTCCTGTTCCCCGCCCCCATCGCCATCGTTGCCGCTGCTGACGGTCCTCCCTGGGCAACGGCGGGGAGGCTGGCCGGGGCCGAGTTTCTTGTGGGGTTCGGCGTCATGCTGTTCGACGTCAACCTCAACTCCCTGCAGACCGCGGTGACCCCGGACGGCATGCGGAGCCGTGTGGCGGGTGCGTACAGCACCGTCAACTACGGCATACGTCCCGTCGGTGCCGTAGCCGGAGGCGTACTCGCCACCTTCTTCGGGCTGAGGGCAACGCTGGTCACGGCCGCCGTTGGAGGAGCGCTGTCGGTGCTCTGGCTGCTAGGGTCCCCGATACCGCGTATTCGGTCACTGGATCCCGGCGAACAACTCGCCCTCAGCGGCGACGCCGAGAGGAGCGGTCGGTCATCATGCGCGTGACGGGACGAAGCGCGTGACCGACAGAATTTCCTCCCCTGGACGTTACGGCAGGGCGCATGGTGTCTATGTTCGCAATGTTCGGCCCGATCGCGATCACGCTCCTTCTCTACGTCGTCGGGGCAGTTCCCTACGCGTAGTGGGTGACCTGGAGGAAGCCCTCCCGGCCGGCCCGCTGGGCTGTGATCGGGATCGCGGCAGCGCTCGCCGCCTACGGGGCCGGAACCGTCTACGGGCTCGCCTTCACGAACCCGCTCGACATATGCGGGGACAAGACCGGCGGCGGTGTGTACATGGACGTCGCCCGGAAGTACGACCTGACGTCGGTGGACGTGGACAGCTTCCCTCCGTCCGTCACCTGTCACTGGACCAGCGGTTACAGCACCGAAGTGGTGTGGTTCTGGGCGCCGCCCCTGCTGTACGCAGGGCTGGCCTGCTCCGTCGTCTGCTTCACCCTGCTGCTCATCAACCGCCACAAGCGCGGCAGGACATCTTACGAATACGAACTCGAGGCATAGACGGCTTTCTCGACGTCGGAGCCGGGGCCCAGGGCGTGTATCGAAAGTTGATCTTCGATGTGAGCGGATTCCGTTGCGGGGGTGGCGCCCGGCGGCCGCTTTTCCAACACTGGTGTTGTACAGGCGACGGGGGGCACAGACATGGCGACGCACACAGAACCGGCGCAGGCACCGTTACCGGAGCGGCGGCCGGAGCTGGACGCGATCCGGATGCTGGTCGTGATCGGGCTGGTCTTCTTCCATTCGGCGCTCGTATTCGCTGCCGATGACGACTTCTACGTCAAGAACGCCGAGACCACCGAAGCCATCGTGATCATCGCCGGGTTCGGGGTCGTCTGGGCCATGCCGCTGCTGTTCCTCATCTCCGGCCTCGGTGCCTGGCACTCGCTTCAGCGCCGCGGCGCGGGCGGCTTCGCCGGCGAGCGGCTGCTGCGGCTCGGCGTTCCGCTGGTCTTCGCGACCCTCACGCTGAACCCGCTGCCGCAGTGGCTGCGGCTGCGCTCGGCCGATGCCGACTACCACGAGTCGTACCTCGGCTTCCTGCCCCGCTTCTACGACGTGCACCTGGCACCCGAAGAATTCCCCTTCCTCGTCCAGGGCGAGCACTTCGAGACCGGCCATCTTTGGTTCGTGGTGCTCCTCCTGACGTTCTCCCTCATGCTGGTGCCGTTCCACCGGTGGTTGCCGCGCGAGCGTGTCCGCCGCATCGGCGGCCGGGTGGCGGAGGCGACCCTGCACCGGCGGGGCGTCGTGTTCCTGCCGGCCCTCGCCTTCGCGGCGATCTGTGCCTTCGCAGGGATGGAGGAGGACTACGCGGGCTGGCACCGCTGGTCGTACCTGCTGTTCTTCGTTGCCGGCTTCGTGCTCGCCACCGACGACCGCTTCCGCACCGCGATGCGGCGCGAAGCCGGGACCGCAGCCTGGCTCGGCGCCCTGTTGTTCGCGGCAGCCGGCCCCGGCTTTGCCCTGGCCGACGAGCCCTTCACGGAGACGACCGCCCTGGCCACCGCCTCACGGGCGCTGTTCGGTGCGGCAGGATGGTGCCTGGTGGTCGCCATCCCAGGCCTCCTCGACCGTCGGCGGCTGAAGCGACCGCGTGCGGCGCCGGACCCGACGCCGACGACGCGTCGGCGCCTCTATGGCTATCTCTCCGCAGCCGTGCTGCCGCTGTACGTCCTGCACCAGCCGATCGTGGTCGCCGTCGCCTACTTCGTGATCGGCTGGTCCGCGCCGATCCCAGTTGAGTACGCCGTGCTCGTGGTGATCGCCCTCATCCTCACCCTCACCGCGTACGAGCTGCTGGTCCGCCGCACGCGGGTGACCCGCTTCCTGTTCGGAATGCGACCCTAGGGGCGTCTCGAACGTGCTGGTCACAGCCACTCGTTGAGAGCCGCTACGCGGACGGTCGCCTCGTGGCAGACCGCGAGCCTGTCGTACCTCGTGGCCACCGCACGGTGCCTTTTGAGGCGATTGATGCCGCACTCGACCGCGTGCCGAGCCTTGTGGTCCTCCTGGTCGAACTTCGGCGGACGCCCGCCGCGGGAGCGGTGTTTCCTTCGGTTGCGGGCCTCATCGGACTTGTCCGGGATGGTGCAGCGAATGCCACGTCTGCGCAGGTGGGCGCGGTTCTTGCGGGAGACGTACGCCTTGTCGGCGCGCACCCGCCTCGGCCGGGTGTGCGGTCTACCGAACCCCAGCCGGGGCACCCTGATGCGGCCCAGGACGACCTCGAACTGCGGGGAGTCCCGGCGCTGCCCGGCGGTGATCACGATGGACTTGGGCTTCTGCCCCTGCTCGACGGCGAGGTGCAGCTTTGTGGTCAGGCCCCCGCGCGAGCGCCCGAGGCCGTGATGGTCGGGCTCGGTGGCGACACCGCCGGGCAGCTCCTTCTGCAGATCCCCCTTTCCCGCGCTCCGGCGGCGTGCTGGTGGGCCCGGCGGACGGTGGAGTCGATGTTGAGGTCCCAGGTGATCAGGTCCTTCGCATCGGCCCGAGCCTGGGATTCGGTGCAGAGGCGCTGCCAGGTGCCGTTGCGCTGCCAGCGGCGGAACAGGTTGTACGCCCGGCCCCACGGCCCGTACTCGGCGGGCATGTCCCGCCACGGGATGCCGGTACGGACCGGGAAGCGTATGCCGTCGATCAGCTGCCGTCGGGTCCGTATCGGTGGTCGGCCGGATTTCTTGCCCCTCGGCAACAGCGTGTCCAGCACGGCCCCTTGCTGATCCGTCAGGTCTCCACGCGCCACGAACCAAGGTCATCTCACGGCCGAGATCCCTTTTCGATACACGCACTGGTACGCCAGCTGTAGACCGTGATCGGGCCGCGCTGGTTACTCGTCAGGCGCCTGACGGCGATCGAGGCGCCGGGCTGACTTCGTCGTGGTTCGCCCCTTGCTTCATGTCGAAGCCATGAAGGTACAGATCACGAAGGACACCAAGTTCGGCACCGTGGTGAGCGGCTTCGTCCAACGCGTGGAGGGCCAGCAACAGGTAGCTCTCGTGACTGTAGTCACCGGCGATGGGGCCCATGGGCTGAAGGAGACGGTCATCGCCGAGGGATTCGACGTGGTTGCGGAATCGGGACCAGTCGTCGGCCAGCTCCTGGACGCCTTCACTCGCCGTGCCTGGCCACAGGTGCCGGTCACCACCCTGGGGACCGTCACCGAAGAAGCGGCCATAGCCGCGTAGGCAGTCCGCCCCGATGTGCCAGATACGCCATCCGATCGTCGTGAACGGTGCCGGACGGACCTCACCCGCGGGCCGGGGGTCGGCACGGAACATCCCGTCCGCAGCCGGCCTGAGCGTCATGCAGAAGGGGACGGGCTCCCACAGGTATTCGGCGTCGGTGAGCCCGTGAAGGCGGGCGAAGGTTCTGGAACGTACGTCCTCGAAGGTTTGGAGCAGGTCGCGGGTGATGGGGCCGGTCGAGGTCATTGGCTGCTCCAGGTTCGCCGACAGGTACCGCCACCGCTGATCATCGGTGTGTGAAGACTGAAGATCGTGCGGTGGCCGCGGATCACAGCGTAGATCCCGTTCGTTGGCCGGAGGCGTTCGAGGTGCAGTCAGCGGTGCAAGACTTCCTGCGCTACCTGCCCGTGGCGGACGTCCCTGATCAGAACATGACCCGGGCGGGCCGGCTCCGAACAGTCCGGACCGTGCAGGTCGAGGTCCTCAAGATGCGTGGGAAGGACGAAGTGCGGCCCGACATATTCCGGGTCGAAGGCGAAGCTCACCCTCGTGCCGCTGCCTTCTGACGGATGAAACTCTCGGGGAGCGGTGAGAGGCCGGATGCCGGTGAGTACCTGGCGCATCCCGCGCCCCCCGCACCACATCTCGACAGTCACCCGACCGGACAGCGCGGCAGCAGCTGCCAACAGCCACCAGTCAATTCCCAGAAGGGAGCCGAAGTAACCGAGGGCGGGAGCACGGGAGACGTCCCAGGCATGCGGCTGGTCCATGGACATCGTGAAGCTGCTGTCGCCGGTGATCTCGACGAGACCACGCAAGCTGTGCTCCCCGGCAACTCTTGTCGCGGGATGAAGCACGTGCCGCGCCACCGCGCACAGCACGTTGGCCGGCAGTTTCGGATTTCCGGGCCCCACCCCGAAGTACATGCCAGGCCGTTTACGCACGCCGGCATCGAACTCCAGCACCTTGATGTCAGCCGCATCATACGAATGCTCCGTCACGACCACACGTTATCGACCAGGCAGGCTCACCTGAAGGTGTGAACGAAGGCGGAAGTTCGTCGGAAGACCCGCAGGTAGAACAAGGCGTCGGCTGTTCGCAGTGTCACCACGACGGTTGGGTGGCTTGACGCTGGTAGTGGCAGGCGCGAGCGCGTGCTTGGTGGTCGGCTCTGCTGCGGCGAGCGAGTTGCACGGCAAACAACCGCGCATCCCCCACCGGCAGCTGCCTCACTCTCACCCGGCCGCCGGAGTACTGCGCCCCGGCGGCGGCAGCCCTACCGTTCACGGCGGTTCACAAGCCCGGGGTCCAACCGCGACCACCCGCCGGGTGGCCACAAAGCCGCTGCCGATCACCGGCACACCACCGGATGCGCTGCCGGCGCGGTCACGCGAACATGGTCATATCCGAAGCGGCGAACGCGGTGACCGACACCGAACCCGAGTCCTGCCCACGCTGCACGGCCCCGGCCGCATTTCCGCTTGCCGGCGAAAGCGAGGCACACATGATGCAGATGCGAGCAGCCCGGATGCACGGGTACCAGGAACCCCTTCGGATCGAGGAGGTCCCGGTGCCTGGGATCGGGCCGGACGAGATTCTCCTGAAGGTTGCCGCGGTGGGCCTGTGCCGCAGCGACTACCAGCTTCTCGACGGCTACTTCAAGGGACCGTTCCCGGTGGATCTTCCCTATATCCCGGGTCATGAGGTCACTGGCCGAGTGGCGGACCTGGGCAGCGCCGTACCGTCGACAGTGGGCTACTCAGAGGGTGACATGGTCGTCGTCAATCCCAGCTGGGGAGACGGGACGTGCCGGCAGTGCCGCGAAGGCAACGAGCAACTGTGCAGCGGCGACGGCAGGTGGGTGGGCTTCGGCCCTCCAGGAGGTTTCGCCGAGTACATGGCCGTGGAGCACCGTCATGCGATCCGGGTCTCCGAGGAGGCGGCGAAGACACCCGAGCTCCTCGCCCCGATGACAGACGCCGGCATGACCCCGTACCGAGGCATGAGGAAGCTGCGGGACGCAGGCAAGCTCGGAGCCGACCGCACCGTGGCAGTCACGGGCATCGGCGGCCTGGGAAGCTATGGGATCCAGTACGCGAAGCTGCTCGGAGGTGGCGCGGCGGTGGTGGCGTTCGCGCGCACGGACAGCAAACTGGACGTCGCGAAGGAGAACGGCGCGGACCACGGGATCAACGTCAGGGACAAGTCCATCGAGGCCATCCAGGACGAACTGGAGCGCCTCACCGGACGGCGCACGGTCGACGCCATTCTGGACTGCGTCGGCAGCGAGGCATCCGTGTCCATGGGGTTCGATCTGCTGGGTCCCGAGGGGGCACTGGCGTCGGTCGGCCTCATGAGCCACCGCGTCGAGCACCGGCAGTTCCCCTTCGTGGGTACGGAGCTGTCCTACCTCGGGTCCTTCTGGGGCAACCACCTGGACCTCGTCGAGGTGCTCTCGCTCGCCGAAGCCGGACTCGTCAAACACAACGTCACCAAAGTCCGGCTCGAGGACATCAACGAAAATCTGGAAGCGCTGGGCCGCGGCGACGTCGTCGGTCGTCAGGTCATCGTCTTCGAGTGAGAAGGCATGGCAGGGGCGAACTGTCAGGAAGCGCGCCGGTGGGGGAGGCGCGGTTGTTCGCCGTGCAACTCCTGCGCCGCAGCAGACCCCATCCGTGTGGTCCAGGCGGCCCCGGGGAGTCGCGGGTCATGCGGCTCGGTTCTCTGCGGCGGGTTCGTGAGGCGACGCCGGAGAACCGAGGTTCGCACATGCCACGCCCCGTCCGACGGGTCGGCGAGATCGTATCGTCGCGGACGCCGCGGGCCTGTTCACAGTCGCACGATGACGAGGGCGGTGTCGTCGGTCACGCCTTCGGGCGGGAGCAGATCGGCCAGCAGGGCGTCGGCGAGAGCCTCGGCGTCGGCGGCTCGCTCATGCTGGGTCAGGCAGTCGGCGAGCCGGGCGATGCCGGTGTCGATGTCCTCGCGCCGGCGCTCGACCAAGCCGTCGGTGTACAGCACGAGGAACGCGTCCTCGGTGAAGCCGATGGTGGACTGCGGCCAGGCATCGTCTTCCAGACGGGCACCGAGCGGAGGGTGGGTGGCCTGGTCCAGGAATTCCACGGCCCCGTCGCCGTGCAGGAGGGCCGGCGGCAGGTGGCCGGCACTGCTGTAGGCGATGGCGTGGGCGTTCCAGTCGACGAACGTGTTGGCCGCGGTGGCGTTCTCGGCGCCGGTGACGGAGCGCGCGTACCGGTCGAGTACCTCCAAGGCCCGGGCGGGACCGGAGGCTACGCGGGAGGCGGCGCTCAGTGCGCTGCGCAGTTGCCCCATGACACCGGCGGCGGACAGACCGTGCCCGACGACGTCGCCCACCGCGATCCCCAGGCGGTCGCCGGGCAGGTCGACCAAGTCGTACCAGTCACCGCCCACGTCCAGTGCGCTGCCTGCGGGCCGGTAGCGCACGGCCACCGGATGACGCCCTGTCGGACGATGAGTGGGCAGCATGGCCTCCTGCAAGCTCAGAGCGACCGCGCGGGCCTGGATCAACTCCGTGACCTCCTCGGCCCGGTGCAGCAGGAGCACCAGCTGCCCGTTCGAATCGAAGACGGGAATGTTGGTCATGCTCCAGTAGCGGGCGTCCACGGTGGCCGGCCGGCTGTGAGCCTCCGGCTGGTCGTCGTCCCTCACCGCGGGTCGGTAAGGTCCCTCCGGTTCGAAACGCTGCACCTCCATGGCGTCGCACTCACCTGTGTCGGCGACCCGGCGCAGCGACGCCTGGAGGTTGCGTACCACCGCCGCGCCGGAGCTGTTCGGGCTGGAGGCGAAATCGTCGGGCAGATAGTGGCCGATTTCCTGCTCACGAGCGCGGCCGAGTATCCGCAGCCATTCCTCGTTGACGTCCGCATAGATCAACTGCGGGGTCAGGAGAGCCACCGCCCCCGGCAGCGCCTGGAACACCGCCTTGTAGTCGATCTCCGGTTCCGCCATGTCTGTCTCGCCTCGACGCACGGACCTTTTTCTCATGCTAGGCGCGCCGAGCCGAAGCGGCAGCACTTCCGATGCGGCCGGCCCTGCGGGGTTGCACGCTTTCCCTCGGTGTCCCCGGGCCGGGCCGGAGCAAGCCGCGATGTGCATCCATCTGGCTCGCTGGACCGGGCCTCAGCCGCATCAACGACCGGGCCGCTCCTGCCGAGCGACCTTCGGACACGACGTGCCCGGGGACCGAGGGTCCCATCCGCCGCAACGAGTGGATCCGGGGGGTGCCTCTCCCCGACGCGGCTTGATCCGCTTGCCTTCCGCGACCGTCAACTCGGCTGCGAGGGAGCAGTCGCCTGCCCGTCGCGCCCGGACGGGCGACGGCAGCGGAGACCGGGAGGTCCGGCCTCCGCGCAGTTTCAGGCCGCCTGCCTGGCCAGACCCTGCAGGGTCCGCGCGGCAGGAGATCCGGCGTCGGCCGTGATCAGGACGACCTCCTGATCATCCTCGGGTACGAGCAGGACGTCGCAGTTCACCCGAAGGATGCCGGCCTTCGGGTGGTCGAGCGTCTTGGTGCGGTGCCCGGGAGCGTGGACCGGACGCGTCTCCCAGATCGCTCTGAACTCCTCGCTTCCGGCACGGAGTTCGGCGAGCAGGGCGGTCAACTGCGTGTCATGCGGGTAGCGGTCGGCGGCCCGTCGCAGCCGCGCCACCACGATGTGCCCGAACTCCTCGGCGCTGGAGCTCTCGTGCATCCGCCCCTGGCCCAGGAAGCGGCGCCGGGCCAGGTTTGTCGTCCCGCCTCCGAAGTCACCGCCGAGCAGTGCCTCGGCGAGGGGATTCCAGGCGACGACGCCGTACGCCGCGTCGGTGACGATGGCACCGGTCTCCGGCAGTCGCTCCAGCATCCGCACCACGTGCGGGCGCACACCACGTACGGCGCGGGGGCCGGGCGGCACGCTTGATCCCGCCAGACGAAACAGGTGGCTGCGCTCGGCCGGTGTCAGCCGCAGCGCCTGGGCGAGCGCGTCCAGGATCCGGGCCGAAGGCCGAGGTCCGCGGGCCTGCTCGAGCCGCGTGTAGTAGTCGACCGACATATGGGCGAGCTCCGCCACCTCCTCGCGGCGCAGACCCGGTGTACGGCGATCGGCGCCGGTCACCCGGAGGCCGAACTGCTGCGGTCGCAGTCCCGCCCGGCGATCCCGAAGGAAGCGGGCCAGCTCCTGACGCGCCATGCCATCTCCTCCCACTGCCTGGTACAGGCTGTCCCTGGCAGGGCGGCCGGAGCCAGGGGACCGTAGTCGTCATGAACGATCGCACAGCACTGGTCACAGGTGCCAACAAGGGCATCGGCAAGCAGATCGCCCGGCTGCTCGCGGCCGAAGGCCTCACCGTGTACGTGGGCTCCCGCGACACCGGGCGCGGGCAGCGGGCCGTCGAGGAGATCGGCGCCGGCGCCGTCCCGCTGGTCCTCGACGTACGGGACCCCGACGGCATCATGAGGGCCGCGGCGCAGGTGGAGCGCCTGGACATCCTGGTCAACAACGCAGGAGTCTCGCCGTCGCTCGCCCCACCTGCGGAAACCGACGTCGAGGAGTTCCGGCGTACGTACGAGACCAACGTATTCGGGGTGGTGGCGGTGACCAACGCCTTCCTGCCGGCCCTGCGCCGCTCCCCGCACCCGCGCATCGTGAACATCTCCAGTGGCACCGCATCGCTGACCTGGAGTACGAACCCCAACCCCCAGTTCACGCCCGGCAGCGGTGGCGCCGCCGCTTACCGGTCGTCCAAGGCCGCCCTCAACGCCCTGACCGTCCTCTACGCCCAGACGCTGGCCGGGGACGGCTTCAAGGTCAACGCGCTCGCTCCGGGCCTGCGGGCCACCGACCTCAACCCCCGGGCCGCCGCTGCCGGGGGCGACCCGGCCGAGGCCGCCCAGGGCGCCGTGCGCCTGGCCCTGCTGCCGGACGACGGCCCCACCGGTGGCTTCTTCTCCTGGGACGGAACGCCCGTGCCCTGGTGAGCGAGCCGACACCCGAAAGCGCCGCGCCCGGCGGGTTCACCGTCGCGCGTCTCCGCCCGGCTCGTTGTCAGGTCGGCACGGGCACCTTCCTGATCATCTCCACGGGTGCCTCGCCGGGTGTGGGGCCGCCGCGTGGCGGCCGTGGCGGTGAGCGTCTCGAGGGCGTCGACGGTTGCGGAGTTCAGGGCGACGGCGCGGCTGGTCGAGGTGCTGCCGGAGCCGTCGGACGCCGTGGCCGGCGCGCCGGTGCCGATGTACGCCGTCGACGGACCGGGGCGGGCGGTGCAGGAGTCGAACACCGAGCGCAGCGCTTCCGGGGCCACCGCCCGGGCTCCGGCGGTGCGAGGCAGGGCGGTGAGGTGTTCGTGCAGCGGATCGGCCGGCTCGGTCAGCTCCGGCACCGTGTCCTGCGCAGTACGCGGCAGGTGTTCACGGGGGAGCGTGGCATACCCGGTGACCCGGACACCTCGGTGGTGATCTGGTCCGTCTGCGCGGTGGACCGAGGGCCCCGGTGCCCGGCCGGTTCGGCCTGTGACTGCTAGGCCGCGGCCCCGAGGTGCTCCCTGACCTGGCGTGATCGTGTCCGTAGTGAGTCGAGGGCCGCCGGATCGGTCGCTTCGACGTCTGCGTAGCCGGTCAGCAGCCGGGGGAGCAGCCGGTCCTGTAGCCGCAGTCGTTCCGTGGTCAGTCCCGGCAGCCGTCGTGACCGCACCGCGCGCACCGCCGGCCCCTGGCCATGGTGGGCGGGAGACGATCCTGCTGGTCAGCCACAGGTTCGGCATCAGCGGTCCGGTCCGTAGGGTCAGGAACGCGGCCGCGGCCGGCACCACCGCCACGACCGCGAGGCCAGTGGGGCCCCGTGCGGCGGGGACAGCACCCAGGCGTGGAGGCCGCCCAGTGCTCCCCCTTGATGTACCGCCCGCTCGCCCTCCCGCCGATCCTGAGGCGGCCGCTCCGCCACCGGAAGGGCGAAGGTCAGGGGCGATCCAGACCCCATGTCTGCAGGGCGAAGGGTCGTCCCTTCTCCTCCCCCCTGATCAGCGGCACGTCGAGCAGTGTGAAGCCCGCCTTGACGGCCACGGCGACGCTGGCCGAGTTCTCCGCCTCCAGCTCCAGGATCACCTGCTCCGCCTCCAGCTCGTCGAAGGCGTACGCGGCCATCACCCGCACCGCGCGCACCGCCAGCCCCTGGCCACGGTGGGCGGGGCCGACCGCATAGCCGAGCTCCGTACCCTCGGGCGCGCGCCGGAGCATCACCTCACCGAGGGGTGCGCCACCGTCGACGGTGATGGCGAGCAGGATGGCCGTGCCCTCTGCCCGCAGCTGCCGGTCCCGGTCCAGCCGTGCGCGGCCGGCCGCTTCGTCGAAGGGCGAGACGATCGGTGTCCAGTAGGCGACGTCGGGGTGGTCGAACAGCTCCGGCATCGCGGCCAGGTCCCCCTCCGCCCAGTCGCGGAGGACGAGACCCTCTCCCGAGAGTTCGATCCTCTCGGGAAAGGACGACGCGGCGCTGCTCATGGTGGGTGACCTCCCTGGTTTGATTCGGGACGAGGCAGCATAACCGGGGCGGCGAACGGCGCAGCGGCAACGTCCGGAGGTTCTCCCTGGCACACGCCGGCCCGCGAGCCGTCTTCGAGCAGACCGTCCTTGCCGACGCCCGCCCACCGCACCTCAGTGGTTCGCCGAGGCCGTCGCGCCGGGCCACGACGTCGGACCGCTCAGATGGCCGGGCGGTAGAAGAACGTCCTCCGTTCGCTGATGAGACCGTCGGTGATCCAGTACCAGTCCGCGAACCTCTCCACGAGGCTGTCTCCCGATCGGGAGAGACCGGTGAACTGCCCCCAGCAGCACGCCTGGTCCTCACCGCTGAGGCAGCCATGGATCTCATGTCTGCCGTGCGCGACCACACGTTCGTTCCGGTAGAAGGCCGTCAGGGAGGAGATGCCGCAGATCGGCGGGTATCCGGGCCGCTCATAGCGGACGGATTCGGTGAACAGCTGGGGGAGGGCGTCCCAGTGCTCCGCGTCGATGACGGTGAACAGTCGCTGGACGAGGCGCTCATGTCCGGCCATGTCGCTGTCTCGGGCCTCATGCCGCGGGAAGCTGGTCTTCGCGCGAACGGAGGTCCTCAGTGGTGAGGGAGCGGTGTCCACCACGCTGCAACTCCTTGAACCAGTCGATGAAGTGGTCCGTCACCTCGCCCTTGGTGTCCTCCACGATGGCGATCCCGGTGAGCTGGAAGTGTCCCGTCTCCGCCAGAACGCCGACCTGGATGTGCTCGTTGACCTGCCAGATGATGGTGCCGCCGACACTGCCGTTGTTCTTGCGCTTCACCACCACGAACGAGATGGGGTACTTGGCCTTCACGGCGTCCAGGGACGCCTCCTGGCCGGGGGCGTTGGCGGTGAGTCCGACGATCCGCCGGTAGTGCTCCAGGTAGCTGGGCTCTATGGAGTCCGAGAGGAACAGTGATCGGTCGTCGAGGACGTCGAGGGACGGGAGCTGGATGAGCCGGTGGTAGACGGCGCCGTGCCCGAGCCGGTTCTCGATGCGGCGCAGATACGCCTCCTGCAGCTCTTCGATCGCCGGGTCGGAGCCCTGCTGGAACACCTCGACGAACGAGTTCACAGCCAGGATCTCATCGCCCTGACGCGCCTTCTCGACGACCTCGCCTGCCTTGCGGTACAGGGTCCTTGCCTGTTCGAGGTGCCTCGCCTCCGTGCCACGGCGTGCCGGGTAGTAGCGGATCGACGCGCCCGTGCGGTCCCGGAACTCGTCGAACGACTCCTCCATGCTCTCGCGCATGCGATGCAACTCGGCCCGGGTGAGCTGTCCTTCACGCGCCGTGTCGGACGACGTGCCCATGGTGGCGTAGACGAGGAAGGCGAGCAGGACCAGCACACCGATGAGAAGGCCGGTCTGGGAGGCACTGATGCCGTCGCCGAGCCAGTCCTGGAAGATGTTCAGTACGGCGGCGAACGGAATCGCCGCCAGAAACGTGGCGATCAGCCGGATCACACGGAGCCGTACGGTGCTGCCCTCTTGCTGACCGTCCGGAGACGAGTTCCCCCGTTGTGTGGCCATGGCGCATGGTTCCTCTCGTCAGGCGCTCTTGTGTCCTCATGGGTCGGAGTTTGAGGGGGTGGCAAAGTCATTGTCCTGTTTAGCAGTGTGTGTTCAACACTGGGAAGTCCCGTACCCGGGCGGGTGGATGTCGGCATCCGGATCGAGAGACGTCGTCACCTCGGAGCCTTGCGTTCCGCTGGTTCGCGGCAGCGCGCGGACTCGTCGGCTCCGGGCACCACGGGTGCGTCCGCCGGGCATCCTCCTTCAAGGAGTGCGGAGGTCTACGGCCTCGGGGCGCTTCATCGCTTCACCTCTTGACGCGACTGGTTCAGACCTTTAAGTTCACAGGTCACCAACGCTCCATGAATGCGCTCAAAGTTCAGCCTGTTGAACTCAGCTCCACGGCTCCCCCCACCATCAGCCGTACGAGAAAGGCTGGAAACCCCATGGCCGTGCCACCCCCCACCTCACCTCACAGCGCACTCGGACCGGTTGCGGTCACTCGCGTCCTGCTGAGACTGGTCGTCCTGCTGACAGCACTTCTCGGTCTGTCAGTTCCGCCCGCGCAGGCGACGACTCAAGCGTCCCCGTTCAAGGTTCTGGCTCTTTACAACGGGACGTGGGACGCCGCACACATCAGTTTCGTGCACGAGGCGAACGACTGGTTCCCCCGGCAGGCGGCAGCGAACGGATTCACGTACACCGCCAGCAACGACTGGAACCTCCTCGCCAACGGCGGAGTCAACGGTTACCAGGTGGTGATCTTCCTCGACGACCTGCCGCAGACCGCGTCACAGCGAGCCGGCTTCGAGCAGTACATGCGCAACGGCGGGGCGTGGATGGGCTTCCATGTCTCGGCCTTCACCACCGACGCCTCGAGCTGGTCCTGGTACCACAACCAGTTCCTCGGCAGCGGAAACTTCAAGTCCAACACCTGGGGCCCGACGACGGCCGTCCTGCGCGTCGAGGACCGCACCCACCCGTCGACCGTGAACCTGCCGGCCACCTTCACCTCCTCGGTGAGCGAGTGGTACAGCTGGTCCAACGACCTGCGCCAGAATCCGGACATCAAGATCCTGGCCTCCGTCGACCCGAGCAGCTTCCCGCTCGGAACCGACCCCAACCAGACCTGGTACAGCGGCTATTACCCGATCCTGTGGACGAACACCAAGTACCGGATGCTGTACGCCAACTTCGGCCACAACGCGATGAACTACGACACCAACACCACCCTGTCGTCCACCTTCGCCAGCGCCACACAGAACCGGTTCGTGCTCGACGGGCTCAAGTGGCTCGGCGGAGCGGGTGACACCCAGCCGCCGTCCGATCCGATCTCGGGGACCGCCTGGTACACGGTGCGGAACACCGGGAACGGCACCTGCGCCGACGCGCGTGCCGCGGCCACCGCGAACGGCACCGCCGTCCAGCAGTACGCGTGCAACAACACCGGGGCGCAGCAGTTCCAGTTCCAGTCCACCGACGGCGGATACGTCCGTATCGCCGCCCGCGGCAACCCCCAGCAGGTCGTCGACGTCACCGACCGCTCCCAGGCGGACAACGCCCCGCTGCAGCTGTGGTCCTACGGCGGCGGTCAGAACCAGCAGTGGCAGCCGGTCCAGGAGACGGGCGGGCGCTACCACTTCGTCGCCCGCCACAGCGGCAAGTGCCTCAGTGCCGCCACCACCGCGGGCAACAGCATCCAGCTCACCCAGCGAACCTGTGACGGATCCGGCGCGCAGAGCTTCCAGCTGACGGCGCAGTGAGCCCGCTGCGCTCTCCCCTCCTCGGAAGGCCCCCCACATGACCCGTTCCCAGTTCCTCGCGACGACCGTCGTCGCGGGACTCGTCGGCACGCTGGCCGTCTTCGGCACCGGCAGCGCGAACGCCGCCGACCCGAAGGTTGCGCCCGGCGGGAACTTCGACCTGTCGATATGGCAGCTCCAGGAGCCGGTCGGTTCCCCCGGCTCCCCGACCACGATCTCCTCGTCCAGGCTCCAGGGAGCCAACGGTTACCAGGACGACTACTTCTACACCGACACCCGCGACGGCGCGATGACCTTCTGGGCGCCCGAGAAGGGCGTCACCACGCCCAACTCCAACTACGCCCGCTCCGAACTGCGGGAGATGAACCGCGACGGCAGCGCCGCGAACTGGTCGCTCAGCGGCACGCACCGGATGAGCGCCACCCTGCGCGTGGTGTCCGTGACGTCCAACGTGTGCGTGGGGCAGATCCACCTGGGCACCGGCGGCTCGTCCACCAAGCCGCTGCTCGAGCTCTATTACCACTCCAACGGCGACATCGTGCTGGGCACCGAGAACTCCCCGTCCGGCGGTCAGACCCCGCACACGGTGGGACACGTGTCCATCGGCAAGACCTGGACCTACACCATCGGCGTCTCGGGCGGGAACACCATCGACCTGACGGTCAACGGCAGCACAACCCACTACGCCATCCCTTCGTCCTTCAAGCCGTACAAGCAGTACTTCAAGGCCGGTTCCTACAACCAGTCGTCCTCGGACAGCACCACCAAGGGGGCCCGGGTCGGCTTCTACGGTCTGACCGTCTCCCACAGCTGATCGGCCGGTCGCGGCGCGATCATCCGTCTCTCCTGCCCTCCGCGCGGCCTGTGGGGCGTCCGCGGCACCGCGGCGCCCCACGGACCGGATCGCTGCACGCCGGGGAGGGGTGCCCTGGGCCGGGATCCGGGGTACCCGAGGTGACACCTCGACGAAGGAGCGACATGACCACGTACGTGATCACCGTGCCCGGCACCTTCACCGACTCGCTAGCGGCCGGTCGGCGAGCCGAGCTGGCGCGAGCACTGCGTCCGGCCGATCCGCGACGGACCCAGCTGGGGAACGAAGAGGATCTGGACGTGCTGAGCGTCAATGAGGACAACACCTTCACCATGCGCCTCACCGTCGAGGCGGAGAGCGGCCCCCACGCGGAGGAGAACGCCCGGCACCTCGCCGACTCCGCCCTGCGCGCCGCAGGACTGGACGAGACCAGCGCACCCCTGGGCCCGGCGGTGATCACGGGAATCGACTCGGACATCTGAGGCCTCCCGCGGCGCGAGGGCTGCCCCCGGCGCCCGGTACCGCGCGCCGACGGCATGCCCGGGCAATCACGGTGAGGCGCCGAGCGGCGGCGAAATTGCCCGCACCTGGCATCGGAAGGATCATGGAAGACCCCGCAGGGGTCGCTGAGGGATCCACCCGTGCCAGTGAGGAACGCGAAGATGCCCGACCCGACACCGCCGCGCACGCCGACGACGGCCGAGGAGCCGGAGTCGGGCTCGATGGAGCAGGCTCTGCCCACCTCCTTCAGCGTGCGGCTGGGAGTGCTGCTGGCGGTGGTGGGCGGGTCGCTGGACGCGTACACGTTCGTCAGCCGGGACGGGGTGTTCGCCAACGCCCAGACCGGCAACATCGTTCTGCTGGGCGTCGAAGCCGCCAAGCGGCAGTGGTGGCAGGCCCTGCAGCACGTGCCACCGGTCCTCGCCTTCCTTGTGGGCGTTGTCGCCGCCGAGTCCCTGCGGCGGCCGCGCGTGGTGGCGGTCGTACGCCGGCCCGCCCGCAGCGCCCTCGTCCTGGAGATCCTCGTGCTGGTCGGCGTCGGGTTCATCCCGGGCCGCGCGCCGGACACCCTGGTGACCGTGCTGATCGCGTTTGTCGCATCGGTGCAGGTCACGAGCTTTCGCACCCTGGTCGACACGGCGTACAACTCCACGATGACCACGGGGAACCTGCGGACCGTGATGCAGAGCGCCTATCTCGCCGTCATGGAACGGGACAGTGCGGCGGCGCGCCGGGCGCGCAGGTTCGCCGCTGTGATCTGCGGGTTTCTCCTGGGAGCGGTGGGCGGCGCCTGGCTCACCGCGGTCCTCGGCACCCACGCCGTCTGGGTGATGTCCGCGTTGCTGGTCGTGGGGCTCGCCCTGTTCCTTCATGACGAGCGGGTCCTGGCCCGCCGGGCCGTGGGGCGGGGGTGCCGCCATGCGTAGCCGCACGGGCTCCTGTGCGGCTGAGCAGCGGCGTGGCTGCCGCGGCTCGATGTGCGCGGGCCAACATAATGGGCCGTTCCGTCTGATCCACTACGGTCTGGAAGGCTTCGCACCATGACGCACCCCGGCCTGCCTCGTGTCAACGGCGTCGTACGTCGTGGTGTGCTGCGCGCCGTATCGGCCATCGGAGGGACCGCCGCCGTCGCCGCGCTGGGTTCGCCGTTGCACACCGGCAACGTCTCCGCACAGGTCTCCGGCGCGCAGCCGGTGACGCCGCCCGCCTCCCGGATCGGGCCCGCGGACCCGGAGAAGGCCCAGGAGATCCGGGCCGAGTTCCTGCACGCCTGGAACGGCTATCGCACGTACGCCTGGGGGCATGACGAGGTGCTTCCCGTCTCGGGCGGTTACCGTGAGTTCTTCTCCGGCCGTCACCCCGTGGGCCTGTCCATCGTCGAAGCCCTCGACACGCACTATGTGATGGGCCTGGACGACGAGGTCGACCGCTGCGTGCAGTGGATCCGGGCCCGGCTGGACTTCGACCTGGACACCGACTTCCACGTCTTCGAAGCGATCATCCGCCTGGTGGGAGGACTGCTCGCCGGCTACCTCGCCACCCAAGACCGGCAGCTGCTGGCCCTGTGCGTGGACCTGGCGGACCGGCTGCTGCCCGCCTTCACCAAGTCGCCCACCGGCATGCCCTACCGACGGGTCAACCTGCGCACCGGAGCCGTGTCGGGCGCCAGGGTGCCGCTCGCGGAGATCGGCACCAACATCCTGGAGCTGGGGGTCCTGTCGCAGGTCACCGGCGACCCTCGCTACTTCCGCGCGGCCAAGCGCGCACTCGCGGCCGTCGTGGAGCGCCGCTCCTCCCTCGATCTGGTCGGTACCACCATGGACGTGGAGACCGGCCGCTGGGTCGATCGCGCGGACATCGGCCCCAATCCGCCGGCGGACTCGTTCTACGAGTACCTGTGGGGTGGCTGGGCGATGTTCGGTGACACCGACTGCCTGAACTGGTTCCGCATCTTCGACGCCTCCCTCAGGAAGCACCTCGCGGAGCGGGCCGGTGGTCTGCTCTGGTTCAAGCAGGTCGACTTCCGCACCGGAGCCCTGCTGGGGCGGCGCCAGTCCTGCCTCGCCGCCTGCGTCCTGTCGGCCGGCGGCGACGAGGCGCTGGCCGCCGACTACCACCGGTCCTGGACGGCGGTCCAGGAGAAGTACCTTGTGCTCCCCGAGGAGATCGACTACCGCCGCCTGAGCGTGCTGACGCCCGGCAACGCGCTGCGCCCGGAGTACGCCAACAGCGCGTTCGACCTGTACTGGCGGACCGGGGACCCCGTCTACCGGGCCGACGCCTGGCGTTACTTCCAGCACCAGAAGACGTTCCAACGGGTCCCCGGCGGCTACACCGTCGTGAAGGACGTGACGAAGCGGCCCATGCCGAAGGGCGACTACTGCCCTGCGTACGTCTTCGCCGAGAACTTCAAGTGGCTCTATCTCACCTTCGCCGACGCCGAGCGCTTCGACTACGGCACCGGCTACCTCAGCACCGAAGCGAAGATCCTGCGCGGTCTGCGGGGCCGAGGCACCGCACCGGCCGTCAGCGGAAAGGCCGTGCAGAACCTGTGAAACAACTCCACGCGCCCTGCTTCCGCGTCACCCGCTCACTCGGCGCGCTCGGGGCGGCGACCAGGGGGTTGTGAGGGTTCCGGCAAGGGGGCCGTCGCCTTGATCGGCCGGACCTGCGGGGAGTCGGGAGTCAGGTCCACCGACTCCCCGTGGTGAGTGATCCGAAGGGATTCCCCGCCCACGAGGGTGTACGTGGCCTCGGACTTCGTGATCTCGACACGCAGGCACCGCCCGCGGACGTTGACGGAGAAGGCGAGCCGGTCGAGTGCCTCGGGCAGCCGGGGCGAGAAGTACAGGGACTCGTAGTGGTGGCGCATGCCGCCGAACCCGGAGACCAGCGCGATCCAGGAACCCGCCAGTGAGGCGATGTGCAGGCCGTCGCGGGTGTTCTTCTCCAGGTCGTCCAGGTCCATCAGCGCCGCCTCGCACAGGTAGTCGTAGGCCAGGCGCAGATGGCCCACCTCGGCGGCGATGACCGCCTGGATGCACGCCGACAGCGAGGAGTCCCGCACGGTCAGCGGCTCGTAGTAGGCGAAGTTCCGCGCCTTGTGGGCGTCGTCGAAGGCGTCGCCGCGCAGGTACATCGCCAGCACGAGGTCCGCTTGTTTGATCACTTGCTTGCGGTACAGCTCGCTGTACGGGTAGTGCAGCATGAGCGGGTAGTCCTCGGGGCGGGTGCGGGAGAAGTCCCACGGCTCGTGACGGGTGAAGCCGGCTGCCTGCTCGTGAATGCCGAGTGCGCTGTTGTAGGGCACGGCCATGGCCTTGGCCGCTTCGCGCCAGGCGGTGATCTCCTCCACGTCGACGCCGAGTTCGTCTGCCTTCACGGGATGCCGTTCGGCGGAGTCGGCGGCGGCCCGCAGATTGGCCTGGGCCATGAGGTTGGTGAAGACATTGTCGTCCGACAGCGCGCTGTATTCGTCAGGGCCGGTGACGCCGTCGATGTGGAAGTGGCCCTGGGAGTCGTGATAGCCGAGGCCGGTCCACAGCCTGGCGGTCTCGACCAGCAGTTCCACGCCTGTCTCGCGCTCGAAGTCCCTGTCGCCGGAGACCGCGACATAGCGCAGCACGGCATGGGCGATGTCGGCGTTGATGTGGACGGCGGCGGCTCCGGCCAGCCAGTAGCCCGAGCACTCCGCCCCGTCGATGGTGCGCCAGGGGAAGGCGGCGCCCGGCAGGCCCAGCTGGCGGGCCCGGGCGCGGGCCGTGGGCAGGGTGTCCTGGCGCCACTGCAACGCCGCCGTGACGCTGCGGGGGTGCGTGAAGGTGAGCACGGGAAGGACGAAGGTCTCCGTGTCCCAGAAGGAGTGCCCGTCGTACCCCGAACCGGTCAGGCCCTTGGCAGGGATCGCCCGCTGCTCGGCCCGGGCGGCCGCCTGCAGGACGTGGAAGAGCGCGAACCGGACCGCCTGCTGGATCTGCGGATCGCCGTCGACCTCGACATCGGCGTGCTCCCAGAACTCGTCGAGGAAGGCGCGCTGCTGGTCGAGCAGGCCCTGCCAGCCGACGCTGCGGGCGCCGGCGAGCGCGGCTTCCACCTGATCCCGCAGCGAGGGCACCGAGCGGATCTGGGACCAGCCGTAGGAGACCATCTTTTCCAGCCGGAGCGTCTCCCCGGGCTTGAGGTCGGTGATGATGGTGAACCGGGCGACGTCGTCGGAGCTTTCGCCGGCCGACTCGATGGGCTCCGGGCCCTGGACGTTGTGGTCGGCGGCCGCGGCGACGCGCAGACCGCTGCGCTCGGTCTGGTGGATCAGGCGCAGCCGGGGCCCGTTGTTGTAGTGCTCCTCGCTCCGCAGGGGGCATTCGAGGGCTGCCGCGACCCGCGGATCGCCCTCCGGGTGCGGCAGGGGCTCGTTCGCGACGAGTTCGGACTGGACCACGAGTCGGACCTCCTCGTCCAGCGGCTCCACCTCGTAGGCGATGGCGGCGACGGCACGATGGGTGAAGGAGACCAGGCGGGAGGAGCGCAGGCGGATCCTCTTGCCTGCGGGCGAGGCCCACTCGCACACCCGGTGCAGGACCCCCGCTCGTAGATCGAGCATGCGTTCGTGTGAGAGCAGGCGGCCGTAGCGCAGGTCGAACTGCTCGTCGTCGACCAGAAGCCGGACGAGCTTGCCGTTGGTGACGTTGATGACCGTCTGGCCGGACTCGGGGTAGCCGTATCCGGCTTCGGCGTAGGGGAGCGGATGCACTTCGTGGACGCCGTTGAGGTAGCAGCCGGGCAGTCCGTGCGGCTCGCCCTCCTCGAGGTTGCCCCGCCAGCCGATGTGTCCGTTGGAAAGGGCGAACACGGATTCGCTCTGGGCCAGGACGTCCCAGTGCAGGCCGGTCTCCCGCACGCACCAGGGCTCGACGCTGTACGCCGGATGGCTGATCACGGGCGCTCCCCGAGCAGTTCGGCCAGATCGTCGACCACGGTGTCGGCGCCGTGTCGGCGCAGGGCGTCCGCCTGGCCGACTCGGTCGACGCCCACGACGTAGGCGAAGTGGCCCGCCCGGCCGGCGTCCATGCCGGCCAGGGCGTCCTCGAAGACGGCCGCGGCGGCCGGTTCGACGCCGAGATCGTGGGCGGCGGCCAGGAAGGTGTCCGGATGAGGCTTGCCGGGGAGCCTGCGCTCGGCGGCGACCACTCCGTCGATCCGGACGTCGAACCGGTCCTCGATGCCCACCGACACAAGGATGTCGCGGCAGTTGGCGCTGGAGGAGACGACGGCCGTGGCGAGACCGGCCGCGCGGACCGCTTCCACGTAACGGACGGAGCCCGTGTAGGCCTCGACGCCCTGTGTGTGGATCTTCTCCAGCAGCAGGCCGTTCTTGCGGGAGCCCAGACCGTGCACCGTGTCCCGTTCCGGAGGGTCGTCTTCCGCCCCCTCGGGGAGCTCGATGCCGCGCGAGGCCAGGAAGGACCTGATCCCGTCGGAGCGTGGACGCCCGTCGACGTACTCGTCGTAGTCGGCGACCGGATCGAAGGGCCGGAATCCCGGGCCCTCCCGGCGCCGGAGGAAGTCGTCGAAGGTCTCCTGCCAGGCTGCGGCGTGCACCACTGCGGTCTTGGTCAACACCCCGTCCAGGTCGAACAGGCATGCGCGCACGGCATCCGGAAGGCCCAGGTTTGTCATGTTTTATGGTTGCCCGTTCCGCTGCTGCTCCATTCCCGCCAGTCGTCTGACGGTACGGTCGCAGCGGCCTGCGCACGGTCCGCTCCCGCCGGTCGCAGCGGCACGTACGGCGATCGATCACGCGCCGCGGCGGGTCCGCCGGACGGGCCGATCGGGTGAGGCGGTGGCCGCGCCCTCGGTACCGCACGCCCGCCGACGGTGTTCTCGCGCGCGTCCCAGAAGCGCCGCGGGAGCGTGTGTGCGTATCGGTTCGCCCCGGTGCGGCAAGCGCGGGTCGTCACCCGTTCGGCCGAGTCATCGAAAAAACCTGTGCGGCAGCGATGAGTTTGGGCGAAGGTAAAGGTCTCCCCATGCGTAGCCCAAGCGCACGGAAGGACCCAAGCATGAGCACGCAGGCATCCGGCCTGGCGGTGGAGACCGCAGGCCTGGTGAAGACGTTCGGTGAGACCCGAGCCGTGGACGGAGTGGACCTCGCCGTCCCCGCCGGCACGGTCTACGGAGTCCTCGGCCCGAACGGGGCGGGCAAGACCACCACGGTCAAGATGCTCGCCACCCTCCTCAGGCCGGACGGCGGTGAAGCCCATGTGTTCGGCCACGACGTCGTGCGCGAGGCCGACGAGGTACGCGGCCGGGTGAGCCTCACCGGGCAGTACGCATCGGTGGACGAGGACCTCACCGGCACCGAGAACCTGGTCCTGCTGGGCCGCCTCCTCGGACACGGGAAGAAGGCCGCACGAAACCGTGCGGATCAGCTGCTGGAGACCTTCGGGCTCACGGACGCTGCCGCGAAACAGGTCAAGCACTACTCGGGAGGCATGCGGCGCCGCATCGACATCGCCGCGTCCATCCTGAGCACGCCCGACCTCCTCTTCCTCGACGAGCCGACGACGGGTCTCGATCCACGGAGCCGCAACCAGGTCTGGGACATCGTGCGCGCGGTCGTCGCCCAGGGCACGACCGTACTGCTCACCACTCAGTACCTGGACGAGGCCGATCAGTTGGCGTCGCGGATCGCCGTCATCGACAAGGGCAGGGTCATCGCCGAGGGCACCAAGGGCGAACTGAAGGCGTCCGTGGGAGCCGGGTCCGTGCATCTGCGGCTGCGGGACCCGGACCAGCGGGCCGAGGCGCACCAGGTGCTGCGGACAGTGCTGGCAGCCGAGGTGCAACTGGAGCCCGACCCGGTGGCGCTGACCGCCCGCCTGGCCGCGGAGCCCGGTGACGGTGCGGCCGACCAAGCCGCCCGGGCCCTGGCGGAACTGTCCAGGGCCGGCATCACCGTCGACAACTTCTCCCTGGGGCAGCCCAGCCTGGACGAGGTGTTCCTCGCCCTGACCGGGCACG
This sequence comes from Streptomyces sp. HUAS TT11, assembly GCF_051553595.1. Lineage (NCBI taxonomy): Bacteria > Bacillati > Actinomycetota > Actinomycetes > Kitasatosporales > Streptomycetaceae > Streptomyces > Streptomyces sp. HUAS TT11. The sequence goes on from NZ_CP196184.1 coordinate 8,682,071, forward strand.
ACACAAAGGACGAGGTGGCGGCATGACCACGGCCACGAGTACCGAGGACGGCAAGGAACTCGCCCCGGTCAGGACGGAGTCACTGGCCGCCCTGCTGGTCACCAAGGAGCGGCCCCCACGGCCCGGTTCCCTGTCGACCTCGCTGACGTTCGGATGGCGTGCGATCCTCAAGATCAAGCACGTGCCCGAACAGCTCTTCGATGTCACCGCGTTCCCGATCATGAACCTGCTGATGTTCACCTACCTCTTCGGCGGTGCGCTGGCGGGGTCGCCCGGTGAGTACATCCAGTTCGTACTGCCGGGCATCCTGGTGATGTCCGTCGTGATGATCACGATGTACACGGGAGTCTCCGTGAACATCGACATCGAGAAGGGTGTCTTCGACCGATTCCGCTCACTGCCGATCTGGCGTCCGTCAGCGATGGTCGGCTATCTGCTCGGCGACGCCCTGCGCTACACGATCGCGTCCGCCGTCATGCTCACCGTCGGCCTGGCTCTCGGCTACCGGCCCGACGGCGGCATCGGGGGCGTGCTCGCCGGGATCGCGCTGCTGCTCGTCTCCTCCTTCGCCTTCTCCTGGATCTGGACCATGTTCGGGCTGATGCTGCGCACCGAGAAGTCGGTGATGAGCGTGAGCATGATGGTGATCTTCCCGCTCACCTTCCTGTCCAACGTCTTCGTCGACCCGAAGACCATGCCGGGCTGGCTGCAGGCCTTCGTCAACAACAGCCCGATCACCCATCTGGCTGCTGCTGTGCGCGGACTGATGGCGGGGGACTGGCCGGCGGACGAGGTCGCCTGGTCGCTGGGCTGGGCCGGGCTGTTCCTGCTGGTCTTCGGTCCGGTCACGATGCGGCTGTACAACCGCAAGTAGCCCGTCCCGCGAGCGGATTCGCGGCGGACGTCTCGGGCTTGGCATCGGGGGCGTGGACGGCGCGCTGCGGCATGCACCCGAGAAGGGTCACCGCCGGTGCCAGGACGTCGTCACGCTCACACGACTGCCGGCGGCCGCCGCCGCAAGCGTGCGCCCACCGCAGCGACGAGCAGGATCACGCACCCCGCGAGCACCAGGCCGGCGTTCGCCACTCCCAACGCCTTGGTCAGGGCACCGACTCCGACGACGGGAAGTGAGATCCCCACGTAGGCGACGACGAAGAACGCGGAGATGGTGGCACCACGGTGCATGTCCGGGGCCGCGGAGCTCACCGCGGTCAGGCCCGCCCGGAACGCCATGCCCTGTCCCACGCCCCCGATGACGGCCCCCACGACGAGCACCGCCAGCGACTTGGACAGCAGGGAGGCCCCCACCAGGAACAGGCCTACGACGAGGATGAGGCATCCCAACGGAAGGGCGTTGCGGGTGCCCACACGTGTCATGAGCAGTTGTCCGCTCGTGGAGGCGCAGAACAGGGAGAAGACGACGGCCCCGACCACCGCCAGATTGTGTTCGCCGAGTGTCCGGGCGAGGAAGTCCGGGGCGACCGCCGTGAACAGGCCGAGTACGGCGAAGCCGGCGAAAGCCGTGAGAGCGCAGGGCGCGAAAACACCACGCACCTCGGGCGGGATCTTCATACCCTGTGGCCGCAGCGGGGGTCGGGGGCCGCTGCGGTGCACCGTCTCGGGGAGCAGGTGGGTCATCACGAACGCCACCGCCAGCAGCGCCAGATGGACGATGAAGGGCAGCGTGAGCGGCCAGGGGGTGTACTCGGCGAGGATGCCGGACACGAGGGGGCCCAGGCCGAGGCCGCCCATGTTGGCGGCGGTCGCCGCGAATCCGGCGCGGGCGCTCCGTTCCTCGGGGGCGAGTTCGAGGACGGCGGCGGTGCCGGTGCCGCTGAACAGGCCTGCTGAGAAACCGGACAGGACCCGGCCGACGTACAGCAGCGGCAGACCGGTCTCGAACAGGAAGCACACCGCGCTGAGCGCTGACAGGCCGATCGCGAAGAAGAGGACGGGGCGTCGCCCCACCACGTCGGAGAGGTCGCCGGCGAACAGCAGGGCGCTGATCACGCCCAGGGCGTAGACGGCGAACACCACGGTCACGATCAGTTCGGAGAACCCGAGCTCATCGCGGTACAAGCCGTACAGCGGTGTCGGCAGGGTGGTGCCCATCATGCCCACGGCGAAGACGCCCGCCGCGGCCACGTACCCCGGCCGGGGGGCTCGTGACCTGTGTGGGGTGTCACGGGTGATCACATCTCATCTCACCACAGCTGTCCGCGACGGTGCGGCAGGCGAGGTCGCCCGTACGGCCGTGCCCCGGTCCGGTGAGGGACCGGGGCTCGGCAGATTTTGTTGTGCGGCACCCCATCGTGTGCGGTCGTCTTTGCGCCGGGCGTGAGGGACCGTCCTCCTGGGCGCGGTACAGGTCGTCAGCCGGCCGCCTCGAGATGCTCGACGAGTGCGGCGCGGAAGGCTTCCGGCTGGTCCAGATGCGGACCGTGGCCGGAGTCGGGGATCACCACCTCACGGTAGTTGCCGTAGGTGTCCAGGACCGCGCGGGTCTGCGACACCATCGGCTGCGGCGGGGACACCTCCGCACCCGGCCAGCCGGGCACCGCACCGATCGACCCCAGATAGGCCAGGTCGTACAGCGAGGTGTCCGAGACGATGACGTCGTCGGCGCCGCGAAGCCAGAGCACGGGTGGCTTGGGACCGACCGAGGACAGATCGGGGATCCGGAAGTGCACCGGCGCCATGGTGTTCAGCACGCCCCGGTCTCCGGGTGCGATGCCGGGCCATGCGTCCGTGGTGGAGACGGTGCCCGGGTAGTGGTCGTCCCCGGTGCGGGTGGACAGCATGGAGGCGACCAGCGTGTCCAGGTGCTCCGGTACGAAGGGCGGTTTGACGTAGTGCGCGAGCAGGACCTGGCGCGGGGACAGAGGGGACTCCTCCCCGGTGTCGCCGGCGGCCAGCCGCTGTATGAAGTCCGGGTTCGCACCGCCCGCGCCGGAGCCGGCGCCGCTCGGGTGGCTCAGTTCGCCTTCGACGCCGCGGGTGCCGCCGAAGCCGAACGGCGAGACCGGGTTCACCAGGGTCAGTGAGGCGATCGCCGTCGGCTCGTCCAGCAGGTACTGCAGCAGCACACCACCACCCATGCTCCAGCCGACCAGGTGAGCGGGGGCGATGTCCATCGCGGACACCAGTGCGGCGAGGTCGTCGGTGTAGTCGGACAATCCGCGGGTGGCGTCCACCGGTTCGGGGTCGGTGGCACCGAAGCCGCGCAGATCCAGCGCCAGCGGGCGGAAGCCGTCCGGCAGGGCGAGCATCGTCGTCTGCCAGAACAGGCTCGAGGACACATTGCCGTGGACGAACACGACCGGGGCGCCGGTTCGTCCGTCCACCTCCAGCACATTGACGGTCAGTCTCTTGGTGGCGATCCGGCGTGCGCTCACGCCGGGCAGCAGGGTGGTCATGGTGGTTCCTCTCTCAGCCGAGCCAGCTTGCGACCTGTGACTCGACGGCGGGGTACCAGCCGAGCTCGAGATGGTTGGCGCCGGCCACCAGTGCGGTGCCGGCCACCGTGCCGATGCCCGTCCTGGACAGCGCGCTGCTTTGGAACACCACGCCGTCGCTGGGGCCGCGGTTCTCGTTGTAGATACCGACGACCGTGGGGGATCCCCCGGCCAGCAGATACGTCTGCACCGATGCCGGGACTCCCGCCTGCTGGATCCGCGAGATCAGTGAGCCGGCGTCGATCGCGGCCTGGATGCCGGGACCGGAGGTGTAGAAGCCCTGGCCGCCGTAGTACGTGGTGTACCAGTCCTGTTGTGTCTGGTCGATGCCGTAGGTGCCGTCGAAGCGTGCCAGCATCTGCCGCTGCCCCGGATAGCAGTCGTACCCTCCGCTCGGCACGAAGGAGAACTCCGGATGGCGGGCGTAGACGCCGTAGCACGTCATGTATGTGTGCGGTGCCGGGGAGTTGACACTGCCGCCGCACTCCGGCCAGATCGAGAGGTCGTGCGCCCAGCCGTGCGCGAAGGGGTAGTCGTAGCCCGCGTTGGGGCCGCCGAGCGTGATGAGCTTGCGTACGTCACCGGCGTAGGCCCGACCCCAGCTGGGCTTGACCGACGACACGTACATCCGGGCGGACATCTCGCCCTTGCTCCAGCCGACGAGATCGACGCTGGACACACCCAGTTTGGCCTTGATGATCGCGACCGCGTCGCCGACCTCCTGGGCCTGCATCAGGTTGTCGCCCTCCTTGTGCGCGAACCCGATGGCGAACACCCGGTACCCGGCGTGGGAGAGGTACTGCACCATTCCGGTACTCGGGCAGCTCAGGGCGCCGCAGCCGAAACCGCCGGACTCGCCGGGATCGGCCCACGCCCGGTCCGGGTTGTCGTTGGCACCGTGCACCAGCAGCACGGGTGTGGCCTTCGGGTTCGTGTTCCAGCCGGGTGCGTGGTACAGCAGGAACCGCCCGGAGAACGGGCGTTTGACGTTGCCGAAGTACGTCAGACGCTGCCCGTCCTGGTCACCGCGGCCGTCCGGCGGGTAGCTCTCCTGGGTGAAGCCGGGCGTGGTGTCCAGGTAACGCTCCACCGTGGACCAGCCGTTGGCGGCGCTGGAGTAGGTGGCTTCCAGGGAGAGGTAGGAGGGTGCCGCCGCGTGGGCGGGGGCCGGTGCCATCAGGGCGCCGAGCACCGCCGCGACCATGACCATCCATAAGCGACGCATACGCATGCAGATGCCTTTCTGGCTACAGGGTTGCGGCGACCGAGTCGGCGCCGTCCGTACCGAGCAGGATCGTGTAGTGGTTGCTGCCGTCGACGGTGCGCACCGGCATCCGGGCTGCGATGGGCGCCGGGTCCGGGTAGAGGGCCGGCAGGGCACCCAGCATCCCGAACTCGGCGCGCAGAAACTGCACTTCGTGCCGCAGCCGGGACCATGCCCCGGCAGCGGCGCCGCCGGTGTGCAGGTCGACCGAGTCGTCCCTGACCGCGTCGGCCGAGGCCTTGCTGCGCAGGTCGCCCGGCTCGCCCGTCAGGTCGTAGTCCACGTAGGCCTCCACGGCCGGTGACCAGTCGGCGAATGCCGGGTGCGCGCGCCAGTGGTCGCGGTAGGCCTCGCGGTCGTGGAAGCGCATGGTCAGCCGTGCGGCGGCGGGACCGATGACGGCGGCGAGTTGCTCCTCGGGCGTCTCGCCCGGCGGCAGTGGCAGCGGCGGGCCGCCGTCCACGAGAATCAGCCGCTGCACCCGTTGCGGATGGCGGTCGGCGAGCACCAGCGCGACGAAGCCCCCCATCGAGTGCCCGGCGACGATCGCGTCGGCGCATCCCAGGGCGTCCAGCACCGCCGCACAGTCGTCGGCGTGCCGCGCCATCCCGTACGGGCCGGGCAATGCGGCGCTGTCACCCCGACCCCGGAGGTCCGGCGCGATCAGCAGGGTGTCCTCGGGCAGTCGCTCGGCCACGAGCCGCCAGGCCTGGTGCGAGGAGGTGACCCCATGGACGGCCAGCACGGCCCGGTTGCCGCTGCCCCACACCCCGGCGGTCAGCTCACCGTCCGCCAGTGGCACGGACATCCGCCGGTACGCGGTCATCGGGCCCTCCCGTCGCCGCGCGTGTACCCGGTGCCACTGATGTGCACGGCGTCCGGGCATTGCGGGCGTGCAGTCGCGGGGGACTCCCCGGGCAGGTCGCCGAAGCTCCAACTGCTGGGATCGGTTCGCATGTTCAACTCCACGATCTTCGATGACGGGCCGCAGTGTGCGGCGCCTCGGACGGCACTCGACGCCGATCGGTGCCGCAGGGTGCACAGGGGTGATGCCGGTCGGTCGGCGTGAGGTCGTATACGGTCCTGTCCGGCGGCCTCACTCCTGGACTCCGAGGATCCGTGCCACGACCGAGGCCGTGTCGGCCAGTACGTTGTCGGGCACGGGCTCGTTGTCGTGCCAGAGCACCCATCGCATGCCGACCATCTCGCCGAGGCCCATCAGCGCCCAGGCCATCAATTCCGGTTCGCCGGGCGGGATCTCGCCCGAGTCCATCGCGGCGCGCAACCGCTTGGTGTACCCGGAGACGATCCGGTCGTAGTGCTGCCGAAGCTGGTGAGGTGCCACGAACTCTGCCTGCCGCATGATCCGGTAGAGCCCGGGATGCTCGGCGACGAACGCGAAGTAGGCGGCGAATCCGGCCCGTTCGGCGGCGAGCCGCGAGCCGCCCGACTCGGACGCCGTGGTCATTGCCTGCCGTACCCGGCGGTTGAGGTCGTCGACCAGTTCCTCGAACAGCTCCCGCTTGCCGGGGAAGTAGATGTAGAACGTTCCCTGCGCGACGCCTGCCGCCTCCGTGATCTTCACGATCGACGCGTCGTGGTATCCCAGCTCCACGAACACCGCCTCGGCGGCATCGAGGATGCGCTGGCGCGTACGGCTGCCCTTCGCGCCGAGCCGGCGGCTGCGGTCGGCCGTGGTGCTCATCGTGCCTCCCTGGCCATCTCGCGCAGCACGTCCCGGCGCACCTTGCCGAGACCGGTGGTCGGCAGGCTCTTTACGACGGACACCCGGGCCGGCACCTTGAAACCGGCCAGGCGTTGCCTGCACCAGGCCCGCAGGCCCTCCTCGTCGACCGTGGACCGTACGACCACGAACGCGACGCCGACCTCGCCCCATCGCTCGTCCGGTATGCCCACGACCGTGGCGTCGACCACCGCCGGGTGCGTGCGCAGGGCACGTTCCACCTCGGCGGGCGTCACGTTCTCCCCGCCGGAGACGTAACCGTCGTCCAGTCTGCCCACGATGCGGTACCAGCCGCGTTTGTCGCGCTCGGCCAGGTCGCCGGTGTGCAGCCATCCGCGGTGCGGCGGCCCTCCCCAGTATCCGGCGAACACGGCCGGCCCCCGTACCAGAAGCTCTCCTGTGCCGGGTCCGGCGGCCACGCCCGCGAGCGCCACCTCGACACCCGGGTAAGGCACACCCGTCCACCCCGCCGACGACTCCACAGACCCGGGGGGTACGCACAGCACGTTCGGTCCCGCCTCGGTCAGCCCGTAGCCCTGGCACAGCGGCACACCGCGCTCCCACCAGATGCGCGCCAGCCGCCCGGGGAGCGCGGCACCGCCACAGACGGCCAGCCGGAGCGACGACAGATCGGCCGTGCCGAAGGAGGCGCTGTCGGCCATCATGCGGTACATCGTGGGCACCGCCATCGTGACGGTGGCATCGGCGAGTCGGCGCAGCGCCCGGTCCGCGTCGAACTCCGGCTCGACGACCAGGGTGGCGCCCCGCGCCAGCGCGAGCAGCGGCAGCACGGTCCAGCCGCCGGTGTGGTGCTGCGGCAGCAGCTGCACCACCACGTCGTGCGGCCCGAGCGCGGCCACACCGTCGAGCGCTTCGCCGGTGGCGACGCACATGCGCTGGCTCAGCGGCACGCCCCGCGCCCGGCCGCTCGACCCGGAGGTGTGGATCAGGAGGACAGCGGCGTCCGGATCGACGTCGCCGGCTTCTTCTGCGGCACCGTGGGGCTGAACCAGCGGCAACAGGACCGGCCGATGTGCGCACCGGCGCACCGTGTCGGCCGCGAGGCCGCCATGCCCTGCGTCGTGCAACAGCAGTGCGGGCGTTGCATCGGCGACCAGTGCGGCCAACTCCGCCGGACGCAGCCGGTACGACAGCGGCATGAGCACCCGGCCGGCACGGGCGCAGCCGTACAGCAGGGCGATCTGCTCGATCGACGACCGGCACAGCGTGGCAACGCGGTCACCGGGCCGGGTCCGCTCCCGCAACCACGTTGCCCAGGCGTCGGCGTGAGCGTCCAGCTCGCGGTAGCTGACCGCTTCGTCGCCGCAACGCACCGCAGTGCGGCCGGAGTTTCCGTGGTGCCGCAACTGGCCCGAGAGGTCGGGCAGATGGGACATGCGCGCCCCCGGGAGCCGAAGTGGGAAGTGAATCACCTGTCATATTTGGGCTGTTGCCCGGGCGCGTCAAGGGGCAGGCGTACTTCTCATGCGCCGAGTCGGTTGATGTCCCGGCTGTAGAGGATCCGGCCGGCGGTGGTGCCCGGACGGGTGAGGGCCAGCATGGCGCGGCCGAGATGATCGGTGGTCGTGGTGTGGCCCGGGGCGACACGGCGCAGCAGCGGGTAGAGCCAGGACGTGAGGGCGTAACCGAGGCGGTAGACGCGCGTCCTGGAGACCGCTCCGTGCAGGGGCTGGATGTATCCCGGACGGAACATGTAGGCGTTCATCGGCAGGGCGAGCAGCGCGTTCTCGGTGCGGCCCTTGACGCGGGCCCACATGGTGCGGCCGTTCTCGCTGCTGTCGGTGCCTTCGCCGGAGACGTAGGTGAAGGTCAGTCCGGGGTTGTTCGCGGAGAGGACGAGGGCGGCGGAGAGAGTGAAGTCGTAGGTGATGCGGGTGTACGCGGCTTCGCTGCGGCCGGCGGAGGTGATGCCGAGGCAGTAGAAGCACGCGTCCAGCCCGGTCAGTCGCTCCGCGAGGGCGGACAGGTCGGTGAAGTCGTGGTGGACGATCTCCTGCAGTTTGGGGTGGCTGATGCCGAGTGGGCTACGGCCCACCACCAGGACACGTGTGACCGAGGGGTCCAGCAGGCAGGCGCGCAGCACGCCGTGTCCGACCATGCCGGACGCGCCGAATACGACGACGTTCACGAGAGGCTCCGATGCAGGGGGAGTCGGGAGTCAGGCCCGCAGGATCGCGGTGGCCGTGGCGACGATGGTGGCGCGGCGGCGTTCGCGGTCGATGTCGGAGCCCACGGCGGGGATGAGCGGGGTGTTGCTCAGGGAGAGCAGGATCATCAGATCGCGCAGTTCCTCGGCGGGCAGCGCCGTGGACACCAGGCCGTCCTGCTGTGCCTGGGCGATCAGGTCGACCTTCTCTCTCTGGGCGTCGTGGACGACCTGGGGCAGAGCGTGCTCGGGGCGCTCGAGTTGCCGCCAGGCGGCCAGCCGTACGACGTCGGGGTGTGCCTCGTAGTAGTCGTACAGGCGCCCGGCGTAGGCCGGGAGGTCGGCCGGGTCCAGGGGGACGGCACTGACGATCTCGGTGACCAGACGGCTGTACACGGTGTCGAAGAGGTCGACCTTGCTGCCGAAGTACCGGTAGAGCAGGGCGTTGTTGACCCCGGCGGCCTTGGTGATCCGGTCGACCCGGGCGCCGGCGATGCCGAACCGGGCGAACTCGTCGGTGGCTGCCTCCAGGATCTTGCGCCGGGTCTCGTCTGCGTTGCGTGCCATGCGTGCACTCTATGTAAGTAGGTACCCACTTGCAAAGTCGCTCGCCCCGTCCTACCGTCGTAAGTAGGTAACTGCTTACTTGCTGGCAGGGTGCTGCGACACACACCGGTCGCCCCGCCGCTTCCCCTCTTTCATCCGCACCACCGGCCCGCAGCTCCTGGGCCGCGCGACAGAAGGCGCCATGATCAATTACGAGCAGCTGTACATAGGCGGTCGCTGGGTCGCCCCCACTCTCGACGAGCGGATCGAGATCCGCTCCCCGCACGACAACTCATGGGTCGGCCGTGCCGCCCAAGCGGCTCCCGCCGACATCGACGCAGCGGTCGCGGCGGCGCGCAAGGCGTTCGACAAGGGCCCGTGGCCGACCATGCGGCCCGAGGATCGCCGCGCACTGGTGGCCCGCTTCGACGAACTGCACGCCGCTCGAGCCGGCGAGATCGCCGCACTGATCACCGCGGAGAACGGCACCCCGGCCTGGTTCACCCAGTCCCTGCAGACCGCGATCGCCGGGCAGACGGCCGCGTATCTGCGCGCCGCCGATCGGTTCGGCTGGGAAGAGGAGGTGGTGGGACCGACCGGCGCCAGGACCATGGTGCGGCGCGAGCCCGTCGGTGTCGTCGCCGCCGTGATCCCCTGGAACGCACCCCACCAGTCCGCGTTGGCGAAGGTGATCCCGGCACTGCTGGCGGGTTGCACCGTCGTGCTGAAAGTGGCGCCCGAGACGCCACTGGACGGGCTGATGCTGGGGGAGCTGTTCTCCGAGGCCGGTTTCCCCGAGGGGGTCGTCAGCATCCTGCCCGCGGACCGGGAGACCAGCGAGTACCTGGTCACCCACCCCGGTGTCGACAAGATCGCTTTCACCGGCTCCACCCGGGCCGGACGCCGCATCGCGTCGCTCGCCGGTGAACAGCTCAAGCGAGTCAGTCTGGAACTGGGCGGAAAGTCCGCCTCGATCGTCCTGGAGGACGCCGACCTCGATGCCGTCGCCCAGGCCGCCCCGCTCATGGCGTTCGTCAACAACGGGCAGTCGTGCGGTGCCCACACGCGACTGCTGGTGCCCCGCAGTCGTCACGAAGAGTTCGTCTCGGCGATCGCGGCCGCCGCGGAGAAGGTCACCGTCGGCGACCCCGCGGACCCGGAGAACTTCGTCGGCCCGCTCGTCACCGCCGTACAGAAGGAACGAGTGCAGAACTACATCCAGTCCGGTCTGGACGAGGGCGCGCGGCCGGTCGTCGGCGGCCCGGGTGCCCCCGAAGGCTTCGAGCAGGGGAACTACGTCAGGCCCACCGTCTTCGCGGACGTCGACAACTCCATGCGCATCGCCCAGGAGGAGATCTTCGGGCCGGTGCTCGTGGTCATCCCCTACGAGGACGAGGACGACGCCGTACGGATCGCCAACGACTCCCCGTACGGGCTGAGCGGTGGTGTGTGGACCCGCGACACCGATCGCGGCCTGGCGGTCGCCCGCCGCATCCGCACGGGTACGTTCGTCGTCAACGGCGCGGCGATCGGCTTCGACACCCCGTTCGGCGGCTACAAGGCCAGCGGGGTGGGCCGTGAGTTCGGCGCCGTCGGCCTGACCCACTACGTCGAGCACAAGTCGATCGCTCTCTGACGTCGGCGCGGCGACCGCAGGGCGCTCGCGCGGCCGTCCCGCGGGGTGGGCCGGTACAAGCCTGCCCGGAGGCTTTCCGGACCGCATCGGCGGGCGGCTGCTCTCGCCCTGCCGTGGCGCAGGGAGGAGGATGGGAGGTGAACGACCTAGGGAGGCCCATCATGAAGACCGGTGCCTCGAACGAAGACGCCTCGCTGTACTCCCACACCCCGTCCCAGGCCGAGGGCGAGCGCGACGAACCGGCCGAGCGTGCGGCCGTGCATCCGGATGTGCCCAGGACCGAGCCGTCCCAGGCGGAGGGCGAGAGGCTGGACGACGGGCCCGCATGAACGGTTGATTGATCAACAGACGGGTGTCTGCGGCAGAGCCCCGCCGCCACGCGTATGCGCGGTGACGGGGCTCGACGCTGATCGGCACCCGAGTCCGAGGGTGGCACCGCGCTGCGCAGGGCGCCGCTCGACCCCGACCCGACGATGCGGCGACGGGGACGGCTCCGTGCGGCGGTGCGGCGGCGAAATTTCTGTATGCATCGAGCGTCCGTCCGGGCCCTACCCGGGGAAGCCTGTTGCAGGAGCGGCACGCAGTGGGCTGTACGACGCGTCCGCGGAAGTGAGAGGCTGGATCATCCACCGTGCTCGCGATGCTGCCGGGGCCCCTGCTTCATCCGATCGTGCAAGCGATCCGGGCCGCGATCGAGAACCGGAGACGGCCGGCCGATCGGAGGACGAGGCCGGAAGGGTACGCGGTCGAGCGGCTGCCGTCCGCTGGAGCAGGGCACCGTGGATCGGAGCGGGACCCCAGGTGGGGCCGGGTGTCCGGGGTACGAAAGGCGCATGCCTGGATCGTCATCGCAGCATTCGGGGGGCAACATGGAAGAAACTCTCAGCAGGTGAGGCCCCCGGGCTCCGGCAGGAGGGAGCATTCGCGGATGGGCGCAGAGGAGCGGCGCCAGAACGAAGAGCGGTACCGTCGCGCGGTTCCGTCGCCGCCGGGAGGGCTTCTCGATCTGCTCAGTGTGGCCGCAGTCGTCCTGGACGATCGAGGGCGGTGCGTGCTGTGGAGCCCGCAGGCCGAAGAGGTGTTCGGTTACACCGCAGAAGAGGCTCTGGGGCAGTACGCGGCCCAGATAATGGTTCACGAGGAACACATCGAACTCGTGATCAAACTGTTCTCCGAGGTGATGGAGACCGGAGCGAGCTGGGCCGGCGCGTTTCCCATCCGCCGCAAGGACGGCACCACGCGCCTGGTGGAGTTCCGCAATGTGCGGCTCCTCGACGACAACGGCGCGATCTACGCCCTCGGCATCGCCGCCGATCACACCACGTTGCAGCAGGTCGAGACCGACCTGGCCCTGTCGGAGCGTCTGGTGTCGCAGGCCCCCATCGGCATCGCCCTCCTGGACACCGAACTCCGCTACGTCCTGGTCAACCCGGCCCTGGAGCGCATCAACGGGATTCCGGCCGCCGACCACATCGGCCACCGTACCCGCGAGCTCCTGCCGTCCTTCGACGTCGATGACATCGAGCGTGTGATGCGCCAGGTGCTCCGCACGGGCACCCCGGTGATCGATCAGTACATCGTCGGACGCACCCCGGCCGACCCCGACAACGATCATGCGTGGTCGGCGTCGTTCCACCGGCTCGAAGGATCCGGCGGACGCATCATCGGCGTGGCGATCGCCATCGTCGACATCAGCGAGCGTCACTGGGCCACGATCAAGGCGGAGCGTGCTCAGCGCCGCCTGTCCTTGATCGCCGACGCGTCCGCCCGCGTCGGTACACGGCTGGAAGTGGAGAAGACCGCTCAGGAACTGGCGGAGGTCGCCGTCCCCGATCTCGCCGACCTGGCGGCTGTGGACGTCCTTGACGCCGTTCTGGCGTTCCGCCGCAGCAACGGAACACAGGACAAGGGATCGGAGCTTTTTCGCACACTGGCGGTGGCGACCGCCTATCCCACCGACGTCACCGTCGGTGTGAAGGCAGGTGACCAGACCACGTACGGCGAAGACCGCCTCGTCACCCAGTGCGTCCACACGAGACAGGCCGTTCTCGTGCCCTGCGTCGATGAAGACGACCTCCATCGGATCGCCCGCAGCCACGACGGCGCCGCCGCCCTCGCCCGCGCCGGACTGCACTCCTACCTGGCGGTGCCCTTGATCGCCGGCAGCGAGGTCCTCGGCGCACTCGAGCTCCTGCGCGCTCGCAACCCCCTTCCCTTCGACGAGGACGACGCCATCCTCGCCGGTGAGATCGCCGCACGCGCCGCCGTCGCCATCGACAACGCACGCTGGCACCAGAACGTCCGCAACGCCGCCGAAACCCTCCAGCGCAGCCTGCTGCCGGGGCATCCGCCACAGCTCGTCGGACTGGAGGTCGTCTCCCACTACCAGCCCGCCGGAGCGTCCGCCGAGGTCGGCGGAGACTGGTACGACGTCATACCCCTGGCCGACGACAAGACCGCCCTGGTGATCGGCGACGTCATGGGCAACGGAATCGACGCGGCAGCGAACATGGGCCGCCTGCGGACCGCTACCGGCACACTGGCCGACCTCAACCTGACCCCGGACGAGGTCCTCCAGCACCTCGACAAGACCACGCGCGGCCTCGAGCAGTACGCCACCTGCATCTACGCGGTCTACGACCCGCACCGTGGTGAATGCCGCATCGCCAACGCCGGACACATGCCGCCCGTTCTCATCCGCGACGGCCACCGTCCCGAACTGCTCGACCTGCCCACCGGGGCGCCGCTCGGCGTCGGCGGAGTCCCGTTCGACACCACGACGTTCGCACTGAACCCCGGCGACCGGCTCGTCCTCTACACCGACGGACTCGTCGAGACCCGGCACGACCCCATCGACGAGCGTCTCGACACTCTGGTCCACACCCTCGACGGCCCGCGCCGGGCGATGGGGGAGACCTGCGACTGGCTTCTGCAGGCGCTCCGGCATCCGGACGACCACGATGACGTGGCTCTCCTCATCGCTCAGGCCGGGCCGGTACCGGGTCAGCCGTCACACGGCCCGGAAGCGCCCTCCACCTGACCGGGTTCGTGCCAGGGAACGCCCTGCGTCCCAGCGGCGGATGCGCGGTGCCTCGTCCGCGACCGTCCGGCCGGGCGCGTCACCGAGGCTTCCGTCTCCTGTGCGGTGTCAACACCGGGACGGGGCCGACTCGGTCGCCGGTGCGGACACGTTGCCGACGGCCCGCTTGAAGTCGGGACAGTCGACGATCGGCTCGTGCTCGCAGACGGCCGCATGCCGGAGGCTGTCGCGCAACCGTGTCAGCCGGACGATCCGCTCGTCGAGATCACGGGCCTTGGCCGCCATACGGTCACGCAGGTGCGCGTCCGACGGCCGCGCCACCAGGAACCGGCCGATCTCGGCCACCGAGAAGCCGGCGCCTCGCGCACACGTGATCAGCCCCAACTGCTGCAGCACTTCCGGGTGATACGTACGGCGAAGGCCGTTGCGTCCCGCAGCGGCGATCAGGCCCTTCCGCTCGTAGAACCGCAGCGCCGAGGGCGCCAGCCCGGACCGACGGGCCACTTCGGAGATGTCCAGCAACGGCTTGTCCATCACAGCCCCCTTGACTTGAATCGCGGTTCAAGTCGCAGCCTACTCGCCATGGAAATCCGTCACTTGAACTGCGGATCGGTTCGGACCGTCGAGGCCACCTACGACGGCCCGCAGCCCGCACCCGCCGTGAACCACTGCCTGCTGGTGGAGACCGACACCGAGGGCCTGGTCCTGGTCGAGACCGGCCTGGGCCTCGGCGACATCAGGGACCCGGGAGTCACGCTGGGAACCGAGTGGGTGGAGATGACCCGACCCGCCCTCGCCGAGGAGGAGACGGCCGTACGGCAGATCACCCGACTCGGACACGCACCGTCGGATGTGCGGCACATCATCGTGACGCACCTGGACGTGGACCACAGCGGTGGTCTTCCCGACTTCCCCGATGCCCAGGTCCACGTCATGGCAGCCGAACTCGACGCGGCGTCCGCCGAGGCGCCCAGTTTCCGCTACCGCCCGGCCCACTGGGCCCATGGACCCCAGTGGGTCACCTACCCCCACGAATCCGATGAGCAGTGGTTCGGCTTCACCGCGGTGCAGCCGAAAGGGCTGCCGCAGGAGATCAAACTGATCCCCCTCGGTGGTCACACCGCGGGCCACGCCGGGGTGGCCCTGCACAACGGCGAACGGTGGCTTCTGCACTGCGGTGATGCCTACTACTACCACCGTGAACTCGGTGAACTGAAGGAAACCCACCCGCTTCTGGACATCGTCCAGACACGGTCGCAGGTACACCGCGAGCTGAGGATCGGAACCCAGGCCCGGCTGCGTGAACTTGTCCGCGACCACGGTGAGCAAGTCGACGTCTTCTCCGCGCACGACCCCTGGGAGTTCGCCCGCTGCGCGGGATGAAGCGGCCCCACCGGACGTGAGCTGGCCGAAGGCGCACAAGCAGGCCTGCGCCCTGACGTCCGGCGTTCATCGGACCGCTTCGGAGGGCGACCATGAGTGTGCCGGGAGGTCGGAACCGCCCGGCACACTCACGGCGCGGGTTACCGCGCAAGTTCGGCCGGTTCGTCCAGCCGCGTCAGCTTCCGCGGATTCCTCATCACGAAGAGACGTGTGATCCGCCCGTTCGCCACGGCGAGACTCACCGCGGTCGGCTCACCGTCGATGTCGATCCGGACCGCGGGAGCGCCGTTGAGCCACACGGCCGCCGTCTCGAACGCGACCACCTGGTTCGCGCGCGCGAGCAACTTCGCCACCGGTCCGGCACCGTGGATCGGAACCCGGACGGCGGCCACGATCCCTCCGCCGTCGGCGATCAGGACCACATCGGGCGCCATCACCTCCATCAGCTCCTGCAACCGGCCGGTCCGCAGCGCGATCAGGAACCGGTCCACGACAGCCTGTTGCTCGGACCGGCTCACCTGTACGCGCGGCTGCCGCGCCGCCACGTGCTCGCGTGCGCGCCGCGCGATCTGCCGTACCGTTTCCGCCGACTTCCCGATGGCCTCGGCGATCTCCCCGTAGGGCATGTCGAAGACCTCGCGGAGCACGAACACCGCCCGCTCCGTGGGCGCGAGCGTCTCCAGCACGGTCAGCATGGCGATCGAGACGCTTTCCGCGAGTTCGACGTCGTCGGCGATGTCCGGACTGGTCAGCAGCGGCTCGGGAAGCCACTCGCCGACATAGTCCTCGCGGCGGCGCGACAACGTCCGCAGGCGGTTGAGAGCTTGACGCGTCACGGTCCGGACGAGGTAGGCCCGCGGGTCACGCACCTGCGCGTGGTCGACGGCGGCCCACCGCAGCCAGGACTCCTGAAGCACGTCCTCCGCGTCGGCCGCCGACCCGAGCATCTCGTAGGCGACGGTGAACAGCAGGCTGCGATGGGCGACGAACGGATCCTCGGTCATGACGTGGACGCTGCGCCGGAACTCTCACGGCGCGTGGCCAACGGAATCGCGCACGCGGCGGAGAAGCCCTGCGACTCGATCCCCAGTGCCGTGTTGGTCCTGGTCACCAGGTTGGCGAAGGCGATGAACGCGGTCAGTTCGACCAGTGCGGCCGGACCGAGATCGTCGAGGAGCCGGGCGGTCAGCTCGTCCGTGACCGTCGGTGGCGTGTTGGTCATGGCCTCGGCGTACTCCATCACGTCCCGCTCCTGCGCGGTGAACACCTCCGACTCCCGCCACCGCGGCACCTGGCTGGCCTTGGTGAGGTCCAGTTTCTGGTTCTGCGCCTGGAAGTAGCCGGCGTCGAGGCAGAAGCTGCAGCCGACCTGTGCCGCGACGGCCATGTGTGCGAACGACTTGAGAGTCTCGTCGGCGGAGCCCCATCCGTTCGCCTTGCCCGCGATCTCCATGGAGGCCAGGGCGACCGAGGGGTTGTGCCACATCACCTCCAAGGGTTCGGGCACGGCACCGAACTGCTTGATCATGCTGGCGCTGAGCTCGGGGGCGAGTTCGGTCTTGGGAACACGAGGTGCCACGGTGATCTCCTTGTCCGTTTGCCGGTTCGGCATGAAGACACCGGGCGGCCCCATGGATGTGACAACCGACGCCGACTACGCGCGAACCCGGACTCGGAACAGGGGACTTGGCAGCCGACCGAGCAATCGCGAAGGCCGAGAAGGCCCCGATCACACCCGACGCGATGAGGGGACCCAGGGGCCAGGAACGTGGAATGGAGGGCCAGGAATGGGCGATGGTCACGTGGGCCGGGCCGTTGTCCAGGCGGCGGTCAGCGTTCCTCCTTCCCGGCGCCGAGCGGCTGCACGCGCCCGGTGACGACGGCCGAGACGGAGTGACCGCTGGCGGCGGCCGCTCAACGGGGCGGTGCGGCTGAGGACCACACACCGAACCACTGCTCGGCGCCGTACTCCTGGAATCGCTCCACCTCGGTGAACCCCAGCTTCGCCGCGAGGCGCATCGAGCGCTTGTTGGCGGTCTGGGTGCAGAGCACCACCGGTTCGTCGAGGAGTGTGTCGGCGAACCAGTCGAGGGCCGAGGCGCACGCCTCGGCGGCGTACCCGCATCCCCACGCTTGCGGCAGGAACATGTAGCCGAGCTCGGCCTCTTCGACATCGGGACGGAGGTGACCCTGACGTTCCGCGTCGCGCCGATCGAGCGTCACCGTGCCGATCATCGAACCTTCGAGATCGATCACGAATAGACCGGGGCGGCGACCGGGCACCTCGGGCACGGCGCGTTCGAGCTCGTCACGCGGCATCGGGCCACCGAGGTAGGTGCGCACCTCTGGCGATGCGAAGAGCTCGATGAACGCCGCACGGTCCCGGCCCTCGGACTCACGGAGCACGAGCCGTTCGGTCTTTATCGGGGCAGGTGGCCAGGCGACGGGTCCGAGTTCAGTCATGGCGGCAACTTATCGCAGGCCCGTGAGCGTGATCCGGCAGAGAAGGTGCGGCCCGCGTCGCCCTTCGGCCGACCTGCGCGCGGTGTACGGGAATGCCGGTCCGACGTATGCCGGTCGTCTGTGGTGTCCGGCGAGGGGTGCACGCAGCGTCGACACGTTGCGCATCCGTTCAACGACATGAGCGGGGCTCGGTGGCCTTCCGGACCGGGGGCAGCCCCGGGCGTGACGGCAACCGAGCCTCGCACCGCCACCGTTGGACCCCGATCACCGCGATCATGCCGACGGAGCGGACTTCGCAGAGCCGTGCACAGCACGTCGCTGTGCTCCAGGACGAGCGCTCGAGGTGCGGACAAGAGGCATGAAGGGCCGGGGCCCTCAAACCCTTCAGGTCGCCCGCAGGAACGCCGACCGCGCCGCCCTGCCGAGATACGTGAAGCGCGTGTCGCCTGCAAGGTGCTTGTCGAGCGCGTCCTTGATGCCGGGCCAGTTCGGGTCGCGGTAGTCGTCGAGGACGACGATGCCGCCGGGAGCCGCGATCTCCTCGGCCCACTCCAGGTCCCTGGCGACGCCCTCGGCCGAGTGGTCGCCGTCCACGATGATCACTCCGTAGCGGCGGTCGGAGACTGCCGCGCGGGTGTCGGGGTCCTCCGAGAAGCCCTGCTGGATCCGGGCGGTGACACCCGCGGTGCCGGCGAGCGCCAGGTTCGTCCGGACGGCGTGCTCGTCGACCGGCGTACCCGTGGGGTCGGCACGCTGCTCGGTACCGGGCTGGAGTTGCACGCCGGCGAACGGGTCGACGATGGTCAGACTGGGACTGCGGCCGTCGCGCTCCAGCATCCGGATGAGCCCGGCGGAGAACATGCCGTAGAGAGTGCCGATCTCCAGGATCTCGTCGTTCGGCGGGTCCAGCAGAGGTATCGAGCCCAGCTTGCCGCAGATGTTCATGGTGCCGCCGGCGATCCTGCCCACGCCGAGCGACTCCAGCGCGACCAGCAGCCGGAAGGCCGCGGCGAGGTTGCGCTCGGCCGCCTTGCGGTCACCGTCGCCCAGCGCGGCGACCTCGGCCTGCAGACGCTCCATGGCGCCGGGGACGACGATCCGGGAGATGCCTCGGGCGCGGGGACCGATCAGGAGATCGAAGGTGTACTGATGCTGCTGCAACACTTGAATGTCGCGCTTCAGCTCTTCGTTCTCTGACTGTGACCGGGCGACCGCGGAGCGGACCTGCCGTTCGATGCGCTTGTCGAGAAGCTCGGTCACGGGACGGAGCAGGCGTCGGGAGGCTGAACTGCGAAGCAGGGAGCGGCTGTTCATGGAACAGAGGACCTCAATGTCTCACGCAGGATCAAAGGTAAGGGAAAGGTTAGGGTTGACCCTGCAGAGCGGAAGGGTGCGAAGTTTTCCGACAGTGAAACATCTGTCGAACTTCGAGTGAAGGTGGCATGGGGGCGCTGCCCAAAGGGCATTGGCCTGCGCGATGACGATCTCTCCTCGCGGCTGCTGCGCCGCTCAACTCCGCTCAGTTCCCCCGGTCCCGGCCCGGCATTCTTGACGTTCTCTCACCCATACCGGCTTTGCGGACGGTCGCGTGGCCGGAACTACCGTCCAAGGATGTTCCACCGTGCTTCCGGTGGCGCCTCGTCAAGAAGTCACTTGCTTCCGACAACAACGGCTGACGCGCCGAGAGGCGTGCACCGACGGGTCCTACCAGCGACAGGCTCACGCTCGTCGCCGTCGCCCTGCCGCCTCGGGGATGCGTTTACGCCTTGCGGGCCAGTCCGGCGGCGATGAGGCGCTCCCAGACGGTGAGTTCCCGATCACCGCTGCCGGCCCACGCGTTGTCGGTCGTGTCGGGGCGCCACAATGGAGCGGGGACGATTCCGGGGTCGAGGATCTCCAGCCCGTCCAACAGGGATTCGATTTCTTCGTCGGTTCGCCACCGGCCGCGGCCGAAGGTTTTCTGGAGCACCTGCTCGGCCTCCGCCGTCTCCGCGTTGTTGCCGGAACGGAAGTGGCTGACGAAGAAGTAGCTCCCGGAGGGCACCTGCTCGGACCAGTAGCGGACGATTCCGGCCGGGTCCTCCTCGTCGTTGACGTGGTGGAGGATGGCGCTGAACATGACGGCGACGGGGGCGTCGAAATCGATCAGCTCGCGGGTGTCCGGGTGTGAACGGATGCCCTCGGGGTTGCGCACATCGGCCGCGACCACCCTGGTCCGGTCGTTCGCCTCCAACAACGCCCGCCCGTGGACGAGTACTTGAGGATCGGTGTCGACATACACGACCCTGGAGGCGGGGGCATGACGTTGTGCGACCTGGTGGACGTTGTCGGCGGTCGGCAGTCCACTTCCCAGGTCGATGAACTGCCGCACCTGGGTGGTGGTCGCGATCTCGCGAACCGCGCGGGTCAGGGCCGCGCGGTTGGCGAAGGCAATCGCCACCGAGCCGGGCAGGTCCCGTTTGAATACGTCACCCACCTGTCGGTCCACGGCGTAGTTGTCCTTGCCGCCGAGCAGATAGTCGTAAACGCGCGCGATACTGGGCTTGGTGGGGTCGATGGTCGAGCCAGCATCCGTCATGACGACCATCATCCTCTGCGACGCGGTCCGTTGACCATCACTTTGGATGCTCTGGCAGCAGCAATTTCTTCGCGATCGCACCAGTCAGCGGTGTTCGAGCGGTTCGGAAGACCGGGGCGGCGGACCGGACTGGAGGCCTGCGGGGGCGTTCCGCCGGCGGCAGCGCAGGTTTGCCCTTGCGAGCGACCGTTCCATCGGGTCACCCGTCGGCGATTCGGGATGGTTCCGAGCAACCGACGGACCTGCGTGCGTGCAAGGTGCGAGCCGCGATGTCGCCGACCGCTTGCAGCGGTGCGCCCAAGGCGGTCGGACCGTCCGGTACCCGGCGCGACGAGGTTGCGTGCAACGCCAATTCCACGGAGCTCTGCACCCCGGCGAGGCTGCGGGGCACCGAGGCCGCGCCGGCTTCGTTCGAGGGAGACACGCCTGCTCGCGGCGGTGCGTCGATCCTGCCGTGTCGGGCGGTACGCCCCCGTCGACGACGGGCCGTATCAGTGGTCCAGGCGCACGGGCATCAGTATCGAGAACGTCGCCTCGTCGTCGGGCAGACGGATCGCGATGGGTGCCGTGGGAACGCCGAACTCGAGGACCACGTGACCCTGCCCTGCGGCGGCAAGTGCGTCCAGCAGGAACTCACGGTTGACGGCAACATGGTTCTGGTCGTCGTCATCGTCGTCGCAGATGACCACCGTGCCGTCGTGTGCCACCTTGAGCACGCTGAGGTCATGGGACGCTGCGCCCTGCTCGCGGACCTCGCTCGTGCGCACCGGTCCACTCTCCAATGCCTTACGGAAGGCGGTTGCGTCGACAAGGGCGCGGCTTCCGGTCGGCAGGTGGACGAGACGGCGGTAATCCGGGAAGTCGTGGTCGACACACCGGCCGGACGCTTGCCCGTCCCCCGTCTCCAGGGTCACTCTGTCGCCGTCCACGTCGAGTTGGACAGGTCCTTCGTGATGCAGCAACGCCCGCATGGCATCGGCCAGCGGGGTGGGCACGATGACCTGTGCGGAGGGTCCGCTGTGGCCGGTCGTCTCCGCTCGTGCGACAGCCATCCGATACCGGTCCGTGGCCACGACGTGAAGTGCCTCGCCTTCGAGGTCGAACAGGACGCCACTCAGCATCGGCAGCTCCGGGTCGGTGCCGACCGCGAAGCGGACCGCGTCCAGGGCGGCCGCCAGATCGGGAGCCGAGGTGGTCAGTCGGACGGTGATTCGCCTTGAAGTCATGGTGTTCTCCCTGCGTGCGAGTAGTCCCTGGAGCGTGGAGAACTCACTGCGGGCATCGGACAGATCCGCTTCGAGACGGCGCAGATGTGCCTGAAGCAGTTCGCGCACCAGGTCTCCGTCCGCGCCGGACCAGCCGGCCAGGACGAGTCGTACGTCCGCCAGCGGCATACCTGCCCGGCGCAGGCGGGCCAGCAGGCGGGCCTCCTCGAGCTGCGAGCAGCCGTACCAGCGGTAGCCGCTCACCGGGTCCACCCGGGCGGGGACCAGCACACCGGTACGGTCGTAGAACCGCAGGGCGCTGACGCCCAGTCCGCTGTCCCTGGCCATCTGACCAATGCTGCGCATCTCGCTCTCCACACCTGGAACTCTGAGCCCTGTACAAGGTCGAGGGTCAAGCTCGGTCCCGGAACCCGACGAGGGCAGGCGTCCGGCGTGCCCGGCGCGGAGCGGGATGACCTCGGACCTGCAGTGAGTGCGGGACCCACGACGCTGCCGGTCTTCAAGCAGGTCGGGGACCAGGTCTTCGCGGTCAGGCTCAAAGCCGAGATATCGCAGCAGAGTTGGGCGGCAGGTGTGACCACGGGCTGCATGTGGCCGACAAAGCGGTTGCGGCCCCGTCGCCTTGGAGCGATCGCTACGGTGGGAGCATCAAGGAGATGGGGTGGTCTCGTGGCGGACTACGCTGTACATGCTCACAAGGCTCAAGAGCTGCTGGCCGCGGGTGAGAAGTGGGCGAGGGGGCGACTCAGCGCCGATCAGCTCATCGCGACAGCACAGGTGGAGGCTCTGCTGGCGCTCGCCGCCGCAGTGGCACAACGGAGTGACTCCGCGGTTCATGTTGTTGATCAACAAGGTCCTGCAAGCTAGGTCCGGAGCGCGGCATCCAAGCGGAAACATGCCCCGGATCCTGTTGCGGCGGGGACCGCCACGCATCGCAGATCCCACCGCACCGGTGGGAGTGAGGGAGAACGGCAGTCGCGGTGAAGAGAAGCCCAGCCCGACCGGGCCGCGCCGACCGGTGCCAGGTTGGCCGTCCACGGTCCGATTCGGCCGCAACTATTGGCTCTCCTGTTGCTCGAGTTGCCGGCATGATGACGCCCATGACCTCATGCCGAAAGGCCGATGCCGCGTAGACGGCCTGGCAGGCTCCGTGCTGTTCAACACCATGACTCGCCTGCCTGGGGAGATTCGCCACCAGCCCGGATCCATTGGCTTTCAACTCGCACCAGCCTGGCGATACGTCGAGTTGAGAGATTCTCGACCGACTACTACGTCTACCCCGGTGCCACTGAACGAGCGTTGAGACGGTAGCGTGGCTTTGCGCTGTCGCCAGGCCGCCGCCCTCTGTACCCGCAGGCCGCGGAATGCTCGTGTCGCGGGTGTTCCTTTGACGAGGTGCGGCACGCGCGGGACGTCCTTGATGCGGTTCTGCAGCAACTGCCTGCCCGTGCTCGCGAGGAGCTGAGGCGCCGAGTGGCTTCTCTGGACGCCGCGTACCGCCAGCGCACTCTGCCGGATCCATTCGCTGATCAACGTCAGTGGGGCTCCGCATTCTGGTGGCGTCGCCGTCTCGCCGGCGGCAAGGGAGGCTGCTGAACCTCGGCACCCGCGCGAGCCCCCGCATGCACCCGCTTCAGCCGTTCCGCTGAGCCCGGCACGCGTACCTCCGTGCCTCTCTTGAACCAGGCGGAAACGGCATCCGTGGTTTTCGGTTCCGTCAGAGCGATCCGCTTACGTCGACGCGCTGGGGCCCGAGCACGTTCAGAAGGGCCAGCGCCTCGGCATCCGGGGATCCCTGTGGCGCACTGTAGAGCACGAGGTGCTGGTCGCTGTCCGTGAGCGCGAGCGAGTCGCAGTCGACGGTGACCTCTCCCACGACAGGGTGTCGGAAGGTCTTCGTGAGCATCGGCGCCGCCTGCACGTCGTGCCGCTCCCAGAGACGGGCGAACTCGGGGCTGCCGTCGCGGAGCTCCTCGACGAGTTCCGTCACGGTGGGGTCGGTCGGATACCGGGCGAGGGTGGACCGCAGCCCCATGACGACGTGATGCCGGAACTCCGCGGCGTCGGCGACCCCGTACAGCGTCGCGCCGGCGGGCGCAGGCCCGAGAAATGCCCGCCGCGCGAGATTGCGGTCCTCGGGGGCGAGCTCGGCGAAGTTCTCCATGAGCGCGGCCGCGAGGTCGTTCCATGCGAGCACCTCGAACGTGGCGGACGTCACAAAGGCGGCCGTCTGCGGCAGCCTCTCCAGGAGCGCGAGGATGCTCGGGCGGACATCGCGTCGATGCAGCCCGGTACGGAGGGGTGCAGTGCCCGCGAGGACGTGCAGGTGATCGAATTCGGCGTCCGTGAGCCGCAGCGCTCCTCCGATGCCGGCGAGAACCTCGCCCGAGGGTCGCGGCGCCCGTCCCTGTTCGAGTCGGACGTAGTACTCGGTGGAGATGTGCGCGAGGACCGCCACCTCCTCGCGGCGAAGACCCGGTGTCCGACGGCGCGGACCCGTGGGGAGACCGACGTCCTCCGGGCGGAGCCGCTCGCGACGGCTGCGCAGGAACGCCCCGAACTCATGCTTGTCCATACTCCAAGTCTGCACGTCGCGCGGAGACGGATCCTGGTACAGCCTGTGCCTGCATCCGGCCCGGAGTCCGACCCGACACTTTCGCCATGACGTACAACATCGACATCGCACCCATCGGCCTGCTCACCGGCAAGGTCGTCTTCATCACCGGCGCCAGCCGCGGCATCGGGGCGGCCGCGGCCCGACTCTTCGCACGCGAGGGTGCCGCCGTCGTGCTCGCCGCCCGCAGCGCCGACGCCATACAGCAGATCGTCACCGAGATCCGTGCCGACGGCGGCGTCGCGGACTCCGTGACAGTGGACCTCGCCGACCGTGGCAGCATCCGCGCAGCGGTCGACCGCGTCGAGGAACTGCACGGACGGCTCGACGGCGCGTTCAACAACGGCGCGGCGATTCAGCAGCCCGGCCCGCTCGACACGACGAGCGACGATGACATCGAGGAGCAGTTCGCGGTGAACTTCCGGGGGCACTGGACGGCCATGACGTTCGAGGCGGCGCTCATGCGCCGGGGCGGTGGTGGGGCGATCGTCAACACCTCGAGCATCGGCAGCCGCCGCGCGAACCCGGAGCTCCCCGCCTACGGCGCGATGAAGCGCGCGCTCAACAGCATCACCGAGACGGCCGCCGTGACGTGGGGGCGTCACGGGGTCCGCGTGAACGGCGTCACCCCCGGAGGTACAGCGACGGAGATGATCGACCGATGGGAGGCGGCGTCCCCGGGGGTCGTCGA
Organism: Streptomyces sp. HUAS TT11; assembly: GCF_051553595.1. Lineage (NCBI taxonomy): Bacteria > Bacillati > Actinomycetota > Actinomycetes > Kitasatosporales > Streptomycetaceae > Streptomyces > Streptomyces sp. HUAS TT11. The sequence goes on from NZ_CP196184.1 coordinate 8,706,878, forward strand.
GCGCATCAACGCGGCCATCCCGCTCGGCCGCATGGCCGAGCCTCGCGAGGTCGCCGAGGTCGCCGCGTGGCTGCTCAGCGACCGGGCCTCGATGGTGACCGGCGCGATCGTGCCGGTGGACGGCGGCGCCGGCGCCTGAGAGAACGACTCGGGCAGGCGTAGCCGAGGCTGCGAGTAGGTCGTCCCAGCCCGGCGACCTGAGTGGGTGAGGCTGACGGCCGCCGCGGGCGAGCCTCTTGCCGCCGTTGTGTCGAGTGCCATACGGTCCGGTAACTTACCAACGGGTAAACAACTGGGAGGTCGACTCGTGGCCGACAGCAGCACACCGACCGCGCGTCCCCTCGAGTCCTCCCGGAGCTGTTCCTGGTGGGGCTGGGGTGCCACGGACCAAGCCCTGTCCGACGCCGAGTGCATCGCTCTCGGGTCCCTGGTCCCGGGTGCGGAACGCACCCCGCTGCCTGTGCCCGATGTCGCCGCCCTCACGCTGCCCGCGGTCCGCGTCGAACCCCCGCGCGCACTGGCGCCGTTGATGTCGTCCGCGCCCCAGGACCGAGCCTCGCACACCTACGGCAAGGCGTACCGCGATGTGATCCGCGCCCTGAGCGGCGACCTCGCCCCGGCGCCCGACCAGGTCGCCCGGCCCCGTACCGAACAGGAGGTGATCGACACCCTCGACTGGGCGGCGGACACGGACGTGGCCGTCGTGCCCTACGGCGCGGGCAGTTCGGTCGTGGGTGGGGTCGAGTACCGCGCGGACCGGCATCGAGGAGTGGTGTCCCTGGATCTCTCGGCCCTCGATCGGGTACTGGAGATCGACCGGGTCAGCCGGGCCGCGCGGATCCAGGCCGGCGCCCTCGGCCCCGGCCTGGAGGCCCAACTGCGGCCACATGGGCTGACGTTGCGCCATTTTCCGCAGAGTTTCGAGTTCTCCACCCTGGGCGGGTGGCTCGCCACGCGGGCCGGCGGCCACTACGCCACGCTGTACACCCATATCGACGATCTTGTGGAGTCGCTGCGCGTGGTGACGCCTGCCGGGGTCAACGAGTCGCTACGGCTGCCCGGTTCGGGTGCGGGTCCCTCTCCCGATCGGCTGTTCCTGGGCTCCGAGGGGACACTCGGTGTGATCACCGAGGCCTGGATGCGGCTGCAGGAACGCCCGCGCCACAAAGTGTCGGCCACGGTGCTGTTCGACGACGTCCACGCAGCCTTCGAGGCCGTACGCGCCGTCGCACAATCCGGACTGCACCCGGCCAACTGCAGATTGCTGGACCCGGGCGAGGCGGCCCTGGCTGGAGTGGTGCAGGACAGCCGCAGCGTACTCATACTCGGCGTGGAATCGGCGCACGCCCCCGTCGACGGGCGCCTCACAGAACTCCTCACCCTGGCCCGGGACCACGGCGGCTCACTCGCGCCGAGTGCGCCGGAATCGGCCGACGCCGCCGCGGACATCTGGCGCTCCGCGTTCCTGAGGATGCCCTACCTCCGCGATGCACTCGCCCGGATGAGTCTGATCACCGAAACATTCGAGACCGCCTGCACCTGGGACCGTGTGCCGCAGTTGTATGAGTCGGTACGCAGCCGGCTGTCCGATGTCATCAAGGAGGTGACCGGCTCGGCGGGCACGATCAACTGCCGCTTCACCCATGTCTATCCCGATGGCCCCGCGCCGTACTTCACCGTCATCGCACCGGGACGGCGCGGTGCGGAGGTCGCGATGTGGGACCGGATCAAGTCGGCGGCCATGGAGATCCTCCACGACCTGGGCGCGACCGTCACCCACCACCACGCGGTCGGACGTGACCACCGGCCCGGGTACGACCGTCAGCGCCCCGAGCCGTTCGCCCTCGCCCTCCGTGCCGCAAAGACGGCACTGGACCCGGCAGGGATCCTCAACCCGGGTGTCCTCCTTGATTGAACGCCACCGGACGGCGCTCGAACGAGTCGAGCGGGTGTAAGGCTGAATCTGCTCGGGTCTACCGCATTGGTGGAGGGGGCACCGCGTGCCCCCGGGGGTGACGCTTGTGTCTTTGAGCCGGTGCGCGGCCATGAACGCGTCGCGGGCGTTGCCGTGGCGGGTGTGTGAGTGAACGACTTGTTTAAACCGCTCTGTTGACATCATTCCGTGCACTGCCTCATGCTCGTCCCATGTCGTCCACTCCTGATGAGCGCATCGACCCCTTCACACCTCCGCAGCCGGAACAGGCGCGAGCGCACCGCGTCTACGCGTCGCTGTCTCGCATCTCCGAGCGGCACGCCGCCACTGACGAGCAACGCCGCCGGCAGACCCATCCCTTGGTCGTCGGGCCCCATGAGGCCGTCAGGCTCGTGTCGTTCCTGCTCAGTGGGGCCGCACAACTGGACGACGGCGAACCGGCGGTGGACCCTGCCGACATCACCGCCGCGTTGACCCTCGTTCCACTGGTGCGCGGGGAGATGGACGAACTCGAGACCGGGCTCCTCCAGATGGCACGGGGACGTGGCATGACCTGGCAGGAGATCGCCTTCGGGCTCGGGCTCGGCACGCCGCAAGCGGCCAGGCAGCGCTATGAACGGCTGGCAAGCCGGGCGGCCGCCGATGCCCCGGAGCAGTAGGGCTGCCTCCTTTCCGGCCCGGCGACCGGCTGACCTATCGGCGAACAACAGACGCAACTCGCCGAAGATTGAGTGACAGGTCGTGTGTGCGGGGGTTGCTGCCACGGCGCCCGGTGTACCGTCCCTGCGCTGTCGATTGCAGGGGGATTCCCAATGACGTTGTCAAACGGGTTGGGTGACGCTTCGTGAGCGGGTCAGGCCGCTGCGGCAGCAGGGGTTGCTTCGAACGTGCGGTGGTCGCGGATGAGCGCCCAGAGCACGTTCAGGCGGCGTCTGGCCAGGGCGAGGACGGCCTGCTTGTGGTTCTTTCCCTCGGCTCGTTTTCGCTGGTAGAACCGCTTGGACTCGGGGCAGTGGAGAGCTGCGACCTGGGCGGACAGGTAGAACATGCGCAGGAGTCTTCGACTGTAGCGGTAGGGCCTGCGGAGGTTGCCGGAGACTTTGCCGCTGTCTCGGGGGACGGGGGCGAGTCCGGCGACGCCGGCCAGGCGGTTGGGGCTGCCGAAGGCGGCAATGTTTCCGCCGGTGGCGGCGATGAACTCGGCGCCGAGCATGTCGCCGATGCTGGGCATGGACGTGATCACTTCGGCGTCGGGATGTTCGCGAAACCGGCCCTCGATCTGGGCTTCGAGTTCAGCGATCTCCAGGTCGAGGGCCATCACCTCCCGCGCGAGGGTGTGGGCCATCTTCGCGGCGCTCTTCTCCCCAGGCACCACCGTGTGCTGGGCCTCGCCCGCCGTCACCGCCGCGTCTGCGGCGTTCTTGGCAGTGGTGATGGTGCGGACGCCGTGGTTCTTCAGCCAGGTCGCCAGCCGGGCCCGGCCGACCCGTCGCAGGGCGGCGGGGGTCTGATACTTCGTGAGCAGGATGAGCGCGGTCTTGGAGGTGCTGTAGTCGAAGGCCCGTTCCAGCGCGGGGAAGTACTCCAGCAGCTGGGCACGGAGCCGGTTGATCGCTCGGGTGCGGTCTGCGGACAGGTCCATGCGCCGGGCGGTGAGGATCTTCAGGTCGACCGCGATCTCGCTGGTGGCCTGAAGCGGCTGCAGGTCGCGGCGCATGCGGGCGGTGTCGGCGATGACGAAGGCGTCCTTCGCGTCCGTCTTGCCACTGCCTCGGTAGGCAGCGGAGGCGTGGTGGATCGTGCGGCCGGGGATGTAGAGCAGTCGCTGATCGTGCTTGACCAGCAGAGCGATCCACAGTGCGGCATCGCCGGCGTTCAGGTCGACCGCCCAGGTGACGGGCTCGCCCTCTGCCAACTCCAGGACAACCGCGAGGAGTTCCAGCAAGTCGGCCTCGTTGTTGGGGACCCGGCGGGTGAGGAACACCGTGGCGTCCTGGTCGATCACCGTGCAGTGATGCTCGGCCTTGCCCGCATCCGTTCCGGCCCACAGTTCGGGCACGTCCACCTCCGAAGTCGTTCCGTCACCGATCCCAGCAGACGACCTCGCCGACGTGTCCATACGAAGCGATGCAGTTCGCGTATCCCAATGAGTGGCCGAGTCGTCGCGGGGTCCCGGGCGGCCAATCCCCCTGAGCCACAACAGCGGCAAACCATGAACAGCCACACCCAGGACCCCTGGGTTTCCCGATCTTACGAATGACCGGAACGAACCCAGGAAGAAAGGTATGGACACATGAAGCGGTGGGCGAACGAGGGACCGAACGGCCCGCATCCGATGACACCGGCTCTCCAGGTGGAGATCAGATCGGAGCTCGCTCAGGCGCGGACACGGATGATCATGGGGGTTGTGCTGGCCCTCCTGGGCGTCGGGGTGACGGTCTGGACCTTCGTCAACGGAGAGGGAAGGATCGTCATCCTCGGCGGTGGGCTCGCCTTGGGTTGTGTGGTGTTTCTGACCGGCTACTTCTGGGACATGCGCATACGGGGTTATCTGAGCAGGCACGGTGTCTCGATGGAATCCGTGAAGTCGGATCGCTGATCGTCGGGAGGCTTGGGGTGGCTGTCCGGGCACTCCGGTGCTCCGCCGGGGCCGGCCGTCCGACCCGATCGGTGTCGCGCCCCGGCCGAGGAGGCAGGCACGCTTCCCCTCAGGCGCGAGGGCGCGCGAAGTGAACCCGTAGCGTCCGGCCGACTCGTCGTTCCGTCAACCGACCGGCTGTATGTCGCGGTGTAGAAGCGGACGTTCACCAGCCGCTAGGGTCGCGCACATGGGTGCCACGACTGCCGCCATGGTCACTGCCGTCGTCGGAGTGCTCGGCACGCTTCTGGCGCCCGTGATCGCGAATTGGACGACGAAGCGCCGGCGTGCCGAGGAGTCACGCGCTGAGGAAAGGAGACGCGCCTTCGAGGACCGGCGCGCGGCATACACCGCGATGAATCGTGCCTCCCGCCACTTCCACACCATGTTGAAGGACGCCCTGCACCGTATGCGGGACGGGGTCTACAGCGACGAGGACCGTGCCCAGGTCGAGGAGGCGCGGCGCGACTACCGGGATCGCTATGCCGAGTCCCAGATGGTCGTCCCTGAAACGGTGCTCCGGGCATCTCGCGAGTTGAACGTCGTCCTGGCCGCGATCGACGCCACCGCCAAGCGCATCGACCGCGGTCTCGCCGGGGAAGGGGAAACCGCGGAGCAGGCACTTGCCGACCTGAAGGCCGCAGAGCCGGCACTCACTTCCCTGCGCCGGATCATGCGTGAGGACCTGGGCGTACCCAACTGACCAGGCACCGCTTCGGGACTCGTGCCCTTCGGAGCATCGGTCCCTCGGTGCCGTTCCGGTCGCCTGCGGCGACGGCGCACAGCCGGGCATGCCGGCCCGTCGCTGTACGGCTGCCACGGACGGTCCCGTCGGTCATCCTGGGTGTTCGTGCAGTTGCATACCGTCCTCCTCCCTTCCGTGCGGAGCTGGTGTCCTGCCGAGGGAGTCGGCGCGCAGAACGCTTCTGTTGCGCAATCTCGCCGCCGTTCTACCTTGGCTTTGAGGAGGGAAGCGAGAAGGGAGCAGGTCATGGTCGGCACGACGACGCACCCCGCGACGCTCGCGCTTGCTCGCTCTGTCGCACGGCTGGAGATCGTGGTCGGGGAGGACTACGAGCAGTTTCGAGCACGCTACGAGCAGGCAGTCCCTCCCCTTGACTACCGGCGCACCTTTGATCTGGTCTCGGTGCAGGCGCCGTGGAGCGCTGTTCAGGATCTCGCCGACGAGAACGGCCCCTTGGGGTTCATGATCTTCTGGAGGTTCGACGCCCAGCCGTTGTTCGGCGTGGCCGGCGATCATGCCCGCTGCACCGAGTACCTGATGGGCAATCATGTCATCGCCGAGCGCATGTACCGGCACGACGCGGGAGCCCTCCTCTACGTCCCCTTGCGCACCACGATCCACGAGTCTCCCTCGGGGGAGGCGTTGTTCGCGATCGATCGCCCCAGTGACACGGTTGCGGTGCTCGGTCGACCCGAGATCACCGAAGTGGGGCGGGAGTTGGACCGCAAGGTCGGGGCCCTCCTGCGTCATCTCGGTGCCCCGGTGCCGGATGAACTGACCTGATCGGCCGAAGCGTCGATGCCCCTGCCGAGCTTGCAGGGTTCCACTGGGGAGGCTGATGGGGGGCGCGCCCGCCGAGGCCGACGAGGGGGGCCGCCGAAGAGTGCTCCTCATACCTGCCAAGGGTGCGGCGGCCCGGAGTTCCCGTGCCGGTGGCGATGGTCGGCGCGGCTGAAGTGTGCAGCGTTCGGCCGCGGTCCTGTTCACGTCCCGGTCGGCCGCGCTCGTCGGTCGAGCAGCCCGAGGCAGGCGACCGCGGCGACCAGTTCGATGACCGCCATGGTCCACCAACCGTGCACGAACACGTCGTGGGTGGTCGCGTAGGTGGTCGGTGCGCCGAGGATCGCGACGACGATGCTGACGCCGAGCACAAAGCCGATCTGGCGGGTCATGTTGATGACACCACTGCCGGTCGAGGTCCGGTGTGCCGGCAGTCCGGCGGTCGCGGAGGACAACAGGGTCGGTAGTGCCAGCCCGATGCCCACCCCCGAGACGAGTTGGCCCGGCAGCAACTCGCTCGCATAGTGCGAGCCGTTCGGGCCGGCGAGCATGAGGGTCATGACGATGCCGGCCGCGAAGGCCAGACAGCCGAGGGCTGTGAGCACACCGGGGTGGATGCGGCGGCCGTAGCGCTGCACCAGCACCGTGACGACGGGGACGACCGCGGGACCGGGTGCCACGGCGAGGCCGGTAGTGATCGTCGACCAGTGCCAGACGTTCTGCATCCAGAGCACCACCGTCAGGAGGTAGCCGGCGAAGCCGATGCTGAAGGTGATCATCGCTACGTTGGCGGCGGCGAAGCTGCGGACCCGGTAGAGATCGGGTTCGACCACCGGTACGGGGTGGCGCTCGGCCCGCCGGACGAACCCCGCCAGGAGCAGAGCAGCGACGACGAACGAAGCAATGGTCCTGCCGTCGCCCCAGCCCCAGTCGCCGCCCTTGACCAGGGCCAACGCGAGGGTGCCGATGCCTGCCGTCAACAGGCCGGCGCCGACCAGGTCGGGAACCCCGGAGACCTGGGAGTCACGTGAGTCCGGGACGGCGCGGGCGGCCGCCACGAGCGCGATGATTCCCACCGGCAGATTCACCAGGAACACCCATCGCCAGCTCGCGGTGACCAGAATGCCGCCCAGCACGGGCCCGGCCGCCGCCGCGATGCCCGCCACGGCGGACCAGAGCCGGACATAGGGCATGCGCTTGTCGGGGGGCACCGCCGCCAGCAACAGGCCCAACGACGTCGGTGTCAGAGCAGCCGCGCCCGCGGCCTGCAGGATGCGGAACGCCACCAGCCACCACAGGCCCGGGGCTGCCGCGCACGCCACGCTCGCCGCAGTGAACCCCCCGAGGCCGAGCAGGAAGACCCGCTTGCGGCCGACCTTGTCCGCCAGGCGGCCCAGGGGTACCAGCAGCGCTGCATAGAAGATCGCGTACGCATTCAGCACCCAGCTCACGTCACCGAGCGACGATCCCTCGAAGCTCTCGCCGATCTTGTCGAAGGCGACGTTCACGATGAAGACGTCCAGACTCGCCATGAACGCGGCGAGTGACAGGATCGCGAGGATCGCGCGCGGACCGCCCGTACCGGCCCGCTCGACCGCCTGAACAGGGGCGATCACCTGGCTTTGATTGCTCATGGCCAAGACCGTAGAGCGACTCACTTCATTTTTGCAAGTTAACTTTTCGCAAGGAAGTCATCTTTCGATAAATGCCTGGGGTGGGCAGCGTCGAGCGGCGCATCGCACCCGCGCCTCGATGTGGCGCCCGCTACGCCCTGACACCCGTCGGGCGCGAACGTGGGCCGACCGTCCGGGCACTCGCGCGCCGGGGAACCACCCACCTCGGAGAGGCCCGGACCGGCGAGGTCGTGACGCCCTCGGCGGTCGTCATGGAGTTACCGCCTACCGGCATCGGCGCAGCGTGCCACGACGTGCCGGTACGCAGCGGGGTCCCGGTTTCACTCCCGTCGGGCTGTGTCGGGCTGACGGGGTGGTCCGGAGTGGCAGGGGGACTCGTCGGCGGCGTGGGTTCGGGGTATCGGGCCCGGATCGACGTTCAATCGCAGTACAGAACCGACACAGCGGGCGGCAGCGTGCGCAGAGGCGAGCCACTGAGCGCGTCCTGACAACGGCTGTTTGAGGGAGACTGCGATGAGCGACACCACGGCTTTGCCGACACCGTCCGGCCCCTACCTGGGCAAGGGGCTGCTGCCGGGCGACTTCTACGCCTACGAGGAACTGCTCTCGGACGGGGAACGCGAGAAGATCGAGCACATCCGCGAGTTCCTCCGCACGCAGGCCGCCCCGATCGTCGACGACTACTGGGCCCGGGCCGAGTTCCCCTTTCAGCTGGTCGAAGGCTTCGGCAGGCTCGGCCTCATGGACTGGGCCGACCCGGACTCCACGCAGTCCAAGCCCAGCAACCTTCTCGCGGGCTTCATCGCCTTGGAGTTCGGTCATGCGGACGCATCTCTGGCCACGTTCTTGGGCGCGCATGCCGGTCTGGCCATGGGCACCATCCTCGCCTGCGGTTCCGACGAACAGAAGCAGCGGTGGCTGCCCGCCATGAGCCGGCTGGAGAAGGTCGGCGCCTTCGCACTGACCGAACCCCACGGCGGCTCGGACGTGGCCGGCGGTCTGAAGACGACCGCGCGGCGAGACGGGGACGGGTGGATCCTCGACGGAGCCAAACGGTGGATCGGGAACGCCACGTTCGCCGATCTCACCGTCGTCTGGGCCCGCGATGCGGAGACCGATCACGTGCTCGGTTTCGTTGTCGAAAAGGACACCCCCGGGTTCACCGCGACCAAGATCGAGCACAAGATGGCGTTGCGGATCGTGCAGAACGCCGACATCGTCCTCGACGGCTGCCGCGTCCCGGAGACCAACCGGCTGCAGAAGGCGAACTCGTTCAAGGACACCGCCCAGATCCTGCGCCAGACACGCAGTGGGGTGGCGTGGCAGGCGGTGGGAGTGATGTTCGGCGCCTATGAGATCGCGCTGCAGTACGCGAAGGAGCGTGAGCAGTTCGGCGTCCGATCGGAAGTTTTCAGCTCGTGCAGGATCTGTTGGTGAAGATGCTGGGCAATGCGACGGCCTCGTGCGGGATGGTGACGCGGCTGGCCCGGTTGCAGGACGCCGGGGTCTACAGGGACGAGCAGTCCGCACTGGCGAAGGCCTACTGCACGGTGCGGATGCGCGAGAGCGTGGGATGGGCGCGGGAGCTGCTGGCAGGCAACGGCATCGTCCTCGAGTACAAGGTCGGCCGGTTCGTGGCCGACGCGGAGGCGCTCTATTCCTACGAGGGCACCCGAGAGATCCAGACCCTCATCGTCGGACGTTCCGTGACCGGCGGCCTGAGCGCCTTCGTGGGGTGACAGGGATGACCACCGGCTTCGTCTTCAGCGGACTGAAGGTCCTGGACGCGTCCAGCTTCATCGCGGGACCGGCGGCGGCCACCGTGCTCGCCGACTTCGGAGCGGACGTCATCAAGATCGAACCTCCCGGGAAGGGCGACCCCCAGCGGCGGCTGAGCTCTGTGCCGCCCAGCCCACGCGCACAGGCCAACTACAGCTGGCACCTCGCCAACCGCAACAAACGCGGCATGGCGATCGACCTGAAGTCCCCTGCGGCCCCCAGGATTCTCAAGCGCCTCGTCGAGTGGGCCGACGTGGTGATCACCAACTTCCCGCACGGCACGCGCGAGAAGCTGCACCTGGGCTACGACGAGGTCTCGGGCTGGAACCCGAAGGTCATCTACGCCGACATCACAGGCTTCGGGGATGCCGGCCCGGACGCGGGGCAGCCGGGGTTCGACCTGACCGCCGCATGGTCGCGCAGCGGGCTGCTGGCCTCCACCCGGGACGCGGGCGCCCCGCCGACGGTGCCTGTCTGGGGCAGCGGCGACTACATGTCGGCCATCGCCATCTACGCGGCGATCGTGACGGCCCTCTACCGGCGCGAGCAGACGGGACAAGGGGCCAGTGTCGGAACGTCGTTGCTCGCCGCGGGCATCTGGGCCACGGGAACGCTTGTGGCCGGTGCGCTCGCCGGAGGTACCCCGTTCGAGCCGCACGACCGGAAGGCGCCGGTCAACCCGCTGACGAACCCTTACCGGACGGCGGACGGCCGGTGGTTCATGCTGGTCACCTCGCCCCCGAACTGGCCGGGACTGACACGGGTCGTGGGGCACCCGGAACTGCTGGAGGATCCCCGGTTCACCGACGTCGAGGGCTTCGTCGAGCATTCCGCCGTACTGACCGAGCTGCTCGACGCCGAGTTCCGTTCGCAGCCCTTCGCCCACTGGAAGGACGCCCTGAACCGGGAGCGCATCACCTACAGCCTCATCCAGACTCCGGAAGAGGCCGCGCAGGACCCGCAGTTGCGCCCCAACGACATCGTCGTGCCCCTGGAAGGCGTCAGCGATCTGCAGGAGACCATCAACAGTCCGGTCAATCTGCGCGGGGTGCCGAAGGTGCCGGCCAAGCGTGCGCCGGACCTGGGTGAGCACAACGACGAGGTCCTCGCCGAGCTGGGATTCAGCCCCGCCGACGTCGTCGAGCTGCGGACCCAGGGTGCGATCCCGGCCCCGCCGAGAGGGGAGATGTAGCGACGGGCAGCGTGCGCGAGACGGCTGTCGTGTGGGTCCACCGTCAGCGCGCCGGTGGCCGACGGCGCGGATACGAGATGCCACGGCCTGCTTCGCGGACGGCCGGAGACAGCGGTCAGCAAGTCCACTGTCTGAGGCGCCGAGGAAGCGGTCGAGCGGATCGGCTGCCTTCGCAGGAAGCCATGTGCCGCGCTGTCCACGGCCAGGAACCGAGCGATCCTCGCGGTGTCACCGCAGACGGCAGACCAGCTCGATCGGAGCGAGCAGGCCTTCCTCCATGTGCCGCAGCACGTTCGCGATCTTGGTCGGCGCGTCGCCACCCATCGCCATGTTGACCAATGGTGGCCGCATGTCGGCTTGCCCCGGGCTTTGCGGGGCGTTCCCCTCGTGGTGAGCGTTCGCGGTGCGGACGTCACGCAGGGACCGGATGCCCTCGGACCGACGATCGTGCTCGGCCACGATCTCGAACCCGGCGTCGTGCAGCGACGCGCGATACTCCTCGGGGCGGGCGATGAAGCTGTGTGAAGGCTCCGAGGCCCAGGGGAGTGGGTAGCTCACCAGGGAGGGATCCCCGAGGAGCATGACGTCGTACACGATGAAGAGGCCGTTGACGGTCAGGACGCGACCGATCCCGTTGAACAGCCCGGACTTGTCCTGGACGTTCATGCCCACGTGCAGCATCCACGCCCGGTCGAAGTTCTCTGCGGGAAAGGCCGGTTCCGTCACATCCCCGTGCAGGAAGTGCGCCCTGTGGCCGAGGCCCACGCGATCGGTGAGCCGGCGAGCTACGGCGACATACTCCGCGGTGAGGTCCACGCCGGTGACATCGACGTCGGCCTGCTGCACCAGATGACGGGCCGGCCCGCCCAGACCGCTCCCCACGTCCAGCACACGCATGCCCGGCCGTAGACGCAGGTGCTCGGTGATCTCTCGGGTTGCCGCATGACCCCCGATGTGGAACTCGTCCATGCCATGGAGTTCGTCGACGGTGAGCGAACTGCGCCCCGGGTACAACCGGTCGAGCGCTTCGTCGATCTTCCGGTACAGGTCACCCTGTCGGTAATGGTGCGTCACGGCGTTCGAAGGCGGCTGTGCGGTCACCGCGGTGTCCTTTCTGCTGTGGGTGAGGGGAGAGAGCTCTGCGCCTCCGGGGTCGGTGCCGCCGGTGCCCGGGTGCACCTGGGAAGCGTCGTGGCCCTGATGGGCTCGACTGTGGTCGGTGGAGGGAGCCGCATGCCACCGGGCGTCCGTCTCCTCGCGGCAGCTGTTCGGCCCGACGCCGAAGGCCGACAGTGTGTCGACTCCGAGGCGGCTACGCCGGCGCGGCTCGGAAGCGCCGGCCGTCTCGACGATGGTGCGGGCGGCTTTGGTCGGGTCGCCCGGCTGGCCGCCACCATCCACTGCCCGGCCGAGAGCGCCGTGCGGCCGGTTCCGAGCCCCGATCCGCAGGACGAACCCGTGACGAGCCCATACACGCGCGGCGCCCTTTCTCCGCTGTTCAGGCGGTGTGTGAGTCGAAGGACGCCCGGTTCAGGGCGACGAAGGTCTCGACGTCGAGAGGGTCGGTACCACCGATCTTCTTCACCAGATCGTTGGTGCCGGCGAAGATGCCGTTGCGGTAGTCGATCGCGACGGCGCGAAGGTGCTGCACGAGGTGTTCCGGGGCGCCGCGCTGGTGCAGGATGACGCTGAATTCGTCGAGTCCGATGGGCACATAGGTGACGTCGCGTCCCAGCGCCCGTGACATCTTCTCGGCGATCTCGTAGTGGTCGAGCTCCTCCGGCCCGTACAGCGGGTAGATCTTGCCGGCGTGCGGGGCGGGGTCTTCGAGGATGGCCGCGATCACCTTCGCCTGGTCGGTTTCCGCGATCGGAGCGTGGCGTCCGTCGGCGAAAGGCAGTCGCAGTTCGCCGGTTCCGTCGGCCCAGGTGTCGATCAGCCACTGGGTGAAGAACGTCGGCCGGAGGTGTGTGACCGCGACAGGGGAGCGGTCCAGCAGGCGCTCGGCGACCCAGTGCTGACGTGCGGCGTTGCTGGCGGCTTCGCGGCGGGCGGAGATCTGGGACATGTTCACGATCGCCTGTACCCCGTTCTCCTCCGCGGCCTGCGCCACGTTCGCCGTGGCGTCCATCAGGCCGGTACGGATCGGATAGGTGAAGTACAGGGCGTCGATCCCTTTCGCCGCGCGGGCCACGGAGTCGAGCTCGAGGACATCGCCTTGCACGATGTCGGCGCCGAGGGCGGCAAGCCGCTCGGAGCGTTCGTCGGCTCGGTGGACGAGCGCGCGGACGTGGTGGCCGCGCTGGAGCAGCAGGTCGACGGCGCGGCTACCGGTCTTGCCGGTCGCTCCGATCACCAGAAGGTTGCGTTCCACGATGGGGTGTCCTGTCAGGTCGGGTGCCTGTGGTGGGGGTGAGTGCGTGGGGAGTGGCACGGGATCAGTGAGTGGTCGTGCGATGGTCGGCGAGCAGGGCGAGGGAACAGCTGGTTGTGGCCGGTGGCTGAGCGGTCAGGGTGCAGGGCTCGGGCTGGATGCCCCGCCTCGGCGGCCGGCCTGAGCCGGGGAGGCGTGCGGTGAAACCCGCTGATGTCCCGCTCGGCCTTCCATAGAAAGGGGCTCGACAGCCCCTTTTGGACTCACACCCATGGAACACCGCAAAAAAAGGGCTGTCAAGCCCTTTTTTGTAGTAGGGTTGCAGGCATGACCACCACCGGCGAAGCGCCGGCCCGGAAGCTGACCGCCAAGGGCCAGGCCACCCGCTACCGCATCGTCAAGGCGGCCGCGGAGCTGATGTACGAACACGGGGCGCAGAACACCAACAACGAGCAGATCCGCGCCGCCGCCGGGGTGAGCGGCTCCCAGCTGACCCGTCACTTCCCCACCAAGGAGTCCCTGGTACGCGCGGTGCTCGCCTGGCAGGCCGACGTCATCCGGGCCCGCCATCAAGTGCCCGAGTTCGGTGAGCTGGACAGCTTCGCCGCTCTGCGCCGCTGGGCCGACGCCTACATCGAGTCACTGGACATGGTGCGCGGTGGGTGCACGTTCGGCTCGCTGGTCGCCGAGGTCGTCAAGGCGGAACCCTCCCACCGCGATGCGGTGTCCGACGGCTTCGAGCAGTGGCAGGAGCTGTTCAGGCGGGGTCTGAGCACCATGCGCGAGCGCGGCGAACTGCGGCCGGACGCGGACCCGGTCGCGCTCACCCATCTGCTCGCCGCCGCGTTCCAGGGCGGAGCGCTGCTGGACCAGGCGGCCGGTGACAGCACGCCGCTGCGCGACGCACTGTACGGCGCCCTGGCCTACGTCGAGTCGTTCGCCACGCGGCGCTGACGGATGGGCAGCCGGGCGCGGCAACTCCCGTTCGGCATAGCCCTCCTGGGGCCAATCCGATCGAGGCGTACCACTGGCGGCTGTCGGCCTCTGCGATCGCCGACTCGAATCGCCGCAATCACACGGGCAGCCACGCGCTCCGCACGCGGGCCCAAGGCGGCAGAACGCCAACGCTCGCCACCCGGAGGTGCTGCTGCCCTCAAAAAAGTTGGCCCAGCCCCGCCCTGAGGACGCCCTTCACGGCCCTTCGCCGGGCCAGGGACGCCTGCGGAAGCGAACGGTGGGGCGGTGCCTCTCTTCCCCCGCTCCCGGTGTCCAGCAGCGCTCCTCCGGCGTCGAGACGCAGGCCCTGACCTGGTCTTTCGCATCCTACGGATCTACGCTCGCGCTCTGTTGAAAGGGGGTCGGATGGACCGGACCGTGCGTACTGTCGAGGATGTTCTCGCGCTCTTGGACGGGCTGTTCACGAGCCAGGACGGCAAGTGGGCCACGGGCGACGGTGCGGCCTTTTGGGACACCTTCTACGCCGACCGTTCGAGGGCTGTCCCCTTCTTCGTGGCCAAGCCCGACGAAAGCCTGGCCGACTATCTCGACCAGGACCTGATCACCCCGGGCCGAGCCCTGGACCTCGGCTGCGGTCCAGGACGAAACGCTCTGTTCCTCGCGTCCCGGGGATTCGAGGTGGACGCCGTCGACCTCTCCCCGACCGCTCTCACGTGGGCCGAGGACCGGGCTCACGAGACCGGAGCCGACGTCCGCTTCATCTGCGGCGACGCATTCCAGCTCGTCGGCACGGAACTGACCGGCCCCTACGACCTCGTTGTCGACTCGGGATGCTTCCATCACCTGCCCCCGCACCGCCGCGTCAGCTACCTGGCGCTCCTCGACCGAGCCCTGACCCCCGGCGGCCACCTCGCCCTGACCTGCTTCGCCGCCGGCGCGATGGGTTCGCAACTCTCCGACACCGACCTCTATCGCGCACTCCGACTGCAGGGCGGCCTCGCCTACACCCCGGAGTCACTGCGCTGGATCTTCTCGGACCTCACAGAGGTCGAGCTGCGCCGGATGCGCGACGAGCCGCCCGAGTCGGCGCTGTTCGGCGAAGCGTTCCTGTGGACGGCGTTGTTCCGTCGCGATCCGGAGACAGTCACCCGCTGACCGCACATGTCCTGGAGCCTCCGCTTCACCTGGCCGGCCCGTCCGCGCCTGGACCAAGGCCGGCCATCCACGTGCTTGGTGCCGCTCGTGAAGGAAGCCCCCCATGCGGCACGTTCGGCGTGGGGCGGCGGTCGAGCTGCCAGGTGCCGTGACGGGCATTCGACCGGCAGGCCCGCCCGGCGAGTCGGCCGTGGAGCAGATACACGATCGCGTTCAGGGCCGGCGCTGATCCCACGTCCCGGGCCTGCCCGCGCACCCGCCGGTGCCCGCCGGCCGTCGGTCATCGTCCAACAGGGCTGGACATGCCACCGCCGGTCGAGGCACGTCAGTGGTGGTGGCCCTGCCGGCCGAGGCTCTCCACGGGAGTTGCGCCAGGGCGGGTCCACTGAGGCACGGGGCGGCTGGTCGGGCCCCAGGTGGCGTTCCCGTCCGCGTCCGAGCGCCAGTACCAGCAGGTCGGCGACCCATGACCACCGACCGGGGAGCCGGCTCGAGGAGCCTCGGGCCAGCCCTCGGGGTTCTCCTCCCACGCCTCGCGGCGGCCGTAGGGCGTCATGTCGAGCAGGGCGAGGGAACCGTTGACCGGCTCGTTGCCACGGCCGGTCGTGGAGTAGGTGAGGAACACACGGTCGCCGTCGCGCAGGAAGCAGGTGATGTGCCCCATGTCGCCGCCGACCGGCGCAGCCACGTCGCGCACCGAGTACCAGGGCTGGGTGTAACCCATGAACTCGACGTACGAGGCCACCTCGTCCGGGCGGCCCGTGGTCAGGACGGCGAACGAGACGCCCCGGGCGTTGAGATAGACGGCGTCGTCCAGGTGCCAGGCAGTGGTGGTGCAGCCCTCGCACTGCCCCTGGTGCGGTGCGCCGTCGTACCACATGTGCTTGTAGACCACGAGTTCCTCGCGGCCCTGGAACAGTTCCAGGAACGGGACAGGTCCGTCGGGTCCGACGACCTCCACCGTCCCGTCGCATTCCACCATCGGCAGCCGGCGGCGGGCTGCGGCGATCGCGTCGCCCTCGCGGGTATGGGCCTTCTCGCGGACCAGAAGCTCGTCACGGGCGGCCTGCCAGGTGGCCAGGTCGACGACGGGCGGGCGGCCGGGCAGAGCGGTGGTCGGGTCGTCCGGCGTGGTCGTCATGATGTCCTCCGTGGTGTCGTGTGCCGGGCAGCCTCGTACGGCGTCCTTCGGCAGTCACCGGAACAGACTCGCGACCCGGCAGGAACTCATCGCTGTGTGGGACGCTGCCTACGCCGGCCAGTGCCCGTACCCCGCCGCGGATCGCCGCAGACGGGCGGGAGTCATACCGGTGATGGTCCGGAAGGCTCGGCCGAAGGCGGAGGGCGAGCGATAGCCGACACTCGCGGCGATGTCGTCGAGGCTGCGCTCCGTGGTGGTCAGCAGATCGGCTGCCACCGTCATCCGGGTCCGGGTGAGGAAGTCGGCGACGCCCATGCCGGTCGCCGCGGAGAAGCGCCGTACGAGAGTGGCCCGGGAGACCCCGGCGAGCCGGGCGAGCCGGGCGATCGTCCACGGCCTGTGCGGCTCGAGGATCACGGCATCGACCACGGCGCGCAGACCGGGGTCCACGACGGCGGTCCAGGGTGGGGGGACGGCAGTCGCCGGCGGACGGCTGGAGCCGTCCCCGCGCAGGACGAGGGCCAAAAGCGCTTCGCAGAGCGAGGCCAGCAGAGCCCCGGCGCCGGGGCCGTCGAGGGTCGCCTCGTTCCGCATCAGCTCGCCGAGCAGGCGCAATGGCGAGTCGGCTCCTGTGCCGAAAGAGGCGTGGACGATGTCGGGCAGCCCGGCGAACAGAAGCTCCCCGGCGCCCGGCCGGTAGGTGTAGTGGCCGCAGAAGAGGTCCACAGTGGTGGGGCCCTCGCTGCGCAGGGTGGCCACCGACCTGCCTTCGTACCGCTCGGCGGGGACCGGCGGCTCCATGGCGGTGACACGCACACGGTGCCGTCCGGCGCGGGGGAGTACCAGTACGTCGCCCGCGCGCAGTTCGACGGCGCGACCGCCGGTCTCGACCATGCACAGGCCGTCAAGGAGGAGATGAAAGGGCACCATCCCGGTCCCACCGGGCGGGTTGTCCAGGGCGTGGCTTCCGGCCAACATGCAGCGCACATCAACGCCGCCTTCGAGGCGGGCCATGCGCAGGAGTGTGCTGATCGCGTCCATGAGCCTATCTCGACGATAATTGATTCATTGCCGTCTTGCCGGATCGGCAGCTTCGACGGAGTCTAGCCGCATGGACGAATTGCATGCGGACCTGCTGGTCATCGGCTTCGGCAAGGGCGGAAAGACACTCGCGGCAGCCATGGGCCGGCTGGGACGGCGTGTGGTGATGGTGGAGCAGTCCGCCCTGATGTACGGGGGCACATGCATCAACATCGGCTGTGTACCCACCAAGGCACTCATCCACCGGGCTTCCGCCCGGCCTGAGGACGCGGATCCGCAGGAGTGGTACACGGCGTCGGTGGCATCGACGGCGACGCTGACCTCCGCGATGCGCGACAAGAACTTCCGCATGCTCGACTCTCTGGACTCCGTGACGGTGGTGACCGGCACCGCGGCGTTCCTCGACGACAAGCGGGTGGAGGTCGTGGCGGGCGACGACCGTCTGGAGATCACCGCAGACACCATCGTGGTCAACACCGGCGCGCAGTCCGTGGTGCCGGACATCCCCGGCCTGCGCGGCAGCACGCATCTGGTCACCGGCACGGATCTGATCGGCTCGCCCGACCTGCCACGCCGACTCGCCGTCATCGGCGGCGGCTACCAGGGACTCGAGTTCGCGGCGATGGTGCGCCGCTACGGGAGCGAGGTCACCGTCCTGGAGGTCGCCGACCGCATCCTGCCACGTGAGGACGAGGACGTGGCACGGGCCGCGGAGGAGATCCTCCGGGAGGAGGGCATCACCTTCGTCACCGGAGCCCGTGTCTCCCAGGTCGCCGACACGGAGGACGCCGCGATCGTCCACTACGAGGCGAACGGATCCGCGGGCACAGTCGAAGCCGACGCGGTGCTCGCCGCTGCGGGACGCGCACCGCGCACCGCGGAACTGCGACTGGAGGCCGCGGGTGTGCGCACGACCGCGAACGGCGCCATCGAAGTGGACGAGTACCTGCGCACCAGTCGGCCGCACATCTTCGCGATGGGCGACGTCAACGGCGGGCCCCAGTTCACCTACATCTCCCTCGACGACTACCGGATCGTCGCCGATCAGCTGTTGGGTGAAGGGAAGCGCTCCACAACCGACCGGGTGGCGGTCCCTTACACGCTCTTCATGACACCGCCGCTGGCTCGGGTGGGCCTCACGGAGAACGAGGCACGGGCCGCCGGCCGACCCGTGCGTATCGCGTCCAAGCCGGTCGCGGCGATGGCTGCGATGCCTCGGGCGAGCATCGTGGGCGAAGTGCGCGGGCTGATGAAGTTCGTCGTGGACGCCGAGAGCGACGAGATCCTCGGAGCGGCGCTACTCAGCGTGGATGCACAGGAGTTGGTGAACACCGTGGCGCTGGCGATGCGCAGCGGGGTGACGGCGAGCGGCCTGCGGGACGCGATCTGGACCCACCCCAGCTCGACGGAGGCCTTCAACGAGGTGCTGGCGACCGTGGTGCGCTGACCCCTCGGGGCATCACCGGGACCTGCTCGCCGTTCGTGTATGGCGACACCCACGGCCCGGCACGGTACTCTCGCTCGTCAGTGCAACAACTCCCCTTGCGGCAAGGTGAGTTACTCGGTCCGTCGGCTCTGATCGAGCGCCCTGTCCGCTGCCCCGCAGCGGCAGGCGAGTAACGGAGACATCAATGACCTGGCGATTCACTGCATCGTGTCTGACGGTCGCGCTGGCCGCCGCCTCACTCCTCGTCACGACTCCGGCGGAGGCGTCCCCCGGGGTGTGTTACTTGAAGTCCTACGACAACCCCCTCATCTCGGGCACCGAGAAGTACTTGGTGCCCGAGTACGACCTTTCCTACGGCATGACCGACTACTGCGTGGCGGGGCTGCAGCGTCAGATCAACCATCGTTACGGCAAGCAGCTCGCTGCCGACGGCATCTACGGCCCCCGCACCAGGGACTGGGTCACGCGCATCCAGCGAGACTCGCAGTACTCCTGGTGTGCGGGAGGCGCCGACGGGATAGCAGGACCCAGGACGATCAGCTGCTTCGAGCACGTGAACGGCTATACCGAGTGGTGAGCAGGACGGCGTGGGCGGGGTCCGGGCGAGGCACGGACGTCCAGTGAAGGCCTGAAGGAAGCGTCCGGTGTGACTGCCGCCGGACGAAGGGGATGGTTACGGCGCTACGCGCGACGGCCTTGAGCGTGCTGACGCCCACGGCCATTGCGGCAGCCGGGCTGCTCCCTTGGCAGGAACGGTCCGCCGTCGCAATCGTGGGTCAGGCGTCGGCGTCCCGGAGGCCGACCGCGTCGTGCTGCCAGAACAGTTCCGAGTAGACCAGCGTGCCCGTCATCCACTCCTCGTACTCGGGAAGCCTCAGCACTTGGAAGGCGGCGTCGGGGATGCGCAGGGACGGCTTGCGAAAGCCTGCCTCCGCGCCGGGCGCGAACCCGAAACGCGAGTAGTAGGCGGGGTCCCCCTCGAGGAAGACAAGTGGAACCGGCTGCTTGGAGAGGATCTCCAGAGCGCTCCGTACCAGGGCGGAGCCGACACCCTGCCGCTGGTGACCGGGCGCCACGGCCAGGGGGCTGAGCACCTGCACGTCGACGAGGCACCGTGGGGCGTCCAGGAGGTTGCGAGTGAACATGACGTGGCCCACCACATGCCCGGCTTGCTCGGCGACCAGTGACAGCCCGCCGTTGGACGCGAGGGTGTCGCGCAGGTCGTCCGTCAACTCGGCCACGACGGAACCGTGATCACCGAATGCCTCCTGATGGAGACTCCGCACGGCCTCTCTGTCATCCGGTCGCTCTTCCCGCAGATCCATGGACCTGAGAATAGGGAGAGCCGGGTTTGCGGGCGACCGGTTAAAGGACGTCCTGGTGACGAGGTCGAGCCGCCGCTGCCCCGGCGAGGCTCCTGAAGGGATGCGAAGCCGGGGCCGGTTCTCCGGGTACGCTCGGGGGAAATCCAGGCCGGGATGCCAGCCGACGTAACAGCGCGACGCGCGACCCCGTCGGACGTCGTCCGGGCAGGACGGCTGCCCGAACGGACCATGTGCGTCACACCTCACTTGTCCCGCATCGGCCCATAACGTGCCGTGAACCATCACGGCGCATCGAGCGGTTGGGCCCCAGTGATGGAGAACCCGGCAATGGAGAACCCGTGGCCCGTCGGCGAGGCCGGGACGTCGCACTACGCCCGAACGAGGTGAACACCGCCGGATCCCCTCCGGTCGGCAGTCGACCGACACCTACGGCCAGTCCGTCCCGCGCGGTCGTGACCGGGAACCGGACACCAACAGGGAAAGAGAACTGTGCGATGCGTATCGCTGTGCTGGACGACTATCAGAAGGCCGCTCGTCGTTTCGCCGACTGGGACGGTCTCGGGGCGGAGGTGGTGTTCCTTCATGACCACCTGGGCGACACGGACGCGGTGACCACGGCACTCGACGGTTTCGACGTCGTGGTGGCGATGCGCGAGCGGACGCCGTTCACGGCGGAGCGTCTGGAAGCGCTGCCCGCGCTCCGGCTGCTGGTGACGACCGGTATGGGCAACGCCTCCATCGACATGGCGGCCGCCCGGCGGCTCGGGATCACCGTGTGCGGCACCGGAATCCTTCCGCACGCCACCGCCGAACTGACCTGGGGCCTCATCCTCTCCCTCACCCGGCACATCCACGACGAGGCCGCCGGAATGCGGCAGGGGGCGTGGCAGCACACCGTCGGTGGCGACCTCGCCGGACGGACCCTGGGAATCGTCGGTCTGGGCAACCTGGGCCGGCGTGTCGCCGCAGTCGGCGCCGCGTTCGGGATGCGGGTGGTGGCCTGGAGCACACATCTGGACCCCGCTCGCGCCGCGGAACACGGCGTGAGGGCGGTGGACAAACAGGAGTTGTTCTCCACTTCCGACGTCGTCACCGTGCACTACAAGCTCAGCGAGCGCAGCACCGGCCTGATCGGTGCGCAGGAACTGTCCTGGATGAAGCCCACGGCCCTGCTCGTGAACACCTCACGCGGCCCGATCGTCGACACCCAGGCCCTGGTCGAGGCGCTGCGCCAGGGCCGGATCGCCGGCGCGGCACTCGACGTCTACGACACCGAGCCGCTGCCCGCCGAGGACCCACTGCGCGCCCTGCCGCATACCCTGCTCACACCCCACATCGGCTATGTCACCGAGGCCACCTACGACGTGTTCTACCGGGAAGCGGTCGAGGACATCGCCGCGTATCGCAGCGGAACCCCGCTCCGCGTCCTGAACCCCTGACCGCGGTACGGCATTCGGCCGCGTCCGTACTGGACACTCAGTCGAAAGTGGTGGCCGGCAGCGCCAGGGGCACCCTGACCGTGTGATGGGCTGCGGCCCGTGCGAGGGACCTGCGACCGGCCTACGCCTGTTCGTCCCCGGGCGGGATGTCGACGAACGTGTACCGGACGGACTGCCCCCGGCGTGAACGCTCGGCGATGCCCCTGGCCACAAGAGCCTCGAGGGTATTGCGCACGACGACCTTTCCTGAGGTCCGGACCGCGCTCGGCAACGCCTCGAACATGTCGTTGACCGACATGGGGCCGTCGGACGCCCGCAAGCGCCGCAGTACTGCAGCCCGTACGGATCCCCGTTTGGCGGGGCGGCCGCGGGTGCCGCCGGCAGATGCGGGAGCAGGTGCGGAACTCTCCTGAGAACTGTGCCCGGTTGCTGCCGATCCCCGCCGGCTCTGGACGGGCGCCGCAGCCTCCGTAGCCACGCTGGAGAGGTTCTCCCAGAGCTTGCCCAAGAGCACCCGGTCCGCGTGGAGCGACCTGAGCCGGGCTTCCAACTGCGCGATCTCACCGTCGACCCGTTCGAGATCGGCGCGTACCTGTTCGGTGTACGCGTTGGTCAAGTCCATCCGTGCGTCTGCCTCTATGGACATGCTTTTCCTCCCTATCGGGAAGAGTATCCAGCATCACAGAAGCCCATGTGTGGGCGGCTGGGCGTTCGTCACGGGTAGGGACGGTCCACTGAAGCGCGAGAACGGTGTGCACGCGTCGACGTAGCGAACTCCCGGTTTGTACTCCCGGGCCGTCCATGGGACGGGCTACGCCGCCAGTGTGGTTCCGGCCGACCGTCACCGGCACAGGACGGATGGGCCCAAGTCGACGAACGCGCCGTACCCGTCAGGCAGAGGTGGATGATGCGATGTGTTCGCGTGCCGTTTCCAGGATCGTGTCGGAGAGGGCTGGATCGGCATCGGCCACGGCCCGCGCCAGAGTAAGGGCGCCGATCATCGTGGACAGAGTGGCGAAGTCGGGAGCGGAGCCGTTCCCGTTCTCCGAGTCCGGCGCGTCCAGCCTCCTGAGGCGTGCCAGCGACTCCGCCATGCCTGTGATGCCGGACGCGAAGATGCGCTGGATCTCTACGGGGCTGCGGCCGGCATCGCGTGCCAGGGCCCCGACAGTGCATCCGTACTCCGGGGTGTCCCGGTGTTCAGCCGACACATACTCCTGCACGAATCGCTGCAGCAGCGCACCACCACCTGCTTCCTTGTCTCCGCTGTCGTCCACGGCCGGGGCTTCGACGGCGGCGACGCTGTCGGCTACTCCGCGTTCACAGATGGCTGCTTCCAGCGCGTCCTTGGAGCCGAAGTAGCCGTAGAAACCGCCGTGGGTCAGTCCTGCGGCCTTCATCACGTCGGAGATCGTCACGTCGTCGAAGCCGCGCTTCCTGAACTGCTGACCTGCGCTGACGATGATGTTCTCACGGTTTGCGGTCACTTGCTCACGGGAAACGCGCATGGATGCCTCCGGCCGGAACAACTCTTGCTTGACACTTTACATGACGCTCATCATGATTAGATTATTCATGATGCTCATCATGTAAAGAGCTCGGGGGCTTGCCCCTGGCGTCCATGCGTGCCGATGGTGCCCGTGGACCACACACCGAGAGGAAAACCCGTGCGTAATCGCAGCTACCCCCCAGAGCGGACGGCGCTGGTCGTGGTCGACGTCCTGAACGACTTCCTCGCCGAGGACGGAAAGCTCAGCGAGCAGATAGGACCCATGCTGGACACATTGGATCTGCGCGCTCAGTTGGGCCGCCTGATCGCCGGTGCACGTGACGCAGGCGTCACCGTCTTCTATGCGCCGCACGGTCTGCACGCCGACGCCTTCTCCGGCATCACACACGTGCTGCCACGCTTCCAGTTCGCGGTGGACAACCAGGTCTTCTGGGAGGGCACCTACGGCGCCGAGTTCTACCCGCCGCTGCAGCCGCAGGCCGGCGACATCGTCGTCGGGCGCCACCACATGTTCGACTCGTTCGCAGGAACCGACCTGCACGAGCAGCTCCGCGGCCATGACATCGAGAAGGTCGTCCTGGCCGGTCTCACCTCGCAGACCTGCATCGAGGGCACAGGGCGGCATGCGCTGGAAGCTGGCTACCACGTCACCTTCCTCACCGATGCCGTGGCGGAGTTCACCGAGGAAGCCCATCGCGCCGCACTGGACATCTCGTATCCGACCTTTGGGCACGAGGTCACCACCATCGACGAGTTCCTCACTGCCATCGAGCCCGTACAGGTCGCCTGACGAACCCTCACCTCCCGGCCCGCCTCAAGGTCCTGTTCAACTGGCGCCCTGCCCAGGCGATGAGCCCGCTTGACGTCCACAGCGACAAGTTACCGGCGGCCTGCCGGAGTGAGGGCTTGCGCTCGACGGCGCACAGTCCTGGACCGGAACCTGCGACGGGACCGCGACAGAGCCACCTGCCCGTGCGTCTGTTGCACAGCAGGCGCTCGCTTGCCGTCAACGGACGGTTCCCGCCGGACGGCAGCGACCCAGACGGCGTTCCCACCCTCTCGTAGACCCTCTGGTATGCGCCAGAAGCCCCGGTGTGAATCCTCCTTTCACACACGCTTCGGTGCCGCATCACCCTTCGTGGGCACACATCCATGTGTCCATCACGGCTTTCCCAGTCCGCACACGCGGACGTGTACCGCACTTCAGATAGGTAATCCCCATGGCTACATTGGCCGTTGTCTACCACTCCCCGAACGGGCACACCCGTGCACTCGCCGAACACATCGCGCAGGGCGTGAAGAGTGTGCCGGATGTCGATGTGCATCTGATCGAGATCCGCGGCGACCAGGTGTCGGAAGGCCGATGGTCGGACGCAGCGACGATGGAACTGCTCAAGAAGTCCGACACGATCGTGTTCGGGGCGCCGACGTACATGGGCAGTCTGTCGGCGGTTTTCAAGTCGTTCCTGGAGGGCGCGTTCTACCCGTTCCTCGGGCAGCAATGGAAGGACAAGCTCGCCGGCGGGTTCACCCACTCCGCGTCCCAGAACGGGGACAAGCTGTTCTCGTTGCAGCAGCTCGTCGTCTTCGCCGCGCAGATGAACATGCAGTGGATATCGGTCGGCGACTCGGCCGGCAACAACTGGACCGGCGGCACGATCTACGACGTCAACCGGCTCGGCTCCTGGCTCGGAGTGATGGGCCAGACCAACGCGGACGAAGGCCCTGACGCGGTCAGCGCGCACGGCGACACGGTCACCGCCGAACGGTACGGCACCCGCCTTGCGGAACTCACCGCTCGGTGGGTGCACGGACAGGAGTACAGGATCCAGCGCAATACGTTGGAGGACTTCCGGGAGATCTCGGCACGCAGCGCGGCCGCAGCGGCCGGCCGAGTTTGAGCCGATCCCCGGTGTCGTCGGCGTCCGCGGGAGCGACACCGGCTGCTCGCGGACATCAAGCCGGGAGTGTTTCGCATGTCATCACGAGTACCACGGAGATTTTGATGTATCTGCATGTGACAGGAACGGTCACCGACCCGAGCGGGCTGGCTGCGCACGCGGCCGACGAGGCCCGGGTACTGCGTGAGCTGAAGGCCGACGGCGTTGTACTCTCGGCGTTCCGCCGCAACGACCGGCCCGGCGCGTTCCTTCTGGTGGAGGCCGGGAGCGTGCGGGACGCCCAGGACAGGCTGGGACGGCTTCCTTATGCGGCAAACGGGTTGCTGACCTTCGAGTTTATCGAGGTCAGCCGACTCTGAACTCCGCCGTCCCGGAGACGACAGGCCGGAGGGCTCCCGCAGGCAACCTGCATTTCGGGAGCCCTCCACGGGGGAGTGCGGTGATTTGCTGAACGTTTGACGCTGGGTGCGGCTGGTGCATTGAGCCCTCGCATGCGGTGCCGGGCAGAGTGATCCCGGCGCCGATTGCGGGCGTACGGGCCTCGGTGTGAGCGGAGGCCATGCGGGCGTCCGCGGCCTGATCGGTGGATGCGATGCCTGGTACTCGGCGGTGCGGGCATGTTTCCGCGGGCCGTCCTCGCCATCACCGGCGCCACGCAGGCCGGTCGCACAGAAGAGGCCAGCGCCCTTTCCGATCAACTCGAGGCGCTGTGGGCACCTTGCGCAGTCACGTCAGTCTGCCCGTTATGTCGGGCACTGTGCCTCATCTGGGCCTGACGTAGGATCCGAACCTGTCCCGTCCCCTGGTTCGGCTGGACGAGGCCGCGCGTCAGCATGTCGCCGACGTGCCGGACGCACTCGGGATCACCGCCTGAGCACGAGCGCCGGGAATCATCAGCGCGTCGTCGACGGGAGGGACCGTGACGAACGTGCTCCTCATCTCTTGGAGCGCAAGGTGACCCGGTACGTGATACCGGTTGTGCGGCTCGGGCGGGCACCGCGGAGACATTGTTCCCAGGCGCCCTCGCTGGGTACTCGTGGCGGCCGGCACAGGTTCTGTCCGGGAGTGCCATCGGACGAACGGAGGAGTGATCCAGCGTGTCCCGTCCGATCGGCGGCCGACAGGTGTCCGCCACTGCGCCCGGGAAGGACGGGGCTGATGGTCGGTGGGTGACGCGGTACCCGGTGTGGAGCATGGCGATCGGGGCGCTGTCCGTATCGGGGTCAGCCGTCCTGCTCGATCTGGCACGTACCTCGCCGGGCACGGCGTCGTTCTACCGATGTGCCCTCGCCCTGCCGGCGCTGCTCGCGCTCGCGGCCGCGGAACGCCGACGCGTCGGCGCATTCCCGAGGCACCGGTACGGGCTTGCCGTGTCCGCGGGGGCGCTGTTCGCCGGCGACATGCTGCTGTGGACGCAGGCGATCGGCGAGGTCGGGGCCGGGCTGTCCACGGTGCTGGTGAATGTACAGGTGGTGATGGTGCCGCTGCTGGCCCGGGCGGTCGACCGGGAACCGGTGCCCCGCCGTTTTCTGTGGTGGCTGCCCGTGCTGCTGGTGGGTGTGGTGTGTACGGGCGGGGTGCTCGAGCAGGGTGGGACGGTCGGTTCCGATCCGCTCCGGGGTACGGTCCACGCGGTGCTGGCGGCGGTGTGCTATTCGGGATTCCTGTACTTGCTGCGCCGCGGGGGCCATACCGGGCAGGTGCGGCAGGTGTACACCGCGGTCGTGGCCTCGGCGGCGGTGGTCTCGCTGGCCGCGGGTCTGCTGTGGTACGGGTTCGACCCGGCACCCGGGTGGAGGGCCCTCGGCCGGCTGCTGGCGGTGGCCGCCTGCAGCCAGGTCGTGGGGTGGCTGCTGGTCGCGACCGCTTCCCCCAGGCTGGCCAGCCATGTCGGTGCGGTCCTGCTGCTGCTCACCCCGGTCGGCGCGGTGGTGCTGGGCGCGGTCGTCCTGGGTGAGCGCCCGACTCCGCTGCAACTGGCAGGCTGTGGACTGATCCTGGTCAGCGCGTACGCCATGGGCCGGGGCGGCACGTCCGACGACGGGCAGGGCGGCAGTCGACTGAGGCGGTGAAGTGACTTACCGATCCTGCCCGTTCGATCGTGCGTCGAACAGGGGTGGTGTTTCGGCCTCGCCACTTCACCGCCGGCTACTCAGCCGTTGCGGCTCACGTTCCCGTTGCTGGGTCGCTCCGACGTCACCGCCCTTCCCGACACCAGGACAGCGAGGGTGCTGCGCGCCTCACGCCGCAACGTACTGCGTGAGGAAAAGGTCGCCGTAAGGGCGAGGATGGAGACGGTGCCGCCGTAGAACACACCGGCAATCGTGGAGAGGAGCCCGACCGTCATCGGGCACGCACCTTTCTTCCCCCGCTCGGCCCACCCGGCTCACGGCCCGGTGCGGGCGTTGATGCGTTTCACCCCCAGCATACGCGCACCGTCAACTCCCCTGCAGGGCTTGGCCGATGTGCGAGTTCTCGCGCTCACGGCACCTGCGGGAACCCGGTGCTGGAAGCGCGTGTGCCGCGGGGAGGGGCCGTCGGTGCTTTCCCGGCGCCGGGAGTCGAGCGACTCAATGGGATTCGGTCAGCGCGGAGCTCACCGGCCGGCGGTGTCTGCCGAGGCGAGCGGTCGTCGGTTCACGTCGACCCTCCACGGCTCAGGCCGTCTGCGGACCATGCGGCCGCGACGCCACTCTCTCGGGTAGTCGGCCATGGGTATCCGTGACGGTGCCGTGACTCGGTGAACCCATCGGTAACGGACAGGATCGGATCGGACCCTCACAGTGAAACCCCCAGGT
Source organism: Streptomyces sp. HUAS TT11 (assembly GCF_051553595.1). NCBI lineage: Bacteria > Bacillati > Actinomycetota > Actinomycetes > Kitasatosporales > Streptomycetaceae > Streptomyces > Streptomyces sp. HUAS TT11. Next base: position 8,734,667 of record NZ_CP196184.1, read on the forward strand.
CCACGCTCTTGTCGGCGTCAGGGCCTTTTGGGTTTGCGAGCAGATGCTCCTATCATTGAGGGGAAGCCCTGGAGGAGACCATGACCGCTACGCCCGCGAGCCGTGAAGACCTGTGCAACAACCTGGCGCTGCGCAAGGCGGCCCGGTACCTCGGTGCGACGTACGACAAGGCGCTGGCACCCGCCGGTCTTCGAGGGACGCAGTTCAGCATCCTCCAGCGGCTCAGTGCCCAGGGGGAGATGACCATCACCGCCCTGGCCGACGTGATCGCCATGGACCGTACGACGATGGCCTCCAACCTCAAGCCGCTCGCACGGGAGGGCCTCGTCACCGTCGAGACGTCGGCGGCGGACCGTCGCGCTCGGATCGTCACGATCACGCCCGAAGGCGTGGCCCGGATGAAGGCCGCACTGCCCTTGTGGGAGGGTGTGCAGGCCCAGTTCGAGGGGAGCTTCGGAGTCGACGACGCGGCCCGTCTGCGTGCGTCACTCGAAGCCGTCCTCCATACCGGCTTCCAGCCCTGGGCGGAGTGAGCGGATCTTCTCGGGTGCGGGTGCGGGTGCGGGTGCGGGTGCGGGTGCGGACGCGTCCGGCGGGACGGCCCGGTCCTCTGTGCCCGGCTCCACCCGTCCCCTGCCCCCGGTGATGTCCAGAGCGGCGAGGTAGCAGGTTACGAGGATGTCCGTGCCGGCCGGGGACCGCTCCGTCGGCCCGGTCGAAGGTCACCGCCGTGCCGTCGCGGGGCGGGGCGGGGCGTGATCAGTGGTCGGGTCGGTTCTGTGTGAGCGCTTCCGGTGCGACGGGGGTCTTCGTGCCTTGCGATCATATTGATACGAGCATATGCTCCTATTGCTGATGCGTGCACATCCGCAGGCATGTGTGCCGGCGGACCGCGGTGGACCTGCCGGGAGCCGGAGCGGCGTCATGGTCCGGTGTCCCGCGCGTGGTGGCCGTATGCCGCAGTGCCACTCGTCCCACGCACACACATGACTGCTCAACCCGAGTGCTCAAGAACTTCGAAGGAGACTTACCGATGGTTGCCAGCAATCGTGTCCTCATCGCCGGCGCAGGCGGCGTGGGCCGCACCGTTCTCGAACTGCTCCGAGCCCAGGACGTGCCCGTGCGGGCGATGCTCCGCCGCGACGACGAACGTGCGGCCGAGCTGCGCGCGCTCGGTGCGGAGGTCGTCCTCGGTGATCTGACCCGGCCCGAGAGCGTCGCGGCCGCGCTGGAGGGCGTCGGGCGGATGTATTTCGCGATGCCCGTGTCGCGCGACCACCTCCTCGCGGCGACCGTGGTGGCCACAGTGGCCCGAGAGCACGGGCAACTGGACGCTCTCGTCGGCATGTCGCAGATGACGGTGTCGCAGATGACCGCCACCAGCACCGCGGAGTCGCATCAGCAGCGACTGCACTGGCTGGCCGAGCAGGTGCTGAACTGGTCGGATCTGCCGGTGGTTCACATCAGGCCGACGTCGTTCCTGGACAATCCGCTGTTCACCACGCTGGCGGCACGATCGATCCGGGCGAGCGGCACGATAGCGCTGCCGTTCGGCACCGGGCGCACATCGCCCGTCGCGGTGGACGACGTCGCCCGCGTGGTCGCCACGGTGCTCCGTGAGCCGGCTTCGCACATAGGCAGCGCCTACGAGCTCACCGGGCCCCGCACCCTCGACATGACCGAGATGGCTGAGGAGTTCACGCGGGCGCTCGGGCGGCCGGTGACCTATACGGACGTGCCGCTGGACCAGTGGCGGGCCGAGGTGCTGACGAAGGTGGGGCTGCCGCAGCACATCGAGGACCACATCGCCGTCATGGGACGCCTGCACCAACAGAACCGCTACGACCGCGCGTCGGACCACGTGGAGCGAGTCACGGGCGTACCGGCGCGGACGGTCGAGGACTTCGTGGCTGCCCGGAGGGACTTCTACCTGGGGTGAGACCGCCGTTTCGGCCGCGTGCGACGTCGATGTTCTGCGGACCTACGTCGTGTTGCCTCATGCCGTCGGTTCGATGACGGTCACAGACGCCCGGGTCGGGTGAAGGGTGCCGGCACGGACGGTGGACCATGCCGGCTCACGCCCTCAGATATGCCAGTACCGCCAGGACCCTGCGGTGCGTCGCGTCCGCAGGCGGCAGGTCCAACTTGGAGAAGATGCCGCTGATGTGCTTGCCCACCGCCGCTTCGGACACCACGAGTTCGTGCGCGATCGCGCCGTTCGACCTGCCCTCCGCGATCAGGGCGAGAACTTCGCGCTCACGCGGTGTGAGCCGCTCCAACGGGTCGCGGCGACGGCGCAGCAGCTGGCGTACGACTTCCGGGTCGACGACCGTGCCGCCACCGGCGACTTCGCACAGGGCGTCCACGAACTCTTCGACCTGCCCGACCCGGTCCTTGAGCAGATAGCCGACACCCGATCCGTCTCCGGAGTCGAGCAGTTCGGAGGCGTATGTCCGCTGCACGTACTGGCTGAGGACCAGGACGGGCAGGGTGGGCGTCCGCTCCCGCAGACGTACTGCCGCGTGCAGTCCTTCGTCCTGGAATCCCGGAGGCATGCGGACATCCGTCACGATGATGTCGGGTGCGTGTCCCTCGACCGCGGCGAACAGTGCCCCGGCGTCTCCGACGGCCGCGACGACCTCGTGACCGCAACGGTGGAGCAGGCCTGTGAGTCCCTCTCGCAGCAGGACACTGTCCTCGGCCAGCACTACGCGGAGCGATCGGTCGGCGGGCAGGGATCGCAAGGGAACTCCACACTCAACTGGGTCGGTCCGCCAGGGGGACTGGACAGGGTAAGTCTGCCATCAAGCACCGAGACCCGGTCCGCGAGACCGGTGAGCCCGGTGCCGACCGAGGCGTCTGCGCCGCCTTTGCCGTCGTCGCGTATGTGCAGGCGCAGTCGTCCGTCGCGATGGTCGCCGCTCACCTCGGCACGGCTCGCCCCGCTGTGCTTGGCGATGTTGGCGAGTGCTTCGCATACCACGAAATACGCGGCCGATTCGACGGACTGAGGCAGGCGCTCCGACAGCTCCAGGGCGACGTCCACGGGTACCGGGGATCGGTCCGCGGCATCGGCGACGGCGGCTTCCAAACCGTAGTCCGCGAGCACCTTGGGGTGGATGCCGTGCACGAGCTCCCGTAGCTCCGCGAGTGCCTGCCCCGCCTGGTCGTGCGCCTTGGCGAGTTGGTCGGCGAGCGGGCCGGGTGGGGCGTCCAGCCGTGCGAGACCGAGCGTCATCGTCAGGGCGACGAGGCGCTGCTGGGCGCCGTCGTGCAGGTCGCGTTCGATACGGCGCCGCTCCCTCTCGAAGGCGTCCACCAACCGCACGCGGGAGCGGGTGAGTTCGACCACCTTGGCGTCCAGGGCGGCGTCGCGCGGGACGAGGAGCAGCCGCGTCAGTTCGGCCCGTGCGCCGGCCGCGACGCCGAGGGCGTAAGCGCATGGGGCCAAGAGGACGAGCCCGAGCAGTGCGACACCGAACGCGGTCGGCCAGGTGTCGATGGTCCATTGCTTGAGCACCTTCGTCTGCCGGCCGTCGCCGACCGTGGCCATGAGGAGAGGTGCCGCGACCAGGGACAGCGGGAAGAGCAGTGCGACGGTGACCGCGAGGGCGTCGACCGGCCACAGCAAGCAGGCGAAGAGCAGCGTGTAGCCGAGTTCCTGCCAGGTCGTCCGCTCGCGCAGCCGAGTCGTCAGCCAGGACCGGAGACCCTCGGCGGGGGGCCTGGTGTGCCGGCCGGGAGCCGGGTTCAGGTGGACGAGGCGCAGCCTGTGCCGTTCCGCCCAGGCGACCGGGATGCCGGCGAGTGCGGTGAGGAGGAGCAGCGGCAGTCCCACGAGCACGATGGCGAGTGCGCCCCCGACCGCCGTCGAGGTCACCAGCCCCGCCAGCACGACCATTCCGGTCACGACGCCGGTGAGCAGGTATGCGACGGAGCGCCACGGCCAGGGCGACACCAGGTAGCCGGGCCGGGACATGGCCTGCCACACGTTCCGAGGGTGCATGGCACTCACCGTAGAAGGTCCGGCGGGGCCCACACCATCGGTCCAGGGGGTGGATCGTGGGTAGGGCCGGCCCTACCCCAAGTCTCGGCTCTGCCGTACTGCGCCGAGGGGCCCCGCGCTGTTGTGTTGAGACATCGAAATGACGAGGGAGACGGCGATCACATGAAGGCCGGGTTCGCCGAGCACTCGGTGGCAAGCGGGCAACGGCATCCCGACCGCGGTCCTGGTGCCGCCTGCACCGAGGCGACGCCGCCGGCTGACCGCGACCGGTGGCGTCGCGCCGGACGGCTTGACCGTGTGCGAAGTCGGCAGCCTCGGCGCACCCGGGATCGGGCCTTCACCGCGGTTCCCGTGCCGGAGTCGGCCGAGGTGTCGGCTTCGAACGCCCAACCGGCCGTCGCAGCGGACGGTTTCGGGCGCCCGACCGCCTGTCCCGGCAGTGGCCTTCCGGTTCCGTCGCCCGACGACTCCACCCGCCTGCGGCGCGGGAGGACCGAAACCCAACGAGGTGGACAAGTGGTCGACCATGCAATTCAGTTGTGTTCCGTCAGCCGACGGTACGGGGCGGGCGACAGTGCCGTGACGGCGCTCGACGAAGTCTCACTTTGCTTCCCCCAAGGGACGTTCACCGCCGTCATGGGTCCGTCCGGATCGGGCAAGTCGTCCCTGCTGCAGTGCGCCGCGGGTCTCGACCGGCCCACCTCCGGCTCGGTCACCCTGGGCGGGGTCGAACTGACGACACTGAGCGAGACCCGGCTGACCCTGCTGCGCCGGGAGCGCATCGGATTCGTGTTCCAGACGTTTAATCTGCTGCCGTCCCTGACGGCCGAGCAGAACGTGTCCCTGCCCCTGATGCTCGCCGGCCGCCGCCCCTCCAGGGCGGGGGTCCGCGAAGCACTGCGGCAGGTCGGCCTCGGTGACCGGGCGCGGCACCGGCCGCATGAGATGTCCGGCGGCCAGCAGCAGCGCGTCGCCCTGGCCAGGGCCCTGATCACCCGCCCTGCGGTGCTCTTCGGTGACGAGCCGACCGGAGCGCTGGACTCAGGTACCAGCCGCGAGGTGCTGGCCCTGCTGCGCGCCATGGTCGACCGCGACGGCCGGACGATCGTCATGGTCACCCACGACCCGGTGGCCGCCTCCTACGCCGACCGCGTGGTCTTCCTCGTCGACGGGCGGGTCAACGGCGAACTGGCCGGGGCGAGTGCCGACAACATCGCCGCACGTATGACCAAGCTGGAGGCCGTGCCGTGCTGAGCGTCGCGCTGCGCACCTTGCACACCCGTTCCACCACCTTCATCGGCGCATTCGTCGCGCTGTCGCTCGGAGTCGCGCTGCTCACCGTGATGGGCCTGGCGCTCGACTCCTCGTTCGACGCGCCCGACGGAAAGCCCGAGCGGTTCGCGGCCGCCCCGGTCCTCGTGAAGGGGGCGGACACCTTGCGGGTGTCCACCCCGATCGGCGTGCGCACCCAGAGGCTCGCCCACCCGCGAGCGGTGCCCACCGAAACCGTGGTGAAGCTCAAGGCACTCGGCACCGTCGTCCAGGACCGGACGTTCGCCGTGAGCGCTGTGGACGGCCCCGGGAAGCTGGTGGGTCACCCCTGGTCCATCGCGGCCTTCACGCCGTACGAGATCACCGCGGGACGGGCGCCGAAGGCCGCCGACGAAGTGGTCGTCAGCGGCGACTGGTCGAAGCCTGGTGAGCGCGTTCGAACCGGCCACGGCGCCGTACGGGTCGTCGGCACCGTCGCTGACCGCGGCTTCGAGAACGCCGTCTTCTACACCGACGCACAAGCCGCCCGACTGTCGCCGATCAGTGTTCAGTCGGTTGTCGACGCCGACGCGGCGGCGGTGCGCAGGGCGGTGCGCGGCGAAGGTGTGCAGGTCCTGACCGGTGATGCGCGCCATCGTGCCGACTCCGATCCCGACCGGGATCGCGAGGCCATCACCGCGATGAGCGCCCTGTTCGGCACGGCCGGCGGTGTCTCCGCCTTTGTGTCGGTGTTCGTGGTGGCGTCCACCTTCGCGTTCACGGTCGCTCAACGTCGCCGGGAGTTCGGGCTGTTGCGCACCGCGGGGGCCACTCCGGGGCAGATCCGCCGCATGGTGTTCGCCGAGGCACTCCTGGTGGGCGTGCTCGCCTCCGCCGTCGGCTGCCTGCTCGGCTCCTACGGTGCACCCCTTCTGGCCGAGTGGTCGGTCGACGCCGGGCTCGCGCCGAGCTGGTACACCATCGGCGACGGCACATGGCCGTACCACATGGCCTTCTGGACCGGCCTGCTCGTCGCCCTGTGCGGAGTGGTCGCCGCGTCCTGGCGGGCCGGCCGGACGAGTCCCACCGAGGCGCTGCGCGATGCCTCCGTCGACAGCGGAGTGATGACGTGGGGTCGCCTGCTGTCCGGCATGGCGTTGTTGCTGACCGCGGCGGTCACGTTGGGGATGGCGCTTTGCGGTGACCCGGGCGAGTTGCTGCACCGAAAGTCTTACGTCAGCCGGCCCATGCTGCTCATCACCGCGTTCGCCTTCCTCGCCCCGATCGTGGTGCGCCCGTCGGTCCGGCTCGTGGCCCGGCTGCCGGCCCGCCTTCCCGGTGCAGGGGGCATGCTGGTGGGCGAGAACGCGGCCGCCGGTGTGCGTCGTACCGCGGCGATCGCCGCGCCCGTCCTCGTCACGGTCGCCCTCGCGGGATCACTGCTGGGTGCCACCGCGACGCTGAACACAGCGAAGGCCACGGAGACGCGTACGCAGACCACCGCCGCCTTCGTCATCACCGTGGCGAGCGGAACAGGCCTCGACACGGCGACACTGACCAGGCTGCGTTCCGTGCCGGGTGCCAAGGTGTCGGCGACCTCCTCCAGCGCCGTCCACGTGATGGAGGACGGTGTTGCGCTCATCGGATCAGAGGCCCGTGCGGCCGACCCCGGCCCGCTCGCGGCCACCACCCGGCTGCCGCTCGCCGCGGGGAAGGTGAGCGACCTCGACGACGGCTCGATCATCGTCAACGAGGAGTGGCAGCGGCACACCGTGGGACAGCGCGTGCAGGTATGGCTCGACGACGGCACGAGGAAGACACTGCGGATCGCCGCGGTGATGACCACCGGTACCGGCAACAACGGCGCTTATGTCACTCCGCGCAACGCCCCTGGCGCGCCTGTGGACCGCGTCGACGTCGCGCTGGCCGCCGGTGCCGACGCGGACTCCGTGGCTGCGGACCTGCGAGCGGCGATGCGGGACTCGGGTGGGCAGCTGCTCACCAAGGCCGAGTGGGTGCGGGCCACTTACCCGGAAACGAACCGTACGACCCGGCTCGGCTTGATGCTCGTCCTCGGCATCGCCCTTCTCTACACGGGTATCTCCCTGGTCAACACCATGGTCATGGCGACCTCCGACCGGGTGCGCGACCTGGCCGTGCTGCACCTGGCCGGAGCCACCAGGTGGCAGGTGCTGCGGCTGGTGGGCGCCGAGGCGCTGACGGTGGTCGTGGTGGGTGCGCTGCTCGGGGTGTTGGTCGCCGGTCTCGACCTGGCGGGTATGTGGGGCGCGTTGGGCCTGCTGTCGGTGTGGACACCGATCGAGCTGCCCTGGGCCCTGATCGGCACTGCCGTCGCCGCCTGTGCCCTGCTGGCCTTGGTCGCGTCCGTCGTTCCGGCGTGGTTCGCCCTGCGTCGCCGGGCCGTGGAGGCGGTGGGCGTACGGGAGTGACTCCGGTGGCAGTTGTCGGCTCAGGGTCCCGCTGAGGAACCGGCACCCGGGGTCGCAGCGGCGAAGTCGTTGCTGCCGAGGGCGCGGTCGACTTCCCCGCATTGCCGGCCGTCCCGCGGCTACGACCCGTTCTGGGCGCGTTGCCTGGCCCGGTAGGCCCGCAAATTCGCCGCGTTGCCGCAGATCTTGACGCTGTGCCAGACCCCGCTGTTGTTGCGGGACCGGTCGAAGAACACCGTGCCGCACCGGTCGTTGCGGCACAGTTTCAGCCGCTGCCAGGTTCCCGCCCGCTGGGCCTGGAAGACCTCGATCAGGACCAGCGCCGCCACACGCCTCCACCCGGTTCCGCGCGGCTCCGGACGGACCTCGCCGTCCCCGCCGAGCTGCATGGCGACGGACGCGGTGTGCAGCGGGGGGAGCGCGTCGTCGTGGCCGTGGCCGGCCGCCCGGCGCAGATCGTCGCGGAAGGCGCGGAGCTCCTCCTGGTCGTGCGGGTCGAGCCGGATTGCGGCCAGGGGATTGCCGGTGGCCAGGTTCCACTCCTCCAGCGCCTGGTCGAGCCAGGCCTGGGCGGAGCCGGGATCGGCCAGAAGGTCGTTCGTACGGGGCTTGCCGGCGGGGATCGTGTTCATGAGGTCCTGCACGAAGGCAAGCCCTTCCGGGGCCGGCTCCGTGTTGTAGCGAGCCGTGGCCGGCCAGCTCATTCGGATCACTCCCCGTGCCTTGCGTCATGTGTCCGACGACAGATGTATACAGCCTACATCTCTTACTCGGTCCTTGACGGGCCAGGGTGGGGGACCTCACTGGCACAGCTTTGCTCCGCACCCAGCCCGGCGGAGCTCATCGCTCACGGACCGAGCGGCCGACTGCCGCCCGGTGAAGACGGTTCCTTCACACGGACGTCAAGGCATCCTTCTCAGGCGATATCGAACAGCGGGACCATCTGGTCGGGCAGTCCGTCCAAGGGCTGCTCGGTCCAGATCGTCTTGCCGCGCCGGCCGTACCGACTGCCCCATCGGCTGGTGCATTTGGCCACGATGAACAGCCCGCGCCCTCCCTCGTCGGTGGGTGCGGCCCTGAGGAGCCTGGGTTGGGTGTTGCTCGGATCGGCGACTTCGCAGATCAGTACGTTCTCGCGGATGAGCCGCAGCCCCACCGGGCCGCCGGCGTACCGGATCGCATTGGTCACCAGTTCGCTCACGACCAGTTCGGTACTGAGGGCCAGTTCGTCCAGCCCCCACCGCTCCAGTTGCCTGGTGACGGTCTCCCTCGCGTCCGCGACCGAGGCCGGCTCCGCGGGGAACTGCCAACTCACGGTGTTCTCCTCGGAGATGATTCGGGTGCGGGCGAGCAGGAGCGCCACGTCGTCGCTGGGCGGCCGGTCGGTGAGATCGCCGATGAGGTCGCGACCGATGGCGGCCAGGCTCCGATCGGTCCCCGTCAGGACCGCAAGTCGGTTGCGGAGCTGGTTGATTCCATGGACGGCGTCGAAGCCCTCCAGTTCGAAGAGGCCGTCGGTGTACAGCGTCACCACGCTGCCGGCGTCCAGAGCCACCGTGGTCGACTCGAACGGCACACCTCCCACACCCAGCGGCGGACCGGGGGAGACCTCTATGTCGCGCGCCGTGCCGTCCGGCCCGACGACAACAGGAGGCGGCTGTCCCGCACTGGCCACTGTGCATTTCCCCGAAATGGGGTCGTAGACGGCGTACAGGCATGTGGCACCGACGACATCCCGCTGTTCGGTCGGGGTCTCGGAGGCCAGTCGCTGGACCAGGCACTCGACATGGGTGAGGACCTCCGCCGGGTCCAGTTCCAGATCGGCGAAGGTCTGGATCGCGGTACGGAGGCGACCCATGGTGGCGGTGGCGGACAGTCCGTGGCCGAAGACGTCCCCGATGACGAGTGCGACCCGCAGTGACGGCAGGGGGATGGCGTCGAACCAGTCACCGCTGATGCCGGCGCCGCCGACCGCGGGGTGGTAGATGCCCACGGTCTCGAGGCCTGCGGTATCGGTCTCCGCACGTGGCAGCAACCGCTCCTGCAAGGCCGCCGCCGCCCTGTGTTCCCGTGTGTACCGCCGCGCGTTGTCGACGCCGAGAGCCGCGCGCGAGGCGATCTCGGTCAGCAGAGTCCTTTCGGTCGTGTCGAACGTATCCGGCTGCTCGGTTCGCCAGACCGATACCGTGCCGAGCATGCGACCGCGTGCCAGCAACGGCGCGATCGTCATGGAATGCGCTCCGGCGGGGATGAGGTGTCCGGCCGTACTCGGGCTGCTCAGCACCTTGAGCATGTCCTCACGGTCGAGCGAGAGGGCCTGCCCCAGCTGGAGTTGGTGAATGTGGACCGTGTCGAACGGCTGGCTGAGCGACTTGCCCGGTTCGAGGAGGCCTGGAGGCCACCTGTCGGATCCCGACGAGGTGGCGACCCGGACCAGATGCGAGGGCATTCCCTCGATGATGTTCAGTGGTTCGTCACCCACGAGTACCGCATCGGATATGTCCACTGCGGTGAGATCCCCGAGTTCGGGTACGAGAACGTCGGCCAGCTCCTGTGCGGTACGGACGACGTCCAGCGAGGAGCCGATCCGCACGGCCGCTTGGTGCTGCAGATCCATCTGACGACGGATCCTCTGCTGCGCCGTGGTGTCGTTGACGGTGACGGCGATGCCGGAGGGAGTGCCGTCGGGGTCCTGCAGCCTGAATGCGGACACCGAGAGGTCCCACTGATACCCCGAAACCGCCGAGGAATGAATTTCCAGTCTCTTTCGGACGAACGGCACACCGGTTTCCATCACCTGACTGAGCAGGACCTCGATCATCTCGGCGTCATCTGCGGAAATCACATCCTTCAGGCGGATTCCCGGTATGATGGGCGGCCCTTCAAACATTTCGGACCTGATGTTCGTCCGTATGACGTTCATCTCTGCGTCGTGAATGGCGATGCCCATTTGATCCTGGCCGAGCAGTGCACGCAGGAAAGCCCCACCGAAACGCCAGTCACTCGAGGAGTCGGCCGGCGCGGTGATGATCACGTATTCGTCCGGGGAGCCGTCGAGCGGCAGGACATGGAGGTCCACCTCGACCGTCCCACCCGATCCGCGACGAAACGTCACGATTCCCTCGGCCGGCGGTTGCCCTGCGCCCGTCTCCCGGCCCACGCCCGGGCTTTCGGCGAAGAAGTCCTGGATCGGGTGACCGCAGATGTCGTCCGGGCTGCGGCCGAGAAGGTCAGCGACGGCCGACGAACAGCGGACCACCATGCCTTCACGGTCCAGAACCGCTGCCCCGACGGCGAGAAGGGGTGACCGCTGCCCGTGCCGATCGCTGTTCGCCTGGTCCATGCAGGGACTCCTGTGCGAAAAAGGGCAGTCATGCCACAGGCGCTGCTCCTATTATGCTCCTGCGCCACTTCCTTCGCGAGGTGGGGGTTGTCGGCATTACCGCAATGCATTTGGTGCATCAAATATGGTGATCCATGCGGCGAAGTCCGTCGGCCGGTCAGGCTTCGTTGTATTTGTCCTCGACGTGCAGTGGTCTTCGAGGAACCGGAAAGAGAACACGTCACTCGCCGGGTAAACGGCGCCGCCTCACCGACCAAGGCGAAAATCGGCTGCGCCATCCTGAGAAGGGCGGCGATCGGAGGCGGCCGGGAAGCCCCGACCGTGGAGCCCCTGCCTGGACCATGTCGACGGATCTTCGTGGCGGCGGGGGTACAGGCTCAAGCCGAGATCCGGAAGTCCACCGCATGGCCGCCTCGTGCGGTCAGGCGGCCGCCGCATAAGGGGCAGGAGGGCGAGGCATCTCCTGCCCTTCGACGTGCGGGGCCTCCTTGATCGCGGTGAGCAGTGCCATGTCGTCGTACGGCCCACGGTGCCGCTTGCCGTTGCTGACGAACGTGGCCGTACGGTGATGGTGTTGGCGTCCGCCGACACCATGTGGTTCTCGGCCGTGTGCCGGTGCACCCGATCGCGCAGACCCCGTCCGAAGCGCCGGGTGTCGAGGCCCGGTTCGTCGGCGTATGCGATCAGGTTGGACAGGTCCAGGTGGTCCTGGCGATGCAACAGCAGTGCGTGTGTGGGCCAGAACGCCCCCTGTGCCGCGGCGGCCCCGGCTGCCTCCGCGGCCAGGAGTGCCTGCGGGTGGATGTCGCCGAGCGGGAGGTGACGCCAGACGCAGCGCACCTATGGGTGGGTGGTGAGCAGTTCCCGCGCCGCGTGGCGCCCGTACTCGCAGGAGGCATGGACGGGTAGTCGGCGGTTGGCGTTCCGGTCAGTCGTTGAGCCACCGCGAGCCGTCGCCCTCGGACTGGTCATGGTCGGTCGAGACGCTGAGGTGCTGCCACTTCTCGTCCTCCTCCAGCCTCTTGGCCCAGGCGGCGTGCCCATAGGCGTAGGCGTCCCTCCCCAGGAGCAGGCGCAACGGGGGCTCGTCGAGGTCGGCGACGGTGAGGACCACCTGGGCGACCTTGGCCGGGTCGCCGTTGGCCTCTCGGGTGAAGTTGCGCATAGCCGTCGCGGCGGCCCCGACGGTTCCCCGGTAGGGCTCGCTGATGGGCGGGGTGTGCATGGACGATCCGGCCCACTCCGTACGCATGCCACCCGGTTCCAGGACGGTGACCTTGATGCCCAGGGGCGCGACCTCGGACGCGAGGACTTCGGAGAAGCCGCCGACGGCCCACTTCGCGGACTGGTAGGCGGTCATTCCGGGGCTGCCGATCCGGCCGCCGAGCGAGGAGACCTGGATGATGTGTCCGCCGCCCTGCCGGCGCAGCACCGGCACCGCTGCCCGGCTGACATAGACGGTGCCGTAGAAGTTGGTGTCGATCTGCCGGTGGAACGCCTCCAAGGTGGTGTCCTCCAGTGCGGCGCGGTCGCCCTGGCCCGCGTTGTTGACCACGACGTCCAGGCGTCCGAACGCCTCGACGGTCTCGCGCACGGCGCGCTCGGCGGCATCCGCGTCGGTCACGTCGAGTTGCGTGGTGCGGATCCGATCCCCGTGGGCGGACACCAGGTCGTCCAGGGAGCGCGGGTTGCGGGCTGTGGCCATCACCAGGTGCCCGGCGGCCAGAGCCACGGTGACGATCTCGCGGCCCAGACCGCGAGAGGAACCAGTGATCAGAAAAACCTTCGACATGGGGCGGACTCCGAACGATGCGGTCTGATTCGTGGAAGTGGGCGGCGTTTCCGGGTGACCGGGTGTGCCGCCGGAGGTGTAACGCAATCCGAGTGCGTTATTGGCACCGTAACACGCTGAGGTCATGTAACGCACCCGGGTTGCGTTAATGTGGGAGTATGCATCGCCGAGCCCGATCGCCCGAGGCCAAACAACGCCGCACCGAGGACCTCCTCGACGCCACCCGCGGCCTGGCCGCCGATCGCGGAGGGGTCCGCCACATCACGCTGGCCGCCGTCACCGAGGCCGCCGGGCTACACCCCTCCGCCGTTCGGCGCTACTTCGAGAGCAAGGAGGAACTGCTGCTCGAGCTGGCCGAACGCGGCTGGGGCGATTGGCGCGACGCTCTCACGTCCCACCTCGCGGGGGCCCACGACCTCGCCCCGGAGCAGACGGCGGCCGCGGTGGCCGGCACTCTTGCCTCACAACCGCTCTTCTGCGACCTGCTGACGCATGTCCCGCTCAGCCTCGAGGGTGACGTCGACATCGAGCGGGCCCGCCGGTTCAAGACCAACTCCTTCGCCGCCTACGACGCCATCGTCGAGGTACTGACCGCCGCGAGCACCATGACCGGTGTGCAGGTACAGAGCCTCATCACCGTGGCGCTGGCACTGACGGCGAATCTCTGGCAGCTCTCGCACCCCACACCCACTCTCGCCGAGCTCTACGCCCAACACCCGCGCTGGGGCCACGTGGCGCTCGACTTCGAACCCCGCCTGACGCGGCTGCTCCAGGCGACGGCGTCCGGACTCGCCTCCGACACCGGTCCCGTCACTGTGGCCCGCGGCCCAGAAATGCCGTAGCGGCAAACGGGTGCGGGTGTTCTCAAGGTGGTGTGCGGCCTCCGCAGGCCGGGCGGTGGTTGTGAGTGAAGGCTGCCCCGGTGCCTGCCGGGCTTGATGCGAGCGGCGCGTCTCGGGCCCGGAGGACGCCGGCCCGAGCCCGGCCGGACGGCAGGTCAGCTGTGGTAGATCGACTGCGACTCCTCGTACGCCTGCAGTCCTTCGGGTCCGAGCTCGCGCCCGAGGCCGCTGGCCTTCCTGCCCCCGTAGGGGGATGTGAGGTCCGGCAGATAGCCGTTGAGTCCCACTGTGCCGGTGTGGATACGGCCGGCAACGCGGGCGCCGTGGTCCAGATCGCTGGTCCAGACGGTGCCGGCGAGGCCGTACGCCGAGTCGTTGGCGAGGTGCACGGCCTCGTCCTCGCTGCCGTAGCGCATGATCGAAAGGACCGGGCCGAAGATCTCTTCCCGTGCGATGGTCGACGAGGCGTCCACGTCCGCGAATACCGTCGGCTCCACGAACCAACCCGACTCCAGCCCGGTGGGGCGGCCCCCTCCCGTGACCAGTCGGGCACCCTCCACCAGGCCCTGCCTGATGTAGCCCTCCACTCGCTTCCGCTGCTTGGCGCTGACGAGTGGACCGATCTGTGTGGCACGGTCGAGTGCGTCGCCCACGACAGCTCCCTGAGCCAGCGCGGCGTAGAACTCGACCACCTCCGAGTACCGGCTGCTGGGGGCGAGAATCCTCGTACTCGCGTAGCAGGTCTGGCCGTTGTTCAGAAGACTGGCCAGGAAGACTTCCTCGGCTCGCGCGGTCAGATCCGCATCGTCGAGGATGACCGCGGCCGACTTGCCCCCCAGTTCCAGAGTCACCGGCCTCAGCAGGAGAGCGCAGGCGGCGGCGACCTGACGGCCCGCCGCCGTCGATCCGGTGAATGACACCTTGTCGACGCCCGGATGGGAGACCAGGTAGGCGCCGAGATCGCTTCCGCCGGGCACGATATTGATCACGCCGGCCGGGAAACCTGCCGCCTCCACGGCTTCGGCCAGAAGCACGGAGTCGAGCACCGTCTCCGGTGCCGGCTTGAGTACGAGCGTGCAGCCTGCCGCAAGGGCGGGAGCCAGCTTGAAGAAGCCGATGGTCTGGGGGAAGTTCCAGGTCATGATGGCCGCCACCACTCCGACGGGTTCCCGGCGGACGAGCGTGCTGCCGCGGGGCAGACCGACACGGCGCTCTTCCCGCGACGCAGTCGACACCAGGCCCGCGTAATAGCGCAGCAGCACGGCCGGGACCGTGCCCTCGAAGGCCTCGGCGGTCGTGATGGGCATGCCGTTCTGGGCGCTGACGACGCGCGACATCGCCTTGCTCCGGGCGTCCAGCTCGTCGGCGAACTTCATCATGACGGCGGCGCGCTCATGAGGCTCCCAGGTGGGCCATCCGGCAGGCGAGTCGAACGCGAGGCGGGCGGCCCGGACGGCCCGGTCGACGTCCTCTTCCACCGCTGACGGAACCGAACCCAGGTATTCACCCGTACTCGCGGACCTGGCGGTGATGGTGTCGCGGCCGGACGGTGCGGCCCACTGCCCCCCGATGAACAAGCGATTGGCATGCATGACACGGTCTTCTCTCAGCTGCGTCCGAACCGGGCGGATCGCCCTGTGGCCGGCTGGAGTGCTCCATGGTGTGGGGTCCATGAGCGGTTCCGGCCCGCGAACCGGGCGATACGGCGCTCATCCCGTGGACCGTCCGCGGACGGATGGGTACCGCGGGGGAGGCAACTCGTAGGGCTCTGCACTTGAGTGTGACCTACGTTACACCTATCTGAGGACACGTGCCCTCAGATGGCTCGCGGGCTCATCGGGTGCTCGTCGGAGTTCGGCCGGCACGTATCCACGGGCACATGCGGAACCGGCACGCACGGCAATAATGGACACGTACGTGCAGGCATTGAGCGATATGCAGGCCGAGGGGTCTATCGAGATGAGAACGTATGGCGGACTCACTGCCGAAGAGCGCCGGTCGGCACGGCGGCGACGCATCATGGATTCCGCCCTCGAGCTTTTCTCCGTCCAGGGATATCCCCATACGTCGATCCGCTCCGTCCTTCGTCACAGTGGCGTGCAGGAGAGGTACTTCACGGAAAGCTTCTCGTCTCTCGACGCGCTGATGGCCGCGGTCCTCAGGGAAATCCAAGAGGATGAGGCCGTGGGATGCCAAAGCGCCCTGAATGAAGGTGGCACCCGCCGCGACCGAGCACGTCGCATGCTCGATGTGCTGACCCATGGAGTGACCGATGATCCGCGGAAAGGCCGTGTCAAACTGATCGAGTCCCTCTCGGCCGGTCCCCTGGCGGCAGGCGAGCGCCGACGGGGCCTGCGGCACATGGCCGGCTTGGTGGAGTCGCTGCTTCTCGCGGACCGGCATGATCCGCGCATCGACACCACGGCGATGTCGATGGCCGTCGTCGGCGGCGTGAACCAGATACTTCTGAACTGGGTCGACGGAATTCTCCGCACCTCCCGTGAGGACGTCGTCCAGCAGTCGCTCTATTTCTTCGAGGCAATTGCAGAGTTCGGATCGGATGCCCGCTGAGTCCGGTTACGGCGGCCTCAACGGCGAAGCAGGCCGGACCGTAAAGGCGCTTTCCTTGGATCTTTCCGAGTCCGGGTACCGGGAGTGGCGCCAGGAATGGGCTGTGTGGCCGCCTGGCATTGAGGTCCGGAACTTCGTATGGCCCCGGCGTGCACGCGGGGGTGGGTCTGCGATGGGAGGGAGGCTCCCTGCTCGAACGTACGGATTCCATCGTCTGCTTCCAGATTCCGGCGGCTTCCTGAAACCGATCCTAGTGTTACGCTCGATGCTCAGCGGCTTTCGGGCCATGAATCTTTTATTGGTTTGGCCTAGATTCTGCGAATGGCAACTTTGCGAGCGTTGGAGTGCCTGGTGGCACTCGTCGACACGGGATCTGTGACGAAGGCGGCGGCAGTGCTGCACATGTCGCAAGCCGCCCTCTCCCATCAGATCGCGTCTCTCGAACGAGAACTCGACACCCCCGTTGTGGAACGGCTGTCCCGAGGGGTGCGGGTCACTGCGGCCGGCCTGGCCGCCGCGGCGGAGGCGCGCGTGGCGCTGAGGGCTGCCGAGCGGGCCGTGCAGGCGGGGCGGGATGTGGCTGCCGGAGGTGTGGGCCGATTGCGGTTGGCGTGCGCGGAGACGATGACGGTGTGGCTCCTCGTTCCCATCCTGAGGCGATGGCGTTCCGACCGGCCCGACGTCCAGCTGGAGCTCATGGAGTTCACCAGCAGCGACAAGATGGTGGACCTGCTCATGGCGGGTGAGGCGGACCTGGTCGTCGGGCCGGAACCCAGCGGCACCACGGCTCATGTGGAGCATCTCGGGGACGAGGAAATGGTCGTCGTCGCCGCGAGCGACCACCGATTCGCACGGATGGCGTCCGTCGCGGTCACGGAACTCATCGACGAGCCTTTTGTCCACTACACGCCGGACAACGGCAACGCCGCCTGGCTCGATCAGTTCGTCTCTGCGCACCAGGTGTCCCTCACGCCCGTCCTGCGCACCCGCAGCCCTCGCACTGCGGCCCAGTTGGCGGGGGCAGGCATGGGTGTCTCCATCGTCCCCGCGTCGGCGCTGACCGCGCAGCCCGCAGGCGTGGTACGACCACTGGAGCCGCGTGTGCACCGCGGAGTGGTCGCCGTCGCGGCCGCGCCCTCCGACGCGCTGGTCTCGCTGTTCCTGCGCGATTTGCGACGGCGTGGCCTGCCGGGCCCCAGCGCTTCCGTTTGAGGAGTCCTCCCGCTCTGGTTGCGGCCGATCTCGTGCTGTGCGGGGACGCTGCTAATGCTCAGATTGGCTCTTCATTCGTTAGTGTCCAGGGCGTGGGACGGCGAGGACGGCGACAGTACCTGATGTCGCGGTGCTCACCAGCTCGCGAGGGGTCCTTCCATTATTGAGACTAATGCCTATGATGGACTCATGAGCGTTAGGGTCAGCGTTGAGGCGATGCAGAGGGCGGGATTCCCCATGGGAGGTGAGCCGCTGGTCGCGGTGGACTTGGCCGACACTCTGATGACGGCCGTGCGACCCACCGAGGACCTCATCGCCTCCGCTGAGGCGGCGGAGACGTGGTGGCAACTGGAGGCGACCGGCCTGCCTGCCGGACCCATGCCCGAGCCCGCGGCCCTCCGCCGGCTGCGCACGGCCGTCCGGGACCTTCTGGACGCTCACCTCGAAGGCAGGGAGGCCGACTCGACCGCCTTGGAGGACCTGAACGCCGCAGCGGCCGGCGCGCCGAC
Source organism: Streptomyces sp. HUAS TT11 (assembly GCF_051553595.1). Lineage (NCBI taxonomy): Bacteria > Bacillati > Actinomycetota > Actinomycetes > Kitasatosporales > Streptomycetaceae > Streptomyces > Streptomyces sp. HUAS TT11. The sequence continues at coordinate 8,752,643 of NZ_CP196184.1, forward strand.
GAGCCCGCGACTGGTGAGGACACCCAAAGGCCTCCAGGGCGAACACCGTTGGCACACCGAGTTCGGCGGGAACGTCGCGCTGGCCGCCATCGCGGCGGAGGCGATCACACTCCTGGCCGACCCACAGCGATTGAGCACACTGCGACGCTGCGCCAACCCGGCGTGCTCCATGCTCTTCCTGGCCGAGAACAAGCGGCGCAAGTGGTGCACGGCCAACCTCTGCGGCAACCGGGCACGGGTTGCCCGTCACTACGAACGCACTCACCGGGAGCGGTCCGCGGACGCGTGACCACTCCCTCGCCAACCCCTCATCCGACATGATCGATCGACAGGGAACGCCGATGAGCACCGCAGGCTTTCATGAAGGCGAACGGACCGTCCAGCGCCTGGCCGGAGTGGTCGACGAGGCTGAGCGGCTCCAGGGCATGCTCCAGCCCCCGCGTCCCGGCGGAGGGTTGAGCGCCGTACTCGCGGCACGCTCCTTCGCCGTCCTCACCGGTCGAGATCATGACGGCGTGCTGTGGACCTCGCCCCTCTACGGGGAGCCGGGGTTCCTCGTGACCGACGGGACCACCCTGACCGTGCACACCGCGCCGCCCGAAGGTGACCCGCTGCACAACGCGCCCGTCCCTCAGCATGTCGGACTGCTCGCGATCGATCTCGGCATCCGCCGCAGGATCCGCGTCAACGGAGAACTGACCGACAACTCGGCCGACGTGCTGACCATCCATGCCGACCAGGCCTTCGGGAACTGCCCTTCCTACATTCAGCAGCGATACCTCACGGTGACACGGACGCCCGCTCACAGGGCCGACGCCGGGCGCCCGCAACCGCAGGACACGTCGGACACGTCGGACACGAGGACGCTTCGACGGGACCACATCGAAATGATCCGCAAAGCCGACACCTTCTTCCTCGGCACGACCCATCCCACCCGAGGTGCCGATGCCTCGCACAAGGGCGGCAGGCCGGGGTTCGTCAGGGTCCAGGGCGGGGAGATCTGGTGGCCTGACTATGCGGGAAACAACATGTTCAACAGCCTGGGCAACATCAGCGTCGATCCCGCCACGGCACTGCTGTTCATCAACTTCGCCACGGGGCGCACGCTGCACCTCTCGGGTGAGGCACGGGTCGAATGGCTCGACCCCTCCGCGGACGAAGGCGGGACCGGCCGACGCGTACGGTTCACGCCGCGCTGGATCCGCAGCGGCGAAATCCCGCTCCACGGTGATCTGTTGAGCTTCTCGCCGCACAATCCTGCCGTGACGACGCCCCGCGCCGCCTGAGCCGCTCCTGGCCGGCTGCGGCCAGGCGCGCCTCAGGCCCATTCAGACGCGCGGTCCCTTGGGGCGTGAAGACCTCCCGCCGATCCAGGGACACGACGAACACAGCGCCCCGGATCCGCGTGCGGCATGCGTATTTTTTCGCCAGGCCATCCGGAAGACGCATGATTCCCGGTTTCCTCATGGACACGCGGTTCGTCAACACTGGAGAGATGAAACTTTCCCTCGAGGTCGTCACGCTGGCCGTATCGGACGTCGACCGAGCCTTGGCGTTCTACACGGAGCAGGTGGGGTTCCACCTCGACGTGGACTATGCGCCCGACGAGGAGTTCCGGGTGGTGCAACTCACCCCGCCGGGGTCAGGCGCCTCGGTCCAGTTCGGCGTGGGGCTCACCGAAGCCGAGCCTGGTGGTACCCGGGGCACCTACCTGGTCGTGGCCGACATCGAACGTGTCCGGGAGGCGCTGGTGGCACGTGGCGTGCGTGCGAGTGGGATCCGGCACAAGTCCCGACTCCCGGATTGGCGTGGCGGCTTCGAAGCCGGGACCGATCCCGAGCGTCGCGACTACGCCAGTTTCTTCGACTTCACGGATCCCGACGGGAATCAGTGGTTCGTCCAGGAACGAGGCCATCAGGCGACGGGCGGAGGCTCATGAAGCGCCGGCAGCAAGCGATTGCTCTTTCATGGCAGTTCGGGCAAGCCGGGTCGAGGAGGGAAATCGGTCGCGTCCCGTGAGACGCAGCCGTTAGCCTCCGCCCGAGCGGGGCGAGGTACGTGACCGCGAAGGGGGCCTGCCATGGAGACCGAGGGCGTGCGGACAGATCGTTTGGGCGTGCTGCTCGACCAGTTCGACTCCGTCAGGGAGAAGGCGCAGGTACGGCTTACCGGACTCAGCGACGAGGAGTATCTGTGGGAGCCGGTACCCGGTTGCTGGTCGATCCGGCGCCGAGGGGAGGCGACGACGCCCAGGGCGTTCGGACCGGGCGACTGGCTGCTCGACCAAGGTGCCCCGGAGATCCCGGCGAGTGAGTACGCCGAGGTCGCCCGCCAGGCTGCCGACGGGATGTCGGTCGTCAAGATCGCCGACGACTGGAGTGTGAGCGTCGAGCGGGTCGAGCAGATCCTCGGGCACGTCGGCCCGCCGGAGCCGGACGAGTCGCCCGTGACCACCATCGCGTGGCGGCTGGGGCATCTGCACTTCTGCTTCGCGGGCGGATGGGAGTGGGCCTTCGGCGAACGACGGCAGGAGCCGAAGGAGTTGGTCGACTTCACCCCCGACGCCTCTTTGGCGGTAGAGCGGTTCTGGGCGGTGATGGACCGCTGGCGTGACAGCATCGGCACCGTGACCGAGGAGCAGCTCGACACGATCGGCTTCTCGCAGTATCCGTACGGCTCCGACCCGGACGACCCCTTCATCGCCGTGCTGTGGGGGGCCAACCTCGAGTTCATCCACCACATGGCCGAGATCGCGCTGCTCCGCGACCTCTGGAGGGCGCGCTTCAACGGTCACGATTAGGACCGGTCGCGCATCGGGCGTCCACGATGAGGGCGACGGCCGCCCCTGCCGGACTTCCGATACCGATGGCGTTTGCACGGCGGCCACCAGGTCATCGGCTCGCCGTCCGAGCCCAGTTCACGATGCCGGGCGCGGTCCTGGGCCGCCATGTCAGGCCAGGGGTCCTGACGGCGGCGAATTCCGAGCGGGGCGCTGCCCGACTCCACCAGGAGATTCCCTGGACGTGCTGCCAGAGGCTGGTGTGGGGCATGTCTCCGCATGCTCGATCCGGCACACGGTCATGCTTCGGCTGCCGCCTCGCGCTGCTGTCGGTGCCGCGCCGCCTTGGTGATGTTGCCGCAGCGCTGCATCGAGCACCACTTCCGGGGCCGTCCCTGGCCGCTGTCGAGGTAGATCATCCGGCAGACCTCGGCGTCGCATGCGCGCAGGTTCTGTCGTCGCACAGGATCCGAGAGCAGCGTGATGAGGTCTCGCGCGATCGAGGAGAGCAGGGCCGGGGCCGAAAGGTCGGTGTCGGCCGCCGCGGCGGGAAGTCCGTCGGCTCCCACTTCCAGGCGGGGAACCGGCGGATTCACCGCGGCCAGCCGGTTCAGGAGCCGCACCGATTCGCTTCGGGGAGCTCGACCACGCAGATACCCGGCCGTGACGTCGTAGGCGCAGGCCCGCAGCTCGTGCAGGGCGGCGAGCACACTCTCGAGGTCCTCCTCCGGGTGCACGGTGAGCCCCACCCCCGCACACCAGGACTTGAGCCGTTCGATGTCGCCCATGCGCTCGACCGGTGTGCTCGGGCGGCGCCCGACCGTCGCGATGAGGTTCAGCGAAAGGGATCCGGCGTCGAAGCGCAGTTCACGCTGTCGTGCCGTGATCCGGGTGCGGCGGCCGCCGTGTGTTCCTTCGGTCACTCCGTTATAGTAACCCTGTATGAGGTTATTAAGGGGCGAGACATGAAACCGTGGATGCGCGTCGCCCTGGCGATGTTCGTCGTGGGTTGGGGAGCGAATCAGTTCTCCCCTCTCCTCCTGGTCTACCGGCGTGGGGGAGTGATCTCGGAGTCCGCGGTGACCATGGCGTTCGGGGCCTACGCGCTCGGCCTCATCCCGGCACTGCTGCTCGCCGTCCCCGTCGCTCACCGCTACGGCCAGGTCAGAACGATGCGGGTGGTCCTCGCCCTGTCCGCCGTGGCGTCGCTGATCCTTCTGGTCGGAGGCGAGCGGATCTGGGCCCTGGTGCTCGGACGGCTGCTCGCCGGCATCGCCTCGGGCTCCGCGTTCGGGCCGGGTACGGCCTGGATCAAGGAACTGTCGGACGGCGACGCCCCCGGTGCCGGCGCCCGACGGGCCGCGATGGCCCTGTCGGCGGGGTTCGGTGGCGGCCCGCTGGTGGCGGGGGCACTCGCCCAGTGGCTGTCCGCGCCGGAAGTGGTGCCCTATCTGGTCCACATCTGCCTGACGGCCTGCGTGGCGCCACTGGTGTGGAACGCTCCCGGTGGCATCACAGCGGCAGCGCGCCATGACGAAGCGGGACTGCGTGGGCTGGGCGCCATCTTCGGACACCGGGGGTTCCGCTTCCAGGTCGCACCGACGGCTCCGCTGGTGTTCGGGGCCGCGACCACGAGTTTCGCCGTGCTGCCCGCCCTGGTGCCACCGCACGGTCCGAGCGTCGCAGCCAGCGGTGGTCTCGCCGGCCTGACACTGGCCAGTGGTGCCGCAGTCCAACCGCTGGCCAGACGGATGTCGACGCGCAGCCGCCACGCGATCCGCGTCTGGGGCCTGGCGGCGGGCATCGCGGGGTTCCTGCTCGGCGCCGTGACGATCCGGCTGCATGATCCGATGGTCCTCATCCCGGCGGCGATCACCCCCGGTGTGTGTTACGGCATGCTGATGGTGGCCGGACTGAGCCGCGTGGAGGCGCTGGCCGCTCCGAACGAACTCGCCGGTGCTGCCGCCGTCTTCTACTGTCTGAGCTATCTGGGGTTCGCGGCCCCCTACCTTGTCACCGCGGTCGGGCACTGGGTGCCACCGGCCGTACTCCTTGTCTGTGCCGCCTGCGTCGTCGCCGCGCTGATCCCGGCGACAGCGCTGGTCCGCACTCCGGAATCCGGCGGTGGCCCCTCGACGGGGCGTGGCCGGCCCGTTCCGTGCGGAACCGGCGGGCCTGCCGGGACGCCGACTGCACGGCGTAAAACACATCGAGATCCCGCACGGGAAAGGAAAACGTCATGCGCATAGCCGTCGTGGGAGCGGGCGGAGTCGGAGGCTACTTCGGTGCCCGGCTCGCTGCAGGGGGGCACGAGGTCACCTTCGTCGCTCGAGGCCGGCATCTGGAGGCCATACGGGAACATGGACTGCTGGTACGCAGTCCGCTGGGCGACCTGAAGGTCCCGGCGACGTCGGTGGTGGCGACCATCGCGGAGCTGGACCCCGTCGATGTGGTGCTCGTCGCCGTGAAGCTGTGGGACAGCGAGGATGTCGCTGCTCAACTGCGCGCCGTCGTGAACGAGGGGACCCGTGTGATCTCCCTGCAGAACGGTGTCCGCAAGGACTCGGTACTGCGGCAGCATCTGCCCGCACACAACGTGTGGGGAGGGGTCTGTTACATCTCGGCCGTCATCGAGGAGCCGGGCGTGGTCTCCCACCGCGGAGAGATGCAGAAGGTCGTGTTCGGACCTTACGACGACGCCGACACCCAGCGCGCCGAGGACTTCCTGCAAGCGTGTGTCTCCTCCGGAATCGATGCGGAACTCAGCGCCGACATCGAACGGGTCATCTGGGAGAAGTTCGTGTTCCTGGTGGGGCTTTCGGCGACCACCGCTGCCGTACGTCAGCCCATGGGAGTCATCCGCTCCGATGCCCACTCCCGGGAACTGCTGCACGACGTGATGGCGGAGGCCGTGAACGTGGGCCGTGCCGCGGGGGTGCGGCTCGACCCGCGGTTCGCCGACGAGCGGCTGGCGTTCTGCGACACCCTGCCGCCCGGGATGACCTCCTCGATGTACCACGACCTGATGCAGGGCAATCGTCTGGAGGTGCCTTGGCTCAGCGGCAGTGTTGTCGACCTCGGCCGCGAACTCGGGGTCCCCGCACCACGGAACCGTACGATCGCCGACGTCCTCGCCCCCTACGAACTGGGACGGCCCGATCCCGACCGGTGAACCGTGAGGCGTCGGCGGGGTCCAGAACTCGCCCTCCGGTCCCTGCGGACGTGGTCCGTTCGACGCCCGCCCCGTCGACGGCGACCCGCGCGGCCGTCTGTCCTGTACCGGCTCCACCGCTCCCCGGGCGGGCGGTGAAGCCGGTACAGGCATGTTCGCCGGGTAAGTTGATGCATCTCGTGGGCAGTTGCCACGCGGCATGCCCGGGTGCGCGTCGGCCATCCGCTGTGTGCGGCGGATCCGCGTGCGCACGGCCCGGTCGGTCGGGTGGACGCGTCGGTGGCAAGGCCCCGGGGGGTTGCGACGGCAACGGGGTTCACGCGGGGGAGTTCACGGGAAGCCGGCCGGGGGTGAAGCTGACCGGGAGGTGTTCGGGGCCGCGCAGGCCGCTCGGCCTCCACCGGAGTTCGCCCGGCGGCACGGCCAGGGCAAGGTCGGGAAGACGTCGTAGGACGGTCCCGATGGCGACTTGGCCCTCCAGACGGGCCAGCGGTGCCCCCAGGCAATAGTGGATGCCGTGCCCGAAGGCGAGATGGGCGTTGTCCCGGCGGGTGATGTCCAGGCGATCGGGGTGCGTGAACCGTGCCGGATCGCGGTCCGCGATGGCGGAGGCGACGACGACCGTGGCGCCGCGAGGGATCCTCACACCCGCGATCTCGACGTCCTCGCGTGCGAACCGGGCGATCCCGGGGTTGACCGGCCCGTCGTAGCGGAGGAATTCCTCGATCGCGTCCGGCAGCAGTGCGGGATTCTCCCGGAGTGAGCGCAGTTGGCCGGGGTGGGCCAGCAGCGCGGAGATACCGCCGCCGATCAGGTTCACAGTGGTGATGTATCCGGCCACCAGCAACAGGAAGGTCATGGCGACGAGTTCGTTCTCGTCCAGCCGCTGCTCCTCGTCCCGGGCGACGATCAACGCGCTGAGCAGATCGTCCGCCGGCCGGTCCCGTTTGGCCTGCAGTAGCCCGGTCAGGTACGAGCGCATGTGCCGCCAGGCGGCGTCCACGACGGCCGGGTCCGGCGGTTCCGAGCCGCGGCGGATCATCTCGTCGGTCCAGCGCTGGAAGTCGTGCCGGTCGGCCGAGGGGACTCCGAGCAGCTCACTGATGACGGTGACCGGCAGGGGCAGGGCGAAGTCCGCGATGAGGTCCGCGCGGCCCGTCGGTACGACCGCGTCGAGCAGACGGTCGCTGATCGCTTGAACGCGGGGGCGGAGTTCGGCGACCCGGCGTGCGGTGAACGCCTTCGACACCAGGCGGCGCAGCCGGGTGTGGTCCGGTGGATCGGCGCGGAGCATGGTGCGCAGAAACGACTCGCGCTCCGTCGCAGGCAGTTGCTGCATCAGCCGGGGGTCCGAGGCGTCGAGGACGTCGCTGCTCAGCCGCGGGTCGGACAGGGCGGCGAGAGCGTCCTCGTAGCGTGTGACCAGCCAGGCCTCCAGGCCGCCCGCGATGACGACGCGCCGCACCGGACCCTCGTCCCGCAGCTGCCGGTAGAACGGGAAGGGATCGGTGAGGAAGTCCGGGTCGGCGTAGGGCAGAAGGACCGGCTGTTGGCTCATGATGCCTCCCGAGGTGCGCCGCGATCACATCCGATGAATCTGTCCGGCTTTGAGATTGTATGTGCCGAAAGTTATGGATCGGGGATTTCAACCCGGGGGCGGGGCGACAGGGGAGGCTCCGGGGCTCTGTTCCGTCGAGGATGTTGCACGGATCGTCGCCGGGACGAGCAGCGGCCGCGGCTGGACCCGACCGGAAACCGGACCCTTGCTCTCGGCTCCGCTCTGGGTACGCCGTCGATGTCGGCAAGGCGTACTGAGCGCCGCCCGGGACAGGAAACCGTCGAAGCCGCCGAAACCGCCGGGATCTCGCCGTGGACGGACGTACCCGAGCGGGTCGAGGGCCCGCGGGATCTCGGTCCACCGGAAGGAGGGGGTGGGACCGGACCGCGCTTCGAGGCTCTGGACGTCGCCGGCGACCTGGGTCTGCTCCCGATGGGCTGCACCGTGGAACCGGCTTCCCCGCGCGGAGCCCTCCAACTGACGGCCGGCCGGACCGCGACCGAACAGAGCACGACCACCGCCCGAGGCGCGGACGTCACGAGGCCCTCACTGTCGGCCGAGTGGGCCGCGGCTGCCCTCGGCCGAAAAGCCCCAGCCGCCCGGCGGAGAAGGCCGACGTCACGAGCGGCGCGGCACCCAGGGCCCGGCGGGCGACGCTCCCTAGGATGTGCGGGTGCGATTCGCGATCTCCATTCCACAGTTCTCCGCAGACGGCGCGTTCGATCCAGCCGCGGTCCGCGCCTACCTCATGCGTGTGGAGCAGTCGGGTTTCGACAGCGCCTGGACGCAGGAGCAGACGCTCGGTTCGAAGCCGCAGCTCGGACCGATCGAGACCATGACCTACGCCGCCGCGTGCACGGAGAAGCTACGCCTTGGATGCGTGGTCTTCGTGTCCACCCTGCACAGTCCGGTCCATCTGGCGAAAAGCATCAGCTCGCTCGACCAGCTCAGCCGCGGCAGGATCGAGGTCGGCTTCGGCACGGGCGGTAAGCAACGCCCGTTCGGGGCCTTCGGTGTCGATCCTGAGCGTTACGTCGCGCGCTTCTACGAGGGCCTCGACGTCATGACCCGGCTCTGGCGCGATGCCAGGACCGACTTCGCCGGCGAGTTCTGGCAGCTGACGGATGCCGCCATGGAACCGAAGCCGTTCCAGAAGCCCAACCCGCCCCTGTGGTTCGGAGGCAGCGGACGCACCGCACTGCGCCGAGCCGTGATGAGTCCCGGCCTGTTCAGCGGCTTCTTCGGCGCCGGACAGGTCTCGACCGCGAAGTTCGCGGATCAGGTCCGGATCGTGCGGGAGGCCCTGGCCGAGTCCGGCAGTCCGGCGGATGACTTCGCGATCGCCAAGCGCGTCTACATCGCCGTGGACGACGACGCCCGGCTTGCCCGCGAACGGATCAACGCCGAGCTGGCCGCGCTCTATATGAGGAAGTCCCCCGAGGTCGAGGCCGCCGCGATCGCGGGAACTCCCGAGGAATGTGCTGTCGAGCTGCGTGAGGTCATCGCCGCGGGCGCCGAACTCGTCCTGTTCACACCGCTGTTCGCGCAGGCCGAACATCTGGAGCGGCTTGCCTCGGAGGTCATGCCGGGACTCGGTGCGGGGGCGTCCGGGTAGCACGGGCGTCGACGCGTGGCACCGGTGGTGGAGCAACGGCTCGGCCGCGGCAGGTCGCGGGCGGCCGCTTGCCGGCGACTCCCTGGAGCGGCCGCTGACCGTGCGGCGGCGTCGACCGGCGACAGGAACCGTCACCCTTCCCCGGACACCGCATAGGCTTCCGGCACGAACAGAAGGACGCTGAAGGCCCTCCATGCAGAAAGCGCGCCGCCGTCTCGACACGGTGGACCGGCGGATCACGGCCGCACTGATGGCGTCACCCCGTGCGTCCTGGCGGAGTGTCGCGGCAGTACTGGGCGTTTCGGAGCGCACGGTCGTACGGCGTGCCGCCCCGCTGTACCAGGATCGCACCCTGCGGGCCACCGCCGTACGCAATCCCGCTCTCTTTCCGCACCTGGTCCCGACGGTCCTGCGCATCCGCTGTCGCCCCGACCGGATCGCCGCGATCGCCGCCGCCCTCGCCCGGCGTGCGGACACCGTCTGGGTCGACATCCTCGGTGGGGGAGACGAGATCTGCATCGTGGCCTTCCTCGACGGACCCGAGGCACGCAACAACCTGCTCCTCCGCGACCTGCCGGCGACCGCTGCAGTCCTGGACGGCTTACGACCTGCTGAAGGTCTTCCCCGCGGGATTCGCATGGAGCGCGGGACTACTGAGCGAGGAGGAGTCCCAGGCACTGTGGCCGGACATGACCCGGCCCTCCGAGGTGCTGTCCCCGCTCCCGGAGGACGCGCAACTCGTCGATGCACTGGTCGAGGACGCCCGTATGACCTATGGAGAGCTCGCGCACCGCACGGGCCGGACCCCGAGGGCCGTACAGCGGCGCCTGCACGCCTTGGTGGAGGCGCATGTCGTCAGGCTGGCCACCGAGGTGGACCTGGCACTGCTGGGAGTGCACGCCGAGGCGCTTCTGTGGATCACAGTGGATCCGGGGGCTTGGGAAGAGACAGGGCAGATCCTCAGTCAGCACCCTCAAGTGCGTTTCACGGCGGCCACAACGGGTTCCAGCAGTCTGCTGGTGGCGGTGGCCGCCACCGATCCCAGCGCGCTGTACACCTTCCTGACCGGCACCGTAGGGGCGTTGACCCGTGTCTCCGGAATAGAGGTGACCCCCATCCTCGCCGGAGTCAAGCGCACCGGCCTTGTACGTCACGCCGCCATCACTTTCTGACGCTGCCTCAGGAGATGGCCTTCGGCCGCAGCCCGGCAGCACCGTCGCACTCGGCCGGACGCTCGTGGCGCGAACAACCTGCCCAACAACTGCGCGTCCTCCGGAGCTGTCCCCGACTGCGGGAACTGACTCCGGACCGGGACTGATCACAGTGCGGCCTGGGCCGGCGACGCCCGCCGTAGGCGTCGAACGCTTGCCAGGACCGGAGTTGCCGTCCGGGCTCGCAGACGGTCCTTCGTCAGCGAGCCCTCGGCGCCGTGCCGACACGGACTGTCCGCGCAGCGGGATCCAGAGGAACCTGCCCGTCGTGGAGCCCGACCGATCCAGCGGGGAGTCATCCCTTGAGAGGGTGGAGGACGCCAAGCCGATCCTCGGCAAGACACTCGACAAGGACGTGACGCAACCATGGGGATGACCGAGATTCCGTCGACCGCCCGGCTCACCGAGGACGAGCGCGCCATCGTGGAAGTGGTCGCCGACTTCGTCGACAACGAGGTGCTCCCTGTCGTTCAGCAGTTGGAGCATTCCGACACCTACCCCGAGAAGCTCATCGAAGAGATGAAGCGGCTCGGGGTGTTCGGCCTGCTCGTGCCCGCCGAGTACGGTGGTGTGGACGTCTCCACCGCCTGCTTCGCCCTGGTCGCCCAGGAACTGGCCCGCGGTTGGATGTCGCTGGCGGGTGCGGTGGGCGGACACTCCGTGGTGGCCTACCTGATCCGTACCTTCGGCACGCCCGAGCAGAAGGCGACGTATCTCTCCGGGATGGCCACCGGCGCCCTGCGCGCCACCATGGCGCTGACCGAGCCTGGCGGTGGCTCCGACCTGAAGGCCATGCGTACCAAGGCGGTACTTGCGGACGGCACGTGGACCGTCAACGGCTCGAAGACCTGGATCACCAACTCCCGCCGGGCCGGACTGATCGCGCTGCTCACCCGCACCGAACCCGAACAGGGCAAGGGCTTCTCCATCCTTCTGGTGGAGAAGGAGGCCGGCTACGAAGTCTCCAGAGACCTGCCCAAGCTCGGCTACAAGGGTGTCGAAAGCTGTGAAGTGCTCTTCGACCAGGTGCAGGTCCCCGAGTCCGCCGTCCTCGGCGGTGTGGCCGGCAGCGGCTTCGCTCAGATGATGCGCGGACTGGAGATCGGCCGGATCCAGGTGGCATCCAGGGCGCTGGGCGTCGCCCAGGCGGCGCTCAACGACGCCACCCGCTATGCCCAGGAGCGGGAGGCCTTCGGCCGTCCGATCTGGGAGCACCAGTCGATCGGCAACTACCTCGCCGACGGGGCCACCAGACTGCGGGCGGCGCGTCTGCTCACCCTGGACGCCGCCGCCCGGGTGGACGCCGGTGAACGCGCCGACATGGAGGCCGGCATGGCCAAGCTGTTCGCGTCCGAGGTCTGTATGGAGGTCGCCCTCAACGCGATCCGGATCCACGGCGGTTACGGCTACTCCACCGAGTTCGACGTCGAGCGCTACTTCCGTGACGCCCCGCTGATGATCGTGGGCGAGGGCACCAACGAGATCCAGCGCAATGTCATCGCCGAACAGCACATCGCCCGCAACCCGCTTGCCGACGGAGGCCGCCGATGAGCCGATCCGACACCTCCGCCCCGCTCCGCGCCCTGGGCCAGGGACCGCGTATCGGCGCCGGAGCCACGGGCGCCGTTCCCGTGCAGGCAGCCTTCGGGGAGGCGCTGGGATGAGCAGCGCCCCCGAGCACTTCGCGGCCGTCGAGGCCGATTGGCGGCCGGAGCCCGTCGAGGCCACCGAGTTCGTCACCGCGGCGCCCGTCCGGGCCTTGGCGGGCCTCTTCGACCAACCGGTCCCCGCGCTGGGCGTCGGCGATCCGCTGCCTCCCCTGTGGCACTGGCTGTATGTGCTGGACCGCCCGGCCCAGGCCGATCTGGGCGAGGACGGGCACCCTCGCGACGGCGGGCTCTTCCTGCCACCGCTGCCGGACCGGCGTCGGATGTTCGGTGGAGGACGGCTGGAATTCCGTGCCCCGATCCGCATCGGCGATCTACTGACCCGCCGTTCCGAGGTGGCGAGGGTACGCGTGCGGCACGGCGGATCCGGCTGGCTGCTCCTCGTGACGGTGCGCCATGAGTACGTCGTCCACGGAGAGATCCGTACAGTCGAGGAGCAGGACCTCGTCTACCGGCAGACGGGCGGGGCGCCCGCTCCCGAGCCTGTCGGGGAAGCGGTCCCGGCCGCACCGGCCGAAGCGCCGGGCGGCCCATGGTCGTTCACCCTGCGGCCGGATCCGACACTGCTCTTCCGCTTCAGCGCGCTTACCTACAACGCCCACCGCATCCACTACGACCGCGACTATGTGCGGGACGTGGAGGGCTACCCGGACCTGGTCGTACACGGTCCCCTGCTGGCGCTGTCGTTGCTGGAACTTCCGCGCCGCTGGGCCCCGGAACGCGCCGTCACAGCCTTCGCGTTCCGATCGAGGGCGCCGCTCTTCGCGCCGAGAGACATCGAGGTGACCGGCGTTCCGGAGGGTGACCGTGTGGTGCTCTCGGCAGGTCTCCCCGGTGCCGCTCCCGGGATGACCGCGTCAGCGACCTTCCGCTGACGGGGGCAGGACGTCCGAGCGGTCGTTGCCCCGCAGAAGAGCCGGGAGGCCGCTGCGAGGGCGCCGTGAACTCTTCGGTCAGACCGAGCCGTCGGCGTGCAGCGCCTTGATCACCTGGTCGTCGTAGCCGAGCGCGCGCAGCACGGTGTCGGTGTGCTCGCCCACGGCCGGGACCGGGTCCATCCGCGGGGTGACTCCGCGCAGGGTCGCAGGGGGCAGCAGGGCTCTGATGGGCCCGCCGGGCGTCTCGACCTCGCGCCATCGGTCGCGGCCGGTCAGGACCGGATGGTCCCAGTACTCGGCGACCGAGTTGAGCCGGGCATTGGCGACGTTGGCCCGGTCCAGCAACTCGATGGCTCCGGCGGCGTCCAGGCCGGCGAAGCGTTCGCTGATGAGCGAGTTGAGTTCCTCGCGGTTGGCCACCCTGGCGGAGCCGCGGTGGAAACGCTCGTCTCCGGCGATTTCCGGGGCCTCCAGGAAGACCCCGCAGAACGACGCCCACTCTCGTTCGTTCTGGACGGCGAGCAGCACGGTCCCGCCATCGCGTGCCGTGAACGGCCCGTAAGGGGCGATGGTGGCGTGCTGGGCGCCGACCCGGGCGGGCTGTACGCCGCTGTACGCCGTGTAATACGCGGGTGAGCCCATCCACTCCGAGAGCGCTTCGAAGAGGGAGACCTCGACCGGGGTGCCGCGGCCGGTGGTGACACGCCGGATCAGCGCTGTGAGGATGCCCGAGTAGGCGTACATCCCGGCGGCGATATCGGCGATCGAGATGCCGACCTTGGCGGGTTCCTCGGGGGAGCCGGTCAGGGAGACGACGCCGGTCTCGCACTGGACCAGCAGGTCGTACGCCTTGCGGTCGGCCCAGGGGCCGTGGTTGCCGTAACCGGAGATGTCGCAGACGATCAGCTTGGGGTGGCGCTCCGCAAGCTCCTCGGCGCCGAGGCGGAGTCGGCGGGTGGCGCCGGGGGCGAGGTTCTGGACGAACACATCGGCGTCGGCGAGCAGCCTGGCCAACACCTCGCGACCGCCAGGGGACTTGAGGTCGAGGGTGACCGACTCCTTCGAGCGGTTGAGCCAGACGAAGTAGCTGGACTGGCCGTGCACCGACTCGTCGTAGGCGCGGGCGAAGTCACCGTCGCCAGGGCGCTCGATCTTGATGACCCGGGCTCCGAGGTCCGCGAGCTGGCGGGTGGCGAACGGAGCGGCAACAGCCTGCTCCAGACTCACCACCGTGATCCCTTCCAGGGGCAGGGCGGTCACAGGGCCTCCTCTGTTCCGGCCGATGTCGTCGAGCAAGACCATCACATCCTGGCCCCTGCGGCGACCAAGGGCGCGGACTCGGTGACCCGGAGACGGTCGGGGCGGCCACGTCCGGATCGACGCTGCCGGTCCAACGGCCCGCAAGGACGGGTCGCTTGAAGACAACAGCCCCGAGGAAACGGCTCATTCATGGACAACGGCACCTCGCCGCACCATGGGGCGGCGAGATGCCGTCGGCTCGGTGCCGGTTCCTCTCGTCAGTGCGAATCTCATGGCCCGTTCGACCGACCGGGGACCGGAGGACGACGCTCCGCGGCCTCGATTCATGCGTGATGTCGCGCACGACCGGCAGTTCCCCTCCAGTGCGGGAGTTCGACGCACATGGCCAGTGCACTTCGGCGGCGTCCCGAGTGGGTCGCTTACGGCATCGTGCTCATCACGCCGCCTCCCCCTCCGGAACGCCAGGGATCGGGCTGCGCAGCCGGACGATGTCGGCTGGGCTGAATCCGCGCTCGGCGGGGACCTCGTCGTTGTGCTTGCCCAGGTCCGGCGCACGCTTGGCCGATACTTTCGGCACCCCGCGGAGATCGATCGGGCTGCTGACGGTCTCCTTGAGGTCGCTGACGCCTTCCAGGGGCACGACGACGTCGTTCGCGCGCAACTGCACGTCCTGCGCCGCCTTCTCCGGAGTCTGGATGAGGCTGAAGGTGATGCGCTCCCGGTCCAGGGCGTCCCTCCAGTGGGCGAAGGGCTGCGAACGGAACGCGGCGTCGAGCACCTCGCTCACGGCGGCGGCGTTGTTGACCAAGCCCTCGACGTCGGCGAAGCGGGGGTCCTCGAGCAACTCGGGGCGCTCGACGGCCCGTGCCAGTCCCGGCCAGTGCACGGACGAGGTTGCCGGCATGAACCACCGGCCGTCCGCCGTCCGGTAAGGGTTGGTCAGCGCGGTCACCGGTGCGTTGCGGTCGTGCAGCTCGAACGGCGTCCCCGTGGCGAGCGCGCCGGCCACGAGGGTTCCGGTGGCCCGGACTCCGGTGGCGAGCAGCGACGTTCCGACGCTGGTCCCCTCACCGGTCAGCTCGCGCGGGTAGAGGGCTGTCACGATGGCGCCGTAGATCGCGACGGCCGAGGTGTAGTCGCCGCTGCCCAGACCGGGGACCGTCGGCCGGGCGCCCGCGTCCCGGGCGGAGGCCGGCAGCCCACCGCGCGACCAGTAGGAGGTCAGGTCGAAGCCCGGCCGGCTGGCGTCGGAGCCTGCATCCCCGAAGCCCGTGATGTCGACGTGGGCGACCCTAGGGTTCCAGCTCGAGACCTGGTCGTAGCCGAGGTGCAGCTTGTCCCGGGTGCCGTGCGGGAAGTTGGTGATCACCACATAGGCCCACTCGACGAGGTGCTTGAGGACCTCCCAGTCGGTGCAGCGCGGCGGATCGCACAACGGTGATCAGCACCCTCGCCGGGTCCATCAACTTCAGGGCTTGCTCGTGCTGCGTCGGGTCCTTGAGATCGAGGGCGACGCTGCGCTTGTTGCGTGGGCTGCGCACGGACCCATCACCACGGTGGACAGGTTGATCACCCGCACACCGTCGAGCGGTCCGCAAGGATTCCGCCATCTCCTCTTCTTCCTTTCGCGTTGTGCTTCGTCGTGCCTGATGCACAACGCTGATGAAGAGCGATGTCAGGTGGAATCGTCGAAATGGGAACGGCGGTGTGACCGCAGCGGTGACACCGGTCACCGGGATTTCCCGGATAGTGATTTCCGGGAATCGGATCGGCGACGGACGGACTCACCGAAAACGTCGCACGCGGCCGTGACCAGCTCTTTCAAGTCCCCGTCGGCGCGGTCGCGGCGCCACACCAGGGCCGTGTCCAAGCTGGGGTGGAAGTCCTTGAACGGCAGTACCGTCACATTCTCGATGCTGTATCCCCGCATCGGGCTTTCCGGTTCGAGAATGGAGATGCAGAATGCCGACCCCTTGGAAATGACTTCCGATATTCCGGCGTAGCCGGTGGCGGTGAGGGTGATGCGATTTCGAATACCGTGCTCCGTCAACGCCTGATCGAGCACCTCGAAATACGGGGGCCTGATCTCCTTGGGCGGGGGGATGTACGCGAGGTCGGCCAGGTCGGCGAGGGCGACGGCGTCCCGGCCGGCGAAGCGATCGGCCGGGACGGCCGCACCCATGCGTTCCGACATGACGTTGATCAGGTCCAGGGCGGGATCGGAGAACGGCAGCCGGGCCAGCGCCAGCGCCAGCCTGCCCTCGCGGACGCTCGCCACCAGGGCCTGGGTGTTGCCCGGCCAGCGCTGGAGATTGAACAGTCCCTGGACGCGGTCGGCGAGTGCGCTGACCCGCGCCCTCAGTTCGGGGTTGAGTCCTGGAGGAATGCCGATCAGCACGGTGCTGCGCTGCACCCGGGTCGCCACTCGCAGCCGCCAGGGGATGGAGCCGAACTGGTCGAGCACGTCGCGGGCGATCGGAAGGAGGGCCGCGCCGGCCGGAGTGAGGGCGATGCTGTGCGTGTCCCGCTCGAACAGCCGCTGCCCGAGTTCGCGCTCCAGATCTCTGATGCGCTGGCTCAGAGGAGGCGTCGCCATGTGGAGCCGTCGAGCCGCTGCCGAGAAGTTGAGTTCCTCGGCGACTGCGACAAAACAGCACAAATGCAGCACTTCCACGCATTCAACGGTAGCCCTGCTTCGCCGCGCGGGGCGGCGGAGTGTGGCGGTGTCGAATTCGGGCGTGTTGTCGCTTTCAGGCTCACCAGGGGCGGACCGGTGACTCAGTGGAGAGGGCTGGAGGGGTGCGCGTCGATCGGCGCAGCGAGCGCCGGTCACCCGGATCGGGCTGCGGAGCCCTCGGGTGTGATGGGGTGCTCGCCGCAGCCTTACAATGGACCCCGTAGTCCATTTTTGAGGAGACGGGTCATGCGCGGCGAGCTGACGGCGAAGGGCAGGGCGACGCGGCAACGGATCGTCGAAGGGGCGGCGGCGGTGCTGCGCGAGCGGGGGGCCGCCTTGGCCACGCTGGACGACATCATGGCCCGGACCGGTACGAGCAAGGGCCAGTTGTTCCACTACTTCCCCGCCGGCAAGGACGAACTGCTCGTCGCGGTTGCCCAGTTCGAGGCGGATCAGGTCCTGGAGGACCAGCAGCCGTATCTGGGATGCCTCGACTCATGGGAGGCCTGGCACCAGTGGCGGGACGTGGTGGTCGAACGCTATGAAGCCCAAGGGGACGAGTGCCCGCTCGGTTCGCTGTTCCTCCAGGTCGGTCGCTCGACTCCCGGCACGCGGGCGATCGTCATCGAGCTGCTGCGCCAGTGGCAGGACAGCCTGGCGGCGGGCGTCCGAGCGCTCCAGGCGGCCGAGCTGATTCCCGCGGACGTCGATGCCGACGTCAGGGCCGCGGCGCTGCTGGCCGCGATCCAAGGGGGCGTGTCGATCCTGCTGTCGACGGGCCGGTCCACCCATCTGCGGGCCGCCCTCGACCAGGGGATCGCGGACCTGCGCGGTACGGGCCACGCCGCGGCCTGACTCGATCCCGGCCGATTCCCCGCCCCCGGACCCGGCGCCTGTCCAGCCGGGCGGCATCACTCGCATGATGTCGCCCGGCTGGACAGGCGCCGGGTCGAAGGTCGAGGGGCGGGGCTGCCGAAACCACCGCTCCCGGGTGCTGACGGGCTCGGTGCCGTGCGTCAGGCGGCGATGACCGCCGCGGTGGTGCGGCCGCCGTCGACGTCGAGCACGATGCCGTGCACGAACGAGGACTCCTCGCCGGCCAGATACACGGCGGCGTTCGCGATGGCGTCAGGAGTGCCCATGCGCCCGGCAGGGGTGCCCTTCATCATGACCTCGCCGGGGTGGACCTCTCCGGGCGCCGGGGTCAGCACCACGCCCGGAGAGATCGCGTTCACCCGGACACCCTGCGGTCCGAACTCCGCCGCCCAGGCCCGGGTCAGGGTCTCCACCGCCCCCTTCGTCGAGCTGTACAGGGCGCCGACCGGAATGCCCAGGCGTGCGATCCAGGAGCCCAGGTTGATGATCGAGCCGCCACCGGCCGTCACCATGGCGGGTGCGATGGCCGCGGTCAGGAAGAACGGCGCCTTCACGTTCACCGCGTAGACCTGGTCGAAAGTCTTCTCGTCGGTCGCGGCCGTGGTGTCGCCGGGGTAGATGCCGGCGTTGTTGACCAGGACGTCGATACGGCCGCCGAGGACCTGTGTCGCCTCCCGGGCCAGGGTCTCCGAGGCCGTGGCGCTTCCGTCCAGGTCGGCCTGCACGAAGTCGGCGCGGCCGCCACGGGCGCGGATCCGGTCGACGACCTCCTTGCCCCGTTCGGCGTTGCGGCCCGAGACGACGACATGCGCCCCCTCGGCGGCGAAGGCCTCGGCGATCGCCCGCCCGATGTTGCTGGTTGCCCCTGTCACCAGGGCCGTCTTGCTCTCGAGCCGCATCGACATGGTCCACTCCGTTGCTCGCGTCTCACCGTGGTCCCGAACGGCCGATTCGCATGGTGCCGCCGACCGGACAGGTGCCCTGGCCAACCAGGGCGAGTGCCACTGTGCGACGACAAAAATGGACCTGCAAGTCCAAACCTTGAGTGCCCGGTGGGGCCTGTGCGCCTTCCGGGACAGAGGGCAGGGCACAGTGACTGGGACGCGGTTCGTGTGACCGAAGGCGATCGGTCTGCCGTCGGACCTGTCGGGCCGACAGATATTGCCGCCTGTCCTGGCCTCTGAACGGGTCGGCGGCCCGTCGGCGGAGCGCCGAATCGGTGGCCGGCAGCCGTGCGGCGGCCAGGTGCGGGGTTGCCTCGGCACGCCTGGACGCCGCCACGCCTGTCTGCCTCAGCCGAAATGCCGGATCCTTGCGTCGGCCCCAGGCGTGTACGCAGGCCAGTCACTCGCGGAACCGGTGGCGACGAACGCGGCGACTGCCGTGCCGAATTCACGCCCCAGTGCTCGCTGACCGTCTCCCGGTTCGCCCAGCATCGGGCTGTCCGGGTAGTTGTCGAACGTCATGAAGAGGAAGGGCAGTTCCACGCAGTGAGCGGCGCCCAGGTGGTCGGGGTCACCGGCGGGACGGTAGTCGAATCGGTAGACGTATGTGCCGTTGCCGTCGGCGGCGTGGTGGTCGGCTATCCGGAGCGCGTCGTTGCGGAAGAGGGCATCGGTGTGCAGCGCGGTGAACACCTCCGCCGGTGTCCCGTGCGGGACCTTCGCCGCGTACTGCTGATACGCCGCCGGTGCTTCGGAGCCGAGCCGGCCGGCCAGGAGGTCGAGAGCGCCTTGCTCCGTGAGCGACTGAATGCGGGGGTCGAAGGCGAAGAACGCGGTCATCTCGTTCCGGGCGGTGCCGATCAGGAGGTCCTTGCCCTGCAGGCGCCCGTCCGGGAGCGCCTGCTGCCAGGAACGAGGGAGACCGGCGCCGCCGAGCACCGGGTACATGGGAGGGGCCGAGTCACCGGGGCGTGCGAGTCGGGCTCCCAACTCGGCGTAAGTGGAGAGAAGTTGTTCGACGGGAAGCGATCGGAGTGCCGCTCCGGGGTCGGGACTGCCCTCGATGCCCAACAGCTTCAGGTACTCCTCGGCGGTCTCGGCGGCCTGCTCGGGATCCTGTGGGGGAAGGCCCCAGGGGCCGCTCTCCAGAAGGACACGATCGACCAGAAAGCCGGTCGCGGGATCGAGAGCCAGGTAGAGAGCCGCATACGCACCGGCCGACTGACCGCCGACGGTCACGGCTTGCGGATCGCCACCGAAAGAAGCGATGTTGTCTCGTACCCACCGCAGTACAGCGCCCTGATCCTGAACTCCGAGGTTGTCGGCCCCGATCTGGGGCAGATGCAGGTAGCCGAGCGGCCCCAACCGGTAATTGGCGGTGACCACCACCACGTTGCCGGTCTGCGCCAGGCGGGCTCCGTCGTACCAGTCCCATCCGCCCGAGCCGCTGGTGAAACCGCCTCCGTGGAACCAGACCAGAACGGGACGAGGGTTGTTGTCCTCGAGGGCCGATCGCGGAGTCCACACGTTCAGGGTGAGGGAACCGTCCTCACTCCAATACGGCTTTCGGTGCCCCATGATCCGCTCCAGCCGGGACGGCCCCTGTGGTGCGGCCGGACCGGCGCTGACGGCCTCACGTACTTCCGACCATCCCGGATGGTTCTGTGGTGCGGTCAAGCGCAGCGCGTCCACCGGTGAGGCGGCATAGGGGATCCCGCGGAAGGAGAACACCGGCCCCTCGTCCGAGCCACGGATCGTGCCTCGGTCCGTGGTCACAACCTGGCTCATGAGGTCCGTCATCGTCTCCACCTCTCCTGCGCCGTATGTGCTTGACCTCGTTGTAATGCCGGCAGCGCATGTATGCCAGAAGAGGTCGTGAAGCCGACGAACGAAGGACAAAAGATCTGGTGATCCGCCGAAAGTACGCCATCGCTGGATGCGATCGTGCATCGGGAGTCCTCGCCCCGGGCTCTTCTCGAGGATCCTGCCTCCCTTCGCCACCGATTGTCAGGGCTGCGATGCTGTGAGGAGGCGGCCGGGTGCCCGTGCGACGGCATCGCGGTACGAGCCGGCCGCGTCTCCGGGTCCACGCACGGCGATCCGGCACGGAGGTCGACATGGCGGGCACCGTCCAGCACACGTTCTTCGCGGTCAACGGCGTCCGGCTGCACGTCGCCGAGCAGGGCCAAGGCCCGCTTGTCGTGCTGTTGCACGGATTTCCGGAGAGCTGGTACTCGTGGCGGCACCAATTCGGCCCACTGGCTGCGGCGGGGTACCGCGTCGTCGCCCCCGACCAGCGTGGTTACGCCCGCAGCGAGCAGCCCGAACCCGTCGAGGCGTACACCCTGCTGCATCTCGCCGGAGACGTCGTCGGGCTGGTCGATGCAGTGGGCGCCGAACAGGTGGTGCTCGTGGGGCACGACTGGGGTGCGTTTGTGGCCTGGGTGACCGCCATGCTGCGTCCCGACGTCGTGCGCGCCGTGGCCGGCCTGAGCGTCCCGCCGGTACTGCCCGGGGGGATGAGTCCGCCGTCGATCACGCGGAAGAGGTTCGGTGACGGCTTCTACCAGGTTGCCTTCCAGGAACCGGGAGTCGCCGATACAGTGCTCGCCCGGGACCCGGAGACCACGTTCCGCCGGATACTGTTCGGGGGTTCGGGGGACAACCCGTCCGGCATCAACCCCTGGATCGTTCCCGAAGGCGGCACGCTGCTGGACTTCATGCCGGAACCGGCACAACTGCCGGAATGGCTCACTCAAGAAGACATCGAGGCCTTCGCCGGCGACTACGTCCGTCACGGGGAACGGGCCTTCACCGGCGGCCTGAACTGGTACCGGAACACCGAACGCAACTGGGAACTGCTCGCGGCCTTTCGTGGCCGACGGATCGAGGTGCCGGCGCTGTACATCGCCGGGGACCGCGACATGGTCGTCGGCATGTCCGGAGGTGGAGACTCGATCGTGAAGAGGGTCGAGCAGGCGGCACCGAAGCTGCGGCGCGGTGTGATCCTGCCCGGCTGCGGCCACTGGACCCAACAGGAACGCCCGGACGACGTCAACCGAGGGCTCGTGGAGTTCCTTGCGCAGTTGCCCTGAACCGGCACGACTGACGACCTGGCCCGGCCCCTGGCGTCAGTGGGCGTTGCTGCGGCGCGCGTAGGCGCGGGCGGCGCGGGCGCGGTCGCCGCAGCGGGTGGAGCACCAGTGGCGGCGGCCGTGGCGGAGCAGGTATCGGTTGCAGGGCGTGGAGCCGCATGCGGTGAGGCGTGCGGCGTCGGGGCCGGTGAGCAGGTCGGCGGCGCCGGCTGCGAGCGTGGCCAGGGCGTGGTCGACCATGGCGGTGGTGGGATGGGGGATGGTCCGGTACGGGCCGGTCCTGTCGTCCCACTGCAGCAGCGGGGCGGTCGGCACGCGGGTCATCGCATCGTTGACGGCCGTGATGGCGGCGGGGTGAGCGGGCACGCCGGAGGCGTGGGAGGCGAACAGCGATCTGATCTGTTCGCGAAGCGAGCGCAGTTGCGTCGCGCACATCTCCCGCATGCCGGCGTCGACCGGGGCGAGGCCACGCTCCGTCAGCCACTGATTCGCCTGCGCGGGGGTACCCAGGAGGTCCACGGTGAGGCCGCCGGGCAGCGCGATAGCACTGTTGGCCAGGGCGATGGAGAGGTGCTCGTCCTCGCCCTGCGCGGGCGGCAGGCCGGGCTGTTCGATCACGGACTCCTTCATGGTTCTCATGGTACGGGTTGCGTGCATCCGTGAGAAGCCGCTACGGTCTTGTCACGGTTCACTTGAATCTATCCGTGAGGTGTTTGGTGTCCTCTCTCCCTGCAGCGACCGAGCAGTTCCCCGTCCGGGTGTACGGCGGCCCGACCGCCGGCTTCGCATACGGAGGTCTGCGGTTGTTGACCGATCCGACGTTCGACGGCCCAGGCGCATACGGCCGGCCGGGCCGCGTTCTGACCAAGACCGCCCCCGCCGCCGCCACGCCCGCCGACCTCGGCCGCATCGACCTGGTTCTGCTCTCGCACGACGAGCACCCCGACAACCTCGACAACTCCGGCCGGGCCTTGCTCGCCGACGTTCCCCTGACCTTGACGACGCCCGGAGGCGGGGAGCGCCTGGGGGACAGGGCCAAGGGCCTGGCCGACTGGGAGTCCATCGAACTGAACCGCCCCGACGGGGGCACGATCACCGTCACCGGGGTCCCCGCGATCCACGGTCCCGGTTCCCGGGAAGAGGTGGAACCGTTCACCGGTCAGGTCGTCGGCTTCGTCCTGACCGGCGAAGGCCTGCCCACCGTCTATGTCAGCGGCGACAACGCTTCGCTGGACGCCGTTCGGGAGATCGCCGGCCGCTTCGCCCCCATCGACACCGCCATCCTTTTCGCCGGCGCCCCCCGCTTCCCCGGCCTTTTCGACAACCAACTCATCGTCCTGGACAGTGCCCAGGCGGTCGAGGCCGCCGGGATCCTCGGCGCCCGCCGCGTTGTTCCCGTCCACTACGACAGCTGGGCCCACTTCACCGAGGGCCGCGACGACATCGAGGCCGCCTTCACCGCCGCCGGGCTGTCCGACCGTCTGGACTGGGGCGGACGGAGCTGACCTCCGGCGCCCATGGCGGCGACAAAAAGGATGAGCCCGACACTCGTGTCCTGGGTCCGGCCCATCGCTCGGGCCCTGGCCGGGCGATCGGCAACCGCGTCGGAGGTCTGTCGGGCGTCGTGTCCGGCTGGGTTCCACGTGAAGGGCGTGCTCCCCACCTCGGTTCGCGGCGTCCAGATGCCGGGTGATGGCCGCCCGGCACGGCTCACTCGCCCGACGACGTGCGTCGGTGCCAAGCTGAGAGTGCGAGAAGCCTTCGACGGCGATCCGTTCCGCGGGTGGAACTCGGACCCGGCGTCCAGCTCGTCCGTACCTGCCTGTCGAGTCGTCCTGCTCCACCCGCGGCAAGACCGGAGCGAGGAAACTATGAACGACCAAGAAAGCGCCTACCCTCCGGAAGAAACCGCACTGCTGGTCATCGACCCGTACAACGACTTCCTGTCCGAGGGCGGGAAGCTGTGGCCCTCGGCGAAGGAGGTGGCGGAAGGTGTGGGGCTGCTCGACCATATGCGCGCGATCCTTTCCGCCGCACGCAGCCTCGGTTTCCACGTCTTCATCGTGCCCCACCACCAGACGAAGCCCGGCGACTACCGTACGTGGGACCATCTGTCCCCGACCCAGCAGCACGTCGTCCGGAGACAGGTGTTCGCCGCGGGCAGCTGGGGAGCCGAGTGGCACCCTGACTTCGTACCGCGTGAGGGAGAGCTGGTCATGCGCCAGCACTGGGCCTCGAGCGGCTTCGCCAACACCGATCTGGACATGCTGCTCAAACAACATCGTGTTCAAAAGATCGTGCTCATCGGTATGAAGGCCAACACCTGCGTCGACACCACGGCACGCTTCGGCCAGGAATTGGGATACCACGTGACGCTCATCCGTGACGCCATCGGCGCCTTCAACTGGGACGAGATGAGGGCGACGTTCGACATCAACGCGCCCGCGTACGCGCACGCCGTCCTCACCACCGACGAGTTCCTCACGATGGTGGAGAAGCGGACTCACGAAATGACGCCATGACGTGCGGGCTTCACCCAGGTGGCGAGGCGAGCGTCAACAACACGGCATCGTCGGACAGGTGGCCGTGCCGGTCATGGGCCGCGAACGCAGAAACGAGCGTGCGGCGCCGACCCGGACCGCGCTAGGGTCCCCCATGTGCAGGTGCGCAGGCTGCGGTTACTTCCGCCTTGACAGCGGGTGACGCGGGTTCGAATCCCGCCGCCGGCATGGTGCCGGTGTCGTCCAGCGGCCCAGGACACCTTGTGTACCGCCGCCGACTCCGAACTCTGCACACCTACGGCGCGAGCCGCCCGCCCCTGGAGACATGGGGCGGCCGGCTTCGTCACGTCAACGGACGTACCCGAAGCGGCCGGTGAACGGGCTGATGAGGACTCGCGGAGGCCTGAAAACCCCCGACGGACCTGGACCTGGGATGCAAGCCTCGGTGTCACCTGACCACCCAGTGTGATCCCTGCCCGTCGTGCTCCTGGATCGGTGACACGCGCACGTCCAGGCCGAAACGGTCTCGCCGACCGGAACGGGTCCTGCGCCTGGTCACCTGGATGACCGGGCACCCGTCCGCGAGGAGCGGCCCGACGAGGAGCGAGCGCTCCGCGAGCCATGTGTCCGTGGACGCGCCGCCGACACAGCGGTGCTCATGCGTCGACCGCGCGGGTGGTCTCGGCCCAGGTGTCCAGGTCGGCCAGGCGTGCGGTGAGGGCGTTGCGCATGGCGTCCGCGCCCGAGGCGCCCAACGCCAGTCGAAGGGGCGGTGTGTCACTGTCTGCGGCGGTTCGGATTCCCGCCGCGATGCGCGCCGGTGATGCGAAGGCCGACGCGGGCAGTTCGTCGATCGACTTCTGCACCTCGCGGACGGTCTGGTCGTAGTCGGGAACCACGGCCGCGAGATCGAGGTTGTCGAGGAACGCGGTGGCGGTGGGTCCGGGCTGGACCATGGTGACTTTGATACCGAGCGGGGCGAGTTCGTCGACGAGCGCGTCCGACAGCCCCTCGACGGCGTACTTGGTCGCTGCCAGGAGGCCGACGCCGGGATGGGCGCTCTGCCCGTAGAGCGAGGACCCCTGGAAGACGTGGCCGGAGCGCTGGGCGCGCAGCACGGGCAGCGTCGCACGGAGCACGTTGAGGACGCCGAAGACGTTGGTGTCGAAGATGGCGCGGGCCTGCTCGTCGGTGGCCTCCTCGACGGCGCCGAAGAGGCCGTAGCCCGCGTTGTTGGCCACCACGTCGATGCGGCCGAATCGGTCTACTGCCTGCTCGACCGCCGCGGTCACGGCCGGCTGGTCGCGTACGTCCGCGTCGATCAGGAGCAGCCGGTCGGGGTGGGCCGCCTGGAGGTCCTTGAGCGATGCCGTGCTGCGG
Organism: Streptomyces sp. HUAS TT11; assembly: GCF_051553595.1. Taxonomy (NCBI): domain Bacteria; kingdom Bacillati; phylum Actinomycetota; class Actinomycetes; order Kitasatosporales; family Streptomycetaceae; genus Streptomyces; species Streptomyces sp. HUAS TT11. The sequence goes on from NZ_CP196184.1 coordinate 8,778,256, forward strand.
GAGAGCGCGGCGACGTTCTCTCCGGCCTCCAGCGCTTGGGCGGTGAGCTCGCGGCCGATGCCGGAGGTGGCGCCGGTGATCAGCCAGGTGGGGGACTGGGATATATGTGTCATGTTTACGAACGTAATGCGCCTTCTGTGCTCCTTCGACCGCGCCCGTATCGATGGCGCCTGTAGTGGGCTGGCCGTGCCGACGAACAAGGTGTGTGTCCCCTGTCGAAGCCGATCAGCGCGGCGGCGAAGGCCACCCACGCCGCGGGCCGAACCGCAGCGCCGTATCCCGGCCGACCGGCCGTTCCGCATCCAGCCGGCCGCCCCCTGGTGATCGCCTCCGGGATTCCTGCAATGCCTTGCCCGGCCGATCGGCCGACGCGTCCCGCGATCGGATCGCCGGGTCGGCCGCCGATCGCGCCTTCACCCGATCCATGGACCTCGCCGCCTGAGCACATGCTGGACCCGTCAGCGACATGAGATGTCCTGGACTGCTCGGCAATGCTGCGGTCGCGGGTGGGTACCAGGGTGCCCTCCACGATCAGCGCCGCGTTCTTCGCGAACCGCTTGCGTGGCTCGAGCGCGAGCTTCCGGCCGAGGTGGTCAATCACGCGACTGACTGCAGACTTCGACATACCGAGCAGCGGTGCCAGTTGCCCCGAGGTCAGGTCAGGGCGCCAGTACGCGGCCACCAGCAGCACACGGTCCGCTGGTGGCAGCCTCCGCGGACGCCCCGGCCCGACGCATCGGCACCCTCCCTGCGCAGCTGGTTCACCAACTTGCTCAAGGAGCGCCGGCTCAGCCCAGTGAACGGGGCTGTCCAGGACGGCTCCGCCGCCGTGATCACACCAGCCGTCCGCAGATCATTTCAGTTGCCGACACGCCTCCTCACGACTGATGCTGGGCACCGAGCAGGCAAGGGGGACACGATGGGACTGATGCTCTTCCCACATGACGACGACGTCGCGAGCCCGGACATCTCCTGGTCCTACTCCGGCTTCGGCATGTTCAGGAAGTGGCTCGCCCAGGCCGAGGGGTTCACGCTGGCCGAGATGGACGGCTTCGGCGGAGATCGTCAGTGGCGCAGCGTCTCGACCACGCTGGCGCCCCTGCTCAACCATCCGGACGACGACGGCCCCGACCTCGCGCCCGCTGAATGCGAAGCCATGTTGCCCCGGCTGGAAACGATTCTCGACCGTTGTCAGCCTGACGACAGCGACCCCGTCCGACGGCATTTCGAGGACATCCGTCAGTTGGTCACCGTCCTGCGGTTCTGTGTGGACAAGGACGTTGAGCTGGTCTTCGGCTGACCACCGGAGTGCGGAGTACCCCGTCGCTGAGGGGATGGCCCACGGTCACGGGACAACCCGGCGCCGCGGATTGTGCGCCGGGGCACGGGGTCGGCGGTGACCTGGCGGCGGGCCCGGACGGTGTTGTGGTCCGCGCAGGGCGGCCTGGTCAAGCCGGCCGACTTCCTGGTCGACAGGGAGCGTCCGGCCCTCGGAGTTGGCGTGACTTTCTCTTGCGGCCACGTCCTTCACATAGCGCGGCACTACAGGGCGAACATTGGTCGATGCGGCACTCAGTGGCGGGGGCGCTGATCGTCGACCAGGGCGAGGCTGTGCTGTCCGCCTCCGTCGATGGTGTGTACGTGGGTGAGGGATCGGGTGCAGGGGGCGGTCTGGCCGGGTGCGCACACGGGAACCGGTGTGTTCCGGCTGGTGGTGGTGCCGTCACCGAGCTGACCGAGGCCGTTGTTGCCCCACGCGAGAGCGCCGTCCTCGCCCAGCGCCAGGCTGTGGCGTCCGCCCGCGGTGATGGTGTGTACGTGGGTGAGGGATCGGGTGCAGGGGGCGGTCTGGCCGGGTGCGCACACGGGAACCGGTGTGTTCCGGTTGGTGGTCGTGCCGTCACCCAGCTGACCGGCACCGTTGTTTCCCCAGGCGAGAGCGGCGCCGCCATCGCGCAGTGCCAGGCTGTGAGTGCGGCCTGCGCCAATGGTGTGTACGTGGGTGAGGAATCGGGTGCAGGGGGCGGTCTGGCCGGGTGCGCACACGGGAACCGGCGTGCTCCGGTTCGTGGTGGTGCCATCACCCAGCTCACCGAAACCGTTGTCTCCCCAAGCGAAGGCTGTACCGTCCTTGGCCAGTGCCAGGCTGTGAGTGCGGCCTGCGGCGATGGCGTGGACGTGGGTGAGGAATCGGGTGCAGGGGGCGGTCTGGCCGGGCGCGCACACCCGGACCGGTGTGCTCCGGTTGTTCGTGGTGGTGCCGTCACCCAGCTGACCAAAACCGTTGGTTCCCCAGGCGAGGACGGTGCCGTCCTCGCGCAGTGCCAGGCTGTGGCCGCCATGTGCGCTGATGGTGTGTACGTGGGTGAGGAATCGGGTGCAGGGCGCGGTTTGGCCGGTCGCACACACCGGAACCGGTGTGCTTCGGTTGGTGGTGGTGCCGTCACCCAGCTGACCGCCGCCGTTGTTGCCCCAGGCGAGGACTGTGCCGTCCTTGCGGAGCGCCAGGCTGTGGCTGGTGCCTGCGGCGACGTCCACCACGTCGGTGAGGAATCGGGTGCAGGGGGCGGACTGGCCGGGCGCGCACACCCGGACCGGTGTGCTCCGGTTGGTGGTGGTGCCGTCACCCAGCTGACCCGAACTGTTGTCTCCCCAGGCGAGGACCGTGCCGTCCTTGCGCAGCGCGAGGCTGTTGGTGGTGCCTGCGGCGATGCCCACCACGTCGGTGAGGAATCGGGTGCAGGGGGCGGTTTGGCCGGTCGCGCACACCCGGACCGGCGTGCTCCGGTGGACGGTGGTGCCGTCACCCAGCTGACCCGAACCGTTGTCTCCCCAAGCGAGGCTGGTGACCTCTGGTTTGCCGGCGTCGGCCACAGGGCTCTGCCGTGCGCCAGGAGCCGCGGCGGTGGCCATCAGGGCCGCTATGGCGACGGCGACAACGCGCCTGCGCAGCGGCCTGCCATCGCATGCGAGAAGCATGGGAAGCCTTTCATGCAACTGGTAGCGGACGGGTCCCCGAAGGAGTCGCCTCGGCTTGAACGTCATCACACAGTTATGCCGCGCTCCTGGGCGATTCCTCATCGATAAGAGGCGATGCGCCGGATTTCCCCCTGATGGACCTGAGGAGCGGACTCGTAAAGTCGGAGACAGGTGCTCACTTCGAGGTATTTCTGAGCCGAACGGCTTCCGCGCCTCCAACTCCGGGACAGCTGGTCCCGGCGGCAGACCCTCTTCAGCCACCGTCCACATGCACAGGCTGTTCGCTTCGCCTTGAGGCGCTCCCGGTGTCGTGGTGCTGCACGGCGACGAGGGCCACGTCGTCGTCCAGGCGCATCTCCCCGCCCACATGGTCGGCCAGGCCGTCAAGCACATAACGGAGCAGATCACCGGGGTCGCAGCCCGACCATGCGGCGATCCGGGCGTCCAGTTCGTAGAAGTTGCCCCCCGTGTCACGCGCTTCGGCGACACCGTCCGTGTAGAGGAGCACGATGGCGCCGGTAGCCAAGGGGAGCACAGTCGTGGCGTAGTCGGATGTGCGGGTGTTGTTGAGCCCCAGCGGGGGTGCCGGCAGCATCGACGGCAGGGAGTGCGCCTTGCCGTGCTCGATGACGAATGGGGGAGGATGGCCGCAGTTGATCATGCGCACGCTCGATCCGTCGGCGGGTATCTCCAGTAGCAGCGCGGTGATGAAACGCTCCGCGGCATTGGGGTCCGTGGCGGAGATTTCGTCGAAGTGCGCCTGGACTGCCTCGTCGAGCGTGGCCATGAGCTGCGAGAGGGACGGTGTTTTACGGGCTGTACTGCGGAAGGCGCCGAGGAGGGCGGCTGCGTCCTCCACCGCGGGCAAACCCTTCCCTTTCACGTCCCCTATCAGGATGCGGACGCTGTCGGGGGTGGGCGACACGGCGTAGAGGTCGCCACCCACCAGCGCATGAGGATGCGACGCATGGTATTCGGAGCGGATGCGCAGTGAACCGATGGACGCTGGTAGCGGGCGCAGGAGAACGCGCTGGACGGTCTCGGCGACCGTGCGCAGTTCGATCAATTCTCGAGTATTACGTTCCCGCAGGGTCCGGAATGCGATGACGCAGCCCGAAACAAGGATGATTGCCAATAGGTGCACCGCGAAGATGGAGGTGCCGAGCAGCCCGTCGTACGCGTCGAGCACCAGGGAACCTACGCACGAGAAGCCGGCGATCACGGCAGTCAGCCGTGCACCGGCCAGAGTGGCGGTCGCCGCCGGGACGGTGGCCATCAGGGAGGCCAGGTGCTCGGATCGGGGAAGCATGAATCCGGCGCCCATAATGGCGGCGATCATCGTGAGCGCGATGAGGAAGGGTCCGTAGCGGGTTGTGACAAAGGAGCCCCACGTCGGCCTCAATCCGGTCCTCAGCGCTATGTCTCGCAGAAGCTCGGGCTGGCGCAGCACGAACCCAGTTTATCATGCAGAATTATGGGCATGGGGAATTGCTTGAGATGGAGATGCGTTCGGGATTTTCCCGGTGTATGCACCCGCATTTCGCGTTCCTCTGGTTATGCGTGTGAAGAATGGCCGCATCTTCTATGGAATTCCGGCCGCTTTCCTGTCCGGAACACCCTCCCTGAATGCGGTAGCGCGGGATGGATGCGCGCGCTACCGCCGGACAGTCCGGCGAAGCGGTGGGTGGCTCCGGGCGGGCGCGGCCCGAGGTCGTTTCAGGGCAGCGCCACCAGGTCGCCCGCAAGTGCGGCGAGCAGGCTGTCGCCGCAGTCGGCGTGAGTGAGGGCAGCCCAGCCGACGTAGCCGTCGGGGCGGATGAGCAGGGCGGCAGCCCCCAGGTCGTCGGCGCATGCCGCCCGGACGAGGTCGACTCGCGGCGGAAGCCCGAGCTCGGCCGGGACGGCTCCCGTCAGATCGAGCAGTACGGCATGCCCCGAGGCGAAGAGCGCCGAGAGCCGGGTGGGGCCGGCCGGGGTGACCAGATCGATGTCCGGCACGCGCTGCCCGACCATCGGGTGCTTTCCGGGCACCTCGTACCGCAGTGACAGGCCGGACATCAGACCTGCCAAGTGACGGTTGGCGTCCGGGAGTCGCATCAGGTCGATGAAGATGTCACGCAGGGCGGCCACATCCTCGCTCGGGTGCGGATCCGCCAGGACCCGCTGCGCCGACGTGTGGTGCAGGACCTGGGCCCCGACCGGGTGCCGTTCGGCCTGGTAGCTGTCCAGGAGGTCGCTCGGCGCCCGATCCTGGACGACCGCGGCCAGTTTCCATCCGAGGTTGAACGCGTCCTGCATTCCGAGGTTCAGTCCCTGGCCGCCCAGCGGAGGGTGGATGTGCGCGGCATCGCCGGCGAACAGAAGCCGACCCGCACGGTAGTCCTCCAACTGACGTGTGGCGTCGCCGAATCGCGAGGAGTTGTCCACGCTGCCGAGAGTGGTCTCCTGGCCGTACACCGCCCGGAGCGCCGCGGTGATCTCTTCGTGGGTGACCGGGGTGTCGCTGTCGATGCCCGTCCGGTCCGCGCGTCCGAAGGTGAAGCGGTACCGGCCGCCGCCGAGCGGGGCGAGCATGGCCCAGTAGCCGCCCCCTTGGCGGGTCAGGGTGCTCATGTGCCCCATCTCCTGCGGCACCAGCGCCGAGACGGCGGACAGACGGATGTCGGCCAACACCGCCTGGTGCGTCCCGGGCCTACCGGGAAACGGCAGCCCGAGCAGTTTCCGCACCGTGCTGTGGCCGCCGTCGCAGGCCGCCAGGTAGCGGGCCCGCACGTGCAGGTCACTCCCCGCCGCGACCACACCGTCGTCGTCCTGCCGGACCTCTGAGACCGCGACGCCACGCAGGATCCGGGCACCGGTCCCGATCGCCCGCGCCTCGAGCACTTCCTCGATCTCCCACTGCGGAATCGCGATCGGGCAGGGGTGCCGGGTCTCCCACGGAACGCAGTCCAGCGGAACGGGCAGAGCAGCGAAGTGCCCACCGATCGGCTCTCGCAGCACGTCCCGGCGCCGCAACGGCTCCAGCAGCCCGCGCAGCTCCAGCATCTCGGCGGTGCGGGGCTGGATCGCGCCGCCCTTCACCTGCCAGATGCGCTCGGGCAGCCTCTCCAGCACCACGGTCTCGACCCCCGCCAGGGTGAGTTCACACGCCAGCATCAGTCCGGTCGGGCCTGCGCCCACGACGACGACCTCGGTCTCGATCTCGGTCAGCACCTTCACTCCCTCAACATTTCTCGCCTCGGGGTAAATGTATACCAGGTGCAGAAATACTCTCGGGGAAGATCTCTGTTACGGTGTGCGGCGTGGACGGCGGGCCAGGGCTACGGGAACGGAAGAAGCGGCGGACCCACGCGGCGATCTCCGACGCGGCGATCACGCTGTTTCTCGAGCACGGCTTCAACCAGGTCTCGGTGGCGCAGGTGGCGGAGGCCGCCGAGGTGTCCAAACGGACGCTCTTCGCCTACTTCCCGACCAAGGAAGATCTCGTGGTGCATCGTCTCGCCGACCACGAGACCGAAACCGCGCGTGTTGTGCGGGACCGCCTGCCCCACGCCGCCCCGCTTGCCGCACTGCGCGAGCACTTCCTCAAGGGGCTGGACGACCGTGACCCGATCACCGGGCTCAACGACCATCCACAGGTACTGCGGCTCACCCGGATGATCCTCGACACGCCTTCACTGGTGGCCAGGATGGAAGGCTTCAAGACCGGTGCCGAACGTGCGCTCGCCGAGGCGTTGCAGGACACGGCCGGCACTCCGGAGCTCACCGCCCGACTGGCCGCCGTCCAGATCGTCGCGGTCCAATGGGCGCTGGCGCAGGACAACGCCGCGCGTCTGGCATACGGAGAACCGGCGGACGCGCGTCATCCGGGAGCTGTGGCCGACGCGGACCATGCGTTCACGCTTTTGGAGAACGGCCTGGGGGATCTGATCCCGCACCGGTGACTTCGGGTGCTTGAGTATCGCCTCCGTTGCGTGTGTGTTTTGCCGTCGGCGGCGCTCTTCGGTAACCGTCTGCCGGGCCGGGGGTTGGGCGGCTAAGGTCCCGGGGCACGGGCGGAATCGGAAGTGCGGGTATTGCGTGAGGTGTTGGCGCCGCCCGCGGGAGAGAGGGGTGGCGCCGGTGAGGATCGAGAAGGCGATCGAAGCGGATATCGAGCTCGTGGCGCGCTTCCTCGGCGAGGTCGAGGCCTACTACGGCGGGGCCGACACCCCCGTGGATCAGGAGCAGATCCGCGCGGCACTCTTCAGCCCGCGGCCCGTTGCCACCGTCTTGATCGCCCGCGAAGGCGACACGCCTCTCGGGTTCGCCTCGTACAGCTTCGTCTGGCCCGCCGCCGGCGCCGACACGTCGCTGTACCTCAAGGAGCTGTTCGTACGTGAGGCCCACCGGCGCGACGGCGTCGCGGGCCGGCTGATGGAAGCCGTCCGTGAGGCGGGCCGTGCAGCCGGCTGCACGCGGATGGAGTGGACCGCGGACGCCGGCAACCCTCCGGCACTCGACTTCTACAAGGCCCTGGGCGCCGAGCCGCGTGCGGACAAGCCCTTCTACCGCACCACCCTGTAGCCCGTCGGCCCCACGATGCCCGCGCTCGCCGTGCGGCCCGCGGTGAGGTGTGTGCCCGTCGGGCCCCCATGTCCGACTCCCGGCCGGGAGCGGGCGGCGGGGGTCGTGTGCCCCGCTGCGGGCGCGGTGTTCGCCGTGGGTGCCTGAGTGCGAGCATGGGTTCTATGGGTGCGAAGTCGGATGTACCGGAAGCTCGCCGAGCGGTACGGCCGAGTCACGCACTGCTCGTGATCCCGCTCGGTCTGATCATCTTGATCATGATCGCGGACGTGTTCACGGGCAAGAGTTCCCAACTGGGTCCGTTGCTGATCGTCGCTCCCGCGGTCACCGCGTCCTTCGCCGGTCCTCGTCTGACGGGGCTCATGGGTGCCCTGGCCGTGGCGGGCCAGGTCCTCTCGGCATTCGCCGAGGGCAGCGGGCTCACTGCCGGGCTCGAGATCCAGGTGATCGGCATCGCGGTGGTCTCCGGGTTCCTGGTCGCCCTCCGTGCCGTACGCGACCTGCGCGAGCGGCAACTCGCCCATACGCGCTCCATCGCAGCGGCCGCGCAGAAAGTCCTGATACGCCCCCTTCCCCGGCGCGCCGGCCCGCTGCGTATCGCCACCGACTACATCGCCGCGGAGCTGGACGCACGGGTCGGCGGCGACCTGTTCGCGGCTGTGCGCGCCGACCGGACGACCCGGGTCATCATCGGTGATGTCCGGGGCAAGGGGCTGCCCGTCATCAAGGACACGTCCCTCCTGCTCGGCGCCTTCCACGGCTCCGCGTATCGCAATCTCTCGCTTCTCCACATGGCGATACATCTGGGGAACGCCATGTACTGGAACTGGGCCAACGCGGCCGATGACGACCCCGAGGCCGACGAGTCCTTCGTGACCGTTCTTCTCCTGGACTTCCCCGACAACGTCGGGCGGGTGGAGACGGTCAGCTGCGGCCATCCGCCGCCGCTGCTGCTCCACGAAGGCAAGGTCAGTGCCCTCGATGCCCGCAGTCCCGGACTTCCGCTGGGCATCACCGTCCCCTCGGTGGATCAGTATCTGGTCGACACCTTCAGCTTCGTGGCCGGTGACGTCCTGCTTCTCTACACCGACGGCGTCATTGAGACCCCCAGCCCCAACGGCACCTTCTACCCGCTCACGAAACGGATGGCCGCCTGGGACGGCACGGGTGGCCCGGAGCGTCTCGTCCGACACGTTCATGAAGACCTGTTGAGTCATGCTCGCGGACCTCTCGGCGACGATGCCGCCCTCATCGCCATCCAGCGCCTCGCGGATCGGCCGGAGTGATCGCTCCCCCGCCTCCGGAGCCGCGCACCCGCCTCCGCGCGATGGAGGGTGTCGTATCGGGGCGCAGGTGCGCGGCTGCGTGCGGCGGCCACCGGGGACATAGGGGTGAGACCTGTTGGTCTTCTGGAGTGGTGTCTGTCCCTCAACCCGAACTTGAGGGTGCCGCTGGAGGGGGCGGACGCCCGGCGACGGCGGTCGGGTCGCGGTGGATGCCGTGACCCGGTCACCCCGCGGGTGGGCCCCACAGGTCGGAGCGGTAGTAAAGAGGCATGGACAACGTCATAGACCTGCGTAGCGACACCGTCACCCGCCCCACCGAGGCCATGCGTACCGCGATGGCACAGGCCGAACTGGGCGACGACGTGTTCGGCGACGATCCCGCCGTGAACGCGTTCCAGGAGAGGCTGGCGCAGTTGCTCGGTTTTCCCGCCGCGCTGTTCGTCTCGTCCGGAACCCAGAGCAACCTGTGCGCCTTGCTCAGTCACTGCGGGCGGGGTGAGGAGTACATCGCCGGGGCGGAGGCCCATCTGTACAGCCACGAGGGCGGCGGCGCGGCCGCGCTCGGCGGGATCCAGCCGCAGCCGTTGCCGCACCAGGACGGGACCCTCGATCTGGCGGACATCGAGGCGGCGATCAAGCCGGACGATCCGCACTTCGCGCGGAGCAGGCTGCTGTGTCTGGAGAACACGTTCAGCGGCACGGTGATCGCCTCCGAGTATGTTCAGGCGGCCACGGCACTGGCCCGTAAGCATCACTTGGCGACGCACCTGGACGGGGCGCGGATGTTCAATGCCGCGGTGGCCGGGGGCGGCGATCCCTACGAAGGGGCGCGGAAGATCGTGGAGCCGTTCGACAGTGTGTCCGTGTGCTTCAGCAAGGGCTTGGGGGCGCCGGTCGGGTCGGTGCTGCTCGGTTCGACGGAGTTCATCGGTCGGGCGAGGCGGTGGCGCAAGGCCCTGGGCGGCGGCATGCGGCAGGCGGGCTTCCTGGCAGCGGCTGCCTCCTACGCACTGGACCACCACGTCGAGCGGCTGGCCGACGACCATGCGAACGCCGCCCTCTTCGCAGAGATCCTCGACGGTGTACCGGGGCTCGAGGTCGGCCCGGCGCGCACCAACATGGTGTTCGCGCGGCCGGTGCCGGGCGTCACACCGCCGGATCTGCTGGAGCGGCTCGCGGCGCAGGGTGTGCTGTGCACAGGGGGTCGGCCGCAGTTCCGGTTCGTCTTTCATCTCGACGTCTCGAGGGCGGACGCGGAGCGCGCGGCACATCTGGTGCGGGAGACCGTGGTCGCAAGCGCTGCCTGAGAGCAGGCGGGGGCCCGTACGGCGCACCCGGGCGCAGCCGCCGGCACCGGCTCGCCCACGCGCCCGTACGGCCGACGTGCCGGGTCCCGCAGTCGATCGAAAGGCTCCGTGCCGCCGACCACGGTGAGGCGGCGGTCAGTGGGGCCGGTTGCCCCTTGCGGGGAACATTCGTGTTCCCCACAAGGGGGCGACCGGGTACCTCAGAGCCTCAGCAAGCGCCCTCGTCCTGCCAGGGGCCCCATTCGGTGGCGGCGGGCTGCTCGTTCTGGGTCCACCACTTGGCCTTCCAGTTGTGCTTGTTGTACGAGACCTCGTTCCCCGCGGTGTAGACCGCAGTGGAACTCCAGGCGGGTTTGCATGTCGTGTCCGGGGGAGTCGGCGTGGAGGTAGGGGTGCCGGTGGGCGGGGTGACTCCGGCGAACTTCACCGAGTACTTGGCGAAGTCCCAGGCGTTCTGCGCGACGCTGGAGCAGGTGCCCGAGGTGCGACCGCCGTTGTCGGGCGGGTTGCACTGGCGGTCCCGATTGAGGGACCAGAAGGTGAAGCGGTCCATGTTGTGGCTGGTGGCGTAGTCCAGCACGCTCTGGAAGCCCGCCTGCGTGAAGATCTCACCGGTGTCGCTGCGGCCGTTCATCCCCGAGAAGCCCTCGTGGGCGTAGGCGGTGGCCTGGTCCCAGCCGAACGTGGACTGCAGGATCTGGTTGAAGTTGGTCAGTGCGCCGGTCTGGGAGGCGGCGCCGTTGAAACCGCCGTCGAAGGGCATGATGGAGAAGTTGTTCGGGGTGAACCCCTGCGACTTCGCCTCCAGGAGCATCTGCTTGCCGAACCAGCCGGTGCCGTCGGCGGTGCCGGCCGTGGTGACGGAGACGTAGAGGCCGGGATTGTTCTGCTGGAGGATCTTGGCCGCGCCGATCTCGTTCTTGATGGCCGCCGCGTTCTCGTACTCCGGCTCTTCCAGATCGAAGTCGATGGCGTGCAGACCGTACTTGGTGATGACCTGCTGGTACGCCGCCGCTGTGGCCGCCGCGTCCGAGCACGCCTGGCCGAGCTTGGTGCCGCCGTAGCCGCCGATGGAGACGGAGACGTCACCGCCCTTGGCGCGGATGTTGCTGATGACGGACTGGACGGCGGTGTCGGAGGAGACCGCCGCGGTGCCGCCCCAGGTGGGGGAGCAGCCGCCGCCGTTGGGGGCGAGGATGAAGGCCAGCTGGAAGGCCTTGAGTCCGGTTGCGTCCATGATGGCGCCCGCGGCCGGCGGGTCGTTGTCCAGCGGCATCAGATAGGGGGCCGCGGCGTACCAGCGGTTGCTCAGGGCGCTCGTCGCGCCCGAGGCATTGCCCGCGACCAGGGCGGTCGCACCTGCCGCGGCCAGTCCGACCGCGGCGACCGCGCCCAGACATGCACGAAGACGTCTCACTGCGTGCCTCCGGTGGGGGTGGTGGGGGAGTTTCCTCAGCTTGGTGAGTTGTTGTAGCCACGTCAATGGATTGGCCTAGACCAAGTGACACTTTGGACTAGACCATGCAAAGGCTTTACCTTGGTCCGGCGCGGGTGCGGGCCGGGACTGTGCCGAGCGGCGTCACGCGGCTGCTGCGGCCGAACCTCAGAGCGTGAGAGTCATGCCTTCCGCTGCGGCCAGGATGTCCCCGTCGTACGCGGCGGCTGCCTCCCTGACGGACCGCCCTCGATCCGCGTCGGGCCAGAAGTGCGTGAGCAGCAGACGCCGCACTTCCGCGCGAGACGCCCACCGGCCCGCTTCGGCCGCACTGAGCAGATGTGGGTCGGTGGCGGCTCCCTGCAATGTGGCCCCGGCGACGAACAGGTCCGCCCCGGCGGCCAGTTCACCGAGTGTGTGGTCGGATCCGGCGTCGCCGCTGTAGGCCACGGTCAGTCCGGGTGCCGTCAACCGCACACCGGCGTGCGGCACATGGTGCGGAAGCGGGCTCCCCTCCAGCCGGAAGGGGCCGATCTCGTGGCTGCCGGGCAGGGGGTGTGGTTCGAATGCATCCCGCAGTTCCTCGGTCGGCTCCATTGCCTGCACCCGCTCGAGCACCCCCGGCGGGCAGTACAGCGGCAGGCGGCTGTCGCGCCCTCCGCCGAAGAGCAGGGCGCGACAGAGTGCGCTCAGATCCGCGCAGTGGTCGGGGTGCTCGTGGGTGATGGCCACGGCGTCGAGTTCTTCCGCCGGGCATGCTTCCAGCAGTCGAGGCAGGGTTGCGTAGCCGAGGTCCAGGACCATGCGAAAGCCGTCGACCTCCAGGAGGAAGCCGCTCGCCGCCCGACCGGCTTCCGGCCAGGCGCCGCATGTCCCCAGCACGGTCAGCTCGCGCACCGGCGCATGCTCCCATGCCGCAGCCGGGCAAGGCCATGGACGGGAGTCGGGCGCTGCGCCGAATGCCGCCGGGCGGCCCGGCAGGCCCGGGGCCGGAATGTCCCGCCCGGTGCCGGGAGCGTTGTCGGGCCGTCCGGTTCGCCGCTCGCGCGAGGACCGGCGGCGGAGGTCCGCGGCACTGCGGGATGTGCGAGTGAATCTCGGACATTGTGCCGAGCGTCACAGGTGGGAGCGGCAAACTCGTTGAACGTTCACCTATAGTGGTAGAAGATTCAACAACATTCAGCGATGAGTGTCCCCGATTCAACCGAGGTACCTGATGACTCTCCAGCTCGACCCGGCCGCCCAGAACCTCCTCTTCCGGGATGCGCACACCGCGAACACCTTCACCGACGAGCCGGTGACCGACGATCAGGTGCGGGCCGTCTACGACCTGGTGAAGTACGCTCCGACCGCCTACAACCAGCAGCCGCTGCGCGTTGTGCTCGTGCGCACTCCCGAGTCCCGCGAGCGGCTGGTGGGCCATATGACCGCGAACAACGCGCCGAAGACCGCCGCCGCTCCCCTCGCGGCGATCCTGGCCGCCGACAACGAGTTCCACGAGGAGCTGCCGAACCAGTTCCCGGTGTTCCCCGAGGCGAAGGACCTGGTCTTCGGCGAGCGCCCGGTGCGTGAGCAGTCCGCGACCCTGAACGCCGCACTGCAGATCGGCTACTTCATCCTCGGCGTGCGGGCCGCCGGACTGGCCGCCGGCCCGATGACCGGCTTTGATGCCGCGGGCATCGAGAAGGACTTCTTCCCCGACGGCGACCACTCGGTGCTGGTCGTGGTCAACATCGGCAAGCCCGGCGAGAACGCCTCATACCCCCGTGGCCCGCGTCTGGACTACAACGAGGTCTTCGCCGCCGTCTGACCCTTGTCGGACCCCTGCCGCCCGGTCCCACCGGCGGCAGCGGCCCGCGTTCAGCCACGAGTCGGCGGCCCCGCTCTCCGGGCAGGGCCGCCGATCTGGCGACTTCCGCGGTGCAATCGCCCGAGGCTGCACACGTGATCGGCGACAGGCCCGAACCGGACAACGGGACGCGCACAGGTCACTCAAGCGCGGAACGCCGCGCTCTGGTTCTCCGCCGCACCCGGGCGTGCGACCCGACGGGGTGCCCGACGGTCGCGGCCGGCGGGGCGCCGCGGTATACCGGTGACGCTTGCACCCTCCCGTGTCACCAAGCGGTTCACGGCTCGCGCCGGCCGCAGTCGTCCGCCGCCGATGCTGCGGGCGCCGTCCTTGCCACCGCCGGAGCTCTGGTGCTTGCGTCCCGCCAGGCGATGGCCCGGGTCATCGACGACCCACGACGGGTCACTTGGTGTACACCTCCGCCCGGTCCACGCTCACGAACGCCGCCCGCGACTGGGAGTTGTGCTCGCCGGTGACCCGAACACGCAGGGTGTGCCGACCGTACGGCAGCTGCGGGCTGATGTACTGCAACGTCTCCCCGGTGCGCGTCGCGCCGTAGAAGTCGACGCGCTGTTCGGAACCTCCGTCGATGCTCAGGGCCCCGATGCCGTTGCCGGTGTCGCGCACGGACAGTAAGGCGATCCGGGTGCCGGTGAAGGTGAAGGTGGCCGTGTTGCCCTTGCGGTCACTCCAGTGGTCGTCGCCCCAGAAGCACTGAGTGGCGCATCCGGTGCCGGAGTTCCAGACGCCGGTATACGCGAGTGTGCCGTCGCCGCTCGACCGGCCGTCGTCATTGATCCAGTAGGTACCGGAGCCCGGGTCGCCCGCCGGCAGGTCCTGGGTGGCGCCCAGAGAAAGCGGGCGGCCGAGGTCCGGGCTGCCGTCCGCCTTCCACGTGATCTTCTGCGCCCGGGTGGTGCGGTCGGTGTAGGTGTAGGCCGACGTGCTCTTGGCGTGATAGACGATCCAGTCCTCCGTTCCGTCGGGGGAGCGGAAGAAGGCATGGTGGCCGGGGCCGTAGACGCCATGGTCGTCCGCGCGGGAGAACACCGGGCCGGAGGTCTGGACCCAGTCGGCGGGCACGAGCGGGTCGGCGCCTTCGCGCAGGGACATCATCCAGACCTGGTAGTCCGGCTTGCCCGTGTCGCAGGTCGAATACGTCATCCACGTACGGCCGTTGCGGTGCAGGAACTCCGGTCCCTCGCGCACCTCGGCACAACCGCCGGCGGCGTCGATCGCGACGGCGTCGCCGGAGACCGTGTAAGGGTTGGACATCGGGGCGATGTTGATGCCGTTGTGCTGGTACGCGTTGATACCGGCATAGGCCAGGTAGAGGCGGCCGTCGTGCTGGAGGATTCCGGGGTCGATGGCGAAGTCGGAGGCGTGGTCGGGCGGAGCGAGCTTCGCCTTGAAGTGGTAGGGACCGGCCGGGTCGTCACGCTCCGACTCCAGGACGTACAGGCGGTGGTGGTCGTCGATGCCGTCGTCCGCCGTGTAGTAGAGGTACCAGCGGTCGCCGAAACGGTAGAACTCCGGTGCCCAGATGTCGCGGTTGCGGGAGGCGTCGGTGTCCGTCCACACGGTGACGGGCGCGGCGGTCAGCAGCGTGCCCAGCGAGGACGAGCGCCACATGCGGATGCCGTCGCCCTGGGTGGTCGTCAGGTAGTAGGACCCGTTCCAGTACGTCAGGAAGGGGTCCGGTCCGGTGTTGAGCGGATTGCGGAACGTGCCCGTCGTGGCGGCGGACGCGGTGACGGCCTGCGGGACGGTGACGAGTCCTGACAGGAGGACGAGGAGGAGGGTGAGGCGGGGAAAGCGCCGTGCTGCGCGCATGGCGGCTCCTTCGCTGCAGGGGACGGGTGGGGTGTCGGCCGGGTGCCCTCATTGACCGCCGAGGCCCGTCGTCGCGACGGACTTCACGATGTGCCGCTGGAAGAACATGAAGACCACGACGAGAGGAAGGGCGGCCAGGACGGCGGAGGCCATCGTCTGGGCGTACTGGATGCCGTAGGCGTCCTTCACGGAGGTGATGCCGACCGGCAGGGTCATCAGTGCCGGGTCGGAGGTCGACACGAACGGCCACAGGAAGTTGTTCCACGCCCCGATGAACACGAAGATCGAAACGGCCGCCAGCATCGGGCGGGACAGCGGCAGAAGCACCGACCAGAAGATGCGCCAGTGCCCGGCACCGTCGATGCGGGCGGCCTCCTCCAACTCGTGGGGCAGTGAGTCGAAGTGCTTCTTCAGGATGAACACCATCACCGGTGCCACCGTCTGCGGAAGGATCACCGCGGCGTATGTGTCCACCAGGTGCAGGGTCAGCATCTGCCGGAACCACGGCACGATCATCAACTGGGGCGGTACCAGAACGGCGGCGACGGTCACCGCGAACAGCGCGCGGCGGCCGGTGAACCGGGTGCGGGAGAAGGCGTACCCGGCCATCGCCGAGACCAGTACGGTGATCACCGTGACGGCCGCGGAGATGAGCAGGCTGTTGAGCATCCACAGGGGCAGGTCGCCACGCTGCCACACGGTGCTGAAGCCGTGGAAGGTGAACCCGTGCCGGGGCCAGAACCAGTGGGCCGGATCGCTGGCGTCCGCCTCGGACTTGAAGGCGGTCAGCAGGGCCCATGTCATGGGCAGCAGCCAGATCACGGCCATGACGATGAGCGCGGCCGACGCGAGCAGGCGGGCGAGGACGCCGTCTCCGAGGGTGAGATTCGTGCGGCTGCGGCGGGCCTGCTGCCGGGACCTCGATTCCCGTACGCCTACTGCGGTCTGCCGGGACGGTGCGGTGCGGACGGGCAGGTCGGTGGAGGTCATGTCACTTCTCCCGGCGGCGGAGGGCGGCGTACTGGACGGCGGAGGCGATCAGGACGAGGGCGAAGAAGATGTAGCTGATCGCCGAGGCGTAACCGAGCCGGTAACCGGTGAAGCCGACGTCGTAGATGTACTCGACAACAGGGCGTGTGGAGCCGTTCGGACCGCCCTTGGTCAGCAGATACACCTGGTCGAAGACCTTCAGCGAGGCCAGGATCTGCAGCACCGTGATCACGGCGCTGATGCGGGCGAGTTGGGGCAGGGTGATCGACCACATGCGCCGCCAGGCACCCGCGCCGTCGATGGCGGCGGCTTCGTAGAGGTGGTCGGGGATGGACTGCAACGCGGCGAGGTACAGGAGAAAGTTGAAGCCGACGGTCCACCACAGGGTGGTCAGGGCGATGGCCCACATGGCGACCGACTCGTCACTGAGCCAGGCCACCTGCTCCAGACCGAGTATGTGGAGGAGGTGGTTGTACAGGCCGAGGTCCGGCTGGTACAGCCAGATCCACAACAGACTGACGACGCCGACGGGCAACAGATAAGGGGCGAAGAAGGCCAGCCGCCACACCCACTGGCCGGGCAGGCCGGTGTGGACGAGCAGAGCCAGCACAAGCGCGACCAGGACCAGCGGAACGGTCGAGATCAGCGTGAACCAGACGGTGTGACCCAGCGAGCGCCACATCTCGGCGTCGCCCAGGGCCTCGGTGAAGTTGTCGACACCGACGAAGTCCGGACTGTGCGCCGACAGAGAGGTGTCGGTCAGGCTCATCCACAGGCCCTGGCCCAGCGGCCACAGCAGGAAGACGGCGAACAGGGCGAGGAAGGGCAGCGCGAACAGCAGACCCGGAGGGACGGGTCGGCGCCCGGAGGGGGCCCCGGTGCGGGGCGCGGCCTGAGGAGAGGACATCGTTGTGCCTCCTGCGCGGGGAGTACGGCCGGGTCAGGCCGGGCTGGGCTGGGAGAGGAAGGTGTTCAGGCGCTGCACCATGGCGCGCGCCGCACGATCAGGGGCGAGGCCGTCGAGGAGCGCCTGCTGCAGCACCTGGGACATGGCGTTCTGGAAGTCGGATCCGGCGCCGGCGAACCACACCGACGGGTCGAGGACGACGTGGTCCTGGGCCTTGGCGTAGTGGGCCTGGGGCTGTAGCCGTGCGTAGGCGCTCGTCCTGGTGACAGGCCCGTAGGCGGGGATGTGACCCGCGGTGGCCCAGATCTGTCCGGCTTTGAGGAGGGCGGCGACCGCCCGGTGGGTACGGCGGCGGTGCTCGGGATCCGGGTCGGGGTGGTGGGGCAGGACGAAGGAGTGCGAGTCGGCGTACACGGCCGGGGTGCCGAAGACGGTGGGGAAGGGGGCGGCACTCACGTTCTTGTCCGCGGTGCGGAAGGTACCGAGCTCCCATTCACCGGAGAGGATCATCGCCGTCTGCCGGTTGGCGAACGCGGCGATGGCGGCCGGGTAGTCGAGACGCTTGGGGTTGACCCGGCCGTCGACGAGCTTGGCCATGAAGGCGATGACCTCGGCCATGCGGTCGACGTCGACCTCGGCGGGTCCGCCCTCGGGCAGGTCGAAGGTGCCGCCGGTCTGCCGGTACAGGCCGTAGAACAGGCGCCAGCCCTGTGCCGTGTCGGTGACGTAGCCGAAGGCGATGCCCTGCCGGCCGGAGGCCTTGGCCAGTTCCCTGCCGGCGGCCAGGAAGCGGTCGGGGGAGGAGAACGCCTCGGTGTCCAGGGCGCCGTCCGGGGTGAGCAGGCCGGCCTTGGCGGCCGGTTCGGGGTGGAAGAAGACGATGAACGGGTGGGTGTCCAGGGGGACGGCGTAGGTGTGTCCGCGATATTGGGTGCGTGCCCACACCGCGTCGGCGAAGTCGTCGCGTCCGACGCCGTATTGGGCGAGGACATCGAGGTCCCAGGGGTCGAGCAGGCCGGTGGGGGCGTAACCGGCCAGCCGGGACATGTGCGCGACGGCGACGTCGGGGCCCCGGCCACCGGCGGAGGCCATGGCGAGCTTGGTGTAGTACGGGGTTCCCCACTCAAGGACGGTGCGCTCGATGCGTGTGCCCGGCATATCGGGACGCGCGGCGCGGACCATGTCGTTGAGCAGGCCGCCGTCGGCGCCGCTGAACAGATCCCACAGGCGGACGGTCGACGCGCCGGCGGCCTGCGCCGACCCGCAGCCGCTGAGGGCTGCGGCGCCGAGGAGGGCAGCTCCGGAGGTGAGGGCGGCGCCGAACAGTCGGCGCCGGCTCAGGCCGGGGGGACCGACGGGCGCGGGTATGCCTGTCATCGGGCTCCTTTCCGACGACGGTGGTGCATCCTCGGGCGAGCCGGGGTCACCGCCGTCGTACGGCTCATTTCTTACATCGATGTAAATTCTGTGCGGGATGCGCTCTGCTTCCGCTCGCGCGGACCCGCGCCGGTGCTAGGGGGTGTTCTCGTAGGCCGCCGGGCGCAACTGGGCCCGGCGCAGGCGGTGCGTGTCGACCTTCTCGGTGCGATCGAAGCGGTAGACGCCGTTGCGTTCCTGGAAGACGTCGGTGAGCTGTGTGTAGCAGTAGCCGAACATGTCCGGGTCGCTCAGCAGCACGCCGGTCAGCCCGGTGAACCGGTCGACGAACTCTTCGTCGGTGCGCGGCCGTTCGCCGTAGCCCCAGGAACTGTCGCGTTCTTCGCCGGTCGCGGCGGCGGCCTCCGGGTCCCACCAGATGCCGCCGAACTCGCTGCAGAAGTAGGGCTGTCCCCGGTACGGCAGCGACCAGGGCCGGCCGTCGGGCGCCACGTTGACGTACGGCCGGTCCTCCGCCAGGCCGTCCATCGCCTTGGCGAAGGCGACCGGGTCCTGCTCGTAGCAGTGGGAGTCGTACACATCCGTCTCCGCCACACGGTGGGCGTACCCGGAGGCGTCGATGACGGGGCGGGTGCCGTCGGCCTGCTTCGTGGCCAGGAACATGGCGCGGGTGACGTCGTCGAGCCGGGTGATGCGGTCGTGCAACGGCTGGTAGGTCTCGTTCAGGGGGCACCAGCCGACGATCGAGGGGTGTGAGTAGTCCCGCTCCAGGGCCTCGAGCCACTCGGTGACGTACGACGCGTCCGGCCGCTGGTTGTCGTCGCGGACGCCGACCTCGCATCCCCAGTCGCCGAACTCGCCCCAGACCAGGTATCCGAGCCGGTCGGCATGGTAGAGGTAGCGCTCCTCGAAGACCTTCTGGTGCAGTCGGGCGCCGTTGAAGCCCGCCGCACGGCCCAGTTCGATGTCGCGGACCAGGTCCGTGTCCTCGGGTGCGGTCATCAGCCCGCCGGGGTAGTAGCCCTGATCGAGCACAAGGCGCTGGAAGACCGGTTCGCCGTTGAGGAGCAGCCGTTTGCCGTGCAACGAGATCGAGCGCATACCGGCGTACGAGCGGGCCGAGTCCACGATCCCCCCGTCGGCGTCGAGCAGTTGGAGGGTGAGGTCGTACAGGTGCGGATCCCGCGGTGACCACGTGCGCAGGCGGTCGGCCGGCACTTGAAGCACCAACCGGGGCGCGAGATCGAGGTCCGCGCGGGTCTCGGCCGCGACGATCTCGCCCCGGTCGTCCGTGAGGGTGGCCCGGAGGCGGTGACCGGGGAGGCCGGCGGTCATCGGCAGTTCCAGGAAGAACGAGCCGGAGGCCAGGTCGGGGGTGACGCGGGGGCGCTTGAGCGCGGCCGTTCGCGGGACCGGCTCCATCCATACGGTCTGCCAGATACCCGTCGTCCTGGTGTAGTGACAGTGGGAGTTGGCGTACCAGGTGGCCTGCTTGCCGCGCGCTTGGACGCCGTGACGGCTGTCACGGGCGCGGACGACGATCGTCAACTCGTCGCCCGGCTCGGCGACATCACCGAGGTCGGCGGTGAACGGGGTGAAGCCGCCGCGGTGCCGGGCCACCTCGGTGCCGTTGACCCACACGGTGGATTCGTGATCGACGGCACCGAAGTGCAGCAGGACCCGGGAATTCGCCCAGGTGGCCGGGACGGTCACCGTACGCCGGTACCAGACGGCCTCAAGGAAGTCGGTCTCACCGATCCCGGAGAGTTCGGACTCCGGGCAGAACGGGACGACGATGCGGTCGGCGAGTTCCTTCTCCCGCAGACCGCGCTCGAGACCGGTGTCGGACCGGTCGATCTCGAACTGCCACTCGCCGTTGAGGTTCAGCCAGTTTTCCCGGACGAACTGCGGCCGCGGGTATTCGGGGCGGGGTGGGACCGAGGGGCGGGGGAGGGGCATGGGGCTCCTTGCACCTTGGGACTCGAGGTGTGCGGGGCACATGGCATCATGACGATTACATCGATGTAAATATGTCGGCGGGAACCGATCCGGCCCGCAACCGATTCGTGACGGTCGGTACGATCATGGGCAGGCGGAAGGATGGACAGCGTGGCGGCCAGACCCAGGATCAAGGACGTGGCGGAATACGCCGGTGTCTCCCCGAAGACCGTCTCCAACGTGATCAACAACTTCGAGCATGTCTCGGAACGGACCCGTGCCGCCGTCCAGGAGGCCATCGACGCCCTGGGCTATCGCGTCAACATCGCCGGACGCCAATTGCGGCAAGGCCGCACGGGCATGATCACCCTGGCCGTTCCCGAGCTGGACGTGGCCTACTTCGCCGAACTGGCCAGGCACGTCATGGAGGAGGCCGCCGCGCGCGGTCACACCGTGCTCCTCCATTCGACCGAGGCGGTGCGCGAACGCGAACTGGCCGCGCTGCACGGCTTCGACGCTCAGTTCTCCGACGGCGTCATCCTCAGTCCGCTCGCCCTCGACCCGCGCGACCTCGCCACGCGCGACCGGCGGCTGCCGGTGGTACTGCTCGGCGAGCGTCCCGCCGGGGGCGGCACGGACCATGTGGGCATCGACAATGTGCGTGCCGCGCGCGAGGCCACAGAACACCTGCTGTCCCGGGGCCGGCGCCGTATCGCTGTCGTCGGTGGTGCCGTCCGCGGCCGCCAGGGCACCGATCGGCTGCGCACCGACGGCTACCGGGAGGCCCTCGCAGCCGCGGGACTGCCCTTCGATGCCGACCTGGTGATCCCCGTCGGCGCCTACCACTGGCGGGACGGCGCCCGCGCGGCCGCCTCGCTGGTGGAACGTGGGCTGCGCCCCGACGCGCTGCTGTGTCTGAACGACCACCTGGCGCTCGGCGCGCTGCGGGCGCTGCACGAACACGGCCGTGCGGTCCCGGGCGACCTCGACGTCGTGGGCTTCGACGACATCGAGGCCTCGCGCTTCAGCGTGCCCAGCCTGACCACGGTCGCCCCGGACAAGCGGGAGATCGCGCGGGCCGCGGTGTCCCTGTTGCTGGAGCGGATCGACGCTCCGGACGGCGCCGCCCTGCGCGACCATGTGGCCGGGCACCGGATCATCGTGCGGGAGAGCACGGGCGGCTGATCGTCAGGGGCGCGTAGCCGGTGGCCATGGGTGGCTCCGTGGAACCCGGTCGGGGGCGCGGACGTTCCTACACATATGAGCGACAAGTTCCGCGACGCCGCCGTCCCCGCGGTCGGGGGCGAGTCGTTCCGCGAGCTGCTCGCCGCCGAACGTGCCGCAACGCTGGCGCAGATCACCGCCCTGAGTCGGGAATTCGAGGGGATCGTCGCAGCGAACGCTTTTGTGGCCGTCGACGACGAACATGACCCGGAAGGATCGAGCACGGCCTTCGAGCGGGCTCATGTCGCCTCCTTGCTGGACCGGGCACGGAAGCATCTGACCGAGCTGGACCAGGCGTCGACACGGCTGGAGCAAGGTGACTACGGAATGTGTGTGAAGTGCGGTGAGCCGATTCCGAAGGAGCGGCTCGAAGCACGTCCGGCCTCGACCATGTGCGTGCGCTGCGCGGCCTCCGGCCCGCGCTGATGCCCTGCGCACGCAGGCGTGGCGCCTGTCGACCGGGAGTCGATGCGGACCACCGCTCAGGCGTCCCGCACCCCGGTCCCTTCTTCGTGCTCCGGGTTCCTGAAGAGGAGTTCGAAGACCTCTTGCAGCCTTCGGGTGAGATCGTCGCCCTCGGCCTGCAGCAGCGCCGTGTCGCCGATGACCTTCCTCATCAGCCACACCCCGGCGATCAATGAAAGTGCCAGCCCGGCACGCTCGCGTGCTCCGGTTCCGGTCAGCAGGCCGGCGAGATGCCGCTCCACGTGGCGCTCGATTCCGTCCCGCATGATCTCCGCGCTCCTCTGATTGGGCGCGGACAGCAGCATCAACAGGAACGGGTCGAGGTGGTCCGCTTCGGGCGCCGTCCTGTCCACCAGCATTCTGGCGACATCACGGCTCAGCGTGCGGGGGTCCTCGGTGACGACGGTGCGCGGGGCGAAGGACTCCTCCACCGCTTCGGCGAAGAGCTGTTCCTTGGAACCGAAGTAACGGTTGACCAACATGGCGGTCACGCCGGCGGACTTCGCGATCTCGCGCACGCCCACACCGTCGTAGCCGAACCGGGTGAATGCCTCCACCGCCGATCGGAGGATCGCCTCGCGCGTCGCTTTGGCGTCCCGCGGCCGCTTGGCGGCCGGATCGGTGGACGGCGGAGCCGGAGGGTCCTTTTTCATGGCGCGCAGTCTAGTCGGGAGCGCAGCGTAGTTCTACGAGTGTAGACAAGTGTCGATACCGGTGGCGATCGCGATGGACCCGGCGGTGACCTCGGTGGGGGGGTGCGTGGTGAAGGCCGTGCCGTGCCGGTGGGTGTGGGTCAGTTCACCGAGCGGATCGTGCCGCCGTCGACGCGGATGGTGGCACCGCTGATGTAGTCGGCGTACGGGCCGGCGAGGTAGGCGACGGCACCCGCGATCTCCTCCGGGCGGCCGAAGCGGCCGATGTCGTTGGGCACGAAGTCGCGTGCGGCGTTGCGCTCGATCTCCTCCCATGACTCCCCCCAGCCGTGTTCCGGGGCGATCCGGGTCAACAACCGCTCCACGGCGTCGACGAGGATCGCCCCGGGAGCGACCACATTCGAGGTCACCCCGGTGTCCTTCAGTTCCCGCGCGAGAGAGACGGCCAGGTTGTGACGCGCGGCGAGCGACGCGTTGTAGTGGGGCTGCATGGCGATCGGCTGCGACGCGAGCCCACCGCCGATCTGGATCACCCGGCCCCAGCCGCGCTCGCGCATCCCGGGTACCAACCGCTGGATCATGCGCACGCCCGAGACCACGTTCACCTCGTATGTGCGAACCCAGGTGTCGGCGGTGGCGTCGGTCCATCCGAGGTGGTCGTACGCCCCGGCGTTGTTGACCAGGATGTCGATCTCGCCGGCGGCGACGGCCACGGCGTCGGCTCCCTCGTCCGTGGTGAGGTCACCGATGGCCACGGCGGCAGCGCCGATCTCCTTGGCCACCTTTCGCGTGCGGGCCTCGTCGCGCCCGCGGACGACGACGTCCGCGCCCTCGGCGGCGAGCAGCCGGGCGATCGCCTCGCCGAGCCCCGAGCTGGATCCGGTCACCAGAGCCCGGCGGCCCGTCAGGTTCACATCCATCGTGCTGTCCTTTCCAAGTTGTATACGACTGTAGACTTCGAGCCAAGTCTACACCCGTCAACATGCGGGTCACTGCCGAGCCGCACCGGGGCGGCGAGCGGAGTCGCGTCGGCCTGGGCGGTTCGAAGGCGGACGATTTGCGGCCGTGTGGAAGGTCCCGCCGGAGTCCGGTGCGACGTCCACAGTCGCTCGGGTCACCGGCCGCGCTCGACGGTGCCGCCGATCACTCCGGGTGGCCCGGATACACCGCCTGCAGAAGATCGCGGACGAAGCGGCCGGGGGCGTCAAGACCGGCGGCGGCCGAGGTGTCCGGGCCGTCGGCCGGTAGTGGGGGACGGCGGCGTGCAGGGTGAGGGTGACAGCGGCCGTCCGCTGCCGAGTGACGGGCAGGCCGGCGGCCCGCTGAGCGGGCTCGAGCCCCGCGAAGTCGGCGGCAGCGATGGGGCCGAGAAGGGCTGACAGCGAGGCTTGCGGGCCGCTTCGACCGGTAGCTCCGGACAGGCGGACATGCGCGGGCGGCCCGGTCCGGCAGCGGCCGTCAGGAGGGTCGGGAACATGGCCACCAGGCCTCCCGCCGGGTGACTTCGTCCTCTGAGCGGCTAGGGTCAGGCCGCGCGAAAGGGCGCCGCCGTGAGACCACGAGCATCTGGCGCAGCAAGCCGGGTGGTACGCCGATGGCGGTGCGGTGCCGGCGAACAGTTCTGAACCAAGAGCGAGGCGGTGCAGCCGGAGTGTCCGAGAACGAAGAGGTGCAGACGGCTTGGCGGCGGATCGCACGCTGGATCACGGCCAACGCGCCGTACACGGCGCAGGCGCTGCGTGGTCCGGCGACGGACGAGGACATCGCGGGCCTGCGTGACGCGCTGGGGTTCGAGGTGCCCGACGTGCTGGAGGCGCTGCTGAGGGCGAACAACGGCAGTGGCGCGAAGGACACCACGCTGACCCTTCCCAACGGCCGTGTGGTGCCGGTCAGGCACCTGGATTCGGCGATCTTCCCGTTCGGCAAGGTGCTCCTGGGATGCGAGGAGATCGTCGAGGCGCGAGCCCAGATGCTGGACATGGCACAGGATGCCGAGGGCTACTGGGAGCCCCACTTGATCCCGGTCATCTGGGACTTTGAACGCGCCTACTACGGCTATGCCCTGGATGCCTCGGAATCTTCGGGATTCCGTGTCCTGGAGTATGCCGAAGTAAGCCCGAATGAAACCGATCCGACGACCTCCCTGGGCGAGCTGTTGACGTCGTTCGCCGACGGAATGGACCGCGGAAACTGGGATGTTCAGCGCCCGCGAGTGGTGAACGGGTCTCTCCGGTGGCACGAGGAGTGACATCGGTGTGGGGCCGCTCCGAGGGGGCGGCCCCACTGGGCAGTCGGTTGCCGTCATCAGGTAGGTGAGCCTGCCGCGGGCCTCGGCGCAGAGCCGGTCATGGCGGGGCCGGGCATCGCCGAGCCCTGACGTGCCGGCGCCCGGCGGACGGGTCCCGCAGCCGGACACGGCGGTCACCCGCGGGCGCACCCGGCGTCGAACGCCCCCTCGTTGATGTGCCGCATCTCGAAGGCGGGTGGCGCGGACGGTTGCCGGGACGACTCCCAGGAACCGTCGGCGTCGAGGAACTCGACCTTCGCGCGCATCCGGACGACGTCACCGCTCCAGTCGCCCTCCAGCTTCTCGATGTTCACATCACCCTTGCTCCGCGGGAGGTAGGGATTGAGGGTGAAGCGGGTGCCGCGCCAATTGTGCACGTCACCCGCGAGGTCGCCCTTCGTGCTCCTGCCGGCTCCGCACACCTTGATGCGCCCGGTCATGTCGCAGGCCATGGAACAGTTCTCGTCATAGCGCATCTGCAGCAGTATCTGTCTGCTGTCGGTGTCCGAATAGGCGATACGGCCCTCCCAGTAGCCGGTGAGCCGGGGCTGCCCGGGCAGCGGGTAGGCCCAGGGTATGAGTGTCGTCCGGGCCACCAGCAGGGCCCCTGCCATGACGGCCAGTACGGCGATGGTGGTGAGACCGCGGCGCCGGTGTCGTACTCTGCGGCCGGCACCGCCGCGGATCCCGTGCGGTTCTGTCGTGTTCGTGGTCATGACGTGTCCCCCGTGTGCGGTGACGTACAGGCCGAGTGATCCTTCGTCCGGGCCCGTCCCGTGGACTCCGCCCGTCCCGCCACCGGCGTTCAGCTCGAGCCGACGCACAGCGGGACGTTCGGAAGGGTCTGGGAAGCGCTGAAGTACGGCTTCAGGCTTTCGCTCTCGGTTTCGATCTTCGCGCCCGCCGGAAGAAGTCTCCGGAGTGCCTTGAGCACCTCCGACGACACCGAGAGGCCGAACCCCGCACCGGCCTTGGCATCCAGCCGTGCCGATCTGCACCGGGCGAGCGGAGAGCCGAGTACCGAGCCGTTGGCCACGCCCGTGTCCATGACGAACTTGGCATAGGGTCCGGCGAAGGCGGCGGGAGTGCCGAGGCCGAGCTGGAACTTCGCCTCGACCGCGGCGGCGACACCGCTGACACCGACGGAGACCCCGCCGATCGAGTCCATGATGGGCTTCACCACCGTCAGCCGGGGCGTCACCAACTTGCCGTCCACGATGCCGAGCGGGCCGTCGAGCCGCCAAGTCCCGCCGGCCGTCACCGTCGTGTTCTTGCCGCTGAGCGCGGTGCCCACGACGAACTTCCAGGTGTTGCTGTACATCAACGGCTCGCCCGGCAGCACGGGGACGGTCAGTTCGACGGGAACCTCCACCCGGATCTTCTTGTTGTCGTCCGCGCCGTCGGCGGCACCGGCGGAGATGTCGATCGAGAAGCCGTCGACTCCCTCGACCACAAAGGTGGATCCGGATCCCATCCTGCCGTTCGATATCGAGACGTCGGACCGGACGCGGAGGTCACCGGTGTGCAAGGAGAAGTCGATGAAGGCCTTGAGGCCGTCGCCGGCCTCGTGACCGATCTTCAGCCCCAGTTCCCCGGGTGACGATTCCGGCTGCACCTCCCATCCTCCGTGGCTCCAGGTGACGCTGTCCTCCCGGGCCGGCGGCAGCCGATCCGCGTCGGCAGAGACGAACCGAGGCCTGCCCAGGGACACGACCGCACCCGCGCTTCGGGCCAGGGCCGCGGGACGCGCCGTGAAGGCCGCCGTACCGGCCGACGGGGGAGCCGTGCCGGCGGCACCCGCCGGGACGGACACGGCTCCCGGCCGATCGGGTACCTCCTGGTACAGGGTGGCGCCCGGGTCGATCTTCCGGTCGGTCCGGAAGTGCGCGTCGCGGAAGACCTCGGTGAGCGCCACCGGCGCCAGCGTGACGGCGAGATCGCCGCCCTCCGGCCGGATCCGGACGACCCGTCCGACCGCCCTGCTGGTGACGTACATGACCTTTCCTACCTCGACGTGGGCCGCACCGGCGGCCCGGCCGTCGATCGTCCAGGTCAGCCCGTCCGGACTGGCGGACCGGATGGCACCCGCTCCGCCCTCCACGAGCACCACGTCGGACTGATAGGTCACCGACCGGTCCTCGACAGGTCCGGCTCCGTAGGTGAGGGCGGCTGCCGTGGAGTCTCCGCCCTCGGGCCTGCTTCCGCCGGCTGCCGAGGTCTCCCGGGCGTGTCCCGTTGTGCCGCCCGCCGAGGTGCAGCCGGTCAGCATCACGAGGAGGAGGAGCAGGAGCCCGGCCGCGGCGCCGAGCGGACCTTTCAGGTGGTGATGCATGGATCACGCTCCTTGGTGGCATGCAGTGCTCGCACGGTCCGTAGCTCCGCTCACAAACGCGCCGCGACCTGGCGCGCCAGGTTCTGCAGCGGCTCGCGGTTGGCTGCGGGGTCGTTGAGCCGGACCAGCCGGATCGCCACCCACGTCGTGGCCTTGCGGAAGAAGACCGCGTTGTCCTCGGCGTAACCTTCCTCGCCGGCGCCGGTGACCGGTGCGAACTTGTGGTTGAGCTTGCGGTCGATGTCGTAGTACTTCTTGGCGCCGTCGCCGAGGTAGATCTCGACCTGGGCCAACGGTCCGGTGACCGGTCCGGTGTACATGCAACTGGGGCTGGTCTCGGGACCTTCGACCCCTTCGTCGAGCGGGGTCTTCGCGAGGGCCTCGGCGTCCTTCTTCGGCAGGAGTTCGCACGCCTTCACTCCCGCCTCCGCAGGGGAGGCCGGGGCCGTGCCCGGATTCGGCGGCGCGGCTTCATCCGGGGATGCGGGTGCGGTCGTGGTCGCGGTGACCGTGACGGCGGGTGCCGGGGCGGCCTCGTCGGCGCACCCGGTGACCGCGGCCAGGAGCAGAGATACGGCGATCGCCGTGCGGCGCATGACGGGTCGTCCTCTCTCAGATCCGGTCGCGGAGCAGACCGACCAGCTTGACGGCGGTCGACCGGTCGTCGTCGCCCCCCGCGCCGGTGACGACCTGGACCTGGCAGTCGCGGTCACCCGCGGCGAAGCGCGCGATGCCGCCGCTGAGGAAGCGGATTCCGTCGGGCCCCGGTTCGCTGCTGACGCCGGGTTCGTCCTTGATCTGCCCCGAAGCGGCCGTGCCGGGCCCGCCGACGCTGACCGTGACCGAGTGGTAGGTGTCCGGGTTCTCCCATCCGCACACGCTGTCCCCCACTCCCGAGGTGGGCCGGCCGCCGTCGTTCTTGCCGATGATCGGCGTCACGTCATCGGGCTTGAGCAGGGTGCAGGCGTCGACCGTTGCGCTCCGCTTCGTGTCGCCTGCCGTGGTCGCGGCGGCGGAAGTCCGGCCGCTGGAAGCCTTGTCGCCGCCGGCCGGCGTGGCCGGGGACGAGTCGCATGCCGAGGCCGTCAGGGCCAAGGACACGATCAGGAAGGTTGTGAGGGTTGTGCGCTTCACTTCTGTTCCCCCCATGGATGAAGCCAGACTGCTGGGTTGATGCGATCGGCCGGCCAGCCGACCTCGGCCATGGCCGCGGCCACGGCCTCGGCGTCCGGGCCCTCGACGAGCGCCAGAACGACCTCGTCGGCAGGCAGCTGCACCGCGGCGATCAGTCGTACCGCGGCGGCGACGGGCAGCGGCGGTTGCCACGTGCTTCCGCGACCGGAGTCGTCGTAGCGTTCCACCGCGAAGAGTCGCCTGGTCACGGGATCGACGCTAGGCCGATCGGGTCGCTGTCGAATCGGGTGTTTCCCTATGCATTTGCCGCGCGTCCGGCCTCAGAGCCGGCCGGGGACCAGCCGGACCAGCCGGACCAGCCGGACCAGCCGGACCAGCCGGACCAGCCGGACCAGGGTGGATCGCTCGGGCTTGCCACGCGAGCCCGAGATCACCTCGATCACGCACGAAGGTCGGCCGCGAATTGCGCACGCAGACCGGAGCCGAAGGGGTCGAAGCGGACGTCGTCGGGCCCGGCTTCGGTGAACTCGGAGTCGGCTGCGAAGGACGCGGCCGAGGCGGACGGACCCAGAAGGACGGTCATCCCGGGACCCCCGTCCGAAGTCAGCCGGACGCACGCGTCGTTGGAGACGGGCGAGGGCCGCCCGCCGTCGTTCTCTCCGATGACGGGAGTGACCTCGTCGGGCTTGAGCACATAGCACGGGCTCGCGTGCGCGCCTCGCGCTGCCGCACCGTCGGCGGTAGCGATGGGAGTCGGGGTGGGGACGGGGGATCGGTCGTCGGAGGTCCCGGCCGCCGGAGTCGAGGCGGCGGAGGACTTGTCGGCGGGGGCCGGCGTGGCGGGAGCCGATGAGTGGCAGGCGGGAGGCCGCCAGGGCCACCGACACGACGAGGACCGCGGTCTGGCGTTTGACTTCTGGTGGTCCCGTGGACAGCGCCGTCACAGGGGGCCGCGGCGCGGATCCGTCACCGCGTCGTCCGGGCCGCCTGGTCATGGCATCGACGCCAGGGCGATCGGCTCGCCGCTGAATCGGGCGCTTCCCTACGGAATGACCCCGCCCCGCCGTGCCATGGCCCCGCCGAGTTCGGCGCGGCTGGAGATCCCGAGCTTCTGGTAGACCCGGGCCAGGTTCGCCTCGACGGTCTTCGGGCTGATGAACAACGCGTCCGCGATGGCCCGGTTGGTCTGCCCCTGGGCGGCCAGCGCGGCGACGCGCTCCTCGGTGGGGCTCAACTCCGCCGAGGCCGGCGCCCGGCCCCCGATCCGGGCGAGTTCGGCTCTGGCGCGTCGCTCGAAGGCCATCGCGCCGATCGCGGCGAACTCGGCGGCTGCCCCGTCGAGCGCCGCACGCGCGGCGCGTCTGCGCTTGGCCCGTCGGTGGACCACGCCCGCAACCAGCAGACAGCGCGCGCGATCCAGTGGAAGCACGTGCGGGGAGACCGAAGCCCTGGCCTCCTCCAGCCTGGCGACCGCTTCGGTGGCGTCCTCACCCTGGGCCGCGGCCAGCAGGGCCCGGCTGCGCGCGAGACCCAGCGTCGTCCACGGGCGGGGCAACCGCTCATGCCGTTCGGCGAGCCGATCGAGTACGCGGTGGGCGGTCTCCAGATCGCCGACGGCGGCGCACGCCTCGATCCAGTCCGGCTCGAAACGTTGCGACAGCGGCTCGACCAGGCCCGTCGCGTCCGCCTCTGCGGCCAATGCCCGATAGGCGTCCGCGGCATCGGCCGCACGGCCGTCGGACAGGGCGGTGAACGCGGTCAGGGCGAGATGGATACGGCGCGCCCACGGGTCGTCGACGGCCTCGGCACGTTGCAGCCCCGCCTCCGCCACCTTCCGGGCGCGCTCCACATCGCCGCGGTGTGCGTCGAGCAGACCGACCAGCCAGGTCTCGCCCACGAGTCCGGTGCCGAGTTGTTCGCCGAGATCCCGGGCGGCCGCGATGGTGCGGGCCGCGGCCTCGTAGCGCCCGGCGACCAGTTCGGTCTCGCCCAGGTGTGTCAGCAGCTCGTGCTGCCCCGGTTCGTCGCCGAACGCGGTCGCCCGGTCGAGCATGTCGTTCAGACGGCTGCGGGCCTTGTCGTGCTCGTCGACGGATCTCCACCAGATCGCGGGGATGGTGCCGCCCAGCCAGGAGGGCCGCTCTCCCTCCAGCATCAGAGCGCGGTCCAGCAGGTCCAGCCGGGGGGCGTGCCCGCCGCGGACCTCGTTGAAGAACAGTTGCAGCAACGACCCCGACAGCAGCTCGACATCCTCGGGCGAGGTGTCGGCAAGCAGCTTGCAGGCATCCTCCGCGTGGCGCCGGGCCAGTTCGGGTGAGTCGTGGAACAGGCTCAGGTAGGCGTGGATACGACCGGCCAGCGGTGCGGCGTCCGGCGTCGCGGCCAGCGCCCGTTCGGCCGTCCCGGCGGCCACCGAGAGCGGTTCGTCGGCGCTCCAGGCCACTTCGGCGCGCAGGAGTAACGCCTCTGCCTTCCGGTCCGTGCCGCGTGTCTCGGCGACCAGGGTCGCCGCCTTCGCGGCAGCACGGTAGTCGCCGCTGTCGTAGTGACAGCGGGCCGCCGCCAGCCGTCGGCGGCACTGGTCCCCCGTGGACTGCGAGGGTGTCAGTCGTGCGGACTGCTCGTACAGGCCGGCCGCGATCTGCGGGGCACCCCGTTGTCGCTGCCGTTCCGCCGAGGCCGCGAGTTCGGCGGCGACCGCGGCGTCCGGTGCCACCACGCACAGCGCGAGTTGACGGGCACGCTCGTCCGGGTCCGCGACGGCGTCGGCCAAGCGGTGGTGCAGCCGGCGACGGAGCCCCGCCGGCATGTCAGCACGGACCGCGGCGGCGTAGAGCGGGTGGCTGAAGTGCACCGCGCTTCCGGCAAGGGTCAGCAGTCGGGCGTCCTCCGCCTCGTCGAAGGCGCTGAGGTCCACCCCGGCGGCCTGCAGATCACGCAGATTCGCCACGGACAGCAGGGCCGCCAGCCGGATGGCGTCCCGCCCGGCCGTCGGCAGCGCGCTCACGGTGTCGGCCAGCACCCGGGTCATGGTGGCGGGGAACGGCAGGTCCTCGCCGGGGGAGGGCAGCCTGGGCAGTCGCAGTACCGCGCGGGCCAACTCCATGGCCAGCAGCGGGTTTCCGCCGGAGTCCCGGGTGATGCGCGCCAGCAACGGGCGGCTGAGCGTCACGTCGAGACGGTCCCGCAGCACATGGTGCAGTGCCCCGACGCCGAGCGGCTCCACGTCGATCCGGCGTATGCGCCCGGGCAGACGATCCAGGTCCAACGGTGTCCCGGTGGTGGCGTCGCTGCGGGCGCTGACCAGGATCGCCGCGCCCGGAACCCGTCGCAACGCATACCTCAACGCCCGTTCGCTGGCCGGGTCCAGCCAGGGGGCGTCGTCCACGGCCACCACAACCCGGCGATCCGACGCCGCGGCACTGTCCAGAAGGGATCGTGTCGCGGCGGCCAGTGCCCGCTCGTCCACGGCGGTGCCGGCGTTCGCGGTGAGCAGCGCCGCCTCGGCCGCGGCCCGCTGGGGGCCCGGCAGATCGGCCACCTGTGGGGCAAGAGGTCGCAGCAGATCGGCGAGGGCCGCCAGCGCCAGCGACGATTCAGACTCCGCGGGCGCGCACGTCAGGACCAGCCAGTCCTCTTGCCGTGCCCTGTCCACCAGTTCGCGCCAGATGGCACTCTTGCCTATCCCGGCCGGCCCTGCGAGAAGCACAGGATCACCCTGGACGAGCGACTCCCACGCCTGCTTCAGCACGGCGTCCCGACCGAACACCACAGCCACGATTCCAGCATAGTGTTCGGCGTCCTCGGCGAGGACGTCACCCTGGTGCGGTGAGACGTGTCGGATGCCATGTCCGCCTCGGTGCGACGGTGCCGGCCGCAGTGACATGCCTGAAGGGGCAGTTGGGCGGCCGAGCGACAAGGGAGCACGTGGCAGGCGGTGGCGGATCGATGCCGCGGGACCCGTCCCGCTTCGGGCGGCCGCACCCACGTGTCGACGACGGTGTGTTCCACCGTGGTGCGGGATCGAGTGACTCCCTCAGGCGCTCACCCCATTGATCGTCGTCGCGCCCTGCTGCGCCGGAACGCCGAAGTCGCGCAGGAACGGCACCGGGAAGTTCAGATCCGGGACGGTCAACTCGGCGAGCTCGGCCGACTCGTCCGTGGTCAGCGCGACCTCGAGCGAGGCGAGGTTCGCGGTCAGTTGGCCGACCGTCCGCGCCCCTACGATGGTCGACGTCACCATCGTCTGCTGTCGGACCCAGGCCAGTGCCACCGCGGCGACCGTGGTGTCGTGTGTTGCGGCGATCCGGCCGAGCGCGTCGAGCAGCGACCAGGTTCGCTCGTTGAGGTGCCGGCCGACGAACATCCCCCGTCCGGACCCTGCCGGGTTCGGGTTCTCCCGGGTGTACTTGCCGGTGAGGACCCCGTTGGCCAGCGGACTCCACGGCATCACGCCCAACCCCAGTTCCCGTGCGGCCCCGAAGAGTTCGCCCTCCGACGTGCGCTCCAGGAGGCTGTATTCGACCTGGATGGCGGCGATCGGGGTCCAGCCGCGCCATTCGGCCAGCGTGGCCATGCGCGCCACGGCCCAGGCCGGGGTGTCGGACAGGCCCACGTAGCGCACCTTCCCCTCGCGCACCAGATCGTCCAGCGTGGAGATGGTCTCCTCGAGCGGGGTGTGCCGGTCCCAGTTGTGCTGCCAGTACAGGTCGAGGTAGTCGGTGCCGAGACGGGTCAACGACTCGTCGACGTGCCGCCGGATCGCCTTGCGCCCCGTGCCGCCGTTGTTCGGGTCGTGCGCGTCCATGGTCAGCGCGAACTTGGTCGCGATCACCAGCCGGTCCCGCAGACCGGGGTGCTTGCCGAGGTAGGTGCCGATGACACGCTCGGATGCGCCGTCCATGTAGCGGTTGGCGGTGTCGATGAAGTTGCCGCCCGCGTCCAGGTAGTGGTCGAGGATCTCGACCGAGGCGGCCTCGTCGGCACCCCAGGACGGGTCCCCGAAGGTCATCGTGCCCAGGGCGAGCGGGCTGACGCGGAGACCGGTGCGGCCGAGCGTACGGAAGTCGGTGAGGTTCATCTGCTGATCTCCAGAACGTGGTCAGTGGCAGGGGGAGCGGTGTGCGGGCCGGCGGCCCAGGTCGGGCACTCGGGGAACCGGTCGCCGACGAGCGGGACGGCGTTGTTGCCCGGCGGGACCGCAGCGGTGCGGATGCCGGGCGTGCTCATGTCGGGAAGTCGGTCGAGGCCGCGAGGGCGCTACCAGCCTCGACTTCGCGAAGACGGCCGGACAGGGCGGCGCGGACAGCCTGGTAGGCGTCGCTGCCGAGGACCAGTCGACGTGGAGCCGGCCGGGTCGACGCGGACATGATGATCGCGGTGGCGACCCGTGCCGGATCGCCGGGCGCAGCGCCTGTCAGGTTCCCGCCCGACTCTTCGATGAACCGGCGGACCTGGCCGACCGGGGTCGCGGCGTAAGCGGGGTTCGCCTCGGCGATCGACAGTGCCGCCCCGAACCCGGTGCGTACGCTGCCCGGTTCGACCATCGTGATGCCGATGCCGAACGGTGCGACCTCACCGATGATCGACTCGAGGAAGCCTTCGACGCCCCACTTCGAGGCGTGGTATATGGCGGCACCCGGACTGCTGATCTGCGCGCCCATCGTGGAGGTCTGGATGATCCGGCCGCCGCCCTGGGCCCGCAGATACGGCAGCACCGCCCGTACGAGCTGGATCGGGCCGGTCATATTGACCGCGACCTGCTCGGCGATCGCCTCGTCGGTGAGTTCCTCGGCCGCCCCGACGGCGCCGCGGCCGGCGTTGGAGAACACCACGTCGATCCGGCCCAGCTCCTGGAACGCCCGGGTGACGACCGCGCGCATCGCGGCGGTGTCGGTCACGTCCAGGTCCGCCGTCCAGACCGTGCCCGGGTACGACCTCCGTACGTCCTCGAGCCGGGCGGCGTCCCGGGCCGTCGCCGCCACACGGTGTCCGGCCGCCAGGAGCTGCTCGGTCACCTCGCGTCCTATCCCGGTGGACGCTCCCGTCACCAACCACTGAGCCATCTCGACCTCTCCGATTTCAATCCAACTGGATGGTTGAAACCTAGCGAAGGAGGGATGCAAGAGTCAACCATCCAGTTGGTTGTGTGGTGGTACCTCCGAGGCATCGCCGTGCACGAAAGAGGTCTTGGACGCCCCGGGTGGACTCGACGGAAGGTGGGGCACATGGCACGCGTACTCATCACCGGTTCCAGCCGAAGGCTCGGACTCATGGTCGGCGAACTCCTCGTCCAGCAGGGGCACCGCGTCGTTCTGCACGCCAGGGACGCGAGACGTGCCGTGGACACCCGGGCGGCCCTCCCGGCCGCCGATGACGTGCTGGTCGGCGAC
This sequence comes from Streptomyces sp. HUAS TT11, assembly GCF_051553595.1. NCBI lineage: Bacteria > Bacillati > Actinomycetota > Actinomycetes > Kitasatosporales > Streptomycetaceae > Streptomyces > Streptomyces sp. HUAS TT11. The sequence continues at coordinate 8,813,210 of NZ_CP196184.1, forward strand.
CTGGCGTCGATCGACGCGATGCGATCCGTCGCCGAGCAGGCCAATGCGACCGGGCGCTTCGGCGCCGTCATCCACAACGCACGGGTCGGCTATCGGGAGCGGTACCTGGTCACCGCCGACGGGCTCAGTCACGTCTTCGCGATCAACGTGCTCGCGCCGTACCTCCTGACCGCGCTGATCATGCCGCCGAACCGGCTCGTCCACCTCTCCTCAGGTATGCACCAGGGTGGCTCGGCCGGCCTCGGTGATCCGCAGTGGGAGCGCCGGCGCCGGCAGGCCGCTCAGGCGTACTCCGACAGCAAGCTCTTCGACGTGCTGCTCGCCTTCGGTGTCGCGCGGCATCGGCCGGACGTGCGGTCGAATGCCCTGGAGCCGGGTGGGTGCCGACCCGCATGGATGGACCCGGCGCACCGGACGACATCAGCCAGGCACACGTGACCCAGGCGTGGCTGGCCGCATCGGACGATCCCGCAGCCGATGTGACGGGCCAGTACTTCTACCACCGCCGGCCGAGGCAGCCTCTTCCGGTCGCGTACGATGTCGCGGCCCGGGAGGCGTTGTCGGACTACTGCGCGGGGCTGGCCGGGGTCCCGCTGCCGCCCAGCGACTGACAGATCGCCTCGACGGCGGCGACCACCATCGCCCGGTGGGCGGCCTGCCGCTTGACGGGATCCTCGCCGCCGAGGGCCCGCAGGCCTTCGGGAACACCGGTCCACGCGGTACTGATCGCCACCACGATCTCGAGCACGTCGATGGCGGTCCGGTCGTCCGGCAGGCCCAGCGCCGTGCGCAACGCGACGGCCTTCTCCAGGTGGGACTCGATCTCGCCCGGAGTGGCGTCGTCGCGTTCGAGCGCACGCCAGCGGGTCAGGCGCAGCAGATCCGGATTCGCGTTCAGGGCGTCGAAGAGTGCGCCCGCGTAGCCCGGTAGATCGTCGGGCGTGTAGGGCACGGTGTCGGCGAGCACGCTGAGCCGGTCGCCCAGTACCGCGTCGAAGAGGTTGTCCTTGGAACCGAAGTAGGCATAGATGGCCTGCTTGTTGGCCGACGCTGCGGCCGCGATCCGGTCGACACGGGCGCCGGCCAGACCGCGCTCGGAGAACTCGTGATAAGCCGCGTCCAGAAGGCGGGCACGAGTGGCTGCGGAGTCGTACGGCACCCACCCAGCTTAACAATCCAACCGGATGGTTGTCACGGGCGGTCATGCGCTGCGCACGGGCCCACGGCCGGACCCGTCCGGCCGCCGATCCGGACTGGGCATCACTGCCTGGTGATCGCCCTTCGGGTTCCTTGAACGTGCTGATCAAGGTTCCGGGGCGGCGGCGATCGGGGCCGGACGGGCTCACCGGCCGGACGAGGGGCTTCGTGGCCGAGAGGCGCGCCGGGGTGTGTCAGGCGGGCAGTGCGGCGAGCCAGTCGGTGAGGAGCCGGTTGACCTCCGCGGGGCGTTCTTGCTGGATCCAGTGCCCGCAGTCGTCCAGCAGGTGGGAGCCGACAAGGCCGGGCAGCGTGACCGGATACGCCTTGATCGCATCGGCCAGCCATGTCGTCGAGGCATCCATGCTGCCGCCGATGAACAGGGACGGTTGGGTGATGGGGGCGCCGTCGACATCGGCGAGATCCTCCCAGTCGCGGTCCATGTTGCGGTAGCGGGAGAGCGCTCCGGTCATCCCGGTGCGTTCGAACTCCCCGGCGTAGACGTCGAGCTCCTCGTCGCTGAGCCAGGCGGGCCGCCGGCCGACGGGGAACCGGTCGCGCAGCGTGCCGCCCTTGCCGACGAAGTGTGGATCGGGGGCACCGGGTGCCGGCATGGTGTCGGCGGAAAGGGCCGCGTAGAAGCCCGCGAGCCAGCCGCGTACATCGGGTTCCATCTCGGCCTCGGCGCGGCCCGGCTGCTGGAAGTACGAGACGTAGAACTCCTCGTCGCCCCCCATCCGAGCGAACAGCTCGCTGGGGCGGGGCCCACCGCGCGGGGTGTACGGGACGCTCAGCAGTCCCACTGCGCGGAAGACCTCGGGCCGCAGGAGCGCCGAGTTCGCGGCGATGGTGGCGCCCCAGTCGTGGCCGATGACCACGGCGGACTCCTCGCCCAGCGCGTGTACGACGGCGACGTTGTCCTCCACCAGGTCGAGCATCCGGTACGCGTCGGTCGCGGCCGGCTTGGAGGAGCGGCCGTAGCCGCGTACATCGACGGCGACCGCGCGGTATCCCGCGGCGGCGAGCACCGGCAGCTGGTGGCGCCAGGAGTACCAGGACTCGGGGAAACCGTGGACGAGCAGGACCAGCGGCCCGGTTCCCTGCTCCACGAGGTGAATCCGGCCTCCGGGCGAGGGGACCATCCGGTGTGCGATCTCCGCGACGTGCCGCGACATGTGACTCCTTCAGAACCGTCGGTCTGCTGTTTGTCCCGGGCGGCCCGATGTGCGGGCGATCCGGGGCTCGACACCGATCATGCGGATGTCCCCGCGCCGACGACGAGTACGTTTGCCGATTCGGCAAGCGAGTCCCCTGGGTGGTTCACCCACGGGGCGGGTGTCCCCTTTCCGGCACGGTGGCCGTGAGGCTGCGCCCGTTCCGCGCTGCATCGATTTCCGTGGCAACCGGCTGCCGGTTGCCACTACACCTGTTGGTCACCGTCCGCTCATCGGGAGATCGGTATCCCGTCATGACATGGCTGGACCTTTCAGTCCTGGACAGATACTTGATCTTCGTTCGTCACCCGGTGGCCGCCCAGCTTGCACCGCTTCTGACTAGCGTCGTTCCTGTTTGAACTATCAACCCGGGAAGGGCCCCTATGTCCATTCACGGTGACACTCCGTCCCAGGAGTCGACCGGACACAGCCGCCGAGGGTTTCTGCGCAACGCGGCATTGGCCGGTGCAGGAGCGGCAACGGTGGGAACCGGCGCGTCCGTTCTCGGCGGAACGCCCGCGTTCGCCGCCGAGGCCGCCAAGAGCGGCAGGACCGGGACGTGGAGACCGGATCCGACCGCCCTCCAGTTCACCCTTGCGGTCATGCCTGACACCCAGTTCCTGTACTGGGGCAGCCAGGACAGCGTCAACCGGACGCCGCAGGAGGAGTCGTTCCGCTACATCATCGACAACAGCGGGAACCCCGACAACAACATCGTGTTCATGGCGCACCTCGGTGACATGACCCAGGACGCCGACCCGTTGTCGTTCAAGCAGGTCGACAAGGCCTTCGCCCTGCTGGACGCGCACGGTGCCGCGTACAGCGTGCTGGCCGGCAACCACGACGTGAGCGGCGACGACAGCCGTGGTGACACGCCGTACCTGCAGACCATGGGTCCGCAGCGCTTCAAGCGTTCCAAGACGTTCGCCGGGGCCGACCCGACCGGCTACAACACCGCGCACATCTTCCAGGCCGCCGGGCACTCGTGGCTGGTGCTGGCCATGGACTGGCGGACCACCGACCAGGGCTTCGCGTGGGCGAACGACGTCATCAAGGCCCACCCGAAGATGCCGGTGATCCTCACGACGCACGACCTCGTCTACTCGAACTACGATGACAACGTTTTCCCGTACGAGTCCGGCGACCCCGAGAACAACGCCGTGCTCTCCGGCTACGGCGAGACGGTCTGGGACAAGCTGATCAACGACAATGACCAGATCTTCCTGACCCTCAACGGTCACTACTGGCCGCCTGCGCGTACGGCCAAGAAGAACGCCGCCGGCAACGACGTGTACATGCACATCACGAACTACCAGAACCGGTACTTCGGCGGTGGCGGCATGATCCGGCTGTACCACTTCGACCTCGCCCGGAACGCGATCGACGTCGAGACGATCAACCCGTGGATCCTGGCGCAGGACCCCGAGTCCCGCACCGAACTGGCGGCCGAGCACGCCCGGATCACCGGCCCGGTCGACAACTTCTCGATGCCGATCGACTTCGAGAAGCGGTTCTCGAGCTTCATCCCGGTGCCGGTCCGGCCCGCTCGTCCGGCCGCCCGGGAACTGGTCAAGGGCACGATGGCGTACTGGCGTTTCGACGGGCAGGGCGCTCCCGGTACCGCGCTCACCGCAGGCCAGACCATCCACGACCTGTCCGGCAAGGGCAACGACCTGACGGTGGTCACACTGCCGGGCACGGCCGCCGACGCGCTGACCTGGTCCGCCGACCACCACCCCGACCAACCGGCGCACGCCAGCCTGAAGTTCGTCGGTGGACGCAACCCGCTCCACGGCACGTACCTGACGACCGGGGCGAAGGCTCCGCTGAACGCCGAGACGTTCAAGTCCGGGTACACCATCGAGACGTTCGTGATGATGCCGCTGGACTGGGACGCCGGCAACAACGGCTGGGCGGCGATACTCAGCCGACGGGGTTCGGCCGGTGACGCCGGCAAGCACGGCAAGAACACCGACCCGAACGAGCCCCTGGTCCAGTTCTCCATCTCGAACAACGGCCGCGAGCCGCAGTTCAACCACTACCCGCTGAACGACACCTACCCGACGACCAACTGGGGTCACGGACTGGTGGAGCTCAAGTGGTGGCACCTCGCCGTCGTCAACGACGGCCGGTACACGAAGCTGTACGTCGAGGGCGCCCCGGTCGTCGACAACCCGAACCGTGAGTCGATCGGCCTCACCTCGCTCGGACTGCCCTGGCTGGTGGGCGGCCACGAGAGCGCGGGCGCCGTCGACATCGTCTTCCACGGCAACGTCGGTGACATCCGCATCGTCAACCGTGCCCTCTCCACGGAGGAGTTCCTGACCCGCAAGTAGGACGGTCTCTCCCGTCCCCGGATCACCGCCGGGGACGGGAGACGTTCGCCGGGAGGGTCACGGCCCGAGAGCGGGGCCCGACGGCCGGGCCGTTGCCTTGCCGGGCGGGGAGGGCAACGGCTCCGTGCCGTCGGTGTGTGCGAACGGCGGTACGTTCGCCCGGTCGTTCCCCGACTAGAAGTTGATCATGTGGCCGGCCAGACCGTGCACCGCCTCCTTGACCGCTTCGCCGAGGGTCGGATGGGCGTGGACGTTACGGGCCACCTCGTGCACGGTCAGGTCCCACTGCTGGGCCAGGGTCAGCTCGGGCAGCAGCTCGGTGACGTCCGGGCCGATGAGGTGGCCGCCGATCAGCTCGCCGTACTTGGCGTCGCTGATCAGCTTGACGAAGCCGGTCGGGTCGCCGAGGCCGTGCGCCTTGCCGTTGGCGCTGAAGGGGAACTTGGCGACCTTCACGTCGTAACCCTGCTCGCGGGCCTGGGCCTCGGTGTAGCCGAAGCTGGCGATCTGCGGCTGGCAGTAGGTGGCGCGCGGAATCATCACATAGTTCAGCTCCATGGTCTCCGCGTCCGCGATGGTCTCGGCCGCGACCACGCCCATGGCCTCGGCGGCGTGCGCGAGCATCAGCTTGGCGGTGACGTCTCCGATGGCGAAGATGTGGGGAACGGACGTCCGGCAGCGGCCGTCGACGTCGATCGCTCCACGCTCGGTGACCCGCACGCCGGTGTTCTCCAGGCCGTAGCCGGTGAGGTTGGGTGCGAAGCCGATCGCCTGGAGCACCTTGTCGGCCTCCAGTACCTGCTGGGAGCCGTCCTTGGCGGTGACCGTGACCCGCACCTGCGGACCGGACTCGTCGATGGCGTCGACGCGGGTGGAGGGGAGCACATCGATGCCCAGCTTGCGGTACTGGCGGGCCAGTTCGGCGGAGACCTCGACGTCCTCCAGCGGCGCGATCCGGTCGAGGAACTCGACCACGGTCACCTTCACACCGTAGTTGTGCAGGACGTAGGCGAACTCGACGCCGATGGCGCCCGCCCCCGCGATGATGATGGACCGCGGCAGGTTCTCGGCGAGGATCTGCTCTTCGTACGTCACCACACGTTCGGTGCGTCGGGTGCCGGGCAGCAGCTTGGGCGTGGCACCGGTCGCGATGATGCAGTGGTCGAAGCGGACGGTGCGGGACGAGCCGTCGGTGCCTGCCACCTGGAGGGTGTGCGGGTCGAGGAAGGTGCCACGGCCGTCGATCTCCGTGATCTGGTTCTTCTTCATCAGGTAGTGCACCCCCTTGATCCGTCCGTCGGCGACCCGGCGGCTGCGCCGGTACGCCTCGCCGTAGTCGAACGAGACCTGACCGTCGACCCTGATGCCGAACGTCTTCGCCTCGTGAGTGAAGACGTGTGCCAGTTCGGCGTTGCGGAGCAGGGCCTTCGAAGGGATGCAGCCCACGTTCAGGCAGACGCCGCCCCAGTACTTCTCCTCGACGACGGCGACGCGTTTGCCCAGTTGGGCAGCGCGGATCGCGGCCACGTATCCACCGACGCCCGCACCGAGTACAACAACGTCGAAGTGCTCGTCCCGCACGTTCATAAGGAGTTCCTTCCCGTATCGGCCCTTGTGGGTGCCTAGCGGATTCTTTCGCACCGCCGCCGTCTCCGCCGCGTCGGCACCCGGCTCACCGGCGATGGCGGGGGCGGGGCATACATCGGGCGGCGCCCCGTCGGACGGTCGCACGCGAAGGAAGGGCTTGCGCACGGGCGCATCAGGAGCGGTCGTGGGCGATCTGGCGAGGGCCCACCCGGCGTCGGCAGGGCCTGCTCATCGGTACGTGTCCGATGCGTGGGCACCGATTGACGGAACGTCAGTTTCCGGTCAATTTCCCGTCGTCGTCGACAGGTTTGAGTGCTGCTCACAGCCGCAACCACGACCTTTTCTGCGGTCTGGTCCAATGCCGCTCGCCAATGGCATGAACGGGACATCTACGCGGGAAGAATCTTTGACATGAACACTTCCCTTGGGTGGTTGCCTGTTGTACCAAATGAGGGCCAGCTTTCCCGCTCAGGGAGGTCATGTGAGACGCATCAAGTCGCTTTCGGCCCTTGCCACGCTGACCCTCGCGCTGATGTTCAGCCTGGTGATGACCGGTCCGGCAGAAGCCGCCGGACCCGCGTACGTCGCGCTGGGGGACTCGTACTCAGCAGGCAACGGCGCAGGAAACTACGACAGTTCGAGCGGCAACTGCCACCGCAGCTTCAGCGCCTACCCCTATCTGTGGAAGAACGCCCACGCCCCCTCCTCGTTCGCCGACACCTCCTGCTCCGGTGCGGTCACCACCGATGTGACGAACGGCCAGCTCGGCCCCCTGAACTCCGCCACCGGACTCGTCTCCCTCACCATCGGCGGCAACGACGCGGGCTTCTCCGATGTCATGACCACCTGTGTGGCGGGTTCGGACACCGACTGCGTCAACCGGGTCAACCAGGCCGAGAGCTACGCCCAGAACACGCTCCCCGCCCGCCTGGACGCCACCTACAACGCGATCCGTGCCAAGGCGCCCAACGCCAAGGTGGTCGTCCTGGGCTACCCCCGCATGTACACCCTGAACGTCTTCTGCGTCGGCCTCAGCGACACCAAGCACCGCAAGATCGACGAGGCCGCGGACGTCCTCGACAACGTCATCGCCGCCAGGGCGGCCGCCCACGGCTTCGTCTTCGGCGACGTGCGCGGGGCATTCACCGGCCACGAACTCTGCTCCGGGAACGGCTGGCTGCACTCCCTGGTCGTCTCCCCGAGCTGGGAGTCCTACCACCCCACCGCCACCGGTCACTCGAGCGGCTACTACCCGGTCTTCAACGCCAACAGCTGATCCGTCTCACACGACAGGCCTCTGCCCGCCGGGTACGGCGGGCAGAGGCTGTGGCGCAGATGCGCAAGACGCCGCCCCGACATGGTTGATGCGGCGTCACTCCGCCGCTCGACTCGACTTCTGCCCCAAAACCCACGTGCCGCGTGTCCGCTGTGCGGCCTTGACCGTTCCCGCCTGGACACCGTGCCGCGGCGGACGAGGGCCCGATGCCTCTTCCGCGGTGTGGAAGCGGAGTTCGAACTCTCGGTCACCTCAGGTGGCCCGATTCGGCCGTGCGGAGGGCCTGGTGGAGGAAGCCTCGCTCGCCGACCCGGTAGTACCGGGCGCGTCCCCGCTTGTGCACGATGAGCTTCGGCACACCCCGGCCGTCGTCGCTGTGGCGTGCGTCGCGCGTGCAGTCGAAGGTGGAGCCGTCGGTTCAGGCGGCACGTGCGCTGAGCAGCGGGGTCTCCGTGACTCCGAGCGGGGCACGTGCCGTACCGCGGCCCGGGTGCCGGGCGGTGTGCGGTGGTGCGTCGGGAACGTTCGGTCGCCTGCCCGCCGGGTGCGCCGAAGGCGATTCGGTCTCGCGACGTTCACACCCCGGACACCGGCGACGACCTGCACGGATGCCGGCCGGTGGGATCCTGTGCCCCGGGCCGGTGAGTGGGCTCTCGAGTGCGCACTGATGTGCATGATCCCGCCGTTCCGGCACCCCGTCCGAATCGGCTCGAGCAACGGCGAGGAATCGATGACCCCGAGCGACGCTGACCGCGCTGAACAGGCCGTCACCGAACGCGGCGCCGAGACCACCACCGAGGTCAAACCGCTGCTCGACGCCCCGCAGACGGCCGCGGCGGGGGCGGCGATGTGGATCTTCGTCGTCGGCCCGCCGGTCTGCCTGATCGCCGTGGTGCCGTTCGTGTGGGGGTGGGGTCTGTCGGCGCTGGACGTCGGCATGGCGGTGGTTGCCTACCTCGTGTCCGGCTTCGGCCTCACGGTCGGTTATCACCGTCTCTTCACACATCGCTCGTTCAAGGCTCGGCGAGGCCTGCGGATCGCCCTGGCCGTCGCTGGTTCGCTCGGGGTCGAGGGCTCGCCGGTCCAGTGGGTGGCGAATCACCGCCGCCATCACGCCTTCGCCGACCGCGAGGGCGACCCGCACTCGCCCTGGCGCTACGGGACCGACACCCGCGCGCTGCTCAAGGGGCTTCTGCACGCGCACATCGGGTGGATGCTGAAGCGTGAGCTGAGCAACCGTGCCAGGTTCGCGCCCGACATCGCCGCCGATCCCGACCTCCGGGTCGTCGGTCGGCTCTTCGGGCCGCTGACCGCCGTCTCCCTCCTGTTGCCCGCGCTGGTCGGCGGGCTCGTCACCGGCACCTGGACCGGCGCGCTGACCGGGTTCTTCTGGGCCGGCGTGATCCGGATGGCGCTGCTGCACCACGTCACGTGGTCGGTGAACTCGGTCTGCCACGTCGCGGGCAGGCGTCCGTTCCTCAGCCGGGACAAGGCCACCAACTTCTGGCCGCTCGCACTGCTGTCCTTCGGCGAGAGCTGGCACAACTCACATCACGCCGACCCCACGGGCGCGCGCCACGGCGTCCTGCCGGGCCAGCTCGACCCGTCGGCACGCCTCATCTGGGTGTTCGAGAAGCTGCGCTGGGTCCACGACGTGCGCTGGCCGAGCGCGGACCGTCTCGGCGCCCGACTGCTCCCCGAAGCGGCCGGCCCGCGCCGGTCCGCGGTCTGACACCTCTCCGGGCGGCAGGAGCGGCACTCGACGAACCGTACGGGCATCCGCTCTCGGCGGAAGGGGGTCCGGTTGGTGCGGCCCCACCGACTGACGACGGAGCGGGCTCCTGCTCCGATGGACGGCGTGACTTCCGCGGGACGGGGCTGGTTCGGCAAGCAGCCCCGTCCGCACCGCCGTTCGGGGCGCCGAGGGCCGTGTGGGCCGGGCCGGCTGCCGCGGCGGAGTGCCGCTCGGCGGTCTTACGAGGCTCGGTTCGGACCCTTCGTCAGGAAGCAGCGGGGTGTTCGGTACTCGCGCTCCACCGCCCTGCGCGCCTGCGCGGCAGTCAGGCTCGGCAGTCACCGCTGAACACGGAGACCACGATTCTCCGCGGTGGGCCATGGCCCACCCGGACGTCGAGCGGGAGGCAGAAGCGGCCGTCGCCCTGTACGTAGAAGCCGCCGACATACGCCGTGTCCGCGTCCGGGCAGGCCCTGAACGTGACCTCTGCGGCGGGCCTGTAGCCCTCTTCCTGGCCATAGCCCAAGCCGGCGCGCTGTCGCGCCTCGGGCGCCACGGTGACCCTCACCACCGAGCCTCGCTCGAGCTCGGCGCCGATCTTGTAGTGCCAGCCGTCCGCCGTACGTCCTCCGAAGTCCGTCGGGCGACCGTCCTTCCATCCCTTGAGGCCGGGCCAGCGCAACGGCCCCACGACGACATCGGTCCTGTCGAGTGGTGGTCGCGAAGGGAGTCGGCCATAGGCCTCGCCCACACCGCATCGAACAAGTCGAGAAGGGGCGGCGGTGTTCGCGGGCCGGGGCGAGTGGGCAGGCACCTGCGCATCAGCCCCCTGTCTGCTGGGCGAGCCGGACTCCGGTGCCCCGCCCGAGACGCAGCCTCCCGATAACACAACCGCCAGCGCCACCACTGCCGATGCTCGTGCTGCCCTGACCATGACGACCTTCCCCCAAGGACACGTCGAACTCCAGCAGCCCGCCGTCGAAAGAGGTTCGCCCCGGCCTTACCGTGCCGGCGTCGGACCGGGTCGGTGATGCCCTGGGGCGGGCGGCGGACGTACCTCATGCCAAGTACCGGCATGCCTGTGCCACTGTCAAGCTCCGTACCGAAGGGGCGGTGTTGCTGCCCCGGTCCTTGCACGGACGGAAGCGGCGGGACGACCGAACCGTGCTCAACCGGATCGTGGGGAAGTTCCGGACGGGCACGGCCCGGCGGGACGTGCCGGCGACCCGCCACGACACGATCGCCGGATCCTGCCGAGCGGCCTTCACCTTCGCCTCGGTCCTGATGCGGGCGTGACATTCCAAGACGACTCCTCAGCGGCCCGACCGAGGTTCGCTGCGGCACTGCGGTGCCCGGCAGGGGCGCCGGGATCAGCGGCGCACTTCGCCGCGCCCGCTGGGCGCCGTAACCCGAAAAGGCAGTGGCCGCGCGGGCTCGGAGCCGCATACGTTCGTCTCCATGGTTGACGCAACTTTCGGGCATCCGCGCCTCGCCGCCATCTACGACCCACTCGATCCGGACCGCAGCGATCTCGACGCGTATCTCGCGATGGCCCAGGAGTTCGGTGCGCGGTCCGTGCTGGACATCGGGTGCGGTACGGGCGTGTTCGCGCTGCTGCTCGCCGAGCGCGGGATAACGGTCACCGGGATCGATCCCGCGCGGGCGTCCGTCGACGTCGCGCGTGGCAAGCCGGGCGCGGAACGGGTGCGCTGGCTCGACGGCGACGCGGGAGACCTGCCGCCCCTGCAGATCGACCTGGTGACGATGACCGGGAACGTCGCCCAGGCGATCGCCGATCCGCAGGCGTGGCGTACGACGCTGCGCGGCGCGTACGAGGCGCTGCGGCCCGACGGGCGGCTTGTCTTCGAGACGCGCGATCCGGCGCGGCGCGAGTGGGAGGAGTGGGCGGAGTGGACACGCGAGACGACGTACCGCAGGACGGACATCCCGGGCGTCGGTCACGTCGAGACCTGGGCCGAGCTGACGGACGTGAGCCTGCCGCTGGTGAGTTTCCGGGGCACGCACGTGTTCGCTGCGGACGGGGACGTACTGACCTCGGAATCGACACTTCGCTTCCGCGACCGTACGGAGATCGAGCGGGACTTGCGCGAGCACGGCTTCGTCGTCGAGGACGTACGGGACGCACCCGACCGGCCGGGCAGGGAGTTCGTGTTCGTGGCGCGACGCGGTACCGCGGAGCCCGTCCCGCACGGAATGCCCGAGTAGGGCACGCCAGTGATGCCGATCAGGGATCGGTTCGCCACCTCTGAGGCAAAGCGATCGCATCTCTTCCACGGTGACGCGCAGATCTTCAAAGTAAAGTGAATGCTATACTTTCGGTGTGGAGACCGTGGGCACGTCCGGCAAACGGCGTCGTGGAGGGCGGGGGGCGCGCGAGCGCATCCTGGCGGCGGCCGCGGCCTTGTTCTACGAAGAGGGCATTCAGGCCACGGGTGTCGCGCGCCTGGTGGAGACCGCCGAGGTCTCCACGCGGACCTTCTACCAGCACTTCCCGACCAAGACGGCACTGGTGGAGGAGTACCTGCGCAGCTACGAGGCCCGGCTCTCACAGCGGATCGAACAGTACCTGACCCGCGACGGACTCACTCCCAAGGACCAGTTGCTCGCACTGTTCGCCATGGTCGCCGACGCGGCTTCGGGCCCTTCGGGGCGCACGACCACCCGTGGCTGTCCGCTCCACAACGCCGCCGTGGAGGCCGCGGGGACCATGCCCGACGTGCGGGAGCTCGTCCAGCGCCACAAACAGGGCCTCGTACGGCTGCTCACCGACATCGCCGCGCGCGCGGGTGCCGACGATCCCGAGCGGCTGGGCCGTCATCTGGCGGTGCTCCTCGAGGGCGCCACCGCACTGTCGACCTCGCTCGACAGCCCTCACCCGCGCCATGATGCGCTCGATGCCGCCCGGGTACTGATCGATCAAGCCCTTCCCGACGTGTCCTCCGCCGCCGAGCAGTCGAGCCGGGGTCCGGACGTCGTGGTCGGCTGACGTCGACCCGCCGTTGCCCTCGGAGCGTCGGCGGTCGCCCCCGTACGCTGCTTCAGCCGGGCCAGTAGGTGCTGCGCCATGCCGTGGCGGAGGGCTGAGGAAGGCCGGGCCGGCCGATGGTGCGTCTCCGGTCCGCCCACAGGTCGAGAGCGTCTGCCGCGCCGGGCGGTGGTGTGGTTGCCGCCGCGGCGCGGGCTCGGACGACCGCGAGTGCGGCGGCGAGCTCCTCGGGGGTGGGGTTGCCCCGTACGACTTTGATGGTCATGTCGTGTCCCTGGGGTGGGGTGGGGTGGGGTGGGGTGGTTTTCAGAGGGGGATGTTGCCGTGTTTCTTGGGGGGCAGGGTTTCGCGTTTGGTGCGGAGCTGGCGCAGGCCGCGGGTGATGTGGCGGCGGGTGTCGGAGGGGGTGATGACGGCGTCGATGTAGCCGCGTTCGGCGGCGATGTAGGGGTTGAGGAGGGTGTCCTCGTATTCCTGGATGAGGTGGGTGCGGGTGGTGTCGGGGTCGTCGGCTTCGGCGATGGTGCGGCGGTGGAGGATGTTGACGGCGCCCTGGGCGCCCATGACGGCGATCTGGGCGGTGGGCCAGGCGAGGTTGAGGTCGGCGCCGAGGTGTTTGGAGCCCATGACGTCGTAGGCGCCGCCGAAGGCTTTGCGGGTGATGACGGTGATGAGGGGGACGGTGGCTTCGGCGTAGGCGTAGATGAGTTTGGCGCCGCGGCGGATGATGCCGGTGTGTTCCTGGTCGACGCCGGGGAGGAAGCCGGGGACGTCGACGAAGGTGATGACGGGGACGTTGAAGGCGTCGCAGGTGCGTACGAAGCGGGCGGCTTTTTCGGAGGCGTTGATGTCGAGGCAGCCGGCGTATTGCATGGGCTGGTTGGCGACGATGCCGACGGGGTGGCCTTCGACGCGGCCGAAGCCGGTGAGGATGTTCGGGGCGAACAGGGGTTGGGTCTCGAAGAATTCGGTGTCGTCCAGGATGTGTTCGATCACCGTGTGCATGTCGTAGGGCTGGTTGGCGCTGTCGGGGACGAGGGTGTCGAGTTCGCGGTCGTCGTCGGTGACGGTGAGGTCGGCGTGCTCGGTGTAGACGGGGGGCTCGGAGAGGTTGTTGGAGGGCAGGTAGGACAGCAGTTGTTTGACGTAGTCGATGGCGTCCTTCTCGTCGCCGGCCATGTGGTGGGCGACGCCGGAGGCGGTGTTGTGGGTGCGGGCGCCGCCGAGTTCCTCGAAGCCGACGTCTTCGCCGGTGACGGTCTTGATGACGTCGGGGCCGGTGATGAACATGTGGGAGGTCTGGTCGACCATGACGGTGAAGTCGGTGATGGCGGGGGAGTAGACGGCGCCGCCTGCGCAGGGGCCGACGACCAGGCTGATCTGGGGGATGACGCCGGAGGCGTGGGTGTTGCGGCGGAAGATCTCGCCGTAGGCGCCCAGGGAGGCGACGCCTTCCTGGATGCGGGCGCCGCCGGAGTCGTTGATGCCGATGACGGGGCAGCCGGTCTTGAGGGCGAAGTCCATGACCTTGACGATCTTCTGTCCGTAGACCTCGCCGAGGGCGCCGCCGAAGACGGTGAAGTCCTGGGAGAACACGGCGACGGGGCGGCCGTCGAGGGTGCCGTAGCCGGTGACGACGCCGTCTCCGTAGGGGCGGTTGTGTTCCAGGCCGAAGTTGGTCGAGCGGTGGCGGGCGAACTCGTCGAGTTCGACGAAGGAGTCCTCGTCCAGCAGCAGCAGGATCCGTTCACGGGCGGTCAGCTTGCCCTTGGCGTGCTGCTTCTCCACGGCACGCTCCGAGCCGGCATGCGTCGCCTCCTGCACACGGCGCTGCAGATCCGCGAGCTTGCCCGCAGTCGTTCGGATGTCAATGTCGCTCACTGGTGACCCGCTTCTCGAAGTGTGCGCTTTTCCGGTGGGAGGGGACCACGGAGGTCCACTGATGCCGTGGGGTCCGGCTCCTGGGCGGGGGAGTCGTCGCCGCGGATCAGAACGTGTCGACGGGGACGTACACACCCCACACGTCCCGCAGGGCGTGGGAGACCTCGCCGACCGTGGCGCGAAGTCGCAGGGCCTCGCGCATCGGGATCAGGACGTTGCCGGTGCCCTCGGCTGCCGCGCGCAGGGCGTCGAGGGCCCGTTCGACGGCGTCGCGGTCACGCTCCCGGCGCAGGGCCTCGAGGCGTTCGCACTGGTCGATCTCGATCTGCGGGTCGACCCGCAGCGGCTCGTAGGGTTCCTCCTCGTCGAGGACGAACGTGTTGACCCCCACGACGGTGCGTTTCTGGTTGTCGATCTCCAGCGCGATCCGGTACGCGGACTTCTCGATCTCGGACTTCTGAAAGCCCTGCTCGATCGCGGAGACGGCGCCGCCCCGGTCCTCGACGGCCCGGATCAGTTCCAGAGCCGCCGCCTCGATGTCGTCGGTCATCGACTCCATCACATAGGAACCGGCGAAGGGGTCGACGGTGCTGGTCACGTCCGTCTCGTAGGCGATGACCTGCTGGGTCCGCAGGGCGAGTCGCGCCGCCTTCTGGGTCGGCAGGGCGATGGCCTCGTCGTAGGAGTTGGTGTGCAGGGACTGCGTCCCGCCGAGCACCGCCCCCAGGCCCTGGAGGGCGACCCGGACGAGGTTGACCTCGGGCTGCTGCGCGGTCAACTGCACGCCGGCGGTCTGGGTGTGGAAGCGCAGCATCTGTGACTTGGGATTCTTCGCCTTGAACTCGTCGCGCATGATGCGCGCCCAGATCCGGCGGGCCGCGCGGAACTTCGCGATCTCCTCCAGGAGTGTGGTCCGCGCGACGAAGAAGAACGACAGCCGGGGCGCGAAGTCGTCGACGTCCAGGCCCGCGGCGATCGCGGTGCGCACGTACTCCTTGGCGTTGGCCAGAGTGAAGGCGATCTCCTGAACGGGCGTGGCCCCCGCCTCGGCCATGTGATACCCGGAGATGGAGATCGTGTTCCAGCGGGGGATCTCCGTGCGGCAGTAGCCGAAGATGTCGCTGATCAGCCGCAGTGACTGCTTCGGCGGATAGATGTAGGTGCCGCGGGCGATGTACTCCTTCAGTACATCGTTCTGGATCGTGCCGGCCAGCTGATCCCCCGCGATGCCCTGCTCGGCGGCGACCAACTGGTACAGCAGGAGGAGCGTCGACGCAGGGGCGTTGATCGTCATCGACGTCGACACCTTGTCCATGGGCAGCCCGTGGAACAGGGTCCGCATGTCCTCGATCGAGTCGATCGCCACGCCGACCTTGCCGACCTCGCCCCGGGCGATGGCCTCGTCGGAGTCGTAGCCCATCTGCGTCGGAAGGTCGAAGGCCACGCTCAGGCCGCCGGTGCCGGCGCTCACCAGCTCGTGGTACCGCTCGTTGGACTCCTTCGCCGTGCCGAACCCGGCGTACTGGCGCATCGTCCACGGCCGGCCGGTGTACATCGACGGATAGACACCGCGGGTGAACGGGTACCGCCCCGGCGTCCCCAGCTTGGCCTCCGCGTCGAAGCCCTCCAGCGCTGAGCCGTCGTACAGGGGCTGGATCGGCAGCCCCGACTCGCCATGCGTCACGGAACCCACGCCGGACCTCCATCGGTACTCGATATCGATTCGACGGTACTCAGTACCATCTTCGGGAGCAAGTGGTCTCCATGGACCGAGACGGGGAAGGATGATCACTCATGAGCAAGCCAGCCGCGCGGACCCGACTCGCAGACGCCGCCTTCGCGCTCTTCGACGAGTACGGATACGAGCAGACCACCGTCGATGACATCGCGGAGCGGGCCGGAGTGGGACGCACGACGTTCTTCCGGCACTACCGGTCGAAGGAAGACGTCATCTTCCCGGACCACGACCGGCTGCTCGTGCTGATCAGGGAGCGGCTGGCGACCTCGAGTCACAGCACCGCCCTGGTCGCGGTGTCGGACGCGGTGCGGCTCGTACTGCTGCACTACCTGGACGAAGGGGATCTGGCGCGCCGGCGGTACACGCTCACGAGCAAGGTGGCGGCGCTGCGTGATCGTGAGATCGCCAGTGTGGCCCGCTATCAGCGGCTGTTCCGTGAATTCATCGCGGAGTGGATGGGGGATCCGACGGAGTCGGCGTCACTCAGGGCCGAACTCATGGCGGCGGCGGTCGTCGCCGCCCACAACCATGTGCTGCGCCGGTGGCTCCGGGGCGAGGCGTCCGATCCGGTCGCGGAGGTCGATGACGCGATGCGCGAGGTGCTCGGCCTTTTCCCGGCATCCCAGTCCCGCAGCGAAACCGGCGGCGGAGGCACCACCGTCGTCGCGTTCCGCACGGAACAGGATCTCGACGTGCTGCTGCCCTCGCTGCGGCGCCTCGTCGAGGGCGGAGCCGAGCAGTGAAGCCCGGTCCTTGGGGCAGGGGCCGCCTGCCGATCTCGACCGGGGAGCCCGGTCGGTGTCGAGGGACGGCCCGATGCCGACGGCGCGGTGACAACCGCCGATGCGTGTTCACCGGTCCGGGTGACGGGTGACGGGTCGGCGGGACCCTCTCGCGCCTACGGGCCCGCTCACCGGTATGCCGCTCCTGGGCGGCGAGGTGAGACCGGGCCCCGTAGGAGCGGGATTCTCGTGTCAGGCGAGGCCGATGGCCGTCCGCGTGTCGCCGTGGGCCTCTTCGAGGCGCCGGGCGGCCTCCTCGGCAGTGCAGCGGGCGAGGAGCATGACGATGGCGGTCTTGGCGTGGCCGCCCGCCGCCCGCAGAGCCTCGGCGGCGCTGTCGGGGTCGGTGCCGGTGGCCTGTACGACCATGCGGCGGGCGCGGTCGACGAGCTTGTCGTTGCTGGCCTTCACATCGACCATGAGGTTCCCGTAGACCTTGCCCAGGCGGACCATCGACGCGGTCGAGAGCATGTTGCAGACCATCTTCTCGGCGGTGCCGCCCTTGAGGCGGGTCGAACCCGTGAGGATCTCGGGTCCGGTGGGGACCTCGATCGGGATGTCGGCGTATCGGCTGATGACCGCGTCGCGGTTGCAGGCGACCGACACCGTCATGGCGCCCTTGGCGGCCGCGTGCTTCAGGCCGCCGACGACGTACGGGGTGCGCCCGCTGGCGGCGAGCCCGACGACGGTGTCCCGGTCGTTGAGACCGATCTCGTCGAGGTCGGTGACCGCCCTCGCGGGCTCGTCCTCGGCTCCCTCGACCGCCACGATGAAGGCGCCAGGGCCGCCCGAGAGCAGGCCCACGACCTGCTCGGGGGCCGTGCCGAAGGTGGGCGGGCACTCGACGGCGTCCAGCAGGCCGATCCGGCCGCTGGTACCGGCGCCTATGTAGATCAGACGTCCGCCCCGGCGCAGCGAGTCGGTGATCGCCTCGACGGCCGCCCCGATCTCCTGGAGTGCGTCACGTACCACGAGGGCGACGGTCTGGTCCTCGGCGTTCATGACCGAGAGCAGTTCGATGACCGGCATGCGGTCCAGATCGGCGGTCCGCTCGTTGCGGGTCTCGGTGCCGAGTGTGCCGAGTGTGTTGAGGTCCACGGCGCGGTCGTCCTTTCAGGGTGGTGCTCAGGGTGGTGCTGGAGGGGGGTGGGGGAGGGCCGGTGGGTCAGTCGCCGGACGGTGTCTGGCGCGGCGGCTGCCGGCGCTTACGGCGCTGGACGGCCCCATAGGTCTTCTCGAGGGCCACGGTCGTGGCGTCGAAGGAACGCTGGGCGACGCCTACGAACAGACAGTCGATGACAGCGAGTTGGGCGATGCGGCTGACGGTCGCCCCGGAACGGAAGGGGGTCTCCCGGGCGTAGGTCGTCAGTACGAGGTCCGCGTTCGCCGCGAGGGTGGAGCGCGGGACGTTGGTGAGGGCGATCGTGGTGGCGCCGCGCTCGGCGGCGGCCTGGAGGGGCTCGACGGTGTCCTCGGTCTCCCCGGAGTGGGAGATGGCCAGGGCGACATCGCCCGGCCCGAGGAGGGCGGCCGCGGTGAGGGCCGCGTGCCGGTCGGTCCAGATGAACGCGATATGGCCGATGCGGTGCAGCTTCTGGTGGAGGTCCTGGCCGACGAACGCGCTGGCGCCCACGCCGAATATGTCGATGCGCCGCGCTCCCGCCACGGCGTCCACCGCGCGGCCGAGCACCTCGATGTCCAGTTCGGCCCCGGAGTCCTCCAGGGCGCGCACCTCGTTGTAGATGATCTTGCTGACGATGTCGCCCAGGGTGTCGGTGGCGCTGATGTCGGTGCCGGGTGTCGGGCGCTCGCCGCCCAGGGCGTGCTCATGGGCGGCGGCCGCGGCCAGTGCCAGGCGCAGTTGGGGGTAGTTGCCGAGCCCTATGGCACGGCAGAAGCGCATCACCGTGGCCACCGAGGTCTCGGCCTGCTTGCCGAGAGCGCTGATGGACAGCTCCGACGCCTGCGCGGGGTCGGCCAGGACGGCTTCGGCCACCCGCCGCTCCGACGGTGCCAGGGACGGCAGGGCCGCGCGGATCCGTGCCAGGGTCGCGGCGGGCGAGGTGTCCTCCGCGGGCTGGGCGCTTCTGGGTGGTTCCTGGCGGGCCATGGGCCGTTCCCTCCTGAGTGGGTGGCGACACAGTAACCAGGGCATACGTGGTGCGTCAAAAATTTACGTACTCAATTGCGTGAGGTTACTTATTGACATACGGACGTCGACCTTCCGATACTCGCTGCACCGCGATCCGCGCCGGTCATCGGGCCTATGGCTGTCCCGTGACCGTTCGACGCGACGGATCCGTGAAGACACGAAGGCGTGCCGTTATGACAGCAGCAGTGGCGGTGGACCTGGGCAAAACCGGCTGCCGTGCCGTGCTGTGGAGCGACGGCACCGGTCCCGCCCCAGAAGTCCACGAAGTGCCCGGGGCCCCCGGGCTCGCCGCCGACCACGGGGTGGAGCTGGCCCGTGCCGCCGTGCGTGCCGCCGTCCTTCCGCTTCTGGAACGGCAGCCGCAGCTCCGGCTCTCTGCGGTCTGCGTCGGCGCCGCCGGAGCGGCCGCCGCGCCGGAGGCCGCCCGCGAACTGGCCGGCCTGCTCCTGGAGGATCTGCCCGCGGACGAAGTGGCCGTCACGAGCGACGCCGTCACCGCTCACGCCGGTGCCCTCGGCGGCCGTACCGGTGTGGTGCTCGCCATCGGCACCGGCTCCGTCGCCATCGGTATCGGGGACGACGGCTCGTACGCCCGCGTGGACGGCTGGGGTCCCTGGCTCGGCGACGAGGGCAGCGGCGCCTGGATCGGCGCTGCCGGACTGCGCGCCGCGCTTCGCGCCCACGACGGCCGCGGGCCGGACACCGCACTGCTGGCCGCCGCCGAGGCACGCTTCGGCGACCCCGACCGGCTGCCCTCGGCCCTGGGCCGGGACGGGAACCCGGCACGCACCGCCGCGACCTTCGCCCCGGACGTGGCCTGCGCCGCCGCCGCGGGCGACGCGGCGGCCTCGGCGGTCGTCCAGGACGCCGCCACCGCACTCGGCGAGGCCGTGCTCGCCGCCGCTCACCGAGTCGGCGGCGACGACGTCCTCCCCGTCACGATCACCGGTGGGCTCACCGGCCTCGGCGAACCGCTCCTCGGTCCGCTCCGGTCGGCGCTCGCCGGTTCTTCGCGCCCGCTCGAGACGAGGCCCCCGCTCGGGGACCCGCTGGACGGCGCACGCCTGCTGGCGCTCGATGCGTCGGCACCGCACGAACCCCACGTCGCCCGCGTACGGCGGACGATGCCCCAACCCCCTGTCCCCTCCCCGCCGGTGACTCCGCCGGCCGATGTTTAGGAGTGAGCGTGCGCCAACTCGACCTCGTGGTGATCGTCGTCTACTTGGTGGCGATCGCCTGGATCGGACTGCGCCTGGCCGGGCGACAGAAGTCCGCGAAGGACTACTTCGTCGGTGAAGGCCACATGCCGTGGTGGACCGTCTCGTTCTCCGTGGTGGCCACCGAGACCAGCGTGCTCACCGTCATCAGCGTGCCCGGCGGGGCGTACAGCGGGCAGGGCTTCGGCAACGTCGAACTGGCCCTCGGCTACGTGATCGGCCGCGTCGTCGTGGCCACCGTGCTGATCCCCCTCTACAAACGTGGCGGCTTCGTCAGCGCCTACCAGTACCTGGGCAGCAGATTCGGGCTCAAGCTGCAGGGCCTGGCCTCGGTGACGTTCGTCTTCACGCGGCTCCTCGCCGAGGG
Source organism: Streptomyces sp. HUAS TT11 (assembly GCF_051553595.1). Taxonomy (NCBI): domain Bacteria; kingdom Bacillati; phylum Actinomycetota; class Actinomycetes; order Kitasatosporales; family Streptomycetaceae; genus Streptomyces; species Streptomyces sp. HUAS TT11. The sequence continues at coordinate 8,833,699 of NZ_CP196184.1, forward strand.
CGTCCGGCTCTTCGCCTCCGCGATCCCGATCAAGCTGCTGCTCGACGAGTTCGGCGTGCACGCCGGCTACCGCCTCATCATCATCGTGCTCACGGTGATCACCGTGATCTACACCTACCTCGGCGGCATCAAGGCGGTCATCTGGACCGACGCCATCCAGATGGCCCTGTACCTGGGCGGCGCGATCCTCGCCATCGCGGTGCTCTCCGGCCACGTCGGCGGCGACGGCTTCTCCAGCGCCCTGCACTCGGGCCACTTCAAGCTCTTCGACACCAACTTCGACCTGGCGCACATCCTCACCAGCCCGTTCGCCCTGCCGACGGCGATCATCGGCGGTGCGATCTTCGCGATGGCCAGCCACGGTTCCGACCAGCTGATCGTCCAGCGCGTCCTGGCCACCCGCACGCTGCGCGACGGCCAGAAGGCCATGATCGCCTCCGGAGTCTTCGTCACCCTCCAGTTCGCCGCCTTCTCCCTCGTCGGCGCCCTGCTGTGGTCGTACAACAAGGGCAAGGACTTCAAGGCGCTGGGCCTGGCCAGCTCGGACAACCTCTACCCGAACTTCATCCTGCACGGCCTGCCCGTGGTGATCTCGGGCCTGCTCGTGGCCGGCATCCTCGGTGCCGCGATGGGCTCGCTGTCCTCGGCGCTGAACTCCATGTCCAACTCGACGGTCGCCGACATCATCCACAGCTTCTTCCGCAGCACGCCCTCCGAGGAGTCGCTGCTGAAGCTCGCCCGGGTGATGACCCTGGTGTGGGCGGTGCTGATGGCGATCTTCGCCTGCGCCTTCAGCACCAGCACCGGCAACGTCTATCTCACCGGCCTGACCATCGCGGGCTACACCTACGGCGCCCTGCTCGGTGCGTTCCTGCTCGGCAGGCTCGTCCGGCGGGCCAACGAGATCGACTCCGTCGTGGCCTTCCTGGTGACGGTCGGCGTCATGACCTACATCGTGCGCAGTGTGAAGATCGACGTGACCGTGGCCGGTGCCACCGTGCCCACGGCGATCGCCGCCCAGTGGCTCGTCCCGATCGGCGTGGTGATCACACTCGTCGTCGGTGGTGTGATGAGCCTGTTCCACCGCGCCCCCGAGCCGGCCGAGCTCCCCGCGGGTGACGGCGAGTTGGGCCCCGACCGGGTCGCGGCCGCTGCCGGCCAGGAGTGACGACTCGTCCAGCCCACCCGGTGCGGGGCCGCCACGGCGGCCCCGCACCCGCCCCGTTCCGACATTCCCAGGGAGAAGCCATGCCGCAGCAGCAGCCGACCCCGCCCGCGCGGCGGAATGTGCGCCGGGAGGCACCGTGCGTGTGATCGGCCTGATGTCGGGCACCTCGTACGACGCCATCGAGGCGGCTGCGGCGGACCTCACCCTGGACGGCGACACCCTGCTGCTGCGGCCCCTCGGACACCTCTCCGTGCCCTACCCGGACGACCTGCGGGCCCTGATCTCGGACACGCTGCCTCCGGCCGTGACGACCATGCAGTCCGTCTGCGCGCTGGACACCGGTGTCGGCCAGGCGTTCGCCGACACCGCCGACCGCGCTCTGCGCGAGCTGTGCGACGGCACGGCCGATCTCGTCGTCTCACACGGCCAGACCATGTATCACTGGGTCGAGGACGGCACTGTCCGCGGCACGCTCCAACTCGGGCAGCCCGCCTGGATCGCCGAGTCCACCGGCCTCCCGGTCGTCTCCGACCTGCGCAGCAGGGACGTCGCCGCGGGCGGGCAGGGAGCTCCGCTGGTCGGCATGACCGACACCCTGCTGCTGCGCGCCCTCCCCGGTACGCCGGCCGCGCTGAACCTCGGCGGCATCGCCAACGTCACCGTGCTCGCGCCCGGCGCCGAGCCGCTCGCCTTCGACACCGGCCCCGCCAACGCCCTGCTGGACGCGGCGATACGGCACTTCACCGACGGGGCCGCCGCCTACGACGAGGACGGCCGCAGGGCCGCCGCGGGCCGGACCAGCCCCGAGCTCCTCCGTGTCCTCCTGGACGACCCCTATTACCGCAGGCCCGCCCCGAAGAGCACCGGCAAGGAGCACTTCCACCTGCCCTATCTCCAGCGGGCGCTGGAGACGGCACCCACACCGGATCCCGACGACGTGCTGGCCACCCTGACCCGGCTCACCGCCGTCACCGTGGCCGACGCCTGCCGCGCCCACGCGGTGACCGAACTCGTCGTCTCCGGCGGCGGCGCCCGCAACCCCGTGCTGATGCGCATGATCGCCGAGGAACTTCCCGGTGTGGCCCTGCGCGCCAGCGACGAGCTGGGCCTGCCGTCCGACGCCAAGGAGGCGCTGGCCTTCGCGGTGCTGGGCTTCCTCACGGTCCACGGCCTGCCCGGCACCCTTCCGTCGGGCACCGGGGCGCGCCGGGCCACGCTGCTCGGCAGCATCACCCCCGGCCTGGCACCGTTGCGTCTGCCCGACCCCGCGTCGCAGCCACCGCGCCTGATGCGGATCACCGGATCCGCCCCCTCCGCCCACTGACACCGCAGGAGCGAGGACCCATGAGCCCCACCGCCGTCACACCCCCCGCCGCGGACCGGTCCGCAGGACTGGCCGAACTCCTGGCCGCGTGCGTCAGCGACCCGGCCCGCGTGAGCACCGAAGTGCCGCGCCGGGTCGCCGCCGCCCACGACGCGTCGCCGTACCTGTTCACGCCACAGGCCGTCGTGCGCGCCGCGTCCGCCGCCGAGGTCGGCGCCCTGATGGCGGGGGCCCGCAAGGCAGGACTGCCGCTGACGCTGCGCTCGGGCGGCACCAGCCTGGCAGGGCAGGCGGGTGGCGACGGCATCCTCGTGGACGTCCGCAGCCACTGGCGCACCGCCGAGGTCCTCGACGACGGTCTGCGGATCCGGCTGCAACCGGGACTGACGGTACGTCAGGCCAATGCGCGGCTCGCCCGGTACGGGCGCCGGCTCGGCCCCGACCCGGCGAGCGAGTCCGCCTGCACCATCGGCGGTCTGGTCGCCAACAACTCCAGCGGCATGAACTGCGGCACCCAGGACAACGCCTACCGGACCATGGAATCCCTGCAGTTCGTGCTGCCCTCAGGCACCGTGGTCGACACCTCGGCACCCGACGCGGACGAGGCGCTGCGCGCCCGCGAGCCGGAACTCCACGCCGGGCTGCTCCGGCTGCGCGACCGGGTCCGTGACTCGGCCGCCTCGCGGGCCACCGTCGAGCGGCTGTTCGCGATGAAGAACACCATGGGCTACGGCCTCAACTCCTTCCTGGACCACAGCGATCCGGCCGACATGCTCGCCCATCTGATGATCGGCAGCGAGGGCACCCTCGGCTTCGTCGGCGAGGCCGTCTTCCGCACCGTCCCGCTCCTCCCGCACACCGCGACCGGGCTGCTGGTGCTGCCCGGCCTCGCCGAGGCCACCGACGCGCTGCCCGCGCTGCTGGCCGCCGGCGCCCGGACCGCCGAACTCCTCGACGCCGCCTCGCTGCGGGTGGCGCAGCAGTCCCCCGACCCGGTGGACGAGGTACGCGGGCTGCGTGTGGAGCGGCACGCCGCCCTCCTGGTCGAGTTCGCCGAGGACAGTGCCGAGGCGCTGGAGGAGAGGGTGGCCGCAGCGCAACCGGTCCTGGACCGCCTGCCCGCGGTGACCGGGACCTCGCTGGTGCGCGACGCGCGCGTCAGGGCCCGGCTCTGGCATCTGCGCAAGGGCCTCTACACGGCCGTCGCCGGGGCCCGCCGTCCCGGCACGACCGCGCTGCTGGAGGACATCGCGGTCCCGATGGAGCGGCTGACCCGTACCTGCGAGGGCCTCATCGGTCTCTTCGACCGGCACGGCTACGAGGACGCGGTGATCTTCGGCCACGCCCGCGACGGCAACCTGCACTTCATGCTCACCCAGGACTTCGACTCCGCCCCGGAGATCGAGCGCTACGCCCGGTTCACCGACGCCATGGTCGACCTCGTCCTGGGCGCCGGCGGGACGCTCAAGGCCGAGCACGGCACCGGCCGGGCTATGGCCCCCTTCGTCCGCCGCCAGTACGGCGACGAGCTGTACGACGTCATGCGGGAGCTGAAGCAGCTGTGCGATCCGCACGGCGTGCTCAACCCGGGCGTGCTCCTGGAGGACGACCCGGCCGCGCACCTGCACAGCCTCAAGAGCGTGCCCGAGGTCGACCCCGCCGTCGACGCATGCGTCGAGTGCGGCTACTGCGAGCCCGTCTGCCCCACCGCCGACGCCACCACGACACCCCGTCAGCGCATCGCCCTGCAACGCGAGATCGCACTGGCCACCGCCGCCGGTGACGACGAACGCCGCCTGGCTCTGGAAGCCGACTACACCTACGCGGCCGTCGACAGCTGCGCCGCCGACAGCCTGTGCGTCACCGCCTGCCCGGTCACGATCGACACCGGTGCCGTCATGAAGCGACTGCGTGCAGAACGGCACAGTGCCACCGCGCAGCGTGCCGGGAACGCGACGGCCCGGCACTGGGGGACCGCGGTCAAGGGAGTGCGGGTGGCGCTGAACACCGCCCACGTACTGCCCGCCCCGGCCCTGCGCGCCGCCACCGGTGCGGTCCGCCGGCTCGGAGCGGGAGAGCTGGTGCCCACGTGGGCCGACGACATCCCGCGCGGCGGTCCGGCGCGCCCCGCGCCCCGGCAACCCGCCGAGCCGCAGGCGGTGTTCTTCGCCGCCTGTATCGGCAGCGTCTTCGCCCCCGAGGGCACCGGCGGTGGTGCGTCCGCCGCGTTCCTGCGCCTGTGTGAACGGGCCGGCGTCCAGGTCACGGTGCCCGGCGAGCTGGCCGGGCTGTGCTGCGGTACGCCCTGGCAGTCCAAGGGCTACACCGACGGGCACCGCACCATGGCGACCCGTACGCTGGAGGCGCTGTGGAAGGCCAGCGACCACGGTCGGCTGCCCGTGGTCTGCGACGCCTCCTCCTGTACGCACGGCCTGGAGCAGCTGCCGGACACCCTCCCGGAGTCCGACCGTGCCCGGTTCGCCTCCCTGCGCTTCGTCGACAGCGTCGTCTTCACCGCCGAGCACCTGCTGCCCGCCCTGCCCGAGCCCCGCCGCCTGAACAGCCTCGCCCTGCACCCCACCTGCTCCACCGTGCACCTGGGCATCGACGGCGCCCTGCGTACCGTGGCCGCGGCCGTGAGCGACCACGTCACCGTGCCCGACAACTGGGGCTGTTGCGCCTTCGCCGGAGACCGCGGTCTGCTGCATCCGGAGATCACCGCGAGCGCCACCGCCGCCCAGGCCGCCGAGATCACCGCGGGCACGTATGACGCCTACGCCTCCTGCAACCGCACCTGCGAGATGGGGATGACCCGTGCCACCGGCCGTCCCTACCGGCACGTGCTGGAACTGCTGGACGAGGCCACCGCCTGAGGCCGTGCCGTCCGGGCGCTTCGGGACCGGCCCGTCGCCGCCTCGGCGGGCCCTCGCCGGTGAGCTGGTCGAGCCCTGGTATCGGCGGCCTCGACCGAGGTCCGCACGACCGGGGCAAGCGGGTGGAGATCCGGTCCCTGGGTGCGCGGCGGCTTCGTGAAAGGGCCGCGCGCGTGCGGGGGTGTGACACCGTGGGGGCAGGCCGTGCCCGTCGCCTTCCCCGTGGTGACGGGCACGGCTCATCGATCCCGAACGGCGCGTCCCATTCTGGACAGCGCATCGCACAGGATGTCCGGCGTCGTCGCGAAGTTGAGCCGCACGCACCCCTCGCCGCCCGAGCCGAAGACATGTCCTGAGCTGAGAGCGACGCCGGCCTGGTCGAGGAACATCCTCGCCGGTCCGGCCATGTCGCTGACCACACCGGGGCCGCCGGGCCCTTGGCCGTCGTGCAGCCCCAGCCAGGTGCAGTCGAGCCATGCGAGATAGGTGCTCTGCGGCGGGCGATAGCGCGCCCGGGGCAGGTGCTCGTGGACGAGCCGCCCCAGCAGGCGCCGGTTGGCGTCGAGCCCGAGCAGGACCTCGTCGAGCCAGTCCCCGCCTTTGCGGAAGGCCGCGGTGTGGGCGATCACACCCAGGTGACTGGGTCCATGACCGACCTCCTCGGGCATGTGGCGCAGCTCGTCGGCGGCTTCGGCGCCTGCGATGGCCAGAGCGGCCTTGAGCCCGGCGAGATTCCACGCCTTGGACGCGGAGGTCAGTGCGAAGGCGTTCTCCGCGCCCGGAACGCTGAGGAACGGCGTGAAGGAGGCGCCGTTCAGCACCAGCGGGGCATGGATCTCGTCGGACACCACCCGCACGCCGTGCCGGCGGGCGAGCTCCGCGATCGCTTCCAGCTCCTCGCGGCTGTGGGCGACACCGGTCGGGTTGTGCGGGTTGCTCATGAGGAACGCGGCGCGGCGGCCATGGTCGCGCGCCCGGACGAAGGCCTCTTCGAGGGCGGCGAGGTCGATCCGCAGGTCCTCACCGAGCGGAGCCTCGACGACGTGCCTGCCGGCGTGGGTGACGAATGCGAAGAAGGGCGGATACACCGGTGAGCACACGACGACGGCGTCACCGGGGCCGGTGATCAGTCGCAGCACCTCGACGACGCCCATCATGACGTCGGGAACGATCGTGGTGTGCTCGATGCGCAGACCGTTCCACCGCCACCGGTCGAAGGCGAATTCGGTGAACGCCTCGGCGTAGGCGGTGCCGTACGGATACCCGGTGTCACCCAGGTCGATGGTTCTGTGCAGGGCCTCCACGATGGCGGGAGCCAGGGGCACGTCCATCTCCGCCACCCACAGCGGGAGCACGTCCTCGGGGAACGTGCGCCACTTCATGCTCGTGCGTTCCCGCAGTTGCCGGAGGGACAGCTGCACGAACGGATCGGTTCGTTCGCCGGTCTCGTCTTCCTGCACCATGGGCGCAGGGTACGGGCACGGAGCGGCGACGACCAGGGAACGTCGCCGCCTGCGGCCGGTTCACCGAACCAAGCCTCCGTCATGTCGTCGAGCGGATCTGCTCCTCCTGAAGAGGCGCCGGCTGCCAGGCACGGGCGGGGACGACGAGAGGCCCGCCGGTGACCGGGTCGGGGACGACGACGGAGGAGAGGCCGAAGACGTCCTCGACGAGCTCGGCGGTGACGACCTCGTCGGGCCGGCCCTGGGCCACGATGCGGCCCGCCTTCATGGCGACGAGATGGTCGGCGTAGCGGGCGGCCTGGTTGAGGTCGTGGAGCACGGCGACTACGGTGCGGCCGCGTTCGTGGTTCAGTCTGCGCACCAGGTCCAGGACCTCCACCTGGTGTGCGATGTCCAGGTACGTGGTGGGTTCGTCCAGCAGCAGCAGGTCCGTGTCCTGGGCCAGCGCCATGGCGATCCACACCCGCTGCCGCTGGCCACCGGAGAGCTCGTCGACCGGGCGGTCGGCGAGGTCGGCCGTGTCGGTGCGCTGCAGTGCCTCGGCCACGGCCCGCTCGTCGGCCTCCGACCACTGCTGCCACCACTTCTGGTGGGGCTGACGGCCGCGGGCGACGAGGTCGGCGACGGTGATGCCGTCCGGCGGGGTGGGGGACTGCGGCAGTACGCCGATGGTCCGGGCGATCTGCTTGCCGGGAACGCGTGCGAGTTCCGCGCCGTCCAGCAGCACGGCTCCCCGGCGCGGCTTGAGCAGGCGGCCCAGCGCCCGCAGCAGGGTGGACTTGCCGCAGGCGTTGGGGCCCACGACGACGGTCACCTTGCCGTCGGGGATCTCCAGGTCCAGGCCCTCGACGACGGTGCGGTCCTCGTACGCCAGGGTCAGGTCCTGCGCGGCGAGGCGGCTGGCGGTCGGGCGGCTCATGAGGTGGTGCCTCCGGAACGACTGCGGGTGCGGACGATGAGCCACATGAGGTACGGGGCGCCCACCACGGCGGTGAGCACGCCGACCGGCAGCTCGATCGGGGAGAACAGACGGCGGGCCAGCAGATCCGCGACCACGACGACCGACGCACCGGTCAACGCCGAGGACAGCAGCGGTATCTGGGCCGTGCGGGTGAGCCGCCGGGCGATCTGCGGGGCGAGCAGCGCCACGAAGTCGACGGGCCCGGCGGCTCCGGTCGCCACCGACGCCAGCACGACGCCGAGCACCGTCAGACCGAGCCGGAGCCGGTCCAGGCGTACACCGAGGGCCAAGGCGGTGTCGTCGTCGAAATGCGCGCCGCGCTGGGCCCGGGCCGCCCACAGGGCCGCCGGGACGGCGAGCAGCAGTACGAGCGCGAGGGGCCGGGCCTCCTCGTAGCCGCGCCCGTTGAGCGAGCCGGTCAGCCAGACCTTGGCCTGCTGGGCCACCAAGTAGTCGCCCTTGGTCAGGAACAGCTGCGTCAGCGAGCCGAGCGCGACCGACACGCCGATGCCGACCAGCACGAACCGCGAGGAGTGCAGTCCGCGCCGCCACGCGAAGACGTACACCAGCAGTGCTGCCGCGAGGCCGCCGGCGACGGAGACGTACGGCAGTGCGTCGTAGGCCACGGCGTTGAAGCTGATGGCGGCGACCGTTGCCGCACCGGCGCCGTGCGTGACCCCGATGACGTCGGGGCTGGCCAGTGGGTTGCGGGCGACGGTCTGCACCAGCGCGCCCGCCACGCCGAACGCGGCTCCCGCGAGGAGTCCGACGACCAGGCGGGGCAACCGCAGCGTGCCCACGACCAGTTCGTCGGGGCTCGGCCGGCCCAGCAGTACCCGGAAGACCTCCACCGGTGAGACGAAGGACTCGCCGACGCACAGGTATGCCACGACCGTACACGCGAGCAGAACCGCGAGCGCCGCCGCGACGACGACCGACCGACGGTGGACGAGGAAACTGGCGCGTCCCCCGCGCAGGACGGTGTGTCCGGCCGGGCGGACGGCAGCCGGAGCGGCGGTGGCCGTTGCGCGGCTCATGCGGCGACCACCGCCCGGCGCCGGACGAGGGCGATCAGGAAGGGCACGCCGATCAGTGCGGTCATGACGGCCACCGGTACCTCCGAGGGCGGGAAGACGATGCGGCCGAGCACATCGGAGCCGAGGATCATCACCGGTCCGAGCAGGGCCGCCAGCGGCAGTACCCAGCGGTGCGCGGTGCCCACCAGCGCGCGGGCGATGTGCGGCACGGCGAGGCCGGTGAAGGCGATCGGGCCGACCGCGGCCACGGAGGCGCCCGTCAGCACGGTCGCGCCCAGCGCGCCGAGCAGCCGCAGCAGGCCGACGTTGTGCCCGAGGCCCTTGGCGGCGTCGTCGCCGAGCGCGAGCGCGTCCAGGCCCCGGGACATCGCGGCGACCAGCACCAGACCGGCCAGCAGGAAGGGCCAGATCTGGCCGATGATCTCGGTGCCGCGTCCGCTGATCGAGCCGACCTGCCAGAAGCGGAACTCGTCCAGGGCACGGGCGTTGGTGGTGGCGATCCCGGAGACGAGCGAGGCGAGGAAGGCGTTCGTCGCGGCGCCGGCCAGAGCCAGCTTGAGCGGGGAGGCCCCACCGCGCCCGCCGCTGGCGACGGCGTAGACGCCCACCGCCGCCAGCGCCGCGCCCGCGAACGCGAACCACACGTACCCGCCCAGCGTGTGCACGCCGCAGAACGCGATCGCGCACACCACGCCGACGGAGGCGCCCTGACTGACGCCGAGGATGCCGGGCTCCGCGATGGGGTTGCGGGTGACGCCCTGCATCACCGTCCCGGCGAGCGCGAGTGCGGCGCCCGCCAGGACGCCGACGACGGTGCGGGGCACGCGCAACGACCGCACCACCTGGGCGTCGTCACCGGTGCCGCCGTGCACCAGTGCCTGGATCACCTCGCTCGGCGCGATCTGGCGGCTGCCCACGGCAAGGCTCAGCAGAACGGCGATCAGCAGCATCGCCGTACCGGCCAGCAACCAGCCGGCCCGGCGACGGGTGGAGGGCGACATGCGCCGCGCTCACTCTCCTCTGGTCAGGCGGTCAGGTGCTTCTCGAGGTCGTCGAGCACCGCGTTGGCGGCGGTGACACCGAGCCCCAGGTACCAGGTCTCGTCCGGTACGTCGAAGGCATGCCCGTCCTTGACCGCCTTGAGGTTCTTCCACAGCGGATTGCCCTGGGCCTTGCTCTTGTCCGTGGCCTTCGGGTCGCCGTAGACGCCGGTGAAGATCCAGTCGGCGTCGGCCTTGTCGATGTTCTCGGCGCTGATCTCGGTGGCCAGGTCCTCGATGTCCTGGTTCTTCGGACGCGGGATGCCGACGTCCTTGAGGATCGTGCCGATGAACGAGTCGTTGGCGTAGAGGCGGATGACGCCGTCGGGCATGTAACGCACCATCGACACGGTCGGCTTGTGGGCGCCGAGCTTGTCGCCGAGGGCCTTCGCCCGCTTCTCGTACGCGGCGATGTTCGCCTTGGCCCGCGCGGTCCTGTCCAGCGCGGCCGCGTTGAGGAGGTAGTTCTGCTTCCAGGTGAAGCCGGGGCGGATCGAGAAGACGGTCGGCGCGATCTTCGACAGTTCGTCGTACGAGGCGGCCGCGCGCAGCTGGCTGCCCAGGATCAGGTCCGGCTTGAGGGCGGCGATCGCCTCGAGGTTGAGGCTGTTGATGGTGCCGATGTTCTTCGGCGTGCCCGCGTCCTTCTTGAGGTACGACGGCAGTTCCGGCGAGCCCTCCGTCGGGGCCAGGCCGACCGGCTTCACGCCCAGGGAGACGACGTTGTCGAGCTCGCCGACGTCCAGCACGACCACGCGCTTGGGCTGCGACGTGATCTCGGTGCTGCCCATCGCGTGCTTGATCGTGCGCGGCCACTGGCCGGGCTTGGCGTCCGTGCCGAGTGCGGCGGTCTTCGCGGCGGCGTCCGCGAAGTCCTTGCCGCCCTGTGCGACGGACTTCGAGTCCTTCTGGCCCGAGCCGGCTTCGGCGGAGGCGCCGGTGCTCCCCTTGCCGTCGCCGGAGGACCCGCTGCCGCATGCCGCGAGTGACAGTGCGGCGGCGACTGCGAGAGCGACTGCGGCAGGGCCGCGGCGCCGAAGAGACATGTGCCAGCTCCTAGCTGTGGTTCACCTTTGAATATTTAGGCGAGCCTAACCTTACGCGGAACCCGTGTGCGGGATGCAACTCGGGGTCCCGACGGCCGGCGGGGCCGTCGACGGAGGGTTGTTCGGAGCGGACGAGCGGCACGATGTCGGAGCCGGTGCCCGGGCGGACGGTGCCCGGCCGGCGCACAAGCGCGCGGGAGACCCGGCGCGCGCCCGGCGCCGAGTCGTGGACACGGCCGACGACCCGCGTACGCGCAGCACCGCCGACCTCGGCGTGCTGCGCGTACGCGGGCGTGTCAGACGCGGGTGACCGTGTCGAGTTCCGTCCGGGTTCGGGAGGCGGCGCCGACCGCCACGGCATCGCCGTCGAGGCGGGCGGGCAGTACCCGGAGCGTCTGTCCGCCGACCGGCGGTTCGGCGGACAGCGTGCGCCGGATGGACGGTTCGAGCAGCCCCCAGGCCCGGCTGACGCCACCGCCGATCACGAAGGTGGTGACGTCCAGAAGTCCCACCGTGACGAGGATGGCCCGGGCCACGGCGGCACCGGCGGTCTCGTACACGGCGAGCGCGTCGCCGTCGCCGTCGGCCGCCGCCTCGGCGACCCGGTGTGCGGTGGCGTGCCGCCCGGTCCGCTCCGCGTAGCGGGCGGTGATCGACCGGCCGGACGCCAGGGTTTCCAGGTGGCCGCGCCCCCCGCAGGTGCACGGCAGATCACCGAAGCCGGGCACATGGCCGATCTCGCCGGCCGCCCCGCCGGGGCCGTCGTACAGTGCGCCGTCCAGCCACAACGCGCCGCCGACGCCGGTTCCGAGGGTCATCCCGAGCACATACGGCTCGCCGGCCGCGGCACCCCGGGCGACCTCGCCGCGCAGGAACGCGTTGACGTCGTTGTCCAGGTACGCCGGAACGCCCAGCGCCTCCTCGACCGTCGCCGTCACCGGAAAACCCGCCCAGCCGTGAAAGGAGTCACTGGCCACGAGGATGCGCCCGGAGCGTGCGTCCACCACGCCCGCGGCGCCGACCCCGACACCGAGCAGCCGCCCGGGCGTGCGCTCGAGGAGGAGCCGCAGCGCGTCGAGCGCCGCGCCGACCATCGCGGTGCCGCCCTCGGCCGCGGGCGTGGGCACGCCGAGCCGGTCGACCACGTCGAGGCCCTCGGTGCACAGCACCACCTGGGTGGTCGTTCCTCCGATGTCGACACCTGCGACCACCTCGGGAGCCGCCGTCACGCGGTGGCCTCCAATCCCAGGGAGGCACGCCGCCGGCGTTGCAGCACGGGGTCCGGCACCGGCACGGCCGCGATGAGTCTGCGCGTGTACTCCGTCTCCGGGCGCAGCAGCGTGGTCATGGTCGGGCCCGCCTCCTCGACGGACCCGGCCCGCATGACGACGATCCGCTGCGCGAACTCCTGCACCACGGCCAGGTCATGGGACACGAACAGGCACGCGAACCCCAACTCGCCCTGCAATTCGGCGATCACCTCGAGCACCGTCCGCTGCACGCTCACGTCCAGCGCGCTGGTCGGTTCGTCCGCCACCAGCAGTCGGGGCTCCAGGACCAGGGCCCGAGCGAGGCTCACCCGTTGCCGCTGCCCGCCGGACAGTTCGCGAGGTCCTCGTCCCGCCAACTCACGTGGCAGCCGTACGAGTTCGAGGACCTCGGCGATGCGTGCGCGACGCTGGGCGGCGGTCATGCCCCGCCGGTGCACCCGCAGCGGCTCCGCCACGCACTCGGCGACGCTCATCCGCGCGTCCAGCGATGCCACCGGGTCCTGCAGCACCACACCCACACCGGACAGCAGCGAGCGCCTGGCCCGTCCGCGCGTCCGCCTGAGGTCGCTGCCGAAGAGCGCCACCGAGCCGGTGTCCGGGCGGAGGAGCCCCAGGGCGACCCGGGCCGCGGTCGACTTTCCCGAGCCGGACTCCCCGACGAGGCCGACCGTCTCGCCGGGACGCACGGTGAGCGACACGTTCTGCAGCGCCTTGACCGTACGACGCCCTCGGCCGAAGTGCACGGAGACATCGCGGAGTTCGACGACCGGTGCCGAGCCGTCCGGCTCCTTCGGGTCTTCCTCCGTACTGCCGGCGCCCTGCGGCTCACCGACCGCGAGTCGCGGCACTGCGGCCAGCAGACGCCTGGTGTACTCGTGCGAGGGCCGTAGCAGCACGTCCTCCACCGACCCGGTCTCCACGACCTCTCCCTCCAGCATCACCGCGACCCGGTCGGCGAAGTCCGCGACCACGCCCATGTTGTGCGTGACGAGCAGCACCCCTGTCCCCGAGTCGGCCGCCAAAGCGCGGAGCAGTTCCAGGATCTCGGCCTGCACGGTGACGTCGAGAGCGGTCGTCGGCTCGTCGGCGATCAGCAGACCGGGCGAGTTGGCGATCGCCATGGCGATGACGACCCGCTGCCGCTGACCGCCCGACAGCTGGAACGGAAAGGCCGAAGCCCGGTGCTCCGGCTCCGGAATGCCGACCCTGCGCAGCAGGTCGACCGCCGTACGGGCCGCCTCCGCGCGAGATATCTGACGGTGGTTGCGTACGACCTCCGCTATCTGGGCACCGACCCGGGTGAGCGGATCGAGCGCGGTGGCTGGCTCCTGGAACACCATCGACACCGTGCGACCACGCAGCCCCGACAGCTCCCTGTCGTCGGCACCGACGATCGGGGTGCCGTCCACCGAGATCCGCCCCGACACGCGGGCGTTCCCCGGCAGCAGCCCCATCGCGGCGAGCGCCACCGTCGACTTCCCGGAACCCGACTCGCCCACCAGCGCGAGCGTCTCGCCCGGCCGTACGTACAGCGACACATCCCGCACGGCGGGCACATCGCCCGTGTCGGTCGAGAAGGTCACTCCGAGGTCCTCGATCTCCAAGACGCTCATCCGCGCCCCCTCACGTCGAAGGCGTCGCGCAGCCCGTCGCCGATCGCGTTGAACGCGCAGACGACCAGGATGATCGCGAGGCCCGGCGGAACGATCAGCCACCAACGCCCGGAGTAAGCGGCCGTCAGACCGGCCGACAGCATGCCGCCCCAGTCGGTCGACGGCGGCTGGACACCCAGGCCGAGATACGACACATACGCCACGAGCAGGATCGCGTCGGCGACCTGGAACGTCGCCGCCACCACGATCGTCGACACCGAGTTGGGCAGGACGTGCCGCCCGATCGCCCGGCCGTGGCCGCCGCCGATCGCCCGCAGCGTCAGCACGTAGTCCCGGCTCTTGAGGGTGAGGGTCTCCGCCCGCACCAGCCGGGACGGCACCAGCCACGAGACCAGGCCCAGGATGACGATCAGCCCGAGCGTGTCCGGGGTGGTGATGGCGGAGACGACGAGCAGGATGAACAACGCCGGGATGGCGATGCCCGCGTCGACGATGCGCATCATCACCGCGTCCAGCCAGCCGCCCGCGTATCCCGCGATCGCGCCCCACAGTGTGCCGATGACGGTGGCCAGGACCCCGGCGGCGAGTCCGACGAGCAGCGAGATCTTGCCGCCGTACATCAGCCGGCCGACCTCGTCGTGCCCGACGGCGTCCGTGCCGAGCAGATGTGCGGCGCTCGGAGCGAGGTTCACCTGGGTCAGGTCGGTGTGCGTCTGGTCCGTCGAGTAGAGGAGTGGGCCGACGAAGCAGAACAGCAGGAACAGCACCACGGCCACGAGCCCGGCCAGAGCCAGCCGGTTGCGGGCGAACCGGCGCAGCGACAGGCGGTAGCCCGGTACCGGTTCGACGGCGGGAGTGGTCTGGAGTACGGCAGTCATGTCCGCTCCGCCTTCACTCGGGGGTCGACGATCCGCTGCACGATGTCGGCGAGGAGGGTGCCGATGACCGTGGCGACGGAGATGACGAGGACGCAACCGAGCAGTACCGGGTAGTCGGAGGACTGCGCCGCGCTCCAGAACAGCAGCCCCATGCCCGGGTAGTTGAAGAGCTGCTCGACGACGAGGGCGCCGCCGAAGAGCACGGGCACGTAGTAGCCGAGCATGGCGATCACGGGCGTGAGGGAGTTGCGGAAGACGTGCCGCCACAGGACGGCGAACGGCCGGGAACCGCCGGAGCGGGCGGTGCGGACGTAGTCCTCTGCGAGGTTGTCCAGTGTTGAGGCCCGCATATATCGGCTGAACACGGCGATCATGGACGCGGCCCCGGTGACCACCGGCAGGACGAGCGCCACCGGATCCGAGAACACCTGGGACAGCGTGTCGCCCTGCGGGGCCTGGGAGGGGAACCAGCGCAGGGTCTGGGTGAAGACCAGGATCAGCAGCAGCCCGAGAAAGTACACCGGTGTCGAGTACGCGACGAAGCTGAGCGTGGTGACGACGTAGTCCACCGGCTTGTTGCGTCGCACCGCCTGCCACATGCCGAGCGGGATCGCCAGCACCAGACCGACCAGCGCGGACAGCACGGTCAGCACCAGGGTCTTGGGCAGTCGCTGCTCGATGAGCCGGGAGACCGCCTCGTTGAGGGTGTACGAGGTGCCGAGGTCACCCTGCAGAAGGGTGTGCAGGTAGTAGACGTACTGGACGGGGAGCGGGCGGTCCAGGCCCTGTTCGTGGTTGAACGCGGCGATCTGCTCGGTCGTGGCCTGCGGACCGAGGATTCCGCGCGCGGGACCCCCGGGCAGGGCGTGCAGCAGACAGAAGACCACGACCGTGACGATGAGGATCACGGCCAGCGACTGCAGGAGCCGCCGGGTCAGGTACAGCACGGTGTCCATGGTCAGCTGGTCCACTTCCACTGCGCCGGGTGGAAGTTGGCCAGGGAGTCCTGGGAGAAGCCGCCCAGGCCGTTGCGGATGACGGAGATCTGGTAAACGGGCTCGGGCAGCCAGATGACCGGCAGTTCCCGCGCGAGGGAGGCGCTGTAGCCCTGGATCGCGTCGTTCGAACTCGACGTGGTGGACTGCGAGATGAGGTCGTCGACCTGCGGGTTCGCGTAGTTGCCGAAGTTCGAGCCGCCCTTGGACTGGAACAGCGAGTCGCCGGTCGGGAAGGCGGGGAAGTACCAGCTGCCCGCTGTGCCGAAGAAGGACAGCTGCCACTTGCAGATCGACTGACCGGCCGTGCACTGAGGGGTCTGCGAGAGCACGGAGTTCACCGGCGCGGTCTTGATCGTGAACTTGATGCCGGCCTTCGCGAGCGACGACTGGATCGCGCTCATCATGTTGTCGGTCACCGTCGAGCCGGACTGCGACAGCACCTGCATCTCGAACTTGGTGCCCTTGGCGACGCCCGCGCCGCACTGCGAGGCGCCGGTGCCGGGGTCCGTACAGGTCATGACCCCGCCCTGCTCGCTCCAGCCGTGGCCGGTCAGCAGCTCGCGGGAGGCCGAGGTGGAGAACGGGTACGGGTTGCTCTTCTGCTCCGGCGAGACGAAGGCGGAGGCCTGTCCCTGGGGGACGGGACCGTAGCCGGGCACGGCCGTCCCGTTGAAGATGACCTTCGCCAGACTGCTCTGGTCGATCGACCGCTGCACGGCCTGGCGGGCGTACAGCTGCTTGAACACGGCGCCCATGGCCGGGTTGTTGAAGTTGTACGGCATGTAGGTGATCGCCCAGCCCGACCATGGCTTGACCGAGTAGCCCTGGGCGGTGAACCGATCCTTCTGGTCGAGGTCGGTGGCCTCGATGTAGCCGTAGTCGACGCCGCCCGAACGCAGTGCGTTCTTCTCGGCGTCCGCCGTGGTGAAGGGGAGCAGGTTCACCGTCGGAATGCCGGGCTTCTCACCGCCGTCGTACTTCTTGTTGGCGGCCAGGACGACCTTGCCCGCGGTGGAGAAGGACTTCACCGCGTACGGGCCGCTGATGGTCTTCCACAGGGCGTCCTTCTCGTAACCGGCTATGCTCTTGGCCGCGTTGTTGAGGTAGGTCCATACCTGTTCGGCGCCCGCGGCCGTGCGGTCGGCGTCGGACACCTGCGCCGAGGCTCCCGTCCGGTCCCAGACGTGCTGCGGCAGTGGGTTGATGCTGCTCAGCTCGTTGGCCAGCATCCACTGGGAGTTGTAGGCCCGGTCGAAGGTGAGGGTGAAGTGACGGGCGTCCTCCGTCTTGAACGACGTCCAGTTGTCGGGCGCCTTGCCGGGGTTGTAGCCCGCCCACTCGGCCTTGTTCGCCTTGATGAGGTTGAACCAGAACTCGACGTCACGTGACGTGATCGGCTTGCCGTCGCTCCAGTGGCGGTCTCCCAGCGTGATGCGCACGCTCTTGCCGTCGGCGGCGAAGTCGGCGGCCGTGGCCACGGAACCGGCCTTGTTCCAGGCGATCTTCCCGGTGGAGCCGTCATAGGCGATCAGCGGCTCCCACAGGGTGTTGGCGATGGAGATGTTGTTGGTGTTCAGGTGCGCCGCCGTACCGATCGGCAGGATCCAGTTCGGGGTGAAGTTCGCGGGCAGCGCGTAGTTGATCGAGTCATGGGAGCCGGACGATGTGCCGTCCGACCCGGAACAGCCCGCGAGCAGCAGCGTGCCCGCGGACAGGGCGGCACCGGCGACGAGCCTCGTGCGAGCAGGGGACATT
Source organism: Streptomyces sp. HUAS TT11 (assembly GCF_051553595.1). Lineage (NCBI taxonomy): Bacteria > Bacillati > Actinomycetota > Actinomycetes > Kitasatosporales > Streptomycetaceae > Streptomyces > Streptomyces sp. HUAS TT11. Next base: position 8,851,126 of record NZ_CP196184.1, read on the forward strand.
TTTTTCACCTCGAGGAAGTGGGAGGACCGGAGGCGGGTGGGAAAGCCAGTCAACGACCGCTGTGTTCGAAGAAACAGACGCACCGCTGTAAAAAGCGTGTTACTGCTGTTCTGGAAAAAGCGAAGAGCGGTGGTCACAGGCATACGCTCGACGCCTCGACAGCCGACGTCGAAAGTTGCTTCGTCCATGACTGAAAAAAGTCCGCCACGCAGAAAACACATCCCCGGCGTTTCGTCGTTGGCCGAGCGCGTGCTCGAACTGCTCGCTTCCGGGCAGGCGTCGACGCGTACGGAACTCTCCGCACTGCTCGCCGCCGCTCCCTCGACGATCTCCTTCACGGTGAGCCAACTGCTCGCCCTCGGGCTGGTCGCCGAAGACGGCACAACGACCGCCACCGGCGGCCGGCCGCGCAAGATGCTGCGGCTCGGCGGCAGCGAGGGCTTCGCGGTGGCGGCCGAACTCGGCGGCAAGCACGCCCGCGTGGGCGTCGTACTGCCCGGCGGTGGGCTCAGCGACGTGTCCACCGTGCCCTTCGTGACGGACGAGGGCCCCGAGTCGGCACTGCCCGGTCTGGCACACACCCTGGAGAGCCTTGCCGAGCAGCACGGCAGAGCCCTGCTGAAGGGCGTCGGCCTCTCCCTCCCGGGCCCGGTCGATCTCGTCTCGGGCGTCGTCACGCTCCCGTCCCGGATGCCCGGCTGGAACCGTTACCCCGTGCGCGCCTGGCTGGAGGACCGTTTCGAGGTGCCGGCGGCCATCGAGAACGACGCCAACTGCATGGCGGTCGGCGAGCACACCGTGCAGCCGCCCGATCGCCGGCAGTCGATCATGGTGAAGACGGGTACCGCGATCGGGGCCGGCGTCATCGCCGACGGGCGGCTCTACCGAGGTGGCTCGGGCGCCGCCGGCGAGATCACCCACGTCCGCGTCGAGGCCGCCCACGACATCCCCTGTTCCTGCGGCAACACCGGCTGCCTGGAAACCGTGGCCTCGGGCGCGGCACTCGTCCGGATCCTGCGCGAACGAGGCCTGAAGGTGGCGTCCACGGAGGACGTCGTACGACTCGCCTCCGACGCCGACCCCGAGGCCACACGTGCGGTCCGGCAGGCCGGGCGGTACCTCGGCATGGTGCTCGCCGCGAACGTCAACTTCTTCAACCCGGACGCCGTCTACCTGGGCGGAATCCTGTCGACGCTCGAGCCGTTCGTCGCCGCCGTGCGAAGCCAGCTGTACGAGGGCTGCCATCCGCTGGTGACCGAGCACCTGGTGATCGAACGGGCGAGCCTGGGCGCCGACGCCGGACTCGTCGGCGCAGGCCAGTTCGCCCTGCAGCGGGCGCTCGCCGAGGCCCTGCACGCGGTCACCGGCAACCACCACCCCTGATCCGGGGCAGCCGCCTGCCCCGGCACCCACCCCCGACAACTCGCGGAGGAGCCATGCCAGCACCCCGTCCCGTCATCGCCGTCGCCGGTCTCGGCATCGAGTCGTCCACGTTCTCCCCGGCCCGCACCGAGGCCTCCGCCTTCCACCCGCAGCGCGGCGGCGACGTCCTCACCCGCTACCCCTTCCTGGCACCGGGGCAGCCCCTGCGCGCCGCCGCCGACTGGCACGGAGCCCTGGTCGGCAAGGCCCTGCCCGGCGGCACGGTGACGGCATCCGCATACGCCGAGCTGTCCGGTGAACTCATCGACCGGCTGGAGGCGTTGGGGCCGATCGACGGCCTCTGGTACGACATTCACGGCGCGATGACCGTCGAGGGCGTGGACGACGCGGAGGCGGAACTGCTGGCCCGCATCCGGGAGACCGTCGGCCCGGACGTGATCGTCTCGACGTCCATGGACCTGCACGGCAACGTCTCCCGCCCCCTGGTCCACCTGTCCGACCTGATCACCTGCTACCGGATGGCTCCGCACGAGGACGCGATGGAGACCAAGGAGCGCGCCGCCCGCAACCTCGTCGGCCATCTGGCGGGCGGTGGACCCCGACCGGTGAAGGCGTGGATCCCGGTACCGGTTCTGCTCGCCGGCGAGCAGACCTCGACCCGGATCGAACCCGCCAAGAGCGTCTACGCGGCCGTCGAGGAGGTCGAGGCGGCCGAGGGGGTGACGGACGCCGCGATCTGGGTCGGCTACGCCTGGGCGGACGAGCCGCGCAACCGGGCGGCCGTGGTCGTCACCGGACCCGACCAGGCGGCCGTGGCCGCGGGAGCAGAACGTCTGGCCCGGGGCTTCTGGGAGGCGCGGCACGAGTTCGCCTTCGTCGCCCCGACCGGGACCCTCGCCGACTGCCTCGACGAAGCACTCGCCTCCGCGGCGCGGCCGTACTTCGTCAGCGACACCGGGGACAACCCGACGGCGGGCGGGGCGGGTGACGTCACCTGGGGCCTGCGTCAGGTGCTGGCCCGCCCGGAATTCCAGGACCCCGGCGGCCCGACCGTGCTCTACGCCTCGCTGCCGGGACCGTCCGCGGTCGAGACGGCCGTACGAGCGGGCGTCGGCGCCACGGTCACGGTCACAGCGGGGGCGGAGGTCGACGACCGGCACGCCGGACCGGTCACCATGACCGGTGTGGTGCACGCGGTGCGGCACGGCGACCGTGACGCGCAGACGGAGGTGGTCCTGCGGGTCGGCAGCGTGCATGTGATCCTGACCCGGCTGCGCAAGCCGTACCACCACGAGCACGACTTCACCGACCTCGACCTGGACCCGCGCACGGCGGACATCGTCATCGTCAAGATCGGCTACCTGGAGCCCGAACTGTTCGCGATGGCCGCCGACTGGAAGATGGCGCTCACCCCGGGCGGCGTGGACCAGAACCTGGTGCGGCTCGGCCACCACCGCATCCACCGTCCGATGTTCCCCTTCGACCCGGGGATGCCCGACCCGGATCTCACGGCTCGGATCGTCGCCGCCTCGAACCGGCAGCTGGACGGCCCCGAGGAGTGAAGGGCCCCTTCCTGCGGCCAGATCATCGGCTCCTTCGTCCGGTCGGGTCACCACCGCCGGGTGGAGGAGCCGGCCGCGTTCCGGCAGGCCCGGGGGGCGCCCGCCGGGGTGGCAGCACGTCCGTTCCGCATCCCGACGGTGATGGCGACCGCGAGCTGTTCCGCACACCGGTCCGCCTGGCCATCGGGCCATCGCTGACCTGCGCCGTAACCCCCAGCGTGATGTCCGAATCCCGCCAGCAACGGTGTTCGTGAGGCGTGAGAGTGGAGGTTGAAACGATTCCTGGTCAAGAGGAGGCGACGATGACCGCCTGGACGACGATCACCAGCCCACTGGGTGAACTGCTCCTGGTGGGCGAGGAGCACGGCGACGACATCGCCCTGGCCTCACTGTCCATGCCCGGCCAGAAGAACGCACCGGCCCTCCGCCCCACATGGCGGCGGGACACGGTACGGTTCGCGGACGTGGCACAGCAGTTGAGCGCGTACTTCGACGGACGACTCACCGAGTTCACCCTCACCTTCACGGCAGCCGGCACCGAATTCCAGCAGCGGGTCTGGCGCGAGCTGGAACGCATCCCGTACGGCACGACCACCACGTACGGTGCTCTTGCCGCGCGACTCGGCCTGCCGCGGGACCGCATTCAGGCCCTCGGTGCGGCGATCGGCGCGAATCCGCTGCTGCTGGTGCGCCCGTGCCACCGTGTCATCGGCGCGGACGGCTCGATGCGGGGCTACGCAGGCGGTGTCGAGCGCAAGGTGCACCTGCTCACCCATGAGGGCGCTCTGCCGCCGAGCCTTGTCTGAGGCCCAACCCCACCCAGAGCATGAAGAGTTCGGGATCTCCGCTGTGAGGTCCCCTGGTGCTGCACCATGACCCTCCCTCACCGCAAAGCGATGGTCGGCGCCAACCCGCTCAAGGTCGTGCGTCCCTGCCACCGCGTGATCGGCGCCGGCGACGCACCGAGCGGTTGCGCCGACGGGCCGGCGCGCAGGCAGCAGCCCCTCGACCTGGAACACGCCGTCCAAGTCGCCTGAAACGTCGCCCCGGCCATGCCTGTGAGAGGGGAGCCGGGGTGACACCGCCACCGTTCCGAAGGATCCTTGCCGTGAACGACACCAAACCGCCCACAGGGCCGCTGGAGCGCCGGGTCGACGACAACGACTGGGCCGAACTCGCCGACGAGCTCCACGCGTACGGCAACGCCCTGACCCGTCGGCTGCTCACACCGGAGGAGTGCCGCCAGATCGCCGGCCTCTACGACGAGATCGCGCGTTTTCGAACGACCGTGGACATGGCGCGCCACCGCTTCGGCTCCGGCCAGTACCGGTACTTCAGCCACGACCTGCCCGCCCCCGTACGGGAGTTGCGCGAGGCGTTCTACCCCCGTCTGCTGCCCATTGCCCGGGACTGGGCCGACAAGCTGGGCCGGCCCGCCCCGTGGCCGGCCAGTCTGGGGGAGTGGCTGGAGATGTGCCACGAGGCGGGGCAGGACAGGTCGGCACAGATCCTGCTGCGTTATGGCCCCGGCGACTGGAACGCCCTGCACCGTGACGTGTTCGGCGACATGCTCTTCCCGCTCCAGGTAGTGATCGGTCTTGATGCCCCCGGAGAGGACTTCACCGGCGGCGAGTTCCTCATGACCGAACAGCGCCCGCGTGCGCAGTCACGAGGGTCGTCGACAACGCTTCCGCAGGGGCACGGCCTTGTCTTCACCACCCGCGACCGGCCCGTCGCCACGAAGCGGGGCTGGTCGAACGCCCCTATGCGACACGGTGTGAGCACCGTCCGCTCCGGGCGCCGCCACACTCTCGGTCTCGTCTTCCACGACGCCGCATGACCGCCCCCATGCCCCCGCCCGGCGACGGGCCGGGGCGGCGCCACACCCTGGTCGGCCGGGACGGGCGCCCCTACCGGAGCCTGACCCCGGGCACACTCGGCGGCCATCGCCGCACCCGGGTGTACGGGCGGCTGGACTGCCCGTCCGCATTGCGCGCCATCGCCGGCGGTCACTACGTCACCCACAGGGTGTTCTTCGCGGACGAAGCCACCGCCGTCGAGGCCGGCTACCGGCCCTGCGCCGTATGTCTGCCGGCGGAGTACGCCCGCTGGATAGCCCTGCGCAGGGCCGCCGGAGCGTGAACCCGCCGACGAGCTGCGCGAGTTCGGCGGGCGCGAAGACGTGTTGGTCGAAGGCATGTTGATCGAAGCGGGCGGCATCGCGGCGGTCTTGGGGCCGAGTGCGGTGCTGACCGCGAAGTACCTGGTCAGATGGCCCATGGGCAGGCGGACGGTCCGAGGGGAAGGTGGTGAGATCATGTGATTATTTGTGACGAATGAGAGATTGATTAGCTTTCAGTTATGTGTGGGCGTCTTTTCCGTTTCGGGCCCGTCAGCCGGGCAGTATCAGTTCCAGCCCGACCGCACCGGCCGGGTCAACCGACGGGGCTTCACGCACCGTCGCTCGGAAAGGACATGTGAGATGACTGACAGGTTCAAGCGGGCCGCGGCCCTGGGTGCGGCCGCGGTCGCGCTGACTTCGGGCGCGCTGTTCGGAGCGGTCGGCAGCGCCTCGGCGGCCCCCAACCACCACCCCGGTCCGGAACACGGCCGGCAGCACTGCTCGGTCGGCCGGGGCTACTGGACCCAGACGTGGATCCCGGGCCGCTGGGACCACCGCCACTGGAGGCCGGGCCACGCCCAGCGCGTCTGGCACCCGGGCCACAGGGACTGCCGCCGCTAGTACCTGGTCGGTCCGGTTCCAACCGGCACGGGGAGGTCGCGTCTGCGGTCGGTGCCGGTCAAACACCTCTACCAGGCCCTGGAGGACGGCCAGGGCCTGGTAGAGGGGCAAAGGGGGAGACAGGCAGGGGGTGGGCCTGGATCGCGGTCCCGTCCAGCCGGTGGCGAAGCCGGCCGGACGGGGGAGCCGGCAGGGAGGCGGAGGAGCGGCGGCCAGTTCCGGGTGTCGCCGCCCTCCGGCCGGATCCCGGAGTCCCGTACACGGCAGAAGTGCCCGGTCGGGGACTCGAGTTCCGTTTCGAGCGCTGCGATCTCCTCGCCGGTGGTGGGCGATCGCAGGGCCGCGTGGTCATCGGGAGAGTACACGGACAGCCGTGACACGCAGCGGTTCCACGCCGTCTCGGGGGCGGCACGCTCGCTGTCGGGGCCGTGGTCCTGGACCGCGGCCCCGGCGGGCCCTGTGGCCGTGACCGGCGATCCGGACGGAAAGCCTTTAGAGGCGGACCGTCATCTCCACGGTCACGTCATCACCTGCAGAGAGCCCATGAGGCTTGCGTACAGCGTTCTTGAGCGGCAGCAGATAGCCGCCGTCCTTCGGGAACAGCGACGTCGTGAAGGCGGTCCCGCCGATCCGGGCCTCCACGGGAACCACCCCCCAGCCGTAGGTCGCCATCGCGGCGACCTCGCGGATATCGGCGGACTCCTCGGCCGGCACGGTGACGAAGAAGTACGGAGGCGGGCCACGCCATTCGATCACGGGGCCGGCGAAGACGAGTTCCATGAGGTCGGTCCGGTTCCTCGAGGAGGGCCAACTGTGCGGGCCCAGCGTACATTCGGGCCTTTCCTCGAGTGGCCCGGCGCGGCCGGTCGGACAGCGGACCGACCTTCTGGCCGCGATGACGCAGGCGTGCGTACCCGGGCCGTCCCAGGCCGACGTCGTACCGGTTGTCACGTGCGGCAACCGGACGAGCCCCGTCCGGAGATCAACGGGCGGGGCTCATCAGCGTCATGTGCGTGTCGCGTCGCGCGGTCGCCCGTCGGCGAGAGGCTCCACGAGCCTTCAGCCGGCGGCCGAGCCGGCGAGGAGTTCGAGCGTGTCGATCACACGGTTCGAGAAGCCCCACTCGTTGTCGTACCAGGCGACCACCTTGACGTGGCGCCCGTCGACTCGGGTGAGGGCCGAGTCGAAGATCGACGAGGCCGGATTGCCGGTGATGTCGGAGGACACGAGCGGGTCCTCCGAGTACTCCAGGATGCCGGCGAGAGGACCCTGCGCCGCCGCGCGGTAGGCCTCCAGGACGTCTTCGAGCGTCACATCGCGGGCGACGGTCGTATTGAGTTCGACGATCGAGCCCACCGGAACCGGCACACGGATCGAGTCGCCGGACAGTTTGCCGTCGAGGCCCGGCAGTACGTGGCCGATCGCCTTCGCGGCGCCCGTCGTGGTCGGCACGATGTTGACGGCGGCGGCACGGGCCCGGCGGGCGTCGCGGTGCGGACCGTCCTGCAGGTTCTGCTCCTGCGTGTAGGCGTGCACCGTCGTCATGAAGCCGTGCTCGATTCCGGCGAGCTCGTCGAGCACCGCGGCCAGCGGTGCGAGCGCGTTGGTCGTGCAGGAGGCGTTCGAGACGATGGTGTGCAGGGCCGGGTCGTAGGCGTCGGTGTTGACACCGAACGCGAGCGTGACGTCGGCACCGTCCGACGGCGCGCTGACGAGCACCTTCTTCGCGCCTGCGTCGAGGTGGCCGCGGGCGGCCTTGGCCGAGGTGAAACGGCCGGTGGCCTCGAGCACGATCTCGACGCCGAGTTCGGCCCAGGGAAGCTGCGCCGGTTCGCGCTCGGCGAGCACCCTGATGCGACGGCCGTCGACGACGAGGGAGTCACCGTCGACGGTCACCGGGCGACCGAGCCGGCCGGCCGTCGTGTCGTAGGCGAGGAGCCGTGCGAGGGTGGCGGGCTCCGTCAGGTCGTTGACGGCGACGACCTCCAGATCGCTGCGGCGCTCGAGCAGCGCTCGCAGCACATTGCGTCCGATGCGGCCGAATCCGTTGATGGCGATGCGAGTCATGACTGGTGTCCCTTCGGTTCGACACCAGGTTCGCGGTCGGCGTGCGGCTGTGGCAGCGGCGTGAGCGCCATGGTTCGCAAGGATCGCGCCAGCGGAGTCGCGGGCTACTCACCCTGGGTGAAGGTGCGCCGGTACTCGCTCGGCGTGGTGCCGAGAATGCGCTGGAAGTGCAGCCGCATGTTCGCGCCGGTTCCGAGACCGACGTCGGCGGCGATCTGCTCGATACTGCGCTGCGAACGCTCGAGCAGTTCGCGGGCCACATCGATCCGGGCACGCATGACCCACTGCATGGGTGTGTACCCGGTGTCCTCGTGGAAACGCCGTGAGAACGTGCGCGGCGACACCACCGCATGCCGGGCGAGCACTTCGAGGCTGAGCGGCTCGTCGAGCCGTTGGAGTGCCCATGCGCGGGTCGAGGCGAACCGCTCGCCGAGCGGCTCGGGAACGCTGCGCGGCACGTACTGGGCCTGACCGCCGCTGCGGTAGGGCGCGGCGACGAGGCGCCGGGCCGCATGGTTCGACGCGGCCACTCCGAGGTCACGGCGCAGGATGTGCAGGCACAGGTCGATGCCCGAGGCGGCGCCGGCCGACGTCAGCACGTCTCCCTCATCGACGAAGAGGACGTTCTCGTCGACCTGGACGAGCGGATGCTTCGCCGCAAGCGCTCGCGTGTAGTGCCAGTGTGTTGTCGCGCGCTTGCCGTCGAGCAGACCGGTGGCTGCGAGCGCGAACGCGCCCGTCGAGATGGCCGCGAGCCTCGTGCCCCGATCGTGGGCGGCGATCAGGGCGTCGACGGCGGCCTGCGGTGGGTCGTCGCGGTCCGGGAACCGGTACCCCGGGAGGAAGACGGTCTCGGCCCATCGGAGCGCCTCCAGACCGTCGTCGACGTGGTAGGACAGGCCGTCGCCGCCGGTGACCAGACCGGGAGCCGCGCCGCACACCCGGACCTCGTACGGCATGCTGGCACGGGTCGTGAACACCTGCGCGGGAATGCCGACATCGAGCGGCTTCGCACCCTCGAGTACGAGGACGGCGACACGATGCAGGCGGCGGTCTGACACGGCGAACAGCGTACGCGCAGGTCATCGGGGCCGCCGGATCATCTTCCCCGGCCGATCGGCGTCGCCGTGGTCACTGCGCCCGGCCTGTGTCCCGATGCGATCGGAGAGGTCGCCGCATGTGGCCGTTGTGAGCGTGACGGTCACGCCGCACTGGGAAAGGACAACCGGCGTGCCTGGCATCGTCTGCCCGAGCCGCGGCGCAGGTCTTCGCAGCACGGCGACGAGGACCCGATCCGGCTCACCATCACTCCGTTCGGGGCGCTCGAATCGTATGCGACGGGTCGGGGCATGCGCCGTCCGCAGGACATGTGCGCGAATCTTCATGTCTGTCGCGATGCGTGGAATGTCGGAGGCCGCACCCCCGCCTAGGGTGTGCCTGCCACACTCCCGTCAGGCCCTGCTGCTTCCCCGACAGCAGGGCCCACCTTTGTTGAGGAGCACCGTGCCTGACCTCCAGGAGCTAGATGCTGCCCTTCCCGCTCTCCTGCGCCGCGGCCCGGCCGAGGTGCTGGCGGAGATCGAGGGGGCCCAGCGGGCAGCCGCGGCCGCGTATCCGCCCGAGCCGTCGATCATCCCGCCGCCGGAGCATGTCTACCCGTGGGGCCATCGCTGGTGGTGGCGCTTCCTGGCTTTCCCCTGTGTGCTGCGGTGCGGCTGGGCGCACATCGAGGATCTGGTCCGTGACGACCTCGAGCCGTTCGTCATGCGCATCGGCGAGAGCCCACGGGAAGAGATCAGCCAGGGGATCAGCGAGCACGCCGTGCTGCGGAACGTCAGGCGGCGCAGTCGGATCGAGGCCGCGATCCGCAGGCACGCCGCATGGGCCCACGTAGAGCAGGAGCCGTACCGCGGACGAGGTGAAGGAGCGCACTGACACCCTTGTCGGGCGCAGCGGCGGCCCGTACCTGAACGCGGCGAGGCGGCCGGGGCGTTCGCTGTGCCATGGTCGGCCGCTCGCCGGTGCCGGAGGGTTCGGAAGGTGGTGGGCGATCTGTCGAGCGGTCGTGGACTCCGGGGTGACCCGGGTCCTGCCCTCGGTGGCCTGGTCGGAGCCGGTGAGGCGGCCGGAACATGGGCTGGGCTCACGAGGACGGATGCCGCAGCCGGTCCGCCCGCTACGGAATCAGCACGACCTTTCCCTGATTGCCTCGGGCCTCGATCGTCGCGTGCGCTCGTGCCGCGCCTGCGAGGGCGAACTCCGCGTGGACCACGGGCCGTAGTGCACCCTCACCGAACAGCCTCCACAGCTCCCGGATCCACCCGGCGTACCGCTGTGGCTGCGTCCTTGCCACGATCGCCACCTGGAAGCCGATGGCCGACTTGCCGCCCACGAGGAGGTCGTGGGCATTGACGCTGCCGCCGCCCGAGCTGAACGCGACCAACCGTCCACCGGGCGCGAGCGCCTTGACAGCGGGTGTGAGCAGTGTGCCGCCGACGGCGTCGAGCACGATGTCGACCGGTGCGCCCCAGCCCTGCTGTTCGTAGGTCACCACGGCGTCGGCGCCGAGGGTGCGTACGAAGTCCGCCTTGGACGGGTCGCCCACGGCTGCGACGACGCGTGCGGCGCCTCTCAGCCGAGACAACTGCAGGGCCAGATGGCCGACCCCGCTCGCCGCCGCGGTCACCAGAACCGACTCGCCGTCCTCCGGGCGCGCGGCCTCCAGGGCGCCGAGTGCCACCACGCCGCTGCGCACAAGCGCGACGGCGTCCTTGGCGGTCGCGTCCGTCGGAACTGGGGAGGCCATCGCGGTGTGCAGCAGGGCGTACTCCGCATACCCGTGCCCGAAGCAGAGGCCGGTGACCCGGTCGCCCGGCGCGTATCCGCTCACGCCGTCCCCGACGCGTACCACTTCACCGGCCAACTCGCCGCCGAGTGGGACGGGCTGCGCTGCCTCGCGCATTGCGCGTACGACGGGGAGAGTGACGCCGATCGCCTCGGTCCTGATGAGCAGTTCACCGTTACCGGGCTCCGGGACGGGCACCTCTTCCAGGAACAGGGACTCAGGTCCGCCGACGTGTTCGTACCGAATGCGCCGCATCCGCGAACGCCTCCTGACACTCAAGGTTTCGTTGGAGGTCCCAACGATAGAGGGAAGGTCATTGGGAGCTCCAACGTTTTGTCGGTACGCTGCCGTGCATGGCAGACAGCCCGTCGGCGCCCACCCGAATCCGCACTCTCCCCAGCTGGCTTCTCGGCCGGGCCGCGGCCCGTGGTCGCCGCCTGGTCGCCGAGGCGCTCGCTCGGCACGACATGAAGATGTGGCATCACGTCGTCCTTGCGGCCGTGGCGGACCTCGGCCCCGTCGCCCAGGCCGACTTGGGCAGGGCGGTCTCTCTCGACCCGAAGGACATGGTCGGCATCCTCAACGACCTCCAGGCGGCGGGCCTGGTCGTTCGCACCGTCGATCCGGCCGACCGGCGCAAGAACGCGGTGAGTCTCACCGCCGACGGCGAGCGGCGACTCGAGGAGTGCACGAAGGCGGGGGAGCGGGCCAACGACGAACTCCTGGGCCCGTTGTCGGCAGCAGAGCGCGAGCAATTCCTGGAGATGCTACGGAAGGTGAGCGAGGTGCGGTGATGCGGTGGGCGGTGCGGGCTCGTCACAGGGTCATCGGGACTCTTTCCGCGCGCTCATGCGCGGAGCCGAGCCGTTCGCCCGGCCGCACCCCGGTGAGAAGTCGGAAGCTTCCGCCCCACTTGGGTCTGGGCGGAATCGTGTCTGTCCGGTCCGACTGACCCGGCTGTCATGGAGCCGTGATCACGGTCATGTACTCCTCGGTGCTGAAGCCCACCGACTCGTACACGGGCTCACCCATCTTGCTGGCGTAGAGGTAGGCCGTTGTGGCGCCGGCGGCACAACCCGCGCGCAGCAACTCGATGGTCACCGCCCGTCCGTAGCCGCGCCGCCGGTAGCGCGGCAGCGTGCTGACATTGAAGATGCCCAGCAGATCACCGGAGACGGACGTCATGCCCGTTCCCACCGGTACGCCGTCCACTTCCGCCAGGTAGAACGTGAGTCCGGCGACCTCGGCGAAGGACGGGTTGTTGAACAGCTGGAACGTCTCGTGGGGCACCTCGAAGCCTTCGGCCACCGTCCGGGCGTAGAGATCGAGTTCATCGGTCGGCACGGGCCGTACGCGAAGCGGGCCGACCCCCGACTGCGGCGGCGGTCCCTGTTCGGGGCGCCGGACCATGAGGGGCTCCGTGTTGAACTGGGTCAGCCCGTTACGTGCTGCCATCTCGGTGATCAGCGGCCCCGGTGTCCCGCGCACATGAATGCTCCAAGGAAGTTCCCACGGTGCCTCGGAGGCGGCCAATGCGGCTATGTCGTCCGCGTCCGGTTCCAGGCTGGGACTGATGATCGCGTTGAGCGCTGCGACCGGGGCCCCGGAGATCGACAGGACGGCACCCTGCGGACCCCTTCTCGTGCGACCGCCGGCCGTCGACAACCCCTCGAATACGGCCACGTACGCATCCGCGATCGACCTGCGTGAGTCACTCATGTGCGCCATGAACCAACTGTAGGGGCACGGTCATCGTTGGACCGTGGAGTGGACGGTGGCCTGGTTTGTAGGGTGCCGGTGTCTGCACCGTCGCCACGAGCGCAAGGCCGAACACGTCCCCGCCTTCGCCGGAATCGCCGCCACCCTCGTCTGCTACCGGCGCCTGGGCCGGTAAGCCCGTTCATGCGACTCCGAGGAACCCCGGGTCGGCGCCGTCGAACTGAAGGCACGAGTCGCGGCTCAGACCCAGGAGTTCCGCCATGGGCACCGCACGGCGGCTGGTCGCCGGCAGATCCCGGCGGGCCTCGGCCGACCACAACGGCGGAAAGAACGACAGTCCCTGTCGGCCGTTCAGCACGGAGACCTCACTGCGCCAGCCGTCCCACCGCAAGCCCCCGTAGAACTCCCGCAGTCCTCCGGCGAGAATCCAGGACAGCCATGCCGAGTAGCCGGCACCCAGGGACTCCCAGCCAAGGGCATCGGGCGCGAAGTAGATGATCTCGCCCGGCTCGCCGGGCCGACCGGCGTCACGGGGGTTGCCCCCATTGAGAGCGAAGACCCCGCCCAGCACATCGTGCGCAACCACGAGGCCCGCCCCGGGCCGCCATGCGGGATCGAGCGTCAGGGGCATCCTGTTGATCTCGGCCAGACCGGGCAGTCCTTCGAGGCCGGCGGCACTCGGGCTGCCGAAGACCCGCAGCCATCCGCCGTCCACGAGCAGGCCGCCGCAATTCAGCACGACGGCACCCAGATTCGACCTGGCGGAGACCTGTAGCTGCAGCAGGGAAGCACGGCCCACGCCGGCATCTGCGGGCAGCACCGCAACGGATGCATCGGCGCCGGCCAGTTCCTGAAGGAGGAGCGGCCAAGCTGGGTCGTCGACGTTGATCAGCTCATCGATCTCACGCATCCCCGCATCGTCGCACCGGCACCCGGAGGCTCTGTCCACCGGGCCATCTTCACTTCGATCCGCCGATCGAGACGATGTCTAGGCCTGTCTAGGCCGGGATCAGGACGGTGAGCCATTCCGCTTCCCGCGGCCGGTACCCATGACGATCCCTCAGCCCGGTCACGATGGCCGGGACGTGGCCGGCGCCGTACACGATGGCCACTCGGATGCGCTCCTCGGCACGTTCCGCGTAGATCTCGTCGAGCGCGGCGAGCAACCGCTGGTCACGTCGACCGATCATCGCCCGCTCCACCGGATCGTCGGCCATCATCTCCGCGCGCAGCGTCGACGGCAGATCCTCGACCTCCATGTCCTCGTCGAGGAAGGCGCGCGGCCCGCGCAGCGCGAACATCAGGCCCATCACGGGGGCCACGACCATGAGCAGCAGATACATCCAGCGAGGCAGCGTCTTGAGGTCCTCGATCGCCTCGGCGGCGGTCACGTCCGGGTTGATGATCGGCACGCCCTCGGGGAGCAGCAGGCCCTCGTGCTGTTCCTGCAGGCCATTGCGCTTCCGCCGCGGAGCGAAGCGGTAGGCGAGCGTGAGCGCGCTCACTCCGACCGACCGCCCACGGATTCCCTCGAGCACTATGAGGTCACAGTCCCTGAGTCTGAGGCGCACCTGGGAGTAGAACGTCGGTGAGGCCACGTGCAGCATCGGAAAGATCACGAATTCCAGAGGCGTCCCCTTGCGTCTCATGGTGATCACAGCGGACCGGACGGCATACCCCGTCACCTCGATGATCTGCATCAGCCCCCCACTCGGCCCGGCCTGGTTTCCCTTCCGCCCATATCAGGACACGACCTGTCGGGGGCCGTGGTTCCCCAGCGCCGCGCGGAGCGCCCGGGCAGTCGGACAACGGGCGGACCAGCGGCCCCGGGTCATGAGGGCACGGTGATGTGGCGATCGCCCGGTGACCCGCGGTCGTGTGCCCGGTCCGTCGTCCGTGGCGGTGACCGCACCTTCGCGAGGACGGGCCGCGACACTTGGGAAGGCATTGCCGGGCCCTCGTTTGAACACGTTCAAATCCAAGGTCTACTCTTGTGTCCACCGAAGTTGAGGGGGCTCGATGAAGGTAGTGCTGCCCGGTGGTACCGGACAGGTGGGCACGATCCTGGACCGTGCGCTGACCTCGGCAGGCCATGAGGTCGCCGTGCTGACCAGGGATCCGCAACGCGAGCGTGACATCGCCTGGGACGGGGCCACCCTCGGCCCCTGGGCCGAGGTGATCGACGGCTCCGACGTCGTGATCAACCTGGCCGGACGCAGCGTGTCCTGCCGTTACACCGACGAGAACCTGCGGGCCATGATGGATTCCCGAGTGGACTCGGCACGGGTGATCGGCAAGGCGATCGCCGCGGCCGCGCGACCACCTCGTCTCTGGCTGCAGATGAGTACCGCAACGATCTACGCCCATCGCTTCGACGCCGCACATGACGAGGCGACGGGGGTGATCGGCGGTTCGGAGGCCCGGGTGCCCGACTACTGGGCCTACAGCGTCGAGATCGCGAAGAACTGGGAGCAGGCGCAGGCCGAGGCGTGGACGCCGGCGACACGGAAGGTCGCGCTGCGCGCGGCGATGGTCATGAGCCCCGATCACGGCGGGGTCTTCGACGTACTGCTGAAGCTGGCGCGACTGGGGCTGGGCGGACCGGTTGCGGGCGGCGCGCAGTACGTGTCCTGGATCCATGACGAGGACTTCGTACGTGCGGTGGAGTTCCTGATCGCCCGGGAGGACCTCGATGGTCCGGTCAACCTGGCCTCGCCGCGGCCTCTTCCTCAGCGGGAGTTCATGAGGGCCCTTCGTGCTGCCTGGGGCGTTCCTGTCGGGTTGCCGGCGACACGGTGGATGGCGGAGCTCGGGGCGTTCGCACTGCGCTCGGACACCGAGTTGTTGCTCAAGAGCCGCCGAGTGGTCCCGGGTCGGCTGCGCGCGGCCGGGTTCACCTTCGCGTATCCCGAATGGGATAAGGCGGTCGCCGACCTCGTCGGTCGGGTCCGATCCACTCGCTCGGTCCGGCGGCCGGGCCACAGCGGAAGGGGAGCGGAGCAGCAAAAAACCCGCTCGTGAACGTCGGGGGCCTTCCTCCTCCCCTTCCGGGCTCGGTCGGCCGGTACGGCACGGCCGTGGTCCGTCGTGCCATGTGCCGAGCGGATCGTCCTCGGCCCTGTAACCGGTCTCCTTGCCGGGGGCCGCAGCTCGGCCACGGCCGACTCATCGGTGCCGTGTGCGGAGCGTTCGTGGCGCCGTCCGGCGACGGACCGCCATCAAAAGAGACGTGAACCAAACGCCCCGGCGAAAACGTGTCCCGGCTGAGAGGGCTGGGCCGCTCGCCACCTGCGGCGGGATGGTCCGTGACGTGCGAGCAGCCCTGTCGGGAACACGTTTGCGGGCCCACCGGCTGTTCCTCCACGGCGGAGTCCGCCCGGATGGCGATGACAATGAACCTTTTCGGCCACGCGATCCGTGTTGGAGATATGACCTCGCTCTCTCCCGGCATGGCCCCCCGCGCCGCCATCGCACGCAAACCACTGAGGCGTGTCTCTGCGGCAGTTCTCCTCGTCCTGTGCGGAGTGGTGGGGATGTCCGCCTGCAAGACGTTCGAAGTCGGCGGGAGCACGCCGACTCCGTCGTCATCACTCGCTGCAACAGCCGCCTCGACGCGTTCGCCACACACTCCAGCCGGACAAGGCATCCACGACGTGGGCCTGCAACGGATGGTCGGCTCTTTTGCGCAGCCTCGGACGGGTGGCCGTATGCAAGGCCTGACTTCGCCGACCCTCTGACTTTCGACGGCGTCTCATGACTGCCTTGGCGAATTCCGTGGCAACTTCGGGGTACCGGCTCGGTTGACGGGCGGGTTGATCGAGAATCGCGAGGCGTCCGGCGGAACGTTGGATGATTCTTGTTTCCCAGTTCATAAATCATTCGATTGCGGCAGCCGGTGATTCGGCCGACTTGACAGAACAACAGCCGGCCCATTTAATTGACTCAGCAATTACATGGTGCTTGCGATGCGAAGAGCATATTTCTCAGGTGCGCAGAGTAGCGGCCGCCGGTTTCTTCATCCGATCAGCCTGCTCCCGGCCTTGCTTGAGAGACCGTCATCGCCGTCCTCCGACCTTGGTTCCGTCTGTGTATACGCGCGGATTTCTGATGAGCCGAGCCGCTGCGGGCGTGGGCGATCCCTGCTCAGCCAACCACTGATCTCCAAGAGGGGTGTACGTCTTGTTGTCGGCGTCACAAGACCGTCGTGCGCGTCAGACGCTGTACGGGTTCTCCGACGGAACCTCGGCGAGCTGGATGTCCGGAGACGTCTACGCGGACGAGGCGCTGGGATTCGTGGTGGTCGGTGTGCCTCCGGGAGAAGGAGCGGCTGCGCACATCCACCCCCACCATGATCAGGCCTTCTATCTGCTCGAGGGGGAGCTTGAGTTCCTCGACGGCGACAGGGCCTGCACGGTCCTCCCCGGCGACCTGGTCCATGTGCCGCGCGGTGTGCGCCATCGATTCGTCAACGTCACCTCTCGTGCCGCCAAGTTGGCCTGTCTCTTCAACCCCGGTGGCGGGCAGGGAGCGAACCTCGAGGACTGCGAACGCCCACACCACGACCGGCATCCGTGCGACTGCGAAGTCGACCACTTCACTCCCCGACTCATGGATGTGTTCCAGCAGTTGGAGAACACCCTTCACACCGAGAAGTAGTCACCTTCTCGACGGACCGACTTGCCGGGACCAAGAACGGCTCGACCCGCGGAACATGCGGGCGGAGCCGGAACACATACGCCGACGGTCTCGGCCCCAAGCCTCTCTCCTGACGTACCGATCACCCACCAGCCGTGATCGCCGACGTCCATTCAGCCGTGCGTTCCATCCGAGTGCCGCGCTGTATCAATGAACCGGTCACCCATGCCGGGTTGTAAGTGTCGCAGCCAGCGAAAGCAGCGCATGTGCCGTGCCGCACGACGCGGCGGCTGCGACCACCACCGCCGGGTCCAGGAAGCGTCCCTTTCAGGTTGCTCAATCGCCTTGCCGCGATGGGAACATCGGCCTGAATTCCTACGCGCCGGACCCGAAGCGGGGACAAACGACAACCACCTTGATCACGGGAACAACCACTATGAAGCACTCCAGACGGACTTTCCTCGGCATGGCCGGCGGCACTGCCGCCGGGGCCGCCGTGGCCGGCGCGGGCGTCTACGGCCTGACCGGCCTCTACGAGGGAAGCGCCGAGGCCAGCGAGACACTCGACGGCGCCGGTGAGATGTCCGGCGGCGCCAACGCCGAGCTCGACGGCGTGAACTCGCCGGAGGCCACCGAACTCACACCGTTCAAGGACCCGCTGCGCATCCCTCCCACGCTGCGTCCCGGCAACAGAGGCGTCACGGAGGTGGGACTGGTCGAGTCCCGGATCCGTCTGCACTCCCAGATGCCGCGGACCCGTCTGTGGACCTACGCGGGCCACTACCCGGGTCCGACCCTCGAGATGCGCCAGGGACAGCGTGCGCGTATCGCCTGGACCAACAAGTTGAAGGGCGCCATTCCCGTCAAGGCGGTCTGGGTGCACCCCGAAGGGCCGGGGCCCGGTCTGCTGCCCTACAACCGTCCGGGATCCGAGGGGGCGATCGCACGCCCCGAGATCGACAAGCTGACCGCCTGGACGACGGTCCATGTGCACGGTGGTCATCAGAACGCCCTGAGCGACGGTGCGACGGACTACGGGGTGACACCCGGGAACGCACAACTGGCGGAATACGCCAACGACATGGCAGCCGCGCACCTCTTCTACCATGATCACGCCATGTCGGTCACCTCGTTGAACGTGCAGGCAGGGCTGATGGGCCACTGCATCGTCCGCGACGAGGAGGAGAACGGCCTCGATCTCCCGAGTGGTCGTTATGAGATTCCGCTGGCGATCCAGGAAGTCAATTTCGACACCGACGACCGGGGACGCCTCAACGGACAGATTCTTGCCAAGCGCATCGCCTTCACCGACCCGATGCCGGGGATGCTCCCGCCGGCGGCCGGGAGCCTCGCCCCGTTCACCATGGTCAACGGTGTGGTGTGGCCGCATCTGGAGGTGAAGGCCCGCGCGTATCGCTTCCGCCTGGTGAACACGTCCCCGTCCCGCATCTACCGCTTGGTCGTACTCGACGAGGAGACCGGCAAGGTGGTGCGTGGCGCCATCAAGCTCATCGGCACCGACCTGGGCCTCCTCGGCGCTCCCGAGGCCATCGACGAGGCGCTGTCGCTCTCCCCGGCGGAACGCGCCGACATCGTGATCGATTTCGCCGCCTTTCCGGGCAAGCGGCTCAAGCTCGTCAACACCGTTGCGGGCCAGACCCCCGGCGCCGCCCTTCCGGACTTCGCCGTTCCCTTCCCCGAGGTGATGCAGTTCCGCGTCGCACGGGAGCGGAATGCGCCCTACAAGCTTCCGACAACGTTGTCATCCGGTTTCCGGAAGCTGCGTCCGGAAGACGTCCCCAAGGGTGCCGTCGAGCG
The DNA here is from genome assembly GCF_051553595.1 of Streptomyces sp. HUAS TT11. Taxonomy (NCBI): domain Bacteria; kingdom Bacillati; phylum Actinomycetota; class Actinomycetes; order Kitasatosporales; family Streptomycetaceae; genus Streptomyces; species Streptomyces sp. HUAS TT11. The sequence continues at coordinate 8,869,898 of NZ_CP196184.1, forward strand.
GTTCGTCGTGCTCACCATGGACAAGACCGGTGGCATGCCGCAGCTCTGGGAGATGCAAGAGGTCCCCGAGAAGACCGAACCCGGGGTGGGCATCGTCAAGATCGACCTGCCCGGCGGGACGAAGACACTCCGGCGCACGGGCATGATGTTCGAGGACACCACCAGGTTCTTCGCGGCCGCCGACACCTGGGAGAAGTGGACTTTCATCAACATCGCGCCGCCCGAGGTGCCCATCTACCACCCGATGCACATACACCTGATGAACTTCCAGGTCGTGGACCGGCGTGCGATCGACAGCAGCGGTATGGACTACGCGGCTCAGGGCACCAAGAAGCCCATCACCACCGGAGACAGGGTGCCCGTTGCACCCGAGGAGTCCGGCTGGAAGGACACCATCACCGTCAACGCGAACACCCTCGTCACGGTCGCCGGCCGACTCGCACGGCAGACCGGCAAGGTGATGTACCACTGCCACCTCCTCGACCACGAGGACGAGGGCATGATGCGCCCCTTCGTGATCATGCCGTCGGCCGTGCACGAGATTCACAGCATGCAGATGGGGATGAGCGGCGACACCGGCGACATGAGCGGAATGACCATGTAGCGCCGGACGGAACGCGAAGCCGGTCTCGGGTTCAGGAGTGGCAAGGACGCCCGGCGGTCCAGAACCGGGCGGGCGTTCCGCCTTGCAGAGCGTCACGGACGTCCCGCCGCGGTCAGGGACGGTGGAATGAACCCTGACGTCGGCGGAGTGTCCAGGACCGGTTGAGGACCAGTGGCCCGGAACCGTGTATGCGGGTTCGGGCCACCGGTGGTCGCCCCGCTGCGCTGACGCAGCCGAGGGCCGACACGGACCGAGGCGCTTTCACGGCCGTTCCGATTCACGTGTCCGTCGGGTTCCCCGAGCCCGTGTGACGACCTTCACCTGAACCCGCGCGGGTGACGCGCACGTGCACGTAGTGAATACGGCAGGGCCACGGCCGAGGCGGCCATGGTGTTCGGCCGCGGTGGCCCGGCGTGTTTCGACGCACGGGCAGGACAGTGTGCAGAGGTACGACTGCTGGGCGGGCAGCGGCGCCCGGGGCGCCGGCCGGTTCGGCACGGCAAGAACCGGAAGAAGTTGATGCACGATGCAGGACGGCATGGCCGTGTGGCTCCCGTATCACCAGGAGGAGATACGCGGGCTGCCGGACGCCCTTTCCTACGGCCACTGGGACGGTTCCACCACGCTGCCCGGCGACCCGGGGGAGGTTCGCTTCCTGGTGGGACCACCGGTGCCGGGCGCAGAGCGTGCCCTGGGGCGTGTGCTTCCGCGGATGCGACGTCTGGAGGTCGTCCAGCTGCTGAGCTCCGGCTATGACTACATGAAGCCGGTGCTGGACCTGATGCCGCCCGGCACGACGCTGGCGACCGCTCGAGGGGTTCATGGTGAGGCGACCGCCGAGTTGGCCGTCACGCTCCTGCTCGCGCTCTCCCGTGGCATCGACCAGTTCGTGCACCGGCAGGGCGCGCGGCAGTGGCTCCCCGAGTACCGATCCACCCTGATCGGCAAGCGGGTCATGGTCGTCGGCCACGGCGCCGTGGGCACGGCCGTCGCGGAGCGGCTGAGTGCGTTCCGGTGCGAGACGGTGGTCGTGGCACGGACCAGGCGCACGGCTCCCACGGGTCTTGTGCACGGGATCACGGATCTGCCGAAGCTGCTGCCCACGGTCGACGCGGTGGTGTTGTGCGCACCGTTGACCGAGCACACCCGCGGTATGTTCGGCGTGGACACCCTGGGGCTTCTGAAGGACGGGGCCCTGGTGGTGAACGTCGCCCGCGGCGAACTCCTGGACACCGGCGCCGTGGTCAATGAGCTACGCCAGGGCAGGCTGCGCATCGCCCTGGACGTGACGGACCCGGAACCCCTGCCCGCCGGCCACCCGCTCTGGGATCTGCCCGGCGTACTGATCACACCACATGTGGCGGCGTTCACCGACGCCTTCCCCGGGATGAGCATGAACTTCCTGCGGAGACAGTTGCAGCGCTATGTGCGGGGCGACGACTTGCACAATGTCGTCCACACCGTCCAAGGGTCGCGCGAACCGCGTAGACGCGCAGGTGAGCGTGCCGGCGGTGAAGTATTGAGCGGTATGCCCGCGACGCGTCCGTGAGTCTCTTGTGAGACGTTCACGAACGCCGGGGGTACTGCTTGGGAGAGGGAGGAGGCCCTGAGGCCTTCGCTGCGACGTGCCTGTCAAGCGTGCGGCATTCCACGCTCAGGCCCTGCGACGCTGCGGCCAGGAACAACCGAGGCGTCTGGTGGCCTCTAACCGAGCCTGGAAACGTCACCGGCGACTGGCCACCGGAGAACAGCTGGGTCTGGGACAGTCGGCACTGCCTGCTGCCGCCGGCGCGATTCTCCGGCCCCTTTACTGAGGTCGCATGAGATCGAGGTCCTCGCCCCATGCGTCCAGGACTTCGCCGTGTCCGGCCTCTCGGGCTGTCGCCTCGACGAGGGCGAAGAGGTGCCGCTGCAGGGATACGTCGCCTGAGATCGAGATCCGGTCCACGGCACGGAGCAGCTCGTCGGTGTCCCAGCCAGGCAGTGGGTGTCGGGCGAGTTCCCACTCCAGGTACTTGTTGTACGGGCGGGGGCGATGGTCAAGAGCGAAGAGCAGCTCCAGCAGGAACCGGACGCTTTCGGCGGCGTCGAGGCGAGCGGCACGTGCCTGACCGTCCCGGTGGTTCTTGAGGGAGCGGTAAAGAGAGTTGGCGTAGGCGTCGAGCCAGCCGCTCGAGTCTGCGAATGCCTCGTCGGCACCCAGACGGGCCTTCTCGGCCAGGATCCGGGCGATGCCTCCGTCGAGCCGATCGAGCACGATCTGGGCACGGGCGAGAGCGTAGCGTTCAAACCCCGGCATCCCGGCTGCGCGGAACTCGGTGAGAGAGACGATGACGAGGTCGAGTTGGGGGGTGCGGTGGCCCGCGAACCGGGTGAGATCGGTCGTCGCGTCGTCGGCGAGGACCACGTACAGGTCGTGATCGGAGTGTCGGGTCATCATGCCGTCGTGGGCCCGGGAGCCCTTGAGGACGAGGCCGACTACCGCTGAATCGGCCGAAGCCAGTTCGACGAAGGCGTCGTAGGGGAGAGGCTGTGGAGCAGTCACGGTGTGGATCTCCGATGGGGTGGTGACGGGTACGCCGGTCGGGGCGTCTCCTGTGATGGGAAGCGCCCGGTACCGTCTGCGGCTGCACATGGCCGCCGCCCAGAAGATCAACGCACCTCTCGACTCTATCGCCTGACCGGCCGTGGGGCAGAGACCGCGGCTTGCATTCCCCAAGGTGCGGCGATTCGAACGTAAGCCCGTCCGCATCAGGCCGGTACTCGATCGTGAAACCCGCCGAGTCTCCCGGCCGTGCGAACTTCGGAGACGCATCGTCGACACGGGTATTGGCTCCTCGGCATGCAGCGCACCCTCGGTCCGGGCGAGTACCTCCCGCATCGTGTCGCGCCGGGTGCGCAGGTGGATGCCGACCATCCTGGGGCCGGCGCTCTGTCGCTCGAGGTACAGCCCGGACGCGGGGGTGCGTCAGTCGGCTGAAACTTGCGTATAGGCTCGATCCGGACACTGACCAAGCGATCTGACCTGCATCCACCCGCAAGGCCCTTGACCTGGGCTGCCACCGGGTCTCACTGTCATCAGGGATCAGTGTCGTAGCGACAACGGGGGATTTCATGGTCGAGCTCGGCGTCCTGCTCGGACTCATGGTGGCGCTGGCGGTCACCCTGATCGTCAAGCTCATGCGCCGCGGTAGTGGCACCACCCGGAATGCCGAGGGGCTGCTCATCGAGCAAACGCGGAGGGTGCAGGCGTACAACGACCGAGTGTCCTACAACGCCAATACGATGCATGGCTCTTCGCCGACCATGAGCGACAACTACCGTCCATAGCTCGGCCTTCGTCTTCTGGCGCTCCTGAAGTGGTACGGGCAGAGGGGGCTCGGCGGCATGGCAGGCAGTTCTGGCCCTGTTCCCGCGGACGTCGACGACCGCCAGGCGATGGAGCACATCGTCGGCTGTCCCTTGAGTCAGACACGGGGCCGACGGAAGCCCTTTCACCGGGCGGCCGGGTCACGGTCATGCGCGCGGGGTCGTTATCTGAGGGCCGAGCCTGCGCACGAACCATCAACGTCCGCAGGCACAGGTTGCTCGCCTGCGGAGACGCCGGCCATGCGGGCGGCCTCCGTCTCATGCTGTGACCGCATAGGTGCACCGGTTCGGCAGGAAGATCGGACGTTATCCCGTTGCTGTTGCTTCCATCAGTACGGCAGGGTCTGCGTCATGCTTGAACTGCGCACTCTGGAATCAGACGACTGGCCGATCTGGCGGGAACTGCGTCAGGCAGCCCTCGCGGAGGCGCCCTACGCGTTCGGGTCGACGCTTGCCCAGTGGCAGGGAGCTGGTGATCGCGAAGACCGCTGGCGTGCCCGTCTGGAGATTCCCGGTGCACACAATGTCGTTGCGGTGGTTGACGGTCGTCCTGCGGGGATGGCCAGCGGCGTTCCGCTCGAGCAGGCAGGGGACGCCGTTGAGTTGATCTCGATGTGGGTCAGTCCCGCGGCCCGGGGCAGAGGAGTCGGCGACTGCCTGATCCGGGAGATTGCACGGTGGGCTGCAGAGCGCGGTGCCAAGTCTCTGCGTCTGTCCGTGATGCCGGACAACAAGAGGGCTGCCGCTCTCTACGAGCGCCACGGGTTCACGGACACCGGTGTGCCGGGCGACCTCCTGCCTGATGGCACGGGCAGGGAACAGGTCATGGCCAAGGACCTGACGAACAGCTAGCGCCATCAGGCAACGATTGCCCCGGCGACCACCTCGCGTAGACGTTCGTCGGCAGCGTGCTCGCTCCGCCAGATGATGTAGCGGCGGAACAAGCTGCCCTGCTCCTTATGGCCGGCGTGGTCGGTGCCGTCCAGTGCGGAGTAGCGCAGGGCGGTGAACTGGGCCCCGATATGGTTCAGCCACGATCCGTCGGTCGGCGTGCAGGCGAACTCGACGTTGTTCACCGCGGCCCGGTCGCCGACCCGGGTGTCCGTCCTGGCCCAGGTCCCAGCCTGCGAACAGGTGCCGGACCCGGTCCGTGCCGGTGAACGTCACCACCTCGGCAATGTTCGCCACGGGCAGGACCTGGGCGGACAGCAGCGATATCTGGGCTCGCCGCCACGGCACTACCGATCCGGTGCCCCTGCCGGATGATCGACAGCAACCGTCGCCCCCGTTGCCATCAATCTCCCGCACCTGCACATGTCCGCTCAGGTGATCATTGTCGCGGTCCATCCCGGGCCGGGCGGCGAAACGCGGCGCAGGGCTCCTAAGATTTCGGTCATGGCACGCTTTGAGGATGTGCAGGCTGCTTTCTGGAAGCCCGACAGCAGCTACGGCATACACCAGCCGCTGACTGATGAGACGGTGCGCAACGCCGAGCGATTGCTCGGCGTCACGCTCCCGACGTCGCTCCTTGACCTGCTGCGCGCTCAGAACGGAGGCGAGTCCGCGGCCGAGCGGAACGCCTTCCCGACAGACCAGCCGACTTCCTGGAGTGCCGATCACGTCCCGTTCGACCACTTGATGGGCATCGGCGACCACGAACACACAGTCTCCGTGCTGGACAGTCCGTACCTGATCGATGAGTGGGGACTTCCCGCGCCTGCCGTGCTTCTCTCTGGCGACGGGCACTACTGGATTGCGCTCGACTACCGGGCATCCGGCCGACAGGGGGAACCATCGGTGACGTGGTTCGACGCTGATCGCAATGAAGAGCTGGCCCTCGCCCCGGACTTCCGATCCTTCGTCGAGGGCCTCACCGCAGCCGGTGACTTCGATGGCGAAGACGTACCCGACTGACGTCTGACGGGAACGGCATCCCACCGGCGCACAGCACCAGCTCAGACGTCACATCGGGGCGAACGCTTCCTGATGTGGCACTAGTCACCGATAAACCACACATAGCTGCCCGGCGTTGCCGCACACGCTTCAAGAAGGTCGGCAAGGTCAAGCAGAGCGGCCTTCTCCTTCGTGTCAGCGCATTGCCGAACCAGAACGTCGACTTCCTGACGAGCGACTCGAGCTTCCTGGTCGTTGAACAGCGTGTCGCCATAGGGGTCCACCCAGCCGAGCTTGCCCGATCCGTGTCGGTCGAGCGTGCTCAGCGACCGCGCCAGCGCTTCACCATGCTGGTAGGACCCTCGCAGCAACGTGTCCCGGGAAGACCCCTTTCGCACGGGCCGCCCCGAGTGCAGTTCCAGCTCGATCCCCATGTCCCCTCCTTCGGACTCGAACACCGAAGCTTGGCAGAGCCTCCTTGGCAGAGAGAACCTCGGCAGGTTCGCGCCCTTGGACGTCATCTCGTCCGCCTGGAGCTTGGCCGGCAGTCGCCTGCGCGGGGCCGAGGCAGGAGCGGATCGGCGGAATTCCAAGCTCCTGCACGACAGCAGCGCCGCCCAGCGGGGTCGTGGAGAATGCCCTCCATTCCCTGTTCGGCTGCCCGTGCGAAGTCGGGCGGCCGGGCCACCCTGGCTCCTGCGTCACCTCCGGTGTCGGTGGTGGCTGCGATGCTGGCGGCATGATCCCTTGGAACCTGCTCGATCTCGACAAGGCCCTGCGAGCCAGTTGGGCCGCCGACACGTGTTCGCCCGACAACCAGGCCGACTGGCAGCCGGTCAACCCTGCCTGGGGACACTGCGACATCACCGCCTTGGTCGTCAATGACGTCTTCGGCGGCGATCTCATGGTCGGAGAGGTGCACCTCGACGGGTCCCAGCACGGCTTCCACTGGTGGAACCGGCTGCCCAGCGGTGTGGAACTCGACCTGACTCGCGAGCAGTTCCAGCGCGGACAGACCGTTACGGCTGCCCGTGTCGTCGAGCGCCCGCCGGGGCCTCTGCCCCGCCGCTGGGAGGAGTACCGCCTGCTGCGAGAGCGCGTCACCAAGCACCTCGGTCCCCTTCCTGAGCCCGTCTGAGGGGGTGGGTCAGCCCGTCTGGTTCAGTGGGACGACGCCCTGTCCGCCGGCGGCCTGGGTGAGGCGGAGGATTGCAGCAACAGTGCCATCGGGCGCGGGGGTGAGGGCTTCGAACCGGTCGACGGAATCTTTGACGGTCGCGTAGCGGGCTGACCAGTAAAATCCGCCTGGTTTGCGACGCCCTCCCGCCCGCTTGCTTTCGTCATCACCGGGCGGGAACAGCAACGACTGCATGCAGTTCACCGCCGTCATGAAGGCAATTCGTCTTCCCCGCACGGAACCTCTGCAAAAGTGGTCCCCTATAAAGATCTACCTGCCGATGAGCGCAGTGGGATCGCTGCGGGGCTCGCCTGCCTGACCGGCGAGGGCGAGGTGGTGCAGGCGGGCGATGCTGGTCAGTGCAGCTCCACGACAAGAAAGGTATGCACTCCATTGGTATTCGAGATGGTCACGGTCTGCCTGCCACCAGACGCGCACCAGTGCCTTCATGCCGCGATCGAGCAGGCGATGGCCCCCTTCGACCTCAACGGTGACCACGAGCCCTACCAGGGCGAATGGGACCAGTGGTGGCTTGGTCGGCCGGGTGAGGAGTTCGACGTACTCCCCGGCCACGAAGGAGACTCCCGTCTCGTCCGAGCGCCGCTGGACGCCCACGGCGAGTCCCGCCGCTGGACACCTGGACAGTGCGACGGAGGCCCACGCAGCCTGCTCGACTTGAAGGGCATGCGCACCCGCGCCGCACAACTGGCCGCGAGGCTTGACCCCTCTCGCGCCCATCTCACTCCGTACCGGCAGCAGAGGCCCGAGTGGGTTATCCCCACGGAACACCTGCTCACCCTGGACGGAGCGTGGTTCTACGTCACCGACCACCCTCAGTCCGAGCAGAAGTCCCCCGACTTCGCGAACACATACCTGGACGCTGTGGCACCAGACGTCATGATCGTCCGCCTGCGCATCCACTGTTGACGGGCAGTCACTGGTGGAGAAGCAGCGCGCGGCCGCCAAGGCGTAGGTCCAGGTCGAACAGCTCCGAGACACGTACGGGTCCCCGACCGCGGAGCTGTGGAGCGAGCAGCAGACCGGTACGTACGAGACCGCGTGGCGTGCCTGGCGTGACCTTGGGCGGGACGTACAGGCGGCGATCACCGAGTACGCCAAGGACGAAGGCGTGGCCCGGAACGTTGTTGAGGCGGATGTGAAGAAGCAGGCCCGGCACTCGGAGGCGGACTGACCCTGTTACGGCGCGGGGCCGGCCATGGGCTTTTGGGCCAGGTGCGAGCTCCTCGTCCGTCTCGGGGGTAGGGCGGTCCTCGGGTGCGCGTCGACGGTGTGATCCTTGGCAGGGCGTACAGTCTGCACGATCTCAGCGGGCTCTTTTGCCGGGCGGGCATCAAAGGCTTGACTGAGGTGGATCCGGCGGCTGAGGACCCGATCGAGTAGGTCGGTGAGCTGATCGGGTGGTGTGGAGGCGGACCAGACGTGTGGTGGAAGGTCTGAATCTCTCCTAGAGCCTGATGTCCCCCGTACAGTCGGCATGCACTATGTCGGGAGACGTTGCCACAGATGGCCCGTCGGCCCTCAGATCATTGGGGGCCGGCGGGCCTGGTGCGTTCAGGCCACAGTGTCCGACTGGGTCCCTCATAGGCGTCCACGGGGTCAATGAGGCGGGGACGCAGTCCAGGTGAGTTGATCGTCAGCTCGCCGAAGTTGGCCCAGATCGCCATTGCCGCGTTGTTGAGTTCGGTTCCACGTCCGTCGCGCGAGCCGGATTGGGGTGGCTCTCCGCGGCGCACATCCGCGGTTGGGACCGTGCCGACCCTCGTCAGCCAGGTTCCGCACAACCCGCGGACGTCACCGTGTTCCTCACGAACATCAGCCCCGCACAGATCGAACCCGCATGTTGATTGTCTGCGAGCGCTAACGACCTCGGGCTCGATAAGAGTTGACGCAATCCTGGCTTGGTGAATCCATGCTGCTCACAGGTCCGCCTCTTGACGGCTGGCTGCGCTGGCGCGGCTTCATGGTGGTTTCACGCGTGGGCTGGCAGTTGTTGATCCACCCAGATGACTTTGCCGTCCGGGATGTGGCGGGTTCCCCAACGGCGGGACAGTTGAGTGACGAGGAAGAGACCGCGGCCGCCTTCGTCGGTGGTGCTGGGGTGCCGCAGAAGCGGGTGGCAGTGGCTCGCGTCGGAGACTTCGCACGTCAGCATCCCGTGCCGGATAAGGCGTAGATCGATGGTGTCCTTGCTGTTGCCGTGGATGATGGAGTTGGTGAACAGTTCGCTGACGATCAGCTCTGTGGAGTCGGCCAGGTCTTCCAGTCCCCACTGGGTCAGCTGCCGGGTAGCAAGGGTTCGGGCCCGGCTGACGGCGGCGAGATCGCTGGGGAACTGCCAAGAAGCGACCTGGTCTGTGTTCAGTGCGTGGGTCCGTGCGAGGAGGAGAGTGACATCGTCGCGCGGCGGCTTGGCCCGCAGTGTGTCGACTGTGGAAGAGCACAGATCGTCCAGTGTGTGGTGAGGCCGTGCGAGGGCCGCGCGCAGACGGTTCATGCCGGCGTTGATGTCCTGGTCGCGGGCCTCGACCAGACCGTCGGTGTAGAGGGCGAGCACGCTTCCTTCAGCGAGTTTCAAAGTTACGGACTCGAAGGGAACCAGTTCGAGTCCGAGCGGTGCTCCGGCGGGCAGGTCAGGAAAGGTGACGTGGCCGTGCGGGTCGATGACCGCGGGCGGGGGGTGGCCGGCCCGCGCCATGGTGCAGGTGCTGGTGACCGGGTCATAGACGGCGTACAGGCACGTGGCGGCCATCGTGGTACTGCCCGAGGGCGAGGGGTCGGCTTCCGCCTCGGTGAGGCGGATGACCTGCTCGTCGAGACGGGCCAGTACTTCGTCGGGAGGCATGTCCATTTCCGCGAGGGTGTGCATGACGGTTCGGAGTTGACCCATCTTCGCCGCCGCGTTGACGCCGTGTCCCACCACATCGCCGACGACCAGAGCGACGCGGGCGCCGGAGAGGGGGATCACGTCGAACCAGTCACCCCCGATGCCGTGGTAGCTGTCGGCCGGTAGGTAGCGCCAGGCCACATCAGCTGCGGAACCGCCCGTGGGGCGGTGCGGGTGCAGCAGGCGCTGCAGGGCGAGAGCCACGGAGCGTTCACGCACGTATCGGCGGGCGTTGTCCAGGGCCAGCGCTGCCCAGCTGACGAGTTCCTCGGCCAAGAGCAGGTCGTCCACCTCGAACGGCCTGGGGTCCTCCGTCCGCACGAAAACTGCCACGCCCAGCACTACGCCCCGGGCGCGGATGGGGACGACCATCAACGAGTGCATGGCGTGCTCGCGGAACTTCTCCGCCAGCGCACCGTGACGGTCCAGCCATGTACCCGGGGATGTGTCCAGTATCGGCTCGAAGTGGGATTTCCCGGAACGCAGGACTTTGGTGAAGGGCGACGTGGGCGGGACGAAGACCGGCTCTCCGCGAGCGAACAGGGACTCCGGTGTTCCCGGGTGGATCGAGGCCAGGCCCGCACGGCGGAAGGCGGGGATGCGGCCGTCCTGTGGGCCGAGATGGGCCAAGGGCTCCTCGCCGAGTGGGACGGACTCCGCCAGGTCGACAGTGGCGTAGTCCGCGAGGAACGGCACGGCGAGGTCGGCCAGTTCCTGCGAGGTCTGCATGACGTCCAAAGTGGTGCCGATGCGCCTGCTGGCCTCGCCGAGGATTGCCAGACGCTCTCGCGCCCGTCGGGTCTCGGTGACGTCCACGCTCACAGTGCACATGCACACGCCCAGCGCGCGTTCCTGTGCGTCGTCGAGGCGGAAAAAGGACGCTGTCAATATGCGGTTGCTTCGCACGTTTGCCGGCAGCAACGCCGGGTAGTCCACGTCCATCGCCGAGTCCCCGGTCTCCAGCACCTGGTGCATCACTGCTTCTACTGTTTCGGCTCCCGTCCCAGGCGCCGCCTCCGTCAGCCTGCGGCCCAGCCGCAGGGAGAGAGGAAGGCCGTCCAACGAGCCCTGGATGTCGTTTGCTCGGACGCAGCGCAGGTTCGGGTCCTGTATGCCGACTCCGATCGGAGGGCGGCTCGGCAGCATGAGCGTAGCGAGGAACGGCGCCACCCCTGTGGTCCCGGCCGGCCACGCGGGAAGCGTGGCCTTGTCGGTCGCCCAGACCACCCACCGGTCCGGACCGTCCTGCCCGGACAGCGATGACACGCACAGGATGACGTCGATGCTGCGGCCGTTGCGGTGGCGCACCCGCGCGAAGTCGCACCAGCGGCCCCAGAGGGAGCTTTCTTGCGCGGCCTGTGCAGCCTTTACGCGATCGTCAGCGGCCACCAACAGGACACCTGCCGACCGCCCCACCACCTCCGCGGCCGAGTAGCCCACGAGCCGTCGAGCGGCCTGCGACCATCCGACGACCGTCCCCTGCGCGTCGAGGAGAGCTATCGCCGGGCTGACCGTCTCGATAGCCGACTGAGCCTCGGAGACTGCTGGCTCTACGGAACTGCCCATCGCTTTTCCTTTCTGCGTCCCCCGGTGATGCGGTGCCCAACTGCTCTGCTGTCGGATGGATGGATAGCTCCAAGACAGGGCGTGATCGAGCTACGGGCACGGCAGGACACAGCCCATTCACACTGCCTCAAGGGTGACTGCGGCGGTGGTCACGGCCCGTCAGTCGTGATTCGCCGAGATCGATGTCGGGGCCAGGGCGCGGCCAACGGGGCGTCGGCTGACGCCGACGTCAGCCACACTGCCGTCCGGCGACGCCCCGCGTGCTCTGACCCCGCCTCACGCGTCAGTCGCCACCTGCTGGGCCGGGCCCTCAGGGCCACTCGCAGAATCGGAGTGACCAGAGCAGATCGGTGGTCAGCCCGAACTGGCGGGCGAAGTTGATCGAGTGCCCGCTACGAGGCCGCAGAGGAGCGCTCACCGGAGCAACAGACAGCCCGGCGACGCCACGACGCCAACGCGGACAGCGGACATGAGTCATGTAAGAACGGACCTCGAGCATGATGACCGTCATGCTGCGGGCCTCGGCGGCAAAGACAGATGTGGGCTGCCAGGAGGGTGCGGGGACGGGCGTGGCGTAGCGGGTTGACTGCCATAAGCCGCGGGGAGACCGTCACGCGTGGCCAGGCGACTTATGGCCTGTCTCCCGGGCAAGTTTCGCCCTGTTCCAGACGAGACGTGCGCTCGGGGGAGGCGTTGCAGGCTTGCGTGTGCTTCGTTCGTGTTCATGCTTGCAAGCTATTGACCCATTTGTGTCGAAATGTGGACCATTTCCCTAACAGATTCCCAGACCAATTCTGCGGGCAGGCAAGATCGCGATCTACGGAGCTGGAGTTCTCACCCACTCGCGAGCATGGCAACCCCAGCATGCGACGTGGCGCTCCCGGCTTTGCGGTTTGCGCTGGCCCAACCGGCGGCACTCGGTGCCCAGCCCTGACCGTCCGACGCGAAGTGGTCCGCTCTTCCGCCCCAAAAATGGTCCTCACGCATGGCCAGCGACGCGCATATGGTCAGGTTTTGACTACCGCAGCGGCCATCGGGGTGAACGTTGTTTTCCCCCTTTCCCCAGTCCTGACCTTGATTCCGGGGGATGCGGCCTCGAGCCCGGCATGTGTCGTAGTAGGTGCAGGAAGCAGGACTTCGACAGGAGGGATGACTGGTGGGTGGTCAGGCGTTGCTGCGAGGGGGACGAATACGGGAGCACATTGTGAGCGCTGTGACCGGCATCGGATCGGTGGCTGAGGATCCCAGGGTGTGGCGTCGGGCCGCGCCGCATTTTATGTGGCTGCTCGGCCCCCTGGCAGTGATCATTGCGGTCCCTGTGGCCGACGTGTTCCTGCCGCCGGATATCCACGTTGCGCACGTGTTGGACGTCGCCGTGGCGGTCGTCGCGCTCAGCGCCGGTCCACGCCTCACCGCACTTATCGGCTCACTCAGCGTACTCTCCCTGATCGTGGCAGGTGCGGAGCGTCGCATTCTGGACACAGAGAGCGTCGTCGTCGAACTCGGCACCCTTACTGCACTCTGTGCTTTCCTCGTGTTGTTTACGCACCTGCGGGATCGGGGCCGGCAGAAGCTCCTCCGGGCCCGCTCCATCTCCGACGCGACGCAGCGCGTCGTACTGCGCCCCCTACCCGAGCGAGCTGGCCCGATCGCACTCGCCTCGCACTACCGCAGCGCGGAGGCCGACGCACGCATCGGCGGTGACCTGTATGCCGTGACCCGCACCTCCGGTTTCACCCGGCTGCTCATCGGGGACGTCCGCGGCAAGGGCCTGGCCTCGATCAGTGACACCGCAGTCGTGCTGGGCGCCTTCCGAGCCGCGTCCCACCGCCAGATCCCGTTGCCTCAACTGGTCGGCCACATGGACGATGCCATCCGCTGGGGCCTCGCGGAATTCTCCGGGTCCGAGGACGACGTCGCTGAACGATTCGTCACTGCCGCCATCGTGGACATCCCGGACGACGAGCCGGTCGTACACCTGGTCAGTTGCGGGCACCCGCCGCCCCTCCTGCTGCACCGCGACACCCCCGCCGCGACAGCGCTCGTGGTGCCCGAGCCGGCGCCGCCCCTCGGCCTCGGCGCAATCTCCAGCAGCCGGAATCTCCCGGCCATCTTCCCCTTCGACGAAGACGACCGGCTGATGCTGTACACCGACGGTGTCACCGAAGCCCGTGACCAAAGCGGCGTCTTCTACCCACTCGCCGAACGGGTCTCCAGATGGGCGCACCACGAACCCGAAACGCTGCTCCGCAGAGTCGTCACCGACCTGCAGGAATACACCAATGGCCACCTGGACGACGACATGGCCATCGTCGTCGCCCGACGGGACGGCAAGGCCGCAGTCGCCTAACTGATCGGCTATCGGGAAGCGTGACGGCCAGAGTGCTCCCCCCTCGGGGTGGCTACTTCGCCAAGTGCTGAGTAACGAGGGTTTGGTTGGTAGGCCCGAGGGGATCGACGGGTGTTCGGAAGGGCGCCTCCTGCGCCGCATAGGCGGTTCCCGCCGTTCGGCCGGAGGCATGTCCACCACGGTGCACCACGGCAACCGCCGTAAGGGCGACGGCGAGTCCGAGGATGGTCTGGAGACTGAGCGGCTCACCGAACATGAGGACTCCCCAGACCACGGTGACGGGGGCCATCAGGAACATGAGCGCGTTGACCTTGGTGACGCCGGACCGCTTCAGGATGAGCCAGTACAGCCCGTACCCGCCGAAGGTAGGGAGCGCGACGAGCCAGATGACGGCGACCCAGAAGGTGACGTCGGCGGGCGGTGCCGTGGTTCCGGTGCCCACGGCGAGGGCCGTGAAGAGGACGGCGCTGGTGAGGCTGTGAATGGTCATGGACGTCGACGCGGCGACCGGCGTGCGCGACCGGTTTTCCAGGAAAGTGGCTGCCACCAGCGAGAACATACCGAGGAACGGTATGAGATACGCCCACCATGTCTCCGCCGTACCGGCCGACGCATCGGCCGTGGTGACCGCGGCGACACCAGCGGCCCCCAGGCACAGACCGAGCCACTGCCGGGGCGCGACGGGCTGGCGCAGCAGTGGTCCGGCGAGGGCGCCGGCGACCAAGGGCTGGACGCCGTCGATCAGGGCCGTGGTGCCGCTGGGGACTCCGAGTTGGATGGCGTAGTAGACGGTGAGGAGATAGCCGCTCTGGGAGAGCAGTCCGATCAGGCTCTGGCGGCCTACGACGCGCCAAGTCGGTCGACGCCTGAGCGTACTGGCCCGGGTGGCGGAGAAGACGAGCAGAAGGACGATCAGGGGCAGGAAGCGCCACATCAGGACAGTGGTCGCAGGTGCGCTGCCCGCGCCGAGCTTGGCGCCGATGAACCCCGAGCTCCAGCAGAGCACGAAGGAGAGGGAGAGCAGGAGATTCATGCCACCTCCAGGATGTATACAGATCGGTATACTCTCCTGGTCACTATACAGACCTGTATAGTGGGGCGGTATGAGTGGTACCGAAGAGGTGCGGCGGATCGTAATGACTCCTGCCGCACGCCGGGTCCTGGAGGCCGCCGAGCGGCTCTTCTACGAGCGGGGCATTCACGCCGTCGGGGTGGATCTCATCGCCGCCGAAGCCGGCGTCACGAAGAAGACCCTCTACGACCGGTTCGGCTCCAAGGACCAACTTGTCGTCGAGTACCTTGCCTATCGCGACGAGCGATGGAGAGACTTCCTGGCCACACGACTCGAGGCCGCAGGAACCACACCCCGGGACCGCATTCTGTGCGTCTTCGAGTCGTCCCGGGCGTGGGCGCAGGAGCACAGCTCCAAAGGCTGCAGCATGGTCAACGCCCACGCCGAGATCAGCTCTTCCTCCCACCCTGCGCATCCGGTGATCGCAGGGCAGAAGCAGTGGATGCTGCACCTGTTCGCCGACCTCACCTCAAAGGCCGTGACGACGGATTCCGAACAGCTCGCCCGCACGCTCATGCTCCTCCACGAGGGCGCGCTGGTCGCACACGGACTGGCCATCTTCCCCGACCCCATCGGCCATGCACGTGACCAGGCGCGGATCCTTCTGGACGTCGCCATGAGGGAGGAGACGCCCGGTGAGCGTCGAACGGACGACTCGTCCGCCTGAACGACTCACGTCTTCAACGTGGTGAACGTGAAGGGAGATGTGATCTTTCTCGACGGTCAGAGTGGGCATGCCACTCCCCAGGACCTATCGGAACTACGGATTCCTCAGGACTGACAAATGATCAGCCTCGATCGCGCAGCAGAGTTGGCCCAGAAATACGTGGACGAGGATCCGCTCAACTCCGAGGTGGACTTGGTCCCGATCGAGGGGTATGTGGCCGTAGTCGGTGAGGCCGCGTACTTCGGCTATCAGAACCGGGGTTACCTGGAAACCGGCGACCCGTCGCAGATGACCATCGGCATCGGCCCCGTCCGCGTGGATCTGGTGACGGGCGAATGCCGGATGCTCGGCTCTCTCGAAGCCAGCGAAATGGATCTGTTCGAAGTCGACGAGCTTTCCCTGCTGGGGCCGGGTGGCTGGAGGCTCGTCCCGCCCGAGCTGATGGACCGCTGGCGGGCCGCGTTCGACACGGAGCCGAGGGCTGCCGACCTCTCGGCGGCCTGCCCCCAGTGCGCCGCAACAGACCTCCACCGCTGGTACCGGGTGGAGGATCCTCTGGACGAGACGTTCGATGGGGTTCACGCAGTGGCCTACGGCTGGCTGACCGAGTGGTGCGCTTCGTGCCACCTCTGTTACCAGGACGGCGACACCTTCGTTCCCGACTTCTGGCAGTCTCCCTACGACGTGCCCGAGGCATACGAAGTCAAGTTTGCGCCGCGCTACATCGAGGCCGCTCGCCAGGCAAGACTCAAAGCTGCCTCGGCTCGGAACGACTGAGACCAGCGATGGCGACACCGTGCTTCCCGCTCATCGAGGAGCGGGAAACATGGACCATGAGCAGCCCCGGGCATGGGACGAGTGGTCCCTCCGCCTCGAATGGGCGCGCGCCACACGCACCTACCTTGGACTGCGGTCACACTCCGCCTCGCCCTCCGCGCCGGCAACGGCCACGCCAGCCAGCAGACAAGCGCCGTTACTCACTTTCGGGTAACGGCCTGGCGTACGCCGGAGTAGTGCGCCTGGCGCGTTCGGGCGCGGGTCAATCCGCACAACGCTCGGATAAGTGATGGGTCGTCAACCTCGCATATTCGGCATATAGATGCGTGCTGCACTTGTTTGTCTCGGTGATATGGTCGTCTTGTGACGCGATTCATGGAATGCGCGTATCACCTCCGCCTCGGCCGCAAAGTGCGGGGTGACCGCAGGTAGAAGGGGCTGCGCACCTATCGGGTCAAGCATCTTGATGCTTGGAGTGCGGATCCGGCGCTGAAGCCCATGACCAAGCTCCCGATTATTGGAGATACATGCCAAATGTCCGCGGTAGTCGTTTTCACCGAAGGGGACCCATGGTTCATCAATTCACGCAATTGGAGCGTGATTCTTGAGCGAATCATGGTCGCAGTTCAGCCCGGAGATCGACAGTCCTTCGATTGGTTCCTGAATGAAACCGGGCTTCATTTTCCATCAGTTGAACCGGTCGACCGGAACTCAGTAGCCCGAGTGGTTCTTTCGGTCGTGGAAGAGCTGCAGGTGGAAACTTCCGTCAAGACTGAGTGGGATGCGGTGGCAAGTGGCCCGTATTACGGAGATCTCGTGTCGAAGTTGAGAAACGAGATCGATGTCGAGCCGGGTGATGCGAGTGTTCTTGATGAGTAGTGGCTGGCTCCAGGTCTTGCGGAATGATTAAACGCGAGGTCGGTTGGTCGTGGTAATTTGAGAAGCCTGCCAGATCGAAGTGGCGTTCAATGTCCCGTCGAGTGCGGTTGGATTGTGCCCGCGGTCTTGCTATCACTCGCGAATCGCTACTTGGTGGGTGGTGCCCAGTGAGACCCTGCACTCCAGGATCCGGCCGTCGATGGTCCCGATGAGCAAGTGTCCTTGGGGCGTGACAGCGAGGGACAGTGCGGCGGTCGGTGCTCCGTCGACCTCGAGCTCGGTGTGCCATCGTACCGAGCCGTCGTCGGCGTCCAGTGCTGTCAAGGCGCCGGAGTTGTAGGCCACGTAGACGGTGCCCCCGTCGGTGTCGAGGGCGGTGGCGGGATGATCGGTGCGGTACTGCCACCGCACTGAGCCGTTTAGGGATCGCCGCACGACGTAGGCACCACCGGGTTGGAGCCCGTGACCGTCGTGGACGGTACCCGCATAGACAAGGGATTGCCCGATTTCGACCGCAGGACCCCCGAAATGATGCTCCTCCGGTACCCAGGAGTGTGGGAAGAGACGACGCAATGTCCCATCGGCGTGCAGGGCGGTGACCCACTTGTCCCTGTGCGGCTTGTCCGGGTCCGTACCGACCAACATGTACGGGCGGCTCGGGCGACGGACGACGAACGGGTGGTTGAACGGGTCGAAGGCGCCGACCTCCGGACCATCCACCGGACCCTCGAGGTCGAACATCAGCAGCTGTTGGGGACGCTTGCCGCGGTAGTCCAACGGCCGAAGGATCGTCCTGTGGTCGCCTGCGACGAGAACCGTGAACACGCCCGGACTCAGGGTCTCCAGCACCTGGCCTGTGTCGACAGCGATTCGGGCCAGCCGAGGTGCGGACGTCTCCCAGGTCCTTCCCTTGCGGCGACTGCGGCGTTCGGCGTTAGTCCAGACCGATGTGCCGTCGGAGGCCAGAACCAGCTGCCGGCCGCCTTCCTCGTCCTCGACCACCCATTGCAGGTCTCCTGATGGTAGCCACGACTCCGCGAGGACCCCGTCCAGAGCGGCCAGCACCCGGCCATCGTCCGTACCTTCGACAGCCCACACCCGCCGGCGTACGGACCACTGTCGACCGGCTGAGGCCGCGACGTCCGCGAGGAACCGGCGGGCCTCCGCGCTGTGGTCCGGCTTGACGACCGGGTCCGCGGGGGCGGCCAGTTCCTCGGCACCTATCGACCCCTGCCCGACGGCGCCCCAGTCTGAGCGAGCCACAACGACCGCATGACCCTGCTCGTGTGCCTGCGGGTTCTCCCAGTCGTCACACGGCGCCAAGACCAGACGAAGTGCTGTCTCACTGCGCCATTCCACGCCGAGCACCTCCCGCGAGTACTGCAGGGCGGACACCACGTCGCCGGAGTCCAGATGGATCAGCAGCAGTTCGCCTTCGAACGAGTAGCCGCCGTCGTATTGCCCGGTACCGACGGCCAACAGGGGAAGAACCGGGTGGAAGGCGAGACACCGAACGGGGTACCTCGACCGCACCAAGTGGCGACACCGCAGCCCGTCCTGCTCATAGACACCGATCCGGTGCCCCGTCCATCGGGAGTCTCCGGTCCCGCTGCCACTCCACTGGAGATGCCCGAGGTCCCCACCCACAGCGACCGTCCGCGAGCGCTCATCAGCGACGGCCAGAGCAGGTTCTCCGATCTCGGCGAATGGGCCGCCGCCGAGCACGCGTCGGACTATCGGCGCAAGGGTCATACAGGGTTCCTCCCAGGCTTTCGGCGGCGAGTGCAGTTGGGTGACGTTAGTCGGATCGGTCACGTGGTCGGCGGCGGCCGCCACCCACTCGTCCGATCGGTTGATCAGGATTCCGGGATGCCGTGTTCGGCACGTACGTGACGACCGAATGGTTACGGGTCTGGCGATGCCGGGTCACGGAGTGCGCGGGTTCCATTGGCGTGGCGCTTGGCCGGCGTAAGGCCGGGACGAGTTGTCAGCCGGCTAGGCCGATGGTCACGGTGCGCGACCCTGGAGCGAAGTCCCCGAAGGACTGCTCCCACGACTGGTCAGGCCAGTAATAGCTCACGCGGCCTTCCGAGGGCTGATAGCGGGCGGTGTAGACGGTTCCCAGTCCCTGGTCGTAGGCGGATTGATACAGCGGCGGTTTCAGCATCGCTGCCACGTCCGTGCCGGCTGCGCGCATGGCGCTCAGTCGTTCCTGGGTACGGGAGTACTGCTCCTGTTCGTCAGGCACCGGCAAGTGCTGGTGATTGGCAGCACAGGCGTCCGGTGCCTCGATCAGTGAGATGTCCGGTCCCACGAACACTGTCACCGCCTGCTCGGAGTCGACGAGGGTGACGTTCTGCGGGATTGCGATCGGTATGGATTGCAGCTTGCCGACCGCCTGGTCAACGGTGTTACACGTCTCCAGGAGGTAGCGAAGGACGATAAGGATGGCGAAGCCGGGGCCATGGACGAATCGCCCACCGAAGGTGAGAGAGACCGCGAGTCCGGCGTTGTTCATCCCGTCCAGCAAGCCCCAGGCGGCATCCTGCATTCCGATCACCGGTCGGAGGAAGCGAGAGGAGACAATGGTGCCCTCGCACTCGTCGGGGCTGAAGTCGTAGTTGCGCAGCAAGGTGCCTCTGCCGCCGATCTGGGTGCAGCCGGAGAAGAACGGTCGCAAGGTCGCGAGGGTGAGGAAGGCTTCTCCCTCGGGGCGGTCGAGCTGACCGGCGAGGCGGTCGAGCACGGGAACCAGCTCCGGCATGTGTGCCTCGAACAGCTTCCGAGCACGGTCTGCGCCCTTTGGGGTCCGGCTCTCGTCGGTCATCCACCCCTCCGCGAGCGGCCACAGGGCCTGTGTATGGGTGGCCCATCGCCCGTCGCTTCCGTTGCCGATCTCGATGGCACGGAAGGTCTTCTGCTGTTGGCTCATGGCTACCGCTCCCTTGTGGGCATCGAGTGAGGTGATGGCAACCTAGCCAATTTCGCCCGTAATTCACCAGATCAGGCTTGGCTGAGGGAGTGAGCCGAGGCGCTCGGGGATTGTGTCACCGGGCAGGCGCGGCAACTGGAAGTCCGGGGGTTCGGCTGCTGCCGGGTCGGTCTGGGCTGCGTCGAGTGCTTCCATGGCTGCGATGGCTGCGATGGCTGGGATGGCGGCGGTCGTATTGGAGGCCGGTTCTCGTGCTGTGGCCTCGGCAGCCGCGCGGGTGGTGTGGCCGCCGAGCGCGTAGCCGTGGTGCTGGTCCACGACCCGGTGCGGCCCTTCGTGCTCGGCGAAGGCGTACCGGACGGGTTGCCGGAAGCGGCGCCGAGGCATGACAGAACTCCACCCGTGCAACGGGGCGACGACGGCAGCGGGAGGACGGTTGGCCGTGGGCGGCCCGGGGTTTCCCAACGGTGAGCTCGCCCGCTACCACCACACCGGTCCGGGCTGGGCCGTGGCCGATCTCGCGGACGATCCGGTTACCTACCTGATCGCCGACCGCGTCGACGGCAACCTTCACGTCGAGCAGGTCTCGGTGCACCCGGACAGCGCGTCGCGGACTGGGCCGTTCGCTGCTGGACCGTCTGGCGGGCCACGTGGCGAGCGAGTCTGTACCCGCCCACTCACCACGTTCGCCCAGGTCCCATGGAACGCCTCGTATGACGCGCGGGCCGCGGGTCTGTATGTGTCGGGCGCTGTGAGATCACCGGGCGCATGCAAGTATTCCCAGGGACCGCAGAGCGGGCGTCACAGGTCCGGATGTTCTTGCGGACTACTCGGGACGGACCGCGGCGGCACGGGCGCGCATGACGGCGGCCGCTGCCGCGGCCAGACCCAGACCACCCACCACCAGCCCGGAGATCCCGAGGGTTCGGGCGGTCGAGTCGTCGGCTGAGGCGGTCTGCTTGGCGCTGCCCGACGTCTTCGAACCTGCCACCGGGACGGTCCGCGCGCTGCCCTGCCCTTCTCCGGCCGTGGCCGTGAGCCTCAGGGCCGGTGCCGGGTTCTCCGGCTCCTGGCCGCTCTGAGCCTCTTCGATCCAGCGGGTGATCATTCCGTCGGAGTACGTCTGCAGGGCCTTGAAGGTCAGTCGACCGGTGTGGTCGGGCAACTGGCCGAAAGCGACGTCGAAGTCCTCGTACCGGCCGGGACCGATCGTGCCGCCGGTCCAGCTGATCTCGGAGACGGCGTCGGTGATGACGCCGTCGTCGGTCTTGATCGGTGTCTTGAGCTTGGTGTGGGTGACCGTGGGGGTCCAGCCGTCCTGGGGCCGGACGAGCACGCCGAGAACGGGATCGTCGGTGGGCAGGAAGACCTGCACCTTTGTGGTGCGGGCGTCGTCCATCTCGTTCGGGACGCGGAAGGTCAGGACGCCGTCCGTGGCACCCCTGGCGTAGGAGTCCGGATGCACCCTGACGTGTGCGGAGGAGGCACCGGCCGCAGCGAGGAGGCCGACGGCGGCCGCCGCGGTGACGACGACGCCGCGGCGCATGTGGGTGCGGTTCGGGAGCATGGGTGTGATCGTGTCCGTTCCTGTGTTGCTGATCCCTGTGCCGTGGCGTGCGTGGCTGAGGTGGCGCAGTGACGACACGTTGAACACGTGGCTCGACTCGACAAAGGTTCACTGCCGTGCGCCGACAGGGCGGGGCATAGACGCCGAGGCGTCCAGGCAGCCCCGTGCAGGGGTAAGCCCACCTCTCGGAGAGGTGGGGGAGTGGGGTGCGTGGGTAGTGGCGGGGCGGGGCTCGTGAGAGGCCGGAGCCGGCGGCGGTCGCCCTCTGCGGTCGGCTGAGGGCCACGAACGATGTCGACGCGTCGTCCGCGGGGAGCCCTGATCTTCTTCGCCTTGACAGCGGTTGTTAGCCTTGGCTGTGATCGTTTTTCCCATGGCCGGCCCGAGTTCGTGATGAGCGACGCCGACTCGTTCCCGCTGGGAGCCGCAACCACCCTCGCCGAGCTGGCCCACGACCCGCATCCGCGGCTGGCGTTGCTCCGCACGCACGAGCCGGTGTCCTGGCTGCCCGAGCTGCGTGGCTGGTTGGTGACCCGTCGTGACCTCGCGTTGAGCGTGATGCGGGATGCCGAGACGTTCACCGTGGACGATCCCCGCTTCTCCACCGCACAGGTTGTCGGGCCGAGCATGCTGTCCTTGGACGGCGAACCGCACGCGCGTCACCGTGAGGCCTTCACCGCCCCCTTCCGCCCCCGAGAGGTGCACGACGGTTTCGCCTCGTTCATCGAGGAAGAGACCGACCGGCTCCTTGCCGCGCTGGAACCGGCGGGCGCCGGCGAACTGCGCCGGGCTTTCGCCGGCCCGCTCGCGGTCGCCGTCGTCACCCACGCACTCGGTCTGGTCGACACCCCGGCGGCCACGGTGCTCTCCTGGTACGACGCCATAGTGAAGTCGGTCTCCGACATCACCGCCGGGCAGATGGCCGGACCCGCCGGTACCGCGGCGTATCGGCAGCTTCGGGCGGCTGTGGAAGCCACCGTCGCCGAGCAGAACCCATCCTCGCTCCTCGTCTCCGCCGCCGGACGGCTGGCGCTGCCCGAAGTCGCCTCCAATGCCGCGGTCCTGATGTTCGGGGGGATCGAGACCACGGAAGCGATGATCACCAACGCACTGGTGCAGTTGCTGCAACACCCCGACCAACTCGCCCTGGTCCGAGAGGACCCCCGTCTGTTGGACGGCGCGATCGAGGAGTCCCTGCGCCTCGAACCCGGTGCTGCTGTCGTGGACCGCTATGCAACCCGTGACGTGGCCCTCGGTCAGGCCACGATCCGCCGCGGAGACTTGGTCAGCGTCTCCCTGACGGGCGCCAACCGCGACCCGGACGTCTTCCCCGACCCCGATCGTTTTGATGTCCGCCGGGAGAACACCCGGCTCCAACTGGCCTTCGCGCACGGCCCGCACTACTGTCTGGCCGCCCATCTCGCCCGTCTGGAGACCCGCATCGCCCTGAAGGGTCTGCTCCGGCGCCTTCCCGGGCTGCGTCTCGACCGGGACCGTCCCACCACTGCGCACGGTCTGGTCTTCCGCAAGGTCCCCGCTCTGCACGTGTTGTGGGACGAGACTGTGTGATCGCGCTGCCGTCAGGTGGTGAGGTCTCCGATGCCTTGACGGGTGCCGACGGCCGGGACAGGTGAGGTGACGGGAGTCGGTTTCGTTGTCCGCCGGTTGCCGGTTGCCGGTTGCCGGTTGCCGGTTGCCGGTTGCCCGATGCTCGACCGACAACCGGCAGCAGCAACGAGCGGTTGCCGGAACGCTCGGTGCCCGAATGCCCCCGGTTGACCGTCGCCGACTTCTCCCCACGCTGTCAGAACCCCTGCGCGCCTTCACTCGTGAGGAAGGCGCGGATATGAACGATCAAATCTTCAGGTCGGGTCGGAAGCGGACGGAACGCACCGGATGCCCTTGAAGGGGCGTGGTCAGGTCTGTTGGAGTGGGTGGATTCCGTTCCCAGGGGTTGACGGGATGCTCTGCCGAGGCCATCTTGAACGATCAAATCGGAGTTACGGTCGTCGACGAGATGCCGCCGGGGAGCCGGCTTGTGGCGCGCTCGGCGACCAGCCCGATGAACGGCGAGGAGGCCACGGTGAGTTCGTTGCGGATGGTGTTCGGCGTGGGACAGACACCCCCCGGCCCCGGGGGACCGAGGCCGCGGCGGCATGCCGCCGCGGCGATCGCCGCGATGGTGTGCGCGTCGCTGCTCGCCGGATGCGGCGACTCGGGCTCGAGCGATTCCAAGGGCGGTCCGAAGAAGTCCAACGATCGCGGTCCGATCACCTTGGCCACCGGCAAGGACACGACCGGCACCCTGCAAGGGCAGTTGGACCGCTGGAACAAGCAGCACCCCAGCGAGAAGGTCACCCTCGTCGAACTGCCGGAGAGCGCGGACCAGCAGCGTCAGCAGTTCATCCAGAACGCCCAGACCAAGTCGGACGCCTACACCGTGCTCAACCTCGACCCGATCTGGGTCGCCGAGTTCGCCGCCAACCAGTGGATCGACGAGCTGCCGGCCAAGGAGTTCCCGCTCGACAAGATGATCCCGGCCGTCGTGAAGACCGGTGACTACTTCGGCAGGCAGTACGCGATACCGTTCAACACCAATGCCGGGCTGCTCTTCTACCGCAAGGACCTGCTCGACAAGATCGGGGCCGAACCGCCCGCCACCTGGGCCGAGATGAAGCAGGACTGCGCCAAGGTGAAACAGCTGCCCGAAGGCAAGGGCGTCGACTGCTACGCGGGTCAGTTCGACAAGTACGAGGGCCTCACCGTCAACTTCTCCGAGGCGGTGGCGTCCGCGGGCGGCAGCGTCGTCGACGCCAAGGGCAAGGCGACGGTCGACACCGACGCCGCCAAGAAGGGCCTGCAGTTCCTTGTCGACGGCTTCAAGGACGGCACCATCCCCAAGCAGGCCGCCACCTACGAGGAAGAGGACGGCCGACGCGCCTTCCAGTCGGGCAAACTGCTCTTCCACCGGCAGTGGCCGTACCAGTGGACGCTGGCCAACGCCAAGGACGGCTCCAGCAAGGTGGCCGGAAAGTTCGGCGTTGCCCCGCTGCCCGGGCTCTCGGGGCCCGGAAGGTCGAGCCTCGGCGGACTCGACCTCGCCGTCAGCAAGTTCGCCAAGAACAAGGCGACTGCCCTCGACTTCATCAAGTTCTTCTCCGACGAGGAGAACGCCCGGACCAATCTCAAGGTCACCTCGGCGGCCCCGCCGTACACCGACCTCTACGACGACCCTGCGCTGCGCAAGCAGTTCCCCTACCTCGACACGCTGAAGCAGTCGCTGGCCACCGCGACACCCCGGCCGGTCGTGGTGCACTACGGTGACGCCACCGCAGCCATCCAGGAGAGTGCCGCGGCCGCCCTGAACGGCTCGAAGTCCGTCGACGACGCGCTCGCCGACATGCAGAAGAACCTCTCCGCGGCGATCTCCGAGAAGTAGGCGGGTCCCGCTCGTGTCCGTCATCGCCCCGACGCCGGGGCGCACAGCCCCGGCGTCCCGGCCCCCGCGCACCTCGCGCCGGGCCGGGACCGGCCGCCTGGCCGCGGCCCTGCTCTCGCCGACGCTCCTGGTCCTCGCCCTGGTCATCGGCTATCCGGTGGTGGCAGCCGTGCGGCTGTCGTTCCAGGTGTCGACCGAGGGCATCGACCCGCACACCGGCTTCGTCGCGAACACCAGTCACTACGGAACCGGCAACTACGCGACCGTGTTCACCGACGACCGGCTCCTGCGGCCCTGGTGGAACACCACGTCGTTCGCCCTGGCCTCGGTCACTCTCGAAGTCCTCATCGGCGTCTCCATGGCCCTCGTGATGCACCGTGCCTTCCGGGGCCGGGCACTGGTCCGCGCGGCGGTCCTGGTGCCCTGGGCCATCCCCACCGCGATATCCGGCATGCTCTGGAAATGGATCTTCAACAGTCAGGGAGTCGCCAACGACCTCCTCGGCACCCAGATCCTGTGGAGCAGCGAGGGGTTCCACGCCTGGCTCTCCGTGGTCGTCGCCGACACCTGGAAGACCGCGCCCTTCATCGGCCTGCTCGTACTCGCCGGGCTGCAGATCATCCCCGGTGAGTTGTACGAGGCGGCCCGCGTCGACGGCGCGTCCGCGTGGCGTGTCTTCTGGCGGATCACCCTGCCCCTGGTCCGCCCGGCCCTCGTGGTCGCCGTCTTGTTCCGACTGCTGGACGTACTGCGCATGTTCGACCTGCCGTATGTCCTGGTGGGGCCGCGCAAGCACTCGGTGGAGACGCTGTCGATGATCGCTTTCAACGAGATGACCAATCTGCGCTTCGGCTCGGCCGCCGCGTACGCGTCCGTCCTGTTCGTCTACATCGCCGTCGTCGCCCTCGCGTTCGTCAAGCTGTTCGGCGCCGATCTGCTCGGCCGGGGCACCAGGAGTGAGTCATGAGCACGCTGTCCTTCACACGACGTCCGCGGCGCGGTGTCGGCCAGGGCGGGCGGGGCGCGGCCTGGGCCGGGCGCCTGGGCATCGCCGTGATCGTCGCGTACTGCCTGGCACCGTTCTACTGGATGGTGGTGTCCAGCCTGCGCAGGCCGGCCGACCAGTTCTCCAACGCGCCGCTGCCCGCCCCGGCGTCCTTCGACAACTACGCGGCCGCCTTCGACCCGCACAACGGATTCGGCCGGGCTCTCGTCAACAGCCTCGTCGTCGCGGGCGTCACCACCGGAGTCACCCTGGTCGTCGGCATCTTCGCCGGATACGCCCTGGCGCGGCTGCAGTTCCGTGGCAAGACACTGATCCTGACGCTGATCATCGCCGCGTCGATGTTCCCGCCGATCATCCTGGTCGTCCCGCTGCTCCGGCTCTTCACGGACGTCGGATGGATCAACACCTACCAGGCGATGATCGTCCCGAGCATGAGCTTCGCCCTGCCGCTGGCCGTGTGGAACCTCACCGCGTTCTTCCGCCAGATGCCCGCCGAACTGGAGAAGGCCGCCCAGGTCGACGGCTGCACACCTGCGCAGGCGTTCCGCAAGGTCGTGCTTCCGCTTGCCGCGCCGGGCGTCTTCACCACGGCGATCCTCGTCTTCATCAGCGCCTGGAACGAATTCCTCATCGCCGTCAGCGTGGTGAACGACCGTCATATGATGACCGCCAACGTGATCGTGTCCCTCTTCACCGGACAGTACAAGTACGACCAGCCCTTCGGCACACAGATGGCGGCGGGCGTCGTGGTCACCCTGCCACTCGTTGCGGCCGTGCTCTTCTTCCAACGGCGGATCGTGGACGGCCTGACGGCAGGAGGGCTGAAGTAGTTGAGTGCTCCGACCGACGGCAGTCCCCTTCCCCCCGCCGACGCGTGGGTGCTGGCCACGGACGATCCTGCTTCGCCTGTCGGCTATCACCCCGCCTTCACCGGCAACGGCCGTTTCGGCGCACGGATTCCGGCGGCGGGCAACGGCTTCGCCGACGCCCCCGTACGGACTCAGTTCCACGTAGCGGGCCTTTACACCGGCCGCGACGGCAGTTGGTCGCGCAAGGCGTCCCTGCCGGCGTGGTCCACGCTCGATGTGAGCGACGGCAGCGGTTCGTTCAATGCCGCGTTCACCGACCCACCCGGAGCGCAGACAGCTGTCGACGAGAGCGAACCGCTGATCGGAGGCGACTGGGCCTCGGTGAGCAGTCCGCGCGTCGGCGCGGCCCGCGGCATCGAACGATACCGGCAGAGCCTCGATCTGCGCACCGGAGCGATCACCACCGAAGCCCGCTGGAACTCTCCCGCGGGCCGGATCACCGACGTGCGCTACGACGTGTTCACCGACCGGTCGAGGCCGCATGTGGCCGTTGTGAGCGTGACGGTCACGCCGCACTGGGAGGGTGAACTCGTCGTCACCGACGCGCTGGACGAGCGCGCCGGATCGCGCATCCGGACCGTGGAACGGGGCGGCGGCCAAGCGCGGATCTGGACGCTTGTGGAAGCCGAGGGCAGCGGCATCACGGCCGCGCTCGTCTCCGTCCTGCGGGGGCCGGACGGCGGTGCGGGATCCGCCCACGACGAGCCGGTCCCCCTGCCGGACGGAGGCGCGGCACAGACGCTTCGCGTCCGTACGTCCCCCGGACGTCCTCTGACCTTCACCAAGTACGTGGCCGTGGTGACGTCCCAGACCGCGGTCGATGCACTGAGCACAGCCCGGTCCCACGCCGAAGAGGCCGCCCGTGAGGGGTATGAGCGCCTGACGGAGGACAACCGGCGTGCCTGGCAACGGGAATGGGAGGGCGACATCGTCGTACGCGGCGATACATTGCTGCAACGCCGCGTACGGGCCTCGAAGTTCTACCTCCTCACCAGCGTGCACGAGGACTCGCCCTGGTCGCCGTCCCCCGCCGGGTTGTCCAGCGACGGCTACAACGGCCACGTCTTCTGGGACACCGAGACCTGGATCTGGCCCGCGCTGCTCGCCCAGCATCCGCACATCGCACGCAGCGTTCTCGACTACCGCCTCGCGCGTCTCGACGCGGCCCGCGCCGCCGCGGCCGAGGGGGGACACCGGGGGGCCCGCTTTCCTTGGGAGAGCGGTCTCACCGGTGAGGAGGACACCCCCGATTGGGCGCCCTTCGGACGCCTCGAACAGCACATCAGCGCCGATGTGGCCTTGGCCTTCTGGCAGTACTGGCTCGCCACCGGCGACAGGGGGTGGCTGCGTACCGCGGGGCTGCCGGTGCTGAGCGCGATCGCCGACTTCTGGGTGAGCCGTGTCACCGCCGATGCCGAGGGCCGTTGCCACATCAACGGCGTGATCCCGCCGGACGAGTACGCGGTGGGACCGCACGACGACTCCGTCTACACCAACGTCGCCGCCCGGGAATCCCTGCGCTTCGCTGCCAGTGCGGCAGAGGCCCTCGGCGAGTTCGCCGATCCGCGGTGGGCCGCGGTCGCGAACCGCATCGTCGTCCCTTTCGACGAAGTGCGGGGAGTCCACCCGGAGTTCGAGGGTTACGCGGGACGGACGATCAAGCAGGCCGACGTTGTGATGCTCGCCTATCCGTGGGAGAATCCGCAGTCTTCGCAGGTCACACGTGCCGACCTGGAGTTCTACGCAGCCCGCACCCACGAGGACGGGCCGTCGATGACGGACTCCGTGCACTCCATCGTGCACGCCGAACTCGGAGACGCCGAGGCGGCCTTCGAGTACACCCGCCGCAGCGTCGAACCGTTCGTGAGACCGCCCTTCGAGCAGTTCGCCGAGGCCCGCACCGGAGGTGCCTTCACCTTTCTGACCGGCCACGGCGGCTTCCTGCAGGAGTTCCTGTACGGCTATTCGGGGCTGCGCTGGCGTGCGGACCGGATCGCCCTCGCGCCGATCCTGCCCGCCGAGCTGGAGGGCATCACCCTGCGACGGCTGCGCTGGCGGGACCGTGTCTTCGACGTGGACATCCGGCCCGACGGCACCGCGGTGCGGCTTCACACGGGCGAACCGCTCCCGGTGGAAACGGCGGGGACGCTGCGGCATGTGCCGGCCGGGGGAGAGCTCACGATCACCACGCGGACGCCCTCACGACATCGGTGAGGGTGCCGCCGCACCTGCCGGGCCGTCAGGGGCGCAGAGAGTGCGCTTCCAGGTCGAACAGGGGTGCATCCGCGAGCGGGGCCGAACTCGCGCGTACCACCAACTCGGGTGTCAGGACTCGGTGCAAGGGCTCCGCGGGAGGTTCACCGTCCGCACCCGAGGTCCGGTCGGTGAGCCGCAGCATCTCCGCCATGACCAGCCGGCCCACTTCCTCGATCGGCTGGCGAACGCTGGTCAGCCCGAGTGCCGTGGCAGCGGGGGAGTCGTCGAAGCCCACCACGGCGATGTCCCGACCGGGGATCAGCCCGTGGTCGCGCACCGCGTGGAGTGCTCCCACCGCAAGGGTGTCGGTCACCGCGACGACCGCGGTCGGCGGGCCGGGCCTGTCCAGGAGTTCGGCCATCAGCCGGGTGCCGTTCGACGTCGTGTCGCCGCCCCGCACATCGAGTCGGTGGCTCCCCGCGAGCAGACCGTGCCGGTCCATGGCCGTCAGCCAGCCACGCGCCCGGGCATCGCCGACACTGGACCCCTCGGGCCAGCCCAGGAAGCCGATGCGCCGATGACCTGCGGCGACCAGATGGTCGATGGCGGCGGCGGTGCCCGCCGCGTTGTCGACGTCGGCCCAGCTGTACTGTTCTGTGCTGGTCGCCGTACGACCGAAGGCCGTGAACGGCACACCGGCCGCGGTGAGCCGGCCCACCCGTGGGTCGTCCGGCGTGATGTCGTAGAGCACCACGCCGCTCACGGCTCCCGCGCGCCACAGAGTCGTGCACCGCTCGGTCTCCGCGGCGACGTCCGCGGCGGTGAAGAGCAGCACATGGTGATCGCACTCCTGCCCCGCCTCGGCGAGCGCGTGCAGGAACCGGTCCTGGATGGCGGCCACCGTCTCCGCGTGCACGGGCAGGATGCGACAGCCGATCATGCGGGGCGAACTCGCCCGCAGGGAGCGCGCCATGTGGTTGGGGTGGTAGCCGAGTTCGGCGATGACCCGGGTGACCCGCTCCCGGGTCTCGGCGCGTACACGCTCCGGTGCGTTGAGCACGTTGGAGACCGTCTGCCGGGACACGCCCGCAGCCTCGGCGACGTCCGAAATCGTCACGGACTGCGCAGACGCCGGACGTGCGTCGCGAAAACCGGCTGTCACGTTCTCTCCCTCGCCCACGCTGGAACCCTCATTTTTATCGTTCATACGGAAGCTGTCGAGGCCGGACGCGCAGCCCACAGCCGTGCGCCCCAAGAAGGCCGAATGTGACCGAAGACGTCTCACGGGCGTTCATCCGCTCCGCACGGTGTCCCGACCACCTCCGCCGGCCCCTGATCGAGCTGCCGGCCGATCGGGGCCCGGCTCGACGACGGGATCGAGACGGGACACCCCCCGGTTCGACTGCGACGACACCTGCCCGGGCGAGGGGGTGTCCCGTACCGGATACGTCAAGGGATGTAAAAACGGTCCGGTTTGAGGGACCCCATGCGGTCGGAAGCCGAATGCGACGGAGTCGTCGGCTGCGAAACCAGTGCCGAGATCGGCGCCGTGTCGTCCGCAGGGTCACAACCCGACTGATTTCGGCTTCAGTTGTTGACGGCGGACATGGATGGGACTACAACCCCAGAGAGCGCTCTCATGTCTGCTGTTGCTCCATCCCCCACGCACGCCGAACCGGCTTGAGGAGACTCCGCATGCAGAGTTCCGCCAGCGCACTCACCCGCAGACCACCGGCCGGCGCCGCACGCTCACACGCGGCACTCGCCCTGGTCGTCGTCCTGATCGCCGCCTTCCTCGCGGTCATCGCACCGTCGCCCGCGCGCGCCGCCGACCAGTTGCTGTCCCAGGGCAGGCCTGCCACCGCCTCCTCGACCGAGAACGACTCCTTCCCCGCAAGCGCGGCGGTCGACGGCAACACCGGCACCCGCTGGTCCTCGGCCTTCTCCGACCCGCAATGGCTACGGGTCGACCTCGGGTCCGTCCAGCAGCTCAGCCGCGTCACCCTGAACTGGGAGGCCGCCTACGCGAGCGCCTTCCAGATCCAGACCTCGACCGACGCCAACACCTGGACCACCGTCCACTCCACCACCACCGCCACCGGCGGAACCCAAAACATCGCCATCACCGGCAGCGGCCGTTACGTCCGTGTCTACGGCACCGCGCGGGGCACCCCCTACGGCTACTCGTTGTGGGAGTTCCAGGTCTACGGCCCCGGCGGCACCACCACCCCGCCGGACGACTTCTGGGGCAGCACCAGCGACATTCCCCCGGCGAGCAACGCCGTCGAGGTGAAGATCCTCAACCGAACGAACGGCAAATACCCCGACAGCCAGGTGTACTGGAGCTTCAACGGCCAGGTGCACTCCATCGCCGAGCAGCCTTATCTCGACATGCCGGCCAACTCCGCCGGCCGCATGTACTTCTACCTCGGATCGCCCAACGGCCCGTACTACGACTTCATCGAGTTCACGGTCGGCAACAACGTCTTCAACGGCAACACCACCCGGGTCGACGCCTTCGGCCTGAAGCTGGCCATGCGTCTGCACACCAAGGACGGTTACGACGTCGAGGTCGGCGAGAACCGGCAGACCTTCGCCGAGGACCGCGCCACCACCTTCCAGCGCTTCACCGACGCCGTTCCGGCCCCCTTCAAGGTGCTGGCCCAGACCCAGGGCCCGTACCGGATCATCGCGCCCGGCAGCGACCCGAGCTTCCGCGCGGGCGGTGCCAACGCGAACTACTTCACCGCGTACGCCCAGTCCGTGGGCGTGAACGCCGCCACGTCCGACATCTTCGGCTGCGCGGCCTCCCTGGCAGGCAACCCGGACATGTGCGCCGCCCTCAACCGCCACGTCGCCACCCTGCCGGCCTCCCAGCAGTCCGACCCCGCCCAGTTCTACAAGGCGGCACCGGCGAACTACTACGCCAAGTTCTGGCACGACAACGCCATCAACCACCTCGCCTACGGCTTCCCCTACGACGACGTGGCCGGCCAGTCCTCCTTCATCTCCCACGCCAACCCGCAATGGCTTCTGGTCGCCGTCGGCTGGTAGCCGATCCGGTGGCGCGGACGCCGAACACACGCTGATTCCCTGACCGGAGGGTCCGGCCGGGTCACACCGACCCGGCGGGACCCTCTTGGCGCCGGTGCGGCGACAGCGAGGGTGGAGTCCGGCCGCCCGGCCGCTCGGACTTCGGCCACGGTTTCCAGGACGGTGCGGGTGACGCCGGCGGTGTGCACGGCGGCGGAGAACCGCTGCGGTCCTCGCGGCAGAGCGGCGATGCCGGCGGTGCAGCTGCCACTCGTCCGACCGGCCACACCTCCGTGCAGGCACACTCGGGTGACTGCCCGTCGGTCATGCCTGGCCCGACCGGCGGACGCGCGCTGAGGAGGAGGGGCTCGGGGCGTCAGAGCCAGCCGTTTCGGCGAAAAGCCCGGTACAGCAGGCCCGTCCCGAAGGCCATCGCGGCCAGCGCGCACGGATAGCCGTAGCGCCAGTCCAGTTCCGGCATATGGGCGAAGTTCATGCCGTAGACGCCGGCGATCAGGGTGGGGATGGCCAGGATGGCTGCCCACGCGCTGATGCGGCGCATGTCGTCGTTCTGCCAGGTGCCCACCTTCGCCAGGTGGGCGTCCAGGACGGAGCCGAGCAGGTCGTCCAGGGCGCGGACTTCGACGTCGGTGCGAGTGAGGTGGTCGGCGACGTCGCGGAAGTACGGCACCATCTGCCGCGGCCAGTCGTCATGCGGTGCGGTGAAGTACTGCACGACGGGGACCAGAGGCTGGACGGCGTCGCGGAACTCGACCACTTCCCGCTTGAGCGTGTAGATCTGCTCCGTCAGGTCCTCGCGGGCGGGTGAGAACATACACCGTTCCAGGTCGGTGAGGTCCGCACGGACCTGGACCGCTGCCTGCAGGTAGGCGTCGACGATCACGTCGATGACCGTATGCAGGACGCTCACCGGTCCGAGCCGGGCCCGTCGCGGGGCGGCTTCCAGCCGTCCGGCCGCTTCCACGGTCGGGTCGAGTGCGCCGTGGCGGACAGTCAGCGCGAAGGACGGGCCGAGGAAGATCATCACTTCGCCGGTTTCCACATCAGCGCTGTGTTCGACGAACCACAGGGTCTTCACGGCGACCGACAGCACATCACCGTAGCGCTCCTGCTTCGGCCGCTGGTGCGCGTGGACGGCGTCCTCGATCGCCAGGGGATGCAGCTGCAGGTACTTGCCCAGCTGCTGCAGCTCGTCCTCGCGGGGTCGTCCGTCCGGATCCAGGCGAACTCGCCGGGCTTGAGAACCGCCAGGCGGTCCAGGGTGTCCTGGCATCCTCCGTCTTCCTGCCGGACGTCGACCTTTTCGGACTCCCCCGTCTGCTCTCGGTAGATCACACACTCCATGCCCTCTCGGGTGCTTCCACCGCCACGTTCCATGCGCAGGCAGTGGGCAGACCCACCAGTCGAACGCCATCCGCACCTCGTGGGCACAAAACCTTCACATGAATCGGCTGTGGGTCGAGCTCTGGTGGGAACCCGGCCGACGCCACCCACCGGGAAGGAACTGCGCTGTGATCGTTGTCGCCGTGTTGCTGCTGCCCGTTCTGGGTGCGCTGCTGTACGCCATGGACCACATCGAGAACCGGTTGTCGGCCGGGCCGCGGGTGCCGCGCCACGCCCGGAGACGTCACCTGCGACTGGTACACGACGCCGGCCCGTCCGCCGTTGAGAACGGTCCGGCCGGGCAGACCGCGCAGCACATCGATGCAGCGTGACGCGGCCAGGGCGAAAAGAGCACCTCGACCACGACGAGGCTCCTGAACGTGAGGTCCCGCCGCCCGAGGAGGTGGGCCCCGGCCCCGCGGTGGAGCGGCGCGCCCCGGATACGCCTACGCAGTTTCCGAAGAAGGCGTGGGGGCGGTGCTGAAGGGCGGCCTGCGGGAGTTCAAGGACGACGAACTGACCGATCGGGCCGCGGCACTCACGTACTACGGACTGTTGTCACTGTTCCCCGCTCTGCTGGTCTTGGCGTCGCTGCTCGGTCTCACCGGAAGGTCCACCACGGACTCGGTGCTGAACAACCTCGAGCAGTTCACTCCGGGCTCCGCCCGCGACATCATCACAGCGGCCGTCTCGCAGTTGCAGAACAGTGCCGGCATCGGGTCGATCATGGCGGTCGTCGGTTTCGTCCTCGCGGTGTGGTCCGCCTCGGGGTACGTGGCCGCATTCATCCGTGCGGCCAACCGGGTCTACGACATGCCGGAAGGCCGCCCGGTCTGGAAGATCCTTCCCGTGCGGGTCGGGGTGACGGTCGTCCTGATGGTGCTCGCCGTCGCCAGCGGCCTGATCGTCGTCTTCACCGGCACTCTGGCCCGTCAGGCCGGTACGGCCCTCGGGATCGGCGACACCGCGCTCACGGTGTGGTCGATCGCCAAGTGGCCCGTCCTGGTGGTCCTGGTCACGATCATGATCGCGCTTTTGTACTGGGCCACCCCGAACGCCAGGGTGAGGGGGTTCAGGTGGATCACACCGGGCAGCTTCCTCGCCCTGGTCATCTGGCTGGTCGCCTCCGGTGCCTTCGCGCTCTACGTCGCCGACTTCGCCTCGTACAACAAGACCTACGGCACCATGGCCGGTGTCATCGTCTTCCTGATCTGGCTGTGGATCACCAACCTGGCGATCCTTCTGGGCCTGGAGTTCGACGCCGAGACCGTACGGCAGCGGTCGATCGCCGGCGGTCTACCGGCGGACAAGGAGCCCTACGCCGAGCCGCGCGACACACGGAAATGGGATGAGCAGGACCTGCGTCGACTGGACGAAGCGTGACCGTCGCACAGCAGGTGACGGACTGATCCTGGCAGTCGGGTCGCCTACCGACCAAGTCTTGGGACAACCCCGGTTCGCGAGGTTGTTGACGGGTCTGAGACATGTACACCCCAGCGGAGGGGGCCTGGTGATGGCGGATGTGGGCGTGCCGCGCGCCCCCATGTTGCCGCCGATCCGAAAGGCGATTTCCGGCACCGGCTGCGCGCCTGCCCTGAACCTGGGCGTTCGGGGTACTCGAGCCGCGGTGAATGGGCCGGAGCGCCCGGCCCGTTGGAACGAGATGGACGGGAGGTGACCGCCGTGTCGAGCACGCAGCCGCACTCGCCCGGGACCGACCACAGCCCGCATGCCTCCGGCCAGGAGCCGGTGAGCGAGTTGGTGCAGAGGGCGTCGCAGCAGCTGGCGGAACTGGTGCGCGGTGAAATGCGCCTGGCGCAGGCGGAGATGAAGGAGAAGGCCAAGCGCTTCGGCAAGGGGGGCGGCCTGTTCGGCGGAGCCGGGTTGGTCGGCTTCCTTACGCTGCAAGCCCTGGTGGCGACTGTGATCGCCGCACTGGCGCTCCTGTTGCCGGTATGGGCCGCGGCTCTGATCGTCACCGCAGTGCTGGGTGTGATCACCGCGGTGATGGCCAGGAGCGGGAAGAAGCAGGTTGCCCAGGCTGCACCGCCTGCACCGGCGCAGACGGTCGAGAACGTGAAGGCCGATGTGGCCGAGATCAAGGAGAGCGTGCACCGATGACAAAGCCACCCCACGACGAGCCCACCGCCGCCGGCCCCGAGGAGCTGCGCGAGCAGGTCGAACAGAGCCGCGAGGAGCCCGGCCGGACGGTCGAGGCCCTCGCGGCCAAGGCCGACGTCAAGGCCCGCGCCCAGGAGAAGGCGACAGTGGTCAAGGAACAAGTCACCGCCAGGGCAGGTGATCTGAAGGAGCAGGCCGCGGTCACGGCCGGAGAGCTGAAGGACAAGGCGGCGCAGGCCGCCCGACACCTTGAGGACAAGCTGCCCGTTCCGGTGAAGGACAGGACGGCGCGGGCCATCGATCAGTCCCGTGCGGTGGCCACCCAACTGTGGCAGGACAAGGCCCCCGAACCGATGCAGCAGAAGACCGCTCAGGGTGCACGGATGGCGCGGGACAACCGCAGCCTGCTGCTGGCGGCGGCCGGTGTGGCCCTCATGGCGTGGTTGGCCGGCCGCCGTCGCAAGGGGTGAACCGTCTCGCGATCCCCAGCTGCGATCTTGTCCCTCGATCCCACGCAATGACACGGCCTTGACCGTCGATGAGGGTCGGCCTCGAAGGCGCCACGATGACCGAGATGATGGTCGCTTGGCAGCAGCGCGCCCCGAGCATCGTCGAGCATCTCACCTCCCTTGCCGCCCTCGGCCGGCCCGGCCGACCGGACGAGGGCGCTGAAGCCGCCGCCTGGCTCCACGGCGGCACCGGCCCCCGGCCGCACTGAGCCGTCCCGAGCAGCACCGCCACCTTGGGCCGGGTCTGTCGCGCCCACCAGCTGCCGCACTTCATACGGCGCTGTCCAGACCGACGAACAGCTTCGCGATGCGCCACTCGCCTTCGGTGTGCTGCAGCGTGAACGTGTAGAAGCCGGTCGTGATCACGGTCGGGCTCCCACCTGTGTTCGAGGTCAGCATCAGGTAGGCCCACACCACTGCCGTGTCGGCGTCCGCACGGTGGCAGATCATGTTGGTCAGGTGATGCCTTCGCTGCTCGGCTTGTTCTTCCGTCGCACTCCGCACGAGGTCGAGAATCGCCGCGCGCCCGACGAAGGGGCCTTGCTCAACCTCACCGGCGATCGTGGCCGTCCAGGTGGCGTCCTCGGCCAGGATGTCCTCCAGCGCCACCAGATCTCCGTGATCCAGGGCGAAGGCGTAGCGGGCCAGGGTCTGCTGGACGGCGAGCCACTCTGCAGGGTCGAGATTCACCTCTCCCGCAGGCGTTGCGTCGAGGTAGCTGCTTCCCCAGCCGAAAGCCGCAGTTGTTGTCATGTCGCACCTCGCTCGTGCTCGGTTCTCGGGTGAAAGACGGGTCGCAGCCGGCAAAGTCGGCCGCCTGGTGTGCGATGAGAGGACGGAGCGCGTGGCGTGCCGGTCCGCGATCGTTCGCTGTACCGTCAGCGCGCCGGAGGGTTGCCGTCGGCGACGGGGCGTCGTCGGGCGCGAGGATTGCGACCGTCTTGGTGATCTCCTGCAGCGAACCGAATCGAGTCCGATGGAATCGACCGAACGGGTCCGCTCGGTTCGCCGCCACCGGTATCGCGGTCACTTGGCCCGGAGACGCGGCCCGAGGTCTCCACGTCGGCGTCTCGTTGGCCACGTGGGTCCGAAGGGCGAGCGCAGGCCGCGCCGATGAGACGGGTCGTCCCTACGCGACGGTGAGCACGATCTTGCCCTGGATGTGCCCTCGGGCGGCGCGTTCGTGCGCCGCTCGGGCATCCGCGAGTGAGAACGTGCTGTCGATCGCGACGTGGACCGTGCCTGTGTCGAGCAGACGTCCCAGTTCGGCGAGCTGCGCGCCGTTCGAGCGGACCTGGGTGCCCGAGACCGTGACGCCCAGCCTCGCGGTCTCCTCGTCGTCGTATTCGCCGAAGAACACGGGGAACAGGGCGCCGCCGCGCTTCAGCGTGCGCAGGAAGCGGTTGCTGTTGCGGCCACCGACGGCGTCGAGAACAAGGTCGACGTCGTGCACGAGTTCCTCGGGACGACTCTTGGTGTAGTCGATGAACTCGTCGGCGCCCAGCTCGCGCAGGAACGACTCGTGCGCGCCCGATGCCACCGCGATGACATGGGCGCCCTTCCACTTCGCCAACTGCAGTGCGAAGTGCCCTACGCCACCCGCGGCGCCGTTGACGAGCACTGTCGTGTCGGGGGCGAGGGGCACCGGGCGATGCCGCGCCGCCTGGAACGGCGAGGGGCGGTCGTGTCCGAGCTCGATCAGGAACTGCCACGCCGTCAGCAGGGCCATGGGCGCACCGGCGGCATGTATGTGATCGATGCCGGTCGGCTTGTGTGCGAGGTCCGACGCGGGCGCGGCCACGTACTCGGCGTATGCGCTGCCGTCGAAGCTGGGAAAGCGCAGGAGACCGAAGACTTCATCACCGGTGGAGAAGCCCTCCACATCCGCGGCGACCGCCTCGACGACGCCCGACACATCCGTGCCCGGAATGATGGGCAGGTCGAACTTCGGCCTCGTCTGCGGAGGTATGTTGGTCAGCCCGTCGCGCAGGTACCAGTCCGGGGGATTGACGCCGACCGCGCGTACGCGGACGAGTACCTCGCCCGGCCCCGGCTCGGGAATCGGCACCTCGTCGTCACGCAGAACCTCGGGGCCGCCGTGCTCGTGAAGCCGGACTGCCCTCATCGTGTGTGTCGGCATCGTTTTCTCCTGCCCGCGCTGCGGGATACGCTGATCTGGATCGGCGATCCAGATAAATGGACCACTGATCCAAATATATGGACCACTGATCCGGATAGTCAAGAGGCACAGATGCGGGCCGACGCCAGGAAGAACCGCGACCACCTGCTCGCAGTGGCGGACACCGCCATCACCGAGCAGGGTGTGGACGTGTCACTGCGCGACATCGCGCGCAGGGCCGATGTCGGGCTCGCGACCCTGCTGCGTCACTTCCCGACGCGCGAGGCGCTGCTCGACGCCCTGCTCCGGACGAGCTTCGACGAACTGACGGCGAAGGCGGGCGCGCTCGAGACGTCGAGCTCACCCGAGGTCGCTCTCGTTTCATGGTTGCGCGACTGCGTAGCGTGGACAACCGAGTACCGTGGCGTGACGGTGCTGATGGCGGCCGCCATCGAGGACACCGAATCCGCCCTCCACGCTTCGTGCGTCACCCTGCGCGCGGCCGGTGCGCGGCTCCTCAGCCGTGCCCAGGCCGCGGGTATGGCGCGGAGCGACATCGATGGCGCCGATGTGTTTGCGCTGGTAGCCATGCTCGCTTGGCTCGGCGATCAACCCTCGCTCGCACCGCGCGCCGATCACCTCTTCGAGGTCGTCGCGGGCGCGATCCTGACGAGCGAGGGGAGCAGCGTTCCCGAGGCGGAACGCCACCTTCGGGCCAGTGACTGACATCGGACGAGCGGACCCGACTGCTCGCTCGACGGGAGGGCGACGCCGAGTGCACCGAGGCGGTCAACGGTGCGGGCGGCGAGCTGCTGCCCACCCGGAAGTGCACGACCGCCGCCGAGCGGCTCACCGCCTTGTCCCTCCGACGGTCGACGCTGCCCGCCGCCGTCCTCTTCCGCCTCCGGCGCATCCGCGTCGCGCAAGGGGCGCGGCGCACCATCGTGACGAACCGGTTCCGTGCCGAGTCCTCCAGCATGACCAGTCGGAACGACCCCAGCCGTCGTGCCGTTTGAGATGCGAAGAAGGCGGCAGGCTCGTGTGTCCGTAGGGCGGGGGAAGTCGGGTTGTGCGACCACGTGGACCGTGGGCTTGATCGCTGGCGGTTGCCCCGCCGCGGCACGGCGGGCGGTGGAGGCTTCCCGATGTCCGGGGCCGATTGCAGGATGTCCGGGGCCGGTTGCAGGCAGGCGGTGTCCCGGACCGACCGGGTGGGCCTACTCGGTGTCCATGCCGCCGGGCAGGAGGCCCCCCACCGTGCGCTCCAGTTGCCCGATGCGGTCGGCGAGGCCGTCGGCGTCGGCTTCCGTCCGGTTGCGCAGCAGCAGTTCGATCTGGGTCAGTCGCTCGGTGATCTCCGTGAGCCGATCGGTGTCGGCCGCCACCGCGCGCAGGGCCAACTGGCGGTTCTTGCGATGCAGATCGAGAAAAACGCTGATCTTGGTACGTAGCACCCAGGGGTCGACGGGCTTGGTGATGAAGTCGGCGGCGCCGATGGCGTATCCCCGGTAGGCGTAGTCCGCGCCGGCCTCGGTTCCGGTCACCAGGATGATGGGCACGTCCTTGGTCTGGTCGAGGCGCTTGATGTTGGCAGCCGTCTCGAAGCCGTCCATGTCGGGCATCCGGACATCCAGGAGAACCACCGCGAACTCCTGGCGTAGCATGCACTTGAGTGCCTGCTCACCCGACTGCGCGCGGACGAGGCGCTGGTGGAGAGGGCCGAGTACGGCCTCGAACGCGACGAGGTTCTCCTCCATGTCGTCGACGATGAGGATGCTGCACTGGTCGGCCGGATTGATGCTCATGGTGCGTCCCTCGGTGGGTCGTCGGCACGGTGGTCCGTGGCCTCCGGTTCATCGGCGGCACCGGGATCCTGCGCCGACTGCGGGGCGTCGTTCTGCGGGTCGAACAGATCACAGATGACGGACAGCAGGCGGTCGACGTTCACCGGCTTGGGTACGTAGTCGTCGGCACCGCTGTCGATCGCCTTGTCACGGTCTCCGGGCATCGCCTTGGCGGTGATCGCGATGATCGGCAGATGGGCGAGGCGGGGCGTGTTCCTGATGCTGCGGATCGTGTCGTATCCATCCATCTCCGGCATCATGATGTCCATGAGGACCAGGGACACCTCGGGGGAGCGTTCCAGGACCTCGAGGCCTTCCCGGCCGTTCTCCGCGTACTTCACGGTGATGCCGACACGTCCCAGCACATGGGTGAGGGCGAAGACGTTGCGGATGTCGTCGTCGACGATGAGGATGTGACGACCCGCCAGGACGCGGCCCGGGCGCCCGCTGAGCCATTCCTTGAGCCGTGTCGTCTTGGGCCAGGAGTCCTCACGGCCGTCGGGCGCCGCCGTGACGCCCATGCCCGACAGGTCGTCGGCGAGGTGCTCCGGAACCGACAGCCCGGCGTCGAGGTCCTCCGCACGGTGGAGTGCTTCCTCCGTCGAAGTGTCGTCGTCGGTGACATCGGCCGCTGCCCGGGCTTCCGTGGTGAGCATGGGCGTGACGCCGGCGGCACGCAGTTCCGCCAAGGCCTGCGTGGCGGTGGCGCCGGGGTAGTGCGAGGGGATGTACAGGGTGAATCGGGAGCCCGCGCCCGGCTCGCTCTCGGCGACGATCTTGCCGCCGAGCATTCCGGCTATCTCCCGGCTGATGGACAGGCCGAGTCCGGTGCCACCGTACTTGCGGTTGGTGGTGCCCTCGGACTGCTGGAACGCTTCGAAGATGATCGGAAGCTTCTCGGGTGCGATGCCGATCCCGGTGTCCTTGACGGAGAACGCGATGACGGATTCCGCGTCCCTGAGGGTCTCCTCGCCGAACTGCTCGCCCGGCACCCGGGTGACGCGAAGCTCGACACTTCCCGAGTGAGTGAACTTCACCGCGTTGGACAGCAGGTTGCGCAGGATCTGCTGCAGCCTCTGCTCGTCGGAGTACAACTCGGTCGGCACGTCCTCGCCGACCGCGATGTCGAAGCCCAGACCGCGGTCGATGGTCATCGGCCGGAAGGTGGCATGGACGTAGTCGAGCAACTTGATCAGCGGCAGCGTCTTCGGACGCACGTCCATGCGTCCGGCCTCGATCTTCGACAGGTCGAGGATGTCGCTGATGAGCTGGAGCAGGTCCGAACCCGAGCGGTGGATGGTCGTCGCGAACTGCACCTCCTGGTCGTTGAGATGCCCGTCCGGGTTGTCGGCGAGCAGCCTGGCCAGGATCAGCAGCGAGTTGAGCGGCGTGCGCAACTCGTGCGACATGTTCGCGAGGAACTCGGACTTGTACTGCGAGGCGGTGGCGAGCAGTGCCGCCTTCTCTTCCAGTTCCGCGTTGGAGCGCTGGAGTTCGTCCGACCGTTCACGCAACTCGGACGTGAGCCGTTGGGACTCCGACAGCAGCGACTCCGTACGGGAGTTGGCGATGATCGTGTTGATCGACACGCCGATCGTGTTGGCGAACTGGTCGATGAAGGCCAGGTGCACATCGCTGAACTTGCTGAGCGAGGCCAGCTCGATCACTCCGAGCACCTGGTCCTCGAACAGGATGGGGATGATGACGATGCTGGCCGGGTAGGCCGTGCCCAGGCCGGAGTTGATGGTGATGTAGTCGGGCGGCACGTCCGTGATGAAGATGCGTTGCTGCTCCTGTGCGGCCTGGGTGATCAGTCCGCGTCCCGGGGTGCCGGTACCCGGGAGCGGACTGCCTCCGCCGGCCTGGTCGGTGCCGTACCCGGCGATGAACTGCAGGCCCTCGCCGGGCGGTGCCCCCGCCTCGGCGAGGAAGAACGCACCGAACTGCGCGTTCACGAGCGGGGTCAGCTCCCGCAGGATCAGGTCGGCGACCTCCACCAGGTCGCGGTGGCCCTGCATCAGCGCGGCCATGCGGGTGAGGTTCGACTCCAGCCAGTCCTTCGCGCGGGTGGTCTCGCGGAGGTTGGAGACCATGAGGTTGATGTTGTTCTTCAGCTCGGCGACCTCGCCCTGTGCCTCGACCGTGATCGCGCGGGACATGTCGCCCTGGGTGACCGCGGAGGCCACCTCGGCGATCGCGCGGACCTGGGTCGTCAGGTTGAGGGCCAGTTCGTTGACGTTGGTCGTCAGGCGCTTCCAGGTGCCGTAGACGCCCTCGACGCGTGCCTGGCCGCCGAGCTGGCCCTCGCTGCCGACCTCCCGGGCCACGCGGGTGACCTCGGAGGAGAAGGACGAGAGGGTGTCGACCATCGTGTTGATGGTGGTCTTCAGCTCCAGGATCTCGCCGCGGGCGTCCACGTCGATCTTCTTCGACAGGTCGCCCTGGGCGACGGCGGTGGCGACCTGGGCGATGTTGCGGACCTGGGAGGTGAGGTTGTCCGCCATGAAGTTGACGTTGTCGGTGAGGTCCTTCCACACTCCGGAGACCCCTCGGACCTGGGCCCGGCCGCCCAGCCGACCTTCGGTGCCGACCTCGCGGGCCACGCGTGTGACCTCGTCCGCGAAGGCCCGCAGCTGTTCGACCATCGTGTTGACGGTGTCCTTGAGCTCGAGGATCTCGCCGCGGGCGTCGACGGTGATCTTCTTGGAGAGGTCGCCGTTCGCGACCGATGTGGTCACCTGGGCGATGTTGCGGACCTGCGAGGTCAGGTTCGACGCCATGAAGTTGACGTTGTCCGTCAGCTCCTTCCAGACCCCGCTCACCCCGCGCACCTGGGCCTGACCGCCGAGGTTGCCCTCGGTGCCGACCTCGCGGGCGACCCGGGTCACCTCGTCGGCGAACGCGGAGAGCTGGTCGACCATCGTGTTGATGGTCGACTTCAGTTCCAGGATCTCGCCCTTCGCCTCGACCGTGATCGTCTTGCCGAGGTCGCCCTGGGCGACGGCGGTGGCGACCTGCGCGATGTTGCGGACCTGGGAGGTGAGGTTGTCCGCCATGAAGTTGACGTTCTCCGTCAGGTCCTTCCACACCCCCGACACGCCTCGGACCTGGGCCCGGCCGCCGAGCCGTCCCTCGGTGCCGACCTCGCGGGCGACCCGGGTCACCTCGTCGGCGAACGCGGAGAGCTGGTCGACCATCGTGTTCACGGTGTCCTTGAGTTGAAGGATCTCGCCGCGTGCGTCCACGGTGATCTTCTGGCTGAGGTCGCCGTTGGCGACCGCCGTGGTCACCTGGGCGATGTTGCGGACCTGAGCCGTGAGGTTCGACGCCATGAAGTTGACGTTGTCGGTGAGGTCCTTCCAGACCCCCGAGACGCCCGGCACCTGCGCCCGTCCGCCGAGCTGGCCTTCCGTGCCGACCTCGCGGGACACCCTCGTCACTTCGTCCGCGAACGCCCGCAACTGGTCGACCATCGTGTTCACGGTGAGCTTCAGCTCCAGCAGCTCGCCGCCCGCCTCGACCGTGACCTGTCGAGTCAGATCGCCGCGTGCGACCGCAGTGGTCACGGTCGCGATGTCGCGCACCTGGGCTGTCAGCCGGGAGCCCATGGTGTTGACTGCCTCGGTCACATAGCGCCAGTCACCGGCGAGTCCCTGCACCGTGGCACGCCCGCCGAGGCGACCCTCGATCCCTTCCCGGGCGACGCGGTTGAGCTCGCCGGTGAAGAGCGACAGCTGCTCCACCATACGGTTCGCCCCACGCCCCAGGCGCCGTAGATCACCGCGGAGCTGGCGCTTGCCGTCGTGCAACTCGGCGCGCTGTGTCAGATCGCCGTCCGCCACGGCATTGAGGACGCGGGTGGCGTTGACGACCGGGACGGCCAGTGCTTCCAGCAGGGTGTTGGCCGCCTCCACGTTCGCGGTCCACCCTCCCTGCCCGGGACTGGCTGCCAGCCGCTCGTCGAGCCGCCCCTGCCGGACCACCTCCCTGCGCACTCTGTCGAGCTCCGAGGCCAAGTGCGCGTTGCGCGTGACGATCTGGTTGAAGACCCCCGCCATTTCGGCGAGGACTCCTTCGGGGAGATTCCCGGTACGGACGGTGAAATCGCCGTCACACAGGGAATTCATGGCTGCGAGCAGCGGGCGCAATTCGGCCACGCGTATCCACTCGCCGTCCGGAGCGGGGGCGGGCGGTGCGGTCTCGGGCTTGGTCTCAGCGCGCTGCTCCCGGAGCTCGGG
Source organism: Streptomyces sp. HUAS TT11 (assembly GCF_051553595.1). Lineage (NCBI taxonomy): Bacteria > Bacillati > Actinomycetota > Actinomycetes > Kitasatosporales > Streptomycetaceae > Streptomyces > Streptomyces sp. HUAS TT11. Next base: position 8,914,434 of record NZ_CP196184.1, read on the forward strand.
CCCAAGGTGAGCGAGATCAGGGTGGGTGGCAGATTCCATGGCAACCCACTTCCGGGCAGACGATTACCTCCCGTTTAGACTACATTCGTCTTATATGCCTCGACAGTGAGCTTGGCCTGGAGTCGCCAGTGAGGTCCTCCCTTGATCCACGTCCGGCCGTCGCACGGATGCGCATTCCCGCCAACGAGCTCGCGGCCTCGGCAGTACGCAAGTTCGTGCGTGCCGTACTCGCCGAGCGGATGACCCTGCAGTTCCCCGGGGCGCCGACCGTCAACGACCGCCTGGTGGACGACGCCGTCCTTCTCGCCGATGAACTGGTCGCCAGTGCCGTCACGCACACGGGATACGAGGTTGAGGTCGCATGCCGCCTGGAAGCGGGCCACTGCTCCCTGGTCGATTTCTCCGAGGGCGGCTCCGGGCGGGTCGCTCTTGTGGTCGAGGTGCTGGAGCGCGACCCCTCCGCTCCCCCCGACGACGCGGCCACCGGCTCGCCCGGTGAAGGGAAGGGCGTGCAAGGCCACGTGCGGGGCTATGGCCGGCAGCTCGTGCGATCGCTCGCCGAGTCGTGGGGCGTGACGTACCGGTGCTCCGGGAAGGCCACCTGGTTCCGTCTGGAGTGCGCCCTGGCGAGCCCGCTCTCCACCATGGGCGAGACGGACATCGAGCGCCTCACCGAGGCTGTGCGCCACGAGCCCTCGGCCGTCGAGCCCCTTGCGGCCGGGCTGCCCCCCGACCGCCGGGTCCGCAGTACCGACTGGGCCGAGCGCGAGGGTCAGTCGTTCCTCGCCGAGGCCGGAGAACTCCTTGCCGGGCAGATGGACGAGGACATGGTCGCGGCACTCGCCGGCCAGCTGCTCGTGCCCAGGCTCTCCGACTGGTGCGGGGTCTGGCTGACCACGGAGAACGACGACATGCGGATCTCCCACGTGTGGCACGTGGACGAACGCCGGATCCGTGAACTGCGCCTGTCGCTGGAGAAGGAGCGACCGCCCGTCAGGCTGAGCACCACCTGTGTTCCGTGGCCCTGGCCCGACTGTCTGGGCGCCGAGAGCGCCGCCGGTTCGGCCTTGGCGTTCCCACTGGTGGTGGGTGGGCGGTGCCAGGGTGCACTGCTGATCGGCCGGGCAGGTCTGACCCGGATGACCGACGCCGTCGTGCGGCTCGTCGAGGACGTGGCCCGACGCGTAGCCCAGGCGGTCGTCACGGCGCGCCACTACACCCGACAGGCCAGCATCAGCCGGACGCTCCAGCGTGGGCAGCTTCCCACGTGCCTGGCCCCGATTCCGGGCGTGGACACGGCGATCGTCTACGAGCCCTGGGGAGAGGGGCAGACCGTGGGCGGGGACTTCTACGACCTGTTCCCGCTGGGAGAGCGGCGGTGGTGTTTCCTGCTCGGCGACGTGTGCGGCCACGACCTTGAAGCGATGTCGGTCACCGGCCTGGCACGGCACCTCGTACGGCTGCTTGCGCGCGAGGGTCACGGCATCGAGTCCTTGCTGAACCGGTTGAACCTCGCCATGGCCGAGGAGGCGGCCGAAGCCGTGACGTACCGCGGCGAGCGGGAGGGATCGCGGTTCCTGAGCCTCCTGTACGGGGAGTTGGAACCCGATCTGGCCGCAGGTGGCGCACGGTGCACGATAGCGAGCGCCGGGCACCCGCCTCCGCTGCGGCTGGCGATCGACGGCTCGGTCACACCGGCGACGAACCCGCAGATGCTGCTCGGCGTCGATGAGCACGCGGAGTTCCGCGCCAACACCTTCACCTTCGCGCCGGGCGAGACACTGCTGTGCGTCACCGACGGAGTGACCGAACGGCGCAGGGGATCGCGGCAGTTGGACGACAACGACGGTCTGGCGGAGGTGCTGCGAGGATGCATGGGGCTGGGTGCGAAGGCGGTGGCGGAACGAGTCCGGCAAGCCGCCCACGACTTCAGCACCGAGCCCTTGGGCGACGATCTGGCCGTGCTGGTCCTGGAGGCGGTGCCGGTGCTGAGGCGTGCGGGGTTGAGGGGCACGACGGCGTTGCGCGGTGATCGGGCCTGTTGATGTCGGAAGGCATTGGAAAGGGTGACTGACGGCGACCATGTAGGTGCCGCCTGTACTGGCCGGGCACATGACCGAAGTCGCCGTTCCGTCGGCCTTGATGCGCACACGTACTGCCGGATTTGCGTAGAAGGAACGTTCTATATAATGGGTACGTGTCGAAGTCAATGTCTGCATCGGGTCGCCGTTCGGAAGCGCGTGAGCGGCTGTTGAGCACGGCGAGCCGGCTCTTCTACACCGAGGGCATCCGGGCCGTCGGTGTCGACCGGGTCATGGCGGAAGCGGATGTCGCCCGGGGGACCTTCTACCGGCACTTCGACGGCAAGGACGATCTCGTCCGGGCCTACCTCGAAGCAACCGATCAGCAGATCCGTGCCCGCATCGCCGCCGCCCAGAAGGAGATCGATGACCCGGCGGTCTTCCTGCAGGCAGTCGCCCGGGGTGTCGGGGAGGAACTGTGCGGTGCGGGCTTCCGCGGTTGTCCGTTCATCAACGCCGCCGCCGAATACCCGGACCAGGACAGCGCCATCCATCAGGCCGTGCTGACGCACCGCTCCTGGTTCCATCAAGTGCTGCAGGACGCCTTCGCGCAGACCGGCGCGGCCGACGCCGTGCGGTCGGCCGACGTCATGGTGGCCCTGCGGGACGGCGCCATGGTGGCCGGCTATCTGAGCGATCCGCAGAAGGCGAGCGACACCCTGGTGCACGGCGTCGCCTCACTCGCGGCCGCGGGCTGACCACCGGCGCTTCCCGCCCGGTGTGTGAGGTCCGCCCGGCATCACGCGTCCGGCCCCCGCCCCGTCGAGCAGTCGGGCGGAGGCCGGTGGGCGGAGCAGTGTTACTCGGCGGTCGCGGCGCGCTCCACGAGCTTCGTCACGGTGCCCGGGTTGGTCAGCTGGACGGCGTGGGGGGCGTCGACCTCGGTGGTGTGGGCGTGCGCGCGCGATGCCATGAACCGTTCGGCGGCGGCAGGGATGGCATGGTCGGCGCGGGCGACGAGGTACCACGAGGGAATGGTCTTCCAGGCAGGCGTGCCGGAGGGCTCGCCGAGGCCTTCTGCGCCGGCGGGGCGCTGGGTGGCGGCGAGCTCCGCGGCTTCGGCCTTGCTGAGCCGGTTGCTGAGGAAGACGTCGCGGAATTTGTCGGGCTTGAGGTACAGGTCGGTGCCCGTACTGCCGTCGGGCTGGGTGAAGGGAACGGCGTTGAGGGCCGTGGGGACGGGCGCGTCGGGGTCGTCGCTGAGGTGGCTGCCCGGGAACTTCACGCTGAGAGCCGCGGCGCTTTCGCCCTTGTCGGGTGCGAAGGCGGCGATGTAGACGAGTGCTTTGACGTTCGGGTTGCCGGTGGCGGCGTTGGTGATGACCGCGCCTCCGTAGGAGTGGCCGACCAGGATGATCGGACCGTGGATCGTCTTGAGGTAGTCGGCGAGGTAGGCGGAGTCGCTGCTGAGGCCGCGCAGTGGGTTGGCCGGGGCGGTGACCGGATAGCCGTCGGCCTGAAGGCGCTTGACGACACCACTCCATCCGGCCGAGTCGGCCCAGGCGCCGTGCACGAGGACGACGGTCGGCTTGGCCGCGGTGTGATGGCCGGCGTGGTGACCGGCGTGGTGCGTCGGGTCGGCTGAGGCGGTCGTGGCGAGGCCTACGGCGAGAGCGAGGCCGGTTGCGCCGAGGACGGCACGTCGGACCGGGCGGTTGAACACCGGGATTCTCCTTGGATCGTTGGGCGACGGACTGCTGGTGCTGTCCGTCGAGAGTGGGGGGGCGGCCTCGGCCAGGGGAGGGGAACCGACCCGCGCAGTTCGAGGGCGGCAGCGCGGACAGCGGTGTGTCAGCTGCGGCTGTGGCGAGTCGCCCAGTCGAGGGCGTAGTCGGCGACTTCTTCCCATCCGTCCTGGCCGATGATGAAGTGCGAGCGGCCGGGGAACTCGTGGTACTCGGTGACGGCCGGAGACTTCCGGTAGAGGCGCCAGTTGGCCTTGTTGACCTTCGGTGGCACGATGTGGTCCTTCTCACCGGCGATCAGCAGCAGGGGAGCACGCCGCGGGTTGCGGGCGTCGATCTTCGTGACGGCACGGGGGTTGAAATTGGCGAATGCCCCTTGGAAGAGCACACGGGCCGATCCCGGCACCTGGTAGCGCTCGTTGACGACGGCGGACTCCTCCTCGCTGAGGGTGTTGGTGAAGCCGTAGTGGAACTGCCGCGGCGTCAGGGCGATGGCCTTGTTCTTGTTGGCGGGGTTGCCCAGGACCGGCCAGGCCGATTTCAGCGTGGAGTAGGGCAGCGGAAGGACCCCTTTGACAGGTGCCGAGTCGATGGCCACGCCGGCACTTCCGAGGCCGCGGTCCAGCAGGATCTGCGTGACGGCCCCGCCGAAGGAGTGCCCGATGATGACGGGTGCCTCGTCCAGGCTGCGGACGACCTCCTCGTAGCGGGCGATCACTTCGCGCAGGCCCACCCCGGCGATACGGGAGGGGTCGCGCCGGATCTCCTCGACCTCGCCGTCGAGCCCGGGCCAGGCGGGGGCGATGACCCGGTGTCCCTGCGACCGGTAGCGCTCGGTCCATCCCTCCCAGCTGCGCGGGGTCATCCAGAGCCCGTGGATCAGCACGACAGTGCGGGCGGGTGAGGTGCCAGTCATCGGAACTCCAGTAGATAGAACGTTCTGTCCACCCAGACGATAGGCGGGGATCGTTGCCCGGAGCAAGCGAGCCGGGGGACGGCTGCGTCACATTCAGGGCGCAGGGCGCAACGCCCCGCGTGGTGGGAGAGCCGGCCTGGTGTGGATGACGGGCGGATGTGGTCGGGCAGACCGGGGCCACCGTGCTTCTTGAGCCGATGAGCGGTGGAGCCCGGACGCCCTGAGGTTCCGCCGGTGGCGCGCGTACAAGCCTTCGGCGCGCGCCGGAACGCCCCTGCCGCTACTCGCAGCGGGGGAGCGGTCCAGTTCCGCGATCGGACCTCACCCGTGCCGGCGCTCCCGGGCGATCTGCCCGACTGGCTCGCGAAGCGGCTGAGCGCGAAAGGCGTGCGGTCCGCCTGACTACCTGGCGAAGCGGCTGAGCGCGAAAGGCGTGAGGTCGATGGTGGAGGTGCCGTCCGTGACCGATTCGGCCAGCGCCTCGCCGATCGCCGCGGAGTGCTTGAAGCCGTGGCCCGAGCAGGGGGAGGCGATCAGTACCCGCTCCCGGCCCGGCAGACGGTCGATGACAAAGGCCTCGTCCGGTGTGACGGTGTACATGCACACTTCCGAGCGTGCGGCGCGAGCGGACACCTGCGGCAGCCGACCGTTGATCATGGTCCGGTGGAAGGCGGCCGCCTCCCCGGGAGCGACGAGGCGATCGAGCTGGTCCGGGCTCGGCGTGCGGTGATCGAGCTGCCCGGTGGCCACCTTGAGCGTCGCGCCGTCGACGGACGGGAACCCGTAGAAGTACTCCTCCGGGCGGCTCACCCCTTCCCAGATATAGGTGGGAAGTCGCTCGGGGGCGAAGTCCTGCCCGGAGCCCTCGAGCTCGAACCAGTGCAGGACCTGGCGGTAGACACCGAAGAGCCGGGCGAGGCCGGGATCGTCGAGCAGGCCCGCCAGCCAGCCACCCGCGCACAGCACGACCTGGTCGGCGGTGTACGTGGCCGCGTCGGTGCGGACGGTGACGGCCGACGCCGTGGCCTCGACCCCGAGGACCCGCTCCCCGCGATGAAGCTGCGCGCCGTACCGCTCCGCCAGCTCCAATTGGGCGTTGATCGCCGCTTCGGGCCGGACGAAACCGCCACCGGGCTCCAGCAGACCCACGCGACCTGCGTCCACACGGAACTGCGGGAACCGGTCTCGCAACGCGGCCGCGTCCAGCAGTTCGTACTCGATGCCGAAGGCCGCCGCGGCCCTTTCGTGGACGGCGAAGGCGCCGGGGTCGACGGCAAGGTCGGACAGGCTCAGAACGCCGCACTCGGTGAGCACCGAGACTCCGGTCTCCGCCTCGATCCGCCGCCACCACTCGTGGGAGCGCACCGCCAGGGGCGCATACTCCGCGCCCTCCAGAGTCAACCGGCGGGTGATCCGCGTCTCGCCGTGGCTGGAGCCGAACGTGTGCGGCGGGCTGTGGCGGTCGATACCCAGCACCTCGACACCACGGCGCGCGAGCTGATGGACCGTGGCGCTGCCCATGGCCCCCAGGCCGACCACGATCACGTCCATGTCCGCACAGCCCCCGACGCTCGCTCCCCTGACCTGGGCTCACCCTACACAGCGAGGTCAAGGGGAAGATCGGCGGCGGCGTGGGCTCTGATCGGCCGCTCCGGCCACGGGCGACGGCGGGTCGTTCAAGGCGCGTGAGTCGTTCGCGGACTATCGGCGGGCGTCACCGCCCCGGCCACGATCTGCTCGTGGTCCGGGGCGGTGGGACGGCCGCCGTCACGGGAACAGGCGGGAAGGCATGGTGCTCGCAGGGGGGCCGGGTCAGCCGGTGATGCTGGCCTTGCCCGTCTCCAGGTGACCGGTGAACCGCTGGGACCAGCCGTGGTCGCAGTCGGCCGTGACGGTCACGTCGTACCAGCCGTTGCTGATCTCCAGCGCATCGACGGCCCACGCCTCACTGCTGTGGGAGGCCACCCGCACCTTCTTCGGGGCGCCGGAGACGTAGCGGTTGTGGGTGATGGTGAACGTCACCGGCTTGTGGCCGTTGTTCCGCAGCGCCAGCTTCAGCTTCGGGTGCGCAGTCGACCGGCCGTCGTAGTAGCTCGCCTCGACGACGAGGTCCTTGCCGGCGGTGCCTGCGTCACCGATGAAGCGGCGCAGGAACCGGTTCGGGCCCGTGACGGTGAGGTCGTACGCGGTGTCGCTCTCGGAGGAGCCCACGGGGCCGACTCCGTTGACCGTGCCCTTGGCCTCGACGGTGTACTGACCCGGGAACTTGGCCGGGTACTCGGCCAGCGTCGGGAGGCCGCCCAGGTTGTTGTAGACGGCGAAGTGGCTCGCCTTGGTGACGAACCGGGCCTCGTTGGAGAACGCCAGCTCCGCCGTGCCGTGGGCGAACCCGGTCAGGTTGGCGTTCGGCTGGTACGGCAGCGGACGGGCCGGCTTGCTGCCCTTCTCCTGCGTGGGCATCGTGTTGTCGCCCGGCAGCGGGGTGTAGCGGGTTTCGGGGATCAGGTCCCCGGTGTCGGGCAGGTGGGGCAGCCCGTAGACCGGTGAGGTGAAGTCGAAGGCCCCGGTGAGGTCACCGCAGACCTTGCGGCGCCACTTGCTGATGTTGGGGCTGACGGCCGGCTTGCCGATCGCGGTGGTCCACTTCTCCATGAACTGGATGACCGAGGTGTGGTCGGAGACCTCGGAGGTGACCCAACCGCCACGCGTCCAGGGCGAGATGAGCACCAGCGGCACGCGGAAGCCGAGACCGACCGGCAGCGGCTCCTTCACTCCGTACTGGCTCATGGTGCCGGCGACGAACTCGTCCTCCTCGCCCGGCGCCGGCAGCGGCGGCGGAACGTGGTCGAACTGGCCGTCGTTCTCGTCGTAGTTGATGACTACCAGGGTCGAGTTGAAAACCTCCGGGTCCGCGTTCAGCGCCTCGAGGACACCGCGGAGGAAGTACGCGCCGTTGCTCGGGGAGGTGACCGGGTGTTCCGAGAAGAACTGGTTGTTGACGACCCAGCTGACCTGCGGCAGCGTGCCGTTCACCACGTCCTCGCGGATCGCGGCGTTGATGTTGTCGGCGTTGCCCGCGAGGCCGGTGGCCGGCTCGGGGACGTTCTTGACACCGTTGTCGTAGTAGACGTTGCCCGGAGCGGCCGTGCCGCCCTGGGTCGGGTCCAGCTTGGCGAAGGTGTTGAAGTACTCCAGGCCGTTGTCGCCGTAGTCGTCGGCGCACTGGTAGACCCGCCAGCTGACGCCCGCCTGCTGAAGCGTCTCGGCGTAGGACTCCCAGGGCAGGAACTTGCCGCGCTCGTCGCCGCCGTCGTTGGCCGTGAAGGTGCCGTGCTTCTTGGCGGCGTTGATCGTGCCGCTCCACAGGTAGGTGCGGTTCGGGCCCGTCGCACTGAGCACGGAGCAGTGGTACGCGTCACCCACCGTGTAGGCGTCGGCGAGGGCGTAGTGGAACGGAAGGTCCTTGCGGTCCAGGTAGCCGAGCGTGGTCGGGCCGCCCTTGGCGTAGTACCAGCCGTTCATCAGGCCGCCGTACCAGGCGCCGTGCTGGTCGGTCCAACCGTGGCTGGTGCCACCGTAGTTGGCCGCACCCATCTCAGGGCTGGGCGGTGTGGCGCCGTCCCAGGTCTTCGCGCCGCTCAGTCGCCACGGGTACTGGGTCTCGGAACCCTCGGTCAAGGTCTTCGGCTGCTCCCAGACGGACTTGCCGCCGGGCAGCTGGATCGTCGCGTGGTCGCCGAAGCCGCGTACACCCTTGAGCGCGCCGAAGTAGTGGTCGAAGCTGCGGTTCTCCTGCATGATCACGACGATGTGCTTGATGTCGCGGATGTCACCGTGCTTGTGGCCGTGGTGACCGTGCTCGTGGCCGTGCTCGGGGCTCGCGGCCGCGACGCCGGGCATCGCGGCACCCATGGCGGCCGCACCGGTGACGGTGGCGGCGGTGCCCAGGAATTTTCTACGGGACAGTGCGGACATTCTCGATTCCTCCAGATCCGGTGGCAATCGAGACACTGGTGGCGCGATCTTGCGGTAAGGCGTCCGGAATCCGACATGCGAGTAGCTGGACGCCCAAGAACAGCTGAGTGGTACACAGATTTCTCGACCCGCCGTGCGCGTGCGGAGCGGCCCTCAACGGTCCGCATCGCCCCGGCCGTGCCCCTGACCGGGGCGCGGCCGGTCCCCGTCCTTGCCGACGAAGCCCACCGTGTGCGGGACACGGGCCGAGTGATCGCGGCAGGGCACCACTGTCACTCCGACAAGGCGCGCTGACGCGCTCGTGAAGGTGCACCACTGCCACTCCGGCCGAGTCGCGTTGGCGCGCTCGTGGGGGTGCATTCACTCCTCGACCGGCAGCGCAACCCCACCGACTCGAACACCACGCAGACCACGGCCCCGTGCGCCGCCTCGGCGGGTCCTTGGACGCAATCCTGTGAGCGGCCTCGATCCCGTCGGCTGTGCCCGCCCTGCGGCGCCGTCCAGGCTCAGCGCCTGCCGACCGTGTCCTGCCCGCCCACCGATTCCCGCAGCTCCTCGCCGCGTGCTTCCGGGACTTCGGCCGGTGTCCTGTCCCTCGGTGCCGACCGGCCGAGCCGGGCCGTCAGACGCAGGGCCACCGGTTCCGTGTAGCGGGCGGCGAGCGGGCCGAGGATCACCAGGATGAGCACGTACGCCGTGGCCAGTGGGCCGAGCGAGGGCTCGATCCCCGCGGTGACCGCAAGTCCCGCGATGACGATGGAGAATTCGCCGCGTGCCACCAGGGTCCCGCCCGCACGCCAGCGGCCCTTGGCGGAGATTCCGGCTCGCTTCGCGGCCCAGTACCCGGTGGCGATCTTCGTGAGTGCGGTGACGGCGGCCAGGACGAGTGCGGGCAGCAGCACCGGTGGAATGCTGGACGGATCGGTGTGCAGTCCGAAGAAGACGAAGAACACCGCGGCGAACAGGTCCCGCAGCGGCGCGAGCAGATTGTGCGCGCCCTCGGCGACCTCGCCGGACAGGGCGATACCGACAAGGAACGCGCCGACGGCGGCAGAGACCTGGAGCTGCTGGGCCACGCCCGCGACCAGGAGGGTCAGACCCAGCACCACCAGCAGCAGCTTCTCGGGGTCCTCGTTGGAGACGAACCGGGAGATGTGCCGCCCGTAGCGCACCGCCAGCAGCAGCACCAACCCTGCGACGCCGAGCGCGATGGCCAGCGTGATGCCACCCGCGGCGAAACCGGTCCCGGCCAGCAGCGCGGTGATGATCGGCAGATAGACCGCCATGGACAGGTCTTCCAGCACGAGGATGCTCAGGATCACCGGGGTCTCACGGTTGCCGAGCCGCCCGAGATCGCCGAGCACCTTGGCGATGACGCCGGACGAGGAGACCCAGGTGACACCGGCCAGGACGACCGCCGCGACCGGGCCCCAGCCCAGCAGCAGTGCCATCGCGGCGCCGGGCACCGCGTTGAACGCCATGTCGACCAGCCCGGCCGGGTACTGGGTCTTGAGGTTGGAGACCAGATCGCTGGCCGTGTACTCCAGGCCCAGCATCAGCAACAGCAGGATCACGCCGATCTCGGCGCCGGTCGCCACGAACTCCTCGCTCGTGTTCAGTGGGAGCAGCCCGCCCTCACCGAAAGCCAGACCGGCCAGTAGATACAGGGGGATCGGCGAGAACCGGAAGCGCGCGGCGAATCGGCCCAGCAGGCCGAGACCGAGGATGATCGCGCCGAACTCCGTCAGGAACACCGCAGAGGAGTGCACCGCGATCAGTCCCGTCCGAGAATCGCGGCCGAGGCATCCACACCTTCGCGCGTGCCGATCACGATGAGCGTGTCACCGCCGGCCAGCCGGAAGTCCGGTCCGGGAGAGGGGATCGCCTCGGCGCGGCGCAGCACGGCCACGATCGACACGCCGGTCTCCGTGCGCATCCGCGTCTCGCCCAGCACCCGCCCGTTCCAGTACGACGTCGCCGCCAACTCGATCCGCTCGGCGACCAGTCCGAGCTCGGTGGTCGACAGCAGACTCGAGCTGTGATGCTGGGGCATCATCGCGTCGATGAGCGTCTCCGCCTCCCCGGAGGTCAGTCGTACCGACAAAGCACACGCGTCCGGATCGTCATCCTGGTAGGCACTCAGCGTTCGTGAACCGTCGCGGTGGGCCACCACCGACAGGCGACGCTGTTCTCGCGTGGTGAGGTCGTAGCGCACGCCGATCCCCGGCAACGGCGTACTGCTCATTCGCGTGGTGCCCACGGTTGCCCCTCCTGTCCGAGCGGATGTCCTTGACCGTCTCTTTGGAAAATCTTGATGCCACCTTAACGGCTGCCTCGGATACGGCCGAAGGTGCCCACTTGCGGACGGTCGGCCGGCAGCGGGCTCCGCGGCCTGTGGGCGAGGGAGCCGGAGAGGGGCCGCATCCTCGTCGTCACCTTGGTTCGGTCGGCTTCCGCTGCTGCCGATCGATCAACGCGGCTCGGGCTACCGGAAGACCATGGCCGTCGACATTCAAGTGATCTATCTCACGCGGCCCGAGTCCCGGTTGCCGCGGATCTGCCCCCGGGGGCTACGTGTGCCCGCCGGAGGACGGGACGGCCCGTTCCGTGTCGGACGAGGTGGGCGACGCGCCGGCGAGCTCGCGTTCGAGGTCGTCCAGGGCGCGACGGGCGATGATGACGCGCTCGAGCAGCGCCTGCTGCGCGACCGGGACGGATGCCGGTCGAGGCGCCGGCGGCGAGGGGTCCTGTTCCATGTGGCGGGCTTCCTCGAGGGAGGTCAGTACGACTCCGATGAGGACGTTGACGAGGACGAAGGAAGCAAGCAGGACGTAGGAGGCGTAGTAGAGGAGGCTCCAGCGAGAGACCTCGAGGCCCGCGTGCACGGCGTCGGTGATGCCGTCGAGAGTCATGAGCAGGAACAGGGTGAGGACTGCGCGGCCGACGGAGCCGTAGTGCTCCGGGTCGTGGTGAGCGAAGAGGACCCAGCCGACCATCGCGTAGAGATACAGCAGCAGGGCGCCGACGAGGAGGAAGCTGACGGTGCCGGGCAGGCTGCGGCCGACGGCGACGAGGACGATGCGCAGCTGGGGCAGGAACCGGGCCGTGCGCAGCACACGTGCCAGGCGCAGCAGCCGTAGGACCGTGGTGTTCTCGCGGACGACGGGCAGGAAGGTGCTCAGTACGACGGCGAGGTCGAAGAGGTTCCACGGGTCGCGGAAGAAGTCGCGGGGGCGGTCCGCGTGTGCGCCCAGACGCAACAGGATCTCCGCGGTGAAACCGGCCACGCAGATGTGCTCGGCCAGGCCCAGCCGGCCGCGCCAGACCGTGGCCAATCCGGCGTACGTCTCCATGCCGAGCAGTGCGGCGTTGGCGAGGATCAGGCAGAAGACGGTGACGGCGAACCACCGTGCCTCGGTGACCGCGCGGCACCATTGTGCCGTGGCCCGTAACGGGGTCGGCCGCATGGTCGGAGCGCCGTCCGTCATCCCGCTGTGTTCCTCCGTGCAGCACACTGTTCCCGGCCATCCGGGCCGGAAGGCGGGCTTGTTGAGAGATCGCGCTCTGCGCGAGACTTCTACAGTAATGTAGTAGACAGTGGCCCGCGCCGATGTGCCGGCCGGTCGTCGTTCGCGGAGAGGGAGTTGATCTGATGTTCGGCCTGAGTGAGCTGGCGCTTGTGCTCCTCGTGGTGGTCGTCGTGCTCGGGGTGAAGAAGCTGCCCGAGTTGACGCGTTCCGCGGGCAAGGCCACACGGATCTTCAAGAGCGAGGCCAGGGCGCTGAAGGAGCAGGACTCCGCTGCGGGACCGGACGCCGGACAGGTCGTCGAAGGCACCGTCCTGCGGCGCGACGACCGGCCCGCTCGGGACTGACACCGCACCCGGCTCGCCCGTGCGACCGGATGACGTGTGGTCGGTTGCTGCTGCTCGGCGGAAGGTGCGCTGCGGGGCTTACGATTTAGCGCTTGTGACGTGGTGACTGGCGGAAGGGAGAGGACGTGAGCGACCGGCGACAGCGTCCCCGGCGGCGAGGGCAGGGTGAGCTGGAAGGGCTGGTCCTGTCGGCCCTGCGCGAGGCGCGCGGCCCCGCGCCGGCAGGCTGGGTACAGGAGCGTCTCGGCGGAGACCTCGCCTACACGACCGTGGTCACCATCCTGACGCGATTGCTGGACAAGGGGGCGGTGACCCGGGAGCGGGTCGGGCGGTCCTTCGTATGGACGCCGGTCTCGGACCAGGCCGGGCTCGCCGCACGCAAGATGCGCAAGCTGCTCGACGGCGAGAGCGACCGGGAGGCCGTGCTGGCCCGCTTCGTGACCTCTCTGGAGCCCGATGACGAGCGTCTCCTGCGGCAGTTGCTGGGCCCGCTCGGCCCGGAAGGAGAAGACTGAAGCCTCATGGGGGTGTTCGTCTTCCTGCCGCTGGTGCTGCCGTTGACGGCCTGGCCGGTGGCGCGGCTGGCCGAGCAGCATCTGCACCCGCGGACCGCGACATGGCTGCTGTCGGTGGCGGCGGGGGTCCTGGCCCTGTGCAGCACGGTGTGCCTCGCGCTGTTGATGGTGGTGGGCACCGCGCAACTGCCGGGCAACCCGCTGCCGGACGGCTGGTCGGACGAGGAGGTCCGTGATGCCGTCCCCTATGACGAAGTCGCGGGAACGGCCGCCATTCCCGCCCTACTCGCTGTGATGGCCGCCTGTTCGCGCGTGCTGTGGCGTCACCACCGGGTCCGGCGGCGGGCCGAAGAGGCGCTTGCCGGGCTGCCGAGGAGGTCGGTGGCGGTGCTGCCGGACGAGGTGCCCTATGCGTATGCGCTGCCCGGGGGCCGGCGGGGCCGGGTCGTGGTGTCCACGGCCATGCTCGCCTCCTTGAGCGGGCAGCAGCGGCGAGCTCTTTTCGCCCACGAGCGAGTGCATCTGGCCGGCCACCATCACCGGTTCCTGCTGGTGGTGCGGCTGGCGGCGCAGGCGAACTGGTTTCTTCGGCCCCTGTGCACGGCGGTGTCCTACACCGTTGAACGGTGGGCGGACGAGGAGGCGGCGGCCCGGCTGGGAAGTCGTCGGGTGATGGCGCAGACGATCGGCAAGGCGGCGCTGGTCTCGCGGGGTGCCCCTGCGGCGACACTTGCCGCAGTGGCCTCGGGCGGCCCCGTCCCGCGCCGGGTGGCCGCGCTGCTCGGGCCGCCTCCCGCCGTGCGTGCCTGGCCGCCGGCCTTCACCGCGGTGGGCCTGGCTGTGTGGACCGCCGCGGCGGGCACCATGGTGTCCGCGCTGTCGTCGGCGAACTCCGCCGTCACCCTGTTCCTCGTGCTCAAGACGGCCACGCCCTGGTAGCGGGCGAGCCGTGCCGCTCGAGGCGGCACGGCTCGTGTCGAGGATGCGTCGCGATTACAGGTCGAACTCGTGCGGCGGGAGGTCGAGGGTGAAGCACGCCTCCCGGACGATGGCCTGCTCGTCCTTGTCGAAGTCGCCGTCGGCGCCGCCGATGACGATGCCGATCTGGATGACGGCGCGGGCCTCGGCGGGCTTCTTCTTCGCCTTGGCGATCTCCTGCAGCACACTGACCTTGCCGAAGGCGAAGTCGGCGGTGAGTTTGGCGAGGTTGTCCTCGAAGCGACGGCGCAGGTCGTCGGCGGGGAAGTTCTGCAGCACCTCGTTCGTGGCGATGAGTTGGGCGACGCGCTGCCGCTCCGACGGGTCGATGGTGCCGTCCGCGGCCGCGACGAGCGCGCACATCGCCATGGAAGCGTCGCGGAAGGCGCCACTCTTCAGATCGTTCTTCTTCGCCACCAGTTGGGTCTGCATGGTGGCAGCGGATTCCTTGATGCGGTCCCACAGGGCCATGAACGCTCCAGGTCTCGAACGGGAGTCCGTGCCGCATGCGCAGCCCGGACTCCCTTGATTCTACATTTTTGTAGAAGCTTGCACGGGGCGACGGGACGATTCCGGGCCCGCCTTCGCTATCGGCGTGTCTTTCGGGAAGTCGCCTGTTCCGTCGAGGATTTCGGCGGTGACCGCTCCGCCGCCGGTACCGGGGCGCCGCGGTGAGGGTCAGCGGTCGCTGGACAGGGCGAGGAGTTCGGCGAAGAGGCCTCCGGCGTGGACGAGGTCGTCGTAGCGGCCTTGTTCGGTGATGCGGCCGTGTTCGAGGACGACGATGTGGTCCGCGAGTTTGGTGTTCTCCAGGCGGTGTGTGACAACGATGGTGATGCGGTCGGCGGCGATCGCCTTGATCCGCTCGAAGACCCGGTGCTCTCCGCGCGGGTCCATCTGCGAGGTGGGCTCGTCGAGGATGAGCAGGGCCGGACGCCGATACAGGGCACGGGAACAGGCGATGCGCTGCCACTGCCCGCCGGAGAGTTCGGCACCGCCGAAGATTTCACGGGCGAGGAGGGTGTCGAGGCCGGTGGGGAGATCCTGGATCGCCTCGCGCAGGCCGACCGCGTCGACGGCTTCCCAGACGGGGTCGTCGTGGTGGGTGCGGGGTTGTCCCAGGGTGATGTTCTCCCGCACACGCAGCGGCCACTGCGCGAAGATCTGCGGGACGAGCCCGGTCTGTCGCCAGACGGACTCAGGGTCGACCTCGGCGAGGTCCATGCCGTTCCATGTGACACGGCCCTTGTCGGCCAGGTAGATCCCGGTGATCAGGCGCGTGAGCGTGGACTTGCCGGAGCCGTTGGCGCCGACGACCGCGAGGATGTCACCGCGGCGCAGCGTGAGCGAGACGCCGGCGACGGCAGGTTTGTCCTTGCCCGGGTACTGGTAGACGGCCTCCTCCAGGCGGATCTCGGCCACCGGCGTGTCGACTTGGAGTGGGCCGCGCCTGGGGGCGCGTGCGGATGCGTCGTCGAGGAAGGCCTGCATGTCGGTGAGGTAGAGGCTGGTGTGGAAGAGCGCAGCGCCGTTGACGATCACTTGGGAGAGGGCGGCGAGTGTCGTCTGCACGGCGACGACGGCGGTCGCGGCGAGAGCGAGTGCGATCCTGCCCGTCACCGCCAGCCACGCCAGCGCGCCCCAGGTGGCGACGAGGAACACTCCGGCGGCCAGCGAGGACAGCAGGCCGATGCGCAGGGTGCGGGGAGCGGCGGCCAGCGTGCGGGTGTCGCAGCGCTCGGACAGCGACCGGTACCAGAAGACGAGGTAGTCCGTCATCGAGTTCGCACGGACCTCGTCGCCGTACTTGGGGGTCGTGGACCACCAGCGCATCATGCCGCGTACGTTGCGGTCGGCCACGTTGGCGTAGTGGATCTCGTAGTCCACCCGCGCGGTCAGGACCGCGCCGACACCGGCAGGGAGCACGGCGAGCAGCAGCAGGGGAAGCAGCAGCGGGTTGAGCACGGAGATCGCCGCTGAGGCGGTGACCATCTTCACGAGGGCGGACAGGAAACGCTGAGCGTCGGTGACCATGACATGGGTGCGGATCACGCCCATCTCCGCGGCTTCCTGGCGATCGGAGAAGCCGTCGACGGTGTGTGCGGAGGCCTCGACACGGCAGACCGCCTCGACCAGGGCCGTGTCCGTCTCGGTCGTCAGTCGCGGCGTGATGCGTCGTTCGGCATAGGTGGCGACGGTGCCTGTGACGCGGGCGAGGCCCGCGGCGATCCCGACGACCACGAGCGCGGGGGCAGCCTGGTGCAATCGGTCGGTGACCGTTCCGTCCGTGAGGAGGGGGTGCATGGCCCGGGCGGTCGCAGCCAGGAGGACGGCGGCGGCGACACCGGTGAGTACGGGGCAGGCCAGCAACAGGGCGACGGCCGTGCGGTCGATGCGCCAGGCCAAACGCACGATGCGGCGCAGCACGGTCGGGATCTGCGCGCACAGTTTGCCGAACGATGCCTCACCCAGTGGGTTGATGGAGTACTCACCGGTGTACGTGATCTCGGCGGGCGGTGGTGGGGGGACACGGCCGGCCTGGTCATGTGCGGTTTCTGTCGAGGCCAATGGGGCTCCTCCGGATCGATGTCGAGGACGCGCTGCGGCGACATCGAGGTCAACGAAACCGGCCTGCAACTCGAACACACGTATTTCGGTCGGCGTGAAATCCGCATGGGCAAGCGAAATGGGGCCCGTGCAGGCGGCATGGACCCAGGATTCGCGGGGGAGTTGCCGCACGCGGGTGTGGCCGAAACGCCGGAGCAGATGCCCAGGGGACCAGTGGGTTCGTGGTGGGGTGTTCCGGCGGGCCGAAGGTCCACTGGACGCGGACCGAACAGAGCCCTTCATCTCCTCGTGGAGCTACAGGAATTGGGCGAGGAGGGGACGCTGGATCAGCGACGGTGGTGAGGCCCCGGGCCGAGCCACCGTGCTCCGGCGCCCGTCGGTCAGGGCGCGGTGAGGTAGGTCCAGTGTTCGGCGACGGTGAAGCCGAGCGATGCGTACATGGACACGGCCATGTCGCTGGCGCGCAGGTAGGCGGTGCGCGCGCCCCCGTGGTGGCCCTGGCGCACGACGTGCTCGGTCATCAGGGCCCCGTACCCCCGCTTGCGGTGCGCCGCCACGGTCGAGATGTTGAAGACGCCGATATGGCCGTCGACGAGGATGCCCATCCCCGTGGCCACAGGGATGCCGTCGACCTCGCCGAGGTAGGCGGTGATGCCGGGGGCGTCCAGCACGGCCGCCGTGAACAGCGGGGTGAAGATCTCCTTGGGCGCCTGGAAGCCTGCGCCCAGCGTGGTGGCGTAGAGGTCGGCTTCCGCTCCGTCGACGGCTCGCATCCGCAGCGGCGAGTCGGAGGGCGCGCCGTCCGGTGCGGCCTCGAGGTCGCGCACCATGAAGGGCTCCCAGGACTGCGCCGTGAGGCCGTGCGTGGCCGCCGTCCGCACGATCGCCTCTGCGGGCCGGGACCGTACCTGGACCGACCACGACACAGGTCCCGCGTACTGCGCCGCCGTGCTCGCCGCCCGGTCGGCGAGCAGTTCGACCTGGTCAGGCGCGGGGACGCGGGCGAGGCAGAAGACTCCGTTGACGGAGGGCGCGGGGCTGCCCGTGACCACCATCCATGTCTCGTCCCGGCCGGCCTCCTGGCGCATGCGGGGGTCGGCGCCGGCGATGTGGAGCAGTGCGGCGCCCCAGGCGCGCGCTGCGGCGTCCACACGGGACGGCTCGAGGAGATCGGCGTTCATGCGCCGATCCTATGATCGCGTCCGACGTGGTCGCTTCGGGGACCGTCGGTGTGCGCACCCGGGGCCGATCGTGAGCAAACCGGTTCACGGCGGGGACACACCGGACACCCGGAGGGCTCTCATTCGAGGCAGCCGGTGAGCCGCAGATAGCAGTGGCGGGCCGCGGAGAGCAGTTCTTCGGTTTCCCGGGCCGGCCCGCATCCGGCGACCTGGTAGGTGCGGCCGGGAGTGAGGCGGGCGAGCGCCTCGGCCCATACGTCGGGTTCCGCGTGCCAGCGGGGGAGGTCGCCGGTATCCGCGAGGTCGCCGAAGCAGGGGTCTTCGGCGACACACAGCACCTCGTTCACGTCGCGCCCCGGCGTCGAGAGGCGGAGTGTCGCGACGGGCCAGGCCTGGAGGTCGTCACCGGGGAGTGCCGGTTCGCACATCAGTACCAGTGCTTCGAGTGGTCGTCCGTCGTCACCGAGTGTGTTCACGACGCAACCGTGGCCCACCGGCCAGCCGCCGGTTCCGTGCGCCTCCGGCTGGACGTCCGCGGAAGGCTCGGCGGTCTCCCCGTCGCGCCGGATCGTGCTTGCGACGGTCGCGTCGACCGTGATGGCGATCTTGGGCATCGGCACCTCCTCCGGTCACCAGGTCCTGGTCCGAGTAGAGGCCGTCAGTGCTTGCGGGGCGCGGTTGCGGCGGGCCGGCGTCACCATCCACGTCCCACGACCAGTGTCCCGCGCCGACGCGATCGCTCCAAAGGACGCCCGGTATGGCGCAAGGTCCTCGGCCGCGGGATCCGGAGCCCCGTCGAGAGACCCCGGCGCGTCACGTTACGCTGGTGACAGCAGCGGCCCCATGGGCCGCACGGCGGTGGGGCCCGCCGTACCCAACCGCGGCGATGTTGCCGCCAACGGTCCCTGCTTGCAATGGAGTGCGTCCTGGGCATGCCCGGCGCTGTGCGAGTAGGAGACCCGTATGGGAGAGGCCCGATCCCGAGTGATCAACGAACCCACCGATCCGGACGTCGATCTGCGTGTGCCCGCGCAGCGGCGTGAGCTGCGCCGTGGGCAATGGCAGGTCATCGCGGCCGTGGCGGTCGGCGGTGTCCTCGGCGCCTGCGCCCGCTACGCAGCGGCTCTGCTGTGGCCGACCGCGCCGGGCGCGTTTCCCTGGACGACGTTCTGGGTGAACGTCATCGGCTGTGCCGTCATCGGTGTCTTCATGGTGATCATCACTGATGTGTGGGCGGCTCACCGGCTGGTCAGGCCCTTCTTCGGCACCGGCGTCCTGGGCGGCTTCACCACCTTTTCCACCTACGCCGTGGACATCCAGCGCCTGGTCGACGGCGGTCACGCTCCCATCGGGCTTCTTTACCTGGCCGCCACCATGCTGGCGGCGCTCGCCGCTGTGTGGAGCGGGGCCAACCTGACCCGCCGCGTCGTCGAGTGGAGGCAGTCATGACGAGACTGACCGGAACCGCCCTGCGGATGACGATTCTCATCGGCGAGAACGACACCTGGCATCACAAGCCCCTCTTCTCGGAGATCGTGCACCGTGCGCACGCCGCCGGTCTCGCCGGCGCCAGCGTGTTCCGCGGAATCGAAGGATTCGGTGCCTGCTCCCTGATCCACACCTCGCGGCTGCTGTCGATGAGCGAGGACCTGCCCGTCGCGATCGTCATCGTGGACTCCGAGGACCGGGTGCGCGCCTTCGTGCCCGAGCTGGACGAACTGGTCGGTGAGGGCCTGGTGATCCTCGACGAGTGCGAGGTCATCCGCTACAGCCGTGACAGGAAGGAGACCGCGTGAACTGGCTCTTGGTCATCGCGGGCGCCTTTGTCGGAGCACCGATGCGGTATCTGACCGACCGGGCCGTGCAGTCGCGGCACGACACCGTCTTCCCGTGGGGCACCTTCACCGTCAACGTGGTCGGCTCCATGACCCTCGGATTCATCACCGGGGCGGTCCTCGCCGGCGGTATGTCGTCCAACCTCCAGCTCCTGGTCGGCACCGGTCTGTGCGGGGCGCTGACCACGTACTCCACCCTGTCCTACGAGACGCTGCGGCTCGCCGAGGAGGGCGCCCGCTTCTTCGCCGCGGCGAACGCCGTGGCCAGCATCGTGGCGGGCCTCGGCGCCGCCTTCACCGGGGCCGCACTGGCCCAGTCGATCTGGGCCTGACCGCGGTGCGCGGCTGCTGTCCGTCCGGCAGCACCATGAACGGCGTCGTGTCGGCATCGGGTGGGCGACGGCTTGCCGCGAGGCCTCGGCACGGCATCCCCTTCTCGGCGAGCGCTGTCGGGGATCACCAAGCGGTTCCGACGGCGCACGTACGGCCGCGCCGTGGTCGTCGCCGCTGCCGAGGAGCGGCGGCGAGCCAGGGGCGCCGTCCTGCACCGGGTCCGGATCCGACCGTCTTGAGCACCGTCCGGCCGGGACGGACGTGAGTCGGCCGCGGCCGGGCGGCGCCGTACGAGCGACCCCGCTATGTCGTCTTCGCGTGCGGGTTGCCGAGGTAGGGAAACTCGTTGAGAAGGTCGGTGTGCGGCTCGAGCCCGGTGGGCGGGATGTCGCCCTTCGAGAGGAACGAGAGCCGGTAGTTGATGACATCGTCGGTGAAGACGCGGCCGTTGGGGTACTGCGCGGGCTTGGACGGGTCGAAGACCAGCATGTCGGGCAGGATGCGGTCGGCGTCGATCGCCGCGATCGCCTCCTCGCGCGTGTAGTTGCCGGTATGGCCCATGAGGTGGACGAACTGGTCGGTCCAGCGTTCACGGTCGTTCACCGGCTCGCCGGCGTTGTACTCCAGCTTCGTCTCGTCGGTGTTGAAGAAACTGCTGACCGAAGGGTGACCGGCACGGTCGGCATGGATGAGACGGCCGTTCTCCCGCACGCTGCAACGACCCCAGACACGGATCTCGGAGTCGTCGTGGAGCTCGCTCGTCGGTACTTCCAGGGCCATCGAGAACACGTTGGCCTCCAGGTTGGAGTCCACGCCCGTCCATGGCGACTTGCCGCCCAGATGGGGGGCGGTGAAGTTTCTGCCGCCGCTGGTGTCGAACAGGTTCTTGATCCCGTCGTAGTCGAAGAAGAAGGCGTCGCTTCGGCTGCCGGCGAAGAACGTACAGGCACCGGAGGAGACGGGGTGCGCCGTGGTACCGAACGACACCTCGGCGTCGCTCACCACCTTCTGGCCGACGGCTTCGGGTGATCGGGCCTCATCTCCCTTGGCGACGTGGACGCTGAACGTCTGACGACCGTCCTGCGGGGGAGAGAAGACGAAGCTGACCGCCGTTTCGGCGAGGTAGTCCCCATTGCTGTCGATGTTCAGGCGGTAGATGGCATCGGGGTGCAGGGCGTCGGCGTTCGGGTTGGCATTGAGGATGAGAACCGTCTTCGCCGGGTCGGTGAGGGATTGGAACGCGAAGAGGTCGCAGAGGTCGAGTCGCTGGTCTCCGAGCGGCGGGCCGAGGCTGAGACCGGTGAAGTGATTCGACATCCTGCATGTCCCTTCGCTGGTGACGGGCAACCCCCAGTCGGGGTCAGGGCGCTGGGGTATCGCGGGTGACTCGTCCCTGCGGACAAGGAGCGGCACATGCGATGCGGACAGTGAAGCACAAATACTCATAAATGGGGCGGAGTCGTTACCTCGTACGTCGGACGGACGGGAATGGACGGCCGGACCTGTGCTCGCTCGCGACGGCCTTGCCGGAGAGGGTTGTTGGCCGTCGCCCGTCGTCCCGTGGCCGGAGTTCTTCCGGCGCCCGCTCCCGCTTCTGCATCCACCGGCACGGCTGGCACACTGGGCCCCGTGTCCAGCAACCTTCGGATCGGCCTGCTCGGGGCTGCCGCCATCGCGCCGAGTGCGCTGATCAAGCCCGCACGTCTGCTGCCGCGGGTCGCCGTGACCGCCGTCGCGGCTCGGGACCGACAACGCGCCGAGGCGTTCGCCCGAAAGCACGGCATCCCGGTCGTGCACACCGACTACGACGCACTGCTTGCCGACCCGCAGGTGGACGCCGTGTACGTGCCCCTGCCCAACGGGCTGCACGCCGAATGGACCGTGAAAGCCCTCGAGGCCGGCAAGCACGTGCTGTGCGAGAAGCCGTTCGCCGCCAACCGTGCCGAAGCCGAACGCGTCGCGGACGCCGCCGACGCCGCGTTCGCGCGCAGCGGCCTGGTGGTGATGGAGGCCTTCCACTACCGCCACCACTCGCTCGCCGAACGGATGCGCGCGATCGTGGAGGGCGGCGAACTGGGGAAACTGCGTCACGTCGAAGCCGAAGTGTGCTTTCCACTGCCCCGGTTGAGCGACATCCGGTACGACTACGCGCTTGCAGGCGGCGCGACGATGGACGCAGGCTGCTACGCCGTGCACGTCGTCCGGCTGCTCGGCAGCGGCGACCCCGCGGTGACTTCGGCCAGGATGCTGACGCTGCGCAAGGACCCGCGCATCGACCGTGCGATGAGTGCCGAACTCGAATTCCCGGACGGGGTGACCGGCCGGGTCCGGGCGTCCATGTGGTCGCGTCATGTGCTGTCGATCCGGGCCCGCGCGGTCGGCGTGAGCGGCGAGCTGAGCGTGACCAATTTCCTGATGCCCCAGCTCTACCACCGGTTGACGATCCGCGCGCCGCGCGGCGCGGGAGGGCGCGCGGTGCGGCGTGAGCGTGTGCCGCGGAACCCGTCGAGTTATGCCAGCCAGCTGGAGGCGTTCGCCGCCGCTGTCCTCGACGGCGGTCCGGTCCTCACTTCCGCCAGGGACGCGGTGACGAACATGGGCGTCCTCGACAGCATTTACCGCGCTTCCGGGTTGCCGCCGCGCGGTGAATCGAAGGACCAGGCCTCGGCCGGGTGACCCGTTCCGGCGACCGCCGGGGGCCGCGAAACACGTGTGCGGCCGAAGGCGCGTGGGGGAGCTTTCAGTCCCGGATGTCCTGCAACAGCCACTCACGGGGGATCTCGTGGCCCAGGCCGCGTTCACGGGCACGCTCGTAGACGATCGCCGCGAGGGCGTGGAACTGGGCGCCCTGGATGTTGCCGCGTTCGGAGAACGTCACCTGGTGGTCGTCGTCCCGGGCCCGGGCACGTCCGGCCAGTACGGCCTCGAGGTGGACGACCCGTGTGTCGCCCGGAGGCCGGCGCGATCCGCTGCCGTGCTGATGGCGGTCCCAGACCGCGGCCTCCGGGCGGGCGCGGTAGGTCACGTACTCGTCGTCGGTCGCCCAGCCGGGCGCCGACGACGGCACGCTGGCGCTGCCGAGCCGCAGCCACACGTCGAAGCGCTCTCGTGCGTGGGAGTCCGGGCGTCCGCCGATGCAGGTGACGTGCGTGCCCGGGTGCAGCCGGCGGCCCAGGACGACGTCGCCGACCGCGTCGGTACAGCCGGCCACGAGGTCGGCGCCGCGATGGGCGGTCTCGGGGTCGTCGACCGCCACCACCTCCAGGCCGTGCAGTTCCCGCATCCGGGCGGCGAAGCGTTCGCGGTGGGAACGGGTGGGGCTGTAGACCTGCACCCGTTCCAGGGGGCGGACGGTCAGGAAGGCCTCGATGTGGCTGCGCGCCATGCCGCCGGAACCGAGCAGGCCCAGCACACGGGCGTCCTCCCGGGCACCGAGACGCGCGCCGATGGCCGAGTCGGCACCTACGCGCAGGTGCTGCAACAGCCCGTCGTTGAGCAGCGCGACGGGCTCTGCGGTGCGGGTGTCCAGCAGGAGCACCAGGCCGCAGAACTTCCCGGGCCGCACGCAGTACTTCTCCTGCGTGCGACGGCCGGGGGGACCGGCTTCGGTGAGCACGTCCGACTTCATCCGGATGGCCGCATAGCCGCTGCGCGCCGAGCCGCCCTCCATCGTCCCCCACTGGTAGACGCGCTCGTCGTCCACCGGCAGGGCCAGATCGATGCGGGGGCGGCACACGCCGATCCCCTCGGCCAGATCCCGGTACGACTCCTCGAGCGCGCGCACCACGTCGGGCATCGTGAGCACGGTGGCCGTGACGTCGTTGTTCAGGACGAGCATGATCCTCCGTTCGGCCGTGCAGGGGAGGGGACGGGCCTGGGCCCGGAGAGAACCGCGGGGCCGTTCAGGGACGCAGGGGCACGCTCGGGCCCTCGTGTTCCGCCCGGGCCGCAAGGTGGCGCCACATCGCCGACACGTTGAACCCCGGGCCGAGGTCGGGCAGTTCGTCGATGTCCTCGACGGGAATCGGGCGCAGAGGCGCGCCGGTGGCCGCCACGGCCAGGGTCGTGCGCGCCAGGGAGTCCACCGCCAGGGCCCGGGTGACGGCCTCGGCGACGGCGTGGGCGGGATCGCCGGTGCCGACGGCCACGAGTCCATGCCCGCGCAGTACGACCACGGGGCGGTCCCCCAGGTGGTCCGCCATCTCCTCGGCCAGGTCACGCCTGCGGATCAGGGCCGAGCGGGGCCAGACGGGGATCCCGTCCTGGGCGAGCCGGGCGGCCGGAATGTCGTACGAGCCGATGAGGGGGAGCCAGGGCAGGTCGGCCACGGACGCGGCGACCACAGCGGGCGGATGGGCGTGCACCACGGCCGTGACCTCCGGCCGTGACCGCAGGATCTCGGTGTGGATGGGCAGTTCGCTCGGCGCCTTCCATCCGGAGGGGGTCGGGCCGGTGCCGGCGAGGTCAACCTGCTGCACGTCCTCGACGACCGTGAAGGCGAGCCCGCGCTCGGCGGGGCCGCGTCCGCGGATCAGCAGGGTGTCCGGGCCGGTCCGGGCGCTCACGTGGCCCAGGATGTGTTCGACGAGGCCTGTGACGGCGAGTACACGACAGGCGACGGCGACGCGGTCACGAAGGGCTTCGTAGGACTCCACCTGGATTCGCACACCCCTTGGATCGCGTCCACTGCATTGGCCTGTTGGTATGACTTTAAGCCATTGCGACGAAGGGCGTCAATAAAGCTCCTGGTCATGGGACAATGCGCACATGCCATCGCGACCCAGCCAGGCTCAGCGTGCTGACACCGAAGCCGAGAACCCCGTCAAGGCGGCCGCACCGGCCGAGGGCCTGTTCAAGGCGGTTTCCTCGAGTCGTGTCTCGCAGCTGATCGTCGACCAGATCCGGATGCTCCTGAAGGAGGAGCGCCTGCAGCCCGGTGACCGGCTGCCCAGTGAGCGCGAGCTGTGTACGCAGTTCGGGGTGAGCCGGGTGACCGTGCGTGAGGCGCTGCGCAGCCTGGAGGCCAGCGGCCTTGTCGAGATCCGGCTCGGCGCCCGCGGCGGCGCGTTCGTGACGGCGCCGTCGTCGCGGCGGGTGGGCGAGGGGCTCGCCGATCTGCTGTCGCTGTCTCCGCTGACCGCCACCGAGGTCACCGAGGCCCGGCTCGTGTTCGAGCTCGGCATCGTGCCTCTCATCATCGAGCGCGCCACGGAGGAGGACCTCGACGCGCTCCGCGCCCTGTGTGACGAGCATGCGGAGGCGGTCAAGCAGGGCACCTACGACATGGAGATGTCGGCGGACTTCCACACCCGGGTCGCCGCGTGCACGCACAACGGCGCGATCGAGATGCTCGTCCAGTCCTTCCACGGCCCGCTGCTGATGAGCCTGCGTGAGGCGCAGAGCATCGAACCGCAGATGGGGCACCGCGGATCGAAGGAGCACCGCAAGTTCGTCGAGGCCATCGCCGAACGTGACGCCGAGGCCGCGACGGAGATCATGCGTACGCATCTGCAGCGGACGGCGTCCAGGGTGAAGGGCGACGGCCGGCGCGGCTGATCCCGAAAGTGCCATGCCCCGGGTCCGGTTGGGCCCGGGGCTCTTTTGTGCTCCCGGCGAAGGCATTATGGTTAGACCATAAGGCGTTTGAAAGGCTTCGGCCATCACAGGAGGCACCATGGGCAAGAAGGGACGAGTCTTCGTCCGCGGCCTGACCTCGGAGACGTACGGGCTCGGTGAGTTCCGTCGCAGGCAGCTCGCCGTCCAGCGGGTCCGCGACGACTCCGTGGTCGTCGACGACGCGAAGGTGGCGCACTCGGGCGACAGCGAGAAGTCCCGGACGTGGTGGCGGGTCGGACCCGGGGACGAGGACTTCCTCACCCAGACGATCCAGGTCCACTTCGTCGAACTGCCGCCCGAGTCAAGCAATCACGGGCACGGACACCAGAACGAGGCGGCCTTCTACATCCTCCAGGGCCGGGGCTACGAGATCCACGACGACCAGCGTTACGACTGGACCAAGGACGACCTCGTCTTCGTCCACACCGACTCGGTGCACCGCCACTTCAACCCCTACGACGAGACGGCCACCGCGCTGGTGGTGAAGGCCAAGAGCACCTGGATGTTCATGGGCCTGTGGCAGCAGGGCCGCAGCGGCCCGGTCGAGCGCGAGGCCGCGTTCGGGCCCCGTGAGGACTGGTCCCGGATCTGGACACCCGGCGTCACGGACCGCAAGAAGGTCATCTCCCTGGCCGACACCACCTGGGAGAACACCCCGCTCGGCCGTGTCCGGGTGATGTCCTCGCCGGAACGCACCGACGCCCGCATCTTCTCCATCGACGCCTTCGAGCTCGACATCCCCGCGGGCAGCCGCTCGGGCAAGTACTGGAAGATGGCCGACGAGGTGTACTACGTGCTCGACGGCAGCGGATACGCACTCCAATGGGAGGTCGAGGCGGAGATCGCGGAGAAGTACTACGCGCGGGTCGCCCTGGAGCCGACCCGGCACGAGATCACCAAGGGCGACACGCTGTACGTGCCGCAGAACCACGTGTGCCAGCTCTTCTCCTACGACGGTACGCCGCTGCGGCTGCTGTCCGCGCAGAACCGCGTCTTCAAGCACCTCGGGTACGACACGGTGCACTTCATGGAGGACGCTCCCGAATACGGGGCCGGGCAGAACGCCTGACGCACCGGAACACTTCGGCCCCGCACCCTGCCAGGTGTGGGGCCGAAGTCATCCCGTGCACATGTCTGTCACGGGCGAGACGTCGCGGCCTCCTCCGCGGCGGCGACGAGGTCGTCGACGCTCAACAGAGCCGGCTCCCGGGCCGTCTCCAGGCGCAGCGCGAGCGCCCCGTGCACGGTCTTGCGGATCCGCCGCCCGTCCAGACCGGTCAGCAGCTTACCCACCCGCTGGTGCAAGGCCGTGTCCTCGGCCAGCGCGGCCAGTTCGGGCCACTGCGCCGCCAGGCCCTGCAACGAGTCGGCCACGATCAGCGGGACCACCGACTCGTCGGGCAGTTCGGTGTGCACCACGAGGTCGGCGCGGGAGAGGAACGCCTCGTCGACGGCCTCGGCGAAGTTCGTCGTGACGACCAGCAGGGTGCCGGGGCGCTGCGCCCGCAACGAGTCCAGACCACTGAGCACGGCGTCGGTGGCCCGGTGGACGTCGACCGGGTTGGTGTCGAAGGACGCCGCGTGGCGCCGAACCGCGAGCGCCTCGACCTCGTCGACGAGAACCAGGGTGTGGGGCCGGCGTGCGGCCAGCTCCGGGAGCGTCTCGCGGAACAGCCGTGAGACGGCACGCTGGCTCTCGCCCAGCATCTCGCTGGGGAAGGCGTGCGGATCGACCTCGACGAGCGTCGTCGCACCGTGCGGCGCCACAGTGCGTGCGGCGGCCTGCGCGAGCCCCTGGGCCAGCGTCGTCTTGCCGGTGCCGGGCGGTCCGGCCAGCACGATCAGACCGTGCGGTGCCACGGGCGAACCCGCGAGCCGCCGCCCGTGCCTGAGCACGAGGACGGCGGTCGCGAGCAGCCTCTCCTTGACCCGTGGGTCGATGATTACCGAGTCCCACGGCCCGTCATGGTGATCGGCGGGCAACGCATGGATCCCGGCGACGCCGTGCGGCAGTGCAGTGCTCACCGCTTGCGGCCCCCGTTCAAGGCCAGGTGGGGCGCGTGAGCGCCGGCCACTGGACGGTCGTGGGGTCGCCGGCCTGCGCGTCCCGGATGTGCTCCGGCGGCTCCTCGAACAGCACCAGTGGATCGCACAGGGCGCGCATCGTCTCCAGCAGACTGTCGAACATGTGGATGCGCACCACCTTGGCCGTGCGGTCCGTCGCGGAGTTGATGTGCTGGTGCCACAGGAAGTGGTCGACGACGATGATGTCGCCCTTCTTCCACGGGTGCCGCTCGCCGCCTTCCGGCTCGGCGCCCAGGTAGCTCTCGCCGCTGCCCTCGACGACATACAGCCACGCCTCGCCGGGATGCCGGTGCATCGACTGGGCGCGGCCCGGAGCGATCTCGAACATCGCCATCGTGATGCCGGAGGCCTGGTAGCCGATGGCGCGGTCCAGCAGGAACGTGGTGCGCGTGCCGCGCGGGGTGTTGCGCAGCTCCAGCTCGTCCCAACTGGTGTGCAGCCGGCCCGAGCGGCGCGCCTCCTGGTCGCGGGCGAGTCGCCGCAGCCGCGTCGCGTACGGGTCGGCGCCGTCGCGTCCCGGCGAGAACGGCGGGCGCGGCGGCAGTTCGGACACCGGGGTGTGGCCCGCGTCCTCGAGAACGGCCATGCCCATCGTCTCCAGCAGCGGTGCGCTGGAGAAGGTGAGGTAGCGCGTCGTGGTCTCGCCCTCGTTGCCGCTGCGGTGCCAGGACCAGGCGGGCAGGTGCAGCGAGTCACCCGGTCCCCAGTCGATGCGTTTGCCGTCGATCTCGGTCCAGCCCCGGCCGGCCACCACGAACACCATGGCGTCCCACGAGTGCCGGTGCAGCATCGTCACGGTCCCTGGGTCCAGTTCATGCGCCAGCGCGTCCATCGTGCGGGTGGGCCGGTCGCCGTCGGCTCCGACGTAGACGCCCACGCGGCTGCCCCGCTCGGTGGGGTGCATCTCGACGTCCTCGAGGGCGACGACGGTGCGTTGGTTCTTCCGCCACTCCTCGATGAAGGCGGCTCGTCGACGCTTCTGCACGTGGTAGTGAGTGACCTCGGTCGTGGTGTGCGTACTCAAGCGTGTCTCCCAACGGAACGAAATACACACGGAGTCGGAGGATCAGGAGGTGATCAGGAGGTGGCCGGCTCGGCCGTGGGCACGCTGTACTCGCGTACCGTGCGGCTGCGGGCCGCGCTCGCGCCCGACACGGCGGCAGGGACCAGTCCGCCGAGGGTCAGTGCCAGAACCGGGCCGAGCGCGCCGGCGGCCAGGCCCATTACCGAGTCGCCGATCGCCGGACCGCCGCGCGAACACATCTGGTAGATGGCGGAGACCCGGCCGCGCAACTCGTCCGGCGTCTCCACCTGGACCGCGGCATGGCGGACGGTGGTCGCGACCGCGTCCGCCGCCCCCAGGGCGAGGGCCATGAGGATCGCCACCGGGAAGGTGCGCGACTGGGCCAGGCCCACCACGGCCAGGCCGTACGCAGCCGTGCCCCAGAGCACGATCCGGCCCGCGCGCGCCGTGCGCACCAGCCGGAACACCCATACCGAGCCGATCAGCGCGCCCGCCGAGGGGGCCGCGGACAGCAGTCCGTAGCCGGTGGCGCCCACATGCAGGACGTCCGCGGCGAAGGCGGGCAGCAGCACCCGGTAGGCGCCGAACACCGTGGCGGTCATGTCCAGGCCCATCAACTGCCAGACCACGGGCCGTTCCGCCACGTAGCGAACGCCCTCCCGCAGGCTCCCCAGCAGGGACCGCCGCTCGCCGCCGCCCGCCAGGGGAGGCACCCGCAGCAGGGCGAGGACGACGACGAGCGCGGCATAGGTGGCGGCGTCGAAGACGTACACCGCCCCCGGGCCGCCGACGGCGATCAGCACACCCGCGAACGCGGGGCCCACCAGAATGGCCAGTTCGCGCGACGGGTTGAGCAGCGCGAACGCCTCGACGAGCCGTTCGCGCGGCACCAGCGCCGGGATCAGCGCCTGCCGCGCGGGCTGGTCGAACGTCGCGGCCGCCGTCGCCAGCAGCGACGAGACCACGACCGACCACACCGTGGCGGCACCGGCCAGGGTGATCGCGGCGAGGGCCGCCGACACCAGCAGTGCGACGCCCTGAGTGACCTGGAGCAGGCGTCGGCGGTCCAGCCGGTCGGCGTAGATCCCGCCGATCGGTGACAGCACCAGCAGGGCCACCGCCTGGGCGAGACCCACCAGTCCCACCTGCGCGGTCGAGCCGGTGAGCTGGTAGACCTGGTAGAGGTTGGCGGCGACGGCGCCCCTGGTCCCGATCTGGGAGAGGACGACGCCGCCCCAGTAGAGGTCGAAGTCCCTGTTGCGCAGTACCTCGGGTATCGCCATCGGTCAGTCGACCGGGACGAGGGTCACCTTGTCCGGGGCGACCGAGAAGTGCACCTCGGTGCCCGGCGGGATCGACAGGTTGGGATTGGACCGGTTGCGGACCTCCAGATCGCCCACCCCCACGATGTGGTCGACGACGTCGCCCATGAAGGCGCGGGTGAGGACCGTACCCGACCACTCGTTGGGCACATCGCCCCGCCGCTCGCGGGACAGGTCGACGCACTCGGGACGGATCGAGATGAGTACCGTGTCACCGACCGCGGGCGTCGCCTCCACCCCATGGGCCACGAGGCGGCCCTGTGCCGCGTCCACCTGGACCTCACCGCCTGAGACCGAGACGACCTTCGCCTCCATGAAGTTGGAGGTGCCGATGAACTCGGCGACGAACCGCGTGGCCGGCTTGGTGTAGATCTCGCGCGGCTTGCCGATCTGCTCGATGCGGCCCTCGTTCATCACCGCGATGCGGTTCGACATGACCAGCGCCTCGGACTGGTCGTGCGTGACGTAGATCGCGGTCAGATTCAACTCCCGCTGAAGGCGCTTGAGTTCGAAACGCATCGTCTCGCGCAGCTTGGCGTCCAGATTGGACAGCGGTTCGTCCAGGAGCATCAGCTCGGGCCGGGTCACCAGGGCACGGGCCAGGGCCAGGCGCTGCTGCTGGCCGCCCGAGAGCTTGGTGGCGGCCCGGGCCGCGTAGGCGCCGAGTTCGGTGACCTCGAGGACCTGGCCGACACGGTCCTCGATCTCCTTGCGGCCGGGGCGCTTGGCGCGGGGCATCACCTCCAGCGGGAACGACACGTTCTTGAAGACCGACATGTGCGGCCAGATGGCGTACGACTGGAAGACCATGCCGAGTCCGCGCTGGTTGGCGCGCATGTTGACACCGTGCTTGGAGTCGAACAGCACGCGCCCGCCCAGTGTCACCCGACCTTCCGTCGGGCGTTCCAGGCCCGCGACGGAGCGCAGGGTGGTGGTCTTTCCGCAGCCGGAGGGGCCGAGCAGCGTGAACAACTCGCCGTCGTGCACCTCGAAGTCGACCCCGCCGACGGCGAACACGCGCGTGCCCGCGTCGGATCGCCGCCCGGAGGCACGCCCGGCGGTGTCGTCGTAACTCTTCTTGAGGGATTCGACCGTCAACATCGCTGAAGGTCCCTTCGATCAGTTCGCGGAGTCGCTCTGCAGCCCGAAACGGGCACCCAGGCGGTAGGCAATGGAGACGAGGACGACGAGCAGGACGACCATGCAGACGCCCAGGGCGGCCAGGGTGGTGAACTGGCCGTTCTCGAACTGCTCCCAGATCAGCACCGACAGCACCTCTTTGCCGGGGCTGTACAGGAGGATCGTGCTGGACAGCTCACGGAAGGACACGACGAGGATGTAGACCCAGCCGGCCAGGATGCCGCCGCTCATCAGCGGCAGCAGCACGCGGCGGAAGGTCTGGAACCACGAGGCGCCGGACACCGCCGCCGACTCCTCCAGCTCGGGTGACATCTGCGCCATCGCGGACGAGGAGTACCGCATGCCGTACGGCAGGTACCGCGTGCAGTAGGACACCAGAAGGATGAGCAGCGTGCCGTAGATCGGCAGCGACATGCGCAGATAGACGAACGACAGCGCGAGACCGAGGACAAGACCGGGGATCACGATGGGGGTGAAGGCCAGCAGGTCGAGCAGCCGTCGTCCCGGGGCCTTGGTGCGCAGCACCACCCAGGAGACGATCGCGGTCAGGAGCATCACCGCTGTCGCGGCGCCCACGCCCACGATGAGCGAGTTCTTCAGCGCCGTGAAGGCCAGCGGCATGTCGAACACGGCACGGTAGTTGGCCAGGCTCATCTGGCTGAGGGTCTTGCGGGTCGGCGCCGCGTAGTACTTCAGCAGTGAGGCGTAGACGAGGACGGCGACCGGCAGGACCACCGTGAGCAGGAAGTAGAGGATCACTCCGGCGCCAACGAACGGTCGCGCCCGGCCCAGCTCGACCGGGCGCGGCCGGAACGCCTTGCCCGTCACCGTCTGGAAGTTGCGCGAGGAGCGCTGGAGCCAGCTGGAGACCAGCACGCCGACCGCCGCGATGACCAGCAGTCCGATGGCGTAGGCGCCGGCGGCTCCGTAGTCGATGGGGTAGGCCCGCAGGACGAAGTAGATCCGGCTCGTGAACACATAGATGCCGTTCTGCAGTCCGAGCAGCCCCGGCACCTCGAAGCTCTCCAGGGACTGCACGAACATCAGCAGTGCCGCGGAGATCATGGCCGGCCGCAGCAGCGGAACCGTGACGCGCCGCAGGACCGTGAGGCGGTTGGCGCCCGACATGGCAGCGGATTCCTCGAGCGAGGGATCCATCGCCCGGAAGGCGGCCACCATCAGCAGGAACGCCACCGGAGCGAGGTGCAGCCCCTGCACCCAGATCATGCCCCAGACGCTGTAGATGTTGATCGGGGAGGAGCCGAAGAGGGGCTTGAAGACGAGTGAGTTGAGAAGCCCGCTCGACGGATCTCCGAGGAAGATCCACGAGGTGGCGTACAGGATGCCTGGCACGATGAGCGGTACAAGCGACGCCGCGAAGAACAGTCCCTTGAACGGGGTGTCCGTCCGAACCTGCACATACGCGAGGGCCGTGCCGAGGACAAGTGCGAGGGCGGCCGAACCGAGGGCGAACCACAGCGAGTTCAGCATCATCTCGCCGGACTGCGAGTTGCCGCCGTAGGCACGTGCGAACGCGTTGAAGGAGAGGCCGCTGCCGTCGGCGCTGAGGAAGGTGTCGTGGACCAGGTAGCCCAGGGGCACGATCGCCAGGTATCCGACCACGACGACGGCGCCGCCGACCAGCAGGCCCTGCAGGGACAGCGGGCGCCGCAGCAGGCGCAGCAGCCGGTGCGCCCTGCGGTCCTCCGCGGGCTGTGGTGTGTGTCCGGGACGGGCCTCGGGGCCGTCGTCCCGGGCGGTCGTGGACGTGGGTGCGAGGGTCATCGGTGGTCAGCTCCCCGTCGTGGCGGCGCCGCGCAGCAGCGCGTCGTACTTCTTGTCCCAGGAGCCGTCGTCCTTGCTGAGGCCCTTGACGTCGAAGGGGACGAGGGTGAGGCCGGTGAGGCTCTTGTCCCCGGCGACCTTCGTCGACGGCGTGAGCCCGAGCTTGACGAGTTCCTTCTGGCCGTCGGTGAGCAGCCAGTTGTAGAAGAGCCAGGCGCCGGCCGGGTGCTGCGCGTTCTTGATCATGCCGACGCCGTTGGGCCGGGCGAAGGCGGGTATCTTCGACACCCCGCCCTGCGGGAGGTGGGTGACGGGGGCGCCCTTCTCGGCCGCGCGGTCCGTGATGTAGGTGTAGTTCATCGCCTCCATCGGCGACTGGCCGGCGGAGAGGAACTGCATCATCGTCGTGTGACCCTTGGACACCTTGGAGTTGGCGACGATGGCCTTCCAGAGCGTGTCCACCTCGGCCTGCGACTTGCCGTGATCCAGCCAGTACTTGGTGACGTTCTCGAACCAGTCGCTGTCGCTGACCTCGAGGGTCAGCTTGCCCTTGTACTTGGGCAGGGCGAGGTCCTCCCAGCTGTGCGGCTCGTCGGCGGGCTTGATCAGGTCGGTGTTCCACGCGGGCTGGAAGACGTTCAGCCGGCTCGCCGTCCAGTGCGCGAACTTGCCGGCCGGCTCGACCTTGTCGAGTGAGGAGCCGTTGAAGTCCGCCAGGAGGTTGTTGTCGGACAGGGCCGTCATCTCCAGGAAGTTGGTCTCCACGGTGTCCGCGCCGGCCTTGCCGGCCTGCGCCTCCTGCAGGGCCCGCTGCAGGACCGTCTCGGAGTTGCCGCGGAAGACGCTGACGTGGATGCCGTACTGCTTCTCGAAGGCCTGCGCGATCGGGGTCGCGATGTCCGCGGTCATCGAGGTGTAGAGGGAGAGAGTTCTGCCCTCCTTCTGGGCGAGCTCCTTGGCTTTGGCGACCTGTTGGTCCTTGGGGAGGGCGGCGATCTGCGCGTAGGTGCCGTCCGCCTTGGCGTTGGACGCCGTGGTGACGGCGCCGCCGCATCCGGTGGTGGCGGCCGCGACGAGTAGTCCGGCCAGGGCGAGGGTGGTGTTACGGGTCCTCATGCGGGTGCTCTCCTGGAGAAGGGCGTGAAGGGGGATGCGGTCAGCCCGCCGTGGGGACGCCGCGCAGCAGCGCGTCGTAGGCGGTGTTCCATTTCTTGGTGTCGGTCTCGGCGGTCTTCGACAGGCTGTAGGTGGTGGTACCGGCCGGGATCGGGTCCTTGTAGCCGGGCACGTTCTTGGCCGCCGGGATCCGCAGCGACTCGGCGATGATCTTCTGGCCCTCGGTGAGCACCCAGTCGGTCCACAGCAGGGCAGCGGCCGGGTGACGTGGACGGGCCATCAGAGCGATGCCGTTCGGGCGGAGGATGACCGGTTCGACGGCGGGCCGCCAGGCCACGGGCGCGCCCTTTTTGGCCGCCTTGTCGATGGTGTGGCTGTAGACCGAGAGGGCCACGGCGAACTGGCCGGCGCTGAGCAATTCACCCTGCACAGTGTGGCCCTTGACGACCTTGATGTTGGCGGCGATCTTCTTGAACAGGGCGTCCACGGCGGACGGGCTCATGCCCTTCTCCTCGGTCAGATACGTGTGCATCGACGCGTACCAGTCCCAGTCGCCGACCTCGACGGAGAGCTTGCCCTTCCACTTCGGGTCGGCGAAGTCGGCGAAGTCCTTCGGTTCCTGGCCCGCCGCGACCTTGTCGGTGTTCCAGCCGACCACGAAGGCGTTGAACCGTTCCGCCGTCCATCCGCCGAGGTTCTTCGCGGTGTCCTTCAGGCCCGCTTCGGCGGGCCCCTTGTAGGCGTGGAGCAGGTGCTGGCCGTCCAGGGCCCGCAGTTCGAGGTCGTTGGTGTCCATGACGTCGTTCTGCGGCTTGTTCGCCTGGTTCTCCTGCAGCGCACGCTGCAGAACTGTCTCGGAGTTGGCCCGGAAGGCGTGGACCTTGATGCCCGGGTAGGCCTTCTGGAACCCGTCGACGAGGTCCTGGATGTCGGTGTTGGAGGTGTACAGGTCCAGTACGCCGCCCTCGCTCTTGGCGTCGGCGAGCAGTTTGTCCGTGCGCGC
The DNA here is from genome assembly GCF_051553595.1 of Streptomyces sp. HUAS TT11. Taxonomy (NCBI): domain Bacteria; kingdom Bacillati; phylum Actinomycetota; class Actinomycetes; order Kitasatosporales; family Streptomycetaceae; genus Streptomyces; species Streptomyces sp. HUAS TT11. Next base: position 8,949,466 of record NZ_CP196184.1, read on the forward strand.
CTTGCCGGCGAGGGACTCGTATGCGGCGTAGGGACTCTTGTCGGGGGCGGAGCCGGTGGTGCCCGTCGTCGGCGAGGCGCCGCAACCGGTGAGGAGAAGGCCGCCGACCAGAAGGCCGGTGGGCAGAGCACCTTGACGCATCGCACACTCCTTGGACGAAGCGGATGGCTCGAGGGCGGACGGGAAGGGCACAGAGCGTGGGGGAGCGTGCGGTCGCGCCGACGGCGAAGTGGTGAGTCGTCGGCGGGGCGGCTTGCGGCTGCGGTTCGCGTCCGTCCGTGTGCCGGGTTCCTGCATAAAACAGCAGGGTCGGTCTTATGGTCTAACCATCGGACAAGAGCTTTACTTTATTGTTACGGCCCGGGGACGAGGGGTTCACGCCCCTGGGTTTCGCGTCATGGCGAGACGGGGGTTCGGCCGGGATCCGGTCCGAAGACGAGCGACTTGATCGTGACCGGCACCGTGCGGGACGGGAAGCGCACCCGTCCGATGTCGACGTAGTCGAAGTCCCGCAGGCTCAGCCCGTCGATCACGAGCAGACCGACGGTGACGTCCAGCTCGTCCCGCAACAGCCGGCCGAGCGTGAGTGCGACATCGCCGTCGAGCACGACGTACAACGGCCTTCCCTGTGCGAACCGTTCGGCGAGCCCGTCCCGGATGCCGCGAGCGAAGGGCAGCAGCCGGTCGTAACTCGGCGGCCCGTTCCACGTCAGGGCGAGGGCGATGTCCGCACCCGTCTGCGCGACGTCCAGGGCGACCAGATGCCGGCGGACCGCCGACTCGACCGCACCGCTGTCGACCCTCTCGCCGAGTTCGTACGCCGGTCTGAGCACCTGCAGGTTGCGGCGCGGCAGCAATGCGTCGGGGTCGGAGATGAACCCGGTGTTGCCGCTGAGCTGGACGCTGTACTCCGATGCGCCCACCGCCGTCGCGCGGATGCACTCGCCCGGCGGAAGCAAGGGATACGGCAGCGCACCGTCGTCCAGGCGCTGCCGCAGCGCGCGTCCCAGGCGGCGACCGAGGTCTCCGAAGTCCGTACGCTCCCTGTCGTAGACGTACTCGGCGACCCCGCCCGAGAACATCACCCCGTCGACCGGGGCGAGTTCGTGCAACGGCTCGGTGAGGAAGAGGGCCCGGACGTGTTCGGAGGGCGCTGCCGCGGTGAGGGCCTGGACCAGGGTGTCCGCCATCGTCTCGGCCACGCGGTCCAGTTCATCGCCGCGGACTGTGTCACCGCACGTCCAGCCCGCGAACCCGGCCCGCTCGGCGTGCACACGGCCGGCCGGATCGAGCCGGACGATACGTCCCGCGGCGTCGACCACCTGGAGTCTGCCACCGATGTGCACGGCGGCGGTGGCGACGACCCGCCCCCGGTCCAGCACGGCGAGCTTGGTGGTCCCGCCACCGATGTCGACGTTGAGGATGCGCCGCCCGGTGTCGTACGACGCCTTCGCGGCCCCTGAGCCGTAGGCGGCCAGCATGGCCTCCATATGATGGCCGGCGCTCGCGTTGACCAGTTCGCCCCCGTGCTCGGCGAGGACGGCGGCGATCGCCTCCGCGTTGCGCCGGCGCAGCGCCTCGCCGGTGAGGATCACGACACCGGTGTCGACGTCGGCCGGATCGACGGCCGCCTCCTTGTACGCCACGTCGATGATGGCGCCGAGGGCTTCGGCGTCGATGTACTCGTCGCTCGCATAGGGCGTGAGCTCCACCGGGGAGCGGTGGAGGGTCTCCCGCCGCACCACGAGGTACCGGCTGGTCAGATCCTCGCCGATACGGCGTAGATGCAGGCGGGAGAAGACGACCTGGGTGCCGGAGGACCCGATGTCGATGCCCACGCTGTGCAGGGTGACGTTGTCCTGCTGCCAGATCGGGTTGTCCTCGAGCGCCCCGGCCACGTCGTCGTCGTGCACATGGTCGTGGTCGGGGAGGTACGCCGAATGAACCGTGCGCACCCCGTCGTCATGGTTGTGGTCTTCGGCGTGCCGCACGGTTCCCGCTCCTCAACTTCCTGTGTCAGACGGTGGCCGACTGCTCCGGGCTCGGCGGGAGCGTGGCGAGCTCCGCCTCGTAGACGGCGTCCATCCTGGGCTCCATCCCGTGCTTGGCCAGGGCCTCCCGGAACGTCTCACGCACATAGGTCGACTCGTCGGCGTAGTCGATCTGGTCGCCGCCGATGCGCCGGCTGATCCAGGCCTTCGGCACACCTTGGGCGTTGCGTACGGACACGACCTCGTGCTTGAAGGCGAGATAACGGCTCGGCTCGGTACCGGTGTTGAAGTGCTGGTGGAACCACATGTTCGGCGGGACGATCAAGGCGCCCGGCCCCCACTCGTAGCGGCGGGGCTCCTCGCCCTCCGGCCACATCAGGCTGTAGCCCTCGCCGGAGAGGATGATGACATGGGCGCCGGGGCCGTGCCGGTGCCCCTTCTTGTACGTCGCGGTCGGGAACTGGGAGATGTGGCTGTTCATCGACCCCTTGGCCATCGCGAAGCGGATGTGTCCACCACCCGCGCCCCGCTCCTTCGCCTCGACCAGCGGAAGGTTGACCGCGTCCGCGACGAAGTTCGTGTCGAGCAGCAGCCCCTTCTGCTCGCCCCTGGGGGAGAAGTAGTCGGGCTCGCCGTCGAAGCGGTCCGGGAAGTCCCTCGGGGTGTTGAAGACGAAGTCCGGGTCGCCGTAGAGGTTGATGACGGGAGGCAGGTTTGTCGAGGAGACGAAGCGCGCCGCCCTGCGGCCGGAGCCGTTGAAGTGCTGGTGATGGGCGTTGAGCGGAATGGCGAAGATCGATCCGGCCTGCCACTCGAAGGTCACCTCGGCGCCGGAGTCGTTCCAGACCTTCGTCGACCCCTGGCCGTCGAGGACCAGGATCATCTCCTCGAACAGCTGCCGCTGGGGGGCGAGTGCACCGCCGGCCGGGATCTCGCAGACGTAGCAGTCGTTGGAGGTGCGGGTGGCCTCGTGGTTGATGAAGACGCCCCGGCCGCCGCGTCGTTCCCACGGCTTCAGTTCGACGGTACGCAGATCGGGGATGTAGTGGGCCGCGATGATGTCGAGTCCCTCGGCGGCGACCCAGCGTGTGTAGGGGGATTCCTTCTCCGTGGCGAACTTCGCCGCCAGGGAGTCGTTGACGAGCGCATCCTTGGCCATTCGACGGCCCTTCCTGGTCGGCTCTTGCGACATGACGTGCGCTGACAGGGAAATAGGGGGTGTGGATTGGTAGAACCATAAGTCCACTACTGGAGGGCGTCAACGAGTCGCGCGCGATGATCGGAATCCCTCTGCGGCCACCTCCGCGGCAGCCGTCGCGGCGGCCGCGGGTTCCAGGTAGCGGCCGCCCCGAACGAGCGGTTCCAGGTCCTCGCCGAGGTCGTACCGCAGGGGCATGGCGGTGGGGATGTTCAGGCCCGGCACCTCCTCGCGGCTCATCCGGTCCAGGTGGGCGACAAGGGCGCGCAGCGAGTTGCTGTGCGCGACGAGCAACGTGGTGCGGCCCGCACGCAGATCCGGTACGACGGCCCGGTGCCAGTACGGCAGCAGCCGGGCCGTGACGTCGGCGAGGGACTCCGTGCGCGGCAGAAGGGAACGGGGTACGTCCGCGTAGCGCGGGTCGTCCGAGACGTCTCCCGGGGCGCCTTCGGCGACCGGTGGCGGGGCGGCGTCGTAGGAGCGGCGCCACAGCCGGAAGCGCTCCTCGCCGAACTCCTTCAGGACGTCGCCCTTCTCCCGGCCCTGCAAGGCTCCGTAGTGGCGTTCGTTGAGCCGCCAGTGCGCGGTGATCCGCGCCCCGTGGGCGCCGGCGCTCCCTGCGACCAGGTCGGCGGTTCGCACCGCCCGGGTCAGGGCCGAGCTGTGCACCGCGTCGGGCACGAGACCCGCCTCGCGCAGCAACTCGCCGCACCGTACGGCCTGTTGTTCTCCGTGCGAGGTGAGGTCGACATCGGTCCAGCCGGTGAACAGCTGCCTGGCGTTCCAGGCGCTCTCGCCGTGGCGAAGCAGGATCAGTGTTCCCATGCCGCCGATTGTGATCCCTCGTCCCGTCTCTTGTTCCCTCTTTCAGCATTCTGGTCTAATGGACAGACCACCGAACGGAGTGCGGCCCCAGCGGCATGCCCGTTCGCAGTGGATTCCGCCGATCGCGAGAGGAAACAGGGACCTTGCCCAAGGTGATCTTCGTCGGCAGCGACGGTCCCGAGTACACCGTCGATGCGACGGTCGGGGACTCGGTCATGGCAGCTGCGGTGAAGAACGGTGTTCCCGGGATCGTCGCCGAATGCGGCGGCAACCAGTCCTGCGCCACCTGCCATGTGTGGGTGCGCGAGGAGTTCGCGCCGCTGGTCGGACCGCCGGGCGACATGGAGGACGACCTGCTCGACCTGGCCGTGGCCGAGCGCCGGGAGACCAGTCGTCTGTCGTGCCAGATCCGTCTCACCCGGGAACTCGACGGGATCACCGTCGACATCCCCCCGGAACAGCCGTGAGCGCCGGGCGGCCGACGCACCGTTCCACACCGAGCTCCGCACCGATGTCCACGACCCGCCGGCGGGTCAGTACCTGAAAGGGATATGGCCGTGCTCAGAAAAGACATCAACGAGCTGCTCACCCAGACCGGATCCGGGACGCCGATGGGCGAACTGTTCCGCCAGTACTGGATCCCCGCGCTGCTCGCCGAGGAACTCCCGGAGGACGACTGCCCGCCGGTACGCGTCAAGCTGCTGTCCGAACGCATGGTGGCCTTCCGCGACAGCGAAGGGCGCTACGGCCTCATCGACGAGTTCTGCGCCCACCGCGGCGCCTCCCTGTGGTTCGGCCGCAACGAGGGCTCCGGCCTGCGCTGCCCGTACCACGGCTGGAAGTACGACGTGACCGGCCAGTGCATCGAGGTCCCCTCGGAGGCCGACAACAGCAGCTTCTGCCAGAACGTCCAATTGACGTCGTACCCCCTGGTGAAGATAGGCGACGTGCTGTGGACCCACATGGGAGACGCGGCCACCCGGCCCCCGCTCCCGGAGTTCGAGTGGGTCCACGTCCCGGCCGAGCAGACCTACACCTCCAAGCGCTGGCAGCAGTGCAACTGGCTCCAGGCCTTCGAAGGCGGCATCGACTCCAGCCATGTCACCTTCCTGCACTCCGGCGGCCTGAAGACCGACCCGCTGTTCCGGGGCGCGAAGGGCAACGAGTACAACCTGAACGACACCAAGCCCTTCTTCGAGGTCGCCGACAGCGTGGGCGGACTGTTCGTGGGCGCTCGGCGCAACGCCGAGGAGGGGCAGTACTACTGGCGGATCACACCCTGGGTCATGCCTGCCTTCACCATGGTCCCGCCGCGCGGAGACCATCCGGTGCACGGCCACTTCTGGGTGCCGATCGACGACGAGAACTGCTGGACCTACTCCTTCGACTACCACCCCGTGCGGGCCCTCACCGAGACCGAACGGCAGGCCATGATCGACGGCCATGGCGTCCACAGCAAGAACATCCCCGGCACGTACCGGCCCATGGCCAACATGGACAACGACTATCTGATCGACCGCGAGGCGCAGAAGCGCGGTGAGACCTACTCCGGCGTGGCGGGCATCGCCATGCAGGACGCCTCGCTCCAGGAGAGCATGGGGCCCATCGTCGACCGCTCCAAGGAGCGGCTCGTCCCCGCCGACAGCGGGATCATCAAGGCCCGGCAGAAGCTGCGCAAGGCCGCCATCGCACTGCGGGACGAGGGCGTCACGCCGCCCGGTGTGGATCCGGAGCACCAAAGGGTGCGGTCGGCGGCGGTGGTACTGCCGCAGGCCGAGTCCTTCCTGGACTCCTGCCGTGACGCGGTGAAGGTGACCCCCGGCGTCGCTCAGACCTCGGTGTGACATGACGACCGCGTCGATGCATCTGAGTGAGAGCGCCCGAGCGGCCTCGGCGAGCGAGTCCCGGTTCCGGATCGACGTACCCATCGCCCCGGCCCGGGCCGCACGGGTCGTGGCGCTGGACGACCGGGCCGCGGCGGTGGTGCGCCGTCTTGCCCAGCGGTCCTGGGCCCATGCCCGCTTCTACACCAGCCGCGAGGTCCGGGACGGCGACGGCCTGCTGCACGAGCTGGACGGCCCCACCGTCCCGCTCGACGAGGTTCTCGCCGGCACCGACGTGGTCGTCGTCCTCGCCACGGAGGACGGCGGCCGGGCCGCGGCGGCCGCGATCGGCAGGATCTGCGGCCGGCGGGGGATCACCACGGCGGGCGTGATCCTGGGCGACGGTTTCGAGGCCGACGACGCCGTCGCGGCTCTGCGTCCCTATGCCCGCGTGCTGCTGCTGTCCGCCGACGAGGGCGACGCCTTCGAACTGCTCACGGCCCTCAGGGTCTAGGAGGACCCGTATGCCCGAGAAGGTCACCCTGCGCGGGTTGCAGCGCATGAAGGACGAGAAGCGCAAGATCGTCGGTGTCGTGGCCTGGGACTACCAGATCGCGCGCATCGTCGACCGGGCCGGCGTCGACCTGGTCTCCGTCGGTGACACGGTCGGCGTGAACCTGTGGGGGCAGAGCAACCCCTTCGAGGTGACGATGGACCAGATGATCACCGTCACCCAGGCGGTACGCCGGGGTGTGCGGCGGGCCCTGGTGAGCGCCGACTTCCCGTTCGGCCCCTTGCAGGAGGGAACGGACAGCGCGGTCAGGGCGGCCATCCGGTTCGTCAAGGAGGCCGGAGTCGACATGGTCAAGGTGGACGCGGCCTCCGAATTCCCCGATGCCGTCACCGCGATCACGCGCGCGGGCATCCCGGTGTTCGCCCAGTTCGGGATCACCCCGCAGACGGCACTGCGGTACGGAGTGGAGTACAGCGCCGTTCCTGCGAGCGCCGACCAGGTGCCGGTGGAGATGAAGGACGCCCTTGTCGCGGAGGCCGAACGGCTTCAGGAGGCGGGTGCCGCCCTGCTCAACTTCACCAACTCCGGCCCGGTGGTGGGGGCGGCCGTGGCCGAGGCCGTCTCCATCCCGGTGCTCGGCGGCTTCGGCGGCGGTCCCTGGCTGGACGGGCGGATGCGCATGGCCCACGCGGCCATCGGCTATGCCGCGTCCGCCCTCGACGATCCCCCGGACACCTACGCCAATGTCGCCCGGATCACGCTCGACGCGATCACCGCCTACTCCGCGGACGTACGAGCGGCACGCCAGGTCGCCGGCGGTGTGCCCGTCCCGCCGGCGACCTGACAACCGGCCGGCCGTCGGGTCGGCCCGTATGACGCGAAAGGAGTGAACGACCGTGCCCACCGCCGTCATCGACGGAATTCCGACACGCTACGAGGTCACCGGTTCGGGACCGCCGCTGCTGATGTTCTCACCCGGAGGCTTCGACTCCAGTCTGGAGGGCTGGCGGACCGTGGGTGTCTACCGGCGCCTGCGTCTGCTCGACCACCTCACCGAGAGCTACACCTGTGTGACCTTCGACCGGCGTGAGTCGGGTCGGTCGGGGGGACGGTTGGAGCGGATCTCCTGGGCCGACTACGTCCGCCAGGGTGCCGGCCTGCTCGACCACCTCGGCATCGAGCGGGCGCACTTGATGGGGGGCTGCGTCGGCTGCTCCACCGTCGCCGCATTCGGGGTCGCCCGGCCGGAGCGGGTGCTGAGCATGGTGCTGTACTCGCCCGCGGGCGGGGTGAAGTACCGGATGAAACAGCACGATCGGTTCCGGCGCCATGCGGTGTACGCGGACGAGCACGGGCTGGAGCAGGTGGTGTCCCTCGCGCGTGGCTCGGACGCCGGCTTCACGAAGGATCCTCGGGTCGGTCCCTGGGCCCAGGTGATCCGTACCGACCCCGGGTTCGCCGACGCCTACGCACGGATGGACCTCGACCGCTACCGGGCGACGGTCACCGGCATGGCGCGGCTGCTGTTCGACCGGGACACCGTGCCGGGTCCCGAGCCGGAAGACCTGCTCGGGCTGGACGTACCGGCGTTGATCGTCCCGGGCGAGGACACGTCGCACGCGCCGTCGGCCGCCAGGTATCTCCAGGAATGCCTGCCCGACAACGAGTACTGGGACGTGCCGGTGGCCGAGCAGACCGAGGAGTCGGCGCCGGCCCGGGTGCTGAAGTTCCTGGCGGGAGTGCGGACGTAGGAGATGAAGGGGCCCGGCCGCTGGGGGAGGCGCGGCCGGGCCCCTGGCTCAGGTGCGCGCCGACTCCCGTTCCAGCGCGGCGATCTGCTCGAGCCGCCGCGCGTGCACCCCGCCCTTGAAGGGTGTCGTGAGCCATGTCCCGACGATGCCCTCGGCGTCCTCAGGTGACAGGATCTTCGCCGCCAGGACAAGGACGTTGGAGTCGTTGTTGCCGCGGGAGATGCGGGTGCTCCACAGGTCGTGGCACAGCCCCGCCCGGATCCCCCGGATCTTGTTGCAGGCGACGGTCTCCCCGAGTCCGCTTCCACCGAGGACGATCCCGCGCTCGGCGTGACCGTCGGTCACCTGCCGGCACACGTCCGCGCACAGCGGCGGGTAGTCGACCGTCTCCTCGCTGTGGCTGCCGCGGTCGTCGACGGTGTGCCCCTGTGCGGTCAGCCAGGCGATGAGCCGTGCTTTGAGGGCGTAGCCGTTGTGGTCGGCGGCGATGGCGATGCGCATACAGGTCCCTTCGGCTGACGGTGAGCGTGCGGTCAGGCGATCAGCGTGCGCGTGCTCTCGGCGAACAACCCCTCCAGCGGAAGCGGCCGTTCGAGGATGTGCTGGTCCACGGCGTGTCGCATGAGCAGTTCCAGCACGGCGCGGTTCGGCTCCACCCCGTACGGCAGGGGATCCGTGCCGGTCACCTCCAGTACCCGCCGGTACATGCGGTCCGTGGCGGTGGGGGAGTCGATGGCCCCGCTGTGCAGCCGGTCCACATAGAGCTGCTTGGCCCGGGCGAACGCGTCGAAGACCAGAGCACCCAACTCGGGTTGCTCCGCCAGCAGTTCGTCACGGATGACGATCAGGTGGTTGATCGGGTACAGGGCGCGTTCGCGCAGGGCGGTGAAGCCTGACTCTTCGGGTTCCGGGATCAGCGGAGCGAGGGCCGAGGACGCCGGCCTGGGTCCGATCATCGCGGCGAGGTCCCCGGCGAGCAGCGCGTCCTGAAGCGAACCGTCGGAGTCCAGGGGAACGACGTTCGCCGGGGGCCGGTACGCCGCGACGTGCTCGTCGCCCGACAGCACCCAGGTCACCTTGTCGAGGTCCACGCCGTACTCCTCCTGGAGAACCGCGCGCGCCCAGACGCCGGTGGTCACCGTGTAGCCACGGCTGACGCCGACCCTGCGGCCCTCGAGGTCCTTGGGGCTGCGCACATCCGACGCCGGGTCGTGGAAGACCGCCCCGTGGTGGAAGCCGCGCACCAGGAAGACGGGCACGGCGGTGAACCGTGCCCCGTGCGCCTTGGCGACCAGATACGTGGTCAGTGCCATCTCGCTGACGTCGAACTCCAGCCCGCGCACCATGCGCCGGAAGGCGTCGACGAGAACGGGGACTTCCTCGAACTCGAAGCGGAAGCCGCGGGGCGTGACCGCCCCTGTCTTGAGCGCTTCGTTGTTGCCCTGCGTCCGGGTCACGGTCCTGAGTTGAGGTACGGCCATGACTCGAAAAGGTAGCATGGTTAGTCCATAAGTCCATAGACTGTCGATCCGGCGGGACATCCCCGAACGTGAGGAGACGACGTCATGGCGGAACAGGTGCTGGCGGCGGTCAGAACGGCGCCCGGCCGGACCGAGCTGCAGGAGTTCCCGATGCCGGACATACCCGATGACGGAGCCCTGTTGAAGGTCGAGGTGGCCGGCATCTGCGGCACCGACGTGAAGATGTACGCGAAGCCGCCGTTCACCGACCCCGTGATCATGGGACACGAGAACGTGGGCGTCATCGCGAAGGCCGGCCGCACCTTCACCGAGCGCAAGGGACTGGCCGAAGGGGACCGGGTGTTCGTCGAGCACTACGTCGGCTGCTACCGCTGCGAGTGGTGCCACCGGGGCGAGTACCGCCACTGCGAGGCCACCGACTGGCGCACCAACCCCGACGCCCGCCGGTACGGCTACACGTCGGCGAACCACCCGTACCACCTGTGGGGCGGCTTCGCCCAGTACCTTTACCTGCCGTGGAACTCGGTCACCCACCGCGTGCCCGACGGGGTGTCGGCCGAACTCGCAGGGCTTGTCACGCCGTTGTCGAACGGCATCGAGTGGGCGCTGGTCACCGCGGGCGTCGGCTACGCCTCCACCGTCCTCATCCAGGGCCCCGGGCAGCAGGGGTTGTCCCAAGTCGTCGCCTGCAAGCAGGCCGGCGCCTCCCTCATCATCGTCACCGGCACCACCCGGGACGCGGCGCGCCTGTCCCTGGCCAGGGAGCTGGGTGCCGACCACGTCATCGACGTCACCCAGGAGGACGCCCTCTCCCGCGTCCTGGACATCACCGGCGGCCGCGGGGTCGACGTGGTCCTGGACTGCACCGCGGGCGCGGGCACCGCACCCGTGCTGCTCGGCATCGACGCGCTCAAGCGACGTGAGGGAACGATGGTGGTCCAGGGCGAACTGGCCGCGTTCCCCGACTTCCCCATGAAGAAGCTGACGGAGAAGTCGATCGCCCTCAAGAGCGCTCGCGGCCACAGCTACCGCTCCTGCGAACTCGCCCTGGAACAGCTCGCATCGGGCCGCTTCCCCCTGGAGAAACTCAGCACCCACAGCTTCCCCCTCACCGAGGTCGACCGTGCCATCCGCACGGTCGGCGGCGAGGGCGGCGAGGACGCCGTGCACGTCTCGCTCCTGCCGTGGGCGGCCGCATGAGCATCGTCGTCCGCGACCCGCGCCGCGCCGACCGGGCCACGGTCGACGCCCTGGCGGCGTTCGGCGTGGCCACCGTCCACGAGGCCCAGCATCGCACCGGGCTCCTCGACCCCGCACTGCGTCCCGTGTGGGCGGGCGCGCACATCGCGGGCACCGCCGTGACCGTCAGCGTGCCGCCCGGCGACAACTGGATGATCCATGTCGCGGTGGAGCAGTGCCGGGACGGCGACATCCTCGTGGTCTCCCCGACCTCGCCCTCCCAGGCCGGCTACTTCGGTGATCTGTTGGCCACCGCGGTCTCCGCGCGCGGCGTGCGCGGAGTGGTCATCGACGCCGGCTGCCGCGATGTGGCGGAGCTGCAGCGGATGGGGTTCCCCGTATGGGCGCGGCACATCAGCGCGTTCGGCACGGTCAAGGAGACCCTCGGTGACGTCAACACCCCGCTCGTGTGCGCCGGGCAGCACATCCGGCCCGGTGACGTCCTCGTCGCCGACGACGACGGTGTGGTCGTCGTGCCGCGGCACGACGCTCAGGCCGTGCTCGACGGCTGCCGGGCACGGGAGGAGAGGGAGGCCGTCAGCCGCACACGCTATGCGAACGGCGAGCTGAGCCTCGACGTCAACTCGATGCGTGAGCGCCTGGCCCACAAGGGACTCACGTACGTCGACCCGGAGGCCACGGATGATCATTGATGTGCACGGCCACTACACCACGGCACCCCGGCCCCATCAGGCCTTTCGGGACGCGCAGTTGGCCCGTCTCGCGGACCCGTCGCTGCCTGTCCCCGAACCCGCCGCCATCAGCGACGACGCGATCCGTGAGAGCGTCGAGACCAACCAGCTGAAGCTGTTGCGGGAACGCGGCGGCGACCTGATGCTCTTCTCGCCGAAGGCATCCGGCATGGAACATCATGTCCCGGACCCGGCGACCGCGCGCACATGGGCGCGGGTGAACAACGACCTCGTCCACCGAGCCGTCGAACTGTTCCCGCGGAACTTCGCCGCCGTGTGCCAGCTGCCGCAGACACCGGGCGGTGGGCTCGACGACGCCGTCGCCGAACTGCGCCGCTGCGTGGAGGACCTCGGGTTCGTCGGCTGCAACCTCAACCCGGACCCGTCCGGCGGCCATTGGACCTCGCCACCGCTCACCGACGCGTACTGGTACCCCCTGTACGAGACGATGGCCGAACTGGACGTCCCCGCGATGATCCACGTCTCGGCGTCCTGCAACCCCAACTTCCATGCCCTGGGCGCCCATTACCTCAACGCCGACACCTCGGCCTTCATGCAGTTCGTCGAGGGCGACCTGTTCGCCCGCTTCCCCACGCTGCGGTTCGTGATCCCGCACGGCGGCGGTGCCGTGCCGTACCACTGGGGGCGCTACCGCGGTCTCGCCGTCCGCCTGGGCCGGCCGGACCCCTCCGACCACCTGATGAACAACGTCTTCTTCGACACCTGCGTGTACCACCAGCCGGGCATCGACTTGCTGCACCAGGTGATCGGAGCCGACAACATCCTGTTCGCCTCGGAGATGCTGGGCGCCGTGCGCGGCGCGGACCCGCAGACCGGCATCGCCTGGGACGACACCAAGAGCTACGTCGACCGGGCGGGACTCGGCGACGAGCAACGGCACAAGGTCTACGAGGCCAACGCCCGGCGCGTCTACCCGCGTCTGGACGCACGCCTGATCGCGGAAGGACGGTGACGACCACCCCATGTCCCGACTGCACCTCACCCTCGCCTGCGGCGACTACGACCGCACACGCGCCCTGGAGGAGGGCACCGTCCGTCCCGACGGTATCGATCTGACGTATCTGCGGCTGCCCGTCGAGGAGACCTTCTTCCGCATGATGCGCCACCAGGAGTTCGAGGTGGCGGAGCTGTCGCTGTCCTCGTACGTCCTGTCGTTGCGCGCCGATCCGGCACCCTTCGTGGCGCTGCCCGTCTACACCTCGCGCATGTTCCGCCACGGCTCGCTGTACTGCCACACCGACGCGGGCATCTCGGCCCCGGAGGACCTGCGGGGCAAACGCATCGGCACGCCGGAATACCAGTTGACCGCCTGTGTGTGGATGCGGGGGATCCTGGCCGACCGGTACGGGGTGCCCTTCGACTCGGTCAGTTACCTGACCGGCGGGCAGGAGACACCCGGCCGCATCGAGAAGGCGGGCGTGAAGCTGCCGGACTCCCTGCGCATCAGCCGCATCCCCGAGGACAGGACGCTGGCCGAGATGCTCGCCGAGGGCGAGATCGACGCCCTGTGCACGCCACGGGTCCCGAGCCCGTTCGTCGCCGGGGACCCGCGCGTACGGCGGGTGTTCCCGGACGTCGTCGCCGCCGAGAAGGACTACTACGCCGACACCGGAATCTTCCCGATCATGCATGTGGTGGTGATCAGGCGGGACGTCTACGACCGCCACCCCTGGGTCGCGCAGTCGCTCTACAAGGCCCTGCTGGCGGCCAAGGAGGCGGCGTACGGCAGTCTGTACGACACCTCCGCCCTCCGCTTCATGCTGCCCTGGCTCACCCCCCAGCTGGAGGAGGCGCGCGCCTTGCTGGGCCGGGACTACTGGTCCTACGGCCTGGAGAGCAACCGCGAGACGCTGACCACGTTCCTGCGCTACCACCACGAGCAGGGGCTGTCGGAGCGGCTGTGGCGCCCGGAGGAGCTCTTCGCCCCCGAGTCGCTCGAATCCGCGGTGATCTGACGGCCGTCGTTCGAGCAGAAGAGGCGTGAGGCAGTCGGCCTCACGCCTCTTCGCGTGCCTGCTCCCCAGGAGGGCGAGGGGTACGTGGTGCTCAGGAGGACGGCACCACGGACCGTCCGGGGGTCAGCAGTGCCTTCAGAGGAGTGCCGCTGTCACCGGCGACGCCCGCCGGGACGGTCGTGCCCTGGGTGAGGGCCTTGCGGACCGCCATGTAGTCGGCCGGGCTGTTCACCGCGTCGATCGCGAGGAGTTCGTCCTGCCGGTAGTACAGGACGGAGAACCGCTCGCTGTCCGGCTCACCGCGCACCACGTGCTGGTCATAGCCGCCCGACAGGCCGGCGATCTGCAGTTTGAGATCTCCCTGGTACGACCAGAACCACGGCACCGCGCGCTGCGGCGCCGGGCTGCCGAGCAGCGCCGCGGCGGCGGCCGCAGCCTGGGCGACGGCGTTCTGCACGGACTCCAGCCGTACCCTGCCGAGACCCGTCATGGGGTGCGGCTGCACGGTGCAGTCCCCGGCGGCGACGATATGGGGGTGGCTGGTCCGCGCCCGGCCGTCGACGACGATGCCGCGGTCGCACTCGAGCCCGAGTTGCTCGGCGAGTTCGGTGCGTGGGAGCACCCCGACACCGATCAGCACGAGGTCGGCCGGCAGTCGGGTGCCGTCGGCCAGGCGCACTCCGGTGACGCGCCCGCGTTCGCCGTCGAACCCCGCCACCGCGGCGGAGAGCAACACCCTGGTGCCGCGCCGGACATGCGCGCGTCGGTAGAACTCCGAGACGACCGGCGCCACCGCCCGCGAGATCAGCCGATCGGCTGCCTCGACGACGGTGACGTCCTTGCCGAACCCGCGGGCGACCGCCGCCGCCTCCAGCCCGATGAAGCCGCCCCCCACGACCACGACCCGCGACGCGGTGGTCAGCCGTTGCCTGAGATGCGCGGCGTCGTCACGATCGCGCAGATAGCTGATTCCGTCGAGGTCGGCGCCGGGCGCGGCGAGCCGCCGGGGTCCGGCCCCGACGGTCAGGGCGAGCCGGTCGAAGGTGAAGACACGTCCGTTCGGGGTCTTCGCGGTACCGGATCCCGGGCGGCCGGAAGGGGAGAGGGCGACCTCGGTGACACGCTCGCCGGGGACGAGGTCGATGCCGGCATCGGTGTAGTAGGACGGTGCGCGAAGGGCGAGCGATTCCAGGTCCGTCTGCCCGGTCAGGAACTCCTTGGACAGGGGCGGCCGCTGGTACGGCGGGTGAATCTCCTCACCCACCAGGGTGATCGGCTCGGTGTCTCCCAACTGCCTGAGTGACACGGCAAGTTGGAGTCCGGCCTGGCTGGCGCCGACGATGAGCGTTCCGCCCGACATTGCGTGGCCCCTCTCGACTCCCTTTAATGTCAGACCATTATACCAAGCGCGATGGGCCGGTGGGGGTGCCGTTAATGGGAGGCCGGTGCTGTCGGTTTGTCGTGCGCGGCGCCCCGCGTTATGTTTGACAGAAATGTCAAGCATTTTGACGGTGCAGCGCAACGGGAGGTCGTCGTGGGGTACTCGAGCTCCACCGAGGTGGTGGAGGCTTTCTGGAGTGAAGTGTGGAAGGCTCGGAACCCGGACAAGATCGATGATTTCGTGGTCGAGGACTTCGTCATCACGAGCGGCGGTGAGCGCATCGAGGGCAGGGAGAACTTCAAGGCGTGGGTGCGGGACTTCCTCGACAGGATCGATGACTTCCGGTTCGATGTCATCGAGACCTTCCAGAACCAGGACGGCAGCCGGGTCGCATCACGGTGGCGGGTGAGCGGCAGGAACAACGGCGTCCTGGGCACAGCACCCGACCAGCGGCACATCACCTTCACCGGGACGGCCGTCTGGGCCGTGCGCGAGGACGGGAAGCTGCTGCACAACTGGGTGGAACGCGCCGCCTGGGAGCTGTACCAGCGATTGACGGCGCCTCAGGGCTAGGTGTGTATCGAAATTGTCGACGCTCTTTCGTGGCGGTATGCCTCACCTGCTCGCCCCGAAGCTGGCGGCGTCGGTCGAAGCCGGGGACCGGCCGGTGACTCCGAGCCGGGCGGCTGCACGCTGGCAGCCTCCTTGTGGTGGGCGATCAGCGGGACCTGGCCGCTCGACCACGAGGCGGCAGGCATCGACCCGACCAAGCTGATGGCCGCCCAGTTGCGTCGGGCGATCGGCTCCGGCCGGCTGAAGCCACGGGCGGCGACCACGTGGCCGACGGTGCAAGGCGTACTGGCCACCGTCATCGCCGAACCGCCCGAGCGGCGTCCGACCGCCGGCGAGCTACTGAACTTGAATGGGTGATGTCGGGCTGGACGGCTGCACGTGGCTCCTGCTGAGATGTGGGCTCTGATGTGCTTCACCGGGTGCCCGAGTGTGTCGCCGATAGTGGCCAGTTCCTCGTCGCCGAACCAGTCCCGTTCGGGGTTCCAGATGGCGATCTCGAAGCGGGCGAAGCCACACGGCCAGTCGTAGTCCAGTACGTCGAGCGACGTGGCGGCGCCGCAGCAGGGCACTTCCACGCCCAAGGTGGCGAAGCCGTCCTCACAGTGGCTTTCCAGCAGGTCGGCGTACCACTCGGTGCCGATCGAGGCGCCGCAGTGCGGGCAGCCGATTCGTTCCAGGTTCTCGCCGCAGTCGACGGGGGTGAGGGTGTCGTGCCAGGTGACGTCGATCTCGACCTCAACGCCATCGGCCAGGCCAGGAGCTAGGTCCGCTGCGAGCGCGGCGGTCCGCTCGGCCGCCGCCCGGTCGGGCTGCCACTGGGGATCAGTCGGGATGATCGACAGGAAGTCCTCGCTCATAGACTCACTCAATTCGTCTGGCGCAGGCGTTAGGCGGGGGTGCCGTGATCGTAGGGCCACCTGGCAGGGCCGGCTGTTCCCTGGGTTCGTTCCTCGTGGATCGCAAGGCCAGTGCCGGCGAGGCAGCCGTCGACTATGTCCGGGCGGTACTGGATCCGCCTGAGCCTGCGCTTGATGGCCTTGGTGATCTGGGCGAGGTCGGCCGCGGCGAGGTTGCCGATCTCTCGCTTGACCAGCGACCAGATGCCTTCTCGCGGGTTGGGGTCAGGTGCGCGTATGCGGGCAGTTGGAAGATGGTGAGCCACGTTCGCGGCGGCCCATTCCCTCATCCCGGCGGTCAGGTGCAGGCGCACGTTGTCCCAGACGAGCACGATCGGGCCGCCAAGCTGGATGCGGGCTCGAACGAGCATCCGAGGTGCGCTCGAGGCTGCGACGAGGCAGGCGCGGGTCTGATTCCAGCTGGCCTGCACGTCTCACGTCGAAGCAACCTGGCACCCCTGAACTTACAATTTTGGAGAAGGGGGTCGCCATGAGTGGAGGCACAGCCGGAGGATATGGCCGTGATTCAGCGGCCATCGAGCTCACAGGCAGGAATCTGGCGGAGACCTTGCATGGTTCCGTATGCGACGCCCTGCATCGACTTGACGCTGTAGCTGCAGCCGTTTACTTGCTGAACGCAGGCCATACCGAGCTGAAGGTGGGGACGATTGTCGGCAGCCCACCTTCCTTCTTCGCGTTCCCGGGGCACATAAATATTGACGCACCTTTTGCCTCAGCACGAGCGCTGACTTCAGTCAACGGTGCAGTATGTGATCCTGATCCTGTCGGTGTGGAGGAGCTAGGTCTACGACCGTCCCCGTATGTGGCCCTCGCCGCACCTGTCGGCAAGGGAAGCCAGCGCTTCGGGACGCTGACGGTTCTGAGGCTCGATACTCATGGCGCCTACGAAAGCGAAGATTGCACGGCCTTGCAGGAGATCGCGGAAACGCTGGCCGACGCCTTGGCCGATCTGTCAGCAAGCGGTACAGCGATCGCAGCAGGCCCTGCCCCGATACTCCTTCCAACGTACGAAGCGAGTGTGGACAGCCCGGGTTGGGGGCTTTCCGACTTCCCCGGTTCGGCCGGCATAAGCATGATGTACCCGCTGCGTGGTCTATCCGAATTGCTGAATCAAGCTACGACGATGGACCACGTTGTACGGGCTGCACGACACTGTCTCATGGACCCTTTCCGCGCGAAGGCTCTGGTGCTGGCCCTGTCCAGAGAGGGCCGCTTCTGGGTGCTGGGGCACAGCGGGGACTCCCTCGACATGGCGCGGAACTTGCACGGCGCACCAATCGATGCTCCCAGTCCCGCATCGCAGGCGATCCACGGCCGACCACTGTTCTTCTCCACCGGTCAAGCATGGCCCATTCCATCTATTGGTCCTGACGGCGAGCAGGTCGAGGCACACCTGCCTCTCACGGGAGGCACGCAGGCAATAGATTTGCCTATCGCCGGAGGAAGCAAAATCATAGGCGTATGTTGCCTGTCCTTTGAAGGCCCCCGTAACTTCCCGCCAGAGGAAAGGGCCGTCCTTGGCATGATGGCCGGCTTGCTGGGGGCAGCGGTGGAGCGCGTCGACCTGGCAACCAGGCATCGCGAGGTCGCGGAACATCTGCAGCGCATCCTCCTGCCAGCCGCCCTCTCGGAGCTGCCGGGGCTTACCGTCACCGCCCGTTACCGGCCCGCGACATCGGCTTTCCAGGTAGGCGGAGACTGGTATGACGTGATCAAAGTGTCCGATGACCGCATCGCACTCGTCGTCGGCGATGTGGAAGGCCATGACCTGGACAGCGCCGCTGTCATGGGCCAGGTACGCACCGCACTGACCTCCTATGCCACCGAAGGCCATCCTCCCGCCACGGTGATCGATCGCACTGGCAGGCTGCTTACCGAACTTGGCACTCAGCTGTTGGTGACCTGCTGCGTCGTCGACTTGGACATCGAGGCCGGAACGGCCGAAGTAGCCCTGGCAGGTCACCCCGAACCACTTGTGCAACGGCCCGACGGCAGCAGGGGAACCCTTCACGCGCCCTCGAACCTTCCCCTGGGTATCACTACACGGCACGCCTACCGAGGTCGTGAGCACATACTTGCTCCCGGATCCGTCCTATTGCTGTACTCCGACGGTCTGACCGATTTCGCCACCGGGCACCTCAGCGAGTCCGCGCGGTCCCTGCTGGGCGCGGTCAGCAGCGAGGCGAGTGCCGACCTGGAGCCGTTGGCCGACCGTCTTATAGCTGATCCGGACCCTCAGCAGCATGTCGACGACGCGGTGCTGCTCCTGGCTCGGTATGAAGGCGCGTTGGAAGACGGAGCGCCTCGGACGGCCGGCTTGTACATACAACGTCGCGATCTTCACGGGGTCAGGGCTGCCCGCGTCTTCGTCGACGACCACTTGCGTTCCTGGGGATTTGCAGACATGTCGGATGACCTGCAGCTCATAGTCTCCGAGATGGTGACGAATGCCCTCATACATGCAGGAAGTGATGTCGACGTCCGGCTGAGGGCCTTCGACGACCACATCCGACTGGAAGTACGCGACTCCGACAGTAACCCTCCCGTCCCCTCGCCGTTGGTGCTGCGCGAGGAGGAGAACGCCGAGGCCGAGCATGGCCGGGGCATGCTCATCGTGGATGCCCTGTCCGGGCAGTGGAACACCTCCCCCAACGGCCGTGGCAAGACCGTTTTTCTGGACCAGCCCATCCCCGTTGAATGAGTGCGTGAAGGTCCCGAAGATCGGAGGGGTGGTCTCCTCGTATCGGACGGCGTTGTACCGAAGCCGTTTGAGGCAGCGAGGAAGACGCGGCGACCTGCCTAATGGACCGAAGAGTCAACAACTGGTATGCTGGCTAAATGGGTCGCCCACGACGCTTCGACGAAAACCAGGTACTGCAAAAAGCCCGCGAGCAGTTTTGGAATCAGGGCTATACCGCAACATCCCTGGACGACCTCATGGCCGCCACTGGGCTTGGTAAGGGGAGCCTGTACGGGGCATTCGGCGACAAGCGTCAACTCTTCCTCCGTACCCTGGACGACTACCGCGACGAGCAGCTCAACGGCGTCCGGCAGATACTCACCGGACCGGGCACGGGGCTGGAGCGCCTCAGCCACCTCCTTGACGGTGCTGCCCACGGCTACGCAAATGACGCCCAACGGCGCGGCTGCTTCCTCGCTGGCAGCACCTCCGAACTGCACGGGCAGGACTCGGACGTAACCGCTCGCGCCCGTACGACGTACCAAGAGATACAGAACCTCTTGGCTGCCTGCGTGAAGGATGCGCAAGAGGAAGGCGACTTGGCAGTGGATGTCAGCCCGGAGGAAGTGGGCAATCTGTTGCTGGCGGTCCTGCAGGGCATTGAATTTCTTGCCAAGACCGACATGGATGCTTCGGCTCTCATTGAGATTGGCCGCTCATCGCTGGCGAATCTTCCGCGCCCCTGACCTTTGAGACGCCCTTGATATTCGGGCGTTCTTTCGGGACGTACGGAATCCCCTGCAGGCACAGCCGGTCCACCACCGGCCGTGGACCCGGTGGCTTTCTCCGTCCACGGCGGCAGCAACGGCTCGATCAAGGCCCCAGGTCGTCGTCCACGGTCCACGGCCGGGTACTCACATTTGACGAACTGCTGAATCACCACACCAGTCACGCCCCACCAGGACGCTTCAACAAGATCGTGTTACGAGCTCTTATTGGTCAGCAGCCACGGGACTAGCATTCGTCACGCTCCCGCCCTGCGGCTGGTGCTGTGAGTGGACGTGTGGGGGCGCTATCCACTGGGGTCCTGATACACCCTTCGCAGGTCGCAGCGTCAACTGACGAAGCCCTGTGTGCCGCGAAGCCGATCGACAAGCCCTGATCCGTCGATGCGAGCGATCACCAACCGGCTGATCTAGAGTCGAAGGAGCTTTCCTGGCGAGCAACGACTCGCTGGCGTGTGACCGATGCGGAGGAGACGGTATGGGCTCCGACTACGAGGTGCTGATCGTGGGGGCTGGACCAGCTGGGTTGCTGCTTGCCGGCGACATGGCCGAAGCCGGGATCGGTTGCACTGTCCTCGAAAAACGTGAGAAGGAGTCGGAGCTTACCCGCGCCTTCGCCGTGCAGGCGCGAACGCTGGAGCAATTTGACGCTCGCGGAATAGCCGATGAGCTTCTTCTTACCGGTATCCGGAATCCGGTTTTGCAATTCCTGAGGATCGACCTGTCTCATTTGCCGAGCAGGTACCCACATGTGCTGGTGACGCCGCAATACAACACCGAGCGAGTCCTCCGATCGCGTGCACTGGCTCGGGGTGCGGATATCAGGGGGGCCTGGGAGGTGGTCGGCCTCGAGCAGGACGCAGACGGTGTGGACGTGCAGGCTCGGACGGCGGATGGTGCTGTGCAAACGCTGCGTGCGCGCTACGTGGTAGGCGCCGACGGACGGGGCAGCACGGTACGCCAATCTCTCGGCCTTCCCTTTCCTGGCCGATCTGCGGTTCGGTCCATGATGCTTGCCGATGTGCGGTTTTCCGAACCGCCCTTGAAACCACCGACCGTTGGGGCGGTTGGGGACGCCTTCGCCATTGTCGTGCCGTTCGGCGACGGGTGGTTTCGCATCATGGCCTGGAATCGCCGACATCAGATGCCTGACAACGCATCAGTCGACTTGGAGGAGATCCGCGAGGTAGCCCGCCGAGCGCTCGGCAGCGACTTCGGCATGCACGATCCGCGCTGGCTCTCCCGGTTCCACAGCGATGAACGCCAATCCCCGCGTTACCGCGTGGGCCGGGTGTTCCTCGTGGGGGACGCCGCGCATGTGCACTCCCCTGCCGGCGGTATGGGCCTGAACACCAGCATCCAAGACTCCGTCAACCTTGGTTGGAAACTGGTGGCTGTCCTGCGCGGCCGGGCACCGGACGGCCTGCTCGACACCTACCAGGACGAACGGCATCCAGTGGGCCGCAGGGTGCTGCGGATGAGCGGCGCGCTGCTGCGTGGTGTGCTGACCACACCACGTGCCATGTGCGGTATCCGCGACTTCTCCGCCCGCACAGTGTTGCAACTGCCGCCTTTGGCCAAGCGGCTGGGCCGTGCGATTTCCGGACTCGACATTGCCTACGCCACGCCGGCCGGCGCACATCCACTCACCGGAAAGCGGGTGCCCGACCTTCCGTTGACGGATGGGCGGCGGCTGTACGAGGCGCTGCGTACCAGGCGGTTCGTCCTCATCGCGGCAACGGGCGCTTTGCCTCCTTCTGAGACTGAGAAATGGGCCGACGAGGTAGAGATCGTGTCCGCCGCTTGGCCGACCAGCAAGACTGTGTTGGTCAGGCCGGACGCCTACATCGCGTGGGCCACCTCCGAGCAGCGCCCCGAACGTCGCGCTGGTGAGATCAGGCAAGCTCTGGCCCATTGGCTCGGCGCGGATACGGGTCGCCGCGGAGGACATTCTCCGTCTTGACCGCCGGGCCTCCTGGAGGGCGGCCGGCTATCGAGCGCCATCCAGACCTTTGCACGATAAAGGCAACTGCCCGCCCAGGCCTGCGGAGGCCAGAAGCAGTAGACGGCGCCGGCTCGCCTGCCGCCCCGGCGGCTTGACCATATGTGGAGGATATGACCGCGTTTGCGCATACCGCCATGCGCAAACCAGCGAGTGCGTCGCACCGGCCGAGAAGGGGAGGCCGTCTCCACTGATTGGAGACCACCGGACTCTCGGCCACGACCAACTGAGGAGCCGAATCGCTAGGTCCGTCCGCGGCAGAAACCGCCAGGCTCCTCCAGCCTTTCGACATCGGACCCTAGCCGATCGGGCTTGCGCCTTCCTGGAAGACATTGATGAGGTTTCCGTCGTTGTCCCGGATCGCGGTCGAGATGCTCCCGTCGCCGAGATCCATCTGCTCCCAGACAATGGTCACGCCGAGATCCCGGAAGGTTTGCGTCACGCTGCCGAGGTCTTCGACTCGGAAGACGAGAGCCTTGTTGCCGATCGGGCGGACATGAGCGGGAGGTTCCGCAGTCAACTCGGGGATCCGGATGCCGTCGGCGGGTTGAAGCAGTTCGAGCCGGAAGCCGGAGCCCTCCAAGAACGCGACGTCTGCGCCGATGGCGTCGAAGCGGGACTTGGCCAGCAGCGAGAGGCCGAACACCCGGTTCCACCATGTGATCGAGACCTCAAGATCGCTAACGGAAATCGTGACGTTGTGCAGGCTGTAGGAGAACTGCGGCTGGCTGGCGGTGCTCATGGCGATCCTCGTTCAATGTCTATGGGCCGGGAGGCAAGGCGCGCAACGTCGCGCCACACAGCTCTCGCGGGGTTCCCATGCTCTCGGGCAGGCAGGCGTGGCCGTAAATCTCGACGTCGCTTGCCATTGCATTCGCACACGCGCCGGGCCAGGTAGCCACAGTAGACCTTATGTACTGGCCGGTCAAAAACCCGTCCCCAGCTCGGTCGCTGTTGCGCTCAGGTGAGATGCCACCCCCCGCATGTTGACACCCGTTCAATGTCGCGAAGTGGCTGCTATGGCACGCCACACCGACTGCAGGCCGACCGTGAGCCTGGAAGGGCGCCACGCCTGCCGCAGGCCAGCGCGCGCGGCAGCCTGATGTCCGGCTGAACTGCACTCCGCCGGCTCGACAGGAATGTCGTTCATGGTGCACGCGCAGCAGGTCGAGGAGGGCAGCTCCTCGAGTGGAGGTTCAATCACTGTGTGCACCGCCGGGGGTGACGATTGCAGCAGAGCCAACCTCTTCTTGACCGCACAGTCCATATGTGTTTGACTCGATCGTGCGACTGCAGCTGATATGTACCGGTATCCGCCCGTGAACGTCGCCCCTCTTGCAGTTCCCTGTACCCGCAGGGGAGAGGGTCGGGGTGGCTGCAGCCCCACCCCTGTGCCGCGTGTGCCGGGCTCATGCTGATGGAAGTCATTGCGGTGCATCTGTTTACGGCGTATGGAAATAACATCGAGAGCTCTTGGATTTACAGAAAGATTGGCGTGCCGCTTTCCAGAGGTTCCGTCACAAGCGCCCCGGTGTTTTTTGCAACTTGGAAACCGTTCGTGCATCGCGTTTCGGAGCTTTCGACGTCCGTTCCTTTTCCTGACGCCTTCTGTCATGCGGAACGGGCAGGTCTGCGCTCAGCCAGTCAAGAACTGTAGCGGGTGTCGCCTGCGCGGGCGGAAAGCAGGGTCAGATGCGGGCTTGCGCCCTGGACTGCGCGAAGTTGCTTCGACTCGACAAAAGGGTTGCCATCTGAGAATGGAACCCTGGCAATCGACTTAGTTCTCGTTGGCGAGCAAGAGAAACGCCCCGCGCACACAGGGCGAGGCTAATTTTGGTTGTAACTTTTTTAGTTACTTCCACTTACCGATAGGAGAAACATCATGGGAAGTCTCGAAAACAAGACCGCCGTCGTGACCGGCGCCAACAGTGGGATCGGGCTGGCAACAGCGCGGCGTTTCGCTGATGAAGGAGCGCATGTGATCATCACCGGTCGTCGTCAGGATGCGCTGGACGCAGCGGCAGCCGAGATCGGCGCCAACGTCACCGTTGTTCGCGGAGACATAGCCGATCCAGACGACCTTGACCGTCTCTTCGCGATCATTGCAGAGCAGAACCGCCGCATTGACGTTCTTTTCGCAAATGCGGGAGGCGGAGAATTCGCCACGCTGGAGCAGGTGTCGGAGCAACACTTCGATGCCACTTTCAACATCAACGTCCGTGGAACTCTGTTCACCGTACAGAAGGCATTGCCGCTCCTGAATGACGGTGCTTCGGTCATCTTGACTGGTTCTACCGCCGCCAACTCAGGTGGAGAGGCGTTCGGCGTCTATGCTGCCTCGAAGGCCGCCGTCCGCTCCTTTTCCCGCACCTGGGCCAACGAGTTGCGTGGTCGTGGCATCCGGGTCAACACCCTGGTGCCTGGGCCGATCAAGACCCCTGGAAACGCCGGCCTGGCGCCCAACGAGCAGGAGGTCAAGACGCTCCATGACTTCTTCGCGCAGCAGATACCCCTCGGCCGGATGGGCGAAGCTGCCGAAGCGGCAGCGGCAGCACTTTTCCTCGCGTCCGATCAGAGCAGCTTTGTCACAGGGGCCGAGCTCTACGTCGACGGTGGCCTGAATCAGGTCTGAGCGATTATCCGGAGGGCTCTCTTCGACTTCGTGAAAGAGAGCCCTGCCGCTGTAATTCGCGTTGAAGCGTTCGCATGCGTGCGACACATTGAGCCCTTCCAATCTCAGTGGGGTTGCCGGGGCGGCTCGCCCCTGGTTGAGCCGGGCAGAGGCTCTGAGGGCAGGATGTCTGCGTGCCCACCATGGTTGTTGAGATCCACGTGCCGTTGCTGCCCACGCCCGGCCTGCCGGACGGCTCCTACCCGTTTCCCTGGATCGAGGAGGCCGAGGACTTCCTGTCCGATCTCGAAGACCAGGGTGACGTGGAAGTCTTCGACGAGGGAGAGGAAGACGGAGACGTCTACGTCTTCTTCGTCACCGGAGCCAGTGAGGAGGCTCTCCTGGCGGTGGTGTCCCGCGTGGCCACGCTGCCTGGGGTCCCTACGGGAACCGTTGCGGTCGTCAGCAACGACGAGGCCGAGAAGTTCGGGCTCGGGCGACGGGTGGTGCTTCCACCACCTGTGCGCTGAAGGGCGGATTCCAGTGGTCGTCGCAACACAGGTTGAGTGCCGCAACGGTGTCGGTTGCGGCGGTGATCAGTGTTGCAGGTCGGTTTCGCCGCCTGGGCCTACCAGGATGGGATCGATTCCCGCGCCGGTGAGGTTCCACGACTCGTAGTCGGGGTCTGGCTTGACGTGGAGCCGAGTGCCGTCATTGAAGCCGAGGGACAGGGCGCCTTGCCCGGTGACCTCGGTTTCGGTGACGACCCCGGCGAACAAGCCGAGTAGTGGCGCCAAGGAGGTTCCGATGGCCGGCGTCAGAAGGGCCTGGTGGCCCGAGGCGTCTGTGAGGGTGAACGGTGTCTCGATGACGAGCTCACCATCGACGCGGATGCGGCCGTCTGGGCCGTGATCGGTGAAACTGTTGCGGACCCGGTGGTCGAAGGCCGTGCCCGTGACACGAGCGCCGACCAGCTCCGCGGGTACTTTCACCGCTCCCCCTGTCGAGGTTCTGCCGTGTGTCGACGGAAAGCCGACGACCGGCTCTATTGGACCTTGAACAGTGTAGACAGGCGCTCGGCCGGCGTTTCCCAGCCCAGCGTCTTGCGGGGCCTGCTGTTCAGTTCGGCGGCGACGGCGCCTAGTACTCCAGTTGTAGTTACTGATCTTCAATCCTGGGCGGTTTGACGTCGGTAGTGGCTGGCTTGGGACTGGGCCTGATGGCGACGTCGCCAGAGAGACCAGCCGAGCAGGTGGGCAGGGTCAAGGACCGGTCGGACGACGAGTGTGACGAACAGGTGCCGAATCTCGTTGCAAGTGAGCGGTATGAGTCTGTTCGGTGCGGGGACGCGGGTGTGCTCATCCGCGCGGATGACAGCCAGGAAGGCATGCGCGAGCATGGCGAGGGTGGCCCAGCGCGACCAGGCCGATAGCGGCGGACCTGGTGCTGGTCCAGGGCAGGCAGGCCCTTGCCAGTCTGGAAGAACTCCTCCACCCGCCACCTCGATCCAGCGACGCGCACGAGCGTGGCCGGCGGGACCGGTGTGGGTGAGAAGCAGCGGTAGTAGGCCAGTTCGCCGGTGTTGCGGTTGCGGCGGATCAACAGCTGATGGATTGCGGGTCGGGGGACGGTGAGGTTGATGACGGCCCAATGGTAGAAGCGGTGGCCCTTTGCTCCAGCCCCGGCGGAGAGCTTCTGCCAGGCCCGCCTCGGCAACTTCCCAACCAGGGCGTCAGCACGGAATTTTCCCGCGCTGGTGGTGACTTCCTGGGAGCAGGCCACTGCGAGGACGTAGCCGGTGCCGCGTTCCTCCAGTGCGGTTCGCAGCGTCGGGTTGCCGCCGTAGACCTCGTCACCCGCGACCCAGGCAGCGCGGTGGCCGGCGTCCAGGAACCGGGTGACCATGCGGCGGCCAGTTCCGGTTTGGTGGCGAAGCCGGTCTCCTGGTCCAGGCCCACGGCGTGGCAGCGGTCGGGGGCGGCGGTCCAGGAGCGCGGGACGTACAGTTCCCGATCCACGGCGGCGTGCCCGCGCTGACCGGCGTAGATCAGGTAGACGGCAACCTGGGCGTTCTCGATCCTGCCTGCAGTTCCGGTGTACTGGCGCTGGACACCGACCGTGCCGGTGCCCTTCTTCACGTCGCCGGTCTCGTCGACCACCAGGAGCGCACCGTCGTCATGCATGTGCTCGACAACGTAATCGCGCACGTCGTCGCGGACCTGGTCCGCATCCCACTTTGCCCGCCCCGGCAGGTGCTGCATGCCGACCGGTGTCTTCTCACCGACCCATTCGGCGATGGTCCAGCAGTTCTTGCGCAGCAGGTCCGACAGCAGCCCCAACACCAAGTCCCTCACGCGGCGCGGGGGTTCGACGCGGGCGAACCGGTCCGCGATGCGGCCCATCAGGCCCTCGAACGCCTCCTGCCAGCAGGCGGGGTCTACGCTGTGCCCTGCGGCCGTGTGATCGGTTGTCTTCACACATCGATGATCAGCGGTGGCCGCATCCCCGTGCCGACCGAGCGCCCCAGCAAGACCGCCAGCCGTGCGGCCGACCGGGAAAAGTCTGCTGCCTCCGGTCATCCCTCCTTGAGAACGCCCCGGGCGATGACCGCCTTACGCAGCCGTGCGGCCATCGAGGCCGCCTGCTCCGGCGACAGCGCCAGGACGCCGTTCTCCGTCATCAGGGTGTGGAACTGCTGCTCAGGGTAGGGGATGCCGGGCGGCAGCGCGACGATATGCCAGTGCAGATGCGCGTTGCCCTGCTGGCTGCCGAGCGAGTACAGGTACGTGCGCTCCGGCTCGCAGACAGCCTCGACGGCGAGGGCGATCTCCCGGACGAACAGCATCAGCTGGCTGTAGGCCGCCTCGTCCAGGTCGCGCACGACGTGCTCAAGGTGCGCCTTCGGCGCGACCAAGACCTTGCCTGGCACCGTCGGCCACCTGTCCAGAAACGCCACGTGATCGGCATCCTCGAAAACCGTCGCATGCGGGTAGTCCGGGTTTCCGGCCAGGAACGCACACACGAAGCACGGGCCGCTCCGAGTCCGCTCCATGTACACCTCAAGGTCCATCGACTGTCGATCCACTGACACCTGCGCACCTCTTCGCGGGGGATGCACCAGTCTGCCGCAGCCTTACGATCCCACCAACGCAAAGGGCCCCAACGACAAGATCCGGAACTGCAACTGGAGTACTAGGTGCTCCTGTGCGGCGGCGCGTAGCGCTCGGCGATGACGCCGCGCAGCCCGGCGGCGTCCCGCAGAGCGAACTGAAGCGTGGCCACTTCCTCCCACGACGCCATATCGGGAAGTGTCGGAATGCACACGAGCTCTCCCCGGTCCAGCCCGTCGAGCGCGGCCCGCACCAAGTCGTCCGCATCGACGAACGACTCGTCGGGGAACAGGGGCGAGGTCCCCGCGGCTTCGAAGAACCCGGTGCGCACGGGGCCGGGCAGCACGACCTGGACACGGATGCCGGTGGGCGCCACCTCCTGCTGCAGGGCGAGGGAGAAGTGCAGGACGTAGGCCTTGGATGCTCCATAGGCGGCACCGCGGGGCGGTGGACGGAAGGCGCCGATCGAGGACACATTGACGAGCGATCCGGAGCCGTTCTCGCCGAAGGCGATCAGCGCGGCGCGGGAAAGGCGCGTCAGGGCCGTCACGTTGACCGCGATGAGGTCGTCCAGCGTTCCGGGGTCCGCCTCGCGCAGGGGCGCCAGTCCACCCAGGCCGGCGGCATTGACGACGACGGCGAGTTCCTCGTGCTCGAGAACGGCCGTCTCGACGCGGGCAAGGTCGCCTTCGTCCGCCAGATCGGCCCGCAGGACGGTGGCTCGCCGACCCGTGTCACGGTGGATGGTCTCAGCCAACCGGGCGAGCCGATCGGCGCGACGGGCGACCAGGACGGGGTGGTAACCCCGCCGCGCCAACTGCTCGGCGTACGCGCGGCCGATTCCCGAGGAGGCGCCGGTGACCAGAGCGGCCTGTCCGTCGTGGGTGTGCATGGTGACCTTTCGGACCGCGACTTCCTGTGCTGACCGAGAGTAGTGATCCGGCCCGTCTTGTTGCCGGACGTCGACGTGTTGCCGGCTCCGTGGCGTCGGGTCGAGGTCTCGCGGTGCGTCCGGCGTTCGGACACGTGAGCGGTCGGCGACCGTCCAGGCCGAAGACCCACCGGGCGCGGCCGCCGACTTCGATAAAATGGATACGTCGGACAAATACGTCGAGCGGGCCGATGTGATGTGGAGGGCGCCGTCATGACCGAACGGATCGCCTATCGGCGGGTCTACGAAGAGACGTCCCCGAAAGACGGCAAGCGGGTCCTCGTCGACCGTGTCTGGCCGCGGGGCATGCGCAAGGAGGACGCTCACCTGGACGAGTGGCTGCGCGATGTGGCCCCGTCGAGCGATCTGCGCCATTGGTACGGCCACGATCCCGACCGGTTCACCGAGTTCCGCCGACGCTATCTGGCGGAACTGCGCGACGCCGGACACCGCGAGGCGGCCGCACACCTGCGAGATCTGGCGGCTCACGACAGTCTGACGCTGCTCACCGCCACCAAGGACGTGGACCACAGCCAGGCCGCCGTACTCGCCGAATGGCTGGGCCACAAGCGCTGACACAGGCCGGTTCGGTCACCCTCGGCCGATTCTCGACGACCCCGGTGCCCGGCCCGGTTGTCAGGTGCCTCCGGCCGAACCGGGCCGAGGAGTCCCTTGACCGCGGGTGACGGTCGAGCGGCTGCTTTTCGACCGCGGTGAGGGCTACCGCGGTTCCAGCCGCCGACAGATCCGCCGTCAACTCCTGCACATGTCGGCCCCGCGCTGGCCGACCGGGCCGAGGCCTGCGGTGAAGAACCCGTCGAGTCTGTCGACGGCGAGGTCCACGTACTGCTTCTTGTCGTAGAGGTCGACATGGCCGGCACCGTCGACCCAATACATCTCCTTGGGTCCGGTGGCGAGTTGGAACGCCTCGATGCTCATCCAAGCGGTGACCGCGCGGGTCCCGGCGATCATGAGCAGAGGCCGCCCACCGATCAGCGGGACCGCGGTGAAGGCGTCGAAGGCTGCCATCCGGTCGATGCTGGACCACGTGAAGAAGCTCGCGGAGCGGGCGTGCTGGGCGCGTGGTGTGCGGTAGTACTCAAAGCCCTCCGCGCCGTGCTCTCCTCCGAGCGCGCGGGCCTGCTCGGCGGTCTCGGGGAAGAGTGTCAGGACCGGCGGCTCCTCGCCACGGGCCGCTGCGGTGCGCGCATGGGCGGCGGCATCCAGCATCGACCGGAACACGGCCGGGTCCTGAGCCCCGTCCGCTCCCAGGCGGAACTGGCGTGCGACGTCGACGGCGCTGACGGTACCGACGGCCTTGATGCGGTGATCACTCGCGGTGGCGGCCAGCACGTATCCCCCGGAGGCGCAGATGCCGAGCGCGCCGATGCGATCCGTGTCGACATCGCTACGAGTGGTGAGGAAGGACACGGCGGCCTTCAGATCCTCCACTCGGTGGGCGGGATCTTCCATACCGCGAGGCTCGCCGCCGCTCTCGCCCTGGTAGGCCGCGTCGAAGGCCAGGGTGAGAAAACCCCGCTCCGCAAGGCGCTGCGCGTACAGGCCGGCGGTCTGCTCCTTCACGCCGCTGCCGGGGTGACCGACGACGATCGCGGGACGCGGACGCGCCGTCGGTGCGTCGGGGAGGTAGAGGTGGCCGGCGAGCGGAATGCCGGCGCTGTCGAAGGTGACATCGGTCTTCGCCACAGGATTCTCCGTTGGTGCAGTTTCTGGGTCGACCGCACCCATGCGGTGGGCCGTGTGCCCGGCACCGTGCCGGGCACGTCTCCACCGTCGGTGAGAGCGCGGGCGCGCAAAAGAGACGAGTTCATGCCTGGGAAAAAACCTGCCCCCCTTGTTCCCGCGCTGCTCGCGCGACAATGAGGAGCATGACTTCGGCATCCGACCCGCGTGCTCTCGGAGCCTTCCTCAAAGCCCGCCGAGCACAGCTGGCACCGCTCGAGTTCGGCCTGCCGCAGGCGGACTCCGCCCGCAAGGTCGCGGGGCTGCGCCGCGAGGAGGTCGCCCAGCTTGCGGCGATCAGTGTGGACTACTACACGCGGTTGGAGCAGGGCCGGGTCCGGGCGTCCGCGTCGGTGCTCGCCACCCTGGCGCGGGCGTTGCGCCTCGACGACGATCAGCAGAGGTATCTGTACGAACTCGCGGGCAGGACCGATGCGCGGCCGCGTCGTCGACGGACAGCGCAGCGTGTGCGACCCGCGATGCAGCGCCTGCTCGACCAACTGACGGGAACACCCGCCGTCGTGCTCGGCAAGCGCATGGACATCCTGGCCTGGAACGTCGCCGCCGCAGCCCTGTACACGGACTTCGCGTCGATTCCGGCAGGCCGGCGCAACTACGTGCGTCTGCTGTTCACGGACCCGGTCGTCCGGGACATGCACCGGGAGTGGGCGCATGACGCCCGCGACGCGGTCGCCGCACTGCGTATGGAGGTCGCGGCAGACCCGGACGACCCCGAGCTCGCCCGGTTTGTCGGGGAGTTGTCCGTCCAGGACGCCGACTTTCGGTCTTGGTGGGCCGAACACCGCGTCATCGGCTCCAGTTACGGAACCAAACGCTACCGGCATCGCCTGGTCGGTGAACTCACTCTCGACTGCGACACATGGAGCAGCCCGGACGGATCGGGGCAGCGCCTGATGGTGCTGACCGCCGAGCCCGGCAGTCCGTCGCACGACGCCTTGCGGATCCTCGCCTCGTGGACGGCCGAGGAGCCGAGCGGGAACGTGACGGAAGGCCGGAACCAGTGACCGCCGGTGCGCCTCCGGGGTAGAGCCCGGACCCCCTCGCGGATTCCGTGCCGGAGACGCTGACGGCCCCGGCCTGGCGCTCGGCGACGGTCCTGGTGGGCGTGGCGAGCCCTGCGTCCGGGCCTGGCGGGACACCGTCGACACCACCACTGACGCGCCACCGCAGGCCCTGCCTCTTGCGGTCCGTGACTGCCGGTGCGCGTAGTGCGGCCTCCCCGGCGTCGGACGCCGATAGCTCCATCTAGCCGTTATACCGCGTTTGCAATAGGGCGCGTCTGCAATTAATGTCGGGGGACGTAAGGCGTAGGCGTGCCCGTGTCCGCTCCGAAAAGGCTCGCGAGCCGAGCGGCCCACCTGAGTGGGTCGACCTTCGGAGAGGGGCGGCAAGTACCCATGCCCGTCCTGACGCGGGAGCGGGCCCGGCGAACCGCTCGGAGCCATCGACTCCGACGGGCGCGCAAGGCCGAGCGATCAGTTTCACAACCGTCCCAGGAGCGTTCACGCGCTCTGGGCAGTCACCGGAAAGGGCATCACCATGCCGCTCAAGGACATCCTCCCGGGCCGGATCGGCTACGGCGCCGCTCCTCTTGGCAACATGTTCCGCGCCGTCCCCGACGACCAGGCGCGCGCCACCCTTCAGGCCGCCTGGGACCAGGGCATCCGCTACTACGACACGGCCCCGTTCTACGGTGCCGGCCTTTCCGAGCTCCGCCTTGGTGAGTTCCTGGCCGACAAGCCGCGTGACTCCTACGTGCTGTCCACCAAGGTCGGCCGTGTCATCCTCGACGAACTCGAGGAAGGGGCCCGTGAACTGGGTGAGAAGGGCGGCGTCTTCGAGGACGGCCTGAAGAACAAGATCGTCCACGAATGGACCGCCGAGGCCACCGAGCGTTCCATCGAGGACTCCCTGAAGCGTCTGCGCACCGACCGCCTCGATGTGGTGTGGGTGCATGACATTGCCCAGGACTTCCACGGTGACCTGTGGCTCCAGAAGTTCGAGGAGGCCCGCACTGGAGCCTTCCGGGTCCTGGACCGGCTGCGTGACGAGGGCGTCATCAAGGCCTGGGGGCTGGGCGTCAACAAGACCGAGCCGATCGAGCTGACGCTGGGACTGGACGAGCCCCGCCCCGACGGGTTCCTCCTCGCCGGCCGCTACACCCTCCTCGACCACGAGCACGCCCTGGAACGCGTTCTGCCCATGGCTCAGGAGGCGGGTGTCGGCATGGTCGTCGGCGGCCCCTACAGCTCGGGAGTTCTCGCCGGCGGCAAGCACTTCGAGTACCAGCCCGCCTCACAGGAGATCCTCGCGAAGGTCGACACCCTGAAGACGCTGGCCGACAAGCACGGCGTGAGCCTCAAGGCCCTGGCACTGCAGTTCTCCCTGGCCCACCCGGTGACCGCTGCGGTCGTCGCGGGTGCCACCCAGCCGAGTCGCATCGCCGAGGACCGCGCCGCCCTCGACGAGACGATTCCCGCGGAGCTCTGGTCCGACCTGCGCGCCTCGCGCCTCGTCTCCGACAAGGCCCCCCTGCCGCATCGCGCCTGATCACGCGTCAACACCTTCATCCCACTGCCCACCGGGCAGTACGAGTCAAGACAAGGAAGCACATGGCATCCACGTCGGTCAGCCGGATCGTCCCGGCGTCCGCGGAACGCGTCTGGGACCTCATCGGCGGATTTCACGCCCTGCCGGACTGGCTCCCGTACATCACCGAGAGCACCGCACTGCAGGGCGGCCGCGTCCGTCGGCTGAGCAACCCCGACGGCGAGGTGATCATCGAGCGGCTGGTGAACACCAACGAGCAGGAGCGGCACTACAGTTACGCCATCCTTGAAGCGCCCTTCCCGGTGACGGGTTACCTGTCCACCCTGCGTGTCTACGACATCCCAGGTCGACCGGACAGTGCCGAGGTCGTCTGGAGCGGCCGTTTTGTACCTCAGGGCGTCAGTGACGCCGAGGCCGTCGAGTTGTTCACCGGCATCTACCGTGACGGGCTGGACGCTCTGCACAAGGCCCTGTCCGGCTGACACTCCACGCGGACGCCCTGTCGCTGCTCAGGGAGCGGTGACAGGGTCTCCGGATCGCTGATCGCCGCGGGGCTTCCGGGGTCCAGGTGTCTGCGTCACCGGTACAGCGCTGACGCCGTCGGCCGAGAACGGGGACTTCTTCACGATCGGCAGGGGGGTTGTGACAGGTGATGGTGTGGTGTCGACCCGCACGATCACCGTCCTGGCATGATGGCGGCATGGAACGTGTGCTTGGAATCGGCGGATACTTCGTGCGGGCCACCGACCCTGGGGCCCTGGGCGCGTGGTACCGGGACTGCCTGGGCCTGGACGCCGATGAGCACGGCATCTGGCATCAGGAACCAGGGATGACGGTGTTCGCGACGTTCGAGTCCGAGACCGACTACTTCGGGTCCCGCGCCCAGCCGAGCATGCTCAACTTCCGGGTCCGCGACCTGGACGCGATGCTCGCGCAATTGCGTGCCAAGGGAGCGGACGTGGCCGAGGAGACCCAGGACATGGAAGGCGTCGGTCGATTCGGTTGGGTCACCGATCCCGAGGGCAATCGGCTGGAGCTGTGGCAGCCCGCCTGACCGTGTCATCACGGTAACAGGACCCGTAATCAACCGGGTTGGCGAAGCGCGCATCTGCCAAGTCCCGGCGATTCATGCCATGGTTCGCCTGCTGCGGGCTGCCTCGCGACCCACAGGCTGCCTGGCGTGCGTCGGTCGTCGGGCCGCGCCCCGGTCAACGCGCCGCATCCACGGTGCCGTCGACGGACTTCGGCCTATTGCGGACCAGCGGTGGCTGCGGACGGAGCGACCCCGGCTTCCTCCCAGGCGCGGATGTACGACTTGATCGCACGCTGGTTGCGTTGCAGCACGTCGATGCGTCGTTCGATGCTGGTGAGCTGACGCCGCAGTCCGTCCAGGTCCTTGTTGTCCACCGGGCAATCCTGATTCTCCCTTCCTTCCTTCGCGGCGTCGAGACAGGGCAGGACCTCGCGGATCATCTCGGTCGTCAGGCCGGCTTCGAGAAGCTCACGAATCTGCAGTACCCGGTCGATGGCAGGCTCGCCGTAGGTGCGGTAGCCGTTGCCGGTCCGGAACGGGTGCAGGATGCCGACCTCTTCGTAGTAGCGAAGCAGTCGCGGCGCGACGCCCGTCTTCTCGGCCAGCTCTCCGATCTTCATATCGCTCTCCTCGATCAGTCATCCACGCCGACGGTGCGCCTCACTGGGACACCGACGGGCGACCTCGCCTTCGGCCGCTTGACCTTCACATTAATGGAAAGGTTTAGCTTTCTCGACATTCCCGGACCCGCGGAAGCGGGTTGATCGAGATTGCCTGCAGGAATGTGAGATCAAGAGATGACCACGGGCTCCACAACGAACACAGGCAGGCCGAACGGTGGCGGGTGGACCACTGACCGTATGGCCGACCAGCAGGGGCGTACCTTCGTCGTGACGGGTGCGACCAGCGGTCTCGGTCTCGTGACCGCGCGTGAGCTTGCGGCGCACGGCGGCCGGGTTCTGCTCGCTGTCCGTGACGCGACGCGGGGAGAAGAAGTGGCGTCCTCGCTGCGCAAGGCTTATCCGGGCGCCGAGGTGGAGGTGCGCAGGGTCGATCTGCTGGATCTGAGGTCGATCCGCCGGGCGGCCGAGGAGATCGGCGAGGAAGAGGCCGTCGACGTGCTGATCAACAACGCGGGCATCTCCATGGTCGAGCACTCCGTGACCGCGCAGGGCGCCGAGCGCCATTTCGCTGCGAACCACCTCGGCCACTTCGCGCTCACGGCGCTGCTGGAACCGGCGCTGCGCAGGTCGCCGGCGCCACGGGTGATCACCGTGACGTCGTACATGCACGAGAAGGGCGAACTCGATCTGGACGATGTCGCGTGGCGACGAAACTACACACCTCTGGCCGCCTATTCGGCATCGAAGCTGGCCAACGCGGTCTTCGGTGCGGAGCTCGCCCGGCGGGAGCAGCCGTCCTCGGCGCCGATCACCAGCATTCTCGCGCACCCGGGCTACAGCAACACACCGATGCAGAAGAAGGGCACCGGGGCCATGGGGATCGCCATGCGTGTCTCCGGCAAGCTCTTCGCGCAGAGCCCGGAGCGAGGAGCCCTGCCCCAGCTCTTCGCCGCGACCGAGCCCGATCTCGCCGGCGGCTCCTATGTCGGCCCTGACGGTCGGGGCGGACGGTCCGGACATCCCACCCTCGTCCAGCTGTCGGCGGCAGCCCGGGATCCAGAACTGGGCCGTCGTCTGTGGGAGCGCTCGCAGCAGCTGACCGGCATCCGCTGGCCCACGGCCGCAGTGTGACCGTGCCGTGCCGTGCGCAGGCCTGGGCGATCGCGCCGAGCCGCTGGTGGGCGGTGCCGGGACCGAGAGCACTGCGGGCGTCTTCGGCAACCTCGGCGGTCCGAGGGCTCCGGTGCCGGTCGTCATCCGGCGATGTACTCGATCTCGGGGTAGTGCGGCGCAGCCCCCCACAGCAGATGCCGGGTGTCCCGGCGACCGCGCAGCTGGAGATCGAAGAAGGCGCGCACCGTCGCCCGTACGGCAGCCACCGCCCGGTCGGCGGGGATCGTGCCGATCTGCAGAGTCCTGCGCACCGCCTCCGGGACCTGCGGTCCGATGGCCACGATGTCGGTGAAGCTGTTGTGGTCCGCGTCCGCGAGCCGGGCCTGGTCGAGGGCGTCGATGATGCCGTGTTCGCGGGCTGCGCGGATGTCGTGGACGGCCCCTGGCAGTGCGGGCGAGGCCCATAGGAGCCGACCGAACGGATCGGCGATGACCTGCACGTTCATGCCGTGTTTCTTGTGCTTTCCTGAGTAGTGGGGCCGGTCGGCCGCGATCCGATCGATCGGCAGAAGTGTCCCGTCGAGCAAGACGTACGCTTTCGCCGAGGCAGCCCGGACAGCCTCGTTGAGGGTCGGAGCGAGTGCGGCCAGCAGGTCGACGGCCTCGCTGATGTAGCGGTAGACCGTACTCGTCCCGACCTCGAACCTGCTGCGAGCTGGGCGTACGTGGTCCCGTTACGCAGATGAGCCAGCACCAGCAAGGCTTGACGTCCGGTCGAGAGCCGGCGCCAACTGTGATGCCTCTGATGGATACCGGGTGATCTTGGTCGTGAACCCGTCTACCAGGGGCTTCACCCTTGTGTTGTCCAACCAACGACCTTCAGCGGTAAGTTGGCAGAGCGCCAGTGCCGGTGAAGCGCCGATAGCATCACAGCATGTCCTCCCCGAGAGCCCGCCACTACCTGCTGACGACACTGCTGGTCGTGACACTGGTTGCCTTCGGCTACTATGCTCTGCAGCCCGTACGGGAAACTTGCACGCTTACCTCCGGACCATATGGCTCCACCTTCAGCCCAAGCAGCGTGAAAGTCTCCGGCAACGGTCGGTGCGGCGAAGAACGCACGCGCTTCATGACCTGGTTCAAGGGGTAGGCGCAGCCAACGAGCCGAGACCGCGGCGACTTCACGATGTTGATGCCAGACGCTGAGTGGGCGAGTGGTGGCCCCCGTCCAGGCCCGCTGTGGCAGTTGAAGGTGACCGGCTACTCGATGCGAGCAGTGCGAGGCGGGTTCAGCCATCAGGTTGAAAAAGGCTCAGTGAGACGGATACATGTGTCCGAACAGCGCGTTGAAACAGGAAGCCGCTCGGCGGGTTGGACGGTCCAGGCCGGAATCCTGGGACTCCGGAGCGGGGAGCACGTGAAAGGGAACGGGAGTTGGTCATGGCGGAGAAGCACGAGGGCCCGGCGGACGCGGGCCGGGAGCCGTGGCAGTGGACCGAGGACACCTGGCGAGGGCATGTGGACCGGGTGCGAGCCGGACGCTCGCTGGCACCCGCCGTGTGGCCGCAGGGTGCGCGTGTCGCGGTGGCCCTCTCCTTCGACTCCGACCACGAGACCCCCGCGCTTCGCGACGGGGAGACACGCCCCGGCAGGCTCGCCCAGGGCGAGTACGGATCCCGGGTGGCCGCGCCCAAGATCCTTCGTCTGCTCGGCCGGTACGCGGCCCCTGCCACGTTCTTCATGCCGGCCGTCTCGGCCCTGCTCCATCCGGAAGAGGCCCGAGCATATGTGTCGGAGGGCCACGAGGTCGGGATCCACGGATGGATCCACGAGCGCAACATGCTGCTGACGGCGGAAGACGAACGGGAGTTGCAGCAGCGCAGTGCCGACACTCTGGAGCAGATCACCGGTGTCCGCCCGGTCGGCATCCGCACCCCGTCGTGGGACTTCTCCGACAACACCCTTCGCATCACCCGCGACATGGGGCTGCTGTACGACTCGTCCCTCATGGCGGACGACGACCCGTACGAACTCCTCGAGGACGGGCGGCCGACCGGGATCGTGGAGATTCCCGTGGAGTGGATCCGCGACGACGCGCCCTACTTCATGATGGAGCGCTACGCCGGTCTGCGTCCCTACACACCGCCCCGGTCGGTCCTGGGTATCTGGCGGGACGAGTTCGACCAGGCATACCGCGAAGGTGGCGTCTTCCAGCTCACGATGCACCCCCACATCATCGGCCACCGCTCACGCCTGGTCGTGCTGGCCGAACTCCTGGACCACATCACCGCGCATCCCGATGTCTGGTTCGCGACCCACGCCGACATCGCCGGATACGTCGCGACCCAGGCAGGCATGGACATCCGGCACGACCCCGCATAGGACGCGGCATCCGCACGGCTCCTGCTCCCGTTCCCGTTCCCGGAGAGGATCGCCGACGGTGCACCATGCCGGTTCGCCGCAATCGGTGGCCGGTGTGCCGGCACCAGGTGCTCGGGCCGCCCTGAGCGACATGGGGGGCGCTCGCCCTTGTCGCACCCAACTGAACCGGCGCGGTCGGCAATACCGTCGAACGCATCGACCGGGCGGCTACGGCACCCTTTTTGCAGCGCGGCTCAGGGGATGATGGTCGGGACCAAACCCCCGTCGACGTTCAGTGCCGCACCTGTGGTCGCCGTCGACTGCTCCGATGCCACATAGGCGATCAGGTTCGCCACTTCCTCCGGCCGGATCAGCCGGCCGAGCAGCGAGGTCGCGGCGCGCCCGTCGGCGACGAACCGCCGTTCCTGCTCGGCGGGGTCCAGGCCGGGATACAGCTCCTCCCACATCTCCATGACACCGGAGCTGAGGGTCGGGCCCGGCAACACGCAGTTGACGGTGACCCCCGAGCCTGCCAGCTCCTGGGCCATTCCGCGCGAGACCGCCAACTGGGCGGTTTTGGTCATGCCGTAGTGGACCATGTTCGTGGGGGTCTGGACTCCGGATTCGCTGCTGACGAAGATCACCCGGCCCCAGCCGCGATCCTTCATGCGCGGTGCGTAGTGCCGTGCCAGGCGCACCCCGGACAGCACGTTGATCCGGAAGTACCGCAGCCATTCCTCGTCGGGGATCTCGAATACCGGTTGGGTGGAGAAGATGCCTGTGTTGTTGACGAGGATGTCCACATCGGGCAGTTCCTCGATCAGGGCGGCGGCACCTTCGCCGGTGCTGACGTCTGCTGCGATTCCACGGGCTCCGAGTGCTTTGGCCGTCTCACTGACATGGTCGGCGTTGCGACCGTTGACCACGACGTCGGCTCCCGCAGATGCCAGCATGTGCGCGGTGGCCTCGCCGATACCGGCGGTCGAGCCGGTGACCAGTGCGATACGTCCACTCAGATCGATGTTCATCAGCCGGGCTTCCCTTCGGTGGCGGCGCGGTCCGTGGCGCTGCGGGCTGGTGATGCGGAGCGCGGGCCCGATCATTGAAGGCGGGGGATCAGGTGGGGGAGCCGGACGGATCGCGCGCCTGCCGATGGCTGCGGCACCTCGTCGGCCGCGTACACACCCCCGGTCCGGCGGGCCGGCCGGACATCGACGCAGGAGTCGGCCTCGGCCCCGATGTCATGTGTCGGTTCCTTCATGGATGTGGTGGAGCGCCAGGTTGAGGTACTGCGCGAAGCGCGGGTAGTTCTCGCTCATCGGGAAGTGGCCGATCTGCTTCATCTCGATGAACTCCGCTCCGGGGATGGCGTTTGCGGTGCGGCGACCGTCCTCGGGTGTGGTGAGGTAGTCGTACTCACCGGTGAGCATGATCACGGGGCAGCGCTCGCCGTCGATCTCGCTCAGCCGGTGCCGCAGATCGTGGTCGACGGAGTAGAAGTACAGGTCGCCCTTGAAGGCCTCGGATCCCTGGGTGTAGTAGAACCAGGTGGCCCAGCGGTCCTGATCCGGGGACTGCGGAGCCATGAGATCCCAGACACCGCTGGCGCACACCTGGGCGGCGTTGGCGTGGGGGTGCTGCCACCAGTCGAGGTAGAAGCCGGGGGAGTAGTCGGCTCCTTCGACGGAGATGACCGCCTTGAACCGGTCCGGATGCCGCAGGGCCAGTTGCAGAGCGACGTTCCCTCCGAACGAGGAGCCCATGAAGATCGGGTTCTCCAGCTCCAGGGCGTCGCAGAAGGCGACGACGAATGCTGTGAAATGGTCCGCGGTGAGCCGGTATTCCTGCTTCCACCACTCCTGGTTCAGTGGAGGGTCGGACTTGCCGTGACGAGCCAGGTCGTAGGCGATCACCCGGTACCGACCGGTGATCTGCTCGTCCTCGAGAAGGCCCCGCCACTGGTGATTGTGGCAGCCCGCGGTGTGCTGACAGACAAGCGGCTGACCTTGCCCGTTCTCCAGGTAGAAGACCTTGTACTCGGCGTCCTCCACATCGATGGTGACGTAATGGCCCGTCACCGGGGAGATTCTGCCGCTGGCCATGAGGACTCCTCACCTTCGTGCGTCTCGGCGGACCGTGTCCCGGCCTGCGCCGCCGAGTGGGCCTGTGAGCCGGAGCAGTTCCAGCTGCCGGGTCACGCAGCGCAGGTTCTGCATGAGGACGAGCAGGTCGCCCTCGAGACGCATGCCGCGCCGGAACGTGGCCGCCCAGATGCCGTGACACATGGGTGGGGGGAATTCCCGGCAGAAGCCCTGCCAGGTCTCGGCATCGGCGCGGATCGCGAAGTCGTACGACGACAGGGGCCCGGGATCGGTGACCAGCTCTTCGACCGTGCCCTTGTGCATCCGCACCAGGAACCGATGGTGCTCCATGTCCAGAAGGAAGCTGCAGGAGTAGTACTTACCGTGGGCCTGCAGCTCCGGGTCGTCATTGCTCAGCCTGCGGAACTCGCCCACCGGATCCGACGTGGTTGGTGATGTCATGCCCATCCCTCGGGGTGTCGTCGCTCAGGCTCCGCAGCGAGCCCAGCGCTGTGAAACGGGGCGTTCCTTTTCTCAGCTTGCACGCTGCCTCCCGCTCCGCAATCCGAGCGGATGCTGTGCCGGACTCCTGGGCGAGCCGCGTGCTTGGGCATGGACTCGATCACCTGGCGGGCCGGTGCAGGGCGAGGTCGGCCTCGCTGAACCGGCCGGCGACCAAGTCGGCCTGGTGCCAGTGGGGATAGATCAGGTCCGGGGCGCTGACCTTGTCGAGCCGGTCGACGTCCTCGTCCGTCAACTGCACATGGACGGCACCGAGGTTGTCGGCCAACTGCTCGTCCTTGCGGGCACCGACGACGACGCAGGTGACGCCCGGCTTTGCCAGCAGGTAGGCGAGGGAGACCTGAGCGGGGGAGGCGTCATGCGCGGACGCGATGCCGACAACGGTCTCGATGGTGTCGTACAGCTTGTCCTCGTTGCGCACGGGAGGCTCGGACCATTCCGTGAGATGCCGGCCGTCGGTGGCGTCCTGACCACGCCGGTACTTGCCCGAGAGCAGTCCGCCCGCCAGCGGGCTCCACACCATGATGCCCAGTCCCTGGTCCAGAGACAGCGGCACCAGCTCGTATTCGGCGTCGCGCGACTCGAGCGAGTAGTAGATCTGATTGCTGACGAAGCGCTGACAGCCATGCGTGTCGGCGACACAGAGCGCCTTCATGAGCTGCCAGCCCGAGTAGTTCGAGACTCCGAGGTAGCGGACCTTGCCCGAACGCACCAGGGAGTCGAGCGTCTCCAACGTCTCTTCGAGCGGCGTCAGTCCGTCCCACTGGTGCACATGGTAGATGTCCACATGGTCGGTCCTCAGACGGCGCAGAGTCCCTTCGATCTGCTCGAGGATGTGATAGCGGGACAGGCCTTCGTCATTGGGTCCCTCACCCATCGGCAGGCGAACCTTCGAGGACAGAAGCACACGATCACGCCGGCCCGCGATCGCCTGACCGAGGATGTCCTCTGCGGCGCCCGCCGAGTACATGTTGGCGGTATCGACGAGGTTCACGCCCGCATCGAGGCACATGTCGATCTGGCGCCTGGCGCCCGCTGCGTCGGTGTCGCCGACATTTCCGAAGACGTCGCTTCCGCCGAAGGTCATGGTGCCCATGGCGAGCACCGACACCCGCAGGCCGGACCGGCCCAGTTGCCTGAATTCCATCATGATCCTCTCCGCTGTGTTGCGTGAGCGCCACGGCGGATCCGTGCTCGTGGGCTCCGAGCGGATCCAGTGAGGTCGTCGTCAGGCGACTGGGTCCGGACCCGAGCCCTCCACGGGGAGCGGTCGTGGCGTGACAGGCGTAGCGGGGGCACAGGACCGTCACCCGGCTTCAGCTGAGTGCCTTGTAAAGGGAGTCGAGGCCGTCGCGGTAGATGCCGGTGAAGAGGGTGACGACCTCTTC
Source organism: Streptomyces sp. HUAS TT11 (assembly GCF_051553595.1). Classification (NCBI taxonomy): domain Bacteria; kingdom Bacillati; phylum Actinomycetota; class Actinomycetes; order Kitasatosporales; family Streptomycetaceae; genus Streptomyces; species Streptomyces sp. HUAS TT11. The sequence continues at coordinate 8,991,381 of NZ_CP196184.1, forward strand.
GTCGGTGGCTCCGTCGGGGACGAAGCGTCCCGACCACTGCACTTCGGCCGCATCGTCCCGGCCGGTGATGGAATGCACCCGCAGTGTGGAGATGTAGTCGACCACGGGAAAGGGCGCCTGCGCGATGGCGTAGCTGTAGCGGCGTTCGACGTCGTTGAAGTCCACGAGACGTTCCATGATGACGTCACCGTCGGGGTTCTTCAGCCGGCGGACGCGGCCTCCCTCCAGGAGAGCGCTCTCGGGGATGTAGGGGAGCCAGTCAGGCAGTGAACCGAAACCGCCGATCAGCTTCCATACACGTTCGGGAGATACAGGTACGAGCCGGCTCACTGATGTGGATGCCATGATGTTCCCCTCGGGCTTGTCGGTCGACTCTGACGGGTGGCCTCAGGCCCCTTCCGGAAGCGGCGCCTGAGGGCTGACCAGACCCGACTGACGCAGGTCGACCCAGAAGCCGGCGGGGATCTTCTCCTGGACGGCAGCGATGTCCTCGGCGATACGACTGGGCTTCGTGGCGCCGGGAACGGCGGCGACGGCGACCGGGTGGGCGAGGGAGAACTGCAGGGCGGCGGCCTTGATGCTCACCGCGTACCGGTCGGTGATCTCCCTGAGGCGCCGCACCTTCTCGATGATCTCCGGGGAGGCGTCCGCGTACTCGAAGTGGGTGCCACCTGCGAGTATCCCTGAGCTGTAGGGACCTCCGACGACCATGCCCACCCCCTGTTCGCCGGCCATGGGCAGCAATCGTTGCAGTGCGTGTTCATGGTCGAGCAGGGTGTAACGTCCGGCCAGCAGGAAACCGTCGGGCTGGGGCTCGTCCAGTGCGAGGGTCAACTCGATGGGTTCGGTGCGGTTGACGCCGAGTCCCCAGGCCCTGATGACACCCTCGTCACGCAGGCGGGACAGTACGCGGAACGCGCCGGTACGCGCCTCTTCGAACTTCTGCAGCCATGCGTCACCGTGGAAGTCCTGTGCGATGTCGTGGACCCAGACGATGTCGAGCCGGTCGACACCCAACCGTGCCAGGCTTCCTTCGAGGGAGCGCTCGGTGGCATCTGCCGTCCACTCGTGCACGATCTTGTTCTTGCGGCCGTGCTCGAAGAGGGCTCCCTTCTCGCCCAGGTCCCGGGCGCCGACCTCCTCCTCGTCGAGGATGACTCGACCGACCTTGCTGGACAGCACGTACGCGTCCCGGGGCTGCTGCGAGATCACCTCGCCCAGCCGTAGCTCGGCGAGACCGGCACCGTAGAGCGGGGCCGTGTCGAAGTAGCGGATGCCCTCGTCCCATGCCGCCTGTACGGTGGCGCGCGCCTCGTCGTCGGGAACCGCGCGGAACATGTTGCCCAGTGGTGCGGTACCGAAGCCGATCCGGTCGGGGATGATCTCTCGGAGCTTCACGGCGGTGTCCTTTCGAAGCTGCTTCGTGGTGGCGTCCGGGTCCGGGTTGTCCTGGGAGCCCTACGACCGGAGGGTCGTCCGTCGGCCGGGATTCCCGAGGGGCGGATGTGTGTGGACGAGCCCGAGGGCGCAGAGCGCCGCGAGGCTCGGCGCGCGCCCCGGTACGTCCGCGGGACGCCGCGATCGTGGTGCCGCGGGCCCGGACACCGGCACGTTGCCGGCGCCGGGCGACACCAGGTTCATGGCACCCAGTCGGCGGGGGAGCCGCGGGGCGCAAGGGCCGTCGAGGCGGACATGCGTGGTGCGGCCGGCCACCGTCGTCGCGGCGTACCGGGATCAAGAGGCGCAGCAACAACGACCCCGAGCGGCTGCGCGCCACAACAGGCCGTGACGGCGAGTACCACCAGGGCGCTACGGCAAACGCCGGTGGGCCGTCGGGGCTGCTCGTGATGGTGCTTGCAGGTCCGAGGAGGGCCCGACCCGTCGAACACCGAATCGAGCAGGCCGGGCGTATCGGACCACCGTTCGCCATCGATCGAGATCACGGAAGCGCGTCCGGCAAGCCCAGGCGGGGCCGACAGACGGCCGGAGCAGGGGATACTCTCGTACGGTGTCGAATCGGGCAGGAGCAACCGGACTGGGCATCGCACGGGTGATAGCGCACTGCGGAGGCAACCCGGCGGCGGCGCTGCATTATCTGACGGGCGCCATGGCCTCCGCGCCGGACCATCCGGAGCCGTATGCGGTGCTTGCCGAGCTGTGGAGAGACAAGTCTGCCGACCTGGCCGAGATCGTTCGGGATGCCGAGTCCTGGCGGGCGGTACTGGCGCACTCCTACATCAGTTTCCTCGAGGGCGACATGGACGGCGCGGCACTGGCGATCGGATCGGTCACGGGTGCGCAACCCGACATCGCCTGGGCGAAGGCCCCCTGGTTCAACGATGAACGGTTTCTCGGTTGGGTGAGTGCCGAGGCGCTGGCCGAGGCCGCGATGCGCACCATGGACTATGGCCATGATCTGGACACCGAGGGCATGCGGGAGCGGTTCCGGCCCTGGTTCCGGGCCATCGACGTGGTCTCTTCCCGACGGCCCGTGCCTGAGGCGTCGGCCAAGATGGCGATTCTGCTCCGGGCCTGCGGACTCACCGATGCCTCGTTCGCCCTCTGCAACCGGGCGGATTCCGTGCACCGGATCGTGCTGACGGAAGTGGTGCGAGCGGGCACATGGCGCAAACTGGGTTCTCTCGAACAGGCCGCGGCGGCGTTCGAGCGCGCGCTGGCCCTGGACCCGGCCAACTGGTCGCTGTGTCTGGACCTGGCCGATGTACGCGCCGAACAGGGGGACTTCGTTTCCGCGATCCGGCTGACCGAACACGGAATGAGATACCAACCGACCGAACCCACTCTCCGCGCGGCGGCGGCCGCCTACCGGGCACGGCTCACCGGCTCGCCTGCCGATCTGAACGAGCTCATCGAACTGGCCCCCCACCTGCCGAGGGGCCCCTACAGGGACCTGCTGATCGACCACGCATGTGCGGGACCCGCTCTGCCTGCCGAGCTCGTGGCTGCGGTCCGACGCATCCAGAACGGCTGAACTCCTCGAGGACAGCGTCCGTCGTTGGGCGCCCCGAAGCGTGAGCGGAGTCCGAGCTCCGGCGAATCCGCCGATCCGAAGGGCGACGGGCCTCCGCACGGTGCCGAGCCGTCTCATGCGGACGACGGGCTGACGACCCTTGCCGGACCGGTGAGGTGCGCTCTCCGGAGCGGCTCGACTGCCGGGCCATCGGCAACAGAGAAGTCGAACCCGGCTGCGTGGTGGGCGCGCGAGACGTGGCATCCACACTGCCCAGTTCGACGTCGGCCTGTCCACGGGCCGCGGCCTCGGCGATCAGCCTCTCCGTCGACGTCCGCAAGGTCTCGGGCACCGCCCAACGCTGGAACGCACCGTAGACGTCGACCAAGAGCCGTACTCCTCACCCCTCCGGCACGTCACGCCAGGGGCTCGCGGCCCTGAACCGCCACATCGCACCCTTGAACTGCCGTCGGAGGTCCGGGATCGGACCGCGTTCACCCAACGGCAAAACGGCTCGACCGACCCCCGCTCGGCATCGAAGAGATCACTACGCGCCACCCTCGACAACTATGCGGCCCAGGCCGACGGGAACGACGGGACCGGCCTCCAGGCCGGCTCGAACGCCTCGGATTCGGCCTACCTGGTCTCGCGTTGCTTCTCCGGGGCCGGCACGCTCAGCCACGTCTGCATCCGCAACGGCTACGGGTGGTGAGAGCGGCGCCCCCGTGCACGCCCGGAGCCCCGGGCGCTCACCACCGGCCACCGCACCCGCCCCGCGTCAGCGGCACGACGCCTTGTGCCGGAGGCCCCCGCCCAACAGCTCCACGTGTTCCGTGGCCGCGGCACGACCGCGGACGACGGTGACGGTGACCCGTCCGGCCGTCGGTTCCGAGAGGGCGAAGGCGTAGAGCGCACGCCGACCGTCCAGGACGGTCGGCAGTCGGCGGACCGCGACAGGTCTGCCGTTGCATGTCACCGACCGGACGATCTCACGGTCCGCGCCGAACACATGGACCTCGGCGAACGTGTACGTACTGAGCAGGGGAACGAGCGTGGGACGGACCGAAAAGGGGGTGTCGCGGCGGTCGGAGACGCACATCGTCGAGGTGAACCCGCCGTCCGTGGCGGCCGAACCGGAGCAGAAGCGTCCGTCGGCAGTCTCCCAGACGAACGTGGCAGCGCTCCGGCCGACGGCGGCGGTGAACATCCCGTGCGGGCCCGGAAGGTCCTTGGTGGACAGTTGTGCCGTGAGGTTGGCTCTGGACGCGTCGACCACCTGGCCCGGGCCGGCTGTAGCGGCCCCCGGCAACGCCGTGCGCGTCGAGGAGGTCCCCGATGACGGCTTCACCCTGGACGGGCCACCCCCCGCGGTACAGGCCACCGCCAAGAGCAGCACCGCACCGGCCACACATGCGAGAAGCCTGTTCATATCCCCCCGTCGCCCATGCCAGTCCGGAGGGTAGCGACGGGGCCAGGGTTTGTGCGTCACGGAGTCCCTCCGGCCTTCGGCTCAGGGGTTGCCGTCAAGCCGAGCCGACACGATGCCGATCGCGCCGCCGACCCGCAGGGGCACGGTGCGAGTCGGCTCCACGGTGAAGCCGGCACCGGCGATCCTCTGTGCCACGGCATCACCTACGTTGTCCCGCAGTTGCTCGCGCATCCGGTTGCGCATCCCGACCTGCCGGTGTCCGTGGTGGTGCCCTTGCTCGTCGAGGACAGCGTCGGCCAGCACCAGCCGCCCGTCGGGCCGCAGCACCCGCCGTACCTCGGCAAGCAGCGCGTCCTTCGACGTGCTGTCCAGGTGGTGCAGCATCAGGCTGGAGAAGACCCGGTCGAACGAGCCGTCCTCATAGGGCAGTTCCTGCGCGAAGCCGCGATCCAGGCGAACGGTGAGGCCCGCCCGTCGTGCCTTGCGTTCGGCACGGGTCAGCGCTTTCGGGTCGGGGTCCAGCCCTACGAGGTCCGCACTCGGGTGGCGTCGACCGGTCGCCCTCAGCAGATTTCCGGTTCCGCAGCCGACGTCCAGTACCCGCTGGCCGTCCCTCAATTCGGCCTGCTCGATCATCTCGTTGTGGACGGAGTGCAGCCCGAACACACCATGCGCCACGTCGTACAGCGGCGTCAGGAAGTGCCGGCCCAAGCCCGGAATGTAGTCGCGCTCGGAACGCGACTTAGACAGTTTTTCGGTCATGTCGTCATTCTGACCGGGCCCGGGGCTGCGGACCTGTACTGATATGCGGCTTCCATGGGACGATTCGACGGTGCGGACCGTACGAAGGGCGCCCGCCAGGGGAAGACCGCCGACATACTCGATGCTGCCGACGCCCGGCGAACTGCCCGTGACGACCTGGCGGCTGGACCACAGCTGGGAGAACACCGGCACCTTCGAGGAACACGCCCACGACTTCCCGGGCCTGGCCTACTTCCCGACCGCGGGCGGGCTGCTGCGTACCGGCCGGCGGTCCTGGCCGATCGACGCCGGCGACCTGTTCGTCATCGCGCCCGGCGATGTGATGGGCCACATCACCGCCACCGACCTGGCCCAAGCCCGCGGCTGGGGCGTCTTCTTCACCGCCGACGCCTTCGGTCCGGGCGTCCCCGGCGCCCATCTGGCCTGGCGCACGCACCCCCTGCTGTTCCCGTTCGTCCGCGGTGGGGCGATCGGCGCACTGCACCTGCGGGTGCCCGAACCGGAGCAGCCCGAGTGGACCGCCCGCATCCAGGCACTGCACAACGAATTGACGAACCGTCAGGAAGGCTTCCGGGAAGCGGCTCTGGCCCACCTGACGCTGCTGCTGATCGGCGTGTCCCGCCTCGCCGCAGACATCGTGGGCGACCTCCGTGAGAACCGGGAACCACTGCTCGCCGAGGTGTTCCAGGTCATCGAAGAGCGCTATCCGCAGCCGCTGTCCCTGCGGGACGTCGCCGCGGCGGTGAACATCTCCCCGGGCCACCTCACCTCGACGGTACGCCGCCGCACCGGGCGGACGGTACAGGAGTGGATCACCGAGCGCCGGATGGTCCAAGCCCGGCGGCTGCTTGCGGCGACGGATCTGCAGATCGGCGAGATCGGCAGGCAGGTGGGCTTCCCTGACGCCGGGTACTTCGCCCGTACCTTCGGCAAGGTGCACGGGATGAGCCCCGCCCGGTGGCGGCGGGCCGGCACCGATCCCGCAGGCAGTCCACGATCCTGAGAGCGCCGTTCCGTGCCCGTTCCCGACCGTTCCCAGGGCGCGGAAGTCCACCGGCATCTCTGCCCGCCCGCGCAACGTGCCGCACCATGTTCTCTGGCGGGCTGTCAGCGGAGAAGGGCCTTGCGCCGGGCCGCCGCGCGCACATCGGCCCACGTGCCGGGAAGCTGCCGTTCACGGGCGTCGGCCGCGGCCCTCTCCTGGCCGTAGAGCACGCCGCAGGTGAAGCCGGGCTCGCCCGCCGCGTGCGCGGAGACGGCCAGACGGCGCAGAGCGTCGCGAGCCACAACACCGTCATGCTGCGAACCGCTCACCTGCTGGGCGGCCTTGGCGCGCTTGCCGAGACGCCGCGCGTGCTTTCCCAGGGCGGGTCGTGCCGCCTCCGCGGCATAGCGCAGCCTCTTGGCGGCCTTACGGGCGTGATGGATCGCGGCGTCCCGTTCGGCGCCGGAGGGCATCGGCAACGCACGGTTCATGCGCCGGTCCAACCTGCCGTACTCCTTGAGGAGCGCCTCGGCCAGCACCTTCTCGGGCTCACGGGCCGCCTTGGCGCGCAGCGGCGGCGCATCCGTCAGGGCCTGCAACTTGTCCAGCAGAGCCAGGTAGCGGGGCGAGGCGAGCGCGTCGAGGGTGCGTCGACGGCCTTCGGCCCGCCGCGCCACATCCCAGGCCTGCATCCGTGCGGTCACCGGGCCGAGCACCAGTTCGCCGGACAGATCCCGCACGCCGGAAGCAAGCCGCTCCCGGAGCACCTCGTGATCGCGTTCCGCTCCGAGCTCCCCGGCGAGCCACCTGAGTTCCCGCCGGACAGGGTCGGTGAACTCACGGCCGAGGACAGAACGGTAGGAGCGCAGGCAGCCGCGCAGACGGCGGGCCGTGGTACGCATCCGGTGCACCGCGTCGGGCAGGTCACGACGGACGGCCGGGTCGAGGTCCATCAGGTCACCGACCAGCCGGTCCGCATAGGCGAGCACGTGAGCGCCGGCCGACCCCGGGGTGGCCTGGACGCGCGCATCCGCTGTGCGATCCAGGAGCCCCGTCGTCTCCGCCAGAGCATGCACCACCTTGGAGGGCGTCTGTGTACGGTCGACTCCGTTCTTCCGCAACACCTTCTCGATGCTGTCCAGGAGGGCGGGGCCGCCGTCGCCGGCCGGCTCCACCTCCACCTCCGTCTGCGTCCACACCCCGTGCCCACCGCCGTCGACCAGCGCGTCGGCGCGCACCGCGTCCATGCTCAGCTCGGCCAGGACGTCGCCCTCGGCGTCCAGGAGATGGCGCAGGGAGCGGGTGGAACGGATCCGCATCACCGGCCGCACCGGTGCCCCGCGAGTGCGGGAGAGGGTCAGCTCCCGCAGTTCGCCCGGGGGAACGTCCTCCGACGACAGCGGGGCCCGGATCTCCTCCCGGCTGTCGTGCGGCAGCGGCAGCTTGAGGTGCCAGCCGGCATCCGTGCCGCCCGTCCTGCGCCGCAGAGACGCCCCGGTTCGAGTCAGTCGCAGATCATCGGTGTCGTAGTAGACGGCGTCCAGCTCCTGCACCCCGCTCTCGGCGAGCGTGGCGACCGGCTGCACCGCGGTCAGATCGGGCAGCCACGAGATCTCTGCGGGCGCCGTGTACGTGCGTTCTGTCTCTCGTATCGACTGGGCCATACAGTGCCCGTAGACGAAAACCCCGGCCTCAAACCTGTACGTACGCCGCCTTTGGTCACCCTGTACGTGTGGTTTGCCATGAGTGGCGAGAACGGGCAACGGGCCGACCTCTTCGACGCCGTTCAGGACGACCCAGCCCTCGACGCCAACGGCGTCGGACGGCGTAGAGCGACACTCGGTGCCGTCTGCGCCGACCGCCCGCCCCTGACGGGGAGACCTACCCAGGTGCGCGGGAGCCGGTGCTGCCGAATCCCCCTCTTGGGGCGTCCATGGCGCGATGTCCGGCGACTGATCGTGCCGTGGCTACAACTCGCACCATTCACCCAGATCGTGAGGCTCCCCAGTTTCGGCGAAGTGCTGCATGAGGTCCCACGCATGATCGGCACTCAGGGCAAAATGCCCGGTGAACACAGCCTCCTCGTCCATGATCGGGACGTCGATCACGGCATGCGCGGCGACCGAGCCGTCTCCGACCAGAAGCGACCCCGTTTCGGCGTCCTGGAACAGATGGATGACTGCGTGATTGCCTCGGAAGCCCATGGTCAAGAGGGGAAACTTGCCGGTGGGCAGCCTGACTTCGATGTATCCCTGGCCACGCGTGCGGAGCTCCTTGTGAAGGTTCGACAGTCCCTGCACGTCCGAACACTTCCCCACTGCGGAGAATCCCGCCGATCTCGGCGACGTCGCCGCCCATTCGGCGCTGCTCATCCCTTCACGTCCCCATCTGGCTTTGGTGCTCCTGCGATTCCACACTCTGCCGAGAAATCTTTGCCGTGCCACCCCGACACCGCGCCGGGCGCACCCTTCCGGCCGACCCTCAAATGGGTCGCTGTGAAGGGAAGCGTCTGGCAGGCTCGCGCCCCATGGTCGACGAACAGTTCTCCGATTCGCGAGTCGCCGCGTTGTACGACCTCTACTATCCCTCGGACGCCCGCGGGGACTTCAAGTTCTACCTGCCCCTGGTGATGGCAGCGGCCTCCGTGCTGGACGTGGGATGCGGAACGGGCGCACTCCTGCACAAGGCGCGGGAGGAGGGACACACCGGGCGGCTGTGCAGCCTGGACCCGGCCGTCGGGATGCTGGAGGTGGCCCGGACACGCATGGATGTCGAATGGATCCTCGGGGACCTCGCCGCAGCGCCGGGCTGGGACCGCGAGTTCGATCTGGCGGTGATGACCGGGCACGCATTTCAGCAGCTCCTCCGTGATGAGGAACTGCGCATCGCGCTGACCGTGATCGCTGCCGCACTGACCGACCAAGGCGCGTTCGTGTTCGAGACGCGCAACCCCCTGGTACGCGAGTGGGAGGACTGGCATGTGCGGTACTCAAGCGAAGCGCAGGACTCCACGGGGGCCGTGGTCCGATGCGAGTGCGAAGTCGAGACGCCCGTGCGGACCGAGCTCGTCTCGTTCACCCACACCTACACCAGCCCCGCATGGGACCGGCCCCGGCGGAGCCGAAGTACCCTGCGTTTCCTCGCCCCCGACGTGCTGTCGCGGTTCCTCGCCGATGCCGGAATGGTGGTTGCGGAACAGTTCGGAGACTGGGATCGCGGCCCGCTGACGGACGTGAGTCCGGAGATCATCACCGTTGCGCGCCGCCGCTGACGTACCCCTCACCACGCCCGGAGACCGGCCGCCCCTCGGCTGGACGTGCCGGCTCAGGCCGATACACCCAGGTCGAATTGAGTACCTGTGCTCACGTGCGAGACATCCCGCGTTGCCAGTATCGATGCTGGCGCTCGACCGAGGGCGCCGGCTCGATCCAGCTGAGACAGTTACGGAGAACACGCCATGTCCCGACGTATCGCCTTGTCCGTGGCAGCCGGTGTTGTCGTCCTCGGTGGCGCCGGAGCCTTCGCCTTGGCCTACGCCGAGGAGCAGCCCCCCGCCCTGGCGCACAGCACCGCCCGCTACACGGCCCCCGAAGGCGACCGCCAAGGCTCCTTCACCTTCACCACCGAGGTGACGGCGTCGCCGGGTCTGAAGAGCCTGAAGGTTCTGGCCTGGCCGGCGGACTCGTCCCTCGCCACGACGGAGCCGACGGTCAAGGAGATGGCCGGAGCCGAGGCGGCGACCTGTGAGCCCGCCGGTGCGGACACGGTGCGATGCACCTACAAGACCGGGGTGACAGGCGCAGAGGCCGAGGCGTCTCCGCGCGGTGCCTGGCACGTCGCCGTACTCGCCACCGCCGAGGACGGCACTACGACCTTGGACGACAAGGCGGCGGGATTCACCGTCGACTGAACACGACCCTCCGGGTAACCGACCGCTCGACTTGGTTGACCGGACCCGCCCTGAATCGGGTTCTGTCCGGTAGATGACGCGACTACCAGGCTGCCACGATGGAACGCGCAACCGACGTGCCCGAGGACCTCGCCCAGCCCGCAGGCCATTCCTCGACTGCTCTGCGATACACCGTCCCGCTGCGGGCGCCACCCTGCGCGACCGCGTTCGGCGCGCGGGGCGGCGATGCGCCGATGCCGTTCATGACCGCGTCGCACACTGCCGAGTTCGGGCCGTCGACGTCCGGCTCCGACAGTCGGCGACGGTGCACTCCTTGCGGTTCTCACCCGCTGCACGACGGCCGGCAGGAGTCCGTTCACGGCAGTTCCGGCCCTGGGAGCGCAAGCGTGCCGTCTTCCCCTCCCGTGGGCGGGGTCCGAAGGAGCAGACCCGCTTGTTCTTCCAGCAGAGCCACCGCGAGCAACTCGCCGTCGGCAGGCCCGAAGTGCTGACCTGCCTGCGCATAGAGACGTCGGACCGATTCGGTCACCGTGTGGGGTGTTGAGTTGTCCCGCGCGAGTGACACCACCATCGCCAGTTGTTCCTCGATGTGGTCGAGCCGGAAGGACGTCAAGTAGTCCCCGGCGAACAGCGCAGACAGATCAGTACGGATGAACGCACTGGAAGCAGGGCTGTCGGCGAGGACGTCGCGCAGCACGCCCACATCGATCCCCATGCGGCTGCCCACCAGCAGGGCTTCCGCCGTGGCGACGGCTTGCCCGAACCACAGCAGATTGACCAGGAGTTTCGCCGTGTAGCCAGCGCCGTGACCCCCGACATGCACGATCCGGTCGGGATCGGCGACAGCCTCCAGGACTTGCCTGTGCCGCGCGAGAAGGGCGGGATCACCGCCCACGAAAAGCCGCAGGCGACCTGCCTCGGCGTCCTTCGGGCCTCCGCCCATCGGGGCCTCCAGCACATCGACCCCGCGTTTGAGGACCCGCTCCCGGACGGGCGCCGACTGCGTCGGCGAGTTGCTTGTCATGTCGATCCAGGTCGCCCCTGGTGCGAGGGCGTCCACCACGCGATCGTCCATCACAGCCGCGACGTCGGACGGACCCGGCACCACGGTGAGGAGCACGTCGGCCTCGGCGGCGGCCGCCGCCGGGGAGGGGGACCAGGTCGCGCCCCTGGCCAAGGCGGTCTCGCGTCGCCCCGGGTCGATGTCGTGGGCCACCACCTCGTACCCCGCAGCGACCAGGTTGTTGCACATGGGGGCACCCATGCGCCCCAGTCCTATGAGCCCGATTTTCGACACGCCCCGAGCCTACGGGGCGTACGGCAAATGATCACGCGACCGATGCCCTGAAGGGATCCGTGGGGATGATCTCCGCCTTGTCGAAGAGCTGTTCCAGCGCCTCGTGTCCGTGACGCCTGCGGAACTCGATCTCGGCTGTTGTCACGGGCAGGGTCCACACGATCCGGGCGTCGCCCTCGGGCAGCGGACAGTGTTCGAGGTCGGGGCCGTGCAGATAGGGCAGGGTGACCAGCAGGTGATCGCAGGTCGAACCCGGCACCCATGGTTCGCCGATCGGCATGCTGTGTTTCAGGTCGAGTTGATGCCTTCCGCAGTGGTAAAAGGCGATCATCGCCATGAGTTCGATGAACCGCTGATCGCGGGCGCCCGCGGTCATGAGGAACTCAAGTCCATGGCCGTGCTTGTTCATCGAGGCCCAGCATCCGGCGGTCACATAGGCCCAACTGTCGCTGCGAGGGCCGGGACCCACGACGAGAACTTGTAGATCGGGCACCGACTCCCGTCGCTCCGGCCCGAGATCGAAGTCGACGGCCTCCACGCTGTGTCCCGTGAAGAACGCCCGGACATGTGACTCGACGGCCTTCGCGGCCAGCAGCCTTGCCTCGCTCACCGCGCCATCATCGCAGATCCCGATCGGCTGCCGGTCGCTGACACAGCGTCATGACGGGTTGGTTATCGGCCGTGTGGACCTGGCCGGCCGCTGCGCTGATCGATCGATTTCTGCGGGCAGGCGGTTGCCCGGCCTGCGCCCACGCCGGCAGGGGGCGCCGCGGGTTCTGCCCGGCTCAGCCGGGCGGAGTGGTGTGCGGCTGTCGATCCTCCAGGTGGAGGGCGGTGATGTCGCTGAGGACGAGATCGATCCCGGCACGACGGCGCAGAGCTCGGAACGGCCGTCGTCGCGCACCCCGATGACATCGAGGCCGCGCTCATCCAGTACGAGCGGTCACTCTTCCTCCGCGGCGCCGAAGCCGCCGCCGAGGCCGCCCGCGACTTCGACCTCTGCTTCGGCGATGATGCGCCCCGCGGCCTGATCCAACTGCTTTCCGGACACGAACGGACCCGGTGAGCCGGCCGGGCGTCGTGGGGGCGCAGGGGTGTCGAGGAGCCGGCCTGCGTCCGCTGCCGGGGCCGCCGTCCTTCGGGGAGGTGGACATCCGGGCCCGCCTTGCAGGTACTGAACCGCGCCGGCGAACCGGGCGGCGCACTGGTCGGACGGCGAGCGGTGTCGAGCACCGCCGCCGCTCCGTGCCGGGCCGGGAACCTGTGCCGGGGGAGAGAGGTGCTCCACTGGTGGCTCCAGTGATGCTAAATTTGGTGTCATGAGTGCCATCACATTGCGGATCCCCGACGCCATGGACAAACAGCTGCGTGATGCTGCCGCGGACGCTCCGTCACTGAACGACTACATCCTCAGAGCGGTACGTCGGCAGATGACCCTTGACGCGGGACGCAAGCTGGCGGCCGTCGAACCTCTCGACCTCGAGGGCGAAGGCGACGCCCTGTGACCGTTCGAAAGGGCGACGTCTTTGACGTCGACACCGGCAAGGGCGTGCGCACGGTCCTCGTCGTCAGCCTCGACGGGCTCGCGGAGGCGTACGGAGCAGTGGTCGCGCTCGTCCTCCATGCCCCGGCCGCGCACCCCGACACGGCGATGAGCGTGCGGCTGACCTCCCCCCTCGAAGCCTCGGTCGTCGCCGTCAACCTGCTCCAGCTCGCCGCCTCGCGGTTCGATACCGCCACGCTGCACGGCAACGTGGGCCCCGAACAGCAGGCGCTTGTGGACAACGCACTGCGCGCAGTACTCGACCTGTAGCGCGCCAGACGCCGACAGCACCCGACGGGCTGCAACGCCCGACGGGCCACAGCACCCACGTGGCATCCCCTCGACGGCGGAGCACGCGGCGGGCCCTCACGGCACTGGGGCATCACAGAGGCGCGTATCGCCTCGTCGCTGCGCTGCCACCGCTTCAGGAGATGTTTGCCCTGGGCCTGTTCGCGGCGCCACGCGGCAGTCAACGGGACCGAGGACGGCGGCGCCGTCGGGCAGCGTCGACGGGCACTTGGGCGAGGTAGTCTGCACAAGTGACATCGGATGTTCCCTTGAATCCCGTAGAAGAACGCTTCTGGCGTGCGCTGATGCGGGTGATGGTTGCACTGCCCAAGGCCTTGGACGACGATCTCCTGAAAGCAACCGGACTGACGATGTCCGAGTATGCGGTCCTGGTGCACCTGTCCGAGGCGGCCGAACGGGAGATGCGGATGACGGATCTCGCCGCGGCAACGGCTCTCTCGGTCAGTCGTATCTCGCGAGTGGTGAATGCGATGCAGACACGCGGCTGGGTGGAGAAGCGGCGCGATGTCCACGACGCCCGGGGGAGCATGGCAAGCCTGACGGCCGAAGGTCGGCGGCGACTTTTGGCCGCCTATCCGACAAACCTGGCGAGCGCGCGCAAGCGTGTCGTCGACCATCTGGACAAGAACTCGATGGCGGCCCTGGCCGAGCAGTTCGAGAGCGTCGCCGCTCGGCTCGACTGAGCGATCGCCGCGGGACTACGCGCGGAGCCGTCGGCGGCCCATGGCGTTCCGGCGGAGTGCCGTTGCCCAACGCGTAGGCCCGCCCGCGGTCGACGACCGGGCGAACGTCAGCCCTGCGGGATCCCCCGGAGCAGACGGCACCCACGCAACGAAGGTCAGGCGGGGACGGTGAAGATGCGGTAGTGGGAAACCGTCGTGAAGCCGAAACGTCGGTACAGTGGTTCACCCGCGGGGCTCGCCACGAGCGTGGCGAGTCGCATCCCGCGCGCACGCCCCACCTGAAGCGCCGCCGCCGTCAGCGCCGCGCCGATGCCTCGCCGGCGATGGGCTTCGGCCACATGGACGAGGAAGATTCCCGCCACCTCCTGTGCCGTGATCACCACGGTGGTACCGACAACACGGCCGTCGAGCACAGCGGCGAGACGAACGATGTCCGGGTTGTCCTCGCGCTTCGACTCGATCCGCACCATGTCGGCTTCAAGCCCGAGTGGGATGCCCATGGAAGTGCGGTACGTGCGCACCAGTTCCGTCAACCGGTCCAGGTCTCCGACCTCCTCGATACGAAGGTCGGTCGGTGCGTCGCCCTGTTCGGTGGCTCGGTCGAGTGGTCGCACCATCACGGGTACAACGGTCAACTCCGCCGCACCGCACTGCTCAAGTGCGGTCGCAGTGCCTTCGGGGCTGTCGGGACCGACCCACCACCACCAGGGCACGCCGGCGAGGTGAGTCCGAGTCGTGGCCACCGCCTGTTCGATCGAGCTCGAGGAACGGACACGGACCACACCGTTGAACTGGGGAGTGGCGAGCCCGCTGCGGAACCGGTCGACTTCGCTCGCTTGGGGCTGCGCCTCGCCCCACCCTGTGAGGTACTGACGAAAGTTGGCGAATACTCGCGCCGATATGTCGTCATCCCATGTGTTCACTTCTGCATGTTTCCGTTTCTTGTCGACCAGATGGACGCCGGCCGCGGAGCCTGAGCGGCAGCCTGGGGCCGGGGTCAGCGGCGGAATGCGCGGAGCACCATGTCTCCGTAGCGGCGCCAGGTCTGCGGATCGTGCTCCCTGTACCGGACCAGTTGCAGCGCCGCGCCGCACAGCAGCACACGAAGGTCCTGCTCTTCGACATCGTCGCGAAGCTCCCCGGCAGCCCGCGCGCTCTCCATCAGGTCCACCAACTTCTCCAGGATGGAAGCGGCCGCCGGAGACGCGGCGTCCGCCAGCCGCTCCGCCAGGAGGCGGTCACCTGCGAGAGTCTCGAAGAGTTCGGTGACGTAGCGGCGGAAGCCTTCGTAGGGACCGGTCTCGCGCAGCGCTTCTGCCGTGCGCAGCTCGAACTCCTTCAGGCACAACCGCGTGATCGTCTCGACGAGGCCTTCCTTGGTGGGGAAGCTGCGGTAGACCGTCGCCTTACCGACCTGCGCCCTCGCAGCGATCTGGGGGACGGTCGCTTGAGTGCCGCATTCACGGAACACCTCGACGGCGGCGGCGATCACCCGCTCATGGTTGCGGCGAGCGTCCGCCCGTTTCGGGGACGTGGCGGTTTGTTGGGCCATGGAAGCCTTCGAAGGGTTCATCGGTCGGGCTGTCTGCGCAGGATCCCGGTGCGCCGGGCCTCGTGACCGACCGGTGGTCCCGTGCTCCGCAGGGGCGGGACGGGACCGCTGGGAGCCTGCGGGAGTCAGCCGGAAGTGCCGTTGTCGGGGGTGTCCAGTATCGGTTCGTCACCATATATTTTGGTGACCTCGACGTCCAGCACGGTGGAGATGCGGCCGAACGTCCAGTAGTACCCGATCACCTGGAGTACCTCGACCAGTTCCCGCTCGCTGAGGAACACTCGTGCGGTGTCGAAGACGTCGTCGGCGATATGCGGCTGCTGCACGATGTCGGCTGTGAAACGCAGCAGCGCGCCGTCATGGGGGGACAGTTCGGCGTCGTCGAGTTGTCTGGAGCGTATGAGTTGCCGGGTTCGTTCGTCGACACCGGCCGCTTGCGACATGGGGTTGTGCTGGGCCGCGACGAACGTGCTGTCGGTGTATTCGGCCACCGTGAGAATCACCAGCTCTCGTGAACGGGCCGACAGCTGGAGTGCGGTGAATTGTGCCTTCGCGAGCTCGATGAACGGCTTCACCGTGCCCGTCGAATGGGACAGCATTTTGACCATCGGGTCGGGCGGCAAGGAGGTGAGAAAGTCGCGGACCTCGTCCGGGAACGAGGCGGTGTTCGGATCGGTCAAGCGGGGCATGTCACTCTCCGATGGTGTAGCCGGTTTCGTCCGGGTCGATGCTGAACCCGGTCTCGCTCAGGTGTCGGAACCGTCCGTCCTCGGCGAACGTGCCGAATATGGCGACTTCCCGGTGCTGTGAGGAGCCGTCTTTCATGGTGATGTGGAATATGTGCCGTTCGGCGTAGGTGTCGCCGCTGCGCATTTCGTCGAGCACGGTCACCGTGCCCTCGGTGATCTGACCGCGGATATGGGCGACCATGTCCGCGAACTCGTCACGCTGCTGTGTTTTTCCGTCACTGCGGTGTGTGTAGTCGGGGGCGTAGTACCGGTCGAGGATCTGCTGCAGATCGAGGCCGGGCGTGGGTTCGAAGACCAGGGCCCGGAGGGCTTCGCTGATACGGGCGTGACTCATGAGAAGTACCTCGGGGGGAGTGGGTAACGGACCCCAGGGTCCGTTTCTGGTTGGATGTTACCGGACCCCAGGGTCCGGTTGAGGGGTGAGCGTCGTCACACGGCGCTGGGACCCGTCGACCCCGGAGGCGGCAGATAGTTGCTTGCGTAGGCATCTATGTATGATGGCGGCGCCCTGGAGACAGGTGGGATCACGTTGTCCATGGCGGCTCCGCATCACGTAGGCGCTGGAGCGGTCTCAGCGGTCGACCGTGTCCCGAACTTCGGGCAGGCCCGAATGGCAGTTCGCCACCGCGGCAGCGCGAGTGACGGCTCCGCCGATCTGTTGCACCGGATCCAATCGATAGGAACTTCTGTGAAGTCAGCGGTCAGCGAGCGCATGGCGGATGTGCGGGACATGTACATGGCGCACATCATGATGCGTCGGGAATTCCGGCTGCTCCCGCAGCTGGTGCGTGATGTGACATCGGGTGACGTCAGGCGGGCGGAGGTGGTCGGCGCCCATGCGGAGCTGATGTGCCTGGTCCTGCACCTGCACCACGAGGGGGAGGACGTGGTGCTGTGGCCGCTGCTGTTCGAGCGCGGCGGCCAGGAGGCCCTGTCGATCGTTCCCACCATGGAGGAGCAACACCATGCGATCGAGCTGGCGTACGCGGAGGTGACGTCCCTGCTGTCCGGTTGGCGTGCCACGGCGCAGGGAGGGGACCGACTCGCCGATGCCCTGGAAGGTCTGCTGACGGTGCTCCTGGAGCATATGGCGCTGGAGGAGAAGGAGATCCTTCCTCTGGCCGCGCAGCACGTCACCGCGGTGGAGTGGGAGCAGCTGGGGCAGCACGGAATGGCCAAGAGCCCGAAGAAGACGCTCCCGCTGGCCTTCGGCATGGTGATGTACGAGGGTGACCCCGAGGTTGTCAAGGCGGTGCTGGCCCATGCTCCGCTCCCGGCCCGCCTCCTCATGCCGATCATCGGCCCGCGACTCTACGCCTCGCATGCCAAGCGGGTCCACGGCACGTCCAATCCGCCCCGCGTGGGCGCCAACTGAGCACGCCGATCCTTCCGTCCGACGTATCACGGTGCACCCCGGCTGTGGCGCGGCTTGCCGTTGTGCCACAGCCGGGGTGAGTTCTCCGAGGGTTCGACGTACCGCGGGAGCGGTACGGACCGGACGGATCCAGGGTCCGCCGTCCGACGCGGGTCGGTAGGCTCGCGTGGACCGACCCTGAGCAGATTGCGAGCCGCAGAGTGATGCGAGACCTCTACAACGTCCGGGTGCGGCAGGTGGAAGACGCCGAGGCGTCACTCACGGAAGAAGAAGAGCGGCGCTTCCAGGCTGTGTTGTTCAGCGAACTCGGCAACAAGATCGCTGACCAGGGGTGGGCACGTTTCCCGGCGTACACCCCGGAGGACCGCCGACGGCTGGTCGAGGTCGCACACCGCCTCAGTACTTACTGGGGGCAGCAGGTGTTCGTCGAAGCCGAGGACCAGTGTCGCCTGAGGCTGTATCTCACGGGATACGAAGTGCTGTCGGAACAAGGAAACGTCGCTCCCGGGGGGTGAGTGAGCCCGCGCGGCGAGAGTCGAGGGAATCCCGGCACGACGGTCGGACAGCGTGTTCCGCTCAACGCGTGCGGTCTGGTCGCCGACCGGGCCTCCACTTCTGTCCCGGTCCAACCCGGTCGGAGCGCCAAACCGATCAGCCACTGAGCCGGATCGTCGGCGTCGTGATCAGACCAGGTTGCCGGCCGGGATCCGTATCGGAGCGAACTGCTCCTGAATCCAGTTTGGGTAGGCGATCGACGGTCGGCTGACCTCGTCGAGTTCGGTGAGATCCTGCTCGGTGAGGATGAGGTCGCTGGCGGCGATGTTGTCGGTGAGCTGTTCCAGCTTGCGGGCGCCGACGATGACGCTGGTGACAGCGCGCTGGGCGAGCAGCCAGGCGATGGCGACCCGAGCGGGGCTCACCTCGTGCCGAGCGGCGACCGTCCGCAGCGCGGCGAGCACAGTGAAGCCCTTCTCCTCATCGAAGGGTACGAAGTCGAAGCCGTTGCGGGCCCGGCGTGAGTCTTGTTCTGTGCTCACACCGCCGCGGTCGAACTTGCCGGTGAGGAATCCGCCGACGAGTGGTTGCCAGACCGTCAGACTCAGCCCGGCGTCCTCGGCCATGGGCACCAGGTCACGTTCGGCGTCGCGCGACAGCAGCGAGTAGTGCGTCTGATTGGCGACGAACTTCGCCTGGTTGTGCAGCGCGGAGATGCCCAACGCCTTGCTGATCTGCCAGGCGGCAAGGTTGGAACAGCCGATGTAGCGGACCTTGCCCTGCTGTACTGCGTCGTCGAGCGCGCTGAGCGTCTCCTCGATCGGCGTCATGTGGTCGTAGTTGTGGATCTGGTAGAGATCGATGTAGTCGGTCTTCAGCCGGCGCAGGCTGTCCTCCAGGGCCCGCATCACGTGCAGACGGGAGAGCCCCTGGTCGTTGGGTCCTGGCCCAACCGGAGCCATCAGTTTCGTTGCGAGCAGCACGTCCCGCCGGTGCTGCGCGATCGCCCGGCCGAGCAGTTCTTCGCTCTCGCCGTCGGCGTAGACGTCAGCGGTGTCGATGAAGTTGATCCCGGCGTCGAGTGCCGTGCCGACGATCCGATCCACTTCCTCCTGCCCGAGTGCCCCATGGGTGCGATACACCGGGTGCTCCTTGCCGCCGAACGTCATCGCGCCCAGGGAGATCTCGGAGACCCAGACCCCGGTACGTCCCAGCAGACGATATTTCACCAGCTACTCCTTGCTTTCAGATACACCCGATCCACCGGCAGGCGACCCGGCGTCCCACGTCTTTCCGGTCGCCATGCCCGGACATCGTGTCCGGAAATTACGCTACACGGTGTCCGGGCGAGGTGTAGTGTGACGTGCACCGCAAAGCGACGACCCCAGGATCCGGACATGCCTTCGATCACCCGACGACGCACCGCGAAGGTCGGCCGCCCTACCTCGGCCGAGGAAGACATCCTGGCCGCGACCCAGCGTCTCCTGATCAACGGCGCGAACTTCACCGAGCTCGGCGTGCAGCACATCTGCACCGAGGCCGGCGTCGCCCGCTCGACCTTCTACAGCCACTTCCGCGACAAGGTCGACCTGCTCATCCGCCTGGCCACCGAACTCATGACCTCATCCTTCGATGTCACCTCGGCATGGGACCCGTCGGACGGCGTCGAACGGCTTGCAGACGCCTTCCTGCAAGTGGTGAAGGTCTATCGGAAACACGCCGCCGTAAGACGGGCGCTCGCTGAGGTCGCCACCTACGACGAGACCGTGCGTGACTTCTGGAGTGCGGAACTCAACCAGTTCACGGACTGGACGATCGCGGTGCTCCGCGCCGAGCAGGACGCGGGCCGTACCCCGGCCGACCTGGACCCGGTGAGCGCAACTCGGGTGATCGTCATGGGCGGCGAGCGGGCCCTCGTCGACCACGTCACCGCCGGGGATCCCGCCGGCGACGCCGCGTTCGCCCGCGAGCTAGCACTGACCTGGTGGTACGGCTTCTACCGCCGCCCGGCGGGCTACGGCACTTGACGTGCTCCCCGGCCTAAAGTCCTTCTAATTGCCGCATCTATTGTTTCGTTCGAATGGCAATGATTTCGTCGCAACGTCTCCTACGGAGGCGCGGGGAACATGCCGAACATCAGGTTCGAGATCAATCCGAACCTCACCGGGGCCCCGGCCAGTACGTACTCGTCGATGGTGTGGGTGCCGGGGCCGTCCCCTGTGGTGGATCGCTGGAGCCCTTACCTGGATGCCACGACGACCGGTAGGTGGTTCCTCACGGGCACCGCCGCCACCGTGACCGGCTGCACACAAGTCGCCCTGTGCATGTTCCAGCAGCTGAAGACCGCGCTCAACGACGGCGGCCCGCAGCCGACCATCTATACCGCCGCAGTGAGCAAGGGCCGCGATTCCATGTGGATCGGGGCTGTCGATGGTCTGCGGTTCAACCGGCCGTCTACGACTTCGAAGCCGACGGCGTGAAGACTCGTCGCGTCGGCTGAGAGCGAAACCGGCGGGGCCTGAAAGTCCATGTATCCCCGTACTCGGTGGTGCACTCACGCGAGTACGGGGACGCCTGGCTTGGAAGCGATTAGGAAGCGGTCGACCTGTTACCAGCACATGCCGAGGTGGTTGAGGTGCTGCTCGGTGAGCTTGGAAGCCCTACGTAGGGTCTGGCCCGCCTGCCCCGAGCCCGACAGGCGTCCGGATTGCTGGTGACCGCTACCAGTGGCTGGCCGCGTGGCAGGGATGCGTCGCTGCCGTACGGGATGCGGCGCTTCGTGCGCGCTGAAGGCCTGGATGGACGGCACACGCTGCCCCTCCAAGGCCAACCGGGAGCGGTGTCGACGGCCCTGCCGTGGGCAATCGGGGTCGTACAGACCCGTGACGGCCTCTGGGCACAGGACGGCCCTGAGCGGCACAGGCAGGAAGGCGGCAGTGGGGTGCGCACCGCTGGAGTGGAGGAGGAGCTTCTCCTCGTGGATCCGGACACCGGTGATCCGAAGGCGCTGTCGGCTGCCTCCGCGGTCCGTAGCGCTGAGCCCCTGCGGGAGCGTCCAGCCCGCTGCCCGTTCTCAGCGATGCAGCGGGCGATGTCCGTGCACCGCATGCGCCGATGGAGGTACAGCGCGGACCGGACCTGAAGGCCGTTTTCGACGGATGGACGGCAGCGCCGCGCCGGGCTGCGGGGTGTGT
The DNA here is from genome assembly GCF_051553595.1 of Streptomyces sp. HUAS TT11. NCBI lineage: Bacteria > Bacillati > Actinomycetota > Actinomycetes > Kitasatosporales > Streptomycetaceae > Streptomyces > Streptomyces sp. HUAS TT11. Next base: position 9,012,635 of record NZ_CP196184.1, read on the forward strand.
GAGAGGGGAAGGGGCAGCCGGATCGCGGCGTCTTACGGCCGTACCGCCGACCGCGGCTACGGCTGGGGGAGGGCGAGTTCGCGGCCGCGGTAGAAGCCCTCCCGCTCCTCGACGACATACGGGGCCATGGCGGTACGCCGCTGGGCCTCCGGCCCGGAGGCCCGCCAGGAGTCGCACGCCTCTTGGGAGTCCCAGAACGACACCCCGGTGATTTCCTGTCCGTCCTCGGACCAGTACGCGAAGGCGCGGCGCATGCCCTGCGGGTAGGCGGCCGGGCGCCATGCACGCTCGAACTCCTCCAGCGTGCCCGACTGAAGGCGGCGCGTCGTCACCCAGACGAAGTGATCCTCCATCGCAGTCTCCTCCGCAGCGCCGTTCGGTTACCTATCCCACTCGTCCCACCACCGTAGGTCCCCAGCACCCGTTCTGCCTGGGCAGCGATCGCAGCGCTGCCGAGGACCCCTGGTACGGTTCAGGGCCGCTCCGGCCTGGGGTCGTGGGACGGCTTCCGGCCGCGGGGGTGCCGGACGGACCATGGAAGGGGACCCGAACCGCGTTCGGGCCTACCCCCGTGTCTGTTCTCGGCGGTGATGGCGATGAAGGGTTCGATCCGGATCGGGAGCGTGCGGGGGCTGGAGCTGCGGGCGCACTGGAGCGTGCCGCTGATCATGCTGCTCTTCGCGTACGGCCTGGCCAAGCGGACGCTGCCCACCTACGCGCCGGGCATGGCCCCGGTGGTGTACGCGATTGCCGCAGTCGTCGGTGCTGTGCTGTTGCTCGTGAGCCTGGTGGTGCATGAGGCGGCGCATGCGCTGACGGCCCGCCGTGCTGGGATACCCGTACGGGACGTGACTCTGTGGGCGCTGGGCGGGATGACCCGGATGGACCAGCCGACCACGGCACGGGCGGCGTTCGCGGTCGCCGTCAGCGGGCCGCTCGCCAGCCTGCTGCTCGGCGGAGCCGCCCTCGGAGGCGCGGCCGGGGCGGCCGCGGTAGTCCATTGGCGGATACCGGTTGCCGTGCTGGGCTGGCTGGGCGGCACGAACCTGCTGCTGGGCGTCTTCAATCTGCTGCCCGGCGCGCCACTGGACGGGGGCCGGGTGCTCCAGGCGGTGCTGTGGTGGCGTACGGGGGACCGGGATCGCGCCCAGCGGGCGGCCGGTCGCGGCGGGCAAGTCGTCGGCATGCTGCTGGCCGCGGTGGGATGGTGGACGTTCGTGAAGGGCATGTCGGGCGGATTGTGGCTGATGGTCATCGGCCTGTTCGTGGCGTCCACCGCCGCGGCCGAACGACGGTGGGCCCAGCTGGCCACGGCCCTGCGCGGGGTACGGGTGGCCCAGGCGATGACCCGTCCGGTGGTCACCGGTCCCGACTGGCTGACCGTGGATCGCTTCCTGGCCGAGGCGGCAGCTCAGGTAGGGCATTCGGTGCTGCCGCTGCTGGACTTCGAGGGACGCCCCAGCGGTGTCGTCCGGCTGCGCCGACTGGCTGCCGTGCCGTCCGGGCGTCGGGAGGCGCTGCGTGTACGGGAGGTGGCCACCCCGCTGTCGCAGTGCACGATCGCCGCACCGGACGAGCTTTTGACCGCCGTCCTGGAGCGCCTCGGCTCCGGGGGCGGACTGCCCATCCTGGTCATGGACGGCGGTCGGCTCGGCGGGATCGTCACCACGTACGACATCGACCGGCTCTCCAAGAGGCAGAGGAGGGGCCCGGACCAGGGTGGCGCCCCTTCCGGCGGCGGTGTCGGCCGTCACGGGGGTGATGCGTAGCCGTATCTCATCGATTGAGCACCGTGATGGGCAGCGACCCTCTTTCCTGCCCGCGCACCGCACGCCGAGCGCAGCATGGTCGGCCCGACTATGAACCCGCTCGACGGCAGCCCTGCGGACGTCTTCTCGGATCGGGATCGTTAGTCAGAGTCTGAGTGGGTCGGGGGCGTGGCCGACGGTGTGGCCGGGCGTGCCGTGTGAGCTGACGGCATGCCAATCAGCACGATCGCCGCATCGCACCTGCCGGTTGCCGGCAGTTGCCCCCAGCGAGTGGCACGGCCTGGTGCTCGCCCCCGCTCGACGTACGTCGTGTCTCCCCGCTGTCGTGGGGCGAGGCGGCCCCGCATCATCAGCATGGTTTCGAGGCCGAGTCCTGGCGGCCGAGGACAAGGAAGCGTCGGTGGTCGTATTTCCACTGTTCGGTGACGCTGAGGGCAAGGTCCTCGGCGATCCTGTGGAGTGCGGGTGCTCCCAGACGTGCCCAGGGAAACGATGGGCCCTCTTGGCCATGGATGTCTTCGAACCGGGCGGTGCAGCGTTTCTCGACATCGTCGGGGTCGACTTCGACGAGGAGAAGGCCCGCCGGAGCGGTGAGCTGGATACAGCGGCCCAGCAGGGCGCGCGGGTCGCCGCCGATTCCGATGTTGCCGTCGATCAGCAGAACGGTCTGCCAGCTTCCTTGCCGAGTGCGAAGACTCCGCGACTCAGGAGTGCCCGGCACAGCCGGCCCGGTCCACGGCCGACGTCGAGAACGGGGCCGACGCAGCGGTTGAGTACTGATTCGTCGGCCACGGTGGGATGCGCATACCAGCGATGCACCGGCATCCGGATCCGACCCCCGTCCGCCAGCCGCAGGTACACCGGCTCGTCGCCGGCCTGCAGGGCGAGCGCAAAGGGGCCTCCTTTGACGCAGGGCGGACCGTCCTCGTCGGTCGTCACGATGTGGCGTCGTGACCTGGTGCAGGTCGTTCCTCGTCGGCGCGGGCGACCCGCCGGATGCGGCGGAGTTTGAGAGCGAAGGCCATGGCGGAGGCGGCGAAGAGCACCGCGGTGACGGCCAGCCATCGGCCGAGGTAGACGTCTATGGACAACCGGGTGGCGCCTGGGTAGGGGGCCGACAAGGCGAAGATGAGGGGGAACCAGACGAGCAGCAGCACACCGGAGAGAAAGGTGGGTACGCGCAGGTAGTTGATCCACGGCGGTTGTGGCATGTGGGTGGCGCGATGCCGCAGGACAGCGTGCGCCGACAGGTCGGCGAGCGAGTACAGGGGCAGCAGGATCAGGTCGTGGAGGATCGCCGCGCCGACGAACCAGATCGCGACCTCGAGCGGACGGACAGCGAACAGCCGCACCATGGCGTAGCCGGCGATCGCGAACGAGGCGATCAGGACGAGAAGGTGGAGGGGGCCCGAGCCGTACCAGCGAATGAAGCGCACCATGTCACGTCCTGAAGGTGAGCCGGTGCACCCACTTGGTGTTGTTCACGCCGGGGTTGGCCGGGACGATGACGCGGGCCGGGTAGCCGTGGTCGAGTGAGAGGTCCGCGCCGTTGACGCGCAGGGCGAGAAGCGATCGAAGGTCGTGGATCTGATTGCCCCGCAGGACCACCGAGCTGTAGGGGCCGGGGGGTTGGACGGATTGCACCAGGACGCTTCCGGCGTCGGGAAGGCCCGCCAGGGCGGCGAGGTCGGCCAGCCGAAGGCCCCTCCACTGCTGGTTGGGAGTGGACCACCCTTCCACGCAGGCGATCGGCAGTGCGGCGGCATGCTGGGGCATCGCCAGGAGCTGTGCACGAGTGAAGACAAGCGCCCTGCGGGGGCCGTGGATCTCCAGCCGCCAGCCGGGGCCGACGTGCACGGGAGCGACGCCGACGGAAGCTGCCGTCTTGTTGATCTGGAAGCCGTTCGGGCCGCTGCCCGGAGCACGGTTGTGCGGCGCGAGAAGGGCGGTGCTGCGCAGCCAGCCACCGATGCTCTGTCCTGCGGTAACCACGAGGAGGAGCAGCGATCCGCCCCCCACCATGGCGAGAGCACCGCGCCGGGTCATCGTCGGCGGCGCGGGGGTGGTCGGAACCAGGCCGTCGGGGTCCGGGGGTTCCGGCCGCGTGTGGGCGAGGTCGGTGCGCAGTTCCACGGCCAGGCTGCGGGAGCGCAGGGCACGGATCATCCGGCCGAGTCTGAGGCTGACGTGGACGACGAAGGCGGCGATGAACACCCAGGCGCCGTAGAAGTGCAGGGTGTAGAAGGAGCCGGGAAAGACGTAGAAAAGCTGGATGTTGATGATGCCGGTGGCGAATTCGAAGATCACCCCGCCGACCAGCATCAGCAGGGACAACCGCTCCAGTCCGTGGGCGACGGAGCGGACGGGCAGCCACTCGAACAGCTTCGGGATCACTGACCACAACTTGGCCAGCAGCACGGGCACGAGGACCACGCCGAGCGTCACGTGCATGCCCTGGGTCAGCCGGTACAGCCAGTACGGATGAGTGGGCCAGGCGAAGAGGTAGAAGCCCAGCAGGCCCTTGTCCGGGGTTTGATCGTTGATGCGGTCGAGTCCCGGGTTGTAGGAGACGTAGGAGAGCATCCCGGTGACGAAGATCAGTGGGATGCCGATCAGCAGCACCAGGCCGAACACGGACGTCAGCCAGGGCCCGCGGAGGGGACTGCGCCAGAAGCCGGGACGAAACGGCCCCGGAGGCGCAGGAGTCCGTTCGACCCGCCGCACGAGGGCCCGCGTACGAGCGGTCCCCTTGGTGGCCTGCGCCGCCACGGCAGCGCGAACGCGTTGCAGGCGCCCCCGCGCATGGCCCTCGTCCGATCTCGGGCGCCGCGGCTCGCCGGAGCTGGCGGCCGGCGGCCGTCCGCCACTGCCCATATCGGCCGTCTCCTCTGTCCCAGGCCGACTCTCAAAGCGGGGGATTGAACCCCACCGAGCCACCGGTGCCCGTTAAGTCGGCAGCTACAAGTTGGCACAGACCGGGTCGGCTTTCCGTGCCTGGCGTGCATGCGGGTGTTCACTGCCAGCCGAACGGTGGAACCGGCGCTCCGCCTGGCTCGACGGGTCGCACGGTGGCCTCATGATGGCGGAGTGCGACGTCTCACCGCACAGCACAGCGCCTCCACCCGGCCGGGCCGCCCCGCACTGACCAGGGAAGTGTTCTGGTTCGTCGTGATTGGTGTTGCCTCCACAGGTGCCCAGGCCTCGCTGTACTGGGTTCTGCGCCACTGGTCGTCGCCCATTCTGGCCAATTTCGCCTCCCTTCTTGTCGTCACCGTCCTCAACACGGAGGCCAACCGCCGACTCACCTTTCGCGGGTCCGCGGTCCGGGCCCTCCAGGCACATCTCGCCGCAGGCGGCCTGTTCGTCCTGGCGTATTTGATCACCTCGGGCGCTGTCCTGCTCTTCCGCCACTTCCGGCCCACCGCCTCACCGGCAGCGGAGACCCTGGTGCTTGCGCCAAGCTTCGCCTTGGTGACCGTGGTGCGCTTCACCGTCCTGCGAATGGTCGTCTTCAGACACCGCCACCGATGACTCCCTCGCGCCGGATGCGGCCGGCATCCCTGCCCACACGCACCATTGCGCCGCTTGCTTCCGCCGCTGAGCGCCCGCCCCCGGACGGCACCCGTCTCACCGCCCACGCCGCGCCGGTGAACAGCACTTTTGTCACCTGAGGATCCGCACGCACAGACGGGTCCGCTCGTCGGTGCACGTCGGCCCCGGCCCCGATGTTCGTGTTCCGTAAGGGGCTCGGGCATTCCCGGGCGGCCTCCGGATGGCTGTGATGGGAGGTATGAGATCGCGTACGTTTCCGCCGGTGTTCCGGGGCAGGCTGCACGACCCGCGCACGGCGACTTCGATCGGCAGATGGCTGGGTCTCGCCTTCGTCGTGTGTTTCGTCACCGGCCTGATCAGCCATGTGCTGCAGCATCCGCCCAGCTGGGCCGCCGATGATCTGCCGAGCCGTCCGGTGTGGGGTTACCGGCTGACCCAAGGGCTGCACGTCGCTTCGGGTATCGCGGCGATCCCGCTGCTGTTCGCCAAGTTGTGGACGGTCTATCCGCGGCTGTTCGCCTGGCCTCCGGCGCGGTCGGTGCGGCACGCCCTGGAGCGGTTGTCGGTGGCCGTGCTGGTCGGGGCGGCCCTCTTCGAAGTGGCCACGGGCCTGCTGAACACCGCGCAGTGGTATCCGTGGCCCTTCTCCTTCGTACCGGTGCACTACGCCGCGGCCTGGCTGGTGACCGGAGCCCTGCTCCTGCACATCGCGGTCAAGGCTCCCGAGATCCGGGCCCATTGGAGTCGCCGGTCGCCGGGCACCTCGGCCCTGCCGGTGGAGGACGGTCCCGACCGCCGCTCGCTCCTCGCCGTGGTGGCGGCGGCGGTCGGCGCGGTCACCGTGACCACCGTGGGTCAGTCCTTCACCCCCCTGAAGGACCTCGACCTGCTCGCCCCGCGCCATCCGGACCACGGTCCGCAGGGCCTGCCGGTCAACCGGACCGCCGTCGCGGCCGGAGTCGGATCGATTCCGGCCGAGCGCTACCGCCTGACGGTCGCCGGGCCGAGGCCGTACACGCTGACGCTGGACGAGCTGCGCGGCCTGCCACAGCATGAGGTGGAGCTGCCGATCGCCTGTGTGGAGGGGTGGAGCAAGTCGGCGCACTGGACGGGCGTACGGGTCGTGGACCTCCTGGAGCTTGCGGGTGCCCCGCCGCATGCGCGAGTACGGGTGCTCTCGCTTCAGACCCGGGGCGGCTACCGGGTCTCCGAGATGGGGCACGAACACGCCCGCGATCCGCTGACCCTGCTGGCCCTGCACCTCAACGGCGAGGAACTGTCCCCCGACCACGGATACCCGGTGCGTCTCATCGCCCCGAACCGGCCCGGTGTGTTGCAGACCAAGTGGGTCGGCCGACTGGAGGTGCTGTCATGAGGATGAACCTGGCGCGGCTGTTGGCGTGTGCGGCCGGGCTGGTGTTGTCGGGCGTGGGCGTGCATCTGCTGCTGGACGTGCGTGACCTGGCGGGTGTCCTGGTGTGGCTCGGTGGGGCGGTGGTACTGCACGACGCGCTGATCGCACCACTGGTGCTGCTCATGGGATGGGTCCTGGTCCGTGGGGGTGTGCGCGGGCCGGTGCGTGGCGCGCTGCTGGTCGCGGGGGCCCTGACAGCGGTCGCCCTGCCGGTGCTGCTGCGCCCGGGGAAGCCGGCCAACTCCTCGGTTCTGCCTCTGGATTATCTCCGCAACTGGCTGCTCGCGCTGGTGGGGGTGGTGGCGGTGGCGGTCCTTGTGACGGCCGCGCGAGTTGTTCGTCGCAAGCGACGGAGGCCGTCTCGACAGGCCCTCCAGAACTCCGAACGATAGAGCATCCTTACAGGTGTCTTACATGCCTGCTGCAGGGCCGGCGGCGGCTCGGTGCGCTCGTACGGTGGTGCGATGCGAACCCTTCGGACGACGGCCTTGGTGACCGGCCCGCCACTCCTGCTGGCCGCGGCGGGGGCGATGCACCCGCGCCACCTGACGGCGGCGACGGCCGGTCATTGGGCCGGTCTTCACATTGTTCTGCTGCCTGCCTTCCCCTTCCTGGTCCTGGGGCTGCTGGTGCCGTTGTGGGGGAGGCCGGGCCGCGATGTCGACGGTGCTCTGACCGTACTCGCCTGGATCGGGTGCCTCGGCTATGCCGCCTACTACACGGGGCTGGACGCGGTGGCCGGCATCTCCGCAGGGACGGTGGCGGCCACACCTGCGCACGGTGGCGTGGGGCGGCTGTTCGCGACGGGTGACGCACTCGGCCGGGCAGGGGTTTACGCGTTGGCGGTCGCCGCGCTCGCCACATGTGCCGTTCTTCTGCGGCGGCACGGCGCGCGGGTGCTACCAGGTGCCATCGTCGTGTTGGCTGCCTGCTGGTCATTCGTCGACAGCCATATCTTCTGGCCGCGCGGCGTGGTCACCATGCTCGGCTTCGCCGTGGGTTTCGGCCTGTTGACCGTCGCGGCCCCTCGCCTCAGAACGCCCCGGACCGCGTCCGTAGGTCTTACGAACCTCTGACGCGCCCGCGCCGTGCGCTCGCGCCGCGGGCCTGCGACCGTACCGTCGGTGGCATGTTGATCCTGGTCACCGGAGGCGCGGGCTTCATCGGCTCGCATGTCGTCGCCGCCCTCACCGGCGCCGGGCACGAGGTGCGCGTGCTCGACGCCTTGTTGCCCACCGCGCACCGCACGCCCCCGCCGATCCCGGACGGGGCGGAGTTCCGGCACGTGGACGTCCGCGACGCGGCGGTCGTGGCCGAGGCCCTGCGGGGCGTGGACGCCGTCTGCCACCAGGCGGCGATGGTCGGACTCGGTAAGGACTTTGCCGACGCCCCCGCCTACGTGGGATGCAACGACCTGGGCACCGCGGTACTGCTGGCCGGCATGGCCGAGGCCGGGGTGCGGCGCCTGGTGCTGGCGAGTTCGATGGTGGTCTACGGAGAGGGACGCTACGAGTGCCCCAGGCACGGTGTCGTGGGGCCGGGGCCGCGCCGGGTGGCCGATCTGGAGGCCGGGTACTTCGAGCCGCCGTGTCCGAGCTGCGGTGAGTCGTTGGTCCCGGGGCTGGTGGGCGAGGACGCCCCGCTTGATCCACGCAACGTCTACGCCACGACCAAGCTCGCGCAGGAGCACCTCTCCTCCGCGTGGGCGCGTGCCGTCGGCGGGCGGACGATCGCACTGCGATACCACAACGTGTACGGCCCCGGGATGCCACGGGACACCCCTTACGCGGGTGTCGCCTCGCTGTTCCGGTCCGCGCTGGAGCGCGGTGAGGCGCCACGCGTGTTCGAGGACGGCGGGCAGAGGCGGGACTTCGTGCATGTGCGGGACGTCGTCGAGGCCAACCTCGCCGCCTTGGACGGCTTGTCCGGCCTCCCGGAAGGAAGCGCGCGGGCGTACAACGTCGGCAGCGGCGAACCGCACACGGTGGGCGAGATGGCCGCCGCGCTGGCCGAGGCGCACAGCGGGCGGCCACCGGTCGTGACGGGGGAGTACCGGCTCGGCGACGTCCGCCACATCACCGCCTCCTCGCGCCGGTTGCGCGAGGAACTCGCCTGGAAGCCGCGGGTCGCCTTCCGGGAGGGAATGGCGGAGTTCGCCACGGCCCCACTGCGCGCTGTCTGACAATCCTTTTGGGTGAACGGCCGGTTCTCGGGCCCGGCCGAACGAGGAAGGGCCCGTCCGCATCGCCGTCAGGACGGGTCCTCCTCTTGTGGGCTTTTCAGACGGCGGCGGGCAGGCGGACTTCGAAGCGGCAGCCGCCGGGGACGTTGCACACCGCTGCCCGCCCCTGGTGGGCCTCCACGATGCCCCGCACGATGGCCAGTCCGAGCCCTGCTCCGGCCGGTGGGGTGCGTGCGTTGGTGCCGCGCCAGCCGGTGTCGAAGACGCGGGGCAGGTCCTCGGGGGAGATGCCGCCGCAGCCGTCGGTGACCGACACGACGACGCTGTTCTCTTCCCGGTGGGCGGTGACGGCGACGGTGCCGTCGGTGGGCGTCCGGTGGATCGCGTTGGTGAGCAGGTTGGCCAGTACTCGGGACATCTCGCGGCCGTCGACCTCGATGGGCACGGGCTCGACCCTTTCGCCGATGATCCGTACGCCGTGCTCCCTGGCCAGGGCGTCGGCCCCCGTGAGCGCGTCGTCGACGAGGTCGTAGACGGACATCCGGGTGGTGTTGAGGGCGAGGACTCCGGCTTGGATGCGGGACAGTTCGAAGAGGTCCCCGACCATCGCGGTCATCCGTGCCACCTCCGCGCGGATGCGGGCGTGGTAGACGCTGGGGTCGTCGACCATGCCGTCCTCCAGGGCCTCGGTCATGGCCTGCAGTCCGGCGAGCGGGGTGCGCAGGTCGTGGGAGATCCAGGCGACCAGTTCGCGGCGGGAGTCCTCCAGGGCCTTCTCCCGCTCCCGGGAGGCGGCGAGCTTGACACTGGTGGCGGCGAGTTCGCGGCCGAGTTCGGCGAGTTCGGCGGTGGGTGCGGCGGCGGGCGGGGTGAAACTGCCGTCGTCGCCGAGGGCGCGGGTGGCCTCGGTCAGGGCCCGGCTGCCGCGTACGACCCCGCGGCCGAGTGCCAGGGCCACGCAGAGGGAGACGACCGCCGCGATGGAGCAGACCATGGTCACGACCCACAGGTCGTGGTCGGACAGGAGCATGGCCCAGGCCACCAGCATCGTTCCGGCGAGCATCGCCGCGACCGTGACGGCGGCCACCACCGCGAGGGACAGCGTCACCGAGCGGTTGCGCAGCAGCCGCAGGACGCCCATGCCGAGAAGCCCTGCTGCCGCAGCGCCTATGGCCGCGTAGGCCACGATGAGGAGAGTGTCACGCAGCATCGTCGGCTCCGTCCTCTTCCAGCGGAGTGTCGAAGCGGTAGCCCACGCCCCACACGGTGCTGATCAGCCGGGGGCGCGCGGGGTCGTCCTCGATCTTCTCGCGCAGGCGTCGGACGTGGACGGTGACGGTCGACAGGTCGCCGAACTCCCAGCCCCACACCCGCCGCATCAGCTCCTCGCGGCTCGTCGCCTGCCCGGGGTTGCGCAGGAAGTATTCCAGCAGGTCGAACTCCCGGATGGTCAAGGGGAGTTCGGTGCCGCGGCGGGTGACGCGGCGGGCGTCGGGGTCCAGCTCGAGGGAGCCGGTGCGCAGCCGGGACGCGGCCCCTGAGGCGGGGGCTGCGGCCAGTGCTCCGGTGCGACGCAGTACCGACTGCACCCTGAGGACGAGTTCACGGGGGCTGAAGGGTTTGGTGACGTAGTCGTCCGCTCCGACCTCCAGGCCGAGGATGCGGTCCTCCTCGTCACCGCGCGCCGTCAGCATGATCACCGGAAGAGGGCCGTTCTCGCGGATGCGGCGGCAGACCTCCAGGCCGTCCATGCCGGGCAGCATCAGGTCCAGCACCACCAGATCGGGCGGCCGGACCCGGGCATGGGTCACGGCCGTGGGGCCGTCACCGGCCATGTCCACGGCGAATCCCGCTCGATCCAGATATCCGGCGACGACCTCGGAGACGGTGGGGTCGTCGTCCACGACGAGTACGCGTTTCACGTCACTGAGTCTCGCACCAGGGTTCGACGGTGGCTGGAAGCGCGGGCGGGCGTCAGAGTTCCGTAAGATCGCCAAAGCCCTTATGTCGCTTTTGTCTCCGTAAGGTGAGGGGGGTGACCGAGACATCCCCCTCTTCGCCCGCTCCTGTGGACGTGGTGCTGCCCTGCCTCGACGAGGCCGAGGCCCTGCCCTGGGTGCTGGAGCGCGTCCCCTCGGGCTGGCGCGCGATCGTCGTCGACAACGGCTCCACCGACGGCTCGGCGGACATCGCCCGAGCCCTCGGAGCGCATGTGGTCCACGAGCCGCGACGCGGCTTCGGCGCCGCCTGCCACGCGGGTCTGACCGCCGCCACGGCCGACGTCGTGTGTTTCTGCGACTGCGACGCGTCCCTCGACCCGGCGCTGCTGCCCGCCATTGCCGGGCCCGTCCTCGACGGCGCCGCCGACCTCGTGCTGGGCCGCCGCAGACCCGTCACACGCCGTGCCTGGCCTCTGCACGCCCGCCTCGCCAATCTGGAGCTGGCCCGCCTGGTCCACCGGCGGACCGGACTGCGGCTGCACGACCTCGGCCCGATGCGCGCTGCACGCCGCGAACCGCTGCTCGCCCTGCACCTGACCGACCGGCGCTCCGGCTACCCGCTGCAGATGCTGGTCCGCGCTGCCGACGCAGGCTGGCAGGTGAAGGAGACGGACGTGCCCTACCGTCCGCGCACCGGCCGGTCGAAGGTCACCGGCACCTGGCGCGGCACCTGGCACGCCGTACAGGACATGCGCGCCGTCCTTGCCGAACCTCCCGCCACCGACCGGGTGCACACGCACACAGCCAGAGGAGCCGGACGATGAGCGGCCCCCACCCGGCCACGCTGCTGGTCATCGCCAAAGCTCCCGTTCCCGGGAGGGTCAAGACCCGGCTCACCCCGCCGTACACCCCCGAGGAGGCGGCCGCTCTCGCCGAGGCCGCTCTCGCCGACACCTTGCACACGGTGCTCACGACCCCTGCCCGGCGACGCGTCCTCGTTCTCGACGGTGCTCCCGGACCCTGGCTGCCTCCCGGCTTCGACATCGTGCCCCAGGGATCCGGCGGCCTGGACGAGCGGATCGCGGCAGCCTTCGCCCACTGCGACCGCGGTCCGGCCCTCCTCGTGGGCATGGACACCCCCCAGTTCACCGCAGACCTGCTCAGGGGCGTCGGACACGACGGCAACGACGCCTGGTTCGGCCCGGCCGCGGACGGGGGATTCTGGGCGCTCGGCCTCGCGGACCCTTCGCGCGCCGCGGCTCTGGTGCCGGGTGTGCCGATGTCCACCGACCGCACCGGGGCGGTGCAGCGGCGCCGACTGGCCGAGGCGGGGCTGGCCGTGCGCGATCTGCCGGTACTCCGAGATGTGGACACCGCCGCGGACGCCGTCGCGGTCGCCGCCTGCTGTCCCCCCGGCTCGCGCTTCGCCGCCACGCTGAACTCGCTCGCGGAGGCCGGTCGATGAGCGGTACGACGAGCGGCACGGACCCCGCCATCGCCCGATGGACGACGCAGACCGCCGCCAGGCGTAGTCAGACGGTGATGGCGAGGCCCGCCCGGCTCCCTGCGCAGCCGCATCCCGCGGCCCGCCCGAGGCCGGGCGAGCCGTGGACGGACGACCCCTACGCCCACGCCCTGCGCACCGGACGCGGCCCGCTCTTCCTGCGTCGGCTGCGGCCGGCGGCCGACAGGGGCGCCGCCGGAGGGGAAGGGGAACTGCTGCCGCTGGACGTCGAACGGTGGTGTGCCGAACCCGACGCCGCCGACACCGGTGTTCTGCACCGGTGCACCGGCCCCGTTCTCGACGTCGGCTGCGGGCCCGGACGACTGGTGGCCGCCCTGACTGCCGCGGGCGTGCGCGCGCTCGGCGTGGACGTCAGCCCGGCCGCCGTGGCCCGGACCCGACAGCGCGGGGGCGCCGCCGTGCGCCGGTCCGTGTTCGATCGCCTTCCCGGGGAAGGCCGCTGGGGCACCATCCTGTTGATGGACGGCAACCTCGGAATCGGCGGCGATCCGGTCGCCCTCTTGGCCCGCCTGCGCACCGCGGTCCCGCCCGGCGGACGCCTGCTTGTGGAAGCCGCGCCGCACGACGTCGACGAGCGGCTCACCGTCCGGGTCGAGGATGCCCACGGCCGACACGGCCGCCCCTTCCCCTGGGCACGGCTCGGCACCACCGCCCTGCTGCACACCGCCGAAGCCGTGGGCTGGATCCTGACAGGCCGGTGGGATGACGAAGGCCGCTCGTTCGTCGAACTGCACCGGCCACGGTCCAGTCGGCACGACGCGCGCGCCTCGGCCGGCGGAAGGACCGAACAGCCATGAGCGACACCGCTGCCCCGCAGCATCAATCCCCCCAGCCGATGCCCGGCCGGGCCGGAGCGCCCGTGAACCGCACAGCAGCCCGTGTCAGCGTCGCCCTCACAGCAGTCCTGCTCACCGCGCTGACCGCCGTTGTCTACGCCACCGTCCGCGCCGGCCACAACCACAGCGCCCCCGGCCGCCTGCTGGCCGGGTACGGCATCGCCTGGACACTGTTCGCCGCCGCGGTGTGGGCCGTGCGCAAGGCCCCGACGCGCCTTGCGACCGGACTGGTTCTGACCGGTGCGGCCGCCATTGCGCTGGCCGCCCTCGCCGCGCCGCCCCGCACCAGCAACGACATGTTCCGCTATGCCTGGGACGGCCGGGTCCAGGCGGCCGGCATCTCCCCGTACGCCTACCCGCCCGCCGCACCCGAACTAGCCAAGCTGCGCGACGACTGGCTGTTCCCCACCGGAGGATCGTGCCGGGGCTGGGGACTGACCCGTACGGACAGCGGCCTGTGCGTCCGCATCAACCGTCCCACCGTTCCCACCATCTATCCGCCCGTCGCCGAGGGCTGGTTCTTCGGTGTGCACGCCCTCTCGCCGTCCGGCAGCCGCCACAAGCCGCTCCAAGTCGGCGGCGCCGTCCTGGCGTTCGGCACGACCCTCGCCCTGCTCGCCGTGGGCCGCCGACGCGGCGACCCCCGCCGGGCCCCCGCCCGTGCCGCCCTGTGGGGATGGTGCCCTGCCGTCCCCTTCGAGGCGGTCAACAACGCTCACATCGACACCCTCGGCGTCCTGCTCACCGTGCTGGCTCTCGGCACCGCCACCGCGGGGACCCGCCGCGGCGCCCTCCTCGGCGCCGCGATCGCCGTGAAACTGCTGCCCGTCCTGGTATTGCCCGGCGCTTTGTCCGGCCGGCGCAGTCCTGCACAGCTGGCACGCGTGGTGTCGGCCGCGATCGCCGTGTTCGCGCTCGCCTACCTGCCCTACGTCATCGCCTCCGGGGCGGGCGTCCTCGGTTATCTGCCCGGCTACCTCCAGGAGGAGGGCTACGAAGCGGGTGACGTGCACCGCTTCGCCCTGCTGCGACTGCTGCTGCCGGACGCCGCCGCAGGGGTGACGGTGATCGTGCTGCTCATCCTGACCGCCCTGTACGTGTGGTGGCGCGGCGACCCGGCCCGACCCTGGCGCGGCGCCCTGGTGCTGACGGGTACCGCCCTGCTGCTGGTCTCACCCAACTACCCCTGGTACTCGCTGCTCGTCGTCGGCCTGGTGGCCCTCGACGGCCGGTGGGAGTGGCTGACCGTCACCATGGCCGGCACCGCCCTCTACCTCGGCGGCTCCCCCTCGCACGGCTTCCCCCTCCAGGCCTGGGCGTACGGCACGGCCGCCGTATCCGTCACTCTCGGAGCCTGCCTGCGCACTGCCCCGGCACGGCATCTTCTCGACCGCCTCTACAGCGGATTTCCGCAGGGCACATGAGACAGTAAACGGGGACTGTTGAGGTAGGCAGAGCAAAGGCGTGCTGAATTAAGATGGCCGTCGACGAGACGGAATCTGTGGTAGTCACCGACGGCCAGAGTGACCAGGAGATCACGATGGGGGTAGGCAGGATTCGCGGTTCTCCACAGCAATGGGAAGAGAGTCGATTTCGCACGCGACTGCGGTCAGGAGCCAGGTTGCTCGTGTTGGCAGTCGCCCTCATTGCAGGCGTCGGCGCTGTCGGCCAGGCTATCGGCTGGGTGCTGCTCACCACGACTATCGGCCCGACGGCGTACCTGCTGCTTGTTCATCCGCAGTCAGAATCTGCTCGGCTTCGTTGCTGCCTTCTTGGCCACGCGTGCGCGACCGCCAGCGGTTTGGTGTGCCTAGCGGCCTTTGGGTTGTGGCATCATCCGTCTGCTATCGAACTGCACCGCGACAACTGGCGCCAGATCGCCGCCCAGACCTTGGCAGTAGGGATGACAATCCTGCTGCTCGTTCTCCTGAATGCCAATCATCCGCCGGCCGCGTCCACCGCGCTGCTTATCGCATCAGGGCTAGCCCGCCCTGGGCCGCCTTTGTACGGCATGTTGACTGGGCTCGTGCTCCTCTTTGTCGGGGTCGCTGTCGTGTCCCGCTTCTCAGCCCCTCCGGCTTCTGTCGGCGACGGCTGAAGAGCGGATCAGTAGTGATTCTTGAAAAGTTGGCCCCCTCTGGGGGCGGATTCTCTCGATCGTCACAACGTTTCAGGCCCATGGCCCCAGAGCGACGGCGAGCGCTTGAGCAACTTTCGTCCCGCGCTTCCAAACGGTCATAGAGATCCCGGCGAAACGCCGACGCAGGCGACCTCATCCAGCACACGCATTCACACGGCCGTTCTGTGACACTTCGAAGCTCGACACTCCGAAGAATCACGGGCGGCCGTGCCCTTTGTCAGGCGAACAACGAACCTCATCAAGTAGTGATCTTCGCGGGGTTTCAAACACCAGGCTCAGAGGCGAACCACGATAAGCGCGATGTCGTCGTCACCGCCGTGGGTGACCTCCATACAGTCGAGCAGAGCATCGGCGGTTTGTTCGTGGCCGAGGGTGCAGCAGCGGACAAGCTCTTCGATCATCAGGGCCAGGCCCGCGTCGATGTCCCGACCGCGTCGTTCGATCAAGCCGTCGGTATACATCACCAGGGTGTCGCCCGGCCTGTAGTCGACGCTCACCTGCGGGCGCGGAAGGTGCAGAGGTGCGATACCGAGAGGCGGCCCGGTGGCCTGATCCAACAGCTCGAAGCGCCCGTCGGAATGCATCAGCACCGGCGGTGGGTGCCCAGCGACGCTGTAGATGATCCTTCGGGGGCGCGCGTCGACGAGCGCGGTGGCGACGGTGGTGTTCAGCGCGCCGTCTATGGACTCCGCGTAACGGCCCAGCACTTCCAGCGCGCCCGCCGGGCTGTGGACGGCGCGGCTCGCACCGCTGAGTGCACTGCGGAGCATGCCCATGAGTGCGGCCGCTTGCAACCCGTGTCCGACAACATCGCCGATCGCCACCGAGCACCGGTCGGGTGGCACGTCGACCACGTCGAACCAGTCTCCGCCTACGTGCAGGGACTGGACCGCGGGGATGTAGCGGACAGTGACATTGTCGTGCCGAGAAAGGTCGGGGTCCTCGAGCATGGCCTCCTGCAACGTGACCGCGACCTCGCGTTCCCGAGCATGCGCCCGGCGCAGCTGATCGTTGCACCCTTGCAGTTCGCGTGTGCGGTTGTACAGGTCCGCCTCCACGGCTTCATCCTGGATGCTGGGCAGTGCGCCATGGCGGCGGGCGAGGACGTAATCGGTGACGTCCTCGGATTGCTGGATGATCCACTGCACGGTGCCGTCCGGTCCCGGAACCGGGACATGGGCCCCGTACCACCAGCGTTCTTCGTATGTGTCCCGGCTGCCAGGGGCGAGGATGTCGTACCTCTGCAAGGTCAGCGGATCCGGTTCGCCGGAGTCAAGAACGCGAAGCAGTGAAGCCTTGACCGGGCTCACGCCGTCGATGGTCGTGTGCGCGCGGATGTCCGGGAACACATCGAAGACAGACCGACCAACCAGTTCTCCCCTGGCACGCCCAGTGACCTGTATATAAGCGCGATTGGCGTAGCCGATCACAAGGTTCCGGTCCATAACCAGGTAAGGACTCGGTGCCGCATCGAACAATGTTTCGAAATTGATCTCGGGCATCATCACCGACCACCTGCAGGCCTTATATGCCCCCCGGATTCCAATCTACAAGACTGCTACCAGCACGCCTGGCTGCCGATGCCCCACCCGCACAGGCGCAGACGCGGCCTGGCAGTGCGCCAACAACCGGTCCGATGAGCAGTTGACAGCCTGTGCATGCCCCGTCGCCCCGACTGCCTCCGGTCGGGGCCCGACTTGTGGCAGCCGGCTCGGATACGGCAGTTCGCAAGTGAACGCGGGCGAGGCCGGATCGCGCGCGTCGAGCACAATCCGCAGGTCGCTGCGTCGGCGCTCCGGGCTGACGTCGCACAGGACGCAGGCGCATTGACGTGCTCCCTGGCCTAACGTCCAGTGGTTCCGGCCTAGATCGCGTGATCCTTCCGGAGGCCTCCTGCTTCAACGCGCTGTGCGGGCAAGTGCGCCCGTCTTACCGGCACTCCACAGGCGTTTGGCATCTCCGTCCGCCCGGCGGCGACGATACGGCGTCCCTCGAACAGGACGTTGCGCGCTGCGCTGTGATCGCGGTCGTGCACGGTGCCGCACTCCCCGCACATCCACTCCCCAACGAGCAGAGGCTTGGGGCCATGTGAGCCGAAGCACGATAGCTGTCACCACCGGCATCCGCCGAACTGCGGCTTCAGTCAGGCGAAGCACAGTGATTGTCACCGATACGGCGCGCCACCTGTCACCAGCAGCACGCGGAGCAGAGCCGATGTCACCGCCTCTGCGTCCCGCAGCCGGAGGTTGGTTGGGCGGATCACAAGGGTGGACTGACCTGGCGCAGTGACCGTCACAGGGCTCCAGCGTCCCGGGCCGTCCAGACGCTCGGGTAGATCGGCCGGAAGCCGAGCTCCCGGCGGATCCGCTGGTTGGACACGATCCCGAACCACGGGTCGGGGTCCGTGAGCTCGTGGACCCCGGCGGGCACCTCGACGCCGTTGAGCTGGTACAGCTCGACCGTCGTGACGGGAGCGTCATCGGCGATGTTGTAGATCCGGCCGGCGATACCCGGCGCGTACAGCAGACGCATCAGGCCCTGGGCGACGTCCGCGTGGTGGGCCATCTGCAGGCGCTGGTGCGGCGCCCAACGGGCGGCCCAATGCAGGGAGTTGGCGAGATGCGGGTCGCCCTCGCCGTAGACGAAGGGGAGCCGCCCGATGCGTACGTCCATGCCCTTGAGCGCGAGCAGTTCGCGCTCGGCCTCGGCCTTGGACTCGGGGTAGGCGCCCCACATTGCGCCGCCCGGCCGACACTCGTCCTCCTCGGTCAGCGGGCGGCCCCGTCCGACGCCGTACACATTGT
Organism: Streptomyces sp. HUAS TT11; assembly: GCF_051553595.1. Classification (NCBI taxonomy): domain Bacteria; kingdom Bacillati; phylum Actinomycetota; class Actinomycetes; order Kitasatosporales; family Streptomycetaceae; genus Streptomyces; species Streptomyces sp. HUAS TT11. Next base: position 9,030,797 of record NZ_CP196184.1, read on the forward strand.
TCGTGCTGACCTGCACGAACCGCTCCACGCCGGAGGCCTGCGCGGCGCGGCCCAAGGCCACCGCGGCGTCCCGGTTGACGGCCCACGCCTCCTCGTCCGGCACCCCGCGAAAGGAGGCGGCGACGTTTACGACGGCGTCCACGCCGGCGAGCGCCTTGCCGAGTGTCTCCTCATCGCGCATATCTCCTACGGCGACCTGGGCGCCCAGCTCCGCGAAGCGCTGGCCACGGGCCGCGTCCCGCACCAGGACCCGCACCTGCTCGCCCGGCTGTCGCTGGACCAGCAGCCTCGGCACGAAGCGGCGTCCAACCTGTCCCGTCGTACCGGTCACCAAGGTCAGCATGATGTGCTCCTCACGCACTGTGTCGCCTGTCGTTGATGACCAGCCTCGGCGGATGCGGGGACGACCGGGAGAGACCTCCTCATCAGGGGATCGGGAGTCCCTGGATAAGCTGGCCGGCGTCCCGCACCCTGGAGAGGTGAACCGAGCCGAACTCGCCGACTTCCTGCGCCGCGCTCGTGCCCGCTTGGACCCCTCCGACGTGGGTCTCACGGCCGGCGCCCGCCGCCGTACGCCAGGGCTGCGCCGCGAGGAGGTGGCCCAGCTGGCCGGCATGTCCGTGGACTACTACACGCGGCTGGAACAGTCCCGGGGCCCGCGCCCGTCCCGCCAGATGCTCACCGCGCTGGCCCGCGCCCTGCGCCTGACGGAGGACGAACGCGACCACCTCTTCCACCTCACCGGTGAAGAGCCGCCGCGCCGGGAGGCGACCAGCACGCACGTGCGCCCGGGCCTGCTCCTGGTACTGGACCGGCTGCACGACACCCCGGCGATGGTAGTGACCGACTGCGGCGAGGTCCTGGCCCAAAACGCGCTGTCGCGGGCGCTGAGCGGAGACGCTCTCGCCCGCCCGCCCCGAGAACGCAACATGATCCGCCGCTTCTTCCTGGACCCGGCGGCCCAGGAGCTGTTCCCGCCCGAGGACCGCCCCGAGCGCGCCCGCGAGCAGGTCGCCGGCCTGCGAGCGGTGGCCTCGGCCCGCGCCACGGACCCCGAACCCGCCGCCCTCGTCGCCGAACTATGCGCCGCAAGCAAGGAGTTCGCCCACCTCTGGGACGAACACGAGGTCGCCGTACGCCGCGCCGCCACGAAACGCTTCCGGCACCCTGCGATCGGCATCCTCGAACTCGACTGCGAGATCCTCGTCAACTCCGACCACAACCAGCAGCTCGTCATCCACACGGCCCGCCCGGGCACAGAGTCGTACGAGCGCTTGCAGTTGCTGCGGGTGGTGGGCTTGCAGGATCTGACGCCGACGAGCTCCTGACCCGTGCGGGGCCCATAAGTGCAGAATGCGAGGCGTCTCCGCGCACTGATCACACTAGGTTTGGGCCACCCAAGGGATGATCTTCCTGCGTTCGGAGGACGACGTTGGCCATGGTGGCGACGTGGGAGCTGGTGAGCGCGGCCCCGTTCCAGACCCGTACGTCCGCGAGGTTGCCTCGGAAGAAGGAGGCGCGCACGTCGTTGGAAAGGTCGTTGCCGAGAGTGAACTTGCCGGTGAAGCCGGAGACCGCGGTGTGGGAGCCGCGGGCCACCGGCCGGTCGTCCACGTACAGCGTCATGGCTTTGCTGGTGGGGTCGTAGGTGATGGTCAGGTGGGTCCACTGGCCGATGATGGCGCTGCCGCCGGCGATGCAGTCATACCCGCGGGTGGCATCCGAGGTGGCGAGGCAGAATGACCATTCCTTGTTGGACTGGGGGATAGAGCAGGAAGCCGGAGTTGTGCACGCCGTCCTGGGAGGCGATGACGCCGCCGACGGCGGCGGGTTTGACCCAGGCCGACAGGCTGAAGGGGCTCGACAGCGACAGTGCCGCGCTTGAGGTCATAGCACTGGTGGCGCCGTCCAGGGCGAGGTTGGAGGAGAGAAGAAGTCGTTGTCGTCGGTGTCCCAGGTGGCGCCGGTGCCGCCGGTGAGGTTCAGGCCAGCGGAGGTGTCGGTGGCCGTGGTCGCCCTCTGGACAGCGGGCTGGAGCCCGCCCTCGGCATCCTGACTGGTGCGGACGCGGCGCCTGCATCTCAGCGGGATAGAACTGACGCGCCGGGGGTGCGGACCTTGCGGCTACAGGCTGCTCGTGTCCAAGTCGATTCCGAACGGAGCGGGCAATTGCAGCCTCGCGCCGAAGGGGTGCGGTCCGTCCGCCTTCGTGTAGCCGAGGCGCCCGGGATCCGAGAACAGGGTGACGCTGCGCTCCATCCGGTCGACCAGGAGGTAGAGCGGCGCCCCGTATTCAGCGTACCGACGGCGCTTCACGATACGGTCCGTGTCCGCGTTGGACTCCGACGTCACCTCGACCACGAGAAGCGTCTGATCGGGCAGTAGGGCGCCGCCACCCTTGGCGGCGTCGAGCGGCACCACGGCGATGTCGGGCACGTACCAGTTCGCCGAACCAGGAAGGTCCAGATTTCCCGAGCCGGTGACGCAGTCCAGCTCCCGCACCCGCGGCTTGATCTGGTCACGGATGGCCTCGGCTGCCGCCTCGTGATCCCAGGTAGGTGACACGGGCTCGATGGCTCCTTCGATGATCTCGACGCGGTCGCCACGCATGTGTTGAACGGCGTACTTCAGGGCCCGCTCGGGGTCAATGCCCATCTCGTAGTCGGCGGCTGCACTCATGCGACGTTCCCCCCCTCGGGGGCCTGCTTTGCCCTGTAGGCGGCGACGAGTGCGGACGCGTGCTGCGGAGTCCAGCCGAAATGCCGGGCAACGGCGGACGCCCCGCCCCGTCCCAGGCCAATAGCGACCTGCGCGGCCAAGTCAGCAAACTCCTCACGCCGGATCGCGACCCTCCTGAGGGCCTTCTCAATGGCACCCTGTGCCTGGTCGAGTCGGCGCCGTTGCACCTCGCTCAGCTCGGCGAGCGGGGCGCGTGTTCGGGGTGCGTCGGTCATGCACACAGCCTGCCGGACAGCCCGATTCATTTCAAGTCGACACTTGCACTTGGGGGCCGACCGAAAGGAATGGTCAAGGATGAAATGGCAGGTCAGAAGAGTTTTCATCATCGTCGGAGATGACGGGATGACCGCCAGTGCGCGTCCTCCTGTACCGGCAGCCAGCACGACTGGATCACTCAGATCTTCGACGATGCAGGGATGCGCTTTGAACCCGGGAGAGCGAAGGCTTCGCTCTCCAATCCAACCTGTATGAATGCTGTCATCGCGCTTTACGGAGGTGATCCGCCTCCCATAGGCAGCAAGACGTGGACGACCTCTACCGCCAATGGAGGCGACCGCACCACCGTCACCCCGCCACAGGGCGGCATTGCCACCACGACCCCGATGAACACGCTCGGCCGTACCACTGAGATCCGTCAGTACACAGGGATCCCCCCACCCCCACGGTGTCGCCCTATGTTGCCACGTTGGTGGCACGCAGCGGGGACCTCAAGGGCGAACTGGTGGCCTACGCGCACAGTCCGCGTTTTGCCCGGCGGCTGGATGCCCGGCTCGATGAGGCAGCGGACCGGCTCGGCTTCCTGGACGAGGCGACCGCCATCGACACCATCGACCACTTCGTGCTGCAGCACCCGCTCGCGGACGGCTCCAGCGTCCTCGAGCGGTTTGTGGCCCAGCAGCGGCCGCTGCTGGGCCAGGACGAGCGGGCGATGCTGCTCGGCTGGCAGGTGGAGGGAGTCTTCGAGGTGCAGGGCTCCGCACCTTGCGGGGGGACGGTCTGGGTCGCTGCCGTGACCAGTCGCGGTCGTCACCGACGCCCACGATCCCGCCGTCGACGCCACCACCCACGCCATCACGCGCCGCCATCTCGACCCCTTCGACAACCCCCGCGGCCCCCAACCCGCCGTCGGCACGCGGCTGCGTGACAAGGGATTAGCCAACGGCATCCAGGACACACCCCCACCGGCCTCACCCACCTCGGCGCCCGAGAATACGACCCCACCATCGGCCGTCAGGAGTTTTGCTCGGTCCGATAAGTGGGTGAAGGTGATGTGTTGGGTGCCAGCGCCGGCGACGGGGCTGGCGTCCATTGCCTCCGGACCGGAAGGTCCGCCTCCTGATGGCTTGCCGGGGTGTGGGAAAGTGCCAGCACGACCAGATCGTCTTGGCGTTCGCCGTCGGTCCACCGCGAGACGCTTCGCACGAGCGCGTCGACGATGTCCTTGGGGTGCGCGCTGGTGCGTCGTGCCAGCATTGCTGTGGGGTCGTAGAAGGTCCCGTGCCGGTTGCGGGCCTCGAGTACGCCGTCAGTCACCATCAGGACGGTGGCGTCAGGAGGCAGGGCGAAGGCGTCCGGGGTGCTGCCCTGAGCGGCCTCGGGCAGGCCGGTGCCGAGCGGTGGCTCGGGCGTTGCCGGCTCCAGTTGAGTGACCTTCCCAGCGTGGAGAAGGTACGCCGGGGGGTGGCCCATGGAGAGCAGCGTGACGGTGCCACCGCTGGCCGGGAATTCGACAAGCAAGGCCGTGGTGCAGCACTCGGCGCCCTCTTCATTGGCGTGGCAGTCTCGCTCGAGGGCGTGATCCAGACGTTGTGCCAGCACAGTGAGGTCGGGAGCGGATTCTGCGACCTCGCGGAAGGTGCCCAGGATGGCGGAGACGGCAGGTACGGCGCCCATGCCTTTACCAACAACATCACCCACGATGGCGCGCAGCCCGAAGGGTGTCTCCTGGACCGCGTAGAGGTCGCCGCCGAGTCTGGCCTCCGCCTGAGCAGGCTCGTAGCGGGCGGCGACGCTGAAGGACCCCACACGGCCGGGCGGCGAGGGCAAAACTGCGCGCTGTGTCGCTTCCGCGATGTCGCGCGCCACAGTCAAGTGGCCGCGCTGCCGAGACATCACGTCGCTGACCCACAGGCCGATGAAGCCGATCAGACCGACTACTCCCAGGTCCACCAGCGTCGCGGGCGGTGGACGACCGATCCATAGATCGATGGCAATGCTGGCGAGGCAGGCCGCAACAGCGACACCGATGCTTGTCCGGAAACGCATGACGACACACCCCACAAGGGGCGCGGCGGCCAGCAACGGCAAACCCATATACGGCTCGGGAGCGAAAAGATCGGCAGCCATGCCACCGAGGATCAAGAACGCGGGGAGCAGACGGGCAACCCTCAAGGCGGCGGGATCCATGGTGGCGGCAGGAACGGGGGACATGGAGGGTCACTTCCTGTGGTGGGCGGCGAGGATGGCAGACCGACTGGTTTCCCAGGACACGCAGCCACTGGTGGGAGGTGCGCTAGGCGCCGCAGCGTGGGCTGTGCCCGGGCTTCTGAACGAGATGAGGGAACGCTCCGCGGGGACGAATTGCTCGCGGAGCGGCGGTTCGGTAAGGAAAGCGGTCCGCTCGGCTCGACCCTGCTACGCATCTGATCTCGCTGTTTGCCGTCTCAGGCACAGTAACTTTTGCCCGTTTCATAGATATTTCTTCTATATCAAAACATTTGCTTACTTTTTCAAGCTTAGTGGAGTTTATCTGCCGGTTTGGTCGGGTAAAACTGTCTGCCGTCGCTCGGCACTGGCATAACGAGTTGGTGCGCGATAGCGGGTGAGGTGTGCCTGGTCTGGTTGGGGGCTGTTTGATGCGGTGACGGTGCGGTCAAAGACGAGGTCGGCGATGGCGCGGTAGGTGTTGGGCAGACGGTCGCGTCGGCGGGTCCAGCGGGCCAGTTGCTTCCAGCGTTTGTGGTCAGCCAGGGCGTGTTCGACCGTGATGCGGTCGGACGAGCGCCCGTGACGGTCACGTTCCCACTGCCAACTGCGGAGCCGTACTGCCGCAGACTCCAAGCAACGTGCAGCGACCTGTCGAAAGATCCCGGGCAGGCCGGAGCAGCAACGCCGCTGCGGGCCGTACCCGCCCGTTCAATGCTTCATGTACGAGGAGCTGTCCATGATTCCCACCGCCGCAGCGCGGTCCGCCCTCGCATTAGGGCCCACGACGCATGACTAGGCGAGCTGGCGCGAGGGCAAGCTCAGTGCGCGCGTGCCGCACTCCCGCCGTCGCCTGCTGCTGACGGCCCTGCCGGTGCGCGCGGATCAGGGGACGGCTGCTGAACATGTGGCCAGGGCCTGTGTCGCAGCCCTTGACCGCCCCGGAGAGCATGCCGTGGATGAACTGCCGTTGGAAGCACACATACAGGCCTGCGACGGGGGCCGAGATCAGCACCGCAGCTGCTGCGGGTGATCTGTGCCATGTAGCGGCCGGAGACGGCGCCCAGCCCCAGCACATCATCGGTGATGGCCCGGTCGGAGGCGAGGACCAGGGAGGGGAAGTGGTCGTTGCAGGTCCCACATGTGCTGAGCAGGACGAAGGTGAGGATCGCGGGAAGCGCCCTTCGCCGCCGTGTGTCGATCAGGCCGGCACCGGCGGTGTCAACCCGGCAGGTTCTTTACCGCTCAACGCCAGCTGGATTCTGCGCAGTTGACCGGAGACGGTAGCCCGTCACCCCGCACGCATACGGCGACCGCCCAGGCCTCTTGCTTGCCGGTCTCGGTCAGGACCTTCGATATGGTTGACGGGCCCACAGGCGTCTACCGGCGGGCTCCCTTGCCCCTGGACGCGACGGATGTGGGGACCGCGGCACAGGAATGCGCGGGTGGGCGCAGTAGGGCGTGGCCGGGGCGGGACGGTGGTAGTCCGGCAGTCCTTCCGGCGCCGGCCCTGTTTGCGTGTAGACGACCGGTCGCCTAATCTACGAGCATATCCACGCTTCGAAGGGACCATCATGAGCACCCAGACTCGGAAGGTCGCAGTCATCACTGGTGCCTCGCAGGGCATCGGAGCCGGGCTGGTCATCGCCTACCGCAAACTCGGCTACGCCGTCGTCGCCACCTCGCGGTCCATTGCAGCGCCGCTGGACCCCGAGATCCTCACCGTCCAGGGCGACATCGCCGACCGTGCCACCGCCGAGTCCATCATCGCCGCAGGCCTCGAGCATTTCGGTCGCATCGACACGCTGGTCAACAATGCCGGGATCTTCATCTCCAACGCGTTCACCGACTTCTCCAGAAACGAGTACGACGCGGTACTCGGCGTGAACCTGACCGGCTTCTTCCAGATCACCCAGCTCGCGATTCAGCAGATGCTGACCCAGGGCAGTGGTCACGTCGTACAGATCACCAGCACCCTGGCCGACCGGGCCGATTCCAACGTGACCTCCGTACTCGCAGCGCTGACCAAGGGCGGTTTGCAGTCCGCCACCAGGGCCCTTGCGATCGAGTACGCCACTCGCGGTATCCGCAGTAACGCCATCGCTCTGGGTGCCATCATGACCCCCATGACCGAGGGGTACTGGGACGCGCTCGCCGGTCTGCATCCGGTGGGGCGCATGGGCGAGGTGAGCGATGTCGTCGACGCGGCGATGTACCTCGAGCGCGCCCCGTTCGTCACCGGCGAGATCCTGCACGTCGACGGCGGCCAGATCGCTGGCCACTGACCCTAAGGCTCGCCTGTCGGCCACTCCCCGATCTACCGGGGCCACGTCCTGTTCGGAATGGCGACAAAAAACTCCCAGCGCTCGGGATGATAAGCATTCAATAGACGACCGGTCTACATTTGAAGGTGAGAACATACCCATGGATCTGAAACTCGAAGCCGTCGTGCTGCCCGTCTCCGACGTCAACCGGGCCAAGGCCTTCTACGAGAAGGCGGGATTTCGCCTGGACCTCGACAAAGCCGCCAACGAGGACTGGCGCGGCGTGCAGCTCACACCGCCCGGCTCCGAGTGCTCCATCATCTTCGGCAAGGGGGTCACCTCCGCCACACCTGGCTCAGCCCAGGGCCTGTACCTGGTCGTCTCCGACATTGAGCAGGCACGCGCAGGGCTCATCGATCGCGGCATCGAGGTGAGTGAGATCTTCCACGACGCCGACTTCTTCTACCACGGCCACGAGGACGGAGAAATCACCCATCGGCTCCAGGGGCAGCAGCGACTGGCTGGCCCCCGACCCGAGCGTGCCTCCTACGGCTCATTCGCCACCTTCAGCGACCCGGACGGCAACGGCTGGGTACTCCAGGAAATCACGCAGCGGTTGCCCGGCCGCTGATGCCACGCGAGCCACCTAAGGGCGCGACGGGTCGTGGCCAACCCGGATGGCGGCCAACCCTTCCGTCCCTCAGCGAAGCACCGCCAGAGCTAAGCGGTCAGATCCCGGCACCGAGCACAAATGCTCCTAACCCTCCAGCTGTAGATCGCGATCTTCATGCTCGAGCGGCTTGTTGCTGGTAGTGGCTGGTCTGGGATCGGGCCTGGTGGCGACGTCGCCAATGGGACCAGAGGAGCCGGTGGGCCGTGTCGTGGACGAGCCGGACGACAAGCGCGTTGAACAGGCGCTGGACAGGTGAGCGGGATCAGCTCGTCCGGCCCGGGATGGCGGGCGTGTTCGTCGGCGCGGACGACAGCGAGGAAAGCATGCGCGAGCATCGCGAGAGTGACCCAGCGGTGCCAGGACGTCCAGCGTCTGACCTGATGTTCGTCCAGTCCGGCCAGGCCCTTGCCGGACTGGAAGGTCTCCTCAACCGTCCATCTGCGTCCGGCGACCTGCACCAGGGTGGACAGCGACACGTGGGTGGCTGAATAGCAGCGGTAGAAGGCGAGTTCACCGGTGCGCCGGTTGCGGCGCACGAGCAGCTGGTGGTGGCCGGGCCGGTCGTCGGCGATGTCGGCCAGGGCCCAGTCGTAACAGCGGTGGCCCTTGGTTCCGGCGGAGAGTTTCTGCCAGGCCCCCCTCGGCAGCCTCTTGACCAGGGTGTCGGCGCGGAACTTCCCTGCGTGGGTGGCGACCTGGTGGTCACGGGCAACGGCGAGTACGTAACCGACTTGCCGTTGCTCCAGTGCGGTCCGCAGGTGCGGGTCGCCTCCGTAGACTTCGTCGCCGGCTACCCAGGACGCGGGGACGCCGGCGTCCAGGGCGCGGCCGATCATGCGAGCGGCGAGTGCGGGCTTCGTGGCAAAGCCGACAGTGTCGGGTATCCCGGCGGCCTGGCAGCGTGCCGTGTCCTCGGTCCAGGAACGGGGGACATTCAGTTCCCGGTCGATCGCCGCGTGTCCGCGCCGGGTGGAGTAGGCGAGATAGACGGCGACCTGGCTGTTCTCGATGCGTCCTGCGGTCCCGGTGTACTGGCGCTGCACACCGACCGTGGCGGTGCCCTTCTTGAGGTCACCAGTCTCGTCGACGACCAGCACCGCCGCGGTGTCGTGCAGTTCCCCGACGACGAAGAAGCCACGGATGTCGTCGCGTACCGCGTCAGCGTCCCACTTGGCCCTCGACAGCAGGTGCTGCAAGCCGTACGGGTTTGCGTCCCCAGCGTGCTCGGCGAGCGTCCAGCAGTTCTTGCGTGGCAGGTCGGACAGCAATCCGAGCACGAACGCCCGTGCCCGGCGCCGTGGTTCCACCCGGACGAACTGTCCCGTGATACGGCCCATCAGGACCTCGAACGTCTCCTGCCAGCGGCCGGGATCTATGCTGTGGCCCGCGGTCGCCGTCTGATCTTCTGTCTTCACACACCGATGATCAACGGCGGCCGTACCCGCTGTCCCGTCGCAGAGGATCTGGTCCGCGGAACCGGCTCAGACCCGGAGCGACCAGATCAAGTGAGACGCGGAGGCGCCAAGGAATCTCAGGTGATCTGGTCCGAGGAAAGTGGATGCCCGTGGCCGTCTCAGCTGATCTGGTTCAGCTGAGGCGTTTCGAACTGGTGCCACGCCTGGGTGGTCAGTACGGGCGAGGGAGACCCGCTCCAGGAGCAAGACGGCGTCGATCGCCTTCGTGCCGGCCAGTCGCAGGATGGCCGCGTAGATCGTGCGCGGGGCGATATCAACCGCGATGGTGGTTCTACACACTGGGTCGCGACGCGCCCGTTTGGGGTGGCCGCTAAGTTTTTTTCTCGGATTCCCGCCGAGGATGTCGAAAACGCCGGGCGTGCTTCTACCTACCCGTGACAGCCCCCGCCCGGGGGCGGGCACGACGAACGAGGAGCAGAACCATGAAGTACATGCTGCTGATGCAGTTCAGCGAGAAGAGCGTCGACTTCCCCAAGCTCGACGAGTGGAAGCCCGAGGAGATCCAGGCCCACATCCAGTTCATGAAGCAGACCAATGCTGGCCTGGCCGCCGCCGGTGAGCTGGTCGACGCCCAGGGCCTGGCCATGCCGGAGACCGCCCGGATCGTGCGCTCCCACAGCGGCGGCGCGCCGGTCGTCACCGAGGGCCCGTTCCCGGAATCCAAGGAGTGGGTGGCCGGCTGGTGGATCGTGGACTGCGACACCGAGCAGCGGGCGATCGAGATCGCCGCCGCCGTCTCCGCCGCTCCCGGACCGGGCGGACTGCCGCTCAACATGCCGATCGAAGTGCGCCAAGTCATGGCGGCCCCGCCCACCGAGCTGTGAACACCCCCTATGACGACCTTCGAACCAGCCGTCGACGACCTGCTGCGCACGCTCGCGCCGCAGGTCGTCGGCGTGCTCACCCGCCGCTACGGAGACTTCGCCGCCGCCGAGGACGCCGTCCAGGAATCCCTGCTGGACGCCGCCACCCAGTGGCCAGCCGAGGGTGTGCCGCGCAACCCGCGTGGCTGGCTGGTTCAGGTCGCCAGTCGCCGGATGACCGAGCAGGTCCGCAGCGAGCAGGCCCGCAGTCGGCGCGAGGAGCTGGTGGCCGGGCAGATCCCGACCGACCGGCGGTCCGCACCGGGGGCCGACGCTGGAGACGAGGGTGCGCACGACGACACCCTCACGCTGCTGTTCCTGTGCTGCCACCCTGAGCTGTCGCCGGCCTCGGCGATCGCGCTCACCCTTCGCTCGGTCGGCGGGCTGACCACGGGCGAGATCGCCCGCGCCTTCCTCGTCCCCGAGGCGACCATGGGCCAGCGGATCAGCCGGGGCAAGCAGCGGATCAAGGCCTCCGGGGTGCCGTTCCGGATGCCGGATGACGCCGAGTGGCCGGCCCGGCTGGACGCGGTGTTGCACGTCCTCTACCTGATCTTCAACGAGGGCTACGCCAGCAGCACCGGCCCCGAGCTGCGGCGCGTCGAACTCTCCCGGGAAGCGATCCGCCTGGCCCGGGCCGTCCACACGCTGCTGCCGGACAACGCCGAAGTGGCCGGCCTGCTCGCGCTGATGCTGCTCACCGAGGCGCGCGGCCCCGCCCGCACCAGCCCCGACGGCGAACTCGTCCCCCTCGCCGAGCAGGACCGCAGCCGATGGGACACAGCTGCGATCGCCGAGGGCGTCGCACTGATCACCGCCGCCCTGCCGCGCGGCCCGGTTGGCCCATACCAGGTGCAGGCGGCAATCGCGGCCGTCCACGACGAGGCGCCCACCGCTGCCGAAACGGACTGGCCGCAGATCCTCGCTCTGTACGGGGTGCTCGCCCGTATCTCCGACAACCCGCTGATCACCCTGAACCGGGCGGTCGCCGCCGCCATGGTGGACGGCCCCGCCGTCGGCCTCGCCCTGCTCGCCGACCCACCGCCCGCGCTCGCCGGCCACCACCGGCTGTACGCCGTCCGCGCCCATCTGCACGAACTCGCCGGCGAGAGGGAGGCCGCCATCGCCGACTTCCGCACCGCTGCCCACCGCACCACCAGCCTCCCGGAGCGGCACCACCTCAGCCTGCGCGCCGCCCGACTGGCCGCGCGAGCGGGAACGGGAAGGTGAGCCACCGGTCAAAGCTCGGTGAGGCAGGACAACTACTGACGTCGGCGAACCAGGTCACCTGAGATCGCAAGCGAATCGGACCAGGTCATGTGAGACAGGGACCAGATCTCTGGAGACGGGACACCCGTTCACAGACTGGCCCCGACCAGCAAGTGGTGAAGTCGGCCCGGGGCGCGGTGCTGGTCTTTCGACCGGCCCGTTTCCCCGGAGCCGCTTCCCGAACCGGGCATGCGACTTGGCACCGCACCCGGCTCTCGACAAGCCTCGGAGGGGTTCGTGGTGGTTGTTCTCATCCCGTGGCGTCCCAGGGGGTGGGAATCGTCAGGCCCCGATAGGGGTAGCGAGTGGTGCCTACCGTGATCGGGTTGAACAGTTCCCGGGTCTCCCCGGTCCACCATGATCTGCGGCCGCAGTAGCGGCTGAAGATCTTCCTCCGGCCTGTCTTGGGGTGCTTGCGCTGGACCCATCTCCAGACCGTGTGCCACATGTAGTTGCGCGGGTAGGAGAAGGTTGCGAAGGACACCCCGGGCCGGAAATAGACGCACCAGCCCCGCACTGCCGGATTGATCCGGACAAGCAGGGCATCGAGCGGCTGGTTCGTGCCGACCTCTCGGCAGAGCGTCTTGACCTTGGCCATGATGGCCCGCAGGGCCTTCTTGGCCGGGTAGGTGTAGACGTAGTGCCGGTTGGTGCCTGGTTTCCGGTGGCGCTGGATGTGCCAGCCGAGGAAGTCCAGGCCCTGCTCGATGTGGGTGATCAGAGTCTTCTCCGGCGACAGGCGAAGGCCCATCATGGTGAGGACTTCCGCGATCTCGGCGCGTAGCGTTTCGGCGTCTGCCTTGGTGCCGTGGACCATCAAGCACCAGTCGTCCGCGTACCGGACCAGCCGGTAGTTGGGCAGACCTCGGCGTCGACGCCTTCGGCGCTCGTTGAGATCAGTTGGGCGATGTGCTCGTCCAGGACCGAGAGCGCGACGTTGCTGAGCAACGGCGAGAGGATCGAGCCCTGCGGGGTGCCGGTGTCGTTGTCCCGCAGCAAGCCGTCGTCGCTGAGGATGCCCGCCTTGAGGAACGCCTTCACCAGGGCCAGGACGCGTTTGTCCCCGACGCGTGCCCGCACCCGCTCCATCAGAGCGGTGTGTGAGATCTCGTCGAAGCAGGCTTTGATGTCGCCTTCCACGATCCACTCGTACTTCTTGGACGTGAGCAGACGCACCTCTGCCACCGCGTCGTGAGCCCGGCGGTTCGGGCGGAACCCGTAGGAACACGGGAGGAAATCCGCCTCGAAGATCGGCTCCAGCACCAGCTTCAAGGATGCCTGCACCACCCGGTCGGTGATCGTCGCGATCCCCAGGCGGCGCAGCTTGCCGCCCGCCTTGGGGATCATCCGCTCCCGCACCGGCATGGGCTGGAAACTGCGGTCCTTGATCTGCGACCGCAGTACGTCGAGGAACTCCTCGACACCGACCCACAGCGCGATGGACGACGCAGTGCGTCCGTCCACCCCGGCCGTGCGTGCACCCTTGTTACCCCGCACCCGATCCCAGGCCACCAGCAGAAAGCCCGGGTCGGCAACGAGATTGAACAGGTCGTCGAACCTGCGATGAGGATCATCACGAGCCCAACGGTGCAGCTTGGTCTGGATCTTCAGTACCCGGCGCTCCGCCTCATACAAGGCACGCTCCAGCTCGTCGGTATTTACCGGCGACCCTCCCGACATTCGAGTACTTCGGCCACTGACTTGCTGGCCCCCTTTGCCCTGCGACTGGCCTTCCCGATCTCCACAACGGGTCGTTACTCCCGCGACTACTACGGGGCCTCCGCCCCACCCACGGCCATCAGTCGGCAACGGACCTGCCCACCACCGAACCGGCTGTCCGGCGGCTCGGGCGACCGCGGATGGTTCCCACGTTCACCACACAATCGATCGGTCAGGGAGACGCCCAGCTCTACTCCGGCAGCATCGCCACGCCTACGCCGCAGGCTTTCAACGTGGCCTCCCCACCGGAACAGGAAATCCGGCTTCGGAGTTGACCCGCCCGTCCGAAGACACGCAGGTCACGCGCTGCATACCGGTCCGTATCCACCAGATTTGAGCCGGCTCGCTGCTTACGGAGCTTCAACCACTGGTTCGCTTTCGCTACACCTTCTGACCTTGCTAGACGGACCCGCACCGTCCGGTAGTCCCGGCACGTCCCGCCGTTGTCGGGGCTGCTTGCCGCCCTCCCCGGCGTTCCCCGGATCAGGCTGCCCCCAGCTTCACCGGGCCGCTGCGACGGCCCGGAGGTGGTGGTCTTTCACCTCCACTCGATTGCGTAGCGCCTCGTGGCGCACTCCTGTGCCCTAGCCCTGCGAGGTGTACTGATCCCCGCGCCTGCGGGAATGGACCGGAGCACTCTGCACGCTCAATCAACTGCGCAAGCGCCCTGCGCATGCGCATCCGAGCGGCTTCGCTCTAGGGATTCCGTTGGACCAGGTGCGTGGAATGGGACCTGACCCATGGGCCCGAGAGCCGTTATCGGGGCAGCCTTGCCTTGGACACGTACGTTCGCGCGAGGGGCAGCCTGATGGCCTTCATTGAGGAATCCAGCCGGCTGCCCCAATGCTCCCGCTGCCGCGGGAACCTGCTTATCAGTGCCGTGATGCCCCAGGACGACGACCAGGGATGGCCGATCCATCTGGAACTGTGCACGTCCTGCGACTCCGGTGATGCGACGCGGCCCGCGGCCGGCATCCTCGTTCAGTTCTTCGCCGACGGCGGCGGCCATGACGAAAGCCGGTCGCAGGAAGCCGCGCAGCTGCTGACGGAGTGGACCAGGGAAGCCATGGCGGCTCACGGCTGGTACTGGCATGAGAAGCCGCCCGACCAGCCGTGAGCCCGCGGTTGTCGGGTGAGCTGTAGGACGATGCCCGCCGAAGGCGGCAGCCCTTCTGCTCATATGTGCCCCTTATGGGAAAGCTTGGCGGGACTGATGCACGCTGGATCGGCCGGGTACGTCAGGATCCGATCCCATCGGGGCTAGCAGTCGATCAGCCCCGAGGACCGGCGGTTGCGCTGGTACGCCTTCTCGGGGCTGCTGTCAGCTCAGATCGTTGGTGTGTTGTCGATGGTTTCCTTGTGCGGTTCGACGACGAACCTCCAGCCAGCGCTGGGCTCCATGAACCGCACTCGGGTGGGGTAGATGTCCAGCGCACGGCGGTCGCGGATCTGGTTGTTCGTGTTCTTCCGCCCGCGGGTCGGCTCTTCGAAGAGGTCGACCTTGACGTCCGGCACCGCGACGACTTCCTCGTTCCAGCGCTGAACGAGTCCCGCGCCGAATGCCTCTCTTGCGGCGGTGTAGAGCGATTCCAGAGATTCGTTGTCCCCGCCTGGCACGAAGAGGGCGAGGTTCAGGAGGACGCCAGCACTCTGGAGAACCTCGATTTCTTCCCCTGCCTCGTCGGCAACCCAGATCCCGCGCTCCTCGGCATTGTCTGGAAGAACGTGAACTTCCTTACCGAAGATTGTCCTTGCGGTGAAGGATCCTCCATCGAAATATTTACCCGGCTTTGTGAGGGAGGCCGGGGCGTAGCAATCGAGAGGAAGATCGTCCATCTCTGCCGAGACGAAGATGTCCTCTTGGAGGCCCAATTCTGAAACCTCCTCGATCGTAAGACGTCGGGCCGTAACCTTTTTGGTGTTCACGCTATTTCCCTTTCTTCGTAGGGCCACGGGAAGTTCAGAGAGCAGGCCGCTGCTCGTGCTAGGCCAACGGCCCACCAGCGGTCTAGTGGTGGACCCCTAGGCGAGTGCGCCGGCGGCTGGGTTGCGTCTTGAGGTCGCCGCCCCGCACAAGATCGCAGACGCGGGACCCGGGCGGCAAATCTTCGTGGGGAAAGGCGGAAGCGGCAGCATCGCGCCGGGGCGCCGTGGGCTTCCCCGACCCCCCTCTGCTCAGGCACCCGCCCGTGACCCCTTACGGGTACACGGGTTATGCAGGGGCGCTGGTACATGCTCGCTCCTGCCCTGCTCTCTGCACCTATGTGGCGGGCCTTGGAGAGGGGAATCGGGGTTGAGTCCAGACCTCCTCAAGCTGTCTCTTGACGTATCCTCAGATTGTTTTCAGCAGTGGACGTTGGTGAGTGTGCGCCTCCGTGTTCTGGCATACGTCCACCGGCAGGAATCCGGAGTGCTTGCAGTACTCTTTCAACTGCTTCCATCTGGTGCGGCCGCAAGGTTACAGGGGCATATGAACTCCTATCTAACTCTCCAGAATTGCTGCTTTCTGAGGGCGTTTTATGTGATATCCAGGCCCTGGGTGGGCCAGGTTTTCCGGGTAGGGCTTGGGCTACACCAAGGCATCTAAGAGTGGGTCAGTCTGTCCAGCGGAACCCGATCTCTAGACGCCCGGATGCACGCCGGTACCTGACGTGACGGCGGTCCAGGAGGCTCTGCTTGCAGCCCGACGCGACCTGGCGGCGGCGATCAACACCTCCAGGCGGGCAAAAGAGCCGATCCAACACATTGCCCAGCGCACCGGCTTGGATGCGGTGACGATGCGAAACATCCTGGCCGTGGCCCCGGCCCAAGCGCTGCGCGCTCGTCCTCGCCGCACACGGTAGACACGCCGCCGAGGTAGGGGTGTACAGGGTGGTAGGAGTGGAGGAAGTCGAACCTTCACGCCCGCAAGGGCACCGGGAGGTCATCCCGAGCCGGCTCCCGCTGGGAAACGGGACCCACGGCCCATCGGCCATGGGCGCGACGGAGTCCTCGTCTTCCTACTTCTCGTGCCTCCAAGCCCTAGTCCAGGCCGTTTCCCATACAGACCAGTCCTCCTCCGGGACCTCACATGCCCTCAGGTAGGCCCGGAACTGGTCCAGGCTGTGCAGCACGGCCTGCCGGGTGATGACCCGGTACGCGGTACTGCGCGGCAGAACGCTGTACCGGCCCGCCCGCTGCTCCATGGTGCGCACAGACGAAGAGCCGTCCTTCTCGTACAGGTCCTGCAGCGCGGCACTCAGGTCAGCGACGTCACGGATGAACTCGGGACGCGGGGCGGGCAGACTGCGCCCGCTCCGGCCGCTACGCGATGGTCTGCGAGAGAGTGTCAGTTGAGCATCGCTATCTGAGTGTCAGTGGCGCTGGCTCAGTGACCTGGTGGTTGGCGCTGACAGGTGCTGCGCACCTGTTGCTGTGACCGTCAACGCCGTCCCCATGCCCCTTTGCGGCCAGCATGGAGGGGTTGGCGGCGAGCGTGGCCGCGTTCCGGAGCGCACGCGGCACCCTAAAGGGAGCGTTCCAGTTCGCAAGAACAAGGACGCCGCGGCTGCGAGCAATTGTCATTCCTGAAGGGGTGGGTTTCGTCATTCCTGAAGGGGTGGGTTTCGTCAAGGGCGGTATATCTGCTGGTTGTTGATGGTTCTGGGCAGCGTTGACCGGCTCGCGGGCAACGGGTGAGGTCGGCGAGCGTGTATGTGTGCTGTGGGGTTGTGGGTGTCGCTCGTCTCCGCTGTGTGATGCAGGAGGGCAGGGCCAGGGCTCGGCTGCCGGTCATTCCTTCGCGGCGTGAGGCCGCATGGAGCGGTGCGACGTGCGGCAGGCGGGGTCAATCAAAACCGCGACCGCGCCGGGTGGGGGTCAGACAATTGCCCGACCGCGCGCCTGCCGCCACCGAGCTGCTCACGCGGCCTGGCGGGCCAGGGCGCGGATGTGCCCGTCGCGCAGCCCGTAGTAGACCAGGGTGAGCAGTTTGCGGGCCGCGGCGATCTTCGCGATGTTCTTGCCGCGGCGGGCCTCGATCCGGGCCCGATCCTCCTTGATCTTGGGGGTGGTCTTGCGCTGGATAGCCTCCACGACCGCCCAGCGGACCAGCTTGCTGCCCTGTTTGGTGACGTGTCCGCGGCGTGCGACGGTGTCGGACTCGTAGTGCCGCGGGGTCAGTCCGGACCAGGAACACAATCGGTCGGCGGAGGGGAAGCGATGCACGTCGCCGATCTCGGCGACCAGCACAGCCGCCAGTACGGGCCCGATGCCGGGCAGCCACTGGATGGCCCCGCAGCCGGCGTGACCGCGAAGCCGTTCGGCGATGCGGCGGTTGAAGAGGTCTTCCTCCGCGTCGAGGATGTCGATCAGCTTCAGCAGGGACGCCACGCGCTGGGCATAGGCGCCGGACAGAGCGGTCTGCTCGAGCTGGGCACGGCCATCGACCCCGAACAGGTCAGACACCGCGATGAGCACGCCGGCCTTCGCAAGCACGGCATGTACCTGAGCCTTCAGCCCGGAGCGGAGCGCGACCAGCTTGGCCCGGTAACGCACGAGTTCGCGCAGTTCCCGGGTCTCGGCCGGGGCGATCCATGACTCCGGCAGCCGCCCCATGCGCAGCAGGTCGGCCAGGTCCGCGGCATCGCGGACATCGTTCTTGACACGCCGATAGGCGAACCCCTTCACGCCCAGCGGGTGCGCCAGGTGAACCTGTGCTCCGGCCGCCTGGAGCACGTCGGCCGCCCAGTACCAGGCGTAAGTGGCCTCCAGGACCACGTCCGGGCGGGTCCCGGCCTGCTCGATCTGCAGGCCCAGGGCCACCGGGTCGTTGACGATTCGTACCGCGCTCAGCTGCTCGCCCTGATCGGTCTGCCGCACGATGACGGATCGCCTGCGGTGCAGGTCGATGCCGACGTATTGGTGTCCGTCATACTCGCTCACCAGGGGCCTCCTTCGCCGTGACGAACGTCAGTACCTGGGACCTACCCCAGCAGCCCGCGGGGGCGAAGGCGCCCCGCCCCTTCATCGCATCAAGACCTGTGGATCAAGCGCGTGGCGAGCCCCCAGCCTCATTGAGCGGTGTGCATCGTGAAGTCGCAGGTCACGGGTCTGGTGTGAATGGTGAATTGGGTACTCGTGCCGGTCGGCGGCCGATGATCATGGCGTAGATCATCGGGCAGGTCTGGCTCCGGCGGGATGCAGGGTTCGGCTGCGCCCACGACCGGCCCCCGCCTACGATCTGTCGGCAGGTCGACACGCCGTGAGAAGGCGGGAGGGCGCGGGGGATGCAGGAGCGGCAGTGGATCACCGCCCGCCGGAGCGAACTGGACGCTCTCGCCGATGAGTTGGTCAAGCAACTCCAGGAGGTCCAGGCCGAGCGGGATGAACTGGCGATCGCGGAGCGGGTGCTGAACCGCGGCCGCGGCGTTGGACCAGGCCGTCAAGCTCACCGGCGACAGCAAGACCGACACCACCAACCGGGCCCTGCAGATTACGCCCACCTGGAGAAAGTCATCCAAGACGGCCGCACCCTGTACACCCGGCCGGCCGGCAGCGACGAGCTCGAGCGCCTCTTCTTCGTTTGAACGCCTTACCGCGGTTCTGTGGTCACGTACCGCCTGGCCGCCACCCCGCCCCGGCGGCCTGGCTCCATCCGAGCCGGTCGCCGGGGCGTTCGCCATCGTGACGGCACAAGGACATGCTCAGCCCTGATCCGGCTGGGTGGTCACCGTGCCGTCATCGGCTCCGGTGCGTTGTGGGCGCGACGGTAGGCCAGTGGTGACGGGCCCAGGTACGTGTGGAAGTGCTTGCGCAGGGCGACGGGGTCGCCGAAGCCGCAGACGGTGGCGATCCGTGCGACGGTCAGGTCGGTGGACTCCAGCAGCAGGCGCGCGTGAGCCAGCCGCCGCTGCGCCAGCCACTTCAGCGGGCTGCTGCCCACCTCGCTGCGGAACCGCCGGGTGAAGGTGCGCACGCTCATGTGCGCGTGCCGGGCCATGTCCTCCAGTGTGATCGGCTCGGCCAGCCGGTCTAGCGCCCACTGCCGGGTCGCCGAAGTGGAACGGTCGGTGTCTTGCGGAACCGGGTGCTCGATGAACTGGGCCTGCCCGCCCTCGCGCCACGGCACCACGACGCAGCGCCGCGCGGCGGCCGAGGCCACCGCCGCCCCGTGGTCCAGACGGACCAGGTGCAGGCACAGGTCGATGCCGGCCGCTCCGCCGGCGGACGTCAGGATGCGTCCGTTGTCGACGAACAATACGTCCGGATCGACGTCGACGTCGGGGAACAGCCGCGCCAGCGCGTCACACAGCGCCCAGTGGGTGGTGGCCCGCTGGCCGTCCAGCAGACCGGCCGCCGCGAGCAGGAAGGCCGAGGTGCACAGGCTGACGATGCGGGTTTGCGGCCCTATCCGGTCCAGGGCCGCGGCGAGTTCCTCGGGTAGCGCGCCGGTCGCGAGCAGCTGCTCGCTGGGCTCCTGCGTGGCCAGAACGACGGTGTCCGCGGTCTCCAGCACCGACTCGTCGTGGTCGACGATGATCCGGTAGTCCTCGTGCGTGCGCACCGGCCGGCCACCGAGGGAACAGGTGACGACGGAGTACAGACGGGTTCCATCCGGTTTACAGGCCTCGTTGAACACCCGGGCCGGGATGCCCAGGTCCAGCGGCTGGACTCCGTCGAGGGCGAGAACGACAACACGATGTGTCATGGCCAGAATGGTACGACGGATGTCCTCCCGGCCACTCACCCGCCTCCGCGAGCACACGCCACTGTTTCTTGTGCCGGGACCGCGGTCCCGGCACAAGAAACAGTGAGACGGACATGAGCGAGGACAACATGAGCGAGCACACCATGCAGGCAGTCACCATCAGCGAGTTCGGCGGAGCGGAGGTGCTGACCGTCGAGGAGGTCGCGCGCCCCGAGCCGCTGCCGACCGAGGTGCTGGTACGGGTGCACGCCGCCGGGATCAACCCGGTGGACTGGAAGACACGCGAGGGCCAGGGCATGGCGGGGCTGCAGACGCTCCCGCTGATCCTCGGCTGGGACGTGTCCGGTGTCGTCGAGGAGGTCGGCTTCGGCGTCACCACCCTGAAGGTCGGCGACGAGGTCTACGGCATGCCGTGGTTCCCGCGCGCCGCCGGCGGCTACGCCGAGTACGTGACCGCCCCGGTCCGCCAGTGGGCCCGCAAGCCGGCCACCCTCGACCACGCGCACGCGGCCGCCGTGCCCCTGGCGGCACTGACCGCCTGGCAGACCGTGGTCGACACCGCCCACGTCCAAGCCGGCCAGCGCGTCCTGATCACGGCCGCCGCCGGCGGGGTGGGCCACTTCGCGGTCCAGTTCGCCCGGCACCTGGGCGCCCACGTGATCGCCACCGCCAGCGAAGCACGCCACCCCTGGCTCAAGGAACTCGGCGCCGACGAGACCATCGACTACACCACCACCCGCTTCGAGGACGTCGTCAAGGACATCGACGTCGTCATCGACCTGGTGGGCGACGCCCACGACCAGACCAGCACCCGCTCGCTGAAGGTCCTGCGCCCCGGCGGCCTGCTGGTCGCCATCCCGGCCGGTGTCTCCCCGGACCTGGCCCAGGCTGCCGAGGCAGCCGGCGTGCGCGTCACTGCGTACCTGGTCGAGCCGGACGGTCCCGCGCTGGCCACGATCGCAGACCTGATCGACGCCGGTGAGGTCGCCGTCGAGGTGGAGGAGACCTTCCCGCTGGAACAGGCCGGCGCGGCCCACGCCCACGTCGAGGCCGGCCGCACCCGCGGCAAGGTCGTCCTCACCGTGACCGACTGACCTTCCCTACGAGCCTGCGGCGGCCGGCCTTTCGTAACACGGCCGGAGATCCGTAGCGTTCCAGCAGCCATGTCACGGCCTGATGGTCCAGACGCGGCCCAAGGACGCGTTCCAGGCTGGGGTGGAACTGGGTGAGCAGGCCGCGGATGCGGTTGGAGGTGCGGGTGGCCTCGGCCGCCAGGTCCTGGTCGAAGCCCACCAGCACGGTCAGTTCGGCGGTGATCTGTTCGGTGAGCTCCAAAGAGTGCAGGGTGTGCGGCATCGTCCGGGCGGCGTCTGCGATCACCGCGGCGTCCTTGGCGTCGGTCTTCGCCTCGCCCAGATACAGGTCGGCGATCCGCCGCATGGCCAGGCCCGGCAGGTAGGCGACCTTGCAGCCCGCGTCCCGGGCGACCGTGAGCGGGAGGGCTCCGATCGAGGCGGGCTGGTCGACGATCACCAGTACGGTGCCGAACTTCGCGGCCAGCTTGTCGAAGACGGCCCGCAGCTTCGGCTCGCTGTTGGGCAGCTGCTTGTCGAAGACCTTCTTGCCGGCCGGGGTCAGCCCGTGGCCGTGGTGGGCACTCTTGCCGACGTCCAGGCCGAGGAAGACGCCCACGTCGTCGATGTCGTACAACCCATCCTCCCGAACGAGGTTCGTGCGGTGCTGGCCAGGGCGTTGGCGTCGTATGCGCGCATCCACGTTATGCAGACCTGCCGCCCGCGGGATGCCGGGCATTGCGCCGGGCCGGGCGGCGGCCGGACCTCTGATCAGCGTCTCCAACGGCGCCTCTCGGGCCCGGTGACACCTCCTCATGTTGTTGTCAAGCCGCAGTGGTGACGTTGGATGTTGATTGATAGATCTCTCGGTCACGGATCATGGCGAACAGGACGTTGGCGCGACGTCGGGCGAGTGCGAGGACGGCGTGCTTGTGTGGCTACTTCTCGGCCCGCTTGCGGTCGTAGAAGGCCCGGGACTCGGGGCAGGTGCGGATGCTGATCAGCGCGGAGCGGTAGAAGACGCGTTGGAGGCCGCGGTGGTAGCGGCGGGGCCGGTGCAGGTTGCCGTTAACGTTGCCGGAATCGCGGGGAACGGGCGCGACGCCCGAGAACGCGGCGAGCCGGTCTGCGCTGGGGAACCGAGACAAGTCACCGCCGGTGGCAGCGAGGAACTCGGCGCCCAGCAGCGGTCCGATACCGGGCATGCTGGAGATCACCGGCGCGAGTTCGTGCTCGCGAAATCGGGCTTCGATGAGTTTGTCCAGCTCGTGGATCTTCTCGTGGAGACCGAGCAATTCCAGCGCCAGGTCGCGGACAACGTGGGCGATCGCAGCCTCGCCGGGAAGTCGCGTGTGCTGTTGTTCCGCGGCATCAACAGCGGCGGTGGCCAGGTCTTCTGCGCTGCGGGTCCTGCGGTTGCGCAGCCATGTCGTCAGCCGCCTGCGGCCGAGACGTCGTAACGCAGCCGGCGTCTGGTAGCCGGACAGCAGCATCAGCGGGCCTATGCTCGTCAGTTCCAGAGCTTGTTCCAGGGCCGGGAAGATGCTCAGCAAGTGCGCGTGCAGACGATTGGTCTTCCGTGTCCGTTCCTTGACTAGATCGGCCCGCCGGTCGGTCATCACCCGCAGTTCGGCGGTCAGCTCGCTCTCCGGGGTCAGGACGTGGAGGTCGCGGCGCATACGTGCCTGATCAGCGATGACCCGGGCGTCCTTCGCATCGGTTTTGCCCAGGCCGCGGTAGCCGGCCGATGCCCGATTCACCGCGAGGCCGGGCAGATAGACGACGGTCTGTCCATGGTTGAGCAGGAGGTTGACCAGCAGGGAAGCCATGCCGTCGGCTACGTCGACGGACCACACGACATCCTCACCGAGCGCCAGCACCTCGCTGATGAGACGCAGCAGGTCTGCCTCGTCGTTGACCACCTTCCGGGACTGCAGCACCTCGCCATCGTTGTTCAGGACAACGGTGTGGTGGTGAGCCTTGCCGATATCAGTTCCTGCCCAGTTCCAGGCCATGGTTTCTCCGGTCATTCGACGTACTTCGTACATCCGGACGACCCCTCCAGCATGGTCCTACTCAGCGATACCCGCGGGCCCGCAGCTCCTCATCAGTGGTCGAGTCGTCGTGCGGCCCCGGGCGGCCAGGCGTCACAGGAACCATTGAAGGCAACCACCCCCAAGCCATACCCGGGGCCACTGGATCCTCCGGACCGTACGACAGACCATCCGACCCATCAACAACGTAGGACCACCCCCCAGGTCATCCGTTCGACAGGGGGCAACAGCCATGCCGGGCCCGGAGGCCAGCGGCCCTCTTGCAGGACCGCAAAGAAGATAACTGTGAGAGTTCTTCTGCGGCCCGGGATGGGTTGCTGCCAGGCTCGGCGCTCGTGATCCGGCATGACTCGCAAAATAACTGGCGTCCCGTCAGGGACTGCCGTTCCCCCGAGATGTCTGCCGGATGAGGGCGCCGGCCTGGCCCACCCGTTGGCTTGATCAGCAGCTTGTCCGCCTTCCGGCGTGACTCATCACAGTTCCGCCACGTGGTGACTCCACCCAGGCCGACGCCGACCACGGCCCGTCCGCCCGGAGGAGAACAACCGCGTGACCATGCTCGCAGAACACGTCGACGGCGTCATTGGCGTCGACACCCACCGCGACACACTCGCCGCAGCCGCCGTCAGCCCCATCGGCGCCGTCCTGGAGACCACCGACGCGCCCGCCCATGGCCGCGGCTACCAGCGCCTTCTCGACTTCGCCCGGTTGAAGGTGCCTGGCCGCCGCTGCTGGGCACTCGAAGGAACCGGCAGTTTCGGCGCCGGCCTCGCTGCCTTCCTCGAGGACGCTGGCGAACGCGTCATCGAGGTCTGCCGCCCCAAGCGCCCTCCGGTCCGCGGCGGACGCAAGACGGACATGCTCGACGCCATTCGCGCAGCCCGCGAGGCCCTGGCCACCGAGCACCTCATCCAGCCCCGCAAGCGCGGAGAACGCGAGGCCATACGCGTGCTGCTGGCCACCCGACAGGGCGCGGTGCACGCCTCCACTGCGGCCATCAACCAACTCAAGGCCCTGATCATCTCCGCACCGGACGACCTGCGCACCGACCTGCGCCGCCTCAGCCGATCACAGCAGGTCAGGCGCTGCGCTGGCCTCCGCGACCGGCCCGCGCTGCCCGCCGAGCACCGCATGACCATCCGCGCCCTGCGTTCCACCGCCCAGCGCATCCGGCACCTCCAGGCCGAGGCCCGCGAGCTGGCGGACGAGCTCCATGAGCTCGTCCGCCAACAGGCTCCCGAGCTCTTGGCCTTGCTCGGTGTCGGCCCGATCACTGCAGCTCAGATCCTGGTCAGCTGGTCGCATCGGGGCCGATTTCGCTCCGAAGCCGCCTTCGCCTCCTTCGCCGGTGTCGCGCCGATCCCGGCCTCGTCAGGTCTGACCAACAAGCACCGACTCAACCGGGGCGACGACCGCCCGCTGAACCGAGCGATGCACACGATCACCCTGATCAGGATGCGGCTGGACCCCGCCACGAAGACCTACGTCGCCCGCCGCACCGGCGAGGGCAAGAGCCCTCGCGACGCGCAGCGATGCCTCAAGCGGAACGTCTGCCGCCAGATCTTCAAGATCCTCGAACGAGGGAACCAGCCGACCCTGGAAGAGCTTGCTCAAGCGGCTTGACACGACATAGCAGCCTCGGGGGGGGGCGGCGCCGGCGTGCCGTCCGCGATGAAATGCGGTGATCAGGCGATACGCAAGGACTGTGATGGCACCATCCCGCACTGATCAAGATCTTTTCCCGCGAGGCAGGTGAGACGACGGTACAGGGCTGATCACAGATGGCGACGCATCGCCGCGATACAGATGGCCCGCACACCGTTTGATCGGACCCGGGAGTAGGGGACGGCAACGCTTTGGGAAAGGCCGTGCGCGCCGGGAGGTCGCTCAGCTCCTCCGTGAGTTGCTGCCGAACGGAGGCCGATGATTCAGGACGCCGCCGGCAGCGGGGTCGAGCCGACCGGCCCCCTGTGTGTGGGATCAGCCGATCTCAAGCCGAGCTATCGATCCGTTCCGCAGGGTGATGCGCATGGTTCCGGTGCCGCTGAAGCGGCTGCTGGTCGCCTTGAGGTGGACCGCGTAGCTGTTCTGGCCGGTCGGCTCGTACGCGATGAGCTCGAAGCGCATGCCGACTCCGATGTTGTCGGTGCGATTCCAGCTGGCGGCGCCGTCGCGGCCGGTGGGGCAAGCCAGTGACCAATGCGGGACGAACTGGGGGCATGCCCAACAGCATCGCTCTTGCTCCGGAGGACCGCCACGGCCGGTTTGCTCCGGCTCACGCTGTCCTGCGGCAGGCCGGCCAGTCAGGCTCGCGGTGCACCCGTTCACCAGGTCTTCCAGTCCGAGAGGCCACCCTTCGGTCAACGGCGCACGCTGTGCCGCTCGTCACGAAGGGTGGCCCCTTGCAGTTTTCACCGGCCAGGAAAGGCTTGGCGGGGCGGGGTTCAGGAGACGGCAGAGGTCAGGTACGTCAGGTACACCCCTCCCTCGCAGTCGGACATCTTCCGCAGGCTCCAGCGGCCCTGGACGGTCGCGGAGGAGAAGTTCGACTCGGCGTCGTCCCTTTCCACTTCGCCCTCCTTGGGGATGTAGCCGGCCTTGGGGAGCCGCTTGTGCAGGAACGCCAGGGTGGTGTCGAAGCCGCCCCGTACGACGGTGTCGACGACGAGCCGACCGCCAGTGCGATGCTCCACCGAGGTCACGACCGCGCCGTCGGGCACCGGCAGGTTCTCCGGGAAGTCCTTGGGGAGCGGCAGTGAGGCGGCAGTGGGACAGCCGCCGGGCGCGGCAACGGCTGCAGTCCCGGCCGGCGGATCGGTTGCCTGCTCCGCCGCGTACGTCGCCCCCGGATGCTCGGCGTGCTCGTTCGCCGCCGAGCATCCAGTGATCGCGGCCAGGCTGAGGACGGCTCCCACCAGTACGGCAGCCGAGGGTGATGGCTTCATCTAGTGGCTTCCTTAGGGCTTCTTGTGCTTGCCGCGGACCACGGCGTCGTACGCGCCGTACAGCGTGTTGCCGGAGGACTGGCGGGCGATGGATGCCAGCGCGTCGTAGTTCTGCGCACCGCCGCTCGCGCAGGTGCCGGTGCAGCCGTCGGCGTAGGCGACGAGCACGCGACCCTGGGCGTCGGTGGTGACGTCGATGAAGTCCAGGAGGTTGCGGTCATTGCCGCATGTAGTGCCGCCCGTACAGATCGACCCCTTCTGAACC
Organism: Streptomyces sp. HUAS TT11; assembly: GCF_051553595.1. Lineage (NCBI taxonomy): Bacteria > Bacillati > Actinomycetota > Actinomycetes > Kitasatosporales > Streptomycetaceae > Streptomyces > Streptomyces sp. HUAS TT11. The sequence continues at coordinate 9,057,248 of NZ_CP196184.1, forward strand.
GGGTCGGTTGGGGTGGCGTCGACGGTGACCCAAGACTGACCGCCGTCGTAGGTGGTGGCCACGTACAGGTGCCAGACGCCCGCGAAGTTGGCCGCGTCCTGATAGTTGCCGCCGGTGGTGGTGCCCAGGAAGGCGAACACGGCGCGATTGTCGTCGCCCGCGGTCACGGCCGGGAAGACGATGTTCTTGATGCCGAGGGCCGCGCCGACGTTCTGGTCGTACAGCCACGTCTTGCCCTTGTCGTGGCTGACAGCGATACGCGCCGTGCCGTCGCTGTTCTGGTAGCCCATGTAGACGGTCCCGCCGGCCCCGATCCCCACGCTCGGGTCCGACTCACCGGGGGTGCTGGACGGGTTGTGACGGACGGTCCACGTCAGCCCGTTGTCCTCGGAGACAGCCACGGCCTGGTTGCCACCGCAGCCCTTGTTGGGCACGTACACCGTGCCGTCCGGGGCGACCTTCACATGCCCGTGCAGACCGCCGCAGTCCAGCAGCGAGTACATCGGAACGGCGGGCCCGTACGTCAGACCGCCGTCCCGACTGACCGCGCAGGAGGCATCGGCGATGTCCTGGGAACAGTAGTAGACGGCGTTCGGGTACGACGTGACGGCACCCGGCACGCCTGGGGCGAAGGGGCCGCCACCGATGGTCTGGTGGTCCACACCGGAGTTGATGCCCGAGCCTCCCGTCGGCGTCCACGTGTCACCGTCCTCGTCGGTGTAGCAGGTCAGGGCGGTCTTGCCGGCGAGCTGCGACTCGAAGGTGCGGTGGGTGACCGGGTCGGTGAACAGGATCGGGTCGAGGCTGGTGGTGCTGCCCTGGGGGCAGCCGTTGGCCGCGGTCGCGCTTTTGTCCTGCCATATGGCGGTACCGGCACTGTCGTAGGTGACCTTGAGCGTCGACGTGTACGCCTGGAACATCGCGGCGCCACTCGCACGGTCGACGCCGATCGAGGGTTCACCAGCGTTGTGCGCGTCCGCGATGCCGTCGGGGGCCCAGGAGTTCGCGTACGTCGGCGGTGTGGCCGTACTCGGCGGCGGATCGACCGGAGCGGTGATCAGACTCGCGGTGCCGGTGAAGCTGTCGCCGAGCGGCGCGTACGGCACCACGCGCACGGTGTATGACGCCGACACCGCCGGGAGCAGCACGGTCTCGGGGTCGCTGGAAGAGGCCGAGGTGGCCACCTCTCGGCCGTCCGCGTCGAGGACGTACAGGTCGAAGTCGGCGGCGGAGTCCGGCCATCTGACGTCGATGCGCAGGCTGTGACCGGCGTCGTAGCCCGCGGGCACCGACACCTTCAGGGCGTAGTCGTCGCAGGGTTGCGCATTCCCGCAGCTCACCGTCCCGGTAGTGCCGGAGACATTCGGGACGGTGAAGGGGTCGGCGCTCCACGTGGTCGTGGGCGCGGCGTTGCTGACCGATCCGGAGGGCGGGGTGGCGGCATCGGCAGTCACACTCGGCAGGGTTCCGGCGACGAGTGTCAGCAACCCGACGGCGAGACGCCCCCGCGACCGCGGATGGTGGCGAAGCCGGAGTACGGAGAAGAGAGCCACAGGTACCTCGTGGGTTCGCGAGTCGGACGAAGTGGCGGTACGGGTGATGCCTTCGTCTGCTCTACGGGGAGACAGGCGGCGTCCGTCGCGAGAAACGGGCCGGACGGGTGCTGAGGGGGTCGGCAGGAGTCGGTGACGTAGTTTGCTCAGGGGTGGCGGAGCTCCCCCCGGGGCCACCACAGCTCGACCCTCGTGAAGCCCGTCATCCCATATGGGCCGCACCCCATCTCCCACGAAAAAGTGCCCCCGCGCGCCTGCGCGACGGCACTTACGCCAGGCTTGTCAGAGGGCGTCGACGCCGCTCACCTTCCAGCCGTCGGAGGTGCGGGTGAGCGTCATACGCACCCGGTTCAGGTCCAACCGGGGCTCTGGGACCTGAGTGCTCTGGGTGACCTGGTTGACGAAGAGCAGGACGACGGCCCGGTCCGGTGTGGCCGACACAACGGAGACCGCGGGGGCGCCGCCGTCGGCGGGGGTGGCCACGGTCGCCTTCACCACACCGTGGTACTTCGTCGCGGTCGGCGCGACCACCGCCTTCGTGGTCTTGCCGTACTGGTCGCGGAAGTGCCCGGTCAGCAGGGCGCGGGCCCGGGAGAAGTCCCGGTCCAAGTGCCGATAGTCGTACGACAGCACGACCGGCGCCGCCTTCCGCGCAGCCGCGAGGGCCTCGTCGCGGGCCTGCTCCGCCTGCCGCCCCTGCTGGTAATGCCAGCCGAGCACGGCGGCCGCGACCAGGGCCGCGACGAGGACGACGCCCAGCACCGCGGTGAGCACGCTCCGCCCGGCCTTGCGGAGGGGCGTGCCGTCGTCCGGCTCCTCCTCGAACGACTCGGGCTCCGGCGGGTCCTCCCAGCCGTTCGCCGGGGGCTCGACGAGCAGGGTGCGCCCGGAGCGGGTCTGCTCTTCCTGGCGGGCGCCGCGCTCGGGGGGCGCGGGCCGCCCGGCGCGCTTGGCTGCCGCGCGGGCGGCCGCGGTCATGGTGCGGCGGGCCGGTGAGCCGGTGCCGCGGGTGCGGGAGGGCGGGTTCGCCACGGTGTCTCTCCTCATCGATGGCCTCACGGCTGGGTCAGCCCACGAACGCGACGTCGGAGGTCAGCCAGCGGCCGGCCACGCGCGTGAGGTCGAGCTGGAGCCGGTAGGTGCGCGCCTGGCCCTCGGGCGCGGCGGTGTTGGTCACCTTGCTGTCGGCCACGACCAGGACCCGGGCCGAGTGCGCGTCGGATCGCACGATGCCCGCTTCCAGGACCTGCCCCTCGGACACCGACTTGTTCTGCGCGACCAGCTTCGTCAGTTGTGCGGTCTGTGCGGCGAACTCCTTCTTGAACTCGCCGGTGGCGCCCTTGAGCACATTGCTGCCGTCCCGGTCGTAGTGCCGGTAGTCGAGCGAGGTGAAGCTCAGTGCCGACTGGCGGGCAGCCGCCAGGATGTCCTGACGGCGCTGCTCCTTCGCGTGCTGGTCGGACAGCTTCCAGCCCAGCCAGACACACAGCACGGTCGTCAACACGGTCGCGGCGATCAGCCCCGCCGACAGCAGCCTCATGCGTCCGCCTCTCACGCCATCGGCCCCACGAGCAGCCATTGCCACGACTCCTTTCCGAACACGGTCTGTTCCCCGCCCGTCGAGCCGATCTCGAGGGGCGTTCCGTCCGGTCCGGTCACGGTGCCGGTCTCCGGGTCGTAGGGGGCCACGAACGCGGCCTGGCCGGCGCTGTACCGGCCGGGTGTCGCGCCGGGCGCGTTCTGTGCTCCGCGCACCGAGGTCTTGCTGCCGCGCGGCAGGGTGCAGCGCGCGTCGGTGTTCGCCGGGCGTGTGCCGGTGTCGGCGGGGTCGCGCCGCTGGGTGTTGTAGCCCTGGGTGCACGGGGGAGGGTCGTCGGCGTTCACGGTCAGCCCGAAGTGGGTGGTGCCGTCGCCGGGGATGACCGTGTAGCTGCCCGCGACAGTGAGCGGGAGCGTGACCAGAGCCTGTTCGACGCCGGGCAGCCGGGCCACGGTGATCTGGCCGCCGCTGATGAGGTTGGCCAGCAGGACCGGCACGTGCGGCCGCGTGGACTTCAGCAGGGAGTCGACCTCCTGCGCGGCGAGCCCAGTGGAGCCGATCAGCCGGCGCAGATCGCCGTCGCTCGACTTCAGCTGCTGGGTGAGCGTGGCGAGATCGCGGGAGAACGACTTGATGGCCGAGCCCTGGTCGGCCTGTGTCTTGAGCACCTTCCGCGAGTCCTCGATCAGCGACACCGTTTGGGGGAGCGACCCGGATGCCGACTCCACCAGCGCGTCACCGGAGTCCACCAGCCGGCTCAGGTTCGGTCCGGTGCCTGCGAACGCCTTGCCCAGCTCGTCGACGGTGACCCGCAGATCGTCCTTGCCGACCGAGTTGACCAGCCGGTCGAGGCTGAGGACCAGGTCGGTGACCGGCAGCGGGGTCCGGGTGCGGCTGCGCGGGATCGGGCTGCCGTCCGTGAGGTACGGCCCGCCCGACCGCTGTGGCTGGAGGTCGACGTACTGCTCGCCCACCGCCGAACGGTCGGCGACCACCGCGAGCGTGTCAGCCGGGATCTTCGGGGCACCGTCCTCGATCTTCAGCGCCACCGAGATGCCGGACCCGGTCAGCCGCAGATCGCCCACGCGGCCCACCGGCACCCCCCGATAGGTGACCTCGGCGCCCGGGAAGACGCCCCCGGACTCGGCGAAGTCGGCGCGCACGGTGTACCCGCGGTGCAAAACATCGTCCACCAGGCCCGTGTACCGGGCGCCGACGTAGGACACACCGAGGGCGGTGACCGTCGCGAAGGCGAGCAGTTGCGCCCTGACCGTACGTGTGATCACGGCAGTATCCCCTTCAGCATCAGCTCGGCGAGGCCAGGATCGACCCCCGGCGGGAGGCGACGCGAGCCGCCCTCAGTGCCGTAGGCGGCGGTGCACACCGGCGGGCACAGCAGGGTGCTGCCGTCGGGAGGCGTCGAGGGCACGGCGGGCGCGGAGGGTACGGGCGGCACGGGGGGCACGTACGGGGTGCCCGGCAGGGATGGGATAGACGGGAGAGGGGCGGGAGTGGGGACGCCGGGAAGATGCGGTGTCCCGGGGGCCGGGGACTTCCCGCCCTTGCCAGGCTTGCCGGTGACGTTGCCGTAGAGGCCGGCCAGGTCGAGGTCGGCAGTGATCTTCAGGTTGACGTAGTCGCCCTTGACGGCGTCCGTCGCGTTGCGCGGGAACGGGTACGTGGTGAGGAGTTCGAGGGAGTTGGGCAGGTCGTCGCCCGCCTTGTTCAGCTCCTGCAGGATGGGCTGGAGCTTCTTCAGGTTGGCGACGGTGTCATCGTGGGAGGCGTTCACCACCTTGGTGCCGGTCTTGCCGAGCCTGGACAGGGCGGTGAGCATCTTCGTCAGGTCCTTGCGCTGGTCGGCGAGGGCCTTCAGGGCGGGCGGCATGGTGTCGACGGCCAGGGCGATCGTCTTCTTCTCCTTCTTCAGCCGCTTTGCGAGCCGGTCGACGCCCTGCAGCGCGCGCACGATGTCCGCCCGCTGGTCATCCAGGCCGCCGAGGAAGGTGTCGAGCTGCTTCAGCAGGGACCTGACCCGGTCCTCGCGGCCGCTGATGGCCTTGTTCAACTCGACGGTGATCGTCTTCAGCTGTGCCACCCCGCCGCCGTTGAGCAGCGCGGACAGGGCCGACAGCACCTCCTCGACCTCCGGGTTGCGGCCGCTGCGGGACAGCGGGATGCGATCGCCGTCGCGGAGCCGTCCGACGGGCCGCGTGTCGGCCGGCGCGGACAGGGCGACGTACTTCTCGCCGAGCATGCTGGTCTGCCTCAGATCGGCGACCGCGTTGCCGGGCAGTTTCACCGAGTCGGCGATCCTGAGCCGCACGCGGGCGTGCCAGCCGTCCAAGTCCATCTTCTCGACCGTGCCGACGGTGACGTTGTTGACCTTGACCGCCGACTGCGGCACCAGGTCCAGGACGTCCCGGAAGTCGACGGTGACGTGGTAGGCGTGACCGTCCGAGGCGCCGCCAGGCAGCGGGACGTCGTACCAGCCGTTGAACTCGCAGCCGGTCAGCAGCAGCGAGCCGACCGTTGTCCAGGCGGCCACCCGCCCCTTGCGCCGCACGCTCATGCCGGTGCCCCCAGAATTCCGCCGAGGGTCTTGTCGACCGTGCCCGTCGACGTCGGCGCCGAGGGAATCTTGGGCAGGGAGCCGAAGAGCTTCTTCAGCCGGGCACAGTTGTCGTGGTCGTCGCCGGTCGTCTTCAGGATCGAGCAGAGAAGGGATGACGGATCCTGCGGGGCTTGCGCGTTGTTGCGGGTGTCGAGGGTGCCGGCGGCGGGATTGTAGGCGTTCTGCAGGTTCGACAGGCCCATGGGGGCGACGCTCAGCAACTCCTCCAGAGCGGCCCGTTGGGTGATCAGGACCTTGGTGACCTTGGCCAGGCCCTTCACATCTGAGGTCAGCTCCTTCTTGTTGCCCTTCACGAAGCCGGACACGTCGCCGAGTGCGGCCGCCAGGTATTTCAGCGCGGCCGCGAGATCTTTACGCTCCCCGGCGAGCTGCCCGGCCACGTCGGCGAGGTCGGTGTTGAACGACCGCACGCTGGTGTCGTCCGCCGCCAGCGCGGCCGTGAACACCTGAAGGTTCCGCACGGTCGCGAACAGGTCACCGCGCCCGTCGGACAGCGTGGTGACCGCCTGGGACAGGTCCTGCACCGTCTGGTTGAGGTTCGCGCCCTGTCCCTTGAGGTTGTCCGCGCTCACTGCGAGCAGCCGGGACAGGGCACCCTGCTTGTTGGCACCGTTCGGGCCGAGTGCCTCGGCGGTGGTGTGCAGGCTGTCGAAGATCCGGTCTAGCTCGACGGGAACAGCCGTACGGGACTCGGGGATGACGTCTCCGTCCCGCAGCACCGCGCCCTTGCGGTACACCGGCAGCAGCTGCACGTACCGGTCGCTGACCACCGAGGAGTTGACGATGGCGGCCTGGGCGTCGGCGGGGACGTTGCGGCCCCCCCCGTATTCCAGCTCCACCCGTACTCGGCCGCCCTCAGGCGTGATCTTCTTGACCTCGCCGATGCGGACGCCGAGGACGCGGACGTCAGAGCCGGGGTAGATGCCGACGGTGCGCGGGAAGTACGCCGTGACGCGGACGGGACCGGGGCCCGGCCACAGGACGACGGCGACGCCGACGACGATCGCGAGCGCGGTGAACAGGGCCAGGAGTCTGCGGGTCATCGGGTGCCTCCCGTCCGTGGCGTGACCGGGGCGGCGACCATGTTCTGGATGTAGGAGTCGAACCAGCGGCCGTTGCCGAGGGTGTTGGTGAAGAGCCGCACGTAGGGGGCGAGCAGCCGGACGCTGCGGTCGAGGCTCGCCTGGTTGCGGTCGAGCATCGTCACGAAGGTGTTGAGGTTCCTCAGTGCGGGCCCGATCTCCTTGCTGTTGTCGTCGACCAGGCCGGACAGCTCGATGCCCAGCAGCGCGGAGCTCTTGAGCAGCTTGTGGATCGCCCTGCGCCGCTTGTTGATCTCCATGAACAAGGCGTCACCGTCCTTCACCAGCGCGGAGAAGTCCTTCGTGTGACCGGCCAGCACCTCGGTGACTCCGTTCGCATGGTCGAGGAGACCGTGCAGCGCCTTGTCACGGGCGGCGACGGTCCGGGAGATCCGCGACAGCCCCTTGATCGACACCCGCACCTCCTCGGGGGAGTCCTGGAAGGTGACGGAGATCGTGTCCAGTGCCTTCGCGAGCCGGCCGGTGTCGATCTCCTCGGTGGTGGTCGTCAGGTCGCTGAAGGCCTGGACGACGTCGTACGCCGACACGGTCCGCCGAAGCGGGACCTCGCTGCCCGGCTTCAACTGGCCGGGCCCCTTCGGGTACAGGGCCAGGTACTTCGCGCCGAGGATCGTCTTGACCCGGATCGAGGCACCCGTGTCGGTGCCGAACGCCGGGCGGCCTTTCACTTTGAAGGTCACCTTGACGTGGTCGCCGTCCAGGTCGACGCCCGTGACCTTGCCGACCTTGACCCCGGCGATCCGTACTTCGTCGCCCGGCTTGAGCCCGCCGGCTTCGGAGAAGGCCGCGCTATAGGTGTCGCCGCCGCCGATCAGTGGCAGGCTGTCGGCGTTGAAGGCGGCAACGGTGAGCAGCGCGAGGACGGTGAGGCCGACAGCACCGACGACGACCGGGTTGCGTTCGCGGAAGGACTTCAGGCGTGGGCGCTTGAGCCGGATCCTGGGCAGCTTGGGCGGCAGGACGCGCACCTTCACCAGGGGTTCGGGGCGGGGTGTGCGCTTGGGCAGCAACCTGGGCAGCTTCGGCGGCAGGACCCGGACTTTGATCAGCGGCTCGGGGCGGCGGACAGTGCGCCGCCTGATGCGCAGGCTCATCCGCCACACCTCGCCCGCGCCACATGCAGCTCCGGGGTGATCACCTGCTTGGTCTTCGGCAGCACGATCCGGCCGTCGAAGTCGCAAAGGTAGAAGTTGAACCACGAGCCGTACGAGGCGGTCCCTGTCAGCTTCTCGAGCTTGTTCGGCAGCCGCTTCAGGACACCCTCCACGGTGTTCTCGTTCTCATTCAGCGTTCCGGTCAGATCGCCGAGCCCAGTGATGTCGTCCTTCAGCGGTGGGCGCGCGTCCTTCAGCAGCCCCGACGTGACGTCCGTGAGGTCGCCGATGCTCACCAGCGACTCCCCGATGGGCCGGCGGTCGGCGGACAGCCCCGCAACCACCCGGCGCAGCTGCGTGAGCAGCGCGGAGAAGCGGGAGCCGCGCTTGTCGAGCGTCTCCAGGACGGTGTTCAGGTTGTCGATCACCGATCCGATCAGCTTGTCGCGGTCGGCGAGGGTGCTGGTGAGCGACGCCGTGTGTGCGAGCAGGCTGTTCACCGTGCCGCCCTCGCCCTGCAGGGTCTGAATGATCTCGGTGGCGAGCTGGTTGACGTCGCCCGGGCTGAGCGCGGCGAACAGCGGCTTGAAGCCGTTCAGCAGGGCGTTGAGGTCCAGCGCCGGCTGGGTCCGCGACAGCGGGATGGTGCCGCCCGGCCGCAGCAGGGCGGTGACGTCGCCGGTGCCCTCAGTGAGTGCGATGTACCGCTGCCCGACCAGGTTGCGGTAGCGGACGACCGCGTGGGTCCCGGCGAGCAGCGGACGGCCGGCGCTGACAGTGAACGTGACCTCCGCCAGGGTCCGGTCCTTGATGCGGATGCCCTCGACCTGTCCCACCAGCACTCCGGCCACCCGAATGTCATCGCCGCTCTCCAGCCCGGTGACGTCGGTGAACACCGCGTGATAGGTGTCCTTGGGGGTGAAGGAGACGTTGACGATGGTGGCGGCGAGCAGCGCCGTCGCCGCGATCGTGACCAGTGCGAAGAGACTGAACTTGACCAGCGGGGCGACGGTCTGCCGGGCTCCTGAGCTGCTCATGCGACACTCACCGCCGTTCCCCGCGCGAGCGGCCCGAACAGCAGGGTCGCCACGGGTGGCACCTGGTCCGCAGCCACGCCCATGACGGGGGCCACGAGTGAGTCGACGGCCCGCTGCTCGGCCCGGGTGGCGGACACGCCGACACCTCCAGGAAGTGCGTCGCCGGAACCCCCGGCCGACGTACCGTCGTCGAGATGGGGCTTCGGCCCGGGCACCTGCGGATGCGGCAGGCCGCGGCAGTTCGGGCCGGACCGCTCGCCGTACACCGGCTCCTCACCGGGCCGGTAGGCCCCCTGCGGCCGGACGACCTCGAGGGTGATCCGCATCTCGCCACCCCGGAACGCGTCCTCGGACGCCTTCTCCTGCCGGACCAGTCCCTTGAACAGGCACGGGTACTCGGGGGAGTAGCGGGCGAACAGCTCCAGCGTGGGGTGCGATACCCGGCCCAGGGTGATCAGCCGGTTGCCGTTCTCGGAAAGGAAGTCGTTCGCTGTGCCCGCCATGGAGGTCGTCGCGCGCAGAGCCGACGCCAACTGGTCCTTCTTCTCGACGATCGTTCGGCTGGTGATGACCGTGTTGCGCAGGATCCGCATCAGGTCGGGCGCGGCGTCGCCGTACACCTCGGCGACGTCCGCGAACCGTGTGATGTCCTCCTCGAGGGAGGGCATGTGCGGGTTGAGGCGGCGCAAATAGCCCTCGACCCGGGTGAGGTTGCCGCCGATCCGGTCGCCGCGGCCCTCCAGCGCGGTCGCGAACGCCGACAGTGTGGCGTTGAGTTCACCCGGCCGGACCGTGCGCAGCAGCGGCAGCAGGTCGTTCATCAACTGCTGTACCTCGATGCCGACCTTCGTGCGGTCCTGGGTGATGACGTCGCCCGCACGGATGGGCCGGGCCGACGCGTGCGCGGCGCCGGCGGGAGCGACGAGGTCGACGTACTTCTCGCCGAACAGCGTCTTGGGCAGCAGCCGCGCGTGCACGTCCGAGGGGATGTACGACACGTACTGCGGCTTGAGCGCGATGTCGAGGGTCGCCTTCGTGCCGTCGGCGTGCACCTCGCGCACCTCGCCGACCAGCAGCCCGCGCAGCTTGACGTCGGCGCGTGGATCGAGCTGGTTGCCGAGGGTGTCGGCCTCCAGGGTGATGGGCACGATGGAGGTGAACGCCTGCTGGTAGACGGCCACCGCGAGCGACAGCAGCAGCGCGAGCACGGCGAGGAATGCGATGCCGTACAGCCTGAGTCTCGTTCTGTGCATGCGCACCGCTCTCACCCCGCTATCCGTACGGTCGTGTTGGCGCCCCAGATCGCCAGGCTGAGGAAGAAGTCCAGGACGTTGATGGCGACGATCGAGGTCCGCACCGCCCGGCCCACCGCGACGCCGACACCGGCCGGGCCGCCGCTTGCGTGGTAGCCGTAGTAGCAGTGCACCAGGATGATCAGCAGGGCGAAGACGATCACCTTGCCGAAGGACCAGAACACGTCGACAGGCGGCAGGTACTGGTGGAAGTAGTGGTCGTACGTGCCGGTCGACTGCCCGTAGTAGCCGGTGGTGATGGTGCGGGCGGCCAGGTACGAAGACAGCAGCCCGATCACGTACAGCGGGATCACCGCGACGAAGCCGGCCATCATCCGCGTCGTCACCAGGAACGGCAGCGACGGCACGCCTATCACCTCCAGCGCGTCGGTCTCCTCGCTGATCCGCATAGCGCCGAGCTGCGCGGTGAACCCGGCGCCGACTGTCGCGGACAGGGCGAGCCCGGCCACCAGTGGAGCGATCTCCCGGGTGTTGAAGTACGCCGACAGGAACGCCACGAAGTTGGAGGTGCCGAGCTGGTTGAGGGCCGCGTAGCCCTGGAGGCCGACCTCGGTGCCGGTGAAGAAGGACAGGAACGCGATCACGCCGACCGTGCCACCGACGACGGCGAGCGCGCCACGCCCGAAGCTCACCTCGGCGAGCAGCCGCAGGATCTCCTTCTTGTAGCGGCGCAGGGTGCGACCCGTCCAAGCCAAGGAGCGGCCGTAGAAGGACAGCTGGGCGCCGAGCTCTTCGAGTGAACGCAAGGGGCGATCGAGGAGTTGTCGCGGTCTCATCGGCTAACCCCTCTGCGGGACGACCTGGAAGTACACGGCAGTCATCACGAAGTTCGTCACGAACAGCAACATGAAAGTGATCACCACGGACTGGTTGACGGCATCGCCCACACCCTTCGGACCGCCCTGCGCCGTCAGCCCCTTGTACGAGGCGACGATCGCCGCGATGGCCCCGAACACCAGCGCCTTGATCTCCGCCGCCCACAAATCCGACAGCTGCGCGAGGGTGGTGAAGGACGCCATGTAGGCGCCGGGCGTGCCGTGCTGGAGGACGACGTTGAAGAAGTAGCCGCCCGCGACACCGACCACCGAGACCAGGCCGTTGAGCAGCACGGCCACGACCATCGACGCCAGCACCCGCGGTACGACGAGCCGGTGGATCGGATCGATGCCGAGCACCTGCATCGCATCGATCTCGTCCCGGATCTTGCGCGCCCCGAGATCCGCGCAGATCGCCGTGCCGCCCGCGCCCGCGATCAGCAGCGCGGTGACGATCGGCGAGGCCTCCCGCAGCACGGCGAGCACGGACGCGGCACCGGAGAAGGACTGCGCGCCCAACTGCCGGGTCAGGCTGCCGATCTGCAGCGCGATGACCGCCCCGAAGGGAATCGACACCAAAGCCGTCGGCAGGATCGTGACGCTCGCGACGAACCAGGCCTGCTGGATGAACTCCCTCGCCTGGAAGGGCCGGCGGGGCAGGGACCGGACGACGTCCAGCGCCACCGCGAAGAGGCTGCCCGAGTGCCGCAGCGCACCCGTCGGAGAGAGCCTCATGCGTCCGCCACCCCCGTCCCGTGCAGCTTGGCCTCACGTCTCGCGATCGCCTCCCAGCGGGGCGGGCGGGTGATGCCGGGGCCGGGAAGCAGGCGGGGAGTCAGAGCATCGGCCGGGCCGCCCTCGTCGATCTGAGCCAGCTCCTGCTCGAGCTGGGCCGCGTCCTTCTCCTCCGCCATGCCGATCGGCCCCTGCATCCGGCCGTTCAAAAACTGCCGTACGACGGGCTCGTCACTGGCCAGCAGCTCCTCGCGGGGCCCGAACATCACCAGCTCGCGCCGGAACAGCAGCCCGATGTTGTCCGGGACCTGGCGGGCCGAGGCGATGTCGTGGGTGACGATCAGGAAGGTCGCGTTGATCTGTGCGTTGAGGTCGACGATGAGCTGGTTGAGGTAGGCCACGCGGACCGGGTCCAGACCCGAGTCCGGCTCGTCGAACAGGATGATCTCCGGGTCGAGGACCAGGGCACGGGCGAGCCCGGCCCGCTTGCGCATACCGCCGGATATCTCACCAGGCAGTTTTCCCTCGGCGCCGATCAGCCCGACCATGTCCATCTTCTCGAGGACGATCCGCTTGATCTCGCTCTCGGACTTGCGAGTGTGCTCGCGCAGCGGGAAGGCGATGTTGTCGTACAGGTTCATCGAGCCGAACAGCGCGCCGTCCTGGAACAGCACGCCGAACAGCTTCCGCACCTCGTACAGGTCATGCTCACGCAGGCGGGTGATGTCCCGGCCCGCGACCTTCACCGAGCCCTGCTCCGGCTTCAGCAGCCCCACGAGCGTCTTGAGGAACACCGACTTACCCGTCCCCGAGGGGCCGAGCATCACCGAGACCTCCCCGGCGGGCAGCGTCAGCGAGACGTCCTGCCAGATGACCTGGCGGCCGAAGGACTTGGTCAGCCCTTCCACACAGATCTCGACACCCATCCGGTTCCATCCTTCGCCCATGGAGCAGTTCCGACATCTGCTCTACGGGGAGGACAGGGGCGTCCGTCGCGGCGGAGAAAGAATTTTCCGCGGACGCGTGTACGGGGCGCTACGGCAGCTTCGGCAACGGCGTGCGTGAAGGCGTCCTCGGGGTGGGGACGGACAGCGGAGCGGCCGGCACGGCCGAGGCCGGGGGAAGCGACGGGACCGACGAGGCCGCCGACCCCCTCGGCAGGCCGGGCACGGCAGTCGGCAAGTCCGGCACCTTGGGCACCTGCGTAACCTGCGGCACCGACAACCCCGAGAGCGCCGACGCGGATACCTCCGGCGGGGACGGCACCGACACCCTCAGCGGCACGGATGTTCCCCCAGTGGGTGAGAGCGTCCGGCCCCAAGCCCCGGATGCCGAGGGCGAGGGGGCGGGCGTCCCGGAGTTGCGCCCCCGGCCCGCGGCCTCGCCGTCCAGGATCTGCGCGTCGCTGGACACGGCGGGCCGCGGCACCGGACCGTTTCCGTCTCCGCCCCCGTCGAGCGCGTACGGCAGCACCAACCCCGCCACCACCAGGGTCGCCGCCGTCGAAGTGACCACGAGCGCCTGCACATTGCCGCCCCCGCGCAGCCGCCCGCGCCCGACCAAGAACAGCACCAGCCCGAGCGTCCCGGCCAGCGAGGCGCGCAACGTCCGCCGAGCCCGGGCCAGCAGCGACTCGACAGTCCGGTAGCTGAGTCCCATCCGCACCGCGACCTGACTCACGTCCAAGTCCTCGGACCTCAGACGAAGCGCCTCCGCCTGCCGGGCGGGCAACTCACCGCTGCGCACAGCAAGCCACTTCGCCTCGGCCCGGTCGCACACCGCCTCCTCGACGGGTACCGGGCCCGGCGCGACGAGTGTGGGGAGGCGGCCCACCTCGGCCTCGCGGTTGACCTGCCGGTACCGGTCGACACACAGCCGCATCGTCACCGTCGTCAACCAGGCGCCCAGCCGCTCGTCGTCAAGGTCCGGGCGCTCCGCGGCGCGCAGCATCGCCTCGTGAACGGCGTCCTCAGCGTCCTCCTGGCTCATGGATCGCCGCCGAGCCACCTTGAGCAGCTGCTCGCGATGGCTCCACATGCGCTGCCAACGCTCGTCGGCGGCCGCTGTGTCCGCAGGCATGTCCGTCGCCAAGAGAGCCCCTTCGCACTCACCCGCCGGTCCTGTGCTTCCGTCGGTGGCGACATTACCGCCGAGTAGTGGCAGTTGTGGAGGGGGGAGTCGCCCATCGTGTTCAGCCGTTGCCGGCGGTCAGCGACCCCGCGTCGGGCAGCACACCGCCGCCGGGCAGCGTGAGGGTCGGCTCGGGGACCGGAACCAGCGGCGTCCCAGACTCCTTCGGGACGCCGGCCTTGAGGGACGGGCTGGGAGATGGTGAGGTGGGCGACGGCAACGGCGTGCTCGAAGGACCAGAGCCCGCCTTCCGCTCGTCCGACGGCTTCGACGGCGAGGGCTTCGGCCTCTTCGGGTGGGACGGCTCCGGCCGGGCCGACCGGGATCCGTCGGACACGTCCGGCACCAGGCGGTGTCGGGTCAGGTAGTACGCGTACCACGCCTTGACGGTGCGTAGATAAGCGTCCGAGTGGTTGTAGCCCAGGATCGCCCGGTCCAGGTCGACCGGGGTCGACAGGTCCCGGCCGCCCGCGCACAGGTAGCGGCCGGCGGCGAGCGCCGCGTCGTAGACGTTGTTCGGATCCATCCGGCCATCGCCGTTGCCGTCCGCTCCCCAGCGGGCCCAGGTGGACGGGATGAACTGCATCGGGCCGACCGCGCGGTCGTACACCGCATCCCCGTCGTACGTGCCGCCGTCGGTATCCGCCACGACAGCGAAGGCGCCGCCGGTCAGCCGCGGGCCGAGGATGGGCGTCACGGTCGTACCGTCCCGGGTCACCCGTCCGCCCCGCGCCTGCCCGGACTCCACCTGGCCGATCGCGGCCAACAGCTGCCAACGCAGCCGGCAGCGTGGCGCGCTCCGCGCCAGCTCCTCCTCGGCACGCCGGTACGCGGCGAACACGCTCGCGGGCAGGGCGCCGCCGCCAGTCATTCCCTGTGCCGAGCCCTTCTTCCGCGTCCGCAGCGGGGGAAGATCGGTGCGGTACGGGGTGTCGCCGGACACGCTGAGGCCGTGCTCGGCGGGTGCCGCCCTGCGCGCGGGCTCCGCGGCCTCGGCCGAGACCGCCCTCGGCGCCTGCGACGCGGTCAGCACGGCCATCGCCGCCGCCGCGATCGCCGTACCCCTGGCACCCCTCAGTGCCCCCTTGAGTGCACGCGCTGTCATCGTGCGGTCCCCTCCGTGGGTGAATCCGTCATCTGCTCTACGCGGCCGGAGGGCAGGTCCGTCGTACGGAACCGGGGGATCGGCGGACGCCTCTACCGGAGAGGAGTACGCATGCGTGTCTGTCAAGGGGGGCTGTGATTCGGCTCGGCGGCAGCGGCCTGGGAGCCGCTGTCGCTGGTCATGCTCCAGCTGGTGACGGGCTTAGACAGGCTTAGACCATCAATGCCGTTGCGTTACGGGCTTGTGGGTTGGGGCCTTGTGATGAGGACGGCTTGAGTACCGGTGCCGGTCGGCTGCGGCCAGAGACGGTGTTCGGTTCGTTTGAGGTGGTAGTTGGACATCTTGCGTTTCACGGCGCGGAGCTGGCTGCGGAGCCGTCTGACGGGCAGGAGTCGTTCCAGGAGGTCTTGCTCCGGTATCGCCAGAGCTCGCACTCCAACGCGACCGAGGACTGATGCGCGGGAAAGACCTACGCTGCTATAGCGGGTGCCGCGTTGGCCGATGTGCCGGTCGCGGCCGTGAGCCCGCCTGCTGCAAGGGCCGCTGCTGCCAGAACCGTGATACCGCGCGAGCGGATGTGCATGTTCCCTCCCGTTTGTGTCCGCCGTGCCACCCGACGCGGAGTGCGGGTAGGCGGGGCAAGAGACAGCAGCGTGCCACCCGAAACCAAACCCCTCATGTGCAAGCAGCGCACTCTGATTAACACAGGACTGAAGTTCCCCCACGACCTTTGGACACTCGTTTCTTACGCTGCCAGGGAGTGACCTCGCTGGTGTCGCTGCCGGATCTCGAGCGGCGTGAGGTAGCCCCGCTGAGGGTGCTTTCGTAGTCGCCGGCGGTTGTAGAAGGTCTCGACGTAGGTGAAGATCGCCGCTCGGGCGGTGGTCCGGTCCGGCCAGACGCGGAGGCCGATCTCTTCCTTGAGGACGGCGAAGAAGCTCTCAGCTGCGGCGTTGTCGTAGCAGGATCCGGTGCGGCCCATGCTCTGCCGCAGGCCCAACTCACTTATCGTGCAACGGAGTTCTTCAGAGGTGTATTCGCTGCCGCGGTCCGAGTGGGCGATGCAGCCGGGCTGGAGGTCGCCCCGGCCGGCGGCCATGGTGAGCGCGTCGACGACCAGTGAGGCCCGGTGATGGTTGGCCATCGCGTATCCGACGATCTCACGGGTTGCCAGGTCCAGCCAGGTCGCCAGATAGAGCCAGCCCTGCTCGGTGGGGATGAAGGTGATGTCGCCGACCAGCTTCACTCCGGGAGCCGGTGCGGTGAAGTCCCGGCCGACCAGGTCAGGGGCGGGCATCGCCCGTTTGGCGGGACGGGTGAGCGTTCGGCGCCTGCGGCGCGTGACGCCGGTGATGCCGCGCTCACGCATGATCCGCTCCACCCGTTTGCGGTTCACGTGGCGGCCGAGCCGGGTCAGTTCGGCGTGGATGCGCGGGACGCCGTAGGTGTGCTTGGAGGCGATGTGCAGCACGGGGATCTCGTGGGCCAGGACGTCGTCGGCCTCCTGGCGGCGTCGGCGGGCAGCCTCGCCCTTGGCCCAGGCGTAGAAGGAAGAACGGGCGACCTTCAGCAGCCGGCACAGGAGAGCGACGTTGAAGGTGGTCTTCTCCGCCTCGATGAACCGGTAGACGTCGGTCATCGATCGCTCTCCTTCGCAAAGAAGACCGCCGCTTTTCGCAGGACCTCGATGGTCTTGGCCTGCTCAGCGGTCTGCTTGCGCAGCCGCTTGAGCTCCTCGCGCTCGGCCGAGGTCAACTCGCTCGGCCGGCTCTGGCCCCGGTCGGCCTTGGCCTGCCTCACCCAGCCCCGCAGACCCTCCGCACTCACGCCGAGGTCACGGGCGACCTCGGTGACCGTCTTGTCGGAGGCCAGCGCCAACTCGACGGCGTCACGCTTGAACTCCTCCGTGTACCGCTTGCTGCGGTTGCTCTTGCTCAACCTGAACTACTTCCCCTGGGACCCATCCGTCCCAGTGTCCACGTGTCCAGGTCAACGGGGGAGCTTCAGGACGCCCGCAGCCAGCGGGCTACGTTCGACGCAACTCTTCTTTTGTCGGCGCGGGTCAATGAGCCCGCTGCGGCTACACCCCAGAACGGTGAAGCGGACCTGGATAGCCACAGCCGCCCTGGGGCGCCTTCCGCTATCTCAAGCGTGACGCTGTCGACCCACCGGCGCATCATGGCCCTGCGAGCGCGCCTCCCACTTGCGGATGGCCGTCCGAAGGGCGGTGGGCGGGAGGCGCGCTCGGCCTCGACTACCTGCGACCTGAGACGAGGACGCCAGAGCGCAGGGACGAATTCATCCTGACCCGGCGGCGTCGGGGGCGCGAGCAGTGGCAGCCATGCGGGTGGTAGAGAGCTGGAAGTGTGCGGAATCGGAATTCGCGGGCGAGGCTGGAGCCTTAGCCAGGTGTCGCGTGATCACCTACCGCGCCGACCGCGCCGCGGACCACGACGAGCCAGACGAAGGAGGGCGCAGCCGCTGACAGCCCCGTCGCCACGGCCCACAGCACAATGCTGCCGCCCAGCAGCCGGCCGCGGACCAGGTCAGTCAGCACACCGACCGGCAGCGTGAAGACTGCGCCGGTCACGGAGGTGATCGAGGCGAGCACCTAGACTCGTGGGGCCGATGCCGAGCTGCATGCCGCGCGCGTTCACCGCCAGAGTGCCCTTGTCGGCCATGTCCAGGTTGATCCCAGCCCGACGGGGCCCGAGTACCGCTCGCCCCCGACCCGGTTCGCTACGCCGACATGTTCCTGCTGGGCGCGGCCTTGGCGGGCAAACTCCTTGGCTGCAGCATGTCCGATACCACTCGATGCTCCGGTGACGACGACCATCTGTTCGGACAACGGCTCTGTTCTGACCGGCACCTGCGGCTCATCCCATCCCCGCGGAGTGTTCCCGGCACATGGAGCTTGCTGATGCCGGTGTTGCTCCGAGGCCGGGCCGAGCACACCGTTGCCAGAACCGCGCTCGCTCGACAGCCCTGCAGCAGCAGCCTTGCACAGGCCGGGCATGCTGCTGGTGTCCGCCAGGTGCTGTGCTTAGCTCCCTGCTGGATGTACTGGCAGCTGTGGCGAACGCGCTGGCTTCCGCGCTGCAGCGCAAGGCTGCGCGTGAGGAGCCCTCGGAGGAGAACCTGAGCCCGCGACTGGTGTGGCACCTCTTGCACCGTCCGGTGTGGTTCGGCGGGATCGCGTCGGTGATCGCGGGATTCCTGCTGCAGGCTGTCGCTCTGGGCAATGGCCAGCTCGCCGTGGTGCAGCCGTTGCTCGCACTGGAACTGCCGGCGGCGCTGATCTTCTCCGGTTTCTTCTTCGGTAGTCGTCTGGGGCGGCGCGAGTGGGGCACGTCGGCGGTCATGGCGGTCGGTCTGGCCGGTCTGCTCATCACGCTAGTCCCAAGCGGCGGGAAGACCTCCTCTATCACCTGGTGGGAATGGGTGATCGGCTGTGGCGCCAACCTGTTGCTGGTCGCGGCGGGCATCCTCTGGGGAGGCGAAGTGCATCGGGTGCGCGCCGGGGGGCGATCCTGGGCACCGCCACCGGCTGTGTCTTCGGCCTGCCCGCGGCGGTTCCCAGCGACGTCAGCTCCCCCATGTGCGATACCAAGACGGTTTTGAGCAACCCCAGGAGTCACAGACCCTGAAGTAGATATAGGCAGGCTTGCCGTTGATCGACTCAGCAACGTTGTGGGAGTACGTCACGTGCTTGTCTACCTCAGATCCAACGAGCTTCCACTTGTCACTGACGCCCTTATAGTTGTACTCAACCCAGACCATGTATCCGTCGTGCAGATTGTCCCAGATCTCGAACTTGTCCCCATAGGGGTGGAACACCACCCCGGCATGGTTACCTGCTATTTGCGACCAGTTCTGGTTCGGGTAGCTGGCAGCGCTGGCGGCCGGGGCAAGCGCGACAGCACCGCCAAGCAGAACCGCAGATAAGGTCGCGGCGGTGATGTGCTTTCGAACGTTCATGCGTCCCCCTCAAATAAGCCAGGCTCACACGCAGCTCGGGCTACCTTGCCGAGCGCTCGTTGCCGCATAACACGAGCGTAGACGCGGCACCATGGCAGTCCGGTTCCTTGGTGCAAGAATGGCAAAATCCCGTCTCTTTACCTTTCACTTGAGCCCACCACGGCCCATCGTGCACCTTGACCGTAGGACGCCTCACAAGTACAGACCGGACCATGCCCTCGCAACGGCACCGCCGATCTGGCAGTTCTCGGTGCGGCCGGCGGTTCCGGAGTACTGGTGCTGGACCCCGGCTGAGGTGGTGCCCTTCTTGATGAACCCGGTGTCGTCGATGATCAGAACGCCGTCGGCCTCGCCGAGCTTGTCGGCGACGTACTCCTGCAGGTCGTCGCGGATGTCCTCGGGCTCCCACTTCGATCCGGCGAGGAGGTGCTGCAGGCCGTCGGGCATGGGGTGGCCGGCTTGTTCGGCCAGCTGCCAGCTGTGATTGCGGGCCACGGGGGCGAGCAGCCCGCGTACGTAGTCACGCATGCGGCGGCGGAGCTCGACCCGGCCGAAGCGGTGCCCGATGGACAGGAAGAGATCGTCCAGTTCGGTCCCACTGCGCGGCGGCATGCTCGCTGATCACCCTCGGAGGCTGCCCCGCCGCTGTCACTACCTGCGGCGTTATCGCACGATCGAGGGGCGGTCTCCGTGAGACCGTCCCGCACGATCGAACTCCCGCTACACTCCAGCAGCCCAGCGAAAACCGCAGGCCAGACAACAAAGTCCTGCTGGAGTACGAGCCTGTCCGGTCGATCATGTGTGGAGCTAGATGACGGGGCCTGCGGCGGTGACGGTGCCTAGGTAGACGTAGCTCTCTCTCCACAGCACCCCTGGGTGCTCAGGATAGATCCAGCCCGGAATCGGACATGACCGACCGGACAGGCCCCGGAGGGAGAGCACAGGCCTCAAGGCCACGAAACACGCGCCGTCGCAGAGAAGTGCAGTGCGCCGCGCCATCAACTGCTCCGATCCTCGACCGGGCACCGTAGCGGTGCCCGGCTTCAGCTGACCGCGCCGCCGGCACAGTTCACGGGACTATGGACGTGGTCTCGACGTACCGGGTGTACCGGTCGCGGGGCAGCTTGCTGAACACGAGCCGGTAGAAGGCGCGATCTGGGGCGGAGGAGTTCCCGGCGAAGAGAACGCCGGGGGCAGCGAAACCTGCTGGCATGGAGGTCCCAGGGGGAGGCCGGCGGTTCGCTCGGCCCACAACCAGCAGCGTGCTAGGAGGACTAGCTGCTAGGCGCTTTCGCTGCGCCGAGACGAGCCTCCATCGGCACTGCATGGAATGGAGGAGGCAAAAGTTGACGCAAGGACCTGGTGTGGCTGATGAGTTCGCCTGTAGCGTCTGCAAAGCGTCATCCGTGGTGTCGTTAGGGGGAGCCATGCGAGTACGCTCATGCGCCGTTGAGCCGCAGTCAGCCGCGGTTCTGGCGGCAGGGATTTAGTGCGCAGCTCCACCAATGACTGCAATCGCATTTCCGGAGCCCTGCTATGGCAGCGCCGGGAGTTAAGGCACAGCACGCTGTCGCCTGAAGCAGGATTGATCGGTCGCACGCTCCGCCTACGGCACCAGCTCTACCCACATCTGGACGCCCAGCGACGGACAGGCCGCTTCCTAAGCGTCATGCCCTTGGGTCGCAAGTCCATCCGGGACCGACTGCAGGAGGTACAACAGAATGCGAACTCGGCGTTTAATGCCATTCGCAGGTGCAATCGTAGCCTTAGTGGTGGGTACAGTACTGAACGCGCCGGCAGCTGTGGCGAGCGGCGGCGTGTGCAATCCAGGCTGCTCCGCCAATGTGGAGTTCGAGTCGTACGGCGAGATACTCACCGTTCATGACTACTCGGCGGACGGCTTATCCGCAGTCGCAGAATTCGACACGCATCGCGACGGGTCAATCTCGTACTTCATCAACAGCAACGGCTACGACGCGCCGCCGAAAGTGTTCAACCTAGATCTGCCTGAGGGCACGCTGGTCCGCTACAGGGCGTGTCTGACGAACTCCGGCAGCGGCATCTACACCAACTGCAGCGGCTGGTACAACGACGTCGCCTGAACCGTAGACGCTCAAGCCCGACCTCACCGAGAAGGCAGAATAGCGCCCCCAACCGATCCAGATAGGGGCGCTTTGCGGACCGCGAGGGAGGACTCGACCCTCCAACCTCTGGCTACGGGAACCGGTGCTCCATCCAATCGAGCTGCCCGCGAATGTGGCTGTTACACCGAGAGAGATCGTAGCAGTTGCCCTGTTTCGCCCCACTGTGCCCGTGTGTGCGGGTGATGAGGGGTGGGCGAATGGCCGGGTGCTGGGGATTAGCCTCCCCGGCCCTGTTTGGTGATCGGCCGTCAGAACAGGGCGGGCGGGTCTTCCGGCTTCGGCTTGCCAGACCGGGTCGGCACGGCCCTGACGGGGCTGGGGAGTTCGGGGATGTCCCAGCCGTACTGCTGCTGAGCCCACTCCGCGTACCAGCGGCGGTGGCACTCCTCGACGAGGTCCGCCACTGCCTCGAGGCACATTAGGCAGGCCGGGGCCGGGGTACCGGCTGGCCAGCTCCTGGAGCGCGGCGAGGATCCCTTCGTCAGCTCGTGCGGGGCGAGTGCCTGGATGCTCTCGTAGCTGTAGCGGAGGAAGCGGGGCCGTCCTTGAACGCGGGCAGACTCCTGGCCACACAGCCCGGCCTGACCATGGCCGACCCGGTGGTGGCCATCTTGGGGGGAGTACTGATCTTCCATCGATTGCAGGAGAGAGCCAGTACTCGTCAGAACACGTCCTGGCAGTCCCTTGCCGCATCCGCCTGCGGCAGGTCGCGGGGCTGGCTCTTCCGCGCTTCCGCATACCTGGGTGCCGTTTGCCAATATTTGGGTGGTCGTGCTTCTACCAGCTCAGGCGGTCGCGGTCGCGGCTTTGCCGTCCCGTCGGGCGACGACGATGGCCATGTCGTCGTTGAGGTGGCCATTGGTGTATTCCTGCAGGTCGGTGACGACTTGGTGGAGCATGGTTTCGGGTTCGTGGTGGGCCCAGTTGGTAACCCGTTCGGCGAGTGGGTAGAAGACGCCGCTTTGGTCACGGGCTTCGGTGACACCGTCGGTGTACAGCATCAGCCGATCGCCTTCGTCGAACGGGAAGGTGGCCGGGACATACAGGCTGCTGGAGATTGCGCCGAGGCCGAGGGGCGGCGCCGGCTCGGGCACCACGAGCGCGCTCGCGGCGGGGGTGTCGCGGTGCAGCAGGAGGGGCGGCGGGTGCCCGCAACTGACCAGGTGTACGACCGGCTCGTCGTCCGGGATGTCCACGATGGCGGCAGTGACGAATCGTTCAGCGACGTCGTCCTCGGACCCGGAGAATTCCGCGAGGCCCCAGCGGATGGCATCGTCCATGTGGCCGACCAGTTGAGGCAACGGGATCTGGCGGTGGGACGCGGCTCGGAAGGCGCCCAGCACGACTGCGGTGTCACTGATCGAGGCCAGGCCCTTGCCGCGGACGTCCCCGATGAGCAGCCGGGTGGAACCGGAGGTGCGGGCCACGGCATACAGGTCACCGCCGATGCGCGCGTCGGCCTCCGCGCTGCGGTAGTGCGAGGCCAGCGCGATCGGGCCGGCCCGTTCGGGCAGGGGGCGCAGTAGGACGCGCTGTGTTGCGTCGGAGATGGAGCGGCACCGGAGGAGCTTCTGCTGGCTCCGGTCCCGCAGGTGTGTGAAGAGCACCAGGGAGGCGCAGAGTGCGGTAAGGGCGCCGAGTTCGACGATGACGCTCTCTGTGTTCAGAATGCTACGTTCCGCACCTGCCACTATCAGGGATAGTACGCTCAGTGAGCCGATAAGTGCGGTGAGGCGTGGGCCGGTGCTGAGTGCGACGACCGCCACGGCGATGTCCAGCACGTGCGCAACGTGGATATCCGGCGGCAGGAACGCATCGGCCACAGGGACAGCGACAATCACGGCCAGTGGCCCGAGCAGCCACATAAAATGCGGCGCGGCCCGGCACCACACCTTGGGACCCTCAGCCACCGATCCGATGCCGGTCACAACGCTCACAATGTGCTCCCATACTCGTCCCCCTTGCAGCAACGGCCGACCAGCGACCAGTCATCCCACCTGCCGAGAAGTACCTCTGTGCCTTTCGTCAACCGGGCGGGGGGTTCTGGGTTTATCGAAGGTGCCGTGCCGGAGCATTGCGAACCACGCTGATGCGGTGGCGGGCCAGGCGGAGCAGGGCCTGGGTGTGTGTCATCCCTCGGACCCAGCATTTGTCGTAGTAGGTGCAGGAGGCAGGATCGTGCGGGGTGGCGAACGCGGGCAGAGGCATCGCGCGCTTGAGCTGCCGGTTCCCGGCCGGTGGTGCGTGTTTGCCCTGGATCGACGTTCCGGACGACTTCATGGCCGGGGCGAGGCCGGCGTAGGAAGCCTGGTGGGTGGGGGCGGGGAAGCTGGCGCCGTCGCCCGCGGTGATCAGCAAGATGGTGGTTGTCCTGACCGCGTCCTGCGGAATCGAGGTCAGGACTGGGGAACGAGGGGAAGGCCCCGATCTTCGTCCCGGTGGGCGCTGTGGCAGTCATGACCTGACCGTATGCGCTTCGCTGTCCATGCGTGCGGCCCATTTTCGAGACGGAAAGGTGGACCACTTCGCGCCGAACGGTCAGTCGGGGCACCGCGTGCCGCCTGCTAGGCCAGCGCACCGCGAAGCCGGAGTGCCACGTCGCATATTCGGGAGCGGGTGAGTACTCCAGCTCCGTAGATCGCGATCTTGTCTTGTCCGCAGAATTGGGCTGGGAATCTGTTGGAGAAATGGACCACATTTCGGGGCAAATAGGTCAGTAGCTTGCAGGTGTGAACACGAACGAAGCACACGGAAGCCTGCAGCGCCCCTCGGAGCGCACGCCTCGTCTCGACTGGGCCAGGCTCGCCCGGGAGGCAGGCCATGATCCACCCGGACACGCGTGACGGACCCCCTGTGGCTTATGCCGGTCGATCGGCATAAGCCGCGCTCGTGCCCGCCCTTTCTGGTAGCCCACATCTGTCTTTGTAGCCGCCGAGGCTGGCAGCTTCACGGTCATCATGCGCGAGGTCAGTTTTTTTTGCTTGACTCATGCCCGCCGTACGCGTTGGTGTCTTGCGTCATCGGACTGTCCGTTGCGTTGGTGAGCGCTTCTCTGCGATCTCGTAGCGGGAGCACTCGATCAACTCCGCTCGCCAATTTGGTGGTGCCGCAGTCGCCGGGCTGACCACCGACCTGCCGGATCTGTCTGGTCACTCCGATTCTGGCGACTGGCTCTTAAGGGCCTGGCTGCACCGCCTTCTCAGCAGGTGGCGACTGACGCGTGAGGCGGGGTCAGAGCACGCGGGGCGTCACCGGACGGCAGTGCGGCTGACGTCGGCGTCAGCCGACGCCCCGTTGGCCGCGCCCCGGCCCCGACATCGGTCTCGGCTGAGCACGTCTGAGGGGCCGTGACCACCGCCGCAGCCGCCGTCGGGGGCAGCGGGAATGGGCTATGGACTGCCGTGCCTGGTAGCTCGATCACACCCTGTCTTGGAGCTATCCATCCATCCGACAGCAGAGCAGTTGGGCACCGCATCACCGGGGGACGCAGAAAGGAAAAGCGATGGGCAGTTCCGTAGACGCAGCAGTCTCCGAGGCTCAGTCGGCTATCGAGACGGTCAGCCCGGCGATAGCTCTCCTCGACGCGCAGGGGACGGTCGTCGGATGGTCGCAGGCCGCTCGACGGCTCGTGGGCTACTCGGCCGCGGAGGTGGTGGGGCGGTCGGCAGGTGTCCTGTTGGTGGCCGCTGACGATCGCGTAAAGGCTGCACAGGCCGCGCAAGAAGGCACCCTCTGGGGCCGCTGGTGCGACTTCGCGCGGGTGCGCCACCGCAACGGCCGCAGCATCGACGTCATCCTGTGCGTGTCATCGCTGTCCGGGCAGGACGGTCCGGACCGGTGGGTGGTCTGGGCGACCGACAAGGCCACGCTTCCCGCGTGGCCGGCCGGGACCACAGGGGTGGCGCCGTTCCTCGCTACGCTCATGCTGCCGAGCCGCCCTCCGATCGGAGTCGGCATACAGGACCCGAACCTGCGCTGCGTCCGAGCAAACGACATCCAGGGCTCGTTGGACGGCCTTCCTCTCTCCCTGCGGCTGGGCCGCAGGCTGACGGAGGCGGCGCCTGGGACGGGAGCCGAAACAGTAGAAGCAGTGATGCACCAGGTGCTGGAGACCGGGGACTCGGCGATGGACGTGGACTACCCGGCGTTGCTGCCGGCAAACGTGCGAAGCAACCGCATATTGACAGCGTCCTTTTTCCGCCTCGACGACGCACAGGAACGCGCGCTGGGCGTGTGCATGTGCACTGTGAGCGTGGACGTCACCGAGACCCGACGGGCGCGAGAGCGTCTGGCAATCCTCGGCGAGGCCAGCAGGCGCATCGGCACCACTTTGGACGTCATGCAGACCTCGCAGGAACTGGCCGACCTCGCCGTGCCGTTCCTCGCGGACTACGCCACTGTCGACCTGGCGGAGTCCGTCCCACTCGGCGAGGAGCCCTTGGCCCATCTCGGCCCACAGGACGGCCGCATCCCCGCCTTCCGCCGTGCGGGCCTGGCCTCGATCCACCCGGGATCACCGGAGTCCCTGTTCGCTCGCGGAGAGCCGGTCTTCGTCCCGCCCACGTCGCCCTTCACCAAAGTCCTGCGTTCCGGGAAATCCCACTTCGAGCCGATACTGGACACATCCCCGGGTACATGGCTGGACCGTCACGGTGCGCTGGCGGAGAAGTTCCGCGAGCACGCCATGCACTCGTTGATGGTCGTCCCCATCCGCGCCCGGGGCGTAGTGCTGGGCGTGGCAGTTTTCGTGCGGACGGAGGACCCCAGGCCGTTCGAGGTGGACGACCTGCTCTTGGCCGAGGAACTCGTCAGCTGGGCAGCGCTGGCCCTGGACAACGCCCGCCGATACGTGCGTGAACGCTCCGTGGCTCTCGCCCTGCAGCGCCTGCTGCACCCGCACCGCCCCACGGGCGGTTCCGCAGCTGATGTGGCCTGGCGCTACCTACCGGCCGACAGCTACCACGGCATCGGGGGTGACTGGTTCGACGTGATCCCCCTCTCCGGCGCCCGCGTCGCTCTGGTCGTCGGCGATGTGGTGGGACACGGCGTCAACGCGGCGGCGAAGATGGGTCAACTCCGAACCGTCATGCACACCCTCGCGGAAATGGACATGCCTCCCGACGAAGTACTGGCCCGTCTCGACGAGCAGGTCATCCGCCTCACCGAGGCGGAAGCCGACCCCTCGCCCTCGGGCAGTACCACGATGGCCGCCACGTGCCTGTACGCCGTCTATGACCCGGTCACCAGCACCTGCACCATGGCGCGGGCCGGCCACCCCCCGCCCGCGGTCATCGACCCGCACGGCCACGTCACCTTTCCTGACCTGCCCGCCGGAGCACCGCTCGGACTCGAACTGGTTCCCTTCGAGTCCGTAACTTTGAAACTCGCTGAAGGAAGCGTGCTCGCCCTCTACACCGACGGTCTGGTCGAGGCCCGCGACCAGGACATCAACGCCGGCATGAACCGTCTGCGCGCGGCCCTCGCACGGCCTCACCACACACTGGACGATCTGTGCTCTTCCACAGTCGACACACTGCGGGCCAAGCCGCCGCGCGACGATGTCACTCTCCTCCTCGCACGGACCCACGCACTGAACACAGACCAGGTCGCTTCTTGGCAGTTCCCCAGCGATCTCGCCGCCATCAGCCGGGCCCGAACCCTTGCTACCCGGCAGCTGACCCAGTGGGGACTGGAAGACCTGGCCGACTCCACAGAGCTGATCGTCAGCGAACTGTTCACCAACTCCATCATCCACGGCAACAGCAAGGACACCATCGATCTACGCCTTATCCGGCACGGGATGCTGACGTGCGAAGTCTCCGACGCGAGCCACTGCCACCCGCTTCTGCGGCACCCCAGCACCACCGACGAAGGCGGCCGCGGTCTCTTCCTCGTCACTCAACTGTCCCGCCGTTGGGGAACCCGCCACATCCCGGACGGCAAAGTCATCTGGGTGGATCAACAACTGCCAGCCCACGCGTGAAACCACCATGAAGCCGCGCCAGCGCAGCCAGCCGTCAAGAGGCGGACCTGTGAGCAGTACGGATTCCAAGGCAGGGGAGCGTCAACTCCTGTCCTGCGTGAGGTGGTTACGTTAGCAAGGTGGAGTGCTGCTGGGAGTTTGATGTCCTCAACGAACGCGGAGCAGGTTGCCGGGTCGCCGCCCGCAGTGATGAAGCGATCGCTGAGGTCGCTTACCGGTCGACCCCGCCTACCGCAAACGTCGGGTGGACACGGAGCTCATCTCCCGCGTGCTGGACGAGATCCGGGAGAGCGGGAAGAAAAGACAATCGTCTGCCCTGTCGTCGGTGAGTTCATCCACCGCAACCCCGCGTACGCCGACATCCTTGATAGAGCTCATCCCAGTGCTGGCACCTACCCCAAGCGCGGGGTGGTGGAAGGCGGTTACGAGCGGAGCTCACCACGGTCGAGCACGACCTGACGTAGCGGGGTTCAGACGTCGTTGCTTATCACGGCGTCCAAATCGCGGGACATTTTAGTGTGCAGCATGGCTAAGAAGGTAGTGCTGTGGGTCATTCACCCTAGATCGAGGCAGCGCTTCGTCGGCTCACCATCCTTAGCAGCACCGCCCTTTCGGCGTCGTACCACGTTCACCGGCGCGGATGGCAGGGGGAGGGCGGTGCCGAACCGGTGAGATCGCGGCGCTGTTGGTAAGACGGCGCCGAGGATCGAAGCTAATCAAACGAACGGTGACACCATGCGTTACGCCTTTTTGCTCACCGGAGGTTGCATGGTGCGCCATGTTGCCCGGAGCCTTCAGGAATTATGGGTGGAACGATAGACGGGCACGGCTCGATGCCAAACGTGGTGCCGGTGATCAACTGGACTCGCCAGGCATTCTTGCCCGCGGTGATCTCGTCGGTAGCCGCGATTGCCGCGCCAACCCCGCCCGATCGACAGACCACAGCCTTGCACGCCGGCACCGCGTACACGGCACCGAAACGACAAGCCGCATGCACTGAACGCTGAAACACACAGAGAAAGAACAAGAAAGTGAACGACACCGAGCAGTCCAGCGAAGATCTGGCGATCCTCGATCAGCTTAACAAGGACTACGTCAGCTCCGACCAGGCCAGCGATGTCAAGCGCTTTAGCGAGTTCCTCGCTGAAGACTTCATTGTGCAGACCCCGGGTGTTACCCGCAACCGTGCCGAGTTCCTCGAATACATCGCTCAGCCGCGGCCCTTCAAGGATCTCGCTGTACACGACGTCAATATCCGCATCCTCAGTGACGTTGCTCTGATCCACGGCCGCGCAACTTACACCATGCTCGCCAATGGAGCGAAGCAGGAAGCTCTGTACACGGACGCGTACCAGAAGCGTGAAGGCACCTGGGTCTGCGTGTCGGCCTGCGCGATCGCTCCGGGCACCTAACCGCCCCGCGAGACTACTGGTCGCGAAGCAACCCCGCCCTTGGGTTAAGGACCGCGCCAAAGAGCAAGTCACGAGACGCCAACAAGCCGAGACCGATTGGCAGCCTCGCTTTAGTAATCAGCCAGGCGAGAAGACCACGAACGAGACCAGCGGAATAGGCGCCGTTGTAGCCTCCGACATTGGAGGCTACAACGGTGCCGTCCGTGTTCTGGTTGACCACGACCTCGTGATCCTCTCTGACATGCCCTGCTTCCACTTATAACCATGGCGCTTCCGCTGAACGTCGCCGACTGGAGCCCTCGGGACAGTGTCACGGCGTGGGCCCTCGGCGCGGCCGGGCTGGGTGCGGACACGGGCTGACGGTCGCGCTGGTGTACCGCGTCCTCAGCTTCTCGCGAGCCTGCGGGGCGCCCGGAGCGGACGGCACCGGAGCACGTCGACGCTGGTGAGCGGATCCCGGCGTGGCACGGAGCGTACCCCTATCGCGCTCTGTGCCCCCGTGCCGAACTTCCCCTACCCGCGTTCGCCTCGCGTGTCGCGGGCGGAACCGAAGATGCGTCTGGACGCGGAGTTGGCCAAACCCGGCGCCGCCCTCGGCCTCGTCCGAAGCGACCAGGGAGAAATACGCCTCGAAGGAGTCGGTGAGGGCGGCGAGTAACCTCGCGGCCTTTCGTCTCGTACCGCCTGCGCTTACCAGATAGGAACAGATCATGACAGACATTGACGGCGTGCTCGGCGGGAATGCCCACCCCTCCGGGGTCACCCGAATCGCCAACGCCCCGACCGGGGTCACCCGGGTAGTGAACGCCCCCCTGCCCACCGAATACGGTGATTTCCAGGCCGTCGGCTATCTCGATCACGACCGCGGCGAGGAACAAGTGGCGCTGGTGTACGGCGACATCGAGGAGGAGGGGATGCTGGTCCGCCTCCATTCGGAGTGCCTGACCGGGGACGCCTTCGGGTCGACGCACTGCGAATGCGGTCCCCAACTCTCCACCGCTCTGCGGGAGATCGTGGCCGAGGGCCGGGGCATCGTCGTCTATCTGCGCGGCCACGAGGGCCGCGGCATCGGCCTGCTCGGGAAGTTGCGCGCGATGAAGCTCCAGGCCGAGGGCCTGGACACGGTGGAGGCGAACCTCGCCCTGGGCCTGCCGGTGGACGCGCGCGACTACCAGGTGGCGGCGGAGATCCTCCACGATCTCGGGGTGCGGTCGGTGCGCCTGCTCTCCAACAACCCGCGCAAGCGGGAGGCGTTGCTGCGGCACGGCATCAAGGCCGACAAGCAGGTCTCGCTGCTGATACCGCCGTGCGAGAACAACATCACCTACCTGCGCACCAAGCGGGAACGGCTCGACCACTACCTGCCGCATCTGGACGCTGTGATGCACTCGTCGTGAGCGGATACGCGGCGGCCGACCGCCGCCGGTGCTCTCGTCTACATCGTCGTCTCCCGCCAGAGGCGACCGGTGGACGACACCACGTAATCACCTGAGAGCGGGGCAATGGACCCGGCGGTGCCGACCGGGCGTCCTGCGCCTCGCCCGGTTCGATCACCAACCCTTGCTGAGATCGGCCCACGTTCATTCGGCGCTCAGTCTTTACGGACCCGTCGCGGGCCAGTCCAGAAGCCGTGCCCCGATGACCGCAGTCTGGAGCATGTACCGGTGGGTCGGGTCGGCCGGATTGGCCCCGGTGAGTTTGTGGATGCGTTCCAGGCGGTAGGTCAGGGCGCGCACGCTCAGAGACAGTCGGCGGGCCGCCTCGGTGGCCACGCAGCCGGAGTCGAAGTAGGCGGACAGGGTGTCGAGGAAGGGTTCGGCGCCGCCGCGAGCGGTGACCAGCGGCCCCAAAGTGTTCTGGACGAGGCCGGCCATGGCCCGCCGGTCGCGGGTGAGGACGGGGTAGACCAGGTCTGCGGCGCGCAGGACCTGTTCGTCGAGGTCGAGGCGCTCGGCCAGTTCCAGCGCGTTGAGCGCCTCCTTGTAGGACTGGACGACGCCACAGGGGCCGGTCTGGGGGCGGCCGATTGCGACCCGTCCGCCGTCGGCGGCGGCGTGCGCCTGTTTGGCGAAGTGCACGAGCACGTCAGCCTGGTGGCCCGGCGCAATGCACAGCAGTCGGCCTTCCTTGGTGGTGAGCAGGACACTGCGGTCGCCGAACCGCGCGATGACAGCCTGTGCCACCTGTCTGGGAACCGGCTCCCTCTCCCCGTAAGCGGTGACGCCCTTGGCGACGGCGACCGCGTGCGCGTGGGACAGACGCAGGCCGAAGCGCTCGGTGCGTTCGGAGAGACGGCCCAGGTTGCTGCGGCCGTAGAGAAGGTAGTCGATGAACTCCCGACGGGCCGCCTCCTCCTGGCGTACGGCCAGCCGCTGGGTGCGCTCGAAACCCTCTGCGAAGGCGTCGATGCCCTGCTGGACGGCGGCGAGTGCCTCGTCGGCGCGGCCGGTTGTCGCGGGCCAGGCTGAGCGGGCGGCCGTGAGGTGCGCGCTGACCAGGAACCTCGAAGATCAGCCGGTGGCCGTTCATCTATGCGGGCCTCATCCCAACGCCGGAGCAACCCCCCGGATCAGGTCGAACCCGTACACCACTTCCCTGGACGCGACCCCGGAGGACACTTTCCGCGGCCTGCTAAGCCGAGTCATCGAGCACAAAACCACTCCGCGAATGAGTGAGAAGGGGGTTTTGCAGTGGGGTCCTACAGAAGGTAAGTAGGGACGCGGGGGCCGTCATGTGCGTCGGATGATCAGCACGGCCACGTCGTCGAGGTGGTTTTCCGCGACCGCGTCGTCGAGGATGAGGTCGGCGGTCTCCTCGGCGTTCAGCCCGTCGTGGACGGCTTGGGCGGCCAGTGTTCCGGCTCGCTCCAGTCCGGCATCCAGTGTCAGGGTTGGTCCTTCGACCACGCCGTCGGTGACCATGACCAGCGCGGCGTTCTTGTCCAGTGTGAAGGTTTCTTCGGGGTAGTCGGCGTCGGGCAGGACTCCCAGCACCGGGCCGCCCGGCAGCTCACGGATGCTGTGGCTGCCGTCGTCGCGTGCGTACAGCAGCGGCACATGGCCGGCGCTGGCACCGGTGACCCGTCCGTCGCCCGGGTCGATATGCAGCATGGTGCAGCTGGCGAATCGTGCTGCGTCCATCGTGACGAGGAGCTCGTTGGTGCGCGTCAGCACGGTTGCGGGATCGGGTTCGTGGGCGGCGATCGCGCGCATGGAGGCGCGCACCTGTCCCATGGCCGCGGCGGCGTCCACATCGTGCCCTTGCATGTCGCCGATCTCCAGGGCGATGGCACCGTCGGGCATCACGAAGGCGTCGTACCAGTCTCCGCCGATGTCGAGCCCGTCTCGGCTCGGGCGGTAGCGGGCGGCGACCTCCAGGCCTGGGAGGTGCTCGGGCAGCGTGGGGAGCATGGTCTGCTGGAGCGCCGCGGCCAGCTCGACTCGTGCCTCTTGCAACCGGACGCGCTTCAGCGCCTGGCCTGCAAGGTCGGCAAGAGTGCACATGAGGGCCCGCTCATCCGGAGACGACCGGTGCTCGCTGTCGTAGGTCACCAGCCAGGCTCCGAGCGGCTGCTCACCGGCCGGGCTGAGGGGGGTGATCGAGATGGCGTAGCCGGTGTCGAGCTGGTCGAAGTACGGCACCATGGCCCCGTGCGGCCAGCGACGGATGTAGTCCGCCTGGTTGCGAATGAACTGCGGCTCGCCAGTGCGGATCACGTAGGGCAGCGGACTACGGGCGTCCAGCCGCAGGCTCTGCACGGCGGCCACCGGTAGTGGGATCCCGGCATCGGTGCAGATGCACAGGCGGTCTTTCGTGACGAGCGCCAGCGCGGCGCCGCTACCACCGAAGGTCGCGGCGAGCCGGGTCAGCACGACCTGCCGTACTTCTTGCTCCGTGACTGCGGTCATCACGGCGGAGGAGAAGGCGGCGATCTCGTCGGCACGCTGACGCTCAGCACTCAGCGCGACCAATGCTCTGCGCCGGCGCGCTTCCCTCTTGCTGTCGTCACGGATCACTCCGAAGACCCGCTCAGGGCCCCCATACCCCAGCAGGACACGACGGGTCTGGCAGACCAGAAGGCGCCAACCGTCGTACTCGGTGAAGAATCGCAACCTGATCCAGGGGGACCGAGCAACCATCGAAGGCACGAGCCGTCGCAGAGCCCCGCGGTCATCGGGGTGGACTCGTCGAACCACCTCGGACAACGAGATGAAGGCTTTCGGGAACAGCGCTGCCAAGGGGGGCGCGCCACCGAGCCACTCCAGCTCACGCTCCCGGGGTGAATACATGCACAGACCGAGGTTGGCGGCCCTGGCCGCCAGACGGAACGGGATCAACAGACCGCCCCGGTCGTTTCCCGCGTCCAACGAGTGCACCCACACCAGCGGCTCGCCACCTATGGGATCGTTCACATGTCGCGCCTCGACAAGGCAGACGACAGATGCTGCACCTGGCCCGGGGAACTCCAGCACTCGCATGGCGACCGTGTTCGTCCTGGCGGCGTGAGCTACGAGACTCTCGACCGCTGCCAGCTCGCTTGCGGGCAACAGATCACCGAAGCCACGGCCCACGCATTGTTCCACTGACCTGCCCAGTGCCCTGGCCATCGCCGCGTTGAGGCGGAGGATAGCTCCGCCCAGGGTCAAAAGAGCCGACGGCGTGGGTCTCCGAAGGAGTTCGTCCCAGGCGTCCATCTGTGGCTCCCTGACATATACCAAAACAGCCTCTTCAATGATATTCGGGATGTCTTCGTAACGAATGTGCATGACTGACTGCTTTGAGTGACGACGGCAGGGAAACCGCTGGAAACGGTAGGTAGCGGGCAAGCGAAGAAGAGCGCCATTGACTGTTCGGCGGTGTCCA
Organism: Streptomyces sp. HUAS TT11; assembly: GCF_051553595.1. NCBI lineage: Bacteria > Bacillati > Actinomycetota > Actinomycetes > Kitasatosporales > Streptomycetaceae > Streptomyces > Streptomyces sp. HUAS TT11. Next base: position 9,090,688 of record NZ_CP196184.1, read on the forward strand.
CCGCCGAAGCCTGACGCCGTCCTGCAACCCGGCACAGGGCGGGTAGGCCGGCTACCGGCCTTTTGACCTTCGGCGACGATCTGAAGGCCATCCCGACTGAGAGCTGAGAGCAATGCTCAAGACCTAATAGCAGTGCACGGCGCCGGGTGATCCCTTCTCAAGACCTGGAGCCGGACTGCTCTCCACAGGCAGAGGGCCTCGTCGCCGTGCGCCTGCCGGAGCATGTCGCACATGTCCACGATGACGTCATGATCGTGACCTGAGCCGTCCGTACGGGTACCTCTCCCTCGCTACGCGAGCGGGCGAGCTCCTTCCAGAGACCGGGGACCGTGCGGGGAGCTGGGGCTGCGAACTGCTCATCGGATATCGGGCCATCGAGCCTTCCTATTAGGTCGCGGCGTGCCCCTGCGAAGCTCACACACCGGGTGAGGACGAAGAGAGGGAGCTTGAGGTTGACGATCACGTGCGGGAGCGACTGGACGGAAGACCATGTGCGCCACGAGGCGTCTGAAGTCGAGCGGAGGTGAGAGACCTTCGACTCCTGACCGTCGCAGCGGTCGGGTGAAGCTGAAGGCAGCCTGAACCCACCAGCTCAAATCTGGCGGACATGGGCTGGTCCCGGCGCACACCTGCTGCATTCGGGCGGTCGGGGAACTCCAGACGGGGATGTGTCGAGCCGTTTGGAGGCCACGGTGAAGCGCCAAACCCGCCAGTAGTCCCGGCGGTCAGCTGGGCGGGCTGCGACGGGTGCGCAGCGCCAGTACCAGGCAAACCGTGGTCGCGGCGATGGCGAGTGAGGCGGGCAGACGTGCCCATGAGGTGCCCGCGACCGGCGCTTGGGCGGCGAGTAGTACCACTGCGGTCGCGGCGGCGGCCGTCAGCGCGGGTGTCGCCTGCGGGCGGCCGGGCGGGGCGGTGACACCGGCTGTCCACGCATCGGTGACGAGCAGATAGGCAAGCAGCAGGGCGGCGATGCAGACGACCAGCCAGACCGGGGGGCCGGTGGCCGCGGCGACCGCGATCGCCGCCGCCGGCAGCACGGTCGTCCTGCGGCGGGCTGCCAAGGTCCGCCAGCGCATGGAGGTCAAGACGGGGCGGGCGTCGACCATTGGAGCGGCCCACCACGCGGTCGTCGCCGCCCCCAGGACCAGCATCCTGACCAGCAGTGGTGCGTGCAGGGCGGCCGGCGGGTCGCAGGCGGCGACAGCAAGGGCCGTTCCGAGCACGCGGTCCGTGATGCGGGAGGTGAGACGTCCGATGAGCAAGGCGGCTCGGCTGTGGGCCGGGCGCGGGCCTGGCCGGGCAGGGGCCGTGGTCATCGGGTCCCCCCGTGGATGCGGGTGCGGAGCAGCGGCGCAAGGGTGAGGTCGAGGGTCTCGCCGGGCCGGTGGGCGACGACCCCGATACCGCGTTCCACCAAGGCGAAGCGCATGGCGTCGCGGTCGGCCCGCCACAGCCGCAGCGCAAGTTCACCTTCGGTGTCGCCGGGTTCCAGGACCGGCTCGCCGGTGGGTATCTCGACCACGACCATCGGGTTGGCCCGTCCGCGCACCTGGTGCAGGATGTCGAAAATCCGCTGGTCGGTCAGCGGCGTGATGACGTACACCAACGCTCCTTCGGGCAACGCGGGCGGTGGGAGCAGGCTGAGTCCCTCCGTGCGGTACGCGCGGTCCTTGCGGACCTCCAGCACACTCTCGACGATGCGGTAGAAGTACCCCTGGCCGCTGCCCGGTTGCAGCCAGCGGGTTGCGCCACCAACCGACACGACGCCGACCCGGTCGTGGGTGCGCAGGTAGGCGCGGGCCAGCCCGGCAGCGCCCCGGAAGGTCTCGTCGAGCGAGGACGTACCGGTGACGGGGTCGACTACGTCGGCGAGCACGTCAAGCAGCACCACGGTGTCGGCGGTGCGCTCCGAGGCGAACTGGTGGACCTGCAGGGTGCCGCGGCGGGTGGTGGCCGGCCAGTGGATCCGCCGCTGCCGTTCGCCGAGCACATACGGGTGCACGCCGGTGACCTCGACGCCCTCGCCGCGCTGCATGGCGGTGTGCTCGCCGAGCCGTTGCGGCAGCCGGACCGGGATGGGCGTGAGGCCGGCGTGTTCGGGCAGCGGGAAGACGGCGATCTCACCGAGCTCGGCTCGCTGGGTGCGCCGGGTCAGCCCGCCGGGGTCGTAGACGTCGACGTCCACCGTGCCGAGCGTCCAGCGGCCCCAGCGCTGGGCGGTCAGGACGAGATCGACGCGGTGCGGGCCGACCGCGAGGTGGTCGAGCCGGACCCCGTGGCCGAGGGTGACGCCGGGGTCCAGGCGGGCGGGTTCACCGTCATAGGACAGCGTGATCCGCACCGTCACCTGCTCGCCTTCGAAGCACCGCCGCGGCTCCACCTCGGCCTCGGCCGTCACCGCCTCCGGGCGCGGCCCGCTCGGCAGGGCGAGGGCGAGCAGCACCAGGGGCGTGGCGGCGAGAGCGAGTACCCAGGGGCGCCCGGTGACCAGCGCGGCGGCCAGCCCGACGACGGTCAACGTGCCTAGCCGCAAGGCGCGTTCACCGGCTCGCCAGCCGGGTGGAGGTGGCGGCGGGGGTTGGGTGGTCACGTCGTGGTGGCCGTCCAGGGCCCGTTGAATGGCGGCGGCCGCTCTGCGGGCCGGCACGGGCTTCATGACGCGATCGGCGTGCGCGGCAAGGTCTGCGGGGCGTGCACGGATTGCACGATCTCGCGCATCACGTCGTCGCCGTCGATCTGCCGGACCCACAGCTCTGGCTTGAGCGTGACACGGTGCGCGAGGGCCGGCACCGCCACGGACTTGACGTCCTCCGGTGTCACGTAGTCCCGCAGGTCCAGGACGGCACGGGCGCGGGCGAGTTGCACCAGGGCCAAGCCGCCACGCGGAGAGGCGCCGACCTGGATATGAGGGTGGGCCCGGGTGGCACGGACCAGTGCGACGACGTACTCCAACAGGTCGTCGTCCACCTCGACGCGTTCGACGGCGGCCCGCATGGCCAGCACCTCGTCCGGTCCGCTGAGCGTGCGCAGCACAGCCTCGGGTGCCGCCCGATCGACACGCGCGCGCAGCATGCCTGTCTCCTCGGACGCCGCCAGATAGCCCATGCGAACCCGCAGCAGGAACCGGTCGAGCTGGGCCTCGGGCAGGGTGTACGTGCCCTCGTACTCGATGGGGTTGGCGGTGGCGACGACCACAAAGGGCTTCGGCAGCGACCGGGTACTTCCGTCGATGGACACCTGGGACTCGGCCATTGCCTCCAGCAGTGCGGCCTGGGTCTTGGGCGGGGTGCGGTTGATCTCGTCGGCGAGCAGCAGGTGCGTGAAGACCGGTCCGGGCCGGAAGACCATGTCGGCGGTCCGTTGGTCGTAGAACGGAGCTCCGGTGACATCGGAGGGCAGCAGGTCGGGAGTGAACTGGATGCGGCAAAAATCCAGGCCGAGAGTGGTGGCGAAGGAGCGTGCCAGCAACGTCTTCCCGAGTCCCGGCAGGTCCTCGATGAGGACGTGCCCGCCGGCGAGGATGCCGAGCATCACAAGTGCCAGCGGTTCCGCCTTGCCGACCACGGCAGTGCGGATCTCATCGAGCACGGCCGCAGCCCGTTCGCCCGCCTGTCGGGGAGTCAGGGTGTCGTGGTCCGGGGTGGGTTGCGGGCTGGTCACGGTTGGTTCCTCACGCGGCAGGGGTCGGGGTGCGCGGGCTGCGGGGTCGGCCGCAGCGCCACCGGTCACAGGGCTTCCAGGCGGTCGAGCAGGGAGCGCAGGACGGGCTCGGGGAGAGTGGGCTGCGGAGCGGTCGCCTCGGGATCGATCCACGGCCACAGCTCAGCTCCGACCAGTGCCCGGGCCCGCTGTGGGTTCCGGTACATCGCCACGCCGTGCCGTTCGGCCAGCCGGGCGGCGAACAGCCGCTGCAACTGCGGTCGCATGACGGTGTCGAAGTGCGCTTTGCCGTCGCCCGCGAAGGTGTTGGCCACGATGCGCTGCCATATGCCGAGGGCCGGGGCCCGGCTGTCCAGCAGGCGTACCGGCTTGCGATAGCCGCTGTCCTGGGCGGCGCCGCCCGCGGCATAGCGCCCCAGGGCCAGCGCGACTGCGGTGATGAGGGCGAGGCCGGTGGCGGCTGCGGCGGCACCGTCGGCCAGGGCGAGCAGCACTTCGGTCGCGACCGCGACGGTGCCCAGTACGGTCAGTGAGTCGCGTACCGAACCGGGCTTGCCTAGTGCGGAGTTGACGATGGCCCGTATCCGGGCGAGCGCCTTCACGAGGTACCCGTCACGGCTTCGGGCCCAGGCGTCCGCGACCCTAGGCCGTCGGCGATCTCAGCGAGCGCGGCCGCGGCCCTGTCGCGGTGGCTACCGTCCATCGTGTGCGTGGAGTAACGGGCTTCGCGGAACAGCGCGGTGAGCACGGCGGCGGCCGCCCCCGTGGGCAGGCCGCCGGCGACGGCCCGCTCCAGCAGGTCCTGCGGGCTGTCCGAGGCGCGCCGGGTTACGCCGGAGTCGGCGAGCGACTCCTCCATGGCGGCATAGCAGGCGATGACGGCTGCGCGGGCCTCGGTTGCGTCCAGTAGGGCACGGCGCCCGGAGTTTACGGCCTGGGCCAGGCGTTCCTGCTCGTCGTCGAGCGTCGCGTGCGTCGCCGGGGCCTCGGGCGCCGGCGGCCGGGTCAGATACCGCCACAGATACAGCCCGGCAATCATGACGACCACAACAAGCAGGGCGATGCCGAGACCGAGCAGGATGCGCGTCAGCCCGAAGTGCATGCTGTGGCCAGCGTGCCCGGCATGCTGTGCGGTTGGCGGGGTGGGTACCGGGTTTTGCCGTGGCCTGGGAAGCGGTAACGACTCGTGGCCGCCCCCGTGGCTGCTGCCGGACGAACCGAACTGGTGCAGGACCATGACGAGCAGTGGGACGACCAGCGTCGCGGCCCGCAGGACGCGGCTCACGCTGTCAACCATCCGCTGTTCCACCGGGTTGAGTTCCCGGGCGGCGCCAACCTGCTCCTGGTACTTCTCGCGCAGCGCCAAGCCGCCAAGGAATGACAGCAGGGCGAGGCCGACCACGAGGACAGGGTTGCCGCCGAGCGGCCCGCGGCCCTTGGCTAACAGGCCCGTGTCGGGGTGCAGCAGCAGTGCTCCCAGGGCCGCTCCGCCCATCACCAGCACCGTCAACGCGGCAGGTGCGGCGCGGATCGTGCGCCATCGCCCGCCCGCCGTACGCTCCCGCCCCACCACCACACCCCTCCCTTGGGATCGGCAGCTTCGCACACCGGTCAACGGCGTGTCAGTAGGGGGTTACCGGCGAGGCGGCCGGGCGGGACCCTCAGCGCACCATCCGCCGCGTCACGTTGTGCGTGCGCTGCGGCCCGCGCCGCGATTCCCGGCTGTCGGTTGCACCAAGTGGCGAAGTGCATACTTCAAGAGTCTGAGCTGGTGTGTAGTGGAGTTTGGCACCCTCCTCAAGCCGCACGGCATGCTGATCCGACACACTGAGCCCGCGCGGGGCACGGCAACGGAGCGTGCTGAAGGACGCGGGCATCGACGTGCACCACTTCTTCCTCAAGGTCCCCAGACGTCCTGGTGAAGCGGATCGACAGCCGGAGCTGCACCCGAATAACCCCCAGCAGGACGAGTGGGTCCGGCGCTGGTGCAAGGACAGGATCGAACTGCGGAGTCCGGCTTGCTGGGAACTGAAGGACCAGCGCCCCTGACGCTCCGGGTCCAGAACGCGGATGTCCATGAGCTGAGTGGACTGCTGCCCATAGTGGACAGTGGTCTTGGAGACGTGCTGGTAGGCGTCGCAGCGTTCCTGCAACGCTCCATTGTCGAGCGAGCAGTGATCACGCAACGTCTCGGCAAGCGCGGCTTACTGGCCCACGGTGGGCCGCATGTTCACCAAGTTCCGGCGGAACGTCTTCAACAACGAGATGCTGACGTGCTGTGCAGAGATCACGCGGAGGGTCTGCGAGGACTTCGAAGCCGACATGATTGAGCTCAACGGCGAGGGCGATCACGTGCACCTGTTGGTGCACTACCCGGCGAAAGTCGCCCTCTCGAACCTCGTCAACAGTCTTAAGGGCGTCAGCTCACGCCGGTTGCGGCAGGAGTTCATCAGCAACGTGAACCGGGCGATCATGCCGGCCGCTTCTGGTTCGGGCTCCTACTTCGTCGGCTCCTGCGGTGGCGGACCGCTCGAGGTGGTCAAGGACTATGTCGAGAACCAGAAACGGCCTGGCTGAGCGCCACACAGTAGTGGGGCATTCCGGAACGATGCTGCGACGCTCCGCGCCGCAAGGCTCAGGATCGGACTCCCTCCCCGCCTGAAGGCGGTGACTGCCTCCGAAGAAGGGAGATGCGCCCTGCCCTGGCGTACTGCCTGTGCACTCACCGTCTACCACAGGTCTACTGGTCTTCCGCAGAGCGGCTCGACAGTGGAAGCTGGCAGCCCCGCTGACGCTCGCAAGGAGGACATTCCGTGGCGCTTGGTCTGCCCGACACGGTACGAGCCTGTCTCTTCGATCTCGACGGCGTCATCACCGATACGGCTGCTGTCCATGCTGCGACATGGAAAGAGACGTTCGACACGCTCCTGCACGAGCGCGAGGGCGCCGGTTTCCGCCCCTTCACCGTGGAGACGGACTACCGCGAGCTCGTAGACGGGCGGCCGAGAGCCGACGGCGTGCGGGCTTTCCTCACTGCGCGCCGTATCAAGCTGCCCGACGGGGTCCCCGACGGTCCTTTGGGGCTGGACACCGTGCACGGCCTGGCACACTGGAAGAGCAACCTGTTCGAGGCCAGGATCCGCAGCGAGGGTGCCTCCGTCTTTCCGGACACCATGGCCTACCTCGCAGCAGCGCGCGAGCGAGGACTGCTTACCGCGGTTGTTACCTCCAGCGCCAACTGCCTCCAGGTCCTGAGGGCTGCGGACGCAGAGAGCCTCTTCGATGCGTGGGTCGACGGCCTTGTAGCCGCGAAGCGGGGGCTGCGGGGGAAGCCCTACCCGGACATGTTCCTGGCCGCGGCTCGGGACCTGGGCCAGCGCCCCTCCGAGTGTGCGGTCTTCGAGGACGCGCTGGCAGGCATGGACGCAGGGAGGTCCGGGCACTTCGGCTGGGTGGTCGGCGTCGACAGGGTGAGCCAGGCCGACGCGTTGTACGCCCACGGCGCCGACACAGTCGTCGCAGACCTCGCGACCCTCATCGAACAGTCCGGACTCCAGCGCGGTGACCGGCAGTGAAGACGCGACCGCCTGCTCGCGCTCCGGCACCGCGACCGGCCGGGCCTTCGGCCAGAAACGGGGCCCTGCCCAGCAGGTGAGGCACGGGAGCCTATCAGCACCGACTGCGTGAAGCCCCTTCGGGGCCACGACGCGAGCAGAGGGCGACATGAACCGGCATACCAGATGAGCCGACGGGCGGCGTCGAGGAGGACTGCGCCTCGAATCCGGCGCGGGAGGTCTGCCCAGCCCGGCCCGACGGGGCGAGGTGGTTGTCCACGTCTCCCAGGCACAGACACCGCGAACCACGCCACGCTCAGTATTGCCGGCCAAGAACATCATCCTCCTCGCCATGGTTCAGGAGTGCCACTGAGGGTCGGACCGGGCAGCTCAGAAGACACTCCGGCAGACCTCGCCGAACGGATTCCAGCAGGATCTGACACCAGGCTCCCCAGGCAGCTAACCGCCCGGGGAGCAAGGCCGCATGGGCGGTTCCACCATTCGAAGGCGTGGCCCGCGCCCGTCCGTTGACTGTGTGTAGACGACCCGTAGATCGGCTGTTGGTTAGCTGGTGCGCAGCAGGCAGCAGGCAGCAGGCAGCAGGCAGCAAGAGAAGAGACAACCCGGAACCGACGCCGGCCGACGGGGCCGCGCAGTCGCCCGGACACACGGAGGCGCAGCGAATGGCGGCTGAGAACCTGGGAAACAACCCGGCAGCCGAGGCTCCAACCGCCCCTCAAGCAGTGCTGGAGACATCGGAACCCGCTGCGACATTCCTCCTTGCTACCTTGGACGACGGAGGAGATGAGCAGGCTCGTCAGCTGCTCCCTAAGCTTCCCTCGCTGGTACGCGCCGTCCTCTCACGGGCTTCAGACAGCCGCCTCACCTGTGTCGCCGGGATTGGGTCCGACGCCTGGGACCGCCTGTTCGCTGGTCAGCGCCCCGTCCAGTTGCACCCCTTCCGCGAGATTGCCGGGGACGGACGACGGGCCGTCGCCACCCCTGCCGACCTCCTCTTCCACATCCGGGCGACGAGCAGCGACCTCTGCTTCGAACTAGCGGTCGAAATCGTCAGCCGCCTGAAGGGGGTCGCCACAGTCATCGACGAGGTCGTCGGCTTCAAGTACTTCGGCGAACGAGACCTCTTGGGTTTCGTTGACGGCACGGAGAACCCCACAGGGCAGGCAGCCTCCACAGCCGTCCTCGTCGGGGACGAGGACCCACGCTTCGCGGGCGGAGCTTACGTCGTGGTCCAGAAGTACCTGCACGACCTCGACCGCTGGAACGCGCTGACTGTGGAACAACAGCAGAGAATTATCGGCCGCACAAAGACGACCAACATCGAACTGGACGACGCCACCCAGGAGCCCGCCTCCCACGTGTCTCTCAACAAGGTCCTTCAACCAGACGGCTCCGAACAGCAGATCCTCCGCTTCAACATGCCTTTCGGCAGTGCCGCGAAAAGGGAGTACGGCACGTATTTCATCGGGTACACACGTGCCTCCTCGGTCATCGAGCAGATGCTGCGCAACATGTTCCTCGGTACCACCACCGTCAGCCACGACAGGATCCTCGACTTCTCCCAAGCCGTCACTGGAGCCCTCTTCTTCGCCCCCAGCCAGACCTTCCTCGACAACTTCCACGGCCAGGCTGCTCCCAGTCGGTCAGCCGCACCGCCCGCCCCCGACGGAACCGGGCACGGCTCTCTCGGCATCGGCAGCCTCGGAAAGGTCCCTTCCGTATGAACAATCTGCACCGCCAGCTCGCCCCCATGTCGGATGCAGCGTGGGCTGATCTTGAAGCCGAGGCCCGCCGAACATTCAAGGCGCACGTCGCCGGCCGGCGCCTGGTGGACGTTCCCGAAGCGGGTGGAGTCGAACTGTCCGCTGTCCCCACAGGACACAGCGAGCCTGTCAGCACACCGGACGAAACGGTCCACGCCAGACTGAGGTGCTCAAAGCCGCTCGTTGAGCTGCGGGTACCCTTCAACGTGAGTCGCCAGCAGATCGATGACGTTGAGAGGGGAGCGAAGGACGCCGACTGGCAGCCCGTGAAGGACGCAGCCAGGCGCATCGCCTTCGCCGAGGACCACATAGTCTTCGAAGGACTCTCGGCAGCCGGGATCGAGGGACTGCGTAACGGCTCCCCCCATGCACCCCTGGCGCTACCCGTCGACGCGCACGAGTACCCCGAAGCGGTCGCAAGAGCAGTCTCCGCGCTCAGGCTCTCCGGCGTCGAAGGCCCATACGCGCTCGCCCTCAGCGCGAGCGCGTACGAAGCGGTCAGCGAGACGTCCGACCACGGCCATCCCATCCGAGCACATATTGCACGCCTGGTAGAGGGCGACATCGTCTGGGCGCCCGCCGTCGCCGGCGCCTACCTCGTGACGACCCGAGGAGGCGACTTCACCCTCCGCCTTGGACAGGACCTCTCGATCGGGTACCTCTCCCACGATGCCGAGTCGGTCCAGCTCTACTTTCAGGAGACGCTCACCTTCCTCGTACACACCGCCGAGGCAGCCGTCCACCTCACCGGCAAGTGACAGACCCAGCCAGAGCTGGGTCGAAGACGGATAGCGATAAACGCCCGGAGGGCAAAAACGCCTTGCCACCGAGGAGGCTGCCCAGGCCTGAGAGGTCGGCTTATGGCCATCAAGATCTACAACACGTTGACAAGACAGAAGGAAGAGTTCGCTCCGATGAGGGACGGGGCTGTGAAGATGTTCGTCTGCGGGCCGACCGTCTACGGCCCAACCCACGTCGGACACGCCAAGACGTACACGCAGTTCGACTTCGTTGCGCGCTGCTTCCGCAGGGCCGGTTACTCCGTCACTTACGCCCAGAACATGACCGACGTCGACGACAAAATTATCCGTCGTGCTGGCAAGATCGGAACCCAGCCGTACGAGCTGGCTGCAGAGTTCGAGGCGCGCTACCTTGCCGACATGACCGCGCTGCATAACGACAGCGTCGACACGTACGCACGCGCGCACGACCATATCGACGGCATCGTGGCCCAGGTGCAGGAGCTGATCCGGCGTGGCCACGCGTACCAAGTTGACGGTAGCTGGTACTTCGACCTGGCCACATTCCCCGCCTACGGGAAGCTTTCCGGGCGGAAGACCGCACGAGGAGACGATTCCGTATCGCGGATCGACGAGGCCGTCGGCAAACGAAACCCGGGGGACTTTGCCCTGTGGAAGGCCCGAAAGCCGGGTGAGCCGTTCTGGACCACCCCCCTCGGCCAGGGGCGCCCCGGCTGGCACATCGAGGACACTGCGATCACGGAAGCGCTTTTCGGCCCCCAGTACGACATCCACGGTGGCGTAGCGGACCTGATGTTTCCCCACCACGAAGCCGAGATCGCGCAGATGGAGGCAGCTTTTGGGAAGGCGCCCCTGGCTCGATACTGGATGCACACCGGTCTGCTCAGCACCGGCGGGGAGAAGATGTCGAAGAGCACCGGCAACAGCCTGTCCGTCCAGGAAGCACTCAGGGACAACAGTTACCGCACTTTGCGGTATGCATTCCTAAGCCAGCACTACCGGTCACCGATGGAGCTCAGCGATACGACGCTCAGCAACGCCCATGGCGCTCGCCGGCGGGCTGAAAACTTCTACCGCACCGTCGACCCATGCCGGAGAGACAGCCGGATGAGCGCCACACTGGCAGAAGAGGCCAAGAACCGCTTCTACGGCAGGCTCCACGACGATTTCGATACCCCGGGCGCGCTCGCAGCCCTATTCGGCTTCATCCGGGCCCAGAACCGCAGCAAAGAGGTGCCTGGTCCCGCGGCGCAGGGGCTCATCGAAAGCGTCGAAAGGCTCTTCGACACCTTCCTGCTCGACGGCAGGCCGCGCGGCAACGACCCAGAAATTGGCAGGCTGTTGGAAAGACGTCGACAGTTGAGGCAGGAGCGGAGATACGCCGAGGCAGACACTCTCAGGGACGTACTGCGGGAGCTCGGGGTGGTCGTCGAGGATGGGCCGCGGGCCACGCGGTGGCGGAGGACGTGACTCTCAGGTCCGATGCGTCGTTCTGACGGATATCGCCAAAGGGCAAGGCCGCCAGGACAGGAACCGCCCGGCGAGCGGATCGCCGCGGATGCCTCAACGCACGTCGACTTTACGACCTGAGCACCGGAGCGTGCGGCCTTGGGGGCCACGAGAGACTTTCTGCTGCTGGCGTCTCCTTTACGGTTCGACCACAGCCACCCTCGCACCCCTGAAGGCGAGAGGGCGCGAGTTTCCGCCTGACTGTGCCTTGGAGCCGCAGTAGGGCTTCCGGGCCGGGGGCTGCGCCCACGGGCTCTCAGGCGTCGGCGCAGTCCTTCGCCGACCTCGCCGACGGCGACCACCAATGCGATGGAGGCCGCGCACGCCGCGAGGGAGGCGGGCTGGCCCAGGGCCTTGCCCAGGAGCCACAGAGCGAGGGCCAGCAGCATCCACCAGGCGGTGACCCACCAGACGGAGCCCACCGGCAGCGCATATCCGTCACGACGCCGCTTTCGAGACCGAAGGATCGCGCCAGCCGCCAGAGTGCATCCGGCAACTGCTATCACGCCAGCGACGACAGTTGCTGCCAGGGTGATCGCGGGTGGGGCGTCGGCAAGGCGCGGGACCGTGTTGAGCGGGGCTGCGGCCCACAGGCAGAGCAGGGCCCAGCCACGCGGGGGCGCCGGCGCCAGGTGGGCGTGCAGGCGTTGCGGTATCCGGCCGGTCGGCATGGCCAGCCCGGCCGGATGCAGAGTGGGGGAGAAGACGACTAGGCCGGTGAAGTGCCAGATCACGGGTGCAGGGGCCCCTGCCGTCGGGGGGCGGGGCAGGGCGGGGTGAGGTCAGCTGTGACGGCCGACGGCAGCCATGGCCAGGCCGGTCGTCACAGCGGCAAGGCCGGTGACAAGGACGGGAAAGCCGGGGCCCGCAGGACGTACATAGCGGTTCCGGCTGCTGTGAGCACGGTGCCGATGCGTCGTTCGGGCATGAGGTTCCTCATCGGTTGGGCGGGCTTGGAAGGATCAGGGGCGGTCGGCTGTCTAGTACACCAGGCCGGGTGGGTGGGGAGCGCCCCGATGAGGCGTGCCCAGGCGGTAGCGAAGCCTTTGGCTTGTCGCCGTCGTCGTCCGTGGTCACGAAGGGATAGGGCTCGGCGAGATCCCGTGCACGCATCGCCTTACCCTCAGTCTCCGCCGCCGGCGTCGTCATCTCGTGTCTCCGCCTCCCACAGGCGGCGGTAGATCCCGTTGCGGCGCTTGATCAGTAGCGCGGCCGCCGCGGCGGCGATGAGTGAGCCGAGCAGGACGGCGGCCTTGATGTGCTCGGCGTCGGCCGGGTCGGGGAAGGCAAGCTCGCCGATCAGGAGGGCGACGGTGAAGCCGATCCCGGCCAGCGTCGCCAGGGCGAGCACGTCCGCCCAGGCCAGGTCTAGGTTCAGCCGGGCGCGGGTGAACCGGGCCGCCAGATAGGTGCCAACGAAGATCCCCACCGTCTTGCCCACGACCAGGCCGAGCACCACGCCCAGCGGCTCGGGGCGGGTGAAAACCTCACCCAGCGAGACGGCCGAGATACTCACCCGGGCGGCGAACAAGGCGAACAGGGAACCGGCCACGCCGGCGGAGACCGGCCGCAGCATATGCTCCGTGCGCTCCCCGGGCGACGCCTTCTCTCCCCGGACGCGGGTGGTGCGCAGGATCAGTCCCATCGCCACACCGGCCACCGTGGCGTGCGCCCCCCGTGGTACATCAGGGCCCAGATCGCCACCCCGAGCGGCACGTACCACCACCAGCCGCGCACCCTGAACCTTTGGAGCAGGTAGAAGACCCCTAGCCCCCCTAGCCCGGCCAGCGCTCCGCCAAGCGCCAGTGGGTTCAGGTCGGCGGTGAAGAACACGGCGATCACCAGGATCGCGCCGAGGTCGTCGACCACGGCCAGGGTCAGCAGGAAGGTCCGCAGGGCGGAGGGCAGGTGGGTGGACAGCACTGCGAGAACGGCGAGCGCGAAGGCAATGTCGGTGGCCATCGGCACCGCCCACCCCGTCCGGGAGCCGCCGCCGATACTGGTAGTGGCCAGGTAGAGGGCGGCTGGCAAGGCCATCCTGCACACCGCGGCGATCACTGGCAGCGCTGCGGTGGCGGGGGTCCGCAGCTCGCCGACCGCCAGTTCGCGTTTCAGCTCGATCCCGGCGACCAGGAAGAAGACAGTCAGCAGCCCGTCCGCGGTCCAGTGCCCCACCGACAGGTCCAAACCGAGCGCGGGTATCCCGAAGTGGAAGTCGCGCATCTGCTCGTATGCTCCACCGAACGGGGCGTTCGCCCACACCAGCGCCACACCGCCGCCGCCAGCAGCGCCAGCCCGCCGACCCTCTCCGTGCGCAGAGCCCGGGCCACCTTCACGCGCTCCGGCCAGGGCAGTAGAGCGAGGAAGACGGAACGCTCACGCGGGGGCAGGCATCGGAGACCTCCGAGGCATCGACGTGTGGGCACATGGGCCCCTTGACGCCGACCAGACTTCCCGGCACACCCTGCGTCTCTTGACGCGTTCTTTACACACTATCGGTCCCAGCCCTGCCATGACCAAATGAGCCCTCCTGGAGGGCGCTGTTCAGCCTCGGCGGCAGGCCGCAGGGTCGCGCTCGGCGACGTGCTGGACCACCGCGTCAACGCCTGGACGCGCGTACCGCTCCAGGGAACGGACGAAAGCGTGCCGGGAGCGCGCGAGCAGCATGGGGATGGAGGTGCCGTCCCCGGCGTCGTGGGTCAGGGCGCTGTGGCGGAGCCGGTGTAGTGTCCAGCCGTCCAGGTCCTCCACGTGGTCCGGGGAGGCAAGCGGATTGCGCAGCAGCCGGGTGTTCTCCTCGAGGATCTCCTCGGCTCGACGGTAGGACAGCCGGGCCCGCTCGGCCGCCGGCACACGTCCAGCGTCGGAGTCCCGGCCGGTGCCCTGCGGCTGGTGAGGAACAGCGGGCCGCAGGTACGGCGGCCGATCAAGCGGGGCAGGAGTTGGGCTGTGCCGGACCGTCAGTGGATCATCGCCCAGCCTTTCGCGGTGATCTTCCCGCGCTTGTCCTGCGGGTACAGATCCTCGACGTTCAGGCACAACACCTCATCCGGCCCGGGCAGCGGACTCGTAGAGCATCTTGCAGAACATCTTCTCTTGCAGGGAGACATCAAGCCGCCACAGGGCGACGATCTGGTTCTCGGCGAGGGGGCGATCTCCTTGGGTGCCCGAGACACCCCAGCTCCGAGCTGGCACCATGGAGATTTTGTACCGCCGTCAACATCCTCCGCTGCATCTTGTTAGCCTCACAACCGCGGGGCTCCTGCTCGACACAGCGCGCAGGAGCCCCCATAAGCAGCCGGCGGCTCTCTCCCTGCGCCAGTGGGAGTCGCCGAGGCCCAAAAACGTTCCCCGGATCGACGGCCACCGAGGTCACGTGCGCTGGTGTGCTGTATCGATGGCCAATCGGTGATCTCGGTTTTGAGGCTATGCCGTGAATTCGGTCGGGAGGGCGGGGTCGCCGGCTTCTGATTCGATCGGGCAGAGTCGGGCCTTGGCCCGCAAGCCCGTATGTAGCGAGGCCTTTGTTCACTCGTCGTTCTGTTCGGCCAGGATTGCGCCGACGAGGCGGATGAGTGCGGTGCGGGCGGGGCCGTTCGGAGACCGACCGTGGAGCTCTTGAGCGAACGTTGTCAGGTCCTGACCAGGCCGTCATAGAGAGGTTGCACTCGAGCGTGGCACGGGGAGTCAGGGATTGGGGAGCCCCGAATATCTCCTACAGCGGCCTATAAGGCGCCGTCTGGCGCGCACGGCCAGCTCCGTGGAGGAGCGGCGGCCGCAGGCAATCCACGAGCAGGGCGGGCCGCGGGCGCCACGTAGGCCATAACTCTCTGCTCATGTTGTCTTGTACCACCGCATGGCGCGCTCGACGCCTGCTGCTGACCAAGTGCACCGAGTACCGGAGTCAAGTGCTACCTGCTGCGAACTGCGTCCGCCGCCTAGCCCGCCAGCGGATTTACCTATTGGCACTGGACTCTGAGGTCCAGTATCGACCCTGCCAGCCTCCGCAAGAGTAACCTGGTCAACGTGGTGGGACAGGTGCGCGATAACGACGATCCTCGGCTGACCGAGCGAGGGCGGGCGACTCGAGAACGCATCCTGAGAGCTGCCGCGGACATGATGCACGTCAAAGGTGTCGCTCACACGACCCTCGACGATGTCAGGGCGGCGAGCGGAACGAGCAAGTCACAGCTGTACCGCCACTATCCGGACAAGAACGCGTTGATGCGGGACGTTGTCGCATTCCGGGCCGCGGAAGTGCTCGATCGCCAGCACCGGCACTTGCAACGACTCAACTCCTTCCGTGGACTAGAGCGCTGGCGTGACGCACTGGTCGAGCGCAACGCCCTACGCAATGGGGCCTACGGCTGCCCGCTCGGCTCCCTGGCAAGCGAGCTGGCCGATCAGGACGAAGAGACGCGGAAGACGATAGCTCGACACTTCGCTGACTGGGAAGGCCTCCTCGAGGCAGGGCTTTCAAGAATGAGAGACTCCGCGGTCCTCCGCGCAGACGTCGACGTGAGCAGACTCGCCACCGGCCTGATGGCCGCACTGCAAGGTGGGTATCTCCTTGCCCAGACAGCACAGGACGTCGAGCCAATGCGTATCGCCCTCGACATGGCCATCGCCCACGTCAAGACGTATGCGGCACCCGCCGGGAATACGCCGTCGAAGGCTGGCGCGAGCACGCGTTAGGGGTGCTACTCCGTGTCCGTAGAGTCTGTTGATTTTACCGGTTCCCTTGCAGAAAGCCCCGGCGTTCACGCTGTGGGACGCAAGACCTGGTCCAGCGAGCGCGAGGCCACCTTGACACGTTCCGCTGGCTGCACCGCTACAACCGCCGACGCTGTCACCCCAGCCTCGGACACCGCAGCCCGATCGCCTACGAAACCGCATCCCGAACAGCACCAACTACGCTGATACCAGCCGCATCGCCCGTGTCCAAGATTCGGGGTCAAGATCCAAGGCCGGGAAGTTAGTAATCTACCCTTGTTTGCAAGGCGGTTGGTGTCCAGGTCGTGGTTGCGTAGAGACCGGGGCCGATCTTGTGGATGAGTCCGCTGTCGGCCCATCGGGAGCGTTGCCGATACATGGTGTCCAGCCGGATGTCGCCGAAGCGGGCGGCGATCTCCGCAACTCGCCACAGGCGGGTCGGGCCGTCCTGGAGCAGGGCGAGGATGCGGTGCCGACGGCGCTGGGAAGGGACGGCGTTGCGATCGTCGCGCGAGAGAGCGGGCAGCGGCGGTTGTTCGGGTCCGGGTTCGACGACGGTGACGGCAAGCTGGGTGACGGTGCGGCTGCGGTCGGGGCGGCCGTCGTCGCGTCGCTCGCTGTAGCGGGACATCTGGGACTTGACCTTGCGGGTGCTGACCCGACGCCGACGGGACGGCAGGAGCCGTCGGCCGATCAGCCCGAGGCCGCCGGCCTCGTCTAGGACGATGCCGGCGGCCGGGACGACCTGGTCGCGGGCGGTCTGGAGGGCCACGGTGAAGCAGCAGCGGTTCGGGTCGGTGCCGGGTACGGACTCGGCGGCCTCCGCCATCACCGCCCGCAACGCCTGGTAGAGCGACAGCAGCGCCCACATCTCCTGGTCAAGTCCGGCCCGATCGTTCGAGCGCATCACGTGTCCGTGCAGGATCGTGTAGCGGAGCGCGTAGTACGCGCTCTCGTGTTCCCAGCGCTCGTGGTAGAGGCCGGTGAGGGCGGTAGCGGGGTGGCGGCGGGCGTCGGTCAGGGTGGTGACCAAGCGGTAGGAGCCTGTGAACACGGTGCCGTCGTCGCAGGTCACCGTGATCTCGGCGTCGATGACGCGGACCTTCACGGTGCCGATCACCGACAGGTAGGAGCCGTCGGCAAGGCGGGTCAGGACCGGGGTGCGGCGGTTGTTGCGGAGCCGGCCCAGTACCTGCGCGCCGGTCGCGGTCACCGCCGTGAGGAAGGCTTTGCCGTCGAACCCCTTGTCCCACAGCACCAGCATGTCCGAACTCAGCAGGTGCAGCAGACGGCAGGCATAACTGGACTAGCCCTCGTCGGTGGGGACGAACACGGCGCCGATCAAAGACCTGGTCCCGGTTTCGACCAGCGTCATCAACTCCAGGGTGGGATAGCCGTGATGCGCCGTCCGTCCCAGCCAGGCCCGGTTACGCGGCGAGTCCGGTACCCGCAGCGAGCTGCCGCCGTCGAACGACACTGTCCGGTAGCCACCGAACCGCACCCTCGGCGCCATCGGACGGTCCAGCGGCCCGCCACCAGGCACTCTGGTCGGGCGAGGCGATCGGCTGGTCCCGCAAAGGGTTGACCACGAAGATTCGATCGCCTGCGACGGACCGGGTCGGCCGCTGGCACTCGGTCTCACTGCGAGCAACGTGAACGGCTGGACCTAGTTCAAGCCTGACATGGCTGACGTGCCCGTCACCCGGAGCAGACCTGACTGGCCTCCATAACTGGACTATGTGGTCTGGAAAGGGCTACGTGCGTGAAGGTCCGCCTATCGGGTGCAGGTGTGGCATCGATGCTGCCGTAGGCGAGCGGATCGATCAGATCGACGGACGCATCCGAAGCGGCGAGGGTCCCTGCCGCCTCAATCGAGCGATCTGCCGACGATGCGACGTCGTCGAACGCTGGTTCAACCGACTCAAGCGAACAAGGGCCTTTGGCGCCGGCTATGGCAAGCGAGCTCGCCACTAAAAAGCCCTGGTCACACAGCCTCCGCATACCGGCCTCGGTGCGGATACGACGATCCGGCCGCGCCCCTCGGGTTCTGGCCCGCCTTCCGGGTCTGCCTATATCGAGTTACGGGCCCGGCAGGTGAGCTGTACCTGGTCCGAGCTGGCGAACTTCAGAGTCAGATCCGGGTGCCCCGAGCTGTTCCAGAGCGGCGGCTCCAAAACCAGAGGCGTTGAAGTTCCCGCAAGGAGCGGGTGCCTCCGGCCAGGAAGGGACCATTTAGTCCGGAAAATTAGAACGACCTGAGGTACATTTGGGGTAGGTAGTCCCCCACGGACAGTCAGGCAGCCCACTCTCACAAGGCCTCAGGGCGGTAGGAGCCATGCGCGCAGGCATCCAGTTCTCAGTCCTCGGCCCGGTTCGACTGCACAAGGAAGGAGTGGAGGAGGCGGCCGGCCAGCCGAGGCAGTGCGCGGTCCTTGCTTCGCTCTTGCTCAGAGCAGGCAGGCCAGTCAGCCTTTCGACGCTGGTGGACGATGTGTGGGGGGATGAAGCCCCTCCCTCGGCCGTCGGTTCGGTGCGCACGTACGTCTACCGCCTCAGGCAGGCCCTGGGGGAGCAGAGTGACAGCTACGTCCGGCTCGTCGACGGGGGCTATCTGCTCCACATCAGGCCCGACGACTTGGACCTGAATCGCTTCAAGCGGACGGCGGCCAAGGCGCGAGAGGCCCGCAGCAGCGGAGATCTCACGCTGGCGGCGGATCTTTTGTCCGAGAGTCTGGGCATGTGGAACGGTGTCGCCCTTGCCGGTGTTCCGGGACCGTATGCCAGCATGCAGCGCAGTGTCCTTGGTGAGCTCCGCCTTGCTTGCATCGAGGAACATCTGGCGTGCGAGGTGGACAGGGGCCGCTACGCCGAGGCCGCCGCCGAACTGTCTGCCCTCCTTGTGGAGCATCCGCTGCGTGAGCGTGTCTGCGGGCTCCTCATGACCGCCCTGTACGGCGCGGGCAGGCAGTCCGAGGCGCTGACGATCTACCACACGACCAGCCACCTGCTGCGTCAGCGTCTTGGCGTCAATCCCTCGCCGGAACTGCAGCAAGTCCACGAACGCATCCTCTCCGGGCGACTCCAGCTTCCACACAGCACCAGCCGTACCGTCGCGGGGCAGCACCCCGGCTCGGCTCAGGCGCCGGCGCAGTTGCCGGCCGCCTTGCCGAGTCTTGTGGGGCGCGAGAAGGAGCAGGAGCAGGTGGAGCGTTTGGCGGACGACGCTGACGCGTCGTCCTCGGTGGCCATCTGCGTGGTCGGCGGCATGGCGGGTGTCGGCAAGACGGCCTTTGCGACTGCCACCGGCCACCGCCTGGCGGGGCGCTTTCCCGACGGGCAGCTCTTTGCAGACTTGCACGGTGCGGGGCCGGGCGCCGAACCGAGGGACCCGGCGGAGGTCCTCTCAGACTTCCTGCAGTCTCTCGGGGTGCGGCCCGAGGCCTTGCCCGAGACCACGCAGGCCCGAGGCCTGATGTTCCGAGGCCTGCTGGCCAAGCGCCGTATGCTCGTCGTACTCGACAACGCCGCGAGTACGGACCAGGTCAAGGACCTCCTCCCGGGGAGCCCGGGTTCCATGGCCCTCATCACCAGCCGTATGCAGCTGCACGCACTGGTAGCCGCTTACCAGGCGCTGCCTTTGACGCTGCTTCCGCTGTGCCAGGCCGACGCGCGCAGCTTCCTCGCCCGCCGTCTGGGAGCATCGCGGACGGCGGCTGAACCCGAGGCCGTCGATCGCATCATCCGGTTCGCCGGATGCCTCCCCCTGGCGCTGGCCAACATCGCAGCCCGCGCGGCCTACCGCCCGCAGATGCATTTGGCGAGCCTGGCCGACGAGTACGCGCCGTCCGAGCACGACGTCCTGGACGCTTTCGCCAGCGAAGAGGACCCCGTGCTCGACGTCCGCGCCTCCATAGCCCGCTCGTACCGCCGGCTCGACCCAGAAGCAGCATCCCTCTTCCGCGCCCTGAGCGCCTGGCCCGGCGCCATGTTCGCTGCGTCCGACGCCGCAAACACAGCCGCACAGCCCGAACAACGGGTCCGCCAAACGCTACCGCGGCTGATCCACGCACACCTCATCTCAGAGGTCGGCCCCGGCAGGTACAGCTGGAACAGGCTCGTTGCCGCCTTCGCCGCGGAACAGGCCAGACCGGACAGACCCGAGGCACCCGACCAAGCTCTCACAACATGACACCTGCGAACCGGCTGCGCAGCTGCTCACAGCAAGGCCGGATCAACGGATGAGGTCGACCGGCTCCCGAAGGGGCGGTACACCTGACTGCCTCGCGCCATCGTATAGGGGCGCCAATGTACGAGAAGGCGCGCTAACACTGAAGGCGTCCACACCGTCCTCCACGGAGCACCCAGCGCCGGAGGAAAGCATCACGTTGTACAAGTCGCTTCAAACGGACGGCCGTTGAAGCAGTTACTGATTTCGGCATTTCGGGGTTTGGACGTATGTCGGGAACGGTGACGTGGGTCCGTCCTGGCTGGTACGCCGGAGGCATGCGGTATCCGGACGAGGGCGGGCTAACCGCCGACCAGCGCAGGCGTCGGGAAGAGGTACGGATGCGGGCCGTTGACCTCTTTGAGGAGGGCGTGGAAGTCCCGTGCATCGCCCGGGAGTTACGGGTGAGTGACAAGGCGGTCTACCAGTGGGGCCGCGCGCTTGGAGGACGGGCGGACGCGAGGTGCTGCTTGGTGTTCACACTATCGGGATTCCTCTCCGTGAGACGGTAGTCGCGGTTGCTGCGGACCGGCGCCGTGCCGGGAGCGGTCACTTCGAGGGAGAACTGTGATGGGCCACGGCCCCTCGAGGGCCGGGCAGGCTTCTTATCAGGCCCCCGAGGTGGGCCGGGTCGACGCCGGCCGTCCGCCGCTGTCGGACAGTTCATTGGCAAGGCACCTACGGGGCCATTGTTGTCACGAGTCACGACAGCGACGAGGCGACCGATGTCAATCCTGCCAGCCAGTCCTGGACCAGTCAGGTAGAGACTCACAGATGTTGTCAAGCCATCGCGGTGACGGGGAGGTTGGCTTGGTAGCGCTGTCCGTCACGGATGAGGGCCCACAGGACATTCACGCGACGACGGGCCAGGGCGAGAACTGCCTGGGTATGCCGCTCGCCTTCAGTGCGCTTGCCTTCGTAGAAACGGCGCGAGTCCTCGCAGCTGCGGATGCTGATGAGCGCAGAGATGTAAAAGACACGTTGCAGGCCGCGATGGAAGCGCCTGGGCCGGTGCAGGTTATCGCTGATGGTGCCCGAGTCCCGTGGAGCGACTCCGGCGAGGCTGGCCAGCCGGTCGGCGGTGCCGTAGCGGCTCATGTCGCTGGCGGTGGCCGCGAGGAACTCGGCGCTCAGCAGCGGACCCTGTCGCCGAGCACGTTGCCACGGATGTGGCCGCGACGTTTCTGGACGAGCTCGGCAAGCCGCACAACCGTGGAGAGCTGCACGCGTCATGACGGTCTCGCGCGCCCGCCTCATGAGTCGGATGCTCGACTGCCGGCTAGGGCCGCCGTCGAGGATACGACGCTTCTCACGTTCGATGGGCAGTCTCAGACCGTCGGCGGCTAGCGAACCTGCAGTACGTCGGTTTCCGGAGACCTCACGAAGGTCTGCACGTAATCGATGGCTGCCTGCAACGCGTCCTTCAGCGGGGTGATGTCCCGGGCGACCTGAGCGAGGAGGCTGCCGCCTTGGAATGCGGAGAGAAGCAGATTGGCCAGCTGCGTCGGATCCGCGTCAGTGCTGATGCAGCCGAGTCGTTGCATGTGCTGGAGCCCGTCGCGGAAGATGTCCCGCCACCGATCGAACGCGCTCGCGAGCTCATCGTGAACGTCAAGGTCGGTCTTGATGATCTCGCTCGCGAGGGAGCCGAGACTGCAGCCTTCCTGGTAGGCCCGCTCATAGCCGACGTAGAAATCCGCCCACTCCCGAAACGCGTCGAGATCGTCGAAGGAGGCGAATCGCTCGTCGCGGTGGAACGTGAGGACGCGATCGGCCTGCCATGCAATGACTGCCAGGACGAGACTCTCCTTGGTCGGGAAGTAGTGGTTGAGCTGCGACCCGCTGACGCCGGCTGCGCGACGGAGCTGCTCGTTGTTCGTCGCGTGGACACCCTTCGTGTAGATGAGTTCCGCGGCATGCCTCAGGATCCGGGCACGCGTCGCCTGGCCCTTGTCCGTGAGCTTGTGAGGCACCCGTGTTTCCGTCGTGGCTTCCATACGTCACACGATACCGCAGGGTGGGCTTGACAGCCCAATCCTGGTGGTGTTCACTCTGAGAAGTGGGCTTCCAAGCCCAAAAATGCTCGGCTTGACCTGAGCTCGCCGACTACTCGCACACCTACCGGAGGCTGATTCGCTATGTCACGACTGAACGCTCCCGCTCCCGAAGATGTCCCCGCGGGCGCGCAGAGCATCCTCGACAACATTGGCGCACAGCTCGGCTTCGTCCCGAACATGTTCAAGACCCTCGCGTCGAACCCGACCGTTCTTGAAGCCGTCACGACGCTGCAGGGCACCATGAGTCGCGTTCTGGACGCGAAGACGCGGCACACCATCGCGCTCGCGGTCTCGCAGGCCAACGGTTGCGCTTACTGCCTGGCGATTCACACGTACGTATCGTCCGAAGTCAGCGGAATGTCGAGTGACGACATCGAGCTGGCTCGTGCCGGGAGTTCGGTCGACCCCAAGCGTGCCGCGGTCGCTCGCTTCGTGCAGCAGGTGGTCGAGAGCCGCGGGCGAGTCAGCGACGCGGACCTCGCGGCTGTGCGAGGCGCCGGTTACACCGACCCGCAGATCCTGGCGATCGTCACGGTGGCGGTGCAGGCCCTGCTGACCAACTTCCTCAACAACGTCAACCAGACCGACATCGAACTCCCCTCCGCCAGCTCGGTCGGTACGCCCAGTTGAGCGCCGAAACCCCCCAGAGTGAAGATATGGCGGCCAGCCTGTACCTACCGTCGGCCGGATCGAGTGAAGAGTGCAGGGGGATTCCCAATGACGTTGTCAAACGGGTTGGGTGACGCTTCGTGAGCGGGTCAGGCCGCTGCGGCAGCAGGGGTTGCTTCGAACGTGCGGTGGTCGCGGATGAGCGCCCAGAGCACGTTCAGGCGGCGTCTGGCCAGGGCGAGGACGGCCTGCTTGTGGTTCTTTCCCTCGGCTCGTTTTCGCTGGTAGAACCGCTTGGACTCGGGGCAGTGGAGAGCTGCGACCTGGGCGGACAGGTAGAACATGCGCAGGAGTCTTCGACTGTAGCGGTAGGGCCTGCGGAGGTTGCCGGAGACTTTGCCGCTGTCTCGGGGGACGGGGGCGAGTCCGGCGACGCCGGCCAGGCGGTTGGGGCTGCCGAAGGCGGCAATGTTTCCGCCGGTGGCGGCGATGAACTCGGCGCCGAGCATGTCGCCGATGCTGGGCATGGACGTGATCACTTCGGCGTCGGGATGTTCGCGAAACCGGCCCTCGATCTGGGCTTCGAGTTCAGCGATCTCCAGGTCGAGGGCCATCACCTCCCGCGCGAGGGTGTGGGCCATCTTCGCGGCGCTCTTCTCCCCAGGCACCACCGTGTGCTGGGCCTCGCCCGCCGTCACCGCCGCGTCTGCGGCGTTCTTGGCAGTGGTGATGGTGCGGACGCCGTGGTTCTTCAGCCAGGTCGCCAGCCGGGCCCGGCCGACCCGTCGCAGGGCGGCGGGGGTCTGATACTTCGTGAGCAGGATGAGCGCGGTCTTGGAGGTGCTGTAGTCGAAGGCCCGTTCCAGCGCGGGGAAGTACTCCAGCAGCTGGGCACGGAGCCGGTTGATCGCTCGGGTGCGGTCTGCGGACAGGTCCATGCGCCGGGCGGTGAGGATCTTCAGGTCGACCGCGATCTCGCTGGTGGCCTGAAGCGGCTGCAGGTCGCGGCGCATGCGGGCGGTGTCGGCGATGACGAAGGCGTCCTTCGCGTCCGTCTTGCCACTGCCTCGGTAGGCAGCGGAGGCGTGGTGGATCGTGCGGCCGGGGATGTAGAGCAGTCGCTGATCGTGCTTGACCAGCAGAGCGATCCACAGTGCGGCATCGCCGGCGTTCAGGTCGACCGCCCAGGTGACGGGCTCGCCCTCTGCCAACTCCAGGACAACCGCGAGGAGTTCCAGCAAGTCGGCCTCGTTGTTGGGGACCCGGCGGGTGAGGAACATCGTGGCGTCCTGGTCGATCACCGTGCAGTGATGCTCGGCCTTGCCCGCATCCGTTCCGGCCCACAGTTCGGGCACGTCCACCTCCGAAGTCGTTCCGTCACCGATCCCAGCAGACGACCTCGCCGACGTGTCCATACGAAGCGATGCAGTTCGCGTATCCCAATGAGTGGCCGAGTCGTCGCGGGGTCCCGGGCGGCCAATCCCCCTGAGCCACAACAGCGGCAAACCATGAACAGCCACACCCAGGACCCCTGGGTTTCCCGATCTTACGAATGACCGGAACGAACCCAGGAAGAAAGGTATGGACAACCCTGAACGCAAGCGGAGTGTCCGGACCCGATGCGGACGTCGTCCTGCTGGAGGTGCCTGAGCCGCCGGCGCCTGGTGCTGGTCAGCTTCTGCTGGAGGTGGAGACGGGCGGTGTCGGTCCGTCGGATTAGTTGCTGAACGGTGTGGGCTGGAAAGTGGGCTGCGTTCGCCGGCGGCGCTGGGTGTAGAGGGCGTGGGCCGGGTTGTGGCCGTGGGTCCTGACGTCGAGGGCTTCCCTGTCGGTGACCGGGTGCTTGTGCATGAGGCCCCGTTGCCCGGTGGCAGTGGCTTCTGGGCTGAGCGGGTGCTGATCACTGCAGCCAGTGCTGGGATCTCCCGGCGGGGCTGGATTCGGTGCAGGCGGGGGCGCTGCCTGTTGCCGGGCTCACGGCGTACCAGTCGCTGGAGGCGCTGGGGCTCGGCCGGGGTAGCGGCTTCTGATCACCAATGGTGGTGGGGCGACCGGTGTGCTGGTGTTGCAGATTGCTGCTGCTCGGGGGATCGAGGTGACGGTGACGGCGTCCGCTTCGGCTGCTGAGCGCCTGCGTGGTTTGGGTGCGTTGGAGGTTGTCGACTACCACGACCCGGATTGGGTGGTTCGGGTTCGCGGTGGGTTCGATGGTGCGCTGATCGCTGCTGGTGGTACCGCGCAGGCCGCGCTGTCGCTGGTGCGGGACGGTGGGCGTCTGGTGTGGTTGACCTCGGACGCGCCAGCGGGAGAGCGTGGTGTCACCAGTACGGATCTCTACCTCCGGCCTGATGCTGCTCAGCTTGCCCATCTGGCGGAGGCGGTTGTGGAAGGGAAGCTGAAGCAGAACGTAGAAGCGCTCCCGTTGAGTGATGGGCCGGCCGCTTTCGCCCGGGTGTCCGCCGGGCAGGCCGGTGGCAAGAAGATCGTGCTCACCCGAGCATACCGACGACGGGGCGTCGCCCGACCCTGACACCGACTCACGGCACCTGCCGCACACGGCACGGCCGCGTGCCCAGGCGTGCCCACCGGGCGAGGGCGCATCAGGCGGTCGGGCCGGTTCACGGGGCACCACCGGGGGGCGGAGGGCGCCGACCGCAGGTCGGGCTCCGGGCTCCGGGGCACGGTCCCCGGAAGGGCCGTCCGCGCGGATGCGATCATAGACCGGGGTGTCGACGGACAACGGGCGTCCAACGCGATCGGGAAGCCCGCGCAACGGTGCAGAGGGAGCGGCCGGAGCTTCGGCGGACCAGGCCATCGGCCCGCTGTGCCGCGCACTCGAAAAGGGCCGCGTTGTGACTGGCCAGGAGGGCGGGGCACGCAGACGCGGCAGGAAAGGTTGAGGAGCGACGGGAATAATCACCGAGGACATGCGGCAGATCGTCACCAGCGCCGAGCTGGCGTTCGTTGCGACGGTCTGCGAGGACGGCTCTCCGAACCTCTCCCCGAAGGGGTCCGTGCGCGTCTACGACGACGACGATCACCTGGTATTCATGAACATGGCCTGCCCAATACGGTGAGAACCTGCGGCACAATCCGCGGGTTCAGGTCAACGTGATCGGCTTCCTGCTCCTGCGGGGATACCGCTGCAAGGGAACAGCCGAGATCCGCGGGGAAGGCGACCCGGTGTACGACTGGTCCCGCCAGTGGGTGCTGAATACCCACGGCGATCACGACGAACCGGGAGTGGTCGTCGATGCCGGTGACCATCTTGCACTCCCGCCCGTCGCCCAACGGCTCCCCGCCGAGCAGGTCCATCTGCCACGGGTGCATGGGCGATTCGCGCTGCCACCGGCGTACTTGCGCGGGTTCTGCTGTTCCTGGGTGCGGACCAGGCCGTTGCGGGACAGCACACGATGGACCGTGGCCCGCGAAGGCGCCGCCTCCAGTCCGCGGGCGGTCAGTTCGTGGGAGATCCGGCGGGCGCCCCAGCGGGGATACCGGCGACGCAGTTCACAGATCTCGGCTTCAACATCCGCAGACAGGCGCGTGGGACTGTTCCACGGGCGCCGGGAGCGATCCAGCAGACCGGGCGTCTGACGCGAGGTGCCGTACCGGGCCGCGACGTCACCGATCGGGAACCCACCGAGCACCTCGCGAACAGCCCGGTTCCGGTACTCGGCCAACTGCTGAACCTCCACGTCACCGACGGAAGCAGCCCTGCAGCATCGGAGGTCGGGAGATGGCGGACGTTCAGCCGAACGTGTCAACTATGTCCAGAGCACAAACGGTCAAGCATCACCTGAGACCTCACACAGCCCGGGCTCCCCGGAAAGGCTGGAGCACAGAAGCAGCTGCACCGCTCCCGCTGCTGATCAGCCGCTACTGACGGCCACGCCGGGACTGAAGGCCACATAGCCAGAAAAGTCTCGTCCTACGACCTCTATCGCACTGGCATGAAGTTCGGGATAGCTCCAAGCCACGTCGTCCACCCGCTTGTCGCCAATCGTGGCATTGAAGTACTGGCTGCGCCCCTTCCAGGGGCACGTGTACGGAGTGTCGCTTTCGGTTAAGAGGCCCGGCATCACTGTGTTCGGGGGGAAGTAGACATTCCCCTCGATCACGATCGTCTCGTCGTCGGGTGCTTCAGCAAGCACGTGCCCGTCCATGGTGGCTTTCATAAGGGGTGCCTCTCCATACTGCGCCGTCGCCGCGTTGCCTGCGAGGGTGCTCCGTCAGCCCCGGTTATTCTGAGGGCTTCTTCTTTAGCGCTGTGGGCAGTCGTGCTCTTACCCCGGCGCGGCGCCGGGAGCCGAGTTCTTCTGTCAGCCCTTGGGGTGTGGACGGGCCCTGTCTGCCTGTGCCGCCGCCGTAGGAGGGCGACAACAGGTGCCCGTGCATGACGGCGCGGTTGATCCGCCCGGTGAACTCCTGCCGGATCCGGCAGGCGGACACACCCTTGAGGCTGTTGACCAGCTTTGAGACGGCCACCTTGGGTGGGTAGTGCACCAGGAGGTGGACGTGATCGCTTTCACCGTTGAACTCCTTCAAGTCCCCTTCGAGGTCCCCTTCTGCATGATCTCTTCGCAGCGTGTCAGCAACCCCACGCCTGTACCTGGACTTTAAGCCAGGGAGCACGTCAAAACGCTGCTCGGATAGGGTCGTGGCACATGGGCGGCGAGGACAAGCGGATAGAGGTTGTGGTAAGACGGCCTGAAAGATCGACGCTCATGAAGGTAGGAGCGGGTCGCATCTGCTGTGGCTTGTTGATCGGCGATGTCCTCGGCGCGGACACGATGGGCCGGCGCCATCTGAGACCTCGGCACCGGCACCGCATAGGGGAAGTAACACTTCAGCTGGCTGGCTGGCTGGCTGGCTGGCTGGCTGGGCGTGCCCGACCGCTGACAAGACGAACGATTAGGAGGCAGCATGGCAGGCAGTACTGAGGGCATGGTCACCCTGACCGGCGCCGGACAAGACGGTGCAGACGTGGATTCGTTGGCAATAACCACGCCCGATACGGAAGACTTCATCATCATCGACAACAGCGAGGTTGGCATCTACGAGGCCGCATTGGGGGGTCGAACCGTCGCTGGACTCGTTTACAGCAAAGCGGGTAACCACGTAACACTGATGGCGACATCCGTGTTCCCGGAATACCGGGGCAAGGGGATAGCTGCCAGACTCCTTAGAGGCGTCTTGACCGAGCTGCGGAGGCAAGGAAAGACCGCCACGGTTACGTGTCCGTTCGCGGCAGCATTCGTCCGCACCCATCCCGAGTATGCCGACATCCCGACTCGGCCGTCGCGGTCAATGTCACCACAGTGATGGGTGGTTCTGAGCGATCGTGTGGCACGGTTCGGACCTTCACGACTCACCGCTTCACCCACAGACGAGTCCAGATGCCCGCCCACTTCCACACCATCGCAAGCCTCGTCTCAGACCGCACCGCACACGGCTCTGAGAGGGTGGTTCGTAAGACCTTTGAGTGGTTCTGTCATCGCCTGATGGTATGGATGGACGCGGAATCTTCCGGCCTGCACCCGTTGGCGTGATGCCGTGACGAGGTGAGTGAACGCAAACCGTATCCAAGCGACTTGTCCGATGAGCAGTGGTCGTTGACCGAGCCAGTGATCACCGCGTGGAAGCGCCGGCGCCGCTCGGTCAGCGGTCATTGCGGCGCCTACGACATTGGGTGACGCGAACCGCTCCCTGGCTGCAAGGCGGGCCACCGTCCAACTCTGCGCAGCGAACGAGCAGTTCAACGCGGAAGGTGCAGGGGCGGCCCTGTCTCAGCATGACCTAATCCGGCTGCTTGAGTCACTACGTTCGGCGGACGGGTTCGAACTCGTCCGCGGTGTGGCCGAGCGGATGCTCCAAGAGCTGATCGAGGCCGAAGCCGCAGCCCGGATCGGCGCGGAATGGAACGAGCACACCGAGACGCGCACCGCTCTCCGCAACGGCCACCGTGATAAGACGTTGACCACACAGGCCGGCGACCTGGACGTCGCGATCCCCGAGCTGCGGTCGGGGAGCTTCTTCCATGCGCTACTGGAGCAGCGCCGCCGCATCGACCAGGTCCTGTACGCCGTCATCATGGAGGCCTACGTCCACGGCGTGTTCACACGGTCAGTCGACGACCTGGTCAAGGCCCTCGGCGCGGACAGCGGGATATCCAAGAGCGAAGTCTCGCGGATCTGCCAGGACCTGGACGGCCAGCTGACCGCATTCCGCAGCAGGCCACTTGACCACGTCCGCTTCCCGTACGTGTACCTGAACGCGACCTACTGCAAGGCCCAGGTTGAGCACCAGATCGTGTCCCGGGCCGTGGTCATCTCCACCGGGATCACCGAGGACCGCGGCCGCGAGGTACTGGGAGTGATGGTCGGCGACAGCAAGACCGAGGTGTTCTGGACCGAGTTCCTGCGGCACCTGCGCGAACGCGGTCTGACCGGGGTCTGGCTCGTCATCGGCGGCCACCACTTGGGGCTGGTCAAGGCCATCCGGAAAGTCATGCTCGGGGCCGCCTACCAGCGCTGCAGTGTTCACTTCCTGGGCAACGTGTTCAGCGTGATCAACAAGGGAGCGGCAGAGATGGTCGCCGCGACGATCCGCACGATCTTCGCCCAACCCACCGCTGACGCGGTCCGTACCCAGCTCGACACCTCACCGACATGCTCGGCAAGCAGTTCCCCAAGGTCAAAACGACGATACGGCCACCTGCCGTCACTTAGCGTGCCTGGGTCACGGAGGAATTTGAGCCAGAGCCGGTTCCAGTGCACGAAGTCATGCCCAGGCAGGCTCCTCGCGCGGGGGACTGTTTCAGCCTGCGGCGTTGAGCAGGCCGTTGGCGACCAGCCTGGCCCGCAGCTTCTTGCGCGCGTCGAACATGGTCTTGTAGAGAGCGTTCCGGTTCGTTTTCAGCTCGTCGGCCAGCGTCTCTAGGGGGACGCCCCTGACGACGAGGGCAGTGAAGACCTGTCGCTGTCGGGCGCTCAACGCTGTCTCGACAGCCTCCCGGACGGCCTCGACTAGTTCCTGGGCTTGCCAGTGGCTGACGGGGTCGATGCCAGAGTGGTCTGTCAGCTGCGCCCACTCGTCTAGATCAAACCGGGCGGTTGAGGTGCGCCAGAAGTGGCGGCCGAGTTTGCTGGAAACTTCAAGCACCACGAACCGGAAGGCCCAAGTGGTAAACCTGGCGTCGCCCCGGAAGTCGTGGATCTTATGCGTAATCCTCATCAAGGCGTCAGCCGCTGCTTGGTGGGCGAGGTCGTTCAGTTCAGGTCCCGTGATCCGATAACGGGGTCCTCGGCGGAACACATCATCCATCGCGATCCGGACCAGCAGTGCATGCAGGCGCGCGCAGGCCTGCTCGTACTGCGGGCCGCTTCCGTCCTCCAATGCGGCGACCCATGCCGCGGATTCCGGGTCCAACTGTCCCGTCGTTCTGGAAATCCCTTTTTTCCGAGCCCCGTCGCTACTTCCGGCAGCGCTGCTTGGACCCGAGTGACACATTTCTTTGGCGTCCGTAGAGTGCATAGCTCTCAATCCCCAGGTCATCTCGTGCGAACAAGCTAACCACAGGGTTATCTACACACCGTCTACGCTAAATCGTCGCTTAGAATTGGAGGTACACGCTCTTTTCGCAGGTGCCGGGCCTCTGCGCAGTCACCGAGAAATGTTTGGCACTCCGCCAGGGCCTGGCGACACATCGGCCCGGACGGGGTGGCTCTGAAGCTTACGTGCCGAAGTTCTCTAGTGTGTGCCGCTCGGGTGCGTACCAGGCGGCAAGCCATGTAGCTGCCGGCGCCCTCTGTAAATGCGAGCATCACAGTTCCCACGGAGATTCTCGTAGTCTCTGCAACTTCGCAGTAAGAGAGCCCCGGCATCTACAACGTCGGCACCGAGACGGCGAGGGGGCGGGATTTTCCGGAAGTCCGCTTCGGGGTCAGGGTACGGGAGGTGTTCCAGCGTGTCGGAGTACAAGCGCCGAGGTGCGGCAACTACGGGTCCTCGAATTCCGGCGTAGGGCACTAACGCGACGACGCTGCTGCTTACGACAGGCGTTTATGTATTGATTGGCCATGATCCTTTTACTCAGGATCGGAAATTGGTGCCTGGCCGGAACTGGTCAAATGAGGCATAGGCTCGAACGTACGCCTACCTGTACCAGGTTTTCAACGTCTGCTGGGTTGCGGATAGGGCGCCTGGCGGCGGTGTGGAGGGCGCGACTGTACTAACCTCGATCGTTCATGACGGGCCGAGCGGCTTGCTGACGGGCCCTTTGTGGTGTGACTGGTGGTGGTTTCGGGATCCAGGCAGGCGGACGGCCCGGCTGCAGCGTCGGGTGGGCTCCGGGTTCCACAGCTCCGGTGGGGTTGTCCAGGCTCGTCGGGACGGTTGGGTCCGCTGGTCAGCCGGGGTTCGGCAGGATCTGGAGCCGGTCGAGGGCGTCGGTGATCACATCGGTCCAGGGCCAGGTGTGGGCGAGCCTGAGTCGGCAGCGCCGGCCGGTAGTGACCAACTGGCCGGCGGTGGAGAACAGCCGCAGACGGAGCTTTTTGACCTCCCAGCGGCGGGCGGCACCGGTCAGCGCGAGCATCGGCATCCAGGCGAGCAGGTCCAAGGCGAGCGAGACAATCTCCAGCCAGAGCTGGTTCTGCGCGAAGTCGTGCAGCGGCAGGTTGCGCAGACCGGTCGCGCGGGCGGTCCTGATGCGGTCCTCGCAGCGAGCCCGGCGGCGGTGCCGCAACTCCAGCTCGGCCATCACACCCTCGGCGGTGTTGGTGGCGAAACAGGTGAGCCGGTTGCCGTCGACATCAGTGAAGCGCAACTGGGCTCCTGGATGAGGCCGTTCCTTGCGGACGATCAGCCTCATCCCGGACGGCCTTCCCTTGAGAACGTCCCCGGCAAGTTCAGCGACCCAGGCACCGTCACGGACCTGACCGTCCGGCTCGATGGCCGGCGTCCACACCGATGCCGGGACCGTCAGCACCGCCTGGTGGATGGCATCGGTGATCGTCATCCCGACGGAATACGACAGCCACCTCCCAGGTGTGGAGAGCCAGTTGACGAACTCGTGGGTGCCACCGCCGGAGTCGGTACGGATCAGCGTCTGCCGCCCCCGCCGCAGCAGTCTCGGCAGCTGGGCCAGGGCGATCCGGGCAGCCTCGATGTGATCGGCAACGGTGTTAGAGCCGGCGTTGCCCGCCCGCAGCAACGCGGCCACCGGCTCCCCGGACCCCTGCTGGCCGTGGTCGACGAACGCCAGCAGCGGATGGTGCCCGAAGGACTTCTTCCAGGTCGGCGCCGCGTCCTGCTTCTCCGAGTGCGCGATGACGAGCACGCCGTCGATGTCCACCGTCGCCTGCCCGTCTGCAGCCGAGCTTCTTGTCCCGGCCAACTGCCACACCCGTTCGCGGACTTCAGCCCGGGCGGAACGGATCGCGGCAAGGGCCTTCGGGCCGGACCTGGCGAGCGTGGCGATCAGCCGGGAGACGGTGGGGTCGGAGGCCACCGTCCCGAACACGTCCGGCTCGGACCTCAGCATCCCGACATCGGACAGGCAGTCCCCGCCGAGTGCCACCGCGAGCGCGACATCGAGCAGGATCTGTCCTGGATCGTGGACCGCCCGCGGCTTGCGCCACGGCGCGAGCGCCGCCGATATCGCGGTGTCAAGGCCGCACCTGCGGACCGTCTCCACCAGCAGCACGGCCCCGGCCTGGGAGACCACCCCGCGACTGCAGCCCTCGACGCGGACACGCGGGTAGCACCCGATACGCTTCTTCACCTGAGAAGTGCTTCTTTCCTCACGACTGACTGGACCCTAGACAAGTCCCATCGTTGCAGGTCAGGGGCACTTCTTGCTTTTCTGATCAAGCCTCGGACAGCTCGTGCGGTGAACGGAGGCCAAGTCGTTGCCGGTCACGCGCGCAGCCAATCACGTCGCCATGAGGGAGCTGCCTCACGCCTGGGCGAGAGGTGCGACGGGCACGGTGGCGCCGAGCGCGGAGCTCTGCAGCGCCGTAATGCGCTCGATGACGAGCCCAAGCAGCACGGCTGCCGCGATCATGAGCGCCTCCGCCACCACGAGGAAGGCCATCGACCCCGGGGCCACCCAGCCCGCCACCACGAGCACCAGCGCGTGCGTGATCCAGGCGACCCACCACAGATTCACCAGTGTCGTGTCTCGCTTCTCCTCCCACGACGCGGAGCTCGCGCGCCCGATGTCGAGGACGAACCGGCGAGGGACAAAGAAGTGGACCACCGGTATGAACCACGCGCCGATCGTCCAGGCCCGACTCGGGAGCGAGGCCCGGGGGGACAACTCCTGGGCATTGCGCCGGGACCGGGCGAGCCACACGAGGAACAGCACGACCGCGAGATTCATCAGATAGACGAAGATCATGGAGATGAAGCCCGACTTGTGCAGGGACGCATCCGTGTGGTGCAGGTAGTGATCCCGGACTGCCGCCGCGCGGAACGCGTCCGCCACGGCGGCCACCGCTATCGCCACCTGCGCGGAGCGGGCAAGGATCCAGGGAGCTTTGCGGGCGGTGCGCGTCATCGTCTTTGGCCTGTCTCGGAGGCGTGTGCGGCCGCAGCGGACGCTGGGGCGCAGTGATCATAGGGTCTGATCGCCGCACGCGCGTACGACTTTCGGGTCCTCGGTCGCGGGATGCACCTCCCCGACAGCAGATGGCCGTCAGTGCACGGGGACCGGCTGCGGGCAGCACGCCGATCAGGCGGGATGCGGTCGAATCGGAGACAACCGGCCCACCGCGCGCCGATGTCCGCAAGGCAGTCCCCGCCCAGAGCACCGCCCTGCGAAACCATTCCACGGCCATCACCCTCGACGCGGACACGCGGGTACAACCCGACACTCTTCTTCACCTGAGGAGTGCAGCTTTCCTGACGACGAACAGGACCCTGGACAAGTCCCGTCGCCCCAGGTCAGAGGCACTCCTCGCTTATTCGATCACGCCTCGGATACCCCGGCTGGTGAAAGCGCGAGGCTAAAGAGCGCCTCACACGAACCTCGCTCGGCGTTTACGGGACCCCCTTCCTGCCCAGTGGCGTTCGAGCCCCATGAGCAACGCATCACATCTACCGGTTGCAGCACGTCCTCTGGGCTGCTGCCCGACCACACAGCCGCCCCCTTCTTGCGGCTCAGGTTGGGGCGGTCGGGAAGACGCTCAGGAGTCGTCGCTGGCGTCGGGCACGACATGGATAGCTGCCTCCTCAGCTGAGGCAGCGCCGCCGTCGATTCCTACGTCCCGTGCCCAGTAGTCGTCACCGTCATATCCGGTGGCGTCGATGCCGGTATCCCAGCTGAGCAGCCGTCCAGCGCGCTCATCGCCGACTTGGTCATCGATGAGCTCGCCATCCGTGTCGACCGTGTCGCCCAGTCCGTCGCCGTCATCTGACGTGCTCAGCTCCGGCACCTCCCGCCTCAGGCGGTGTGTGAGGTCTTCGTGGGAGGCGCCTTCTCTAGCGGTCAGCCCCCACTCGTCGACGGCTATGGGCGCTTCGGCAGGCGAGTAGCCGCGGTCCACGACGTCTTCGCCGAGCTCGTCCTCGTCGAATTCCTCTTGCGAGCGCAGGAGGCTGGAGGCAGCAAGGTCCTCGAAGCCCGGAAGGTCGTCAGCTGAGGTCATCTCGGCCTCCATGCCGTAGGTGTCTGGCAACGCAGGTGCGATGCCTTTGCTGGCGCTGTGACGCCAGAGGCTGTCATTCAAGCGGCTCGATGTGAATGAGGCATCTATCCGAGATAGTCACCGGGCCTGGCCGGCTTGTGCAGAGGCCGTGCCACCCGCCTCCCGCGTTCAGCTTCGTGTGCGACCCCAGCTGGTGGCTGGAGTTGATCAGCTGCACGTAGCCGGGGTTCTCTTCCATAAAGAGTTGGGCCTTGCCCTTCAGTCGCCTCGGACTTGACGTCGCGGTGGATGAGTGCTGTAAGGCGCGTCTTCGGGGGTGGTTGCGAGCAGTAGCCCATGCCTACCTGCGGACCGCGCCGCGGGGTGCCCGGGCTGCCGCAGTCGGCCGGAACATACGCCTTGCTTCGGCGTCGAGCCGTGTTCGATTGCTAGGCGCCTGGCGCCACTGGCCTAACCTGTTGCCAGGTCTCCTGGGCGACACAGCGTCTCGTGAGGACTGTCACTGCAACACCCTCGGGCAAGGTTCGCAGATAATCGTCGGCCCGGAGCGTGGCATTCGAGGCCGTCGTCAGCCCGGGCCGTCCGACGGCTCTTCCGACACGAGGCGTGGCGCCTGGGCCAACGCTGCAGGTGTTCCCTGGGGCCATCCGTGAGGAGCCCTGGTTCTCCTCCGCTGCGGTGAGGCGCACATAGCGACACGGTCGTTGGCTGGCAAAAGACGGGCGGCGCGTGTCCCGTCGCTCCGCCGTCCAACAAGCGGCTTGCCTCCTGCTTGCCTTCGAGTAGAGAGGTAAGAAATCTGCTGCTGAAGCAGCTAAGTGTGTGAGGGCGAGTCGTCCGCGTTTGGCTGGCGCCTTGAGGCCTCTCCCCGCAATCCCCTCCGACTTGGCTTTGTTGCCAGGCGAGTGCGGCTAATGGACGGCTGCGTCACGTCTAGGGACCGGGGCCCTCAAGCTCCAGGTTGAAGCCTTGTAGACAGGGAGTGTGTTGTGGTAGCAGAACGAGAAAAGGCAGTACTGGCCGGCGGCTGCTTCTGGGGGGTGCAGGAACTATTTCGTACGCTTCCAGGCGTTGTGGAGACGCGTGTCGGCTACACCGGAGGCGAGGTCGTTAACCCAACCTACCGAAGCCATGGAAGCCACGCCGAAGGGATCGAGATCACCTACGACCCCTCCAGGACAACGTACCGTGCTCTTCTGAAGTTTTTCTTCCAGATCCATGATCCCACTACGTTGAACCGGCAAGGCAACGACATCGGTATGAGCTACAGGTCTGCCATCTTCTACCTGAACGACGAGCAGCGCCGCGTAGCGGAGACAACGATTGCCGACGTCGAGGCGTCTGGACTGTGGCCCGGCAAGGTGGTTACTGAGGTGGTGCCTGCCGGAACCTTCTGGACGGCAGAGCCCGAGCATCAGGACTACCTCCAGCGCTACCCGAACGGCTACACGTGCCACTACATTCGTGAGGGCTGGCAGCTACCCATGACCCCCGCCTGACACGGAACGAGGCTGCTCCCATCGAGGCATGACGGGAGCAGCCTATTCGAAGCCTTGAGCTGGCCATGTGCCTAAAGGAATTCCCTCAGGTCCTGCTCAAGAACGGCCTTTGGCTGGGCACCGATCACCGTCTTGACCACCTTGCCGTCTTGGTAGATGTTGAGCGTGGGGATCGACCTGATGTCGTATTCCGCTGCAGTGCGAGGACTCAGGTCGACGTTCACTTGAACCACCTCGATCTTGTCGCTGTGCTCGGCGGCCAGTTGCTCCAGCACTGGTGCCACCATGCGGCAAGGCCCGCACCACTCGGCCCAGAAGTCGACGAGAACGGGCTTGTCGCTGGTGAGCACCTCCTCGGCGAACGTTTCGTCAGTGACGTCTCTCAGGTTGCCTGACATACGGTGCCCCTCTGTACGTGGGTATGGGTGGGTAAAGTTGCGGCGCCGCCCGCCCGGAGCGGGCCAGGGTGCTCCGGGCGGGACGTAACCAGTTGACCGTGGTTAGTTCCGGCCGGCCATGACTCCTCCGTCGACGTTGAGGATGGCGCCCGTCGTCCAACTCGATGCGGGCGAGAGCAGGAAGACGATCGCGGACGCGAGGTCCTGCGGCGTGCCAACTCGGCCGAGTGGGTGCAGATCGCTCAGCTGTTCCATCGCGCCGTCCAACTGCTCAGCGGGGAAGACCTTCTCGAAAAGGGGAGTCCGGGTGACCGCGGGAGCCACGGCGTTGACACGAATGCCGTCACCCGCCAGCTCGTAGGCCAGGTTGTGCGTGAGGGCATGTAGCCCTGCCTTGGCCATTGAGTAGGCCGACGAGGGCGTCAGGCCGATGGCCTGGTGCGCCCACATGCTGCCCACGTTCACGATCGCGCCGCCCTCCCCGCCTGCGATCATGCCCCGTACCACGGTCTGGGTCAGGAAGAACGCTGCCCTGTTGAGATCGTGGTAGGCGTCGTAGTCCGCGACTTCGTAGTCGAGGAAGGCTTTCGGGATAAAGAAGCCGGCGGCGTTGACGAGGAGGGTCGCGTCGGAGTGGTCCTCCGCCAACTGCTTCTGCGCTTCGACGACCTGGTCCGGATCCGCCAGGTCCGCGGCGACCGACCACGCGGCGCCGGATTGCGAGAGGCTCGACACGGCCTCGTCTAGCTTCTGGCCCGCGCGGCCGACGAGCACTGCGCTGCCGCCTGCCGTGACCACGTTCTCCGCGGTCTTGAAACCCATACCGCTGGCGCCCCCGATCACAACGATTTTCTTGCCTTCGAAGTCCGTGGCCACGCGAATCACTCTCCAATTTAACGCTCGAAATGGCTTCTTGTTGTGCAGTCAAAGTCCACTCTGACACGATCAGGTCTACAACAGCTCTACAGCGTGTCTACGATGCACACCACGGTGCAGGCGCTGGTCATGAAACCGCATTGCCGTGCCTATTACGCCTGACTACCAAAGCATTTGGTCGCTAACCTAAGCCCCTGCGGTAGTTGCGCGTCGAAATCGATCACGCCGCAAGAGCCCTTCTGGACGCTGTACGGTCTACTCGCCGAGAGCGCCAGAAAGAGTCGCCGAGGCGCCTTCTACCAGGCACTACCGACAGGTCAGGCAGGCACCTTCACCGACCCGCGGACCAGACCCGAAAGTTAGGTGAACGCACATGCCCAATCCCCCAAGTCCGCCGCATCGTGTGAGAGTCGATGGCTCGCGCATGGAGACCGAGCGGTTCGTGATGTGACGGTGGTCGACGAACGATGCTGCAGCGGCCCTCACCGTTTACGGCGAGGATGATGTGGCCTGCTGGCTGGCCCTGGCGATGACGAGGGTGCCCGACAAGCACGCCATGGGAGGAGTGCTCCGCCAATGGATTGAGCAGTGCTCGAGCCTCGAGCCTCCGGCAGGACGTTGGGCCATCGAACTGGCGGCGTCCGGTGACCTCGTTGGTGGAGCTGCGGTCCTGCCACTGCCACCCGACGGCATTGACCTCGAGATTGGCTGGCAGCCCGCGAGACCCTTCTGGGGCCGCGGCCTGGCAACAGAAGTCGCCCACGGCGCAGCGCATTATGCGTTCACGGCGGGGGCGGACGAAGTCTTCGCAGTGTGCGCCCCCGCAACACCCGTGGAATCACGACCGCACGGCGCTTGGGCATGGAGTGGGCTGGCGAAACAGACGAGTACTACGAACTCACCTTGCAGGTTTATCAGATCCGCGAGGGGGAGCTGGACGTCCCGCCCTTTCTCGAGCACCACTTAAGAACACAGCGCGAATGATCGGATGGCCGGTCGGCTACGAAGCGCGCTGCGGGCCCTGCCAGCATGCTCCGAGAGCGTCGCTGCGCGATGTCGCCTGGCCGTCAGGCCAACGGTGGTTCGTACGACCTGAAGGCCGACGATCGTGCCGGCCACGTGAACGAATCGTCCGCGGTCGAACCGGCCCGTACGTTGATCTGAGTCCCTCCGAGGGCCACGTTACCCACCGGTCCTTGGCCGGCATCTCCCGGCCCCCTCCGACCTCCGTCACAGCGCACCGAGCGCAGGAGCGGCGCGATGCCTGACACCGTCAGCGCGATCTGGGAAGGCTCAGGCTTGTGTCTGCGTACCTGGCCCCCGCCCAGCATCGTCCTGGGTCTGAAGTTGTTACGAGTGGGGGAGCAAGGAGTGGCGAACCGTGAGCGCTGCTGAAGGCGGTGAGCAATTCTTTGATGCAGTGACCGGGTGCGCAGGCGTGCTCCCCGACGGGCGCTGCCGGGGGGGTGCCCCTATCTGTTCGGTCAAGCCGGGTGAGGATGGTCGGCATGACGGATCGGGATCGGTTGGGGCGGACGGCGGTGCACTATGCGGCTGCCGATGGGGACGCGGATGGCCTGAGGGTGCTCTTGGCCGGAGGTGCCGCCGCGGAGGCAGTCGACGATGCGGGCTGGACGCCGCTGCATTTCGCGGCTCAGGCTCAAGCCCCATCGGTTGTCGAGGTTCTCCTAGCCGCAGGTGCGGCGGTTGATACCGCGGATCGTCATAGCAATACGCCGTTGTGGAGGGCGGTGTTCTGTTCACAGGGCGAGGGCGCGACGATCCGGCTGCTGCTGGAGGCCGGTGCCGACCCTGACCGAGACAACGGCCATGGCATGAGCCCGCGGGTGTTGGCGGGACGCATCGCCAACTATGACGTGGCTGCTCACTTGCCTGCCGGAGACGCGACTTCCTCCTAGGCGCCACCGCCCGTGGTGGCGGGCTGGGGCTCGTAGAAGGTCCCGTCACGGAGCATCGCGAAGAGGACGTCGGCTCGGCGGCGGGCCAGGCAGAGCAGGGCTTGGGTGTGGTGCTTGCCCTGGGTGATCTTCTTGTCGTAGTAGGCCCGCGATGCCGGGTCACCTAGGGCCGCGAACGCGGAGAGGAAGAAAGCCCGTTTGAGCTGCTTGTTTCCCCTGCGGGAGGGCTGTTCGCCGCGGATCGATGAGCCCGAGCTTCGGGTCGCCGGGGCAAGGCCGGCGTAGGCGGCGAGGTGGCCGGCGGTCGGGAAGGTGCTGCCGTCGCCGACCTCGATGAGGATCCGTGCGCCGGTCCTGACGCCGATGCCCGGCATGGACGTCAGGACCTAATTCGTTACTGACGGATCCAGCATCACCCACCACGCATGGGGTCTTGCTGGGCCTGTTCGAACACGGGGACCGTGACATCTGTTGCCACTCCGGCTGATAGAAGCCTCCGGATAGACCGGTGCTCGGTCCTGGTGTTTGTAGTGGTGGCGAGCCTGTGGGCGTCGCAGAGAGCCGCGACGCTCGACGTCTTCACGACCGCCACCACATCAGACGTTGGCGGGCCTGTGGACTGTTGCTGGATGCCTCGTCAGGACCGGGCGCAGAATGCCTCTTCCAAGATCGGCAGCACTTACGGCCACAGGCCCGTCAACACCGTCGGCTTGATCACTCGTTGGAGTTGGTGGTGCGAGCCCTCCGCACGTTGACCTCTTGATAGACGCGAGCCCGAGCTCCTGAGTAGACCGAGGCCCGCGGGGTGAGCTGGTGCCACGAACACGGCTGATGAGGTGTCGGACCAGCCCTGGCGGCTGAGCCCTGGAATTAGGTCGCTGAGTGGCCCGCATGCGCTCGTGACCAGCGCAAACACCCGCGCCATGGGGAGGGAACAACTTGATCTACTGTGGTACCGACTGGGCCGAACGCCACCACGACGTCGCTCTGGTCGACGACAGCGGCGAGCTGCTCGCCAAACGCCGCATCACCGACGACGCTGCCGGCTACCAACTG
Source organism: Streptomyces sp. HUAS TT11 (assembly GCF_051553595.1). Classification (NCBI taxonomy): domain Bacteria; kingdom Bacillati; phylum Actinomycetota; class Actinomycetes; order Kitasatosporales; family Streptomycetaceae; genus Streptomyces; species Streptomyces sp. HUAS TT11. The sequence continues at coordinate 9,130,965 of NZ_CP196184.1, forward strand.
CTGATGGACCTGCTCGCCGAGTACGGCGACACGGAAGAAGCCCCGATCCCGATCGCGATCGAGACGTCCCGCGGCCTGCTGGTCGCCGTGCTGCGGACCGGCAGGCGCCAGGTGTTCGCGATCAACCCGATGGCAGCCGCCCGCTACCGCGACCGCCACTCCGTCTCCCGCAAGAAATCCGACCCCGGCGACGCCCTAGTCCTGGCGAACATCCTCCGCACCGACATGCACGCCCACCGACCCCTGCCACAGGACAGCGATCTCGCCCGCGCCGTCGCCGTCCTGGCCCGCGCTCAGCAGGACGCCACCTGGAACCGGCAGCAGAACTCCAACCAGCTCCGATCCCTGCTGCGCGAGTACTACCCGTCCGCCCTGGACGCCGTCGCCACCCGGCAGAACGGCCTATGCCGTCCCGAGGCACGCGAACTGCTCAAGCTCGCCCCCACTCCCTCGCAGGCCGCGCGGCTGAGCCGCACACAGATTCAGGCGGCACTCCAGCGAGCCGGCCGGAAACATGGCATCGAGGCCGAGGCCGACCGGATCCGCGAGGTGTTCCGCGCCGAGTGGGCCCACCAGCCGCCAATGGTCGAGGACGCGATCGGCAAGCAGATGCTTGCCCTCCTCACCCAACTGGAAGCTGCCTGCACGGCCGCCGACGACCTCGCGAAGGCGGTGGTGGAGGTTTTCCCTCAGCACCCGGACGCTGAGGTCATCCTCAGCTTTCCCGGCCTCGGCGTCCAGCTTGGTGCCCGGGTGCTGGCCGAGATCGGAGACGACCGGAGCCGTTTCGCCGACGCCCGCGGTCTGAAGGCTTATGCCGGCGCCTCTCCGATCACCAGGGCCTCCGGCAAGAAGTCGAGCATCATCCGGCGGAGGGTGAAGAACGACCGGCTCAACCATGCCGGCTATCTGTGGGCCTTCGCGGCCCCCAACGGATCACCCGGGGCCAAGGCCCACTACCGGCGCCGACGCGACGTCCACGGAGATTGGCACGCGGCCGCCCTGCGCAACCTCTTCAACTGGATGCTCGGCCAGCTCTATCGCTGCCTCCAGGAGCACACGCCCTTCGATGAGCTGGTCGCCTTTCCGACCCCGAGCCTGGAGGCAGAGAAGGCGGCAGCCTGATCTCCAACGGTCGAGAACTCCTTCTGTCAGTACGAGGTGGCATGCTCTCCCGCCATGAACAAGGAGCAGTTCTGGGAGCTCATCGCGGCGGCCCGCGACCGGGCGATCACCCCACACGAAAGCGAAGCGGTCGCCCACGAAGCGACCTCGCTGCTGGCCGCCCGGCCGGTCGAGGACATCGTCGCCGCTGAGTAGGTGCTGTGGGACCTGATGGTTGAGTCCTACACCAACCCTCTGTGGGCCGCTGCCTACATCGCCAACGGCGGATGCTCCGACGATGGCTTCGACTACTTCCGCGGCTGGCTGATCGCCCAGGGGCGTGACGTCTTCGAGCGCGCAGTCGCTAATCCTGATGCCCTCGCAGAACTGCCCATCGTTCAAGCCGCCGCAGCAGACGGCGACGACCTGGAAGGTGAGGACATGCTGGTCATCGCCTGGAACGCACACATCACGGCGACCGGTGACCAGCTTCCCGCGGGCGGACCCACCATCCGCTACCCGCAGCTGGACCCTGCCTGGGCCTTCGACTTCGACGACTCAGACGAGATGGCTCGCCGCCTGCCGCGTCTGGCTGCCCTCTACCTGCAGTAGTTCGAACACCGCAGCCGGCGCCTTGACGAGTTAGCACCATGAGGTGTCTTGGAAAGAGGGTGAGCCCCCAGCAGTTTCTCAATCCGCCCGGCCAGCAGCTTGCGTTGGTCAAGGACGGCGCTCAGCGATCTGGCCAGGCTCGGGACGATCAATGCGGCTGCCTCGGTGCCCGGAACGACGACGGTCTGCTCGTCCAAGGCGGCGAAGATGTCCTCGACCAGCCGTTCGGCCATCCTCGGGGCCTTCGGCCGTAACAACGTGACGAGGCGGCGTCGGCCGGCCTTGCGGAGCTGGGACGGAGAGCCGAACCGCTCCAGCAGGGCCAGGACGGCCGGGTGTTGCAACCGCGGTCCCAGCACCTTTTCCAGCGACGGATGGATTTGGGTCAGCAGGCCATGCAGGCGGTTCGCGACGCGGGTCGCTTCGCCGGTCAGGTCGTCGTCGAACCCGACGATCATCTCCAGCTCGGCGATCGTCTCGTCCTCGCCGTCGATCGCCCGCAGCGTGTGCGGCATCGCGCGGGCCGCGTCCGCGATGATGAACGCGTCCTTCGCGTCCGTCTTCGCCTCACCGGGGTAGAGATCGGCGATCCGCCGCATCGTCAGGCCGGGCAGATAGGCGACGGGGCAGCCCATGTCCCGTGCGACCGCCAGCGGCAGGGCACCGATCGAGGCCGGCTGGTCCACCACGACCAGCACGGTGCCGTGCTTGGCCTGGAGTTTCGCGAAGAGCTCGCGGAGCTTGGGTTCGGTGTTGGGCAGGCGCTTGTCGAAGGCTTTCTTCCCGGCCGCGGTGACGGCAGTGGCGTGGTGTTCGCCATTGCCGACGTCCAGGCCGAGGAAGACGTCGATGTCGCCGGTGTCGATCACGGGCAGGCCCCTCCATCACGCTTTTCGTCCGGCCTGCCACGGCATCGAGCTGCCACACCCACGTTACGGAGAGCTCTTCCGACTCGGGTGATGCCGGTGCTCAAGCCCCTCATCAGTGGTCGAGTCGTCGTGCGGCCCCGGGCGGCCAGGTGTCACAGGAACCATTGAAGGCAACCACCCCCAAGCCATACCCGGGGCCACTGGATCCTCCGGACCGTACGACAGCCCATCCGACCCATCAACAACGTAGGACCACCCCCCCCCGGATCATGAAAAACAAGGGGGGAAGTCATGCCGGACCCAAAGGCCGGAGGCCCCATTGCGGAGCCACGAAGACGGTAACGGGGGGGGCGGCACGTCGGGGGTCCTCGACTTGCCACAGCGGGAAGAAGAAGGGAGGCTCCCCGTCCAGGATCTGGATGAGGCGTTTGACATCTTCCCAAGGGGCAGTGGCGGTGCCAGCGAGGAGTGCTGCAACGTGGTCTTGGTCGAGGGTGTTTCCGCTGGTAATGGCGATGGCCCAAGGCGTGGGGCTGCCGACCTGTTGGTGCAGGAACCGCAGAGCGGTAGTGAGGGAGGCGTGCCGAAGCGTGTTGTCACAGCGCGCCGCCGAGTCCTCCCAGACCCTGCGCAGCACATCGGAGTCCGCGCCGCAGGCGCGGGCGATCGCGGCAACGTTCTTCCAAGCGGGGAAGCGTTCTCCTGTCAGCAGGCGGAAGAGGAAACCGGGCGATAGATGGCAGCGGCTGGCCAGAGCTCGTAGGCTCAGCCCGGAGGCGTGCTGGAGGCTGTTGAGTACCGTGGCCAGGTCCTGGCCGACGACCGGAGTCTTGAGTGTTCCGAAGGCGGCGGAAGTGGCGCCGTGGAGCGCTGGGGAGGCACAACTGGCGTCCGTACCGTTTGAGAGGTTACGGATGGTGGCGTCGTTGCTCGGAGACATGGCTGGTCTGGTCGGCAGATGATGGCTGGCGCGTGGACGGGCGAGGACCACTCCTTGCGGGCGGCTTCCTTACTCATGCGCAGCGGTGCGGCGATCTGTTCCCAAGATGCACCCCGCCGTCTCGTCCGAGCCACCATGTCCACGGTGAGGCGCTCGGACGTGACTTGCAGGTGGACCATGGATGCCAGGAACTCCTCGGCGAGTGTGTCGGGTTGGCCGACGGTAAGGAGGATGGCACGTACGGCGCGAGTGACCTCCTGGAGCCGAAGTCGAATGGCTTCATCGAGATCCTCGGTGCCGGGCGGGGTCGCAGCAGCCTGGCACTGCCGGTGGACAGCTCGACGGCACGGGGAGCTGCAGGAGTTGCAGGGGCGGTCGGTGGCCCGAAGGTGAGGTGGCTTGCCGCTCTCCTTGCACGTGAGAGGCAAGAATGTGTTGCCCATCGCGGAGCCTTCACCGGCCCGGGGGAATCAGCGTCGACCATGGAAACTCGCGTGATGTCGCCAGCAACGGTGGGACTGCGCTTTCCTGACGTGAACAAGCTCGGACTACTGATTCGACATGTCGTTGTCAACAGCTGCCCGCCTCGTGACTGCGGGCGTGATCTCAAGTCGGACGTGACCGAGGGGTACGCGGCCCAAGACCTCCGTTACCGACACCGTCGCGCGTCGCTGAAGGAGCTGTAGAGGTCAGCAAACGTCTACGAGCGACAGGACAGCGCCCTCGTCTAAAGGTCTGCAAGCGCAGCAGTTGTGCCGGGCATGGCCGTCATGGACCGGGTGGTCTGTGATGCCCGCCGGCTCACAGTGGACCTGATGGAGGAGCTGGCCATGCATGAGCCGACCCTCGGGACGTTGAGAGAGGTATGTGATGCAACCTGCGAGCGGCCGATCGTCGCCCGAGGTTTCAGAATGTGGTGAACTGCACCGGTTGGTCTTGGTCGCCAGGACGTTTCGATTGGTTCATCTTGTTCCGAACGATTTGTGACAATGCGTGGCTCCTTTACCGCCGCCAGTTCCTGGCCGTCCGCCGCCATCATCCGGGCGACTGCATGCCGCTTGTCGGCGCCTTGTACGTGCAGCGGACTGGCGTCGCCTCACTGCTGTGCCTGGGTCCGCACGTCGCGCGGCCAAGTGTGTCTGCCCCCTCCGTGTAGATGGGCCTGGTCGAGGCCACCCGGGCCTTCCTTTGGCATGCTCTACCGACTGGGCATCCGGGACGGGGTGTTCTTCCACGCCCTCACCGTCGCGGGCACTTGGCAGAACCGGTCGACCGCCACCGACCGCGGCGACCGCGTCTCTGGTGACACTGTCAACGACTGGGTGCCCTGCCGGACGTTCGCGGTCGCGGCTGCTTCGACAATCCACTGCCACCCACACGGCCGCACCACACGAGAACAACCGCAGAATCGATCAACGCGAAGCCGCCACATCCCGCACGGCGCATTGTCCAACAGGGTCAAAGCCTAGAGGAGGTGCCTGGTATCGGGCGTCCGCGACGATGAGGATGTCGGGGCCGCCTGTATGCCTTTGCCCGGCGGTGATCAGTCGCTGAAGCAGATCGCGCAGTTGCCGGGCGGTGATGGTGTCGGTCTCGTCGCCGGGCACCAGCTGGACCGTGTCCAGCGCTGCGGTCCATGAGCTGCGGCCAGCCTCGAGCGCGCAGATGATCGAAAAGGGCCGGCCGGGGATCGGAATGTACTGATCTTTGCCTCTGCCGTAGGTGTGGCCAGGATCCGTTCCGGTGAGGTGTGGGCGTCGGGTCGCAACCAGCAGGCGACATCGACGACCAGGACCAGCCAGTCGTCGGCGGCCCGTGGCAGTGGCGGCCAGCGCCCCCGGCATCGATGCCTCCACGAGCCACCGCTGCGTAGAGCCCTCCGCGGCGGTTTTCACGCACCAGCGACAGCTCGGCCAGCGACCTCACCGGCCCGTCGCTACACAGAACAGCGTTAGCCAGCTCGAACAATGCTGGGTAGGTGGTCGGCCTGGTCGTGGCTCGGCTGTCGCGTCGAGTGGGCCACTCTCCGTTCGTGGGTGTGTCGGGGTGGTGAGGCCCGGGGAGGTGGCTCCGGGCCGGAGGTGGCGAGAGCCGGGAAAGAAAAGGACCTTGAGGTCCACTCTGAATCCTGCTAGCCTCTGTACCGGTAATCTAGCCAATGTGGCGGAACAGGCGAGCGACAAAAATAGCTCCCGGCTGACTGAGCGCGGGCGGGCGACTCGAGATCGCATTTTGAGGTCCGCCGCCGACATGATGTACGTCAAGGGCGTGTCTGCGACGACTCTCGACGAGGTCAGAGCGGCCAGCGGAACGAGTAAATCCCAGCTCTACCGTCACTACCCCGACAAGGATGCGTTGGTGCGGGACGTAGTCGCGTTGCAGGCAGCAGAATTGCTCGAACGCCAGCACCAGCTACTGCGGCGGCTCAACTCCCTCCGCGGGCTGGAGCGCTGGCGGGACGCACTGATCGAACACAACGCGCTCCGAAACGGAGCGTACGGCTGCCCGCTCGGCTCCCTTGCAAGCGAGTTGACCGACCAGGACGAAGAGGCTCGCAAGGCGATCGCCCGGTACTTCGACACCTGGGAGGGGATGCTCGCGGCCGGACTCGTGCGGATGAAGGACTCGGGAGTCCTCCGTGCCGACGCCAACGCCGGAGAGCTCGCCACTGGCCTTATGGCCGCCCTTCAAGGCGGCTACCTCCTGGCGCAGACGGCCCGAGACGTCAAACCCATGAGGATCGCCCTCGACATGGCGATCTGCCAGGTCAATTCCTACGCCCTGCCTACTGAAGACGATAATTCGCCTGAAGAGGACACGAGAGGGCGCTAAAGCCGTCGGGGGACGTTGAGGAGTCCGGGTGCGGCACCATAGAGGGTTACGTCGCGTCTTTTCTACCCGTCGGACTTGACTGTCCTGGGTAGGCGACTGAGGGCGCGGCCGCAGGAGAATGTGTTCGTCTGCACGCCCCACCCGCCTGCTGCATGCGGCCCCCACCTGCCAACGAAAGCCGCTTCAACCGAAGAGTGGACCAATTAGTCCAGGAAACCGACCGACCTGTGGCACTTTAGGTAGTAAATGTCCCCTTGTGGGTGGTTAAGCCGTCGTGGCTCACAAAAATCCCCAGAACGGCACTCATCGTGTATGCGGGCATCCGGTTTTCTCGGCACTCGGGCTCGTTCGTCTACACAAAGTCAGGGTTGAGACGGAGCTTGCATCCGAGGCGGTACGCCGTGCTTCCTCCGCGAGTGCCGAGACGGGCAGGCCTGGAAGCCTCTCGTAACTGGTGGAGGACGTGCGGGCGACGAAGCCTCGCGGTCAGCCAAAGCTCCACGCGCCCTACGTCTACAGGTCAGACAGGCGCTGCGGAGTAAAGCGACAGCTTCGCATGCTTGGTCGACGGGAACTTTCTGCAGCATGGCCAACCGGAGTCTGTGGTCCTGAACATGTTTGTAGGAGGCGGCGGCAAACGTCCGGGAGGCGCGCAGATCGGCGGCCTGGCGTCCGCGGCTAACCTGCTGGCCGGGGGCCTCGCGGGGTGGAAACGGGTAGTTTTCGCCGAGACTTCGGAGCCGTTCCCGGGCCAGCAACGCAGCGTCCTCGGCGAGTTGCCTCGCCCGTGTCAACGAGCAGCTCGCCTACGAATGGAGAGGGACAGCTACGCGGGGAGCGTCGCAGGACTGTCTACCTTCCTTGTCGAGAACCCCTTCGAGGGTATGCGACCTCCGCGTGGCCGTACTCCAGGCGCGGGTCGGCAGCCTGAGGCCCTGACCATTTACTGATCAGTCGCCTGCTGTGTCAACTCCACTCGTCACGGTGGGTTTTCCGCCTAAGGTTTATCCTCCGCTCGGCCTTTTCGCAGCGATATGCTTTTCGGCAAGCCCGGCCTGGTCAGGTGGTTTTCGAGGCAGCTTCCAGCTTTTTCGGACGTACTGACTCATGCGCGCGTCCGGATGACGCTGTAGGTAGGTCTGAATGTGCCGGCCGGAACAACCCCCGTAACCAGCTTCCCCTGCCATAGTTCAGACGTATCGGAGTCTGTGATCACCACTCCTGCGATGCGTCGTTGCGCCTCGTCCAAGTAGAAGATGGCGGACCTGAAGGTCAAGCCAATGTCGTCGCTCTCCAGCCAGCTGATCAATCTAGCCCCTGCGAACCGTGGCCGACCCGGGAGGTACGAGTTCGGCAGGACAGCCCAAGGGGCTTGTTCGCCATTTGGCGGGCCGGCCGCCCAGGCGACTATGCCGGATAGACGCCTCGTCGACATCAGGCCGCTTAAATGGACTTCTCCCGTCGTCGCCGAGGCACCAACACCGAGATGCCGCGGGACTCCGACGGCATGGAGGCCATGATGACTTCACCAGACGATTTCCCGGCCTACGAGGGCCTGACTTCCTCCACCCCCGTGCCTGCGCTCTCAGGAGGAGTACGACGAGGCGAGCTGCGGGAGGACGTCCTGGGCCGGGGCTGCTCACACGCCAATGCACCCTTCGCCGCCACCGACTGGGGTGTCACTACGAGGGAGAGCGCGTCTCCCCAGGACCTCGCACATCGGCTCAGGCGCGAGGTGCAGGAAGCTGGTACACCGGATGAGAGCCACGGGCTGTGGGATGCGATCGGCGCGGACAGAGAACGCGTCGACGCCAAGGTCGGCCATGAGCGCGCAGGACGCCTCCCCAGCCGGGGCGCGGACGCTCTCGCTGAGGAGGCGGCTGTCCACGTGGTGCCCGCACCCGAGAGGACTCCTAAGCGACCGCCTGCCCCCTGGGGCAGGGGCGAGCCCGAACTGCACATCCCAGAGGGGCTGAGCCAGGGGAGGATTCCCGGCCGTCCCAGTGTAATCAGTCGGTGGGCTGTACGTCGGTTCGCCCAGGGGCATGCGCGGCAGACGCGCTTCGCCGAACCGGTCCGACAGCAGTTGTTGGGCCACGCATGTCAAAGCAGCTCCGACAAGCGATGGGCCGCTCGGATTCGCCGCTGCACCCAGACAAACGGGACGGCTGACATCAGCCGCGGTCGGCCTGTTTGAGCGCGAAGAGAGGCAGCAACTGTGACAACGATCCATTTCCCGCCGAATCCGGGCACCAGCGGCGAGCGGGAGACCCCCGCCCAACGCCGTGCGAGATTCGAGCAGGAAGCTCTCCCACATCGCCGTACCCTCTACGCCGCCGCCTGGCGCATGACTCGCCACGCAGCAGATGCTGAGGACTTGGTCCAGGATACGTACGCGCGTGCTTACGCATCGTTCGACCAGTTCCGGCCGGGCACGAACTGCGGAGCCTGGATGAAGAGGATCATGTTTAACCAGCACATTTCTGCCCATCGCAAGCAGCAGCGTAGACCGCGCCTGTGCTTTTCCTCCGAAGTCGAAGACCCGCAACTGGCGCGTCTTGGCGCCTATGCTTCCGGAGCGCTGAAGTCAGCGGAATCGGATGCGCTGGAGCGCATCGTGAATCCCGACCTCAAAGCAGCCTTTCGTCAGATTCCCCCTCCACGCCGCCTCGCTGTGTACCTCGCTGACATCGAAGGCCTCTCCTATCGAGAGATCGCGGAAACCATGGGGACTCCAGTGGGCACAGTGATGTCGCGCCTCCACAGGGGGCGTCGGCAGCTGCGCTGCCTGCTCCCGCAATACGCACCGGAGCTACCCGCAACCTGACAGCCCGCTACTGGGAGGAGGACCGCTCACCAGGCAAGCGCGGCAGTACGGAAAACACGTCCAGACCGCCCGTGAGTCGCTAGTGTGATGCGTCGGAAATCACTGCTCTAAGTTTCTGTCAGGTATCGGTGGTTGGTGGGTTGATTTTGGTGAGGTAGTCGGCGAGTGAGTTGAGGATCTCGTCGGCGGTCTTGGTCCAGGTGAAGGGTCGTGGGTTCTCGTTCCAGGTGTCGATCCATGCGGTGATGTCCTGCTCGAGGGCCTTGACGGAGGTGTGGACACCGCGGCGGATGAGTTTGTCGGTCAGCAGGCCGAACCATCGCTCGACCTGATTCATCCAGGAGGAGCCGGTGGGGGTGAAGTGGACGTGGAAGCGGGGGTGTTTGGCCAGCCACGTCTTGATCTCGGGCGTGTTGTGGGTGGCGTAGTTGTCGCAGACCAGGTGGATGTCGAGTCCGGCGGGTACGGCCTTGTCGATGCGGATGAGGAACTTCTTGAACTCGATGGCCCGGTGGCGTCGGTGGAGTTCCGATATGACAGTGCCGTCGGCGATGTTGAACGCGGCGAACAGGCTGGTGATGCCGTGCCGGTAGTAGTCGTGGGTACGGCGTTCGGGCATGCCCGGCATCATCGGCAGGACGGGCTGGGAGCGGTCCAGCGCCTGAATCTGGGCCTTCTCGTCCACGCACAGGACCACCGCTTTCTCGGGCGGGTGGTGGTACAGGCCGACGACGTCGACGACCTTCGCGACGAACTGTGGGTCGGTGGAGAGCTTGAAGGCGTCCTGGAGGTGCGGCTTGAGGTCGAACTTCTTCCAGATCCGCCCGATGGTGGACTTCGACAGGCCGGAGTGCTGGGCCATTGAGGCCCGCGACCAGTGGGTGTCTTTGCCCGGGGTGGATTCCAAGGTCGCGGTGAGCACGTCTTCGACCTGGTCGAGCAGGATCGAGGGCGGCCGGCCGGGACGCGGTTCATCGATCAGCCCGTCCAGCCGCGAGCGGATGAACCTCGACCGCCAGCGGTTCACCGTTCCGTGCGACACACCGAGTTCAGCGGCGATCTCCTTGTTCGTCCCGCCTTCCGCGCACCGCAGTACGATCCTCGCCCGCAGCGCCAGGAACTGCGCGGTCTTCGCCCTCTTCGCCCAGCGCGTCAACTCCGCCCGCTCGGCCTCGGACAGCACCAGCTCCGGCTTGCACCGACCCGACCGCGGCTCGTCCACCAGGCCCGACATCCTCCGGTCCGCGAACCGCGAGCGCCACTTGCGCACCGTCTCCGCACTCACCCCGAAGCCCGCTGCCACAGTGGTGTTCGACGCCCCGTCCGCACAGGCCAGGACGATCCGAGCCCGCTCCGCCACGCGAGCCGAGACCGCGCCGGCCGCCCAGCGCGACAACTCCGCACGCTCCTCCACGGACAGCACGACTTCGACAGCACGAGGACCCCGAGACACCATGAAAACAGGCTACAGACTTAGAGCAGTGATTTCCGGCGCATCACACTAGTATCCTGCGCCAGAGATCCGTCGGTAGAGGCGGGTGAGCGGGTCGAGGATCTCTTCTGCTGTCTTGGTCCAGATGAACGGCTTGGGGTCTTTGTTCCAGTCTTTGACCCATGCCCGGATGTCGGCTTCCAGGGCCTGGATGTTCTTGTGTGCGCCGCGGCGGATCATCTGGTGGGCCAGGTAACCGAACCACCGCTCGACCTGATTGATCCACGAGGAACCGGTCGGGGTGAAGTGGAGCTCGAATCGCGGGTGTTTGGCCAGCCAGGCCTTGATCGCAGGGGTTTTGTGGGTGCCGTAGTTGTCCACGATCAGGTGGATCTGCAGGTGCGCGGGTACCTCCTTGTCGATCCGGATCAGGAACTTCTTGAACTCCGCGGCCCGGTGCCGGCGGTGCAAGGCAGAGATGACCTGTCCGGTGGCGACGTCGAACGCGGCAGACAGGGTGGTGAGGCCGTTGCGGACGTAGTCGTGGGTGCGACGCTCGGGCATGCCCGGCATTATCGGAAGCACTGGCTGGGACCGGTCCAGGGCCTGGATCTGCGACTTCCCGTCCACCGACAGCACTACCGCACCCTCGGGAGGGTCGAAGTACAGGCCGACGACGTCGTAGACCTTCTCCACGAACAACGGGTCCGTCGAGAGTTTGAAGGTGTCCGCCAGGTGCGGCTTGAGCTGGAACTGCCGCCAGATCCGGCCGACCGTGGACTTCGACAGACCACTGTGCTCGGCCATCGACTTCCGCGACCAGTGGGTGGCGTTCTTCGGCACCTGTTCCAGCGTGGTGACCACCACCGCCTCCACTTGATCGACGCTGATGGTGGGAGGCCGGCCCGACCGGGGCTCATCGGCGAGCCCGTCCAGCCGCTCGGCGAGGAAACGCCGCCGCCACTTGCGTACCGTGTCCGCACTCACCTGCAGATCCCGGGCGACCGCCACGATCGCCGGCACCTCCGGCCCCGCGCAGGCCAGCACAATCCGCGCCCGCAGGGCCAGAGCCTGGGCCGATGTCGCCCGACGCGTCCATCTTTCCAACACCGCCCGCTCATCATCAGACAGCAGCAACGGTTCCAGCTTCGGGCCCCGACGGGGAACTGACGCACCAGCACCAGAAGTCACACACCTACTAACGATCAACTACTGGCGCAGGACACTAGTGTGATGCGCCGGAAATCACTGCTCTAAGTCTGTAGCCTGTTTTCATGGTGTCTCGGGGTCCTCGTGCTGTCGAAGTCGTGCTGTCCGTGGAGGAGCGTGCGGAGTTGTCGCGCTGGGCGGCCGGCGCGGTCTCGGCTCGCGTGGCGGAGCGGGCTCGGATCGTCCTGGCCTGTGCGGACGGGGCGTCGAACACCACTGTGGCAGCGGGCTTCGGGGTGAGTGCGGAGACGGTGCGCAAGTGGCGCTCGCGGTTCGCGGACCGGAGGATGTCGGGCCTGGTGGACGAGCCGCGGTCGGGTCGGTGCAAGCCGGAGCTGGTGCTGTCCGAGGCCGAGCGGGCGGAGTTGACGCGCTGGGCGAAGAGGGCGAAGACCGCGCAGTTCCTGGCGCTGCGGGCGAGGATCGTACTGCGGTGCGCGGAAGGCGGGACGAACAAGGAGATCGCCGCTGAACTCGGTGTGTCGCACGGAACGGTGAACCGCTGGCGGTCGAGGTTCATCCGCTCGCGGCTGGACGGGCTGATCGATGAACCGCGTCCCGGCCGGCCGCCCTCGATCCTGCTCGACCAGGTCGAAGACGTGCTCACCGCGACCTTGGAATCCACCCCGGGCAAAGACACCCACTGGTCGCGGGCCTCAATGGCCCAGCACTCCGGCCTGTCGAAGTCCACCATCGGGCGGATCTGGAAGAAGTTCGACCTCAAGCCGCACCTCCAGGACGCCTTCAAGCTCTCCACCGACCCACAGTTCGTCGCGAAGGTCGTCGACGTCGTCGGCCTGTACCACCACCCGCCCGAGAAAGCGGTGGTCCTGTGCGTGGACGAGAAGGCCCAGATTCAGGCGCTGGACCGCTCCCAGCCCGTCCTGCCGATGATGCCGGGCATGCCCGAACGCCGTACCCACGACTACTACCGGCACGGCATCACCAGCCTGTTCGCCGCGTTCAACATCGCCGACGGCACTGTCATATCGGAACTCCACCGACGCCACCGGGCCATCGAGTTCAAGAAGTTCCTCATCCGCATCGACAAGGCCGTACCCGCCGGACTCGACATCCACCTGGTCTGCGACAACTACGCCACCCACAACACGCCCGAGATCAAGACGTGGCTGGCCAAACACCCCCGCTTCCACGTCCACTTCACCCCCACCGGCTCCTCCTGGATGAATCAGGTCGAGCGATGGTTCGGCCTGCTGACCGACAAACTCATCCGCCGCGGTGTCCACACCTCCGTCAAGGCCCTCGAGCAGGACATCACCGCATGGATCGACACCTGGAACGAGAACCCACGACCCTTCACCTGGACCAAGACCGCCGACGAGATCCTCAACTCACTCGCCGACTACCTCACCAAAATCAACCCACCAACCACCGATACCTGACAGAAACTTAGAGCAGTGATTTCCGACGCATCACACTAGTTCAGACGCGTCGGAAACCCCGTCAGTGAAATCCCGGGATGTACGCGGACGAAAGCCCCAGTTGGCAGCCAGTGGACACTTCAGCGGCGCAGGCTGGCGGTGGACGACCACATCGGACCCGACAACGCTAACCAGGGTGCGCGCATCGCGACCACACACATCCGAGGCATCGGCAACCGCCCCCACAGGGATGGGCAAGAGGGGCTGCTTGGCCAGGAGTTCACGTCTCCGGGGCGTCCTAGGTAAGAAGTCGCCTCCCCCGGGCGCTCACCTCCAAAGGGGGCCGCAAGGGCCGCACTGGACGAAAAAGGACGGCGAGCATGGCGTTCATCTCGCGCGGGTTCCACGGGCGAAGGCCGCCGGCGGGCACGAAGCTGCCGCCCGGGCAGTACGCGACGACCGGCTTCCCGGTGCTGTCTGCCGGGCCCACCCCCCGCATCCGGCAAGACGACTGGAAGCTGTCCGTAACCACGGAAGCCGGGAAGCAGCATGTATGGGACTGGGCAGGCCTGATGGCACTCCCGGCGGAGTATCCGACTGTCGACCTGCACTGCGTAACGAAGTGGTCCAAGCTAGGAACCGAGTGGCACGGAGTGTCCCTAGATGTTCTGCTCGCGGACGTGGAGACGGCCGCAGAGCACGTCTTCGTCACGTCGTACGGGGGCTACACCACGAACATCCCCCTCGCTGACCTGGTCGATGGCAAAGCGTGGATTGTCTACGGCTACGGCGGCGGTGACCTGGCGCCGGAACATGGTGGCCCCGCTCGACTGCTGGTCCCACACCTGTACCTGTGGAAGTCCGCGAAGTGGGTCAGCAAGATCGAGCTGCGCGAGAGCGACGTGCCCGGCTTCTGGGAGAGCGCCGGTTACCACAACTACGGAGATCCATGGAAAGAACAGCGGTACCAGGGAGACTAGGCGACCGGCTCCGATGGCGGACCGCGGAGGTAACGGGTCGGCGCGTAGAGTCGGCGACAGCTGTCACCCTGACACTGGATCTGCCGGACTGGCCAGGGCACCTGGCCGGCCAGCACGTGGACGTCAGGCTGACCGCGGAAGACGGCTACAGCACCCAACGCAGTTATTCGATCGCCTCGGCTCCCAACGGCCGGAGCCTCGACCTGACGGTCCAGTGCACGCCCGGCGGGGAAGTGTCACCCTATCTCGTGGACGAGCTCGTGGTCGGGGACCAACTGGAGTTGCGCGGGCCTGTCGGCGGCTGGTTCGTCTGGAGGCAGCAGCAGACGGAGCCGATTCTGCTGGTGGCGGGCGGATCGGGAGTCGTGCCTTTGATGTGTATGGTCCGCGCGCGGGAGGCAGCCGGTAGCCGAGCCCCGTTCCGGTTGCTCTACGCGGCGCGGAGCCTATCGGACGTGCTGTACCGCTCGGAGCTCCGCCGGGGAGCGCCGGGGCTGGATACGACGTACTTGTACAGCAGAAAGGCTCCTGCCGACTCACCGCGCCCCCCGGGGCGCATTGATCCTCAGGACTTGGTTCGCAGCGGCTGGCCCCCGGACTTCGAGCCGACCTGCTATGTCTGCGGCCCCACGGCGTTCGTTGAGAAGACCGCTGCCTATCTGGTGCTCCTGGGACATGCACCCGAGCGAGTACGTACCGAGCGCTTCGGCGACAGTGGAGGTTGAGATGGCGCCCATAGAGGCCAGCGGCCCAAGCGCGGACGATGTCCACGCCGGGTATGTCGATGGAAACGCGCTGGCAGGGCCCCTGTCGGAAGTCTTCGCAGTTGATGTGACGGCCGCTACGAGCCAATGCGCCACCTGCGGTTGCACCGGCCCCCTTGCTCGCCTCCATGTGTACAGGCACGTACCCGGCCTGGTCGCACGCTGCCAGCAGTGCGGGAACGTCATGGTGCGTGCGACGCGCACGAGGGACTCGGTATGGCTCGACATGAGCGGCGTGGCCTCGCTGGCAATTCCATTGGGTGGGACTTGAGTTCTGGGATACTGCCGCGGTACTGACTCCCAATGTCGTTGTCGACGCCTCGCTCGTGACTGACCACAGCTGCCTCAGCCGAGGCTGACAGCGCGGGGCGGCCAGTTGCTTTCGAAGGGGTGACCGTCGCAGAAGAGTGCTCACGGGAGGTTCAGGCGGCGGCGTGCGAGGGCGATGAGCTTGCTTATGGCTCTTCTTCTCGGCCCTCTTACGTTCGTAGAACGCTTTGGAGACAGGGCAGGATCGGGCGGCGACCTCGGCCGACATGTAGAAGACCCGCAGCAGTAGCGACGAGGGCGGGTCTGATGCAGGTTCGGGTGACAGGTGCGGTCACGCGGCCTGGAGGGCCGGTGTGGTCATGACGGTCTCGAATTCGATGGGGGTCAGCCGACCGAGCGAGGCTTGTCTGCGGCGTCGGTGGTAAGTCCGCTCGATCCAGGTCACGATCGCGATCCGCAGTTCTTCACGGGTGGCCCAGACGCGGCGGTCGAGGACGTTCTTCTGCAGCAGGCTGAAGAAGGACTCCATGGCCGCGTTGTCGCCGGCAGATCCGACCCTCCCTATCGAGCCGGCCATCCGGTGGTGGTCCAGCGCCCGGACGAACTTCCGCGAGCGGAACTGCGATCCGCGATCGCTGTGCAGAATGCAGCCGTCGACGTTTCCACGCCTGGCCACGGCGTTTTCCAGGGCGGTCACAGCCAGGCGGGACTTCATCCGCTCGTCGATGGAGTAGCCCACGATCCTGTTGCTGAAGGCGTCCTTGATCGCGCAGAGGTAGAGCTTGCCCTCACCGGTGGCGTGCTCGGTGATGTCGGCGAGCCACAGCCGGTTCGCGCAGGTCGCGCTGAAGTCACGGCGGACCAGGTCGTCGTGCACCGGCGGGCCGGCCTTCTTTCCCTTGCCGCGCTTCTTGCCGAACACGCTCCACCAGCGGTTGTCCCGGCAGATCCGTCGATCAGGCAGTGCTGGCCTCGATCGACAAGTCCACGTCGGCAACGGCAAGGAACGTCCCGTAGTAGACGGACAGATCTTTGACGTCGCTGTTTCTCCACCTGCCCTCCGGCCTGCAAACGTCGAGAAAGGAGGACTATTTGGTTCGGAGCGTAGGAGCCTGCTCAGGCTGTGTGCAACTGTCATGGCGCTGGTCCCCGACCCGGCTTCTATCGAAGAATCCCATCCCGACCAGCGGAAACGGAAAGCGTGACAGCCCGGGGGAGCTCTCGGTCGCATCAAGGTTTTCCGCTGAGGCGCCGCCGCGCCTCGGTGTCTGCCATCCCCAACAGCGGTCGGTCAGGCCGCCATCTCTCGTATATGACGTTGGCGTTCACGGGTGCCAACCTATAAGTGCCTCGAGGGCCCAACGCTTTACCGGAAGGGTTGAGCGCGCTCGAGAAAAGGTCCGGTCAACGAGCAGGGCCAGGCCCAACGGGTTGCCGCGTATTGAGGCTATGCGCTGATGCAGGCGCGGCTCACCCGGTTGCGAAGGGTCTGCACCAGGCTGGATAGTGGACCCTAGAGTCCCGTCCGAAGCCACTCGTGCCGCTTGGTTCGGCATGCCGTGGCAGGGCAGGGGATGAGGTGTTCATGTGAAGGGGTGTCATGACCGAGGTCTTGTTCGACGACAGCGCACAGTGTGTCCGGGTCGTCGACGATCCGAAGGATCGTCAGTACGCGCTCTACGTTAACGGGGCACAGGCGGGGACGATGTCGTACCGCAACGTCGGGCAGCGGCGAGTGCTGGGCCACACAGAGATCGACGAAGCCTATCGTGGCCGAGGCCTGTCCCAGGTCCTCATCCAGGCGGTCCTCGACGACATGCGGGAGAGGCAGCAGAAGGTCACGGTCTACTGTCCTGCCGTCGATCGGTTCGTCAAGCAGCGCGTAAAGTACGCCGACGTCATTGATCCCAGTCACCCAGGCATTTGGTTCGCCTGACCTCCGCCGGCCGGAGAGCGCTGGGCCACACTCCACTTACCAGCAATATGCGGGGCGTCAGGGCCTTGACCCCGAATCTTGGACACGGGCTATGCGGCTGGTATCAGCGTAGTTGGTGCTGTTCGGGACGAGGTTTCGTAGGCGATCGGGCTGCGGTGTCCGAGGCTGGAGTGACGGCGTCGGGTGTTGTAGCGGTGCAGCCAGCGGAACGTGTCGAGGTGGGCCTCGCGCTCGCTGGACCAGGTCTTGCGGCCCTGGAGCGTCTCGCGTTTGAACGTCGCGTTGAAGGACTCGGCGAGTGCGTTGTCCGCGCTGGAGCCGATCGCGCTCATGGACTGGCGAATGCCGGCTTGGCGGCAGGCGTCGGCGAAGGCCCGGCTGGTGTATTGGGCTCCGTGGTCGGTGTGCATGACCGCTCCGGCGAGGCTGCCGCGGGTGCGTTCGGCGGCGGCCAGGGCGTCGATGACGATCACGGCTGAAGCTCCTGAGGCTGGTCGAAACGTGTCTGCAACGCCGCGGCGGTGCGCCGCTGGCCCCGGCCGGTGTCGTCTAGCCGAGATTTGCTGTCAGGTGGCAGGGCGCCCTCCCGGCCCAGGAGGGCGCCCTGTTGGGCTCACGCTGCGAGCTCGGTGACCGACTGGGGCCTTACGTGCTGGGCGACCAGCCACCAGGAGCGGCGGGAAGGTACTCGTTTCCGTCGCATTCCCGCACGCGGAAGATGCCGCACCGGAGCTCCTCGAGAGTGCCGTCGCAGCGGACCTGTTGGCGAGCCAGGCGCGGCCGACCGGCTCCGGGGCAAGTGGGTACACACTCAACGGGTTGGGGGTACCCACTAGGCCACGGCCCTCACCAGCTTTTACGGGACTTCCCAATGCTGATGTCAAGCGGCTGACGCCATTGGAGGTGCGGCGTGGTAGCAATCACCGTCACGGATCATTGCCCACAAGACGTTGATGCGACGGCAGGCCAGCGCGAGGAGAGCCTGCTTGTGGCCTTTCCCCTCGCTCCGCTTCCGTTGGTAGTACGTCTTGGAGGCGGGGCGGGACTTGAGGCTGCCCGGACCGGTCAGCGCACCGTCCTTGCCGTCGCGCAGTACGGCGCGCGTACTGTTCCAGTTCTCTACGACCTGAAGTTCGCGCGGGACTCGTCCGGTAGTCGCGAGCGAAGGTGATCCGCACGGCGCGGCTGAATTCTTCGACGCAGCATAGGCGGGATGCTAGGCGCCGCCGAGCGTGAAGCGCAGCAAGATCTGTTTCGGCATCCGCCGAGGCCAGCCGGAGCGTGACGGCGTACTTCACCCGCTGATCGTACTGCTACTCGATGACTGTTCTGCGGCCGAAGTTCCCCGGTGCCAGACGCAGAGCGGGTTTCACCTTTTTCGCCAGAAGCGCTTACCTAATGTGAACAAGCCAGTGATCGATCAGCACGGATCTGACTGAACTGCCCAGCTAGGTCTCGTCGATTCGGCGGCTGAGCCGGGAGCCTGCTTACCGGGCTGCCGCCAGCATCGTGCACGCAGTGTCGGGCATCGGCTACCCACCTGGCGCCTGCGATGGTCTCGCCTCCCGGAAGTCGAGACCACCGCGGCTTGCCACCCGGAAGGCAATGCGGGTGCATGGCAGCACGAAAGAAGGCCGGTCATATGTTTAGGGAACCTCTTCATGGCGTTTAGCCGGCCAGTAGATCGAGCGGTGCTTTTATGGGATTTCTCGCCTATTAATCCCTCTATGTAGTCGCTCGGTTCAGGGGTGACTACACGCATGGAGCAATCGCAGCGCGCCGTCTGTCACGATGAGCTGAGCCCGGACCGCTTTTCTGGTCAGCTGGTCGATGGAGCCGGTTGGGGCGACCCCCGTGACCCTCGCCAGCTTTGGATGTGTAGTCATCACCGCGGAGAGAGCAGTCCACCGTGATGCCAGGTGTACGAGTCGTTGGCATGATAGGGACGCAGATCGTGTTGTGCCGTCGGCGCTCCCAGCATGGCGAGCTGTGGAGGGGCAGCGGGCCTGACGGAGGCTGGTGCATGGTGAGACCGCCCTGCTCTTAGGACACAGGGATGAGTGAAATGCTGTGGCACCCATGAGCAGTTGTTGGGGGGACCGTGAGAGACGAGAGGAGAATCCCATGACCACGCGCCCCACGACCGGCGGACTGCACTCCGGAGGGATGATCGCGACCCGGTACGGACTCGCGCTCAACCTCCTCAGTATCGGACGGCTAAAATTCGAGTCCTACGAAGTTGAAAACATCCGGCCTTTGGTTGTTTCAAGTCCGCTGATGAGGCAACCGCTGAAAAGGCTTGGCGAGAAGAAACTCGCCAGGGCCATCGGGCTTACCGAGATCGCAATCGGCGGGATGGTGTCGACCGGGCGATGGGCGCCAAAGGTCTCGGCAACCGGTAGTCTCCTCGCCGCTGGCGTGTTCGCCGTCACACTCAGTTTTCTGGTCACTACCCCAGAAGCGTGGCAGGTGCGGGAGCGGGGCCGAGAGCCCAAGCTGTCGCCCGCAGGGCAATTTCTCATCAAGGATGTAGTGCTACTAGGAGCGTCCTTGGTCACCGCTGCAGAATCGCTTAACAGCATCCGACAGCTCCGCTAGCGGGGTGATCTGGCCGTGCGATCGTGCTGTGAGACCTAGCTGCTCAGTGGGTCAGCTGGCGGCAGCCAACGGTCGTCCACAACGTTCCGAAGACGTCTTGCCGAGGCCAGCGCTCGGGCCGACGGGCGGAAAGCCTACACGGACGACGACAGTACCGGGACGCCGATGAGCTGGCGGCAGCTGATGCCGGTGCGGGCCTTTAAAGGGAACAAGGGCCACGACCAAGGCCGCGTGCGTATGCGCAACTGCTCGACAAGCGTCCAGGCCGCCCCGCGAAGGGCGTACAAGCCACGAAAGCCCACGCCCGCCGTCGCCGACAGTCGGCAGTGTCGGGTGTTCGAAGAGCGCCCACGGTCCGAACCTCTAACCAAACAGGTGAGACCACTCAGGCCGCCGCCAAAACCGCAGGAGGCGGAGGCGGTGAGGCCGCGGCGGCCTTGCGCGTACATGCGACGAGCGGGCCTCGCTACCGCACGTACCGACCGGGGACCGAGGAGGCGAGCGGTACGAGTCGGCCGGCCCGATGGCTGCCGCGGGCCTACTCCGAGGCGCTGGCTTCGGTAGGCCAGGCGGTTATTGATAGCGACCTTCGAAAAGAGTCCCACTCCCGAGGTCCGAGAACCGGAGGCCGACGACCCTTTCCTCGTCCACCATCCACTGGAGGTCGTAGGAGGCGTGGTAGGAGGGTGGCCAGAACGAGCAGAAGCGGCCGTTCTCGTCGACGGACCACGTGCCCTCCGTCTGACGTCCGCCTTCGACATAGCGGGTGGTGCCGTCGGGGTCGAAGGACTGTGTTGCGCCGTCGCTGTAGACGAGCTCGCCAGCAGTGACAGCGGCTGAAATCCGCTCGGGTGGCACAGTGGCGCCGTCTTCGGTGGATACGCCGTCAAGGTTCCTGATCACTGTGTGGTCCTCCTGCTACGCCCCGCAGATTCCACAGGGCTAGCTCGGTCGGAAGCGTGCAGCCGCACGCGGTAGGAAATGTCCAACGCTGGCACGTTCACCACCTCGCCGCTTTAGTTCTCCCGGATGCCTGCAGCGTGCCTGAAGGGATCGAGCCTCTTGCGGGAGAGTTGGCCAGAGGCGCCCGCCCATTCGACCCGGGATGAGACCCGCCCATCCGACCCGGGATGAGAAGGGGAAGCATCGCGTGAGAGGAGCGGAGGTGGATCCGGGCTGCGGTGCTGTAGCTGGCAGACCGGTCGTCAGGCTTCTGCGGTGTCCTCCTTCGGCGCCTCGAACAAGTGCAGGTATTGGCCGTAACCCTCTCGCTCGAGGTCCTCTGCAGGGACGAAGCGCAGGGATGCGGAGTTCATGCAATACCTCATCCCACCCCGGTCGCTGGGCCCGTCAGGAAACAGGTGCCCGAGGTGGCTGTCTCCGGCGGTTGGCCGAACCTCGACACGGACCATGCCGTGGCTAGAGTTGGGAATCGTGACGACGTGGTCGGAATTCAGCGGCTTCGTGAAGCTAGGCCACCCGGTCCTGCTGTCGTACTTGTCGGTGGAAGCGAACAGGAGCTCCCCGGACACGATGTCCACGTAGATTCCGGGAGCCTTGTTGTCCCAGTAGGCGTTGACGAACGCGGGCTCGGTCTCGTCCCGCTGGGTCACGCGGAACTGCTGGTCCGTGAGCTGTGAGATGTGCTCAGGGCTCTTGCGGCATGTCTGCCTCCCATTGCGCCGCCTCGTGCGGCGATCGACGTGCGCCGACGAGCACGGCCGGCGACCTGTTCAGGGTCGGGTGAGGTTCGGAGGACGGTGAGGATCGTCAGGATTACCCAGCGTTGAGGTTCCCGATCGTGTTGGTATGTGGGTTGCGTGCTGCGAGGACGATGACCAGCGTGGCGACGAGGGCAAGTCCGCCGTATCCGAGCGAGATCTGCGGTAGTGAGAAGGTGTTCGAGAGCTCCCCTGAGGTGAGACTGGGGAAGGCAGCGCCGCTATAGCAGAGGAGGTAGATCGCGCTGAAGATCGGTGCCCGGTCGGCCAGGGCGCTGTCGTGCAGCAGGCCGCGAGTCGCAGCACTGATGGCGATGCCTTGACCGGCGCCGGCGACGATGGTTGCGGCGATGAACAAAACCAGCGTTCCGGTGGCGATCGCTTCAATGATACCGATCCATCCGGCTAGGAAGATGATCATGCCGGTACGTTGGTCCGCCGCGGATGTGAACCAGCCGCCGAGGGGAGCGCCGAGACCGCTGGAAGCCATGTAGGCGGCGAACACCACTCCGAGGATGAGCGGGCTGCGTGTGTGAAGCTGATCTTCGACCAAAGCGGGCATGAAGGCTTGGTAGAAAGCCCCGGTCGCCCAGGTGGCCAGGAATACCAGAGCCGCGACTGGGAGCAGGTGCCTGACTCGCGCCGGTACGCGGACCCGGGGCAGCAGCGATCGCCAAGCGCCCGGCGACGGCTTCGTGGTTTCCGGGCTGATGGAGATGAGTGCAGCAGACAGTACGAGGAGACTGGCGCAACCCAGGTATATGAGGTGGCGTGGCCAGGGGCCGAACTGGACCAGGGCGCCCGGAGGCGATGGCGCCGAGCGTGAGGCTGAGCATGGGTCCCTGGCTGGCGGCGACGGAGGCTAGCCAGGCTGCCCTGCTGGGTGCGGCGTCGACGATGCAAGAGGTGGGGCTGCTGCTGGCCAACCTCGTACCGACGCCCATCAGGAGCTGGCCAGCAGAGTGCCGATGTCGTGCTCGTTCAGCAGCAGCAGACAGCCCACCAGGAGAAGGCCGAGGCCGGCGATCGCGGTGAGCCGTCGACCTAGATGATTGGACAGTCGTCCGAGAATCAACAGTCCGACGATAGTGCCGACGCAGTTGCTGACGACAGCCAGCGAGACAGCAGCGTTGCTGAATCCGTTCTCAGCCCGGTAGGTGTTGAACAGGGGGGTCGGTGCGGCCGATGCAGCAAACGAGGCCACCAGAGAGACCACCGCGGACAAAAATGCCAGCCGAAGCGTTTTGCCTTGGCGAGTCCGGTTGATCACTGGTACCAAGTTTTGCATCCAGCCATGCCTTTCTATCGTTCTGAACCGTTGCCGGAACTCCGGGGAGCCTGGGGCTGTGTTGCTACCCAAGGGACCCACGCCAGGCACAGCTAGACCTCAGCTAGACCGGCCCACCTGAGTCGAATGGCACGCCGCGCGACACCGCATTAGCGTCGATCCTCGGCGTCGTCTTACCAACAACATGACGATCTCGCCGGTTCCGCGTCGCCCTCCCACCGCAACCCGCACTGGTGAGGAGGCGGTACGACGCGGGAAGGGCTGTGCAGCTAAAAATGGTGAGCCGACGAGGCGCCAGGTCGATCTAGTGCGAATGCCCCGTCGGCACTCCCTGGCCGAGCTGTCGTGAACGTGTTGCGCGCGCCACACGCCGTGACAGGCGACCACATCTGAACCTCGGACCGCTACGTCAGGTCGTGCTCGACCGCGGTCAACTCCGCGTCGGGACCGCCTTCCACTGGCTCGCGCTGGGGGAAGGCGCCGACGCCGGGATGGACTTTATCGATGAGGTCGGCGTACGCGGGGTTACGGTGGATGAACTCACCGACGACCGGGCAGATGATGGTGATCTTCTTCCCGCTCTCGCGGATCTCGTCCAGCACACGGGAGACGAGTTCCGTGGCCACCCGATGTTTGCGGTAGGCGGGGTCGACCCACGTCGTCAGCAGTACAACCCGACCTCCCACGAACCGGTACGAGAGCTCAGCGATTGCTTCATCACCGAGGGCGGCGACCCACCGACCGTGCTCCGCGTCGTTGAGCACATCGAGCTCCCAACTGGACTCCACCTCGCTTAGACGTGCATCGTCCAAAGCGGCGATGAGCGCAGCGTTGTTCTCTTCCCGGGCGGACGCCTCAGCCTCGAGATTGATCGTCATGGTCACACCTTCTGCTAGGGGAGCTGGGCTTAGGACGAACGCGTGTGGCCTTTGCTTATTCCCGGATGCTTGAGGTCGATGAGGTCGGCATACACCGGGTGGTTCTCGATGAAGGTGAGCACGATCGGGCACATGATGGTGACCGTCTTCCCTTGCGCGCGCACGTCGTCAAGGACACGCCTGATCAGCTCGGTGCCTATGCCTTGCCTGCGGAACTCGGGGAACACCGAGACGGCCAGCAACACGAGGCGGCTGTCGCCAGCGACGTTGTAGGCCAGGCCGGCGACCTCGTGGTCGCCGACGATGCCCTCGTAGACGCTGGTTTCCTTGTTGTCGACGACTGCGAAGTCAAACGCGGGGACGTGAGGATCGGCGACTACCTCGTCGATGAGGACGATCTGGTCCTGACTGAGGGAGCCTCTCCCGTCGGGATAACCCGCCTCGTCGTTGGATCCGAAGGCGGAGTGGTTCGGCTCGATTGGGTTGGTCATAGCGGTATCCCTTCGTTTGTCACTGGTCTGTGTCGGTGCAGGCGGAGCGTTGCAATGGAAGCTGGTGGAGTGTGTGGAAGAGGCCGTCAGATGCCGCGCTCAGAAGTTGTTTCTTGCGGGTGAGGGCCTCAAGGTCGAACTGGAGCGGGGGCGGGGGGACGGTGAGGACGGGGCAGGTAGCGTGGGTGAGGCAATAGCGGGCGATGGGGGATCGCCAACGGCGGAGTTTGCTGTGATGTCTTCTGCCGATGACCAGCAGGTCGGTTTCTTTGTTGGCGATCTGGACGAGGGTGCGGCCCGCGGAGCCTGAGATGACGAGTCCACTGATCCGGACGGTGCCATCGGTGGCAGCGAAGACGTCATTGAGTACGCCTTTTAGCAGGCGCACGGCTGCGGTTCTGGTGCCTTTGAGGGGTGGTCGGTTGGTCCCGGGAGGCGGGTCCGTGTCGCAGGGCCGCCAGGCCAGGACCGCCAGGAGACGGCGTCCGGTGAGCCGGGCTTCGGTGCCGGCCCTCTGTAGAGCGACGAGGCTGTTGAGTGATCCGCTGACCCCGACCACGATGCGCTGCTGTGCTGGGCTGTCCATGAGGCTCCTTCTTCCGGCCCGCAGGACGCCCTCAGCGTCATCTTTTAGGACACCAAGTGGCACGGTTATCCGCCGTCAAGGTGCTGGGCCGTCACCGAGCCGGAGCGACTGCACAGGGCGTCTCCTACTTTGACGACGTAGCCATGCCGTGTGTGATGTAGCGAAATTCACACTCGGACGGAGGAATGTCTCCGGATCCGCGGGCAGCCTTCTCGACTCGCACCCCTGGCGTGCATCCGCTGGGCCCCCTACCTGCTCCCGCTGCTCAGTCCGGCCTCGCCGGGACATGTCTCCTGTGTCCTTCAAGGCAGTTTTCCTAGCTCAACGTGTTGTCGGCTCGGTTACGCTCTCCGCGGTCCGCAGTACTGTTCGCGCATGTCGGAATTCTGGGCTGCTTCAGGCATCACTCCTGATTTGATACAAGCTGGACGAGGTGCTCGCCGTGCGCTGACCGAAGTCCTGCGCGAAGCTGTCCGCACCGGCAACCTGGCCCCGGGGACACGGCTGCCCTCCTCCCGCCAACTCGCCACCGATCTCGGCCTTGCCCGCAACACCGTGGCCGACGTCTACGCCGACCTTGTCGCCGAGGGATGGTTCACCGCTCGCAGAGGCTCGGGCACACTCGTGGCGGACAGGATGATCACCTGGCCGATCTTGGCGTGCTCAGCTGCCGAGCCATCCGGCGACCCTCGCCACGACCTGATCCCTGGTAGCCCTGACTTTGCCGCTTTTCCTCGTGCAGCCTGGCTGAAGGCCACACGCCGCGTCCTGACCGCGGCCCCGGACGACGTGTTCGGCTACGGCGATCCTCGTGGTCGGCCGGAGCTGCGGGCCGCACTCGCAGACCATCTCGCTCGAGCCCGCGGCGTGTACGTGAGTCCGGAGCACATACTGATCTGCGCCGGCATCTCCCACGGCCTGCAAATCCTGAGCAGAGTCCTGGCCGGTCGGGGGGCGAGGAATATCGCCGTCGAATCCTACGGCCTAGACAGGCACTGGGGCCTGCTGGCGGCTGCGGGGCTGAAGACCCTCCCGCTTCCCCTGGATATTCATGGAACCGACCCGGTACCACCCGTCGGCACAGATGCAGTTCTGCTCACACCAGCTCATCAGTTCCCTGTGGGCACGATGCTGCAGCGCGACCGTCGGACGGCCGTCGTGGACTGGGCCAGACAGACCGGCGGGCTGGTCCTGGAGGATGACTACGACGGTGAGTTTCGGTTCGACCGCCAGTCTGTCGGAGCGCTCCAAGGACTCGACCCCAACTGCGTGGTCTACCTGGGCACCGCGAGCATGACCCTAGGTCCGGCCCTGCGGCTGGCCTGGATGGCGCTGCCTTCCAGGCTTGCTGAGGAAGCCGTGGCGACCAAGGGGCAGATCGACTCGTGCGAGGCAGTCAGCCAGCTAACGATGGCGGAATTCATTACCTCCGGCGCCTACGGCCATCACGTACGTGCTGCCCGTCGACGCTACCGCGATCGACGAGATGCTCTCGTCACCGCGTTGGCTCTACACGCCCCAAAAGCGCAAGTCATCGGGACAGCGGCTGGCCTGCACACGGTGCTCGGTCTGCCTGTCGGGACCGAGCAGCAGGTTCTTCAGTCAACAGCCCGGCAAGGCCTCAAAATGGTTGGCCTGTCTCGATACCGACATGAACGGTCCCTAAGTCCCATGGCCGATGGCCTCGTTGTCGGATACGGGGTTCCCTCTGACGCTGCGTGGCCTCAGGCGCTCTCCGCGCTCATGCAGGTCCTTTCCTGACACGCCCCGAGAAGAGTGGACATGCGGCGAGTGCGGCATCGTGCACGACCGCGATTGTCGGCGACGGCTGAATTGTGAGCCGCTGCCGACGGACGAAAAGTGACCCCCTGCGTCTTTCGATGTTGGTCATTCCCCGGCGTTCGCTGCGGGAACCCGTCCGAGGTCGCGGCCGCGCATGCGGTAGCTGTCGCCCTTGAGTGAGATGACTTCGGCATGGTGAACGAGGCGGTCGATCATGGCGGCTGCGACGGTGTCGTCGCCGAAGACCTCGCCCCATCGTCCGAAGGGTTTGTTGCTGGTCACGATCACCGAGGCCCGTTCGTAGCGGCCCGAGATGAACTGGAAGAACAGATTCGCGGCCTCGGGTTCGAAGGGGATGTAGCCGACCTCGTCCACGATGATCAGCGGGGTACGACCCAACCGCGTCAATTCATCGCTGAGCCTGCCCACTTGATGTGCTTCAGCCAGGCGGGCCACCCACTGAGCGGCGGTGGCAAAGGCCACCCGGTGGCCGGCCTGGCAGGCCCGGATGCCGAGCCCGGTGGCCAGGTGAGTCTTGCCGGTGCCAGGCGGCCCCAGGAAGATGACATTCTCCTTGCCGACGACGAAATCCAGCGTCCCCAGGTGGGCAATGACCTCGCGTTTCACAGACCGCTGGTGATCGAAGTCGAAGTCCTCCAGAGACTTGCGGGAAGGGAAGCGGGCTGCCCGGATACGTCCCTCGGCGCCATGCGAATCGCGGGCGGCGACCTCCCTCTGCAGGCAGGCAGCCAGATACTCCTCGTGGCTCCAGTCCTCGTCACGGGCCCGCTCGGCAAGCCGGATGGCCGCATCCCTCAGGGCCGGGGCCTTCAATGCCTTGGTCAGATAGACCAGTTCGGAGGAGACATCACGGCTGTTCACCGTCTGCTTGGCGGCCATCACGCGACTCCCTCGCCCCTGCTGAGGCCGCCGTCGATGACACCGAAGATCCGGTCATAGGTGTCCAGCGACCGCTCTTCGACTTCCGTGGTCATCGTCGGTGCCGCCTTCTTGCCGACGGCCGCCTTGCGGGCGGCAGCGGCAGCCGCCGCGTGATCGGGGTCGGTGATGGTCTGATGGCGGGCCCAGCTGCGGGCATGCCGGGCGACCTCGACGCCATCGCAGGTCACCAGGACCTGGTCCAGGTCCGCGGCAACCTCGATGCGGCGGCCGACGGCCAGCGGATGGACCGAGTAGTCGCAGGTGTCCAGGCGGACATAGTGATCCCGCGGCAGCCGCAGCGATGCCTTCCACCAGCCCGGCGGGGCGATCGGCGGCAGCGTGAGCATGCGGGAGCGGTCGGCCTCCAGCCGGTCCGACGGACGGGCCTGCAAGATGCGGTGGATACGCCGGTTGGCCCTGGTCAGCCAGTCGGCGAGCTGAATATTGAAGTCCGCCGGAGAGGTGAACACCCGCCCGGGCAGAAATGACGTCTCCAGATAGCCGTTGGCCCGCTCGACCAGCCCCTTGGCCTCTGGGTCGCGTGGCTTGCAGAGCAGGAACTTGATGCCCAGCAGTCCGGCGAACGCTGCGAATTCGTCGGTGAGTTGGGGGCCACCGGACCGCCATGAGCCGACGGCTCCCTCATTGTCCCAGACCAGCACCCGCGGGACGGCTCCCAGCTCGGTCAGCAGCCGCCAGTGCCCGGCGATCAGGTCGGCCGCTGACCTGGAGGGCAGCATCCGGGCGGTGATCCATCGCGAGTAGCCCGCGACCATGACCAGCACCGGCGGCCGCCCCACCTGGCCGAAGCCGAGCGGGATGTCGGCGGGCGGGAACCACAGGTCGCACTGGCCGATCTCGCCGGGCTCATAGACCGTCCGCGAGGCCGGATCCGCAGGCCGGTAGGCTGGCCGCAAGTCCCGAATACGGTCCTTGAGCACGGTCAGACCCCGGTCCC
Source organism: Streptomyces sp. HUAS TT11 (assembly GCF_051553595.1). NCBI lineage: Bacteria > Bacillati > Actinomycetota > Actinomycetes > Kitasatosporales > Streptomycetaceae > Streptomyces > Streptomyces sp. HUAS TT11. The sequence continues at coordinate 9,159,366 of NZ_CP196184.1, forward strand.
AGCCGATCCGCTCGGCGATCACCGTCGCCGGCATCTCGGGCCACTGCTCGAGTAGCTCACGGATCTGCGGCTCGACCACGTCCACGATCGAGCCCTTCGGCGCCCGCTGGTACTTCGGCGGCGCGTCGTCCGCGATGGCCCTGCGGACGGTGTTCCTCGAGATCCCCAGATTCCTCGCGATTGCTCTCACCGGCATCTGCTCGGCCCGGTGAAGCCGACGGATCTCCGCCCAATCCTCCACGCTGATCACCACTCCTCCCGGCCTGACTCAACGAGCCAGACCACTGGAGGGGGTCAACTTTCAAGCGTCGCTACTGGTCCACTTTTCAGCCGTCGCCGACACGCGATCACAACGCGGCCCGCAACGTCCTGTTCGAGGACGTCGTATCGTCGCCGCCGGACGGGTGGAGATGCTAGCTAGACGCCCGTGCAGCGTCGGTAAGACGGGCACACGTGCCTGCACAGCGCGGTGAAGCAGGAAGCCCCGGAAGGGTCAAGCGACCCAGGCCGGAATCCCTGGACCTTTAGACCACGGAGCACCGTAAGAGTAAGAATTACCTGTTCTGGGGCGCTGTCATGGCATGGACAGGGACAAGTGCACAGACCTCGAGGCGAAGGACGCGGACATGGAGACTTACGACGCGTCGCTCGGTGCGGACCGCATCGGGCACCTGGTCTATCAGCTGACTGGCGGCAAGGCCGCGATGAGCTCGACCACGGTGGAACTGGATTGCCAACATCACGGTGAGGCCGGAGAGCTGATCGTCGGCGCACGCGACGAAATTACCGGTTCCATAGGGAAGGTAACGACTCGCACGTACACGCCGGCTACGAGCGATGTAGTCCGCAGCACGGACATGGAGCACATAGGTCGGTCGTTCTTCGGGGATGGCGGCATGAACGATGAACCGTTCTCCGAGGCTGACGAAGATTCGCTGGCGACAATTTTCAACGAGCGCCAGGTCTTGCTGAATCTCGCGTTTCGGATGCTCGGATCGTCTTATGATGCCGAGGATGTCGTGCAGGAGACATATGCGCGCTGGTATGCGCTGTCCGAGGAGGTTCAGCGCAGCATCAAGTCACCGATGGGGTGGTTGGTACGTGTAGCCAGCAGGATCTGCCTCGACCAGCTCTCCTCGGCGCGAGTGCGACGCGAGCGATATGTGGGGGAGTGGCTGCCGGAGCCCCTGCCCGATACGTCGTGGGACATGGTCCGACCTGCTTACGTGGGCACTGACCCGGCAGACCAGGTGAGTTTGGACGAGTCAGTAACCATGGGAGTCCTGGTGATTCTAGACACCGTGACGCCTGCAGAGCGTGTTTCTTTTATCCTGCATGACATTTTCGGCGTTCCGTTCAACGAGATCGCCGACACCGTTGGCCGCACTCCCGCGGCGTGTCGCCAGCTTGCTGCGTCTGCGCGTCGTCGCGTCCGAACCGCCGAACCGCGCGGCATTGTGAGCGCACAACACAAGTATGTCGTATCGGCATTCAAGTATGCGTGCGAGACGGGTAACCTGGATGCATTGATCGGCTTGCTGGACGCCAACGCAGTCGCCCGGTCCGACGGCGGTGGCAGGGTCCGCACCGCTCTGAGACCGATCGTTGGCGCCGCCAGGATTGCTCGGTTTCTGAAGGGCGTCCTCCGCAAGGAACCCGGAACCAGTTTCACAGAAGAGCGGGTAAGCGGGCAGCCGGGCATTGTTGCTCGGATCAATGGAGCGACCGTCCTTGTCATGTCCTTCAACCTTGACGATGCGGGACTCATCGATCGCCTCTGGGTGATGATGCACCCGCAGAAACTACATGCCTGGCGTAGCCGAGATGTCTCTTGCAGAGCTGAACGATCTCGCCGGTGAACACGCCGCGCCGATATTTGGGTGTGAAGACCAAGTGCGCGTGAAAGGTGTAGACGGCTGTTCCACCCCTGCGAATATTGCGATTTAGAGCTTGTCTTACGTGGTGTCAGGTTGATGCGGCATGATGCTTTGCCATGGGTGTTGGGCTGTCACAGCGGTTGGTTCCTGACGAACTCTGGTCTCTGGTTGATCCGTTGCTGCCTTCGTTCTCCGCGCGCCCGCAGGGAGGAGGGACGGCTCCGGTTGACGAGCGGGCCGTGTTCACTGCCGTGGTCTACGTGCTGACCAGCGGTTGTGCATGGCGGCATCTACCGGAGAATTTCGGCGTCTCGCCGGCCACCGCACATCGCCGGTTCTCCTCGTGGACCGAGGCGGGACTATGGCGGCGACTGCACTTGGCCGTGCTGGACGAGCTCGGTACCCGAGGTGAGTTGGACTGGACCTCCGCCATCGTGGACGCGGCCTCTGTCCGTGCAAAAAGGGGGGATCGCTGACCGGGCGCAATCCGGTCGACCGAGGCAAGAAGGGCAGCAAACTGCACGTGCTGTCCGATGCCCAGGGCTTACCCCTCGCGCTCGGCGTCTCCGGCGCCAACGTCCACGACAGCCAGGCGCTACTGCCGCTGGTCCTGGGCATCCCCGCCATCCGCTCACGACGCGGCCCACGAAGGCGCCGCCCTGGCAGGATCCGCGCAGACAAGACACCCCATGCTGCTACCCGGTCAAGCGGCTGCCGTGAGTGGGGAACGCGTCGGCTGGTTGAAGGCGATGGTTTCGTCGAACTTCTGGTGACATGCCAGGCAGTGATGGAGTTGGCCGAGCATGCGGTTGAACAGGTTGCGGAGGGCTGCGTGGTAGCGATCGCCGTTGCTGCGTCGGCGGTTGTAGTGTGCGTGGGCGCCGGGTGAGGCAGTCAGCGCGGCGAACGCCCAGTGCCGACCGGTCGCGGCCAGACGGCTGTTCTTGATCCGGCGGTGAGTGACATGCCGACTCTTGCCGGACTCCCGGGTCACCGGTGCGCTTCCGGCGTAGGCCTTCAGGTCGCCGGCCTGGGCAAACCGGGTGCGGTCGTCGCCGATCTCGGCAAGTATCCGAGCGCCGGTGAGTGTGGCCAGGCCAGGGAAGCTCGTGATGATCTCGGCATCGGGATGTTGCAGGAACAGCTCCTCCGTCTCGCGCGCATGGTCGTCGCACGCATGGCAGGCCGCGTCGAACTGGGCAAGGAGAGCGAGCGTCTGCCGTCCCATCGCGCGCTCGACCAGCGGAGGCTGGCGGAGCCAGGTCCGGCGGAACACCTCCAGGATCCGATCGGTCTCAGCCTCGATGCGGCGTTGGCGTCCGGCCTGCCTGACTGCCGTCCTCAGCCGGGCGCGGGTCAGTCGGGCGGCCTCGGCTGGAGTGGGCGCGATCGCCAGGATCGCCCGTGCCTCCCGGGCCAGCAGCTGCTCGCGCTTGGTGGCGAAGGCATCGAGGATCGCGGGGTAGTACTCGCGTAGGTGGGATCGGAGCCGGTTGTGGGCGCGGGTGCGGTCCCAGACTGCGTCCTGCTGGGCTCTGGCGAGGACGGCGATCGCCTTGACCAGGTCGGAGTCTGTGGGCAGAGACCGGTGCAAAGAGGCGTCGGTCCGCAGAATGTTGGCCAGGACGACGGCGTCCTGGTGATCGGATTTCTTCCGGGAGACCGCATGCCGGTCGCGGTAGCGCGCGACGGCCATCGGGTTGATCGCGTAGACCTGGCGTCCGGAGGCCCGCAGGCAGGCCACCAGAAGGCCTCGGGAGGTCTCGATCGCGACCGGGATCGGATCGTCCGGGCTGTCGTCGTGCTCGGCAAGCAGACGCAACAGGTTCTGGAAGCCCACCGCGTCATCGCTGATCCTGAGCTTGGCGAGCAGTCCGGCATCGGCGTCGACGACCGCCACATCGTGGTGGTCCTCGGCCCAGTCGATTCCGCAGGTTGCGTGCACCACATGCTCCCTTTCCATGTCTTGCCGTCGTTGGCATCAAGCCGCGGCAGGGCCACCCGGCGACCTAATAGAAGCGCTCATGGGCGCACCACCCCATCAGCCATCCGTGGCCCGAGCCCTGTTCAGGGTCCTCGCTCTCGTGAAGAGCTCGACGGCTCCGGCTGATCGGGAGGTGATCCTGGACATGGCTCGAACCACGGCACGGTACGGCGGCCCGCAGCGATACGGCAGGGGCTGGAACACCGTCCCTCTTGTCGAAGCGCTGCGGGCGCTGCCTATATCCCAGACGTCTCCCCAGCCCCTGCCTGGATCGACCCAACGGCCAACTCACCTGCCTATTAGGCCTACCACTCCGCCGAGCGACTGGCGTGGCTGCGCAGCCGCGGCATCGTCCCGCGTATCGCCAGGCCCGGCATCGAATCCGGCGAGCACCTCGGCCGGCACCGCTGGAAGATCGAACGATCAATCTCCTGGCTCTTCGGCTACCGCAGACTCACCGTCCGGTACGAGCGAAAGGGCAGTCACTTCCTGGCCTTTCTCGGACTCGCAGCAGCCCTGACCTGCTACAAGAAGCTCGCGAAACTCACCACGTGAGACAGGCTCTTAGTCGACTTCGGTACCTCGCTCGCCCCGTCTCGATCTCCTCGAACTCGACCACGTTGCCGATGTCGTTCGTGGTCGCCATCGAGATGTTCATGACGCGCTCCAGGACCATCTTGCCCATGGCTGGCACCCGGATTGGTGCCGGGGGCGGGCTCCTTGACGCTCGAAGACGGCCGCCAGCCAAAACGGGTCGGTCACGCGGATCGCCTTGCACTTCAGACCCTCGACGGCCTTGATCTGGTCCACCCTGTAGACGGATCTGGAGTTCCCGGCGCAAGCACTACCGTGCTCACGAACGCCCCAGGCCTGATGCCATTCGAGCGTGCGCACTGCCCGCCCTGGGTCTCGGCGGCACAGCGGTCCTCCCCGTCCTGCTGGTAAGGCTAGCGAGCATCGCGCCACTAACCACAGTCGAGCCCCCCGGGGGGCATGGCGGACGGAGGTCGGTATGACGAGCGGACTCGGCGCCGAGTTGCTTGGCCCGCCACTCCCAGCGGACGCCGCGACCTACTCTATCGACCCGGTCTACAGCAATGTCAGTTTCAGTGCCCGAAACCGACCGGCCACCAGCACTCGCGGAGCGTTCCGACAGTTCGCGGGCACCCTCTTTCTCGACAGTGAGCGGCCCGAAAGGACAACGCTCGCGGTGTACGTGACGTCGTCGAGCATTGACACCGGCTGGAAGGACAGGAACGCACACATGTGCAGTGCCGGTCTCCTCGCCGCCGAGCAGTACCCGATCATGTCGTTCTGGTCCCTCTCGGCGGAGGCCCAGAGTGCAAACCTCTGCCGTCTCGCGGGGAGCCTGTGGTTTAAGGGCACAACGAGACCTCTCATCGTCGACGGCGAATACCGCGGCAGCGCATTGAGCCCGCAGGACTGCGAGCGCGTACGGTTTGTAGGGCGCGCCGTTCTGAAGCGTTCGGATTGGGGTTCCCTATGGGGCCCGGTGATGGACGCGGGCGAACGGTCCATGGGTGACGAGGTCGTGCCCCTCTTCGAGGTGTCCGCGGTCAAGCGGGTTCCCATCAGATGGTGGCCCTGACGCGACCTGGCCTGGATGCAACGTGCTCGGCGCAGTTCACCAGATTGGGCGGGGAAAGCGACGGCGCCGTATCCCCGTGGTGATGCTGGTAGCAGCGGTACGAGGGCCACGGAACACCATGCTGGGAGTCCCGCCGCGCGGGGCGGGGCAAACAACGGGATCAGCGCTCGACAGGGCTGGGGACAGGCTCATCGGACCGGCCTGCCGTTGACGGGAGAGGGGCCATCGGCAGTCGGTCGGGCGTGGACCGTCCTGCGCCCGTGTTGGGCACGTCCTCAGGACATGCCCTCCGACTGCCTTACGCCAGCAGACGCTCCGCTCCTGCTTCCTACGGGCGTCTCTTAAAGCTGCGCCACATCGCCGCCTCCTCCCGTACTCCGGGCCTCGATTGTGCTGGCGGCGACATTGCTCCCACCTTGGCTCGGGACAAAGCAAGGAGCTTCTCGATGCTGATGGCGTCGCTCGCCGCCGCGTCTGACGCGGCGGTAGACCGTCAGGACCGCCGCCGTGGAGATCTGATAGCCCGCCGTGTGCAGTGCCATTACCTCGAGGCTCGTTGACGACGCGTACTCGCACTCGGTCCTGGTGAATGGGTTGGACCAGCCGACCCACTCGATCAGCTGGACCGACACAGGGTCTGTGGCAGGGAAATGTCCGTAGGCTCCTGCATCGCGCATAGACATAGTTACTCCATGCATGTCATGGCGGAACGAGATGGTCGGCCTCGTCCGGTGCCTGGTCCCTTGCAGCACGGACGGTCGTGCTCTGAGGCCCGGGGAAAGGGGCAGCCCCCACGATCGGCTCGCTCGCGACCATGCCCGGTTGCGCGGCCGCGCAAGTCTTCCCGTGCGCGGCATCCGGCACTCCTGAGTATCTGACGGGCGCACGGCGAGTGCGTCGTCGACATCTACGCGGCGTACACGTTCCTGTCCGGTCGCTCAACCGGGCCCCTTACCGCTGCCGCGTCCCAGACCCTTCCGGGCGCAGGAGCGTCTCGAAGACCACGATGGGGAGTAGACGCAGAGTGGACGCGAATAGGTGTTACTTGGAAGCGCGGATGCGACTGCGCCCCACTGCGACAGGACGGACAGGGCGGAGGCAGGCTCGTGCGGGTTCATCCCCAACGGCATGGAAGGTCGGCATCCGCGACGGCCTTACCCCACCAGCACTGACGCCGTATCGGGACATGCAGCAGCGGTTCGTCCGCTTCGTCCAAGCGGCCTGCGACCCGCTGCGCAAGAACCAACACGACGACCGGGAGGAATTGCATGACCGACGTTGCCGAGGACTTCGACCTCATTGTTCTGGGGGGCGGGAGCGGTGGATACGCTGCTGCTCTGCGGGGAGCGCAGCTGGGCCTGCGCACTGCGATGATCGAAAAGCACAAGTTGGGCGGTACCTGTCTGCACAACGGATGCATCCCTGCCAAGGCCCTTCTGCATGCTGCAGAGATCGCCGACCAGGCCCGCGGGGCACAGCGCTTCGGCGTGATGGCCACGTTTGAGAGCGTCGATATGCCTGCAGTGCAGCGCTACAAGGATGAGACGGTCGACAGCCTCTGTAGGGGGCTGACGGGCCTGGTCAAAGCACGGGACATTACGTACATCGAGGGTGAGGGCCGTCTGTCCTCCGCGACCTCCGTCGACGTGAACGGTCAGCGGATCCAGGGCCGCCACGTCCTCCTGGCGACCGGTTCCGTGCCGAAGTCGCTGCCGGGTCTGGAGATCGACGGCAACCGCATCATCTCCTCCGACCACGCCCTCTTCCTGGACCGCGTGCCGCAGTCCGCGATCATCCTGGGCGGCGGCGTCATCGGCGTCGAGTTCGCGTCCGCGTGGAAGTCCTTCGGTGCCGACGTCACGGTCGTCGAGGGCCTCAAGCACCTCGTTCCGGTCGAGGACGAGAACTCCTCCAAGCTTCTCGAGCGCGCGTTCCGCAAGCGCGGCATCAAGTTCAACCTGGGCACCTTCTTCCAGAAGGCCGAGTACACCCAGGACGGTGTCAAGATCACCCTCGCCGACGGCAAGGAGTTCGAGGCCGAGGTCCTCCTCGTCGCCGTCGGCCGCGGCCCGGTCTCCCAGGGTCTCGGCTACGAGGAGGTCGGGGTCGCCATGGAGCGCGGTCACGTCCTCGTCGACGAGTACATGCGGACGAACGTCCCCACCATCTCCGCCGTCGGCGACCTGGTCCCGACCCTCCAGCTCGCGCACGTCGGCTTCGCCGAGGGCATCCTGGTGGCAGAGCGTCTGGCCGGTCTGAAGGTCGTTCCGATCGACTACGACGGTGTGCCGCGGGTCACCTACTGCCACCCGGAGGTCGCCTCCGTCGGCATCACCGAGGCCAAGGCCAAGGAGATCTACGGCGCGGACAAGGTCGTCGCTCTCAAGTACAACCTGGCGCCCAACGGCAAGAGCAAGATCCTCAAGACCGAAGGCGAGATCAAGCTCGTCCAGGTCAAGGACGGTGCCGTGGTCGGCGTCCACATGGTCGGCGACCGCATGGGCGAGCAGGTCGGCGAGGCGCAGCTGATCTACAACTGGGAGGCGCTGCCGGCCGAGGTGGCCCAGCTCATCCACGCCGACCCGACGCAGAACGAGGCGCTCGGCGAGGCCCACCTGGCCCTGGCCGGCAAACCCCTCCACACCTACGACTAGGTGATGGCGGAGAGGCCGGAGGTAGGCGGCGTGGTTGAGGCGGCCGTTTTTCACCCGGCGCCGGGTGATGCGCGACTTCTTGCCGTAGGCCGCGGTGATGGGTAGGGCTTCAGCGCACGCCTTCGGACCGTGTGCGTCGCCGAACCGGTTGCGGTTGTTCCCAGCGCACCTCGGCACCGAACGGAAGCCTGCCCAGATGGTGTTCCGAGATCCCAGTGAACAGGCGATGCGCAAGGCCTCCCAATCGACCATGATCGCCACGCGCTGATCATGCCACCTACCAGCGCAGACATCTCACCCGCTGTCACGCACCAACTCGTCAGCACCCAGGCGCTGAGATTACCCTCAGCATTCCTCGACTTGGTATCAGAGACGACGTTCGCGACTAGCCCTTGTGAAGACCGTCGCGGAGCCTGCTGTCCACCTTCACGACTACCTCTGTGATGGAATATGCAGTTGACATTCACTCCTGATCAGGGTGGCTTTATTTTCGACCGAATATCAACTAGTAGCGGAACGGACGGGAAGTCAGTTCATGAACGCCACCGAGAACACACCGCCGGTACAGGTTCCTGCACAGATGCAGATGATCCAACTGTTGTCGGGATTCCAGATCGCGCAGGCGTTGTACGTGGTGGCCAAGCTCGACGTCGCTACTATTTTGGAGGATGGCCCGCGGACGGTCGATCAGCTCGCCGCCGAGACGAACGCCAACGCCGACGCGCTGGGTCGGATCATCCGTTTCCTGGCAGCCCTCGACGTCTTCCGCACCCATGGTGACAAGGTGGAAAACACGGCGCTGAGCGCGACTCTGGCCGAGGACGACCCCAACTCCGTGCGGTATGCCGCGTTCTATTTGGTGGGGATGCAGTACGGGCCGTTTAGTGACCTCTTGCACACGGCACTGACCGGGGAGACCGCAGCCACGCGATACTACGGCCAGCCGTTCTTCGACTGGATCTCCACCGACGCCGAGAAAGTGGAGATCCAAAACCGAACCTTCGCGAACGTCACCAACAGCCTCCGGGCCGGCATGTTCGACGGGTACCAGCTACCGAAGGGCGCTGTCGTTGCCGACCTCGGTGGCGCTGACGGCTCGATGCTCATACAGTTGCTGGCCGACGACCAGGACCGGCGGGGCATCGTGTTTGACCGTCCAGAGGTCGTGGCCGCGGCACGGAAGAATCTGGCCACCCATGGCCTGGCCGACCGCGTCCAGAGCATAGGTGGCGACTTTTTCCAGTCGGTGCCTCCAGCAGACGTGTACGTGCTGTCCTACGTCCTCCATGACTGGGACGATGAGTTCTGCCGACGCATCCTGCACAACGTTGCGAAAACGGCCGCGCCCGGGGCCAGGGTCGTCCTCATCGAGGCGGTGAGCCCGCCCGATGACATACCGCATCTCGCGAAGGTGCTCGACCTCCAGATGCTGGCAATGGTGGGAGGGCGCGAGCGCACCGCTGAGGAGTACCAATCTCTCCTGGAGTCGTCCGGGTTCACCCTCGACCGCATCGTCCCGAGCTCGACACCGTTCTCCTTCATCGAGGCGACACTACGTTGACACTCAGCGCACACGTGGTTAAGCCCTCCCATCGGAGGACTCAGCCACGAAGCACGACCACCTCGCCCGCGCCGCGTACGGTCAGGACCCGGCGGCGCCTGGACTCCCGCATGCGGCAACGTCCTCGGCGGAGGATCGGGAAGGGGCCGGCAGGTCTGATCCGCACCGGAGGAACGCTGGTGAGTCACCTGGGTGTTGTCCTCCAGCGGGTCTGGATGGTCGGCTGCGGACAAACAACGGCAACGTGGATATCCGGGATGCAGCCGTAGCTGTCTTCAACCCGACTGAGCGGACGATCATCCGCGTTCCTCCGTAGAGGCTCAGGGACAGTGACTAGGTTGCATCAATCACCGTCACCCGTGTGGCGTGGTCACTCACGACGCTACCGAGTAGTGACGGCCGTCTCCGTGCCATGCTCAGCAAGGGCGGAGACGCTCGAAACACCGTCCTCAAACGAGTGCGCGATCTGGGCGGTGCTGTCGCTGTCGGCAGGCATCCGCACGACGGCTTGAATTCGTTCAGGAGCCATGACAGACGGGCGGTCACTGACCCGACTTGCTGACTTCTCCTGTCGGCCGAGTTCGCCCGAGTGCGGCCACACACGAAAGCGTGGAACTGGGCAAGGTCCTCGCCAAGCGCGTCGAACCCGCCCTGACCGAAGGCGCGGACGTACCCGGCCTCGACACCTCCACCCAAGCCCTCGTCGCCAAGTACCGCGAGCTCAGGAAGAAGTGAACTGACATGCAGATCGGACTCATCGGCCTTGGCAAGATGGGCGGCAACATGCGCGAGCGGATCCGCCGCGCGGGCCACACCGTCGTCGGCTACGACCGCAACCCCGAGGTCTCCGACGTCAAGCATCTGGCCGAACTGGTCGAGAAGCTCGACGCGCCCCGCGTGGTGTGGGTGATGGTCCCGGCCGGCGCCGCCACCCAGGCCGTCATCGACGAGCTCAAGGACCTGCTCAACCCCGGCGACGTCGTCGTCGACGGCGGCAACTCCCGCTGGACCGACGACGAGAAGCACGCCGCCGAACTCGGCATCAAGGGCATCGGCTTCGTCGACGCGGGTGTATCCGGCGGCGTCTGGGGGCTGCAGAACGGCTACGCCCTGATGGTCGGAGGCGACAAGGAGCACGTCGAACGCCTCCAGCCCATCTTCGAGGCGCTCAAGCCCGAAGGACCCTATGGGTACGTCCACGCCGGCCGGGTCGGCGCCGGACACTTCTCCAAGATGGTCCACAACGGCATCGAGTACGCGATGATGCAGGCCTACGCCGAGGGCTGGGAACTGCTGGAGAAGGTCAAGTCCGTGGAGAACGTCCGCGAGGTCTTCCGCTCCTGGCAGGAGGGCACCGTCATCCGCTCCTGGCTGCTCGACCTCGCGGTCAACGCCCTCGACGAGGACGAGCACCTCGACAAGCTCCGCGGCTGGGCCGACGACTCCGGCGAGGGCCGCTGGACGATCGAGGCGGCCATCAACAACGCCGTGCCCCTGCCGGCCATCACCGCCTCGCTGTTCGCCCGGTTCGCATCCCGCCAGGACGACTCTCCCCAGATGAAGATGATCGCCGCGCTGCGCAACCAGTTCGGCGGCCACGCGGTCGAGTCCGCCAAGTAGGTGACCACCGTGGGCGACCTCCTGCTGGTCCGCCACGGCGAAACCGAGTGGAGCGCTTCGGGCCGGCACACCAGCTGGACCGATCTGCCGCTCACGCAGGGTGGCGAGGAACAAGCCAAGTCCCTCGCCCCCCTGCTCGCCGGACGCACCTTCGCACTCACTCTCACCAGCCCTCTGCACCGGGCGATACGCACCGCGGAACTCGCGGGTCTGTCCGGCGCCGCGACCGAGCCCGATCTGCACGAGTGGGACTACGGCGGCTACGAGGGAATCACCACCGTCGACATCCATCGCACCAGACCCGACTGGCGGCTGTGGACGGACGGGGTGCCGCCGGGTCCGCCGGGACACCCCGGCGAGTCGCCGGACGAGGTGGCGGCACGGGCCGACCGGGTCCTGGCCCGTATCGCACCCGCGCTCGCCGAAGGCGACGTGGTCCTCGTGGCCCACGGCCACTTCCTGCGTGTCCTCACCGCCCGGCACCTCGGCCTCGGGGCCGCCGAGGGACGGCTGTTCCAGCTCCGGACGGGGACGGTCAGCCGGCTGTCCATCGAGCACGACTGGCCCGTGATCGCGGAATGGAACGCGGTGGGCACGTCCGGGACCCCCCACCGGGCGCTCTCTCCGTCGCGGTAGAAGACAGGGAGGCCGGTCCGTCCACGGAGGCGGACCGGCCTCCACCGGTCGCTCCCCGGCAGCCGGCGTCCGGGGCGGAGGCCCGAAGGCGCCGATCGGCGCACCGGGTCCTGCTCAGGCCTAGGTTCACCGGGTTGGAGCGGTGCATCCCGTGCTCCGGGCGGGCGCTCAGACGCTCACGAACGCTTGCGCGAGGGACCGGCGCTGGAGCGCAGAGGAGTCACCGGTGGTCGAATGAGCCTTGTCGTCGTGAGAGAACCAGCCTGCGTCGTAAGACGGTCGCCGCGCACGAGAGTCGTCCTGCGCGCGGTGGCGGGTGGATGCATTCCTGCGTGCTCTCGGTCATGGTGCTCCAGCCAGAGGAGGCCGACGGCGGCAACGCCCCGGGATCGGTCCCATGGACACTGCGTACCAGGGACGGACACCGCGGTGCGCAAGCTCGGTACCCGCAGGGTCCGGCCGACCCGATGGGTGCACAGCAATCCCGCGCAGTGGACCCGGTAAAGCCGCAGCCATTTGCTCAGGCGACCTCGTCGATCGCCTCGCTTACCTTGGCGCGCTCCGGGTAACCGTTCGTGACGAATGCGTCCCGGGGGTGTTGCACGGAGAACAACGACACGAGGTCCCTGCCGAAGAGGGCCGCCGTGAGCCAGATGGCGAGGACACGGACCTTTCGTTCCCAGGTGGGCACGGCCAGGACGTGGTAGCCCCGGTGCATCAGCCAGGCCGGAAGTCCCTTGATCACGATGCGCTTGTACTGGAAGATGCCGCGTCCCAGGCCCAGCGTCGCCACTGCTCCCAGGCTGTCGTGGCGGTAGGGGCGGATTCTGCCGCCCCTTAGGTCGGCCACAATGTTCTTCGCGAGCTGCTTGGCCTGTCGGACCGCGTGCTGAGCGTTCGGCACCGTGTGTGCACCCGGCACTGGTGAGGCCAGGTCGGGAACCGCCGCGTCGTCTCCGGCCGCCCACACGTCCGCGACGAGTTCGCTGTCCGTGCCGACGCGGAGATCAGCGCGGACCACGAGCAGGCCCCGCTCGTCGACTGGCAGATCCGTGTGGTTATGCACGACCGGGTTTGCGGCGTTGCCAGCGGTCCAGACGATCAGCGCCGAGTCGAACTCCTGGCCGTTGGAGAGCACGACGTGCCCGTCCTCGGCGGACACGAGCTGCGTGTTCAGGTGCACGCGGGCACCTCGCCGTTCCAGGAAGTCCACCACCCAGGCACCGGGCTTGTCCCCGACTTCCGGCAGAATGCGGCCCCGGGACTCGACCAGGTGGAAGGACAGATCATCGATGCTCAATTCCGGGTATGACCTGAGCATCGAGGTCGCGAGCGACAGCAGCTCTCCGAAGCCCTCGACTCCGGAGAACCCGCCACCTACGAAGGTGACGGTAAGCAGCTTGCGCCGCTCGGCGCCTGGAGGCAGAGATGCCGCCTGGTCGAATGCGGTCATCAACCGGTCGCGAATGGCGACCGCTTCCTCCACGTGCTTCAGGCCGATCGCCTGCTCCGCAACCCCCGGAATGGGGAACGTGCGGGTCACGGCGCCGGCCGTGATTACGAGGACGTCGTATCGCAGGGGGTGGTCGTCGCCAGCAACGGGCCGGACGGTGACCGTGCGGTCTGCGTTACGGATCTCGGTCACGGCCCCCGCGATCACTCGGGTACGGTGCAGATGCCGCCGCAACGACACAGCAGCGTGACGTGCCTCGACCGATCCGGCCGTCACCTCGGGCAGGAAGGGCTGGTAGGTCATGTAGGGGCGCGGGTCGACGACCGTGACCCGTGCCTCACCCTTGCGCAGCGACTTCTCCAGGCGCCAGGCGGTGTAGAAGCCCGCGTAGCCGCCCCCGACGATCACAATCTCACGCATGAATCCCTCTGCTCGTTAGTCGAAACTCAATACGCTCGACACGGATCGGAGCACTTTTGCTGTTGGCTGCGGACGTCCGATGGGTGGTTCGATCTCTTGGACTCCTGTCACGTCTACTTCTATGGGCCGTTTTCCAGCGCCGGCAGCCCCTCGCTCGCTCGACCCTGTGACGGGGTGACGGGTTGCTTGGCGTCTCACGAGCGTTATGGCGCAGATCCGATTCCAGTCGACCAGCGTTCGATCTACAGCCCGTCTATGTCTCATGCAGATGCCGCACCGTGTGTGCCTACGCCCAGGCCCAGGGTGTCGAACCCCGGTTGGCCGCCACTGAGGTCCGGGTCCGCTGGCCCATGGCTGGCTGCGGCGGGCGGCGTGCGTTCGTCTTGGGCAAGAGGAAGCAGAACAGGACGAAGGCCATCGTCATCGCCGATGATCGAGGCCGCACATTATGGACTGACACTCTGCGACCTGGGGTGCGTTGGCCTGGGTGATGCGAAGCCGGGACAGCACGGCCGACGTCACATACGGCAGCCCTGCCGCATGTGCTTCCTTGCGGTCCGTTCAACGACGAGACGCTGACACGCTGCGAAGAGATCACGCGGAAGGTCTGCGAGGACTTCGAAGCGGATCTGAAGGAGTGCACGGCGAACGCGATCACGTCCACCTCCTGATGCAGCACCCACCCAAGGTGGCCGTCTCAAAGCTGGTCAACAACCTCAAGGGAGTCTTGACTCGCCGGATCCGGCAGGAATTCACCGGCCAACCGCGCCGTCATGCACGGGCACCTGTGGTCGCCCCCCTACTTCTGCGCGTCGTGCGGCGGAGCACCGTTGGCGATCGTGCGCCAATACATCGAGCAGCAAAAAGGTCCGCCCAAGGTGCGCGTCAGAGCAGTCTTGAGATGCATTCATCCGCGGCGTGAACGCCGCAGCTTTCTGCAAGGAACCCGGTAAGAGTCCTGGCTCAGTCGACGCAATAGGGGCGGTGCAGTCAGAGGGTTGACCTCGCTGCTCCACGTGGAGACTGCAAGTCCGCCGTGTCCCGGACCAGAAGGTCGCGGGGGGAACGGCGGTGAGACGAGAGGAAGTGTCGTGACGACAGCATTCGAACCCATCACTATCGGAGCCACCACGGCGGCGAACCGGGTATTCATGGCCCCGATGACACGCAACCGGGCTACTCTGGACGGGCTGGCCACCGACATGATGGTCGAGTACTACACCCAGCGTTCGGATGCCGGACTGATTATCACCGAGGGCATCCAGCCGAGCCCCGTCGGACAGGGCTACATCTCGACGCCGGGTCTCCACAGCGCCGAGCAGGTCGCCGCGTGGCGGCCCGTCACCGATGCCGTGCATGCAGCGGGCAGCGCGATCTTCGCGCAGATCATGCACGCGGGCCGGATCGGCCATCCCTTCCTGACGGGGCTTACGCCCGTGGCCCCCTCTGCGGTTAAGGCCCCCGGTCACTGTTTCACCGCGGAGGGCCCTGTGGACAACATCGCCCCGCGGGAGCTCACCGACGAAGAGATGCTCCAGACCATCGAAGACCACGTCACCGCCGCCCGCAACGCCATCGAGGCTGGCTTCGACGGCGTGGAGATCCACGGCGCCAACGGCTACCTCTTGCAGCAGTTCCTCTCCGACAACGTCAACCTGCGCACGGATCGTTGGGGTGGCAGTGTCGAAAACCGCGTCCGCTTCCCCGTCGAGGTCGTTAAGGCCGTGAGCACGGCCATCGGCGCGGACCGGGTTGGGCTGCGCATCTCGCCAGGAAACAATGACTTGGACATCGTTGAGAACAACCCTGCCGAGCTGTACACCACGCTGCTGAACGCCCTGTCGGACCTGCCGCTCGCCTACGTCCACATGCGGGAGACCAAGGACGACCGTGATCTGACGCGCAAGATGCGTGCCGCCTGGTCGGGGCGGTTCGTCCTCAACCCCCTGTACGACGTGGACGCGCCGCACAAGGCCCTGACCGAGGTCCTCGGCGACGGGATAGCGGACGCCGTGGCCTTCGCTCGGCCGTTCCTGGCCAACCCGGGCCTCATCGCCCGCATCAAGGCCGAGGGCCCGTACAACACGGCCGACCCCAAGAGCTTCTACGGGGGCGGCGCCGAGGGCTACACCGACTACCCGACGGCCACCTCCGCCTGACCCCGCACCCGGGGAGAGCACCGTAGCCCTCATCCGGGCCCTCTGTGCGCTACCCGGGAGCTCCGGTGGAGCGTAGTAACTCTTCGGACGGGGCGTCCGGGTCGGGGCAGACTGCGCCCAGGACCGGGTTCACGCCAATCGGAGACACCTCGACCTTCGTTCCCGGTTACGGCGCCGGTACGAAGCAAACTGATCCGCTGGACCCAACGACGAGACAGCTGTCCGTCACCTATCAAGCCATCGCCGGATTTGTCTTGGACCGCGACGCCAAAGCCTGAACAACAGTTCCCGAACAGGCCAACACTACCCGCCCGCTGTCGCGCATGAGGTGTCGTGCCACGCAGATGGCACGATCTCGCTGTGGCGATCACGGTCAACCGGGCGGTGTTGGCGCATCGGCTGCTCGCGGGGCTCTTTCGGCGTCATCTCGCTGGCCTAGGTCAGGAGTTGGCTGTGTCGTGGCAGGCCGGCATATTCGTGACCGCCACCATTGAACTCGCGAGCGCTTCTTCGCCTTCGAGCTCGTCAACACTGACACCTTGATCACTCGCTGGTGTTGAAGGTGCGAGCCCGCCACATGGGCACTTCTTGATTCGTTCAGGCCTCTCGAGCTTCGACGTAGACCGGGGCCCGTGAGGTGCACTGGTGCCACGAACGGCTAGTGAGGTGCAGGCGCGACCGTGCGCGGCTGATGCCTGGGATTAGGTCGCTCGCGTGGCCTGTGGGTGCTAGTACGAGCCGCTGACCGCACCGAGGCCATCAACCGGATGCGAGCCCAGATGTTTGAGTTGCCGTGGATGTGACAGAGGCCGCACCCGGGCGTTCAACATAAGGTAATCACGAGGACGACGGTCCAGCATCTTGTGCCTAAGGGGCTCGCCATGCCAGGGGTACCGTAAGTCGGGACCGAGAGAGGTCGCCGGAGGTGACAAACTCTGACTCTCCGGACAAAGTGGTACTAGGCCTGTTCGATCTCGCATGCTCTGTGAAACCGTGCATGTTGCCGCGGGCGCGGACGCCTTCTAAAGATCTCCTAAAGCACCGATGGGGTCCGTCCTTCGTTCCGTTGATGCACTGACCAACGGCGATCTGTATGCCGGCATGTGCCTACGCGGAATGGGTGCGGCCAGTCTCGGTGTTACGCGCGACGCGTTGCCGGCGAGGATGGGTGGACTTGTGAGCTGAACACTACGTATGGGCGGCTTGGTGGTAACCACGAAAATGCGTTACCGCACGAGAAGATCCGGAAGCAGAGTGCCGAGCCGTATCCGGGCTCGATTCTATCGAATACCGCTTCGGTGGACTCCTGCGTGAAGTACAGCCGCTGTGCCTCGACTCCCCAAGCAGGTGCCTCCTGGGTGCCTTACACCCGAAGTGGCTCACGAGCTCGGCGTTGCGCGCCTAGGCAGTTGCGGCGTTCGAAGATGCATGGCTGACTCGGGTGGTGTCAACGGCCTAGCGGGTGTGATCGGCGCCGGCAAGGCGAACGCGGGCGACAAGAGCACGGTACCGACATCATGGCGAAAGGTTGAGTTACTGAAAGGCCGCATATGATCAGCCACCCTGTCTACACCATCGAGCCGTGGTGTTTGCGTGAGAGCGCGCTCGACCTGGACGTCCTGGCCCAGAGCGAATCCGTCTTCACGTTGTCCAACGGCCATATCGGTTGGCGCGGCAATCTCGACGAGGGCGAGCCGCACGCCTTGCCCGGCACCTACCTCAATGGTGTACACGAACTCCACCCCCTGCCTTACGCGGAAGCCGGTTATGGATACCCGGAGTCTGGGCAGACAGTTATCAACGTTACCAACGGTAAGCTCATCCGCCTGCTGGTGGACGACGAACCTTTCGATCTACGGTACGGACGGTTGCGTTCACATGAGCGCATGCTCGACCTGCGTAGCGGACTACTCCACCGTGTCTGCGAGTGGACCTCGCCCGTCGGCAAGACCATTCGCGTGCGTTCCACTCGACTGGTCTCCTTCACTCAGCGAGCCATTGCCGCGATCACCTACGAAGTGGAGCCGCTGGACGCCGAGACGACCATCGTTGTCCAGTCGGAACTCGTCACGAACGAGCAACTGCCCGTGCAGACTGGTGATCCACGTGCGGCGGCCGCCATCGAGTCTTGCCTCCAGCCTGAGGAACACATGGCCTTCGGCGCGCGGTTGCGCCTGATACACCGCACAGTCCACACCAACCTGCGTGTCGCAGCGGCAGCCGATCATGTGGTGCAGGGTCCTGACTCGACCTCGACCTCGATCTCGAGTGAGAGCAGCGATGGTGTGGGACGCCTCACCATCACCACGCTCCTCAAACCGGGACAGACCTTTCGTCTCGAGAAGTACGTCGCATATGGATGGTCCGGATTCCGCTCATTGCCAGCTGTCCGAGATCAGGTGGAAGCCGCGCTTGCCCGCGCTCGCAGTATTGGCTGGCAGGGGTTGGCCGACCAGCAGCGAGACTTCCTCAACGACTTCTGGAGGCATGCAGACATCGAGGTTGAGGGCGATGCCGAAATCCAGCAGGCAGTACGGTTCGCGCTCTTCCACGTACTGCAGTCCGCCCGGCGAGCTGAGCAGCGGGCGATCCCGGCCAAAGGCCTTACTGGCTCAGGATATGACGGGCACTCCTTCTGGGACACGGAGACCTTCGTTCTGCCCGTGCTCACCTATACCTCGCCGAACTGTGTCGCCGAGGCCTTGCGCTGGCGCCAACACACTCTGCCGGCAGCGCGTGCTCGCGCTCGACAGTTCGGGCTGCGTGGGGCGGCTTTCCCTTGGCGGACGATCGATGGCGCAGAATGTTCCGGATACTGGCCAGCTGGCGCCGCCGCTTTCCATATCAACGCCGACATTGCGGCTGCCGTCGTGCGCTACGTCTGGGCGACAGGTGATGTCGACTTCGAACGGGACACCGGTTTGGAGCTGCTGGTGGAGACGGCTCGGCTTTGGCACTCCCTTGGTCACCACGACCCCGGTGGTCGTTTCCACATCGACGGCGTCACCGGCCCCGACGAGTACAGCGCCATAGCCAACGACAACGCCTACACCAACCTCATGGCCCAGGTGAACCTGCATGCCGCCGCAGATGCGGCTGAGCGCCATCCAACGCAATCCGCAATGCTTGGCGTCGACGAGGAGGAAACCGCCAACTGGCGTGATGCAGCCCAGGCGATGGCCGTGCCCTATAACCGCGGCCTGGGCGTTCATGAGCAGTCGGCAGGGTCCACGAGCCTCGACGTCTGGAACTTCGCGGGTACGCGCTCTGATCAGTACCCCCTGATGCTGCACTTCCCCTACTTCGATCTGTACCGAAAACAGGTGGTCAAACAAGCGGACCTAGTACTGGCGATGTACTTGTGCGGTCATGCCTTTGAAGAAGACCAGAAGACGCGAAACTTCGCCTACTACGAACCGCTGACCGTCCGGGACTCTTCACTGTCGGCCTGCATCCAGTGCGTCATGGCTGCTGAAGTCGGCCATCTGAGTCTGGCTTACGACTACCTGGGGGAGGCTGCCCTGGTGGACTTGGCGGACCTGGCAAAAAATACTCGCGATGGCCTACACATTGCTTCCCTCGCAGGAGTTTGGATCGGACTGGTCGCTGGGTTCGGCGGGATGCGCGACTACGGAGACATCCTGCATTTCGCTCCCTGTTTGCCCGAAAGGCTCGGCCGCTTGGCCTTCTCGCTTCGCTTCCGGCAGCGTTGCCTGCGGATCGACATCACCCGCTCCCACGTCACCTACATATTGGTGGAAGGTGAACCTCTCCAGATCAGCCATCGTGGTGAAGCCGTAGCCCTGTCCCTGAGGCTGCCACAGACCCGACCTGTTAAGCCGCCCGCACCTACGCCCGAGCCTACCCAACCACCAAGCCGACGACCTACACCACGACGCTGAGCATTGTGAGCGGGTGGGAGGCGACGCCGTCAATTGAACCGTAGTTGGGGCCATCCCAATGATGCTCAGAATATCCGCGCAGCGCTGGTGTTGTTCTGGCCGCAGGCCTGGTCTCATGCTTGGGCCTCGCGTGCTGGCCCACAGACGGCTCGCGCCACGTTGAGCAACCGCCGTCAGGAGCTCACTGTTGGTCGGCGTCGCAGTAAAGTGCGTGGCTCACGCTCTGTCGCGCCTCCCCATATGCCCTACTTGGCCGGGTGCAGATTACGTTGAGGTCGCCCGCACCGCCCCGGCACGATCCAGGGCCTGGGCGTGGTCCACCCGCATTCACAGGAACACCGATACCGCTGCCGGATGCCCGCGGTGCGCGATTACAGCTCGCGTTGACTGTTGCGGAGAGAGGCAGTAGGCCTCAACGGCCTCGGGCTACTTCCACACTTCGAAGGGTAACCACACCACTCCTTCTTAGAGACCATCTCATTTGGCCCGTTCGATAGCCTCTGGGTGTGGAGATCGTTGTGCGGCTGGTGCCGGACGAGTTGTGGGAGTTGTTCCAGCGGGTGGTGCCGGAGGCGCCGACCCGTCCGCAAGGAGGAGGTCGGCGCCGGCACGGGGACAGGGAAGTCCTGGCTGCGATCGTGTTCGTGGCCACGTCGGGCTGCACCTGGCAGCAACTGCCCTCTGCCTCGTTCGGGCCGTCGGGAGCGACGGCTCACAGGCGCTTTACGGAATGGTCGAAGGCCAGAGTGTGGGCGAGGCTCCACCGCTTGGTCCTCGATGAGCTCGGTGCCCGCGGCGACCTGGACTGGTCCCGCTGCGCCATCGACTCGGTGAACATGCGCGCGCTGAAAAAGGGGAGCTGACGGGCCCGAATCCTGTAGACCGGGGTAAGTACGGCTCAAAGATCCATTTGATCACCGACCGGAGCGGTCTGCCCCTGTCCGTCTGCGTCTCCGCCGCGAACCTGCACGACAGTCAAGCCCTCATTCCGCTGGTGAAGGGCATACCGCCGATCCGCTCCCGACGCGGCCGCCGGCGCCGCAAGCCGGGCAAGCTCCATGGCGACAAGGTCTACGACTACGACCACCTGCGCCGATGGTTACGCGCCCGCGGCATCACGCCTCGCAACGCCCGCAAGGGCGAAGACTCCAGCCAACGCCTGGGCCGACACCGCTGGACCATCGAACGCACCATGGCCTGGCTCGCCGGATGCCGGCGTCTGCACCGCCGCTACGAGCGCAAAGCCAGCCACTTCCTGGCCTTCACCAGCATCGCCTGCACCCTCATCTGCTACCGCCGACTCACCAAATGAGATGACCTCTTAGACCGTGTCCTATGTGGTGAGGCGTCGTTGGACTGCGTATGGGGCGGGGTGCGTGGAGTTGGATTGTTCCGGACGGGCTATGGGAGATCGCGAAGCCGTTGATCCCGCCGTCGAAGGTGCGGCCGCAAGGCGGTGGAACGCAGGACACGCCTGATGAGACGCTGTTCGCGGCCATCATCTACGTGCTGGTCAGCGGCTGCGCCTGGCGGGCTCTGCCGCCTTGCTTCGGCATATCGAAGTCGACCGCCCACCGGCGGTTCCTGATCTGGTCGAGAGCCGGTGTGTGGGGCCGCCTCCATGAAGCAGTGCTGCACCGGCTCGATGACGCCGGCCTGATCGACGTCACCCGCGTCGTACTCGACTCCGCCCACGTGAGGGCAAAAAAGGGGGCGAACTCACAGGTCCGAGCCCCGTGGACCGAGGCAAGCCGGGTTCCAAGATGCACGTCCTGTCGGACGCGAACGGACTGCCCCTCCTCGTCGGCGTCTCTGCCGCCAACACCCACGACAGTGAAGCACTGAAGCCCATGGTCAAGGGTCACCAAACGAGACACGACCCTCACCGCGGCCGCTACTTCAAGCCTCAACGCCTGCACGCCGACAAGGCATATGACATCCCCCACCTGCGGAAATGGTTACGAGGCAAGCGCATCGGCGTCCGCATCGCCCGCAAAGGCATCGAGTCCAGCGAGCGATTGGGCCGCCGAAGGTGGGTGATCGAGCGGACGATGTCGTGGCTGTCTGGCTACCGCAGACTCAGTCCCCGCTACGAGCGCAACCCCCGCAACTACCTGGCGTTTCTCGGCCTTGCCGCAGCCATGTGCTGCTACAAGCGACTCGTCCGCCTCACCACATAGGACACGGTCTTATTAGGGCGCCCCGAGCCGCAGCGTGCCAGTGACGAGTGCGGCGGCGGTGAAGCACAAGTGCCGCCACGCGTGCTGGAACTGGCCCACGGTGTGACATCGTCCCTGGTACGTGCCGGTCTTTGACGAGCGGTGAGGCGGCCCCGAGTTGAGCGCAGAAGACAACTGACCTTCTTCTGATGGAGGTCTTAAGAGACGGGATGGCCTCGAGCCTTGAGAGTCGGGACCAGATCACAGGTCCGGGAAAGGTTCGGTCAAGGATGTCAGCACGTGTTCGGCCTTGGTGGCACGCAGCTCCGGAACTGTGTAGCGACCACTAGCCACTCCAATGGGGGTGGCGTTCGCCTTGATCGCTGCGTCGATGTCGCGGGGAGTATCACCCACGATGTATACCTCGCTACGGGACAGCTCCCGGCCGTGCAGCCGGGCCGCCTTAGTTATCGCTAGCCGAGCAATGTCGTCTCTGTCGGGCGAGTCCGAGCCGTAGGCACCGAACACAAAGTACCGGCCGAGCTTGCCAGGTTCCATTTTGATCCTGGCAGCTCCCTCCATCGCCCCGGACAATAGTCCGAGGGTGACGCCAGCGTCTGCCATTCGCCCCAGCGTCTCCTCGACACCGTCCAGCACCCGGTAGTCCTTAGAATTCCAGATGTCCTCGGCCAAGTGGCAAAGGTAGGCGGTGTACAAACGTCCCAGCTCGTCGCAGCTCGGCTCGCGTCCGATCACTGCACGGAACGTTTCCCGCCCGACTTGTGGATCGGTCTCTCCAGCTGAAGTGTGTTCTCCAATGTCGGCTACCACGCCATACAGGCGGTCAAATGCCCAGGTCCAGCTACGTGCCCCCGAGCCGCCGGTGTGGACGAGGGTTTCGTCTATGTCAAACAACACCGCGATTGGACGGCTCATTGTACCTTCTCCTCTAAGCCATCGTTTGGCTTCATGGGCGGGCAGCGGTCTCCTCCGATTTGGCGACAGCGTGTCGTGCTTCTGGCAGAACCGCTGGAACGGAGCCTTCATCGATAGGCCCGTGCCGTGTTGCTGCGCTACCCATTCTGCCGTCGATCCGTCGAGTGGGCGCGTGGACGAGGCAGGGTCAGCGTGAGGATCTGGGCGAGCCGCTTTGTGTCGGCTGCAGCTATCGTGAAGGCAGGCCTGGACCCAGCAGACGAAGCTGTATGCGGTATTGGACTGCGCGGAAGGTCGCTCCAGTCCGCCGCCGGAATCTATCACCGGGCACCCCCACTGATGCCACGAGCGCCATGAGGCCACGTTCCGTAGACGGCGGACATTCGCACAGGCCGACCCCAGGTTGCAGCGCGTGGGTGTTGATGTTGCCGTGGAACTAAGTGATGCCGCCGGAGGGGGACTACGGCACTGATCTGCATGATCTTCGGAACGGGAGTGCAATTATGGGCGCCACGAACACCCTGCAAGCGGATCTGCTCGTCATCGGCTTTGGCAAGGGCGGCAAGACCGTGGCCGCGAAGATGGGCCTCCTCGGAAAGCGCGTGATACTGGTCGAGCAGTCGGACCAGATGTACGGAGGCACGTGCCCGAACGTTGGATGCATTCCGACCAAGGCACTGGTCCACCACGCCCGCAAGCGCCGGCCTGAGGACGCCGCACAGGAGTGGTATGAGCAGTCCGTCGTCAAAGTCCAAGCTGTGGCGAAGATGATGCGTGACGGCAGCTATAAAGGCTTGAGCAGCATAGACAACGTGACCGTCATCACTGGCAAGGCCTCATTCACCGACCCACACACCGTGCGTGTCGTGACCGGTGACGGCCACCTGACGATTAGTGGGGAGACGATCCTGATCAACACCGGATCGGAGCCGATCGTCGTTGACATTCCCGGTCTACGGGCCAGCCAGCACACGGTGACCAGCACCGAGCTCATCCAGACCGCTGTTCTGCCCCAACGGCTTGCCATCATTGGCGGCGGGTACCTAGGCCTTGAATTCGCCTCGATCTACGGTCAGTTCGGTTCCAAAGTCACGGTATTGGAGGCAGTCCCGAAGATCCTGAAGCATTTGGACGACGACGTTGCCGCTATCGCCGAGAGAATCCTCGCTGACGAAGGCATCGAGATCATTAACAGCGCCCGAGTCACAGAGGTCCGCGACGGCGACACCGGTGCGACCATCCTTTACGAGAGGAACGGCCGGCAACACACCTTGGAAGCCGATGCCATCCTAGCCGCCACCGGCCGCGCGCCGGCCACCCGCGACCTCGCATTGGATGTCGCGGGGGTGAAAACCACCGAGCGAGGAGCCGTCGAGGTCGACGAATATCTGCGCAGCAGCCAGTCACACATCTACGCCCTCGGCGACGTAAACGGTGGGCCCCAGTTCACGTACATCTCTCTCGACGACAGTCGCATCGTGCTCGATCAGCTCGCCGGCGAGCGAAAGCGCTCCACCGCGGACCGTGTTGCCATCCCGCACACCCTGTTCATCACTCCACCGCTGGCCACCGTAGGGCTCACCGAGCAACAGGCCCGCGTAGCCGGACACAGAATCAAGATCGCGAGCCAGCCTGTCGCCGAGATCAAGTCGATGCCCCGTGCATACGCAGTAGAGGAGACACGGGGAGTCATGAAGTTCGTGATCGATGCCGAAAATGACGAGATCCTGGGTGCGGCACTGTTGTGTGTAGATGCCCAGGAGATCATCAACACCGTCGCACTCGCCATGCGGCACGGCGTCAAAGCAGCCGAACTCCGCGACGCTGTCTACAACCACCCCACCTCGACCGAGGCCTTCAACGACGCACTCGCCACGATTACCCGTACCGACTGATGCCCCGCGTCGTTCACACCCGCGGAGCTGAGGGGGAACACTGGCGCACAGGCGGTTCCTCTGCAAGCCAGTGACCACATCGCACGGTACCCAGCAGACACGGTTAGTCGAACCGCCGATCCTTCCACCGGCGCCCGCCCAACCACCAGGACCTAGCCCAGACCTAGCCCCGGACACCCCACACCTGCCCGACCTGACCGGATAGGACCAGAGCTGGTGCCGGATAAAAAGTTGAGGGTAGGCACGGGTGCTCCTAGGCTGGCAGGAGTGGGTAAGCGAAACGACTTGCACTCGGCCAGCATTCAAGCATCTTGCCTGCACAGTCGGTCCTCACCGACCCAGTGACCGGCCTCATCGCACGGCCGTGGCGTTGCTCCGGCTTCTCGGTCAGAACGGCGCAAGCCTAGACACCCCTCGCGGAGCGTGGAGGGTGAGCGATTCAAGTCGGCCGAACCGGGACCGTTCGCCCTTGCCTTTGCTGTGCTGTCGTGCTGCTGCATCTGACAGAGCTTTCCGCTGGCGTATTGGTCAACGACGCCTCACGCTCTGGGACCAGCGCGCCGGCGACCGTGGAGGCGATCATCAGTACGCACCCTCCACGCCAAACAGCTCAACAAGTTCTCGTCCACACCTGCGCGTGTCGCCCGGGCAGCACGTGACCGGGTGTCACAGGGCTAGGGGACACACGTGAAAGCAACTCAATCCCTGCACGAACTCGGGCAGAGTCTGTGGTTGGACAACATCACGCGCGGCATGCTCGACTTCGGGCAGCTCCAGGTCTACATTGAGAACTACGCAGTCACCGGCCTGACGTCGAACCCCTCGATCTTCGACAAGGCCATTTCCTCCGGTGCGTACGATGACGCGATCCGTATCAAGTCCGCATCAGGGATGGCCGATGACGAGCTCTTCTTCGAGCTGGCCATCGAGGACCTTCAGAGGGCCGCGGATCTGTTCTTGTCCATCCATGAGAGAACAGATGGTGTGGACGGCTGGGTCTCGCTGGAGGTGTCACCCCTTCTCGCCTATGACACCGCGCGGACCATCGAAGCGGTGAAGGAACTGCACTCACGAGCGGGCCGTAAAAACCTCCTCATCAAGATCCCCGGCACCGTCGAGGGACTCCCAGCGATCACCGAGTGTGTCGCCTCGGGTATACCGGTGAATGTCACGTTGTTGTTCTCGGCCGACCAATACCGGGCCGCCGCCGATGCCTATCTGAGCGGTGTGGAGCGAAGGGTGGAGCAAGCGCTCGATCCCGCGGTGGGTTCGGTCGCCTCCGTCTTCATGTCCCGCTGGGATGCGGCCGTCAGCGGTAAAGTGCCCCACGACCTGCGGGGTCGGCTCGGCCTGGCCGTCGGCCAAGACACCTACCGGACCTATCGCACACTGATGGCCGGGAGCCGCGCTCAGCGCCTGGAGAACGCCGGTGCCCGCATGCAGCGCTTGCTGTGGGCGAGTACCCGTACCAAGGACCCCGACGCGTCGGACACGCTGTACGTGCATGGACTGGCCGCCCCCTTCACGGTCAACACGATGCCTGACGAGACGCTCGAGGCCTTCTACGATCACGGCGAAGTAGGGGAGCCCCTGCCAGCCGATGGTGACGGCTGCGACGCGGTGCTCGCGCGGTTCGCCGACGCGGGGGTGGACGTCAATGGCCTGGCCGTGAAACTTCAGAGCGACGGAGCGGCGTCCTTCGTGGCCTCATGGAATGACCTCTTGGCGTGTATCTCCGCGCAACGAGAGGCCCTTGTCTGACTTAGTCCGAACTGATGCGAGGGCCGATAGATGTCCATCACCCCCCTCCGGCAACAGCCACCGTGGAAAGCGCTCGAACAACATCACTCCGAGATCGGAACCACCCATCTGCGTGAGCTGTTCGCCCAAGACCCGGGACGCGGTGAGCGTCTGAGCGCGGAAGCCGCAGGACTCTATCTGGACTACTCCAAGAACCGAGTGACCGACAAGACGATGCGACTGCTCCTTGAGCTCGCCCGAGAGTGCGGACTCGAGGAGCGCAGAGACAGGATGTTCCATGGTGAGCACATCAACGTCTCCGAGGACCGTCCGGCCCTGCACGTGGCATTGCGCATGCCGCGAGAGCGCTCGCTCGTCGTCGACGGCGTCGACGTCGTCGCGCAGGTGCATTCTGTCCTGAACCGCATGGCCACTTTGGCCCAACGCATCCGGTCGGGGCAGTGGAAAGGCCACACCGGAAAGCCCATTAGGAACATCGTCAACGTCGGCATCGGCGGTTCCGACCTCGGGCCAGTCATGGCGTACGAGGCGCTGCGCCACTACAGCCAGCGAGACCTGACGTTCCGCTTCGTCTCCAATGTCGATGCGACCGACTTCGTGGAGGCGACCCGTGACCTCTCCCCGGAGGAAACCCTATTCATCATCTCCTCCAAGACTTTCGGCACCCTGGAGACCCTGACCAACGCCCGCTCCGCACGTGACTGGCTAGCCGGTGCGCTTGGCAGTGACGAAGCGGTCGCACAGCACTTCGTCGCGGTTTCTACGAATGCCCAACGCGTGGCGGAGTTCGGTATTGACACGGACAACATGTTCGAGTTCTGGGACTGGGTCGGCGGTCGTTATTCGATGGACTCCGCCATCGGCCTGTCCACCATGATCGCGATCGGACCCGAAAACTTCTACGACATGCTCGCGGGCTTCCACGCCATGGACGAGCACTTCCGCACGACCCCCCTCGAGGCGAACCTCCCCGCGATCATGGGTCTCCTAGCTGTTTGGTACGTCGAATTCTTCGGCGTCCAAACCATCGGCGTCATGCCCTACGACCAGTATTTGAAGCGCTTCCCGGCCTACCTGCAGCAGCTCACAATGGAGTCGAATGGCAAGCACGTAACCCTGGATGGCCGCATGGTCGACTACGACACCGGATCCGTTTACTGGGGAGAGCCGGGCACCAACGGCCAGCACAGCTTCTATCAGCTCATCCACCAGGGGACCCGGCTGATTCCCGTCGATCTGATTGGCTTCGGCCAGAGCCTCAACCCACTTGGCGACCACCACGACCTGCTGTCATCGAACGTCTTCGCTCAAGCTCAAGCGCTCGCTTTCGGCAAGTCCGAGCAGCAAGTCCGAGACGAAGGCACCCCGCACGACGTCGTGCCGCACCGGGTGATGAAGGGCAACCGCCCCACCAACGTACTACTCGGCGAGGTCCTCACGCCCCGTCTGCTCGGTTCCCTGATCGCGCTGTACGAGCACAGTGTCTTCACGCAGGGAGCGGTCTGGGACGTTGACTGCTTCGACCAGTGGGGTGTGGAACTCGGCAAGGTACTCGCGGTCCAGATCACCCCCGAACTCACCTCCGCTGCGGAACCGGAACTCAATCACGACTCGTCGACGAATGCCCTCATCCGCCGCTACCGCACCCTGAAACAGCGGGGGCGCTCTTAGGAGTTGCCGTCAAATGTCACGCCCACATCAGCAGCGATGCCAGAGTGACGGCTGCTTGGTGGCACTCCGAGGCCCTGTCGTAGCGGGTTGCGATCCCTCGCCATGGTTCCAGGCAGTTGGATCGCCGTTCCACGACGTTGCGACGCTTGTAGAGCTGCTTGTCGAAGGCCGACGGTCCCCAGCCGCGGCTGGGGCGCCGTTGCCGGTTGGTGACCTGGTCGGCTCGTTCGGGGATGGTGTGACTGGTGTCGCATCGGCGCAGCCAGGTGCAGTTGGCTTTGGAGCTGTAGCCCTTGTCGTCCAAGGCATGGGGTTGCCGTCCGGGACCGACGCCGGCACCCGTATTGCTTCCAACACGGCGGTGAACTGGGGGTGCAGTGGTTGATGTTCTCGTCAGTAACGGTGAAGGCGAGCGGGCCTAGGAGCCCCGAGCGATGCGGCATTTACAGCTACCACAGGGAAAGCGGCCGTCCGGCGAAGTCCCGTTTCCTCGGTCTACGGGAGGCGCGTCCCCTCGGCGTGAGCCATCAATCCAGACCAATGGAATAACACATGATAGAGGAGAGCAGCCATGGCAACCGACACCCCGATGCAGCTCGGCATGATCGGACTTGGACGGATGGGCGCGAACATCGTCCGCAGACTCATGCGGGACGGCCATCGTTGTGTGGTGTATGACCTCAACGAACGTGCCGTGACGGAGTTGGAGGGCGAGGGTGCCATCGCTGCCGGCTCGCTCGGTGATCTGGTGGCGAAGCTGGAGCGGCCACGGGCCGTATGGCTCATGCTGCCTGCCGCCGTCGTACAGTCCACCCTCGACCAGCTGGTCGAACTGCTTGATCCGAACGATGCGGTCATCGACGGCGGCAACTCCTACTACCGGGACGACATCACCCGCGCGGCGCAGCTTGCTCCTCGCCGGATGCACTACTTGGATTGCGGTACCTCGGGCGGTGTCTGGGGTCTGGAACGCGGCTACTGCCTCATGATCGGCGGCGAGCCCGAGCCCGTCGCACGGCTCGACTCCATCTTCCGCAGCATTGCGCCCGGTGCTGGTTCCGCCGAGCCGACACAGAGCAGACACGCCGACGGGACGGCACCGAACGGCTATCTGCACTGTGGTCCGTGTGGAGCCGGGCACTTCGTGAAGATGGTCCACAACGGGGTCGAGTACGGCATGATGGCCGCGATCGCCGAGGGACTGAGCATCATCGAGCACGCCGACGCCGGACTCCGCAAGCGCACGGCCGACGCAGAGACCGCCCCGCTCCGTGAGCCAGAGGCCTACCAGTACGAGATCGACGTCGGTGAGGTCGCCGAAGTGTGGCGCCGTGGCTCGGTTGTAGGGTCCTGGCTCGTCGATCTCACAGCCGAAGCATTGGCCCGGTCACCGCAGCTGGAGGAGTTCACCGGGCGCGTCTCTGACTCCGGCGAAGGCCGGTGGACGGTGCTGGCGGCGGTCGATGAAGGTGTGCCGGCAGCCGTGATCACTACTGCGCTCACCGAGCGATTCGAATCCCGGGGCCAGGGTGAGTTCTCCGACAGGGTCCTGTCCGCCATGCGCAGCGAATTCGGCGGCCACGCCGAGAAGAGGAGCGGGTCGTGACACGCCCTGACGACCATGTGATCGTGCTCTTCGGGGCCACCGGCGACCTCGCCAAGCGCAAACTGCTCCCTGGCCTATTCAACCTCGCCAATGCAGGACTCCTCCCGGACCGCTACCGCATCGTAGGCTCGGCACCAACCCAGTTTGCGCTCAGTGACGCCGACTTCCGCAAACACGCGCGCGACGCCGTCGCCACCTTCGGACTGGCGGAGCCCTCCGGGCCGGCGTGGCAGACCTTCGAGGAAGCCCTGTCCTTCGGTGCCGCCGACCCGGAGAACTCCGAACCACTCCTCGAAGCAGTGCGAACCGCCGAGGACTCCGCGGGCAGCCAGGCACGCAGGCTCTTCCATCTGGCCATCCCACCCCCCGCCTTCCCGTCCGTCATCACCATGCTCGGCGACACCAACCTGGCACAGGAGTCCAAGGTGATCGTCGAGAAGCCCTTCGGCACCGATCTCGCCTCGGCACGAGCGCTCAACGAAACCATCCACGCTGTCTTCGCAGAATCCCAGATATTCCGTATCGACCACTTCCTCGGCAAGGAGTCGGTGGACAATATCCTCGCCCTCCGCTTCGCCAACGGCCTGTTCGAACCCATCTGGAACCGCGACCACATCACCCACGTGCAGATCGACGTCCCCGAAACGATCGGCCTGGAGGGCCGCGCCCGCTTCTACGAAGACACCGGCGCCTTCCGAGACATGATCGTCACACACCTGATCCAGGTACTCGGGATCGTGGCCATGGAACCCCCCGTCACACTCGACGCCCAGTCACTGCGGGACGAAAAGGCCAAGGTCTTCCAGGCGCTGCGCCCCATCGAACCCGGGCACGTCGTCCGCGGCCAGTACGAGGGCTACCGCGACGAACCCGGTGTCGCACCGGACTCGCAGACCGAAACCTTGGCCGCCCTGCACCTGGAGGTGGACAACTGGCGATGGGCCGGGGTGCCGTTCTACCTACGCTCCGGCAAGAACCTCGCACAGCACCGTGAGGTGATCACACTCGGCCTGCGCGAACCGCCCCTGAGGATGTTCCATCCCCACTTTTCCAAGCACGAGAGCGAGCCGGACAACAAGATCGTGATCGACTTCGGAGACCCCGGATGGATCGCCGTCGACTTCCTCGCCAAGGAACCCGGCCCCACCATGGACCTCGGACCCGCACGGATGACCTTCCGCTGCGACAACTCCTTCTGCCAGGCCCACGGACTTCAGGGCTACGAACGACTGATCCTGGACGCCATGCTCGGCGACCAGTCACTGTTCACCCGCTCGGACGGCATCGAACACATCTGGGATACATCCACCCCCTTCCTGGAGAATCCGCCACCGCCGCGACCCTACGCGCCAGGCTCCTGGGGCCCCGAGCCCGCCATCAACGAACTGATAGCCCCCCACTACTGGTACCTGCCAGACGACCGCGAAGTCTAGGGGGCGGACACGTGTAGCGCCCCGTCGGCTTCGACGAGAGGGTCTTCTGCGGGTGTGCGCGCAGGGGGTTTCTTACTCCCGATCGCTACTTCCCTCGGGACGCGGCGACTCGACGTTGCCACACGTGAGAAATACAGGCGCAGAGCGCCGACCGTCGCAAACTCTGCACCATGCGCGTGTACCTCGGCTCGGACCATGCCGGCTACGAACTCAAGGACCACCTGTCGCATGGCTCACGGCCGCGGGCCACGAGCCAGCGGACTGCGGTCCGCACATCTACGACGCTGAGGACGACTACCCGGTTATCCGCAACTCAGGGAGGACCAGTTCAACGGTCCCGGTACGGGTATCCCACTCGCGCGGGCGGTAGCCATTGCGGTGGTTGACCATCTCGATGCTGACCTGGTCCGCATTCGGCGCTGCAGATCGCGTCGGCCTCGGCGGACGTGAGTGCGTCGGAGAACGCTCTGAGCGTTGCGCACAGCAGATGGGACTCGCCGAGGCGCGGTTGTCTTCGACAAGGGCGTGCACAGGCAGCCGTACCGTGCTGATGTCCTTCGAGCCATCGACACTCGTAGATCAGCCAGTGCCCTTGTTGAACCCGGATCCTCACTTCGACGCCGGGGGCAAACGCCCGGATCTGGTGGGAGTCGGTACAGCACTTCCAGGGACGCAACCCCAGATGGTGGCGGCCCGGTAGAGCGCGGTCCTGGACCAAACGAGGGATCAGGATGCGGATCGAGCGGACCCCCGAAGGCTGCCAGAGACGTTCAGGTCGGCACGTGCGGGCATGGTCTGCTGCCGCTGTTCGCCAGGGCCTAGCCTTGAGGACTTACCCGATGATGCGGTGGAGCATCTCGCTCTCCCGGTCACAGTATGTCTTTGGGCCAGAGGCTCCTCAGTCGGAGACACCCAAGGAGGCAGCGTCGCTCGGGATCGGACCAAAACGCTTGCGTAGTGTACGAGTCCCGGTGCTAGTGCCTACCGGTGCTCGGGGTTTTCGTAGTCGCGACGGCAGCCTGCGTCCCAAGCGGTGCGCTGGTTGCCGTACGCGGGGATGCCTCCGAGGTCTTTCAGCGCGCGGGCCAGGTGTAGCAGGTTCCAGGTCATGAAGGTCGTGTTGCGGTTGGTGAAGTCGTTCTCGGGGCCGCCCGAGCCGGGGTCGAGGTATGAGGGACCGGGGCCGGCCTCGCCGATCCATCCAGCGTCCGCCTGGGGAGGGATGGTGTAGCCGAGGTGCTGGAGGCTGTAGAGCACGTTCATGGCGCAGTGTTTGACGCCGTCCTCGTTGCCTGTGATCAGGCAGCCGCCGACCCGTCCGTAGTAGGTGTACTGACCGACGTCGTTGAGCAGACTAGAGCTGGCGTAGAGACGTTCGATCACCTGCTTCATTACGGAGCTGTTGTCACCCAGCCAGATAGGTCCGGCCAGTACGAGGATGTCGGCTGCCAGTACCTGCTGGTACAACTCCGGCCAGGCGTCGTTCTGCCAGCCGTGGTCCCTCATGTCGAGCCAGACGCCGGTGGCGATGTCGTGGTCCACAGCCCGTACGACGTCAACCTGTACTCCCTGTTCATCCATGATGGCGGTGCTGCGGTCGATCAGTCCCTGGGTGTTGCTCCGCTCGGGCGACCGTTTCAATGTGCAGTTGATGACGAGAGCGCGCAGGTCGTCGTAGCGGGCCGGCGGTGCGTCGGTGGCGGACGACGAAGCGGTCACTTGCTCCTCCCAGAGGCCTGCCGCCGCACTGTGGAGGGCGGCGCGTCCTCGTCTAGCGTGCTGACCGGCCGCGACAGGCGCCAGTGCAATGCGTCCGAATGGTTCCGGTGATGTGCGAGCACGACATGGATCGGTACCTCTGCAGAGAGTCATGGCCGACGTCGTATCGGCTGCTGGTGAAGTGGCCGGGGCCGGTCGGCGTGCTTACGGTCGCCTCATGGACATCGCAGGCGCGACGGGGTCGCGAAACGCGAAGGCAGTGGAGGATGTGGCCCACCTTTTGGTGAGGTGTCTGGAGGCCGAAGGGGTGGAGTACGTCTTCGGGATCCCGGGTGAGGAGAACATCCACTTCGTCGACGCGCTGGGCGACTCTGGCATCCGTTACGTCCTGGTGCGCCACGAGCAGGCCGCCTCGTTCATGGCGGAGATCTACGGGCGACTGACCGGCCGGGCCGGGGTGTGTTCGGCCACCTTGGGTCCCGGTGCGATCAACCTACTGCTCGGCACCGCCGATGCGACGACCAACAGCACACCACTGGTGGCCCTGGCCGCACAGGGCTCCCTGCGCCGCATCCACAAGGAGTCGCACCAGGTCATCGACCTCGTCTCGATGTACGCTCCCGTAACCCAGTGGGCCGCTCAGATCGAGTGTCCCGACGCGGTGCCGGAGATGGTGCGCAAGGCGTTCAAGACCGCGCAGAGCGAACGCCCCGGTGCGGTGTTTCTGGCCGTTCCGGAGGACATCGAAGCCGAACATCCCACCGAGCCGGTCGCGCCCTTGCAGATCGACGTGGTGCGCGCGGATGCCCCGGCTCCCTCCCAGATCGCGCGGGCCGCTGAGGTGCTCACCGCCGCACGCCGCCCCGTGGTGCTGGCAGGCCACGGCGCCGCCAGAGCCAAGGCCACGACTGCCCTGGTACGGTTCGCTGAGCGACTGAACATCCCGGTAGCAACCACGTTCCACGGCAAAGGCGTCTTCCCCGACGACCACCCGGGTGCTCTCGGCGCAGTCGGCTTCATGCGGCACGACTACGGCAACTTCGGCTTCGACACGGCCGACGTGCTGGTCTGTGTCGGCTACGAGATCCAAGAGTTCGATCCGGTCAAGATCAACCCGAACGGCGACAAACGGATCGTGCACGTGCACCGTTTCCCCGCCGAGGTGGACTCCCACTACCCGGTCGCGGTGGGCGTCGAGGGCGACCCATCGCAGGCGCTGGACGCACTCATGGCCGCACTGCCCGACCACCTCAAGTACGAGTCGCGGACCGGTGAGAAGATCCGCAGACTCCTCGACGAAGAGCTGCAGTATGGACACGACAACGAAGCGTTCCCGGTGGTTCCGCAGCGCGTGGTGACCGATGTGCGCACCGCACTCAGCCGACACGACGTCGTGCTTGCCGACACAGGCGCCGGAAAGATGTGGATGGCCCGCCTGTACCCGACCTACGAGCCGGACACCTGTCTTCTCTCCAACGGCCTGTCCACCATGGGATTCGCGCTGCCGGGCGCCATCGCCGCCAA
This sequence comes from Streptomyces sp. HUAS TT11, assembly GCF_051553595.1. NCBI lineage: Bacteria > Bacillati > Actinomycetota > Actinomycetes > Kitasatosporales > Streptomycetaceae > Streptomyces > Streptomyces sp. HUAS TT11. Next base: position 9,193,945 of record NZ_CP196184.1, read on the forward strand.
GCTTGCCCGGCCGGACCGGCGGGTCGTGGCTTTGATGGGCGATGGCTCGTTCCTGATGAACTCTCAGGAACTGGAGACCGCCGTCCGCGAACGCATCCCACTGGTTGTCCTCGTTCTGGTCGACGAGGCATACGGGCTGATCACCTGGAAGATGGAGCTCGAACTCGGCCGGCACAGCCATACCCGGTTCACCAACCCGGATCTGGTCGCCTACGCCGAGAGTTTCGGAGCACGTGGCTACGCGATCGAGGCCGCCGACCAGCTGCTGCCCGCGCTGCGCCGCGCCCTGGACGATGACACCGTTTCCGTCATCGCCTGCCCCGTCGACTACTCCGAGAACTTGCGTCTAACCGACAAACTGGGCGATCTGCACGGGCCGTTCTGATCGCCGAAACGTCTTCGAGGATACCGCTGGTCCGCAAAAGGTTCAGGCGCTTCGCGGCGCCTTGCGACGGTTGTGATGGGGGTATGAGATTGCGATCGCTTTGCCGGTGGTCAAAGGCAGGTTGCACGATGGCCGCACTGCGACCCCGATCCGGCGGTGACTGTCGATGGCGAAGCAGGTGATTCGCATGCCGTCCACGTCGGTGGTCCTCAATTGGGCCCCGGGATAGGGCCGTTCTCGCCGGGCGATGAGCCGCACGCTCCGGGGCCGGCAGGTCCCCAGTGAGTTCGGCGACCCAGACCGCGTCACGGACCTCGCCGTCCGACTCGACGGCCGCGATCCAGGCCGTAGTCGGAACCTTGAGAACGTGCTGGTGGATGGCCTCGGTGATCACCGTGTCGACCGAGTGGGACAACCACCGGCCGTGCCGGGGGAGCCAGGCCATGAACTCGTGGGTCTCGCCCGCGGAATCACAGCGGATGAGGGTCCGCCAGCCCGTCCGGTGTTTCTTGGGCAGTTGGGCCAGGGACAGCTAGGCGGCGGTGATGTGGTGGGCGGCCGTGTGAGCCTTTGAGCCTTCTTTGTGGGGCGGACGACGGTTGCGAAGGAGTCGGAAGGGTCGGATAGAAAGAAAATTGTCCAAGCGCCCGCGGAGTAAGAAGCCGCACGGGTGCCTGGACATTGGTCTTTCCGATTCGTTCGAACACGTCAGATCGAGGGCGATGACTGCTGAATAAAGTCTATTCAGGCTCGGGAAAGCAGAGCGACCCCGACGAAGAGGAGAACGAGCCCGGTCAACATGCCGTAGAGGGGCGGTCCGGGGCGGGCTAGGCCTGAAGCGATAAGCAGTGCCGTGGATGCGGCTGGCGGGTGATGGGCGTCCAGGAGAACGAGGAGCAGAAGCGTTAACGCCACCGCCAACGCCTGGGCGGCGATCTGGCGCCAGGTTCCGTGCGGCTGCTCAATGGTTGGCGGATTGTGCCACAGGCCAAAGGCCGCTAGGCACGCCAAACCGCTGACGGTTGCACATGCGTGTCCCAGAAGGCAGCAACGGAGTTGTGCGGATTCTGTTTGCGGATGAGCGAGCAGTAGGTACGCCGTTGGGCCGAGGGTTGTGGTGAGCAGCACCCAGCCAACCGACTGGCCAACAACGCCTACGCCTGCGAGCAGAGCGCCTGCCAAGACAAACAGTCTGCTTCCAGACCGCAGCCGTGCGAGGAACCAGCGCTCTTTCCCTCGCCCGGGAAACGGCCAGACCCCTCCCATCCTCCACAGAGGATGGCGTTTTGAACTGTCGGATCCATGGGCCCGATCTGCTTCCTGTCCGTCCTGGGGGATATGCCTCACTCCTCACGTGTGGCGCCCGCCGTTAATCGAAGACCCATTTAAACCTCGGCGACGGCCACTTCCAACGACGGATCGCCGAGGAACCCCGAATCGAAGCGCGGTGTCGTCTTGTGCTCCATCGTGGACGCACCGCCACTGCGAATGCACCACCGGGAGTGGGCGCCGGCGCGAAGTACCGGCTGGCTTCGACGATCTGCCCTCGGCCGCGCTCGTAAACCCCCGCCACGCACTCACGCACGGCGTGATGGCTGCTGAGTCGGTGTGGACCGTTCCGCCATCACTCGGGCCAACAGCGAGATGCGTCCGCTGCTCGTCGAGCGAGGCCATACGGACACTGCCGGACTGCGGTGACTGATGCCGCGTGTTCAGTTTGAGCAGGTCAGGTGCAGGGTGAGGAGGGCTTGCCCGCGGCTGGTGATGCGGGTGGTGGAGCAGCGAAGCTTGCGCAGGAGCCGCCAGAACTCGAGGGTGGCCAGGCCTGTTCGACGAACGCGCGGGTCTTCGCGTGCGAGTGGTTGGCGGTCTGCTGACCTGCGGATAGCTCCCGGCGCCCCCAGTAGGGGACGCGGACGGCGCCACCGGCGCCCCGGTAGCCCACGTAGTGGTGCCGACGCCGAACCCGGCGCGAACTGGGCGTAGGTATGGTCGCAGCGCAGGTGCGCCAGAACGGGCATCTCCCGCCGACTCACGCAGAGGCGGCGCCAGCGCGTCGCGCGCTGACGGAGTCGGCCCGCAGGCGTGCGGTCAGGAACCGCAAGGTGGCGCCGGACGCGTCGATGACCGGCACACGGAGCCCTGGTGGAGAAGGTTCTCTTAGTCGAAAACCCTCCTACCAGGGTTTACCTGCCTGTTGGCCCAACTTTCCAGCCCACCAGACAGGTTGGAAAGAGCTCAAGCATTGCAAGTTCAAGAAGAACGCTCCGGACTTGTACGAGGACTGCACGACGACAGCGCAAAGTGCATTCCTCGCGGCGCATCTTCGTCGAACACGGCAGCGCCGATCTGAAGAACTAGGGCGCCCTGGCCGGCCACCTCGGCCGCCCCAAGCATATGAGTGACACTGTTCAAGCCGTTGCCAGACTGCTGTCCGATCAGCACGCGGATCTGACTCTGGGACGGCAGATGTGAAGAACAGACCTGCCCCAGCCTCATTGTCTTACCGCCACCGTGCACGAGCTCGTTGAGCGCTGAGTTGTTGCTCCACGCCACGGCGACGGGGCCTGTGGGCATGCCTCCCGGGTTACCACGTCACTGCAGACGGACTCTGTTGTTCGGCACTGAAGCTCCCCCGTTGACCTGGACACGTGGACACGGGGACGGATGGGTCCCAGGGGAAGTAGTTCAGGTTGAGCAAGAGCAACCGCAGCAAGCGGTACACGGAGGAGTTCAAGCGTGACGCCGTCGAGTTGGCGCTGGCCTCCGACAAGACGGTCACCGAGGTCGCCCGTGACCTCGGCGTGAGTGCGGAGGGTCTGCGGGGCTGGGTGAAGCAGGCCAAGGCCGACCGGGGCCAGAGCCGGCCGAGCGAGTTGACCTCGGCCGAGCGCGAGGAGCTCAAGCGGCTGCGCAAGCAGACCGCTGAGCAGGCCAAGACCATCGAGGTCCTGCGAAAAGCGGCGGTCTTCTTTGCGAAGGAGAGCGATCGATGACCGACGTCTACCGGTTCATCGAGGCGGAGAAGACCACCTTCAACGTCGCTCTCCTGTGCCGGCTGCTGAAGGTCGCCCGTTCTTCCTTCTACGCCTGGGCCAAGGGCGAGGCTGCCCGCCGACGCCGCCAGGAGGCCGACGACGTCCTGGCCCACGAGATCCCCGTGCTGCACATCGCCTCCAAGCACACCTACGGCGTCCCGCGCATCCACGCCGAACTGACCCGGCTCGGCCGCCACGTGAACCGCAAACGGGTGGAGCGGATCATGCGTGAGCGCGGCATCACCGGCGTCACGCGCCGCAGGCGCCGAACGCTCACCCGTCCCGCCAAACGGGGGATGCCCGCCCCTGACCTGGTCGGCCGGGACTTCACCGCACCGGTTCCCGGAGTGAAGCTGGTCGGCGACATCACCTTCATCCCCACCGAGCAGGGCTGGCTCTATCTGGCGACCTGGCTGGACCTGGCAACCCGTGAGATCGTCGGATACGCGATGGCCAACCATCACCGGGCCTCACTGGTCGTCGACGCGCTCACCATGGCCGCCGGCCGGGGCGACCTCCAGCCCGGCTGCATCGCCCACTCGGACCGCGGCAGCGAATACACCTCTGAAGAACTCCGTTGCACGATAAGTGAGTTGGGCCTGCGGCAGAGCATGGGCCGCACCGGATCCTGCTACGACAACGCCGCAGCTGAGAGCTTCTTCGCCGTCCTCAAGGAAGAGATCGGCCTCCGCGTCTGGCCGGACCGGACCACCGCCCGAGCGGCGATCTTCACCTACGTCGAGACCTTCTACAACCGCCGGCGACTACGAAAGCACCCTCAGCGGGGCTACCTCACGCCGCTCGAGATCCGGCAGCGACACCAGCGAGGTCACTCCCTGGCAGCGTAAGAAACGAGTGTCCAAAGGTCGTGGGGGAACTTCAGCACCCCGTCGCGTACCAGCGCTTCCCGCTCAACCGGTGTTAATTCGATACGCTCAAGCAATGATCCTGTGCCGCCGTTAAGGTCGTTTAGAGCTTGTCTCACGTGGTGTCAGGTTGATGCGGCATGATGCTTTGTCATGGGTGTTGGGCTGTCACAGCGGTTGGTTCCTGACGGACTCTGGTCTCTGGTTGATCCGTTGCTGCCTTCGTTCTCCGCGCGTCCGCAGGGAGGAGGGACGGCTCCGGTTGACGAGCGGGCCGTGTTCACTGCCGTGGTCTACGTGCTGACCAGCGGTTGTGCATGGCGGCATCTACCGGAGAATTTCGGCGTCTCGCCGGCCACCGCACATCGCCGGTTCTCCTCGTGGACCGAGGCGGGACTATGGCGGCGACTGCACTTGGCCGTGCTGGACGAGCTCGGTACCCGAAGTGAGTTGGACTGGACCTCCGCCATCGTGGACGCGGCCTCTGTCCGCGCAAAAAGGGGGGATCGCTGACCGGGCGCAATCCGGTCGACCGCGGCAAGAAGGGCAGCAAACTGCACATGCTGTCAGCTGCGTCGGGCAGTACGCGTGGCGCTCCACTCAGTCGGCCGCCAGCTCCCATTCGAGGTCCCAGAGCCGGATGCCGTCGTCTCCCGCTGAGACCAAGTTGCGCAGGTCGGGGGTGAGTTCGAGGTGCCGGATATATTGTTGGTGCCCTTCGAGCACGTGCAGGCATCGGCCGGTGGCGACCTCCCACATCCGTATGTCGCGGCCGGCTGAGAAGGCGAACCGGGCGTCGGGTGTGAACCGGACGGCGGAGACCCAGCCCTCGTGCCCCGCGAACTCACGTACGGAGCGTTCGGCACCGGCGTCCCACAACCGGATGGGTTCGTCTTTGGCGCCCGAGGACATGACCTGGTGTGTGGACATGGCCAGTCGGCCGTCGGCGCTCAGGCACGCCGACAGGATCGGTTCCCGAGGGCCGGTCCAGGTCCGCAGGCAGGCTCCGGTGTCGAGATCCCGCAGCCGGAGCACACCGTTGCTGTCGCCGACCGCCGCGAGCCGTCCGTCCGCGGACGTGGAGATCACGTTGACGGGGCCGTTCCGGCTGATCGTCGCGACGCAGCGGTCGTCGTCCAGGTCCCATCGGCGAAGGACACCGTCGCCGCCACCGAGCCAGGCGTACCTTCCGTCGCAGGTGAACCTGATGGTCCGCCTCATGTCCCAGTCCGGAGTCAACCGACGGCACTCGCCGTCTGCCAGTCGCCGCCGAATGATCGCGAGCGGCTTGGTGCCCTCGTACAGGACGTACTGGCCGTCGTCGCTCAACGCCACCCCGCCCACCCTGCCCGGGTGATCGTCGAGGACGAGCGTGCACGCGCCGCTGTCCAGATCCCAGATCCGTACGGTGCCGTCGCTCTGCCCGCTGACGGCGAGCCGGACACTTGCGGCGACACCGATTGCCGTGATGGCGCCGAAGGAGAGGTGGCCAGCGTCCAGGGGCCGCGACCAGGCGGAGCGCAGCCGTATGTGGCGCGCCGAGCGGCCCAGATCGTGCCAGGCGGCCAGGACCTGGGGCGCGCGCTCGTATCCTGGTATCTCTCGTGCGCGGGTCAGCAGGCCGAGGGCTGATCGGTGCCGGCCGCTCGACATCGCTTGGCGTGCGTCGGCGAGCAGCTCCTCGGCCAGTTCGCCGAGCCGGTTGACCTCCGCGTACTCGCGCGGCTTGATCACGTACGGCTCGGCGGCGTATTCGGTCTCGGGCAACCGCCAACGATGCATGGGCAGTTCGGGATGGCCGCCGACAGAGCAGCCGAAACGGGTGTCGCTGTCCGGGAATCCGATGTGGTGCATTCCGTACGCGTGGGCGGTGAAGCTCCGCAGGCACCGGCCGCTGCCCAGCTCCCAGATCTGAACGGTGTGATCGCCGGTCGTTCCGGACATCAGCAGCCGCCCACTGTCACCGAAGGCCAGGTGACCGGCCGCGGCGGTCAGCCCCGCCAACGTGCGCAACGTACGGACCTGCCGACCGTCCCCCACATCCCACAACCGGATCACCCGGTCCTTGCCGGCCACCGCTACCATCCGCCCGTCGGGACTGAAGCACAGCGCATGCGTCGCCGAGCCGGTGGCCAGCACCCGGCACCGGCCATCGGCCACGCTCCATAGCCGCGCACCGTCCTCCTCGGCGGTGAGCACATGGCGCCCGTCGGCGCTCACCTCATACTGCGAGCCGTCTAGGGCGCCGTCCTTGAGTGCTGCCCCGAGCGACCACCGGCAGGTCCCGGTTCGCGGTTTCCAGACCTGGACGCGCCCGTCCACGCCCTGCCACACACCGACGCGCCCGTCGGCACTCAACCTGACCGGGCACCCCGTGGCGCGTGCGCCGGAGCGGATGACGCGGGTACACCTACCCGCCCTGAGATCCCAGAACTGCACCGTGCCGTCGCGGCTCGTGGACAGTGCGTACGAGCCGTCAGGGGTGAGGTCGACGCCGAGCACCTGCGTGCGGTGGCCCTTGACCGCCAACTGCTGTGTGCGGGTCGCCGTGTCCCACAGCCGGAGCACGCCGTCCCAGTGGCCGCTCAGGGCGAGGCGTGCGTCGGGAGTGAACCGTATCGGCAGGTAGCCCATCACCTCGTGCCGGGCCAGCAGTTTCACCGGCGCGAACGGCACCGCGAACGGTTCGCGAAACTCGCGGGTGCCGGTGTGGCGGGCATCGGCCACGTTTCCTGAGGCCGCCACCCGCAGTGCTGCCCGTACGTCGGTGTCGTCGGGCCGTTCGCGCGCGAGGGCGTCGAGCAGGTCGCGTGCCGACGCGAGGTCGCCGCGTTCGAGGTGGACCCGGGCCAGAAACAGCTGCACCTGCCAGGAGGACGCCCCAGACAGGCGAGGGATTGCCTCCAACTGGGCGATGAGTTCCCCATCGGTGATCGCCCCTGTACGCCACCGGAACAGGCCACCGTTGTACACGGCCCCGACGTGGTGCGGGTCGACCGCGAGCGCCTGGCCGAAGGCCTGCTCGGCGTCGGCGGCCCGGTCCAGGTCGAGGAGCGACAGACCACGGTTGTTGAGCTCGTCGGCGCGCAGTTCGGCGGCCTGGGGCGTGGGACGAGGATACGCCGAGCCGGTCGCCTGCTCGTAGATCCCGGTCAGTACATCCGCTATGTCCGCCATCGAGGCCGGCCGGTGGGCTGGGTGCCGCCGCAGGCAGCGCCGAAGCAGGTGGGCGACTTCCGGCGGCGCCGCGACCGGATTCGAGGGGTCGGCCAGGTATTCCTCCAGCGCGAGACCCGCTACCGAACCAGCCGCCCAGTGCACACCGCCGGTGAACATCTCCAGGACCGAGACCGCGAAACTGTAGACATCGCTGCGCCGCCCGACGGGCTCGCCCGCCAGCTGCTCCGGGGACGCGTAGCCGACCGTCATGCCGCCGAATGGCACCAACGCGCTGACGCCCGTCGCCACTTGGAGGTCAATCGGGGCCGTGGTGACCTTGGACCGGGCGAGACCAAAGTCGGTGATCTTCGCGGCCCCCGTGCTGTCGAGCAGAATGTTGGCCGGCTTCACGTCCTGGTGCACCATATTTTTGCTATGGGCGTGCTCGAGCCCACGGGCCGCTTGGACTGCCGTGTCGAGCACACGGGCGAGGGCCTGCCGCGCATCCCCGGCGTAGAGCCGCCCGTCGCTGATCCACTCGGCCAGGCTGCCGCCGTCGACGTACTCGGCGAACACGCGGGGGACACCGTCGATCACCCGTACGTAATGGCAGGCGCAGACGTTCGGATGGAGTCCGAGGGACACCCACGTCTCGGCCTCCCTGACGAACATCTCCTGATCGCCGGGGCTCCGGAACAGCTCGGGCCGCGAACTCTTCACCGCCATGTCGATGCCCCAGGCGAGATGCCGTACCCGGTGCACGACACCCATCCCGCCCCGGCCGAGCTCGCCGATCACCCGGTACCGGCCGTCGACGGTCTCGCCGGTCACCCAAACGGCTGACGACGTAGGTGCGTTCACTGCGATCCCCCTCGTGATAGCGGCAGAGTCGCTGTCCTGGAAGGCATGGACGCAGAAGACCCCGTGGTCAGAATTGAACAAGGATCAGTATGTGGCGCCGTCGATCCTGATGTCGATGTTTCAGGCTCCCCCCGGGGGGTGCAGGGAGCGTGCCGTTCAGTCCTTCGCCGAGATGCCTAGCAGCGGGGAGGCCACCGTGCCCCGCGTACGCGACGCGGCTGGGAGGCACCTTGTCGGTGCCTTCCAGCCACGAGGTCGAGTCGCTAGACATCGAGAAGGGAATGTTCACGCAGCCGTGACAGCAGGGCGGCGTTGTTCAGTCGGTGTGTCCGGGTTGATGCGGCTTCAGGAGCTGGGGCAGGACTGTGAGGAGGTTGATCTAGGACGTGATCAATAGCAGCTGATCGTCTGCCACGGCCTGGTTCGAGGGTTCTGGGGTGGTCCGCCCGAGGCATCTCGTAGGTTCCGCAACGGGAGGGAGGCGCATGGTGGACGTGATGACGTGGACGATCGAGCGGCGGAGTCGTATGCGCTACGGTTCCTCCGACGAAGAGCCTCAAGAAGCACCTCTTAGCGTGGACGTCGTGTTCGCCTCGCCGGTCGGCGAAGCTCGGGTACGGGACACTGCGCTCGCTCTTCTCCCGTTGGACGCCTCGGCGGACGGTAAGACTAAGGGAACCAACCCTGACTGGCTGACCGCCGCCGTCCCCATGTCCCCGAGCAGGGCCTCTCAGACCACGCGCGTGCTCCTCCCTCAGCACAACAGATCCCCCACCCTGCGCCGAACGCGGCAGGTGGCGCCCGGCTTGTTCCATGCCCAAGAGGAGTCGATCTTTGTCGTCGGCCATGACCAGGCCGCCCACGATGGCTTCGCGCATCATGTCTACGGGGTCCTTGACGCCGATGCCGCCGCGGCGCCCAGCCCGCTTCGCCATCATTCCTAATCTACGCGGATCTTGCGGACTTGCTGCGATGCTCGATGATGAACAGCGCCGCCCGTCCGAACTTCCACTAGGTCACGGGCCGGCAACGCCCGTACTTACCAGGGTTGAGAAGGTCGGGTAGCTGGATGTGACTGAGGATTTGAGGTATCCACGTAAGATGAGCAGGTTCCGGCGCCGCAGTGTTCTGTGAAGCTGTTTTTCCGCTCCCACCGAACCCAGCTCAAGACGCCGGAAGGATCTCACCGTGCCCCTAGCCGTCAGACAGATGGCCGACGCCCACTCGGGTCCCCGGTCAACCTTCGATGACGCACTGATCAGGTGCATCGAAGCATGCGTTGCCTGCTTCCAGGCCTGCGCTGCCTGTGCCGATGCCTGCATTGCAGAGCCTGACATCCTCTCGTTGGTCAAATGCACACGGGCAAGCCTCGACTGTTCTGACGTGTGCGCCGCCACAACGACCATCCTCTCGCGCCGCACTGCTTTTGACCTGACGGTCACCCGGGCGGCCGTCGAGGCCTGCCTTGCCTCTTGCGCTGCGTCTGCCGAGGAGTGTGAGCAGCATGCTGCTCACCATGAGCATTGCCGCATCTGTGCCGAGGTGTGTCGGCGGTGTGAGGAAGCGTGTCGACGACTCCTAGCGGCACTTCCGAGTTCTGGATAGTGGCGTCCTTTGAACCGAGACACAGAGAGATGACGCTGAGGCCGACTTCTCACCTCTCGTTATGTGAAACTGATCTCGGCTACGGTCTCGGCAATGGTTGAAGTCCAGTGGTGCAAATTCGAGGTGGACGCCGAACGCGAGCATGGTAAGCGTTGGCTGCAGTTCCTGGCGAAGCTAGACGGGCACCGAAGGCCGTCGATGCCTACAACGAAGCCGTGAAAATCGCCTGCGGTTTTGCACCGTTCTAGGCGAGAACCCTCTGTGAAAGCGGGCAGCAGCCGTAGACAGAGATAAGCCAACGACGGCGCAGTTGGCGGCCACGATCCGAGTAAGAAACGCAGCAGATCGCCAGGATCAGGGTAGCCGCATGGATCACCCGGACCACGAGGACATTTCCAGGCCTCCAACTGGTCCGCATATACGAGAACAAGGAGACAAGGTTTTGTCATGTGGGTGAGCTCTCTTCTCCGTGTTACAGGTTGGAACGGCCGGGGTGCCGTGCAGCCCTGGGGGGAGATCGAAGCCGAATTGGGTACTGACCTGCCGAGTGATTACAAGCAATTGTGTCAGGCGTTCGGCGTCGGCGAGTTCTCGCGGGAGGTGTCGGTCCTGTGTGCCGATGAGACGGGCGTGCTGGATCTGCCGAGGTGGTGGCGCGTTCTGTTGGAGAGCGACAGTTCGGACGGCTCGTTCGCGCCATACCGGATCCATGTGCCTGGGACGACGGGGGGCCTGATCCCATGGGGCGGGGCACGTTCGGATGATTGGTTCTTCTGGCAAGTTACGAGCGGCGCGGTGGACGAATGGCCCGTCCTCGCAATGCAGGTGGACGTCCAGGAGTGGAGCCGTTACGAGATGACTGCGACGGAGTTCCTGCACCGGATTCTCACCGATCGCGGATTCGGGCCCCACTCTGTGGGACGGTCTGCGTTTGGGCCGTTTTTCGAGCCTGTCTGAACGACTGGTGGCGCCCCCCCGCGGTAGCTCTCGGGAGCCCGGTGGATAGCTCCGCAGGAGAGGTAGCGTAAGACTGATCGTGGTCGAAGACGAGCGTGATCGCTAGGGCGGCTCCACCGTCCACCAAGTCGATGTCTCAGATCACTTCCCCAACCAGAGACCGAACGTGGCAATGAGTTCGAATAGTTTGACCTCGCCATTGGCGACGACTCAAGAGGTCACGAATTTGTCAAAGTCCTGCTAATGCAGGGGAGATCAAATGCTCACGCACAGTGGTTGCCATGGTCGGCCATCAGGGTGCACATCCAAGGGGGAAGTCTTGCTCGAAGCAATAGGGCTGGATAGGCAGTCCGAGAACGTCTACCGAGTCATTCTGGCGAACCCGATGATTCGTCCCGACGAGCTTGCTGCTCGACTTGGGGAACCTGAGGCGGCCATCAGTGCCACTCTCGACCGACTGAGTGCCCTGGCACTCATCAATGCCGACGAAGTTGGCACCGTACGAGCTGTCAGACCTGAGATCGGGATGGAACACTTGCCTGCTCCTCACCAGGCGGAACTGGCAGCAAAGCAGCAGCAGATCGAGGTCCCCCGACCGGCTGCCGCCGAACTGATCCCTGAACGTGCTGACCTAGCACGAGGCAAAGATGATCCGGGAGCCGAGCGCCTGGTGGGCATCGAGGCCATCCGGGGACGCATCGGGGAACTGACCAGTAGGCTTGCCAGCGAAATCATGACTTTCGCTCCAGGAGGTGCTCACCTCACGAGCGACCTGGCGGCAGCCAAGGTCGTTGATGAGCCCATGCTCGAACGTGGGATCGGCATGCGCACGATCTGGTTGGACAGCATCCGGAACGACGGGCCCACATTGGAGTACGCCACCTGGCTGCAGTCGCTCGGGGGACAAGCCCGCACCGTCCCCACTCTTCCAGTGCGAATGATCATTATGGATCGTAAGTACGCCATCCTGCCGGTTGACACCACTGATGCCGCAGCCGGCGCGGTAGTCCTACATGGACAGGGCACAGTCGCAGCCTTGTGTGCTTTGTTCGACACTATCTGGGAGACTGGGACACCGCTGGGTATGTCCCAGCCACAGAATGCAGAAGGCCTCACTCCCCAGGAGACGGAGTTCCTGCGCCTGCTTGGGCAAGGGCATACTGATCAAGCGATCGCAGTAAGGCTCTGTGTCTCACATAGCACTGCTCAACGCTTCGCTGCGCGCCTGATGAAGAAACTTGGTGCACGCAGTCGTTTCGAGGCGGGTTTCAAAGCAGCAGCGCGAGGTTGGCTTTCGCCTGAGCGGTGACGGCATCACGGGGGTTCGCTGAACGAGGCAACCGTACCGACGACGTCAGGACGTAAACGAGCCCTGGACGGCTGACCGTTCAGGACCTTTTGGGCGTCGCCCTGCAGGCTGTTACGGCTTGACGTGCTCCCAGGTCTAGAGTCCAGGGTTCCGGCCTGGGTCGCCTGACCCTTCCGGGGGCTTCCTGCTTCATCGCGCTGTGCGGGCACGTGTGCCCGTCTTACCGGCGCTCCAAAGGCGTTTAGCGTCTCCTCCCGCCGGCGGCGACGCTTCGGCGTCCCTCGAACATGCCGCACTCGCGCCGCATGTCCACTCCCGAACGTGCTGCGGCTTGGGGCCGTCCCGGAATCCGCAGGCCGAGCAGACGCAGTTGGGCAGCAGGATCGCGGCCCCGTCGCCCGGTTCGACCCGCCCTGTCCCATAACTGGGCCGCGACGGTAGCGGCCCGTCTCAGTACCTCGGCATGCTCGAGCCGGACGGGTCGTTCGACCCGTGCTCCTTCGCGATCTCGATGAACATCCGGGGAGGGTTTCCGCTAGCATCACGACTCCTTGGTTGGCGCCAGAGCGATGTCGTGGAGAGGTTCGTCGCCGTCGCGGAGAATTTCGGTTTCGATCCGGAGCCCGGTGACCGGGCACAGGTACTCGCGGTGACGCACGGTGTATCCAGCGCGCGCCTTGTGGGTGGCGTACTCGGGAGCGACGTCGCGCACAGGTCGTTCGAGCACGGCGCAGCCGTCCTTGTAGTTGCCTGTACGCGATGGCGTTGGAGGTGGTCCGGGGCTGGTCCGGGCGGATCGGCTGGCGAGTTACTGGTATCACGCCCATGACCCGGCCCGGGCGTTGCGGGCGGCCCTGGACGCGGGCCGCCAGGCGTGGCGAAGCAGCAGCGGCAGCCCACTGGATGCGACTGTTCCCCCAGGACACGCCCCGGAGTGCACCGGGACGGCCCGATGATCCGCCGGGCCCAGGTTCTCAGCCCGCGGGCACCAGGAACTGACTCGAAGCGCGCGCTCGACGTTCCCCCTGTCGTCAAACGACCGTTTGACGACAGGCAGCCGACGTGTCCAGTGAACCCGTGCAAACCTGGGCGTCCGCGGTTCCTCGAGGAACCTGCGACAGTTGAATACGCGAGCTCACCAGTACGGAGGCCACACCTGGCCAGGCTCCCAAGCACCAACCCTTCGCCTGGTTGCGCTGCTTGCCGCGACACGGGCCGACAACAAAACCGGCCGGGAACGCTCCGTTGAACCGCCTTGCCCCTCCTGCCCCGTGAGCGACGGGTACAGTCGGGCCGCCCTGTGCGAGCCACCCGCCTACGCCGAAAAGCACAACAGAACTGACATAATGAAGACTGACGCGAACAGGCGCGCCTCATAGACGCCATGCTAAGCCGCTTCCAAGCGTGACTCGGCAAGGATGCCCTTGCGTCGAAATTTCTAAGATCCGCGTGGTAAGGCACCGAGGTCTGATGCCGCTAAGAGTTGTAAACCCAAATTGCGGTGCACGCGACGACTGGATGCAGGGAGGTGCCGGATGAAGGCGATCGTCGTGACAGACCAGGCCGCCGGAACGGCGGGGATGAAGCTGGTGGAGCGGCCCAACCCGCAGACGGCGAGGCTTGCCAGCCTCGAGGGCGCGAGCTACGGCGATGTCGTCATTGAAGTTCATGCGTCGGGATTCACCGGGAATGAGCTGGAGTGGCCCTCGACCTGGACCGATCGCCTCGGCCGTGATCGCACGCCTTCGATCCCCGGCCACGAGGTAGCCGGAGTGGTCACCGCCCTCAGCTATGGCACTACGGGGCTGTCGGTGGGACAGCGGGTGTTCGGCCTCACGGACTGGACTCGCGATGGCTCACTGGCGGAGTATGTAGTAGTCGAGGCACGCAACCTTGCGCCGCTGCCGGGCGATATCGACTTCACGGTGGGCGCTGGCGCCGCGATGACGGGCCTGACCGCGTGGCAAGGTCTGTTCGAGCATGGCCACCTCCGAGCGGGGCAGAGCGTCCTCGTGCACGGCGCAGCCGGCGCAGTCGGTTCGATGGCGACACAGCTTGCACGTGAGGCTGGCGCCTACGTCATTGGTACTGGACGTGCTGCCCACCATCAGACGGCGCTTGACTTCGGCGCGCAGGAGTTCGTCGACCTTGAGAAGGATGCGCTGGAAGACATCGGCAGAGTTGATCTGGTGTTCGATGTGTTCGGCGGCGATATCGGAGACCGGTCCGCGGCTCTGGTTCGAGCCGGAGGGATGCTGGTGAGCGTCGCCGGGCCGCCCGAGGCACGGCCGATCGACGGCTTGGCGGTCGACTTCGTTGTCGTGTCCGATCGCGCACAGCTAGGTGAGATCGCCCGACGGGTGCGTGAGGGACGGGTACGGACGAACATTGGCCAAGTCGCGACACTCGACGATGCCGTCGCTGCCTTCAACACCACCGAGCGGATCAGCGGGAAGACGATTATCCGCGTTCGTCCGTGAGGATTCGAGGGGACAGTGACCGGTCCTTGGCCTTCTCGGCGAAGGAGAGGCATGCCTCGGGCCTCCGCGCGGACGGGCACTGGACACGGCGGACACCAGCGCCACCGACCAAGCGGTCCGCTGTATGCTCGCCGCGGTTGAGAACGCCCGGCGCCTGCGAGGACAGACCCTCGCAATCCACGACTGGATGCGGCGTCTGCGGCAGTTCCGAACAGGCATCGATCTCGAACAAATGACGGTGCTCCTCCACACCCGGCTATGCACGGTGCAAGCAGGCGCACGTATCTAGTCCAACCCACAGTTGCAATCGTTCACCTGTAGTCCCACTCCGCCGGCCGGAACACCCCAGCGCCGGCGCCTGCTCTCGCCCTGGGAGGCGCCCGCCGTGAAGACGATGCAGTTCCTACGCCAACGGGACGCAGGCTTGACCGCACTTCGCAGAGCCGCCAGGGCGGCCATCGTCGCGCCGGGACTCTTCGCCGTCAGTACCGCAATCACAGACGACGCTACCGTGCCTTTCTTCACAGCCTTCGGCTCCATCGCCATGCTGTTGTTCGTCGAGTTCAGCGGACCCATGCGGGAGCGGCTCATCGCGCAGACCGCTTTGATCGCGGCCGGCGCGGTCTTGATTTCGCTCGGTACGCTCACATCACGAGAGGCATGGCTCGCCACACTGGCAACAGCCGTCGTCAGCTTCCTCATACTGTTCTCCGGCACGGTCAGCTCCACCCTTGCCACCGCCAGTACGGCTTTGCTCATCAGTTTCATCCTGGCCGCAAGCCTTCCGGGACCCGTCCAGGCCATACCGGACCGGCTCGCAGGCTGGGCCATGGCGGGTGCCGCGTCTCTGACAGCCATCTGGCTCCTGTGGCCGACGCCCACGAGGGAGCCACTGAGAAACACCACCGCACAAGCCTGTAACGCCATAGCGGCGCGGCTCAGAGCCGAGGCCAACTGCATCCTCAGCGGCTTCGAGCCCGTGGACAAGGCAGCGCTTGAGACGATCACCCCATTGGCACAGGCAACGCTCAAAGCGCTACGGACCTCGTTCTACGCGACGCCCTACCGGCCAACAGGGCTGACGACCTCCACCCGGATTCTCATCCGCCTCGTCGACGAGGTCCTCTGGCTGGAGACAATCCTCGACCGAGTAGCCTTTACAGAAAAGGCAGGCCTCGCCGACGCTGAGGTTTGCACGGTCAAAAAAGCGGCCGCCGACTTGCTTGAAACGAGCGCCGAATTCCTAGCGGCAACCGAGCACCGAGACCTCGACGAACTGGGCCGCATCGCCAAGCGCCTCGCACAAGCCCGCACTGCGATGGAGCATGCCGCCGAGGAAGCCCGCCTGACGGACGCCGGCAGCAGCGCTCACGACCCGGCCCGCAGCGACACCGAACGCACGTCGGCCGCAAGTCGGTTCGTCAGCTCGCTTGAGCCGAGCTTCCGCGCCCAAGAGATGAGCTTCGCAATCTCCGCTATCGCAGCCAACGTGGGGCTCGTCGTCCAAGCCCGCCAACGCACCCTGTGGCAGCGGCTCAGCGGCCAGCACCCTGAAAGCATGCGCTCCACATTGGCCTCGGCCCAAGAGCGATTCAAGTCACACGTCGAACCCCACTCGGTGTGGCTCCACAACAGCGTGCGAGGCGCGATCTCCCTCGCCCTGGCCGTACTCGTAGCTGACCTCGCCGGAGTGCAGCACAGCTTTTGGGTCGCCTTCGGAACCCTGGCCGTCCTACGCTCGAGCGCACTCCTGACAGGCCAGAGCTCCTTGCGCGCGATCGCTGGCACCACAGCCGGCATCATCGTCGGCGGTGCGCTGATATACCTCGTCGGGACGAACACCGCGCTCTTGTGGACCCTGCTCCCCGCCGCCGTGCTGTTCACTGGCCTGGCACCGGCAATGATCTCTTTTGCCGCTGGGCAGGCAGGCTTCACGATCTCGATCCTCATCCTGTTCAACATCCTTGAACCCACCGGCTGGACGGTGGGCCTGGTGCGGATCGAGGACGTTGCCATCGGCTGCGCGGTGAGCGTGCTGATAGGACTCCTGTTCTGGCCCCGAGGCGCGGGGGCGGCCCTCGGCCTGGCTGTAGCAGAAGCCTTCGCCGAGAGCGTCCGTTACCTGCGCAGCGCGATCGGGTACGGCGTGACACGTTGCGACAGCCTCACCCCAACGGCCCCCCTTCCCGAAGACGAGCGCTCCCGGGCGGCCGCGGCAGCGCGCCGATTGGATGACGCGTTTCGCGGGTTCCTCGCGGAACGCGGCACAAAAAACGTGCCGTTGTCCGACGCCGCGACGCTGCTCACGACCGTAGCCGTGTTGCGCCTGACCGCAGACGCGGTACTTGACCTCTGGAGCCGAGACCAAGAAATACATGCTGAAGACAGGACCGCGGCGCGCGCAGAGATTGACCAAGCGGGGACCGCGCTTACCACTTGGTTCGAGGCGACGGCGAGTGCCCTGTCAGGATTCGGAGAGGTGCCCGACCGGGCAGACCGAGACCAGGATGCCGGAGCACGGCTCATCCACGCCGTAGAGCGAGACCTCAAAGACGACGAAGGACGCCTCTCGGCCACCGCGATTCGCGTCGTGTGGACCGCCGACCACATCGAAGCCGCCCGCAGACTTGAATCCGACGTACTGAAGCCGGCCCGAGCCGTGGCAAAGCTTCAACGCAACCACAACGCACGCATGCGCCTGTTCCGGCGCTCGCAGCCACCTCACGCTCTTCAGCGGTGAACCATGATCCCTTATGAACATCGCTCTGAGCTGAACCGGATTTTGTAGCGGCCCTGAAGCCAGGCATGATCGCCTCGGCAGATGGGAGAACACACTTCCGATGCCTGCACCACGGAAATACCCCGACGAACTGCGTGAGCGAGCCGTCCGCGAAGTCCAGACCTCCGGCCGACCCGTCGCTCATGTCGCGAAGGACCTGGGCATCCACAAGGAGGCCCTGCGCGGATGGGTCCGCCAGGCCGAGGCAGGCAAGGGTGACCGACCCGATCTGCTGACCACCGCCGAACGGAGCGAGTTGACCCAACTCCGCAAGGAAATAGCCGAATTGCGACGGGCGAACGAGATCCTGAAAGCTGCCTCGGCGTTTTTCGCGAAGGAGCTCGACCAGCCCCGCACGAGGCTGACGCGGTGATCAACCACCTCGGCGACGGCTTCGGGGTCGAGCCCGTATGCCGGGAACTGGACCTGTCGGTCTCGGCATACAACGCTTCCCGCCGGCGCCCGAAGTCCGCCCGGCGACAGCGCGACGAACAGCTCATCGAGCACATCCACCGAATCCATGATGCGTCTGGCGCGACCTATGGAGCCCGGCGCATCCACCGCCAGCTGCGGCGCGAGGGCATCATCACGGCCCGCTGCACCATCGAGCGCCTCATGCGCGAGGACGGCCTGGAAGGCGTGATCCGCGGGCAACGGCGCCGCACCACGATTCCTGAGCCGTCCGCACCCCGGCCGCCCGATCTGGTCAACCGGCACTTCACAGCGAGCCGGCCGAACCAGCTATGGGTCGCCGATTTCACTTATATCCGCACCTGGTCGGGCTGGGCCTATGTCGCCTTCGTCCTGGCCGTGTACTCACGGATGATCGTCGGATGGCAGCTCGCCACCCACATGCGAACCGATCTCCCGCTGGATGCACTGGAGATGGCCCTGTGGCGGCGAGGCATCAAGAAGGGCTCAGGTCTGATCCATCACAGCGACCGCGGCTCGCAATACGTGTCAATTCGCTACGGTGAGCGGCTGATCGAGGCCGGCGCGAGCGCCTCGGTCGGTTCCGTCGCCGACAGCTACGACAACGCGATGGCCAAGGCCCTCAACGGCTCCTTCAAGGCCGAGCTGATCGATCACCAAGGTCCCTGGCGTGACGCTGACCAGGTCGAACACGCCGTCGTCCAGTGGGTCGGCTGGTACAACACCGAACGCCTGCACTCCGCCCTCGGCTACCTCCCACCCGAGGAATTCGAGGCCCAGCACTACCGATCCCAGGCAGCCCTCACCGTCGCCTGAAACCACGAAAACCGACCGCTACGAAACTCGGGGCAGCTCACTCAGCAGACCCTGCGACTCAGAGCCTCTAACCCCACGACCCTGGACCTCGATCGTGACGCCCGCGAAACTGGAGGAGTATCTTGAGGTCCTTCCCGGCCTGGAGTCCAGCGTTTCCGGCCTGGGTCGTGTGACCCTTCCGGGGGCTTGCTGTTTCACCGTGCTGTGCGGGCAGGTGTGCCCGTCTTGCCGGCGTCCCACAGGGGCTTAGAGTCTCCGTCCGGCGGCGACGATACGGCGTCCTTCGAGCAGGACGTTGCGGGCTGCGTTGTGGTCGCGGTCGTGCACGGTGCCGCACCGCACGCGCCGCACATCCACTCACGGATGTGCAGAGGCTGGGGACCGTCCCGCAATCCGCAGGCCGAGCAGATCTGGGAGGAGGGGAAAGCCCGGTCGCCCTTGGCGAAGGTGCGGCCGTGCAGAGCTGCCCTGTACTCCAGCACGCCGACGAACGCTGACCATCCCGCGGCGTGCACGGACTTGGCGAGCCCGGTGCGCCCGAGACCTGCCACCGCAAGGTCTTCCACGAACACTGCTTGGATGCCCCTATGAGTGTCAAGCCTTCATGCCCCAGCCGGTGTGAGCTCGGTTCGTGGCAGGAGCGAGTCGCGGATGATCTGTGTGGATGCCTGGTGGTGCCAGTCCTGGCGCCAGTCCGCCACCTTGGCGTGCTGGCGTGCCACCTTGATGCGGGCCTTGGCCCACCAAAGTCGCCGACGACTTCGAGGCCTATCTCTCCAACTCGTTGTGGACCCCGAAACGGCCCAGCACAGCTGAGTCGATGTGGTCGACTGTGATGTCTCTGATCCTTGGCGGCAGACTGTCGAGGAGTGGTCGGACAAGGAGCTGACCGGTTGGCGCGCTGAACCCTGGGCAGCGGCCTGACCTTCAGTTTCTTGCGTCCCGCCAGTTGACCAGGCGGAACCGTCAAGCGGCAGCAGCGACGCGGCCGAATAGCACCGGTCACCTGGACCTACAGTACATTGCAGGTGGCTTCCGGGGCTGAGTGATGCGACTACGAAACCTGCCATCGGGTCCCCTGAAGAGGCGTGTAGGGGGCTGAACGTGACGGGACGGAAGACAGCAACTTGGTGTTGAGGGCCGCCGCCGCAGACCACCGCAGGCCGCACCCTTGCGAGCGCCGCCCTCGAGGAAGGACGCCGCTGTCCGCTCCTGGCAGCGCGGCGGCTAGCGCCGCCGTCAGGGAGACGGCCCTGTTGTGCAGCAGTCCGGGACGGTAGCTCCTTCCGGTGCGCCTAAACCGTGGTCCGTGCTGGGACTTCGCGGTCGGAATGCGGCTCAAGCCCGGCCGTGTGCCACGGCCTACGGTGTGTCGGCCTCTGCTGTCTCGGCGGCACGCGAGCAGCAACCCGCGGCGTTCGGGCCGCGCTGAGTCCCGGGCGCCCCCTGGCAGCGGCTGGACCGCGGTCAGGGGAGCCGGGTCCTCCACGGGAACGCACTCGTCGTCGCGGCGGTGCCGGGTAGCCGGCCTCTTCGGCAGGGCAGGGTCACAGCTCGGCGAGCAGTTCCTTGGCGGCTGCGTCGATGTGGCGAGCGCTGATGCCGGCAGCGTCCAGCAGTTCGGCCGTAGTGCCGGATCCGGGCATCTTCCTAACGGCCAGGTGGCTGAGGCGCAGTTGCGGCACCCGGGCGGCCAGCAGCGCGTCGGCTACCGCCGAGCCCAGCCCTCCCTCGGGATGGTGGTCCTCGGCTACGACGAGGCGCCCTTGAGTGGCGCGAGCCGCCGCCACCAGTGTGGCCGTCCACCGGTTTGACCGAGTACAGGTCGATCACTCGAGTCTGGATGCCGTCCGCGGCCAGTTGGTCGGCAGCGGCCAGGCACTGGTGCACAGTGACTCCTGCTCCGACCAGCGTCACCTGGTCGGCGTCTGAGGAGCGCAACACCTTGGAGCCGCCCACCGGAAAGCTCTCCTCAGGCTCATAGAGCACGGGGTAGCCGCCGCGGGTGGCGCGCAGGTAGCTGATGCCATGGGTGTCGGCCATGGCAAGGGTGAGGGCGACGGCGCTGGTGGCGTCGCTGGGGTAGAGGACCGTGGACCCGTGTACGGCGCGCATCATCGCGAGGTCCTCCAGCGCCATCTGGGACGGGCCGTCAGCGCCGATCTCCACCCCGGCGTGGGAGCCAACCAGCCGCAGGTCGGCCTGTGAGATAGCGGCCATGCGGATGAAGTCGTGGGCTCGGGTGAGGAAGGCGGCGAAGGTCGAGGCGAAGGGGATGTAGTGGCGCACGCTGAGCCCGACGGCGGCGGCGACCATCTGCTGCTCGGCGATGAACATCTCAAAGTATCGGCCGGAGTAGGCTTTGGCGAACTCGTCGGCGTGCGTGGAGTTGCTGACTTCGCCGTCCAGGGCCACAACCCGTGGATTGAGCCCGCCAAGGGCGAGTAGGGCATCGCCGTAGGCCTTGCGGGTGGGAACCCGCTCCCCGCAGGTGTACGCGGGAAGGGAGGGGCCGGGCTCAGCAGCCGCGGCCGGCGACACGGTGTTGCCCTGTGGCAGCGGTCCACGGACCCGCAGGTTGCGTTCGCCGCCGAGTTCGGCGACCGCGCGGGCCGCCATGTCCTCGGGGAGCGGCTTGCCGTGCCAGCCCTCACGGTCCTCGACCTCGCTGTAGCCGCGTCCCTTGACGGTGCGGGCGAGGATCACCGTCGGCCGGTCGGTGCTCCCGTCGACTGCGGTGGCCAGTGCCTGGTCGATCTGGGCCAAGTCGTGGCCGTCGATGGTGAGCACCCGGGCCCCGAAGGCCTCGGCCCGCCGGGCGTACGCCTCGAGGTTCCATCCGAGCTCGGTCGGCCCGCGTTGGCCGAGCCGGTTGACGTCGACCAGGACGACCAGATTGGAGAGTTCGTAATAGGCGGCCTTGTCCAGTGCCTCCCACATGGAGCCCTCGGCCATCTCGCTGTCCCCGCACAGGACCCATACCCGGTAGGGCAGCTTGTCGAGGTATTTGCCCGCCAGGGCGACGCCAACGCCGTCAGGCAGCCCTTGTCCGAGCGAGCCGGTGGCGACGTCGACCCATGGCAGGACCGGCGTGGGGTGGCCCTCGAGCCGGCTGCCGAAGCGCCGGTAGCCAGTCATGAGCTCCTCGTCGCTGACGACGCCAACGGCTTTGTAGACGGAGTAGAGCAGCGGCGAGGCATGGCCCTTCGAGAAGAGCAGGTGGTCATTTCCGTCCGCCTCGGGGTGGTCCCAGTCGTAGCGGAGGTGCCGTCCGACCAGCACGGCGAGCAGGTCCGCGGCCGACATGCTGGAGGTGGGGTGCCCGGAGCCTGCACTGGTGCTGGAACGAACGGAGTCGACGCGCAGTTGCGCGGCGAGTTCCTCGACCTGGCCCAGGTCGATCGAGGTTACGGGTTGACTACTCGCCATAGGGAGCTCCTTGTCTGTGTCCGGTGCGCGGGATGGCATGCCGATGCGGCACGCTGGTCGCGATGTCGTGCCGGCGTCCCCGTGGACGGTCGACGCAGCATCGTCGCACACACTTGACGGACTAAATGGTCCGATAATTCTTTGATCTGGTCTGATTCGAGCGTCATGTCGAGAGCTGAACGGACAAAACAGTCCACTGACGACTCATTGCACCACGTGATGCGGCAGTTCAGCCCGGACGCTGCCCGGACACGCAACTTGCCGGACATCCAGGACCGGTGAGCCAGTCACCGATACCGTCCATCAGGATCCTGGCCGCACGGGAGTTACTGCCTGCCGAGCACGACGTCGACGCCGGCTATGTCACCGCCACGCACATCGTCACCGCCGCCCGGAACGAGTACGGGATCAAGCTGGTGGGGCCGGTCGGACTGGACACCTGCCACGAGAACCACGAAGGCGAGCACTTCACGCAGAGTGCCTTCACCGTCGACTGGCAGGCCCGCAAGGTCACCTGCCCTGTGGGCAAGATCAGCGCCAGCTGGTCCGACCAGCGAAAGAGCAGCGGAACTCCCATCGCGCGGGTGCACTTCACGGCACAGGACTGCGCCAGTTGCCCCGTGCGCGAGAAGTGCACCAAGGCGGCGAATGGCACATGGGGCCGCAGTCTGACCCTGCTTCCCCAAGACCAGCAGGAGGCGCTGGAAGCGCGGCGCCGCGAGCAGCTGGCCGACGAGTGGCAGCAGCGGTACAACATCCGCGCCGGCGTGGAGGGCACGATCTCCCAGGCGGTCCGGCGCACCCGCACCGCCGGACCCGCTTCACCGGCCTGCCCAAGACCCACCTCGGCCACGTCTTCACCGCCATCGCCATCAACATCATCCGACTCGACGCCTGGCTCACCCAAACCCCACTCGGCCAGACCCGGACCTCTCACCTGACCCGACTAGACCTGGCCGCATAGAAGCCCACCCACACCCGGTTCACGGATTTCCCAACGGAGTCCTGAACACCGGGGCTTCCTGCAAGGAACCCGGTAAGAGGCTCTACTGACCTTTGAGGCGTGATGTCGCAGGGGGCTGACGATGTGTGATCGTCGCGGTATGCCGGTTGTGTGAGATGTCCGCAGGGTGGTGGGCTGATGCCCGAACGGCAAGCGTTTCGCGAGCGGATCCGGCTGGAGGCCGCGGAGCGATTCGCTGCCGGTGTCTCCAATGTCGAGGTCGACAGGGACTTACGGGTGAGTGTGCGCTCGGTGCAGCGATGGCGCTGGGCCTGGCACGACGCCGCACTGAGGGGCTGCGGTCTGCCGGACCCGTTTCGCGACCCAAACTGAGCGGGGCATTGTTCGCCGTGCTCGAGCAGGAACTGGCCAAGGGCTCGCGAACGGCTGGCCGGACCATACCTGGACGCTGTCGGGGACCAAGACACTGATCGGACGCCGGTTCCACAAGAACAGACGCTGTCGGCGATTGCTCAGATGTTGCACCGGCACGGCTTCAGTCACCAGGTTCCGGCCCGGCGCGCTGGAGCGTAACGAGGAGGCCGTCACCGGCTAGCTGAAGGAGACCTAGCCGCAGGTGGACGGTCTGTGGCGGCGCTCGGGGCCTGGCCGTGCTTCGAAGACGAAGCCGGGTTCTCGATGACGCCGCCCACCGTTCACACCTGGGCCAGAGGCGGACACACACCGGTACACGCGAACAGGTTCGGGCACTCGTCTGCAGCTGGCCTGCCTTCGCTGGCCCCTATCCGCAATCGACTCGGGGAGACATCGGCGGGCAAGCAGCGGGGGCTGCTACCACCGTGCTACCCCT
Organism: Streptomyces sp. HUAS TT11; assembly: GCF_051553595.1. Taxonomy (NCBI): domain Bacteria; kingdom Bacillati; phylum Actinomycetota; class Actinomycetes; order Kitasatosporales; family Streptomycetaceae; genus Streptomyces; species Streptomyces sp. HUAS TT11. Next base: position 9,217,875 of record NZ_CP196184.1, read on the forward strand.
AGTATGGCTTCTACGAAGAAGCAGACCCAGGTCCGGTTGGAGCCCGCTGTGCTCGCCGCCGGAAAAGACGCTGCGGCAGCGCGCGGTTTGGATTTCAACCGCTATGTCGAGCGTCTCATCGTCGAGGACACGACTGGGGCCAGGGCCGCTGGCATGTCAGCAGCGCAGCGACTCATCGACGAGCATGGGTCCTTCCTCGACGACCTGGAGGAGCAGCTCGAGGCCTCCTGCACCCGGCAGCCGGGCGCGGCCGCGTGATCCTTTACGTCGACGAGTCTTGGGTTTTCGAAGTCGCTGAGCGTGCTGGCCAGCGTGACCCCGCTGTCGACGATTACGGCGTACCCGTCTCCGCGGTGGCCCGTCGCCGTGGCGAGGTCCTTGATCGCCCTGTCTGCGACGGCCCCTACGCGCGAGCCGCCGTCCTCGTGCACACCCTGGGCCGGTGCCGCTGGCTGGAGCGCTCCAACCTGACGGTGGTCTGTGCGGTCGCCGTCATGTATCTCGAGGCCAGCAATATTCCTGTCAGCCCCACTCGGGAGCAACTCACAGCGCTCGCCCAGGAGCTGTGCAGTCCGCGCTGCACGGCCGCGGGCATCGCTGCCATACTGCGGACCTGGAAGCCCTGATCCTCAGCTCCACTCGATCGGTGCCCCAGACATCGCCGTGCACCTATGTAGGATCCGGACTCAGTTCGCCCACATGCTCTCTGCGCCCGCGGAGATGTCACCCGGCGGTTCCTCATCGTGGCGCGTGGCCCCCGCACATTCGGTGGTAGAAGGCGAAACTATCCGAGAACGATTACGGTGCCGGAGGAGGTTGAATCCTGCTCTGTCGTGCATCCGCCTCGCGATACGGAAGAGTGAGTCCGCTTACGGCCCTGTGTCGTGCGTGGCGACTCCTATTACGCGAAGTCGCCGGTTTTGTCCTCCTGATCAGAGGACGGGGAGGGCTGGACTCCGGGTCGCCCCGGGAGGCGATTCGGTGGCGTCGACCGTGGCTATCCCTCTCACAAGCCCGTAGTTTCGAGCACAGCGCACAACCGCTCGAGCGCGCCGGCGAAGGCGTGCTCAGGTGGTCTGCCGTAGCCGACGACCAGTGCCGGCCCAGTGCGACTGCCGAACGACGCCATACCTGTCAACGCTAGCCCTTGCTGTTGCGCGCGGGTGACCAGTTCGTCCTCGGTTGGCCCGTCTGCGGGAAGTTCCAGGACGGCATGTAGTCCGGCGGCTATCCCGGACACCCGCACGTGTGGGGCATGCTGAACTAGCGCAGTGACTAGCTGGTCCCGGCGTCGCCGATAGCGTGCGCGCATGTGCCGCACGTGTCGGTCGTACCCGCCCGAGGTGATCAGCTCGGCCAGGGTCAACTGGTCGAGGGCAGGGCAGTGGCGATCGGCCAGGTGCTTCTCGCATACGACCGGTTCTAGCAGATGGGGCGGTAGTACGAGCCAACCTAGTCGCAGCCCCGGTGCCAGGCTCTTGCTTGTTGTGCCCGCGTAGGCGACATGATGAGGGGCGAGGCCTTGTATCGCGCCCACTGGCTGTCGGTCGTAGCGGAACTCGCCGTCGTAGTCGTCCTCCACGATCACCGCGCCGTGCTTGCTGGCCCAGGCCACGGCGGCTGTCCGTCGCGCAGGTGGCATTGCCGCGCCGGTCGGGAATTGGTGCGACGGCGTGAGCAACACCGCATCCTCGTCGGCTAGCTGGTCGACGCAGGCGCCGTCGGCGTCGAGTGACAGTTGCACGGTTTCCAGCCCGGCATTGCGCAGGATTGTCGGGGGATCGGGCAAACCGGGTGCTTCCACCGCGATCTGTCGCCCGCCGATTTTGTATAGCGCCCGCCCCAGCAGCCCGATGGCTTGGACGAATCCAGAGCACACCAGGATCAGGTCTGGTGTGGTGCGTACTCCGCGTACCCGCGCCAGGTACTCGGCCAGCGACTCGCGCAAGTCCAACTGTCCGCGAGGATCGGTGTAGCCGAAAGCCTCATGGGGCGCGGCTGCCAGCGCCCGGCGGCTCGCGGTAAGCCAGACGTGACGTGGGAATGACGAGAGATCCGGTGAGCCGGGCCGCAGGTCGTAGGGGTAGTTCTGGCCGTGGGACGACTCTGTAAGCTCCGCTGTCGTGCTGACCACGGGAGCGGCCTTGCTGCGCGAGGGCTCGGCGAATGTCTCCCGCGCCACCCGGGTCCCTGATCCCTGACGAGCTGTCAACCAACCTTCTGCGACTAGCTGATCGTATACCTCCCTGACCGTGTTCCGTGCGATCCCTAGATCCTGCGCGAGTACTCGTGACGACGGTAGCTGGGTGCCCGGTGCCAGCCGTCCGTCCCGTACGGCCTGCCGCAGCGCCTGTTCAAGGCGGGTCCGTACGCCCCGCCCCGCACCAAGGTCCAGGTGCAGATCTATTCCAGGATTGGCCCAGTCAGTCACTCTTCAAGTGGACCATATGTCCGGACTGCTAGCTGCATAGGCTCGACGCCAATACGGCTGAGACCACGAGCGACCTCTGTAGAGGGTCCCGAAGTCGACGCTGCTGCCTGTGGAGGGTTTCTGGTTTGTATCTCGCGGTCGGCCGGATTGAGTGAAAGGGACAAGGATCTGCTGTGAAGGCGTGCGGAGTGTCTGGGGCGGATGGGGATGTCGTCCTGTTGGAGTTGCCGGAGCCGTCGTCTCCCGGGCCCGGTCAGATCCTGGTGGGGGTTGAGGCGGCCGGGGTCGGCCCGTGGGACCGACTGCTGAACGGCGCCGGTTGGGATGTGGGGCTGTGCCCCCCGGCGGCGCTGGGAGTGGAGGGCGCGGGCAGGGTGCTGGCCGTCGGCGTGGGAGTCACCGGGTTTGCCGTAGGCGACCGGGTGCTCGCACACGAGGCCCCGCTGCCCGGGGGAAGCGGGTTTTGGGCCGAACGGGTTCTGATCGATGCGGATCACACGGCAGCCTGCCCACCGGGGCTGGACGCCGTGCACGCGGCGGCGCTGCCGGTCAATGGACTCACTGCGTTGCAAGCCCTGGAGAAGCTGGACCTCAGTCGAGGGCAGCGGCTGCTGATCACCAACGGGGGCGGGGCCACCGGAGCCCTGGCCGTCCAGCTTGCCGCGGCCAAGGGCGTCGAGGTGACCGCGACCGCGTCTGCTGCCGCCGCGGAGCGCCTGCTCGGTCTGGGAGCGACGGAGGTCGTCGACTACCACGACCCGAACTGGTCGGCCACGGTACGCGGCGGGTTCGACGCCGCCCTTGTCATCGCCGCCGGCACGGCGGACGCCGCCCTGCCCTTGGTGCGCGACGGCGGCCGACTGTGCTCCCTGACCTCGGACGCGCCTGCAAAGGAGCGAGGCATCACGAGTTGGGACCTCTACGTCGAGCCCAACGCCACGCAGCTTGTCCAGCTGGCGGAACAGACCGCCGCAGGAACCTTGAAACTCGCACCGGAACCCCTGCCGCTGAGCGAGGGACCGGCCGCGTTCGCCCGGGTGGCTACCGGACGGGCCGGCGGAAAGAAGATCGTACTCACCCAAGCATGACCCGACCGGGCACCGCCCGACCTTGATACTCGGTCACGGTGCTCGCCGGACACGGGCGCGGCCGCATAGCGGAAACCCGGCCCGGAAGAATCACCCGCACTGTCGCCCGACAGCCACCCATGATCACACTCAAGACGCGAACCAGTCCCCGAGCGAGGCCATACGGTTACATTGCGTCATCACATTTTGGCCTCCTCCGTCCGACTCCAGTGTTCACCGGCTGGACGCCGACGCCTCCGCAACGTCATGCGACGGGCGCCGCAACGAAACAGCGGGTCATTACGGGCGAACCGCCGACACGATCACCGACCACAAGCCACCGAAGAATCTGGGTCACGTGGGATCGAGAACCCTGCATAACCAGAGCCAGCGGCAGGAAGAGCGTCGGCGGAGCCAGTCATCCACTTGCGATGCCGCACTTGAAGCGAGCTGCGTTGCGGCCCAGGAGACCGACGCCCCAACAGAGAACAACAAGGAAAGCTGGGAAACAATGGGAATCATCACCCCTGACATGAGGGAGATCGTCACCAGTGCCAAGCTGGCGTTCGTCGCTACGGTCTGCGCGGACGGCTCCCCGAACCTCTCGCCGAAGGGGTCCCTGCTGGTCTACGACGACGATCATCTGGTGTTCATGAACATGGCCTCGCCCACGACGGTGGCAAACCTGCGGCGTGAGCCTCGGCTTGAGGTGAATGTGATTGATTTCATCCGCAGGCGGGGCTACCGCTTCAAGGGAACCGCCGAGATCCGCAGCGCTGACGACCCCGTGTACGAGTGGTCCCGTCAGTGGGTACTGGACACGCATGACAAGCCTGTCTATCCGTGTCACGAGGCCGTACTGATCAAGGTGGAACGGGCGCTGCCAGTGGATTCTCCTGCCTACACATTCGGGCACGCGAAGGAGGAGGACTTGAAGCAGACATGGGCCGCCAACTATGGCCTGACCGATGTCTAACTCGACTCTGTCGCAGATCTCGAAGTAGGTCGTGGTCAGCCCCTGACGCCCGCCAGGACTGCAGCCGGGATGTGGGCTGTCCTCCGTCAAGTCCTGGAGGGCAGCCGGCGGCCAACGCCGGGGGTTACACCGGTCGGCGGCTGGACGCTGCAGCCGCCCGCCGACCAGGTGCTCGGCAGGCGGCCGCGACGCGCCGGACGAGAGTGGATGGCGGGTAGCGCGTAGGCGTCGCACATGATGGCCGCAGAGGTGGCCACATTTGTGATCACGCGCCGTCAGTCCGCAGGGTCCCGGTGAGATGGGCGAGGCAGTCCTCCCAGCGGCCTATTGCCCGCGGCGGGCGTAGCGTGTCGAGGTGTCGCAGGAGAGACAGCTCTTAAGGCTCACCGAATGGGGCCGGCGCATCTGGTGACCACCACGGACCTGCTCGCCTTACACGGCCCACGTTATTCGTACGCGCCGCACAAGCACTCGAGACACTGGACGACGGCGCACACAGATACCTCTGCTACGGCGATATCTTCGTAACGGCGCTCCAGGCTTGCCCTCGCGTCGTGCAGGTCACGGGCATGTATGAGGTGGCCAACGTGGACATGCGCAAGTACAAGACGCCGCACGCTGGTATCCAGCCCGGGACCTACGCCGGCGCGAGCGTCATCACCTGGGCATCCGAGAAGAGCCACACCGTCCAGGCCGCTTGGTGTGCAACAAGGCGGCTCGCCGACATACCTGTAGACGCAGGCGATATTCACCTGGCAGGCCGAGCCCAGCGCCCACGGTCTGCAAAAGCGACCGCTTGGTCGCACCACAGAGCCACCATCCCGCTTGACCCCGAACGATATGAAGGGTCAGGCCATCACGGTACGTGACTGGTGGCAGCGCAACGTCTTCTTGCCCTCGCTACAAACCTCGTCCGTGCAGGTCACGTCGCATGTCCCTACTCGTGCGTAATGCACGACGACACCCGATCAAGTCACTGACCTTGTGATTTCCCGCGGTGGGACAGGCGTGTGGAGGGAAGCTACGGAATCCCACTGTCGACAAATTTGCAGCTTGGCGTGATCCTGAGATCTCAAGTCGAAAAGAACCGACAGCCGGATCTACCCGAAGTGGGAGAAACCCCTGTGCTTCCATGGAGCTGCGACACCTTCGTGGCCATGGCCGACGGCGTGCCCGGAGGACACGTCCTGCTGGCCAAGAACAGCGACCGCCCGGTGTCCGACACACAACCACTGCGCTTTCTGCCGCGCCGTACCGCGCAGGCGGGCGCCACCCTGCGGCTGGCCTACGTCGAGGTTGACGACGTTGAGGAGTCCTATGCGCACCTGGGCGGTTCGCCCTACTGGTGCTGGGGACATGAAGAGGGCCTGAACGAATGGGGTGTGGCTATCGGCAATGAGGCCCTGTTCACCAGGGACTGGGCGGCCTCGGTGTCCGCGGTCAAGGGTGGCGCCGACCGGGACGGCGGCATCCTCGGCATGGAGCTGTTGCGCCTGGGTCTGGAGCGGGGCCGCACGGCCCGAGAGGCGCTCGACGTCATCTGCTCGCTGGTGCAGCGATACGGACAGTGGGGCTCCGGTGTCGTCGGGCAGCCGGCGGTCAGGGGTGGCTATGACAACTCCTTCCTCATCGCCGATGCCCGGGAAGCATGGGTGCTGGAGACCAGCGGTCACCGCTGGGTCGCCAAACAAGTCACCACGGGGATATACGCCATCTCCAATCAACCGACCATCCGCACCCAGTGGGACCGCGCCAGCGACGACCTGGTGGAACACGCGGTCGATTCCGGCTGGTGGGAGTCCGCGGCGAGGCGCTCGTTCGACTTCGCACGCGCCTATGTCGACCCTGGTACGCCGCTGCAGCTGTCGCACATCCGCCTCCAGCGCTCACGCCAACTGCTCGGCGAGGCGGTGAGCGCTGGTGGGGTGGGGCTCGGCCAGGCCAAGCGGGTGTTGCGCGACCACTACGAGGACACCTTCCTCGGCGGCCCATACTTCAACGCGGCGGTGCCCGACTTCCTGAGCCTCTGCATGCACTCCCACCCATCAGACTTCACCTGGGGCAACACCGCCGGCTCGGCGGTGTTCGTGCTGCCGAAGAGTGGGGAGGGGCTGGCTCACCTGTGGTGGACGCCAGTGACGCCATGCACCGGTGTGTACGTGCCGGTGTTCGTGGACGCCGGGAGGGTACCCGGAATCTTTTCTGCGGCGGGGACGGCCGGCGTCGAGGAGCGTCTTCCCGAGCACACGCCAGTCGACACGTATGACGAAAGGTCCTACTGGTGGCGGTTCCGTCGGCTTCTCGACCTGGTCAAGGGTGGCGAGCAGGCCTGGAGTTTCAACGAGAACCAGCCCGTGGTCCGGCGGGCCTTCGACGCCCTGGAACGACAGTGGGCCGCTGAACTCCCGCAGGTGGAGAAGGACGCCCTCGTGTTGCGCGAGCAAGGCGATCACACGGCCATGGCGGACTTCCTGGCTGGCTATACCGAATCCTGCGTGCAGCAGGCACTGGAGGTCCTTGACGACCTCGTCGCGCAGCTGTCCGGCTGACAGGAGTCCGGTCACCCGAGAAGCCTTGACAAGCCGATGTGACATACGCATGCTACCGGCTTAAGGGTCGGATCTGAGATCTCAAGAATCAATTGAAGGTGCCATGGACCGTCCGGAAACCGTTCACATCCGCAGCAATGGGCAGGTCACCCTCCCCATGCCGGTGCGGCGTGCAGCCGAACTGCACGAGGGTGACGTGATCGAGGTCGTTCTCCAGGGTGACGGAACGATTCTGCTGCGCCCCGTCGCGGTGCTTGATCGCTTGCAGGCGGACCTGATCTATCGGGTCGGAGACCGGTCCGCGCCGGAGTGCACCGAAGACGACATAAGGGAACGGGCCCGCGGGCTGGTCCGACGCCGCAGGCTTCCAGTCACCACCGGGCGCGCGCTCGACGCACTGGTGGAGCGCTACCAGCGCGGTGACCTGACCCAGCGGGCGTTCATCGGCGAGTCACTGATGCTGGGCCTCCCTTCGACATCGATCACGGCGCTGCTGGCCGGCACCGAGCCCGAACCCGTCGACGCGCCTCCCGCGCCGCCCGAGGCCGAGGAGGCGCCGCAGGCGGCCGTACGGATCGCCCAGGCCTACCACTCACTGCTGTATCTGCCGCTGTACATCGCCCATGACGTCGGCTTCTTCGCAGACGAGGGAGTGCAAGTCGAGATCACCACCGCCGGCGGAGGCACGGAGGCCTGGTCCGCGGTGGAGGCGAGCGTCGCCGACTATTCCGTCCACGATCCGGTGTTCACCGTCCGCGCTTTCGAACAAGGGATCGGAGACGCGGTTGTGGTCGGCAGCATCTGCAACGGGCAGGCCATTCTGGCTCTGGCTGCTGACTCGGAGGTGGAGGCAACCGACGACCCACGTGTTTTCAGCACGCGCACCGTCGCCGGGCGCACTGTCGCCACCCAACCTCAGCCCGACTCGCAGTGGGCTTTGCTGCGCTACCTTCAGTTCCTTTACCAGGCGGGCCCCGAGTCTTCCTACCGCGGCCTTCAGGTGACGATCGGCACTGAACCGGCGCGCGTCCTGGCCGGGCAGGCCGACATCTGCCTCGCCTTTCCGCCGCAGGCAGACGTGGCCATTTCACAAGGCCTACGCGAGGTCTTCGACTTCTCCACCTATTTCGGCCCGTATCTAATGTCGGCTCTTGCCACCCGGCGTGGCACCGTCCAGGACAAGCCCGCACAACACAAAGCGGTGGTCACCGCGCTGGAGAAAGCCTGCCAGTACGCCCATGCCTTCCCGGACGAAGCGGTCCGGGTGGCACAGTTGGAATTCCCCGATGTCGACTCAAAGGTGATCGAGAGTGCCACACGGCGCTGTTTGCGGCGCAACTTCCTGCCGCCCCACGTTGCGGTGGACCACGAGGCATGGAAGGAGAACGGCGTTCTCAACAGGTTCGTCGGCACCATTCAGCAGTACCACTCGTCGGCCGAACTAGTCGATAACGAGATGAGTCTTCACGCCTACCGCACGCTCGGCAACCTCCGCCTCGTATGGGACGGTCCCCGTCCCATCGGGAAACCGGTCGCCGCAACCGGAATATGACCAGACAGAACGTGAGGAGGGAGTCGCACGTCACGCCAGATGTCCCTACGGTCACCCTGTCCGAGGAAAGGTGCACGATGAGCGTGCTGGAAAAATTCAGAGGACCGACGACATCGATCGACGACCAGATCGAGAGCTTCGCGATCAACCGCGTCCCCGCGAATTTGCGGTGGCCCATACCCGCCATCAGCCTCGTGCTTCTCGGCAACGCCACCGCAATGTTCTTCTTCTCCTTCGGTGCCCAGCAGGCGTTCCTCGTGGGATGGCCCGGAATGCTCGGCCCGATCGCGTACTTCTTCATCGGCTCCGCGCTGATTGGCATGCTCACCATGCGCATGGCGAGCAGGGAAGGCCTGTCGCAGAACTTGCTCAGCCGGGGTCTCGGCTTCGGCAGCCGAGGCGCGGCGATCACCTCGTTCATCTACGCCGTCAACTACATCTTCTACTTCCTCTTCGAGGGAACGATCGTCTCGCACGCGATCGCGGAGTACTTCAAGGTCGACATCAACTCCATCGCCGGTATCGGCATCTTCGCCCTGGTGGGCCTGGTCACCCTGCTGCTGGTCCGGCGCGGCATGCACGCCATGTCGTTCCTCCAGTCCTGGGGCTTCCCAGTATTCGTTCTCCTGCTCGCCTGGGGCCTGTACAAGATGTTCACGCAGCACACCCCGGTCGGCGCGGACGGCTGGCACGCCACCGGCGCCACGGGCAGCGTGGCGATATGGAGCGCCTTCAGCTTGGCCAATGGCCAGATGATCTTTCAAGGTCTGATGGCGACCGACTACGGGCGTTTTGCCTCCCGCGACATCCGCTACCGCGGCACCGCCGCCATCATGCTCGGTGAGCTCATCCCGATGTTCGCCGTGATCTTCCTGGGCGCGTTCATCGGCTTCACGCTCCTGACCGGACTGCACGGACCCAATGCGCAGTCCAATGCTCAGGATCCGGGCTTCATGTTCGTGTACCTCATGGGCGGTGTGGGCGTCGTCTTCGCTATCCTCACCCAGATCCGCATCAACGTCATGAACCTGTACGGCGGTTCCATCGCACTCTCATCCGGCTTCGACGTCGCCGCCAACTTCCGCCCTGGCCGCCAATACTGGATGTACCTGGTGTGGATCCTGGGCGTGGTCTTCTACGCGTTCAACGTCATTAACCACCTGGGCACCTTCCTGGCGGTCACGGGCGTCCTCACCAACACCTGGGTGCTGATCATCCTCGCGGATTACTTTGTATGCCGCCGCTGGATGAAACTCGCCCGATCCGAGAGCATCGAGTTCGAGCCGCATGAGGTGCGGTCCTGGAACCCCTGCGGTCTGGCCTCGCTCGGACTGGCGGTGGTGGTCGGCGCGCTGGGCATCGCCGGTGTGTACCCGGTGTACTACGCGTCGTTCATCTCGATGCTGCTCGGCCCCATCCTGCACATCGCGTTCACCGCAGGAACCAGGGGGCGCTACTACAAGCCCGCCCAAGCGGAGGGGACCCCAGCACGGCCGCAGAGCGCTCTCATGTAGAAGTCCCTATGCTTCGTCAAGCCGCGGAAAGAAGACGGCAGGCCGCCAGTTGGATGTGGTGGTGAGCTCGCGGGCGGGGGACCGCATGAGGGCAGACCGAGCAGGAACTGCGACACGCAGACGGTGGCCAACTGGACGGGCGAGAGTCCGGGGCGCCCATCACGCGGGTGGGACCACGCTGTACGGGGTGGTCGGCGGGAGCCGCTCAGGAGCCGGGTGACGACCGGCGGTCGGTGATAAGTTCCATGCGGGCAAGCATGAGGAAGTGTTGGAGGTCGCCGCTCTTGAGTGCGGCGCTGTCGAGGAGGGTGGTCAGCTCGGCTGCCTGCGCGGGGTCCGGAAGGCCTAGGGTCGGCACGGGGTCCGCGTCGAAGCCGCCCCGTACGTCGATGAGGCGGACTACGATCTCGTCGCGTTGGAAGATCGTGCTGCCGCAGATGGGGCTGCGCGGGTCGTCCGCCGCCGTCTCGTCCTGCTGGGCGAGCAGCTGGGCTAGGTGTGTCCCGCAGCCCGGCCGGGCCGGGTAGTACAGCGCGTGCAGCTCCGACTCGGGGCGCTCCTGATCGCCCGTCACATGGTGTACGGCGGGGACCGCCGCCCGTGTGAAGAAGACCCGGGCCGCCTCATAGTCGTTGAGGTCCGGCTCCTCCTCCAGATAGGGGTTGATGGCCTCGTATACGGCCCGTACCTCAGGCTGCCGGGCGATGTGGCGCAGCGCCGCGAGCAGGTCGCCCTGTACCTCGATGGCCCGTACGACCCGGTTGCCGTGCATGAACAGGGAGGTGCGGCACAGCTGCGTAGTGTCGTCGACCGTCGCCTCCGGCGGGGCGTAGTTCGCGAGGATCTTGGCGACCTTCGGCTCGCTGCCCGGCTTGACGGTGAAGGTGAGCGCGTGCCGGATCTTGCCGTCGCCGATCCGAGGTGCCGCTTGGAGCCGGCGCGTGGCGGAGGCGGGCGGCGCCAGGCGCCCGGTCTCGCGGACGATGTGGAAGCGCAGCGAGCGGGTGTCCCGGACACAGCTGTGCAGCGGTCGCACCATCTGCACGTGCTCCTCGCTGTTCACCCAGTCGAGGAAGGGCGGGGCACTCTCCCACTCGCTGGTGACCAGCCATTGGGAGGGATTCTCGATGGACTGGCAGAGCTGGTCGCTGACGTGTCCGGGGACGGACGCGACCTGGCTGCACAGCTGTTCGTACGCTTCAAGGAACTGCTGCTGGGCTCCGTCGTAGACGTTCACGAGCAGCACGACACGGAGTGGAGAGCCGTCGAAGACGGACTGGGAGACGCGTTTCGACACCTGTCGCGTCAGCGGTTCTGAAACACGTTCAGACGTTGTGGTCATCCTGCGCGCTTCTCCTTCACGAGGGGGCAGTGGCAACGTCGAGCCGCGGTGACGCGACGTCAGCGTTCCCCCATCGTGTGTCGGTCGCAGGGAGTGCGCGACTCGTATGGATCATGCGAGTGACTGGGCGCACGGACCGTCAACCGGAACCAGGAACCGGACACACTGCGTCGCGGTCAACCCATGCACGAGCGGATGGGCACCCGGCGCACGCTTCCTGCCCCTCTCTGTGAGCACCGCCTCGGCCAGACACTCAGAGCGCATCTCGATACTGCCCTTGAGCGTGTCGCCAAGGGGGTAGCCGAGCAGGATCCCGCCGATCGTTCCGCAACCCCGGTGGGAGCAGCAGAGAGGCCCCGTGATCTCGGAGGGGTCAGCCCATGGCGCCCGCGTCCGGGTCGAGGGCGCCTGCGATGAACAGGCCGATGATGGTGAGGCCCAGCAGCACCCGGTATACGACGAACGGGATGAAGCTGTTGTGGGAGATGTACTTGAGGAGCCACGACACCGCCGCGTACCCGATCACGAAGGCGATACCGGTGGCCAGCAGTGTCGGACCCCAGGCCGGGAAGGACGGCCTGCGGCGTGGCTCGTACGAGCACACGGCGTTCACGTTCCTGGGGTTCACATTCCGCCAGCGCCAGATGCGGGACAAGAACGGGCGGATCAGATGGTCGTTCCGCCCCGCAGTCAGCAACGACGCCCTCAAACGACTCGGCGAGGAAGTCCGCTCCTGGCGGCTCCGCCGGCGGGTCGATCTCACCGTGGAAGTACTTGCGAAACGGATCAATCCGATCGTCGCGGGCTGGACGCAGTACTACGGCCGGTTCTACCGATCGGCCCTGTATCCGCTCTTGGTGCGCATCAACACCTACTTGGTGCGCTGGCTCCGCAACAAGTACAAGCGGTTTCGCGCAATGCGGAAGGCCATCGCGGCCTTCCAGAGGGCATCCAAGTGCCGCGCGGGATGTCCGCGCAGTGGAAGTGGACGAGTTCCCCCTCCCTGACCTGGTGATCAGGACAACAAGAGCCGTATGACGAGAGATCGTCACGTACGGACCTGTGGGAGCCGGCGGGTGCGAATCCCTCCGGCCACCCGACCTTCGATATGCCCGGAGGCAGGTGACAAACAGTGATCGTCAGTCCTGTGTTGGCGGCGAACCGGGCGAGTTCGAGCTTCCAGGCCTGGGTCCGGTAGCCGTGGATCACAAGGTCGTTGGTAAGACGAACCAGCGGATCGCCGCTAATCAACCGGACGATGACAGCATTCGTTGTGCTTTCTTGCTTTCCGGCATTGCGTGATGCAGCATTCGGCCCAGATGCCCGACCTAAACCGTCCCGGCGTCATTCCCTTGAGTCAGATAAGCAGCCCGGCACCACAGAGGCTCCACGTTTCCCACGGATCGCACACCGTCAGAAAAGACGAATCTACATGTCTGACACATCAGCCCAGGCCTGCTACGAACAGTTCGCCGAACTGCACCGTGGGCCCGATACGTTCATCATGCCCAATGTATGGGACGGCCCTTCAGCCTTGCTATTCAAGGAGGCCGGATTCAAGTCCATCGCGACTTCTTCGGCAACTCTCGCTGCCATGCTGGGCCGGATCGACGGTATCCACGCCGTCAGCCGCGACGAACACCTGGACCATGCAGTCCTGCTTACGTCAGTGAGTGGCCTACCGATCAATGGTGACTTTGAAGACGGCTACGGCGAGACTCCCGAAGATGTGCGGGCCACTGTCGACGCTGCCATTGCCCGCGGGCTCGCTGGCATCGGCATCGAGGACACTACCGGTGACCCCTCGAACCCGATTCGTGACTTCGATGATGCGGTTAGTCGCGTCGAGGCAGCAGCCTCCGCAGCGCACGGACAAATCGTCCTGACCGGCCGAACGGACAACCTTCTGTGGGGAGTTTCCGACATCGATGACACCATTCGCCGCCTCACCGCATACGCCGAGGCAGGAGCTGACGTCCTCTACGCCCCGTCCCTGCCAGACATGGCTTCTATCAGCGCCGTTATCAGGGCCGTCACCCCCAAACCCGTCAATGTCCTGATCGACCCAGCTGAGGGCCCACCGCCTACGCTCACGGAGCTCCAGGCGATCGGCGTCCGACGGATCAGCCTCGGAGTCGCAGGCTACACACATGCCCTCGGGGCTACGCGGGAGGCTGCTGCGAAACTTGCGAAGGGAGACCTGGCAGCTCCGGCATCGAATCTCAACTTCGGCCACATCATCGACCTCATCAAGGGCTAAGTTCGAGAGTTGCCGTGTCCGCGTGAGAACCGTGACGCGGCGGGCAGCCCAGTTTGTGCCTTGAACGGAGCTACGGAGCAGTGGTCGCGGTGCAGAGGCGCTATCCGGCCAATCGAGCGGCCGGCTCCTGTACACACGACGAAAACCTTTGAATAGGACAAGCGCATCGGCCTGCGCTCCGAGCCTGATCACGGCGTCCCGTCCGTCGAAGGCGCGGCCCGCCCCGACAGGAGTGTGTCCTTTGCCCCTCCTGCCCGGCGACATGGTCGCCGCCTTCGGCAGGATCTGCAGTTTCAGGGCCTCGAAGGTGCGTAGGTTGCCGGCTGGGTCGCCGGGGGTAAGGCTTCACGTGACGCATGACGATGCCTGGAGCGAGCCACGTGCCGAGAGCTTTGGTCCTTCAGGTTTCGACCAGAACACTGGGAGGGGGCTCAGGCTCCCCGTTCAGGCAGGTTGTTGCGGTATCGGGGCCTTGGGGGGTGCCTTGGTTGTGGCACCCCCCAAGGCTGTTGTTCTCATGTCACAGGGCGACGATGCCTTCGCCGCCGATGGCGCTGGGCACAATCACGGAGCCGACCTTGGTCAGTGAGCCGTTGGTGTTGACGCGAAAGGCGTCAACGCCGCCGGCTGCTCCGGTCTGGGCATACAGGAACTTGCTGTCGCTGGAGATGGACACGTCGACCGTGCCGGCGCCGGTTGCGGTCGTGCTCAGCGAAGTGAGCGCACCATCGCGGCCTACTCGCAGGCCGGTCAGAGAGCCGCTGCCGGCGTTGGCGGCGTAGACATGGTCGCCTGTGGCGGCGATCCAGCATGTTGCCGCCTGCCCCGTGGCCCGGGTATCGAGCTTGGTGAGCTGAGCGTTGCGGCTGATTGCGTAGGTGGCCACGGAGTTCGGTCCTGCCTCGGTGACCACAAGCCGTCCGGCGTGATCGAACGCGAACCCGAATGGCACGGCTCCGGGGTCCGTGGTGACGACAGGCTGTGCAGCGATGCCCAGCTGCCCGACCGGGAAGACCTCGATGCTGTTGCCGCCGGCCTTGGTGGTGACGATCAGCTTGCTGCCGTCCGGAGTGAAGCCGATCTGCCCCGGTGTGTGGGTGAACTGCGGTGCCGCGGCAGGATCCAGACCCAGGCTCCGGTGCCAGGACGGCACCTTGGCAAGGTGTCCGGCGATGTTGAGGTAGCCCTGCACACTTCCGCCGTCCAGAGCGTTCAGGACGTAGACAAGGTTGCCGTGGACGGCAACGCTGACCGGGAAGTGCCCTCCGGAGGAAATGACCTGGCGTCGTACGAGTCGGTCACCGCGTACGGAGAAGACGGTGACGGTGTCGCTGCCGGCATTGACTGCGTAGAGCAGCCGACGCGTGCGGTCGTAGGTCAGGGAGCCCTGGGATGCAAGGTTGTCCACCACGGCACCTTCGAGGATGCCTCCCCGTCCACCGGTGGCGTAGAGACCCCGCTGGGTCAGCGCTCCGCTGGGCGTGCGGTCATACGCCACGATCGTGTTGCCGTCCGCCGCGTCCGTTTGAACGAAGACCGGCATTACAGCAGCGTCGTGGTCCCGCGGACTCGCCGATGCCGGGACAACAAACAGCGTCATCGACGCCGCCGTGGCAACTGTCGTGGCGACCAACTGGCCGAGCCTCTTCTTCATAGGTATGGACTCCTCGTTCTGAACGAGCACGGTGCGGTCGCCCGTGTCTGCCTGGAGGCCACCAACTGGCCTCGCACAGACATAGGTAGCGCCCGGCCGAGGAATTCTTACTACGCCCTACCCAGCCGTCTCACCTTCGTAAGAAGTTCCCGGGCGAGCAGCCCCGCTGATGACCCCACCGACCAGCCACACAGCACAACGAGCCCCAGCCACGCGACCGGCATAGCCAAACAACACCCCTACGACTCACATCAGTTTCGTCCCCGGCGGCTGACTGCGAGTGCGACAACGCCTCCGCCGCGTTGAAGGCTCGGAGGGAAGCTTCGGCAAGGTGTCGTAATCCGCCGCGATGACACTTCACACCGAGGCAGCTCTCGTGAGGACAGTGCGCCGCTTCACCGATGATCTGCTACGACTGTGGCAGATCGGCCGTGAGGAACGAGACGCCGCCGTGCTCATCGTCGACGAACTGGCTCCTGGGCGTGGCTGTCGCCGACACTGGGTCGCGCGCCCTCCATCCGAGCGTCAGCCGTGACTGCGATTAGCGCGGACGTGGTGTGGGAATCATCGAGCACCTGGCAGACCGGGTCGAATTTCATACGGGCGATCGCCGCTAGGTGGCGTATACCTGGCTGCGAGTACAGCCCCTCCCCAGCATTCAGCGGCAGGCGGCGCACCGTGGGGAGCGCGTCGCGACCGCCAGACGCGCTGACCATGACATGCCATCACGTGTCCACCCCGGTTTGTACCGAATCCGTATCGCCCACCGAATGGTGTTCCGTAAGCCCTGTTGAGAAATGTGGCGATCCTGCTGCGGATGCTGCGAGCGCCAGCAGTGACTAACGCAGATCGTCGGTGAGCCGCACGAGGATGTCCGACTTGCTCTGGAAGTACGCGTAGAACATGGCCCGGGACACCCCCGCCTGCTCCAGGATCCGCTGAACGCTGCTCTCGGAGAAGGCATCACCTGAATCGGGCATGCGCTCACAGGCGGACATCATCTGCGCCCGGGTCGTGACGGATCGCGCGGAATGGTGGTTGGCTTGGCGTCGGGTCGCGGGTCTCATCAGGCACCTTCCAGCCCGTTTTTACGCTCGGATCGACTCCGGGCGCAAGAGGCCGCTGGCAGATGCAGAAGAGCGCGGTCACCTAGCTGGCACAGTCGATGACACCCCAAGGTTCACAGGCAGCGTCTTGTGACCATTGCCGAGGATGCTGGGCAATGGCTCGAGGTCCTCGGCGGCCACGGCAAGGCGCATGTTCGGGAAACGTGCGAACAGACGCGGTAGGGAGTTAGTGGCCTCCGCGCGAGCGACCGGCGCTCCGAGACAGAAATGGACGCCATGCCCAAAGGCGACATGCCGCTTGTCTGCGCGGGTGACGTCGAAGGTCTCAGCTGTCTGGCCGTGTATGCGGGGGTCACGGCTGGCTGCTCCGTACGAGGCGAGGATGGCGTCGCCCTTCCGGATGGTCACGGTCGGCAAAGGTATGTCCTCGACCGCGTACCGCATGGGGATGTGACTCACCGGCGCAGCGAAGCGCAGGGTCTCTTCAACTACAGCGGCCCACTCCACGGCTCCGTTCCTCACCATGCGCAGCTGGTCAGGATTGAGCAGTAGTGAGGTGACAGCAGAGTCGAGAAGGTTGATGGTGGTTTCATAACCGGCGGCGATGACAAGCAAGAGAGTGTCGGCGAGCTCCTCCTTGTGCAGGGCCGCTCCGCCACCTTCACCGTCGCGTGCGGTGATCAGCGCCGTCGTCAGGTCATCATCCGGCGATTCGTGCTTGTACGCCACGAGTTTGTGCAGCAGCGCGTACACGTCCTGAGTGGTACGAACCGCCTCCTCGCTGCTGGAGGTCGTATTCCAGATCCTGTCGATGGCGTTCCGGAACTCGGCCCGCATAGCCTGCGGGATCCCCAGCATGTCGCTGATGACAGCGACGGGAAGCTGCGCGGCGAAGGTCTCCCGGAGATCGACGACCTCCGACTGTGACTGAGCGATCTGGTCGAGCAGGAGATCGGTGTTGTCGACGATAGAAGGGATGAGTTGTGCAGTCCGCCGAGGGGAAAATGCCGGACTGACCAGACGCCGCAGGCGGCGGTGGTCACCTCCGTAGGCGGTGAACATGTTGTTCACCGCTACCTGGAGGTACAGCGGCCATTTCCCGACGATCTCGCCCGAGATGAAACGAGGCCAGTGCTGCCGGGGATCCTTGGACACACGGTCGTCGGTGAGGAGCTGCATGAGAAGTTCCTGATGGCCTATGGCCCACGCCTTCTCGCCAAGGATGTCGACGAGCACCGGCCCGTCGGCGGCGTGCAGGATTTCTTCCTCCTTCTGTCGACGCCGACCAGTGGGGTCGAGTACGAGTGAGCTCTCATGCATACGGATATCTCCTTCAAGGTGCCCCCTCGGAACCGGGACTCTTGGCATGGGGGCCAGGCCTGTGGTGAGCCGCTTCACGGCAGGTATTTCCTATTGGCGGGACTGGCTCGGGCAACGGCTCAGGGCCGCGTTATTGACGATCTGTTAGCAGGTGGATCCTTGCTCGGGGACTGAGTGGCGGCGGCATGAAGTCCTGCAGCCGACCTGTCGCTACTCGGTAGCCCACCGAGGCTTACTCGCTATCGCCGTCCAACTCGGGTAGACCAAACCTCATTGCTGCCGTCCGACGGTTGGGGGAGTCGAAGTTCATGATCGTCAGAGCATCCGAAGAGCATGTGTGCTGGTGCTGACTGGGGTTGGGCATTAACCGCCTGGTGCACGCTGAAGCGCTCCCAGCGAGAGTGGCATTAATGTTCCTTTTCGGGTTCAGAAGTTTGCATGATCCCTGTCGCCCACACTAGATCCACGAGGTGCGAGGCGGCACTTTTCGCGTATGAATTTTCTGGTGGAGTAGCCTAAATTTCGCGAATGGCTTATTTGCGTGCGCCTGCCGTATCGGCCAGGTCAAACTGTTCGGCAACGGTGTCTCCTGGCGCTCAGTCGCTCCTGGGTCCGGCAGGACCGCTCCTGTTCGTCCGGCACCGGCAAGTGCTGGTGATTGGCAGCACAAGCGTCCGGTGCCTCAATCAGTGAGATGTCCGGTCCCACGAACACCGTCACTACCTGCTCGGAGTCGACAAGGGTGACGTTCTGCCGGATTGCGATCGGTACGTCTCTCGTCGTGTTTTCAGCGAGTTGGACGAACAGGACGGCACCCGTGGATGACCGGCGTGGCGCGGGCCGCGATGCTGGTCTCGGGAGGGCACGCTACCCAGCACTTTGGTGAGGAGAGCGATGATGAAGACGCCGGACGACGTGCAGCCTGAGCCACCCGCCATCGATGCGGAGCGCCGCTGTGTCCGGGAGAAACATCTGCGGCCGAGTGGCGAGAGGCCCGCCTCGTCAGCACGCGGGCTGCATCACACGGCGCTGATCAGCGGCGATGTGGAGCGCACCATCGAGTTCTACCAGGGGGTGTTGGACTTCCCGCTAACGGAGCTGATCGAGAACCGCGACTATCCGGGGTCCTCACATTTCTTCTTCGACCTCGGCAACGGCAACCTGCTTGCCTTCTTCGACTTCCCCGGGCTCGACGTGGGCCCGTAAGCCGAAGTCCTGGGCGGCCTGCACCATGTGGCGATCTCGGTCGGGCCGGAGCGCTGGCGCGCACTGGTCGCTCGACTCGAGCAGGCTGGCGTCGAGCACGCGGTACACAGCGGGGTCTCGGTCTACTTCCGAGACCCCGACGGCGCCCGGATCGAACTCATCGCCGACCCGCTCGGTGAGATGTACGGCAAACAAGTGCTGTGAGCGCACCGCGGAGAAACGCCTACCCCGGCCGGTTTCGGCGGGGGGGGAGTCGTACGGGGTGCGTCAGGGGGAGAGGCCGGCCTTGAGCGCTGCGGCCACCTGCGCCACGTGGCGTTACGGGTTCTGGTCGCGTTCGGTGTTGCCCAGCGACACGACCAGGCCGCCGAAGCGGTGGATCGTGCTGTACGGGCCGCATGCGTGGACTCCTGGCCGCCGTGGGTGGTCGCGGTGGTGACGAACCCGCTGTAGAACTTGTTGGCTAACTCGCCCTGCACCCACAAGCGTGTGGGGTGCCATAACTCTCGTGCCTGATTCGACCTGGGAGTTCGGGACCTGCGCCTGATCACGGCATGCTCGAACGGTGCGGTGCTCCGCGTGATCTACCTCGACTTCCTCCGCATCCTCGGTC
Source organism: Streptomyces sp. HUAS TT11 (assembly GCF_051553595.1). NCBI lineage: Bacteria > Bacillati > Actinomycetota > Actinomycetes > Kitasatosporales > Streptomycetaceae > Streptomyces > Streptomyces sp. HUAS TT11. The sequence continues at coordinate 9,237,426 of NZ_CP196184.1, forward strand.
TGCTCCTCCTGCTCTCCCGTGTCCAGCGGGCTAAGGACGTCGTGCTGTTGGAGCCGCGCTACGAAGTCGCAATGCTGCGTCGCCGACTCGGCACCTGACCGGACAAGCCCGGCGCTTCCCCGCTCCGCTGCGCACGGCCCGGCCGCGACGCCAGTCATCAAAGACCTTCATCTCGGCGTAAGACGTCTCGGCCGTCCGACGCTATTGATCAGTCCTGGTGAGTTCTCAGCTTGTCGGTGGGCAGGTACACCAGGACAGCAGGGCGGCAATGGGTGCGCTGAAGCGACCGCCTTGCACGAGAAGCCCCAGTCTGTACGTCCCCCGGACCGGCTGGGGCTTCTTCGTGTCCGTTCGGGTGCACCGTCGGTGTGGCTGGACACGGTTTGGAGCGGCAGCCTCGAGGATGGCGCGAGAGGGGGGCTTACCCTATCGGCCCGCTCGAGCTCTGCCGGACCCTGGCGCTGCCCGGCCGGTGGCCGGAGAGCGTGATGGACCCCGCGGTCGGCGTGATCAGGTCGGCGGCGAGGGACAACAGCGTCGTCTTGCCGGCGCCGTCGGGTCCGACCAGGGCGCAGACGCGGCCGGCGGGCAGGCGGAACGAGGCGTCCCGCAGTCTGAGCATCCCGACGGTAAAGGCGCATGTCTCCCACATCCTGGCTAAGCTCGACCTGACCAACCGCGTCCAGATCGCCCTGCTGGTCTACCGGGCGGGCCTGATCTGACCGCTGCCGCCCCTCAGGCTTCGCGGCTGGCGAGCCATGCGGCGACACGCTGCTTCTCCTCGCGGTTTAGCTAACCGCGTTTCTGCCGAGGTTACTGTTGTGCCGCCGCCCGCTCTGCGGCCGCTCCTCGCACTCTTCTTACTGAGAACGGCTCGCTGAAGCAGCCGCGCTAGGCCCATTGTCTCTGTTCCGAACAGCCCCGCTCCGCCTTACCGGTGTCGAGCGGGACCTCGTTGAGCTGCCCGAATGGAGCGTGCACGCTCGATGTTGTGCGGGCGGTGTTGACGAGATGGGTCTCCTGGTCGTTATGCGAACACCCTTGAGAGTCACCGAGAGTCCGTCGTCGAGTTCGCGAGTCGTCTGGTCGCGATGTGGAACACCCCCGACGGACTGGAACGGCGATGGTTCCTGTTTCGTCTGCGCCGGGCGGATGCCCGTCGCAGTGCTCGGTCAGGTCCGGTGGTTGTGGGTGTGTGGGTTGATGGGCTGCTTGGACTTGGGGAGCCCGGCGACGACGAGACGGTAGGAGTCGGTGACGAGTTCCTTCACGAGCTTCTCGTCGATGGTGTCTGCGCCGTCGACCGTGATCCAGTGTGTTTTGTTCATGTGGTAGCCGGGGGTGATGCCTGTGTACTGCTCGCGCAGGGCTGCGGCGTCGTCCGGATCGGCTTTCAGGATCACGACGGGGCGTCCCGGCATGTCGGTCATGAGCATGTAGACCTTGCCGCCCACCTTGTAGAGGTCCCAGCTGGGGTCGGAACGGTGCTCGTGGTCGGTGCCGGGCAGATCCGCGGTGAAACCGTCTGCGATTTTCTGCAGTTCTTGCCCGTCCATGGTGATCAGCTCCTGTGTCGGTCCGGGTGCCTGGTGCGTGTGGTGGTTCGGATACGTGCGCGGGCCGGTGGCCTGACCGGGGCGTCGATCAGGCCTGTGACCTGCCTGTTGGGCGGTGGCCGTCCGCCTTGTTACGGCAGGACGCGGATGATGGTCTTGCCGTGGCGTCGCGTGGTCGGGTTGAGGGCGCCGACGGCGTCGTCGAGGCTCGCGATGTCGCCGATGTTGGTCCGCAGCCGTCCGTCGCGTACCCGTTGCACGATCTCGCCGAGGTCGGCGCGGTCGGCTTCGACGACGAAGTCCACTGCCAGGCCGTCGGCGGGCCGTGCTTCGACGGGGCCGACGATGGACACCAGTGTTCCGCCGGGCTTGATCAGGGCGGCGGACTGCTGTTGGACGTCGCCGCCGATGACATCGAAGACCAGGTCGACGCTCCCGACGTCTTTGAGGGCGTCGTTGTCGAGGTCGACGAACTCGTGCGCGCCGAAGTCGAGTGCCTTGGTCCGGTCGGCGGCGCGTCCGGTGCCGATGACGTAGGCGCCGGCCTCCCGTGCGAGCTGGGTCACCATCGTTCCGACTGCGCCGGCTGCGCCGTGGGCGAGGACGCTCTGGCCGGCCTGGAGGCGGCCGTGCTGGAACAGCCCCTGCCACGCGGTCAGGCCGGAGATGGGCAGGGATGCGGCTGTCGTGTAGTCGACGTCGCCGGGCAGCGGTGCGAGGTTGCGTGCTTCGATCGCCACGTACTGGGCGAGGGTGCCGTCGCGGTGCCAGTCGGCGAGGCCGAACACCCGCTGCCCGAGGGACAGGCCGGTCGTGCCGTAGCCGAGGGCGGTGACCACTCCGGCCAGCTCGTGGCCGGGGATCGACGGTGTCTTGTCGTGGCCGGCGCGATCGGTCCAGGTCGATGGCCATTCCATCTCGGTGGGGACGAAGCCCGAGGCATGGATCTGGACGATGACGTCGTTGATCGCTGCGCGTGGCTCGGGCCGCTCCGTCAGTGTCATTCCGGCTGTTCCCGCGGTCTGGTCGGTGACCACAATGGCTTTCATCGGGATGGTTCCTTTCCTCGTGTGTGGTGGGTTGTGGTTTCCGGGTGGCCTTTTTAGATGAAGGTGAACAGCTCGTCGTGGTCGAAGCGGGAGATCGGGGTGGTGTACACCTTGGCTGGGTCGGGGTAGCCGAGGGCCAGCAGTACCGTCGTGCTGTGTCCGCTCTCGCGGATCTTGAAGGCCTTGTCGACGCTGGTGGGGTCGAATCCCTCCAGCGGGGTCGCTTCGACGCCGAGTTCGGCGGCGGCCATCATGGTCAGGCCTACCGCCATGTAGGTCTGCTTCTCCATCCAGTGGTTGAGGTCCTTGTAGCCGTAGTTGCGCAGGTTGAGGAAGTCTCGGGTCATGGATTCCCACAGCTGCTGCTTTGCCGGGTCGGGGAACCGGCCGTCGGCCTTCTCCTTGGTGAACACGGCTTCGAGGTGGCTGTCGGGCACGTCTGCCCGGGTGGTGAGGATGATGGTGTGCGAGGCGTTCAGGATCTTCTCGGCGTTGTCCTGGAATCGTTCGCCCAGGTTGTCGGCGAGCTGCTTCTTTCCTTCGGGCGTGGCGAGGACGTAGAAGTGGTTGGGCTGTACGTTCACCGATGTCGGCGTGGAGCGCAGGAACCGCAGCAACTTCTGAAGGGTCTCTTCCGGAATGGTCTTGCTGGGGTCGAAGTACCTGGTGAGGTGCTTGCTCATGAGCTTGTCGAGGTTCATGTCAGTCTGCCTTCTTCTTACGATCAGTGGTTGATGGGTAGTGATTCTTAAGGGTTCGGGCTACTTCTTGCCGGCGAGCAGTGCGCCGATACGGTCGAAGCTCATGCCTGTCGTCGCGGTGGTGAGGTCACCGGCGACGAGGGCCTTGGTGGCGTGTTCGAGGGCCCCCAACGCGTTCGCGTAGAGCATCGGACCCAAGCTGATCCGCTTGACCCCGATCTTTTGCAGCTCCGGGACGGTCAGCACCTTGTCCGCCGGTGAGATGAGGACGTTGACGGGTGTCGGTGCGACGGCGGTGACGATCGCGGCGAGGGCATCGCGGTCGGGTGGGAACGGGGCGTAGAGGACATCCGCGCCGACCTCGGCGAAGGCCGTCAGACGCCGGATGGTGTCGTCGAGATCGGGCCGGCCCTGGATGAAGTTGTCGGTGCGGCCGGTGACGACGATGCGTCCCTTGGCCGCGTCGACGGCGCTGCGAACGCGGTTGACCGCGTCGTCGAAGTCCCGGATCGGTTGATCGGGATTGCCCGAGGTGTCCTCGATCCCGATCCCGGCCAGGCCGGATGCCACGGCGGCTTCCACGGTCGCAGCGACGTCCTGCGGCGTGTCGCCGTAGCCGTCCTCGAAGTCTCCGTTGACGGGCAGCCCGGTGAGCCGGCCGAGCAGCCGCGCATGCTCCAGGTGCTCCTCGCGGGTGACCTCGTGGCGCCCGTCGAGGCGGCCGAGCGTGAAGGCGAGTGCCGCCGACGATGTCGCGATCGCCTCGAAACCGGCATCGGCCAGCATCAACGCCGACAGGCCGTCCCAGGCGTTCGGCATGACGAACCCGCCATCGCGGGTGTGCAGCGCCATGAATTTCTCGTAGAGCTCAGAGCCCGGCACGTGAAGCCCTTCCTTGAAAGATCATCGGATCGGTGAGAGGGGGTGACGGGCCGCGTGCGCGGCCCGTCACGGGGGTTCGCGCGATCAGCCGGACGTAGCGACCGAGCTGGCGGCGGGGATGTCGATGTCGGTCTGGTTGACGTTGTTGATGAAGTTGGTGAGCTGCGCTGCGACCGCGACCGTCACGATCGCCAGGATCTGCGGGTCGGTGTATCCGGCGCCTCGCACAGCCGCCAGGTCGGCGTCGCTCACCTGCCCGCGAGTGGCCACCACCTGCTGCGCGAAGCGAGCAACCGCGGCGCGCTTCGGGTCGACCGAACTCCCCGCCCGGCCCAGGTCGATGTCCTCGCTCGACATACCGCCGAACTCCGATGACACGTACGAGTGCACCGCCAGGCAGTAATCACAACCGTTGGCCTGCGAGACCGCGAGCGCGATGGTGTGCCGCGTCTTCGCGTCCAGAACCCGGCTCAAAGAGCCCTGCAGCGTCATGACGACGTCGAGGACGGTCGGGTTCGACGCGAGCGTCATGAACATGTTCGGGACGAAGCCGAACTGTGCGCCGACGTTGTCCAGGATGCCTTGCGCCGCTTCGGGGGCGTCGTCGGCAGAGGGAGCGTTCAGTCGTGACATGGCGGATCAGCCTCCGGTGAGTGGGTGTCGTCAGCCCGGGTTGCGGTGCAGATTTTTGGGCTGTTCGGCCCAGTCCTGAGTGAACACTGTCCGTGACTGGGCTGTCAAGCCCAATCGAGGTATCCTCGGAAGCATGAAACCCACTACAGGAGCCCGGGACCCCCACAAGCTCACCGGCAAGGGGCAGGCGACGCGGGCCCGCATCCTGGAGCACGCCGCGCAGCTCATCTACGCCAAGGGTGTCCACGCGACGAACAACGAGCAGCTCCGCCGCGCCGCCGGCGTCAGTGGATCGCAGCTCAACCACTACTTCCCGACCAAGGAGAGCCTCGTCCTGGCCGTGATCGCCTGGCAGGCCGAGAGCGTCCTCACCTTCCACCGCAGTGAGCAGTTCGCCCGCTTCGACAGCCTCGAGGGGTTTCGGGCGTGGGCGGATTTCTACATCGGCTATGAGCACGCCTACCAGGAAGGCTGCAGCCTCGGCTCCCTGGCGAGCGAGATCATCAAGACGGACCTCGACGTCCACGACGAGCTCGCAAATGCGTTCGACCAGTGGAGGGACATCTTCCGCGAGGGAATCGAACGCATGCAGCAACTCGGCCGCATCAGCACGGAGGCAGACCCCGCACGGCTGGCCACTCTGCTCCTTGCCGCCTTCCAGGGCGGCACCCTCCTCGCCCAGGTCGCACGGAACATCACGCCGCTGAAAGATGCGCTGCAGACAGCCATCGACTACCTGCAGACCTTCGCGACGTCCCCCGACGACAGCGTCATCGCACCCGGAGTCAGCGGCGGCACGCGCGAGACCGCAGGGCGTCTTGACCGTGAGAGCGTCGGCGGTGGACATGAGCGGCTCCTCTCGCGGTAGGACCGGCGGCTGAGGACGAGGCCCGCGGTGCCGGCCAGGGCTGTGCCCGCCCCGGTACGGCGGACGGCGCGGCTTCCCTGCTCCTGCGGCTGTATGGCGGCACAGGACGCCCCCGGAAGTGAGGGAGGTCTCCTTGCCGCACCGGAATTTGGCTATACGGCGGCCATGCAGGTGGGAAAAAGTGATGAAGCCCCTCGCACGGGCGGTGATATTGCGGAGCGTGCCCGAGACGGTCTCCTCGTTCGTGCAGTAGCCGTCCGGTGCGACGGCGGCCTTGTCACTCATGCCTGTTCTCCTCAGCGGGCTCGTCGGCGCGGCGCTGGGCGGCTTGCGCTGATCGGTGAGATGAAGCAGGGCAACTGCCTCACCTTCCCGCAGCCACCCTGCCAACCTGGTGCACCCGCACGTCGGACCAAGCACCAGGACTGTTCAATAGCGCCGACCGAGTGGAGACGTCTTACGTGGTCAAGGGTCGCTGCTCGCGCAGACCCTCATCGGCGGTACCTCGTCACGAATCGATACAAGCTCCGGTCCACCAAGCAACTCTCGGGCTCGTGGCGCACAACTGGCATGTCCCGCTAGGGCGGGAAGGCCGCGGTGGGCGTGGTCGGCGACACAGCCTCGACAGGCTCGCGCGAACCACCTCATGATCGACGTGTCGAAGCGGTGGTGTCAGATCCGCAGATGAAGTGGTCGCTCCAGCGGGCGGAGGAGATCGTCGCCCTCGGCATGGGTGACTTGGACATGTGGCGATCCTGCCGCGGCGGCTGGCGGACAGCGAGTCCTCTACGTTTCTGGCGGGACCGTGCATCCACCGTGGTGGTCTGGGAGTGTCCAGGACCGGCGAGGACCGGCAGCGCCGCGCCCTCAAGCTGATCGGCGTCGGCTTCAGCCTTCTCGCCGTCTACCTGCTCGTGCAGTCCATGCGGGTGCTGGCTGCCGGTTACCATCCGCACCACTCGCCTCTGGGCATGGACTGGACTGCGACCACCGCCGCTGTGATGTTCACCCTCGCAGCCGGCAAGGCCCGCGAAGGCCCGCGCCGGTGCCGCCCTGGACAACCTCGTACTCAAGACCGAAGGCCGCGTCACCCTGATCGACCTCCACGGTGGACATCCTTCCGGGGATCAACCCCTGATCTCGGATGTCCGCCAAACCGAAGCAGCTCACATGGGCTGAACGGGGAACGTGGACCGCCGCCCCCGTTGGACGGGGGCGGCGGTCGTATCGGCAGGTCACTCGTGGATCGTCGCGGCGAACGTCCTGTCGACCGCGACGCACGGCCCGCGAGACGGGTCCTGGACCGGCACGGTCGGGGCCTTCAGCGAGAGGCGGGGGCGAGTTCAACGCCAAGCTGGCGCAGCCACTCCAGGTTGTCGTACTGGACCCACTCTTCCGCCAGCCTGCCGTCCTCGTCATAGCGGAACATGTTGATCAGCGTCAGCGTCACTTGCTTGCCGTGCGGCTGCACCGTTCCCACCGGCGTCGTATCGAACGGCTTTTCGAAAATGCCGCCCATCTCCGTCCGGCAACCGATCAGATTCCCGGTGGAGACGATCTCATATCGCTCGCAGTAGTAGTCCGTGAAGGCGTTGCGCATCTGGCTGAAGAAGCCTGACAGTTCCTCGAATCCGAGGTCGCCATCGGGGCCGTGGAACTCGAAGTCCTCACTGAAGTAAGCGCGCAGTGCGCTCGGATTCTCCTTTGAGATGGCGTCCCGGCCGATGCGGATGAGCGCGCGGGAGCGCTCGTCGTAGCGGGTGTCATCGGGGGAGATGAAATTAGCCATGTTGTTTCCTCTGGATCGTCTCGCGGATGGGTCAAGGTGCCGTGCCACGCCGAGGCGTGCCTCTGCCGAAGCTGGCGCCGCACTGTGAACCTGAAGTGGGTCAAAAGATGCTGCAGGATGGACTCGGATCATCCTTCGGGGAGGCCGCCGTAGATTTTGCTGTCACAAATGCCGCGGGCGCCGGCGACCTGGCTGACGGCCGGTCAAACGACCGGAGGCTTTCCGGCGCGCAGGTCCGCCATAGAGGCAATGGTCTCGGTGTCGAACCAGAGGATCTCGGTGTAGGCCCCGGTCACCGGGCGGGAATCGAAGTAAGCGAAATGGCTTCCGCCTGTGGAGAAGTTTCCTGCTTGCGCGGCAGGGCCGAACTTGGCGGTCAAGTCTGCAGCCGTCGCATCGAAGTCATGTACCTGGAAGCCCAGATGGTGAAGGCCGCCTCCCGGCTGCTCCTCGAGGAACTCGGTGTAGAGATTGGCGTCCCCCTCAGGGCGGGGGCTGATGACCTCGATATTGGTGTCGCCGATATAACCCAGCGCCATGTCCACCCGCAGGTCGATCGTCTTACCGCGGTAGGTCGTCTCCAGCAGAGGGGCGTCTTCCATAATCCAGAATCCCGCGAGGCCGTACACGCGCTCCAGCTCGGCGCACTTCGACTCCAGATCGGGCGTAACGACGCACCACTGAAAAAATCCCTGAGCCAACTGATTGTTTGCCGGGCGAGCGAGGTCGAACGCGGTGTTCTTCTGCACTGTTTCCTTCATGAAGACAGCGTTCCACTGCCTAAGACATTCCACCAGCGATTCATTTTCATCGCTCCCATGCGAAAAAGGCATGGCTTTGGAATGGGGCGGCGCGAGGACCCGTCCTCACGGGCCGGTTCGCCCGCTCCAGGTCCCTGAGCGCATCCCCTCGCACGCCTCGGGCACCTGCCCGCAGTCGCGTCGCCGCGTCATGTGCAGCGTGGAGGGTCGTGCTTTGCCCTGCCCCGTAATTCGCGCATATTGTCGGGCCATGCCGGAACTGACGCTGACGGGCCTGCGAGTCACGCTGGAAGTCGCTCAGCGCGGGTCCTTCACCGCGGCGGCCGAGGCGCTCGGCTACACCCAGTCCGCAGTCTCGCGCCAGATCATCGCCACGGAAGCCGCGGTGGGGGCCCCGCTGTTCGAGCGGCATGCCCGTGGAGTCCGGCCGACGCTGTCGGGGGAGGCGCTGCTGCGGTACGCGCGCCGCATGATCGCAGATGCGGAAGCGGTGGAGCTGGAGATCGCCGGGCTCCGCGACCGTCTCGCGGGCCGCCTGGCCGTCGGCGCGTACCCCACGGCGGCGGCCGTGCTGGTCCCCAGAGCCATCGCGCGCCTGCAAAAGGCGCACCCGGCCCTCACCGTGGGCCTGTGGGAGGCGGGCAGCCCCGCCCAGCTGCGCCGCCTTCGCGCGGGGCGCCTCGAGGTGGCCGTAGTGGCAATCGGGGAAGGACTCCCGGACTACGACTTCACCGGGCTACGCGTCGAGGTCGTACGCACGGGCCGCGGCATAGGGGTGGCCGTCCACACGGCCCATTCGCTGGCCTCCCGGGAGGAGGTGCACGTCGACGACCTGGCGCAGGAGGCGTGGATCGTGGGAGCCGGCGAGGAAGGCGGGCCCCGGTTCGGCGCCTGGCCCACCCTTGAAGCTCCGCGCGTGGCCTACGAGGCACACAGTTGGCAGACGCGCCTGGGGCTCGTTGCCGCAGGACTGGGGGTTTCGGTCATGCCCGGGCTGGCTGCGGACACTGTCCCGCAGGGCGTGAAGTGGCTGCGTGTCGAAGATCCCGCGCTCGTATTCAAGAGGGAGACCGTGATGGTCACGGCCACCGACGCGTCGGCACGAGCGAGAGCCATGTTCCAAGCCATGCGCGACGAGGTCGCCGGACTCGCCACGGAGCGCCAACCACCCGTGTGACGGCTCTCCCTGTTCCTACCGTGCGTTCGACCAGTTGGGCTTGATCGGTCTGGCGGACAGGGTGGTTGCGTCGGTCAGACTGTGAGACCAGCTTCGTCGTCGGTGGGGCTGCGGTAGCCGAGGCTGCTGTGCAGGCGGCGGATGTCAGCCCTCGACGTACACGAAGACCGGCCGCAGGCGCAGTGACGTGCGCCGGACCGCGACATGGGGACGCCCCCGGCCGGGGAGGGCCGGGAGCGTCCTGGTCACTGTGCTCCGGATGCCGGATTCGAGAGGTCGTCAGCTTCTGCGGTGATGCAGGGACTCGGTTACGTGGAAGGTGACCGCGACCGGCTTGTAGACGTACGGGCTGTCGGTGGTGAGGTCCAGGTCAGCCCGGTAGTTACCGGGGTCGGTGAGCACGGTAGCGTCGCCGGAGATCCGCACCCGCGCCGACTGCCCCGGAGCGAGGACGATCGAGGTCCTGTTCTCCGAGAGCCAGGAGACCTGCTCGCCGCCGCACTGGGTGTAGCCCGGCAGGGAACTGGCGAAGACCGTGCCCACGGGGATGAACCCGCGCAACGACGCCCCGCCGACCTCGGTGACGCCGCAGCCGGAGCTGCTGGAACGGAAGATCGCCGACGGGGCGTTGGGCAGGTTGCGCCATGTGTTGGTCACCGGGTCGTACTGCAGGGTCTCGTTGGTGGCGCTGGAACCCCCGCCGTTGGGCACCACGCCGCCGGCGACCTGGAGCTCGCCGTTGGCGCCGTTGGCCACACCGCCCCACAGGCTGTGCGGCAGGTCCGCGAGCCGGGTCCAAACGTCGGTGTGCGGGTTGTAGGCGTACGTGCTGCTCAGGCTGACCTGGTCCTCCGGGCTACGGGTGACGCCGCCGGCACAGACGATCTCGTGGCCTAGCCCGGCGCACGCGCTCCACTGCGCGGCCACGGGGAGGTCGGCCACCCGCGTCCACCGGTCGTACTGCGGGGAGTATCGGTAGACCACCGACTCCGGTGCCGTGCACTCCGCGGAGCAGCCGCCGATGACGTACAGCTGGCCGTCGAGCACGGCGGTGGCCGCCGAGCCCTGGACCGTGGGCAGGTCGGCCTTCCGGGACCAGGTGTTCTTCGCGGTGTCGTAGGCGTAGGTCGCCTTGACGTCCAGCGCCTTGGTGCCGTCGGGGCTGAGGGCCCAGCCGCCGGTCTCGTACAGCGTGCCGTCGACGAAGGCGGCCGAGGGGGCTGCCAGTGCCTGCGGCAGGTCGGCGATCCGGCTCCAGGCGGTGGTGGCCGGGTCGTACACGTAGGAATGCGCCGTGAGGCTGCCACCGAAGAGCTTGTCCGTGCCGCCGAGCGAGTAGGTCTTGCCCTGGTGGCCGGCGATGGCGTTGTCCATGATCTGTTCGGGGTAGTTGGGCAGGGACTGCCAGCTGTCCGGCGTCGGGACCGTGCCGCCCGCCGGGTCCGGTGCCGGGGGCGTGTGGGCGCCCGCGCCCTTGGTGATCGGGCCGGTCGGGAAGGTGCCCTTCACATACTGCCGCGGGGCGCCCTTGCCGAGGGCCGGGTCCCTCCCGTCGGGCGTGGTGTAGCCAGTGTTCTGCTCACCTAGGGTGATGTGTAGTGGAGCGAGCCCGGTGTTGGTGAGGGTGACCGTGCCGCTCGTCCTCCCGGAGTGGTCCCCGATCCGGCCGCTGAGCAGGACCGTGGCCGGGGTGACCTTCAGCTGCCCGGCGCGCAGGGTGATGTCATGGGTCGTGACCGCGTCTGCGGCGGTGGTGGCGCTGGTGGTCGCGGTGGTGTACCGGTTGGCCGCCGTGGTGTACGTGTGCTTGCCGGGGTCCTTGCGGAACATCCAGTAGAAGCCGTCGGACAGGTTCGGGTCGTTCGGGGTGGTCGCCGTGCTGACGGTGCTCTCGGCCTGGCCGACGGGGGTTACGGTCGCGCCGTCTATCGGTAGGCCGGTGTTGCCGTCGCGGACGGTGCCGGAGACCAGGCCGCCGGCGACCGGGGCGCAGGTGCCCACGGTGATGTTGTCGAGCTCCCAGATCGTCTGGCCCTTGCCCGTGAAGTGGAACCGGATCTTGACGTCGTCGTGGCCGCGTGCGGCGGTCAGCGGGAGGGAAACGTGGTCCCGGACCTCGACACCGTCGCCGCCCTGGTGCCACACCGATGCCCACGTCTCGCCGCCGTCGGTGCTGAGGGCGACATCCGCGGAGGTGTCGGCGTTCCCGAGGAACGCGGTGTCGAACTGCAGGCTCTCCGTGTTGTGCGTTAGGTCCATGGCGGGCGTGGTGAGTACCGCGTCCTCGGCCGCGCCGTCGTGGTCGAACGGGTCGGCCGCGGCGAATTTTCCGGTGCCGTCGGTGAGGTTCCACTGCTGGGAGTCGAACTCCCAGGCGTGTCCGGAGGCGCCGTTGTCGGCGGCCGTCCAGCCGTGCTGAGAAGCCGTGCCGGACCAGTTCTCGAAGTCGGCCTGGGCCGCGTAGGCGTAGCCGGGCGCGCTGCACTGCTTCAGGTCGGCGCCGAGGCTCACGTCACGCCGTACGTCGGAGGTGCCGACGGAGACCTGCGCGGTGGTCGTCTCGTAGCCCGGGTAGACCGGCGTCACGTGGAGGGTGTAGTCGGCCTGCCGCGGCAGCTCGACGGAGTAGGTGCCGGTCTTCGGGTCGGTGTAGACGGGGCCGTCCGGGTAGCCGGCGACGGTGATTTTGGCGTACAGCGGCCAGCCGTGGCCCGACCCGTCGGTGATCTTTCCGGTGATCTTCTGGCTCGGTACCTTGGCCAGGGAGACGTCCAGGCTACGGGTGCTGTTCAGGGCGATGGTCACGTCCTCGGGGCTCGAGGTGCCGTAACCGTACCGGCTCGCCGTCACACCGTAGGCGCCGGCCGCGGCCGACACATGGTAGGCGCCGGAGCTGTCCGTGGTGCCGTGGAAGGTGAGTCCGTTGTCCTTGCCGGTCAGCACGACGCTCGCTCCGGACAGCGGAGCGCCGGTGGCCTGGTCGGTGACGTGGCCGGTGACCGTGCCGTTCGGTGCCTGCTTCAGCGCCTCGACGCCGTTCGGGGTGCCGAGGCCGGTCGGGCCGTCCCAACCGGGTCCCGCGTCGCAGAGCACGGTGGCGCAGGTGCCGCTGCTGCCCCGGGTCACGTCGAAGACGTGGTTGCCCTGGTCGGCGTACGGGTACGTGACGGGGTGCGCATCCTCGGCCGGGGTGCCGGCGAGGGCGTACATGGCCGCGACGAGCGGCGAGGCCAGGCTGGTGCCGCCGACCTGGAGCCAGCCGTCCTCGCCCAGGGTGTCGTACACGGCCAGGCCGCTGGCCGGGTCGGCGTCGGCGGCGATGTCCGCGGTGGCGCGCATGGCGCAGTCGGTCGCCAGATCCGCCTGGTACGCGGGCTGCGGTTCGTACAGCGAGCAGCCGCTGCCCGCCCCGTTCCAGGCCGCCTCGGTCCAGCCCCGGTCGGTCTCCGGGGCGCGGGTGAGCCTGGTGCCGCCGACCGCGACGACGTTGGGGTCGGAGGACGGCCACAGCACCGTCCCCGCGGCGTCACCGGAGGAGGCGGTGATGACGACGCCCGGGTGGTCGTAGTAGGTCGCCCCCGTCTCCTCGGGGAACTCACCGGGGACACCGTAGGAGTTGGACACGAACTTCGCGCCGAGCCGGACGGCGGTCTCGGCAGCCTCGCCGAGATCGTCGACGCTGTTGATGTCGGCCTCCACCAGCAGGATGTGGCACTTGGGGCACGCCGAGGAGACCGCGTCGAGGTCGAGGGCGGTCTCCTCGGCCCAACCGGCGTTGTCTGTCGGGTAGTCGGTGCCGCCGCGCTGGTCGACCTTGCGGAAGCAGCCGTTCGCGGAGGTGCACTCCGGCAGCCCGAACTGTTCCCGGTAGTGGGCGAGGTCTTCCTCCGCCTTGGAGTATCCGAAGGCGTCGATCAGGGCCACGGTCTGGCCCTCGCCGCCGTCGGGGAGGCGGTAGGCGTCCCGGATGTCCTTTGGCGTCAGAGAGGTGGGCGCCGGTCCGTCGGCGTTCGCCATGACCCGATGCTCGGAGTTGGTGGCGATCATCGCCTGGCAGCGCGCGCCGTCCCCGGAGGGATCGGGTGCGTTGCAGCCGGCCGGGGTGTAGGCGGGCGGGACGGAGGCGAGTTGGGGCGGCACCGCCAGGTGGGCGGCGTCCGCCCGCTGTTGGGACGAGGCCTGGACCGTCGCGCTCTGTGCGGGAGAGGCCGCCAGGGCCGATGTTGGGCCGGCTATCAGCATGCCGAGGCCGAGACAGGCGGCCAGCAGCGCCGAGACAGGTGCGCTTGTGCGCCCACGTCTGAACATGGAGAGGAAACCCTTTCGTAGGGTGGGATCGGGCCGTGTGCCGTACAGGTGGTGGGCTGCGCGGAACTACAACGGCTCGTAGCCGTTAGTGCGTTCGCCTGTCGGTCCCGGGTCCGGCGCGGGCTCCGCTTCGCTGGGGTCCGAGGCGGACAACGGTTTGTTTGCGACGCCGGATTCGGCGGAAACCGAGTCGTCGGGGATGGAACAGGGCCGCTCTGGAGTACTCATCCACACCATTCCTCGAGGGCCCGCTGACAGGGCCGCGTCATCCGACAAACGCGAGTATCCACAAGCCGAACGCCCGTAGCGATTAGGCAGATGACCTAAAGAACTGCGAAGACGGGGCGGTTGCGGTGGGTACACCACCCCGGAACCGCCCCACCGGTCAGGTCTCCTCGGCGGTCGTCCGCTCCTGGGTGATCCGGACGGCCAGCGCCGTCCGCGTCGACACCCGGTGCTTGCGCATCGCCGAATTGAGCTGCGCCGCCACCGTCTTGGGAGAGCGCGACAGCGCGGCGGCGATCTCACGGTTGGTCAGGCCCTCGAGCATCAGTCCGACCACTTCCAGCTCGCGCGGCGACAGCTGGTCGCCGTATCCCCGTCGCCCGCCGCGCCACACGACGCGGTGCGCCACGCCGCTCGCGCGCAGCCCACGCAGCACTCGTTCGGCGTCGCGCCCGGCGCCCAGTCGGCTGAACTCCCCCCGTACGTACTCCAGCTCGCTGCCGGCCTGTTCCCGCCGGCCGGCCGCCAGCAGACACTGCGCGCGATTCTCACGGCAGCGCAGCTCCTCGTAGGGCGCGGGCAGCGCCTGCCACGCACGCGCCGCCTCCTCCCACGCAGCGGCCGCCTCCGGGAACTCTTGCCGCCCCGCGCGAACCGCCGCCCGGCACATCAGCAGCGCCGCCACCAGCCGTGGTCGGCGGCGGCCTCGCAGCCCCTCTTCGAACCCGGCGGTCAGCAGCTCCGCCTCCGCCTGCGCGCCCGTCCCGGCCAGTGCCGCGACCCGTGGCGGGACCACGTCCACGGCCCACAGCCACAGTCCCTTGCGGGTGAGGCGGGCCACCGGCTCCTCGGTGAGCGCGAGTGCCTCGTTCAGCGCGCCCGCGGTCAGCGCCAGCCTGGCCAGGGCTCCGGACGCCTCGACCGCGATGTCGGTCAGTCCGCGGCGCACGCACTCGTCGCGCACCGCCCGCAGGTCCGCCTCCACGGACGCCTGCCCCTGCCCGCGTGCGGCGCGCAGGCGGGCATGCACCAGCCGGGCGTCCACGCGAATCAGCGGCTCACCGTCCACGTCCAGCCATTCGGCGAGCCGGTCCTCAAGGCCGTCCCAGCGCCCGGCATACCAGTCCAGGTGGATCAGGGTGACGACCGCCATGTCCTTCAGGCGCTGGTAGTCGTGGCGGCCGGCGATGTCCACGGCCGCCCTGAGCCGGCGGCGTGCGTCCGCGTAGTGCCCGTATTTCATTACACCGTGGCCCGCGTTGAGCGCGCCGCGGGCAAGGTGCTGCGCGATCTGTGGATTCGACTCGTCGGTCCCCAGCCCGTCGGCGAGTGCCACTCCCCGCTCCTCGCCCAGGTCCAGCAGGGCGGTCAGCCGGTCGACCACCAAGGAGAGCCGCTCGACCGGCGTGACGGACGACTGCTCCAGGGCCCGCTCCGCGCGGTCCAGCCAACCCAGATGCACCTGCACCGGCCAGGAAGCGCCGACCGGCACACCCAGCGCGGTCATCGCCCAGATCACCGGGTACGTCCGGTCGGTCAGCTCGGGGACCACCCGTTCCAGTTCGGCCGCCGCTGCCGCGTGGTCCCCGCTGTAGATGAGCATCCTGGCGATCTGCGCCCTGAGTTCCGTGCGTTCCGGCCCGCCGAGGGTGCCGCCGTCCAGGAGAGCGCGCAGCGTGGCGGCGACCTCGTCGCGCCGGGAGTAGCCCGTGAAGGCGTGCAGCGGCATCTTCCGTACCAGCGGTGCCACGTCCGCTGCCGGGCATCCGGGGTCGGTGATCAGTGCGTGCAGCGAGGTGACGGCGGCCAGATGGTCGCCCGACGCCAAGGCCAGGTCGGCGGCCTGCTCGGCGTACCGTCGCCATCGGACGGTGTCGCCCGCCTCCCGGAAGTGGCGGGCGAGCCGGTCCACCGGTGGGCAGGCCTCCTCCGCCAGGACCTGCGCGGCCCGGCGATGCGCCCTGCGGCGTGCGGCGGCCGCCACCCTGTCGTAGACCGCCCTGGCCGCCAACCGGTGCCGGAAGGCGACCCGGCCGGAGGCGTCCTCGGTCAGCAGGCTGCTGGACAGCGCCTCCTCCAGCCCCGCCGCCGCCCGCTGCTCCGGTAGTCCGGCGACAGAGGCCAGCACGGTGTCCTCCACCGGGTCGGACAGGACGGCGGCGGCCAGCAGCACCTGCTGCGCATCGCGCCCCAGCCGTACGACGCGCTCGGCGACGGCGTCCCGGATCGTCGGCGGTACGGCGATGTCGCCGAGCGTCCGCCGCACCCACTCACCGCCCTGGCGGACGACGTCCGTGCGGTCCCTGAGTAGCCGCACGCACTCCTCCAGGGCCAGTGGCACCCCCTCGGTGCGCTCGTGCAGGAACGCCGCAAAGGCGTCGGAGACAGGTTCGTCGTCCAGCATGGACGAGACGAGTTCGGCCGTCGCTGGCACCGGCAGCCCGCCCAGGTGGATCCGCACCTGGCCGCCCGCGGGCAGCCGCGACGACAGCCGCAGCAGCAACGAGTCGGCTTCCACGTCCTCTGGACGGTACGTCAGCACCAGGGTCGGCGGCATGGGGCTGCGGGAGGCCAGCAGCACCAGGAAGTCCAGGGTGGTTTCGTCGGCCCAGTGCACGTCCTCCACGACCAGCACCTCGACCTCGAGGCCCGCCAGAAGGTCCGCTAGCGCGCTCAGCAGCCGGAACCTGGCCGCGCTGGCGTCGGCCAGCGGCTCCGGCGGCGACGGCAGAATGCCCGCCCACTCCGGGAAGAGCGGACGCAGGGTGCCCGCCAGCGCCGAGAGCCGCAGGTCGGCGAGAGAGATGCTGCCGTGGCGCAGGGCCTCCACGACCGGGCCGAGGGTCAGCGCCTCACGGAACGGTGGGCAGACGGCCGTCAGGAAACGCGGTCTGTGGATGTCCGAGGCCTTCAGCGCCTCCCGCACCAGGCGGCTCTTGCCGATTCCCGCCTCGCCCTCGACCAGGACGAGCGTCGCGGGGCCAGTCAACGCAGCGGTGAACGAGGTCAGTTCGGCCCGCCTGCCGACGAACCGCGGACTGCCGGGGGGATCACTCGCGCCGGACCCGCCCGATCCCGCAGTTCGCTGCACCCGCTCGCCTTTCCCCAGGGGCCACTCGATACTGACTACCGCCTCGCTCGTAGCCTCTCCACGACGGTCTCCCCAACCACCGCCTTCATCAGTCTTTCCACTCATCGACCCCTTTGCTTGGGCCCACATCCGCCCTCGTGTCCGGCCGCGTTAGCCCAGAGGCACCAATCCCTTGCGCGATGGCTGTCCAAGTCGCGATCACCGGTTGAGAGGCGGGCTTCAGCCGGGCGTCCAGTTGGTGCACCCAAAGCCAGCTCGCGCATTCGAGACCGGACGTTAGCGTCGGGTGGACTTCGCTTCTTACCCATGTCGTGACGCTACGGGCGATCGGGAAGGGTTGAGCGCAACGGCGTTGGCCAGCCGTGCCGAATCACCCTGGCCTACGGCTGGGTCGCCGTACTCCGCCACCAGGAGCTCGAGGCATCACGTCGTGACGCCGCGATGGGGCTCCCTCGAAGGACACCTGATTGCGGCCCGGTAATCTCAGCCACCGGCCGCCACTCGCGCCGACTCGGCAGCAGCACGATCGGAGTAGCCCGGGTGTCGGGCGTCGACCAGATCGGCATAGGCGGTCGTTCGCGAGAGGTAGTCGACCACAAAGGGGCAGATTGCGGTGATCGTGCCCCCGCGAGCGCGGATCTCGTCGAACACCCGCCGCACCAGCGCGCCCGCCATACCCTGGTGCTGATGACTCGTCTCGACCTCAGTGTGCCGAAGAGCGTACCGGTTGGGCTTCAAGCGGGTGTAGTAGAGCCAGCCGACCAGGTCGTCGTCGCGGCAGAGCTCAAAGCGGCCTTGATCGATGTTGTCGATCAGCTGCTCGGTTACCGGCACCTGCTCTTCGCTGCTCATAGCCTTACCCCTCCAATGTGTCGTCACGCCGACCATTCGAACAGGCCCACTTCGGACCTTCAAGTCCAGTATGGCGCTTCGTTACTTGCAAACGCATGGGTAAATTGGACTCGATGGTCCGTTCAGTAACTGAGGACTGCTCGGGACCACCGACCGAAGACGAACGAGGCCCGCGAACTCGCGGCCGCCCTATCCGGAAACCTGGCGCCGCTCTGTGCCATGCTTACCGCATCCTGACCAGCCACCTGGATCCGGCGGTCACGCCCGCGAAAGCCAGAGTCCGGCAACGCGCATGATCAGGGCTCGTGGTGCGCGCTGCATTGTGCGTCGACCACGGGCAGGCGGATGTCTCCTTCCACCGCCATTCCGGCGGGGACGTGCTCTTTCCTCTGCCCGTCGAAGCCTTTGGGTTCGACGGGCAGGAGACCTTCGTGGAATGGAGCGGCGGCTACCTGGCACCGGACCTGGCCGTCGTCACCCTAGGCGGTGACGGGCAGGGCGAGGCGGATCGGTTCCGCCACCACCTGACCGAACGTGCGCACGAGCCCGCTCAGCGGCAAGGCCGCCGTCGAGGTGATAAACACGCACGAACTGGTGCCCCTGGGCGATAACTTCTGGCTCACCGACGGTCCCGGCGGCAACCCTGGCCGCTGGTCGCGTACTGCACTGCCGTCCTCACCGCCACACCCGGAAGGTTGATGGGCGGTCACCAGCCTGGATCCGGATGGGCGACCGCAGCCTCGCTCATCGGTATCTCCCGTGCGACGTTCGGCCGAACGCCCGACTCGCCCCAGACAGTGATGGTCACTCATTGCTACTCTGAATCAACACAAAGTAACGTGCGTGCAGGGTCCGACACCCGGGATCTGTGACCTATGCGGCGGATGACCTCGGCTACTACATAAGGGAGAAGCCAGCATGATCTCCGCGACCTTTCCGTACCAGAAGCAGCGCCGCGGGGTTCTCGACAGCGAGATGGCGTACGTGGAGATCGGGGATGGCGACCCCATCGTTCTGCTGCACGGCAATCCCACCTCGTCGTACCTCTGGCGCAACGTTTTGCCGTACCTGCAGTCGCGAGGTCGTTGCATCGCACCCGACCTGATCGGCATGGGTGATTCCGACAAGCTGCCTGACAGCGGCCCCGGTTCGTATCGCTTCGTCGAGCACCGCCGCTATCTCGACGCCTTGCTCGAGGCTCTGGGTGTGCATGAGCAGGTCACCCTTGTCGTCCATGACTGGGGCTCTGCCCTCGGCTTCGACTGGGCCAACCGTCACCGCGAGGCGGTGAAGGGCATCGCGTACATGGAAGCGATCGTGCGGCCGCAGACCTGGGACCACTGGGACAAGATGGGAAAGCGCTCACTCTTGCAGGAACTGCGCTCCGAGGCCGGCGAGGCGATGATCCTGCGAGACAACCTCTTCATCGAGCAGGTGCTGCCACATGCCGTGCTGCGCACCCTGTCCACCGAGGAAATGGGGGAATACCGACGGCCGTTCGCCGAGCCCGGCGAGGGGCGTCGGCCGACCCTGACGTGGCCCCGGGAGATTCCCATCGACGGCGAGCCCGCCGACGTGACTGCGATCGCCGCCGCCTACGCGGACTGGCTGGCGATGAGCGATGTGCCCAAGCTGTTCCTGAAGGCCGACCCCGGTGCGATCCTCGCCAGCGACTGGTTGCTCGACTTCGTCCGCGGGTGGCCGGCGCAGACCGAGGTGACGGTCGCGGGGATCCACTTCGTCCAGGAAGACTCGCCGGACGAGATCGGGCAGGCCATCGCCGACTGGTTGGGGACCCTGGGCTGATGCCTGCCCCGCTTCAAGGCGCCGAGCGTTGCCTCCCACGAGCCGATTGGACGGCCAGCATGGCGATCATCTCGCGCGGTTTCCACGGCCGACGGCCACCCGCGGGCAGGAAGCTGCCACCCGGACAGTACGAGACCGTGGGCTTTCCGGTCCTCTCGGCCGGGCCCACGCCGCGGATAAGCACAGACAAGTGGGAGCTGTCCGTCACCACGGAGACCGGGAGGCGGCACAACTGGGACTGGACCGCCCTCATGAAGTTGCCGTCGGAGACCCCGACGGCAGACCTCCACTGCGTGACCAAGTGGTCGAAGTTCGGCACCCGGTGGCAGGGGGTGTCTCTGGACGTCCTGCTCGCCGATGTCGAAACGGCGGCCGAGTATGTCCTCGTCTCCTCCTACGGGGGCTATACCACGAACCTCCCGCTGGCGGATCTTCTAGACGGCAAGGCATGGATCGCGTACGGCTACGACGGCCAGCCACTCGCCCCCGAGCATGGCGGTCCGGCCCGATTGCTCGTCCCGCACCTCTACCTCTGGAAGTCCGCGAAATGGGTGCACGGACTGGAGTTGCGGGACAACGACACCCCGGGGTTCTGGGAGAGCGCCGGCTACCACAATTACGGAGACCCGTGGCAAGAGCAGCGGTATCGAGGAGACTAGGCGACCGGCTCCGATGGAGGGTCGCCGAGGTGACAGGACGTCGCGCTGAGTCCGCGACAGCCGTCACACTGGTGCTGGAGGTGCCAGAATGGCCCGGCCATCTGGCGGGCCAACATGTGGATATTCGGCTGACCGCGGAAGACGGCTACAGCACACAGCGCAGTTACTCCATCGCATCGGCCCAAGACGGAACGCGCCTGGAACTGACAGTACAGCGAGTCTTTGAGGGCGAGGTCTCGCCCTACCTGACCGACGAGCTCATGCCCGGTGACCAGCTGGAGCTCCGGGGACCGGTCGGAGGCTGGTTCGTCTGGCAGCCGGAACAGCAAGAACCGGTCCTGCTCGTGGCCGGCGGCTCCGGGCTGGTCCCGCTGATGTGCATGATCCGCACGCGACGTGCAGCCGACAGCCGGGTTCCCTTCCGGGCGCTCTACTCCCTGCGCTCGCCGGCCGAGCTGCTGTACGGCCCAGAGATCCGCCAAGGAACACCAGGGGTCGACCTCACGCGCATCTACACCCGGGAAGCGCCACAACAGTCCGTGCGCCCCCCGGGCCGCATCACGCCCGACGACCTGGCACGCCACGGATGGCCACCGGACTTCGCGCCCACCTGCTACGTCTGCGGGCCCACGGCATTCGTCGAGAAAGCGGCTGCCTACCTGGTGCTCCTCGGACACGACCCCGAGCGTGTCCGCACAGAGCGCTTCGGCGGAGGAGAAGACTGATGACGGCAGGCACACCGGCAGACACCGGTATCCCGCCCGGCGAAGAGGGCGGGTACATGGACGGCAACGCACTGGCCGGCCCTCTCGCCGAGCTGTTCGCCGTCGACCTGACGGTAGCGACCAGCCAGTGCACGCACTGCGGCAACACAGGGCCTGTCGCACGCCTGCGCGTATACGGCCAGGCACCGGGACTGGTAGCCCGCTGCCAGCAGTGCGGACAAGTCATGCTACGTCTGGTGCGCGCGCCAGAGACGGTCTGGCTCGACACGAGCGGCATCACAGTACTGTCGATCCCCGTGGGCGCCGACTGAGCTGCCGACGGCTCCACGGGCCAGAGGCAACCCCCCGCCAGCGCCGCAAGGAAACCACGGCCTCCTGACCGGTGGCACCCGCCACGCAACCAGACCCAGAGCAGACCACATCGAAGACCCGGAAGGATGTCGGTCATGGCTGCCCTCCCGTAAGTACCCCGAGGAACTGCGCGAGCGTGCGACGCGCCTGTGTGTCGAGGCCCGCAAGGATCCCGCGGCACGGACCGGAGCGACCAGGCGCATCGCCGACCGGCTCGACGTTCATCCCCGCGCCCTGCGCAGTTGGGTTAAGCAGGCCGAGACCGACGAGGACAGGCGGCCGGGCACCACCAGCACGGACGCGGACCGGATTGCGGAACTGGAACGCGAGGTCAAGGAGCTGCGCCGGGCGAACGCGATCCTGAAGTCCGCATCGGCTCTCTTCTCCGCGGAGCTGGACCGCCCATTGCGATGAAGGTCGCCTACATCGACCAGTACAAGGAGGAGCTCGGCGTCCAGCCGATCTGTGCGGCCCTCACGAGCACCGATGCCGAGATCGCGTCGAGTACCTACTACGCCGCCCAATCCCGCTCCGAGGCCGCCCGGACCGTCCGGGACCGGGAGCTGACCGAGGAGATCTGGGTGATCCACGAGGAGAACTATGGCGTCTATGGCGCCCGCAAGGTGCACGCCGCCCTGCTGCGGCGCGGCCAGACGGTGGCCCGCTGCACCATCGAGCGCCTGATGCGGGCCGCCGGCCTGCACGGCGTTATACGGGCCAAGAGCCTGCGCACCACCCGGCCCGCCCCGGAGACCGCCCGCCCCACCGACCTGGTCAAGCGCCAATTGACCGCATCCGCACCCAATGTGTTCTGGGTGGCCGACATCACCTACATCCGCACCTTCTCCGGCTGGGTGTACGCCGCGTTCGTCATTGACGTCTTCTCCCGGACGGTCGTCGGCTGACAGGTTGCCGCCTCGCTCTACACCGACCTCGCTCTGGACGCTCTGGAGATGGCTTTGTGGAGACGTCGCCACGCCGGAGACGATCTGTCCGGCCTGGTGCGCCACTCCGACCGCGGCGTGCAACCCGAGCCGTCCACTACACCGAGCTCTGCGAGTTCACATCCAGCAAGGGTGTTCAACGACTCCAGGTCGTCACCGGATCCGATCGGGGGATTCCATCCCCTGGACGGCTCGCCCGATTGCGGGCAAGGCGGCGGCACCTTAGTTTCAGCGCGTCGGATTCATTCCGAAAAGCGAACATAATCCCCTATGTAGGCTTCTCTGTGGCGTCGAGTGGAGCATTCATGTCGGTCATGACCGGTACCCCGCCCCTGCAGCAGTTCGGCCAGCAGTTCGGCAGCCAGCAGATGGGTGGCCCGCAGCAGCAGATCGGACAGATCGTCCAACAGACCATCCAGCAGGCGTGTCAGCAGGCGAGCCAGCAGATCGCGCAGCGCATGCAGGAGACCCTGCAGCAGATCCAGCAGGTCCAGCAGCAACTCCAGCAGCAGGGCCTGGCCCACCAGGCCCACCCCTACCTGGCCATGGCGCTGCACCACACGCTGCTCCAGGGCGTGCGCAGCGCTGTGGAGCAGTCCGTGCAGCAGGCGCTGCCGACCGCGATCGTGACTCTGCTCCAGCAGAGCCAGCAGAACACGCAACCGTGGGGCGGCGGGTACGGGCAGCAGTCGTTCGGTCAGCAGTTCCCGCAGTACCAGCAGCCCGGCTTCGGCTACGGCCAGATGGGACAGCCCTTCGGCATCGGCTGACCCCGGAGCGGTGCGCAGTGCGGTGTGCCAAGGAGCCGTTGCCCGGGCACACCGCATCACCGTGCAAGCGGGACCCGCCCGGTCGCTGGACCAGGAAGCACGAGCAGGACGGACAACACAGGCGTGGTGAAGGTGGACGTGATGGCCAAGGAAAGGCCCGGAAACAACCGCGAGAGCGAGTTGGAGGACGCGGGGACGGGCGGGGCGGGATCCGAGAGGAGGAAAACGCAACCACGCGAGAACAGCACGCCATCACCGGTCACGGTGCAGCCGCGCCGACAGCGGTACATGGTGACACCGCTGCCGCAGCATCTGCTCCCGCCGGGAGTACGCGAACTGAGCATGGACGCGGTGCGCGACCGACTGGAACAGATGCCGGAAGTCAGGGTGATCCGCCGACTCCAGCCATCGCAGAAGCTGCAGTCGGCCGGGGTGCGAACCTCTTGTCCGGAGATCGCGGTCGTCGAGGCGGCCGAGGCCCACCTGCCAGCGATGCGGACACTGCACGTCCACATCGAGCCGGACCTGCCGCTGTCCGCAACCGGATCCGCCGCCATCCCGGGCACGGGCATGCTGCCGCTGCCCGATCCGGGGCTGGTCCTGCCGCAGGAACAGCCCACGGAGATCTCGCTGCGCATCTGCGGCCCCGACGGCGAACCACTGGCCGGTGCGGCCGTGTTCCTGATCGGAGCGACCTGGCCGAGCCAAGGCATCACCGCCGCCGACGGGACGGTCACCATCCCCCTGACGGCGGACACCGAGCAGTCCGTCCAGTCTCTGTACGTCCGCCCCAGAGGCGACTACACCGACCGATGGATCCACCGCCCCGAACTCTCAGCGACCCAGCACAACCTCGTCACCGTCACCCCGCTGGCCAAGGTGTACCCGGGGCTGGAGGAGCGGCAGCACTACGGCTGGGGCCAGCAGGCCATGCGCCTGGACCGGCTGCCCCCCACCTTCCGTGGCTTCGGCATCAAGATTGCGCTCATCAGCTCCGGCGTCAGCATCGACCACCCCGACCTGAAACAAGGCGTGCGCTCCGGCATCGACCTCGTCCGCGGCACCACCGAGGGCTGGGCCCACGACCCGCTCGGCAGCGGCACCCACACGGCGGGCATCATCGCCGGTGCAGACACCGGCAAGGGCATCATCGGCATCGCCGTCGACGCCGAGATCGACGTCTGCCAGGTACTGCCCGACGGGCACTTCAGCGACCTGATCGCCGCCCTCGACCACTGCATCCAGCACGAGGCCGACATCGCCCACATCGCCGTGGCAACCCCCTACCCTTCGGCGCTCGTCTCCCGCAAACTCGCCGACGCCCATGCGGCGGGCATCGCCTGCATCGCCCCCGCGGGCGACACCGGCGGACCCATCTCCTTCCCCGCCTCGCTGCCCACCGTCTTCGCCGTGGGCGCCCTGGGCGCCTTCGGCACCTACCCGCAAGGCACCGCGCAAGCCACCCACCACGGCCCGCAACTGACACCCGAAGGACTGTTCGCCGCCCCCTTCAGCTGCTACGCCGGCGTCGACGCCGCCGCCCCCGGCGTCGCGGTCCTCTCGTGCGCGCCACAGGGCGGCTACGCGGCCCTCGACGGCACCACCACGGCCTCGGCCTACATCGCGGGCCTCGCCGCCCTCATCCTCGCCCACCACGAGGACTTCCATGGCCAGCTGCTGCCCCGCGGACCCGGCCGCGTACAGCACCTCTTCGAGATCACCGCCGCCAGCTGCCGCCCGCTCGCCGCCCCCGGCACACTGGCCGCCGCCCGCACCGGACGCGGACTGCCCGACGCGCTCATCGCCCTCGGCCTGGCCCCCGGCGTACAACTCGCACCAGCCCTGTCGTCCTACACGCCGTCGATGGCCGGATAGATCCTTACGCGCGGCGTCCGCACGCAGTGACACCCGCCGCGGAAAAGGGAAAGTGCGGTGTCGTTCGGCTTGCAGGCCAGCCCGAGATGGGATGTGGGACCTGTTCTGAGCTCGATTGAGTCTTTCGGGTGTCCGGAGGTTCGCGGCTGGTGTTCCGTGACCGACCGGGACCGAACGGCCTGCAAGATGGCCGAGCGGAGGGGCGATCCGAGCCATAAACATCCCCGGATGAGGTTGAAAGGGCTCGTCCGTCCAGCCACACCGGCTCCCAGCGATGTGGCTGGACGGTGCCCGTGCTGTGTATGCGGCAGGGAGGGCGCGGTGGATAGCGAAGGACACCAGCCCTCCCTGCGGCGCGTGATCAAGATGAAGCGGTCCCGCCCTGGTTCCAGACTGAACGCGTCACAGACGTTCGCCAGGACGGCCTGGCCCGGGGAAGTTTGGCAGTGTCACATGGTGCAGACCGACGTAATGCCACAGATCCCGCGCCACAACCCCTCGCCGTCTATGAAGAGAGAGTCCCCGCCGACGAATAGTTCACCGGACCGGTGCTCAAAGCCACTAAAGCTTTGAGCACCGGTGTGTGGCTTGACGGTGTCGCCCCGCCGCCGTGGGATCACGATGCGGTGCGGCGGTGCGGCTGCCGCAACCTGACCGACCCCCAGCGCGCGGTTGCCGAGCGCGTAGCCTTGCGGGCGGAGCTGCTGCGGGCCGAACTGGCCAGGATGGCGGTGAGGGGCTGATTGCGGCCGACGCGGCGGCCCTGGCGGCGGTGCAATTCGGCCTTCAGTTGCCCGTCTCCGACGGCTGATCAGGGCATGGCGGCGCGTAGGGCGCGGCTGAGTGCGGTCATGGTGGTGGGGGTCAGGGTGCCGACGCGTTCGTGGATCTCGTCGCGGTAGATGGTGACGATGTGGTCGGCGGAGACGTATCCGGTGAGTGGGTCTTCGTCGCCGGTCGCGACGCGGGTGGGTGAGGTGCCGCCGACAGCGAGGACGCGGGCGGCCAAGATACTGTCGAGTTCGGTGTTGCGGATGTCGTTGGAGACGACTGCCCACAGGTCGGTACGTCCGCCTGTGCGGGCCTGGATGATGTCGCCGCGGTGCGGTACCTGGGCGTCGCTCACTCGCCGGCCTCGGACGCGATCCGCGCTGCCGAGGTGTTCGCCGCGGCTCGGATCGCGCTGCTGTCGGCGTGGCCGAGTTCATCGCGCAACTGACGGTAGCCGGCGCGCAGGGCTTCCTGCTCTATGCGCTCGATGACCGTGGCGTGGGCGTAGGCCTTCATCGAGACCTGTTCGCGGCGTGCTGTCACTCGCAGCGTGGCTAGTTCTTCGTCCGTGAACGTGATCGTGAGTCCGGGCATTCCCCCATGCTACTACCAGAAATTGGTAGCGGTGATTGGTAGCGCTGCACTGGTGGCTACCTATCCCGAGGCAGGCGTAGTACGGCCGGCGGCGCGCCAGGGCGCGACGCCTCGGCCGTACTGGTCGAACGCACGGTTCCACGCCTCCTGCTGGAACTGCTCCAGACCCGGGAGCGCTGCTTGTGCGTTTCGGCGTTCGGGATCGCGCGAAGCGCGGCAGTGGCGATGAACCGCTGGCAGGGGGCGCGGTCTGTCCAGCCGGCGGCGCCGTACGACGCCGCTACGGCGACTACTGTGTAAGGGCCGGGCTGTTGCGGTAGCTGGGTGGTTGGGTGTGGGGGTTGGTGGTGGGGCGGCCGGTTGCGGGTGTGGGGTAGGTGTTCACCATGTGAGGGCGTCCGCCCGCGCGTCGTAGAGGCCGAGTTCGGTGTAGGGGACGCCGGGGGAGCCGTCCCCTTGCCATCACACCACGCGTAGTACGACGAGCGGGCGACCTTCAGCAGCCGGCACAGCAGAACGACCGGGTAGTTCGCCTTTTCCGCGTGGATGAACCGGTACAGCTCGCTCACCGGTCGTTCTCCTTCACGAAGAAGGCGGTCGCTTTTTTCAGGATCTCGATCGTCTGCTGCTGTTCGCCGACCTCCTTGCGCAGCCGCTTGAGTTCCTCGCGCTCGGCGCTGGTCAGCTCACCGGGCTCGCCCTCGCCCCGGTCCGCCTTCGCCCGGCGGGACCAGCCGCGCAGGGACTCCGAGCTGATGCCGAGTTCCCGGGCCACCGCAGTGACCGTCTTGCCCGAGGAGTCGACGAGCGCGATCGCGTCCCTCTTGAACTCCTCGGTGTACCGCTTCGTGTACTTGCTTCCCACCGAATCCCTTGGCAAGGGCGTCCCGGGAAAGCGGATGAGCCTCGGGATGTTCGAGTGGTGGCGGTGCGTGGGCACCGGAAACGGATGTCCTTTCCACCGGGTCAGTCGAGCCCCAGGATTTTCGTGGCCGCCCGCATCGTGCCCGTGCACCCCGACACCGACGCCTGGCTGATCAGCGGTAACCTCGCCGCCTACGCGCCCAGCGACGGACCGCAACTGGCACAGCTCGCCGTCCAAACGCTCGCCGCCCATCCGCAGTTGCTGTGTCGCAATCCCGAGACGCTGCGCCGGGCATGGGAGATGCAGGCCGAGGCCCGCGCCGACTTCATTGAGGTCTTCGGTACCGACATCCTCGTCCTGGCCCCCGGCGAGGCGACGATACGGATGCGGGAGTACCACCTCTACCGGCAGGACAAGGCCGTGGCCGAACTCGACGACGAGACCGCCGCGCAGGCAACACACGGAGGGCCCTCCCTCGACGAACTCAGCAGCATGCCCGAAGAATTCCGCGACGCGGACACCGTCGCCGTGATCTACGACGAGACCGAAGGGCTGTGCTACTACGCCGACTTCGGGCACCTCGACGCACTGTTCGCCGATCCCGCTCTGGCCCGCGACCGCGCCCACCTGAGCCGGCTTCGGGAGTACCTGAACGACGGCTCCGTCGCTCCCATGGTCATCCGCCGTCTGGTCCAGCGGCATCCCGAGAACGCCGATGCCGTCTTCCGTGCGCTGCTGCGCAAGCCCACGTTCGCCTGGGACCGGGACGGGGAGGAGCTGCTGCGCCGCCGCAAGGCGAAACACTTCGCCCACGAGCCCCTGCCCAGCGTCACCCCGGTCGGCAACCGCCTCGCGGAACTCTTGCGCACGCAAGGGAAGAAGCGGTGATGAGGCTGTCGACCGCCGAACTCGACGCCATGGTCGCGGAGGCGATCGTCGACGCCTACGGCGAGGACGAACAATGCGCCGCCTTCCAGACGGTCATCGAGGATTGCCTGGCCCTGCCGTGCACCACCGTCGTGCTCGGCGTCACCGTGACCGTCACCTCCATCCAGGACCGGCCCGGCAGCGGCATCACCGCCCTGTGCAGACACGACCGGCACACTCAGGCGATCGGCATCCTCGACCTGCCGCCACCCAACCCGGCACCTGAGGGATGGGCCTGGGTCGAGGCGTACCGGTACTGGGCATCCTGAACCGGCCGCGCCGGGACTCACCGTCGCACCCTTGGCGCAAGCCGCACCAGGACCCCAGCGGGCCGAAGCAGACTACTGCGGGGGGCCGCAGACAGTCGGGCCGAGCAGACCGTGAGCCGTG
This sequence comes from Streptomyces sp. HUAS TT11, assembly GCF_051553595.1. Classification (NCBI taxonomy): domain Bacteria; kingdom Bacillati; phylum Actinomycetota; class Actinomycetes; order Kitasatosporales; family Streptomycetaceae; genus Streptomyces; species Streptomyces sp. HUAS TT11. The sequence goes on from NZ_CP196184.1 coordinate 9,265,995, forward strand.
ATCTGGCCAGGCCCATCGGTCGTGGTTTTGTGGAAGGCCTTGATGTCGGGCACGGCGCCCTCAGTCAGCGAGTCGAGGTCTGCGTAGTGTCTGGCCGGCTTGAGGCGGACCGTCGATCGATAGGCGCACTTCGCTCCATTTTGCAGGGCGGCGAGGAGGTCGTCACGGACCCGTCCTGTCGCTAGCCGGTCGTGAAGTCGCTGCGAGAGCGCCGCTGAGCAGTCGTGGGGGACTGAGCAGGCATGCGGGGCGGTGCTGCCGCGTCGACTGGCTGACCGGGCGAGGTTAAATTTGATGATGGTATGAATTCACGAGTGACTAACCCCACGAGTTTGATCTTGAGGAGTTTCTTACTTCATTGTTCGGGCCCAAAGGGGACCCTGTCAGGCGCGCCACGTTTTCCTCAGTGGTGGGGCAGGCTCACCCGGCGCCGCCCAGCAATCCGGCCCACCACCCTGGCACGGCCAAACTTCCGGACCACCCCCGTGCCACTCGATGAGGTCCGATTCGGCCACGTCCAGCTCATCCCAACCCACCAGCCCGATGCATTGCAGGAACACGGTCAGGTCGTGCAACGAATTGGCCGTGCCCAGGGTCTCGTCACCGACGCGTACGCTGCGGCCGCCAGATCCGCCGGGTGCCTCGACGATTATCGGACGCTCGACCATGACTTCAGCGTCTCCCAGGCAGATCCGGACCGCATTTCGAGGCGTGCTCTTTAAGGTAGACGGAGCTCCTACCAGGCCGATGTTGCCGACGACCCTCGGCCAGGCTTTCAGGCGATGCGGACACTGCCGGGGAAAGCCCCACACATGCATACCGGAGAGATTCGTCGGGAGGTGCCTGTGCTCTATTGCGTGCTCGAGTACGTTCTCCCGGGGCCCCTTGCTGCGTTACGCACTGCGACAGTTCGGTGTCGGCGTGCACGCACTGCCGTGCCGATGCCGTGCCCGGCTTCATGGAGTAAGCCGCCGGGTGCCGAGTGCGGCAGTCGGAGGGTGATCACGTCGAACTTCCCGTCAAAATTAACGCAAAAGCGTCTTGACTTAGAAAATATGCGGTGCATCGTGGTTACTAGGTCACAACACCGAAAGAGTTTACAAAGTCGATGAGGCGTCTGATCGACGGAGTGACTTGGACAGGATGTGGGTTAGGCCCCCGGCAAGCCGGCGCGATACCGAGGCGACAGTGACGACTGAAGTTTCAGGACACGCGCAGCACTACCGGGGACTGTTTTTTCCTCGCAGCCTTCGCGCGGGCCGGGCGTCCGATGCGAAGGCTGCGGCACGCCAACTCTCCCAGCGGGACCGAACGGCACCAGGAGCCTCCTCGCGCAGGCGAGACCCGTTCATTGACCACGCCGGGGCACGTCGTCGGGGTTCTGTCCGGGAGGACCGGCACGCGGGGCGCGGCGAAGGCAGGAGCACGGCCAGCTCGCTTGATCGCTCACGCACCAATCACGCGTGAATTGCCGCTGGAGGCAGGCGTACGCCGCACCGTTGTCCTGCACCACATCGACGAGACGTAACCCCCGCGTCGCCCGGCTTCCGGAAGAGAAGATGCGCCGTTCGTCAGCCTTGCCGCGCTCGGATCGGCCGTCGGCCGCGCAGCCCCGTCACCACGTGTGAAGCTGCGTGTCGTGTGTCGCGTCGCAGGTCGGTGTCGCCGCGGCGGACGTGAGCGGGACCTCGGTGGCGATGACGGTGACGCTGCCCGCCACGGAGCGGCGTCAGATCCGCCAGGAACGCAACATCTCGGCGACGGCATAGATCCGCAAGCGACTATCCCGAACCTTCCGCACAAGATCGGGCAGAGCACCGTAAGGCGGATCGATCCCCTCGCCGGACTGGTCCATGTACTGAGCAGTCACAAAAGCAGCAAAAAGACTGTTTCGATAAGGAAGCGGCTCAAGATTCACGATCGTATGCAAAAGAGCAGCGGCACGCCATGCAGCATCCGGATCGGACGCTTCAAGCGTCGGCATCTTGGTCTTGTGCCGCGCGGCGGCCGCCACCAGCGCCGAGTAGTCAGCCACTGTCATGTCCTCGCGCCCGAGGGCCGCCTCCTGGACATCGAGCAGCCAGGCCACATCGATATACAGAACCATCAGGCAGCCGCAGCCCCGTCGCCACGCTGGGAGGGAGGAATCTCCTCGGGGAACGCCTCGTCGAACTCGCCGCGAAGCCTGTCGGCCCAGACAGCGGCGCCGGCGACGAACTGCTTGCGATGCATCTCGCGCACGCCGAGATCATGCAGGTACTGCTTCAGACTCTTGCCCTCGGCAGCAGCGGCGGCACGCACGCCTTCCATTTCGTCATCGGAGAAGGACACGTTCAGTGATGGCATCCCCCGATGGTACCTACTTGGTACCGGTGTCGCCAGCCTCGCCTACGTTCAAGGGTGTGGCCCGGGGACACCCAGATTCAGAAGCATGTCGAAGAGAACCTCCCCACGCGACGACGAGCACGTCCGCTCGAACCAGGCTGACTCTCCGCCCAGCACCGCTTCTACTGCGCGTCGAACGCCTCTGACACGACACGCACCGACGCGACCAACCTGGCGAGTCCCACGAAGCCGGGAGGTCCCAACGCTCGGGCCTGAGCAGTCAGTTACGCTCCGCAAGCCCGGCCAGCGCCGCCTTCGTGGAACCGAGCGGCTTCATGCAGCCGTCACCAGCGCACACCGTCACCTGGGCGAGCCACACCTCAACCCGTGCGCGCTTCATGTCCAACTGATCCGGCCGACATCCCCGGCAGCGCCGATGCTCCTTCGGGTACGACCGCTCCCTCACTGCGCCGCAGCCCACGCACGTACGCGCCAGCAGTCGCTGCCGCGCTCTCTCCGCCCGCTCCCGGCACACTGATTACGGCCCGCGCAGGATCGCTTACGGCCCCTGCTGCACTCCGGGCAGGTGCGTGGCGTCACCATCGGCCGCATCAGCGCCGAGGCGGATCCCACAGGGCCGGCCACGCTGCTCCTTGCCGCCTTCCAGGGCGGCACCCTCCTCGCCCAGGTCGCACGGAACATCGCCCCGCTGAAGGATGCGCTGCAGCCGGCCATCGACTACGTGCAGACTTTCGCGACGTCTCCCGACGCCGGTGTCCTCGCACCGCAGGCCAGCGCAGGCGTGCACGAGGCCGGACAGCATCTCGATCATGAGAGAGCGCCGGTGAAGGCGCCGGCGGTGGGCAGGGGCGACTCCTCGCACGATAAGGGCGGACCGCAGCGGCGCGAGGCCGCGGGGCCGGCCAGGACCGGTCGGTTTGGCGGGGCGGACGGCGTCGCCTCGCCACTCCTGCCGCCGCTCGGGGCGGCCGAGGCCGCCCCTACAAAGGCCGCCACCACGGACTCGCCCTGGACGCCGACGGCAAGACACTGCTGTCTCGGAGGGCCACCAACGACGGCCGTCAGGTCACCTGGGCGATTGACACGACCGGCGGCGAGCCCGCGCTGCTGCCGGCCCTCCTTGAACGCGGGGTGAAGGCCATGGGGCGGGCGGTCCGTGACGGGTGCTCACGTGCGCGCCGGGCCCCGAAGGTGGCTTGGCAGCGTGGTACAAAGGGCCTTCGCCGGCTCTTGGACGCTGTTGCCCCGCCATCTTCCGGCGCGATCCGCTTCGTCGTGGCCAGGCCGTACGCGCCGGAAAACGGCAGGGTCGTGTGGGTGCAGCCCTTTGCCGCAACGGCATCTGAGGCGCTACCGCGGTAGCAAGGCCGAGACGCCCTTCGCCTCGTATCGGGGCAAGACACCTGCGGACGCCGAAGATTCCCACGGGATACGCCGTGAGCGGCTGGCTTTCCCCGGACTCCGCCTGCAGTGTCAGTGGTGGTCCGTAGGCTGAGCGGTATGGAGGGGGACGAACTGCGTAAAGAGCTGCCCGATCAGGACAGCCGCACCCAGGTGTGGGATCGGCTGAGCGCCTACGCCTACCTCAGCGCGCCTGAGCGTCGGGAGTACCTCGCGGTGATGCGGGTGTTTTGCGGCACACTGCTGGCGGACTTGGCTGTACCCGACGTGTTGGCCAAGCTGGCCCAGTCGGGTACCCCTGCAGCGGTGTTGGATGCGGAGACGCTTACCGCCAGGCTGGAGCAGCTGGTGCGCTGGGGCAATGTGCTGCGCAGCACGCACACCGTTCGTGCGGGCAGTATCGCCGAGTATCAGCGTTCCAGGTCCCGCTACCAGCTGTCCAAGCTGGGGGAGCGGGTGCAGCGGGATGCGGATGAGGTACTGGCCGGCGCGGACGCGGCACGGGAGGTCAGCGGTGAGCTGCTCACGCTCGTGGAGCGAGGCCTTGGCGAGATCGCTGCGATGGTCGCGGTGCCGGGCAGGGCGGCGAGGCCGTGGCGGTGATGGCCAGCGAGGGCATGTCCGTGCAGATGGCAACGAGAGTGCTCAACGTGTCCGAGTCCGGTTACCACGCCTGGTATTCCCGACTGCCTGCGCTTCGCTCCCTGCGGCATTCGTGGCTGATCGAGGCCATCACGACGATCCACACCGCCTCTCACGGCTCCTACGGCATCCGCCGCCTTCACGCCGAACTCAGGCTCGGACGCGGCATCTCCGTCAGCCACAGGACCGTCATGCTCCTCATGCAGCGTGCCCGCCTCAAGGGACTGCCCGGCAATCGCCGACGATGGCCGCGGCACGCCCACGGCCGCCGACCTGGACGACCGGAAGTTCGCCACGACCGCCCCGGCCAAACTGTGGGTCGCCGACATCACCGAGCACCCAATCCGAGAGGGCAAGGTGTACTGCGCGGTCGTCCTGGACACCTACTCGCGCCGGGTGGTGGGCTCCGACCTCGCGCTCTGTCCCTGTGGGACAAGGACATGCCCAAGCGTCACCAGCTCGAGCAGCACACCGGCCACCAGCCGTCCGGCGCCGGCATACTGGCGCGCAGCGCCGCGCTGAGATCAAGGACATCGCCGACCGCCTCGGCCTGCCCCCGCTCGCCCGGCCCGCCATTCACCAGATCCTGCTCGCCGCCGCGCCCTCGGCCGGCCTCACCGCCATCAAGGTGGCGCCGCCTGGCGAGCAGCCTGCGGGTTCGCGCCCGGCCGCTACTGGCTCCGCTCGACCGGATCCGGCACGGCCTTGAGGAATTCAGGGCACGAGACTTGGGCCGGTGTCATCGGTGCACCTGCCGCTGTGGGGGCCCACAGAGTGCGCCTGCTGGACCGCGTCACTCCAACGGACGCCCTCTACGCGTGGCGCGGAATCGTTGGCCAGTACGGTGGGACGGCCATCACGCCGGACCGCTTGTCACGCTTCGTCGAAGGAGACCGCTCATGAGGATTCTTCGTAAAGCCTCCGCCGCCCTTGCCGTCACAGCAGTGCTCGCGGGGCCGACCACATTGGCATCCGCGGAAGACGGCTCCCGCACGGTGAAAGCGGAGGGGCAGTTCGTGCCGTCTTCGCCATTCCATCCGTCGAAACCGGTGACGTACGACTCGAAGACAGTGCCCGTGGGCGCTCGCATTTCCGTCGTCGAGCAGGTGGGCGGTCCCGTCGGCGGCGCGGCCACCAGCGTACGACTCCAGGTGAGCGGGCTGCTCCCGAACCGCGTGTATGGAGCGCATGTGCACACCAAGCCGTGTGGCCGCACCCCGGATGCCTCGGGTCCGCACTACCAGAACGTCAAGGACCCGAACCAGCCTTCCACCGACCCTGCCTACGCGAACCCCGAGAACGAAGTGTGGCTGGACTTCAGGACCGACGCCCAGGGCCGTGCCACCGCCGAATCTCGGCATGGCTGGAGCTTCCGGCCGGGCGAGGCCCGGTCCGTGATCATCCACGAGCACGGGACGGCGACGAAGCCCGGCGAGGCAGGAATGGCCGGGGCGCGGCTCGCCTGTCTTACTGTGCCTTTCGTCGGCAGGACCGACGAGTCGGGTACCGCCAGCTAAGGCTGGCTGGCCATGGGGGCGTCCGTGGCGCCATAGCTGTTGCCCGGCCGGATTGTCGCCAGTCGTCGACGCTCCGCGTGGGCTCCCTCATGAGCGGATGCGCGTCGGCGTCCGTGGGGACCAGGAGCGCCGGCACGCGCTCACGGAGCAGGACCTCGTACTGATCCTCCTCGAACGTGACGGCGATGCTCTTGCTGTGCTGCATCTCCCAGTTCTCGGATCGTGGCGCTCCCGAGGCCTTCGCCTGGCGGCTGTTGAAGGAACGGGTGGGCGGCGAGCTGGAAGCCCAGGGGCCGGGATGCGGCCGCTTTGGAGACGCCGGCGGTTCGAACGCGCCATTCGCGCGGCCTGCAACCCGATCCTGGACGGCTTCCGCGACGAGTTCCGCGCGCAGGTTACCGAACTGGAAGACGGCCTGGGTCTGTATGCCGCAATGGCCCGTCTGCCGGAGCGCCAGTTTGATGTCATGGTGCTGCAGTTCGCCCTGGGATTCACGACCAAGCGGACCGCCCTGGTGATGGCCGTGTGCGAGGCAACGGTCCCGCTCCACCCGGCGCGCCGCCAAACGCCGCCTGGCCGCAGACCTCGGGCTTCAGGCGGGCGAGGACATCCATGATGAGGAGTGACACCCCCATGCGCCTCCACCAGCCGCGTACCCTAGACGACGTCCTGGCCCGAGCCCGCATCAACGGCGACTACACCCCTGGCCACCGCGCGGCCTCCCGCCGCCGCATCACCGACCAGCTCCTCGAACTGCGCTGGATTAACGCGCTCACCGTATCGGCCGGAACACCATCCGGCCCGGCACCGGACATGCTGTTGCACGAGCAGGCCGAGGAAGAGCTCCGGGCCGTCTCCTAAGGCGTCATCCACCAAGACGACGCCGCCCGTTGCATTGCCCGCTTCGAGACGGCCCGCGACCCCGGCGGCGCCCTCGCCTTTACATGCCTGCTCATGCTGGCCGACCGGGAGGAAGGCGCCCAGTTCTGGCACCAGTACGCCGCCAGCGGCGGCCAGGCCATCGGTGCCGTCTGTCTCTACCTCATGCACGTACGCCGCGGCGAATGGCGCGATGCCCGCTATTGGGCCAAGCAGGTCGAAGCCCTCGAGGACGAACTCTGCCAGTACGCGCTGGTGTCAACGCCCGGGTCCGGTGGAGTGGAGGTCCGCCTTGCCCTACCAGTTGCGGCTGCGATCGTGCCGGAGGACGCCGTTAGGGAGGCACTGGAGGACCTGGATGTCGACCAGGTCGACGGCCTTGGGACCATCCTGCAGCCCAGCGCGGAGCTCGCCCGTCAGCTCAACGACCTTGTCACCGCCGACCGCTGAAAGCACCCCTGCAGCCCCGGGCGTTGGATGGGGGAGTCTCTGGTGTGGCCGGGTGGGGGGAGGGGATGGTGGCCCGGCACCAGGGTGGGGGTCCGCCCCCTGCCTTACGTCGGGGGAGCGTTGAAGCAGGGGACGGGGGCTCGAGGCAGCTGCGCGGTCAGGGGCCGGGGAGGTCGTCGAGGGTGATGACGGTGTAGGCGCGGATCCTGCGCACATCTGTGAGGCGCGGAACCAGCGCAGTCCCGGATGCCCGTAAGGCAGCGCTTCGTCGGCGGCGGATAACGCCTGGAGCCTGCTGTCGCTATTTTGGTAGGGGGTGCCAATCACTCCGTACGGCGGTGCGCTTTGCGCGAGGAAGACGGTCGGCCTGCCGTCGAGGTGCGGGCACTGCTCCGCTGCGGTACGGGCGTGCTGGGGGCAGACGGGGGGTGTCGCGCGGTATGCGCCACGGCCTCCTGCGGCCGCGCCTGGCCCGGTCCGGCGAGGAAGATGATGCCGTGGCGGGTACGGGCGCTGTGGGCGCAGACTTCGCAGCGCAGTTGCTGCATGCATTCGCGCTGGCGGGAGGGGTGGACCATCCGCCAGCGCGGCCGTCCGGTGGGTAGGCCGTCGGCGTCGATCGTCTGGGACCAGCGGCCCCACAGCACGCCGCGCAGGTCGCGGTCCGTCTTGAGCGTCCCAGTAGCCCAGCTGCAGGTGCCCGTCGGGGCCGCGGTTGATGCGCAGGGACAGCAGCAGGTCGGGGTGTTCGCCGACGCGGCTGGTGATGTAGGGCACGAGCCGGCTCATGGCTAGGACGATGGACAAAGGATGCCTCCGAGGTGAGCCTTTCGGGGTTGTCGCCCGCTTCAGGATGCCCACCGGACTCCCTTCTCCCTCTCGGCAAGTGCGAGGCCAGCCTGTGATCCTGATCGGCATTGATCCGCACAAGTCGTCACACACCGCCGTCGCCGTCGACCCTGCCGGCCACCAGGTGGCCCAGCACCGGTTCGTCGTCAACGCCGGAACCTTCCGCCAGTTGATGCGCTGGTGCAAGCAGTGGCCGAGCGCCGCTTCGCCGTCGAAGGCGCCTGCGGCCTGGGCCGAACCCTTGCCCAGCAGCTGGCCGCCGCTGGCGAGAATGTGGTGGACCTTGCGATGCCGAGTTGTATTAGCGATAGGGCGAGGGCGTCGGCCACCGCTGTACTGACGTGGTCGTCTCCAGCCGTCGGAGAACCCGTGTCGCGGTTGATGACGCCCCACCCGGAGACAGACAGTGCCACCAGCGCGCGGGCATGCGGTCAGCGGCCGATCCCGAGCATGGAGAGTAGTGGGACCTCGTGCCAGGGCTTGGCCACAGCAGAGCACGTTGAGATCCAGTAACGGAATGCGGAAGAGGCTCGGCCACCCGACAGAATGTGACAAGCCTTGTCCGCGCCGCCCCGGCGCGGGTGCCGATCCCAGCGGTAGCGCCACCAGGATCGGAGCCGTGGACCCCGGCGCCCACCCGGCACCACAGCCAGGCCATCGGCCTTGCACTGACGTTCCCGCCCCGTCACCGGTGCCCCGCACGAGCCGTCACGCTTGTGCGGGGCACTGGTGTTCTGTCTGCCGGGACCGTCTTCCCGGGCCGGGTTCGTGTCACCGGTACCGGCGCGCTGAGCCTGGTCCTCGAAGGGCTCGTTGTGTGCGACAGCGGCTCAGCGCTTGGTGAGCTGGCTCGGCGCCGGGCCGGGGTCAGCGGTCACGGCGGTGCGCCGGCCGCGGCGCTCCAGGGCGGTGGACCACAAGGCGAGCCCGAGGGCGGCGGCGGCCATGAGTGCGCCGACCCAGTTGGGGGCGGTGTAACCGAAGCCGGCGGAGATGACGAGGCCGCCGAGCCACGCGGACAGAGCGTTGCCGAGGTTGAAAGCACCGACGTTGAGGGCGGAGGCCAGGGTCGGGGCTCCGTGGGCCTGGTCGAGAACACGCTTGTTCAGTGGCGGCACGGTGGCGAACCCGAACGCGCCGACGAGCATGATGGTGATCGCCGCGAGGATCTTGTTGTGTGCGGTGAAGGTGAACAAGGCCAGCACCACGGTCAGTCCGCCGAGCGCGACGTAGAGCATCGGCATCAGCGCACGGTCGGCGAGTCTGCCGCTGGCGAGGTTGCCGATGACCATGCCGATGCCGAGCAGGATCAGCAGCCAGGTCAGTGAGCCCTCGGAGAAGCCCGCGACCCAGGTCATCATCGGGGCGATGTACGTGATCGCCGCGAAGACGCCGCCGAAGCCGAGCACGGTTATCGCCATCGCGAGGGGAACCTGCGGGTTGCGCAGGGCGGCGATCTCGTGCCGCAGGTGGACGTTTTCGGGGCGGGGCATGGCGGGGACGAACTTGGCCAGCGCGAGCAGTGCGATCACGCCGAGGGCGGCGACAAGGGTGAAGGTGACGCGCCAGCCGGCGGCCTGGCCGATGTAGGTACCGAGCGGGACGCCCACGACGTTGGCGACGGTCAGGCCGGTGAGCGTGATGGCGATGGCGTTGGCCTTCTTCTCCGGGGCGACCAGTTCGGTGGCGAGGACCACGCCGATGCCGAAGTACGCGCCGTGCGCGAGCGAGGTGACGACGCGCCCGGCGAGCATCAGCCCGAAGTTGGGGGCGAGCGCGGACAGCAGGTTACCGAGGACGAACAGGGCCATCAGCAGCAGCAGTATCCGCTTGCGGGACATCTTCGTGCCGAGTGCGGTCATCAGCGGGGAGCCGAACACGACGCCGAGGGCGTAGACGGTGACCAGCAGTCCGGCGGTGGGAATGCTGATGTGGAAGTCGGTGGCGATCTGGGGCAGCAATCCCGTGGGGATGAACTCCGTGGTTCCGAGGCCGAAGGCACCGATGGCGAGAGCAAGAAGCGCCAGGGGCATGGGTTCAACCCTTCCGTGTTGCTTGAGTGAGTACTTGATGTCCAGGCCGCTTCCGGACTGCCGGGCAACAGTGCGCTGGAGATTGTGTGGGGTAGAGGGGAAGCTGAAACCGGTCAGGCCCCGCCGGCCGCGACCGCGGCCTCGGGCCTGACCGGGCGGTGAACCACGTCCTGTTCATCCGGTCCCTCGACCGTTGCGGCACGGGATCGCGCCGGTGGAGACTTTCGTGACCACCGGCGCGATCCTGTCTACGGAGCTGTTCCTTGCCGTCCGCGGGGATGGCCGTTGCTCATCCCTGGATGGTGAGAGTTACTTCTGTAGGAAGGACTGCAGTGCGGCGGTCACTTCCTTCGGCCTCTCCTCGTTCACGAAGTGGCCGGTCTTGGCCAGGACTTGTCCCTGGACGTCCTCGGCGTACTCGTGCCACTGGTTGGGGACTCCGGAACCGAAGGAGTACTCACCACCGATCGCGAGGATGGGCATCTTCAGCTTGCCCTGGGCCAGGAACTCCTTGTTCTGCTGAACATCCGTGCGGAGCCCACGGTAGACGTTCATCCAGGCCGTCGCACGGCCGGGCTCCTTCAGGAAGTGGGAGTAGTAGTCGAAGTCCGACGCCGTGAAAGGCGACTTGTCGCGGTTCACGTACTCAAGCATCATGTCGTGGACGATGACGCGCTCGTGACCGGCGATGAGCTTTTCAGCGAGAGGCATCTGGAACAGGCCGAAGTGCCACGGCGAGGGCCTGTTCGGGTCGGCGTTGAGCGCGGCGTAGGTGTAGATGCTCTGGTCCGGGACGGGAGCTTCCATCACAGCCATGCTCCGCACCTCCGAGCGGTACTGCGCCGCGTAGCCGTAGGCGACCCACATACCGATGTCGTGGGCGACCACCTGGACGCCGTTGTTGAGCTTCAGCTGTGTCAGCAGCTGATGTACGTCCTTCGACAACTGCACTGCGTCGTAGCCACTCTTGGTGACCTGGGACTGGCCGGCACCCCGCAGGTCGACGGCGATCACGGTGTGGTTCTTGGAGAGCGGAACCATCTCCTTGCGCCACTCGGACCAGTCCTCGGGGAACCCGTGGATCATCACCACAGTTGAGCCCTTACCACCCCGCACGTAGTGCATACGGAAGCCATTCACTTCCGCGAACTTGGACCGAAAACCAGCGGGTGGCTGAGACTGCGGGTAAGACGACGTCGGGCGGAGTGCCGAGGAGTCATGCTCGCGACTCTCACCCCATGCTCCGGAGCTCAAAGCCACGGAACCCACCAGGAGAGCCACCACAGCCGTAATGAGCGCGATGAGTTTGTTGATCTTCCCTGCTCCGGTATGTGGATCTTCGCTGGACAGCTTGCTGTCGCTCATCTTCTTGCTCTCTCTGTGTGTCGGAGTTCACTGCAGGCGCCGTGTACGCGGTGCTGCCGGGCTCCCGTACGGGTTGGTGCCGACGGTCGCTTTGGGCTTGTCGGCCCACTCCTGGAGTTAACGCTGTCCGGGACTGGGCTGTCAAGCCCAATCCAGGTATCGTCCGAAGCATGAAACCCACCGCAGAAGCTCGGGAGCCTCAGCGCGGTGGCGCTCTTGAGCACTCCGAGGCCATCCAGGCGGCCTGCTGATCGAAGGCGTAGGTGTCTCCGGTGCCGTGACGGGCCCAGGGCACCGCCGTCACCGTCACCCCGTGTCGGCGGCAGTCCACCCGCGGCGCGTCGGCTTCCCGGAAGACCCGCATCACCGGCTGATGGCCAGGCCCGCCCGGCCACCCGCCCATTCCTCGCCTGCCGTGGCCGCCAGCGTGAGATGGCTGATACCGAGCGGCACGTTTGGCGAGATGGTGACCGAGCCCAACAGCAAGGGACGCTTCCGCTTCTCTGCATCGATGAAGCCCGACTCGAAAGATCGCTGGAGTCCGTTCCGGCTGACGGCTGCGGAACTCCCTAGGCGCATCCTTGCCAGGCTGGTCGAGTTGGAGAAGGCGGGGGTTGAGTAGGTAAGGGGCTCAGCGGTCCAGCCCCTGGCGCTTCCAGCCTGTCAGCGAGATGGGCGCCGTGGTCGGTGGATCGCCGACCAGACGCTGGCACCTCAACGTGTGGCCTTCTCCACGGGGTTCGGCAACGACCAGCATGCATTCCACCATTCGGGCTCGAATTCGGCCTGCAACTTCGACCGCGATACGCGGACCTGCTGCAAGTGGTTGGTGTCCGTCACCGGCTCCGCGGCCGCCCGCAGCCCCTACAAGACCGAACGCGTGGTGTTTCACACTTGCCCGCACTCCTGCAGATGCACGCCGTCGACCGTGACTCGGGTCTCCTCGTCGTCGGGGCCATAGACCGCGCACATGTCGTCGTGGAGCGGCTCGAGCGTCCGCCGGGCCTCGACGAGGCGCGTGTCGAGGCCGGCAAACCGTTCGCTTCGGTGGAAGCCGAGCACGCTCTCGGCCTGCCAGTCGATGACGGCGCGCACCAGGCTCTCCTTGTTCGCGAAGTAGTGGCTCAGCTGCGAGCCGCTGACCCCCGCTGCTCTTCGCACCAGCTCGTTGTTCGTCGCGTGGACCCCCCGCGTGTAGATCAAGTCCGCGGCGTGCTCGAGGATGCGACCTCGCGTCGCCAGCCCCTTGCCGGTGCGCTCGCGAAGATCACGCGATCCATCGTTCATCTGCATGTCACCAGCCTATCTCGCAGATTGGGCTCGGCGGCCCAACGTGAACACAGATTGGGCTTGACGGCCCAGTCCACGTCGTGTTTACTGCGAGTGGGCTGAATAGCCCAGTCCCATACCGTCCGGAGGACCACCACCATGTCTCGTCTCAGCACGCCCGAGCTCACCGACGCCAAGGCGCAGGGCACGCTCGACGCCATCGCCAAGCAGTTCGGCTTCGCTCCGGGCATGTTCACAGCGCTCGCCGCCAACCCGACCGTCCTCGAGATCGTGATGGGCCTGCAGGGCAGCATCGCGAAGCTCCTCGACGCGAAGACCCGCCACACGATCGCGCTGGCCACGTCCCACTCCAACAACTGTGACTACTGCTCGGCGCTGCACGGATACATCTCCGCGAACCTCGGAGGCATGTCCACCGAGGAGATCGAGCTGGCCCGCACCGGCGGCTCCACCGATCCCAAGCGTGCCGCCGTCGCTCGCTTCTCCCAGCAGGTGATCGAGACCCGCGGTCAGGTGGGCGACGAGGACATCGCCGCGGTCCGCGAGGCCGGGTACACGGACCCCGAGATCCAGGCGATCGTGACCGTCGTGGTCGTCACGCTGCTCACGAACTACCTCAACAACGTCAACGACACCGTCGTCGACATCCCCGGTGCGGGCGCGTAACCAGCGACGTCGCGACCGCGTGGACTGGCACGGAGGTCGCCCCGATGAAAGCGATGTTCACCACGTACTGACGTGACTCCAACGCCCAGAAACCGCCTCCTGACCCGATCTCTGCGACAACGAAACGAAAGCCAATCATGGATCTCAACAATCTGATCACCAAGCACCTCACCCGCTACTTCGACCCGAACAAGAAGATCCCGGAGGAGACCTTCCAGCTCCTGCTGCGCTACCTGCGCACCTCGCCGACGACGATCAACATCCAGCCGATCCACTTCTTTGTGCTGGAGTCGCAGGCCGGCAAGGACAAGCTTGCGGACGCTCTCGTCGGCCGCTTCGAGGACAACCAGGAGAAGGTGCGGAACGCGTCGCACGCGATCGTGTTCACGACCCGCAAGACGATTCCCGACGAGCACTTGCAGGAGATCTTCGCAAAGGAGCGCGCGGACAATCGCTTCGCGGACCCGGAGATCCAAAAGGGATGGGAGGCTGGAGCGTCCCACTTCGTGGAGATCCAGTCGGAGAACTATGGCGGCGACGTGCTCCACTGGCTGGAGAAGAACACCTACCTCGTGGTCGGCGCGACCATGATGGCCGCCGCTTCTCTCGGAGTCGACGCCACCCCGTTTGAAGGGTTCGACCGCGCGGCGATCGACAAAGCGTTCGGCCTCACCGACACCGACTTCACCACAACGCTGATCATGGCGCTCGGGTACCCGGACGAGACGCGCGTCTCTCGCCAGCCGGTATCGCGCTTCGACGCCGAGAAGATCTTCACCCACATGTGACGAACTGAGCGGGTGCGCGATCGGTGCGCCTGCTCGGTTCTGGGGGACTCGACTGTCCGGCGCCCGCACCTCTCCTCGACGGACGCCGGGCAGTCGACCTCTACCGACCTTGAGTAGGCCAAGATGCATGCAGACAGGACAGTTCAGAACCGCGCGGCCGCGCTCCCGGGTTCAGAGCACACGCACCAGTTCACCGGCGACTGGGAGATGTGGAAAGGCGGCGGCAAGATGTTCATGCTGCAGACATCGATGCCTGGGGAGCCGGTCGTGATCCTCAAGGCCGATCCCTCAGATGCCGAGACGCTCTGCGCGTCGCACACGAGCATCTCTCGCGGCTACCGCATGAATAAGAAGCACTGGATCACCGTCAGACCTGGTGCGGATATCGAGCATGTCAATCCCCCCGCGCCGTGGAGATCTTTCAAGCGGCCAACTCCATGGTGGGGTCGGCCTGATGGTCTCGTTCGTAGTCGATCGGGCTCTGGTATCCGCAGACGCTGTGTAGCCGGTCGGTGTTGTAGAAGCCGGCGATCCAGGTGGCAATCTTCAACCGTGCCTCGGTGCGGGTGGCGAAGGCGTGCCGGTGGACGTACTCGACCTTGAGCACGCTGTTGAACGCCTCGCTGACGGCGTTGTCGAAACATGAGCCGACACGGCCCATGGACTGGGTCACGCCGAGCCGGCGGCAGGCCCGCCTGAAACGCCGGGACTGATATTCGCTGCCGCGGTCGGAGTGGAAGATCGGGCCCCTGACGTCGCCGCCGCGGGTGGCCGCGGCCATGTGCAGGGAGGCGACGACCAGCTCCGCGTCGTGGCGCTCGCCCATCGCATAGCCGAGCAGGCGGCGCGAGAACAGATCGATCACAGTGGCCAGGTACAGCTTGCCCTCGCTGGTCACGATCTCCGTCATGTCCCCGGCCCACACCTGGTCGGGAGTGGTGGCGCTGAAGTTGCGGCGTACGAAGTCCGCACACGCGGGCCGCTTGCCCGGCTTCGTCAGCCCCCGGCGCCTTCGGATCTTGCGTCCGGCCAGGCCGAGTTCGGCCATGAGGCGGGCGACGGTGTTCACCGACACTCTCCAGCCCTGACGCACGAGGGTGACCTAGACCTCCGGGGAACCATACGTGCCGCCCGACTCATCGAAGATCTGCCGGATCGCGTCGGCCAGCTTCCGCCGCCGCACCTCGCGAGCGGTGACGGGCTGGTTGCGCCACTTGTAGAACCAGGACTCGCTCACGCCCAGCGCGCGGCACGTCAGGGTAGGCGGAATGTCCTGCTCGGCCTTGCAGTCGCTGATCACCCCGGCCACCTGAGCCGGGTCCGCCGCAGCTACTTCACCCACAAGGCCATGCAGCGTTTGACGACATCGCGCTCCATCTCCAGCTCGCGTATAAGCGGTTCCTGCTGCGGGCTCGGACAAACACGACCTTCGTGTGGTGCCGCCCGAGTCGTTCGGCAGCTGTGGCCATGACCGGAATCGGATTGCCGAAGGAGCCCGTGATCTCCCAAAGCCCGTCCTCATGCCCCGCAGACCAGCCTGCCGCGGTGAACTCCTTGATCACCTCCGCGTATCGGTCGTCCTCCTGTGCCAGGGCAATGAGCCGTTCCACCTCGCTCCAAGGCGCGACGCGGGCGAGTGCCTGCTCCGGCGGGATCATCTACGGACGAATTGCCCGCCGAGCCGGACGGCACGGCGGCGAACAGGACGGTGCCGGTCTACCGAAACCTGGCGTGCCACATCAGAAGGTCAACGGCGCCCTGCCCCCGGGCGGCGAATCGGCTGCCCGGGGGCGCGGCGTGCGGACTGAACAGTTACGAGATGCGGCCTTCGACGATGTGCAGGGACACCGGAATCGGCGGCACCCAATACGGGGTGTCGCCCCGAAGGATCAAGGATGCCGTCCAGTCACCGGGCCGGCCGATCGCGCCCGCGTTCAGCGTCACCGTGAACGAAGCGCTCTGCCCCGGCCGCAGTATGAGCCGGTGAGGGCTCTCCGACAGCCAGGGCACGTCCGACTCGGTCTGGTCGTACCCCGGAAGCAGGTCCGCCGTGGCCACCGGAATGGGGAAGCGACTCTGGCCACTGCCGCCCACCCGGTACAGGCCAGGTGCGCCGCCGCCCCGGTAGACCGCGGTGGGGGCGTCGGGCAGCGCGCTCCAGGTGTCTGTGCCCGGGTCGTAGGCGTAGCCCTCAGCGGTGAGCACCCGGTTCACCCCGACCCGCTTGAAGCCGCCGGAGATCAGGAGCTGTCCGTTGGCGGCGGCGTAGACGCCGGCGGCCAGGCCCACCGGCATGCTGGCGATGGACTGCCAGCTGTTGGACGCCGGGTCGTAGACGTAGCCGACGCCGGTCTCGACGTAGTCGTGGTTGCCGCCCGCGCAGTACAGCTTGCCGTTGATCGCGCCGCACGAGGCCCAGCTGATCGTCTGGGGGTAGTCCGCTGCCTTGGACCACGTGCCGGAGCGCGGGTCGAAGACGTACACGGTGTTGGAGCAGTCGGTGTTGGTGCATCCGCCGACCACGTAGAGCCGCCCGTCGAGTACGGTGCCGGCCGCCCCGAAGCGCGCCTCGGGGATGTCGGGGCCCTTGGCCCAGGTGCCGCTGGCGGCGTCGTACACCTGCATGGTGCGGCTCACGACCTCGTCGGGGGCCCAGCCGCCCACGGTGTAGAGGTGGCTGCCGATGAAGCCGTGCGCGGTGGCCTGCCGCGGTTCGGGGGCACCGGGGCCCCGGGTCCAGGCGCCCGCCGACGGGTCGTAGACGTAGAGGTCGGCGGTGGGGTTGCGGCCGTCCGTTGTTCCGAGAGTGGAGTAGAGCTTGCCTCCGTAGTTCTCCACCGCGTTGTCCATGACGGGGGCGGGAAGGTCGGGCAGTCCGTGCCAGGAGGTGCCCGGGGTACCAGTGTCGGTTCCGGTGCGCTCGCCGATCCGGATCGTCGCGGGAGCGGTGCCGGTGTTCCGTACGGTCACCTTCCGCACCACCGTGCCGCGCGGTGTGGTGGTTGCCTCGATACGGGTGGTACCGAGCGACAATTGCCCCGCTTTGAGGACGAACGAACCCTTGGCGACCTGGTTCTCAGCTACGGCGGCCGTGAGAGAGGCCGTGCTGTAGGAGGGCTTGGCCGCCACGAAGGTGTGACGGCCGCCGCCAGGAACGAACAGCAGGTAGAGACCGTCGCCAACCTGCGGGTCACCGGTGGTTGCCACGGTCAGCGCCGAGGGCCCGCCGGTGGAGCCGGTGCTGACTGAGGCGCCGACCAGCCCTCGTCCGGTGTTGGCGTCGGAGACGGTACCCGTGAGCACGCCGCCGGGGACGGGCGTGAGGACCCGCTCCGCGACGGTCACGTCATCGACGGCCCACAACACGCCCGGGCCGGTGAAGTGGAAACGCACCTGCACCGCCGCCTTCCCGGCGTAGGCGGTCAACGGGATCTCCACACGGCCGCTCGCCCACAGCTGGTCCTGGTGCCACACCGTGGTCCAGGTCCGGCCGTCGTCGGCGGTGACGTCCACATCGCCGGTCTGCTCGCCGGACCCCTCATAGTCGGTGCTGAACCCCAGCTCGGGGTCGCCGGTGCGGCGGAAGTCGTAGACCGGGCTGACCAGCTGGGTGTCGAATGCCGTGTCCCAGCCGGCGTGGTCGTTGTCGGCGATGACGAACCCACCGGACCCTCC
This sequence comes from Streptomyces sp. HUAS TT11, assembly GCF_051553595.1. Classification (NCBI taxonomy): domain Bacteria; kingdom Bacillati; phylum Actinomycetota; class Actinomycetes; order Kitasatosporales; family Streptomycetaceae; genus Streptomyces; species Streptomyces sp. HUAS TT11. Next base: position 9,283,896 of record NZ_CP196184.1, read on the forward strand.
GGTGTTGTTGCCCCGGCCGCCCGGATCGTGGAAGGCCCAGCCCTGCCCGGTGCCCGGGGCGTTCACCACGCTCCAGCCCTGCGGCGCCCCGGCGGTGGAGTCGAAGGGCTGGGTGTCGAGGGTGTCCACGTCCAGGGTGTACGCCGGGTTGCCGTCGGCCCAGGTGTCGGCCGGCAGCGCCAGCCCGACGCTCTGATCCGCGGCGCCCACCGCCACCTGCCGGACCAGGGACCGGTAGTGGGTGTCGTCGCTGACGACCCGCAGGGTGTAGGTGTGGTTCTCGGGCAGGTCCAGGCGGTACGCGCCGGTGTAGGCGTCGGACCAGACGGGAGCGCCCGGCACCCCGTCCACGGTGATCTTTGCATGGAGAGGCCAGCCGTGACCCGAGCCGTCGGTGACGGTGCCGGAGACACGGTGGGTGGCGAGCCTGCGCAGGGTGAAGCCCCGGGTCACGGCGCCGCCGTCGGTGATCTGGACGTCCGGTGCCTCGCCGGACGCGTAGCCGTAGGCGGTGACCTGGACCTGGTAGCCGCCGACCGGCAGTGGCAAGGTGTAGTGGCCCCGGCTGTCGGTAGTAGAGGTGTAGATGCCAGCGGTCACCTGGGCCGCGGCGACCGGTGCGCCGGTGGCGGTGTCGGTGACGGTGCCCGAGAGGGTGCCGTGCGCCTCCATGCGGAACGCCGAGAGTCCGTCAGGGGTGCCCAGGCCGGTGGGCCCGTCGTAGCCGGTGCCCGCGGTGCACAAATACGCCGGTGAGCACTTTCCGTTCGACCCTGTCCTCACGTCGTGCAGCCCGGCGCCACCGCCGGCGTACGGGTACGCGTTGGGGTACGTCCCAGCAACCGGGGTGCCGGCGTCCGCGTACACGCCCGCGATGATCGGTGCCGACGCGCTGGTGCCGCCGGCAAGGCTCCAGCCCCCGGACTGGCCGTAGGTGTCGTAGACGGCAACACCGGTGGCCGGGTCGGCCACCGCGGAGACATCGGCGACGGTACGGCCGACGCAGCCGGTGTCCTGCTGGAAGGTTGGCTTGGGCTCGTACAGGGAGCAGCCGGAACCCGTGCCGGCGCCGTCGTGGTTCCACACCGACTCGGACCAACCGCGGGCGGCGGCAGCGTCCTTGGTGAGCGTCGTACCACCGACCGCCGTAACGTGCGGGGACGCCGCGGGGTAGGCGACGCCGTAGCGGTTGTCGCCGGAGGAGGCGACGATCGCAACGCCCGGGTGGTCGTAGTGCACGTCTGCCGACGACTCCGCGGGGTCCTCGGGGTAGAAGGCGTAGTTGGAGCCGTAGGAGTTGGAGACGTATCCCGCGCCGAGCGCCACCGCTTGGTCCACGGCGGCCCCCAGGTCGTCGATGGTGGGCTTGTCGGCCTCGACCAGCAGGATCCTCGCGTTGGGGGCGACGGCGGAGACCATGTCCAGGTCGAGCGAGATCTCGCCGGCCCAGCCGGGGTCCGGGGCGGGGTAGTCGGTTCCGCCTCGCTGGTCGACCTTCGTGAAGCAGCCGTTGGCGCTGGTGCAGGCGGGCAGCCCGTACTGTGCGCGGTAGACGCCGAGGTCGACCTCGGCGTTGGGGTTGTCGAAAGCGTCGACGATGGCGATGGTCTTGCCCGCCCCTCCGTCCGCGGGAAGGCCGTAGGCGTCGCGCAGATCGGCTGGGTCGAAGCCCTGAGGGGCGTCCTCGGCGGCCCGCAGGCCCTTGTGTGGCGTGATGTCGGTACGGCGAAGGCCGAAGCACGTGAACTCGTGCGGCTTGGGCGGCCCGCACAGCGGCTCGACATGGCCGGGCAACTCGTGGGTGGACGTGGACGACTTCGTGGACTTCTCACTCACGTTGGCCTGAGCGGGAGTCTGGACGCCGAGCGCCATCAGTACGGCGGTGCTCAGCAGAGCCGCACCGACGGCCGGCCATCTCCGCCGGCGGGGCACCGGTCTCCGGGATATGGACAAATCACAACTCCTGTGGACTTCTTGAAGGCAACGGCACACACCGTGCCCAGATCAGTAAGTTGCAGATCCATTCGGAAAAGTTCACGGGACCTACCGTTTTTTCTCCACTCCGCATGAACGGCCTGTCCGTCGCCGTCACCGAAGCCACCGGCGCCTTCCGCCCCGTGATGATCCTGCGCCGCCCGCCGCGCGAGTACTCGTGCGGAAAGTGGGCCGCCAGCGTGGAGACCGCCGAGCGGATCGCCCACACCTACAGCTACGAACTGGCCGAGCCGGCGCCCGGCTACCTGCCCGGGCGGTGCCAGATCTGCCCCGACGGCGTCGTGCGCACCGTCGAGTCCGCCACCGACAACCCGGCCACGATGATCACCTCGCTGGCGATGGACGACGGCACCACCTTCCCCGCCCGCGCCTGCCAGTTGGTCGACGCCGCCCGCATCGCCTCCGCCAAGGCGACTGCCACCCAGGCCGCCACCCAGGCGCCGCCTGGGTCGCCGACCGACCCGACCCCGACGACCTGGACTGGTGCCGGGCCCTGACCGACCTGGAAGACCTCGACTACTTGACGCACGCGGACCCGGCCGCCGCCGAGGAGCTGACTGGTGGCCGAACCCGCCGGATCACGATGGAGATCCCGCGCACCCTCGTCACCAAGGGCGACATTCTCCGCGCCTTCGGCGCCTGCCTCGCTGTCCTCGACACCGGCGTCACCAGCGACCCCGGCCAGGACGCCGCATGGTGGGCGCAGCTCGAAGGCGTCACCGTCCTGGACAAGCGGGCCACCTATCGCGAGCCGTGGACGATGAGCCTCGACCTCGGCAAGGCCATGTGGGACATCGTCACCGTCGACCGCGTCATCCCCGACATCGCCGTCTGAAAACCGCAGGCTTGTGACCTGCGGCTTTCTTAGAAATCCCTTTGCCTATTCAGAATGGCTAACTGGGTTAGGGCAAAGCGATCAGGTAAAGAGTGGAAGTAGTACTACTCACCACCCCCCAAGGAGCCCGCCAGGCGCACCACCAAGGTCACCGCCACCGAGCCCGCCCGGTGCACAAGGTGCGGACGGCGGCTGCACGTCCCCAGCCCGGACGGTTACGGCCCCAAGTGTCGGCGGATGATCTGCCGCGCCACCCGGGCCCCCGAGCTGGCCCAGTACAAGCTGCACTTGGTGGAAGCAGCCATCGAACTCCTCGAACAGGGCGGCATGGTCGTGCTCCGTAAGACCAGCAAGAACCTCGTGTTCCTCGCCGTCAGATTCGACGGCTCGACCACCTACCGCACCGCCCGGGCCGCCTGCACCTGCCCAGCCGGCCTGAAAGCCATCCACGTCTGTAAACACCGAATTGCCACGCACGCCTGGGCGCCTCGGGCTCACGCGCGTAGTGGCGGCTGCCCCAACCCGTACCTCGGCGCCGGCGGCGATGGCCTCGCGTGCTGGCTTGAACGCGCTCGTCTGGTCGGTGAGCATGGCGGCGATGTCGGGCTGACTTGGGGGCTCGTCTTCGGTGGCCGTGCCGTGACTGTAGAGGCTACCTCTGTGAACTCTGCTGTCGGCGGCGAGTGCTTGACTCGCGGGCATGGACGACGAACAGCTTCTGACCACCGTGGCCGAGATCTTGTGGCCGGACCTCCGTGACCTAACCTGCCGTGAGTACGGGCATGAGCCCGGCCATGTCTGCATTCCCGTCTCCGCTTGCGCGGACCTGGGAAACCTCGTCGAGACGCTTTCTGACCGGTACGGCGAGCCGTCCGCCGGCGCCGACCGACTGCCACCGCTGCCCTTGTCTGGGCAGGTCGACTGGAGGTATGCCTGGCCGTTCAGTAGCCGGTGGGTCGCCTTCGGCCGGACCGGTCAAGGCAAGGACGCTGGACCCGCCCTGATGATCGCCCTGCGCAGCACGCCAGTCGCAGAGCAGTTGCCCGCGGAGACCTCGTGGCTGGAAAGGCTCATGGCCGTGACCGGCTGGGTGCCGAGGAGTGCGAGTCAGGTCGACTGGGCGGCAGTCGAGTCCCGCCTGGAGACGGCACTGCCGAGCGACTACAAGGCGCTCATCGAGACTTTCGGCAATGGCATGTTCGACGGTTTCCACTACGCGTTCATGCCAGACGAGCTGATCAAGACCACCGAGTTGGCGGCGAGACTGGGCCAGGCCCCTTGGGAGCCGCATCCTCCGTTCCCGGCCCCCGGCGGGCTGGTGCCCTGGATGGGCAACGAGCACGAGCAGTCGTTCCACTGGGTCACCGAGGGCCCCGACCCCGACCGGTGGCCCGTCTACGTCACCGAAGCCGGACCGGAGGCAGGGCAGCGATTCGATTGCACGGCCACGGAGTACCTGTTCCGTCACCTCACTGACCCGCAGCATCCGATCCCGATGCCGGTGGACTTCCGCGCGCACTGGTTCATGGACTGCGCCGGGAACATGGAGCTGGAGGCGGCGATGGAATAGCGCACGCAGCGCCGCTCTTGGTTGAAGGCCGATAACTGCGTTTCAGCACAGGAGCTCGCGTGCGGATCCTGGGCGGGAGATGCGTCGTCCCAGGGGACGCGGTGTTCGTCGTCGTACCCGAACTGCCGCTCACCCCCATAGGAAGCTCGACCGGGCCACGCAGCCCGAACCCCCTGTTGACATGCCGGTTGGATAACCGCAGCCTGGCCGAGACCCTGCTGTGTGAGCTGATGGCGCAGGCCGTGGGTGTCCCGGAGATCGGTGCCGACGCCGACTTCCTGGCGTCCGCCAGCACGGCACGGAGGGCCTCGGTGACCAGCTCCAACCGGGTCGGGTGGCGCACGCAGCGCGGCCAAGACGTGGGCGGTGTTGGTGGGCTTGCGCACGAGTCCAGGCTCCTTCAGCCGCGAGTTCCAGATCTGGCCGTCCTGAATCAACCAGGAGATGCGGCCGGCCCCACCTGAGCGGGTAGTCGCGCGCGGCCTGCAGATGACGAACTTGGTCGTCGTGCACATGGGCGACTGCTGGGCCGTGCGGAAGAGCAGTCGGTGCCTGGGTGTCTCGCGAGCGCAGGCAGTCGACGCGCTGCGGCAGCAGGTGCCGGCGTGCACACACTGCCGACCACACACAGCGCTGGGAGTCCTGGATTGAACGTGCGCCATCGCGAGACGCCCCCCGTGTGAGTGGTGGTACGGGGGGCGCTGCGTTGCGCTGCATCGAGGGCGTAGCTGGCAGGCGACAGCCATGGGCATCAGCAGCCAGCGGGCTACGTCGGCGCAACACGTATTTTGTCGGCACGGGCAATGTGAGCCCGCCGCGGCACCCCAAGACGGAGAGGCTGACCTGGGAGCCTCGACCGTCCTGGGGCACTTTCCGCTAAATCAAGCGTGACGCTGTCGACGTGCCCGCGCATCTCGGCCCGGCGAGCGCGCCGCCCACGCCTTACGATGTGGCGGGACCAAGGCTGGGAGGCGTGCTCGGCCTCGACTTCCTGCGACCTGAGACGAGGAGACGCCAGGGCGCGGGGTCGGCACTATTGTGGCCCAGCAGTGTTTTGGGTTGCGAGCCGAGGCGGCCATGCGGGTGGCGCGGAACAGGGGTGCGAATCTGGTGCACGCGGGCAGGCTGGAGCTATGGCCAGGCGTCGCGTGATCGTCTACCCGCCGACCGCCACGGTGGCCGACGGGTGCGGGTGGACGGACGCATCCTCGGCACGGTCTACAGCTTGCACGATCTTCGCGCGTTCCTTTGCCGTGCGGGCATCAGTGGCTTGACCGAGGGCCGCGCTGCTGGGACACCTCAGCCTTCAGACCGCCTCCGGGTACGTCGCGGTGTTCAACGATGAGGTGGTCCGGCACTACCAGCAGTTCCTCGACAACCGGCGCCGCCTGCGGCCCGACGGCGAATACCGGGCCCCGACCAGCACCGAGTGGAGCGAGTTCGAGCAGCACTTCGACACCCGCAAGGTCGAGCTCGGCGACTGCGGCCGGCTGGCTTTGTCCACGAGATTGGACAGCAGTTGTCCAACACATCGGGCAGCACTCTGACGCGTACCTGATTCGAACATCCCGCAGTATCGGTGGGTACCGTCTGGAGGCCGGGCGGTGCATCGTTCCCCTCCAGCGCCGGGTGATTGCCTGACGTAGGAAGAGGACGTTCGGGTCCGACCGCCTACGCCTTGAGGGCTCTCTGGCGAGAAGCTTCGGCGGGGGTGAAAGACAGGCGCTGCGGGCGAGGCTCAAGGGTTGAGGAACTGCAGGAACTGGCTCTCGAACTCGCTCGGGTCCCTGCTCAGCGAAGCCTTGACCATTGCGGTGAACTCGTCGACAACGACCTCGAACGCGTCGGCCTCGACACCGTCAAGGGCGGCGTGCGCGACGTCGGCCGGGGCCATCTTGGGTACGTCGTAGCCCTTCATCATGTCGGTGTCGGCCGCCCCGAGGTGTACCGAGGTGACGAGGGTCCCCTGCCCGGCCAGCTCCTGACGCAGTGCGTTGCTCATGCTCCACACGGCGGCCTTGGACACCGCGTAGGCACTGCTGCCGGGGAAGACGAACCAGGATGCCGAGGAGGCGATGTTCAGGATGGCGCCTCCGCCGTTCCTTGCAAGGACCGGGGCAAAGGCGCGGACCATGGACAATGTTCCCCAGAAGTTGACCTCCATCGTGTTCCGGACAGCGTCGAGGTCGCCGAGTAGGGCTTTACCTCCGATGCCGGCATTGTTGACGAGCAGGTCGACGTCTCCGGCTGTCCGGGCGGCTGCTGCGACGGCCTCGGGGTCGGTGATGTCGAGTCCGAGGATCTCCACACCCTCGAGGTCGATGGATTCCGGCCGACGCGCGGTCGCGTAGACCCTCGCACCCCGCTTGACGAGCTGGGCTGCAAGATGGCGGCCGATGCCGCGATTGGCTCCGGTGACGAGCGCCGTGGCTCCGTTGATGTTCATGGGTGTACGCTAGAACCTCACGTCAGCGTGAGGTTCAAGTCCGGGCCGGCCAGGAGGCACGATGCGCATCGGCAAGGTCGCCGCACGCGCGGGGGTCAGCGTTCGCGCCCTGCGCTACTACGAGGAGCAAGGACTCGTCGTCGCCGCACGCGGCCCCGGGGACCAGCGGGAGTATTCCGAGTCCGACGTCGAGCGGGTGAAGTTCATCCAGCTCCTCTACTCGGCCGGGCTGCCCAGCAAGGCGATCCTGCACATCCTGCCGTTCATGGACACCCTGGTCGCAACCCCGGAGATGACGCAACGGCTCACAGACGAGCGCGACCGCATCCAGGCGCGGATCCACGACCTGACCAGGGCACGCGAACGCCTCGACGAGTTGATCGGCCTCGCCGCCCAGTACACGACGTCGTCACCGGCGCAGTGCCCACCGGACGCGGACACCGCACACCACGGACCGAAGAAGCCCGGCCGAGTGGTCCAATCGACACGCCCTTGACCGGTACTGCGTGAGGCGTTCCAAGGCATCTCCGCCCCCTGGACGCAGCTCGTGAATCGAACAGCCACCGCTCAGGGTGCTGTCCACTTTCGTGAACAACTGCTGTCCAATCTCGTGGACAAAGCCAGCCGGCCGTACGCCAGCGACTGCCGCCACGAACACGCCTGCATCCGCTGCCCGGTCCTGCGTGTCAACCCGCAGATGGCCTTCCGCCTGGAGGAGATCGAGACCGATCTGATCGCACGCCGGGCCCGTATCGACGCTGAAGGCTGGCTCGGCGAGATTGAGGGCATCGATCTGACCTTGAGGCTGCTTCGGCAGAAGCAGGTCGAAGCGGAGCGGCTGGCCTACGTGCCCCAAACCGTCGACCTGGGCATTCCCGTGGTAGTACCTCACAGTAGGCAGTACGAGGAGGTCAAGCGCTCAAGCACCCTCCCGGGCTGGGGGCGGAAAGGCTAACGAACGCTGGCCGTCGGCGACCCCGACCCATCGATACGCATCGACGCCACCTACACACTGGCCACCGCTGCAGACCACGACTGCGAGGTCCGTTCCTCCTTTCGTGCCCGACTCGCCGCCGAGCAGGACCCGATCGGCAGCGCTGCTTTGGTCCTCGCCACCGCCGAAGCCACCCGCACCCATCCCCACTCGCCGACCATCGCCTGGATGCGAGAGCGATGGCGGGACCGCACACAAGCGCCCGAGGTCCGGCTGGCTGCCGCGATCGGCTGGCTCTGCCTTACCGACCAACCCGTCCCCGAAGACCTGCGCGCCGCTGTCGACGACCTCGCCACTAACGAGCGCGCCCAGGCCATGGAAGCCCTGCCCCGGATGGCCGCTGCCGGCGGTCCGGCGAAACGGGACTGCGGCACTGCGTCCGAAAGATGCTTCACCCCGGCCAGCCCGATCCTGAGGATTGCGATGACCCGTGGGCCCTGCGCCGCTGACGGCGAGAGCAAGCCACCAGCGCTAGATGTTGATTCGTACGAGTGAGTTGGGCTGTGTCGGTGTCCGTGCACGTTGGCGCTGAGAAGGCGAGCGGGTGACGTGGGACTTCCTCCACTCCTCCGTCCAATCACTCACTGCACACGATCGGTAACAGTTCGCTGGGCGGGACTCCAGCTGGGCCCGGCGCTGCGTGCGTGGAGGCGGCAGCTGCGTGGGGTGCGGGCAATGATGTGCCGCGCGCAGATGCGAACGTGTGGGCGGACACGAACGGGTGCCTTCCGCCGAGCCGATCGGTGCCGATGAGGAGACTGCCGCAGGCGATTCTTGTGGGCTATGCCCCGGCTGGGCGCCAGACCGTGGTGAATGCCGCGACGGGGTCGGTGTCGGCTGGTGCCGCGGGCCACCATTCGCCGTGGTCGTCCCGGAGGTAGGGGTACCAGCGGGCGTCGGGTCCGAGGCGCAGTTGGATGCCGTGGTCGGCGAGGGTGAGGCGGTTGCGCCAGACCCTGAGGGGGATGGACGCGTTGGTCATCTCGGTGAGGGCCGTAGTCAGGGTGGCACGGGCGGTCGTCATCATCGCCGGGTCGGGGGTGTGGGGCTGTTCGGCGACGGTGATGCCGGTGGGGCCGCCGTGGCGCCATGCGCGGGCAAGTCGGGCGAGCGCGGTCGGTTTGGTGCCTGTGCTCTGGATCAGGTGGTGGAACCACTCGGGTCCGGGAGCACTTGCGGCGATGCGGACCACGTCCTGCTGTTGGGTCAGATGCAGGCTGGTGGTGTCGCCGGCCAGTAGCCGGGCGGCGCGTGTGGCGGCGTCAGTCATGAGGTGTTCGAGGTCCGTGGCGGCCAGGCCGCTGCCCGGCGGCGGGGCGACGGGTAGTGCGGCGGCGTGGGGGGACGGTTCGGGGAGGTCGGGCAGTGCGGGGGTGTGCTCAGCCAGGGCAGCCCAGGCGGTGTATGCGCTGGCGGCGGGGATGCCGGCCGGAGCGGGCGGGGTGTCCGCCGCACGGCCCGCCGTGCGGCGTGCGCGCAGCTGGGCGAAGACTTCTTCCCGTCCCCGACCCCGCAGTGCGAAGAGTACGAACGGATCGTCGTCGATGGTAGCGGCGATGGCGTAGCACAGCGCGGCGGCGTGTTTGCAGGGGTATCCCCAGTCGGGGCAGGAACATTCGGGGTCGAGCTCGGTGGGCTGTGGGAGGAGGGGGACGTCGGCCTGGTGGGCGTCGTCGACGAGGTCGGTGGGCATCTCGCCGTCGAGGAGGGCTGCGAGATGTCCGGCGCGGGCGGCGATGGTGTCGAGCAGGGTGTCCCACTGGCGGAGGGTGAGGACGGGCAAGTGGACGGCGGAGCGGTAGGGGCGGGGACGGCTGCCCTGGACGGGGGCTTTGACCTGGCCCGGGGCGATGATGATCCGGCCGACCATGCCCTTGCGGGCGTAGGTGCGTCCGCGTGAGAGACGCCCGGCGTCCAGGGTGGAATCCTCCAGGGCCGCCACCCATGCCTGGCCCCACCAGGTGGCGGCGAAGGCGCGCTTGCCGCGCACCCGTCCACGGTGGGCTGCCGGGCTCATGACTGCCTGCCCAGGGCAACGAGTTCGGCGAGGTCGGCGTCGGACAGTTCGGTCAGCGCGGCCTCGCCGGAGCCGACGACAGCGTCGGCGAGAGCGCGCTTGGCAGCGAGGAGCTGCGCGATCTTGTCCTCCACGGTTCCCTCCGCGAGGAGTTTGTGGACCTGGACGGGCTTGTCCTGGCCGATACGGTAGGCGCGGTCGGTTGCCTGGTCCTCGACGGCGGGGTTCCACCAACGGTCGTAGTGCACGACATGGGTGGCGCGGGTGAGGTTGAGTCCGGTGCCCGCGGCCTTCAACGACAGCAGGAACACCGGCACTTCACCGCGCTGGAAGCGTTCTACCATGTCCTCGCGCCGGACGACGGGGGTGCCGCCGTGCAGGAAGATGGTGGGGATTCCGCGTTCGGCGAGGTGCTTCTCCAAGAGGGCCGCCATCTGCTTGTACTGGGTGAAGACCAGCACCGATTCGTCCTCGGCGGTGATGGTGTCGAGCAGTTCGTCGAGCAGGTCGAGTTTGCCGGAGCGGCCGGTCAGTGGCGTGGACTGGCGCAGGTACTGGGCGGGGTGGTTACAGATCTGCTTCAGCGCGGTGAGCAGTTCCAGCACCAGGCCGCGCCGGGCGATGCCCTCGGACTGCTGGATCTTCGCCATGGTTTCGCGGACCACTGCTTCGTACAGGCTAGTCTGCTCGGCTGTCAGCGGCACGACGCGGTCGGTCTCCGTCTTGGCGGGGAGTTCGGGTGCGATGCCGGGGTCGGACTTCTTGCGACGTAGCAGGAAGGGGCGTACGAGCCGGGAGAGGCGCTCGGCGGCCTCGGGGTCCCCACCTGATTCGATCGCGCGGGCGTGGCGGTCGCGGAAGGCGGTGAGCGAACCGAGGAGCCCCGGGGTGGACCAATCCAGGAGTGCCCACAGCTCGGAGAGGTTGTTCTCCACGGGGGTGCCGGTCAGCGCGACGCGGGCGCGGGCGGGCAGGGCACGCAGTTCGCGAGCGGTGACGGCGTAGGGGTTCTTGACGTGCTGGGCCTCATCGGCAGCCACCAGCGACCAGGCGGTTTCGGCGAGGACGTCGCGGTCGCGGCGCAGCACGCCGTAGGTGACCAGGATGATCTCGTCGTCGGCCAGGTCCTTGAGGTGGCGGTCGCCGCCGTGGTAGCGGCGGACAGGAGTGGACGGCGCGAAACGGGCCGCCTCGCGCTGCCAGTTGCCGAGCAAAGAGGCGGGGCAGACAACCAGGGTGGGGCCCGCGGTGGCGGGGCCGGTCTGGCGGTGCAGGTGCAGGGCGAGCAGGGTGATGGTCTTGCCCAGGCCCATGTCGTCGGCGAGGCAGCCGCCGAGACCTAGTTCGCACATCTCGGCCAGCCAGGCCAGACCCCGCTTCTGGTAGTCGCGCAACGTGGCCGTCAAAGCGGCCGGTTGCGGGGCAGCAGTGCGGGATTCGGGATCGCGGATACGAGCGACCAGAGCGCCGAGCGCACCGACTGCCTCGCAGGCGAACGTCTCCCCGTCCCTCTCCGCCTCGCCGGTCAGCGCTGCGGCCAATGCCTCCATGGGCGTGAGCGAATCCATCCGACGGCGTCTGGCACGGGCCACCAGCTTCGGGTCGGCAACCACCCACTGATCACGCAGCCGGACAAGGGGGCGGCGCGCCTCGGCGAGGGCGTCCATCTCGGCCTCGGTCAGCGGCTCGCCGCCGAGCGAGACCTGCCAGCGGAAGTCCAGGAGGGCATCGGTATCAAGGAGGCCGCCCGCGCTGGAGCCGGGGGCGGTGCGCTGCCCAATCTCCGCGGTCGCAGTGAGCGCCTTGACCAGTTCGCGCGGCCAGTGCACGTCGATACCGGCCCCGCGCAGCGCGTCGGTAGCATCACCCAGCAGCTCGAACGCCTCGTCGTCGGTCAGCCGCAGCTGCTCCGGCGCCGCGTCTTTGAGTAGCCGTTCCAGTGGTGGCCAGACGCGGGCGCCGCGGCGCAGTGCGAGCAGCGTCTCGGTCTCGGCACGCGGTCCGAGCAGCCGCTCCGCCTCGGCCGTCTCGCTCCACAGCCGGGCGGCCTCGACGACGAGCGCCGGATCGGCCGCGGTGTGCAGCTGCAGGACGGCCCGGAACTGCCGCCTGCGTCCCTCGGGTACCTCCACGCGCAGCGAGATGCTTACGTCGGCGGTGAGCGCGGCGGCAGTCTCCTCGGCCCAGTCGCGCAGAGCGGGCACCGCTCGTGTCTCCCGCCAGGCGTACGGCAGCGCTCCCATGGCCAGCGGTGCGGCCGGGGTACGGACCAGCTCGTCGGCGACCGCATCGCAGAACTGACGTACCAGCGCGGCCGGTTCAGTGATCCGCAGTGGAGCCGGGCCCGGCTCGGGCAGGCAGTGGGCATGAGGTGGGAACGCGGCGGCGAGGACGTCCAGCGTCTGGCGCTGGGCCACAGTGAAGGGACCCAGCCGCCAGCTGTCGTAACCGGCAGGGGTAAGGGCCGGGTAAAGCCGGCCGTCGGCGAGCAGCCGCAGCGCGAACTGGCCCACCGTCTGCCAGGCGGCAGCGGACGGATGCGGCGGCCGCGAACCGGCCAGGGCAGCAACCGCGACAGCAACAGGAAGCGCGAAACCCTCCACCTGGCGCCGCCGGACCGAACGACCGTGCGGTAGCACCAGCTCCACAGACTCAGTCTTCACGCCCGAGGGCGCAATGCCTCCGCTGCCGGTCACCCCGGTGGGCTGCCAGAGCAGCAGCCGCCCAAAGCGGGCCGGCTCTCCGGGCAGGAACACTGCTGCCCAGCCCCCGTCGAGGTGCTCCCGTGCCCAACCCGTCGCCTCGGGCACCGCCAGCGGCGGCGCGCTCATCGCGCCTGCGCCAGGTTCTCGAACAACGACCCGTACCACTGTCTCCCGCCCCATCGCCGTCCGGGCGGTCGTCACCGCACGCGCCCACGACCCGACTTCACCACGCATCATCACCCACCGGCAAGCTCGGGCCACACCATCACGGGTGAGAACGGCGGATCCAGGCGAGGACGACGCGACCCGCTGGTTGTCCGGGTGGCGTGCCGTCGTTCGTTAGAACGGGTGCGGCTCAGCAGGCCGGGGATGGAGGCGACAGTGCGATGGCCCCCCGATTTCTATCTGTACGGTGGGATAGGTGAAGATCTCCGAGATGGATCGGGCCCGCTTGAAGAAGTGGGCAGAGCAGCGTGTTCCTGCGCGTACGAGAGCGGAAGTTGCGGTGGTGTGCGCGGTGCGGGGCAGCACGGCTGTGATCACCGAGGAGCGTGCTCCGTAGGACGCTGCGGGGCAGTGCGGCCTGTGCGGTCGCTGTTCCCGCCCACAGATGCCCGCCCGCCTCTGCGCCCATTTGCGCCGCCACACCGGTTCCTCGCCCGTGCTCGGCCCGATCCGGCTGGGCGACCTCGTGATCGACCCCGCCGCACGCCGATGCACACTCCACAGCATCGAAGTCCCCCTGCGCCTCAAGGAGTTCGACCTACTCGCCCTTCTGTGCCAGCATCCGGGCGAGGCGGTCTCGCGCGAGACTCTGATGGCCGACGTGCGGGACGAGAACTGGTTCGGCTCCACCAAGACTCTCGACGTCACCATGGCCGGCCCGCGACGCCGCCTGCCCCAGGCCGCTGACGCGCTCACCCGTCCGTGTCGCCTGCCCCGGATCACCACCGTGCGCGGGCACGGCTACCGGCTGGAAGGGGCCGTGGGAGCAAGTCGACCGATCGACGACCGCCGAGGCGGCAGTTCACGTTCAGCGTGGTGAAGGCATCGTCGTGCGTGTTCGCGACGAGTGCGATCACGGTGAGGTGCGACTTCGGTGGCGGGTTGATGGCCGTCCGGGCCGTACTACGGCGCAGCGGGCTGTGTCTCCCAGGTTGGGGGAGCGCGCCCGGCCCCGCACACAGCCGGTACACACCACAGGGCCCGCTGTTCCTCCTCCCCGGTCGGCTCGTGCCGGGAGCTGGTGACGACACAGATGCAACCTTGCTCGCACGCGGAAGCCGGGAAGCAGCGATCACACGGCCCGGCGCTGAAGACGGCTCCGGCTGCCGCCCACGCAGCGCCCGCGTGCCAACGACGATGCGGCCCGCTGTATGGCCGGGGTCGGTCTGACCGTGAACACCCGCCGCCGCGTCTGAGTGAATACGGTCTGACGGGCCGGTATCGCACCGCTCGGCGCGATACCGGCCTCGAGGGGCGGGCCCGTCAAGGCCGGCGACCGCTCGCCGTGCCTCGTCGCCGAGGGTTGCAGCGCGCCGACGGCGACGCGATCCCGGCGACGGTCAGGTCTGTCAGCGCATTTCTGTGAGGAGGGTGTTGAGTTCGGCCTCCTGCTGGGCCGGCGACATCGGCGGGTTCGGGTGGTCGATGCCGAAGGTCTTCAGGACCTGGTCCATCTGGGCGTCGATGAACGTCCAGCCGGTGTTGTCCAGCGGCTGCAACGAGGCTTGGTCGGCATCCCAGAGGTCTCGCAGCGACTGGGCGGCGGCGTGGGCCCCGGTCGCGTTCCCCGACCGTGCGTCCTTGAGCGAGGTCGATGCGAGTGCCTTCAGTGCGTCGACCTTCGCGGGCGGGAACTTCTTCACGGCCTGGCCGGGGGCGAGGTGCACGGTGGAGGTGGCGTCGGTCTCCGGCGCCGGGCCGACGTGCGGCTGGCTGTGCGCCCAGACCAGCAGGCCCCCGGTGGCGACGGCGAGGAGGCCGAAGCCCGCCAGCGCGATGCGCTCCCTGTGCGGGTTGGCGGTGACCTGCGGGGTGTGCGTAGCGTCGTAGGTCTCGGTCACGTCGGAGCGCGTCACCGTCAGGTAGATGACAGTCACCAGAATCAGGCCGAGGAAGATCAGGCTGGTGGTGAAGGTGCCCAGCGCAAGGCCGCTCGGCTCGCCCGGCTGAGCGACCTTCGGGGAGGCGAGCCAGTCGCCGATGTTGGCACCGAGCGGGCGGGTCAGGATGTAGGCGAGCCAGAAGGAGAGCACCGGGTTCGCGCCGAACTTCCACAGCAGCGTGATCGCCGAGATGAGGCCGAGCGGCAGCAGGACCGAGACTCCCGGGCTCCAGCCCGTGAGCTCGAGGGTCCAGTCGCCGGTCGCGGTGCCGAGCGCGAAGGTGACGAGAACGGCGAGCCAGTAGAACGACTCACGCGGCAGCGTCGTGACCGAGTGGATCGAGAGGGTGCGCTCGCGCAGCCACCACACGCCGAAGACCACGGCGAGCAGGACCGAGAACACCGCGGAGCTGATCCACAGCGGCACGTTGAGCTGGTCGGTCAGGATGTCGGTGTACAGCGTGCCCGTGACACTGACAACGACCACGGTCAGCCAGTACGGGAAAGGGACGTACCGCTTCAGCCGCAGCTGGGCACCCAGAACCACCACGAACACCGCGGTGAAGATCCATGCCGTGTTCACCAGGCCGACGCCCAGCTTCATGTTGATCCAGTCGGCGAAACTCTCACCGACGGTCGTGCACAGGATCTTGATCACCCAGAACCAGATGGTGACCTCGGGAACCTTGTTCAGCATCAGCCGCCCACTGCGGCGTGTGCGGGCTTCGCTCATCATCGTCATGCGACGAGGTTGACTCGGCCAACCTGCACACAACCTGACTACACAGCCACCTGGGGTGTGGGGAAGGTCACTTCGACGCGGCCGTGACCATCCGCGACCGCCCGGACTGCGACTCCTGCGGACGCGGCGAGACGCCTTACCACGGCCAGTCCCAACCCGTGCCCGTCGCCGCTGGTCACGCCGGCTTCGAAGACCCGATCAACCTCCGCCGGATCGAACCCCGGGCCATCGTCGAGGACATCGATCACGACGCCCTGGGGCTGGATGCGCGCCGTGACCCAAACGCGCGAGCTCGCATGGCGCAGGCCGTTCTCCAGCAGGGGTGACAACACAGCCACGACGAGTTCGGCTGCCACGGCGACGTCGACATTGGTCGGGACGGCGAGCTCGATGGAGCGACCGGCGATCGCCTGTCGCGCCGCCGCTCTGAGATCGCAGCGGGTACCGCCGTCGATCCGTGTGCGGGCGGCACTCAGAATCGTCGTGATCGCCTTGGTCAGACGGTCGACCTCGGTCAGAACAGACTCTGGTGCAAGATGGTGATCGGAGAGTTGCGCCAACTGTGCCTCGCCCCGCAGGGCTGTCAAGGGCGTCCGCAACTCGTGGGCGATCTCATCGGTGAGTCGGCGCTCGTCCGCGAGCGCGTTGTCTATGCGGTCAAGCAGGCGATCGAGAGTTCGCCCGAGCTCCCCGAATTCATCGCGAGGAACGCCGAGGTTGAATCGGCGCCCGGGTTCGTGATCGCCCCAGTCGTCGGCGAGAGCGGCCATGTCGTGGACCACCCGCAACGCACGACCCACCACGAGGTGTGCGACGACGCCTGCGAGCAAGATCGTGACGCCACCCAAGATGAGCGACATCGTCAGGCTGCGCTGCTCTGACGTCTCGTACGGCGTCAGATCCACCCTGACGACCGTCACGACGTGGTGGCCTTCGAGCCGGATCGGCTGGGCATACAGCAGGTATCTGCCGGTCGTGGTGGTTTGGGACTGCCCGGAGTCGGCAAGCGCCTCGACGCGGTCAAGGAGGCTGCCCGGCACGATCCCGTCAATGAGGTGCCCGTCGGCGTACACCCACGAGACCGTGTCCAGCGCTTCGTTGCCGCTCTCGATCAGCACGACGTGGCCACGGCGTACGGTTGCGTTCGCCGCCACCGCCTCTGCACGTGTATGCGCCAGAGCGTTCGCGTCGGCGTCGGTCACCTGGCTCAGCAATACGTGCGAAACCACCACCAGCACTGCGGCCACCGTTGTTGCGATCAGAACCGCAAGCGCGACGACTCTCCCGCGGAAGCCCGTCACTCCCATCGATAGCCCACCCCACGGACCGTCGCCAGGCGATCGGCCACGCCCAGCCCACCGAGTTTGGTCCGTAGCCGGCGAACGAAGGAGTCGAGGGTGTTGTCGCTGACCTGCGCGCCATGCGGCCAGCCGGCAGCGACGAGGGCGTGGCGGCGTACAGCGTCGCCCTGTGAGGCGATAAGCCTGCCCAACAGCCGAAACTCGGTCGGTGTCAGGCTCTCGCTTGCCGAACCGTAGATCACGACATGTTTCGCCGGATCGAGAACGATGCCCCTTGGTGGGGGCGTCGCGGTGGTTCTGCGTAGCAGGGCGCGGACCCTCACCAGCAACTCCGGGATGTCGAACGGCTTCGTCATGTAGTCGTCGGCTCCCGCCTCGAAGCCGCCCACCTTGTGATGCATGCCGTCCAGAGCGGTGAGCATCAGCACCGGGGCATCAACGCCACGTGCCCGCAGCGCCAAGCAGACATCGCGACCGTCAGCGTCCGGGAGTCCTAGATCCAGCACGACCAGGTCAGGGACCGGATCAAGGTTCCGCAGCAGGCTGTCCGCAGTGGAAGCTACTCCGACCCTGTGGCCGTCGTGCTCGAGTGCGCGCTTGAGTACGTCACGGACCGCCGCGTCATCCTCGCACACCACGATAAAAGCCACACGCTGACCCTAGGTACTCCAGCGAGAGTTCTCCATTCTCCCTGGTCAGTGTCCTGCTAGTGCGTGAGATCCGTAACGGCTTCAGCGCCCCAGGAACGTCCGGCCGGACACCCCCTAGCGGAACCCCTAGCGGCCCCCTAGCAGGGCCGGTGATCGAGCGGGCGCCCTCGTAGACATAGTCCATGAGCAGGCTGACCGCCCCGAACACCACCACGAACCGACACGGCGACAGGCGCCAGACAGGTCCGTCCGGCGGTGCGGACACAGTGCGGGCGGCCTTCACATGTCCTCCCCGGACGTGTCACGCGCCTGGTACGGCCAACTTGGATTACGTCCCCGTCACCATCGCTGCCCAACAGGGAGCGCACCTTCGCCCCGCGTCGCCAAGGGCTCGGTCGGGCGGGTGCGGAACTGGCTTCGGGAGCACCAGGCACGCCCTTCGCGGTCAACGTAACAGTGCCGGATGGTGCCCGGCAGGCACACCAGCCCCGGCACCCGGGCAGTGGACTCGCCCGTCACCTTGGGCGGAGGCGTGGGACGAGGATCGTTTCCGGCCCTGCGAGTACGTCTCGGACGTGACATGGTCGGTCTGCGCCGCCGTCTCGCTCAGGTGGCCGGGGCATCCGGCCGTTTCTGTCGGCTGCCGCCGAACAACCGCTGGAAGGGACGCGGCTACCGATTGGAACCGGTGGCGTCCGGTCCCGTCCGTCAGTTCGCCTCACCGCTGGGCGTGTCACGGCGCGAGGTGGCCAGATACCCGACGAAGCATACGATGGCGACCGTCCAGGCGAGGGTGACCGGCCCCAGCCCCAGCCCGAGCCCGCCACGGGTGTGCCCGAGCGCCATCCAGTCGGCGAGGGAGGCGCCGAGGGGACGGGTGATGACGTAGGCCGTCCAGAATGCGGCTACGGCGTTCAAGGTGGCGAAGCGGTGGGCGAGCGCGGGCACGCAGATCGCGGCGGCGAAGAGGACGACCGAGCCGAGGTAGCCGAAGCCGACGGTGGCGGTCAGGTCGCCGGCTGCGGTGCCGAGGGCGAAGGTGGCGAGCACCGCCGCCCAGTAGAAGGTCTCGCGACGGCGGGTCCGGATGCCGTGGATGGACAGCGTCCGCTCCGCGGCGTACCAGAGGGCGAACACGGCGGCCAGGGCCGTGAGGAAGAGCGGTGTGGACACCGTGTAAGGGATGCCGAGGCCGACGTGCAGGACGTCGGCCGCCATCGTGCCGAACACGCTGACCATGACGACGGCGGTCCAGTACACCCAGGCGACGTACTGGCGGACAGCGAACTGCACCGTCAAAGAAGCCGCCAGGGCCAGACCACCGAGCGCGACCGCTGGCACCGGGCCGAGCACCCGGGCCAGCAGGTCCGACGCGGTCTCGCCCATCCCGGTGGTGAGCACCTTGATGATCCAGAAGTAGAGGGTCGCCTCCGGCACCTTGTTCGTCATCTGCCGTATGGGGGCCAGGGGCCGGTCGTCGAGGAGGTGCTCTGTAGTCATGATCGCACGATGACATGGTGAACTCTTGGGCCCTGGACGCGTTTGCCATTGCTTTGAGGCTTCTGGAGCAGGAATTTCAAAACCGCACGGACCACCTGAACGCCTCGGCAAAACCCCTGGTCCAGATGGTTGCGCTGGTGATATGCGTGGGCATTCCCCCGGGGCACACTCACCGCCGAGCGCACTCGGAGTCGCGTAGTACCGCGGTACCACGTGCGCGGGCCGTTTCAGCCTCCGGTACCACCGAGTCGGGACCATCGGGGACTTAGCGTTGCGGGTGAGGCGTCGGATCCGACGGACGCCGAGCCCGAGAGAAAGAGCGCCCATGATCGACGCGCAGCAGCTGACCAAGAGGTACGGGGAAAAGACGGCCGTTGACGGCCTGGACTTCGTTGTGAAGCCGGGCACGGTGACCGGCTTCCTGGGGCCCAACGGAGCGGGCAAGTCCACGACGATGCGTATGGTCGTCGGGCTGGACGCCCCTACCAGCGGCTCCGTCACGGTGAACGGTCACCGCTACACCCGGCACCGGGCACCGTTGCAGGAGGTCGGCGCCCTTCTGGAGGCGAAGTCGATTCACCCGGGCCGCTCGGCCTACAACCACCTCAGGGCATTGGCGCTGACGCACGGCATCCCGCGCCGCCGAGTCGACGAGGTCATCGAACTCGCCGGGCTCGGCAGCGTGGCGAAGAAGCGGGCCGGTGCCTTCTCCCTCGGTATGGGCCAGCGACTCGGCATCGCTGCGGCGATGCTGGGCGACCCGCAGACGGTCATGCTGGACGAACCTGTCAACGGGCTGGACCCCGAAGGCGTGCTCTGGATACGCAACCTGCTGACGTCGCTCGCCGAGGAGGGACGCACGGTGTTCGTCTCCTCGCACCTGATGAGCGAGGTGGCACTGGTGGCGGACCATCTCATCATCGTGGGGCGCGGCCGGTTGCTGGCCGACACAACTGTGCGGGACCTGGTCCATGAGGCGGGGGGCGACACCGTGCAGGTGGCCACGCAGGACCCGGCCCGGCTGCGGGACGTCCTGGCCGGACCGGGCGTCGACATCACCGGACGCATCGGTTCCGAGGAACTACAGGTGACCGGGCTGACCGCACGCGAGATCGGTCTGAAGGCCGCCGAGCACGGGATCGCGCTGTTCGAACTGAGCACGCGCCAGGTGTCGCTGGAGCAGGCGTTCATGGATCTGACCAGGGATGCCGTGGAGTACCACGGCTCCACAACCGGCACCGAGACCGTCGAGCCCCTTGAGAGGACCGCATGACCACCCTCACCGCCACCGCCACCTCCACCGACACGCCTCCCGCCGCCCCCTCCCGCCCCGCCTACCGGGTGACCGGGCGGCGCGTGCTGGCCTCGGAATGGGCCAAGCTCTGGTCCCTGCGGTCAACCTGGATCACCCTAGGACTGGGACTGCTGTTCCTGATCGCGTTCGGGCTGATCGCCTCGAGCCGGTACAAGTCCGGGATCGGCTCCGGCCACATGGACCGGGACTTCGCCCGTTCGACCGCCGTGAGCCTGTCGCTCTTCGGAACGAACTTTGCCCAACTGGCGTTGGGCGTCCTCGGCGTGCTGGTCACCGCAGGCGAGTACTCGACCGGCATGATCCGCTCCACCCTGGCCGCGGTGCCGCGCCGGCTCCCGGTCCTGTGGTCTAAAGCAGCCGTGTTCGGCCTGGTCGCGCTGGCCATCGGAACGCTCGGCGTGTTCGTCGCCTTCCTCTTCGGCAGCCGCATCGTCTCCGGCACACCCGCCGCCATGGACTTCTCGCATGCCGGCGTCATACGCAGCCTGCTCGGCGCCGGTCTCTACCTCGGCCTGGTCGGCGTGATCGGTACCGCCCTGGGCGCCCTGCTGCGCTCGGTGGCCGGCGGCATCTCCGTACTCGTCGCCACGCTGATGCTGATTCCCGGCCTGGTCTCTCTGCTGCCCAGCTCCTGGCGCGACGACATCAGCCCCTATCTGCCCAGCAACGCAGGCGAGTCGATCTTCGCCCTGACCCGCGATGCCACCAGCCTGTCGCCCGGGGTCGGCCTGCTGGTCTTCCTCGGCTGGACGGCACTCGCCCTCGCCGGGGCAGCATTCCGGCTGCTGCGCAGCGACGTGTGACGCCCTGCACCATGAACACGTGACCCCCGTGACCCCCCTGACCCCCGAGGCCGCCGTGCCCACCGAAGACATCGGTGGGATGGGACCGCTGGTCGCCCGGCTCTCCCGGGCCAGCCAGCGGTTGCGGCAGGCCGACCGGGCACATCCGTGGGTGCTGGACACCGCTGTGCTGGTGTTGGTCTTCCTGATGTTCTGCCTGCCGGACCTGCTGCACGCAGGTGGCGGCGACGGCGATGGGCCCCGCCGGTTCCGGCTCGCCTTCACCCGGCTGCCGGTGGCGGGAATGCTCGCGCTGCAGGCCGGGCTCGTACTGCCCCTGCTGTGGCGCCGACGCGGCCCCGCGGTCGCTTTCGGCGCCGTGGCCGCCGTGTTCGTCCTGCAGTGGTCGCTGGGTGCCGCGCTGCGCGCGGACGTCGCCCTGTTCATCGCCTTGTACAGTCTGGCCCTGCACGGGCGGCTGCGGCAGTTGCCCTACGCCTGCGGGGTCATGGCGGCTGCGTTGGTGCTGGTCGCCGTGCGGGCATCGGCGGCGGTGTCCGTCGGGGACGCGCTGTTCTTCCTGCTGAGCACGGCGACCGCAGCCCTCGCCCTCGGTCTTGTGGTCCGGATCCGCAGGGCCCAGCTCGCGGGGCTGCGGGAACGGGCGGCCCGCCTGGAAATCGAACGAGATCAGCGCAGCCGGCTCGCCGCCGCGGCCGAGCGCGCCCGGGTGGCCCGCGAGATGCACGACATCGTCGGCCACAACCTGTCCGTCATCATCACCCTCGCCGACGCCGGGGCCTACGCCACCGCCGTCGCTCCGGAACGGGGCAGGGAAACTCTCCACCTCATCGGCGACACGGGCCGGCAGGCCCTCCGCGAACTGAGACGTGTGCTGGGCGTCCTGCGGGAGGCGTCGGACGGCCCGCAGAACGGCCCGGAACTCAGCCCGCAGCCCGGCCTCACGGACATCGACGAACTGTGCGAGGGGGTTCGAGCCGCCGGCCTGGAGGTCGTCTACCGAACCGCCGGTGACGTTGACGCCCTGGACAACGGGGTCCAGCTGACGGTTTACCGCATCGTTCAGGAAGCCCTGACGAACACACTGAAACACGCCGGAGCCGACGCACGTGTGAACCTGGCCATCGTCGTGAAGGACATGCGGCTGACCATCACGGTCCAGGACACCCGCCCGGCCGGTGCCCGCCGCCAACCTGATCCAGCGAACGATGAAGGACACGGTCTGGTGGGCATGCGAGAACGGGCGGCTCTCTACGGCGGGAGCCTCAGCGCAGGCCCTTCCGGTGGAGGATGGACGGTCGAGGCCGTCCTCGACCTCACCCCCCAAGGCGGTGCCCAGTGACCACCGTGCTCATCGTGGACGACCAGCCGCTGCAACGTTACGGCTACAGCCTGCTCCTGGACTCGGTTCCCGAGACGGAGGTCGTCGGCGAGGCCGCTCACGGCGGCGAAGCGGTCCGCAAGGCAGCCGAACTCCGCCCCGACGTCGTCCTCATGGACGTCCGCATGCCCGGCATGGACGGCATCGAGGCCACCCGCCGCATCACCGCCACGGGCGACCGCTCCCGCGTCCTGGTGCTGACCACCTTCGACCTCGACGAATACGTCCACGCGGCCCTGCGCGCCGGAGCCAGCGGCTTCCTTCTCAAGGACGTCCGCCCCGAGGAACTCCTCGCCGGTATCCGCGCCGTCGCCGTCGGCGACGCCGTCATTGCACCCGCCCTTACCCGGCGCCTCCTGCACGAGTTCGCCCACCTCGTACCACCGCGCCCCGGCGGCCCCGCCGAAGGCACACGACTGAGCTCCCTCACCGACCGCGAACGCGAGATCCTCATCGCCATCGGCAAAGGCTGGAACAACGGCGAGATCGCCACTCACTTCGTCCTGTCCGAGTCTACGGTGAAAACCCACGTCGGCCGAGTCCTGGCCAAAATCGGCGCCCGTGACCGCGTCCAAGCCGTCATCTTCGCCTACGACCACGGCTTGGCCCGCCCCCATGCCGAGTGAGCCGAGGAAGACGCTCCGACGTAGCGGCAGAAGCAGGGCCATGCCCACCCCTGATCACCCGCGGATCGAACTTCCGCCAGCGTGTGAGCCCCGCTCAGCGCCTCTCAGCTGCGTGATCCATACGGTGCAGTGGCGTTCGGCGTCCTGGGGAGCGCACGAATATTTGACTGGGCGGACAGAGCCTCCCGGAGCCGTTCGATCTCCAGATGCTGAGCGGAGATTCGGGACACGGCGCGGTGTTCGAACTCCTTGAGGGTCTCCAGTTCGGCATCGCGTTGATTCAGCCGTGTTCTGAGGGCGGCGTTGGCTTCCTTGAGCCGCTGGATCTGCGTGGCCCGGGGGTTGGGGACTGTCCCGCAGGGCAGCCAGGCGCCGCTCGAACTCCTCCGCAAGGTGCTGGTAGGGACCTGGCCGGGTAGTGGCGTCCCGGTTCTTCTTCGGATAGAAGCTGGTCCGGGTGACGCCGGATTCGAGGGCCAGGGTCTTGAGATCGCACTTGCCTCCTGGCGGGAGTTCCTCGCGCAGCATCCGGTCCATGGCCGCTCGAACGGCGTCCTCGTTGCGCGCGCGGTCGCTGTCGCTGATCCGCCCCATCAGATGCCGCCCTTCCTGGCCGCGCCTGCGGCGGCTTGGTCGATCTCGGCGAGAACCCGCTCGGCTCGGGCCAGAGGGGGGCGGGGCCTGGCGAGGCTTCCGAGTGGGTGGTGTCTCGCCTGGTGTCGGCTTCTCCGCAGCGGTGTGGGCGTCCACCTGCTGCTGGCGGGTGGCTTGTTCCGCGGCACTGACGTGGTCGGTCGGGGCCTGGGCGAGTGGTTCCCGGGAGCGGTGCAGGAACGCCTGTCTGAGCAGCCGACCCGCCGCACGAAGGCGCTCCCCGGTGCGAAATACTCTCCCGATGAGTTCACACACTTCCCCGATCAGCCAGCCGATCACGATTCGGAGGGCAGTCGCGCATGATGCCAAACGGCTCACGCGGCTCGTGCGTGGCTCAGGCGCCTACGAGGGTAGGTACGCATCCGCAGTGGCGGGCTACCGGGTCGGTCCTGATTACATCGAAGCCCACCGCGCCTTCGTAGCCGTCGGCGCCGACGAGCATGGAGGCCGGGTTCTCGGGTTCTACTCGCTCGTCCTCGCTCCGCCGGAGCTCGACCTGCTGTTCGTCGCCGACGAAGCGCAAGGACGTGGCATTGGACGGCTGCTCGTCGCGCACATGCAGTCCGAGGCTCGTGCCGCTGGGCTCGACCGTGTCAAGGTCGTGTCGCATGTTCCCGCCGAGGACTTCTACCACCGCGTCGGCGCAGTGCGGACCGGTACTGCGCTCGCGAACCCGCCCGCCGTGCCGTGGGACCGTCCCGAATTCGAGTTTCGCATTCCTTCGGAATGACGCCGTGCGCCGGTTCGCAGGGCTACCGGCTTCGCCAGCAGGGCGCGCTCCGTGTGTGCCGTCGTCTCTGCCCTGGCGGGGGATCGTCTGCGCCGGCGGCCTCTTCCCCGCATCAGGAGCGAGGCGAGGGTGCTGCTGAGCGCCTTTCGAAGGCGTCTTACGGACAGCCGCGTACGTCGTCGCCCCCGTGGCGTCAGGGTTGCTTGTGAGACCGCTCTTCCTGAACGTGGCACTCCGAGTGGATCAATATCTGTGCTTGCGAAGTGAGGCTTTGGCGGACCGCTTAGTGGGAGTTTGTGTCGCACTGAGTGGAGCGGAATTGTGTACTGTGTACGGGTCGTTCCAGTGTGCTACTGTCGATCTTGGTTGCAGTCGTGGTTCTCGAAACTTTGAGTGCCCCACTTCCGTGAGCTGCTGGAAGGCCAGAAGGTAACCTTCGACGTTGCGCAGGGCCAGAAGGGCCCGACGGCCGAGCACATCGTTCCGGCCTGACGCTGACGCACATTTTGCAGCTGGGGCCCGCATCCTTCGGGGTGCGGGCCCCAGTTGCACACATCCCCGCAGCAGTTTCAACTGCGGGATGACTCGGAGGAATCCGCAGTCTCACCTCGCGCGGCTCCTCCTTCCGTGATGCAGGAGTGTCCTGAAGAGCTGCGCCGCAGCCGACGCCCGGACCTTACGTCCCCATCGCGTCACCCATTTCAGCACCCGTACCCCCGAGTATTTCCGCCGGCCCAAATCTGTTTTTTGCCACCGGTCCATACTTGTAATTCTCCATGCCGCTCATTTCTGCGGGGATTCCTTGATATGCGCCACATCGAGGAAGGTTCCGCATGAACCGCACACGCACGAACGATCGCTTCGACCGCTCCCGTCACGGCAGAGCCGCCGCCGGAAAGGGCGGCAGTCGCACGGGCTCGCAGGCACCGCACCGTTCCGGCGGCCCTGCCCGTTCCGGCGGTTGCGGCCGCCGGCCAGCCACAGTGCAAGGTGAGTTCGCGCTGCCCAGGACGATCACGCCCGCGCTGCCTCCTGTTGAGGGCTTCGCCGAACTCGACATGCCCGAGCACCTGCTGACCGAACTCGGCAAGCAGAGTGTGACCGCACCGTTCCCGATCCAGGGAGCGACGCTGCCGAACTCCCTGGCGGGCCGTGACGTACTGAGCCGCGGGCGCACCGGTTCCGGCAAGACCCTCGTCTTCGGCCTCGCCCTGCTCGCCCGTACCGCTGGACAGCGTGCTGAACCCCGCCAGCCGCTGGGCCTGATCCTCGTACCGACGCGTGAGCTGGCACAGCAGGTGACCGACGCGCTCAGACCGTACGCCCGTTCCCTCAGGCTGCGGCTGGCCACGGTGCTGGGCGGGATGTCGATCGGCCGGCAGGCCGGCGCACTGCGCGGCGAGGCCGAGGTCGTTGTCGCGACGCCCGGGCGGCTCAAGGACCTCATCGACCGTGGCGACTGCAGGCTGAACCACGTGGCCATCACGGACGACGGTCAGGGACTCTGACCGCTCGAGCCCATCAGCGCCGGCGGGCATCGCACGCACCGTCTCGGTGTGCGACGTGATCCTTTCCTATGGTGACGCGATGTGTGGGCGTGTAACGTCTGTGTCAGCTGTCGTGGTTCGGAATTCCCTCTTGCCCACGCCTCTGGTGGGGGCGTTTTGCTGTGCTGTGCCGCAGGGACCAGGGCGATCACCTCCGTCTGCCACATGGAGTGGGAGACGTTCATCGACTGGAAGGCATAAGACATGGCAACGGGAACTGTGAAGTGGTTCAACGCGGAGAAGGGCTTCGGCTTCATCGCCCAGGACGGCGGCGGCCCGGATGTCTTCGCGCACTACTCCGCGATCAACTCCACCGGCTTTCGTGAGCTCCAGGAGGGCCAGGCCGTGACGTTCGACGTCACCCAGGGCCAGAAGGGCCCGCAGGCCGAGAACATCAACCCGGCCTGACCTCGGAGACCTGCCCGAGGGATCGCGCACGCCGCGTCCGGTGGCCGCCGCCCGTGCGGGCCCTGCCGCCCACGTGGACGAAGGCGCCTGATCTCGTGTTGGGCCGGCACAAGATCAGGGGCCGCGCAGCAATGGCTGCGCGGCCCCTGATCTGTGGAAGCCCGGGCCGGTGCACTTCGACCCGAAACTTCCTGACCTCAGTCGCTGCAAGCGTCGCCGGGCACGTGAGCCGCAGGAACTGCGGGTTTTCGCGCCTCCTGTCCTTGGGACGTGTTCCCGATGACTCATCATGTGGAGTGCGTTGCCACCCCGGCCTGCTGGGGTGGCCGCTGACTCCGTGCCCGCCTTGATGCCGGCGGGGCCAGGGCCGGAACCGGGATCGTGCTGCCGTGCTGTGGTTCAGGCGTCGATGATGATGGGGATGATGAGGGGCTTGCGGCGGTGGGTGCGGAACGCCCAGTTCGCCACGGCGCGGGCGAGGAGTTGTTCGAGTTGGCGCGCGTCCCCGACGCCTTCCTCGGCGGCGGTGGCCAGGGTCTTCTCGATGACGGGGATGACCGGCTCGAAGGTGGTGTCGTCGTGGACGAAGCCCCGGGCCAGAAAGTCGGGGGCTTCGGCGAGGGCGCCGGTGTCCGCGTCGACGATCGCCACCACCGTGACCACGCCTTCGGCTGCGAGGGTGAGGCGGTCCTTGAGGGATGCTTCGGTGGCGCCGCCGACTTCCATGCCGTCCACGTAGACGTTGCCGGCGGGGACCTTGCCGGTGATGGACGCGCGCCCGTCGACCAGGTCGACGACGACGCCGTCCTCGGCGATGACGACCCGTTCGGGGTCGACACCGGTACGGATGGCGAGGTCGGCGTTGGCCCGCAGGTGGCGCCATTCGCCGTGCACGGGCATGACGTTGCGGGGCTTGACGATGTTGTAGCAGTAGACGAGTTCGCCGGCGCTGGCGTGCCCGGAGACGTGCACCTTGGCGTTGCCCTTGTGGACCACGTGGGCGCCCCACCGGGTGAGTCCGTTGATCACCCGGTAGATGGCGTTCTCGTTGCCGGGGATGAGGGAGCTGGCGAGCAGGACGGTGTCGTCCTTGCCGATGCGGATCAGGTGGTCGCGGTTGGCCATCCGTGACAGCGCGGCCATCGGTTCGCCCTGGGAGCCGGTGCACACCAGAGTGATCTTGTGGTCCGGAAGCTTCTCCAGCTCCTTCGTGCTCATGACCAGACCGGAGGGGACCTTCAGATAGCCAAGCTCACGGGCGATGCCCATGTTGCGGACCATCGACCGGCCGACGAAGGCGACCTTGCGGCCGTGCTGGTGGGCGGCGTCCAGGACCTGCTGGATGCGGTGCACGTGGCTGGCGAAGCTGGAGACGATGACCCGGCGCGGCGCGGTGCGCATCACCTGCTCGATGGCCGGGTTCAACTCCCGCTCGGAGGTGGTGAAGCCGGGTACTTCGGCGTTGGTGGAGTCGGTGAGGAACAGGTCCACGCCCTCCTCGCCGAGGCGGGCGAAGGCGCGCAGATCGGTGATGCGGTCGTCGAGAGGGAACTGGTCCATCTTGAAGTCGCCGGTGTGCAGCACCATCCCGGCCCGGGTGCGGATCGCGACCGCGAGGCTGTCGGGGATGGAGTGGTTGACCGCGACGAACTCGCAGTCGAAGGGCCCGAAGCCACGCCGGTCGCCCTCCCGCACCCGCACTGTGCGCGGCCGGATGCCGTGTTCCTTGAGCTTGGCCTCCAGGAACGCCAGCGTCAGCTTGGAGCCGACGACCGGGATGTCGGACCGCTCGCGCAGCAGGTAGGGCACGCCGCCGATGTGGTCCTCGTGGCCGTGGGTGAGGACCACGGCCACGATGTCGTCCAGCCGGTCCCGGATCGAGGTGAAGTCCGGCAGGATCACGTCCACGCCGGGCTGGGTCTCCTCGGGGAACAGCACGCCGCAGTCGACGATGAGCAGCTTGTCCGCGTGCTCGAAGACGGTCATGTTGCGGCCGATCTCACCCAGGCCGCCCAGGGCGACGACCCGCAGCCCTCCTTCGGGAAGGGGAGGGGCGGCTTTCAGTTCGGGGTGCGGATGACTCATGCCCTGACGGTACCCGGAGAGCGGGGCAGAATGATCCATTGCCTGTGTGATCCAGCGGGCGCTCGATACGACACGCCGCCGGAGACATACTGGCGCTCAGGTCGACATCCGTCTCATCTGCCCGCTGCCCGGGCCCCAAGACAGGGGCAACCGCAGCGACCGCAGCGTGCCCCGTCGGCGAGCAAGGTGTCGAAGCACCGGGGGAGGACCCACGACTCCGAGTTGCCGGGCACTCATTGAGCAGGACAAAGCGCGAGCGCTCCAACGGCTCCGTGTAGGGGGGTTCTGCGTACCGGAATAGCTCGTATCAGCAGTTCACGGCACGCTTCACTTGTGGGTGGAAGGGCTGACTCACTGGTACGTTGGCGTGAGTCAGCGGTCCATGGTTGACCCGCGTCGGCCACTCGCCGCTCGGCAGGCCGTTCCACGCGGAAAGTTGACGAGCACTCGGGCCAGTTCGTGTGCTACGACCCTGGCCGGTGACGGCCTCGAACTCCTGAAGCCACGCCAGGGGGGAAGCAGCTATCCGTAATCAGAAGCTTTCAGTGCCCGCTCATCGTGGTCGCGGAGCATCCGCATGACGGTGGCTGCTGACGGGTGCTGGCCTTGACGAGCCGCTGGGCGATCTCCCGCAGGCTCGGTTCCTGAGCGCAGATGTGGAGCGCGACGGCGAGCATGGCGTCGTCCGTGACGGGCGGCACTGCCGATCGACTGCTGCCGCCCGATCGTCTGAGCTGTCCGGCAGAGCGCTGAGGATGTTCAGCACTACGGCAGCTTGCGGGGCCAAACCACGAATCTGTGCGATTGGCCGCCCAGGGAGCAGTCCGCGACCTGATCCGGCGACGTCGAACCTGACTCCGCGCGACGAGAAGCAGGGGCAAACGCTTCGCTGGGTTCGACGCCTTTGCGTGCGAAATAGGCCCCCACCGGGCATCCACCGGGCGGGGGCATGTCACGGCCGGACCACATCGCGGTCCGCGTTAATTGACGGTTACTGTGTTGCGGTGGCCAGTGCCGCGCGGATGGCGTCCTCGCCGACCGGTTGGCCCTTCTCGTTCGAGTACGGCCCGTATGGTGTTCCCCACACCGGTGTGCCCGTCGCCTGCTGCCAGCTGTCGGCGAGCGTTCCGGCGTCTACCACGCTGTAGCCGATGGAGTCGATGAATTCGGTCACCGCTCCCTTCGCCGGTGCGGAGTCACCGGCGATCGGCAGGTAGGAGCGGTCGGCCGCCCCTGTCGGGCGGGCGAGTGACAGCAGGTGCTTGTAGAAGATGTTGTTGAACGCCTTTACGAGCAGGGCGTCCGGGACGTACTGCAGGAGCAGCTCGCTTGAGGTGAGGGACTTGCTGTCGAGCTCGGGGATGTGCCCGTCACGCTCGGGGCCGTAGTTGCAGGTGTCGATGACCGTCTTCCCGGCCAGTTGTGCGGCGGGCACGTGGGGGAAGGCGCTGACCGGCACCGTGACCACGACAATGCCACCCGCCGTCGCGGCCTCTTCGCTCGTCGCCGCGGACGCCTGCGGCCCCAGTTCCTCGGCCGTGTCCACGAGCGTTTCGGGACCGCGCGAGTTGCTGAGCACCACCTGGTGCCCGGCCCCGACAGCGAGTCGTGCGATGGTCCTGCCGATGCTGCCGCTTCCGATGAATCCCACAGTCGTCATAATCTCAACGTCCTTCAGAAGAGCCGAACTTGCCGGTTGCCGGGCTCATTACGATCCGGGTTCCTGCCGTCAGCCGGCGGGGAAGTAATGGCCGTTGTCCAGATCGGCGAGCAGGCCTGGCTGGGCGGGTTCCCAGCCGAGGGCCCGGCGGGTGATGAGGTTGGACGCCGGGTAGCTCTGCGTGACGATATTCGTGAGGAACCCGAAGTACCCCGGCGTCATCAGGGCGTCGTTGGGAACGCTCACGGCGGGCAGGCCCAGGCGGCTGGCGATGGCCTCGGCGATCTCGCGGAACGGGATGGCCCCGTCCCCAACCGCGTGCCAGTATCTGCCAGCCGGCCCCTTCTCCAGCGCCAGGCGGAACAAGGTGGCGGCATCGCGGATGTGCACGGCGTTCCACAGGTTCGCGCCGTCGCCGTGGTAGCCGACGAACCCCTTCTCCTTCGCGAGCGCGATCAGCGTGGGGAGGAAGCCGGCACGATCGGTCGTGCTGTGCGCGATGTTGGCGATCCGCACGACCGACGACCGCACCCCCTGCTCGGCGAGGTCGACTACGGCCCTTTCCACGACGTTGCGGATCCGCAGGGTGCCTCTGTGCTCCTCGCCGGCGCGGAGGGCCGGGTCCTCCTCGGTGGCCGGCCGGCCCAGGTACTGCCCGGGTGAGCCAATGCTCCCCGCCGTGACCAGCGGCTTTCCGGTTCCCGCCAGTGCCTCGCCGTACGCGAGCATGATCGGGAGCTCCGCAGCGGCCACGGCGTCCATCCCGCCGGAGGGCAGCAGATCCTGCCTGTGGGCAACGTGGATGACGCCGTCGGAGTCCGCGGCTGCCTCCTTGAGCCCGTCGAGATCCTGAAGGCCGCCGCGACGCACCTTCGCGCCGAGCGCGGACAGGGCCGACGCGGAAGCGTCCGACCGGGCCAGGCCGGTGACCTCGTGCCCGGCCGCGATGAGGTCGGAGATGATGTACGAACCGGAATGGCCGGTCCCCCCAGCGACGAATACGCGCATCTAACTGTCCTTGTGAGGGTAGGTGCAGGGTCTTCCCGTGCCGTAAATGAACTGGCGTAATGCGGCACGAGAGATAGTTGGTAGGGGGTTTGCTCAGCCGAGAAGGGTGATGCCGAGAGAGAAATTGGCGTGCTTGACGGAGTGATTCATGAGGCCCAGCTCCAGCAGGCTGACGTTCTCCAGCGCCCGCGCCATGAACAGTGCCCCGGTGTCCCAGGGGCGCAGCCCCAGGCTCTCGACGAACGCCGACACGCGTGCCTTCACCTGCGCGTCGTCGCCGGCGATGAACACGTCCAGAGGGCGGTCCTCGGCCGGGCCGGCCTCCAGAACGTGGGAGAACACAGTGTTGAACGCCTTGACGACATGCGCGTCGTCGGGAGCCGCCTTGGCGATCTCCTGTGCGCCGGAACTGTCGTCGGGGACGACGAAGCCCTGCAGATCGCGGGCTACGGGGTTGGTGATGTCAACGATGATCTTGCCGCGCAGTGCGTCCCCATACTCCCTCACCACCGCCGCGGCACTGGCGTACGGCACGGCGAGGACAACGATGTCCCCGGCGGGAGCGGTGCCGGCCGTCCCGACAGTGGCGCCACCGAGCGCAGCGGCCAATTCCTTGGCCTTGGCCGAGTCGCGGCCGATGATCTCGACTGCGTTGCCGCCGGCGAGCGCCCGGGCGGCCAGAGCGCGGGCTACGTTCCCCAGGCCGATAATGCTGATGCTGCTCATGGAGTTCCTGCTTTCTGGAGCTGAATAGGACGCCATGCCCACCCCGTCGTTGTTAACGGTTGTGTCGTCGACGCCGTCGAATGACGCGAAGGGAGAGGCGCTCAATTCCCGATGTGCTCATTCTGGGCCTGGGCCCTCCGCCGTCGAATTCTTGTGCCGAATTCACGGACCCTTAGGTACCTATTCAGGTTGCCATTGGCCTGAGTGGGCGTCCAAGACTTCTTTAATCCGTGGTGATACCCTGAAGGCATCACCAGCTGGAAGGCGCCATGGATCTGGACCTGCGCAAACTGCGTTACTTCGTCGCCGTGGCCGACCAGTTGCACTTCGGCCGCGCCGCCGACGAGCTTCACATCGCACAGCCGGTGCTCAGCCGGCAGATCCGTGCGCTCGAGCAGGATCTCGGCGTCTCGCTGTTCACCAGGGATCGCCACGGCGTAGAGCTGACAGACGCGGGCCGGCAACTGCTGGCCGAGGCCGGTCCGCTGCTCGCCTCAACCCACGCGGTCCGCCGCCGGGTGTCCGCGGCCGCCAGCGGCAAGCGGCGGCTGATGGTCGGTTTCCGGGCCGGCGTTGCAGTCACTCCGGCGGCCCGTGCGTTCGAGGACCGGTACCCGGACGTGGTCGTGGACGTGCAGCGGATCGAAGGGGACGACCAGGCTGCGATGCTGCTCGACGGCCGCATCGACGTCGGCTATGTGCGGCTGCCCATCGACGAGGCCGGCCTGCGCGTCACCCCGCTGTACACCGAGCCGCGGGTAGCAGTACTGCCCGCCGGACACCGGTTGGCCGGCAAGGAGGAGGTCACCGAGGCCGACCTGGCCGGCGAACCACTGGTCTGGCAGGGTGACCCGAGCACGCAGCCCACCAGGCGCCCGCTCCCCAATGCCGGGTACCCGGTGCGCGGGGTGGACGAGACGCTCGAGCATGTCGCGGCCGGACGGGGCATCTCCTTCCTGGGTCGTTCGGCGTCCGTTTTCTACTCGCATCCCGACGTCGTCTATGTGCCCATCCCGGATCTGGCGCCCGACCAGGTGTGCCTCGCGGTGGCGGCATCTCACACCTCGCCGGTAGTAGATGACTTCGTCGCTGCGGCTCAGTCGACGGCCGAGATCACGGCAGAATGTGGGAACTACGAGATGTGGCAGCTTGGAGGCGATGTCGTCTCAAGACACGCCTGAGTAGTTCGGCTGACCCCCGTTCATCATGCGCTGCAGAGTGAAATGGCCTGACGGAGCGGTGCTGTTGCGGCTGCCCTCTGAGCCGGTTCCGTTCTTCGGCCGGCAGTTGTCCGAGGGGGCTGCGAAGCACCTGAGACCGCCTGCAAGTACGTGCTGCGGACGCGGCTCAAGTCGGCTGATCTCCGGCGGTCTTGCCGTTCGTACTCTCGGGAGTCGGTCCGTGGGATCCAGAACCCGACTGTGGGTTTCAGCCGGACGTGCTGGCCACCCACCCTGTTGGCCTTCGTTTCGGGCTGGCGTGGCCCAGATGGGCCGCTCACTGATGATCAGCGTGAATGGTTCAGTCGGCTCGGTCCAGAAGCCAACAGCGTGCTACCCCGCGAGGAGAGCGCCGCGCTGGAGTGGATGAGGGAGGGGCAAGTCTCCGGCTCGTAGTGGTCTGAAGATGCGGGTGGCACGCAGGCGTCGCCGGCGGGCCACCCGCGTCTTCAGAACGTCCCAGTTGCGTACGAGTTCTTCATGCGCCGCCCCGTACGGACTTATGTGATCAGCCGTCTGTTCGAACCGGCGGCGCGTCAGCGTCCTGGGCCGGGATGACGGCCTCGAACTCCTGAAGCCTTCGGGGGTCGCCGGTCTCCCCGGCGGCTTCTGCTGCGGCCTTCAGCAGGCGGCCGGCCGGTTTCGTAAAAGCCGGCAGGTCCGGGCCAGGTGCTGGGCGGCTGATGTCGCGTACCAGCGGGTGCAGCCGCGTGACCGGCAGCGCGTCCAGCCCGGCTGCACAGTGCCAAGTCAGCTTGGCACTTCCTCCCGCCGCAGGTCATCGCTGGTTGGGGCGGGGATGGCGTTGTCGATGAGGACGGCGGCGATGGCGGCGGCGGTGGGGAAGGCGTCGGCGTTGAGGACCCGGGTGCGGGCCGCGGCTCCGTCGATGAGCAGCGCGAGCTGCTCGCCGAGCTGTTCAGGGTCGGCGGCGCCGGCTTCGCGGGCGGTGTCGGCGAGCCGCGCGGCGACTGCTTTCTTGTAGTCGCGTGCGTACTGGGATGCGGGGTGCTGGGGGTCGTGGAGTTCGACGGCGGCGCCGATGTAGGGGCACAGGGGGGTGGTGGGGGGGATGTCGAAGGCGGCGAGGAGCCGTTCGCGGGGTGTGAGGTCGGTGCGGTCGAACACGCCGGACAGAACGGTGGGGTCGAACCGGCGCAGGTACTCGGCGACGAGTTCGTCCTTGCCGGTGAAGTGCTGGTAGGCCGTGCGCTTGGACACCTCGGCCACCGCACAGAGCTGGTCCATGCCGGTGCGGTTGATGCCCTGCTCGCGGAACAGCTGCTGGGACGCGCTGAGGATGCGCTCGCGGGCGCCCCGGCCGCGGCGGCGGCCCGTGGGGCCCTTCTCCAACTCCGTCATGGGTCCAGCGTACCCGAGCTGGGTAACGGCCGGTGTACATAGTTTGCGTCCCAGCTGCCTGCCCCGTACGGTACGTACACAAGGCGGTGTACATAACACCGTCGTCCCAGGTGCGCACGGCACCACCGACCCAAGGGAATGACTATGGGAAAGCTCGACGGCAAGGTCGCAGTCATCACCGGCGGCACCACCGGTATGGCGCTGGCCGGCGCGAAGCTGTTCGTCGATGAGGGAGCGCACGTCTTCATCACCGGCCGCCGACAGGACGCCCTGGACGAGGCCGTGAAGCAGATCGGCCGCAACGTCACCGGCGTCCAGGGCGACGCCGCCGACCTGGACGACCTGGACCGCCTGTACGACACCGTCAAGCGGGAGAAGGGCAGCCTCGACGTGCTGTGGGCCAGCGCCGGAGGGGGCGAGCCCGCCCCGCTCGGCGAGATCACCGAGGCCCAGTTCGACACCTGGTTCGGGCTCAATGCCCGCGGCACCCTGTTCACCGTCCAGAAGGCCCTTCCGCTCTTCAACGACGGCGGCTCCATCCTCATGACCGGCTCCAACGCCTCCCTCGGTGCCTTCCCCGGCTGGAGCGTCTACGCCGGCAGCAAGGCCGTCCAGCAGGCCTGGGCCCGCATCTGGCTCAACGAGCTCAAGGACCGCCGCATCCGCGTCAACGTCCTGACCCCCGGCCAGGTCGCCACCGCCAAGCAGGAAGAACTCTTCGACGAGGCCACCAAGCGCCAGTTCGAGTCCCTCATCCCCCGCGGCCAGATGGGCCGCCCCGACGAGATCGCCACCGCCGCCCTCTTCCTCGCCTCCGACGACTCCAGCTACGTCAACGGCATGGAACTCGTCGCCGACGGCGGCACCACCGCCATCTGAACCGGACGACCCACAACCAGGGCAGGACATCTCATGAGCAACATCAGCATCATCGGCACCGGGAACATGGCCCGCACCATCGGCGCGCGAGCGATAGCGGGCGGCAACACCGTCGAGGTCATGGGCCGCGATCAGTCCAAGGCCGCTGGCCTGGCCAAGGCTCTCGGCGGCGGCACCACGACGGGAGAATGGGGCACCGCCCCGGCCGGGGACATCGTCATCGTGGCCCTGCTGTACAACGGTGTCGTGCCGGCCGTCGCCCAGTACGGAGACGCTCTCGCGGGCAAGGTCATCGTCGACATCTGCAATCCCTTCAATTCCGCGTTCGACGGGCTGGCCCACCGCGAGGAGACCTCGATCGCGCAGGAAGTCGCCAAGGCGGCCCCGGCCAGCGCCAGCGTGGTGAAGGCGTTCAACACCGTCTTCCGCCATGTCCTGGAGAAGGGTCGGCCCGACGTCTTCCTCGCTGGCGACAATGCGCAGGCCAAGGCAAGTGTGGAGGCGTTCATCGAGACTCTTGGGCTGCGCCCGCTGGACGTCGGCGGCCTGAAAATGGCGCACTGGCTGGAAGGAGCGGGCGTGGTCACGGTGGGTCTCGCCAACCACGGGGTGGGGAACTTGGACTTCGCCCTCAGCATCACCGAACTTCCCGTATGAGTAAACGGTTGACGGATTACCGAAAGGAGAGCGCCCGCCGCGGAGGTGGCCGCCGCCGCATCACGGCGACGGGCAGTAAGCGGCACCCAGGCCATCCGAGGTAGGCCTACCTCCTGGTGATGTCGAGCCTGCTGCCCATATCGAGGTGAAACCCCCGTACGGACGTGGGACCAGAACAGCGGGGGACAGCCCGCGCCGATCTGCGGCGGTGCGCTTCCCGGCCCACTGCGGGTCGCGGAGGACCGCCTGGAGAAGCTGGGTGTTGATCAGGGCCAGGCTGGATTGCAGGAGATGGAGTACGAGCATGGGGACCCTGGCGTGCTCGCGGTCGGCGCCGGTGAGTACGCTCTCACGGCCGTAGAAGATCTTCTCGTTGGTGGAGTTCCAGCTCTCGACGACCCGCAGTCCGCCGTTGATCTCGCGCCGGGGATGCTCATCAGCGAGATAGGCGCAGGCGAAGATCGGTCCTGACCGCCGCCCGAGTTCTCGGCTTCAGGAGTTCGAGGCCGTGACCGGGGCGTGTACCGGTGGTTCTGGATATCGGTGAGGCCTCTCCGGAGCGTTGGAGGGGCCTCACCTGGTCATGCGGTCAGAACCGTACCGATTCCGTCCGTGGGGTTCGAGGCTGCCGGGGGTGTCGGTCAGGGGTCGCCTCGACGCCAGGTCTCTCAAGGGCCGGGCGGCTTGCGGGCGGCTGGGGCTGTCCGGGTGGTTCCGGAGCATCTGCGGCGATCAGCCGGCGGTTCTCGACCTTCAGCCGCTGGTTGACGTTGCGGAGTGCCTCCATGGCGGTTTCTGCTTGGCGGCCGGCTGCGAGTGCGGCGTCTCGTTGCGCGTGCAGTTCCTGAATCGCCGTGTCGCGCAGCGAGCGGGCGTTCAGGCCGTCGCGGAGGCGGGCGCCCAGTTCGTGGGCGCGTAGCGTGCGCAGCTCGTTCTGGACTTCGTGAAGGGTCCGTTGCAGGGCGGCGTTCTGTTCCAGGAGCATGCGGTTCTCGACTTCGAGGGCCGCCTCCTTGCGGGCGGTCGCTGCCGCCGCCCGCGGCCCGTCTTGGGCGAGGTGGGTGCGGACTGTCTCGGCTTCCGCTTTGAGGTCGCGGTGGCATTGAAGGTACTGCGGGTTGACGGCGGCCCGCCGGGTGATCTCCGCATCGGAGAGGGCCTGGCGGCTCTTGCGTATCGCGGCCAGGACGTCAGCGACCCGCGTGAGCCGGGCGGTCTTCGCTTCCCCACGTCTCGATGGGTTGGGTCCGCGTCGAGACGGAAGGAGGTGCGCGGCGCGTCAAGGACAAACGAATCCGGTTCGCATGCGAACAAGGTAGCCGCCTGTCAGACTCATGGATATCACCGTACGTGGAGGCAGCATCTGATGAGCGACCCCGAGGGCGTGCCCCTGGCCGACTACATCCGCGTCCTCCGCGATCAGTTGGAGACGGCACAACAGGAAGGGGCGGGCCGCGGCGTCAAATTCGGCGTCGGGGCTGTGGAGCTGGAGTTCGAGGTCACGATGACGCGGGAGGCAGGCGGGCGCGGCGGGCTGAAGCTGTGGGTGGTTGAGGCGGGAGCCGAAGGCAAGCGCAGCGGCGGCCGGACACAGCGTGTGCGGATGACTCTTACGCCCACCGACGACGCCGGCCGGCCGCTGTCGGTCACCGATCGGCTACCCGGGCTCCCGCGCTGAGGCCTGTGGCGGTGGACTCGCTCGCCGGGCGGTGCGCCGAGGTCCTGGTCGAGCGAGACGACGGCACCGGGTATGGCTCGGGGCTGCGGCTGGCGACGTCCTTGGTGGTGACGGCCGGGCATGTGGTCGAGGGCAGTGGGTCGGTCAGGGTGCGGCTGTCCGGCGGCGGCCCCGAAGAGATCATCGTCACCGGCCGGACGGTGTGGCGAGGTGCCCGGCTGGACGTCGCGCTTGTCGAACTCGCTTCGGAAGTCCACCTCGACGAGGTCACTCCGATCGCCATCGGAGTTGTACCGGACGAGGCTGACGGACGGCTTCCGTTCACCGCGATCGGCTTTCCGCGGCATCAGAGCTGGACGGACACGGACACGGCGACCTGGCGCGACAGCGACCAGATCGACGGGCTGATCCCGCTCGGGTCGAGTATGAAGCGGGGCCGTCTGCTGCTGCATCGGGCGGATGGCCGCCGCCTGGAAGCGCGTGACTGGAGCGGTTTCTCGGGTGCGGGCGTCATCTGTGAGGGGTCGGCTGTCGGCGTCGTCGTGGAGTCGGCCCACTCGGGCGGGCTGGAGGCTGTGCGGCTGGCTGCTGTGATCGGCGCGTACGAGCCGCGTGCGGAAGGTGAGCGCGAGCCCGAGTCGAGTGCCACTGCCGCACGTGAGCTGCTGGCCTCGCACAGCGTCGTGCCGGAACCCCTGCGCGGGCAGGAGCGGCGCCACCCGGCCTATGAGGCGATGCTGCGCCAATACGCAGCCCGGTGCGTCGAACTGACCGGCCGCGACCGGGAGCTCGCCGACCTTCTCGCGTTCGCGACCGGGGCAGACCCCTACCTAGTGCTCGTCGCCGGTCCCTGGGCTGGAAAAACCTCGCTGGTGACCCACTTCGCCACAGGGTCCCACCCCGGGCTGGACGTGGTGTCGTTCGTCATCTCTCGGCGCGATGGCCAGATGCGCGTCCAGCAGTTCCACCGGGCCATGTGTGACCAGCTCGCCACCCTGCTGGGCGAGTTCCCGCCCGCCGAACCGGACGCTGCCGCCTTCCTCAGCCTTTGGGAACGCGCGATGCGGATCCCTGGACGTTCCCTGCTGCTGCTCGTCGACGGTCTGGACGAGAACGACTACCGCGAGCTGGCCGAGCCCAGTATCGCCGCGCAGCTTCCGACCGCTCTTGGTCCGGCGGCACACGTCCTGGTGACGAGCCGCCATTCTGACGTGCCGCTCGACGTGGACGGCAGCCACCCGCTGCGCACCTGCCGCCGCCAGGCGCTGACACCGTTCCCCGCGGCGACGAGCCTGCTCCTGCATGCCCGCCAAGAGCTGGATCAGGTACTCGCCGAACACGTCCCGCGTACCGTCCTGACCACAATGACAGTCGCCGGCGGCGCGCTGAGCAGCAGTGACATTGCCTCGATCGCCAACGACTCCGCGCTGGCGATTCGCCGGACCCTGAAACGGGGGCTCTCCCGGGTCGTGGAGCCGCGCCCCGGTACACCGACCCGGTACACCCTCGCCCATGACACCCTGGCCGTCGCCGTCCAGGAGGACCTGGAACCCGAGGAGTTCACCCAAACCCGCAACGCTATCGACGGCTGGGCCCTCGGCTTCGCCGCGGCCGGCTGGCCCGACGACACCCCGGACTACCTGACCGAGGCGTACCCGACGCTCCTGCTCACCGAAGGCGCAGGCCAGACGCTGGCAGCCCTGGCATCCCCCGCGCGCCGCGCCCTGCTTCGCCGCCGGACCGACGGCGACCTGGCCGCGCTGTCCGAACTGTCGAACGCGGCAAGGCTCCTTGAGGCAGCCCCCGACTGTGACCTCACCCTGCTGACGCGAGTGTCGCTGCTCCGCAAGCGCATCGAGGACGACAACTTCACCATCCCCTCCACGTATCCGCTGTTGCTGGTACGCCTCGGCCGAGCCGAGCAGGGCATCCAGTTCGCCCGCGCCCTGCAGAACACCTACGTGCAGGCTGACGCGCTGCTGGCTATTGGCGAGTACCTGCTGGACAGCCAGCGGACCGAGGCGCGGAACCTCATCCACGAAGCCATGGCCGTACCAGGCAGGTTGCCCCTGGAGCAGATGGCACACACGGTGCGCGCAGCCCTCGCGCTCGCACGGCACGGCGAACCAGGCGCAGCCGACATTGCTCGCCGAGCCGTCACCGAGAGCGGCGACGAGCGAGGTTGGTTCCTCACCACCGTCGCCGACGCACTGGCCGAGATCGATCCCGAGCTGACGCGGACCCTCATCGAGGAGGCCATCGAAGGCGCCGATAGGGAGGACCGCCCCGACTTCTGCGGCCTCCTCGCGCCCGCGTTCGCTGTTCTAGGCGACCTCGACCGCCTCCTCCAGCACCTCGCCGACCTGGACCTGGACGGCAGGAAACGAGCCCTCCTCACCGCCTGCAGCGAGCACGCCGCCAAGGGAGGCCGCCGAAACGTTCCCGAGCCACTCCTTATGGCCCTGAACGATGAGTTCCCCGCTTCCGAGCTCGTGCAATCGGCCGCCTACCAGGACGAGAACCGGGCCCGCCGTCTGCTCGCCCTGCCGGCCTCGGCCTCTCCCGATCTCGATCTCGTGGAGCTCGCCTACACTGCGCTCGCCGCCCACGGCCTCGATCCCCGACAGCCCCGGGCCACGGACGAACTGCTCGCCGACGCTACGACGTCTGCCCGGGCCAATGACCACCTCTCATTGGCGCTCTCCCTGGCTCAGGACATCGCCAACCCCGGCATCCGTGCGGACCACCTCACGGAGATTGCCCTGGCGCTGCTCGACTCCAACACACCCCAGGACGCCGCTCCCGTCGTGCGCGAGACGGAGGCGGCCCTCGACGAGACCAGGAACACGCCGCCTCCCACCGTCCTTGCGGCCTTCGCCCGGGCCGCCGGCACCGCCGGACGAACGGACCTGGGCACACCGGCCCTGGCACTGGCCCTCCATACGGTGCAGCAGGCAGGCGACGACATCCGTGCCACGTGGGAGGCGCGGGCTGTGGCAAGCGCAGCCACTCGGCTCGGCCACCTCGACCACGCCCTGAGGATCGCGGCCACGTTCGAGGCAGACCAGATCCACTGTATCGACATCTTCCTGGACGCCGCGAGAGCCGTCGAAGCCCACGGTGATCACCGCTCAGCCGATCTCGACCTACTCATCGCCCAGGTGGCCGAAGGCATCGAGAAGTCGACGGACCCGAGCCTGTCCGGCTGGCGTACCCGCGTCACTCACGAGCTCATCGCCGTCCACCTCCGCGCCGGGCACGCCGACGCGGCCCTCAATTTGGCACGCAGGCTTGATAAGACCGATCTCCACGGCTGCGCACTCGAGTTCCGCGCGCACTTGCTGTCGGACGACATCCCCTCGGCGATCTCCCTGATCCGCGAAACGGCCCTGCCCATGCCAGCGAGTTCCCCGCAGGGCATCGCCCGCAGGCAGGAACAGGCAGCAGCGATGATCGTCGAGATGTGCGACGCTGGCCATCAGCCCCTGTGCCGCGACGTCACGGCTCAACTCGCCGCAACCACAGACCCAGACGTAACGCTGGACAACGGCCTGTGGGCCCGCCCCTGGCTCACCGCAGCCTGCCAGGCCACCGGCCTCACCGAGGACTTCACCCGCCTTCTGGCCACGCTACGGCACGCCGTCCTGGTCACGGGCGCCCACTATGCGACGAACACCGTGCCGCTGGAAGCAGTCGTCCGCCTGCGCCTCTGGGACCGCTACCACGCCGAAGCCCGTCGGCTGACCGGGGTTCTGGCCGACGGCGTCCTCACCGACCTGGTCAAAGCGATGCTCGACGCAGGCTTCCTGACCGAGGCCCTCCCCTTCATCGACGACCTCCAGGAGGAGCACGCCGACTGCCTGGCTCTCGCCGCAGCCGTTACCTCCCCACCCCTCGTCGACCTGGTCAAGCGCTCCCTGGCCCACGGCTTCGCCGAGGACGTCATCGCCCCACTGGCCGCCCTGGAACCAGCGTGCCTTCAAGAGATCGCAGCCCAGCTCGGGGTGATCCAGCCGCCCGCCGAACAAGTGACGCTTCGAGCTCCTGGGACCAGCTGACCGTCCACTCGGGCGAGTAGCCGGTAATGGCTCAGCCACTTTTGTCAAGGTGGACCTTCGGCCCGCTCCCGCTGCGCTGACGCCCGCCCACTGCGGATAGGCCCGGAGGTCATGAGTGGAGCACCCGACCGACGCGGCCGACGGTCACAGACGATGCCTCCGGCGGGGGATCGGCCGGCACCGGGTGGGGAGGGGCTCCGTTCCCGACCGCGGGCACATTGTGGCGAGCGTGTGGGCTCCCATCCCGTCCACCGTCGACCCAGGCAGAGCCGAGCAGTCGCGGCCCAGGGCGTCCAGGAAGCTCCTATAGATCGTCAAGCGGCCTGTGAGAGCTGTAGCT
The DNA here is from genome assembly GCF_051553595.1 of Streptomyces sp. HUAS TT11. Classification (NCBI taxonomy): domain Bacteria; kingdom Bacillati; phylum Actinomycetota; class Actinomycetes; order Kitasatosporales; family Streptomycetaceae; genus Streptomyces; species Streptomyces sp. HUAS TT11. The sequence continues at coordinate 9,325,895 of NZ_CP196184.1, forward strand.
GTGGGGTATCCGTGTTGGTCAGATGCTTGTAGACCTCTCGTGCGATGAAGCGTTTGAGGCAGCGGAAGATGTCCTTCTTGGACATGCCTTCGGGAGTGCGCCGCGCGACGTAGAGCCGGGTGCGGGGGTCGTAGCACATCCGCACCAGAGCGATTGTGTGGAGTGCGTGGTTGGCCTGGCGGTCACCGCCACGGTTGAGGCGGTGGCGGTTGGTCCGGCCGGAACTGGCGGAGATGGGGGCTGCCCCGCAAAGGTGTGGGAAGGAAGCTTCGGACTTCAGCCGGTCGGGATTGTCGCCCGCGGTGATCAGGAACTGGGCGGCCGTCTCGGTGCCCACACCGATCAAATCCACCAGACCGGCAGCGGCTTGCGCGACCAGGGGCTCCTGACCGGGTGCGCGATCTGCGGCGATACCTGCCACAGCGCCGGGGTGACCGACACGGGGAGCAGCCCCCGGTGGGTCGGTCTCTGCCGAGGCCACACGCCGGGCGTACTGTCCGAATTGGCCGCGCCGACTGTGCTCGGCAGAACGGGTGCCGTTCATGGATGATGCCGGCCGCTACCGCCTCACCCTGAGCCTGGACGGCCGCTGGGTGATGGATGGCTGGTGGTGGCGCGAGGACACGGCCATCAGTCAGTTCACGGGCATCGTCGGCAAGCATGGTCGGCCCGGGGCTCGCATCATCCTCGTCGACACTGGGACCGGAGGGGAGCTACACAAGTGGCCCGACGAGGTGTAGTGGGCCTATTTGCCGTGCGGCCTTGCGTCGTGCGACCTGTGATCGAAGTCCACACGGGTGAGTGAGGCGGCAGAATGACACATCGCATCTGCACCATCGGTCATTCGACGCGCGGTTTCGCCGAAGTGCTGCAGATGCTGCGTGACCATGGCATCACCTGCCTGGTCGACGTGCGCTCCTTCCCGGTGTCCAGGAAGTACCCGCAATGGAACAAGGCCGCGATCATCGAGGCCCTGCCACCCGACATTGCATACCGTTGGATTCCAGAGCTGGGGGGCCGCCGCTACACCCCGAAGGGCGTGCCCAGTGCGAACGGCGCGTGGCACGTCAAGGCATTCCGTGACTATGCCGACTACATGGCCAGCGACGCCTTCAGTAGCGGATTACGTGAACTCCTCAAACTCGCTGAACATGAACATCCCGCGATCATGTGCAGTGAAGCGGTTCCATGGCGCTGCCATCGCAGATTGATCACCGACGCGTTGATCGTCGCGGGTGCGGTGGTCGTGCACATCCTGTCCCCTGCAAGCGCGAGACGGGCGGACTTGGACCCAAAGGCGCAGATTCAGGACGGCCACCTGCTCTACCCGCCACCGTCCTGAGCCCCACGTTGGCGCGGCACAGCCATTGCACGGCACGCGCCGGTCACGGCGTGCCATGTCCGGCTCCCTGGGGGGCTTCCTCTGCAGGGCCGCCCGCACCGGCTTTTCGAGGGCGGTGATCTCCGGGCCGTCGTCCGGACAGACGACGCCAGGGCTGGGACACCGCACTGCGCGGCATGCCGGATCAGGTCAGTGATGCGCCAGCCCGCGCGGAAGCTGTCGCCCCGAGCCTGCTCGACCTCGACATACAGGTCGGCCAGCCGCGGTCGCCGGCCGGTAGAGAGCAGCACATCAGCCCGGGCAGCGAAGACACACAGCGAGCACGAGCAGCAAGGGCCAGGGCAGATTCGCTGGCCTGTTGGTCGATGCAGCGCGCCGTACTGGCATGTCCGGTGACCCGGGCGATGGCATCCAGCGCCGGCTGGCCGCGCACGCGCTCGACGTAGCGGCCCTGTTCCCTCTGGTCCTCCAGCCGGCACCGGCCCGGACGTGCTGAGCACGCCGTCGGCGACGAGGACGACGCGGTGCGGGACAAGCCCGCCGCGCATACGAGAACCGCCTCAACGCTCCGAAGTGGTGCCGCAGCGCCGCGGCGGTCGGTTAGTCCGCTTGCGCACGCCCTTGCGCCACGCGTTGTGCCAGGGGGATGGTCAATCGGTTCGGTCCCGCAGGCTCCGCGCCAGGGTGGGGATCATCACCGACGCAGGAACGAGGTGTAGCCCGATGAGAGCGGTGGTGGTGGCGGTGTTCGCCCCGGAGAGGAGGGGCGGGACCAGCGAGATCGCGGTCAGCGACACGGCTGTCCACGCGAATCGCTGGACGGGGCGAGCGCTCCAACGAAGAACAGCGACGGCAATGACGATGCCCACCGCCGCGCAGAAGCCGGTCACCACGGCGAACCCGGGCAACGGGATCGTCTCGCCACCGTCGGGGACCTTCAAGTCGACGCCCACAGCCCGGGCAAGCGCAGCCGCGAGAGTGGTGGCCACCATCGCCGCGAGCATGGCAATGAGGCCGGTGCCGGCGAGCCTGCGGAGTCGGTGGGGGCGGCTGGTCCGGCTCGATGCCGGGTCTGCGACGACCCCGGTGTCATTCATGTTGTTCATGTCGTTCCTCCATCATTCGGTGACTGGTGGACGGGGTGTGATGACTCGCATGTGACGGTCCTTGCCTTGGGGGTGAAGATGCGCACTTCCGCCGTGCGACGGCCGGGATTGCGCAGTGCGCGGACGCCGGTGCGGCAAAGCCAGAACCCGGCGTCGCGTCCGAGGACCGGCCCGGGCTCGCCGTCGCCCAGCTCGAGCTGGATCCGCCCGCGGGTGACGACCCCGAACGCGTCACGCCATTCCGCCGCGATCACTGCGAGACGAGCGCCACCGCGCAGCGTGAGCGTCCACACCGGGACTACTCCGTGCCGTCCGCCGGCAGGCGCTCCGGCAGCCCGAGCCGCGGGAACTGGTCGGCGTGGAAGATGATGATTTCGGTGATCAGCCCGCCGGTGACGCGCAGGACGTCGAGCGTCAACGGCAGGTAGGCGCCCTCGCGCTCGTTCCAGAGGTAGAAGGCGACGGCGGGCTGCCGGTTCACCGATGTGGGGACACTGCGCAGTCCCTGCATGCCCTCAAAGCCGTCCTCGACCCAGCCTGTCACCACCGCGTCGCGGCCCAGGGACAGGCCCGGCGTGGGCGGCATCGAGCAGCGGACGTCGTCACGGAGCATGTCGGCAAGCCGGTCGACGTCCGTGGCCACGCTGGCGTCGGTGAAGCGACGTACCAGCTCGCGCGTCCCGGAATCCTCGGCGCCGCCGCTCCAGTCCTGCCGCTCGGCGGGCAGGTGCTCCCGCATGCCGGCGCGGGCCCGCTGCAGCGCGGAGTTGACGGAGTTGACGGAGTCGCCGAGGAGCCCCGCGACGTCCTTCGCCGGCCAGCCGAGGACATCGCGCAGGATGAGAACGGCGCGCGGGCGCGGCGCGAGGTGCTGGACAGCGACGAGGTACGCCAGCTCGATCGTCTCCCGCGCGACGGCGACGGTCTCCGGCTCGTCGGCGTCGGCCGCGGGCAGCTCGTCGAGCAGCCGGTCTGGGTAGGGCTGCAACCACAGCACCTCGCCGCCGGTCGCGGGCTCCGGGCGGCGCTTGGCGAGCAGGTCCAGGCAGGCATTGGTGGCGATCCGGTACAGCCAGGCTCGGAACGTCGACCGCCCCTCGAAGGTCTCTCGCCGCCGCCAGGCACGGAGGAACGTCTCCTGCACGGTGTCCTCGGCGTCCTCGAACGACCCGAGCATCCGGTAGCAGTGCACATGCAGCTCCCGACGGTGCCGCTCCGTCAGCCCCGAGAATGCCGGCTCGTCGACCTGACCAAGGCCGCTCTCGCCCAGCTCCTCGAGCCGCGTGTCCTCACTCATCACGTCATCCCTCCGTCTCTTCGTGTTCCGTCGTAGGTGTGACGGGTGCGGCCGCGACAACTCATCACCTGGGTCGGTCGGCATGGCTGAGGGTTGTCATCCTTGGCGGGATTTACTACGACTTGGGGGTGGCCACGGCACGTACGCCGCGTCAGCGGATCCGGGCGTGGGCCTTGTTCGCGGCCTTTTCCGTGCGACAGATTCGGCCGGTAGCGTTGCCGCTTGAACGGGTTACGCACAGAACCGGCGGCGCCCTGATACGCCTTGTCCACGAAAGTCAGCACGTCAGCGTTGGTCAACTCGGCGATCTTCACAACGGGCACGCCTTGCGCGGATAACAGCACCATCTGGACCCGCCGCCAGGTCACCACCGACCCGGTGCCTCTACGGACGATCCGCAGCAGCCTTCTGCCCTCGTCGTCATCGATCTCGCGAACGCGTACTCGCTCTGCCACAGGCACAACCTCGCGGTCACGAGGTACTCGGAACAAACACGAGGGCGATGCCGCACCATCGCGGGCTACCGGACTCGAACCGGCTCAGACCTCGCGGTCACGCTCGTGCATCCTCGAGTGGCTTGGCTCGCTGTCCATGGAAAAACCTTCCACGGCGGAGGAGGAACTCTGACGCATCGTAAGCGACCGTTGCCGAGCTGCGGCCTCCGTACCTCTGTCGACGCGATCGCCTCGATGCGTGCTGTCCAGCTTATGGACCTGGAGGATCGTGATGTGGGCCCGCAAGTCTTCGGCATCGTCGGCCCAGGACTCGTGGTCTTTCGCAGCCCTCGCCAGCCCAGCAACCGGTCCGTCACTGCGGCTTATGCCCTGGACGCTGGTCCAGGGACTGCCGAGCCTCGGCAGTCCCTGCAGGAGGCAGGTAGTTCAGCTACCCGATGACTTCCGGGTGGGGCACGGACCAGTTTGGCCGGACTCAAGGTGAGCCGGCGGGCGGTGAGGAAGCCGACGCCATATCCACGCGGCAGTCGTCATGACAAAGGCGGCGGCAAGGGCGCCGAGGAACTCCGGCACCGCGGCGAGCAGGAAGTGCCACAGGGCCGGCGTCTGTTCTGTTCGATGAGGGGTGTCGCTCAGTGAGAGGGCGAGGTGAGTGAGGTCGCTGATCATTTCAAGTCTCCTTACCTGGCAGTCCGTTTGCTGCCGAATGGGCATGCGGAGACAGTCGCCCATTCAAGCGTGGTCCCCACGTGGCGTGGGACCGGTCGGGACGACCAGGGACGGGTTGGGGCCACGGCTGGGACAACTCCCTTGTGGTGGTCTCGCTGAACCAGCCGAGAGCTGGAAGCATCGTGGGGCACTATGAGTCGTCCCAACACCGTCAAACGGGGAGGCAGGAGTGGGGCCCACAGACAGCCGAGGTCGGACAGCAGCTGATCTGTGGCAGGAGTTTGGTGACTTCCTGCGTCAACAGGCCGAACAGGCCGGGATGGGCTCCCGAGACGTCGAGCAGGCGTTCAGGGCGGCAGCCCAGCACGAGCAGGAGGTGCAGCGTGAGGTCGATCCGAACGGAGCACGCCCCGCCAATCGCCTGAGCGACATGGCGTTTTCCAAGTCGCACATTGACCGCATCTTCAACGCGCAGGCCAGGCCCAAGCCCCCGTTGCCATTCACCCTGCAGTTCCTGCGCATCACCAGCCAAGCAGCCGGCCTTACGCTGCAAGAACACCAAAGCCTCTGCAACCAGGCACGATCATTGGTGCAGGCCGCATTGGATGCCTCGACCACGACGCACGAGCCGCTGCCAGCTCCTCGCCCCGCTGCCCTGCAGCCGCAGCAGTCCGAGGAAACCGTCGCCGTCCTGCGCCTCGAGCGCGATCTCGCCCGCCACGCAGAGACCCTGGAGCGCGCCCGCCACACCGAGACCCGGCTGCGCTATGCCATGCGGGACGCCGAAATGCTGATGTCGACCTTGCTGCAGATCATCAGTACGCTCCGCGAGATCATCGCGGGTAACGACGTCCGTGAGCTACAGGCCCTGCGCGCAGCGGATCATGCGCGTCTCGCCCGGGTGCGTGAGGAGACCCGTCAGGCGCTGACACACAAGTCCACGGCACAGCAGGAAGCCGACCGGGTTGCGGCACGCATCGTTGTCCTGGAGGGGCTCTGGGGTCGGGCCCGCGTTGAGGTTCAGCGTTTGGCCGTGCACCCCGATGCGGCCGGGTTCCCCCTCACCGATGTCGGCCCTGAACAGCCCGCTCAGCCTCTCCTTGCCCGCGACCTGCTCACGCAGCCGGTGCTCGACGACATCGCAGTCGCCCTGGCCAAAGCACAGGACGTCAATAGCCGAGCAGAAGACATTGTCCAGGACCTGCACCACGCCATCGCCCAGGGACAGGGATTCCTCCCGCCCGAAGACGAACTTGCCGTGCTGCTGGCATCAACCCGCCTCACCGACTCAGCCGCCCGTCACGCCGCGGTCACCCGGCTGAGCACCAACTGGTCTCACGTTCCCCAGGCGCAAGAGGCTGTCCTGCGCCTGGTCGACGACCCGGACGCGGACGTCCGCTGCTATGCCGTGGAGGCACTCACGGAGGGCTGGTCAGGCAACACCGAAGTTCAAGAAGCCGTGCTGCGCTTGGCCGACGATCCGAATGCCATGGTTCGTCGGGCCGTTCCTTCTGCTCTCAGCGAGGGCTGGTCGGGTGATCGCACAGCTCGTGACGCTGTTGTGCGTTTGGCTGCTGACTACGACGCGGATGTTCGCCGTGATGCCGCCAATGCGCTGGCGCAGGGCTGGCCGGGCGGCGATCTCCAGGTGCGTGACGCCGTGCTGCACTTGGTCGACGATACTGAGCCGAACGTCCGCTACAGCGCCGTTGATGCGCTGGAGAAGGGTTGGCGGGGCGACCTCGCCGTTCGAGACGTCGTCCTGCGCCTGACTGCTGATCAGAGCGCGGACGTTCGCCGCTACACCGCCTCTGCGCTCGGCTACAGTTGGCCAGGCGACCTGCACGTACGTGACGCGGCTCTGCGCATGGTTGCCGATCACGACGCGGACGTGCGCCACTACGCTGCTGACGCGCTGGCGCAGGGCTGGCCGGGCGACCTCAAGGTACGCGAGACCGTCTTGCGTCTGGCCGACGACGTGAACGAGGACGTCCGCCGCTATGCCGCTGACACGCTGAGGCAGGGGTGGCCTGGCGATCCCGCCGTCCAGGACGCGCTCCTGCGCCTGGCCACCGATCACGCCGCAGATGTCCGCGAGTCCGCCAGCTCCGCGCTGGCGCAGGGGTGGCCCGGCGATGTTGCCGCCCGGGACGCAATCCTGCGCCTGGCCACCGATCAGAACGCGGAGGTCCGCAGGTCCGTCATCCGTGGGCTGGTACAGGGGTGGCCGGGCGAGTTCGCGGCCCGGGATGCGCTCTTGCGTCTGGCCGGAGATCAGGAATCAGCAGTGCGTCGGTCCGTCGCCGATGGGCTGGCGCGGGGCTGGCCGGGCGATGCTGATGTGTATGCCACGGTCGTGCGGCTGGCTGCGGATCAGAGCGTGGACGTCCGTGAGACTGCTGTCGACGGGCTGGCGAACGGCTGGCCGGGTGATCCCACCGCCCGGGACTGGGCTGTGCGTCTGGCGGCGGATCAGAGTGCGGAGGTTCGCCGCTCGGCTGCCTCGGCGCTGGCGCAGGGCTGGCCGGGTGAGGTCGAGGCTCGGGACGCGGTCGTGCGTCTGGCGGCGGATCAGAGTGCGGAGGTTCGCCGCTCGGCTGCCTCGGCGCTGGCGCAGGGCTGGCCGGGCGAGGTCGTGGCTCGGGACGGGGCCATACGGCTGGCCGACGATCGGGAGTCGGCGGTTCGCCGCTCCGTCGCCGAACGCCTGGGCCATGGATGGCCGGGCGATGCCATGGCCCGGGACGCGGTCGTGGGCCTGTCTGCGGATCAGAACGCGGATGTCCGTTACGCTGCCGCCGATGGGCTGGCGCAGGGCTGGCGAGGCGACCTTCCGGCCCGGGATGCGGTCATGTCTCTGGCTGCGGATCAGAGCGCGGATGTCCGTCGCTCGGCTGCTTCCGCATTGGCGAAGGGATGGCCGGGCGAGCTAGCGGCCCGGGATATGGTCGTGCGGCTCGCTGGCGATCAAGAGCCAAAGGTTCGCCGGTCCTCGGCCTCGGCGCTGGCGCAGGGCTGGCCGGGCGATGCCATCGCCCGGGATGCGGCTGTGCGCCTGGCCGCGGATCAGAGCGCGGAAGTCCGGCGCTCTGCTGCGTCCGGGCTGGCCCAGGGCTGGCCGGAGGACCTCACAACACGGGACGTTGTTCGAGGACTGGCCGGCGACGCCAGTGCCGCAGTCAGGTCAGACGCAGCCCAAGGCCTATCGCAGGGCTGGCCAGGCGATCCTGCCGCCCGGGATGCGGTCGTGCGGCTGACGGCGGATCAAAGCGCGGACGTTCGCGACACTGCCGTCTACGGACTGGCGAAGGGCTGGCCGGACGATTCCATCGCCTGCGGCGCTGCCATGCGCCTGGCAACCGATCAGAACCTGGACGTACGCCGCTCCGTCGTCTACGCCCTGGCGCACGGTTGGCCGGGGTCCTTTGCCACACGGGACGTCGCCCGTGGACTGCCCAACGCAGCCAGGATCGCACCCAAGGATGTGGCCCAGAGCCGGCCAGACCACTTTGAAGTACGTGAGGCGCTCGTGCGACTGGCTGCGGATCAGGGTGCGGACGTCCGCGAGGTTGCTGTCGAGCAACTGGCGACGGGATGGCCGCGTGATTCCGTGGCTCGGGACGCAGTCGTACATGCGACTACGGATCAGAGCGCAGACGTCCGCCGCTACGCGGCCTCCGCATTGCCACAGGGCTGGCCGGGCGATGCCATAGCCCGGGATGCGCTCCTGCGTCTGGCAGCGGATCAGAGCGCGGACGTTCGCGACACAGCCGTCAACGGACTCGCGAAGGGATGGCCGGGCGATCCCGACGCCCGCGATGCGGTCGTGCGGCTTGCTGCGGATCAGAGCACGGACATCCGCAACTCCGTTGCCTCCGCGTTGGCGCAGGGGTGGCCGGGCGATTCCATGGCCCTGGAAGCTGTCCTCCGTCTGGTTGGAGCTCCGGCGATTCGAGGGGCTGCCGCCTCCGCCTTGGCACAAGGGTGGCCTGGTGATTCCGTGGCCCAGGAGGCTGTCTTGCGGTTGACCGAAGCTCCGGACGCGGACGTGCGAGGCAAGGCGGCCGCTGGGCTGGCGGGCGGTTGGCCGGGCCCTCTTGAGGTACGGGACGCTGTGCTGCGTCTTGCTACCGACCACAACGCGGACGTCCGCCGGGCCGTCGCCGGTGCGCTGGTGCGGGGATGGGCCGGCGATCTCGATATCCGTGGCGCCGTATTGCGCCTGGCTGCCGATGAGAACGCGGACGTCCGATGGTCTGCCGCCTCCGCCCTGGCTCGGGTGTGGCCGGGCGATCGCGTAGCTCGCGACGCGCTCGTACGTCTGGCCGACGATCAATACGGCGTAGTCCGCCAGCATGCTGCGGAACTACTAGACCCCAGGCCCGCACCGGAAACCGAGGGGCCACTGCAATAGCGCCTTCGTGCCTTGTTGTCGTCTGTTGTGATGCTTGAAGCTGTGGTTCCGCATGTAGATGCCTCGTGCAGGTCACAGCTTCAGCAAGCACCGTGCGCATGGGGGGAGTTGGGGCCACACTGTGGTCTCTGCAAGCTCACCGGGGGGCGAGGATGGCAGAGACGTCGTCGGACAGCACGGATCAGTCAGAGGGGGAGGGCAGCGGGGAGCAGGCGCAGGCTGGGCATGCTCGGCGGATGAAGACGTGGGTGGCTGCCGCGGTGGCCGCTGGATTGGCGGCGGGCGTCGCCGGTGAGGCACAGGGTGTCTTCTCTGCGGTGGTGGACGAGTTCCGGGCGGTACCCCTTCCATGCCTGCTTCACCGGCTCCCGGGCCAGCAGCCGTGACGGTGATTGTCTATGCCCCCGAGGAGGAGAAGCCGGCCGAGGTCTTCTTCGACGAGACGCAGACGCTGCCGTTCGCCGTCTTGCAACACTTCGTGGCGACCGTAGCCTCACGGCTACCAGGCACGGGATCGTAGAGCCGGTCCTGCGGCACAACAAGCTCCTGAGCCGACATCACGAGTTCAAGTTCAGTACCTCAGCCGGATCGACTACGGCATCACCTCCTCCAACGTCTTCGGCAAGGCCTCCGAAAAGGTCACCTTCACCCCCGCCGAACGCTGCCTGGTGACCGGCACCGAAAACTGCTCCTCCCTCACCTCCACCACCGCCTCCCACTGGCCGGACGTGCCGTTCGACCAGATCTGCGACTCCGGCAAGGTCTGCTCCGCGACCGCTCCCACGTTCTTCTCCCGCAAGCGCCTCACGTCCGCCACCACCAGCATCTGGGACGCAAGCCTGGCCACCCCCAACTACCGGGACATCGACACCTGGACGCTCGACCAGTCCTTCCCCGACCCCGGCAACGGCACCTCCGCCGGCCTGAGGCTGACGATGCTTTGCACGTCACTCGCGTACCGGCCGTACACCGGCACTCAGGCGCTGACCGGATCCTTCGGCCGGGCCGGCGTCAACCCGGTCTGCTTCGTTCTCGGGCCGAAGACGGCCAGGACGACGGCGCCGAGCAGCCACGTGCCGGCGATGAAGAAAAAGACACTCTTGTAGCCCGAGCCGTTGTACAGGCCGGCGATGATCAGCGGTCCCACGGCGTTGGAGAGTCGGCCAAGGCCGTACGAGACGCCAGTGCCGAGCGACCTGCCGTGGGTGTCGAACAGCTCGGGCGAGTACGCGTACCCGAGCGCCGTATAGCCGCGCTCGAACAGGTTCACCAGGAACCCGAAGACGATGATCAGGACCGGGTTGAACGTCAGCCCGTACAGCAGGCCGCACACGGCGATGATCGCGCCGAAGGCCACCAGGCACCACTTGCGCTCGAACCGGTCGGTGACGAGGGCAGCGATGTACGAGCCGAGTGGCGCGCCCGCTGTGCTGAGCGCCACGTAGAAGACGGACTTCTCGACGCTGAAGCCCTCTTTCGCGAGCAGCGTCGGAGCCCAGCTGGAATAGCCGAAGAACCCGATGGTCTGGGTGACCCAGAGCACGGTCAGCAGCAGGGTCGGCAGGAGGTATTTCCTCTGGAACAGGATGCGCAGCGGCGCCTTCTTCAGGACCGGCGGGTCCGTGGGCGGCGCGGGCAACGGCAGCGGGCCCTTCTCCGCAGTGATCTGCGTTTCGAGTTCCGTCAGGATCGCATCGGCCTTGGCGTGCTCGCCCCTGCTCTCGTACCAGCGCGGGGATTCCTTGAGGTGCCGCGCGAAGAAGAGGTAGACGATGCCGAGCGCGCCCCACAGGTACACAAGCCGCCACGACCAGTCGTTGATCGGCACGACGGCGCTCGCGACGAAATTGGTGACAGGTGTGCCGCAGATGCCGATGACGATCGCGTACGCCTGGAACTTTCCGCGCAGCGCGGAGGGGAAGAGTTCGCTGACGTAGATCACGGCGACGACGGTCATTGCGGAAAGGCCCGTGGAGGTCAGCGCCCGGAAGACGCCGAGGGAGACGATGTCCCAGGAGAACGCCGAGGCCAGCGAGAAGACACTGAAGAACACGGTAGTGACGTTGAGCGCCGTCCTGCGGCCCCACCTGTCGGCCATCCAGCTCGCGACGACGGACCCGAGGAACATACAGACGAACGACAGCGAGGTGACGTACGCCACCTGATTCACGGTGACACCCCAGAGCTTGATCAGCCGGGGTGCCGTCACCGCGAAACTGTTGATGTCCGCGAATTCGAAGAAATAGGCGAAGGCCACCGCCATCAGGGTCAGCTTGTGGAATCTGGAGATCGGTAGCCGGTCGAGCCGGTTCTTCGCGTTGGAGTGCAGCATGGGGGAGCCCCTTCGTTTCGTTGTGGGTGCGGAAGGGGCTCAGGCGTTTTCGCCGGGCCAGTAGAGCCGCATCGGATTGTCCACGAGCAGCTTCTGGCGCATCGCGGCGGTTACGGCGACCTGGGGCACGTAATCGACCAGCAGTCCGTCGTCCGGCATGTGGTCCGCGAGGTTCGGGTGCGGCCAGTCGGTGCCCCACAGTACGGAATCCGGGAACTCCTCGACGACCTTCCGGCCGAAGGGCACCACGTCCGAGTAGGGCTCGCGCTCCCCGTTGAGGGCGGGGCGGCCGGTGGCGGTGAGCCGCTCGGGACAGGTCACCTTGACCCACACGTCGCCGTGTTCCACGAACCGCAGGAACCGTGCGAAGTCGGGCCCGTTCACGGGCTTTGTCACATCGGGGCGACCCATGTGGTCCACGACAAGTGGGGTTGGCAGCGCGGTGAAGAAGCTTTCGAGGTCGGCGAGATCCTCGCTCTCGAAGTAGATGACCACATGCCAGCCGAGTGGCGCGATGCGCTCGGCGATCGTGGCGAGGTCCTCCTTAGGCGCGGCGTTGACCAGGCGTTTCAGGAAGTTGAACCGCACCCCGCGCACGCCGGCCTCGTCCAGCTCCGCCAGTTCGGTGTCGGTGATGTCGGGCCGTAGGGTGGCGATGCCGCGCGCGCGGCCGCCGGACGCCCGCACGGCGTCGACCATGGCGCTGTTGTCAGCGCCGTGGCAGGTGGCCTGCACGATGACGTTGCGGCTGACGCCGAGGTGGTCGCGGAGCGCGAACAACTCGTCCTTGCCGGCGTCGCACGGCGTGTACTTGCGCTCCGGCGCGTACGGGAACTCCGCGCCCGGCCCGAAGACGTGACAGTGCGCGTCGACGGTGCCCTCGGGCAGGGTGAAGGCCGGGGCGGACGGGTTCCGGTACCAGTCGAGCCACCCGGGCGTCTTGATGAACGGTCCACTCATGCCTGTTCTCCCTGCTTGCCGCCGACGTAGCGCAGTCCTGCGGCCCGCAGGGGCTCGCGCATACCGTACATGTCGAGGCCGAGCTCACCCGCAGCGAACCGCTCCCGCTTGCCCTCCTCGTTCTCCTCCCGCTTGCGGCCGGCGGCCGCGACCTCGGCGACCTGTTCGGCCGGCACGACAACGACGCCGTCCGCGTCGGCAGCGACGACGTCCCCCGGGCGCACCAACGCGCCCGCACAGACGACGGGGATGTTGACGGAGCCGAGGGTTGCCTTGACGGTGCCCTTCGCGTTGACGGCGCGGCTGAAGACGGGGAAGTCCATCTTCTCCAGCGCGGCCACGTCCCGGCAGCCGCCGTCGATGACCAGGCCGACCGCGCCCCTGGCGCGGGCCGAGGTGGCGAGCAGCTCGCCGAAGAAGCCGTCCTCGTTCTCCGTGGTGCAGGCGGCCACGAGCACGTCGCCCGGTCCGACCTGCTCGACGGCGACGTGCAGCATCCAGTTGTCCCCGGGCTGGAGCAGCACGGTCACGGCGGTCCCGCAGAAGGCGGCGCCGTGGTAGACGGGCCGGATGTAGGGGCGCAGCAGGCCGGTGCGGCCCATTGCCTCGTGGATGGTGCTGACGCCGAGCGGCGTGAGCGTCTCGACGTCGGTGCGGGAGGCGCGGCTGATGTCCTGGTGGACGACTCCCAGTTCGTACATGGTTCTGTGCTCCCTCTGCGTCAACGGCCCTGCTGCCTGAGCAGGGTGTCGAGACGCGGGTAGACGGCGCGGACGTTGTGTTCCTGGATCTCGGCCAGGGCCGTGGCGCTCAGCCCCGCGGACTCGATGTAGCGGCGGGTGTCGTCGAAGTGGTGGCCCGAGCAGGGGTCGATGTCCCGGACGGCGCCGATCATCTCGGAGGCGAAGAGAACGTTGTGGCGGGGCACGACCTCGAGCAGCAGGTCGATGCCGGGCTGGTGGTACACGCAGGTGTCGAAGAAGACGTTGCCGAGCACGTGCTCCTCCAGCTCCGGCTTCTTGAGCGCCATCGCGAGGCCGCGGAAGCGGCCCCAGTGGTAAGGGACGGCTCCGCCGCCGTGCGGGATCACCAGGCGCAGCGTGGGGAAGTCCTTGAACAGGTCGCCCTGGATGAGCTGCATGAAGACGGTCGTGTCGGCGTTGAGGTAGTGCGCGCCCGTGGTGTGGAAGGCCGGGTTGATGCTGGTGCTGACGTGCACCATCGCCGGGAGGTCGTACTCAACGAGCTTCTCGTACAGCGGGTACCAGGACCGGTCGGTCAGCGGCGGCGCCGTCCAGTGCCCGCCCGACGGGTCCGGGTTGAGGTTGACGGCGACCGCACCGTACTCCTTGACGCACCGTTCGAGCTCGGGCACCGAGGTGGCCGGGTCGACGCCGGGTGACTGGGGGAGCATCGCGGCGGGCACGAAGCGCTCCGGGTAGAGAGCGGCGACGCGGGCGCACAGCTCGTTGCAGATGGCGGCCCAGCGGGAGGAGGTGGTGAAGTCACCGATATGGTGCGCCATGAAGGAGGCGCGGGGCGAGAACAGCGTGACGTCGATGCCGCGCTCATCCATCATCCGCAGCTGGTTCCGCTCGATGCTCTCGCGGATGTCGTCGTCGCTGATGCGCAGGTCGGCCGCGTCCGGTACGGCCGAGGGGTCGGTGAGCCCGGCGATCTGCCGCTCCCGCCAGGCGCCGAGCGCGGGCGGTGCTGTGGTGTAGTGGCCGTGGCAGTCGAGGATCATCGCTGTTCCTTGTTGGGGACCATGGCGCCACCCGCCATGATCAGACGGGCGGTGCGCAGCAGCGCGGACTTGGTGACCCGCTGCGGGTCATCGGGGTCGAGGCCCAGCGCCACGCTGAACTCGCCGGACGGGTGCTCGACGGAGACCGTGACGTCGGCGTCCGGCGCCGCCTGAACACCGGCGATCGCGTGGGCGACGCTCCCTTCGAGCACGCAGGCGGTGGCCGCCGTGACGGCCGCGAGCACGCCGATCGACTCGTGGCACACCCGCGGGATGAAGCTGCGGGTGCTCAGGGTGCCGCCGTGCGCGGGCGGCGCGACGAGCGTCATCTTGGGGTAGTTCTTCGCGGTCACGTCCCCGAGGCCCATCAGCTTCCCGCAGGTCAGCCGAAGGTCCTCGACGCGGGCCTTGAGTTCGGCGTCGGTGTTGAGCTCCGCCGCGGTCTCGTAGCCGGTGCGGCCCAGGTCGGCGGCGGCCACGATCACCAGGGGCTGGCCGTTGTCGATGCAGGTCACGTCGACGGGGCCCACGCCCGCGACCTCGACGCGGTCCCGCACCTGCCCGGTGGGCAGCAGGGACGCACAGACCGAGCCCGCGGTGTCGAGGAAGTTGATGGTGACGGGTGCCGCGGTGCCGGGGACGCCGTCGATCCTGGCGTCGCCCCCGTACGCGACGAAGCGGCGGCCGTCAGGGCCGAGCGGGGTCCTGATGGTGATCTCGGCGGTCAGCCCGGTGTTCAGTGTGAGCACGCGCGCCGTGGTCTCGTCGCCGGAGGGCGTGAGCAGCCCGGACTCGACGGCGAACGGCACGACGGCGGCGAGCATGTTGCCGCAGTTGGGCGTGGTGTCCACGAGATCGCTGTCGGGCTGCAGCTGGCAGAACAGGAACTCCAGGTCGATGCCGGCTCGCGCGCTGCGGTCCACGATCCCGGCCTTGCTGGTGAGCGGGTGTGCCCCGCCGAGCCCGTCGATCTGGCGAGGGTCGGGCGAGCCCATCACGCCCAGCAGGACCGCGTCACGGCCCGTGGTGTCGGCGGGCAGGTCGGCCGCGCGGAAGAAGGGGCCGCGCGAGGTGCCGCCGCGCAGGAACCAGCAGGGGATCGCCGTCTGCCCGCCCGGTGGCGGTGGCCGGGACACGTCCGTGTGTTGGACCGTCGTGGGTTGCGTCATTGCTCTCCCCTTCGCTGGTGATGGCCGTCAACATAACCATCGACGAAATTGTTGACAATAGTTCCGACGAAATAGTCGTCGTGTCGAAGTGTGGATAGACTGCGATGACATGCGGCCCGGAGGACGGGCCCCGGAGCGGGGAGGACGACGCGTGGCGGACAACCGGGTGACCGGTCAGGAGGGGCGCCGCCTCGTGAGTACGGCGATCCGCCGGGCGCTCTCCGCAGGCGACCTCGTGCCGGGCCAGCGCCTCGTCGAGCAGGAGCTGTCCGAGAGCCTCCACGCGACCCGCAACTGCGTCCGCGAGGCGCTCCAGGACCTCGCGGCCGAGGGCCTGGTCGAGCTGGTGCCGCGCCGCGGCGCCCGCGTCCGCGTGGTCTCCGTCGAAGAGGCCATCCAGATCACCGAGTGCCGTGCCGCCCTCGAGGGCCTGTGCGCCCGCCGCGCCGCCCAGCACGCCTCGGCGGAGCAGCGCG
The DNA here is from genome assembly GCF_051553595.1 of Streptomyces sp. HUAS TT11. Classification (NCBI taxonomy): domain Bacteria; kingdom Bacillati; phylum Actinomycetota; class Actinomycetes; order Kitasatosporales; family Streptomycetaceae; genus Streptomyces; species Streptomyces sp. HUAS TT11. The sequence goes on from NZ_CP196184.1 coordinate 9,341,862, forward strand.
AGGGTCTCCGCGAGATCGGCTCCCGCATGCGGGAGGCGGTCACGGGTGGCGACCTCAACACCTACTCCGCCCTCAACCGCGAACTCCACGCCCGCATCGCGGAGATGAGCGGCCAGAAGGTCGCGGGCGGGCTGCTCGACCGACTCAAAGGCCAGATGGTCCGCTACCAGTTCCGCCTCGCCCTGCGCCCGGGCCGCCCCGCCAAGTCGCTGCCGCAGCACCTCGCCATCATCGAGGCGATCGTCACCGGAGACGGACACGCCGCGGAGGACGCAGCCCGCGCCCACCTCGACAGCGTCATCGAGGAGCTGCGAGCCACGCCCGTCACGGAGCCAACGAGGTCCGCAACTCACACTGTCCGCGCCTGAACCGCCCCGAGGCAGCCCTCCCTTCCTCGGGACGTCCCCGAGACCCGGCCCGAGAAGAGCGAAGACTCATCCGGCGATACGTTCTCGCTTCACCCGGCATGACAGTGGCGGGCGAAGCGAGAATTGTTCAGCGACCCCAACGCCGGAGCAGGAGCAACTGCCAGTTGAAGCGTCCGCGACGGAGGCGGGGAGAGGGTGCCCGCCGGGCCGGTTGGGGTCGCCTTGTTTCGAACCCCAGGCCGGTGTGTGCGCGTAACTCAGGTAGAAGAAGGGTCTGGTTTCGGGTAGTCCGCCCTCTGTCCTCTTCAGGGGTATCGTGCAGAGGTCGGTCGTGCCGGCCGCTCGGCTACCTCCGTGCGGCTGGCTGAGGCTGGACTGCGTGGCGACAGACCCAGCAGTTCCAGCGTTCGCTGTGACGCCTGCCCGAATGCCTGAATGGCCACAGGGACTTCCGCGGCGCCGTGAGGGTTAGACACAGCGCAGGCCTGAGCCTCTACCAAATCGTTCGCGAACTGCACAGACTCCGGGGCCGCTGACGGAGGGATGCTGAGCTTTCCAGGGGGGATGACGGGCTCGATCAGGGCCCACCGCTCAGCGGACAAGTTGCTCTTGTAGGGCTGGCGGTCGCTCGGCCGCCATCGGCGCGTGTTTGCCGGCCGTTCCCCGGCAAATGCTCCGCCTCCCGCCCGGCAGTTCCGGCGCGGGAAGCGGGTGGTGCCACCCCACTGCTTATTCCTGGGCGACGACACGCGGCGCCACAGTGTGGGCGCGCTTGTCCAAGGTGTACCGACGTTGCAGCGCGATGGCGATCGTCATGAACACGGCCGGCACCAAGGTGAAGCCGTAACGAACGGCCGCCAGCGCGCCGGAAGACTGCGTGGTGTGCTCGCCCGCGGTACTGGCCACGAACCCGCCCGCAGCCAGGCAGGCCGAGTACACGTACGGCCCCAGTGCGCCGCCGGTGGCCTCGGCGGCGGTCCACAAGCCGGTGTAACTGCCCGCACTGACGGTACCGGCCGACCCGGCGGCTGCGATGACGTCGGGCACCATCGACAGCGGCATCAGCTGCATTGCGGCGAACGCGACGCCCTGCATCGCCACGGCTGCGATCAGCAGGGGCAGGCCGGCCCCAGCGCCCAGGGCCAGCACCAGCGAGCCGGCCACGAAGACGGCCTGGGCGGCGAGCAGGCTGCGCTGCTTGCCGAGACGCCGGGCCACCAGTACCCACAGGGGCGTGGTCAGGACCGCCGGCGCCATGAACGCCGCGATGAGCACGGTCGTGAGCGCGGAGCGGCCCAGCTCGTACTCGGCAAAGTACGGCATGGCGGCCAGTACCAGGTTCATCGTGATCGCGACGGTCAGATATGACGCAGTCAGCGCACGGAACTGCCGGTCACGTAGCGCCACCAGCAGCCCGCCCCGGTGCCCCGGCTCGGCCGGGGTGCCCGGCGCAGCCCGGTTGAGGCGGGCGACGCCGGTGATGCCGACCAGCATCGCCGCAAGCATGGCCGCGCCGAGCAGCAGGGCCATTCTCATGTAATCGCCGACGCCCGGATCGTCGCCGGCGACCAACGGCGCGGCCACGCCGGCGAGCAGTACGCTCACGGTGATCACGACATTGCGGTAGCCCATGAGGCGTGTCCGCTCGTGGTAGCCGATGCCCAGGTCGGCCGGTGTGGCGAGGTAGGAAACCTGGTAGCACGAGTAGAGCAGGTTGCCGGCGACCAGCGCCACCGCGACCCATATCGCTGCGGTTGTCCCGTGCAGGTCCGACGGCACGGCGAACAAGGCGACGAAGGCGAGCACCACGACGCAGCCGGCCATCATCAGTTGCCGGCGGTGGCCGCCGCTGGCCAGGCCGGCATCGGAGATCCGGCCCACCCACGGGTGCACCACGATGTCGGCGACATTCGGCAGCAGCAGCGCGAGGCCGGCCACTTGCGGCGGCACGGCGAGGACGTCGGTCAGGAAATACAGCAGGAAGATACCCGGCACGGTGACCCAGATGCCCATGCCGATCGAACCGGCGGAGAACGGGATGAGTGCACGCAGGGGGAGCCGAACGTTGGTCATGAGCCGCCTTCAGGGAATCCGCCACAGGGGACTGTCGTTGCTCGCATGCGTCCTCAGAAGGCCAGGGCCAACCGGCGTACGGCTTCCCGTAGTTCTTCCGGAGTGCGGTCGCTGTAGGCGAACCGCAGGTGCCGGGCCGAAGACCGCCGCCGGGGGTCCGCCGCGAAGAACTCGCCCGGCTGGTACATCACGCCGTGGGCAGCTGCCCGCTGGAACAGTGCCGCGGGGTCCACAGCGTCGTCGGTGAGCCGCGGCCAGAGGAACAGCCCGCCTTCGGGGGCCACGATGTCGAGGGCGCCCGGGAGTTGTTCCTGTAGGGCGTCGACCAGCACGCCGGCGCGTTCCTGGTACAGCGCGGTGGCGCTGCGCACGATCCGGTCGAAGAATGGGGCGTCGTCGGTGAGCAGCCGTTCGATCATCGCCTGGGTCACCGAGGAGGTGTGCACGTCGAGGCGGTTGCGCAGCCGGATCACCGGGTCCACGAGGTGGTCCGGCAGCACCAGCCAGCCCACGCGCCAGCCGGGGCCAAGGGTCTTGGTGAAGGTGTTGACGTGGATCGCCCGATCCGACTGGTTGAAGACCGCGACGCCCTGGTCCTGGCCGCCGAAGCGCAGTTCGCGGTACGGATTGTCGACGATCACGTAGAAGCCGTACCGCTCGGCGAGCTCTATCAGTGCCTGCCGCTTCGGGGCCGAGAGACTGACCTGGGCGGGGTTGTGGAAGTCGGGCACAGTGTAGGCCGCTGCGATCCGGGCGCCAGTGGCGAGCCGCCGGGCGAGGTATTCGACATCGAAGCCGTCGGCCACGACCGGTACCGGCAGGGTCCGGGTCGTCGATACCTCCAGGGCCCACAGGAAACCGGGGAACACCGGATCGTCCACCGCGACGGTGGCACCGCGCTCGACGACGGTCAGCACCGCCAGTGCGAGACCGTGCATGCCGCCGTTCGTGACCACGATGCGGCTCGGGTCGACGTCCTCCCGTTTCGCGATCCAGTCGCACAGCGCGTCGGACCCGCGCGCCGGCGCGTACTGCAGGCACACGGCCGCGGCGTCGGGGTCCTGCCACAGCTGCGCCGATGCCCGGCCGATCGCCTCGACCGGCAAAGCCTCGGGCGCGGGGATGCCACCCAGCAACCGGATGGTTCCGGGGGGAGGGGCGGCCAGGCTGGCGTCGACGAAGCCCTTCGGCGCCGAGAGCCCACGGGCCAGGGCCGTCAGCCCGCTCTGTTCGTCAGGGCCCGCAGTCATGCGTTGCCTCCAAGTCGTGAGAGGAGTCGTTCGGCGCGTCGCGCGAACAGGTGCGCCTGGCATGCGGTGGATTGCGTGTAGGCCCGTTCGGCGGCGGCCCGGACAGCGGTGAGGGGTGCACCGCGGGCCTGCAGCAGGCGCGCCTTCAGCAGCAGGAGCAGCCCTTCGGCGTAACGCTGGCCGTAGTCCCGCATTGCCTGGTCGGCTCGGTCGAGTGCGTCGTCGGCTCGATCGGGCAGCCCGGCTGCCAGCCACATCTCGGCGATCAGTGCGTAGTGGTAGGTGATGCCCCACTGCGGCGGATCGAGCAGGTTGGCGACCAGGAGTTCCTCGGCCTCGGCCGCGGCGCCGGCCGGATCCTCGCCGGTGAGGGCACGTGCCCAGCACCAGTTCTGCCGGATGTAGTGATCGATCTGGGCGCGGAGACGGGCGAGGCCGGCGGCGGCCCACCGCTCGCCGGCTCGCCGTGCCGTTTCGGCATCCCCGGCCATGGAAGCGATCATGGTCGTGTAGTAGACCCAGACCGAGACCGCAAACGGGTCCCCCGGGGTGTCCCAGGTGTCGACGAAAGCCAGCGCCGCGTCGACATCACCGTGTAGCGCAGTCATGACCGCTCGCCAGCCGGGCCCTTCCCCGGGAATGCTGCCGTCCCGCCTGAGCGGTGTCTCTCCATCCGGGGCGACGGTGCCGCCGACAGCGGCGCCGTCCTCCTTGGTGAAGGACCGATATGCCTCGCCGATGTTGCCGATGTCCCACTGATGCAGGCCCCAGGCCAGCCGGCCGTAGCGTCGGACGACCGGATCGGAGGACACCTGACCGAGCTCGTGCATGCGGCGGGCCAACTGCCCACGGCCCTTCTCGATCGAGGTGTAGGCACCCATCAGGCGGATGAAGAGGAAGTCGGCGGCCTCCGCGTCCCGGCCGAGGGTGCGGGCCAGGTATTCGGCCCGCTCCAGCAGATCGAAGGTCGAGGCGTCGTAGCCCGCCTCTCGTCTGACGACGATGGCGAGCAGTGTGAGGGCGGAGAACTCCAGCTCCATGAGCCCGGAAGCACGGGTGACCTGTACGGCGGAGCGCAGCTGTCGACTGGCGGACTCGAAGGCGAGTTTGGCCGCCGCGCGGCGCCCGGCGCGCATGAGCGCCTCAGCGGTGCGAGCGGGTTCGGCGAGGGGGCCGGCGGCCCACAGGTGGTAGGCGAGGCGTTCGGCGACGTCCTCGTCGTCGGCATGGATCTGTTCGAGCGCGTCCGCGACGCGCAGATGCATGTGGGCGGCCTGCTGTTGCGTCGCGGTCTCGGAGACCGACTCGCGCACCAGGTCGTGTGCGAAGCGCAGCGAGGACGGGTCCTTCGGCCCGGGTTCGAGCAGCCCGAGAGTATGCAGCGGTTCCAGGCGATGGAGACAGTCCGCGACGGCCACACCGGTGGCGCGGGACAGCAGCCTGACATCGACGTCGCGGCCGATGAGCGCGGCCACCTGCAGCAGGTCGAGGGCACGGTCGTCGAGCCCGGCCATCCGATCGCGGACGACGTCATGGACGGTGGAGGGGACCCCGGCCGATGCGGACGGTTCGCTGTTGCCGATCGCACCGTCCCCGCCCAGGAGCCGGGACAGTTCGCGGACGAAGAACGGATTGCCGGAGGTACGGGCGTGGATGGCGCGGGCCACGGCGTCGCCGGGATCCTGGCCGGCCTCATGGCGGATGAGTTCGCTCACGTCGGCCAGAGCGAGCGGGCCGAGCCTGAACCTGCGGTGACCGGGCCGCCGGCTGGCAGCGGCCAGCACCCGGGACAGGCCCGGGCCGAGTGCGGGTGCGCGGTCACGTAGCGCGCCGATGATCGCGGTGCCCTGGGGCAGCCGCTCCGCCAGGTGTTGCAACAACTGCAGGGAGGTGGTGTCGGCCCATTGGAGGTCATCAAGTATCAAAAGTGTCGGCCGCCGCGCCGAGGCTTGCCCGACGAGGGCGACGACCTGTTCGAACAGCCGGAACTGGGCGTTGCCGTCGGGAAGTTCCCGGGTTGCGTCGTCCCGCGCCGCGAGGAGGCTTCCCAGCCCGCCGGTGAGCCACTGCCCGCCCGCCGGAGCGGGCAGACTGTCGAGGACCTGACTCAGGGCCTGCTCCCATGGCCACATCGCCGGTGTCCCGTCGCCCTCCAGGCAGGAGCCCCAGACGGTGAGTGCACCCAGCCGGCCGGCCACGGCGGCGGCCTCCTCCAGCAACCGGGTCTTGCCTGCGCCCGGTTCGCCTTCGACAACGCCGATCGCGGTGTCGCCGGCAAGTGCGCGCTCCACCATGCCCCGCAGCGTGGCGAGTTCCTCGGTCCGGCCGATCAGAGTGGCCGCCGTGATCCGCCCGACCTCCTCGCGCGCCTCCCGCACAAGCGGCGACGCCCGGGGCTGCGTCAGAATCCGCCGCTGCGCGTCCTCCAGCGCCGGCCCCGGGTCGATGCCGAGCTCGTCGACGAGCCGGTCGCGGGCCTGACGAAACACCGACAGCGCCTCCGCCTGGCGTCCGGTGGCGCCGAGAACGCCGACAAGAGCGGCCTGCACGGGTTCGTTGAACGGTGCCATCGATGCGGCCAGTTGCAAAGCCGCAAGCACCCGCTCCGGTCGGCCCAGCGACACCGCAAGCTCCGCCGCCGCCGTGCACGCGTCGTAGAACTCGTTGTCGAGTGCGGCGAAGACCGTCGTGGCGGTTGTCCCCTCGGCGATGCCGTCACCCGCCGAACCATGCCAGAGCCCGAGCGCTCCGACGTAACGATCGAGGGCCACATCGTGATCGTGCTGAGTCAGCGCGGCCCTGGCGCCATCGACGAGTTCTCGGAAGGCGACAAGGTCCAGCGTGGCGGGGCCGGCGGCGAAAAGGTAGGAGTTGCCGCGACGGTGGAGGAACGAACCGGCCTCGCGGACGGGCCGCAAAGGCTCGAACAGCCGTCGCAACGCGCCGATGTACTTCTGGAGAATGTTCACCGCCGACGCCGGGACGTCCTCGGCCCAGACCAGGTCGATCAACTCGCTCGTGCTGATCGGCTTGCCCGCGCGGGCGAGCAGCACCGCGAGCAGGTACGACTGCTGCCGAGGCCCGGCGTCCAGTTCGACGCCGTCCCGCCAGATCCGCAACGGACCGAGAATCTGCAGGCGCAGATGTCCGCCGGAGGAAGCCATGCCCACCCCTACCCCCACCCACAGGCCGGCCACGATCGGCTGCGGCCCAGCCACTTTACGGTTGATCCGCGGCCTGGGTCCATCCGCCGAGACGACCGCTGGGCGCTACTGACATGGCGGAACCAGGACCCCCATCGGCCGGTACCCACGCATCGGCGCCCCGCGGCCGATCCACATGCCGATCCGCTGGGCCCGGTGTGATTCGGCCTCAGCCGCTGAGGCGGTCCGGTATCGAAAAGCTACGCGCTGTTCTCGGCCATGCAAGGGCTCTTCGACGGATCGCCGAAAGGCCGGACGCGGGCGGCCCACCTCAGCGCCGATGCTCGACGCATCGGCCAAGGTCCCGTACCGCACATGGCAGCGCCATAACGGCCTCGCGCCCCAATCATCTCGGCTTCTCGGCACTGCTTCGTGACCTGCCCAACCTGACGTTGTCACAGCGAGAGCTTGGTGCACTGGCACCATCGTCAGATCCTCTGTGGCGAGTGCCAACTTCTCATTCGAGCGAGGGCGATGTCGGTCGGCGCCCTTCTCGCTGGGCGTGCGTACAGAGACGGACTTTACGGACGGTGGAGCACTGTCCACAGACGGTCCAGTCTGCGTCAAGTGGATGGCGCCAGTCTTTCGTTGTGCGGCGGCGTCAATGCCTGCCGGACTGCTTACCTCACTGACGCGATGACCTTGAATGTCCAAATCGGCTGAAAGGGCAGGACTCACCATATGAGCCCAGTGCAACCGTTCCGGAGAATTGTGACCGGCCATGACCCGTCCGACCATGCGGTGATCATGCAGGACGCACCGCCAACTCGCGTCGTGGAGATCGGCGGGCCTGGTGGCCCGATCTTCCATGAGGTGTGGAATACGCGCCAGACACCAGCCGTCATCGACCGGCAGTCGGCTGAGCCGGCGGAGGACGGTCTGGTGCTCGGACCTCCCGAGCGTGGTACTCGCATCCGGGTGATCGACTTCCCTCCAGAGGACGACCGAATACGAAACCTGACGGGGGGCGAGGCGGCCGAGAAGTTCGGGGAGATGGGCGGTGCCGACGCCGCACGGTCCGTTGCCGGCGCCCCACATCCGTTGATGCACCGCACGCAGACGATCGACTACGGGATCGTCATTGAGGGCGAGCTCACGCTGGTTCTCGACAATAGCGAGACCATCGTCCGCACCGGAGACGTCGTGATTCAGCGCGGCACCAACCACGCATGGGCGAACCGGTCGGCCGCGAACTGCCGGGTCGCCTTCGTACTCATCGACGGCCAGTACACCGACGGACTCTGAGGAGGAGCACGTATGCGTATTCGACCCATCCCACCCGACGAGCTCAACCCTCAACTCCGCGAGGTGCATGACGGCATCGCCGGCCTCGTCACCCAGGAGCAGGGCCGCGTCGTCATCCTCGACGACGACGGTGCGCTCGTCGGGCCGTTCGCGGCGATGCTGCACTTCCCCACGTTCGGGGTTCCGGCTCTGCTTCTGCAGCGGGCGGTCGCGGCCGAGGCTCGCCTCGATCCCATCGTTCGCGAGGTGGCGATCCTCACCGTTGGCGGCGCCTACGGCGCCCGGTACCTGCTGTACGCACACGAGCAGACGGCAGATGAGGTCGGCCTTGCGGTGGCACAGATCGCGACCTTGGCAGCGGGCGGGCGACCCTCCGGGCTGAGTGACGAACAGGCCGTCGCCCACGACGTCGCGATGGCGTTGACCTCCGGGCGCACCCTGTCGGACTCTACATACGACCGTGCCACGCAGTTGCTGGGCCATGACGGGGTCGGCGAGCTCGTGTTCCTCATCAGCAGCTACTGCCTCATCGCGATGGTGCTGAACTGCTTCGACGTGCCGGTCCCCGGTCGGGATCCGTCAGCCCAGCCGTGACGACGACAAGGCGTCTGCCCACGATTGCGGCGTCGCGGATCGTCACTTCGTAGTGCTCGGGGTCGAGGCGCAGAGCTGTAGGCGTCGTCGGACACGACCCGGATCCGGCCGGATGCGGAGGCAGCCTCCGCCAATCCGAGGCACGGCGACGGGTCCGGGATCGTGACGAACGCTGAGCTGTCGCAAGATGTCCATGCTCTGCGCCCCGGCTCCATCGAGCGGATCGGGTCGAGGCACTATCGGTGTGGGTGGGCGCTGTCTCTCGGGTTGGTTGCCGCATTGTCCGCCCGGTCGAGTGCCACATCGGCCTCGTCCAGTTTACCGGCCGCCAGCCACATCTCACCGAGGAGCCCGTACCAGGTGACCAGGCCCGAGCGAGGCGGGCCGGAGAGCGACGCGACGGTCAGGTCCTGCGCTTCTGCGGCGGCGCCGACCGGGTCCTCGCCAGTCACGGCACGCGCCCAGCACCGCGCCAGCCGTTGGTAGCCGCCTAGGAAGCCGAACGAGAACGCGGGGTCCACGGCGATCCCGCACTCAGCGAGCGCAGCGCCCGCGCCGGGTCACCGATCAACGCGGCGACCCTGGCGGAGTAGGTCGCCCAGGCCGTGATCACGGAGGGATCGTCTCCTGCGGCGGCCTCCATCGTGTCGAGCAGGGGCGCTCAGTCCGGCTTCTTACCGACAACCACGGTTCCCCGTCCCGAGGCCGGATCACTGCGGCTCTCGAATACCGACACATCACCGGTGCGGCCTCGCGCGCGCCGCTCATGCTCCGCCGACGCGTACCGGACGGTGCGTGAAAGGCGCGACCCCGACCGCCGTAACTGTGGTCATCGCCGATGTGCGCCGGGTTCCGGCTCAGGACAATCGTGGCCATGAACCCCTTCGATGACCCTGACGGCGAATTCCTCGTGCTGGTCAACCACGAGGGACAGCACTCGCTCTGGCCCCACTTCATCGACGTGCCCGACGGCTGGGACGTGGTCCATGGACGCGACAGCCGTTCCGCGTGCCTGGCCTACATCGAGGAGAACTGGACCGACATGCGGCCCAAGAGTCTGATCGAGGCGATGGGCGGTTAGCCGCCCGCAGCCGTCAGGTGGCCGGCCCGCGGTGAGGCATCTCCGCAGCGAGTGAGGGAAGACCGTGGAGTGCAGCATCATGTTCTTCGGCGCGGACCCGGTGGCGCAGGAGACCGAACACGCGACCAAGTACGAGGACATCGTGGCCGTCACCCGCGCGGCCGAGGAACTCGGGTTCGCCGCCGTTTGGACGCCGGAGCGGCACTTCCAGCAGGTCGGTCAGGTCTTTCCCAACCCGGCTCTCCTCAGTGCCGCCCTCGCCATGGTCACCGAGCGGATCGCGCTGCGGGGCGGCAGCGTGGTGCTCCCGCTGCACCACCCCCTGCGGGTCGTGGAGGACTGGTCGGTGGTCGACAACCTGTCCCACGGACGTGCCGGATTCTCGGTCGCCACCGGATGGCACTCCGCCGACTTCGTCCTTGCCCCCGGTCACTACGACGACCGCCGTGAGCGCGCGCTGCGGGACATCCCGCTGCTCCGCCGTCTGTGGAGCGGCGAGAGCGGCGAGTTCGCCGACGGCACCGGCCGCATGGTCGCCGTACGGCCCCAGCCCGTTCCCGTGCAGGCCGAGCTTCCGCTCTGGCTCAGCGCCTCCGGCTCCCTCGCTACGTGGGAGACGGCCGGGCGGCTGCGGACAGGGGTGCTGGGTGCCACCGTCGGACAGAACAGGCCGGGCCTCGTCGAGCGGATCGCCCGCTACCGGGCCGCCTACCGCACCGCGGAGTCCCCGCCCGCGGTGGGGCCGCACGGCGACCACGGCACCGTGACGCTCATGGCCCACACCTATGTGGGCACCGACGACGCCGAGGCGCGGCACACGGCCGAGGCTCCGCTCAAGGCATATCTCTCGTCCCACATGCGGCAGATGCAGAGCAACAGAGACGAGGGAGCACCCACCCCGCTCGACGAACGGCAGGTCGACCAGCTCACCGACTTCGCCTACCACCGCTACCTCTCCTGGGGCAGCCTGATCGGCTCGCCGGACACCTGCGCGGCCAGACTGTCCGAACTGCGAGACCTCGGCTGCGACGAAGTCGCCTGCTTCGTGGATTTCGGACTCGGTCAGGACCGTGTCCTCGCCGGCCTGCACAGACTCGCCGCCCTACGGAAGGACCTGGCATGACCACACCCGTGTCCTCTTCGGTGCTCGACCGGTTCTCGGCCCTGGACGCAGAGCAGCGGATCCGGCTGATGCGCCGGCTGGTGGAGGCCGGCCGGGTGGACCAGGTGCCGGCCGTGGTCCCGCTCCGTGACGGCGACGGACCGGTGCCGCTCAGCCCCGCACAGGAAGACCTCTGGGTCTTCGAGATGCTGCATCCCCGTACCGCGGCACTCCATCTCTGCATCGCCTACCACTTCGACGCACCAGTCGAACCGGAACAGCTCTCCGCCGCCCTCACCATGGTGCAGGACAACAACGACGTCCTGCGGGTCCGCGTCTCGGGCGACTCCACGGATCCGGGCAGCCTGCGGATGGACTTCCCGCCTACGGGTCCCTTCCCGCTGGAACGACTGGACCTGCGCGCCTGCGGCCTGACCCAGGAAGAGGTCTTCACCTCCTTCCGGGACCGTACCTTCGACATCGCGGGCGGAGAACGCCTCATCCGGGGCCTGTTCGTCACCGTCGACGACGAGCGTGCCGTCCTGCTGCTCTCCCTGCACCACATGATCACCGACTGGTGGTCGTTCGACGTCCTGCACACCCAGTTCGCCGACGCCTACCGAGCGGTGACGGCGGGCGGCGCCCCGCTGCGGCGCTCGGCGGTCCAGTACGCCGACTTCGCCGCGTGGCAGCGCGAGTTGAAGGCGGCCGGTGTCCTCGACGCGCGGCTCGGCTTCTGGGAGAGCTACCTGGCCGACCCACCCGCACCCCTGCTCGTCCCCGGAGCCCGCGCCGCGACTGAGGAGTTCGGGATCGCCCAAGTCCCCTTCGCCATGGACGCCGAGACGGCGCTGGCGGTACGGGAGTTGGCCCACAGCCGCGGCACGACCGTGTACACGGTCCTGATGGCGGTGGTCGCCGCGTTCACCGCCCGCCTCACCGGCGCCTCCGACCTGGTGCTGGGCACCCCTGTCGCCAACCGGTCGGCCAAAGGGGTGCAACAGGTCATCGGCTACGTCATGAATCTCGCGCCCACTCGCTGGCGGGTGGGCCCTGCCGACACCCTGGCCACCCTGATCGACCGCTTCGCCGGCGAACTCCCCGACCTGCTGGCCCATGCCGTCGTACCCGTCGGCAGCATCGTGGAGCGCACCTCGCCCGCCCGCACCGCCGGCAAGTCCCCGCTGTTCCGCTGGCTGTTCATCTACACCCCGCAGCAGGAGAGCGCGCGGCGGCTGCGCGAGTTCACCCTGCCGGAACGCGTGCACACCGGTGGTGAACACGATCTGGTCGCCATCGTCCAGGACTCCGACGACGGTTTCCGCGGCTTCTTCGAAGTGCGCACCGACGTCTACGACCCGGCGGATGTCCGGCATTGGGCGGACGGGTTCACCGCACTGCTGCCCACGTTGGTCAGCCGGCCGGAGACACCGGTCGCGTCGTACGACCTGCTGACGGCGGGCCGGCGACAGCAACTGCTGAGCGGGGTCGGAGAAGGCGCGGAGTGCGCGAGCCTGCCGGAACTGCTGCGTCGACAGGCCGAGCGAACCCCCGACACACTGGCGCTCGACGCCGACGGCGAGACGCTGACCTACGCCCAACTCGCCGACCGAGTACGGCACTTGGCGGGCGCGCTCGCGGCGCGAGGCGCGGGTCCCGGCACGACCGTCGCCGTGGCGTTCGGTCGTGGAGCTGCTGCCACCACCGCCGCGCTCGCCGTCCAGCACACGGGCGCGGCCCATCTGCCGCTCGATCCGGCCGGACCGGTGCATCGCCTACGCCACATGCTCGACGACGCGCATCCGGTGCTCCTGGTGACCGAGCCCGACGCGCCGACGCCCTACGCTCCCACCGGACTGCCCGTGCTCGAACTGGACGAGAGCGCCCTCGCCGCCGCGCCGGCACCGCCGCGCGTCCCAGCGCCGCAGCAGGCGGCGTACCTGCTCTACACCTCCGGCACCACCGGTCGTCCCAAGGGCGTCGTCGTCCCGCACGCGGGCCTCGCGGGCCTCGGACGGCACCTCGCCGGGCTGTACGGCCTCGCGCCGGGCAGTCGCGTGCTCCAGATCGCCTCCCCGGCCTTCGACATGTCCGTCGCCGAGACCGCGATGGTCTTCCGCTCCGGCGCCACCCTGGTCGCGGCGCCACCCGGTCCATGGGCCGGAGAGGAACTGGGCAGACTCATCGGGGAGAAGCGGATCACCGATGTGTTCGTGCCCCCTGCCCTGCTCGAGGGCGTGTCCCCCGACCAGTGCCCCGATCTGCGTACCGTCGGCCTCAGCGGCGAGGCGTGCGGCGCCGCCCTGGTCTCCCGATGGCTCACCGCCGGACGTACGGTCCTCAATCTGTACGGCCCCACGGAGACCACCGTCATCGCGACGGACACCCGCCTCACCGACGAAGACGCGCTGCCGTCGATCGGCGGACCGTTTCCCGGAACACGCGCGTACGTCCTGGATCCCGTGCTGCGCGCGCTGCCCGTCGGCGTGCAGGGCGAGCTGTACGTGGCGGGGGACGGACTGGCGCGGGGCTACCAGGGCAAACCGGCCCTGACCGCCGAACGCTTCCTGGCGGATCCGTACGGCGGACCCGGCACCCGCATGTACCGCACCGGCGACCTGGCCCGTGTCCGGCCCGACGGCGGTCTGGACTTCTTGGGCCGCGCCGACGACCAGCTGAAACTGAACGGCCTGCGCGTCGAACCCGGCGAGATCGAGGCGGTGCTCTCGGAACATCCCCTGCTCCGCCAGGCGGTGGTGGTGCTCCGGGAGGACACCCCCGGTGAGCGCCGACTGGTCGCGTACGTCGTCCCCCGTCCCGGTCACCGGGTGGACTCCAAGGAACTGCGCGCACATGCGGCATCGCGTCTCCTGCCGGGGATGGTGCCGGTCACCTACGTCGAGCTGGACACGCTGCCGCTGACCTGGAACGGCAAGATCGACAGGGGAGCGCTGCCCGTTCCGACGGCAGGCCCCGCGCGCCCGGACGCCGGTCCTCCGACACCGCGCGAGGCCGTGCTGAGAGACCTGTTCGCGCGGCTGGTGAAGCGCAAACAGGTCTCCGTCGACGACGACTTCTTCGAGTCCGGAGGCGACAGCGTGATGGCGATCCGACTCGTCGGCCTGGCCCGTGAGGCGGGCCTGCTGTTCACACCCGTGGACGTCTTCGAGGCCCGCACCCCGGCCGCCCTCGCGAGCCTGGCCCGGCCGGTCAGCGCCGACGAGGAGGCCACGACGGGGCACGCGCCCGGACGACTGCCCCTCACACGCGTCCGGAGGACGACACCGCCGGCGTAGACACCACCCTCGACACCGCCGACAACCCGTTCAGGTCGCCACCCTTCCGGGAGTTGGACATGACCCATGAGTTCCCCGTCTCACCGGCTCAGGAAGGGCTGATGGCGACGGCCCGCTCCGGCCTGTACTCCGGCCGGGCCAACGTACCCGTCGCCTTCGCCGTGCACGGTCCGTTCGAGACCGAGGCGTTCCGCCGCGCCTTGCACACGGTCGTCGCCCGCCACGAGGCGCTGCGCACGGTCGTCCGCCCGTCGGACGCCGGTCCGGTGCAACGGGTCGTGCCGGCCGACGCCGGGCACGCCGATGTCGTGGAGCACCATGTGACCGTCGGCGAGGTGCACGACCGGATGCTCACCGAGGCGGCACGCCCCTTCGACCCCGCATCAGGCCCGCTGCTGCGCGCGATCGTGTACCGCGTGGCGGACGGCAGCACCCAGGTCCTCCTCGTCGCCCACCAACTCGTGTGCGACGGCCGGTCATGGCAGCTGCTCCTGGACGAACTCTCTTCGGCCTACACCGCATTCGGTGCCGGTGCGCCGTGGGAACCGGACGAACCGGCGGTTCACTACGGCGACTTCGCGCTCTGGGACCGCGAGTGGCGTGACTCGGGCGGCTACACCGAGGCCGTGGCGTTCTGGACGGACGAGCTGCGCGGAGCCGACCCGGCTGTCCGGCTACCCACCGACCGGACGCCGCCGACACGCCGCACCGCCGACGGAGGCACGGCGGCGCTCGCCCTGAACTCCGCTCTGTGCCATCGACTTGACGAGGTATCGCATCAGCACCGCTGCACGCCGTTCATGACGCTGTTCGCCGCGTTCAGCGCATTCCTCGGCCGTCTCTGTGCGACGGACGATCTGATCGTGGGAGTACCCGCGGCCGGGCGCGAACGAAGTGAACTCCAAGACATCGTGGGCCCGTTCACCACTCTGCTCGCCGTGCGTGCGGACCTGACGGGCTCTCCGACCTTCGCCGACCTGATGCGGCGGACCCGGACCCGCATGCTCGCGGGTCAGTCCCACAGGGACGCGCCCTACGTCGACGTGGTCGACGCCTCGGCTTCCGGCAGGACCGCTCAGGAGCCGTTCGTCCACGTGGCCTTCGCCTACGAGGAAGCCCTGCCGATCTTCGAGATCGCGGGCGCCGACGTCCGCCGGATTCCCCTGCCCGCGCCCACGGCAGGTTTCGATCTGGCGATGACCGCCGAACGGACGGGCGAGGAGGTGACGGCGTACTTCTCGTACGCGGCCGACCTGCTGGACGCGGCCACCGTACGGCGGTGGAGCACCGACTTCCGCGCCCTGCTGGAGCGCCTGCTCGACGCCCCGGACACACCCTTGGCGGCCGAGCGCGTCGTGAGCGCCGACGAACAGGAACTGCTCCTGGAGACCGCGAACCGAACCGCCGAGGCGGTAGTGGGTCCGGCGGTCACGGAACTGGTCGCCGCGCGGGCCGCGGAACGGCCCGACGCGGTGGCCGTCACCGACCGGACGACGACCCTCACCTACCGGCAACTCCTCGACCGCGCCGACGGACTGGCGTCACACCTTCGGTCGCTCGGGGTCGGTCCCGAAGTGACCGTGGGCCTGTTGCTGCCCCGGTCCGCCGAGATGTGCACGGCCGCACTCGCGGTGCTCCGAGCGGGCGGCGCGTACGTTCCCCTGGACCCCGGCAATCCTCCGTCCAGGCTCGCCCACATGGCCGAGAACTCGGCGATGCGCGTGGTGCTCGCTGCCCCCGAGACCGAGGACCTCGCCGCCGAACTGGGCGTACCGGTCCTGCGGACCGACACGACAGGCCCCACGGCCTCCTTCGAGCCCACGCCTCCGGCACCCTCCCAACTCGCCTACGTCATCTACACCTCAGGTTCCACCGGCACGCCCAAGGGCATCGCGGTCGAGCACCGCGCTCTGACGAACCTCGCCCAGGCGGTGCGCGGGGACTTCGGGATCGGCCCCGACGACCGGGTGCTGCAGTACATGAACTTCGGCTTCGACCCGGCTGTCTCCGACCTCTTCTTCACCTGGACGGCCGGCGCGGAACTGCACATCGCGACCGCCGACGAACGGCTCGGCGAGGATCTGCTGGAGCGGCTGCGGCAGTCCCGCATCACCTACGTCGTACTGCCGCCGACCGCGGCGCTCTCGGTACCCGGCCCCGGTGACCGACTGCCCCGGCTGCGCACCCTCGCGGTGGGCGGGGAGCCGTGCCCCGCCGAACTGGTCTCCCGCTGGGCCGCCCCAGGGCGGAGGGTCCTCAATGTGTACGGTCCGACGGAGACGACGGTGTACTCCACCACGGCCGCACTGGTACCGGGTGAACCCGTCGTCCTCGGACGGCCGGTGGGCGGCGCGTCGGTCGTCGTACTGGACGACCGGCTGCGACCGGCGCCACGAGGGGGGACCGGCGAGATCCATGTCGCCGGCGCCAACCTGACCCGTGGGTACGTCAACGGCCCGGCCATAACGGCGGAACGCTTCGTCGCGAATCCGTACGGCCCGCCGGGATCGCGCATGTACCGCACCGGGGACCTGGGCAGATACGGCCCCGACGGGGAGCTGTACTACCTCGGGCGCGTCGACGCCCAGGTGAAGGTGCGCGGCTTCCGTGTCGAACTCGCCGAGATCGAGAGCGCGTTGGCGACCCACTCCGAGGTGGTGATGGCGGCCGTCGCGGCCGTCGGCGGTCCCGACGACCGTCGGCTGGTCGCCCACGTCGTCCACACCGCCGGCTCCCACCCCCGAGTCGGTGAACTGCGCTCCCATCTCGCGGAGCGGCTGCCCGGCTACATGGTGCCGGAGCACTTCGTGTACACCGACGCCCTGCCGTTCAACCGCTCCGGGAAGATCGACCGGGCGAGACTCCCGGACCCCTCGGTCGCCCGGCTCGCGCACGACGAACCCGCTGCCCGGCCGGTCACCGCGACCGAGCACCGGCTGGCCGGGGTGTGGTCCCGGGTGCTCGGACACGACCGGATCGGGACGCACGACAACTTCTTCGACCTCGGCGGCAACTCGCTCAGGACACTGGCCGTGCTGAGCGCCCTGCGGGCGGAACCGGCCGACGGCGACACCGAGGGCCTGGCCCTCGTGGACCTGTTCAGGTTTCCGACGGTCGCCGCACTCGCCGCCCACCTGGACGGACTGGCCGGACGCTCCGGGACCGGCCCGCCGAACGACGACGCGGACTCCGTCGCCGAGGCGCGACAGCGCGGCCTGCGCCGTCGCGCCCGTACCGCCGGGCTGCGCGACGCCCGGTCGCCCGACGAACCGAAAGGCAGTGTGTGATGACCCAGTACTCCGTGGAGGGCGCCGTCGCCGTCATCGGTCTCAGCGGACGGTTCCCCGGCGCTCCCGACCTCGACCGGTACTGGGAGAACCTGCGCGACGGCGTGTGCTCCTTGCGCGATTTCACAGCGGACGAGCTGCTGGCGGCCGGAGTGCCGCAGGAGGAGGTCCGGCGCGCGGAGTACGTACCCACCAAGGGCTGGCTCGCTGATGCCGACCGCTTCGACCATGCCCTCTTCCGCTTCAGCCGGACGGACGCCGCCGTACTGGATCCGCAGCACCGGCTGTTGCTGGAGACCGCGTGGTCCGCTCTGCTGGACGCGGGTCTCGACCCGTACGCACCACCGGCCCGGACCGGTGTGTTCGCCGGCGGCAGCATCACCGAGCACATGTTCGCGGCCCGCTCAGCGCGCCAAGTCGGCGATCCCGTTGGGGACTTGCAGACGCGCATCCTCACCGACCGGGAGTTCCTGGCCCCCTGGATCTCGTACCGGCTGGGTCTGGACGGTCCCAGCATCGGGGTGCAGACCGCCTGTTCCACCTCGCTCACCGCCGTTCACCTGGCGGTGCAGGCCCTGATCCTGGGGGAGTGCGACACCGCGTTGGCGGGCGGGGTGGCCGTGGACGCCGTGGAGCCGCGCGGCTACCACTGTCAGAAGGGCGGCATCTATGCGCCGGACGGGCGTTGCCGACCGTTCGACGAAGGGGCTTCGGGCACCGTTCCCGGCAATGGCGTCGGGCTCGTCGTGCTGCGCCGGTTGGAGGACGCCCTGGCGGACGGAGACCCGGTCCGCGCCGTGATCCGTGCCTCGGCCGTGACCAACGACGGGGCGGGCAAGGTCGGTTTCACGGCGCCCGGGGTGCAGGGCCAGACGAGGGCCATCACCGAAGCGTGGGCCGCGGCGGGCCTGGAACCGGCGCAGGCGCAGTACCTGGAGGCGCACGGCACGGGCACCGAACTGGGCGACCAGGTGGAGATCGCCGCAGCCGCGGCGGCGTTCCACGCGGCCGAAAGAGGCGGGATCGCGCTGGGCTCCGTGAAGGCGAACATCGGACACCTGGACGCGGCGGCAGGCATCGCGCAGTTGGCCAAGACGGTTCTCATGCTGGAGAACCGGCTGCTCGTGCCGAGCCCCGGCGTGACCCGTCCTCACCCGGATCTGGCGCGCTCTCCGTTCCGTCTGGTGCTGCGGACCTCCGAATGGCAGGTCCCCGCGGACGGCGTACCACTGCGCGCAGGCGTGACCTCGCTGGGGATCGGCGGTACGAACGTCCACGTGGTCCTGGAAGAGGCCCCACCGCCCCACCGCGCCACCAGGCCCCGGACGGTCCATGTCTTCACCGGCGAAGCCATGGGCGCGCTGAGACTGCCGGGGCGGACCGTGGACGGGGCGGACGGGACGGGCAACGACGGGTCGCAGGACGGCGAGAGGCAGGGGCAGGAGAAGGGCGTTTCGCTGGAGCACGCCCTGTCCGCGCTGGTCATCGACACGCTCGGTCTCAGCGGTCCCGAGGCACTCCATCAGTCGTACATCCTCGCCGGCGGCGACTCCCTGCACGCGGTGGATCTGCTGATACGGATGGGCGACCGGTTCGGCATCGACGTCCCGATCACCCGGTTCCTGGAGGACGTCCCGCTGAGCGAGCTTCTGCGGCGGATCGCGGCGGACGCCGAGGCGGACCCGCTCGGTGACCTGATCGACGAGATGGAGAGGGGTACGCCGCCTCGTTGACACGACCCGGAGGCAATCGCGTGCTGCGCTAAGCTCGCCCAAACGATCATGCGGTTCCCGCCGGAGTGTGGCCTCTCCCGCTCGGTCAGTGGTTTCTGCTTCACCCTCGGAGGTAACAGGTGATTCACCATGCAGATGCCCGCAACGGCGTTTTTGTGGGGAGGATAGCGGAACAGGACTTTCTCCTGAAGTGTGCGAACCGGGACAGTGACGACTTAGCCGTTGTCTATCTGCACGGGATGGGCGGCATAGGGAAGTCCACTCTTCTCCGGAAGCTGGCAGGTGATGCCATGGTTCAACGGGGAAAGGTGACGGAGATCGACCTTGCGATAGAGATGTTCGCTTTCTCCGATTTTCAGGCGGAGGTCCTGGAGGCGCTGGCCGTCGAGGACGCCATCCTTCTCATAGACAGTTTCGATCGCGCGCAGCAATGGGAGAGCTGGCTGCGCTTCGTGCTCCGGCCGGCGAGACTCGGCAACGCCTTGGTGGTTGTCGCGAGCCGCGTGCCACCGGACGTGAACTGGCGGACGGATCCGGAACTCAGCGGCACGCTCAAGGTCATCGAACTCAAGGAGATGACCGACGGCGAAGCCCGTACCCTGATCAAGGAGAACGGCTTTCATGACGCCGAGATCGGCGGGCTGCTCGATCTCGCCTCCGGTCACCCGCTCGCCCTGGTGCTCGCAGCGGAGATGACCCGGCGGAGGAAAGTCGGCAGCGGTCCCGTGAAGCCGGACGCCGCCTTCAACGGTGCCGTGCTCGACAAGGTTGTGGGAGATCTTCCTTCGCGCCTCCATCGGCAGGCGCTCGAAGTATGCGCCCTTGCTGAATGTGCCAACGAAGAACTGCTGAATTATATGGTCGACGGTGAAGTCGACGAGGTGTTCTCCTGGCTGCGCCGACTTCCCTATGTGGAGGCGCGTGAAAAGGGTATTCGTGTGCACAGCCTCATCCGGGAGGTCGTGTCCGAGGACCTGAGGTGGCGGGACCCCGACAGATCCACCTTGTTGCACCAGAAGATCCACAGCTATCTGTTGATGAAGGTCAGAGCAGCGGACGAGCCGGGCGCCATG
The DNA here is from genome assembly GCF_051553595.1 of Streptomyces sp. HUAS TT11. NCBI lineage: Bacteria > Bacillati > Actinomycetota > Actinomycetes > Kitasatosporales > Streptomycetaceae > Streptomyces > Streptomyces sp. HUAS TT11. The sequence continues at coordinate 9,362,167 of NZ_CP196184.1, forward strand.
GATGCGGCCAGAAACCTCGTCCATTCGTGCCGTGAGACGAGAACCGGGGCAAGTTCTCCTGTCTGTCAGGATGCGAGCCGGTTCCTGGAGACCGATTACGAACCCGAGGACTATGACAGAATAGTCGGACTTGTGGCGCAACGTGAGGGGCCGGAATCGGCCGCTGCGGTTGCCTACTGGCTCGATCGGCAGCCGTCGGACTTCCACGTCCACCGAGCGGTCGACAGTGGCGAACTGGTCGCCTTTTACGGGTTGCTGCACCTGGAAGAATCCGATCCGGACGCCGTGGCGAATGATCCCGTCGTCGCGGCGATATATGACTATGTCGACAGGCGTGGCGGAACGCGAGACGACGGCCAGATCCTCGTTTCCCGTTTCCAGATCGATCTCGGATCCCGTGTCGATCCGTCCGGAGTGGTGGACACGATGCAGATCCGCACGATCGTCGAGTGGATCCGCTCCGAGCGGATGATCTGGTCGTTCATAGCCATTCGGAACCCGCGGGTCTGGTCGCGGCGGATAGCGTCGATCGGGCATCCGTTGATCGAGGAGTTCCCGAATCTGGACGGCGCACCGCTGGCGATCCATGGGCATGACTGGATCGAAGAACCTCTCGGAGACTGGGCCGATCGCAGCATCTTCGGAAAATTGAGTGGTAAATCGTCGCGAGGCGACCAAGGGGGACGGCGGAGCGCCGGGATGTCACGCGCCGACTTCCGTGCGGCGGTCCGAGACGCGCTGAAGAACCTGGAACGTGAGGACAGTCTGGAGAGAAATCAGCTGTGCACCGCACAGGTCGCCGCGAGCGGGGCCGAGCTGAAGAGGATCTTGAGTGACGCGGTGACGACACTTTCCAGGAACCCGAGAAACCGCAAGCATTTCGACGCCCTGTATGCCACGTATTTCGTCGACACGCCGAACCAGGAAGCCTCCGCCGCGCGGCTCGGATTGCCTTTCAGTACCTACAGAAGACACCTGACCAAAGGAATCGAGGAAGTGTCGGACTGGCTGTGGCACGACCGGCTCTCATCGGGCGGCGCGGCGAGATGAAGGGGCCCGCCGACACCGCGCGTCCCTGGGTACCCCGCCGCCACGGCGATGAGGCGGCAGCGCGCGGACACACGCTCTGCCGACTCGGCTGGAGGTGCCTGGTCCTGTCCTGACGTGCGGGTGTGCACACCCGGACCGCGACCTCAACTGCCCACTGGTGATGAGCACTCATTGAACAGAGACTGATCAAGGAATGGGCTGGTGATCGCGTGGGAACGTCCATATGTTGAAAACGCCACTACGCGAGCGGAGCAGGTTCAGCGAGAGGAGCAGCCCCGATGTACGCGATCGGCTGGGGCCGGAACTGCAGGGCTTGTCAGGTGCAGGCGCAGCGGCAGCCCGCAGAGCGCTCCGTTCGGCCGTTCACGCGGCTGCTGCCCACCTGAACAACCATCGACCTGCCAACGGGCCCAAGGTCCCGGGGCGCATCCCTCCCGGTCTCACTCTCGGCCCTGCTGCCGGCCTGAGCCCCGCCCGTGGCGAAGCCACAAGGCAGTGTCCGGATCGACCTCCCCCACATTCCGGTGCCGCAGAGCGGTATGCCGGATGGCCGACCCTGAATCAGAGGTGGATGTGGTGCAACGCGCACATGAGACGGACACGGCGCTGTCGACGTCAACCGGCTCCGAACGGTGGCTAGTTGGGCGCCGAACGATCGGCTATGGACTGCTGGTCGCCGTGCCCCTGCTGGTCGGCGTCCTTCTCCTCGTCCAGGGCCTCGGCGGGCGACATGCCGCCACCGACAGCACCCTGACGTTGGACAACCACGGTGCGGCCGCACTCCTGCTCGCCATCGCGGTGGTCGTGGGAGCGGCACGCCTGGCGGGACGGCTCGCCGTGGTGCTGGGCCAGCCACAGGTGATCGGCGAGATCGTCATGGGAGTCGCTCTCGGCCCGACGCTCCTGGAGCGCCTGGTGCCCGGCACCGTCGAGTGGCTTTTCCCGCCGAATGTCCTCGGCGGCATCAACGCCCTGGCCCAACTCGGCCTGATCTTCTTCATGTTCAGCACCGGACAGGAAGCGGTACGCAGCAACCGGGACCAGGCGGGCCGTGAGGGAGTGCTCATCGCCCTCACCTCGCTCCTGGTGCCGTTCGTGGCCGGCCTGGCCGTCGGGCTCCCGCTGGCCGCCCGCTTCGCGGGCACCGCGGGCGACAGCCTGACCTTCCCTTTGTTCCTCGGCTGCGCCCTCAGCATCACCGCTTTCCCCGTGCTGGCCCGCATCCTCACGGACCTGCGCATGGAGGGCGGGCGCGTCGGACGGCTCAGCCTCTTCGCCGCGGCCTTCGGAGACGCCCTGTGCTGGGTGCTGCTGACCGTCATCCTGCTGCTGGCGCAGGGACACGGCATGGTCAGCCTCTGGCGGTCCCTGCTGCTCAGCACCGGGGTGGCGGTCGTCATTCTGTGGCCCGTACGGCTGTTGCTGGCCAAGGTGTTGCGCCGGCACGTGCGGCCCGGAACCCCGCTGGTCCTCACCATCGCGGTCGTCGGCATCGCGGCCTCCTCGGGCATCACCGCGCTCCTCGGCATCCACCAGTTGATCGGCGCCTTCCTGTTCGGCCTCGCCTGGCCGCCGGACCTGCCGTCGGAGTCGAACGTGAATCGCCCCCTCGGTGTCATGTCCCGCCTTCTGCTTCCCTGTTTCTTCGTCGGGTTCGGTCTCACCGTGGACCTCGGCGACCTGCCCTTCTCCTGGGGAACGCTCGGCACCCTGCTTACGCTGCTGGCCGTCGCGGTGGTCACGAAGGTGCTCGGTGTCACCCTGGCCGGCCTGCTGTCCGGGATGGACCGCCGGGACTCGGCGACGCTCGGTCTCCTGATGAACGCGCGCGGGCTGACGGAACTGGTCGTCCTGGGCATCGGACATGACTCCGGACTCGTCAACGATCAGATGTTCGGCATCCTCACGATCGTCACTCTGGTCACCACCCTGATGACCGGCCCGGGAGTGCGCCGGCTCGGCGCCGCGCCGGTCCACGATCCGACCGGCTGATCCGGTGACGGCGACTGGATCGCGTCCTGGCGGCACCGTGGTCCAGGGAGTTTGTTCTGCCGCTGGTCATACGGGGTGCCAATGATGGACGGATTGACGCTGAAGGCTGCGGTGAGCAGGGCGAAGTCCCGGTACGGGCACACCGCGTCCGGATCGTGCGAGGCCGTCCAAGCGCGGAGAAGTGCGAAAGGCAGATACATGGTGTCGTCACATACTGAAGTCGTATGCGAGATGTGTGAAATGCCCATTCGGTGTGCGCCTTCGTCCGATGGAGTGACTCCTCGTTCCCGCTACTGCTCGAATGCCTGCCGTCAGCGCTCCTACCGGCGCCGACAGCGGGTCACTCACGACGCGGTGCCGATCGGCTCGCCGCTGATGCACCTGAGCAGCTTCGTGGGCCGCACCGACGAGATGATCGAAGCCGGGCGCCTGCTGCAGAACGCACGCGTGCTGACGCTCACGGGGCCGGGCGGAGTCGGGAAGACCCGCATGGCACTGGAACTCGCGAGCCGGGCGCAACGCGCCAGACGGTGTGCGTCGGCCATGGTCACACTCGAACAGGTGACGGACGTGGCGGAACTGCGCCGGCGCCTGGCCGAGGCGGTGGGCGGGGCGGGCGTCTCCGGCGGCAGAGCGGGTGCCCAACTGTACGACGCCGAGCGGCTGTTGGTCCTGGATGGATGCGAGCACCTGCTCGACGACTGCGGCGACCAGCTCAGCAGACTGCTCCCGGGCCGACCTCATCTGCGGATCCTGGTGACCAGCCGTGAGCCCCTGCGGCTGCCGGGCGAAACGGTTTTCTCACTGGGCGGACTGACGATGCCCCGGCCGGACAGGGGCACCCCCCTCACCGAATGCCTGCGCTCGCATGCCGTCCTGCTCTTCCTGGACCGGGCACGCACCATCGCCTCGGACTTCCAACTCACCCAGGACAACGCGCCGTTCATAGGTGAGATATGCCGACGGCTCGAAGGCCTGCCGCTGGCGATCGAGATGGCGGCCAGGCTGGTCCGGGTGTTTCCGCTCGCCGAGGTCGTCGAACGGCTCGACGACGTCCTGGGGTTGCTCACCAGCGGGTGGCGGCTGGCGGACAGCCGTCACCAGAGTCTGCGCGCCTCGCTCCAGTGGAGCTATGACCTGCTGAGCCAGGAGGAGCGGCTGTTGTACCGGCGTCTGTCGGTACTGCCCGGAGGATTCGGGGCCGGTGCCGCGGCGGCGGTCTTCTGCCCGAGCCGGGACGGCGTGGCCGAGACGGCGGAACTCCTCATCGCCCTGGAGGCGAAGTCGCTCATCATGCCCTGCGCCGGACAGGGGGGCGCCGCCCGGTTCCGGATGCTGGAGCCCGTACGCCGGCACGGGCACGAACAGCTCGCGGCCGAGGGGGAGGAGGCGGAGACGTACGGCCAACTGCTCTCCTGGCTCACGGGGTTATGTGCTCCGCTCCATGAGAAGACCTACGTGCCGCCGGCTGCACTGCGCCGCATCGCGACGGAAGGCGAGAACATCGCCCACCTGCTGGGGCGACTGCACCACGACGACGATCGCCACGCCCTGCTGGCCGGCGCGCTGGCCACGGCGGTGCTGTCCGAGCAGGACGGTCCATATTTATCGTTTGATGTCATGGACCTGATTACGGAGGTCATGGGCCGTACGTCCGAGTCCTCCCGCTATCGCAGCGTCGCCCTGGAGGGCGCCGCCATGGGGGCAGCGGGGCAAGGTGACTTCGTCACGGCTCTCCACCACGTCACCCAGGCGATCGAACGGGAACGGAGCCTGGCCAACGACCCCTTGCTGTGCAGACTGTTGCTCCTGCGCGGAACCTTCTGCGAACTCGTCGACGAGGTCGACAGCGCGTCAGAGGATCTCCAGGAAGCCCTCGACCTCGCCCGCCGCCCCGAAGACATCGTTGTCGTGGCGCAGTGCCGGAGCGGACTGGCCCGTGCGGATCTCAGGGAGGGCGCGCTCGGTGACGCCGAGCGGGGGATAGGTGAGGCATTGCCCGTCCTGCGTGCCGCCAGGTCGCCGCGGGCGCTGCGCCCCGCCCTGATCACCGCCGGCATGCTCGCGCTGGAGAAGGGAGACCTGTCCGTCGCTGAGGGGTTCTTCACCGAGGTCATGGAGGAGAGCGCCGACCAGTCCCGGGAATTCGCGGGCGCGCTGGAAGGGCTCGCCCTGGTGGCTGCACGCACCTCCCATCACGAGGTGGGGCTCCGGCTGATCGGCGCGGTCACGGAGATCGGGCAGGACCGCCTGTGGGGCGGAGCGTGGTGGCGCACCCGGGTGCAGGCGGCCTACGCGGACGCCCTCCAGGCGCTGCCGGCCGGCCGTGCGGCGGCCGCTCTCCGCGCGGGCAAGGAGTCCAGGCGGAACCCGATCGTGGAGATCACCGTGGACCCGCGCAGGCAGGGTACGACCGCTCCGTCCGCCGCCGACCTCCTGCTGAGCGCGAGGGAGCGAGAAGTGGTCGCCCTCGTGATGGATGGCCTGACCAACCGTCAGATCGCGGCGCGGCTGCATGTGTCGGTACGGACCGTGGAGACGCACATCCGCAACATCCGTACCAGCCACGGGCTTCGGTCTCGTGCTCACATCGCCGCGTGGGCCGCGGAGCGCGGGATGAACACCGAGTAGTGCCGCGAGCGGCGCGGAGACGGAGTGCCCAGGGCGGCCTCGGGGGCCCAGCGGTCTCTCCTCGGGGAGGCCGCTGCCTCCCCGGCCGCCGCGCCTGCGGTTCCCGCGTTCGTCGGAGCCGGTCGCGGTCGATGGTCTTGAGCCGGAGGTAGAGAATGATCCCGTTGTCGTTCGCTCAGCAACGCCTGTGGTTCATCGAGCAGTTCGAAGGCGTCGGCGCGCTCTACAACATGCCGTTGCCGCTTCGCTTCGAGAGCGCGCCGGACGTGGCCGCTCTGGAAGCCGCACTGCGCGATGTGGTGGGCCGGCACGAGAGCCTGCGAACGGTCCTTCCCGAGTCGCACGGGGGTCCCGTCCAGCGGGTGCTGGACATCGACGAGGTCTCGCTCGCCCTCGAGGTGCGGGAGTGCGGCGACGAGGCGGAGCTGAGAGCGGCCGTCCGGGAGACCGCCGCCCACGGCTTCGACCTGGCGTCGGACATCCCGATACGGACCTGGCTGCTCCGCGCACCGGGCGGAGTCTGCGTCCTGGTGCTGTTGCTGCATCACATCACGGCCGACGGATGGTCGTTGGGCCCCCTGTTCGGAGATCTGTCGACCGCCTACGCGGCACGCACGAGGCAGGCAGCGCCCGACTGGGCACCGCTGCCGGTTCAGTACGCCGACTACGCGGTCTGGCAGCGGACGGTGCTGGGATCCGCCGAGGACCCGACCGGCTTGTTGGGACGGCAGTTGAGCCATTGGCGCGGCGTCCTGGAGGGACTGCCGGAGGAACTGGCCCTGCCGTACGACCGCCCACGGCCCGCGTTGCCCTCGCGTCGCGGTGGCTCCGTGCACTTCGACGTGGACTGCGAAGTGCACGCGCAACTGGTCCGGTTGGCCGCCGAGTGCCGGGTGAGCCTGTTCATGGTCGTCCAGGCCGCCGTGGCGGTGCTGTACACGCGACTGGGCGCGGGGTACGACATTCCGCTGGGAACGCCGGTGGCGGGCCGGGGCGAGGAGGCACTCGACGACCTCGTGGGATTCTTCGTCAACACACTGGTGCTGCGCGCGGACACGTCGGGCGATCCGTCGTTCGTGGAACTGCTCAAGCGGGTGCGGGCGGTCGGCCTTGAGGCGTACGCGCATCAGGAAGCACCTTTCGAAAGCATCGTCGAGCACCTGAATCCCACCCGCCTGGCAGCACGTCATCCCCTGGTGCAAACCGTGGTCACCCTCAACACCCGGGCGTCGGAACCGATCCGCATCGGAGATCTCGCCTGCCGTCTGGAGGACGTCGACCTGAACGTCGCCAAGTTCGACCTCTTGTTCGGCTTCACCGAGAGGCGGTCCGCCGACGGTGACGTGCAGGGCATCAGCGGACTGATCGAGTTCGCGGCGGACCTCTTCGAAGAGGAGACCGTGGGCACGCTCGCACGCCGGCTCGGCCGTGTCATCTCGGCCGTCGCGGCCCGGCCCGACCTGTCCCTCGGCGCGATCGACTTCCTCGAGCCCGACGAGCGGGAGCACCTGCTGGTGGACGGCAAGGGTCCGGCGTCGGACTCGCTGACCGAGCAGGGGGTGCACCGACTCTTCGAAGACCAGGTGGAAGCGAGGCCTGACGCCGTCGCCGTGACCACCGGCGAGGAGACCCTCACCTATGCGGAGCTCAACACCCGGGCGAACCGGCTGGCCCACCGGCTGATCGGCAGAGGGATCGCCTCCGAGGACTCGGTGGCGGTCCTGATGGACCGGGGCATCCGGCAGGTCGTCGCGACGCTGGCCGTCGCCAAGTCGGGCGCCACACTCGTGCCGTTGGACGGCCGCTCGCCGCTCTCCCGCCTGGAGACCGTCATCGGGGACGCGCAGGCGTCACTGCTCCTCGTCGACCCGGCTCACCGGGGCCACCCCGTCACCGGGACCGGCCGGTGCGAAGCCGTCGACACCGATGACATCGCGGATGAATCGGCCGCATTCGGCGGGAGCGTCCGGAATCCGGCGGTCGCCGTCCACCCCGATCAGCTCGTCCACGTGATGTACACCTCGGGTTCCAGCGGCACGCCCAAGGGCGTCGGCATCACCCATCGCAATGTCGTGGACCTGCTCGGCAACGGAAGGTTCTGGAAGGGCAGCCACGAGAGAGTGCTCCTTCACTCGCCGAGTGCGTTCGACGCCTCGACGACGGAATTCTGGGGTCCCCTGGTGACGGGCGGCGCGATCGTCGTCCACCCGCCGGGCCCCCTCGACGTCGCGACCTTCGTCTCCACGGTCGCCGCCCTGCGGCCCACGGTCGTCCAGGCTCCCTCCGGGCTGTTCCAACTCCTCGTGTCCGAGGACCCGAAGAGCCTCCGGGGCGTGCGCGAGGTGTGGACCGGCGGTGACGTCGTCCCCCCGGCCGCCACGCGCCGCCTGCTGCGAGCCTGCCCACGGACGGACGTCGTCGCCGTCTACGGCCCCACCGAGACGACGGCAATGAAGACCTGGCACGTCATGACGGACGCGGACGAGGTCCCAGCCGTCGTCCCCCTCGGACGACCGCTGGACAACGCCACGGTCCTGGTTCTGGACGAGCACCTCCAGCCTCTCCCGGCAGGCGTGACCGGCGAGTTGTACATCGCCGGGCCCGGCCTGGCCCGTGGCTACCTGGGCCGCCCGGCATCAACGGCCGACCGTTTCGTCGCCTGCCCGTTCGGCGGACCCGGCGCCCGCATGTACCGGACCGGCGACCGGGCCCGCCGCAAGCCCGACGGCGTCCTGGAGTTCGCCGGCCGGGCGGACGACCAGGTGAAGCTCCGCGGATTCCGCGTGGAACCGGGTGAGATCGAAACCGTCCTGGCCGAGCACCCCGCGGTGAGCCATGCCGTGGTCGTCGTGCACACCGCAGCCTCCGGCGACAGACACCTCGTCGCCTACGTGACCGGCGCCCCGCGGCCGGACGCCGACGAACTGCGCGCGTACGCCGCTCGCCACCTGCCGGAGTACATGGTCCCGTCCGTGGTGATCCCGTTGGACAGAATGCCGCTCACCGCCAACGGGAAGGTCGACCGTACATCGCTGCCCGACCCCGAACCCTCCTTCGCGAAGGGCGGTCGCGCCCCGCGCACGCCCACGGAGGAGGCCATGTGCCGCCTCTTCGCCGAGACGCTGGCGCTGGCGCTGGAGAAGGTCAGCATCGACGACGACTTCTTCCACCTCGGCGGTCACTCCTTGCTGGCCACAAGACTGGTCAGCCGTATCCGGTCCGCACTGGGCATCGAGCTGTCGGTCCGAGTTCTCTTCCAGAACGCGAACGTCGCTGCCCTGACGCATCACCTGACCGCTGCGGAGTCCTCGCGAACGGCCCTGCTGATACCTCTCCGATCCGAGGGCGGACACACCCCCCTCTTCTGCGTGCATCCGGGTGCGGGCATCGGGCGGGTGTACACCGCGCTCCTGGATCCGCTGAGGGCCCAGCAGCCCGTCTACGCGCTCCAGGCCCCCGTCTTCGGCACCGGGGACAGTGCGGCGAAGAGCGTCGAGGAGATGGCCGCCGCATACGTCGACCTGGTCCGCGCCGTGCTGCCCACCGGCCCCTACCGACTCCTCGGCTGGTCGTTCGGGGCGGTCGTCGCCCACTCCATGGCGGTGCACCTTCAGAACCTGGGTCAAGAGGTCACGCTGCTGGCTCTGTTGGACGGTTACCCGCCCCTCGGAGACACGCGCGAGGAGAGCGCCCCCGGGGACGAGGTGGCCCAGCTCCTCGTCTCCCTGGGGTACTCGAAGCCATCTGTGCGCAACGAGACGTCGGTGACGAGCGGTTCGACGCCCGTCGCCGACTTCGGTGACGGACCGCTGGCGGGTCTCGAAGAGGAGTCCGTCCGCGACCTCGCGAGGACGCTGGCCCACCACGTGGCACTGGCGGGTTCACACACCCCGAAGGTCTACCGTGGGGATGCCGTGTTCTTCACCGCACGACTGAGCCATGAGTCAGAAGCGGCGCAGGCTTGGCGGCCCTACCTGACAGGTGAGTTGGAGTGCCTCGAAGTCGACTGCGAGCACGGGGACATGATGAGCACGCGGCACGCGGCAGTGATCGGCGACATGCTCGCCCGCAGGCTGCGGGAGCCGGGGCCTTGAGGTCCCCGACCTGGTGCACCGGGCCGGGTACCGCGAGAGTCCGGCGGCGTAGAGCGTAACTGTGGCGATCACCGATGTCGTCCACGGACCTCGGGACGGATTCTGTCCCGGAGGAACCGGAGGAACCAGAGGAAGCAGGGCACCGAACCCAGAGTTGCGCTTCCCTGTGGTGCTGCCCCAGAGGCCGCAGGGCGCCCGTCGCGGCTCGGCCGGCAGGCCTGCTCCACCCGCCGCCGGCGCGGTCGGACCGTCCGCGCAGCCCCTGCGACGTCGAGCCTCGTGACACTGCCGCCGGGCCCCGAGCAAGGATCTGGAGAGGTACTCATGTCTGATTCCCAGCACGACGTACGGGCGGGCCACGACGGAGCACGTCGCGCTCAGAACGTGTCATTGGCCCTTCGCTGCGCAGGCCCCTTGGATGTGGCAGCGCTCGATCAGGCCTTCGCCGATGCCGTCGAACGACTCGAGAAGGGCTGGGCGGATCCGCCCGTTCTTCGGACGAACGAAACGCTTGGAGATCTCGACTCGGCGATACGGGACGCCCTGGCCGAACCCGTCGACCTCGCCGTCGGCCCGCCCGTGCGCGCGCACCTGTTCGCCGCGGGTCCGGAGCAGCACATGCTCGTTCTCGTGGCCCATCGCACACTGGCCGACGAACGCTCCCTGAGGCTGCTGTGGCGGGACCTCGCCCACGCGTACGAGGCGCGCACCGCCGGCTCGTCCCCCGACTGGTCCGCGATCGACGAGACGGTGCCCCGGCAGTCCCAGGGGGAACCCGAGGGCGAACACGGGACGGCGGATCATCTCGCTTACTGGAAAACCCAGTTGAACGGAGTGCCCGAGCAGCTGAGCCTTCCGGCCGACCGGCCACGCCCGACTGAGCCTTCGTACCGCGCCGACAGGATACCCGTGCGTATCGGCGCGCGTTCGCACGCCCGGCTGGCGGAGTTGGCGGAGGCCTCCGACGCGAGCCTGCTCATGGTGCTGCATGCCGGGCTTGCGGCCCTGCTGTCCCGTGTGGGGGCGGGCGACGACATAGTGATGGGTCAACCGGCGCCGGTATCCGTCCACGCATCGGACCTCTCGGCCGGAGGGCGCGGCAACGTGCTGGTGGTGCGGACCGACACCTCCGGCGACCCGTCGCTGTCCGGACTCGTGCAGCGTGTACGGGACACGACGCTGGCCGCCCGTGCGCACCAGGACGTGCCGTTCGAGTACCTCGCGGACCTGGTCGGCCCCGCCGGATCCCTCGCGCACCGTCCGCTGTTCCAGATCATGATGTCCCTGGAGCCCGCGGCGGACCGCCGCCATGTGGCCGCCGGCCTGCGGATGGACGTGGCGGACGCCCCGAGCACCGTGACGCGGTTCGACCTGCACTTCGACCTCGTCGACGAGGGGCAGGGAGCGGACGGGCACGCCGGCGTCACCGGCAGCGTCGAGTTCGCCACCGACCTGTTCGACCCGGACAGCGTGCGGGCGCTGGTCGAACGGTGGATTCTCCTGCTGGACGCCGCCGTCGACGATCCCGACCGGTCACTCGGTCTCGTGGACGTCCTGACGGCGGCCGAAAGGGACCTCGTGCTGGGGGAGTGGAGCGGCAGCGGCGAACAGGAGGGCGACGCGACGCTGCCCGACCTCTTCGCGGCACAGGTGGCGCGCACGCCGGACGCCGTGGCGGTGGTCTGCGGAGACGTCACGGTCTCGTACGCGGAACTGGACGCCCGCGCGAATCGGCTGGCGCGGTTGCTGATCCGTTCCGGCGTCCGGCCCGAGTCGCTCGTCGCGGTGATGATGGAGCGGTCCGTCGACCTCGTGGTCGCCCTGCTGGCGGTGCTGAAGGCGGGCGGAGCCTATGTCGCGGTGGACCCCGGGTATCCCGACGAACGCGTCCGGGACATCCTGGCGGACGCTCGGCCGGTTGTGGTCTTGGCGGACGGGGAGGCGAGGGACCGCTTCGCACGGTCCGACCCGGACGGCGCTGACGGCTCCGGGCCAGAGTGGATCCTGCCGGTGGAAGCGGAAGCGGGAGCACGGGACGCGACGGCGGGCCTGGACGGCCGAGCCGTCACCGACGCGGAGCGGTTGTCGCCGCTGCGGGCCGAGCATGCGGCCTACGTGATCTACACGTCAGGGTCGACCGGCAAGCCGAAGGGTGTCGTCGTCCCGCAGGCGAACGTGGGCCGTTTGTTCGCGGCCGTGTCCGATTGGTTGCAGCCCCGACCCGGGGATGCGTGGACGTGGTTCCACTCCTTCGCGTTCGACTTCTCCGTCTGGGAGTTCTGGGGAGCCCTGCTGTCCGGCGCACGGCTGGTGGTGGTGCCGCTGGAGGTGTCACGGTCGCCCCGGGAGTTCCTCGCGCTGCTGGCACGCGAAGAGGTCACCGTGCTCAGCCAGACGCCCTCGGCGTTCTACCAGCTGATGCAGGCGGAGGCCGAGGACCCGGAGCTGGGGGCACGGCTGGCGCTGCGCTGGATCGTGTTCGGCGGGGAGGCACTGGACGAGAGCCGGCTGGAGCCGTGGCACGCCCGGTACCGCGGGACCGGCCCGGCGATGGTGAACATGTACGGACCCACGGAGTTCACCGTCCACGGCAGCCGCCGTGTGCTGGACGGGACTGGGTTCGGTGGGCGCGGCGCCGGCGGCGCGAGCCTGATCGGGCGCGGTCTGCCGGGGCTGCGCACCTACGTGCTCGACGGGGCGCTGCGGCCGGTGCCGCCGGGAGTCGTCGGTGAACTCTACGTGTCCGGTGGTCAGTTGGCGCGGGGCTACCTGGGGCGGCCGGCGCTGACGGCGCAGCGGTTCGTCGCCGATCCGTACGGATCCGGGGGCGGGCGCCTGTACCGGACGGGCGATGTCGTCCGGTGGACCGCGGACGGACTGCTGGAGTACCTGGGCCGGGCCGACCAGCAGGTGAAGATCCGCGGGTTCCGCATCGAACCCGGGGAGATCGAAGCCGTCCTCCAAGGCCACCCGGGCGTGGCACGGGCCGTCGTCGTGGCCCGCGAGGACCGCCCCGGCGACAAACGGCTGGTCGCCTACGTCGTCCCGGAATCAGCCCCGGGCCACCTGGACGAGCAGGCCGAACAGGACCATGTGCACGACTGGCAGCGCCTGTACGACTCGGTGTACAGCGACGCCGCCCCAGCGCCCGTCGGCGACAACTTCACGGGCTGGAACAGCACTTATGACGGACGCCCCATCCCCCTCCCCGAGATGCGCGAATGGCGTGACGCCACCGTGGCGCGCGTCCTCGAACTCCGCCCCCGCCGCGTCCTGGAGATAGGCGTCGGCACAGGACTCCTCCTCTCGCGCATCGCTCCGCACTGCGAGGCCTACTGGGGTACGGACATCTCCGAGTCCGTGGTCGAGGAGGTACGGCACTGGGTGGCAGAGGATCCGGCGCTCGCGTCCAAGGTCGAACTGCGGACCCTGGCAGCGCACGAGACCGGGGGAATCCCGGAGGGCTACTTCGACGCGGTGATCCTCAACTCCGTCGTGCAGTACTTCCCCAGTGCCGACTACCTCCACCAGGTCCTGCGCTGGGCGGTGGGAACGCTGGCTCCGGGAGGAGCGGTGTTCGTGGGCGACGTCCGCAACCCGCGCCTGCTGCGCGCGCTGACCACCGCCGTCCACGTCGGTAGGGCACAGGACACGAGCGACGTGCCCGCACTGAGGCGTCAGGTCGAGCACGCCCTGATGACGGAGAAGGAACTGCTCGTCGATCCCGACTTCTTCCACGCACTCGCCCAGCGGGAGACGGATCTCGCCGGTGTGGATCTGCGTGTCAAGCGGGGCGCCCACCACAACGAGCTGACCAGATATCGGTACGACGTGGCGTTGCACAAACGGGGAGGCAACCTCCTCCCGATCGCCGACGTGCCGCGGGTGGACTGGTCGGAGCTCGGCACCCTCCCCGCCCTTGAGGACCGGCTCACCGCTGCGGCACCGCCCGCACTGCGGGTCACCGCGGTCCCCAACACCCGTGTGCTGCGGGAGGTGGCGCTCGCCGAGGCGGTCCGGAGCGGTCACACCCTCGACGACGACACGCGGGACGGCACCGGCACGCCCGACGACCTCGAAGCGTTCCACGACCTCGGCAGCAGGCTGGGCTACTGGGTGGGTGTCGCCTGGTCCGGCACTCCCGACGCCGTCGACGTCACCTTCGTACGCGCGGACCGGACGGCCACCGCGGCGCCCGTCGGCGCCCACCTGCCCACCCGCACGGACAGTGCCACCACCCCGCTGTCGGCATGGACGTCCGATCCGCGCAAGGCCTCGGCCGCGAGCACCCTGCCGTCGGCACTGCGGGACTTCGCCGGCGAGCGACTGCCGGCGTACATGGTGCCCGTCGCGTTCGTGGCGCTGGACCGACTGCCGCTCACCAGGAACGGCAAGCTCGACCGGGCGGCGCTCCCCGCACCCCGGTTCGACGCGTCCACGGGCCGGGGACGGACGGCGCGGACCCCGCACGAGGAGATCCTGTGCGCCATGTTCGCGGACATCCTGGGGGTGCCCGAGGTCGGCGTGGACGACGGGTTCTTCGACCTGGGAGGCCACTCGTTGCTGGCCACGCGTCTGGTCAGCCGGATCCGCACCGCCCTGGGCGTGGAAGTGCCCATACGGACCGTGTTCGACAGGCAGACCGCCGCCGACATCGCCGCCTGGCTCGCGCGGGCGGGCGTCGCACGTCCGGAGGTGACGGCGCGGTCCCACCCGCAGGACATGCCGCTGTCCTACGCCCAGCAGCGGCTCTGGTTCCTGGGCGAGCTCGAGGGCCCGAACACGACGTACAACGTGCCCGTGGCACTGCGGCTCAAGGGTGAACTGGACATCGCGGCCCTGTCGGCAGCGCTCGCCGACGTCGTCGCCCGGCACGAGAGCCTGCGCACGCTGTACCGGACCGTCGACGGGCTGCCACGGCAGCACGTCCTCGACGCGGAGACGGCGGATCCGCGGCCGGACGTCGTGGACGTCGCCCCGGAGGAGGTGGAGGAGGCCGTCCTGCGGGCCGCGTCGTACGTCTTCGACCTGACCGTGGACCTGCCCCTGCGGATGACCCTGCTCAGGGTGGGCCCCGCCGACCACGTCCTCGTCCTGCTGATGCACCACATCGCCTGCGACGGCTGGTCCCTGAAGCCGCTGTGGCGCGACCTGTCGCTCGCCTACGGGCACCGGTCCGCGGGCCGGGCGCCCGAGTGGACGCCCCTGCCCGTGCGGTACGCGGACTACGTGTTCTGGCAACGGGACCTGCTGGGCGAGGCGGACGATCCGGACAGTGTGCTCAGTCGGCAACTCTCCTACTGGACCCAGCAGTTGGCGGTCCTCCCCGACGAGCTGACCCTGCCGTCGGACCGCCCGCGGCCGGCGCTGGCGACCCACCGGGGCGCGGTGGCAGACGTGTCGGTCCCGCCCGAGCTGTACGCCCGGCTGACGAAGGTGGCGGCCGAGCACGGAGTGACCCTGTTCATGCTGCTGCAGGCCGGACTGGCGGTCCTCGTCTCCAGGCTCGGCGGGGGCGACGACATCCCCATCGGCAGCCCGATCGCGGGTCGTACCGACGAGTCCCTGGACGACCTCGTCGGGTTCTTCGTCAACACGCTGGTCCTGCGCACCGATGTCTCCGGCGATCCGACCTTCGCGGAGCTGCTCGGACGGGTCAGGGAGACCGGCCTCGCCGCGTTCGAGCACCAGGACGCGCCGTTCGAGCGGCTGGTCGAGGACCTCGCCCCGACCCGCTCGCTGGCCAGGCATCCGCTCTGCCAGGTGGTGCTGACCGTGCAGAACGCCGACCGCGCCGACCCCGAGTTCCCGGGTCTCCAGGCGGACCGCCACCCGATGGGGTTCGCGCCGGCCCAGTTCGACCTGAACTTCGAGTTCACCGAGCGGGTCGGTCCGGGTGGGCGCCCGGACGGCCTGGACGGACGCATCATCTTCGCGACCGACCTGTACGACCGGAGCACCGCGGCGGACCTGGGGGCACGCCTGCTGCGTCTGCTGGCGGCCGCGGCGAACGATCCGCACGCGCCCGTGGAACGCCTCGACCTGCTGTCGGACGCCGAGCGGGAACAGCTGCGGCTCTTCGCGAACGGGCCGCGCACTACCCTCCCTTCGGCGTCTGTGGCGCGGCTCTTCGAGGAGCAGGCGGACCGCACACCGCACGCGCCGGCGGTGGTGGACGGGGACGACTGCCTCACCTACGCCGAACTGGACGCCCGCGCGAACCGGCTCGCCCATGCGCTCAGAGAGCGGGGGGTGGGCCCCGAGCGGCCCGTCGTGATGCTGCAGGAGCGGTCGGCGGCCGTGGTGGTGTCGATCCTGGCGGTCCTGAAGGCCGGGGGCTACTACGTGCCCCTGCCCACGGCGTTCCCGGTGGCCCGCATGCGGTGGGTCCTCAACGACACGCGCGCACCGGCGCTCCTGACGGACCGGGCGCACCTGGACCATCCGCTGGTGACCGGGAGCGACGTTCCCGTGGTGACGGCCGACGACCCGCAGGCCCTGGCGGAGGTGCCGGAGCACCGCCCCGGCGTCCCGGTCCACCCCGACCAGTTGCTGTACGTGATGTACACGTCGGGTTCCACCGGAGCGCCCAAGGGAGTGGGAGTCAGCCACCGCAACGTGGCCGCCTTCGCCGCCGACCGGCAATGGCGTCCCCGCGACCGCGAGGCGACGCTGATGCACTCGCCGCACGCGTTCGATCCGTCGACGTACGAGCTGTGGCTGCCGCTGCTGTCCGGCGGGCGGGTCGAGGTGGCGCCGACCGGCATGCTGGACGCGGACGCGATGGGCGCGGCCGCCGGCCGGGTGTCGTCGGCGGTGTTCGCGGCGGCCCTGTTCAACGTGCTGGCGGAGGAGGCGACCACCGCGATGGGCCGGCTGGGGCTCGTCTGGTCCGGCGGCGACGTGATCTCCCCGGCCGGTGTGCGCAGACTCCTCGCCACCGGACCGGACGTCGTGGTCGGCAACGCCTATGGCGCGACGGAGACCACGGTCATCTCCACGTGGTACCCGATGCGGCCAGGAGACCCGGTCACCGGCACCGTGCCGGTCGGAGTGCCGATGGACGGCACACAGGTCCACGTGCTCGACCGCCGGCTCCAGCCGGTGCCCGTCGGGGTGCCGGGGGAGATCTACGTCGCCGGATCCGGCCTCGCCCGAGGCTATCTGGGCCGCCCCGACCTGACCGCGGAACGCTTCGTGGCGGGTCCCGCGGGCGAACGCATGTACCGGACCGGGGACCTGGGCCGCTGGCGCCACGACGGGAACCTGGAGTTCGTGGGCCGCGCCGACGACCAGGTCAAGGTGCGCGGATTCAGGGTCGAGCCCGCCGAGGTGACGGCGGCGCTGCTGGACCTGCCCGACGTCGGCCAGGCCACCGTCATGGTGCGCGAGGAGACCGGCCGGACCCACCTGGTGGCCTACGTCGTGCCCGAGGACGGGGCACCGATGCCCGCGCCCGACGCGGTGCGCGGCGCGCTGGCCGAGACCCTGCCCGACTACATGCTCCCCGCCGCCGTCGTCCCGCTGGACCGGCTTCCGCTGACCGGCAACGGCAAGCTCGACCGCGGCGCCCTGCCGGCCCCGGCGCTCGCGACCGTCTCGGGTGGGCGCGAGCCGCGGAACGACCGCGAGAAGGTCCTCTGCGCCCTCTTCGCCGAGATCCTGGGTGTGCCCAGGGTCAGCGTCGACGACGACTTCTTCGAGCTGGGAGGGCACTCTCTGCTCGCGACCCGGCTGGTGAGCCGTATCCGCACGGAACTCGGCGCCGAATGCGACCTGCGGGCCGTGTTCGACGCTCCCACCATCGCCCGTCTCGTCGACCGGCTCTTCACCGTGAAGGCGGCCCGGCCGGCGCTGAGGCCGCGGCCGAGGGTCCCGCACGTGTCCTGATCCCTGCGCTCTTCGCATCGATACGGTCCGCGTTCCCTCGTCGTGGCACGAGCGGAGCGCGGACCTTCTGCATGCCCCGGGCACGGCTGAAACGGTCCGCCGCACCACACGGCCCCGGCCGGTTTGCGGTCCACCGCATCGCCGCTCCCGCTGGACGACACGTAACGGCGGCGAACGCCGATGCCCGTGCGACCTGCCCGATCGAACATGAGTAGCGGAAGGACACGGGTACGCAGGAAGCCGCGGGACGGGCCGGGAGGCACCGCGCCCGGCCACCGCGTACGGGTCCTGGCCGAACGTGCCCCCTATGACCCCCTCATCTCCACCGTCGGGAGCGTCACATGAGCTGGACCGAACACAGAGACACGGCCGCAGACCTGGCCGCGTACGCGGCCTTCCTGGAGATCGCCGAGGGGCTCGGGCTGTCCTCCCTGCTGGACCGGGACGAGCCCTTCACCCTCGACGAGGTGATGTCCGCGGCGCGGCTCGCCGAGCCGGCGGCCGCCGAGTTCCTGAAGGCGCTCGTCGCGGCCGGACTGGTCCAGGAGGGCGCGCAGGAGCGGCAGTTCGCACCCTGTGCGGACATGGCGGCCAAGCGCTACGCGGCCGGCTATCTGTCCTGGTCGCTCGACGCGAACCGCCCCTACATCGACCACGCGCCCGAGATCCTGCGCGATCCCGACACCGCCCGCGCGCAGTACCGGCGAGACGGCCGTCGTGTCGCCGTCTCCTCCCGGTGGATCGGCTCCCAGGGCTTCTACCCCGGTGTCATCGAGGAGATCGTCAGCCGCAAGCCCCGCCGCATCGTGGACCTCGGCGCGGGCGCCGGCGGCCTGCTCATCCACCTGCTCGGCTCCCTGCCGGACAGCACCGCGCTCGCGCTCGACCTCAGCGCGGCGGCCTGCGACGAGGCCCGGCGCGCGGCGGAGGAGGCGGGCGTGGGCGACCGCCTGGAGATCGCCCACCGCTCCGTCGAGTCCCTCGTCGACGACGCCTCACCCGTGCGCGGAGCGGATGTCGTCCACGCCGGATTCGTCATGCACGACGTGTCGAGCACCCCCGACGTCCTCGACGGCGTCCTGCGCGCCTGCCGCACCTCTCTCGCCGACGGCGGCTGTCTCGTCGTCACCGACGCGGTGCCCTACGCCTCCGGACAGGGGGAGCGCCCCTTCAGCGCGCTGTTCACCTACCTCCACGCCGGCTCGATGGACGTCCGGCTGCCCGCCGAGGACGAATGGACCGAGGTGTTCCGCCGGGCCGGCTTCTCCGACGTGCGGTGCACCCGGCTGCCCATGCCCGGCAGCCGCGTCTTTGTCGCCAAGGCCTGAGGCCCGACCGACCCACCCCGGCCGGCGGGCGACGCCCCGTGCGATCGGACAGATCTCAACTCGGCGCACAGGCACCGGCGTTCGGGTTCCCCGACGGCTCGGGACAGGAGCGAGTGTGGACACGGCCACCGACGAGAGCACCATGAGGGCGCGCGCCCTGTACGAGGCGCGGGCCAAGGGCGTGCCCATCGCGCCCTTCACCGACACCCACCCCGCCCTCGCGGCCGAGGACGGATACGCCGTCCAGCGCGAGCTGGTCGCGCTCCTGCTCACCGACGGCGACCGGATCGTCGGCTACAAGGCGGGGCTCACCTCCATACCGATGCAGGAGATGTTCGACACCCGTACGCCCGACTACGGCCCGGTGCTGGCGTCGACCGTGCACGCCTCCGGCGCACGCCTTCCGGTCTCGGCGTTCATCGCGCCCAAGGTGGAGGCGGAGATCGTCTTCCGGCTCGGACGGCCGCTGCGCGGCCCCGGCGTCACCGTCGAGGAGGCCCGGGCGGCCGTCCGCGAGGTCATGGCCGGACTGGAGATCGTGGACTCCCGCATCCAGGATTGGCGCATCCGGCTCGCGGACACCATCGCCGACCTCGCGTCGAACGGCGCCGTCGTGCTCGCCGGACCCCGGCCCGCCGGCCCGGACCCGGACCACCGGCTCACCGGGATGGTCTTCACCCGCAACGGCGAACTGGTGGCCACCGGTGCCGGGGCCGCCGCGCTGGGCGACCCGGTGGCGGTCGTCGCCTGGCTCGCCAACACGCTCGGCGCGCGGGGCGTGACCCTGGAAGCGGGCCACCTGATCATGACCGGCGCCCTGCACGCCGCCGTGCCGATGCGGAGCGGCGACACGTTCGTCGCCGAGTTCGACCGGCTCGGCACCGTCACCCTGCACGTCGACGACAGCGACGACGCGGGACAACCTCCCTCCCCGGAAGGTCGATGAAGCGATGAAGCGACAGGGACGACCGACCGTGGCGGTACTCGGCGCCGGACTGATCGGTGTCGACCTCGCCGCCAAGATCATGCGCTCGGACCTGCTCGACTGCGGGCTCGTCGCGGGCCGAGACCAGCGCACCCCCGGCCTCCGGCTGGCCGCCGACCTCGGCATCGCCACCTCCGCGGACGGCGTCCGGTCCGTCCTGGAGGCCGAGACCCCCTTCGACATCGTCTTCGACGCGACCAACGCCATGGCCCACGCCGAGCACGCGGAACTGCTCGGCCGGTCCCGGATCCTCCTCGTCGACCTCACGCCGAGCAGGGTCGGCCGGATGATCGTGCCCAGCGTCAACGGCACGGACCTGCCGGAGTACGGAGACGTGAACATGGTCAGCTGCGGCGGCCAGGCGGCCGTACCGATCCTGCACGCGATCACCCGGCTCCACCGGGTCGACCACGTGGAGGTCGTGACCACCGCCGCCGGGTTGAGCGTCGGGCGGTCCACCCGGCTCAACCTCGACGAGTACGTCGACACCACCCAGGAGGCGGTGCGGACCTTCACCGGCGTCAAGGGCGTCAAGGCGATCCTCAACGTCAGCCCGGCCCGCCCCCCGGCCACCTTCCGCGTCGCGATGACCCTGATCGGGGACGGTCTGGACGCCGGCTCGGTGCGGGACGCCGTCGACGAGGCAGCCGCGGACGTACAGGCCTTCGCCGCGGGCTTCGCCGTGACGGCCTGCGTGGTGGCCGACGGCAGGGCCTTCGTGGCCGTCGAGGTCACCTCCCGCGGCGACCGCCTCCCCGCCTACGCGGGCAACCTCGACATCATCAACTCCGCCGCGATCCAGGTCGCCGAGCGGCACGCGGCCCAGGCGTTCACCCTCGCCGAGGAGAAGACGGCATGAACCCATCGACATTGGCCGAACAGTCCGCGGACGGCCGCGGCGACGTCCTCATCCACGACCCCTCCCTGCGCGACGGCCACCACGCGGTGCGCCACCAACTCGGCGCCGAGCAGCTGCGGGCCTACGCGGAGGCCGCCGACGCCGCCGGAGTCCCGGTAGTGGAGGTCGGACACGGAAACGGCCTCGGCGCCTCCTCCCTCCAGGCGGGACAGGCCCGTCTCAGCGACGACGAGATGCTGGCCGTCGTACGCGAGGCGCTCACCCGGAGCCGCATGGGCGTGTTCATGCTGCCCGGCTGGGGCACCACCGCGGACCTGCGCAAGGCCATCGCGCACGGCGTGGACGTCGTTCGTATCGGCACCCACTGCACCGAGAGCGACCTGGCCGAACGCCACCTCGGCTTCCTGCTCGAAGCCGGCGTCGAGGCACAGGGCGTGCTCCTCATGAGCCACATGGCCACCCCCGAGCGGCTGGCCAAGGAGTGCGCACAGCTCGTCAGCTACGGGGCGAGCGCGGTCGGCATCTTCGATTCGGCCGGCCACTACCTGCCCGACGACGTGACCGAACGCATCACCGCCATCCGCGCCGCCGTCGACGTGCCGGTGGCCTTCCACGGCCACAACAACCTCGGCATGGCGGTCGCCAACTCCGTCGCGGCCGTCGCCGCCGGCGCGGCCACCCTCGACGCCTGCGCCCGGGGCTTCGGCGCGGGAGCGGGCAACACGCAGCTGGAAGTCCTCGTACCGGTGCTGGAACGCATGGGATACCGCACGGGCATCGACCTGTACGGGCTGCTCGACGCGGCGGACATCGCCGAACGCCACCTGATGCCGGCGCCGCCCACCATCGACTCGGTGGCCGTCGTCAGCGGACTCGCCGGCGTCTTCTCCGGCTTCAAGACCCGCGTCCTGGACATCTCCCGGCGTGAGGGCGTCGACCCCCGTGACGTCTTCTTCGAACTCGGCAGGCGTCAGGCGGTGGCCGGACAGGAGGACCTGATCGTGGACGTCGCCCTCGCCCTGCGCCAAGGCCGCCTCGACTGAGTCCGCGCCCCCGGCCGCCACCCCCAGAAAGGCAGACCGTGTACGAAGTGCTCAAGGGCATCTTGGTGGACGACCTCCAGGTGCGGGAGGAGGACATCCTGCCGACCGCCACCCGCGAGGAGGTCGGGCTCGACTCGCTCGCCGCCCTCGAACTGGCGGAGGTGCTGAACGCCCGCCTCGGCATCCGGATCCAGGACTACGAACTGCTGGACACCACCACCCTCGCCGAGATGGCGCACCTCGTGGCCGAACGGAAGGAACGGGCCTGAGCCGTCCGTTCCGCGCGAACCCCCACTCGTCTGGAGCTCCATGTCCCTCCCTCGGCTGCGCGCCGTGCTCGACACCATGCCTTCGTACCAGCCGACCGAAGGCGTGTACGCGGCGGAACACCGCCCCCGCCCGCTGTCCGCGAACGAGTCGCCCGACAGCCCCCTGCCCGGCATCACCGACGCCATCGCCCGCGCCGGCGGCACGGTCAACCGCTACCCCGACCCGGGCTGCGAGGACCTCACCCGCGCCCTGGCCCGAGCGCACGGTATCGACGAGGACCGCATAGTCGTCGGCGCCGGATCCGTCTCCCTGCTCCAGATGCTCCTCCACGCGATCGCCGAACCCGGAGCCGAAGTAGTGCACGCCTGGCCGTCGTTCGAGCTCTACCCGGTGCTCGCCGAACTCGCCGGCGTGAACTCCGTCGCCGTTCCGCTCCTGGACGCGACCCACGACCTGCGCACCATGGCGGACCGGATCACCCCGCGCACCAGACTGGTGGTCGTCTGCAACCCCAACAACCCGACCGGGACGATCGCCGACCCCGACGAGATCGCTCGCTTCGTGGCCCGCGTACCGCCCACCTGCCTGCTGGCGATGGACGAGGCGTACTACGAGTATGTCCGTGCGCCGGAGGCGGCGAGCGCTCTCGGCTACGGCGCCGCCTTTCCGAACATGGTGGTCCTGCGGACCTTCTCCAAGGCCTACGGCCTGGCGGGACTGCGGGTCGGCTATCTCGTCGGCGACCCCCGGGTGGTGCGGAAATTACGCAAGGCGTGCCTGGCCTACGCCGTCAACACGGTCGCCCAGCACGCCGCGGTGGAAGCCCTCGCGCTCCGGGACCGGCTGATGGACAGGGTCGAGACGACCGTCGCCGATCGCGGGCGGGTCCACCACGCGCTGCGACGCGACGGGTGGTCCGTTCCCGCCAGCGAGGCCAACTTCCTGTGGCTGCCGCTGGGTGAGGACGCCCCGGCGTTCGGCCGCTGGTGCACCCGTCGGGGCATCGCCGTCCGGGTGTTCCCGGGCGAGGGCGTCCGCGTGACCATCGGCTCCCGGGAGGACAACGACGTCTTTCTCGCAGCCGCCGAGACCTGGCGCACCACCCGCCCGTGGGCCATGGCCCCAGGTGACCGCACAGGCTGCGGGACGGAGGACGAATGAGAACCTCGGACACGGCCATGACACTGTCGCCGTCACGCCATGTGGTGGTCACGCCCGGGATGTGCAGCGGCGGTTCGCTCCTGTTCGGCCGCATCGGCGACTGGACCTGGGACGCCGTGGCGGACGCGTGCGGGATGAACGTGCACGCGGCGCGCACACCGGCGGGCAAACCCGCCTACCTCGCCTTCTACTACTTCCACGTGCGCGGCGGTCGGACCGTCCACCCGCACGGCCTCACCTTCGGCGACGAACTCCGCGTCACCTCACGGGTTTTCCGGCTCGGCGGCAGCTCGGTGATCACCCTGCACCGGCTGGCCCCCGCGGACCTGCCCCTCCCCGACGCCCCCCTCGACCCCGCCGAGGTGTACGAGGACCCGTACCCGGACTGCCTCTACGCCCAGAACTTCAACCGTTGGGTCGCCAGGACGGAGACGGGCAACACGGGCCTCGCCCAGGTGCTGCCCACCGGGTTCGACGACGCCGACCTGCCACGCCTGCCGAACCGCTACTCACCGCGCGCCCTCGTCGGGGCGGCCCGCGCGGCCGGCGCCTTCCACCCGGCGGGCCCCCCTGGCTTCACCGAGGCCGGCGGGAGCCACACCGTCGAGTACACGCTCGACGTCGTACGCGATCTCAACGGCGCGGGCCTCATGTACTTCGCGTCCTACTTCTCCATCTTCGACACGGCGCTGCTGCGCCTGTGGCACTCGCTGGGCCGCACCGACGCCCAGTTCCTGCGCCGCAGGGTGACCGACCAGCGGATCGCCTACGTCGGCAACGCGGATCCGGGCGCGGTGTTCACCATCACCCTCCGCCGATGGCTCCACCCGGACCGTCCGGGGTCCGAGGCGGTGGACATGGCCCTGCGCGAGAAGGCGACCGACCGCCTGATCGCGGTCTGCGCCGTGGAGACCGACACCGGCTCCTAGCCCCCGCGTCCCCCGCCCCCTCAGATTTCGCCCGCCGGAGGCACCAGATGATCCCGCTGTCCTTTGCCCAGCAACGGTTGTGGTTTATCGACCAGTTCGAGGGTCCGAGCGCGCTCTACAACACGCCCGTGCTCCTGCGGCTGGACGGCTCCGTGGACGCGGCGGCGCTGGAGCAGGCCCTGCACGACGTGGTGACCCGGCACGAGAGCCTGCGCACCGTGTTCCCCGAGGTCGACGGGCAGCCCCACCAGCGGATCCTGGACGCGACGGAGATCGGACGGCTGCTCCGGCGGCAGGACTGCGCCGACCGGGCCGAGCTGGGCGAGCGGGTCCGCGAGGTGTCCGCGTCCGTCTTCGACCTCGCCGTCGACATCCCCGTCCGGACGTGGCTCCTCTCGGGGCCCGACGGGACGGACACCCTGGTTCTCCTCCTGCACCACATCGCCAGCGACGGCTGGTCCGTCACCCCCTTGCTGCGCGACCTCGGCCACGCCTACGCGGCACGCGCGCGCGGCGCCGCGCCGGACTGGGCGCCCCTGCCGGTCCAGTACGCGGACTACACCCTGTGGCAACGGGATCTGCTCGGCGCGGCCGGCGACGGCGACAGCCTGCTCGAACGCCAACTGGGCTACTGGCGCGAGACGTTGGCGGGTGTGCCGGACGAACTGGCGCTGCCCCAGGACCGTCCGCGCGACGTCGTTCCTTCGCACCGGGGCGCGCGGACGGAGTTCGCCCTCGGCCCGAAGCTGCACACGGACCTGCTGCGCCTGGCCGCCGAACACCGGGTCAGCATGTTCATGCTGATGCAGGCCGCTGTCGCGACCCTCTACACGCGGTTGGGCGCGGGCGACGACCTTCCGCTGGGCACGGTCGTGGCGGGACGCGGCGAGGAGGCGCTGGAGGACCTGGTCGGGTTCTTCGTGAACACGCTGGTGCTGCGCACGGACACCTCGGGCGATCCGACCTTCGGCGAACTGCTGCACCGGGTGCGGAAGGCGGATCTGGAGGCGTTCTCGCACCAGGAGCTCCCGTTCGACAGCCTGGTGGAGCACATGAACCCGCCCCGGGTGCCGGGGCGGCACCCCTTCGTGCAGACCGTGATCACGTTCAACGGCATGCAGGCCGTTCCCGACCGCGTCGGCGACCTCCCCTGCCACCTGGAACTCGCCGAACTGAACATGGCGAAGTTCGACCTGCTCTTCGACTTCGACGAGAAGCGGTCGGCCACCGGGGAGCCCGACGGCATCGCCTGCTCCATCGAGTTCGCCACGGATCTGTTCGACGAACCGACCGTCTCGGACCTGGCCCGGCGGCTGACCCGCGTCCTCGACACGGTTGCCGAGCAGCCGGACACAGGACTGAGCTCCATCGACATCCTCGCCCCCGCCGAACGCGCCGAACTGCTGCGGAGGGGCGTCGCCGACCCGCAGACCGGCTCGGACGTGTCGCTGGTGGAGCTGTTCGCGGCACAGGCGGAGCGGACCCCTGACGCGGTGGCTGTGGTGGACGGCGAAACGGCACTCTCCTACGGAGAACTGGACGGCCGGTCGAACCGGCTGGCGCGACTCCTGCTCGACGCCGGAGTCGGTCCCGAGTCGCTGGTCGGCGTCGTGATGGGCCGGTCCGCCGAACTCGTGGTCGCGATGCTCGCCGTACTGAAGGCCGGCGGCGCCTACGTGCCGGTGGATCCGGAGTATCCGGCGGACCGCATCCGGACGGTGCTGACGGACGCCCGGCCGGTGGTCGTCCTCACCGACGGGGAGCTGCCGGACGAGCCGAGCTGGATGTCCGTGCACGACCCGCGGATCGCGCGGATGGACAGCGGACGGCTCGGGCCGGGTGTGCGCGGGGGAGACCGGGCCGCGTATGTGATCTACACGTCGGGATCGACAGGCACTCCCAAAGGCGTGGTGGTACCGCACGGCAACGTGGTCCGGCTCTTCGAAGCCGCTCGCGGGCTGTTCGCATTCGACGGGTCGGACGTGTGGTCCTGGTTCCACTCCTTCGCGTTCGACTTCTCGGTGTGGGAGATATGGGGTGCGCTGCTGCACGGCGGACGCCTGGTGGTCGTGCCGTTCGAGGTGTCGCGCTCGCCGAAGGAGTTCCTCGCGCTGCTGGCCCGGGAGCGGGTGACGGTCCTCAACCAGACGCCCTCCGCCTTCTACCAGTTGATGCGCGCCGACGCGGAGCCTCCCGCCGCCGGCCTGGCGCTGCGGTGGGTGGTGTTCGGCGGCGAAGCACTGGACACCGGCAGGCTGGGGGAGTGGTACGCACGTCGGGGAGAGCACGGCCCGGTGCTGGTCAACATGTACGGGATCACCGAGATCACCGTGCACGGCACACACCTGCCCCTGCACGGAGGCATGACGGGCAGCGGCATCGGACGGCCGCTCCCGGGACTCGGCGTGTACGTGCTGGACGATTCCCTGTCCCCGGTGCCCGCGGGTGTGGCGGGAGAGCTGTACGTCGCCGGTGCGCAGCTCGCGCGCGGCTATCTGGGACGACCGGCCAGGACGGCGGAACGCTTCGTCGCGAACCCCTTCGGCCACGGCGGCGGCCGTCTCTACCGGACCGGTGACGTGGTCCGCTGGACCCGGGACGGCGAGCTGGTGTTCGTGGGCCGGGCCGACCAGCAGGTGAAGATCCGCGGATTCCGGATCGAGCCCGGCGAGATCGAAGCGGCGCTCCGCTCCCACGACGGCGTCGCACAGGCCGTGGTGGTCGTCCGCGAGGACGTCCCGGGAGACAAGCGCCTGGTCGGCTACGTACTCCCCGCAGCGGACCACGCCCCCGACCCCGCTGCCGTCCGCGCGTTCGTCGCCCGGCGGCTGCCCGACTACATGGTGCCGGCCGCGGTCACCGTCGTGGACGCGCTGCCCCTGACCGTGAACGGCAAGCTCGACACCGCACGGCTGCCCCGCCCGGAGTACGGGACGGCGGCCGGCTCGGGCGGCGCACCGAGGACCGGTGCGGAAGAGGCCCTGTGCGGGATCTTCGCGGACGTGCTCGGCGTCCCCGCGGTGGGAGTGGACGACGACTTCTTCGCACTGGGCGGACACTCACTGCTGGCCACCCGCCTCGTCAGCCGCATCCGGTCCGCGCTCGGCGCCGACCTGCCTATCCGGGCCGTCTTCGAGTCGCCTACGGTGACCGGGCTCGCCGGCCGCCTGGACCGTACGCCCGGGCCCCGCCCCGCACTGACCGCCGGCCCGCGACCCGAGGAGGTGCCGCTGTCCTTCGCCCAGCAACGCCTCTGGTTCGTCGAGCAGTTCGAAGGAGCCAGCGCGCTCTACAACACCCCCGTGGTGCTGCGGCTGAACGCACCGGTCGACGCCCTGGCGCTCGCCCACGCGCTCGCTGACGTCGTCGCCCGTCACGAGAGCCTGCGCACCGTCTTCCCCGCGGTGGAGGGGCGGCCCCGCCAGCAGGTGCTGGACGTGGACGAGGCACGCCCGGTCCTCGACGTGCGGGAGTTTCCCGACGAGTCCGGGCTGCGCGCCGCCGTGCGCGAGGCCGAGGGCTGGGTGTTCGACCTCTCCGTCGACATCCCGGTGCGCGCATGGCTGCTGTCGGAGCCCGGCGGGACGCGGGTGCTGGTCCTGTTGCTCCACCACATCGCGAGCGACGGAGCCTCGCTCGCCCCCTTGATCGGCGACCTGGGAACCGCCTATGCGGCCCGGGTCAGAGGTGCGGACCCCCAGTGGGCGGCTCTCGCGGTGCAGTACGCGGACTACGCCCTGCGGCAACGGGAGTTGCTGGGCTCGGCCACCGACCGGGACAGCCTGCTCGGCCGCCTGCTCGCCTACTGGAGCAAGGCCCTGGCGGACGTCCCGGAGGAGCTGGCCCTCCCGTACGACCGGCCGCGCGCCGCGGTGCCCTCGTACCGGGGCGGGCGCATCCCCTTTGAGCTGGACGCGACGACCCACGCGGCCCTGCTCCGACTGGCCGGGGAGCACGGAGCGAGCCTGTTCATGGTGGTCCAGGCGGCCGTGGCCGCGCTGTACACGCGCCTGGGCGCGGGCACCGACATCCCCCTCGGTTCGCCGGCCTCCGGGCGCGACGACGAGGCCCTGGAGAACCTGGTCGGGTTCTTCGTGAACACACTGGTGCTGCGGACCGACACCTCGGGCAATCCGTCCTTCACCGAGCTGCTGGATCGGGTGCGGTCGGTGGATCTCCAGGCGTTCTCGCATCAGGAAGCGCCGTTCGAGAGCCTGGTGGAGCACCTGAACCCGCCCCGGGTGCCGGCCCGCCATCCCTTCGTACAGACCATGATCACCTTCAGTGGCGGTCAGGACGACGTGCGGTCGGTCGGGCTGGACGGCGAACTGGAGTCCGGGGGCGAGTTCCGCGCGCAGTACGACCTCAACCTCACCTTCCAGGAGAGCCGCTCGGCCGACGGACTCCCGGCCGGTGTCGCCGCGACGGTCATCTACGCGGCCGACCTCTTCGACGAGGACACGGCCCGCGCCCTAGCCGACCGGCTCCGGCGCGTCCTGGAGACCGTCGCCGTCCGACCCGGCGCACGGCTCGGGGAGCTCGACATCCTGGCGGAGGCCGAGCGGGACCGGCTGCTCGTGCAGTGGAGCGGGGCGCGCACCGGACCCGCGGTCGAGAACCGCGCGCACCGCCTCTTCGAGGCGCGGGCCGCATCGAGCCCCGAACTCGTCGCCGTCACCGGCCACGGCACGAGCCTGACGTATGCCGAACTGAACGCCCGCGCCAACGAGCTGGCCCATCGCCTGATCGCCCGAGGGATCGCCCCCGAGGAGCCGGTGGCCATCCTCATGGACCGAGGGGTCAGCCAGATCGTGGCGACCGTGGCGGTGGCGAAAGCCGGCGGAGCCTACGTTCCCCTGGACGACCGGTACCCGCTCGCCCGGCTGGAGGGCATCCTCCAGGACACCGCCGCAGCCCTCCTCCTCGTGGACGCCGCCCACCGCGACCACCCGGTCGCGCGGATCGGCTCCTGCGCGACGATCGACCTCGACGAGGCGGGCTCCGAGCATCCGACCGCCCCCGACCCCGATGTCACCGTGCACCCCGACCAGTTGATGTACGTGATGTTCACCTCGGGATCCTCCGGAACCCCCAAGGGCGTGGGAACCACCCACCGCAACGTCGTCGACATGCTGGCCAACCGGCACTTCTGGAAGGGCAGCCACGAGCGGGTCCTGCTGCACGCGCCGAGCGCCTTCGACGCCTCCACGACGGAGATCTGGGCGCCCCTGGTCACCGGCGGCCGCATCGTGCTGACACCGGCAGGACACCTCGACGTGGCCGCGCTGGTCGCGACCGTCGCCGAGCAGCGGCCGACCGTGGTCCAGGCACCCTCAGGGCTGTTCCAGATCCTCGCCTCCGAGGCACCCGAGGTGTTCCGGGGCGTCCGCGAGGTCTGGGCGGGCGGCGACATCGTCTCACCCGCCGCGACCCGTGCCCTGCTCGCCGCGTGCCCGGGAACCGCCGTGGTCGCGGTGTACGGCCCGACCGAGACGACGGCCATCAAGACCTGGCACGTCATGCACGCGGCCGACGAGGTGCCGGCCACCGTGCCGCTCGGACACGCCCTCGACAACGCCCGACTGATGGTGCTCGACGAGTTTCTGCAGCCCGTTCCCGCCGGAGTGGCCGGAGAGCTGTACATCGGCGGTCCGGGCCTCGCCCGCGGGTACCTGGGCCGGCACGCCCTGACGGCGGAGCGGTTCGTGGCCACCCCGTTCGCGGAGCGCGGCGAGCGCATGTACCGCACCGGTGACCTCGTGCGCTGGACCGCCGACGGACTGCTGGAGTTCGTCGGCCGCGCCGACGGGCAGGTCAAGATCCGTGGCTTCCGCGTCGAACTCGGCGAGATCGAGGCCGCGTTGGCCGAGCACCCGGACGTCCGCCAGGTCGCCGTCTCCGTCCACCGGGACAGTGCGGGCGATAAACGGCTCGTCGCCCACGTCGCGACGGACGGGTCCGTGACCGCCGACGAACTGCGCCGGTTCACGGGACGACGGCTGCCCGAGTACATGATCCCCGCGGCCGTCGTCCACCTGGAGCGCCTCCCCGTCACCGCCAACGGGAAGGTCGACCACGCCGCGCTGCCCGCCCCCGACTTCACCTCCGACGGCACCGGACGGGCCCCGCGCACGCCGAGAGAGGAGATCCTCAGCGGCCTCTTCGCGGACACCCTGGGCCTGGAACGCGTCACGATCGACGACGACTTCTTCGCGCGGGGCGGCCACTCGCTGCTCGCCACCCGGCTGGTCAGCCGGATCCGCTCGGCCCTGGGCACCGAGGTCTCCGTACGGACCCTCTTCCAGCACCCGAGCGTCGCCGCGCTGGACCGCGCCCTGGACACCGGCGCCACGAACAGCACGCGTCCGGCCCTGCGCGCGACCCTCCGCCCGGACCGGCTGCCCCTGTCCTTCGCCCAGCAGCGCCTGTGGTTCCTGACGGCCATGGAGGGCCCCAGCGCCACCTACAACACCCCCCTGGCCCTGCGCCTGCGGGGCCGGGTGGACCGCACCGCCCTGGAGGCCGCGCTCCGTGACGTCGTCGAGCGCCACGAGAGCCTGCGGACGGTCTTCGGCTGGGACGAGGGCACGCTCCGCCAGCGCGTCCTGGACCCCGCGGACGTCCCGGTCGTCCTGGAGACCCGCGTCACCACGACCCCCCAGGACCTCGACGACGCCGTCCAGCGGGCCGCCCGCCACCGCTTCGACATCGCCACCGAACCGCCCCTGCGGGCACGCCTGTTCACCGTCGCCAAGGACGAGGGCGAGGGCGAGGGCGAGGGCGAGGGCGAGCACGACGACGAGCATGTGCTGGTGCTGACCCTCCATCACATCGCCGCCGACGGCTGGTCCGTCGCCCCTCTCCTGGACGACCTCGGCACCGCCTATCGTGCACGCCTCGTCGGCCGACGGCCCGAACAGCGTCCGCTTCCCGTCCAGTACGCCGACTACGCGCTGTGGCAGCGCGAGATGCTCGGGGACGAAGCCGCGCCCGACAGCCTGGCCGCGAGGCAACTCTCCTTCTGGATACAGGCGTTGGCGAACCTGCCGGAGCAACTGGACCTGCCCTACGACCGCCCGCGCCCGACGGTCGCCGGCCACCGGGGCGGCACCGTTCCGCTCGAGGTGCCCGCCGAACTCCACGCCCGGCTGAGCGATCTGGCGCGCTCCGCCCGATCCAGCGTCTTCATGGTCGTCCAGACCGCGATCGCCGTCCTGCTCGGCCGGCTCGGGGCGGGTACCGACATCCCCATCGGGACGGCGATCGCGGGCCGGACCGACGAGGCGCTGGAGGACCTGGTCGGCTTCTTCGTCAACACCCTCGTCCTGCGCACCGACCTGTCGGGCTCACCCACCTTCCGTGAACTCCTGGAACGCGTCCGGCAGATGGACCTGGCCGCCTACGACAACCAGGACATCCCCTTCGAGCGGTTGGTGGAGGTCCTCAACCCGTCCCGGTCGACGGCCAGTCACCCGCTGTTCCAGGTGATGCTGACCTTCCACAACACCACCGAGGGCGGCCTGGACCTGCCCGGACTCACCGTCCGGGAAGAACCGCTGGAGATGGGCATCGCCAAGTTCGACCTCTCCTTCGCCCTCCACGAACGCACCACCGACGGCGGGGAACCGGCCGGGCTGGAGGGAGTGCTGGAGTACTCGGCCGACCTCTTCGACCGCCGCACTGCGCAGAGCATCGTGCGGCGCCTCGTCCGGGTCCTGGAGGCCATGGCGGCCGATCCCCTCCAGCGAGCGGGAACGGTGGACCTCCTCGACGAACCGGAACGCCACCAGCTGCTGGCCGGCTGGAACGACACGGCGGTGACGGCTCCCGAGGAGAGTGTGCCCGCACTGTTCGAGGCGTGGGCCCGACGAACCCCGCAGGCCGTCGCCGTGGTCGACGGCCCCACCCGGCTGACCTACCGTGACCTCGACGTCCGCGCCGACCGCCTCGCCCGCCGTCTCCTGGCGCACGGTGCCGGCCCGGAACGGTACGTCGCCGTCGCCCTGCCCCGCACCGCCTCCACCGTGGTCACCCTGCTCGCGGTCCTCAAGGCCGGTGCCGCCTACGTCCCCCTCGATCCCGCCCAACCGCGCGAACGCCTCGCGCAGATGATGCGCTCTGCCGCGCCGCACGTATCCCTGACCACCTCCGATCTGGTGGATCGACTGCCGGACGCCGACTGGCTGCTGCTCGACGAACTCCCGCAGGACTCCGGCCCGTGGGACGACACCGGCCTGCCCGCCGAGCGGGCCCGGCCCTCGGACCCGGCCTACGTGATCCACACCTCCGGATCCACCGGGGAACCCAAGGGCGTGGTGGTCGAACACCGGTCCCTGAGCCTCTACCTCGCCTGGGCCCGCGAGGCCTACCCGGCACTCGCGGGGAGCGCCCTCGTCCACTCGCCGATCGCCTTCGACCTCACCGTGACCGGACTGTGGGGCCCGCTCACCGCAGGCGGCGAAGTGCACCTCGTCGACCTGGACGCCCTCACCGGAGCCGCCCGCGACACCACCGCCGAGGTGCGCAAGCCCACCTTCGTCAAAGCCACCCCCACCCACCTCGGGCTGTTCGCCCTGCTTCCCGACGAGTGCGCTCCCAGCGGCCAACTGGTCCTGGGCGGCGAGCTGTTGCTGGGCGCCGCGCTGGACGCATGGCGGCAGCGCAACCCCGGGGTCACGGTCGTCAACGAGTACGGCCCGACCGAGACCACCGTCGGCTGCGCCGAGTTCCGCATCGAGCCGGGCGACACGGTCACCGAGGGCGGGGTCACCATCGGCCGCCCGATCTGGAACACCCAGTGGTACGTCCTCGACGACCATCTCAATCCGGTGCCGGTGGGCGTCACCGGCGAACTGCACATCGGCGGCGGCCTGCTGGCCCGCGGCTACCTGGGCCGGCCCGGCACCACTTCCACCCGCTTCGTCGCCAACCCCTTCGGCGTCCCCGGCGAACGGATGTACCGCACCGGAGACCTGGTCCGCAGACGCCCCGACGGCCTCCTCGACTTCGTCGGACGCGCCGACGACCAGGTCAAGGTCCGCGGCTTCCGCGTCGAACTCGGCGAGATCGAGGCCGTCCTGGCGGCACAGCCCGGCATCGGCGCGGCCGCCGCCACCGTCCACTCCGGTGACCGGCTCACCGGATACGTCGTGCCCACCACGGACGACCTCGACCTGACCGGCCTGCGCACCCGGCTGACCCGCCTGCTCCCGCCGTACATGCTGCCGTCCGCCTACGTCATCCTGGACCGGCTGCCGCTCACCAAGAACGGAAAACTGGACCGCAGGGCCCTCCCCGAACCCGACCGCGCCCGAGGCTCCGGCGGTGCTCCCCGGACATCGGAGGAAGAGGCGCTCTGCGCGCTCTTCGCCGAGTTCCTCCAGGTGCCCTCCGTCGGTGTCGACGACGACTTCTTCGAACTCGGAGGCCACTCCCTGCTCGCGGCACGCCTCGTCGCGCGGGCCGAGAGCGACCACGGGCTGCGGCTGTCCCTCCAGGACCTCTTCGCCGCTCCCACCGTCGCCGCGCTCGTCGCCAGGCTCACCGGCCCCGTCGGGGACGCCACACCGGCGGACCTGCTCCCGCTGCGCGCATCCGGCTCCGGCACGCCGCTGTTCTGTGTCCACCCCGGTGCCGGCATCGGCTCGGTGTACTCCAGCCTGCTCACCGGCATCGACCCCGGCCACCCCGTCCACGCCCTCCAGGCCCGCAGCCTCACCGACGACGCGCGCACCCCCCTCAGCGTCGAGGAGATGGCCGCGGACTACGTCGACCAGATTCGGACCGTACAGCCCGCCGGCCCCTACCACCTGCTCGGCTGGTCGTTCGGCGCCGTCGTCGCCCACGCCATGGCCATCCACCTCCAGGCGCGCGGCGAGGAAGTGGCCCTGCTCGCTCTGCTCGACGGCTATCCGGCCGACGAGGGCGCCGACGACGAACTCACCCCGGCCGGCAGTCTCGCCCAACTCCTGGTGTCCCTCGGCCAGACCACCGACCTCGACCCCCAAACCCCCGTGTCCATGGACGAGTTCGTGCGCCTCGCCGCGACGGAGGACGGCCCCCTGGCCGGGCTGCCCGACGACATGGTCCGCAGACTCGGCCGGACCTTCGTCGGCCACGTACGACTCGCCGGCGCCCACACCCCCGGCGTCTTCGACGGAGACGCCGTGTTCTTCACGGCGACCCACACCTCCCAGCCCACGGCTGCCGACGTCTGGCGGACCCGACTCACCGGCCGCCTCGAACGACACCACGTGCCCTGCCGGCACGGCGACATGCTCCACCCACGGCACGCGGCACAGATCGCCGCCGTGCTCACCGAGCGCCTGCGCTAGCCCGCCGCGGCCTCCGATCCCCGTCACTTCGAACCACCTCACCGGGAGCACCCGTGCCCAGAACCGTCCAGACGCCGCTCGACGAGGGAGTCCTCGACCTCACAGCGTCCGAGTCGGCGGAGATCTGCCGAGTCAGCGAGGACCTGAGATCCGTGTCGTCCGAGATCGACGACGACGCCTGGGTGGCAGCCGCCCGCACCGCCTGGGAGATGATGCCGGCGTCCGTCCGGGTGCGCGTGCGGGAGTTCCGCAGGGCATCCGGCCCCACCGGCGTCCTGGTCGTGCGCGGACTGCCCGTCGACGAGAGCAGGCTGCCGCCCACCCCGATGGTCGCCGACTCGGTGCAGCGGGCCACCAGCGGCCCCGCGGCCCAGTTGATGGCCTTCGCCTGCGGCCTCGGCGAGCCCATGGCCTTCCGGGCCGAGAAAAGCGGCGCCCTGGTCCAGGACGTCGTGCCCGTGCCGGGGCAGGAACAGGTCCAGGGCAACGTCGGCTCGGTCGAGCTGATGATGCACAACGAGAACGCCTTCCACCGCCACCGGCCCGACTACGTACTCCTGATGTGCCTGCGCGCGGACCACGAACGCGTGGCGGGACTGAGTACCGCGTCCATCCGCGAAGCACTGCACCTGCTGCCCGAGGACGTCCGCGCCCGGCTGGCCCGGCCGGAGTACACCACGCAGGCACCGCCCTCCTTCGGCGCCGGCGAGGAGGCCGCGCCCGACCACCCCGTGCTGCACGGCGATCCGCTCGACTGCGACATCCGGGTCGACTTCGCCGCCACCACCGGACGCACGGCACAGGCCGGGGCCGCGCTCACCGCGCTGTCCGCCGCCCTCGCCTCGGTCCACCGCACCCTCCGCATGCTCCCCGGAGACCTCGCCGTCGTCGACAACCGTGTCTGCCTGCACGGCCGGACCTCCTTCCGGCCCCGCTACGACGGCGGCGACCGGTGGCTCCAACGCACCTTCGTCCAGGCGGATCTGCGCACCTCCCGCGACCACCGCCCGGACGACGGACACGTGCTGACCCGCTGAACGGACCCCCGCCGACGACGCGCGGTCCCGAAGGCCCGCACCCCTCACGAGTTAGGACCCTCCGATGAGCACCTCACAGACCCCCGACCAGTGGCACGGGCAATCGCCCACGCCCATCTCGCCCGCGGACGCTTACAACGGCTACATCGCCGCCAACGTCGTCTTCGCGCTGGACCGGATCGGCCTGCTCGATCGCATGGAGCAGGGGGAGGCCCTGTACCAGGACGACGTCGACACCCTCACCACCATGGACACCGACCGCCGTGCGGCCGTCCTGCGCGCGGCCGTCGGCTGCGGCTACCTCAAGGCGGAGGAGGGCGTGTTCCTGCCCACCGAGACCGGACGGGACATCGCCCGGTCCCGCGGCTACTTCACGTGGGCGGTGGGCGGCTACAACGAGGTCTTCGCGCACGCCGGTGCCCTGAGCACCGGCACCGCCCGCTATGACGAGGACGTCCACCGGGACGAGGCGATGGTCGCCCTCGGTTCCGGACAGGCCGACCAGTCGATGTTCGCGCGGCAGGTCCAACAAGCCTTCGAGGAAGTCGACTTCGAGACCCTCGCCGACCTCGGCAGCGGTACGTCGGCGCGCGTGCGGCGCGTCGTCTCCGAGCACCCCGGCACGCGGGGATTCGGCATCGACATCAGCGAACCCGCCACCGCCATCGCACGGCGGAACATCGCCGAAGCCGGACTCGAAGGACGGGTCGAGGCCGTCTGCGCCGACGCGCTGGACCTGCTGGCGCCGAACGGCGGCATCGGGCGCGCCGCCGACGCGGACGCGGTCATGAGCTTCCTGCTCCTCCACGACCTCCTCGCCGACCCGAGCACCCGGGCGGACATCTTTCCGCGGATGCGCGAAGCCTTCCCCCGCGCGCGGAGCTTCGTCCTCGCGGACACGATGCTCCGCCCGGTCACCGGCCTCGACGACAAACTCCCCATCTTCTCCGCCGGGTTCGAACTGGCCCACGCGATGATGGGCGTCCCGCTGCACCCCCGCGAGACCTACGAAGGACTCTTCCGCTCCGCGGGCCTGCGCATCGCGCGCAGGGAACCGATGGCGACGCCGCACACCTGGCTGTACGTCCTGAAGGCCGACTGATGGGCGACCGTCCGGAGTACCGCCTCGCGCACAACGAGAACCCCCATGCGCCGGCCGAAGAGGTCGCCGCGGCCCTCCACGCCACGATCACCGAAGTCAACCGCTATCCGGAGTTCCGCCCGGAGCGGCTCACCGGACTCCTGGCCGAGTGGCAGGACGTGCCCCCGGCCTCCGTCGCGGTGGGCCAGGGCGCGGGCGGAGTCGCGCACGACCTGTTCCGGGCACTGCTGCGACCCGGCGACAACGTGGTCTCCACCGCGCCCGGATTCGACCTCTATCCGATGCTGTGCGCGATGACGGACACGAACGCGGTCACCGTCCCGATGGACGCCGGCGGGCACAACGACCTGACCGCCCTGGCCGAGAGCATCGACGACCGCACCCGGCTTGTCATCGTGTGCAACCCGCACAACCCGTCCGGCACCCTCGCGGACTGGGCCCGCCTGACCGCCTTCTTCGAACGCGTCCCGGTGCACGTGACGATCCTCCTCGACGAGGCGTACATCGACTTCGCCCCCGACTTCGACGGCCCGAGCGCACGCGACCGGCTGGCCGCCTGGCCCAACCTGGTGATCCTGCGGACCTTCTCCAAGTCCCACGCCCTTGCCGCCCTGCGCGTCGGCTATGCCCTCGCGTCCGCAGCACTCGTGGAGAGGATCCGGCGCCATCAACTGCCCTTCGGCATGAACCAGTTCCAGCTCGACGCGGTCGGTGCCGCGCTCGGCGCCGAGCACGAGACCCGCGAGCGCATCGCCGACCTCGTCAACCAGCGCGACCGCGTGCGGACGGAACTGCTGCGCCTGGGCTGGACCGTGCCGGACAGCCGGGCCAACTTCCTCTGGCTGGCGGACGCGCAACGGGTCGAACCGGCCGTCGCCGCTCTGACGAGGGCGGGCGTCGCGGTGCGTCCGTACCCCGGTCGCGGCATCCGGCTGACAATCGGACGCAAACAGGACAACGACGCGGTGCTCGCCGCCCTCTCCGAGGTCTGAGGGGCCGGCCGTGCCAGGACTGCTCGCCCGTCGGGACTTCAGGCTCTTCATCACCGGGCAGACACTGTCCACGCTCGCCGACAACGCCGTCTTCGTGGCGCTCGGCGTCTGGGCCAAGGAACTGACGGGCAGCAGCTCCGCGGCAGGGCTGGTCCTGCTCTCCTACACGGTCCCGATGCTGCTGCTGCCGATCGGCGGATACGCCGCCGACCGCTTCCCCCGCGGCCCCCTGCTCGTCACGACGAACCTGGCGCTCGCCGCACTGTCCCTGCCTCTCCTGCTGGTCACCGGACCGTCCGGCACCTGGATCATCCACGTCGTCGCCGCGCTCTACGGCCTCGCGGCGGTCGTCCTCGGCCCCGCGCAGAGCGCTGTGCTGCGGGGGATGCTCTCCGGCGAGGCGGAACTCGGCGCGGCCATCGGCCTGAGCCAGAGCATGCGCTCCGGAACCGTCCTGCTGGCCCCCCTGCTCGGGGCGAGCCTGCTCGGCTGGGCCGGCGGACGCGTCTTCACCCTGGTCAACGTCGCCCTGCTGCTCGCCGCGGCACTCCTCTTCGTCCTCCTGCCGGGCGAGCGGAGAGCGCCCCAGGAGGAGGCGCAGACGGCGTCCGGCGTGATGGCGGGCCTGCGGCACCTGCGCGCCACCCGGGGCATCCACCGGCTGCTCGTGTCCCTGACGACCCTCCTGCTCGCCGTCGGACTGCTCCAGCCCATGCTGTACGCCCTCCTCGAACACGGACTGCACCGACCGCCCCGCTTCATGGGCGTCCTGGAGACCACGCTCGCCGTCGGCAGCCTGGCCGGATCCGTCGCCGGCGGATTCCTCATCGCACGGCTCGGATCCCGGCGCCTGATGAGGGCGGGGGCAGTCCTCTTCGGCACGGGCACCGCGCTGCTGACGGTTCCCGCACCCTCGACCGTCCTGCCCGGTCTGGTGCTCGCCGGGGCCGGCACCCCAGCCGCCGTCATCGGGCTCGCCACGGCCGCGCAGGCCGCCACCCCCGGCCATCTCATGGGACGCACCCAGGCCGTGGTGAACCTGATCCTGACCGTCCCCCAGGCCATCTCGCTCGGCGTCGGATCGGCCCTCGTCGCGGTCCTCAGCTTCCGGCAGATGGTCGCCGTCATGATCATCGGCTGCCTGGCCGTGGTCGCCCTGCTCGGCCCCCGCCGAGCCGGGGGCGCCACCGACCAACACACCCCGGAACACCAGGACGGCACCGACCGCACCACTCGCACCTGACCCCCTTGACCTGGACCGAAGAATGAGGAGAGGAACGCTGTGATCAAGAACATCGTCGTGGTGGGAGGCGGCACGTCCGGCTGGATGTCGGCCGCCTATCTCCAAGCCGCGCTCGGCGCCAACGTCGACGTCACCGTCGTCGAGTCGAAGCGCATCCAGACCATCGGCGTCGGAGAGGCCACCTTCTCCACGGTCCGCCACTTCTTCGAGTACCTCGGACTCTCCGAGCACGAGTGGATGCCCGCCTGCAACGCCACCTACAAGCTCGGGATCCGGTTCGAGAACTGGCGCCACCAGGGCCACGCCTTCTACCACCCCTTTGAGCGGCTGCGGATCGTGGACGGGTTCCCGCTCACCGACTGGTGGCTCAAGCAGCAGCCGGGGGAGCGCTTCGACCACGACGTCTTCCTCATGGCCACGCTGTGTGACGCGCAGCGCTCCCCGCGCCACATGGACGGCACGCTCTTCGAGCAGGACTTCGTCGAAGCGCCCGCCGGCGTGACGGAGCGGTCCACGCTCTCGGAACAGAAGACACAGTTCCCGTACGCGTATCATTTCGACGCCGCGCTGCTCGCCCGGTTCCTCACCAAGTACGCCACGGACCGGGGCGCCCGGCAGATCGAGGACGACGTCGTGGACGTCGCGCTCGACGAGCGGGGCTGGATCCGCCACCTCGTCACCAAGGAGCACGGCGAGATCGCCGGTGACCTCTTCATCGACTGCACCGGTTTCCGGGGCCTGCTGCTGAACCAGAAGCTCGGCGAGCCGTTCATCTCGTACCAGGACACCCTGCCGAACGACAGCGCGGTCGCCCTGCGGGTGCCAGTGGACATGGAGAAGCGCCTGATGCGCCCCTGCACCACGGCGACGGCGCAGGACGCCGGCTGGATCTGGACCATCCCCCTCTTCGGCCGGATCGGCACGGGGTACGTCTACGCGGGGGACTACATCTCGCCCGAGGAGGCCGAGCGCACCCTGCGGGAGTTCGTCGGTCCGGAGGCGGAGGACCTGGAGGCGAACCACATCCGCATGCGGATCGGCCGCAGCCGCAACTCGTGGGTCAACAACTGCGTGGCCGTGGGCCTTTCGAGCGGCTTCGTCGAACCCCTCGAATCCACCGGCATCTTCTTCATCCAGAACGCCATCGAGCAGCTGGTGAAGCACTTCCCGGACGCCGACTGGGACCCCGGTCTGCGCGACTCGTACAACAAGGCCATCGCCCATGCCATGGACGGTGTCCGCGAGTTCCTCGTCGTGCACTACCTCGCGGCGGCACGGGCCGACAACGACTACTGGCGCGATGCCAAGACCCGGCCCCTGCCCGACGGTCTCGCCGAACGCGTCGAGCAGTGGCGCTCGAAGCTGCCGACGGAGCAGACGATCTACCCGCGCTACCACGGGTTCGAGGCGTACTCCTACCACGCCATGCTGCTCGGCCTCGGAGGCATCCCGCTGAAGCCCGCGCCGGCCCTGTCCCTCATGGACGGCAGCCTGGCCGCGAAGGAACTCCAGACCGTCCAGGACCAGGCGCGCGAGCTGGTGCAGAGCCTGCCCAGCCAGTACGAGTACCTGGCGCAGATGCACTGATCGCACAGCCGGTCGTGTTCCCACCGAGGTGAAGTGATTCCATTGGAAACCGCTCAGTCACCGCGTCACCTGAGTTCCCCGGCGGACTTCCGCTCCCTCATGTCCAGTTTCCCCAGCGGTGTCGGCGTGGTCACCGCCATGGGGCGGGACCAGAAGCCCTGGGGGATGACCTGCTCGGCCGTGTGCAGCGTCAGCGTGGATCCGCCGACCCTGCTGGTGGGCATCCGTGCCGCGAGTCCCACGCTCGCGGCCGCCGTGGACAGCGGCCACTTCGCGGTCAACCTCCTGCACGCCCAGGGCCGTGAGTGCGCCGAACTGTTCGCCTCGGGCGACCCCCATCGCTTCGGCGCCGTCTCCTGGAGGCGCTCCGAGAGCGGAGGGGGACCGCACCTCGTCGACGCGGCGCACACGGTGGCCGACTGCCGGATCGTGCGGACCGTACAGGTCGGCGGACAGCAGATCGTCTTCGGAGAGGTGCTCCGGATCAGCGAACTCAGTGCCATCGAGCCGCTGTTGTACGGGTTCCGGCGCTACGCGGCATGGCCCGAACCCTCGGTCGGCGCGTCGGAAGCGGTCCCGCCGAGCCCGGACGGACGTCCCGTGCCCGGCACGTCCTGAGTCACCTCCGGGTCAGGCGGGCCACTTCGGTCACCGGCATGCGCCGGCGGCGCGCTCAGAACCTGGGTGCTCCTCCACCGCATGCCGGTGCCGGTGCGCCGTGCCGCAGGCCCGGTCGCCGTCACCGCTGTTGCGTCTGGTCGTCCTGCGGCTCCAACAGTAGGCGCGGGCCCACTCGGCCCGCGTCCGTGCGACGGCCCGCTGCCGCGAAGACGATCGTCGGCCGCGCCGACTCGTCGAGCCCCGGGAACGTACTGATGGCCGTCTCGAAGTCGCCCTTTGCATCGTCATCGTCATAGCCGACAACGACGAACCGGCAGGCCGCTCGGTGAGGAACCGCCGCTGCCCCTGCCATGGATGAGTACGGCGCGTGGCGCGGCGGCGTCGGCTCCGAGAAGGGCGCGAAGGCGAGTGGTGCCGTGCAGCGCGAGCTGGACACCGTCCTCCTCCGCGCAGCGGTCACTCATTCCTTGGTCGCGCCGGCGAGCATCCCGGACACCAGGGCGCGTTGGGAGAAGAGGAAGAGGACCAGCACCGGCAGGATGGCGATGACGATGGCGAGGGCGAGCTCCGGAATGGTGATGTCGAGACCCGCGCCTGCCACCGGGTTGAACGACGGTGTGGACGACAGCAGTTGGTTCAGACCGACCTGGATCGGGAATTCGTCGCTGTTCGGGAGCACGAGATAGGGCAGGAAGAAGTTGTTCCAGTTGCCCACGAAACTGAAGAAGGCGACGAGTCCGATGACGGGCTTGGCCAGCGGCAGAGCGATCCGGATGAACAGTTGCCATTCGGAGCAGCCGTCGATGCGGGCCGCGGCGAGCAGGTCGCGGGGCATGCTGGTGGCGAAGTAGATGTACACCAGGTACACCCCGAACGGGTAGAACGAGAACGGCAGGATCACCGACCACGCCGTGCCGATCAGGTGGAACTTGTTGAGTTCGAGGAAGATCGGCAGCACGAGCGTCGCCGATGGCATGATCATCGTGACCAGGGTGATGGCGAGCAGTGCTTTGCGGCCGCGGAACCGGGTCAGAGCGAGCGCATAGCCGGCCGGAACGCTGGTGAGCAGGGTCAGGACCAGTGAACCGCCCGCGTAGACGGCCGAGTTGCGCAGCCAGGTCAGAACGGCGCCGTTCTCGAAGGAGAACAGGTGCCGCCAGGCGTCCCCGATCCGGCCGAACGAGCCGAAGGACAGAGGATTGTCGTGGACGATCTGCCCGGCCGTCTTGCTCGGTGCGAGGAGCAGCCAGATCACGGGCAGTACGAAGAACACCAGCAGGACGGCGAGGAGCAGGCCGACGATCACGGCGGATGCGGCTCGCGAGGGCGTGGTGCGGACGCGCATGGGCGCCGGGTTCCAGGTCATTTCTCATCCAAGGTGAACATGTTCGAACGCCACACCAGCAGGCCGGCGCAGAGCAGGCCCAGCATCAGGAGGAAGACGGAGATGGCGGCGGCGCCGTTGAAGTCGCCCTGCTGGAAGGCGTAGACGTAGGCGAGCTGGTTGGGGGACCAGGTCGGGCTGACCCTGCCCAGGCTGGCGGTCTGCAGCAGTTGCGGCTCGACGAACAGCTGGGTGCCGGCGGCGAAGGCGAGAATGGTCATGTAGGTGATCCATTGCCGGATCATGGGGATCTGAATGGACCAGGCGGTGCGCCAGGGCCCCGCACCGTCGATGCGGGCGGCTTCGATCACCTCGTCGGGGATGTTGTTCAGCGCTCCGTACATCACCACCATCCAGCCTCCGGCACCGGTCCAGAAGGCGATCAACATGAAGATCACCGGGAGGTTGCCGGGGGACAGGACGGCGGCGAAGCTGTCCATCCCCAGCGCCCTGAGCAGCCAGGAGACGGGGCTGACGTCCGGGTCGAGCATGAACAGCCAGACCAGGACGCTCGCCACCCCCGCGAGGGCGCCGGGGATGTAGTAGAGGAACCGCAGGAGCGCGGAGACCGACGTGCGCAGACGGCTGCGCAGGACGACGGCCGTGAGCACCGTCAGCACGACGAGTGCCACCAGCCAGAGCAGCAGGTACACCAGGATGTGGCCGAACGCGGGCAGGAAGCGGTAGTCCTGCGCGACCCTGGTGAACTGGTTGATGCCGGTGAACTGACCGTGGTCGTTGGTGAACGCCAGGTAGAAGGCGTAACCGGTGGGGAAGACACCGAAGACGAGCAGCAGCAGGGTGTAACCGGCGACGAAGAGACAGCCCGCGGTGCCGCCCCGCCGCCGCGGCTGCACGCCGCGGCGGGGTGGGGCGGCGACGGTGACGGGCTGGGAGTCCAGCAGCGTCATCGGTCGGTCACCTTGTATCCGTTGGCCTTGGCCTGGTCGCTGATGGCCTTCTGCCAGGCCGGCAGCGTGGACGCGAGCGACTTGCCACCGGTCAGGGCGGGCAGGACGACGCTCGACCAGGAAGTGGCGTCGGAGAACTTAGTGTTGGACCAACCGGTCCACACCTCGTCGGCCGCCTGCTGGAAGGGCCCGCTGACGTCGTCGGCGAAGTAGTCGCTGTTGGCCGGGTTGGCCAGCCACGCCTTGGCGGCGGGTGCATAGGCCGGGTACGTGGGGGCCGAGGCCTGGTTCTCGTTGGACGTGGTCAGCCAGGTCACCAGGTCGGTGGACGCCTTGAGGTTGGCGCTGTGCGAGGAGACCATCCAGACTCCGCCACCGACGTTACCCGTGCTCGCGGTCGTCTCGCCCGGCCAGGTCAGGGGCGGTGCCGCCGCTATCTGCTTGGCGGGAGTGTGGAACGCGGCCTTGAACACATACTGGCCGTACCAGGACGGCCCATAGGCCATCAGGACCTTCGAGCCGCTGCTCTTGGCGAAGCCCTGGCTGAAGAAGCCCTGGGTGGTGACGGCCTTGGCGGAGATCAGCTTGTCCAGCAGTGTCGCCATCCGGGTGCACTTGGGGTCCTGGAGGTTCACCCGCAGCGTGTCCGCCTTGGTCAGGTTGAACGCCGGGCACTGGCTGGACCAGAAGTACGACTCGTGGGAGTTGGTGTCGCCCACGGAGCCGACGAGGTATCCGGGGTGCTCCTTGGCGACCTTCTGTCCCAGGGTTTCGTACTCCGCCCAGGTGGTGGGGGGCCGGTAACCCCACTTGTCCATGAGGGCCTTGTTGTACCAGAGGACGACCTGTGCGATGTCGTTGCGCATGCAGTAGGTGTGTCCGTTGAACCGGCACGGGGTCAGTGAGCCCTTGGCGAAGCCGTCCAGGGTGGTCTTGGGGACGAGTTTGTCGTCCAGTGGCGCGGCGAACGGGGTGGCGCCGGGCTTGGTGGGGGCGGAGGCCCAGGTGACGTCCGTGGGAGTGCCGAAGACGACGTCGGGCCAGCCCTCGCCGGTACGGTCGAACAACTGGACCTTCGTCTGGAGGTAGGTCGAGCCGTCGGCACCACCGTCGTAGGTGACGATCTTCATCTTCACGTCCGGGTGCGACTTCTGGTACGCCTGCACCGACGGCAGACGCGTGGAGTCGGCCCAGACGGTGATCTGTGAGCCGGTCTTCTGGGCGACGGGCTTGAACGCGGACGTGCCGCTCTTGGCGGCGGGTCCGGTGGAGGGGTCGGCGCTCGCGCATCCGGCCAGCACCGTGGCGCTGGCCACGGCGCAGGCCACGGCGACGGCGCGAACCGATGCGGCACGCCGGCCGGTTCTTGCAAAACGGGAAGACGTCATCGTCTTGCCTTTCGTGGTTCGGGATCGTGCGGAGTCGGGTGGG
Organism: Streptomyces sp. HUAS TT11; assembly: GCF_051553595.1. NCBI lineage: Bacteria > Bacillati > Actinomycetota > Actinomycetes > Kitasatosporales > Streptomycetaceae > Streptomyces > Streptomyces sp. HUAS TT11. The sequence goes on from NZ_CP196184.1 coordinate 9,407,041, forward strand.
GCGCGGTCAGCGGGGCTGTTCCACGAACCGCTGGAGCTCGTCGCCGTAGCCGAAGTCGAGGGGCAGGGAGATGCCCGGCCCGGTGGGTGCGTGCACCAGACCCCGGTCGTCGACGTGACGCTCGCGGACGACGGTGGTGGAGGTGACCAGCGACTCGTAGAAGGTCGTGTTGGAGATGGCCATGCACAGGTGGTGGTTCGGGATGTCGGAGCCGTGCACCTCGGCGCGCAGCCGGAAGGCGTCGGCCAGATGGGCGGTGCGCATGGCACCGGTGATGCCGCCGCGCAGGGTGGTGCTGGCCCGTACTCCGAAAGTGGCGGCTCCGCTCTTGATGAAGTCGGCGGAGTTCATGTGGGCGCCGTCGGAGGTCTCGGCGACCAGCAGCGGTACGGTGACGGAGGAGGCGAGCCGCTGGTATGCGCTGATGCTGAACTCGCGCATCGGCTCCTCGTACCAGAGGTAGTCCGCCTCGGCCAGGGCGTGGCCGAGGTAGATGGCGTCCGGGAGATCGAAGCCGGCCGAGCCGTCGTACATCAGTGGGATGTCCGGTCCGACGCGGTCGCGCAGGGCCTGGCACAGTGCGGCGTCCTTGCGGGCGTCACCCCAGGCGTGCAGTTTGATGCCGCGGTAGCCCAGCTCGAGGCACTGGTCGGCGACGGAGAGGAACTCCTCGGTGGTGGCGAAGGTGGAGGTGGAGGCGTAGGCGGGAATGGCGTCGCGGAAGCCGCCGAGCAACTGCCACACGGGGCGGTTGTGCACCCGTCCCGCCAGGTCCCACAGCGCCACGTCGATCAGGCCCAGCGCGGGCAGGGGCAGTTCGTGGATGCGGTCGAGTTCCCAGACGCGGTGCCAGAGCCATTCGCGCTGAAAGGGGTCCGCTCCGAGGAGTTCGTCCCGGAAGACCCGGTCGACCAGATCCCGCAGGGTGACGGCCGCTCCCGGCCGTGCGAACACCGCCACCCCCTCGGCGCCTTCGTCGGTGCCTATGTGCAGGACCGCGCCGTCGCCCACCGGGGCGCTGCCACTGAGGCCTTGCCGCCAGAAGAAGGGCGGGTCGGCCGCGGGGACGTCGATCGGGTGGACTTCGACATGTGTGATCTTCATTGGCGCTTTCTGTTCCTGTGGTGGAGTACGACAGGCCGGGAGGAGACCGCGGTGGCCTAGAAGCCGCCGTAGGCCTGCAGCTCGTAGATGCTGCCGCCGTTCCAGCTCGAGGCCGTGACGGTCAGACGCAGGTAACGGGCGTCGACCGGCGTGTCGGCGAAGGAGTAGTTGGCCTGTGCGGCGGTGTAGCCGGCCGTGTGGTCCTCGAACGTGGACCAGTGGACACCGTCGGCCGAGTACTCCAGGAGGTACTTGTAGCCGCTGGGCTTCTCGAACGTCGTGACCACGCCTGAGACGGTGGTCACCTTGCCCAGATCGACCTGGATCCAGGACGGGTCGGGCAGGCCGAGCCCCTGGGCCCAGCGGGTGGACAGGTTGCCGTCGACGGCGAGTTCGGGGGTGTTGGGATCGGAGAAGGAGGAGACGGTGACCGGCGCCTTGAGGGCGAGGTCGGTATCGGCCGGCATGGTGATCGGCGCCCCGGGACTGGGCTCGGAGGCGTTGAGCGCGGCGTCCCTCGCCACGACCGCGAAGGTGTACTCCTTCTCGGGGGACAGGCCGCCGACCCGCACCTGCGTCTTGTCGGTGACGGCGATGCGCTTGCCGTCCTGGTAGACGGCGTAGCTGGTGACGCCCTGGTCGTCCGGTGCGGCCGACCAGCTCACGTCGGCGACGCTGGGCAGCAGGGGGGTGACACGGGGGCGCTCCGGTGCGTTCGGCGCGGTGTGATCGCCGCTCGGCGGCAGGGCGCTGCCGTACGCCTGGAGTTCGTAGATGCTGCCGCCGTTGAAGTTGGACCCGGTGACGGTGAGCCGCACGTACCGGCCGTCGGTCTCCTTGGCCGCGGCGGAGTAGTTGGTCTGCTCGGTGGTGTCACCGCCGGTGTGGTCGTCCAGGGTGGTCCAGTGCACCTCGTCGGGGGAGACCTCGATGCGGTACCTGTAGCCGCTGCTCTTCTCGAACGTGGTGATCACGCCGGAGACGTCGTACTGCGCCCCCAGGTCGACCTGGATCCAGGACGGGTCGGGCAGACCGAGGCCCTGGGCCCAGCGCGTGGACAGGTCGCCGTCCACGGCGAGTTCGGGGGTGTTGGGATCGGAGTAGGAGGAAACCGTCAACGGCTTGTGCAGCGCCAGGTCTTCGCCGGACGGCATGGTGACCGTGAGCGGCGGACTCGGCTGCGAAGCGTTGCCCGCCGCGTCCCGTGCGGTGACGGTGAAGGTGTACGTCTTGCCGGCCGTCAGGTTCGGGACGCGCACGGAAGTGCCCTTGGATGCACTGACGAGCGTGCCGTCCCGGTAGACCGCGTATCCCGTGACGGCGGTGTCGTCGGTAGCCGCCGGCCAGGTCAGGTCCGCCGCGGTGGGGAAGTCGGTGACGGCGCCGGGCTTGCCGGGGGCGGTCGGTGCCTTGCGGTCACCGGGCTCCGGATCGGGGTCGAGGTGCCGGTAACGCGGCTGAAGGCCCGCGTTGTCGACGATGGACGCGGGAAGCTGCTCGCATCCGTCGACGGTGGTGTTGTTCAGGATCGTGTCGTCGGTGCTGTTGAACTGGGCACCGAACTTCGGTGTGGTCGTGAAGTTGTAGTCGGCTGTGATGTCCATGCCGTGGTTGAGGAGCAGCCACTGGTAGGCGATGTTGCAGAAGGCATTGCCGGTGGTGTGCCAGTAGCGGCTGCCCTCGTCCTGGTAGATCGCGCCGTAGGCATGCTCGGGGATGTTCCGGATGTAGTTGCCCGAGACGATCCCGCCGGGGTTGGCGCTGAGGGTGTAGATCGCGCCGCCGTCGGCCTGCGACTTCATGATGTCGCTGATCTCGTTGTCGGTGATCTTGTTGTCCCGGGCGGTGGTCGGGGTGTCCCAGACGGGTACGCCCGAGTTGCCCGGGTAGTTGCTGTCGCCGCCCTTGTCGGTCAGCCCCCAGCCCCAGCCGACCGAGATGCCGCTGTAGGGCAGGTCGTACACCTTGTTGTGGCTGATGACGGTGTGGTCGGTGTAGCCGGCGAAGATGCCGAGCGAACCGTTGTACTGGTCGGCGACGTGGGTGACCACGTTGTTGTCGACGGTGTTGTCCTTGGTGATGTCCCGCGGGTCGTCCGGGTGGGCGTCGATGACGTCGGTGCCGCCGACCTGGATACCGGTGCCCGCGATCTGCTTGAAGACGTTGCCCCTGATCTCGGTGCGCTGGGTTCCGGTGTTGAGGTTGAGACCGGCCGCGCCGAGGTGCGTGAACGTGTTGTCCTCGAAGCCGACGTCGTGGCCGTGGCTGACGTTGACCGCGCCGGGGGTCTTGACCCACTTCAGACGGGTGGAGTCGAAGTCGGGGTTGTCGTCGCCGACGATGCGGAAGCCGGCCTGCCCCTCGATCAACCCGTCGTCGGAACTCGGCGCCAGCCAGGTCGAGTAGGAGAAGGTGATGCCCTTGAAGGAGACGTTGCCGACCGGGTGGCCCGCGGTCCCGTTCAGGTCCACGAGGTCCTGCACCCTCGGCACCGTGACGGTCGCCGTCGAGAGGTCCTGGCCCTTCTTGGGCATGTAGTAGAGGGTGCCCTCGCTCTTGTCGAGGTACCACTCACCCGGGGTGTCCATCAACTCCCGGGCGTTCTCCAGCCAGGTCGGGTTCTGGATCTCCTGACCTTCGTGGAGGTTGGCGTTGTGGAAGCAGGGCTGCTGGATGGTCATCGTGGTGCCGGATATGGACTGCACGGGGCAGCGCATCATCATCCAGCCCCACTTGCTGACGACCTCCATGTCGGACTGGTTCTTGTACGTGTCCAGGCCGGTGTCGGTGATCTTGTAGCCGGTGGACGTCTTGGAGAAGCCGGGCGGATTCTCCTGACCTCGTGCTCGCGTCTCCAACTCGCCGTCGACGTACAGCTGTCGGGTGTCGAGGTCGCCCACGTGGGCCTTGTACACCGTGTGGCCCGCGTCGACCGGGGTCCAGCCGGTGACCCGGGAGCCACCGCTGATCACCGGGTGGGCGGCCGGTGCCGCCTCGTAGACGATGCGATGGCCGTTGGTGCCCGAGTCGCGGGAGGTCAGGGTGAAGGTGTCGGACAGCCGGTAGGTGCCCGACAGCAGCTCGACATCGATGTCGCGGTGCATGTCGCGGTTGATGCCACGAACGAAGTCCCGCGCGTGTTCCAGCGTCTTGAACGGATGCTGCGCACCGCCCGTCCCGGTGTCGCGGCCGTGGTCGGGCGAGACGTAGACCTTCAGCGGGGGTGGCCCCGGGTCCGCGGCCGCCTGGGCCTGGACCGCTGTGAGCGGCAGCGCGGCAACGGCCAGCGAGAGGGCCGCGAGCGCGCTTCTTCGTCGGGAACGGCGAGGAGGGGGTGAGGACATGGACATGGGAATCCAATCGCCTGGCGAGGTGAAGGGAGTGGACGACCCGGAACTCGGCAGGGTCGTCCAGGCAATGGACGGCTCATTCCTTGGGCCCCGCCGGGGGACCTCGGTCAGGATGCGGAGGTCACCGGCGGGGTGGTCTCAGTGGGGCCGGCGCCGTCCCGGTGCTCCGAGGCGTCGGCGGCGTCGGTCCGGGAGGCGACGTTGAACAGGCGGTCGCGGATGCGGCGCTCGAACTGGTGCCGTGTGGTCGCGATGTGCTCGTCCATCAGCTCGGCGGCCCGGTCGGGGTCTCCGGAGGCGATGGCCTCTGCGACGGCCACGTGCTGGTGGCCCGCCACTTCCAGGGATCCGGGTGTGTCACCGTGGAAGAGCAGCACATCGGACTGGGCGGCCAGGCGCCGGACGTTGGCGACGCTGGATCGCAGGAAGACATTGTGGGCGGCGACACCGACGGCGTCGTGGAACTGCTTGTCGGCCGCGGCGAAGGCGTCGACGTTGTTCTCCCGGCCGGCGTCCAGGGAACGTTCGGCGCGCTCCCTGATGTCGCGCACCTCGATCGGGGTGGCCTGGGCCGCCGCCCGGCGTGCGGTCTCGGATTCGATGAGTGTGCGGTAGTCCAGGAGCATCAGCACATGCTCCATGCTGGTGGGCTGAAAGTGCGTCAGGTGGTCCTCGGCCAGACCGCCGGGTGATTCGGCGACGAAGATGCCCGCACCCCGTCGGACGCTCAGGCGTCCGAGGGCGGCCAGCACCTTGACCGCCTCGCGGGTGACGTTGCGCGAGGTGCCGAGGATCTCCGCGAGCCCGGCTTCCGTGGGCAGCCGGTCACCGGGGCGCAGGTCCTGCTCGCCGATATAGGCGAGGAGCTGCTCGGCGACCAGTTCGTATCCCGGCCGGTAACGCCCGGTCGTATCGCCGCTCTTGGCCGAGACCTTGCGCTCTTCAGACACGGGAACACCCTCCAGACCCACGATGAATCAGACTCATTTGCGGGGTCACTATGGCATCGCGTGGGCCGACCGGCAAGAGTCCTACTCATCAATGTGGCCCTGGGACCCGCCGACTTGGGGATCATGAGGAGATTTTACCGACCAAAGCGGCTGGGCGGTGTTCACTTGATTGCGCGACGAGCCCCGAGATGCTTATGGTCCGTCCGGTCCGGCCGACCCCGGATGTCAAATGAATCTGATTACTTGAGGCGTGTTCCGGTCGTCCGGCGGCGGGACGAGGCCACGCACGGCGGACCACATCACCCGGAGTCCACCGATGCCGGTCGGCCGTCGACGAAGGCACGGCCGACCTGAGGCCGCGTTCGAAAGGCTGACACATGCAACGATTCGCAGCGGTCATCCGGCTGAAGCCGGAGAAGGAAGAGGAATACCGCCGCCTGCACGCCGACTGCTGGCCGGGAGTGCGGTCAGCGCTCAAACGGGCCCACATCGGCAACTACTCGATCTTCCTGCGGGACGGACTGCTCTTCAGCTACTTGGAGTACAGCGGCGACAACTACGCCGAGGACACCGCCGTCATCGCCGACGACCCGGTCAGCCGCGACTGGTGGGCCCTCACCGACCCCTGCCAGCAACCCTTGGACAGCGCCGCCGACGGCGAGTGGTGGGCCCCGGCCGAGGAGGTCTTCCACCTCGATTGACGCGGACGCCGACCGAGCACGGGACCGGCGCACCCCGACCCCGGCCCGAGCCGGAAGGGGCGGAGCGCCGGCCGTCCACCCATCACCTGCCACGACACAAGGGGCGAGTGTGCGCATCGACGCTCATCACCACCTCTGGGACCTGGACGTACGCGACCAGCCCTGGACCCGCACGATCCCCGTGCTGCGACACAGCTTCACCATGGACGACCTTCGACCGGAACTGCACCGATCCGCCGTCGACGCCACCGTGGTCGTCCAGACCCTCCCGACCCCGGAGGAAACCCCCGAACTCCTCGCGCTCGCCGCGCGGGACCCGCACATCCGGGCCGTCGTCGGCTGGACCGACCTGACCCACCCCACGATCACCGATCACCTTTCCGAACTGCGCGCGCATCCAGGCGGAGCAGCCCTCGCCGGCATCCGCCACGGCGTCCAGGACGAGCCCGACCCGCAGTGGCTGAACCGCCCGGACGCCCGGCGCGGTCTGGCCGCCGTGGGCGCGGCCGGCCTCGCCTACGACCTGCTCGTCCGTCCGGACCAACTGCCCGCGGCCGTACGGACCGTACGTGAGATGCCCGACGTGCGCTTCGTCCTGGACCACGCAGGCAACCCCGAGATCGCACCGGACGGCCTGGAACGATGGACCGCCCTCCTGGCCGGACTCGGCCACTGCGACAACGTCGCCGTCAAACTCTCCGGGCTGGTGACCCGCGCCCCCGCACCCCATGCGCCGTCCCTGCGTCCCTACGCCGACGTACTCCTGGAGCAGTTCGGCCCCGAACGGCTGATGTTCGGATCCGACTGGCCGGTCTGCCTGCGTGCCACCGACTACGCCGGCACCGTGGCCGTCGCCGAATCACTGACAGGAGCGCTCAGCACCGACGAGAGCGCCCAGGTGTACGGCGGCACCGCGGCACGCTGGTACGGAACGGACACATGAACGCACGCACGATCGGCCGCACCCAGGTACGCATCAGCCCACTCGGCTTCGGCGCGGCCCCCCTGGGCAACCTCCACCGCGCCGTCGACGACGACGCGGCACTGACCACGATCGAGGCCGCGTGGGCGGAGGGTGTACGGCACTTCGACACGGCTCCCCACTACGGGCTCGGACTGTCCGAACGCCGACTGGGCCGGGCACTTGCACACCGGCCACGGGAAGAGTTCACCCTCTCCACCAAAGTGGGCCGGGTGCTGGAGCCCCACCCGCACCCCACCGGCTCCGACCTGCCGGCAGGCGGCTTCGCCGTGCCCGACACCTTGATCCGGCGCCCGGACTACTCCCGCGACGGTGTTCTGCGCAGTCTGGAGGCGAGTCGTGCTCGGCTCGGGCTCGACCGCATCGACATCGCCTACATCCACGATCCCGACGAGCACATGGACACCGCCGTCGCACAGGCCGTGCCCGCCCTCACCGAACTGCGCCGACAAGGAGTCATCGGTGCCGTCGGCGTGGGCATGAACACGGTCGCACCACTGATGCGCTTCGTCACCGAGACCGACGTGGACGTGGTGATGGTGGCAGGCCGCTGGACCCTCGCCGACCGGACCGCGCTGCCGCTCCTGACCGAGTGCGCCCGGCGAGGGGTGTCCGTCGTCGCCGCCGCACCCTTCAACTCCGGTCTCCTCAGCGACCCCGACCCTTCGGACGGCGCCTACTTCGACTACCGGCCGGCACCTCCCGACCTGCTGACCCGAGCCCGCGCCCTGGCACACGTCTGCCGGCGCCACGCGACGGTGCTGCCGCACGCGGCCGTCCGCTTTCCCCTGCGGCACCCCGCCGTGGCAGGCGTCGTCGCCGGATTCCGTACGCCGCAGGAAGTACGCTCCGCGGCCCGCTGGGCCGCACACGACCTTCCCTCCCGGGCCTGGGAGGAATTGGAAACCATCGCCGCCGGCCCTCCGAAATCCGCAACGGTGCACACCGGCGAGGACCCATCCCGGCAACGCCGAAAGCATGGTCGGTGACGGGCACGCCCCGAGTGCCGACCCGCGGTGCTTCGCCGGGCGCCGGGGCCGCGCCCGTCACACCCCCGTCGCGAGCGATCCGCGGCTGTCGGCCGTGGCACTCAGCGCATGGTCCATGAATCGCCGTGGAGCCGGTGGAAGGCTGCGGGAGGCAAGCCAGGCGATGCCGATGTCGCGGGCGGCGTCGACATCGGTCACCTCCAGGTAGCGGATGGGCAGCAGCGGGTTGCCTGCCGCAGCAGTGCTCTCGGACGAGGCGGGGATCAGAGAGACGCCGAGGCCGGCCGCCACCAGCCCGCGCAGGGTCTCGACCTCCTCGCCCTCGAAGCCGACGAGAGGTGCGAAGCCGGCCTGGCGGCACAAGGTCTCGGTGACGCCGCGCAGCCCGTAGCCGGTCTTGAGCACGATGAACGGTTCCTCGGCGAACTCGGCCAGACGGACCCGGCGGCGCTGAGCCATGCGGTGGCGCGCGGGGACGGCGAGCCACAGCGGTTCGACGAGCAGGCGACGCCAGGCGATCAACGGATGGCCGGGATCCTTGCTGGTGACGGTCAGGTCCGCGGTGGCGCCCAGAAGGTGCTGGGCCAGTCCGATCTCACCGTCCTGATGGAGTTCGAACCGGACCTCCGGGAAGGACTCTCGGAAGCCGGTGACCAGTCTCGGCACGAGCCATGTGCCCAATGTGTGCAGAAAGGCCACCGACACGACCCCCGCGTCGGGGTCGACGACCTCGGCGACGGCCCGCAGGCCCCGGTCGTAGCTGTCCAGCACGGAGTCGACGTACTCCTTGAACACACGTCCCGCCGGGGTGAGTTGGAGGACGCGGCCGACACGCTGGAAGAGTTCCGCGCCGGCCTCCTTCTCCAGCCGGTTCAGGGCCCGCGACAGGGCGGGCTGGGTGATGTGCGCCTCCGCCGCCGCATCGGTCACCGTCGCACCCTCGGCCACGGCCTGGAAGGAGCGCAGTACCTGGAGATCCATTTCCTCATTCTCACATCGCGTCGCTCGAAGGGACGATCACCGTGGTGTGCGCACGACCGGATGCGGCATGGAGCGAGCCCGCGGTCACGGCATCGCAGAGTTCCTCCGCAGACGTGATGACCCTCTCCCAGTCAGGCTGTTCCGCTCCCCGCAGGGTCGGCTCACGGCGGGCGTGCTCTCCCGCTCTGCGCGCGTCGGCCAGTTGCCGGTACGCGGCGCGACGCAGGGCCTGGCGTTGAACGGGGCCGACAGTGGGGGACAGGTCCCGGTAGCGGTGGGCGGCGGCCAGCGCCGCCTCGGTCCTGCTGTCGGCACGGCTGCCGGCGGAGCGGGGCCAGGCGACGAAGTGGACGACGAGCACCAGGGCGGCGGCCAGCGCGGTGTCCAGGATGCGCGCACCGTAGAGCGCACGGTGATCACCCAGCAGGTCGACGAGGACGAACACCACCGCCGTCAAGCCCGTGGTGGCAAGCGCGTAGTGGTGGCGCACCCCGACGGCCATGAGCGCACCGAAGAACGCCACCACGCCGATGAACGCGTATGTGCTGTGGACCGCCGTCGACACCGCCCCGATGGCCGCCACGCCCACCACCGTCCCGACACATCGGTGCAACGCCCGGCGGAACACCGGGCCGAAATCCGGCTTGTACACGAAGGCCACGGTCATGGGCAGCCAGAAGGCGCGAGGGCTGTGCAGGAGGCCGGCGCACACCTGCGCGGCCAGCACGCACAGGGCGAGCAGAACGGCGTACCGCAACTGTGCCTGCCGGGCCGGACGTGGAGAGGCCGGGGCGTCCAAGGCGGTGTCCACCCGATCCGCGTCGGCCGTCACGCTCAGATGCGCCAGGGCGCGCAGCCCCGCTGAGTCCGCCGTGAAGTCCGGCAGCACGGGGTCGGCCCCGTCCTTGCGGTCCGGCAGCAGCCGAGCCGACATCACCAGCGGCATCCGGGTCACGGCCGCCGGGAGCGGGCGTGCCTCCCACTGGAGCGTGGTCACCGCCTCGCCCAGCGGGACGGCGAGCCGGAACGCTCGGAGCAGCGCCTCGACCTGCGTACCCGGCGCCTGTCGCCGGGCGGCCGTCAGGTGCCGGTCCATCGCCTGGTGGGCATTGTCGAGGGCGTCCGTGAGCCGCCGCCGGGTCTCGGCGGCGCCGGGGGTACCGGCCGCCGCCAACGCCGTGGACGCGGCACGGAATACGGCGAGGAGAGCGGCACGCTCGATGTCGTGCCGGCGCCACAGCCAAGGGGCCGCCGACAGGACCAGGACGAAGCCCACGCCTGCGGACAGCGCGAGGGGCGCCTGCCACCAGGGCCCCGGCACCGGGATCCCGCTGCCGATCGTCGCGCCGAGCAGAAGGTGCATGCCCGCCACCGACCAGGTCCGCCCGCGCAGACCGATCACCCCCGCGACCAGCGCCGCCACGACCAGACAGGCCGTCACGGCCACCGACGGCCCACTGCGCAAAGCGAGTTCACCGACAGCCAGGCCCAGCGAGGCCGACAGCCCCAGCGCGACGAACCGCCGCACCCGCGACCGGTAGGGGTCCGAACCGTCCTGTCCCACGGCCCACAGGGCGCCGATGGCCGCGATCACGGAAGGGACGACCCGACCCGTCTGTACGCCGACGAGGAGCGGCGTGGCGAGCGCGACGGCCCCCCGCACCGCCGCCGCGAGCGGCAACGAGGAGAGCGGTCGGCCGACGGCACGCAGCAGTCATGCCGGCGCGGGCGTTCCCGGTGAGGGGCCGGGGCCGGTCCGCATCGCCGCTGTCATGCGGCTGTTCCACCTTTCGTGGTGCGATGGCGAAGGAGCGGCCGTGGTCTCGGTCGTGGCGACGGCATACGCCGGCAAGCGGTCCCGCTCGACCGCCCATCTGCGTGGCAGAGCGCTTCAGACAGCAATGATCGGTGGGTAGGCCGGGACCCACATGGCGGCACGCACCCGCTGCTCGATGGTGCCGTCGACGGGACGATGGGCCACACCGTCGTGCGCGGCGGCGCGTGCCACGGCCACCGCCACGGCCACCGACGTCTCGTGCAACTCGTCCATGGGGGGCAGGACGGGCGCACCGGGGCCGGTGTCGTCGATCTGTCCGGCCACGGCGTCGGCAGCCGCGGCGAGCATGTGGTCGGTGACACGATCGGCGCCGGCGACGATGGCGCCCAGCCCCAGACCGGGGAAGACAAGGGCGTTGTTGGCCTGGCCGATCCGGTAGGTGACTCCGTTGTGCTCGACCGGGTCGAAGGGGCTCCCGGTGGCGATCAGGGCGCGGCCGTCGGTCCAGGCGAGCAGGTCACCGGGGACGGCCTCGGCGAGCCGGGTGGGGTTGGACATGGGCAGGATGATCGGGCGCCGCGTGTGTGCGGCCATGGTGCGGGCGATGTCCTCGGTGAAGGCGCCGCCTTGGCCGGAGGTGCCGATCAGGACGGTCGGGCGCACCCGCCTGACCACTTCGGCGAGCGGGATTCCGCTTGGATCGTCGGCGCCCTGCCAGTCGGCCACCTCGACCGCCGGGCGGGCATAACGGGTCTGGAAGTCGCGCATGCCCTGCTGTCCTTGGGTCAGCAGACCGTATCGGTCGACGGCCCAGATGCGGGCGGCGGCCTGTTCGGGTGAGAGTCCGTGGGCGGTGAGGGCGTCGTGCAGCTGGTCGGCGACGCCGATACCGGCGGTGCCGGCGCCGAAGACGACGACGCGATGGTCCGTCAGGGGGATGCCGCTGGCCCTGACGCCGGCGAGCAGGGCGGCGAGGTTTACCGCCCCGGTGCCCTGGATGTCGTCGTTGAACGTGAAGATCGTCTCCCGGTACCGGTCAAGGACACGGCGGGCGTTGGCCGGGCCGAAGTCCTCCCAGTGCAGCATGGCGCCCGGGAAGAGCTTGGTCGCCGCGGTGACATAGGAGTCGATGAAGGCGTCGTAGGCCGCCCGGTCGACGCGTTCATGGCGGTTGCCGAGGTACAGCGGGTCCTCGAGGAGTTCCCGACGATTGGTGCCGACGTCCAGCATCACCGCCAGTGTGCGGCCCGGATCGATGCCTGCGGCGGCGGTGTAGACGGCGAGCTTGCCGACGGCGATGTCGATGCCGCCCACGCCCCAGTCGCCGATCCCGAGAACGGCCTCGCCGTCGGTGGCCACGATCAGGTCCACGTCGCCCGTACTCAGCCCCGTCGCCTTGAGCGACCGCTCGATGTCCTCGGGGGAGTCGACCGACAGATAGACGCCGGCGGGGCGCCGGTACTCGTAGCTGTAGCGCTCGATGGCGGTGCCGACGGTGGGGGTGTACACGATGGGCAGCATCTCGGCGAGGTGATCGCCGAGGAGCCGGTAGAACAGCACCTCGTTACGGTCGTGAAGTGCGGTCAGGTAGACGTTCTTCGCCAGGTCGCTGGGCTGAGCCCGGTACTGCTGGTAGGCGCGCACCGCCTGCTGGTCCTGAGTGAGGACCTGCGGTGGCATCAGCCCCACGAGATCCAGCTCCCGTCGCTCCTGCCGGGTGAACGCCGTACCGCGGTTCAGCCGGGGATCGGCCAGGACGGCACGCCCTCGGGCCTTCGTCTCCAGCCGCCCTTCCACGGCGTTCCACCTCGTCTTCATCCTCGACTCCCTGTCGGATCTCCGTATGGATGCAACCAGAGTCGACGCAGACGAAGCATGCGTCCAATGCCTGAAGCCCTCATGATTCATGCATGTGGCGCATTCCAGCACCTGACGTGCAGGTCTTCGCAGCAACACGGCCGGACCGACGGTGATCGCGGCAACCGGGACGGCAGGTCCGGGGCGAGGCACCAAGCATGGGCGTGGACGGGCCTTCCGCACGTGATCGAAGGCATCACACGCCCGCCTGTGCGGAGTCAGCGATCTCCGGAGGTGCTGTTGATGGAGGGCTCACGGGGCTCTGCCCGCATCGCTTCCCCCTCGGGCTGTCTTGCGAAGAGAGCGACTGTGATCAGAACAAGCAGGCCGAGCGCCACCACGTTGAGGATCTTGTCCATGGTGTTGTAGACCGACAGATGGCGCATGTGGAACGTGAGGTGCAGGACGTTGAACACGAGCCAGGTACAGGCCGTGATCTGCACCACCAGCATGTTGTGTGCGTACCGGATGGCGAACAGGCTCAGGACCGCCATGGCGAGGAACATGGCGCCGTCGTCCATGGCGAGATGCATGTTGTACGGGCCGAGCTGCGGGAGCCAGCTGCGCCCGAAGCCGGGGAAGTTGGCGTACCAGTTCTCCGGCGCGAAGTAGGCCCATCCTCCGGTGTAGGCGGCCACGAAGGCCAGGGCGGCCAGCAGTGTCCGTCGAAGTTTGATGCTCATACCGTTATGACGAGACGGACGGATGATTCGTGATGCGTCTGCGGACTGCCGTCAGCTCGCGGGGTGGACGACGACGGCGCCGATGCCGGCGCCGGCATCAAGGCGGCCCCCTCGGCCGGGCTGCCGTCGGTGTGGAGTCGCTCGAAGGCATACGTGCCCCCGGAGACGGCGCTCCGGCCGATGACGCAGGGGTCCTCGAGCATCTCTCTCGAAGGTCCTCATGTCCGCGATGCCCAGGCGGTGGTGGTGAGTACGACGCGCTGCCCGGGTTCCGTGGGAGCGGTCCATGCCTCCTCCATCTGCGCCAGTGGACGCGGCAGCGCGGCGACGGAAAGGGTGCCCTTGGAGAGTTCGGTCATCAGGGACGGCAGTTCGGCGATGATCCCGGCGGCGGTGACGGAACCCTGCCCGCTGCCCATGATCCGCAGATTGGCCGCGCGGAGGACGGTGGAGGGCAGGGTGATGTCCGGCCCCGCCGTGGAGCCGATCTGGATCCAGTCCAGTGGAGCGCTGCGGTCGGTCCTGCGGGTGAGCAGTGCGGGGACGGCCCGTTCGGTGGGAGCCCCCCAGGTGTAGTCGATGACGACGTCGACGTCCGCGGCGGCCTCGCCGAGCTTGCCGGCGGCCCGGGCCGGATCGCCCGCCAGTGAGACCACGTCGGTGGCGCCGAGATCGGTGAGCAGTTCCAGGCGCTTCGGGTCGCGTCCGGCGGCGACGACACGGTCCGCGCCCAGGTGGCGGGCGATCTGCACGGCCATCTGTCCGGCGTTCCCGGTCGCACCGAGCACCAGGACGCTCTGGCCGGAGCGGAACTCGATCCTGCGGCGCAACGCCACCCACGAGGACATGGCGGGGTTCATCGCGGCGGCGACGGTGACCGGATCGGCGTCGTCGGGCAGCGGCACCGAACGCCGAGGGTCGAGAAGTGCCTGTTCGGCCATCGTTCCGGGAGCGTCGCCTTCGGTCACGAAGTACACGCACCGACCGTCGGGGAGCCGGCCCACGCCGTCGACGCCGGGGATCAGGGGCAGACGCCCGTCGCTGGTGTAGTGGGTGCCGTCGGCGCCGGAGCGGACCCGGGGGTGCAGGCCGACGGCGAGCATGTCGACCAGGACCTGCCCCTCGGCAGGACGGGGGGTGGTGAATTCCTCGTAGCGGGGCGGGTTCTCGAACGAGCGCACGACTGCAGCATGCATGGTGACTCTTTCGGGGAGGGCGGGGGAAGGTGTGCCCGGAATTAGTACGTGGCACCAATCAAAGTAGTTTGTGTCACGTACTAAAGCAAGTGGTTTGTGTCGCGTACTACATCGCCTAGGATGGGGGCATGCCCGACGACCTCACCCCTGCCTCATCGCCATCATCGAGGGGCAACGACACGCCTGAGGCGGTTTCGCCCCCACCGGCGGACCGGGACGGGATCGGGGCGGCGGCACAGGTCGAGGACCTCGGGATCGTGGACAGCCTGGCCCAACTGTCGTTTCTGGTGCAGGCCGCGTTGGGCGGGGTCGCCGCCGAGCACGGACTGTCGATCATCCAACTGCGGCTGCTCGGCGTCCTGCGCGACCGCACGCCCGGGATGCAGGAACTCGCTCGTCATCTGGGGCTGGACAAGTCCAGCATGACCGGCCTCGTCGATCGCGCCGAACGTCGCGATCTGGTACGTCGTACCGCCTCGCCGCACGACGGGCGTGCCGTACTGGTAGCACTGACCCCGCAAGGGCATGAACTGGTCCGCCAGGGCGCCGCCGAGGCCGATCGGCGGATCCGCGCCCTCGCCGCGCATCTCACCGACGCGCAACGCTCCCAACTGTCCCGGCTCGCAAGCGCGCTCGTCGCCGGTCACATGGCTGTCTGACGCGCCGACGGTCGTTCGGCGAACGCTCGACGTGGTTGTGCTGGACGTCGGGGGCGTTCGTGACTCGCCTCGATCCTCACGCTCCGAACCGTGAGACGGGCCAAGGGTGCCCACCCGGCGCGCTGTCCGCCGGTCGTCCCGCCATCACGTAGTCGTGATACTCGGCCTGGACCATACCCACGTTGACCCACTTCTCGCGTAGTGCCCCCGTGACTTCTTCGGCTGCGGCGAGGGCGGCCGGAGGGCTGTCGCGCGTTGCGACGAGGCGCCCGAACTCCTCCTCGTCGTCGTCGGGGTCCAGCGGAGGGAATTCGACCACGTCGTTGAAGGTCTCGTGGCCGGCATCCTCCAGGGTGTGCAGGTAGATCTCGTAGCGGGTCCCGGCCGGTCGGACTTCGACGTAGCGGACACCGGGACGATCGTGTGACGAGGTGGGGCCGAGGAACTGCTCGATCGACCGGCCTCTTCTGAGGGCTCCCAGGGCGAAGGTCTCTGCCAGATAGCGCACGTGACAAGCGTATGGGCCCTCGCTCGCGCCGCGGCAGGCGACTCCGGCCCGATGCATTGACGTGCTCCCGGGGTGGCTCGGGGGCGGGCCCGCACGCGTCCCGCCCCTCCCGCGCAGCCTCGTCATCGGGTGCGGGGCGGGAGGGGGGCCGGGGCGTGAAATTGCCCGCCCGCACTGCGCTGACGTGCACGAACGGGTCGACATGTGACGCGTCGCGGGAGTGATTCTGCCGCCTGCCTGCGATGCTTTACTCATCTGCGACTAGTTACATAATGTACTTTATGCCGGACTTGCCCGCCCGCGGGCCCGAGGTACTCGTCCCGCTGTTCGACCAGGTGGTCGAGGAGAGCGGCGCCCATGGCGGACTGCTCATGCTGCTCCCGCCGGGCGAGCCCATGCTCTTCGCCGCGCTCCTCAGCGGCTTTCCCGCCAAGTACGCCGGCCCGTGGACCCGGATCTGGCTGCAGTCGAACTTCGCCATCGCCCGGTCCGCACGCGAGCGCCGGCAGATCTGGATGGGCCCGAACGAGCGGGCACTGCTCTACCCCGAGTCGGCCGTCGCGGCACCGTACCCGTACGCCGTCGTCGATACGCCCCTGGTCACCGGCGACACCTTGTGGGGCGTCCTCAACCTCCTCTGGCCCGGTTCCCATCCGTCCGAGCCCGATCCGGAGGAACTGAAGGTGGTCGACGCGGGAGCCCATCGACTGAGCAAACTGCTCAACCGGTGCGCCGAGGACGGGCGCCCTGTGCGGGCGCACCGCCGGCCGCTCATCGTCCCCCGGCAGGAAGCGAACCGCTACAGGGCAGACGAAGCGCGTGCGGGTGCCCAGTTCGCGGAGAGGCTCCCCGGCGGCGGTCTGGGGATGAATCTGGAGGGCGAAGTCACCTTCGTCACCGCCGCCGCCGCGGAGCTCCTCGGTACCTCGACAAGCGACTTGATCGGGGCGCTGCCCTGGGAGGCCCTGCCCTGGCTGGGCGATCTCATGTATGAGGACAGCTACCGTAGGGCTCTGTTCACCCGGCTGCCGACCTCGTTCACCGCGCTGCGACCCCCCGATGTCTGGCTGTCCTTCCGCCTCTTCCCCGGGGCCTCCGGTATCAGCGTCCGGATCCAGCGCACCGCGGCCCCCGCCGAGAATGCGATCCCGGGTATCGCGGCACGCAGGGCCGAGGCCGCGGCGCTCACGCCGTCGACGGACGAGGCACCCACCCGGGTCGGCTCTCTGTACCACCTGATGCAACTGGCAACCGTCCTCAGCGAGGCCGTCGAAGTGCAGGACATCGTCAAGATCGTGTGCAGTCCCGTGATGTCCGCTTTCGACGCCGAGGGGATCGCCCTCCTCACCGTGGACGGGGCAAGGCTGCGACTCCTCGGCCACCGGGGACTCACCGAGGAGGCCACCCGGATGATCGACGGTCGCCTGGTGGACACCACCACCCCCGCCGCCCGTTGCATTCTCGAACAGGAGGCGCTGTTCTTCTCGAGTCCGCAGGAGATGGACCACGCCTTCGCCGGCTGGTCGGACCGCAGTCGCTTGTCCGCTTTCGCACTGATGCCCCTGACAGCGTTGGGGCGCCCGGTCGGCTGTGTAGCGTTCGGCTACCGTGAGCCGCACCGGTTCGGCTCGGGCTACCGAACCCTGTTCACCTCGCTGTCGGGGCTGCTCGCGCAGGCACTCGACCGGGCCCAGCTCTACGACACCCAACATCAACTCGCCCGACGGCTCCAGGACTTGCTGCTCCCCGCGGCATTGCCCGAGATCCCGGGTCTTCAGGTCGCCGCGCGCTATCGGCCCGCGACCCGAGGAGTGGAGATCGGGGGCGACTTCTACGATCTCATCCGGCTCGACTCCGGCTGCGCGGCCGCGATCGGCGACGTCCAGGGGCACAACGTGACCGCCGCAGCCCTCATGGGTCAGGTCCGCACCGCCGTGCACGCCACCGCGGGCGCCCGCCCCGACGAGGTGCTCACCCGCGCCAACAAGCTGCTCACGGACCTGGACGCCGGGCTCTTCACCAGTTGCCTCTACGCCCACGTCGACTTCGCCGCTCACCGTGCCGTGTTGGCCACCGCAGGGCATCCACCGCCCCTGCTGCTGGATCCCGAGGGGCAGGTCACCATCCTGGACGTGCCCCCGGGACCGCTTCTCGGCATCGAGCCGGGCGCCCTCTACACCCCGATGGAGATACCTCTGCCGCCCGGCAGCGCTCTGCTGCTCTACACCGACGGACTGGTCGAGACCCCCGGGACCGACATCGACGTCTCACTGGCGGAGCTGGCCGACCACCTGCAACGAGCAGCCGGGTCGCCACCGGACGCCATAGCCGACGGACTGCTCGGCCAGGCACCCGGCTCCACCGCGGGCACCGACGACGTGGCGTTGATCCTCATCCGCCGTGAAGACGATCACCACTAGACCGAGGAGAGCGGCACCAGGAGGCGTTCGCCTTGTGCACCTCGCCGGAGATCGCTGCTCGGTCCGGCGCAGCGCGCCCGATGCATGCTCCCGGCTGTCCGCTCAGCCGTGGTCGAGCGAGCTCGGTGACCCGCGGAGTTTGCTCGCGTGCCGCTTCGGCGGGGCGCCGAACATACGGCGGTACTCCCGGTTGACGGTGCTGAAGGCAGCTCCTGAGGACGTCGACTGGTTCTACCTCGTGCCCGCGGGAGAATTCGGTGCGCACAACCCCGGCAGCCGGACTGGTCAGTACCGCGTCAGCAGCACATCCCAGGTGACCGACGGCGAAGGCCGCTGAGTGCTCGGAGTTGAGGACTATGCGTACTGAGGCATCCACGCGTTTGTCAACGACGTTCAGCGCCCCGTACCGCTGATGCACCTGGGACCGCCGCTGGCTCCGTGCCGAAGTCCGCACCGCAGCAGGCAACTTGCGCCCGGCAGATGTGTCGAGCGGGCCCCTTCGGCGCCGCCACGTGCGCCGGACTTCGGACGTATGAGGGTCCCCGATCGGTGAATGACCTGTTCGGCACCGGGCGCGAGGCAAGGGCTCAGGAACCCGTGACCGCCTGGCGGTTGATCACTACGGCTCGGTCGACATACTGCCTGGCCGACCGAGGGGGCCGGAGCAGTCGTGGAAGTCGACGATGCCGGCGTGCGCAGGCGCCCTTGGTGGGCTGCGCGGTTCACTCCCGCCGACTCGGGCAATGTGCTGTGCCGGGCCTGTCCGGCAAGAAGTTGAGCGGTCGACGTGCGGGCGTCGTGCCGGTGGGAGTCACGTTGCCCGTCGGGCACGTGCGCGCGTGGACGCCGGTGTGGTGCACCCCGCGTCCGTGCCGCGGCGACTTCCGCCGCGGCACGGACGCGATGCCTGTCGGGCCGCCGCCGCGTCAGGCGGACTGCAACAACGCGCGGAGCTGCGCGGTGTCGATGATGTGGGCCCGGGACGGGAACACCTTCTCGACCAGCACGCGGTGGATCTCGGCGTCGGGGTCGGACACACCGTCGGACAGGACGAAGACGCGATAGTCGCGGTCGGCCGCGTCGATCAGCGTGGACAGGACGACGCCGCTGGTGCTGATCCCGGCGAGTACCAGGGTGTCGATTTCCCGGTCGCCGAGCTGCCGGTGGAGGTCCGTGGTGGAACCCGAGCCGTAGCGGATCTTGCGTACGACGATGTCGCCGTCCTCCGGTGCGATCCGCTCGTCGATGTGGGTGGCAGGGTCCTCGTGGTGCATCATCTTCGCCGCAGCGACGCCGGAGAAGGTCTTGTTGGTCTCGGGGACCGCGGTCCAGTCGTCCTCGGTGAAGCCGACGCGGACGTAGCCGACGGTGCCGCCGGCGGTTCGGATGTCGGCGATGGCGCCCTTGACCCGCTCGATGAGGGCGTCCGCGTCGGGGGCGAGAGGCACGATGCCGTTCTGGAAGTCCATGGCCAGCAGGGCGGTTCGCGCGGGGATGATGCCGGGAAGGGCGGGGGTGCTCACGAGCAGGTTCTCCTTGATGGGTTTCTCGGTGGTGCCAAAGGTGCCGGTCGGTCGGTTCGTGGCGCGGTTCATCGAGCGGCGCTCGAGGACAAACGGCGGTCGAGGACGGTCAGCAGCAGGACCGCGAAGCCTGCCGCGACCAGCACGATGCCGAGGATGTGCAGACCGTGGTCGCTCGCCCCGTCGCGGAAGACGATGCCGCCGATCACGGCCGAAGTGATGGTTCCGAGGTATCCGAACGTCCGGAACAGCCCGGAGGCGGTACCGATCTGGTCGGGCGGAGCCGCGAGGTAGAGGGCGGTCTGGTTGCCGACTGTGGTGGCGGCGGACGTGATGCCGAAGACGAGGGAAACCAGCACAATCGCAATCACCGGGCTGTGCGAGGTGAGCAGCATGATGCCGGCGGAGCCGATCAGCATCGTGATCGCCGAGGCGATCAGCGGTCCGCGCACCAGATTGCGGCTGGCGAGCGGCCGGGAGAGCAGTGCCGAGACGGCTCCCATCGGCAGCAGCAGAAGTCCCGCCGTCACGGTGGACATCCCGTGGGCGGCCTCCATCCACTGGGTCATGCCGTACATCACGGAGTAGACGCCCAGCAGGGTGAGTGCCTGGCGCAGATAGGTGCGGGTGAGGGGGCCGTTGGCGGCGAGGCTGCGGAAGTCGAAGAACGGTGCGGTCCTTCGCAGTTCCCACACGACCGTCGGCGCCGCGACGAGTACGAAGGCGGCGAGCGCGATCCACTCGACCCGCGGAAGTCTCATCAGGAAGACGACCAGCGCGCTCATCGATCCTGCGAATCCGACGATGCCGAGCAGGTCGATCCGTTCGGCGACCTGACGGAAACCGGTGCGACCGTGGTCGCGCGCCGGATCCCGGGGCAGCCAGCGCACGGTCATCGCGAGGGCGATCGCGGTGACGGGGATGTTGATCAGGAACGCCCAGCGCCAACCGGCGGCCCCCACCAGCAGCCCGCCGATCGGTGGGCCGATGGCGGCGGTGGCCATCCCTGCGATCGCGATGCCGCCGAGCACCCCGCCCGGTGGAGCGTCGAGACCTGTCTCCGCGGCACGGCGCCGGATCAGGACCATCGCGCAGGGGAAGGCGGCCGAAGTGCCGATGCCGACCAGGACCCGGGCGACGGTCAGCATCGCCAGGCTCTGGCCGAGGCCGCCGATGACACCACCGAGCAGCACGAGCACGATGCCGGAGAGAAAGATCCGGCGCGCGCCGAGTACCTCCGCCAGCTTGCCCGCCGTCGGTTGTGCGACGGCGCTGGCCAGATAGAGCGAGGAGACCAGCGCGGCGGTGCTGCCCACGGAGACGTGCAGATCGGCGGCGATGGGGACCAGGGCGGTCGCGATGATGGAGCTGTTGATCGGGTTGAGGCTGGAGCCCACGTAGAGCGGGGTGGTGAACGTCCACGCGAAGGGCTTGGGGGAGTGGCCGCGCGCCTCTGTCTCGGCCCTGGTGGTGGCGGCCCTCATATGACGCCGTCAGTCAGGTCGGCCGCGGCGAGGCGTTCGAGCAACACGATGGCCTTCTCGAGGTCCTGGCGCTCCTCCGCGGCGACGACCCGGTCTATGGCCCGCGTCAGGAATGCGGCGCGCCCCGCGAGCAGGTTGTCGATCAATTGCGTGGCGGAGGGGTCGGCGCTCATCAGCTTTCGGCGGCCGTCCTGCGGGTCCGGCTTGCTGTGGACCAGCCCGGCGGCCTTGAGCACCGCCAGGCTCTGCGCGATGGACTGCGGGCTGACGTGCTCCAGCGTGGCGAGGCGGGCCGCGGTGACCGGGCCCTCCCGCACCACGCTCCCCAGCACGGCGAGCTGTGTGAGGGTCAGGCCGACCGAGTGCTGCCCGGATTCCGCGCGCAGTCGCGCGCGCAGTCGCTTCATCGCATCGCTGAGCCGCTGCGCGGTCGCTGCGGACTGCTGCGGTCCTGGGTCCGTGGTCATGGTCCTCAGCCTAGATCTCGACAAGTAACTTTGCCAAGTTACTTGTCGAGTTTGTGTCCGCCCCATAGGGATCACACGGCTTCGGGTGAGGCCACGAGTCATGGAGCGCGCGCGGGGTGCGGCGATGTGACCACGGGGGCGGCAAGGTGGTCGGACGGTCACCCGACCGGGGGCAGTACAGGACCCTTGAGCCGGCAGTTCATCAAGTGCGCCGTACGACCAGCACGGCGAGGTCGTCCGTGTGCTTCATCGCGACTGCGGCGTCGAGGATCCGGTCGGCCGCCTCCTCGGTGCTCAGCCCTTCGTGGAGGGCCTGGGCGGCCAATGTTCCGGTGCGCTCCAGTCCCGCGTCCAGCGACAGGTCCGGTCCTTCGACGACGCCGTCGGTCACCATGACCAGCGCGGTGTCCTTGTCCAGCGTGAAGGTCTCCGCCGGATAGTCCGCGTCGGGCAGGATTCCCAGCACCGGACCGCCCGGCAACCGGTGGATGTCGTGGCTGCCGTCCCGGTGCGCGGCGAGCAGGGGTACGTGCCCGGCGCTCGCGCCGGTGACCTGCCCGCTGCGCGGATCGATGCGCAGCATGGTGCAGCTGGCGAATCGCGGTGCGCCCATCGAGACGAGCAGTTGATTGGTGTGCGTCAGGACGGTTCCGGGGTCCGACTCGTGAGCGGCGATCGCGCGCAGCGAGCCCCGCACCTGCCCCATGAAGGCTGCCGCGTCCACGTCGTGCCCCTGGGCGTCGCCGATCTCCACCGCGACCGCACCGTCCGGGGTCAGGAAGGCGTCGTACCAGTCACCGCCGACGTCCAGTCCGGTACGGCAGGGCCGGTAGCGGGCGGTGACCTCAAGACCCGGCAGTCGGGCGGGCAGCGTCGGAAGCATGTGGTGTTGCACCGCCGCGGCGAGATCGAGGCAGGCCTGCTGCGATCGGATGCGTCCCAGCGCCTGTCCCGCGAGCTCGGCCAGCGTGATCATGAGGGCCTTTTCGTCCGGGGCCGGACGGGGCCTGTCGTTGTAGGTCACCACCCAGGCCCCGAGCGGCTGATCACCTGCGGAGCCGAGAGGAGTGATCGACATGGCGGCGTCGGGGCCGGGCCAGGCGAGAGGTGCTGTGTCCGTGTGCGGCCAGTTGCGGAGCAGCTCCGCCCGATCGGCGATGAACTGCGACTCACCCGTGCGGATCGCCTGGGGCAGCGGGCCCGGCTCGTGCAGCGACATGCAACGCAGAACGCCCGAGGACCAGTTGGGGAGCCCCGCATCCGAGGAGATGCAGAGATGGTCGTTGTCGACGAGCGCGAGCGCGGCGGCGGTGCCGCCGAAGGTCGCGGCGAGTCGGGTGAGTACCACCTGCTGCAGTTCCTGCTCGGTGGCGGTGCTGATGACGGCGGAGGAGAACTCGGCGACCGCGGCGGCGCGGCGTCTTTCGGCTCCCAGGGCGGCCAGCACCTTCTGTCGGTGGGCTTCGTGCCGGGTGTCGTCACGTATGACGCCGAAGACCCGCTCGGGGCCGTTGTGACCGAGCTGGATCCGACGGGTCTGGCAGGCCAGACGGTATTGATCGCCTTGGTCGGCCCGGAAGCGCAGCACGGTCCAGGAGCCCTCGCCGCCGTCGAGGTTCATGAGCCGTCGCAGGGAGTCCCGGTCGTCCCGCTGGATGTGCCGGACCAGCCAGGGCAAGGAGACCGAGGCCTCCGGAAAGAGCGCGGCCACGGAGGGCGCGCCACCCAGCCACTCGAGTTGATGCACCCGAGGCTGGTACATGCACACGCCGAGGCCTGCGGATGTGGCCGACAGCCGGAACGGGATCAGCAGAGAGGCGAGGTCGTTGTGCACGTCCAGCGCGTGCACCCACACCAGCTGCTCGCCGTGGGCGGAGGTCACCGGCCGCGCTTCGACGAGGGCGACCAAGGATGCCCTGCCCGGCCTGGGGATCTCCAGCACCCGCATCGCCACCCGCTGCTTGCTCGCGTGTGCCACGATGCGCTCGAGCACGCTCCGCTGGCTGTCGGGCAGCAGGTCCCACAGGGGGTGGCCCACACACTGCTGTGCCGGCCTGCCGAGGGTCGTGGCCATCGGGGCGTTCAAGGAGCGGATGGTGCCGCCCGGGTCCAGCAGGGCCGACGGTTCAGCCCTGCAAAGGAAGTCGTTCGAGGCGTCCACCGATGCTCCCTAGCGATCGTTGAGCGATCACCCTCACTACATAATGGTCCCATTCCGGTTATTTCGCCGCGCGGTCGGCTATCCGGCGCCTTGGGTGAGGCGATGCCTCTGACCTGCTCTTTTCGAAACGCCCACGCTCGACGTCATCGTCCCGGAACGATGGACACGAGACGCGGCCACAGGGCCGGCAGTGCGCCTCGGGCCGCAGTTGCAATGTCCGGGACAGGCCGCCTGCGCGGTCGGACAGGACATGGACGAAGTCGCGGTCGTCGCTCAGCACGGGCCCGCACCATGCGCGCCCCTGCGTGGTACAGGCTGCGGCTCGTCTCGAGCCCTTCGCCGCCCAGTTGTACCAGGCCGCGGCACTCGGGCCCGGGGGTCACATCCGCTGGGGCACGATCGCGACCGGGCAGTCCGCGTGGTGCAGCAGTCTGTGACCCACCCGGCCGAGGTGACACAAGTGGCCCTGTCCACGCCGTGCCCCGATGACCACGAGGTCCGCAGCGGCCGAGCGCTTGAGCAGCACAGATTTGGCAGGACCTTCCACTGTGCTGCGGCGCACCCGAACCTTCTGGTGGTCCGTCATCGCATCGCCGAGCAGGACGTCGAGGAGCTCGGACGCCCACTGCTCGTCGTCTCGTACCGATTTCCCGGCAGGCGCGAGGTGTTCGGCGGTCTCCCGTGCCGGGCGGCGCCAGGTACGAACGACGTCGAGGACACATCCGCGTGCCTCGGCCTCACGAAATGCGAACCGCACCGCCTCGTTCGTCGTGCCGGGTTCTCCGGCACCGAGGAGGATGCGTCCGTGCGCCCCGGCCAGCCCCGCCTTGTCACCGCGGACCACGATCACCGGACCGTGTGCACGCGAGGCGACTGCCAGGCCGACCGAGCCCAGAAGCAGCCCTTCGAACGCGGTCCGGCCGCGGGAGCCGGTGATCAGGACGTAGGCGTTGCCTTCTTCGCGCAGCAAGGCCGACGCAGCGTCTTCGGGCACCACGTGACCCGACACTTTCACCTCGGGGTTCCGCCGCCGTGCGCGCTCTGCCGCCGTCTCGATGACGTTCTGCGCCATCACCTGCTCGGACGGGCGTTCAAGGCTGCTCGGCGGGAAAACACCTTCGTAGCGTTCCCACAAGGAGGCGTGCACCAGCCGGAGCGGCAGACCGTGCCGGGCGGCTTCATCCGTTGCCCAGTCGACCGCCATGAGGCTCGAGTCCGATCCGTCGACCCCCACGACCAGGGGCAGCTCCGTCATCTTTCCCACCGCCTTTTCGCCGCACTGTGGCGCCGTGGGCTCCCCGGCCCCGGCGTCCTACGCGTGGGGGACGACCGCCAGTGGGCAGCCGACGTGATGAACCGCGGCATGAGTGACGGGGCCGAGGCGCGGGACCGTCGGCCGCTCGGCCGTACGACGGCCCAGGACGAGCAGGCTCGCCGGGGAAGCGGCCCGGGCGAGGGCGGTGGCGGCCTTGCCCTCCACCACGGTCTCCAGTACCTCGGTCTCGGGGTACTTGTCACGCCATATCTGAAGGACGGCGGACAGGAATTCCCTCCATTCCTCGCCCTGTTGGGGATTGCGCATCAGGGCGATGTCCCCGGGCCCGAGGCTGATCGCCGAAGGCGACTGCCATGCGTAGACGACACGCAGCCGGGCGTGCCGCTGCCCCGCCGCCTCGAACGCGAACTTGATCACCTCGTCGCAGGGATCCCGGAGGTCGATGCCGAGCACCACGTCCCGATAGCGGGTGTGGGTGGACGGCTTGCCGTCGTCCCCCGGGAAATGTTCGTCCTCGGCCTCCTCGTCCGCGCGTACGAGAATGACGGGACGCGTGGCCTTGGCGACCG
Organism: Streptomyces sp. HUAS TT11; assembly: GCF_051553595.1. Taxonomy (NCBI): domain Bacteria; kingdom Bacillati; phylum Actinomycetota; class Actinomycetes; order Kitasatosporales; family Streptomycetaceae; genus Streptomyces; species Streptomyces sp. HUAS TT11. Next base: position 9,432,678 of record NZ_CP196184.1, read on the forward strand.
TGCCCATGGCGACGGAGCCGACGAGAAAGCCGGTGAAACCGCTCAGCCCGCGCGAGCCCAATACGAGCAGTTCGGCTTGCTCGGTTGCCTTCACCAGGGCCTCGGTGGCAGGGCCCTCGAGTTGCTCGTCGGTGAGTTGCACGCCGGGGACGGCATTGCGGACGCGCTCCGACGCCTGGCGCAGGACGCGCCGCGCCAGGTGCCGCTGCGCGGCGTTCGCTCGGTCTCCGCCGTCCCCCTGGGCGAGATGCCAGTTCCAGGCGTGCACCATACGCAGAGGTCGCTCACGGCGTACTGCCTCGCGTGCTGCCCATTCGGCGGCGGCGAGACTCTCAGCCGATCCGTCGACTCCGACGATGACGGGCTCAAGCATGGGGAGTACCTCCTGTCTGCCGTAGTCAGGGTCTCGCCACGGCCCTCAGGTGTGTATGGGCCGCACGGTCAGCCTCGGGTCCGTTCGGCCCTGTGGTCGCCCACCGGGACGTCCATCGGCCCAGCTCGCACGGGCCCCCGGTCGGGGACCTGGACGTGTCGTGAGCCGCACGGAATGTCGTAGACCATGACGCGATCGCTGCCACGTACGGCCGCTCGTTCTCGGACCCGGCCTTCGGCGGCGACGTCCATCGACAGGGTGCTGTGAGCGGCCACGAGTACGGGTGTGTCGCCCTGGAGGCCGAGACTGAGAGCGCCGCAGCAGATCAGGATTTCGGCGCAGGTGCGTGGGGTCGAGCCAGGCCCGGTGGCGGACAGTATGGGCCAGAGACGCTGCCGCCACCTTGCGGGTCCGGGTGCGACTCGGGCGTACTGCCCCCGTGGACGCGCGTGTGCGACGGGCCCCCGGCCCGTCGCACCACGGTCGGTCAGCGCAGCCAGGAATGGTCCCGGACGATCGGAAGCCGGGCCCAGATCCTGCCCAGCCCCCATGCCGCACCCGCGCCGACAGCGGCCAGCACGATCAGCGCGACCGCGTAGATCAAGTGATAGTCGGCGAACGGATTGGACGACATGCTCGGCGACCCGTCCGACAGATGCTTGGCAGGCGGCCACTCCGCCAGCCACATCAGTGCCATCATCGCCGTACCGGCGCCGGCCGCGAGGCGCAGCGCCACACCGGTCATGACGGCGACGCCGACGCCCAGCAGCCCCAGCATGAACAGCCAGTCCGCCCATGCGTCACCGGCCCACGAGTGGAAGGTCGACTGCAGCGGACCGGCGGCCACGGAGCTGAGGAAACCCTTCGTCGGCGACCCGCCGTCGATCCATCCCTTGCCGGACGCGGTCGCGTAACCAAGGCCGAAGGTCTTGTCCAGGAACGCCCACAGGAAGACGAACCCGGTGAGGATGCGCAGGGACGCGAGGGCGTAGGCCTGCGCGGTGTGCGTGTCGAGGTGTGCCGACACGGTGGATACTGGCGCGCCCTGGTGCCGGCGGAAGGGCGGCAGGTGGATGCCCGAGCTCTGCTGGGGGTTCTCGTGCACGGCCATGGTGGTGATCCCTTCGGGGATGTGTGAGTCGCCGTCGTTCCGACATCCCTCACTCTCGTCGGTGACCGAGTGCCGGACCGGATGCCGAAGGGCCGTATCCCTTGGGCTGAACGTCCCTTTGTTCGGGGCCTGTTGGGCCGGAGACCGGGACGCCGCCGAAGGGCGGGAGAACGCGGGCGAGCCGCAAGCGAGTGCAGTCCTCAGGGAGTCGACATCCGGGCTCCGGCCGCCGTCGCGTCACACGGTGATCCGACGTCCCGTGACACTGAGGGGATTGATACGGATCCACATGTCCCGCTGCCCGCCCGGCCATGGTTCGCTGTAGGACTGCTGTCGCACCAGCCGCACGCAGTCGGGGTCTGTCACAGTGCCGGCGGGTCCGGTGACGAGGACGCTCCAGCCCTCGCTCAGCGCCACGTCGATGTGGTCGACCTCGAAAGCCACTTGGCAGCCCACCGCTTGTGCCGGTACGGCTTGGGGGCTCGTCCGGTAGACGAGGAGCCCCTCGATCACGCTGTAGTTCACGGGGACGACCACCGGGCCGGTGCGGACGGGTATCGCGAGCCTGCCCACGCCGTGGGTGGAGAGAAGGTCCCAGCATGCCTGCGGGGGCAGTTCGGTGAACTTCGGATGCCGTCCTGCCTGACCGAGGCCGGGTGGTAGATCGTTGTCGCCGCCGGTGAGGTCGCGGACGGTGGTCTGCAGTGCGCCGGCCAGCCTGAGGAGGGAGGCGGCACCCGGGGTGACGGTGGGCTGCTCCTCCAGGCACTGGAGGTAGCTGCGCGACATTCCCGCCCGATCGGCTGTCTCTCCCTGCGACAAGCCGAGTTCCACCCGCCGCTGTGTGATCCTGCGTCCGAGGTCGCCGGCAGCGTGCCCTGCAGCAGTGTGCGACGACGGCTGTGCGGCCATGATCGTCCTCTCCTTCAGAGGTTGTGCAGCCGGTCGCCGGCCACCCCGTGGGGTGACCGTCCGTCGGGTTGCGGCCGGGAGTCGTCGAAGCGGTAGTCGAGTTGGTCGATCACGGCGACCACTCCATCGATCTGCCACGTCGCCGCGACGGCGATCTCCGGCTGGCTCCTGTACTGCAATCGGCCGGTCAGGGTGACCACCCCTTCGACCACGAAGACGTCGACGGCAGTGGGTGCCAGTCGAAGTGTGCGGAGCAGCACTTCGTCGACCACCTCGTCGCGGATGTCCCTGTCGGGCCGCAAGAACACCTTGAGCAGATCTCGGCGCGTGACGATGCCGACGAGGCGGTCCTCGTCGTCCAGCACCGGCAACCGCTCCACGTCCCGCTGGGTCATGATCCGAGCCGCCTGGGCAATGGTCTCCTCGGCGTGCACCGTGATGGGCGGCACCGTCATCAGCTGCCCGGCGGTGAAGGCCCTGGACACGGCGGGCTGTCCATGGGCCGAGGACGTCGGTTCGCCGGAGGCGGAGCGGCGCTCCGGTTCGTCGGTGCCGACGTGTTCCGACTGTCGCTTCACCAGGTCCGTCTCGGATATGACGCCGATGACCTTCTCGTCCTCGTCCACGACCGGCAGCCCACTGATCCGGCCGTTTGCGAGCAGCCGTGCGACTTCCTTGAACGGTGTGGAGTAGTCGGCACGGATGACATCGCTGGTCATGACGGAGCCGACCTTGTTGTGCTTCATGTCCCTTCCTTCTGCCAGTCGCCTCCAGCCGGTGCCGCCGGGACGGGGCCGATGTCGGGCCGCGCGGACTGCGGCAGGTTGCTCGCCCTGCCGGACGGGTGCGGCAGCACCTGTTGGAGGCTTTCCGGCCGCTGAGCGGAAGAGCCGGGCCGGTACCCGGCTGCGCCGGACGAGATGCAGGGCCGTGCCGCCGTTGTCGCCGAACACGCGAGGTGCTCGCCGCCCGTGCCTGCGCGCGGACGGCACCACAGGCATCCACACCGTGCGCCCGGACGATCACGAACAGTGGCACGGCCTCCATGACGCGATGCCGCATGGGCCCCGTGCCTGCTGGGCGTGCCGTCCGTCATCACGCACCTCTTCCAGCCTCCCGACACCTCGAGCGTCCATCGGATCGAAGGTGTTCGCATGGGCCGTACGGGGGTGAGGTAGGGGGCCGGTCGGCCCCGGTACCTTCGCTCGCGAAGAGGCACGGACCGGGTTGGCGCCCGGTTCGGAGGTGTCCGTCGGTCACATCCCTTGCCGGTGTGCCGGCGGGTTGTTCTGCGCCGGTCCCACGCGGTAGGGCCGCATCATGTCGTTGTCTTCGTGTTCGAGCATGTGGCAGTGCCATACGAACTGGCCAGGCCTGTCGAACGTCGCCTTCAGCCGTGTGACGGTACCGGGGTAGGCGATGGCGGTGTCCTTGAAGCCGCGCTCCCACGGCTCCGGGGGAGAAGCGGCCTTCTGCGTGAACCTGCGCCGGTCGACGATCTCGAACTGGACCTCGTGGACGTGGATCGGGTGGGCATCGACGGTGAAGTTGTGGATTTCCCAGATCTCGGTTTCTCCCTGTGCCGGATTTTCCGTCACAGGGTCGCTCCATCCCATGGGGACCGGCTTCCCCTGTACGTCGACGGTCCCGAGAAGTGCCCGTCGGGGGCCGACGTGCGGTAGCACGGAGGATTTCTGCTCATTGAGGGAGAGCCGGCGGACACGGTCCGCCGTGCCCAGCGGCACGAGGGACGGCAGGGTCAGCTGGGAGCAGGGCACGCTCGTGTCCGGCGAGGTTTTCGACTGGATGACGAATTTCAGTACCTGCCCGGTCGTGGCCGGCTTCGCGGGCGCGAAATCGACACCCGCTTTCCCGCCCTTGAACGTGGCGTCAGGTCCCTCGTTGATGAGGTACAAGGCGGTGCCAGGACGTAGCGAGGTGAAGTCGACGATCACGTCGGCGCGCTCCGCGGGAGCGATGAGCAGTTGCTCGAGCTGTACGGGCGCGGCCAGGAAGCCCCCTTCGTTTCCCAGCTGCCAAAGGCTCAGCGCGGGGTGCGCCGGACGGCGGGCCGCAGGGTCGGCGACGACCTTCAGGATGAGGAACCGTGAATTGCACCCGTTGAGGAAGCGCAGCCGGTAGCGGCGGGGTTCGACATCGAGGACGGGCCAGGTCCGGCCGTTGACGACGATCGTGTCGCCGAAGAATTCGGGATTCCAGATCGGCGGGATATCGCTGCCCGGCACATAGGGGCCCTTGAACCCGTCGAAAGCGGCGCGTCCCGAAGGGTAGAGAAGGCTGCCGTCCGCAGCGAAGGATCTGTCCTGGATCACAAGCGGGATCTCGTGACCGCCTTGGCCCGAGGGGTCTCCGGGACGATGGGCGGGCCCGGGCAGCACACCCTCGGGCAGGTCGGCCGCTCCACCGCGCAGGAGGTAGAACCCGGCCAGTCCGGCATAGACGTTCAGGCGCGTCACGCCCAAGGCGTGATCATGGAACCAGAGGGTGGCCGCGCGCTCTTCGTTGGCGTACTGGAAGACGGCCTCTCCCGGGCCCCAGGTGACGTCGTAGGCGGCCTCGGCCTTCTGTTTGTACAGGTCGTAGAACGATCCGACCCGGGCATAGCCGGGGGAGATGTCGACAGCGTCCGGGAGGTACCAGGCTTCGGGGTATCCGTCGCTCTCCTCCGTGTTCCGGCCTCCGTGCAGATGAGTCACGAGCGGCACGGGGCCGGTGTAGGGACCCGGCGTCGACCGGAACATCGCATGCCCGTCCCGGCCCCCCGTCCCGCCCGGCGGATTCGCCCAGTGCAGTGTCGGGTCGACCGGCAGCAGATGGGGCAGATACCGGCCCGAGCGATCGAGCAACTCGTTCTTCCACCGCACCCGCACGGGCCTGCCGACCCGGGCTTCCAAAGTCGACGCAGGGTAGTGGAACGTGCCGGGGTCCTCCGTACAGCCGTATCCCCACACGGTCGTCGTCGGCAGTCCGGGGGGCAGCACCTGCTGCCGGAACTGACGGACACCGATGGAGTAGTGGTCGATGCCGTCACCCGAGCCGCGGGTGGACTGCGGCATGACCGGAGGGATGACCAGTGGCGCACGGTACTTTTTGATGCTTTCGGGATCAAGAGCGGTTCGCCCCGCCGGTGACGACAGCCGCGTCGGGCCGAACCCGGCACCGGAGGGAAGCAGAGCGAGCGCGCCTCCGGTAACGGCGGCCTGGACGACTCGACGCCTCGTGACCACGTCTGTTCTCCGTTCGCTCTGCCGGGACCGAAGACAGCCCGCGTCGCCCTCGAAGAGTGGCACACGCTGCGGCGCCCGAAGCTGCGCGCATACTCCAGACAGGTCAATCAGTACCGTCGAAGGGAGACACCGTGCGATGTGTCCGCCCCTCGATGCGGGACTCCGGCCCGTCAGGCCTGTTCCGGGCGCCTCTACTGGTGAGCCTTGACGGGAGTCGGCCGGAGACGCTGTCGTGTACACCGCGGACAGCGCAGCGGCCGAAGTCGTAGCCCCAGGTGGAACGGCCCGCCGGCGGGTCTGCGCGCCGCGTCGGCAGCGGATTTCCCGTCCGAGACGTAGGCCGGTGACCGGTGGAACCGCTCCTTGACGACACGGACCAGCAGGAGCCGATACGGGGCGGCTGGACCGCTTGCCCGGGCAGTGCGCCGAGTACGGTCGCTGTCCAGCTCCTGGGGGACTATCGCGTGGCCACGTCCACGGTGTCATCCCGGTCGAAGTCGAGCCGGTTGACGACATCGACCACGCCGTCGACCTCCTCGCACAACTGCACGGCTACGGGGAGCAGACTCTTGCGCTCCACCCTGCCGCTCAGCGTGACTCTCCCGTCGGCGACCTCGACGGTGAGCGACGAGGGCGGCAGCCCGAGCGTCCCGACGATGACGTCCTCGAGAATCTCCTCCTTGATCGCGCGATCCTGGCGGAGGAACAACTGCAGCAAGTCGCTCCGGCTGATCACACCGATCAGGTGGCCGTCGTCATCCACCACAGGAAGTCGTTTGACCTTGCTTCCTTCCATCGTGCGTGCCGCACGAACCACGTCCCACTCCGGCTTCGCGACGACGGCGGGGCTGGTCATCAATGCACCGGCGGTGATGCCGACGCCCACCGACGTCTGCTTGCGCAGCAGGTCCGCTTCGGACACCACCCCGACGGGCCGACCGATGTCGTCGACCACGGGGACGGCGGTGATGTCGTACTCGTCGAGCAGGCGTGCAATCTCCTTGAAGGTCGTGCCGGGCCGCACGCTCACGGCGGTGGGAGTCATCAAATCACCCACACTGCGGTGCCCCATCGCTCGGCGTCCCCTATCTGTGCGTCCGCAAAACGGCCCCTCTGCCAGAGCGCGGTGACCGCGTGAGGGCCTCGGCGATTTCCACGGCGCAGAGACGCCCGCGCAGCATCGGCACTCGCGTGATCACAGCACTCGCGTGATTACAGCGCGGCCTTCTCCGACGCATTTGATGTCCCCTTGCCCGACCAGTGCACCGTACGCCAGGACTACGGCGCCCGCTCGCGCTTGGTGGGACCATGGTGTTCCTCTCGCAGGACCGCAAGTCGGCGCCGGTACTCTTCCTCGTCGATCTCTCCGCGGGCGAACCGTTCAGCGAGCACCCGCTCGGGCGGCGACTGCCCCGAAGCGTGGTGCGGATACCCGGGGCCGCGGTTCATTGTGCGAACCAAGAACACGATGAGCAGGACCAGCAGCGCCCAGAACAGGATCGCGCTGACCGACGCGACGAACCAACCCCATCCATTCATGCCCCGGTGGTTCCAGTAATACATCGCGAGTCACTTCCCGGTACTTCAGGTCCCCGTGGACCGGAAGACGGGGCCCGCAGTCGACACGTGGCCCACGCCCTGAGGTACGGCGGTGTAAGGCACCTCTCAGTGTGGTGACACGGTCGTGCCGAGGGCAGAGGCCGAACGTCCCCGAGCGGGACCGACCGACCCACCGGAGCCGTGGACGCCGGCCCGGAGACGCGGGTCCACTCGGTCTCGGAAGGGTCCGGGTGGCCCTACCGCAGGAGTGCCTCCCGGTTGCAGCCTGAACACGTGGTGTTCTTCTCCTCCGTCGTGCGGGTGGTACGGCGACGAGACGATCGCACCGTCCGCACCGGCCGGGGGAAGCGCCGCCCGACCCGGAAGGGAGATTCCGGTGACCGCACCCACCCTGGACACGTCCGCCGTCACCGCATTCGTCGAGGACGCCACGGCGGCTCCGTCCCTGCACAACGCGCAGCCCTGGAAGTTCCGGTTCCATCGTGACAGTGGCATCCTGCGGCTGTACGCCGATCTTGAACGCGCACTGCCGAAGACGGATCCGGACAACCGCGGCCTGCATCTGGGCTGTGGAGCCGCACTGTTCAATCTGCGTGTCGCCGCGGTGGCGGCAGGCAGGGAACCCGCCGTTCGGTTCTTGCCCGACGATTCCGATCCGGTGCTCCTGGCCGAGGTGGACCTTACCGGCAGCGCATCCCCGGACGACCCACTCGCCCTGCTGCAGCCGGCGATCCGCCGACGTCACACCAGCCGCCATCCCTTCCTCGAGGACGACATACCGGAGGTCCTGCGGGACGGACTGTGCGTGTCGGCCCACCTCGAAGGAACCCGTCTGGTCTTCCCCGACGCCTGGCATGCGGACTCGGTACTGGATCTTGTGCACGATGCCGAATGCCGTGAGGCGTGGGCCCCCGGAGTACGTGCTGAGACGGCGCAGTGGGTCCGAACGGCGCCCTCGGGGGAGAGCTTGCCTCGGGACGGGATTCCGGCGGAGGCGCTCGGCCCCGGACAATGGGGAGCCAGTTCTCCCGTGCGTGACCTCGCCGGCGGCCGCAAGGTGGCCGGCCGTGGCTGGGCACCCTTCGAAAGGCGACCGCACATCGCCCTGCTCGGTACGGCCCAGGACCACCCGGTGGACTGGCTACGGGCGGGGCAGGCACTGGAGCGGGTCTGGCTCCAGGCCACTGCGGACGGCCTCGTCGCCTCTTTGACCTCCCAGCCCCTGGAATGGCCCGAGATCCGGTGGGCCGTACGCGACCCCACGTCAGCTATGGCGCATGTGCAGATGGTGCTCCGCCTCGGGTACGGCCCGGAGGGGCAGCCCACACCCCGACGGCCGGTGGCCGAGGTACTCGAGGTCCTCTGAAGCGCTCGGCCCGGGGCCTTGCGCAGAGGGCCCGGAACCGCGGTCGCGCACCGGGCGTGATCACGCTCCGCACCCGGCACACATGCGGGAGGACGTACCTCGGTGCAGGCAGACCCGGTGCGGAGCGCGCAAACGGCTGGGCGACTCATCACGGGCGCGGGCTACGCCCGGCCACCATGCTTCCTCCCGCGCGAGCCGGGAGGTTCGACCGGTGCTACCGCGGCCCCACGGCCAGCCCCGCCTTGCCGCCCGGCGTGGAGACCTCCAGGCGCGGGCGGTGCCTCGGCAGGACGAGCATCGAGCCGGCGCCGACCACGGCAAGGGCGGTCATCACGACGAAGCCGCTGGAGAAGCTGCCCGTGGAGCTGACGATGAAGCCCATGACGGACGGCGCGACGATGCCGGAGAGCGCGAACGCAGCGTCGGCGAAGCCTGCCGCGACGCCGGGCTGCGCGGGCATCGCGTCGATCGCCGCGACCCACCAGATGCCTCCGGTGACGAAGCCGAGACCGACACCGATCGAGATGAAGGTGACCGACACCGTGAGGGACGGTGCGACGATGATCGGGATGAGTGCGGCGCCGGAGAGCAGCAGCGCCACGCCCATGATGGTGAGGCGGGTGCGGGGGTTGCCGGTGCGGGCGAACACCTGGTCGGTGAGCACGCCCCCGAGGAGCGCGCCGGCCACGCCGGCCGCCCAGGGCGCCACGGTGAACAGCCCGACCGCGCTGATGCTGAGGTCGTACTGCGAGGACAGGTACTCGGGCAGCCAGTACATGAAGCCCCAGAACATGAACCCCCAGGCGAAGTAGCCCACGGCTATGACCCACAGGTTCCTGTTGGTGAGGACGGGCCGCCAGTGGACGCTGCCACTGGAGGAGCGCTCTTCCTCGAGTTGGCCCGCCGCGATGTGTGCGCGCTCGGCGGCCGATACCTTGCGGTGCTCGTCAGGGGTGTCCTTCAACAGGGCCCAGGCGACGGCGAACCAGAGTACGCCGAGGGCGGCGAGCACCCAGAACATTCCGCGCCAGCCCAGTCCGTCGATGAGCTGTGTCACCAGCGGTCCGCCGATCAGCAGGGAGCCGGCCACGGCCACTCCGCCGACCATCGCCAGCGCGATGCCGCGTTCCTTCTGCGGCAGCCAGCGACTGACCGTCCGGGTCGCCGCCGGGAAGCCCGGGCCCTCACCCGCGCCGAGAATCACCCGAGCCATGAACAGGCCGATGAACGAGCCCGAGACGGGGGTCACCGCCGTGACCACCGACCAGATGGCCACGCCCACGAGCAGGATGCGCCGGGCGCCGTAGCGGTCGACGAGCGGGCCGGCGAGAAAGGCGAAAACCATGTAGCCGATCGAGAAGGCGCTGCTGATCAGTCCGTACTGGGACTTGCTGATGCCGAACGCCTTGGTGAGCGGGTCGACCGCGTAGCTGATGGCGCTGCGGTCGATGTAGTTGATGACGATGAGGGCGACGATCAGTCCGAGTGTCAGCCACCGGACGTTGGAACGCGAGGAACTCATGGGTTCACCTCGGTGGAGTGATGAGGAGTCTGCGATGCGTCAGGCGCCGGTCACCGCCGACATCGCGCGGGTCAGGCGCGCGGTGTCGGGGGCTGCGGCGATGTTCCATACCTCGTCGGCCAGATCCTGCACGGCCTGTTCCGCTCCCGCGCCGCGGGCGTTGGCGAGGAACTTGGCGGTGAGTTCGGTGGCGTCGAGAGGGTCTTGCGGGCTCCCCCTGTTCACCATGACCCGCTCGGTCACGGTGGTCCCGTCGTCGAGTTCCGCGGTGAGCACGGCGGGGAACTGATGCGGAAAGACGGCGGTGCACTCCTCGTCCGCGACGCAGGTCACGCGAGCGGCGAGGGCGAGGCGAGCGGGGTCCGCCGCCGCCTCGTCGGTGAAGTCCTCGTGGAACACACCGAGTCCGTGGCCCGGTTCCCCGGGCCGGGCGAGCAGTCCTGCGGCCACCGTGTAGGGACCGCTGAACGCCGCGTGGTAGCCGGAACGCGGATGGGCCTTCTCGGCCGCCGGTTCGGCGATGGTGCGCAGCACGGGCGCGGGAACCCCGAGCGTCAGCCGCACGATGCGGTCGGGCTCGATCCCCCGGTTGCGCAGCCTCATGGCCGCGTCCACGCCCGCGTGAGTGAAGTGGTTGCAGGGGTAGGGCTTGATGAACAGCCGGGACAGTTCCCAGCGCTCACCGAGGCCTTCGGTCGTCGCGGCGACGACGGTCTTCGCGTCGAACCGGTCGCCGCAGAACGCCTGGAAGAAGCCGAAACGGCCCTCCAGAACGGTGGGCGGGCCGGTCAGGCCGAGGCGTGCCATGTCGGCGGCGACGACTCCGGCGTGGGCGGCCCAGCCGCAGTGCACGCGTTTGACGGTCCCTCCGGTGCGGTTGGCCTCGATGATGCCGGAACCCATGCTCGCGGCGATGCCGATCGCGGAGCAGATCCCGTCGGCGTCCAGGCCGCGCAGCACGGCGGCGGCGGAGGCCGCGCCGATCGCACCGCAGATCGCGGTCGCGTGCAGACCGCGGTCGAAGAACACCGAGTTGCCGAGTTCGGCGTCGTACTGCGCCATCCCGAGCCGGCAGGTGATCTCGATGCCGACGGCCGCGGCGGTCAGCAGTTGTGCACCGTCGGCGCCGACCGCCTCGGCGGTGGCGAGCGCGGCGGGCAGCACCGAGGCCGATGGATGCAGGACGGACGGCAGATGGGTGTCGTCGAAGTCGAGGCTGTGCGCGAGGGTGCCGTTGACCAGCGCCGCCGACGGGGCCGGCAGCCGGTCCGGTGAGCCGATGACGGTGGCGGCGGGGGAGCCGCCCCACTCCTCGACGAGTTCCCTGACGGCGGCGCCGGGCCGCTGGGACAGGGCGGCGAGGCTGTTGCCGAGCAGGTCGAGAAGGTGGCCGGTGACCTTGTCGCGCAGGTCCGGGCCGAGTCCACCGTCGCGTGTCGCGACGGCGAACGCGGCGAGCTGCTGGGCGGCGGTGGGCGTGGAGGGGGACGCGTCGGTCATCAGGCCACCACCGCGAGGGGGCGGATCGGGGAGCCGGTGCCGCCGACGATCCTGAGCGGGGCGACGATGAACAGGAACTCGGGTACGCCGGTGGCGGCAAGGTCCTCGAGCGCCAGGTGCTCCATGATGTAGATGCCGTGGTCGACCAGCAGCAGCCGGTGCACCGGCAGGACGCTGTGGCCCGCGCCCGGTGGGATCTGCTCACAGGCCGTCGTGTCGCAGCCGACGGCCCGCACACCGCGCTCGGCGAGCCATTCGCCCGCGTCCTCCGTGATACCGGGGACACCGGACTCCTTGCCCAGATAGGCGATCGGATCGTCGAAGTGCCGTGCCCAGCCGGTGCGGACGACGGCGACATCGCCCTTGCGCGGCTCCGCGCCGCCGAGTTCCGCCGCCTTGTCCAGGTCGGCCGCGGTCACCCCGTAGCCGCCGGGAAGGGTCTCGGTGCCGAGTGCCGCGGCCACGTCGAGCAGCACGCCGCGGGTCACCATGGCCGGGGTGTGCTCGGCGCCGTGCTGCGAGAACGAGCCGCCGGCTTGTGCTTGGGCGGCGTCGACGCCGCCGTGCAGCAGGCCGTCGTGGCTGACGTGGGAGAGTGCGTCGATATGGGTGCCGACATGACCGCCGGTGATGATCACCTCGTTGGCGGCGGAGCCCCCGTCGGGGCGGACCATGTCGCCGTGGCGGCGGGCCAACGTCATACGGAAACCGGGGTGGTTGGGCGAGCAGGGCATGCCGGTGAACAGCGGCTGGCCCAGCTCGATGATGCGGGGATGGGCGGGCAGTGCGGCGAGCAACGGGTTGGTGGTGTGCTGGACTAGGGTCATGACCTGCCTTGCCTGGGGGAGTGGGGGTGGTGGCCGGGGGCCGGCCGAGGGTGCGGCGGTCAGCCGGCGAGTTCGAGGAGCCAGCGGGCGCGGGCCACGACCGCGGGGTCGACGAGGCGTCCGCGGTCGTCGAGCCAGGCCGCGTTGCCCGCGCGTTGGGCGCGGTGCAGGGAGTCGACGAGCCGGCGGGCGTCCTCGACCTCCTCGGGCTCGGGTGTGAAGGCCGCGTTGACCGGGGGGACCTGCCGCGGATGGACGACGGATCGGCCGAAGAAGCCGTGGGCGCGGGCGCGTTCGGTGCCGGCCTTGAGGCCTTCCAGGTCGGCCACTTGCGTCCAGACGCTCTGGACCGGGCCGGAAAGTCCGGCAGCTCGGGCGGCGTTGACCGTGCGGGCGCGTGCCCAGTCGAGCGCTTCGTCGGCGCTCACCCTGAGATCTGCGGCGAGATCGGCCTCGCCGAGCGAGAGCAGGACCACCTGCGGTGCGGTGGTGGCCAGTTCGTAGGCGCGTTCCACCCCGAGGGCCGTCTCGAACAGCAGATGGAGCGGTGCGTCGACCCTCTCCAGTACGGCCTTGATGTCGTCGGGGCTCTCGCACTTGGGGAGCCTGAGTCCCTGCACGGGTGCGTCGGCGAGCGCCGCCAAGTCGTCCTGCCCGTCGGGGAGCCGTACTTGGTTGATGCGGAGCCACAGCGGTTTGGGCCAGGCGGCGGCCACCGCCTTGACCGCGTGCGCCCGCGCCTCGTCCTTGCGGTCCGGGGGCACGGAGTCCTCCAGGTCGAGGACGACGGCGTCCGCTTCGCCTGCCATCGCCTTGTCGAGGAGGTCGGGCCGGGTGGCGGGGACGTAGAGCCAGGAGCGTACGGCGCCGGACGGCCGTGGAACGCCGGTCATACGACGCCCCGTTCGGCCAGGGCGGCGAGCTCTTCGGCGCCGACGCCGTAGCGGCCGAGCACCTCCGCGGTGTCCCGGCCCTTGCGTGGACCGGGCCAGCGGACGGCCCCCGGGGTGTCGCTGAGCCGAAAGGGCACGTTCTGGAACCGGATGGTGCCGAGCTCCTCGTCCTCCACCGCGGTGATGGTGTCCAGGGCCTGGAACTGCGGGTCCTCGAAGATGTCGCTCATGTCGTAGATCGGTGCGACGGCCGCCTGGGCATCCTCGAAGGCCTCGACGACCTCGCTGCGGGTGCGGTCGGCGATCCATGAGCCGACCGCCGCGTCGAGTTCGTCCGCGTGCCGGGCACGTTCGGCGCCGGACGCGAACCACGGCTCGTCCACGTACTCGGGACGGCCGACAAGGCGCATGACCCGTTCCGCGATGGACTGGGCGCTGGTGGAGACGGCGACCCAACTGCCGTCCTTGGTCCGGTAGGTGTTGCGCGGGGCGTTGTTCACGGACCGGTTGCCGGTGCGGGGCTGGAGTTGCCCGAGCTGGTCGTAGGTGATGGCCTGCGGCCCGAGCAGTGTGATCATCGGCTCGATGATGGCCAGGTCGAGCACCTGGCCGCGCCCGGTGCGCTCGCGGGCGTGCAGCGCGGTCATGATGCCGAAGGCCGCGGTGAGCGCGGACACGCCGTCGGCGAGACCGAAAGGCGGAAGGGTCGGCGGACCGTCGGGCTGACCGGTGATGGCGGCGAAGCCGCTCATCGCTTCGGCCAGGGTGCCGAAGCCGGGGCGTTTGGCGTACGGGCCGATCTGGCCGAAGCCGGTGACGCGGGCGAGCACGATGCGGGGGTTGATCTCGGCGAGGGCCTCGTAACCGAGGCCCCAGCGCTCCAAAGTGCCCGGCCGAAAGTTCTCGATGACGACATCCGTGTCCGCGACCATGCGGCGGAAGATGTCCTGCCCCTCCGGGCTGCCCAGATAGAGGGTGACGGCCTTCTTGTTCCGGGACAGCATCTTCCACCACAGACCTACGCCGTCCTTGCTCGCGCCGTGGCTGCGCACCGGGTCGCCCTTGGGGTGTTCGACCTTGGTGACGTCGGCTCCGAAGTCGGCGAGCAGGGTGGCCGCCAGGGGCCCGGCGAAAAGGGTGGCGATGTCCAGCACCTTGATGCCGGTGAGGGCCGAGCCCCTGGCGGACGGGGCGGCGGGTGCGGAGTCGGTCATGGAGATCCTTCCGTTGTCGCGTGGGAGGAGACCCTGGATCCGGGTGCGCCGGCCGTGGGGCCGGTACCGGTCCACCCCAGCGCGGTGGAGATGTCGTGGGCCGCCGCGACCACGCGGGGTGCGCAGGCGCTGACGAACTGCGAGGTGAAGCGGGAGCGGGGGCCGCACACGGACACCGAGCCGCGGACATCGCCGTCGAGGCCGAACACGGCCGAGGCGACCGAGCCGGCGTCGGCCTGGCGCTCGCCCTGCGAGCTGGCGTATCCGAGCTCCCGGACGGCCTCCAGTTCGGCGCGGAGCGCGTCGGGGTCGGTGTGGGTGCTGCCGGTGAGGGCCGGCAGGCCACCGGCGAGGATCTCCTCGCGTCGCCCCTCCGGCAGGAAGGCCAGGATGCACTTGCCCGAACTGCCCGCGTGGAGGGGGAACCTGCGGCCGAGTTCCACGGTCATCTTCACCTCGTGAGTGCTGACGATCTGGTCGACGTAGACACGTCCGCCGGGTACGAGCGCGGTGAGGGTCACCGTCTCCCGCGTCTCCTCCTGCAGCCGCCGCAGGGTGCCCGTGGCAACGGCGCGCAGATCGAGTTCGCGCAGTGCACGGGCTCCGAGCGCGGCCGAGGTCGCGCCCAGGCGGTACAGCCGGGTCTGCGGGTCGAGCGTGACCATGCCGCGGGCGACGAGGGTCTGCAGGATGCGGTGCACCACGGCCTTGCTGAGGCCCAGTTCCCGTGCGATGCGGGAGACGCCGAGTTCGTCGGGTCCGTCGGTGAACAGCAGCAGCACGTCGATCACGCGGCCTGCGGTCTCGGTTCCGGGTTGAGTCGTCATGGGCTCATTCTCGCCTGCCCTGGGAGTGTGATCACGGGTGTGTTCCCGTGTCGGACTCTCTGTCCGTACCGCTCAATGGAACATCAGAGAAGCACTGCTTCCGATCGAGGTCAAGAGCCATTCCCCAGTAAACATCAGGTTTCTCCTGGCTTTGCTGAGAGGTATTGACGGAATCCCGAACACGCTGGAATCATCGATATACGAAAGTGTTCCGCTGAATGGAACACTTGGAGGGAGGTGGACAGGTGCCCGTCGACCCGTCCCGCAAAAAACTCCACCAGGCCGGCGATCCCAAACGCGCGGCCGCCACGAAGACCGAGGAACTCGCCCGCTGGGTCTCGCAGCTGTCCTGGCCGGACGTCCCCGAAGCCGTACGTGAGCGCTTCTCCCTGGTCCTGTTCAACACCCTCGCCGTCACGGTCGCCGGATCGCGTACCGAGGGGCAGCGGCGCATCAGGAAGTCCTGGCCCACGCCGCCGGGCGGCGCTCCCGTGCTCGGTACCGACATCCGCACCCAGCCCGACGCCGCCGCCTACCTCAATGCGACGGCACTGGTGTGCTGTGAGCTCGACGAAGGGGGCAAGTACGCCAAGGGCCATCCCGCGGGACACGCGTTCCCGGCGATCCTTGCCCTCGCCGCCTCCCTCGACAGTTCGGGCGAGGTCACCGCGCGTGCCCTGCTCGCCGGGTACGAGGTCGCCGCACGCTTCGGCCGTGCCACCGCACTCGCACACGGCGTCCACCCGCACGGCAACTGGGGCGTGACCGGAGCCGCCGCCGGCTGCGCCGTGCTGCTCGGACTGCCCGCAGAAGACGTCGCGGCCGCCGTCGACACGGCCGCGGGCCTGGCCGTGGCCGGGCACTTCGACTCGGCACTGGACGGTCACCGTGTGCGCGACGCCTGGATGGGAGCCGCCGCCATGTCCGGACTCGCCGCCGCACGGCTCGCCGCCGCGGGTGTCGTCGGCAACAGCGGTACGGCGGCCCTGTCACTCGGCAGTCTGCTCGGCTCGTTCGACCCGGCCGCTCTCACCGACGGCCTCGGGGACGACTGGCAGATAGTGCACAACTACTTCAAGCGGCACGCCTCGTGCTCGTACACCCACCCCGCCGCCGACCTGGCGCTGCGGCTGCGGAAAGGACCCCTCGCAGGCCTGACCGCCCATCAGGTCGTGGACGTCGTGACCGAGATGCGGGTGGAGACGCACGCGCTGGCCGCACCGCTGGACCGCACACACTGGGACGGCCCGCTCGGCGCGATGTTCTCCATCCCCTACGCAGTGGCCGCCGCCCTGTTGGACGGTGCGGTCGCCCCGGCCACCGCGGAAGCGACCGAGGCCGACAGACCCGAACTCTTCGCTCTCGCCGGGAAGGTCACCGTACGCGAGGACCTCAACCTGACCGCGCGGCTCCCGCACGAACGCCCCACCCGGCTCACCGCGGTACTCAAGAGCGGCGAGCACGTCGTGCTGTTCGCGCCCCACCCGGTGGGCGACAGCAGCCACCATCCCTTCACGGCCCGGACCCTGCCCGGCGTGCTCACCGGCCTGCTCGGAGACGAAGCCCTGGTGGAGTACCTGCGGCGAGCCGCGAACCACCTGCCCAAGGCCGACGACGTGGGCTCGCTGCTGCGGGACCTCACCCACCTCACGACCCCCTCGACGGCGAGTACTGGAGGCACTGCATGAAAATCCACTCCGTCACCCCGGTGCGCGTCGACGCGGCCGAGCTGACCCGGCGACGCGCCCGCTACCGGCGCCTGTCGCCGCCCGGTGTGGAAGTCGTCCTGGAGGACGGCGGCCCCGAGGCGCCCCCGCAGTTCGCCACGCGGGACGACATCGAGACCTCCACCTCCGCCGTCACCAAGGCACTTGCGAAGGCATCCGACGAGGACTACGCCGTCCGCATGCCGGACTGCGTCCTGGACCCGGCCGTCCCGGTGACCCCGGACGGCTCGGCCGTACCGACCGTCGGCATGCTGCGCCTCACCGCGGGCCATCTGGCCGCCACCGGCACGGTCTTCGGCGCCGTCACCCGCAACCACATCATCGGTGAGGCCCTCACCGAACGCATCGAGGAGTACGGCCTCGGTCCGTGGTTCGCCGGGGTCGCCGTGCTCGACCTCGACTTCGACACCATCCCCGACACCCTGCGATGGAACGAGGCAGTACGCGGCGCGCTCGACGAATTCGCCGCCCGCGGCGTGACCGCCGTGATCAACGGCTGCTCCGCCGTCGACACCGGCACCCCCCACCCGGTGCAACTGGTCGACCCCGCGGAACGCGCCCTGCGACTGCTGGCGGCAGGGGCGCAGGCATGAGCGGGGGCGTGCCGGAGGACGAAGGACAGGAGCAGGACGACCCGGTCGACCTCGTCGTGGCCGGTGCCGGCGGAGGACTCGCGGGTGCGCTCAGAGCGGCACAGGCCGGGCTGAACGTCCTCGTCGTCGATCCGGACGAACAGTTCCTGCGTGGTAACAACACCTCCATGTCCACCGCGATGATCCCCGGCGCGGGCTCGCGCTGGCAGCGCGCGGCGGGAATCGAGGACAGCCCCGCACGTTTCCTCGCCGACATCACCGCCAAGACCCACGGCACCGCGGCCCCCGCACTCTCCGCAGCCCTCGCGGGGATCAGCGCCCCACTGGTGGAGTGGCTGGCCGACGAAGCGGGACTGCCGCTGACCCTCGTCACCGACTTCAGCTATCCGGGCCACTCCGCGGACCGCCTGCACACCCTGGAGGGACGGCACGGCTCCACACTGCTACGGCACCTCTACGACCGGGTACGGTCATCGCCCCGCATCGACCTCCTGGTCCCTGCCCGCCTCACCGACGTCGAGCGCGGCACCGGCGGCGAGATCACGGGTGCGGTCCTCACCTACCCGGGCGGGCACAAGGAGACCGTCCCCGCGCGGGCCGTCCTGCTCGCCACCAACGGGTACGGCGCGGACCGCGAGCTCGTGAGCCGTCACCTGCCCGGGATCGCCAAGGCCGAGTACCATGGTGGCCAGTTCTCCAGGGGCGACGGCCTTCGCATCGGCCTGAAACACGGCGCACACGCCGCCTACCTGGACGCCTATCAGGGCCACGCAGCGCTCGCGCGCCGGTCGCGCACCCTCGTCGGCTGGGCCACCATCATGCACGGCGCCGTGATGGTCGACAGGGACGGCCGGCGGTTCGGGGACGAGACCACCGGCTATTCCGAGTACGCGGCCGCCCTCGCGGCCCGTCCCGGAGCCCGCGGATGGATCGTCCTCGACAAGCGCATCCACGATCTGTGTCTGCCGTTCACCGACTTCCGTCAGACGGTCGACGCCGGAGCACTCACATGGGCCGACGACCCGGGCGGACTCGCGGAGCGTACCGGCTGCGACGCCACCGCACTGAACGACTCCATCGCCGGCCAGGTCGCCCGGGCCCGCGGGGCGGCGGAGCCCGATCCCTACGGCCGGACGTTCTTCGAGGGGCCCCTGCGTCCCCCCTACGCGGCCGTCGAAGTGATCCCCGCCCTGTTCCACACACAGGGCGGCCTCGCGGTGGACGAACACGCCCGCGTCCTCACCGAGGACGGAACGCCGATACCCGGACTGTTCGCGTCCGGCGGAGCGGCACACGGCATCTCGGGACGCGGCGCCGACGGCTATCTCGCCGGCAACGGCCTGCTGCCGGCACTCGGTCTCGCCTGGCAGGCGGCAAACACGCTGTCCCGCACCCACGCACACGGAGAAAGGCTCAAGCACACATGACGGAACTGGACCTGCTGATCAAGAACGTGCGTCTGGTGAAGCACAACGCCGAGGACATCCCCACCACCGACATCGGCGTCAAGGACGGCGTCTTCCACCGCATCGCCCCCGGCATCCCGGCATCGGACGCCCGCGACGTCGTCGACGGCAAGGGACTGCTGGCCTTCCCCGGCGTCGTCGACGCCCACCAGCACTGGGGCATCTACAACCCGCTGTCCGACGACACCGCGACGGAGAGCCGGGCCTGCGCCCAGGGCGGCGTGACCACGGCCCTCACGTACATGAGGACCGGCCAGTACTACATGAACCGGGGCGGCAGCTACAACGAGGTCTTCCCACTGGTCCTCGAGAACGCGGAAGGCCGGTCGTACGTCGACTACGGCTTCCATCTCGCGCCGATGCAGAAGTCGCACATCGCGGAGATCCCCGAGCTGATCGCCCGCTTCGGCGTCACCTCCTTCAAGGTGTTCATGTTCTACGGCAGCCATGGCCTGCACGGCCGGTCGGCGGACCAGAACGCGTTCCTGATGATCCCGCCGGGCGAGCGCTACGACCTCGCCCACTTCGAGTTCGTCATGCGAGGGGTGCAGGCGGCCCGCGAGGCGTACCCGCAGTTCGCCGACGCCATCTCCCTGTCGTTGCACTGCGAGACGGCGGAGATCATGACGGCGTACACCAGGCTGGTGGAGGAGGAGGGCAAACTCGACGGCCTCGCCGCGTACAGCGCCTCCCGCCCGCCGCACTCGGAAGGCCTCGCCGTCACCATCGCGAGCTACCTCGCCGCCGAGACGCAGCTGCCGAACATCAACCTGCTGCACCTGTCCTCGCGCAAGGCCATCGAGGCGGCCATGCTGATGGCCAAGACGTTCCCCCAGGTGAACTTCCGGCGCGAGGTCACCATCGGCCATCTGCTCGCGAACATCGAGACCGCGTCGGGCATCGGCGGCAAGGTCAACCCGCCGCTGCGGCCGCAGGAGGACGTGGACGCGCTGTGGGAACACCTGGTTGCGGGCCACATCGACTGGGTGGTCAGCGACCATGCGTGCTGCAAGGAGGAGACGAAGTTCGGGGACCCGAAGAGCGACGTTTTCGCGGCCAAGTCGGGCTTCGGCGGCACCGAATACCTGCTCCCCGGTCTCGTCGGTGCGGCGCCGGAGCACGGCCTGCCCCTGCAGAAGGTCGCGGAACTGACCGCGTGGACTCCCGCACAGCGTTTCGGGCTCGCCACCAAGGGCGCGATCGCCGAGGGTTACGACGCGGACCTCGTACTCGTCGACCCGTCGCGATCCTGGACGGTGGACGCGGCGGACTCGGAGTCGGCGCAGGAGTACACACCGCTGCAGGGCCTCGAGATCGGCGCAAGGGTGGAGTCGACGTTCCTGCGCGGCCGGCAGGTCTACGCGGACGGCAAGGTGATCGGGGACCCCGAGGGCCGCTACCTGTCACGGCCGACCACACCCTGAGATGCGGTCCCGCCTCCGCGCGGAAACGGCGCGGAGGCGGTCGGCGCACCTCGGTGATGTGCCGTCGACGCCGGACCCCACCGGAGCGGGCCCCGAGCGTGCAGCCGAAAACCCTGTTCACCCTCAGCCGCTCGACCACTCCCCACCCGAGGTCGACGCCGGCCTGCTGAGCCGCGACCGCATTCGGCCGACGGCTCAGTCGTGCGGACGGTCCCCGTCGTCCGAGCCCGTCACGCCGCCGTGCCGTGCGGGCGCGGCGCACGGGGAGCCGGCCGCGTCCGGCCCGTGCTCGGCATCGGCGGGAAACACCGCGGCGCAGGCCACCGCGAGCTGATCGAGCAGGGCGCCCGTGCAGGGGTGGGCGTCGTGCCGTGGTGTGAGGGTGTGAATGCCGCGCGTGGGGGGATCGACGAGCGGCACCGCCGTCACATCGGCCCGCAGCGCGTACCTGAGCACTCCGGGTATCAACGCGATGGCGTGACCGGTCGCCACCAAGGCCAGTTTGCCGTGCAGGTCGGCCGCCGCGAGGTCGATGCGGGCGCTGACTCCGGCCCGAGTCGCGTGCCGCCGCAGCAGCGCCGCCGAACCGTCGTTGTCCTCGGCCCAGACCTCGTCGGCCAGTGCCCGGATGTGCACCGGGCCGCGGCCCGCCTGCGGATGGCCGACCGGCAGCACCACCATCATCTCGTCCACCGTCAGCAAACGGCGTTCCACCTGCGGGTCGTTGGGCAGCCCTGGCGGCGCGTCCGTGACGACCGCGACGTCGAGATCACCGGCGATGACGCGGCCGTGCAGTTGTGCGCTCAGTCCGGGCAGCAGGCTCCACCGGACGGGTCCGACCTGTCTCAGCAAGCCCCGGACGGCCTCGGGGACGACTCCCGCGGCGAGGGAGGGTGTCGCACCGACGGCCAGGGGCCGGTCGAACGCCCCGTCCCGTGCGTCCTGTACGGCACGAACGGCGCGGTCTGCCTCCCGGAGCGTGGCCAGGGCGTGGCGCCGGAAGACCTCGCCGGCCGGCGTCGGGCGCACCCCGCGCGCATGGCGTTCCATCAGCGGTACGCCGAGCTGCCGCTCAAGCCCGGCGATCTGCCGGGAGACGGCCGACTGCGTGTGATGGAGCTCGGTGGCCGCCGCCGACAGCGAACCGAGTCGGCACACGGTCACGAAGGTCCGCCACACGGTCAGTTCCATGCCGCCAGTATGCCCGTCAGGTATGCGGACTCCGCAGACCTGTCATGCGAAATCTGCGCTTGTCGCATTCATTGAGGTACATCACTCTGGCGGACATGACACCACCGCACACCATCGCCGTCCTCGGTCTGGGCCGCATGGGGCACACGATCGCCACCCGACTGGCCTGCCGGCACAGGGACGTCGTCGGCTGGACACGGTCCGGGCGTACATCGCCCACCGTCAGGACGACGGCCGATCCGCAGGAGGCCGTGGCGAAGGCGGACCTCGTGCTCCTCGCGCTGTTCGACGGCCCGGCGTGCCGACAGGTGCTCGACGACATCCACGACTCACTGCGAACAGACACGATCGTGCTCAACACCAGCACCATCGCTCCCGACGAAGCCGCGCACCTGGCCCGGCGACTCGGCCCGCTCTACGTCCATGCCCCGGTGCTCGGCTCTGTACCGGCCGCCGCCGACGGCACCCTGGAGATCCTCACCGCCGCCGACCCCGTCGTGTACGACCGCGTCCGGCCGGTTCTCGAAGCGCTCGGCACCGTACGCCCCGTCGAAGACGCCGCCACCGCCGCCGCGCTCAAGCTGATCGCCAACAGTTCCCTCGCAGGCAGCGTCCTCGCACTGCGCGACTCTCTGCAAGAGGCCGACGCCCTGGGGCTGTCCCGCGCCCGGGTACTGGACGTCCTCGAACTGGGCCACCTGGGCCCACTCGTCGCCCGCAAACGATCCTTTCTCTCCCACGGGCCGACCGCGCCCACGGCCCAGTTCACCGTCGGCGCACTGGCCAAGGACATGGCATTGCTGGCCGCCGCGTCGAACGTGCCCCTTCGCTGCGGGTCCGTACTCGCCGACGCCGCTGCGGACCCGGAAGCCGACATCACCGCTGCCGCCATGGCTCCGGCTACGGAGGACGCCGTGCTGGAGCCGCTGCGCGCCTACATCCGTGGTCATGCCACAGGGGACCCCGCCCATTTCCGGGCCGCGTTCCTGCCCACCGCCCACATCGAGGGAATCCGGGAAGGTGCCTTCGTCTCGTGGCGTCTGGACGACTACTGCGCCCTCTTCCCCGGCCATCCCGCCCCGGACGAACCGGCCCGAGCGCGCCGCATCGACTCCGTCGACGTGCACGGCACCGTGGCGACCGCGACCATGACGCTCCAGCATGGCCCGGACAGGTTCACCGACGTCTTCCTGCTGGTGCGGACAGGGGACGACTGGCGGATAGCCAACAAGGCCTACCACCGCCATTGCTGAGCCGCCCGGTTCACCGCAGGACCGGCAGCACCGCGCTCACGTCCCCGCGGGGGCCCGCCCGGTAGCAGGCCATCGGTGCACCTGGGCGGACAGCAGCCCGCCTCCTGGGTGGGCCGGAGTGCTCATCTCCAGGGTGAGGACGGTGATGGCCACTGCGAAGACCCCGTTACTGAAGGCTTCCACCCCGCCGGTGCAGGTGGCCCGGAAGGCACCCCGCGCGCCCGGTCGTTCGCCCTGGGTGGAGTCGGGCCGGGAGCCGGGGCCCGCGGCCATGCCGGGTCTCCCGTCCGATAACGTGCGCGGGGCCGTGCCGCACGGGGTCGACACGCGGGGGCTCTCGTGATGGTCCGCGACCCCTCACATGCGTGCCGGGCGGGTCGGTGAAGCGTCAGGGGGACGGTGGGACGGGGCGCGTCGGCGCGATGCGCCTGCGGCACGACGAGACGTGGGTCAGCTTGGGTACCAGTCGTGCAGCCAGGTGCGCATCTGCTCGACCTGAGCGTTCCGGGCAGCGACGATCTGCTGGGCCAGGGTGGTGAGCGCATCGTGTACCGCGTGGCCCGGAACGGCCGTGGAAGCGACGGCAGCCGTCTCGTGGTGGGGGATCACGGCCTGCATGAACGCCTGATCGAACCGGGGTCCCGCCGGGACGGTGGACAGACGGGCGGTCGTCGTGTCCATCCAGGTGGTCATCGGGGCCCGCGCTTGTTGGACGGCATGAGGGACCCGCGTCCTCGCCACCTCGGGAGTGAGCCCGTACCAGGTGTGCAGCCAGCCGGTCATCCGGCTGATCTCCTTGTTCTGGCTGCTGATGATGTTCTGGGCCATGGCCTTGAGCTCTGGCCGGCTGCCCCGGGCGAGTTCCTGGCGGGCCATGGCGACCGCAGCGGCGTGGTGTGGGATCATCCCGGCCAGGAAAGCCTGCTCCAGCGCCGGTCCGGGCAGGTTCGCCAGCGCGATGGCGTACTCCCGTGCCGATCGAAGCAGCAGCGTTTCGTCTTGGTCCTCCTGCGCGGTCGCGCCGGAGGAGGGAACAGGGCTACGGGTGGCTGCAGGAGTGGGGGGTGCCAGGAAGAGCGGCGCAGTGAGAGCCGCAGGTGTGAGGACAGCCGTTATCGCACGGCGCGCGGGGGACAGCATCAGGGGCACTCCCTTTCCTCACAGGCGTCCTTCTTGCCCCTCGAGTGCCTTTGACGTCACATTCTCATGGTTGCCGGCGGTCGGCAGGTCGATCCGATGCACGTCTGTGGAAACTCAGTTCGAAAACGGTGCAGGCGGGTGACGGCCGACCTGGCAACTCACTGACCTGATCGGTGTCGTCGTCGTTTTATGCGAGTCCGTGGTGCGTTCCACACATCGGCTTGCGGGCATCGACGACTCTCCACAAGCATGGTCCGAGCCACTGGCCGATGCCGGCGGATGGGTGCGGGTGGATGGGCGCTGGCGCCGTCGCGCCGGGCCAGTTCGCCGCAGTCACGGACAGCATCCGAGTACCCCGTATCGGGCGGGCCGCGCCGGTGTCCGTCCCTGGGAGCGCGGGACGACAAAGCGTACTCGTCTCGAGCCGCCCGGACCTACCCGCGAAAGCGCGGGATCCGGTGCACAACCCAGAACCCGCTGACCGGCCGGGCTACAGCAGGCGCCCCGGGAAGTCCGGCGGGCGACCTCCAGCCTTCGACCGTGAGGACCACAAGGCTCGGCACGCGGTCGAGAGCGGAAGCAACCGCTTGAAGAGGAATCGGGCGGTGGCCTGCCGTTGCGACAAACTGGCGGTCCGCTTCGAGGTCACCGTCCTCGTTGCTGCAATCAACGAAGGGCTGTGACCAACCGACTGGTACAGCCGGACCTGGTGCTCACCTTTGTGAAGCCTCGTAGGCCGCGCGGATGGCCGCAGGGACACGACCACGATCATTAACAAGACAGCCGTTGGTGCGTGCCCAGAGGCGTATCGGCTCGTCTTCCGGACGGGGATCGAGCTTACGGGGTCCAGCAGACTTGCCGGGGCCTCTCCAATCTCCCGAGGAGACCCCTTCCAGCCGGTCCGCCGCCTCTTGAAAGAAGGCGAACAACGAGGCGTATACGCCCTCCTCGGGACCGTAGGCTTCAGCCCACGTTCCGATCGTTCCGCTCACCGTGTCCAGAAACGTCCCGTAGAGGCCGTCGCGTTCCGCGGCGATCGGCACCCAGTCGCGACGCCAGAACGGATAGTCGGGGTCTGCGGACGGCTGCATATCCTCCGAGCCCATCTGGCTGAGGTAGACCCGTTCAATGTCCGTCAGACCCAGAAGGAGATGGCCGCCGGGGATGGCTATCTCGCACCCCAGCGCCACCAGACACGATTGACCATCGGGTTGCCTGCCGGCATCGATGTCGTTCGCCAGCAGCCACTGCCGCATCTCCCCGGGCAGCTCCAGACCCATGCGCAGTTCGGCTTCGCTGATGGCTGCCTGGCTCCCCGGGCCGCCGAGCGCAGCGAGAGCTTCAGGGTCGTTCCGCTCAAGCCACGCGGTGACCCGACCCCACGCCTCGCGTACGTCTCCTGCCTCGTGCATCGAAGTGTCGCTCATGTGCGATCTCCACTCTGGCAGGGTGCGCCCAGACGTGGAGCACGCCCACCCATATCGCAGGCTCCAGAGGACTGTTGTTCGATCTTCCTTGTTGTGTAGTTGTCCTCGTAGTGAAGCAACGATCGCTGATGACTCATTGGAGAACCGTACCCGGGACCACTGACAGTGAAGGACGTGGAATGAGTTTCTGCAGACCGCCTACGACGCACAGCCAGCCCCGCTGAGCATGCCACCAACCTCCAAAACGCTCCCTTGTTGACCATGCCCGCGTACCTGGCGTGCCGGTGGCAGGTCTGATATCGGTCTGGGGCGGCAGTAGCTACTCCTGCGGGTTGGCGCGCAGGTTCTCCTCGAAGGTGATGAGATCGTCGACGGCTGCAGCGAAACCCGCCTCGAAGTCCCCGTAGGAATGGCCCCTGACAATCTGCCAACGGGCTCTGTTGGCAGGCAGGGCCAGGAACCGGCGGAGCGAGTCGCCGTGAATCTTCATGTGGCGAGCCATGCTTGCGAAATCCCCGCGGTGAATGCGTCCGTGAACCTCTTGGAACCCATCGAGGAGGATGCTCATGTAGACCAGTGCTCGTGCTTCCCTGACCGTCGTGGCCGGGTCGATGCCGTGTACGTCGACGAGTAACTCGGGGTACTGGAGGGCTGCTTGGTTGGCGGTGAAGAGATTTTGCATGATCGCGGCCCGGCTGGCGGCCTTGGCGGTCTTGAGACTTGACCACGCCACATACGAACTGAAGATCGAGATCAGCAGAGCCACTGTTGTCACGGTCAGAGGAAGGATGTTGTCCACTCGGGTCTCCTGGTGTGGATTCTCGAACAGCTCGGCCTTCGACGGGTCAAGATCCGTCACGGGTGGGTGTCTCGTCGACGAGTGCGGCAGGCTATCGACGGGTGGGCCGTTGTCAGCGAGCGCCTGAACCCGAGCCGCCGACAGCGGGGACGGTGCAGGAGCGCTGTGGTCCGGCCAAGCATTGATCACTCGTCACGCAAGGCTGCTGAACAAGGGTGCCTGTGGGTCGGCGAAAGAGATGAAGCGGGCTGCGGGGTGGTCGATAGGGAGGTCGGGGCGCCAGGCTGTGAGCACCTGTGCACTGCACTCGAACAGATGGAGTGGCAAGGAATCCAGAGGCCAGTAGCGCCAGGCGCCCACGCTCTCGCCGCTCTGGTTGGCCGGCTCGCCTCTCCAGGCAGTGACGTGGGCAGCGATGGTGACGCGGACAACCTCGCCCACGTGGTCGTGGAGCGCGCCCAACAGGCGCACGTTGGCCGGGTGGGCCATCAGGCCGGTTTCCTCACGCAGTTCGCGCACGACCGCTTCCTGCAGGCTCTCGCCCGGTTCCACGGTTCCTCCGGGCAGTTCCCAAGTGCCGCGGCGGTGGCGTCCCAGCAGCAGGCCGCGCGGCCCGTAGAGGAGGGCACCGACGCCGAGCGCCGCGTGCGGGGCGGGCGGCTTCGTAGTCCGGGGACGGGAGGGGATGCGTGCGGGCCGCCTGACCTGGAAGAGCCGGTAGGAGGCATGGTTGTTCTCCTCGGGCGCGTCGAGGGCGCTGATGTCCTCCACGTGCAGCCCGTACCGTTCGAGCAGGTCCTGCCACAGCTTGGGCGTGAGTACCCACATCTGCACGGTCAGTTCCCCGCCTCCGGCCAGGTGCAGGATCTCCGGCCGCGGCTTGATGGCCGTGGCGGGACCGTTGCCGTGAGAGTTGGTGTGAAGCGCGGTGAAGGACAACCTTCCGCCGGGCTTCAGTGCGACGGCAAGGGCGGGCAGCAGTCGATGCGGGTCAAGATAGGGGAAGGCGTGGAGGGAGTAGATCACATCGTAGGGTGCGGCCGTGCCCAGGTATTCGACAGCGTCGGCTGCCACCAATCGCAGGCCGGGCACGCTGGCATAGTGGGCTCGGGCGCGTTCAATCTGGCTGGACGAGGCGTCGACCGCATCCACCACTGCCCTGTAGCGGCGTGCGAGGTATGCCGCATGCCTGCCCGGGCCGCAGCCCAGATCCAGCACGCGGCGGCCCGCCAGGTCGCCTAGGACGACATCTCCGGGCCCGGTGCCGCCAGGCCCCCAGTCGATCCGCTCCACCTCCGCCAAGGGGGTGCCGCGCCGGATGTGGTGCGTGCCATAGGCCGACCATACCTCGGCATTGATCGATTCCGCGTTCACGTGGTCTCCCGAGGACGTCGCGGCTGTGGAGCGGGCAGTTCAGGCTGCATCGGCAGGAATGGCCGCGTCGGCGGTTTGAACCGAAGCATCGAGGCGTCGGACACAGGCAGGCGCCGCTGGTAGGCCTGCGGCACAGTCGGCGCCTCTAGCCCAACCATCCGGCAAGGGCGTGGGCGAGCGCCTCGCCCCCTTGCTGCACTACGGTTCCCGCCACCAGGGCCGGCAGCGCTTGTACGGCCCTGCGCAGCGTCCCCTCTGCTTGCGTGTCTGGCGCCATCAGCGAGGTATCGATGGAGTCCGCCATGGCACGAAGGACCTGTGCGTTCGGCAGTCCCGGCCCGTTGCGATCCACCTCGGTTCGGAATGCGGCAAGGAGGTCGCGCACGGTGTCGAGGCCGGCAGTAGTGCCCTCGACGAAGGACGACTGGTAGACGTGCGAGATGTTCTGTCCCGCCACGTTGTGCACGGGGGCGTTGTTGTTACCGCCGATGCTGATACCGGAGCCGTGCCCTTGCTCCGGTTCGGGGCGGCGTCGTCCTGCGACCATCAACTTGCTCCTTTTTGTGACGCGTTGCTCTGTCCAACATTGCTGATGCCGTGGCCGGAGATGTTCTGGATGGGCGCATTGTTGTCGCCATAGACCTGGATATTGGTGATGACCGCGGCCACTTGGCGCTCGTACGGAGCGGTGTCGACGCCCCTCTCGTCGAGGTACTCGGAGACCGTCCGGAAGATGCAGGTCTCCATCAATACGACGTGTCGCTTGGCGTCGTCGCTCTGGTGCATGTCGGTGACTTCTTCGGTCGAGAACCGGTCGCGGAGGCTGACGGGATCCTTTTCCTCGGTACGGCCGTCGTCTGTCTGCTTGCCGAGCCCAAGTCGGGTCGCCGATCGCCACAACGTAAGCGGTGCGTTGACGGCGTCCAGCACCGCCTGCACCGCCACCCAGCCCAGCAATCGCGTCCCACGCTTGGCGACGGGTGTGTCGGTGACTCGCAGTTCGTTGTAGAGGGGCGTCATTACATGGGGGCGAACGGTCAGCCGCAACTCGCGGGCTTCCAGGGCGGCGTGCACGAACACGGTGACCACGACTTGGCCGTCCCAGCTGATGCACTGCGCGCGCAGATACAGCCGGACGGGCTCGCTGGAGGGTGATCGGCGGCCTCGGCCGCGTAAGTCCGGCGTGTCCAGCTTCGAGGTACGGCTGCGTTGGAGCCACAGCGCGGAGGGCAGGCCTTGGACCTGCACTACGGAAAAGCCGGGCAACGGGTCGGTGATCTCTCGTGCGCCACGCCCCAGTTCCCTGAGGGCGGTACCCAGCCGTCGTAGCAGTTCGTCCTCGCCGAAGGTCTTGACCGACTCCTCTGGGTCCTTGGGTTTGAGCGGGATACCGATGTCGGCCACGCCCCATACGTCACGCCCGGCTCCGACAAAGCATTCCGGTTGGTCGTAGGGCAATTCTCGCTGCGTCTGTCCTCTGCCGATCAGCCCCATCCGGCGCCCGGCCGTAGCCGCCACCCACGGCAGGCGGTCGCTCGCAATACCTTCCCCGGTAATGCGGGACTGCGCTGCTCGTGCTGCGAGCCGGTCGCACATGCAGACCAGTGTCGCTGCGACCAGCAGGGCGAACGGCAACACAAGCAGTCCGACACGCAAGGGAACCGCCTCACCGTCTACCGGCTCGTACGGCACTATGGCGAGCAGCCATGGCACGGACAGAACCAGATACGCGACGCGGGGTGAGGGCGCCAGCTTTGACGTCTTCCCTTTGCGAGCCGCCCGCAGCGAGGCCCACCGCATTAGGAGAGCCAGCACGACAATCCCGCCCCACACAGCGGCGGCCCAAGGGACCGCGTACGCCAGAGCAGCGGTCAAGAGCAGCACCAGCACCCGGCGCAACCACCGTCGTCGTCGCGCGCGCAGACTGTGCGCGACCACGGGCAGGAGATCGAATCCGTATGACGGGACGGGTACCGGCGGTCCGTGCAGGACGTGATCCACAACCCACTGTGCCATAGGCTCGCCCAGTGGCGGACAGTCGTCGCTGCCCTCGAGGTAGATGCGTCTGCGGGTGCTGCGCCGGAGCTTGTTCGGCTTCTTGTCTTTGCCGCGGATCTTGCGCCACCACACCTTGGCGGCTTGGGCTTGGTCGGGACGCGCATAGACGGCTTCGCACAGCAGCCTGGTCACCTCTGACGAGGTCGGCTCCACCTCGCCGGTGCGGCCGTCGTCAGAGGCAGTAGGGTCGGTCTGAACCGGCACGGCTGGCCCTTCGACCGTCCCTTCCCCAGCATGCTCTCGAACACGTACCCCCCGGCTGAAGCCCATACCCGCCCCCCGTTCGCAGACACGGCGGGCATCCTCACGGTGAACTCGCAGAACCACCAGAGCGCAAACGCGACAATGCGCTCAACGGTTCGGGTAATGCAAGGTTTGGCTGAATATCACCCTCCCGGCGCCGCTGTGACCACGACGACTGGTACGCCGCCGCCCAACGCAACCTCTTCATCCGATTGATCGTTCAGCCTCGCCACTGCCTCCACACGGCCACCGTTTCGAAGAGGCCCATGCCTCCCTTCTGCGTCTGACCTGGTGATGGCCACTTAGCCACGAGACGGCCGTCCAACCGCTGTCGTCAGCCGAACGAGGCGTCGGTGCGGACCATGAAGGACGCGCAGCCGTCATGCTCGAATCGCACCTGCCCGTCGAACGTCGACCCAACATGGGTGCAGGCTCCCCAGTCCCGCCCCAACTCGCCGCTCAACGCGACCCAGAACCGGCACCCGCCGCACTGCTCGTCATACCATTCGTCCCGGTAGTCGGGTGCCCCGGTCTGCCTGTTCAGCCCACGCAGCCATCGCTCATGAATCCCGTGGTTGTGTCCAGGGTCGTCCCCCGTCCAAGGCCCGCCAGACATCAGCCGATCTCCCTCGCTCCCCTTCGAACAGATCGAGAGGCTACACACGGATGGAGAGCACCGAGCTTGACTTCTTACGTGCCTGAGGTGTCTGGACAGCCCCGTTCACAGGGCTGAGCCCGCGCGCCTTGAGCAAGTTGGTGAACCAGCTGCGTAGGGAGGGTGCCGATGCTCCGGGCCGGGGCGGCCGTGGAGGCTGCCGCCGGCGGACCGTGTGCTGCTGGTAGCCGCGTGTTGGCGGACAAACCTGACGTTGCGGCACAGGCGCCACTGTTCTCTGTGTGAAGTCCGCGGCCAGTCGCGTCATTGACCACGTCGGTCCGAAGTTCGTGCTCGTGCCGCGCAAGCGGTTCGCGTAGGACGCGGTGCTGATCGTGGACGACGCACCCCGGTGCCCAGCCGTGACCGCGGTATTGCCGAGCAGCCCAAGAACTATCGGTACCCCTCTGCCCAACAGGTCGTCATCGACGCCGACTCCCGCGTGGTTGTGGTAGTCGGCTGGCCTGTGCTCGGCAACCGTCATGACTTCCGCGGGCGGGAGGAGTCGGGCACCAAGGATGCGGTCGGCCGCACCATGACCATTGCCGACGGCGCCTATCAGGGTACTGGGCTCGGCATCCCGCACCGCCGCAATCCAAGATCACATATAGGACAAACCTTTCCCCCCGCACCCACCACCGGTCAGTTGTCGGCGGCGGCCGCTACCGGCGCTGTCGCATGCCCGTTCAGGAGACGGCGACTGCCTGCGATGCACAGGGCGATCAGCAGGACGGTGAAGCCGATCAGGGCGGTCTTGTCGGTGATGAACCGCGTGGCGAAACCGACGCCCAGGACCGGAAGTGCCAGACCGGTGTATGCGGCCAGGAACAGGCCGGCCAGGGTCTCACTGCGGGAGGACGGGTCGGCAAGGCTGAGCACGGTGGTGATGCTGCCCGTGAACAGCAGGCCCGCACCCGCGCCGGTGACCACGCCGCCGAGGAGGAGCGCGAGCGCCGGCTGCCACACCGCGGCGGTGACGGCGATGAGGCCGAGCGGCATCAGGGCGAGGCCGCAGGCCAGCAGCGTCCGCTGGGTGACCCCCGGCAGACAGGTCTGGGTGACGGCAGTGGCGCCGAAGACGAGGAAGGCGACCAGTCCGGCCGGCGTGCGGGAGGGCTGGTGCAGAGTCCCGGCGATGAACCCGGGAGCCAGGGACGTGAAGAGGCCGAACGCGGCGAACGCGGCGAACGCGGCGAAGGTGGCCGCCGAGGCGGCGGAGAACGTCGGTCGTGCCGCCTGCGGCACCGAGACGCGCTGCGGGCGATACGGGGCGACGGTCTCCGGGGTGAGTGCGACTCCTGCCGCGCTGATCAGCAGGAGGCCGAGGAAGATCAGATACGGGGTGCGCAGAGGGCTGGTCACGTACTCGGCCAGCGGCCCTCCGGCCAGGGGGCCGACGGCCAGGCCGCCGATGTTGGCCGCCGTGGAGACGATGTCCGCCCGGGTCCGGGACGCCTCGGGGCGCGCCGTACCGTGCAGCTCGATCAGGTAGGCGGTGGCCGTGGCGGTGACCATGCCTATACCGAAGCCGGAGATCACCCGGGTCACGATCAGGACGGGCGGCATGGGGGACGACAGGTCCCCGACTGTGGGTGTTGAGGCTTGCCGGCCGGCCCCTCTACTGGGAGTTGAGCCTCGCCACCGCGTCACATGGAAGGCCCAGTCCCGCATTGCGTGCCCTGTTGCCTGTGGTGGACCGGACCATGAACGCCGGGAGCCGGACGGCCGACGGCAGCAGCATCCCCGGAGGCGGTGAACCTCACGGAGGCCGATGAAGGATCGCCTCACCGATGTGCGTTGCGGTGACGAACGCTCCCGCCGACAGCACGTACGGGCCTGACATCGGCTCGACCACCCTCCGTCCGGGAAAGAGCAGGGACTTGTGACCGACCCTCAGTCGGGCGGATTGGTCTCGAGGTCCCACAAGATGACCTCAAGGGCGTACGGAGACGCCTGGTGCTTGTTGTGGGTGGCATCCTCCAGGAGATCCCAATTGCCTTGCCCGATGAGTGCGACACGGTGGCTCACCACGGGCGCATAGCTGCGGGCCCCCACTCCGGCGAAGCAGCAGGCATCGAACCGGTTGAGGATCTGCAGTTGTCCGCGGCGAGAGCCGACCGCGCCCATGAGGTACAGGTTGCCGAAGCTCGCGATCGAGTAGAAGCCGGGTACGGTGGCGCCCTGGACGCCGCCCTGTTCCCAGTCGCCGGTGGAGTCGATCGGCGGCCCGGGACGCAGATAGAACGGAAGCGTCCCGGCCGTCGGGTAGCTCCGGGTGACACGGGTGTCGACGGCGGCGTACACGGTCGTGGTCCAGCCCCCGCTGGACAGACCGATCATGGCGATGGACTGGGGGCGCAGGATCTTTCTGGCGTAGTTGACCCCCACGACCAGCGGTTCGAGGAAGAACGTCGTGGCCGGGAGGCGGGACGGCTCGTAAGCGCTGAGACGGTTGTGCGCCTTTGTGCCGCCGGCGATATCGATGTATTTCTTCGGGTCGCTCGGTTCCTGGATGAGTTGGACGTTCCAGCCGGCGAAGGGCATGTCCGAGCAGAGGACGGCGTAGCCGTGGTCGAGCAGTGCTTGGACCGTGGGGAGCCGAATCGCCGGGTCTTCGCCGTGCCCGGTGTGATAGATGCCGAGCCGGTGGTTGACCGGCCCCTGGGGCTCGAGGAGATACTCGACCGCTCTGACGCCGTAACGCAAAGGGACAGTCAGTTTGGTGGTCTGTCGTACGCCGGTCAGTGTGGCGATCTCGGGCGGCAGCGGTGCACCCGGTTCGGCTTGCGGCATCCTGGTGGGCAACCCGGAACCCTTCCAGATGTATTCGATCAGTCGCCTGCGTCTGTCTGCGACGTCGGACATCGTGTGGATGGCGATCTCTTTCTCCGCATCGACGCCCACCACCTGCTGCGGCTGGACCTTGTACGCCATCGGCGTGTGATCCGCGATCGCCTGGTTGACCGGGGCGACCGGGCGCGGACGGCTCGTGGCTGGGGGAGGCGCCGTGCGTGCGGCAACGGCCTGAGCGGTGGGGCCGGTCACGCTGGCGAGTGCACCGGTTCCGAGGCCGCCACCGGTGAGTAGCTGACGCCGCCGAAGTTCGCTTGCCACGAGACCTCCTGACGGGGAATGGGGAAATGCAGGGCCCGCGTTCGCGCATAGGCATCGGTCGGCTGCCGACCGTGCGGATCACCGAATGATGTCAGTGGGTCTTTTCATGGTCTGCGACCGACGCGCGAGTTGACTCCGCAAGGCGCTTTCGGCGCAGGGATTCGGCACAGTCGCGTAGTGTCCGTTTCGGGAGCACAGATTTCGAAGGGCCCCGATCACGAGGACGGCCAAGTCATCTCCGAAGACGGCAGGGTCTGCAGATTTACCGTCTTTGAGGACCCGGCAGGGCCCATCTCCACGGCTGAACCGACCCCGAGTGGTCCGGTCTTCCGAGAGTGGTTGCCCGCCGCCAAGCCACGAGCCGGCGTTACGGCCGGAACAGCCTGGGCGTCCCCGCAGCCGGCCATGGGCCCTGCCGTTCGGGCGGTCGTGATCTGTTGATGGTCGAGTGCGCGCTCCAGCCGCTGAAGTGTCAGATTCACCGAAGTGTCAGGTTCTGAACAAAGACTTGTTCAAGTGTCGGATGCTTCCCTCCGCTCGTGATCGGGTCACCTGTGACGGCTGTATCACTGCCTGCGTGGGAGGACTTGGTGTCAGCACCAACCCGTAAAAGACGATGGCTCACGATCTGCGCCATCACCGCATCCGCCGGACTCTTCGCGATACCCGCAAGCGCCGCGCCCGGCAAACACGACAGCAGCCCCTTCGGGGCCCGTGCGCTCAGTCAACTGGCCTCCGAGCGCGAACACTCCGTCGGCGCCGTCACCCCCAAGGTGACGGCGGAGGATCCCGACGACGGCAATGAGGCCGACGAGATCGCAGAGGGTGCGGACCAGTACGCCGAGGCGCGCACCGCACCCGGCGTCGTCGCACCGGGCGCTTACGGCGCCGCCTGGCAAAGCCTGGCCAACTTGCCCGGCACAGGCGGTAACTGGCGGCACACCACGAATCTGCCGTACAACTCCGACGACTCCCGCTACCGCGACATCGACTCCAACTCCAGCGGCGGCTCGGGCAACGTCACCGGCCGGATGGCCGCCATGGCCGCGGACGACGACGGCTATGTCTACGCGGGCAGTGCGGGCGGCGGAGTATGGCGCTCGAAGTCCGGTGGCGGCCACTGGCAGCCGATCAGCGACGGGCTGCCCTCGCAGTCCACCGGCGCGCTCGCGCTCGACGGGACCGGACGCCTGTGGCTGGGCACCGGCGAGGCGAACACCAACGCGGACGCGTACCTCGGCAGCGGTGTGTACGTGCTGTCCGATCCCCACCACGGCACCTTCGCCACCCGCAGCCGGGTGGGTGGAGACGAGCTGGAGAGCACCACCGTGCGCCAGTTGCGCTTCGGCGGCGGCAAGGTGTGGGCGGCGACAAGCGAAGGCGTGTGGAGTCACTCCACGAAGACGCTCAGCGGGTCCTGGAAGCTCGAGTACGCGCCCAACCCCGACTACCTGCCGGGCCATTCCAAGGCGACCGACGACAATGCCGCGTACAAGAACATCACCAACGACATCGCCATCGACCCCAAGGACCCCTCGAAGGTGGTCCTTGCGGTCGGCTGGCGCAGCGGTGACGACTACAACGGCTTCTACACCAAGGTAGGAGGCCGCTGGCAGCGGATCACGAGCGGCTTCGGTGATCTGCCGACCGACGCCGACAACGTCGGGACGGTCACTTTCGCTCGCTCCGCGGACGGTTCGCGCTACTACGCCATCGACGAGTCGCCGGAGCAGATGGCGTCCAACCCGGACAGCGGCCTGGAGGGCATCTACAGTGCGGGCTCGCTGTTCGGGCCCTGGACGAAGGTCGCCGACTACAAGGGTCTGGCCGCCGACGGTTCGGCACTGACCTCCAGCGGCTACATGCCGGGCGTGCAGGCCTGGTACAACCAGTTCCTGACCGTCGACCCGAGCGACCCGCAGCACGTGTACGCGGGACTTGAGGAGGTCTACGAGACCAAGGACGGTGGCGGCACCTGGTCGACCGTCGGTCCCTACTGGAACTTCGACTTCT
This sequence comes from Streptomyces sp. HUAS TT11, assembly GCF_051553595.1. Lineage (NCBI taxonomy): Bacteria > Bacillati > Actinomycetota > Actinomycetes > Kitasatosporales > Streptomycetaceae > Streptomyces > Streptomyces sp. HUAS TT11. Next base: position 9,468,508 of record NZ_CP196184.1, read on the forward strand.
CCTGCTGGAACATCGACCCCGCCAAGCAGACGGGCGACTGCAACCCGACCACCCACTCCGACCAGCACGGCGTGGCGATCGGCAGCTACCACGGCAAGAGCTATGTGTACGTGGGCAACGACGGCGGCGCCTACAAGCGGCCGGTCCACGGCTCCCAGGACTCCTCCGGGCACGCCACCGACTGGACCTCGCTCAATGACGGCACCATCGACACCCTCCAGTACTACTCGGTGGGCATCGGCAAGGACCTGGACCACGGCGGAGTCTCGGTCACCGGTGGCCTGCAGGACAACGGACAGTCCATCCTGCGCAGCAACGACAAGGTGATGGGCTCCAACTTCGGCGGCGATGGCGGCGACACCCTCACCGATCCCGCCAACGGCTGCAACATCGCCCAGGAATACGTCTACCTCGCCCTTCAGGTGACCCAGAACTGCGCCCTCAACGACGGCTCCTGGATCACCGACCCCGGCAAGGCCACGTCGTACAACATCGCTCCGGCCGACAACGCCACCGGCGAGGCCCGCTTCATCGCTCCGATCGGTGCGGACCTGAAGAACGGTTCGACGTGGGTCGCGGGCGGCCGCCATGTGTGGGTGCAGACCCACGGCTACGCCATCCGCAGCGGCTCGGAGTGGAAGAGCGTGTACGACCTCGGCGCCGGCCGTACAGCGACCGCCGTCGCGGCTTCGGGCGGCAAGGTCTACGCGGCCTGGTGCGGCCCCTGCAATGAGGAAGGCTTCGCCCGCGGGATCTCGGTCGGCAATGCTGACGGCACGGGATGGCACGACATCTCCCTGCCCGTGGACGGAACCGTCCCCAACCGCTACCTGAGCGGCTTCGCCGTCGATCCGAAGAACGCCGACCACGTCTTCCTTGCGGTCAATGGTTTCTCTCGGCACTGGACCGAGGGTCCCGGCTCGGGTCTCGGCCACGTCTTCGAGTCCAAGGACGGTGGTACGACCTGGAAGGACATCTCGGCCGACCTTCCCGACGTACCGACCAACTCCGCGATCGTCACGGGGAACGGCGGCATCGCCGTCGCCACCGACCTGGGTGTCGTCTACCGGGCTCCGGGCCAGACGAAGTGGAAGCGCGTCGGCTCTCTCCCGGCCGTTGCCGTGCTCCAGGTGAAGCTGAGCCCTGACGGTCAGACCCTGTACGCGGCCACGCACGGCCGTGGCATCTACAGCATCAAGGTGCGTGACTGCGGCTGACCCTCGCGTAGCCGATATGAGGCGGAGGGGTGATCCCGGCTTCCGGGGTCACCCCTCCCTCGGGTAGGGCACCACACTGATGTCCAGCGTGAAGGCGCCGTCGGCCGCGCCAGCCACGTCCGGTGCCTTCGCCAGCCCGGTGATCTTGGCATTGCCGGCACGGGTGCCCGCACAACGCAGCGTGGCATAGGCGGTGCCGTCTGAAGCCACCCGCCATCCGGATACGAGGACGAAAACGGGCGCGGAGCTCTGTACACCTGTCCACCGCTTGTCGTCCGCCCGGGGATGCAGCACGAGAGAGACCTCGGTCCCCGGACGCACGCACAACTTTCGTTCGACTTTGTCACCAGGGCTGACGGCGACCTTCGTATGCCCGGCGGCACAGCCTTGCACCGTGGTGGAGGGTGAACCGGCCGGCGCCGACGGCCTTCCCGAGGGTGGGCTCGCGCTCTCGCTCATGGACGGGCTTGCGGACGTGTGCGTCGACGCGCCGGTCGACGGCTCCGCCGAGCGGCTCCCGGAAGGCCTGGCGGCCGCATCGCCGCCTGACGACGAACTGCACGCCGCCATGACGACCATCCCGGCGACCATCCACCCCACGGCCCACCACCGCATCCCCGCACCTCCCAGCCGCTGCTGCAGACACCAGCATGCCCGTTCTCGCCACTGAGGGCGGGGGATCGGACGGCGCGGGAAGTCCGGCGACGGCATCGGCGCACCGCGCCGGGGCCGACATGTGTTGCGCCCGGGCCCAGGCCGGGGTGCAGCGGGAGCTGGATCCGATGAGGTCGGCAGCGGCACCGATCCCACCGGCCCGCCCTGCGCATGCCTCCACGGGCGCCGAGGGTCGTTGTCCAGTTGTTCTTGACGGCGCTGCGGACAGGGTGATGTGCCGTGGCGGACAGCGTTCTTGAGCATCGTCTCCACGCGTAGGTATGCCCCCGCTCCGACGACCAGCGGGGCCGCCCCTCGGGGACGGCCCCGAACGTCGTGGCACCGGTGCAGCTTCGCACCCGGACGCTACTGCGGTCGTGCCGCGGCCCGGACCTGGCGGACGACCTCCTGCACGCCCCCGTTCCAAGGGGTGCCGTGCCCCGGCAGGACCCACTTCGCACGCAGTTCCCCGAGCCGGTCGAGCGACGCGAGCGCCTGGTCCCGGTCATCGGTGAACGGCGCCGGCTGCGGACCGTGCTGTCCGGTCAGCACGTGCCGGGTCGTGAGGCCGTCACCGACGAACACCGCGTCGACCTCGGGCACATGGACGGCGATGCTGCCGGGCGAGTGTCCGGGCATCCCCAGGATGCGGGGCGCGCCCGGCAGGTCGAGCACATCGCCGTCGGCCACCTCCGAGACCTCGGTCAGATACGTCGTGCGCAGGCCGCCCTTGCGGCTGGCGTACCAGAGGAAACCGGCCGTGGCGCCGATCTTGGCATGGCCCCAGGCGTTCTTGACCTTCACCTCGCCCCGGGCGCGTGCGGCATCGGCGCTGTGGACGAAGACCGGTACTCCGTGCTCGCGCCGGAGCCGTTCCGCGAAGCCGAGGTGGTCGGTGTCGCCGTGGGTGAGCACGAGGCCGCGGATGTCGGCCGGAGTCCGGCCAAGGGCTGCGAGCTCGGCGGTCAGCTCCCCCCAGTGGCCGGCCATTCCGGCGTCCACGACCGTCACGCCCTCGTCGGTGACGACCAAGTAGACCGCCACGATGTCGTTGCCTATGCGATACAGGTGCTGATCGAGCTTCATGAACCTTCTCCTCGCCGAACCGGGAACGATGGCTACGATACATAGCCATCATGGCTATGGCCAATAGCTATGATGAAGACGACATCGCACCCGCCGGAAGGAGAAGGCATGCCGACGCCCGAACGCACCTCACTCGAGGCCATCGTCGGAGCAGCCCGCGACATCCTGGAGTCGCAGGGGCTCGCACAGCTGACGATGCAGGCTGTCGCCGACCGGGTCGGCGTACGCGCCCCCTCGCTCTACAAGCGGGTCCGCAACCGTGACGCCCTCGTCCTGCTCGTCACCGAGGAGACGCTCCTCGACCTGGAGAAGCACCTCGACGCCGTCCCACCGGCCGCCGACCCCCGCGAGACACTGGCCGACCTGCTCCGCGCGTTCCGCGCGTTCGCCCATGCCCGCCCGGCCGCCTACCGCCTCGTCTTCGCCGGCGCCCCGGGGCCGACCAGGCCCGATCCCGCCCGTCTGGCGCGCGCGGCGGCCCCCGTCCTGCAGATCGCCGCGGAACTGGCCGGCCCCGCTCAAGCCCTGGAGGCGGCCCGCACGATCACCGCCTGGGCGTACGGCTTCATCAGCATGGAGCTGGCCGACGCCTTCAACCTCGGCGGCGACGTGGACCGCGCCTACGAGTACGGACTGACCCGTCTGGCCGCCGCCCTCACCGAAGGGGCCTGACGCCGGCCGCGCGACGCGCAATCACCCCGGTCCGGTCCGTACGCGTCCTGCTGATCTTCCTCCGCGGCGCCCGGAAGCGGTCTCGGTCAGCTGCCAGCCGACGAACCGGGCGGCTCGGCTCATCAGCCGGTCGTCGTGGCTCGCCTCTGCTGCACGGGTGTGCCGCCACTTCACCGGTCCTGCGGGCGCCATTCGAAGAGCAGGATGGTCGCGTCGTCCCGCAGCTGGTTCCGCTGACGGTCGAGGATGGCGTCGATGAGCAGTCGTAGCACCTCGGCCGGGCGCTGGCCGGCCGCGGACGAGCGGATGATGAAGTCCGTGAACCGGGACAGGCCGAACTCCACTCCGTTCGCGTCACGCGCCTCTATGACGCCGTCCGTGTAGAGCAGGACCTGATCGCCCCGTTTCAGCGTCGTCTCATGGACCTGCCGGGCGGCCGGAGCGAGCGGGCCCGCCAGCCCGAACGGGGGCTGCGGCGGACTGTCCAGCACGCCGTGGACCACCTGCTCGGCCCGGATCAGCAGCGGCGGTGGGTGACCGCAATTGACCCAGTTCAGCACTCCGGTCTCCGCGTCGAGCCGGCACAGCACGCCGGTACAGAAATGGTCCGGCCGCCATCGGGCGAGCGACTGGTCAACGCGGTTGACTATGTCCGGCAGGTCGCCACCACCGCGGCGAGAGGTGCGTGCCGCCGCCATGACCACCGATGTGGCCAGGCCGGCTGCCAGATCGTGCCCCATGGAGTCGAGGATCATGGTGTGGAGCACATTCTTGACGACCGAGTGGTCGAAGGCGTCGCCGGCGATCTTGTACGCCGGCTCCAGGACCGCGGTCGAGACACATCTGCGGCTGCCGACGGTGTGGGGCGGCAGGAAGGCCCGCAGCATCTCGGCCGGAAGCCGCATGGTCGTGGTGCGGGTGCGGGCGGCGAGCCAGTCGCTGTAGGTGCGCTTGGAGGTGATCAGCATGGCGAACAGATGGGCCAGCATCCGGCTGCGGCGCATCCGCACCCCGTCGAGAGCGGCCGTCCGCAGCGCGAGTACACCGAGCCGCTCCGCACCGTCGACCAGAGGCATCCAGACGATCACGCCGCCGTCGGACTCGACCACTCGCGGGGAGACGGTGCGGTACGCCCAGCCCGCGGACGAGCAGTCCACCGGCAGCGGTTCCAATTCCTCGTCGAGTGGTATGAGCTGCCGTTGTTGCAGGTCGACGAGGTAGATCAACGCTGAGTCCAGGCCGAGAGCCGTAGCACACCGGTTCGCCAGGGCGGGCAGTTCGAACGGCAGAGCCGTCTGTGCCTCGATGAGCAGCTCCTCCAGTCGACTCTCGTCGACGGCGGCGTCGGGGCCGGCGGACGCATGCGGTGGGTCCGACACGGGGATCACCCCTTCCGCGCCCAGTCTCACACCGAAACCCACCTCTCTCACGTCAGGCACGGTCGGCGGGGGGTGGCCGTGACGGGGTCGGTTTCAGTGCCCTACGTGCGGTGATGGGCGATCGGGCTCGACGAGGGACAAGGGCGGGCCGGGGTGGTGGGGTGCCGATCACGGCGCGACGCGGCATGTGATCGGTACATGAATCGAACGCACGATCTATATTTCGCCAGCCCTCGGGCGCCCTTCGCGCGATCCTGCGGTGCCTCGAGCGGCCGGCGCCCGCATCCACACCGAAGGCACCCGCACGGGAACAGGTGCGCCCGTACGCGCCAGCCGACCTCGGTCCCGGCCCACCGTCGCCAGTCCGTCGAACGGCGGGTGCCGGACGACCGGGTTCGTTGCCGAGCGGGGGCCGCGGGCGACGGCCGGTGAGGGCGCCCTGACCGGCCGTTCCGAAGCGGGCTCGGCCGGCAACGTAGGCGTGCGGATTGAGCTTTGGGGGGACGAAGCCGGGTCAGCGCACCAGTTCGGCGGCCAGGACATCCATCAGGAGACCGTCGTGCCAGGTGCCGTCCGGGCCGCGCTCGTACTGTCGCATGATGCCGACCGGCCGGAAACCGACCTTCGTATAGCAGCGAATCGCCGGGGTGTTGTCGGCCGCCGGGTCGATGATCAGACGGTGGAACCCGTGGTCGTCGACGAGGTGGCAGGCGAGTGTGCGTACGGCGTCGGTGCCCAGGCCACGGCCATGCACCGCGGGATCGAGGATGATGTCGATACCCGCGTGGCGGTAGTCGGGATCCTCCTCGCAGTACCACTGGATCAAGCCGACGATCCGCTGCTGGAGGTGGATGGTCAGGATGTCGACGTCGGGGTCGGCGAGGTCGGCCGCGATGTCTGCTTCGAGATCGCCCTCGGCCCTCCACCGTGCGCGCACCTCGGGTGTGGCCCGGATGACGGCCAGAGCGGGAATGTCCTCGGCGACGGTGGGGCGGAGGACGACGAAGGCGCCATGCAGCACGGTCATGGCGAGGAACCCTATTCCACCGTGACGCCGGACGCAGGTCCCCGGCATTCCCACCGTCAGGGGACATCGACCACGAGCGAGCGACCCGGCGCGGCATCCGCGCCGGACCGGAACTCCGGCCGGTCGGCCGGAGTTCCGATGCCAGGATGCCGTCAGATCACCGAGAGGCTGATCAGCCGGGCGTCGTTCCTCCCGCTCGCGTCGGTCGCCAGCGCGACATAGCGCGCGGTGGCGTCCGTGGCGAGTTGCCGCGTCCGGCCGTGTCCGGTGAGTCGTCCGGCCGGTGTATAGCTGATGCCGTCGCTGCTGAGCTCCGCCGTCAGTGCGGGCAGCCGACCCCCCGTCCACACCGTGCGGATACTGCGGACCGGGAGCTGGGCCCCGAGGTCGACGACCATGCGACCATCGGATCCGGGCACCCACGCCGTCTCCGCAGCACCGTCGACGGCGGCTGCGGGGTCCGACATGCCGGGTGGCAAGGGGTTGGTCGGGAAGACCGTACGGCCGAGAGCGAGGTCGCTCAGGCGGTAGGCGTCGGCGTGGCGCAGAGAGACGGTGGTGGTACGACCCGCGCGGACCACCGCCACGTCGCTGTCGTCCTGCCCGGTCACGTGGATACGGCACGACGGGCCGGTGAGCCTGAGCGTGGCGCCGTCGACGACCTCCGCCACCAGGCCCACGGGCAGCGAGGTACCGGAGAGCGGTCGAAGCGTCAGCCGCGGCGGCAGCAGGACGGCCGTGGCCGCATCCAGTTCCGCCTCGTAGGAACTGCCCTGAGAGGTCAACGTTTGGCGACCCTCGAAGACCACGACGCGGGATCGGTCCTGTTGAAGGTCGACGCGGGTGGTGATCTTCCGGTCGGACAGATTGAACAGGCTGAGATGGTCTTCCGTGAGAGCCGCACGGACGGCGTCGTCCTGGGGCTGCGGGACGGCGCCTCGGGCAAGCTTCCGCAGCGTGTCGACGGAGGCGTTCGGGAGTCCCTCGACCAGGAGGGGAGCGGCCGGTCCGTCGGACAGGACGACGGTGTCGTCATAGACGGCGAGTTGCTGTCTTGCGTCGCGCACGATGAGGCCGGCCCGGCCGTCGATGTCGATCCACCCGCCCCGGCTGGCGACGTCGGGTACCGGCCAGGAAACGAGATCCGACCACTGCTGCCCGTCGGCCGACCCCTGCACCGTGTAGGCGCGTCCGGCCGCGGCCTCCCAGCGCAGGGTGACACGGTCCACGGCGTGCGTGGCGCCGAGGTCGACGGCGAGCCAGCTGTCCGTGCGGGGCCGGTCGCCACGTGATACCGCCCATCGGGTCGTGGCGTTACCGTCCACCGCCAGTGCCGGCTCCTTGCCCGAGTCGAAGGAGGAGGCGGTGGCCGTCCCACCCTGTGCGAGGTCGGCGCTGCCCGCTCCGTCGCGTGCCTCGAAGGCGTACAGCGAATAGCCGTAGGTCGGGTCGGGCCTGACGCCGAGCATGCGCAGATGCCGAACCTCGGTGCGCGTGAACGTCAGCTCGTCCACGCGCGGTGTGGTGGCCGACGGACGGGCATCCTGCGCGGTGACGGTGGCGCTGCCCTCCTCGAATCGATAGGTGCGCTCGCCGGTCAGGCCCGCTATGCCCGGCATGGTGAGGTTGTGCACCTCCAGATGCCCCTCGCCGGCGCCGATGCCCGTGGTCGCGTAGACAACGGCGCCCGAGGGCAGGGTGGTGAGCCCTGCGTGACCGGAACCCAGCCGGAGCAGGGTGGCGCTGCCGTCGAACCCGTCGCGGAGCCTGGTGTAGGTCCGCACCTGGCGGCCCGCCACTTGCCCGGTGACCGTCGGCAGAAACATGGGGGTCCCGCCGCTGAGCCGGAACAGCCAGTCGTCATGGGCCGGTTGCCACGCGAACTTCACGAAGCCGGGTTTGGTGACGGCCCCGGCCCAGGCGGCGGTCGATTGGTGCGACACCAGACCCGGTCCGGTACCGAAGTCGGTGACTCCCGAGGCCTGTCGGAACAGCTCGTCCCGCGACAGCGGTCGGACCGTGCGGCGCTGACCTGCCGCCCACAGGTGCAGGAGGTAGCTGATGGCCAGCTCGGCGCGTGCCTCCGGCTCGTACTTGGGCTCACCCGAGAACTTCGCGAGCCGGTACTCGGGCGGATACTTCTGGTAGGCCTCCAACCTTTCCGCCAGGGCGACTTCCGCCCGTGCGGCCGCTCGGTCGCCACCCACCTGTGCGAGGAACGCGAGCGGGATGACGTCCCGGCCGTAGAGGTGCTCGCGGTCGTTGACCATGGGCATCAGCGGCTCGCCTGCGTCACTCATCACCCCCAGAAGGGTGCGCCACAGCGGGTCGGCGTTCGGCTGGTTGGTGAGCACCTGCGGCAAGGGGCGCCCCGCGGTGATGAAATGCGCGGCGTTACGGCCCGATGTGCGCCACAGTTCTTCCTGGTAGTGCGGCCCGAAGGAGCCGTGGTTCTCGACGATGAAGGTGTCGTACAGGTTCCGGGCCGTGTTGTCGGACACGGATCTGCCGTCGACGCGGGCCGGGTTCGCGAGGTCCGCCTGAGGCAGGCCGGCCTCGTTGCGCGACCACGTGCCGAACGCGGCTTCCCAGTCCGCGTGCCGCGGATCGTCGGCGGCCCAGGCCAAACCGGGTGCAAGGGACTGGGCGTAGACACCCATCTCCTCGAGCTTGGTGTCGCCCTGGTAGCCGCCGGTCAGACCGTTGGGGGTCCAGGTGCCGGAGTTCGGGTCATTGCCCGTCCCCAACTTCGTGGTGTAGGCGGCCTGTTCACGAGCGATCGTGTCGATGTTGGCGCGGGTCGTCTCGTCGAGGTCGTCCCACAGCAGCCGGGCAGCCAGTACGAAGTACAACTGGAAGGTGGTGTCGAAGAAGAGCGTGCGGCCCCATTGCGTGCCCCCGGTGAGCCGGTTGGACGCGGCGAAGTGCTGGATCGTGGCCATGGTCCGGGTCCTCAGCGTCTGCTCATCCACTCCGGCACGGTCACCGTCGTAGGAACCGTGGGTGAGCAGGACGGCGTTCCCGAGTACGACCGCGAATCCGAAGTCCTTGTCCGTGTAGTAGCCGCGGGTTTGGTCCCACTGCGTTTCGGACCAGTGCGTGTGGTTGAGCAGGACGCGATAGTAGGTCTCCGCCACCTCGTCCGGCACCGCGCTCGAGTGCTCCTCGGCACGGGCGGTGCCGGCGTCGAGGCCGACGGGGACGGTCGCGAGGGCGGCGGAGGCGCCGACGAGTTGGATGAAACGACGGCGGTCGATCTGCAGGGGTCCAGGTGGCACTCTCGACGCCTTTCTGCCCGGGAGAAGACAACGTTGTCAGGGGACGGCGGCAATTCTTCGTCCGTATTTGTCGACGCGTCAAGGGTTGTGACCGGGATGATCGCGAAGCACCACCAGGACATCGGGCCGCGGCACTCGCGGCTCGGGTGGCCGGCGGCGGGGTGCTGACAGGCGCGAAGACTGGTCGTACGGGGCGAGGCGATCACCGTCGTGGCGACCGCTTCGCGGCGGCCCTGAGGGACCTGCCGGACGGCGAACTTGGGGTCTAACCCGGGGCGCGGACCGGGCCCGGACCCATGCCGCCCGGCAACCGGGGCCGATACGGATCTCCATTCGAGTGCCGTCGGCCACTGTGCGGGCAACCACCGTGGTGGGGCGCTCGCAGACGGTCGCTCGGGGATGGCGACCCTCGCAGGACTTGACTCTGCACACCGGCGGTCGGACGGTCGGGGATCGCTGCGAGAGGCGTCTACGGAGGCGGCGGGCACCACCATCGCCGCACCCAGCAGCCAGGGCCCTCTCCTCGCCCGCCCTCCACGGCGCGGATCGGCACAGCGTCTCGGCGCCGTGACGGGGCGGGAAGGGCCTGCCCTTGCCGTCAAGTGCACTCCAACTCCTAAGCTGACGCTCACAACCCGCCCTCACCTGAGACGGAGCACCGACATGCGCTATCGAGTCCTCGGCAAGACCGGTATCGAGGTCAGCACCCACTGCCTCGGAACGATGATGTTCGGTGCCGTCGGCAACCCCGATCACGAGGACAGCGCACGCATCATCCACGCAGCGCTCGACGCCGGAATCAACTTCGTGGACACCGCCGACATGTACTCGGCCGGCGAATGCGAGGAGATCGTCGGCAAGGCGCTGAAGGGCAGACGTGACGATGTCGTGCTTGCGACGAAGGTGCACTTTCCGCTGGGGGAGGGGCGCAACCGCAGCGGCAATTCGCGCAGTTGGATCCTCAGGGCCGTCGAGGACAGCCTGCGGCGCCTGGACACGGACTGGATCGACCTCTACCAGGTGCACCGTCCTGACCACACCACCGACATCGAGGAGACACTCTCCGTCCTCAGTGACCTGGTGAGGGCAGGCAAGATCCGGGCGTTCGGCTGCTCCACGTTCCCCGCCGAGGACCTCGTCGAGGCCCACCATGTCGCGGAGCGGCGCGGACTCATGCGGATGCGCACGGAGCAGCCGCCGTACTCGATTCTCGCGCGCGGCATCGAACGGTCCGTGCTGCCCACCGCGCAACGCCTGGGCATGGGAGTGCTGACCTGGTCACCGCTCGCCTCGGGATTCCTCTCCGGCGCCTACCGCGAGGGCCGGCCCGTCGACCTCACCTCCGGCCGTGCCAAGCTCACTCCGCACCGATTCGACCCCGCCATCCCTGGTAACGCGGCGAAGCTCGCGGCCGTCGAGCGGCTTGTCGCTCTCGCCGAGGAGGTGGGCTGCACTCTGCCCGAACTGGCCGTCGCCTTCCCGCTGGTGCACCCGGCCGTCACATCGGTGATCACCGGTCCGCGCACCATGGAGCAGCTCACCTCGCTCCTCAAGGGAGCCGACCTGCTGCTCGACGACGAGGTGCTCGACCGTATCGACGAGATCGTGGCGCCCGGCACCGATCTCTACCAGGCCGACGGTGCCTGGCAGCCGCCGACGCTGACCGAACGCGCTCGGCGCAGGCGCCCGGCCGGGGAGCGGAAGGCCGCGGACTGAGCCTGCCGCTCGAGGTTCCGCGCATGACGGGCACCGGGCAGGTGCACGGCGGTTGCGCGTCCGGGTCGACCATGCCACCGCACCGGCCGCGCCCACCACCCGTGGAGAGCGTGTTGTCTGCGCTCCCTGTGCCGCAGTGAGAGCTGCCGCCCTGCCCGGTGGCCCGGCACGGGTGTGTCCGGGCCACGGATCAGGTCCGTCAGGCCTGTCGCAGGGTGCCATTCGGCTCGTCCGATCCGGGGAATCTGACGGACCTCAGCCGGCGCACGAACCGGAAGACGAGGAAATGCGGGCGGGTGCGGCAGCCGTCGTCGACGGACGTGTGCCCCTGGACCCTGGTCCGTCCCCGGCTTCGGTACTCTCCCTGATACCAGGTGAGTTCCATTGATCAATGAAATGGGTGAGCTCCGGGAGGGCCAGGATGGTGTTCGACGGGTTGCCGCGAGGATCAGTGCCCAGGCTGGAGCGCCCGGAACCCCTGCGCGAGCGCGTGTATGAGGCTCTGTTGGAGCTGATCAGCTCAGGTTCACTGCAACCGGGCCAGCACTTGGCGGAGGGCGAGCTCGCGAGTCTTCTCGGGGTTTCCCGACAGCCCGTACGCGAGGCGCTGCAGCGGCTGAACACCGAGGGATGGGTGGACCTTCGTCCCGCCCAGGGCGCCTTCGTCCACGAGCCGACCGGTGATGAGACCGACCAACTCTTCGTCGTCCGTGCCCTGCTGGAGACCGAGGCGGCGCGACTGGCTGCGGTGGGTCCTTCTGACGAAGGGCTGGAACGGCTGGACGAGTTGTGCGCGACGGGTGAGGCTGCGGTCGCCGCCCGGGATGTGGACGCGGTGGTGATCGCGAACGCCACGTTCCATGCCTGCGTCGTGGAACTGGCCGGGAACGCCGTGCTGGCAGAACTGGCCGCCCATGTCGAGCGCAGGGTACGCCGGTACTACACGCCCATCGCACGCCAGGCGTGGGTGGAGCACCGTGAACTGATCGCGGCCATCGCGGACCGCGATCACGCACGCGCACAGCTGGTGATGCGTGCGCACACGGCGAACGCAAGGACACGCTTTCCGGCGAAGCTGGGTAGTTGACGCACGGAACGGGTCGAACGGATCGGTCACGCGCCTGCCCCCGGCGCCCGTCATCGCGAAGGTCCTTACCTGATGCCCACGGCAGGTCTCACCCGGCGGCCCAGGAAACCGCGGTGGCTGCCGTCGCGGCGGCGATGGCGGCAAGACGTTGGAAGTCGAGCGTGCCCGGAAGGTCGGTTGGCCGGTGATAGTGCGGATTGCGGAAGTTCGCCGTGTCGGTGAGCATCAGCGCGGGAACGCGCCGGTTCCAGAAGGGTGCGTGATCGCTGCGACCGAGGTGATTGGCCGGGGGAAGGGCCAAGCCGATCAGCATGCCCAGAAGCCCGTCCGGTCTGGGATCGCGCAATAGGAGACTCGGCATGGACATCGACGTGGCCGCGGCGGCGTGGCGCCAGAGAGCCGCGGCTGCGGCCGAGGACCGCCGATGGACCACGAGCGTGAAGTCTCCCCGGAGGCCGTTGGCCTTGGCGGCTGCGGACGCGCGGGGGAAGGCGGCCGAGAAGCCGGTGGGCAGTTGTTGGCTGCCGGGAGCGTCCGTGAAGTAGCCGACCGACTCCAGACAGATCATCCCGGCGATGCGTCCGCTCCCGTTCAGCTCACGGGCAGCGTGGCGTGCCCCGATCAACCCGAGTTCCTCCATGTCGAAAAGGGCCAGAGCCACCGGTGGCGCGATGGGCAGCCGGGCCAGGAGGCGCGCTGTCTCCAGCACTACCGAAACCCCGGAGGCGTTGTCGTCGGCGCCCGGACTGCCGTCGACGCTGTCCAGATGGGCTCCGATCAACACCGTGCCCATAGTGTGAGCAGCAGCCTGCGAGGCGATGAGGTTGGCCCCCTGCAGTCGGCGGTGCAGCCGTGGTTTCAACGCCAATGCCCGGTGACCGTGCCGGTCGGTCGAGCCGATTTTCCAACGGAGGTCGAACGGCTGCCGCTCGACCTGCCACCCGGCAGAGGTGAGTTGGTGCCGGACGTAAGCCTCGGCTCGCTGCATACCGTGCGGAGCACGGCGCCGGCTGCGCGGCTCGGCAGCGAGAAACTCGACATCGCGGCGTATCCGAAGTGGGTCCACGAACGGTTCGAAGTCCGTGAGTTCCGGAGTCCCATGCTTCATCGCTGCTTCTGGCTCCATACCGGCAGGGGATGGTGTGGAAAGTGACAGCTGCCGACCTTATTGGAGGGGCGGCGGCTGCTGTCGGACATTCGCGGACAGACTACGCCCGTGCGCGGCTCGGTCACTGCGACGGCGCCCGCCAACGGAGGCTGCATCGTCACCCGCGGCCGAGCGCCCCCGTACAGCGCCCGGCCCCGCGTTCCGGGGCCTCCGGGAATCGGACCCGGCCCGCCCGCACCGGGACGAAGAGAGCCGCGGCCGGGCTCGATGACGCACTGCCGTCCTGCTGGGACGGCAGACTTTCAGGCCCCGAGGCGGGGCGGCGTGGACGTGCCGTGGACCCTTTTGGCGTGAGCCGCGTACGTGCGGCGCCCGATGACGGGCACGAGCAGCCGAACCGGCAGGGGAGCCGTTGCGAGGACGGCCTTGATGACCTCCGGGTCGCCTTCGTACATCGCCATTCCGAAGACGAGTGGCAGGACGTTCTTCGGAACGGCCTCCATGCCGTGCTCGCCGAGTTGGTGCCACTCCTTCGCGGTGAGGTGTTTCTCGGCCAGCGGGAGGATCACCTTCTCCTCCAGCGCCATGTGCTCCTCGAGGGCGGTCGTCAGCTCATCGAACGCATCGGCGAGCGCTTCGCCGCCCCGCCCGGTGGACCGCCAGCCGCCGAGCAGCCGTGTCGCCTGCGCGTGGTGGTTCTCGATGGTGTGGTGCTGCTCCTCCATCGTCGGCACGACGGCGGCCGCCTCCGCACCCCCGCGCTCCACGAGCCTGGGCCACAGCAACAGGTCCTCGCCCTCGTGGTGCCCGTGCAGGACGGCACACATCAGGGCGGCGTGGGCACCGACGACCTCTGCGTGCCGGGTGTCGCCCGGCTGGACGGATCGGATGAGGCCGGGAAGCAGCCGGAACTCCCGGCGCAGCGCCGCATGGGCCATGTACATGTCGCGCGTATCGGCCATGGGTTCATTGACGAGTGGAGCCATTTTCTCTTCCTGAGTCGCGGCCGCCGATTCTGCTGCCGGATGGGGCCGGTGTTCGTCGACCGGCCATGACGCCATGCGTGGTCGTGCAGTCCGATGGGCTGCGTAACCGTCGCCGTCGAGGAGGGTCGCCGGTGGGCGTTTTCCTGGAGACCGAGCAGTGCGGATCAAGACGCTCGCTTTGCCGGAAACGGGAGAGGGGTCGCAGCCGCCCCAGGAGCATGCCAACAGGTCGCATCTCAGGACAAGGGTCAGATGACCCGCCAGACAGTCCAGGTAGGAGTGGCCGAACGGCCGCAGCTGACCGGGCGCGGGCCTGCCCTTCAGCGTGCCGTCTTTCTCGAGTTCACCGCGGAAGGGCCGGCGCCCTCGGAGGGGCCGTCACGACAACATCATCCCTGGCGCCGGGGCCAGGGCGCGGCCGGTGGGTTCAGGTCGGACGCGACCACCGCGACGCCGTCATCGCCCGTTCAAGTCGGCCAGGGCGCCGCGCGGGAGGTGATTCCGGGGTTGGGAATACCTGGTGGAGGTGGCCGCTCACGGTGCGGTGGGAAAGGTGGAGCTTCTCGGCGATCTGTTGGTTGGTGCGTCCGGACGCGGCAAGGTGGGCGACCTCCGATTCCTGGGGCGTGAGCCAGGGGAGTCCGATTCGCGCCGGACGGCTCTCCCGGTCTCTTTGAGCTCGCGTCCGACACGGTCGGCCCACAGCCACGCGCCGAGGTCCTCGAAGATCTGCAGCGCCGTCGACAGTGCCTTCCGGCCGCGCTGGGCATTCTCGCTGTGCGCAATCGCTCGCCGTGGGCGAGGGCCACTCGCGCACGTTCAAAGGCCAGTCGTTGATGCCGGGAAGCGACAGAGTCCGATCGAACAAGGCCATCGCCTCGTCGGTCGCCGTGGCCGGCAGGAGACGCGAGCTCTTGTCGGCAAGCGACGACTTTTCCGCATCGGACCACCGTTGCCCTGTGCTCACACAAGCACTGGTACGACTACGGCACCGGCGATGAGGACAGATCGGCTGCGGACCCTCACGGCGACCTGTAGTGCGCCCATCGACGGTTGCGCCCTGCCTCGCACGGTGATTCGACGGAGGCTCATGCAAATGCGCGGTCCCACGTCAAGAGCCCGGGCCACCGCATGGTCGCCAGGGGGCACAGCCCCTGGCGACCACGCAGTGGCCGTTACGCTATCTGCCTGCCGGGCTTCGGCTACGACCTATTGGGCCGGAGCCTCAGAAGGTGAGGCTCCAGCGCTGGAGATGGCCCGGGTCCCAGGAGTTGAAGATGCCCGGAGTGCCGTCGGTGACGCGCAGCTTCCAGGTGCCGACCTTCGTGACCGCCGAGGCGTCGACCGTGTAGGTCTCGTGCAGCTCGGGCACGGCCTGCCAGCCCGGTCCCCAGGGCTTGACGGGAATGACGGTGCCGTCCGGGCCGATCAGGTCGATGATCATGAAGTTGCTGAACTGGTGGTCGAGGTCGACCGTGACCTTGAGGTCACTCGGGGCATGGCCCGGCTTCCCCTGGACGATCAGCGGGGACTCGGCCTTGCTCTCAAAGGGGATCAGATATGTGCTGGGGTTGACGAAGAAGTGCCCGCCGGATTCAAGAGAAGTCCAGGTGAACGAGAGCTTCCGGGTGTCCCCGACCCCGTTCCTGATGACGATGACCGTCTTGTAGTCACCGGCCTTCTTGGGCGTACCGGTGATCAGGCCGGTGGTGTGGTTGATCGACAACCCGAGGGGCAGCTCCTTGGCGGAGTAGGTCAGCGGCCCCGGCCGGGTGCTGGAGGCGCTGAACTGGCGGCTGACCGGCTGGCCGACAGCCACCGGCTCGGTCGGCGGCGGCTCCACGGCGATGTGGTTGACGAAACGGTTTCCGACGTTGACGGCCGCCCAGGCATTGGCAACGGCCTCGTAGGCGCTGCTTTGCGAGCCGTAGAGGTCGGCGGCGGCCTGGAGCGTCGCGGTCCGGGCGCCCGCGTAGTCGGTGGTGCTGGTCATGTAGACGGTGAGGGCGCGGTACACCACGTCGGCGGCGTCGGTCCGTCCGATGCCCGCCACCGGCAGCTTGTCGTATGTGGGGCTGTCGTAGTCCACGCCGTTGATGGTCTTCTGCCCGCTGCCCTCGGCAAGCAGGTAGAAGAAGTGGTCGCCCACCCCAGCCACCATGTGTGGTTCTTGCGACTTCGCCTGCGGCGTCCAGTAGTCCAGGGGCGCGTAGCCGACGGAGCTGATGCCGGCCTTGGAGGGACGGTCCATGTAGCGGATGGGCTTGCCGTCGCCGTGCAGGTCGTCCAGCTCGGCCATCGTGTAGTCGGGCACGTCGTTCGGGTTGTCGGCGTAGAACTCGACCGCGGCCGCCATCATGTCGCTGATCGCCTCGTTGAGGCCCGGTGATTCACCGGAGTCGCCCAGCCCGGCGGTGGAGGAGGTGACTCCGTGTGTCATCTCGTGGGCGGCGATGTCCAGGGACGTCACGGGATGCTGTCCGTCCGCGCCGTCGCCGTAGCTCATGCAGAAGCAGCCGTCCTGCCAGTTGGCGTTGGCGAGGGGGACCCCTTGCTGCGATTCGTAGTGGACTCGTGAGGAGCTGCCGCGGCCGTCGTCGGCTATGCCGTTGCGGCCGAAGCGGTCGTTGTAGAAGTCCCACGTCGTTTGCGCGCCGTACGCCGCGTCCACCGCCGCGGTCTGGGGATTCGCCACCGTCCCATCGCCCCAGACATCGTTGTCAGCAGTGAACAGCACCCCATTGGAGTTGACGCTCGAGTCGAGTGTCCGGTGACCACCGTGCTCCGGGTCGATCAGGGCGTAGGTGCCGTCATCCTGGCGAGTGGAGCCGATCGTGACCTGCCCGCTGTAGAGGCTGTTGCCCTGTGCGGACTCGACGTGTTCGGAGTTCTCCAGGGTGGTACCGCTCGCGGCGTCGGTCACGACGTGACGCTCGCTGGGGGATCCGTCCTGCTGCACGCCGGTGACGACGGTCTCCCAGGCCAGCTTCGGCCGGCCGTCCATCATCCAGACGACCTGTCTGGGGGCCGAGTGCGAGCCCGCTCTGCGCGTGCCCTTCGAAGTCGCCTTGCCCAGGGCCGACTTCTTCGCCGTGGCGGCCGGCACCTTGGCCGTGGTCGTCGGCAGGGTCAGCTTCGTCTTGGTGGCGTAGGTGACGGTGTGTGTCCCTTGCCGCTGATGGACCACCAGGTCACCGCCGATCACGGGCAGTCCGGCGTAGGTTCGCTCGTAGCGGGTGTGAACCGTCCCGTCGGCGTCCCGGATCACGTCCTTCGGGATCAGTTTCTCGTGGGGGCCGAGATTCAGTGAACGGGCGGTGTCCGGTGCCGCGTCGGCCGCCTGGTCGAGCAGCTGCCGACGCTGTCCGGGCGACAGGTGAACGGCCTTGGCCTCAGGCCTGGGTGTCGCTTTGATCTGCGGGAGCGCTCCCACTTTCCGAGTGTTCCCGGATGCGTTGGGAGTGGACTCGGCGCCGGCCGAGGCGGGCAGTGCGGAGAACGCGAGCGCTGCGGTCGTGATCACCACGGTCGCGGCCAGACGCCGTCTGCGTCGGTGCGAACCCTGTGGGGACGCAGCCCTGTTGGTGGAGGAATTCAATCCCGGGTCCTTCCGTTCGGCCGTCTGTCGATGTCGACGGCCGTTGATACAAGGAGGCCGGAGGCCACGGTGCCTCCGACTGCGGATTGCAGCGGGAGTGATCGTGACAGCAGGAACTGCCTCTGCAAGAGATTCGTATGGATCATGAACAGATCTTTACCTAGCGGACTTCGATCATTTTCGATCAGTTTCAGATGTCATGTCAGTCCTGTCTGACGTCCCGTCCGTCAGGTGGCGGCTCGAACAGCCGATTCCCCCGAGCCACGCACGAGCCGTCTCAACGTCTGACCCGTAATCGCTGGTCAGGGGCGGGATGCTCGTGTCATGACAGGAGTCGTCAGGATGTCGAACCACCCCGGAAACGCCCCACAGCAGCCTCTCTGTTGGGCCGTGTCCAGTGCGCGTACGCCACCGGGGCGCGGCAGCAGCCGACATGTGTCCGCCAGGAGGGTCCTGACCGTGGGCGCCGGTTTCACACCTGCGCAACTGCGCGTTTTACCCCCCGGCTCCTCCTTGTCATGTTGCGCATGTGGCAGTGAGGATGCAGGGCGAGCCGCGGGCGCGCTGGTGCGCCACTCAACTGACGCCCCACTACCGGGCCCGGGCTGCGCCGGGCCGTCGGAGGCACATGTCCATGCCCTCACACATACGTCATCGCCTTCGCCGTAGACCCGGCCACGCCGGTCCGATCGCGCTGCTCGCCGCGACGGTCCTGCTGTCCCTCGGCGTGACTTCGCCCGCGCATGCGGGCCAGCCACCGATCGTGGGTGGAGATGCCGCGGAACCGACGACGGACACTCCCGCGCTGGTGGACGGATTGGCCGACGCGGTGGACGCGTCCGTGCCTGCTGCGACCGCCGCCCGTACACATCTGGCAGGTCACAAGGACCGCTACCACATTCCCTCACCCGACCGGGACCTGGTCGCCGACACCGTGACGGCGGAGGCCGACGGCGTCGAAACGGTGCGTCTGGACCAGAAATACCGCGGTGTGCCGGTTCTGGGCGCCCAGTACGTGGTGCGCATGAGCCACAAGAGCGGCAAGCGGACGGTCACCGGCACGTCCGGCTCCTACTTCACCGGCCTCGATGTCGACACCGACCAGGAGACCCTCCCCGCCAGGACCGCCGTGGACGACGCGGTACGGCACGTGCGGAGCGAGCTGGACCGGGGCGGCTACCGCCCCGCTCACGCCAAGAGCGGCACGGCCGCCCTGTCGGGTGAGGACCGGGGACTGACGATCCTGCCCACGGGCAAGGGCGTCCTGGCCCGCCATGTCACCGTGCGCGGCTCCGACCCTGCCACCGGCACACCGCTGGTGCAGGAAGTGTACGTCGACGCGACCACCGGAACGGCGCTGTTCGAGTCCGGCGGGTTGCCCACCTTCACCGCGCCGGGACAGGCCGCGGGCGTCCACCCGAGCGGCACGCCGGTGAAGCAGAGCAGGGCCGACCGATCCGCGTCCGGCTCCGGGTCGGCGAGCATCACCGGTAGCGGCACCCTGCTCAACGGCTCCACTGTGCCGCTGTACCTCACGAAGGACGCCGCAACCGGTTCCTACCTGCTGCGCGACACCGCGCACATGGCCGACACCCAGCGGCACAACGTCATCCAGACCTGGGACGCCTCCAGCCTCTGGTATCAGGATGTCTCCGGGGTATGGCCGGACGGCGTCGTGCCGTTCGCGTCGCCGACCCCCAAGGCCGGACCGGAGCTGACCTCCGTCGGCGCGGTCGACGCGCACTGGGCGGCCGGGAAGGTGTACGAGTTCTACCGTGACACCTTTCACCGCGACAGCCTCGACGGCCAGGGTATGGCGATCAACTCCCTGGTCGGCGTGACCGACTTCGGCAGCCCGTTCGTCAACGCCTTCTGGGACCACACCAAGATGGTCTACGGAACCGGGGACGACGAATACCGCTCACTGGCCTCCGATCTCGATGTGGTGGGCCACGAGATGACCCACGGGGTGGTCGAGCACACCGCGAACCTCGTCTACTCGGGCCAGTCCGGCGCCATGAACGAGGCGCTGGCCGACTACTTCGGCAACGTCATCGACATCACCGTCAACCACACCCCCATGAGCGATCCGGACGCCGGCCTGATCGGCGGCGACCTGTGCCGCACCCGGACGCCCGAGGAGTGCGCCTTCCGCAACCTCAACGACGGTGCCACGACCGCCCACTTCCTCGGCCTGCCCCTCGGCTCGGCCGGGGACAACGGCGGCGTGCACCTCAACTCCACCATCTTCAGCGGCGCGTTGTGGGACATCCGCGAGAGCCTCGGCGGCGCGCTGGCCGACAAGATCGTCTACCGGGCGCTGACCTCCTACATCACCCCGCTCGACGGCTTCGACGAAGGCCGGGACGCGGTCGTCGCCGCGGCCAGGTCGCTCGGTGTGAAGGGCGCCAGGCTGACCGCCGTGAAGAGCGCCTTCGACGCCCACGGCATCGTCCCGGGCTGGGAGAAGGATCTCGGCCTGGACAGCAATGTGCTGCTCGGCAGGCTCGGCACACTGCCGCAGTACGTGGGCACCGGCAACGCGCCCGGCGCCGGCGGCGGTTGGTGGGCCGTGCCGAAGTCAAGCCCCGACGGAGTCGACCCCTACTCGGTGTGGGTGGGCCGCATCGACGGCAAGGGCCGGCCGCACCAGGTCTCCCCGGACGACGGCCGCAGCCACATGAGCGCGGTCACCGACGGCAAGCACGTCGTCTGGGTGGCGGTCGGCGACGTCCCCGACGACCCGTGGTCCCACACGTACGACATCATGTCGGCGCCGGTGCAGGGCGGTAAGCCGAAGACCCTGTTCCGCGCCCCCTCCGAGGTCACGGGGGTGAGCGTCGACGCCGGAACCGTGACGTGGTCCTTCCGGGACCCGGCGAGCGGGCTGCTGCGGGTCTACTACCTCAAGAGCGGCGCCACCGTCCCGCAGCAGGTGCCGATGGCCCGTGACTACAACCAGGCTTCCCGACCGGCCCTGAAGAACGGGAGGATCGCGTACATCGAGGACGGCCTGTTCGACGGGACGTACGGGGTCCGGATCGAGATGTATGACATCGCGAAGGGCACGACCACGGCCCTGGGCACGCCCTCGCAGCCGGAGTGGATCAGTAACCCGGTCATGACCTCGTCGGATGTGTACTGGCTCATCGACACCGACTACACCGACCAGGACCAGACCACATTGCGCCGGGCGCACCTCGGCGGCCCCGACGGTGCGGTCATCACTGATGTCATCCCGGAGAAGAGCGACCGTGCCACACCGGCCTACGGCCTCGCCGCCACGGATTCCGCGGTCACCCTGACCGTCTACCCCTCGTGGGGCCAGGTCTTCGACGACCCCAACGACTCCCTCGCCAAGCTGTACCAGTTCACCCCGGACGGCGCCCCGCTCGGTCGTGTCTCCTGCAGCGTCGGCCAGCAGTCCAACGCGGTGGCCGGCACCGGCAGTCATGTGCTGTGGATGGACACCACGACGACCGACACCGACCTGGTGACCAGGAACCGCCCGGCGGGCACCTGCGCCTGAGCACTCCGTGCGACCACCGGTCCCGCCTTGCGTGCGTACTGCCCACCAGCACACAAGGCGGGACCGCCGCCCTTCCAGAAGGCATTGACACCCGCTTCAGCAGTCTCGGGATGTCGGGTCCTGCTGGACGACGGTCACCGGCCGGGCCGTCCGCGGTCGGTGTGGCCATCCTCTCGTGCGTGATCGAGAAGCGCGACGGACGCATCTCCCAGCAGGACGTCGCGCCATGCCGGACGGAAAACGAGCCCGCCCATCACGCCCGCGTGGTGGTCATCGCAACGGACTGAGGCCGGACCGCCCTGCCGTCACCCACCCGATACATCCGTGAGCAGTCCGTCGCGCTCAACTCGAGCGCCCCCTCACACCGGGCTCCGATGCCTTCTGGAATGTCATCCGGGAGGTCGCCGGCCGTCTCCGCCCCGATGCCGAGGGCGTGTTCGCAGCTTCCAAGACGGCCGGGGGCCGCCATCGTGGCGAACGCCTCTTGCTCTCATGCAGCGCGTCGGTTGTTCAGCCGAGCGGGCGCAGGCCCTCACCTCCGATCCGGTATTCCGGAACGCTGCCGGGGTCGGCGGCCAGGTCGATAACGGCCTTGGCGACCTGCTCCGGAGTCAGGATCGGCTGCAGGCCGGCGGCGAAGGTGTCCGGGTCGACGCCCTGCTGGGCGGCGTAGCCCGCAACACCGACCGAGCCGAGAGCCGTAGCCGGGGTCAGTTGCGGAAGCAGGGTGAGGAAGCGGATGTCCAGCCCGGCACGGCGGGACTCCTCGGCCGCGTAGCCACGCAGGTACCGGACGGCCGCTTTGGCACTGGCATAGCCGCCGCTGAGCGGGGATCCGACCAGTACGGCACCGCTGGAGATGCTGACGACCACGCTGCCCGGCGCCAGCGGCTCCAGCAGCGCGGCGCGGGTCCAGGCGAAGACGTGCCGGGTGTCTGTGTGCCAGTTGCGGCTGAAGGTCTCCCATGTTTGTTCGTGGACGGGGGCCATGTGCGGGGCTGCCCCGGCGTTGAGGACGAGGAGGTGCGGGCTGTGTTCGCGGATTGTCTGTTGCGCGACGGTCTCGTCGGTGGCGTCTGCGGTGAGAGGTGTGAAGCCCTCGCCGAGCTCGTCGCGTACGGCGCGCAAGTCCCGTTCGGTGCGGGCGATGCCGATGACGTGGGTGCCCGCGGCAACGAGCGCGGCGCTGATGGCGCGCCCGAAGCCGCGGCCGGCACCTGTGACGACGGCGGTCCGGTGGGGATCGGACGTGGTGGGGAGGGGGTCGGGCATCGGGCACTCCTGAGGTGGTGGTCGGTTTCGGTTGGATATGCAGACCAGCCACCAGAGGGGAAGTGGTCGCCCCGACTGACCCACGACGCGTGATGTGGGTCACATAAGAGATGGTGGGTGTTCAATCCGGGACGGCAGTCCGAACCGCGGTACCAGACGTGCGTCATGGAAGGCCGTGACTTCGGCGATCGCCGGGCCGCGCAGGGTGAGGACCTGGACGCCGTAGGCTCTGCCGGCCGTGTACGAGGCGAAGCCGGGTTGTCCGTTGGCTCGCAGGGGAAGCAGCCGCACCGGCTTGCCGTGCAGGCGGGCGGTGAGCAGCCCGACGACATGGTCGCGGCCGGCGAACCAGGCTCGATTCGGCGGCATCTGCCAGACCGCGTCCTCGGTGAGGAGGCGGGTGAGGGCGGGGATGTCGGCGCGTGCGAAGGCGTCGGCGTAACGGTCGAGCAGGTCGCGCTGCTCCTGCTCGGACGGCTCGGTGATCTCGTCGATCGCCGGGGCCAGCCGTTCCAGGCGACCGCGGGCGCGCTTCAGTGTGCTGTGCACGGCGGCCGGGCTGACGCCGAGCACATCGGCGGCCTCCTCGGCCGACCAGGCCAGTACGTCGCGCAGGATGAGCACCGTTCGCTGCTGCGGAGGCAGATGCTGCAGGGCGGCGATGAGAGCCAGCCGTAGACCGGCCCGCCCGGAGACGATCGCCGCGGGATCGGCGCGCTCGTCGGGGATCGGCTCCAGCCAGGCGATCTCGGGATGCCGGGCGGTCGGCGCTATCGGGTCGGTGGCGGGGGCGCCGAGTCCGGCGGGCAGCACCCGGCGGCTGCCGTGTCGCAGTGCGTTGAGACAGGCGTTGGTGGCGATCCGGTACAACCAGGTGCGCAGCGAGGCGCGGCCTTCGAAATCGCCGTACGAGCGCCAGGCCCGCAGGTAGGTCTCCTGCACCAGGTCCTCGGCATCCTGCAACGAGCCCAGCATCCGGTAGCAGTGGGTGAGTAGCTCACGCCTCAGCGGCGTGGTCAGGCGGACGAATTCGGCACGCTGTTCTTCGATCACGGTCACGCGATGTTCCTCCCTTTCTTGTGCAGACCCGCCGGGCCGCCGGAATTCGTCGGGCCGGGCCCGACCAATCGGGAAGGGCCACCGGTCGGTACTGGCATGAACAGAAAATGGGTTCTGGGGCTCGCGTCCGCGGCCTCGGTGATGGTGGCGCTCGACGCCACGGTCGTGACGACGGCACTGAGCCGGATCAGGCTGGATCTCGGCGCGTCGATCGAACAACTCGAGTGGACGGTGAACGCCTACAGCCTGAGCTTCGCCGTCCTGCTGATGACCGGGGCCGTGCTGGGTGACCGGTTCGGCCGTCGGAAGGTGTTCACCACCGGGCTGGCGCTGTTCACGGCGGCTTCGGCGGCGTGCGCGCTCGCGCCGGGTGTGGGCTGGCTGATCGCGGCACGTGCGGTGCAGGGTGCGGGTGCGGCCTTGGTGATGCCGCTGGCGATGGCATTGCTCAGCGCCGCCTATCCGCCGCAGGAACGGCCGCGAGCGCTGGGGCTGTTCGCGGGACTCACCGGGCTTGCGGTGGTCGGCGGCCCGGTGGTGGGCGGCGCGGTGACACAGGGGCTCGCCTGGCAGTGGATCTTCTGGCTCAATCTGCCGATCGGACTGACCGTCATCCCGCTGGTGCTGCGCCGGGTCCCCGAGAGCCGCGGCATCGCGGGGCGCGTGGACGCCGGGGGACTGGCGCTGGTCACGGGCGCCGCGCTCGGGCTGGTGTGGGGTCTGGTCCGCTCGTCCGCCGCCGGCTGGGGCAGTACCGAGGTGGTCGGGACGCTGATCGCGGGCGCGGCGTGCGCGGCCGCCTTCGTGGCCTGGCAGCGGTTCGCCGAACGGCCGATGGTGCCACTGGGCCTGTTCCGCCTGCCCGGCTTCGCGGCGGGCAACGCCGCCGGGCTGTTCCTCTATGCCTCGCTGTACGGGTCCCTGTTCTTCGCTGCGCAGTACTTCCAGACGGGGCGCGGTGACCGGCCGCTGGCCTCCGGGCTGCACCTACTGGCTTGGACCGCGTCCGTGACGATCGTGGCACCCGTGGCCGGACGCCTGACGACCCGGATCGGCGCACGACCGCTCGCCTCCCTCGGGCTCGCCCTGCAGGCGACCGGCATGGGATGGCTCGCCCTCGTCGCCACACCCTCTGTGCCGTACTGGGAACTGATCGCCCCGATGCTCATCGCGGGAGCCGGCGTCAGCATGGCCATGCCCGCCACCCAGACCGCCGTCCTCAACGCCGTCACCCCCGAACAACTCGGCAAGGCATCCGGCGTGTTCAACACAGGCCGGCAACTGGGCGGAGTCTTCGGAGTCGCGGTGCTGGCCCTGGCGTTCAGCAAGACGGGCGACTACTCGGGCCCGGCCGCCTTCACCGACGGATTCACCGCGGCGATGACGGTCAGCGGTGCGCTGTCGCTTGCCGGGGCGGTCACGGCACTGGGGATCCCGGGACGCCGCTCGATCGCTCCCTCTTCCGCGCCCCCCGCACCGGTACTGACGACCAACCGCTGACCTGCTCGGTCGTGGCGGGCGGGCAGCGCTCCCGAGCGTCTGCCCGCCCGCCGTTCGTTGTCAACGGAGCCCGGGCGCCGGTACGTTCGTGTCGCCAACGGTTGAGGTGTCGGGGGGTCTGGTGCTGGACACGCTGGTGACGACGGCTGCGGGGGCGCTTTTCGCCACGATGGGCGTTCTGGTCGGCGGTATCGTCACGCGTCGCGCACAGGACCGTCAGTGGCTACGTGACCAGCAGCTGATCGCCTATCGGGAGTTGTTCGGCCACTATGCCAAGTTCACGATGGAACTCAGGCGAGCACACGCTGATCGACGCGGCTGGGATTACGACTGGGGTGAGTGGAACGCGGCCCTGATGCGGGTCAGCCTGGTCGCGCCTCCGGACGTTGCGACCGAGATCGACCATTTCGGCGGCGCGATCAATTCCTTCCTGAACGGAGTGGCGCGCAGTCGTGACACGGTGCGGGACCCGATGAGCCCGGAGGAGTTCGAGCAGGCCAGACAGGCACCCGCGGGGGCGCAGGTGAAGCTGGTCAATGCCATACGAAGGTCCCTGAGCGATGATCAAAAAGGACTGACCTTCGGTCTCGGCGGGTGACGGCGGCCCTACGAGGATGAGTCGGCGTTATGCGTTTGATGGCTGGGCCGGTGCCCGAGCCCTGACTCCCTCCAGCGAACAGAGGCGGTTGCCATGGCTGTGACCTGCCACGATGAGGGCGCGCAGCGGCCGCCGCAGGGTCGCGCCCGCGCATCCGGCAGTCATGCAGGCACGCGGTCCTCTGTGCGCGGTGGCGCTGCCTCAGCTGGTGAGGCCAGTGATCGCGGCGAGGCGGCGCCACTGAGGGAGGGGTGGCGTATCGCGGCCGTCGCCGGTGATGACGCGGTCAGAACCAATGCAGGCAATGCGGCGAACGCTCGGCACGGAAGAGGGCGTCAGCGAGGGTGGCCGCGCCGGGGCGGTGGGCTCGTATATGTCCGGCACGTATGAGCGTGCTCGGGGCGGTACCACCGAGGTAGACCGACCCGAGGTCGCTCACGTCCAGGGACAGATCGGGCTCCCGGTCCGTACGAACGCACTCGGCCTTGCTGTTCCGTACAGTCAGGAGAAGGCGGTCGTGTTCGCCGAGGAACGGGTCGTCGACATCGAGGACGAGCTCGCCGTCCACGAACCAGCCGCGCGCGGTCAGTGCCCGCGGGACATCGAGCAGCCGTACCCAGAGCCAGTCGGTGTCGTTGCTCACCTGACCGGCGCGAAAGTCCGCAAGCTGCCAGCGCAGCGGGTGATCCGGTGGGAAGTGCTTGAAGACGACCTGTTTGACCAGATCGTGTCCGAGCACGAACCGGGCCAGGGCCGTGGAGGCGGCGTCGTTGATGGAGATGGTCTCGTCGACCATCAAGGTGTTGGGCTCGGTGACCGAGTAGCTGACGTACCCGTCCGGGACGCCGTCGGCATCCCGATGGACGGCGACGTAGCGCGGAGCCGGAGCCACCGGAGGCTGTCCCGCACACAAGGCCCACCACCGGTGCGGCCGGGACAGCGCACCGGGCTGCGCGCGGCGGTAGCGGTCGTAGACGTCTTCCAGGATCTCGACACACTCGGCACGCCGCAGCAGCTCGACCGAGCCGGCGTCCGGTCCGGTTGCGGAAGTGCCGGCCGTGGCGTGGGCTCGAGGGAGGTCGAGGGCGGCCTGGTGGCGCGGGACCGTCAGCCGCTGCGTATAGGTCGCCGGTCCGTAGCCGAACCTGCGGTAGATCCGCGCCTCCGAGGCCCGCAGCACGGAGAGGAACTCACCTCGGACCCGCAGCTCGGCGAGCTGATTCCGCATCATCGCGCTGAGCACGCCTTGGCGTCGGTGCGAGGGCAGGACGCCGACGGCGGTCACCCCTGCAGCCGGGACGAGGACCTCACCGGGCAGGGTGAGCTCGAAGGAGTACGCACCGGCGGTGCCGACGGGCCGCCCGTCCGCCGCCAGGGCGAGCAGGTTGCGGTCCATCTCGAGCGCCGACCACCAGACCCCACCGTCCTCGGTCGGGGTTTCGGGGAAGCGCCCGAACGCGGCATGGAGTGTGTCGACGAATACGTCGCGGTCCTGGTCGGTCGTGGGACGGAGCTCCATTGTTGCCGCTACCTCCCCGGGATTCCGGCGCCACGGCTCGTGGTGCCCGCCACAGTGCAGCGTTGACCCGTGGCCAGGTCAACCGAATTTCGGTCGGGTCCCCGGCCGGTCGCAGCGCAGAGCTACGGGGGCGTGGCGGAACTCGGGCTCGGCGGCGATGATGCCCGCTACCGCCTGCACGGAGGCTTAACGCTCGGTCCCGCGGCAGGTGTTGGCCGTGATCGCGTCAGAGTTCGAGGAGCGTCGTCGAGGTCTTGCAGACGCAGGTCGCGATCGTGCCGTCTTGCGGCCGATCGCATTTCCGGGCGGCTGAGCCGTCGGTCATGCCGGGACGCTCTCATGTGGCATCGCGACGCCTGCGATTCCGCAGCAATGCGCAAACCATCAAGGAACGACCCGTAGGGGGGCCTGCGGGTCGTGCGACGAGCGTGCCATCGGTCATGTTGTGGTGGATTGCTGACGATTGGTGGCGGGCGTTCAGGTGTCGGTGTTGGCGGGTGACGTGCGGGTGGGAGTGAGGGGGCCGTTGGTGGCGGTGATGGTGGTGAGGGGGTACGGGGGGTGGTTGGTGCCGGGAAGGGCGAGAAGGGGGGTGTTGTCGGATTGACGTTGGCCGGTGTAGTGCCAGGTTTGCCCGTGGCGGTCGGTGTGCGGGTGGGTGAGGTCGTAGATGCGGCCGTGGTGGTAATAGGGATCTTTCGCGTTGTGGGTGGCTTGGTCGAGGAGATGGGGGACGTGGTGGGCGGTGAGGTGGATGGGGGTGTTGTTGATGTGTCCAGTGGCGGTTTGGGTGGTGCCGATGCGATGGGTGGGTGTGTCGAGTGCGTTGATCGCGGTGAGCCAGTATTCCCAGTCGTTGAGGGTGGCGGCATTGATGTGGACGGTGATGTGGTCGTGGTGGGGGGTGATGTGGGCGAGTTCGAGGCGGTGGGCGTGGCCGGCGTGAAGTTGGATGGCGGTGGCGGCTGTGTGGTGAGTACGGCCCGGGTCGGGGTCGGTGGTGTGGGCGGTGAGGGATCCGTCTGGTGTGTGAGTGTCGGACGGTGTGCCGTCGGATGAGCCGCTTTCATCCGGTGTGTGGGCTTCGGTGGGCGTGGTGGTGCTGGCCCAGCGGGGTGTGTGGTGGTCGGTGCGGGGGAGGGCGATGGCACCGCGGAGCATGGGGGTCGCGGCGGAGATGCCGGCGGGTGTGTGGTCTGCTCCGAGGGGTTCGGGTAGTGGTGCGTGGGGGGCGAAGAAGGCCTGACGGTTGTCGGGTGGAGCGGTGGGGGCTGGGATTCTGTCGGGTGGGTCGGCAGGTGTCTGTTCTGTGCCGTTCGTGGTGAGGTGAGCGGCGAGGAGGTCGGCGAGGGTCTGGGGCGGGTCGGCGTGTAGGGCATGGAGGTCGGCGAGAGTTTGGGGTGTGCGGATCAGGTCGTCGGATGTCCGGTGCGGTTCGGCTTGTGCCGGTAGCGGGGTGAGTGCTTCGGCGGTGTTGAGGTCGGCCTCGGCGTGGTTGGGGGTTTGGGGTGCAGCGGGTGGCGTGGGTTGGTGCTGGTGGGGCGTGCGGGTGAGGTGACCTTGTGCGGTGAGGTCGGCGATGAAGGTGCGGGCGAGTTCGGCGAGGCGTCGGGTGAGGTCTTGTTCGATGTCCGTGCGGTGGTCGGGGGTCGTGGTCATGTGACTCTTCCTTCTGCCGTGTGGCGGGTGGTCGGCGGTTGGCGCCGCGTTGTACAGGTGCCTGTCCTGCTGGTCGCCTAGGTCTGGGTGCCGCACAGGGGCCGGGGGGTCCGTGGGCTCCGGGTGTGGTGGCTGGTTTCCGTTGCGCGTTCTCCCTGCGGGTTCTGTGGGTGTGTGGCGCTGGGTGTTGCGTAGGTCTTGCGCAGGGTGTCGAGGGCGCGCCATTGGAGGGTCTTGACGGCGGCGTTGGTGGTGCCGAGGGTTTCGGCCGTCTCGGTGACGGTGAGTTCGTTGAGGAATCTGAGGCGGATGACGGCCTGTTGCCGAGGGGTGATGCTGCCGAGGGCGTGGTGGAGGTCATGGACGGCGAGGGTGGCGAGGGCGGTGTCTTCGGCGGTGTTGGCAGGGGTCGTCCAGGTGTCGTGGATGTGGGTGATGTGGTCGACGTAGGTGAGTCGACGGGTGGCGGCGATCTTGTAGTGGTCGGCGATGGTGTTGCGCGCGATGGTGCAGAGCCAGGCGCGAATCGAGGTGCCGGTCCAGGTGAAGGTGGTGATTTTGGTGAGGGCTTTGACGAAGACGTCGGCGGTGAGGTCTTCGGTGAGGGTGGGGTTGGATTTGACGCGATGGTTGATGAAGGTGGCGATCACGTCGTGATGCATGCGGTAGAGCTCGCCGAATGCGTCGGGGTCGCCTTGTTGGGCGCGGGCGATGAGGGCGGGTTCGGCCTCTTTGTGACGTGGCGTGGTGCGTGTCTTGGCGATCAAGGGTTGCTCTCTTGTGTGGATGATGGGTGGGTGTCCGAGTGGGTGGGATGGCCGGCCCGCGCATGTGGGGTCGTGGTGCGGCACGGTGGGCGCTGGGGCCCCCGGGCCGAGGGCGGCGGCGCGTGTCGGACATCAAGGTGATGTGATGCCGGAGCGGGGCCGCGGTGGTGCCGGTGAGGCGTGAGCGAGGGTGCCGGGACCTGCTCTGCCTGGACCGCAGTTGTGCCGGGTCGGCGTGGATGCAGGATGGGCTTTGAGTGCTGCCTCGGGGGCCGGACCGGCATGGGTGGTGCCGGCATCGGCCGGGTGTGGCTGGGCGTGCGGTGGTGGCGCGCCGGGGGTGTGGCCCTGCTGAAGAGCGCTGTGGTGCTCTGGTGTCACTTGGGAGCGGGCGGCCGGGGTGTGGCCGAGGTGGTGTGTGGGTCGTTGTAGACGAGGGTGTCGAGTTGGATGTTGTAGGCGTGGTGGAGGGTCCAGAGGGTGGTGAGGCTGGGTTGTTTGGTGCCGGCGGCGAGGCGGTGGAGGGTGGATCTGCTGATGCCGGTGCGTTCGGCCATGTCGGCGACGGTTTCGTCGCCGTGTTCCTTGGCTTCGGCCAGGAGTGTGGTCATGTGTAGGCGGAGCATGGTCGGGGACCCCCTCTGGGAATGTGCGTTTGTGCGGTTGGCCCACGCGCACGCAACGTATGCAAGTTGTCGGCTTGGAGTGACGCAAGGGTATTTTGATGCGCACAGGAGTTCGGTGTTGGTGATGTGGCCTGTGTGTTTGTGGATCTAGGGCTGTGACCTGCGAAAGTGCATGGGTGCAACTGAGGGGGCAGTAGTTGGCATGCGCGCTACCCTCCGGGGTCGGCGCGCTACTCTCCGGGGATGCGGAGTATGGAAGATCCCCCCCACGGGAGTCGGGCAAGGCGGCAGGCGCAGGCGCGGCGGGTCGGTGCGTTTTTGACGGCGGTGGCGACCGCGGCCGGGTACGACGTGCGGCGGCGGCAGGGCGGTCGGGTGCAGTTGGCGGCCGTGACCGGTCTGAGTTTGACGACGATCAGTCGGACGTTGGACGGCAAGACGTTGCCGCTTCCTTCCCAGTTGACGACCTGGGCGACGGTCCTCAATCTTGATCATCGCAGGATGCTGGTGGAGAGCGGTCTGATCCCGGAGCAGCGCGGGCCGCAGACGGTGGAGAAGGACGTGGAGGTGGCGTCGGTGCTGTCGGCGCAGGAGGCGATGGATGCGTGGGGGATCACCGATCCCATCATCCGCAAGACGCTCAGCGGGAGCATCGCCCAGGCGATCCAGTTGCAGGAGGAGTTGGACGCGGCCGGGGACTGGGGAGCAGTCGCCCTGGGGTGAGACAGGGGCGCACGGCCTGGGCGCACACCACCCCTGCGGTCCTCCGTTTTTCGGGGCGGGGGTGTGCCATGTGCCATCCGC
Organism: Streptomyces sp. HUAS TT11; assembly: GCF_051553595.1. Classification (NCBI taxonomy): domain Bacteria; kingdom Bacillati; phylum Actinomycetota; class Actinomycetes; order Kitasatosporales; family Streptomycetaceae; genus Streptomyces; species Streptomyces sp. HUAS TT11. The sequence continues at coordinate 9,499,649 of NZ_CP196184.1, forward strand.
AATGCAGCGGATGGCCGGTGTGAGGGGGTCGGATACCGGAGGGGCTTTGCGGTCGGCGCTGGCGTGCCATGCGGCCGTAGCCGTCGTGTCTCGCGGTGCCGGGCACGAGCAGGCCGTCATTTCTCGGGGCCGTGTGGCAAGCAACAGTGGCTGTCGGGACCGGGGTTGGCAGCTGAGGGTGCCGCAGCCCCTTTCGCAGGCTCCCGGCCGGGCGGGGTTGCCGCAGCCGGCGGCCCGTGGGGTCGAGCGGTTGCCTCGGGTGACGGATGAACTCGGGGGTGTACCGGCTCACCCGTTTGGTGGTGATCAGGGGTAGAGCTGCCAGTCGTCCCGGGAGACGACGGTGTTCCCGGTGAGTCGCCCAGCCAGGGCCTGTTGTGAACGTCCTGGTCGCGTGGGGTCTGGCGCACATGGGTGGCGTCGTTGTCAGTGGTGCTGTGCATGATCGGCGCATCAGCTCTTCGCGGGGATCGAGACAGGGGAATGCCATGGCGATCACAAACCAGCAGGTAGCGAGACACGTGTTCCTGCGACTGATGTACGACGATTCCTACTTCCCTGATCACGTGGTCGACCAGGGGAAGGCGATCCTGCTGCGGCTGTGCGAGCGAATTGAGGCTGATCAGCCGTCGGATCTGGAGACCTTGTATGCGCTCACCAAAGCTGCGACGGAGGAGTTCAACCTGCTGGACAGGGAGTTCGTGGCGGCGGGGAGCGAAATCGAGACAGTTGCGCGTGAGTGGATCTGTGACGAGTTTTGTTTCGTCGCGTCGGCATACGGGTTCCCGGACGCGGATGCGGAGGAGCTGACCGCCTGCCGGGACTGGTGAACGAGGGCAGGAAGGCCACCTCCGATCAAAGCCATTCGTGAAGAGCTGCAATCAGTACGGTCGCTTCGTAGCGGACGGTGAACTTGTCGCAGCGCGTGGCCGGTGCCATGGGTGCCCGCCCGCGGCCTTCGGGCACAGTGTGTTCGGCTCTCATAGGCCGAACAGGGTGGTGGCGTTGTCGTGGCATACCGCTCGCAGCCATGCGGGTCCGAGGTCGAGGCGTTCCAGGGCGTGGAGTTGGTGCGGGTAGGAGTAGGGGATGTTCGGGAAGTCGGTGCCGAGCAGGATGCGGTCGCCGAGTTGGGCGAGGCGGGGCAGGGCCCGGCGGGGAAACGGCATGAACGCCTCGGTGAAGTCGGTGAACACCATCGTCGTGTCGAGCCGTACCTGTTCGTAGCGTTCGGCGAGGTCGAGGAACTCCTCGTATTCGGGCATGCCGAGGTGCGCGATGATCAGCCGTAGCCGCGGGTGCCGGGCGAGCACGCGTGCGATCGGCCCGGTGCCGGTGTGTGTTCCGGGTGCGGGCCCGGAGCCGCAATGGATCACGACGGGGACTTCGGCCTCCGCCAGTGTTCCCCAGGCCTGGTCGAGAAGCTCGTCGGCCGGGTCGTAGCCTCCGACCTGTACGTGTGCTTTGAATACGCGGGCGCCTGCGTCGAGGGCTTCGCGGACGTAGGTGTCGACGCCGGGTTCGGCGAAGAGAGTGGCGGTGTGCAGGACCCCGGGGGTTCGTCGGGCGAACTCGGCGGCCCATCCGTTCAGCCACTGGGCCATTCCGGGCTTGTGCGGGTAGAGCATGGCAGTGAAGGCTCGGAGGCCGAATTGCCGTAGTAGGGCAGCGCGTTCGGCTTCCTGAGTGCGGTAGGTGATCGGCCATGCTAGCCCGCCGGTCAGGGGTCCTTGCGCGTCGAAGTAGTCCCAGACCTTGTGCAGGACACGTTCGGGCATGAAGTGCGTGTGGACGTCGACCAGGCCGGGAAGGCCGAGCCGCTGCCAGAAACGGCGGACTTCTCGGACCTCCTCCTCACCCGAGGTCACCTCACAGGTGACCGGGCCGGCACCCGTGGCTTGGTCCGGCCCCGGCGACCCGGTGCTGCGGGAGGTGCGGAGCGCAGGGGCGTCCTTTGAGAAGCCGGCGGGATCGACGGGCGCCGCGTGGTGATCGTTCATGGTGCCCACGATCGTCCCGGGTGAGGGGGCCGGTCCAGTCCTGGGCCGGTCTGGGCTCGTGAGGGATGCGTCACCTGGGCCGCGGCGGTGCGGGCTCCGCGCCTGCGGCCGCCCCCGTATCGCACCGTCGTCGTGCCGGACGGTCGCCTGACTGGGTCATCCGCAGACGAGCGGGGCCGAATGGCAGCAGCCTCTCGGAGAGGGCGCGTGGGCGAACTCGTCGGTGGCGCCTGCCGGCCGGGGGAGTGGTGTGTTCGCGGGCGCCTGCCGCTGTAGCCGGTGAAGGGGCCGACAGGCCGAGAACGGCGCGGGAACGGGCAGAAGTTGGGCAGGGTCGCCGGGCCCTGGGCCGTTGGCGCTGCACCGGCGCCGGGCGTGTGTCCTGGTTTTCGGGGTTTTTCTCGGTTGGTGGGTGCCAACACGCCCAGGGGTGTGCGGGAGCGCGGGGGTTTTGTGTGGGCGTGTCAGGATCGGCGGGTTGGTTGTCCGAGCCGGGAAGAGGGGCGGCGGATGCTCGTTGTGCAGGGTGCCTCGGTGACTGCTGTCGTTCGCGCCAGTACGGGTGAGCCGGTGATTTTGCTGTCCGAGAACGGGCATCCAGGCATGCTGGAACAGGCGCTACTCGATATGGTGAAGGCGGCTTCGGTTGTTCTCACCGAGAGGGAGTTGCGTGCCGTGGGTCAGGCTATTCCGCGTCTGCGGGCGGGGCATGCGGATGCGCGTGTGACGGTCGACGGCGAGGTTTTGACGGTCTATAGGCTGTCCGGCGACGATTGAGTGCCGGCTGCGGTCCGGGACTTTCGGGTGGAGGCGGAGGGGGCGGCGGGCTCGGAGCCCGCCTTCTGCTTTTGTGGGGGGCGAAATACGCGTCGCCCGCCGTCTGCGGAATTCGACGGCGGGCGACGCGGCTTCATGGATGGTGGATGTGCTGTTGGGTCAGTAGCGGCAGCAGTCCCAGCCGTAGGAGTACTGGCTGTAGCCGCCGTAGCCGCCGTAGCCGCCGTAGCCGCCGTAGCCGCCGTAGCCGCCCAGGTCCCAGCCCGAGTGCCGGTCGCAGCGGTTCCGGTACCTGTCCCAGCGCCAGTAGTCGCGGTCGTGGCCTCGGTATCGACGCAGGTCGATGCCGCGGTAGCGGCGCAGGTCCCCGTTGTTGCGGTACTGGGACGGGTGGTGGGTGCGTGCGCTCTCGCCTCGGTGGAGGGCGGAGAGGGCGGGCGCCGCGGAAACCGATCCCGGCAGCGGGGTGGCGCTGGCTTCTGCCGTCAGGGGCACGGCAACGGCTCCGGCTGTCATCAGCGCGACTGCCACAGCCCTAGCAATGGTCTTCACGTACTCTCCTTTCGGACAGCAGGGATTCGATCATTTCCCTGCTGCTGCGTCAGACGCTACCCCGAATTCCACACGTCACGGCAGAAGCTGATAGGACATCAGGCGCAGCAAGTACGGGCTGCAGGGATTCGGAGATGTGCGGAAAGGGGCAGCTCAGCGACCTTTCCCGGTGAGTGCGAGGCAGTGGATTCCGGTCCTTTTTGAAACACTCGTCCAGGCGAATTTTCTCCTCGTGGCGAAGCTGCCGGTCCGGGCTGTGCGTGCGAATGAATTCAATGACTCTCGCCGGGTGAATTGCTTTCGTTTATTGACCTGTATTCGGTGGAGTCGGAAAACCGCTCCCATATGCCGCTGCCTGTTGTTTCACTGCCGGGTGGGTCATGGGCCCGCGACAAATCTGCCCCGGCTTTGACGGAGTCGTGGTCCTGCCTGGGAGCGCGGACGCCTCATCCAGTGCCGCGGATCGTTGTGCGCTTGGGCTGCTGGCCCTGCCGAGGGGCCGGACACACCACCTGTTCGGGGCAGCCGTATGCAAGGAGGGGGGGGACCACCTGCACATCGCGGCGCGCGCTGCATCGACGGCTTGTAGTGTGGATTTGAGACCTGGAGGCAACGTATGCGCGCCAGTGACGACTCAGACTCCCTTGACCAGGCGACGAGGGATTTCATGGCGGCGCGTCCCCGACTCTTCGGCATCGCCTATCGCGTGCTCGGCAGTGCCGCGGAGGCCGAGGACATCGTCCAGGACGCGTGGCTGCGCTGGCAGAAAACTGATCGTGCCGTCGTCCAGGAACCGGCGGCGTTCCTGGCCACGGTCACCACGCGCCTGGCGATCAACTGTGCCCAGTCCGCCAGAGTGCGGCGGGAGTCCTACACAGGGCCGTGGCTTCCAGAACCGGTGGACACCAGGGCGGACCCCCAGCTGGGAGCGGAACGGGCCGAGGTCCTCGACATGGCGGTTCTCTTCCTTCTGGAGAAGCTGAAGCCCGCGGAACGGGCCGCTTACGTCCTGAGGGAGGCCTTTGACTATCCGTACCAGCAGATCGCGGACATCCTCGAGACCAGCGAGGCCAATGCGCGCCAGTCGGTCAGCCGGGCCCGCAAGCGTCTGTCGGCCGAACGCAGGGAACCCGTCAGTTCCAACGTCCACCGACGGCTGCTGGAGGCGTTCGTCGGCGCGGCGCGTACAGGTGACCTGTCGGCGCTCGAAGAACTTCTTACGGCTGACGTGGTCAGCTATGCCGACAGCGCTGGAAAGCGCGGGGCATCCAAGATTCCGGTTGTCGGACGTCCGCACGTCTCGAAGACCCTCGTTGCCTATGCTCCGCGGTTCTGGCCCGAGACGGAAATCCGCTGGGTCGAAGCCAACGGTAGGCCGGCCGCCCTGGTTACAGCACACGGAGACCCGGTGGCTCTGCTGACCGCCGATGTGTCGGAGCGAGGCATCGAACGTGTCATGTGGGTGGTGAGCCCTGCCAAGCTCGCCCCCTACGTAGCTTCACTGGACAAGTGAAGAGTTGCGCCGCAGCTCCCACGCTGGATCTGTGCCGGTCCTTCGCACGCTGCGCTGCGATCCGTCCTGAGGCCACACCTTGGCCATGTAGTGGCCGGCGGCCAACGCTGCCGCATGCGGCAGAGAAGCCCCTGGCCATCCCTTTTGACCAGGAGCGCGCTGATGACGCCTCGGGTCATACGGTGATTGCGGAGCCTGTGATTCATTCCTGGCGAATTCCGTGCAGACGCACCATGTACTGGCTCAATGGCCGGCGCCGCCTGCACCGGGGCTTCGAGCGTAGCCGGCTTCTGACCTTCACCAGCGTCGCCTGTCCCCTCATCTGCCGGCCCCGACAGACCAATCGAGGAGGCGCAGCCGGTCGCCGATCGGTGACCCCTCTCGGTCGTGTCGGGCTGGATCACTTATGCGCGCACGCTCATCCGCCCAGGGACTGCCGTGTGTTGACGGCCTCCCGACGAGTGCCGGGTAGCGGTCTTCAACGTCTGCGGCCCCGGACTCGCCAGCCGCTGCCCAGCCCTGCGAGGTGCAGCGCCAACACGGTGAGGCCGATGAGCATGATGTTCGTTGAGGTGAACGTGTCGTTGGTCGAGATGTCAGCTGCGTTGATCAGGAAGGCGATGAAGAACAGGACCGCCGAGACTATGGACAACATGGTGAGGATCCCTTCGATCTCGCGTTGGGTGATGCACTCCGGTGCCTAGCGCTTGCCCCTGATGGGGCCGGGCACTCCCTGGCGGCGCGGTCGGGCGTTGATCGGCCACCGATTCGGGGCCGTGCACAGTGGGCCGAGTCGGTTTTCGATGTTCCGGTCGAGGGTCTCCCACGGCCTGACTGGGTGTTCCAGTGTTCGGCGGCGAGGGCCACGTTGGGTTCCACCTGGCCTGGACCGGGCACGGCTGTGCCGATCCGAGAGAGGGCTTGCCGTGGGGTCCACGGGGCTGAGGGCACGAAGACATGCGCTTTGAGGGCGGTGACGGCGCGTAGGGGTCAGAGGCAGCGGTTTCCGGTCGAGTCTCGGCGAGTTCAGCCTGGTAGGTGATCAGGACGACGGCGATGGCGCCGTCGGTGAGCGGGGGAGTTCTCGGCGGCGCGGGCTTCACCGTTCGGGAATGGCGGCGATGCCGGTTCGTGTTGCCGGGGCATGACGATGAATGTGCAGCGGCCCGAGGTTCTGCGTTACACCGCCTTCTCCGGTGTCCCCGAGGGTGGTAACCCCGCCGGTGTCGTCCTGGACGCCGGTGCCCTCGACGACGGTGACATGCTGGCCATCGCCGCGGAGCTGGGATACTCGGAGTCCGCGTTCCTGACCGCGCCTCCGGAGGGATTGGACGGCGAGGCAGGGCGGGCGTACGGCATCCGCTATTTCAGTCCCAAGGCCGAGGTCCCGTTCTGCGGGCACGCCACCGTCGCAACTGCGGTCGCGCTTGCCGAGCGGATCGGTCCGGGCCGGCTGGTGTTCGCGACGCGCGCGGGCACTGTGCCGGTGGATGTGGTGGAAGAGGGCGGGACGTTCCGGGCCACGTTGACCAGCGTCGAGCCGCACGTCGAAGAGATCGCTGACGCCGATCTGGACGAGGCACTCGCCGCACTCGGCTGGCCGTCCGCCGATCTCGATGCGGCCTTTACGCCCCGTATCGCTTTCGCCGGTGCCCGCCATCTCGTCCTTGCCGCGGCGACCCGCGCGCGCCTGGCGGATCTGGATTACGACTTCGCGCGCCTGGAAGCCCTGATGCACCGACTGGACCTGACGACGCTGCAGTTGGTGTGGCGCGAGTCGGCGACCGTCTTCCATGTCCGTGACCCCTTCCCCGTGGGCGGCGTCGTGGAGGACCCCGCGACCGGCGCCGCGGCCGCCGCGTTCGGCGCCTACGCCCGGCAACTCGGCCTGGTTGCGGAGGATGCCGTGCTCACGTTGCGCCAGGGCGAGGACCTCGGCCGTCCCGGCGAGCTCACGGTGACGCTACGGGCGGGTGATACGCGCGTGCGTGTCAGCGGCGCGGGAGTGCGCATCGGCTGAAGCTCCCCGGCCGGGACGGCAGCGCGTGCGCCGTTCCGGCCGGCGGTCACGCGCCCAGTCGGTCAGTACCTTGATGCAGGGCGGCGAAGTTGATCCTCGCGCTCTGCAGTCGGGAGTGGTGGGGGGCATGTCCTCCGGCATCAGTGATGTAGAAGGTGGTGCGGTCACAGGGGAAGCTGAAGTCGTCCATGTCGACTGGATTGGAGGGCGAGGGCCACCCGCATCAGGGTGCCCGCGTTGTAGGCCCCGTCTTCAAAGCCGCTTATGGATCTGCTTCCGCGAAGTCGACTGGCCATCTCTACCTGTTGCCCTGTGCCCTCTCGTAGGCGCCCAGTTCCTCTGCATTGCCGATGAAGGCCGGGCCGCAGTGCGGTGGCCGGCGATCGATCACCATCGCTACTGCAGCTTGTGCGCTGTCCGTCTCGGCGATCCGCGGGCTGGTCCGGCTCGGCCCTTCAACGTAGTACCGGCCGTCCCTCAGCGTGCCGATGTAGGGAATGTCCCAGGTGTGGCGCATCTCCGTGCACCTGCTGAAGTGCAGCTCCCACATACCGGTCCAGGGGTAGAGCTGACGAAGCAGCGGCCCGGCATGCGCCACCAGTACCAGCTCGGCAAACGGAGCGAAGAGCGGCGATTCTTCCGGCCGGCGAGGTTCGCCCGCAGCGGTCAGGATCTTGTGCCAGGCTGCCACGACAGTATTGGTCATGTCGTGATTGTGCAGGTCCTGCTGCGCCGTCATCAAAGATCACTTCCCGGTGGATCATGGTCTGATGTTCTGACATGAACTCAGCGCCCCAGAGCCGCAGTTACGTGAGCGCGCTCTTCGGCGATCTCCGGATGGGTTCTGTCCGGATGCCTCTCAAGATGCTGGGCGGAAGCCTGCATGACTTCCAGATCGCCTCCGCCGGAGAAGCCGAGACAGGCCTGCCACTTCAGGCCGATGATGATCTTCAGTGCGCTCGCCAGATCGTCGGGAATCAGCCCGCCTGCCCCTTGGGGGTTCGCCAACACCACTGTGGGGCGGGCGTCTTCCTCGGCGCGCACAGGAAGTACGCCCGGCCGGAGAAGTTCCCTGCGATCAGCTCCAGCGGCGCGCCCGAGGCAAGTCTCAAAGCCGTCACCGCACTCCCTCCGTTCGATGTCGAATCCGAAGGACGCCCGCAGCAGCCCGTGAATGTCCGGCATTCCCTGGATTACATCGAGCAGGGGACGAGGGCGACACGGCGTCAATGACCCTGCTGGTTGCGGTATTTGATGCCTCATCGGGCTGGGGCGAGTGGGGTCTGGTGGGGGTGCGCTTGGGGTGGTGGTTGAGGGTTGGGTTGGTGGGTGGGGTGAACGGTTGTGCGTTTTTGAACGCTTGTCGGGTTTGGGGGGTTTGCGTTTCTGTGTGGGGTTCGGCTACCGTCCAGGACCTCCGGACAAATTGTTCGGAGTGTTTGGACGGCGGGGTTTGGTCATGGCCTGTCGGCGCTGGTGCCGGTGGGTCCGCCGTTTCCGCTGCTCCGCAGCCGGGTTCCCGCATGACCCGGCTGCGGGGTGGTGGGTCCTCGTTCGTTCGGATGCTGGTGCGGTGCGGGTGGTGTGGCGGGTGTGTGGTTCACCGCCGGCCGGCTGTTCGTGCCGCAGGTGCAGGACGGGGCCAGGGCGGGCGGTCCGGGGGTTCGACTTCCCCGGGTCCTCTGGGCTCGGTGTCCGTTCTGTTCGACCGTTCCTTGACAGGATGAAAGGTGTTTTACCCATGAACATGGACCAGCTTGAGGCCGAGACCGCGGAGCTGCTGCCCGGGCGGGAGGCGTTGGGGAAGTTCTCGTTCAACTTCACCAAGATGACCAACATCACGAAGAAGGTCGCTCACGTGGACGCGCACAACGAGTCCGCGGCGGTCAACTCGTGCTCGCCGTACGCGGTCGCGCAGTCCGAGGCCTCGCAGGCCATCAGCGTGCAGCAGTAGGACCCGGTGGTGCAGGGCCGCTCATGCAGCGGAACGCGGCCCTGCACCCGCCCCCGCCGGCCGTTCTGGGCCGTATGTCCGCCCGTTGTGGGACGCGGCCCTGACCGCCTGCGGTGGTACCCGGGCCCAGACCGTCTGCGGTGGGATGCGGTCCTGCACCCGCCCCCGTCGGCGGTGCCCGGCCCTGACCCCCGCTCGCGGGAGGTGCGGGTCTGATTGCCGTCTGCGGTGTGATGCGGTCCTGGACTTCTGCGGTTGCGGAGTCCGGTCCTGGACGTCTTGCGCTGCGGAAGCCGGTGTTGGACTCCGTCCACCGTGGACCTGGTTCTGATTGTCTCCCGGTGCGGAAGCCGGTTGTGGACCCCGTTCTTTGCAGAACCCTCGTGCTGTGCCTGGTGTTGGGATGGGGTCCTGGATCCCTGCTCCGCCTGGTGTGAGGTTGGGATGTGGGTTTGTGTCCTGCCTGATGCGGGCGTCGCCGGCTTGCGGCCGGTGGTCCGCCTGGCGCGGGTTCCGGGTTTGGGGTTGTGGGTTTGCGGTTTGTGTCGTGCCTGTGTTGTTTGCGGGCTGCGCGCCTTGTGGTTGCCGGTCGTGTGTCTTGTTGGGATCGTCGGCTGCGCGTCTGGCTTGTGGGTGTGTGTGATGCAGGCCGTGTGCGGTGTGGTGTGCCGGTTGCGGTGATGCCGTGTAGCCGGTACGCCCGCCGTGCCGGGCCCCCGGTAGCTCCTGCTGCCGGGGGCGGGGGCCGGTTGTGGGCAGGGATTTCGTGTGGCGGCGGGACGGCGTTGAGCCTGACGCCGCCCCAACCACCCTGTGCCTTCATCGTCTTCCGCGCCCGCCCTCACCTCCCTGCCCCTGCCCGCTCTGAGCTTCGTGCTCGGGTTGCCTGTTGTGTCCGTTCTGTTTGTTGTGTGGTGCGGTTGCCGCGTGACAGGCGGTGCACCGCCGGGTCGTGGGCCCCAGAACGTGGCCCCTTCGCCTCGGGTGTGGCCCCTTTCCCCTTATCAGGTCGGCTTTGACAGCCTGACGGCTGCAGCAGCCCCGGCAGTCCAGCAGTCGCGTTGGCTCGGGTGGCCCCGGCAGTCCGGCTGTTCGGCAGTCCTGTTGGTGGTGGCAGCCACGTCGGCCGTTTCGGTCGGGGCAGGCGTGCCGGTCGAGGGGCGGTCGTGTTGGCGGGGGTGTGTCGCCTTTCCTCTTTTGCGTTTGGGAGTAGTGAATGTCGGCGTCCGATGGAAACCGTGGCCGTGGTGGGCAGCACCGTCAGCCTGCCCGCATCTGGGACCGGTTGACGGTGCGCCAGGACGCTGTCGGTGGTGGTTCGGGTACGGCCGGGTCGTCGGCGTCCTCGGCGGGCGCGGCGCGTGTGACGCCCGGAACCCAGGCAGGACCGTCGTCGAACGGAACACACCCTGCGTACCCGCCGTCCGCCCCGCACCAGGCAGGCCCGGCGGGCGGGGCGGGCGGGACGGTTCCGGCGCAGGTGGCGTACCCGACGCGTTCGGGGGGCCGTACGCGCCCGGCGCCTTTGGCGGATCCGGCGGAGGCTGCACATGCAGCACACCCGGCACACGCGGCGCCTGCGGTGGACCCTGCACACCCGGCGTCCTCGGGGCCCTTGGCGTTTTCGGTGGGTCCGGGACATCCAATGCCCTGTACGGACTGGGCAGTCGCCATGCATGGGGGGTCCTCGGCGCCTTCGGTGGATGCGGGGCGCCCGATCAACGTGGGGGACGCGACGTCTGCCACGCATCAGACCTACTCCGAGGCTTCCGCGTATCCGGGACATCTGGGAGGCGTGGCGGTTCCGGGTCATCAGGTGTATCCGGGGCCTGCCGTGCACCCGGGGTATTCGGCGTCTTCGACGGGTCCGACGCATGCAATCGGCGCGGCGGATGCGGGGGAGGGGCTGGGGCCGGCGGGTTCGGCGGTTGTCGGGGGCGGCGGCAGGCCTTTGCGTCCTGCCGGTTCCTCGGATTCTGGCGTGTCCTCAACTGTGCCGCTGGGTGCGGCCGCGGCGGGGCGCTCAGCCTCGTTTTCGCATTCTGTCGGGGTCTCGTCTTCGGGTGTGGTTTCGACGGTGCCGTTGGGTTCGGCTGTGGTGTCGGGTGTGGGGGTGGGGGTGGTTCCGCGTTTGTGTGGGGGTTTGGAGTTGTTGGGGGAGTATCAGGGGTCGGGTTCTGTGGTGCGGAAGTTTTTGTTGCGGAGGGGGGATGGTCAGGTTATTCAGGTGTCGCGGCTTTTGTATTTGGTGGTGGGGTCTGTTGATGGTGTGCGGGATGCGGAGGCGATTTCTCATCGGGTGAGTGGCCGGTATGGGCAGGAGGTGTCGGCTGAGGATGTGGTGTTTTTGGTGGAGCGGAAGTTGACTCCGTTGGGGGTGACGGTCCCGTCCGGTGGGGGCGGGGGTTCGGTTCCGCGGTCGGATTTGTTGTTGGCGTTGAAGGGTCACCGGGTGGTTTTCGGTGAGCGGCAGGTGGCGCGTATTGCGGGGGTGTTGGGGTGGTTGCATGCGCCGCTGGTCGTGGTGTTGGTGCTGGCGTCGGCGGTGGTGATGGATGGCTGGTTGTTCGGGGTGCATGGGGGGATCACGGCGTTGTTGGAGGTGTTGGAGCAGCCGTTGTGGATGCTGTTGCTGTTTGTGCTGACTGTGGTGTCGTTGGTGTTTCATGAGTTCGGGCATGCGTCGGGGTGTCATTACAGTGGGGCGGTGCCGGGGAAGATCGGTTGCGGGATTTTCTTGATCTGGCCGTCGATGTATACGGATGTCACCGATGTGTACCGGGTGGGGAGGGCGGGCCGGCTGCGGACGGGGCTGGGGGGTGTGTATTTCAATGTCGTTTTCATGCTGGTGCTGACGGGCCTGTATCTGGTGACGGGTCAGCCGTTGTTTTTGGCGGCGGTGTATCTGGCGCATTTCGAGGTGCTGGAGCAGTTGATGCCGCTGGTGCGGTTGGACGGTTATTACATTCTGGGTGATCTGGCGGGTGTGCCGGATCTGTTCGGCAAGGTCAAGCCGATTTTGATGGGCCTGTTGCCGGGGCGGCGGCGGGAGGCGGCCGCGGTGCTGGGGTTGAAGCGGTCGGCGCGGATCGTGGTGACGGTGTGGGTGGCGGTCATGGTGCCGCTGCTGCTGGCCGAGGTCGGCTATGTGCTGTGGAACCTTCCCCGGCTGCTGGTGACCGCGGGGCGGGCACTGGCCGCGCAGGTGTCGGGCACCCTCGAGGCGTTCGCCTCCCTGCAGGTGTGGGCGGGGCTGGTAGGTGTTCTCGGCACGTTGATGCTGTTGTGTCCGATGGCGGGCGGCTGTTATCTGGCGGGCCGGATCGTGGTGCGGGTGTGGCGTGCGGGCGTGCGGGCCACCGAGGGCCGGCCGGTGATGCGGCTGGCCGTGGCGGGCGCGGTAGTGGCCGTGGGTGCGGTGCTGGGGGCGGCGTGGGTGCGGGGGCTGACACCGAAACCACTCCCGGCGGCCGCGCCCGTCACCCCGGTGCTGCAGCCCGGTGTGCCCGCCCCACACCCCCAACCGACCGCCTCCACGACCAGCCCCTCACCCACCCCCTCACACCCGACCCGCCAACCCGCCCTCCCACCGTCCCACCGGCCGACCCCCGTGACCCCGCCTGCCGCCTCCAGTGCTGTCCCGGCCTCCTCGAGTCCGGCCACCGCCTCCCCGACGCCGGACGCGTCTCCTACGCGTACCCACCCCACGCCGGATCCGTCGGGGGGCAGCCCGACACCCACGACGACCGGCACACCCCCCACCGGCTCACCCTCACCCTCACCGTCCGTCTCCACCTCGCCCACACGTTCACCCTCACCCTCGGGCACGTCACCGTCGCTGCCCGGGCCGCCGGGTTCCGGCGGCACCTGACACCCGCCCACGCGCAGCGCACCCCAGCCAACACCCGGCCCCACCGCCCACCACGACCAACACCCCCTCCAACCCGCCACTTCTCGTGTTCGCCCATCCATCCACCCCGCTACCCGGTCACCCCATCCATCCGGTTACTGCGTTCCCCGGTCACCCCGGTCACCCCGGTCACCCCGGTCACCCCGGTCACCTCGGTCATCCGGTCTTTGTGTTCCTCGGTCGTCCTGGTCGTTCCGGCGGGCGGGGGTGGTTTGTCCGGCTCTTGTCTTCACTCTCATGCGGGTCAGTTCAGGTGTGGGCGTCGTGTGGGGCCTTTTGGCCTTGTTCCGGCGTCTGCTCTACCGCCTTTATGGCAGGAGGAAAATTGTCATGAATCATCGCAAGCCTTCTCCGCGGCGTCGTTCGCGGTCGGCTGTCGGTCTGGGTTTGGGGGTTGCGGCGAGTGCGACGTTGTCTCTCGTGGCGGCCACGGGTACGGCGGCGGCGGGTCCGGTGGCGGGCCGGTCTTCGGGTGGTGCGGCGATCGCTGTGGATCTGGCGCAGTCGCGTGCGGATCGGACGCGGGTGAATCAGTTCGATGAGTCGTTTCGGATTCACGAGTACGGGCCGTCGGTCGCGGTGACCGCCTACAACCGGGCTGTTGCGCAGTCGGTGGGCTGTTCGGTCCATGCGCCGTGCCGGTCGATCGCTCTGTCGTTTCAGATCGTGACGACCGCGGGCAGCAATGCGCGGCTGATCAATGCGACCAATCTCAGTCAGGCCGTCAATGAGCACTGCTCGGGGTGTCAGACGTTCTCCGCGGCCTACCAGTTCGTGGTGGCCACACCGAGGGCGTTCACTTTGGGTAGTGCCGCGCGTCGTGAACTGGCCGCCATCGAGGACCAGGTGGAGGCGCTGAAGGATTCGCGTGTGCCGGTGGGTGAGGTGACCCGGCAGGCGGACGCGCTCGCGCGTCGGGTCAAGGCCGTTCTGGACGGTGAGATGGCCCGGGCGCCCAGGGCGACCGGTGCGGATCCGCTGGCCGATTTCGCCCCGCACGTCACGATGCACCGCCACGTGCGCTGACGGCCCTCTTCAAGCGCTCAGGGCTGCGGACTCCCACCGCAGCCCTGAGCCCCCCCGGAGGAGGGGAACACCCCCTCCTCTGTCTTCCGTTCCGGCATCCTGCCCCCACCCCGCCCCTGTCCGTTCTCGCTTTCGGCCTGTTGCTCGTTCTGTTGGCGCTGTGGTGTTTCGCCGCACGGCCCGGTGGGGCAGGGCGGGTGTACGCGGGGCGTGGTTTGTTTCTTTTCCTGTGTGAGGTCCGGTGAGCAGTTCTCATCCGCCCAATGTGCGCAATCAGGCTCTGCAGCTCCTTTTTCAGGGGCGCTCGGTCAGGGATGTGGCGGTGCAGCTCGGGCTGCCGCAGCAGACCGTCTACCGCTGGCACCGCACCTGTATCTCGCAGTCCGAGCTGATGCAGGCCCGCGCCCGTATCGAGATGCTGGAGGGTGAGGTCGCGGCCTGCCGGCATCTGATCGACCTGATGAAAGAAGTGGTGCCCCCAAAAGACGCTACGAGATGATCGCGGAGATGGCCCAGGAGGGTTTCACCGCCCGGATGACGATCCGTCTGCTGGGGGTCTCCGAGTCCGGCTACTACGCCTGGCGGGAACGCACTCCCTCGGCCCGCTCGCTGCGGCAAGCCTGGCTGAGCCGGATCATCCGCGACATCCACCGTTCCTCGGGGGCCGTCTTCGGATACCGCCGTATCCGGCAGGAACTCGGTCACCGCTACGGCATCAACGTCAGCCACCAGACCGTGGAACGCCTGATGGGCCAGGCGGGCCTGCGCGGCCGTTCCGGACGCCTCGGCTACCACAGCCCCGGACCGGGCATCGGGCCGGTCGGCGGGGTGGGGGGCCGGCGCTGGATCATCGACGTCCACACCCCCCACCACCCCCACACCCCCGATCACGGCTACACCCCCCACCACCCCCACACCCCCGATCACGGCTACGCCCCCGACCACCGCCGCGCCCCCGATCACCTCCCCGCCGCCGGTCAGCCCCTCGCCGTCTGGTGGGCCGCGATCGTGCTGGACACCACCACCCACCGCCTCATCGCCTTCTCCACCGGCCGGCGCCCCACCGGTCACCTCATCGACCAGGCACTGGACCAGGCGATCACCCAGGAAGCCGCCACACCCCCCACCCCGGGCACCGGCGGTGGACTCGCCGGCTGCTCCTTCACCGCCCGCGCCCACGCCCTGCGGCGCGCGCCGGGCTCCGGGACGGTCGGTGACTGGTACGAGCACTCCCTGACCGAGGCGTTCTGGCACACACTGCGCCACGAACTCGAACTCGCCGACCATGCCCGGCCGGGAGCAGACCACCACGGCCAGGCACTGCTCGACACCCTCGAACACCTCGCCCGCCAACCCTGACCACCACCCCCAACCAGAACCCACACCCAACTTCGGCGCCCAGCCCCCGCGTTCGGCGCCCGCACGAGACACCCGCCCCCTCCACGCCCCGCACGCCCGCTTCCGCCCCCGGCGCCCGACCCGCCTCGACCACGACCCGCCCGCACCGACCATGACCCGCCCGCCCCGATCCCGCCTGCACCGACGATGATCTGCCCGCCCCCGCCCGCCTTCGACCGCCCCGATTGCTCGGCGCCTTTGCCCGCTTGTTCTTCGACCTGTCCCATTCGATCCCGCTCATGACCAAGGAACATGGACACAACTCCACCCCTGCCCATCGCCCAGGTGTTCCGGACCGAGATGAACCACGGCGGGCCCCTGTCGGCGACCCAGGCACACCAGGTCCTGCTGTACTGCGCGCTGGACGCGGCGTGCGTGCCGATGGACCCGCCCGCCGTGCAAGCCGTCGTCCGGCTGGCACAGCTGGACTACCCCACCGTCCAGGCCGTCATCGACTGGATCACCACGGCCGGAACCCGACGCCCCTGACCCGATCCCGCCCTCGCCGTTCGGGAACCCGGCGCCCCTTCGACCCTGTTCCCGGGCCTGGGCCCGCCCCGGCTCCCGCTGGCGTGGGGGAGCAGCAAAGGTAAGGAAGGCGGGACGTGAAAGGGGTGCCTTTGGTCAAGGGGTGATCGTGGTTGGTGGCGCCTCCCGACCTGGGGAAGGCTGGTGGCCGTGCCCCTGACTTGTTGAATCGACCTCAGACGCCAGGTCTGCAGCCGTAGCGTGCAAGGTGCCGGTCGGCACGGGCTCGCGTTGCCCCATGCCGCCCCGCGGGGCTGGCTCATGATTAGCGTGCCGCCGCCGACGGGCGCCCGCGCGGTGTGGCTCGACAGAGGCATGAACGTGTGAGACCGCAACTTCAAGTCAGGTCAGGGTGCCCACCGCACACTTCTGCCGCTTCGAGTACCAGGTCAGGACGTGCGTGATCACGATCGGGCTCGACCTTCGCAAGTCCTCTCACACCGCCGTCGCGATCGACGCCGTAGGCCACAAGATCGGCCAGCGTCGGTTCGTCGTGAACGCCGGAACCTTCGGCCAGCTCATGCGCTGGAGCGAGCAGTGGCCCGAGCGACGCTTCGCAGTCGAAGGAGCCGGCGGCCTCGGAGGAACCCTCGCCCATCAACTCGCCGCCGCAGACGCGCCGTCCGGCCGGGCTCGCGCCCGACTTCGACGTCGTCTGCCTTCCTCGTCACCGAGGAGCAACTAGGGGAGTTCGCCCTTGCGGTCCGCCAAGCGGCCCAAGAAGTCTCACGGCGGCTCTGACCGAGGGGGCACAACGGGCAACTGCTGCCCACTCCGCCGCTTGGACCGGCACCATACTGGCCCGGCGAGGCAGTTCCGTTCGATCCGTGCAATAGGTGCGCCAGTAGGCGGCGACCAGCAGCAACCGGCTCTCTGAGGGCGCGCAGGCGGCGGAGGCAGGAGAGATCTCTCCGATATCGCCGCCGTCCCTTCGCGACGAGCACCGCTCCCGCGCACGCACATTTGCACCCCTGTCGTGTATGCCGCACTGCACCCCACTGCGGGGACCGTCGTTCCGCTGGCCGCCATGGAGGAGCAGTGACCAGTCCCGAAGAGCAGGACTTCGGCGTCACCGCCCGGGGGCGAGGTGATCGGAGTATGCGCCGCAAGCCGGGAAGCCACGAGCCCGGCGCCGGTCTTCGCCCGACCGCCCCCAGCCTGCTCACGATCCGACCATACGGAGCCACCGCGAGACCGGGGCAGGTGGTGCGACGGCCGGACCCAGACATCGGGTTCCGGCCGTCATCCGGGAGTATGCGTGGCTCCCGCTCACCCCGCGTTGCGAAGGATCACGCGTCCGGCGCTGAGGGACGGGTGAAGCTGAAGCTGTCAAGGTTCGCCACGCCGGGTGAGGAACCCAGAGCCACGAGGAAGATGTCGTGTACTCCCTTGGTCGGCGTGATGGGGACCGACTGGGGGATGTAGGTGTCGAAACCTCCGGTGGACAGCACGGTCACGGTGCCGATCACCGGTCCGGTGCGGCTGTCCACGCGGATCTGGAACTGCCGCCCGCTGTAGGACGGGTCGTCCCCGATGCTGCCGGTGAACCAGTCGCGGCCGTTGCCGAAGTCGACACCGGTGTACTTGACCCAGTCACCACCGTCGAAGTTGCCCAGGACGCTGCCGGTGCCCGCGTCGTGTCGAGCGACCCCGCTGCTGTCGGAGTACCGCTCGGCCTGCACGGTCGTACGTTCCACCGTCGAGCCGCCCACCCACTTCGGCACGCCGTACTGGTAGGCGCCGGCGTCGGGATGCCGGTCACGGTACCCGTCGGTTGCCGGTGGCCTCACCACGCCTGCCGAGCGGGCGGGGGAGCCGGCCTGGAGCGAGTAGTCGTGGTTCAGGGGATCGGTGAACAGAGGGTCCGTGGAGTAGGGGAGGTTGTGGGTCTGGGAGACATTGGCCGGACCGTCGGTGTCCCCGATGTTGTTGGCGATATCCATGTCGCTGTAGGTGCCGCCGAAGAAGCTGACGGCCCTGCTGTCCGTGCCCGAGGTGTTGTTGTAGACCTTGTCACCGGACGAGGTGTCCCCATTGAACAGGACGACACCGTAACTGGTGCCGTTCCAGGCGACGTTGTTGTGCACGGTCGCGTTGAAGACGTTGTTGTCCAGGTAGATGCCAGGGGCGAGCGTGCCCCTGCCGGCAAGCCCGGGATCGTGCAGCAGGTTGTGGTCGAGCACGCTGCCGGCCATGTCGACCTTGCAGCACACGTAGATGGCGCCGCCGTCGGTCACGAGGGTGTTGTACCCGGAGAAGTCGTTGTAGGAGATGTGGTTCCCGGCGAACGCCTGCCCCGTCATCTTGTTGTCGACGTTGAGGTCGCTGCGGCCCGCGCCGGCGACGGTGTTGTGGGTGATCGTGTGATCGGAGCCGATGACGTTGATGCCGGCCGCGTAGCTGCCGAGGTAGTCGACGTTCGTGATGGTGTTGTTGCTGACGGTGTTGTCCGTGCCGGTCACCACCACGCCGTTGCCCGCGCTCCAGTCGACCGTGCTGTTGCGGAAGCTGTTGGCGGTGCCGTTGAGGATGATGCCCGAGGTCGATTCACCGGCGGTGAGCATGGCGCAACCGTCGGGGTTCTGCACCATGTTCGGGTCAGGGTCGAGATCGTCGTAGGCGGAGACGTAGCGTGCCGTGATCCGGTCGAGCACGTCGTGGGTGGAGGTGGCCGACGTCTTGATGGTGGTGCCGCGCACCCCGATTCCGACCAGGGAGGTGTAGGAGCGGCCGGACAGGTCGAATCCCACCTCGCGCTGCTTCGCCTCGACGGTGTGCTCCGCAGGGCTGTCCCCGTCCTTCGTCCACGCATAGAGGGTGTGGGCGCCGGAGTCGTAGAACCACTCCCCGGAGTGGCCGAGCAGGCTCAGCCGTCCGCTCAGGGCGTATGTCGTCTTTTGATTGGGGCTGAGACTGATGCAGTTGGGCAGGGAGTCGGCAGTCAGGCTGCCCACGGAGGAGGCGGTGACTTTGGCGGTCTCGGTCACGAACCAGTTGCGAGCGGTCAGCCGGGCTCCCTTCCAGAAGCCCTCGGGCTGGGTGAGCGCGGTGTCGGACAGGCTGTTCTGGGTGCCCGACTCCGCCGTCGCCCAGTGCGGGTCGAGCGGGTTGTCACCAGGGTAGGGCCACTGGGCCTCGATACTCATGGCGCCGTCGACGAACACCTGGTTGCCCGGCAGTTCGGGGTTGAGCGTGGCGGTGGCCTGGTACACATGACCGTCACCGACCGCCGAGGCGAATGGCGAACCGTCGATGGTCGTGTCGTGGGACTTCAGCCGGGAGAGGTCGTCGTCGGTGACCTTCGACCAGCCGGTCACCGGGTCCGTGCCGTCTACGGTCACACTCGCGCCGGGAGCCGCGCGGTACGTGATTCGGGCCTGGGCGGTGCCCTGGTGGGCCGGGGTGATGCTCTCGTGGTAGGTGCCCGAGGCGATCTCACAGGTGTCGCCGGCGGTCATGACTGCGGCGCATTTCTGTATGTGCTCGAAGGGAGCGGAGGCGGAACCGCTGTGGGTGTCCGACCCGGAGCTACTGACGTAGTAGGTCCTGCCGTGTGAGGTCTGCGCGCCGGCGGCGGCCGTCCCGGCGGACAGGAGCACCGTGGCGGAGACGAGCGCCGCCAGCCGCAATCTGGACTGGTTCATGATTGATCCAATCGCCTATCGATGATCGAGCAAGCTAGCGGCGTCGCCAGGACATCGTCAATCACTTGCAACGCTATCGATTAGATGTGAAGTGAACCTTAGAGCGGACCACGACTGTCCCGGAGCTGGCTTCGGACAGGGAAACGGCTGTGTCCCGCGACCACACGGTCGCGGGACACAGCCGTTTCCCTGTCCGGCTCAGCCGGCGGGGATCTCACCTCGCGCGTGAGCGGCGAACTTCTCGGCCGCCAGCTGCGGGTCGCCGGACTCGAGCGCACGCAGCAGGCCGGCGTGCTGCTCGGCCATCTCGCTCCAGTCGCCGGCGAACAGCGGGTCGGACACGACACGAAGGGCACGCAGGCTCGGCTCCATCACAGCCCACACCTTCGGCAGGAAGGGGTTGTTGCTCGCTACGCAGACCATCCGGTGGAAGACGATGTCGGCGTCCCGGAACCGCCCCACGTCACCTGCCGCGGCCGCCTCGCGCATGAGTTCCACCTGGGCGTGAAGCTGGGTCAGTGCCGTGGCGGAGGGGTGTTCCGCCAAGGTCCGCGCCGCCAGTTCCTCGATAACCACCCGGACCCCGCGGGCAGCGTCGGCGTCGTCCTGAGACACCGAGGCGACGAAACTGCCGCGCCTCGGGACGTGCTGCGCCAGTCCCTCGTGCACCAGGCGCTTGACCGCCTCCCGGACGGGCGCCTGGCTGACGGCGAGCTGGCGGGCGATCTCGGACTCCACCAGGCGATCGCCCGGTTTGAGCTCTCCGCTGATGATCAGGCCGCGCACTCGTGTGTACACCTGGTCGGACAGCAGGACCCGCGTCAGCGGCTGTCCGATGGCGCCTGCCATGAAGCCTCCTTGTGTAGACCTATCCGCATCTTATCGATGATCGCGTCAATTTCGTTACCGCCTCTTGACAGCTGGATCACGCAGGCGTTCATATCGCCTATCGATAGAAGCGAATCTTAGGGAGCGCGTCATGAGACTGAGACATACCCGAGCAGTCGGCACCGCGGCCGTCGCCGTGCTCTCGCTCAGCCTGGTCACGGCCTGCGGCGGGGGAGGCTTCCAGTCCGAGGACGGCAGCGACGCGAGCGGGGGAGCGACGGGCACCGTACGGATGCTCGTCAACATCACACCGAACCTGACCAAGAACTACTGGCGCGACCTCGTGGCCCCGTTCGAGAAGGCCAATCCCGGCATCAAGGTCGAGATCGAGGCCCCCACATCGTCGGACGGTGCCGTGGACACCACACTGCCGCAACTGCTCGCCGCAGGCAGCCCACCCGACGTGGTCGAGGGCTCGCACAGCAACAAGGTCGTGCCCTACTTGCGCGACCTGTCGGACCAGTCGTGGGCGACGTCGGCACCCATGGCCGATGCGCAGCGGCTCGACGGTCACCTCTACGACGTCTCGATCGGCCAGCAGGCCCAGTCGCTGATCTTCTACAACAAGACAGCCTTCACCAAGGCCGGCATCACCGATGAGCCGACCACCATGAAGGAGCTGACGGCTGACATGGCGAAGCTCAAGAACGCCGGCTACCTCCCGATGCAGACGGCGGGGGAGTGGGTGACCGAGGCGCAGTTCATGCAGCTGTTCGTCCCCACGCTCACCACCTCCGACCCGGACTGGTACCTGCAAGCTGCCAAGGGCAAGCGCTCCCTGGCAACGGACCTCGGCCCGGCCGCGACGCAGTACAAGTCGTGGATCGACAAGGGGTACATCGACAAGAACGCCCTCGGCACGAAGTACGCGGACGGCGAGACCGACTTCCTGTCGGGCAAGTCCGCGCTGTACCCGATGGGTTGCTGGTTCGTGGCCGCCGAGCACGCTGCGAAGAAGGACTTCGAGGTCGGTGTCTTCGCGGCACCCCAGATGACGAACCCCTCGACCCCGAGCCTGTCGGTCACCCCCGGCTCCAACTACCGAATTTTCAAGGGAAGCAAGCATCAGGCCGCCGACGCCAAGCTCGTGCAATTCCTGACGACGGACAAGGCGGCAGTCGAGAGCCAGCTCAGGCAGGACACCTCCTACCGCACCGGCTATCCCTACCAGCTCACCCCCCTTTCCGACGAGGTACAGAAGCTGCTGGACGACGCGGCCGACGGTCACCAGGCGATCATGGGCGGTGGCGAGTACCAGATGCCCGCCGGTTTCGAGGACGAGGAGGGCAAGCAGATCCAGAGTCTCTACACCGGCGGCAGTCCCTCCACGGCCATGAAGAACGTCGATGCCTGGCTGAAGGCGCAGCCCAAGTGAACGTCGGCCCTTCGCCCCGCCGTCCGTCTGCGCGGCTGCGATCCCCCCTGGGCAGCGCACGCACGCGAGACCGACTGGCCGGAGTGGTGATGACCACCCCCGCCGTAGTGCTGTTCACCGTAATGATGATCGTGCCGCTCGCACTGTCGGCCTATCTCAGCCTGACCAACTGGGACGGCTACACCGCCGACCCGGCTCTTGTCGGCCTGCACAACTACCGTCAGCTGCTGCACGATCCCGAGGTCCGCCACGCTGCCTGGGTCACCGGCCTGATCGCCGTCGTCGGCACCATCGCGATCAACCTGGTCGGCCTCGCGGCCGCCCTGGCGATCGCCGCCCCCTCACGGGTGAACACCTTCCTGCGCACCGTCTTCTTCTATCCGTACGTCATCAGCGCGTTGATCATCGGCTTCCTCTGGTCCGCCCTGCTGTCCACCGACGGCGCGATCAACGCGGTGCTCCACACGCTCGGACACGCGGGCCTGCCCTTCCTGTCGCAGCCCGGATGGGCGCTCGCGAGCCTGATCCTCGTCATCGTCTGGTCCGGCTTCGGCTTCACCCTCGTCCTCTACATCGCGGGCCTCCAGACGGTCCCGGCCTCGCTCGTCGAGGCCGCGCGACTGGACGGGGCGGGACGCTGGCAGATCGTGCGCAACGTCAC
Organism: Streptomyces sp. HUAS TT11; assembly: GCF_051553595.1. Taxonomy (NCBI): domain Bacteria; kingdom Bacillati; phylum Actinomycetota; class Actinomycetes; order Kitasatosporales; family Streptomycetaceae; genus Streptomyces; species Streptomyces sp. HUAS TT11. The sequence continues at coordinate 9,521,895 of NZ_CP196184.1, forward strand.
TCTGCCCATGATCGCCCCGATCGTCACCGTGAACGTCGTCCTCACCCTCGTGTCCCTGCTGCGTACCTACGATTTGGTGCTCTCGCTGACCGGAGGCGGCCCCGCAGGCACCACGCAGACCGGTGCCTATCTGATCCTCGCCGAGTCCTTCCAGAACAACGTCCTGGGTTACGGATCCGCCCAATCGGTTGTCCTCACCGTCATCACCGCCATAGCCGCCCTTGCCGTCACCCTGCTGCGGCGGCGCGTGGACGCGGGAGCTGCCGCATGAGCCACGAACAAGGACCTCTCGTCCGGTTGTCCGACGCGATTTCGCCGCCTGCCGAGGACCGGCCGCACATCCCGGCCTGCGACGAGCCCGTCCGACCCGCTCCACCGCGGACGGGGGCCCGGCAGAGCGCCTGGACCGCCGTCCGGGCGGTCACGCTCAGCATCGGCGCGCTGGTGATGCTCGTGCCGCTGTGGGTACTGATCGTCAACGCCTTCAAGTCCGAACAGGACATCCGCACATCGCCCTTCGGGGTGCCGCTGTCACGGCTGAGCCTGTCGCACCTCCACGACGCGCTGACCGATCCCGACTTCGACGTGGTGAAGGCGTACGGCGTCACGATCCTGTTCGTGGTGCTCGTCAATATCCTGTCCCTGCTGCTCGCGGCACCCGTCTCGTATGTCGTTGCACGCGGCCGCACCCGATGGCACACCGCGCTGCTCCTGCTGTTCGTGGCAGGCACGTTCGTGCCCAGCCAGGTGTTGCTCATCCCCGTCGTCTACGTCCTGAAGTACCTCGGACTGATGGGCACGATCCCCGGATTCGTCCTGTTCGAGACCACGCTGACGCTGCCCGTGTCGGTGTTCCTCTACAGCGCGTACATCCGGACCGTGCCGGCGGAACTCGACCAGGCCGCCGCCGTGGACGGAGCGGGACGGCTGCGCACCTTCTGGCTCGTGGTCTTCCCACTCATGCGGCCCATCGTGGCCACCGCAGTAATCCTGCACAGCCTGAACGTGTGGAACGACTTTGCCAACCCGCAAATCATCCTCGGCCCCGGCAGCGGCCTCTACACCGTCACCACCGGGGTATACGCCGCCGTCGGCAAGTACTCCACGCACTACGCGGTGGTCTTCCCCAACCTGTTGCTCGCCGTGCTGCCTGCCCTCGCCTTCTTCGTGATCATGCAGCGGCACATCATCAGCGGGCTGACCACCGGCGCCACGAAGGGCTGACATGACCTTCACCGAACCCGACCCCATGTCACGTCCGAGGCCCGAGATCGTCGCCACCACCCCGAGCACGGCACCCCCGACCTGGGCCGTCCTGCAACGCCGCCTGTTCGACGACCTCGACACGGCCTGGCGCGCCTTCCGTGACCGGTACACCGACCCCCGGGACGGCCGCCTGCGCTTCGCCGGCCGCATCGACGACCGCGACGGCGCCGACGACTTTTACGAGGCATTCTTCAACTGGCCCGCTCTCTACCTGCTCGGCGGCGCGGACGACCTGCTGCCCGCCGTCAAACGGCACTGGGAGGGTGTCACCGCACAACTGACCGAACTCGGCCTCTACAAGGACGAGTTCGAGCGCGGCTACGACTGGTTCCACCAGGGCGAGGCACTCCTGATGTTCTACGGCATCTGCGCCGCCGACCCCGCCGACGAGCGCTTCCGGCGGCGCGCGCTGCGCTTCGCCGAGCAGTATCTGCCCGACAGCCCCGCCGGCAACTACGACCCCGAGACACGCATCATCCGCACCCCGCACAACGGCTCCGACGGACCACGCCCCGGCCTCGGGCCACAATGGGACGACGGCTTCGCCGCCGACCAGCCCGGCATGCGCCCCTACGGCCTGCCACTGGAGGACGTGCCCGGCATCACCAGATGGGACGACCTCGCCGACCCCGACCTCGCCGTTCGCATGGGCCACCACATGCGTGACCGCCTCGGCCGCGGCGACACCGTGGTCAACCTGGCGGCCACCGCCCTGGTGACCAACGCCTGGCTTTACGACCACGATCCGCGGTTCGCCGCCTGGGTACTGTCATACGTCGATGCCTGGCGCGAACGCGCCGCCGCCCGCGGTGCCATGCCGGACAACGTGGGGCCCACGGGCACCGTCGGCGAAGACCACGGCGGACGCTGGTACGGCGGCCATTACGGCTGGAGCTGGCCACACGGCGTGCACTCCGTCGGGGCCGCAACACTGGTCGGTGCCGTCAGCGCCTGCCTGGTCAGCGGTGGCTTCGACCGCCTCGACCTGGCCCGTCGCCCGCTCGATCAAGTGTGGGAACAACGCCGCACCGGCATTCTGTCCCACCAGGACACCAGCAGGCGGCACAGTTGGGAGCCGCTGCTGGGGGAGGAAGCGGGGAATTCCATCAACCTGCTGCCCACCCGCGTCGGCGTCCACGGATGGTTCGATCCTGAACCCGCCCAGAGCGCGTACTGGACCTGGCTGTGGTGGTTCGGCATGCAACCACAGGACCAGGCCCGCCTTGACGCCCTGCGGGACGCCGCCGGCTACGACTGGAGCGCCGTCCGGGCCTTCCGCGACAAGGAGGAGGCCGGGCACGAACCGCCCTGGTTGGCCTACCTCGCGGGCGTCAACCCCGGCTACCCCGAACAGGCCCACCGCATGGCCCTCGGCCAGGTCCGCCACCGTATGGCTCTCCTCGCGGCCGACTCCGCTGGGACCGAAGAGACCGACCTGCACCGGTGGCAGCGACTGAACCCCGTGGTCACCGAGGTGCTCACCCAGCTCACCACCGGTGCACCCCAGACCCTCTACAACGGCGGCCTGCACCTGGCCAGGGTTCGCTACGACGACCTCGACCGCGAACGCCCCGGGCTGCCCCCGGATGTGGCCGCCCTCGTCGACCGACTCGGGGCGGAAACGACCGGCCTGCACCTGGTCAACCTGAGCCTGACGCACACGCGCAGACTCCGCGTGAGAGCAGGCGCGTTCGGTGAACACCTGATCACGACCGCGCAGTGGGAGAGCACGGCCGACGAACACGTTCCCGACCCGCGCGACTACGCGCTGCCCGTACCCGCCACCCGATTCGACTCCGTCGAAGTGCACGCCAACGCCCTGCACATCACTCTGCCGCCGAGATGTGAACTGCACCTGCGGCTGGGCATGCGGCTGAACGCAATGCGCGCCGCGCACCAGAGCGCTACCGAACAATCCAGGAGAACTTCGTGACCGACACGCCCGCTTCCCCCGTGCCCGCTGACGCCGACACTGCGGACGCAGTGTGGCCCCTGCCCGTCCGGGGCGAGACACCAGGGCATCCGGACAGCGCGGAGCTCAGCGCACTCAGCCAGGTCAGCGCCGCCACCGCCTGCGCCAAGCTGCACGAGCTGGGCATCCGGCGCACCTACATCCAGGGACCGGCCCCGCTGACACCTGGCCAGAAGGTCACCGGTCGCGTCCGCACCCTCCAGTTCATGCCCCAGCGTGAGGACATCGCCAGCGGACTGGGCCAGGAGTACGTCGAGCGCAGCACCGCGCTGTGGGCCGTCCTGGAAGCGGTCGAGCCCGGGGACGTACTGGTTGTGCAGGCCTACGGCAGCGCCTTCACCGGCTGCTTCGGCGACATGCTCGTGCGCTATTTCAAGCGCAAGGGCGGCGCCGGCATCGTCGTGGACGGATGCATCCGCGACGCGCCCCGGGTCCGCCAGCTGGGTGTGCCGATCTGGTGCACGGGTAGCACGCCCCACTACGCCTCCCAGTCCGAACTCTTCCCCTGGGCGTACGACGTGCCGGTGGCGGCCGGGGGAGTGCTGTGCCTGCCCGGCGATCTGGTCGTGGCCGACGACGACGGAGCCGTTGTCGTACCCCGGGCGAAGTCCGCGCTCGTCGTCGCCAGCGCCTCCGACCACGAGCAGTGGGAGGAATTCAGCAGGCTGCGGATCGACGGCGGCGCGCGGCTGTCCGACTACTACCCGCTCACCCCCGACAGCCGTGAGGAGTATGAGCAGTGGCGCGACTCGCGTACGGCGTGACCGGCGGCCCACCTGCTCTGCCCCGGCTCGGACTCGGTTGCGCCCCCATCGGTGACCTGTATGCAGCCATCGACCCCGCCGACGCGGTCGCCACCGTGCACGCGGCGCTCGCGTCGGGCTTCGAGCTGCTGGACACAGCCCCCAAGTACGGCAACGGCCTGTCCGAAGCACGGCTCGGCCGGGCGCTCGGCTCCGTCGACCGACGCACATACCGGCTGTCCACGAAAGTGGGCTGGGACGTCGCCGAAGGCCGCGATCCGGTACCGGCGTTCGATCCGGAGGCTGTGCTGCGCAGCGTCGAAAGCAGTCTGCGACGGCTGGGCGTGGACCGGCTTGACATCGTTCATGTCCACGACCCTGACGACCATCTCGACCAGGCCGTGGCCGAGACCGTCCCCACGCTGCTTCAGCTGCGCGACGAAGGCGTCGTGGGAGCCGTCGGGGCCGGGATGAACAGCGACCGTTCGCTGGCCGAACTGGTACGCAGCGCCGACCTCGACCATGTCCTGATCGCAGGCCGGTACACCCTGCTGGAACAGGGGGCGCTGTCCGGTCTCCTTCCGCTGTGCGCCGACCGGGGCGTCGAGGTCATCGCGGCAGGTGTCTTCAACTCGGGCCTGCTCGCCGATCCTCGCCCCGGCGCTCCCTACAACTACAAGCCGGCCCCCGCGGACGTCCTGGCACGGGCCCTGCGGATCCAGGCGGTCTGCGAACGCCACGGCGTGCCACTGCGGGCCGCGGCGCTTCGTTTCCCACTTGCCCACCCAGCCGTGACCACCGTCATCGTCGGCGCAGCGAGCCCCGCCGAGGTTGCGGACAACGCGGCCATGACCCGGACGCCCCTGCCATCCGTGTTGTGGGACGACCTGCGCGATGCCGGTCTGATCGATGCGGGTGCGCCGCTGCCATGACGACGGACACCGAACCCGCAGACTCCGTCGCGCCCTTCGATCCGTATTTCGACACGCTGTTCCGGCCGTTCACGTCCGGCTGCCCGGTTGACCCGGCGGCCGAGGTCGAGCGGTTCTGGGCGGTGCCCGAGCGATACCTGCCACCCGCAACCGACGTCCATGACGACCAGGTGGCGGGACCGCACGGCCGGATACCGGTGCGTGTCCACGCGCCCGCGGACGGCGCCCCCACCGGCGGTGCGGTGGTGTGGGTGCACGGCGGCAGCTTCGTCAGCGGCAACCTCGACGTCCCGGAAGCGGACGCCGTGGCTCGGGCGCTGTGCGTGACCTCGGGCTGCATCGTCGTCAGCGCGACGTACCACCTCGCCGGCCCCGGCACCCGCTTCCCGGTACCGCATCACGACGTACTTGCCGCCTGGCGCTGGGCCCGCCGGCACCTCGAGGAACGGGGACTGGACCCGCAACGGACGGCCCTCGGCGGGGCCAGCGCAGGAGCGAACCTGGCCGCGGGAGTGGCACTGCACACGCGGGACACCGGTGAACCGCAGCCGGCCGGGCTCGTCCTGGTGTACCCGACGATGCACGCGCATGCACAGCCGCCGAGCGCCGAACTGGCACGCAAGACAGCTCGGTTGCCACCGGAGTTCCGCTGCCTTCCCTCTGCGGTCGACGAGATGACGAGAAACTACCTCGGTCCCGAGACGACCGAGGTGCCGGATCACGCCATGCCCGGGCAGGCGGATCTGCACGGTCTGCCGCCCACGCTTTTGATCAGCGCCGAGTACGACGACCTGCGCTCGTCGGCCGAGGCCTTCACGACATCACTGTCGGAGGCCGCAGTGCCCACACACATCCGCATGGAGGAAGGCAGTCCGCACGGCTACCTCGCCCATCCCGTCAGCCCCGCGTTCGACCGCTCGGTGCGTGCCATCGCCGGCTTCCTACGGTCCGTTCGGGGTGGGTCCCCCCTTGGGACACGGCTCGTCAGCCGATCGAGAGACGATCATGAGGCCTGCGCCGCAGATGTAGCACCCGGCCCCGTGACAACGATGCAGTGCCATTGCGGCTGAGCAGGTACGCGCACGCTCGCGCTGGGTGTGCATCGCGCTGCCGGCCACGACCACGCCCGCCAGATCATCGATGGTCTCCGGCAGCGGCTGGAAGCAAGTGATCCTGTTGGTCTTCTCGTCCACGTCGAGCCGGTCCGGGGCCAAGCTGAAACGCCTCGTCAGCCGCGATGGCGTGATGAGTTGTATCCGGCGCTCAAGAGCGTGCCCGAACATCAGGTCCTAAGTCCGGCGAAGGGGCGGGTCTGGATCCCTGGACCGATGATGGCGCGTCATCGCATGGCTACAGTCAGATCACATGGGAAACGACGGCACGCTCGACGAGGCCTACGAACGGCTACACCGGACCGGACCGGAATTTGAAGGCTGGCTGACCAATCACGGTCCCATGGCAGTGGAATCCATGGTCAGACGCGGACACGCGCGACAGGTCCACCGCTGGTTGGACCTCTACATGAATCGGCTGGACGATCGCCCCCGCGGCGCCTCGCCCATCACCGCCGCCGAATGGCGCACAGCGCTGGGGGACCCGCATCGTCTCGGCGACTGGCTTACGTTCTTCGAACGAGAGATCACCGAACGGCCCTGGCGCGCGGTACTGGAGACGTGGTGGCCGCGGCTTCTGCCCGGTATCGCGGCCGGTGCCACCCACGGGGTGATCCGTACCGGCCACGCCGTCCACGCCCTGCTGGAACACGAGGACGGACCGCGCCTGGCCGAGCTCGCCCAAGCCCTCGGCTACTGGGCGGCGCGCTGGCAGCGGGTGCCATCCGCCACCCCTTCCGGAACCGCCGACGCGGCGTCCGCTCTCGCGAGCGTTCCGCGCGTTCCCGACCAGACCGGGGGCATCAACCACCGCCTCGACCAGCTCACCGGCCTGACCGGCTGGCCGAGCGCGCTGGCCGCGCTGAGACCCGCCGCGGACGCCGGGGCGGCCCGGGACCTGCTGGCCGAACTGACGACGGCCGCCGCCATGCACTACCTCCCGAACGCGCACGGCTCGCCCGTCATGCTGGTTCACGCCGCAACGGCACCCATGGCTGTGCTGCGTACCTTGCCCGCAATTCCCAGCGCCCAATGGGTCATGAGCCTGCACGCGGCCTGGGGCGCGAGCGCGGCCGTGGCCGCGGCCTACACCCCGGACGCACCCGCACCTCGGCACACGCTCCCCGCCGCCTCCCAGTCAGCGGAAGAGACATTCGCCCTGGCCGTCCGCCACCAGGACGAACACGTCATCAAGCTTGCCGACACCTGTCTCGACGTTCACCAACGCACAGGCCGCCCCGATGCTCTGAGCGCGGTTATTCGTGCGACCGAACTGATCGACGAGCCCTGATGCCCCCCTTCGGCTCTGTTCCAGGTGCTGACCGAGCGCGAGGAGAAGAACAGCGTCGCCGTCGCCTCCAACGCACCGTTCGGGGGGTGGACCGAGAACTTCACTGATCCCCGCCTTTGCACAGCCATTGTCGATCGGCTCACCTTCAACGGCACGATCAAGCGTCGCCGGATCAACACGGCGATCGACGACCCGGCTGCGACGGCGCGTGCTTGCACGAGTTGGGTGGCGAAGTGCCAGTCTGCGCCTTCCGCGGGTGTGGGTATGTGCGGCTGGAGGCCGCGGGTGAGCTTGTGCATTCCGTCGATGGCTCGCAGGTGGTGCCGGGTCAGTGGGGAGGCGGGACCGGGGGTCTCGCCGCCGAGTACCCGTTCCAGAGTGGTCCAGGCTGCGGGCCCGCACCAGCCCATCTCGGCGACGAACGAGGGGTCGTGGTCTCGGTAGTGGGCGTAGTCCGTCTCGTTCCAGGGGTCCCAGAGGTGGGTGGGGCCGTGAGTGTCGGTTGCCGGGTCGGTGTGGAGGGCGCCGGACCATGGGGTATTGGGCAGGTACGGGCGGGTCGGGTCGAGACGGGCCAGTACGTCGGGCAGTATGTCGAGGTAGTAGCGCGTGCCCCATCCGCGCTCGCCGATCTGGTCGCTCCATCCCCAGTGGTGCCGGCCCAGTACTGTCTCGTTGCCGCCGCACCACACCACCAGGCTGGGGTGCGGCGACATGCGGGTGACGGCTTGCTCGGCCTCGGCAGTGACCAGTGCCGCGGTGGTGTCGTCCTCGCAGACACGGTCGTCAGGGTTCGGTCGGCCCCACCGGATCACGCACTACCAGCGTCGGGGGCTGGCAGCGTTTCCACGAGGCCTGCAGCCATCGCTCGCAGCAGCAATGTGAGGTGGGCCGTGAAGTCGAGCGTGAGATGCCGCCAGCCCGGAACCTGCTGGTACAGCTCGGCGAGGGTCGGCGTGGGATGGGCGGCCTGCCAAAGGCCGCTCGCCAGGGGGAGCGTGGCGGCCACAAGCGCCCGCAGTTGGCTGTTGGACATCAGGCTCGCAAGCTCCAACAACTCGATGATCTCGTCGTGCGCTGCGAAGGCGTGAGTCTTGTAGCGGCGGGCGCACTCGATGTCCACGTCACCCTCGAGGCTCATCGTGGCATGGGCGAGGAGGTCGCAGAACACCGGCAGTGATGCGATTGTCTCGACAAGCATGTCTGAAACGTCGGACGGGCCGAGGCCAGTCCGCCCAGCCAGTCGGGTGCTGATCGCGTTGCGCCAGTGCGTCCAGCCGCGCTCCGCGAGTGCCAGCAGCAGCTCTTCCTTGCTTGCGTAGTAGCGCCGCACGCCGGTGCGGTGAAGGCCGGCGCGCTCCGTCACGGCTGCGACGGTCACGAATCGTACGCCGCCGAGTTCGAGCGCGAGGGCTTCCGCGGCGGCGAGCAGGTCCTCGGAACGTTGCGCCTTGTCTTCTGTGGATCTCGCTCTCTCTCGCACCCCACCACGATAACGCACGTGACGTCGCGCTACGTGGTATGGTCTCGGTTAACGCATCACGAGGTGCGTTAGATCGATGTGAGGAAAGCTGTGAAAGCTGTGCAGGCTACCCATTACGGAGACCCGAACGTCCTCGAGGTGGTGGAACTACCTGACCCCACACCGGGTCCGGGTGAGATCACCATCGACGTCACCCATGCCGCGGTCGGCCTCGTCGACTTGTTCTTCCGTGAAGGTCGATTCAAGGACCGACCCGGGATGCCGCAACCGCCGTTCGTCCCCGGGCTCGAAGTCGCGGGGACGGTCCGTGCGCTTGGCGACGGGGTTGCCGGATTCACAGTCGGCGAGCGGGTCGTGTCGATGTCCAACGGGGGCATCAACGGCTACGCGTCGGTGTTCCTCGCGCAGGCAGCTCTAGTCGTGTCGCTCGAGGGGTACGACATCGACCCCGCTCTGGCGGTCTCGGTCGTGCCGAACGCGGCGATGGCTCACGTCGCATTGACGCGTGTGGCCCGACTCGTCGAGGGTGAGAGCGTACTGATCCACGGAGCGCTCGGCGGATTCTCCTCCGCGTTCCCCGGCATCGCGAAGCAACTCGGCGCCAGTCGGATCGTCGGCACGGTACGCGCGAGCAAACTCGAAGCCGCCGCAACCACGAAGCTTCCTTACGACAAAATCGTTGATTCGGCCGAGTTTCCGACTGCACTCGGAGAGGAGCGATTCGACGTCGTCATCGATCCGGTCGGCGGCGAGGTACGCAGCAGGAGCCTCGACGTGATGCGCCCCGGCGGCCGGCTCATCGCTTCCGGCAATGCGAGTGGTGACTGGGGCCACTCGATCGAGACCGACCGGCTCTGGCTGGGAAGCGTCGCATTCATGGGCTTCAACGCCGGTGCCTACATACCTGCCCACCCGGACACCGTGAGGCCTGCACTCGAAGCAGCCGTGTCGGCCGTCGCCGCCGGTCTCGGCCAGACTGAGGTCGATGTGCTCCCCTTCGGCCAGGCAGTCACGGCCCACGAGCGGATGACGAAGCGCTCCCTCAAGGGGCGTATCGCTTTGACGCCAGGCGAGTCGGCGTAAGGAACCGGACCGCAGCGAAACGCCGCCAAGGCGTACTCGTCCGGACATGGCCTTCCATTCATGTGATCGCTCGTGAAGCGATCCGGATCATTCACATCTTCGTTACGTGAGTCCCACAAATTCGCCGAGGCGTTCCGCTTTGAGTCGCCTCCAGTGCAGGGACAGCTCCCAGGGAGATCGCGTGCGTGCTACACCAGCGGTGGACTTAGCCGCGTCGGGCGGATTAGCTGGGGCCGATGCCGCCTTCAGCACTGTCGATGTTGTGCCGTCGGATGTGCTCGCCGCGATCGAGGAGCAGGCGCGGCAGACCCCTGACGCGCCGGCCGTGATCGACTCGATGGGCACGTTCTCCTACGCCGAGCTTCTGACCGCGGTGGTGCCGCTGGCTGGGTCGCTGCACGCGAGTGGGGTCCAGGCCGGGGACCTCGTGGGGTTGTGCATGCCTCGGGGTCGGGAGGCGGTCGCGGCGATGCTTGCGGTGCTGCGGGTAGGGGCCGGTTACTTGCCGCTCGACCCGGGCTATCCCGCGGCGCGGCTGACGATGATGGTCGAGGAGGCTGGGCCTCGGGTGGTGCTGGTTCCGGGTGACCGGGCGGACGGGTTCGCCCGCTCTCTGCCCCCGGGGACGTCGGTGCTCGCGGTCGATGCGGCTGCAGCCGCTGCTGCCGGGCCGGACACGACCGTCGTGCCAGAGGACCCGGCGTACGTCATCTTCACCTCGGGCTCCACGGGACGGCCCAAGGGCGTGGTCGTACCGCGCCGTGCCCTGACGCATTTCTGCCGGGCGGCCAACGAACGCTACGAGTTCTCTCCCGCCGACCGTGTGCTGCAGTTCGCTTCGCTCAGCTTCGACGCCAGTGTGGAGGAGATCTTCCCCCCGCTCCTGGGGGGTGCCACGGTCGTCGTCCGGGACGACGACATGATCAGCCGTCCCGATATCTTCCTGGACCGCTGTGCCGGCCTCGGCATCACCGTCCTCGATCTGCCGACCGCGTACTGGCACGATCTCGTCGGGGCGCTCGAGCGCGGCGAGACGGCCCTCCCGGCAACGGTGCGCATGGTGATCATCGGCGGTGAGGCGGTCCACGCGGAGGCGGTCGCCCGCTGGCAGAAGCAGGTCGGCACGCGCGTGCGGCTGCTCAACACCTACGGCCCCACCGAGACGTCGGTCGTGGCGACCGCCGTCGACCTGACCACGTGGGCGGGCGACGGCCCCGTGCCGATCGGCACCCCGCTGCCGGGTGTCACCGTACGGGTCGTGGCCGAAGACGGTACGACCGCTGTGCCCGGCGAGCCGGGCGAGCTGCGCATCGGTGGCGCAGGGGTGGCCACCGGCTACCTCGGGAGGCCGGATCTGACCGTGGACCGGTTCCGTGACGGTCCGGACGGGTGCCGGGAGTACCTGTCCGGCGACCGGGTGCGGCAACTGCCGGACGGCGGCCTGGAGTACCTGGGTCGGCTCGACCAGCAGGTGAAGATCCGCGGTTTCCGGGTGGAACCGGGCGAGGTCGAGAGCGCGTTGCGGCAGGTGCGCGGCGTCACCGACGCCGTCGTCCTCGTCGACGACGGCGCGGGCACGCCACGGCTCGCGGCCCATCTCGTGACCGCCGACGACGCGCCCGGAACCGACGCCGTCCGGCGTGAACTGGCTGCCCGGCTACCGCACTACCTTGTGCCGGCCGTGTTCTCCGTGCATGCCGCCTTCCCGCTGACGGCGCAGGGGAAGGTGGACCGCACCGCGCTGGCCGCTGCCCCTTCGGTGTCCCCGCCCGTGGCGGTCGACACCGAGGACTCCTCGCCCGAGGCCCTCGTGGCCGCCGTGTGGCGGGAGTTGCTGGGCGCCGGCGACATCCGCCACACCGACGACTTCTTCTCCCTCGGCGGGGACTCACTCTCCGCCATACGCATGATCAGTCGGCTGCGGTACTCCCACGGGGCCGACCTCACCCTCAGCGCGCTCTATGCGGCGCCGACCCTCGCTCACGTCGCCGATATCGTCCGTGCCGCCGACGGTGTGCCGCACCCGGCCCCTACTGCTGAGCGCGACGAGGACCGCCCGGCCGAGGAGCCGTCGACGCTCCCACTCACTGCGCTGCAGCGCGACTTCTGGATGGCCGAGCAGGTGAGCTCCGAACTGCCGGTGCACACCATCGGCATCCGCTACCGTTGGACGGCGCCCGTCCGCACCGAGCTGCTGCCCGGATGCCTCGCGGAGCTGGCCGCTCGCCACCCCGCCCTGGTTTCCCGCTTTCCCTATGTCGGCGACGAGCCCGTCATGACCGTCGGCACGTCCGCCACCATCCCGTTCGCCGAGATCGACCTGCGGGGCCTGGCACCGGAGGCGGCACGCGCGCGGGCGGCCGCGGAACGCCGCCGGATCGTGTCGGAGCGGATCGACCTCGAGCAGGGTCCCGTGGCGCGCGTGACGCTGGTGCGCACCCCCGACGGGGACGAACTCCTGCTGACAGTGCACCACTTGGTCTTCGACGGCTGGTCTGTAGGGGTACTTGGGGACGAGCTCGCTGACATATACGGCGACTTGAGCGCAGGTCGCCAGCCACGGCACGCCGACCCCGACCGGCTCACGCAGATCGCGCGGCGGCGGACGGCCGCGTTCGGCGATGCGGCGCTCACCGCGTACTGGCGCGAGCGCTTCGACGGCGCCGACCTGGACCTGGAGCTGCCCGCGGATCGGCCACGCCCGGCCGTGGCGAGCCACCGCGCGGGACGGGTCGCCCGCGGCCTGGATCCGGCGTCGCTCGCACTGCTGAACTCGTGCGCCAGGGAGCACCGGGTCAGCCTCTTCATGGTGGTCCTGGCGGGTGTGCAGGTCGTCCTCGCCAGGTACACCGGCCGCAGCGACGTGACCGTCCTGGCTCCGGTGGCGGGGCGGGAGGATCCGGCGCTGGACCGTGTCGTGGGCTCCGTCCTCAACATCCTTCCACTGCGCGGCGACCTGACGGGTAATCCGACCTTCGTCGAGCTGCTGGGCCGGGTGCGGGACGCGGTCCTGCGCGACCTGGAGCACCAAGGCCTGCCGCTTTCGCAGATCGCGGCATCGGTGCAACGGCCCGGCGGCGGCCGACTCGACCCGCTCAGCCGGGTGAGCGTCACCGTGCACAACACGGCGGCGCCGAGCGGCCGGCTGGTGGCGTATGCCGGCGACGAGGCACCCGCCGCCACCATGGCGGACCTCGCCATCGGCCTGGACTTCCCCGCCGATGGGCCGCTCCTGACCGTCGACTACGCGGCCGAACTCTTCGACGCCGAACGTGTCGAGGCCCTCGTGGACCAACTGCTGACCCTGCTGCAGGCCGCGGCCGCGGAACCCGGCACCGAGCTGGGCCGGCTACCGCTGCTCACCGAGGCGGAACGCCACACCATCCTGCACACCTGGAACGACAGCGCCGCCGAGATCCCCCCGGCACTCAGCCTGCAGGAAGTGTTCGAGGGCTGCGTCGCGCGGCGGCCGGACGCACCAGCCCTGACCTCGGGCCCGCAGACCGTCAGCTACGACTGGCTCAACCGCAGGGCGAACCGCGTCGCCCACCTGTTGCGCGAGCGCGGCGTGCGCCCCGGAGAGCGGGTGGCGATCTGCCTGGACCGCGGGATCGACCTGTTCGCAGCGATGTGGGGTGTCCTCAAGGCGGGCGGCGCCTATGTGCCGCTGGACCCGGCGTACCCGCGTGAGCGGCTACGTTACATGCTCGAGGACAGCCGTCCGGTAGCGCTGGTCACCCGGCTCGGCCTCGCGGGCGCCCCGGAGGCGCCCAGGGACACGGCGGTCCTCGCGCTCGACCGTGACGCCGCACTGGTCGACGCTGCGGCGGACACCGACCCGGTGCCCGTCGGGGCGCCGGACGACCCGGCCTACGTCATTTACACCTCCGGCTCCACCGGCCGCCCCAAAGGCGTGGTGGTGACCCACCGGAACCTGGTGCACGCAGCGGCCATGTGGCAGCGCGCCTACGACCTCGACCCGGACTGGACGTACCAGCAGGCAGCCAGCTTCTCCTTCGACATGTTCGTGGGCGAAACACTGCGCGCACACTGCACCGGCGGCCGGCTGGTCGTCGTCCCCCGCGAGACGTTGCTGGACCCGGCGGAGCTGTACGCGCTCATGCGCGACGAACGGGTCCAATGCACTGAACTAGTCCCGGCCGTGCTGCGGGTGTTGCTGGCCCACGCCGAACAGACCGGGGAACGCCTGGACTTCGTGCGGCTGCTCATCGGAGGCGGCGAGAAGTGGCAGGTGCGCGAGTACCAGCGGGCACAGCGCCTCGTTGGCCCCGGGAACCGGGTCGTCAACGCGTACGGCGTCACTGAGGTCACCGTCGACAACGTGTACTTTGACGGCGACGTCGACGACCTGCCTGCCGAGGCGCCGCTGCCTATCGGCCGCCCGTTCCCCAACAACCGGGTGTACGTGCTGGACGCACACGGGGCACCCGTGCCGCCCGGCGTGGTCGGCGAGCTCCACCTAGGCGGCGCCGGAGTGTCACCGGGCTACCACGAACGGCCGGAACTGACCGAGGAGAGGTTCGTCCTCGACCCGTACGCCCCGGATGACACGGGCGGCACGGCACGCATGTACCGGACCGGGGACAGCGCCCGCTACCGCCACGACGGCACCGTGGACTTTCTGGGCCGCTTGGACGACCAGGTCAAGGTGAACGGCTACCGAGTGGAGCTCGGTGAGGTCGAGGCCGCGCTCGGCGCGCTGCCCGAGACGGCGGCGTCCGCGGCCGCCGTGCACACCCTGCCCTCCGGCGCCGCCCAGCTCGTCGGCTACCTCGTGGCGGCACCGGACGCCGGGCTCGCTGAGGCGGCGGTCCGCGAGGCGCTGGCGACCGCGCTTCCCACGCACATGGTGCCCGCACGGGTGGTGTTTCTGCAGCGGCTGCCGCTCACCCCGAACGGCAAGCTCGACCGGCGCGCCCTGCCGACCCCGCCCGACGCCGCCGATGCCCCGGCGCGCACCGCGCCCCGGAACGCAGCCGAGCGACGCATCGCCGCGATCTGGGCGAGGACGCTGGGCGTGGAGGCGTCGGCGATCGGTATCGACGACAGCTTCTTCTCCCTTGGCGGCGACTCCTTCGCGGCGCTGCGGATCGTCCGGCAGATCGACCCGGGCCTGGCCCTGGTGGAGCTGTACCGCACCCCGACGGTGCGCGCGCTCGCCGCGCTACTCGCGGACCGCGCGGAGCGCGGAGAGGAGCGGGCGCCGCTGCTGCACCGGCTCACCCGGCAGGAGGCAGATCCGGGCGCGGGCGGCGTCACGGTCGTGGCGGTGCCCTTCTCCGGCGGCAGCGCCGTCGCGTACCAGCCGCTGGCCGAGCAACTGCCGCCACAATGGGGGCTGTACGCGGTCGAGCTGCCGGGCCACGACATGAGCAGGCCGGCCGATCCGCTGGTGCCGGGCGCCGAGGTGGCGTCCCGAGTGGTGGCGGAACTCGGCGCGGTGGAGGGGCCCGTCTTGCTCTACGGGCACTGCCTGGGCACAGCCGTCACGCTGGAGGTGGCACGCCAGGCGGAGGCCGCCGGTATCGATGTGGTGGGCGTCGGCCTTGGCGCCAGTTTCCCCACGGCGCGGCTCCCCGGGCGTTTCTTCGACTGGCTGCACCGGCTGCTGCCCACCGACTGGCTTACCTCCGACCGGGAGTACCTGTCCTACCTGCGGGCACGGGGCGGCTTCACCGACCTGGACGACCCCGAGCAGGAGCAGTTCGTACTGCGCAACGTGCGGCACGACGCGCGAGACGCTGAGGAGTACTACACCAGTATCTACCAGGACGCCCCGGCGTCCAGGTTGCGCGCCCCGGTCCTTAGCGTGGTGGGCTCCCGGGACCGGGTCACCGAGCTGTACCAGGAACGCCACCACGAGTGGGAGCACTTCGCGAACGACGTCTCCCTGGCGGTGCTGCCGAAGGCAGGCCACTTCTTCGTCAAAACGCACGCCGAGCCGCTGGCCCGAACGTTGGTGGAGCACGCCGAACGGTGGCAGGAGCCACCGGGGCCGGCGGACGGCCCGCCCGTGGACGAGGGCCGGCCGACCGGACTGGGTGCCGCGGACGAGGGCCATCGCACGGATCCGCCGCACAGGCGGCCGGCGCCGGGACGAAGGGCACCAGACCGAGCCTGTCCCGATTCGCCATCGTGGCACTTGGCCAGTTCCTGTCGATGATCGGCAGCAGTCTCAGCACACTCGTCCTGAGCATCTGGGTCTACCAACGCACCGGCTCGATCGCCGACTTCGCCGTCGTGAACGCGGTCGGCATGCTCCCCGGCATCCTCGCCGGACCGGTGGCCGGCGCGGTGGCAGACCGCTGGAACCGCCGCATGATCATGCTGACCAGCGACGCTGCGGCGGGCCTGGCCATGGGCCTGCTCGGCCTGCTGATTTTCGACCGGGGCCTGCAAATGTGGCAGGTCTATCTGGCCGTATCCGTCACCTCCGTCGCGGGGGCCTTCCAGCGGCCCGCTTATCTGGCCGCGGTGGCCCAGCTGGTCCCCAAGCGGTACCTCGGGCACGCCAACGGGATCAGCCAACTCGGTGTGGGCGTGGGCACGGTGTTCGCGCCCATGATGGGAGCCGGGCTCATCGGGGTGATCGGAGTTTCCGGTGTTGTCATGATCGACGTAGGCAGCTTCGTGGCGGGTGTCGCAACGCTCCTCGTGGTCCGCTTCCCCGACACCCTCTTCCGGCGGCGAGACGAGTCGTTCGGCAGGGAGATCACCGGCGGCTGGCGCTACATCGCCCGCCGGCCCGGACTCCAGGCGGCGCTGCGCTTCTTCGTCATCGACCACGCCTTCTACACCCTGGGCTTCGCGGTCATCACCCCGATGCTGCTCATCGAACAGTCCCCGCTGATGCTGGGCACGGCACTCGGCGCAGCCGGCCTCGGCGGCCTGTGCGGCAGCCTGGTGATGGGCCTGTGGGGCGGCACCAGCCGCAGGGCCCACGGCATGATCATCTCAATGGCGGTGGCCAGCCTGGCGATGGCCATGGTCGGCTTCGCCAGCCCGCCTCTGATCGTGTCCGGGATGTTCCTGCTGGCCTTCGGCGAGTCCCTGGCCGACGGCCACTGGATCGCCCTCGTGCAGACCAAGGTCGGCCTCGAACTCCAGGGCCGGGTACTGGCCATCTTCATGACGCTGATGATGCTGACCATGCCGCTCGGCTACCTGGTCGTCGGCCCGCTGGCCGAGCACTACGTGAAGCCGCTGCTGGAGCCCGGCGGTGCCCTTGCGGACACTGCCGGCGTGTTGCTCGGTACCGGCCCGGGACGTGGTCTCGCGCTGCTCGTTGTCGTCAGCGGACTGCTGCAACTGGGTTGGGCGGTCCGCGGCTGGGTCGACCCCCGCCTGCGGCTGCTGGAGGACGACCTGGCCGACGCTCTGCCCCCGGCGGAGATCGGCGACCTCGACGACCTCCAGGACCACGCCGACGCACAGCTCGTAACCACCCGCGCCTGACACCCCATACGCCGGCGCCTGCCCCGCACAACTGTTCCGGGCACCGGACGCACCTTCCTCCACCACCCCCGAAGGAACCTTCATGCCCACCCCCGCACCGCCGTCCGCCCAAGCGCCCTCCGACGCCTTCGGTACCCCCCTCATTGACGTCTCAGCCCTGGTGCCCGGCGCTCGAGTCCTGGTCAAGGACGAGACCCGCTACGCCTCGGGGAGTCACAAGGAACCCGCCGCCCGCGCCGTCGTGGCCCGAGCCGTGGCAGACGGCCACCGGCACGTCACCATCGCCACCTGCGGCAACTACGGGCGGGCCATGGCCACGGCCTGTCAGGCCGCCGGCGTGGAGTGCACGGTGGTCCTCCCCGCCGGCTGGAGTGACGGCGGCGAGGCGATGCGCGCCGCCGGAGCACACGTCCACCTCGTGGACGGGTCGTACGAGGACGCCGTCGACGAGTCCCGACGACTCGCCGCCATCGGTGACTGCGTCGACGGAAACGTAGACGGCCCCTACGTCGAGGCTGTGTTGGAGGGCCACGGTGTGGTCGTGTCCGCGCTGCGGGCCGCACTGCCTGAACCCCCCGCAGCGCTCTGGCTGCCTGTCGGCAACGGCACCACCGCAATAGCCGTGCGGCGGCAACTGGAGCTGCTCGGCTGGGACACGGTGATCAACGGTGTCGGCTCGGCCGGAAACAACCCGATGGTGACCTACTGGCCGGGCCCGTACCGCCCCCTGCCCCCGGAGTCCGTCACCACCACCGACCACAACCAGCCGCTGGTCAACTGGCATGCGCTGCAGGGCGACGAGGCGATGGCCGCGATCGCGGCCACCGGCGGCACCGCCCTCGGCGTGGACGACCAGGAGCTCTGTGACGCGCGCGACATGCTGGCCGCACACGGTGCCTTCCCCACCGCCGCGGGCGCCGTGGCCATGGCCGGCCTGCTCCGGACCGCCTGCTTTGAGGGTCTGGCACCCGGTCTCCACGTGGTGGTGCTCAGTGGCCGTTGAGCGGCTTAGCCCCGTGCCGGACGATGCCTCGCCCGCCGGCCCGGGCACACTCTTCACCCGGCTCAAGGTGACACCTGCTGACGAGCTGGTCTTCGTCGCCAAACTCGCCCTACTGGCCGTCCTGACCTCCGGCGGGGTGATTCTCGCCCTGCAACAGAATCTCTGGGCGGCCGCCCTCGGCATCGTTGTGTTGGCGGCCATGTTTACCCACGCCGTGGAACTCCAGCACCAGTGCCTGCACCACTCCGCGTTCCGGCGCGCACTGCCCCACCGGCTGATCGGCGTTCCTCTGGGCATACCGCTTTTCGTCGTCTACAGCCACTACCGGGTGCGCCACCTCCAACACCACCGCTTCCTCGGCACGCCGAAGGACACGGAGTTCTTCGGCTTCGACACCCGGGGACCGCTCACACCCCGGGCCCTGCTGCGCGGGCTGCTCGACTATCCGCGGCTGGGCGCGGTGGCCAAGGACGTCTTACGCGCGGCCACGGGACGCTGGTCGTACGAGTTCGGGCACGTCGCGCCAGCGATGCGGCGGCGGATAGTGACCGAACACGTCCTGCTGGGCGCCGCCGTGGCGGGCCTGGCCGGCCTGGCGCTCCTCGGCCACGGTGAGTACGTGCTGCGGCTGTGGGCACTTCCCCTGCTGCTCGCCGTCCCCCTGCACTTCCTCGTGGAGTTGCCGGAGCACCTACTGTGCGACACGGAAACGACGGATGTTCTGCGCAACACCCGCTCCATTCGCGGCAGTTGGCTGAGCACCTGGTTCACCAACGGTAACAACCTGCACATCGAGCACCACGCCGCCATGACGGTGCCGATCAACCGCCTCGGCGAGCGGCACGCGGAGACAAGGTCCTTCGCCGTGCACGTCGAGCGCAGCTACGCGGGCTTCTACCGGGTCCTCTGGCAGGCGCTCAGGAGTCGGCCGACAGAGCCGTAGAGAGCGCCGTACTAGGGAACGGCCGTTCCCGCGGCCACGGCCCGGCCCGTTGGGCCCGCGGGGCGGCCTCGGAGGAAGATTCATCCCCGCCTTTGGCGCCGTTCCGTATGGATCGACCATCCCCCTTCTTCGTCGCCGCTCGAGAGGGGGCGGCAGCAGCGGAGCCACCCGCCCCACAGATCGTCAGAAACAAGATCAACACGCACCGGAGACAGCCTGCCGACCAAGAACGTCGAGAGCAACGCCCGCGGCTCTGAAACGATCAGTTGGGCAACGCCGCCATCATGGCGTGATGCACGCCACACCGCTTCCGTGTCACATTCTCCATTTCCCCAACGGTCCTAAACCGACTGTCGGTTGGACGGCCGGCTCTTCACAGGAAGAGGGAAACCATGCGCAGGAGACATCAGCGGGCACTGCGGGCGCTGGCCGTGAGCGCGGGGGCGTTGGGCCTCGTGGCGGCGATGGCACAGCCCTCGAGCGCCTCCGGTTCCGTCTACCGCGTCAAAAATTCCTATACAGGCATGTGTATGGGCGTGGGCAGCGAGACAGGCAACGGTGCGCCGGTGATCCAGTGGCCGTGCACCGGCGCCAAGGACGAGCAATGGGCCTTCACGGCCACGGACGACGGATACGGCCGCACGGCCTACCAAATCAAGAACCAGTACTCCGGCAAGTGCATCGGAGTCGGCTCCAGCAGCTCCTACGGCGCGCGGCTGATCCAGTACACGTGCACCTCGGCCAACGACGAGAAGTGGTACGGCGACCCCAAGACCAACGGCTTCCTGGAGAACGTGTTCTCCGGTTATTTCGCCGAGCCGTCGAGCAGTGCCCAGGGCACCGACGTGATCGAGCGTTATTACGTCTCGGGCGACAGCGCACAGTGGTGGTACGGCGTGTAGTCGTAGCGGTTTGTGCAGTCGGCCGGTCCGGAGCCCGGGCCGGCCGGTCCGGAACTGAGCTCGGCCGACGCCGGAAGCGGCCCATCGGTGATGAATCGCTTCCGAGCGTTCCCCTCGAGGCTGCTATGTCGTGTCAAGCCGCTTGAGCAAGCTCTTCCAGGGTCGGCTGGTTCCCTCGTTCGAGGATCTTGAAGATCTGGCGGCAGACGTTCCGCTTGAGGCATCGCTGCGCGTCGCGAGGGCTCTTGCCCTCGCCGGTGCGGCGGGCGACGTAGGTCTTCGAGCGCACCGAAGATCGACCACATGTTCGTCGCCCGGCACGACCTGCGCAGCGTCGGGCGGGTGCGCAGCTTCGTCCGAGACTTCGTCTCCGGAGGGCGGCTGGCGGAGCTGGCGGACGACCTGGAGATCATGGCCTCGGAGATCGCCACCAACGCGCTCATCCACGCCGACAGCGAGGTGGAGGTCTGGGTCCGGGAGTACTGCGACCGGATTCACCTCGAGGTCCGGGACGTGGACGCGACACCCCCGGTGCCCACCTCGGTCGTGGATGACGACGAGGCCAACGCTACCGCCGAGCACGGACGTGGACTGACCATCGTCGATGCCCTCTGCCAGAACTGGGGAACCTCGCCCAACGGCCGGGGCAAGACGGTCTGGCTGGACATCGGCACGCCACAACAGGGTTTGTGGCACAGCTGCAGGACGGACGGCGACGGTCGGCACAGCTCCACCCCACCGAACGGCGTCACTGCCCTACCGAAGCGACCTCCCAACAGAAACCGAAAGATATGGTCCCGTCCGGACAGTAGGACTTCTTCACTCGCGACAGGCCCGGCGCGATCGCAGGCGTCGACCTCGCCAGTCGACTCCTCGGTTCGGACCACGGGCGGATCCTGATCAAGTAGACGCACACGAGATGGTTGCGCTGCGCTGGCGACAAGCGACCGAGCGCTGGGGTGTCGGTCGGGTCCGGGTGCAGGCCGTTGACGCGGATCCGCTGAGCTGCCTGCTCCGCGTTCCAGACCCGGGCGAAGGCCACGAACGCGGTCTTGCCGGCGGCATGCAGCGAGAATCCGGGCATGGCCTTCTCGGCGGTAGGCGTCAGGGCTGCGGCGGGGCAGGTCCGCTTAGCCGGAGAACGCCATGATCACGCGTCTCTGATCTCCGTATCCAGGCGCCAGGCGCCAGGCGCCAGGCGCGCGCGCGTCACCGTCCGCAGCTCCGCCCCCGCCGGTGCGGTCTTGCCTGCATCGTCGACGGCCGCCCCGTCCGCGTCCTGCTCACCGCCACCCCGCTCGCCCGCGATGTCCTCGGTGCGGAACTCCAGGGCTGCTACTTGTGACCGTGACGGCCGGGATCACCCGTATACGCGCCCCCGGCCGTTGCGTTATCGGGTCCGGCAGGTGCGCGCCTTGGCGAGAGCGCCGACCGCTCCCACCACTACCGTGTATCCCACGGTCCCTATCAGCAGGTCATTGCCCATGCTGTAGTGCGTCAGGCTCACACAGAGCACGCGCAAACTGCCCACGACACTGGCACTCGGCTGATCGGCACGTAGACGGGCCCACCGACGCGGACACCGTCCACGAGATTCGCATGTCAAAGGTGTAGGCCGCGCCATGAGCCCGGAGTCGAACGCCGATCAATGGGGGGCCGCCTTCTCAGCCAGACACCTTGCGGTTAAGCGCGCCGAGGCAATCTGTACAGGGAGGTCCGACTGTCGTGCCCCGGCTGAGCGGCAGGGCCATGGAGGGCCCCGGCGGCGTGGCCGTGCTAGCGTGGGGCGTTTGCAGCGTCGCTGTGTCGGTGGCCGGTTCGCGGTTCCTGGCTGGTGGCTGCGTCCTTGCCGCGCCTTCCTCGGTACGGTCCCTTCGGAGGAAGGCTTTCTGTGAGCGAATCAGCACGTGCCCATGCCCGGCAGCGGGAGGAGGTGTCCGAGGTGTCGGGTGCCGCCGCGGCTCCGCCCTTGGCGGCGTCCTTCGCGGAGCTGGGGTTGCCGACCGAGATCCTGCGGGTGCTCGACGAGCGCGGTGTGACGGTGCCTTTCCCCATCCAGGCGGCGGCACTGCCCAACGCGCTCGCGGGACGGGACGTCCTGGGCCGCGGTCGCACGGGATCCGGCAAGACGCTCGCCTTCGGCCTGGGGGTGCTCGCCCGGACGGCCGGGCGCCGCGCGCAGCCCAAGGAGCCGCTGGCGCTCGTTCTGGTGCCCACCAGGGAGCTGGCGCAGCAAGTCGGTGAGGCGCTCACCCCGTACGCAGAGGCGCTGCGGCTGCGGCTCGCGACCGTGGTGGGCGGGGTGTCCATCGGACGGCAGGCCGCCGTGCTGCGGGACGGTGCCGAAATCGTTGTCGCCACACCCGGCCGATTGCACGACCTCATCGACCGCAAGGAATGCCGCCTGGGACGGGTGCGCATAACGGTCCTGGACGAAGCCGATCAGATGTGTGACATGGGGTTCCTGCCTCAGGTCACCGAAGCCCTGGACCAGGTGCGTCCCGACGGGCAGCGGATGTTGTTCTCCGCTACTCTCGACCGCGACGTCGACCTGCTCGTGCAGGACTACTTGCGCGACCCCGCCGTCCACTCCGTGGACCCCTCGTCCAGCGCGGTCTCCGCGATCGAGCACCACGTCTTCGTCGTGCACGGCCCGGACCGGTATGCCGTGACCACGGAGATCGCCGCCCGGGACGGCCGCGTCCTGCTGTTCCTGGACACCAAGCACGGTGTCGATCAGCTCACGCGGTATCTGCGGGCCAGCGGTGTGGCCGCCGCCGCCCTGCACAGCGGGAAGTCCCAGCCACAGCGCACCCGGACCCTGGCCCAGTTCAAGAACGGACAGGTCACGGCCCTGGTCGCGACGAACGTTGCCGCACGCGGCCTCCACGTCGACGATCTCGATCTCGTGGTCAACGTCGACCCG
This sequence comes from Streptomyces sp. HUAS TT11, assembly GCF_051553595.1. NCBI lineage: Bacteria > Bacillati > Actinomycetota > Actinomycetes > Kitasatosporales > Streptomycetaceae > Streptomyces > Streptomyces sp. HUAS TT11. The sequence goes on from NZ_CP196184.1 coordinate 9,545,027, forward strand.
GCCACCGACCCGAAAGACTATCTGCACCGCGCGGGCCGCACGGCCCGGGGCGGCCGCTCCGGCACGGTCGTGACACTTGTCCTGTCAGGACAGCGCCGCGAGACGAGCCAGGTCATGGCGGACGCCAAGGTCGCCCCCAAGGTCACCAAAGTGCGGTCCGGCGAGGCGGAGCTCAGCCGGATCACCGGCGCCAAGGCCCCCTCCGGAATGCCTCTCGACGGCGGGCCGGCCGTACCACGCCCCAAGAACCACAACGCCCCGTTCCGCGGCCTGGGCAGTACCAAGGACGCGAAAGGCGGCTCGGGTGGACGGCCGTCCCGCAGGAGCACCGAGGCCCGTACGCTCGCGGAGGCCCGCGAGGCGGCCCGGGTGCGGCGCGGCAGCTGAGCTTCCCGGACTGCCGGGCGGTGCCTTCGTCCCCGCTGTTGGACGGACACGCGGGACCGGAGATCGGTCGGGGTGCACCGGACGGCGTGATGCACGGGTGATCGTGAACACGGGCCGGCGTGCGGGCGATGGAGAACTGCGCGGACCTGCGTTCACCAACGCACAGGCCGCCCCGATGCTCTCAGCGCAGTTGTTCGTGCGACCGAACTGATCGACGAGCCCTGATGCCACCCCTTTCGCCTCTGTTCCCAGGTAGTTCCTCCGCCCCTCAGAGCAACTCCATGTGTCCTCCTTGGTCGTTGCCGCGGAAGTCCAGGCTCCACTTCTTCCAGCCCGGCAACGCTCAGTTGCGGACGCCCGCCACGGTCCTACTGGATGAGGTCGGACACCGACCTGACTGCCAGGCGGATGAAGGACGAGGGGATCGGGGTATGACGCAGGGGTTCGTCCGCGCGAGAGGCGACACGAAAGGTGTGTGACTCGCCTGGAAGGAGAGTGACCATGGAGGTGTCGACCATCAGGGTTTGCGGGGGAACGCCGAGGGGGGTGGCGAGGCGATCGGGGAAGACGCAGATGTCGCGTGTGACTGTCCGGGCCGTCACCGTCAGGTGAAGGACGCCGTCGGCGAAGGTATCGGTCACCTCGAGGACGGACCGCGGGGCCGTCAAGGTGCGGTCGGGGCGGTAGGCCCATGTCGTGCGTACGCCGTCCGCGTCCACGACAAGCAGCTCGGCGTGCGGGTCCGTCGGAGAGGCCACCGCCCGGTCCAGGGGAAGCGTAACTATGGCGCCGGCCGCGCAGGACACTTCGAGACGGGTACGGGCCAACTCGCGGCCGTCGAAGCCGATTCGTAGGACATCGACCTTTGGGGCCCATTCTGTGGCTGTGTCGTTGACCAGCGTGAATGCCAATCCCTTTCTGCCTGTCGGGTTGTGCGTCGGACCCGGGGCGACGGGTTGCACGGTGGCCAGGCGCGGCGCGAAGGAATGGCGCAGAGCGTGCCAGAGCGGTTTCTCGATGCCAGCGACGTCAATCGCGGACCAACTTATGGCCGGCCAGCAGTCGTTGAGTTGCCAGACGATTGCCCCTCCGCAGCGCTCCCGCGAGCGCAGCCATTCCACCCCGGCTGCGACGGCGCGTGCTTGCACGAGTTGGGTGGCGAAGTGCCAGTCTGCGCCTTCCGCGGGTGTGGGTATGTGCGGCTGGAGGCCGCGGGTGAGCTTGTGCATTCCGTCGATGGCTCGCAGGTGGTGCCGGGTCAGTGGGGAGGCGGGACCGGGGGTCTCGCCGCCGAGTACCCGTTCCAGAGTGGTCCAGGCTGCGGGCCCGCACCAGCCCATCTCGGCGACGAACGAGGGGTCGTGGTCTCGGTAGTGGGCGTAGTCCGTCTCGTTCCAGGGGTCCCAGAGGTGGGTGGGGCCGTGAGTGTCGGTTGCCGGGTCGGTGTGGAGGGCGCCGGACCATGGGGTATTGGGCAGGTACGGGCGGGTCGGGTCGAGACGGGCCAGTACGTCGGGCAGTATGTCGAGGTAGTAGCGCGTGCCCCATCCGCGCTCGCCGATCTGGTCGCCCCATCCCCAGTGGTGCCGGCCCAGTACTGTCTCGTTGCCGCCGCACCACACCACCAGGCTGGGGTGCGGCGACATGCGGGTGACTGCCTGCTCGGCCTCGGCAGTGACCAGTGCCGCGGTGGTGTCGTCCTCGCAGTAGGCGGCGCAGGCGAAGAGGAAGTCATGCCAGACCAGGACGCCCCGGTCGTCGCAGGCGTCCAGGAACTCCTCGGTGGCGAAGTGGCCACCTCCCCAGACCCGCAGCAGGTTGGCATTGCCGGCGACGGCCTGGTCGATGCGTTCAATGACGCGTTTTGGGGTGGCGCGGCTGGCCAGGGTGTCGTCTGGAATCCAGTTGTAGCCGCGGATGCGTACCGTACGGCCGTTGACCACCAAGGTCCAGCGGGTGCCCACCGCGTCGGGGGATTCGTCGACGGCGACCGAGCGCACACCAACGCGTACTGCGGCCTCGTCCAGCGGTGCGCCGTCCAATTCGAGGCGGGCGCACAGCAGGTAGCGGGGCTGGGAGCCCAGGCCCACAGGCCACCACAGTTCGGGATCAGCGAGGGTGAACGTCACCGTGACCTCCTTCCCGGCGATCTCACCGGCGGCGTGTCCGGCCGCTCGCCGATCTGGGCCGGCCAGTTCGACCAGGACGCGGGAGCCGACTGGCGCGTCGACCCTGACGTGCACGGTGACCTCCGCACTGCGGTGGTCGTCGGCAAGCCGGACGAGCGGACGGATGTGGTCGATCCTGCCGACGTACGTCTCCAGTCTGATGCCGCGCCAGATGCCGGCGGTGACATAGTGCGGCCCCCAGTCCCAGCCGAAGTTGGCCGCCGCTTTGCGGATGTGCGGGTACGGCTCGTCGTACGGGGAAGGCAGCGGTCCGTGGTCGCGCTCGTGTGCGAGGGCTGCGTCCCAGGCGGAAGCGAAACGCACCTCGATCGTGTTGTTGCCGGGCACCAGCGCCTGGTCGACCGGCCACCGGTAGGCGAGGTGCTGGTCGCGTGCGGAGCCGACGTGGTGCCCGTTGACATACACCTCGGCAATGGTGTCCAGACCGTCTGCCAGCAGGTCGGTGCGGGTGCCGGGGATCGGCTTCCATTGGAAGGAACGGCGGTACGACCACTGGGAGCGGCCCACCCAGTCCTGTTCCAGCTCGCCGAGTCCCACGTCGGGGTCGGCCAGATGGCCGACGTTGAGCAGCGCGGTGTGCACCTCGCCGGGCACCTGAGCGGGCAACGTGGCGCCGCGGACCGTGGCCGGTGTGGCGTCCGGCCCGTCCAGCCAGCGGAGTTCCCACTCGCCGCCGAGGTCGTGGCGGGACGCCGACGGTGTCGCGGCAGCGGTGGAGGTGGCATCAGTAGGGGTAGTTGTGCTGAGTTCAGAGCCGAGCGTCATCCTTTGACTGCTCCTGCGGTGAGAGCTTCCTGCATACGGCGGCTGGAGAGCGAGTAGGCGAGATACACCGGCAGAAGGGTCAGCACGGTGCCGGCGGTGAGCACGCCGAAGTCGGTTGCGTCGGAGACCAGGGTGGGCAGCGCCACCTGCGCGGTGCGGACGTCAGGCGCGGTGCCGGTGATGGTGAGGGAGAAGAGGTATTCGTTCCAGAAGGTGAGCAACTGGAGGATCGTGACGCTCACGACGCCCGGCATGGCGATGGGAAGGAACACGTTGACCAGGAGCCGCCAGTTGCCGGCGCCGTCCAGTGCGGCCGACTCCACCAGGGCCGGTGGAACGGTCTTCATGAACTGGGTGAGCAGCAGTACCGACAGTGGCAGGGCGCTGGCCGGCAGCAGAAGCATCTGGAACTCGCGCGTGTAGAACAGGTGCATCTTGATCGCGAGGATCACGGTGGGGATCAGCGCTGCGAACGGCGGGATCAGGAAGCCCACGGAAAAGGCCCCAGTGACCAGGTGTGAGAGCCGGTTGTCCAGTCGGGCCAGCGCGAAGGACGCGGGCAGCGCGAGGCCGAGCGTGAGGACGATTGCGACGGCGGAGACCAACACCGAGTTCCACAGTGCCCGGCCCAGGTCAGCGGTCTGCCAGGCGGTGCCGAAGTTGCCCCAGAGCCAGTGCTGGGGCAGCGCGAAAGGGTGATTGAAGATCTCGATGTTGGTCTTGAGGGCGCTCACCACGAGGTAGTAGAGCGGCGCGGCGAGCAGCAGCGCGTACAGCCACGACAGCGGGGTGGCGACTCGTGCGGCGCCGCGTCGCCACGAGTGGCGCACGGTACGGGTGCGGGCGGGCGAGGGGGTGTGCGCGGTCATCGGATCTTCTCCAGGGGGCTGCGCATCAGCACGCGGATCAGCAGCATCCCGGCGATACCGATCAGCAGCAGGACGACGCCGACGACCTGGCTGTAGCCGAGGTCGCTCTGCGAGAAGGCCTTCTCGTACACCAGGTACGACAGGGTGGTGGACGAGGTGCCGGGGCCGCCCTTGGTGAGCAGCAGGATCAGCGCGGCGGAGGTGAACAGGGTCCACAGGAACTGGAGCATGGTGAGCGTGCGGACGTAGTCCTTGACCATGGGGAAGACGATTTGCCACATGATTCGGAGGCGTCCGGCGCCGTCGATCCTGGCCGCCTCGATGACCTCGCCGGGGACGCCGGCCAGTCGGGCGGCGAACAGTACCGCGGTCCAGCCGACGCCGCGCCACAGGTCGATGGCGATCAGGCTGGGCAGGGCGGTCCCGGGGTCGGCGAGCCAGGAGTGCGCGAGCGAGTCCAGGCCAAGGGTGTTGAGCAGGCCGTTGACACCGCCGTTCGGCGAGAGCACCCCGTAGAAGATCATGCCGGTGATAGAGATCGAGATCAGTCCCGGCGAGAAGTACAGCACGGACAGCACACGGTAGCCGCGCGGTTTGGTGCTCAGGTGATAGCCGAGCATGAAGGCCAGCGGGATCATCACTGGGATGACGACGGCGACCTGCACGGTGCTGTTGCGCAGCGCGTCGTGGAAGACGGGGTCGCCGAAAACGTGCCGGATGTTGGCGGTGCCGACGTAACTGGGTTCGTAGATGAGGCCCTTCCAGCGCAAGGTCGCGATGACAAACATCGCCACCAGCGGCCCTACCGAGAAGACGGCGAACCATACCAGGGACGGGACCGTCAGCCACAGAAGACGGGGAGTGTTCAGGCCGCCGCGGCGCCGTCGGCGACTGGCGGGCGGCGGTGCGGCCGTGGGTGCGGCGAGGGTGCCGCCCAGGATGCTGGTCGAAGACATGAACGGTTTCTTTCGGCCGGGGCTGAATGGGGCTGCACGCGAAGGCGGTGGGCGGGCCAAGGGGGAGGGCCGAGGGGGCCGCAGTGGTCCGGCGGTCCGGGGGGCGAGCTGTGCGTTCGACGGGTGTCAGCCCTTGGTGGCGTTGTCGAGCCCCTGGCAGATCTTGTCGGGCGAGGACGTGCCGTACGCCCCGGTCAGGACCTGGATGATCGGGTCGGACGCGGAGCCGATCCACACGTCGGGCACCACTGCGTAGTCCACCGAGGTGTCGAGCTTCAGGGACTGTGAGAGCAGCGGGTCGGTGGCATAGGCGGAGAAGTCGCTGTTGGTGGGCGGCAGAATGCTTGCGTCCTTCACGAAGTCGCCGATGGTGGCGTCCTGGTAGAAGGAGGTGATGAACTTGCGCACGTTGTCGATACGGTCCTTCGACGCGCCGCGCTTGGTGATCATGAAGCCGACGCCGGTGAAGCCCTGGAAGGCGGTGGGCTTCTTGAACGTCGCCCCGGACGGGACGGGCAGACCGGCGAGGGCGGTGTGTGTCTCTATGCCGGTCTTGGAGCCCTTGGCGTCGGTGTACGCCCAGGAACCGGCGGACATGATGGCGGCCTTGCCTGAGTAGAAGGCGGCGTACATCGCATCGGCGTTCAGGCCCGCGGAGTTGTCTGCGAAGACCCCGGCGTTGCGCAGCTGAGTGAAGAGCTTGATGCCCTTCATCACCGAGGGGGTGGCGCAGTAGCCGCCGCTCTTCATGACCTTTTCCATGGTCGAGGCGTCGGTGTAGGACTCGGCGATCTGGTAGAAGAGCTTTTGGCCGGTCCAGTCGTTGCCGCCCACGGTGAGGGGCTGGACGCCGTTCGCACGCAGCTTCTTGGCGGCATCGATCAGTTCGTCGGTGGTGGTCGGGATCGTGTCGACGCCAGCCCTCTTGAGCAGGTCGGTGTTGTACCAAACCGGCCAGCTGAAACCGGAGAAAGGCAGGCCCTGGAGGCGGCCGTCGGGCTTTCCGCCGACCCGCCAGTCCTCGAGCGCGGCGGGCTTGAGCTTGTCGGCCAGGCCCCACTCTTTGATGTAGCCGTCGACCGGGACGGTGACGCCGGCGTCCAGCCAGCCGAGCGTCTTGTCGTAGAGGTTGACGATCACCACGTCGGGGGACTTGCCGGCCGCGACGGCGTTCTCCACCTGGTCGTCGATGGTCTCCAGACCGTCGGTGGCGTTGACCTTGACGCCGGTCCTCTTGGTGAAGGCTTTGAAGACCCGGGCCTGCGCCGCTGCCGCGGTGTTGCCGGCCGACCACCGTGTCACGACGTCGATGGAGTTGCTGGCACCGATGTCGTCCGCTTGGTCGCCGCTGGTGCCGCAGCCGCCCAGGCCGAGGGCGAGGGCGCTGACGACGGACACGGCCATGACGCGCACGGCCCAGGGCCTGGTGCGGTGGTCCATATCGCTTCCCTTGTTTGGAGACGGCTGGAACGCGACACAGCGTCCAGGAGGGGCGACTGGAAGTCAATAAGAAAGATTAATAATCTATGTAATCCGTGAGCAGCCTCGAGACCAGCCTCAGAGGCTGCCGCGGACCACCAGGCGGGCAGGTGGTGCGACGACCGTGGCGGCGGGAGCGCCGGCCAGAGCGCAGGCGAGGGTATGTCCGGCCAGTTCTCCCAGGTCCTGCACGTCGTGGCTGACAGCGCTGAGAGGCGGAACCGCCAACTGGCACAGGGCCGAGTCGTCCCAGGCCACCAGCGACAGGTCGCTGGGCACGAGGAGCCCGAGTCGGCCCGCCTCGTGCAGGGCACCGAGCGCCATCACGTCGTTGTCGAAGACCACCGCGGTGGGCCGGTCGACGAGTCCGGCCAGCGCGGACAGCGCCCGTACCCCCGCGGCCTCCGAGTAGTCCCCTTCGAAGGTCGTGATACGGGCCCCGTATGACGCGGCCGCGGTCTGGAACGTCCGGCGCCGGATGATCGTGTGCGCCATCTGCGCAGGTCCGGCGACATGTCCGAGGTGGGTGTGTCCGGCGGCCACCAGTTCGGCCACCACGTTCTGCATGGCCACGTCGTCCTGGGTCCACACCGCGGGAAGACCGCCGGCGGTCGCCGGGTCGCCGATGACCACCGTGGGTATGCCCAACTCCTTGACCAGCACCACCCGCTCGTCACCGGGGAGCAGGTCGATGAGAATCACTCCCTGCACCTGGCTGTGCTGCGCCCAGGCCCGCATACGCTCGCCGGCCTGTGCCACCGTGGCGACGACCTGGAGCAGCACCGGCACCCCGAGTGGCACCAGAACCCGTTCCATGCCGGCGATGAATTCGTGGAAGAACGGCTCGGCGCCCAGTACCTCGGCGTCCCGCACCAGGGCGAGCCCGACCGGGATACCGCGCTGTGGGCCGGCCTCGGCGCTGGTTGCGGGCGCGGGCATGGGAGCCTCCCGGTGGTGGGTCTCGTCTAATCTCGTCCGTAACGTAGTCGTGCGACAGCGTACGGCGAAGCAGGAGGTGGACGCGGGTGGCCCGTCGGGAGTCTACGGCTGCGGGACCCGGCAGCCGCGCGCTCGTCGTCGACCTCATCAGATCGTCGGGGCCGATCAGCCGGGTGGAACTGGTCAAGGCGACCGGGCTGACGCAACCGACGATCTCCAACATCGTGCGGCGCCTGATCGACGACGGGGTCGTGCGCGAGACCGGTGACACGGTCGCGACCGGTGGCAAACCGCGCACCATGCTGATCATCAACTCCCGCGCAGCGTACGGTGTGGGCATCCACGTCGGAGCCGACGCGCTGACCTGTGTGGTGACCGACACCCGCGGCGGCACGGTGGGTCGCGTGCTGGTCGCGGGACCGGGTGCGATCCCGGACGGGTCCGCGGGCGCGGGGAGTTCGAGGTCCGATGACGGTACCCACGACATGGTGGACCGACTCGCTGTGCTCTACCGGGACGTAACGGAGGGGCTGGGCCTGGAGTCACAGAGCGTCGCCGGGCTTGCCGTGGTCGGACCCGGCCCGGTGGATGTGGCACGCGGCGGCTTCCTCGCACCGCCGGGTCTGCCGTTTTGGGTGGGCCGGGACCTCACCGACGCACTGGCTGCCCGGCTGGGCGTTCCGGTGTTGGTCGACAGCGACGCGGCGGCCGCCACCGTCGGCGAGTTCTGGGGACGACAGGTCTCCCGGGAGCGCACATTCGGGTGCCTGTACATGAACTCCGGTATCGGCTCAGGCCTTGTGCTCGACGGCTCACTGCACCGCGGCGCCAGCTCCAACGCGGGAAAGATCGGACATGTTGCGGTGATCCGCGACGGGGAGCCGTGCCCGTGCGGCAACCGCGGCTGCCTGGAGATGTATGCGGCGCCGCGCGTGATGGTCGATCGTGCGCGTGCGGTGCCGGGGCTCGCGGAGCGGCTGCGGATCCATCCGACAGATCCGGACGGGCGGGCCTTCGATGTGCTGGCTCAGGCCGCGATCTACGGCGACGACGCTGCCCGGGCGCTGCTCGACGAGTCGGCGGTACTGCTCGCCGAGGGCGCGGTGGCGCTGGTCAACCTGTGGGACCTGGACACATTGGTGCTCGCCGGGCCGGGTTTCGCGGTCGCCGGTTCGATCTACGTCAGCGAGATCCGGAGGCGACTCGCCGAGCGGGCCTATACCCGCGATGTACACGGCGTGCGAGTGCATCTGTCGAGTAATCCGCGAGACGCGGCGGCGATCGGCGGAGCCGCCCTCGTGCTCCAGGGGTCGGTCGCTCCGGGGCACGGCCCTCAACTGGCCTCCCGCGCCTGACCCGAGGTCAACCTCCGGGGTACCAGCCCCCACTTTCGTCGGATGTATTGATGCGACGTCGGCTCGCCGGTACGGTGCTCGACCGCTGGACCATCGCGAGCCGTGGCGACGAACGACGCCCCTTTATTTCATAGATTAATTATCTAACTTCTCGTGTCGCCGCCTCTCCCCCCTCGTAGGAGCCGCTTATGAGACGCACCATGAATCATCGTCAGAGTCCGGGATGCGCCGGGAGACACCACAGCACACACCTGGCGACCGCGGTGCGGGCACTGTGGGCCGCGGCAGCCGCCATCGCACTCGCCGTGCTCACCCTGCCGGCGGCGGCGCCGGCGCACGCGGCCGACAGCCCCCGCGTCATCCACGTCGCCAAGAACGGCAACAACAACAATCCCGGTACGCAGGCCGCCCCGTATCTGACCATCAACCACGCCGCCCAGGTGGCGCAGCCCGGTGACATCGTGATGGTGCACGCCGGGGTCTATCGCGAGACGGTCAAGCCCGCACGCGGCGGCACCGACGAGACGCACCGGATCACGTACACGAACGCCGGCGACGGCGAGGTCACCGTGAAGGGTTCCGAGGAGGTCAACTCCTGGGCGCGCATCAGCGGCAATGTCTGGAGCGTCACCCTGCCCAACACCTATTTCGGCGACTTCAACCCGTATGCCACCGGGCAGCCGCAGGGCGGTGGCGGAGGCACGTTCCCCGGCTACACCGCCGGCGACGTCTACCTCGACGAGACTGCGTACTACGAGAGATCGTCGCTGAGCAGTGTGCAGAACGCGCCCGGAACCTGGTACTCCGAGGCCGGCTCCGGCGGTACCACTATCTGGGCCAACTTCAACGGCGCCGACCCCAATGCACGCCTGGCCGAGATCAACGTACGCCGGCAGGTCTTCGCCCCCGACGTCTGGGGCCTGGGTTACATCACCGTAAACGGCTTCACGATCAAGCAGGCGGCCAACACCTACTCGGACTTCCCGGACAGTCCGACGCGGCGGCAGGCCGGCGCGATCAGCGTCTACGGCGGCCTGAAGTGGGTCATCGAGAACAACATCGTGATCAATGCCCGCACCATAGGCATCGACATCGGCCTCAGCAACGACGAATGGGCCGGCAACCGACCGGGTGCGACGCGTACGGACTTCCACAACACCAGCGCATACGGCTCGCACATCGTCCGCAACAACTACATCGCCAAATGCGGGCAGTCAGGTATCGCAGGCGTCTTCTCGTGGCATTCGCAGATCCTCTACAACATGATCGAGGATACCAACTACCGCAACGAGTTCAGCGGTGCGGAAACGGCTCCGATCAAGGTCCACTACATGAACGAGGGCCTGATCAAGGGCAACTACATCAAGAACTCCAAGGGCGGGAACTCCGCGGGCATCTGGACCGACTGGGGCGACCAGAACGTCCGCATCACCGGCAACATCGTGATGAACAGCCCATGGGGCTATTACGCCGAGGCGGTCTTCGGGCCGATTCTCGTCGACAACAACGTTTTCATCGGCAACAGCGACATCCGCACGCTGGACGCGACCGGTGTCGTCTTCGCCAACAACCTCTTCATCAACAACGGGAACATCCACAACGACGGCAGCGGCCGGGACGCTTACTACTTCCAGCCCGGCACCATGAACCAGACAACGGCGCTTACCTCACCGCAGAAGTTCTTCTGGTACAACAACATCGTCCAGGGCTCGGTACTACCCGACAACGCGACGGACAAGACGCAGGTCAAGGAGGGCAATGCGACCGGCGCTCTGTCCAACGTCCAGTACACGGCGACCAACACACAGATGAAGCTCAGCTTCGACCTGGACGCTTCCGGCATCCACGGAAACACCCCGGTCACCCGGTCCCGCGTCGGCACCATCCCACGCGCCGACCAGAGCATCGCCGCGGACGTGACGAACGACTTCTTCGGCCGGGCGGTCGCCACCACCGACACCATGGCCGGCCCCTTCGCCGCCGCACACGGCGGCAGCAACTCTTTCACACTGTGGCCACCGGCCGGCCAGACCGTCCCGACCCCACCGGCCCCGCCTGCCGGCACCCCGGTGAACCTGTCGCTGGGCACCAACGCCCGGGCTGTCGCCTCCTACCAGGACGGCGACCACCCGGCCTCCAGTGCCATCGACGGCAACGGTTCCTCGCGTTGGTCCAGCGATCACAGCAACGACCCGAGCGCTTGGATCCAGGTCGACCTCGGCGCCCAGTACGCGGTCTCCACTGCGGTGCTCAACTGGGAGGCCGCGTTCGGCAAGGCCTACAGGATCCAGGTCTCCGACGACTCCACACACTGGACCGACGCCTACTCCACGACCACCGGACAGGGTGGCACGGAGACAGTGAGCGTCAACAAGAACGCACGTTACGTGCGAATGCAGGGCGTCACGCCCGCCACCCAGTACGGATACTCCCTCTGGGAGTTCGAGATCTACGGCACCGTCATCGGAGGCTCGGGCGCCGACGGGGTGACCGTCTACGGCGACGCCGGATACGGCGGCCCGTCGGCGACGTTCGGCGCCGGAAGCTACGACCTGCCCGCACTTCAGGCCAAGGGCATCGCCAACGACAGCATCTCCTCGCTCCGCGTCCCCGCCGGCTACACCGTGACCGGCTACGCCGACGCGGGCTTCTCCGGTACCGCCTGGACCTACAGCAGCGACACCACCGACCTCACGGCCGGCGGCAGCAACGACATGATCTCGTCCCTGCGCGTCACCTCCGGCAGCTGAGGAGCGAGCCCCCATGAAACCCACACCTGCACGAACCCTCACCCGTGGAAGACGACCGCTCGGCGTCGTCGTGACCTTCTTCCTGCTGCTTGTGACGGCGCTCGGGGCGCCGCCCGTCTCGCATGCCGCAGACACCCCGGTCAACCTGGCCCGCAACTCCGGTGCCCGGGCCGTCGCCTCCTATGAGGACGGCGACCACCTGGCATCGAGCGCCATCGACGGCATCGGTTCCTCGCGCTGGTCCAGCGACCACAGCAACGACCCGAGCGCCTGGATCTACGTCGACCTCGGCGCCGAATACGCGGTCTCGTCCGCCGTCCTCACATGGGAATCGGCCTACGCGAAGGCATACAGGATCCAGGTGTCGGACGACTCCACGCACTGGACTGACGCCTACTCCACCACCGACGGTCACGGTGGCACCGAGACCGTCGCCCTCAATGAGAACGCACGCTATGTGCGGATGCAGGGCGTCACGCCCGCTACCCAGTACGGCTATTCCCTGTGGGAGTTCGCGGTCTACGGCACCGTAACGGACGGTGCCGGCACCGACGCCGTCGGCTCGCCGACCGTGGCACCGTCCACCACGTACCCGACGACGTACAGCGACTGGCAGAACGGTCTGCTGGCCGGCAACGGCAAGCAAGGCGTCATCGTGTTCGGCAACCCACGCAACGACACCGTCGTCTTCGACGACAAGGACTTCTTCATGGCGCGGACGGAGGCCCGTCCGCACCGCACCTTCAACACCGTCAGCCAGGACAACGTCAACAAGATCCGCGACCAGCTGATCGCCGGCCAGTACCAGCAGGCCAACCAACTCGCGGCGGACGTGCAGGGCTACCAGGGTGGAGGCGAGGGCAGCAAGCACCCCGGCTACAAGATGACTCTCCAGATGCCCGACGCCGGCACGGTCAGCAACTACGTCCGCTCCACCGACTACGCGGCAGGCGTGCTGAAGGTCAACTGGACCGACGACAAGGGATCGTGGGAACGCGACTCGTTCGTCTCCCGCACCGACGGCGCCACCGTCCAGTACCAGGCCGCGCCACCCGGCCAGAAGGAGACCGTCACTCTCGGCCTGTCCATCGACCCGGGCATGAACCTGCTGAACAAGGGCGTCACTTACACCACCAACAACACCACCGACTATCTGAACCTGCGAGCGAAGTACCCCAACGGCAGCTACAACGCCGGCTACGAGGGCGCCACCCGCATCGTCACCGACGGCACAAAGACGCTCAGCAACGGCCAGGTCACCGTCTCCAACGCCAGCTACGTCCTGCTCCTTTCACTGACCCAGCGCTACAACGGCACTTACAACGGCGGCGTCCCCGCCGAGCAGGAGTGGAACAAGAACCTGCTCCAGCAGAAGCTCGCCGGACTGAGCACCAACTACCAGACGCTGCTCAACCGGCACGTCGCCAAGCACAGCGCGATCTTCAACCGGGTCTCTCTGGACTTCGGCGCCACTCCGGCGGACCGCGCCAAGTCAACCGAGCAGTTGCTCGCCGAGCAGAAGTCCTCCTCGACGCCCGTTCCCGCTCTCTACGAGCGGATGTTCTACGCCGGCCGCTACCACCTGCTCGGCTCCAGCAACGAGACGGCCGCACCCGACCTGCTCGGCAACTGGACCGGTGACAGCAACGTCGGCTGGGACGGCTACTACCACCTGGACGCCAACCTCAACCTGCAGATCTCCAGCGGCAACATCGGCAACATGCCGGAGGCCATGGCAGGCTATTTCTGGCTCAACCAGCAGTGGCAGAAGGACTTCGAGACCAACGCGAAGAAGCTCCTCGGCACCCGCGGCATGCTGACCGGTGGGAACACCCCCAACGCCGAGGGCCTGATCTCCAACATCAACTACGACTACCCCTACCAGTACGTCACCGGCGGGGAATCCTGGCTGCTGTACCCGTTCTGGGAGTACTACGAGACCACCGGGGACAAGACGTTCCTCGCCGACAAGTACTATCCGCTGATCCGCGACATGGGCGACTTCTACGAGGACTTCCTCGTCAAGAAGGACGGCAACGGCAACTACATCTTCGCCGGCTCCATCTCACCGGAGAACACCCCGCCCGGCGGAACGCCACTGTCGGTCAACTCCGTCTACGACATCTCGGGCGCCAGGTTCGCCCTCACCACGCTCATCCAGACAGCCAAGCTCCTCGGCCGCGACGCCGCCAAGATCCCGGTCTGGCAGGAGAAACTCGACCACCTGCCGCCCTACCTCATCAACAACGACGGCGCGCTGGCCGAGTGGGCCTGGCCCGACCTGCAGAACAAGAACAACTACCAGCACCGCCACTCCAGCGGCCTCATGCCGGTCTGGCCGTACCGCGAGATCACGCCGGAGACCAACCTCGCCCAGTACAAGGCCGCCCAGGTCTTCCTGCAGAAGAAGGACCAGGGCAACTACGAGAACGCCGGCCACGGACTCCTGCACGGTGCGCTCATCGCCGCCGACCTCAATCAAGCGGACTCCGTCGGCGCCAAACTGCTGCGGTTCGCCAAGGACGGCTACTACTACAACAGCATGGCCACCTCCCACTACAACAACCACAACACCTTCGCCACCGACGTCGTCAACTCCGTCCCCACGGTGATGATGGAGATGCTCGCCTCCACCGGACCCGGCACCCTGGAACTGCTGCCGGCCCTGCCGAAGGGCCTGGACAAGGGATCCATCTCCGGGATGCTCGGAAAGAGCCAGTTCACCATCGACAACCTGGCCTGGGACACCACGGCCCACACCGCGAGGGTGACGCTCACCTCCAAGAGCGACCAGAACCTGACACTGATCCAACGATCGGGCATCTCGTCGATCACCGGTGACGGAGTCAGTGTCCAGAGCTCACCCCTGGGCGCCATTGCCCGCGTTCTGCCGCTCAAGGCGGGCGAAACCGTCACCGTGAACCTCACGATGAACGCTCCGAAGGCCAATCTGGCCCAGGGCAAGCCCGCGACCGCCTCCTCACAGTCCAGCACCGATCAGTCCGCCGCCAAGGCTTTCGACGGCGATCTCGGCACCCGCTGGAGCGCCAGCCAGGACCCGAACAACTGGATCCAGGTCGACCTCGGCAGCACCTACAGTCTCTCCGAGGTGGACCTGTTGTGGGAGGCGTCGTACGCGAAGTCCTATAAGATCCAGGGCTCCACCGACGGCTCCACCTGGCACGACCTCTACAGCCAGCCCAACTCGACGGGCGGCAGCGAGAAGATCCCGATCAGCGGCCAAGCGAGATACCTCCGTATGCAGGGCAGCCGGCTGTCAGGCCAGTGGGGCTATTCGCTCTACGAGATGCAGGTCTACGGCTGACGAATTCGTGCCCGGTAGGCGGTGAGACGTCGAAGTAGGCCCACTGCGCACAAACGCCCCATTACAAGCTCGTGACCTGGCCTGCTGGTTCGGCGTCAACAGCTCTACCTCCACCCTTGCTCGGCGCAGAGCGACCTCCTCTTCGCCGGGCGAGGGCGCCGATCTCGCGCCGGTGTGCGGCCGGCAACCGGGCGAGGAACTCCACGACGTGGTGTGGGACGTCGAGCGCGGCGGCATGGGTGACCAACGTGAAGCCTCTGATTGGAGCGGGCCTGATCTCGGCAGACCGGTCCTACCAGGGGCCTCACGCCTGCCCGGCCTCATGGCCCACCCAGAGGTCATTTCGCTGGCGAAGCCCGGGTAAGAGCCACGCTGCGCTCAGCTCCAGGTCTTGCCGGCCGGTTCTTTGATGGTGCGGTTGATCCGGTTGAAGAAGTTGGTCAGCGCGATCTCCAGGTTGATCGCGCCGATCTGCTCCTCGCTGAAGTGGGCGTTGGCCTCTTCCCAGATCTCGTCGGTGACGCCATGCGCACTGTCCTGGAGCCGGGTGGCGGCCTCCGCCAGCGCCAGTGCCGCGCGCTCTGCGGCGGTATAGAACGGGGCCTCACGCCACGCCGCTACATTGTGCAGCCGCTCGTCGGTGTCACCGGCCTCCCTCCCCCCGGCGACACTGGCGTAGACGCACGCCGAGCAGCTGTTGATCTGGCTTACGCGCAGGTGGACCAGGGCGAGGAGCTTCGGGTCGACGCCCCCGGCGGCGATCGCCTTCTGGAGGTGCTGTATCGCGGTCCACACATCGGGGTTGTTCGTTTTCTTGTTCTTGAGTCGGTTCTCCATGTGGGAGTGCTCTCCTTCAGCGGGTTACGTTGTCGCGCCTGTGCGCGTCATCCCTATGACGGAGCAGCTTCCAGGGAGGTAACAACATGGCCGGCACCCATCCCGCGGACCCGATCGCCGAAGCCTTCGAGTCCCACCGTGACCGGCTCCACGCCGTCGCCTACGGCATGCTCGGATCACATGCCGACGCGGAAGACGTGGTCCAAGAAGCGTGGCTGCGTCTGTCCCGCCAGGACACCGACACCATCTACAACCTCGGCGGCTGGCTGACCACCGTGGTCGGCCGTATCAGCCTCGATGTCCTGCGGTCGGGCCGGACGCGCCCAGAGGTCTCCCTCGACGACCAGCTGTCCGAATTCACTGTGACGCTCGACGACGCTCCCGCTCCGGAAGACCTCGTGGCAATCGGGGACTCCGTCGGCCTCGCGCTAGTCACGGTCCTCGACTCGCTACGCCCTGACGAACGGCTGGCGTTCGTGCTGCACGACGTGTTCGCCGTGCCCTTCGCAGAGATCGGCACCGTTCTCGGCAAATCTGCCGCTGCGACCAAAATGCTCGCCAGCCGCGCCCGCAGGAAGGTACAAGTCGCCCGGCAGCCGACGGGCGCCGGACGGCAGCAACGCGAGGTGGCGCAAGCCTTCCTGGCCGCGGCCCGCGACGGTCGGTTCGAGCAGCTGCTGCAGGTTCTCCACCCGGAAGTGAAGTTCACCGTCCACACCCCGAACGGCACGTTCGTCACGCTCGGGGCCACCGAAGTCGCCGCCCGCGCGCAAGTGGCCGGCAGCGCGGCACGGGGACATGCGGCGACCGTCAACGGCCGCCCCGGCGTCATCTCCTGGAGCGAGGATGGCACCCCGCTTTCCCTTCTGGCCTTCACTGTCGCCGACGGCCACATCACCGAGATCACCGCCGTCGCCGACCCGGCCGCACTCGCGCTCATGGACCTGCCGGACCCGGTGTGACTGTCTACCTGCGAAGGACGCGCCTACTCGAAGTGGTCCACGCCTGTTCCCACAGAGACGTTGCACTTTGCCTCTGAGAGAACCTCAGTGCCTCCGGAGCCCGTGACACCACCCTCCAGGCGATGCACTCGGCCGGGAGGGGTGGCTATGCCAACTTTGAAGGTCGGTGGCCCTGTTGCAGGGCTGCTTGGACGGTGATGGGGGGCGTCAATGCCCGTCGAGGGGGTAGCTGCTGCCTTTCCACCGCGTCCTGCTGCACGGGCAGTTGTCGGTGACTGATGCGGAACCGGACCTCTTGGCACGGCCGTCGGCGCCGCGCCGTGTCGAGTCCGTGGTCGTGCGGCCGACCGGAGAAGACTGCGGCCGTGCGATGGGCCTGCTTGATCAACAAGGTGGTGTCTCGACCGGGAGTCCGGGACCGAGCCCCAAGGGTGTTGATGTCACCGCGGCCTGATCTGCGGCTCAGACCTGATCAGGCGGCGGAGCCCGGTGATACATGCTCAGACAGCTGCAGCCAGTCCGCCTGCTTCGTTCAGGTGGCGACCGGGGGCCGGTCTCGCTGCGCGATGATCATGGCCATGTCGTCGTGGGCCTGACCGTCCGCGTACTCCCGTACGTCGGCGGCGATCCTGTGGACCAGGGGTTTGGACGGCAGGTCGGCCCATCTCACGACACGTTCGGCCAGTGGGTAGAAGACACCCCGCGCGTTGCGGGCTTCGGTGAAGCCGTCGGTGTAGAGCACGAGCCGGTCCGCGGTATGGAACGGGAAGGTCGTCGGCACGTACGCGCCGTTCGGGACCATGCCCAAGCCGAGTGGCGGTGCCGGCTCGGGCACCCGTAGTGCGGTGGCGCCGGCTTCGCGCAGCAGCAGCGGTGGTGGATGTCCGCAGCTGATCACATGGATCACCGGCCTGTCGTCTGGGATGTCCACCATCACGGCGGTCACGAAACGTTCGGAGGCGTCTTCCTCACCTTGGGAGAATTCGGCGAAGCCCCAGCGGACGGCGTCGTCCACGTACGCTGCCAGTTCCGGCAGCGCGAGGTTGCGGGGGGCTGCGGCGCGGAAGGCGCCCAGCACGGTCGCTGTGTCGCTGATCGCGGCGAGGCCTTTGCCGCGGACATCGCCGATGATCAGCCGGGTGGAGTCGTCGGTGCGGGCTGCTGCGTACAGATCGCCGCCGATGGATGTGTCGGCCTCCGCACTGCGGTACTCCAAGGCGAAGGACACCGGCCCGACTCTCTGCGGGAGCGGTCGCAGCACGACCCGCTGCGCCGCGTCGCAGACCGTGTGCGCCCGGCGTAGCTCAGCTGTGCGCCGTTCCCGCAAGTGGGCGAAGAGCACCAGCAGGGCGCTCAGCGCTGCCAGGCTTGCCAGTTCGACGAGGACGCTTTCGGTGGTCAGGGTCTCGCGTTCCGCACCGGCGGCCACGAGCGCGAGCACGGCCAGCCCGCCGACCAGCGCGGTGACGCGAGGCCCAGCGCGGGCAGCGGTGACGGCGACGCCCACGACAAACAGGTGCGCGATATGGATATGCGGGGGCACAAACGCATCAACGACCGGAACAGCGGCGGTCAACAGGCAAGCCCAGATGAGTGGATTCGACTCCGGCCGCAGCCGACACCAGGACCTGAGCCTTGCAGCCACGGCCGTGAAGGGGGTCGCAGTTGTCACATCGTGCTCCGATCGTCAAGGTTGCTGCGCGCGGCAATATGCTGCCGGTTGTCCCGCATTCCTCTCGGCTGCCGTCTGGGCGTTGTCCCCCGCGAGGCGCCGAGTGCTGTGAAGTCAGGAAACGGTTCCGACTCGGCAGTTGCTGTTGGAGACGCTCGCCCACACGCACGTCCCGGACGGTTTGGTGCAGACGCCGCTGGAGGTGGACAGTGCGGCCACGACGTCGAGACCGCGGCCGGTTTCGGCCATGGTGCGCGACGCGACTTCGGGATGCACGTGCCACACCCCGAAGTCGGCAACAATGATCACAAACCATGGCCACTCGCTGAGGACCGTCAGTGTGATGCTGTCGGTCCCGCTGTGGACGACAGCGTTGGCGACCAGCTCGTCGACGATGACGCGTACGTCGTCCACCAGCTCCCGTCGTCCGCCAAGGCGTAGCAGCTGGTCCACCGCGAATTCCCTGGCCTTGGGGACCAGCCGGACGTCAGCTGCCATCACCAGCTGTCCGACTTCGGTGTCTTCCTGGGTGTGCGGCCGTCGGCCGGGCACCGCAGCTTCCCGCTGGGGTGAGCAGAAGCTGCTCGTACACGGGTCAAGCATGGCTTTCCCTGCCTGTTCGACCTGGGCCTCGCGGCCGCAGATCACCTTGCCTGGTTCTATATCTCATGTAAACAAGCAGTCTGGGTGTTCGGCACCCGCCGGCCATATGAGTTCGCGGAATCCGGTATAAGCGCAGCTGCGGGCGCCGTGTCTGGCCGCCGCATTGTGATGTGCGACGGCGATCCGGGCACGCTGTCGCGCGCCTTCGTGTGTGTATCGGCGCCGCTCGAGGGGCTCGTCGTCGAACGGGATCCTCGGGCGGCGCCGCGTGCCTTGTACCGGTCAGGCTTTCTGGGTGCTCACGCTCTCCAGCTCCCGGACGAGGCTGGAGGCGACGTTCTTTGCGTCTCCGAACAGCATGAGGGTCTTGTCGAGGTAATAGAGTTCGTTGTCGACGCCGGCGAAACCGGCGCTCATCCCTCGCTTGATGACCATGACGGTGCGGGCCGAGGCGACGTCGAGGACGGGCATGCCGTAGATGGGGCTGTCCTCACGGGTGCGGGCGGCTGGGTTGGTGACATCGTTGGCTCCGACGACCAGGGCGATATCGGCCTGCGCGAAGTCACCGTTGATGTCCTCCATGTCCACGATCCGGTCGTAGGGAACGTCGGCCTCGGCGAGCAGGACGTTCATGTGCCCGGGCATGCGCCCGGCGACCGGGTGGATGGCGTACCGGACTCGTGCACCACCGCTTTCCAGGATCTCGGCGACTTCCTTGATGCGGTGCTGGGCCTGGGCGACGGCGAGCCCGTAGCCGGGAACGATGATGACGTCCCTGGCCGATTGAAGGAGCATGGCGGCCTCGTCGGGGCCGGCACTGTGCACGGGACGGTCCTGGGCCTCGCCTGGCGTGGCGGATGTTGTGGTGTCGACCTGGCCGAACGCACCGAACAGCACGTTGCGGAACGACCGGTTCATGGCGCGGCTCATCATGATGGACAGCAGGAAGCCGGAGGCACCGTCGAGTGCGCCCGCGATGATCAGGGCCTTGTTGTCGAGGACGAGTCCCATGGCTGCGCCGGAGAGTCCGGCGTAGGAGTTCAGCAGTGAGATGACGGTGGGCATGTCGGCGCCGCCGATGGGTACCACGAGCAGGATTCCGAACAGTGCGGAGGCGGCGATCAGCACAGGGAAGCGTGCGTCGGCCGACGGAGTGATCACCAGCCAGACGGCGGCGAGGACCGCCACGGTGAACAGGGTCAGGTTCACCAGCTGTTGGCCGGGGAAAACCGTCGGACGGCCCGGAAGGATGCCCTTCAGTTTCCCAAACGCCATCAGGCTGCCGGTGAAGGTCACGCATCCCAGCAGGACCTCGCACATGAGCGCGGCCGCGATGAAGGTGCTCAGCTGCGCGGCGTGCTCGTAGTACTCGGCGGTGCCGACGAGTGCGGCCGCCAGCGCGCCGAAGGCGTGAGAGAGGGCGATGCGTTCGGGCATAGCGGTCATCGGCATGTACTTGGCCATGGCGCCGCCGATGACGGAGCCGATGACGGCGGCCGCCAGAATCCACCGGAAGTCGACGATCTCCTGTTGGATCAGTGTGCCGACGACGGCCGCTGCCATGCCGACCACCGTGAGCAGCAGTCCCCGGCGGGCGCTGCGGGGGTGAGTGATGCCGCGCAGACCGAGGATGAAGAGGGTGCCGGAGGCGAGGTACAGCAGGGGGATGACGATGTCACGCATCGGCCTTGGCCTTTCGTGCTGCGTGGGCCGGCTTACTCGGCCGGAACATGCGCAGCATGCGGTTGGTGATGAGGAATCCACCGACGACGTTGATGCTGGATGCGGCGACGGCGACGGTGCCGAGCGTGGTGATGAGGGGACCTCGATGGGAGCCGGCCAGCAGCAGGCTGCCGACCAGTGAGATACCGGCGATGGCGTTGGTCAGGGCCATCAAAGGGGTGTGCAGGAGAGCGGGAACGCGCCGGATGACTTCCAGGCCGACCACGGATCCCAGGACCAGGACGTACAGGCCGGATTCAATGGCTGTTGGCATGATCAGTTTCTTTCTGCCGTGACGGTGTGCAAGGCGCCCGTTGCGGGCGCGTCGGGGACATCCACGCCGAGCAGGGTGCGCAGCCCGGCGTGGACGACCTGCCCGTCCCTGGTCAGGAGGGTGTCGCGGATGATCGGGTCGTCCACGGTGAGCCGAGGGCCGTCGTCGCCGAGCAGGTGGCGGGTGAAGTTGGCGATGTTGCGCGCGTACAGGCGGCTGGCATGGGCGGCGGCGCCTGCCGGCAGATTGGTCGGTGCGATGATCGACACGCCGAAGCGTTCGATCGTCTCGTCGGCTACGGACAGGGCGCAGTTGCCGCCCTGCGCGGCCGCAGCGTCGACGAGGACGGATCCGGGGCGCATCGCACGCACCATGTCCTCGGTGATGAGTACCGGTGCTGGTCTCCCGGGGACCTGCGCAGTGGCGATGACGACGTCGGCGGCGGCGACTTCGTTGCCGAGCACCTCGCGCTGCCGGGCGTAGAACTCCTCCTGCTGCGCCTGGGCATAGCCGCCGCTCCCTTCGGCGGTTGAGGTGTCGAGGGGCAGGTCGACGAAAATGCCTCCGACGCTTTCGACTTGCTCGCGCGCCGCGGCACGGATGTCGTAGGCGTGGACGACGGCTCCCAGCCTTCGCGCCGTGGCGATGGACTGCAGCCCGGCCACGCCCGCGCCGAGAACGAGGACACGTGCCGGGGCGATGCTGCCGGCGGCGGTGGTCATCATCGGCAGCAGTTTGTCGACCCGCTCGGCCGCGATCAGGGCCGCGCGGTAGCCGGCAATGGAGGACTGCGAGGACAGTACGTCCATGGCCTGGGCGCGGGTGATGCGCGGCAGAAGGTCCAGGGAGAACGTCGTGACGCCGTGCTCAGCCAGGCGGCGGACGGGTTCGGGATGGCTGAGCGGGTTGGCGAGCCCGACCAGTACCGCCGAGCGCCGCGTCCGCTTCAGGTCCTGATCGAAGTCGAAGTCGGAGTCGAATGCGCGGTTGCCGGCACCGGCGAGGTGCACTTGCAGCACGATATCGGCGTTGAACGCGTTGGCCCGGTCACCGGACAGGGCGCCCGCGTCGAGATACTCGTTGTCGGGATGGCCCGCCCGGTCGCCGGCGCCGTGCTCGACGACGATCTGGTGACCTTCCGCGGTCAAAGAGCGGACTTCGTTGGGGGTGAGGGCGACCCGGGTCTCTCCTGGGACGACTTCTCGGGGGACGCCGATGTGCATCTGCGTCATTCCTTTCACGCCGCCGGTGCGGAACCGGCGCATGGCTGATGGTGGGAGAGGCAGGGGGCAGCGGGCGACGGTGGTCGCCGGGTGGGGCAGCGGACCGCCCGCTCAGGCGGTCCGCTGCGGCGTGCGGCCGGGGCCGCGCGGGTCACACGCCCAGGGACATGAAACCGCCGTC
This sequence comes from Streptomyces sp. HUAS TT11, assembly GCF_051553595.1. Taxonomy (NCBI): domain Bacteria; kingdom Bacillati; phylum Actinomycetota; class Actinomycetes; order Kitasatosporales; family Streptomycetaceae; genus Streptomyces; species Streptomyces sp. HUAS TT11. Next base: position 9,567,515 of record NZ_CP196184.1, read on the forward strand.
GACCGGCAGCGTGACGCCTGTGACATAGCTGGCGTCCGGCGAGGCGAGGAAGGCTATTGCTTCGGCGATCTCGCGCGCCGAAGCGAGACGGGCCAAGGGCACCCTGGCCCCCAGGGCCTCGAAATCGTCCTCGCCGATCATGTCGACCACGTTGTCGGTCCTCGTGTGGCCCGGTGCCACAGCGTTGAACCGGACCCCACGGCCACCGAACTCGACGGCCCAGGTACGTGTGAAGGAATCCACGGCGGCCTTGGAGGCGCCGTAGACGGCCGTGCCCCCGAGACCGCTCAGGCCGGCGATCGTGGTGACACTGACGACGCTTCCGCCGCCCTTGGCGGCCATCTTGGCCACCAGCGCCTGAGTGAGGAAGAACGTGCCGCGCACGTTGGTCTCCAGCAGGGCGTCGAACGTGTCCAGGCCTTGCTCGAGAGTGGGGGCGAACGGATAAGAGCCGGCGTTGTTCACCAGGACGTCCACATCCCCGGCCTCCTCGGCAAGACGGCGCACCGAACCCAGATCGCTGAGATCGGCGGCGACGAACGCCGCCTTTCCGCCGGCGGCCTCGATCGCGGCGACCGTTTCCGCGCCCTTGGCGGCGTTGCGGCCGGAGACGATGACGAACGCTCCCCGCTCGGCCAGTAGTATCGCGGTCTCGCGGCCGATGCCGGAGGTGCTGCCGGTGACAAGAGCGGTCTGATTGTCGAACTGCATGGGAAAACCTTTCGGCGAGTACGAATGTCCTCGCGCTTGCTAGGTACGAGAACTGCCTTACCAATGTGAGTCGTTTCCCTCGTCCAAGCAAATAGCCCCCGATGCGGCGAAAATTCGACGAGTACCCCCCTGAACTGGGAATTCCTTCCAGCGGCCTAATAAGCTGCTGGCCGCCATAAGCAAACCCGCACGCCCCCGCTCATCAGACCGTCTTCACGTCGGGATCCGGGAGTTCGGCCATTCCTGGCAGTCCCCTCTTCGAGTACGCTGGAATCTGCATACGGAAGGAAGCCGCCGTGCCCGACATCGAAGGCCATCCCTCGATTCGTGAGATGGACATCGGGTCCATATTCGCCGCGCTGGCAGACCCGCACCGCCGCCGCGTGGTCGAGCAACTGTGCGCGGAGCCGGATTTCGTGGAACGCACCTGTGCCTCGTTCGGCCTGAGGGTGTCGAAGTCGACCCTGACGCACCATTTCCGCGTGCTGCGCGAGGCCGGCCTGATAAGGCAGATCGATTACGGAAACAGCCGCAAGGTGACGCTCCGGCGTCGCGAACTGGAGAATCGTTTTCCCGGCCTGCTCGGTCTGGTGCGTGCGCAGGCGGCAGAACCGTCCCCGGCCGAGGCACGTCGCCGTTAGGGATCCCCTGCACGGAGCGTGCCCAGTGTGCAGCTGTACCGCAGGGGCTGACCGGCACGCCCCTGCGCCTGCACACCGCGCGGGTGGGCGGTCGCGGTGCGACCGCCCAGGCATCGCCTCCGAGCGCCTCATCCCGACGGGACCGAACGGGGCGGCCGGCGATCCTCACCAGGGGCGAGTCACAGTTCCTCGGGTCGCTGGACGGCTGTGCGGGCGGCCGCGGGCCGATCAGCTCGCCGATGTTCGCGGTCCCCTGAGCCCTCCGCCGGCTCGCCGGCAGTCAGCACGGTCAGCGCTTGACTCAGCCGCCGGATATTCTCGGCGATCAGTGTCATCCACATCCGTTCGTCAGCTGCGGCCAGGGTCGGGTGCGAAGTGAGCCGGGCAGACAGAAGTCGGGCCAGTTGGGACTCGGCAGCCCGGAGAGCCACGACAAGGTCGGCATTCCATACTTCAAGAGCCGGCCAGTCACCCAAGCGGCGAATCAGCATGTCGTGCTGTTCGACCAGGGCCGCCCAGCTCTGACTGCTCCACGCCCTGCGAGCCGTGGTAGCGGATCGCGCAGCCTCATCCAGCACGGTGCACAGCCTGGACACGTGCGCCCGGTATCGGTCCCACTCCGCTCGTAGGCCGCGGGAACGTCCCGCCTGCTCGCCCGCCGACCTGGAAAGGGGATCGACCGGAGCAGGGCCCATCTCCTCGGGCGCGCGAGCCTCAGGCCGCAGGCAGGAGTCGTCGATCGTGGCGCAGCACGAGGCGTCCGTTCGGAGATGCATGGCAATCGCGTTCTGTCCGGGTATCGCTGCTGTGAATGTGCCAAGTGCCGGAAGGCGGGAACGGGGGAGCGGTCGGGACGATGTGGACTCGCGGCCGGCGGTACACGGCACCGAGACGTCCGCCGGTGTCCGCGACGAAGAGTCGCCAAAGCCCCAAGGGCAGCGGTTCCGCCCCCCTCAGGGCCGGCGATCACGGATGCCGTCGCACCGTGGTCAGTTCACGCTCTGGCCGCCGTCGACCATCACGGACTGGCCGGTGACGAACGAGGCCCGGTCCGACAGCAGGAACAGTGCCACCTGCGCGACCTCCTCGGCCTCTCCGATACGGCCGAGCGGGATCTTCTCACCATGGGGGTGATACTCCGAGCCGTCGTTGTTCTTGGTGATCCCGCTCTGCGTCAACGGAGTGCGGATGATCGTCGGGTTGATCGTATTGACCCGGATGGCGTCAGGGCCGAGTTCGACCGCCGCCGCGCGAGCCAAGGCCGCGACACCGCCCTTTGTGGCGCTGTAGACGGAGATGCCGGGCGTGCCCAGCTCCGCGAACACCGACCCGTTGAAGACGATGGCCCCACCGTGGCCCTGCCGCTTCATCTGAGCGACCTCGGCCTGAAGGTGGAAGAAGGAGCCCTTCAGATTTCCGTCCGCCAAGTGATGCCATGCGGCCTCATCCACGTCCGTGATCGGGCCGACGGCTGCGGTACCGGCGTTGTTGAAGGCCACGTCGAGTCGGCCGAAACGGTCTACGACATGCTCCACCACAGCAGCGGCGCCACCGACGTCGGTGGCGTCGGCCTTGATGAACAGTGCTTCGCCACCGTTCTTCGTGATCTCGTCGACGACCTCCTTTCCGGCTCCCTCACGTCGGCCGGTGAAGGCAACCTTCGCACCCTCCTGCGCAAACAGGACCGCGGCGACACGGCCGATTCCGGAAGTTCCGCCGGTGATCAGTGCGACCTTTCCGTCCAACAGACCCATCATTGCTCCTTGCGATAATTTCGATCAATGCCGGCTGAATACCGGTCACGGTACCCGGCCGAACTGCCATCACCCGTGCGATGGCGAGTTCGACAGCAACGCAGTGCGGGCCGTCATTCCGGGCCGGCCATTACATAAAGTGATGGCCGCCATCACCGGAATCCTCGGACCTCACCCCTTGCACACGAATCCCGATGCCCTGCAGAAAATCGCCACGGAATCCTTCGGCCCGCGGCACAGACCATGAGTTCTGCTGGATGCGGCGATCAGTACGGCTTCTGCCGGGCGGATGACCCGGCGGCACTCCGTGTGCTGATATGGAGAGATGGAACTGCGGGAGCTTCGAGCCTTCATTGCCGTCGTCGAAGAGCACGGCATGTCCGCCGCAGCACGCCGACTGCACGTGAGCCAGTCGGCGCTCTCCCAGACCGTGAGCAGCCTGGAGCGGCAATTGGGATTGAAGCTGCTGATCCGTACCAACACCGGCGTACGGACCACGGAGGAGGGCGGAGCCCTCCTGGCCGAGGCCCGTGCCCTGATCGCTCGGCATGATCAAGCGTTGCGGACGATGGCCGGCTTCACGAGTCCAGGCTGTGGGACCCTACGGGTCGGCATCCCCCTCGAACTCCCGGCGGATCTGTTCGGATCGGCGATGGAACAGGTGGCAGCCGCATGTCCCGAGACCCGGGTGCAGGCCCGCCACCTGTCATCAGCAGCGCAGCTGGACGCGCTGCGCGCAGGGGAACTGGACATCGGCCTCCTCAGGGAGCGCCCCGCGGACCCGGACCTCGATGCCATGCTGGTCGTCACGGAGAAGCTGGGTGTGCTGCTGGCGGCGAGTGTGGCGGCGGAGCTGGCGGACGAGGACGGGGTGCGCCTGGAGACCCTCCACGGACTGGAGTGGGTGGGCTTTCCCCGCTCAGGAAGCCCCGCATGGTATGACGAGGTGTCCTCGGTGCTGCGCAGCTTCGGCCTCGACCTCGGGCCGGAGCCACCGCAAGACCAGGCGTTGATCGCAGCGGTCAAACTCACCGCGGTCACCACTGAGAAGGCGTTCGCGCTGGCCCCGCCCAACTGGCCCCATCCGCTCCCAGCCAACGTCGTCTGGAAGCCTTTGCACAAACACCCCCTGGTGCGCCGTACCTGGGCTGCGTGGCCTACCCATTCCCGGCGCCGCGACCTGGCCAGCTTCATCGCCGCACTCCCCACTCCGGATGACTGACCGGCCCGCGTGCCAGGTGGGCCCCGGCCCGTCACGCGCGAATCGTCCGCGTGCACGACCCACGGGTGCGCCTGCACAAGGTCGACCGGCGCTGTGACGCTGCCGCATCGTGCGCCGATTCCCTCCGTGTGCCGAGCCGTCAAGGGCGCCTGCTGCGGAGCGCCTGTCGCCGTCCGCCACCTTCGTGCAGCATGGGCGCGGGAAAGGCCCCAAGGCGCTACGGGAAGACGGGATTCCCGTCATCGCCGATCCACGGATGCTGATCCGGATCCCGGCCGACGGCTTGCCAGACCGAGTGTGCTGCAGCGAACTTCACGTCACCAGGCCCGGTGTCTGCCGGCGCCGTGACGATCTCGACGACGGAAACAAGCACTTCACGGGCCGATTCGGGAAGTTGCACGAGCGCGTACCAGGCGCCTTCCCGCGCCTCTGCCTGGATCCGTTCATCACCGGCGCGGCTGGCGCACACCGCGGTGCCATAGGACCGGCCGCGCCATCCGAACACATCGGCGCCCATCCTGACGTCTGGCTCGCCAGCCACGGTTATGTGGACAGTGACCTGGGCAAACCGTGCCCACCGACTTGTCTGGCGCTGCAGCCTGTACTTCCCCTCCACCGCCCACATTCTCCCGCACGCGTCCCTGAACGGCGGGCCCCACAGAGATCACTTTCGAAACAGGCCCTGGGCGAGGCAATCGCCAACTCCGAAGGTCGGCAGCCCCGTTGCCGGGTGCAAAGACGGTAATGGGGAGTCAGGATTCGTCGGCGCGTAGCAGGGATTCGACGAGTACGGCGACGTGCCGGCGGTCGGTGGGGCTGAGTTTGTGGACGCTGGCGATGAGGATTTCCACTTCGGGGTCGGCGATCTCGGGTGCGTTCTCGAAGTAGACGTGGACGCCGGCGGCTTCGGCCGCGGCCCGCTGGATCGGCGCCACCGGCACGCCCAGGCCTCGGGCCAGGCCTTCCAGGGTGGCCTGCTGGGGCATCTGCGCCAGCCGTGCGGACGTCGCCAGGTGGTGGACCGTGGAGCGGGAGATCCCGCCACGGCGTGCTACATCGCTGTAGGACCACCCTTTTTGGTCCAGCTTGCTTTTGATCAGTTCCTGCAGTGTGTTGGGCACCGCTGGTTCTTCCCGCCCTCGACCGGCCGCTTGTCAATGAGTCTAACGGCCCCGCCGCCGGGCAGTTCTGTACGAGCCCGCGCCCCTGGGGCGCACTGCCCGAGCGGGGTGGGTCCGGCGCCCCGTCGGCGTGGGCCGCCGCTCGGCCGCCGCCGTCCTGCACGCCCGCGTGCGCTCCCGGGCGCCCGCATGCCCACCGGGCGGTCCTTCATCTCGGTGGGCGCCCCCTGGTGGTACGGCGGTACGTAGCGGTTGGCGGGAGGGATTGGGCAGGACTCAGATGTGGGGCCAGTCCTGGCCGGCTGTGACTTCGCGTGCGAGGTGGCGCCACTGGCTCTCCCCGCCGGGCAGGGGCCAGGCCCAGGTCGGCTGCTCTGCGGTGTTCAGGTCATGGAGGAGGCGGACGAGTTGTGGGCCGGCGGTGGCGGCGCCGTCTGGAACGGTGGGGCCGTGGACCGCGCGCAGTTCGGCGAAGCGTGCCAATTCGTCCTGGTAGAAGCCCACGGCCTCATTGATGCGTGCGGTCAGGTCGTCGTGCGGCACCGTGCGGTGCAACTGCAGTAGCGGGGGCTCGACGGATTCGGCGATCGCTGCGGCGAGGCGCGCGTGGCCGTCCAGGATCAGATGGCAGTCCAGGCCACTGACCCACCACAACAGGACGGGTGGGAGCGTTCCTTCACGGGCCTGCTTGCGGTACGCCTTGACCCTGCTGTCGTCGGCATCGGGCATCGGCCGCAGCGCAAGGACCTCCCACGAACCGGAGTGGACGAACCAGTCGATGAATCCGTCCGGATGGCCGTCGACGATCATCGAGCTCCAGTACTCGGCATGCGAGGTGTCGGCGTGGCGCCAGCGCTGGAGCGGACTTTCGCACGAGAGCAGCCACCGGCCGTCGTGCAGCGGGCTGTCCGGTGAGCCGATGAGGTACTGCGCAAAGCGGTGAGCCCACCGTTGCGGGCTGCCTGCCAGGGCCCGCCCCGCCTCGGCGCGCAACGGCGGGACGAAGGAGCGGTACTCGTGGGTGCGCCAGAAGTCCACGCCCTGGAGGTGCTCGTCGACAACGGCGAGCAGCACGGGCCGCGACAGTCGGGAGATCAGGAGCCGCGGCCCCGCACTGAACACGCACAGCCCCGGCTGGTGGCGGTCCTGTATGTCCAGCGACAGGCCCACCCATGTGCCGTCGTCCCGCGTGACATCGCTGCGCTGCATGCCGAGAGCGTAGACGGCTGCTTGGGGGCCCCGATGGCACGATTGGCCGTCCGGGGGCGGGGGTCGGTACACCGGTCAGGTGGTGGTGAGGTCGGTGCCGTTGCGCGCGGCCTCCGGGGTGAGTCCGGTCCAGCGGCGGAAGGCCCGGTAGAAGGAGTTGGTGTCGTCGTAGGCGAGGAGGTAGGCGACCTGGGAGGTGGGCAGGGACCGGTCCGCGAGGTAGCGGCGGGCTAGCTTCTCCCTGGTATCGCTGAGGACGGCCTGGTAGCTCGTGCCCTCTGCCTGTAGCTGTCGCTGGAGCGTGCGGGGGCTGAGCATGAGCTGGGCGGCCATGGTGTGGATGGAGCTCTCGCCAGCGGGCAGACGTTCGTGGAGCGCGGCACGCACCCGGTCGGCTGTGGTGGTAAACGCTTCGACCTCGGACAGGCGTCGGCGCAGTTCCGGCGCGAAGAAGTCCCACATGGACTCGTCCTCGGTGAGGAAGGGCAGCGAGGCGTCCTCGGCGGAGAAGGTGACGGCGTCGGCCTGGCCCTCGCGGATCTGCGTGCCGAAGTATGAGGTTGTCTCGGCTGAGGGCTTCGGGGCGCGGCGCATGGCGACACGGGTCGGGTTCACCTCGCGCCGCGTGCCGATGCGTGCCAGTGCGACCCAGAACGCGAGCTCGGCGGTGACAAGGAGCGCCGGAGGCGGCGGGCCCTGGGGCCAGTGGACCGTGACGGTCAGCCCGGTGCGGTCGGAGGTGATGTCGAGGTTGACGGGGCCGATGAGCGGTTTGAACGTGGCGATGCGCTCGGCCGCGGTCCGCAGGTCCGCGCTGCACAGCGCCGCGAAGATCGGCGGATTGAACGCCTCGGCGGACAGGGCCCGTCCGATCCTCACGGCCAGGTCCCGATCCGCGGCCTCGGCGTCCAGCGCCTCCCAGAACCGGTAGTACTCCTCGGGCGTCATCGTGACCGCGCCATGGGCGAAGAGGCCGGCCGGGAGCTGTGCTCGCCGCAGCACGCGGGCGGCGGAGATCCCGAGGTCGTGCAGGAGCGCACGGGTCCCCGGGTCCAGAGTGAACAACTCCTTCGATGCCATGCCCTCAGACTAGATCCCCGCACACCAGGGCGTGGATGCCGTGTGCGCCAATCAGTACGCAGAAGACGCCACCTCCGGATGGCGTGAACGGCAAGAAGGCAGGCGTCTTCCGCTAGTTCTTTGTCGTGATTCTCCGCCTAGCGTGGAAGCCACGAACCACCGCAGCGGTGGACACGAAGAAGGATCGGAGACGACCATGACCAGGACCATCCTCATCACCGGCAGCTCGAGCGGCATCGGTCGGGCGACCGCGGAGCTCTTCCACGAGCAGGGCTGGAACGTGATCGCCACGATGCGCAGCCCCGAGCGGGAGACCGAGCTCACCGAGCTGGACAACGTGCTCGTCACCCGGCTCGACGTGCAGGACTCCGCCTCGATCACCTCGGCCGTCGACGCCGGCCTGGAGCGCTTCGGCCGGATCGACGTGCTGCTCAACAACGCGGGATACGGCGCCTACGGTCTGCTGGAGGCGATCCCGATGGAGAAGGTCCGCCGGCAGTTCGACGTGAACGTCATGGGCCTGCTGGAGACGACCAAGGCCGTCCTGCCGCACCTCCGTGTGAACGGCAGCGGCACCGTCATCAACATCTCCTCCATCGGCGGCAAGGTCACCTTCCCGCTCGGCACCCTCTACCACGGCACCAAGTTCGCCGTCGAAGGACTGAGCGAGGCCCTGCACTACGAACTCGCCGCGATCGGCGTGACCGTCAAGCTCGTCGAGCCGGGCATCGTCGACACCGACTTCGGCGGACGCTCCTTCGACTTCACCAACGACGAGACCCTCGCCGAGTACCAGAAGCTCGTCGAAGCGGTCCTCGCAGGGCAGGCGCAGCTGGCCGTCGGCGGCGACGCACCCGAAGTCATCGCCGAGACCATCTACCGAGCAGCAACCGACGGCACCGACCAGCTGCGCTACCCGGCAGGCACGTCCGCAGCCGATCTGATCGCCCACCGCGCCGCTGCCGACGACGCCACCTTCATCGGCGGCATCAAGGCCCAGTTCGGGATCTGAGCCCGGACCGACCGGACCCCACCCCGCCAGACGATGAGGACCCCCATGTCCACCACCAAGACCGCCCTCGTGACCGGCGCCTCCTCCGGCATCGGCGAAGCGACCGCCCTCAAACTGATCGGCCTCGGCTACACCGTCTACGGAGCAGCCCGCCGCACCGACCGCCTGCACAAGCTCGCCGGACACGGCGTGCGTCCGCTGGCGATGGACGTCACCGACGACGACTCCCTGCAGACCGGAGTCGACCGCATCGTCGCCGAGACCGGCCGCATCGACGTCCTGGTCAACAACGCCGGATACGGCTCGTACGGCGCCCTGGAGGACGTCTCGCAGGACGAGGCCCGCCGCCAGTTTGACGTCAACGTCTTCGGTGCCGTCCGCCTGACCCAGATCGTCCTGCCGCACATGCGTGCCCGGCGCAGCGGGACGATCGTCAACGTCACCTCGATGGGCGGGAAGATCTACACCCCGCTGGGCGGCTGGTACCACGGCACCAAGTTCGCGCTGGAAGCCCTCAGCGACTGCCTGCGCATGGAGGTCAAGCCCTTCGGTATCGACGTCGTCGTCGTCGAACCCGGCGGCATCCGCACCGAGTGGGCCGGCATCGCCGCCGACCATCTGGAGAAGTCCTCCGCCGGGGGCGCCTACTGCGAGCAGGCCGAGGCCGTCGCCGCTTCGATGCGCTCCGAGACCATGACCAAGCGCATGTCCCCGCCCACCGTCATCGCCGACGCCATCGGCAAGGCCGTCACAGCCCGCCGGCCCAAGACCCGCTACGCCACCGGCTTCAGCGCCCGCCCGCTCATCGGCTTGCGGCGCTTCCTGCCCGACCGCGCCTTCGACGCCCTGATGTCCCGATCCATGGGCCTTCCCCGCTGATCCCCGGGAGCGGTCCCACGCCGCGGGCCGCCAGTGGCGTGGACGTGGCGACCGCCGGGCGATGTCGTTGCCCCCGATGGCTGATGAGGCGCGTAGCCAGGAGATTGTCCACCGGGGGCTGCATCGCGCCTGACACAGCGCCGAGGGCCGCCTCCCTTGTGGCGCCAGGCCATCAGTCGTCCCCGGTGCGTGTCCTCGTGCGTGTGGCCGATGGATGGGCCGATGAGCATGACGAACGGCTTCAGCGCGTCCGAGCGTCCTGGCCGCCGGGGGGGAGAGACCTCTCCCGGCGCCTGTGAGTGGCGGCGTTGAACTGGCGTCAGCCGGCGCCGGTGGGCGAGCGCGCAGGCCTGATCACCATCCGACAACGTCGGCCGAGTCATCCTGGCCCCGAATGTATCCGTGCGGGAGTGATCCAACGGCTTCGAAGATCGTTCGATGGAAGTCCTGCGTCCGGTGCCCCGTCGGTGTGGGCCGCGGCTCGGTCGCGATGCTCGTTGGTCGCTGTCGCGCCCTCCCGCGTGCGCTCCTGGGCGCTCGCCTGTCCACCGGGAGCCGGTGACTGTTGTGACCCTGGGTCGACCGCCGTCCGGGCGGCAGGGGCGTCGAGGCGGAGGTGGCAGTGCCGGTGTTGCCCAGCGAGGGTCTAAGCAGCTGTGAGGGGCCGGTCGTCAGCGCACGCAGGGACGCGCCGTGCACCAGCGGATGCCGGGGCGCGCGTCGTCGTCCTGAGCGAACGGCTTCAGCGTGTTCCAGCGTTCCGGCCCCGGGAGGTGGTGGCCGCTGCGTCTCGCGCCGGGGCCGTCACGGGGTGGACTCCCGGGGTGAGGGTTGGGCGGCGGTGTCCTTGGTTCGGCAGGCCTGCTGCTCCCGGTGGTCGATCCGCTTGGTGATTTTTTCGGCGGTGGTGCGCAGGAGGGTGAGTTCGGCGGGGTCGAGAGCGTCGAAGACGAGGTCGCGTACCCGGGCTACGTGTCCGGGGGCGGCTTCGACGAGATGGGCGTGGCCGGCGTCGGTGAGGATCGCCTGGGTGTACCGGCCGTTGAGGGGGTCGGCCTCGCGGCGGACGAAACCCCGGCGTTCCAGCCTGCTGATCAGGTGCGAGAGGCGTGACTGCTCGGAATGGGCCAGGATGGCCAGCTCGCTCATGCGCATGCGGTGGTCCGGCTGGTCGGACAGTCCGGCGAGGACGTAGTACTCGATGAAGCTGAGGTCGGCGTCCTGCTGCAGCTGCGCTCCCAGGGCGGCGGGCAGCCGGTGCAGCATCAGGGAGAACTGCCGCCACGTCTCCAGTTCTGCCGGGGTCAGCCAGCGGGGCTGACCGTTGGACGGCCGGGGCTGTTCGGGCATGTCCGGAGTGTATCGGGGATGAACGTTCACACGTCAGACGCACGCTTGAATCTTCATGAGTCGCCGCCTAGGGTGTGACATGAAAGTTCAAGTGAAGGGGTCGGCCTTGTGTCGGCGGCCCGTCAAGGAGAAGACCTCATGAGTGACCTGAAGATCGCCGTCATCCTCGGCAGCACCCGGCCCGGCCGCAACGGCAAGGCTGTCGCGGACTGGGTGGTGGATCGTTCCGGCGCCCGCGCCGGTGTCGAGTACGAGCTGGTCGACCTGGCCGACTACCCGCTGCCCCACCTGGACGAGGCCATGCCGCCGGCCATGGGTCAGTACCAGGGCGAGCACACCCAGGCGTGGGCGGCCAAGATCGCCGAGTTCGACGGGTACATCTTCGTGACCCCCGAGTACAACCACTCCACCTCGGGCGTGCTGAAGAACGCGATCGACTACCTGTACGGCGAGTGGAACAACAAGGCCGCCGCTTTCGTGTCCTACGGTTCGCTCGGCGGCGCCCGGGCCATCGAGCACCTGCGGGGCGTGGCCAGCGAACTGCAGCTCGCCCACGTGCGTCAGCAGCTGTCCTTCTCGCTGTTCACCGACTTCGAGAACTTCTCCGTCTTCAAGCCGGCCGAGCAGCACGACGCGGCCGCGACCACCCTGTTCGAGCAGCTGGAGTCCTGGGCCCGCGCCCTGAAGACGGTCCGCGGCTGACGCCCGCGCCCGCCGGAAGGCGGGCGTAAGGACTTCGCCCCTCCGCTGTAGCTGCAGGAGAGGTGCCGAACGCCGAACGCCGAATGCGGGATGCCGCGTTGGCGGCGGGTTCGGCCGGATTCGCGGCCGACGTCCGCAACGGGGCTCCGGTGGCCCGGGGCTCCGTTTGCGGACGTCGGCCCTTTCCGCTTTCCGGGGGCAGGCGGCCACCCCGGCGCCGCCTGCGGTTGAGGCGTGTCGTGGTCAGGTCGCCAGCACGGTGAGGACGTCTCGCACGGTCATCGCCACGGCATCGCGGGCCGGGCCGAGGTATGTGCGCGGGTCCGTCAGCGCCGGCTTGCTGAGCAGCACATCGCGGACGGTATGGGTCAACGAGATGTTGAGCGCCGTCCCAATGTTGATCTTCACCATGCCCGCCAGGACCGCGGCGCGGAGTTCTGCATCGGGAACCCCGGATGATCCGTGCAGCACCAACGGGACCGGAACAGTCTCGCGAAGGCGTGCGATGAGGGTGTGGTCCAAGACCGCCGACCGCTCGGTCATGGCGTGGCTGCTGCCGACCGCGACCGCCAGGGCGTCCACACCCGTACGCGCCACGTAGTCGGCGGCTTCCGCCGGGTCGGTGCGCACTCCTTCGGCGTGCGCACTGGCGGGGGAGTCGGGCTTGCCGCCGACGTATCCCAGTTCGGCCTCGATCCAGAGGCCGGCTGTGTGCGCCCATTGTGCCGCTGAGGTTGTAGCGGCGAGGTTGTCGGCGTAGGGCAGTGCCCCGGCGTCGAACATCACGGAGGAGAAGCCGGTGTCGGCCGCCTGGTGCAGCAGGCCGATGTCGGTGACGTGGTCGAGGTGCAGAGCGACGTCGACCGTTGCCGTCTGAGCTATGGAGGACGCCGCCAGCGCGAGGGGAGTGAGCCGTCCACCGTGGTACCGCACGGCGTTCTCGCTGATCTGCAGGATCACCGGCCGGCCGGCGGCCTCGGCGCCCGTCACGATGCCCTCGGCGTGCTCCAGGGTGATGACGTTGAAAGCGGTGACGCAACCGTGCTCGGCGGCGGCCCGGGCAACGAGGTCTGCGGTGGGGACCAAGGGCATGTGCGTACTCCTCGTACGGGGCTCGACTGTCGTGAGGGAGAAACCTGGCCCGCCCTGTGGGCGGGCCAGGTCCAAGCAGCAGCAATGCAGCGGCTTACGGGCGCGCAGCCGGGGTTGACGGCTGAAGTGCCTGGGGGATCTCCTCGCGCTTCTCGTCGGCGTAGACCATCAGCGTCGATCCGCCGAGGGCGAGCACGATGCCGATCGTCGCCCAGATCGTCGGCAGCGTCTGATAGACCACCAGCGACAGCACGATCGTGAGGACGGGCGCCAGGGCGTTGGTGATCGGTGCGACGACGCTGGCCTTGCCGCGGCTGAGCGCCATGACGAGGAACAGTGCGCCCACGGCGTTCAGGATCTGGGTGCCGGCGGTGAGAGCCGGGGCCTGCCAGGGCGCGTCGGGCAGCCCGCCCATCATGAGAACGGCGACAGGGACGAGGAGCAGTCCGCTGATGGTCATCCAGCCGAACGTCGTCGCGTCGTTGACCCCGGCGAGGGCGGCCTTGCGCATGAAGAACGCCTGCGCTCCCCAGGCCACACAGATGAGGACGGCCAGGAGCAGCCAGGAACCGGTGCTGACCGAGCCGCCCGCGCCCGCGGGGATGCTGATCAGCACGATGGCGATCAGCGCGGCGATCACTCCGATGACGGCGAGTCTCCCGATACGCTCCCGGAGCAGTGCCACGGCCATCAGTACCGTGATCACGGGCGAGAGGGAGACCACGGGGAAGATCAGGTACGCGGGACCATCGGACAGCGCCTGGAACAGCAGGAGTTGACCGCCTGCTCCGGTGAGTCCGGCCGCGAGCCCGTACACCGCGGCGATCGGGCGGCGGTCGAACCTTTCCCGGCGCAGTGCGACCGCGGCGGGGACGAGCATGGTGAAGGCCCAGATGACGTAGATCATCTCGTCCGGGTAGCCGTAGCGCTCGGTCGGCTGACTGGAGAACGCTCCCCAGACGCCCCAGAACAGAACCAACAGGCCCGCGTAGAGGATCCAGGTCCGTTTGTCACGCGTCGTCATGGCTGTCCTCCGTGGTGGTGATGTCCGAGCAGGAGCGCAGGGTGGCCAGTGCCTCGGTGCCGAGAGGGGTGCCGGCGAGCTTGGCCGCGTAGATCGCGGCGCCCACCACCGGCTCGAACAGGGGTTGCCGCAGTTCGTACTCGGCCGCGCTGCTCTTGAGCGCGGTGGTGAACGCGTCGAGCACGCGGGCCGAGCGGAAGACGCCGCCGGAGTAGGAGACGAGGACGGTCTCGTCGGGGGAGAAGCCCAGGCGGCGTCGGGCACTGTCCACCAGCAGGGCCAGTTCCCTGCCGGCCTCGGTGAGGACGGTGGCGGCCTCCGTGTCGCCCGCCTCGGCCGCCTCGACCACCAACGGGGTCAGGGAGGCTATCTCGCTGCGGTGTCCCTGCCAGCGGTTGAGTACGACGTCGATCACCTCGAGGTCCGAGGCCAGCTGGAGGTGCCGGCGCAGCAGCTTTGCGAGAGGGCCCTCGGGCAACCGGCCGTCGCTCATCCGGGAGAACACGTTCAGCGCCCGGGCGGCGATCCAGTACGCCGATCCCTCGTCGCTGAACAGTTCGCTCCAGCCGCCGGTGCGAACCCCGTGGCCCTGCCGCTCGCCATAGGTCATCGAGCCGGTGCCGCTGATCACGTTGATGCCGTCCACCGCGCCGAGCGAACCAGCCCAGCCGCAGATCATGTCGTTGTCGCTCGCGTAGCGCTGGTGCCCCAGTACCCGGCCGGGGGCGGCGTCCAGCGCGGCGACGTCGCCGGGGACCTCTCCGTAGCCGGGCAGGCCCAAAAACGCGTGGTCGATGTCCGCGGGTGTGATGCCCGCGGCCCGGGTCACGGCCCCGATGCCCTGTTCGAGGACCCGTACGACGTGGTCGACGCCACCGGTGGCGTTGTCTGCGAAATAGTAGGCACCCTCTCCGAGAGCGCGGGCCCGGATGGTGCCCGCGCTGTCGATCAGACAGAAGGCTGTCTTCGTGCCTCCGCCGTCCACACCTAGAAACATCGTTGTTCCTCCGCTCGGCTTTCTCTGGACGCTGTTACGCGACGTCGTTCTGTCGCTCGGGGAGCGCGTGCACGGTCACGCCCTGCACCACGCGGTTCACCTCTCCCGAGGGGAACGGGTTGTCGGGCCGGATGCCGCGGGCCATGGAGGAACGCAGGGCGATGAGCTGCGCGGTGACCACGGCGGGCAGGGCGAGCGCGGCGTCGTCGGCGCCGACGAGTCCGGGCAGCAGCCAGGTGTCGTCCCCGGGCAATCCGTCGGGGGACGCGGTGACGGCCACGACGCTGCCGGGCGCGAGGCCAGCGCGCAGCTCGGCGATGATGTCGAGGTCGTAGCGGCGCGTGTAGGGGTCGTTGGACACGTACACGACGACGGCCGTGCGGTTGTTCAGCACCGACTTGGGGCCGTGGCGGAAGCCGAGTGAGGACTCCGAGGATGCGACGAGTGCGCCCCCGGTCAACTCGAGCAGTTTCAGGGCGGACTCCTGGGCCAGGCCCTTCAGCGCACTGCTGCTGCCGAGGTAGACCAGCCGCTCGGGCCGGCGGGCCAGCAGGGCGTCGATGGCCTGGTCCAGGCCTCCTGCCGTGATGTGCTCGGCCGCCGCGGCCGGTGCCTCGATGTCGTCGGTGTCCAGCGCACCGAAAGCGAGCAGGGACGCCAGCAGCATGCTGGTGAAGCTCGACGTCATGGCGAAGCCCTGGTCGTTGGCCGCAGCAGGCATGAGCAGGACGTGGGATGCGGGTGCCTCGCCGTGCGTCCGGGCCAGGTGTCCGGCGCTGTTGCAGGTGATGACGAGGTGGTTCACGCGGGTCAGGACCTGCTCGGCGAGCCGGGTGGCCGCGACGCTCTCGGGGCTGTCCCCGGACCGCGCGAAGGACACGAGCAGCGTGGGGACGTCGTACGGGAAGGCGGCACAGGGGTCGGCGACGATGTCGGTGGTGGACACCGCGTCCACGTGCCGGCCGGTGGCCTGCGCTATCGCCGACCGGACGACCTCCCCGGCGAAGGCCGAGGTCCCGGCTCCGGTCAGGACGATCCGCAGGTCCTTCTCGGCGAGCAGCGGGGTGAGGAACGTGTCCAGGCGGTCCCGCCCGTCGGCGACGATCGCGCCGACCTCACGCCATACCGAGGGCTGCTGGGTGATCTCCGCGACCGTGTGGTCGGCCCCGCCGCCCTGGGGCATCGCGTCGTGGGTGGAGGTGGTCACACGTACTCCTTGTCTTGAACACGGCATGCGCGGTCGTAGTCGCGCAGGACGTCTCGGATCCGGTCGACGACCAGGTCCCGGGGCGTCGCGGTCAGAGCGCCGGTTCGAACCCGCCGGTACTGGTCGGGCAGGTGGGCACTCAAAAGGGGAAGGGGGATGTCCAGGGCCGAGAGGTTGGCGAACAAGCGGTCCTGCGCGGCGGCTATCTCGGGGTCCGGCCAGTAGTAGCGCATGCGGTCGCTGTAGCTGTATCGCCTGGCCAGCCGCTGCTCGGCGGCGTCTCCCTCGTAGTACCCCGACCACCAGGAGGGCTCCTCGCGCATCCGGCGGTCGACCACCTCGGTGATCCACGAGCGCACCCCGGAGGCAACAAGCTCGTCCTCGACGGCAGCCAGTGCGAACAGGGCCTCGCGCAGCGCGAACGTCAGCCCCGGCCCCACTTTGAGCACGGCCCAGTGGTCCTCCACCAGGGCCGCCAGCCCGTCGACGGTCTGGTAGTCCGTCGAGTGGGCCTCGAAGACCATGTTCGGCTCGCCCGCCAGGACCTCACGCAGCTCGATCGTCCGCTCGCGCCGGTAGTCGAACACCTGAAGGTGGTCGAATTCGACACCCGGCTGCACGACCAGGGCCATCACACGGGGCCAGGCCTCGGAGACACGGTGCGCCGTGAACGCGTCCCGATTGCGCTCCAGGGTCAGGCGTGCGGAAGGGGGGCTGGTGGCCGCCATGTCCTCCAGGGTCTCGTGGGCCCCTCCCGGCACCGGCACCTCGGTGCCGATGACGTAGCGCAGGGCGCCGGCAAAGCCGCCCGCGGTCTCCTCGGCCACACGCACCAGGCGGGCGGTGCGTTCGGCGACCACGTCGTCCGTCAACGGTACGGGGTCGCCGGCGCAGGAGAAGCTGCAGTCGAGGTGGATCTTCGTGAAGCCGGCCCGGACGTACGCCGCGACGAGGGTGTCCGCCTCGGCCATGGCCTCCTGCGGCGGCAGCGAGCGCCACCGGTTGGGTCCCAGGTGGTCTCCGCCGAGGACGACCCGGTCCAGCGGCAGGCCGTGCTCGGTGGCGATGCCGTGAACCAGCTCACGGAAGTCCTCCGGCCGCATGCCGGTGTACCCGCCGTACTGGTCCACCTGGTTGGAGGTCGCCTCCACCAGGAGGGTGCCTCCCGAGGCGAGCGCCTGGCGTACGGATGCCTCGATGACCAGCGGGTGGGCCGAGCACACGGAGGTGATGCCGTGCGACTCACCCGCCTTCTGGCGTCGCACCACTTCGTCCAAGGGGTTCCACATGATCCGCTCCAAGGTTCGCCGAAGGGCGCGGCCCGAAACGGTACGCATGCCTCCGGAAACGTCTCCGGAATGCTATTGGTATGCCTCTTGGTCGTCAATGGTCTCAATCTGGTATTGAACTGGTCTCACTCTAACTGGTATACATCTGGTATGCCATCGGACAATGCTCTCCCTCAGGGCCTGCTGGGCGCCGACTCCCTGCCCCTGTACTCCCAGATCGCCGGCCGCCTTCTGGACGACATCGCCGCCAACGGCGCCCGACCCGGGGACCGCCTGCCGTCCGAACGGTCGCTGGCCGGCCGGTACGGGGTCTCACGCGTCACACTGCGCAGCGCACTGAACGAACTGGCGGAGCGCGACGTCATCGAGTCCTCGCCGGCCCGTGGATGGTTCCTCGCTCAGGGCTACGAACGCGCGGTACCGGCCTCCCGGCCGTCGTCCGCTCCCGAAGGCGGTCAGTCGGTGCAGGGCTTCGCCGACTACGCCGACCAGCACGGTTTCCAACTCCGGGACGAGGTCCTGGAATCCAGGGTCCGAGCGGCCACGGTCCAAGAGTCCGAGCTGCTGCGCATCGGCCCGGGGGCGGCGCTCTTCGAGATGCGCCGACTGCGTTTCCTGGATGACATCGTCGTCGTCCTCGAGCACAACCGGCTGCCCCTCGGGCTGTGTCCGCAACTGGCAGAAACCGACTTCACCAAGGACACCCTCTTCGCCACCCTCCGCCGCGCCGACCCACCCCAACTGCCCAAGGTCGCCGACTACTCCGTGGAGGCCCGGCACCCCACCGAGGAGGAGCGCAACCTGCTGGAGATCACCGATGCGACCCCCGTCCTGGTCGCCACGCAGCTCGCCTTCAACCAGAACGCCCAGCCGCTGGAACTCACCGCAGCGGTGTTCCGCGGCGACCGGTACCACTTCAGGGCCTCGATCACCGGGTGAACTCGCCGCCCCCCCGTGACATGGCTTGGGCCGGATCCGCGACTGAATCCGCAACGGGGCTCCGGCAGCCCCAGGCCCCGTTGCGTACTTCGGCCGTTCCGCTCCCGGGGGATCAGCACGGGTCAGCATTTTGCGTCCCTGCGATGCCCGGATCTTGCGGATCTCGAAGCCGATCGCATCTCCGACGGTCGGGCGTTGCGGTTGATCGCCGGGACTCAAGGTGGTTCTGCCGGTCCGGGGTGTCATCCTTGGCCCGTGTTCTCATCTGATCATGTGGGCGTCGTGCTCTTCGATGTTGATGGCACCCTCGTACCAGGTACGAGTTCTCCGGCCTTTCTGGCCGGCTTCCTCGGTCATCGAAGCGAGCTGGTCAAGGCAGAGGACGCCTATGCCTCAGGCGCCCTGGACAATCGGCAAGTCTGCGAGCTGGATGCCGCGGGCTGGGACGGCGTGACTGAACAACAGGTCTCTGACTGGCTCGACGGGCTTCCGCTGGTCTCGGGCATCGCGGAGACGGTGGCCTGGTGCCGGCAGAACGGGTTGGCGCCTGTGCTGGCAACCCTGGCCTGGGCGCCGGTCGGCCGCTACCTCACCGACCGCTTCGGCTTCCACGCGTTCAGCGGACCTCGGCTGGAGAACGCCGGCGGCCGGTTCACAGGCAGGGTCGCCCGTCACTTCGACGAGTACGGCAAACGCGATTTCGCTCTCGCGCAGCTGCGAGAGCTCGGCTTGACTCCCCGCGCGTGCGGGGCCGTTGGAGACAGCCGCTCTGACCTGCCACTGTTCGCATCTGTCGAGTTGAGCGTGGCGTTCAATGCCTCGGCAGGAGCGCGCGGCGGCAACCGCCGCGGTGGACGACGATGACCTGCGAGGCGTGCTTCCCGTCTTGAGCCGCTTGGTGACAGCCACGCGTTGACGGCCGCAGCGAGGACGGTCGCCTGGTAGCGGACGGCGAGCTCGCTCCTTGAAGTCTCCGCCGTAGACGGTGTGTTCGGCGGCCGGTTCGTGGCGGCCTCGCAAGCGGCCTGAGCGGCCTGAGCACATTGCGCCTTCGGTGCTCTCGCGCATCCTGATCGTGGCGGAACACCGTCCAGAGCGCGACGTGGCGGCCGGGCGTGATCCAGGCACATGGCCCGACCTCGTGACGGCATCCGCTCGGCTGCAGAGTTTACGATCCAGAGCGCAGTCCCAGCACACTGTGCTGCACCACGCCCGAGGGAAGGTTCTGATCTCCCGAAGCCTGGGCAGTCAACTCCACGAGGCCGGCTCGGAGTTCGGCGGCGGGCTCACCAAGGACGATCGCGCTGATGATCAGCTCCATCATCAGACAGTCGTATGCGTCCCCCATACTCCGGTAGCGTTCGCGATCGGCCTCCACAACAGCAGAGGCGATCTTCCTCCCACCACCGGTCACTGGGGCGAAGGACGCCTCATAGACGCCGTGGCCGGTCCAACTCCGGTGCATGAAAAGGACATCGCCTTCAACGAAGACGTTCCACTTCTCATCCATGTCCCGGGCGTGATATCCGCGTCGGATCCGGTCCCAGTCCTCGTCAGTCCAGACCCGATCCGGCACCTGAGACACCGGGAGGGGCGTGCTGATCGGATGGAGGCGCCGGAACGACTCTCGAGTGAGCGGGACATCGGCAGTCATGACGTGATCCTACGGCAGCGCACGGCGTGCGGAAGCCGGCCAGCCTATGGGGTGCGGGCGCCAGTCGTGTTCACCGCGAGGTTCCGCTCAGATGCCCGCCGTGCGGTGTGAGTTGACCGCTACGGCAGCGGTGGAGCGGTACGGGCACAAACCGCATGGCCACGAACCAGGGCAGGCCGCTGAGCGGTCCTCTCTTCGGTGTGGAGGGCCCCGGCAAAGGTCTTCCGCCCTTGCAGCGGGGCGATGGGACTTGGGCGCGGATCCTTTGAGGGCAGGCGGCGCTGGCTCCGTTCAGGCTTCAAACAATCTCGGGTGCCCGGGCGGGGGAGGGACCATGACAATGGTGACATGCGGTCGCCCAAGCTCACTGAGGATGACTATGAGCGCACTGTCGAAAGCCTGCGCGGCACGCGCCTTATAGAAGTGACTTACTACCCTTTGAGCTGTGGAGACGATGACACCGAGGTCGAGGAGTGGGACTTCGGTGCGTGGCACCAGCCCACGATGGGCGTCGCCATGATTGCCGAGAACGGCACGCAATATTCGGCAGTGTGGGGCCATAGTTTCGACCACCATGGCTTGGAGGTCTTCCGAGAGCCGATGGCCAGCCTGCTGACCATGATCGGACAGCCCGGAGGGACGCCATCCGTTGTTGTAACGGGCCATCCCTCATGGTCAGGGCTCATCGGAGTTCCGCTGGTGGGCGCCGAAATCCTCTGGTCCGAGGGCGACTTCGGACTCCGGCTGCCGGTTGCTGTCGAGCTTCGTGCACCTGCTGCCACGGCGTGGCTTGTCTCGGGCCGTCCGGCACAGTGGCCATCAGACGGGCGTTTCTACCTCGGAACCGACGACGTCATGACCGTTTTCACGCACGAAGCCGCCACTGCCATCGGCCTCTCTCCGGAAAGTACAGAAGACTGACGACGGCCAGGAGAATCCAGGGGCACCGGTGGCGCGATGAAGGCGGCGCAGGACGGAGCGTTTCGGCGCAAGCGGGCATGTGGGACGGTCCCTTCTCATTCACCACCCGTGTGGTGCGCCGACTGGTTCGAGGGTGCGTGACCGGGTGCTGATCGCCCACGCCACCCAGATCGACCCGGACGGCCCGTGGTTCTGGGTGCCGCTCGATGTCCGGCGCGAGGTCTGGCCGACGGAGGACTACGAGCTAGCCCGCTCACTGGTCGAGATCCGGCTCCCCGAGAACGTCTTGTTCGCCGGCATCACCGTCTGACCCCGGCCTCGCCGGAAAGCCCCGTCCGCCCAGGTGGCGGAGACGGGGCCACGCACTGCCAGGCCCTCCAGTACGGCGGTGCCGAACGGCAGAAGGTCTACCTCTCGGACCGAGCTGCACGCCTGGTCCTTGATGAACTCGGCGCCCCTGATGCCTTCTTCGATCTCGCTGACACGCGATCAATCACAGTGCATGGCCTGATCCGGTGGTCTTGGACGACTCACCGCTGGGACGAATGCCCAAACTGCCGACGGTGAGCATGCGCTCGCTGTCTGCGTGCGGTCTGTTACCGCAGCGCGAGGACCGCGAGTACGCCCCGTGCAGCTGTTCCGTCTGGCCAGGTCCATCCGGCGACGAGGTGTGCGGAGGACCTGTGCGCGTCCTGGGTCGGCCGCAGGATGCGGTTGATGTGAACGTCAGTCCCGGGCTGTGGGGCGGTTCCCTGCACGGTGACGGTGGGGTCGGGGGTGTCGCTCTTGCTCTGGTGCTGCGGTATCGCCTCGCCGTGCAGAAGCGCCCGCAATTGGGCCATGACCACTGGGTCGTGGACGCCGTCGTAGATCCACCGGGTGCCGAGCACCCCGTGCTCGGACGTGCCGATCAACGCCTCGCTGGGAGCATCCTCCCATGCCGCGCCGCGGTAGCCCATCGGCACCAGATACGGGACCGACTCCTGGGCGGTGGTGTCCGCTACGATCATGAACTCGATCCCGACCGCGCCTTTCGGATCGTCCAGACGGAACCCGCCGGCCTTGACCAGTTCCGGCGTGTGTGCGTCGCCCACGTACCAGCTCTGCTTCGGCAGCCAGCCGGTGAGCAGCTCCAACTTGGTGGGCGTCATGGTGGTGCGATGGATCGCGGCCATGCGAGTTCTCCCTCACTCGTAGGTCTGGCCCGTTCTCCAACGGGATGTGATCGAACCTATCGGGCACAGCCCGCTCCTCCCGCTTTCCGGGCGGCAGCGAGTGGTCTCGTAGTCCGTGCCCGTGGTCCTCGTGCCCTGTGACCGTCACGTTCCCGACCTGCAGGAACAGGGCTTCCGCCGCGGCGGTTTCGCCCCCTTGGAAGGGTGGGGTCTTGCCGTGGTGGAGTCCTGGTGCGGCGTGATGTGTTCGTTCGGTGGGCTGAACGCGGTGGTTGTCCTGGTCGTATCTGGGAGAGTGCCTTCGTCACCGACGGCGTCAACTGCCGCTCGGGTGGCGTGTATCCGTATGTCCCCCCCACCAGTGCGTGGACGCGAAACGCGTTCTCGCTTGCGCAGCACGGAGCATGTTGTGACCGACGATCTCTACTGCCGGCTCGGCGCCTACCTTCGCACCGTCCGTCAGTCCCGCGGTATCGCACAGGAGGATCTCGCCCGGGCCGTGAAACTCACCCGCGGTTCCATCGCCAATCTGGAAGCCGGCCGTCAGCGCATCCAGGTCCACACCCTCGTCGCCGCTTGCCACGCACTCGGCCTCGATCCGGCCGAGGCCCTGGCCGGGGCGCTGGAGGGCCGCGTTGCTCCGGCGCCGTTACCGGCTGATGACCGGGCCCGGCTTGCTCCGTTGCTTCGTCAGCTGTCCTCCGTCCGCGACGGCATCGACCAGCTGCTGAGACTGGAGAGCCGGTAACCGGTCACCGGACACCGGCAATCGCGCGCGTGCGTACGCGGGCGGATGTCTGTCAGCGCGTGGTCGGGCGCTGGCGCACGGTGTTGTTCCGGCTCCGGTGCTGGAGTGGAAGGGGCGTGAATCGGTGTGATGCACGCCCCTGCGGCGAGGTGATGCGGCCCCTCTTCGGTGGGGTGGTTTTGCCGGCCCGGCAGGGGGTGTGAGGGACAGGGTGCACGTCGCGGGCCTGCCGGCAGATCCACCGGCGAACGGGTGCCGCCTGCGGCAGGGCCGGTTCGGACGTCGATGGCGTCTCAGTGCTGGATCAGGCCGCAGACCGGGACGGGGGCGACGTGGCCGGTTGCCGGGAGCATCTGAGCCAGGGCGAGCCCGATGTCGACGAGCGATGACCGGCGCAGGCCGGCGACATCGGGGAGCAGGGTCCAGATGGATTCGGCGATGTCACCGTTCGGCTCCGGCCGTAGTCGGCCGTCGGTGATACGGACCTGGTAGAAGATGCCGACATTCTGATGCTCTGGTCCGCCGGGGACGGCACGTTCGGCCGCGGGGATGACCCGGGACTCCACGCCGAGCAGGCGTTCCACCACCGCGTGGCAGCCGGTCTCCTCAGCCACTTCCCGGATCACCGCGTCGAAGGGATCCTCCACGTGTTCGACCCTGCCACCCGGGAGGGTCCAGGTGCTCTCGCCCGTCGGCGGCACGTGACGGGCGAGCAGTACCCGCCCGCCCTCGATGCACACGGCGTATGCCGCCAGCCGAAAACTCATCCCGCGCACCTCCTGTCCGGACCCTACCCCGACGTCCAGGATCCGTCGGTGACGGTGGAGCCGCGGCGGAACAGGCCGGCTGGGACGGGCTGTTGGCAGGCGGTGTCAGGAATCGGCGGGCAGGATCTGGACCAGGCCGACCCGGTTGCTGTCGTCCGCCTCGGTGTGGGTGGCTCGGACCGTGCAGGGGGCCGACGGGCAGCGGGACAGGGGCCTGGGCGGGAGACCCGCCGTCGGGGTGTGCGGTGTTGAGTTCGGAGCCTGCTTCGGCGGAGTGACCATTCTCGATCTCTACCGCGAGATCACCACCCGCGGCTTCCGCGGCCACTGATCCACCGTCCGTGACGGGGCTCGGCGTAGCCTGCCACGGACGCGAAACCTCACTGGATCGTGCCACATGCGGTCCTGGTTGCTGTTCAAGACCGCCGGGAAAGCGTGTCGTCCCGCCTTCTTACACCAGTTCGAGCCGTTCGCGGGCTCCCGTCACCCAGCGCAAGACGCCATGGGAGTCGGTGCTCTCGGCGAGCTCTGCAGCCTCCTTGAGCAGTGTGTCCGCTTCGTCCCGCCGGTTCTGCTCAACGGCGAACTCGGCGAGCATGATCAGATTTGCCGCCACCCCCGGCCAGAACCCGAGTTCGCGCCGCAGACGCGTGGAGTCCTCGAAGTGTGTTCGTGCCGCATCCAGCCGTCCGGCCATGTGCTCCGCGAAACCAAGGTGCCGAAGGGCGTAGGACATGGTCAGCCGGTCGTCGGCCTGGGTGGCGAGATCAAGAGCGCGATTGAAGGAGGGCAGGGCGGTTGTCGTGTCATTGCGGACCACCTGGTGGAAGGTCCCGATCCAGAACAACGCCTCCCCCTCACCCCGCGCATTGCCGAGCCGCCGGTACAGCTGTGCTGCGTGCTCGAACAACTCCAGCTCCCGCGCGTCCTCGACTCTCTCTTCCAGGAAGCGGGCATGAACAAGACGGCCACGGGCCAGTGCAAGGTCTGCCTCGACCGCATCGAGACCCCGGTCGGCAGTGGCCAACGCGGCACTGTCACCGCCGAAGACGGCGCGTTCGTAGAGGAGTTCAGCCTGCTCGATTCGCGTATCCGTAGTCATGCGGCGATCGTATGGTCACCGGCATCCTCTGTGGCGGTCGATTCGCTTGCCGCTCCTGGTACCCCGCAGCCTGCCCCGCCCGTCACCGCTCCCGCCCCCGCATTGACCGGTGCAAGAGGCCACTTGGACAGGCAAAACGCAACTTCGACATGGCCCGCAGAGACAGCTACCTTCACCTGGTCTTCGGCGATTGCCCACGGTCGCATGAGGAGTTCCTTGGGGCTGAGCCATCCGCGAGGGGATGAGTTGGCCACGCCCCACGAATCCTCGCCCCCAGGCGTCAGCCACTGAACCGGGTCCGCCAGGTACCCCCAACGAGGGAGAGTCGCATGTCCCGTCTTGCGCTGTACACATTCGGTGTTCTGAAGTCACCTCTCGCCGATCCCGCACCTCCCACGCGCGAGTTCTACGACATTGGTGAGGCCGTCTACCGGAAGATGAGCCAGCACCCCGGGTACCTTGCGCGTGCTGAAGCGGCAGGTGGTGACCGGGGCATGCTCTTCGAGGCGGACTGGGGTGCATGGGGAGAGTTCGCCGTACCGACCTGGTACGGCAAGGGCCGTACGGTGGAAACCACCGCCCTGGCCGCGACCCTCTCAATGTGGACCGACCTGCGCCCCGCCTTCGACGCCGTCTACACCGGTCTGCACCGTGAGGCGCTGAACAGGCGTTACGACTGGTTCGAGAGGACAGGGCACCCAAATTACGTGATCTGGTGGGTCTCCGACGGAGTGACACCCACCTGGCAGGACGGGGTTTCCAGGCTGGAACACCTCCACGACCACGGCTCCGCGCCGCACGCCTTCACCTTCCACCACTCCTTCGCCCCGGAGGGAACTTTCACCAGGATCAAGGGCATCGGGCCGAAGAGCGACCAGGTTCGCTGACAAGGAAGCCTGAATGACTGGGTTCGCTGTCAAACGCCTCGATTGAACGGAGCCGACCACTTAAGCGCCGGCTTTTGTCCGCATGTTTCTCACCCCCCGAGAGGCCGATGGGTTCAGGGAAACCGAAGCCTGTTCAGCGGGAACTCGCGGGTCGGTCCCACCCTGTGTATCAACTGGGCGTATCCGTTGGGTCGGCTGGAATTGTGGGGTGGGCCGCGAGGCGGCGGGCTTCGGCCGTGACCTCTGCATCGACCTGGTTCACGGTTCTGTCACCGTATTCGAGGACGTCGTACTCATCGTCGAGTTCGGCGAGCCGCTCAGTCAGAGGCAGCTCATGTCCGTAGCGCTGGTGAATCCGGAAAGTGAACTCCCGAGGCGTGACCTCGCCGGCGAGCATGTGGCGTGCGAGGGCTCGGGCGGCGGCTTCCTGGCCGGCCTTGCTGGCGACGGGATAGAAGGTGAGGCCGAGTTCGGGGAGCGCTGCGGGGAGCAGGTCGTGGACGTCGTAGTCCGCCTCGGCGCGCGTGCAGGCGGCGAGGATGCGAAGGCCAGGGGTGTCGAGTCCGGCGACGAGCGCATCACAGGCGGCATTGACGACATCGCTCGCGCGGATTTCCCCCATACTCCAAAGGGCGGCATGGTCCTGTAGAGCGATCGCTGCTGCTTCGGCCGGCGTCACTCGCTCATGATGCCCCTCACGGTGCGTCCCGGTCGAGCAGATTTCACCGACGGTGCTGGTCAACGGCCTGTCCCAGCGGGGCTCGTGCGGAGTCCGTGCAGCGCATCGCGATCTTCTCGTCGAGTGCGAAGACCTCGGCGAGGATCACGCACCCGGTGCCCCGCTGCCGTGCGACCGGACCTGGGCAGGGGGCTTCGCACCGGTCTTCAGATCGCAGGCAGCGGAGGCGCCACCCGTCGTCCCAGACCGAACTCCTCGGCCCCGTCGTTACTGACGAACGCAACTGTTCCTGCGGGGACCCCGGGCAGGATCAAAGGCGTCGGGCCGAAGAGCGACCAGGTTCGCTGACAAGGAAGCCTGAACGACGATCAACGGTCCGCCCATCGACTCCGCCCAGATGGGGGAGGCGGGGGAGGCAGCGGCTGCGGTGGGTGAAGAGGCGCCGCTCATGCAGTCAGTGCGCGTCCGCCCACCGACAACGCCCTGCGCCGTCGGCCGGCGGCGGGCTGGGACCGGTTGGTGTGTAGTGGGTGAGGTGTCCGGGGCGGGCTAGGTGTCCGTGTTCCCCGGCATTTCCCGGCCTGTTGTGCCCGGGCAGTTCACCCTGGTGGTGTCCTGCAGCCTGCGGGAGGCGGCGCGGGGTGGCCGATAGGATGGCTGGCCCTTGCCGGCAGCGATGAGGGGTGTCGCGGTGAACTTGTACCGTCCTGCCTGCGTGGTTCGTGCGGCGGTGCTGTCGGCCGGGTCCTGGGGTACCGCGGTCGCGAAGGTCCTGGCCGATGCCGGCAACGATGTGGTCGTTCATGCCCGCCGGGGTGAGGTCGCCGACGCGATCAACACCCGGCACCGTAATCTGGCGTACTGGCCCGACAGGGAGCTGCCCGCAGGTTTGAGGGCGACGACCGACCCGGCCTTTGCACTGGAGGGCGCCGATTGCCTGGTGCTGTCCATTCCCGCCCAGACCCTCCGCGGCAACCTCGCTGCGTGGGCGCCGCACATCGGCCCGGGCACGGTGATCGTGTCGCTGATGAAGGGCATCGAGGCGGGTACCGGACTGCGGGTCAGCCAGGTCATCACGGAGGTGACGGGGCTGCCGGCGGAACGCGTCGCGGTGCTCTCCGGTCCGAACCTGGCGGCCGAGATCATGGCGGGACAGCCCGCGGCCGCAACCATCGCATGCCCCGACGAGACCGTCGCGCAACGCCTGCAGAAGGTGTGCCACACGGCCTACTTCCGCCCCTACACGAGCACGGACGTGATCGGCTGCGAACTCGGCGGCGCCCTGAAGAACGTGATCGCTCTCGGGGCGGGCATCGCCACCGGCATGGGCGTCGGCGCCAACGCAACGGCGGTGCTGATCACCCGGGGCCTGGCGGAGACCACCCGCCTCGCGGTCGCTATGGGCGCCGATGCGGCCACCCTGGCCGGCCTTGCCGGGCTGGGCGATCTCGTGGCTACCTGCTCGTCCCCGCTCTCCCGCAACTACGCCTTCGGCACACACCTCGGCCGCGGCGTGAGCGTGCAGCGGGCGGTGGCCGCGACCCGCCGGACCACCGAGGGCGTCCGGAGCGCCGAGGCCGTCCTGGACCTGGCCCACGCCCATGGCGTGGAGATGCCGATCACGCGCGTCGTCGTCGCCCTGCTGAACGAGAAGATCAGCCTCGACGAGGCCGCCGCCGTACTCATGCAGCGGCCGCCCAAACCCGAACGCTGACCTGCCCCTTCACCCGCCCCTGCCTCGTCCCCGGTCGCGATGACGACGGTCGGCGTACGGCTGATCCCGGACGGGGCCGGTTCGGGCCCGGGCCGGGGGAGCGGGGTGCGGGGTGGCAGCGGCGTGGCAGGCACGCGCGGCCGCGCCCACCGCTCCGGCTGGGCCCGCCGTGTCCGCCGTAAGGGCTGCGCCGGGCCCGCGGTGCCCAGCTACGGGAAGTCTTCGGCGTGTTGCGGCAGCCGGCGTCCACCGTCGGCGGGCGTGCCCGGGTGTCGCCGTTACGGGTGGTCGGGGTGAGGCGGGGTGGTGTCGGTGGGGGTGGTGGCGGGTTTGGCGTGGAGAACTTCGCGGGCTTGTTCGGCGGCGCGGGTGATGCTTTCGCTGATGAAGTCGAGGAAGCGGGCGACGTTTTCCAGGCGGGTGGCGGCGGGGGTGTGGGGGCCGAGAACGGTGACGCCCTGGCGTGCGGTTGCGACGAGTTGGTCGTTGGCGCGGGCGCTGGCGATGGTCGCCTGGTAGAAGAGTTCGTCGTCGACGATGTAGCGGTCGCGGCGGCGTTCGTCGCGTTCGCGGCGTACCAGGCTCTGGCTCTCCAGGAAGGCGATCGCCTTGGAGATGGACGCCGGGCTGACGTGGAGGCGCTGGGCGAGCTGGGATGCGGTGAGGCTGCCCGCGTCGGTGGTGAACAGGCAGGTCAACACCCGGGCCGTCATCTTGGTCAGGCCGGAGGCCATGAGGACGGTGGTGAGGGTCTCTTCGTACTCGGCGACGGCGGCGGCGTCGCGTCCGTCGGGCTGGGGGGCCGAGTGGGGTGTGCGGGAGGAGGCGGGCCGGCGGTGGGCGCGGCGTTCGGTGGCGCGGTGGGCCAGATCGGCGCGGTAGGCGGCGGGGCCGCCGTTGCGCATCACCTCACGGGTGATCGTCGAGGTCGGACGCTGAAGGCGCCGGGCGATCTCGGCGTAGGGGAGACTGTCCGCCAGCCCCAGCGCGATCTGCCGGCGTTCCTGCTGGGTGAGCCTGCCTCCCGGCATCGTGATCTCCCTGATGGTGCTCGCGTGAGGGTCCTTGACCGGCGGTCGCCGATCCCCGCCACTCTAGCGTTCACCGTTCATCCATTGCAATGATCGGCATCAGGTTCGTTGCGTTGCCAGCAAGACCGTTGCAACATTTTCCCAGCATCCACCTGGAGAGACACCGATTATGTGCAACGAGTGTGTTGTCAGAATATGGAAAGCAACGTAGCGTTTCTGGAGTCGGAAACAGTGAGTGTGTATGGGAGAGCATCATGCAGACGTTCGCCAGCCCCGCCCCGATCTCCGCCGTCCTTCAGGTTGCGGCCGGGCGTGTCCGGTTCATCGCCGCCGACCGTGCCGACACCGTCGTCGAGGTCCGGCCCGCCGACCCCGCCAAGGGCCGCGATGTGCGCTGTGCCGAGCAGACCCGCGTCGAGTACGCCGACGGCACCCTGCGGATCCACACCCCCCAGGAGGCGAACCGCCTGGTGGGCCCGTCCGGCTCGCTGGAGGTCACCGTCCAACTGCCCGCCGGCTCCCGCATCGAGGCCAAGGCCGCCAGCGCCGAGCTGCGCGGCGTGGGCCGTCTCGGCGACGTCGTCTTCGACGGCGCCTACCGCCACATCAAGATCGACGAGGCGGCGAGCGTCCGCCTCACCGCGGTCGACGGCGACGTCGAGATCGGCCGGCTGGGCGGCCCCGCCACGATCAGTACCGCCCGCGGCGACATCCGGATCACCGAAGCCGTGCGCGGCACGCTCGAACTGCGCACCCAGTCGGGCGACATCACCCTCGGCGCCGCCGCCGGCGTCTCGGCCGCCCTCGATGCGCACACCGGCCTCGGCCGTATCAACAACTCCCTCAAGAACGACGGCACCGCCGGGCTCGACATCCACGCCATCACCTCCCACGGCGACATCACCGCCCGCAGCCTGTGAACCCCGGCGGATCCCGCCCCGAGGCGGGATCCGCCGGGCCGTCACCGACCACCCCGCCCCCGCCCGGCGGGGGCGTGCGGTCCCCGGCAAGGGGCCCCGCACCCGCCGCACACGGCGCCTCATCATCAGCGGTGTCGGCCTGATGGGGGATAGTAGGCTGAATCCAGCGGGATCGGGCCCGCAGCACAGCGTCCAGGAGGTGCTTCATGTCAGCCGAGATGGTGGCCCCGGCGTGGATGCATGAGCAGATCACGGCGGAGGAGTACGAGTCCTGGTCCGAGGAGCAGTGCGCCGGTGTCGAGATCGTGGACGGGATGGTCGTTGTGAGTCCGAGTGCGTCCAAGCGGCACAACCGGCTGGCCCGGATTCTGGCGAACGCCCTTGATGCCGCCGCGGGCCCGGAGTGGAATGCCGATACGGACTTCGACGTCCGGCTTCAGGACCTCCCTCTCACCAATCGCCGCCCGGACGTCGTCGTATACCGCGCAGACACGATCGACATCACTCCCACCCGCCCTGAGCATGTGCTGTTGGTCGCGGAGGTGGTGTCGCCAGGCTCGGAGACCACCGACCGGGTTGTGAAGGTCGACCAGTACGCCAAGGCAGGCATCGGCTTCTACTGGCGGATCGAGCAGGCCGCGACAGGCGTTCCTCTCGTGTACACCTACGTTCTCGACCCCGCAACGAAAACCTACCGGGACGGAGAGGTGTTCACCGGCGTCCTCAAGGCAGCGGCCCCCTTCCCGGTGGAGATCGACCTCGGCCAGGTGTGACCCACGCGCTGCTCAGCAGTCGACAGCGCGTGAGCGATGCGTGAGCGGACAGCCCGCAACCCGCGGCGCTGTCTGGGCATGGTCCTGGTCGACGGCGCGTTCCCCTACGACTGGCTGGATGAGGCCATGGAACAGCGGATCACCACCCTGTTCCGGCGGCTGGGCCGGGTTTGGCCGCTGCTGCGCCCGACCGGGCTGGCCCCGCGGATGAGCGCCTTGCAGCAGGCGCACAGCAACATCGAGCTGGGCAGGCTCTCGCGCGTGCACGAACTGGGCCCGGTCTTGGACGACATCACCGTCCCCGTGCGCTACGTGGTCGCCTCGGGCACGTCCTTCGGCAGTCGCGGCGAGGAGCAGGAACTGATCCGCGCCAGCCTCGATGCGGTGACCGCCCGCAACACCCGCATCCGTATCGGCGCGAAGGTCACCAGCAACCACGGCGCGATCCTGAAGAAGGACTACGGGGCCGTCGCCGGCGCCGTCCGCGAAGTCGCCGCCCTCGACCACCACGGGCAGGGCTGACGACACCGGGCTGCGGCCCGCGGCGCATCCCCGCACGCCGCATGTCCTTTTTGTGCGGCCACGTTCCGCAGCCCACGCGCCCTGCGGGGGCAGGGCGGGGAGTTGCTGCACCGGTTGCGCGGAAGCCCGCACCGGCCCGCTCTCCTCTCTGCGCCCCGCGGTCGTCTCGGGCCCGCGGTCGTCTCCGGCCATGGTGCACAGCGGCGGCGTCAGGCGGCGGGTCGTCTGGTTCGTGGGCCGCGCGCAGCCGCTCACGCTCGACGGGCGCCTGCACTTCCCGCGCAGCGCCTGTCCGGGATCCGCTCCGCACCCGGGGCAGCCAGGAGCGGGCCGCCGACCGGAACCGGGGCCGCGGCCGGGCCGCCGCGCCGGCTCCGCCCTGTCCACGGCCCGGGTTCGCCGGCAGTCGTGATCACGTGGTGGGGGAAGAGGAGGTTGCGTAGGCAGGCGGCCCGGTGGAGGCGGGCGGTGTCCACCGGGCCGTCGCACAGCGTTAGGTGCTGAGGGGTCGCATCGCCGAGGACGTCGGTGAGCGGAGCAGGTGAAGAAGCGGCCGTGAAATCCGTTGGGTGCGTGTTCGATCTGGACCTAGCATCGCGCGCATGACGACTCATCACGAGATACTCGAAGCCGCGCTGGCCCAGATCACCGCCGGCTACGTGTTTCCCGAAAAGACGGCTGCCATCGACGCGGCGATCCGGCGTCGGCTGGCTGACGGCGCATATCAGGACCTGGACGTGCGGGAGCTGTGCGAGCGAGTCACGGACGACCTCCAGAATGCCTGTCCGGACAAGCATTTGCGGTTGTTGTGGACCGAGGAACCGCAGTCGATGGACGGGGAGCCGCAGGACGTCGCTCGCGCTCGTTTCGCGCAGTACGCAAGGGAGAGCAACTACGGCATCCGGCGGGTGGAGCAGTTCGACGACAACATCGGCTACCTCGACCTGCGCATGATCGCCCCCGCCGATCTGGGTGGTCCCGCGGTCGCTGCCGCCATGCAACTGCTCGCTCCCACTGAGGCATTGGTCATCGACCTGCGGCAGTGTCGGGGTGGCTCACCGGAGGGCGTGCAGTTGTGGTGCAGCTACTTCTTCGCCGACGACGGGGTGCACCTGAACGACATCTACGAGCGGGCCACTGGCTTGACCCGCCAGTACTGGACCCTCGGGCACCTGGCCGCACCGCGCTACCTTCACCGCCCGGTCATCGTGCTGACCAGCGACCTCACCTTCTCCGGCGGAGAGGAGCTGGCGTACAACCTGAAGGTGCTGGGGCGCGCCACCGTGATCGGCCAGACCACCCGCGGTGGCGCCCATCCCACCGACCGTATTCCGCTCGCCCCGCACGTGACCGTGACCGTTCCCGCTGCCCGCTCTATCAACCCGGTCACCGGCACCAACTGGGAAGGCGTCGGTGTCGAGCCCGACACGGTCATCGCGGCCGGGGACGCGCTGAAAGCGGCGCTGGAGGACCTGCGCACGCGGATCGGCTGAGCAGCGAGCAGCGTTCGACGCTGTGCAGAGCGCGTCCACCCGCTGCTGGGATGTACGTCCGCAACACCGGCCATGAGCGGCCGCCTGTGTGCGCGGCCTTTAAGGAGTGGACTCGGTGCTGCCGGGGCCTGTAGTTTGCGGGTTGACCGGACACCGCCCAAGGAGGTGAGACCCATGAACGCTGTATCGATGTGGGTGCTCCCCCTTGCTGTCACGGTCGGGCGATTGACGTAGGTGTCGCCGGGAGCGCCTGGACAACAAGGCACTCCCGAAAGGCAACACCCATGGACTCTGTGCAGTTCACCGCCGAGCCGTCGTCGAACGACACGGCCGAGCGCGACATCCCCGTCGGCGACATCCGGGTGGGCGAAGTCCCCGGCACTGTCCCGTCGCCGGCGTCCGGCGTCGGTCGCCCACCCCTGGCGTTCGATGTGATCATCGCCGGGTGCGGGCCGACCGGCGCGATGCTGGCCGCCGAACTGCGGCTGCACGACGTGCGGGTACTCGTCGTGGAGAAGGAAACCGAGCCCGCGTCGTTCGTCCGCATCGTCGCTCTGCACATGCGCAGTCTCGAGCTGATGGCGATGCGCGGACTGCTGGAGGGCATGCGCGCACACGGACGGCAGCGTCCGGCCGGCGGAATCTTCGCCGCCATCGACAAACCCGTGCCCAAGAACCTGGATTCCGCGCACGCCTACCTGCTGGGCATCCCGCAACCCGTCGTCGTCCGCCTGCTCGAAGAACACGCGATCCGCCTGGGTGCGCAGGTGAGGCGCGGTTGTGCGGTGGCCGGTGTCCAGCAGGACGATCAGGGGGTGAGTGTCGAGCTGGCCGACGGCGAACTACTGCGCTCGCGCTACCTCGTCGGCTGTGACGGGGGGCGCAGTACGGTGCGCAAACTCCTCGGCGTCGGCTTCCCCGGCGAGCCTTCACGGACCGAGACGCTGATGGGCGAGATGCAAGTGGGTGTGCCGCCCGAGGAGATCGCCGCCAAGGTGGCCGAAATCCACCGGACCAACAGGCGGTTCTGGCTCAGGCCCTTCGGTGCGGGGGCATACAGCGTCGTCGTCCCTGCCGCGACAGTCAGCGACCGCGCACAACCGCCCACCCTGGAGGACTTCCAACAGCAGCTGTGCGCCGTCGCCGGAACCGATTTCGGGGTGCACTCCCCGCGCTGGCTGTCCCGCTTCGGGGACGCCACCCGGCTGGCCGAACGCTACCGGGTCGGACGGGTGCTGCTGGCCGGCGACGCGGCACACATCCATCCACCCACCGGCGGGCAGGGACTCAACCTGGGCGTCCAGGACGCCTTCAACCTCGGCTGGAAACTGGCCGCGCAGATCCGCGGGTGGGCGCCGGACACCCTGCTGGACACCTACCACACCGAGCGCCATCCGGTCGCCCAGGACGTGCTGGACAACACCCGCGCCCAGATGGAACTGCACTCCACCGAACCGGGCCCGCAGGCCGTGCGCAGGCTGCTCACCGAACTGATGGACTTCGACGAGGTGAACCGCTACCTCATCGAGAAGATCACCGCGATCGGCATCCGCTACGACTTCGGCGCAGGCCCCGACCTGCTCGGCCGCCGCCTGCGCGACATCGACGTGAATCAGGGCCGCCTCTACGATCTGCTGCACCGTGGCCGCGGCCTGCTCCTGGACCGCACCGGACGCCTGAGTGCCCACGGCTTCTCGGACCGGGTCGATCACCTCGCGGATCCCACTGCGGCACTGGATGTTCCGTGCGTCCTGCTCCGCCCCGACGGCCACGTCGCCTGGATCGGCGACGACCAGCAGGACCTGGACGACCACCTCGCCCGCTGGTTCGGCAAACCCGCACACTGACATCGCCTGATAACGCCAGGGCAACCGGAAAAGCCCGCCGGGAGGACTGCGGTGGCCAAAAGCGGCTGACCATCTTGGGACTGGAGGCAGCATCAGCCGTAGTGCTCTGGCGCCAGGGCCGGCCGGCGGCGAGGGGGCCTTCGCGCGAGGACCGCAAAAGGGCCGCAGAGCACTGCGGAGCGGATTCAGGCGAGGCCGTGCGTTCGACCACCCCATTCGGCCTCACGACCGGCCCCGTCGCCCAGGCCCCGGGCGACGGGGGAGGGGGCAGAAGACGCGGGGCGGGCCTCGTCCGCGGCCTGCCACCCGCCCCCACACCCGCTGGCATGCTGCCGGACCGGCAGCATGCCAGCATCCGGCCCGGCAGCGTGTCACCGAAGTCGGCCGCAAGGCGAAGCACCCCCGATTGGTAACAGCTGTTACCATCGGGGGGTGGCAAAGACACAGAAGACACAACTGGGTGCGCGCGTCGACGATGAGATCAAGCAACTGGCCGAAGCACGGGCCAGGGACCGTGGTCTGAGCCTCGGCGACTACATCGCGGTCCTCGTACGCGAGGACACCCAAGGTCTGCGGCGGCGTGGGCTGGATGCCGCGGAGCGCTTCCTCGCCGAGCACCAGGGCGTCTTCGACGAAGCCGAAACCGCCGATCGTCCCGCCCCGGGAGCGCACGCCGCGTAATGGACCTGTACATCGACGTCCCGTGGATCCTGCAGGTCGCCGAGTTGGCCGGGGCAGGCGATCCCTCGCCCGACGACTACGGAGTACCCATCGCCGCGGTCGCCTGCCACCGGGCCGAACTCCTCGAGCAGCCCGTCTACGACGGCCCCTACGCCCGCGCCGCCGCCCTGGTGCACGTCCTGGGCCGCTGCCGCTGGCTGGAGCGCTCCAACCTGGCCGTTGCCGCAGCCACCGGGGTGATGTACCTGGAGGCCTGCGGCATCCCGGTCAAGCCCACCCACGAGGATGCCGTCGCCCTGCGAGACCTGATGCGTGATGCCGGCTGCACTGCCGCCCGGATCGCCGCACTGCTGCGCTCCTGGCCGCAACCCACCTGAACCACACCTGAACCGGCCGTCGGCCCCGGGCCGCTCCTCCCTCGCGGGGCGCCCCCGGGGCCGTGCGGTGCACTGCGGGCCGGGGGCGCCCGGCCGGTGGTGATGCCGGGTCAGAACGTCACGGCCGGGTCGCGGGTCGCGGTGGGGGTGGAGATGACCGCGTCGAACGCGTCGCCCAGCGCGGTGTCCATGACGGCGCTCTGGGTGCGGATCCCGTCCAGCAGCAGATGGCCGTCGGGGTGGGTGGGTGCCTGGCGCAGGTCGGTGAGGGTGGGCCCGTCGGTGAGGCCGGCGTCGGCCAGGGCGGCTTCGATGGTGCCGGGCCGGGGGGCGGGCAGGCGGGTGGTCTCGAGGGTGAATCCCACCGGCGCCGATGCGTCGGGGCGCATCTCGGGCACGTGGTCGTCGGTGTGGGTGAGACCGATCGCCACATACGTGCCGCCGAGCATGCGCGCCAGATGCTGACCCATCGGCAGTGCGGCCATCGTGCCGTCGAAGACGCTCGGGGTCTTTTGGATGTGGTTGTTGTGCGCGGCGAGCACGAAGCGGGCGCCGGAGCCGGCCTGTTCGAGGTGCCAGGCGAGGGTCTGCGCCATGTACAGATCCCGCACCGACAGGTCAGCGACGCTGTTGGTCCCGGTGAGCAGGGCGTTCATCGCACGGAACATGTAGTCCACGGTGCAGGCGCCGACCAGCAGCCGTTCGGCGACGGCCGTGCGGTGGGCGCCGGTGCGTGCCTCGGCCAGCGGCCGGATGGCGTGCAGCCGGAGACTGAGGCGGGTCAGGGCGGCGGTCAGCGCGTCCTGCCGGTCGGCCGGGAGCCGGGCCCAGGCCGGGGCCGCGGCGGCACCGGAGGCGGAGCCGGCCAGGAACGCGTCGCTGATCTGCAACGCGGACTGCACCAGGGGCAGAGACGCGGGATCGGCCTCGGCCAGGTAGTCGGCCAGCGGCTCAAGGACCGGGCGCAGGCACCGCCGGCCTCGGGCACGTCGATGCCGGCGAACCGCAGCGGGCTGCGGCTGGTGGCGTTGTGGGTGCGCAGCCAGTCCATCAGGTCGGCCGCGCCCCAATCGGCGGCAGCCGGGCTGACCTCGCCGAGCGGGCGGTCGTCCTCTCCGGCCAGCCAGGTATCCAGCACCCCGGCGCCGGCGAAGCTGTACTCGAGGGCGAAGTGGGTGAAGCCGCACCGCTCGGCCAGAAACCGCGTCAGCCGCCGGCGGACGGTGGAGAACTCGGTGACGAAGTGGGCGCCCTCACCGATCGCGACGACGCGGGCGTCGCCGACGATGCTGCGCAGCACCTCCAGGTCGGTGAGGTCCGCGGCCGGGTCGATCGTGGTCAGCGTGGTGGTGTGCGCGCGCATCCAGGAGGTGGGCACAGAAGAAGAGGAGGCAGAGGAAGGGGTGTTCACGGAAGGGGTTCTCGTCTCTGGGAGCAGGATCGCTTGCCGTGGCCGCCATGGCAGCCCTCGCACAGGCATCTCACGCCCCCGAGACCGTGCGGCCTCAGGGCGTCAGGCCCGGCGCAGCGCCCTGGTCACAGAAAGAGGAAAGTGGTGAACACGCAACGCAGGCTAGCAGCCCTCACAGAACGGCACGGAACGGTTTTTGGCAGGCCCGGCCTGCGGCGCCTGCACGGCCTGCTGCCCCTGACAGCCCGCGGCGCCTGCACGGTCCGCGACGCCTGACGGTGCGCTCCGGCCTACAGCTCCCGCACACCCGCAGCCCGGCGCACGTGCCGTACCGGATGCTCCTCGGTGCGGTGGCGCCTGGGGGCGCCCCCGTCCCCGCGTCCTCGGCGGGCAGGCAGCCCGCCTCAGCGCGGCCGGTCGTGCGGCCGCGCCGGCTCCGTGGGCGGCGGGTCGGCGGCGGAGATCCGCTCGAGCTCCACGGTCTCTTCCAGATCCGCCCGCACCTCCCGGCCGATCCGGTCTTTCCGCTCACCTCGCGCGTCCCGGTCTTCCTTCTCTTCCCCGTCCCCATGCCGTTCCTGATCGTCCCTCCCTTCCCGCTCACCCCGCTCGCCCGGCTCGCCCCGGTCCTCCTTCCCCTCGGGCTCGCCCGGCTCGCCCCGCTCCGGCCGGTCCTGCAGGCCCGCCCATTCCTCCCAGCCCTCCGGGTCCTCGAGGTGCTGCCGGTCCTCCGGGTCCTGCCGGTCTTCTTCTGCTGTGGGCGGGGCGGGTGCCGGCATCCAGGCGCAGGCGAGGGAACCGCCGATCAGACCGCATGTCAGTCCCAGGAACAGGCCGCCGAAGTTGGCGAGGGGGAAGGAGACCAGGGAGAGCAGCAGGGCGGCGATCCCGGCGAAGACGCGGTGCTGCTGCTGGAACCACAGGGACAGGCCCAGGACGACGAGGAGGACCCCGATGATGAGGGATCCCGCACCGGACGTGGTCGACAGGGCCAGGACCATGCCCTGCAGATCCAGGTCCGTGTAGGGGAAGTAGACGATGGGCAGCCCCGCCATCAGGGTGAACAGCCCAGCCCAGAAGGGCCGTTCGCCCCGCCAGGCCCGGAACCTGCGCCAGGTGCCGGCTACGGCGGCGGCTACCGCGGTGGCGGTGCGCCGTGCCGGGCGCGGGTCGGACATCGGATCCAGGAACACGTCTCTCCCTGAGGTGAGGACGGAACAAGAAGAGGGGGTGGGCGGGGTGTGCGGTGTGTTCGCTCGCCGTCGGCCCCTCGGGGGGTGGGGCCGCAATATGGAGGGGGGTGTGGGGGGTGTCGGTCGGGGGTTAGAAGCAGGGGTTGTTGCCTTGTTCGACTCGCATGCGGAAGTTGGGGACGTTGAGGGTGCCGGCGGAGGTGGCGACGGAGATCACGCGTACGTTTTCGAGTACGACCGATGTCGCTTGCTGGGCGAAGACGTCGGGGTTGAACCAGCGTGATTTTCTGTCTTGGGGGTTGATGGGCCCTTTGGTGACTGCGCCTGCGGCGACTCCGATGTCGATGTTGTTGGTGTTGGCCTGGGCGGCGGCGACGGAGGTGGCGTCGATGAACAGGTTTGCTGCTTCCACTGGCCGTCCGGTGCCGCCGGTCACTACCAGGGTGTAGGGGCCCAGGACCGGGATGGGGATGACGACCGACAGGCACAGCCTGTTGATCTGGGCGTGCCGGAATCCGAGGACTACGACGGGTACGAGGGTGCCTTTGCGGGTCACGTCGACCATGGGGTAGATGCTTACGCCGCGGCCGCTGAGGGTGTCGGCGGCGAGTTGGAAGCGTTGGCCGGAGATGAGGAACGAGGCGGCCAGTGCTCCTTGGGCCATGCCGATGCCCAGGGCTGCCGCGGCGGTGAGGGAGGGGACGAGGACGACGGCGAAGCGTCTCCAGGATGTCCTGCCGGAGCGGTGCAGCATGGCGCCTCCTCCGTCGCGCATGGGATCCCCTACCCGTGCCGGAAGGAAGGGCGGGCGAAGTGCGGGTTGGCTGCTGACGGAGTCTAGACTTCCGGGCCCGGTAGTCGACGGCACGTCAGGTCGGCCGGTCGGGTGGTCTGCCGTCGAAGGATCTTCGTGAGGACCAGCCGCGGCGAGCGGTTGTTCGACATCGTTCAGTGGACGCCGGGACGGCGGGGCGCGTTGTGGTTAGGCTGCCCGGATGAAGATCACGGGGGCGGTCGTGGCCGGGTCGGTGTTCGGATCGCTGACATCGCTCGCCAACGCTGTGTCATCGCCGTATGGGCCGATCGGGGCCCGTGTCGCAGCCAGTGCCGCGGCCGGGGCGGGCACGGTGGTCAGTCTTCTCCTCGATGCCGGGTGGTCGTGGGCGGCGCTGGCTGTCGTGGTCGGGTGGGCGGTGGCGACACCGGCCCGCGGTGCGTTGGCCGGGGCGGCGGCGCTGACGGCCGCGACCGTGTCGTACTACGTCATGGACGCCTACGTGTGGGATGCGGGCACCGACATGGTCGTGTGGCTGGTCGTGGGGGTGCCCTTGGGGTTGGTCCTCGGCGCGGTCGGAGCACTCGTCAGGCGGCCGGGCCTGACCGGACTGTTCGCTGCCCTGGTCGTCCCGGTCGGGGCCGCGGTGCAGATGGTGGTGATACCGCCGGGTGAGGGCCTGATCGACGCCCGGCTCGCCACGACGGCGGCAGGCATCGTCTGGGCCGCAGCCGCGCTGAGTGCGGCGTGGGCGCTTGGCCGGTTCTGGCGCCGTCGCCGCGCTGCGGCCGCCGCGTAGGCAGGCCGCCGGCCTGAACGGCCTCCCCGCGACCGCGCGGCAGGCGCCGACCACGCGATGGGCGCCGGGCCGGGCCCTGCGGTCCTGTTCCTCAGTGCTGTTGTGGCGTGATCACCCGGAGCCAGACCTCTCGCAGTGTCCGGGTGGCGCGGTCGAGGGTGTCGCCGTCGTCGCGGTAGGCGCGGTAGTAGCCGCGTTCCGTCATCCAGCACAGCGCACGGGCGAGGGCGCCGGCGTCCGTAGGGCCCTCGCCGTCGGGCAGCCCGGCGCGCACGAGGACGTGCCGCATGGCCTCGGCGAAGGCCTCCACCGTCTCCTCCCAGGATCGCCCCACGGCCTCGTTGAGGGCCGCGTTCTCCACGGCCGCGCGCATCACCGTGCCGTGTTCGCGCCACATCCGCTCGGTGTGCTGCAGGGCGCGCTCGACGGCCCGGGCCGGGGGCGTGGCGGTGTCCTTTGCCGCGCGGGCGGCGTCCTCGCGGATGGCGACCATCGTGCGGGCCACAAGCGCCGCGAGGACGTCCTGCTTGGAGCCGAAGTAGAAGTAGAGCGAGCCGCGCGAGATCCCCGCCCCCTTCGCGATGTCCTCGACGGTCATCCGCTCCAGCCCCGTGCGCGCCAACAGCTCTTCCGCGGCGTCCAGGAGCGCCTGCTCGCGCAGGTCGCCCTTGCGTGGCGTCTCGCTCCGCCTGCCCATGCGACTTCGGTCTCCTCAACGCGCGGGGCCGTGCCGGCCCGGACCGCCCGAGCCTACCCGCCCCACCAGAAAATCTACGCCACGTCGAAAAAAACCTGCACTGTGTAGACTCGGTGGTGTCCCTGTTCTCCGACCCGGGAGCGGCCGCGTCATGACGCACCTCACTCACAAGACCTTCCTCATCACCGGTGTCAGCAGCGGCCTCGGCCGTGCCTTCGCCCAGGGCGCTTTGGGCGCCGGCCACACGGTGGCCGGGACCGTCCGGCGCTCCCAGGACGGCGCCGCCTTCGAGGCCCTCGCGCCGGGACGCGCCCACGCGCGCCTCCTCGACGTCACCGACGGCGACGCGGTCGCACGGGCCGTGCGCGACGTCGAGGAGAGGGTGGGCGCGATCGACGTGCTCATCGCCAACGCCGGCTACGGACTCGAGGGCGTCTTCGAGGAGACCCCGCTCGCGGACCTGCGGGCCCAGTTCGAGGTCAACGTCTTCGGAACGGCCGCCACCGTGCAGGCGGTCCTGCCGTACATGCGGGCCCGGCGCCGTGGGCACGTCCTGGCCGTCAGCTCGATGGGTGGGCTCGCCTCCTTCCCGGGCGTCTCCGCCTACTGCGCCAGCAAGTACGCGGTGGAGGGGCTGCTGGAGGCCGTCGGCAAGGAGGTCGCGGGCTTCGGGATCCACGTGACCGCGATCGAACCCGGCTCCTTCCGCACCGACTGGGCCGGCCGCTCCATGGTCCGCGCGCCCCGGTCCCTTCCCGACTACGACGCGTTCTTCGAACCGATCCGCGCCGCCCGGCAGTCGGCGAACGGCCGGCAGCTCGGCGACCCCGTCAAGGCCGCCGCGGCGGTCCTGAGCGTCCTCGACCTGCCCGACCCGCCCGCCCACCTGGTGCTGGGCTCGGACGCGCTACGGCTGGTGCGGGCCGCACGCGCGGCCGTCGACGAGGACCTGAGGGCCTGGGAGGAGCTCTCGCGTTCGACGGACTTCCCCGACGGCGCCCAGATCGCAGGATCGCCGCTCACGGCACGGACGCGCTGACATGGAGCATCAGGGCCGTGACCGCAATCGGCCGATGCCTGAGGGGCAGATCCGGATCATGCCCGACGAGTGCAGCAGCTGCGGCTTTAGGCCATCGGTCAGGGGTTACTCGCTCCTTCGCGGGGTCAGGAAGTGCGCTCCGCAGGGCTCCTCGTCGCTGCGGCGAGGAGCCCCTATCTGGATCGCAAAGTAGGCATATGGTCAGGTAAGAGCCGCTTGTGAAGGATTCGCGCGAGACGCTGTCTCCGTGCAGCGGGGGTAACCGTACAGAGTCCCCGCCTCCGCCAGATCGGGTGATCACATGGAGCCCCTCGTGGATTCCAGGAATTGCCCCCTCGATCTGCTTCCCGCCGCCGACCTTCAAATGGAGTGCGAGCGGCTCAAGGCGGAGAACGAACAGCTTCAGCGCGCTGTCATCTCGAACGCCATCGTGGATCAGGCCATCGGTGTTGTGGTGGTCATCGGGCAGATTGCCCCCGAAGAAGCATGGCGAGTCCTGCATGATGCCTCACAGCGCACCAACATCAAGTTGCGCGTCGTTGCAGAAGATGTGCTGAAGTTTGCTCGCGGTGGCAGCATGGCCGACGGCGAACTGGGCGAACTCCAGCGAGTGCCAGCCCGCTATCAGGCGTGTGCTGTCCCTGCGGGGGCGCCCTGTGAGTCGCGGCTGCACGCGTAAGACGTTGCCGATGAACCCGGATGAGGCGAGGCCGTGGAAGCCGGCGGCAGTACAGCAGCCCTGCGCAGGAACTGCCAATGTTCGGCAGCCGCGGCAGCGCCCTCGTGGAGTTACAGCCCGAGGGCTGATCTCGTTCCGCTTCGGCGGGGCCGCATACCGGCAAGCGCCTTCCTCGCGAACCACGCAGGCGCCGCAGCGCAGCCCGCACAGCGGGGGTGCCGTCGCACCGTGCCGGCTGATTGCGATAACCCGGGGTTCGCCTACCAGAGCGGGCCGGTGCACATGTGCTGGATGGTGGACGCCAGCGCCTGCTTCAGTACGTCGGCGTCCGCCCCGGCGATCGCGTCGAACTCCAGCAGGTAGCGCCCCACGTGCAGGCCCAGCAGATGGCTGGCCACCAAAGAGGCCCGAAGCTCGGCCCGCTCGGGGGCGATGGCCGTGACGATCGGAGCCACCACGCACGTGGTGAACAGCTCCCGCATGAGCGTGGCCGCTTCCGGACGCTCGCACGCCGCGTGCAGCAGGGTGAGAGCCGTGTTGGGCCGACCGTCCTGCTCCCAGGTCTCAAGGAACACGTCGGCCAGATGCTCGCCGATGTGGTCGGGGCCCATGGCGAGGACCTCGCGGACCACCGTGTCGGGGTCGAAGGGCCATTCGACTGTCGCGGCCAGCAGGCCCGCCTTCGAGCCGTAGAAGTGCACGACCAGTGAAGGCTTGACCCCTGCGTTCCTGGCGATCTCGCGTAGCGACGTCTGCGCGTAGCCCTTGTCGTCGA
Organism: Streptomyces sp. HUAS TT11; assembly: GCF_051553595.1. Taxonomy (NCBI): domain Bacteria; kingdom Bacillati; phylum Actinomycetota; class Actinomycetes; order Kitasatosporales; family Streptomycetaceae; genus Streptomyces; species Streptomyces sp. HUAS TT11. The sequence goes on from NZ_CP196184.1 coordinate 9,610,403, forward strand.
AGGCCGCACGGGCAGCGGTCAGGATCATGGCGCGTGACGCCTCGCCGTCCCGCGCACGCGTCGCATCGGGCGACCGCACTCCGGGGGCGTCGGCGTCGAGGGGCGGGGTCTTCGGCGCTGTCATACCCACAGTCTGGCACCCTCGACTGTACATGTACAGTTCCTGTACTCTACAGCTGTACATGTACAGCAGGAGCGGCCCGGTGGCGCCCTTCGCGAATCGTCCGCTCCGGTCCTGCGTACGCGTCCCACCGGACTGCGGCCGGACTTTGTCGCGGCACAGCGAGGTGGCGCCGCACCCGGTGCTGGTTTTCCACAGCGGGACGTTCGGACCGGATGCGCGTGCGTCCGTGCTTGACGCATCCACGACTCCTGGGAGATTTCATGACAGTCCGTCAGCACGGCGGCAGGGTTGAGCCCCGGGAGCGGATGATCGCGCTCGGAACCTCCAAGGCGGCCGTGAACCAGTTCGCCCGCTACGTCGCGCAGGAGATGGGGCCTCGCGGGACCACCGTCAACGTGGTGGCCGCCAGCCCAGTGGACGAGACCAGCATCGCCGATGTCCTCGGCGACGAGCACAGGAAACGCCAGGCTGCTCAGACCGTGCTCGGCCGGATGGCCAAGCCCGACGACGTGGCCCAGGCCGTCGCCTTCTGCGCGGGTGAGGACAGCGGTTTCATCACAGGCACGATCGCCGGGGTCAACGGCGGCGGGGCCTGGGACTGACCTTTGGAAAAGAAGCCCACGGCGTGGATCAGCGATCCACTCGACACCGGGCCGGCCATGCACGAGATGCCGAATTCATGGAGAAAGACACCCGGCGTGCGGCCCTGAAGCCGTTCTGCCCGGTGCCACTGAGCTTGACCGTTTACCACTGAGCTTTGCCCGGTGGCCGGCGCCTGCCGGACCGATCACCGGGCGACACGATCGAAGGAGTCACTATGAAGGCCATGCACACTGCGCTGGTGGTGCAACCCGGTGAGGCGGCCGGAGCGTCGCTCAAGGACGGCGCGTTCGAGCTGCTCGCCGACGGGGGTGCGGTCAGCGCCAGCAGGCTCACCCTCGCAACCGGCGCCGACGGGGCACCCCCGCACCACCACAAGCTCTCCCACGAGCTCTTCTACGTGCTGGACGGGACGATGTTGTTCCGTCTCGGCGACACTTTGACCACGGTGGGAAAGGGCGGCCTCGTCGTCGTACCGCCCGGCCTGCCGCACGTCTTCGGGGCGGCAGAGGGTGACGTGGCCGACGTGGTCGTCGTGCTAAGCCCCGGTATCGAACGGTTCGGCTACTTCGAACAGCTGGCCGCCATCAGCCGTGGCGAGGCAGAGTTCGCTTCACTTTTTCCCGAACAGCACCGCTACGACGTGCACTTCGAGGACCTCCCCGACTGGCGGTCGGCCCCCTCACGATAAACCGTTCCCCCGAAGGCGGTCGAGGAAAGCAGCCTGCAGCGTAAGCACGGCCGGTGCGCTCTTCGCCGGGCACTCTTGGCGGCGGCCGCACCGCAGAGGGCAAGCCGGCCCGGAACCACGCCGGACCGTAGGTGAGTGTCCACGTGTGTGACAACGCCGACGAACAACGGCGAACGAGAGACATGCCAACGACACCCTGCAGGCCATGACTACGCCCGCGCAGCATGACGGTCCTCTGTCTGACTTGGAATTCGACCAGTTTCGTGCTCTTCTGCGTCGGCGCTGCGCGCATGAACTCGATCAATGGGACAACCTGCAGACCGAGACGCCGTCCGGGCCTGTGTACGTGTCCTTCGCTCACGCACTGCCACCCGACACGGCGTCCGAGGAATACAGGGCGTTCCAGCTCGGGCCCGCTTCCTGAGGGAGGACGTATCGCCCCACGTGCTGGCGGAGAAAGCTCTCCAACCGTGGAAGCTCGATCGCTTCGGCCGGAAGGTCACCGGGACGGGTACGGTAGAGCTCGACCAGTCGGGTCATCAGCTCTTCGTCGAGCAACGGCACTTGATAGCGATCAATCGTCCCGATGTAGAAGAGCCAGCTGAACAGCCGGTTGGTGGGGCAGTGCCCTTGACCCGCATGCAGGTTCTCCGGCTGGTGCTCGTCACCCCAGGAACCGACATACAGGTAGGCGGCGCGGGATGTTCTGTCAGCGTCGACGAGTAGCCTGCGACGATCAGCAGTGGCACGCCTGGAAGCTTCGTGGAAGCCGCCGCTCTCGTCAGTCCCGATCGATTGTGGTCGGCGCTAGAGGTTTTGACGCGCCCGACCCCTGTCCCAGCGCCGGCAGGAGCCTACGGGTGGCACTTCAAGCACCCGCCCCACCCGGATCTGGATACCGGGCGCCTGCTCTACGTCGGCATAGCCCCGCGGTACATGGCGAACCGGACCAGCACCCAGAATCTGCGTAAGCGGGTGCGCTACCACTACCGGGGTAACGCGGCCGGCTCGACCCTGCGGCTCACCCTCGGAAGCCTGCTCGGACTTGAGCTGCGCCGCGTGGGCAGCGGCAAGCGGATGACCTCCGGCAAGGCCGGCGAAGCCACCCTGAGCCAGTGGATGGCGGACAACGCGCGAGTGTGCTGGGTCGAGCAGAGCGAACCCTGGACCTTGGAGTCACAGCTCATCTCCCAACTCGACCTCCCGCTGAACCTCGACCAGAACCGCCACAATGCCTTCCACACCCGGTTGAAGGAACTGCGAGCCCAAGCACGCCAGCGAGCCCGCGAGTTGCCCATCAGTTCGTAGACCGTCGGACGGGCCAACGGGCCGTTCTCTGGGCCGTCCGAGGCCGCTCAACAGTGGCCGAGGACGACCGATGACGACCACCAGGCCCTCAGGAACACCGCTCCTGAGCAGGGAAAACGCAGGTCACCAAGATCCCCGGCAAGACCCAGAAGAACTGAACGTTCAGGCCGACGCACGGAAGCAACACCTACGTCTCCGTCCAGCTCTGACGAGGTACCGGCTGTCAGACCCGCACGCCATACCCGCTCGTACTCGAAGGTCTCTCCCGGTTCCAGGCGCCGCCACACCGCCGCGGCGTACTCACCGGTGTCCGGCAGGACCAGGACGGCGTCACCCGGGCCGTTGACGCCGCCGTCGGTGGCAAGTTCCCGGTCCTGAGCGAGTCCCCGGTCTTCGGTCTGGAGGCGGCACTCCAACTTCATCGAGCGGACCTTCGGCGAGACCCGCCGCCGCGTGAAGGTCATCGGCCGGTTCCCCGGCGGGACCTCCTGCGTCAGCCTCGTGTGGGCCGTCTTGGACCGCGCCTCACGCGGCTTCACCATGACGTCGCAGGTCCTCCGCACCCTGCAGGACCTCCGCCGAGCACTACTGGAGCCCCCAACCACCCTCTACAAGATACCCGTTGAGATCGCCGCGGCACTCGAGCACGCCGCGTAACATGACCCCCACGGAACTACCGCGTCGAGCCGCTATTCCACCGCTCCGCGGACGCGACCCTCACTCCCTAGTGCTCTTACTGACTTCGGCTCGTCAAGGTGAGGCTGGGTCGTCGAGGGCCAGGCCGGTGCCCGCTATGAAGCCGTCGAGGGTTTCGGGCCGGCGCATGATCATCCAACAAGTGTAAACAGTCTTTTGCGTAAGCACGCCGCAGCTCGACCTCCGGGTCACATTAGGGATGAAGATATGACATACCTCACAGCGTTGCGGAGGAAGGAAAACAGGATCACGAGACGCTAGTAGACCGGCAAGGGAACTCGTCTCGCACTGAAAGAAGAACTTCACCATGAAGACACCGCTGCAGAAGGTCGCCATCATCACTGGAGCCTCGCAGGGCATCGGCGCCGCCCTGGTAGACGCCTACCGCAAGCTCGGCTACGCCGTCGTCGCCAACTCGCGCTCCATCACCCCGACCGACGACCCGGACATCCTGACCGTCCAGGGCAACATAGCCGACCCCGCCACCGCCGACCGCGTCGCCGCTGCCGCAATCGACCGCTACGGCCGCGTCGACACCCTTGTCAACAACGCGGGCATCTTCATCGCCAAGCCCTTCACCGAATACACCCTGGATGACTACGCCGCCTACACGGGCACCAACCTCGACGGCTTTTTCCGCATCACCCAACTTGCCGTCGAGCAGATGCTCGCCCAGAGCAGCGGCCACATCGTCAACATCACCGCCAGCATTGTCGACAACCCCGACGCCCGCGTGCCCTCCGTGCTGGCCGCTCTGACCAAGGGTGGGCTGCAGTCCGCCACGAAGTCCCTGGCGATCGAGTACGCCACCCGGGGCATCCGCACTAACGCCGTGTCTCCCGGCACGACCAATACCCCCATGCATCCGCGCGAGGCCCACGACACCCTCGCCGCTCTCCAGCCGGTCGGCCGGTTGGGCGAGCTGAGTGATGTCGTAGACGCGGTGATGTACCTGGAGAACGCCTCGTTCGTCACCGGGGAGATCCTCCACGTTGACGGCGGCATGAGCGCAGGCCACTGAAATGGGAACACAAGCAAGGGGTAGCAAGAACGACGCGGAAGCGATCCTGCATGATGTTCTCGACCGGTGGAGGGATGCCGTCAACGGGCACTAACCGGACGAAGTGGCCGAACTTTTCACGAAGGATGCGATCTTCCAGAGGTCACACCCCTACACCGTAGGCCGGCAAGGCGTCGCCGACTACTACGCCTCCCAGCCCGAAGGCCTGTCCGCCTCCTACAGCATCATGGAGAGCAGGCGACTGTCACCCGACCTCGTGCTCGGGTACGCGGCCGTGGACGTCTCCTTCACCGACCAGACCGTGGTTGGCGTCAACCTCGCCGTCCTGATGAAGCGTTCGGACGACGGATGGCTCATCGCCCACTACGAAATCTCCCTCCTCGCGTCCTAAGGTCCAAGGTCGCGAAATTACAGCTTTGGATGTGGTCGCACAGTGGGCTGGGGATCTGAATGTCGGCCAGGCGGCGGTCCTGCATGGCCGGGCACCACTACGGCAGCCACCCGGAACAGCCATACGGGTAGGGGAAGCACGACTCGAGCCGCGTGCCGCGTGCCGCCAGTGAATTCGAACAGCCTGGCCAGGCGATGGCTCTCCCGTCTCAGTTTCCGTCTCATTCAGCAGCGTTCATCGACGAACAGACGGGACCAGATGTCCAGCCCGACTGAAGTCCCGGACGGGCATGAACGCAAGTGAACCTCCCTGTCGAGCATCAGGTCTGGACGGATCTCCAGGACTCCACAGTCGCTTCGGCAATGATTTCGATGCGGCGTCCGTATGCCAGATGCCCATCAGACACGAAGCTGCCGTCCCTGAACGGCAACCTGCAGAACGCAGTGCGGAAGTGCCCGGGAGTTCCGCCCGGCGGGAGCGGCGCGTACGCCGCGAGTGGCGCCATGTCGTAGCTCGACCGTGCCCCGTGCTTGTTCCGTGCTACCTGATGAGCTGCCACACGAACCAGCGCGTCAAGACCCTTGTCCACGTAGAGCTGCAGCTGACGGAACTGACCATCAAGATACTTCTCATGGGCTCTGGAAGGATGCTGCAGGAGATATGCGCAGACCACAGGCGCGTGCCACCTGTACATCTGAGGATCGACCTGCTCTTCAGCCAGGATTCCGTGATAGTAGGCCACGCACACGCCTAGCGGGCCAGCCATCGCACTGCAGTCGCACTGACCCATGCTGGGGTTGTCGGTCATAGCCTGCAACATAGATGGCCGGTAACAGCCTTGTCGACGGCATTTGGCGCAGACGACCGCACGGACGGATGCATGAGCTCCCGGCGGCCAGTGCGGCCGAGAGCGGAGAGCGCTGGGCCTGTCGAATACGTGTCGAAGCTCGCAAGAACAAAGATCACCAATGTCAGGGCACGCAGGTCAGAGACCGCATAGCCGCACAGCAAGCCAGTCCCTTCTAAGCGCTTGGTCACTCGGAACCTGCTGTAATCGTGCCACATCTTGCGGTCAACCACGGTCAACGTTGGTTCGCCGCAGTCGAGATGCGCTGGCCTGGCCTGTTACTGAAGCCCCTGTGACCTGGATGCAAGGGCTGCACCGTCCCGCTGCCGTTCAAGGCGGGGGTCGCGGAAGGTCCGGGCAGTCGGGATCACCATGCCTCCCTACACTTCCAGGTCATGCCGACTCAGTATCAGCCCGCGAGCCCCACCGACGACCTGTTGTCGATCATCGACAGGCTGAGCTCGCTCTCCTTCCCCGAGTCGGAGGTCAAGCCCTCAACAAGGGGCGAGTGGGGCGGGCCCGGGTATCACCTGGCTGTGCTCCGCGAAAGCCAGGACTTCTGGGACGACCGGAGCGAGGACATCGTCGAGGCAGCCGAACGGGAAATGGAGGCCGATTTCGCCTCGCTGGCTGGCGCTTTGACCGGGTGCTGGGGAGCCTCAGAGACCGTCGACCTGGGCCGGTACCTCGGCCTTGACGAATGCGACCCCGGGTTTCGGGCTCCGGAGCCGCTCGGTTTCCTCAGCGCAGTCGCCGTCCGTATGCAGGTGTGGCGGCCGCCGTCCTCCGGGCGCTGGGTTGGCCTGGCCATCGGCCAGGCTGATCCTGAATGGCCATTCCAACTGCTTGCGGCCTTCGGCGACTCGTCCTCGTTCCAGTGAGGCGGTGGCCCCCGTTCGATCCCTTGCAGCACGCGCCGGTGGCCCCCGCCGATACGGGATCAGGGTTGGACACCGATAGCGCCCTCGAGCGCAGCGCGAGTGCTGCGGCGGACACGGTCCGCAACCAGAGCGCCAACCTGTGCGTGCAGGCGGTCTTGCCGTACATGCGGGCCCGGCGCCGTGGGCACGTCCTGGCCGTCAGCTCGATGGGTGGGCTCGCCTCCTTCCCGGGCGTCTCCGCCTACTGCGCCAGCAAGTACGCGGTGGAGGGGCTGCTGGAGGCCGTCGGCAAGGAGGTCGCGGGCTTCGGGATCCACGTGACCGCGATCGAACCCGGCTCCTTCCGCACCGATTGGGCCGGCCGCTCCATGGTCCGCGCGCCCCGGTCCCTTCCCGACTACGACGCGTTCTTCGAACCGATCCGCGCCGCCCGGCAGTCGGCGAACGGCCGGCAGCTCGGCGACCCCGCCAAGGCCGCCGCGGCGGTCCTGAGCGTCCTCGACCTGCCCGACCCGCCCGCCCAGGTCCGCGACCCCTGGAGCCGACCGCGACCCGGAACTACCCGCACTGCCAGAAGCCGATCACAATCGTCGCGCTGCTGGCGACGCCAGAGGCCGCCCGGCCGACCATGCCCCACCACCGCACCGACATCATCCCGGTGCGGAGAACTCCGTGACCGAGCCGTTCATGCTCCACCAGGTCGACGAACTGGTCACCCGCAGCCACAGCGACGGCATCACCGACCTCACCGCCGCGGCACTGATCGAGCAGCACGGCAGGTTCCTAGAGCCGAACATGACGCGAGCCTGGAGCCTTCCGACCGGCCCGGTCCTGCCCGGGGAGACCGTCGGCGACGGCCTGCACCGCATCCTCGCGAAGGGCTTTGGCTACTCGGACGCCGAGATCACCGGCTTCCTCGGCACCATCGACACCGACGACTCGGCCACCCGCACCTTCGTCTTCGCGATCAGCACCGGCCAACCCGACGGCATCTGCCGCGACGGCCAGATCCCGCACCGCTGGATCGACAACATCACCATCAGCGACCTCGTCCCCGGGATCAACCCGGTCCTCCGCACCTACTACGCGACCGACCACGACTGACCCTCACCGATCGCCAGGGCCCGACGACCTTCGGTCGCCGGGCCCTCAACATCGCGCAGAAAGTCGCGTCGGTCTGGCCACGTCAAAGGAGTTGGAGTACCTCGACCAGTGCGCCGGGACGCCGGTCGACGGGCAAGGGATCGACCAGGTGGACCTGGCACCCCAGATCGGCAGCGCCGACGTCCGCAACAGGCTCGTCTCCCACCATGAGTGCTTCGCTGGGCGCCACTCCGAGTTTGTCGCACGCCATCTGGAAGATCCGGGGATCGGGCTTCTTCACCCCGCACTCGAAGGAGAGGAAGTAGGCGTCTACGAGGTCATCGACACCGTGGTCGTGGAAGACAGGGCGCATGTCCCAGCCGATGTTGCTGACGACAGCGACCGGGATGCCTCGCCCACGCAGGGCGCGGAGGGTTTCCTTGGTATCGGGATAAGGCAGCCATGCCCGGGCACTTGGGAACGTTCATACAGGGCCTCGGCCAGGTCAGCCGCAGGCAGCTTCGCTTCCCGGCTGAGGGCTGTGAAGGCAGCCCGATGTCGTTCGGCGGTCAGATCGCGCTCCCGCCACAGTGCCTCCAGATGGGGCGGCACTGTGCGCGGAGGAACCCCTCCGGGCTGAGCCCCGAACTCTTCCAGCCGGCTGACGCACGCCTCGAGTTCACCCTCGGGCACGTCCAGACCGGCCTTCGTTGCCACCGCGCGCAGCCACTGCGCGGCCGATTCAATCCGGAAGAGGGTCCCGGAGAAGTCGAACATCACACCCTTGATCATGCAGCCGATCCTGGCGGCGGTGACGAGCCGGCCGCAAGCCCAAGACGATCAAGATCTGCAACCCGAGCGATCCGCCACGTCCTCAGATCCTTGATGTCCGAATCAGCTGAGGAACAAGATCTACGCTGGGCGATTTCAAGAATCGCCATCAGAGAGCCGCTCGCGCACCCATGACGGTTCGGGATTGGTGTACGGACGGCCGTCCACGATGACGGTGGGCACGGTCTCATTGCCGTCGTTGGCTTTTCTCACCGCTGCTGCTCCAGCCGGGTCACGCCAGATGTTGACCCAGTACAACCGGCGGGCGTCGCGACCCAACCGGATACGCAGGCGCAGACAGTACGTGCAGCCCGGCCGCCAGAAGACGACCGGCCGGCCGTCGATCGTGCTGCGCTGTTGCGCCTCCAGCGCACCGATCGATTTCGGGAAGATCAGCGGCGAGTTCACACCCGCGAGCAGCACGAACACCAACAGCAGTACTGCGCCTGGTACGCGGTCCCCTCCGGAGATCAGCCCCGTCGCAGCGACCGAGCCGCAGAGCACCAGCAGTATCGGCAGGATCCACGCGCGCATCATGGTGCCGCAGGCTACCGATGAGCCGCCGTGGGCCGCGAACCAGGCCGCTCGCCGGGGCGTTGACCGGACGAGCGGGTGGTCATCGTTTGGTCATGTGCTCAGTCGCTTACTGCCAGATGCATTCGTCGATCACGGTCTGGGGGTCGGTTGTGCGGCGTGTGAAGACGTAGCGCAGCCCTCCCCGGCCGTGATCGAAGTAGATGACATGGGCTCCGCCGGGGCGGGTGGACTGGACGGATTCGGCACTCATCCCGGTGGGTAGGTCTGCGGCTTTGTCGATGCCTCGGAAGTAGGGGTCGTTCGCGGTGACGAGTTCGGCGCGGGCGGCATCGACCAGGGTGCTGGCCGGTGGTGGGAGGGCGTTTCTGTTGTCCTCGGCTTCTTTCGTCCAGTCGGCCCCCCAAGGGGGCCCATGAATTCGGCTGTCACTGGCCGGGCTGGGCCTTACTCGCCTCGCGGCGCAGCCGTCCCGCCTTTTCCACCAGGCTCTTGGCGTGTGCGTTGTCCGTGGCGCGGGCGGCCTCGTCTTCCAGGCAGTGGACCCGGGCCTCCCCGACGGTCCCACGCGAAACGTCCCTACCGGCCGGCTGCGCGCCCGGTCGGTGCGGCCCGCCGCGGCAGCGGGTCGGCGGAAGCGGCCGCTGTGGGGATACGGGTGAGGAAACCTGCTTTCGAAGTGCTCGCCCGACACCGGCCCGGGGTCGGGTACGTCAGCCGGGCATCACCGGTGCGTCACCGTGCGGTTCACCGGCCGTTGGCGCGGCAGGCCACCGGCTCTGCGAAGATCCTTCCATGGTTACCGAAATCGTCATTATCGACGTCCAGGCCGGTCAGGGGGCCGCGTTTGCCGCGGCCTTCCGGGAGACCGGTTACGAGCTCCTCGCGACGACGCCAGGATGCATCAGTGTGAAGTTGCATCAAAGCACCGAGAACCCCTCGCGGTTCGTCAATGTGAACGAGTGGGAATCCGAGCAGGCCCACCTCGAGAACTTCCGCGACAGCGACCGCTTCGTGAAGTTCGGGCAAGCGCTGGGGCCCTTCCTGGCCGGTACCCCGCTCGTCGAGCACTTCACCGACGTGACGGCCGGCTGAGTCCGGCCCGCTCCCGCCATGCCCGGGCGGCTTCGTTCGCGCGAGGGCCGGTCCGGCGTGGCTGCGCCGAGCACCGCACGGGCCCTTGGCCGGTTCCGGCGCCGGCGCCGCGCTCCGGGCCCGTCGTGGACGCCGCCGCCATGAATGACGGCGGCCGCCCCACTGCCCGCCGCCGTGGGGTAGTCGCCGGCCGTGGCTCTGCCACCCGCCGGTGTGTTCGGGTGCACGGCGGGGGAGGGGCGGGCAGCGGCGGTGCCGGTTATCCGACGTGTGCGGCGATGGTCCGGGCGCACTCCATCGATTCGGTGTGCGTGGTGTCCACTTCCAGGTCGTAGACCACGCCGTGGTGGACGAGGTCCGCCTGGGAGACGGCCATTCCGGTGACCCGGTCGCCGCGTGCGATCTCGCGGCCCGCCGCCACCGTGCCGTCGCACCGGACGCCGACCCACAGCACCTGCAGGTCGCCCAGCGCCTTCTGCCAGCGCTGCTGCGAGTCCGCCTGGCCGAGGAAGACCTCGTCGACGATGATCCGGGCACCGGCGCGGGCCATTGCGGCGATGCCCTCGATCCAGGCAGCCTCCAGCGCCCGGAACCGGGGCCCGACGCTCACCTCGCCGTCCGCCGCGAACTCGATCCCCGCATCCGAGGCGCGCAGCGACGCGGGCATCGCCTCCACCAGGGTGTCGGTCCCCAGCGCCAGCCAGGGATCGGGCAGCAGCGCCTGCAGACATCGCACGATCCCGGACTTGCCCGAGCTGGAACCGCCGTTGAGCACGATCACGTCCATGGTCACCGCGCCACCTTAGAGGGCACCGCACCTCCGCCCGAAACGGATTTCCGGGGTGGCGGGCGGGTCCTCGTACCGTGTCAGGGGGTCGGGTCCGCGGGGCCGCAGGACACCACCTGTGCGCCACACGGGCGGCCGCGGTGGTCCCGGCGGCGGCTTGCGGGTCAGGTGGAGCGGATGCAGAAGGGGTGTCCGGCCGGACTGGCATACACCCGGGAGCCTGTGTGGCGGGCGGAAGCGCCGGCGTCGTCCGCGGGCCGCAGTCGTCGCCCGCCGGCGTCGAGTACGCGCTCGTTCGCGGCCGCCGCGTCGTCCGTGGTGAGGTCGACGTGCATCTGCTGCGGGGCGCCGTCGGGCCACTGTGGCGGCACGTGGCCGGCGGCGTGCTGGATCACGATGACGGGGAAGTGGTCGATGTGCAGGAAGTGGTGCGTGGCCGTTTTCGTGATCGAGCCGCCGAGCAGCCGGTGCCAGAACGAGCTCTCGCTGTCCAGGTCGGCGGCGTCCACGACGAGTGCGCTGAGGCGGGTGTGCATGGTGCGTGCCTTTCGCTAGGAGGGTCTTTGCGCGGGTGCCGCTCACACCACGGGGATGATGCCGCCGTCGACCCGGAACTCGGCCCCGGTCAGCCACTTGGCGCGGTCGGAGGCGAGGAACGCGATCATCTCTGCGACGTCCTCGGGCTCGCCGGGGCGCCCCATCGGCACCTTCAGGTGGTCCACGATCTGCCGCTTCACTTCGTCGAGGGCGACTTGCCGGCGGTCGGCCATGTGCTGGAGATGGGTGAGTGCCCCCTGTGTGGCGACGAAGCCGGGCAGCACGCACACCACGCGGACGCCGTGCCCCGCCACCTCCGTCGCCAGCTCGCGGCTGTAGGCGTTGAGTGCCGCCTTCGCCGCGGCGTACGAGGCTTCGGCGGGCTGCGGGAGCCGGCTGGCGATCGAGGAGACGTGCACCACGACGCCGGAGCCGCGCTCGATCATCCCGGGCACCAGTACCCGGTCGACGCGGACGGCGCCGAGCAGGTTCATCTCCAGGTCCGCGTGCCAGGACGCATCGGAGCGCTGCAGGGTCGGTATCGGAGCACTGGAGGCTCCCGCGTTGTTGACCAGGACGTCGATGCCTCCGACGCTGTCCAGCACCCGCCGGCCGAGGTCCGCTGCCCCTTTCTCCGACCGCAGGTCCACGGGGATGAACGTGGCCGGCAGGTCGTCCGGGGGCGCGGTGCGTGAGGCCGTCAGTACGGTCGCACCGGCTGCGGCGAAGCGGCGGGCCGTCGCCTCTCCCAGTCCACGGCTGCCCCCGGTCACCAGCACCCGCAGCCCGCTGAGTCCCTCGTCCACGCCTGTCACGCGTGTGCCCCTTTCGATAAGGTGAACCCGACTCCGGAAACTGTACACATAACCGGAACCCGACTCACCTTATGGAGGACTGTTGCCCTCGTCACGCCCCCTGCGCGCCGATGCCCGCCGAAACCGCGAAGCGCTGCTGGCCGCGGCGCGCGAGGCGTTCCTGGCCGGCGACGCCGACGCGCACGTGGAGGAGATCGCCCGGCGGGCCAACGTGGCGGTCGGTACGCTCTACCGCCACTTCGCCACCCGTGAGGCACTGGTCGCGGAGGTGTACCGGCAGGAGGTCACCGAGCTCTGCGCCGCCCCCGCCCGGCTGCTCGCACAGCATGCCCCGGACGAGGCGCTGCGCCGCTTCCTGCTGCTGCTCGTGGAACACTCGGCGGTCGGCAAGGGCATGGCGGAAGCACTGGAGAGCATCATGGCGACGGACTCCGCGGTCTTCGACGACGCCCGCGCCGAGATGGCCCGCGCCCTCGACGAACTCCTCGCCGCAGGCGTGGAAGCCGGTGTCGTCCGCGACGGCGTCAGCGGACGGGTCCTGCTCCGCGCGCTCGGCGGCATCTGCCACATGCGCACCCAGGGGTGGCAGGACGACGCGGCGCGCATCACCGCGATCTTCTACGACGGGCTGCGCTACGGCGCAGCGAGCCGCGACTGAACCGCTCCGGCGCCGCCGGGGACCTACTGCGGCCTGTTTCGGTGCGGCACGTCGTATCGGCCTTCTGGGGCTGGGGTGTTCGGCCGGCGTCACGGCCGGGGCCGGTGTCCTGCCGCGCCGGGGTGGGTGGATGTGGGGGCGTGACCGGACCGTCTGAGTTGCAAGAGAAAACTCAAGGGGTAGACTCAGAGCGGCACCCGTGCGGGATGTGGACACGGGTGGCGGACTCGGGTGGAGGTGGGCGGTGTCGACCGGACGGCAGTGGTCGGGTCCCGGGGACGAGGAGCCGGCCTGCTCCATCGAGCGCAGCTTGCAGATCCTCGGTGAACGCTGGTCGTTTCTGGTGCTGCGGGAGATCTTCGCCGGCCGCCACAAGTTCGCCGAGATCCGTGCGTCCCTGGGTATCGCCTCCAACCTGCTCAGTGCCCGGCTCAAGCTGCTGGTCGAGACCGGCGTGCTGGACACGCAGACCTACCAGGAGCCGGGCAGCAGGCCGCGGCAGAGCTACCACCTGACCGAGGCCGGGCGCGAGTTGTGGGTGGTGCTGGCCGCGCTCCAGCAGTGGGGCGACCGGCACCGCCCGCGTCCCTCTGGCCCCTCCGCGCTGCGCCGGGTGCGCTCCACCAGCCGCCCCGTCCATGTGGGATTCCTCGACGACGACGGCCGCGAAGTGCCCGCCGCCGACGTGGTCATGCTCACCGGCGCACCGGCCGCGCCTGGGCCGGCCGCCGACGGCAGCTTGGCCACCGGGTAGAGCCCCGCCTTCCTTGCGCCCGGCGGGGGCGGGCAGCGCGGGGCCGGCGGTCGGCGAACTGCTGCTGGAGATGTGCCTCGGCCGCCCGGGAGAGGGTCCGGGGATCCGCTTGCGTGTCCAGGCAGGCGTGATGGATGTGGAGACAGAGGTGCTGATCGTCGATCGGCCGCGGGCGGAGGCTGTGCCCGGCGGCGACCGGAGAGAGCTGCTGGTCGACGCGGCGTCCGTAGAGGCGTATGTCGAGGACCTGTTCGTGCACGGCTGGTCGTGACCCGCGCAACCGGCCCGCTCGCCGGGCAGGTCGACGCAGACGAACTGAGCATCCACGGCCGGGACTTCGCCCGTGCCGTCGGCCTGCCCAACGGCCCCGACCGTACAGGCGCCGGGCCCGCGCCCCGCTCGGGTGCGGTGCGACCTGCTCCCCGTCTCGATCGGAACATAGGGGAGTTGACGTTCAAAGCCCCCTGTCGCTAGCTCTGCCGGGTGAACAGAACCCAAAGGGGCCCTGGACCGTCAGCGAACAATTCGTCTCGATCGAATAACAAGCGATGCGACACCCGATGTGATGCGCGTAGACAAGGCGGTGGCCTGATTTCTTGCGTATCACATCCGGAGATCCCATGCTGAAGTCCCACAAAGCGGTAGCGGCTGGTGCTGCCTGCGTCCTCGCCGGTGCCGCGCTGTACGGCGCCGGCGCGGCCGGCGCCGGCCAGTCGACGGCGAACTCGACCAGGGAGCCCTACAACATCGGGCTCCTGGTGAAGGACATCGACACGTACTACGGCACCACCACCGACGCTGCCGGCGTCTACCAGGCATCCCCCGACAGCCCGTACGCCAAGGACCTCGCGAAGATCGACGCCGCCGCCAAGAGCTACATCGACAAGGCGGCCCGCGAGGACCACCGTCGCGGGAAGAAGCCGGCTGTCGTCTTCGACATCGACGACACGCTCCTTCTCAGCCTCGACTACGAGAAGCGCTACAACTACACCTACAACGCGACCACGTGGAACGACTACGTGGACCGCGCCGACCGCCCGGCCGTGTTCGGTAGCCCCGAGCTGGTCCGTTACGCCGCCTCCAAGGGCGTCGAGGTGTTCTACAACTCCGGTCTCAGCGAAAGCCAGCGCGCGGGCGCGGTGGAGAACCTGAAGAAGGTCGGCGCCGACGTCAACCTCGACACCGCCCACATGTTCCTCAAGGACAAGGCCAACCCACCCGCCTACCTGAGCGACTGTGCCACGCCGGCCACCTGGACCTGCACGACCGTGCAGTACAAGTCCGGCACCCGCGGCCACATCGAGCACGACCTCGGGTACGACATCATCGCCAACTTCGGCGACCAGTACTCGGACCTGGACGGCGGCAACGCCGACCGCACGTACAAGCTGCCCAACCCGACGTACTTCGTCTCCTGACGTCCCCGTGCCGGGCGGGTGAACCTCCCGGCACGCCCGTTCGTCTCTCGGCCCCGGTGATGTCCCCGCCGCCGACGTGGTCATGCTCACCGGCACGCCGGGCGCGCCCCGACCGGCCGCCGACGACAGCCCGGACACCCGATAGCTCCTGCTTCTCCTGGAGGGTGTCCGGGCTGTCGTGCCTCTCAGTCGGGGCAGCGGGTGACCGCGGCGCCCTGGCGCAGGGCGCGCGGGATCTCGGCGACCTCGTCGACGGTTGCGATCAGTGCCGTGACGAGCGCCTGCGGGGCGTCGCTGTCGACCTCCACCGTGTAGGAGATTCCGGTCGACTTCCAGCGGGAGGTGTCGAAGCCGCCCTCGGCCCGCACCCGGACACCGCGCAGTTCCACCCCGCCGGCCTCGGCCTCCCGGTAGAGGTCGTTGAGCACGCACGCCGCCACCGCCAGGTTCAGCACGTGGCCACCGGTGAACGCCGACCGCACCCCGACCCCGCGCGGCGTCCACCGATGCGGCAGCCGGACGTCGTCGCCGTCCTCCTGCAGATACGATCCCGCGCTCGCCACCACCGCGAACCGCTCCTCCATGACTGCCCCCTCATGGCCGTTCGTGCAGTTGCCGTCCCACCCGGACCCGCCCCCGCATCATGGCGCAAACCCGCAAGCCCAGGTGGCGACTTCGCATCGCCGGTGTCCGCCCGGGCGCGCCGTGATCGGTGGTGAATAACAGGCGACGTCAGGCGCCGTGATCGCTAAGACAGGCCATTCTCATGCCGGTGACGGCGGAGCTGGTGAGCAGCGTCACTGACCTGCGACGGGCGTTGAGGCAGCACGACCGCCCGCGCCGAGGGCCGAGGGTGTAGCCGTTGTTGACCGTGGCCGACCCTTGCATCTGGCACGCCGGTGGCACGGTCGAGTGGTCCGCCGGGGGCATCCTGCTGACGAAGTCCGCCCAGCCTCACGTAGTCTCGCGCCTCGTGGAGTTTCTCGCACGGCTCTGGTGGGCCTACGGCCGTATGTCTTGTTCGGAGTCTTCAGGTGCCGGGGTTGTGACGCGCCGCTATCGGCGAGCCTTCGATGCGTGGAGTGGCAGCCGTTGCAGTGCATTCGGGGTAGGGAGCACTACACGTACGGGCCCTCCACACCAGCTCCGGGATCTCCGTGACCTCTCCCCGAGCCCCCCTCGGTACGTCACAGGAACGGCATTCAAGACCCACTGACGTACAGCAGCCATTCCCGACTTGACCTGAACCTTGCCCGATCCGGGGTCGCCGTGCAGCGATCCCCTGGCCCACCCATGGCCCACGAGACCCCGAAAAGGCCCCTTCCTGGGGTCGCACATGGCTACGTCCATGAGAACGGGTTCTGGCTCGGGTTTCGTGCAGCGGCGACTGAGCGTTGTGAGCCGGGAGGCGGCTGCCCCGGTGGTCGGGGCTGGGGTTGAGACGAGTGCCGTCCGTAGGGGGCCAGTTCCGGGCGGCGCGGTCAGTGGCGCCGACGGCGGCGTCGGAGAGGCTGCGGCCGGGCCGCAGCCTCGCGAGGGGTGAGGCCCTCCAGGAGCCGTCGGTAGGCGTCCGGGTCCCGCTCGAAGTCCGTCCCGGCTGCAAGGGCGGCCCGGTCGGTGTCCTGCCCCCGGAGCAGGTCGACCGATGCCTGCGCGAACCGCTCCCGCAGGCCGCGCCGTTCGGCGTCGGCCAGCAGCCGGCGCAGCTCGGTGACCGCCGCCTCGGCGTCGGCGCGGGCGGCCGGTCCGGCCTGGAGCCTGTTGCGCAACCCGGCGGCGGGGGCCGCCACCTCAAGCAGCGGGCGCAGCCGCTTCGCGAGGTCCCGGGCGTCCGCCGCTGCCCTGTGCGCCTGCGGCCCGGCTTCCCGCAGAACCCAAAGAAGGCGAACCAGTTCGGGGTCGGGTGCCCCGTCGAGCGACCCGTGACGGCCGGCGTCCCGCACCGCGTCCACCGCCCGCGCGTAGTCCTCGGCTGCCCACCCGGCAGCCTCGGCCAGCCGGGTCGCGCGGCGCACGAGCCGCGCCTCCACGCCGAGGATCCGGGGAAGAGCGCGGAGGTTGCCGCCGACCAGCCCGATCAGGATGAGCGCCACCCCCAGCAGCAGGAGGGTGTCCGAGGTGGTGAAGCCGTCCTCCGGGAAGGCTTCGAAATCGTCCAGGTCCCCCCGGTCCGGCCCTTCCGTGAACATGAACCCGGTCGCCCAGCCGTAGCCCCGGCTGTCCGGGTAGTTCGGCGCCTTGAGGCTGTCGTCCCGGCCGGCGTCGCAGTGGTACGGCCCCTCCCGCGTCTTCTTCTCGTAAGGGTCGTTCCACCGGACCTTGCAGGTGCCGTCAGCCTTCTCATCGACCACCGCCAAGTCGATCTGACGCGTCGCGGGCAGCTCCGGATCCGACTGGATCGCGTACAGCCACGCCGAACACGCGAAGAGCATGAAACCGGCCGTCAGAACCCAGCGGAAGAAAGGTGTGTGCCTCATGTCGTCATCCCCCCGCCGTCAGCCTCGCACAGCGCAGGCAGGTGAGCGAGAGGCCGGCTCCGGCAACGTGTCGCCACCGTCCCTGCCCGGATCCGGCAGGGCGCCGCGTCCGGTCCGCCTCGCTGGCGCTCCGCCCGCAACACGGCGATGGATGAGAGGTGCGGAAGGATGCCCGCCTCGAACCACGCAACTCTTCGACACCGTGCCCGGTGAACCGCTGACGAAGGCTACGAGCTTCGAACTCGCAAGGTCTCACCGCCCTTCACACGGTTTCCGACTGTCCGCGCGGCCGTACGGGGGGCGTTCGCGAGGGTTCAACGGGGCAGGTCAGACGGGGTGTGCGTGCGGAGGTGAACGGTGACGGTCACCGGTGCATTGGACAGCGACCTCGGGTCATACGGCTGGTCGGGTGGGTCTTCATCGTGTTGTCGTTGTACCCGCTCGTCGCCGAGACGATCCGACTGTTCGTGTAGGTCTGTACACGGTCCTGAAAATCGTCGTGGCGCGAGTCACCGCGGGTTCATATCCCACACCCACTGCCATTTCAGAGAACGTGCAGGCCAGAGGCCGTGTCCCGCAACTGGGACACGGCCTTTCCAGGGAGTGTGCCGATGCTCGGTCAAACACCCCGTTCATGCACGGGTGGGTGCCCGCTCCTCCTCTGCCGCGAGGATCAGCGTTGCGGCCCGTGCGGCGCTCGCCTTCCCGGCCCGGCCGGTGGTCCACAGGGCGACGGCGAGCACGACGACTCCGCAGCCCACGACGATCCACCAGCCGGGGCGGGTTGCGGTGGCGAACCCGGTGGTCATGGGGCCGTGCAGGTTGTCGGCGAGCACGGAGCCCATGACGGCCACGCCGAGGGAACTACCGATCTGCTGGGTGGTGGACGTGATGGCGGAGGCGACGCCCGCCTGAGAGCGGGGCATGCCGGACATAGCGCTGTTGATGATAGGGGGGCCGACCCAGCCCATCGCGATGCCGAAGACCAGCCCGGACATGATGACGTACCAGATGGGCGAGGAGTCGGTCATCTGGGTCAGCATCAGCCCGCCCGCGATCAGCCCGGTGCCCGCGATGACCAGGGGGATCCGGGAGCCGCCGCGGGCGGCGATCGTCCGGCCGGCCAGCGGCGCGGACGCCGCGAGCATCAGCGCCATCGGCAGCAGACACAGCCCCGTGGTCAACGGTGAGTACGCGCGGACATCCTGCAGGTACAGGACCATGAGGAACAGGAAGCCGCCCATGGCCAGCAGTGCGGAGATCGCCGTGACGGCCGCACCGGAGAACGGCAGACTGCGGAAGAACCGGAGATCGATGAGGGGCTCGGCGCGGCGGGGCTCGTAGGCGAGGAGAATCACCAACGCGACGAAGGCTACCGCGAAGCAGGCCAGGATTCGGGCCGAGCCCCAGTCATAGGTCGGGCCCTCGATGATTCCGTAGGAAAGGGTGCCGAGCAGGAGGATGATCAGGGTCTGGCCGGCGGGGTCCAGTGTCCGGGTCCGGGCCGCCTTGCTCTCGGGGACGTACAGGGCGGTGAGGATGATGGCGGCGATGCCGACCGGGACGTTGACCCAGAACACGCCCCGCCAGCCGACCGAGTCGATGAGCGCGCCGCCGATCACCGGGCCGAGCGCCATCGACATGCCGAAGACGCTGACCGTGACGCCGATCGCCTGGGCCCGTTCCTTGGGATCGGTGAAAACGTTCGTGATGATGGACATCGTGACCGGGTTCAGCATCGATCCGCCGACGGCCTGCAGGCCGCGGAATGCGATGAGCCAGCCGAGGCTCGGCGCCAGGCTGCAGGCCAGCGAGCCGATGGTGAACACCGGCAGGCCGATCTGGAACACCCGGCGGCGGCCGATCTTGTCGGCCACGGATCCGGACAACATGAGCAGGCTGGCCAGGACCAGCAGGTAGGCATCGATCGTCCACTGCAGCCCAGAGACGGGCGCGCGCAGCTCGCGTCCGATGGAGGGCAGTGCCACGTTGGCGATCGTGGAGTCGATGCCCACGAGGAACAGGCTCAAGCAGCAGGTGGCCAGCACGAGATAACGACGCTGGCGTGTCAGCTCCGGCAGCGCGATCCCTCCTCCAGGACGGTGGGGGTGACGACGCTCGGCTCGAACATGCCCGCCGCCGCCCCGGCGTACCCGGCTGCGACGCCTTCCGAGAAGTTCCCGTCCTCGTCAACCATGCCGGGCACCGTACCGTTGCGCGCCGCGGAGGCGCCTGTCGTTTTCTCGCCGCCCGTGCGGACGCCCGCTGAGCTGGGATGGCGTTGACCTTGCGGCGGAGTGGCTGTCTCACTCCGATTCCCCGTGGTTCGCCGCCCGGCACCGATTGATCGGGCACGCATGGGGCATGAGGACTCAACGTGGGTGAGCAGGGCGCTTGGTCGGTGGAGCTCGGCAACGCTCATGATCAGTCGTCCTCGATGTACTCGGGAGCCGGTGACCACGACGGCGGCAGTTCATCGCCCGGCTGGCCGAAGACGCGGCGAGGGTAGCGATCGTGCCACCACCTGCCGTTTCGCCGGCCTTCGGCCTCCTTGCCCTGGGTCGGGGCTGTCGCAGCGGTGAACCGATCATCCATCTCGTCGAGAAAGGGCTGGCGTAGTGCGCGTACCCGATCGGTCAGGAGTGGCCATGCTTCACACAGCCAGTCACGGCAGGCCAATTCGTGGTGGTACTCCCAGACCCACTGCGTGTCGAAACCCTCCTCAATGTCTGTCACCACCTGGCCAGCGCCTCGTTGAGCGTCAAACCGCTGCGGTATCGACCGGTCAAGGTGTGCATCGCCGTGAGCACGGACGCGTAGTCCTCTTCCGTCAGTGGGGCGTCTGCCTGTTCATCCACGCAGCGCACCGTAGCCTGTGGGCCGGTGGAGTCTTAATGACCGGGTCAAGCCTTTGGAGCGCTGGTTCCTTCTTCCCAACCCCACTCGTGGCGGCAGTCGAGGCAAGTTTCGCGAGCTTCTTGTAGCAGGTCAGGGCGGTGGCCATGGCCAGGCCTCCGCCCTGCCAGTCGTTGCGGACCACGTACGGGATCTTGAGACCACGAGCAGCCCGTGGCAGGCTCATGCCGCATGATCGATGAATTCGCGAAGGACAACCTGCACGGGAGACTGCGGCGGGACCGCAAGGCGCTGCTCTGGAAACTCGACGGCTTGTCCGAATACGACGCCCGCCGACCTTTGACAGCGACCGGGACCAACCTCCTCGGCCTGGTCAAACACGTAGCCACCGTCGAGGCCAGGTACTTCGGCGAGGTCTTCGACCGCCCTTCCCCTGAACCGCTGCCCCGGTGGCAGGACTCCAACGGCGGCGATCTGTGGGCGACCGAGGACGAGACCCGCGATCAGATCATCGGGTTCTACCGGCGCACGTGGGAACACTCGGACGCGACGATCAACGAGCTTCCCCTCGAAGCCCCCGGGCACGTGCCGTGGTGGCCGGAGCCTTATGCCGACACGAACCTGTTCGCCATCGTGGTCCATGTCCTTGGCGAGTCCATCCGGCATGCCGGGCACGCCGATATCCTGCGCGAGGGACTCGACGGCCGGACTGGGTTGCGCGCCGAACACGAGAAGCAGATCAACGAGGAAGCCCGTGCAGCCTACTGTGCGAAGATCGAGCAGGCCGCCAGGTCGGCCGCACCGATCAAGGCTTAGAACCCTTAGCTTGTGTCGCAGGCGGGGTATGTGAGGGACCATCTGACCTGCTTCTTTCGTCGAGCGCAGCTCAGCCGCTTTGCCATGCTCAGTGGGCCGGCAGAACCCGTTTTGCGCAGCAACTCGATGCCGGCAGCCGAACGTCTTGCGCTTGAGCGTCCTCAACGACACCGGAGTTCCACGGCTGCGAGACGTCGGCGATGACGGCGTGGAGGTCGCGTTCCAGGTGCCGGGTGAATCGCTTTGCCCGCCGTGACGGGTGCGTGCGGCGGTGCCCGCCCCGCTGCGTGCCGGTCTCGTCAGCCGAGTGTGCGCACCACCCCGTCCAGGTGGGCCCGGTACGTCCGTAGGGCCGTGAGGCCGGCGGTGTAGCGGTCGCGGTGGCGGGCGATGTCCGCGGCCTGTTTCTGCGCCCGTACGGTGTGCCAGATCTCTGCCGTGTGGTGGCGTTGCTTGCAGGTGACGTCCGCGACGGCGGTGGCCCGCTCCGCTTGTGTGTGCCGGGTGTTGCCGTCGCTGCCCCGCTGCCAGGCCGGGTCCGTATAGGCGGCGACGGGGTCGGGGTAGCGGGTGAATCCTTGTGCGGCCACACAGCGGGACCACACATCCCAGGTCGCGCGCAGACGCGGGTCGTCCTTGACCGCCTTGTCGACCTCGACCGCCCGCCGGCCTGCGTAGAGCCAGTCCCGTGTGATGTCGATGCCGCGCATCAGGTCCCGGGAGGTGTCGGCGTTGCAGGCGGGCCAGTCCGCGTACTCGGCGCTGGTCATGCGGCGGCCCTTCGGCAGGGGGGACGGGTGCCGCGCCGGGTCCCAGCCGTAGCCCCAGCGGCCGGCGGTGTCCGGGTCGAGGACGCCGTAGTCGGTGGCGACGGCGGTGGCGACGATGGGGTCGCGGGGGAAGCGGGGGTCGAGCGGGAAGTCGCGGTGGCCACGGCCTGCCATGCACTGCCGGACCAGCAGCGCGGACGCCTGCTGGGAGCGCCGGTAGTCCTGCGCCGTCAAGGTGTAGCGGTCGGCCGGCAGGGGGCCGAGGTCGGAGGCCGCGCGCACGAGCTGCGGCTGCTCCGGTCCCGAGGCGCAGATCGCCGCCAGCACCGCCACGCCCGCCACGGCGCCTGTCCGCCATCCCCGCCACTTCATGGCACAGGATGCTAGCGGGCGGCATGTCCACGACCAGCCGCGGCCCCCACCCGCGGTACCGGGTGGTGGCCTTATCCGAGTCGGGCTCCCTTGGCCGCTGCTTCCTCCTCGAAGCGTGCCGTGTCGGTGCCGAGTGTGCCGGAGGCGTTTTCCAGGTGTGCTCGCACGAACCACTGGAACTGCTCGAGGTCGCGCAGCTGCTCGATCAGGAGGTCCTCAGTGGCGGGGTCGACCTGGCCCGCCTCCTTGGTCGAGGTGCGCACATCCTCGATCAGGCCGGTGTAGACCAGGTCGAGGGCTGCGAGATGGGCGAGGGCGTCGGCGCGGCCGATGGCGTAGTCGTCCCAGCTGCGTTCGCTCACCAGTGCGCCCGGGGTGCCTTGCGCCACGCCGCCCAGTGCGGCGAGGCGTTCGGCGACGTCGTCGGCCATGTCACGGGCCCGGTCGACCTGGGGGTCGATCATTTGGTGGACGGCGATGAAGTGGGGGCCGACGACGTTCCAGTGGACGTGCTTGAGCGTCAGGTGGAGATCGCTGAGGGCATGAAGCCGCATCCGCAGCAGGCCGATCAGCCGGCCGGCCGCCTCACGCTCGATACCGGGGACGGTGTACTTGGGGGGTCAGGTCACGGATCTCCTTGGCCATGGTTCACCTCGTGTCACTCAGCTACGGCATGCGATCGTGCATGAGCTCTGGTGCCCCGCCGCGGCGCTGTCAGACATGTCCGGTCCGCCAGTAGTACTGCCGGTCGGGACCGGCACGTGCACGGGGGAGCAGCCGGTGAGCCTGCCGCACAACCCTGCGTGCTCTCCCGCTAGGGGTCGTCAGGCGTGTTGGCCCAGCTCCTGAGGCAAGGGCCCGTGACGCGGAGCCGCGCTAGTAGTAGCCCTTCGCGCCGTCGAGCAGTTCCCGGACGATGTCCGCGTGCCCTGCGTGCCGACCCGTCTCCTCGACGAGGTGGATCAGCATCCAGCGGAGGTTGGCGCTGCCGGAGCGGAAGCCGGGGTGGCGGCCGACGTCGTCCAAGGATGCCGCGGCGACGATCTCGTTGCTGCGGGCGCACTGGGCCTTGTACTCCGCGAGGAGTTCGGTGAGGGGGCGGCCATCAGTGTGCCAGTCGGCGTCGTCGGTCGATTCGTCGAACGACGGGTTCTGCATCTCGTCGCCGCCGAGGAACAGCACCTCCAGCCACATGTGCTCGGTCCAGCGCATATGGGCGATGAGACCGGCCATCGGCATGAGCGGTGAGGTCGGGATGACCGGGCGGTACGCGTCCTCATTGCTCAGTCCCTCGCATTTCCAGCGCAGGATCTGCCGTTGCAGGCCCAGCCAGCCGATCAGCGCGGTGCGTTCGTCCGCTTGGAGCGGGGGCGTTCCAGTTCCGATGTCATGCCGGCGCACGTTACCGGGGCGGCCGGGAGGGGACACCTGGATTTGGGTCGAACCATCCAGGCCAACATACATCTGACCAATTGCGTAAGAGCCCGTTGGGTGCATGGTGTCCCTCCCGCGCCGATGTGGGCGCGGGTGCCGGCATGGTGCTGAGGCCGACGCGCAGACTTTCAGGGGACAGGACAGGGGGACCGGCAGGTCTGCCTCTGTTGCTGCCCGTGCGTACCTTCCGTGGACGGCTGCAGCCCGTCAGGCTGGCCATTTGCGGACATGCGAGGGGCCGGTCGGCCGTGGTGGCGGCCTGTACGACGGGAGTGGTGGGGAAGCGGTGCGTGCACGAGAAGAAGAGCCGGGCCCGGCACGGGCCGGTGCCGCCGTCCGCAGTGCCCTGCGGGCAGGAACCGGCAGGCCCCTGTCCGGTCCCGCTGCCGCGCTCGGCGAACTCCAGGCGACGGTGGGCAACTCGGTCGTGGCCGAGCTGGTGGCCCGAGCGCATGCTCCGGCGCCCCAAGTTGTGCCGCCGGTGGCCGTCCAGCGCGCCGGGAACGGTGTGAAGGAATACTGGGTGTCGACCAAGGAAGCCGGGCAGGGCTTCCTGCGAAAGGAAGGGGACCTGTTCAGCTACGACCCTCTGGCCGGCGAACGTCTGGCGGGCCTGTCCCAGAAAGAGATCGGCAAAAAGATCGGCCGCTTTGAGGACTTGGGTGCTGATCCTTTCGTCTCTCGTCCGCCGGACGAGTTGACCAACGCCACCGGCATCCCGGGCATGGTGATGGAGTTCGACGACTCGCCCTTCTCTTTCGCCCACCGGTCCTACAACGGCACCTCGGTGGGAGCGAACGGGCGTGTGCAGCCGAACGACCATCTCACCGTCGAGAACTCCCTGGCGGCGATGCTGGCCCACGCCCGCCACGCTCCAAGTTACATGCACCCGTTCCTCACCGAGCGCATGAAGAAGATGAAGCCGGACTTCAACGATCAGTTGGGTTGGCACGAGTACGGAGAGGTCGACAATCTCCACTTTCGGCCCGGAGCCGAGGACCAGCGACGGGCCAATGGAACCGCGGTCGAGGCGTCCGGTGTGGACACGGCCGTCTCACTGGGGCAATTCCTCGACTTCGTCGACGACACGGCGGAAAGGCTGGGGCTCCACGCCACGATCCGCCGTGGGCTCAGAGCGTCAGCCGAACAGGTCCAGGGCCGGATGGGGATAGCTGTCGACCGCATGTACTTCGGTGTCTCCGGCAGGCGCGACCTCGCGAAGTTCGTCGTTCTGGCACGGCAGCTGACGGGCCAGTCTGTGCCCCACGAGTTGCAGGGGTTGTCCAGACCGAGGGCGAAGCTGCCCTACGGCGGCGTGATGTGCACGGAGGGCAGTCCGGGTTTCACCGATGCGGTCAAGGAGCTCATCGGCGGCGAGCGGCCGGGAAGGTTCTGGCCGCAGATCGTGGCATGGGCGACGAACCTCCAGCCGGCGGAGTCCGCCGCCACCGCCACTCGCTGAGCCGTCCGGGCTTGTGTGCCTTTGGTCGTGGGACGGCGCAGGAGCCCGGCGCATCCCCCGGCCGCGGACCGTGGTGAGGAGCGAGGCCGTAGGGGGCCGCGTCGATTGCCCGTGCGGCCATGCGACCCTGCCCATCGGTACCTGGTGCCCGCAGCCGTCCACCGCGTAGGTAAGAGGGGAGTCGGTATCCCTTCTTTCAAAGAGGCTGTTGTGCGGGACCACGAACACGCCGAATCGGTTCGGACCGAGAACCGCCGTACTCCGGCGGCCGGAGCGGGCACACCGTCCTGGGGGCTGCTCGCCCTGCAGAGCTCCGCCGGGAACGCGGGTGTCGTCCAGATGCTCCGCCGGGCAGGGCACTCCTGGGAGCGGGGACAGCATGAGCATGACGCCGACTGCGGCCGGCAGGCCGAGCCGCCTGTCGTGCAGCGTTCCGCCGTCCACGATGTTTTGCGTGGCGGCGGGCGGCCCCTGGACGAGGCGACCCGGTCCGACATGGAGGCCCGGTTCGGTACGGACTTCTCCGACGTCCGTATCCACAACGATGCCGCGGCAAGGGTGTCCGCCGCCGAAGTCGGCGCCCGCGCCTACACCTCGGGCAGCCACATCGTCATCGGCGAGGGGGGAACCGACAAGCACACCTTGGCCCACGAGTTGACGCACGTCATCCAGCAGCGCCAGGGCCCGGTGGCGGGCACCGACAACGGCGCGGGCCTGAAGGTGTCCGATCCGTCCGACCGGTTCGAACGCGAAGCGGAAGTCAACGCGACCCGGGTGATGGCCCGATCGGCCCCCGAGAGCGCACCGGCTGCAGACGGGGGCGGGGTGCCTGCGACGGGGACGGTGCAAAGGGCCATCGACATCGGTCTGTGTGTGGTCGACGGGAAGCACAAGACGATCGATGAGCTCGCTCGCTGGAAGGCGAACGTGCCGACCTTCTTCACCTTCGGCCAGTCGGCAAAGCGTAGATGGGGTATCCGGAACACAAGTGACGAGCAGCGCGTGCAGGGCGAGCTGTTCGCCACCCTGAACCGCTTGATCGACTCCGACGAGCGATTCGAGGCCAAGACCGCGGATAAGCTCAGAAACCTGGTCAAGGACACGCACGGAAAGTCGCCCGCTGCTTCGGCTGCGACTCCCGGACCGTCCGCCGCCGTCGGCGCGAGTGATGACTCGGCTGTACAGGCGGGCGCGCGTACGGTCTTGACCGAGCTGACGGCGATGGGGGATCGCGCCTTCCCCCGGGACGAGATCCAGTCCCTGGCGCGCAAGGCAGTGCCGGGCAGCGGATGGTTGTACGAGCTCCAGATGGGTCTGATGGAGCTGAACGAGGACCCGCAGTGCGTGGTCCAGTTCGGTGCATGCAGCCGGGACGACATCAACCACTACCTCGGCAGGGCTTCGGGCGCGGAGGGCGGCGGCAACCACATCGCCGCCTATGAACCGGACAAGCGGTCCGGCAACGTCGGCGCCGACTGGGTGATCTGGCGGCCCGTCGCCCCTGGCGGGGACACAAGCGCCAGGGCTCAGGCGGCCGACATGTACACGGGCGAGTTCGTCCAGGCGAAGCAGACGGTCGAACGGAACTTCGCCGCCAATCTCAAGGCGGCCGCATTCCAGCTCGAAGGAAAGAACGCCAGCGGGCAGGGCAACGCCACGACCCAGCCGGAGCTCACCCTGCGTTCGGAACCCGGCAGTGCGAACCGCCACAGAGGAACCATCGCCATGCAGGTCACCGATGACATCCGGGACGTGCGCAAGGTCGAGAACGCCATTGAGAAGGAGCTCAGGGGCCCGGGCAGCAGAAACCCGAGGAACTACGTCGACCGCGTCGTCCTGGAAGAGGCCGCGGCGGGTGGCAAACGCACGGTGTACGAGCTCAGCAACGGAAGGATGGTGAAGACGACCGTACCCGCGACCCGGACGCAGTCGGCCGCGACGGACCAGCGATGACGGCGGCTCTCTTCCCCCGCGGGGCGCAGGTCCCCGGCGACGGCCCGCCGAGGGATTGCCCACCCGGCGGACGGCGGCAGGGTGCCGACGGCTGCTGGGGCGGGCCGGGCCTGCGCGCCGGTGCGGCTACAGGAAGCGGCGGATCGGGGTGATGGCGGCTTCCTTGGCGCGTTGCAGGACCGCACGCCGTTTCCAGCGGGTCAGGTCGATGGCGACGCTGTGTTCCAGATCGCGTTCGTAGTCGGCATCGAGGGCGGCGGTGAACGTCTCGTCCAGGACGGCGAGCATGACTTCTTCGTCGTGGTCCATGGAGCGGCGGTTGAAGTTGGTGGAGCCGATGAGGGCGGCGACCGAGTCCACGGTGATGATTTTGGCGTGCATCATCGTCGGCTGGTATTGGCGGATGTGCACGCCCGCCTGAAGCAGGCGCGTGTAGTGGTGCTGGCCGGCGAGTTGGCAGGCGCGCTGGTCGGTGTGCGGGCCGGGCAGGAGGATCTCCACGCGCACGCCGCGGCGGGCGGTTTCGCACAGCAGGTCGACGAAGTAGGTGTCGGGGGCGAAGTAGGCGGTGGCGAGGCGAAAGCGTTGCTCGGCAGAGGTGAGCATGATGCGGATGAGGGTCTGCATGTCCTGCCAGCCGATGCTGGCGGAGCCGCGTACGACCTGGACGATGGACGAGCCGGCCTGCGGGTGGTCGGTGAAGCGGTCGTGGTCGTCGAAGAGTTCGTCGTGGCATTCGGCCCAGTTCTGCGCGAACGCGGCGGCGATACCGTCCACGGCGGGGCCGCACACCTTTACGTGGGTGTCGCGCCACTCGCCGGGGTTGCGGGCGTTGCCGCACCATTCCTGCGCGATACCGACGCCGCCGGTGAACGCGGTGTGCTCGTCGACGATGAGGGCCTTGCGGTGGCAGCGGTGGTTCTGTTTGAACGGTGACAGCCAGACCGGTTTGCGGAACCAGGCCACCTGCACGCCGGCGGCGTCCATGAGGTCGAGCAGGCGTGGTTCGATCTTCTGGGCCCCGAACCCGTCGAGCAGCAGCCGCACCCGCACTCCTGCGCGGGCGCGTTCGGCCAGGGCGGCGGCGAAGTCGTGGGCGATCTGGCCGCGCCAGTAGACGAACGTCATCATGTCGATGGTGTGCCGGGCCGAGCGGATCGCGCCGAGCATCGCGGGGAAGATCTCGTCGCCGTTGCGCAAGGGGGCCAGTTCGTTGCCTTCGGTGGCGGCCACGCCGATCAGCCGCTCCAGGCGGCGACGCAGGCGCTGCTTGCGGGCCTGCACATCGGCTTCGGCGCCGGGCTCAGCGGGTGCGGGTATGCCGTCGAGGATCACGCCGGAACTCCCGTAGAGGCAGAAAGGACTAATAAGACAGTGCGGGCCGCCTGAGGCGCCCGCAAGAGCAGATGCCCGGCAACCCCCGCCTCACTCCTGGCACCGTCTCGACGCTAGCCGCGGCACCAGGACCCCGCGCGCTGCGGTACTACCGGGCGCGTAGCTTCGAAAGGCGGGTGTGCCGTGAGTAAGGGTGGCCTGCGGTCCATGCCTGCGCCCTCGACACTGCATGTCTCGACATCCGATGAGGCGGGCCACGTGAGACCGTATGGCCGAGGCCCGGCCGTCGTGGACGGTCGGGCCCCGGCAGGGGTGTGTGTATGCGCCGGTCAGGTCACCATCGGTACCAGCGGCCGCGGCTGCCGCCTGCGGAGGTGGAGCGCATGAGGAAGCCGAGCAGCCAGACCACGAGTACGGCCAGGGCGATCCACCACAGGATTTTGACGGCGAAGCCGGCGCCGAAAAGGATGATCGCGAGCAGCAGAACAAGAAGCAAGGGAACCATTGTTATCTACCTCCTGGCCCGCCGTGTGCCCTTGCGATGTTCGTTCATTCGCGAAGGGTGCCTTGTTTGTGTAGGGGGAGTTGGGGCACGTGGGTGTCACCGCGACAGCGGCACCCACCCCGGTTGTGAGGAGGCATGTTCCATGAGTGCGGGCGAGAAGGCGAAGGCGAAGACCGAGCAGGCCGAGGGCAAGGCCAAGCAGATCCTGGGAAGGGCCCTCGGCAACGACCGTATGGCTGCCGAGGGGCAGGCGGAGAAGAGCTAACGGATCGAGGCGGGACGCGGGCCGCTGAACGCTGGCCTTTACGCAGGCCCGGGCCGCCGCACACGACGCCCCCTTCTGACGCCGCACCACCAAGCCCTTCATCGGCGGGAGCCGCATTTGTCGGCTCACGAGGACGTCAAGGGGAAGACGCCTGTTCTTGCCCGTCATGACCAGTGCGGCGAGTGTGCGCGGATGACCGGATGGCCGCGCATGAACATGGCTCCGCTCATCAGCTCCCCTTGGAATCGATCATCTAGGCTGGCGTGGTGACTGATGAGCAGGAGCGGGTGCAGCCGTCGGGAGTGTGGGCCACGGCGGTGGGGGTGGCCAGGGTGCGGGCGCTGGAGACCGAGCGGGAGAACGCGCTGTTCCGCGACCCGCTGGCACAGGCCTTCGCCACCGCCGGCGGCTTGTGGCCCTCCTTGCCGCCGCTGCCCGATGACGAGGCGGCGCGCCGACGCTGGCTGGGCGTGGCGTTCTCCATCGTCATCAGGACGAAGTTCCTCGACGACCTGTTGCAGCAGGCCTCCGAGTCCGGGGTCCGGCAGGTCGTGCTGCTCGGAGCCGGCATGGACAGCCGGGCCTTCCGGATGGACTGGCCCGAAGGCACCCGGCTGTTCGAGGTCGACACCGCCGCGCCACTGGACTTCAAGGCTTCGGTGCTGCGCCGGGAGCGGGCCGTCGCACGCTGCGAGCGGATCACCGTCGCGGCGGATCTGCGTGAGGACTGGCCAGGCGCGCTGGCCGCCGCAGGGCACGACCCGGCGGTGCCGACCGTGTGGATCGCCGAAGGGCTGCTGATCTATCTGCCCGAGGACGCGGTGGAGCTGCTGCTGGCCCGGATCAGCGCGCAGTCGGCGGCAGGCAGTTGGATGGGGCTGACGTTGGGCTCGCGCGGCGTGATCGAGCGCTTCGGCGCGGACGCCGTGCCGGGATCGGCGGCGTCCATGTGGGTCTCGGAGATGCCCGACGACCCGGTGGGCTGGCTGGCCGGGCACGGCTGGGAGGCCGACAGCCACACCCTGCGCGAGCGCGCTGCCGCCTACGGCCGCCCGATCAGCACCCCGCCGCAGCGCGAGGAGCGGCCCGGCGGACTGATCGCGGCGGTCCGCCGGTAGAGCGCCTCCTCCCGGTTCCCCACCGAGGACGTAAGCACCTGACCGGTGTCAGTTCGCATCGACATTTTCCGGCCCTGTGATCATCAAGTGCTGCCCGGACTCGGTGATAAACGATGTCGCACGTCAGTTACGAAGCCAAGGTGCCCTAACCGCGTCACCGGGGAACTCGCCTACTACCGCTGTTTGTCGCCCCAGCAGGTGCGTCTGGCCGTGCTGACGCGCGTCGCCGGGTCGAGACAGCGGATGGAAGAGACCTTCCAGGCCGCAAGGGGGGTGACCGGACGGGGTGAGCGTCGGGTCCGCTGCTGTCCCTCCTGGGCCCGTTACGAACTCCTGACTGAATGACTCGGGGATGGGGTGAGCGGGGTGGCGGTCACTCGACGTTCGTTGCCACGGTGGACGGCTGCCGCCCTCCGATCCGGCCAAAGGGGGGACCTGGCCGCCCCGGGTCCGGCTTGCCCCCGGTCGGCTGTGACCCGGAGCGCTTAGGCTGTCACCGCTACGGAAGGGGTGCGATGGATGCTGACTCTCGGACCAGGGCCGCGGTCGAGGACCATTGGCGGGCCTCGGATCGTGGGGACGCCGAAGCCGAGCACGCCATCTACGCCACGGACGCGATCCTGGACTACCCCCAGTCAGGCGAGCGGTTCCGGGGCCGAGCGGCGATCTCGGCGCAACGCGGCGGGCACCCGGCCGACCGGCACTTCACCGTCCAGCGGATCACCGGCCGTGGGGATCTGTGGGTGAGCGAATGCCTCATCACCTACGACGGTGTGCCTTCGTACTCGGTGAGCATCATGGAATTCGCTGATCAGCGCGTGGTGCACGAGACGCAGTACTTCGCCGACCCTTTCGGCGCGCCGGCCTGGCGGGCCGCGCTCGCGGAGCGGATGCCGGGCCGGACTATCGCCGGAGCCTGATTCTCGGCCTTGCTCGGGTCAGCCGGGTCACTGGCCTGTCACGTTGTTGAAGTTCCAAGAACTCCTGTTGCGGGGGCTTCAAGCGCCTCCAGCAGATGAGCGCGCATGCGAGGGTGAGGAAGGCTTCGTGGATGTCGCCTGCGGATCTCCTAGCGGATCCGCAGGCCACGCAACCAGGCCAGGTGGGCGAACGCACGCTCCACGACCCAGCGTTGAGTGCCGAGTTAGGAACCGTGCTCGGTGCCGCGCCGGGCGATCAGCGACTTCACGCCGAGGTCCCAAACCAGCCGACGGTACTTGTCGTGGTCGTGGTCGTAGCCGCGGTCACCCAACACCACAGTCCGGGTCCGCGGGTGAGGTCACGCGAGGTGCCGTGTTTGACGGTCTTTTGGGGGCCGGGGGTGCATGGGGGCCGGTCGGCGGGCAATCCGCGAGGGGTGACGCGTATGGGAGTTGTCGTGGGTGCCTTGCTCGCCGGGCTCGGGGCCGTTGTGGCCGCGGTCAGACCGGCCTGATCGGCAACCCGGCGGCGGCAGCGGCTCTGAAGGACGCCGACACCCTCCTGCTGCTCGGTACCGACTTCCCCTACCGGGACTGGTATCCGAACGATCGCACCGTCATCCAGGTGGACACCGACGCTACCCACATCGGGCGCCGGGTACCGGTCGACGTCGCACTCGTGGGCGACACCGGCGCCACCGTACGCGACCTCCTTCACCACCTCGCTTGCCCACCCGCCGGCACGGACGGCGCACGCGACCGCTCGCACCTGACCCGGGCCCGCGAACGGTTCGAGCAGTGGCGCACCGGTCAGGCGCGGCTGGCCGACCCCGCGCACGACACGGGTCTGGTCGGCCGCGTCCGCTCCGCCCTGGACAACCGCGCCCACGACGTCCGCCCCGAGGCGCTGGCCGCGCTCATCGACCGCGTCGCCGCCGAGGACGCCGTCTTCACCTCCGACACCGGCATGGCCACCGTATGGCTGTCGCGTTTCGTTCAGATGCGCGGCCGGCGAGCACTCATCGGCTCCTACAACCTCGGTTCGATGGCCAACGCGATGCCCCAGGCCCTTGGCGCACAGTGCCTGGACCGAGACCGGCAGGTGGTGGCCTTCTGCGGGGACGGCGGGCTGAGCATGCTTCTGGGCGACCTGATGACCCTCAAGACCTACCGCCTGCCCGTCAAGCTCGTCGTCTTCGACAACCGGCGGCTGGGCATGGTGAAACTCGAACAGGAGCGGGTCGGTCTGCCCGGGTTCGGTACTGTCCTGGACAGCCCTGACTTTGCCGTTGTCGCCGGCGCGATGGGTGTCACCGGCGTCCGTGTGACGGGTCCGGGCGACTTGGTGGGCGCCGTACGCCGGACCTTCGACGCTCCCGGCGCGGTCCTCCTCGGCGTGGTGACCAAGCCCGACGAGATCGCGGTGCCTGCCGAGCCGGCCGTCGGGCAGGGTTGGGGTTTTGGGGTGGCCAAGGTGAAGGACGTCCTGCGTAGTCACACCGTCATCCGGGAGGGCGGCCACTGAGGAAAACCCGAAAGGAATTTCAGGAATGATGGTTCGGTGGTCGGGTACGCGTCTGCTTGCCGGTGGACAGGCCGGCGGGGTGAGACCGGACGAGCGGGAGGGGCGCGTCGTGGCGACGACGACCGTGCAGGCAGTCGAGGCGACCGTGCAGGTGGTCGAGCAGGCGGTGGAGGTGCCGCGGATCGCGGACCCGTCCAAGGTCGCGCCCCGGGACGCCCGGGAGTTGTCGAAGTTGTTTTTCGAGCAGCTGGCGGTGCTGGAGGAGGGGACACCCCAGTACAGTTACGCCCGCAACACGCTGATCGAGATGAATGTCTCCCTGGTCCGGTTCGCGGCCGGCCGGTTCCGCAGCCGCGGGCCGGAGGAGATGGAGGACATCGTCCAGGTCGGTGTGATCGGGCTGATCAAGGCCATCGACCGGTTCGAGATCTCCCGCGAGGTGGAGTTCACCTCTTTCGCCGTCCCCTACATCGTGGGGGAGATCAAGCGGTTCTTCCGCGACACGTCCTGGGCGGTGCATGTGCCTCGCCGGTTGCAGGAGGCCCGGGTGCAACTGGCCCGCGCGAAGGAGGAACTGCACAGCCGGCTGGGCCGCACCCCGACGACCAGGGAGCTGTCGGAGCTGATGAGTCTGCCCGAGGACGAGGTCGTCGAGGCCCAACTCGCCTCCAACGGCTACACGTCGGCCTCGCTGGACGCGGCGATCGGAAACAGTGAGGACGGGGAGTCGGCGCTGGCCGACTTCATCGGCGACGAGGACGCGGCTCTGGAACTCATCGAGGACTTCCATGCTCTCGCACCGATGATTGCCGAACTCGACGAACGCGAGCGGCGGATCATTCACTGGCGGTTCGTCGAAGAACTCACCCAGGCCCAGATCGGCGAACGTCTGGGCGTCTCCCAGATGCACGTCTCACGCCTGATCTCCCGCCTGCTGACCCGACTGCGCGAGGGCCTGCTCACCACCCGGTGACAGGCGGGGCGAGCTGCCGGTGTCACGGTGGCCCGAGCCGTGGCTTCTCATCACCCGCACCCGCACGCTTACACCCGCACCCGCACCCGCGTGCTGAACGCGGGCCGGTACACCGGCGACCTCGCCGTGCTGCGCCCGGACTGGAACACCGGCGCGCCCCGACCCGCAGGGAAGACCTGACGCACCGCACCCTGGGCACGCACCGCGGCGCTGCGTGCAGAGCGGTGTCGGGGCCCGGATGCGATCAGTCGATGTCCGGATCGCCGGAGTCCGCGAGTAGCCGGGAGGCGAGGTCGTCGGCCCACCGCAGGGCCCAGGTGCGCAGAGCGGTGATGGCTTCGTCGTCGAGGCCGTAGGCGGCAAAGGCTTCGTCGTCGGTCCATTCGGCGCCTGCCGGATTCGCCTGAAGGTCTTCGCGCTCGAAGCGGCCGCGGGCGTGGCGGCGGCCGAACTCCTCGAGCTCAGTATCGGCCCAGCGGCGAGAGGCTGCGAACACGTCGATCAGGTCGCGGGGCGCTCCGCGGTCGGCGAGGGCGCGGACTTTGGTCCCGATGACGTCCTCCTCTGCGAGGACGGGCCCGTAGGGGCTTTGGGCGATAGGCCGCCAGAAGACCTCCTTGAGGATGTCGACTTCGCACTCCTGACCGGTGACGGGGTCGGACACCGTGAAGCGGGCGGACAAAGGGGCCGTCTCCAGCGCCCGAACCTGCCAGCCTCGTGCTTGAAGGCCGTTACGGAGGGTGTCGGCGATGTCCGCCATGGGGGTCGGGTTCTCGGTGGCGACATCGAGGTCCTGGCTGGGGCGGTTCACCAGGTGATGCGCCCGTACGGCATATCCGCCGGTGAGGACCAGCGGATAGGGGGAGCCGAGAGCAATGACATCCGCCAGGAGCCGCGTGTGCAGCTCTGGCATGTCCGTCACGCGGCTGCCCGTGTACGCGAGGCGAGCTGGGAGAAGGCGTCTTCCCACACGGTGCGCACGGTGCGACCGACGAGGGTGCGCAGCACCGGCCACATCTGAAGGAGCAGGTCCTGGTTGAGGTAGCGGGGCAGGTCGTCGTGCAGGCCCTCGTGCAGGACGGTGCGGTACAGGCCCATGCGCTGGCGAGGCTTGTCCATGTCGTACGAGGTCATCCCGGACCAGGCCATGTGCAGCGGCAGATCCACGACTCCCTGGGTCGGACCGCGCAACTCGTCGAGCGACTTCGGCAGTCGGCGCTGGAACTTCTCCCGGTACAGCGCGAGGTCCTCGGCGTCCGCGCCCGAGAGGTTCCTTGACGGGGGCGCGGGGTGCTGTGGGCTGGAGGGCATGACTCCATTATGGCGGGCGGAGGAGGGGCATGGTGTGGGTTCTGGTGCCGAAGTGAGCGGGGGTGAGGGCGCGCACTGACGCGGCGCGCATCCGGTCCGATTTCGTGCTGGACGCCGCCCGTGCCGCCGGCTCGGCCGCCTGTCGGGCTTGTGGTCCCCGGGTCCGGGCCGCCGCCCGGTGCACCGGCGATCTCGCCGTGCTGGGCCTGGACTGGAACACCGGCGCGCCCCGACCCGCAGGGAAGCCTGGCGCACCGCATCCTGGGCACGCACCGCACCGCACCGCATGCTGGGCGCGCACCGCACCGCACCGCACCGCATCGCACCGCAGGGCGGCGAAGGCTCACAGTGGGCAAGTTTCCGGGGAGGGGGTGTCCCGGTTCGGTCGAGGGCGGCCCTGCAGACGGTCGGACCGAGTGCGGGCCGGCAATGCGTGGGGCTCCCGCCGCAGCCGGTCCTGCCTGCGTATGCGTGGGATCGCGATCGAGGCGATCATCCGGGTTTCTGCGGGCCGGGTCCGTCATTGCCGGAAGCTTGGGTTTTCGGGGTGGTCGGTCTTTGGCGTTCGACGGGACCGCCTAAGGAGTGGCTGCGACCGGTACTGCAATGACGCATGTGAGGCGGGCTACCGGGTTCAGGCCGCAGATGGCTGTTCCTCGGTGCGGGTGGACCGCTTGCCCAGGTTTCGCCAGCCGATGGCGGCCACAACAGGGAAGAGGGCCAGGATGAGCAGCCAACCCGCCTTGGGCAGTATTCGGATACGTGCCGCGGGTGTCCTGATGCAGTCGAGCAGGGCATACGCGTACAGCGCCGCGACTATGAGGTAGATCGCGTAGACCAGCAGCGACGTCATCCGGCCACCTCATGTGTAAGGGCACCTGCCCGCTTGGGTGCGGCACGGTGTGGCCCCACTGGCCGGTCATGCTAACGGGTGGGCCGAAGAGCGCTGAACAGGCACCCTGCTGTCAATGACCTGCGACTGCGCAAGTAAGCACTGTAGACATCTCGACTGCCCTGCCCGCGGCGCGATCATCGTCGACTGAGATCGCTTTCACAGCAGGCCGACAAGTCCTGGGTAGTCAGGCCGGCGCGTCGGCAGGTGAAGGGGCCGGTACGCCTTCGCCGTCGGCGGCGAGGGCGTCCGGGGCCGTGGAGTACACGCGGACGGCCTGGTCCAGGCCCGTCAGCCTGAAGTGAAGATTCGTGCCACCGCACCGGGCGCCGCTGCCAGGCGCAGCGCGCTCCCGCGTGCGGACGGCCGCGGGTGGATTGCGATCAGGCTGCTGATGCGGGAGGAGTCGCAGAAGTCGAGCCCGGCGCAGCCGATCACCGTCAGCCCGGGCCGGGAAGGCTCGGCCGCCATCCGGTCCGCCGCCTCTCGCAGCTGCACGGCGCTGTTGAAATCCGGCTCGCCGCGCAGCGTCAACAGCCACGCCTGTTTAGTCTGTCTGACCTCGACTGCGAACATCCTTTAGCTGCCTCCCCACCCGCCCCGACGGGACCGATGATACTGACGGCGGCCCACAGCGGAACTCGTATGACCCCTGTTGCGAGGATTTAAGGTGCTTTGGCGTGTCTGTCAGGGGTTTGTCGGGGGCCGTCGGGGGGCGGGGAGGAGGCGTCCTTGGGCCCGGTGCAGGCGACGTGGGTGCGCGGCACCGGAGCAGGGCAGATCCCAGATCGGGGGAGCGGAGCGGAAGTCGTCGTGCAGGGCCCTCGTGCAGGACGGTGCGGTACAGGCCCATGCACCGGTGGGGCTCGCTCGCCTCGTATGTTGCGAGGGTTCGGGTGCTTTGGCGTGTCTGTCAGGGGTTTGTCGGGGGCCGTCGGGGGGCGGGGAGGAGGCGTCCTTGGGCCCGGTGCAGGCGACGTGGGTGCGCGGCACCGGAGCAGGGCAGATCCCAGATCGGGGGAGCGGAGCGGAGGTCGTCGTGCAGGGCTCTCGTGCAGGACGGTGCGGTACAGGCCCATGCACCGGTGGGGCTCGCTCGCCTCGTACGTGGTCGTTTTGGACCGGGCCATATGCAGCGGCAGATGCACACCCTTTGGATGGGGGCGTGGACCCGGCGGGCGATGAACCGGGGCAGGGTCCGCCTTGTCTCCGCGGAGGTCGTGTGCGGTGAGCTCGTGTCGTCATTGAGCAGGTCCGCTGCTGGGACCACTTTCGCGATGATGCGACGGACACGTGTTGCATTCCAACCTTGCCGATGTGGTGTCGATCATGCGACTAGGGAGGCGGGGGCACCGTCTGCGGAACCCCCGCCCGGTACTCGATCAGCTCCAGGTCATGTTGATCTCACGCTCGAAATTGATGTATCCCGCGCGCTGGAAGGCGTTCGCCATCGGGATGTTGCCGAGGTCTGTGGACGCGCGGATGCGGGGGACGCGCTGTTCGGCGAGGATTCGGGTGCCCTCGGCGAGGATGTCGTCGATGTGGCCGTTGCCGCGGTGCGATGGCAGGACCGCGATGTAGGCGATGATCGCGTTGTAGTCGTTGCGGGCCGGGATGACGAACCCCACTGGTTCTCCATGGGGCAGTGTTGCGATGCGCCACCAGTCCCGTGGGCTGGTGTAACGCGCCAGCTCGGCCTCGTAGTGCCGGGCGGCCGCTTCGTGTACTGACATCCGGGTCAGGTCGTCACGGCCGTGTGCGTCCAAAGTCCCGTCCAGAACTGAGGACATCAGGGCTACGAGTTCCTCGCCATCGCGGACCGGCCGGTAGACGAGGCGCCCATTGGGCTCGGGAACTGGCGATCCCGGACGCCATTCCAGGCGCAGTCGTTCGACGAAGAGCCGGGCACCGGTCCGTTCGAGTACCGTCATGCGGTCTTCGACAGCTTGTCTCGTTACCGCGTTCTCACGCCAGTCCGGTGGGACGAAACGGCTGTATTCAGGGGGGCGCGACCCGTTCGGGAGGGTAGCGGCCATCGCGGTGTGCAGAAGTCGCGCCCCGATGTCCACGTGATCGGGGCCCGAGGGGCTGTCTTCGATGTCGAGGATGTCCAGGATGAGTGGTGCGTCGCCGGCTGATCGGCTCCACCAGGCTGTCCTGGCGAGTAGGCGGTCACCCCGGAGGGCGACCCACATCCATTCCGGACGGCGGCGGCCAGCGGCAAGGTCGTCCGCCAGTTCCTCATTGAGGATGTAGGGCAGTTGGGAGAAGAGGTCGAGTTCGTCGTGTCCGGTGATCGGACGCATGGTCAGGTCGTTCGTTTTCACGGTCAAGGCACGCTCCGGTGAAGGCGCCCGTCCGCTCCGGGGTCAGACGTGGTCCGCAACCCGGGGGGACACAAGCGCGGTGTTCTTGGGGATCATGGGCTTATCCCTCCTCTCGCAGTCGTGGCCCCTCAACCCTCGTGGTGGGGGTCCAGCGGTTACGTCTATCCAACCGCAGCCCTCGCCCGCAAACCCTTTTCGATCACTGTGCTTCCGACAGCACCGAACAGCGAGCCTGGGGCTGTCAGCCGCAGGTTCCCATCACTGTGCTTCCGGCAGCACCGAACAGCGAGCCTTGGGCTGTCAGTTGCAGGTTCCCATCACTGTGGTTCGCGGCGCGGGCCGGCGACTCACTGGGCTTGTCCCGGCGGCGGACTCGCGAAGCCGGACGATCTCCTCGTGCTGGGCGGCGAGTCGGGCGAGGACCTGACCGCGGAAGTCCGCGAGCTCGGCGATCGTCTGTTCCGATCCGCCAGCCGTTCCCGGAGCTTGACGTTCTCCGCCGTGGCGTGATCTGGGCTTCGCGGGGGTCGGGGATCTCGCCAGCCTCGCGCATGGCGTTCAGGCGCCGTTCGAACTCGACGCGGAGGTGAGAGCAGGGGCGGGTGCCCGTAGAAGGCGGTGCGGTCGACCGCACCGCCTTCTACGGTGAGGGTCTTGATGTCACACAGGCGTTGGTGGTCGAGTTCGCCGGCACTGCTCCGGTGCCGGTCCGTGAGCCGCTGGTGTGCGCCAGGACTGCGAACAGCATGTTGTGGTCCCGTGGCCAGAGCCGTTCCAGGATCTCGATAGCTCGGGCTACGGGGGGCGCCGACCAGCCAGACGGCAGGGACCGGCCTCGTCGCCTTCGCCCTTGCTGCCTTCGGCTTGTCAGGGTGACGTGGGGACGTCGGGGATGGGTGTGACGGGGTGGCCTCGGGCGTGGGGGTGCATCGGTGTGTTCGGTTCGTGCGGCCGGCCTCCCTTGACGATAGGCAGGTGATTGCCTGCATAATGGGGGTGTGAGTTTCGAAGCAACCGTGATCGATTCGGTGTTCAAGGCGTTGGCCGATCCCACCCGGCGGCTCCTTCTGGACCGTCTGCGTGAGCACGACGGGCAGACGCTGCGTGAGCTGTGTGAGCGTCTTGGCATGACGCGTCAGTCGGCGACGCAGCATCTGGACGTCCTGGTGGGGGCCAACCTCGTCACCGTCGTGCGGCGTGGCCGGGAGCGGTTGCACTATCTGAACCCCGTTCCGATCCACGAGATCGAGGCGCGTTGGATCTCCGGTTTCGACAAGCCGCGCCTTCAGGCGATCAGTGCCATCAAGCACCAGGCAGAGGAGTACGCCATGACCCATGCATCCACACCGGTGCCCAACTACGTGTACGTCACCTACATCCGCGCCGGTGCGGAGCAGGTGTGGCAAGCCTTGACCGACGCCGACCTGACAGCGCGCTACTGGGGACACGCCAACGTCTCCGACTGGCAGCCGGGCTCGGCCTGGGAGCACCGGCGAGCCGACGGCTCAGGCAAGATCGACGTGGTGGGTCGTGTCCTGGAGGCCGAGCCCCCGACGCGGCTGGTCATCACCTTTGATGACGTCCCCGATGCCGAATCGCCGAGAGAGCCGTCAGTCGTCACCTTCCTCGTCGAACCGCATCAGGACATCGTTCGCCTCACCGTGACCCACGAGAACCTCCCCAACCAGGAGATGCTGGGCGGTATCTCGGCCGGCTGGCTGGCCGTGCTGGCGAACCTCAAGTCGATGCTGGAAACCGGCGAGGTCCTGCCTCAGGCGCCCTGGGAGATGTCCCGCGCCCACAGCTGAGCCGCGCCCTCTGCGCCCTTTGTTCTTTCCGTATCCGCCCGTGCAGAGAGGTGCAGCACATGCTGGACACCGCCCCGCTCCAGGACGCCTACCGTGCACTGCTGGATGCTGCCGCCACCGTGGCCGTGGCCGACGCCGACGCCGACGCCGCCACCGTGGCCGACACCACCGACGCCGACGCTGACGCCGACGGCCCCGGTCCCGCTGCGCCGAACGGCGAGTGGAACGCCGATCAGATCCTTGCGCATGTCTGCCTGGTCGGCGCCGCCACCCTCGCCGTCCTCGCGGGTGTCGCCGCGGGGGCCAACACGACGTACGACAACCGGATCGCTCTCGACGCCTGGACTATCGAGCAATCCATCGCGCACGCCGGCGGCAGCGCCGGGCTCCGGGACCGCATCAGCGCTCAGGCGGCCGCCCTGTGCGCACTGGCCGGAGGTGCGGCGCTCAGCGACGCCGAACTCGCCACCCTGGTGCCCGCCCGGCTCTTGTCCAACGGCACCCTCCTGGTCGATCAGCCCGTGCCGCTGCACGACATCGTTACGGGACTGGCAGAGGTGGAACTGCCCGGCCATACGAAACAGCTCCTCGCCCTCCTGCCAGACCGGGCCGTGGCCGGGGCTGCGCAGTGACTTACAGCGATACCGACGTCAGCTCGTCAGCTCGTCGCCTCGTCGGCTCGTCGGTTCGTCGGCTCGTCGGCTCGTCAGGGGGAGTGCACGGAACTCGCCGATGGTGATGGGCGTTGGCTGTAGTCCCTGGGTGTGAGGTATGCGGACGGGGGCGGGTTGAGGCTGGAGGCACGCCGATGCCGGAAGGTGGTGCGGATGCAGGCGGCGGAAGTATTCGCCCAGAAGGTCAAGCCGCCGGAGGCTGCGGTGGCTGCGGTGAGTGGGAAGTCGGCCTGGCAGTGGCACCAGATAGGGCGCCGGAGGCTGCGGTGGCTGCGGTGAGTG
Source organism: Streptomyces sp. HUAS TT11 (assembly GCF_051553595.1). Classification (NCBI taxonomy): domain Bacteria; kingdom Bacillati; phylum Actinomycetota; class Actinomycetes; order Kitasatosporales; family Streptomycetaceae; genus Streptomyces; species Streptomyces sp. HUAS TT11. The sequence goes on from NZ_CP196184.1 coordinate 9,651,549, forward strand.
GGAAGTCGGCCTGGCAGTGGCACCAGATAGGGCGCCGGAGGCTGCGGTGGCTGCGGTGAGTGGGAAGTCGGCCTGGCAGTGGCACCAGATAGGGCGCCGGAGGCTGCGGTGGCTGCGGGTGAGTGGGAAGTCGGCCTGGCAGTGGCACCAGATAGGGCGCGGGAGGCTGCGGTGGCTGCGGGTGAGTGGGAAGTCGGCCTGGCAGTGGCACCAGATAGGGCGCGGGAGGCTGCGGTGGCTGCGGGTGAGTGGGAAGTCGGCCTGGCAGTGGCACCAGATAGGGCGCGGGAGGTGAGGAGGCCTTTGTCTGGCGGGGCCCGGTGGATCGGGGTGTCGTCTGTCTCGGGCATGTTTGCGGATGCCGGTCGGGTATCTGGAGCAGGGCCCGACCGCCCACGGCTGGGTGGGGGACCGGGTGTGGCGTTGAGTATCCCTGGCGTCACCGGCGGCTCGGGTATCTGAGTCGGGAGGGTCAGCAGGTGTCTGATCGCGGCGAATGTGTAGTTCGGTGAACTCTTGGTTTGCAAGGTCCCCGGCGGACTGCAGCGGACTGCCCGGACTTGCGCCGGGTCCTTGTGCCGGCCGGGGAGCGGAAGACGGGAGATGTCGAAGACCGGCTCACGGCTGTCGTGCCCTTGGAAGGGGACCGGAAGACCTTGCGGCGAGTTGATCACCGGGCGGGTCAGGCTTGTTGGACTGCGTGGGAGGCACCGCGGGCCGTCCCGGGTTTGTGCTGCCTCGCCCTGTCTGCTTCATGGCTGGGCTTCTCCGGGATGCCCCACCAGGGGAACGGTGTCGCCCCGATCTTCGAGAACGGCGCGTCCCGGATGTCCTGGCAGGTAGCGGGAACGAGCGCCATCCGGGTCTTCCTCTCCAGCTCCTGCACGGCATGTGATGGCGGAGCCGGGCATCGGCGCTGTCTGCATACCCCTGCGGTCAGAGGGGATCGAGGAGCATCAGGACCTCGTCCCGGGTGTCGTCGGGTGCGAGGCGCAGGGCGAGCGGCCGACTTCACGCCGTCCGAGCCGGCTGTAGAAGTCCTCCAGCCCCTCTCCTTGCCGGGCGGCGAGGTGGAGTTGTTCGAGCTCGAGTTCGTCGCGGGCGATCTTCGGCAGCTGACGCATGAGGGCGGAGCCGACACCACGGCCGTGGAATTCGGGGTGGGTCTGAAGGTGGTTGACCGTGCGACAGTGTCCGACGAGCTGGTAGGGATCGCGGTTGAGGACGACCCATGCGGCAAGAACGTCGTCGAATCTGGCGGTGATGAGGCGGCTGTGTTGCGGCTGGTGAGGACCGAGGAGCTTGTCCGCGGCTGGCGCGACGTCGTCGTCCTGAACGGGTGGGAAGGGGAATCCGGCGGCACCGCCCGAGTGGGTGACCGCGATCCGGCAGTCGATCAGCTGACGTCGGAGTTCGGGAGTGGCCTTGCGGGCGTCGGTGATCTGTGCGAGCTCGGGCATGCGTTCGCCTGTCATGAGGAGCCGCAGGTCAGCGAGGTCTGACATCCGGGTTGGGTCAAGCTTTCGAGTTCCGGTGGCCGGCCGGCGGCGAACCCGGTCGAGTGGATCGCCGAACACCCTGACCTGGGCCAGACCTGGGCCGTGTCTTCAAAAGATCTCGAGTGGTGGATCAGTGTTGGGTGATATGTCGCCATGAACTGTCCGATGCCGAGTGGGAGTTCGTCGGGCCCCTGCTGGTGTCACTGCGTGGCCGGGGGCGGTTGGGCGACCGCACGGTGCTCGACGGGATCGTGTGGAAGTTCCGCACGGGGACGGCCTGGCGGGACGTGCCGCAGCGGTACGGCCCGTGGGCCGTGCTGCACGCCTGCTTTCGGCGGTGGGCGCTGGAGGGCGCATTCGAGTGCATGCCGCTGCGCCCCGGAATGCCGCACTCAGGCATGCCGACAGGCTAACGGCCCGTGAAGCTCCCGACGTCGATGCCATCCCTTCTGAGCCCGCAGACTGCGGCTGCTGCCCGCATGCTCGAACGAAGACGCACGTTTGATGACGCGCGCAGGGTCCGGTGCACCGACATGTGCAAGGTTCGTGCGGCTGGTGACGATCAAGACACCTGTGACCGTAGCGAGGCGTGGTCGTGATCTCGACTTGGCAGGGTGGCCACATGCGCACTCTGCGGCGGGACCGTCGCCCCCGCAGGGGCTTGAGTCGGGAAGCGGGCCCGGTCATCCGTGCGTGCACGGCTGCCGTCGGTCTTCTGCTCTCGCTGGCCGCCATGACGTCCGTCCTCTCCGGGTGCTCCTCGAGCGGGGCCGACGTGAAGCTGGTCGTTCCCTCGGTCTTCTACGTTTCCCGCGATCCACAACAGGCCGTATCTGACCTGCGGGTCGAAGAGAGAGCCGGCGGTGCGACGGTCAGGCTGAGGGTGACCTTCGACGCGAGTGATCTGAAGGGCGTCGTCACCGTCAAGCGGGCGCTCGATGCATGTGTTGTCCACTTGCCCGTCTACCACTGCGTCACGCAGGCGGGTCCAACGGGTGGAGGGGGCATCCAGGCCTTCCACCTGAGTCCCGCGAAAGGCGCGAAGGCGGGCGACTTCGCGGTGCTGCGCTACCGTGTGACCGCGCCCGGCCTGCCGCCGGTCAGCGGTCACTCCCTCATCGTGGTCGGCAGACCGAAGCTCCGGGTCTGGCTTCACCCCGATCCGGGCCCGGTGACACCTGGCGGGAGCCTGTCGGTCCGGCTGACCGTACGCAACGTCGGCGACGTGCCCGCCCGCGGAGTGGCCCTGCGCATGGAAGCACGCGATGGCATCACCCTGACCGACCGGCACCGCAACTGCCGCTATCGAGGCGGCACTTCGGCGTGGTGTCGGCTCCTCGCGGACGACATCGTCATTCCGCCCGGCCGGTCGTACGGCCTGGGTGCCCGCGAGCACTTGCGGGCCGCACGGGATGCCACCTATCCGACCGTCACCTTCAGTGCTGATGCCATCGGCACCGACTACGTTCCCCCGGCCGAAATCGCATCAAGGTACCGGCCCGGCAGCGGGCCTCCACTGCATTTCGTTCCGGCCTCCCAGACCGACGCCGGTGTGACGAGCACAGTCGGCGACGATCCACAGGTGCTCCACGTGAGCGTTGACAACCGGAGCGAGTTGGCCGCAGTCGCCGACACAGCGCGCGGTCCCATCGGCAGTCTGTCCACCGTGCGGATCGGCGTGCGGAACAACGGTCCCGGTTCGCTGACGGCAGCGGTGAAGGTCGTCTTCACGGTGCCCGAGGGCACCACTGTCATGGCGTCGCCGTACAGCTTCGAACGTGACGAGGAGGTGATCGCCCAGGACTGCCGGGCCGTCACCGCCGACGGCACGCCACTTGCGGAAGCCTCCGCAAGGCAGCCGAGTGCCAGACGGTACGTGTGCACGGCGCGCGTCGGAGCGGTGGGGGCCACGACGACGTTCCCGTTCACACTGCGCATCGACAAGAACAGCGCCGACGGCAGCGGCCGGGTCACGGTCTCGGACAGCGACCCGAGACGCCCCAGCGGCGACACCGAGCCGGCTGACGACGCGGCGGACGTCGCTGTGTCCGTGTGGCCGGGGCCGGCCTGGGCCACCCCCGGCTTCTACATCGCCGCTGCCGTCGTCATCCCGCTGCTCAGCCTCGCCGTCGCCTTGTATGTGCGGCGCCGAAGGCTCTTCCGCCACCGCGAAGAGATGACACCCCCCGCAAGGTGAGGCCGACGCGGAGCATGGAATACCCCAGAGACAGGACAAGGCGAGACCGGGACGATCAAAGGCCCTCAAGGTCAACGCCAACACCACCAGCCCGGGTGTGATGAAGAATCTCAAACAAGGCCGGCGACGCCGGTCCACATCACTGCAGCCAGACATGTGGCCGCGCCCAGCCCGACCAGGGCGTGTCTTCAAAACTTGCGGCGCTGAACACCGACTTCCATCCGGCCGCTGTCATCGGCATGTTGTGTTTGCCCGGTCAGAGCATGGCCGGCTCCGGGCCTGCCTCCGTTTTTGTCGGCAGTCGTTGTCGCTGAACGTCCTTGAGCCGGTGCCGCTTCAGCCGCCGCGCATGGTGTCCGGCGGCGTGAACAACGTGCGGCATGCACAACCGGCCAGGACCGGCGGGCAAGGGACCCGGAGCCGCGTGTGCAGCTGTGGCATGTCCCTCACGCGGCTGCCCGTGTGCGTCGGGTGAGCGGGCGGAGGGCGTCTTCCCGCACGGTGCGCAGGGTGCGGCCGCGGAGGGTGCGCAGCACGGGCCGCATCTGCAGGGGCAGGCCCTGGTTGAGGTGGCGGGGCAGGTCCTCGCGCCGGCCCCTCGTGCAGGACGGTGGGGTACGGGCCCGTGCGCCGGCGGGGCTTGTCGATGTCGTACGAGGTCATCCCGGACCGGGCCATGTGCGGCGGCGGTTCCGCGGCTCCCTGGGTCGGGCCGCGCAACGCGTGGAGCGACTGCGGCAGTCGGCGGCGGAGCTTGTCCCGGTACAGCGCGAGGTCCTCGGCGTCCGCGCCCGGGAGGTTCGTCGTTGCCGGTGCGGGGTGCTGCGGGGTGGAGGGCATGGTTCCGTGTAGCGGGCACACGTCGTGCGGTGTGCTGCGGGTTGGAGGGCATGGTTCCGTATGGCGGGCACACGTCGTTGCGGGGTGTTGGGGGTTGGAGGGGATGGTTCCGTGTGGCGGGCATACGTCGTTGCGGGGTGTGGTGGGCGTGCCGGTGTCCGGGGCGGGTGCGGGTGCGGGTGCGGGTGCGGGGGAGGGTATGGCCGTGTCCGGCGTGCACGGGGTGATGGGCGCGGCCGCCGGCCGGGCGCCGCTTGGGCGCCCGACCGGCTGCGGGCGGACTGCTGTCAGCCCTGCGGCTGGGCGATGTTGACCATCCAGGTGATGCCGAAGCGGTCCGTGCACATGCCGAACACGTCGCCCCACATCTGCTTGTCCAGGGGGACGGCGACGGTGGCGCCGTCGGACAGCTTTTCCCAGTAGCCGCGCAGTTCCGTGTCGTCGTCGCCGCTCAGGCTCACGGAGTAGGCGTTTCCCGGTTTGTGTTCGCCGGCGGGGGTGTCGGCGCCCATCAGCGTGTAGTTGCTGGGGGTTTCGAGCATGCCGTGCATGATTTTGTCGGCCATGGCGGTGTCGGGTTGGCCGGCCTCGCCGTAGGTGCTGAGGACCAGGGTGCCGCCGAAGACCTCCTTGTAGAACTCAAGGGCCTGCCGGGCGTCGCCGGCGAACATCAGGTACGGGTTGAGACGTGAGGCCATGATTCCTCCCGGATGGGGGTGAGCGGTCAGTTGCGCCGCACCCTAGCGGCGGCCACTGACAACGGGCCCGGGCCACACAGCGCGTTGCGACATCTTCCGGCGCCCGGCGGCGAGCCGGCCTGGACCCGGTGTCCGACTGTCGTTGCCGGCCGGCCTGCGTCCAGGCCGGAACTGCGGTCGGGTCGTCCGGGTGGATCGCGGGGTGCACCGCCAAGAACCGCGGTGCCGGCCCCGGTCACGTGAAGCGATGCCGTAGCAGCCGGGGTTCACAGCACGAGGCTGGACGGTGTGGGATCAGTTCTCGCCGTCCAGCCTGCGGGCCAGTTCTTTGCGGATGTCTGCCGTGAGGTTGCCGGTGACACCCAATGTGACGGCCAGGTCGGCCACGTGCCGCAGTTTGGTGTTCGTACACATGGACGTCTCGCACAGCAGGTCCCAGGCCTCCGCGGGGGTCAGACGTCCCACGGCGACCACGACACCGATCGCCTGATCGATCACGGCGTGGGAGTGCACGGCACGCTCGAGCTGGGCGACCTTGGCCTGGAGTTGCTGAACCTCGTCGGCAGGACTCCCCGGCTCCTGAACCACGCCGGGGGACTCGTGCGAGCGGATATCCACGTTCCCTCCGAGATAGGGGGTGACCGCATTCCCTAAGACGCCTGTCCGGCCGTGCGCCGGTCATGCCTGCGTTCTTCCCTTCACCCTCACACTGAAGGACATCCCCGTGCAACAGCGACACCACCTGCACCACCGGGGGAAGACGCCGTGTGCGGAAGGCGGCTGATCCAGGAACGCCTGACCTCTGCCGAAGCGCGATCAGCGTTGCTGTCCCCCCGGCTCGCCTGCTGCACAGCCTGGGAACGGGCGGGCACGGCGCAACCCGAGAGCGGGCACGAGTACCCGGTTCCGGTCCGGGGTCAGGCGGGCTCGTTCGCGGCAATCTCGTCGGCGTGCTCGCCCGTCACCAGGTAGATGACGCGCCGGGCCACCGAGACCGCGTGGTCGGCGAACCGCTCGTAGTAGCGGCCGACGAGGGTGACGTCCACGGCGGTTTCCACGCCGTGCTGCCACCGGTCGTCCATCAGGTGCTGGAAGATCATGCGGTGCAGCTCGTCCATGCGGTCGTCGTCCTTCTCCACCTGCAGGGCCGCATCGACATCCTGGGTGAGGACCACCTCGGCGGCCTGCGCCATCAGGCGCTGCGCGAGCTGGCCCATCTCCAAAATCGTGCGGCGCAGATCGCGCGGCACCGCCTTCTCGGGGTAGCGCATCCGGGCCAGCTTGGCCACATGCTGGGCCAGGTCACCGCAGCGCTCCAGGTCCGCGCTCATCCGCAGCGACGTGACCACGATGCGCAGGTCGGTGGCGACCGGCTGCTGCCGCGCCAGTACCGCGATCGCCTGGTTCTCCAGGTCACGCTGGAGGTCATCGACCTTCTCGTCGGCCGCTATCACGCGCTCGGCAAGCTCCAGATCGGCATCCATGAGAGCGGTCGTGGCCCGGCCGATGGCCGAGCCGACCAGGTTCGCCATCTCCACCAGGCGATCACTGATCGAGGCCAGCTCCTCGTGATAGACCTTCCGCATCATGTCCCCACCCTCCGTCGTGCGGGGCCGACCGCCGACCCCTATCAAATTCGAACACATCATGCAGGAACCGCTCAGCTTCTGCCCGGCCCCGGGCAGGTCAGCCGCCCTGCCCGGGGCCGGCGTGGATGGTTGCCGGCCGTGTCGTCGCCGGCCGTCCGTCCTTGGACGACAAGGCCGGGAGGCGAGCTGCCGGGCACGACTGGGGCACGCCGGGAGGCCGGTCGGCAGCGGTCCTGGCCTACCGGGGTGCCGGTGCGCCTGCCCTCGGGCCGGGTTTCGGGGTCATCGTGACGGCCTTGGTGCGGCGCTCGGGACGCCAGGTCGCCATCAGCGCGCCGGCCAGCAGGAGTTCGGCGATGTCCCCGCCGTAGTACATGATCTCCGCGCCCTGCTGCACCTGGCTGATGGGGGCGCGGATGTCGACGAAGAACCCGCCGTACATGGCCTGGGCGATCAGGGCGTGTGCGGTGATGGCAGCGCCCAGGTATACGAGGCGGGCCCGCACGCCGGGCCGGGCGGGTGCGGGGTCGGGGCCGGCGATGGCGTGGGCGAGCAGGCAGCCGGAGGCCAGGAAGTGCGCGTGCATGAGCCAGTGCCCTGCCGGGTGGCCCCAGGCGGTGTTGTACAGGGGGGTGAAGTACAGCGCGGCCAGGGAGCCGGTGCTCAGCGCGAACGCCGTCGCGGGATGCGCCGGCACGCGGGCGGGCCGGCTGTGCAGGACCGCCGTCACCTTGCGGGCTGTGGAGGTGGGCAGTGTGCGCAGCAGGAGCGTGAGCGGTGCGGCGAGCACGAGGGCTTGCGGGGCGTACATGCCGATGAGCATGTGCTGGGCCATGTGGGCGCGGAAGTCTGTGTGCGCGGTTGAGTCCAGCGGCGGCAGCAGCCCGACGGCGAGCAGAGCCAGCCCTGTAACGAACGACGTCGTCCGCCAGGTACTCCAGCCCCGTGCCCGGTTGCGGCGCCGAGCCTGTTGCGCAGCGAGCAGGTAGGCGCCGCCGGCTGCGAGGAGGAGGAGCAGCGCGGTCAGGGACGTCCACGGCAGGCTCGTTCCGCCGTCGTGGTGGTGCATGCCGTCCATCAGGTGCGGCCTTGGTGCGTCACGGCGCCGCGGTCGCTCCCGGGGTCGACGGGTCGGCCGCTGCGCTGGAGCAGGTAGCCGCCGATCAGGAACAGGCCGCCCAGGACGAGGAAGCCGGTGTCCCACCAGGCCTGGTAGGGGCCGCCGTGAACGTGGTGGATGCCCAGGATCTGGTGGTCCAGGATGCCCTCGACCAGGTTGAACAGGCCCCAGCCGACGAGCATCCAGCCCCACAGGACCCGCGAGGTCCACACGGCCCGCCGGTTGTGGGTGACACGCGCATACAGCAGGGCCAGGCCCCACAGGACCGCGATCCAGCACACGGCGTGGAAGATGCCGTCCCACAGGGTGTTCATCTCCAGCCCCGAGACCGTGTGGGGGTTGTAGTACTTCACCCCGATGCGGTCGTGGTTGGTGCTGGAGAGCATGTGGTGCCACTGCAGGAGCTGGTGCAGCAGGATGCCGTCGACGAACCCGCCGAGGCCCACTCCAAGGACGATTCCGGGCAGTTGCAGACTGCTCGGTGCCGTCGCAAGCGCCCAGGCCGGGCCCGCTGCGGTGGCCATCACTGGGCTCCATCCCGTCGACAGTGGGCATACGAAACTCGCCGTTAGGGCTTCCCGCCCTTCCCGCCTGACTCACTCTGCGTGCGGGGCTTCAGCCATCTCGCCCATCCGCGCACCATCACGCCCCCTCCCGCCCCTCCCCGCCCCTCCCCGCCCCTCCCCGCCCCTCCCCGCCCCTCCCCGTCCCTCACCGTCCCTCACCGTCCCTCCCGTCCCCTCCCGTTCCCTTCCGTCCGCCGCCGCCCACATCGGGGCGTGGTTTTCCCTGGTGGCCGGGGGGGAGCGCGCCACGGCACGGGTGAGAGGTGAGGAATGTCCCCGGCCGGCCGATTGTGTGCTCCCGCCGATAACCTGTGTCGGCGCCGGGTGCCGTGCTGCGACACTTCCCGCCATGACCGCACCCGAGCTCGGCGAAGAGGACTACCTCCGGGAGATCGAGCGTCTCGCCCACCGCGTCAGCGTGGAGGCCTTTCGGGAAGGCTGGGTCTGCCTCCCGGCCGACCCCGAGGATGCGACACCGCTGCAGGCGAGCGTGAACGCCCTGGCCCGGGCCCTGCGCAGCTACCACTTCCCGGGCGACGGATGCACGCAGGAGGACCGGCCCCTGACCAGACTGGTCGGGGGCCGCCGTGTTCAGGCCCCAGGTCATGCCGGCCGGGGTCCAGGAGAGCTACGAGGAGGCGTGTGCGCGCCTCGGCGTCGCGCCCAGGCCCGAGGGCTGGGCCTTGTGGAACACCTGGGGTGAGGGGGATCTGGAGGTGACCTTGGTGGTGTCCGCCATCGAGACCACCGAGGGGCTGCTGGAGAACTGGTCACGGGGCAGGTCCGTCGACCCCGTATCGCCGCTGCCGTCCCAGATCGCCCTGGTCCGCCGGGGCTGGATCGGACCGATGACGTTGGCGCCCCGCGCCGCCCACCGGGCCGGCCTGGCCGGCCGGCCGCTGTCCTAGGCAGCCCCCGCCCCTGGCAGCCCTCGCCCCTGCACCCGGCAGCGCAGGCCAGACGGGACGAAGGCGAAGGGCATCGACGGCCCCACGGCCGGCACCGCAGGCCAGTCAGGCCAGGCCGGGCCACGCGAGGCGAGTCAAAGGCGCCGGATGCCCGGTGTCCGACGCCTGACCCTCGATACCGGATGCCCGAGCCCCAAGGCCCAAGCCCCAAGCCCCAAAGCCCAAGCCCCGAGCCCCAAGCCCCAAAGCCCAAGCCCCAAAGCCCAAGCCCCGTACCCGTACGCGGGCGGGTGTGCCCGTACCCGCCACCGGCCCGGGCGGGTGGCGGCCCGCAGGGCCCGGCGGGCGGGTCGGCCTGTCGGGCCTGCGTACCGGGGGCGCGGTATGCAGTTCCGGTGGCCGTGGTGGGGGTGATGGCGGAGACTGGGTGTGTTCTCGGTGCCCGGCGGAGTCGAGCTGACCTTCCTTGCCCGGGCCGGAACGCCCGCCCGGGGGGAGGTCGCGTGGAGTCGTATCGGCGACCGAGTATCTCGAAGGGCCTGTCATATGGTGCGTCCTGCCGGAATTTCGGCATCTGAAACCGACACGTCTGAAACCGACACGTCTCCCGATACGTCTGAAACCGATACGTCGGGAAACGGCAACCACGGGTATGTCGATTCACCAGCTGCTCTCCAGAGTCGGTTCGCCGACGTCCTCGCCGGGGTCCTGCAGAGGGACCAGGTGAGCCTCGACGGGCACTTCTTCGAGGAGCTGGGCGCGAATTCACTGGTCATGGCGCAGTTCTGCGCGCGGGTGAGGAAACGCGCGGACCTGCCCTCGGTGTCGATCAAGGACATCTATCAGCATCCGACGATTAGGAGCCTGGCCGCTGCGGTGGGCGGGGACGGCGAGGAGCCGGCGCCCGAACCCGAGTCGGGGCCGGTGCAGGCGGAAGCGCCGGTCCGGGTCAGTACCCGCCGCTACATGCTGTGCGGGGCGGTGCAGATGCTGCTGTTCGTCGGCTACGTCTTCGTCGTCGGGCTGGTGGCCGCCCGCGGCTACCACTGGGTGGCCGCGGGTGAGGGGGTGCTGCGCATCTACCTGCGGTCGGTGGTGTTCGGCGGGGCCGGTTTCGTGGCGCTGTGCGTTTTCCCGATCGCGGCCAAGTGGATCCTGGTGGGCCGTTGGAAAGCCGGCGAGTTCCCGCTGTGGGGGCTTGCCTACGTGCGGTTTTGGATCGTGCGGGTGCTGGTGCGCGCCAACCCGATGTTCTTCTTCGTGGGCAATCCGCTCTACGTGCTGTATCTGCGCCTGTTGGGCGCGCGGATCGGCAGCGGTGTCACGATCCTCTCCCGCCGCATACCGGTGTGCACCGACCTGTTGACGATCGGGGACGACACGGTGCTGCGCAAGGAGTCGTTCTTCCTGTGCTACCGGGCGCAAGGCGGCCGTATCCAGACCGGCCCGGTCACCTTCGGCAGCAACGTCGTGATCGGCGAGAAGACCGTCTTCGACATCGACACCTTCGTCGGTGACGGTGCCCGGCTGGGCCACGCCTCCTCACTGCACCGCGGCCAGCGCATCCCGGGCGGCGAGTACTGGCACGGCTCACCGGCGCAGCCGGCCCGCACCGGCATGACGCCGGTGCCGCCGGCGCGCTGCGGCACCGCCCGCCGAACCGCCTATGCGGCGATGACGTTGGCGCAGGTTCTGTTCGTGGTGGTGCCGCTGGCGGTGGGCGGCTCCTACATGCTGCTGGCCACCTCCCCGGCGATCGCCCGCACGGTGGGCACCACCGCAACGGACACGCCCGGCATCACCACGGCCGGCTTCTACACCGACGCGCTGCGGGTGTCGGCGCTTGTGTTCTTCGGATTCGTCGTCCTGGGCACCACGGCGCTGTGCACGGTGCCGCGCCTGCTCAACCGGCTGGTCAAACCGGACACCGTGTATCCGCTGTACGGGATGCACTACTCGGCGCACCGGACGATCGCCCGCACCACCAACGTCAAGTTCTTCAAGCGGCTGTTCGGCGACAGCTCCTACATCGTCCACTACCTCAAAGGGCTCGGCTACAAGCTCACCCCGGTGCAGCAGACCGGCTCCAACTTCGGCACCGAGGTGGAGCACGAGTCGCCGTTCCACAGCGCGGTGGGGACCGGCACGATGGTGGCCGACGGCCTGTCCGTGGTGAACGCCGACTTCTCCAGCACCTCCTTCCGCGTCGGCGAGGCGCGGATCGGCCGGGACAACTTCATCGGCAACAACATCGCCTTCCCCGTCGGCGCCCGCACCGGCGACAACTGCCTGCTGGCGACGAAGGTGATGGTGCCGCTGGACGGTCCGGTTCACGAGGGGGTCGGCCTGCTCGGCTCGCCGCCCTTCGAGATCCCGCGGTCGGTGGAGCGCGACAGCCGCTTCGACCACTTCCTGGCCGGCGACGAACTGCCCCGCCACCTCGCCGTGAAGAACCGCTACAACCTGGCCACCATGGGCCTGTTCCTGGGCGCCGGCTGGGTGTACTTCTTCGCCATAACCCTCCTGGGCATGGCCACTCTCGCCGCCCGCGGCGCGGCGGGATCGGTGATGGTCGCCGTGTCCACGGCGCTCACCGTGGTGTTCACCGCCTTCTACCTCATCCTCGTGGAACGCCTGGTGGGCCGGTTCCGCCCACTGCGCCCGCAGTTGTGCTCGATCTACCACCGGGACTTCTGGCTGCACGAGCGGCTGTGGAAGCTGCCCGTGGAGTACTTCCACATCTTCAACGGCACCCCCTTCAAACCGCTGGCCTGGCGTCTGATGGGGGCCCGGGTCGGCCGGCGGGTCTTCGACGACGGCTGCTACCTCACCGACCGCACGCTGGCCGCGATCGGCGACGACTGCACCCTCAACCTCGCCAGCAGGATCCAGTGCCACTCGCAGGAGGACGGCACGTTCAAGTCCGACCACAGCACGCTGCACTGCGGCGTCACCCTCGGCGTGGCCGCCCATGTCCACTACGGCGTGAGCGTGGGAGCGGACGCCACCTTGGCACCCGACTCGTTCCTCATGAAGGGCGAGGAAGTCCCCGCCGGGGCCCGCTGGTACGGAAACCCCGCCACCGAGACCAGGACCGAACGCCGCTGCCCCGTCCCCGCATCCTGACCACCCACCCACCCTGCAGCCGAACGAACCCCTCCACGCGGGCCCTCCCACGCGGGCCCGCGTGCGGCGCACCCGGTCGGTGCACCCGCACGATCCCGCGCCGGGCCGACGGCGGTGCGCCGAGCCCCGGTGGGTTTGCTCGGCTGCCGTCGATCTTGAGTGCAAGGGGAGCAGGCTGTGCGCGACGCCGTCGTGACACCCGAGGGTGACCGGATCCGCTGGGTCGAGCTGCCGGGGCGCGAACCCGCACGCGTCTACGTCCACGGTCTGGGCGCCACGTCGCCGGCCTACTTCACCCAGGTTGCGGTCCATCCGCTGCTGGCCGGCCTGCGTTCGCTGCTGATCGACCTGCTCGGGCATGGCATCAGCGACCGGCCGACGGACTTCGACTACACCCTGCACTCGCACGCCGATGCCCTCGCCGCGGCACTGACCTTTGCGGGTGTCACCGGCGCCGAACTGATCGCGCACAGCATGGGCGGCTCGGTGGCCGTCGTGCTGGCCACCCGCCACCCCCACCTGGTCTCCCGCCTGGTCCTGGTCGACGCCAACCTCGACCCGATCCCGCCCGACCCCACCTCCGCGGGCAGCAGCGGCATCGCCGCCTACTCCGAGCAGGAGTTCCTGGCGGGCGGCTGGAAAGACATCCGCGACCGGGCCGGCGCCCACTGGTGGGCCACGAGGCGCCTGGCCGGCCGGGAGGCCCTGCACCGCAGCGCGGTCCACCTCACCCGCGGCTCCGTCCCCACCATGCGTGAGCTGCTGCTGGAGTTGGCCATTCCCCGCGCCTACCTGCTGCCCGAGGCCGACGGCCCGCTCCCGGGCACCGATGCGCTCACCGCAGCCGGGGTGAGCGTGGTCCCGGTCCCGGAGTGCGGGCACAACATGATGCTGGACAACCCGGAAGGCTTCGCCCGCGTCACCGCGGCGGCGCTGGCCGACTGACACCGGCAAGAAGTAGGCAGTCCGCGCGGTGGACAGGGCACGACGAGAGCAGGACCGCACCCGCCCCACGTGCGATGACGAACCATCAGACCGTGCGGGCTGTCCCCCTCCTGCATCCGCTCGTGGTTACTCTGCCGGATTCAGCGCAGTGATGCCGGTGCCTGCATACAGCCGGGGATCGAGGGAGAGGACGGTGACGGGATCACCCGCTTTCGCGGCCTGCCGGGCGATTGCCGCACAGTGGGCCACCGGCCACTCGCTGCTTGGCCACACTATGGCTTGCCGGGCATGCAGCGAGGTGAACGGCACCTGTTCGGCGAAGCGGAGCGATGCGGCGTGGGCGCCGGAGCCTGGGGTGCGGCGCTCAGCGGCCACGACGGCCAGCGACGGGATGAGGACGCGCCCGGTACCCCGGGAGGCCTCGATGTACAAGCCGGCGAAAAAGTGGTCTGCCCGGTACAGGGCGGTCAGCGCGGTGTGATCCAAGACGGCTGTCAGACTCACGCTGTAGCGCTGCTCTGGTGTGCGCGGATCTTCTCCCAGGCGGACCGGCCTGCGTCCTCGACCTGCGCGGTGTAGTCGACACCAAGCTCCTGTGCAGCTTCAGCGGCGCGTTCTGCCCGCTCGGCCTCGGTCAGTTCGCCTGTGGCGAGCTCCTCCAGCAATTCCGTGATCGTCGTACCGCGTTCCGCTGCGAGAATGCGCAGTCGGTCGCGTACAGCCTCTGTGGTCTTGATGCTGGTCGGTTTACTCATACCGGAATTCTACCACCGGTAGAATCTGTATCGGTGTGCCTGTCGAACCATCAGGTCGAGGAACGGTCCCTGTGCCTCAGGGTTGCCCCCGGTCATCGCTGGGCGTTCGGTATGTACACGAAAGGGCATCCACGGTTTGCCGGGGGGCCAGGCCGGCCACTTGTCTCCCGCGCCCTGGCCGCCTGTCTTCAAAACGCCCTCGTCGGATTCCCGGGATCGCACAACGCTGGTGGGGCGTCCTCGGCGGAAGTGGGCCCGGATGCAGGGCGACGAATCCGTACCCCATCTGCGGCGTGCCGGCGGACCGGGCCAAAGGCTCGACATCGTGCCCCCGGCCGACGCGACCCCGACCTCACTCTCGTGGCCGTCCAGGCTTCACTCGTGCGGCCGTTCACGCCCCACTCGTGCAGCCGTTCAGGCCTGACCCATGTGGCGGTACAGACTTGCTGCACCGGTTCGACCGGCACCGGCCGCCGCTGCGGCCGGTGCCGGTCGCGCCACGTCCGCCCCCCGGCCCGCACCCCTCCCAGGACTCTCACGCGATTAGATTGCGCACAATGTAAACGTGTACTAGGTTTCTCGGTGTCGCCCCGGGCCGGCAGGCCAGGGGAGAGGCAGTGCCACAACTGCGCCGTCCATGGCGCGCTTTGATGAGAAGGAGAGTGTCCCGTCATGAACCTCAAGCCCGTGAACCACTCGGCCGGCACCCCGTCCCTCCCGACGATCGTGCTGGTGCACGGCGCGTTCGCGGACTCCTCCAGCTGGAACGGGGTCATCGAGCGCCTGCAGCGCGCGGGATATCCGGTCATCGCCGCCGCCAACCCGCTGCGCGGCCTGGCCGACGACGCCGCCTATGTCGCGAGCGTGCTGGAGGGTGTGCAGGGGCCGGTGGTACTCGCCGGCCACTCCTACGGCGGCGCCGTGATCAGCGAAGCCGCGGTCGGCAACACGCAGGTCAAGGCGCTCGTCTACATCGCCGCCTTCACTCCCGACGAGGGTGAGAGCGCGCTGGAGCTGTCCGGCAAGTTCCCCGGCAGCACCCTGGGCGCCGCCCTCACCCCCGTCCCCTTCCCGCTTCCCGGCGGCACCGGCACCGACCTGTACATCGAACCCGCAAAGTTCCACGACCAGTTCGCCGCCGACGTGCCCGAGCCGGTCACCGCCCTGATGGCCGCCACCCAGCGCCCGGTCGC
Organism: Streptomyces sp. HUAS TT11; assembly: GCF_051553595.1. Classification (NCBI taxonomy): domain Bacteria; kingdom Bacillati; phylum Actinomycetota; class Actinomycetes; order Kitasatosporales; family Streptomycetaceae; genus Streptomyces; species Streptomyces sp. HUAS TT11. The sequence goes on from NZ_CP196184.1 coordinate 9,666,985, forward strand.
CGCATCGGCCCTGGAGGAGAAGGCGAGTGCGGCCGCCTGGAAGACCATCCCCTCCTTCAGCCTGATCGCCACCGAGGACTACAACATCCCGCCGGCCGCCCAGCAGTTCATGGCCGAGCGCGCCCACGCCCACACCGTCGAGGTGAAGGCCTCCCACGCGGTCGCGGTCTCCCGGCCCGACGCGGTCGCCCGCCTGATCGAGCAGGCCGCCCAGTCCCTCGCCCACTGACACCCCGCCCGGCCCGCCCGCCCGCCCGGCCGGCGCCGCGCGGGCGGGCCCGCCGTGGGCCGGCAGGCGTGCCGGGCGGTGCAGCGCTCGGGCGGGTGCCCTGGGCGGCGTACAGCGCTCGGGCGGGTGCCGGCCGCTACCGGCCGGCCGGGCGTGGGCCCTGTCCTGCACCCGGCGTAACCTCCGGGCATGGCCCGCATGGCGCAGCCGGTACCGGTCACGGCCTTCAGCCTGGTGCGCGTGGACTTCCACACGTTCGAGTTGACCGACTCCCACCGGCGCGCCCCGGCAGGTTTCGGCCCGTCCAACGGATTGGTCTTCTCACAGCCGGGCATGGCCGTGATCTGCACCGGCATCAGCACGGGCTGGGTCCACGTCCGGGTGCGGGTGCGGGTGCGTCCCCCCACCCGCGTGGAGAGGGGCGCATGGGAGGAGATCGCCGACCACAGTGTGGAGACCGCCACCGGCGCGCTGCGCGTCACGAGCGTCATGAGCGACACCCCCCGACTGCCCCTGCTGACGCCGCAGGGACCGGGCACCTATCGCGTTCGGGTACATGCGCGGGGCCGTGACACCGCCTCGGACGGCGACGCCCACGAACCCGTCGAGGACTACCTGCTGATCGGGTGGCCGGCCGGTCCGCAGCCGGACGAGATCCACCGGCATAGGGACCGTTACGGCGCCGGGCTGCGAGCCGGGCCGGGCCGGCCTGCGCCCGCGCCGCCGGCCGGTGATGCCGAGGACGACATCCGGCGGCGCCGGCGCGCACGGCTGCTTCGCCCCCGCACGCCCTGAGCCCTCTTCCGCCGGGCGGGCCGCACCTGTTGCCCCTCACGCCATCGGCTCGGGCCGAGGTCCGCTCCGGTGTCCCGGTCGGCGCCCGGGGCTTTCCTCGACCGGCCCTCTATCCTGAAGCCGCAGCAGGACACGGGGGAAGGAGCAGCGGGTGGACTGGTTCTGGTGGGTCCTCATCATCTTCTGGACGGGCGGCTTCGCGTGGGTGGCCGACAACATCCGCACCGCCCTGCGCAACCGGCATGAACGCAAGATGCAGTTGATGGAGGCGGCCCGGCAGGAACGCCTGGCCGTCGAGGCGGCGCACCAGCCGCCGGAGCCGGTGTGCGGGTGCACGCACCATCTGGCCAAGCACGACAAGCAGGGCCGGTGCCACGAACGCGTCGAGGTGCCCACGGCGTGGGACGAGAACAAAAAGCCCCTGCGCTACGAGGCCGGCCAGTGCAACTGCCAGCAGTACGTGGGACCGCAGCCGCTGTCACAGGTGTTCGCCGAGGAGCTGACCGACCGCGCCTGACCGGACGGCCGCGGGGACTCCAGGGCGGATGGGCCCTTCGGTCGCCCCGCAGCCCCGCGGCCGTTTTCCGCTTCCTTCGGGTATCACGGCGAGAGGTGCTGGAGGGGAAGTTCGACCACACCGTAGGCGATCGGCGAGAAGACCAGGGCGGTCAGCAGGGTGAGCGCGCGTTCCTTGTGCCTGCGGGCCATCGTCAACGGCACGAGGACGAGCAGCGCAGCGCAGCCCCACGCCTGACCCTCGTAGTGCAGCGCCCAGGCCGCCAGGATGGCCTCCATGCCGAACACTCCGGCGAGCGCGGCCAGTCCGACCACGCGTCGGAGCGTGGTGTGTCCCCGTCGCCACCACGCCCCCGCGACGCCGAACAGAGGACCGCTGACGACGGCCATCACCAACCACACCAGGGGCCAGGCCAGGCTGCCCATGCCGGACCGGCCCAGCTCGGCGTAGCCGTAGTAGCCGACGACCAGACCGATCGTGGTGCACAGGCCGACGAGCGCCGACGCACGTACGGCCGTCTTCTCTGCGACCACCGCGCCGGCGGCGAAGGCAGGAACACTCCACAGTGCCCCGGAATTCGCGATCTGGTTGAACGAGCCGGGGAGCCAGCCCTGAGCGAGGTTGGTGAGGACACCAAGGGCGATACCGGCTACTGCCGCGGACAGCCACCATCGGCTGACTCTTGCCACAGGAAGGGAAGCGCCCACCATCTCGAAGATCCTTACGCATCTATACACAGCAGCTATACACGGCGACTATACATGCGGGCTATACATGTGGGGTATAGATGCCCCGGGGGCGGCGGCCGTGGTCGGCACCGCAGCGTCGAGTCTCACTGCGGTCTGTTTGACCGGGGGACACAACGGCCCCGGCAGGCCTTGCGTTCATGTCTTCGACTCAGGGTGCCGCGCCACCGTGTCACAGGGAGCGGGGCTGCCTCGTCTCGGGTGCAGCCACCGACGATTCCCGAGGAGCACGTGATGGACGCACGAGTGAACTACTTCGCCAGCCCGACGGCGGGGAAGGCCCTCAAGCACCTGATGTCCGCAGGCAAGGCGCTCAAGGAGTCGCCGCTGCCGGCCGCGACACAGGAACTGGTGGCCTTGCGCGTCAGCCAGATCAACGGCTGCGCCGTCTGCATCGACATGCACACCAAGGACGCCACGGCCGCCGGCGAGAGCGCGGTGCGACTGCATCTGGTGGCGGCATGGCGGGAGGCGACGGTCTTCACCGAGGCCGAACGGGCCGCCCTGGAACTGGCCGAACAGGCGACCCGGGTCGCGGACGGCGCCGGCGGAGTCAGCGACGCGCTCTGGGCGCGTGCGGCCACGCACTACGACGAAGAGCAGCTCGTCGCCCTGGTGGTCCTGGTCTCCTTCATGAACACGGCGAACCGGCTGAACATCATCGCCCGGCAGCCGGCCGGCGACTACGAGCCCGGACAGTTCCACTGAACAGCCGTCAGGTTCCGGGCCGTGGAGCGGACTGAGGCCACGGCCGGGAGCCAGGGGGTGTTGCCCGGTTCCGCCGACGAACCGGATGATCTTCGCAGACCGTCTCCGGCCGGCCCGAAGCCGACCGGGCGTAAGGACACGATCGGGCGCAAGGACATGAGGGAGCAGAGTCTGTGAGCAAGGTCGAGGAGTTCGAGGAGCTGCGGCCGCTGCTGTTCTCGATCGCCTACCGGATTCTGGGCAGTGTGAGCGAGGCGGAGGACGCGGTGCAGGAGACCTGGCTCCGCTTCGACGCCTCGCCGACCCGGCCCGCGTCCCTCAAAGCGTTCTTGTCCACCACCGTGACCCGTGTCGCGATCGATGTGCTGCGCTCCGCGCGGGTGCGGCGGGAACAGTACGTCGGACCGTGGTTTCCGGAGCCGCTGCTGAGCGATCCCTACGAGGACCCGGCACGAGCGGCCGAGCTGGCCGATTCGGTGTCGATGGCGGCGCTGCTGCTCCTGGAACGGCTCAGCCCGCTGGAGCGGTCGGTGTTCGTACTGCGGGAGGTGTTCGCTTTCGGCTTCGACGAGATCGCCGCGGCGGTGGGGCGTTCGCAAGCGGCGTGCCGGCAGCTGCTGGTGCGGGGGCGGCGCCACATGCAGGACGGACGGCCACGGTTCGAGGCGGACCGCCAGGAGCGGCAGGAGCTGGCGGCACGGTTCTTCGACGCCCTGCGCGAAGGCGACGTGCACGGGTTGCAGAATCTCCTCGCCGCGGACGTGTCGATGGTCGGTGACGGCGGCGGCAAGGCCCCGCAGCTGGCGAAGGCCGTCCTCGGCGCCGGGAACGTGGCCCGGCTGCTCGCCTCCGTCTTCCCCCTGATGGCCCGCATCGACGTGACGTTCACGCAGGCCGAGGTCAACGGCCAGCCCGGCGCGATCTTCCGCGACCGCGACGGCAGAGTGCTCCACACCCTGGCCCTGGACGTACTCGACGGGCGGATCCAGACCATCCGCTCGGTGATCAACCCCGACAAGCTCGGCCACCTGGGGCCGGTCGCCGACGCCTTCACCGTCGCCCGCGAGGTGAAGCAGGCCCGCCGGCAGACGAACTGACCCGAAATCGGCCCGGACATGCTCGCGCTGACACCCCATGACACCGCTCAGTGAACAGCCGCCCAGCCGTGCGGCGACGTTGAGGGGCCGAACCCCGACCGGTCCAGGAAAGTGATCACCGTCACCGGGCGGCACCGGCGTCCTCCTGCCCTGCCCGGGAGGAGGATGGCGGCGGGCGGCGCGGCGCGTTGCCGGGCCGGACCGTATCGGGGAGGACATCATGGGCAGCGCTTTCGAGGACATTCCCACCACGGCCGTCGCGGACCTCGTGGGTCGTGAGCAGGTGATGGACATCGGCATCCGCCCGCTGTGGGGCGCACCGCACGTGGCCGGGCCGGCGTACCCGGTGCGGTGCGCGCCGGGCGACAACCTGATGCTGCACGCGGCGATCTACCGCGCCGAGCCCGGCTCGGTGATCGTGGTGGAGTCCGGCGACCTCAACTACGCGCTGGCCGGAGGCAATGTGTGCGCCATTGCCCAGCGCCGGGGCGTGGCCGCTGTCGTGGCCGACGGCCTCATCCGCGACCTGGGCGAAGTACGCGAGGCCCGCTTCCCGGTGTTCGCGCGCGGTGTCATCCCCATCCCCGGCGCGAAGCGGGGGCTCGGCAGCCTCGGTGAACCGGCCCGCGCGGGCGGGGTGCTGGTGCGCGGGGGAGACATCGTGATCGCCGACGAGGAGGGCGTCGTGGTGGTGCCCGCCGCCCGCGCGCAGGAGGTCCTCGCGGCGGCGCGCGCACGGCTGGCGAAGGAGGCCGAGCAGGGCCTCGACGACTGGGAGCAGGAGCACCGGGCCCGCATCGACAAGGCGCTGGACGAGGCCGGGTTCACCGGCTGAGCGAACAGCGCGCGACCGCGCGCCGGTGCGCGCGCCGGGCGGCCGCCCGGCCGGTCCGGGAGCGTCGACCGCGGCGTGCCCCGGTCGGCGTGGGCGCGCCGGCGCCGGCGCCCAGCCGGTATCGGCCGCCGCACGCGAGGGAGGGGGGCACAGTCCAAGTGGGTGTGCAGCCGTCACGGCAGACACCGTGGCCCGCACTTCACGGTCCTACGGCGCTTCCTGCAGCGGCCAGACCTCGACCACGCCCTGGGCAACAGCGCACGGGGTCTTCGACACGAGCCGGACGGCCTCCTCCAGCGTTGCCGCTTCGATGATCGCGAACCCGGCCACCGGCAGGGCCGAGGACAAGAAGGAGCCGCGCTCCACGCTTATGCCGGCGCCGTCGTGGTTGCGCACCTGTACGGGTGCGCCGGCGATGCCCACAACGGTCCCGGCCTCCAGCAGGCGGGCGTCATGCGCATGCGCCTCGTCCCGCACCGCCGCGTCGGTGCGGTCGTAGCCTTCCTGGTCCCCGTATCCGATGGTCACGAATTTCGCCACAACAGGCCCCTCCACTCGCTCGTTCGCAGGCAATGCTCACCGGTTTTGACCCTCGGCCGTGCCCGAACTCATCGTTGTGCCGGAAGATCAGTACACCGGCGGCGCAGCCGCCCGCTCGCGAGCACCTGCTGCCCTCTTCGGGCGCAACCGGCACGCCCCGCGAGGCATCCGCAGCCCGGCCGGGTCAGCCGTCGGTGGCGTCGACGGCTTCCCCCGCGGGCCCGCTGGCCTCGGGGGCACGGTCGTCGGGGCCGAGGGGAAGACCTTGCCAGGACACGACCCGCCAGCCGCGGTCCGGGGCGCCGGACAGGATGACGACACCGGTGTTGCGCAGCTCGTGGGTGGAGGCGAACTCGACGTCGATGTTCTCCGCCCGGGCCGCCGCCCACATACGGATGACGGCGCCGTGACTGACCATGGCGATGGTGTGTGCCGCGCAGGCGGCGGCCTCCGCGACGACGGCATCGAAACGCTTCAGGGCCTCCACCCCGCTCTCCCCGCCCGGCATCCGCCGCTCGGTGTCGCCCGCGGACCAGGCGAAGGCGGTGCTCAGGTACGTCTCGACGGCCTGGTGGTCGCCGCGCATCTCCAGGTCACCGGCGGACAACTCCCGAATACCCTCGCGCACCTGCACCTCAAGACCCCGGTCGGCCGCCAGCGGCGCCGCGGTGAGCTGGGTGCGCACCAGCGTGGACGCGTACAGGGCGCCGATGTCCTGCGCCGCCAGCGCCGCGGGCAGCGCGGCCGCCTGCTCCTCGCCCAGGCGGGTCAGCCCGGGCCCCGGCACGGCGGTGTCCAGGAGGTGCTTGACGTTGGAAGGGGTCTGGCCATGGCGGATGAGGAGCAAACGCATGCGGGGGCCTGTCTCCCGGGAGGCTGGGTGCGGTCCCCTCACTGTGCCATTGCGCGGACCTGCCCACCCCGGCGGGGCCCGCACACCCGCCCCGCCGCCCCGCGTTCGCACCCTCGTCGGCCTGCCGCCACCGGCACGCCCGCGGCACGCGGCCCGTACGGGATACCGCGCGGCACACGGCCGGCTGCTGTCGGCCCTCGAGGCAGGCGAAGCCCGGGCCGGAACCCTGCCGGGGGAGTGGGCGCGGCACCGGCACGGTGCGGTGCGAGCGACCGGCGTCGTCGCTCAAGGACGCCGGGCGTGGGCGGGCACCCCGCCTACGGTGGCAGGCACCGGGAGTCCACGGACCCGCATCACCACGGCGCAGGACGGCTCCGACCGCCACCCGCACGGCGGGAAGAGCCCTCACCCATCGCATCGGTGAGGCCGACGAACTCGCCCGGGTGATCCTTTTTCTCCCGCCAGGTCGGGCCTCCTCGTCACCGGCGGTCGGACATGGCCGACCGGCGGTGAGGGCGTGAACGCAAAGCCCGGCACCCCCTCGCGCGCACCGCGGTTCCGGGCAGGCCCGGCGCCCGCCCGGTACCGCGGTGCGCACGGCCGGTCCGGCAGAACCGGCTCAGTCCAGGGCGGCGGCGATGCGCGCCCGGGCTTCGTCGAGTTCCGCGGCCGGCACATCGCTGTTCGCGCGGCGGAAGTCGAAGTCTTCCAGTCCCCACGCCGGGAAGACGTGCAGATGGCAGTGCGGGACTTCGAAGCCGGCCACCACAAGACCGGCCCGCGGGGCGTCGAAGGCACGCCGCTGGGCAGCACCGATCCTGGCCCCGACGGTCATGAGATGGCCCATCAGGTCGGGCTCGAGGCCGGTCCAGTCGTCGACTTCTTCCCGCGGGACCACAAGGGTGTGCCCCATGGTCAGCGGCGCGATGGTGAGGAAGGCGACCGCCCGGTCGTCGGTCCAGACGAACCGGCCGGGCAGCTCACCGTTGATGATCCTGGTGAAGAGCGTGGGCATGAGGCCATTGTGGCGTGCGCCGGGCCGCAGCCGTCACCGGGCCGCCGGGCCCCGGCAACACGGCGCGGACCGGGCACGTCCCCTACCTGCACGACGGGTACGCGGTCGCGCGCCACGACTGCCTGACGGGCAGCCGGCCACTTGATCGCCGAAACGCTCTGCACCGCGGCCCGGAACGACGATCCGCCCTACCGCCGCCACCGGACTCAGCAGTTGGATGACGTCTGCGCCGCGTCGTCGGCAACCGCAGTCACCACGCGCCCGGTTGACCGTTCTCGATGCCGGCAGGTGTGGTCGGCCTCATCCCGAGGCTGCACGTGGGCGTCCTGCAGTGACCACGCCCGGGCCGGCGCGGGCAGGCCACCGACCCGACGCGCTGCACCGCCCCCGACCGTCAGTAGCAGTCGTAGCGCCAGTCCCACGGGAGACCGGGGCACTGGCGGCAGCGGAAGAAGTAGACGCCGCCGCAGTCGCCCAGTTGCATGTCGCCGGTGATGGTCAAGAGGTGCTCCATACGGTGTCCGCTCTCGCAGTCCGGCCAGTTACCGGTCTGCGTCCAGGCCGGCCAACCGCCCACCTTCGTCCCGACGACGTTGCAGTCCTCGTCCGGCAATGCGACACGCGATCCCCAGAGAGTCAACGTGTCCTCGGACAGGTCATGCCAACTCGGATAGTCCTGCGCGATCGTCGGAGACAACGCGGACCGCTCGGGCATGTGGTCCTCGTCGTACTCTCCCTCGCTCACCTCGGGGATCTCGGACAGCAGCCCGCCGGCCACGACCTCCGCTTCGTTGCGCCAGTACAGTCGCGGCACCACCGGCCCGGGGTCCTGCTCATGTATCAGCGCGCACCACACCAGCTGCAGCAGATCCTTGCCCTCCGGGAACTCCAACCCCGGCACATCCCGAGCGAACAGCTGAAGGATCGGCACCATCGGCACCGCGCCCGGGGAAACCTGGGTGTTGTCGGGGTAGACGGACGTCCAGTGCTCATCGTTCGCGCAGTACGGCCACGGCTCATCTGCCGGCCACAGCAGCGCACCTCCCAGCGAGCTCTCCTTCATGCCGGGATCGCCGGGCTCCGGGTTGAGGAGGGTGGTTTCCCGGCCAAGGGCCGCGTACTCCGGAATCAGGGCGCGCAGATCGTGCGCGGGCGGTTCGGGTGTGTCTGCGGGCATCGTGACTCCTGGGGTGTGCAAAGACCGACCGGACGCTGCGGGCACGCTAATACGTGCCACCGACAACCTCATGCAGCAACGGGCGGGTTGGGGACGGGGAAGCGCCTGTGTCGGTTGCTGTCGGGTTCCCGCCGGGCCCCGCTGCCGCTCCGTCTGGCTCTGTTCACGAGATTGGGTTCTGGCTCGCTTTCCGTAAGGCGGTCACACACTGTTGACGTCGGCCGCTGAGATGATCGTTGCTCGCTCGTAGTCGAGGAGCCGGGGTCCCAGGATGAGTAGTTGGTCACCAGAGACAGGTGAGGTGCTGGAGGCGTCGGGATGGACGCCTGGGCGGAAGGTAGGTACGGACCACTGGCGATCCATGTTCGAAGCAGCCGGCCTCGCCATGCATGACGCAGCGGAAGTCTTCCTGCAAGAGTTCGGTGGTTTGACTGTGAACGTCAGCGGACCAGGGATCAGCTGTGCACGCACGCCGTTCGAACTGGACCCCGAGCTGGCCTGGGGGGAGGATGACCGATTTGCGGAGTGGGGCGAGTCGATCGGGCATCGTCTTTTCCCGCTCGGCGAGCTAGATCACGGCCGGTTCTTCCTGGCCATCGATGAGGTGGGCGTGATCTATCTCGTTGAGACGTGGGTTGCCAGCTTCGGACCGATGCCTCAGGCGATGGAGAACTTGGTTCTCGGCGTGGCTCCTCGCCGGATCGATGGGGACGAGCTGGCGGGCCAGGCGTTCTGACACGTCGCTCACCTGTAGAGCAGAACTCGCTTTCGGAGGAGTTGAAATCCGGCTCGGCCGAACATCTGCCGTTTGAGCACCTTGATCCGGTTGACGTGCCCCTCTACGACGCCTGAGTTCCAAGGGAGGGTGAGACCGGGCGATGACAGCGCGGACGGCGTCGAGCCACTTGGGCAGCCGCTGGCCTTCCCGCTCGGTGAGGATCTAGGCGAAGGACCGGACATGTCCAGTGAGTGCTTCCATCTCGGGGCAGTTGACCATGACGGCCTTGAGACGGAGCTGTTCGGCCTCTGTGAGGGTGTCGGGTGGCGGAGGATCCAGCCGGCGACCGTGCGAGGTGAAGGTGGCGGTGCAGTGACCGGATCTGCCCAGAGGCGCTTGGTGCGGAAGTAGGCGCGAACTCGCTGGTAGCTACCGGCGTAGCCGAGCGGCACGATCTCCTCCCACGCCTTCCAGGCGTTGGTGCAGCCTTGGTTCCAGCGGTCGTCCAAGTAGGGTTTGTACTCGTCGAGGACGGAGGGGCGCCCCTGCCATTGGCCGCGGAAGAGTTCCTCGGGCACGGTGGCATCGGCGAGGATTTTGACGGTGCGGTAGGTCATGCCGAGTTGGCGCTGGATCGCGCGGCGGCTATGGCCGGTAGCGTGCAGAGCATGGACGGCCGCATGGCTGGCCCGAGTCCGGTCGGCGAACCGGTGGCCGGTGGGCCACGGCGAGCCAGAGGGTGTCTTTTCCACGACGCGCACTGTCAGCCAAACCAAGATCGGCACTGACCATTTTCGGGCAACTCTCGGAGGCCGATCCGCGCGTCAGCCGTCACTCATGTCAGCGGTCACGCTTTCCCCACGATCTACATGATCAGCGTCACGTAATTCCCCACCCGGACGGTCACGCTTCCCCACGGGGATGGCGGTTGCGAGTGGATGCCCAACGACAGGGGAAGGCCCAACCACGCCTCTCCCTGCCGTTCACATGAACAGCGGGTCGACCGGCGGCCACGGGTAGCCCAGTTGCTCGGCATCATGCGAACCTCCCCAGACCTCGGCGGTGGCACGGGGATCGCCTGCGGTCAGCCGCGCTTCAAGGCGCTCGGCTTGGACCGATGGGGCGTCCGCAGAGACCGGGAGGGTCATCCCGAACTGGAGCCAGGGCAGATCTGCATCGGCCCGGTTACGGGGATGCCACAGGACGACGTGGATTCGATCGGGTTCCTTTCGGGAGGCCCAGACGCCTTCCAACTCGCAGTCCCACCTGACGAGCCAGTCCCCGCGTCCCCTCAGCCCCGCCTCAAGCAGCCGCGCAACCGCTCCTGCCGGCCACTCCCAACTGCGGTCCTCTCCGGCTCGCAGGACTTCGGCCTCGTACTGACCTGCGGTGAACCGAAGCTCCGGCAGATCGAAGTCCTGATTGGCCAGGTCGCGCCAGCCCGCCCAGACAACATGATCCCCGTTACGCGTGACCGTCATGTACAGCGCGCCACAGCACTCCTCCACGCCGCACCCGGACCAAGCGAGACGAACGTCGTGGGGCGTCGCCGTGGCATGCAACGGCCCGTCCTGGCCCAGCAGATCCCTGGGACTTACTCCCAGGTACCGGGAGCCTCCCACGCCACCGGGGACCACCTCGGCCAGAAGATCCCGGCCATTGACGATCGGGCGAACCTCCACGCCGCCTTCGTCGGGTTGGGGGCACGCGATGCTCAGACTGAGAAGGTCCGGTCTCGTAGTCATCCGCCAATGATCGCGGAGCTGGCTCGCAACTCATGTGAATTCGCGTGGCCTCCGCTCAGGGCGGTAGTTCGGGCCGCCTTCAGGGACGCTGGCCCCGGACACCCCTCCGGAACGACGGGATGGCAGCCTGGGGAATTACGTGACCGTCCACAACTCAGTGTGCACCCGTCACGGAAAGCGAGTCAGAACCCCAGTTTTGACAGCACGTCCGCGTCACCATTTCGCCTGCCTGCTCGGTCCGGTCTGTCTCGCAGAGCAATCGGATGAGGGTGTAGAGAGCGTCGCGGTCGTCGTCCTCTGCGCGCTCGTGGAGCATGGCTTCCATACCGCGGTCGCGAAGCGCTCGGTTGAGCCGTCGACGTGCATGGACGTCCGTGCAGGCCAGGTCCGTGAGCTCTGTGAGCCGTTCCGCGTGGGCGAGCAGGGCCATGTGCCACAGATGGTTGCTGTGGGCGTAGTGGTCGGTGGAATAGCACTCGGCGTGGGTGCTCACCAGGGCGATGGCGGTGTCCCAGTCACCGGACTGCTCTGCTGCCCGTGCCTGCTCGAACCATGTCACCGGTCGAGTATCGCCCAGCCCTGCTGAGCGGCAAGGCCCGCGCGGACGCCACCGCCTCGCAGTCCGTCCGGTAGGTCACCCCCGTACTTGCGCTCCAGGGCCCGCATCGACTCACCAGACTCCTGCGAAAACGGGTCCTACTCGGTGACTGACTTCTCAGTCTTCGAACGGAGATCATGAATCGGGAACGTCGTGGGTGAGGAATGTTCTTTGCACGTTCCTCCTTCTCGATGCAGTTCTTCGGGTCGCAGTGCCCAGGCGATGGCCTCGCCCGGGCCGCAGAATGAGGGTTCGAGGTGGAACGTGGTCCGTGTCCCGAAGGGTTTCGGCGCTATGAACTCTTCCCGTGGACTGGCAGGATCCATCCCGGCCAGCTCCTGTCGATAGCCGCGGCCATCCAGCCACACCTCGATGACCGTGCGGGCGCTGAGTGCGGCAGCTGCGGAGGGAGCCCAACGCTGCATGTCGAATATGTCGAGCAGGGAACCGAAGAATTCAGGAAGAAGCCTCTCCCGTTCATCGGCACTGGGGCGCTGATCGCTCTCCACGGTGAAGCTGAGATCAGATCCGATCTCGACACTGATCTGTCCATGCCTGCCGTCGCGACGGTGCAGCGCGTCCCAGGCCACCGCCCGCAGGACTTCGGTGGGAAGCTCGGGGCTGCCCTGCTCAACCAGAAAGTACATCTGTGGGCAGCGCCGCACATGCTCCATGAGGTCAGCCACCCGAAGCGGCTCGACGGTGAACCTCTCCACTCACCCTCCCCATCTCTGCACTTTCCAGCCAGGCGCAGCCGATCATGGCACCCGCCACCGGCAATCACCACGCTCCCCGCCCATCCAGTAGCCGTGACGGATTGTCAACCGATCACGGAAGTTGAGCCAGAACCCGAGATTGGACAGCAGATGCCGGCCCACTTCGGCAGGCGCGAGAGTCTGGCGCTGTTCGATCGCGCGACGGCTAGAAGAGGTGGGTCGAGGTGCCCTGCGTGAGGTTCTCGAGGACCGTGCGCAGCCATGGGCTGCGCACGGCCGGTAGCCGGACCAAGGTGTGCTGGAACGTTTTCCGGTCGGCCCGGAACAGGTAGTTGGGGAGCGGCGGGAGCGGGTCGTCGCGGAGTACGTCGTGGGGTATGCGGCCTGACGCGGGGACCGGCAAGTACGGCTGGGGAGAGACCAGCCAGAGCCACACCCCCAGCGGCAGGGGTACCGGGTATGCCGACGCAGTCGGGCCGGCGGGGGTCCAGGTCCGTCCTGTTTGAGGATGGACCGGTACGAGGAGGATGTCGACGTCTGCGTCCGGGGAGGGCTGTCCCGGTCCAGCCAGGACGGCGCGCCGCTTCGGGGGGCCTGCCGGCAGCAGGGCGTCGAGCGCGCGTTGGAACACGTCCGTGGTCAGACCGCCCGGGACCTTGACCGGCTGCCCTTGGGAGGCAACCAGCAGGTGGGCGAGCGCATGGCCGGCTGCCGCCTCCCACCGCGGGCTCCACGACCAGGAGTGGTTCGACCCCGACCGTCCTCCCCACGGGGCAATCGGCTCGAAGGGAGGCGTTTTCTCCCCCTTCTGTGCCAGCTCCGCCCAGGAGAGGGGCGCAGCATGGATCCCGTCAACGGGGACGCGGTGCACGGTGTCCGAGCTGAGCCGTACTGCCTGCCAGAGGGAGCAGTCGTCGACCCTGGTCGCCACGGGGAGGTCGCATGCCTCGCAGACCATGTTGGGTCCGTCGGCTCCGTCGAGGCCGCAGCAGGCACCGCCGCGCTTCTCGGGAATCAGCCGGGTTCCACGGATATCACCGGGCGCAATGACACTCGCCCCGGGCGTGCTGTCGGACAGGGCGTAGACCGGCGCGTAGATGCCGCGTGCCTCCGCCTCGCCCGGATCGATCTCATCCCACAGCCGCCACGGCCCTCCCCAGGGGTCCGGGTCCACGGCAAACGTCCCGGGCTCCATGAGCACCGGAAGCTGGGCTCCGTTCCCGTAGTTCTGACGGGCGTGGACCGGCAGTGAGACCTGGGACAGCGGGGTGGTCAACTCGGCGCCGCATCCCGCACACACGAAAACGAACAACTGTCCTCCGCCTGGGAAACAGACGCATCGTCGCAGCTCGCCGGCCCCCGGCCAACATGTTTTCTCACCCGTTGCGGGAACGGCACCTGCCGCCGTCGTGGAGCATCAAACGCAGTGCGGGCAAGTGCCGGCCGCCGCCTCTACGGCAAGCGACTTGCGCAGTGTTCGAATTCCCGGTGTGTTCTGGCGTCGTCCGAAGTGGTGAACATCTGCTGACCGGGTTCCCCGTGCCTCTGCAAGGAACACAGGATCAGCCGCAGGCCTGCCGGGCCGGGAACCGGGGCCGGTAGAGCCCGAACCCGCGACAAATGGTCGCAGCTTCCCAGGCTGAGAGCCCGAGTTCGGTTCCCGACACCACTCCGGAAAGGTGCCTGCGAGTGGTACGTCGACGTCGGCTACTGGACATGCTTTGACGCATAGTCGACGAAGACCTCGATGGCTTCCCCTGCCGCGTCGTTCAGTCGCCGCCGTTCTACCTCGCTCTCAGCACCTGAAATGTCGCGTGTCTGATTCAGCGCTGCCCCTGCACGTGCCACCAGGGCATGGTCTTCCGTCACCAGCTTGACGCGGTAGAACGCCTGCCGCGCGGCTGTGCGCAGACGGTGGCCTTCGTGGTACGCCACCCTGTACGCCTCCCTCTCGGGGTTCTCTTGCTTTCGGAAGAAGCGCTCGGCTTGCCCATGCCGGAAGTCCTCCACCGCAGCGGCGAAGGCGGTGTACGCGGCGATCCGCTCGTCGCGCAACCTCTGCTGCTTGGCCGCAAGCCGCTGAAACGGATAGGTGGCAACGGCGCCCAACAACGTGCCGACCACTGCCACAACGCTGGTCCATATCGGCTCCATTGCCACAGGTGAGCACAGGCGTACCTGTGCTTGGGTGACGTCGACCTCCTCTTCATCAAACATCCCCATGCGGAGAGACAGAGATCCCACGACGGGCATGTGGAGCTTGTAGCGCCAGCCAGCTCCCAGGACCCCATCAGCAGACAAAGCCGTTGCTGTACAACAACGAAGTGCAGCAACTCCAGCAAACGACCGCGGCCGGCAGCCGCTTCGACTGATCCTGCGACGGCCTCAATGACCCTCGTTGACTGATCTCTGTAAAGGTGCGGATCAGAAGGTCACACCGCCCACGAGACGGCTCGGCCGTGCATCGGGCTCACTGGTGTGGGCAGGTCGAGAGCCCGGCTCATGGCGGAGGTGACAGGGGTGGCGTGATCAGGCAGGCGCCCAGCAGCCCAGACGGCGACTCGTTGGAGGAAGCCGACCAGATCGCGCTCGGCGCCGGCGAGCAGGTGACGTAGGTCCGTGACGGGCACTTCGATCACCGCACTGTTGTCATGTTCGGCGTCGACGGTCAACCGGACGATGTCGCCGTGCCGTTCAGCGAGCGGAGAGGGGTCGTGACCGAACGAGGCCCAGCCCTTGCCGTCGACGACCTCGAGCCAGTCGCGCCTCTCCTCCAGCCCGTTGCAGCAGCCCGGCAGCAGCGTGGTGCCGGTTGCGGTGTCAAAAATCCGCAGGCCGCCAGGTGCGAAGAGGGCGTCCATGGTGAGCAGTCCGTGCAGGAAGCCCTCGAGTGGGTCGGTGGGGCGGGCTGGGCGACCGTCGTTCTCGGGAGCGATGCTGTTGCAGTCGGCGATGCGCATCACCGCGGTGCCGACCTCGGCAGCATCGAGTGCGCCGCTGAGCGGCAGGAAGCCGTACGGCTCGGACTCGGCGACAGGCCAGAGGGCGAAGCCTTCGCAGACGTAAGTCTCAAGGACGGGCTGCACAACGATCACCCAGGAAGTCTGCGGCACGCCTGCTCGCGCCGCACTGCGATTACTGGCTCATGCTGAAACCTCGGCGTTGGCCACGCTGAACCACCCCGGCCGCACCTCGGTCAGCATGGATTGCAGCGACGTCACTGCGGATCGCAGGTCGTGATCCGTGAGGCCAAGAGGCTCCGGCAGACTTTTCCCATAACAGCGCAGCTGCCAGAGGTCGAAGATTTCCCTCCCGTCGGCCGTGAAGTCCACATCCATCCCAGCGTCGTTGCCGCTGATGAAGCGGCAGCCTGCGCCCTGGACCTTGTAGAAGTAGGTGCCGATGGGATCGCTCCGACTGATCCGCTGCGAACGGGCCAGGCCGAGCACGGCCGCCAACTACTTGAGCCAGGGGATCGCCACCTCCATCGCTTCGCACCGCACCTTCGGTAACCGCAGGCACCACGCGCCTGGTTGACCGTGACACGCGTGCAACTGACTGACGGGGTGGGAGTTCATCGGGCCGTACCTGCCGATGGCGGGTACGGCCCCTACTCCGAGCGGTTGCGCCGCCGGTCATGGCGGCTCAGCGGTGCGACCGCATTCCCACGCGTTACTCAGCGCCACATGCCACGTGGCCGTAGGTGCACGACTCGGACCGGTCGCTGTGCCGCGGCCGGTCCGGCCCGTGTGTCGTCACCGAAGGGTCGGTCGTGGCCCCCTACATGAGGGACCGGGCGAGGGCGTCGGACAGCCGTGGGGCGGCGAACGCGGTGCCGCAGGTGAAGCGCAGCAAAGGTCCGAATGTCGCTGCTGCATGGATGCCGGTGAAGTACAAGCCCGGCACGGACGAGCCGAGTCCCTTGTCCAGGCGAGGGAACCCGCCGGTGCGATCGAGCGCGGCGCGCAGTTCGGGGGCCAGGAAGTCCAGCTTGTCGAGGTGGACGCGGTAGCCGGTCGCCGCCAGGACGTGCCCGGTGCGCAGCGTGTGGGTGCGTCCCTGAAGGTCCTGGGTGGTTACGGTGATGCGCCCGGCTTCCTTGTGGGCGGCGGTGATGTGCTGCCCCAGCAGGTGCGGCACCGCCTCCAGGCGGGGTTTGAGCCACCAGGAGCCGAACGGACCCAGGACTTTCTTCACCAGGCCCAGCCGGGTCGTGGCGGGCAGGTAGCGGAAGAGGGCCGCTTGGTGCACGACGGCATACAGGGCCCAGGAACGGCCCAGCGGGGTGTCCGGCTGCCAGTGCGGCCCCGGCGTTGGGGCCGCCCCGAAGGCCAACCGTTCAGTGCGCGCCATGAGTTGCACGTGAGCCCCGGCTTCGTGCAGGAGCGCAGCGCTTTCCTGGGCAGATTGCCCAGCGCCGACCACGAGCACGTGCCGGCCCGTGAACGCCGAAAGGTCGGCATGCTGCGCGGTATGTGAGACCAGGCCCTCGGCGACCAGAGGAGCCAGGGGCCTGGGCACGTGAGCGATACCGTCCATGCCGCTCGCGATGACAACCGCAGCTGCCTGCACCTCCTCACCCGAGGCGAGCTTGAGGCGGAAAGTGTTGTCGCCTTGCCGGTCGACCCCCAGCACCCGCACGTCCTCCACGTCGGGCACCAACTGCTCGGTGAACCAGCGCCCGTAGCGCACGAACAGCTCGATGGGCACGCGGTCGTGTCCGGACAAGTGTGCTTCGTTCGACTGACGGCAGTAGTCCTCCAGCGTGAAGCCCGGCCCGGGTGCGGACAGCAGCGAGGCGCTGGGCGGTGACTTCAGGAGCATGCCCTGCGGCATGTTCTGGCTCCAGCTCGCCATGGGCGTGCCGAAGACGCGCACGGACAGCCTCCTGGCGCGTAGGTGTGCGGCGGTGGACAGGCCATACGGGCCGGCCCCGATGACAACGACGGTTTTGGACACGAGGGATCCCCCCTGGCACCGGCTGCGTCGCGCGCGGTGCCGCAAATGGTGGTGTGTGACGGCGTGCCGGAACCGCTCACCGCAGGTGCAGCGATCAGGCGGAAAGCGGCGTGGGGGAGGGAGGCCCACGCCGGGCCACTGCTCGGGACAGGATGAGCAGGCGTGGAGATGTCCGCGTCAGAGTGCTGGTGGCGGGCGCCCGGGGCTGCCGTGCCTCGGGCACGGCGTAGGTGAAGAGCAGGTACAGCTCGCGCCAGAGAGGCAGCGGCAGGCGGCGCAAAGTGCCCTCCAGGTCCCGCAGGACCCGGCGGCACCCGGCATCCGCGCGGTGCAGCATGAAGGACACCAGGAGGGTCAGCAGGATCTGCAGCAGCACCAGCGACGGGCGGCGGCGCACCTCTGCACCCCACGGCCCCTCGCCGGCGGGCTCAAGGACGCGCAGCAGTTCGAAGCAGCAGCAGGCAACCACCTGACCTGCCACGAGGACAGCCAGCCAGCGCCCCGCGGACGCCGCACCCGTGGCACGCGGCAGCGCGAAAGCGAAGAGCCCGGCCACGACAAGAAGGCGCATCGGCCACGACGGCATACCGCCGAAGAGGAGATGGTCAGTCTGCATGGCCAGCAGGGTGCACGCGGTCGAGAACGCCCCCGCCCTGACGGCAGCCGCGACTAGCGCGGCAACGGTGTGGCCACGCCGACGCAGATAAGGCATACCCCCCAGGCCCGCCATAACATGCCCATGATGGAGCACCCTACGTCTATTTGTCACTCATTCACCCACAACGCGGTGCACCGATCAGGCAATCCCACGCGCCACGGGGCGGCGATCTCCTGGCTGGAGAGGGCCTCTTTGCCGCGGCGACGTGGGTCCGGGGTGTCGACGACGATGTACTTTGAGCTGCCGAGCCAGTCCATGGACGCGGCTCGGGCCCTCCTTTGTGAGGTTCTTCGTGGGTCTCGACGGTCTTGTCGACACCCACCACGACGAGAGCCTGCAGGCGAGCGAGTTCCTCACGCTGGTGGAGCGTTGTCCCGGGTGGGACTGGCGTCGTCAACCGAGCACAGACCTGCAGTAGACCGGCGCACGCCTACGTCCTGTCTCCGGGAGGAGATCAGGACGGCTGCGAGGTGCAAGGCTGCCGGGCAGGCGGCAGCGAGCTCGTCCGCCCGCATGGCGATGCCACGCCACTGCTTGAGTCGGGCGACGCCCGGGTCAGTGAGGGCTGCGGCGCTTTCCACCCTTACCGCAGCGTCTCGTGCCGGCGGCTGGCGGCCGGCGTCGGAGCCGGGACGGGCGCGGGCGCCGTCACGTGCGTCGGATGACCAGCACGGCCACGTCGTCGAGGTGGTCGACCGCGGCCGCCGCGGTGAGGATGCGGTCGGCGGTCTCCTCGGCGTTCAGCCCGTCGTGGACGGCCTTCCCGGCCATGGCTCCGGCTTGTTCCAGTCCGGCCTCCAGCGTCAGGTCCGGTCCTTCGACCACGCCGTCGGTGACCATGACCAGCGCACTGTCCCTGTCCAGGGTGAAGGTGTCCTCGCGGTACTCGGTGCCGGTCACCACGCCCAGGACCGGCCCGCCGGGCAGCTCATGGACCTCGAAACTGCCGTCTTTGTGCGCGCAGAGCACCGGCACATGACCGGCGCTGGTGCCGGTGACGCGTCCGTCGTGCGGATCGACGTGCAGGATGGTGCAGCTGGCGAACCGTGCGGGGGCCAGCGTGAGGAGCAGCTCGTTGGTGCGCTGCAGCACCGCTGTCGGATCCGGTTCCTGGGCGGCGATCGCGCGCATGGACAGGCGGACCTGTCCCATGAAGGCGGCGGCGTCCACGTCGTGCCCCTGGACGTCGCCGATCTCCAGGGCGATCGTGCCGTCGGGCAGGACGAAGGCGTCGTACCAGTCTCCGCCGATGTCCAGTCCGTCCCGGCTCGGCCGGTAGCGGGCGGCGACGTCCAGGCCCGGGAGGTGCTCGGGCAGCGTGGGCAGCATGGTCTGCTGCAGTGCCGCGGCCAGTTCCACCCGTGTCTGCTGCAACCTGATGCGCCGCAGCGCCTGGCCTGCCAGGTCGGCCAGCGTGCCCATGAGGGTCCGCTCCTCCAGCGAGGGCCGGTGCCCGCTGGCGTAGGTCAGCATCCACGCCCCCAGTGGCTGATCGCCGCTCTCGCTGAGGGGGGTGATGGACACGGTGTAGTTGAAGCCGAGCGGGCCCAGACACGGGAAACCGACTCCGTGCGGCCAGCGGCGGATGTAGTCCTGCCGGTTTGCGATGAACAGCGGCTCGCCGGTGCGGATCGCCTCGGGTATCGCGCTGGGATGGTCCAGCGGCAGGCTGTGCCGGGCCTGGGCTTCCCGCATGGATATCCCGGCGTCGGTGGACACGTGCAGGCGGCCGTCGACGACGAGAGCGAGCAGGGCACCACTGGCCCCGAAGGCCGCGGCCAGCCGGGTCAGAACGACCTGCCGCAGTTCCTGCTCGGTGGCCGCGGTGATCAGGGCAGAGGAGAAGTCGGCGACCTCCATGGCGCGCTGTCGCTCGGCAGCCAGTGCCGTCTGCGCCTTCTTCCTGCGCTTCTCCTGCTTGGTGTCGTCCCGGACCAGCCCGAAGATCCGTTCGGGTCCGTCATAGCCCAGCTGGATGCGACGGGTCTGAACGGCCAGATGATGCCAGCCGTCGTGCGCGGTGAGGTACCGCAGCTTCACCCACGGGGACTGGGCGGGGGTCGCGCGCAGGAGCTGCCGGAAGGACTCCCGGTCGTCCGGGTGCACTGCCGCGATCACTTTGGAGAGCGGCGCGGTGGGGTCCGGGTAGAACGCGACCAGAGCGGCCAGGCCACTGAGCCACTCCAGCCGGCGTTCCAGGGGTGAATACATCCACAGGCCGACATCGGCGGCCTCGGCGGCCAGCCGGAACGGGATCAGCAGGCTGGCCAGGTCGTTTCGCGCATCCAGGGAGTGCACCCAGACCAGCTGTCCGTCACCGGAGGGATCCTTCACCGGCTGCGCCTGGAGCAGGCAGGCAACGGGTGCTCCGCCCCGCCCGGGGAACTCCAGTACGCGCATCGCGACCGTCTTCGTCCTTGTGGCGGTCACCACGAGGCTTCCGGCCGATATCCGCTGCTCTGCGGGCCACAGACCGCCGAAGTCACGGCCCAGGCAGTCCTTTGCGGGCCTGCCCAGCGCTATGGCCATCGCAGCGTTGAGACGGCGGATGGCACCGTCCAACGTCAAAAGAGCCGCCGGGGCAGCCCCTCGAAGAAGTTCGTCCGAGGCGTCCATCTGTGGCTCCCTGGTACATGCCAAAACAGCCCCTTCACTCATGTTCGCGCATTTTGCGGCGCTGTCTCGGTGAAGGATGGCGGGTGTTCCGGGCCGGCCGGGTGCTGCGTACCCGGGGGATCACCGTGGAGGGGCGGCTGCAGAGGTCCCACTGGTCCGACTAGGTCAAGCTCGACAGCCACGGCGCACGGCATGAGCGCACAGGCGCGGAAGGCGGTGCCGAGCGGGCCGAGATCACGTACGACCCCGACAACACTATGGTTGGCCGCCGAAGATCCAGCCGCAGGGCGTACTTCGTGCGACTGCGGCCTGGAACGCGAAGGGCCGCCCTGCTCTTTAGAAAAGGAAGCAAGCTTGAGACCGCCGTTCCTGCTCGCCACAGCCCTCGGCTGCGCCCTGTTGCTCTCGGGCTGCGCAGGGCTGTCGGGCGGCCTTCCCTCTTACGGAAAGCCGGTCACGCAGGCGCAGCTCGTCGGCATGTGGAAGGGCGGCTGGAGGAACATCTGTCACGCGACGCTCATGCTCCGCTCCGACCACGGCCTGAGCGCTACCGGCTTTCCGACCGACGATGACGACGCCCGTCACTCGGAGGTCATCCGCCGCGTCTCCGGCATCGGAACCTGGATGATTTCCCCGGGAGTCGACAAGGGCGACCCCCCGACCCTCGACCTCACTATCGGCGCCACGGACCACAGCCTCGACTTCGCCGCCGGCCATGGTGGCACTCTGGTGCTCGCCGAAACGATCGGGGATCCCGACGACGGCGTCGGCTGCCGATTCACCCGCACCTGAGGCACACGTCGGCAGTCCGACATCAGCTCCGAACCCGGCGAAGCTCCGCACGGTCTTCGGGACCGGGCCGACCCTCCGGTTGACCCTCACCTCAACAGCGGCGCGACCGCCGAGGAGCGCCAGTTTGAAGGTAACAACCAGTGCGAGCATCAAGGGCGATGCTCCTGAGTACGTGCCACTGTACGAACGACTGCGAGGATTGATCGCGGTACCACTGGGCGGCCAGGCCGCCCAGTGACTGACGCTTTGAGCTGTCCGCGACTGCAAGCTCATACTCGATGGCCACGGCAACGGCTTTCCCGCTGATCAACACAGGCCGAGGGGGCGGCAACCGAGCAAAAAACCAGGTCAAGCCCATTCGGAGTAGAGTGAAAGTCACGTAGTTCTCCGGAGGCTGCACGGAGCTACGACAGGCTCACTGCGAGTCCGTTGCCGAGCGCGGACACCGCTCCGCGCGGCGTTGACCGTATCGAGGGAAGTGAGCAGCGATGTTGGCGCTCTTCCTGTTTTTCGTACTCGTGGCTGTCGCCCTGGGGCTCGTCGGCGCGCTGATGCATGGGCTCTTTTATCTTTTGATCATCGGGGTTGTGGTCTTCGTGGCTAACTTCGTACTCCTGGGCGCGGGTTGGTCCCGGCGATCGCACCGGCACCTCGCCCGGTGAGCGCCGCGCCCGCTGCGCAGCGTATGGGGAGAAACCCTCTAGATGATGTTGAGATGAGGCGCCGCAGCACCCGCCGGGAAGCCTGCTCGCCACGCTGCGCCAGTCCGTGCTGCGCGATCAGATGGGACCGACGAACGGCACGTGGAGGTTTCGTTGGCGTACG
Organism: Streptomyces sp. HUAS TT11; assembly: GCF_051553595.1. Taxonomy (NCBI): domain Bacteria; kingdom Bacillati; phylum Actinomycetota; class Actinomycetes; order Kitasatosporales; family Streptomycetaceae; genus Streptomyces; species Streptomyces sp. HUAS TT11. The sequence continues at coordinate 9,689,124 of NZ_CP196184.1, forward strand.
CCCACAGCAGCGCACATCCATAGCCGACCCCGGCGTGCCGCGACCTGCGTGATCCGCATGCCGTCAGGACCCGGCCTGGCAGGCGGTCGTCAGCCGCGCCGCCGCTGGATCTACAGGCTGCCCTGTTCGCAGACGCGGCGCGCGACCTCACGGAGTTTGATGTTCTTTTCCTGGGAGTACCGGCGCAGCACGTCGAAGGCCTGCTCTTCGGTGAGCTGGTGGCCGCCCATGAGGATGCCCATGGCTTCGCCGATGACGTGGCGGGTGGCAACGGCCTGGTGCATTTGGGCAGCGGTTCGGGCGCTGGAGAAGGCGACCGCGGCGTGCGAGGCCAGCAGCCAGCCGGCCGTCTCGCTGGCCTCGGTGAATGCGCCCGGACGACGGGAGTAGAGGTTGAGCGCACCGAAATCTTCGTCATCGGTGAACAGCAGGAATCCCATCATGCTGCCGATGCCCAGTTCACGGGCCGCGGGAGCGTAGTCGGGCTAGCGTTGCTGTTTGTGGGTGACGTCGGAGATACGGAAGATCCGTTCGCTTTCGCGGGTGCGGGCGGCGTCGAAGCAGGGGCCCTGGCTGAGACGCTCCTGGAGCTCGTCGCTGGCGCGGGCGAGTTCGTCCGTGGGAGCGAGGGTCTGTACGTGCTTTCCGTGCAGGACGAGGATGCCGGCCGCGTCACAGCCTTCCACCAGTTCGGTGGCCGAGCGGGTGATCCGCTCCAGGGTCTCGTCGACCGTCTTCTGGGAGAGCAGGTCCCGTGCCATGGAGGCCATCTGCTGCGCGAACGTTCGCCAGTCCATACCGTCCTCCCTCTCGCCAGTGCCGGCATGGTGTCTGTGCACGCCTGCCCGCCTCATGCCCTTCTTATCTGCCCTTGGTCTCCTGCACGCTCTGGCGAGTGCGCGCAAGCGATAGGTGACGCTGGGCTCGGGCGGGGCCCCCATCAGATGCCGGCGCCGGCCCATGCGTGGCGGCCCTTGGCCTGGGGGCCGTGCCAGTCCAGGCAGAGGACGGTCGCGTCGTCGGCGAGGTGCCCGTCCGAGGCATCGGTGACCGCGGAGGTCAGGGTGCGTACAACCTCGCGTGGATGGTCGGTGGCTGTGTCGTGGATGAGTTCGGGCAGGTTGAGGGATTCTGCCCCTCGTTCTTGCATGCCGTCTGTGTAGAGCACCAATCGGTCGCCGGGCTGCAGATCGAGTTCTTGTACGCGGTAGGGGGCGGCCGATGCGATCCCGAAGGGCAGGCTGACGGCGATGTGCAGTTCGTCGACCCTGCCGTCGCGCAGGCGCAGCGGCCAGGGGTGGCCGGCGTTGACGAGTTGTGCGCTGGTCCCGTCCAGGGCGATCCGCAGCAGTTGGCCGGTGGCGAAGGTGCTGCGGCCGTGGTCGAGGAGGGCCTGGTGGGTCCGGCGGGCCTGCTCGGCCAGATCGGCTCCGGCGCGGCGGGCGCCGCGGGAGGCGCTGATCAGGAGGGTGGCCATGAGGGCGGCCTCGATGTCGTGGCCCATGGCATCGGTGATGGACAGGTGCAGGGTGTCGTGGTCGAGGGTGTAGTCGTAGGTGTCGCCGGCGCAGTTGTCGGCGGGGACCAGGGTGGCGGCGAGGGCGAACTCCGAGGCTTCGCAGGAGGGGGCCGCAGGCAGGAGTTGGCGCTGGATCTCGCCCGCCAGGGTGACCGGGCTGGTGCGCTGGCCCCAGTGGTAGAGGTCGGTGAAGCGACGGTCGGTGACCAGGATGTACGCCAGCGCGTGCGCCGCTTCCCCGATCTGGTCCAGCACCTCTTGCGTGATCTGGGGCAGGAACAGTTCCAGCACGCCGATGGCGTCGCCGCGGTTGGTGACCGGGGCGAGCACCCGGTGGCCGCGTCCGTCATCGTGCGCCTGCACGAGTTTCTGGGTGCGCAGGGCTTCGTCGTAGACGCTGCCTGCCAGAGGAACCTGATCAGCGCGGCGTCCTCGCTGGGAGTCGGTGTCCTTGCTGAACCTGATCATCTTCCGGCCGGCGATGTCGACGAACAGAAACGACGCGTACCGCGCACCGAACCGGTCGCGCAGACTGCGCGCCACCACGTCGAGGGACTCCACCGGCGCGGCATTCTCTGCCGCGCCCAGAACGTCGGCCAGCCACATCCGATCCCGTGCCATGACATCTCCCTGGGCTCTACGGTCTCCTTCCCGCAGTCACCGCAGGCATCACCACGCCCACCTTCTCAGCGCGCAGGTGGGCGGTGAGGGACCGAGCAAACCGTGCCCGTTCGCTGCTGTATCGGCTGAACCGCGCGCGTTTCAGTGCGCTCCGGCGCAGGTCAGCTGTTCTGTGGCCGGGTGGGGGTGCGGGCGGCGATGAGGGTGATGTCGTCGCGGGGGTCGCCCAGGGTACGGGCCAGTGTGGTGCACAGTTGGCGCAGCGGCAGGTGGCGGTGGGTGGTGGCGTGCTGGCGAAGGCGCGTCATGCCGTCGTCGAGGGAACGGGTGCGGGATTCGACCAGGCCGTCGGTGTAGAGCAGGAGTGTGGCGCCGGCGGGCAGACGCGTGTGGGTGGTGGGGCGCTCGATGGTGGGGCGCAGGCCCAGGAGCATGCTGTGTGCCCCGGCGAGGTAGTGGGCGTTTCCGTCGGCGGTGACCAGCAGGGGTGGGGGGTGGCCTGCCACGGACCACGACGCCAGCCAGGCCCCGCTGGTGGTCCGGTGCAGGCGGGTGAAGACCGCCGTGGCGGAGTCGGCGAGGGTCAGGCGGGCCTGGGCGGTGTCCAGGCGGCGCAGGATCTGGCCGGGGAGGTCGTGGGGGCGGTCGACGGCCAAGGCGCGGAGCATGTTGCGCAGTTCGCTCATGCGGGAGGCGGCCTGGATGTCGTGGCCCGTGACGTCGCCGATGACCATGGCGAGATCGCCGTCGTCGAGGAGGAAGGCGTCGTACCAGTCGCCGCCGACCTCGGCTGCGTGCTGGGCCGGCTCGTAGTGGGCGGCCAGTTCGATCCCCGCGACGTCGGGCAGGTCGGTGAGCAGGGCGCGTTGCAGGGCTGCGGCGATGTTGGCCTGGGCGGCGTGCAGGCGGGCGTTGTCCAGGCCCAGGCTGATGCGGCGGGCCACCTCGTCCGCCAGGACGCGGTCGGCTTCGTTGAAGGGAGGGCTGGCGGATGAGCGGGCCAGGGTCAGCGCGCCGAAGGTCGTGGCGTGCAGCCGCAGCGCAAGGACGAGCGCCTCTTCAGCTTCCACGAGCGTGAGCAGATCGGGTTCGCCGCCGGCTGCGGGTGCGAGGTCGCTCAGGTGCTGGGTACCGGCTCCCTCGATGACGCGGGTGACGGCCGCATGATGGGCGGGGTGCTGCGGCGCCGGCTCGTCGCAGGGACTGCTGGGCAGTACGTCGGGCGTGTGGTGGGCGGCAGCCGCGAGGCGATGCGTGTGCCCGTCGGCCAAGCTGACCAGAGCGGTGTCGGCAAGGCGGGGCACCAGCTGGCGCACCAGGCGGTGCAGCGCCTCGTCCGCGTCCAGGGTGGTGGTCATGGCCAGCGTCAGCTCACCGAGCCAGGTGGTCTCCGCCAGATCGTATTCGGCCTGCTCGCGCATCGTCTCGCTGAGCGCGTACCGCTCGGCCCGGCGTCCTTCCCGCGCACGCTGGGCGGTCGCGTCCTGGAACACGACCACCGCACCGTGATCGCCTCCCTCCGCCGTGGGCAGCGGAGCCGCGGTCCACCACACCGCAAGCGGCGTGCCGTCGGCGCGCAGCAGCACGGCGCGCTCGCCACTGATCCGTTTGCCCAGCGCCACGTCCTGCAGGATCGGGCGCTGGACGGGCACGGCCGCCGACTCTGCGTTCGAGGGGTGCAGAGTGCGGTGGGCGTTGACCCCGATCAGGGTGCCCGGCTCGTAGCCCAGCAGCCGTTCGGCCCCCGGGTTGCAGGCGATCACCGTGCCCTCGTCGTCGACGGCATACAGACCGGCGTCCGCCGCGGCGAACAACACCGACATCAACGCTTCGTCCACGCCGACGCCCATAGCGTCGTCTTCTCTCGGCCCGCTCTTCACTCTGTGCATTGTGCCCGCATCCTGCTGTGTTCCAGCAAGCCCTCTCATCCGCCTTCACAGACCCGGGCGATCACACGCCGCCGGGACGCCGGCGAAAACCCCGACCACGGTGTCCAGCCCCGTCAGCTCCAACATGCGCCGCACCTTCTCGCACGGGCCCGCCAGCCGCAGCGCGCCGCCCAGCGCATCGGCCCGCCGCATGGCGTACACCAGCACGCCCAGAGCGGACGAATCCATGAACGACACGCGTTGCAGGTCCAGCACCATGCGCGCGCGACGGTCGGCTATGAGTGCGTCGACGATTTCCCGTAGCGCCGGTACCAGGGCCAGGTCCACCTCACCGGTAAGGATCACCACTGCCCACGCCCCGCAGTCGTCGGCGCGTCGCACGCTGGGCACTGCAGTCATGGGAGCTCCTTCCGCACTGGGGAAATTCCGCATCTCGCCCCTGGTGGCCGCAGCCCCGTCCGAGCCTGTAACCAGAGCCCGCCGTCATAAACAGTCCCGTGCAACTGCCGCGGAATACCGACCACAGCCGACCGGTGCCGAGTGGGCACGAAGACAGCACCCAAGCCCTCATCGAGGCTGCCGCGCCGCGCAGGCACGATGGCGAGCCGAGCGCTCTCCTGAGCCGTCCCGGGGGCCGTTTACACCACGCCGATCAGGCGGATCAGGGCAGTGCGGTCGGGGGGGGGAGATGCCGACTGCGGCGGTGCTACGCCTGATTTCCTTCCGGCATTGCTGCGGTCCTCATCTGCCACCGCCGCCCGGTCGATGGACCCAGGTGATCTCAGGTCGCACTGCCGGCAGTGCCCAGTGCTCCAGGACACCGCTCACCAGATCAGCCAGGAACTGAACCGCTCCACCGGTGTAGTGCCACCACGCACCGTTGCGCGAGGCGACGGTGACCATCCATTCCTGCGGCCCGGCGGGGAGGGTGGTCCACAAGAAGAAGTCCCCCTGGTTGGAGGTGGCCCAGGGAAGCAGCCCGCCCGGCGCGGGGTAAGGATGCATCGGGGCGGCCAAGTCGGCGTCCTCGCACCACTCGGCGACGATTTCCAACTCTTCGTGGGTGTCTTGGACCCATCCTGCCTCGGCGCCTGGCGCCGGGCCGCCAACGCGCATGAAGTCACTCAGCTCGAACGTCGGGTACAGCTCGCAGAGGAGCTTGTAGTCGGCGGGCAGGGCCGTCCCCAACAGGCCCTCCAGACGAGGCCAATCGACACGCACCGGTGTCGGCAGACGGTGGGCCACCAGGCCGGGCAGCACCCGTTCGAGTTCCGCGACCGACTCGGCCGGGTCGATCAAACGACAGCCCGGGGCCTGGGTACCAGCAAAGTCGTCCACGCGAGCAGACTGTCACAACACGCTCCGATCGACGTCCTGGAGGTCACGAACGGAGCCGCTGCGCTTCTACTGCTCCTGGCCCCTGCGTTCGACCTCCTCCAGCGGCGCGAGCAGCGATCATCGCTCCCGTTTGGCTGCCGCTGTCTTCGACTGCCGGCCTGACCGAAAGACGTGCAGCACGATGTCACCCGAGGGTGCTGGTGTCACAAAGGCGACAACATCATGAGGACCTCGTCGCGATCGCCATCGGCGGCCAGCCGCAGAGCGCCGGGCCACCGGCCGATCTCCTTCCAGCCGAGCCGGCCATAGAACTCTTCGAGACCGACACCACCGCGTGCGGCAAGGTGCAGTTGCTCCAGGCCCATCTCATCGCGGGCGACCTCACGGACCCGGCGCATCAATGCCGTGCCGATCCCCTGGCCCCGCACGCCGAGCCGGGTCTGCACGTGGTGAATCGTGCCCCAGTGCGCGACGGGCGGGTGGGGATCGCGGCGGATGTTCAGCCAGCCCGCGACGGTGCCATCGGCCAGGGCGATCAGAAGGCGGCTGGTCGGTGGAGCCAGGTTCTCGATGATGCGGTCAAGGGCGGCGGTGACCTCGGCGGCATCCACCGGCGGAAAGGGGAACCCGGCCGCCCCGCCCGCATTGCTCACCTCGATCCAGCAGTCCACGAGGGTCTGCTTCAGCTCGTCAGTGATCTCGTCCGGGTCGACGATCTGTATGAAGCCAAGGGCGTTGCTGCTGGTCATGAGGACGAGTGTCACAAACGAACCGCGCTCGTCGACACGCGGGGCACCCACCCGAACATCGCTGGCGCAGACAATGATCCACAGGATTGACAATCACTCAGCGGCCACCCCGTTTCCAGGTGCAGTCCTGGAGCAGCGGCTCAATCCGCGCCCACTGCCCGTCAGTCAACAACCCACCCGGACCAGCGATCAGAGGATCAGAGAGTGGCGGGCTAATCGCCCGAGAACGCAATCCGCAGGTCTCTGTCCGCGCGGCAGCGCAAGGCCCAGGCCAGCAGCGTCGCGATGGCCTCGTGCTCGGCACCCCTCAGCCGAGCACGATGTGAACCTTCCAACTCCCGCACCATCCGCTCCACTGCCTCACCGTGCAGCGTGGTGTCCCCGTAGGGATCGACGTCGGCCAGGGTGGGGAGCCGGTGCCGTCCCAGTCTCTCGAGGGCCGTCCAGAACTCGTCATCCACGACTATCCGTTCCAGCGTGCCCGTCGTGAGGTGCGGCCCTGCCTTTCGTTTAGTCCGCGAAGCCGAGACCCCGCGCCGAAGCTCGATGACCAGCGCCATCCGACCCCCTGCTCGTTCACACCTCGCCCCGATCGGCCTGGCCTACAGACAGCCAATTCTTCACGATCCGAACGAAACCGCCTAGTTCTGCGCCAGGACGACGATCACGATGACGGCCGTGATGACGAGCCCGAGGATGACGCCGAGCGCGTGCGGCGTCAGCCGGTCCCGCGTCCGCCTCGGCGGCTGGATCCGCATCGCCGGATCGGTGCTCAGCTCCCACCAGTTGATGACTCGCCGGACATCGGTGTCGAAGTCGGGGAGGGGATACAGATTGCCGTGGCTGAGGGCCGGCAGTGAGCGGCGCCGCCCGCCTGCGAGGGTGATCCGGGCCGTGCGTACCGTCCCCGAATTGGTCCGGGTCTCGCGTACGTCGACCCACCGGATCTGATCCCAGGGGTGGGTACGACCACGTCCCACACCCCAGCTGATGGTGATGCCCTCGGCCCCGACCGCGGTCCCACTGCGGCGCACGAGGAAGAAGCTCACACCCCAGAGCACGAGGAACGCGCCGCACACGCAGGAGGCGGTCACCGTGTCGACGACGCGGAAGAAGAAGACCCCTGGAAGGACGCACATGAGGTACAGGGGCACAAGTTGCCGCCAGGGCGGGCGGTGCCGGTCCTTCACTCTGAAGATCAATTCATCCACGAGCGCGCACGCTACGCCTCGGATCCGACCCGAAACCCCAGCGGTCTTTGGGCTGCAGCGAATCCGTTACATGATCCCGCCGGGCCGCCGTGCCCCCTGTTCGGGGAACCTCGGCGGCGCGCAGGGGGGGCCGTGCGACGCGCTTCGATCGCTCCCTCCAGACCTGCCGCCGCCGATCTGCCAGTACGCGGGTCCGTTCGGCGTCGTACTGATCAGCGCCGAAATGGAACGCGGGGGCCGCACCTGGTCGAAGGGCCCTTCCCAGTCGGACCACTCCACGATCTGGCCACGACGCTGTACGAACACGGACAGGTAGCCACAGCATCCACCCGTGCACTCCGGCTCGCCCAGCACCACACGTCGCCCCTCGCCGGTCGCCCAGAGGGGACCGCGGCCGTCGGCGGGCAGCACCTCCTGCGCAAACGGGCCGCGGCCGCCCTCTCCGACCGCCTGTGCCACCCTTCCTCGCCGTCGATCCGGACCTGCAACCGGGCAGCCCATCGGGGGCCCGGCGGCAACGCAGTGACCTCAAGCCGATTGAACACCCCGGCACCCTGTGCGGGTACGGCCCGTCACAGGTCCTTGCCGGCGACGGGTGTACGCCTCTGGCCGACCATCAGTCGGCGTTCCGGGAGGCGAACGTTGCTTGCGGCACCGGGCCGGTGAACAGGACGGGGCGGGGTGGACCGGGCGGGGAAGTCAGTGGGAGTCGCCGAAGGGGTAGGCGTCCCGTACCACTTCCAGACTGATCCGCAGGTCGGCGGGGCTGGTGTCGGCGCCTGCTGCCGTGATATCGACCTCGGTCGGCCACGTGGTTTTGGGGAAGACGTTGTCTGCTCGGCTCGTGACCGTGACAGGGGAGTCCTGGTTTCCCCCGACTGCCGTGATCTTGACGCGGTAGGTGACGCGGTCGTCACTTGCGTTGTGGATGGTGAGGGGGACGATCAGGCCGCCGGACTCCCGGCGCGGCGTGTAGGCGACGACTTCACCGTGTTGCGCGGTGGCGGCCGGCTTCCCGAAGCCGTACTCGTCGGGGGCCGGGATGTGGGTGTCCTTGGGGGCGACCGGGTCTCCGTCGGCGGCTGCGGCGGCGCGTTGTTCGTCGGCCTCACGCCCTGCAGCGGCGAACGCGTCGTCGGCGTCCGTCGATCGGGGTGAGGGCTCGTCGACTTGCCCTGTCCGGTGGGGTGCGGCCACCGCCGACGGGTCCGCAGCCGTCGACGGTGGCAGGGCCGTCGACCGGCGTGCGGCGGGGGTATCGGCTTGTGTGCCGCCATGGCTCCCGCACGCTGTCAGAGCAAGTGGCGCCAGCACTATTGCTGCTGTCAGGCGTGCGGGTAACCGGAGTTGGCGAAGTCTGCGCTGAGTCACGGGGGAAGACATACTCGCACTTGGAGCCGATGGACAAGTCTCACTCTGCTCACCGCGCGAGGTAGCGAGCCGATCCTCCGCGCGGGCCCAGTTGCATGATCGGCCCATATGCATCGCTACGTACTTTGAGGCGCACATGGGCACAGCGGATCACGACGCGTTATCAGCCGCCCGGTGGGGGAGAGGGAGGGCGGACGCCCTCGCCGTCCTGATCAGGCTCCAAGGACTCGGGCGTCTGCCCTTTTGCCGGTCGGCCCTTGGGGGGCCGGGTGCGGTCGGCCGGTGCTGCCGGCTTTCCGCGACCCGACGCCCGTAGGTCAGTACTGCTCGGTCTCCACGAACCCTGTGCTCGCGTCCTGGTCCGCGTCGAAGGCGGCGGCGATCGGGTCGAATCCGGGCGGGCTGTCCTTCAGGGCCAGGCCCAGGCCGACCAGCTTCGCCTTGACCTCGTCGATGGACTTCGCACCGAAGTTGCGGATGTCCAGCAGGTCCGCCTCGGAACGCGCCACGAGCTCACCCACGGAGTGGACGCCCTCGCGCTTGAGGCAGTTGTAGGAGCGGACCGTGAGCTCCAGCTCCTCGATCGGAAGCGCCAGATCGGCGGCGAGCGCGGCGTCCGTCGGGGACGGACCCATGTCGATGCCCTCGGCCTCGATGTTCAGCTCACGCGCCAGACCGAACAGCTCGACCAGGGTCTTGCCGGCCGACGCCATCGCGTCGCGCGGCCGCATGGCCTGCTTGGTCTCGACGTCGACGATCAGCTTGTCGAAGTCGGTGCGCTGCTCGACACGGGTCGCCTCGACCTTGTAGGTGACCTTCAGCACGGGGCTGTAGATGGAGTCGACCGGGATACGGCCGATCTCCTGGCCCACCTGCTTGTTCTGCACGGCGGAGACATAGCCGCGACCGCGCTCCACGGTCAGCTCCATCTCCAGCTTGCCCTTGCCGTTGAGCGTGGCGAGGACGAGGTCGGGGTTGTGCACCTCGACACCGGCCGGGGGCGCGATGTCGGCGGCGGTGACCAGACCCGGGCCCTGCTTGCGCAGGTACATCACGACCGGCTCGTCGTGCTCCGAGGAGACGACCAGCTGCTTGATGTTGAGGATCAGATCGGTGACGTCCTGCTTGACGCCGGGCACGGTGGTGAACTCGTGCAGGACGCCGTCGATGCGGACGCTGGTGACAGCGGCACCGGGGATCGACGACAGCAGGGTACGGCGCAGGGAGTTGCCGAGGGTGTAGCCGAAGCCCGGCTCCAGCGGCTCGATCACGAACCGGGAGCGGAATTCGTCGACGACTTCTTCGGTCAACGAGGGACGCTGAGCAATCAGCACGGGGTATTGCCTCCAGGGTTTGGCGCCCGCTATGTGACGCCGTAGACACCATGAAGGGTACGGGGGGTTCGGCCTTTGGTGCGGCTGAACCGCCCGACTCGCCCGTCCGTCGGCCCCGGCTTCTGCCGCAGTGGGGCCCGATCAGCGGCTGTTGCCGCCTCCGGCGTCAACACGGGTACTTCGCACGGGTGCATACTAGGGGCGATGACAAAGCCTGCTGCCCCTAAGCGTCATTTGCCTACCAGCCCCTTCAAGGCCCCGGTCGCACCGGCTCCGAAGTACTTCGCCGTGGGCGACCAGGTCACCCACGACGTGTACGGTCTCGGCCGGGTGATCGGCATCGAGGACGGAACCGCGGTGCTCGTGAATTTCGGTTCGGAGCATGTGCGGATCGTGAGCCCGTACGCCAAGATGACCAAGCTGTAGGACCGCTGTGCCCGGTCACGGCACGCCAGGCCCCCCTGTTTTGGCGGGCCTGTACCGAAAGAGAGACCGCTCATCGACCTGACGTCGCTGTTTTCCGCCCTGGAAGAGCAACCGCGCTGCTCCACCGCGGCGCCGCCGCCCGCGGCAACGAACCCCTTCCAGGCCCCGGACTACGAAGAGGACGAGACCTTCTTGTTCGAGGACGTGCACGGGCCCGCCGCGGGCCTGCACGCCGGGCGGCCCGAGGCGGCTTGAGCTGCCCTGTGGGCGCGGCGGCTGGTCGCGGGCCGTTTCCGCGGTACTGCGGTGAGGGCGCGGCCTCTTCAGGCTCAGAAGCCGTCGGGCGTCTTGACCGGGCGGGGCGTTAAGGCCGGTCACCGGCTCGAGTTCCGTGTTCGTGACCGCCATCGGGCCTGCGGTGTCGGCTGCGTTCGTGTCGACCGGCCCGTCGGCGGGTGCAGCAGGCGCAGGCCGGCGAGGCTTTGGAGGGTCATCGCGGTGGCCGCCGCGGCGGTGACCGCGAAGCCGCCGCGTGACCCGAGGGCGTCGATCGCCCAGCCGGAGACGGCCGCCGCGGCGGCCGAGCCCGCCGCACTGGCGGAGCCGAGCCAGGAGAACGCCTGGGTCAGGACCGACGGATGGACGGTCGACTCGGTGAGCTGGGACAAGAGCGCCAGAAGGGGCGGGATCGTGGCGCCGGTCAGCACCGCGACCCATCCGAGCCCGAACGGTGAGCCGGCCGTGAGCAGCAGACAGGTGCCGAGCATCAAGGCGCCGGTGGTGAGCAGCAGTTGCACCGGCGGCGCGGCACGCCACCGGCGCAGCCCGTACAGCCATCCGGCCAGCAGGCCGCTGCAATTGGAGACGGCGAAGATCGGGGCGGCGGCGCCCGGTGCGCGGTGCTCCACCACGAACGCGGTCACCGACACCTGCAGGGCACCGAAGTAGACCCCGATGGCGAGATTGAGGCCCATCAGTACGAAGACGTCGCCGCGCAGCAGCGACCGGCTCCTGCTGTGCGGGGCGCTGCGGGCGGCCGGTGCGGGCGCGCTGCCGCGCTGGGCGGCGAGGAGCAGGCCGCCGGCCACCGACAAGGAGACGGCCAGCACCGTGCCGGCCATGGGATGTCCGGCCGCGGCCAGTGCGCTGACCAGCGCAGGGCCCACGAGGTAGGCGACCGCGTTGCTGACGGACTCCAGCGCGAACGCGGTGGGCAGTTCCGCCGCCCGGCCGGGACGCAGCAGTGCCGCCCAGCGCGTGGCGGACATCGCGCCGAGCTGGGGGACGCCGGCCCCGGCCAGTGCACCGCCCAGGGCCAGCAGCACGTCGCAGGCACCGGCGGCGACCAGACAGGCGAGGACAGCGACTGCAAGGGCGTGGGCGAGCAGTGCGGGCGGCAGGATGCGGCTCTGCCCGAACCGGTCCGCGAGCCGGGCCAGTTGCGGCGCCCCGAGCGCTTCGGCGACCGCGAACGCCGCGCTGACCAGGCCGGCCGCGAGGAAGCTGCCGGTGCGGCTGTGCACGAGCCAGACGAGGCTGAGGCCGGTCATCGCGACGCCGACGCGTCCGAGCGATGCGGGCAGGAAGAAGGCTGCGGCGCCCGGGGTCCGCAGCAGCGGGCGGTAGTTCGCCGTGGGCACGGCGAGTCCCTTTCGCTGCCCGGCGGGACGGCCCGCCCGGGTCGTCGGTGCCCGAATGTACCGACCCGTGTCGCCGCCTGGAACCGTCCAGTGCTGGTGCGGAGAGGGGACACGCGCCCCGCACCGACTCCATCACCGGGCAGAAGTCTTGATGTGTGGTGGACGGTTATTCTCGCCGCCGGAGCGGGCGGTGTCCATCACGGCATGGGCCGGGTCCTTCGATGATGTCGAGGAGCAGCAGGCCGGTGGCCCGGGCGGGCGACAGCAATCCGGAAGTGTGTTTCCCGGTGATCGTGCCCCTTCGAGGGCGGTCAGTTGGCGGCCCAGGCGCGCAACTGCTGGGCGATCCGTGCCACTCCGAGGGCCCCGGAAGCGGCGTCCCGTACGAGTACGACGGCTGCCTTGGGCGGATACGCGATCCGGTGCTCGTTGAGGATCAGATAGGCCTCTGTGGCGTGCCAGGCGAAGGCCTCGCCCGAGTGCTCCAGACACGGCAGCTTCGCCAGGGTCTGCAGCAGCGCGGCTGCCTTGAGGTACGGGGACCCGTAGATGTCGCGTTCCATGGCCCGTGCGTTGACCCGGGCGACCGCGGCGTAGAGCGGGCCGTAGTCGTCGACCTGGGGGTCACCGTCCAGGAGTTCGGCGGCGTGCAGCAGGAACGCGACGTCGAGCGGGTGGGGGCCGGGGTCGGTCACGCGGCGTGCCCTTGCCCGTGGCTCTCGATCTCCTGCCGTGCCTGCTGTTCGGCTGCCCGCTGTTCCTCGCTGGGATCCATGCTGCTGGGTTCAGCGGCGAAGGCCGCGCCGCTGCGGGCCTTCGACTCCTTGAACCCTTCCAGGAACCGCTGCTCGACGGCGGTCGCCCGCGCGTAGGCGGCGGAGAGGATGTACTCCTGCATGCTGACCCCCTCCTGCTTCGCGGCCGCGGCAATAGTCGCCCGCTTCTCAGGGTCGGGGAAGCGCAGGTTCATGGCCTTGGCATCCGACATGGCACTAATGGTACCAGTGGTACCGCGACTGTCTCGTAAGGTTCAGCCGCCCTGTGCACCCGGAGGTGGCCACGAACAAGATCGCGGTGAGCGCGAGCGTCCGACCGGCGCGCTGGTTCCTGCGACTCTTCGGTCTGTGCCTCGTCCGTCTGGCGTGTGGTGTCCTGCTCGGTGGGGCGGTGTAGTGGACGGAGCTGCCCTGCTCGGTGCGGTGGGCCTGGGTGCGGGCCACGAGGTTCTGCGAGGTGGTGCGCACGAGGGTGGTCTTGATCGTCGCGGTGTCGCTCGGGTGGTGATGTGGCGGCATCTGGCCACGCGGGGTCGGAGGCGGTGGGGCAGCACGGCGGCGCTTGCGCCTTGTCTCGATGGGCGTTCCCGGTGCGGCACCGCGGGCCCGAACAAGCGCAGCCGTAGGGGCGCTTATTCGGTCTGAGGCTGCTTGGCTGCGTGGGCGGCGAGAATCGCCTGCTCCTTCTCGGCCGACAGGAACGGCGTCCACGCGCCGAAGTGCCGGTAATCCTCGAAGGCTTCCTGTTCACCGCCGGGCGCGAACAGCCAGGCGGCCGTGTCGCGTATCGAGTCCGCGATCGGGCGGCAGTGCAGGCCGGCGGCCAGAGCCTTCGCGCACGAAGTCGTCCAGGCGGCCGCGAATTGCGGGTCCGGCGGCAACCAGAGCGGAAGCTCCGTCCACGGCTCGACCTCGTGGTCGACGAAGAGCTGGTCATCGATGTAGACGAGCTCGGCCCGGCCTGCGGTGGCGGCGACGCAGGCATCCAGGTAGTCGCCCCAGTTTCCGTTGTCCGGTGCACCGGGCACCAGGTAGTCCTCGGCATCGTCCTTCGGTGCGCCGGTCAGCAGGCCGAGGCCGAAGGCGGCGAGGTCGCGCACGTCGATGACCCGCAGCGGCCGGTCCGGCGTACCAGGGACGGCCATCGGCCCGCCGCGTGCCGCGCGGCGCAGCCAGGCCGTGGTGCGCCGGGCACGGTCATGCGGCCCGACGATCAGGCCTGGTTGGAGCACCACGACCCTTCCGGGGAAGGCCCGCCGGACCGCCTTCTCGCAGCCGTCCTTCAGCCAGCCGTAGTCGCCGCCCTCCGGCCCGGCATCGGCGGTGCCACCGTGGCGGGGGGAGGACTCGTCGGTCGGCAGGGCGGGGAAGCCGGGATAGACGTTGATGGTGGAGACGAACAGGTAGGCGCCGGCGTGCTCGGCCAGCGCGGCAGCCGACTTCGCCACCTCGCGAGGCACATACCCGCAGACGTCGACCACTGCGTCGTAGGGCCCGGCCGCGGCCAGCGCGGCGAGATCCGCCTCGTCGGTCCGGTCCCCGCGCAGGGCGCGGACGCCGGGCAGGTCGGCCTGGGTTTGGCCCCGGTTGAAGACGGTCACCTCCCAGCCGCGGCGCAGTCCCTCCGCTGCGAAGGCCCGCACGACGAACACCGATCCACCGATCACGAGAAGCTTCATGGCCACGAGTCTCGGCTCTGCCGCCGTACCGGTGGAACGGCCGTGCGCGGCCGGCGAACGGATTGCGCGTGCCGCGTAAGCGCTTGTGGTCCGCCGGCCCGTGCTGGGAGCGATGTCGTCGGCCGGTGTCGGTGTCTTGGACGGTGCAGCGGGAGGTCGGCATCTGACGGTCTTCATGCCGGCGCAGGCCGCCGCCGTGCGGGTGCATCGGCGGCGCCGGGACCATCCGCCCGAAACGGTTTGTGCAGGCTGCCGGGCACCGGACGCTCCACGACGCTCACGCCCGGACACCTGCCGGCCGGCGTGCGATGCACAGCGTCCACGACGTCCGATACGCAGCGTCCCAGTGGTGGGTGCGGTCGGGCAGGCTGCCGCCGAAGCGGCAGCATGCCGCCCGGTGCGAGGGTTACTTCGACGCTTCGGCCTGCGCCTCGTCCGCCTTGGGTGCGGTGTCCTGCTCGGTGGGGGCGGTGTAGTAGACGGAGCTGCCCTGCTTGGTGCGGTGGGCCTGGGTGCGGGCCACGAGGTTCTCCAGGGTGGTGCGCACGACGGTGGTCTTGATGCCGCGCTCGGGGTGGGCCTGGTCGAGTGCGGTGGTCACCTCGGCGGCGGAGCGCGGTTCGCTCTGCTCGGTCAGGTGCCGGCGGATGAGCTCGACCAGGGTGGGCAGGGCCGCCTTCGCGGTCTCCACCTTGCCCGCAGTCTTGGACCCGGTCTTGGTCGCAGCCTTGGCAGCGGACTTGGCCGCAGCCTTGGGTGCAGCCTTGGCCGCGGGCTTCTGGGCGGCCGGCTTCTTGTCGGTGTCCGGGGCGTCGGTCTTCTTCGCCCGTGCCCGCTTGCCGGTGCCGGGCTCGGCGGAGGCCTTCTCACGGGGGGCGGGCACGGTGGTGGCCTCCGGCGTAACCGCGGGCTGGACGGGGGCCGACGTGATGCCCAGCGCCTGCTGCACGTTGACCAGCACGGAGTGGTCGGTCTGCAGGGAGGCCAACTCCTGCTGCAGCGCGGCGATGTCCGTGCTGATGCGCTCCTGCTCCTTGACGTTGCGCTCGAGGTCGCTGGTGACCTGTGCGGCGTACTGCGATGACAGTCCGGCGGCGGCAGTGGTGCTCTGCGACATGGTGTCGGGCCTTTCCGTTGTGCCGGCCACATGAGCCGGTCCTGTGGAGCGCGGGCGCAAACGTGAGCCCTGCGCTTGTGCGTTTCGGGGCTGCTGCCCAAAGGTCAGCGATAGTAACTGCTGCGAACAGCCCGGATGAGAGATAGTACGGGTGAGTAGAGCCTGTTGTTTCACTTGAGTGACACCTGTGGCTCGAGTTGAGCTTCAGGGCCGGGCACGCGACCGGCGTCCGGTGCGTTGGTGAGAGTCGGATAGGCACGCATGCGTCAGGGTGCTGCCACCGCACTTTAGCCGGTGTTGTCGCTGGTGGTGCCATATGTGCGGAACATCAGTGGCCGCCGGGCGGCCCGTTGACCCGGCGCCCGCGGCGGGGAGATGCCCGCACGGACGGGCGCGGGCGTCCCTGTTGGCACGGGAGTGAATCGGGGCGCACATGTGCCCCTTGAGTGGTACGGCAGTCCACGGCACGGCATATGACAACAGCGTTCGGCGGGAGTTGGCATGCCCGGCGGGTGTGCGGCGGTGTGTGGTCCACGGCCGCGCCCGGCAGGGGGAGTGTGCGGCAGGGGCTCTGTCCGGTGCGGGCGCAAGCGGGGGTCGCGGCCGGGCCGGGCGGATTCGCAACCGGTGGGGGTCGCTCCCGCCCGTAGCCGTCCTCCTGCGGCAGGTTGAATCCGTTGCCTTGCAGGTGGGAGCGTGAAGGCTGACCGCGTTGAACGCCTCCCGCTGAACTCACCGGCGGCCACGCGCTCGGGTGTCCGGTTCGAAAGGAGCGGCTCGATCCGCGCCCATGGCGCGTGAGTCAACGGCACACCCGCACAACGACCGGCTGACCCAAATGAAACTGCCCAGGTGCGGACAAGCAGGAATGCGATGCCGTCGGTACAGGGGACGGGACGGTGTGGGCGGCGTGGTCAGGGAAGGTGGCGTGTGGGTGTGAAGCCCCGGCGCGGATGTCGGCGCGGAGACGGCGCTGCGGATCCGGCCCGGCGCCCCCTCATCGCGCTGACCGTCATGCGGTCACGGCGATGGCCAGGAGCGGGCGTCGCCGGCGCAGGAGCCGGTCGGCCAGGCGTATGAGGCGGAAGACGGCGAATCGGCGCGCCATCAGATCCTGAACGTGTCGGGTCTGTTCCTCGTCGAGCAGCCGGGCACTCGCCTGCGCGACCGGCGCATGGGGCGGGACGGTCCCGTGCATGGTGCACGGGGCGATGGTGACCCGGCTGTTGTTGCGGATCCGCTTGACCTTGCCGGTGTCCGGCGGTGTCAGGACGTAGAGCGTCCCGCCCGAGACGAGGCAGCCGACCGGGGTGGCGACCGGGCGTCCGTCCCTGCGGAACGTGGTCAGGCTCATGTATCTGCCGTGGGCGATGCGCTCGACGGTGTGGTCGTAGCCGGCGTACGAGGCGTGCACGGCGGTCTCCTTGGCGGCTCGGGGGTCAGTGGGCGGTGTGTGTCTGCTGGGCCACGAGGGCGCGGGCGCAGTGGGCCGCCTGGTCCGTGGCGTGCGTCAGGTGGTCGCGGCCGGCGGGGAGCATGCCCTGCTGCAGGAAGAGGGCCAGGCCGTGTGCCGCGGCCGCGATGCGCGTGAGCAGATCGAGTGCCGTGTCCTGGTCGGGGGTGACCCGTCCGGCGATGGGGACCAGCATGTCGAAGAGGTTTTTGCCCGCTGCGGCGAGTTCGGGATGGCGGCTCTTGTCGAGTCCCGCCAGGAAGGTGATGTCGAACAGGGCGCGTTCCTCGGCCGCGAACGTCACATACGCGGCGGCGAAGGCGGCCATCTGCTCGGCCACGTCCGCGCTGCCGGCGACCGCGGCCCGGTAGCGGCGGTACTGCTCCTCGTAGCCCTTCAGGGCCAGCGACGCCAGCAGGGCCTCGCGGTCGGCGAAGTGCTTGTACGGAGCCGACACGCTGACCCCTGCCCGGCGGCACGCCTCGGCGAGCGTGAAACCGTGCGGCCCGCGCTCCTGCACGAGCGTGAGGGCGGCTTGCTCGAGGGCGTTGCGCAGATCGCCGTGATGCTGCCCGCTGGGGCGTCGTTTGACTGTCACGCCCCTTAGGTTAACACTATTCACCACGAGGTGAATGTCATTCACCATGGGGTGGTGCGATGCCCTGCCCTGTCCCGCGTCCGATCGGCCCGTCCGGAGGAGCCATGTCCCGATCCGCCCATGAGCAATGGACCGCCCAGCAGGTCCCCGACCAGAGCGGCCGGACCGCTGTGATCACAGGGGCCAACACCGGCATCGGCTTCGAGACCGCGCTGGTGCTGGCCCGGCAGGGCGCACACGTCGTGCTGGCGGTGCGGGACACCGCGAGGGGCGCACAGGCCAAGGAGCGGTTGGCCGCGGCCGTTCCCGGGGCCCGGATCACCGTGCAGAGCCTTGACCTGTCTTCCCTGCGGTCCGTACGCGCCGCGGCCGAGGCCCTCGGCGCCGCGGGCCTGCGCATCGACTTGCTGATCAACAACGCCGGGATCATGTACGCCAAGCAGCTCCGGCGCACGGCCGACGGATTCGAGCTGCACTTCGGCACCAACCATCTCGGGCACTTCGCCCTCACCGGGCTCCTGCTCGAGCGGATGCTCGAGGTGCCGGGATCCCGGATCGTGACCGTCAGCAGCATGGGCCACCGCCAGGGCGGCCCCATGGACCTGGGCGACGTCAACTGGACCACGCGCCCCTACAACCCCACCGCGGCCTACGCGCACTCCAAGCGGGCCAATGTGATGTTCACCTACGCCTTGCAGCGGCGGCTCGCGCAACGCGCTGCCACCATCGCGGTGGCCGCCCATCCCGGCGGCGCCGACACCGGGGGGTCCCGGCGCACCACCGCCGACCGCAGCCGTCTGGGGCGGGCCCTGTTCGCCGGCCTGGTACGGCCGCTGCTGATCCAGAGCCCCGACCGCGGTGCGTGGCCGATCCTGCGTGCGGCGAGTGACCCGGCGGTCGAAGGCGGGCAGTACTACGGCCCCGGCGGCTTCCTTCAGAGCAAGGGGCACCCGAAGGCGGTGACGTCGAACGCGCAGTCCTGTGACGAGGCGGCGCAGCATCGGCTGTGGCAGATCTCGCAGGAGCTGACCGGGGTGCGCTTCCCGGTGTAGGAGTGCGCCCGGTGCGCGGACCGGCTTTGCCTCAGGCGTGCACTCTCCATCCGCTGCGCCGCAGCGGTGAGCGATTCCGTCACCAGCGGTTCAGGTGCGCCGGCAGCAGGACCGCCGGTCGCGATCACGGAAAGGGGCGACCGAAAGGGGCGACGGGGAGAACGGAAAGGGGCGACGGGGAGAGAGGAGAAGGGAGAGGAGAACGGGTCGCTATGCTGGTGGGCGACCTGGACGTACAGCGAGGAGTCACAGACGTGGTGGGTGAAGACGACATCTCCGGGTGAGATCCGGATCTGACGGCCACCGGCCGGCGCTCGGAAGCGCTGCTGCCGAGGTGGTCCGTTTCGTCGCACCTCCTTCTTCCACGTCTGCCCAGGGCAGAGGTCTAGCCCTGCCCTCAGTACCTTCGAGGTCATTTTCATGTCCGACGCCGCCGTCGTCTGCTCGAACGTTTCCTTCGCCTGGCCCGACGACACCCCCGTCTTCCACGACCTGTCCTTCTCCCTGCCCCCCGGCCGTACGGGCCTGGTCGCGCCCAACGGCTCCGGCAAAAGCACCTTGCTCAAGCTGATCGCCGGTGAGTTGAAGCCCGCCGCCGGCTCGGTGTCGGTGAACGGTGCGCTCGGTTACCTCCCGCAGGCCCTGCCCCTGACCGGCGACCTCACCGTGGCCGAAGTCCTCGGCGTCGCCGCGGTGATCCGTGCTCTGGACGCCGTGGAGTCGGGGGACGTCGACGAGAAGCACTTCGCCGCCATCGGTGACGACTGGGACATCGAGGAGCGCACCCGCGCCCAGCTCGACCGTCTGGGCCTGGCCGAACTCACCTTGGACCGCAGCCTGAGCACGCTCAGCGGCGGCCAGGTGGTCTCCCTCGGCCTCGCCGCCCAGTTGCTCACGCGTCCGGACGTCCTTCTGCTCGACGAGCCGACCAACAACCTCGACCTCAAGGCCCGGCACAAGCTCTACGACGTGCTGTCGGATTTCAACGGCTGTCTGCTCCTGGTCAGCCACGACCGTGCGCTGCTGGACCGCATGGAACGCATCGCCGAACTCGGCAGCGACGAACTACGCCTGTACGGGGGCGACTTCACCGAGTACGAGGAGGCTGTGCGCGCCGAGCAGGAGGTCGCCGAGAAGAACGTCCGCACCGCCGAGCAGGAACTGAAGCGGGAGAAGCGGGAGTTGCAGCAGGCCCGTGAGCGCGCCGAGCGCCGGGCGAGCAATGCCGCGAAGAACCTGAAGAACGCCGGTCTGCCGAAGATCTTCGCCGGCACCATGAAGCGCGGCGCGCAGGAGGCCGCGGGCAGGTCCGGCACGATGCACGCCGCGCGGGTCAGCGATGCCAAGGCCCGCCTGGAGGAGGCCGGGCGGGCCCTGCGCGAGGAGCAGCGGCTCACGCTGGAGCTGCCCGGTACCCAGGTGCCCGCCGGCCGCAACCTGTTCCTCGGCCGGGGCATGCAGGTCCGCCTCGGCGACAAGGACGTGTTCGCGGCGGGCGGCGTCGAGTTGAGTATCCGGGGCCCCGAGCGCATCGCCCTGACCGGGCCCAACGGCGCCGGCAAGACCACGTTGATGCGGCTGGTCACCGGCGCTCTCGCCCCCGAGGGCGGGCAGATCACGCGCAACGACGGCCGGATCGCCTACCTGTCGCAGCGCCTGGACCTGCTGGACCTGGACCGCACCGTGGCACAGAACTTCGCCGCGTTCGCACCCGAGCGGCCCGAGGCGGAGCGGATGAACCTGCTCGCCCGGTTCCTCTTCCGGGGCGCGCGGGCCCACCTGCCCGTCGGTGTGCTCTCCGGCGGAGAGCGGCTGCGCGCCACCCTGGCCTGTGTGCTGTGCGCGGAGCCGGCCCCGCATCTGCTGCTGCTTGATGAGCCCACCAACAACCTCGACCTGGTCAGCGCGGGCCAGCTGGAGAGCGCGCTCAACTCCTACCGGGGCGCCTTCATGGTGGTCAGCCACGACGAGCGGTTCCTCGCCGAGATCGGGATCAGCCGCCGGCTGCGGCTGGCCGACGGGGTGCTGAAGGAGACGGGGGCACCGGCGGTGTGAGCCGCCGACGTGTGACATGGCCCGCGTCCGAGGCGATGCGCCCGGCGGGCCGACCACCGATCACGCCAGGACGGTATCCCGTGCCCCGACCCGCTCTGCTCGCCCATGACCTCGTCCGCACTCTGGGCGGGCGCCGCGTCCTCGACGGCGTCTGCCTCACCGCCTCACCCGGCCACCGCATCGGCCTGATCGGGGAGAACGGCGTCGGCAAGTCCACCCTGCTGCGGCTGCTCGCCGGCGTCGACGAACCCGACGCGGGCAGCGTCACCCGCCCCCGAGACCTCGGCTTCCTCCACCAGGAGATGCCGTTCGACGCGGACTCGACGCTTGCCGCCGTACTGGAGGAGGCGTTGCGCGAGGCCCGTGAGGACCTCGCCGAACTGGACCGGCTCGGTGAGGAGTTGGCCCGCGTCCCCGAGGACCACCCCGGCCACCAGGAACTCCTCGACACCTACGGCAGACGTCTGGAAGGGGCCCAGGACCGGCAGTCCTGGGACGCCGACCGCCGCGCCGCACTGGTCCTGGACGGCCTCGGCCTGGGCGCCCTGAGCCACGACCGGAGCCTTCGCTCGCTCTCCGGCGGGCAGCGCGGCCGACTCGCCCTGGCCGCGCTGCTGGTCCGGCGGCCCCCCGCGCTGCTCCTGGACGAGCCGACCAACCACCTCGACGACACCGCCGCCGCCTTCCTCGAGGAACACATCCGGTCCCTGCCCGGCACCGTTGTATTCGCCAGCCACGACCGGGCGTTCCTCGACGCCGTCAGCACCGACCTGATCGACCTCGACCCGGCACCGGACGGACCCGTCCGCTACGGCGGCAACTACAGCGCCTACCTGTCCACCAAGCACGCAGAGCGCCGGCGCTGGGAGCGGCGGTACGCCCAGGAGCAGGAGGAACTGGAAGAACTGCGCCAGTCGGCGGCCGTGACCGCGCACCGCGTCGCCCCGGACCGGGGCCGTGTGGACAACGAGAAAATGGGCTACGGCCACCGGGCCGGCCGGGTGCAGAACTCCATCTCCCGCCGGGTGCGCAACGCCACCCGACGGCTGGAGGAACTGCAGCGCACCCAGGTCACCGAGCCCCCGCCCCCCTTGCGATTCACCGCCGGGGACCTGGCCAGGCGAGCCGAGGACAGCACACGGCCGCTGGTGGTCCTGCGGGACATACGGGTGCCGGGCCGGCTGACACTGGACGGCCTGGAAGTGGCGGCGACCGACCGGCTGCTGGTCACCGGCGACAACGGGGCCGGCAAGTCGACGCTGCTCGCCGTCCTCGCCGGACGGCTCCCCGCCCAGGGCGAGATGCGCAGGCGGCGCCACGTGACGGTGGGGCTGCTCACCCAGGACACCGTCTTCGACCGGCCCGCACGCACCGTCCGCGACACCTATGAAGCAGCAGTGGGTCCGGCACGGGCGGCGAAAGTGCCACTGGGCTCACTGGGCCTGATGCACGGGGCCGACCTGGACAGAGAGGTCGGGGAGCTGTCGGTGGGGCAGCGCCGCCGGCTGGCGCTGGCCCTCCTGGTGGCCCGCCCGCCCCACCTGCTGCTGCTCGACGAGCCCACGAACCACCTCTCGCCGCGCCTGTGTGACGAACTGCAGGAGGCGCTCGGCACCGGACCAGGCGCCATCGTCCTCGCCAGCCACGACCGCTGGCTGCGCCGACGGTGGCAGGGCCGGGAGATCCGACTGGACCCTGCCCGCTGGGCCCGACCGGCGCACGGGCGACATCAAAACCCGCTGACACCGATCACGGACCCCCGCACGCAGTGACTGCCGAAGGCAGGGGCAGACGGCTGCCGTTGGAAAACGGCGCAGTCATCGGCCTTTGGACTGCCCGATGGTGGTGCTTGCTGCCTGTCCTCCGCCGGTCGACTGGCGGAGGACCGGTCGCGCCCCCTCTTTCGCGCACGTGGAGCCGTCCGCGCACGCGCGGGTCGTTGGCGATGCGCGCTCCCAAGGCGCGATGTCCCTCGGGGCGTGCGGCAGGGGTTCCGGTTCAGGCGTTGTAACCGCCGTGGGCGTCCAGCACGGCGCCGGTGACGTACGACGCGGCGGGGCTCGCCAGAAAGGCGATCGCCGCAGCGATTTCTTCGGGGTGACCCATGCGTTGCAGCGACAGCGAGCTGACCAGGGCCTTGAGGGTCTCGGGGTCCGGCGCTTCCATGCCGTCCTCCATCAGTCCGGCCTCCACGACGTTGGCCGTGATGTTCCGGGGCCCGAGGTCCCGTGCGACCCCCATGGTGTACCTCTCGATCCCTGACTTGGTCGCCGAGTAGTCGGCAACTCCCGGGACACCGACCCGGGAGCCCAGTCCCGAACTCACCGTGATGATGCGGCCGCCCGAGCGCAGCACTCGGGAGGCGGCCCGGATGACGGCGATCACGCCGAGGTAGTTGGTGGCGTGCATCCGATCCAGTGCGGCGGTATCGGCGTCCGGGTCGTCCACCGTGCCAGCCACGGAGATCGCCGCGTTGTTGACGAGGATGTCCAGGCCGCCGAAGTGCGCGACCACGTCGTCGATCAGCGCCGGCGCCCCACTCGTGTCCGCCTGGTCGGACTTGAAGGCGACGGCCTTCGCTCCCTTGCCGTGCACCTCGTCGACGACAGCCTGCGCCTGCTTCTCGGAGCTGACATAGGTGAAGGCGACGTCGGCGCCCTGCTCGGCCAGCAGTCGTACGGTCGCGGCTCCCAGTCCGCGCGACCCCCCGGTGACCAGGGCGACCTTGCCCGTGAGTGGCTTGCTCATTCTTCTCACCTCGTTGATTGACTCTCCCCGATAGTCGAAACGTTAATTGTTACGACAGGATGTTGCAACCTTCGCTGTTACGACTGAGCTGTCGTAACATGGAGCGTTGCGACCGAGAGGAGGGGTGCATGAGTGCCAACAGCAGGTTGACCATTGCCGCCCATGCGCTGGCCTGGATCGGTCTCTACCAGCGCCAGGGCCATGAGGTCGCCACCTCCGAGCAGATCGCGTCCAGCGCGAACACCAATCCTGTGGTGATCAGGCGGCTGCTCGGCGAGCTGCGCAGGGCCGGGCTCGTGGAGTCCCGGCGGGGCGTGGGCGCGGGCTGGTCGCTGGCGCGCGAGCTGGGGTCGATGACCCTGCTCGACGTGTACGAGGCAGTGGAACCCGGCCCGCTGTTCGCGATGCACCGCACCACCCCGGACCAGGGATGCGTGGTGGGTTACGGCATCCAGCCGGCGATGCAGGGCATCTACGAGGGCATCGAGAGGACCCTGAGGGACGAGCTGGCCAGCGTCACGCTCGAGAACGTACTCCGGGACGTACTCGCGGCACCCCACTAGCCTTCCCGTTACGCCCTGACATCATCAAGATCCCCATCCGTGCCCAGGCCGGTGAATAGCCTGGCGACCAGCCCACGGCACCCGCGCGGTGTCGGCCGAACTCGCGGCCCGGGAACATACGAGCGCCGAGTGGAACAAGACCAGCCCGATCACGACCGGCATCCGGATCGCGCCCAGCTCCGGCCGCCGCTCCGGTAGCGGTGCCTGCGCCGGTTCTGTGCACGTCGCCATGTCGGTGCCCCCCGTCGCCGGTACGTCACCAGTGTGGGAAAGGCGTCCGCCGGGCGCCCCCCGCAACGGACTTTGCTCACATCGAAGATCAACTTTCGATACACGCCCGCGCCGAACCGTTTGCTGCCCTTTAGGTCTGGATGAGCAGGAGGGCGATGTCGTCGGTGCAGGGGACGGCGTGGGTGCCGTGCTCGAGGAGTGTGTCGGCGAGTGTGTCGACGTCGTGGTGGCCGGCTCGGGTGAGGTGGTGTGCGAGGTCGGTGGTGGTGTCGTCGATGTCGGCGCCGGGGTTTTCGACCAGGCCGTCGGTGTAGAGGACGAGGAGGGTGCCGGGGGGAAGGGGGACGGTGGTGGTGGGGTAGTCGGTGTCCGGGGTGATGCCCAGCAGGAGGCCGGGGGCCATGGGGAGGGTTTCGGTGCGGCCGTCGGGATGCCGGATCAAGGGTGGGGGGTGTCCGGCGGTGGCCAGGCGGGCCCGGCGGCGGTCCAGGTCGATGTGGGCGTAGAGGCAGCTGGTGAACAGCCCCGGATTGAGGTCGGTCAGCAGGCGGTTGGTGCGGGCCAGGACGTCGCTGGGGGAGATGCCGGTGGCGGCGTGGGCGTGGACGGCGGTGCGGACCTGGCCCATGAGGGCGGCGGCCTGCACGTTGTGGCCCTGGACGTCGCCGATGACGGCGGCCGCGGTGGTGGGGGTGCAGCGGATGAGTTCGTAGAAGTCGCCGCCGATGTCCATGCCGTGCCCGGCAGGCAGGTAGCGGGCGGCGACCTTGAGGCCGGGGATGTCGGGCAGTTCCTGCGGCAGCAGGCCGGTCTGCAGGGTGCGGGCGAGGTGGTGCTGGGCGTCGTAGAGGCGGGCCCGGTCCAGGGCTTGGGCGATCAGTCCGGCCAGGGAGGCGAGCACGGTGCGCTCCGCGACGGGGAAGGGGCGGGGCCGGTCGTAGGACAGGACGAGAAGACCGACGGCGCGACCGGAGGTGATCAGCGGCAAAAACGCCCAGGCGTCGCGGTCCTTGTAGCGGGGTGCCTCGGGGTAGGCGCGCTGGAAGTCGGTGAAGCTGGTGAAGAAGGCAGGGGACTGGGTGCGGATGGCCTGTGCGGGTGGGGTGGCGGAGGCCAGGGGATCGCCCTCGAAGCGTTCCAGGAACGCGGTGTCGTAGCCGCGTGAGCCGAGGATGCACAGCCGTCCGTCCCCGGCCGACATGAGGACGAGCCCTTGGGCTTCGAAAGCGGGGATGAGCTGGTCGGCGACCTGGTCGACCACGTCCTGGACGCTCACCGCCTGGGTCAACGTCGCCGCCAGATACATGAGGTGATACAGCGCCGACGCCCCGAGCGGGCCTGCCGGAGCGGTGCGGCACGGTTCGGCCTCGGCAGCGGCCTGTTCGCGCGGGAGCGGGGTGATGTTGACGCTGATGCCGTCGGCCGCGGGGCACAGCTGGAACGACAGCCACTGGTCCGGGGGTTTGAGCACGGTGAAGGCGGTGGACTGCTTGCTCATCACCGCCGCCCGGTACTGGTCCTCCAGGGCGGGATCCTCCAGCCACAGCAGCCGCTCCCAGGGGCGCGAGCCCAGCAGATCGGCGGCGCCGACACCGAGGAGTTCGGCCGCGGTGGTGTTGAGGAAAGTGACCCTTCCCTCCAGGTCCAGGGAGCAGCAGCCCACGGGCAGCCGCTCGGCGAAGTCGTAGGCGGCCAGGGCCTCGGCCCGGCCCGGCTGGCGGGGACGTCGCGCGGACAGCACCAGGGGCTCAGGTTGGGGCAGCAGTGGACGGCCGCGCCCGGCGGCCTGTCCCAGCAGGTGTCCCGCCCGCCGGCGAAACACCTCCAGCGCCTTTGTCTCGCGGTCGCTCAGCTGCGGGGGATGCCATGCCGGCCACAGCAGGCAGACCCCGCCGTGCACCGCGTCGTCCCACTCCAGTGGCGCGGCCACCACCAGGACCTCGTAGGGGGCGATGAGACCGATCCGCGGATAGCGCCGGGCCATCTCCTTGGGGCTGCTCAGCCAGATGAGGCGCCGCTCGCGTATGGCCTCGGCCACCGGCACCGCATCGCTCACCTCCATCCGCACCCACGGAGCGGCAAGCCCGCGGGGAAGCCCGGACAGGATCGCCAGATGCATGAGTTGGTCCTGCGGCGACAGCACATACAGCATGCCGACCGCCGTGTCGGTGTCCTGCACCAGACGGCGGAACAGCCCGGCCAGCCGCCCCGGCGCCGTCACACGCCCCTGCTCATGCCGGCGCACCGCGCTCACCCCCCTGCCGCACCCAGGGGGACGGGCGGGCCCGGCGCGCGAAACGTCCCCGGGCCGCCTCGGCACGCCCCGGCCCGCCGGTCCGCCGCCACGGCCAGCCGCAC